>JBPJFY010000001.1:0-1289013 GCA_051208045.1 Oleiphilaceae bacterium G1-8
ACTCAGTAGTGAAACCGTCCAGCGCCGATGGTAGTGTGGGGCTTCCCCATGTGAGAGTAGGTCATCGTCAGGCACCTCATGAGAAATCCCCGAGTCGTTAGGCTCGGGGATTTTTTTTCGCCTGGAATTTTGTCGCGTCCTCACTCGTGCAGAGAGGCTAGGCTTCGACAAGGCGTGGCGAAAATGGGCATGCGCTGTATAATATCCAAAGCCGAATTATCTTGAGATTGGGAGCGCAAAATATGACGTCACGTGAAAGGCTGGTTGTTTTTGATACGACACTCCGAGACGGGGAGCAAAGCCCTGGCGCATCCATGACGAAAGTGGAAAAGCTTCGCATTGCCAAGGCATTAGAAAAGATGCGTGTTGACGTGATTGAGGCAGGCTTTGCTATTGCAAGCCCAGGTGACTTTGAATCTGTAAAGGCGATTGCTGAAGTTATCAAAGATTCAACGGTTTGTAGTCTTGCCAGGGCGCTGAATAAAGATATTGATCGTGCAGCGGAAGCATTAAAAAACGCCAATGCTTCCAGGATCCACACGTTTATAGCGACGTCTCCTATCCATATGAAATATAAGCTGCAAATGCAACCTGATGAAGTGATAGAGCAGGCTGTACATGCCGTTAAGAGGGCAAGGAACTACACAGATGATGTTGAGTTTTCCTGTGAAGATGCCGGGCGGTCGGACTTGGAGTTTTTGTGCCAAATTATCGAAGCGGCCATCAAAGCCGGTGCAACAACAATTAATATTCCCGACACCGTGGGGTATGCTATTCCTGAGCAGTTTGGCGAACAAATAAAGCAATTGGTCACGCGTATTCCAAATGCTGACCAGGCGATATTCTCAGTACATTGCCATAATGATTTGGGCCTCGCAGTCTCTAACTCTTTGTCAGCGGTGTTAAATGGCGCGAGGCAGGTTGAGTGCACCATCAATGGTCTAGGGGAGCGTGCGGGTAATGCTTCTCTTGAAGAGATTGTCATGGCGTTAAAAACCCGTAGTGATTTATTTAACTTGGATCTTGGAATCGATACTCGGCAAATTGTACCAACATCCAGGCTGGTTTCGACCATAACCGGATTTCCTGTTCAGCCTAACAAGGCGATCGTGGGTGCCAATGCATTTGCTCATGAATCCGGCATTCATCAAGACGGTGTGTTGAAGAAGCGCGAAACCTATGAAATTATGCTCGCCGAAGATGTCGGCTGGAATAAAAACAGCCTTGTTCTGGGTAAGCATTCAGGAAGGAATGCTCTGCGTTCGCGACTCGAAGAGCTTGGAATTACATTGGAGTCGGAAAGTCGCCTCAATGAAGTTTTCGCTAAATTTAAAGAGTTAGCAGATAAAAAGCACGAAATATTCGATGAGGATTTGCAGGCTCTGGTGAGTGATTCGGTAATTGGTGCAGGCCAGGAGAAGTACAAGCTGGTGTGCATGCGGGTTACATCTGAAACAGGCGTTACCCCTAGCGCTGAGTTAACGCTTTTAATAGATGGTGAAGAAGTGTCCGTGCAATCGGAGGGCAGTGGGCCCGTCGATGCGACCTATCAAGCCATAGAGTCTGAAGTGCAATCGGGTGCAAATTTGCAGCTGTATTCTGTTAACAATATTACCAGTGGAACCGATGCGCAGGGCGAGGTCACTGTCCGTCTTGAAAAGGAAGGCAGGATAGTGAATGGCATGGGGGCCGATACCGATATTGTGATCGCATCAGCGAAAGCATACATTCATGCCCTAAACCTTATTCTCGCTGAACAACCGCGAATGCATCCTCAAGGTGATGTTTGAGTTAACGTCAGAAAGTGTTCTTCTCTCGCAATGAATCACGGTATCCAACGGAGTTACTTAAAACGGTTGAGGATTGATGCTTGGTATGGACGGTTTACGCCAGCCTCCACGAAGCAGTTTCCGCTGAGGGTACTTGAGTTTACTTCAAGTATCGAAGCCGTCGTGCAGGTCTGCAACCAGAATGTGGTCACTGATCAAGTCGTTCAATCGGTGACACCGTTGAATCGGAATTCGAGCACCGTGGCCAACGTAATGGGGGCTGTGGTTGAAGAGCGCTTGTCAGCTGTACTGGCGTTGTCATCGAAGCGTACTGAGCCTTCCCAAGCTCCCGAATCCAAGAAGGCAGTTGCTGTTGATGCGACGGGCATTGAGGTATCCTTTGATGAGCATATTTCCTGGCTGTTAGGAAAAGTGGGACGACTCTCATGGGTGGCGAGTGTGAATCGCAACGACCCTGTCACAAGTTATACCGAGCTCGTTGATCATATTATCGAGGCACTGGCCTTGATTGGAGGGCGTTCTGAGAAAGATTGCGTTCGAGCTAGTTTCTATTGGCCGCCTTTTGAGTCGGGGACTTTACCCGGTCAGACGAAGAGTGCTGCCCGTACTATTTTGGATGAGCTCGGTATCGGGGAAATAACACCCAAGAGTTCGATTCTTTTTTTTGGTACTAAAACGCAAAAAGAGTATTTACAGCTGTTTTCAGGGGGGCAGGGCAATCGCAACAAAGAGAGTGAAGACGCAGGCGACTGGATGATTGCGCCTGCACTATCCGAAGTATTGGACGGTGGCGAAGCGAAGCGCGAACTTTGGCATCTGATTAAGACGATAAACGCAGGCTGACTTATGGTTAATTTAATTGAGCCTAATCTGTCTGGGACGTATTTTCGCCCGCTCACTGAGTTGGATGTAGCTCAGGTCATAGAAGTTGAAAGGAGTTGTTACTCGCACCCCTGGTCTGAAAACAATATGCGTGGGTGTTTTGGTGAGCACTACCACAACATCGCTTGTTGTCGCAGAGTTGTTGGTCAACGTCATCATGAGCGAGATGAGATTATTGCGTACGCTTTCGTCACGGTTGTATTGGATGAGGCACAGCTGTTGAATTTGTGTGTCAGGCCGGGTAACCGGAGTGGCGGAGTGGGCGAGGCGTTGTTGACTGAGGTGATCAGGGTTGTTCTTGAAAAGCAGGCCGAGACGATGTTTCTGGAAGTTCGCGAGTCTAATTCCGTTGCTGTCGCCCTTTATCGAAAGCTTGGATTTAATGAGGTGGGTATTCGGAAAGGGTACTACCCGTTGGGGCGCAGCCGCGAAGACGCCATCGTGATGGCTTTGGACATAGTGAGTGTGTAGCTATGCAGGTCAGTAGATGAGCTGTTTCGCTGTTTCTTATCCGTCGGTATAATTCAGTCTGGCTGTTCCTATCTAAAGAGATCCTTAAAAAAATGCGTAGTTTAGAATCTGAGATTAACTCGAGGCGAACATTTGCCATAATATCGCACCCGGATGCGGGTAAAACAACAATCACAGAGAAGCTATTGTTGTTCGGAAAGGCAATTCAAAAAGCCGGAACGGTGAAAGGTAAAAAATCGGGTCAGCATGCGAAATCTGACTGGATGGAAATGGAAAAAGAGCGGGGAATTTCTGTGACGACGTCTGTCATGCAGTTTCCCTACAAGGATCACTTGGTTAACCTTCTGGATACGCCCGGGCACGAAGACTTTTCCGAAGATACGTATCGGACGCTCACCGCTGTGGACTCCTGTTTAATGGTCATTGACAGTGCTAAAGGGGTGGAGGAGCGAACCATCAAATTGATGGAGGTAACCCGGCTCAGGACCACGCCAATCATCACCTTCATGAATAAGCTGGATCGGGATATTCGAGATCCTGTCGAATTGTTGGACGAGGTTGAGGATGTTCTCAATATCAGTTGTTCGCCCATTACCTGGCCAATTGGCATGGGGAAAGAATTCAAAGGCGTTTACCACCTGCTGAGGGATGAGATAGTTCTTTACTCCACAGGGCAGGGGCATACGATTCAGGCAGAGCGGAAAATTCAAGGCTTGAATAATACGGAACTGGATGTCGCCATTGGCGATTATGCTGAGCAATTGCGGGAGGAAATTGAGTTGGTGCGTGGGGCCTGTCCGGAGTTTGATGCGGAAGCATTTTTAGCTGGGGATATGACGCCAGTGTTTTTTGGCACAGCGCTCGGTAATTTTGGGGTGGACCACGTTCTGGATGGATTGGTGGACTGGGCGCCTTCGCCGTTACCCCGTGAAACGGATCAGGGAGAGATTCAGCCCGGGGATAAGGAGTTTTCCGGATTTGTTTTTAAGATCCAGGCCAACATGGACCCACAGCACCGAGATAGAATTGCATTTCTCAGAATATGTTCAGGTACCTACGAGCAAGGAATGAAAATGCGTCATGTGCGCATTGGAAAGGATGTTCGCATCGCTGATGCACTGACGTTTATGGCGGGTGATCGTGCACGTGTGGAGACCGCCTATGCAGGAGATATTATCGGCTTGCATAATCATGGCACTATTCAAATCGGGGACAGTTTCACTGCGGGCCCTGATTATCGATTCACCGGTATTCCCAACTTTGCGCCAGAGTTGTTTCGGCGCATTCGCTTAAAAGACCCGCTCAAGATCAAGCAGCTCCAAAAGGGATTGATTCAACTGAGTGAAGAAGGGGCGGTTCAGGTGTTTCGGCCGTTGAAAAACAATGACTTGATTGTTGGTGCCGTTGGCGTACTTCAGTTTGATGTGGTGGTCAGTCGCTTGAAGAATGAATACAAGGTAGAAGCGATGTATGAGCCGGTAAACGTGGCCACAGCACGCTGGGTGACGGCGCAGAATGCTGCAAAACTGGAGGAGTTCCGGAAGCGTTGTGAGGATAATCTTGCGCTGGACGGAGGTGATTCGCTCACTTACATTGCGCCTACCATGGTAAATCTGCAGCTCACTCAGGAGCGCTACCCGGATGTCACATTTCATAAAACGCGTGAGCACTGAGTCCGCGCGGTTTATTGACAGTCATTGCCATCTGGATTTCGAGTGTTTCGCACGTGATCTAGGCGAGCAGATGGGACGGTGGCGATCTATGGGCGTCACGGGTTTCGTGGTGCCGGGAGTGGCCAAGTCCCGTTGGTGTCGGGTTCTGGAGTTTTGTCGCGAAAATCGTGGATGTTATCCTGCTCTGGGGATTCATCCATGCTTCCTCGCAGAATATGAATCTGTTCATCTGCAGGTTTTAGAGGAGTTATTGGCAGCGGAAATCGGTGTGCGGGCGGTCGGCGAGATCGGATTGGATAAAACCGAGCAAAACTGGCCGCTGCAGGAGGAAGTGTTTATACAGCAGCTTGCCATCGCTGGTGCTCACCATTTGCCGGTCATAGTTCATGCGAGAAAAGCGTTTAATGAGGTGATTTACTGGCTGAAACGCATGAAATTTGAAGGTGGTGGCGTCATTCACGGTTTTTCCGGCAGTTATGAACAGGCCATGACTGCTGTCAATATGAACTTCAAAATAGGTGTGGGTGGTGTTATCACCTATGAGAGGGCTAAGAAAAGCAGAGCTGCGGTGGCACAAATACCCTTATCAGCCATAGTGCTGGAAACGGACGCTCCGGATATGCCGGTATGCGGCCTCCAAGGCAAGAGAAACACGCCTGCTTCATTGATTGCGATTGCGAATGTGTTGTGTTCTCTTCGGTCAGAGGAGAGGCCGGTGATCCTCGATCAAATCTACTCCAATACTGTCCAGCTGTTCGGACTTCCCCTTGCCGCAGAATAGGACAGAAAATGTGTATTTGGCCTAGAAAACCTAATTTAAATTCATTATAATGCGCGCCCTGAAATTTTTTATCTGCTGCAATTTTACACAGCCCCGGTGTGAGCAGTGATAAGAGTTCTTGATAGTGAGATGTTTTGTACTGCCGGATGGATTTGACTCCTGGAGGATTCTCCTCCCACTTGAGTTCTACAGGTGTTGATGGGTGTGGCAGAGTATACAAAACGGTAAATTTTTAGAGGCGGGAATTAATGAAAACATTAAGTGCAAAGCCAGAATCGGTAAAGCGTGACTGGTTTGTTGTAGATGCAACCGGAAAAACACTCGGTCGACTGTCTACTGAGATTGCCCGTCGTCTGAGGGGTAAGCATAAGCCTGAATACACTCCTCATGTCGACACTGGCGATTACATCGTTGTTGTGAATGCTGATAAAGTGGCGGTAACAGGCCGTAAAGAAACCGATAAAATGTACCACAGGCACACTGGGTATATCGGCGGAATCAAGTCAATGTCTCTGGACAAGCTGCGCGCGCATGCGCCTGAGCGAATCATTGAGACTGCGGTAAAAGGCATGCTGCCAAAGGGCCCGCTTGGGCGTCAAATGTTTAGCAAACTGAAAGTGTATGCCGGTACGGAACATCCTCATACCGCTCAGCAACCACAAGACTTGGATATTTAACGGAAGGCCGATATGTCAGTAAATCAGAATTATGGAACTGGTCGTCGTAAAACTTCTGCGGCGCGGGTATTTCTTCGTCCTGGTACCGGGAATATCATCATCAATAACCGTCCACTGGATCAGTTTTTTGGTCGTGAAACTGCGCGTATGGTTGTTCGTCAGCCATTAGAGTTGGTTGATATGATTGAAAAATTCGATGTAAAGGTCACTGTTCGCGGTGGCGGTACGACAGGCCAGGCGGGCGCAATCCGTCATGGAATCACTCGTGCTTTGATGGAATATGATGAAACTCTGCGCTCTGCTCTGCGTAAAGCGGGTTATGTGACGCGTGATGCTCGTGAAGTTGAGCGTAAGAAAGTTGGTCTGCGAAAGGCGAGAAAGCGTCCTCAGTTTTCAAAGCGTTAATCCGCTGCACGCTTTCCTTAAAACCCGACAGCATTTGCTGTTGGGTTTTTTTGTTTTCAGGGATGGATTTTATCTGGTTTGCGGTAGGTTAGAATCCGCTTCCAGGCAGACCTTTACTGGCGAATAATGGTGAATCTACCTTGTATCTGAGGGGTATTTTCATTACCATTTGTGCCGTTTAAATTTAAGGTTCTAAGTTCGTTTTCAGTGAGAATTTAGGTGAATATCTCGAGTTAGGAGAAGCCCATATGAGCAATGGCGATGTAGACAAGCGTCGGCGAAGGCTGTTGGTTGGTGCAACATCCGTGGTTGGTGGCATAGGTATGGTCGGTGCTGCCGTCCCCTTTGTTGCTTCATGGAATCCCAGCGCAAAGGCGAAGGCAGCAGGCGCGCCGGTCAAAGTGAATATCAGCAAAGTTGAGCCTGGCCAGCAAATCACAGTGGAGTGGCGAGGTCAGCCAGTCTGGATTGTTCGTCGTACGCAGGAAATGCTCGAGCGCGTCGAGAAAATGAACGATGTGGTGGCTGATCCTAACTCTGAAAAGCCGCAACAGCCTGAGTATGTTACGGGTACTTTGCGGTCAATCAAGCCAGAAATTATGGTGATGGTGGGTATTTGTACGCATCTGGGCTGTTCACCTCAGTTTAGACCGGAAGTTGCGGCCGCAGACCTTGGGGATGACTGGATGGGAGGGTACTTTTGCCCCTGTCACGGCTCAAAGTTTGACTTGGCGGGCCGGGTCTACAAAGGTGTGCCTGCGCCCACAAATTTGAAGGTGCCGCCCCACTACTACATTGATGATGACACCATTATGGTTGGCCTGGATAAGGAGGGTGCATAATGCGTAAGTTAGTTGAGTGGATAGATGAGCGATTGCCTGTGGTGGATGCTTTCGAGCGTCACATGAGCAAGTATTACGCGCCCAAAAATTTCAACATGTGGTACTTCTTTGGTTCGTTGTCTCTGCTGGTGTTGGTGAACCAGCTGTTGACAGGAATCTGGCTCACCATGAGCTACAACCCAAGTGCCGAAGGGGCTTTTGCGTCCATCGAGTACATCATGCGGGATGTGGAGTATGGGTGGCTGTTGAGATATTTGCACTCTACGGGGGCATCCGCGTTTTTTGCGGTGGTTTATCTGCATATGTTCCGTGGTTTAATGTACGGCTCCTACCGTAAGCCTCGTGAATTGGTGTGGATTTTTGGCATGACGATTTATTTGGTCCTCATGGCGGAAGCATTCATGGGATATCTGTTGCCTTGGGGGCAGATGTCGTACTGGGGAGCTCAGGTGATCGTGTCACTCTTTGGGGCAATCCCCGTCATTGGCGATGATCTGGCGCTGTGGATTCGTGGCGATTACTTGATCTCAGGTATCACGCTGAACCGCTTCTTTGCGCTGCATGTGGTTGCACTTCCCATCGTTTTGTTGGCTCTGGTTGTGCTGCACTTGCTGGCATTGCATGAAGTTGGGTCAAATAATCCTGACGGCGTAGAGATCAAAAAGCACAAAGATGAAAATGGTATTCCGAAAGACGGTATTCCATTTCACCCCTATTACACCGTTCATGATTTAGTGGGGGTCGTTGTTTTCTTGTTTATCTTCTGTACGGTAGTGTTTTTCTTCCCGGAAATGGGAGGGTACTTCCTGGAAAAACCCAACTTTGAACCCGCGAATCCGTTGAAAACGCCTGAGCATATTGCACCGGTGTGGTACTTTACTCCATTCTATGCCATGTTACGTGCCGTGACTTATCCGCTGTTTGGGGTGGATGCGAAGTTTTGGGGTGTTGTCGTCATGGGTGGCGCGATAGCCATTCTGTTTGTACTTCCCTGGCTGGATCGTAGTCCAGTCAAGTCAATTCGTTATAAGGGCTGGATGAGCAAGATCTGGTTGCTGGTATTTGTGGTGTCCTTCGTGATTTTGGGTGCGTTGGGTGCATTGCCATCTACGCCAGGTAGAACAGTGGTTGCTCAGATTACGACAGTACTTTACTTTGCATTTTTCATTTTGATGCCTTGGTATACGAAAATGGAAAAAACCAAACCAGAGCCAGAGAGGATAACAGGATGATGAAGAAGGTTATTCAATTACTTGTGCTTTCCCTTGTTTCCAGCATTGCTTTGGCCGCTGGCGTGAGCGTACCGCTCGATAAGGTAGCTATTGATCTGGAAAACAAACCTTCATTGCAGCGCGGTGCAGCGTTGTTCACCAACTACTGCATGGGGTGTCACTCTGCAAAATACTCCCGGTATGAGCGTGTGGCGACGGATTTGGGTATTCCGCCTGACGTGTACATGGAGAATCTGGTGTTCAGTAATGCCAAAATCGGCGAACACATGAAAATTTCCATGGAGCCTGCTCAGGGGCAGTCGTTTTTCGGCGCAGCCCCACCGGATCTTACGCTCGAGGCGAGATTGCGCGGTGTAGATTGGTTGTACTCCTATATGCGTGCTTTTTATAAGGATGACTCCAGACCCTATGGTGTCAACAATGCTGTGTTTAAAGATGTGGGTATGCCCCATGTGTTTGAAGGTCTGCAGGGTTTATGCGCACATAAGCCGGCAATCGGAGCAGAAAAGCAGTTTGATCCTTTAACCGGTGAGTTGGTCGGTGGCAGCGGCTGTAAAGAGTTCGTTTATGAGGGAAGTTTGAGCGTTGCGGATTATGATAAAGCCGTAACAGACCTGGTGAACTTTCTGGCCTACATGGGTGAGCCCTCCAAGTTGGAGAGTCATCGCATTGGAACGTATGTGCTTATCTTCCTGGTGTTCTTGTCGATTTTTGTGTTTTTCCTGAATCGTGAATACTGGAAAGACATTCATTAATTGCCAATAAACGTTCGCCATTAGAACTGGTATAGAGTCACAGCACGCCTTCGGGGTGCTGTGATTGTTTTTTATCTATTGAAAATCGAGGGAATCAAATGGGAGTAGTGACAAAAAGGTCTTCAATGACTTTTTTCTCTGATGGAAGCAGTCATTACAGCCACCGTGTACGCATCGTATTGGCTGAAAAAGGTGTGGCTGTGGACGTGATCGATGTTGATCCCAATGAGAAGCCACAAGAGTTGGCCGATTTAAATCCATACAATGATTTACCAACATTGGTAGATCGAGAGCTCGTGTTGTACGAACCGAACATTATGATGGAATATCTGGATGAGCGGTTCCCGCATCCGCCACTGCTTCCGGTGTATCCGGTGGCGCGTGCTCAAAGCCGGCTGCTGATGCATAGAATTCAGAAGGACTGGTTTGCTCTCGCGGATAAAGTATTGGCCGGGCTCAATACAGGTGCAGATGTGGAAGCGGATCGAAAAGTGCTGGGGGAAAGCTTGCTGTCTGCAGCGCCACTGTTTGCTGAGAAGCCGTACTTTATGAGTGATGACTTCACGATAGTGGATTGTTGCGTTGCCCCTCTGCTTTGGAGAATGCCTCAGTTAGGCATCGAGATTCCTGAGAAAGCGGGCAAGCCACTGCTGAAGTATATGGATCGCCTGTTTGCCAGAGAGTCATTCAAAGCCAGCCTGAGTGAGTTTGAGCAGGAAATTCGCGGATAACGATATTATTTTCCAAAAGGGACAATCGTCATGACCCCAAGCAGACCCTATTTGCTGAGAGCGTTGAATGAGTGGATCTCGGAAAATATGCTCACGCCTTACATTGTGGTGGATGCCGGTGTGGACGGTGTAGAGGTGCCATCGGACTACGTATCAAATGGGCAGATTGTACTGAACATCAGTGCGACAGCCGTGAACGGACTTTTAATATCTAATGAGGCCGTTTCATTCAGTGCCAGGTTTGGTGGTGTACCGATGCAGGTACATGTGCCTGTGCGGGCAGTTATGGCTGTCTATGCGAAGGAAAATGGACAAGGTATGGTTTTTGGTTCCGAACCGGGTGCTCCGGGTCCAGACGATCCTGGGCCAGAACCCATTGCGAAAGATGTGAAAAAGTCGGATAAAAAGCCGGCGCTAAAGATCGTGAAGTGAGGGAAAAGCCGAGCAAAAGCTCGGCTTTTTTTATGGGCTCGGAACGCCAAAGAGTTTGCAATCCATGAGATCCAATAGAATATGCGTGAAGAGCAATTGGAACTCGACGACGCGTGATTTTTTCTTTTCGTTGAGCGTGATGTTGAAGTCGTTTTCATACGTCAGTGCGGTAAGGTTGCTGCTTTCCGGTCCAGTGATAATTGCGACGTTCATTTCCTTTTCGTGTGCCGTTTGAACAGCCTGAATCAAGTTGCCGCAGTTGCCATCGACAGAGTAAATCACCAGTAAGTCGCCTGCGTGGCCGAGCACCCTTAATTGGCGGGCTGCGCTGTCGTTAAAGTGGTTGTTATTCGCAAATTGGCTGACGAGTGTTTGATCATTTGACAGATTGATGGCCGGGAAACCCGGGCGCTCAAGTTCAAAATGATCCACCATGGCCGTTGTGAGAATTTGGGCGATTGAGCTGCAGGGGCCATTACCAATGGCAAACACCTTCTTATCACTGAGCAGAGTGTCAGTGGTTATCTCTGCCAGCAGGGCGGCCTGCCGGCTAAGCTCTTCGCCACGATTCATGATGAGTTCCAAATGCTCTCTAATCAGATGGTCAGATCGATCTTTCAATTCCATGTTTGTCTCTAATCGTGTGTCGTGAGACGCCTGTCCATGTCAGTCGTCATATATGGCATTTTGTTGCCAGTTGAACTCAAATTCACCACAGGAGGAAGGGGTCATGCCAAGTGCATCAATCCGGCATGGAGCATCCCATAAATTGTGTTTGAGCAGATAGTATTTTACGGCCCGGAGCAATTTGCGTTGTTTGCTCGGCGTGATCGTTTCGAGCGGGGAGCCGTGCTTGCTGTCCTGTCGATACCGGACTTCGACAAACACCAGGGTTTCCCGCTGCATCATAATGAGATCGATCTCACCAGCTTTGCAGTGGAAGTTTCTGCAGACAAGGCTCAATCCCTGCTGGGCCAGGTAAGATTCTGCGGCGGCCTCTGCTAAAAATCCTTTTTCTCTCATCATGCGTCCTGGCATAGGGTTTCAGTTAATCAATTTGTGTGATTTGAGCGGCCCCGGAAACAAAGGTCGCCCACTCCATCTTCCGATGAATCTGTCTGTGCTGGGGTGTGTATAGTGTGCCTGTGTTCCCTGGAATGGCAATGTCCTCAAGCTGCTCAAGCAGAGGGAGACGCGGAGCCAATAGATAGGCGTCAGCACCCAATGCGATGAGTCGACTGTAGTTGGATGCCAGCTTTGGCCAGTGGGACTCAGCTTGGTTTTTCAGCGGATTAGAGGTTTGCAGTGCCCAAGGCGTCTCGGTGAAATAAATTCCGTCGAGATCCTGATTACGGACAGTATCGGGTTGACCTGCGTAAATGGTAGACAGTGAATATACCGGAAGATCTCCGGCAAAATAAAAGGAGAGCAGCGGTTTGATCTGTCTGCCATTGACCGGGTCTGCGAGCAACAGGATTGCCTGCAAGTCCTGGCGCCTGCGCGGGGTGAACTCAGGACGCTCTTCGAGTATGAGCTGCAGCTCCCATTTGCGCGCTTTGCTTTCGTTCACTTTTAAGCTTTCTTCGATGGTTTTCGTGTGTTCTGATGCTGGGTTGTAGAAGGATTGGTCGACAATGAGCCCGTTGGCGAGCTGCCAGTCGGACTGGGTTTGTTCGCAGGTACGTCGTCCCCAATTGGAGTCCGGGCAATACAGCATGAGCCGGTGGAGACCCTGCGCTTTCAACGTCTGGACGATTTGAGTGACTTCGTCTTCAAAGGCTAAACCAAACTCGAAAAAGTCCTGACGAGGTCCAAACGTGTTTTCGTTGGCGTAATTAAGCGCCAATGTCCGACGGGTGTAGAAAGGGGCGTTTGCCAATTCTTCCACCCATTGTTTATTGAGCGGGCCAATAACCAGATCAGGCGCTAGTTCTTCCAGGGTGTTGGCGAGCGTGTAACTGTCTGAGATTGTGCCCGTATCAATCACAGTCAGTTCAGTCTCATTTACCTGTCGATACTCATCCCGGTAGTAGCTTGCCATGAATCCTTGAAAAACGGCGTTGCCTGCGTTCGCTAGTTTCCCTGTGAGCGGGAGTGCCAGGGCGATATGCTTGGGACGTAAGGAGGGCAGTTGAGCCATGAGCGTCAGCTCTCCCGGCAGTTTGAGCGCTGCCGGGTGGTCAGGCCATTGAGCCTGCCAGGTGAAGAGGGAAGCTATTTGCGCGTCCAGGCTAAAAATGTTCAGTCGAATGGCTCTCGCCAATGCGAGCCAGCCGGCGAACTCGTAGGATGGTTCGCCTTCCGGCGCGGTGGTGCTCAGCGCATCCAGCGGGCTTTGTCTTAAACTTTTCCAAATAGCCTCGTGATTTTCGTCATAGGCGTCACCTGAGAAGAGGTTGGCATTGAGAATTCTCAGTCTGGCAGCACCAAAATGATCGTTTGATAATGTATAGGCTGAAGCGGTGAGGTCAGTTAATTCAATCTGATCTTCAATGCTGGTTTGGTCCAGCCGGGCTTGCTTGGCTTGCTCAAGAAGCTGTCTTGCCAGTGTAATGTTGCTCTGGTCTGTGGCCAGAGCAAGGCCGGTGCGGATATAGTCTCTCAGCGCTTGTGGGCTCAGGTGCTGCGGTGAGATCTGGGTCAGGGTTTCGGTTGCTTCCAGCCATTTTCCCTGAGATATGAAGAGTTTGGTTGCCTCTAAACGGAGCGCCGCGGCGTAGGCCAGTGAGCCGGATTGATTTGCTTGCTCCAGCAGGTTCTCCGCGTTATCTGTTGTGGTGATTGCGGGTGGCGTGGCGGTTTGACGGGGGGCTTTGGGGGGAGCGGAGGAACAGGCCGTGAGTGCCAGTGTGGCGCAAAGAAACAGACAAGCATTGAGTCGGCTCATAAGTTGTACTAATCTCCCGAGGTCGGATGTGCTCTTTCCGCGCTGTGGCAAAAGGGCCCCTGTGAGTGGTTCGTCATGGATTGCTAAAGGATTATACCCGGTTTAGTTCAAATTCTATAATTACAGGTGCGTGTGTGTTAGTTGATTTTTCTTTAATGGTGCCGGGCGAAAAGGTGGAGCCTGCACTGTATATTGTGGCTTCTCCGATAGGCAATCGTGGGGATATTACGCTTCGTGCCTTACAGATACTGGAGTCGGTTCATGCTATTGCGGCGGAAGACACCCGCCATACGCGGCGCTTACTGGAGTCCTATGGTATTCATACGCCGGTGTTTTCCTGTCATGAAAACAATGAAGCACAGCGTTTGGATCAGATCGCGTCTCGGATTCGGGAAGGGCAGTCGGTCGCTTTGGTGTCCGACGCCGGGACTCCGCTTATTTCAGATCCCGGGTATAACCTGGTGAATCAACTGCGAGGTCAGGGAATCGCCATCAAGACGGTGCCGGGCCCCAGTGCAGTGATCGCAGCGCTGTCTATTGCCGGATTACCCACGGACAGATTCTGTTTTGAGGGCTTTCTGCCGGCGAAATCTGCGGGGCGTAAAACGAGACTTGAAGGGCTGGCGAGCGAAGCGCGCACGCTGGCATTCTATGAAGCGCCCCACCGTATCGCTGACTTCCTGGCTGATGCCAGTGAGGTGCTCGGCGGAGAGAGAAAAGGCGTGATTGCTCGCGAGTTGACCAAGCGGTTTGAGACGGTACTCGAAGGATCCTTAATTCAGTTGTGTGCGGAGGTGTCAGCGGATGAAAACCAGCGCAAGGGTGAATTTGTTGTTTTGATTGAAGGGCACAAAACGCTGGGAGATGACATACCTGTGGCCGCGAAAGCTTTGTTGATATCGCTGTGTGAACATCTCCCGTTGAAAACGGCGGCGGCCTTAGTGGCGCAGCATTACGGTGGGAATAAAAAAGCGTTCTATCAACTGGGCCTGACGCTGAAAGATCAAAAACCGAGCTAAAAATAACCCCGGTGTATTGACGTTTTCAGGGCAGGCGGGTATTCTGCCGCCGAGTTCGTCAGGCAGTCGCCGCTCGCTTTGCGAGGGGAGGAAAGTCCGGGCTCCACAGGGTAGAGTGCCAGGTAACGCCTGGGGGGCGTGAGCCTACGGAAAGTGCAGCAGAAAGTATACCGCCGAAGTGCCTGAGGGTGCTGGTAAGGGTGAAATGGTGCGGTAAGAGCGCACCGCGCAACTGGTAACAGGTGTGGCGATGGAAAACCCCGCTCGGAGCAAGACCAAATAGGAATCCATTGGTGTGACCCGCACTGGATTCGGGTAGGTTGCTTGAAGCATGTGGTGACGCATGCTCTAGATGAATGACTGTCCTAGACAGAACCCGGCTTATCGACGAACTCGCTTTTCTCCTTTTCTTGAATAAAAACTCGCCAGCGTCTAGCTTTAAAGTCATTGGAATCCGTCGGATGACAGCGCTATGTGGTTTCGATTCACAAACAATACGCCTTTCAGTATAAAAGCGTCACTGTGGTATGTGGTGCTGACCCTTGCTGCCTTCAGTTTACCTGCTGCCGCAGAAAAGTATGTGTTTACCGTAGCGCTTCACCAGGCCGGTGGTCATGAGTACTTCCCAGAGCTGATTGAGACCGCGATGATGCGCCAGGGACATCAGGTCGAAATCAGAAATCTTGGTAAACTGCCGCAAAAGCGCATTATTGCCTTGTTCGAGGAGGGGCAGATTTCTCTGGTTTGGCTGGTGCGTAGCCAGCAACGGGACCAAAATTTTACGGTCATCGATTTTCCCTTGACGGGCGGGCTCATTGGACGGCGTATATTGTTGATTCCCCCCGACCAACAGCATGTGTATGACTCCGTTGATTCATTGGACGCGTTCAGGCGGCTCAAAAAAACTGCTGCGATGGGTAAGGGCTGGTTTGATGCCAAGGTGTGGGCGGCAAACAAGCTCTTGTATCGTGAACGGGATGGCGACTGGCGTGCGAAAGTCTATGCGCAGGTGGCGGTGAAAAACCGCGGTGTGGATTATTTTCCTCGTGGGGCTATGGAAATTCTGGAAGAAGCGCAGGCACACCCGGAGCTCGCGATTGAGCGCAATCTGGTGCTGCAGTATGAGCGTGACTTTGTTTTTTATCTGGCGAAAGATGCCGTGCACCTGAAAGCTCCCTTGGAAGATGCGTTAAATGCCGCAGATTCAGCCGGCATTGTCGCTCAGTTAACTCGAAAGTACTGGCCGGCGGTGTATTCCCAGCTGGCGCTGGAAAAGCGCATCGTCATACCCTTGGTGACGCCTCAGTAGACGCGGGATACACGCACTGGAGACGGGATAACGATGAAATCACCCGGTACTTACAGTCCAAAAGACTCCATCGTCACCCGGTTTATTTTGTGGGCGGTATCGCTGTTTCTGCTTGCTTCTTCGGTGTTTACTACGCTGCATGCCTATCGGGAATACATTCGTGCCAAGGACCAGATTACCCACGATCTGCAACGTTACTGTGAGGCTTACGCGCCCGGCTTAACGCAAGCCATCTGGAGTATCGATGAACGCCAGCTCAGTATCATTCTGAGTGGTGTTGAGAGCCTGTCAGTCGTGACCGGCGTGAAGATTGTCACCGAATTTGAAGCCATGAACTTTATGCAGGGTGAGGTCCTGGAAGGTGCTTCGCTGGAATCTGAGCATGTGTTTGGCCGAACCGTGGATCTGGTTTATGAAGGGACGGACATGATGGAGCGCCGGCCTCTGGGCCAGTTGATTCTCTACTCCAATCGGTCGGTGGTATTCGCTCAGGTGGAAGGCAGCCTTTTGTTTATCGTCTTTAATGCGTTGTTGGCGGGCATACTTCTGGCGGTCATTCTGTTTGCTTCGGCGCGGCGAATGCTCATTCGACCGCTTTCCCTGTTTGTCGATCAGGTGCGGGATATCGGGTTGGATAATTTGCGCCCGGTGACACTGAATTTGCCCAAAGAAAGCCAGAATGAGTTGCAAATGTTGGAATCGGCTTTTAATAAAATGCTGGCGAATTTGAGTGTGCAATCGCAACAACAGCGCCAAATGGCCCAGGACTTGGAGGCGAGTGAGCGACAATTTCGCAGCATTTTCGAGAATGCGGTGGAAGGGATTTATCAAAGTTCTTTGGATGGGCGATTTATCCAAACCAATCCGGCGATGGCGCGATTGTTTGGTTACGAGTCGCCGGAATCTCTGGTGAAAGGGGTCTCAGATATTGGTTCCGAATGTTATGTCGATGCCGGGGCGCGCAGGGATCTGATTGCGCTGCTGGATGAAGAGGAACAGGTGGTGGGGCTGGAAAGCCGTTTCAAACGTCGGGATGGTTCACGTTTCTGGGGCGTGGAGTCTATGCGTAAGGTGTACTCGCCACAACATAAGGTCGTTTATTACGAAGGAACGGTGGCGGATGTGACCTCTCGGCGGGAAATGGCCAAAGCGCGCATGGAAAAGAAAACTGCCGAGCTGGCCAACCAGGCGAAAAGTGACTTCCTGGCCAACATGAGCCATGAAATACGGACACCAATGAATGCGGTCATCGGGATGAGTGCGCTGACGCTCAAGACGGACCTAACCTCTCAGCAGCGGGATTACGTCACCAAGATCGAAACGGCCGCGAAATCTCTGTTGGGCATCATCAATGATATTCTGGATTTTTCGAAGATCGAAGCCGGAAAGATGCAACTGGAGAAGGTGCCTTTTGATCTGGAAAAAATGCTGGAACACTTTTCGACCGTGGTTGGGCTGAAAGCCGAAGAAAAAGGGCTTGAATTGATTTACTCCCTTCAGCCGGATGTGCCGGTGCATCTCATTGGTGACCCGCTTCGGCTGACTCAGGTGTTGATTAACCTGGGTGGGAATGCGGTGAAATTCACCGAGTCCGGCCAGGTGGTTGTGGCCATTGAGCGCTTGTCTTCAGAGGCGTGTCAGCGTGTGTCTCCCAAACATGTGCCTTGGTCTGATCAGGAGGTCGCACTCAAATTCTCCATCCAGGATTCGGGCATTGGAATGGATGCCGAGCAAATGAAACGCTTGTTTCAGTCGTTCAATCAGGCGGACACCAGCACCACTCGGCGCTTTGGAGGAACCGGGCTGGGGCTGGCGATCAGCAAAAAACTGGTGAATCTGTTCGGGGGCAGGATCTGGGTGGAGAGTGAGCCGGATCATGGGAGCACGTTCGCATTTACCGGGGTGTTCGGGATTAAATCCGGAGAAACCATTCGCTCGACGTATCCACCGGATGTGCGAGGTATGCGAATTCTGCTGCTCGATGACAATGAAACCGCGCTCACCGTGCTCAGCGACACGATGAAGGCCATGCGCTTTGATGTGGTGCATGCCACTCGTCCGGAAGATGCTCTCACATTGTTAAAATCTCAGCCGGAAGGGAAGAAGTTTCAGCTGGTGATTTCAGATTTTCAGATGCCTCATATGACCGGGCTCCAGATTGCTCGTGCTGTTCGTGCTTTGGACGGTTTCGAATCTCTCCCGTTTATTTTAATGGCGTCACCGCTCTTACTGGATGAGGTGCGGGATGAAGTGAGTGATATCGGGATCAACGGTATGCTGCCGAAGCCCGTCACCCCCTCCAATGTTTTCGATGCAATCATGGGGGCGTTGGGCAGGGGAAACGAAAACTATCAGACTGTCTATGATGACACTCATCGCGAAAATGTCGACTTGAACGCGATCCGAGGGGCAAGAATACTTGTCGTTGAGGATAATCCCATTAACCAGCAGGTGGCAAGCGAGCTTCTGGCGTCTGAACAGTTTGTGGTTGAAGTCGCTGCCAATGGCGAAGAGGGTGTTAAGAAAGTGGCGGCCGAGGGGATTCCGCCCTTTGACGCAATTCTGATGGATATCCAGATGCCGGTCATGGATGGGTTCGATGCGACCAAGGCGATTCGAGCGTTGCCAGGCTCGCAGGCGGAGGTGCCGATTATCGCGCTGACGGCACACGCTATCTCTAAAGAGCGCAGCAAGTGTCTGAAAGCGGGGATGAGTGATTTTGTGTCGAAGCCCATTGAGCCTGTGGACTTGTTTTCTGCGCTCTCCAAGTGGATTAAACCTTTGGCCAAGCCTGCAATTTCTGGTGAGGATGTTGCCATCTCAGCCCCTGAAAAAGAGGTGTCGTTACCGGCGCAGCTACCCGGTATTGATATTCATGCGGGTGTGCGCCGGGTGGGAGGAAATCAGGCGCGGTTTGTGGGATTGGTTGCGGATTTTTCCGTCAAGCATGGCGAAGCGCTGAAACGATTGACTGAGCTGATGGACAGTGCCTCCTACAAAGAGTTGGGTGTATTGGTGCATAGCATGAAAGGGGGTGCAGGTAATTTGTCTGCGAATGAGCTCTTTGAGGCGTTAAAAGCGCTTGAATGTGCTTTGGAAGCTCATGATTACGGTGCGTTAAGAAGCCTGGTGGTGATCTGCTCTGCAGCGTTTGATCGATATGCCTTGTCGGCGAAAAAACTGCAGCGGGACTATCAGGCCGCGCTGGTTGCTTTGCCCAGTGAGAAGAGCGACAGGGCGTGGGATGCGGAGCTGGTGCGATTGCGGCGCTTGATGGATGAGGACTATCCTGCTGCGCTGGATTTGGCTGAGCACCTGAAGCACCAGTTTGAAGAGGAAGTTCAGGTACAATTTAACCAAATTGCCGCCTGTCTGGTAGACTTTAATGAAGACGAAGCGCGGGAACGCCTGGATAAAATGTTGGCGGACATGTCAATTCCGGTGAAGGAGTAAGCCATGCAGGAAACGAATAAGGCCCGCATTCTCATTGTCGATGATGTGGCTGAGAATATTCATGTATTGATGGAAGTGCTGCGTACGGATTATCAAGTGGTGCCAGCGCGCAGTGGTCAGGTTGCTTTGCAAAAAGCCATGGCGGAGCCGCAGCCTGATCTGATTCTGCTGGACATCCTGATGCCGGAAATGGATGGCTACGAGGTATGCCAGAAACTCAAAGGAATGCCGCAAACCAAAGACATTCCTGTGATTTACATCACCTCGGTCTCCGATGCCATTGATGAGGCTAAGGGGTTTCGCCTGGGGGCGGTGGATTATATTACGAAGCCATTTCATCCGGATGTGGTGAAGGCTCGCGTCAAGGCGCATCTTGAGTTGCGGCGGAAGTCCGAGCTGCTTGAAAAACTGGCGATGCGTGACGCGTTGACAGATGTTTATAATCGGCGGCGGTTTGACGAGGTCGTGGGGCAGGAGTGGGATCGTGCCTTTCGGCAGAAAAAAACGCTTGCGCTGGCCATGCTGGATATTGACTGCTTCAAGCCGTTCAATGACAACTATGGGCACGCGGCGGGAGATGCGTGTCTCCGGCGGGTGGCGCGTTGCATGGATGCCTCGCTGCTTCGACCCATGGACTTCCTTGCCCGATACGGTGGAGAAGAGTTTGTTGTGCTTCTCGCGGACACGGATTATGACGGTGCCATGCGGGTGACCCGGCGTATGTTGGACGATGTTTCAGCGCTCCAGATCAATCATCAATATTCTGACGCAAGTGATACGGTGACGCTGAGCGCAGGGGTCTGTGTGGTTAGTCCTTTTCTGTCCGGAGGGTCTCCGCTTGAGCTCGTTGAGCACGCCGATAAAATGCTCTATGAGTCGAAACACAATGGTCGGAATTGTGTGACCGGCCTTGATATGGTGGAAGGGGTTGCCACCTTTAAAGTGTAGTTTGCTGGTGATTTTCCCCGGAGCGCGGTCGGTCGCTTTACATTCGCTCAGGTTTTTGATATCAATGACGTTCTTGCGGGCTCATGGCTCCGCATATCCTCTCTTTTTAAGACCTGCTCTAAAAATCTCTTCGTATATCAAAAAATATTCTTAAAGTTCAACTGGTTTCTAGATAGTTGTCTCATCTTCCTGATTTTAATGGATATTGTTTGTCTAATATCTGTCCAGTTTATCCCCCGTCCTGCTAACCCTTTGTCTTGAAAAGGGAATTTTTGCGCATTCTCCTGACCTCCTACTTGCATTGTGGTATCGCTGTTTCTATAGTGTGTGAAAAAGTGGGTAAAAGTGTATTTTTGTGGTTTTTTAAATAGAAAAGTGGGGTTTTGGGGGAGATTCGCCCAGAAATGAACTGTGTTCTTAGGTAGTCAGGCGATCAACATGGACGCGAAAGGTCGGGTGGCCATCCCGACAAAGTTTCGCGACCAACTGCATGAACGGTGTGGGGGGCAAATTGTTGTGACCGCGCACCCGGACGAGCCGTGCCTGATTGTTTATCCCAGACCGCAATGGGAAGAGATCTTGCCTCAGATTCTGGCGCTTCCCGATACCAACAAAAAATGCAAGAAAATGAAGCGTCTGATTATGGGGCATGCCGTTGAGTTGGAAGTGGACGTGAATGGCAGAATTCTCGTGTCGCCGACATTGAGGACGCATGCTCACCTGGACAAAAAGCTGATGCTGATTGGTCAGGGTAATAAGTTGGAATTGTGGGGCGCTGAGGCGTGGGAGCAATGGATGAGTGATGAAGACGATGACGGTGAGATGCCGGAAAGTCTTCAGAACTTGAACTTCTAAGTGATAGCCCGATTCGCAAAGAGTGGTTGCAATACATATGGGTGAGCACAAAACCGTACTGTTGGATGAAGCGGTCGAGCTGTTGATCAGTAATCCTGATGGTGTGTATGTGGATGGCACGTTCGGGCGAGGCGGCCATACGCGGTTGCTGCTGAGCAAGCTTACCGATAAAGCGCGGGTAATTGGTTTTGACAAAGATCCGGATGCTGTGAACGTTGCCGAAAAGCTTGCCCAGGAAGACCCCCGCTTCAGTATTGTGCATGATGCCTATGTGTCGATGCAGGCGGCATTGGCTGCTAAGTCCATTGATCGTGTGGATGGGATTCTGTTGGATTTAGGTGTCTCTTCACCGCAGCTGGATAATGCCGAACGCGGTTTCAGTTTTATGCAGGATGGTCCGCTGGACATGCGCATGAATACGCGATCGGGTGTTACGGCAGAAGAATGGGTAGCCACCGTATCTGAGCAGGAAATCGTGCGGGTACTGAGAGAATACGGAGAGGAAAAGTTTGCCAGACGGATGGCAGGCGCTATCGTCAAAGCGCGACAGGAAGCGCCCATCCGAACAACCGGGCAGCTGGCCAAGATTGTTGCTGAAGCAAACCCGGCTTGGGAAAAAGGCAAGCACCCAGCGACCCGAGCCTTTCAGGCGATCAGAATTGAAATCAATCGGGAGTTGGCAGATCTGGAGCCAACATTGGAAGCCGCTTCCGGACTGCTGAAAAACGCGGGTCGGCTGGTGGTGATCAGCTTTCATTCTCTGGAAGATCGCATTGTGAAGCGTTTTATGCGCCACAAAGTGAAGGGGCCTGAGCTGCCGAGAGGCGTGCCGGTGCGTGCCGATGCATTTAAAGTGGATTTTCGATTGGTGGGCAAGGCGGTTAAACCGAGTGCGCAGGAGGTGGATGCTAACCCTCGCGCCCGGAGTGCAATGATGAGAACGATGGAGCGACTCTTGGACTGAGCACACTCAGTGGGCTTGGGAAAGAAACCTAAAACGTCAGGGGGAAACGAATGTTCTTAGTTGATGCAGGACTTCTGAAGTCGCTACCAGCCAACCTGAAATCGGAGCAAGCGTCTGCGAGCACACTTTCCTCAAGCGTCGCAGGCGAGGTGTTTACCAGGCCAGTGCTGGTGACTCTGTGCCTGATGGGTGTATTAACCGCCTGCATATTTGCTTCCGTGTATGCCGTGCATTCGAACAGAGCACTGTACACCCAGCTGGAGACCGTGCTGGATGAGCGGGATTTTTATCAGGCGCAGTGGAGTCAGTTGCTTTTAGAGCAGAGTGCGCTCACTGCACCGGGGCGCGTTGAGCAGATCGCCCGGAACAAGCTGCATATGGTTTTGCCGAGCACAGACGAAATCGTCGTGATAAGAAAATGAGCACAAAAATAATAAACAAAAATCTGGAACCTGAGCACAACGTCGAACGGTCGTCCTGGCGCTATGCGATGGTGTTGTTTTTTATGGCGGTTGCCCTGGTGCTGTTGATGTATCGAATGGTGCAGCTGCATGTGCTTGAGAAGGATTTTCTTATCAATCAGGGGGAAGCTCGAACCATTCGCTTTGAAGAAATTGTTGCTAACCGGGGGGTAATCACGGACCGATCCGGTGAGCCGTTGGCAGTGAGTACGCCGGTTGAAACGGTCTGGATGAATCCGCAGGAGTTTCTGCAGGGGCAGGTGGATAAGGCATCCGTGGCTGCCTTGTGTGCGTTGCTGGAAATTCGAACGGACTGGTTTTATGAACGTCTGGAACTCAATCAGGCACGCGAGTTTGTGTATTTAAAACGTAAGATCCAGCCTGCGCTGGCACGGCAAGTGAACCAGCTGAAACTGCCCGGGGTACATATTCAAAGAGATTACAAGCGATTCTATCCTGCCTCGGAGGTCGCATCCCATGTGGTTGGCTTTGTGGATATTGACGAGAAGGGCCAAGAGGGGATGGAGCTGGCGTTTGATAGCTGGCTCAAAGGCGTGCCTGGCCGTAAACGGGTTCTGAAAGATCGCTTGGGTAATGTGATTGAAAACCTGGCGTTGGAAAAGGAGCCAAAAGCAGGTAATGACATGCGTCTGAGTCTGGATCTGAGGCTTCAGTACATTGCCTACCGAGAGCTGAAGTCGGTGGTAAAGGCGCATAATGCAAAAGCGGGCAGCATCGTGGTGTTGGATGCCAAAAATGCCGAGATACTCGCCATGGTTAACCAGCCTTCCTATAACCCGAATAACCGGGAAAGCCTGTTGCCGGGGAGTCTGAGAAATCGCGCGATCACGGATGTTTTTGAGCCGGGGTCCACAATGAAGCCGTTGACCATGCTGGCGGCATTTGAGTCCGGTAAGTATTCGCTCTCCTCAAAAGTGGATACCTCGCCGGGTATCTTGCGTATCGGGCAAAAGCGCATTCGAGATCACCGGGACTACGGCGTCATTGATGTGGCGACCGTGGTAGCGAAATCCAGTAATGTGGGTACGAGCAAGATAGCGCTGGATATTACCGGCGAGAAGGTTTGGGATATGTTTTATCGCCTGGGATTGGGGCAGGCAGTGGGCACCGGTTTTCCTGGTGAAGGGGTGGGAGTCTTACCGCATCCTGTGAAGTGGAAGCCACTCACCGTTGCAACACTGTCCTATGGCTATGGGTTGAATGTCACCGCGCTTCAACTGGCGCGCGCTTATCAAGTGGTGGCAAATGACGGGATGGGGTATCTGCCCTCTTTGCTGGCGGGATCTCAGGCAGGCAAAGGAACGCGTGTTGTTGAAAAATCGGTCGCGTGGCAAGTACGGCAGTCGCTGGTGAAAGTGATTGAAAAGGGCGGTACCGGTACACGCGCCCAGGTTGAAAGTTATCAGGCTGCGGGTAAAACGGGGACCGTGCATAGTGTTGGCAAAAGTGGCTATCAGGATAGTCAATACAAAGCGCTGTTTGCAGGTATGGTGCCCGCAGAGGCACCGGAAGTCGTCATGGCGATTGTGATTGACGGCCCACAAGGCGATGAGTATTACGGCGGTGAGGTGGCAGCGCCGGTATTCTCGCGGATTGCATCAAGTGCGATGCGTTTAATGAATGTTGCGCCAGACACGATTCCGACGCCGGAAGCGGCAGAGAAACAGTTGGATAAGGTGTTGGAGCATGCAGGGTTGGCCACGGAGGAGAGCAGATCTCGAGGGGGCCAAAATGGATGAGTTACAGGGTGGAGCCCCTACGAAGCCCCTGACATTGAACGCATTGTGTGCCGGAATAGTTACTCTGCCTGCAGAGGCAGATATCCCGGTCACGTTCTTGACGATGGACTCTCGACGAGTGGTACCTGGCGCAGTTTTTCTTGCAGTACCGGGGCAGGTCACGGGATCTTGTCACTATGTGCGGCATGCCATTACTCAGGGTGCACGCTGTGTTTTGGTGGATGCTGAGCCTGAGCAAGTTGCAGCGGAGTTGGCCGAGGTCCCCGTAGATCAATGCATTGTGTTGCCGGTGCCTGGGCTGTCTCTCGGTGTGGGTCAGCTGTTCAGTCGCTTTTACGGCACCGATAAGATGGCTATGCCTGTGATTGGTGTGACGGGGACCAATGGAAAAACGTCGGTGACTTACTTCATTTCAGCACTGTTGAAAGCGGTGCAGCAGCGCCCTCAGGGGCTCGTGGGAACGACAGGTACCGGGCTGTTGGGAGAGATTTTACCCAGCCTGCATACCACGCCCGGAGTGGAAATCGTGCACGAGTTGATGGCGCATATCGCATCTGCGTCCAGTGGCTCCCTGTCGATGGAAGTGTCTTCCCATGCGTTGGAGCAAGGGCGCGTTGATGCGGTGAGTTTTACGGGCGCCGTTTTCACCAATCTGAGTCGTGACCACCTGGATTATCACGAAACCATGGAAGCCTATGCTTTGGCGAAAAAAAGGTTGGTGACGCAGGCTGGCCTCCGGTGGGTGGTGGTGAATGTAGATGATGACACTGGCCTGCGCTGGCTGCCGGAAATCACCGCAGAGCGAGTGATTCGCTATGGGCTGAGCCCTGACGCAGACTTAACAGCCGAACAGCTGACCTATACAAGTGCCGGTATCAGCGGAAAGTTGTGTTGGCAGGGTGAGGCGGAGGCATTCGCCGTCATGCTGTTTGGTGAGTTTAATGTGTACAACTTGCTGGCAGCCGTGGGCGCGGTGCTTGGCATGGGGTATCCGCTGAAAGCTATTGTGAGCGCGTTTGATCAGCTCATGGTTGTTCCGGGACGCATGGAGCCTGTCGTTACGCAGAGTTCGGAGGAGTTGCCTGCGGTCTTGGTAGATTATGCGCACACACCGGACGCATTGGAAAAGGCATTGATGGCCGCCAGGGCGCATCAAACAGGCGCGCTTTGGTGCGTTTTTGGCTGTGGTGGTGACCGTGATCGCGGTAAGCGCTCCCTGATGGGGGGAATCGCTGCCCGGTGCGCGGACCAAGTGGTTGTAACATCCGACAATCCACGCAGTGAAGAACCTCTCCGAATTATTGAAGAAATTGTTACCGGGCTGAAAAGTCAGCCTCATATTTCCATTGAACCAGATCGTGCGTGCGCGATTCGTCAGGCGATCGGGCGTGCGTCGTCGTCAGACATTGTGATGATTGCCGGCAAAGGGCATGAGAATTATCAGGAGGTGAAGGGAGTTCGCCATCCTTTTGATGATGCAGAGGTTGCGCGTGCGGCTTTGCAAGACAGGTCTGTCACGCAGATGAGGGAAGACCGTTGATTGGAGAATACACATTAAGCCGGATGGCAGCCATCATCGGGGGCAAGCTCATCGGCAGCGATAGCGACTTCAGTGAGGTGTGCACGGATACGCGCCAGTTAACGAGCGGTGCACTGTTTGTCGCGCTTTCCGGGCCGAACTTTGACGGGAATGCCTTTGTTGCAGCAGCTCAAGAGCGCGGTGCGGTGGGGGCCTTGGTCGCGAAACAGCAGCCTTGTGACCTGCCTCAGGTAGTCGTATCCGATGTATTGCAAGGGCTTCGAGCGCTGGCGGCACACGTGAGAGAGGCTTTTGATGGGCCCATGTTTGCCGTCACGGGAAGCAGCGGGAAGACCACCGTGAAAGAAATGCTGGCCAGCATTCTGGCGCAGTCTTCCTCCGTTTTTTATACCAAAGGCAATCTGAATAACCATATTGGCGTGCCATTGTCGTTGCTTCAGCTGAATGAAGCCCATCGGAGCGCGGTGCTGGAACTGGGTGCGAGTGCAGAAGGAGAAATTCTGTTCAACGCACGACTGGTTCAGCCGGATGTGGCAATCATCACGAATGCGGGTGAAGCGCATTTGGCAGGCTTTGGCAGCAAAGAAATCATTGTGCGCACGAAAGGTGAGATTCTGACCTGTCTGCAACCGGGCCAGAGCGCGGTGCTTAATTTTGATGATCCAGCTTATGGTGTGTGGAACTCTATGGTGGGCGAGGCGCATGTGATCAGTTTCAGTGCTTCCGGCAATGCCCAGGCTGATATCTACGCGACCAATATTGAGCTACGTGATACCGAGTCGTGCTGCGTGTTTCATGTTGCGGGGACGCACTTTGATGTGCGAATTCCTGCGCCAGGAATACACAATGTGGCGAATGCGCTGGCCGCGGCAGCTGCCGCATGGGCAAAGTCTGTAGCCGCAGAAGAAATTGCTGCCGGTTTGGACCAGTTCGCCGGCGTTGGCGGCAGACTGCAGTTCCGTCGGATCGACGCGCTCAGGTTGATTGATGACAGTTACAATGCGAATCCTTCCTCCATGTGTGCGGCATTGGATGTGTTGGCTGCACAACCCGGATACCGGATTGCGGTTCTTGGAGACATGGCAGAACTGGGGGATGAATCCAGGCGCTTGCATGGGTTGGTCGGAAAGAAAGCTGCGGATTTAAACCTGGAGCGTGTATTAGCACAGGGTGAGTACGCAGAAGACTTTATCGCGCCACTGTCGGGGCGTGGCGAGGTGTTCGCTGATAAAGACGCGTTGGCCGAACGAGTGCACCAACTTGTGGAGAGTGAAGCCGATGTAGTGATGCTGGTTAAGGGGTCGCGAAGCGCACATATGGAAGAGGTAATACATATTTTGGAGAACAAGATCAAGGTGTCTCAATGTTAGTGTGGCTAGCGGATTGGCTGGCAGGTTATGTCAGTGTCTTCGGTGTTTTTAAATACCTGACGATGCGCGGCATTATGGGGGTGTTAACTGCTTTGGGCATTTCGCTGGTCATTGGGCCCACGATGATTCGTAAGTTGAGCTACCACCAGATTGGTCAATCGGTACGAGATGACGGTCCAGAGAGCCATTTGAGTAAAGCCGGCACGCCCACAATGGGAGGGGCGTTGATTTTGGTGGCCATTGCCATCAGTACACTCTTGTGGGGTGACCTTTCCAATCGGTATGTGTGGGTCACGCTGCTGGTGACATTGGCATTTGGCGCCATTGGCTGGGTGGATGACTATCGCAAGGTGGTGGAGAAAAACTCGCGCGGTCTACCGGCGCGCTGGAAGTATTTCTGGCAGTCGCTGTTTGGATTTGTGGCGGCCGTAGTGTTGTTTGAAACCGCCACATTGCCTGCAGAAACCTATTTTATCATTCCCGTCGTGAAGGAGTGGGGCTGGCAATGGGGTGCAGTCGGTTTCTGTGTGATGACGTATCTCGTGATTGTCGGCAGCAGTAATGCAGTAAACCTCACGGATGGACTGGATGGGCTGGCCATCATGCCCACGGTAATGGTGGCGGGAGCGCTGGCGGTGTTTGCCTACCTGTCCGGCCACGCACAGTTCGCCAACTATCTGCACATTCCCCACTTACCCGGGGCAGGTGAGTTAATCGTTTTCTGCGGCACCATTGTGGGTGCCGGGCTTGGTTTTCTCTGGTTTAACACCTATCCGGCCCAGGTATTTATGGGGGATGTAGGGGCATTAGCGCTTGGTGCTGCCCTGGGTGTGGTTGCTGTGATCGTACGGCAGGAATTAGTGCTGTTTATCATGGGGGGTATTTTCGTGATGGAAACCGTTTCGGTGATTCTGCAAGTGGCATCATTCAAGTTGACCGGGCGCAGAATATTTCGAATGGCCCCGCTTCATCACCACTTTGAGTTAAAGGGATGGCCTGAACCGCGCGTTATTGTCCGGTTTTGGGTGATCACAGTGGTGTTGGTATTGGTGGGTCTGGCCACTCTGAAAATCAGGTAAGAGTCAGAGGGCATCTCTTACGGGTGCAAAACAATGGTTGTACATGCAATGCAGCTGATCGCGTCAGATAAAAAACACATCGTAGTAGGTTTGGGGAAAACCGGGCAATCCTGCGTTCGATATTTACTTGGGCAAGGGGCACAGGTCGAGGTGGTAGACACCCGCACTCAGCCGCCGGGTTTGGATGACTTTGTAAAAGCATTTCCCTCGGTGCCGGTGCGGCTGGGCGAACTGGATGCGGACTACCTCAGTACTGCTGATGATCTGGTGGTGAGCCCCGGCGTACCGATTAAACACCCGATGATTCAACGCGCCAGGGAAAATGGTACCGAAATTACAGGAGATATCGATATTTTCAGTTGTGTCGCTGAAGCCCCCATCATCGCTATTACCGGGTCAAACGGGAAAAGTACGGTAACGACGCTGCTGGGCGATATGGCAAAGAAAGCCGGGACGAAAGTGGCCATCGGAGGAAATCTGGGAACGCCGGCATTGGATCTTATCGATCCGGCCGTGGAACTCTACGTTCTGGAGTTATCCAGCTTTCAGCTTGAAACCACTCGCCGGCTGGGCGCGATGTCTGCCACCGTATTGAATGTCTCCGAAGATCATATGGATCGTTACAGCGGTATGCCGGAATACCATGCAGCGAAACATCGCATCTTTTATGGTGCCACGAATGCGGTAGTGAACGACGACTTACCGCTGACCGCCCCTTTGATGGCGCAGGGCATGCAGGCAATTCATTACGGCTTGGGTAATCCCGGATTGAAGAAATTCAGTACGATCATGGAAAACTCTGAGCAGTGGATCGTGCATGGCTACAAGCCCATCATGCGGGTGGCTGAAATGCGGCTGAAGGGTAAACACAACCTGTATAACGCTTTGGCGGCACTGTCTCTTGGGCACACGGCAGGTATTCCACTGGAAGATATGATTGCCACATTAAAAGAGTACCCGGGGTTGCATCATCGTTGTGAATACATTCGAACCGTGGATGGCGTGGACTACATCAACGACTCCAAAGGGACCAATGTTGGTGCAACCCGCGCTGCGGTAGAGAGCCTCGGCGACACCTGTTCCGGACAGCTGGTGCTGATCGCAGGAGGAGAGGGGAAAGGTGCAGATTTTACGCCGCTGCGGGATGTGGTAGAGAACTATTGTAAAGCAGTGGTGTTGATTGGCAGAGATGCGCCAGAGATCGCGCGGGTTTTACCGGAAGAGATCATTCATCGGGCGGAAACCCTTGAAGGGGCGGTGCAGCAGGCTCGTCATTTGGCTGAGCAGTCGGACATGGTGCTCTTGTCGCCTGCGTGCGCCAGTTTCGATATGTTTGAGAGTTATGAGCATCGTGGCGCGCAGTTTTCCCACTATGTGAGGCAGATGTAACCGTATGGCACAGTTGTCCCTCGACCATAACAAGTCCATCGTGACTTTGCCCTCTGCAGTGGGGGCGAAAGGCGTGGGGCTGGATTGGTGGTTGCTTGGGAGCGCCGCAGCACTGCTGTATGTTGGGCTGGTCATTATCATGTCTGCCTCCATTGATGTGGCGGAAGCGCGGAGCGGGAATCCGTTTCTTTATGCAACAAAGCATGGTGTTTTTCTGTGCGTGGCGTTGATCGCAGGCATCGTGGCGAGCCGCATACCGACTCAAATGTGGTACGACTACGGCTGGTTGCTGCTGTTTTGCTCTTTTTTTCTTCTGGCGATCGTGCTGGTGATTGGTAAACAAGTCAACGGCAGTGTGCGCTGGATTGGATTGGGGCCCATTAATTTTCAGCCTTCTGAGCTCGCGAAGTTGTTTCTGGTGGCCTATATCGCAGGGTATCTGGTCCGGCGGAGTGATGAAGTGAGTGGGTCCTGGTGGGGATTTATCAAGCCGCTGATGGTGATGTTTTTTGCTGCGCTCCTGCTGCTGATGGAGCCGGATTTTGGTGCAACTGTGGTCATCATCACTGCCGTATTCGGGATGATATTCCTCAGTGGTGCAAAATTGATGAAGTTTGGTGTTTTGTTGGTGATTGCTGGTGGTCTCGGTGCGTTGTTGGTGGTATTCCAGCCTTACCGGTTCCAGCGAGTTGCCTCGTTTGCGGATCCTTGGGCGGACCAGTTTGGCAGTGGCTATCAGTTGACACAAGCCTTGATAGCGTTCGGGCGCGGTGAGTGGACCGGTGTTGGGCTGGGAAACAGTGTGCAAAAATTGATGTATTTGCCTGAAGCTCATACCGACTTTGTGTTTGCCATTTTGGCAGAAGAATTTGGGCTTATTGGCACCATTGTGGTGATCGCATTGTTCGCCTGTCTTGTGTACCGAGGGATGGTGATTGGACGAGCGAGCGAGCGGATGGGCAACCTGTTTTCGGCGTATCTGGCCTATGGCATTTCCGTGTTGATCGGGTTTCAGGCTTTCATCAATATTGGCGTGAACAGTGGGCTTCTGCCAACCAAGGGCCTGACCCTGCCATTGGTGAGTTATGGGGGCAGTAGTTTAATTGTGAGTTGCATGATGATTGGAGTACTTCTGCGTGTGGATCAGGAGTGCAAGGGCTTACAACAAGCCCCGTCACAGGAGCCTGACTCATGAATGGCGCAATGACGGCCAATCCGCAGACCGTGCTGGTGATGGCCGGTGGTACGGGCGGGCATATTTTTCCGGCGTTGGCGGTAGCGCGTGAGCTGGAAGAACGCCAGTTCTCTCTGCATTGGCTGGGTGCAAGAAACGGCATGGAAGCAACGCTGATTCCTCAGCAACGCATCGATTTGTCCTTAATCAATGTGTCCGGGTTGCGCGGGAAGGGAAAGCTGACGCTTGTACTGGCCCCCGTTAAAATCCTGATTGCCGTAATGCAGGCACTCGCAGTGGTACGGCGCGTTAAACCTGTGTGTGTGCTGGGATTTGGTGGATTTGCCAGTGGCCCGGGCGGCATAGCGGCCTGGTTGACGGGTACACCATTGATCATTCATGAACAGAATGCGATACGGGGAGTGACCAATCGCCTGCTCAAGCCCTTGGCAAAACGGGTGTTGAGTGCGTTTCCCAACGCGTTTGGAGAGGGTGATCAAATTCAGGTGACGGGTAATCCCTTAAGAAAGGATTTTCTTGTGCCGGTAGATAAAAAGGACGACACCGCGGTGACAAGCGCGTTGAAACTGTTGGTGCTGGGCGGAAGTCTGGGCGCCGCTGCGCTTAATCGGGTGGTTCCCGAAGCGTTGGCTCAGTTGCCGGAGAGTGATCGACCGGTCGTCCGGCATCAGTGTGGCAAGAACAAAGTGGACGATACGCTGGGTGCGTATCAAGCACACGGGGTGCAAGGCGAGATTCTTCCTTTTGTGGAGGATATGCGCGCTGCCTACGATTGGGCTGATCTGGTGATTTGTCGTGCAGGAGCAATGACGATAGCAGAACTGGCTGCGGCAGGAAAAGCATCCATCCTTGTGCCCTTTCCCCATGCGGTGGATGACCATCAAACAGCAAATGCGCGGTACCTGGCTGATGGCGGTGGCGCAAGGCTGATGCCAGAGAAATCATTGACCGCGAGTAGCCTCGCAGAGGCGTTAACCGGTTTTGTACGTTGCCGGGAAGAGTTAACTGTTATGTCGGAGAAAGCCGCTCAACTGGCCCGACCAGATGCAACCCGTCAGGTTGCCGATGTATGTGAGGAGGTCATCCATGGTTGATATCGCTGCGAAACCTGTGCTGGTGTGTGATGTGCCGGAAATGCGTCGTATTCGAAAAATACACTTTGTGGGAATCGGCGGAGCAGGGATGAGCGGAATTGCTGAGGTTTTGCTCAATCAAGGATACGAGATCGCTGGATCGGATTTGAAAGCGGGAGCCACCACGGAGCGCCTGGCATCATTGGGCGCAGAGATCCATATTGGACACTCCGCTGACCATGTGAAATCCGCCGATGTGGTTGTGGTATCCAGCGCGGTGGATGAGACCAATCCCGAGGTGGCTCAGGCGCGCAAACAGCGAACTCCTGTGGTACCGCGTGCTGAAATGCTGGCCGAGATCATGCGTTATCGCCATGGTATTGCGGTGGCGGGAACCCACGGCAAAACGACCACCACAAGCCTGATTGCATCGATTTTTGGTGAGGCTGGCCTTGATCCAACGTTCGTGATTGGTGGCCGGTTAAACAGTGCGGGAACCAATGCTCAACTCGGAGCTTCCCGGTTTTTGGTGGCAGAGGCCGATGAGAGTGATGCCTCCTTCCTTCACTTGACGCCGATGGCCGCTGTCGTAACGAACATTGATGCGGACCATATGCACACCTATGGCGGAGATTTTGAAAAGCTGAAACAAACCTTCGTTGATTTTCTTCACAACTTGCCGTTTTACGGCGTGGCCTGCTTGTGCACAGACGATGAGGTGGTTCAGGAGATTTTGCCCAGAGTGGGACGTTCGATCATCACCTATGGATTCGGCGCAGATGCAGATTTTCGCGCATCCCGGGTGACGCAAACGGCTTCGCAGATTTCGTTCACCGCACACCGACCCGATGGGAAGGCTGATCTTGACATCACGCTCAATATGCCTGGGCGGCACAATGTACTGAATGCGCTTGCCGCGGTTGCCATCGCTACCGATGAGGGCGTGGAAGATCGTGCGATTGAGCAGGGGTTAGCCAAGTTCTCCGGTGTGGGGCGTCGTTTTCAGATGTATGGCGAGTTGCCAACTGCCAAAGGTCCCGTTTTGTTCGTGGATGATTATGGTCACCATCCCAGAGAAGTGGAATCGGTCATCAATGCGGTACGCAGTGGTTGGTCAGACCGTCGCTTGGTGATGGTTTACCAGCCGCATCGGTACAGTCGGACCTGTGACCTGTATGAAGACTTTGTGAAAGTATTGAGTACCGTCGACGTTCTGTTATTGCTGGACGTTTACCCGGCTGGAGAGTTACCGATACCGGGGGCAGACAGCCGCAGTCTCTGTCGGAGCATTCGACAGCGCGGCGCGGTAGAGCCGATTTTTGCCGAAGATGGGGAAGATCTGGCCACGGTATTAAAAGACGTGTTGGAGCCGGGAGATATTCTGGTGACACAAGGGGCGGGTGATATTGGTGCGCTGGCCGGAAAACTGGTGGATTCAGACCTGTTTGTCAAGGATGCGTGAAATGCGCTGAGGCAAAAGCCGTTCAGGGTGAGGACAGAGAGAGTGAAAGCATTGGATCAACAAGCAATTGTAAGCAAATTGGGGAAAGTGGCGGTGTTCTACGGCGGCACTTCAGCGGAGCGAGATGTGTCACTGGAGAGTGGGCAGGCGGTGATCAATGCGCTGACCCGCACGGGTGTCGATGTTGTCCCTGTGCTTGTGGATAAAAACACCCTGAGAGAGTTTGACCCCGGCTGTTGTGATCGGGTGTTCATCGCCCTGCATGGACGCGGCGGCGAAGATGGGTCGTTGCAAGGGTATCTGGAATTAATTGGTTTGCCGTACACCGGCAGCAACGTACTGGCTTCTTCGCTGGCGATGGACAAGATCAAAACCAAGCAGGTGTGGTTGGCCTGTGGCTTGCCCACGCCAGACTCCGAAGTGTTGACCGCGCAGAACCTGTCGGACGTGTATCGTCAACTGGGCCCCACAATCTGTGTAAAACCCGTGCATGAGGGCTCAAGCATAGGCGTGCAGAAGGTAACCTCCGAACACGCGCTTGAGAATGCGTTTCAGTCGGCATGCGAATATGATCAACAGGTAATGGCTGAAAAATGGGTGGAAGGGGCGGAATTCACCGTAGGTGTGCTGGGTGGCGAAGCACTGCCCGTCATCGGACTGAAAACGCAAAACGTGTTTTATGACTATGAAGCCAAATACCAGTCCGACGACACGCAGTACCATTTACCGAGTGGCCTGTCCGCAGAGCAGGAAGCTGAAATGCAGAGCCTGGCGCTTCGTGCCTTCGAAGCCGTTGGATGCGAAGGATGGGGGCGGGTGGATGTCATGCAGGATGCTGATGGCAGAAACTGGTTGCTGGAAGTAAATACCGTACCCGGCATGACGAGTCACTCCCTGGTGCCCATGGCAGCTGATCATGCCGGGTGCTCGTTTGATGACCTGGTCTTAAGAATACTCGCTCAAACGAGCGCATGAGATGTAAGCGATGCCCTTGGCCCTGAAGACAGCTGCGACAGCACAAAAGAGCACAAAGCGGGGGGCCTCCGCTAAAAAGCGGCGTGCATCAGCACCACTGATGCAAGTGCGTGAGGCGTATCGGTCTCTGTTGAGTGCCGCAAGTGCAGGGTTGGCTGGTGCCGCTGCTTTGATAGCCTGGCTGAAACGCTATCCCGCAGTCATTGTGATGGTTTTGGGTTGGATCGCTGTCCTGGTGGTTTGGTCTTACAGAAACGATCTGATGGAGCGTTTTTTCGATCACCCGGTAGCGACGGTACAAGTGAAGGGGCAGCTCAATTACCTGGACGAAGCGCAATTGACCGCGCAACTGAATGGCATCTTGGGGCAGGGATTTTTTTCGCTGGATCTCTACCAGCTGAAAGCGGAAATCGAGCAGAACGGATGGGTAGAAAAAGCATCCATCCGGCGGGTTTGGCCTGACACACTGGAGTACCTGATTGTTGAACAGGTCGCTGTGGCAAATTGGAATGATGCACACCTGCTGAATCCCTACGGCGACCGTTTTCAGCCAGGTGACGGTGACAGGATTGAAGCGCTGAAGGCGGCGTTGCCCAGACTCCGTGGAGAGGCTGGTGAGGCGCAACAGGTACTGAGGCAGTATGCGGAACTGTCAGGGCGGATGACTTCCGGCGGAATCACGTTGTCGGAGCTGGCATTGGATGCACGGGGTGATTGGACGCTGGTCACGGATCATGCGGTTACCATCAGGTTGGGCAGCACCGACATTCCGCAGCGACTTGATCGCGCGATGCGTGTCTACCAGCAACTGGCGCCCCGTGGTATAGAACTCGTGGCAGTCTTGGACGCACGTTATACGAATGGCGTCTCGGTGACCTGGCGAACACCCGAGGGTGCGGCAGCGCAAAAAGCGCGAATGGTAGCCATCGTACCTGAGTAGAGACAGCGGCAAAATAATGGATGAACGGTAGGCAGGAATGTCAGGGGTAGGAAGAAGCAGTATGGAAAACATGATTGTCGGCTTGGACATAGGCACGTCAAAAATTGTGGCGATCGTTGGCCAGAAAACGGATGACGGTCGAATCAAGATCGTTGGCATCGGGTCACACCCCTCGCGTGGGCTCAAACGTGGCGTTGTTGTGAATATAGAAACCACGGTTCAGTCGATCAAACATGCCATCGAAGAAGCCGAATTGATGGCCGGGTGTGAGATCCATAGCGTGTATGCCGGGATTGCGGGCAGCCATATTCGAAGCATGAACTCGCACGGTATTGTGGCGATTCGTGAACGGGAAGTGGTTGAGGCGGACATTGAGCGGGTGATTGATGCTGCACAGGCTGTGGCGATTCCCGCGGATCAAAAAGTGCTGCACATTTTGCCACAGGAATATGTGATTGATAGCCAGGAAGGCATCAAAGAACCTTTGGGTATGTCCGGTGTGCGCCTGGAAGCGAAAGTACACCTCGTGACCTGTGCCGTGAATGCCGCGCAGAACATTGAAAAGTGTGTTCGCAAGTGTGGGTTGGAGGTGGATGACATCATCCTGGAACAATTGGCATCCAGTTATGCCGTATTGACGGAAGATGAGAAAGAGCTGGGCGTGTGTCTCGTCGATATTGGTGGTGGCACGACAGACATTGCCATTTTTACTGCCGGCTCGATCCGCCATACGGCCGTGATACCCATCGCCGGCGACCAGGTGACAAATGATATCGCGATGGCATTACGCACGCCCACCCAGAATGCCGAAGAAATCAAGATTAAATACGCCTGCGCACTGACGCAGCTCGCGGGGGCGGATGAAACCATCAAAGTGCCGAGTGTCGGAGACAGGCCGCCGAGAGATCTCTCTCGCCAGGCGCTGGCGGAGGTAGTGGAGCCTCGGTACGAAGAACTATTCACTTTGGTGCAGTCTGAATTGCGCCGAAGTGGTTACGAAGAGTTGGTGGCGGCCGGGATCGTGTTGACCGGCGGTACCTCCCGAATGGAAGGTGTAGTGGAGTTGGCTGAGGAAATTTTCCACATGCCGGTTCGACTTGCCTCTCCTCAAAACGTCAGCGGGTTGTCTGACGTGGTTAATAACCCGATGTATTCCACGGGAGTGGGCTTATTGACGTATGGATTTAAGCAGATGGAACTGGGCCGGAAACCAGTAGTGAGATCTGGCGAACCAGAAAATGTACTGACAAAAATAAAAAACTGGTTCAAAGGAAATTTTTAGGAAAACTGTTTAAAAAAATACCAAAAATGAAGGAGAAGAAAGAATGTTTGAGTTGGTAGAAAATATGCCACAGGAAGCCGTAATCAAAGTCGTAGGTGTTGGCGGCGGGGGTGGCAATGCCGTGCGCCATATGCTTGCTTCTGAGATTGAAGGTGTAGATTTCATCTGCGCGAATACGGATGCGCAGGCGTTGAAAGATTTGGACCCCAAGGCCATTATCCAGCTGGGCAGTGGTGTGACCAAAGGATTGGGCGCAGGTGCAAATCCCGAAGTGGGTCGCCAGGCGGCTATGGAAGACCGTGACCGTATTTCGGAGGCTCTCAAGGGAGCGGACATGGTCTTTATTACCGCGGGTATGGGCGGGGGCACCGGTACAGGAGGTGCGCCAATCGTCGCGGAAGTAGCGAGAGAAATGGGGATTCTGACCGTCGCGGTGGTCACCAAACCGTTCCCGTTCGAAGGCGGCAAGCGATCAAAGATCGCCGAAGCAGGGCTGGCAGAGCTGGCACAAAATGTTGATTCCCTGATCACCATTCCTAATGAAAAGCTGCTTTCTGTGCTGGGCAAGAACACCAGCCTTCTGGATGCCTTTGGCGCGGCAAATGATGTGTTGCTGGGGGCTGTGCAGGGTATTGCCGACCTGATTATCCGCCCGGGAATGATCAACGTCGACTTTGCCGATGTGAAGACCGTCATGTCAGAGATGGGTATGGCCATGATGGGTACCGGCTCCGGGCGGGGTGAAAACCGGGCACGTGAGGCAGCAGAAGCGGCCATTCGCAGCCCGCTGCTGGAGGATATCAACCTGCAGGGCGCGCGCGGCATTCTGGTGAATATTACCGCAGGGACTAACCTGAACCTGGGTGAATTCTCCGAAGTGGGGAATATCGTTGAAGAGTTTGCCTCTGAATCCGCCACGGTGGTTGTGGGGACTGTGATCGATGAAGACATGACGGATGAGTTGAAGGTCACGGTTGTTGCCACGGGTCTGTCCAACGTCGTTGAGCGTCCGGTCAAGGTCGTGGACAACACCAAAGTGGTGGACGGTCGCCTGGATTACAATCAGTTGGAAATTCCGCCGGTGTTGCGAAAGAAAGTGCCGCTGACCCAGGGCAACGCAGCGCTGGACGAAAAGGCGGCTGAACCTCAAAAGAACACGGACTATCTGGACATTCCGGCCTTTTTGCGTCGGCAGGCAGACTGATTCGTCAACGGGATGCCGCCAATGGGCGGGCTCGGCTGCGTAACAGAGTGTAACGGTTTCGTAACCATTGGCATTTGGTTTCAATCCGGGCTTTCTGGTATGATGCGCGCTCGTTTATTAGGCAGTGTTAACAATTGAGGCGCATGGTTACAGGTCTATGATCAGACAGCGAACGTTAAAAAACGTCATTCGGGCGACTGGCGTGGGATTGCATTCAGGCGAAAAAGTTTACCTGACGTTACGTCCCGCTCCCGTCGATACCGGCATTGTGTTTTATCGAACGGATCTTGATCCGATTGCGGAAATCCCGGCACATGCGGAAAAAGTGGGTGAGACGCTGCTTTCTACTACCCTGATCAACGATGAGGGTGTGAAAGTGTCAACGGTAGAACACTTGCTCTCAGCGATGGCCGGATTGGGGATCGACAACTGCTTCATTGATCTCAGCTCACCGGAAGTACCGATCATGGACGGGAGTGCTGGACCCTTTGTGTTTTTGCTGCAATCGGCCGGAATCGCCGAACAGGACGCCCCCAAGAAGTTTGTGCGGATCAAAAAAGAAGTCACCGTGGAAGAAGACGGCAAAAAAGCCACGTTTCTACCCTTTGATGGCTTTAAAGTGTCTTTTGAGATCGACTTTGATCACCCAGTGTTTAAAAATCGTACGCAGTATGCCTGTGTGGATTTCTCCAGCACTTCTTTTGTGAAAGAAGTGAGCCGGGCTCGCACGTTTGGCTTCATGCGGGACATTGAGCAGCTTCGCTCCATGAATCTTGCGTTGGGCGGCAGTGTGGATAATGCCATCGTGGTGGACGACTATAAAATTCTCAATGAGGATGGACTACGCTACGATGACGAGTTTGTGAAGCACAAAATACTGGATGCCATTGGCGACTTGTATCTACTCGGCCACAGCCTGATTGGTGAGTTCCGTGGGTATAAATCCGGGCATGGCCTTAATAACCAGCTGCTCCGTGCGGTGCTGGCGGATGAATCCTGTTGGGAAATGGTAACGTTTGAGGAAATGGAAAAAGCCCCCATTTCTTACATGAGCCCGGCGTTCGCAACTTAAGCCAGGCATCATCGGGTACGTGTTCGCTACTCAGATGCTGGCAGTTTTTTAGCCAGTCTCAGTAACGACTGTTTTAATCCTTCATCTTTGGTTTCGCCGGCGACTGACTCCAGAAGCCGGCAATTTTCCTCACTCAGCGCATAGAGCGGTTCGTGTTTGCGCTCCTCTTTGACCGCGACAGGTCGAACTTTCACGCTGATTCGTATCAAATTCCGAAAGGTTCTTTCTCCGGCCAAGTCAACAATGAGTGATGGCGAGAGCATCTTGATACGTGTTGCGACGGCGCCGCTGGGCACATTCAACGCCAATTCACCTTCCCGATAATATCGAATCTGTACCTGTTCGGCGATCGGTTCCGGCAGTCGGCTACGCACCAGTTTGATCAGGTGCTCAAAACCACGGGTTACGCGTACATAGCGGTTCAACGCCCGTTCGGATTCCATCCAGTCAGCGATTCGGTTGTGTTTGGAAGATTCGGGCATACGTCACAGCGCTCCTCTGATATCACCAGGAAAGTCTATAAAAATTTGGTGCAATAATATACAATGCCGCCGCCTGCGTGCCGGTCTCTGATTGGCGCTGGCAACAAAATGCTACAGTTTTGTGAAGTAAAATCACAGTGGATGTGCTTAACTGACAAGATAGGGAAGGTAAATTCATCGGATGCAATCAATGAATGTCATTTTCGTAACCAAAAAACATGGGCAATCCAAAAGCGTCGCGCTAGGGAACTGGTTGTTGGCCTTGTTTGTTCTGTTTATCGTGGTTCTGGTCGCCGCCGCATTCTGGCTGGGCCAGAGTCAAGCACTGATCCACTCCTCTTATCAAAGTTCGGCAGAATTGCTCGAACCCGAGGATGATATGCAGCGCGCGATGTTCCAATGGGGAAAACAGCTCCAGAACTATAAGCGGGAACTGAAGGAAGTGCGTGCCGAGTCCGATGAGCAGATCGATGCGCTGACGATGCGTATCGGTGAAATGCAGGCACGAATTATCCGTCTGGATGCACTGGGCAAGCGCTTGACAGAAGTGGCCAAGCTCAGCAAAGGGGAGTTTGATTTTGATACCGTGCCCCCCATCGGCGGCCCTCTGGAAGCCGGCGAAGAGCAAACCTACCCGCTGTCCGACCTGCAATCCATGGTGGATACACTGGAAGCCCAGCTGGACAATCGATTGCAGCAATTGGAACTCATGAATGAGATCCTGGCTAAACAGTCTCTGGATGATCAGCTGTTCATCGCTGGCCGCCCGATCAAGCAGGGCTGGCTGTCTTCACACTACGGGTACCGTACTGATCCGTTCAGCGGAAAGCGCGCCTGGCACGCCGGTGTTGATTTTGCTGGTAAAGAAAACAGTGACATTGTGGCGGTCGCCAGTGGCGTCGTGACCTGGTCTTCTGATCGCTATGGCTTCGGCAATCTCGTTGAAATCAATCATGGTGGTCAATACACCACGCGATACGCGCACTGTAAAACGTTGCTGGTCAACGTCGGCGATATCGTAGAAAAGGGCCAGGTTATCGCCAAAATGGGCAGTACCGGCCGTTCGACCGGACCCCATGTCCACTTTGAAGTCCTCAAAAACAATAAGCCTATTAACCCGAAAAAGTATATTTATCGGGCAAGTCGTTGATCTCTGTTCACATTATTCGACTCCGGGGTGCGCTGATGCTTTGTCAGCGCCGCCAAAAGGAGTTAGAATCCCAGACTCTTTTTTTTCACTGAGTGAAAAAGATTCCTTCTCAAGCCTGTAAGACGCCAGTACCAAGCTGCGTCTTTCCGTAACGACGATTGTAGAAATTACTATGTTTTCTTCCCTGGTTAAAAAAGTATTCGGTAGCAAGAACGCGCGTGAATTGAAGCGCATGGGCAAACTGGTGACCAAAATCAATGGATTTGAAGAAGCGCTCTCGAATCTTGATGATGCCGGGCTGAAAGCCAAAACCCAGGAGTTCAAGCAGCGCCTGGAAGGGGGCGAAACGCTTGATCAGATTCTGCCGGAAGCATTTGCTACGGTGCGTGAGGCCGGTAAGCGTACGCTGGGTATGCGCCACTTTGATGTGCAGATGATCGGCGGCATCACACTGCATGAAGGCAAAATTGCCGAAATGAAAACCGGTGAAGGGAAGACGCTGGTAGCGACGCTGCCCACCTATCTGAATGCATTGAGCGGGAAAGGGGTTCACGTCATTACGGTGAACGACTACCTCGCCCGACGAGACTCCCAGTGGATGACCCCGCTGTTTAACTATCTGGGGATGAATGTGGGTGTGATCCTCTCCGGTCAGCCCGGCATTGAAAAGAAGCAGGCCTACGAAGCGGATATCACCTACGGCACGAACAACGAGTTTGGTTTTGACTACCTGCGTGACAACATGGCGTTCAGCAAAGAACAAAAAGTTCAGCGCGGCCAGAACTTTGCCATCGTCGACGAAGTGGACTCTATCCTGATCGATGAGGCGCGGACTCCCCTGGTAATCTCGGGAGCGGTGGAAGATAGCTCCAAGCTGTATCGGCAGATTAATACTCTGGTTCCCTTGATGAAGCAGGCGGAGCTGAATGAGGCGGGTGAAGCCGGTGAGGGCCACTTCACGCTGGATGAAAAGAGTAAAAACGTTGAGCTGACGGAAGAAGGGCACACCTACATCGAAGAGTTGATGGTCAAAAATGGCCTGTTGCAGGAAGGGGATAGCCTGTACCAAGCTGCGAACCTGAGCCTGGTTCACCACATTCACTCTGCGCTCAGAGCACACAAACTGTTTGTGCGCGATGTGGATTACATCGTACAGGGTGGCCAGATTGTTATTGTCGACGAGCACACGGGTCGTACCATGCCCGGTCGACGCTGGGGTGAAGGATTGCATCAGGCGATAGAGGCAAAGGAAAACGTTCAGATACAGGCGGAAAGCCAGACGCTGGCCTCCACCACCTTTCAGAACTATTTCCGTATCTACGGCAAGCTCGCCGGCATGACCGGCACGGCAGATACCGAAGCCTACGAATTCCGTCAGATCTACGGGTTGGATGTGGTGGTGATGCCCACGAACAAGCCTATTCAGCGAAAAGATTATAACGACTTGGTCTACCTGACTCAGGAAGAAAAATACCAGGCCATCATTGATGAAGTGAAAGATGTCGTGGCTGAAGGCCGCCCGGTACTGGTGGGTACCGCCTCCATCGAAGCGTCGGAGTTATTGTCAGGTCTGTTGAAAAAGGCTGGCATTAAACACAACGTGCTTAACGCAAAGCAACACGCTCAGGAAGCGCAAATTGTCGCGCAAGCGGGTGTGCCTGGGGCAGTGACGATTGCCACCAACATGGCGGGGCGAGGAACGGACATCGTGCTCGGCGGAAACTGGGAATCGGAAATTAAAGCACTGGAAAATCCCGATCCGGATAAGATCGAGGCCATCAAACGCGACTGGCAGCAGCGTCATCAAGCAGTCATCGAGAGCGGTGGTTTGCATATCATCGGTACGGAACGGCACGAATCGCGCCGAATCGACAACCAGTTACGCGGACGTTCCGGCCGACAGGGTGATCCTGGCTCCAGCCGATTCTTCCTGTCTCTGGAGGATAACCTGATGCGGATTTTTGCGTCTGATCGGGTTAAAAACCTCATGCAGGCACTCGGCATGCAAAAAGGTGAAGCGATTGAGCATCGCATGGTGAGTAATGCCATAGAGAAAGCGCAGCGCAAGGTCGAAGGCCGAAACTTTGATATTCGTAAAACGCTGTTGGAATACGATGATGTCGCCAACGATCAGCGCTCCGTGGTTTATGATCAGCGCAATGACGTGATGGAATCTGAGGATATCGCAGAGGTGGTTGCGGCCATTCGCGAGGATGTGATCAGCGATCTGATTTCCCGCTATATTCCACCACAGAGCCTGGAAGAGCAGTGGGATATCGCTGGCTTGGAGCGTGCTTTGGAAAATGAGTGTGCCTTGTCTCTGCCGGTACAGAAGTGGCTGGATGAAGACGACAAGCTGCACGAAGAGCCATTACGCGCTCGATTGCTCGATCATGTCGTGTCGGCCTATGCTGCCAAAGAGCAGGTGGTCGGTGCCGAGACCATGCGCCGATTCGAAAAAGAGATTTTCCTGCAAGTGCTGGATACGCTGTGGAAAGAACATCTGGCGGCGATGGATCATTTGCGCCGGGGTATCCACTTGCGAGGCTATGCCCAAAAGAATCCCAAGCAGGAATACAAGCGGGAAGCGTTTAATCTGTTTGAAACCATGTTGGGGCAGTTGAAGGAAGAAGTGATTCGAGTCACCTGTCATGTGCAGGTACAGCAGCCGGAAGAACTGGAGGCCATGGAGCAGCGCCGCAAAGAGGAGCTGGAACGTCAGATGGCGCAGTCCAAGGCTGTGCATGACGAAAGCAGCAGCCTGAATGAAGGTGAGGATACGCCGGACGACGAAGCAGCGGAGCCGTTTGTTCGGGAGGGCCGTAAAGTCGGTCGTAACGAGCCGTGCCCCTGCGGTTCCGGCAAGAAGTTCAAGCAATGTCACGGGAAAGTGGCCTGATCACTGTACAGGCGTGGCGTGGATCAACTAACAGACTAGAAAGGACAGATCGTGGCAGTTGGTGAAGGTAAATTACCCGAGTTTAACAGCGTAAAAGGGGTTCAAATTGGTGTGGCCAGTGCCGGCATCAAAAAGCCGGGCAAGAAAGATCTGGTCATTTTTGAATTTAATCCCGATGCCGTCACGGCTGGCGTGTTTACACGCAATCAGTTCTGTGCCGCGCCGGTCGTCCTGTCAAAAAAACATTTGTCGGAAGCCTCTCCGCGCTTTTTCGTGATCAATACCGGAAATGCGAATGCCGGGACCGGCAGCCGGGGCATGGCCGATGCCTTGGCCACCTGTGAAGCGCTCGCACGTGCGACCGGAGTGTCGGCCAATGAAATCCTGCCGTTTTCTACGGGGGTGATTGGTGAGCCGCTGCCAGTGGAAAAAATCTGTCAGGCAATTCCTGGTGCGCTGGATCAGTTGGGTGAAGCGAACTGGGTGGCCGCAGCAGAAGGAATAATGACCACCGACACGCGCCCCAAAGGAGCGACACGCACATTGGATATCGATGGTCGAACCGTCGCGATTTCCGGTATCAGCAAGGGCGCAGGCATGATCTGTCCCAATATGGCGACCATGCTGGCATACATTGTCACCGATGCCGGGGTGAGTCAGGCAGCCTTGCAACGCTTGCTCAGTCGCTGTGCGGATCAATCCTTTAACCGCGTGACGGTTGATGGAGATACCTCTACGAACGACTCGTGTATGCTGACCGCAACCGGGGCGTCTGGTGTGCAGCTGGAAGAGGGAACGACGGATTTTGAGGCGTTTGCACAAGCAGTCGCAGACGTTTTGCTGGAACTGGCCCAGGCCATTGTGAAAGATGGAGAGGGGGCCACAAAATTTGTCGAAGTTCAGGTGCAAGAGGCGGATACAACGGACAGCGCACTGAAAGTCGCGTACGGTATTGCCCACTCCCCCTTGGTGAAAACTGCGCTCTTTGCCAGTGATCCGAACTGGGGGCGCATCCTGGCGGTGGTCGGTCGAGCTGGCGTAGCAGCGTTGAATCTGGATCGCGTGAATATCTGGTTGAACGACGTTTGCATCGTGGAAGCCGGGGCGCGTGCTGCGTCATACACTGAAGCGGCCGGGCAGGCGGCGATGGCACCGGAAAACATCGTGATTCGGATCGCGCTTGGCATCGGCGACGTAAAAGAAACGGTGTGGACGACCGATTTCTCCCATGACTATGTGACCATTAATGCGGAATACCGTACTTGACCGCTTCAGCTGGTTGATTTCGGGAGGCCGGCAGTGACGAACACGGTCCATGTCGCGGTTGCGGTCATCCGTCACCCTGAACATCCTGAGCAGATGTTGATTGCGCGGCGGCCTGACCATCTCCACCAGGGCGGATTGTGGGAGTTTCCTGGCGGCAAGGTAGAGCCCGGGGAAACTGTACCGCAAGCGCTGGTACGGGAAATCCAGGAGGAGCTGGGGATCCTGTGTGATGTTGAACAGCTAAGCCCTCTGCTACGCATTCATCATAATTATTCGGACAAATCTGTCCTCCTCGATGTCTGGACCGTTTGGCACTATGACGGTGAGCCACTGGGTGCCGAAGGGCAATCCATTCGCTGGGCGCCCTTGTCCCAACTGACTCAATTTCCTTTTCCGGCAGCGAATCAATCCATCATTGATGCGTTGATGCTGCCAGAGCGCTATGTCTTCGTGTCAGAGACGAGCGATGGTTGGCCGCCGGTGACGGACTTGCCTGCCCTGGCGGCAGGCGCGTTGATTCGGCTTCGGCCTCGGGCCGGCTCGTTGACCTCAGTAATATCGGTCCTGCCTGCCTGGGAGAAGCAAGTGGCCGGTTTACCGGTGTCGCTCATCTTACCCTATGCCGCCGAAGGGGATTACGCGTTGCTCGCATCACAGGTTGGTGTCGCTTTGGGCGTTCATCTCACCTCAGAGCAACTGCGCAATGTACGTTCGCAGGATTTACAGCGGTTGCGGGCGCTGGGAATCAAACGGTTTGCATCTTGTCATAACCGGGCTGAAATTGAGATAGCCAATACCTTACCGTTGAATGCGATCACCGTGTCGCCGGTACGTGAAACACCGAGTCATCCTGGTGAGCCTCCTTTGGGGTGGGACCGGTTTGCAGAGCTCCTGAGCCTGGCTGACATGCCGGTGTACGCCCTCGGCGGGATGACCCCGGCGGATCTTCCCAGGGCGCGGCATCTTGGCGCAGCGGGAATCGCTGGCATTCGCGGGCTACAGCCCCTATCATAATGCGGTTAAACTTTCATCACCTCAGGTAGCTCCCCTGCTTATTGACAGGCTGCCTGTGCTATTTTTGTAGGAATTTTCACGTAGGAATTTTCATGTCCAAACTTACCCATCTGACTGACGCCGGTGAAGCACACATGGTGGACGTGGCGCAAAAATCGGACACTGTCCGAGAGGCTCGTGCGGAGGCGCGCGTCACAATGTTGCCGGAAACCCTCGCCATGATCACGCAAGGCAAACACAAGAAAGGGGATGTTTTCGCCACGGCCCGAATCGCAGGCATCATGGCGGCAAAGAAGTGCCCGGAGCTAATACCTCTTTGTCATACACTCCTACTGACCTCGGTCAAGGTAGATATCACTCCGGATGTGGATAATTCGCAAGTGATTATCATTGCAACTTGTCGCCTGTCCGGCAAAACCGGTGTCGAAATGGAAGCGTTAACTGCGGCGAGTGTGGCGGCGCTCACTATCTACGATATGTGCAAGGCCGTGGATCGTGGTATGGTAATAGAGCAGGTTCGCTTGTTGGAAAAGCTTGGCGGCAAGTCCGGTCATTGGGTGGCGACGTCGTAACAGCGCTGGTCGCTTCTGGCGTATGAACGGCAAAGAAGAGTATCAAAGAGGTAGCATCATGCTGGTGGATCAATTCGGGAGAGAAATCAACTACGTGCGACTGTCCGTGACGGATCGATGCGATTTCCGTTGCGTGTATTGTATGGACGAAGAAATGACGTTTCTACCCCGCAACCAGGTGCTGTCGCTGGAAGAACTGGCGTTGGTGGCGCGTGCCTTTGTCGAGCTGGGCGTCAAAAAAATCCGGCTGACGGGTGGTGAACCGTTGATTCGCAAAAATGTACTTTCGCTGGTGCAGGACATGGGCGCGCTTCAAGGATTGAAGGAGCTGGTGATCACGACGAATGGTGGGCGATTGACCACCTTGGCGAAGCCACTGGTTGACGCGGGTGTTCGGCGAATCAATATCAGCCTGGATAGTCTGGATGAAGAAAAATTCCGACGGCTCACCCGCACTGGAAGTCTGCCACAGGTGTTGGCCGGGATTGATGCGGCCTGTGCGGCGGGATTTGAGCGCATTAAACTGAATGCGGTGATCCTCAAAGGTCGCAATGACAATGAAATTCTGGACCTCGTGCGCTATGCGCGAGAGAAGCGCGTGGACATCAGCTTTATTGAAGAGATGCCCCTGGGGCACATCACCAGTCATGATCGTGCAGAGGCTTTTTGCTCCAGCGATGAAATTCGGCAGGTCATCGAACGTGCTTTTCCGCTGACGGCCAGTATCGAGTCTACCGGCGGGCCATCCCGCTACTACACCATGGCAGACTCCTCGTCATTGATTGGCTTTATTTCCCCGCACAGCCATAATTTCTGCGGCGATTGCAATCGAGTACGTGTTACGGTAGAGGGTCGCTTACTGTTGTGCCTGGGAAATGAGCATTCTGTGGATCTGTTGTCGGTGCTTCGGCAAGCGCCGGGTCAGGTAGAGCCGGTAAAACACGCCATTCAGGCAGCGATGGCGATCAAGCCGGAGCGCCATTATTTTAATCATGAAGACGAACCCCAGATTCTGCGCTTTATGAACACCACCGGCGGTTAGCGCCCTTCGCTATAAGCTTGCCCGCTCTCTTACAGCACGATAAACAACACACAACCCGCGGTGAGGGCGGCGAGTGTGTAGTTAAAACCTTTTAACACCCAGGGTGTATTCATATACTGTCTGACCTTAACACCGACGAGCGCCCAAAAGGTGCAGCAGGGGTAGACCACAATCGCAAAAGCCAGAACAACTGCGAGTGCGCTGCTGGCGTAGAGTTCTCCGGGTTGGCTGAAAGTGGCAATGCCGGTGATCGCCATTGTCCAGGCCTTCGGATTCAGGTATTGGAAACTCGCTGCCTGTAGAAATGTCAGTGGCTTCGCGCCCGTATCGGTATTTTTCGTTTGTCCCGCCCGGGCAATGCCCCAGGCAAGCCAAAGCAGGTATACCGCGCCAACCACCTTCAGTGACAGATGCAGCGCTGGCCATTGCATGAACACGGCACCCAAACCTAAGGCCACCGCCGTAATTAACGAAGCAAAGCCAAACATGATCCCCAGAATATGCGGAATGGTCCGCAGATAACCAAAGTTCAGTCCGGAAGCGGTGAGCATCAGGTTGTTCGGGCCGGGTGTGATACTCATACTCAGGGTGAAGGCCAGGAGTGATGATACGTAGGCGATGTCCATAGCGGGAACTCCCCCTTGAATGGTTTGATTCGTGCGAAAGTAGTTGGGCATTACCGAACATAATGTGCTAATGTATGCATACAATGTGTAATAATTATTTGCATGCTGTCATTGTGTCGGTAATTGTTATCATAAATGGTAATTGTGTGCAGTCAATGAGATTTTTGTCATCATGACAATTTGGAAGCCAGAACTACAGTGGGCAGACTATCCGGATACTCCCAAGTATCTGGCACTGGCGGCCTGTATTGATCAGGCCATTCAAGCGGGCGCGTTACAGCCGGGCGAAAAATTGCCTACGCATCGAAAGCTGGCGGATTGGCTGGGCGTCACGGTGGGTACCGTGACGCGAGGCTATGCCGAGGCAGAGCGTAAGCAGCTGGTGGTAAGCCGGGTAGGGAGTGGCACCTATGTGCGCGCGGCATCTGCCAGCCAGTCGAGTATGCACCAGTCGTTTACATTGTCTGAGCCTGTTGATGCTTCCATTCTGGATATGAGCTACAGTATCGTTGTGGAGAGCGACCAGGTCACTCGATGCGCCTCCACCCTGGCAGAAATTCAATCCGACCCGGTCCTGCTCCGTGAGTTGTTGGATTACCACCCGGAAAACGGGATGCTGCATCACCGGGAAGCGGGCGCTCAGTGGCTGCGGGACTGTGGATTCACCCAGGTATCAGCGGACCAGGTATTGGTCACCACCGGTGCGCAGCATGGTTTTTTTAACGTGTTGATGGGATTGATGCGGCCAGGCGAGGTGATATTGTCTGAAGGCTTGACGTACCCCGGATTTATTGCGGCCACCCGGCAGCTGAATTTGAAACTTGTTGGTGTCGGGGCGGATGCCGACGGGCTTATCCCGTCGGAATTTGAAGTGGCTTGCCATCGGCATCGACCCAGAATGGTTTACGTGATGACACGTATGAGTAACCCGACGTGCCATCATTACTCTGAGGCCCGCATTCATGCTATTGCGCAGCTGTGCCGGGAAAACAATCTGCTGATATTGGAAGATGATGTGCAGGGGGCTATGGGGCCCGCTGATCGACCTTCCTTTTACGAACTCTACCCGGCGCAAACCATTCTGGTGTCCAGTATCTCCAAGGTGCTGGCGGGCGGACTTCGAGTGGGTTATGTGGCGTGTTCGGAGGGGGTTCGTCCAGCCATTGCTGCGGCATTGCGCACCAGTAACTGGATTACGCCACCGCTACCGGTTGAAATTGCTTCTCGCTGGATACAGCAAGGCGCGCACACAGAGATGCGGGACCGGCAGAATCAGGTGTTACAACGCAGACATCGTCGTGTTTGTGCCGCCTTGCCCGGTTTGGTGCAACAGGATGCGTACGGTTTGAATGTCTGGTTAGTGCTGCCGCCCCCTTGGCGAGCCAGCCAGTTTGCTGAGCAGGCGGAACAGCGCGGTGTGTTGGTAAAAACCTCCGAAGTGTTTGCTGCGGGACAGTATTCCGCGCCGCAGGGTATACGGTTTTGTCTGGGTGGACGATTATCGGATGCGGCGGTGGACAAGGCACTCGATATTTTGCAGGAGATTTTATCGGAACAGCCGTCACAGGAGTTTGCGATTTAAGGTGACGCAGCGCTTGTGCCATGAAAGAGTGTATGCATAAGGGCTTTTCTGGTACAATTTTCGCCCCTTTTGAGCGAGGTTAGATTGTGGCTATTCGCTATATCGCAAGTTGTAAGTTACCCACGCCCTTCGGTGTATTTGATATGCACGGTTTCGAAGAAGAATCCGGCAAGGAGCATATCGCGTTGTCATTCGGCGAGGTCGGCGATGGACGTGCGGTATTGATGCGTACCCATTCGGAATGTCTGACCGGAGATGCCCTCTTCAGCATGCGGTGTGACTGCGGCTACCAATTGAACGAAGCGCTCCGCTCGATTGCCGAGGAAGGGCGCGGAGTGATTCTCTACCTGCGACAGGAAGGTCGTGGCATTGGGCTGTTGAACAAGATTCGAGCCTACCATTTGCAGGATCAAGGCGCTGACACCGTTGAGGCGAATGAGAAATTGGGGTTTGCAGCCGATTTGCGTGATTACAGCATATGCAAAAACATGCTTGAGCACCTGGGCGTGCACTCGATTCGGTTGATGACCAATAATCCCAAGAAAGTTGAATCGCTGAAGAGTTATGGTCTGAATATTGTCGAGCGTGTGCCTATTCAGGTGGGGCGGAACCCTCATAATGCCGGGTATCTGGATACCAAGGCGCGAAAAATGGGCCACTGGCTGTGTACCCATCAAGATGATGAGTGCGAGCAATCGAGAGCCTGAGGCCGGATTGGGTCGTGGCCTTAGCTGGCCAGTCCCTGATTGCGTGATGCGGATTCGTCTTTGGATTGCTGTGAACTAGATGGTTGCGATCCAGATTGTTTAGAGCTGGGCTGCTGTGCATTGAGCCGTCGCAGGGTGGTCTGGAGCAGGGATTGCCAATCCAGCCCACAGTGTACGCGTAATTCAGATTGTTTGCCGTGGGGGACGAAATGATCCGGAATGCCGCACAACTGAACTGCTGCCGTAATCCCTTCCTGACTTAAATATTCCAAAACGCCGCTGCCTGCGCCGCCTTTTACGGCGTTGTCCTCAACGGTGACCAGAAGGTCGTGACTCTCGGCCAGGGACTTGATCAAGGCTTCATCCAGCGGTTTCACGAATCGCATATCTGCCACGGTGGCGTTGATCTCATCTGCAGCTTTCATGGCTTCGTGCAACAACGTACCGAAGCAGAGGTAGGCCACCCGTTTTCCTTGTCGAACGACTCGACCTTCCCCTATGGGCATCATCGTCATATCTGGCTGAATATCCGCACCACAACCATTTCCTCTCGGATAACGAACGGCTGCCGGCCCATTCCACTGATAACCGGTGTACAGCATCTGACGGGTTTCGTTTTCATCGCTGGGTGCCATCACCACCATGTTGGGGATGCAGCGAAGGTAAGACAGATCAAATGAGCCCGAGTGGGTTGCGCCATCTTCCCCGACCAGCCCAGCCCGGTCGATGGCGAACAGTACATCCAGCCCCTGAATGGCCACGTCATGGATCAGCTGGTCATAAGCGCGTTGCAGAAAAGTGGAGTAGATGGCAACCACCGGCTTTGCCCCATCACAGGCCATGCCAGCGGCCAGGGTGACGGCATGCTGTTCAGCTATGGCAACGTCGTGATAGCGCTCCGGGAAACGCTCGGCGAAAGCAATCAGATCGGAACCTTCTTTCATGGCGGGGGTTATGCCGATCAAACGACGGTCAGCTTCCGCCATATCGCAGATCCACTGTCCGAACACGTTGGAGAACTTTGGGCGTGGGGCGCTTGACGTTGCGGTGACGGTGGGTTTGGGTTCGATTTTGTTGATGGCATGGTAGCCGATCGGGTCCGCTTCGGCGGGGGCAAACCCTTTACCCTTTTTGGTCACGACATGAACAAACTGGGGGCCGCTGAGTTCGGAGACATTCTGCAGTGTGCTGACCAGCCCCTCGATATCATGGCCGTCCACGGGGCCGATGTAGTTAAAGCCCAGCTCCTCAAACATTGTGCCCGGGGCGACCATGCCCTTGACGTGCTCTTCCGTTTTGCGTGCCAGCTCTCTCAGTATGGGGGCTTCACTCAGGGCTTTCTTACCGGTATCCCGCATGGAGTGGTAGGCTTTGCTTGCCAGAATGCGTCCAAAGTAGTTGGACAGACCGCCGACATTGTTAGAAATGGACATGTCGTTATCGTTCAGAATCACAAGTAAGTCTGAACGCAGGTCGCCGGCATGATTCAAGGCTTCAAAAGCCATTCCGGCGGTTATCGCCCCATCGCCGATAACCGCAATGGCTTTGCGCTGATCTCCCAGCGCATCGGAGGCCAGGGCCATGCCCAGTGCAGCGCTGATGGAGGTGCTGGAGTGTCCAACGCCGAAACAGTCGAATTCGCTTTCATCGCGTTTGGGGAAGCCCGAGAGCCCATCCGCCTGTCGGATACGCTCTATAAATTCGCGACGGCCGGTAAGGATTTTATGGGGATAGGCCTGATGTCCCACATCCCAGACCAGTCGGTCATGCGGGGTGTTGAACACGTAGTGCAACGCGATCGTTAACTCAATCACACCGAGACCCGCACCAAAATGTCCGCCCGACTGACCCACTGAATACAGCAGAAACGCGCGCAATTCATAGCAGAGTCGCTCCAGCTGATCTTCGCTCAACAAACGAAGCTGGGCAGGCGAGTCAATGCTGTTAAGCAACGGCGTATTGGGGCGTCGGCGCGGAATTTCCTGGAATACGTGTGTATAGGGCATGGGAGATATGGTAGTCAGCTTGATCCGATAGTAGAACTGCAGGATGGAACAATTGTCTGCATTATAATGGATCACTCAGGGAAGGTCATTTTTTTGTTTCCTGCGCGCTGAGTGTATTGGGTGATCCGGGGCCGGGAGGCTGGTCAGTGACTTTGGAAAGCTGTTCAGTAGTTTCGGGAAACGATGTAGTGACTGAGCGCTTCCAGCAGGTCTGTGTTTCGGTTGGGGAGTTGCGCCAGTGCGTGGAGCGCCAGTTCATGCAGTTGGTTGCATTTCTCTCGGGCACCAGCCAGGCCCAGCAGCGCGGGGTAGGTGGCTTTGTTGTGCTCGGCGTCTGCGCCCTGTTGTTTTCCGAGGGTTTGGGTGTCGCCTTCAATGTCGAGAATGTCATCTTTCACTTGAAAAGCCAGTCCGATGCAGCGCGCGTAACTGCGCAGCGCCGCCAACTCCGCTTCCTCGATACCCCTGACCGCCAACGCACCCACCAGAACGCTGGCTTCAATCAATGCACCAGTTTTGAATAAGTGCAGGCTTTCGAGTTCCTGAAGGGTCAGTGTTTTCCCCTCGGACGCCAGATCGATGGCCTGGCCGCCCACCATGCCCTGGCTGCCACTGGCAATTGCCAGGGCTCGCACCATCGCCAGGCGGGTGTCGGTGGTGAGGTGGGGAGCTTCACTGAGGCTTTGAAATGCCAGTGCCTGAAGTGCGTCGCCCGCCAATATTGCCGTGGCTTCATCAAACTGTATGTGGCAGGTGGGCTGACCCCGGCGTAATGCGTCGTCATCCATGCTCGGCAGGTCGTCGTGAATCAGCGAGTAGGCATGGATGAGTTCCACCGCCGCCGCGGGAATATCCGCCTGTTCCAATGAGCCACCGCACGCGACGGTAGCCGCATAGGCCAGACAGGGGCGGATACGTTTACCGCCATTGACGGAACTGTAGCGCATGGCCGCATGCAGCCGGGCGGGCAAGGTGGCTTCGCTTGGCAACAACCGATTCAGGGTGTCATCGGCGCGTTGTTTGGCTTCGGACAGAAATCGGGAAAGGTCACTCATCCCGGTCGTTACCCTCTTGAAACGGGGCAAAGTGCAGGCCGTCGTCACTGCTGACCAATTGTTCTACTTTTTGTTGCGCCTGGGTCAAGGCTTGCTGGCATTGTCGACTGAGCTTGATACCGTTCTCAAACTCGGCCAGTGAGCGCTCCAACGAAAGATCGCCGGATTCCATACGCTGAACAATCTGCTCGAGGGCGGTTAAAGCAGACTCGAAGTCTTCGGGAGTGGGGTTGTCAGCCATGGCGTGTGCGACGTTCCTTTGCATTAATAGGGATAAAAAGTGCGCAAATGATCGCATTCCTGCCATCTTTGGGCAAATGGTTTTTGGCTGGCACGTTTTGTGCCTTTTGTATTCCGGGGCAGTGCCTTGCCGTTCGGGGGGCAGAATTCACAAAAAGGTGGCAGGGTAACAAGAGGATTTTTATGGATTTCCTACTACACTTAAGGAACTTCAAGTGTATTCGTCATCTCACAGGTAATTTAAGGAGCGAAGCGTGGATATAGCCACCCTCGTAGGTATGCTCGGCGGCTTTGGCGTGGTCATCATGGCGATGGTCCTCGGTGGAGGGATTGGCATGTTTGTCGATGTGCCGTCCACGCTGATTGTAATTGGTGGCACGATCATGGTGGCCATGAGTAAGTATCCGCTGGGTAATTTTCTGGGTGCCGGTAAAACGGCGGCCAAAGTTTTCATGTTCAAGCTGGATAAGCCGGAAGAGCTGATTGAACAAATCGTAGAACTGGCCGATGCGGCGAGAAAGGGCGGCTTGCTGTCTCTCGAAGGTAAGGAAATCAACAATGACTTTCTGGCCAAGGGCATTCAGTTGCTGGTGGATGGCCACGACGCAGATGTGGTGAAAACGCTGCTCAATAAAGACAAAAATCAGGCCGTCGATCGGCACTCCTCCGGCAGTGCGGTGTGGGCAACCATGGGGGATGTTGCACCGGCCATGGGGATGATTGGTACGCTCGTGGGATTGGTGGCAATGCTTTCCAATATGGATGACCCCAAGTCTATCGGCCCTGCCATGGCCGTGGCCCTGTTGACCACACTGTATGGCGCGATGGTCGGGAATATGATTGCGCTCCCCTTTGCAGATAAACTCAAAGTGCGTGCCGGCGAAGAAGAAATGTTGAAAAGCATGATTATCGATGCGCTGCTGGCGATTCAGGCGGGGCAGAACCCGCGCGTAGTGGAAAGCATGCTTCGAACCTACCTCCCGGAGAGCAAGCGGGAAGTGGCTGAGTAATGAGCGACGAAGAACAGAAATGTCCGGAATGTAAACCGGGGCTACCGGCATGGTTGGCGACCTTTGCTGACCTGATGTCGCTGTTGATGTGTTTTTTCGTATTGCTCCTGTCATTTGCCGAGATGGACGTTTTAAAGTTCAAGCGTTTGGCGGGCTCCATGCGTAATGCGTTCGGTGTGCAGAGCCAGGTGAATGTGAATGATATTCCTAAGGGCACCAGCATCATTGCCCAGGAGTTTTCGCCGGGCAAGCCCGAACCTACCCCTCTGCAAGTCGTGATGCAGCAAACCGTCGAGCCGGACAAACAATCACTGGAATTGCTCTGTGAAGCGGAGATTGAAAAAGCCATTGAGAAGGAGTGTGACGAGACTGTCAGCGAGCAGAAACAACAAAATGAAGTGGTGGTTCAGAAAATCCAGCAAATGATAGAAGATAGGGAAAACAACGCCATGGATCTCGCACAGAAGCTGGAGCAGGAAATTCGCAATGAGCAGGTGGAAATTGAAGTCAAAGGCAAAAAAATGATTATCCGAGTGCAGGAGAAAGGTTCGTTTGACTCAGGCTCCGCAGAGCTTCAAGAGGCCTTTTTCCCCATTCTGGAAAAGCTGGTGTCCAGCTTGCGCAATATCGATGGCGACATTTCCATTGAAGGGCACACGGACAGTATTCCCATTAAAACCGCGTTGTTTCCCTCCAATTTTGACCTCTCCGTGGCTCGTTCATTGGAAGTGGCACGAGGCCTGATGGACGACGGTACCTTGGACAAAACGCGATTCAAGGTGGTTGGTTGGGGAGCCACCCGCCCGTTGGAGCCCAATAATACGCCAACCAATCGAGCGGCAAACCGGCGTGTGGAGATCATCGTGCATGAGCCCAATGATCCCGCGGACAAAGACAAACTGCAGCAGATGTTGGACTTCACTGCGGCACCCGAGCCTGATCCGGGCACGCCACGCGGCAGCAATAATAATGACAACTTCTTTGAACTCGACAGCAATGAGATATTCTAAAGGGGCCGGATGATGGCGGCAGAGCGCGAACGACGACGATACTTTCGTGTCACCGATCAGGTGTTGATGAGTTATCAGGTGGTCTCGGATGGGGGGCTGTCTGATGGGCACGGATCGGGTGCATCAGAACCATCGGCCCCGATGTCTCATCGAAGTCAGGCACTGAATCGCATTGAAGAAAAACTGTCTCAAAAGATGGTGAAACTCCACTCTGACAACCCGGAGCTGGCGGACATCATGAGTCTGCTCAATCAGAAACTTAATCTTCTTGTGGGGCATGTGGAGGAAGGGCAGAAAGCGCCTCTGGAAAAGCAGTCGCTGAATGTCAATGTGAGCGCCTGTGGCATTGCATTCCCCGCTGAAGATGCGCTGAGTATCGGGAGTTTGCTGGTGCTGCAGCTGACGCTGACGCTGTCTTACGTCACCCTGTCATTGTCTGCGCAGGTGGTGGGAGTTGATCCACTGGAGGAAGAGGCTCCGCTGGACGGGGAGTGGAAATACCTCATACGTGCCGACTTTATCGAAATCTCTGACGTGGATCAGGAGCTGCTGGTTCAGCATGTGCTGAAGCGCCAGTCCGAACAGCTGAAAGCGCTGCGCGAGGCCCGAGAGCGCGGGGAAGCCCCGTAGTCCAGAGCTCATATTTTTTGGAAAAATGGTTATATTCGAATGCACCTTGCGATGGCAAATGCCTCTGATTCGTCTACTTTCTGAGCTTCAGCAATTCGCTCCCACTGACGTAGTGCCTCTGCCACTTCTTCTGCAATGCGCGATACGCGTGTTTTCTCCAGCCCGAATACGCGCCCCTTTATTTCTGAGCAGAGTGGCGGATATTGACTGTATCCAAAGCCAGCCACCGGATACTGACCGGCCGTCAATGTCGGCACCATGTCATACGCAGGCGCGAGGTGATATCCGTCGTCTGTGTGAATGAAGCTGAAATTCCGCTCATGCGTGTCAGCGTTATTGATGCCCCGATTAAAGAGCATCATGCGCACCAGTTGTTCCAGATCCCGGATAACATCGACAGAATATTGCTTAACAAGCTGTGCGATGTCGTCATAGCGAAAAACACCATGTGCATCGCGTTGGCTGCGCGGATCCTTCAGCAGCGCGTTCACTGTGATCAGGTGTTTTCTGGCGTCACCGTCGATATCAAAGCGATCGAGCAGCAACACTTCCCGGCCATTGATCCCTTCCACCACTCGACCGGAGAATACGTCTATGCCGGCAAGATGAGCGAGCTTCAAACACGCCAGCTCGACACGGGCATTGTTGTAGTTGTCCTGCGACAACCGGTTAAATTTGGCCAGGTACTGACCTTGTGCATCATACATGAGGGCTTTTGGCCGGGCCCCGCCAACGCCCGTTCCGGCATTGGCCATATAAATCAGACTGAGCTCATCGAGTTGAGAGGAGTATGCTTCAGGATGATCTACGTGCTGCGCGGCCTGTTCAGCGCGAGCCAAATCGTCCACCTGACAGCCGGTGCTATATTTAGGAGTGGCTCCTTTTTCGATCCATTGGAGTGCGCCGATCCGGCTGTTACCCAGATATTTCAGGGTTTCGATGCAACTGTGATTGTTGATTTTCTTTTGGTCGCGGTAGAAGACCAGACGAGCCAGTACCTTGCGCCCCCAGTCGTCCGGCAGATAATCGTCCAGAATACCGGGTATACCTTGGTTGCAATCAAATTCATAGGGAGCAGAGCCTAACGGGAGTTGAACCGGATCCAGAGAAAACGCTGAGGGATGATTCAGATAGATTGGCGTATAGCGAAAACCGAAACGATTGAGTAAGCCGTGCTGCTCCACAAGAATAGCGTCAGCGGCATGGATGACGCCCGTTTGCTGAGTGTACACATAAATGTCATAGGCTTGGCGGACTTTACTCATCGAACAAGCCTGCCTTCAATTCAAACAGCGTGCGGAACTGATCCGCGCAGCCCAACAGTTCGGCCGCCTGGTAGTATTTACCCATGCCAATGGATAGGTCGCCTTTTTCCATTTTTTGCAGCGTTGCTCGGCTCACGCCAATCCGCACGGAAAACGCTTTCATGTCATCGTGGGGATACTTTTTTTTGCGCGCGCGCTTTAGGTTTTCACCGAGAGATTGAATGTGATTCATTTTTTTGATTTACCATTATAATGGTAATAATGTACATCAGGATGCATAAAATACCAATAAAATGGTATTTTTTTGTAGCTTATGAAAAGAAGTCTGGTGGGGGGATCTTGAAGAAATCAAGGTTTGGGAAATCGAGTTTCGTGCACTCTGGCTCTACCCAGAATCAGTACCGCTTCGCAGCTGATAGTTTTGTAGTGTGATTTCTGAGCAGGCCCTTACTAATTTCTTCCGCTAACCACAAGAAACAGACTCTCGCCAGCGCTCTGATGGTATATGTTGAAGGGGTTAGCTTTGTTTGAAGATGAGTCCGAAGTTTTCGCATCTCAGCCGAACAAAAGCTAATGAGAAACTGTCGGCTTCCCTTTATAAACGGCCATCTATCACTTATACCTCTTCGACTCATATCCTGGTAAATTGCCTGTTACAAAAACATCGTTACCTGTAACAAAATTACTGTCTAAATTTTACTCTAATTAAAAGATTGCACCTAACGCTGCCCACCTATAGTGAGTTAAAATTTCGCGCAACTTTTCATAGTGGTTTGAGGTCAGTACTGAGATGACAAAGGCTTTGTTTCGCCTAGATAGATCGACATTTGCTTATGCTACTGGTCTGATTTTGATTTGCTTTTCAAGCCTTGCCAATGCACTAACCTACAAGCAAATGAAAGATGAAGACCTGCTCAGTCAGACTGAAGTGATCGTCCACGGCCAGGTGCTTTCTGCTGCACCCATCTATGATGGCGAGGTGGTGGTTGCGACAGATTATGGCATCCGGGTTATTGATGCCATCAAAGGTGAGACGCAGGAGGTTATTTCAGTGGCCATCCCCGGCACCCGGCTGCCAGCGGAGCAATTTGTTGAAGTGCACGGCGCACCACATTATGAAGAGAGCGATGAGGTTTTGTTGTTTCTGGCTGCGAAGGAGGGCGGCTACCGCTTGCAGCAATTTGCTCTCGGCGCATTTGAGATCAAATCATTTGCTGGCAAGATGTATGCTATTCGCGACATCAATGGCACAGACATTGAGCATGGCGGTCACGGTTACCAGGCGCATGCGCAATCTTTTGCACCCTACCTTGGTCATAATGCGTCCGGCTATCACGAACCATCAAAGGTGCGTGACTTTAACAAGTTTTCTGCCTTCCTCAAGCAGCCTGGGACAAAGCGGGTGTTTGGTCATGTTGCCTCTGCCGCTCAGGGAGTGGTTCAATCCGGCTACTTCGTGCAGGACAAGGCCATCCTGGATGGCTTGCAAGGTGTGAAGGCGGCGAATTATGCCTTGCTGGGCGGGCGATGGGCGAATGGCGGCAGTTACAGCTTTCAGCATTATAATGGCGCAAGCTATGCTTCGCTTATTACCTCGGCTGCGTCCATCTGGTCTGTGTCCGGCACAGGCATAAGCGTAGGCGCAAGTGGGGCCACGTCTGATTCGAGCGGCGAGGTAAAATCCGATAATCGGATTTTGTTTGGCGACCCTAATAATTCAATTGGCGGCAGCTATGATTGCAGCCAGGGTGGCATCCTGGCAACCGCGCAGAGTCATATTACCGGACAGCACAGCCATCGTGGCACGAATTTTTGGAGTTATGGCGGCTCCATTGTTGTTGTGCAGGATGGTTTTGAGTGCACTACAAGTGGCACCTTATCTGAAACGATTGCGCATGAAGTTGGACACACACTTGGTTTTGCCCACTCGTCGAACAGCTCTTCATTAATGCATGCCAGCGCTGTCACTGGTACTGTACTCGGCTGCACAGACCGCCAAGGCGCTCAATACCTGTATAGCACGGGCGAAATTGATGAGTGTACCGGCGGTGGTGGCAATGGCGGCGGTGGTGGCAATGGCGGCGGTGGTGGCAATGGCGGCGGTGGTGGCAATGGCGGCGGTGAGACTGACTGGGGATCAATTGTCATCACTGCAAACCAATCCTATGCCGGCACTGTTGGTGACGAAATTGCCATCGAGGTAAAGGCCGACCAGACTATTTTTGGCGGCACAGTGGTAGATCTAACAATTTCATCCTCCGATGATGCCATTATCTCTGCGTCTGAGATATCTCACACAGACAATAAGCATCTTACCGTCGGTGAGGTTACGCACACGCTGTCATTCACCCCGAAAACAAGCGGAGTCCTTCAGTTGTCCGTCGTGGCAACAGCTGGCAACCAAGTGGAAACCAAAGACATTGTTGTGGTTGTGTCCTCGGCAAACAACGCACCAACAATCAGCACGGTGAGCAATGTCGAAATTTCTGCCTCTGACACCAGTACAGTAACGTTTTCGGTCAGCGATGAGTCTCCTGACGCATTAACCATCACAGCAACGTCATCCAATACCAGCGTGGTTGCGAACAACTCCCTGATCATTACCGGCAGCGGCACAGAGCGCGCATTGGCATTTGCCGGACTGAATGCGGGCACCACAACCATTACTTTGCAGGCATCTGACGGTACATTGCAGGCAAGCCAGACTTTCACAGTCACGGTAGTCAATGGCAATACGTCCCCGGTTATTTCCTCGATTGCCGACGCCGCTGTGCTGATGAATGCGGCCTTCGTTCAGACATTTTCGGTGTCTGATGCCGAAACCGCAGCCAGCAGCCTCTCTCTGTCTGCCACCAGCAGCAATACAGCGTTGGTACCAAATTCCAGCATCAACCTGAGCGGAACCGGGAGCAGTCGAACCATCCAGGTTCAACCAGTGAGCGACCAATCTGGAACCACCGTGATCACGGTACGCGTCAGCGATGGCGACGCTACGAGCACTGAGTCCTTCCGCCTGACAGTGCTAGCTGACATTCTGGTTTCCAGTGACAACAGCCTGCAAAGCGTCATTGCAATGCAGCCGGAGGGTGGCGTTGTATCCTTTGACGCCTCACTCAAAGGACAGACAATTACATTGAGTGCCCCAATCAGTATTACAAAATCGCTGACCATCAACGGCGATCTCGACAACGATGGATTTGCTGATGTGACACTCTCCGGGGCAGGTCTGGACATCCAGGCAGACGCGACAATTTCAGGCATCCAGTTTACCGGCATGACTGACAGTGTGCGTGTTGACAATAATGCCACCGTCAGCCTGATGAACAGCATCCTATCAACCAATACAGGAGATCAGGGGGCGGCCCTGGAAGTGTTGAGCGGTACCGTCAGCGTATCCGACACAATGTTCAGCAATAACAGCGCAACGGGCTCTGGCGGGGCGATCTACAATCAAGGCACCCTGCTCCTTGAGCGTGTCAGTCTGATTAATAATGCCTCCACAACAGGCGGCGCTGGTGCCATTTACAACCGAGGCGGCACCGTTGCGGCGACTAACACCACGATTGGCAACAACACGGCCAAAGCCTCTGGCGGTGCCATCAGCAACACACTTGGCGGTGAGATCCTGCTTAACAATGTAACCATTGCCGGCAATACCAGTGCCGCCGCAACCGGGCAGGCAATCAACAACATTGCAGGAAGCATTACACTGACCAACAGTCTGGTTGAAGGCGACATTGCGACCTTTGGCAGTGCTACGACAAACAACGCTAACAGCCTGATTCAGTCCGATGTGGGTCTTACCGGGCTGAGAGCCATCGACAGTCAACACAGTGTTTTCATGCTGAGTTCACTCAGCCCTGCGATAGATGCAGGCAATAGTGCCTCTTGTGAGAAAACACAGATGAATGGAACACCTCGCCCCATTGATGGCAACAACGACGGCATGGCGCAATGCGACATGGGAGCCCACGAGTTCGATATCATGCAATCCGAAGATCCCGCCGAGCTTGCCTTGGTGCGCACCATTCAGGAGCAATACGTTGCCTTCTATGGCCGCCCCGGCGATGCTGCCGGACTGCGCTACTGGGTTGGTCAACTGGTGCAGGCGGGTGGCAGCCTGAGCGCAATCCAGAACGCCTTTGGTAATTCTGACGAGTTTCGTGACCTGATTGTACCCGGCGATGCGACGACCGTTGCCGAGCTGACGTTGGAGCAAAAATCCGAGTTGGTCAACAAGCTGTATGTGAATATGTTTGGCCGTGATGTGGAGGGCGTGTTCGACGACCCGACCACGGGTCTCGGTTATTGGACATCGGTTCTCGACTCCGGTGAAGCTTCATTAATTGATGTGGCGACTCGAATTGCCGATGGTGCTCAAGGAGACGATGTAGTGATAAAGCAGAACCGCCAAACTCTCTCTCAAAGAATCAGTCAATACTATAGCGACAAGGGGCTTGAGTATACGACAGAAACCATTGTTCACTTAAGGGCGTTTGTCTACAGTTCCATTCAGTCAGCAGAGGATAACCCGCAAGCTATCGATCTTTCTGCTCTGGGACGTTGATTCTCACTCGTTTAGAGCAGGCATAATGCATGATAGATCATACCTGCTCGTCGGTAATTGGCGTATCCAAAATTAATATGATGAAGCCGTTAAATACCAGCAAAAAATAAGTACCAGAGTTTGAAGTTTTTCATTTTGCTGCCGTTATGTTTTGCAGCTCTTGGAAAAATGATTCATTTTCGAATGATGGCCAAGATAGGTAACTTTGCAGGCCCTTCCTAGACTATCTTCAAATCGAATAGAGTCACCAGATTTCAGGCGTTCAGATTGATCCCTGCGAACACCTGATAGCCTAACTTGGAGTCCACTTGTATAGTACAAATCAACACCTAAAGACACCTGCTCATCAATTTTAATGCCTCCACGATCCGGCAATCGAAAATCGGATCCTCCATCAATGCCCTGTTTTTCTTGAAGCATTTCGCGCAAGCGAAGATTTTCCTTCTTGATGGCTTCCAACGACATCTGCAGGGCTAAACTTTGAGCAGCACTTTCTTGAATGGTATTTGTAATATCATTAACCAGCTCCTTTGCTTCTTTTTCTTTAAGGCTACGACTCAACTTTTCCAGCGAGCCCTCAATTTTGTCAAAATTCTTCTTTTGATGAATTAAAATATCTTTGGTTTCGTCTTCGAAATAGGATGGGAAGGTAGCTGCTAGTATTTTTTCAGCCAATTTATCTCCCATTACACCTCCAAATGTGCCTATAACGAGAATAATTAGCCCAATAAACCAATGCTTCCTTAGAGCTGCGAAGAAGGCATTAATTCTTACTACTCGTTCTTTCATCATGAATCAAACGTCCTTGAATGAAGGTTGTATCCAAGAATTCTTCAAACACGTAACCAGATTAGACCAACACGTTGTCAAATTCTATTGCCCTGAAGAGTTGGAAAAAGCGGGGTAGGTTAACTGAGGTTGAGTGTGCCAAAGATCCTCTAGCAATGGACTCAATCGCAAGAATATCTCTCTCCTTGATGTTTACAATTCAGAGTTTCAGCTAACTGCTGAGAACCAGACGTATCCATGGACGCCTTAAAAAGGCTGCGATGCGAAAACTTCGGACTCATCTTCAAACAAAGCTAACCCCTTCAACAGATACCACCAGAGAGCTGGCGAGAGTCTGTTGCTTGTGGATAGCGGAATAGCTGGCGCGAGTTAACAACTATTGCTCAGTAGACTACTGTATTAATTGCTTAACATTTTTATTACTCGCGCACACCGTCGCCTACATCAACCATTCATCGTCCGTCAGGTTGGTGAGGTTGTCTTTGCCATTCAGCAACATCGTTTCATGGGCGTCTGCCCGTGGCAGCAGGCGTTCAAAATAAAACCGCGCAGTCTTCAGCTTTCCGGTGACGCAGGCGGGGGCCAGTGTGTCCGCGTGGGTCAGCGCATCCCGGGCCATTTTCAGCCAGCAATAGCCGAGACACAGGTAACCGGAATAGTGCAGAAAGTCGACGGATGCCGCGCCAACCTCGTCATGATCGCGCAGTGCTTTTACCCCGATCTGTTGTGCTGTCCGTCCCCATCGTTCGGCGTAGGGAAAGAGTTGTTCGGCCAGATCACGGAGTCGTTTGTCTGCAGGATCACCATTGAGGATGTCTTTGCAGAGCACATGGATTTTTCGAGTCATCAACCGCAGTGCGTGTCCCTGATCTGCCAACACTTTTCTGCCCAGCAAGTCGAGTGCCTGAATGCCGGTGGTGCCCTCGTACAAGGTGGAAATGCGACCATCCCGGTAGATTTGTTCAACGCCGGATTCGCAGATATAGCCATGCCCACCGAGGACTTGAATCGCGTGACTCGCAGACTCCAGGCCGGTTTCGGTCAAAAATGCCTTCGCAATCGGTGTCAGGAAACCGAGCAGGTTGGCAGCGTCTGGCGAATTATCGTTCTGAGCGCGCACCTCAGCCAACAGGGTGTGGCACAGATAAGTGAGGGCGCGTCCGCCTTCGGCAAAGGCTTTCTGAGTCAGTAGCATACGGCGTATGTCGGCATGGCAGAGCAGTGCGTCGGCAGCGGCTTCTGATCTCTCTGCCGCATTCAATGCTTTGCCCTGGCGTCGTTCGCGGGCGTATGCATAGCTCGCCTGAAATGCCTGTTCCGACAGACCGACGCCCTGAATGGCGGCACCCAGGCGCATTTCATTCATCATCGCAAACATGGCTCGGAGCCCCTTGTGCGGTTCGCCAACCAGATAGCCGGTGGCCCCTTCGAAGCTGAGCGTACAGGTTGGATTGGCGTGAATGCCCATTTTTTCTTCCAGCCCGATGCATTCGACGGCGTTACGTTGTCCGTCGATCCATTTGGGCACCAGAAACAACGAGATGCCTTTCACGCCCTCCGGTGCGCCCTGGATACGTGCCAGCACCAGGTGAATGATGTTTTCCGCCCCATCATGTTCGCCCGCAGAAATAAAAATCTTCGTACCGTGCAGTGTGTAGGATTCTGGCGCACAGCTGTTGTCGCCGGGGATGGCGCGCGTTTTTATCAGGCCCAGGTCTGAACCACAGTGGGCCTCGGTCAGACACATGGTGCCCAGCCAGCGCCCCGTAACGAGGTTCGGCAGATACCGATCCTGAAGCGGTTTGCTGGCGAATCCCATGAGAGCCTTACAGGCGGACATGGTGAGGGCGGGAAACATGCTGAAGGATTGATTACTGCTGGTAAGCATTTCCCCGGTAAATCCACCCAGCACTGGCGATAGCCCCTGGCCGCCCCAGTGTTCGGGCAGCGTTAATCCCATCCAGCCACCGTCGCCATAGGTCGCGAGTGCTTGACGGAGCGCTGTCGGCAGAAACACCTGCCCTTGCTTGAATGTGCATCCCTGGCGGTCGCCTTCGGCATTAATGGGTACCAGTTCGGCGGTCACAAAGCGCGCCATTTCACTCAAAATCAGGGCGCAGTCATCGGGCGAAGGCATGGCTGGCGTGTTTGCGTGGCTGGTTTTGATGTGAAACATCATGTCTTGGATCGGGGGCGTGTACGTATGCATTACGGGGTGACCTGTCTTTTTATCGGTATGGCCACATTATTGTTCGGGGCAATGTCAGGCTCATTAACAAATGATAAGGCGTCGGTTTCTGGTGTTGTTTAGTATGTCGCCATGGTGAGAGCCGTCACGGTATCCCCGTTCGATAGGAAGATGAGGAGAACAATATGTCTGAGCAACGTTACCCGAATATGTTTAAGCCCCTGGATCTGGGATTTACTACCCTGAAAAACCGAGTGTTGATGGGGTCGATGCATACCGGGCTGGAAGAAGAAAAAGATGGCCTGGAGCGCATGGCAGCATTTTTCGCCGAGCGAGCCCGGGGCGGTGTTGCCTTGATTGTCACCGGTGGTTTTGGGCCTAACGCCGAGGGCGCTACCCATCCTCAAACACAGTTGGTGAAAAGCGAAGAAGATGCGCTCAAGCATCGCACCATCACGGACGCAGTACACAAAGAAGGGGGCAAGATCTGTATGCAGATACTGCATACCGGACGATATGCCTTTAACCCGAATCAGGTAGCGCCATCGCCGATTCAAGCGCCAATCAATCCGTTTAAGCCAAACGTGCTGGACGAAGCCGGTATCGATAAACAGATCAATGACATCGTTCAGTTGGCCAAGCATGCACAGATTGGTGGCTATGATGGCGTTGAGATCATGGGATCGGAAGGGTATTTCATCAACCAGTTTTTGGCACAGCGCACCAACCAGCGGGATGACCAATGGGGTGGCGAGTACGAAAATCGTATGCGACTGGCGGTGGAAGTGGTGCGCCGCACACGAGAAGCTGTCGGGCGTGAGTTTATCATTATCTACCGGCTGTCGATGTTGGATCTGGTCGAAGGTGGCAGCACGTATGACGAAATTCTGCAATTGGGCAAGGCCATTGAGCAGGCCGGTGCGACGATTATCAATACCGGTATTGGCTGGCATGAAGCGCGCATTCCCACCATCGCCACCAAAGTGCCGCGTGCAGCGTTTACCTGGGTGACCGCGAAGTTCCGAAAAGCGCTGTCCATCCCACTGATTACCTCCAACCGGATCAACACCCCGGAAGTGGCAGAAGCGGTGTTGGCACGCGGGGATGCGGATATGGTGTCGATGGCGCGTCCATTCCTCGCCGATGCATTCTTTGTGCAGAAAGCGGCGGAGGATCGCGCTGACGAGATCAACACCTGTATCGCCTGTAATCAAGCCTGTCTGGATAACGTATTCAGCGGCCGTTTGACGAGCTGTTTGGTAAACCCACGTGCCTGCCACGAAACGGAAATGGTGATGTCTCCGGCTACTGCGACGAAGCGACTGGCTGTCATTGGCGCGGGCCCCGCAGGTATGGCGTTTGCCACCACCGCTGCTGAACGGGGTCATTCGGTGACGTTGTTTGATGCTGCTGATGAAATTGGTGGCCAATTCAATGTCGCCAAGCAGATACCGGGTAAGGAAGAGTTCTACGAAACACTGCGCTATTTCGGCAAACAGATCGAGAAAACCGGCGTAAACCTGGTGCTGGGCCGCAAGGTGACTGCCGCGGATTTGAATAACGATGATTTTGACGAAGTGATTCTGGCCACGGGTATTGCTCCGCGTACCCCGGAAATTGAAGGGATTGATCACCCGAAAGTGCTGGGCTATCTGGATGTCTTACGTGATAAAAAGCCGGTGGGGCGCTCTGTGGCGGTCATTGGTGCTGGTGGTATCGGATTTGATGTGTCTGAGTATCTGAGCCATCAGGGCGAAGCCACCAGTCAGAACATCGAAGCCTTCATGAAAGAGTGGGGCGTGGATATGACGCTTCAGGCGCGCGGCGGTATCGAAGGCGTGCAGGCAGAGGTCGTACCCTCCGCACGTGAGGTCTATCTGCTGCAGCGCAAGAAGTCGAAGGTGGGGGCGAAACTCGGCAAAACCACCGGGTGGATTCACCGTACCGGGCTGAAGAATAAAGGCATACAGATGATTCCCGCGTGCACCTATGAAAAAGTGGACGACCAGGGCTTACACATCGATGTGGCTGGCAAGAAACAGGTGCTTGCTGTGGACAACGTGGTGGTCTGTGCCGGACAGGAGCCGATGCGGGATTTGGTGGCCGGTCTGGAGAAGCCCTACCACCTTATCGGCGGGGCGGACGTGGCGGCAGAGCTGGATGCCAAGCGGGCGATTGATCAAGGGACGCGATTAGCTCTGTCTATCTAGTTAGTACTGTCAATCTAAAAGAGCGACCAGAATCACCCCTGCTGTTGCGGGGGCGATTCCTGCACCCTTCTGTGGAGGTGATCTGCGGAAGGGTGTTTTTTTATGGGGCATCCGTGTGCTTGAGCTGCTTGCGCAAACGCGACAGGCTGACCGGCGTCATGCCCAGAAATGAGGCGATATGGTACTGAGGTATGCGGGTGAGTAAGTGCGCATACTCCCGGCAGAACCAGCGGTAGCGTTGTTCGCCGTTACAGATCATTCGCTTGGCGTCACGTTTGGCGTTGCCCACAAACAGGCTATGCATGAAAGTGATCTCGAAATTAAGAATTTCCGGTTTGTCCGCCGCATAGCCATGAAAGGCATGATAGTTTGCCACCAGTAAAGTAGACGGCTCCAGAGTTTGAATGTAATACGGGCAGGGCGTGCCGCTGACAAAACTGGATATTGGGCCCAGCAACATCCCTTCTTCGTAGAAACCTTCATTGATTTCGTTGCCTTCATGGTTCACATAGTACAAGCGCACCAAGCCTTCGGAAATGTAGAAAAAGTCTTCGCAGGCATCCCCGGCTCGCACCCAGTGCGCACCTTCCGCCAGGGTTTGAAGGTGAAAAAAGTTCTCGAAGGTCACCCAATCGGTCAGTGAGGCCTGGAAGCGTTGCTCCAGGGTTTGGCGCATCTTATCAAAGTGTGTGACCACGGAGGCTCTCGTCTCAGGAATGGCGTAGAGCCAGAAGTATAGAGGAGCCCCTGTCTGTCAGCAAATCAGGACAGACACCCGGCCGGATGGCTTGCGCCGAGTTTGGCCGGGTGCAGGGCAGTTTACTGATTCAGCGTGCTGTAAACGACGGATGAAATGGAGCGGTTCTGCGAATTTTTGACGTACTGGAACGTACCCGTTTCCCGCCAGAACTGCCACCAGGGGACAGTTTCACGAGTCGTGGCAAAATCGACGTTCAATCCTGCATTGAAGTTGTTTAAGACAAAGCTGATTTTGCCTTTGGCTTCATCTTTGATCACTTGGCCATGATCCGCATCTTTTGACATCAGAATCGGGTAATGATGGTGCATCAACCCGCTCGGCCCATTGACATTGGTGAGCTTGCCACTGTACTTCACATGGTTTGAACAGCTGTCGATGGCCGCGGGCGAAGAGGCCCCACAGGAGGAATGCGCCGGGACCGTCGCATCGTCTGCACCCGGAATGATCGTATTAATCAAAAAATTGCCGCCTGAGCCGCTGAATCTCAGTCGGGGAATATCGGATGGCGCGGTGGCCAGGCTTCTGGCAGCGCTCACGTAGAGATCTTGCGCCACGCCCAGTTCGCTGATGTCGGCGGTGCTTAAGTTCATCCCAAACAGGCCCGAGATCGCTTGTTTGATCCAGTCCGGTACGCTCCCGCTGCTCGCAATGTCCACCGCGAGATTGGCGAGCTCCGTCCCGCCACCGGCTCCGGCAAAGTCCAGAACAGCGACAATGTCGAGGGGTTCCAGGCCAGCGTTTCGCATCCAGGATTCCTGATTTTCCAGGAAGTAGCGTGTCACCAGGTCGCCCGTACTGTGGGTGACAATGACACAACCGTTGTTGCAGGTCCCCTGCTGGGCCATCTGCTTGGCTTGCTCGAAAATCTGTTGGGTGATCCCGCCCTCGACCCGTTCAGCGCTGCTCCAGTTCAGCCTGCCTTCCGCGCGCTGTTGCCAGAATTCAGGCATCAGTCGCCGGTTCAGTACTTCACTGTCGGAGGGTGGATTCTGGAGATCAGAAAATTGAAATCCATGGACCAGGATGACATTGTGGCCCGCCAGTTGTGCGTTGGCTGTGCCTGCGGTGCAAGCGAATGCGCCAATGGCGGCGGCCAGGGTGCCGGTTTTCAAAGTATTGAGTAGTTGACTCATTTTCATTCCCTTTCATTATTGTTGTAAAGGTTGGGTTGTGTTCAGTGTGGGGATTCGCTCCCCGGGCGGTGTGCCGAGGCACGCGGTTACCCCGGTCGCAGTCCTTCGCAAAAACGAAGCGGTCTGCGACCGGGGCAAACTCAGCCTTCGCCAGCGAGCTGACGAAGAAAGTTCAATCGACGTTCGTTCTGGGTGTTCTGGTAGGGCGTGTTGCTGTAGCTTTCCAATGGAAAACCATTCACCGGGAAGTGCGCTTGTGTCGAGGCACCATAACCCGTGGCGTCCCCCGGGTGCGCCGGGAGTCGTTTGATGTTCAGCTGCGTCAGCGTATACGGGCCCGCCAGTCCCTTGTGGCGAAGGGTTTCAGCATGCACTTTGAGAACACCGGTCGGTGTTTCTTCCGTGAGCATCATACGGGTGCTGAGGTGGGTGACGGGCTGGCCGGTCTGTGCGTCAAATAAATTGCCTGCCACTTGATAGTAGCCGGGGCGAGCCACGGCAAATTCGACGGGAATCATTAAGTGCGCGGTTTCCACATAACTGGCGCCCACGGTGGTCAGGAAGGCATCGGTATCCACCAGTTTGAACGGCATGCCGGTAGACGCCGTCCTGCCGTCGTCCAGACGCAATTGGGCCTGGATCTGGTATTCACCCGCGGTGAGTTTTTGTAGCTGCGCTGTCGTAAAGTTGCCTTGAAAGTGGCTGCTCCCATCCGCCGAGCTGCTGAGTTGGATTTGTGTTCGCTGGCCACCGGTATTGGCGAGCAACATGGCGTCCACCTGTGACACTGGCGTGTTGCGCGATGTCACCTGAACGGTGACAGGCAGAGACTGATGTTTGTGCACAATAAACGTGGGCAGTAAAATTTCCACCTCGAGGTCATTCGAATTACCGAGGGACTTTTTTTGCGGCACGAACGCATTGGGATTAAGCTGGCCCCAATCACTGGTGCTCAGAGGTGTCGAATAGGCGGGAAACCGCATGCTCTGCTCATAGTGCGACGCGACCTGGAGATACTGCTCCTTGAGCGCGGCCTGGAACACTGAGCTGGCTTGTTCGTCGGTGAGCGAGCGCTGCGGGTCAGGCTCAGCTTCGGTACGTTCGTCATGGTGCACGGTCGCACCCGGCGAGTCTTCCGGGCTTCCCGGATCGACCAGATGGACGGGGCTTCCGACAGGCTCTTCGGGAGCTGTCGGCGGTGTCGTCGCAGCTCGGGATTGAGCAGGCTCCGAGCTGTAGATCAACAATAACCACAGAATAAAAGCCCAGATGAGCAGTAGGCTGATGCTGGTGAACATGACGCGCTGGATAAACGAAGACCGTTTTACCTGACCCATTTCGTGTCTCCCCGGTACTTTGAATTGAGTCGATTTTTTATAATTCTTTATTATTGTTCGCGAATAACCGGCAGAGGTTTACAGCACGCGTGTTAGCTAAAGTAAAGTCAAGTGGAACGGGGGTGCAATTTAAAGATGGGTCAAAAAAGGGTAAATCAGGTCAAAGGTCAGGTGCCATTTGAAATGATTCACAAATCTGCGGACCGGTAATGCCTTCCGGGCCATAGTTCTGCTCACAGAAGTGCACACCGCCATCCTTGCCCAGGGCCACCAGTGTGGTTGCCCGGGTGCCGTAATGCGCCCCTTCAATAAATATGGCTGAGAGCACAGATTCGATTTCTTTCGGTACACCTGTTTCGGGAAGTTGATCTTGCGGGGCTTTGTCCGGGTTGCGGAAAAGCGTTTTGATTTCTGACCAGGAGGCTGCGGATGGCGCGTCAACGGCGTCTGCGTTTATACCAGCACCGTTGGGTTGCGTGACGATTTTACTCAGGCCAGTGCGGACCTGCCGGACTTTGGGCCAGGGCGTATCCAATAGGTGGTTACTGAGCGCGTAGATGCCGGGCGTCAGTTTTTGTGCTTTGCCGCCATTCCGGTTAGAAAAGTAATACAGGCCGGTGTGATCGCTGAGAAGCAGGTTAAAACCTGCATAGGTACCGGGGGAGTGCTCGACGGTGTTTTCCAGGGCGGCGAGATAATCCATTGCCGAGTGCTGATGCTTCAAAAAGTCTGCCGTCAGGTGGCCCCGCGAACGCGTATACCGGGTTTTGTCCGGTTGGCGAAAATTGGTCAGTGCCGCCAGTCGGCCGGCCTGGTCCACGCCGAGCCAGGTGCCGCCCTGTTCGTTGTCTCTGCCGGCCAGAATGTGGGGGTGGTCGGGCCAGAAGTGGGCTTCACTGCTGTCGCGCTGAAAGAATTCATCCCGGTTACCTGCCAGGATCAGCGGGAAGTCGGGGTGAACGTGATAAGCAAAGGCAATAAGGCACATCGTGCGCCACTCCTGAAGGGTTGCGGCCAATGGGAAACGGTGGTCGCGCATCGCGCCCTGGGGTATGATACCCGCTTTTGTCGCGTTCCTGAAAGTGGAGTAGAGGAATGGAGTTTGTTTTAACGCTGATGGCTTATCTCGCCCTGGGTGCGTGCGCGGGCGTGCTGGCCGGGCTGTTCGGGATCGGCGGTGGCCTGATCATCGTGCCCGCATTGGTCTTTGGCTTTCAGTTGCAGGGAGTGTCAGACGCAGTGCTGACCCACCTGGCGGTGGGCACGTCGTTGGCCACCATTGTGATTACGTCCATCAGCTCCGTACGCACCCATCATCAAAAGGGCGGTGTACGGTGGGATATCTTCAAGCCCCTGGCAGTGGGCATTGTACTGGGAGCGGTGTTGGGGGCAAAAACCGCATCGGGCTTGAAAGGACCGGTGCTACAAACGATTATCGGCGTGTTTGCCATTCTGGTGGCAATACAAATGTTGTTGGCGCTGGCCCCCAAACCATCGCGCGCCCTGCCGAACAAGGGCACATTGTTCACAACCGGAGGCGTGTTCGGGTGGGCATCGGCCATATTTGGTATCGGCGGAGGCAGTCTGGTGGTGCCGTACTTGTCCTGGTGTAACGTAAAAATGCAGGAAGCCGTGGGGACCAGTTCCGCCTGTGGCTTTCCTATTGCCGTTTCAGGAGCGCTGACTTATGCCTGGCTCGGTTGGGGCGACGCCGCATTACCGGAATACGCCACCGGCTTCGTTTATTGGCCCGCGCTGGTGGGTATTACCGCCACCAGTGTCGTCTTTGCCCGCGTCGGCGCAAAGCTGGCCCACCGATTGCCGCCCACCACGTTGAAACGTATTTTCGGCGTGTTGTTAATGGGTGTCGGAATTCGATTTCTATTGGGATAGACATGTGCACAGGATAGAAATAGTCACGGGATTTAAATTTACAGGCGATAGGAGAAATTGCCCACGATGTTGAATTACCCTGAAATAGACCCGGTCGCACTGGATCTGGGGCTGGTAAAAGTGCATTGGTACGGTTTGATGTATCTGGTGGGCTTTGCGGCTGCCTGGTGGCTGGGCAGCAAGCGGGCACAACGCAGCACCTCGCCGCTGAGGCCGGAGCAGGTGAGTGATCTGATTTTTTATTGCGCCCTGGGTGTGGTGCTGGGTGGGCGCGTGGGTTATGTGCTGTTTTACAACTTTGACCGGTTTTTACAGGACCCGGTCTGGCTGTTCCATGTGTGGGAAGGCGGCATGTCTTTTCATGGCGGCTTACTGGGTGTGATTCTCGCCATGTTCTGGTATGCACGCCAGTTGAACACGACGTTTTTTCACTTGTCAGATTTTGTTGCCCCATTGGTGCCTATTGGTCTGGGCATGGGGCGCATAGGCAATTTTATCGGCGGTGAACTCTGGGGGCGTGCGACCGATGTGCCTTGGGCCATGGTGTTTCCCCGGGCAGATCACCTGGCCCGCCATCCGTCTCAGTTGTACCAGTTCGCGTTGGAAGGGGTGGCCTTGTTCTGTATTCTCTGGTGGTTTTCGAGCAAGGATCGACCGCGCATGGCGGTGTCGGGACTGTTTCTGGCGTGTTACGGTGCGTTCCGGTTTGTAGTGGAGTTCGTACGTGAGCCGGATGCGCAGCTGGGCTACATCGCTTTTGACTGGCTCACCATGGGGCAGTTACTGTCGACGCCGATGATCCTCGTGGGCATTGGAATGATGGTGTGGGGCTATCGAAACACTCCGCCGGTACAGTCACAGGCAATGGCAAAATAAGCATAAACAGACAAAAGCAGATCCCGGGCGATGGGTATCCACCGGGCGGTGAGGAAGACGGTTTACCATGAAGCAGTATCTTGAACTATTAAAAGACGTGGCAGAAAACGGCACAGACAAAGAGGATCGCACGGGGGTGGGCACGCGCTCGGTGTTTGGTCGGCAAATGCGATTTGATTTACAGGCAGGCTTTCCATTACTCACCACGAAAAAAGTGCACTTGCGCAGCGTGATCTATGAGTTGCTGTGGTTCTTGAACGGGTCCACGGATAATGGGTGGTTGAAGGAACGTAATGTGTCCATCTGGGATGAGTGGGCGGCGGAGAATGGTGATCTTGGCCCGATTTACGGTAAGCAGTGGCGCAGCTGGGTGTGCCCTGAGGGTACGACCGTGGATCAGATCGCGCAGATCATCGAGCAGATCAAAGCCAAGCCGGACTCACGGCGATTGATTGTGACGGCCTGGAATCCTGCAGAGCTGCCAGACGAAAGCGTATCACCGCAGGCGAACGTGGCACAGGGAAAAATGGCGTTGGCCCCTTGCCATTGCCTGTTCCAGTTTTATGTGGCGAACGGGCGGCTGTCGTGCCAGTTGTATCAACGCAGTGCGGATTTGTTCCTGGGGGTGCCATTTAACATCGCCAGTTACGCACTGTTAACCCATATGATTGCCCAGCAGTGCGACCTTGACGTGGGTGAGTTTGTTCACAGCTTTGGTGATTGCCACCTGTATCAGAATCATCTGACGGATGAGATTGTGTATGAACAGTTGAAGCGCGCGCCGGGTGCATTGCCGCGGCTGGAGATCAAACGTCGCCCGGCGTCAATTTTTGAGTATGAATTAGAAGATTTCGAGTTTGTGGATTATGATCCGCAACCGGTGATCAAGGCGCCCATCGCCATCTAACGAAAAACGGCGCTCCTTGCGCCGTTTTCTGTGATGTCGGGCGTGCTCCCCGGTTAGAACTCCTCCCAGTCATCATCGTCATCGGCAAAACTGCTGTGACTGCCCGCAGAGGGCGCGCCGCCCGCCTTGCCGGTACTGGCGGGTTGATAGGTCTTGATACCCTCGCGGCCCGATGGGGCTGTGTGCGCCGTGTAGGTTTCTGTGACATCTCCCAGACGGAAGAACGATACCAGCCGGTTCATGTTGGACGCCTGTTCCGACATGGCCTCACTGGCCGCCGACGCCTCTTCCACCAGCGCGGCATTCTGCTGGGTCATCTCATCCATTTGAGCCACAGCCTGATTGATCTGCTCGATACCGGACGTTTGTTCATTGGCCGCATTGGAAATCTCGGCAATCATATGGGCCACTTTCTCCACGGCATGCACGAGCGCACTCAACGTGTCCCCGGACTCGTTCACGAGCGTCGAACCGGCTTCCACTTTGGTCACACTGTCCTTGATGAGGTCTTTGATTTCTTTCGCTGCGGCTGCCGAGCGTTGGGAGAGGTTACGTACCTCGCCCGCCACCACCGCGAAGCCTCGACCCTGTTCGCCCGCCCGGGCGGCTTCCACTGCCGCATTCAGCGCGAGCAGGTTGGTTTGGAAAGCGATCTCATCGATCACACTGATGATGTCGTTAATGCGGTTACTGGATTTCAGAATCTCGCCCATGGCCTGAATGGCCTGATGCACCACTTCGCCTCCGCTCTGTGCCTTTTTACGGGCATCCAGCGACAGGCTGTTGGCTTCATGTGCCGCATCTGCGCTTTGTTTTACTGTACTGGTCATCTGCTCCATGGAAGACGCCGTTTCTTCCAGTGAGCTGGCCTGTTCCTCAGTGCGCTGGCTCAAATCCGCATTGCCCTGGGCAATCTCATTCGCTGCCGTGTTCACGGTGTTGGCCGCTTCGCGAATCTGGCTGATGATGGTGCTGAGTTTCTCGTTTGTGAGGTTGGCGTTTTGTTTGATGGTCTCAAACTGTCCCCGGTATTCATTGGTGATTTGTTTGGTGAGATCCCCTTCAGCCATCGCTTCGATGGTTTCACCCAGATCCCCCAGAATCTGGGACGCGCTGGCCACCAGGTCATTCAAACCGGTACTGAGTTTCTGGAAGAAGCCGGTTTTGCCTTCCAGAGCAATTCGCTGGGTCAGATCACCGTGTGAGGCGGCCTCCACCAATTGATCAATCTCATGCTCAATGGCCACTTCTGCCGTACGGTCTGCCCATTCCACCACGGTACCCAGTCTTTCGCCTTCCGTGTTGATAATCGGGTTCACGGACAGATCCATATGTCGCCCACCCACCACAATGCTGGCGTTGTAATGAGATGTCAGATTATCCAGCAGCTTGGCCTGATGCTCCGGGTGTTTGTGGAAGGTGTCGATAGAAGCACCCTGAAGTTTGTCCACATCAAAGTTCGGCAGGTCTTTACGCATGTCCTCCTGAGCATTGCGCAGGGTGTCGACCACAGCACGGTTCATGTAAATAATGTTCCGCCCTTTGTCAGCAACCATCACATTCGCACTCACGTTATCCAATGCCTGTTTGATGCGCAGGTTTTCATTGGCAACACGGCGCTCCTCTGCGCTGGCGGCCAGTGCGTCAGTCAAGTCCTCCCACTCGACGACGGTACCCAAGCGTGCCTTATCTGCACCGAACACCGGTGTGGCGACGAGGCTGAAAGTACGGCCACCGATAACAATCTGTGCTTTATGCGGGCGGGTGAGGGAATCCATCATTTTGCGCTGGTAGTCGGGATTTTTATGAAAAACATCCACGTTTTGACCCATGAGGCGCTTGGCATCGAAGTCCGGCAAGTCGACTTTCAGTGCCGATTCGACGTTTGTAAACATGTCCTTGATGGCGTCGTTCATATAAATGATGTTGAAACCGGCGTCCGCCATCATCACATTGGCCTGCGCCACATCCAGTGCTTGTTTAATGCGGGAAGCTTCAGCCGCTCTGGCAGCGGCATCCTCGACTTCAAACCCCATTTTAATGCGCATCGAGTTGATGCCGCGCGTGAGTTGGCTCAGTTCGTTGTTGCCGCGCATTTCGACGGCCTGCTGGTAATTGCCGTTGACGATGGCGGTGAAAGCGCCCAGCGCATTTTGCAAGGTGCGGAGGATATTACGGGACGTAATCACGCCGACGAGCACGAATACAAAGGCGCAGAATGCGGTTAATGCGACCTCGATATAAAAACCACGCTCTTTTTCCTCAATTCGTGTGCGGATATGGCCGTCCAATGCCTCATAAGTGGCATCCCACAGGGCAAAGGAGGTTTGGATGGCTTGCGTTCCCGCCTCAAAAAACTCTCCAGACGCACCGGTGTAGGTGCCTTTGCGTATGTTCAGCACGTCCTGCACAAAACTGGCGACCGCGTACTGGGAAGCACTTTGTTTGCCTTCCAGTTGTTTCTTGAAATGGTCGCTCACTTCGGCCATGCCCTGAATATCTTCGGTGACAGACTCTTTGGAAATCTGCAGAGCCACGCTCAGCTCAATGAGCCGATCTTCCTGGGCTTTCGTCGGGCGACCGGCCGCCACAACACCTGAACCCAGGCCACGGGCCTGTCCCATGTAATCCGTGAGGGCGGGCAGCCGATAAATGATCAGGTCAGTGGCGTAAGCCGAGCCGAGGTCGGTATCCAGAATCAGGTTGGAGTGTTCACCCGCTTTGATCATCAGGTGCTGTAGATGTTTGATCAATGTCGTGTGCTGTTCAAAGCTATCGACAGGACTAAGCGTCATCGCACGGGATTTGAGCGTTTCCCATTCGTTGTGAACGGCTTTCAAGTCCGCACTCAGGCCGAGTTCCGCGCCGGTACGTTTGTCTTCCTCGAAGGCATCGGCGAACAAACCATCCACTTTGCTGCGCACTTCATAGATTTTGGCCTCAAAGTCTTTTGCGCCGTTCAGATAGGCATTGGTCATGCCTCGGTGTTGAGGGATGTGTTCAATGAGCTGGCGCACAGGGAGTACGTAATTCAGCCCGAGGGTTTCTTTGGCGGCAAAGTCTACGGTTTGTTTTTGTACAGAAAGTTCCCAGCTGATCAGCGCAAGAAAGAGGGCAAGGATCACCGCTAAAAATGAAAACTGTTGTGTGAGCGTGATGTTCCCCAGTTTACTGGCCAGCAAATCCAGTTTGGAAGTAATCGGATTTCCGTTCAGCAAGCTGATTTTACCGTCCTTCAGTTGTTTGAAAGCGACCTCCGCGGCGGCAACCTCTTCCCGCGAGGGCTTCGCCCGCACGGACATGTACTCCACCACCTGGCCATTTTGCAACACGGGTGTCACATTCGCTTTTACCCAGTAAAAATCCCCGTTTTTACAGCGGTTTTTCACCATTTGAATCCAGGGTTTGCCGGCTTTCAATGTGTCCCACAGGTCCTTGAAGGCTTCTGGTGGCATATCCGGGTGTCGGACGATATTGTGATTCTTGCCTATGAGTTCATCCTCGGTAAAACCGCTGATGTGGATGAACTCTTTGTTGACGTAGGTAATGGCTCCCTTTAAGTCGGTCTTGGACACGAGCGTCTCATTTTCGGAAAAATGCACCTCGTTATCGGTTACCGGCATATTCACTTTCATTATTGCGCTCCCTTAAGGCTGAGACACATCGGTCGTGATGTGGTCCTTTGTGCTTGTCGTTTTTCTTATCACTCAGTAAAGAGTAGACGCATTTTGAACGTCGTGTGGCGAATCCAAAAAAAAAGCGCCGAACGGCGCTTGAGTTGTTTGAGGGTGCTGCAGGGACTAAAACTCCTCCCAGTCATCATCGTCATCAGCAAAGCTGCTATGGCCGCCGGAAGCCTTGCCGGGAGCGCTTGGCGGTCGGGCCGGCTGGTAGGTTTTAAGCTCCTCGCCGGTGGCTCGGGCGGGCGTGGCCGTATAGGTTTCCGTCACATCGCCCAACCGGAAGAACGACACGAGCTTGTTCATGTTCGACGCCTGATCGGACATCGCTTCGCTGGCGGCGGACGCTTCTTCCACCAGTGCCGCATTTTGCTGAGTCATCTCATCCATCTGCGCCACTGCCTGGTTGATTTGCTCAATGCCGGAGGTTTGCTCGTTGGCCGCGTTGGAAATCTCCGAAATCATGTGGGCGACTTTTTCTACCGCGTGCACCAGTGCCGTCAGGGTATCCCCGGACTCATTGACGAGTGTTGAGCCCGCCTCCACCTTCACCACGCTGTCTTTGATCAAATCTTTGATCTCTTTCGCTGCGGCTGCAGAGCGCTGTGACAGGTTGCGCACTTCGCCCGCGACGACCGCAAAACCACGCCCTTGTTCCCCGGCACGAGCGGCTTCCACGGCAGCATTCAGCGCGAGCAGGTTGGTCTGGAAGGCGATCTCGTCGATCACGCCAATAATGTCATTGATGCGGTTACTAGCTTTCAGAATCTCCCCCATGGCTTGAATGGCTTGATGCACCACTTCGCCGCCGCTCTGTGCCTTCTTGCGGGCGTCCAGCGATAAACTGTTGGCTTCATTGGCGGCGTCAGCACTCTGCTTCACGGTGCTGGTCATCTGCTCCATGGAGGAGGCCGTTTCTTCCAGCGAGCTGGCCTGCTCTTCGGTACGCTGGCTCAAATCCGCATTGCCCTGGGCGATTTCGTTAGCGGCAGTGTTCACTGTGTTGGCCGCTTCCCGAATCTGGCTGATGATGGTACTGAGCTTTTCGTTGGTCAGATTGGCGTTTTTCCGGATCGTTTCGAACTCACCGCGGTATTCCGTGGCGATCTGTCGCGTGAGGTCGCCCTCGGCCATGGCTTCGATGGTTGCCCCCACGTCCCCAAGTATTTGCGAGGCGCTTTCCACCAGATCATTGAGCCCGGTGCTCAATTTGTGGAAAAAGCCGGATTTGCCATCCAGTGCGATACGCTGGGTGAGGTCGCCATGAGAGGCGGCTTCCACCAGTTGGTCGATTTCTTTCTCTACGGCGACTTCAATGGTACGATCTTTCCACTCCACAACGGTACCGAGCCGTTCCCCCGCCTTGTTTCTGATGGGATTGACCGCGAGGTCCATGTGTCGCCCTCCCACCACGATGCTGGCGTTGTAGGTCGTTTTCAGATTTTCCAGCAGTTGAATCTGATGTTCGGGATGCTTGTGGAACGCATCGATTGATGCGCCCTGTAATTTGTCGACATCAAAATTCGGCAGGTCTTTACGCATGTCTTCCTGCGCGTTGCGCAGCGTGGCGATCACGGCATCGTTCATGTAGATGATATTTCGATCTTTATCGGCCACCATCACATTGGCACTGACATTGTCCAGCGCTTCTCGAATTCGCAGGTTCTCGTTGGCCACGCGCTGTTCTTTTTCCAATTGCGCGAGAATATCAGTTCTGTCCTGCCACTCCACGACGGTGCCCATGCGTGCGCCGTCTGCCCCGAACACCGGCGTGGCCATCAAAGCAAACGTCCGCCCGCCAATCTTGATGGTCGCGTTGTACGGCTCTTTGATTTTGGAAATCACGTCTTGTTGATGTGCGGGATTCTTGTGAAATACATCCATGTTCTCGCCCAGCACTTTTTTCGCATCAAATTCGGGCAAATCCTTACGGATATCCGTTTCCGCGGTCTCAAACATGCCATGAATCGAATGATTCATGTAGATGATGTTGTTGCTCTCATCTGCGAGCATGACGTTGGTTTGGCACACGTCCAGGGCTTCTTTGATGCGCTGGGTCGCTGCCGCCCGGGCCTGCGAATCCTCAATGTCAAAGCCGAGTTTAATGCGCATCGAGTTAATGGAGCGCGTCAGCTCCGTGAGTTCATTGTTACCTTCCATGGGAATGTCGTATCGGTAATTGCCATTGGCGATGGCGTAGAAAGTGCACAGGCATTCCCGAATGGTATGCAGGATATGTCGACTGACCAAGAATCCCGAAAGCGCGACCAACAAGGTGGCAAACAGGGTAGAAAACGCAATGACATTAAACTTCATGTCAAGCTTGCTAACGCGTCGCTCCAGGAGTTCCGTGAGGTAGGCGTTTGTTTGATCATACAAACCGAATGATTCACTGATGGCTCGCGAACCCAAGCCAAAAAACTCCTGCGCATCGCCGCTGAAGTTACCCTGCCTGAGTTGCAATACTCGGGCTTGAAAACGGTCGACGGCCTCGATGGCAGATTTGGCTTGTGCACCCAGGACGGCTACTGTTTCCTGGCTGAACTCCGCGCCACTGGTATAGGAAGCTTTCACGCCCGCTGCACCCAAGTCGAGAGACACCATCAGTTCGATCAATCGTTCTCGCTGCTGCTCATTGGCATAGCCCGCCGCAATGACGCCGGCTCCCAAACCCCTGGCCTGACCCATGTATTCAACAAGTCTCGGAATTTTATTGATCACAAGATCCATGGCATAAAAGCTGTCCAGATCCGGGTCAAGAATCAAGTTGGAGGTATCTCCGGCGTGCACAATCAGATCCTGAATATTTCGAATCAGCGCGCTGTGCTGGCGGAAACTTTCAGGTGCGTTCAGCGAAAAGGCCGTATTCTGAAGAGAGTCCCACGCCGATTTCAGTGCGTTGAGTTTTTGCGTGGTTTTTAATTCACCGCCCAATCGCTCATCTAATACAAATGCCTTTTTGAATGTGGCATTGATCTCTTCGCGTCGCTGTAAAATCTGTGGCTCAAACGTTTTATTGCCGTTGAGATATGCGTTGGTCATGCCGCGGTGTTCTGGCACTTTCTCAAGCAACGTACGTATCGGGGTAATGTATTCAGCTCCGAGCAACTCTTTCGCAGAGAATTCTACCGTTTCATGCTGAACACGCAGTTCCCAGCCAATGAGCGCGACCAGCAACGCAAAGATGATACCAATTCCAAAAAACTGCTTGGCAATGCTGATTCGATTGATCGTACCCAAGACTTTCTTGACGCCGGTGGTTGATACATTCCCATGATCGAGTTTGATTTTGCCACGCTTCAACTGATCAAAAGCTGCTTTCGCGCCAGCAATCTCCTCTCGGGATGGCTTGGTACGTACTGACATGTATTCCACAACCTGCCCGTTGTCCATCACCGGGGTGACATTCGCTTTTACCCAGTAATAATTGCCCTGTTTGGTGCGATTTTTTACCAGCTGAATCCAGGGCCGTCCGGCCTTCAGGGTATCCCACAAGTCCTGAAAGGCTTCCGGGGGCATATCCGGGTGGCGGACAATATTGTGGTTCACGCCGATCAGCTCGGCTTCAGTAAAGCCGCTGATCTGGATGAACTCTTTATTAACGTAAGTAATGGCACCCTTTAAATCGGTTTTAGACACAAGTGTTTCCGTGTCGGACATATGGACTTCTGTGTCCGTGACCGGCATGTTCACTTTCATCGCAGTACTCCCCGGAGGCTGTTATGACGAGGTAGAATGAGAAAAAATACGGCGGAAGCCTAATATAAGATTAGACGGAAATTGAATTGGTGCAGAAAAATCGGGGTAAAAGCCGGGCAGGGGAGGTGTCGCCCGGCATAAATGGCGAGGGGGAGAAAAGGCGGGAGGGGGTTACCCCGCATGTTCGCGCACAACGCGCTGCTTCTGACGGTTCCAGTCGCGCTCTTTTTCTGTGGCGCGCTTGTCGTATTCTTTCTTGCCTTTAACCAGCGCAATCTCAGCCTTGACCTTATTGCCTTTCCAATACACAGCCAGGGCCACACAGGTGCAGCCGGTTTGGTTGATTTTGCCCAACAGCTTATCGAGTTCACGCCGGTGCAGGAGCAATTTGCGTGTGCGTGTCGGTTCCGCAATCACGTGGGTAGACGCCGATGACAATGGGCTGATGTGAGCACCCATGAGCCAGGCTTCGCCATTTTTAAAAAAAACGTAGGAGTCGGTAAGCTGGCATTTGCCGGCGCGAATGCTTTTCACTTCCCAGCCGGTGAGCGCCAGCCCAGCCTCGTACTTCTCGAGAATATGGTAGTCATGACGCGCTTTTTTGTTCAACGCAATGGTGCCGCCGGTGGTACTGTTCTTTTTTTTGCTCATGAGGTTTCTAGCTAGTTCGTCGGTGGATTGTCGCGTCGCGTTGCAGTCGTGCAGATGGCCGGTTTTAGACTAAGCTCAACAATACCAATGAAAAAATCCGTTACACTGTTTCTCGTCAATACTCAGCGTCTCGTAAATATCAGGGATCGAAGTGAATTTTTCAAGGGCAGTCTCTCTGAGGGCCGTGATTGTACAGCAAAACGATGAAGCAATGGAGCGCTTCTTGAATCTATGAGTTATAAATACGACCCAGTCAGCGCTTCGATCAATCGCAGCAGCACATTTTTTCTGGCGGCCACCGGCGCGGTGGTTGGCTTCAGTAATATCTGGAAATTTCCGGGCCTGATGAGTCAGCATGGCGGATTGCTGTTTTTTCTTGTCTATCTGCTGTGTCTCTTTGCAATTTCCTGGCCGCTGCTGTGCCTGGAATTGGGCTTGGGGCGGATCACGCGTCGTAACCCCATCAGTACGGCGGTATTGTTAGCCTCGCGCTCGAATGTCAGCAGCAGCTGGCAACTCTTTGTCTGGTTTGCGCTCTTTGCCGGGTTTATCGTATTAGCGTTTTACGCGCTGATCGGCGGGATGGCGCTGTCGTATGTCATCGCCTGCGCCTTTGGCTTTTTTAACGGGCAGTCCGCTGAGCAGGTGACGGACTTTCTGGGCATTTTCCAGCACAGTCCGTTGGAATTGTCCGCCTGGCATACGCTGTTTATGCTCTTCGTCATCGTGATTGTCAGTCGTGGGGTGCGGGATGGGCTCGGGCGCGCGGCCCGGCTGCTGGTGCCGATGCTTTTCTTTGCCCTGTATGTGTTTGTCTACCGGGAGTATGTGTCGGGGGATTTACCGGCGGCCACGGAGTATCTGTTTCGTCTGGAACCGGAAGAATTTACCTGGCAGGCTTTCCTCGAAGCGCTGAATCAGGCGTTTTTCACGTTGTCCCTCTGCATGGGCGTGATGCTGGCCTTCGGCACATACATGCCCATGCAGATGTCTGTGGCGAAAACCGGTGCCGGGATTATCCTCGCGGACACCGTGTTTGCGGTGGCGGCCGCCGTCGTGGTTCTGCCGCTGGTCATCCCTTACCCCGAACTGCCGCAGTACGGATTTGGCCTGGTGTTTGAAAGTCTGCCCTGGCGGTTTGGGCAAATGGAATTGGGGCAGTTCTGGGGAGGCGCATTTTTTGTGTTGTTGTCGCTGGCTGGCTGGAGTTCTGCGCTGGCTTTGGCAGAGCCCCTGGTGGCCAGTTTGGTGGAAACGCTGGCCATCACCCGGCGTACCGCCGCTGCATTGCTTTTTGTGGTGGTGTGGTTGCTGACCACAGCCATCGTCTATTCTCTCAGCGTATGGCAGTCGTTTCGGTTTGCGGGCCTGAGCCTGTTTGGGTTACTGGACTTTCTGTCCTCAAAGTTTCTCATTCCTACGGCCGGCATTCTAATGGTGATGTTTGTCAGTCGCCGGCTAAAGCCCGATTTGCTGTTGTCTCGCATGGAGTTTCGCTACACCTGGGCGTTTCCTGCCTTTCAATTTCACGTGAAATGGGTCGCGCCGGTCGCTTTGGTGATCATTTTTCTTTCCGGTCTCCAGAAGCTCACCCTGTCCACGTGCGAAACCGTGGGCAATCAGGAGCTGTTGATTTGTTCACTTCTGAACTTGCGTGGGTTTGACGATTCCTGAAGCATGCTATAATGCGCCTCCGTCCCTGAGTGATCGAAAGAGGTTGTGGTTGTATGGCTCAGAAAGTTGAACGCAGTGCATTGGTGATGCACTCCGCTGAGCGCATGTTTGATTTAGTGAATGACGTGCTGTCCTATCCCAAATTTTTGCCCTGGTGTGCCGGAGCCGAAGTGCACAGCAGCGAACAATCGCAACTCATTGCCTCGCTCGATATCGAAAAAGGCGCGGTACGGCAGCGCTTTACCACCCGGAATCACCTGTCTTCCCCGGAGCAGATCACCATTGAGCTGGTCGATGGCCCCTTTCGTCTGCTGAAAGGCGGCTGGACATTCTCACAGCTGGGGGATAACGCGTCGAAAGTCAGTTTGAGTTTGCACTTTGAGTTCAATGGCATGCTTTCCAAATTTGCCTTGGCCTCCGTTTTTTCTCAGGCGGCTAACTCACTGGTGGATGCTTTTTGTGCGCGTGCCAATGAAGTCTATGGCACCCAGCCGCTTGCACTGGTTTGAGTGAAGGAGTACCTGATGAAACCTCAAACGATCACCGTTGAAGTCGCGTATGCGATGCCGGAAAAACAGCTGATTCTGCCTGTTGCTGTGGAAGAGGGCGCGACCATGATGGAAGCCGTGGTGAGTTCCAATATCACCGCACACTTTCCTCAAATCGATCTGAACAGCGATAAAATGGGATTATTTGGCAAGGCAGTGAAAGATCCGACCACCCACGTGTTACAAGCGGGCGATCGGGTAGAGATTTATCGCCCGCTCAAGATCGATCCCAAGCAGGCACGCGTCAATCGCGCCAAGAAAAAAGCTTAGTAGCTCATTCTGTAATTATTAGCCCAAGGCGGTCAAATAAAAAACGTTCGATTCATGCACCGGGAGAATGCTTGCTCAGTAGGCAGGCGTGTCTTCCAGTAGGGCAGCCTCGTAGTGGCTGAATTTACGCTGCGCGTCATAAAAAACGGTGACACGCTGGGTTTGGATTTTGCCGCCAGCTTTCTGGAAGGTATAAAGATAGCCTTCCTTGGTGTGGTCGAAGGTGTTGATGAGTGAGGGCGAGCCGAGCACAAAATGCACTTGTTTCGGCGTCATGCCGGGTTTCAGTGCGTCCAGATCGGACTGCTTCACGATGGTGCCCTGCTGCACATTAATCTTGTAAACGCCAGGGAATGCACATCCGGCGAGGGTGATGATCCCCAGAAACAGTGTGATGACGCGAAGCGATTTCCGCATGAAGGTGTCTGCCTGCATTAAAATCTCAGTGTGTTGGTTAGCATGTGTGCGGGAGTGCATTCTTCGCGGGAGGAGAATGAACGCATTGAACAGGAAATGATTCTTATTTGCTGTTATTATACGAGACACCCCGTGATGTGCTCAAAGGCGCATCATACCTGAAATATTCGTCAAGTGTTACTGTTGCGCCGGAAGAATCTTCCTGCTTACTGGCACGGCGTGATCAATCCGTAAGGTATCTGTATGGTAGATGGAAATAAAGAACTGAAAAAAGCGGGCCTGAAAGTCACGCTGCCGCGCGTCAAAATCCTGGAAATCCTTGAGAGTGCCAAGGATCACCACATGAGTGCGGAAGATGTGTATAAAACCCTGCTGGATGCAGGTGATGATGTGGGGCTGGCGACCGTGTACCGGGTGCTGACTCAGTTTGAGACCGCCGGATTGGTGGAGCGACACAACTTTGAAAGCGGGCATGCCGTGTTTGAGTTGTCCGGCGATGATCACCACGATCACATGGTGTGCACAAAAACCGGGAAGGTCATCGAGTTCTTCGATCCGGTCATTGAGCAGCGCCAGAAAGAAATTGCGAAAGAGCATGGCTTTGAGATCGTAGATCACAGCCTCACGCTCTACGTAAAACCAGCAAAATAAGTCCTGCCTGTTTTCGGTAATGCGCGTCTGTTTTCGTAAAACGTGCGTTACCCTTCGGTGCTGGCTGTTGTCAGCATCTCCTCGGCATGTTTTCGGGTGGTTTCGGTAATGTCCATGCCGCCCAGCATGCGTGCCACTTCTTCGGTACGATGATTCGATTCCAGATACACAATGGAGGATTCGGTCTGCCCTTCCTGAATGGTTTTACTGACATGCAAATGGTGGTGGCCGCAGGAAGCCACCTGGGGTAAATGTGTGACGCAGAGAATCTGGCCCTGTCTGCCGAGCCCTTGGAGCAATCTTCCTACCACTTCAGCGGTGCCGCCGCCGATACCCACATCCACTTCATCAAAAACGAGTGTCGGTATGACGGTAGATTGCGCCAGAATCACCTGGATCGCCAAGCTGATGCGCGAGAGTTCGCCGCCCGACGCCACTTTCACCAGCGGTTTGGCAGGCTGACCGGGATTCATGGAGACCAGAAACTCAGTGGTTTCGAGGCCGTGTACCGAAAATTTTGTTGTTGGAGTCAACTCGGTGCAGAACGTCACGGAAGGCATGTGCAGCGTTTTGAGTTGTGCTGTAATGGCCTGGTTCAAGCGCTCGGCCGCCGCTCGGCGCTTGGTCGAAAGCGATTCTGCCTGGGTCTGATAGGTTTCCGCCAGGCGTGCGGTCTGCTGCGTCAGTACGTCAATACTCTCTTCCCCGTTTTCGTAGGCACTTAACTCCTGTGCCAGCTTTTCCAGCAACGCGGGTAAATCTTCCGGGTTGACGCGGTGTTTACGTGCAAGTTGATAGGCCGTAGACAGGCGGTCCTCCACCTCTTGCAGACGGGCGGGGTCGGTATCGAGATTATCGACGAAGTTCCGCAACGTCGTGCTGGCCTCTTCCACTTGAATGCGAGCTTCTTCGAGCAAGCTGGCGGCTTCTTCAATCGCTGAGTTCTGGCTCAGCTGCCCCAGTTGATGCATCGCGGCACTGAGCTGGTCCGCAATCGAAGCTTCCTGTTCGGAGCACAGCGAAATGACCTGATGGCCCGTGTGAATGACTTCACCGGCATTGGCCAGCAAGGATTGTTCTGATTCCAGTGCTTCAATTTCGCCCTCGCGTAGACTCAGGTTGTCCAGCTCCTGAACCTGAAAAGAGATCAGTTGCTGGCGGGCATCCCGTTCCTCGGAGCTGGATTGCAGTTCCTCCAGTTTGCTCTGGCTCTTTTGCCACTGCCGGAAGGCGGTGGCGACGGCTTCGGTCAGCGCTTCGCACTGGGCAAAAGCATCCAGAAAGGCTTGATGCTTATCCTTACGCAGCAAAGACTGATGTTCATGCTGGCTGTGAATGTCGATGAGCATTTCACCCAGTTGTCGCAATTGCTGCATCGGCGCCGGGCGACCATTGATGTAGCCTCGGGAGCGGCCCTCTGCCGTAATGACGCGCCGCAATATGCATTCGTCACCCTCGTCCAGGTCATTTTCCGTCAGCCAGTGTTTTGCCCCCGGCAGCGTGCTGAGATCAAATGCGGCGGAGATATCGGCTTTCTGCTCCCCGTGCCGCACTACGCCGGCATCCGTTCGATCCCCCAGCGCCAGCGCCAGCGCATCCAGAATGATGGACTTACCAGCCCCGGTTTCCCCTGTAATGACCGTCATGCCAGGCTTGATGATCAGATTCAGGTTTTTGGCAATGGCGAAATTACTGACGCTAAGTTGGTTAAGCACCGCAGACTCCGGCTAGATAATGAGGAAGATTGTATCGCTGTATACCTGAAACCATTTTTTTTGACAAATGGAAATTCATTTCCGCCGACTCTTGAAAAAAAAGAGAATGCCCTCATAACTGCCTGCATCTTGACCGGGCGCGTACCGGTGCACACGAAAGATCGCTGTATGACGGCGAGTCAGTATGAAGGCAATCAGAAATTTCGGGAGAACGTTGGCATGAGTTCAGAAGAATTCAAAACCCAGAACGAGGCAGAGTCCATGGCGGAATCTGTTGAGCAGGACACCCCTGAAGCGGCGGCAGAGGCGGCTGCGGAAGAGATGAATGCTCAGGAGAATCTAGCAGAGGCCCCGTCGGACCAGAGCGCAGAGTTGATCGAGGAAGTAGCGAAATACAAAGACCAGCTGATCCGCACACAAGCCGAAATGGAAAATGTGCGACGTCGAGCGGAGATGGATGTGGAAAAAGCCCACAAATTTGCGCTGGACAAATTTGCCAAAGATCTCCTGCCTGTCGTCGACAGCCTGGAAAAAGCCATTGAAACTGCGCAGGGTGAGGATGAGGCGCTGGCCGGTATTCGCCAAGGCGTTGAAATGACTCTGAGTATGTTTTTGTCCACACTGAATCGCTTTAACCTGGAGCAGTTGGACCCCGTGGGTGAGCCCTTTGATCCGCAATTTCACGAAGCCATGTCCATGGTGGATGCACCGAATGCAGAGCCAAACTCCGTCATCGCCGTTATGCAGAAAGGCTATGTGTTGAATGGTCGCCTGGTGCGTCCGGCAATGGTGATGGTATCCAAGGCGCAGGCAGGCACCCGCGTCGACGAGCAGGCATAACGAATGCTACAGGCCTTGAATTCAAAATATTCGGGCTTATATAGAGGGTAAGCTAAGCAAAGGCGAGTCGCCGGCGCTGAAAATTTAGAACGCCTTTCAGGGAAGCCTGAAAAGATTGGGAGCAGAATATGAGCAAAATTATTGGTATTGATTTAGGAACCACCAACTCCTGTGTGGCCATCATGGATGGCGCGAAAACCAAAGTGATTGAAAACGCCGAAGGCGACCGCACCACACCGTCCATCATCGCATTTACCGAAGATGGCGAAACACTGGTTGGACAGTCGGCCAAACGTCAGGCCGTCACCAACCCAACCAACACACTGTTTGCCATCAAGCGATTGATTGGCCGTCGGTTTACCGATGATGTGGTGCAGAAAGACATCAAAATGGTGCCGTACAAAATCGTGGGCGCGGACAACGGCGATGCCTGGGTGGAAGTGAAAGGCGAGAAAAAAGCACCCCCGCAGATTTCCGCTGAAGTACTGAAGAAAATGAAGAAGACCGCGGAAGATTACCTCGGCGAAACGGTGACAGAAGCTGTTATCACGGTGCCGGCTTACTTCAACGACTCGCAGCGTCAGGCCACCAAAGATGCCGGTCGCATCGCCGGGCTGGACGTGAAGCGGATTATCAACGAGCCGACGGCCGCAGCACTGGCCTACGGTCTGGACAAAAATTCTGGCGATGCCACCATTGCTGTGTATGACCTGGGTGGGGGTACGTTCGATATTTCCATCATTGAGATTGCAGACGTGGATGGCGAGAAGCAGTTCGAAGTTCTGGCGACCAACGGGGATACCTTCCTGGGTGGTGAAGATTTCGATATGCGCATCATTGATTATTTGGCAGACTCCTTCAAGAAAGACAGCGGCATTGATCTGAAAGGGGATCCGCTGGCCATGCAGCGTTTGAAAGAAGCAGCCGAGAAAGCCAAAGTTGAATTGTCCAGCAGTCAGCAGACGGACGTCAACTTGCCCTACGTGACTGCGGACCAGACCGGGCCCAAGCACTTGAATGTGAAGCTTACCCGGGCCAAGCTGGAGTCGCTGGTGGAAGAGTTGGTAGTGAAGAGTCTGGAGCCGTGCAAGATTGCTTTGAGCGACGCTGGTCTGAGCGCTTCTGAAATCAACGAAGTGATTCTGGTGGGTGGTCAGACACGTATGCCTCTGGTGCAGGAGAAGGTAAAAGCCTTCTTTAACAAAGAGCCGCGTCGTGACGTGAACCCGGATGAAGCGGTGGCCATTGGTGCCGCAGTGCAGGCGGCGGTATTGTCCGGTGATGTAAAAGATGTGTTGTTGCTGGATGTGACGCCATTGACTCTGGGTATCGAAACCATGGGTGGTGTGGCGACACCACTGATCGAGAAAAATACCACGATTCCGACCAAGAAATCGCAGGTATTCTCCACGGCAGATGACAACCAGACGGCAGTAACCATTCACGTCGTTCAGGGTGAGCGTAAGCAGGCGGCACAGAACAAGTCGCTGGGCCGATTTGACTTGGCAGACATTCCGCCAGCGCCGCGTGGCATGCCCCAGATTGAAGTGACCTTTGATATTGATGCGAACGGGATACTCAACGTGGGCGCGAAAGACAAGGCCACGGGTAAAGAGCAGTCCATCGTGATCAAGGCATCCTCTGGTTTGTCTGATGATGAAATCGATCGTATGGTGCGCGACGCGGAAGCGAATGCGGAAGATGATCGCAAGTTTGAAGAGCTGGTTTCTGTGCGTAACCAGGCTGACGGCATGATCCACGCGGTCAAGAAAACGCTGGAAGAAGCGGGCGACAAGGCCACTGACGCGGAGAAAGAAAAGATTGAAGCGGCGATCAAAGATCTGGAAGCTGCCGTCAAAACAGACAACAAGGAAGACATCGAAGCGAAGACCAAAGCATTAACCGATGCGTCTGGTGAGCTGGCGCAAAAACTGTATGCCGAGCAGGGTAATGCCGGTGCGGGCGCAGGTGCTGCCGGCGCAGCAGGTGCGGGTTCCGCGGGCGCTTCAGAGGCGCACAGTGCGGACGCCGGCCCGGACGATGCTGTCGATGCTGAGTTTGAAGAAGTAAAAGACGACAATAAGTAATCCCGTTTCACGGATTTACGCTAACCCTCCAAAAACGTGGCAGGTTTTCCTTCCACGTTTTATTTGTTTGTGAATGGATATGGCTAAACGAGACTACTACGAAATTCTTGGGGTAACCAAGCAGGCGGATGCGAAAGAAATCAAGTCCGCCTACCGAAAGCTGGCGATGAAGTATCACCCGGATCGAAACCCGGATGATGCCTCTGCGGAAGAGAAGTTTAAAGAAGCCAGTGAGGCCTATGAGGTGCTCTCCAACGCTGAAAAACGCTCCGCCTATGATCAATTTGGTCACGCGGGTGTTGATCCAAACATGGGTAGTGGCGGCTTCGGTGGTGGCGCTAGTTTTGCGGACATCTTCGGTGATGTCTTTGGGGATATTTTCAGTGGTGGTGCTGCCGGTGGGCGGTCGCGCGCGGCAAAAGGGGCTGACCTGCGGTACAACCTGGAGCTCGATCTTGAGGACGCCGTCAAGGGTAAAAATGTCAAGATCAAGGTGCCGTCCCATATTGATTGCAAAAGCTGTGGTGGCAGTGGTGCTGAGAAAGGCACGCAGCCGGAAACCTGTGGTACCTGTCATGGTGCTGGCCAGATTCGCATGCAGCAGGGATTCTTCTCTGTTCAGCAAACCTGCCCCCACTGCCGTGGGCGGGGCAAGGTAATCAAAAACCCCTGTAAAACCTGCCATGGCAGCGGTGTACAGGAAGAAATGAAAACGCTGTCCGTGAAAGTGCCGCCAGGGGTAGACACGGGCGACCGTATCCGTCTGTCTGGCGAAGGTGAGCCGGGCGTTCGCGGGGGGCCGAATGGGGATCTGTATGTGCAGGTCGTCGTGAAAGAGCATCCCATCTTTGTGCGAGACGGGAAAAACCTGTATTGCGACGTGCCTATCGCCTTCACAGATGTTGCTCTGGGTGGAGAAATCGAAGTGCCGACGCTGGACGGCCGCCTGAAGCTGAAGATTCCACCGGAAACCCAAACTGGCAAATTGTTCCGTTTGCGTGGCAAGGGTGTTACCCCGGTTCGGGGTGGTGCTCCGGGTGATTTGTTGTGCCGAGTGATTGTCGAGACGCCAGTGAATTTGACGAAAAAGCAGAAAGAGTTGCTGAAAGAATTTCAGGACTCGCTGGATGGCGGAAATGCCGGGCAGCATGCGCCGAAGAAGCACTCCTGGTTTGAAGGGGTGAAAAACTTTTTTGAAGACATGAAGTTTTGAGGTCGGCAACAGGAGCCCAAAAAATGACTCGAATTGCAATAATTGGCGCAGCCGGACGTATGGGCAAAGTGCTGGTAGAGGCCGTGCATGCTGCAGAAGGCGCTACCCTGGGCGCTGCAGTCGTAAGCCCGGAGAGCACCCTGATCGGGGCAGACGCAGGGGAGGTTGCTGGCGTCGGTAAGCTCGGCGTCGCTTTGGCGGGCTCGTTAACGTCGGTTCTGGATGACTTTGATGTGCTGATCGATTTCACGTCCCCAGAACTCACCCTGCAGAATTTGGCCATTTGTCAGGCGGCAGGCAAGCGGATTGTGATTGGTACCACTGGGCTGGATGCGGAGCAGAAGCACCAGCTCGAAGCCGCGGGTCAGGCCATGCCCGTCGTATTTGCACCGAACATGAGTGTGGGGGTGAATCTGTCGCTGAAATTATTGCGTTTGGCGGCCCAGGTGTTGGGTGATGATGTGGATATCGAGATCATCGAGGCGCATCACCGCCATAAAAAAGACGCCCCTTCCGGTACGGCATTGCGCATGGGAGAAGAGGTTGCCGATGCTCTGGGCCGGGATTTAAAAACCTGTGCGGTGTATGGGCGTGAAGGGATGACGGGAGAGCGTGATCCCAAAACCATCGGCTTCGAAACCATTCGGGCCGGGGATATTGTGGGTGAGCATACCGTGATGTTTGCAGGTGTGGGCGAGCGCCTGGAGATTACCCATAAAGCCAGCAGCAGAATGACCTTTGCCAAAGGGGCCGTGCGTGCCGCCGAATGGTTGAACGGAAAGGCGAACGGCGTGTACGACATGCAGAATGTATTGGGGTTGGAATAGAATGAAGCCAATCTGCGCATATTCCTGAATTCGGGAGATCCTGCGTGGACAATGAAAGTCGAATTGCGTAGAATACGCGGGTTTATCCGCTTGCCTGGGCGAAATGGTGAGCGTGGCGCAGTTGCGCCGCAGTATGCTGTTGTTGAAGCGTTGAATCGTATCAAGTAAACAGAGGGTACATACTGGTAACAAGCCAAATTATAAGAAAGCGGGATGGAGCCACATCTTCATCTCGCTTTTTTGCGACTTGAAAAAGTGAGGAAAGAGCCAATGGGTGTGGTTTCCCTTCTTTCCAGCTTTTCCCAATCCTTAGTCTGTAAAGAGGAATAGGTGTTGAGAAAACCTGCAATTCTGGCGCTTGAAGATGGCACAATTTTTCGCGGAACTTCCATCGGTGCGGAAGGAAGTTCAGTGGGCGAAGTTGTGTTCAACACATCCATGACCGGGTATCAGGAAATCCTGACAGATCCGTCTTATGCACAGCAAATTGTTACACTGACATATCCCCACATCGGGAATACCGGAATCAATGAAGAAGATGTTGAATCCGGGAAGCTCTGGGCTGCGGGACTCATAATCCGCGACCTGCCACTGTTGATGAGTAACTGGCGGGCTGAAAAGCCGCTGGACTTGTATTTGCAGCAGAATGGCATTCAGGCGATTGCTGATATAGATACCCGAAAGCTGACCCGTATTTTGCGTGAAAAAGGTGCGCAGAATGGCTGCATCTTTGCCGAGGAGCAGCTTGATGAGCAAAAAGCGATTGAGCTCGCGCGCAGTTTCCCCGGGTTGAAGGGGATGGACTTGGCCAAAGAGGTCACTACGCAGAATGTGTTTAACTGGACGCAAACCTCCTGGGACATCGAAAAAGGCTACGGCGCTGCCGGATCAGAGCAGTTTCACGTGGTTGCGTATGACTTTGGCGTGAAATACAACATTCTGCGTATGTTGTCAGATCGTGGCTGCAAGCTGACTGTGGTGCCTGCAAAAACGCCGGCGGAAGACGTGCTGGCCCTGAATCCCGATGGCGTATTTTTGTCCAATGGTCCCGGAGACCCGGAACCTTGTGATTATGCGATTGCCGCCATCGAAACGATTCTGGCTAAAAAAATCCCGGTATTTGGTATCTGCCTGGGGCACCAGTTGCTGGCATTGGCCAGTGGTGCCAAAACCATCAAAATGAAATTCGGTCACCATGGCGCAAACCACCCGGTTCAATGTCTGAAAGACGGCACCGTGATGATTACCAGCCAAAACCATGGCTTCGCCGTGGATGAGTCCAGCCTGCCTGAGTGCCTGAGTGCCACGCATAAGTCGTTGTTTGATGGCTCATTGCAGGGTATTGAGCGGGTAGATACGCCGGCATTCAGCTTCCAGGGGCACCCGGAAGCGAGCCCCGGACCCCATGATGTTGCCCCGTTGTTTGATCGATTTATCGCATCAATGAGGGCCAACGCCTGATCGGCTTGGCTCTCAAGTATTAAGCGCGTTTGTCAGTGAGTGCTGGCGAGTGAGTGAGCAGTAAAGAGTGCCCTATCGCACGGTTAACGAGTTTAAGAGTGGATATCGAAGAATATGCCAAAACGTACTGATATAAACAGTATTTTGATCATTGGTGCCGGCCCGATTGTCATTGGGCAGGCGTGTGAGTTTGACTATTCCGGGGCACAGGCGTGTAAGGCGTTGCGAGAAGAGGGGTATCGGGTCATCTTGGTGAACTCGAATCCTGCCACCATCATGACGGATCCCGTGATGGCGGACGCGACCTATATCGAACCGATCACCTGGCAGACGGTTGCAAAAATCATTGAAAAAGAGCGGCCAGATGCTCTACTGCCCACCATGGGCGGTCAGACCGCACTGAACTGTGCGCTGGATCTGGAGCGCGAGGGCGTGCTGAGTCAATTTGGTGTAGAAATGATTGGCGCGAATGCCGATACCATTGATAAGGCGGAGGATCGTGAACGGTTTGACAAGGCGATGAAGGCGATAGGTCTGGAGACGCCGCGCTCTTCTACAGCTCACAGCATGGAAGAAGCACAGCAGGTGCTCGACTATATTGGCTTCCCTTGTATCATTCGTCCCTCATTCACCATGGGGGGGTCCGGCGGCGGAATCGCTTACAATCCCGAAGAGTTCGAAGAGATTTGTAATCGCGGTCTGGATTTGTCCCCAACCAATGAGCTGTTGATTGATGAGTCGCTCATCGGTTGGAAAGAGTATGAGATGGAAGTGGTACGGGACAAGAAAGACAACTGTATCATCATCTGTTCTATAGAGAACTTTGACGCCATGGGCGTGCACACGGGGGACTCCATCACCGTGGCCCCGGCGCAGACACTGACCGATAAAGAATACCAGATCATGCGAAATGCGTCGCTGGCCGTCTTGCGTGAGATTGGTGTTGAGACCGGAGGGTCGAACGTTCAGTTCGGCATTTGCCCTAAAACCGGCCGCATGGTTGTGATTGAGATGAACCCTCGGGTCTCTCGTTCGTCCGCACTGGCGTCCAAGGCGACGGGCTTTCCGATTGCGAAAGTGGCGGCCAAGCTGGCGGTGGGCTTCACCCTGGATGAGCTTCAAAATGATATCACGGGCGGCGCAACTCCGGCTTCCTTTGAGCCCTCTATTGATTATGTGGTCACCAAGATTCCCCGGTTTACCTTTGAAAAATTCCCTCAGGCAGATGAACGCCTGACCACCCAGATGAAGTCGGTGGGTGAGGTCATGGCAATTGGACGTACATTTCAGGAGTCCGTTCAGAAAGCATTGCGCGGGCTGGAAGTGGGTGCGACCGGGTTTGATCCGCACCTCGATCTCGAAGATGAAGAGGTGGGTGATGCGCTCAACCGCGCATTGAGAACGCCGACTGCCGAGCGCATCTGGCATATTGGGGACGCTTTCCGTGCGGGCATGAGTGTCGAAAAAGTGTTTGAGATGTCCCACGTCGATCCGTGGTTTTTGGTTCAGATCCAGGATCTGATTAAAGAAGAAGCCAAAGTGGCCAAGCTCGGCTTGGTCGACCTGACGTATGAGTTGATGTTCCGTCTCAAGCGAAAAGGGTTCTCTGACGCACGTCTGGCGACATTGCTGGGCGTAACGGAAAAAACCCTGCGCAAAAAGCGAACGGAGTTGGGTGTCCGTCCTGTGTACAAACGGGTAGACACGTGCGCTGCTGAGTTTGCCTCCTCGACCGCTTACATGTATTCCACCTATGAAGAAGAGTGCGAATCTCTGCCTTCGGATAAAGACAAGATTGTGGTCATCGGCGGCGGGCCGAATCGAATTGGCCAGGGGATTGAGTTCGATTACTGTTGTGTGCATGCCGCGTTGGCGATGCGCGAAGATGGCTATGAAACCATCATGATTAACTGTAATCCCGAGACAGTGTCTACGGACTACGATACCTCCGACCGTCTCTACTTTGAGCCCATTACGCTGGAAGATGTCTTAGCCGTGGTGGACAAAGAGAAGCCGAAAGGGGTAATTGTTCATTATGGCGGGCAGACACCGCTTAAGCTGGCACGTGGCCTTGAAGCGGCGGGTGTTCCCATTATTGGTACGAGTCCGGATGCCATTGATCGGGCGGAAGATCGTGAGCGTTTTCAGAAGTTGATTGGTCGCCTTGGATTAAAGCAGCCGGAAAACGCGACCGTTCGCAGCTTGGAGGAAGGCATTGTTGCCGCCCGTGAGATTGGTTATCCATTAGTGGTGCGCCCTTCTTATGTGCTGGGTGGTCGTGCCATGGAAATTGTCTATAAAGAAGATGAGCTGACGCGCTACATGCGCGATGCTGTGCTCGTGTCCAATGACAGTCCGGTATTGTTGGATCACTTCCTGAACGCGGCGATTGAGGTGGACATCGATGCGGTTTGCGATGGGAAGCATGTGGTGATCGGTGCCATTATGCAACACATTGAGCAGGCGGGTGTTCATTCTGGTGATTCCGCGTGCTGTTTGCCGCCTTACAGCTTGCCGGAAGACGTGCAGAATGAAATGCGCGATATGGTGAAAAAAATGGCGCTGGAATTAGGTGTGGTTGGCTTGATGAACGTGCAGTTGGCCTATCAGGATGGCGAGGTGTACGTTATTGAGGTAAATCCACGAGCTTCGCGAACGGTGCCTTTTGTCTCCAAGTCTATCGGCGTGTCTCTGGCTAAGGTGGCGGCACGCTGCATGGCTGGCACCTCTTTGGAGGCCCAGAACTTTTTGGAAGAAGTGAAGCCCAAGTACTACTGTGTGAAAGAGTCCGTTTTCCCGTTTGCCAAGTTCCCGGGCGTGGATCCTATTCTCGGGCCGGAAATGAAATCTACCGGAGAGGTGATGGGTATTGGCGACAGTTTTGATGAGGCATTTTCCAAAGGGGCACTGGCTGCTGGAGAGCGCTTGCCTCGCGAGGGTAATGCCTTTATCAGCGTGCGCGAAGCGGATAAGCCTGCCTGTGTGCAACTGGCTCGTGATCTTATTGAGGCGGGATTCAAGTTGTTTGCAACCTCAGGTACGGCGGAAGTGATTTCTGATGCAGGCTTGCCGGTAGAGCAGGTAAACAAGGTGCGGGAAGGTCGTCCGCACATCGTCGATAAGATCAAAACCCGCGACATCCAACTTATCATAAATACAACTGAAGGCCGAAAAGCCATTGCTGACTCTGCGCAGATTCGGCAGTCGGCACTGCGGCACAAAGTGTCCTACACAACCACTCTGGCGGGTGGCGAAGCGTTTTGTCGAGCGATTCGTTATGGTTCCAGCGGCGACGTGAGACGGCTTCAGGATTTGCATTAAGGATAGCAATAATGAACAAGATTCCAATGACAGTGGCTGGCGAAAAAGCACTGCGAGAAGAATTGAACAAGCTGAAATCGGAAGATCGTCCGAGAGTCATTGCCGCAATCGCAGAAGCGAGAGAGCATGGCGATTTGAAAGAAAATGCGGAGTATCACGCGGCGCGTGAGCAGCAGAGCTTTATTGAAGGGCGCATTCAGGAAATTGAAGGCAAGCTGTCTCACTCCCAGGTCATTGATGTGACCAAACTAGAGAATACCGGGAAGGTGATTTTCGGGGCCACGGTAGAGATTATAAACCTGGATAATGACAAAGAAGTGACGTATCAGATCGTCGGTGAAGATGAGGCGGACATCAAGCAAGGTAAGATTTCTGTCTCCTCCCCCATTGCCCGAGCCTTGATTGGCAAGGAAGAAGGCGATGTGGTCGTGGTCAATGTCCCCAGTGGCACGGCAGAGTACGAAATCGCAGAAGTGCACTACCGATAACGGTCGCCCAAGTCGGGCCAGTGATTTCAGGGTAAAAGCCTCTCATCGGAAGAGGCTTTTCGTTTTTCTGGGGGCTGGTCAGCGTATTTGGCGCAAAATGTTGGAGAGCTTGGGATTAGGTTTGGCTGCTTTTTTATAGAGCACGGCCATTTTTCCGATGGTTTGAATTAATGATGCGCCGCTTGCGGCCAGTATTTCTTCGGTGAGTAGCGCTCGATCGCTTTTTTCGCCCAGATTAATTTTGATTTTTATCAGTTCATGGTCATTCAGTGCGCGGGTCAGTTCTGCCAGCAATGCTTCACTGGCCCCGTTTTCACCAACAATGATGACGGGTTTAAGGTTGTGGGCAATGGCGCGGTACTGTTTTATCTGGTCAGAAGAAAGCTTCATTATTTCATACTCGGGAAATGTATATTAAATTGAACAGAGAGTGGCGCGTAGACGTGCCGGCTCTCTGTACGTTTGGCAAGTATTTTACCATAATTTGGGAGGTTGCCAGTGGCGAGATCCAAAACCAGTGCACGATGGTTGAAAGAGCATTTTGACGACCAGTATGTGAAGCAATCCAGAAAGGATGGTTATCGGTCGCGGGCCAGTTATAAACTGTTGGAAATTGATCAAAAAGACAAAATTCTCAAGCCTGGGGCCACAGTCATTGACCTGGGGGCAGCACCCGGTGGGTGGACTCAGGTGGCGGTGGAAAAAGTCGGCGAAAGCGGTTGCGTGATAGCCAGTGATATCCTGCCAATGGATGCGTTCGCCGATGTGTGCTTTATTCAAGGCGATTTTACCGAAGAGTCTGTGTTAAATCAGATCCTGGATGCGATAGGAGAAAATAAGGCAGACCTTGTAATTTCGGATATGGCCCCCAATATGAGTGGTATGCCCTCTGTGGATATCCCCAAATCCATGTATTTGGTGGAATTGGCGCTGGATTTAGCGAAGACGGTGCTAAAGCCTGGTGGTACTTTCGTTACGAAGGTCTTCCAGGGGGAAGGGTTCGATGCGTTGCTGCTCGATATGCGTGCAAACTTTTCAAAGGTGGTGAGTCGCAAGCCGGATGCCTCCCGGTCACGATCCAGAGAAGTTTATCAGGTGTGCAAAGGGTTTAAAGGGTGATTGTGTTCACTATCCGTGTGGGTGTTGTGCCCGAGAAAACCGACGGCCGCTGGTTTGCGTAAGCATCTTGTAGTAAGGTTGAGGCAGAAGTGACTGTTGCGTGTGCATCGACTGTGCAACGAGGCTTCCCGCCCGTGTAATCACACTGAGCGGGTGATGGGTTAACTGGATAAAAAGAGTAGGGTTTCACTTGAACGATATGGCAAAGAATCTCGTTTTATGGCTGATCATCGCGGCAGTGCTGTTGACAGTCTTTAATAACTTCAACCCTGGCCGAAGTGCAGAGACCACTGATTACTCTTCGTTCGTGGAAATGTACGAATCAGGCCAGGTGAGCAAGGTGGTCATTGACGGCCTTCGCATTGACGGTACTCGTACAGATGGTACCCACTTTGAGACCGTACGCCCCAGTTCACCCGATTTTAATTTGATTGATGATCTGCTCAAGCATAAGGTCATCATCGAAGGGCGTGAGCCTGAGCAGCAAAGTATCTGGACTCAGCTGCTGGTCGCTTCCTTCCCGATTCTCGTGATCATTGCCGTATTTATGTTTTTCATGCGGCAGATGCAGGGCGGGGCCGGTGGCAAAGGGCCGATGTCCTTTGGCAAGAGCAAAGCGCGCCTGATGAGCGAAGACCAGATCAAAACCACGTTCGCCGATGTGGCGGGTGTGGATGAAGCCAAAGAAGATGTGAAAGAGCTGGTGGAGTTTCTGCGTGATCCAAGCAAATTCCAGCGTCTCGGCGGCCGAATTCCTCGGGGTGTATTGATGGTGGGGCAACCCGGTACCGGTAAAACGCTGCTGGCAAAAGCCATCGCCGGTGAAGCCAAGGTGCCGTTTTTCTCTATCTCCGGATCGGACTTTGTAGAGATGTTTGTGGGCGTGGGTGCATCACGAGTCCGAGACATGTTTGATCAGGCCAAGAAGCAATCTCCCTGTATTATCTTTATCGACGAAATTGACGCCGTCGGTCGACATCGTGGCGCTGGACTGGGTGGCGGTCACGACGAACGCGAGCAGACATTGAACCAATTGCTGGTGGAAATGGACGGCTTTGAAGGAAATGAAGGGGTTATTGTCATTGCGGCGACTAACCGGCCAGATGTACTGGACCCGGCATTGCTGCGCCCCGGACGCTTTGATCGTCAAGTCGTGGTATCGCTGCCCGACATTCTTGGCAGAGAGCAGATACTGAAAGTGCACATGGGGAAAGTACCATTGGCGGAGGATGTGCAGGCATCCGTACTGGCTCGGGGGACACCCGGATTCTCCGGTGCTGACTTGGCCAACCTGGTGAATGAGGCAGCCCTGTTTGCCGCACGCGCGAATCGCCGTACGGTTGGTATGCAGGAGTTCGAGCTGGCAAAAGACAAAATCATGATGGGTGCAGAGCGTCGATCCATGGTGATGTCAGAAGATGAGAAACTGTTGACGGCGTGGCACGAGGCCGGCCATGCCATCGTGGGCCATCTGATGCCTGTGCATGATCCTGTGCACAAGGTCACCATTATTCCCAGGGGTAGAGCGCTCGGTGTGACCATGTATCTCCCTGAGGAAGATCGCCACAGTTACAGCCGTGCCCTGCTGTTAGGGAAAATTTGTAGCGCCTATGGCGGCCGTATTGCTGAAGAAATGCTGTTGGGGCCTGATGGGGTCACCAGCGGGGCCAGTCAGGACATTAAAGTGGCGACAGAGATCGCCCGCAGTATGGTGACCAAATGGGGATTGTCCGAGAAACTGGGACCTTTGCTCTATGATGAGGCCGAGGAGGAGGTATTCCTGGGCCGGTCAGCCGGTCATGCTGCGAAGGTGTATTCCCCGGAAACCGCGCAGCGTATCGATGAAGAAGTTCGAAACATTATTGATGATTGCTACTCGAAGGCGACACGCTTGCTGGAGGAGCACCGGGATAAGCTGGAGTTGATGGCCAACACCCTGATGAAATATGAAACCATCGATGCCGCCCAGATCGGTGATATTATGGCTGGAAAAGAGCCAGCGCCGCCGAAAGGGTGGGGAGAAGGTGGGTCCAATGGTGGTGTAGGCGGCCCAAAGGCAGCCGCTTCTGAGGCTGAAGACCCCGATGCGGACTCACCGGACTCTGGTGATGAAACCGTGACCCGCACATAATGACCCCCATCTGATCTTTAAAACACCTCCTAGTGAGGTGTTTTTTCGTTTTCAGTTGTGCACGATTTTTTGAAACTTTTCCCAAGATTGCCGTAGGATTACATGGAATCAACAGCTTGGCAGCGACTCATTTGCCCGGATACCCCTTCCGTCATGGGGATACTCAATGTAACGCCCGACTCATTTTCCGATGGGGGAAGGTACAATACTCTGGATCTCGCCATCGAGCAGGCGGCCACGATGGTGGCTGATGGTGCGGATGTTATTGATGTTGGTGGGGAGTCCACGCGTCCGGGTGCGCTACCTGTGACTGCGCAACAGGAATTGGATCGCGTCATCCCTGTGATCGAGGGTATACGTCGCCAACTTGATTGCATTATTTCTGTGGATACCAGCTCCCCCTTGGTCATGCGTGAGGCGGTAGCTGCCGGGGCGGATTTTGTGAATGATGTGCGTGCGCTCGGTCAAGCGGGGGCGGTAGCTGAAGTCGCCGCACTTGATGTGCCGGTATGCCTCATGCATATGCAAGGGTCGCCCCAGACCATGCAGCAGAATCCTGACTACACTTCAGTGGTGGCTTCGGTCGTAGAATTTCTGGCAGACCGGATACAGCAATGCGTTGATGCCGGAATTTCTCGGGAAAAAATTATCATCGACCCCGGTTTTGGATTTGGTAAGCGACTTGAACACAATCTGGCTTTGCTTTCGAATCTTGAGCGACTGCATGCGCTGAAGTGTCCGATGTTGATTGGTGTTTCGCGTAAATCGATGTTTGGGCAGTTGCTTGGTCGGGATGTCGGCGATCGTTTGGCCGGAACAATTGCCGCGACCGTAATTGCGGCCCAGAAAAGGTGTGCCATTATGCGAGTGCATGATGTGAGAGAAGCGGTGGATGCGGTAAAGATGGTTAAGGCAATGAGAGAGTATGCGGATGAGTAAGCGTAAGTATTTTGGTACGGATGGTATTCGTGGAGAAGTTGGCAAGGCACCTATCACACCCGACTTCATGCTTAAGTTGGGTTGGGCGGCGGGCAAGGTGTTTTCAGAAGGGCGCCAGAAAGGCAAGGTGCTGATTGGAAAAGACACACGAACCTCCGGATATATGTTTGAGTCCGCCCTGGAGGCTGGACTGTCCGCTGCGGGTGTAGATGTTTGTTTACTTGGTCCGATGCCGACACCCGCGATCGCATATTTGACGCGAACGTTTCGAGCGAATGCAGGTATCGTGATCAGTGCATCGCACAACCCGCATTTTGATAACGGCATTAAATTCTTCTCCTCCCAGGGGGAAAAGCTGGACGATGCCGTGGAGCAAAGTATCGAAGCCTACCTGGAACAAGATCTGGAAGTGGTAGAAGCACATTTGTTGGGTAAGGCCAGCAGAATTGCAGATGCTGCAGGCCGATACGTCGAGTTTTGCAAAAGCACCGTGCCTTCCAGTATGAGCTTTGATGGAATGAAAGTCGTATTGGATTGCGCACACGGAGCGACTTACCACGTGGCTCCCCTTGTTTTTAGTGAACTGGGTGCTGCAGTAACCACTGTTGGCACAGAGCCCAATGGTCTGAACATTAACAAAGAGGTAGGCTCTACCCGTCCGGAAGCCTTGGTGCAAGCGGTGCTCAATCAGAATGCAGATTTGGGTGTCGCCTTCGATGGTGATGGTGATCGGGTGGTGATGGTCGACCACAAAGGAGAGGTGGTTGACGGTGATGAGCTGCTGTTTATTATCGCGCGCAGCTTGAGTAATAGCGGGCGGCTGAAAGGGGGCGTTGTCGGCACCTTAATGACCAACTTCGGGGCGGAGATGGCTTTTAGCGAGCTCAATATTCCATTCGAGCGAGCTAACGTCGGTGATCGCTATGTGATGGAAAGAATGAATGCACACGGTTGGATCCTGGGAGGGGAAGGCTCAGGCCATATTGTGTGTAAGGAAAACACGACAACCGGTGACGGGATAATTTCCGCGCTGCAAGTGTTGATTGCGCTGAAGGAATCAGGAAAGAATTTGAATGAATTGAAGGCCGGCATGACAAAGCTGCCCCAGCGAATGTTAAACGTGCGCGTCGCTGAGAAATCTGATCCACTGCAGCACCCCGATATCCGGCTGGAGGTGCAGCGGGTTGAAGCCGAGCTGGCCGGACAAGGCCGGGTGTTGTTGCGTGCTTCGGGGACAGAGCCAGTGATTCGAGTGATGACCGAGGGGTCAAACCCGCAATTGATTGAGCAATTGGCGTCTGAGCTGGCGGGTGTCGTGGAGCGTGCATTGGGTTAGGTGCCGGGGAAATTGGTCGGAGTTCAGTGACTTGGCTCCTTGTTCCCGGGGTGTTGAGATAATAAATAATTTGCTTGTATGTTAAATGTAAGTCGGTTAGTATTCCGCCTCCTGATTTTTAGGTGAGTGTATGCGAAAGAAACTCGTAGCAGGTAACTGGAAAATGAATGGCGATCGTGCTCTGGCAAGATCGTTAGCTCAACAGGTGTCTGCAGGCGTAGTTGATCTCGATGTGGATGTTGCCCTGTTTCCGCCCTTTGTCTATCTGGCGGAGGTCATTGGGGCAGTGAGTCGGCCGGGATCAAGTATGCTGATTGGTGGGCAAAACCTGGCGGTTTATCGTGAGGGGGCCTATACCGGCGAAGTTTCTGGCGGAATGCTTGCTGATGTGGGGTGTGCCATGGTGCTGGTCGGTCATTCCGAACGGCGGACTTTGTTCGGCGAAAGCAGTATGCTTGTTGCCGAGAAAGTTGAAAAAGCGCTGGACTGCGGATTGACGCCGGTCCTGTGTGTGGGCGAGACTTTAGAGCAGCGCGAAAATGGCGTGATGGAGTCTGTCTTGCGGGAGCAGCTGGATCCGGTCCTGTCTCGCTTGGGTGTGGCACAACTCAGAGAAGTTGTTGTGGCTTACGAGCCGGTATGGGCAATCGGTACCGGGGTGACCGCGTCGCCTGAGCAGGCGCAAAATGCACATGCTTTTGTGCGGCAGGTAGTTGCTGAAGCATCGCAGGAAGTCGCAACGACAATGAAAATTCTGTACGGAGGAAGTGTCAAAGCGGAAAACGCGGGTACACTTTTCAGTATGCCGGACATTGATGGTGGCTTGGTCGGTGGTGCTTCTTTAGAGGCAGATGGATTCATCGAGATTTGTCGAGCGGCAGTAGAGTAAGTTATCCAAAGAGTGAGCTGCGGCCGTAATCAGGTCGTCGTGGTAAGTGTGGCATCATTCTACAGGTAGAGAGTTATTGGGATGGAATGGACAGAAACGATAGTTAATGTGTTGCATGTTTTGGCGTCCATTGCACTGGTTGCTTTGGTGTTGTTGCAGCACGGAAAAGGCGCAGATGCGGGTGCGGCGTTTGGTAGCGGTGCCTCTCAGACGGTGTTTGGTTCGCAGGGGAGCGGGTCTTTTCTCACGAAGTTGACAACCTGGATTGCTGTGGTATTTTTTATCACCAGTTTTTCTCTGGCAGTATTTGCCAAGCAGCGAGCAGATCGGCTGGCGGTGGAGCAGGGGATTATTCCTGAGCTTCAGTCTGTTCCTGCGGAAGAAGCGGCGCCTGGTCTTGAAAGTGAAAGTGCTGAGTCAAAGCCGGCGGAAGCGAGTAAGTCGGAATTGCCAGAGTTAGAGTAAGTGAAATCGGTGTTAAGCCGGTATCTTCTAGAATTGCCGAAGTGGTGGAATTGGTAGACACGCTATCTTGAGGGGGTAGTGGCGTAAGCCGTGCCGGTTCAAGTCCGGCCTTCGGCACCATCTATAAACTTGCGCGAAGCAGTGCGCCCATAAAGTCCAATCGACTTGACCAATCTTTGTGCTGCTAATATAATCGCGCACGTTTTATATCAACGAGTGCTAAGTTGATGCAGGAAGCAAGACCCCGAATGGGGTTTTTTATTAACTTCCTGATACTGATGAGGTATTTGTAATGGGCTTTATGCCCATTTTTTGTTTGTAAAAAAAGTGAGTAACTACATTGTCAAACAAACAGTCTGTACTTGAAGCTATGCTGGGTCCTGTGATTGAAGGTATGGGGCTTGAGTGTTGGGGGATTGAGTTCATCTCCCAGGGAAAGCATTCTGTGCTTCGAATCTATATCGATAGCGATGCAGGAATTAAGCTTGAAGACTGTGAGCGCGTCAGTCGTCAGATTAGTGGTGTTTTGGACGTAGAAGATCCAATTGCCACAGAATATACCTTGGAAGTATCTTCGCCGGGTATGGACCGTCCTCTCTTTAAATTAGCTCAGTTTGAACGGTTTTCCGGCAACGTTGTGATGGTCAAATTGCGTATGGCGTTTGAAGGTAAACGTAAGTACCAAGGGATACTCAAAGGGATTGAAGGGGACGAAATCGTGTTGCAGATTGACGAGCATGAGCTGTTGCTCCCCTATGAACTGATCGATAAGGCAAATATTGTTGCGTGAATTGTGTGATAGATTTCTTTCGAATGGCAGGATATCTGAATGAATAAAGAGATATTGCAAGTAGTAGAAACCGTTTCAAATGAAAAAGGCGTTGAAAAAGAGGTTATCTTTGAAGCTATAGAGCTGGCACTTGCGACTGCCACTAAGAAACGGTACGAAGATGAAGATGCGGATATCAAAGTCATCATCGATAGAAAGACGGGAGAGTATGAGACATTCCGTCACTGGCTTGTGGTAGACAATGATGCGGTTCCTGCGTTGGGTACTGAGTTAACTTTGCAGGAAGCCGATGAGATCAGTGACAGTCTGCAGCTCAAGGAGCGTCTCAAGCCGGGCGATATGCATGAAGAGCAGGTGGAGTCGCTGTCATTTGGGCGTATCGGAGCCCAGGCGGCCAAGCAGATCATTGTACAAAAAGTGCGTGAAGCAGAGCGTGCAAAAATCGTAGAAGGATTTCGCGGCAAGGTGGGTGAGCTTCTGTCAGGTACAGTGAAGAAGGTGACCCGCGACAATATCATCATTGATTTGGGGAATAATGCGGAAGCACTCCTGCCGAGGGAGCAGACCATTGGGCGTGAAACTTTCCGCATGGGTGACCGTGTACGCGCGTTGCTGAAAGAAATACGTGAGGATAGTCGTGGCGCTCAGTTGATTCTGAGTCGAAGCTGTTCGGAAATGCTGATTGAGTTGTTTCGTATTGAAGTGCCTGAAATCGCCGAGGAAGTCATCGAAATTCGTGGCGCTGCCCGCGACCCGGGCCTGAGAGCGAAAATAGCGGTTAAAACCAATGATGGTCGGATTGATCCGGTAGGCGCTTGTGTGGGCATGCGTGGGGCGCGTGTTCAGGCAGTTTCAAATGAATTGGGCGGTGAGCGGATTGATATTGTCCTGTGGGATGACAATCCTGCCCAGCTCGTAGTGAACGCCATGTCGCCGGCGGAAGTGGCTTCCATCGTGATTGATGAAGATAAGCATACGATGGACGTTGCGGTGCAGGAAGAAAATCTTGCCATGGCCATTGGGCGTAACGGCCAAAACGTTCGTTTGGCGAGTGAGCTGACTGGCTGGGAATTGAATGTGATGACAGTCGCTGAGGCTGGCGAGCGTCAAGAGCAGGAGTTCGGTCGGCTGGTTTCCTACTTCCAGAAAATGCTTGATGTGGATGAAGACCTGGCTGGTGTGCTGGTTGATGAAGGATTCACCACTATCGAAGAAGTGGCTTATGTGCCCATGGAAGAAATTCTTGCCATAGAAGATTTTGATGAAGAGCTGGTAAATGAGCTGCGGGCTCGCGCAAAAGATCGGCTCCTTAATCAAGCCATTGCATCGGAAGAAGTGTTGGAAGGTCAGGAGCCTGCCGATGACTTGCTTGAGATGGATGGTATGGACAGACATCTTGCCTACATTTTGGCAAGCAGGGGCATCATTACGATGGAAGACCTTGCGGATCAATCGGTGGATGAGTTGATTGAAATAGAAGGCATTGATGAAGCAAAAGCCGGTCAATTGATTATGGCTGCGCGTGAACCCTGGTTTAAAGACCAGTAGTCGGGACAGGAGGAATTTATAGAATGGCAGATGTTACCGTAAAACAACTTGCTGAAGATGTTGGCGCTCCTGTTGATCGCATACTGAAACAAATGGAAGATGCCGGTATTGAGGGCAAGAAAGAATCAGATTTTGTGTCGGACAGTGAAAAGCAGGCGTTGCTGGCTTTCTTGAAGCGAAGCCATGGTGAAACAGGCGCTGAGCCAAAAAAAATCACCCTGAAACGAAAAACAACCACAACACTGAAAACTGGTGGTGGAGCGGGGCGTTCAAAAACCGTCAATGTAGAAGTGCGGAAAAAACGTACCTACGTTAAGCGTGCAGAAATAGCGCCTTCAGCGGCACCAGCGGCGGAAACCGTTGTGGAAGAAGTAAAAGAACCTTTGGTGGAAGCTCCTGCAGAAGTTACCGCAGAGACAACGGCTGCCGTAGCTGACGCGCCTAAGGCGGTGGTAGAGGCCAAAGATGTGTCAGAGGTAACGGCTGAAGTTATCGCAGAAACAGCGGAGGCAGTATCTCAGGAATCGTCACTTCCAGCACAAGAAGCTGCTGGCTCGACGACCATCGAAGAGCCTGTCAAGTCGCCGGAAGACGCGAAGAAAGAAGAAGCAAGCAAGCACGCCAAAGACCGCAAACACGAAGCCCGTCCAGATGTGAAGAAAGGGAAAAAGCGTGGTGCAGATGATGAGGCGGATGATGGTCGTCCACGCGAGAAAGGCAAGTCTGCGGGGCATCGGGGACCAAGAAATCGTCCCGAAAGTACGCTCAAAGTGGACACCTTTTCTGATGATGACAGTGATCAGGTCAGACGTGTCAGACGCAAGAAAAAGTCAAAGGATCGCGTGCGTTTGGCCGATATGTCAGCGCAACCGATCATTCGGGACGTGGCTATTCCGGAAAGTATTACCGTAGCAGACCTGGCCAATAAAATGTCCATCAAAGCGACGGAAGTGATTAAATCTTTGATGGCACTAGGCATCATGGCGACGATTAATCAAACGATTGATCAGGAGACGGCTGTGATGGTAGCAGAAGAAAAAGGGCATAAAGTCACGATTCTGAAGGAAGATGCGATTGAGGACGAGGTGTTGGAGTCTGTGAGCTATGAGGGTGAACAGATGACGCGGGCACCTGTTGTGAGCGTCATGGGTCATGTTGATCATGGTAAGACTTCTTTGCTTGACTACATTCGCCGCACCAAAGTTGCCGCCGGAGAGTCCGGAGGTATCACGCAGCACATAGGTGCCTATCATGTGGAAACCGGGCATGGAATGATTACCTTCCTTGATACGCCTGGACACGCGGCGTTTACGGCGATGCGTGCACGGGGTGCCAAGAGTACGGATATTGTCATTCTGGTGGTGGCAGCAGATGATGGTGTGATGCCACAAACAGAAGAGGCGGTGCAGCATGCGAAGTCTGCCGGTGTGCCATTGGTGGTCGCTGTCAACAAAATCGATAAAGAGGCTGCGGACCCTGACCGTGTGAAGAATGAGTTGTCAGCGATTGACGTCATACCTGAAGATTGGGGCGGAGATGTGCAGTTTGTAAATGTCTCTGCGCACACTGGGCAGGGTGTTGATGAATTGCTGGATGCTGTGCTCCTTCAGTCTGAAATTCTGGAGTTGTCTGCAGTGCCCGATGTGCCCGCGAAAGGTGTGGTCATCGAGTCCAGCCTGGATAAAGGGCGTGGCGCGGTGTCCACGGTACTGGTTCAAAATGGAACGATTCGTCAGGGTGATATGGTGATTGCCGGGATGTACTTCGGCAAGGTGCGAGCCATGTTGGATGAGAATCTTGAAAAGGTGGATGAGGCCGGACCGTCCATACCGGTTGAAATTCTGGGTTTGAATGGTACCCCGGATGCGGGGGATGAGTTCCTGGTCGTTGCAGACGAGAAGAAGGCCAGAGAACTGGCCAATTTCCGACAGGGCAAGTACCGCACGGAAAAACTGCAGCGTCAGCAGAGTGCCAAGTTGGAGAATCTGTTCCAGAATATGGGACAGGATGAAGTTAAGACGCTCAATATCGTACTGAAGACGGATGTTCGTGGCTCGCTGGAAGCGTTAATTGGGGCACTGTCCGATATCGGTAATGATGAAGTGAAAGTGAGTATAGTCTCCAGCGGGGTGGGTGGAATTGCCGAAACGGATGCAAACCTTGCGTTGGCTACGAATGCGGTAATCTTTGGATTCAACGTGCGAGCGGATGGCTCTGCCAAGCGGATCATTGAGAAAGAAGGTCTGGATCTGCGCTACTACAGTGTAATCTATGACATCATTGATGATGTCAAGCAGGCGCTGACCGGTATGCTTGCGCCGGCCTTCAAAGAAGAGATTGTTGGCGTCGCCGAAGTTCGAGACACCTTTAAATCGCCCAAGTTTGGTCAGGTTGCCGGGTGTATGGTGGTTGAAGGCTCGGTCTATCGCAACAAAGGTATTCGTGTATTGCGCGACAACATCGTAATTTTTGAAGGTGAACTGGAGTCGCTCCGTCGCTTTAAAGATGACGTACCGGAGGTACGAGCGGGCACAGAGTGTGGTATCGGAGTGAAGAACTACGATGTAAAAGTGGGTGACAAGATCGAGGTCTTCGATAAAGTCAAGGTAGAACGTTCACTCAGCTGATCGCTGAGTGTCGTATTGGAGCGATATGCCGAAAGAATATAGCCGAGCAGAGCGGCTCGCCGATCAAATCCAGAGAGAGCTTGCGGTGATTATCCAGCGAGAGCTGAAAGATCCACGCGTGGGTATGGTGAGTATTAACGCCGTCACCGTGAGTAAGGACCTGGGGTATGCAGAAGTCTATTTTACTTTGATTTCTGCGGATGAGTTGTCTGCAGCGTCCGAAGAGGTAAAAGCTACGCAGGGCGTGCTCAATCGGGCTGCTGGATTCTTGCGCAGTCAGTTGGGTGCGAGAATCAAAATTCGAGCGATCCCTCAGCTCCGTTTTCATTTTGATACCAGTGTTCAGCGGGGGCGCGTCCTATCCTCGCTGATCGACAGAGCGCTGGATGCTGATCAGGCTCTGGCATCCAAAAGGGATAAGGAATGAGTGTCCCGCCAAGAGCTCAATACCGGTAAATAGTCTTCATGGGACGTCGCAAATCCGGTCGAAAAATTCATGGTGTACTTTTATTAGACAAGCCTCAAGGGGTGACGTCCAATAGATGTTTGCAGGTGGTACGCAGGTTGTTTAACGCCAACCGAGCGGGACACACAGGCAGTTTAGATCCCATGGCCACGGGACTTTTGCCTGTGTGTTTTGGGGAAGCCACAAAGTTTGCTCAATTTGGACTGGATGCCGACAAGAGCTACGTGGCGAGAGCCAAGCTGGGCGTGGTGACCGAAACCGGGGATGCAGACGGCCAAGTGGTCGACCGGCAAGCCGTTCCGGTGTTAACTGAGAGCGCATTGGTGGCCACCTTGGCGCAGTTCACTGGTGAGATTCAGCAAGTCCCTTCAATGTATTCTGCTCTGAAGTATCAGGGAAGGCCCCTTTATGAGTATGCTAGAAAGGGGGTGGAGGTGCCTCGGGAAGCCAGACCGGTCACCATTCATTCGCTCGACCTGATAGCACTGGAGGGGGATGAAATTGAGTTTTCGGTCCGCTGTTCCAAGGGCACCTATATTCGCACACTCGCGGAAGACATTGGCAAAAGTCTCGGGTGCGGTGCGCACTTGATTAAACTCCGGCGAACTGCGGTCAGAGATTTTGATCTGGCCCAAACCGTGACGGTGGAGGACATTGAGGCGCTGATTGAACAGCGTGCGTCAGAGAGTGATTTCGAGGTTTTGGACAAATTATTATTGCCCGTAGACGCATTGGTTGGGAATTTACCGAAAATTGTACTGGATTTTCATCAAACAGAGTCGCTATTGCACGGACAAAAGGTTAGAATAGCGCAGGATTTAACCGAGGGTGATAGATATCGCCTTTACTCCGCGCAAGATTCCCGGTTCATAGGATTGGGAGTTGCTCAAATGCAGCGGGATGACGAACGAAGCGATCGTTGTCTTGCGCCGTTCAGACTGATTTCGACTGATTAAACCATTGAGGCTTAACAGCTAAAAAGCACTCTGGGCCGACTGATCCTGATCAGGCGGAGAGATAGATCTTATTCATCGTGGCGGCAGCTGTAAATATGCACGGATGCTCGCCAAATTTTAATTGCATATTATGAGGTACATAAAATGGCTCTGACAGCTGAAGAAAAAGCAAAAATTGTTAAAGATTTCCAGAAAGGCGATGGCGATACAGGCTCCCCTGAAGTTCAGGTTGCTTTGTTGAGCGCCAATATCAACAAGCTTCAAGAACACTTCAAAGCACATAAGAAAGATCACCACAGTCGTCGTGGTCTGATTCGCATGGTTAACCACAGAAGAAAGCTGCTTGACTACTTGAAAAGCAAGGATTCTGAAGGTTATGTGGCTTTGATTGGCCGTTTGGGGCTGCGTCGATAAGCGTCTTCTCAGGCTTCAAGCGAACATTTTGAGCTATATTGATTACTTCCAGAGTCAAAGTGCGCCAATTGGGCAAGAGCTTTGGGTGGGATGGTGATCGCATACAGTACCGGAGTGCGTTTTTTTTGCGACTTTTTACTAAGTCCAAATTGAACCATCCGGTACTTTTGTTTTGTTAAAGAAGAATTCGAAAATGGTTGGGAAGGTAAAAGAGTGAATCCTGTAAAGAAGACGTTTAAATATGGTAATTCGGAAGTTACGCTGGAAACGGGTCGCGTAGCAAGGCAAGCCACCGGGGCAGTGTTGGTGAGTGTTGATGACACCCGCGTGTTAGTCACAGTGGTTGCAGATAAAGAAGCGAAAGTCGGTCAGGATTTTTTCCCTCTTTCCGTGCATTACCAAGAGAAGCAATACTCTGTTGGTAAAATTCCTGGTGGATTCTTCAAGCGAGAAGGAAGGCCTTCAGAGAAGGAAACATTGACTTCCCGGTTAATCGATCGACCCATTCGTCCACTTTTCCCGGATGGCTTTGTGAATGAAGTCCAGGTTATCTGTACTGTTATGTCCGCTAACAAAGACGTTGATCCGGATATTGCTTCCATGATCGGTACGTCCGCAGCGTTGGCCATTTCAGGCATTCCTTTCAATGGGCCGATTGGTGCAGCGCGGGTTGGTTTTTCTGAAGAAGACGGCTATGTGCTGAATCCCGGGTTTGCGGCATTGAAAACATCGCTTCTCGATATGGTTGTCGCAGGCACCAAAGATGCTGTGCTCATGGTTGAATCAGAGGCCAAGGAGCTGACGGAAGATGAGATGCTGGGTGCGGTATTGTTCGCTCATCAGGAATTGCAGACGGTCATTACTGCGGTGAACGAATTTGCCGCCGAAGCTGGTAAGGCGAAGTGGGAATGGCAGGCGCCGGCAGAGAATACCGTGTTGATTAACGCCCTGACAGAGCAGTTTGGCGCTCAGATTTCAGAAGCCTATACCATCAGTGACAAAATGGCACGTTACGGTAGATTGAATGATCTTAAATCTCAGGCACTTGAGGCTTTGGCCGGTGATGATGAAGGGCAGCCCTCATCGGACGAGGTGAAGGAAGTATTCAAGAAGATTGAAAAGAAAACTGTACGCTCTCGTGTGATAGACGGTCAGCCGCGGATTGATGGAAGAGACAATAAAACGGTTCGTCCCATTGCCGTGGAAGTGGGCGTGCTGCCTAACAGTCATGGTTCTGCTTTGTTTACGCGAGGTGAAACGCAGGCGATCGTTGCTGCTACGCTGGGGCCAATTCGTGATATGCAGATTATTGATGCGCTCGAAGGTGAGCGTAAAGAAAATTTCATGCTGCATTACAATTTCCCTCCTTACTCTGTGGGTGAATGTGGTCGTATCGGCGCGACCGGTCGTCGAGAGGTTGGGCATGGTCGGTTGGCCAAGCGTGGCGTTCAGGCGGTGATGCCAGAAGAGCAGGAGTTCCCTTACGCGATTCGTGTGGTTTCTGAAATTACCGAATCAAATGGCTCCAGTTCGATGGCGAGTGTGTGTGGTAGTTCATTGGCATTGATGGACGCCGGTGTACCTCTGGCTGCGCCTGTTGCCGGTATAGCGATGGGTTTGATCAAAGAGGAAAACGGATACGCCGTGTTGACCGATATCCTGGGTGATGAAGATCATCTGGGCGATATGGATTTTAAGGTCGCCGGTACCGCAGACGGTGTTACCGCGCTGCAGATGGATATCAAAATTGAAGGGATCAACGAAGAGATTATGGAAATTGCGTTAGCGCAAGCGCATGACGCACGAATTCATATTCTTGCAGAAATGGCGAAGGTTATCGATCAGTCTCGTGACACCGTAGCAGATAATGCGCCGAAGATGCACATGATGAAAATTGATCCGGATAAGATTCGTGACTTGATCGGCAAAGGAGGAGCGACCATTCGCTCTATCTGTGAAGACACGGGTGCTTCTATTGATATCGAGGATGATGGTCAGGTTCGAATCTACGCCGACAGCAAAGTGTCTGCGGATGCGGCCATTGATCGCGTGACGGCCGTGACGGCTGAGCTTGAGATTGGCAAAGTGTACACGGGCCGGGTTGAGCGAATTGTTGATTTCGGTGCGTTTGTGAATGTGTTGCCAGGAAAAGATGGTCTCGTTCATATTTCGCAGATTTCCAATGAGCGTGTCAATAACGTCACGGACGTGTTGTCTGAAGGACAAACCGTGACAGTGAAAGTATTGGATATCGATAACCGTGGTCGCGTGAAATTGACCATGAAGGATGTGTCAGACGAAGGCTAATCTTTCGCTGACAATCCGTTAAATTAAAACCAGGCCTGAAAGTGATGTGGGTCTGGTTTTTTTTTGCTTTTATTTTTTCTGTGGGGGAAGTATGGTTCTGAGGGTGTTATTGATCGTTTTGATTGCTCTGCCTCTGAGTAGTTATGGGGCAAGTAAGTCTGAACTGGATGCAAAGGTACAGTCTACCTTGGCGGCGCTTTACAGTCGGGTTCCCGGCGCACGTGAAACGGTAGAAAATGCCGTGGCCGTTCTGGTGTTTCCTGAGGTGGCCAAGGGCGGTTTTTTTGTGGGCGGTGAATTTGGTGAAGGTGCCCTGCTGAAACAGGGGCAAACGCTGGGCTATTATCAGATTGCCAGCGGATCGCTCGGCATTCAGATTGGCGTACAAGTACGCTCCCAAGTCATCGCTTTTCGCAATGAGGATTCTTTTAATCGATTCTATCAGGGGAACGGTTGGGAAGTTGGCGTTGATGGGAGCGCCGCCATTGCCACGGAAGGAGCTGGGGGAAAGTTTGACAGTAAGTCAATCAATCAACCTGTTGTCGCATTTGTTTTTGGAAACAAAGGATTGATGGCGAATATGAGCCTGGAAGGAACGCGTATTATTCCGGTGAGTAAACCTTAGTGGTTGTTGTGTTACTCAGGAAATCGAGCACCTTTTTGCGATGTCTGATATCGGTAAAGGTGGCCGTGTGGTGCGTTCTGGTGGTGTAGAGTTCTTTTGGGGGAAGCGCATTTCGGAACAATCGCTGGCCGTGATGAAAGGGTACGACCGTATCTGTCTGGCTGTGGATCATCAGCAACGGCGTGGGCGTGATTAGTGCAATGGTTTGTTCAGGATCTATTGCACCGGTTATGACGAAGGGCGGGAGCCATTGAAATGGCCAAGTTAGCCAATTCAGGGCTAGTTTTTCCCGTGCGATGCCTGAATAGCTGCTGAAGGCCGCGTCGGTGATGATGGCGGAGAATCCATCTCCGTTGAGTTGACCTGCGTAGCTGATTCCGAGAGACGCCCCCATGCTTTGCCCAAGAAGAATCAATGGCCATTCCGGCTGTTCGTTCACCAGCCAGTGATGGGCGGCGTGAACGTCTTGAATCGTACCGGCGAGATCGGGCTTGCCGCTGGATCGGCCATATCCTCTGTAATCCAGCGCAAAAACGTTATAGCCCGCATACGGTAGCCAGCTTACATTGGCCAGGTGTGTGCTCATGTTTTCTGCGTTACCATGCAGGAAGAGTATCGTGCCTTTCTGATGTGTCTGCGTGTGCGCCGGGATCCACCAGGCATGAAGGCGCTCTCCGTCTGAAGTGGTGAGGTACACATCTTCATAGGCTAAGTCGAAGGCGGTCGGCGTAAAGAATAACTGTTCCTCTGGGTAATACATAAGGTTACTGCAGCCGCTGCAGGTAAGACAGAGGGCGGAAAACAAAAGAATCAGTCGATGTATTGGATTGGTCACAACGGTGCTCTTTAAAAATACGAGTGAATGTTGAATGACCATTCGGTCTGGTACCGCTGATAGAGTAATTGTCTGCGCCACCGAGCGCCCACTGCAATTGTGTCGGAAAGAAAAAAACGTTGATCAAATGCGATATGCGCATCTTTTCTTTGACCGCCTTCCAGAAATTGAGTGTAGGAAAGCTCAACATGGGTTGCATCAAAGGTGCTCTGTCGTAGCCAGCCGGTGTGTATCTGTGGGCCCAGGTTGAATCCTTTAGCACTGTGATCGCCAATCTCCAATCGACCATTCAGAAAGGCATAGGCTTGGCCGAAAAACTGGACAGCACCACCCGCCCCGCCCTGAAGATAGGGAGCAAATGTGGCTTTATCGGAGGTAGAGTAAATGCGCTCACCCCCGGTAGAAACATTCCAGGAGAGCCCCTGAAAAAAAGAGTCGATGTTGGAAAGGGAAGTGATGCCAATTGCGGTGAGAGATTCGAGTTGGATGCTTTTCTTTTCATAATAGTAACGTACCCGGCTATCCAAAAAAGTGAGCTGGGAACCTGCACGGTAGCCTGGTTGGGGATCCAGTAACTCATGGTAGGCGGGGCGTATGCCAAATTCGAGATATGGGGCATGCTCTCTGCTCCCGGTTGACAGGCTAAGTCTGAGAGTTTCGTGCCCCTCATCGTCTCGAATGGTTGGCTCCTTTGGTGGTGCCAGGGGGGCTGTGGCGGGCAATCGGCTACGTGATGCGAGTAATGAATACGAGAGCTTGGCGGCTTCACGATTTTCTAATTTCTCTTTGTCTGACAGGTAACGGGAATACTCATAGGCTGCATCGAGAATCCTGACAGTACGTGTGAGGTCTTTCTGTTGTTCAACCCACGTGCTGATATCGATTCTGCCAGAGATGATGTCTTTGAGCTGAGACTGTTCATTCTCGGTTAGGCTGTTCAAGTGATGGCGGAGCTGTGTGGCAGAAGAAGGCCGGTAAGTGATTTTGGCATGTAGATTTTTTTGGACTACAGCTCTGACGGTATCTGAAGGAATAGCGCGAAGAGGAAATTCATCAATGAGGTGTGTGCCAGGTCTGGCGACATCAATCAGCGCCAGAATGCGGTACGCACAGTTTTCGTCAAAAAAGAAGTAATCGAAATTCATCTGCTTGATTTCCCAGGCATGGCGCTGGAGCTGGCGCACTTCGTCTGGATTTAAATTGAGCTCGTATTCCCAGATATCCCGATTCTCCAGGTTGGTATACACCTTGATCTTGTCATAATAGGGGGTGACCGAGGTGATACCGGGATAGCCACCAAAAATTCCGCGATAGGCAAACATAAATTCGCTGTCCTGTTCTACAGCATCGGCTGCATAGCTAATCGTGTTGGCGAGCAGGAGGTTGTCTTTACCTTGGTCCGGTTGGTCCAATCTCAGGAAGGTATGACCAAACATGGAAGATGGGCTATTCAGGTAGGAAGAGGCAAAAATCAGACTTACTGAATGGGTGTTCAATTCTTTCAGCCAGGTCTGTAGCGCGTCACAGGACGGTTGCGGGAAGTTTTCCTTTCTGAGATCTAGTTGAGATTGAATCCAGCTAAAACGGGCCGGGAAGCGGCAAATTGCATGTTCCTCTGTAACTTCGGGGTTTGTGAATGCGTGCAGCGTGGCGATCAGCTCATCCTCGGGCGAGTGCACACCGTTTGGCGATAGAAAGAAGTCAGGGTCATCGGCCTGACTTTGCTTGGGGCCCCAGAATTGACGATTGCGGTAATGAATCAGGTTGTGCCAGCCTCGGGTATTGGCGAGGTTTTTCTTTTTTGAGAGTGCCACGAGGGATTCGAAAGTGGCCAGCTGAACGTATGAGGTCGTGGGCTCGTATGCGCCTGAGCCAGTGCTGTACAGGCAGATCAGCAGTAAATAGAATGCGTAGAGAGAGGGTTTTTCCATTCCGGTGGAAACCAAATTCCTTGGGGGAGATAAGAGAGGGCCCTCTGGGAGCCCTCTCTCATGTTACATGCGTTAGATAACGTATTTCGCCAACGTGTCATCAGATTTCATGACGGCTAACATCGCATCCAATGCCTGATCAGAGGTGGTTTCTGCACTGGGGAAGATAATGGCAAAATTCTGGCGCATTACCGAACGGAACGTTTCTCTGTCCTGAAGCTCTACGCCCAGCAAAACAGCCACTGTTTCCAGATTTTCACCTTCGCCACGAGACATGTCTCGCGCAATGTTGTCCATGTTGGTATCCAAAAACATCGCGGTGGATACAACGGCTTTGCTTGTGTCACATCCCAAGGTGCCAAAGGTCATACCAAAGGTCTGGTTACCAAATGTGCCATTGGTGGTTGCGGCGAGGATGTGGGGGCCGGGGCCGGTCTGGCCTTTAAAAATCATAGCGCCTACACCACAGCCTGCACCAGTGCCTGCAAATGTGATGGTGGAAGTAGATGCGAGAATTGCTGCTGCGATCAGTTTTTTCATAGGTATGTCCCTTTTTCGTATTCATTCCAGCTGAGCGATTGTCATGATGAATGCTCAGAGTGATTACAGGAATAGTGATTGTAGATGACTGGCATCAGCCTTGTCATGGACGTAGAGGGTGCATTGACTACTGCTTTAACGCACATCGTTCTAGCGACATCTCTAAGTATAGTTTTATTCAATCAGATGGAAAGAAAATTTTAACCATCTGTTACCCCCCCAGATAAGCTTTCCTCACGTCCTCATTGACCAGCAGGTTGTCGCCTGTGTCATGCAGAACGACGTGCCCGTTTTCCAGAACATAACCGCGATCGGCCAGCCTGAGTGCCTGATTGGCATTTTGTTCGACCAGAAAGATGGTAATGCCTTCTTCGCGAAGCTGTTCAATTATCTCAAAAATCTGTGCGATGATGATGGGCGCAAGGCCCAGTGAGGGCTCATCCAGAAACAATAATCGCGGTTTACTCATGAGCGCTCGACCAATGGCGAGCATCTGCTGTTCCCCGCCGGACATCGTGCCACTGCGCTGACTCTGGCGCTCTTTCAGGCGTGGGAACAGAGTGTAGACTTTGTGCAGTAACGGGTCGAAATCGGCTTTATCGGTAAAAAATCCACCCATATGCAGGTTTTCTTCCACGGTCAATCCCGGGAAGATGCGCCGCCCTTCTGGCACGATGGCGATGCCATTGCGCATGATGCTGGACGTCTGTATGTGCGTGATGTCTTGCCCCTCGAAGAGAATTCTGCCAGAGGAGGCCTGAGGGTCGCCACAGATGGTCATGAGCAGGGTTGATTTCCCTGCGCCGTTCGCGCCGATCAAGGAGACGATTTCGCCTTTCTGGATTTCCAGAGAAACGCCTCTGAGGGCTTCAATTTTGCCATAGTGCGTGTGAACATTTTCGATGACGAGCATTATTCCTCCCCCAGATAGGCTTTGATGACGGCAGGGTTGGACTTGATTTCTTCTGGGGTGCCCGTTGCCAGTGGGCGCCCTTGATTGATCACGACGATTTTATCCGAAATGCCCATAACGAGTCCCATGTCGTGCTCTATGAGCAGGATGGATACATTGTAGTCGTTTTTCAGACTATCAATGAGTGCATCGAGATCCTGAGTTTCCTTCGGGTTCAGACCCGCAGCGGGTTCATCCAGCATCAGCAAAGACGGGCGGGTGACCATGCATCGCGCAATCTCCAGACGCCGCTGTTGGCCGTAGGCAAGATTTCCGGCTTCTTTATTGGCATCGTCCATAAGGTTGACTTTGTCCAGCCAATACGCCGCGTGCTCCATCGCTTCTTTTTCTTTTTTGCGGAAGGAGGGCGTATTAAACAGGCCGGCAAACAGATTGGTGTTTACGTGGCGATGCTGCGCGATCAGCAGGTTCTCAATCACGGTCATGTGGCTGAATAGGCGAACATGCTGAAAGGTCCGGACCATCCCAAGTCGAGAAATCTTGTAATCTGGTAAGCCGTGAATCGGTTGATTATTGAAGGCGATGGTGCCGCCGGTGGGCGTGTAAAAGCCGCTAATGCAATTGAAAACGGTGGTTTTGCCAGCGCCGTTGGGACCGATGATGGAGACAATCTGCTTCTCTCCGATATCGAGTGAAACGCCATCGACTGCGAGCAGGCCGCCAAAGCGCATCTGTAAATTAGAGACACTTAAGATACTGTCAGCCATTGTTCAACTCCATGTGGGGACGTTTCATTGGCACCAATCCCTGGGGGCGCCAGATCATCATTAGCACCATCATGAGACCAAACATCAACATCCGATACTCCTGGAACTCCCGCGCTATTTCGGGAAGAATGGTCATGGCTGCGGCGGCGAGAATGACACCAATTTGCGAGCCCATGCCGCCGAGCACGACAATTGCCAGAATGATGGCTGATTCAATAAAGGTGAAGGATTCGGGGGAAATAAAGCCTTGGCGGGCAGCGAAAAATGAACCGGCAAATCCGGCAAATGTTGCCCCAATGGTAAAGGCGGACAGTTTGATCACGGTTCGGTTCAGACCTAATGAGCGGCAGGCAATTTCGTCTTCCCGCAAGGCTTCCCAGGCACGGCCGACGGGCATTCGCATGAGTCGGCGTATGACGAACAGGGTGAATACGACCAGCACAACAGCCAGGAGATAAAGAAAAATGACCTTGTAAGTGCTGTCATAGGCAATGCCAAAGTATTCGTGAAAGGGCAGGTTGCCTTCTTCTTTTGCGCGCCGTGTAAACTCCAGCCCGACAACGGCCATTTCCGGATCGGCCTGAATGGCAGGCAGCGTGGGTTTGGGAATGCCACCAATACCATTCGGGCCGCCGGTGAGATCCGTCCAGTTATTCATGAGAATTCGAATAATTTCACCAAATCCCAGTGTCACAATCGCGAGGTAGTCCCCCCGGAGTCGCAGTACAGGAAAGCCCAGCAAAAAGCCGAACAGGCCGGCCAGAAGGCCTGCGATGGGCAGACATTGCCAGAATCCGAGGCCGTAGTACTGGGAGAGCAGTGCATAGCTGTAAGCGCCAACGGCGTAAAAAGCCACGTAGCCCAGGTCCAGAAGGCCGGCCAGACCGACCACAATGTTCAGACCCAAACCCAGCATGACGTAGATAAGAACCAGTGTTGCCAGATCGATAGAGCCCCGCGACGCGGTAAAGGGCCAGACAAGCGCGACGAGCACCACCACGGCGAGCACCACCTGCTCCACTTTGGTTTTGCCCTTTTCCGTGGCAGGACCAAATTTTGGCACCTTAGGAAGCGGCGCAGCCCGCACAATTTCAGCGAGCTTGTTGCGAAAAAGCTGGAAGACGAACACCGTCGCACACGCGAGGAGAATATAGACCATCGTGCTGGTGGCAGAGAGTTCAATGTGTGTCTCAACGCCCTTGGACGCGAAATTGATACCCAGCAACGGGAACGACAGAATAAAGGTGACTACGGCAGCAATGATGGCGTTGTGGAGTGTACTGAAGTGGTTGGATGGCGTACTCATATCTTCTCAACCTCTGGTTTGCCCAACAGGCCGGTTGGCCGGAAAAGCAGAATGATGACCAGTAAACCAAAGGACACGACATCTTTGTACTCTGTGCTGAAGTAAGCCGCTGTCATGCTCTCTGTAATGCCCAGGACCAACCCTCCCAACATGGCGCCGGGAATGCTGCCGATCCCGCCGAGTACGGCGGCAGTAAAGGCTTTCAGGCCAGCGATGAAACCGACAAAAGGATTGGCGGTGCCGTAGTAGAGCCCAAGCAAAAGACCGGCAATGGCTGCCAGCGCAGCCCCGATCACAAAGGTCATGGCAATGACCTTGTTGGTGTCAATGCCCAGCAAGTTTGCCATTTTCATGTCTTCCGCGACCGCACGACAGGCACGGCCTGTTCGTGATCGTGCGATGAACTGGGTTAACGCTGTCATGGAAATCAGGGTCACCAGCCAGATCACGACCTGCATCAGGGAGACAGTAGCCTGGAAGCCTGCTTCCGGCCCGAAAGACCAGTTTCCTTCAATCAAGGTGGGGATCGCGACGTCACGAGACCCCTGAGCCAGACGAACATAGTTCTGAAGCAGGATGGACATGCCGATGGCGGAGATCAGGGGGATCAGTCGATTCCCCCCCCGCAAGGGGCGATACGCGATGCGTTCTACAGACCAGCCGAACGTACTGGACACGAACATGGCAACCAGAAGGGCGATCATCAGGATGACTGGCAGATAAGTGACCCCGGACATCATGAGCCCGGTGATGACGATAAACGAGATGTATGTCCCGATCATATAAATTTCGCCATGGGCGAAATTGATCATGCCAATAATGCCGTACACCATGGTGTACCCGATGGCGATTAGCGCATAGGTACTGCCAATGGTCAGCCCGTTCAGGAGTTGCTGGATAAAGTAGAGCGCTGCTTCGAGCATGCCCGGTCTCCGGTGCTGGTGCGTAAAAATGAAAAAACACCCGCCCCGTAAAAGGCAGGTGTTCTTGATGGCGCGTGCTGGTGGTTACTGGACTTCTGTTTTGGAGCCGTCAGCGTGCCAGTTATAAATCACGAAACCAAAGGATTTCAGGTCGCCTTTATCGTCAAACTCGATTTTGCCCGTAGGTGTGTCAAAGGTCATGCTGTGCATGGCTTTTTGAATGGCATCGGTGTCCGTGCCACCGGTTTTCTTCATGGCGTCTGCCATCACCTGGACTGCTGAGTAGCTGGTCATCACGAACGCGCCCGTGGGGTCTTCGCCTTTCGCGGTAAAGGCGTCAACCAAACCCTTGTTTTCCGGCAGTTTGTCAAAGCTGGGTGGCAGTGTCACGTACAAACCTTCTGAGGCTTCACCGGCGATGGTGCTGATGTCTTTATTGCCAACACCTTCCGGCCCCATGAACTTGGCGCCCAGACCCTGCTCGGCGGATTGTCTGAGAATCAAACCCAGCTCCGGGTGGTATCCACCGTAGTAGACGAAGTCGACATTGGCTTTTTTCATCTTGGCGATTAAGGAGGAGAAGTCTTTGTCGCCTGCCGTAATCCCTTCATACATCACCACGTTGATGCCTTTGTCTTCCACCGTTTTCTTCACCGCACTGGCGATGCCTTCACCATACTGCTGCTTATCGTGGATAACGGCCAGGTTTTTCGGCTTGATTTTATCCGCAATAAAGTTGCCGGCGGTGGGGCCTTGCAAGCTGTCCAAACCAATGGTTCGGAAGATCATTTTGTAACCACGGGTAGTAATGTCCGGGTTGGTGGAGGCGGCGGTCACCATAACGATGCCTTCGTCTTCATAAATGTCGGATGCCGGCTGGGTGGAACTTGAGCAGAGGTGGCCGACAACAAATCGGATGCCATCGTTGACGATCTTGTTAGCCACGGCGACCGCCTGCTTGGGATCACAGGCGTCGTCATAGACCACACCTTCCAGCTTGTCGCCGTTCACACCACCCGCTTCGTTGATCTTTTCAATGGCCATTTTTGCGCCGATCATCTGCATATCGCCGTACTGGGCCACCGGGCCAGTGACTGGCCCCGCGAGGGCGATTTTGATGTTGTCCGCGTAGGCGGAACTGCCTGCCCCCATCAACGCAATGGCAGCGGTTAAACCCAGAACTCGTGTTTTTGTACTATTCATTATTATGCTTCCGTTTGTTCAATATATTGGCGTTGAGCCAGCGGATTATTGTAATGTGGCTTGCTATTTTGCCTGAAGAGCATGCTCCTTGACCACTCCGTCAACTAAAATAAGACGCTGAGGGGCCGACTCGATCCTGGCAGTGGCTACAAATACTACAAAGATTGAATCATCTTGAAAAGACTAGTACAGCTCGAAAACTTTGCGAATTCAGAAACCGCCGGTATTTTTTTCATGGTTGTTTGTGTTCTGATCACGTCGCTTGCCGGAGTAGCGACCAAATGGGTGGTGGCCGATGTGCCTGTCTATACCATTGCCTGTTTACAGTATCTTTTCTGTTTGATCTTGTTGATGCCCAGAATGTTGAAGTCCAGAAAAAGTCTGCTGAAAACTGATCAGCTGGGTGTGCACCTGATTCGCGGGTTAGGGGGGTGGTTGTGTTTTCTTTGCTACTACCTGGCGATTGAGCACATTCCACTGGTAGAGGCGGCATTGTTGCGCAGTGCGTCTCCGTTGTGCGTCCCCTTTATTATCCTGTTGTTAAATGCTCGTTGGATTCCCCGACGTTTTTGGGGGCCGATTCTGGTGGGATTTGTCGGCGTAGGGATGATTTTGCGTCCGGAGTCGGACGGGGTTAGCGTCTGGCATGTGGTTGGGTTTTTGTCGGCGGTGTTTTTGGCAGTTTCCATGGTATTTACGCGAAAACTGGCGATCAGTGAGCCGCCGGTGCGCATCCTGTTTTTTTATTTTCTGTTATCGTTCCTCTGTGGTTTGCCATTTATGGTGGTGCATTGGCGGCCGGTACCTCTGTCTGCCTGGCCATTTCTTGTGTTCATCGGGGTGGCTATCTTCCTGGCACTGGTGCTGTATACCCGCGCCTATCAACTGGCACGAGCCAGCATCGTGTCCCCGCTCAGCTATTTGGGCGTTGTGTTTGCCGGGATCTGGGGGTGGATGATATGGGGGCACATCCCGGATGCCATTGCCGTGGTGGGCATAGCGCTCGTGATAATAGGAGGCTTGGGTACCGTGCTGCTGGCGCAACAACCTGCTCGTTCGGACTAAGCGGTTTGTCTAATGGAAAGAATGTCTGAGTTGTAGACAATTTAGATAAAGGCTTTCTTGGTAATGGGCAAATTGGTCACTCAGTGGGGGTTGGGCATGAGTTATTTAAGCGAACATCGTTATTCTGTAGACAATCCGGCAGCGTATTGGGGGAACCAGGCTGATCGGATAGCCTGGTTCAAGACCCCGAAAACCGTGCTGGAACCCGATTCCTCGGGATTGGCGCAATGGTATCCGGATGGTGAACTCAATACGAGCTATCTTGCCTTGGACCATCATGTCGCCTCTGGTCGGGGCGAGCAGGTTGCGCTGATCTATGATTCGCCGGTGACGGGCACGAAGGCGTCCTACACGTATCGCGAGCTTACAGAGGCTGTTGCATTGTTCGCAGGCGTTTTGGCCGGGCAGGGGATCGAAAAAGGGGATCGGGTGGTTATTTATATGCCTATGATACCTCAGGCGGCGATAGCCATGCTGGCCTGCGCCAGGCTGGGCGCGATCCACTCGGTTGTGTTTGGTGGGTTTGCGCCGCATGAACTGGCCGTGCGTATTGATGATGCCACGCCCAAGGCAATTCTTTCTGCATCTTGCGGTGTCGAAGTGAGTCGTGTGATTCCCTACAAGCCACTGCTCGATAGCGCGCTGCAAAAATCAACACATCAACCGGAGTTCACCGTGATTTATCAGCGGCCAGAACTCAAGTGTGAATTGCTTGCTGCGGGCACGCAGAAGGGCCGCTGTCCTGATCTGGACTGGCAGGCCTGTGTGCGCGAGGCAGAGTCGGTTGGCCCAACCCCTGTGCGGTCGACAGATCCTTTATATATTCTGTATACCTCGGGTACCACCGGAAAGCCGAAGGGGGTAGTGCGAGATAATGGCGGACACGCCGTCGCTATGCATTACAGCATGGACGTGGTGTATGGCATGAAGGCTGGGGAAGTCTTTTGGGCTGCTTCGGATGTGGGGTGGGTTGTTGGCCATTCCTACATCGTTTATGCCCCGCTTATCTATGGATGTACGACAGTGCTTTACGAAGGCAAGCCGGTGAAAACACCGGATGCGGGGGCATTCTGGCGTGTCATTTCCGAATATCAGGTCGCCGCAATGTTCACGGCACCCACCGCATTCCGGGCGGTAAAAAAGGAAGATCCGGATGCAAAGTTACTGCAACAGTATGATGTGCGTTGTTTGAAGCGGCTGTTTTTGGCAGGGGAGCGGTTGGACCCGCCGACGTGTGAATGGTTGATGGAGCGGGTTAAAGTGCCGGTGTTGGATCACTGGTGGCAAACCGAAACTGGCTGGGCGATTGCCTGTAACCCGATTGGCATCGAGCCCATGACCGTGAAAACCGGATCTGCAACACTGCCGACCCCGGGATTTGATGTGAAGATAGTACAATCCAATGGTGATGAATGCGGGGTAGGGGAACAGGGCGCGATTTGCGTTGCCCTGCCTTTGCCGCCGGGCTGCCTTCCCACAATATGGGGCAATCCTGAGCGTTTCTTCGCAGGTTATCTGGCCGCCTATCCTGGGTACTACCTGACCGGCGATGCAGGCTATGTAGATGAGGACGGCTACCTGTTTGTGATGGGTCGTACGGACGATGTGATCAATGTCGCTGGTCACCGGCTGTCCACCGGGGAAATGGAAGAAATCGTTGGCGGACATCCTGCCGTTGCGGAATGCGCTGTGTTTGGTGTGCAAGATGCGCTCAAAGGTGAATTGCCTATGGGGATGGTGGTTTTAAAAGACGGCGTTGAGCTGGATTGTGGTGCGCTGGAGCATGAACTGCTGCAGCGGGTTCGTCAGGAAATCGGGGCTATCGCGTGCTTCAATCGAGCGATCGTGGTAGATCGCCTGCCGAAAACTCGCTCCGGGAAGATTTTGCGTCGGACGCTCAGGCAGATGGTCAATGGCGAGGCGTACAATATTCCTTCAACGATCGATGACCCGGCCGTGCTTGACGAGATTCGCGCAAAACTGGCTGTGTAAGCGCTGTCAGGCCGGGCGTTATCAGGCGTTCAGCGTGGTGTGATCAGTGTGGTGGACTGCGTCTGAATATTCGTCAAATACTGACTGCCCCGGCTGGCACCGTCCAATCCATGGGACATGTTTTCCGTCTGGACTCGCTGGATGTTGGCATTGACGGTGATAGAGAGGCCGTTTTCTTTCTGCTCGCTCAGGATGCTGGACAAGCGAGGATCTGAGATAGACAGGCTTTTACCGTATTTGCTGGTACTGCCATGGGTCTCGATCGATTCAAAGACGCCACTGTCCAGTTTCTGGGATTCATGGGCAGATACGACAGGGGTGTCCAGATCAGTGGGCTCGTCCTGGCTTCTACGGGAGTTGTCATCGGCGTGTGTAATCGCGCTGCCCAGGTCGCTTGAGTCTGGTGTGACGGCTTCAACAACGTCGCCTGCGGCGGTTTCGCCGGAAACATTCAGCAGTGCTTCCAGAGATTGTGATTCCGCACTGACGGTGCCCATGTCTGTTTCACTGAGTGGTCGGATAGCCTCTGCCGTGGTTGCCAGCAGAAGTAAGCTGCACAGGGATGCCGCGTGAGCGACTGGTTTAAGGCGCGATTGTGTGTACATGAGCGTGACCTCTGAGCACCGTAGAGAGTGTTGTGCGCTAAGTGTACACGTGTACATTTAGTGAGTAAAAAAGCGACGCAGAAAATGAGAACTGGTTCAAAATTGTTGGGTGGCGAAGGGAAAACGAAAAAAGTGGTAATATTACGACAAATGAGTGGGTATCCTCCGAAAGTACCCTCGTTTTTTCTTCAATTCATGGTAGACTGCCTACTCAATTTTACGCATCAGGCGGAAATTTTCCCGAATGACCACTAGACTGATAGGTATGCCTGTCAGTGGCGCGTCTTCGCAGCCGGGAGCACTGTTGACTCCCTCGTGCTGTTGAAACAGCCAGGAACGTTATAAACATAAGAACAGGTCACGGGCCAAAACAGCAATGCTGACTCAATGAATCCTTGATTCGCTTGGGGACAAACCAAAATGTACGACGCCCATAAGGTAGTCGTGCAGCTTGTGTACTGTGATCTGGTATCTGGCAGGAATGGCTGTCTGGTATCCGATGCAGGATGGGGCTATCTGCGTCTTTCATGCTACCAGTGTGATCGCTTTAGCTGCTATGAATCACGAGCTTTTTATTTACTTTGGTTTGACTCGAAGGAGAGCGAAATGCACGAGGATGTCGATCCTATTGAAACCCAGGAATGGCTTGAAGCATTGGAGTCAGTGCTTGAGCAAGAAGGTGTTGACCGGGCTTCCTACCTATTGACACGCCTGTCAGAAAGAGCGACGAGAGAAGGCACGCAACTGCCTTACTCCATCATCACGCCGTATCGGAATACCATCCCCGTGACAAAAGAGGCTCGAATGCCCGGCGATCTGTTTATGGAGCGCAGAATACGCTCACTGATTCGCTGGAATGCCCTGGCCATGGTACTGCGGGCGAATAAGCGACCCGGCGAATTGGGTGGTCACATCTCCTCCTTTGCGTCTATTGCGACCATTATTGATGTGGGATTCAATTATTTTTTCAACGCGGGCACCGAAGGTACGGAATCGGATCTGATTTATTTTCAGGGGCATTCGTCACCGGGTGTGTATGCACGCTCTTTTCTTGAGGGGCGTTTGACCGAAGAGCAACTGGACAGTTTCCGTAACGAGGTGGATGGCAATGGTCTGCCTTCGTATCCGCATCCCTGGTTGATGCCTGGGTATTGGCAGTTCCCAACGGTATCGATGGGCTTGGGGCCGTTACAGGCGATTTATCAGGCGCATGTGATGAAGTATTTGCACAATCGGGAGCTGATCAACAAGGGCCATCGTAAGGTCTGGTGTTTTGTGGGGGATGGGGAAACGGACGAGCCGGAAACCCTGGGCTCCATCGCGCTGGCAGGACGTGAGAAGCTTGATAATCTTATCTTTGTCGTCAACTGTAATCTGCAGCGTCTGGATGGCCCGGTGCGGGGCAATGGCAAAATCATTCAAGAGCTGGAGGGCGTGTTCCGCGGCGCAGGCTGGAATGTGATTAAAGTGGTGTGGGGGCGACTGTGGGACCCACTGTTTGAGAAGGATAGCTCCGGAATTATGCAGCGCGCCATGGATGAGTTTGTGGATGGCGAAATGCAGAACTTCAAGAGTAATGGGGCGGCCTATACCCGTAAGCACTTCTTTGGCAAATACCCTGAACTTGCGAAGATGGTTGAGCACCTGACTGATGAAGACATTGGTAAGTTGAATCGTGGTGGGCATGATCCGTATAAAGTATACGCTGCGTTTCATAAGGCAGTGAATCATACAGGGCAGCCAACCGTGGTGCTGGCCCACACCATCAAAGGCTATGGTTTCGGCAAGGCAGGTGAAGCGCAAAACACGACGCACTCACTGAAGAAACTGGACATGGAAACCTTGCAGTATTTCCGCGATCGTTTCGGTATTCCTCTGAGTGATGAAGAGCTGGCGGATGCGCCCTACTACCGCCCGGCACCGGACAGCCCAGAAATTCTATACATGAAAAAGCGCAGGGAGGCCTTGGGGGGCTATTATCCCAAGCGTCGCCAGGACTCCCAGCCCATTCAGATTCCGGACCTGGCCAGCATGGAGACCCATTTGAAGGGCTCCGGTGATCGAGAGATTTCCACCACCATGGCGTTTGTTCGCGTGTTGGCTTCGCTCACTAAAGATAAGCGCATCGGCAGTCGCGTGGTACCCATCGTACCGGATGAGGCTCGTACCTTCGGCATGGAAGGCATGTTCCGTCAGCTGGGCATTTATACCGACGAAGGCCAGAAGTACGTTCCGAATGATCGTGATCAGGTCATGTACTACCGGGAAGATAAAAGCGGGCAGATTCTGGAAGAAGGGATTAATGAGGCGGGAGCCATGTCGGCCTGGATGGCTTGTGCGACCTCCTACAGCACGAACGATTATCCGTTGATTCCCTTCTATGTGTTCTACTCCATGTTCGGATTCCAGCGTGTCGGCGATTTGGCCTGGGCGGCCGGTGACATGCGCGCGCGCGGATTCCTCGTGGGCGGTACGTCTGGAAGAACCACGCTGAATGGCGAAGGATTGCAGCATCAGGATGGCCACAGCCACGTCCTGGCGGGCACGATACCGAACTGCAAAGCCTACGACCCGGCTTATGGGTACGAGATTGCTGTCATTGTTCAGGATGGTATGCATCGGATGTACCAGGAGAATGAAAATGTGTACTACTACCTGACGGTGATGAATGAGACGTATGTTCAACCCGCGATGCCAGAGGGTGTGGAGTCCGGCATATTGTCAGGCATGTACGAGCTTGAGCAGGTCAGAACTGCGACCCCTGATGTGAAACGCCACGTTCAGCTGTTGGGAAGTGGGGCGATTCTGAATGAAGTCAGAGCCGCAGCCCAGTTGTTGAAAGACGATTTTGACGTGTCTTCGGACGTGTGGAGCGTGACCAGTTTCAATGAGCTGGCACGGGATGGTAACCACGTACGCCGCTGGAATCTGCTTCATCCCGAGGATACGCCGAAAGAAGCCTATATCACCCAGTGCCTGAAAGATCGGCCGGGGCCCGTGGTTGCCTCTACGGATTACATCAAACTGTATGGTGAGCAGGTGCGCGCTTTTGTTCCTTCGGAGTATACCGTTTTGGGGACCGATGGATTCGGGCGCAGTGATACGCGCGAAAAGTTGCGCAGCTTCTTTGAGGTGGACCGATACTTTGTGGTGGTGGCAGCTCTGGAGTCGCTGGCCAATCAGGGAGTGCTTGAGCGCACAGTGATCGTTGACGCCATGCGGAAATACGATATCGATCGTAACAAACCGAACCCGGTTACCTGCTGATAGAAGGAGCGAACGATGAGTATTCAAGAAGTGAAAGTTCCGGACATTGGCGGTAGCGAAGATGTCGAGGTCATCGAGCTGTGTGTTGGACCCGGTGATCGTATTGAAGTGGATGACTCCATTCTTGTGCTGGAGTCTGATAAAGCCACCATGGAAGTGCCAGCGCCTATGGCTGGGACGATCAAGGAAATGAGAGTGGCGGTCGGTGACAAGGTCAGCGAAGGTGCGCTGGTGTTGTTACTGGAAACAGAGACTGATGCTCCTCCGGCCAGCCCGGAAGCCCCGGCACCTGCATCCGAGACGGAAGCCGAGCCCCCGGTTGCGCCCAAACCTGCTGCTGCCGATGCGGTAGAGCACGTGGTGGTTGCCGTGCCGGACATCGGTTCTGATTCGGCCACAGTCATCGAGCTGTGCGTTGCCGTCGGGGATGAAGTGGACGTGGATGACTCGTTGGTTGTGCTGGAGTCAGACAAGGCCACGATGGAAGTGCCATCAACGGCAAAAGGCAAAGTTACCAAGGTGTTGTTGAACCTTGAGGATAAGGTGGGTGAAGGTGTCGCGATTGTTGAGCTGGCGTCGGTGGCGCAGAGCAGTGCTTCTGCTGTAAGCGAAACGGTGCAGACTGCACCGCCAGTAACGACTGCGCCGAGTGGGGCGGTGATCCCGCAAGCAGCATCAGCAAAATCTGCCGCGCCGACCGAGGCAGCAAGTGCGCTGGACGGTGAAGAGCGGCGCGTGCACGCAGGTCCGGCCGTGAGAAAATTGGCTCGGGAGTTTGGTGTGGAGCTGCACCAGGTGACTGGTTCCGGGCCGCGCTCGCGAATCCTCAAAGAGGATGTGCAGAATTTCGTCAAGCAGAGTTTGAAGTCCGTCGGAGCGACATCCCGGGGTGTCGGCTCAGGCATTCCGGAAGTGAAGCTGCCAGACTTCAGTCAGTTTGGTGAGATTTCCCGTCGGCCGATGAGCAAGATCCACAAAGTGACCGCCGACAACATGCACAAGGCATGGCTGAATGTACCACATGTCACACAGTTTGAAGAGGCAGACATTACCGACCTGGAAACGTTTCGAAAAGCAAACAAGGGCTTGGCAGACGTGAAAGGCGTGAAGCTCACACCCATGCCGTTTCTGCTGAAGGCCTGTGCCTATGCCATTCGGGCTTTGCCACAGTTTAACGTATCGCTCGATATGGATAAGCAGGAGGTAATTGAAAAGTCTTATGTGCATATCGGTCTGGCCGTAGATACGCCCAGCGGCTTGGTGGTGCCGGTGATACGGGATGTGGACAAGAAAGGTATCTGGGAGCTGGCGGAAGAGACTGTCGCGCTCGCGCAGAAAGCGAAAGACAAAAAGTTGATGCCGGCGGAAATGCAGGGAGGGTGCTTCACCATCTCCAGCCTGGGTGGTCTTGGCGGCACTGCGTTTACTCCCATCGTGAATACCCCCGAGGTGGCGATTCTCGGGGTATCCAAGGCCAGTATGAAGCCTGTATGGGATGGATCGCAGTTCGCGCCACGGCTGATGCTGCCTTTGTCATTGTCCTATGATCATCGAGCAATTAACGGTGCAGATGCGGCGCGCTTCACGACGCTTTTGGCGCAACTCCTGGGAGATATCCGGCACATGCTGCTGTAGGTTGGTCTCAACGCTCCACCGCCTTTCATGCCCGACGTTGTACGTCGGGCTTTTTATATCCGTAAATAATTGTGTAATTTACGTCCCTTTATTGGTGCATCGGCTATATTTAGAAGGTGGTGATTTGGAAGAGCATGACCCTAAAATGCTCGAATCAGCAGCGCAATCAATCGACGGGGTGAGGTGTGAATGAGAGTCAGGCAATTCATCTACTATCCTGCTAAGGGCTGGGTGAACGGCCGGGCGAGCGATGGTGACAGCGGCGATCTGCCCTTCTCCCCACAGGTTCTGCTGGCGTTTGGTTCCGGTCGCGAGTGCAACGGCGACATTCTGTTGAAGTGGCGAGCCAAGTGTTTTCCCGGGGTGCCCATCCTCGGTTGCTCCACGGCGGGGGAAATTGTAGACGCTGAGATCCTGGTCAATTCGATGGTGATTACCGCCATTCAATTTGATTTGGCCCGTGTGGAAATCGAGCATGCGTATTTAAAGAGTTTTCGCGCCAGTCGTGGTCATACGGCCAGTTACCAGGTGGGCCGCTATCTGGGCGGAAAATTTGAAAAGGAAGATTTGCGCTTGTTGTTTGTGCTTTCTGACGGCACCCAAGTGAATGGTTCAGAATTGGTGGCTGGATTACAGTCCGGTGCCGGGAGTCAGGTCGTGATTACCGGTGGATTGGCGGCCGATGGCAAACGCTTTCAAGAGACGCAGGTCATTGTGAATGAGCGTTATGGTGCAGGCATTGTCGGCGCCATTGGGCTTTATGGGGAGAGTCTGGATGTTCGCCATGGTTCCTTTGGTGGCTGGGATCCGTTCGGCCCGGATCGGCGGGTCACTCGCTCCCAGGGAAACGTGCTTTATGAGCTGGACGGCCGCAGTGCGCTTGCGCTGTACAAAGAATATCTGGGCGAATATGCCGTTGATTTACCGGCTTCCGGATTGCTGTTCCCCCTCAGTCTGCGTGAAGAAAATGGTGCTCGGGTTGTCCGAACGCTGCTCGGCATTGATGAGGAAGCACAAAGTATGACGTTTGCTGGAAATGTCCCGGAAGGGGGCTACGTGCGTTTGATGCGAGCCAATTTTGAACGTCTCATTGAAGGTGCGTATGAGGCCGCGAAACTCAGTCTGGCAGACCCGGAATATGGACCAGAGATGGCGATACTGATCAGCTGTGTGGGGCGGCGTCTGGTCTTGCAACAACGTGCGGAGGAAGAGTTGGAAGAGGTGCGTGAGGTGTTGGGCGAACAGGCGATGATGACGGGTTTTTATTCCTATGGCGAGATCAGCCCTCTTGCAGGGTCGTTGGATTGTGCACTTCACAATCAAACCATGACCATTACCACGCTTCGTGAATCCAGGAAATAGCGGGCGGGCACGCAATGACTGAACCTCACCGCCTTCTGCGTCGGCAATTGCGTCGTCATTTGACGGAGTTATCCCCGGAAGATCCTCGGATTTCCGAATTTCTGGCCGCTGTCAACGATGTGTATCATCAGGAAGATCGGGATCGGATACTGCTTGAGCGATCGTTGGAGCTGACTTCCAACGAATTGATCGCGCGTAATCAGGCAATGACACAGCAACTTGCTCAACTGAGCGGCACCAAATCCGCGCTGGAAAGTTCCCACGAGTTGCTGCAAGCCACTCTCAACTCTACGTATGACGGATTAATGGTACTGGATCTGAAAGGCAAAATCCGGCTGCACAATCCAGCGATGCGCAATTTGTTCGGTGCGATTGTGGATCTGAACACCTTTGACGGATTCTGGCGTCATTGCTACTCACGGCTGACTCTGCCCGGGAAGACGCGGAAGCGGAAAAAGCCGAAAAGCAAAAATGCGCAGGGAAGTAAAAAGGCCGCGGAGTTACTGAGTGCAATGGCCAAGTCACCGGAAGAACCGCAGTTTCTGGAGCTGGTACTGGATGGCGCGGTGACACTGGAGGTGCACAGTTTGCCTCAGTTCAGCGAAAAACCGCCCAAAACCGTCATCGGTCAGGTGCTGTGTTTCAGGAATGTCACCGAATTAAAACTCCGCGAAGCAGAAGCACGTCATCGTGCTTATCACGATCAATTGACCGGGCTGCCAAATCGCTCGCTTTTTTCCGAGCAGATCGAAGAGGCCATGCGAAAAGGCGAGCGGAGAAACCTGAAAACAATACTGCTTTTTATTGATCTTGATGGTTTCAAGGATGTCAATGATACGCTGGGACACTCTATCGGCGATATATTATTGAAGGAGGCCGCAGATCGTCTGGAAGCCTCCTTGCACCCGGAGGACACCCTTTCCCGGCATGGTGGCGATGAGTTTATCGCCATGCTGGAGCTTCAGAAGGACAGTGCGCGGGCCACCCAAGCGGCCGAAGCCATTCTGGAAGCATTACAAACGCCCTTTGTGTTGGGGAAAGAGCACGTGGTGATGAGCGCGAGCGTAGGTATCGCCATTGCACCCAATGATGGTGCTGAGCCGGATACGCTGATCAATAAAGCAGACCTCGCCATGTATCACGCCAAAGAGCAGGGAAAAAACAACTATCAGTTTTTTGCGAAAGAATTGGAGCGGTTGTCCTGCCACCGGCTGTCTATACGCAGCCAGTTGAAACATGCACTTGATAATGAAATGTTTACGCTGTATTTCCAGCCGAAGATCAGTCTGGCGTCGGGCATTATTGAAGGCGCGGAAGCCCTTATTCGATGGCCGCTGGGTGACGGCAAGTTCCACAGTCCGATGGAGTTTATTCCTGTGGCGGAAGAAACCGGACAAATCATTGGTATCAGTCAGTGGGTAATTCGTCGTTGTGCTGAGTATTTGCAGGCGTGGCAAAAAGATCTTCCAAGCTATTTCAGTCTGGCGATCAATATCTCCGCAAAGCATTTTCGGCGGGGCGTGAGAGAGGACATCGAGCAAGTCCTGGTCAGCCATCAGATCAAACCCTCCCAACTGGAAATAGAGCTTACCGAAACGGCGGTGATGGACGACGTGGAGCAGGCCATTGAGATTTTGCAGGCCCTGCGCGAAGTGGGCATAAAAACGGCCATCGATGATTTCGGTACGGGCTATTCTTCGCTGGGCTACCTCAGGCGGCTGCCGATCGATATTCTCAAAATAGACAAGAGCTTTATTGATGAAATTTTAACCACGCCAGAAGACCGGGTTCTGGTTAAAGGAATCATTGAGATGGTGCATGCACTGGGCATCTCCGTCGTGGCGGAGGGAATTGAGAAAAAAGAAATGGGCATCTTATTGAAGCACATGCATTGTGACATGGCGCAAGGGTACTATTTCTGCAAGCCGATTCCGGCGGATGAGTTTATCAAATTAATCGTCAGTAATACGCGTTATCAATTCTGAACCGCTCCATCTAAGGCGTGTTGAAATCGCTGTTTCCGCATGTTGCTTAAAGCCAAAAAGGCCACCGTGTGGTGACCTTTTCGATGGTTGATCAGGGGGCAAGTGCTTACAGCTTTTTGCCAAGCTCCAGATCGTAACCCACGATGCCCTGATTGCCTGCCGTGTTTTTCTTGTCGGCGGCGGTGTAGATCATTTGGATCTTGCCGAAGCTGAAAGACAAGCTCTCTGCTGGAGGACCCGCATCGCCCGCAGACATGCTGTAAGAGCTGATCAAGGTGTTTTCCAGCTCGTACTTCACGTACTCTTCGACTTTGTCCGCACCGGTTTTTACCACGTGGATGACGACTTTTTTCCCTTCAGAACCTACCAGCGCTTCCTGGAACAGGCCGGAGGATGCGCCGTCCATCATCTTGGACACGGTGACTTCACTGATGCTGGGGCGTGTTGCTTCCCGGTTCGACATGTGGCCCGCTTCCATGGAGATGCCTCGGCCCACACCGAATTGGAGTGAATCCAGACGGATCATGTCCTTGTAGCCTTCCGCAGTTACGTTGCCTTTGATTGATCCGCCGTCCCACTCTAAATAAATTGCCATTGTACTATTCCTCGTTTCGAACTCTGTTTTGTCTTGGTGTTTTTTGGGTTGTGATTCTTAATGCGTCACCTCGAATCACAACCCCTCAATTATTTTCAAAAATTTTACAGTTTCTTACCGGCGGTCAAATCGTAGCCTACGATGCCCTGGTTGCCAGCCGTATTCTTCTTGTCTGCCGCGGTATAGATCATCTGGATCTTGCCGAAGCTGAAAGACAGGCTTTCTGCCGGAGGGCCCGCATCACCGGCGGACATGCTGTAGGAGCTGATCAGTGTTTCTTCCAGCTCGTATTTCACATACTCTTCTACTTTGTCTGCCCCGGTTTTCACCACATGAATGATGGCTTTTTTTCCGTCAGACCCGACCAGCGCTTCCTGAAACAGTCCGGAAGACGCGCCGTCCATCATTTTGGCAACGGTGACTTCACTGATGCTGGGACGTGTTGCTTCGCGGTTGGACATGTGACCCGCTTCCATGGAGATGCCCCGGCCTACGCCAAACTGGATCGAATCCAGTCGAATCATATCTTTATAGCCCTCTGCGGTTACATTGCCTTTGATTGAACCGCCATCCCACTCCAGATAAATTGCCATGATGTATTCCTCTTTATGTATTCGTTGTTCACCAGGTGGCTGGTGAATTCAAGACCGAAGTCTTTAATGAGTAAGTCTGTTTGTTTGTTCGCATTACCTCGTGCTTACCAGTAGAAGCGCGAACAATTACCGGACTCCCTCAAAAAATTTTCAAAAAAGTATGGCTTCAGATTTATTGAGGTTCAAGAAAAAAGTATTTTAAAATCAATAGAATAAAGTGTCTCTGACCCCAATTAAAGTGTTTGGCGTGCACGGCGTTCGTGCATACTCCCGCGGATGAAATTGCCTCCTCGTAACGACGTGGGCGGCAAACAGGGAAGTGCTCTACCGATCAATGGCTTCTCGGCGTTGAACTCACTCTGGAACCTATTTTTAAATGCGTAGCATCGATCAGGAAACCGAACGACCTCAAATATTTTTGCACGACTTTCTCTCACGGACATTTCTGTCTAGTATTGCCTCTAGGGTGTGTTGACGTTTCATTCTCAGTATCTGTTGCGACTAATTATTCCATCCATCGCGAAATGAGGGGTTTTTCTCCCGTAGCGCGCATATTGAGAGCAAAGGTAAATAAATGTGTTGCCTGAAGGGCACACGACACGGACTTCAATGCTGGCTCCGAGCCGGTGCGTAGACTCTGAGGTAAAGGAACATGGCGCTCTTGCAAGACAATCAATTTCTGAAACTCACCACACCGTTAGGCGCTAACGTGCTGGTGGCGCAGAGCATGGAAGGGCGGGAGTCAGTCTCCGAGCCGTTTCATTTTATTGTTCGAGCGCTCTCTGAAGAAGATTCGATCGACGACACCAAAATCGTTGGCAAGTCGGTGACCGTTTCAATCAAGGGCGAAGATGGTCAGAACCGGTTTTTTAATGGCATCTGTGTACGCTTCATTGTGGGACACAAGGTAGAGCATAAGTACCGGGAATTCGGTCTTGAAATTGTACCCTGGCTGAGCTTGTTGAAATATACGGCCGACTGCCGGATTTTCCAGGAGATGACACCGGTAGAGATCATTGAGTCCGTGTTCTCGGATATGGGCTTTTCTGATTATCAGCTCAAATTGCAAGGGTCCTACGAAGCACGCACGTATTGCGTGCAGTATCGGGAGACAGACTTCAATTTCGTCAGCCGATTGATGGAAGAAGAAGGCATCTTTTATTACTTCAAACATCAGGATGGTGTGCATACCCTGATTCTCTGTGATTATGCCAAGGCTTACGACAAAGTACCCAAAGGCAGTCTGGACGTTACCGCCGGCTCTCACGGTGATTACAGTATCAGCACCTGGCAGCGGAAGTTTGCGTTTTGTACCGGAAAGATTGCACACACGGATTACAATTTCATCACTCCCAGCACGTCGCTGATGGCAGACCAGCAGACGATTCTGTCGACGCCGAACATCAGTTCCTATGAGGTCTATGATTACCCGGGTGAGTATGGTGTAAAAGGGCTGGGTGACAACTACGCGCGTAACAAAATGGAGGCGATTGAAGCAGACTTTACTGAAGTGGATGCTTCCAGCGATTATCCGTGCCTGTGCGCCGGGTATGTATTCAAGGTCGGTACGAATCAGAACGAGCAGGATGCCAAAAAGAGTTTTGTGGTGAAAACGGTGATTCACCAGGCCAGCGAGGGCAGCTATCGCTCCAACGGTGAGGCCTTCAAATATACCAATAGTTTTGTGTGCGTGCCGGATGATGTGATTCTGCGACCGCACCAAATCACCCCCAAGCCGTTTATTCGAGGTACACAAACGGCCGTAGTGGTGGGACCTTCCGGAGAGGAAATCTTCACGGACGAATATGGGCGCGTCAAGGTCCAGTTTTTCTGGGATCGTTTGGGTAAAAAAGATGAAAATAGCTCCTGCTGGATGCGTGTGGCGCAATTCTGGGCGGGCAAAAAGTGGGGCGCGCAATTTATTCCGCGAATCGGACATGAAGTTCTCGTGAGCTTTCTGGAAGGCGACCCAGATCGTCCGCTCATTATCGGCAGTGTCTACAACGCTGAAATGATGCCCACCTACGACCTGCCGTCCAACAAAGCGCACAGCGGGATCAAGAGCAGGTCGACCAAAACAGGCTCAACCGAAAACTTCAATGAAATACGATTTGAAGATGATAAGGGGAACGAGCTGTTTTATTTGCATGCGGAGAAAGATGAAACTGAAATAGTTGAGAATGATCAAACGGTTAGCGTAGGGCACGATCAATCAATTAGTGTTGATAACGATCAGACGATTTCTGTTGGCAGAGACTCCACGGAAAATATTGGGAGAGATCTTTCTCAAACTGTTGGGCGAAACAAAACGTTGAGCACTGGTAAAAACCATGATGAGTCAGTTGGTAACAACAAGACGGAGTCCATTGGCTCAAATATGACCGTAAGTGTTGGCAAAAATCAGGTCATCAGTGTCGGATCAGATCAGTCAGAGAATGTGGGGAAAGCCTATACATTGGATGTTGGAAAAGATTTGACCGAATCGATAGGTGGTAATCATGCGGAAACCGTTGCAAAAGATTATGTGTTATCCGCCAAGAATATCGAAGTTACGGCCAAAGATTCAATTACGATCAAAGTTGGCAAAGCAAAAATCTCGATGAAGAAAAACGGAGATATCACTATTGAGGGTAATAAGATCAATGTGAAAGGTTCAAGCAATGTTGTTATTAAAGGTAGCAAGGTACTTCAAAACTAATACAGGTTACCCCGTTCAGGCTTATGAAAAATCAATCGCGAGAAAATCAGTTAGGTGCTGCCTCTCAAGAGATGGCAGGAACATTTTTGGGCAAAGTTGTCGGATTTTCTGAGAACGGTATTCCGCTGGTCAGCGTTGATACTGACGGAGTTAAACAACAGCCTTTAGAATCCATCTCAATAGTCGCTTTGGGGTTGCTCGAGGTAGGTGACCGCATAGTCCTTTCCTTTGTTCAGAGCAGTCCCACGACACCTGTAATTATGGGTATTGTTCAATCTCGCGTAGGGCAAGTACTAGAGTATATGGGGCAGCAAGGATGCCCCTCAACAGAAGTCTCAGAATTCACACAGGCAAAAGGTGACAGCTTGCCCACAGTGACCATGAACGGATCGAAATTGGAGTTGACTTCTCCTACAGAGATAAAAATCCAATGCGGGAAGTCTTCGATCACTTTGACAAAAAGTGGAAAAATTCTGGTGAAAGGGGAGCACGTGCTAACCCGTGCCACGAAGGCCAATAAAATCAAGGGTGGATCCATACAATTGAACTAGGGTGTGAGCGTGTTACAACTGGATAATAAAACTCCCTTTCCTGGAATGTTGGCCGCTGTTCAGGACGTAGTTGGAAGGGACACCATCGTAGTGATCATTAAGGCTTCATTTAACCTTAGACCTAAGATTACTGTGTGTATAGAGCAATCGCCGATAGTATTTGCTGACGAATATTTTGGTGAGCCCGGCCAGTCCTCGCTGATCACGGCCAGTGAAGCGATGCCGCCTAAACCAGGGTTTGATATATGCTTCAAAGGGAGTGTTTGGGCGCCAGAAGGAAAAAAGGCAACATCCATGCAGGCTGGACTGATATTTCGTCAGCAGAGCAAGAGGTTGCAGGTTTTCGGGGATAGATATTGGCAGGATGGGCGAATGACGGCGCCCGAGCCGTTTAAAACGATGCCGGTCGTCTACGAAAATGCATTTGGCGGCTTACATCATTTTGATCCCTCCCAATTGGTGGGACCCGATTCAGCAGTTGCCTGTAATGAAAATCCCGTGGGCAAAGGTTTTGTGGGTAAACGTCGAGGGAGAGAGTTAAACGGGTTGCCTTTGCCTAACTTAGAATCACCTGGCAAAGTCATTTCATCACTTGGTGAAAACGTACCTGTAAACTGCTTAGCTCCAGTCGCGCCCAGTTGGTTGCCAAGAGTGCCACACGCAGGCACTTATGACTCAGGTTGGCTGAAGAAAAGAGCGCCATTGCTTCCTTCTGACTTTGATCCTCGGTTTTTCCTTGTGGGTTCTCATGGGCTGAGTTTCTATAATGAAGAAGTTCGCGGGGGAGAAAACTTAGCACTGATAAATTTAAGTGAAGAGAATGAACTGACATTTTGTATTCCTACTTGTCCGCTGGTGCTCAATTACCGGATCGGTTGGGAGTGGAAGCAAAGCGAACTTAAAGTGGAAACCATTAACATTGCTCCAGATGACAATCATCTTTCCCTTGTCTGGAAATCGGCCCTGACTTGTCCCCCTCGTGGTCGCCATGTTGATAGTATCAATGTGGATTTTGATAGGAACGCGAAGCTGAAGTAGCGATTTGGAGATATCGATGTGTTAATCAAAGGAAAGGGTATGATCAACGCAGTTGGTGCTAGCGCTGAAGAGGCTTTTATGGCTACTTTGGCAGGGGTATCCATGTATCAGGAATCGCCACTGGCGGTGGGGCCGGAGGGCCCAATCAAAATGGCACTTTTGCCTGAAGACTGTTTACCTGACCTGTTTGATTATGATGGATTGACGTCCAGAAAGGATCGTTATTTGAGAATGCTTAAGCTTGCGAAAATTGCGTTAGAGCAGGCTGCTGAAGAGGCAAAAATAGATTCATCCGTTCCGGTTTTGATCGGACTGCCTGAAAGGAGGAAAGACGGTGTTTTTCCAGCGCTTGAACCTTTTTTGAAGGATTTGGCTCTGATTTCACGCATAAATATACAGATGGACAAAAGCCGTGTGTTTCCCAGTGGAAGAGCTTCAGGCTTGGAAGCCTTGAAGGTAGCCGAAGAGCTTCTTAATGCTGGAGTCCCGCAGGCGATGGTTCTTGCGGTGGACTCCTATATGGACTTTAAGCTTTTAGCAGAGCTGGCTGGAGATAAAAGGTTGTTGTTTGAAGGTTCTTTTGAGGGGATGGTGCCGGCCGAAGGAGCCGCAGCGATAGTTGTGGAGGCGGGTGGATCGGATGTGGTTGAGGTCGGAGTGCCAGCAATTGCAAATGAAGTTGCCCACTATCATACAGATGATGTGTGTACAGGGGACGCGTTAACTGAAGTGATTGCCTGTGCAACTGACGATAGGGTGAGTCCGATATCTCAGGTTTATTGCTGCTTTAATGGTGAGTCAATTTTTGCAAAGGAGTGGGGATATTCTTTGATTAGAAATAGCGAAGCATTTTCCGGGGGCATGATCCTCAATCATCCAGCAGAATGTTATGGTGAAATCGGAGCTGCGACAGGTATTACGCTTGTCGTTATGGCATATATGCAACTGGCGCGAAAAAAGGACCTTACGTCTGCTCTTGTCTGGGCGGCTTCTGATGGTGAAAAGCGTGGGGCTGTGCTGTTGCAGTGTGGTTCAGCAACTTAATTTTGGGGAGAAATGGTATGGCATGTACGGTATTTGCAAACGCGCGAGGAGTGGTGCACAAGGCCAGTGGGGGCATGAGTCTTGTGTTCCCAGATGTATGTAAAACGCCTTCACCGGGAGGTCCTATACCAATTCCTTACCCAAATCTAGGTCAGGCATCCAATACCAGCCAAGGAACCAAGAAGGTGAAAGTTGACGGACAGATGGCTATGTTCAAGGGGGCGAAATATAGCATGACCTCTGGAGATGAGCCGGGAACTGCAGGTGGCGTGGTGAGTGGCGTGAACAGAAGCGAAGCAGAATTCATGCTGTATTCTTTTGATGTGAAAATGGAAGGAAAAAATGCCTGTCGTATGGGAGATATGCTGTTCCACAATAAGAAAAACATCATGGGCTGAATGGTTAAGAAAGACGAGAAAGGTATAGTGGAATGACTCAGGTTTTAGAGCCAGTTGGCATAGATTTAAGCACTTGTTCAGACGACTGCCCCTTCTGCAAAGAACCGGCATTAAAAAATTATCACACCAAGCATGGCAAGTTAAAGGAAGAAAAGGTGCTAGCCAAAAATTTGAGGTCAGCTGCCGATGTAACCAAAGATAAAAAAGCAGGAGGCAATGTTTATCCTTTGCCAGGGGGGTGTGACGGCACAACCGGATGGGAAGCGGACGAAGGCGTATTTGAAGATTTTACAGTTAAAATGGCGGCTGCCCCTCATCATATTATCCCTGGGAAAGCAGCCATGGCTCCTTCTACTCTAGAGAAATGGACCTGTGAGAGCAAAGGTAAAATCAAGCAAGATATTGGTTACAATATTGATTGTGCACAAAATGGGGTGTTTTTGCCCCACCTGCCCGAGATCTATTGGACCAAGTATAAGAAAGGAACAAAAAAGCGGCAGTCAGATTATTATGGTCAGACTTGGAGTGGTTTGAGTGAGTCGTCAAAGCAAAGTATTGGCTTTGAAGTGATGCGAGAAACATGGCTTCAGATGCACTATACGGACCATGATGATCCATACGTACATGTAGATGATGAGGCGAACTATGACGATGAGTGTAAGGAAGCCTGTAATGAACTTTCTGACGCGATGTCACTGAAGGAAATGCAATCTACCTGTAAGGACTCTGATGGCAAGCTCATGCCGCCCTATGGATTAGTTCATCAAATTAACAGTGCTTCAAAAGAGGTCTTAACGCGAATAAGCAATCATCCGAGAAACTGGACTTCTTGGGTATCACCACTTGCGCAAGACTTTACGCAATACGTTAAACGCTACCCTTCGTCTGCCTCAATTAGAGGAACAATTAAAAGGTTAAAAAAATAGTTGGCTACGCAAAGCGTTGACATAAACAGGCACCGAATATAAAGGAAATTATTATGTACTATCGACTGGAATGGAAAGAGGTACCGGCTAACCCTAATCTTGCGAATACTGACACCTGCCCAGATCTTGATGTGCCGTGGCGAATGGGAGTGAAATTTCCAAATTCCCTGCCTGAGCCCATTGTTTGTCCTTTGCACCCTAAGAGAGGATCAGAGCTCAGGGATATGTTCATGACTGATATTCCTCTGTTTTCGAATAAGTTAATTTCTATTCTACGCGAGGCCGGGGTGGACAATTTGGATCTTTACCAGGCCGAGTTACATTCGCCGAACGGTGAAGTTTATACAGATTACAAAGCAGTAAATATAGTAGGAACTGTAGCTTGTGCGGATATGGGTGCGTCTGAGTATATGCCTGGTACAGAGCCTCCGCTGGTAAGGTTCTCTAAATTGATAATCGACGAACAAAAGGCATCAAACCATAAGCTTTTCCGTCTTGCCGAACGTCCACTGCATATACTGGTATCTCAGTCGGTGAAAGATGCTCTGGACAAGCATGCGTTGGTCGGTGTCTTTTGTGAGCCAGTTGAAGCGGCCTAGGCTGCTGTTCAAGTTTCGGAAGGAAATTTTATGAAAGCGCCTCTATCTTATATTCCGGGAGTCATAGACGCCCACATCGAAGAGGCGGGCTTTCTTTCGCAATTGTATTTGGATGCATTGAAGGATCAGCCGGTTGACAGAGATTACTTACGCAGTCTCTCTACGAGGCTGCGGGCGCATATTGGCGGCTTGCTGTTGAATATCCTTCCCTCTTGGGAAAGATTGGTTGGAGAATTCACCGAGAACGGAGTATTTGCAGAGGCAGATGCTTTTTTTGTGGGGGGCGTCATTTCTTTTGAAGGGCGGCGGCAAGCCGATGTGGTGACCCTTGTTAATCAGTCATTCGATAGGGGAACATCAGACCAAGGGGAAGCGTTTGAGCGTTTGGCGTTTTCCATGATTTGGCTTTCGGAAAATGCTGTCTACCCTTGGATCCAAAAATTCCAGGTTTCCTCAAAGCCTGAACTTGCCTACATCGCGTTGTATGTGAATGCCTGGCGCAACCAAAACTGGCTCGAAGATGAACGAGCGCTCACGCAACGTCTATTTAATGATCGCACGCCGGGTTGGTTGCTCGCCTTGGCGACGGAGCTTATCCTCCATGGCGATGGTGCGAAGTGGGTTCCTTTCCTTCGCACTCTGGCAAACGGGGGTGAGAGCGCCCTGAGTGCGGCCGTCTACCACAGCGCTGCCGCGCGCCTGAGATTCGGCGATACAACGGCTCTTGAGCATCTCCAGCCCTTCGTGAATGCGGAGAATCCTTGGCGTGAGGCGGCTACGGTATTGTGTTTCTCGCATTTGGATGCCCAAGCAGGCAAAGACTGGTTGCGCCCTCTGCAGAAGTCCCCAGGTATTGAGCGAATCATGTTGCTCGCCATTGGCGCACTGAGGGAGAAAAGCCTCTTACCGTGGGTGTTGAATCAGCTGGCTAAACCTGAGCTTGCGCGTTTGGCGGGGCTATCTATCGCCCGAATTCTCGCTGTTGATCTGGAAGACCAGGGGTGGGTGTTGGATGATGAAGCAATGGATGATGCCTGGTTGGAAATCGAAGGGGATGAGATGCTGCCGTGGCCAGATGAGAAAAAGATTCGCACTGCTTTGAAGATTCAGTGAATATTGGGTAGGTTAATGTTCTCTGGTTGATCGGATTTCAGTAAGTGCTTAATGCGCTTACCCGTGGTTGGCAGGAAACAGAGCAGGAAAAGGCGTCCGCGTGTGTTTTACCGTTTGGCATGGAAAGAAGTACCCGCTAACCCGGATCTCGCCAATACGGGCGACTGCCCGGACCTGGATGTACCTTGGCGGATGGGGGTACGGTTCCAAAAAAACTTACCTAAGCCCATTGTGTGCAGGCTGAACCCCGGTCGAGGCACGCAACTCCGGGATATGTTCATGACGGAATTCCGCTTTTTTCAGAGAAGCTGCTAGGCATTCTCACGGAGTCAGGGGTAGCAAATCTGGATCTCTATGATGTGGCGTTGCACTCTCCCGACGGGGCGGTTTACACCAACTACAAGGCGGTAAACATCGTGGGAACAGTATCCTGTGCAGACATGTCGGCATCGGAATATGTGTCCGGCAGTCAGCCGCCGCTTATGCGGTTTACCCGGCTGGTCATTGATCCGGAAAAAGCGTCGAATCAGAAATTCTTCAGATTGGCAGAGCGGCCGGCACATATCATTGTCTCTCAAACCATCAAGGAGGCTTTGACTCAGAGCGATCTTCTTGGCGTTTTCTGTGAGCCGGTTGAAACCTCTCCAGCGGTCAAAAGATGACGAGAGAACATTGATACCGCATGCGCATTCAACAGCAGCTATGAGGATATTTGAGGGCCTAACTGTGCTTTAATCGCTTTCTAGGGTGATTTTTTAAAGCAATCGGTTTAAAGTTAAAAGACTACTCAAAAAAAACAAACAGGCTCTCTTATGGCTAGCGGAAGAAAAGGATTTTCAGGGCAACCGGTGGTTGTACCCTGTGTTTATGCCGTGGTAGTGGCTTCACTCGTCGCTTGTGGCGGAAATCAAGTGAAACCCGGTGGCTCACTTGGCAATACAAGCGGGCAGCCCCACTCAGAGTCAGCGGCCGCCAGCGTTTCTGCGTCTCAGGGCGAGGCGACACAGGAAGTCAATTCGATGGCTGCCCCGTCAGCGTCTGAAAAAGATACGCCGCCAGTCATTCAGGCCGTTGCTGAAACCGTGGTGCCCGTGCCTGACGCTGATACGTCAGTAGCCAAGCCCAAGAGCAACACATCAGCCGACCTGCCTTCTAACCCGCCAACCCAGAAAGTTACCCTGAAAACACCGCCAAAGTCATCCATACCAGTTGAAAAAAAAGTTTCCAGCGTTCCCAAGCCGAGCACTGTGAAAACGCCTGATCAATCCACGTCGGCAGAGAAAAAGCCTAACGAGGATAGATCCGTCAAAAGCAAACCTCAGGTAGAAGCGGGTGTTATCAAGAAGCCCGTTTCGCCAGCAGCAGATAAACCGGCAAAAACCGTTGGCACTGGTTCGGAGGCCGAGATAGCGAAGGCTGCAAGCTCAACGGAATCTTCGCCACCGATGATCGAAGCGCACACTGATCAAACTTCGGAGGCCATGCAACTCGCCATGGTGGATAAACCTGCCCTGGAGGTACCGCCGGCAGCTGCGCTGAACATTACCCTGGATCAGCTTCCCCTGAGCCTGGGAGAGGGCTGGCAGTTGGATCGCACAAAATCGCCATTGAATGCCTCTGCAGAGTGTCAGCTGACGAAAAAAGTGACTGGCATTGATGATGGGTATGACAAGTCCGAGATGGTCCTGGCCCTGAGCCAGAGCGGTGTATGGTTTAAATCGACAGCCAACATTGATATGACCTATCCAGGCGTGGGCGTGCGCTTCGCTGGAAGCACGGAAAGTGAGTTGGTCGACTTTTCAGAGAAGTATTCCGATGCAGGTGCCTTTCTGCGTATCGCGCCGGAAACCATACCCCCTGACATTCGGGCGATTCATATTTTGATGGGCTTCTGGCCTACCTGGCCGGTCACCGAAACGCGGGATGTGGCATTCACGCTGACGGATTTCTCTCAACTCCGACAGGCACTAAAGGCCTGTGCTAAGCTTTAATCGCTTGGCTATCCGCCAGAGAGCCTGATACAGGCAAACAGAAAGCAGAATAGATAAAGCAGAATAAATAGGTATTGCGTCATGAGCTTAAGATTAAAATTCAACATCGTACTCCTGATAGCGATGATTCTCGGCGTGTCGGTTGCCGGTATCTTTGCGAATCGGCTGTTGCAGGATAATGCCAAGCAGGAAGTGGAAGACATCGCCCGCGTGATGTTGCAAAGTGCACTAGCGGTTCGCGCTTACACGGTGGGTGAAATAAAGCCCTTGTTGGCGCTACAAACAAAGCGTCAGTTCTTGAGCCAGACGGTGCCAGCCTATGCTGCGCACCAATACATTAAACAGGTGCAGGACCAATATCCGGATTACAGCTACAAAGAAGCTACATTGAATCCCACGAATCCGGCAGATCGCGCGACGGACTGGGAAGCCGATATTATCAATAAGTTTCGCAGTAACGATGATGCCAAGGAAATCATCGGTGAGCGAGAAACGCCTACCGGTAAAATGATGTATCTGGGAAGGCCCATCAAAATTACCAATAAAGACTGTCTGGCGTGTCACAGCACGCCCGCGGAAGCGCCACAGACTATGATAGATGTGTATGGTCCGGCCAATGGCTTCGGTTGGAAACTGAATGAAGTGGTGGGGGCTCAATTGGTGTCTGTGCCCATGTCATTGCCTCTGCAGCGGGCAGATCGAGCGTTTAAAGCCTTTATGGCCTCTTTGATCGGGGTGTTTGTGCTTGTCGGCGTGTTGATTAACATTCTTTTGCATGTGGTGGTTGTGAAGCCTGTGCGAGTCATGGCGGAGAAGGCAAACGAAGTGAGTATGGGCGCGTTAACCGCGGAAGAGTTGACGATTTCCGGTAAGGATGAGATTGCTTCATTGGGGCACTCCTTTAATCGTATGCATCGCAGTCTGGCCAACGCCATGACTATGCTGGAAGAAGATGATGACTGATCTATTGCCGGTGGTGAGTGCTGACTGAATGCAGAAAATTGGCAAATACAACATCATAGAGACCATTGGCAAAGGTGCCATGGGAGCCGTTTACAAAGGGCAGGACTCGGTCATTGATCGCATTGTTGCCATCAAAGTCGTGCATCCTCATTTGATTGATGGAGAACAAGGCGATGATTTGCTGGCACGCTTCCAACAGGAAGCGAAAGCGGCTGCGCGCTGCTCTCACAGCAATATCGTGACCCTCTTTGATTTTGGTGTGAATGACGAAACGCCCTTTATGGTCATGGAGTTCATTGAAGGGCTGGATCTGCGGTCACTGCTTAAAATGGGCGGCGCGATCTCGACTCAGCAAAGTGTTCAGATTATTGATCAGGTTTTAGACGCGCTGCAGTATGCCCATGATCACGGTGTTGTGCATCGGGATATCAAGCCAGCGAATATCATGGTGCTGGACAGCGGCAAAGTGAAGGTTGCGGATTTCGGCGTCGCTCGTCTCGAAAGCTCTGACCTGACCAATGCGGGTGATATGGTGGGTACGCCTAACTATATGTCACCTGAGGCGCTCCGCGGCGCTAAAGTGGACAATCGGTCCGACCTGTATGCGGTTGGCATAGTTCTGCTGGAGCTGCTCACCGGAACCCGGCCTGCGGCAGGCTTCGTCGACAGTGACACGATTTTTGATCTGCTGGAAAAATCATCACTGGACCGAACACACAAGTCAAAGTTTCATGATCTCCTGGTGAAAGCGCTCGATCCCAAGCCAAACAAGCGCTTTCAGAATGCTCGCGAATTTGCGCGTGAAGTCACAGCGCTACTGAGTGGGCAGCCGGTTTCGCCGGAAGCAGAGGATGATTTGGGTGCGACGGTCGTTTCTACACGACAAGTGTTAGCGGCGACGAAAACCACACCGCAGGTGAGTACACCGACCCAGCAAACAGGAATCACCATTGAGGCAGGATTGTTAGGCGTGATTGAAAAGTCGTTGGCGACCTATTTGGGACCCCTCTCTTCGGTATTGATTAGGAAACGAAGTTCGCAAAGTGTCAGTTTCGAAGCGCTGGTCAGCGATTTGGCCGCTCGAATTCCCAATGAGCAGGATCGGCAGGCCTTTGTGATGACTGTGAAAAGCCAGTGGCAGAACAGTCTTTCCGGCACAGGGTCGTATTCCACGACCGCCGGCAGCCGTGTGGCGAGTGGCGCGGGGATCTCATTAGACCCTCAACGTCAGGAAGCCATCACACAGGCACTGGCCTTCTATTTGGGGCCGCTCGCCGGTAAGGTGGTGAAGAAAACAGCTCGAAAGGCAGGCAGCGAAGAAGAGTTCTTACGAACGCTATCAGAAAAGATTCCCGACGCGAACCAAAGGCGGGAGTTTATTCGCAAGATAACCTGAACGGAAGTAATGAACTACCCCTGTCGGGGTAAACTCGACAAACAGGCAAAGTTAGACTAAACAATACAGACATGCGCATCGGGTGTTCCAGCCCAACCGAAGAGAGATGATTCATGGCAACAGCGGAAGTTATTGCAGTAGAAGATCTAATCGCCCCCATCAGTGAGGATGCCCCTTGCGGCCCGGATTTGCGAGAGAGCGGATCGATCGAATACCAGGAACTGAAAGACGCGCGACGTACCATTGCCAGTCTGTCTCGAGCACGTAAGTTTGACTCCCAATCTGATCCTGACATTGATGACAACTGGCGAAAGATTTTTAACCTGGCGCCAGACGTGTTGAAAAATCAGGCAAAGGATCTGGAAGTGGCCGCTTGGTTTACCGAGTCAGCGATGCGTCTGAAAGGGTTTGCCGGATTGCGGGATGGCTTCCAATTGATTCGACGATTGGTCGAAGAACATTGGGATGGACTGTACCCCCTGCCCGATGAAGATGGGCTGGAAACCAAGGTCTATCCCATCACGGGATTGAACGGCGAAGATGGCCGAGGCACCCTGATTCAGCCAATGCGCGCGGTGCCCCTGAGTGATGACTCGGAACCGTTTACCTTCAATATTTATGACCGATGCAACGAAGCCTCCAAAATCACGGACCCGGAAGCCCAGATGCAACGGCTTCAGGATATTGGTTGGGACATGAACCAGCTGCAGCATCAAGTGAATGTCGGCGGTGTGGATTTCTACCGGGATCTGCTCGACGATCTTGAAGCTGCATTGGAAGCGTTCAAACAAATGTCCACGCTACTGGATGAAAAATGCGGGTACCAGTATGCCCCCCCCAGCAGTGCCATAAAGAAAGGCCTCGAAGAAGTTCGGGATGCGGTCAAGTTTCTAACCAGAGATAAATTTCCCAAAGAGGCCGATGAACCCGCACCGGCTGAAACGGAAGTCGCGGCCTCAGGCGGGGGAGCAGCCGGGACCGTGGCAGCAGCGTCCAGCGTCGCTGTCGGGGCAATCACCAATCGTGCAGAAGCCATCAATCAGCTGTTGCTGATTGCCGAGTACTTCAAGAAAAATGAGCCCCATTCGCCCCTGTGTGGCGCCATCGAGCGTGTCGCCCATTGGGGTAAAATGTCGATTCAGGACCTGATGTTGCAGTTAATTCCGGATGACACCGCGCGCGCGGTGTACTCCCAGTTGACGGGGATTCCACTGGGTGAGGATGCGCCACCGATTGGCGCGCTGGCCAGTATGGCCCGACCTTCCGTAGCACCTGCCGCTGCGGCCGCTCCGGCGCCCAAAGAACCTGCAAGCCAAGCAAGTGAACCGAGTACGGGTGGTGGGGATAATTGGAGCGCCAGTGAGGATGACCGTTCTTCGGGTTGGTAACGAAATTTGTGTTTTTTTAACACTTTGTGAGGGTATATCACAGGAAGTAACGCTTTATTGAACAGACCAGGTTGACCCCGGGCGGGGCGACTAAAATAAATTGTCCATGGCAACTGAGAGAAGAGGAAATCGAGATGGCTGAGAGTCTTCAGGATAAATTATCCAGAGTACGTAAACCCCGAGTGCAGATCACTTACGATGTTGAAACCAATGGTGCAGAGGTAAAAAAAGAGCTGCCCTTCGTGACGGGCGTCATGGGAGATTATTCCGGTGACAATACCGCCAGCAAAAAAGCGCTGAAAGAGCGGAAATTCGTACAGATTGATCGTGACAACTTCAATGAGATCATGGGCAAGATTGATCCGACACTGGAAATGAAGGTGGAAGATACGCTTTCCGGTGAGGAAGGTAAGGAAATGGCGGTCAATCTGGCGTTCAAATCCATGGAGGATTTTGAACCGCAGAATATCGTGAACCAGGTAGAGCCGTTGAAGAAACTGTTGGAAGCACGTAATAAACTGCGTGATCTGATGAGCAAGGCGGATCGATCTGAAGAGCTCGAAACTCTGCTGGAGCAGGTGTTACAAAATGCAGATTCCATCGCGGAAATTTCCAAAGAACTAGGTGTTGGTGAAGACAAGCCAGAGGGAGAATAAGTAGATGAGCGAACAAGAATTACAAGGTCAGGAAGCAGCCGCTGGGGAAGAGCAATCGCTCAGTTTTCTGGATCAGGCGTTGTCCGCCACCAGACAGACCGAACCGGATACCACCAAAGATTTGCTGGCGAACCTGACTCAGCAGGCCATGGCAGGAACGTTGACCTGGGATCGTAACCTGACTCACACCATCAATAAGGCGGTCAACAAAATTGATGAGCTGATTTCGAAGCAGCTTGCGGCCGTGATGCACCACGAGAAATTCCAGAAACTGGAAGGTTCCTGGCGCGGACTGAACCACTTTGTGATGAACTCGGAAACCAGCACCACGCTGAAGATCCGTATGTTGAACATCAGCAAGCGGGAACTGTTCAAAGATCTGGATAAAGCCGTCGAATTCGATCAAAGCCAGATCTTCAAGAAGATTTACGAAGCCGAATATGGCACCGCCGGTGGTGAACCGTATGGCGCATTGATTGGGGATTATGAATTTACCAATCACCCGGAAGATATTGATCTGCTGCAAAACATGGCAGGTGTGGCGGCGGCAGGCTTCTGTCCGTTCATCTCCGCAGCTGGTGCCAATATGTTCGGTTTTGATGACTTCACCGAACTGTCAAACCCGCGTGATCTCGAAAAGATTTTCGATTCGGCAGAGTACATCAAGTGGCGCAGTTTCCGGGATTCAGAAGATTCCCGTTTTGTGACGCTGGCCATGCCGCGCGTGCTTTCCCGCTTGCCCTATGGAGACAACTCCAAGCCGGTGGAAGAGTTCCGCTATGAAGAATTCCCACTGGATGAGTCCGGTAAGGCGGTGGACGTGGATCACGACAATTACGCCTGGATGAATGCTGCGTACGTGATGGGCACCACCATGACCAAGGCCTTCGCAGAATACGGTTGGTGTACCGCCATTCGTGGCGCGGAAGGTGGCGGTAAGGTCGAGGGGCTGCCAACACATTTGTTCCGCAGTGATGATGGTGATCTGGATCAAAAGTGTCCGGCAGAAATCGGAATCACAGAGCGTCGGGAAGCGGAATTGTCGAAATTGGGCTTCCTGCCATTGTGTCACTACAAGAATACCGACTACGCGGTCTTCTTTGGCGCGCAAACCTGCCAGAAAGCCAAAAAGTACGATCAGGCGGACGCTACGGCCAATGCGGCTATTTCCGCTCGTTTGCCCTACATCATGGCTACCTCTCGTATTGCCCATTACCTCAAGGTCATGGCGCGTGACAAGATCGGTTCCTTTATGGAGGCCAAAGATGCGGAGCGTTGGTTGAATCGCTGGATCAGCGGTTACACCAATGCCAATCCGGATGCGAGCCCGGAAATGAAGGCGCGTTATCCGCTAGCCGAAGCGCGGGTGGAAGTGAAAGAAAATCCCGAAGCGCCAGGATCGTACAGCGCGATCGCGTACATGCGCCCCTGGTTGCAAATGGAAGAATTGACCGCATCGTTGCGTATGGTTGCGGACATTCCCAGCTCTTCCTGATTCGCGTCTCGATGGATAAAAGGGAGGGCTTGCCCTCCTTTTTTGTCTGGGTGAGCCTGTCTAATCCACTGTGAAAAACCACATGACTGAATCGGTCCACACACTCTACTCCGAGCAAGCTGTGATTCAGCTGGTGAATAAGCTGGTGTCTTCTCAAGAGCACAGCAGCTTATCTCACTTGGCGGATGAGGCCGTGCTGGTGTTGGTGAATCAGTTCTTTGGTGCGGCTGCCGTTCCTGAGGGTGGGGGTGAGCGGGACTGGATGGACGATTGTTTCTGCTGGATTGACTACGTGATCGCCCGGATTGATGAGCTGATCATCGATCAGGTGAACGCCATTTTGCATCACGCAAAGTTTCAGCGTCTCGAAGCCAGCTGGCGCAGTTTGGAATCCTTGGTGGATTGCGCGTTTGGTACGAAAAATATCAAGATACGGTTCCTGGACATCTCCTGGTCGGAAATTGGCAAGGACGTGAATCGTGCACTGGAGTTCGATCAGAGCCAGTTGTTTCAGAAGATTTACAGCGAAGAATACGATACGCCGGGCGGCGAACCTTACGGCGTGGTCATTGCTGACTACGAGGTCAGCCACAAGCCGAATCCCAAACACCGGTATGATGACGTACCAACCCTGGAGCGCCTGGCGGAAATTGCGAGTGCGGCGTTTTCACCGTTGCTGATCAATGCTTCGCCGGAATTATTCGGCATGGATGAAGCCTTTGATTATCTGACGCACCCCTTTGCCTTGACGCCCATATTTCGTGAGCAGGAGTATATGAAGTGGCGAAGTCTGCGTAATCATCCGGACGCGCGCTTTCTGGGGATCACGCTGCCGCGAGTGCTGGTTCGCGAACCCCATACGATGCGCGCGGAAGCCTTTGGCGGCATCGTTTATGATGAGCGGCGGAGTTTGAAAAAATCGTCGGATTATCTGTGGGGCGGTGCAAATATCGCCGTCGCTAAAGTGCTGATCCGGGAGTTCGCGGAAGTGGGGTGGTTTGCGCACATACGGGGAGCGCCCCGAGACCAACTCTCCGGTGGCATCGTGCATCAGGTGATCGTGGATCATTTTGGTGTGGGACCCCGGGATACCGACTATAAACCCTGTACCGATGTGATCATTACTGACGATCGTGAGCGGGAGTTGGCGGAGCTGGGCTTTATCGCTGCCTGTCAAACCTATGATTTACCGTTGATGGCATTTCACAGTATGCCCTCCATTTTTAAAAATCGGGACTTCACCAGCTCCCGGGTCAATGCGGATGAACGCGTGGCTTCGTCACTTCAGTACGTGCTCTGTGGTGCACGCTTTGCCCACTACATCAAAGTGATGATGCGCGACAAAATCGGGAGTTATACCCGAGCATCAGATTGCGCAAAAATGCTGCAAAAATGGTTGAATAATTACACCGTGATGCAGGAAGACGCTGACTGGTATCTTCAGTCGCGCTACCCGTTGCGAAAAGCTCAGGTTGAAGTGCATGACAACCAGGAAAAACCCGGTGAGTATTGGGCTAATATCATGTTGCAGCCCCATTACCAGGCTGACAGTCTGGTCTCTGAACTCCACCTGACGACCGAGCTGGCAGGAGCGCGCAGTGCCTAGTAATTCATCCAACAAGCGAAAGAAGCCCCAACGATTGCGTTCATCGGTGTTGGATCGATTGATCGATACGCAACCGGACAAGCAAATCGAGAACGAAAAAAGCCGGCACCAGTTGATGTCGGAAATTCGGGAAAGTGTTCGGCGCGACCTTGAGCGCCTGCTGAATACGCGGTATCGGTGTATCTCGCCCCCGGAAGGCTGCGAAGAACTGGAGCATTCGCTGGTGAACTATGGTTTGCCGGATTTGAATGTGATTAATTTTCTCAATGCCGCAGGTACCTCACAATTCTGTCGACTCGTGGAAGAACACATCAAGCGATTCGAGCCTCGGTTCAAATCCGTCCATGTTGTCATCAAGGATGATAACGATAAACTTGACCGGACGTTGCGTTTTCGGATTGAAGCGCTGATGCATGCAGACCCGGCACCCGAGGAAATCGTCTTCGACTCGGCACTGGAGCCTTCGACCAACAATGTGCACATTGAAAGTATTCACTGAATGACAGGGAGAATCTGCAATCATGTCTGACGACTTGCTGTCGTTTTACGAAAAAGAACTGGCGTTTCTGCGACAGTCGGGAGCGGAGTTTGCCCGCGCCTATCCGAAGGTGGCCAGTCGTCTGCGCATCAGTGAGGAGGTGGTTGAAGATCCGCATGTATCCCGCCTGCTCGAAGGCGTGGCGTACCTGAATGCGCGTGTGCAGAAAAAGATAGCGGATGACTTTCCCGAACTGACCGATGCCTTGCTGGATAATCTGTATCCACATTATCTCCGTCCCTTACCCTCGCTGGCGGTGGTGCAGTTCGTTCCGGAAAATGATCTGGACACCAGTGTGCGTGTCGCCAAAGGTAAATTACTCGAGACCGAAACGGTGCAAGGGCGACCCTGCACCTTTCAAACCGCGTTTGACATGCAGATTGTGCCCATGCAGGTTTCGTTGGCGAAGTACCAGGGCAAGCCCTTTGCTACACCCGGGGCGAATGATTTTAAAGGCGCAGAGTCCGTAATTCATTTGCGGCTTGAGTTGTTCGTGGACGGTATGACCTTTGCTGAACTGGGGCTCGATCAGCTGCGAGTGTTTTTAAAAGGGCAGGCGCAGTACACTTATCCGCTGTATCAAGCGCTGATGCACGAAGGGCGGGGGGTAGTGATTGATTTGGGAGAAGGGCAATATAGGAAAATTCCGCCGCATAAAATCCGGGCGGTGGGGTTTGAAGAGGATGAAGGCGTGGTACCGTATCCGCCGGATGCGTTCCCTGGCTACCGCCTGTTGACCGAATTTATGGCCTTCCCCGAAAAGTTCCTGTTTGTGGATTTTGTGGATCTGGCACCCTCTTTGGAGCTGGTGGAAAAAGGGTCCGTCGATATCTATATCTATACTGACCGCGCAGATGCCGATCTGGAACGTCACGTAGAAAAAAGCATGTTTGCGCTGAACTGCTGCCCGATTGTGAACCTGTTTCCCCATCGGGCCGAGCCAATTCTGCTGGAACACACCCAGGAGCAGTATCGGGTGGTGCCGGACGCCCGGTTTCCCCATCACTACGAAGTGTATTCCATCAAGCGGGTATCGGGCGTCAAGGGAGATGGTGGCAAGGTAACGTATCAGCCTTTTTATGGGCTCAATCATGCGGACATCCATGGCGATTCTGCCCGGTACTGGCATGCGCGCAGAAACGAAGAGTTTGGTGGCGAGCTGGGGAATGAGCCCAGTTCCAGTCTGGATTTGTCTTTAGTGGACCTCGCCTTTGATATCGCCGAAGCAGAGGATGAGACGCTCTCGGTGGAGACGTTGTGTTTTAACGGCAACATGCCGGAAAAACTGCCCTTTGGTGGTGGCCAGCCGCATCTTAAGTGTAATACGCTCGGGGTGCCGCTTACCCACATCAGTACGCTCACACGCATCACGAATATTTATCGTCCGCCCTTGGGGAATGGGGCCCGCTGGCGACTGATTTCCCAACTGTCCCTGAATCATCTCTCGATCACGGGGGATGAGGGCACACGCTATTTTCGTGAGATTCTGGCCCTCTATGATGTGGTGGAGAGTTCAGCGACACGTGCACTGATCAATTCTGTCGTGTCGATCAAAACTGCTTCCATCACAGCGCCGGTGACCTATAAAGGCAAAACCACCGTCTGCCGGGGCACCGAAATTGAAGTCACGTTTGATGAAAGCCTGTTGTCCGGGCAAAGTGTGTTCCTGTTTGCTTCTGTATTGGAGCGCTTCTTTGCCATGTACTGTTCCATTAATTCCTTTACACGCATGATTGCCAAATTGAAAGGCAAAGCTGAGGTACTGAAAAAATGGCCACCCCGAGCCGGCGCAGCACAACTCGTGTAAAAGCGCGGATGCTCAATGAGCCGCAACGGTTTGATTTTTTTCAACTGGTTCGGCTCATTGAAGCGGAGTCCATGCGTGTGGATCCGGAGCATAATCAGCTGGGCGATTCAGGATCGCCCAGACGGGATCCGCTGCAGTTTCGTGCCAATCCGGATCTTGTGTTTGCGGCCGGTGCCGTGGAGTCTGCACGGTTAAGGAAGGATAAATCCACCGGGCGAGAAGTGCAGTGGCAGGTGGATGCCAATGTGCTGGGATTAAATGGTGCCTCCGGGGTGCTGCCTTTTCATTACTCCGAGTTGATTCTGGCGCGCCTGCGAGAAAAAGACACCACGCTGAAAGCGTTTCTGGATCACTTTAACCACCGTACCCTGTCCCTGTTCTATCGCGCCTGGAAGAAATACCGGCCGATGATGGCATTTCAAACCCGTCAGGTGAGCCAATCCCGTTATGTGAAAGACTGGTACGAAGAGTCGGTCAAAGCCTTGGTCGGGTTGTCCGGTTTACCGGGCAGTTTTCATACGCAGCCGGGTGCCTGGATGAACTATCCCGGTGTGGCTGCCCATCGCCGGTGCAATGAGTACACGTTGAAAAACGTGATTTATCATCAGTTTGGCTTGAAGGTGAAAATTCATCAGTTCAAGGGCAAGTGGCGGCGTTTGTCCCCGGATGTGGTGACGCGAATGGCGGGGGCCATGACGCTGGGCATGAATAATGCGTTGGGCCAGAATGCGATTCTTGGCTCACGCTGCTGGGTTTTACAGAACCTGTTTGAAATCGAAATTGAGGATTTTACGGAAGAAAATTTTCGTGAATTCGCACCGGGCAGCCAGAAGCTGGCAGCACTGTATGAGTTCATAAAACAACGTGCAGGCATCGAGATGGATTTTGATTTATCGCTTATGGTCCGGGAAGATCGACTGCAACCGATTCGTTTGGGTAGTACGGATCCGCTGTTTCAATTGGGGTGGAATACGCGATTGTATAAAGCGCGCCCCACCGACAAAAAGATAAAAATTCAACTTTCCAAATATGGAATGCAGCAACTTCAAGCAAACGACACGACACCCACTCATAAGGCAGGATAATTATGTTTAACGTCAACCTCAAAGCGCTGGTCGAGCGCATGAATCCCAACCTGAAACAGGCGCTGGATAATGCCACGGGACTTTGTTTTGCCAAAACCCATTACAGCATTGAACTGGAGCATTGGCTGCAGAAAATTCTGGAGCAGTCGGACACGGATATGGCCAAAGTGCTTGAGCAGCAAGGCGTGAATGTGGGCATTGTGCTGCGTGAGTTGAACGATGCGCTGGGGCGCTTTAAAGCAGGGAATACCCGTACGCCCGCGTTGGCGCAATCGGTTCAGGACGCGCTGAAGTACGCCTGGCTGGTGGCCTCGGTGGATATGGGTCACAATGCCATGAGTTCCGGCCACTTGCTGTGTGCGCTGTTGTCGGATGACACATTGCGACGCCAGATCGGTGAGTCCGCGCCGAGCATTCGGGATGTGACCAATGAAAAAGCCCGTACTACGATGGCCACGGTGTTCGGGCGAACCGAAGAGTCGAAGAGCATATCCCGATCCACCGTCTCCGCAGACGGGGAGGTGAGTGGTTCCGCGCCTGCTGGCGGATCTGCTTTGGGGAAATTCTGCATTAACCTGACCGAACGGGCGCGGAACAAAGAGATTGATCCGGTGCTGGGTCGTGACCCGGAGATTCGTCAGTGCATCGATATACTCACGCGCCGCCGACAGAACAACCCGATTCTCACTGGCGAAGCCGGCGTGGGAAAAACCGCGGTGGTGGAAGGTTTTGCCCTGCGGGTGGCCAATGATGATGTGCCTGAGCCCCTGAAAGGCGTGACCATCATGACCTTGGATTTAGGCCTGCTCCAGGCGGGCGCCAGCATGAAAGGGGAATTTGAAAACCGGCTGAAGGCGGTGATCGAAGAAGTGAAAGCCTCCCCATCGCCCATCATCATGTTTATTGATGAGGCCCATACACTGATTGGGGCGGGCGGCAAAGAAGGGCAGGGGGATGCGGCGAACCTCTTGAAGCCCGCTCTGGCTCGCGGCGAACTGCGCACTATCGCGGCCACGACCTGGGCTGAATACAAGAAGTACTTTGAGCGCGACCCGGCATTGACCCGCCGATTCCAGGTTGTGAAAGTGGAGGAACCGGCAGAGCCCATCGCCATCGACATGATGCGGGGAATATCGAAAACCCTGCAAGGCCACCACAAAGTGCGTATCGCGGATGATGCCATTGTACAGTCTGTGAAATTGTCCGCACGCTATATCCCAGGGCGCCAATTGCCGGACAAATCCGTGAGTTTGCTGGATACGGCATGTGCCCGGGTGGCACTCAGCCAGAGCGCGACGCCCGCGTTGATCGAAGATACACGAAGACGCATCCAGCAATTGGAGACGAATCTGGGCATGATTCGTCAGGAGCATGCGTCCAGCGGTGACTGTGCCGATCAGATCACCCAGCTGCAAACCGACAAGGCCGAAGCCGAAGCCTTATTGGCCGATCAGCAGGCACAATGGGAAAAAGAAAAAGAAATCATCAAAGAGATCAAAACGGTTCGTGATCAAATTGAATCCGACTTTTTGGCCAAAGGCAAAAAGGAGGAAGCCCAAAAAGCAGCGACGGACGCCGGTGCTGAGCCTGAAGCCACCGGAATGGAGGACGCCGAACTCTCTGACGAACAGTTGGCGGAGTTGCAGCAGAAGTTAAAGCAGCTGTCGGAAGAGCTGGGTGAAGTGCAGAAAGAGCAAGCGCTGATGCAGCCTCATGTGGATGGCCAGGCGGTGGCTGAGGTGGTGGCCAACTGGACCGGCATTCCGGTGGGTAAAATGGTGAGTGATGAGATTCATTCCATTTTGCACCTGCGTGATCGATTAGAAGAGCGGGTGATTGGTCAGTCGCATGCGCTGGAGGCCATTGCGCAAGCGATCCGTACTTCACGGGCAGGGTTGACCGATCCGCGCAAGCCGATTGGCGTGTTTATGATGGTCGGTTCCAGTGGTGTGGGTAAAACCGAGACAGCGCTGGCGTTGGCAGACATGTTGTTTGGTGGTGAGCAGAACATAACCGTCATCAATATGTCGGAGTTTAAGGAAGAGCACAAAGTATCGATGCTGTTGGGTTCACCTCCGGGCTATGTCGGCTATGGGGAAGGTGGCGTCCTGACCGAGGCGGCTCGCCGTAAGCCCTATTCGGTGATCTTGCTGGATGAAATGGAAAAGGCCCACCAGGGAGTACAGGATGTGTTCTACAACCTGTTTGACAAGGGTACCATTAAGGACGGAGAAGGCCGGGATATTGATTTCAAAAACACGGTCATCATCATGACGTCCAACGCGGGCGAAGCGGCGATCCGCAACATTGTGGCCACGCAGGAAGAAAAGCCGGACCCGGAAACCTTGCTGGACAGCATGCGTCCGGAGCTGTTGAAGTACTTTAAACCGGCTTTCCTGGGGCGTACCCAGGTCATCACCTATTATCCGCTTGATGATGACAACCTGATGAAGATCTGCAAGATCAACATGAACCGGATCGAGAAGCGTGTGCGAGAACATTACGGCGCTGACTTTACCTACGATGACGATGTCATGCTGCATATTGTCGCGCGCAGCCAGGAAGTGGATACCGGGGCGCGAAATATCGAAGTGATACTCAATCGTACACTGCTACCTGAACTGGCTGCAGAATGCCTGTCGCGGATGGCGGAAGGCGAGACGATCACGAAAGTACATATCGGCGTTTCGGAAGAAGGGGTGTTCAACTACGAAGTCAGTTAACGCACTATGGCACGGAAACCACGATTTAACTTGAAGGACTATCCACAATACCTGATGCAGCGGGGGCATAATCGGCTCCCGTGCTTCTTTGACGATGAAGATTACGCGTTTTTTCTGGAGTGTCTGCAAAAGGCGACGGCCCAGTACCAGTGTGATCTTCATGCCTACGCATTGTTAAACAACGAGTTCCATCTCATTGCGACACCGCGTATTGAGGGCGGCATTCCGCAAATGATGCAATCTCTGGGGCGGCGGTATGTGCAGTATGTAAATCATCGCTATCACCGCAGTGGTACGTTGTGGGAAGGGCGTTACAAGTCCAGCCTGATTGATTCGGCGGGCTATCTCATTACCTGTACGCGCTACGTGGAAGCCTTACCTCAGGATCGGGGGTTGAACGAGTCTCAGGAGTTGTATCCCTGGTCCAGTCATGCCAAACATGCCTTGGGGGAAGACAATGCGCTGATCACCGAACACCGGATATTTCAGGAATTGGGGGAGTCGGACCAGGAGCGCAGTCAGGTGTTTCAGGCGTTTTGCTCCACACCACTGGATTCGGGGATCAAAAAGCACATTGCCGAGATGCTTAACCTTGAAATGGTGCTGGGTGGCGATATGTTTAAATACCGCATTCAGAACCTGGTGGACCGTCCGGTACTGCCCAAGAAACGGGGACGTCCGCCAAAAGGAACACAGCCCCCATGCGAACCAAAGTAGGCTTTGCACCATCTTGGCTCGCACGGTCAGCTGAATTGTGCCTATACTGTAGAAATAATCTCCCGAATTGTCTGAGACCGGCTATGGGTACCTGTCGAGTTTTGGCTCTGTTGTTTTTGATTTTGTTTGCTGCGTCATCCTCAGCCGAGGTGGTCGATGCCGGAGCCCCATTGCCTAAACGGCCCCTGACCATTGCGTTCGCGGAAAACTATCCTCCATTCAGCTGGCGATCAAAAGAGCAGATCCCGCAAGGCATTTTGCGGGATTTTCTGGAAGCGACCTTGGAGAAACGCCTCGGTATTCAGGTGCAATACGCGATTTACCCGTGGGCGCGCGGGCAGCTGCTGGTGCAAAACGGTGAGGTGGATGGCTTTTTCACCATTCCAACGCCAAAGCGCGGAGCTTACACCGAAGTGAGCCAGCAACCGTTGTTTGTCTCGAATTTTTACCTCTATACCGGGGCAGAGAATCCCAACATCGCTCTCTTGCGGAATCTGCGTACATTGGATGCGGTGAAGCGCTATCCCGAGTTGCGGCATGTGGCTATTGTGGGGGCAGGCTGGCACAGCACACAGTTGGATGGCGTTAAAGAGTTGGAATACGTTCAGGATTCCATGCATATTCTTAAACTGTTGCGCTACAATCGGGCGGATGTGTACATTGAGCAGCGCCCTTTAATGAGTTATCAAATGAAGACGTTGGGGTACGCGGATAACATCATTGAGATTGCCAACACGATGGACGCAACCCACTGGCACCTCATGATTGGCAAAACCTCTGCCTATATCCCTGTGCTTGCCAGGCTGGATGCACTGCTGACCCAATTGGAAAAGCGCCAGGAGTTAGATGCGCTGAGAGAGCAAATCTTCAGTCGCTATCGTTGATGGTTCACCCGGTCAGGCGTTGTGCTGGTTGTGTCGCACGCGATTTCTGCCGTCGGCTTTGGCAGCGTAGAGCGCGCTATCTGCTTCGTTATAGAGCGTGTTAAAATCTGCCATGGGATGCTGGTTGTCCCGTGTTGATATTCCGATACTGACGGTGACTGTGCCACAGGTAAAAGGATGTTGTTCTACCGCTTTCCGCAGCGCTTCGGCTTTTTCAATGGCGTCATGCTGATCACAGAACCCAAAGAGCACCGTAAATTCCTCACCGCCCAACCGAGCACTCACGTCGCTTGATCTGCAGGAAGAGTGGAGCAGCTGTGCAATCGCAACCAGCACTTCGTCACCCACACCATGGCCATGTTCATCGTTAACTCGCTTAAAATGATCCACATCGATCATGAGCAGGGAGAGCGGGTAGTCCTGCCGGGCAGCTTCGGCTAACCGGGCGGTACAGGTTTCAATAAAGTAACGACGGTTGTGAAGTCCGGTGAGTCCATCATGCATTGCCAGGAACTGCAGGACTTTTTCCTGTTCATGTATTTTGTCCTGCGCATGCTTGAACTTGACCAGGTTGGTCACTCGCGCGAGCATCACCTCTTCGGTGAACGGTTTGGGCAGAAAGTCATTCGCCCCCATGCGGTATATCTCGATGGTACGTGACGTGGCTTGATAGGCTGAGGTGACCAATACCGGGGTATGTTGCTTATTTGATTCAAGATGCCGAACATGATGTACGAAACTGATCCCGCTGATCCCCCCTTCCAGGATGATATCCAGTATCACCAGGTCAAACTCGTGATCCGCCAGAAGTGTACAAGCTTGGTCATAGCTTTTCGCCAACGACACCTCGTACCCCTGATCCGTCAGAAGTGCCTCGAAGACTTTTTGTTGAGCAACATTATCCTCGACAACCAGAATGTGACCCGACTGGCTGGTTTCCCGACGTAAATCGGATAAGATTTTATGGAGGTGCTGCTCCATTAAGGGTAATTGTTCGGACAGATAGACTTCCGTGAAGGGAAGCTGCGCCAGCGATTCGGGTTCCAGCAACTCTTCATTACTCGTAATGAGAAACACGGGCAACGTTTCGGAAAATTGTTCCCGCACCAGGATGCAGAACTGGTCACCTTTGATGTCCTTGAGCTCATACGTGGTGATGACGATACGAAATGCGTTTTTTTTCAGTAGCTCCAGTGCCTCTGTAGCGGTTTCACAGGCGGTTAACTGGCAGTCCAGCGGCTCCAGCATGGTGGTGAACACCGTTTTCAGTGAACGAGGTAGATTGACAAGCAAGAGCTGAAACATGACGTTGAGCCTGGGTAGGAGTTGGATGCTTTAAGTGTAGCAGACGGACGTGGATGCTCTTTGTTCACTGTCGCCGTTTACTCGCCGCACTGTTGAGCCATTTCGCGATAGTTTCCTGCAGTTTTTCCTTTCGCACGGGCTTGCCGAGATGATCGTTCATTCCCGCAGCCAGACAGTTGGCGACATCGGAGGCGCTTACGTTCGCTGTGAGAGCAATAATGGGTACAGTGGCACCGTTGGGCAGTATACGAATACGCCGGCAGGCTTCGTAGCCGTCCATAATGGGCATCTGGCAATCCATCAGAATCAGGTTGATGAACGGGGTTGGCTTAGTGAACACATCCAGCGCAACTTGACCGTTCAGAGCTTCGAGCGTGTGATAGCCCATTTTCTCAAGGAGTTTTTTCGTGAGTTTCATGTTAACCGGGTTATCTTCGACCACCAGGATGGTAATGGGCGGTGCGATCTTCTCAGCCGCGAGAGTGGGTTGATGGGTAGTTATCGTCGATGACAGGTGGCAACGGGTGGGTAAGGAAACTTCGACTTCGGTGCCGCTGCCATAGATCGAGTGGAGGTGGATTTGCCCCCCCATCGCCTCCACGAGTCCCTTTGTGAGGGGAAGGCCGATTCCGATCCCCTGCTGTTTTCGGCTGAAAGAACCATCGACCTGACGGAACAGTGCCCAGACATTTTCCAGTTTTTCGGGCTGGAACCCGATACCCGTATCTTTGAAGTATAAATGAAGCACCGATACATTGTGTTTTTGCTTGAGTGTTGCCCGGAAACTGATCTTACCGTCCGGGCAAAATTTAATGGCGTTGTCCATTAGTTGATAAAAAACCGTCGTCAAGTGACGGCTATCCACCTCAACAACGGTGTCTTTGATCTCATCCAGATCAACATGCAGTCGCGTTCCCGGTATCATGTGCTGCAAATTTTGAATATGTGCCTCAAAGAATGGTTGCAATTCTGTGCGCTCGGTCTTTAAAACTAACTCCCCCGCCTGAGTTTCGATAAAGGTAAGAATGTTGTCCAACAGTTGAGCAAGGTTGAGCGCAGATTGGTTCGCCATTTCCAGGAGTTCCTGGGAATCTGTTTGTCGAATTGTGTCTTTCAGCAATTGCAATGCGCCTGTGATACCATTCAACGGCGTTCGTAGTTCATGACCCAGAGTCGCCAGGAACTGCTGTTTAAGTTGATCTGCTTTTTGTGCTGATTTTAGCGCGTCAGCAAGGCGTTGATTGGTTTCCTGAAGTTCTTTTGTGCGCTCCTGCAGCTGGTGTTCGAAGGCATTAGTTTGGTCGTACAGTTTCAAGTGTGTCTCGATTCTTGCGAGGACGGTTGGGGCGGAAATGGGTTTGGTAATGTAATCTGCAGCGCCCACTGAAAAGCCCATTTGCTCGTCCGAACTGGCTTCCATCGCTGTGATAAATATGACCGGGATTCGCTTCGTTTGCGGGTGCTGTTTGAGTTGCCGGCACACCTCGTAACCATTCAGGCCGGGCATCATCACGTCGAGAAGAATAAGGTCGATTTTATGAGAGCTTACGGCTTTCAATGCTTCCTTCCCACTGCGCACTGCGGTGACCTCGTAACTTTCTTCCAGTACGAGCGTGAGGAGGTCAAGATTGACTGGTGAATCGTCAACAATGAGGACGTGCCAGCGTTTTTTTGCATCAGCCATAATTGGGTAGCCCTCTGCAGCTGGATCAAGGTGGCGTTAGAAATCTGCGAGCCTGCATAGAGTATAGTTTTTTTTTCGCGTGATGATTTATCAGACGCAATTTTAGTTAAAGGCAGACAGGGGCGCTCGCGGGGCGACAATCACTCGGTTTGTGCAATTGTTGCTATAGACTCTTAAGAAGGCTTTGGACTTGGCTCAGGTGATTCTGTTCCCCGTTTAACCAATGAATTTCAGTCCCTTTTCGCTCCATCCGCCGAAACCATTTTTCCTGTTGTTTGGAAAAGTAATGAATGGCGGCATTCAACTTCTGAAACATGTCGTTGTAGTTTAAATTTCCCTGCAGATACTGAGCGATAAACCGATATTCCAGACCATAATAGTCTAACGATTCCCACGATACGCCCTGATCACGCAATGTAACGACTTCCTCGATCATGCCTTGGTCGAGACGCGATTTGAGGCGCTCAGTAATTCGCTGCTTGAGGGTGTCCCGCGGCCACTGGATGCCGAGAATCACTTTTTCGATGGGCGGCAGCTGTAGTTTTTTGCTAGTCCCTTTCGCCTCGGCATCGGCGATTTCGATCGCGCGGAGGGTGCGTTCTCGATCGAGCGTGTCGGTGGTGTTGTGGGTGCCGGGGTTCAGAGCATGAAGACGCTGCACTAACGCTGATTGAGGCAGTCCGTCAAGTTCGGCACGCAGAGCCGTGTTCGTGGGAGCTTCGGTGAGCGTGTAGTCTTGAATGACGGCATCGAGATACAACCCGGTGCCGCCGACCAGAATGGGGTGCCTGCCTCGTTGTTGTATGGCTTCAACGGCGTCGGCATAGTGGGAAGCAAATTGAAACAGGCTGAATTCTTCGCCGGGATCACAGAGGTCAATCAAGTGATAGGGCGTTGAGCCATACTCTTCCAGATCTTTACCTGTGCCGATATTCATCCCGCGAAAGACCTGCCGGGAATCAGCAGAGATGATTTCACCGTTCAGCTGCCGGGCAAGCGCTACCCCCAACCGGGTCTTACCGGATGCGGTGGGACCGAGAATGATGATGAGAGGTGGTTGTATCATAAAACCTGCTGGAAGTGAGTCAGTTGGCTGGGGTGATCGCGCCATGGTTTACATAGCACATTATAAGGTACCCAAGTTTGCCAGCCAATCGCAGGAAACATCCACTATTTACATCTCGACATGCAAAAGATTTTCATGAAAAAGTAAAATGATACAAAGGAGGTATTTATGGGCAATTATTGGATGCTGGAGGTTCGTGAACCGAAGGGTGGAAACAGGGCGGCCGTCGCAAAACAACCGGATTTGCGGGGTGTGTCTCAGACTGGATTCCTGGATTGGTTATCCGGCGGCCCTCTGGAGGCTGCTTTACCTGAGCCGTTGGAGTTTCAGTTGGGACCGTATGGAACGGATATTACTGACTTTTTCCCGCCAGCTATCCCGCTGATGAGTTCACGAATGCTCAAAGCGCTCGCCGAGGCTGGCGTAGATAACATCGAATCTTACAGCGCGGTGCTGCTTGATAAGGATGGTAATGTGGTCCCCGAGGAGTTTCGAGCCATCAACATTATCGGGCGGATTGCCTGTGCAGATTTGGATGCGTCGGAATGTGAGTATGATGATCCGGATGATCCCATTGGTGTAGATTTTGATTCATTGGTCATTGATGAAGATCGAGCCATGGGACAACTGTTTTTTCGATTGCATGAAGCCGCAAACGGAATTGTTGTTCATGACTCCATTCGTCAGGCAATCGAAAAGTTACAATTCCGGGGTATCGTATTCGTGAAACCGGAAGACTGGGTGGGTTAGGCTAGAGGGCGTCCCCTGGGTTTTCATATTATTCAGCAGGATTCATCCAGCGAATTTGTTCAATGAGGGTCGTGCGGGCTTTCGCAAAGTCCGCTGGGTTTGGCTCTTCTTTCCCGACACCAAACACCCCGGGATTGCCGATTGCTGCAAGACACTGTCGAATGGCCTCGTCAGCGGCTTGCCACTGATCTGCGGACAAACGTCCCTGAATCAAATCGAGGAACAGTTTGCTCTTCACCACGAGGACTTTGGCGGTTTGGTAGTTTTGAATTTCCGCGAGTGCGATATCGAGACGTCGCTCGATTTCCACAGCGAAGGCTGCATCCATCGCTTTGGCTGCCGCCGCAGTATCCCGTGCCGCGATTGCGGCCTTCAGCGCGGGCAGTACCTTTGCTTTGTGCCTGGCTTCGAGGTAAGCCAGTTCAGGTTCCAGACTGGCCATTGCGGCCTGTACCTGTTCGATGTTACCTGCGTCCAGCGCCACCAGGAGCGACTTGCGTCCTTCCAGCAGAACTTCCTTGCCTTTTGCACTGTACGAGTAAGCAGCGCTCTGGCCTGCAAACGCCAGGCAGAGCAGAATCACCGGCCAGAGTTGAAGACGTAAAAAGCTAAGCCACACTTTGCACCTCAATAACGGTTTTCTCGTTTCGATGGTTGTAAATCTCATAGCGTAAATCCTGCTGCTCAATCACACTTTTCGCCGCCAGCATACCCATTTCCATGGCGGTGTCCGTGAAAATATAACGGAAGGTGCCTTGTCTCCCGCAAATGTGTAAGTTGCGGAAGGTGTCCAGAAAGTTCAGGTTACTCTGTCGCTCCTTCTCATAACCCATGGTCATCAAAGGGTAGGCGTGAGGGGAGTAGGCAGCGAAGTTTTCACCGGTATCGCGTGATGCGTCAATCCCGAGGCGACTGAGGTCCTGCCAGGCTCTTTGATGCAGCGTTTTCTGGGTGGCGTGCCAAGTCCCGTCTCCTTCCTGACAGGGGATCTCAAGCATGACGGAAGTATAATCCTTCGGCGTCATGTATGGCGACCGGCGCCGAGGTTCCTGCAGACGTGTCGCCATAATCTCCGGGTCAGAAAGGTATTGCCACGTATGGCGCGAAAGATCGCTGCCGGTGAGTGGCATGTTGAAAAATCGCAAGGCACGAAAACCTAATCGGGATGACCCTCCCAGCATTCGAACGAGATGAGGCAGCGGAATGCTGCTGATGACTGCATCGGCTTCCAGCGTGCTGGAACGTCCGTCTTGCTCGATCTGTACAGCGCGCACCTGCTTGCCTTCGGCGATCAATCCCGTGACTGGAGCGTTGAGTAAAATCTCTCCGCCGCGTTGGGTAATGTATTCTGCCAATCGATCGAAGATGACACCAAATCCGAGCTTCGGATACCGGTAGTGTCGTGCATAGGTCCGTGGCGTTGCGCCCCGTTTGGGTAGCAGTCTTCGGGCCACGTCTCGCAGATCGATCAGGCTGATGCGTTGGGCCGCCCAGTCACCCGACAAGTGTTGGGGGTCGATACCCCAGAGTTTGCCTGTGTAGCCTTCAAAAAAATGTTGATACAGGGTCGGACCAAACCGGGCCGTAATCCAGTCTGCAAAACTCATCTGATCGTCCGGGACGGTTTGTCTTGGGGGGCGAATCATCCGCCACGCCAGATCTCTTCCCGCGCCTAGCAGCAGCGGCCAGGGGGCATTTTTCAGGAGGTTGCTCAAATCCAGCGGATATTCGTAAGTGCGCCCTCGATACCGGATGACAGAAGACCGTTCTGCATGGAGTAAGTCGTCACCCAGCAGCGATTCAACGAAACTCAGCAGTTCCGGATTCTTGGTGAGAAATCGGTGGCCGCCATAGTCGAAGCGAAATTCGCCTTGCTGGCTCTGGAAGACCTGGGTCGCCGCCATTCCTCCGACACAGCTTTCTGCTTCCAGAACAGTGACGCGAAAGCCGGCATCGACCAGCTTCCAGGCGGCGGACAGGCCTGCTGGTCCAGCCCCGAGCACGACGACGTGACGCACTGTGTTTGTGCCGGAGCTACCGGATTCAGGCATGGCGATAACTCCTTTTCCAGAGAACGATGAAAACGGCGAGGTAGACGGCCCAGGTGCAGAATTGTATGGGGGTTGGGCTGGCATTATAACCGAACAGCGCGCGCAGGAATGTACCAAACAAGCCACGGTCATCCAGAATATGTGAAATGTTGAATATCTGACTGGTGGCTCCCGGAATGATTTCTGCTGCCTGCAGCATATTGACCGCAGAAGAGAGGAGGCCGGCAGCGATGATGATGATCAAGAGGCTTGTGTACTGAAAAAAAGGCTTGAGTGGTATGCGGCGGGTGGACCGGAACAAACCCCACACCAGTACGACCGAGAGCGCCAGACCGATGATAGCGCCTGTCAGGCCAGCCTCCAGACTGGTGGCACCGCCATCGCTGATGCTGAGCGCGGAGAAAAACAGCACCGTTTCCATCCCTTCACGCAGTACCGCGAGGAAGGACAGCATGACGAGCCCGATCAGGTTCCCCGTTGAAACCAGTTGTTCGAGGTTTTTCTGTACGTCGGCAACTTGTTGTGCTGCCTGCTTCTGCATCCAGATCACCATGTAGGTGAGCACGACTGTGGCGAATAAAAGAATGCCTGCCATGAACAGGTGCTGATAGCGCTCCTGTTCGAACTGGTCGATGAGCAGTTGAAAGGCGAAAGCACAGGCAACGGATACCAGCGCACCGAGCAGCACGCCGGTGTAGATGTATTTGTGATACCGCCCCGCGTTCAGTTTGGTGAGGTAGGTGAGCACAATGCCCACAATCAGAAAGGCCTCAAGCCCCTCTCGAAAGGTAATTAAGAAACTTGCCAGCATTACAGCGTGCTCCATGAGGATTCAATGCGGTTCAGCTCAACCACCGGAGGGTCGGGCAATTGAGGGACTTTTTGTTGGACGGCGTCGGTGACCCATTGCGGGTAGATTCGAAAATTCAATCGCGTGGACACCGTGATTGGGCCTGCCAGGTTCGCCGGGAGTACAAAGGCTTCCTCGCGGTAACCGTCCGCCGGTATGCGTGTGTCTGACAACAGCTTCGCGTAGCGCCAGAATATCAGGTTCACGGGCTTGCCCTCTTTGTCTCCGAAGACTTTCATAAACAGGCGCGTATCTGTGGGTAAATGCCCCTGCTCGTTCGGTGTACCATGCTCAAACACGGTGTTGCCCCCGGCGTCCTTGATCTCGATCTGGAGCCAAAGCTGCCGAAAATCGGCAACGCCGGTGGGCAGAGCATGCCCTGCGCCGGTGTTGTCTACCCGAACAATAAGCGTGTTATCCTCCAACCGTTGTGAAATGTGCGCCGAGGTTTTCAGCAAAGCAATGCTCATTTCTTCCAGTTTGGGATTGCGTAAGCCGACCAGATGATGATTCGCCCCGGTGAACTGGTGGGTGACGACATTCGTTTTTGTGCTTCCTCCCTCCGTGCTCTTGCCGGGTATGGATTCACCGATGCGTGCGATATCGGCATGCATGTGGCAATCAATGCACGTGCGATGCTTACTTGGGTCATCGGGATTGTTGTAGGACGAGTTCTCCCATTCCACGTAAGTGCTGACGATCTTCGCCCCGTGCGCCGGGGAGAACTCGTCGTGGCAGCCTTTGCAATAAAGGGGGTCTTTGTAGAATGGCTGGCTGTATGAGGCCGCGTGCACCTCGGGCCGGGCATTGATCTGGCGGTCGCCAAACCAGCGTGCCAGTGCCAGATTGCTGCTTTCCCCTAAGTATTGCTCCCGGTCTTTCAGGTTAATGGTATAGCCGCTGTTGCCGCCGGCATCTTCCAGTTTTGTAATGCGGTGGCAGAACAGACAACCCGTACCTTCATCCAGATCATACACGCGGTTCTCAAAACGCTGCCGCAAGTTCTGGCCGGCCTTTTCAAACATGTGATTGCCTTGACCCCGGAAAGGTAAGCCAACACTGACCCGCTGCGGATTGTGGCATCCGACACACCACGTCCGGAATGCTTCGCCTTCCGTCTGTCCGGCGACATCTTCCAGTACGCGATAGTAGGGATTTGATTCCCCCATGAGACGGTGGTTCGAGTCAGCCCATTGTTCAAACATGTCTTTGTGGCAATCGGCACAGGCGGCCGAACTGATCCATTCTTCCTGGTGGAGTACCGGGCGATCATCATCGAGGCGCAACCAGGTGGAAACAAAGGGGAGATTTTCCGGCAAGCGCACATAGGCGTGGAGCGCATTCATGCGGGGAACCAGGGCCGGGTCGGGGGCGTCCGGATCACTTTGGGGCGCGCCATCGCGATCATCGTGACCCAGGCCGCCCTGTGTGTCCTGAATGATGCGAATATAGTCGCCGACAAAGCCGAGTCCGATCATGGATTTCAGGTTAGCGTGCCCCGTGATGGCGTTCGCATGGCTGGGCTGCTGGTGCGCGTTCATCAGGAATTTGTTGGTCGCATTAAAGCCGTCCTGGTGGCAGCTGGCACAGCTCATCCAGAAATCACCGGTCATGGGCAGGTCGGACGATTCCTCCGTATTCCCCAGATGGAACAGGCGCGACCCGGCACGCTGGTTGGGCGTCAGGCGGTCGAATTCGTCGATGCGTGCGAACTCGGCCTGGGCGACCTGGACGCGAGCAAACGGAGAGTCAAAGCCGGATGTCAACTGCGTGATGTTCAGGCTTTGCCGGTTCTGAACATAGAGGTGCTCGCCCGTCGCCACGATGCCGGTAGGTTGACGGCCGGGGTAGTCACGCAGCAACTGAACCGCCTGAGCTCCGCCTTGATCCTGCTTGCCGATGCGCCGGGAACGACGCTTCTTCTTCGTGTCCGTTCGGGATCGGGCGCGATCAAATACCAACAGGTCTTCGCTGCCTGCAAGCGTGACCACCACCTTATTGCCATCCGGTGAAAACACCGCCTGATGCGGGTTTGACACAATCTGCGTACGGTTTCTTACGTCCTGGAGGTTGATCTGGCGGAACAGCTGCTTTCGCCAGCCGGGTACCTCCGTCACGCCTTCGGTGGTGATCCGAAGTACTGACACGGCGGGGAACACCGTGGATTGAAACTGGAACGGGTGATCAAAGTTCCACAATACGTGGGGCAGCCAGGCTTCGTCTTCTTCCGGCGATACAGCAATGTTATCCAGCAATCGGGGCAGGCCTTGCGATATAAACTCATCTGTATGCTGCTCTTCGACCAGATCGATGACCTGCTGCTGGTTCACCGTGCCCAGTGTGTTCCAGACGCTGATCTGGCCAGTCATTGCATGCGTCATCAAGAGACGACCGTCCTTAAGCAAAGCCAGACCGCGCGGCGTGGGGAGTGTCGGGTGCTGCTGCCGGATGTCACCGTTCGGGGTGATCGCCCACAGCTGAGCCGACTCGTTAAGCGTCACCCAGAACCAGCCTCGGGTGGCATCAAACAGCACGCCGTAGGGTCGGTAGGGCAAAGAAATCCGGTGTTTTTCCTTGAGGGTGAGGCTGTCGAGAAGGACAAGCTGGTGGCCGACGTAATCCGTGGCCGCTAACGTATGGGTGCGTTCGTCGAGCGCGACGGTACGAATGTCCTTGCCAATTTGGCGGGTGAGGGAGTTGTCGGGCTGATCGGTACTCAGGCGGCTAATGGTACCTGCGTCCGCATTGGCCGCATACAGGACGTCGCCGCCTGTCTCCTGGATCAGCGAGCCGGAACTGAGGGCCGCCGCCAGCCAGGGTGTCCACAAGCAAACGCCCAACAGCAATACACGGGCTGTGCTCATTAAGGCGGTTCGAAAAACAGTCATGATGATTGCCTGAGTCGGTCGAGGCGCAATACGGACCACCGCCAGGCATGTTTCAGCAGGACAGGGGCAAGCACCAGCGAGCTGTAGAGATGAACCCAAAGCAGCCATTGACCCCCGGCTTCGCCGCGATTGCCAATGAAAAACAGACCGAAACCACTCAGCGTGACGAGAAGCAACAGGAGGTCCAACAATTGTCCCGTGCGCTTCAGCGCTCGCTTCTGAGAGGTGCTCAGCAGTTGTCTGTGGCGCAGCCAGAAAGGCATTACCCATAGAATGAATGCCGTCAGACCGAGAAGTGCGTGCACCGCAAGGCACAGGCGTTGCAGTACCCAGGGAACATCGAACAGTGTCCAGAGTGGCAGTCCCGAAAGCAATAGCAGCCACAGTGTCCATTCGGCGGCTTTGTTGCGGTAGGCAAGCGCACGCCACCAAAGGGTGACGGTTGCTTTTGTATGTGACAGAGGGGCATCCGTCGGAAGGGGTTCCGTTGCCGAGTAGTGGCTCATAATGTCTCCAGAGTGAACTGTCGAATGATACTGTAAACCATTCTTATTTGCATTATAAGCGGCGACCCGTCCCTGGTCGCTTGATGCACATCAATGTAGAGGTCGCTTATTTGCCTGCCTTCACCTCAACTGCGCCTGCCATGACCATCGCGACTCCGTGCTTGCCTTTACCTTCGGTGATTTGCGGCACATGATCCGCGTCCGTATCGGTGCCCTGGCCCGCGATCACGTTTTCACCGGAGTCTCCCAACCACTCTGCACGCTGCATACCTGACTGGGTGTTGGGTCCGTTCACCACGGTTTTGAACCATTGCGTGTAACGTTGTACCAGGAGTGCCAGCTCCAACGCAGGCGTTTGCTCGCTGCCTTCATTACGCAACTGGAGCATAGCGGTTCGCAATCCGCCGGAAATCGCTGCTGCCGTGAAGGGCGTGTGTCGGGTGGGTTGGCCTTTTGCTTCGGCCCAGGTACCTACGGCCGGATCAAACAGCTGTGCGTCCATGGCTGTCCACAGTGCCCTTGCTGCCTCGCGGTATTTGCTGTCTTTGGTGGCCGTGAAAGCGGTTCCCAACGCGCGAACCACGGCGAACTGGGTTGCCAGTGGTGTTTCTGTCTTGATCTGCAGAGTGCCATCCTTCGCAATCGTTGCACCTGCGGCGATGAGTCCATTGCTGGTGCTAAATCGATTCAGAAGCTGGTCTGCCTGCGTTACCAACAGTGCTTTGGCTTCCTGACCCAGTACAGTGTTCAGACCGGTGTCATTGAACTCAGCACTGGCGTAGCCCACGGGCAGGGCGTCCTGGGCTTTCTGGAAGATTCCCAGCGCGACGATGGCGTATGCGAGGTCGTAGGTGTCAACGGTTTTCCCTGTTTTCCCCTGCCAATCAGTGACCAGCAGGCCCGATTGAGCGTCTGTGTGCAACTTCTGGATATTTTTGAAGGTCACGCGAGACAACGTATTGGCCAAGGCAAATCCATCGGTACCGATCTGGTCATTGGCTGGATTCGCATCTTTGTTTACCGCTGCGGTGGCAGAAAACGGGCTGCCATCAAACACCGCCTGAAACGCTGGGTTCTGAGCGGTGTTACCGGTTCGCTGGTCTGTGAATGCGAGATATTCCGCCAGTGGCCACAGCAACATCCAATTGTCCCGCAGGGTGGAGCGTGAGTCCAGAACCGTGAGTGTTTCGGCGTGCTTCACACCGTGCTTTTGAGCTTCTTTGACCGCCACGCGGTGCGGGAACCAAATGGGCTGGCTGGCATCATAATCTGGCGAAAGAGAGGCCCCCAGCGACGTGCCATTAAAGGCCAGCTTTTCCTGCAGCCACTGCATTTTTTCCAGCGACAGTTCGGTCAGTATCACGCCGTTCATACCGTCGACGGCAGAAACGCCTAAGGCATACTCACCGGATTTGTCCATGTCTGCGGCTTGCGCTTCCACTTCTTCATCCCCGTCCACTTTGTGCATTCCGCCAAGAAAGTCCTGGGACCACATGACTTCTTTAAGGAGAATGCCCCCAATCGCTGCGGGTTCGAGTTCTCGTGTCATTCCGGACTCTTTCCACCCCAGCGTGGCGTAGTCGCGGTAGTATGCCGGGATATCGGTTTTGACCGGCTTACCATCACGTTCAAACTGATCATTGTTGACGCTGGACGTGTCCACGGCCTGTTCGAAGTCCGGCAATCCTGCACGGTAGGGCACACTGATCGGGTAGAGGTTCAAGGGAATCTCTTCAAGCGGGTATTGCACACTGGCTGCCAACTCGGCAAAGCGTTTGCCCAGACCTGCCAGTTCGCCGCCCCGCTGGCCGTTGCGCAGGCCATTAACGAGGTGTGGCCCCATTCGCGACTGATAGTTCAGTGCATACATGGCTTCTTCGGAGTACTCATAGCTTTCAATGCCGGCGGTGTAATCAAACTCGGTGGGTTGGGCGAGTGCATTCGGGTCCAGCACGTCCAGATCCAGGCCCAGGGCTTCGGCCAGCGGCTCACCGGAGAGTTCAAACTCGGTATAGGCCAGCATGCTGCCGGCGGGGTAGAACAGTTCATCGGTCACATTGACCGAAACATCTGCCTGACCCGTGCCGGCAATGCTGGCGAACACCAGACCCACGGCGGTGGCCAGGGGCTGTCGGAGAAAGGTAGATTGGGTGCGATGTTGCTGTGTATGATGGGGCATATCCGGCCTCTTCAAAAGTGACAATAATAGAGAGAAAACGCTGTTTCAAATTTTGAGTGGGCGGGATAATATCATACAAATCTAAATGATAATAGTTATTGTTAATGTTTAAGGTTGTGGTTCGATCAGCGCACATCACTCTCTCGCCCACCGTGGGTGTGGTGCTGTTGGTTGCCGGGATGGGGGGGCTCTGGCTGTATTGGTTGGCCGGTTTTTCCTGGCAAATCAGCAGTGATGATGCGTTGAATTTTGCACGGGGGGTGGAGCGCTTCAGTGTCCTGGAGTTCCGCCCGCACTTTCCTGGTTACCCCGGTATGATCCTGGGTGCTCGACTGTTTCAATGGGTGGGCGGCGGTGTGTCGGCGGAACAGGCTGTGGTGCTTTGGACCCTGCTGTGCGCACTGCTCATACCCGTGATACTGGCCTGGGGGCTGATGATGACGGTGCAGCGAGCTGGTCTGGCGGTCGGGTGTGGCGCCCTGATGTACCTGTCCCCCGTACTGGCAGGGATCGCATTGAGTGGGCTCAGTGATGCGCCTGCCCTCCTGTTTTTTTGTTGTGCGTTGTGCGCCTGGTTGAGTCGACGTTTGGGGTGGCTTGGATGGAGCCTGGGGCTGATGTTGGCGACGCGCCCCGCGTATGCAGTGCTCGCAGTGGGACTTCTGTCGATAGTAATTGCGTGCACCCCAGTGCGGCGGCGGTGGGAAGCCAGCCGACAGTTGCTTGTTCCTGTTGCATTGCTGGGCGCGGTATCCGCCGCTTTTGTTCTGGCGCACGATGGCGTGGCCTACTTTGCGGAAGGGCTCCGATTTACTCAGGGTCACTTTGACATTTGGGGAAACACCTCCGGGTCTGAGGTGGCCCGGTGGCGTATCTGGATGGATCGCCTGGCGCTGGAGCTGGGGTGGGGCGGGACGCTGCTTACCTTGATCGGTCTGGTGTGTCCGTGGTTGACGCGCAACGTATCGCTTAAAGCCATTTCCGTCGTCATTGCAGGCTATCTGGTCATTATGCTGCTCACTCAGAATCCAGAGAGTTTTCGACACATAAGCCCGGTGTTGTTGGTTTCGTTGTGGCTGTTAGTCTGTTCGATGGGCGCTGCGACCTGGGGGTGGCAAGTGGGGATGTTGATGTTGTGTTTACTGGTCAACCGTTCTCTGCTGTGTTTGGATGCTCCTGCACGGCACTCGCCGGCAGAGGCAGCGATACGCTATCTGGCGGAGCAAGCGCCCCAATTGAAGCTGGGAACAAACTACCATGTGAATCTGATACGCGAAAAATTGCCTGCGGTGCCGCTGTACGATCTGTACTACCCCAGTCACTGGCTCATCCTTCAGCATGATCTACACACAACGGCATTCTGGCGCTTGTCGAGTCAACCGGTGGAGGGTGCCAACGCGCGACTGTTGCAATTTTTCCCGTCAAGATTTCCTACGGAACGTGCGTTGTACCTGTATCGCTATGAACCGGCGAAATTGCCAGAGTGACGGATCATGTTGAAGGGCTAGTTTGACGGGTAGGTGTCTATCACGTGTTGGGCATCCGACAGCAGATCAGCGAGCAGGTCAGCATAGCGGTCGGCCTGATGCTCTTTAATGGCCATATCCAGTGCCTTGCCTTTTTCGGTCAATTGGGGGTAGCCCAATGAGCCGCCAATCCCTTTGATCTGGTGCGCGACCTTGCGCACCTCATCCCAGGCGTCGTTGTCGGCGTGAGTCTGCATCTGTGAGATTCGGTCAGGTAACCCGCGTACGAACTGTTCGATGATCGGTTTCAGCTCGTCGTCTTCACCCTCACCTTCCTCTATGGCCTGAACTGCTTGCGACGTTCTGGCTTTCGGGAGGTACTTTGCCAGTACTTCATAGAGTTTTTTACGATCCACTGGCTTGCTCACAATGCCATCACTTCCCGCGCTGGCGAGTTCGTCCAGGTCGTCCTTGGAGTCGCTGGCGGTAAACGAATAGATAGGGCGCGTGTATCCGGTCTGGCGCAGCATGCGGATGGCCTCCGGCCCTTCCATCAGCGGCATGTGGTGATCCATGAGAATGAGATCCATGGGCTCCTGCAAGGCTTGTTGAACGGCTTCCTGGCCATTGTTGGCAATGGCGACTTTTACACCGGTTTTGGTGAGGTAGCGGCGAATCAGCATCTGATTGTCCCGGTTGTCCTCCGCAACCAGTACTTTACCTTCAAACTGCGGGAAGTCCGGCACTTCGCCGGCCTCTTCAAGGTAGTAGCACAGCGTGTCATAAAAACGATGCTTGTCCACCGGCTTTGCCAGGCAATCATTACAGCCAGCATCTTTGTAGTCACGTATGTCTTCGGCCATGATATTGGCAGTTAAGGCCACAATAGGCACGTTGTTACCGGATTTCCGCAGGGCCAGCGTGGCATCTCGTCCATCCATGACGGGCATCTGAATATCCATCAAAATCAGGTCAAAGGCCTCGGTGGTGGCCGCCTTTAATGCTTCAGCACCATTGATGACGACCTTGATATCGGCGCCGGTTTTTCTCACGAGCATCTCGATGAGTTTGCGATTCACTTCGTTGTCTTCCGCATACAAAATGCGGCCACGTAGTTTGGGCGCTTTCACTGTCTGCATCGCTACGTGGCTTCGGTTCAATTCACTGCCGTCCTGAATAAAGGTCACACTGGTGAGCGGGCCGGTGGCAACACTGACCTCAAACTCGCTGCCTTGTCCGTAAGTACTGGTGGCCCGAATGGTGCCCCCGAGCAATTCTGCCAGTCGTTTGGAGATATTCAACCCCAATCCGGTGCCTCCGTATTGGCGGGCGGTGGAGGCATCTGCCTGGGCGAAGGGGTCAAACAGACGCGACATATGTTCCGGCTTGAGGCCAATGCCGGTGTCTACGACCCGAAGATACAGCATTTCATTGTCCCGGTCACAGCGAACATTCACGCGGATGCTGCCTCGCTCGGTAAATTTTAACGCGTTGCCGCACAGGTTGATTAAAATCTGTTTCAGGCGGGTGGGATCGGTGCTGATTTTGTCCGGTAACGGGAAGTCGTATTGTACATTAAACTCCAGCCCTTTCTCCTGTGCGCGGATGTGGAAGTACGATTTAATTTCACTCAACAATTCCACCAGCGAGATGGGCAGGACCTCGACTTCCAGTTTATTGGCATCAATTTTTGAGTGGTCCAGAATGTCGTTGATCAGCTCCAGCAAGTGCTTGCCACTCTTGATCACGGTGTCGATGGCATTGTCACGCTCGTCGGGCTGAAGCGTATCGTCCTGCATGGATTCACTGTACCCGATGATGGCGGTGAGCGGTGTTCGAATTTCGTGGCTCATATTGGCCAGGAACTGGGTTTTTGCCTGTGCAGACGCTTCGGCCACTTTTCTCTGCAGCCGGTCTTGCTCCCTTTCGCGCGCGATCTGTTCTTTTTCCTTTTCTTCCGTGATATCGACGAACGAACCTTCAATGACGGTGGGTGCATCCTCTTCTGTCACGACACGCAATGAAGAGATGGCCCACCGAATTTCGCCGTTACGCAGATAACTCGCCTCCATGTTCTGAACAATGTTGCCGGCCTCCAGTTGCTTGATCACCGCGTTTACCAGTTCCGGTTTCTGATAGCAGGCCTGAAGCGCATCCGTCACAGACTTTTGCATGTGCACCAGGCTGCCGTAACCCAGCATGGAAACCATCGCCGGATTAGCGTCGGTAAAACGGCGATTCAAAGAGATCTGAAAGATACCTTCCACCGCATTGTCAAAGAGGGATTGATAGCGCTGCAAATGTTTCATGGCCAGATTATTGGCCTCCAGGGCTTTGTTCTGTGCGATTTTGATGCGATCGGACAGCGCGAAAGACAGCAACAAAATCTGGCAGATGATGCCCAGCTGGGGGGCATTCCAGGTCACCAGGTTAAAAGGAATCTGACCGGAAACCGCCAGCGCATAGAGGGTGAGACCGCTGAAGTTGAATAGCCAGGCGGTCACGAAAATGCCGCTCCCAGGCAACTTGCGCTTCATCGCAAACAGGCCGAAACCACAGACGGCCAGTGTGTTAAAAATCGTACCGATTACTGCCCACTGGGCACTGGTGGAGGGATCGGCAAAAAAGGAAATGGCGGCAGAAGAGGCGCTGATGTAGGCAAAGATTCTTATCAACCAGTCCAGATTCTCACTGGTCTCCTGAGCATTGAGAAAGTACCGGGACATGATAAAGGCAAAATAAAAGGTGACCCAGACATAAAATGCCAGATACTTTTTGTGCAGAAACTCCGGGACTTCTCCGGCAATTTGAAGGCCGTAAATGCGTTCACACAATAAGGCAATGAAGTAGAATGCAATGTAGAGCACATAGTAGTAATAGGCTTTCTCGCGTACGGAAATGTAAATGAACGTGTTGTAGGCGACCATCACCAGCGTGGCCCCGAGACATAGGGCGTAGAACATCGTCACCAGATTAAACCGTTCGGCCATGCCCTTGGCAGAGTAAATGTTGATGGGCAGGTGCATCGCGTGGCCGCTGCTGAGTTCCGCAACCAGCATGACGGGGTGGTTCGGTTCCAGTGTGAGCTCGAAAACGCGAGATGGGTACATGATATCGCGCTCTGAAAGCGGCGTTTCATAACCTGCGTAGTACTTTTTGATGACTTGTCCGAGGGAATCGTCCGGGAGCAGTTCAACGAGATACACGGTTGCGTCGTCCAGCAGGGGTGTATTCACCTCGAACCAGTATTTTGCGTCCTTCTGCCCGCCTTTGTAGACCATGGGAATCTTCACCCAGATGTGACTGTCTGTGTAGCCAAAGCTCAGGGTGCCGTGATCCAACCGGTTAAAGGATTTTTCATGCTTATTGCTGAGAATGTCGTCGATGGTGGCTTTGCCGGAGGTATCCTCCCAGTAGCGAATCTGCTGATCGACTCCATAGGCGTGGGAGTCGTCGTACAGCTCCAAAATGCGATCCCGTTGCTGTGTCTGTAGGTGTTCGGGCATGGCCACGGAGCGTTTCCAGCCCTCATCATCCGATGCACTTAGGGACGACGGTGTCAGCAATAAGGTGGTCGAGGATAAAAGCAGGACGCACAGAGCCACAACGCGCCTGAAACAGGTGTGCCGAAGCATTGCCATGACAAAACAGGCAAAGAAATCCCGGGTTCCACTGCTGACCAACCGGGGCATGATATTATTTTCTCGTCAAAGCGTAATCTCTGTTAACTCCGCGTTTATTTTTGATTCGAATTATTGAGTTAGATGCGGAGTGTGGTCACTCACTCTAAGCATAGCGCTTTTTGACCGAATTGCCTCTGCGATTTTCGTCGAGTATTCCCGGCCATCCATGGCGCTTGGGGAGAGGGTGGTGTGCCGTTACTGTCGGCCAAGAATCTGAATAATGCTGGAAAAATCCCGCTTACCCTGTCCGTTATGCGCATGCATCTCATACAGGCTCTTGGCGAGTGCGCCCAGAGGGGTGCTGGCGTGGGATTTGAGGGCGGCTTCCATGGCCAGTCCCAGATCTTTGTTCATGAGATCGACCATGAATCCCCCTTGGTAGTCATTGGATGCTGGTGCCTTCTCCATCACACCCGGATACGGATTGTACAACTCCAGTGACCAGTTCTTGCCGGAGCTGTTCAGCATGATTTCGGATAACACCTTGGGATCCAATCCATTCTGAACGCCCAGATTAAGCGCTTCCGACGTGCCAATCATGTGAATTGCGAGCAGCATATTGTTCGCAATTTTCGCCACCTGACCTGCACCACTGGGCCCGGCGTGAAACAGCTTTTTCCCCATCGCCTCAAACACCGGGCGGGCGCGCTCCATGGCCGCCACATCACCGCCGGTGATGAAGGTAAGCGTTCCCGCGGCAGCACCCGCGGTACCTCCAGAGACCGGCGCATCCAGCATAGTCAGTCCTTTTTCGTGCGCCGCACTGGCGACCTTGCGGGCGGACTCCGGGGAAATGGTGCTGCAATCGATGATCAGCGGGGCGTGTTTGAGCTGCGCAATAATGCCGTTTTCGCCCAGATAAAGCGACTCGACGTGCTGCCCGGAGGGGAGCATCGTGATGACCAGATCCACTCCTGTGATGGCGGTGTTCACGTCCGCCGCTGCCGTCGCGCCCGCCACCGCCAGCTCCTGAACCGGTGCTTCCACCAGATCGAAGACGGTAAGCGTAAAGCCCTGTTTAACCAGGTTCAGTGCCATGGGTTTGCCCATGTTGCCCAGGCCGATAAAGCCAATTGATTTGATCATGCTGCGCTCCTTCTTGTTTCAGGCCCGGTTATCTCAGGCCTGGTTATCTCAGACTCACTGGTTTGCCGATCCCTTTCATCGGAGACGTGCCCTCCGGCCAGGGGTATGTGAAGTGCCCGTCAATCCACTGTTTGGGTACCTTGCTGACCGAGGCGTGCCGCCATTGAGGCGTGCCATCCTTGTCGATCAAAAGCGCACGTACACCCTCCTGAAAATCGCCGCGCACCACGCAGTTCATTGCCATGTTCAGTTCCGCGTGAAACACCTCGGACAGCCGGAGTTTCTTGCCCCGATGCAGCTGTTCATACACCAGCCAGATGGAGGTGGGGCAGCCGGTTACAAAGTTCTTCTGTCCACGAACGAGCCAGGGATCTGTGGTGTTCAATCCTTCAATGGCCTGCGTGGTTTCGATCAAATTGTCATAGCTCACCAGCTGGTCAATGGTGCTCAAATGGGGTTCTACTTGCGGGTCGGGAAGTTGATCGACCGCGGGTTGCTCAAAACGCGTTTTGATTAATGTGGTCAGCTCGGCTTTGTCCACATCGGGCTTGCCAGTCCAGCTGTGTTTCGTCAAGGCTTCTTCCAACGCTTGTTTCTGCGCGGAAGGGACAAAGTGGTTCGCCAGTCGCGTAAACAATGCATCGGCGGCATTGATGCTGCTTCCCGTGAGGCCCAGATACAAGCCGGTTTTTCCCGGCATGCGATTGAGAAACCAGGTACCGCCCACATCCGGGAACAATCCGATGTTGATTTCCGGCATGGCCATGCGTGTGGTTTCGGTGACAATGCGATGGCTGCACCCCTGCATCAAGCCCATACCACCGCCCATGACAATACCGGTGCCCCAGCATAAGATCGGTTTGGGGTAGGTGTGAATCAAATAGTCCAGCTGATATTCCCGACTGAAAAAATCCAGTGCGTAAGGATTGGGGCCTTCCGGCGCCTGCTTCATGGCATGGTACAAATCGACAATGTCTCCACCGGCACAAAAAGCGCGGTCGCCTTCTCCTTCCAGCCAGATCACGCTGATGTTTGGGTCATTGGCCCACTGATGCAGTGTGTCCGTCAACGGGCCAATCATGCTGAGCGCCAGTGCATTCAGCGACTTTGGCGCACTCAGGGTAATTTTACCGATGGCGCTGCCGTTGGCGGTCGCCAGCGTCTGGCATTGGATAGGAACCGGTGTGGCACTGGGCTGAGACATACGTCACCTGTCGCGTTTACTGGTTTTTCCACTGAGCCGCACGTTTTTCCAAAAACGCATTGACCCCTTCTTTCTGGTCTTCGGTATCGAACAAGTCCACGAAGTACTCCCGCTCCACCGGTAACGCCTGTGCAAGCGGGTTGGTGCGAGCAGACATGATCAGCTTCTTGCACAGAGAAACACTGGAGGGGCTTTGCCTGGCGACTTTCTCAGCCAGGGCCAGTGCCGATTGGGCCGCTTCGCCGGTAGCCACCTGTTCTTCCGCCAGGCCGATCTGTACCGCCGTTTCTGCGTTGATCCGCTCCCCGCACAGGATCATTCGTTTGGCCCAGCCTTCGCCCACCAGCCAGGGGAGGTTTTGTGTGCCTCCGGCACAGGGAAGCAGGCCGACCGTGGCTTCCGGTAAGGCAAGTTGCGACTGTGCCTCCACAATGCGGATGTCGCAGGCCAGCGCGCACTCCAGGCCACCACCCATGGCGTAGCCGTTAATCGCCGCTATGCTGACGCCGCGAAACTGGCTGAGTGCTTCAAACGCTTCGCCAAAGATGCGCGCCATTTTGCGTGCGCGCGCTCTGTCACCATCGGCAAACAAGTTGAGGTCCGCACCCGCGGAAAAAAACTTACTCCCCTGGCCCGTGATCACCAGCGCGTATATGGCCTTATCCGCGTTGAGGTTTTCGATGACCTGTTTCAACGCCGGCAGGCTTTCCTCATCCCAGGTATTGGCGGGCGGGTTGTTGATGGTGATAAGTGCCGTATGCGCCCGAATGTCCACGTGGAGTTTGTCGGTGCCGGTCTCTAACGTTGCCATAGTGATTTCCTGTTGTCTGTTAGCGAATCGTGTCGACCGCGCCTTCCATCAGCAGACGCCGGGCGATGATCACGCGCATAATTTCGTTGGTGCCTTCCAGTATCTGGTGCACGCGCACGTCCCTGACGTGGCGTTCCAGTGGGAAGTCATTCAAATACCCGTAGCCGCCATGCAACTGCAGGGCTTCGTTACATACCTGAAAGCCGACATCAGTGGCAAATCGCTTGGCCATGGCGGAATAGGTGGTTGCATCCGGGTCCTGGTGATCCAGTTTCCAGGCAGCGAGGTGCACCATCTGTCGTGCTGCGACCAGTTCCGTGGCCATGTCCGCCAGCTTGAATTGCAGTGCCTGTAAGGCGGCCAGTGGTTTACCGAATTGCTGACGTTCGTGCAGATACTTCTGTGCCTGGAACAGTGCCGCCTGAGCGGTTCCCAGGGAGCAGGTGGCGATGTTAATGCGGCCCCCATCCAGCCCTTTCATGGCGATTTTGAACCCCATTCCTTCGTCGCCGACGCGTTGGGAGGCCGGGATGACCACATGATCAAACGTGATGGCACAGGTCGGCTGGCAGTTCCAACCCATTTTCTTTTCCGGCTTGCCGAAGCTGACGCCCTCTGCGTCGGCGGGAATGACAAAGCAGGAAATGCCGCCCGCACCCTCCCCACCGGAGCGGGCCATGACGACGAGCAAGTCCGATGCACCGGCGCCGGAAATAAACATCTTTCCGCCATTGATGACATAATGATCCCCGTCCAAACGCGCGGTTGTTTTCAACGACGCCGCATCCGAGCCTGCCCCTGGCTCTGTCAGGCAATAGGATGCCAGGAGTTCTCCTGTGACCAGTTTGGGGCACCATTGGGCTTTCAGCGTTTCGCTGCCAAATTCCGCAATCATCCACGTGGCCATGTTGTGGATCGTGATGAATGCGGTGGTCGCGGTACACCCGCGTGACAGCTCCTCCAAAATGATGCTGGCATCCAGTCGACCCAGCCCCATCCCGCCCAGTGCTTCGGGAATATACAGGCTGCAAAATCCCATTTCTGCCATGCGCTTGATGACGTCCAGAGGGAAGTGGGATTCGCGGTCCCACGCTGCTGCGTTCGGGGCCAGCTCTTTATCGCTAAAAGCCTTTGCCGTGCGTTGATAGGCCAACTGTTCGTCGGATAAAGCAAAATCCATGGGGTTACACTCTCTCTTTCAGCGTCCGATCACTTCAAGTTAATCGTCATATTGGGGCCACCGGTGGCCTCTGCATCAAACCAGCGTGCAGTGACGGTTTTCGTTTCAGTATAGAAGCGAACCGCTTGTTTCCCATACGCATGCTGGTCGCCATAGAAAGAATTTTTCCAGCCGGTGAAGGAAAAGAAGGGCAAAGGAACCGGAATCGGGACGTTAATGCCGACCTGACCCACCTCAATGTGATGCTGGAAATATCGTGCAGCACCCCCCGAGGCCGTAAAGATCGAGGTTCCATTGCCGTAGGGATTCGCGTTGATCAGATCGACCGCTTCTTCCAGGGAGGCCGCGTCCATGGTGAGCAACACCGGGCCGAAGATCTCCTCTTCGTAGATGCGCATTTCCGGGGTGACTTTGCTAAACACCGTCGGGCCAATCCAGTTGCCGTCAGGGTATTCGGGCAACGTAAATGCCGATCCGTCCACCAGGCAATCTGCGCCTTCTGCCTTGCCGGAGGCAATCAGATCGAGCACACGATCTCGTGCCTGGGGGCTGATCAACGGGCCGAATCCTGCGTCTTCATCATTCCATAAGCCGGGTTTCACCCGCGCAATCGCCTCGGCGACTTCGGGAATCCACTGTTGGCTCTCACCCACAAAAACCGCCACACTGATGGCCATGCATCGCTGGCCAGCGGCCCCCACGGAAGCCCCCACCAGGTGATTGATCACCTGCTGCTTGTTGGCATCGGGCATTACGACCATGTGATTCTTTGCACCCGTCATACATTGCACGCGCTTTAAATTCTGCGTGCCGGTGCGGTAAATATGCTGCCCTACCGTCGCAGAGCCAACAAAAGAGATGGCTTTAATGTCCGGATGATTCAACAATTGATCCACCTGGGCTTTGCCGCCGTGCACCACCTGTAACACCTCTTTGGGAAAGCCGGCCTCCAGGAACAGTTCCGCCAGCCGCGTGGGAGTGAGTGGGTCCTGCTCAGAGGGCTTTAAGACGAACGTATTTCCGCACGCGATGGCCAGGGGAAACATCCACAACGGAATCATGGCCGGGAAGTTAAACGGCGTGATGCCTGCACACACCCCCAGAGGTTGAATCAAACTGTAGGTATCAATCTCGCGAGCGACATTCTCCACCGTTTCGCCCATCAGCAACGACGCAATATTGCAGGCATGCTCAACCACCTCAATGCCCCGCCATACGTCCCCTTTGGCATCTGCGAAGGTTTTGCCGGTTTCCTGGCTCAGAGTTTCCGCGAGGTCGTCGTGATTCTGTTTGAGCAGGTATTGGTAGTTCAGCATTAAGCGCGCGCGTTCCGGAGGGGGAGCTTCCCGCCAGGAGGCAAACGCTGCTTTAGCACTGGCAACAGCCCGTTCGATTTCTGATTCCGGTGCCGCAGGCGCTTCTGCGATGACCAGTCCCGTGGCGGGATTCGTTACCGGAATCCATTCATCGCTCTGGCTCTGTTGGAACTGACCTTCAATGAGTTGTGGGACACGTTGATGCATGAGCGGCTCCTTGGTGTGTGTGATACATAATGCCCGGATATTGTTATTGTAGACCGAGTGGGGCATGATGCAGGATTGAATAAGTTGCTCGAAAGATGGACTATATTGTCCTGGGTGAATGCGATGTCCTCTCCTTCCGAATGGCCACTGCCCAAGACCGGGGTGCGCTTTGTTGTACCGGACGCCGTGTTGGCGCAATGTCGCGCACATGCACTTTGTCAGTCGGTGTATCCGCTGGCGATGGGCTTCTATCCGACCGCCTATGCCCATGAAATCAGCCGGCCAGTGCACGATGATCATTTGATTATCTACTGCGTGGATGGGTGGGGGAGTGTGCGCATGGGGGAGTCCGTCGCGACCACCGGTGCGAAACGGGTCGGACCGGGTGACTTGATCCTGTTGCCGGCGGGGTGTGCGCACGCTTATCAGGCCGACATGGATAACCCCTGGAGTATATTTTGGTTGCATTTTCAGGGTAACCTGGCTCAGTTGTATCTGGACAACATGAGTGACGCCGGTGAGGCGGGTTGTTGGAATATCGGTGTGGCACCGTCGTTAGTCGCGGAGTTTGAACAGCTGCTTTCCTGTCGGGTGATGGCCTGGAGTACACAGGTCGCGGTCAACGTCTGTTGCCGTGTGCAGAGCCTGCTCAGCCATTTCAGTTTACAGGTACTGCGTGCAGATCAGAAATATTCAGAGGCTTTGGATGTCAACGCGGTGCATGGCTTGATGTTGAGCCGTGTCGAGGGGCAGATTGATCTGGAAGCGCTGGCCGCCCACTTTCACTATTCCCGGTTTTATTTCACCAAGATCTACAAACAGTTAACGGGCACCACCCCGATAAAACAGTTCATCCAATACAAAATGGAACACGCCTGTTATCTGCTGGACAGTACCAGCTTACCGGTGAGTCAAGTGGCCAACCGGTTAGGATATGAAGATGCCTATTACTTTTCTCGATTGTTTAAAAAAACAGTCGGTGTATCACCGCGGGTGTATCGGAGTAAGGGGCGCGTATGAGTTGAGGTGATTAGGCAACAGATTTATAGGATGCTTGATAATCATTGTGTGGTGAGCATCCCCAATTGCTGAGTAATCAAGATCAGCTGCACGACCTTCATCGTCGAATGTCAATACACCCTTAAGGGGTAGATCTCGGAAGGACTGGTGACACGGCTAATAGACTGCCGTTAGGGTAGATTGTGGGGCACAATGCCGTTTTGATTTGGTTACTGTTCAACCCTGTGAGGATTGCAAGAAGGTGAGTTGATGTTATTGATAAGAGGCCCCGCAATTGCGAGGCACCTTCTAAAGTAACATGTATTAAGCTGTTTTTCTTCTGGATAAACCAAGGGCTGACAGAGCTAGACCGAATAGCGCTAATGTCGATGGCTCTGGAACCGCAGCCGTATCCGCTGTAACCGTAATAGAGTCAATTTGATGTGTTTCGTTTGCTGTATCCATTCCAATTAAGAAGTGAAGTGGTGCAGATATATCAAAGGATGAGAGAGAAAAGCTTCGTGTTTGTCCAAGAACAGTGAAGCTGAGATCGTTGGCGCTCAAATCAAATTCAAATATAGAAGTTGTTTGGCTGCCAACACCTTGTGTAGATGGGGTATATTCCGTTGGGCCCGGTGTATATGGGCCGAAAGTAACTCCATTAGAAGACGAGCCTGATGCGTCAAACGTGCGATTTCCATCCCAAAAGCCAAAGGCTGCGAAGTTGGTCCCATCCCACAAGCCCATTGTAAGGTCAGAGTCGGAACCAAGGCGAGTATTGCTAACCTCGACTGAGCCTGCAGTACCTACGCCTAAAGCGGATAGGTTAAGATCCACCAAGATATTATAGTTGGTAGAAGCAGCAAATTGCAGTGAACTTCCATTCAAACCTGCGTTACCGTTTGGTAGTGCAACATTGGAATTTGTCAATAGGTCAGCGCCTGAGATGACTAGCGCGTTAGTGCTAGAGGACAACGTAAACAATAGCGAAGTGGCGGCGAAGCCTGAAAGAAACTTTGAGTACGTAGGAATTTTCATTCGTGTTCCCTTTATTTGCTGAATAGATTTAATATCGTCAGCCATGCATAATTCGGACCAAAATGTGATTTATGTATCTATATAATATACGTAGGTTAGATTATCGAATGAATTGTTATGCATAGTAGTAAATAATTTTGACACTGATAGATCAAAGTGTGATAAGCGTCACATTTTCATCTGGCTATTGTTAAAAGATTGCTTCACCGATTCATCAGATAGTTAATGTGAATACCTAAACCATAAAAAACCTGCGGCGATGCTAATGTTTTCTCTGTGAAAGCGTTTGTGTTTATTGGTAACTAGACTGTGTAAAAATTTCTGACGATTCTAATTTGAGAGAATGTGCGACTCTGATATTTCACTTTTGTGTTTGCACGTTTAAGCATGACGAAGACTGAAAGCAAGTGCTTAAGTTGGTGTTGGTTGTACTGATAAGTAGTCAGTAGTCACTGCAACTCCTGCAGATTCCTGGCAAGAGAGTCTAATCAAAATGAAACAATTGCGGAAGATTCAGTTAATGCTCTCGCCCGTTCTGCGACAAAGCCCTCAAATCCACCGCCTCACCTGTGCACAATACTTATGGTACGAGCTGCCAAACAATTGGCTGAGCGCCAGTTCTTCAGGCTTGATTTGGAATTGATTCATGTAAGGGACAAACAGCACTGCGGTGATCATGTTGAGTGGGTGTGCTAAAAAAAGGCCCCAGCCCAGAAGGATGAGCAGCATGCCGAGGTACATTGGATTGCGGGTGTATCGATAGAGTCCTTTGGTCACCAGCGCCGTGGCTTCTTCTGGATGAATGGGGTTGACGGTGGTGTCCTCGCGCCTGAAAAAAACCGCCCCCACCAGAATTAACAGTAACCCGCTCAGTGCGACGATGCCCCCGGCGATGGAAAACAGCAGTGATTCGCTCTGCCACGCTGGCCGGATGGTTGCGATAAAAAACATGATAATGCCGAAAAAAAGCGTTACCAGAACGGGTGGAATCTTTAAACTTAGCGTCAAACCAGTACACTCCCATAGATGCCTGTGCAGGGCGAGTAATTTGTCAGGGTTGGGTGAAGAGAGTACACCATCTATGCTCAGTATCGAATATGTTTAGTGTTGAAAGATTAACGGTGGGTCCCGTGATTCAGGCCAGCTTTGGCGTGGATCAGGGCGCTTGTTTACCTGTGATCGGGCCGTCCGGTAGTGGAAAAACGTGTCTGTTACGGGCTCTGGCGGATCTCATGCCGCATTCAGGTGAGGTTCGGCTTGACGGGCAAGCTCAGGCTGATGTGCCGGCCCCTGTGTGGCGCAACCAGGTACAGCTGGTGCCTGCAGCGAGCCAATGGTGGTATCCGCTGTGTGGGGCGCACTTTCAATCGCCACTGCAGTGGGGTGACTGGCAGGCTTTGGGACTGGGTGCGGATGTGGCGGAATTGCCTTCTCATCGGCTGTCGTCAGGGCAGCGCCAGCGGCTGGCGTTGCTTCGTGCCTTGCAGCATAAACCCCGGGTTCTGTTGCTGGATGAGCCGTCGGCGAACCTCGATCCGGAGAATGTGCAGCGCGTAAAATCCCTCGTGCTGAATTATCTGGAACAACATCGAGCCTGCGCACTCTGGATCACCCATGACCTGACGCTGGCCGGGCAACTGGGGAGTGAGTGTCTGGCGCTGGATCTTCAGGGCGTGGCGCATGTGGAACCCTGTCAGGCAGGTGCGGCATGACGCTGGTGGCGTTGAGTTACTGGGACCTGGCCCTGTGCGCGTGCCTTGTGCTGGCGGTTGCCGGCATGGCTCGCTGGCAGGGGCTCAACCTTCACCGTGATATGATCATTGCCGGCGTTCGCAGCTTCCTGCAATTGATGCTGGTGGGGGCGGTACTGGGATTTCTGTTTGCGCAGCAGAATGTATACTGGCTGGCATTGTGGGCCTGTGTCATGTTGCTGGTGGCCGGTCGGGAGGTGAATGCCCGACAAAAATACCGCTTGAAAGGCCGGTTTGGCTTCGGTTTGTCGGTGGCTTCCATGTTCAGCTCGTCATTTGTGTTGACGATTTTTGCGCTCGTCGTGATCATTGAGTATGACCCCTGGTACCAGCCGCAATATGCTATTCCCTTGCTGGGTATGTTGTTGGGAAATACCATGAATGGCGTATCCATTTCGATGGATCGCCTGTCACAATCGGCCTTGGCCCAGATGGAGGTGATCGAGCAGCGCTTGATGCTGGGTGAGCGCTGGTTCGAAGCTTTGGGCGATATCAAGCGTGAGGCGGTGCGATCCGGAATGATACCGGTCGTAAATGGTATGGCAACGGCAGGCGTGGTGTCTTTACCGGGAATGATGACCGGCCAGATACTCTCCGGGACCGATCCGGTGGATGCGGTCAAATACCAGATCCTCATTCTTTTTCTTATCACCGCTGGCACGGCGTTAGGGGTGTTGTGCGCGACCTGGTTCGGTGCACGCAAAATGTTTGATGAACGCGAACGATTCTTGCCTGAGCGCTTGCTGAACTTGCCGGAGCGGTAGGGACGGCATGTAATTAACACTTTACAGAAAAATAACTCGCCACTGCCGCCCCGTGGACGGTATGCTATCGCCACTTAGCCCTTGGAATCACAGGCGATTTACCTGCCAGGGAGAAAGCTTGCCCGCTCTGAGCGGGTTGAGAAAGCAGCTGTTTTAGAATTGAGTGAATGAAATGCCCATTAACGTCCCCGAAATTACGCCACTAAATCGAATTTTGCCTGAAGAGCCCCTGTTGATGATGGGCGCCGGCCCGGTGCCGATTCCTGCGCAGGTGGCGGCCGCCAACAGTATCGTGATCAACCATCTGGGTGAAACCATGGCACGCGTACTGGAGCAGGTGAAGGGCATGGCGCGCTATATCTTCCAGACTGAATCCCCCTGGATTGTGGGAGTGGCGGGGCCAGGTTCCGCCGCCATGGAAATGGCCGTGGCCAATATGGTGTGGCAGAACAGCCGGGTACTTTGCGTGCGCAATGGTTTTTTCAGTAACCGTTTGGCGGAAATGGCGACGCGTACCGGGGCAGAAGTTGACATTTTTACCGTTCCGGAAGGCGAGGCGGTTGACCCGCAGGCCTTTGAGGCGGCTGTGGCACAGTTCAAGCCGGAAGTGATCACGATTGTGCAAGGCGAAACATCGAACACGGTACGTAACCACACGTTGCCTCAAATCAGTGATATTGCCAAGCGCTATGGGGCTCATGTGATTGTGGATGCCGTGTGTACGCTGAGCACGATGCCGCTGAATATGGATGCCTGGGGTATTGATGCGGTGATTACGGGCGGGCAGAAAGGGCTCAGTTCCATTCCCGGAGTGTCTTTGGTGGCATTTTCAGAAAACGCCTGGGAGCGGATTCTGAATCGCCCGCGTCAGATCACTCAATGGACGCTGGATGCCCAGCTGGCTACACAGTTCTGGCATAAAGCAGGCTATCACTACACCGCGCCCGTATCGGGTTTGCTGGCCCTGCACGAAGCCATGCGACTGGTGTGTGATGAAACACTGGAAAAACGGTTCGAGCGTCATCGACATTGCTCTGAAGCGCTGCAAGGGGGGATTGAAGCTTTGGGTTTGTCGCTGTATGTTCAGCAGCGCGAGGCCCGGCTGAATTCCGTGGTGGGTATTTCGCTGCCGGAAGGTCTGGATTCGAAAACGATCTGTCAGCACATTTCTCGTCACTACCGGGTGGAGATCGCCGGGTCTTTTGGTCCGCCGATTGTTCGTATTGGCCAGATGGGAGAGCAGTGTCGGGCGCATAACCTGTTCCGCGCATTGCATGCGCTGGGGTGCACGCTTCGGGACTTGAAAGTCCCGGTGGATGTGCCTGCCGGCATGGCCCAACTGGAAACTCAGTTGCAGAAGTTCCGCAACGAAGTGTAGCGAAGCCTACCTGAGCAAATATCAACTGGGCTTGCGGGCAAAGAGCTTTCTGAAAACCGGGTAGATATCTGCCGCATCCACCAGGTGCTGCATGGCGAAGGAGTCCGGCCATTTTTCTGCGAGCTTCTGGTACTCATGCCACAACATTTGATGGTCGTGTGGCGTGATTTCTATGTAGGAAAAATACTGCACGAACGGCAGAATCTGTTTGTGCAGCACATCGTAACAAATGGGCGAGTCATCGTTCCAGTTATCACCGTCGGAGGCCTGCGCAGCATAGATGTTCCAATCGCTCGCGGGATAACGCTTGGCCATGATTTCCTGCATCAACTTGAGCGCGCTGGACACGATGGTACCGCCGGTTTCCCGAGAGTAGAAAAACTCCTCTTCATCCACTTCTTTCGCACTGGTGTGGTGTCTGATGAACACCACATCAATTTTCTGGTAGTTCCGCCGTAGAAACATGTACAGCAGAATAAAAAATCGTTTTGCAATGTCTTTGTGGCGCTGGCTCATAGAGCCGGAGACATCCATCAGGCAGAACATGACTGCACTGGTGCTGGGTACCGGCTGGCGAATGTGCTGGTTATAGCGCAGGTCAAACTCATCAATCCAGGGGATGCGTTTGATGCGTCCTCGCAGTCGGGCAATCTCGTCTTCCAGTGCTTGAATCTGGTCTTGCTGGCTGAAGGCGGGGTCGGCAACGTCCGGTGTGCTTTTTAGCTGCGCCAGTTTTTCTTCCAGTTCAGCGATTTTCTGCCGATGTTTTCCGGTGAGCGCCAATCGACGACCGTAGGCGCCACGCAGGCTTCGAATCAGGTTGATTTTGTTGGGTGCACCGTCTGCGGTGATACCCGCGCGCACGTATTTGTAAGCTGTCGTTTCTTTGAGCTGCTTTTTCACCAGGTTGGGAAGTTCGAGGTCTTCAAACATGAAGTCGAGAAATTCTTCCTGGGAGATCTGGAAGACAAACTCATCCATGCCTTCGCCGCTGTCACTGGCATCTCCGGCGCTCGAGCCGCCGCCTGCACCGCCCGGCGGTTTCGGCAGGGTGTCACCGGCAATAAATTCCTTGTTGCCTGGGTGAACGCCTTCGCGCACGCCCCCCTGGCCATGACGGAACACCGGCTCTTCAATGTCTTTGGTCGGGATGGAGATACTCTCGCCGCGCTCCATATCCGTGATGCTGCGTTTCTGCACAGCATCACTGACCGCCTTCTTAATGTGCTCCCGATAGCGGCGGATAAAGCGCTCCCGATTCACGGCACTTTTGTTCTTACCGTTTAGCCGGCGATCAATAATATGGGTTAAGCTCATCGCTTCCCCCTTATTGCGATTTGCGAACGCGTAAATACCATTCCGCGAGCAACCGTACCTGCTTCTCGGTATAGCCGCGGTCTATCATACGGTCCACAAACTCTTTGTGCTTGCGCTGATCTTCCTGGGATGCCTTGGCGTTGAACGAGATCACCGGTAACAGGTCTTCGGTGTTGGAGAACATTTTCTTCTCGATCACGGTACGCAGTTTCTCGTAACTCATCCAGGAGGGATTCTTACCCTGGTTGTTGGCTCGGGCACGCAGAACAAAGTTCACGATTTCATTACGGAAATCTTTCGGGTTGCTGATGCCCGCCGGTTTTTCGATTTTTTCCAGTTCATCGTTGATGGATGCCCGGTTGAAAATCTCTCCGGTTTCAGGGTCTCGATACTCCTGATCCTGAATCCAGAAATCCGCATAGGTCACGTAACGGTCGAAAATGTTCTGACCATACTCTGAATAAGATTCCAGGTAAGCCGTCTGAATTTCCTTGCCAATAAATTCGACATAGTGTGGTGCCAGAAACTCTTTGATGAATCGGAGGTATTTCTCTGCGGTTTCCGGGGGAAACTGTTCCTGCTCGATTTGCTTTTCCAGGACATACAGCAGGTGCACCGGGTTTGCCGCGACCTCGGTCGGGTCAAAGTTAAACACCTTGGACAGAATCTTAAAGGCAAAACGGGTGGAGAGTCCCTCCATTCCTTCGTTGACTCCGGCGTTGTCTTTGTACTCCTGGATGGACTTGGCCTTGGGGTCCGTGTCTTTGATGTTTTGTCCGTCATACACTTTCATTTTTGAAAAGATGTTCGAGTTTTCAGGTTCAATCAATCGAGACAGCACCGAAAACTGGGCCATCATGCTGAGCGTGTCCGGTGCGCAGGAAGCCTGGGACAGAGAGCTGTTTCTCAGCAGTTTGTCGTAAATGTTGACCTCTTCTGTGACACGCAGACAGTAGGGCACTTTGATGATGTAGACACGATCCAGAAAGGCCTCGTTGTTTTTGTTGTTACGGAAGGTTTGCCACTCCGATTCGTTGGAGTGAGCGAGAATGATGCCTTCGAACGGGACGGCACTCATGCCTTCTGTGGTGTTGTAGTTGCCCTCCTGGGTAGCGGTGAGTAAGGGGTGCAGCACCTTGATGGGCGCTTTGAACATTTCCACAAATTCCATGATGCCCTGGTTGCCTTTACACAGGCCGCCACTGAAGCTGTAGGCATCGGGGTCGTCCTGGGAGAACTCTTCCAGCATGCGAATGTTTACTTTGCCCACCAGCGCCGAGATATCCTGGTTGTTGTCGTCGCCGGGTTCGGTTTTTGCGACGGCAACCTGATCAAGAATGGAGGGGTACAGCTTTACGACTTTGAATTGGGAAACGTCGCCGTTGTATTCATGGAGCCGTTTCACCGCCCAAGGGGACATCACATTGGTGAGGTAGCGTCGGGGAATGCCATATTCTTCTTGCAGAATCTGCGCGTCTTCCTGCGGATTGAACAGCCCCAATGGTGACTCATGCATGGGGGAGCCCTTGATCGCGTAGAACGGAATTTTCTGCATCAGGGCCTTCAGCTTTTCTGCCAGTGAGGATTTACCGCCACCGACGGGGCCGAGTAAGTACAGAATCTGCTTCTTTTCCTCCAGACCCTGGGCGGCATGTTTGAAAAAGGAAACAATCTGCTCCACACACTCTTCCATGCCATAGAACTCTTCGAACTCTTTATAACGGCGAATGATTTTATTGGAAAAGATGCGGCTCAAACGGGGGTCTTTGGAGGTGTCGACGAGTTCGGGGTCGCCAATGGCCAGCAGTATGCGTTCAGAAGCGGAGGCATACGCAGTGGGATCGTTCTTGCAGATTTGCAGGTATTCTTCCAACGAGTACTCTTCTTTCTGAGTTGAATCATACCGCGATTTGAAGTGGTTAAAGATACTCATAAATCGGCCCTCATTGTCGTAAAAAACTATGACTAACCCTGTGGTGAATAGCTCCCTGTATATGGTTTCTGCAAGACGGACTTCAGGCCGCGCAGACTCGCTGTTATTCAAGTTTAAAGACGGACTACTAATCAGGATAGTCCAACCCTGTATATTTAGATATGGATTTGTGCCGAAAGTTCACAAAATTAATATTGTTTAAGGTTCCCTTCAGGCAATTTTTTTCAAGTGAAAAACCCGTTCTTTCAGTGCGCTCAGGCCCTTACGTTTTGCAAAGGGGTCGTCTTTTGCCATCGTCTGTTCATGTATTTCGGCGACGTTCCAATGACTCTGATACAGGCCAAATACTTCCTCCTTTAACACAGCAAAAGGCGGGCCAGCGAGCTCGGGTTGCGGGTATTCCATGGTCACCAGCAAACAGCTGGCACCTGCAGGTAGTAAGGTGTTGAGGTGGTCGACGTATTTCTGACGAAGTTCCAGGGGGAGTGCGATCAGCGCTGCGCGATCGTAAACCAGCGTCGCAGGTGCGACGGTCTCCGGCGTCAAATCAAAAAAGTCGCCACAGAGTATCCGCAAATCATTGTGCGCAAACTGCGTGTAGGGAGGCGTTTGGGTGACCAGAGCTTTGATGCCCGCTTCCTCAAACAGGTCTTTGCAGGCAATCGGGCTGAGTTCTACCCCCAGCACGGGGTGGCCCAGGTCGTTTATCCAGAAAAGATCATGACTTTTGCCGCACAGCGGGACGAAAACCGATTCAGCGTCTGCCTGTCTGAGCGACGCCCAGTGTTCGCGCAGGTACCCGTTCACGGTGCCCTCATGGAAACCAATTTCATTGCGCTGCCACTTGTCGTGCCAAAAGTCATGCTGCATCGTGCGTTCCTCAGTTACTCTTGTCGGTTGCCATGTTTACTTGTCGATTGCCGTGTTCACTTGCCGATTCTCGTGTTCGCTTATGGTTTAATGGTACCATATGCCCTTCACTTGTTTTATTTTCTTCTGCCACTTTCCGGCACGCACACCCAGAGTAACCCTTGTATGGACTTAATGTCGCTTCAGATTGCCAATCACCAGATCACCCTTCGGCAAACCCCCCAATCCGGGGTGGTCACTTTGTTGTTGGACGAGCAGCCGGTGGTGGAAAATCATACGTTGGAAGCGAGCAACCGGTTTCCCCTGATGATTCCGGAATTGGGGCAATTGGAGTTGTGGTTTGATATTGACCAGAGCAACCGCCAGGTAGTCACCACGGTAAAGCGTAATGGTGACGTACTCTTCAGCGAGGCAAAGGAAATTCAACCCGCCCCCAGCTCTGCAGCATCCGGGTTTCGCGGCCACATTTGGGCATGGATCGGGGTGGCACTCAAGCTTTTTAAAAGCGTTAAAGTGGTTCAGGTGGCCCTGGTTGGCATGTCGCTGAGCGCCTGGGGTATTCTGTTCAGTTGGGAGTTTGCGGCGGCGATTGTGGGTATTCTGATTTTTCACGAATACGGCCATTTGCGCGCCATGAAAAAATGCGGCATTCCGACCAAAGGCATATACCTGATTCCCTTTGTTGGCGGAGTGGCGGTGGGTGAGCGCGCCCGCACGCATTGGGAGGAAGTGTACATCGCCATGATGGGACCTTTTTTCGGGCTGGCCATGACACTGGTGTTTGGTGTCGGCTATGCGCTCACCGGCAATCATTTTATGGGATTGGTGACGTCGATCGGTGCGCTGGTGAATCTCTTCAACCTTTTGCCGGTTATGCCGCTGGATGGCGGGCAGGTGTTCAAGGCCATGGCGCTTTCCGGGCAAAAAAAAGCCGGCATGATTACGGTCGGGCTGCTCACGGCGATCGGGCTGGTGATGGCCTATCGCCTCGGATTCTACTTGTTGATTTTCTTTTTGATTCTGGGGGTTGTGGACTTGCTCGCCAGTTGGAAGCAATTCAAGCACAATCCAGGAATGACGATGACGGCCTACGGCATCGTTTTCTCGCTGGTGTGGTATCTGCTGACCGCTGCTGCGTTCATCGGCACCATTGTTTTAATGGCGGGTACCGGATTGCCAGGCACCGAGCTGGCGGTGGCAATACTGCGCGATTAACGGCCCAATGGGGCTTCGGTCAAAATTTGACAGAGAGTGTTCACCGGCTAGTATGTAATAAAATTGTATTGGTGTATTAACACCTACAGTAATTATCGGTATGCTAGGTTCCACATTCACAGCGCTGTCTACAAATAAAAAATCAACCCTGTGAATGCTACCTATGGTGTATAAGAAAGAGTATAAAAACGAGAATGAATCAAACACCTTCCGGGGACACCGCATCACCTGAAAGGAAACATAACCTGTCACACTACCTGGAGAACTCCATGTTGAAGAGAAAATCCCTGCTGGCAATGACTGTTGCTTTGGCGTCCACAATGGCCGTTGCTGAAGAAGAAGGCTTGTATATGGCCGGCGGCTGGAACAAGTTTCTCTATGATAGCGACCGCTTTGTGAAAGACCAGAACGAGTTTTATTTCGGGGGCGGCTATCACTACGATCTTGAGAACGCGATTGAATTGATGGCCAACACAGCGAATACGTCGGATCGCGCTGGCATGGGGAATGAGCTGAGTACCCGTTTATTCTCGCTGAACCTGGTGCGCCGATTCACGCCCATGGGGGAGAGTGGTTTCTTCGGTCGACTGGGGGGAGGCTACTATGCTGTGACGCCCGACATCAACGGTGGTCACAATGAACGTGAGTTGGGGCTGAAACTCGGCGCAGGTTACGATCTGCACCTGAACGAAAAAGTCGCCATTCAATTAGCAACAGATGTGATTTACGGCACCAAAACTGAAATGGCGGATTTCGTGCCGTCCATTGGTCTGGCCTTGTTCCTTGGTGGTGAAGAGCCTGAGCCCATGATGGAGGAAGAGCCGGAACCCCAGCAGGAAGAATATTCAGACAGCGACGGTGACGGTGTGATTGATGCGAAAGATCAATGCCCGAATACCCCAAGTGGCGATGAAGTGGATGGCAAGGGCTGTTCCATCGTGAAAGACAGTGATAACGACGGTGTGGCCGACAACAAGGATGCCTGCCCGGATACCCCTGCAGGTGCCAAGGTGGATATGAAGGGTTGTCCCGAAATGCTGATGGAAGCCGTGTCGATTGATCTGCGGGTGACCTTCCCGAACAACAGCTCGGTGATTCCGGATTCCTATCGTGACGAGATCGCCCAGGTCGCGAAATTCATGACCCAGTATCCCGATACTTCCGCAGAGCTGGCTGGCCACACGGATTCCGCTGGTTCAGACAAGTACAATCAGATGCTCTCCGAAAAACGGGCAAAAGCCGTGATGGATTACCTGGTGAGTGAGTTTGGCATCAGTGCGTCGCGTTTGTCATCAAAAGGCTACGGGGAAAGCCAGCCCATCGCGGACAATGGTACCGCTGATGGCCGTGCGAAGAATCGTCGCGTAACAGCGAAAATTAAAGCCACGAAAGAGTCCATGAAGATGAACTGATTCGGGTCGGCCTGAAATGTGAAGCGGGGGCATCAGGCCCCCGTTTTTTTTGTGTTACCCTTTCCAGTGCTTCCAGATGCGGTATCCCAGAAGCACGCCAAAAATGCTGCTGTAGAGCACGGCCTCCCCGTAATCCGAGCGGGCAATCCAGATCACATGCAGGCAAACGAGGAGCGCGGCGAGATACACCCAGCGGTGCAGGGCTTTCCAGCGTTTGCCCAATTTCCGCATCATAGGCCGGTTTGACGTGACCGTGAGTGCGGTCAGGATGATAAACGCGGTCAGTCCCACGAAGATGTAAGGGCGCTTGCTGATCTCTTTCCACAAATCTCCCCAGTCCAGCAGAAACAGTGCATAGGCCGTCACATGCAGTAATGCGTAGAACCAGCTGTACAGCCCGATCATCCGACGGTACCGAATGATTCCGGACCATTTCAGTAGCTGTGCCGCGGGGGTCATCGTCAGCGTGACCGCCAGAAATCGAATCGCCCACCCCCCAAGGGCCAGCACCAGGGCTTTGGCGGGATCTGGCCCCAGGTGGTTCCCCACCGCGAGATATACCACATAGGCGAGGGGAGTCAGGCAGGTAAAAAAGACGGTGTTCCAGACAAACCAGCGTGGAAGCATCATCAGTAGTTCCGGGTTAAGTCAAGCTGTGAGTACAGGTGCGCGACTTCATTGGCATAGCCGTTGAACATCTGCGTTTCAATGCGATTGGGTGAGAAAAAGGAGCTGGGCAGCCGCCGCTCGGATTTCTGGCTCCATCGGGGGTGATCAACGTTGGGATTCACATTGGCGTAAAAGCCATACTCTTCCGGTGCCAGCAAATTCCAGGTCGTGGGGGGCTGTGTTTCCCGGAAGTGCAGTTTGACAATCGATTTGATGCTTTTGAAACCGTATTTCCAGGGCACCACCAATCGAATGGGGGCACCGTTCTGTGGGGGCATCACCTGACCATACAAACCGACGGCAAGGAGAGTGAGGGGGTGCATGGCTTCGTCTATCCGGAGGCCTTCCCGGTAAGGCCAGTCGATGCGGGAGAAACCGGATTTCTGCCCCGGCATCTGCTCCGGATCAAAGAGTGTTTCCATTTCCACGTATTTGGCGGCCGAGGTGGGTTCGAACCGTTTGATCACATCCGCCATGGGGATGCCGACCCAGGGAATCACCATCGACCACGCCTCGACGCAGCGGAGCCGGTAGATGCGCTCCTCCAGCTGATGTGGCTTGATGAGGTCTTCCAGGGCGTATTTGCCGGGCTTGTTCACGGCACCCGTCACTTCCACCGTCCAGGGGTCGGTTTTAAACTGTTGAGCGTTTTTTTCCGGGTCGTCCTTGTCGGTACCAAACTCATAAAAATTGTTGTAACGAATCACGTCGTCGAATGGCGTCTTCTTTTCGTTCGTGTCATAGGTCGTGTTGGGCGCAGGGGGAAACTTTCCCTGTGCCCAGGCAGGACCGGCGGGCGCTGCTGCGAGGGTGGACGCACTGAGCAAGCCGCCGGATGCCGCCAGTGCGCAGAGCGACAGTGAGCCGGTGATGAAGTCTCTGCGTTTCAGATAGGTCTGCTCCGGGGTGATTTCCGAGGATCGGATGGTCTCTGCCTGCTTGATCAACATGATAGGACTCCTCAAACGTGCGTTACTGATTGGATTGGCGATATCCTCTAGTTTGACAGAAAAGGGGGCGTGGAATTATCACATTTCTATCACATCTTTCTCATTTTTTAGCTCAGCGTGAATAGTCTGCCGAATCTCGGCCGGTAACCTCCGTCACCGAAATGTCATACAGGCGGCATAGGATAGCCCCGTCCTCAAAGAAGAAGCGTGTGAAAAAGTATGAATCACTTATCTGTATTAAAGGCCTGGCTGGCGGGTTTTTCTGTCGCGGTGACATCGCTGGTTGTGGTGAGTTGCGGAAACACCGAGCACTTGATTGGCTTGACTGAGTTGCCGGAAGTACCCGCCCGGGAGCGGATCGTACAGGCTGCGTTTGGTTTAGGCAATGAAGAAGCACCGGTGCCGCCCCAGTGCTATACCAAAACGGAAGGGGTGAATAATCCCTGTTTTACGTGTCATCAGGTCTACAACGATCGTCACCAGGTCTACCGGATGAATAAGTTGGATGACGGTGCGATTCAGGGCGAGTACATGTTTTCCGACATCGGTGTGAACAATCACTGGAAAAACCTGTTTGTGGATAAGTCCGCGTGGGTTAATTCGATCAGCGACCACACCATCCAACGTTACGTCGGGGAAGACAATTATTCCGCGTTGAAAGCATCGTTGGCCGGGCAGAACTGGGCTGGTTTTGTGCCGGACCTGGAAGGATTTGAGCGCGCTGGCACGGCATTTTCGAGCGACGGATTTGCGCGGGATGGCAGCGGCTGGGTTGCGTTCAACTACAAGCCGCTGCCCAGCACTTTTTGGCCGACCAACGGCTCTACGGATGATGTGGTACTGCGCTTGCCTGACGCATTCCAACGCCTGAATGGTGAATGGAATAAAGTGGTGTATCAGGTCAACCTGGCGCTGGTGGAAATGAACCTGAAGCAGTTGTCGGCAATCGATATTGTGCCTGTCAGTGAGGTGGCATTGGGGATGGATCTGGACAGGGATGGCGTGTTGTCTGAGTCCGTAAGCCATATCCGACTTCAACCCAACTATGTGGGTGATGCTCAGGGAGTGGATGTAGTGCGCCAGCAGTTCCCGGAAGGGACGGAAATCATGCATTCCGTGCGCTATGTGGGGGTGGATGCCGACAAAAACATTGTGGTGCCCCGGCGCATGAAAGAGCTGCGCTATATGCGTAAGATCCGGACGCTGACCGAGGACGAGCTGTTGTCGCGTTATGATCGGGAGCGTAAGGAAAAAATGCAGGAAGAATTGCCTTCGTTTGTGGATCACGGCGATGAGGGCATGTCGAATGGCCTCGGCTGGTTGATTCAGGGATTTATCGAAGATTACGATGGGCAGCTGCGGCCGCAAACGTTCGAAGAGCAGATGTTCTGTATGGGGTGTCACTCTGCGATTGGTACCACGGTTGACAGCACATTTTCCTTTGTGCGTAAAATCACCGCTGTTGCCGGGTGGGGTTACATCAACTTGAAGGGTATGCGTGATGCTCCCTCGGCGACTCAGACGGAAGGTGAAATTCTGCAGTACCTGAAGCGGGTAGGTGGGGGCAATGAGTTCCGTGAGAATCAGGAAATGCGCGACCAATGGTTCTACCCCGATGGCTCCGTGAAATCGTCCTTAGTGAAATCGTCTGATGTGTACGCGTTGATCACGCCATCTCCGGAGCGCGCACTGGAACTGAACAAGGCCTACACCTACATCGTGCGCCATCAGTCATACGTGTATGGCCGAGACGCCAACACGCTGCCCGCAGAGAACGTGTATCGCGAAATTGACGAGTCCGTACCGCCTCTGGAAATGAATCATCGCCTGTTTGGCTGGGACCTCCAGCTGAACTGGCACTGACCCTCTTTTTCTCTCTATCGACCGCCCAAAAATCATCAGTTTTCTGACACATAAACGTCACACCGCGCCGGTATAACTTGGCGCGGTCGTCAAGAATTAACCTTAAAGGGATATAAACATGCAATTCGATAAAAAAACATTGGCACTTGCTGTTGCTGCTTCCGTCGCTTTGATTGGCTGCGATGGCGATGATGGCAAAGACGGTGCAAATGGCCAGGATTTAACCGCTGTACCCAAGCTGACGCGTATCGCCACCGTGCCTCTCGGCGCAGAGATTACGGGAATCTACAAGACAGACAATGGGGACTTGTTTTTCAACGTTCAGCACCCGGATGACACCTTGCCTGCTCCGGAAAACAATGCCGCCGTGGGTGCCTGGACTGGCGTCGACTTCGACAATCTGGATCCTCGAATGGCCGGTGTCGGCGTGCCAGCGTCGGATTCTGCGGAAGCGAAATCTGTTCAGGTGGCTGCAGGCAGCTATCAAGTGATTGGCCGCGCAGGAGATACGTTTGGTGGTCAATTGCCGTTCGGGCTGGCAGGCATCGTGACGGCGGATGGCACCAGCGAAATTAAACAGTCTCAGGACCCGGACTTCAACGCCTTTATTCCAACCAGCGCAGACAGCAGTCAAGGCTACCTGTTCACGGCATTTGAAGATCGACCAGGGGCCATGAGCCGCATCGGGCTGACCAGGCAGGCGGATGGCACCTGGGGAATGACCAGCGCGATGAATGTGGATTTTTCATCGGTTAAGGGCACCATGATCAACTGTTTCGGAACGGTGTCTCCCTGGGGCACACCGCTGACTTCGGAAGAGAACTACGAAGCGGAGAATGCAGCGAATTGGAACAATGCCAATTACTCCAGCGGCTATCCCAACTATGCAGACGTGAAAAACATCCAGACCTATTTGGGGGGCACTTTTCCCAATCCGTATGACTACGGGTACATTGTAGAAATCACACAGCCGACGGCGACGCCGGTGCCGGTGAAGCACTTTACTCTGGGTCGGGTTGCGCACGAGAACGTGGTGATCATGCCGGACAACAAAACGGTCTACATTACCGATGATGGCACAGACAAAGGCTTCTACAAGTTCGTCTCTGAAAAGGCCAATGACTTGAGCGCTGGCACCCTGTACGCAGCGAAGGTGACGCAGGACGCGACCAAAGACCCTGCCAAAGCGGGCTTTGATATCCGCTGGATCGAACTGGGCGCTTCCAATAATGCGGAAATTTCGGGCTGGATCGCTGCCTATGATGGCATCGACGAAAGTGACTATGTGGAAGGACAAACCAGCTACATCTCGGATCAGGAAATTGCTGACTGGGCAGCCAATGGTACCGGTGATGACCGATATGCGTTCCTGGAAACGTTACGTGCCGCAGAGGCCAAAGGCGCGACCGTCGAGTTTCGCAAGATGGAGAGCATCAACATCAACTACAATGCTGCCGCAAATGGTTCTGTGCCCTTCATGTACGTGGCGATGTCGGAAGTGCGTAAAGGGATGACGGACGACGTGGGTGATATCCAGTTGAATGAAAATCGCTGTGGCGTAGTGTACCGTCTGGGGATTCAGGCAGACTACAACGTGACGCGAATGGACCCCGCTGTGGTGGGGGGGAACTATGACGCCAATGCCGAGAACCGTTGTGACGTGAATGCCATTGCGAGCCCGGATAACCTGATTGTGTTAAACGATGGTCGGGTAATTATCGGCGAAGACACCAGCAAGCACGTGAACAATGCCATGTGGGTATACAATCCGCTGGGTGAGTGAGGGCCGCCTGGTCTGTTCATCGGCGATGTGCCACCAATGCCGCCTGATCGGGCGGCATTTTTAGTGGTAAAGGGGCGTTGACGAGGTGCGGATTATTTCCCTTTTTTCGCGGGCACAGAACTGTTCAGATCTCGATCGTAACTGAGCCGCTTGGCGGCTTCCAGAGTGAGTAACTGCATAAACGCCTTGACCTCACCGTCGCTGCCGACGGGAGCGCCACCGTCACCACCGCCACCAAAAACAGTGGTGGGTACCTGTCGTTTGGCAAATGCTTCTGCCCAGATACGCTGGATGGCCACTTCAGCCTCCAGTTTCTGCGCCAGTGCGTTATCGGCCTCAAGAATGACTCGCTTCTGGTAGGCTTCGGCTTCTGCCAGCGTTCGCTTGGTTTCCGCCTCGATCTTGGCTTTTTCCAGGTTGATTTGTGCCGTATCTTTCGCGATGGCGGCCTGCTCCTTGAACTTTTCTGCCGCAGTGATTGCCAATTGTTTTTCCGTCTCCGCTTCAGTTGTCTTCTGAATCTGTTCGACCTTCGCTTTCGCCTGTCGCTCGGCGACTTCACGCTCACCACGGGCAATGGCCAGCAAGCGCTGCTCTTCTTCCTGGGTACGTTGCTCCCGGGCAATGGCGCGATCAGCGGAAGCCTGCTGTTTCAGCTGCATGCGCTGGACGAATTTCTGGTTCGGGCTGATGTCGGTCACCAGAGCGGACACCACAGTAATGCCAAAGTCGGTGAACCGCTGCTTCTTACGTTTGGGCAGGCCACTTTCATCCAGCACCTTGCGTACGACGAACGCCAGTTTGGTCTCGTTACCGTACTTTTCCTGATTGGCTCCCAGAGCGACGTTGGCAGAGCCTTTGACTTCCCGGCCGCTTTGCACTTCCACTTCCTGTCGCTGTACCAGGAAGATGCCGTTGCTCATCTGGTTTTCAAATTCGGAGTTGAACTGGGTGCGTCCACCGGCATAGTACTCTTCCGCGCTCATCAAAGAGGCGTTGGCCTGCAAGGTTTCCTTGAATGCGGGGATCAGCGATGTGCGCAGGAGATTTTCCGGCGAACGATATTCATGCGCCAGTTTCAGAAAGGATTCCCGGTCGGAAGGGATGGCGTAGCGCACCGTCGCCTGAGCATGGGCATCGACCTGATCCAGAAACATGATGTTCATAGGGGGCAGGTTGGCTGAAGTGTTGTCTGAGTCACGTTCGGCACGAATGCCGGTGGATTCCCCGGACACGGCTTGCACGGTCATCGCACGTTTCCATGAGTTCCAGCGACCAAACAAATAAAATTTATAGCCGACATCAAACACGACTTCTTCATTCCCGGTCAGCGTTCTTACGTGATAAATATAACCGGGCTCCGCATAAAACAGCGAACGATCGACAATAACGCCGAGAATGACAACGATGGCCAATGTCATAATCGCTTTGAGGCCAAAGGCCTTGGCGGCAGTTTTATCAACCATGGGAAAATCCTTTTTTGGTGAGTGGAGGAGTCTAAAGTTTAGCAGCCGATCGCGTGCGGGCCAAAATTCTGCGCCGACTGCTCCACCAAAGCACAACACCGCTGAGTGAGGTAAAGATCGCCAGCGCAGAAAAGAGCTGGAGCAGGCCATGATTGAAGTCGTCCCTGGCCTCGTAGTCCATCACATGCAACATCCATAAGAAATCAAAGATGCGCCATCGGGTTGTGCGCGCGGCAATCACGGCGCCGCTGTGTCCATCCAAATACAAATGGAGGCTTTCGCTGCCCTCGAAAACAACGCGATAGGCGGGCAGGGGTGCGCCACGAAATTCATCGTCCATGGGCACCTCCGTGATCCAGTCCAGAGCGCTGATTTCGCCGGCTTGGGGGGCATACTGTCGGGCGAGTTCAGTAATTTTTTCCCGGTCGAGTGCTCCGGTGGTCTGCCCGGTGCAAAAGCCAAACCAGTGCGTGTGGCCATCTTCTCGCAATTTCCAGAAATGCCCTGCCGCTGTGCTGACTTTCTGGATCTGGCGGTTTTCCAGAGGGTAAGAAGTGTTTATGTGCTGAAGGGCTGCAGAGCCGTCACAGGTCAGCGCGGGAATCGGCTGCGATCGCTCCACGAGGTGATCACCATGAATTTCATCGATCGGCATGATGCTGAAATAAAAACCGCCGAGGGACCAGAAAAATAACTGCAAGGCGACCACGAGGGCCAGGTAGCGATGCAGCTTTCGGATTAACAGGCGAGCAGTCATTCAGGGGCTCCGGCGGTGAAGAATACGGTGATGGATGCTTGAGAGCATCGGGAAATTCAGCCGCGCATACTAATCCGTCGTGGGCGCGCTGTCCAATACTGCGCCGCGGTCTCTCGTTTAGAAGCGTCTATGCCTGAGGGGACTGCGCACCCGTGGAGTCGGGTGCGCAGGGGAGACCCCTTGATGGTTGGGATCAGTCGACGAGTGGAAGTGTGAGCGTGGACTGATAGTCTGAATCGTGCTTGAACTTCACATTGTAGAGATTCAGGGTAGGTGGCGCATAGAGCATATCGAACGTGTCGAAGGCGATGGCGATGCGGTGGCCCGCAGGCACATCATAGGCTGTGGCCAGAAGTTCAAAGTCCAGCGCGACCCGTTGGCCAGGTGTGGCGTCATAGCGTGTTACCGGGCCGTGAGTGATGAGCTTGCCAATACCCAGGGCGTCCACGTCGTACAGGTAACCAATCAGCTGCATCTGCTTCCGGGAAGGCGCGACATTGACGGTAACTTTGGGAATGCCGCGAATTTTCATGGTGTCGCTTAATCGGTCACTCTGGTAAGCAATGCTGTGCAATCGATTAAGCAGGGGGATGGAGGCTTTCACCGGCGTCTTTAAGTGGGCATCCAGAATTTCGGACAGGATGGGAATGCCAGTGGTCGCCCCCGAGTCCAGCCCGGAGTTCACGGTATTCGTGACGGTCCACCAGGAACTGTAGGGGCGATCGCGAAGTTCGCCCTGGGTGAACCAGCTGCGGGGTCCCATATAGAAGGTTTTGTCTTCCGCTTCCGGAATCGGCCAGGTGCTGAATTCTTCCCGCTGGTAACTCAAGTCTGTTTGCATTGTGAAGCCGGGACGGTCCATGATGCCCGTGTTCTCGCCTTTCAACCAATGGTCAAACCAGTCGTGGGTGTTTTGCCAGGTATAGTTTTCCAGACCGATCAGCCCAAAACCTTCGCCACTGGCGTGCGTGCCCTGATTGAGATCCAGTCGTTTGGGGCCGGTGAGGGAATCATAGAAGCGCATCACCTGATTGGGGTGGAACAGGTAGTCCGAGAAGTTATTGGCCAGATATATGGGTACCTGGCGCTCATTTATCAGGTGCACCAGCGGTGCTGCCGAGCGCTCCGCGGCCCAGGCCATGGTTTCAGGCACGTTCTGATGGGTGATCAGGTTCAAGTAGTTTTCAGCAATGCTGGGGTCCATGGAGCCCGTGAGATAGCCGCTCGCAACCAGGAAAAAACCCCAGAAGAGTCGAGGGGATTGCTCGCCATATAAGGCATCCTGCAAGTCGCCCCAGGTGCTCATCGCGACTGCCGTTTTGATGCGCGGTTCCAGAGCGGCCCCTCGCAAACCCATGCCGGAGCCATAGGAAATACCGCTGATGCCGATGTTGTTCATGTCAGCGTTGGTATCTGTTTGCAGCCAGTCCACAATGGCGGTGAGATCCATCATGTCACCGTCCGCGATCACATTGATGAGTCCATCGGAGCAGCCCCATCCGCGAGCACTGTAGCTCAGCACCTGATACCCTTTTTTGGCAAATTGCGCCGCCTGAATGATGTATTCATGCTCGTCCACCACCCAGCTGTTCACGAAAATGATGGTGGGCCAGCCCTCTGCCGGAGGGGTTGTTTTGGGCACCATCAGGTTAGCGGCGAGCCGCGTGCCATCGGGTGAGGTGATGAACAGGTCATCCTGAAAACTGTAATGGGGGTTTTCCGGCAGATTCAGTTCGATACAGATGTTCGCACTGCTCACTTGAGAGAATGAGAGGCTGCACATCAGCAGCAGGCACCACTGAACCGGGTGCCAAAACGCACGGGTGTTGTTAAGTCGTTTGACCATGGTTACTTTGCTCCTTTCCTTGGTTAACTTTATTTTTATCGTGTTCGCCGTACTGCTTAACCGGTGAGGAACGGGAGTGTCCACTTTACGGCACTGCCTTCAAAGTGGAAACGACAGTTCACGCCATTCCTAGGACAGTTTCTGCCGTTGCTGTGCCCCGGTAAAAAAATTGTGGTGGGGTTCGCGAATTGCCCGGGATCAACATTGGCTAAGTGTCCCATATTGCCTATAGTAAGAAGAGGTGAAATTTTAATCAGAGTGGTCGGCTCTTGAGCGTGTGTTTCGTGGGCCCTGGCCGGAGCAGAAAGTGACTGAGACAGTAACAGCACAGCCCAACGGTGTGAGTGGGCAGAAAAAGCCCCTGTTTCGCCCCAGTAAACCGAAGGTTCTGCCAAAAGATGCATTGCCCCCCTGGTGGGTGCTGGTGGTGGATGATGACCCGACGGTGCATCAGATGACAGATCTGGTGTTGCGTGAGTTTGCCTTCGAGGCACGCCCGGTAAGAATCATCAATGCGTATTCTGCGGGTGAAGCGCTGAAAATTCTGCGGGAGCGGGATGATGTGGCCGTTGCCTTTGTGGATGTGGTGATGGAAGAAGACACGGCGGGCCTGGATCTGGTGCGCTGGGTACGTAATGAACTGGCCAATCGTGAGATTCAACTCATTCTTCGTACCGGTCAGCCAGGGAGTGCCCCGGAGTTGGAGGTGCTACTGGAATATGAAATCAACGATTACTGCCAGAAGGCCGAACTGACGCAGACGCGCCTGCTGACCGCTCTGGTATCTGCGCTGCGGAACTACAAACGGGTGGTCATGGCGGACACCCTGCATAACCAGCAAAAGCTGGCGCGATCCATTGATGAAGCGAAAACGCTTTTCTTCGCTCAGGCCAGTCATGAGTTGCGGACGCCTGTTTCCGGAATGATCGGGCTCTGTGACGTATTGCAGGGCACAGCCTTGTCGGAGGAGCAATCCGCGTATGTTCGCTCCATTGCCGATAATGGTCAAATGTTGCTGACCCTGGTAAATGATATTCTGGACTTTTCCAAGTTGCAGGCCGGGAAGTTTGAACTGGAAGAGGTGGACTTCCATCTGCGCGAGTTGATTGAGAGTGTGGCGCGGCTGTTGCAACCACTTTGTCCGCCAGAGGTCTTGCTTCAGACGAGCATTGCCCCAGATGTGCCGGATCTGGCGAAAGGGGACCCGGTGCGTCTCAAGCAGATTCTGAACAATCTTGCCGGCAATGCGTTGAAATTTACCGCACAAGGGGAAGTGCGCATCGAGGTGTCCATGGGGCAGAGAGATAAGTCTGCCTTGCCGGAAGGATTTGTTATTCAGGTAGCGGTCGCCGACACCGGGCTTGGGATTGCGGCGGATAAGCTACCCAAACTGTTTGGCGATTATGAGCAGGTGCGCACCCCGGGTGGGGCGCCGATGGGGACCGGACTGGGATTGTCTATTTGTCGCAAGCTCTGCCGGTTGATGGCGGGCGATATCGGGGTGACCAGTGAAGTTGGGAAAGGCAGCGTGTTTACCTTTACCGCGTGCTTGAAGCCGGGTGAAGAACGCGTGGAGCAGACCAGACGTGCGCAGCCTGTCATGTCGCCACGCCAAACCCATATATTGGTGACGGATGACAACCCGACCAATCGGCTGATTGCCAAAAAATCACTCGAAAAGCTGGGTTTTCAGGTTCGACTGGCGGAAAGTGGCGAGGAAACACTGCACATTTTGGCGCGTGAGCCGGTGGATCTGATCCTGATGGACTGCCACATGCCGGAAATGGATGGATTTGAATTGACGCATCAGATTCGTGCCTCCGGTGAGCCTTTTCACAATGTGCCCATCATTGCCTGTTCTGCCACGGATGATATCTCGGAGAAGCAACAGTGCATCCGCTGTGGGATGAATGATTTTCTCGGCAAGCCCATTCAGAAAGAAGCGCTGCGCGAGATGCTGGGTAAGTGGCTGGGTTACCGCTCGTTTATGTGATGGCGCAAGATGCCCTATTGCATCGCGGCACAGATGCCATTCAGCACGCGCCATTTTTTTGCGCACCAGGCGGGTGCCAGCAGCAGGGAGGTCGAGGCCGTGCCCGTCAGCCGGTGCACATAAACATTCTTGGGTAAGCGCTTCAGCATGGCGGCTACCGTCGTAATGTATTCTTCTTCCGTAATCGGTTCATAGCCCCCCTGTTTCCACTGGCGAGCCAACTGTGTGCCTTTCACGACATGCAGCGGGTGGATTTTAATACCATTGGTACCCAGTGCCAGAACCCGGTCCAAAGAGTCCAGACTTCTCGCCGCCGGCTCGCCAGGCAGGCCGACAATCAGGTGTGTGCAGATCTGCAGGCCGCGTTGCTGCGCGCGTGCCACCGCGTCTTTATACTCGTCAAAACCATGTCCCCGATTAACCCGTTCGAGCGCGTCATCGAAGGCGGATTGCAAGCCCAGTTCGAGCCACACTTCATAGCCTTTTTCCTGAATCTCCGCCAGTAGATCCAGTACTGCGTCAGGCACACAATCCGGCCGGGTGCCCACCGACAGCCCAATCACCTGTTCCACTTTCAATGCTTCGTAGTAAAGTGCTCGTAGTTCCGCGACATCCGCGTAGGTGTTGGTGTAGGACTGGAAGTAGGCCATGAACTTTGTCGCGTGGGTGCGACGCTGAATGATGGCTTGTCCGGCCAGTATCTGCTCTCGAACAGAGGCTAGCATGGTGGAATTGGGAGAAAAGGAGCTGTTGTTGCAAAACGTGCAGCCGCCAATGCCTTTGGTCCCGTCCCGGTTGGGGCAGGTAAACGCCGCATTCACCGACACCTTATGCACGCGTTCACCCCATTTGTTTCTCAAGTGTGTGCTCAGCATGGGTACGTGCTTGGTCAGGTCCACCCCGGTTCTCCTTCGTCTTGGAAAAAGGGGAAAATCTAGCACGGTTTTTCTCGTGCGAGTTGACCGGCGTCAACTCGCCAGTGCTTGCTGACGTTGTCGGAAATTCGCCGGGCTTTCCTCTTCGCTCGAAAAGAACGCGCGATCAAAGGCGCGTCGCGACGAATAGCCAATGCGATGGGCAATGCTTTCGATGGAGTCTGCCGAATGTCTCAGGTGCTTTTTTGCGATTTCTATGCGGATTTCATCACGGAGCTGCTTGTACCGAAGCGTTTCCTGTTGCAGTTGCCGGTTCATGGTACGTAAACTGATGCCGAGCGCTTCAGCAGCCATTTCCTGAGAGGCGTTGAGTGGTAAAGTCTCTTTAACGAACAGGTGCCGAATCTTTTGAGACAAGGGGTGTTGGGCGTTGCGCGCCGTGAGCATGAGCCGCAGTTGGGGTTCGATTGCCGCAATGACCGAGGGATTGGTGGGGCGCGCTTCATAGTTTAGCCAGTGTGCGTCAAAAGCAATTTCATAGTGGGGCTGGTCAAAGCACATCTGGGGACCAAACGCTTTGTGCAGGGCGGGCACATACCCTGGGAGCGGATGGCGGAACCGCACCTGCTTTAATTCAAATCGTTTCCCGCAATGCAGGTTAAACCAGCATTTCGTCGCGGCCAGCACAGCCTCGTAGCGACTGATTTCCCGGCTTTCAGGATCAAAATGCCAGCGCAACACTGCTTCCTGGTCGTCACCGAGCAGCGCGGGCGCTGGCTCGTCGGTAAAGAGGGTGTAATATTGGCACATGTAGCGGTAGGCCTGTGCCAAAGTACCACAGCTCAGCAACAAGTGTTGGAGCAGGTTATAGCTGCCCGTGCCCAGCCGGTAGCCGACCTTTAACCCCAAATGCGGCAGATTGAGTTCACGCTTCACAACACTATAAAGCAGGTCGGCCTGGCGAATGGTCATGCGCTGTTCGGGGTCACTGAGTAAATTTTCTGGAATGGATGTTGCCAGCGCCAGTCGCTTTTGTGACATCCCTAGCGATTGTGCAAACTGAATCAGGGGAATCATGGTGGAGCTACTCAGCGTCGTCTGCGACGCTCTGGTGGTTGGCGTAGGCGTGCCGTTCCGGTGGTTGCGGGTCGGTGGGTTCATAGCGGGTGCCCCTGCTTGGCCTGTGGATCTGATTATTGTGATTATTAGGCGATTTGTACCATTTTAGGGGCATTGGGGGCGTGATTTCTGGTACAGATTTAACAAAACTGATCAAATAGTGTCTGATACTGCAGATTAGGGAGAGGAAGTGTGAGGTGGTTTAACGCGAGGGAAATAAAAAAAGCGCCTCCTTTCGGAATAGCGCTTTTCTTGCACTCTGAGCGTTATGCACGCTCAGTAGAACATGACCTTATAAAGGAACGATGTTCTCAGCCTGTGGGCCTTTTTTGCCTTGAGTGATGGTAAACTCAACTTTCTGGCCATCAGCCAGAGTTTTGAATCCATCGCCCTGAATAGCGCTGAAGTGAGCAAAAACATCTGGGCCAGATTCTTGTTGAATAAAACCAAAGCCTTTTGCTTCGTCGAACCATTTAACGGTTCCAGTGGTAGTCGACATAAAAAAATCCTATAAAAATACAAATATGCGGCGTTCACAAAATGTGAATGCCATAAGGCTTGAAGCGGTGCAAATACTTATGTAAAACAGGACGAGGTACTCAAGACGTGACTTCGAAACGGCGTGCATAAATAGGCTTGCTACAAACTCTGTTTAGTATAGGGTATTTCTTACGGGAGTCAACATCATCGAACGTAATGTTTATAAAACATACAAAAAATAACGATAATCGAGAAGAAACTATGGAAAAAGGTGCTGAATATGACTTCGTAATCGTCGGAAGTGGCTTTGGTGGCAGTGTGGCCGCACTGCGATTGGTGCAAAAAGGTTACCGGGTGGCGTTGCTGGAGCAAGGTCGACGGGTAACGCCTGCCGATATGCAGGAAGCAGATCGACATCCGCACAAATTTCTCTGGGAGCCGGCGCTCCGGCTAAAAGGGTACTTTTCCCAGGTGCATTTTCAGCATGCGTCTGTATTTCGAGGCGTGGGCGTGGGCGGCGGCAGTCTTGTGTATGCCGCTGTGCTGCTCCGCCCCAAAGCTGCGTTTTATCAGGCAGAAGATTGGCGGCACCTTGCCGATTGGCAAAGAGAGTTAGCCGCTCATTACGATACCGCCAGTCATATGTTAGGCGTTACACCCAATCCCTGTCACTTTGCCATGGATCAGCAGCTCAAGCAAACGGCAGAGGTGATGGGGAAGGGGGAGACCTTCGGGACGGTGCAACAGGGTATTTTCTTTGGCCAATCCGAGCAGCCCGGGGAGGCACGGTTTCACGAGGACCCGTTTTTTAATGGCGCCGGGCCCCACCGGGTCAGTTGCAATTTCTGTGGCAAATGCGTGACAGGGTGTGCCGTCGGTGCAAAAAATTCGCTGGACAAGAACTACCTTTACCTGGCAGAAAAGCGTGGACTCACCATTTTCCCGGAGCACAAAGTGACCCGTATTGAGCCGCTGCGTCGAGGATATCTGGTGCGGGCCGAAACCACGTCAAAGCAGGGCCACCGACGCTGGTTCAAAGCGAACAAAATTGTACTGGCCGCGGGTGTGCTGGGTACGTTAGAGCTGCTGTTCCGATGTCGGGATGAGTGGGGTACCCTGCCGGATGTTTCACCCATGCTGGGCGCGCGCGTGCGTACCAACAGTGAAGCGCTGGTGGCTTCCATGGCGAAAGCGAAGGGCGTGGATCTGACGCGCGGGACCACCATCTCCAGTGATTTCTATCCGGACGAAAGTACACACATCACCCAAAATCGATTGGCTCCGGCGCATAACCTGATGCGGTTTTATTTTGGTCCGATGGTGGATGATGCGAATCCAGGGCGCAGGGCACGTCGGACGTTAGGGGCGATAATCAAAGCCCCCTGGCAATCGACGCGGGCCTGGCGTGACCGGAATTGGCACAAGAAAACCACCCTGTTAACCGTCATGCAGAGTGCCAATAATGAAATGGCGATGACCTGGCAGCGCGCCCGCTTTTGGCCCGTGAAGAGTAAGTTGCGAACACTGCCGGGGCGGGGGAAAATGGCACCGACGTATCTACCCGTGGCGAATGCTGCGGCGCGCGCATTCGCGGCCGAAAGTCAGGGAGAGGCACAGAGCATATTGATGGAGAGTGTGTTGAATCGATCCCTGACAGCGCACATCCTGGGGGGGTGTCCGATGGGGAGTCATGCGTTGGACGGGGTGGTGGATGTACAGCACCGCCTCTTCGGCTATCCAGACATTCTCGTGACCGATGCATCGGCTATCCCGGTGAACATTGGGGTGAATCCCAGTCTGACTATCACCGCCATGGCGGAGCGGGCGATGAGTTTTGTGCCGCCTCACCCTCGGGTGGACTGACTCAACAAGCGATCCAGGTGGTTGGCAAACTTTTGTCGATCGCCCTGACTGAGCGGTGGTGGGCCGGACGTTTCATAGCCACTGGCCCGCATCGTATCCATAAAGTCGCGCATGTTCAGCCGCCCGCGAATCGTGTCGCGGGTGTAGAGTTCACCCCGCGGATTCAGGGCAAGCGCGCCTTTGTCGATGACTTCGCTCGCGAGGGGAATGTCGGCAGTAATCACCAGATCACCCGCTTCGCTGCACCGCACGATTTCGTTGTCGGCAATATCAAAGCCAGGCGGCACCTGCCGGGTGCTCAGGTAGGGAGAGGCGGGAACGCGCAGCGGCTGGTTGGCCACCAGCGTGGCTTCTATCCGGGTGCGGATGGCCGCGCGGTAAATGATTTCTTTGATGACCACCGGGCACGCATCGGCATCCACCCATATTTTCATGGTATTGATTTCCTGTATCACAAAGCGAAGCGATCAGAGTATCACACTGAACCCGGTTCCGATAATGAGCAGGTACAAAAAGCGGGGGAGCCAGTCAGCCAGATAGTCGTCAAATATCCGGATATCGGCTTCCAGGGTAATCAGGTGGTGCTGTACGGAGCTCTCCCAGTCGCCGGTCTTCTCAGCCAGTGTCAGCATGCGTTGCATTACCTGGGAAAACACGAGATCTGCGCGGATGATAGATTCCGCCAGGGCGCGCCCTTTTTCAACATTGGACAGGCACGCATGAATCGCGTGTTGGTAGTTGTCTGCCGGTTGGAACGTGCGCATGTGCTGGCAGGCGCTGGCAAAGTCCACACCGGCGATCACCTGCCAGTGAAGCAGGTTCAGCCAATGATAGTCGTGCACTTTTTGCAGAATGCCCACCTCACGCATCCAGCCATAGCGCCAGAATCGCGGCAGCCAGAAATCGGCCTTTTCACTCAGAATGTGCACAAACAGGCGGGTGAGTTTGTACAGTGCGATGAGAATGATTACGTTGATGGCCGTTTTCTGTAAGGCGAGTGCGCCCGGGAGCTTGACCAGATTGACGATGGTGACTAGTGCGACCATCACGGCAAAAATAAAAAACGGGTACAGGAGCTTGCCGGTAACTTTCTTGCGCCAGGCAGTGTTGACTTCAATCTCGGTTGCGAGCCATTTCAAGGTGCTTTCAAGTTTGCCTGCGTTCTCGGCAATGCGCAGCGCCTGCAGGTGAAAGCTGCGAAACACGCCTGTTTTTTCACAGGCCTGCGCCAGGGTTTGCCCGTTGGAAATCCGCCTTTCCAGTCGGTGCCAAGCGGTATTTTCCGGATGAGCTTCGGCCATTTTTCTGCAGGCCGCCTGCAGGCTGACACCGGTGCTGAATAGCGTTGCCAGTTCCCGGATTTCGCTGGGAGAGAGTGTGGGCATAAACAATGAATCGACTGTGGAGTGATGATTGGTAACAGTATAGTCGTTTGGGGTGCATCTATTCTTCAGCCGTTTATAATACGCTCATGTTTAATCCAACGATGGTGATAAGGGCAGGGCATGGCGAATTCACTTCAAGAACAGTTGATGAAAGCGGGTTTGGTGGATAAAAAGTCCGCCAGTAAAGTAAAAAAAGAGAAAAATAAACAGGCACGGCAAACCCGTCGAAGCGGTGAAGAGGCCCAGGCGTCCGAGCAGTGGGTGAAAGCGGCACGGGAGGAAAAACTGGAAAAAGATCGCGCGCTGAATAAGCAAGCCCAGGATGAAGCGCAGAAGAAAGCGATCGCAGCACAAATTGTTCAGCTGGTGGATGCCCATCGCATTGCCTACGATGCCGGGGAGGTGGGATTCCAGTTTGCCGACGCGGGAAAAGTGAAAAAACTGTATGTCACTCCGCTGTTGCAGGATCAACTGTCCAAAGGCATTGTCGCCATTGCCCGATCTGAGTCCGGTTATGCGCTGATTCCCAAAATCGTGGCCGAAAAAATCCTGGAACGAGGGGCCGAGACCATTGTCTTTCTGAATCAACCGGAAGGCACAGGCGCGGCAGACGCCGATGATCCCTATGCAGACTACCAGATCCCTGATGATTTGATGTGGTAGGCTGCCACGGGCGTTTTTGGTAATCCCCTGAATTTCATCTAAATTGAATAGATAGCCTTTCACACTTGTTGGCAGTATCCGTTTAGATGAAAGCATTGAATCGCGCCTATTTGAACGCCGTTTTCGGCCTGTTCGTGCTCGGCATCCTGTGTGCCGGGCCGCTGCATGCGCGTACGCTGCAACTCGATGAGCAAGGGGCATCCAACCTGTCTTCACATATGGACTACCTTGTGGACCCGGGAACCAACCTGGAGTTAACGGATGTTCGCTCGGATCAGATGAGTAAGCGGTGGCGTTATGTCACTGATGGTACCGTGAATCTCGGTTTTCGCAAAGAAGCCTACTGGTTTCGTTTCTCACTGCACAACGCTACCCCGCGCGCAGCTGCCCGTCTGCTTGAGCTGAGTTATCCGTTGCTGGACTGGATCAGCATCTACGAACTGGATGAACAGGGCAAACTGCAGGAGGCCTTTGAAACGGGTGATCATGAGCCGTTCAATCAGCGCTTCTTAAATTACAAAACCTTTGTTTTCCCCATCAACTTGCCTGCGGAGTCTACCCGACATTTTTATATTCGGGTGAAAACCACCAGTTCCCTGCAGGTACCGATGGTGCTCTGGAAGAAAGATGCTTTTTATCAGTTGGCGCTGGTGGAAGCGCAGTGGAACATGCTGTACTTCGGTGTCATCATCGCCATGATTCTGGTGAATCTGTTCTTCCTCGTCACATTGAAAGAGATTATGTACCTCTGGTACATTGGATTTGTCGCGTCCTATGCTCTGCTGGTGGCGGCTCTGAACGGGATAGCCTACCAGTACCTCTGGCCGTTTTTTCCGCTGCTGCAGGACTACTCGGTGTCGACGCTGGTGCCGTTGTGTGCGTTGTTTGGCTCCCTGTTCACCCGGGAATTTCTGGTGACGAAGGAAACGGCACCGCGGTGGGATTGGGTGCTGGTCGCAATTTTGCTGGCAGCGGTGTTCTGCCTCGTGCTGGCATTTGTGCTGGATTACCAGTACGCCATACGTATCTCAGCTGTCATGACGCTGCCGGCCAGTGTGTGTGTGTTGGCGATTGGTCCTTATTTGTGGGCGAATGGCCACCAGGTGGCGCGGTTTTTCTCGTTGGCCTGGATCGTGATGATGCTGGGTACCGCCGTGCTGGCATTGAGTAAGCTGGGGGTTTTTCCGCGCAACTTCTTCTCCGAATATGTGTTTCAGGTGGGCAGTGCGCTGGAGGCGGTCTTGCTCACTATTGCCTTAGCCGATCGCTTTAATATTGAACGCCGTGAAAAGCTGGCAGCACAACATGCCGCGCTCAGGGAAGCGCAACAGCGTCGTCAGCTGGAAAACAGTATGCTCCATCAGGCGACGCACCACCCCCGCACCGGCATGCCCAATGCCGTGTTTCTGGAATCGGAAATTACCCGCCGCATCGAAAACAAACCGCTGAACGCGTTTGCCGTGGTGCTGGTGCATCTGGGGCGCTTTCACGAGATCAACAAAACCCTGGGGCACGAGAGTGCGGATCGCTTACTCTTGCAGTTTTTACGAGATTTCAAGCAACAAACCAAACAGCTACCGTCAATCAGCCCCATCAACCAAGGAAAAAGTGAAACCCATTATATTGCGGCTGTGGAAGGGGTAACGTTCGCGCTGGTGTTGAATGAATCGGATCACCAGGAGCTGGCGGCGACGCTGCGGGAATTGATTTACGGTGTGCAGAAGCCGCTCGTGTTCAATGGCATGCAGATCGTGCTGGGTTGTCGCGTGGGCGTGGCGGTTTACCCGGAGCACAGCAAGAGTTATGCACCTTTGGTGCGACAGGCGCAAGTGGCGATGGATGCCCCCAGGAATGCGACGGCCTTACCGCTCACGGTCTATTCTCAAGCCATCGATTCCTACAACGAGCGTCGTCTGGCATTAATGGGCGAGTTACAGAAAGCGATTGCCCATGACACGCTCGAAATGTACTTCCAACCGAAGTATGACTTACAGGCGGATTGTGTGTACGGCCTGGAGGCCTTGGTTCGCTGGAATCACCGTGACTTTGGGTTTGTTCCCCCGGACGAGTTTGTACCGCTGGCGGAGAAGTCCGGCGTGATACAAGAGTTGACCCGGTGGGTAATGAAGCAGTCGCTCGCCACCTACCTGACATTAAAAGAGCATGGCTTTGATTTGAGCATCTCCATAAACATCTCCGCCATTAACCTGAGTGAAACCGATTTCGCAGAGTTCACGATCGCTCAGCTGGCATCGCTTCAGGTGCCCGCCGACAAGGTCACGCTAGAGGTAACAGAGACGGCGGTGTCCACTGACCTGTTCAACATGGTGAAGATTCTGCAAAGCATCAAGGACACTGGAGTGAAGGTGTCCATTGATGATTTCGGAACCGGGTATTCGTCGCTGTCTTACATCAAGACGCTACCGGTGGCGGAAATCAAGATCGATAAATCGTTGATTTTTGATATGGAGCACTCCGCAGACAATCGCGTAATTGTAAAAACGGCCGTGGATATGGGGCACGGGCTCGGCTACAGCGTGGTGGCAGAAGGGGTGGAAGATGAGCATACCATGCTGGATCTCAAAGCCATGAAATGCGATTGCATGCAGGGGTACTTCCTCAGTAAGCCGCTGCCGCTGCCCGCCTTGGTGAGCTGGTTGCGCGAGCGGGAAGCCAAAGCCTCCTGAAGTACTTACTGCAGGTTTGTCACTTCAAGCTGTTGAGCGAGGGTGCCAGTCGCCTCTGCGTAGCGTTCAATTCGCGACTGTTTTTGCCGAGCGGTGAGTTGTTTGATTTGCCACTCTTCCTTGCTCGCGGTTGCCCGGTCCGGGTGCGTAGCCAAATACACCAGTTTCTCCGGTTCCCGGCTGCGGAAATACTTGGCCCCGCGCCGGGTGGCGTGTTCTTGCCAGCGGCGTGCCACATCCGTGGTGATGCCCGTGTAGAGGCTGCCATCGGAGCAGAGAATTATGTAAGTGAACCAGCTGAATTCGTTGACGGTGGGTGCTGGAGTGCCTGTAATCTTTGCTCTCCTATTAATTCAATTTGTTGCTTCAGATTTTGGTGATCCGCGAGAAAGGCCTGAAAGTCCCGATGCTTGAGTTCCAGTAACGAACAATACCCGAGTGCGCGAACATTGGCCACTCTGGGCACCTGATTCAGGAGCGCGATCTCACCGAAAAAATCCCCAGAGGCCAGGGTGCGATGGCTGTTTTCCAGCTCGATGTCTACCGCGCCGTTCGCGATAAAGTACATCGCATCGCCAGTTTCCCCTTTGGTGATGATGAGTTCATCGGGAAAGGCCAGCTTGGGGGTAAGCAGTTTGGCGAGGCTCTCACAGTGGGCTTTGCTGCACTGGCTCAGCATGGGCAGCTTGCGGATCAGAAACTCGGGCTCCAGGTGCAGGTCCAGGGCAGGTAATGATCGAATCGCCGCGATTTTTTCCGCCACTTCTTCACTCAAACTGCGGTACACCGCTGGCGTGATCACACCCTCGTTGCGCAGGCGTGCGTATTCCGCCTCTTCCTGCCACAGTGCGCTTTGGGTAAGTTGTTGCTGCATGAGCTGATTGGTGTAATCCGGGTATTGGCCAGACAGGGCATCACAGGCGCGTTGGGTTTGCTCGAAGCGTTCGGTGAATACCGGGAGCACCTGCTCATAGGCCTGATCATCCAGATACAATTTGAGCGTGCCAATCTGCTGGGCATCCAGGTATTCCTGGGCACCGCGCTGCAGCACCAGCACATTCAGACGCTCCGCGAGCCGGAACGACAGCAGGGTTTGAATACCACAGCACCGATTCACAAATTCCGCGCCTTTGAACCGCCAGTCAAAGCCCAGGTTAGCCTGTGCCTGATTGCGATAGGCCTCGACCCCGCCGGACTTCAATGCATCGGAAAGGTCATCCAGTTGAGCGTTCAACAGCCTGAAAATATACGAGGGCACGATGCCTTCGTTAAAGCGTTCCCGGTAGAATCCTCGTTCGAGGGAGATCAGGATGGTTAAGCCCATAATCACCCAGTCTTCGGGGTGGACGCGCTTTCGCTGTTGCTCAATGTCTGCGAGCAGCTGGCTCTTGAGCTGATAGCGGTGAGTAATGTCCTGCGTGATATTCTTGTGTGTGGAAATTTGCGTGGCGGAGTATTCCAGCGAGCGGGCCACTTTTTCAAGGGAGCGGGAGACTGCCCGGTCGCGCAGAATGCACTCAATGGGCGTGAGTTTGTCAAACTGAAACAGGCTCATGACAAAGCGGGTAGTTGTCGCACTGACAAACAGGGTAAACAGCACAAACCCGGTGACCAGCACTTCGATAAACTGGCGATAGCTTTCTGGCAGGTTCGGGTGTTCGACGATGGTGAGGGCCAGCGCAAGCGACACCGCCCCCCGCAGTCCGCCCCAGAACATAATCGTTTTGTAGGCCAGACTCACCCTCTTGCCAATCCCTGCGCGGGAGACCAGTGGCAGAAACGCATACGTGATCAACGCGCGGGCAAACAGTGCGGCCAGGGTGAGCACAATAATGCCAATGATCATGGTGAGATCGATGTGAGTGAGTAACCGTGGCACCGCCATGCCCACCAGAATGAAGATAATGGAATTGGCCCAGAAGCCGGTCTGTTCCCAACTGATTTCCAGTTCCTGCCAGAGTTTGGGTTTCAGTAGCGTACGCCCAATAGATCCGCACACCAACGCTGCCGTGACCACGGCCATGACGCCGGAAACATGAAAGTAATGTTCGGCCACGATGAACGACAAATACGCCGTCGAGATGGACAGTGTGATATTGACCAGCACGAGTTCGCTGAACAGCTTCATCAGCCAGCACAGCAGGTGGCCTGCGAGGTAGCCCAGAATCACGCCGCCAAAAAACACCTTGAGAAAAATCAGTGTGCTGGTCAAAAAGTCGGTGCTTTTGCCCTCCGTCAGCATCGCTGCCAGAATGGTGAACAGCACGATGGCGGTTGCATCGTTGAACAGGCTCTCGCCCTCAACGAGGATCGTCAGCCGCTTGGGTGCACCCATCTCCTTGAATAACGCCACCACCGCGACCGGGTCTGTGGCGGAACAAATTGCGCCAATCAATAGACAGACCAGAAACGGAAACGCAGTGGTCCAGTGCAGTGCTCCTGCGATGATGAAGCTGGACAGCAACAAGCCGAGAATCGCCAGACTCAGAATGGGGCCGATATCGTCCATCAGGCGGCGCACATCAATGCTGAGCGCGGCCTCGAATACCAGAGCAGGCAGGAAGATAAAAAATACCGCTTCGGCGGTAATATCGAAACTTCCCAAGGCGGTGAGAAAATCGTTGACCGGTTGAAAAAGCTGGGTGGTACCTATCACGGTCTCGATGAGCCCAAGCAGCGTGCCTACCGCAGCGAGCAGCACCGTGTAGGGAAAATTGAGGCGTTTGGCCGCCGGCAGCATCAATACTGCGAAAGCGAGTAAACCCGTGAGCCCAAGAACCGTGATCCAGGTGGCAGACATGCGCTTCTCCAAGCCATGTGCTTATTCAGGCTTGCTATTCGGGAAGAATAAACAAGCAGGTTCTTTGAGCATAGCACAGGGTGGGCCGGGCGTGAGGGGGTACTCAAGTCGCGGAAGCGAGTTTCCGGTATTTTCACCAGTACAAGTATTACCTCATCAATTGAGAGGGCGACAAAACCGACAGTCGGTTGGGCAATTGTTTGTGCTAATTTTCGGAGCTCAAGATTTCTTCCGAGGAATCCCTAATCGCTGCCGCCGTTCCCACAAGCTCTTTCGGCTGATGCCGAGTTTCTGGGCCAGCTCCGTCTCACTCATGCTGTCCTGGTTTTCCAGCACAAACCGCTGGAAATAATCCTCCAGTGACAGGTCAGCCTCTTTGGGGGACGAAGCCTGATTCTCCTGTGGGCTGACCAGCCCGGTTGTCAATTCCCGTTCCGGGTCCAGGTCAATGTCCAGCTCGTCCTCCGTGATGATATCATTCTCGCAGAGGATGATGGCCCGCTCCATGGCGTTTTCCAGTTCACGTACGTTGCCTGGCCAGGTGTGCTGTTGGATGGCGTGCATGGCCCCCGGGGACAGCTTGACGCTGGGTTTGCCCATTTTGTCACCGAGATGCCTGCGCAAGCGCTCTGCCAGTCCAAGAATGTCGGTGCCGCGCTCACGGAGTGCAGGCAGGCGCAGTTGCATCACGTTCAGGCGGTAGTAGAGATCTTCCCGAAACTCTCCGGTTTTGGACAGCGCTTTCAGGTTTCGATGGGTAGCGGCAATCAGGCGCACATCCACTTGCTGGGATTGCGTTGAACCAACGCGCCGAATTTCCCCTTCCTGCAACACGCGAAGCAGACGGGCCTGGGCCTCCAGTGGGAGTTCACCGATTTCATCCAGAAAGAGGGTGCCGCCATCTGCGGCTTCGACCAAGCCGTTACGGGCACTGACCGCGCCGGTAAACGCGCCTTTTTCATGGCCAAACAATTCCGATTCAATGAGTGTCTCCGGTATCGCGGCACAGTTGACACAGATGAGTGGCTTAGCGTGGCGACGACTGAATTGGTGCAGCGCTCGGGCTGCCAATTCCTTGCCGGTGCCGGATTCACCTTGAATCAAGACGGTGGTGTCTGTTGGCGCGACTTTTTCGATCAGACGAAAAACTTTCTGCATGGCATCGCATTCGCCAAAGATCATGTCGGAGATCGCCCCGGAGATGTTCGGCGGTGGTTCCTGAGCGGCGGCAGGTGCGGGAGTATGTTCGAGATCCCGGTGTTTCTGCAGGATAGATTTTACACTGGACAACATCTCGTCATGGTCAAAGGGTTTGGCAATGTAATCCACCGCGCCCATTTTCATGGAATCCACCGCCGATCGCAGACTGGCGTAGCTGGTCATCACCAGCACAGGGATGGGTGCAACCCGATCAATGAGATCTGTCCCTGGGCGACCGGGCAAGCGCAGATCAGTGATCACCAGGCTGGGCGAAATCTGGCTTAAATGCTGCTCGGCTTCATCGACCGAGCTGGCAGTAGTAACTCGAAAGTGGTTGTGCTCCAGCAGGCGTTGTACCGCTGAGCGAATAATGTCTTCGTCTTCTACAACCAGAATATGATCCATGCAGTAATGCTCGCTTAAACGTGCGTGTATGTCGCGTTTCCTGTCAGGGGAATGGTGGCGTTATCCGGCCCAACCCGATGGCGTCGAAGGCATTTGACGCATGTCGCCAGGCAGGCTGATGACCACCTTGGTGCCAGTGCCTCGCTCCTGATTTACCGGGCTGAAAACCTGAATGTTCCCATAATGTTCTTCAATAATGCTGTATACCAGAGACAGTCCCAAGCCGGTGCCCTTTCCGGGATCTTTTGTTGTGTAGAATGGCTCGAAAATGTGGTCCAGTTTTTCTGTGGGAATACCGCACCCCTGATCGGTGACCTCAATGATAACGGAGTACGCTTCCTGTTTTCCAGTAATCGTGATGATACTCTTGTCCGGAGAGGCATCTCTCGCGTTGCCCAGCAGATTCACGAACACCTGCACGAGCCGCTGTTCGTCGCCGTTGACCTTTAGATCGAGCGATACCGAGTTAAGGTACTCAATCTGTTTTTCTTTTTCACTCAACGACAGCAGATTGATGGCTTCATCGACACAGCGGCCCATCGAGGCAATCTCGTTGGTGATGGCGCGGGCGTGATTGCCGGACCGCGAAAAATTCATCAGCGATTGTACAATATTGGAAATACGTTTGGTTTGATCAATGATCTGCTGTGAGGTCTCCAGCAGGTTTTCATCATCGGTTTCCAGCTTCATGTTTTGAGCCAGACACGCGATTCCCGTGACCGGATTACCGATTTCGTGGGCGACGCCCGCCGCGAGACGGCCAATGGAGGCCAGGCGCTCACTGTGAATGAGTTTGTCTTCCAACAGTTGCGTTTCCGTGTTGTCTTCCACCAGCAGCACCTGACCCTGCTCGGTATTTTCCGGGCCGTCGATCATCGCCTTGTGCAGGCTCAACCAGTGGGGTTTGCCTTGCAGGTCCAGTCGTTGTTTGTAGAGGTGCAGCGAGTCCCCAACCGCAAACTGATAGAACAACTCGCTCCAGGGGCGGGGAAGGGAGAAGACACGCGAGCCGATGATCTCGGTCGCTTCGATCCCCGTCAGCTCGATCATGGCGTGATTCCACATCAGGATCTCCAGATCATTGCCGAGAGAGCAGGCGGCGATGGGGAGGTTCTGCAGGGTTTGCCGATGGTAACGACGCAGACTGTCGAGTTCAGCCGCCAAGCCCGTTAAGCGGGACTGGTAGTCTTCCAGCGTACGCTCGACATAATGGATATCCTTACCGCCGGGGGTTTCCGTGACTTTGTAGCTCAGGTGGGATTTCACAATATCCTGTGCGATGGATGGGCCAAGCAGGCCGGACAGATTCGCCTCCACCTGATCCCGTAACCGACGCAGGGCGTACGGGCGGTATTCAATCTCCGGCAGGTTCAGCTCCTGCAGCGCGCGACTCACCTCCCGCGTGGCGACTTTTTCCCCGAGGGGCTTGGTGAGGGCGGTCTTGAACTCTTCCGATGAGCTGGCTTCCAGCTCCCGACGGGCTGGGCGAGACAAGGTATCTACGGAACAGGACTGTGCAGCGTTCTGCTCTGAGATGGGCGTTTCCGTAAACAGGGAGACCAGTGCAAAGGTGGTGACATTGATGGTCAGGCCAAGCAGAGTGTAGATGTGCCAGTCGTCCTGCGTGATGCGGTACAGGTGGCTAAAGCCCAGCAACTCGGCGATGTCGATCCCGCTGTAAATCGGTAGCAGCATGGTGAAAAACCAGATGCCCATTCCCACCGCCAGGCCGGCGATCACGCCTTTATGATTCCCCAGTGGCCAGTACAGCACGCCCAGCACGGAGGGCAGCAGGTGAATGCCGGCGGTAAACGCGAGTACCCCGAGCATCGACATGGGCAGGTGCCAGTCCGTCTCTAATGAAAAAAGGAGTGCGGTGCACAGGATGCCCAGCACCAGGCAGATTTTTATCCAGCTGATCCAGCTGTAGATGTTGTTCCGAGCGCTGGGGCGGTAAACCGGCAGAACGATGTGGTTGAGTAAAATTGAAGCCAGGGCTTTGGTCGTGACCATGATCAGCCCCGTGGCAGCAGACAGAGCTCCTAGGTAAGCAACAATGGCCATGATGGGTGCGTCGGCTGCCAGTGTGATGCCCAACGTGTAAAAGTCCGGGATGGTGGGGGCGCTGGATTTGATGGCGGCCCAAAGAATGGGGGGGACAGGAATGCTGATCAGGAACAGATAGAGGGGGACGCCCCAACTGGCTTTATACAAGGCTTTGGGGGACATGTTCTCTTTGAAGGTCATGTGGAACATATGCGGCATGACCACGGCTGATCCAAAGAACACTAGTAAGAGTGCGCGCCAGGGGCCATCCTCCAGGTGGCGTTCAAAAGCGCTTACGCGAACACCGTCAACCTGTAACCACTCGTTCATACCCGCGATACCACCGAAAACCGCGTACACCGCGAAAGCGCCCAAGCCGACAAAAGCGATCAGTTTGAAGATGGAGTCAAACGCAACCGCTGCCACGAGCCCTTCGTTTTTTTCCAGATCGGTGTTACTGGTCACCCCAAAAAAGAGCGTGAAGGTGAACATGAACGCGCACAAACCGGCACTCAGCAGCAACGTGGATGCGCCCGGCACCAGAATCTGGATGATATGCACCACGATGTTGATTTGCAGGGCAATCAATAGTAAGCCGGACAGCAGGTTGATCATGGCGGACAGTGAACCCACCCAGGGGCTGCGATAGCGGAAGGCCAGCAAATCGGCGATGGACGAGAGCTGAAAAGTGCGAGTGATCCGCAGAATTGGTACCAGCAACACCGGGGCGAGCATAAACGCACCGCTCAAGCCAAGGTAATAGGCAAGAAAGCCAAAGCCATGCTCGTAGGCCAGTCCCACAGAGCCAAACAGGGACCAGGCACTGGCATAGACGCCCAGTGACAGAACATAAGTGACCGGGTGACTCACCCAACGGCGCGGGATCAAGCCGGAGACGGCGATGTAGGCAATGCCGAAAAGCAGCGCCAGATACAGCAATCCGATCAGGAGGAGGTGGAACAGGTCAAAACTCATTCTTGTCTCGCCGTTGTTCCAGCCAGATCGACAGCCCGATGAGGATCAGCCAGATCACGTAGGGGCGATACCAGGAGCTGCCGGGATCAATCCACCAATCCATAATCACCGGTGAGAACACATAAATACTGACAACCAATAAAAAAACGAGGCGGTAAAGATACATGTGTGCCGTTGTTTGTCCTGAGGGGTGGCCGGATCAGCAGGGCGGTTCCGGATGCGTGATGGATCGGAGAGGGCAAAGTCGTGCCATCGCCCAGTTTTCCGTAGCCCACTGTAGTATGGCGGGAACAGGGGCGTTGTTCAACTCGTTAGGCAAGGCATGATTGAGATACTGCAACGCGGTGCTCAGATTTTTGCTGGCTTCCCGGTCATCAATCGCCCGAGCGTGGTTTTGCTTGCTCAGTTTCTGACCTGCAGCATTCAGGATGAGCGGCGTATGGGCATAGCGTGGCAGCGCCTGACCAAGGGCTTGATAGAGACTGAGTTGCATGGGCGTGTTGTCCAACAGGTCCTGACCTCTTACGATGTGCGTTATGTGCTGGTCAATGTCATCCGCCACGACGGCGAGTTGATAGGCATAAAAGCCTTCCCGACGTTTCACCACAAAGTCGTCAGAGCCTGGGGTCAGAGAAAAGGTGCATTCGCCACAAATCCTGTCCGACCACACGTAGTTGGTGTCCACCACGCGAAATCGTGAGGCGGATGGGACAGTTTCAGGCGAGGAATTCTGCGTTGTGCTTGGTGGATTGAAGGTTTGCGCCCTAGGGCAGTGGCTGAGGTGCAGCCCCTGATTTTGCTGGAGTTGTTTGCGACTACAGGGGCATTGATACACATTTTTCTGTGCACGTAGTCGATCCAGAGTGACTTCATACAGAGCGCTTTGCCGGGATTGATAACGCACCGTCTCGTCCCAGGTCAGCCCGTGTGCGGTGAGTGTGGTGAGAATTTTTTGTGTGGCTTCCGGTTGCTCCCGCTGGGGATCGATGTCCTCGATACGCACCAGCCAAGTGCCGTCATGGTGCCGTGCGTCCAGATAACTGGCCAGCGCCGTGACCAGCGAGCCCATATGCAAAGGGCCGGTGGGAGTCGGCGCAAAGCGGCCTCGGTAGGGAGTTGCAGGCGCGGACATAGGCGTGAAAGTGCCGTCAGATCAGGAGAGTGCAGGCGATGCCCGAACGTGCGTCGGGCATGTCAGCGATCAGATACCGGTTTGTTTTTCTTTAATTTCCGCCAACGTTTTGCAGTCAATGCACAGCGTGGCCGTTGGGCGAGCTTCCAACCGACGAATACCGATCTCTACACCGCAGGAATCGCAGAAGCCATAATCGTCCTTGTCGATGCGATCAATGGTCTGATCAATCTTTTTGATCAACTTGCGTTCGCGGTCGCGGGTACGCAACTCCAGGCTGAATTCTTCTTCCTGGGTGGCGCGATCACTGGGGTCGGCGTAATTGGCCGCATCTTCCTGCATGTGATGCATCGTGCGGTCTACTTCTTCCATCAGTTCCTGCTTCCAGTTGAGCAACATGTTTTTGAAGTGCGCGAGCTGCGCATCATTCATATACTCCTCATCGTCTTTGATGACGTAAGGCGTGAAGTCGCTGAAACCGCTTGTCGTGTTTCCGTTGTCTCTTTTGTTATCTGGCATAGGGTGCCTCACTACATGCTGCTATATCTGGCAACGAAGTTGGGTTCATTCACGAGCCCCGACGCGCTTGGAACACTGGTTTTCCAGCCTCGGACGCTTGCCGGGTTTTGAGCTTGCGAAAAATAGCAGAATACATTTTGAAGTTCCAATTTTTTCTGAATTTTTGCAGTATAGAGCCCGTCTTCGCTGCTGTTCCATCCTGTTTCGAGAACTTTAATGGTAGCACGAAGCGGGTGAATCACCAGTCAGGCAGAATAAACACACGAGGAATGCGGTTTGAAACTCGCAAAAAACATGATCTGTGGCACTTTTTTGAAGCGATATAAGCGGTTTATGGTGGACATTGCTCAAGCCGATGGGCAGGAAATCACCGTGCATTGCGCCAACACGGGCTCGATGAAAGGCTGCCTGGAGGTGGGGGCGCGTGCCTGGTGTTCTGACTCTGAAAACCCGAAGCGCAAATATCGCTATACGCTGGAGTCATTTCAACTGGCCAATGGGGCGCGCATCTACGTGAATCCGGTGCGTGTGAATGCGCTGGTCAAGGAAGCGCTGGCGGGGCAGGTGATTCCTGCGTTAGCGGGGTATGAAGCGCTGCTGCCGGAAGTGAAGTATGGCGAAGAAAACAGTCGCATTGACTTTTTGCTGCGGGGGCACGCCAAAGATCGCAGAGATTGTTACGTGGAAGTGAAAAATGTCACCTTGTATGAGCCCGAGACGTATCGCGCGGGAGTGGGATGCTTCCCTGATGCGGTGAGCACTCGGGGGCAAAAGCACCTGCGTGAATTGCAGGCGATGGTGGCGGAGGGGCAGCGCGCGGTATTACTCTTTGTGGTCTCGCATACGGCGATTCAAACGGTGTGCCCGGCCGATCATATCGATGCGACCTATGGGCAACTCTTGCGGGAGGCACAGGCAGCCGGTGTTGAGGTGATGGCCTGGCGATGTGATATCCAGGACCGGGAAGTCAGCCTGTCTGAAGCGGTGCCCTTCCTCGCTTAGCGGCCTGCTACTGGCGGTTTCAGGTCAGAAAAAGAAAAAAGTAAAAAAATTTGAGGGGGTAGTGCACTTTTTGTCGCTTGGAGTATTAAAGGTGGCTGTCGCCAGACCCCAATTCGGATGGGTATGGCAGTTCAAGGCGTGAGGTTCAGGGAGTGAATGGTGGCATGAAGTCAATGGAATGGGTCAGTGTTAAGTGTGCAGTCATCACCTGGATCGTGTTCTGGGTACCAATCAGTCTGCTGTTTCCTTCTGATGGGCATGTACCTCTGGGAGCTTTGTTCTCACCGCTCACCGCCTGGTTTATGCCCTTTGGGCCTCATGCCGAAAAGTTGTTCTCATTTGACCTCAAACACATTTATCTGCCCGCGTTGACGTTCTGGCTGGTGACGCTCTTTATTTGGCTGAGTTGCCGAAAGCGCAATGATGATCTATCGGGACCACTTGATCACCGCTCTGAGATTCATTGAAAAGAAAATGAGGTTGGCAACTTCGAATGGTAATACGGGCTCTTGTACTCAAATGTGCAGCATTATCAGGTGGGCATGCGTTTTCGAAAAGCGCATTCCCAGGTAACAAATCTTCTTTCCCCTGAGAAACCATACCATCCCTTTTTCACTTCTAAAATCTCGAAGTCCGGCTCAACCACATCGCAGATTTCTTTTAGTGTCAGCCTGGGATAGGTGCGTAAGAATGGATCAGCGGGATCATCCTGATTATCTGCAGATCCAACGGATGTCAGCCAAAGGCCGCTCGCCTTTATCGCTTTGCTCACAGAGGTCACAAAACGCTTTCGTGCTTTCAGGTTGAAGAAGGAATGAAAGCAGCCTTTATCAAAGACTGCGTCGTATGGTTTGGCCCAATCTTGGTTGGAAGTAATGTCCAGGACGTGGCAATTCAGATCCACATTTCGATTATCAGCTAATTTTTTAATTCGATTCACGGCATTAGGCGATATGTCTGATGCGGTCACAGCTATCCCTTTTCCTGCCAAGTGAATTGCGTCATGACCAAGACCACTGCCCAACTCAAGAACTGTATCTCCGTCTGATAAATAGCTTGATACAAATTGACAAAACCCTTCATGAGGCCGTAACTCCTCCCAAGGAGGTATACTGTCGCCTGCATAGAGCTCATCCCAATTGACAATAAGTTGATCAGTCATAATTTGTCTCGAAGAGAATTGTGGCTATTCTGCCTGTACCTGTTAACACCATGGCCTATCTCTCACCGTAATTCCATTGCGCTGACACGCTTATTTCCCAACAATATGGTCGAAAAGAAAATCGATCAAACACCGCACTACTGGTTTTTGTGCAGCAGTGGGAGTCCAGACCATATAAATGTTAGAGGCATTGGCTTCGGTCAGGCTGGCGCGCCACTCCGGCAGCACTTCGACCAGGTTGCCCGCTTGCAGGTCTGCGTCAATAATCCACTGACTCATGAGTGTGATGCCAAGGCCCTCTCTTGCCCAGGCGACCATCGGTTCGCCGCCGCAGGAAGACAGTGACCCATTTACCCGGATTTTTTGCTGCCGGGCGTCCTGCTGAAAGTACCAGAACGTGTGCTGTCGTTGCCGGTGGAAGGTCAGGCAATTGTGGCGTTTTAAGTCTTCCGGGTGCCGGATTTCCGGGTGTTGCGCTAAATAGCTTGGTGATGCCACCAGCCGGGTACGGTCTCGAAGCAGGGGCTTCATGATCAGGTTGGAGTCTGCCGGCTTACCATACCGTATCGCGAGATCAAAGTGACTTTGGTAGAGGTCGACCACCGTATTGTCCAGACTCAAGGCAGCCCTGGCGTGCGGGTAAAGCGCACAAAATCTGGGCAGCAGCGGAGCGATTTTCTGACGACCGAAGGAATCCAGCACGCTAACGGCGACAGTGCCACGTACTTCCGTACAGCCTTGTTTCACGGACTGCTTGGCCTCATGGATCGCTGAAAGAATGTCGAGACTTTGTTGATAAAAGCTCTGACCCGCCAGCGTCAGCTCCAGACGTCGGGTGGATCGACTAAACAGCGGTGTACCCAGCTCCTGTTCCAGTTTGTCAATCTGGCGCGCCACGGAAGAGGCATTTTTGCTCAGGCGTTTGCTGGCATTACTGAAAGAGCCGGTTTCCACGACTTGAACAAAGTGTTGCATGGCTTCAATCATGCCCGGTCTCCCATTGCCTGATGCCTGTGTAAAACCGCAGTATAACGTACTGTTGATGCAATTTATGCAAAAATAGTTTTGCAATCGAGTTTATTTTTGCAATTTATGCGTTGTGTGAAGATGTACATCACATTGACCACTCTTGGAGAATCATCATGCAATTAGAGCAAGCCATCAGCGAGCGCCGTTCAGTCAAAGCCTATCAGCCTGATCACAAGCTGACGCCCTTGGAACTGGAAACCCTTTTGAATCAGGCGATTCTGGCGCCGTCTTCTTTCAATATTCAGCATTGGCGATTTGTGCGAGTGACTGATTCAGAACAGCGGCAAGCCATTCGAGCAGCCGCCTGGGATCAGGCACAGGTAACCGATGCTGCCGAACTGATCATTATCACCGCGGATGTGGCGGCGTGGCGCAAGCAGCCGGAACGTTACTGGGCCAGTGCAGACGCAGATAAGCAGCGCTTGCTCGTAGATATGCTGACGGATTTTTATGAGGGCCGTGAGTGGATTCAGCGGGACGAAGCCATCCGTTCCGGCGCGCTGGCTGCGCAGAATCTGATGTTGTCCGCCAAAGCAATGGGGTATGACGCGTGTCCGATGATTGGCTTTGATCAGGCGGAGGTCGCGAAGATCATTCAGTTGCCGGAAGATCATGTCTTCGTGATGATGGTGACAATCGGTAAAGCGGCGGAGCAGGCCTGGCCGCGGGGCGGGCAACTGCCGCTCGCGGACGTGCTGGTTGAAAACCGGTTTCAGTAAGGTCTAGTGCCCCTAGAGATTATTGAGAAGCATTAATTCGGACGGATGTGGTTGCAGATACGCGGAGTTGTCGACAAAGGGCTTCGGGTGGCGTCGGAAGTGATGCCGCAAGAGGGTAATGGGGACGATGAGGGGCAGTAAACCCTGGCGGTACTGCTCAATGGTATCGACCATTTCCTGCTTGTCTTCACTGTCGAGGTCGTCTTTGAGAAAGCCTTGCAGGTGTTGCAGGACGTTCACATGGCGTTTGCGCGTGGCGCGTTTTTTGAGTATGCGCATGAATGCCGAGAGATACTCTGAGGACACCGTGTCTGCCGGTTGACTTCCCTGGTTGGCCAGCCAAGCCCCCAGCTCACGTGTGGCCGCTTCGTCATGGGCAAGCAATACGTACTTGAAGCGGGCATGGAATTGCGTGAGCCGATGTTGGGTAACGCCTGCCGCTTCCAGTGCGCGCCACTCCCGATAGGCAAACACCCGTTTCACGAAGTTTTCCCGCAAGACAGGGTCGCCAAGTCGGCCTTCCTCTTCCACGGGGAGGTTTGGAAAATTGGCCAGCAACCGCTCTGCGTAGAGGCCCACGCCGACTTTTTCTGGCATCTGTTTCGTGTAGACTTTGACGCGCTCCATACCGCAACTGGGGGAATCTTTTTTAAGAATGTAGCCGCACAATTCCCGTTGCCAGCTGGCCTGTTCATTCCCGGTGGCGATGAGCCGTTCGGTTACATCATGGCCTTCGGTTTTTGTTCCGACACAGCGAATGTCCCCATCCCTGTTGACCAGTCGTAAAGTTTCCCGCGGTGTTCCGAGGCCAATGGCCATTTCCGGGCAAAACGGGCGAAACGTGAAGAACTGTCCCAGCGTGCCGGTGATGTAGCTGCTGTGCTTGTGGCCAGTATCGTATCGGACTTTTTCCCCGAGCAGACAACTGCTTATCCCCACAAGAATCGGTGGATGAGCGGTATCGGATGGATCGATATTGGTGGTGCTGGCATTGTCGTGCATGCGGTTAGTCCTGTTTCAGGAAAAGTTTACCGTCGGATTCCACGATGTGAACGGGTGTCAGGACCTGCCCGGCACAGGGGCCTTCGATACAGAAGCCGTCTTGCATACGGAACAGGGCACCGTGTGTGGAGCACTGTATGTGCCGCTTGTCCACATCAAGGAAATGATCCGGTTTCCAGTTCAGTTCTACGCCCAAATGCGGACATTGGTTCAAATAACCGTAAGCGGTTCCCTGGTGTCGCACCAGGAAGTAGGTGTTTTCCCCTACATCAAAGCTCTTCGCGCTGGCCTCATCCAGTTGGGCAGTGGCACAAATTTCAATCATAGTTCAGCATTCCGGTCGTGCTCGGTCAATAATTTCGGCGCAGTTCACGCCTTTAGGCAGCGTACCATAATTGTGTGTGCCGGTTGAAGCCAGACGCGATTGACAGAAGGCATCTGCGATCAGCGTGTTGCCGGTCTGATAGAGCAGGGCGGCCTGAAGTGTCTGTGCCATATCATCCACCACCGAGCGGGCATGGTATTCCAGGTCGTCGGTGTGTCGAAACCGTTCTTTTAGGGCAATAATGCGCGCATCGAGCACCGGGTGTGCGCCGCTCGCTTTGGCCAGCTCGCTGAAAAAGACCGCCAGGGTGTCGGGCGTTCTGCCGAGCGCGCGCAGCATATCCAGACATTGCACATTGCCACTGCCCTCCCAAATGGAATTCACGGGAGACTCGCGAAACAATCGTGGCATCGGGCTGGTTTCCATGACGCCACTGCCGCCAATACATTCCATGGCTTCATAGGCATGATTGGGCGTGCGCTTGCAGATCCAGTACTTGCCCACCGCAGTGCCTAACCGCGTAAGATGTTGCTCGCCTTCCTGATTTGGGTTGTCCAGCGCATGGGCGAAACGCATGCTCAGGGTGATCGCCGCTTCGGCTTCAATGGCGAGGTCGGCTAGCACATTCTGCATCAATGGCTGGTCGATAAGCTTCGCGCCGAAGGCCGCGCGATGCTGACAATGATGAGTGGCCTGAGACACGGCCTGGCGCATGCCGGCGGATGAGCCAATCATGCAGTCAAACCGGGTGAGTGCCACCATGTCAATGATGTTTCTTACGCCCTTGCCTTCTTCACCAATCATCCAGGCCAGTGCGCCTCGTAGTTCGGTTTCACAGGAGGCATTGGCAACATTGCCCATTTTTTGTTTGAGTTGCTGAATCTGCATAGGATTTTTGCTGCCGTCCGGTCGCCAGCGGGGGAGTAAAAAGCAGGATAGTCCGCCTTCAGAGTGCGCCAGGACCAAAAAGGCGTCGCACATGGGTGCGGATACAAAGTACTTGTGTCCCACCAGCTCATACAGTTGGCCGGGCCCTGGCTGACCGAGGGGGTAGGCGCGGGTCGAGTTTGCCCGCACATCCGATCCACCCTGCTTTTCCGTCATGGCCATGCCGATGGTCACGGCGGATTTCTGTGTGTGTGGGATGTTGTCTGGCTCGTACCCGCATGAAGTGACTTTAGGTAACCAGACATCGGCAACGTCTGGTTGTTTGAGGAGAGTGGGTACGGCGGCAAAGGTCATGGTCACCGGGCAGCCGTGAGCGGCTTCGATTTGTGAGTGCAGGTAGGTTTTTGCGCTGCGTACCACATGCGCGCCGGATTTCGGATCTGTCCAGGGAGAGGAATGCAGCCCATGGGACAGTGCGGTGTGCATTAACTGGTGGTATGCCGGGTGAAATTTGACCAGATCGATACGGTTGCCGTAGCGGTCGTGGGTTTCCAGTGTGGGCTTGTGTTCATTGGCTTGAAAGCCAAGATCAATGTACTCGGCGCGACCCAGGTGTTCACCGAATTCGGTCAGTGATGCGTTGCCCCAGGCACCACCATAGTGTTCGACCAGTTTCTGAAGGGGACGGTCTTGTTGGTACAGATTGTAGTTTTGCAGCGGGCGGGCGACGTTTTCAATGGTGTGTGTGGTGGCGAGAAAGCGTTCGCTGGGTGTCAAAGCCGGATTCATTGGGCGTCCTCAATTTTAAAGGAGCCCGGAATGCCGGGCTCAATCGTCTGATATGTTCATTTTTTGACAATGGCCTCCAGACAGAAACGTTTGATCTCACGGAGCAAGGCTTCTGTATCCAGGGCCAGTGGCGGAGCATCGTTGGGCTCAACCGATCCTTCCCTGGCCAGTACACTGGTTTCTGGCGCAAGCGGTCCCACCAGAGTTTCCGACATCACGCCCACAAGCGCTGCCGCACTGATGGAGGGCGTCTGCCGGGCAAATTCGCCGTTCGCCACACCTTCTGCCAATATATGTTCAAATACATCGGCGTAGGCTCTACGGTAGAGCAGCCGTTCCTTTTCTACGGCCGGATCGACCGGCTCGGCGATCAGTGCCCAGGCGATTTGCCTGCCGCGAATCGCTCGGGAGGCAAAGACTTCGATGCCGCTTTCCAGCCGCTTCAGTGCTGATCCATCGATGTCGACCGCAGATTTCACCTTATCCACCTCTTTCTGGGTGGCGGAGCGGAATACTTCGGTGAACAGGTCTTCCTTCGAGGTGAAGTACTTGTAAACCGTGCCGGTCGCGATGCCAGCGCGTGCAGACACGGCGGCGATGGATGCAGACCCAAAGCCGGCTTCAGCCACCTGTTCATAGGCTGCCTGTAAGATACTGGCCCGCAATCTGGCCTTTCTTAAGCGTGTTTTCTCTGTTTCCCTGTAAGCCATGGTGCTCTGTAATTATAAGAAGTGAATCATTATTCACGTTATTGTGTCAAGCTTGATTACCTAACCGACTGGCCGGATATGTAAAAACTCGTGAAAAGCGGTCCCATCGTTCCGAGAGCTGTCTATACTGTAACTCACGTTTTTAAATCAATTTTCATACCACCTATATAAAAACAACAAACAGGAGGGAGAATGCACTCTCAACTTTTGCGTGAACGTTGTTTACGCTCTTATAGCACACCTGTGAGTAGGACCAAAACCTTGAGTGCCCTGGCACTGGCAGTTTCCCTGGCCGGTTGTGTGGCCAATCCAACCAAACCTGCGGACTCCGTAGTGGCAATGCCAGCCCCGGACGCCAGCGCGCCTCAGGCAGAGTCATCAGCCTCTGTGGCGCCTGATTCGGTGGCTGAACCGTCCGTCGATGCGCAAAGCAAAGAAGACCCTGAGGCAGTTGTCAGCGTGGAAGCTGCGCCGGCCGTGGATGGGGTGTCCGGCGATGACGCACGTCCTTCGGCGGTGGCACGCGAAAGTGATGTGTCCACGCAGCTATCAACACCGGCACCGGGATCATCCCCGCAAATGAAACCGTCGACGGAGCGACAAGTGGTCACTCCCGCCAAAGCGCAACCGTCACAGCCTTCAACTAACGCTACCCCGGCAGCCAGCCCCCCGGTCGCCGAGGCCGCGTTAGCTGCCGATAAAACGACCGCGGAAACTGCCCCGGACAGGGTGGCAGAAGAGCCAACGGTCGTCGCCATGGCTACGCCGGTTACGGAGGTAGTGACGGATTTGACGATGAGTGCGCTTCCCAAACAATATGGCCCCTGGATTGTGGAAAAGAAGTCTGGAATCGGTCAGGTGAATGCCGTAATATCCACGCCCACCTGGCAGATGGGCAGGGGCGACCACAGTTCGCAGATCTGGCTGACCCTGACACCCGATCAATTGCGCGTGAACAGCAGTTCCGATATTGATCTGGACACCGGAAGCACCGGGATTAAAATCGGTGGCGGCCCGTTGATTCCCTTTACCCGGCTGGAAGGCCAGACGGTTGCGGTGATTGAACAGAATCTGACTGATCAACTCCGCCAGGGAGGAAAACTGACCATTTTTTTAGGATTCTGGCCGGAAGAAACGCCGAAAGGCAAGACTCACCAGAGCGATATTTCATTGGATAAACTCACCGCCGTGTTACCTGCCTACCTCACATTGGTCGGGCGGTAAATTCGCAAGTGCGAACCACTGGCGGCCTGTTAGAGAAGCAAACGCGATGCACACAGCCTTTACCATGCCGCCCGAGTGGGCACCCCATACACGTTGCTGGATGGCTTGGCCTTGTGATGAAGATCAGTGGGTGAACGGGCTGGACAAAGCCCGTTTTGCTTTTTCAGAAGTCGCGCATGCCATCGCGCGGTTTGAGCCGGTGGTGATGGTGTGCCGCCCGCAGGATGAGGCAGCGGCGCGTGCCGCGTTGGACGATCATATTCGCATCCACCCCCTGCCATTGGACGACAGTTGGATTCGGGATTCCGGCCCGACGTTTGTGGTCGATGCTTCCGGCCAGAAAGCCGGCATTAACTGGCGCTTTAACGGGTGGGGCAAGTTCCCCCACGACCTCGACCAACATGTAGCCACACGCATTCTCTCGCATGTAAACGTACACTGTGAGGACAGCCTCCTGTTCAATGAAGGCGGAGCTATTCATGTGGACGGGGAAGGGACCGTCATGCTGACCGAGTCCGTGCAGCTTAATCCCAATCGCAATCCGGGCATTACGCGCGCGCAGGTGGAAGAAGAGCTGTCCCGGACCTTAGGTGTGCGTAACTTTATCTGGCTCCCACGCGGACTGGTGGATGACGACACCGATGGACACATCGATGAACTGGCCTGTTTTACCCGGCCGGGACAAATCCTGGCGTTGACCTCATCAGACGCTGATGACGCCAATTACCCCATCCTTCAAAAGAATCTGCAGATTCTCAACGCAGCCCGCGATGCGGCAGGGAATCCCTACGACGTGGTGACGATTGAACAACCGCCCGCGCGGTTTGTTGATGGGGTGCGTCAGTCCATGTCCTATGTGAATTTTTATATCGCCAATGGCGGTATTGTTATGCCCTCCTATGGGTACCCTGAACAAGATGAAGCCGCACGCAAGGTGATGCAGCAGTGCTTTCCTGACCGCACCATCGTCCAGGTCAACAGCCTGGAAATCGTGCAGGCGGGCGGCAATATTCACTGTATCACCCAGCAAGAACCGGCGTGAGCCACTGTAAATGTGAGCCCCTGTAAATAGAGGAGAGAACCCCGTGCGAAATGTCACCGTGGCCGCGACACAAATGGCCTGTACCTGGGATTTGAATGGCAACCTGGACAATGCCGAACGGCTGGTGCGAGAAGCTGCGGCACGTGGCGCGAACATCATTTTGCTTCAGGAGCTGTTTCAAACCCCGTACTTTTGTCAGGATCAGGACGAAAAGCACTTCGCTCTGGCGACGGAATATGGGGAAGTCACCCTCTTCAACCAGTTTCAGGAGCTGGCGGCGGAACTTGGCGTCGTGCTGCCCTTCAGTTATTTTGAAAAGGCCAATAATGTGTACTTTAATTCCCTGGCGGTGATTGATGCGAATGGGGATCTGCTGCAGAACTATCGCAAGAGTCATATCCCGAACGGGCCAGGCTATCAGGAAAAACATTATTTTGCGCCCGGCGACACCGGTTTTCAGGTGTGGGACACCCGCTTTGGTAAAATTGGCGTGGCGATTTGTTGGGATCAGTGGTTCCCGGAGGCGGCACGGGTGATGGCGCTCAAGGGTGCTGAGCTGTTGTTTTACCCCACAGCGATTGGCAGTGAGCCGCAAGCACCGGAAGTGGATTCCAAAGATCATTGGCAGATGACCATGCGCGGCCATGCTGCCGCCAATGTCGTGCCGGTCATTGCCGCCAATCGCATCGGCACCGAAGCTGGGGCCCACTCGGAACTGACGTTCTATGGCTCCTCGTTCATCAGCGATGAAGCCGGGCAGCTGATGCAGGAAGCGGATCGCACCTCTGAATCCGTGCTGTTGCACACCTTTGATCTGGATGCCGTGAATGAACGGCGGGTGGAGTGGGGGCTGTTTCGTGATCGACGCCCGGAGCGATATCGTCCGTTATTGACGCTGGATGGCTCGGGTGAGTGATTCCAGCGGTAACTTTTCCCCCCTCTGAAAATATCTTGTCTAGACTTGTCATAACGCAACTTTCTTAAATGGCGATCCGATCACCGCTGAATGGGGTGGGGTCGCCCTGATCGAGAAGCTTTTATGACTCGTTTGCTTTCGCACTTTGACCCTGCCCGGCTTCCCGGGCGCACCTTGTTGGCTTCTGCCTCCCTGTTGACTGCCTTTCCCGTGTTCGCTTCTTCCCATGTGGATGCTCATCTGGATGCGCTGCAAAGCGAAATTCAGTGGTTGCAGGCGGAAACACTGGTGAGCACCGCGACAAAAACGACGGAGTCCATCGCAAAATCCGGATCAACCGTGTCTGTGATCACCGTCGCTGAGTTGAAAGCGATGGGGGCCAGAAATCTCAATGATGCCCTGAAACGCATACCCGGGCTCGGTGTTAGCCAGTTTAACATTGGGATGCCTGCTGTTGAGGTGCGCGGTGTTAAGACGGATTTTGGCGAAAAAGTACTGTATTTGATCAATGGCCATCCAGCCAACACCAATATTGTGAATGGTGGCGGTACCTGGGTGTATGAGAACTTCATTGTTGATGAGATAAAGCAGGTGGAGGTTGTGCGTGGGCCGGGATCCGCGCTCTACGGGGCCGATGCGTTTGTCGGGGTGATTAACATTATTACCAGAAAGGCAAAGGATGCCGAAGGCGTGACGGTCACGGCCGGTGGGGGGAGTGATAATACCGGTAAATTGAATCTTCAGGTTGGCCACATTCGGGATGATTTGAATGTGGCGTTCAATGCCAATGTGATCGACAGCAATGGCTTTGAGGGGCATATTGCGTCCGATGCGTTGGGGCAGTCCGGCAAAATGGATACTTGGGGGCGCCGTTATGATATTGCACTGAATGTGCAATATCAGGGAGTTATTTTTCAAAGCAAATACGTCGATCGAACAGGAGGATCATACGCGGGTGTCGCCAATGCGTTGAATACCGGGACTGAACAGAATTACATCGACTACTTTTTCGAGCTGGGTTATCGCACCGGATTGACCAGCCAGCTCCAAATGCAAGCCAAGGTTTATTTTGATCATTTCGGGGCGGACAATTTATGGCAGTTTTTTCCACCCAGCGAAGCATTTCCGGAAGGCGTGTTGGGGAGAACTCCGGGAAAGATTAACCGCTCTGCTCTGGAGCTCCAGTTTGAGCAAACGTTCTCGGATCGTAATAAGCTATTGCTTGGAATGACGCTGGAGCATCAGAAACTGTTTGATGTAGGCTTTTTCAACAATTATGACCCGTTTACCGGAGCGCCCACCGGCGTTTATGAGGATGTGTCGGATAAATGGAACTGGAATGGTACTCAGAAACGGGATATCACAGCGGTTTTTTTACAGGATATCTGGGATGTGACTGAAGCGCTGCGCCTGATCATTGGTGCACGCTATGATCACTATGATGACTTCGGTGGCACGTTCAATCCGCGATCCAGTCTGACTTATGAGTTCATCAACAATCACAATTTGGTGCTGACCTATGGCTCGGCATTCCGCGCGCCCTCTTTTGGTGAACTGTACAATAAGAACAATCCATCAGTCTTGGGTAACCCGGATGTTCAGCCCGAAGAAATCGATACGATAGAAATCGGTGTAACCGGGGATGTGAGCCGACGAATCAGTTACCGGATAACGGGCTTTCAGAACAATATTACGGATTTGATTGCGCCCGTCGCGACGCAGAGTGCTGTCAGTGTTTCCGGCAATGTCGGCAAACTGAAAGTCGAAGGTGTTGAGCTGGAGGCGTCTTATCGATTGGGTACGGGGTCGGTCGTGCAAGGAAACTATACCTATCAAAACCCCAAGAACGAACTCACGGGCGAGCGTGTTCCCAATGTGTCCCGTCAAAAATTGAATCTGGCATTTACGTATCGCCACTCAAGAGCACTGAGTGCGTATCTGGGCATCAACTACCGGGGTGCGTTAGCGAGGGCAAGCGGTGATCCCAGGTCGGAAGTGCCAAGCTATGTGACGGGCGATGTTGCGGTGAATTGGCAAAGTCCCTCCGAACAGTGGCAGGTAACGGGCAGCGTCTACAATATCACGGATAAGGATTATGTGGATGCATCCCCATTGGGCGTGATGGAGTCAGACTATCCCAAGCCGGGTCGAAACTTCATGTTGGAAGTCGCCTTCAAAATTTAGAGATAATGAACGGCGGACAGGACCGCCGTTAGTTCCGGAGGGCGTCAGTTGGACTGGCACTGTGACGGGTGAGTGACAAACTTTTCTGTCGGCGGGTAGTATGTCAAACGACTCTGTGATAATCCGCAACGAATCAATGATTGCAGCATCGTAATTGCAGCATAGCTGGGATCTACCACTGGCGCGGGAATTTTGGCGGCGGTGAGCTTTTGAGAAACCGCATCGACAACATCGAGCATGCCTGTACACCCCAGAACAATCGCTGCGGCCCCATCCTGGTGTACTGCCAGCTTACTTTGCTCGAAGAGGTGCTCAATCAGTTTTTCCTTGTTTCCAAGGTCTTGTACAGGCATTTGCACGTCTCGGACGGAGGCCACATTGCCTGTGATGCCCAGTGTCCGGATTTCGTCTTCGATCAGTGGGACCACATTCGGTACGACAGTGACGATGGAGAATTTCTGTGCAATGAGCGAGGCCATCAAAACCGCGCCATCAAATCCGCCGACCACCGGAATACTCACAAGTTCTCGGACGATGGAAACACCGGGTGACCCAAAACAGTCGACAAACACACCGTCATACCCATCCTTTTCCGCTTTTTGTGACAGCGAGATAATGTCCTTTGTGTTCAGGAATTCCGCATAGCGACTTTCGATAAAACAGGTACCTTGCTGGGTATTGGCATAATGCGCCTCGAAATCGGGTGCGAGCACATGCTCAACTTCCTTTTGGATACCTTCGTTAAACTGCGTATTCACAATGGGGATGATGACTAGGATTTTCTTCTTATCGGTTTTTTCAACCATTTTCAGCTCCTGATGATGGGGGAATCTGCTATACCTAATATCGTGGGGTTAACACGCCTTTAAGGTTAGTCTAATTCCGAAGAAGTGGGTGCCTATTGCCGGAACTTATGGGGTTCCTTAACACACGACAGCACAGGGAATAATACAATGCGTGAACTGGATAGAGATGCAGTAACAAAAATTGCCAAAGGAGCTTGTTTTCTTGGTAGCGGTGGTGGCGGTCCATTGTCCATTACCCCGGCAATTATTGAGAATATTTTCAAGGTCACGACGGCGGTTAACGTGGTGGATATTCACGAAGTGCCTGATGACGCAGGCGTCGCTATCGCTGCTGGCATGGGGTCACCTCAGGGTGCGGCAGGGATGACGTTTGATACTGCACCCAGTAAAGCGTTCAATACGGTGGCGGCGGCCTATGGCAAGCTGGACTATGTTGCGGCCATTGAGGTGGGTGCTGCGAACAGTGTGATTCCGATGCTGGTCGCCGCTCACAACAACATCCCCTTGGTCGATGCCAATGGTGCCGGGCGGGCGGTGCCTACGTTGCCTTCCACAACGTTTGCCCAGGTGGGTATCCCTGCAACGCCCGCTGTCCTGTCGGCAGTAGGTGTTCCCGGAAACCCCGTTCAAGTCTGCCCCACCGGAGATACTCCCGAACAGGTTGAAGATTGGGCGCAAAAGGTGCTCACCACCAACCCTGACTTCATCAAACACAAAGCCGGTGCCGTTGCACTGTGGGCTTTTTCCGGGAAAAAACTGAAAGAAGGTTCGGGGGCGAATGTGACGGCAATTGGTGGCTCTTTGCGTCTTGCTCAGAGCATTGGCGAAGCGCTGGATTCGCTGACACCGGTGGAGGCCGTCAGGGAAGTGATTCGAGGGCAGGGCAGCCAGCATCGCTTTTTGGGTATTGGAAAAGTTATTGCTGTGAAAGAAGAATCGGTGGGTGCTTTGGATGGCGGCATTGTTGTCGTCGATATGGGAAGCCACATCATGGAGCTGCCTTATCTGAACGAGTTCCTGGGGGCATTTATCTGGGATAAACAATGCCCGAATTATATTCTGGGTCCGGATATGATTTGCTGCATGACCCCTGATGGCGAGCCGCTCTCCAATCCAGCGATCAAGAGCAAATTCGACAACGGTGTTTTTGAAATGGCGATATTTGCCATTCAGGCAGATGCGCCTATGCGCAAGCAATCGATGTTTGATCTTTTTTCGGCCAATATAACACAGCTGTATCCCGCTTTCCGGGGTGGGTTTGGCCAACCCGCGTCGCTAACGATGAACTGGATGTGGGAGAATTAAGCGGAGGTCGCATTACTCAGTCATGCACCAGCTCTGATACTGAATCCAGCGCAGCTTCATTGAGTTTTAATTGGTAACTCTGCGCCTTCTTCAGGTTAAGAGAGATACTGCTTCCCGCGGGATACTGCAGTTTCGATGGCGCACCCGACGGCTTGCGCAGTAAGGTTTGTGCCATAATACCGGCCTGCCTACCAATGGTCGCCTGATCAGGCGACAGAGCGAGTGTCGCACCTAGCCCCATAAACAGATCGTGATAGGCAAACACCGGTTTTCGTTGGTTTTCCGCATGGCTGAACAACGCTTCCACCTGCTCAGATGAGGAGAGCAGGGTGGGTGTCGGAATCAGCCACAGCATATCCACTTCCGTCAGCAGGGCATCAATTTTTGCATTGAGTTTACCGGGATGATCCACACGACTGCCGATGATGGTAAGACCGAGCTTCAGGGCTGCCTGGTTGGCCGCCTGTATCTGCTTGCGATTGGATTCATCATACAGCACGCCAATACGCTTGATCCCGGGGAACAGTAGTTTGACCCAAGCGAGCTGGGCTTCCGGTGCCAGCTCGGTGGCGACTCCGTAGTAGTTGGGTCGGTCAGAGAAAATGGGCCAGTTCAACACGGAACTGAAAATGACCGGGCTGTCGGGAGCCGCGAAGTCGACAGCGCCCAAGGCTTTTGCGCCGATGGTGTATATGGCCGCATAAGACTGTTTGTTTAACGCGTCCAACACAGTTTCCGCTGGACGTTTATCACTGGCCAAATCAATGTGCGTAATGGCTGTGTCACGCAGTGTCTGCGTAAATGTCTGTTCAACGGTCGCATAGCGCTCGATGGTTTTATCGCTGTTAACAATCAAGACCTGCGGCGTGGCAGGCACTGGCTGGCCAGTGTGCGGCGTGTGTGCGCACCCAATGACCATCAACAGGATCACGCAGGCTGAGAATACGGCAATAGGCTGGGAAAGTCGCTTCATTTTGCCCCCCCTTCCGGAAGGTCGGAGTCTGTGTCATACATCTGCCATTTGTCGAGGCCCAGCAGGCTTAAGCCCAGCCGACCTTCAAAGGAATCGTGCATCGTCATCAGCGCCCGTTGGGTTGCCTCCAGGAGTTTCGAGTGTGCCAGTGGTGCGCTGTCGGAATTGATATGGATGACCATCAGCTGCAACAACGGCGGACTGGCATTAATCACGTGAAACTCGTCCACCTGGTCGCCGTACACGTCACGCATTTTGGCCAGGTTGTAATCGGTTGTGAGTGCCGCGGGTGCCAGGCCAAAACGCACGGCCATGAGGGCGTCCACGTCCTTCGGTACCTCCAGCAGAGAAACGTGCGTCAGGTTTGAGAGATTTGCATCCGGGAGCATGCCCTGCAGCAATCGCCGACTCACATCCGGCGCAATGGAAGTCGCCACCGTCAGCGGGGCTGACCAGTTAAGATCTGCCTGTTTGCTGATCAGCAGTTTCTGATAGGTGCGTTTACCGTTCTTCTCCCCAATGAGAATCGGCTGAGCCCGTTGGTCACTACCCGCCAGCTGTGCGTATTGCCAACTGGCCATGATATAGAGGCTGTTTGGCTGCTTGCCAAACAGCCCGGTGAACGTGTCCCGGTCTGCGACCGGTTGAAATCGCGTGGGCGCGCTGTGGCTGGCGAAATATTCATCAAACGTGCTTTTCATCACGGTGTTACGTGACGTGGTTGCCTCGGAGCTGTAGAAGTAGATAGTTACCTGGTCGTTGCCGGTGACGTTGCCCGGGAGGCTCAACAGCATGCCAAGCAGCACACCCAAGACCTTAGAGCAGGACTGGCTCATTTGACGTATCTTCTGGGCTTGCTGTCGTGAAAAATACACGGGTGTCCTGCTGAGGATGGATTCTTGGTCTAATCTTAGTGTAGTGGTCTGTCACTGAGTTTAGTTCACTTGGGCTGCCTTACAAACTATGACGACCAAATCATTTTAAGAATTTTCCGGTGACCACCGATCTCAGGGATGACGCTCCATGATCCAGATGGGTATTCGCAGTAAGTTACTGTTGATCATTTCAGTGATCGTGCTCGTGGTCGTCTGGGTGCATACCTATCTTCAGGTCTCCATGCAGGAAGCAGCGTTTCATAACGAGCTTGAAAAACGAAACGTGCTCATGAAATCGCAACTGTTTGGCCAGGCCAGCACGGAAGTACGATTAATCAAACGAACCACCGAGGAGGGACTGGCGTCCTACAACCTGTTTGGATTGATCGATGAACTTCGTCGGGCGGTATCGCGTACGCCAGCCCTGACGCGTATTGTCCTGATCGATAACAAGGCACTGGCACTGATTGATACGCAGGAAGTCGGGGGGCAGCAGGGCAAGCCCTTTGCTGGATTGGGCTACGATCCCGCAGATGTTAACAGTGGACGCTTTGAAGATCATGAAATTCAGCGTGTTAAAGAAGGGGATGCCGTAACGGCGGTGATATTTGACGAACAGATTCGCGTAGGGTCGGCTCCCTGGGGGCGCATTTTGTTTGTGTATTCTCTGGAAGCGTTGAACCACTCTCTTTCTGTCGCTCACGAGGAAATGCGTGAGAACCTCCGCGAGTTAACGCATCGGGCCTTTTATCTGGCGGGCGCATTGATTGCGATTGCAGCGCTGGTCATCTTCAGGCTTTCCAAAACGCTGGTTTCGCCAATTGTGGCGTTGAGCCGGGCGACACGACAGGTAGCGCAGGGTGAGTTTGAGGCAATCCACAAGATTCAGCCGGGATCACCCGATGAAGTCGGCGTGTTGAATCGGAATTTCGTCGAGATGGGGCACAAACTGCAGGCCAGTTATCAGGAGCTGGAGGCTTACAGCCACTCCCTGGAAAACATGGTGGAGGAGCGGACGGAGTCGCTGCGCATCAAAAACGATGCACTTACTCAGGCGATGTCGGATCTGGAGGCGAGTCAGCATCAGCTGATCCAGGCAGAAAAAATGGCGGCGCTGGGTCAGTTGATTTCCGGAATTGCACATGAGATCAATACGCCGTTGGGGGCAATTCAGGCGTCTATCGGCAACACCAGCAAGGATTACCAGGACTTTATCGCACGGTTTCAAAGCTTTATCCCTAAAGCCAGCGCGGAAGCGATGAATGTGTGCTGTGGTCTGGTCAAAAATACCCGTCGCGAGCTTGTACTCAATACGCGGGAAGAGCGGAAACTGCGTCGCGAATTGGCGATGGAGCTAGAGGCTTACGGCGTTGAAGATCCCAGTGATATGGCGCAGGCCCTTATCGATATGGGGTGTCGAGTGTCGGATGCACTCGTCCAGCAAGGCCTGCAGATGCCGGAATGGAACGAAATTCTGGTGGTGGCGCGTTCCTTAGTTGATATTGACCGGAACAGTGAAATGATTCAGATCGCTGTGAACCGGGCAGCCAAAGTGGTGTTTGCGCTGAAGTATTTTGCCCATCAGGATAATTCCGGTCATCTGATATCCTCGGATATCAACAAAGGGATTCAAACCGTCCTGGTGTTGTATCAGAATCTGCTGCGCAAAGGGTGTCAGGTGGAAGAACACTATGGTGCCTTGCCGGAAGTGCTTTGTTACCAGGATGCGTTGAATCAGGTGTGGACGAACCTGATTCACAATGCCTTATATGCCATGCAGAACGAAGGGCGGCTGGAGATTGAGACGCGCATGGATGGCGAGATGATTCTTGTCTCCATCACAGACAGCGGTGCCGGTATTCCCGAGGACGTCAAACCCCGGATTTTCGAGTCGTTCTTCACGACAAAACCCGCCGGAGAAGGGAGTGGGCTGGGGTTGGGCATCTGCAAACGTATCGTGGAAAAACACCAGGGGACACTGTCGTTCACCAGTGTCCCCGGTCGAACCACCTTTGTGGTCAGGCTTCCTGTAAAGCCAGTGCCCTTCCCGGAGGAATGAATTCGACGCCCAGCGCTTCTGCAACGGCGGGGCAGGTGATTTGCCCGGCATGCACATTGAGCCCGTTCATCAGGTGGGGGTCGGCCTGCAGTGCGGCGCGTATGCCTTTGTCTGCCAGGGCCAGAGTAAACGGGATCGTGGCATTGTTTAACGCCATGGTTGCCGTTCTGGCGACGGTGCCGGGTATGTTGGCCACACAGTAATGAATGATGCCGTCTACTTCGTAAGTGGGGTCCGCGTGCGTTGTTGGCCGGGAGGTTTCGAAACAGCCGCCCTGGTCAATCGAAACGTCCACCAGAACAGAACCCGGACGCATCAGGCCAAGCATCTCTCGTGTAATCAGTTTGGGGGCGGCAGCACCCGGCAGCAGCACTGCACCCACGACCAGGTCTGCATGAGGAAGTTCTGCTTCCAGGTTGGCGGTTTTCGAATAGAGCAGGCGAACACGGCCTGAGAAAATGTCATCCAGATAACGCAGGCGTGGCAGGGACTTGTCCATCAACGTGACGTTGGCACCCATGCCGATGGCCATCTTGGCGGCGTTGGTACCTACTACGCCTCCACCGAGGATAACCACATTGGCCGGAGCTACACCCGGCACGCCACCCAGTAGAATCCCCGGGCCACCTTTCTGCTTCTCCAGACTTTGAGCACCGGTTTGAATGGCCATACGGCCCGCGACCTCACTCATGGGTGCCAGCAATGGTAAGCCGCCATGGGCGTCGGTGACGGTTTCGTAAGCAATACAGGTTGCTCCGGACTTGATCAGCCCTTCTGCTTGTTTGCGGTCGGGGGCCAGGTGCAGGTAGGTAAACAGGGTCTGGCCCGGCTTCAATTGTTCGTATTCCGACGCCTGCGGCTCCTTCACCTTGACCACGAGCGAGGCGAACTCGAACACCTTGGCTGCTGAGTCGACAATTTGTGCGCCTGCCTGCTCGTAATCTTCGTTGGTAAACCCGATGCCTGCACCAGCCTGGGTTTCAATCAACACCTCGTGGCCATGCAGGATCAACTCCCGCACACTTTGCGGGCTGAGCCCTACACGGAATTCGTTACTTTTAATTTCCTTGGGTACGCCGATAATCATGGAGCTTCTCCGACAAACTGTGAATCATAAGGAAAGTCCTGCCTATGATTGGAGTATAGAGACTTTTAACGTAACCGCAGGCGAGACTTATGTTGTTATTTGAAATTGTAGCGGGCGATCGCTTGCTGCAACGGCGTGACCGGATTAGATGGGGAGAAATCCAAAATTGTTATTAAACAGCTGGTTAGTTACAAAACAGGTTGAAAAACAATCAGCCTGTTTTGTATGGTTCTGGATAAAAAGTCTAATTAAAACAGTGGGCTAGCTGTGTCATCTGGCGTAGTATCTCGCATCCTTTGGCAAGTCTTTGTTATTTATCGGTATTTTTATTTACAAAAAGATACAAATTGTAAATAAAATTTTCTGGACGCTCGCCGATGTTGTTCTATATATATCAAAAAATATTGATCATTGCGGTAATAAAAATCCGCTGATCGGTATCAACAGAAAACGAAGGAAGTGGTTCGGTGGTGAGAGTAGGATGAGTGGTTTCCGCCGAACAAAGCATGAATTGGTTCGAGGGTAAATCAAGTCAGAGAAACTTGTGTATTCCCGGGTCTAGTGAGGTACATGTGATGGGTGATGATTTAGTGTTAGATGATGATGTAATGGATGAAGAAAAAGAAGTCAGCAAAGATGTGTCGAACACGTCCCAGCTGACGGAGAAGCAGCGCAAGGAGATTCGAGACAGCCTCGAACGCGACATCGCTGCTTTTCTGAACGGGGGCGGACAGGTGCAGAAAATAGATGACAATGTGCGTGCGGATCCACCGCGCAAGCCAACAATCAATTACGGTACAGCACCGATTTAATCGCTGTACAGGTAATGCCCGAAAAGCCAGCGCATTCACGCTGGCTTTTTTAATGCCCGCTTTTCAGATCGCTGCCTGACAGGATTGATCAGCTGGCCACATTTTCTTTCGGATCTCCAGAGGCTTTTGCCGTGCTATCGGCATGTGCGGTCTGAGTCTTGTCATTGCGACGCCAGGCATGAAATTTCGCAACCCAGTTGAGGATGCCGTGCGGCACATGCGCACGCTTCCACTCACCAGCCACATACTTGTTGGATTCCGTGAGTGTCGGATAGATATGGATCGTGCCGAGGATCTTGTTCAGACCCAATCCATATTTCATGGCGGTGACATACTCCGCGATAAGATCTCCGGCATGGTGGCCCACAATGGTCACGCCCAGAATCTTGTCTTTCCCAGGTACCGTCAGTACTTTGATGAAACCATGATCTTCGCTGTCTGCGATCGCGCGATCCAGGTCATCAATGCCGAAAACCGTTTTTTCGTAGGGAATCTTCTGTGCCTGCGCTTCCTGCTCATTCAGGCCGACGCGCGCCACTTCCGGATCAGTAAAGGTACTCCAGGGAATCACCCGGTAGTCCGCCTTGAATCGCTTGAGTAGCCCGAACAAACTGTTTACCGAAGCATACCAGGCCTGATGGGCTGCGGTATGGGTAAATTGATAGGGCCCAGCCACATCTCCGCTGGCGTAAATGGTGGGAATGTTGGTTTGCAGGTAGTCATTGACTTGCACGGTACCATTAGCGTTGATCTTGACGCCGAGTTCCTGCAGACCGAATCCGCTGGTGTTCGCCTGTCGACCCACCGCAAGTAACAGAACATCAAATTCGATCTGCTCTTCCTGGCCATTTTTTTCGACGACCAGAATTTTACGCGTACCTGCCTGCTCACCGTCACCCACTCGCTCAAATCGGAGCGTGGTATAGCCGAGTTTCAGGTCAACACCTTCGTCAATAAATTTCTTTTGCACCAGTGCGGCGGCGTCTTCATCCTCTCGAGGCAGCAAACGATCGGCACGATCCAGCTGGGTGACCGGCACGTCCAGTCGTCGGAAGGCCTGTGTTAACTCACAGCCGATCGGGCCACCCCCGATGATGAGCATTTTTTCCGGTTTCTGACGCAGATCCCAGATGGTGTCCGACGTGTAGTAACCGGTGTCTTCGATGCCGGGAATGGGGGGTACAAAGGGACGCGCACCCGTGGCGACCACAATATTGCGTGTCACCAGCACACTGCCATTTACTTGAACCCGGTAGGGGTCCACGATACGCGCGGAACCTTGCACACAGTCCACGCCTAATCCGGTATAACGTTCCACCGAGTCATGGGGTTCCACTTTGGCGATGATGGACTGCACACGCTCCATGACCGCAGGGAAGTCCACTTCCGGCGCACCCTGCTGCAGGCCAAACTCATTGGCACGGCGCATGTAGCTGGCCATCTTGGCGGAACGAAGCAAGGCTTTACTGGGCACACAGCCAGTATTCAAACAGTCGCCGCCCATCTTATGCCGCTCGATCAGTGTCACTTTCGCCTTTGTGGCCGCGGCGATGTATGAGGTTACCAGGCCTGCAGAACCGGCACCAATCACCACAAGATTCGTATCAAAGCTTTCCGGCTCCGGATACGCCGCCATGGTCTTTTTGTTTTGCTTCCATTGAATAATCTGCTTCACCAGTGGCACGATCAGCTTCTTCGCGATAAACGGGAAAATACCGAGCAAGGCAAAAGAAATCAGCAGTGGCGGGGAGGCGATGCCCGCGACGGAGTCGATCTGGGCCAGCTGCGTGCCGGCATTCACATACACCAACGTACCCGGTAGCATGCCCAGTTGTGACACCAAAAAGAAAGTAACGAGCCGAATTGGCGTGAGGCCCATGACCAGGTTGATCACAAAAAATGGGAACAGGGGCACCAGTCGCAAACCAAACAGATAAAACGCACCTTCACGTTCGATGCCCTGATTGATGGCATACAGCTTGTCTCCGAAACGTTTTTGGACCGCATCTCGCAGCACGACGCGTGATACCAGAAAAGCCAGAGACGCACCGATCGTGCTGGCAAACGACACCAGAATAGTGCCTTGCACCAGACCGAACACAGCGCCGCCTGCGAGCGTCATAATGGCTGCGCCGGGCAGTGAGAGAGCGGTCACCGCGATGTATATCAGCATATACAAAGCCGCAGCTTCAAACGGGTTGGCGTCTTTGTACGCGGTGATGGCGTCTTTTTGCTGGTTTAAATAGTCCAAACTGAAGTATCGCCCCAGGTCAAACACAAAGAACGCGATAACGAGCACGGCGATAACGCCAAGAATGATTTTTTTCTTACGATCCATATCCGGTTTCCACTATCCAGTCATTAATTAATCTGCCTCAATGAATGCGCGTTGCAACCATGACACAATGTGGGCTTGGACACTACAACAAGCAGATTAGTTCAATTACACTGGGCAATCCATCTATCCGCCGCATTGCATCTTAAGGAGATAAGTTTTGAGCCGTTCAGATCACGCCTCTCGTCGAGCCTTTCCCACCACCCGTATGAGACGCATGCGTCGGGACGAATTTTCCCGCAGACTGATGCGCGAGCACCGCCTCTCTACCGATGACTTGATTTACCCGGTCTTCGTGCTTCCAGGTGAGGGGAAAGCAGAGCCCGTGCCGTCCATGCCTGGGGTTGAGCGCAAAAGTATTGATCTGTTGCTGAAAGAGGCAGAGGAGGTGGTCAGGCTGGGTATTCCCATGATAGCGCTGTTTCCGGTGACGCCCTTGGAGGCAAAATCACTCGATGCGTGTGAAGCCTGGAATCCGGAAGGGCTGGCCCAGCAAGCGGTGCGTGCGCTGAAAAAACATTTTCCTGAACTGGGTGTCATGACAGATGTAGCGCTTGATCCGTTTACCACCCATGGGCAGGACGGCATCATCGATGAATCAGGGTATGTATTGAACGATGTCACCGTCGAGGCCCTCAAGAAGCAAGCGGTGTCTCATGCCGAAGCGGGTGCGGATGTGGTCGCGCCGTCGGATATGATGGATGGCCGTATCGGTGAAATTCGTGATGTTCTTGAACACAATGGTCATATCAATGTTCGAATTATGGCCTATTCTGCTAAGTATGCGTCTGCCTATTATGGTCCGTTCCGGGATGCTGTGGGCTCTTCCGGGAACCTGGGCAAGGGGAACAAGTATAGCTACCAGATGGACCCGGCCAACAGTGATGAAGCCATTCAGGAAGTGTTGCTGGATCTTGCGGAAGGTGCAGATATGGTGATGGTGAAACCGGGAATGCCGTATCTCGATATTGTGCGGCGGGTGAAGCAGGAGCTGGGTGTACCCACCTATGTATACCAGGTGAGTGGTGAGTATGCCATGCATATGGCCGCTGCACAGAACGGCTGGCTGGATGAGCAGGCGGTCATGATGGAGTCGCTGCTCGCAATGAAACGGGCGGGGGCGGACGGCATTCTCACTTACTATGCCAAACAAGCTGCCAGGTGCCTGTTGGCATCGGGTGGATAATCAGTTATTTCCAATGATAATGAGGGGAGTGGCATGGCTCGAAAAGCGAGTGCCAAAGAAAAATCGAGTGCCGAAGAAAAAGAAAACGTAGCGCCGGAAATGCCGCCGGTAGCCGAGAGTTCAGAAGCACCCGTCGAGGTAGCCCTGGACTTGAACGATTACGGGAATTATTTCAACCGCGAACTCAGCCACATGATGTTTAACTATCGTGTGCTGCTTCAGGCGATGGAAGAGAGTCACCCACTGCTGAATCGTCTGCTGTTCTGCTGTATTTTCAGCAGCAATATGGACGAGTTCTTTGAGATTCGAGCGGCCGGTTTGCGTCAACAGATCAAGTATGGTCGGGAAACCATCGGGGCCGATGGCATGTCGCCGACTCAGGTGTTGGCGCAGATTGATGAGCAGGCGCATCGTTATGTTGAAGAGCAGTATCAGATTCTGAATGATGTACTGATCCCCGCGCTGGAAAACGAAAACATTCTCTTCCTTCGCCGTGCCGACTGGACGGAAGCACAAAGCAACTGGATCGCGGAATATTTCGACCAGGAAATCATGCCGGTCATCAACCCGATCGGTCTGGACCCCTCTCATCCGTTCCCCCGTCTGGTGAACAAGAGCCTGAACTTTATCGTCGCGCTGGAAGGTAAAGACGCCTTTGGCCGGGAAACTGGTATGGCGATCGTGCCCGCACCGCGCTCACTCCCGCGATTGGTACGCTTGCCGGATGAAGTGTGCGATGGCGGCGACAACCTTGTGTTTCTCTCGTCCATCATCCATTCGCAGGCCGACCAATTGTTCCCGGGCATGCAGATCAAGGGCTGCTACCAGTTCCGTTTGACGCGTAATGCGGATCTGGAGCTCGAAGATGATGACATGGTCGATCTCGCGTCCACCCTGCGTGGTGAATTGTTGAGTCGCCGGTTTGGTGATGCCGTTCGGTTGGAGGTGGCGGATAATTGCCCCGAGGACCTCATCAACTTTTTACTTCGCGAGTTTAACCTGACCAGCGCTGAGCTGTATCGAGTTAATGGGCCGGTGAATCTGACTCGATTGATGGCGCTCGGCTCGTTTATCAACCGTCCTGACCTCGAATATCCTTCTTTCACGCCTAATCTGCCCAAATCGCTGAAAAGCGATGAAAATATCATGGGCACCATTCGCAACATGGATGTGTTGTTGCTGCATCCGTATGAGTCGTTCACGCCAGTCATCGATTTCCTGAGGCAAGCTGCGAAAGATCCGAACGTACTGGCAATTCAACAAACCCTGTACCGCACCGGCAACCAGTCGCAAATTGTCGCGGCTCTGGTGGATGCGGCACGTCGAGGCAAAGAGGTGACGGCCGTCATCGAGCTGCGCGCCCGATTTGACGAGGAAGAAAACCTGGAGCTGGCCAGCAGGTTGCAAGAGGCCGGCGTGGTAGTGGTGTATGGGGTGGTGGGGTTCAAAACCCATGCGAAAATGATTCTGGTGGTTCGCCGTGAAGAAACCGGACTGAAGCGATATGTACATCTCGGGACGGGGAACTATCACGCAGGTAATGCCCGCTTGTATTCTGACTATAGCTTTCTCTCGGCGAACGATGCCCTGGCAGACGATGTGCACCGCATTTTTCGGCAGCTGACGGGAATGGGCAAGGCCCTGAAAATCAAAAAGCTCCTGCATGCCCCGTTTACTCTGCATGAGCGAATGATGGAGCTGATTGAACGCGAAATCCGCCATGTTGAGCAGGGCAACGCCGGCTATCTGATGATTAAGGTGAATTCTCTGACAGAACCCAAGATCATGCGTCAGCTCTACCGTGCGTCGATGGCAGGCGTGAAGGTGGACTTGATCATTCGAGGCATCTGTTGTCTGAGACCGGGTGTTCCTGGAATCTCGGAGAATATTCAGGTGCGTTCTGTGATCGGGCGATTCCTGGAACATACCCGGGTGTACTATTTTGCCAATAACGGGAATGAAGAAGTCTACTGTGCCAGCGCTGACTGGATGACCCGAAATCTGATCAACCGGGTGGAAACCTGCTTCCCGATTGAAGATAAAAAGCTGAAGGCCCGGGTGAAAGAGGAGCTGGATTGGTACTTGAAAGATAACTGTGGTAGCTGGGTGTTGCAGCCCGATGGCAGCTATGTGCGATTAGAGCCGGTGGAGGGCGAGGAGCGCTTCTCGGTCCAAGCCGCTTTGCTGGAAAAACTGGCGGCAAAATAAGCCATGATGCCGGGTTATCGCTTGCCCGGCTCAATTAATACTGCACCCGTTTCCAGACGGGTCAATTCTCGTGAGCGCTGCAGGCTCAACTGCAGTGCTTTGTTCATTTCCACGTTGTACTGTTCCAGCCAGGTTCTTGATCCGGGAATCATGTGTGCCAGATCGTACATGCCGGATTTCAGGTTCTTGAGGAAGCTCTGAATACTCTTCTCCTGTTCGAGCATCAGTTTCTGCATCGTCACACCGGTACTGTTTTCAATGCGATCATTAATGGCGGGAATGGCCTTAATCAAGAGGTCCAGGTGTTTCTCTCGCTCAGTGAGGCGCGCATCCAGTTTTGCGAGCTGGTCTGCCAAATTCGCGAGGTCCTCGGGTTTGACGTATTCCGTTTTATCCGCCGTACTCTGGGTGATCGCCACGGAAATCGCCACGGAGAGCGCGACGACGAGGATGGCAGCGACGACGGCCAGACCGAGTGTCAGACTTTTTCTGGGGGGAGAGGCGACGGCAGTGTCAAAATCGTCGCCCGAATGATCAAGGTCCTTTCGCATTAAGGCACTCCTTTTCCTGGCAGTTTTTTTAAGTCTAGTCCAGTCTGATCAATTTCGCACAATGGCCTGACCGACACCGCGAGGGTCCGCTGCTGCTTCCATCCTGCCGGTCTCTTTGTGTAACAGCGTCACCTGCATATTGCCGTATTGGCGATTGAGCTGTTTGAAGGCGTGGCCCAGCCGGCGCATGTTCGCGATGATCTCCGGGGAGAGGGCATACGGCTCATACTGTACGTAGTCCGGGCGATACTGGTAGTGGAAGCGCGGATTGGCTACGACCTGTTCAGCCGTTTGTCCATCGAGTATGCCGAGTATGCCCTGCATCACCATGGTGATGATTCGACTGCCGCCCGGCGTGCCGATCACGCCGACAAGTTGGTCGTTTTCGATGATGGTTGGAGTCATGCTGGAAAGGGGGCGTTTTTCCGGGGCGATCGCATTTTGCTCATTGCCAATCAAACCATAGGCATTGGACTGACCGGGCTTGATGGAAAAATCATCCATCTCATTGTTCAGCAATACGCCGGTGCTGGCGGAAACAAATCCCGATCCGAAGGGCAGATTGATGCTGAGCGTTACTGCCGCCCGATTGCCATACTTATCGATGATGGAGATATGTGTTGTGTGATGATATTCGTGTTCTTCAGACTCCTGGAAGGTGCCAGGCAGCGCTTCCAACGTGTCGTCCCAGTCCGCGATATCCTTCGCGTCGCGTACATTGCGGTCAATGCTTTCTGCCATCAGCTTCAAATAACTCGCCCCGGTCAGGTCTTCCACAGGGACAGACACAAAATCGGCATCACCCAGATAGGCGGCGCGGTCACGATAGGCGGCGTCCATCACGGCAACTTGCGCCATGACGCGCTGTGTGTCCGTGAATTCAGACAGATCAATATGATTCAGCATGCCCAGCATTTGCGCCAGTACGATGCCGCCGGAAGACGGGAGGGGGGCGCTGGTGATTATGGTGTCTTGATAGTTAAATTGAATGGCGGCGCGCTCTTTGATCTGGTAGCGCTTTAAATCATCGAGCTGCCAGATACCTCCGGCGGCACGCACATCACGGACCAGATTTTCAGCCACCGGGCCTTCATAAAACCCCCGTCGGCCCTCACGAGCCAGTGTTTTCAGCGTGTTTGCCAGCGCTGGTTGTTTTACTACATGACCGCGGGTCGGAAGGGCATTATTGTCGAGAAAGGTGGCCGCTGAGGCGGCGTGGCGTTGCAACTCGGCCTGGCGGAAATGGGTCATGTCCAGATATTTTCGGTAGACACGAAAGCCATCTTCTGCAAGCTGGATCGCATCTTCGAGGGTGGTCGTCAGCGGCAGGCGGCCATACTCGCGCGCTATGTGGTCGAAAGCGGCGGCTTGGCCGGGGATGCCTGCGGCCAGAGGCCCGTTGAGAGATGCGCCTTTCCTGACTTCTCCCTGGCTGTCCAGATACATGGTTCGTGTCGCGCTCAGCGGCGCTTTTTCCCGAGCATCGATGAACGTGGTTTCTCCGGTGCTTTTCTGCAACAGCCAGAAACCACCTCCGCCCATGCCGGACCCGTAGGGTTCAACGACGGCCAGCGCTGCGGCGGCCGTGATGGCGGCATCAAATGCATTGCCGCCCCGGTCCAGAATACGAAACGCCGCCTGGGTAGCCAGGGGGTGTGCTGTGGCGACAGCGGCTTTTCCGGCAGGCGCTTGTGGGGTGCTGCACGCACTCAAAAAGAGGGCAAGTAATGCAACCAGCACAGTGGTGAGCCTGGATGGAACGTAACTCCGTCGCATGATCGGAAAACTAGCCGTTGGTGAGCTTATGGTATTTGTCCATAAGCTGCTCCTGTGTCTCAATGTGCTCCGGATCGACCGGAATGCAATCGACGGGGCAGACCTGCTGGCATTGCGGCTCATCATAATGGCCAACGCACTCGGTGCACTTGCTCGGATCGATTTCGTAGATTTCTTCACCGGGCGAAATTGCTTCATTGGGACATTCAGGTTCACATACGTCGCAGTTAATGCAATCGTCAGTAATAATCAGAGCCATATCGTGTTACCTCTACGAAAACTCAAGCGAATGGGTTGATCGCCCGGTAGCGTTTGCCGGCACCCGAGCGCAAAAAACGCGCATGATATCGTGATCTGTTCAGTATAACCAGAATCCGGTGAAATATTCAGCTTTCCGTGTGGGTGCTGATTGTTCCAGATCTTCTTAGCCTGCGCCTTCGCAGTCTACTTGTTAGCAGTCTTCTTGTTAGCAAAGTGTTGGCGCAGCGCTTCGCACACCTCAGGAGAAACAAATTTGCTCACATCTCCCCCCAGTGAAGCGATCTCCCTAATCAGCGTGGAAGAAATATAGGAGAGGTGATTGTCCGGGGTCAAAAAAAGGCTCTCGACCTGGGGTGCGAGCTGCCGATTCATATCCGCCAGTTGAAATTCGTACTCGAAATCCGCGACAGCACGCAGACCACGCAGAATGATATTGGCGTTGTTCTGAATCATAAATTCCGCCAGCAGGTTGTTAAACCCCGTGACGCGAATGTTGCGTAGATGGCTGAGTGAAGACTCCGCGAGTTTGACTCGCTCTTCCAGAGTGAACAACGGCTGTTTTTTCGGACTGGCCGCGATCGCAATAATGATTTCATCAAACAGTCGAGACGCACGCTCAACCAGGTCCATATGGCCTTTGGTAATGGGGTCGAACGTTCCAGGGTACACCACGATATTCATACCATTGCTCCAGAGCACTGAGTAAACGGCTGAATGGTAACGGAATTCCCGGGGGTTGGCAAAGTGCCGAAAAGAAAAAAGCGCGCTGACGCGCGCATAGGGATGAAACCTATAACTCTGTTTTGCGTCGATACAACCTGCAGCACAGAGAGGAAAGAACCATAGGCAAGGTTCACATGTTCGCCAACCCGGAGGTTAGCGAACAAATAGGGAATAAATCAGTTTATGTAAAATGGTGCCGTAAGGTGCGTAGACAATTTTTCCACTGTTCAGCTTCTGCTTGGAGAAGACACTCTTGTGGTTAGTAAAGGTCAGGAAACCTTCGTACCCATGGTAATGTCCCATGCCGGAATCACCGACTCCGCCAAACGGCATGTCGTCCTGTGCGACATGCATCAGCGTGTCGTTAATGCAGGCACCGCCGGAGTGTGTGTTTTCCAGGACATACTTCTGTGCTTTTTTGTCGTAGCCGAAGTAATACAAGGCCAGCGGGTTCGGACGATCGTTGATGTAGTTGATCGCGTCGTCCAGATGATTGTAAGTCACGACCGGCAGGATTGGGCCAAAAATCTCTTCCTGCATCACCAGCATGTTTTCTGTCGGGTTCAGGATCAAGTGAATGGGCATTTTACGCGTGCCTTCCTGCATATTTTCGTTGGCAGGGTTCACTTCCACAATGGTGGCACCTTTGGCACGGGCGTCAGCAATGTACTTTTGCAGTCGCTTGTACTGGCGCTCATCAATGATGCTGGTGAAATCCGTGTTGTTCTTCAGGCTCGCAAACTGTTTACCGAAGTTGCGCTGGAATGACTCGACAAACTGGTCCAATCGATCTGCCGGGCAGAGCACGTAATCGGGAGCAACGCAGGTCTGGCCGGCGTTGAACGCCTTGCCGAAGGCCAGTCGCTCAGCGGCATCGTCCATGGGCACATCGGCAGCGATGATGGCCGGGGACTTTCCACCCAGCTCCAGTGTCACGGGTGTCAGGTTCTCTGCCGCTGCGCGCATCACATGACGCCCCACACTGGTCGAGCCGGTGAACAGCAAATGATTGTACTTTTTGCGGGAGAATTCGATGGCGACGTCAGCATCGCCGTTAATCACACTGACCAGATTCTCAGGAAACGTTTCGCTGATGATTTTTTCGAAGAGTGCCGAGGTCTTGGGCGTGTATTCTGACATCTTAATCATTACCCGGTTACCGGCGGCCAAAGCGGCAGTCAGCGGGCCAACGGCCAAATAGAGCGGGTAGTTCCAGGGCACAATGATGCCGACGACACCGAGCGGATGATAGTACACCGTGTTTTCGGCGGGTTGAAATACGAGATCCACCGCGCGCTTGGAAGGTTTCATCCACTTGGACAAGTGTTTGATCGTGTAGTTGATGCCCTGAATCGAAGGCATCAGTTCCGCCAAGATGGTCTCGTCATGCGAGCGACCACCAAAATCTTCATTGATCGCGGCAAGCAACTCGTCTTTGTGGTCCAGCAAGGTGGTTTTCAAGCGTTTGAGGTTATCTTTTCGCTCTTCCAGTGTGGGGCAGGGATTGGCATTGAAGGCAGATTTTTGCGCTGAAAAAGCACGGTTGACTTGCTGAATGTGTTTCTTGCTTTCCGTAATCTGTACGACAACTTCTGCGACCATGTGGCACCTCGGGTTAAAGGGTTGCTTTCAGTTTCATTTTGCGTGTTCTGGCCAGTACATCACTTTATTATTTTGACGAAAGTGTGATCAGAACAATCCGTATGCGTCTATTATTAGAGTAGATACTCTAACAAGTCAAGAGCTTTTACTCTAAAATAGAGTATATACTCAAATAGTTGAGAGTATTTGCTCTAATTTTGCGAAGTTTTCAGTTAGAATGTTGAACTGTCACGTATTCTTTTCAGGTGGGGCCTCTATAATAAGGCCCCCTCAGAAGCGCTGCTTTAGATAAGGGTGTCGTGAGGTCACCAAGTAATCCCTAGTCAACACAGGTAGTAGACATTTGATGATGGAACAACGCGTGCGAACGCAACCCATGAAGACCAAAGAAAAGATTGTGTTTGCGAGCCTGGAGCTGTTCAATGCCCAGGGTGAGAGAAATGTGACCACCAATCACATTGCCGCGCATCTCAACATCTCTCCCGGTAACCTGTATTACCATTTCCGGAACAAAACAGACATCATCTACGAGATTTTTCTCCAATATGAGCGATTGGTTGATACCTATCTGACATTGCCGACTAACCGGGAACTGACCGTGTCGGACATGGTGTTTTATCTGGAAGCCGTGTTTAACGGGCTGTGGGGCTACCGGTTTTTCCATCGGGATCTGGAATACCTAATGGATTGTGATCCCCGGCTTCGTCAAGGCTATCGCGAGTTTACGTTACGATGCCTCGACACCACGTCCGAGATTCTCCAGCGCTTACAACAGTCTGGCGTGTTGATGCCGATGAGCAAAGAAACCGTGAATACCATGGCGCTGAACGTGTGGCTGGTGGTAACCAACTGGATGGCGTTTCTGAAAACGGCACATGCGGGTGAAGACAATAATGCCATCACACTGGAGATGCTGAAAAACGGTATTTATCAGGTGGTGACGTTGGAAATGCCTTATGTGGTCGAGACTCACCGCCCGGAAGTTCGATCGATCTGTGAAAAGTACCGCCCCGAATCTTTTTTTTAGGGTCACGAATTTCGCTGGGGAGTTTCGGTCGGGAACTTTTCGACACGCCTGAGGTCTATTGATACGATGGACCCTTGCATAGCGATCAGAGCAGAGTTCATCTGTCGTCCTCAGCTCCAAGGGCGACCACGTTAAACCCTAACGTCGTTGCCCTGTTACTGGATTAACAGGGCTTTTTTATTCCTGGTCGGTCGGGGCTTCCTCACTGTCTTCCGGTTCCAGCCAGGCCTGAATAAAGCTTCTGGCTTCCTCCACACCACTTTTCTTTAACGAGGAAAAAAGTTGGACCGCGATCAGGTTGTCGTGGTCTTTGAGTAACTTCCTTACCTTCAGTGCGGCACTTTTCGCCGGGCCAAATTTCAGCTTGTCTGCCTTTGTGAGCAGGATCAATAGCGGCAGTTCAGCTTCCCGACACCATTGACACATGGCCTGGTCAAACTCCGTCAACGGATTACGAATATCCATGACGAGCACCAGACCGGCAAGGGACTGGCGTTCCCGGAGGTAGGCATCCAGATGTTGTTGCCACTCTTCTTTCATGGCCAATGACACTTTTGCAAAGCCATATCCGGGCAAGTCGACCAGGCGTTTATCAGGCAGATTCAAGCCAAAAAAGTTGATCAACTGTGTGCGACCAGGCGTTTTACTGGTGCGGGCCAGTTTTTTGTTTTGCGTGATGGTGTTAATCGCACTTGATTTTCCCGCGTTTGAGCGTCCCGCAAACGCCACTTCGATCCCTTGGTCAGGAGGGCAGTTGGAAAGGCGACTACTGCTCTTTATAAAGTGAGCTGAGTTAAAGGCCAGCGTACGTTGTTTTTCTTGGTCAGACATCTTTTATGAGATTGATGGTTAGCGATGGATGCATTCAGGTGCGTGAAGTCCCGCGTCCTGATTTAAGTTTGTTGCTAATCGTGTATAATACCGAGCCGTTTGCGAGGCCCTATCGTTTTCAAGGCCCTATCGTTTGCGAGGTCCGAAGTTTGGGACGTAAGTGCCCGGGACCTGAAACGGCGACATAAAATTTGGCGCGCAGGTTGAAATTGATGCCTATTGTATCGACAATTGGTCGCGGTGAATACACAAGAATTTTCGGCTGTTCCGTGATTAGAAGGGCGGAGGAGCACTTTTCGACAAGCAGAATCTACATTAACGAGTGAGTAAAAAGCGATGAAAACACTTCTAGCCGGACTGACATTGGTGATGGGCCTGGTTTCTTTTGCGCACGCGCAGGGAGATGCCGCGGCGGGGCAGGGTAAAACAGCGATTTGCGCTGGTTGTCACGGTGCGGATGGTAACAGCATGATGGCAAACTTCCCGAAATTGGCTGGCCAGGGGGAAAAATACCTGATCAAGCAGTTGAAGGACATTCAGTCTGGCACCCGTCCGGTGGTCGAAATGACCGGTATGCTGAATGGATTGACGGATCAGGATCTTGCCGATATCTCTGCGTATTTTGCGTCTCAGAAGGCTACTCTGGGAGCGGCGAAAGCAGAGCTGGTCGAAAAAGGGGAGATGGTGTATCGCGCTGGCAACATGGCCACAGGGTTGCCTGCTTGCATTGGTTGTCACGCACCGGACGGGCAAGGGAATCGCGCTGCGGCGTTCCCTGCGTTGGCCGGACAGCATGGCGATTACATTGCGGCTCAGTTGAAAAAGTTCCGCTCCGGCGACCGTGCTAATGACGGTGAGTCACGCATGATGCGTGATGTGGCGTCAAAACTGACCGATGCAGAAATCGATGCGGTGGCAAGTTACATCCAGGGCCTGCGATAAGCGAGCGTTCTGACGAAAAAGCGGTCTACGGGCCGCTTTTTTTGTGTCTCTAAATAAATGGTAATTTCAAGCGTTCGGGTAACGGCGTATAGTTCCGCTATATTCAGTCCCGGTTCAGTGTTCAGGCACTACCGTGATATAAGCGCCTGATGGACGGCGTCCGAATTGAACGACTAATTGGTAGGAGAGTGAGATGATTGCACGCGTATTTTTGTTCTGTTTAATGGCCCTGCAGGTGCCGCTGTTTTCCGCAAGCGCTCAAGCGGAAGTGCAGTGGGAGGCGGGTAAACACTACACGGTGCTGCCTTATCCGGTGAGAACACGGGATGCGAGCAAAGTGGAAGTGGTTGAGCTGTTCTGGTATGGCTGCCCTCACTGCTACCGCTTTAATCCGGTGATTCACGCGTGGGAGAAGTCTGCGCCGGAGTATGTGGATTTCTGGCTGTCTCCCGCCACCTTCAGTAAAGTGTGGAAAACGCACGCACGTGCCTTTTACACGGCAGAGTTACTCGGTGTATTGGATGCCTCGCATCAGGCCATGTTTGATGCAGTCGTTCGGGATCGGAAAAAGCTGGAGGATGAGGATAGCCTTGCGAAATTCTATGCGGGTTTCGGGGTGAGTGAGGCGGACTTTAAAAAGACGTTCAATTCATTTGCCGTCAACGCCAAGCTGCAGCAGGCGGATGCACGTGTGCGAAGCTACCGGGCGACGGGCGTACCAGCCATTGTGGTGAACGGCAAGTATCTGGTCTCTTCCAGTACCGCAGGTGGTCAGGACAATATCCTGAAAGTGGTGAATTTCCTCGTGGAACAAGAAAAACAAGGACTGTCCGCAGCAACAGAGTAATCGTCCGAAACACCTGATCGCTTCAACCAGAAGGCCGTGATGTTCCATTACGGCCTTTTGTTGTTTATGATGAGCCATTAGTGAGGGTTACCGGAATGTATCCAATCGATGTATAGAAGAATTGGAGAAAAGATTAAGCACATGCTGTCAAAAAGAACGGCTGTGAATACGAGGGTTGAAACGGCGGAGGGTGAATCGCATCACCACAGTGCGGTGCTGCCGGGTCAGGAGTTACCGCAGCAACTGAGGCTGCTCAGTTTCAATGTTCAGGTGGGTATCTCGACTTCGTCCTACCGTCATTACGTCACCCGAAGCTGGCAACACTTTTTACCGCACGCCCGTCGTAAAGACAACCTCAATAAAATTGCCGTGTTGCTGCGTCAGTTTGATATTGTGGCGCTCCAGGAGGTCGATGGTGGGAGCATGCGCAGCGGGTTTGTGAATCAAGTATCTTATCTGGCGGAGGAAGCTGGATTTCCCTATTGGCACCAGCAGTTAAACCGGAATCTTGGTCGGGTAGCGCAACACAGCAATGGCTTTCTGAGCCGATATCGGCCGGTTTCTGTGAATGAGCATGCTTTGCCTGGCATTATTCCCGGGCGAGGTGCGTTGGTCGCAAAGTATGGGTGTGAGAGCAATCCGTTGCTTCTGGTGATGGCGCATTTGTCATTGGGACAAAAGGCACAACAAGATCAATTAGCGTACATTCGGGATTTGATCGAAGGGTATGAACATGTGATCTTGATGGGGGATTTCAATTGCTCCTCTGAAAAGCTGTTGCAAAATTCACCCCTGAGTGGGTGTCGATTGATTCCATTGCCGTCGGACGCGCACACCTTTCCCAGCTGGCGGCCGGAGCGTGCACTGGATCATATCCTGGTGAGCCCCGGGCTTGAAGTGACTCAGGCGGGTGTTGTGCAGTTTCCGGTTTCTGATCATTTGCCCATTGCCATGGACGTGACGGTACCGGTCGGCTGTCGGGGGGGAGAGTAGGCGCCAGAGTGTGGTGCTGCCTGAGTCCACCCGCTGGAATCCAAAAACAATTTATTTACAATAATTATTCAAAACTATGCCAAGCAAAATTGTTCTGAAAATCAATAACCTTGAAGCCCTCGCGAATGCCCCGGAGCCACCTCCGGAGCACACGGAAGTTATTTATCATTGGCCGCGGATCATTTCGGCGGCATTAGGGGGCGCTGCGGTCGCGGGTGCGATCGGATTTGGCGTACTGTCATGGCAGTCCACTGAGGTGCCACAGACGACGCCTGTTGACGCAGTGGTTGCCCTGCAGGCGGATGAAACCCTTCCACCGGCAGAGGATGTGTCCACGCAAGTGGGTGAGCCTCTGCAAAACAAAGAGACGTCGATACCCTCCGAAGCTGTGTCACCCGACGTCTCGCTGTCCGTCGCTGTCGAGAATGACGTTGTGGTGGAGAACGAACTTGTGGCGGAGAGTGAACGCGAGGTGGTGGCATTCAACCAAAACGATGTGACCCAAGGCGAAGTGACACAAGACCCAGTGTCGCAAGGCCCAGTGTCGCAAGGCCAAGTGACGGAAGCTGACGTGCCGGAGGCAAATCACGTTGGGGTGATGATTCCCCAGCCGGTTGCTGTGGATCCGTCACCCTCTCCGTCTGTGGTCACCACGGACGAAGCGCTTCCTGCAGCGCTGCCAGCGCCCGCTGCCGGACAGGTGGAGAGCACCCCTGCTGACGTGGCCGTGTTCTCATCGGTGTTTGATCGGATTCAGCTGACGTCCGATGTGATTGATCGCGAGCCCCAGGATCATCTTGAAGCAACCCTGCGGATGAACGACGCGGGATTGCTGAAGGTCCACCTGTTTACCGAAGTGGGAGGGCAGGCTGGCCAGACGTTTTATCACCATTGGTATCGTGCTGATCAGCGGATGGCGAAAGTGCGTATTCCTGTCGGATCGGCGCACTCCCGGGTGTCCTCAAGCAAGTTCATTGACCGGAATATGTTGGGTGCCTGGCGTGTGGAAGTAGAAAATGAGCGTGGCGAGATACTCGCGCGCGCTCAATTTCAGGTTGAATAGAGTACGTTGTTACGTATCCAGATCGATTTCCGGTGTGTTTGTACTACTGACTATTTGAGGCTTGCACTCCAGAAGGCGTGCAGACTCAAGCCCCATGTTGACAAGGGCGGCCTTGAGCTGCTTTTCCCGGGTAAGCCCCAGATCCAGCAGAGATTGTTTTTGAGCGTCATTCAGCGATTCCGGCAAGGGAGTGATTCCCAGATCTGCGGGCGTCACTTTGGCGCACATACGCACTTGTATGTCCTTGTTTTGCTTCATTACCTCGGCAAATTTGGCTAAGTAGTCCTGTTGTGCGTCAGAGGGGGCAATCTGTGTGGGTTCGTAAGGCAGTGGCGCAAACTTTACCTTCATCAACTCAGAGCCGGCTTCCAAAGCCAGGCTAGCCACACCTGCGTAAGGTACCAGGGATTGCAGCATGACTTCCTGCGCTGCCACCATGACCGCTTTTTTCAGTACGATGGTCAGGAAGGTGCCCACACCAAAGGTGGGGCTATCCAGGTCTCCACTCATCGGGATAGCCAGGTCAATATTGCCGTCACTGTCGGTGAGCAGTCCTACAGCAGCATTCAGGGAGATGGCACCCGTGCTGACGGCTTTTTGATCGGCCTCCGGCGAGGTCAACACAAACGCCTGTAGAAGTACGCTGGCATCCCCGTTCAATTTGTTTTCTACAATCGCCACGTCGAACTCGGAATTGAGCTGGCCACTCTCGATATCGTAGCCCAGTGCGTCGCGAATATAGAAAGATGATGGCGGCAGGCTGATTTCCTGAATCTTTCCTTTCAGGTTCAGGTTGGTCTTGGGGGTCAATGGTTTCAGATTGCCGGCGACACTGATCTTGCCGTATTCCCCCGATGTGGCGTCCAGCACCACTTGGGTGATCTCATCTGACTTGCCCGTGTCCAGCGGCCCTACGCTGAATTGCTTGATGACGAGTTGCTGGGTAATCGGGGGTTGGCTCAATTGATCGGTGAACCGCAGTTGGCTTCCTTCTGACAGTCGCAATTGGCCAATCGCCACCGTGAAGGGGGATTCCGGGGTTGCCTGTTGGTCTCCCCCGTTTTCACCCTGACCGGAAGACGGCTCCCGGGGCTCTGCTGGCTCTTGGGGTACCGCTGGATTTTGGGGCACCGATGGCTTCTGGGAGTTGGCGGTTTGGGGCAGGTCCAACAGGTTGTGTAGCTGACGATCTGCAGTGAGTATCGCCTCCGTGTCCAGTCGGTCAAAGCCAATGTCTCGAAGCATCAGATGGTTTTGAAACAGCTGGATACCTGAAACCTGAAGTTGCTCGGTTTGAAGCAGTGGTTTGGGCAGATCGTCACGATAGGGTTGAGAGACAACGAGCTGGTCTATTGTCAGAGCGGGGAGGGCAATCTCTGGCTGATTATCCTGGAGCACAATTTCGCCTGGTTCCAGCGCCAGGGACTCCCAGGAAGCCGCGAGATTTTTATCATGAAGCAGATAAACTTGCGTGCTTCCCATGGTTAATGCCGGTGTGGCCTGAACACGGAGCTTGTCATTGGTTTGTTTCAGTTGCAGTGCGTGCAGGTGAATGGACTCACTGGCGTTTTCAAGAAATATGGGGTGAAGGTTCAAGGCCAGACCTTGTGTTTCCAGTTGCGTCTCATTGGCAGTGAGGTCCATGGCGTTGTTGTTCTGGCTCATTTCAATGTCTGACGTTTTGAATCGCAGCTGCTGGACAGACGCTGAGATTCGGTTGTTTTGCTCATCTTCCGGTCCGGTGAAGCGAAGGTTGTTGGCCTGTATTTCTGAGCCCGTTTGAAGCCGGATTACGGGGGCGGTGCTCTCGGGAGAGGTCGCCGGCGTTATTTTGAGGGTGAGGTCTGCCAGACGGATTTCAATTTTACTTGTTTCCGCCGCCATGTCCTCCCATTGTGCCTGGAGCTGGTGGGCCGAAAACTCCTGAGCTTTCTGAGTGATGACGATTTCCCCCGTGTGATAGGTCAAACCAAGGTCGCCTTTTATGGCGAGTGTGCCCATCAATTGCTTGAGCGTCTCAGGCAACCAGGCCGCATACGCCTGTGTATTGAATCCGGACAGCTGGTATCGGCTCATTGACTTTACATCAAGCCGATCAGGATTGAGCGGGTGGGCGATGGTCGCTTGAGTGGACACCTTGAGGGGGGCTTCATTAATGCGAGCCTGCAACAGGGCCTGGAGGGAGGTCTGTTGTTCGGAAAAACTCAGGTCTTTGAGCTCGAACAGGTCCAATGCGATCAGTTCTGTTCGTGGCGCTCCGTTGGCCAGCTGATGATGCAGTTCAAACTGTGCATTGCTGTAGGTAAACCGAGGGAGATGCACTTGCCACGCCAGTGGCCCAGTATCGGGCTCCGGCTCGGGTTGCGGCGCGTTATCGGCTGGGGGCAGGGTGATCCCTGCAATGCGGTTTTGGGTGAGATCCGTGTGCAAAAACATACCGTCCAGGTGAGCTTCATCCAGCAGCACTTTCTTACTGAACAAATCGACCAGCACCCAGGACAGTTGCAACTGGCTCAGAAAGAAAACGGTTTTCTCTTCCTTGACCAGTTCCAGATTTCGACCAGTGATGCGGGAAAGGAAAGGATTCAGCGTGAGTTCGGATTGTGGGCTGAGTTGCACCTGGTGGTGCTCCTTCAGATAGTCACCAAGAAAATACAGTGTGATTTTCCCGCCGAGCAGCCAGACCGCAACGAGTAATGACAGCGTGAAGGCAAGGGTGGTGATGAGGAACCATTTACCGTAACTTTTTTTGGGGCGTGATGGGGTGGCAGACATTCCCGGATCCTGTAGTGCATCTGAGCGATGGGTGGAGTAGGCATGTTAGCAATACTGTGGGGCGGGGTAAATTACTGGCGGGAATTCTACCGGGAATTCCTGCCAGCGAAGGAATGATTAAAAGGAAATATCAAAGACAAAGATGACCTGGGCAAGTCCAGCGAGGAAACCCAGGGCCGCGCCCACCAGAATCAGTTTGATCTCATCCTCCTGGAAGCAGGGGCGAAGCAGATCCTGGAATTCCTCCGAGCTCAGCGCTTCCATGCGTTCACGCATGATGTTTTGAACTGCGACAGCACGATCGTTATTGAAAAAGGGATCATCAAAAGCCCCTTCGGAGATTTGAATCGCTTTCTCGCCCACTTTCTGCTTCAGCGTGGCGAAACCTTTCGGGCCCATGGCGATTTGAGTGAGTGGCTTGCTCATGCCTGCCACGTCATCCACGATGGGTTTGATGTGTTTACGGACAAGATTTTTGGCACGATCGGCGTTGGGGCCATTCAGAATGGCGGTCATGATATTGCCGATGGTGAGTATCTCATGCGTAATAATTTCGGTGAACTTGTCTGCCACTGCCTTTTGGCGTTTCAGAAAGATCCCCTGCAGCGTGACTGGTCCGACTTTGGTCGGGTTCAAAGGGCGGAAAATGACGTTTAGAGCGATCCAGTTGGTGGCCCAACCAACAATGAGGCCACACACCGGCAGTATCCACCAGTTTTGAAAAAAGTACCACACGGCCATCTGAACGACGCCAAAACCAAATCCCAGATACAGCCCCGAGTTGATGATGAAGCGAAACTCTGCGTCCCCACACTCCAGAAAGATGCGATTCAGCAGTCGCTTATCGGCCACGAGCTGATCGGTGACCATTTTTTTAATGTCCAGCAGTTGTTCAATGTTGTCGGACAAGTCGCTCACCAGGTTATCAACCAGCGCCGGGGTTCGGCTGCGAACACGATCATACACGTGTTGCCGGAATGCATCGGGCAGGTTATCCCACACCGTCGGGTATTCTTTGAGCATCACTTCATCGACGTACTCTTCAATGCGGGGCTCAACATTGTCTACGATGTACTTGGCCAGGACGTTGGGATCAATTTCCTGAAAGATCTCCTGCACCTTACCAATTTTTGCGATGGTGGCATCCACGCTTTTCTGGGCCATCTTCCGCGCTTTGGAGGGGATGATGCCTTGCCAGCCAAGGAAGGGGGGAATACCCACGAATTCCAAGGGTAAGAAGGTTAACTTGATGGCCAGCCAGTTAGTGCTCCAGCCAATGAGGGCTGCGACGACGGGGATGCTGAGGTATTTCCAGGTTTCCGGGTTATTGAGCAGTTCCATCATTGAACGGGTGGCCTCCACTGGCGTTGAGTATGTTCGAATACGAAACAAAATAGATTGGATGGTGCATTATAAGGTTCGCGAGACGCAAAAAAAGTAATAATTTGAACATTTGTGCCAAATTATTAGGTGGTTCACACTTCTGGCCACCGCGAGTGAAAGTATAGAGGGTTACGATTTGATGACCAAATGATATTGTGGATTCATTTCAGGGTATGGCTAACGGCCCGAGAGGAATGGCCCACCCGAGAACCTGTTCGGGTGGGCAAGGGGCGGCGATCGTTACAGACCGGAGACCAGAGAGGCGACATCCAGCGTTTCCGGGTCGTCCGAGGCGTCGTCGATGTTGTTGAAGATAAAACTGCGGATGGTGGTGATATGGGCTTCCGTATAGTCTTTACCCTGATTCACAAACTCTTCGGAAATCCGTTGCGCCAGTCGCACGCGCAGATCCAGTACCGTTCGGTCATCATTTTGTGCACCATCAGCCACGCGCGTAGAGATGTCGATCAGCGAGACTTCGGGCTTTTCCAGTTCCGCTGTCCAGAAACCCAGTCCAGACGCCGGGTCATCTACGGTGCCTTCGACACCACGACCAAACATATTGATGTAGAGATTGTTAATCAACTCACCTTTCTGTTCGGTGGTGAGGTCGTCCACCGTGGTGGCGTCGCCGGGGACGATCAGATCACTGAATTCCTGGGATGTCCCGAACTGATTCTGGATTGCGGACAGCGTACCACCGGCGTTGCTGAGTTCGCCTACCCAGAAACGTACCCCACCCGGATCACCCGGTCGCCCATAGAAGGCGATGTATTGTTCCTGAATGGTGCTGACCAGCTCCGCATTTTCGCCAGTATCAGAAAGCACGTCGTACTCGAAAGCGCCCATGTCACAGACGGCGATGAAGTCGCCGTTGCCATCAATTGGCCGCGTTTTTCCGACAATGTCTTTGGTGGCGCAGGTGCCGCCTTCGCCGGGAATGTTGGGATCACCTGCATCAATGGCCGGGCTGCCTGCCTGCAGCCGGTAGACTTTTTTCACGCCGACGACGGATGCCGGTTCGAGCTGCAAATCTGTTGAGAAGAGGTTGGCGCCGGAATCATTGAAGGTGCCCGAAATTTTCTTGATGCCGCTGAATTTCACGGTCATGCTTCCACCGTTCACCGAAACGTCGGCATCATCGTCCGCCAAGGCACGGAAGCCACCGGTAGCTTTGAGCTGGTTGTTCACGATGATGGAGTTGGTGATGGTCGTGCTGCCACCATCCTGGGAGAAACCTGCACCGGAGGTGGCACTGTTCTCTGCAATGGTGACATTGTTCAGGTTGACCAGGCCTCCTGCGGTGTTAAAAATGCCTCCACCGTTGCCACCGGACTCATTCCCGGAAACTGTGGTGTTTGAGAGTCGAAGCACCCCGCCTGAGTTGAGAATTGCGCCACCGTCACCCAGCACGGCGTTGCCTTCCAGCGTGCTGTCGTTGATGGTCACTTGCGCCGCAGAGCCCTGAACTACGACACTGCCGCCGGTGCTGGAAACATTACCGCTCAACGTCGTATTACTGAGCGTTACAGAGCCGGCGCTGGCGAATATCGCCCCGCCGGTATCAGCGGTGTTATTGCTGATTACGGTATCCGCAATGGTCACGTCTGCGCCACCGGTAATCGCTAAGGCGCCCCCTTCGGTGCCGGTGCTGCCAGTCAGTATAACGCCGGTGAGACTCACGGTGCCTGGAGCGGTGACTTGAATCAGACCGGTGCTGCTGCCCTGAATGGTTACATCCGGAATACCGTCGTTGTTCAGGTCGCCGTTGATTGTGAGTCCCCGGTCAATGACGAGCGGCGTGGAGAGCTGAATCACCGGATTATTACTGGTGTCACTGTCCTGAGGGAAATCAGTACTGCTGAACGTAATCGTTGCATCTTCCTCTGCGCTGGCAATCGCGCTGCGCAAGCTGCCCGGGCCGGAATCTTCTGTGCTGCCGGTTTCCGTCGAGCCTTCTACCGTTACGGTAAAGCTCGTTGAGGTCGCGTTTTCACCATCACTGGCGGTGAGTGTGATCACGGTAGATCCCGTGGTGTCGGTGGTCGGGGTGACTGTGACCGTAAAACTAGGCCCAGTGCCACTGATTACAATACCCGCCGTAGTAACCAGGGAAGTGTTGCTGGATGTGCCGCTGACAGAAACTTCGCCGCCTTCCGGGTCCTCAGCGGTAAATGTGAGCGTGCCCGTGGATTCGTTGATGCCGATGGTCTGGTCCGATATGGCGCTGATGGTGGGCGCTTCGTCGGGAGGCAGAACCGTCAAGGTGAAGTTGGTGCTGGTTGTGTCCTCCCCATCTGATACGGTAATCGAGATAGTTGTGGTACCACTCTGGTTCTGCAATGGTGTTACGGTTACGGTGCGATTGCTTCCGCTACCACCAAATTGAACATTGACATTGGGTACGAGGTTGGTGTTGCTGGATGTACCGCTGAGGGAGAGCGACGAAGCGCTGCCGTCTGGATCTGATATTGTTATTGCTATCGCTCCTGTTGAGCTGTTGAGCTCGACAGCCTGATCACTGACGCTGGAAATTGATGGTGGCTTGTTCGCCGCCACAACAGTTACCTGAAATGTGGTGGACGCCGATTCTGACTCGTCACTGACAGAAATCGTGACCAGCGAGGTGCCTGTGGCACTGCCCACAGGAATCAAAGTTACCGTGCGTGAGGAACCTGATCCGCTAAACTGAATATTCTGAGCTGGTAACAATGCAGTATTGCTTGATGATGCACCCAATGTCAGTGAGCTGAGGCTGTCGTCTTCGTCGTCTATAGAAAACGTAATGCTGCCTGGTGTCCCGGCTGCCAATGTTTGGTTGGAGATATCGGAAATTGTTGGCGGTTGATTCGCTGCAGTAACTGTTAAGGTAAATTGGGTGGTAGCCGTTTCTTCGCTGTCATCGGTTGCCGTTACGGTAATAACCGCACTGCCGGTTTCTCCTGCTGCTGGAGTAACAACGAGTGTTCTGTTTGCATTGGAGCCACCGAATGCAAAACTGTTTGAATTCAACAGTTTCGAATTATTGGATGTAGCTGAAAGTGTGATGTCCGATGTATCTCCATCTGGATCGTTAACTGTAATGGAAAGTGAGTTGGTACTGCTATCCTGCTCTATGGTCTGATCTGAAATGTTCGAAATTGTAGGAGGCTGGGGCGTCGATCCACCGCTGCTGGCATAGAGAAACGCCGCCAGCGCGACATCGTCTGTCCCCAGAGACGCACCCCGGCCATCATCATGCGCAGATGCCCGCATCAACGCGTCGTCGTCACCGGTCGGGTTGCCATCACAGGGACCGCTGGAGGCATCACCACAGGAGTGACCAAAGCCGAGTGCGTGGCCCACTTCATGCCCGACGATTTCTGCCGCGTTGGCTTTACCGAAACTGTCCAAGAAGCACTCCGCACCATCTTGAATGACAACGTCGCCCTCAACGGTGGTGTTAAAGGTGGTGCTGTTATAGGTGTGAATGCCCAGAGAGAAAGGCCCGCCGACACCGAGTGTACCGCCTGTTCCACAAGAGTAAGAGCCTGCAATTTCATTGTTCGGATCACCAAACAAAATGGTGTTTGTCCCGTCCGTTCCCGTCAGGCCCTCGTTGGCGGTGGTAGAGCCACCCAGGGTGATATTGATGTTGCTGCCGCTGGCCGCACCCCAGGCCGCCAGTGCCTGACTGATTTGCGTCGTGTAGTTGGTGCCGCCGTTGTGCTTCCACACAACCGCCGTGCTGTTGTCGAACTCTGTCCAGCGGAAGCTGGTACCACTGGAAATCAAGGTGAACTGTGGCGTAAGCAAGCCTGACAGGCGTTGCTTCAACAACTCATCCGTCACAAAATAGCTGTCGCTGGTAGAGGCAGTGTTTTCAGCGGTACTCCCATCACGATTGCCAAATTGCGCTGGCAGTTTTGTCGCCGGGCCAGCGGTTTGCCTGGTCCACTGGCTGAAGTCCTGAAGTTTTCGCACATTGCTGGGTTCGGTATATGCGCTGCGCGAAGTGCGAGACAGATCAACACCGTAGAGGTTTCGCACGGCATAGTCTTCGTTTTCCCAGGTTTTGATGGTGAATGCACCCAGTGCATATTGCTGTGGACGATAAATCCCGTTGGTGCCTGATTCCAAAAACAATAGAACACGTTCCTGCGTGGCATAATGAGGTGCACCATGGAGGAAAATGCGATCGGCCCCGGGTTGTTGGGCACCTGGTACCTGAACTGTGATGGTGTTCTGCGAAGTGCCTTTCAGACGATCCGTGACCGTCAGGGTGTATCGCGTCGCCGTGATGATGCCATTGTCATCCTCCACCGGCGAAGTGGAGGTGATTTCCCCGGTTACGACAAGGTCGCTTTGTGCGAGCAGGTCGCTGTCTTTCATCATCACATAGGTGAATGCCTGAGCCTCATTGGCGGGGGCTATGAGTGCTGTAGCGAGCGCAGCAACAGACAGTTTCGGGAGCAACAAACGGATCGTGGGTAGCTTCATGGGGTACCTCCATACCGCTGTTGACCAAGCAGAAGGAACTACCCCTGGAATGATCGACAGCGCGCCATATGACCAAATTTATACCTTCATAATAGTAGAGAGCGACGTCGCTGCCATGATTCCCTCAATTAATTGCAAAAAATGAGCGCTCTCCTTGGATTAGCTGTGAGGACTTGTAATTTTCATAACGCTTAATTATAAAGTTATACCCCTCAAGCATTATAGGTGTGGGGATTGTCAGGTTAAATTGCGAATTGTAAGTAAATGTTTCTGAGTGTAAGTGAGTAAAAATGTCCCTGAGAGACACGGGTATTCTGATCGCGTTAGCGGCCATTTGGGGAGCATCCTTTCTGTTTATGCGGGTTGCGGTGGTGGAGTTTGGTGCCGCGCCACTGATGGAGGTGCGGATTGTGGTGGGTGCGCTCTGCCTGTTACCGGTGTTGCTCTGGCGGTATCGAAAGTCCGTTAATAGAGCTCTGGTGAAACATATGCTGGTGGTGGGCGCGACAAACTCCGCGCTGCCATTCACCTTATTGGCGTACGCCACCATATACCTGAGTGCCGGTTATACCTCGCTGTTGAACTCGACGGTGCCCTTGTGGAGCGCAATCATTGGCGCGTTCTGGCTGAATGACGCGCTGACTCGCTGGCAGATGCTGGGGATCTTTCTTGGCTTTGTCGGTGTATTTGTACTGATTCTGGGGCAGGGGACGCTGGATTTTTCCGGCACGACGCTGGCCATCATCGCCTCACTGCTGGCGACATTGAGCTATGCCGTTTCTGCAAACTACACCAAAAAGAATCTGCAGGGAGTGCCTGCCATGGTGAGCTCTGCCTTGAGTTTAGTGATGGCATCGTTTCTACTGCTGCCGTTTGCGTGGCATGCCTGGCCGACCACAGCCATTTCCTGGGCTTCCTGGGGGCACGGAATTGCTCTGGGGGTGCTCTGTACGGCGGTGGCGTACTTGCTGTTTTTTGGATTGATCGAGCGCATTGGGGCAACAAAATCTGTGTCGGTGACGTTTCTGATTCCTGCATTTGCGGTAGTGTGGGGCTGGATGTTTCTGGATGAATTACTGACGCTGTCGATGTTGGCCGGGTGCGCTATTATCTTCGCGGGGACCGCACTGACGTTAGGTTTGATTGCGCCACAGATGCGTGAGGCGATCTCTGCGGTGCGTGATGAGGGCGTTCTTTAAAGGCCCAGAGAATCCAGCAGGTCATCCACCTCGCTTTGGGTGCTGTCGCTTTCCGCAAACTCCTGGGTTTGCAGGTTTTTGGAGGATTGACCGGAGTTCTCGAACAACTCCTTCAGTTGCAGCATGGTCAGCAGGAACTTCTGGTCAGTAATTTGATCTTGGGTGTATAAATCCATGCTGCGCATGAGCTGTTCGTTGACCACCTGCTGAATCGCCGCGCGGTGGTCTTCGGACAGGTCAGGAATGGTGGCGAACACTTTTTCTACCATTCCCTCCGTAATCTCCATCTGTTGCTCTTTCATGGACTGGTATTTGGTGTTGACCTTTTCCAGCTCTTTACCGCAGGATTTCACCACTTTTTTAATCTGCTCGGTTTTTTCAGACAGTTCGGCTGTCCGCTCTTCCACCCGTTGTTCCAGATTTTCATTCAGTGCTTTGATTTCTATTTCGGTTTGCTTGCGCTTCGTGATATTGCTGATGAGCACGATAAAAACGATCTCGTCATCGTGCATCAACTTGTAGGTCGACAGTTTCAGCCAACGCTCTGCGCCATCAATCAACGTCTGCATCTCGTAGCTGCCGCTTTCCTGCTCTTTGGCGGCGAGGTACTCCAGATACAGACAATCGGAGGCGAGTGTTTCCTCGTCATCCCCCATCATCACCAGCCCGCCGCGTGCCTCGATGGGCTCAAATTCCATCATGGAGAGCATTTCGATTTCCGGGACCAAATCCACCAATGTCTTGCCTTCCACTTCCCCTTCATTCTTGTTAAAAATGTTGCGGACGCGCGGGGTGGCGGATTCGACGACGCCGTTGCTCTGAATGCTGAGCATGGCAAAGTCCGCTACCAGTTTCAGGATATCGAAAAGTTCACTCTGTCGCATGGTTTACCTGGGCTCCCGGCGTAGTTGGATTCTCAACGATTGAGGCCAAAGCGTGGCTTCTAATCAGTATAGATCGAATTTGTCGGGTTGCGCGGTCAATCCGGGATTTGCGTTGAATACAGCATGACGTAACCAAATGGCTCTCCCAACGGGTGGTTCGTCACGGCAGGGTCACCCACCAGAGTGGCCTCTTCGCCAGTGCTTCCATCCACGCGCAGGAGGATATCTTCGTTGAGCGTCCATTGGCTTTCCCCGGCATAGGTCAACATCCGGATGTGCTTCTCTTGTTGACCCGGTTCTTGAGTAAACCCGAAATACCGGTAGTCTTCGCCGATTTTGGCCCCATTGGCCATCACGACAAACGGGGTTGTCGAAAAGTCTGCGAGCGATTCAAACTGAAGGCCATCATAAGAGATGGCGTGGTGATTCGCATTCGGCGTACCCCCGGCGAAAAATTCGTAATGGGCGGCTTCGTTGCCGACACCCTCTACCCAGACAAGATTGGGGTCCAGCACTTGCCCATTGTCCACTTCGTAGCGCACGCCCTCTTCGACCGTCCAGGAGAGCAGATCCACCGACGTCGCGGAGTAGGTGCGTGCGTTGGACGTGAAATACATGCGATACTTGCCGGGGGCATACTCGACCACGGTCGGGTCGACCTGGTTGCGCATGGTTTCGGGCCTGTCGGAAAACTGCAGTGATTTGTACGTCCAGTTGACGAGGTCGGCAGAGTAAGCCGCAACGGTGGTGTCAATTAATGCACCGGTGGCGTCCTGCCACATGACATAAAACGCCCATACGATGCCATCCCGGAGAATGATGGCGGGCACATCTGCCTGATCAGACAGGGTGACACCGGTGCGCTGCCAGCTGAAGCCATCCTGAGAGGTGGCGATACGAATGCGGCGGTTCCAGGGGCCATTCCCATCCACATTACCGGCCGCACCACTGGCTGGCGTAAAGTCGTTTGCTGAATGGATGCGCTCCGTAATTTCTGCACACACGGTAGCGGCAGAGCTTGCCTGGCTGTCCACTTTCAACACGAACGCTGCCAATTCGTCGGCGGTCAGAGCAGGTTCCGTAGCCCGGCCCTCTGCTGCCACCACGTAATGTTGTGCGACGGTCAGTCGGTTGTCCACCACGGCTTTGTCTGTGTTTTGAGCGCCGTGAAAAATGTCGAGCGCAATAGTTTGCAGCGTTTTGGTCTCCTCGGTCAGTGCCGTGACATAAAATGCTTTGCCTGCGGGTTCCGCTGCACGCCCAAGTAATTGCTGATAGAGGTTTTCAACGAGCGCGTCATTGGATAACCCACCAAATCGTGCGTTGTATTCGGCGGACTGTGCGAAGGCATCAATGATTTCGTCAAGGTTACCATTGGCCGTGCCCAGCCTGTCTGACCAGAAGGCCAAACCGCCCGCATCGCCAGGTCGACCGTAATACGCGAGATATGCAGACAGCACCTGCGCTTCAATCTGTGAGAAGGCCCGAGAGACGCATTGGGCGGGGCTTTCAAACGCCAGGGACAGCATCAGGCTGCCCATCAGCCAACTGCGGGCTCGCTGTGACGGGCAATTACTGGTTTTTTTTCTCATAGGGCTCTCTCTGTTGCTGCCTTCCGCCGTTGGGTAGGAATTCCGTGCCTTGGTCAACTTTCGATCTATACTGAACAGGTGTGACACAATCAAATTAACCTTTGAATTCCCAAAATAATACGAAAAACAGGCGGGATTATGCCATCACTATTTACCAAAGGGTTGCTACGCCAATGCGTGATGTTTGAACTGGTGTTTGGGTTACTGGGCGGAATCTTGCTGCCGTTTGTTTTGCCCGAAACCATGAGCGCATTGCAAATCGACATTATGGCGGCGGTTATCTTTGTACTCCATTTGGCGGCGTTGGCCGTGTTTCTGCACTTGCGGGTTTCCAAGCGATTAAATGTGCTGCATGATTACATGGTGCTGGTGGCGGACACCGAGCGCGCACCGGACGCTGAGCCGGTGGACGAAGGACCCGATGAAGTGGGGCGCATCATTCGCGATTTAACCGGATTCGTTGTGAATCTTCGTGAAGTGATGGTGGATATTCGCCTGGATGCCGAGTCGGTGAGCGCGGGCGCACAATCCCAGGCAACGGAGCTGCGGCTGGCTTCCCGCGAAATGACCGACAGTGCGGAACAGATCCGTGCCCTCGCGACGACCATCAATGATGTGACGGCGACGTCCGACTCACTCGCTTCCAGTGCCGATTTCATGGTGGAAACTTCATCCCAGGTATCTGATTTGCTCAAGAAGGGGGTGACCGTTTCTGAAAACCATCAGCAAGCGATGGACGAACTGGTCAAAAGCATGCATGAAATTGGTAAAGGCATCGCGCAATTACAGGCCGAAAGTGCCGAAATCGGTTCGGTACTGCAAGTGATTCGCAGCATTGCGGAACAAACGAACTTATTGGCCTTGAATGCCGCGATAGAGGCGGCCCGGGCCGGTGAACATGGGCGTGGTTTTGCGGTGGTGGCGGATGAGGTGCGTGCCCTGGCGAGCCGAACGCAGGAATCCACGGTGGAAATTGATCAAGTGGTGGCGCGCTTGTCTGAACGGTGTAATCAGGCGGTGTCGGATATGGATAAAGGGTCTCGGCTTTCTGAAAGCAGTATGCAACAGAGTCATGAGGTCGAGCAGTTTCTTCAGCAGATTGGCTTGATTTTCAGGCAGGTCGATCACCTCACATCAAGCATGCGTGCCGGCTCCAAACGGCAGCATGCAGACACGGAAGAGATCAATAAGCGGATCGAAGCCATTTCGGCCAAAGGCGTGGAGGTTGCCGGTGATCTGGATATGATAGTGGAGCGTGCGGCAGAACAGGAAATGATTGCTCACGAAGTAGACAGTACGCTAAACCGTATCTGCGTCTGAGCGTCTGCAATTATCCCAGTGCGATCTGGGATTTGTCTGACTGGCACAACTGGTCATGGAGCTTTCGCACGAAGTCCGCTTTGGGGGTGGTTCTGCTGCTTCCCATCTGCGTCACAAATCGGCATGAGGCAAACTGTTTTGCTGCCTGCTCATAATCCGTCACCCACTTCTTTCGTTGGCTCATGCGTTCGGGATGAATAGGCCAAACACCTGGTCTGGGCTTGATAGGCCCGACGCCAATACGCCAGGGTTTGGGGCTTACGCGCGCTCGAAAGCAGTGCTGATTCCGACACATTTTGGTGTAAAGCGCGTCTGACTGGAATGCTTCCAGCAGTTGTTGCGTCTTGTCCTGGGCGGGATCATAGGTTGAATTCATGAGCAGTACCCGGTGACCCAGCGGGGTTCGGTATACCCGGATATTCAACTCCGGGTGATCGCGTGAAACCGCTTTGATTGTCTGCATGGACTGTTCTTCGGGGCCGCCGCCAGCGTTGCGATGGGCGCGTCGATACACTTTGGCTAGCCAAGGGGTCAGTACCCCGGTGATCAGTAATCCCGCCAGAAAAATGGACCACTGGCCAAAGGCATAGCCAGTGACAGCAGATGCTCCGAGCAGGGTGAGAAACAGTATGGTTGAGATGCTCAAAGCTGCTTCCGGCGGAAAATCGATGTCTGCGAAAAACACATCCGGTGTGTTGAGGCACAGCGCGCCATAGGAGTTGCGCGAAATGATCACATCCTGATGCCGAGCCACGACTTCTTCTCGAATCGGGATACCTTCGGCACCGTTATACGCGGTTTTGTGGTCGATCCTTCGTACCGTTCCCTGCCGCTCAAGCTCACGTATCGCCTCCGACAACCGTTGATCTGCGTGAGCTTTGGCTGCCTGCTCGCTGGTGTCCGACCAGCCAAACCGCTTCAGCGTAAACTGTTTGCCTTGGATTCGCTGGGTTGATTTGGATTCAGACCAATATTGTGGAACGATCATGGGTTTCCTTGGCTATCGCGCATCAGGGTGGAATTCGGCTGCGCCGCGTGTCGCCATTTCTTCATACACCTCCCACTTGCGAAGTGCAACCTTTTGCGCGATTTCCATCAACCGCCGCGCTTCTTCGGGATGGCTTTGCGCCAGCGTTTTGAACCGTGTTTCATGTTGGCGGTACTCACTCAGCGAAATGGTGGGGCGCAGGCTGTCGAGGCTAAACGGATTGCCGCCGGTTTCCCGGATGATTGGATTGTAGCGAATCAGGGGCCAGTGGCCGGAGGCAACGGCGCGTTTTTGTTGCTTTAGTCCGTCACGCATATCAATACCATGGGCGATACAGTGACTGTAGGCGATAATCAGGGAGGGGCCGTTGTAGGCTTCTGCCTCTCGCATCGCCTGAATGGTCTGCTGAGGATTCGCCCCCAGCGCGATGCGTGCCACATACACGTTCCCGTAGGCAATGGCTTGAAGTGCGACTTCTTTTTTCGGAATCAGTTTGCCCCCCGCAGCAAATTTCGCCACGGCCCCAAGGGGTGTCGACTTTGACATTTGTCCACCAGTGTTGGAGTACACTTCGGTATCCATTACGAGAATGTTGACGTCGCGCCCGGAGGCCAGCACATGATCCACGCCGGAAGAGCCAATGTCATAAGCCCACCCATCTCCACCCACAAGCCATATGGAGCGGCGAACCAGATGATCGAGTAACGAGAGGAGGTATTGTGCTTCTTCTGAGGGATCGTCTTCGATGAGCGAACGAACCTGGTCTACCTGTGCGCGCAGTGTACGGATTTCAAATTCCTCGCGTTGCGGCGCATGAAGAATACTGTCTACCAGTGCGTTGCCCAGGCGGTGGCGAAAGCGGTTCAATGCCTGATGTGCGTTTTCTCGGTGGGCATCGGCGGTCAGGCGAAAGCCAAAGCCAAATTCGGCGTTGTCTTCAAACAGCGAGTTTGCCCAGGCGGGCCCTCTGCCTTCGGCATTTTTTGCCCACGGCGTCGTGGGTAGATTGCCCCCATAGATGGAGGAACACCCAGTGGCATTCGCCACCAGCATCCGGTCGCCAAACAGTTGGGTGAGAATACGCAGGTAGGGCGTTTCGCCACAACCGGCGCAGGCCCCGGAAAACTCAAACAAGGGTTCTAAAAACTGCACGCCCCGTACCGTAGAAAAATCCACTCGGGATCGATCGTTGACGGGGAGTGATTCAAACCAGGTCAGGGCGGCTTTTTCGCGTGCCAGAATTGGCGCTTTGTCGGTCATGTGAATGGCTCGAACAGGGGCCTGATCCGGGGTGGTCACTTCCCGCACCGGGCAGGCTTCCACACACAGGCCACAGCCGGTGCAATCCTCAGGATAGACCTGTAGCATGTAGTGTGTGTTTGGAAAGCCGCGGGCGGAGATGGGTGCGGACTTCGCGCCAGCGGGGGCATTGGCCAGCTGGTCAGTGTGGTAAAACTTGGCGCGGATGCAGGCATGTGGACAAACGAGTGAGCAGTTGCCGCACTGAATACACAAGTCTTCACGCCATTCCGGTATCATTTGAGCGATGTTTCGCTTTTCCCAACGGCTGGTCGCGGTCGGGTAAGTGCCATCTACAGGCAGTTGGGATACCGGGATGAGGTCGCCACGGCCTGCGAGCATTTCCGCCGTGACTGTCCGCACAAATTCGGGGGCTTCCGGACTGACCGAACCAATGCGATCGGGTTTGTTGCCCCAGTGCGCCGGGATCGGCACGGGATACAGGTGAGCAAGTGTGTCGTCCACCGCAGCAAAATTTTGGTCGATCACCTCTTGGCCTTTGCGGGCATAGGTTTTTTCGATGGCGTGCTTGATCAGTGTGATGGCTTCGTCTTTGGGCAGGATGCCCGCCAGCGCAAAAAAGCAGGTCTGCATAATCGTATTGATGCGATTTCCCATGCCGTTAGTGCAAGCAACATCGTAGGCATTGATGGTGAAGACGCGTACCTGTTTTTGGATAATCTGCCGCTGCAAGCGCTCCGGCAGCTCTTCCCACAACTGCTCCGCGGTGTGCGGGCTGTTGATTAACAGAGTCGCCCCTTCCGCAGCCTGGGCTAGCAGGTCGATGGTATGGACGAATTGAAATTGGTGACAACCGATGAAGCTCGCTCGGTCAATCAGATAAGGCGCATCAATGGGTTTGGGCCCAAAACGCAGATGAGAAACCGTCGTCGAACCGGACTTTTTGGAGTCGTACACGAAATACGCCTGGGCGAAAACCTCGGGCAGCCCGCCAATGATCTTGATACTGTTTTTGTTAGCACCCACGGTGCCGTCAGCGCCCAAACCAAAAAACAGGCATTGCGTTTGCTCGGGTGGCGCAATGTGAAAGTCGGCATCCCAGCTCAGGCTGAGGTGGGAAACATCATCCTGTATGCCAATGGTAAAGTGTTTTTTTCCTCTCGGCGTCATATTGTCAAACACCGCACAGCACATGGCTGGTGTAAATTCTTTGGACGATAAGCCGTAGCGTCCGGCGTAGAGTGCAGGCAGTGTGGATCGCTGTCCCTGTTGAAGCCCTTCTACCAGCGCACTGATCACATCATGATACAAGGGTTCACCGTGGGCCCCCGGCTCTTTGGTCCGGTCGAGTACACTCACATCAGTCACTGTGCCGGGCAGAGCCGCCAGGAGTGCCGCCACCGGAAACGGGCGGTACAGCCGAATTTGCAGAACACCCAGTTTCGCACCCTGTGCGTTCAGGTGGTCGACCGTGGTTTTGACGGTCGCAGCGGCAGAGCCCATCACCACGATGACCTTTTCCGCGTCGGCTGCGCCGGCGTATTCCACAAGGCGGTAGGATCGCCGGGTGAGTGAGGCAAACCGATCCATCGCCTGCTGGACAATCTCGGGCACCTGCGCGTAAAAGGGATTCACACTCTCCCGGCCTTGAAAGTACGTATCCGGATTTTGTGCCGTGCCGCGCATCACGGGTCGATTGGGGTTGAGTGCCCGGGCCCGATGCTGATGCACCAGGGGAATGTCAATCATGGCGCGAATCTGGTCATCACGGATTTTTTCGATCTTGTTGATCTCATGGGAGGTACGAAAACCATCAAAAAAATGGATGAATGGCACGCGGGCCTGGAGTGTCGCACAGTGGGCAATCATTGCCATATCCTGGGCTTCCTGCACCGAGGCAGAATTGAGTAAGGCGAATCCGGTACTGCGCACGGCCATGATGTCCTGATGGTCGCCAAAAATAGACAGTCCCTGAGCCGCCAGCGAGCGCGCGGCGACGTGAAAGACTGTGGGCGTCAGTTCGCCCGCGATTTTGTACATGTTGGGAATCATCAACAGCAGGCCCTGGCTGGCGGTGAATGTGGTCGATAATGCGCCCGTTTGTAAGGCCCCATGGACCGCGCCCGCTGCCCCGCCTTCGCTTTGCATTTCAGCCACGGCAGGTATGCCGCCAAACAGGTTGCTCTTCCCGGCTTGCGCCCAGGCATCGGCCAGTTCGGCCATGGTTGAGGAGGGGGTGATTGGATAGATCGCACAGATCTCAGACACATTGTAAGCGACCCAGGCAGCGGCCTCGTTGCCATCTACCATGACCATGGTATTGCTCATCGCGCGCTCTCCTGATTGATGCCATCCTGCAGCGTCGCTGCTTCGGCGGGTGGGGTAGGGTTTGGGGTGACCATCTCAATGGCATGGCAGGGGCATTGCAGGTAGCAGGCGGCACAGCCCGTGCACTGATCATAGTTCACGACATAGCCCGCGCCTTTCCCCTGTTTGATGATGGCCCCTTCCGGACAGGCACCAAAACAGCCATCACATTCGAAACAGTTGCCACAGGAGTAACAGCGACCGGCCTCGTATTGCGCATCGGCATCGGATAGGCTGCCGACAATTTCTTCAAACTGGCGACGTTCAGTGGGTGGTTTGATAGGGGCCGCACTAGGGGTGGCGTCCGTATTGTACCAGAGGTGCAGCCCCGTATAATCCATGATGGGGTGCGGGTCTGGCTTGATATACTGGGTGCCGTTGAGCCAGGCGTCGATGCACCGCGCCGCCTTTTTTCCATGCCCGGTGGCATGCGTAATAGAGCGTTCGCTGGGGATCATGTCACCACCGGCAAATACGCCGGGCACCGAGGTCATCATTTGGCGATCCACATCCACCACGCCCGACGCATTGAACTGTAATCCCGGCACTTGTTGCAGCACGCTGATATCTACCTGTTGCCCCAGCGCCAGAATAAGAGAGTCCGCCTCCAGCGTTTCGAACTCGCCTGTCCCGATCAATTTACCGGCGTCGTCGAGCTTCATGACTTCGACGGTCAGGTTCGTGTCGTTCATTTCCCGAATCGTGCGCAGCCAGTTCATGGTGACGCCTTCTTCCTGCGCTTCTTCGGTCTCGAAGGCATGGGCGCTCATCTGGGCCTGATCGCGGCGGTAAATGATCATGGCGTCTTCTGCACCCAGTCGTTTGGCGGTACGCGCCGCATCCATGGCGGAATTGCCGCCGCCATACACCGCCACTCGGCGACCCAGTTTGGGTGGATTGCCTTTATCGACGGATTCCAGAAAGTTCACGGCATCCAGAATCTTTCCGGAATCCCGCGCGGGAATGTCGACCCGTTTGCCGATATGCGCGCCAATGGCCATAAACACGGCATCGAAACCGCCATCGGCTTGCTCCTTGAGTACATCGGTGACTTTGTGATTGAGGGTGAGTTTCACACCAAAGTCGACAATGCGTTGAATCTCCCGGGCAAGAACGTCGCGGGGCAGGCGATAGGCCGGGATGCCGAAGTGCATCATGCCGCCCGGGAGCGGGCCCGCATCACGAATTTCCACCGCGTGGCCGAGGCGGCGTAAATGCCAGGCACAGGAGAGCCCGGAAGGTCCAGCGCCCACCACCAGAATTTTCTTCCCGGTGTCGGGGGCCGGCGGTTTCGGATGCCAGCCTTGCTGAAGTGCCATTTCGCCTAAATGGCGTTCCACGGCATGAATATTGACCGATTCATCGACTTGACGACGGTTGCAGGCACTCTCACAGGGGTGATAGCAGGCCCGGCCATGCACCGCGGGTAGTGGATTATTTTCGATCAGGCTTTGCCAGGCCGCTTCAAAGTTGCCTTCCTGCGCCAGTTTTAACCAGTCCTGAATGTTTTCGCCCGCTGGGCAGGCGTTATTGCAGGGCGGAAGGTAATCCCGATATTCGGGCCGTTTTGAGAGCACCGGCCCGGTACCGGACTTTTGCTGCAGGTTGGGTGATTGGGTGAGATCCTGCCCGCGAATCATAAGCTAAACCCCCGGTTATTGTTTTATTTGACGGAAGGTGTGGGACGCAATGAACCCCAGCGTAAACCCATTCAGCGAACAATGACCCGAGCCAGATCAAAAAAAGGACAGGTATCGACGAATTAAGGCCGATGGACGGTGGGAAGAGAAAAGTGAAACTTCATGGCAAGTAGTCGAAGCGTGATGGTGGTGCCGGCAGCAAGATAGATTTGCCAGGACTCATGAGCGCCCAGCAGGTTTGCGATCCACGCCGCCCCAGCGCCGAGCAGCGCGGCGGTGGCGTAAAAATCGGCGCGAAGCACCAGTGGGACCTCACGCACCAACAGGTCGCGGATCAAACCGCCGCCCACCGCGGTCATGGTACCCAGCATCAATACGCCTATGACCCCCAAGCCATACTGCATGGCCTTCACCGAGCCAATGGCGGTAAATACACCCAAGCCGATAGCATCCGCCACGCGGACCCAGTGCCAGAACCGTTCGATGTGCCTGGCAGAGAGAATCACGATCAGGCTTCCCAGCAGACACATAAAAAACACGGACTCATCATGAAAAGCGGCGGGGGGTGTTTCACCCAGAATCACGTCCCGCATGATGCCTCCGCCCACGCCGGTGACGGTGGCCAGGACCGAAATGCCCAACAGGTCGAGACGGTGTTTCACTCCATCCAATGCGCCGGACACCGCAAAAACGAACACGCCAAACAAATCCAGGAAATAAAGCATCGACATAACGTGAGTGCGCCGGAGCGGATCAGTCCCGCTTGACGATGTCGTACCCTTCCCGGGTATCTTTCATCTCGTAGCCGTGTCCCAGAATTTCATCACGCAGCCGATCCGCTTCGGCCCAGTTTTTGTCTTTTCTGGCCTGCAGGCGCGCTTCTGCCAACTGCGTGACCGTCTCGGGAATGGCTTCCACCTTGGGCTCCCAAGTGGCGAGCTGCAGGCCGAGTACGGAGTCCATCCGGGTCAGTGTCGCCTTTTTACACCCTGGTGCGAGGTCAGACTTAAGAATTTCCCACACCAGCGTCAGCGCCTTGGGCAGGTTGAGGTCCTGGTTGATTTCCGCCTGAAACCGTTCCAGGAAGGTGGTATCCGCCGGTGAGGCATCCTCTGGTAACTCATAATACTGAGTGCGTAGCCGATTGAGGGTGGTCTTGGCCGCATCCAGCGCGTCCCAGGAGAAATTCAAATGGCTGCGATAGTGAGCGGTGAGGCACAAAAATCGATACACCAGGGGGTCGTAGCCCTGATCGAGCAAAAGTTGCACCCGCAGGAAACCGTCCCCGGAAGACTTGGACACCTTCTCCTTATTCACCACCAGGAAATAGCCGTGAATCCAGAAATTGGCCAAACGGGTGCCGCATCGGGCCTGGGTTTGCGCAATTTCATTGGTGTGATGGATCGGGATGTGATCTTCACCGCCACAATGAATATCAAACAAGTCACCCAGATATTTCTGAGACATCGCAGAGCACTCAATGTGCCAGCCCGGGAAGCCAACACCCCAGGGCGAAGGCCACTCCATTTGTCGTTGTTGTCCGCCGGTGGAGAACTTCCAGAGTGCAAAATCGGTAATCTGTTTTTTCTCACCCAGTTCCACCCGGTGGCCTGCATCCAGTCCGTCCCGGTTGAGTCGCGCCATGTAGCCGTAATCGTCCAGTTTTGATGTATCAAAATACACACCATCGGAGGTTTGGTAGGTGAATCCTTTGGCTTCAATGTCTTCGATGAACTCGATTTGTTCCTGGATGTGATCCGTGGCCTTACACCAGGTGCTGGGCTGCTGGATATTCAAATGCGTCATATCCGACATAAAGGCCTGGGTATACTCTTCGGCAATCTGCCATGCAGTTTTACCGGTGCGGCGAGCGCCTTTTTCCATTTTGTCTTCGCCATCGTCCGCGTCGGACACCAGGTGGCCGACATCGGTAATGTTCATCACATGGTTGACCTGATACCCGTTAAACTCGAACATCCGGCGTAAAAGATCTTCAAAAATGTAGGTACGCAGGTTGCCGATATGTGCGAAGTCATACACCGTGGGTCCACAACAGTACATGCCCACCTGGCCAGCGTTAATGGGTTCGAAAGGGCGGAGTGAGCGGGTATAGGAGTCGTACAGAGTGATGGACATAGATAAACTTCGCTGACAAATCGATAGAAACGCGCAAGCATAGGCATACGGTGCCTAAACTGCAAGACAGAATGTCCATTGTATCGATTTCAGGCTTACTGCGACACCCCGAAGCCATGGGGTAGCCACCAGCTGGTGTCCAGAGGCGGTGAGTCCGGCGGCAACACCGGATTCTTCAACAGAATGAGTGCGCGGTTATTAATCTGGGCCTTATTCAGATGTTCGCGGTAATGGTGTTCAAAGAGCGCTTGATAATCACCATCCGCTTTGGCGGCGGTCAAACCGGTTTGGATATCCGCAGCCAATTCAGGACGGTGCTTCGACACAAAGAAATACACCGGGTGAGGGTAGAAGAGCATCAAACCGTCTGCGATGACGAAATCGGTGGAGTATCGCTCCAGTTCACCCCAGATTTCACTCACGCCACGGTGGAAATAATCGATGCGGCCCAGTTTGAGCATTTCAAAGATTTTCCCGTAATCCACGATCGGCATGACTTTCAGCCGGTTGGCATCATACACGGGTAAATCCCCCCAGTGGGCACCATGCCCGCCCACAAAATGGCGTAAGTCTCTCAAGCGTTTGACATTTTTGAAATGTGCGTTGCTCGCAGGTTGAATCAGAAGCAGGCGAAGCCCCAGCAGGCCACGGTAGACTGGCTCCTTGATCGGAATCATCAGCGCTTCCCGTTCTGCGGTGGTAGAAAGAAACTGCACATCCAGTTTGCCGCTGATCACCAGGCTTTCGCCACGAGCCTCATTCATGTTGTCATCATCAATGCCAAACAGCGTGTAGGGTTTCCCGCTCTTCGCCAGGGCCAGTTTTAGTAACTGAATGCCAAAGTCGTAGCGGTGGTGGGTTTGGTAGTGCAGCACGTTGGAGGCATTGGTGCTGCTGTGCATCTCCGCGATCACGCCTGTACTCATCAAAAGTAACAATAGGCACCAGATTCGTTTCATAGGGACAAACCACTGTGTGAATAACCGATTATGAAGAAAGTGTAGAGTATAACCCGGCAATTGCGTAGATAAATTGATCAGATTTACCCGGTATTTGTTCGATTGCTGTTTTGCTGATCAGTTTTATAAGGTGTTGATATATAAGAATAATAATTGGTTGTGAAAAAGTACCTAACAAGGTTATCCACAGAATTTGTGGATACTGTTACTGAAGCACCACAGCGGTTTTCTGGTTTGGATCCGAGACCTCTGCTTTGGTGCAATAATGTTCAATTTTGTGGATTGTTCTCCTCTGAGTTGGCGTACAGCCAGGAAACCGTAAACGGCTTTTGCACAAAGTTATCCACAGAATGTGAGTGCCGCTTCCGAAAGACGTTACTGCGCCGGTATAAAAGCAATGAGGCGTATTTTTTGGGCTGTTGTGAATTTGCCCAGTTTGGCGCTGTGTGGCCGTTTCCAAGGCTTTGGGGCTCTCAAAACAGGCATGGGCCGGGCGTTTCATCCGTTTTAAAACGGATGCGCCGCTGAGTAATACCGCGATAAAAAGTGAAAGATCAGCTGCGATCAACACGCCCTGGTCGATTACCAAACAACTGTTTGAAAGCCCCGGTTTACGGGGCTTTCCTTAGGTTTTCAGCGGGGAACTCACAGAGTTATCCACAGTTTCTGTGGAAGGCTTAGATTGTCCACAGGGGGCGATGCTCTGCTTTTGGTCTATTTTGATCTAACCGGTGAAAAGTGTTTGCCTAAAAAGCCAGCAGTGTGATAAAAGGTGCGCACTTTCCACCGGGGGTGCCTATGCCGTTGTTAAAAGGCCAAGTTGTCAGCTTCACCGCTTTGTTGCTTTTCCTTGCGAGCTTTTTGGGTGATGCCTTTTCCTCCGAGCAATCTGATGCTGCTGCGAGTTTTCGCACGTTCGGCACCCCTATTGTAGAAAAAAGTGCTGCGGACTGGCATCCACGGCGCGGTTCATTTCAAGAATTTCACGTCAGTGCCTACAGCATTGAAGCCGAAGAGCAGGATGGCACTGCGCTCAACAAGGGTGCGCGAAGTGTTAGCCGTCTTTGCTTTGCTTGTTACCAAGCACCTCTTTTCACCCCGGCACATACGGGGCGTCCGTGTGCGCATTATCATGCCCAAGCTCCCCCAATCAACGCCTAACTTCCTTAATTCACTCATTTAGTTGGTATGGCTTCCATTCCGGTCAATTGATTGCGCCTGGCATTTGGCGCTCGGATGGATGACGTATCCTTCCCTTTGATTTAGTCCTATAACAGGGAGGACGAGGTTATGGCTTTCGAGCTTGCATTACTCACCACCATTTTTTGCCTGGGATACCTGGCCATTGTTTTTGAACACAATATTCATATTGATAAAACGGCTTCCGCACTGTTGACCGCCGTACTGTGCTGGACTGTCTATATGCTTGCGGCACCTCAGATTGTGTCGATTGATCAGCTGCCGGAATGGTTTCTGGCAGAACATCCAATAACGACGGACCCTCGTGCTTTGCTCACCGCGTGGGTGGGTGAGCATCAGCTCATAGAATTTTTGGGCGAAATTGCCAGTATTCTGTTCTTTCTGTTGGGGGCAATGACCATCGTGGAGTTTGTTGATGTCTACGGAGGCTTTTCGCTTGTCACTAACCGTATCCAATCAACGAGCAAAGTTAAGCTGCTCTGGATTATTGGTTGTCTGGCATTCTTTCTTTCTGCGGCGCTGGATAACCTGACCACCACCATTGTGATGATCTCTCTTGTGCGCAAGTTGATTCCTGAGCAAAAGGATAGACTCTTTTTTGCAGGGATTATTGTGATTTCGGCCAATGCGGGTGGTGCCTGGTCTCCGATCGGGGATGTGACCACGACTATGCTTTGGATTGGAGGACAAATCACAACACTCAGAATCGTGGAGGGCGTTTTTTTACCCAGTTTGATCTGTTTGTTAGTGCCGTTAGCCTATCTCACCTATGCGCTGCGAGGTCAAACCGTTGCTGCTCCTGTGACCTCTGCCGAAGGAGTAGGTACAGACATTGATGATGCCCATAGGAACATCGTGTTCTGCGTTGGGATAGGTGGCCTTTTGTTTGTGCCGGTATTTAAAACGTTGACACACTTACCGCCATTCATGGGTATGCTGTTAAGTCTGTCTGTCCTCTGGATTGTCAGCGAGTTGATGCAGGACGATCGCCAAAAAGCCATGGATTCGGAGCTGCATATCATCAAAGTATTGAAGCGTGTGGATTCACCCAGTGTTTTGTTTTTCCTCGGAATTCTGCTGGCTGTGGGGGCGCTGGAAGCCACGGGCTTGCTGAAGATGCTGGCAAACGGGCTCGATCATGCGATCGGCAACATTGATGCCATTGTGTTTTTGATCGGGCTGTTGTCCGCTGTGGTGGATAACGTACCATTGGTCGCCGCAGTGATGGGAATGTACGATCTGTCGCTTTACCCGACAGATTCACCCACATGGGAGTTTCTCGCGTTTGCTGCAGGCACCGGCGGCAGCTGTTTGATTATCGGTTCGGCAGCAGGGGTTGCCGCCATGGGCATGGAGCGCATTAACTTCTTCTGGTATCTCAAGCACATTACGCCTCTGGCCCTGTTGGGGTATGTATCCGGCGCTGCCGTGTATCAGCTAGTGGGGGGATAAGCATGCAGCAAATGAATTTTATGGCGTTACGTAAGTGGATGGCCGCCGCATCCTTGTCGCTCTTGTTGGTGTCCATTGTCTCGCTCGTGGTGAAGCAGCTGAATTTGGGGCTGGATTTTACCGGGGGAGCATTGGTTGAATTGACCATTGAGCCACCACCCGCCCCGGAGGATATTCAGCAGATACTGTTGAAAGCGGGATATCATGATGTGGTGGTCCAGTCGTTCGGGGTGCCAACGGATTTACTGATTCGTTTGTCTTAGTCGCATACCGCGTCATTGGGGGATGAGGTCGTTAATGCCTTGCAACCTTCAGGCGACATGCGCATAGTACTGAAACGATCTGAATACGTTGGCGCACAAGTAGGTGAAGAGTTGAGAGAGCAGGGAGGCTTGGGTATTCTGCTCGCGCTTGGCGTTGTCTTGATTTACGTCTCCTTTCGATTTCAGTTCAAGTTTGCCGTAGGCGCGGTTGCTGCCCTGTTTCATGATGTGCTCATAGTGCTGGGCTTATTCTCAGTGTTTGAGCTGGAATTTGATTTAACCGTGCTGGCGGCGTTACTGGCAATCATCGGCTATTCGCTTAATGATACGATTGTGGTGGCAGACAGAATACGAGAGAACTTCCGCAAACTCAGAAAAATAGAGCCGGAAACCGTTGTGAATATCTCATTAAATGAGACGTTGAGCCGGACGTTGATGACCTCCATTACGACCTTGTTGGTTTTGGTGGCGCTGTATCTGTTCGGTGGGGATATGATTCGCAACTTTGCGATTGCGCTGTTGGCGGGCGTTACCGTGGGAACTTACTCCTCCATCTATATCGCGAGTAGTCTGATGCTTTGGTTAGGTATTTCATCGGAGGATCTGGTGATATCACTCGAAGAAGGCACCGAGGAAGAGCGCCCCTGATCGCGTTGAAGGATTATCGAACAACTGTTTGAAAGCCCCGGTTTACGGGGCTTTCCCTAGGTTTTCAGCTGGGAACTCACAGAGTTATCCACAGTTTCTGTGGACAGCGTCTTCGGCTGGTGTACCTCAGCGGTTGTTGTTTGATGCTCGCTCAGGGGGGCAGACTTCATACTGGCCACCCAATGGGAAAGCGTTTCGATGTACGACAGGATCACCGGTATCACGATCAGTACCAGAACTGTGGCGATGGCCAGACCAAAGGAGATACTGACGGCCATCGGAATCAGAAATTGCGCCTGTAGCGATTTTTCAAACAGCAGTGGTAATAATCCGGCGATGGTCGTGAGTGACGTCAGCAGCACTGCTCGCAATCGTAAACAAGAGGCGGTGACCAGCGCTTTGCGCACGGGCATGCCCTGTTCTCTGAGTTGTTTGTAGAAGGTGATGAGGATGATCGAATCATTGATCACAATGCCGGATAAGCCGAAGATACCAAACTGGGACAGGATAGTCAGGTCAATTCCCAGGAGCCAGTGCCCGAGAAATGCACCGCCTACCCCAAACGGAATGGCAAGCATGACGGCCAATGGCCAGGCGTAAGAGGAAAACACCCACGCCAGAATAATGTAGATCATAATCAACGCAAGCATAGCCCCTTGAGCCATGTCTGCGCCGGTTTCGGCCTGCTCTTCTGCCTTGCCCTTGTAGGAGACAGATAGACTGTACTTATCCACAATGCGCGGGATGATGTTTTCCTGTAACGAAGCCAAAACATCATTGGCATTGGTGACGGTACTGTCCACATCAGCGGTGATGTGCACGCCAAGCTGCGCATCGGTATGGCGCAAGAGCTCCAGGCCCCGACGGGAATCCAGGTGAATCACATTCGCCAGGGGCAGTGTATTTCCTGCGGGGGTGACAATGGGGAGAGTGGCGAGCGTACGTTGGAAGTAGCGCTCCTGCTCTGGCAACATGATGCGCACTTCGATTTCTTCGTTATCGTCGTAGAAAATCTGTAACAGCTCGCCATCCAGCGCAGTGCGAATCTGTGCGCCGACACCGGCTACAGTGAGCCCGAGTGATTGGCCCGCTGGCGTCAGAGAGAAGATGTACTGCTGCTTGCCATAGGGCAGGTCATCCACAATATCGCTGACGCCGCTGAATACCTTCATTTCTTCGGTCAGTTCCACCGCAGCCGCCTTCAGTGCGTCGGCACTTCCACCACTGAAAAAGATGTCAATGTCTTTGCCGGGTGGGCCCCCGCGAGGGCTGGTGATGCTTAACTGCTCAACCCCTGCCGGTGCCGCCAGATTCGCCCGCCAGGCATCAATAAATTGTGGGTTGCGCACGTCCCGTTCATCGGGCATCAGCAGTTCTACGGTGACCATGCCGTATTGTTCACCGCTCTGGAAGCGCTGCCCGGCGTTAAACGTGGCACTGTTAATCCGCACATAGGACGCGGTGATCAGGTCGCGATCTGCTTTCAACTGGTCGTTGGTTTTCCACAAGGCATGTTCCATGTCAAACGTGAACTGCTTGACGGTTTCCGGCGGTGTGCCTGCGGTGAATTTCACGCTGGCAAAAATCACTGAACTTTCCGGCTGCGGGAAAAAATGAAACTTGATCTGGCCAAATTTGACCAGCCCAAAGGCACAGATTAAGAAGGCCACCGCCAGCGACAGCGTAACCGCTCGATACCGCATCGCCAGGGAGACCAGGGAGAAAAACGTCTGATCCCGAAAGTGGTTGAATCGGGCATCCAGATAGGCGCGTGCCCGGCCGGGTTGCCGGTGGTGATTTTTGTGGAAACTGTGGCGCAGGTGGCCGGGAAGAATCAAAAAACACTCAATGAGCGAGGCCACAATCACGCAGCAGACGATAAAAGGAATATCACTCAGAATGGAACCGATGATGCCGCCGATCAACATCAACGGCAGAAAGGCGGCCAGGGTGGTCATAGAAGACGACATGACCGGCACAAACATGCGCCGGGCACCGCCTTCAGCCGCCTGCAGTGAGCTTTCACCGGTCTGATAGTGCGTGAGAGCATCCTCGGCCACCACTATGGCATCATCCACAATGATCCCCAGCGCCATGATGAGCGCAAACAGGCTGACCATGTTGATGCTGCCGCCGGCAAAATAGAGCACAGCGAGGGTGCCCATAAAGGAGATAGGAATGCCGCAGGCCACCCAGAACGCAACCCGACCGTTCAGGAAGATAAACAGAATGCCAATCACCAGAATCAGCCCGGAGAGACCGTTTTTGAGCAACAGCTCAATACGCTGCTCGATAAAGGTATATCGCTCATCGGAGGGGATGAGTTCAATGCTGGGCGGCAGTTCGTCGCGCTTTTCTTTCAGCCAGGTGTGCATGATATCGGCGGACTTCAGCGAATCAGACGTTTCCGAACGTTTCAGCTGCAGCAAAACCGCAGGCTGATCCCGATAGTAGACCTCGGTACCGTTCGCTTTGGGGCGAAGTGTGACCTGCCCGATGTCCCCCACCGTAAGTTTGCGACCGTCGGCCGTGGTGGCCACCGGGACAGACTCAAACCCTTCCACGCTTCGCCGCTTTTCCAGGCTGCGAATCTCCCGTTCTGCCTCGGACTGGCCGACCGCGCCCGCAGGCACATCCTGGCTTTGCTGGCGAACGCGCTCACCCAGTTGACTCAGCGACAAATTCAACGCCTGAATCTGCTGACTCGGAATCTCGATCGCAATTTCCTGTTGCGGCATGCCCACAAAGTCCACCTTGGCAACACCACGATCCAGCAACTCGCGTTCAAAGCGGTAGGCAAGCGGGCGAAGCTCCTCCAGGTGACCGGGGGTGGTGAGAATCACTGTGGCGATGGGCTCATAGCGCACGGCTTTCACCACTTCCGGGGTTTCGGAATCGGCGGGGAGATTGCGCACCAAACCCACATACTCTTTCACCTGGTTCAGCGCCAGCCCCATATCTGAGCCTTCTTCATACTCCATCACGATCGAAGCAGCGCCGCGCTGGGAGGTGGAGTTCATCTCCTTAACATTGTCGAGGTTGCGTAACTCCTGTTCCAAAGGGCGCACGATGGATTTTTCAACATCCTCGGCACTCGCCCCCGGCCACACTACGCGCACGCTGATGAAATCGGTGGCGAAATTCGGGAAGAACTGTCGGTTGAGTTTCGCCAGACCATACATGCCGGCAATGAGCATGATCAGCATCAGCAAATTAGCCGCTACTTTGTGCTCGGCGAATCGCCCGATGATGTCCTGCTTGTGATGAGTGGTATAGGGCTCGTTCATGGTGTTTGGGTGGCCTCACGCAATGTCACTTTCAGCCCGTTCACCGCCGCCGGCAATTGGGTGGTGATGATTTTCGCACCCGGTTCGAGGTCCTTGCTTTTAATTAACAACCACTGCCGATTTCCGTCGTAGCGCGTCCCGGTCCGCTCGACGGTCGCGCTTTTAAGGCGGCCTTCTGCCACCTGGTAAACACGGTCGGTACCATAGAGTGCCGAGACCGGCACGGCGATCACATTGTCTACTTCCGGTAGATTGAACAGCACATCAATGGTGTGTCCCAGCACCAGCCGTGGGGAAGCGGATTGCGCGGAGTTGGTCAATGTAAAAAGCGCATCAATACCACCGCGACCGCTGTTTACTTCACCGCTCAGCCGATCCAGTATCAATGACACTTCCTGCCCGAAGGCCGTTGTGGACGCCAGAATTTTCTGACCTTTAACTAACGCATCAGCAACGCCCTTCATGGCGACCTCCGGGATCTGGGCGCGAACCTCCACCCGATGAACATCATAGAGGGTTACCAGCGGATCACCGACACGCACTCGCTCCCCGGCAGAGGCCTGTACTTGGGTGATCACCCCGTCAAAGGGCGCAGTGATCCGGGCACGATCCAGGTCAAGCTGGGCCAGATCCCGTAACGCTTTGGCGCGAATCAGTCGGGCAGTTAACTGTGCCAGGCGATTCGTGTGGTTTGTAATCGCCAACTTGCGTGTTTGCAGTGAGAGCTGTTGCTGTTCGAGGGTGCGCCGTGCCTGATCCATATTGGCTGCGCTGGAAACGTTGGATTTCTTCAGGCTACTTTCACGGGAAACAGCACGTTCAGCCAGGTCGACCAGTGCTTCTTCGTTTTTCAGGGAAGTCAGGTTTTGCGCGTGGGATTGATGCTCCATCGCCACCTGTGCTTCGATGTCCGCCACATCGGCTTCTCGTTGGGCTAGATTGATACGTGCTTCCTGGTCATCAAGCTGTACCAGCAAATCCCCTTGCGCCACGTGCTGGCCTTCATCGGCAATGACCTTCAATACATCGGCCGACAGTGCCGATTTCAATGCTGAAGTGGCGGGCGACTCCACCACCGCGAGTAATCGCAGCTGCGGGGACAGTCGTTCCGGTGTTGCTGTCAGGGTATCTACCCCCCAGGCCTTTTCCACCTTTTTGGCCACCGGAGGCTCAGGTTTCATTGCCTTGAGGACCAAGAGTGTCAGCACCACCGTGGCCACAATAACCAGAATGAGAAGTGCGCTCTTTTTTCGCGACCCCGGCATAACAGTTGCTGCGTTGTCATGGGCGTTAGCGGAATCGGGCGGAGTATCGGTCATCATCTGTGTCATCTTACCGGCGGTCGAGTGAAAGTGGGGGCGAAGAATGAACGCCTGTTATACCATACGGGCGCGGGCTTTGTCTGGCTTTGCAAGCGCAATATTGACAATGTGTAATCGGGGTGGAGCACCTTAAAAAGCGCTTTAACGGTAATCCAAGTCAGTAAGGTCCGTGGACATGATAGATGCCAGTCGACGTACCAGTAACCTGTTTTCCAGAGAGCGTTCAGGCTGGTGAGCAAAGAAAAGCGAGCTGAGTGTCACTGTCATATTGGACTGATATGTAATCCTGAATTTCAACGCCACTGCTGAAGTATGTCTGTCAAAACCCCGTTGTGCCGAATTTCAGTCATGGCACGCTCAATGGCTTGAGCCGTCTCCTGTGGGAAGCTGCGTGCGCCTGCGAGGTAAATGTGTTTGGTCTCGCCCAGAGTTGGGCCAATAATCAACTCGGACGGCTCAAATCCATTCAACTTCCAATGGTAACTATCCACCCATTCGGACTCGATCATGCCATGGATGTATCCGGATTGGAGCATTTTTACGGCGAAGCTCGCGTCATTGAACTCAATGAGATTGGAAAAGCCCCGCGCCTTGAGCATTGGGATATGTGCTGAAGCGCGAATGATGCCCATGCGCAAGGGTTTTAGGGTCTCTTCGGTGATTGTCGAGGGAAGCTCAACCGGGTGTTTGGGCGAAGCGGCAAAGGTAATCCGCAACTCATACGAAAACAATTCAGTGATCCAAGTGTGATTCGGCTCCCGGCTCGCTGTTCGAGTAAATGGAATGATCGCGCTCCCCGGCTGATTTTGCACATACTGTTGCGCGCGTGCCCATGGCAGGGATAAATATCGGAAGGTGGGGCCTCCGTGCCGGGTAATCGCACCCAATATATCCACAGCGATGCCGGCGTCACGCGCGTCAACGGTGCCACAAAATGGCATGGACTCATTGCGATACACAACAACATTCTGCGCATCGGCAGCGCTGGCGGCATTCAACCATGCGTGTGCACACAGGATCAGCAGGGCAACCCAATACTTCATGGAATGCTCAATCCCCTTGGTTTGGTGATAAATTCAGTCTAGTTCACCCTAAGGTGGGCCGTCCAATGGCGAGATTCATAGCGAGAATGACTGGACGTTAACAAACCTTGACCCGAGTCGTGCCGTTGATACGTGCCAGCTAGGGTCAACTTCACCTGATGTGCATCGCGAAAAACTCCCAAATGACCTGGCTGGCCTGAAATGTCGTGCTGGGTTCATCCCCCAATCTGCTGCCTTTTCGGCCCCCTGGCCAGGCATGGCCGTTGTCAGTGATCAGGTGAAACACCACGTCTGAACCTGCCGGGCAACGGTAGTACTCGGTGAGAGAATTCCCGCGCTGGATGCGTTTTGGGGTGGATTCACACTGGTTGGCTTTCGCCCAATACGCCGCCTGATAGCGGGCAGGTTGAGTGGGCGTGCCATCCCAGGCAAAAGCTCCTCTGCCACCGGGTGCGCCACCTTCTGGCTTGACTGATTGATCGAGCGCACCGTTGATAATCAGCACTGGCAATTGGGTGGCAGGTGGAGGTTCGTCACCGAAAAGCGTGGCCACCACGGGAGCGATGGCGGTCAGTCGGTGACCGATTTCGATGCCGAGGCGATGGGTCATCATCCCCCCATTGGACATGCCGGTCACATAGACGCGCCGCTCATCCACGGCAGCATGAGCGATGAGGTGCTCAATGAGCTGGCGGATAAAGCCCACATCGTCCACGTTGTTTTTCATGGCATAGCCACAGCAGTGTCCGGCATTCCATGTGAGAAGCTTGTCCCGTTTCCGGCCGGACCCGTTAGGAAAAACGAGGTAAAACTGCTGGTGTTGCGCCAGGGTGAGAAATCCCGTCATCCTGGCTGCATTTTCCCCATTCCCGCCGCCCCCATGGAGTACCAGCACCAACGGGGCTTTGTGTTGCACTTGTTTCGGGCTGTAAAGCAAATAGGAGCGCGTCGCGTCGCCCACAGAGAGTGTGTGCTCTTCGAAGGGGCCTGCTCGACTTGTGCACGCTAGTAAAAGGAATAGCCCGCCCATCAGAATTTTGTGCAGGGTGGGATTGTAAGGCGATTTAGGCTGCATGATTAATGGCACTCAATTGTTCATGATCTGGCGCGATGACGTGCTGGTCGAGGCATTTTCTATGGTGGAATCTATTCTCCTCAAAGAAGCTAAGCCGATTGCTACTGACACGAAATAGCAGGATGCAGTATAGTCCGCCGATAATGGATTGATGAAACCGTTGCTGACGAGCAAGGACTTCCATTTTCCGGACTACTTCCACGGTACTGCGCTTGACAGGTTCCCCAAGTACGCCGGGTACTGGGTTGGTTTCAATGTGGTCGCCAAGTACATGCAGACAAATGCTTTATCCGATGAAGCGGCACTCTCGTTACCGGCAGAGGTGTTTTTTAACTGAACGTTTCAAAGAAACCCTGATAGCGAAGATGATCTCATGAAGGTAAACCGGCATTGGACGCTAACTTTTGGTGGCTACAACAGGCAGGAGCTGATTTTAGCGCTTCGGCGGCACGGCATTGGGCTAAATGCCTACGCTGAAACACTCCTCGCTGAAGACCGGTTTACCGAGAGTGGCGACTGGCAAGAAGCAACGCTCATTGAAACCAGTGTTCGCTGTTTGGGGCTAAGTGCTGGTGGGGTATACAGCGATATCGTGGATGCCGCAATAGAAAATGGCCTACAACTCTGTCCTCTGGAAATCGGGCCCTATTTCCGTTTGCAGTATATGACGCAGATGCCTGGCCCCTATCTGACGATTGCTTCTGAAAAGACGCAATGTGATGACCGTTACCCAAACGGATTTTATCTTCGCCACTATGATCAGAAGTTATGGTTACGAGGCTACCGGGCAGATTATGACTGGGTATGGGAGCCGGAGCATCGCTTCGCTTTCATGGAAGAGTGCCCGGAGCGACTAAAGCTCAAATGATATTCGGAATTTAGCAGCCATGAGTTATCAGCACCTGGCTAAGCGTCCGGTTGCGCAGAGTTCAAGGCAATGAATTGACCACTAGGGTTTGCCCTAGTTACGCAGCCCAAAATAATGCGGTAGAGTCCAATCTTTCATTACATCTGAGATAAAGGACTATGCGATGTTAATCATGGAAACCCCGGTCTCTGACACCGCGGGGCGTCTATCCCTCCAATCGGCTCCGCAGGAGAGCGAGACAAAAGCCACGCCTTCTGCGCAAACGCTGCTGGAAAAATTCTTCTCAACCGAGACCGGTCGATATGACACCAAAGGCCTGGCAGACAGTCTCCTCGAGATACATCAAAAAGACCCACAAATGGGCCAGCAGTTAAAGAATGACGTTGCCGCGATGCTGGAAAGCGCGGGCAATCCACTCGACGCCTTTCACTTCTCAAAAGACTGGGAAGCAACGGTAGCCACGCAATTGCCGATGAATGCGTCTCAAGACTTCAGCGATACCGTAGCCGAAGCACTGTTCGGGAATACCATGCGCGTCATTCAAGAGAAACCAGATTTCTCGATGACGTCAACGGTGACGGGGTTTCTCGAGAATTTCGTGGGCAATACAGCGACGGACCTTCTGAAACTGAGCGCGATGCTGGATGATCTCAGCCCGGTAGGGCGAATGAGAAACGCTGCACTGTCATCACTGATAGGGGAGGACATTCGCAGCTTCAATCTTGTCGAGGATCTGGGCTTTAAAGCGGATCCTGGTCAGGAGTATGGCTATGCCGCGTCGGAAATCGTGGATGCTCTGGCACTGGCGAAGGGCGGTGTGAAACTGCTGGAGAAGGGGGCTGGCACCGCAGTAAAGGCGGCTGGAGATCTCTCGGACGCTATTATAAAATCGCCGCATCAAGCTTCTGATCGAGTTTTAGATGCTACTGAATCGAGTGTGAGGAGTACCCGGGCAGGGGATAGCGCGGAATTAAATGTGCCTGTGTCGACCAGAGCAGAGACGACAAATGCCGATTTGATGCCGCCGGAGAGTGTTGTCCCAAACACCAATTTTGGTCAGTATTCTACCGCGATAGACAATAAAGTTACTGTTGTCAGAAAGAACGAAAGTATTCCTGATTGGGTGCAAGAAAGCTTCCTAGACTCCAATTATAGGACTGTCATCACAAATGAAGACATTACTGTTTATCGGGTGTTTGGCGGGAATGCTAATCCCCAAGGCGCTTTTGTTACTACAAGCCCTGCATTAAATAAGATTCAGGCAAAAATAGATGCGGCACTATTACCTGCATGGAAAAACACTAGAGCTCATGAGGCTGAAATTCTAATACCAAAGGGTACCCGATTAGATATTGGCAAAGTAGCTCCCCAAACCATTGAGTCGACGGGTACTGTTTTGGATGGTCTGTCAGATCAATTGTTAATGCCACAAAACTGGCCGAAGGAGTGGATTCAAAACGTCAGAAATGTGGCGCCATAATTTTAACGAAAGGAAATTTTTAATGTCCACTATTATTGATTTAAAAGGCCAGTTAGAGAAAACAATTCAGGCTCTAGAGTTGAAGTGCCAGTCGTCCAGAGAGCCGGAGGTCGATACTTATCTTGAAAAATATAAAGATGTGCTAAAGATTATTGAATCCGGCGGATCAAAAGAGGATGTGACCAAACGAGCGAAAACACTATTAAATTGCGCTAGAGGATATATGGAAACATCCAGTGACTATCAACAGGATTTTCTTAATGAGATGGGGAAAGCTGAAAAAATAGTGAAAAATTTATAAACAGATGTTCGTGAATTACTATGTAGTTCCAGTCGAGGGTGTCAGAATTCTGTGTCAGCTTGTTCATTATTTGTACGTCAAATTGCCGTATGCTAGTATGTTTAAGTAGAGATGTTGAATTAGTCGTCAGGCAGGTAACCCATGGCAACAAAAACGGAGAGAATTGAAGCACGTTTCCCGGCAGAATTGAAAGCGCTTGCCGAGAGGGCAGCCTTAGCTAGTGGATATACGTTGACGGATTATCTCGCTAACCTGGTGCGCAATGACGCACCCAAACGAATCAAGGCACATAATGAACTGCTTTTGACCAACGAACAATTTGATCATTTTTTGGCAGTGTGTGATGAAGCTGCAGCGCCAAGTCAAAAACTGCGCGCGGTAGCGCGCAAACTGGATACAGAGGGTTTTTAATTGCCTCTGGCCAAAGTTTTCACGGCACTCAATAAAAAACAGCACGATCTTAAAAGCTTCGATTGTGGCAAAGCGTCCATGAACGAATTCCTCGCACGCTATGCCGTGAAGCACGGAAAACTGGGCTTGAGCAGAACCTACGTATTGGTAGACTCAGCAGATCAACCAAATCAACCGGTTGCTGCTTACTATACGTTAGCGTCGGCAACGGTTTCCCGCGAAGTGATTCCTACCCAACACAGCTTGCCAACATACCCAATTCCGGTGGTAATTCTGGCACGACTGGCTGTCAGCTCCGCATATCAAGGTCGGGGTATTGGCGCGAAATCGCTTGTTTATGCGCTCCGGCATGCAGCAAACTTGTGCGAAGCTGGATTACCGGCCTATGGCCTGGTGTTGGATGTGCTGGACGAGGAGGCATTGGCATTTTACCAACAGTTCGATATGTTCGAATCGTTCACCAGTGATCCAATGCGGTTGTTTGTTTCGATGAGAACCATTGCTCAGCTGTAGCACATGAGAAAGAGACCAATCGGTTGATCCGAGAGCGCAACCAAATCACATACTGGCTTTGTTGGAGTGATAGGACCAATGAATATTGAGCAAGAACTCTATAATGCGGCGGTTGAATTCCTACAACATCGCTACCCGGTTGGGCCAGGATATGCTGCAGCAATGCGCACAGTGACCGGAAAGATCCTTACCAGTGTTCCGCCGGAGGTCAAAAATTTAAGTCTGGAAGTGTGTGTTGAATTGGGTGCTTACCTCGAAGCCTTCAAAATCAATGAAGCGGTCACACATTCGATTTGTATCTGTCGAGATGATGAGCACAGTGACATACTAATATTATCTCCCTGCGGTATATGCCGTGAGCGGTTGGCATATTGGGGTGGTGATGTGAAAGCGGCAATCAGCACAAAAGACAATCAGTTGGTTTATAAAACTATCAGGGAACTGCTGCCGGATCACTGGGGTATGGTGGACGGCGAGATATTGTGAGATTTCTGGACTGGTTGGTTGAGTAAAAGTATAGAGCTGAAGAAACTTACGCTCTATGGCGGTAAACCAATCATCCACTAGGGTTTACCCTAATTACCCATTGCCGTTAAATACGGTAGAGTCCTGTCTTTCATTTCATCTGAGATAAAGGACTATGCGATGTTCTACCTATGTAGTCGTATTAACTATCCTACAGATAATGGAGCTGATGGTTTCGTCTATCCAGCCGACGAATCAGGTTGGATTTTTAAGCCGAAGGCGGTTGATCCTGATAATGTTAGGGTTGGAACGCCAGATGCGTATACAAGACAATGGGACACTGAGTTCAAGATCTTGAACGATGTGGCTTTAAGACTTGGTGATAATCGAACTGCTACAGGCTCAATCAACCTGTTTACAGAAAGGTTGACATGTACCAGTTGCACTGACGTTATTTTCGACATTAAAGATCGATATCCTAACATTCAGCTGACACAGAATTATGAACACCCTCGCTGAACGTATTTGCGGGAGAATAATCGTGGATAAATGGTCATACAAGGAACTTCAGGGATTTATCCATGAGGATATTGAAGAGTTTATGGGCGATGGGCTCAATATTCGACAGGCCTCTTCACGCGTCCAGGTTGAGTATGCGAAATCAATTGAGGGTAGTGAGTTAGAAAAGCTAATTATCTATATGGTTTTGTGTGAAGAAGGCGTGAAGCATGGATTTCTCAGGGATGATATCAAAGAAAAAACTCTGGAGTTGTTGGGGCGGATCAATCTTGGACATTGTGAGCAACAACTTAGTGATGAGGAACGGCTTAAGTTAAGCGATGATATGAATCGAACATTATCTCTGCTGGCATAAAGTAAAAACCCGCCATCGGCGGGTTTCAGGCTAAACTGCGAGATTTAGAAAAGCACACGACAGCGAATCGTGCCCTTCACATCCTTCAACTTCTGCAGAGCCAGATCGCTGTAGGCTTTATCCACATCGATGACCACGTAGCCCACGTTTTCGTTGGTTTGCAGGAACTGGCCACAGATATTGATGCCATTCTCTGAGAACACTTGGTTGATTTCGGACATTACGCCAGGCACGTTTTCGTGAATGTGCAGCAAACGATGGTTGTCCGGGTGGGCAGGCAGGGCAACTTCCGGGAAGTTGACGGAGCTGACGGAGGTACCGGTATCACTGTAAGTCGCGAGTTTCTCCGCGACTTCGTAGCCGATGTTTTCCTGTGCTTCCATAGTACTGCCACCAATGTGCGGTGTCAGAATCACGTTGTCGAAAGCGCGCAGTGGTGACATGAACTCTTCATCGTTGCCTTTCGGCTCAACCGGGAAGACGTCCACAGCAGCACCGAGCAGTTTGCCGGTTTCCAGCACGGCGCACAACGCAGGAATGTCAACGACTGTGCCCCGCGCAGCGTTGATGAAAATGCTGTTCTCTTTCATTTGTGCGAACTGCTCTTCGCCCATCATATTCTTGGTGGCAGCCGTTTCGGGCACATGCAGAGTCACGACATCGGCTTCATTCAGCAGCTTTTCCAGGGAATCGGCCTGCTTGGCGTTGCCCAGCGGCAGTTTCGTGACCACGTCATAGAACATCACTTCCATGCCCAGAGACTCGGCGAGAATGGACAGCTGAGTACCAATACTGCCGTAACCGACGATGCCGAGCTTTTTACCCCGGATCTCATAACTGTTGGCGGCAGACTTCACCCACTCACCGCGATGCGCTTTGGCATTTTTGTCCGGGATGCCTCGCATCAGCAAAATCGCTTCGGCGAGCACCAGCTCGGCCACACTGCGCGTGTTGGAGTAAGGCGCGTTAAATACAGGCACGCCTCGTGCCATGGCGGCCTTCAGGTCCACCTGGTTAGTGCCGATACAGAAACACCCCACGGCCACCAGTTTGGACGCAGCTTCAAAAACGGCTTCTGTCAATTGGGTGCGTGAGCGCAACCCGATAAAGTGGACATCGGCAACTTTTTCGATCAGCTCTTCTTCCGACAGAGAAGTTTTCAGGTATTCAATGTTGGTGTAACCTGCTTTATTCAAGGTATCCAAAGCAGATTGGTGAACTCCTTCGAGCAGAAGAAATTTGATTTTGCTCTTCTGCAGGGACGTTTCCAAAGCGTTCTTCGTCATGGTGTTTTGATAACCCTCTGTACGTATTTACTTTTTCAGCCAATATCCACGCTACCAGTGACCCGTTTAAAAGGGGGTCGGTATAAATGGCGCGATATGATACCATAAATCGCCGCGAGCTCTAATAGTTGATTTTCGCGGGGTGGCACGGCCAGATTCGACGGGAAGGGCCCGTTCGAACGGCAAACAGTTTCAGGTACGATGGATGAGCAAGTTGGATAACACGGCGATTGTTGCGCAGTTGAAAACACTGGTCGAGGAAGGCAAGGTCAGAACCGATGACGATTCCCTGGCTAATTTCGGTAAGGATTGGACCAAAATCTATGAGCCCAAGCCGCTGGCCATTGTGTTTCCGAAAACCACGGAAGAAGTGCAAGCGCTGGTGCGTTTCGCCAATGAGCACGGGTTGGCACTGGTGCCCTCCGGTGGCCGCACGGGATTGAGTGCCGGCGCCGTTGCTTCCCAGGGGGAAATTGTGGTGTCGTTCGACTACATGAACCAGATTCTGGACTTCAATCCCAATGATCGCGCCGTGGTCTGTCAGGCAGGTGTGGTGACCGAGCAGCTGCAATTGTTTGCGGAAGAGCAGGGCCTGTATTATCCGGTCGACTTCGCTTCCGCCGGCTCCAGTCAGCTGGGGGGAAATTTGTCCACGAATGCCGGGGGCATCAAGGTTATTCGCTATGGCATGAGCCGGGACTGGGTGTTGGGCCTGAAGGTGGTGACCGGGAAAGGTGATATCCTGAACCTGAATATGGGGCTGGAAAAGAACAATACCGGCTATGATTTGCGCCATCTGTTCATTGGTGCGGAAGGGACGCTGGGTTTCATCACGGAAGCAACGATGAAACTGACACGCAAACCCAAAGACCTCACCGTGCTGGTGCTGGGGCTGGCGGACATCGCGCATACGATGGATGTGTTGCAGGCCTTTCAGCAACGTGCTGATCTGACCGCCTACGAATTTTTCTCGCATCAGGCGATGGGGCATGTGCTGGCCCATGGCGATGTGAGCGCACCGTTTGACGGGGAAGCGCCTTACTATGCACTGTTGGAGTTTGAAGCCATCTCCGAGGCATCCATAGAAGACGCGATGCACACCTTTGAGCACTGTGTGGAGCAGGGGTGGGTGATCGATGGCGTGATGAGCCAGAGCGAGACCCAGGCGAAGAATCTGTGGCGATTACGTGAGGGGATTTCTGAATCCATTTCGATTCATACCCCGTACAAGAACGATATCTCCGTGGTGGTGTCGAAAGTCCCCGCGTTTTTGAAAGAAATCGATGATGTGGTCACGGCACATTACCCGGATTTTGAAATTATCTGGTTTGGGCACATTGGCGACGGCAATCTGCACTTGAATATTCTGAAACCCCAGGATCTGGCGAAGGAAGTGTTCTTCGAGAAGTGCGAGCAAGTGAACAAGTGGGTGTTTGATATCGTGCAGAAGCATCAAGGCAGCGTATCCGCGGAGCATGGCGTCGGGTTGGTGAAAAAGAAGTACCTGGAATATACCCGGTCACCGGAAGAAATCGGTTACCTCAGGGCCATCAAACAGGTGTTTGATCCGAATAATGTGATGAACCCCGGCAAGATTTTTGATCTGTGATGGCGTGCCGTGGCTGCATTCCTCATCAGAAAATGCTGCCCAGAGCGGATGATTACGGACCGTGCCACAGATTACGAAAAGTACGATAAAAAGGAGCATCAATGAGCAGGTATGCCAACTGGCAAAATGGCGAGCCATTTACGTCACCCATCGGGAAAGTGGTTTGTGTCGGTCGAAACTACGCGGAACACGCCAAAGAGCTGAATAACCCGGTACCCGCCGAGCCGATTCTGTTCATCAAACCCGCCACGACGGTGGTGCCCATGGCACCGCAGATCGTGATTCCGGCGGATCGGGGGGAAGTGCATTATGAGCTGGAATTGGCGGTACTGGTGGGCAAACCGCTGACGAACGCAACCTCTGATGATGCGCTGGGTGCCATTGCGGGGGTCGGTCTGGCGTTGGATCTCACCTTGAGAAACCTGCAAAGTACCCTGAAAGAGAAGGGGCTCCCCTGGGAGAAAGCCAAAGCATTCGACGGCGCCTGTCCGCTGTCGACTTTTGTGCCGCCCAGCGAATTGCCGATGTTGACGCAGACCCAGTTTCAGTTATGGATCGACGGTGCACTGCGTCAGGACGGGTCGGCAGCGGATATGCTGATGCCCGTCACAGAACTGTTGGCCTACGCCTCCCGGTTTTTCACCCTGGAGCCTGGGGACGTGGTGTTAACCGGCACGCCGAAAGGTGTGGGGATGTTAACGCCGGGGCAGCACATTGAAGCCCGGTTGGAGTCGCTGCTGTCGGTGACTGCGGAGATCACGGTTTAGGTGTGGGGAAAGTACGGTGAAGGTGTATGACGAAAGAATCCTCGGGTAAAACGGTCACGTCGCGTACCGGTCGGTTTATGAAGCTGGCCGGAATGACGGCTTCGGTGGCCACCCGCTATGCCACGGGCAAAGTGCGCGACGCGTTCACCTCGGAAGCGTCCGCCGCCGAACGACAGTCGAAAGACTACGAAAAAATGGCAGACAACATCGCCAAAACACTGGGCGAGCTGAAAGGGGCCGTGATGAAAGTGGGGCAGATTGCCTCACAAACGCAGGATTTTTTGCCCAAGGAGTTTTCACAAGCGCTCCAGAAACTGCAGAAAGAAGCGCCGCCGATGCCCTATGAGGTGATCGCTGCTCAAATTGAGTCCGAACTGGGTCAGCGGCCCGAGAAACTGTTCAAGCGATTTTCCCGCAACCCATACGCGGCAGCATCCATTGGGCAAGTGCATGATGCCGTCACCCACGAAGGCATGCGGGTGATCGTGAAAGTTCAGTATCCGGGGGTGGATTTGTCGGTGGATTCCGATTTGCGCCAGCTGCGCACCACCCTGAAACTGGGCGGGTTGCTGAAAATCCCGAAAGAAAGCGTGGACCAGTTATTCGAAGAGATTCGCGTGCGACTGCATGAAGAACTGGATTACGAAAACGAGGCGCGGAACATCGACGCGTTTCGTGCCTTCCATGCCGGTGACGACAAGGTGTTGATTCCTCAGGTGGTAGCAGCGTTGAGCTCTCGTCGTGTGCTCACACTGGAGCGTATTGATGGTGACCACATCAGCGAGGTCGAAACCAGTACGTACCCGCAGGATGTCCGCAACGACATTGGTCACCGCATTTTTACCACCATGGCCGACCAGTTGTTTCGGTTTCAATGCATCCATGGCGACCCTCATGCGGGAAACTTTGCGTTTCGGCCTGATGGCACCCTCATCATGTACGACTTTGGCTGCGTGAAACACTTGAAACCCGAGATCGTGGCCGCCTATCGGTCGGCGTTGATTGCCGCGCTGCAGGAAGACTATTCCGCATTGGATCGCTACCTGATTGACCTCGGCGTTCGGGTCGAGAGTAAGCCCGCGCTGGATGAGGACTACTACGCTGCCTGGCGGGATATCTTTATTGTCCCCTTTGAGAGCACCGAAGAACGGTTTAACTTTGCGGAATCGGACCTGCACGTTCGGGTGGCACGAAACGCTCACAGCGTCTTCAAGCACATGGACTCCTTCAAGCCCCCCGTCGACACCATTTTTATTGATCGCCTGATCGCTGGCCACTACTGGATGATGAAGCGTCTCGGGGTTCAAGCGGCATTTCGTACCGAACTGAATCAATATATTCAAACCTGAGGTAATTTCTGCCAGAAACCCGGAATCTACGCTATGCTTAGAGGATGAAAAACAACGGCGGTTGACGGGGTCGGCGGTGGTTCATTCAGCGCAACTGGCAAATATCAAAATTGCACATGGTGAGGGCTTTGCCCGGAGCCAATGTTGCCAGCAACTGGCAGAGCAGGGCATTGCCTGTGTGTTGGTGGCAAATCTGGCGGAGATACAGCAGGCGGACCCGGCCATTGTGCTGCTGGATGCCAAGCTGGTGAAGCAACTGCCCGAGGATTGGCGGGCGCAGCTGACGGGTCGCCCGTTGATTGGCTGCGAGGAACACGCGGATTTCGATGCAGATTTTTATGTCGCCCGTGAGTTCACCACACGGCCTACGGCTAGAAACGTGCTCATGGCGATTCAAAACTGGCTTACGGAGCAGAAAAAGAGTGGCATGCAGTCCATGCCGGTGGCCAATCTGGCCGATCTGGATGGGGACCATGAAAAATTGGCCATGCTCGCGGAAATCGGCATTGCACTGTCCGCGGAAAAACATCTGGCCACCTTGCTGAATCGGATCCTGTCGGAAGGGCGGAAGCTGGCAACCTGTGATGCGGCGTCGCTCTTTTTGGTGGACAAGTCCAATCCCGAGAACCCTGAACTCATCTTTAAATTAACGCAGAACGCCTCCATCGATTTCACCATGCGTGAAATGCGTTTTCGCATGGATGAGCAATCCATCGTTGGCTGGGTAGCCAGTAGCGGTAAGCGTTTGTCGATCGACGATGCCTATCAGATCCCGGAAAGCGCACCCTATCGCTTCAATCGAAGCTTTGATGAAGACATGGGCTACCGGACCATCTCTCTGTTGGCCATTCCCATGAAAAATCGCCGTAATGATGTGATCGGCGTCCTGCAATTTATCAATCGAACCGGGCAACCCGGGGCGGATTTGTCCTCACCGGAGGCGGCCCTGGCGAATGCGATTCCGTTTGATGAGTCCGTGGAAGTGCTGCTCCGTTCGCTGGCCAGCCAATCGGCGGTGGCCATCGAGAACAAAATTCTGATGGACAGTATTCGCCGCCTGTTTGATGGCTTTGTGCAGGCCTCGGTGGCCGCCATTGAACAACGGGACCCCACCACCAGTGGGCATTCGTTCCGTGTGGCGGATTTGAGTCTGGGATTGGCGGATGTGTTGCCTCATTCGCAGATTGCCGCGTTTCGGGATTACGAATTCAGCAGTAAGGATTTAACCTCTTTACGCTACGCCGCGCTGCTGCACGACTTCGGCAAGGTCGGCGTGCGGGAATCTGTGCTCACCAAACCTAAGAAGCTGACTAGCCACCAATTTGAAGTGCTGGCCTATCGGATCAAACTGACGCAGGAACATAAGCGCAGAAAAGCGTTGGAAGAGAGCCTTAAACTGATGCGTCAGGGTGCCACGATGCAACAGGTAGAGGCCATGCGAAATCAGGCAGAGCAGGAGGTCGCTCGGCTGGATGAGTTCTGGGAACGGATTTGCAATGCCAATGAGCCGACCATACTGCCGGAAGGCTACTTCGAGCACCTGAACGAGATCAGCCAGTTTCATGCGCTGGATGCCCAGGGGCAGTTTTCTCCGCTGCTGGATGCGCCGCAGCTGAGTGCGCTGTCGATTCCGAAAGGCAGTTTGACCGAGGAAGAACGGCTGGAGATTCAATCGCACGTTACCCACACTGAGAATTTTCTGCGACTGATTCCCTGGACACCGGATTTGTCCAGTATTCCCGGCATCGCCGCGGCGCACCATGAAAAGCTGGACGGCAGCGGATACCCCAAAGGGCTCAGCACAGCAGAAATTCCGATGGGGTCCCGCATTATGGCGGTGTGTGATATTTATGACGCACTCACGGCGTCGGATCGACCCTACAAGAATGCCGTGCCGAACAATGTCGCGTTTAATATTCTGGAATCTGAAGCCAAGCGGGGCCTGTTGGAGCCGGAACTGGTGCGGCTGTTTATTGATGCTAAAGTCCATGATGTTATCAAGGGCAAAGAATATATCCGGTCCGATTCATTATCGACGACCTTCCATCATCACGTCTGTGATTTTGATCTGATGGAATAACGTGCAGGACACACCCGAATGCAAGCAACCAAAAAAGTAAACGAATACCTGGACGTGAATTTCCGTCGCATCGTGGAAAACCTGGATCAGGCCATACTGGTCCTGGGCGGGGACCTGCTGGAAGCGCCCGAGGTGGAGTATGCCAATCCGGCGTTTGCGCGTTGGGTGGGGGCTCACAATGATGAAATTGCCGGTAACAGCCTGGCATTTCTGTTCCCGCCGGAAGACCGCGAATATTTGATGGAAACGCTGCAAATGACTGTCGAGACTGGCAGGGATCAGGTAGCCTCGTTGGGGTTTACCGGGCTGGATCGGCACCACCGTAAAATTGACTTTATTGTCAAACCCTTCCTTCGGAAAATGGGCGCACCGGTGAGTTGCATGCTGATTGAGCGCGCGCAAAAGGATTCTGCGGATTTTGCTGTACAGGGTGATCACGCCATGGATTTGTGGAAAGCCCAGCAAAATGATCCGGAGACCGGCGTGTTTAATCGTCGCTATCTGTACGAGCAAATCGAGCGGGAGTGTCTGCGCCTGCAACGCTATGGCTCCGTGTATACGTTGCTGAGTATCGAGCTGATCTCTACCTCGGAAGATGAGGGGGATCGTGAGCTGGGCCTTATTGATGCCGCCTTTGCGCTGGTCGCGGGTATTCTTCAGGAAGCGTTTCGCACGCAGGACATTATTGGCCGCAATCAACCGGACCAGTTTATCGTGCTCCTGCCGGAAACCAAGCTCTCCCGCGCGCTGGATGTGGCCGAACGCATTCGGCACGACGTCGCGCGATTGAATCATCAATCCCTGGTGGGATTTGATCTGGCCATTGGTATTACCGAAGGCAAAGCTGCCGACGTGCATTTCTCAGATAGCCTTGATCGACTGGAGCAGGCCATCGAAAAAGCCCGCCATACGCGGAGTGTGGCGTACTTTTTATAGTCGGGTTGGTGGGGCTGGGTTGGGCAGTAATTTGCAGGATACCAGCGCATGGCTCATTAACCCGAGAGAAAAAGCGATGGATCTGCACAACAATGCCGTTGGATTAAAGACTGGGCAAAACAAATCCAGCAAATCCCCGCTAGGTGACCAGTGCATGGCAGCACTAAAAAATGGATTACTGAAGGTTGGCCCATGAGTCGGACATATTGGTTAAGTAAGCACGCGTGCATGGAATTACCTTGGCTTCCGATGATAAGATGCCCCTTCCTTTCATCATCCAATAACACTCACAGGGAAGGGGACACGTATGGCACCGCAAGCAACACCGGACTACGATTACGACTACATCATCATTGGCAGTGGCTTTGGCGGCTCGGTTTCAGCGTTGCGGCTCGCTGAAAAGGGCTACAAGGTACTGGTGCTGGAGAAAGGGAAGTGGCTGAAGGCCGAAGATTTCCCGAAAACCAACTGGAACCTGAAGCGCTGGCTTTGGGTGCCCGCCGTCAAGTTTTTTGGCTTGTTCAAGCTGACGCCCTTTCGCCATGTGACGGTGTTGTCCGGCGTGGGCGTGGGTGGGGGGTCTCTGGTCTACGCCAGCACGCTTCCGGTGCCGAAAGAAAAATTCTTCCAGGCCGTCTCCTGGGCGCATCTGGCCGACTGGCAGAAAGAATTATCGCCCCACTATGATACCGCATTGAAAATGCTGGGCGCCAACCCGGTGCGAGAAATGCATGAGGGCGACATAGCCTTGCAGCAGCTGGCCAAAGAGGTGGGCCGGGAATCCAGTTTTGAGCCCACTCAGGTGGCTGTGTTTTTTGGTGAATCCGGACAGGAAGTGCCTGACCCCTATTTTGACGGCAAAGGGCCTGCACGTACCGGCTGCATCCAGTGTGGCGGGTGTATGCTGGGGTGTCGCTACAACGCCAAAAATACCCTGGATAAAAATTACCTGCATCTGGCGCAAGGGCTGGGCGCGACCATCCAGGCAGAATCTGAGGTGGTGGATGTGCGCCCGCTGGGCTTTGAAGGCAAAGACGGCTATGAAGTCTGTTACCGTTCGTCAACACGGTGGCGCAGTACCGTGCAGCGTTATCGCACCAAAGGGGTGGTATTCAGCGGTGGTGTGTTGGGGACGATTCAGTTGCTGCTGAAACTCAAAGTGTCTTCGTTGCCGGGGATCTCTGATCGGCTGGGGTATGGCATTCGCACGAATTCAGAAGCAATTATTGCGGTAACCTCCACAGACAAAAACCGGGACTTTTCCCGCGGGGTTGCCATTGGATCGATTATGCACCCGGATGATCACAGCCATTTGGAGCCGGTGCGGTATTCCGCGGGGGCTGGATTTTGGCGCATCGCAATGTGGCCCATGGTGACGGGCGGCAATGCGCTGACCCGCGTGGGTAAACTGCTGTGGGATTGGGTGAAAAATCCAATACAAAACTTCAAAGTGTCGACGGTGGATGACTGGGCCAAGCGCACGCAGATCCTGTTGTTTATGCAGACGATCGACAGCACGCTCAAATTCACGCGCGGCTGGTTCGGCATGCGATCGATTCTCGACAAAGGGAAGGCCCCTTCGGCCTTTATGCCGGAAGCCCAGGCGCTGGGGGAGCAGTATGGTCGCATCGTCAATGGCAAACCCACCACGCTCTTATCCGAAACCTTGATGGGTATCCCCACAACTGCGCATATTCTGGGTGGGGCAACCATGGGCACGAGCAAGCAAGACGGGGTGATTGATAAAAATCACCGCGTATTCGGGTATCACAACATGTATGTCTGTGATGGATCGGCCATCTCGGCCAATATTGGTGTGAATCCTTCCTTGACCATCACCGCATTGACGGAACGCGCCATGAGCCAGATTGCCAGCAAACAGGCTGCTGCCGAGGCCAGCACCGCTACTGAGGGCGCGTCTGCTCCAACCAGTCCAGCACCCGCTGAAACTGCGCCTGATCCTGCCTGAACCGGCTGGTGGGTAAATCGTAGATCGACACCCCGGCATCGGCGGCTTTGATGTAATTCTGCGTATTACGCAACGCCGCGATTAAGGGGTATTCCAGGTGGCTGAGAAACTCCGACAACACTTTAAAATACTGTGTCTGAGCACTGACCCGGTTGGCAATGAACGCGACTCGACGCTTGTCGGGTGGCGGCTCTGCCCGTGAAAGTTGCATGAGGTACCGCACGCCGGCCTTGATGTCGGTCGGGGAGGGCAGGATAGGAATCAGCAGGCGATAGTTGCCGGTAAGCAGCCCGAGAATGGTAGACACCGGGAGCCCCGCCGGGGTATCGCGAATAACGATGGAGTAGGGCGGCACGTCGTCAGCGGGTGACAGTACGGAGATGGGGGCACACCGCTTCGGGCGGCAGCGCATCCAGTCATAGGCCGACTTTTGTTCGTCATGATCAATCAACACCACCGGCAACCCCTGGGCGGCATAATAGCTCGCCAGGGTCGTGGCCAACGTGGTTTTACCGCAGCCCCCTTTCGGATTGGCAATAACAATGTTCCAGAGAATATCACGCATAGGGCGAGGTTTTGTGAAGTGTCAGACAAAGCATAGCGTAAATTTTGCACCCGGTAACGGGCTTCGGTTAAAATTATCGGTTCCACCCGTCAGTTCCAGTTGTCACACGGATGTCTCATGATGTATTTCCGATTAACGCTCCTGTGGTTGGGGCTTTGCCTCTCTTCTCCGTTTGTTGCCGCTAAAAGTTACGAGTACAAAGGGTTCAGTTATGCCATTGATCCGGTTCCCCAATGGGTCCACTGGATTACCCCGGACTATCAGCAAACTCCGGGACACAACAGCGATTATTTACTCGTAGATGACCAGAGCCAGTGGCGCGCCGATGGGCAGTCGCACTTTTTCAAGGTGTCCACCCGGGCAAACAATCTGGAGTCGCTGGAGCAAGCCTCGCGGGTGGAAGCCTACTTTATTCCGGAATATCAGCAGTTGCGCTGGCACAGTATTGACATTATTCGCGACGGGGAGCGCATCAACCGGCTTGACCCTGAAGACATACGCGTGATTCAAACGGAAGACGAACTGGACAACGAAATGCTGGTGGGGCAGGCAACCGGCCTGGTCTTTATCCCCGATACCCGCGTCGGGGATGTGATTGAGTACAGCTATACCATTGAGGGAACGAACCCCATATTCAATAACCGTTTTTTCCGGCGTTATCACGTGAGTTGGCAGGACCGCGTGGCGCATCGCCATGTCCGCGTGCTGGCACCTTCGGGCAAATCGCTGCATACACGCACGTCGGACCCGGCACATCAGGTGACGGTTCAGACGCAGGCAAACGGTACTGAGTATGTGCTGAGCGTGAAAGACACAGCTCCGATCAAGTACGAAAAGGATTATCCTGCGGACTTTCAGCCCCAAGCCATGGTGGAGTTTACAGACTTCGCGAGCTGGCAGGCGGTTTCTGACTGGGCGGACCCCCTGTACGCTGAACGAAATCTGGCGCACCCGGAGCTCCAAACCCTGCTGGCGCGTCTGAAAACGCTGCCCGTGGAAGCGGCCATCAGCGAAGCCCTCTACTTTGCTCAAAACCGAATTCGTTATGTTGGCGTCGAACTCGGGGTGAACTCGCACTTGCCCCGCCCGCCGGAAAAAGTGATGCGCGATGGTTATGGCGACTGTAAAGACAAAACGCTGTTATTGATCGCCTTGCTGGAACAACTCGGTGTGTCTGCCTATCCTGCCCTCGTGTCCACATACCGCGAAGGTGCGTTTGCCGAAATGTTACCCTCCCCGTCGCATTTTGATCACGTGATTACGCTGGTGGAGCATGAAGGGAAGCGTTGGTGGGTTGACCCCACACGCCGCTTTCAGAAGGGCAAGGTATCATCCATCGGGTATGCGGACTATGGGTATGCACTGCCCGTGGGTCACCCCACCTCCGGCCCCATGGCCATGACGTTCTCCGAAGCGCAACAGCCGGTGTACGAGGTACGCGAGGAGTATCGCATACTGGCGTACGGTGGCCCCACATTGTTGACCGTGACTAACACCTTCAAGGCCGGGAAGGCAGACTATGTGCGTTGGCAGATTGCGACGTCTGGTGAACAGGGCTTGCAGGAAAAGTACCTGGATGTGGTACGAGCCCATCACCCGGAAGCGCGCATCTTGATGCCGATGCAGGTCAGGGAGCATGCCGAGATTGACCAGATTGTCGTGACTGAAGGGTACGTGATCCCCGATTTTACCCAAGCCGCGCAGCAATCGAATGCCTGGGAGTATGAAGCCACGTTGTTCGCATTGAGCGGGTACGTGGACACGCCGAAAATTCTGGCACGTCAGTGGCCCTGGGCATTGCCGAATGGCAGCCGCCTCAAGCATACCGTGGTTATTCATCACCCGGAGATTCTTAACCTTGAGAATGTGTCCAGAGATACGCATCTGACCCATCGGGCCTTTACGTTTTCCGCGCGGGAACGCGCCATCCAGCGACAGATTATCAATGAGGTGGAACTCAGCTTCACCGGAGCGAAGTCCCTGGCTCCCAATGAAGTGGCCGGATACGCTGACGCCATGGAGCAGGTGAAAAATCGTGGTTTTATCTCGTATACGGTCACCAATGACGAGTCGCCCCGTGTAGCAGAAGCCATGAATGCGGTCGTACCGGCGATCCAACCGTATCTTGCTCGCCCTGGCAATGCGCGAGGTAAACAGCCATGAAATTCGGAAATCAGATGGTTCGATGGTGTGCCGTTGCTGCGCTCGGAATGTTGCTCGGCGGCTGCGCTTCGATGATGCCGTTGAACGTACCCACCACCAAGACCGCGAATGCTTATGAGGCGGCAGATGAGCTGATCGAACTCCTCAATACGCCGGACCTGGTCGGTTTTCATACCCACCTGTCGCTGGACCAGTCCGCTGTGTTGGACAGCAATATCAAACGGTTGCAAGTGCTTGGTGTGTTCAGCCGATATATGGAACCCTGTGAGGAAGGCGCCTATTTCACGGGATTGGAAGAAAATGTCCCACGCAAACGCGCTACGTTGTATTTGACCTGTGCAGCCGAGGAAACCAATCAGTCTTACGTGATTTCGTTGCGTGATACCGGCAAGGGGTATTTGGTGGAAGATGTGGATAATCTCACAGCGGGTTACTCCTTTCATACCCTCGTGTCGCTGTTTCTCGTCAACGCCTCTGCAACGAACCAGCGTATTCAGCGGCTCAGCAGTTACTTGAAAGCCGACAGCTGCGAACGGTTGAAAGCTGCACTGAATGCGACGCCCGGGCTGTCTCTGCCTTATGGCGATCAGTCCTTCGTGGCAGCTAAATCCGCAAAACTGGGATGCAAGCAGCTTTTCAGTGGTTCCGCACTTGAAGCGGAATGGTTGCAGGCGACCGAGACTAGGCCGGATGGCAGAGCCTGGTTGGCGGCATCGTATCTGGTCGGTGAACAGCGGTGGGACGAAGCCGAAAATATGATAGATATTGCCTTTTCCCGCTATCGGGAAGACTGGCTGCTGCATTCTTTGGCGGGTGAAATCAAGCTGAAGCTGAGGAAAGATCAGGAGGCGTTGTATCACGCCACACAGGCGTTTTTACAGGCACCCCAGCCGGCTACCGCCACCATTCTGCTGGCAGATGCGTTCGCAAAAGTGGGGCAAACGGCGCAAGCCAGGGAAATGCTCTCACTGATGACGGCACAATATGGGCCGCTCGCGCCAGAAGATTTTCAGGAGGTGTTCCCGGAGCTGGCGAAAATTATCGCCGACGCCTCGGAATAGATCGCTCTTTACAGGCGTTCCTGAGGGTGCTCTGCACAGGTGTGCCCGAGCTTTCTCACCGCCTCATGCTGTAGTTGACGAACGCGTTCCAGACTGACGCCCAATTGACGGGAAACTTCCTCCAGCGAGTGTTCTGTGTGATAGCCGATGCCATAGCGCATCTTCAAAATAAGCTGTTCACGGGCCGGTAGGGTGGCCAGAAGTTTGTCGAGATATTTGTTCTGGTGGTGTCGCTCCCGCGCATCTGTGCGACCGGTTTTGGGGGCCGGAAGTATGGCTTCCCAGGTGGTCTCTGTATCAGAGGTCAGTGGCTTATCCATCGGTAGCGGCTCGCCGGGAAGCGCCAGAATTTTCTCAACCATGCCTATCGGGAGATCACAGGCACGACTGATTGCTTCCGGGGTGACGGGTCGCCCTGTCGACTGCTGTATCTGTTGTTTCGCCTCAATGACTTGTCCCAGGTAGTCTTGCAGATACGTGGGTCGGGCGATGGTGTACCGCGTTTTCTGGGCCGCATACTTCATCGTGCTTTGGATGCACCAATAGGCGTAGGTAGAAAATCGAAAGCCCGAGGAAAAATTGAAGCGATCGGCGGCTTTGATGAGCCCGATGTTGCCGGATTGAATTTGTTCTTCGAACGTGACGCCAGTGATCCGCTTGTTACCTATGACCGAAAAAACCAGTCTCAGGTTATGTTGCACCAGACGATTTCGTAGCGCGAGGTAGTGTGCAAGCGCTTCCTGAACCGGCGACGCCAGTGGGTGTCCCATCACACTTCCCTGTCTGGCCAGGCGCAGAAGGTGCGTGCGGTTTAAACCGATGCCCATCAACAAAAAGCCCAGGTTGGCCCGGAGATTGGTTTCCGTGGTGCCCGGCTGCTCTCCGAGGTAATGGAGGACTTTCAGAGTGTCCACCAGCGTCACGAAGACGTTCCTAAATCGGCGCATCCTGTTACCCTGCAGACTTTTGATCGCGTCGCTTTTGGACGCCGGCTGCGCTAACACCTCCAGAATGAGGGTCTCGAAAGCAAGTATGCGTTCCTCATCCTCCAGCAAGACGTTAATTAAGTGCCGGGTGGCTTGCGTCATCGCACGACCCAGTTGGATCTCTTCTTGATCTGTGAGCAAGGGGTATCGCCCGACGTCTCGGGCGTAAATGTCCAGCGCACCCGCTTGCCCGATATCGTGGATGCTGGTCATGGATTTTTCGAACAGTGGCTCAGGAGTGCTGCGCATACGATTGAGTCATCTTCCTCGTAGAGTGTTTTATAATGTGGTGTACGTAGAGTCCTGTTTGATGGATCAAATGCGCGTGAGCTTGACCACTATGGAAACTGTCGGGCACGCTGAAACTGGGTCGCATCGAGGTAAGTGAATGCTGAAAGATTGGCGCGGGGATATCGTTTTTTCAGAGAGTGTAGCGATTTTTCGCGGCCCTGTGGGGGAAAACAAGTCCCATTGTCATTGGGCCGCTCAAATCACCCTTGGGTTGAGTGGGCCGGTGACTTATGAGGTATCGTCTGAGGTCGTGGAATCAGACGCGGTGTACTTTGCATCCAAAACGCCACACCGCATTCTCTCAGGCGTTGTGTGTTCCATCTATTTCGACCCCCTGTTTGATACCATCTCCAAAGGATTTGATGAAGGTGCTCAGGATGGCTGGGCCTCCCTTGACAGAGACGCGCTTCCATCGGTGTTCAGTACCATCGACGAAGAAACAGACCTGACGCAACTGTTGAATTCGCCCCCGCTCAACGCGCCAGAGCCTGCTTCACGGGATGCGAGGCTGCAAACCGTTTTGCAGGTGATTCATACTAATCTCAGTACCGATACGGGTATCGACCGAGACGCCCTCGCGGCACACATCAATGTTTCTCCCAGCCGGTTTTCCCATTGGTTCGTTGAGCAAACCGGGGTGCCTTTGCGGAGTTATAAAAAATGGCTCAAACTGCGGGTGGCCATGGATGCTTTGCTTGCCGGGAAAACACCGATGGGGGCCGCGATGCAAGCAGGTTTCAGTGATCTTGCGCATATGAGTCGCGAATTTTCGGACTCTTTCGGTCTCACCTATCTGGATGCGCAGCGAGCCTGGGCGTATGCCCAGCGTTTTCATACCGACAATAAGGCGGAATAGCTCTTTCGTTCAATACCGTGTCCTGGTGGTCTGTTACTTTAGCGCTATTGAGTGTTTTTAAGGCAACAGGAGCGTGTGTATGAAGGTCAGGGAAGGGTTTGTGGAATCTGCCGGCCATCGCTTGGCTTATCTGGCGGTGAATGAGCATTTGGCCTGCGACGCGCAGCCTGCCATTGTGTTCATTCACGGGGTATTGGCGTCGGTGAATTTTTGGCGAGATTGCATCCCTCCCGATGTTAAGGAAAATCGCGCCTGGTACTCTCTGAGCTTACCCGCCCATCACCCGTCTCAGGTTCCGTCGGATTTTGCACCGGAACACGTGAATGAGCAATGGTTTTACCATGTCATGAATGGTGCACTTAACGCGTTGTTGGGGGAGAAAAAGGCGATCATTGTGGGACATTCCACGGGAGGCTTCTGTGCTTTGAATCTTGCGATACATCAGGCACCCAATGTCATTGGTGTGGTCAGTATTGCCGGTTTCCACAGCGGGCGTTGGGGCGGCGTCGAAGGAATGTTGGTTAAACTGGCGGGACTCGGGAAGTGGGCAAAGGGGCTGTTTACCTCAAACATTCGTATCGCCCAGAGCAGTGCGTTGGTGCAGCGCACATTTGCCAGTTTGTTAGCCCATAACCGGCGTACGTATCGACGGAGCCCGCTGAGCACACGAATGATTGAGAATATTCAGAACAATACCCGGCAGCAGGACCCCGCGGCACTCTTCCCCTTGTTTTATGGTATCGGGGCAATAGAAATTGCTGATCAGTTGTGTCAGATTAATGTACCTTGTTATGTTTTTGCGGGATCGCATGATCCGGTGGTACCGTGGGCGCAATCGCAAGTATTGGTGGACAATATCCGCCACGTGAAAGCCGTTGCTTTTCCCAACGTTGGGCATATGCCGTTTATGGAAGATACAGCAACCTGTTATCGAGCCCTGGAAGACGCGTTAGCCGACATACAGGCGCACTATCAGTCCCGTCACCCCTTGGACAACAAAGAGGAATCCCATGAACTATCCGCAGTTTAAGAAAGATCTGCAGTGCATCCACGAATCAGAAGTGTATGGTGCTGCTGTCTTTGCGACGGCCGCCCGATTCACGGTGAATGCAAACCGGAAGCGTAAATGGCTCGCCCTGGAAGCGTTGGAAAAGCAGACGTTGGCGCGTTATCTGGACTATATGGCGGCCACACACCAGCCGGTCGTTGAGCCTGCTGGCTGGCAACTGAAGGGAAGGGTGGAAGGTGCCGTGCTGGGAGCATTGCCCTGGCGTATCGCCATGACCCTGTTAAAAAAAGGAACCGAGCCGTTTCAGGAAAAGTTTCTCCGTCTCAAAGCCCATTCGGAGGGGATTCATCACGACTTTTTCGCCTATGTGTACGCCCACGAAAAGGCCATTGAAGCCTTCGCTCAGAGAGAGCTTTCCAGGGAGCGCGAGAGTTTAAAGGCGGTGACGAAACTGTTGGCATTGTAGAATCAAATTCTGGAATGAGGCAATTTGGGGCGTTAAATGCCAGTAATCAGCATATCAATGGCGTCAATAATCTGATAGCGATAACTTTCCAACGAATCTATTTCAGATTTTAGAATAGACTTAGGCACAGTGGTCATTTGATTGGTAACAAGAATGTATTCTTCGCCGTCAATACTGATGGCCGGACAGAGCTTACTGGCAATTTTCTCATTAACTTTCTTAGAAGCAGTTAACGGAATAACAAGTCTGGAATTTAAACCACTTAACAGGTTGTTTTGAACATCCACGAAGTAAGGATAGATTTTTTTGCTGTTTTTGTCTTTGTTCAGGTAAAGCGTAAATTGGCTCATCAAAAATTCCTGAACGAATCAGAAAATAAGCCGTTTTCTTCAGTCAACTTGTTCAGCTCATCAATTGCATCTTTATTCTCTTTTAGCCATTGCTCTCGCTGCGCATTTTTCACCTGCACAATTAGGGCCTGTTCGAGAGTGGCAGATAAATTTATTTTCAAGTTCTTGGCTTGGTTTAAAAGGTCGCTGTTTATTGTTAGGTTGGTCGCTTTTTTGGGAGCTTGTTGGTCGAAAAATGCGTGCATAGTATTTACTCCTTATGCGCATTAAGTATGTGTTTATGCTATTCCATAACCAAGCATTTAACAAGCGCCCCCAACGGTCAAATGTTAATGTCACCTTTTAGGGATATAAAAAACACCATCAAATTCTTTATGGTGAGGCGGGTGTTTTACGAAAGAGGAATTCACATGAACCGAATGCGCCTTCAATCAGCACTCTACGGATCCCGATCCCGACCCCTCCACTGTCGCACATTACTCTTCCACATAGAGATCCGTAATCAACGCTTTGGTACTCTCCGGCGCGTGCCGGTATACCTCAAAATCCGTGACGCCACGGGTGCGCAGGAACGTCTCATCAATGAGGTGTTGCCCGGTTAGGCTACCGTCGGTTGTGCGCAATATTTCATACGCAGCGTCTGCCATGATCGCGGGGGTACGGGCCTGCTCCAGCACTTTGGCGCTGCCTGCTTCAAATTCCACCGCTGCGGTGGCAATAATGGTTCGTGGCCAGAGAGAGTTGACGGCAACCTTGTAGCGTTTAAATTCGGCCGCCATACCGATGGTGAGCATTGACATGCCGTACTTCGTGACCGTATAGGGGCCATAATTCGCAAACCATTTTGGGTCGAGATTAATTGGCGGGGAGAGGTTGATGATATGCGCGCCGCCTGATTTTTTCAGGTAGGGAAGCGCTACCTGGCTGCACGCCAGTACTGCCCGCGTGTTGATTTGGTGCATGAGGTCAAAGCGTTTGAGGGCCAGATGCTCTGCCGGGGCGAGCTTGATTGCCCCGGCGTTATTGATGAGGGCATCAATGCCGCCGAACTGGTCAGCAGCCGCTTGCAGTGCTTCTTTCAGGCTGTCATCGTCACGCACATCGAGTTGAATAGGAAGCGCCTGTCCACCAGCCTTTTCCACTTCCTTGGCGACACTGTGGATGGTCCCCGGTAGTTTGGGGTGGGGATCAGCAGACTTTGCAGCAAGTACAATGTTTGCGCCGTCCTGCGCACAACGAAGTGCGATCTCCCGACCAATGCCCCGACTTGCGCCGGTAATAAATATCGTTTTGTCTTTAAGTGAGTTCATGTATGCGTAAATTATCCTGCGTTTTCCGCTGTCAGGGTGACCAGGAGCTGGCGAATTTTCACCTGCGCACCTGCTTGTGTGTGGACTTCTGAGATCACGCCGTCCATATCCGCCTTTAATGGGTGCTCCATCTTCATGGCTTCCAGTATAAGTAAGGTCTGACCTTTTTTAACCGCTTGTCCGGGCTCAATACAGACATCAATGATACTGCCATCCATGCTCGCGACAATTCTGCCGCTGCCACCTTCACTTTCCGACGCTGCGGCCTCGTGGGTCAGGTCGGTATACTGATAGTAGGTGCCCGCCAAGTGGATGTCTACGCGATCGCCATTCAGCGCAAAACGGCAGGTACGCCGAATCCCCTCATGCACAAAGGTGAGTTCCGATAATCCACCGGGCGTCAGCGCAGTTTCATCGAGTACCTGGACCTCTGCGGCGGATTCACCCTCATTGCCATGCAGCACGTAGGTGTGCTCCTGCGCACTGAGGCCCACTTCAATTACCAGGTCCCCCAGTCGCAGTTCATAGGGCCAGGGCGCACGATTAGCGCTGCGCCAGTTGAGCAGAGAGCCCAGCGCGGCTGATTGAAAACCCTGGCGATACAGTAGAATGGTTGCCAGTGCATTCGACAGGTCTGTCGGCTCGGCGGCCTGCATGGACGGATCCTGCTGAAAGTGATCGCCCAGAAAACCCGTGGTGGCTTCGCCGATTCGGAAGACGTCGTGGGCGATGACGTTTCTGAGAAACGTACTGTTGATGGTGACACCAAACAGCGTGGTGGTGTTCAGCGTTTGGATCAGCTTTCGACGCGCTTCTTCACGGTTCGCGCCGTAAGCGATGACCTTCGCCAGCATGGGGTCATAAAACGGGGTAACCGCTTGGCCTTCCCGAATACCGGCATCAATCCGAATGCCTTCGCCCTGAGCGGGGAGCCAATGGACAATTTGTCCGGTCTGGGGCATAAACTGATTGGCGGCATCTTCGGCGTAGAGGCGAACTTCAATCGCGTGGCCGGTCAAGGTGATTTCGTCTTGAGCGAGGGGCAGGGGAAGGTCACTGGCCACATCCAATTGCCAGGCCACCAGATCGGTGCCGGTAATCAACTCGGTGACCGGGTGTTCGACCTGGAGTCGTGTGTTCATTTCGAGGAAGTAGAAATTCTTGTTTTGATCCACCAGAAATTCCACGGTGCCCGCGCCTTCGTAATTGCAGGCTTTGGCGGCTTGCACAGCCGCTTTTCCCATACGTTCACGCAATGCGTGGTCCACAAAGGGAGAGGGCGCTTCTTCGACGACTTTTTGGTGTCGTCGTTGAATGGAGCAATCTCGCTCGCCAAGATAGACCACATTCCCCTGGGTATCTGCAAACACCTGGATTTCGATATGGCGCGGGTTGATCACCGCTTTTTCGATGATCAATTCACCGCTGCCGAAGGCATTGGTAGCTTCTGAGCGTGCTGTTTTGATCATGGCGGCCAATTCATCGGCCTCGTGCACCAACCGCATGCCGCGGCCACCACCGCCTGCGGAGGCTTTAAGCATGACCGGCAGACCAATCCGCTTGGCTTCTGAGATCAGTGTTTCGTCCGCCTGATCTTCGCCTTCGTAGCCCGGAATACAGGGGACATCGGCTTCAATCATGGCGATTTTGGAGAGCCGTTTGCTGCCCATCAATCGAATCGCGTTGACCGGGGGGCCGATAAAGGTGATGCCCTGTTTCACACAGGCTTCGGCAAATTCCGCATTTTCCGAGAGAAATCCATAGCCCGGGTGAATCGCATCTGCCCCCGTGCGCTCTGCGGCTGCGAGAATCTTGGCCGAATTGAGGTAGTTCTCACCCACGGGGCCGGGGCCGAGGCAGACGGCTTCATCTGCCAGAGCTACATGCGGGGCCTGCGCATCAGCGTCACTGTAGACCGCGACGGTGGGATAGCCCTTGGCTTTGGCGGTTCGAATGACGCGCACGGCGATTTCACCGCGATTGGCGACAAGTACCTTGGTAAATCGGGGAGGTGTCTGTTGGGTCATGATTGCGTGCTCATCTGAGATTATTGTGCCCAGCCCGGAAGCCGTTTCTGGATGAATGCCATGGTGCCTTCCTGGCCTTCTTTGCTTTGAACCGCCTGGGAAAACTGGTCTGCTGCCTGATCAAGCAGTGTTTCCAGCGCAGTGTTGCCCGCGGCCAGCATCAGTGCTTTGGTGGTGGCGTTGGCGGTGGGTGCGCAGCGCTTGACGTGAGCCAGCACCTCAGCGAGTTGGGATTCCAGCGCTTCATCGGTGGCGCAACAATAGTGGGCGATGCCGAGTCTGACGGCTTCTTCGCCGTTGAATCGCGCGCCCAGCAGAGCCAGTCGTCGTGCCTGGGTTAACCCGATACGGCTGACCACAAAAGGGGCGATCTGCGCCGGTGGAATGCCCAAGCCGGTTTCCGGTAGCCCGAATTGCGCAGATGCAGCGGCAATGGCCACATCTGAGACGCAGGCGAGCCCGAACCCTCCACCCAGTACCGCGCCTTCCAATACGGTGACCACCACCTGTGGGGCGGCGTTGGCCTGGGTGATGAGTCGGCCAAACTCCCGGTTCAGGGTGTAAAAGGGATCGTCCCCCGAGTCGCCCGTTTTTGCGAGCGCAGCGCGGGCATTGGCCATGTCTTTGATGTCGCCGCCCGCACAGAAATGTCCCCCTTCGCCGCGCAGTACGATGGCGCGAATGTCCGGCTGTTTCGCGCAACTTTCCAGCACCGCCATCAGCTCGTGGACCATTTGCAGGCTCATGGCGTTTCTGGCTTTAGGACGATTGAGCGTCACAAACAGTACGTGGCCCTGCGCAGTCAACAGGAGCGTTTCGGTTTCCGGTAGTGACACTGTGGTTTGTTCTACGGTGCTCATGGTGCCTCCTTTGCGTCTGGGTTCAGGATTTTTTTCCTGGAAGAATGCCCATCATCTTGCAGATGATGCCCTGCATGATCTCGTCGGCACCCCCGCCAATAGAAACCAGCCGCACGTCGCGGTAGGCGCGGGATACGATGTTATCCCACATGTAGCCCATGCCGCCCCAGTATTGCAGGCAGGAGTCCGTCACTTCACGGCCCAGGCGCCCGGATTTCAGTTTGGCCATGGAGGCGAGCTGCGTGACATCTTTACCGTTGATGTAGAGTTCACAGGCCTGGTAGATCATGGCGCGCAGGGCTTCAATTTCGGTTTGTAGTTCCGCCATGCGAAAATGAATGACCTGATTGTCGATGAGGGGCTGGCCAAACGTTTTGCGCTCCCGGCAGTAGGCGATGGTGTGTTGCACGCAGTTTTCGAGCCCTTTCAGGGTGTTGGCTGCTCCCCACATCCGCTCTTCCTGAAACTGCAGCATCTGCATCATAAAGCCCGTGCCTTCTGCGCCGATACGATTTCTCTGCGGTACACGCACGTCATCGAAAAAAATCTGCGCGGTTTCAGATGAGCGCATTCCGAGTTTGTCGAGTTTGGGTGCCATGGTGATGCCGGGCAGGTTCATCGGTACGACGATCAGCGATTTGTTCTTGTGTACCTTGTCGTCTGAGGTGTTAGCGAGCAGACAGCAGAAATCGGCCTGAGGGGAGTTGGTGATCCACATCTTGGTACCGTTGATCACGTAATCATCGCCATCTTTGCGCGCGGTGGTTTTTAATCCAGCTACATCAGAACCTGCGCCGGGCTCACTCACGCCAATGCAACCAATGGCTTCGCCACGAATGGCTGGCGTGAGAAACTCTTCCTTCAATTCATCTGAGCCAAAACGGGCCAGGGCAGGGGTGCACATGTCTGTTTGCACGCCGATGGCCAGAGGTACGCCGCCGCAATGTGCCGCACCCAGTTCTTCCGCTGCCACAATGTTGTAGCTGTAATCCAGTCCCATGCCACCGAACTTTTCGGGTTTGCTGATACCGAGCAAACCGAGTTCGCCCATTTTTTTGAACAGCTCCCGCATGGGAAACGTGCCGGCGGATTCCCATTCTTCGACGTTTGGATTGATTTCATTCTCGACGAAGCTCTTGACGGTTCGACGAATTTCATTGTGTTCTTGAGTGAAAATCATGGTGCTGTCCTGTGGTAGTCGTTGAATCGCTTACTTTTTTACTGCTATCTTTCAAACTTTGTGTTTAATGGGTGCCGCTGTCGTGACTGGTTACAACCTCGCCACGCCGAATGTCGCGGACCGCAGCGGTCTGTTTTCTGCCTCGCGGCAAATGTCCAGCAAAAAGGCCAGCAACTTGCGGGTATCGCGCGGGTCAATCAAGCCGTCGTCCCAGAGTCGTGCCGTACCAAACAATGCGGTAGACCCTTTTTCCAGCTTTTCAGCGGTCGCTTTCTCGATGACATCCAGCATTTTCGGGTCGGGTGTCATGCCCATTTTGGTCTGTTTTTCTTCCGTTACGATGCGCAACACCTTACCGGCCTGGGCGCCGCCCATGACAGCGGTTTTACTGTTCGGCCAGGCAAAAATGAATCGCGGATCCAGCCCGCGGCCACACATGGCATAGTTACCCGCGCCGTAGGAGCCCCCGACCACGATGGTCAATTTGGGTACCTTGGCGTTTGCGACGGCCTGGATCATTTTGGAGCCGTGCTTGATCACGCCGTTTTGTTCTGAATCGGTACCCACCATGAATCCGGTGGTGTTGTGGAAAAACAGGATGGCAATATTGGCCTGCTCACACAGCTGAATAAACTGTGCGGCTTTTGCTGCGCCTTTGGGCGTGATGGGGCCGTTGTTGCCGATAATGCCGCATTGGTAGCCCTCAATCTTGAGGTAGCCACACACCGTTTGGTTGTCGAACTCCGGTTTAAAGTCCAGAAATTCGGAATTATCCGCAATACGTGCCACGATTTCCCGTACGTCATAGGGTTTTTTCGGATCACTGGGCACCAGGCCAATAAGCTCGTCCGGGGAGTGGCGTGGTGGCTGCCAGGCCGGACGCTGTAAGGCAGGCAGCTGTTGGTTCCAGGGTAAAGACGCCATGATTTCCCGGGCAATGCGAATACCGTCCGCATCGTCTTCGGCAAGATATTCTGCCGTACCTGCGATCTGGCTGTGCATCTCTGCGCCACCCAGTTCTTCGTCGGTGGCAATTTCACCGGTGGCGGCACGCAGGAGGGGCGGCCCGGCCAGAAACATTTTGGCCTTACCCCGCACAGTGACGACATAGTCGGACAAGCCAGGCTGATAAGCGCCGCCCGCCGTGGCATTGCCGTGCACGACGGTCACCTGAGGAATACCCGCCGCCGACATGCGCGCTTGATTGGCAAACCCGCGCGCGCCCAGCACGAATATGTCGGTGGCGTAGTTCAAATTCGCACCGCCACTTTCTGCCAAGGTAACGACCGGAAGCTTGTTTTCCATGGCGATCGCCTGCAATCGTAAAGATTTATCCAGGCCTGCCGGGGAGATGGTGCCCCCTTTAATCGCACTGTTGTTTACAACCACCAGACACCGAATACCGCTGACGTAACCAATGCCGGCAATGATGCCGCCACCCGCCATGGAGCCATCTTTGTCATCATGCATTTTATAGCCAGCCAGAGAACTCAGCTCCAGAAAGGGCGCATTGCGGTCGAGTAACAGATTGAGGCGCTCCCGGGGCAGGAGTTTTCCGCGCTTATGAAACTTTTCCCTGGCTTCATTGGCTTTATCCACCACTTTTTGCTCGACATTACGAAATTCGGTGATGTAACCGAGCATGGCTTCCTGATTGTGTGCAAAGTCTTCACTGGTTGTTTCGATTTGAGATTGAATCACTGGCATGGCTACATTCGCTTCACAAGGTAAGTGTGGGTGTCATTGTTTATCGGCGTCTTCCTGCAAGACCTCTGGAATCACCGCGCGGTGAAATCCGTTGTACGAGACTGAGTTTTTGGCCTTGGCGAGGGGCCACACACGGCCGCCCTGAGAGGCTGCGCCATCAATGCGGAGTGTGTCTCCGCTGATGAAGTTCGCGCCTTCGCTGAGCAAAAAACAGATCACGGAGCTGACTTCGGATTCGGTGCCCATGCGTTTGAGCGGGACGTTGTCTTTCAGGCCGCGAATCCAGGATTTCATGTGGGCAGGGTAGGTGTCCATGCCGCTGGTGGCGACCCAGCCGGGCGCGATGGCGTTTACCCGCACGCCGGACGCGCCCCATTCCACCGCAGCGGTTTGTGTGAAGTTGACCATCCCGGCCCGTGCTGCGCCGGAATGGCCCATACCGGGCATGCCGCCCCACATGTCTGCTACGATGTTCACGATAGCGCCCCCGTGTTTTTGCATGCTCTGCAAGTACACTTCCTTGGCGACCAGGAAGCCGCCGGTCAGGTTCGTGCGCACGACGGTTTCCCATCCCTTCTGATTAATCGCTGTCAGTGGTGCCGGGAACTGACCTCCGGCATTGTTCACCAGCCCGTGAATGGTGCCTCGGGTTTTGACGATGTCTTGAACCGTGGCTTTGACCGCCTCCTCATCGCGAATATCGCAGGAGTGCATGGTCAGCTGATAGCCATCTTCTTCAAACTCGGCTGCTACGGCTTCCAGCTTGTCGAGTTTGCGCCCGACAATGGACACATCGGCACCCAGGGACGCCAGCTCGTGCGCGACACAGCGCCCGATGCCGCTGCCACCGCCTGTGACAACAATATTTCGGTCCTTGAAAAGGTCGGATCGGTAGATCGATTGGTACGGCATAGGCTGGATCTCGTTGTTCAAAAAAAGGTTGTTCGATGATGGGGATAACAATACCAAGCAAGCGCTTGGTTTGTAAAGAGGGAAATTTGCAGTAAAATACGTCGAACGCCAAGACAATCCGTTTCGGTGCTGAGTGAATGGACCTATAGAAGGCAGTAACCTTGCATGAATGAATTAGAAACCCTCGTCGCCCGTGGCAGCATCACTGACCCTTCTTCCGCGCGTGGACGCCTGCTGACCAAAGCCGCGCATCTGTTTCGCGTCAAAGGCTATGAACGTACGACCGTGCGGGACCTGGCCGCCGAAGTGGGGATTCAATCCGGCAGCATTTTTCATCACTTTAAAACCAAAGAAGAGATCTTGCGCGCAGTGATGGAGGAAACGGTCCTGTACAATACGGAACGGATGCGTTCGGCATTGGCCCGATGTGCCAATGGCCGGGAAAAAGTGTTGGCGCTGATCAAATGTGAGCTGGAGTCGATTAACGGGCAAACCGGTGAAGCCATGGCGGTGCTGGTTTACGAATGGCGGAGCCTCACCGAGACCAGTCAGGAGCGCATCCTCAGTTTGCGGGAGATTTATGAGCAGTTGTGGCTGGATGCGTTGAATCAGGCCAGAACGGAAGGCGATGTGGTTGGGGATACCTTTGTGCTGCGACGATTTCTCACCGGCGCGCTGAGCTGGAGCACCACCTGGTTCAAGCCAGGGGGCAATATGTCGTTGGATCAACTGGCGGAACAGGCATTACTGCTGGCGATCAAATCATGAGGGGAAGGGAATTTGATCAGGCACTCTGTCTCGGAGATGGGAAAAATCATCTCGCGGGAGCGGCGCGTGTTGGCACAGATTCGTCACGGCTATCATTGGCTGCAGTTTTCACAGCCTTTCGAGCGGGAATACCGGCGTTGGCGATTTCAGGGGATTAAAGAGCGTACGCGTCCCGTCGGACTGTCCGTGATTGTTTTGTTTCTCCTGTACTCCATTGTGGATTATCAGGTGTTTCCGGATCAGATTTACCTGGTGTCGATCAGTTTGCGCCTGTTTCTGGTGTGCCCGGTCGTCGGCGTGTTGATCTGGGCCAGCTACCAGGATTGGTCGGAGTCGAAATTCCTCAAGCTCTATATGGCGGCCTATCTGGTGACAGGCCTCGGCCTGTGTCTCATGATTTTTGCGTCGCATCTGCAAAAATTCTGGATGCCCTATGATGGTTTGCTGCTGCTGCTCATGGGCGGCTACTTTCTCTTTGGCATGCCGTTCTGGCACATTGTGATCGCTTCCTGGCTGTATCTGCCCATGTATGCGGCCTTTGAGAGCTTCACCCCGTTCCCTGTGGATGAGCTGCAATACAATCTCGTTTTTATGGCGACCGCCAACTGCATCGGCATGGTGGGCGTGTATCTGCTGGAATACAATCACCGCACGCTGTTTCTTAATCGTCTCCTGCTGCAACTGGGCATGCAGAAAGCGGCGGCAGACAGCCTGGCAAAATCGCGTTTTATCGCAGCGGCGAGTCACGACTTACGCCAGCCGTTGCATGCGTTGCACCTGATGCTGGAAAATCTGGCGGAAGAAGTCCCCGACGCCCACCGACGGCTGGTGATGAAAGCCCAGGAGTCTGCGAGCCAGTTAGGCAGCATGATGGGCAGTATTCTGGATCAGTCCAAGCTGAGCTTTGGCGTGGTAAAGCCCGAACGTGAAAACTTTTCTTTGAGTGGCTTGCTGCTGCATCTGGGGACCGAGATGCAGCCTGCGGCCGAGCGCGCCGGGATGGAGTTGCGTTATTCCGGCTGTGACGATGCCTATACTTTCACTGACCGGCATCTGCTGGAACGGATTCTCCGCAATTTGCTGACCAATGCATTCAATCACAGCGGTGGGACGCGGGTGGCGCTGACGTTGACTTCCGAGCAAGGGGTGTGGCTGGTGTCGGTGAAGGATGATGGTAAAGGCATCGCCGAGGCAGACAGGAGTGTCGTCTTCGAGGAATTTAATCAGGGCTCGCAGGCGTCGGGCAAAGCCGGGAGAGGAAATACAGGCGTCGGGCTGGGGCTGGCGATCGTTCGGCAGCTGTCCGATTTGCTGGGCATGACCCTGACGCTGGCGTCCGAGCCGGGTGCTGGATGTGAATTTACCTTGCGTATTCCCAAAGCCCAAAAGTTGCCGGAGCGCTCTGAAGTGTCTGTGATGCCGCCGGTGGCGATGCCATCGACCGCGCCGGTGTTGGCGAAGCCACTCGACGGACGGCGTGTACTTCTGGTGGAAGATAACCGACAGGCCTGTGACTCCATGGCTGAATTGCTTATGAAGTGGGGCTATGCGTGCGAAAAGTTTTATGATGCGGAATCGGTGATGGCATCTCCCCATTGCCCGGACATCGTGGTGGCGGATTACCATTTGCCGAACGATCGCACCGGTGAGCAGGTGCTTTCCGACATTCACGCGCGCTTCGGCGAGGATATTCATGGGGTGATCATGACCGCCGACATGGATGTCGCGAAGCGCATCCGCCACGCGGGCAACTACGCCGTACTCAACAAACCCGTTGCGCCGGTCAAACTGAAAATGCAGCTGGAACAGTTTCAGCGCTTAGGTGAGTAATCCCATGCGGGTCGCCACATTCACACACTCTGTGCGGTTGTGGACATTCAACGCACTGAACAGTGCTTTCAGATGACTCTTGACGGTGTGCTCGGTGAGACCCAGCGTTGAACAGATTTTTTTGTTGGGTAAGCCTGCCGCAAGCAAGCTTAGTACCTCCTGCTGCCGGGGAGTGATGTGGAGGTCATCGGCTGCCGAGGCATCTTCCTGTTGGTAGAAGGCAGGCAGCCAGATCTCACCGCTGAAAATGTGGTCGATTGCACCCAGAATCTCCTTGGAGCTGCTGGCTTTGCTGATGAAACCCCGCGCCCCTGCCTGCAGTGCGGCATTGACATCAGCAATCCGTTCGGAGGCAGACAGGACGGCCGAAGGCACAAGAATACCGTGCTGTGTCATTTGGTTCAGCAAGGTTAAACCATCCGCATCCGGCAGATGAAGATCCACCAGCACAAGATCAATGTCGAAACGGTTCTGCAGCAGGTGCCACGCCTGTTGCACCGTGTGGCAGGCATGAATGTGGCTGTCTTGTGTCAGGCGGCTTAAAGAAAGACTCAGCCCTTCCACATAGAGCGGATGATCGTCCACCAACAGCACCCGAATGGGGGCATGCACCAGCGGATCAGATCTCAAAGCCTGTTCTCTATGGTCTGACTGATGCACTCCCTGGCGTACGGTCATGGTCATAGCAGATGTCCTTGTTTTTTTTATCGGTCTACTTTTTCGGCAATTTGTACCAATTGTAAGCAAATTTATCCACAGATACTGAGACTCGCTTCCCGATTCGGTGTCTTATTGTTCCGATCATGCTGTGTTCGAATTTTATTTTTTCGCAACCTAAACCAGGGTGAACTATGGTTAATAAAAAAAATAAACGCGGGTGATACGATGAAATTTGATGAGTATTTGACGGTACTGGCAAAGAATGATGGTTCTGACTTGTATCTCAGCACCGGTGCGCCACCCTGTGCCAAGTTTCATGGGAAGCTGCGACCGATAGAAAAAGTGCCGATGCCTGCGGGCGCGATCAAAGACATCGCCTGGCACATCATGGATGAGGAGCAGCGAGACCAGTTCGAACATGAGCTGGAAATGAATCTTGCTTACAGTATTCCTGGTGTCGGACGCTTTCGTGTCAACATCTTCAAGCAGCGAAATGAGATTTCCATGGTTGCCCGGAACATTGTCACGGTAATACCCAGTGCCGAGTCGCTGGGATTACCCGATGTTCTCAAAGAAACCATCATGAACAAGCGCGGGCTGATTTTGTTCGTCGGGGCCACCGGCTCCGGGAAATCCACGTCGCTGGCGGCGTTGATCGATTATCGTAATTCCAACAGCGGTGGGCATATCATTACGATTGAAGATCCGGTCGAGTTCATTCATCACCACAAAAAGTCGGTGATTAACCAGCGTGAGGTGGGGGTGGATACCCGAAGCTATCATGCGGCGTTGAAGAACACACTGCGGCAGGCCCCGGATGTGATTCTGATCGGCGAGATTCGTGACCGGGAAACCATGGAACATGCCCTGGCGTTTGCTGAAACAGGACACTTGTGTATTTCCACACTGCACGCCAACAACGCCAACCAGGCGCTGGACCGCATCATCAATTTTTTTCCGGAAGAGCGACGCCCCCAGTTGCTCATGGATCTTGCGCTCAATTTGCGTGCCTTTATCTCCCAGCGGCTGGTGCCCACCATGGATGGTAAACGCTGTGCGGCGATCGAAATTCTGTTAGGAACGCCCACGGTCAGTGAGCTGATCATGCGCGGCGAAGTGGAGGGCATCAAGGAGATTATGCAGAAATCCGAGAACCTGGGTATGCAAACCTTCGATGCTGCGCTTTTCAAGCTCTACAATGCCGGAAAAATCACGATGGAAGAAGCGCTGCGAAATGCCGATTCTGCCAACAACCTGCGGTTGCGGATCAAACTGCATGCGCAGGGCAGCAGTGGTGCACCGGAACCGGAAGCCAATGAAGGTGCCAAGCCCATTGTGAAGCCCTCAGCAAGCGCTTCCGGGGGCGGTCTCTCCCTCTCGTTGGAAAGCATCGACGAGGAAGACGATGAGCCAGAGGTCTAAGAGCGCGGACTCACCCTCCGGAGCGTTTGACGGTGAAGCCCTCTTTTTGCAGCAGCGGGATCACGATGTCTCGCTTGTCCCCCTGTATCTCGATGGTGTGATCTTTCACCGAGCCCCCCGTACCGCACTTCTTTTTCAGTGTTTTGCACACATCTTTCAGCTCGGCTGCGGTCTTCAGTATGCCGGTAATGACGGTGACCGCGGATCCTTTTCTGCCCTTGGTGCTGAGCGAAACCCGCACAATGCCATCGCCTTCCGGAACCGCATCCGCTTTGCATGTGCAGGCATCCACCGGGTTTTCACAATTCGGGCAAGTGCGTCCGGTTTCTGTGGAATAAACCAGTCGGGAGAGTTTTTCTTTCATCATCAGTATGCCTCCTGAAAACGTGTGACACGGTTTCGCCCGGTTTGTTTGGACTGATACAGTGCTTTGTCGGCCCGGTCCATCACTTGGTCCGGCGTGCAGTGAGAAGTATTGCGTTCAGCAACACCAATACTGACCGTAATGTGTACGGATGTTTTTGCCGGAGCGGTTTGGCCGCGTTGTTTGCTGCCGGATTTTTTACTCGTCGAACGACCCTTGTCTCGGATTACCATTGTGTAGTCTTCGATGGCCTGCCGAAGCGCTTCGAGGAAGGGTTCCGCGGAAGCTGCACATTTGCGGCTGAATACGACGGTAAACTCCTCGCCACCGTAGCGATAAGCCGTGCCCCGGCCCTTGACCTTGCGAATATGACTGGCAACCAGCTTGAGTACCTGATCACCCACATCGTGGCCGTAGGTGTCATTGAACTTTTTAAAGTGATCCACATCCAGCATGGCGATCGCGTAGTTGCCGGTCAGCGTACCGAGTTTTTCCAGCAGGGCGCGGCGGCCAGGCAACTCGGTTAACGTATCGACATAGGCTAAGTCGTAGGTGATCTGGATAAATGCCACGAAAAGCGCGATGGTGAGCACGCTGAACATGTAGACGGAAATGTCAGGATGGGCAAAGTCGTAAAACACCAGCATGCCTGAGAGCCAGGCAAGTACCAGCGCAAATTCGATGGATGTGCGTCGTATGATCGCCGCAAGCAGCAGGTATGCCCCCGACAGCCCAAAGGTAAGCAGCCAGGCCCAGTCCAGCCAAGGCCGGTCTGTCAGCCAGGATTGCGCCACGGGCAGCCATTGGTCTACGGCGGGTTGTTCAAACCACCAGGGAGGCAGCGCCTGGGTGACGCCTTTATGCAGCATGTCTGCCAAGCCGTTCTTGTACAGCCACCAGAACGGTAAGTAACTCGCGAATACCAGAAGCACGCGAGCAATGCCCCAGGCGGTCAGGCTGCCTCTTTCACGGTAACAGGCGATTAAACAGAGGTTGAGGCAGAACATAAACGTGGTGATGTGATAGAGCATCATGGTGGCGGGTTGTTGCAGCGTGCTCTGGAGGCCGTTTTGAATGAATGCATACGCCAGGCACACATTGATCGCCGCCAATGCCAGTCGGCTGCGATTAAATGTTAGGGAGATGAACAATAATGCGCCGCTCAGATAGTAAGGCAGCGCTTTGGTGGTGTTCTGCAAGAGCGATTCAATAAACGGGTGATCGGCAAAAAGGTACGCCAGCAAAACCATGAGTGCGGGAAAAGCACGCCAGAATACGGGAACAGCATTCACTGAAAGAGATTACCTGTACAGAGTGGAATCTTGGGAGTTCGCATTGACAGAAGCTGAGCATGAAACGTCAACGCCCTAAGTATAGGTGTTTTAGCGACGATTGATAAGTATAACGAGAGTGCAGGGAAAAATGGGTGGCTTGAAGTGCCTCCGACCGTTGTTTTTACAGGGCGGTATGTTAAATTTACCCGCTACGTTCGAATACTCGCCGCCGGTGGTTGCGGCTTGTACGATTTATAGTCACCCGTGAGATCTATACCTTCATGAGCGATCAGATCAGTTATAACTCGGATCACACCGAACAACTGCCCCTCAGCACCTACACCGAGAAGGCGTATCTGGATTATTCCATGTATGTCATTCTCGACCGGGCATTGCCGCAGATCGGTGATGGGCTGAAGCCCGTGCAGCGACGCATTGTGTACGCTATGTCTGAGCTTGGCCTGAAGGCCACTGCCAAATACAAGAAATCTGCCCGAACGGTCGGGGATGTGCTGGGTAAGTTTCATCCTCATGGCGATACAGCGTGCTATGAGGCCATGGTATTGATGGCTCAACCGTTCTCTTATCGCTATCCGCTCATCGACGGGCAAGGCAACTGGGGTTCGCCGGATGATCCTAAGTCCTTTGCAGCCATGCGGTATACCGAATCCCGGTTGCGCCCGTACTCCGAATTACTGCTTTCGGAACTCGGGCAGGGCACGGTGGACTGGGTGCCGAACTTCGATGGCACGATGGAAGAGCCCTCCACACTGCCAGCGCGCGTGCCCAATATTCTGCTGAATGGCACCACCGGTATTGCGGTGGGCATGGCCACGGACATTCCACCGCACAATCTGCGGGAAGTCGTCAGTGCCGCCATCCACTTGTTGGAATCGCCCCAGGCGACTGTGGCAGACTTGTGCGAGCACATCAAAGGCCCCGATTTCCCGACGTCGGCGGAAATTGTCAGTTCGCGTGAGGACCTGAATCGAATCTACCAGACGGGCCGTGGCTCGCTGAAAATGCGTGCGGTGTACATCAAGGAGCAGGGTGACATTGTGATCACCGAGCTGCCGCATCAGGTGTCCGGGGCCAAAATTCTGGAGCAGATCGCCCAGCAAATGCAGGCGAAAAAACTGCCCATGGTGGCTGATCTTCGGGATGAGTCGGATCATGAAAACCCGACTCGCCTCGTGATTGTACCGCGCTCGAATCGCATTGACCTCGACGGATTAATGGCGCACCTGTTCGCCACGACGGATCTGGAAAAGAACTACCGGGTCAACATGAACATGATCGGTATTGACGGCAAGCCTGCAGTGAAGTCGATTGATGTATTGTTGAGAGAGTGGCTGGTTTTCCGTTTAGCGACTGTGCGCAGACGGTTGGAGTTCCGCCTCGACAAAGTAAATCGACGGTTACATTTATTGGCCGGGTTGTTGATCGCCTTCCTGAATCTGGATGAAGTCATCCGAATCATTCGGACGGAAGATGAGCCCAAAAAAGTGTTGATGGCCCGTTTTGAGCTGTCGGACGCACAGGCAGAATATATTCTGGAAACCAAACTGCGCCAGTTGGCGCGGTTGGAAGAAATGAAAATCCGCGCCGAGCAGGACGAGCTGGAAAAAGAGCGGGAGTGGCTGGAAAAAACGCTCAGTTCGGAGCGCCGGATGAAGACGCTGGTCAAAAAAGAGCTGACCGAGGATGCCGAAAAGTATGGCGATGATCGCCGCTCCCCCATTCACGAGCGTGCAGAAGCAAAAGCCTACACCGAAGAAGACCTGGTGAGTGCAGAACCGGTGACCATTGTTTTATCGGAAAAGGGCTGGATTCGAGCCGCCCGTGGGCATGACATCGATCCCCAGGGGCTGAGTTACAAGTCGGGTGACAAATACCATCTTTCCGCGCGGGGCAAGAGCAATCAGCACGCCGTGTTTCTCGACTCCACAGGCCGGGCGTACTCACTGAAAGCGCACACCCTGCCGTCCGCCCGAGGCCAGGGCGAGCCCTTGACCGGGAAAATCAGCCCGCCGTCCGGTGCGGAGTTCCGTGGTCTGATGATCGGGGAAGAAAACCAGCGTCTGTTGATGTGGACCGATGCGGGCTATGGTTTTGTGGCGACTCTGGGTGATTTGATCAGCAAGAACAAGGCGGGCAAGGCTGCACTGTCGATACCGGATGGAGGGCAGGTCATGTCACCGGTCGAGGTGGTGCAGCATGAAACCAGTTATCTTCTGGCCATCACGAATGAAGGACGCATGCTGGTTTTCCCGATTCGTGATTTACCGGAAATGGCACGTGGCAAAGGCAACAAAATCATTGGCATTCCTTCAGCGAAGGTCAAAAGTCGTGAAGAATATGTGGTGATCGCTCAGGTGTTCAAACCTGAAGACACACTGCTGATTTATTCAGGCAAGCGCTTTCTGAAAATGCGGGAAACAGACCTGGAACACTATTTTGGCGAGCGAGGCCGACGAGGACACAAATTGCCTCGCGGATTTCAGCGTGTCGATCGCGTCGACGTGGAAGTGTCGGGTAATGGGAGCGGTGAATCGAACGATCAAGGGGCACTGGAATTATGAGTCGTATTATTTTAATTAACGTTGCCGGGCACGATACACCGGGGCTAACCTCGGAACTCACCGGCATTATGGCACAGTTTAATGTCGAGATTCTTGATATCGGCCAGTCGGTGATTCATGACCATCTCACTTGGGGAATTTTGATTCGGGTGCCCAGTGAAGATCAAGTCTCCAGCGTATTGAAAGATCTGCTGTTTCGCAGTCATGAGATTGGATTGACCGTGCGATTCGAGCCGGTATCCGATGAAGCCTATCTCGACTGGGTCGATGGCAAGGGAAAGAACCGCTATATTGTCACCTTGCTTGCCCGGCTCATCACGGCAGAGCAGATCGCCCGGGTGTCCGACGTCACCGCAAAGAATGGCTTGAATATCGACCATATTACCCGCCTCTCGGGCCGGGTCCAGTTGGATGCGCCCATTGAACAACAAAAGGCCTGTGTGGAGTTTTCCGTCAGGGGCACGCCACCGGATCTCGATCAGCTCCGAGCCCAGTTTCTGCACATCAGCGGCGAGCTGAATGTGGATATTGCGTTCCAGGAGGACAGTATCTTCCGACGAAACCGACGCATGGTGGTGTTCGATATGGATTCCACGCTGATCGACGCGGAGGTGATTGACGAGCTGGCGAAAGAGGCTGGCGTCGGGGAGCAGGTCGCTGCCATTACGGAGTCGGCCATGCGGGGGGATATTGACTTCAAAGAGAGCTTTCAGCGTCGGGTGGGTCTGTTAAAAGGGCTGGATGAATCAGTGCTTCAAACGGTATCGGCTCGGTTGCGTCTGACCGAAGGTGCAGAGAAACTGATCAGTACGCTGCGCGGAATGGGGTACAAAACGGCGATTCTCTCAGGAGGGTTTACATACTTTGCCAATGACCTGAAAAAGCGGCTGGGCATCGACTATGTGTATGCCAATGAGCTGGAAATCGAGGCGGGAAAGGTGACTGGTCGCGTCACCGGGCAGGTGGTGGACGGCGCGCGCAAAGCGCAGCTGCTGAATGAAATTGCCGAGCGGGAATCAATTCGTAAGGAGCAGATTATTGCGGTGGGAGATGGGGCCAACGATTTGCCCATGCTCAGCCAGGCTGGCCTGGGAATCGCCTTTCATGCCAAACCATTGGTGAAAGAAACTGCCCAGCATTCGATTTCTACGCTGGGGTTGGATGGCATTTTGTATCTGATCGGGTTCCGGGATCGGGATCTGGTGTAGTCCATGAGGCAAGCGCGGGTCGCTTGCCTTTCCAGCCCACTTGCTCTTTATAACCAGTTACTCCTCCGAGAAATCGTAATTCATCTCGGAGGTAGGTGCTTGCAGATAGTAGCCCTGGATGTAGTTTACTCCGGCCTGCCAGAGCGTTGACAGTACGGCAGCATTCTCCACGAGGGGCACGATGGTCAGTTTTTCCAGTTCTTTGAGCTGCTGAATCATCTCTTTGACCTTCTCTCGCGTCTCTTCGCTTTGCTGAATCTCCTCGGTAAAGGAGCCGTCAAACTTCACGTAATCGACGTCGAGATGTTTCAGCGTATTGAAGGGATCAAGCGAACAGCCAAAACGACTGATAGACACTTTACAATGCAGCTCTTTCAATGCTTTGGTAAAAATTTTGGCCTGTTTCAAATGGTTGATCGCGTCATTCTCTGTGATCTGGAAGATCAGCGAATCACCCGGTAACCGCGCTGCCTTGAGCGCTACGCTCAGCCATTGCAGGAAGGTGGGATCAACCACGGTCTCTGCGGTGATGTTCAGAAACAGGCGGGTTTGATGCCCTTGGGAGCGATGTGAACTCAAGCTCTTGATAGTTTGAAGAATCACCCAGCGATCAATTTTATTGGCCATCTCGGTGGGACCTGCGGGCGGCAGGAAGTCATAGGGGGAAACCTCCTGATCTTCCTTGTCGAGCATGCGCAGCAAGGCTTCGTAGTGCTCTTCCCCTTCGCCACGGAGCGAGATGATGGGTTGGAACAGGGTCTTGAATCGGTTGCTGTCCAGTGCTTTCTGGAGCATGGTCGTGGAAGCGCCACCTTCGTCCAGCGTTTCCTGAATCGCAAACAGATGAATGCCGTTGCCTTTCTCGTGACCTTCAATGCGTCGGACATCCGTGCAGGCTTTCAAGGCGCGGCCCAAAACATCGTTGGGTTTGGGTGAGCTTTCGTTGATCAGGGTGACACCGATGCTCACGGTTAACTGAATCGTGCGTTCTGACACCTCAAACAGATGTTCCTGCGTGGCGCGCCGAATCTTTTCGGCGACACTCATGGCGGTTTTCTCGTCGGAGGCCGGCAGCAGTACAGAGAAGGTGTCATCGCCAAGCCGCGCGATTACGGCGTTATCTTCGCTGACGGAGGATTTCAGCAGGGACGCAAGGTCACTGAGTATCAGGTCGGTACCGGCGATGCCGACATCCGCCTTCAGCGCCTGGAATTGATCGATGCCGATATACAGCAGGGCAGACTCCCTGTGCTCCTTCACGGCTTTTTCAACCGCCGTGGATAACTGCTCCATCATATGCTGGCGATTGTACAGCCCGGTGAGCAGATCCTGGCTGCTCATCTCTTTCAGCTTTTCGGCCAGCTCGGCGTTGTTTTCCTGTGGGCGCACGATGACCTGAATACAGGGTTCGCCATCAAAGGTGGCTGGCGACAGGGCAAAGTCCACTTCCAGTTCCGAATCATCGCTGCGGCGGGCAATGCCTGCAAAGGTCGCCTCTTCGTGATTGCCGGTCACAGTACGCGATAGTGATTTGAACTTATCCTGACTCTCTTTGTTCAGTGTGTCCAGAAGGGGGATACACATCATTTCGTCCATGTCCTCGTAATCCAGAAAATCGAGGTAGGACTGGTTGGCGTAAACATGCATGCCATCATTGACGTAGGCAATGGCATCTTTGGAGCTGTCGAGCAGCAGCTCGCAGCGCTTTTCCGCTTCGTGTAAATGTACGTCTGCCGCGCGCCGGTTACGGCGTTCATACAGGTTTTCCAATTCACGATTGATGGCCAGCACCAGATGGTCGGTGTATTCAAAGGGGACGACGTCCTGCGCGCCCTGCTTGAGGTAGTCGACCATTTCTTCACGGTCATACGCGGCGGAGAGCGCAATGAAGGGAATGTCCTTGCCCAAACGCTTGATTTCGGCGAGTGCGGCAGCGGCGTCAAACTCCGCTTCCTGAATGCGAGCGAGAAACAGATCCCATGGGTGTTCGGACAGATGTTCCTGCAAATCTTCCTGAGAGGTGACTCGATGTGCGCGGGTAGCCCGGCCGGAATTGCGCAGCAGGCTAACCATGGATTCAGCATCGTTCTGGGATTGATCCAGAAGGAGTAGGTGGACCGTTTCGTTTTTTTTCTTCATTCTGAAATTCTTTATAGTCGCCATGGACAATCAAGGGGCGGGCGTGAATCGGTCAGCCCGATGGGTACCCCTTGTTTCAGACCCTGTGTTGGCGGTGTTGTTCCCTATTTCGGGTTATTCTAATGGGCCCATGGCAGCAACACAACACTTGATACCCCATCCATTCCCTTTTTACCTGGCGGGGCTGCCTGGCGTCCCTAAAGAGAAGGCCACAGCGAGTCGAAGTCATCCTCAATGTTCTGCTGTGACTTTTGCGCTTTACCGCCGGTGAGGGGCTTCATGGCGTCCGGATCCAGGTTTTTCAACTCAAATTGGCTGTAACTGCCGGTTGCAGAAAGACGTTTATTCAGCAGACATTTAGAGAGGCTTTCACCATCGTTGACCATAACCTTCTGGCCCGTCTGGAAAGGGAGGCGGGGCGTGATCAGGGTGGCGGGCTGGCCGATGGCCGAAAGCTCAGGCAACATCAATCCGCGCAAAAACTCGCTGTTTTCGCCAGTTTTCTGCAATAGCTGCACGCCGATGGGTCTCGCCATCGGGGCGAGCAGTTCAATGCCCAGCTGGGTGCCCTGTTGTTTGATCTGGCGGATCCAGCGTATGGCAGCAATGCTCCAGGGATGCTTGTCGCTCTCCCGCACGCCGAGGATCTCTCCCGCCTGAATGGTACCTGGAATATCCCCCTGCCACTGCATACAGTAACCGCCGGGGCTGGTATTCACCAGTGCCACTTTATACACCTTAAAGTTGTTGGCACTGCCCTTGTTGGCCGCATCGTCGAAGGTGATGGGCATGTCACTCGGGCCCAGGTGGTCGTGTCCGCCACCGTCAAAGGCCTGGCCCCAGGCGTCATTGCGTTTGTCAGACGCGTTCATAAACCGGTTGTCACTGCCCGGATCTCCCAAACCGGGTTCGGTTGCACTCTGACCATTCAGCAGGAAGGCGTTGAATTCAACTTCATCGGCACAGAAATAGTGGGCAGCACTGATGCCCGCACACAGGAACAGGTGGCCATTGCTCGCCATGCGTTTGAAGGAGCGCTTGGTCAGAATACCCAGCGCCTGCCCCAAGTGAGCCACGATTTGATCGGGCAGTTTCACATGCATTGGGAGGAACTGGTCGCCGCCGGATTTCTTCTGGTGAACACAGGCGAGATATTCAGTAATACGGTGCACAAGCTCGTTGGTGTCGAGGCCGAGGAAATCTTCGCTGAGAGACTCATGCAAGAGGCTTCGGTAGATCGGCGGCGCATCTTTCTCCGCGTTGACTACAAATAGTGCGCTGGCGGCATACAGTTTGCCCACGTCCACAAAGTCCGCCCACTCTTCGAAGGCATTGAAAATGGTGCCCAAATCGTTCTGTCGTAATTGATTGGGTTTGCAACATCCGAGCAGCAGCGCTTGCTTGTACGGAGTGTCGATGGTGGAGACCGTGGCACCGATGTTTTCTTCGTCGGTGACCTTTATTTCGCGAAATTGATGCTGATCGGCGAACTGAAAAATTTGGTGCAGTTCGTACCACACGTTGTCAGGGCTGTTGCAGTAGAGCTGACAAGCACGCAGGATGGTGTGTCCGAACTCGCGAATAGCGCGGTGTGCGGCCAGCGAAAGCGGTTTTTTATTCCGCTCCGGCGCGGCCTGCCCCACATACTCCATCAGCACGATTTTGTAGCCTGTCGCCAGGTGCACTTGCAGTGCCTGACTGAGGTTGGCAATCTTGCGCTGCTTCTCCGGTAATGAAATCGATTGATTCAAATAGTGCTTGGACAGCTCCCGACACACATACCGCAGCGGTGGACGAATGATTTCCAGCAAGGCAAGCCGGTTGGCGGGGGAGGTGTTGAGCTGATTCAGTTCGATAATTGCATGGTAGAGACGCTTCGCGCTTTCGCCAATATTGGCCATCGGGAGCTGGCTGACCCAAGTTTCGAGCGCTCGGGTGGTGGCTTCACAGAAGGAGAAAGTATCCAGGCTTTGAGTAGGGATTTTGAGGTCCAGGGTAGGGCTCGTACGTTCCATCCAAAGTACACCATGCAAGTGAATATTATAGTTGCGGTGAGTTCACCGTTCGCTGTCTTTGAGCGAGATTTTTGTTAGCTTACCTCAAGCATAGCAAAGAAAATCGATAAGTCAGGAAATTATTGTTTTCGACGCCTCACCGGGAACTTCGCGTACCAGACGGGGGAGGAGAAAGCCGGGCAGTCGTTTTTGAATGGCTTTCATCAAACGCAATGCCGCCGAGGTGTCGACATCAAAATGTGCGGTTCCTTGCACTTTATCCGGCAGATGCAGGTAGTAGGGCAGTGCGCCGGCAGCAAAGACGGCCTCGCTGAGTGCGGTGAGCGTGTCCGCATGATCGTTGATCCCAGCCAGTAAAACACTTTGATTCAGCACGGTGACTCCGGCGCGTCTCAGCCCCTGCAGTGCGTCGACCAATGCAGCATCCACCTCATTGGGGTGGTTGATGTGCACCACGAAAATGACTGGCTTGGAAAGCGCGGAGAGCCACGAGAGCAACGCCGCGTCCACCCGCTGGGGAATCATGACGGGAAAGCGGGTGTGGATTCGAATACGCTTTATATTGGGTACACTGGCAAGTAGGGCACAAAATTGGCTGAGCGGCGCATCGCTCCAGGTTAACGGGTCGCCGCCGCTCAGTATCACTTCATTGATCGTGGGGTCGCTCTGCAGATACTGAACAATCTTGGGCCATTCTGATTCGGGCAGCCGGTTTTCAGCGTAGGGGAAATGGCGTCGAAAACAATAGCGACAATGCACCGGGCAGCTCCCATTAACCACAATTAACGCTCGTGAGGCGTACTTGTGCAGCACGCCGGGCAGAGCATTGGCTGCCTTTTCTCCCAGAGGGTCCAGGAAGTAGTTTGGAGATTCCGCCGTTTCCGGCCACACAGGCAGTACCTGACGGAGCAACGGGTCGTGTGGATTCCCCTTTTCGATCCGGTTGGCGAAAGGTCGGGGAACCCTTACAGGAAAGCGCTGCAGGATTGCCTGCATGTCTGGATTGCCCGTCGCCCGGGAAGTGGGTAGTCCCAGGTCCTCCAGCGACAGCTCGAGAAAGTCGGCCAGGGATTCCGGGGTGCGAAATGCGCCGGCAAGAATCTTCTTCCAGTTTGTTTCGTAATCCGGGCAGTCAGACTCTTCAATCAAGGGGCTAATTCGCGGTATCATTACGCACTTTCCTTTTTGGGTTATTCAAATTAATTACGCGCAGAGTGTTTGTGAGGAACCATGGCCAGTTATTCTACCAATGAATTTAAATCAGGTCTTAAAGTTATGTTGGATGGAGAGCCTTGCTCCATCGTGGAAAATGAGTTTGTGAAACCGGGTAAAGGGCAGGCGTTTAACCGGGTAAGACTGAAGAACCTGAACACTGGCCGTACCTGGGAACGTACGTTTAAGTCCGGGGAGAGCCTGGAAGGGGCCGATGTCATCGAGCTGGATATGGAATATCTCTATACCGACGGTGAATTCTGGCACTTTATGCTGACGGATGGCTCTTTTGAGCAACACGCCGCTGACGCCAAAGCCGTGGGAGATACCATCAAGTGGTTGAAGGAGCAGGACGTTTACGCGGTCACGCTGTTTAACGGTGCTCCCCTTTCTGTGGCTCCCGCGAATTTCGTGGAACTGGAAGTCACGGAGACCGACCCGGGAGTCAAGGGCGATACGGCACAGGGCGGCTCCAAGCCCGCCACATTAACGACGGGTGCCGTAGTGAGCGTGCCGTTGTTCGTTAATATCGGTGATGTGTTGAAAATTGACACGCGTACCGGTGAGTACGTGAGTCGCGTGAAAAACTGAGACGAGCGACGAATAAGACAGGATAGAATCTATGACCAACAACGGTGGCTGGCAGCCTGCCTGCCCGATGGATGTGTTGGCAAAGAGGGCGGAGATGCTGCGGCAGATTCGCCTTTTTTTTGCTGACCGCCACGTAATGGAGGTCGACACGCCACTGTTGTGCTCGACGACGGCGACCGATCCGCACCTGGCGAGTATCGCTGTCCCGCTACCCGAGGGTGGCACCCGTTTTTTGCAGACGTCTCCCGAGTTTCCAATGAAGCGACTACTGGCCGCGGGGTCCGGCGCGATTTATCAGATTGCCCATGCGTTTCGGCAGGGTGAACGCGGGCAGCGACATAACCCGGAGTTTTCGATGCTGGAATGGTATCGCCCAGGGATGTCCGAGTTTGACCTGATGGACGAGGTTGAGGCGCTGGTCGCCGTTGCGGGCGTGAAACTGCCAGTGCATCGTTACAGCTATCAAGCACTGTTTCAGACGTTTGCCGGGCTGGATCCGTTTGCAGAGACGGATGCACGTCTGACACGGCAGGCCATGGCGCTGTCCGGCCTGTCTGAGAGCGATGTGACCGACCGGGACGTGGCGCTGGACGTGATACTGACCCATGGGATTGAACCTGAAATCAATGCGCTCGGTTTGGTGTTTGTTTATCACTTCCCTGCCAGTCAAGCTGCCTTGGCCAAGGTGACGGAAGTGGCGGGTCTGCGCGTGGCACAACGCTTTGAGTTGTATGTACGGGGTATGGAGCTGGCGAATGGGTACAACGAGCTGGTTGACGGCGACGAGCAGCAGGCACGATTCGAAATGGATGTAGCGCGCCGCTCGACTTTGGGGTTGCCTCCCGTGCCGGTGGACGAGCGGTTATGTTCTGCGTTACGTGCGGGATTACCTGCTTGTGCCGGTGTCGCCATGGGGCTGGATCGTTTGTTGATGGCTGTAGCTGACGCCAGCCGCATAGAGGACGTGCTGGCGTTTCCGTTTGAATCAGTGTGAACCGGGAGAGAGGGTTGCGATTGATTCACCGAGGCGCACGCCGCTTTCAGCCTGATACTGCGCGTTCCATTGCATGGTGCCTTTCGGGAAGGTGAGTACCACGGTCGAGCCCAGCAGGAATCGACCCATTTCCTGACCTTTTTCAATGGTGATCGCTTGTTCCCCGGTGTATTCGCGACGGAAGATCTGACGCCCCGGCGCAATGGTGCCCGCCCAAATCGTGGCCATGGAGGCAACTATCATGGCTCCTACGAGCACCATCGCCATGGGCCCGAGCTCTGTGTCAAAGATCGCTACCACGCGCTCGTTGCGGGCGAACAGGTTGGGCACATTCTGGGCGGTGACCGGATTGACGGAGAACAGCTTGCCCGGAATATAGATCATTTCTTTCAACGTGCCTGTGAGGGGCATATGAATGCGGTGGTAGTCTTTGGGCGAGAGATAAATGGTCGTGAACTGCCCGTCTTCAAAAGGCCTGGCGGTGGCGTGGGTGCCCCCCAGCAATTCGACCAGACCGAAAGAGTGGCCTTTCGCCTGAAAAATGCGTCCGCGCTCGATCTGGCCGATTTGGCTGATGGCACCATCCACGGGCGAGACGATACTGTCAGTTGCCGGATCAATCGGTCGTGCACCGGCTTCCAGCTCTCGGGTAAAAAAGTCATTAAAACACGTGAACTCGCCGGCCGTTTTGCGTACAGCTTCGTTCATATTCACGCCATATTGGTCGATGAACCAGTTGATAAACTGATCCTTGATCAACGGTGTTTCTGCTTTCGCGAATTGGCCAACAACGCGGCTTAACGCGTGCTGTGGCGTCAGGTACTGGCTCAGAATAAAGAGTTGGTCAAAATTCATTCAGGATCTCGAAGTTAATCACAGTAGTCGCGTTGGTTAGCCCACGCGTGTTTCGCTGTCGATCGGGGTATCGGCCCGATTGCCCCATTCCGACCAGGAGCCGGGATAGGCTTTAATGTCGTACCCCAGCGCTTTTCCAATCACAAAGGTAAGCCCGGAGCGGTGGTGTGTCTGGCAGTGCGTGATAATGGGGCGCTTGCCGTCAATGCCCAGTTTTGTCAGGATCTCGCGCAATCTGTCGAGTGACTTGAGCCTGTAGTTATGGCTGGGGTCCATGGCCTGCGTCCATTCAAAGTTCACGGCACCCGGAATATGGCCTCCGCGCGCGGCGGCGAGTCGTTCACCCCGATATTCTTCGGCAGAGCGGGCATCCCAGACTGTGACCTGATCATCCGTCAGCAACGCCATAAGGTCTTCGGTAGAGACAGACACGCCCGGCGCCAAGGCGACTTCGGCGATCGCGGTATCGTCGTAGGCGGGTGAATGGCCCTGCTCACAGGGATGCCCTTCGTTCACCCAGGCGATCAGGCCGCCATTTAGCAGTGAGCAGGCGTGATGGCCGACGCTTTCAAGCAGCCAGATAAACCGGCCCGCCCAGCCGCCACCTTCGTCGTCATAGACGACCACGTGCTTCTCAGGCGACAGACCAATTTTAGCGATCAGCGCGCCCAGTCGCTCCGCATCGGGCAGGTTGCCCGGGCCGGGGGGCAGCCCATACTGGGTTTCTGAGGGCAGTACATGAATCGCACCGGGGACATGGCCGCGAAGGTAGTTGTCCGGATGGCAAAGGTCGACCACAACGAGTTGGGGGTTGCCTAATTCGGCCTCAAGTTGATCTGGCTCCAGGATCATTGGCCACGATTTCATTTACCATTCCTCTCAGGGTTAATCTTTATTCTACCTATGAATCTTTGTTACAAAGGATGCCATGGTAACAGATATCATCGAGAACAGGGAATCCGGCGCCGAGGAGAATAGCGCGGCGAATTGAAAAATGAATCAAAGAGGTGATTGCGATGCAGCGATTCAGGGCGGGACCCTGCCGGCTGATGCTTCTCATTCTAGTGTGCGGTTGGGTGACGGGCGCAGCTGCCGAAGCTCCGCGTGCAGAACTGACCGTGGATGCGTTGGCTCGCCATATTGATGCGCTGTGGCGAGGGAGCACCTCGCACGCCGCGATGACGATGCGCGTGAAAACCCACCGCTATGAGCGCGTGATGCAATTGGAGGCCTGGTCTCAGGGGAAAGCGCATTCACTGATTATCATCCGAAGTCCACTCAAGGATAAAGGCATCGCGACCCTGAAAGTGGGGGCGAATATCTGGAACTATCTGCCAAAAATCAACCGGGTGACCAAAGTGCCGGCCAGCATGATGTCAGGCGCCTGGATGGGCAGCCACTTTACCAACGATGATCTGGTGAAGGAAAGTACCTTTGAAGAAGACTATCATGCGAGCCTCGAACGGCATGGCGAGCGTTTGAAGTTGACATTTCTGCCGAAACCGAATGCAGTGGTTGTGTGGGGCAAGGTGGAAATGTGGCTGATGAGCAGCACCTGGGTGCCGGTTGAGGCACTGTATTATGATGAGGATCTCGAAAAAGTGCGTACGCTGGCGTTTTCCCATGTTGAGCGGATCGGTGACCGTGACGTCCCTCTGCGGATGACCCTGGTGCCTGTTGCTGAGCCGGATGAGTTTACCGAGTTGATCTACAGTGATTTGCAGTTTGATGTTTCGATTGCTCCGGAGTTGTTCTCTCTCCAGACATTGAAGCGAACGCGGTAACCTGGCAGGGAGGTGGCTGTGGGTCATTTACTGGTATTCATGGCGTGGCGCAATATCTGGCGGTATCCCACGCGCAGCCTGTTGACGCTGCTCGCCCTCGCGACGGGATTGGTGATGGTGATACTCTATGCTGCCCTGTTGGAGGGTATGTCCCGGCAGATGGTTCAGCAGGCAACCAGTATGATGACCGGGCATATTCAGGTGCATCGACAGGCGTTTATTGACAACCAGGACGTGTATGCCTTGTTGGATGACCAATGGCTAACCGACATTGCCACCGCGTTTCCCGGAGTGCTGGTCGCTCCTCGTGTTTATACGGCGGCATTGGCGAGTACGCGCGCCTCGGCCTCCGGCGCTATCGTGAAAGGGGTGGATCCGAAGCGCGAGCCGAACATCACCCAGCAGTCAGCATGGCATGTTCTGTTGAGCGAGCCGTCGGCGTCGCCTTATCCGGCGGTGCTTCTGGGGAAAAAGCTGGCACATAACCTGAACGTTCACCCCGGTGATGAGCTGGTTCTGGTATCACAGGCCGTGGATGGCAGTGTGGCGAATGGTCTGTTTGTGGTGAAGGGGGTTTTAACCTCCGCAGACCCGGCGTTGGATCGGGCCGGGGTGGTTATGTCCGTAGAGGCCTGGCGCGAGTGGATGTACCTGCCGACAGGGGTGCATGAGCTGGCCATGAAAATTCCCGAAGGTGATGATGTTTGGGTCATGAAAGCGCGGATCGCTCAGTGGCTGCGCGTCAAGGAGCCTCTGGTGGACGATGCCGAAAGCGGGCCACCGATTGCGCGCACCTGGCAGGAAATCTTGCCGGTGGTGGCCAATATGCTGTCGGTCAGTGAAGGCATGTTATTGTTGATTGGCGGTATGGTGGTGGGACTGGCCTCCCTGGGGATGCTGAATACGATGCTCATGGCGATTCACGAGCGACAGCATGAATTGGCCACCCTGCTGGCGCTGGGAATGAGCCGTGGCGCGTTGGTGACTCTTGTGATCGTCGAGGCGTTCATCCTGGCATTGATGGCGGCGGCCGTGGGGAGCTGCGTGGCGTATTTCCTCGGACGCCGGTTTGAGGTCACCGGTATTGATTTCAGTGCCTACTTGCCCGAAGGGTATGATTGGGGAGGAATGATGTTTGAACCGGTGATGCGCGGGTACTTTCTGCCGGAACAGTTTGTTCAATCGTGTGTACTTATGATTGGGGTAGCGCTTGTGTCTGCCGGTGTGCCTGCCTGGCGGATTGCGCGTATGCAGATCGTGTCGGTGCTGCGATGAGCAATTTTATGCCGGTCACACCGTCATTATTTGTGTCATTAGCGTGGCGCAATCTTTGGCGTCATCGACGCAGAACGCTTATCACCTTGAGTTCAATCTCGTTGGGGTTTGCGATTGCCGTGTTTTTTATCGGTCTCGGCGACGGTGCGCATAACTCCATGATTCGCAATGCCATTCAACTTGGCCATGGGCACATCAGTGTGCAACCGGTGGGTTATCAGGTGGCACCGGCCAATGAGAAAACGCTCACGAACGTGTCGGGCCTGGTACAGCAAGTTGCTGGTGTGCCAGGCGTGACTTCTGTCGAGCCACGTGTGGAGCTTCAGGTACTGGTGAGCACCGCCCACAATTCCGTCGGTGCCGGATTGTCCGGGTTCCCTGTAGACAGGAGTGTGAAAGCTCACATGGTGGAACCCCATCTGGTGGCAGGCGAGTGGCTTGAGTCCGGCGATGCCCGAGGGGTGTTGGTCGGGCAGCGAATGGCCGAAAAGTTGAAAGTACGGGTCGGCAGCAAGCTTGTCGTGATGGCCGGCGGGGCCGACGGGGAACATCAGGCGCAGCTGGCACGGGTGCGTGGAATTTTTGAAACGGGCATGGGGGAGTTGGATGCGTATGCGGTCATCTCTGATCTCGCCATGGCCAGGACGTTACTGGTAGGTGATTCATCCCAGGAATCAGCGACCCTGCTGGCCATTTTTCTTGACTCCCCCGAGCAGCTTACCGAGCTTCAAAACAGCCTGGTGGCAACACTGCAGGGCTTGGACCAGCGTGTGGATATGGATGTACTCACCTGGCAACAGTCTATGCCCGAGCTGGTTCAATTTATCGCACTGGATGACGCGGGTAACACTGTGTTTCTGATCTTTATCCTGTTGATGGTCGTTTTCGGTATTGCCAACACTATGCTGATGAGTGTGCTGGAACGCACGCGCGAATTTGGGTTGCTGCGCGCGCTGGGCATGGAACGGCGTCAGCTTCTCCTGCTGGTTTTCTGTGAGGTGTGTTTATTGGGTCTTGTGGCAGTGCTACTGGGGTGGGTGCTTGGGGGCTGTCTGCACTTGTGGTTTGCCGAGCGAGGGCTGGATATGGTCGCATTGATGGGCGAAGAAAGTACGGCGCTGGCCGGCACTGTGATGGACTCGGTGGTGTATACGGAACTGTCCATGGCGCGGGTTCTGGAGCTGACCCTCACGGTGTTCTCGGTTACGCTCATCACCGGCATCTATCCTGCCTTGAAGGTGGTGAACGTGCCACCCATAGCCGCCATTCAATCTTGACGGGAGCCTGTATGCCATTGCTGGAATTGAAAAAACTTTCAAAAACCTTCACTCAGGGGCGTGTTCAGGTGTCAGCCCTGAAAGAGGTCACCCTGAGCTTCGATGAAGGGGAGTTTGCCGCATTGGTGGGACCCTCGGGTTCCGGGAAGACCACCTTGCTCAACCTCATTGGTGCATTGGATGGCCCGACCTCAGGTGACATCATTTTGGACGGGGTGAGTACGGCGGCGTTGAAAGAGTCTGAATTGGCACGGTTTCGGCGACAGTCGCTGGGGTTTGTTTTCCAGTCCTACAATCTGGTGCCCGTGCTGAGCGCATTGGAAAATGTGGAACTCGTGATGCTGCTACAGGGGCAGTCACGTGCGGTTTGTCGACAGCGGGCGGCGCACTATCTCTCCGTGGTTGGCCTGGCGGAACTGGGGAGTCGACGCCCGGGGGAGTTGAGTGGCGGTCAGCAGCAGCGAGTTGCGGTGGCCCGCGCCCTGGCGAGTGGTCCGCGGTTGGTGTTGGCCGATGAGCCCACAGCAAACCTGGATTCTGAAAATGCCGAGTCGCTCCTGTCTGTGATGCATCAACTTTGCCGGGAGGAGCGTGTGACGTTTCTGTTCTCAACACACGATCCGCGTGTCATGCAACGGGCGGAGCGAATCATTACGTTGCGCGATGGGCAGGTGGTATCCGATGAGCGGCCTGAGCGGGCGTCGAACCATGCCTGATCGCCCGGCAGGAATGTTCAGACTGGGCACACTGCTCATTGTCATTTCCATGCCTGGCCTCGCCGGGGCAGAAATGGCATGGGTGCACCGGGCCGGGATTACCGGCAATGTGCTTCATGCCAAGCCGAGTGATCTGGGGGGCGATGGGAACCCTCGTGGACCCGGAAGCACGAGTGGGCCAGATGCCGCTTTCACGCTTTCCACTCAGGATCAACAAAGCTTACGCTCTATGCTGGAGGTTTCTCACGCGGAGGTCTCTGGCACTCTGCATGCGAAGCTGGTACGTGTGCGTGCCGCCGATGCCCTGGTATCGCCCGTTCAAACACTGCACCGCGTAGGGAGTGTGCGCGCCACGTTCTACGACTCGAGTTCGGTGGGAGCCGTGCCTGGGGAAGAACGTACTCAGGTGGTGGGCTGGGTGGATCAGGCTTACCTGCGAGTCTTCGGTTCGGCCTACACATTCACTGCCGGACGGCAACCCATCGACTATGGCACGGGCCGATTGTGGCAACCGCTGAACGTGTTCGGCGCGTTTGCGCCCACCGACCTGGACACCGAGTTCAAACCGGGCGTGGACGCGCTCACTGTTGACTGGTATCCCGGCGCTTTTTCATCGTTAACGACCACCTTGGTCGCTGCATCCCGCCAGGCATCGCAGGATCCATCGTTCAGCAGCAAATACCGGCAGTTACTCGGAGAAGATGTCGACATGAACCTCTTGGCCGGTTACGTCGTCGGCCATTGCTTGGCGGGTTTCAGCATTGAAGGCGAATGGCAGGGAATGGGGTGGCGCTGGGAAGCCCTCGCAACGGATGAGTCTTTCTTTTCGGTAACGGGCGTGGACTACCAATTTTCTGAGGAGCATTGGTCTGGGGGTGTTCGGCTGGTCGCGGAACTTTACTTCCACTCGGGCGGCAGCACCCAGGCGTCCATGGTGGCTGAAACCGCTGGCAATGAACTGGTACAGCATGGACTGCAACCCCATGTTGGCCGCCATCTGGTTGGCCTGAGTCTGGATAAGTCTCTGACACCGCTGGTGACAGGCGGGTACCTGGTGATGTTAAATCCTCTGGAGAGTACATCGTCCCGGTGGCGTCTTTCCTCCTTGCATCAGGCAACGTTCCGGGTATCGGCGGGAGAAAACACGGAAGTGATTCTGGCGTTGCAGATCGGTGCAGGAGAGGGGCTGGATGCTCGGGGTTTACCTCAAAGTGAATTTGGTGCGGTGCCGGGTCGTTTCACGTTTCGGTGGGCGAGTTATTTTTGAGACCATCGGAAAACAGCCTATACTGAGAGCAGGCACTTATTTCTACAGGTAACGCCGATGACTACTGTGCAGGTTCTGTTGACTGGCGCGCTGATCCTCCTGGCTAACCTCGCGATGGGGGATCATCTGGATGTTATCTATCCCCAACGCATCGGCGAAGATTATCGTGGAAGTTATGCTTTGGCTCTGCTTACGCTGGGCCTGGATAAAAGTGGCCATACGTATTCTCTGAGTCGTTCGGATGAAAAGTTAACCCAATCCCGCTCCATGATTCTGCTGGACCTGAATCAGGGAATTAATGTTATGTGGATGGGCACGAGCAAGGAGGTGGAAGAACGCTACCTCACAGTACGAATTCCAGTGTATCGCGGGCTCCTGGGGTATCGGCTGTTCATCATTCACGCCAGCCAGCAGGCCGCCCTGGCGGAAGTGAAGACGCTCGAGGATCTGACACGGTTCCGTGTCGGACAGGGATTGGGCTGGTCTGACATTGGTATACTCGAAAGTGCCGGATTTCAGGTAACCGCCTCGAAATACGACAACATTCTTCGCATGATTGACATGCAGCGGCTGGAATTGTTCCCGCGGGGCGTCGTAGAGATTTTTTCTGAGCTTGAGAATAACAAAGGTGCGCTGCCATCACTTCAGGCGGAACAACAGTTGCTGCTGGTCTATCCGTTTGCCATGTACTTCTTTGTGAGCAAACATCACCCTGAAATAGCTGAGGCGATCGAACGTGGGTTGCTGGCAGCGTATGCGGATGGCTCTTTTGTTGAACTGTTTTTCAATCATCCAGACATTAAGGCGGCGTTGGATCGGGCAAATTTAAAGGATCGGCGACGATTTGATATTCCCAATCCCGTGATGACACAGGCGACGTTGGGGCTTCCGGACTATCTTTGGTTTCGGCCCTGAGGCGTGTGACGTCGAACCTTGGCCAGCCATGCGATTGCCGACTATAGTGAAATGTCAGCAACATTCATTAGGGGACTGTGTGAAAATGACCCGATATTGTCGGTGGCTACTTGCGGGTGTCATGGTATGTTCAGGCTTTGCGACTTCCAGCGTTGCAGATACCATTCGGCTGGCCATTGGGGAGTGGGCGCCCTACACCAGTGAGCGGGACGCCAGTGGCAAAATGGCAGAACGCATCGTGGAAGAAGCGCTCAAGCGTCAGGGGCATACGGTGGAGTACACTTATTTTCCCTGGGTGCGGAGTTATGAGATGGTCAAGCAGGGGCATTATGACGGCACGTTTCCCTGGTATATGACGCCGGAACGACAGGTGGGATTCTGGGTACATGCCACCCCGGTCATGCGTGAGAAAGAAGTGTTTTTCTATTTGAAAACACTGGATTTCCACTGGCAAACCATCGAGGATCTCAAAGCCTATCGCGTAGGCGGCACCATCGGATACAGTCATGTCGACACCATGGAAGCGGCGGGTGTGCGAGTAGAAAAGGTGGTGAGTGAAGAACAGAATTTTCGTAAGCTGCTGGTTGATCGAATTGATATTTACCCGGCCAGTTTTCTGGTGGGTTATAACATGATTCATAAACTTTTCGGTGCGGAGAAAGCCCAACTCTTTACCAATCATCCCAAGCCTTTACGCAATGACGCCATGTTTGCCCTGTTCTCAAAAAGAACCGAGAAAGGTAAAGAATATGCGGACGCATTGGAAGAGGGTTTAAAAGCGTTATTGGAGAGTGGCGAATATGATGCTTTGGTGGAGGCGTTTTTAATTCGCAACAAGGAAAATGGCCACGCCCCTTGAAGGCAGGTCCCTCATGCCAGGTGCTTGATGGTAGGCTTCCGATGGTAGAGTACCTGTTTGTCTACGGTACATTGCGCGCTGGCAGTGGTGTTCCTGCCGCTGAAGCGTTAAGGCGGTATGCGCACTTTTATGCGACCGCTCATACGCGTGGTCGTTTGTACCTGATCGATCATTATCCCGGATTAGTACCTGCAGTGACTCAGGCAGAGCGCGTGTCGGGTGAGGTGTATCGAGTGACGAAGCCGGTGAAGCTGTTTCGCTGGCTTGATACTTATGAAGAATGCACGGCAGCCTTTCCCCGGCCACACGAATATCAACGAAAAAAAGTACCGGTGCACATGGATTCAGGGGGGCGTTTATTTGCGTGGGCGTATGTGTATAACCGCTCTGTGGCGGGGAGAGCGCGTATCACATCGGGGGACTTTTTGCCGTATCTCAGCAAGCAGTCCCCGCGATGTGGCCTTTGAGTCCGGGTTAGCTTGCCATTGCTTCCAGTACGTAGAAGAGTGCAGCGGCCAGACTGCCTGACGCGGGCACGGTAATGATCCAGGCAGCAACGATCTTCTTCACGGCTGAACGTTTTACCAATTCTTCTTTGTACACGCGCTTCAATTGCTTGCGTTCCTGCTTGCTCAAGTGCAGTTCTTCTTTGTGCTGTTTGGCTTCCTGTAACAGGTGGTGCATATCTTCCACGGAGGCGTGTTTGAAGTTCTTGAGGAACCGCTCTATACGTGCGCGTTCATCTCCCTCATGGTGATCCAGAATTGAGTGCAGCTGGCTGGCGTAGCTGAGCTTCAGATACTCGCGCAGGAAGCCCACACCAAACACACCCCCCACCGCGATGTGTGTTGAGCTGACGGGCAAGCCCAGCTGTGAGGCCACAATCACGGTGATGGCGGCAGCCATGGCAATACAGAAGGCACGGGTTTTGTCCAGCTCGGTGATTTCTGTGCCAACGGTCTTGATCAATTTCGGCCCAAACAGAATCAAGCCTACGGACAGGCCAAGCGCTCCCACCATCATCACCCACAGGGGAATCGCAGCTTTGGTGGATATGTGGTGGCTCATCACTGCATCATTGATTGCAGCGAGCGGGCCAATGGCGTTGGCAACATCATTTGCGCCATGGGCAAAACTCAACATCGCTGCAGCAAAGATCAACGGAATGGTAAACAAGCCGTTCACCGCCTTGCGTTGTTCGGCCTTATCCGTGAGGGTGATACTTTGATCCGCTTTTTTGCGAATCAGGGGAACGATCAGTGCCCACACCGCACCAGCGATCACTAATCCGGTAAGCGTGGCAATGCCGATGCCTGGGTTCCAGATTTTCTTCAGGCCTTTCATAATCAGGTAAGTAGAGAATGCCCAAGCCATGATAGCAATCAGAACGGGCACATACTTCTTGGCGGACTCAATCATGTCGGGTCGGGTGATGATCATCCGCTTGATGAAGTAGAGGAACAGGGCGGCGATGATGCCCCCGAGTACCGGAGAAATGACCCAGCTCGCAGCGATGGCACCCATTTTCCCCCAATTAGCAACACCAAAGCCGCCGGCGGCAATGCCCGCGCCTAATACACCGCCCACAATGGAGTGCGTAGTGGAGACGGGCGCGCCCAGCCAGGTTGCCAGGTTCAACCAGAGCGCACCTGCCAGCAACGCGGCCAGCATGAGCCAGATAAATACGTCAGTGCTGCCGATTCCAGCAGGCGAGATAATGCCCTTTTTAATGGTGCTGGTCACGTCACCGCCAGCGATCAAGGCCCCGGCAGCTTCGAAAATTGCTGCGATCAGCAAGGCACCAAACAGCGTCAGCGCTTTTGACCCGACCGCCGGTCCGACGTTATTGGCCACATCGTTCGCACCGATGTTTATGGCCATGTAGCCGCCAATCATGGCAGCGAACATGAGAATATAGCTTTGCTCTCCGCCCTTGAGGTGCAGCAGCGAAAATACACCGATGCCCATGATAAACAGGAAGGAGAGGCCAATGCGCACCAATTCGGGTTGCGTACTGCTGGTGGCTTTTTCTAATTGCTTGAGGTTTTTAAATTCCATAATCCGGTTCGAGGCTCATGCAGACAGATTCGCGACGCAGTGTAACAAAAATGCCACGAACCTGTGAGTCTCTTTTTGTGAAAAGCACCGATAGGTTGCTTCTGGTCAATTTGTGCACGGTGTTTTGATGGCGTGGTCTGAATTAACTGGCGTTTAGCAGACTTTTCAACGGCTCAAACAACGCAGGATTTGAAATCAGTAAGTCAATTTCGTAAAACTCGGGGACTCGGTCCTCGGGCACCGCTGAAAAGTGGCCGCAGGTGGCACCTGCCTCTTCCGCGATCAACCGCGCTGCGGCGAAATCCCAGGGTTTCAGGGATTCGTAGTAGCCGTCGAGGCGCCCCATGGCAACCCAGCAGATGTCGATGGCTGCCGAACCCAGGCGGCGGATGTCCTGGCAATGATTAAGGACCTGGGTCAGGCGTTTGATCAGCGCGGGATTATCGTCTTTCTGGTAAGGAAAGCCAGTGGCGATCAGCGCTCGACGCAGCTCAGTGACCTCACTGACGCGGATCGGTTTGTGGTTCATCACGGAATACGCGCCCCGCAACGCGTGGAAGGTTTCCTGCAGAAACGGGCAATGGACCACCCCGATCTGCACAGACCCTTTTTCCACATAGGCAATGGAAACGGCACTGTGCACGTGGTGGTGGGCATAGTTCACGGTGCCATCGATGGGGTCTACCACCCAGACCGGGCCATCGTCCTTGCCGAGTTGACTGAAGTCGGGCTGCATCTCTTCCGAAATGATCTGGTGATTCGGATAATTCTTACGAATCTGCTTCGTAATAAACTCATCCACTTTAATGTCCGCCTGAGTCACCAGCTCATCATTGGATTTGTACTTGCGCTCCAATTGATTGCGGTGACGCTCCTGAACCATGATTTCGCCGGCATGCATGGCCAGGTTCAAGGCAAAAATCGATATGTCATACAGATGTTTCTCGGGCATGAGGGTCTCCGGCATTCGGTGAGGCGTTAGCCGTGGTAGGCGCGACTGGATCGGAAAGGGTGGGCCTGGTAGGTGCCCAGTAATCGCACATCTTCGGCAAAAAAGTTTAACTCTTCAAGCGCGAGTTTCAGGCTGGGCTCTTCGATATGACCCTCGATATCGACATGAAACTGGCTGGAGTTCAGGGTGCCGCCGGGCATATAACTTTCGAGCTTGACCAGGTTGATGTTGTTGGTGGCAAATCCGCCCAGGGCTTTGTAGAGCGCCGCCGGGATATTCCGCACTTTGAAGATAAGCGAAGTAATGTAGGCAATGCCGGTGTTCAGGGGCGGCAAGGTTTGCGTGTGACTGAGGATTATGAATCGCGTGGTGTTGCCATCCACGTCCTGAAAGTTTTCCCGCAACACCGCCAGATCATACAGCTCTGCCGCCAGACTGGACGCTATGGCTGCTTCTTTTTTGGTTTTCTGTTCCGACACCTCTTTTGCCGCACCGGCGGTATCGAGGGTTGCGCGTGTGGTCAACCCCAGCGCATCAATGTGCCCCAGGCATTGTGCCAGGGCCTGCGGGTGTGAGGCCACGCTGTCGATGTCAGTGATGTCGGTGCCATAGGGGGCAAGCAGGCAGTGGTTCACCGGTTCAAAGTGTTCGCCCACAATATGCAGGCTCATCCTGGGGATGAGACGGTATATTTCCTCCACGCGGCCGGCGGTGGAGTTTTCTACCGGAATCATGGCGAGTTCCGCATGGCCCTTTTCCACCAGTTCCATAGCCGCCTGGAAGGTGGGGCTTGCTTTAAAGGCGCGATCCGGAAATACGTGTTGGCAGGCCAGATGAGAATACGCTCCTTCATGTCCTTGATACGCGATCATGCGGATTGGGTCTCCAGAGGGGGGTTGCTTGCTTTACGTTGAGGTCTCACGCTATGGTGCCAACTATAAACGACATTCAGCGGGAGAATCGTCTTTGCTCAGGCTCATCATTTTAACGGCACTCGGTATCTTTGCCTATCTGTATTTCAATCAATGGAAGAAGAGCAGCGCGGCAGAGCGGAAAAAAATGCTCTGGAAAACTGCTTTGGCTGTGCTGGGCATCACGTTGATTGCGCTGGTGGTGACCGGACGAATCAGCGTCTTGTTTGCGATGGTGGCGGCGGCAGTTCCGTTCTTCCGTCGCTTGTTTACGCTGTTGCGTTATCTGCCGGTGATTGGCGGCTGGATTCAGCAAGTAAAAGGGCAGACGCAAACCAGCGAGACCTCGCATGTGTCTTCCCGATTGCTCAAGTTGCACTTGAATCATGCGTCCGGGCAGATCACCGGGGAGGTGCTTGCGGGGCAGTTCAGCGGGCAGACACTGGATGCACTTTCCATGGAGCAACTCCGTGAGCTGTTTGATGAAGCTTTGCACCTCTCGCCAGACACATTACCCCTGTTAGAGGCATACTGTGCGGGGCGGTTCGGGCCGCAGTGGCGTGCGCAGTTTGGGTTTGATGAGCAGGCGCACAGCCAGCACAGCGCTTCCACGCATTTGTCGCTGTCGGACGCGCTACAGATTCTGGGATTGGAAAAAAACGCCAGTCAGGACGATGTGATCAAAGCACACCGTCGACTGATTCAGAAATTTCACCCGGATCGCGGAGGCACCAACTATCTGGCTCACATCATCAATGAGGCCAAGACAGTGGTGCTGAAGTCGCTCGGCGCGGGTTAGTCCCGCTCAACCGCCAGGGCGACGCCCATCCCGCCACCGATACAGAGGGTGGCCAGACCTTTTTTGGCGTCCTGGCGCTGCATCTCATGGAGCAGGGTGACCAGAATCCGGCAGCCGGAAGCGCCAATGGGGTGGCCCAGCGCGATTGCGCCACCATTGACGTTGACTTTGCTGGTGTCCCATTCGAGCGACTGGTTGACCGAAATGGCCTGTGCGGCAAAGGCTTCGTTGGCCTCGATCAGGTCCAGGTCTGCCACCGTCCAGCCAGCTTTTTCCAGGCAACGCTGGGTAGCTGGAATCGGGCCGGTGCCCATCACTTTGGGATCAACACCGCCACTGGCGTAAGACTTGATGCGCGCGAGCACCGGCAGCCCCAGAGACTTGGCCGTTTCTTCTTCGCATAGCGCGACAACGGCGGCGCCGTCATTGATGGAGGATGCGTTAGCGGCGGTTATGGAGCCGTCTTTTTTGAAGGCCGGGCGCATTTGACTGAATTTCTCGATGGTCGCGCCATAGCGAGGATTTTCGTCCGCAGAGACCATCACGGGATCACCTTTACGCTGCGGAATGCTAACCGGCACGATTTCTTCGTCAAACTTCCCGGCCTTTTGTGCGGCTTCTGCTTTGTTCTGTGAGGCAACGGCGAACGCATCCTGCGCCTCTCGGCTGATCTGATACTCCGCAGCGATGTTTTCTGCGGTAATGCCCATGTGATAGTCGTTAAAGGCATCCCACAGACCGTCTTTGATCATGGTATCGATCATTTCCCAGTGACCCATGCGTTGTCCGTTCCGCGAGTTGGGCACAACATGAGCCGATTGGCTCATGGATTCCTGGCCACCGGCAATGATCACTTTTGCGTCACCCAGCATGATGGCCTGGGCCGCCATGTGGACGGCTTTCAAGCCGGAACCACAGACTTTATTGATCGTCATGGCAGGCGTGGTGACGGGCAGGCCGGCGTTGATGCTGGCCTGACGGGCCGGGTTCTGACCACAGCCTGCGGCCAGAATCTGGCCCAGAATCACTTCGTCCACCTGCTCTGGCTGCAAACCACTGCGCTCCAGGGCAGCCTTGACCACGACGGTGCCCAGTTCCGCAGCGGACAAAGCGGCCAGTGAACCACCGAAGGTGCCGATAGGCGTACGGGCGGCAGCAACAATAACCACGTTTTTCATAAGTGTCTCCTTTTTCATTGTGAGGGATTCGAGTTGTTGTGTTGTTCGGTCCAGGCAGTCTTGGCTGCCCGGATGACACCAAGCCGACGCAGGCGAATTTGCTCGCCCAGCTCAGCGCCTTTAAATCCTGTCTGAATCAGATCCGTGAGATCCGTGGATTGTACGATCTCCAGCAAATGTCGCAAGAAGTCTCCGGGCGGGTAGGGGTGCGTTGCTTTCCCGGTACGACCTCTGGCATCCGCTTCACACACACTGAGCAATTGATGAAAGCGATCACTGCGGCGCAATCCATCGCACTGCTGGATGAGTTTCAACAACGTTTGCGACTTCAGTTCGGCAGCTCGATGGACTTTCAGGTGGTGCTCGGAGGCCAGGCACGCCAGATTGCGGCAATCATTGGGCACTTTCAATCGTTTGCACAAGGCTTTGATGGGTTTGATGCCTGCCATCTCATGCCCAATGTGTCTTGGCCAGGCGTGTTTGGGCGTGAGGGCTTTGCCCAGGTCATGGGTGAGCGCGGCAAAGCGGACGGGCAATTCCCGGCTGAGGTCACAGGCAATCGTCAGGGCCAGGAGCGTGTGTTCACCGGAATCAATTTCCGGATGGTGTTCCGGTGGCTGAGGCACACCAAAGAGCGCATCAAGCTCGGGCATGATAACTTCCAGTGCACCAGTGTCACGGAGCAAATCAAAGTAAGCGCGGGGGGCGGATTCCATCAATGCCCGTGCGGTCTCCTGCCAGACACGCTCCGGTGTGAGGTGATTCAATTCGCCACTGCACACCATATGTGCCATCAGTGCGCGGGTTTCCGGTGCCACGGTGAACCCGATCGGTTGAAAGCGCGCATAAAATCGCGCTACCCGCAGCACGCGGAGTGGATCTTCCTCAAACGCCGGGGAGACATGGCGGAGCACTTTGTTTTCTATATCCTGTAACCCGCCGTAGGGGTCGATCAGCGAATCTTCGGCATCTTTTGCCATGGCGTTGATGGTGAGGTCCCGGCGTAACAGATCTTCTTCCAGAGAAACGTCCGGGCTGAAAAAACACTCGAATCCGGTGTAACCGGGGGCAGATTTTCGCTCAGTACGGGCGAGCGCATATTCCTCTTTGGTTTCCGGGTGCAGAAACACGGGAAAGTCCGCGCCCACCTGCTGAAATCCCTTCTCCAGCATATGTTCTGCGGTGCCACCCACCACGACCCAGTCCTTATCCTTCACAGGAAGCCCGAGAAGCGCATCGCGTACCGCCCCACCGACCAGATAGACATTCATATGACGAGGGATTCCTTGGATTGAGGAGAGTTGCCGTTATGATAGCGCGCCCCCTGAATTTGTAAACCAGCCAAAGGTCTGAGCGATCACACAATCCTTGTGTGTGAGCATTGGGTATGGACATTGGGTACGGTAACTTAGACGAAAGTCTAATACGGAATTGTGATGGTACGGTTTCGTGCTTCAGCAATTTATGGTCTAAGCTTGCTGAGAGGGCGGTTTGTTCTTATCCAACACCTGAGAGCCGAGGTTCTTCATGAGTAAGCAAATTATTTTGGCGGTGGACGACGTACCGGCCAATCTTGATGTACTCAAATCCGTTTTGAGCGAAGACTACAAGCTAAAAGTGGCTTTGAACGGCGAAGTGGCGATTAAGGCAGCGCGTGCAGAGCCTCAACCGGATCTGATCTTACTCGATGTGATGATGCCGGAAATGGACGGTTACGAGACCTGTCGGCGGTTGAAAGCCGACCTGAGAACCCGCGATATCCCCGTCGTTTTTGTGACCGCCATGAACGAAGACATGGATGAAGTGAAAGGCTTTGAAATGGGCGCGGTGGACTACGTGACCAAGCCGATTACGCCATTGATTCTAAGAAGCCGCATCCGCAGCCATTTGGCGCTGTTCAATAATCGCAAGGAAATGTGGCGGCAAGTCCAGGAACAGACACGGGAGCTGAAAGAGACCCGTACTGAAGTCATTCGCCAACTTGGGCGCGCAGCGGAATTCAAAGACAACGAAACCGGCTTTCATGTCATTCGTATGAGTCTGTATTGTAAGGAAATTGCGCTCGAATATGGTTTAAGCGAATCGCAGGCGGATTTACTCCAGAATGTGGCCCCGATGCACGATATCGGCAAGCTCGGCGTGCCGGATAACGTTCTCCAGAAGCCGGGGAAACTGAATCCTGAGGAGTGGGCGATCATTCAGAAACACCCGGAATTCGGTGCGTCTATCTTGGGCAATGCGGGGGTGTCCGAACTTGCCCGTGAAGCCAGACTGGTTGCGCTCACGCACCACGAACATTGGGATGGCAAAGGCTACCCGCGGCAGCTGGTAGGCGAGGATATTCCCATCTCAGGCAGAATCGCGGCACTGGCCGATGTCTACGATGCACTCGTTTCCGTTCGGCCCTACAAAGACGCCTGGCCCATTGACGACGCTGTCGCTTACATCCGTCAAAAATCAGGAAGCCAGTTTGATCCGGATGTGGTGCGGGCCTTTGAGCGGGCGTTACCCAAAATTCGCGAGATTGGTGAAATCTATGCGGAGAATGTGCCCAGCGTGGCGAAACCCGCCTGAACCTGTTCGTCTGGCTGGCCTTCGGCAACCCTTTGCCGCTTTTTTGACAGTGCTGAGCCGATGTTGTCTGGATTCTGCGTTTGACCATCCTATCCTGTTGTAAAGTAATAGAAAACGACGGTATGGAATAAAATTTTCTACGTTTTCGTGACAACAGATTTCCGTGACTGATGGATGGGGAAAACAAGATGAAAATGTTGGCAGCAATAAAAGTTTTGGCACTCTTACCCGTGTTTTTTCTGGGCGGGTGCGCCTGCTTTGATGGCGTTTGTCAGAAAGATCCATGGGCAAGCACTTCGGGCGTCGTATTGCCCGCGACACTGGAGCCTATTGTGGTTCGGGTCACGGGGTATGGTACTTATGAGGAAACCAAAGGCAAAGTGACGGAAAGGCAGCGCCTGATGGCGATGCGCGCCTCCAAGCTCGATGCATTCCGGTCATTGGCGGAACGTGTGTACGGCACAGCCATCTACGGTTCCTCTACGGTTAAGGACTTCGTCGCCGAGAATGACCAGTTCCGCACCTGGGTGGACAGCTACATTCGTGGGGCAAAAATCATAGCCGTCAATGAAATGGCCGGTGGTTCCTTTGAAACGGTCATGGAGCTGGTGCTGGAACCCAAATTCCGGGAGTGCTTAACGCACACCAATCATTTTCGCTATACCGATGAGTGCCGCTTGATGCTGACCTCCGGGCGTGTGCGCTACGAAGGGTCATCCAAAACGCCGGGTTCCGGTGCGCAATATTATTTCTAGAATCACGCCTTTATCGTTCGAAAGGATTGCCTCATGTTGATGCTTACTCTCCAGCCGTCGGGAATGCTGAAAAACACCGCGCTTTGGCAACGTGTGTCTGCCATTCTGAGCACCTTGCTCTTGGTGCTGTGCACCCACAGCGCCCAGGCCGCCTGGGTGGAAGCCCGGGGAGAGGCGGTCATTGAGAACAGCCGGTTCGACATTGCCCGTCAGAATGCGCGCGAAGATGCCCTGCGGCAGGCGGCCATGCAGGTCGGCGTTCGGGTGTATGGGCATCAGTCGCTGCGTGACGGTGATCTGGCGCGGGATGATCTGGACATTAAGAGCCATGCCTATGTGCGTGAAGTCAAGGTGATTGATGAACAGGTGAAGGGGAATGTACTGTTTCTCACGATCAACGCGAACGTGGAACAGCTCACGCAGTGCGACTCGGGGGCGGCCAACGATTACCGCAAGAATCTTGCTGTGCTGGGTTTCTCCGTTCAAAATGCGATGGACGTGCAACATGGCCAGTTGGGCGATGTTGATCGCGCTTTGCCGGCCTACCTGGCAAAACAGCTCAACTTTATGGGCAATGCGCTGGTTATGGAGAACAGTCACGTGCGGTTGTATGATGATGTCATGAACGCCCCGACGTCGTCGACACAGCAGCGTACGTTAACCAATGCGGCCATGGTCGCCAAGGACATGGGCGTGCAATTCGTACTTTCCGGCGTGATTCGCGATATGTCCGTGACTGATCCGGACAGCATGAACAACTCTGTAGCGGCCTCGTTTAAGCGGGGGTGGGGTGGATTGACGGGCTGGGGCGATTACGACTACAGCCGAACCTTTGCGTTGGAAGTCTTTCTGCACGACGGGTTTAATGGCTCCATTGTGTTCCAGAAGTTCTATCGCATTCGCGCCCCGTGGCGGGAAGCACGCAATGCCGCGTTGGGTTTTGCCACAGAAGCTTTTTGGCAAACGGATTACGGGGATCAGGTGGGTGAACTGTTGGATAACGTTGCTCATGAACTCAGTGATCGCCTGCGCTGTCAGCCCTTTATGACTCGAATTTCCAAGGTGAACGGCAAAGTACTGCACTTTGGGTCGGGCGCTGCGGCGGGCATACGCCCCGGCGACAAACTGAGCGTGTATCGTACCTTTCAGTTCCAGGACGCGGCACAGACACAACAGCTTGAATTGACGGACCTGCGTACTGCACTCACCGTCAGTCAGGTGCAGCCCCACTTTTCCCGAGGTGAGCTGACCATCGAAGCCGGTCGCTTGAATATTCAGGAAGACGACCTGCTGATTGCCTGGTAGGTAGAACGTTCGCGAAAAGGCCCTCAATCACTTACATGCATCCCGACCCTTTGATACACTCAGTAAACTAATTGATGACAAAGAGGAGGGGAGCGCGATGCGCTATCAAGGCAGTTGCCACTGTCAGGCGGTTCGATTTGAAGTGGAAGCGCCGGCTCACCTGGAAGTGGATCGCTGTAATTGTTCGATTTGCTCAAAATCCGGTTTTTTGCACCTGATTGTGCCGCTCTCCAATTTTTCCCTGTTGGCCGGGAAAGATTCGCTCACCACCTATACTTTCAACACTGGCGTTGCCAAACACACGTTCTGCAAGCATTGTGGCGTGAAGCCTTTCTATACGCCACGCTCCAATCCCGACGGTATCGACATCAATGTCAACTGTCTGGATACTCGCCCGGAATCGATGACCATTGTGGACTTTGATGGTCAGAACTGGGAGCAGAATGCGCACAAAGTCGCACACAAAAGCAAAGCTGGCTAGCGCGGAGCGCTGAAGATGATGAGGCTCGTGTTAGCGCTCTCCATTAATGTGGGCCTGTTGTCGCTGTTTTTTATCACCCAGGCCCACATGGCACTGGGAATTACGCTCGGTATCTCGGTACTGGTGTGGTTTTTTTATTTCCTGTGGCGGCGACAGAACCTGGTCGAGCAGCGGGTGAAAGATAAAATATCCGGCCAGACAGTGGTGATGCCCATCGAACATATCATGTTCCGGGCACTGTAGTCTTCCGGCTATTCCCAGGTCAGTGGTATGGGCTATATGGCATTGACGGAGCGGGTGCTGGCGTTTGAGCTGGTGCTCCTCGATCTGTCCATTACGGTGCCTGTTACCCGTTTAACCGGCGTAGAGGAGGTGTATCGCCTCAAAGGCGTCTCCCCCGGCCGTAAGATGTTACGCATTCAATTCAGGAATGACAGCGGGGAGGCGGATTCCATTGCCGTCCAAACCAAAGATCATTCTCAGTGGCAGCAGGCCATAGCGCGCTGCATCCGCCAGCATGCGTGAACGAACCGTACAGTCTGCACTCTGTTACACGGTAAAGCGGGACAGCTGATTGTTCAAGCGGGTCACCTGTTCATGCGCTTCCTTGATCTGCTGGGCAATTTCATGCAGTGCCTCGCTATTGCTGTCTGTGTGATCTTTCAGTGTCAGCACGTTTCGGTCCATGTCTTCAGACACCGCCGTTTGCTCTTCCATAGCGGAAGCGATGCTGGCAATGGCATTATAAACGCCGGATTCCAGTGAAATCGCATCCTTCAACTGTTGATTAACCTGGTTGATGTTCGTGCTCATGCGCACAGCTTTGTCTTCGCCGGTGGTGACATCATGGACGGCTTCACTCGCCATGGACTGCAGGTTCTCCACGGTACGCTGGATTTCTTCAATCGATTGTTGTGTTCGATGCGCCAATGCGCGCACTTCGTCAGCGACAACCGCAAATCCTCGGCCCTGCTCACCCGCCCGGGCGGCTTCGATGGCGGCGTTCAAGGCAAGGAGGTTGGTTTGCTCTGCAATGGCCTTGATCACGTCGAGGATGGAGCCGATCTGATTGGATTCGTCAGACAGGCGGGTGATGACCGCTTTGCTTTTGCTCATGTTTTCAGCAAGTTCTGTGGACTCGGTGGCCGTACTGCCAACATCCCGCATAGACGTTTCCAACATACCGTTGGCCTGGCGCGTGCTGTCGGATGCTTCTTCGGCGTGCTGAGAGATGTCTTTCACGCTGGAGCACATTTCCGTGGCGGCCGTGGCGATCAAACTGGCCTGTTTGCCCTGGTCGTTCATGTTGGCCTGAATCCGGTGAGTCGCCTGCAGCACGGTTTGTGAGGATTGGTTGACCTGTGCCGCAATCGAAACTGCTCCGGAGACGATTTCCCGGAAGGTATCCAGAAATCGGTTGAACTGGTGGGCTATGGCTCCAATTTCATCCTGGCTGCCTTCGGGTAGCTTCGCAGTGAGGTCACCTTCGCCGCTGGCGAGCTTGCCAATGGCCTGATGTAAGCCTTCCACGCGATTGAGCACCACCGTACGAAAGAGCACGGTAATGAGAAGGCTGATGAGTATCAGGCTGATCACCGCGCCGACGAGTATTTCTATCCGGATGGTACCGACTAACGCATCAACCTGATCCAGTGGTTTCACGACCTCCAGGATGCCGCGCACATCGCCAAGTTGCCAGTCACGCTTAGGGGTTTCCGGATGACCATTGTGGCAGGCGACACAGGCGTCTGCCGACATGGTGTCAGCAACGGCAATGCGCATAAAGTGCTGGCCATTTTTTTCCATGCGTTCGACGTACACATCATTAGGCGCATTTTTCAGCGCTTTCCAGGCAGACTGCTGGTAGTCGTCCAGCGTTCTGCCGGCGCGGTTGGGGAAGGGAAAGGCGCTGTAGAGCTTCAGTTCAATGCCGGATTTTGAGACCAGTTCACTGAGGTCATGAATCATGGTGGCGGGCAGGGGAATCGCGCCCTCCATCGTTTTGTGATTGTAGTGCGGTGTCATCCCGGCCGCTTTTGCCTTCGCGACGACATTTTTCGTGTAGTAGCCGCGCAGGGTTTTGTACTGGGATACGGTACTCTTGGCCTCCTCTATTGTGCTTTGCACCATTGCTTTTTCGATGGTGCGGGGCAACAGAAAAGCAACAAGCAATGTGATAAGCGCAAGCCCGGCGGCAATCGGGATCAGGAATTTGTTCTTCATCAGAGCAACCTTGCAGACAGCGAAAGGATATCCCTGAGTATAGTTAACTCTGGCTTGTTTGCCTGAAAATCAGGTCGATGGGGCAGGCATTTTCGGCCGGTGAATAAAATCTCCCCCATCCATATGGAGGATTTCAATGTCCTTGGGGATTTTTATTCCGGCTTGATCCAGACTGCGGATCAGGCGACTGAACGGGCCGGTACGAAAGGGCGCAGAGTCGAATCGTAGCGCAGCGGGGTATACCGGGCGCGCGGACCTCAGCGAAGGTGTTGATAAACTCGTCATGACAGGCTCTTATTATTATGCGTGGATTTTGCTCGCATTAGAGCGCGAAAACGGCCTGGATAATGTGATCTGGTTAACGGTAATACAACTGAGGCGTGTTGAAGTTTAGGTATTCGTGAATTTTTCTGTTGTTTCCTGAGGGAGCTGCGGAGCGAATGGCGCATTCTGATCAATGTGTATTGTTTTAATGATTGAGGAAGTGGGCGATGGCCATAGGAAAAGAGGCGCTGGGCATTCGGATTTCAAGGCTGGAGACGTACGTCAGGCACCTGAATCTGATGGATAGCCAGAATATCAAAGGGAGCGGAAAATCCTTCGTACAGGAGTTGCTTCAACGAACGAATGAAGTGAGTCAGATAAGCCGGGTGGTCAAGCAGTATCAGCATTCCACGGCCAGCCTCTATCAGGCAGAGGCACGACAGCTGCGCGGGCAGAGTCGTTTTGATCAACAGCGCGCGCGGCAGTCACACAATGATAAGCAGGCGTATCTCGGGGAGTTCGCAGACCGGCTTCGGTTTCTGCTGGTACGCCTCGTGGATACACTGTCTGCGGCGATGCAGGCACAGGACCCCACCGATCATAAAGGCAAGTCCCGCACGCAGCTGTTGATCGAATACACCAACGAATGGGAGTCGTTCTATAAATCGCTGGATAAAATGCAGGAACTGCAGCAAAAGCTGGGCGTGGCAAATCCGGTGGGCAAATCCGGTGTGGGCCTGGATCAGTGTATTGCCAATACCAGTGAGCTGACCGGCCGTATTCAGGTGTCGCCGCAGCAAATCAGTCAGTTGCGGAATGTGCCGCAACCGGGGTCAACGGATGTGCTGCTGGCCATCGTGTGCATTATGCGGCTTATTATTTTGTTCAGCCATCGGAAGCTGAAATAGACTGCAGCGCTTCTGTCAGTGCTTTCAGGTCATTTTCCAGCCCGATGATGCCGGAATAGGCATCCTCCATGTCTTCCAGGTAGTCTTCGATCATTTCGGTGAAGGTGGCGTCCTGCTCCTCCGTTGCCCCAATCGCGAGGAGGGTGGCGCTCACTTTGGCTTTCAGGCCGGACATGCCCCGGTTGATGTGTTCCGCATGGGCTTCAATCTGATTTTGCATGCCGATAACACGCTCGATCCCCTTCTGTACCTGAGCCTGTAAGCCAAACTGTTGCTCCTGGTGCAGGGCAGCCATGGTGGAGATGGAGCGTGCCCGGGCATCCGCCAGATTGATCATGATGCCCAGTACATCTTTGATTTCGCCATAGCGCGCCTCGTCGTGGGGCATCTCTCTTACCAGTATCGTGACATCGGACCCGTTGGTTACGGTCACCAGCCCGATATCGACAAATCGGCCTTTTTCCCGGCACATGGCCATCAGCACCGAAGACTGGGAGTCTTCGCCGCAATAGTAGTATTTTGCATCGTTCTGGCTGACGATCATTACCGCGCAGTTGATGCTGAACTGTTGCAGGTACTCACGAAGCACGCGGGCCAATTCTTCATGGGACTGTGTGCGAATTGTGTCTTCCATAAACCGCAGGATCAGCCCCAGATCGCTGCTCTGCTTCATGGCGGCCATCGCCGTCTGCATGGCGTCCATGGCATCCTGTTTGAGCTTGCGATAGAACTGTTTGGCGTTCAGGTTGAGCTGAACCTTCGCCAGAAACTCTTCCGGCTGAAACGGTTTTGCCAGAAAATCGTTCGCGCCCGCCTCGTAGGCTTGCAGACGGGTGTCAAAGCCCGACTCTTCGGTGAGCACGATGAGGGAGGCGCTGTTTTCTTCCAGCGCATTACGAATGTCCGGGATGAGTGTCCACCCCGGGCTGCCGCCGGGTGGGTCGATCACAATCAGGTCAGGTTTCTGTTCGAGTGCGTCCAGACACTCTTGTGCTGTGGCTGCGGTGATGACTCTGACATCATCCTCCAGCATGTTCTCCAGCATCTCCCGGTGAATTTCATCTTCATCGACGATCAAAACCGTCGCCTGTGGATCAACCATGTATGCGCTCCCGTCCTCTGCTCTTTTTCAGGAGCATAGTCGGCTCAGGGTTTTTCTGCCACCATGACCGCGCGGAGGGGGGCCGGGTAACCTTCGATGGTTTTACTGTGATCATCCGGGTCGAGAAAATCCACGAGTGACTGGTAGGTCATCCAGTCAGTGGCGCGCTGTTCTTCCAGCGATGTTTGATTCAAATCGACACAACGCACCTGGTGAAAACCGCAGCGTTCCAGCCACAGGGTGAGTGTGGCCGGGGTGGGAATAAACCAGACGTTGCGCATCATGGCATAGCGGTCTTCCGGCATCAGTGCATAGCCGGGCGGGTGACCGGGTTGGTCCGGCACCACAAGGGTTTCCAGCACCAGTTGGCCACCAGAGCGAAGCGCGCCTTTGAGTTCGTAGAGATGATCGATCGGGGAGCGTCGGTGGTACAAAACCCCCATGGAGAATACGGTATCAAAGGCACCCAGGTCGGGCTGAATCTCTTCCATTTTGAACGGCAGAAAATCCACGGGCTCTGCCATGCCCACGTACTTTTTTACCGCCAGAAATTGCATGAGAAAAAGCTGGCTGGGATCGATGCCGATCACGCGTTTCGCGCCAGCGCCGCGCATACGCCAGCAGTGGTAGCCGGAACCACAGCCGACATCGAGTACGACATGGCCTGCCAGTGATTGAAGGTGGGGGGTCAGCCGATCCCACTTCCAGTCAGATCGCCATTCCGTATCAATGAAGGTGTCGAAGAACTGAAACGGTCCTTTGCGCCAGGGAGCGAGTCCCTGCAAACCCCGGGCGAGATCTAACCGCTGTGCGTCGGTCAGCGCTTGGTGGGCCTGAATGGTGATGGTTGGCTGGGTGAGGTCCACCTGTACCTCAGTTAAATCCGGGAGCTGATTGAGCGCGGTTAACCAGCGGGCGATGTCACCATGGGATTGGGTGACCAGCTTTTCCGTGGCGAGTTGTTGTACCTGGTCGGACCAGTGCTTGAAGCGGCTGTTAGCGAGGTAGTAAAACAGGCCATCGTAGATTTCATCGATGTTAATCATGCGCGTCACCGGATTTGAGGGCAATGAACGAGACAAAGCTGAAGCATTGGTACCATGCCTGGGCGTGGTTGAAGCCCGCAGTCTGCAAGCGCTGCAGGTGTGCTTCTCTCGATTCGGGCAGCAACACCTTTTCAATGGCAGCCCGTTTTTGGCTGACCTCCAGATCCGAGTACCCGTTGGCTTTTTTGAAGGCGTGATGCAGATCCGTGTTGACCGCTTGCTCCATTGCGCTGTCAAAGCAGATTTTTTCCGACAGGATCAGGCAGCCGCCGGGAACCAATCCCGTGTAAATCGTTTGAATGAGGGCCAGTCGATCTTCCGGTGGTACGAATTGCAACGTGAAATTCAACGTGACGACGGAGGCATTTTCAATAGGCGTTTGCCGGATGTCCTGCGCCACCAGATCCACCGGTACCGGGCAGTTATCCAATTCAATATAGTGGTTGCAGCGTTCGAGCATGGCGGCGGAGTTGTCTATGGCAATGACTCGTGTACCATCGATCTGCTTCAACCCGTGACGCATGGCCAGCGTGGAAGCGCCGAGCGAACAGCCGAGGTCATAGGTTTGCGTGCCGGCCTGGGCATACCGAGCGGTAATCACTTCAATCATCGGAATAATCGTGGTGTAACCGGGTACCGAGCGCCGGATCATGTCCGGGAATACGCGCGCGACGGCGTCGTCAAAGGCGAAGTCGGCGACGGCTTGGGCAGGTTTGGCGTAGAGATCGTCTCGTTCAGTCATTGGCGTTTACTGCGCTGTTTCAAACGTGGGCTGGCACAGGATCGGTCGGTTTTTATAGTCCACGATGAGTGCGCGCATCTCCGTCTGAGTACTGCTTTGGAAGATGATGAGCCCTTCCTGGCAGTGCGCTTCGATCACCGGTGCTTTGGTGGAAAGCCGATGGCTTTCGCCAGCCTGCAGCAGAATGCCTTTGTATTCCGCCACCTGAAAGGCATCACCGGTCTCCGTATGTTTGATTTTACCCATCAGTTCCAGCGCTACCACGGTGAGAATCAGCGTGATCACGGCAGTACCAATGAGGAGGTTGATGGGCAGGCCCGGTGTCTTTCCCTGTGCGTGAGAGTATTCTTGTGCCACGAGTTTTTCCGTTAATGAGGTAATTCTGTTAGTTAAGCAGTTTAAGCGGGGGCTCTTGAAGCGCAGATTGCTGCTCGCGGAGTTCCAGAATGTGTTCCGACCAGTACCGTTGTGTGTTAAACCAGGGAAAATGGTGCGGGAATGCCGGGTCGGTCCAGCGTTTTGCCAGCCAGGCCGCATAGTTCATGATCCTGAGCGTGCGAAGGGTTTCGATCAGCGATAGCTCCGCAGGATTGAAGTCATGAAATTCCTGGTAGCCTTCGATCAGTTCGGAAATCTGTTTGGTGCAAGTCATCCGGTCCCCGCACAGGAGTAGCCAGAGATCCTGAATGGCGGGCCCGTTTTTGCAATCATCGAAATCAACGAAATAGTGCTGCTCATCCCGACAGAGAATGTTGCCGGCATGGCAATCGCCGTGCAATCGTAGCGTGGGCAGATTCGGGAACGGCGCAAGTGCCTGCGTCATGCGGCCTATCAGATCTGCCACGGTGGACGTATAGGCGGGCATCAGGTCACCCGGAATAAAGTGGTGCTCGGTGAGCCATTGGGTGCTTTCCCGAGCTTCTGTCAATACATCCAGTGTGGTGCGGTGGTCAAAGGGTCGGGTCGCGCCACAGGCATGCATTCGCCCGACATAGCGGCCAATGGCAAACAGGCTGTCCATGTCTTCCAGTTCGGGCGTGCGTCCGCCTTTTCGCGGGAACACCGCAAACAGGAAACCTTCGTAGTCATGCAATGTGGTGTCGTTAATCCGTTGCGGGGTCACTACGGGGATCTCCAGCGCAGCCAGCTCCTCCAGAAAACGGTGTTCTTCCAGAATCTGCGCGGCATTCCAGCGACCCGGGCGGTAGAACTTCACCACCACCGGTGTGTCCGCTTCAATACCCACTTGATAAACGCGGTTTTCGTAGCTGTTGAGCGCCAGAATGCGGGCGTCTGTCCACAACCCGGTGGATTCGACAGCGTTTAAGACCGTGTCCGGTGTCAGGCGGTCGTAAGGGTGCGCTTCGTTGGTTGACATGAGTGTATTCACATTGCAGAAATCAGGCGTGATAGTATCATGATTTGAGCCACAACAAGAGCGTCTCTGTCTGAAGGAATGATTCCCCTATGAAAGTCTTGCCTGCCAATCAGTTTGCGTTGCTGCTCGGTCGTCTGCTCATTGCAGCACTCTTTGTGCTGGAGGGTATCCAAAAAATGGCCAACTATGAACCTACACAGATCTACATGAGTCTGATGGGGTTGCCGGCGAGTGCCTTACCCTGGGTGATTCTCCTGGAAGTGCTGGGTGGGATCTTCATCGTGCTGGGCGTGTTCACCCGCGTCACCAGCCTGCTGTTCGTGGGATTTTGCCTGTTAACCGCTTTGTTTTTTCATACGGATTTTTCACACCCGATTGAAGTCTCCAGTTTTTTCAAGAACTTTGCGATAGCCGGGGGCTTTTTGTTTTTGTACGTGGCCGGGCCGGGTGACTATAGTGTTAGTCATTGGATCAACAGTAAAAAGAGCACAACATGAAATCATTCAAGAATAAAAAAGTGGTGATCACGGGCGCAGGATCGGGTTTGGGGCAGGCACTTGCGTTGCGTTTTTCAAAGGAAGGTGCGGATCTGGCCCTGGCGGATATCAACGAAGCCAGCGTGGCGCTAACGGTGAGTCGGCTGGATAGAAATGTGGGGCGGGTTTTTCAGTGTGCTCTGGATGTCAGTGATCGAGAGGCTGTGTATCAGTTTGCGGAAGACGCGCACGGCGCACTTGGTGGTGTGGATATTGTGATCAACAATGCGGGGGTAGCGCTCTCTGAGACCGTCGAAGACACGGCTTATGAGGATTTCGAATGGGTGATGAATATTAACTTTTGGGGCGTGGTCTACGGCTCTAAAGCCTTTCTGCCTTACCTTAAGCAGTCAAATGAAGCCTATGTCGTGAACATTTCCAGCATTTTTGGTTTGATTGGTGTACCGACGCAGGCGGCCTACAACGCCAGCAAGTTTGCGGTGCGCGGATTTACAGAAGCGTTTCGGCAGGAGTTGGCTGGCACCACCGTTACGCCAATCTGTGTGCATCCGGGCGGCCTGAAAACCAACATAGCGGCCAGTGCGCGTTTCTACAAAGGCATGGATGGCTCCTCGGATCGCGATGAGGCCATGGCGCATTTTGACCATCATGCCCGCACCACCCCCGACAAAGCGGCCAAGACCATCATTGACGGCATACGTAAACACGATAAGCGTGTGTTGATTGGGTATGATGCCCGCTTGATTGATCTGGTGCAAAGACTGCTACCGGTCAAATATGATGGAATTATGAAACGGCTCATTGGCCAGCGCATGGTGTGAACCTGAGGTATTCTGCTTCCTCCGTGCTCAGCCGCCGTGCACGCAGTGCGACAGGGAATCTGTCGTGGTAGGTAAACGATTGTGTAGGTTGGCTTTTGGATAAGTACCATATTGATACCGCCATCATCGGTGCTGGCGTGGTGGGCATGGCAGTGGCGGCAAAACTGGCCGTGTCCGGTCGTCGCGTCTTCGTGCTCGAACGGCATGACAGTTTTGGCATGGAAACCTCGTCCCGTAACAGCGAAGTGATCCATGCGGGCATTTATTATCCCGATCACAGCCTGAAAGCACGCTTGTGCGTGGCGGGAAAGCAGCAACTGTACGCGTATTGCGAGCGGCGTGGCGTACCTTTTCGCCGTTGTGGCAAGCTCATTGTGGCGACTGCTCAGGATCAGCTGCCCAAGCTGGCAGAGATTTTCGATCAGGGCCACAGAAATGGTGTGGTGGACTTGGAGCGCTGGGCGGCGACACAGGTCAAAGGCCGGTTCCCCGGGTTGGTTGCGCAGGAAGCCCTGTGGTCTCCCTCCACCGGTATCATTGACTCCCACGCGCTGATGCGAGCGCTGCAAGAGGATGCAGCTGCCGGGCAGGCAGAGTTTCTGTTCAAGCACGAGGTGTTGCGGGGCAATTTTTACCCGAATGTGATGGATCTGGAAGTGCGGGGCCCTGATGGCGTCGTGTTTCTGCTTTCCTGCAAGGAAGTGATCAATTGTGGCGGACTGCAGGCACTGACGTGGGTAACGCGTTCCAGTGGCATTTTTCTCGATGACCTGCCTGCGCCCTGTTATGCGAAAGGCAACTATTTCACACTGGCCGGGCGCGCACCGTTTGATGCACTGGTGTATCCGGTACCTGAGCCGGGCGGCCTGGGTGTCCACCTGACCCTGGATTTGGCCGGGCAGGCCCGCTTTGGCCCGGATGTGGAATGGGTTGACCAACCGGACTATCAGGTGAGCGACGCCTCGTTGGAAAAATTTTACGCAGAAGTTCGTAAGTACTGGCCGGCATTGCCGGATCATGCGCTGCAAGCCGGGTATTGCGGCATTCGCCCGAAGTTAATGCGAGAAGGCGTGCTGTTAAATGATTTCGTTATTCAGCAGGAAAGCGATCAGGGATTACCCGGATTTATCAACCTGCTGGGGATAGAGTCTCCGGGATTAACATGCTGTCTCGCCTTGGCAGACGAAGTGGTGGCTCGGTTGTGAGCATGCGGCCGCGCAAAACGTATCCAGATTTTACAGTTGTTTTCATCGTGTAGCCGCGCTTTGTGGTTAGAATGTGCGCCAAATTTTATCACCTTGTAATTGAATGGTTAGCGCATGAAAAAAACGTTGTTAAGTATGCTCACACTCGGACTTTTCACCTCGGCGGCTCAGGCGACCCTGTTGAAAAATGGTGACTTTGAAGTTAATCCACTCGCACCGAATCGCTCCTGGAGCGTGTTTGATGCGATTGATGGATGGGTTACCACGTCTGGCAGTGGCATTGAGGTGCAGCGTAACACGATTGTCCGTGCCCATTCCGGGAATTACTACATTGAGCTCGACTCTCATGCGAAGCGCGACAGTGGGTTGGCCAGTAACAGTGCCATGACGCAGAGCGTTACTACCGTCGCCGGGCAACGTTATGAATTGAGTTTTTTCTATCTGCCCCGCACCAATAAGGGAAGTAATGACAATGGATTGGGCGTTTTCTGGGACAGTTTTGATAACAACTTTGCGGCCTTTGATCCGAGCCATCAGGTGTTTAGCATTGAAAACATGAAGCGTAGAGATCTGTCTCAATGGACGCAGTACACCGTCGAGCTGACTGCGACCAGTGACACGATGGCGCTGTCTTTCGCCGGGCAGGGAAGGAGCAATACGCTGGGTGCATTTATCGATGATGTGTCCCTGACACCCGTGTCAGCGCCGGGATCACTGGCCCTCCTGGGTATTGGATTGGCCGGTTTGGGGTGGATGCGTAAAAAGCACACGAGTTAATCGCTTCACCAGGCTCAGGGAGTCCCCCCCTCCCTGAGGGCTTTGGTTCGGTCAGCAGAAAAAACTTCCCAATGCCGACAGCTCCTTTACAATGTGCGTACTCTACACAAGCAAAGGATCGCTATCTTGATGATATTCAGATACTTTTTAACGGCTGTCTGCACCGTGATGCTCGCCGCCTGCACAGCGCAAGATCAACCTGAACTCCGTGTCGTGAACGTCAGCGATGGGGATACGCTGACCGTAAAAAATAGACAGAACGAAACACAACGCATTCGCCTGGCCTACATTGATGCCCCGGAAAATGCACAGGCATTTGGGGCGAAATCGAAACGAAAACTGGTTGAACTCTGTGGCCGGGCTAAAGACGCTCAGGTGCGCCAGGTGGATAAGGATCGATACGGTCGTGTTGTTGGTATCGTGCACTGTGATGGCGTAGACGCCAATGCCGAAATGGTGAAGTCCGGCCTGGCGTGGGTGTATTCTCGCTATGCGCCGAAAGGGAGTCCATTGTTCCACTACGAGGCGCAGGCGAAAAAAGCGAAACTGGGGTTATGGCAGGAGCCAGCACCGATGCCGCCGTGGGAGTACCGTCGGAAACATCGCCGTTAGCCGCCATTTTGCTGCTGCCAGTGATGAATCCAGGGACAAACATCCTCTGCGACCATGGGCTTACCAATGCCGAAGCCCTGACCGATCAGATCGGCTTCTTTCGCCAGCCAGTCCATCAGGATCAAATCTTCGATACCCTCAATCACCGTATTTAATCGAAGACTGGTCCCTAAGCGGATGGCGGAGCGCAGTGTGCTTTTGTTGGCATCCAGCTCCTGTACACCGGGGAGCAGGCTTCGATCAATTTTCAGCTCATTCAGGGGCAGCTGATTGAGCACGGCCAGGGAAGAATAGCCGGTCCCAAAATCATCTAGGGCAAATGTAATGCCGAGCCGGTTGAGCCGTGTCATGTGCTCAGCAATGGTCTGTATACCTTCAATTGCGCTGGCTTCCGTGATCTCCAGCATAAGCTGGCCCGGGTGAATATGTTGACCGAGCATGGATTGTGTCAGGCTGTCGACAAAGTGCGGAGAAAGCAGGTCAAACGGGGAAACATTGATGGACACAGAATACGGATGCCCGGATTCCCGGTGCAGCACATTGAGGAAATTGAGCGCTTCGCTAAACACAAACAACGACAGCGTGGTGATAACTCCGGCTCGCTCTGCGTGCTGGACAATCAACTCCGGTGAGATAAATTCGCCCTCCGGGTGCCGCCAACGCAACAGACACTCAAAGCCGGCGATTTTTTTGCTTCGTAGCCATACCTTGGGCTGAAAAACCAGAAAAAGCTCTTTTCTCGCCAGTGCGCCTTCGATATCCCAGGAAAACTGTCTGGACTCCAGAAAGCTTTGACTGGGCAGAAGATCATAATGTTGCCATCGGGCATAGAAGGTACACTCCGCGAGGGCATGGGTCGCGAGTGAAATGGTCTCATGCGCTTGCTTTGCTGTGAATGGCACAACCGGTGTCGACGCACTGCCTGCGAAGGGTTGGAGGGCCCAGAATATGCCGCCAAACGCGTAAGGCTCTCCCAAAGCGGATAACAAGGCTCGCGCATTTTCTGCGTGGCTTTCCAGGCGACTTACCGTTGCAAACGCAAACACCGGAGTATCAATGGAAGCAATAACCTGTGCGGCATTGGGCCAGGCCTCGGAGACCTCAATATCATCGAAAGTCACCAAATCTGCACCAAAGACGTGCTGGACCTCATGAGCGAGGCGGGATGAAAAGTGACGCAGTAATGCGGCGGATTGATCCGGCGTCAGTGTGCATTCGATGTAGGGAAACCGCTGAATTCGTACTACCCACACCGTCAGGTCTGTCGTGTTCTTTCGATAGGGGTGTTGGGAATGTTGGCTGAGCCATTGTGCAAAGCACTCACGGTTGGGCAGATGGGTAATGTAGTTCTGTTGCAGCAGGCGGCGTTTTTCGGCTTCTATTTCAAGCCGGGCCGCCTGTTCAACGATGAGTTTTTTTTCGGTCTCTATTTGGGTTTGTTGTGTGCGTTGAATGTTTCTGCTGAGCGCGTGCGTCAAAATGAGAGAGTTTAATGCAAAACCCCATAGCATGCCGGTGCCCGTGACACCGAAAGCGGGAATCCGGCCGGTCGCTTCCAGAAGTGACGTGCCGATACCGGCGAGCAAGGGTATTGATGAAACGAGGTAGATCGCGGCATTTGAGTGTCTTTTACGATAACACTCAACAGCGATGAAAAAGAGTGCTGTGGGTATGAGCGCAGTGAGTGTGATTGACAATGTGGCTGCCCAAGCTGTATTAATGGGAAACGCCACCCAAATGCTCAAAGGGGTTAACGCGATTAGCCGACATAGCTGCATCTTGAACCCTTCGAGCGCCAGAAAGCGGCTGGTGAAAAACACAGCACAAATGAGATTGAGACCAATTAACGGGGGCAGGCTGTTATTCAGTGCCGGGTAGTTTGGCCAGAGAAATTGTGCGCTGGCACCGCTCAAAATGAGCTGCACAATGGTGCCGGCCAGCAGGCTGCCCTGGTACCAGAGATATTGCGCGCGCCGGTAGGCCCAGTACAACAGGGCATTAAGAATAATGGCAAACGCCAGCATGCCGAACAAAATACTGCGGATGGCGGATGTGGCCCGATCACTCAGGTAAAACGCCTGTGGCTCCCACAGCTCAAAATTGGGGTGTGTGCTTCCCGGGTAGTGCACAAACGCGTAGAGCCACTGTGTCGCGGCATCGTCGATACGATACAGTAAGTAGGGGTGAGCAATGGGACGGGTATGAAACGGGCGTTGATCGCCCAACTGTACTCTGGTTTCCTCGGCGGAAGTCGCGGCATGGATATCCAGTTGGTCGATGTATGCCTGGCGGACCACCAGTAGCGCCGGGGTAGGGCGTGAGGAGGGAAGTTCCAGTCGAAACCACGCACCAACGCTGTAATAGTCGATCTCTAATCCGCGATGAAAAGGCCGCCACAGATGTTCTTCAATGTCCCGCCAGTGCAGCGGGCCGGAAGCGTCTGGAACTGGTTGCTTAGACAGTGGAAACACGGACACGGCGAGCGGCACTGCGCCAGCCTGTTTGGGGGACTTGCTCAAGCCCTGATAGATTCCGAATATAACGAGGCCGACGGTAAACACCACCCAATAAACGGTATAATGTCTGAACCCTGATTGAAGAACCATAATGTAAAGAGACAGCCTGCTTTACAGTAAGCATAGCTGGTAACTGTCACTTTGGTCAGCGTTAGGGTGAGCTTTCAGGAAAAAGCTGAGGCGAGGGGATGCGGCCCAATCGCTGCGTCCCCTAAGTGGACAGGTTTATTTAGCGAGAAATGCGCCTGCTTTATCTTTGTAAGCCTGAGACTCCCGAATCTCGGCAGCTGTGTTCCAGATCTTCTCTGCCAACGCTTTGTTTCCGTTCACAAACTGCTTTGAAAACATCAGGTAGTAAGGCTTATCAACGAGCGGCGTTTCAATTTTTTTTACCTTACCTTTGAACTCCGGGTCGGATGCCACAATGTTGTCGCCATTGAGGGTGAGGGCAGCCACTGCGTCCACCCTGCCACTCATTAATTTTTTCAGGTTGTTCAGCGTGGTGGATGACTGGGCATCGACGGTGTAACCATTCTTTTCAAGATCATCGCCGATGGAGTAGCCTCTAGGCGCAGCAATTTTCCCGGTTAATCCCTCGATCGCGAGCGTGCCTGTAACGGTGATCGCGGAGTCGTTTGGTACGTACAGCGAATAACTCGACGAATGCAGTTGTAAACTGGGCGTCGCAGCTCCGCCCGTATGAGTTCCGGGATAAAAACCATATTGAAGCCGCTCTTCTTTGAAGCTGGCGGTGAAGCATCCCTCCGTTTCGTTGGTTTCTATATTGGCCAGGCAGCGCTTCCATGGTGCCTGTTTGTACTCAAACTTAACCTCGGGCAGTGCTTCGTCCACCATTTCAAGCAGAATCATGTCGATCCCTTCCCCATTTTTCATTGTCCAGGGGTAGGAGTCCACATTCTCGTAGGTTAATGTGACGGTTGTTTCGGCGAAGGCCAGAGTGGGAATGGTTATCGCCAAACAGATCAGGCGTTTTAAATACAGCATTGGGGTGCCCTCCCAGATGGGGTGAGATATCAATATTTATTATGCACTATAGTGCATAAATACAGTGTAGATGATTTGTCAGTCGTTGGCGGGTGAGTGTGAAATTAATTGGATAAGATTTAGAGGTACCCCTGTTTTCGCCCTTCGATGAGCGCTTGCGTCCGGTTTTTCACCTGGAGTTTGGAGTAAATGTTGTGCAGGTGCCATTTCAGCGTGCCTTCTGAAATAAACAGTTTTTCGGCAATTTTTTTATTGGCCAGCCCGCTCGCCAGTAACTGAATAATCTCCGTTTCTTTGGAGGTTAATGGCTCAACGAGCGTGGAAATGGTCTCGCCTGACTTCTCAGGTACCGGAACCGGGAGCTTGTCCGACAGGCGCTTCAGGAAGGCATGCTCGGGGGTAGGTGACTGCCCTTTCGTCTGGCGAAGCAGCTCGTGAATGAGTGCCGTTAACTGAGGTTCGTCCATGAAAAGGCGATAATACCTCTGTGAAGAGGCTGTTTGAATGGCTTGCAGGAGTGCGGTCTGTGCTTCTGCTGCACGGGCTTGCTTGTGTGCGTTGATGGCAAGTAAAGAGCGGTACAGCGCCGTTTTTCTGATCTGGCCGGCCTGTTCACTCGCAGCAACCAGTTTGTTCAGCAGTTGCTCTGCATTGTGCATATCCTGTCGCTGCCAGAATTGATACACCAGACTTCGGCCAGCTATTTTATGGTGAACATCATTTAGATCGAAATTGTCGAATGCCGGTAGAATCAAATCATATTGGCTCGCATAAATCTCTGCTTCATACCCACGATCCAGTCGCACCAGCCAGACAATCAATTCGTCGACGAGCTTCATCTTCAGCCGATTGAGTCGTTGCACTTCCGCCCACTTAATGCCGTCTTTCAGAAATCCAAGGCCTTCTTCATGGGATTGCCTGGCCATAAACAGGCGTGTTTGCGTTTCATAGGCGGCACATAACAAGTCCGTCGCACTTTGTTCTTTCAGCGAATCCAGACAGTCAGTTAGATAGTGCCCTGCCAGTTCCAGCTCGTCGTGTTCGTAATGAATAGCGGCGAGCAGCGCGGCGAGTCCATAGCCTGAGTGGGAATTCTCGCCCAGATACCGCTGCGCCAGACGGTAGCCTTCCTCTGCCTCCTGCTGTGCTTCGTGGTGAAACCCTTGTTTGGCGAACGTGACTGCCAGCAGCGATCTCGCCCAGGTCTGGCCATACCAGGTGCCGTAGGCCTGAAAATGGTCCAATGATTGAATCAATGCCTCCCGGGCCTCTGCGAATCGGGACAGACATTTGGCAAAGAAACCTTTCAACACCAGTGCGAGGCCTACTTCGTAGTGGTAATCCTCCTGATTCCGGTAGCAATTCACATCATTCCACCGCGACAGCCACTCAGTCACCTGGGGAATGCCTGTTGTGGCGTCATCCTGCAAGCCTTTCATTGCGCAATGGATGAGATCGGTCACACGCTCGATTTCATGCTGTACCGGAAGATCATACTGGCATTTGTGTTTGTGTAGCCACATGATTTCTTTGGCAACCAGCATATACTGTCGGCGTGCCGTGAGCGACCAGATATACCCAATGCGGGCACGGGGAAATTTCTCAATGGCATGCTCCCCCAGTGCCTGAAACCAATTGCCGTACGTCACGTGTTTGCCCAGCGCGACCACCAGGTTTGGGAAAGCCTCCTCCATCCACCGGGCAGCCTCTTCCCGACAACCGGCGGCGATCATCAGGCTGATGGCGTCTTCGATGAAGTGTCGATCGGCAAACCAGAAAGCAGCGGTACTGAGGCACATGCGGCGTTCTTCTTCCGTGAGCGATTGCTGGCATCGGCTGCGAAGAAATTGATTAAAAAGTGTATGAAATCGAAGCCAGTGCCCGGAAGCGTCGGTGGGTGTGATGAACGTGTGGTTGTGAATGTAGGCCGCAAAAACCTGGTTGTCTTCCGGCGATTCGCACAGTTGTGCGCTGAGCTCGATGGAGAAGCGGTCCAGCAGGCTTAATCTGAGCATCAGCCGCTGGATTGCGGGCGTTTGCTTTTCAAAGATACGTTCCACGAAATACCGGTCAAAGGTGCTGTGCATCGTGCCCAATTCCGCAATATGGGTCTTTACTTCCTGCTCCGTCTTGAGCGTGTGTGCACCGAAAGCGATTGCTGCTGGCCACCCCTCACATTGATTGGTCAGTTGGTGGATGAGTTTTGGTGGTAGCGCCAGGCCACTGACTTGTTGAAAGTATTGAGCCACCTCGGCAGGGTCAAACCTCAGCGTGGTATGGTTGAGGCTGGCGACCTGATTCTCAATTAACAGGCTGCTGTAAGAAAACGGAATACTTTGTGTGGCCGTGACAAAAAAGCGCACAGAAGGTCGGGTATGCTGAATCAGGTGCTCAACCAGTTCGAGCGTGGCGGTGTTGGTCAGGAAATCAACATCATTCAGAAAGACGGAACAGGTTCCCTCGCGATTTAAGGTAGCGCACAGAGATTTAAGCCAGGGTACAAACGAGGGCGGCGCCATACCTCCCAGCTGTTGATGCGCAGCAAGCTCAGCTGCTTGCGCATGGCGAGTGAGCAGTGCGGCATTCATTTTATGGATGAAATTGACCGGATCGTTATCCGCTTCGCGGAGATTCAGCCAAATCGAAGGTGGCGCACTCTGTTGCCAGATCTGGTTGAGCAGAGAGGTTTTGCCGTAGCCAGGCGGTGCCTGAATCAGTGTGAGTTTTTTGGGTGTATTCTGTATCTGCTGAATCAGCTCAGTACGCAGCAGATGGTGCGTCTGAGCTGGGGGTGAGATATCGGTATCGTATACGAGCGTCACGGAAATCGGGGTGCGGGTCAGCCGGCGTGATGATCTTCAATCAAGGCCGCCAGCTCGCGCTCCAGCAGTGCATCGTTGCCGAGATTCAATTCGATAAGCCGTTTCAGGTGCGTGATGCTGTCCAGGTCAATATACTGAATTTTCATGCCGATCAAACTGGCTTCCCGGTGTGCCACCTGTGTGGACATAACAATTACATCCGCCTCATCTTCGCTTAATACCACCTTGATCTCAAATGGCTGAACTGCGTCGCCTGACCAGTCATCAGCCACCTGAAGTAATGCGCCCTTGAGCGAAATATCGAGTAGCTCACATGGCCAGGTGTGATCACCCTGGTAGAGCGTGCATTGTGCATCGAACCCGATTCGGCTGAAATTTCTGCGTTCTGATTCGGATGTATTCATCATGGTTTCCTCACGCCGGGCAACAGAGTCTGTCTCAGTTTCGCTATCTCTATATAGGATAGACCCTGTTGCCGGTATTGGGCTACCCGCTTACGCCAGCTTTTTGTATTTCACGCGGGTCGGTGTTTTGGCTTGCTCGCCTTTTCGCTTCTTGAAGTCTTCATCATAGTCGGAGAAGTTACCTTCCAGCCAGACCACTTCGCTGTCGCCTTCAAAAGCGAGAATGTGCGTCGCGATACGATCCAGGAACCAGCGATCGTGTGAAATGACAATGGCACAGCCCGGGAAGGCCAGCAGCGCTTCTTCCAGTGCCCGCAAGGTTTCCACGTCCAGATCATTCGTCGGCTCATCCAGCAGGAGCACGTTGCCCCCTTCTTTCAGCAGCTTGGCGAGGTGCAGACGGTTTCGTTCCCCTCCGGAAAGATCGCCCACGCGTTTTTGCTGATCGGTCCCCTTGAAGTTGAATCGGCCGAGGTAGGCACGGGATTGCAGCTGATAGTTACCGATTTGAATAATATCCTGGCCGTTGCTGACTTCTTCCCAGACCGTTTTATCGCCATCCAGTTCCCGCATCTGGTCAACATAGGCCAGCCGCACGGTGTCGCCCAGCGTGACAGAGCCGGAATCCGGCTGCTCCTTGCCCGCTAAAAGTTTGAACAGCGTGGATTTACCCGCACCGTTACCACCGATCACGCCGACGATACTGCCAGGCGGCACAGTGAAATCGAGGTGCTCAAACAGTAGCTTATCGTCAAATCGCTTGGCAACGTCACGTACTTCGATGACCTTGTCACCCAGGCGTTCACCCGGTGGAATGTAAATTTCCAGGGTTTCATTCCGCTTCTGGAAGTCCTGGCTGTTCAATTCATCAAAGCGGGAAAGACGCGCTTTGCTCTTTGCGTGTCGGCCCTTGGCGTTGCTGCGTACCCATTCCAGTTCGGATTTGATGGTTTTCTGTCGGGCGGCTTCCTGCTTCTCTTCAATGACCAGTCGTTTCTCTTTCGCTTCCAGCCAATTGGTGTAATTGCCTTCAAACGGAATCCCGTGACCACGATCCAGTTCCAGAATCCAGCCAGCCACGTTGTCGAGGAAGTAGCGGTCGTGGGTGATGGCCACCACGGTGCCGGGGTAGTCATGAAGAAAACGCTCCAGCCACGCCACACTTTCCGCGTCCAGATGGTTCGTGGGTTCGTCCAGCAGCAGCATGTCCGGCTTGGAGAGCAGCAACCGGCACAGAGCGACGCGGCGGCGTTCGCCCCCGGACAGGTTCTTTACTTTGGCATCCCAGGGTGGGAGACGCAGGGCGTCTGCGGCGACTTCCAGTGTGCGCTCAAGATTGTGGCCATCCGCTGCCTGAATGATACCTTCCAGCTTGGCCTGTTCGACGGCCAGAGCATCAAAGTCAGCCTCGGGTTCCGCGTAGGCAGCGTAGACTTCATCCAGACGTGTCAGCGCTTGTTTAACTTCCTTGACGCCGTCTTCGACATTACTGCGCACGTCGCCTTCATCATCCAGCTGAGGCTCCTGGGGGAGATAGCCCACATTGATACCCGGCTGTGGCCGTGCTTCGCCCAATATGTCCTGGTCCACGCCGGCCATAATGCGCAGCAGGGTGGATTTCCCCGCACCATTCAAGCCGAGAACGCCGATTTTCGCGCCGGGAAAGAAAGACAGGGAAATATCCTTCAGAATTTCTTTTTTTGGGGGTACCACTTTTCCCACCCGGTTCATGGTGTATACGTATTGAGCCATAAATGTAAAAACCTGTTAAAAATAGAGTGATCGGTGCCGCAAGGAGAAGGCAGTCACCGAAATCGTGACAGTCTGGCGCTAAAATTAGCGAATATTAGTCTGTATGGCAATGTCTGTTTTGGAAACACGGACCTCACAGGGATTCTCTTTCAGGAAGAATTATTATGCCGCTTATCTATATGGATGTGGTTGCATCGGTATGTGTCATCCTCGCCGCGCTCGTTTTGCTGATGTTTGGCTTTTCCAGTCGGCAAAGGCAAAAAAACGTCACCGCATTCCAGAAAAAGCGTTACGAAACGCTCTACAACGCAGCGGCCACCCCATTGCTGGTCGTGGACTTGGGACAGCTACAGCAGAAAATTCAACTGCTGGAAGTGGTGGATGCAGATTCGCTTCGTGATTATCTCTCTTTCCTTCGAGAGCGTGGCCTGAATCTCAAAGGGCTCTGTGAGGTGAAAGAGGTGAATCGTGCCGCCCGGGAATTGTTCGCTGCGCCCGGGCGTGAAGCCCTGTTGAGTCATCTCAACCATTTCCTGACTTCTCGAGACGTCTGGGTTAACAATATGCGCTCGAAGGGGAGTGACGAAGGTATCCTGAATGTGGACTTCGAACTGATTGTCCCTGCCCTGGACGCTCGACCGATTTCTTTGCTCGTGAATGCGGCCCTGCCGATCCGGTTAAATGCGTCACCCAGCCTCAATGAACGTGCAGAAGGCCAGCAGGCCAGTCTGGATGAGATTTTGATAACACTGACCGACCGCAGCGATCGTGTACAGTTGAAAGAACGCATGGTGCAGGCGGAAGGCTTCTGGAAAAAAATTGTACAATCCGTACCGGACCTGGTGTATGTGAACAATCCCCAGGAGAAATCCCTGCTGTATGCCAATCGTGAGCTGGGTGAATTGCTGGGCTACAGCGCTCAGGAGATTGCCGCCATGCCCGCGTGCTACTGGGTGGAGTTAGTCCACCCCGAGGATGAGCCGTTGATTACTGAAGCGCTCAACAATGTGCATCACCTGGCGGATGATGAGGTGCAGGAAACCCGGTTTCGTATGCGCCATCAGCGCGGTGAGTACCGATGGATGTACTTTCGCAATATGGTGTTCGAGCGCGACGCGAATGGCAACATTTCCAAGCTTCTTGGGCTCGGCAAAGACATTCATCAGCAAACTCAGGCAAGGAAAGAAGTTGAGCGCAGTGAGCAACATTATCGCTTGCTCTCGGAGAACATGACGGATGTGGTCTGGACCACCGATCGCAACTTTGTACTGAACTACATCAGCCCCTCAGTGACTGGATTGTTTGGGCGTGCCCCACAGGCGCTGTTGAATCGACGCCTGACCGCACTGTTTGACTCCGAGCAGGTGGCCATGTTCAGCCAACACATCAAGGCACAGCTGCGCCGCCACTTAAAGGATCGTCGCTCGGTCGCCGCGCTGCAAAAAGAGGTCTATCAGCTGGAGGTCTCTACCCGCAATGCGAAAGGGGAGGCTATTGTGGTGGAGCTGGATCTTTCCTTCCTGCTCGATCAGGGGCGCATCGTGGGCACGATGGGCGTCTGTCGGGATATCACAGCCCGTCGTAAAGCCGAGCATGAAACCCGATTGGCCGCCGGGGTGTTTGAAAGTTCCACAGAGGCCATTCTGGTGACCAATGCCAATGGCGAGGTCATCCAGGGAAACAAAGCCTTTTATGCCATTACCGGCCGGCCCGTTCATTCGGTATTGGGCGTGCCTCTCATCAACGCACTTCAGCTGGAAGAACGCCGCGCCTGGGATGCAGTGTCGGGAAGCCTGGCAGATCACGGTTTCTGGCAGAACGAGGCCGTTGTGATGAACGCGCACGCTCAGGCTGTGCCCGTATGGATGGGGGTCACCGCGATTCATAATGAGGCGGGTGAGCTGGTCAGTCACATTATTATTTTCAGCGACATCTCAGAGCGTAAAGCCAACGAAGCGGCGATTCATCGGCTGGCGTTTTATGATGACCTGACCGGGCTGGCCAATCGCTCGCTGATGACGGTGGAGATCGAAGATCGCGTGACCGAAGCACAAAAGCGCGGTGACCATTTTGCGTTGTTGTACCTCGACCTGGATCGATTCAAGCCGGTCAATGATTCGCTGGGGCATGCGGCAGGTGATGAGCTGTTGAGCGAAGTCGCAGAACGACTCAAGACCTGTGTCCGAAAGGATGATCTTGTGGCGCGTATGGGCGGTGATGAATTTACCCTTCTGCTTCAATCCGCGCGCGATGTGGCCAAGGTGCGCAAGGCCGCCATACACGTGGCAAGAAAAGTGCTTGCCCAGTTCGAAAAGCCGTTCGAAATTGAAGAGCGTGAGCTGTATGTCAGTGCCAGTATTGGCGTGGCGGTGTACCCGGAGCACGGGGCAGAGCGTACCACATTGATGAAAAATGCGGATACTGCCATGTATCATGCCAAGGAAAAAGGTCGCAACAACTTCAAATTTTATGCTGCCGAGCTGAACGCGCGGGCCATCGAAAAACTTGAGCTGGAGAGCGGACTGCGTCGCGCACTGGAGTTGGACCAGCTGCGCATTACCTACCAGCCTCAGCTCGCCGTTCACGAAGACGGCGCTGTTGGCGTGGAAGCACTGATTCGCTGGCACCACCCCGAAAAAGGTGTTCTGTCGCCTGACCAGTTTATACCCATCGCGGAAGAAAGCGGGTTGATTGTGCCTATTGGTGAGTGGGTGTTACGGCAGGCCTGCCTGCAATTGCGCGCATGGGACCGCAGTGGCGTAAACATCAGTAAAGTGTCGGTAAATCTGTCTGCGCGGCAATTTCAGGACAGTAATCTGGTGGATCTGGTCGAGGATGTGCTGCTGCAAACTGGCGTCAAGCCCTATCGTCTGGAGTTGGAAATCACGGAATCTATGCTGATGGATGATGTGCAGCATGTGTTGGACACGCTGAATACGCTGAAGAAAATTGGCGTGCGTATCTCCATCGACGACTTTGGTACGGGCTATTCCTCGCTGAGTTACCTGAGACAGTTCCCGCTGGATACGCTGAAAATCGACAAAAGTTTTATCCAGAGCCTGCCGGGTGAGAAAAATGACGAACAGATCGTGGAGGCCATCGTCGCGATTGCGCATGGTTTGAATTTAGGGGTGATTGCCGAGGGCGTGGAAACCCGGGATCAGGAAGCGTTTCTCGCGCGACTGGGTTGTCAGGAAGTGCAGGGATACCTCTATGGCAAAGCAATGTCTCCGGAGCATTTCGTCGAACTGTTTGATTCAGGCTCGCTGTGTCTTTCGCGGGAACAGGTGCTGCATTGACGCGCTTTTAACAAAGCTTTACCGAACGAACAACCATTTATTGTCGCAGGACTAGGATCACGCCTGTTATTTGTTTAAAATAGCGGGCTTTTCCAAAGTGTGCACTGGCAAGAGGTTGTGAAAACACATGTTTACTCAGGATATGACAATTGCGGGTTACGATGATGAAATCTGGTCGGCAATGCAGGCAGAAGCCAAGCGGCAAGAAGAACACATCGAACTGATCGCCTCCGAAAACTACACCAGTCCCCGCGTGATGGAAGCACAGGGTTCTGTGCTGACCAACAAGTATGCCGAGGGCTATCCGGGTAAACGTTACTACGGCGGCTGTGAACATGTGGATGTCGTGGAGCAGTTGGCCATTGATCGCGCCAAAACCCTGTTCGGTGCCGACTATGCCAACGTTCAGCCTCATTCCGGCTCTCAGGCAAACGCGGCAGTTTATATGGCATTGTGCCAGCCCGGTGATACGGTTCTGGGTATGAGCCTGGCTCACGGTGGTCACCTGACGCACGGCGCTACTGTGAGCTTTTCCGGTCGAATCTATAAAGCGGTTCAATACGGACTAAATCCCGAAACCGGTGAAATCGATTACGAGCAAGTGGCGACGCTGGCACGTGAGCACAAGCCGAAAATGATCGTTGCAGGCTTTTCTGCCTACTCGCGAGTCGTGGACTGGAATCGCTTCCGTGAAATCGCTGATGAAGTGGGTGCCTACCTGTTAGTGGACATGGCACACGTGGCCGGTCTGGTGGCTGCCGGTGTCTATCCCAGCCCGGTGAACATCGCCGATGTTACGACCACGACCACACACAAAACACTGGGTGGCCCCCGTGGTGGTCTGATTCTCGCCAGAGCCAACGAAGAGCTGGAGAAAAAACTGAACTTTGCGGTTTTCCCGGAAAGTCAGGGTGGCCCATTGATGCATGTGATAGCCGCCAAGGCCGTGTGCTTCAAAGAAGCCATGGAAGCGGATTTCAAGGCCTATCAGGCCCAAGTGGTAAAAAATGCCCAGGCGATGGTGACTGTTTTCATGGAGCGTGGTTATGACATCGTTTCCAAAGGAACGGATGACCACTTATTTCTCGTCGATTTGATCAACAAAGACATCACTGGCAAAGACGCCGATGCAGCATTGGGTCGTGCCAATATTACCGTGAACAAAAATGCGGTTCCCAATGATCCTCGGTCTCCCTTCGTCACCAGTGGTTTGCGCGTTGGTACTCCTGCGATTACCCGTCGCGGATTCCAAGAGGCACAAGCTGTGCAGCTGGCGGGATGGATGTGTGATGTACTGGATGACATTACGAATGAAGAGACGATTACCCAAGTGAAGCAGCAGGTACTGGCTGTTTGCGCTGAGTTCCCCGTGTATCGGGGCTGATGGATCCGTTGATTCAGGAATAGGTCATGCATTGCCCATTTTGCAGCGCCGCAGATACCAAGGTCATTGATTCCCGTCTGGTCGCAGAAGGGGATCAGGTGCGCCGACGTCGGGAGTGTGTCTCCTGCAAAGAGCGATTCACGACCTATGAATCGGCAGAATTATTGATGCCGCGGATCATCAAGCAGGATGGTACCCGCCAGCCGTTTGATGAAGAAAAGCTGCGGGCAGGTATTATCAAAGCCCTCGAAAAACGCCCCGTCAGCATCGAAAATATTGATACAGCCATAAACAGCATCAAGTATCGAATTCGTGCCACCGGTGAGCGTGAGCTGAAGTCTTTGGTGCTTGGGGAAGAGGTCATGAAAGAGTTGCGGCGGCTGGACGAGGTTGCCTACGTGCGGTTCGCCTCGGTTTACCGCAGCTTTCAAGACATCAATGAGTTTCGCGAGGAAGTGGATCGGCTTTCCCGGGAAGATGCCCATAATGCGGGCAGCAAATCCACCTCCTGATTGACTCCTGCAAAGGCAGGGAGTATCTGAGGATTCTTCTTGTCTGACCCGCCATACAGCGAAGAAAAACATGACCGACTCAGTTTCACTTCCGCAAGACCGTGCGTTTATGGCGTTAGCGCTCAAACTCGCTCACAAAGGTCTGTATACCACTGATCCCAATCCGCGTGTCGGTGCGGTCATTGTTCAGCCGGGTGTCGACGAGCACTCTGGAAAGGTTGTCGGCCAAGGGTGGCATGAGATAGCGGGTGAGCCACATGCCGAAGTGCATGCCTTGAAAGAGGCGGGAGGTGCGGCTCGCGGCAGTACGGCCTATGTGACCCTTGAGCCCTGTGCCCATTACGGAAAAACCCCACCCTGTGCGGAAGCACTGATCCAGGCGGGTGTGGCGCGCGTGGTATTTGCTTCTCGCGATCCCAATCCCTTGGTTGCGGGTAAAGGGGCAGATCTTTTGCGCGCTGCCGGAATTGAGGTGAGCACCGGTGTGCTGGATGCGGAGGCGCGGCAATTGAATCCGGGTTTTTTTTCCCGGTTTGAGCGGGGTCGCCCCTTTATCCGACTGAAAACGGCGATCAGTGTGGATGGCCGTACAGCGATGGCTTCGGGCGAAAGCCAATGGATTACTGGGCCGGCAGCGCGTGCGGATGTGCAAAAGCTGCGCGCCCGGTCTTCCGCGATTGTCACAGGCTCCGGCACGGTCGTGCATGATGATCCGCTGTTGACGGTGCGGCCTGACACGTTCTGTAATGACCCCCGGCAACGCGATCTGCTGACTCGAAAGGGGCACCCGGCCTGTTATGTTGTAGAAGGATCAGCCTGTGTGCCGGAAGCCGCTCAGGTGTGGCGGGTGGTGCGAAAAAATGTGTGGGTCACTCGTCGAACGGTTGCTCCGGGCGAGGGGATTGAGGTCTGTGCTTTGCCCGCAGATGCTGCCGGGCGCGTTCTGATACCGGCGCTCGTGGATCAATTGCATCAGGACGGTTGTAATGAGGTGCTGGTGGAGTGCGGTGCCGGGTTAGCCGGGGCTTTTTTACAGGCCGGCTGTGTGGATGAGTTGTGGGTGTATATGGCGCCCATCCTGATGGGTTCTGCTGCCCGTCCCCTGGCGAATTGGCCAATGGAGCGCATGGATGAAAAGCAGATGCTAAAATTGCAGGATATGCGCGTCATTGGGGATGACCTTCGGTTTATTTATACTCCGCTGTCTCCCTGCCAGGATGCGCGTGCTGAGTGAGTCATTAGGGGGCAAAGGGATGGATGTGTTACCATGCTGCCCCAAAGAAACAGGCGTTCAGAAGCCGGGAGCCCATGAGCTTTCCGGTAAATTCTCTACTTTAAGGTACAAGCGATGCAGCTGAATACAATTGAAGAAATTGTTGAGGATATTCGTCAGGGAAAGATGGTCATTCTGATGGATGACGAAGACCGCGAAAACGAAGGTGACCTGATCATCGCGGCAGAGCAGGTTCGGCCAGAAGACATAAATTTTATGGCCAAGAATGCGCGAGGGCTGATTTGCCTGACCATGACCGCTGAGCGTTGCGCCTTTCTGGGATTGTCGCCGATGGTTCAGTCGAACCAGTCCCAGTTCCAAACCAAGTTTACCAATTCAATTGAAGCGGCAACCGGGGTAACGACCGGGATTTCCGCTGCAGACCGCGCTCATACCGTACGCGTGGCGGTTGGACGCACGACACAGCCTGGCGATATTGTTCAACCGGGGCATGTTTTTCCTATTATGGCTCAGCCGGGTGGTGTGCTGAGTCGGGCAGGCCATACGGAAGCAGGGTGTGATCTTGCCCGAATCGCCGGATTTGAGCCGTCTTCCGTGATCGTGGAAATCATGAACGAAGACGGTACGATGGCACGTCGCCCGGATCTCGAAGTGTTTGCGCAGGAACATGGCCTGAAAATCGGCACCATTGCGGATCTCATTCATTATCGGGTGGTCAATGAAAAGACGGTGGAGCGTCAGGAAGAGCGTGAAATGGAAACGGAGTATGGTAACTTCCGCTTCATTTCCTTCGTGGATACGCTGCAAGGCAACACGCATATGGCCCTGGTGAAAGGGACAATAGATCGGGAGGTCCCCACGGTTGTGCGCGTTCATATTGCCGATACGCTCCGGGATTTGCTGGGGGCGAAGAAGCCTGGTTCATCCAGCTGGCCGATCGCGCGTGCACTTGAGCGTTTGGCACAGGAGGACAGCGGCGTGCTGATCCTGTTGGATGGTGGTGCGGCGAATTCTGGCATCGAAGAGCGTATCGAAGCTTTTTTTGCCGAAAATGCCCAGGCAACGCCGAACAAAGCACCGACAGGATCGTACATGACGGTCGGTACCGGCTCTCAAATTCTTCGGGATCTTGGCGTGCGCAAGATGCGTTTGCTCAGTGCCCCCATGAAGTTTGCCGCGCTGTCCGGGTTTGATCTGGAAGTGGTTGAATACATACCTTACGACGCTTAAGGAGCTCAATATGTCGTTGTTATCAAATATTACCTGCCATGAAGGCGACTTGATCGGTTGCAGTGGGAAATACGCCATCGTGGTGGGTCGGTTCAATAGCTTCGTCGTGGAAAGCCTGGTAGAAGGGGCGGTGGACACCCTGGTGCGCCATGGTATCCCCACCCAGGATATTGAAATCTACCGTGTGCCTGGTGCCTATGAAATTCCGCTGGCGGTCCAGAAAGCGGCGCAGACGGGGAACTATGATGCGGTAATTGCGCTGGGTGCGGTGATTCGAGGTGGCACGCCGCATTTCGAATATGTCGCCGGTGAGTGCTCCAGTGGACTGGGATCGGTTGCGCTGAAGTGTGATTTGCCGGTGGTGTTTGGTGTGTTGACGGTCGATAGTATCGAGCAGGCCATCGAACGCTCGGGGACAAAAGCGGGGAATAAAGGGGGCGAAGCAGCGCTCTCAGCCTTGGAAATGGTTAGCCTGATCAAGAAAATGGAGCAGTAAGTGTCTGATACGCCTCAAGACGCCGCGTCTGAAAACGGCAATACGGGCCCTGCCGATCCGGGGAAATCTCCGACATCGAAGCAGCCCGTGATGAGTATGGCGGGAAAGCGCCGGAAATCGAGAATCCTCGCTCTCCAGGCGCTGTACCAGTGGCAGCTTTCCGGGAATACCATCACGAGTGTGGAAGCGGAATTCCTGGCTGACAATGACCTCAACAAGTTCGATGTGCCTTATTTCAGGGAGTTGCTGAAACAGGTTCCAGCTCAGCTGTCCGATTTGGACGGAGAAATCGCTGTATTATTGGATCGTTCCATCGATTCACTGGACCCCATCGAAAAGACGCTGGTTCGTATGGGAACCTATGAGCTGAAGCATCGCATTGATGTCCCTTACCGGGTGGTGATCAATGAGGCGGTTGACCTGGCCAAGAAATTTGGCGGGACGGACGGTCATAAATTCGTGAACGGAATTCTTGATCGCCTGGCTCCCAGAATCCGAAAAGACGAAACCAGGAAGCGCTGAGCCGGCCAGGGTCTATGTCTGGACAAGGAAATGAATTTGCGTTGATCCGCCGTTTTTTTCAGCGTGTGGGGGGAGATCGCGGCGTTGTTCAGGTCGACGTGGGTGATGATTGCGCCGTTGTCGCTCCGGGTAGCGCTCCTTTGGCCATCTCCATCGATACGATGGTGGAAGGGGTGCATTTTCCAGAGGGGGCCAACGCAGAGGATATTGGCTATCGTGCTCTGGCGGTCAGCATGAGCGACCTGGCAGCCATGGCGGTGAATCCCGCCTGGTTCACGTTAGCATTGACGCTGCCAGACTATGATGAAGCCTGGCTGACCGACTTTTCTACAGGGCTGCACAGTCTGGCGAGTGCGCTGGATGTGCCGTTGATTGGTGGTGATACCACCCGCGGCGCGTTGACGATCACGGTGCAGGTAGCTGGTTACGCTGAATCAGCCCCGCTCATCCGTTCCGGGGCGCAGCCGGGTGATGTAATTTTAGTGAGCGGTACACTGGGCGATGCGACAGCCGGTCTGCACTGTGTGTTGGGGCGGCATGAGTATTGCCAAAGTCTGCCAGAGGAAAGTCGGGCCTACTTCGTTAGAAAATACTATCGGCCTATGCCGAGATTTGATTTGGTACCCTGGTTGCAAGACTATGCGACGGCAGGCATTGATGTCAGTGATGGATTGCTTGCAGATCTGAGTCACATTCTCGATGCGTCTGGCGTTGGGGCGGAAATACAAGCCAGCGCACTCCCATTGTCTGCACAACTACAGTCCCTGCCTGAGGCAGAGCGGTTGCAGTGGGCGCTTGCCGGTGGTGATGATTATGAGTTGTGTGTTTGTGTTTCACCCGAAAAGTGGGCGTCTTTGGCGGGCAGTGCGTCTCAATGGACGCAAATTGGTGTGGTCACCGAAAGCTCGGGGATGCGCGTTCGAAATGCTCGGGGGGATCCCATGCACCTTGATCTTGCCGGATATCAGCATTTTTAATCCATTGTCATAGGATAAGAAAGGATGGAACCCTCTTCGCAAGGCCGCACGGCTGACCTGAAGTTTATTCTGCACCCCGCGCACTTTCTTTCGTTCGGTCTGGGGAGTGGTCTTGCGCCAAAAGCTCCGGGTACCTGTGGTACGTTGGTTGCGGTAGCGCTCTACTGGCCACTGCAGTATCTGCCGCTCTTTGAGTATGCCCTTTTTGTGTTGCTTGCCTTTGGGGTGGGGGTATGGTTATGCCAGGTAACTTCTAAAGCGCTGGGTGTGCATGATCATGGTGGTATCGTCTGGGATGAGTTTGTCGGGTACTGGATCACCATGTTTGCCGCACCGGCTGGTGTTCTGTGGATGCTGATCGGATTTGTCTTATTTCGTGTGTTTGATATCTGGAAACCATGGCCAATTCGCTGGGCAGATTCGAAGGTGGGTGGCGGCTTCGGTATTATGCTGGATGATGTGCTGGCGGGATTATGGGCCTGGCTTTGTCTTCAGTTACTGGCTATTGTGCTGGGGTAAGCGTATTGCGGCAGGCATACAAAAGCCCGACGGTAGCCGGGCTATCAAGAGTGATCAGTGGGTTGTGACGCCTTGTGGTAGCATCTGAACGATGTGAAGGAATCGTTTCAGTCCGATTTCTGCGCGACATTTATCCGCATAAGGGCCACTGTCGAAGCCTTCACGGGTCGAAAAATACCACTTGTTACCAACACAGAAAAATCTGCTGCTGCGGAATGGGACGCTTCCATCTTCCCCGTTTCTGTTGATGAGCTCCATGCCACCCCTCATTGCTGCCATCTCCACGTCTTTTAATCTCTCTTTTATATGGTTGATGGTTTGTTAAAGCTACGTAAATATTGCACGTTAATCACGTAACAAACCTTGGAACGACTAGAATAAGTTACCTAAGTTGACTCACTTTCCATAAATATTAACAGAAATCTCGTCAAAATTAACAGCGTTTGACAAATAAATGTGACTTTGATAGCGAATCCTTGGCGCTTCACATTGAAGAATGTGACGCTGGGCGCATCTTTCATCGTGCGGAACGGGGTAGGTAAGCGCTCTACGGTGTAGTATGATGACGTTTTAACGTGATTACAGTCAGTGAAATAGGCATATTGAATGATAAACAGGATTTATGAAGGGAAGTGGGTCGCCAGAGTTTTCTTAATGGCTTGGGTAATGATCACAGCGGCATGTTCTACCGGGTATACCGTAAAAACATTCGATGGCCCGCAAGATGATCAGTCTGTTGCCTTGTTAAAAGTATCGGAAGACCTGAATTTGGTGGCTCTGGATGGTGAACAGATGAAGAGTTACCTTCTGGAAGATCTGGCCATTGATTACAAGATTCTGCCGGGGCCGCATACGGCGATTTTCAAGTACTCCGGCGTATGGGCCGCTCCCCGAAAGGATACTACAGACAAGGGGCCAAATGCCGAACGGGTGGAATCCCGGTTATTGCGCGTCGACTTTTATGCCGCGCCTGGTGTTGAGTACGAATTTCGCTACCAAAAACCGGAGAACCGACGCGAAGCTCAGGCCATGAGTGTCAACTTTACTGCCGACTTGGTTGAGGTTTCGGGCAAATTGATTGCTGCTGCCCAGCCGTTTGATCCGGCAAGCGGCACTGCGCAGGAATCGGCAGCGATTGTGGCATCAGGGAAAACCGCTGGGCAGAACCTCTCTGAGAAGAGCGCAAGCGCTGTGGGTAGCGTAGTTGAAGGGGTACAAACCATGCTGAATCCCGGGTCCGTCAAGCCGAAGGTAGACTATCCCAAGCCTGCTGCGATGTCTACCGAGAGCGAGCCAATGATTGTTGCAGCGCCGGTGGTTTCTCCTTCATCGGGCAACCTGACTCCGGGAGTGCCTGACGGTTTGCCTCGTCTGGAAGCGTTGAAAGTGATGTGGCAGCAAGCCAGCAAAGAAGAGAAAAAAGCGTTCCTGAGATGGGCGTTTGAATAGATTGTGTTGAAATGATCGTGGAGGTGTGTCATGCAACAAGGGCATAAGGTGCGGCCGACCGCTGTGGACGGCATGTTTTATCCCGGAGACGCCCAGACGCTCTCCACGACGGTAGCGCAGTTGCTGCGCGACACCTCTCTTAATAAAACGCCGGAATTCAAAGCGTTGATCAGCCCCCATGCGGGCTATGTTTACTCGGGGCCAATTGCGGCTGAGGCCTATGCGCCCCTGAAGCATCGCGCGGAACTGTCCAGAGTGGTTCTTTTAGGGCCGAGCCACCGGGTACCCCTCCAAGGTATGGCCATTCCTTCGGTGGATGTGTTTTCTTCGCCTTTGGGTGAGATACCGCTCGACATCAACAGCCTTGCCGCCTTGCGGAATTTTGCTGATGTGGCCGTCAACGATGAGGCACATCGTCTGGAACATTCCCTGGAGGTTCAGCTGCCCTTCTTGCAGGCTGTATTGCTTGAGTTTGTGCTGGTGCCTGTTGTGGTGGGGTATTGTGCGGTGGAGTCCGTGCGTCAGGTGCTGGAATTTTTATGGGAAGGGCGAGAAACTCTGGTGGTCGTGAGTTCTGATCTGAGTCATTACCTGTCCTATGCGGACGCTCAGAGCGTGGATAGCAGGACAGCAAAAAGAATTCTGGCGGAGCAATCCTCAATCAGCGGGGAAGAAGCCTGCGGTTGTTACGCGCTCAATGGATTGCTGGCTGAAGTCAGTCGGCGCAGATTGCGCGGTGAGTTGATCGCGCTTGCCAATTCAGGCGATACGGCCGGGGATAAGTCGCGTGTCGTGGGTTATGGTGCGTTTGGCTTTCACTGAGGAGGTGGCCTGCGATGATACAAGGTGATCCCAACGACCTGAGTGAGGACGAGCGCGCTGAATTGCTTTCCATTGCACGGCAAAGTTTGCAGGTGAGTGTGTCAACAGGCGACCTGCCTGGCATTGATCCGAATGCTCTACCTGATGGGTTAAAACAGCCCGGCGCGGCCTTCGTTACGCTGCACTTGAGAGGGGAGTTAAGGGGGTGTATTGGCTCTCTGGTTGCCTGGCGTTCTCTGGCGATGGATGTCGCGGAAAACACGCGCGCAGCAGCGCTCCGCGATCCCAGGTTTTCTCCCGTCAGCCCGGCAGAACTCAGTGAAATAGATTTACATATCTCCGTTCTCACCCCTCCGGAAGTGATGACGGTGTGCGACGAGGATGACTTGCTTGCGCAGCTGGTGCCTTATCAGGATGGCCTGATCCTGAGTTGTGGCAACGCCCGGGCGACGTTTTTGCCTGCGGTGTGGGAGCAACTACCTGATCCGGTCCAGTTCGTCACCCACTTAAAGCATAAAGCAGGTTGGGCAGCGGACTTCTGGTCACCGGACATGCGGTGTGAGCGTTACCAAGCGTTGTCGATTGGGTAATTCCTAGTCTGTTTTCTCGGAGTGATTTTCATTTTTGCGACCGCTGGTTTTTCGGAAAGAAAAAAGGTTGTTGAACAGAGCGAAAATGTCCTCAATGACCATGGACCCGATTTCCATTAAACTCGGTGAGGCTTTGCTAACCGGGAAATAGGCCGGCGGTTCTTCTCCCGCGAGTGTTTCCGACTCAGCTTCTATTTTTTGCAGTGCGCGAGCGAGATACGTTGTGATCTCTTTCGCATCGCACACGTTGGATGGGCAACTTGTGATGCTGAACGTCACTTGCCCATTGTAGCTGATCGCGACGATACTGACGCCGATCCCATCAAAGATGGGCGAACTGCCGACCTGCCGAACCAGCTCACACCCATTCATATAGAGTGGCTTCTGCGGGCCGGGGATATTGATCAGCGGAAGGTTGAAAAGCGGTTTATGTCGTTGTGCCAGCTGAAACTCTGTGTAGATTCTTGCTGCCAGACCAACCATGGAGGAAGGAACGGTGCGGGTCAAAAAGGAAGCAGCAATGGCTTGATTGTAGTATTTGGAGACAATGGCATTTTCGTGGATGCGCAGAACCCGCCAGCCGGGATGCTGTTCGTCGGTGGCCAGTGAAATCATCATCGCCGCCATCTGATTGCCGGCCGGGCTTTTGATGTTTTTTGAACGAACAGAAATGGGCGACATGGCAATCAGCGAACTGCTCGGTGTTTGTTTATGGTCCGAGAGGTACATCATGATCGCTTCGGCGCAAACCCCCATGATGACATCGTTCATCGTCACACCATGGCCAATTCTGGATTTCAGGTGTTTAATTTGGTCGAGCGGCACCTCCAGATAGTCCAGCGATCGCTTCTCCGAGATGCAGGTATTAATGTCTGTGATCGGTGCGCTGAACAGTGTCGGCGGGAGATTCAGATTATTCAATCGCTGCAACAGCAATGAATAAAATGTGGCCGAAACCGTGTCTTTTGCCATGTTGGCCAGTCGGAAGGGAGTGGTCAGTGCGTTGTTATATGCATTTCCCAGCAGTCGCAAGGTCGTCGGTACCGGATTGGCTCGCCAGTGTTTCGGTGCTGGAATGGCCTGCTCTTCTGCGGTGAAGTCCAGAAGCACGCTTAACACATCCGTGCCGCTCATTGGATCAATGGCGCATTGGTGAATTTTTACAATGAGTGCAAAGTGGCGTTCGTTGAGTCCCTCGATATTGTGAAGGTCGTCGACGAAGGTGATTTCCCACAGGGGGCGATCGCGGCGCAGCGGCGTCGACAGGACCTGCGAGGCGAGTTGAGTCAGGTCCGCCAGAGAGTGTGCCTGCGTGTAGCAAATGTGAAACAGATGGCGTTCCAGATGAAACTCGGGATCATCCACCCAATAGGGGTGGTCCAGCTTGAGAGGAACCTCCACCAGACGCTTGCGGAAGAATTCTCCCCGATGCAGTCGACTGGCAACAAACTCCTTCAGCTCCATGAAGTCGAACTCTGTGGGGCGCGCTGAGGCATCAAACAGGTAGAGGCCACCGTTGTGCATTGGCGCGTGATCAGATTCCAGATAAAGGAAGGAAGCATCCTGTTCCGAGAGTTGCTGCATGGCTGAGTCCTGTGTATCTGAATGCTGTAGGAGCGGTCTGCTCGTTAGTTTGATCGATTTACCGAGAGCACTGCAAGTTCGACGAGCGCATTTTTGTAAGCGCTTTCCGGCAAATGAGCGAGCAGCTCAATGGCCTCGTCGCGCAGGGTTTCGGCTTTGTTCATGGTGTAATCCAAAGCGCCGCATCGAGTCACAGCGTGCTGGATTTTTGAAAGATCGTCAAGGCCGCCTTTACGAATTGCCTGGCGGATCAGCTTTGCCTCCTCCTGGGAGCCATGTTGCATGGCATAAATCAGTGGCAGAGTGGGCTTGCCTTCTGCGAGGTCATCACCCACGTTTTTACCCATGGATTCAGCGTCACCTGTATAGTCCAGTACATCATCCACCAGCTGAAAAGCCAGGCCGAGTTTCAGTCCATAGTCCCGCAATGCGTCAATATTCGCGTCCGCATTGGCGCTTAACACGGCAGCCGAGTGGCTGGCCGCCTGAAAGAGCATGGCCGTCTTGCAGCGAATGACTTCCATATAGTGGTGTTCATCCACCTCCGGATTCTTGCAATTGAGCAACTGCATGACTTCCCCTTCCGCGATGACATTGGTGGCGTCGGAAAGAATTTCCATGACCGGCATGCTGCCGAGCTCCACCATCAACTGGAATGCCCGGGAATAGAGGAAGTCGCCGACCAGCACGCTGGGTGCATTTCCCCATTTTGCGTTGGCCGTTTGTTTTCCCCGGCGCAAATCGGACGTATCCACCACATCATCGTGCAACAGCGTCGCGGTATGGAGGAATTCAATGATGGTGGCAAGCTTGGCGGACTCCTCGTCAGTGGCACCGTTGCCGTGTGTTTTCAGCGCATTGCTGATCAGTAGAACGAGCAGGGGGCGCATGCGTTTTCCACCACTGTCCACAATGTAGTGGCCAACTTTTTCAACCAGGGGGACCTGTGAGAACAAATGCTTGGAAATTAGCGTGTTCACTTGTTCAAAGTCTTGCTGCACGCATTCGTAAATAGAAGCCTTGCTCATCAGTGCGTCTCTGTATCGTTTTGAGGAGGGTAGAAAACTGTCATTTGGGCGGAGATGCTATTGGTCGGAGCAGAGCGTGTCAAGAAACAACTGGTTTTATGCCCTTTGGGGTAGAAAAAAGCGTGTATTGCACTTGATGTGTGTGAGCTTAATTGGTTAAAATACGCGCCCTTAAAACTCATCCTCACCTAGGGCTCCCTGTCATATGGTCGTGGCTGTTTCGTCAGGCACTTCCACTAGAAGCAGGTTTGGAGAGCTAGGATGAGTCGAAAACTGGAGAAAATAATGTACGCAGTAATTGTTAGTGGCGGTAAGCAGCACCGAGTAAAAGAAGGCGAAACCCTGAAGCTGGAAAAGCTGGAAGTAGAAACTGGCGGTTCCGTGGATTTCGATCGCGTGTTGTTGGTTGCCAATGGTGATGACATTAAAGTGGGCAAGCCTGTTGTCGAAGGGGCAAAGGTGTCTGCGGAAGTGGTTAGCCACGGTCGTCACAAGAAAGTGAACATCCTGAAGTTCAAGCGCCGTAAGCATCACATGAAGCGCATGGGCCATCGTCAGTGGTACACCGAAGTAAAAATCACTGGTATTAACGCGGGTTAATCTAACCGAGTAGTTGAGATCCCGGTTCATTAACAGAATTTAGGAGTAATATAATGGCTCATAAGAAGGCAGGCGGTAGTACCCGCAACGGTCGTGATTCAGAATCGAAACGCCTTGGCGTCAAGCTGTTTGGCGGCCAGGCAGTAAAAGCAGGCAACATCATCGTGCGTCAGCGCGGCACTCGATTCCATTCTGGTGATAACACTGGTCTGGGTCGTGACCACACCATTTTCGCAACAGCGGATGGCGTGATCAAGTTCGAAGTAAAAGGTCCTGCAAAGCGCAAGACTGTGAGTGTTGTTGCTGCAAACTAAGGCTTAAGCTACAAACGGGAAGCCCCGCCTCGGAGTAGGTATCATTCCGGGAGCGGGGTTTTTTGTTTCGGGGGAGTTATGAAATTTGTTGATGAAGCGACCATATATGTGGAAGCCGGTAAGGGCGGAAATGGCTGCCTGAGTTTCCGTCGGGAAAAATTTATTCCCAAAGGCGGGCCGGATGGCGGCGATGGCGGGGATGGCGGTTCCGTGTTTATTGAAGCGGATGAATCCCTGAATACGCTCATCGACTTCCGTTATACCCGCCGGTACAAGGCTGAAAATGGTCAAGCGGGTATGGGACGTAACTGCTCGGGGAAAAAAGGTGAGGATATTGTGTTGAAAGTGCCCGTGGGCACCACAATTATCGATGCCGATAGTGAGGAGTTGTTGGGAGATCTCACGGAGATTGGGCAACGGCTGAAGGTGGCTCAGGGCGGTTACCACGGCTTAGGCAATACGCGCTTTAAGTCCAGTACGAATCGCGCTCCCCGACAAACGACTTCGGGGACCGAAGGCGAATCCCGAAATCTCAAACTCGAACTGAAAGTGCTCGCCGATGTAGGGTTGCTGGGTTTACCGAATGCCGGAAAGTCAACGTTCATTCGAGCGGTGTCAGCGGCAAAGCCAAAAGTGGCCAATTACCCCTTCACCACGCTTGTGCCCAATCTGGGGGTTGTCCGGGTGGAATCCCATCGCAGTTTTGTGATTGCCGACATTCCGGGCCTGATTGAAGGGGCCGCTGAGGGTGCGGGATTGGGCATTCGGTTTCTCAAGCACCTCGTGCGCACTCGATTGCTGCTGCATCTGGTGGATATGGCGCCTTATGATGGGTCAACCCCGGACCAGAATGTTCGGAAAATTGAAGCAGAATTGGAAAAGTTTAGCCCAACCCTGGCAAATCGGGAGCGGTGGCTGGTCTTGAACAAGCTGGACCTGATTCCTGAGGAGGAGCGTGCCCAGCAGATAAAAACGGTGATTGACGCCCTGAATTGGGAAGGTCCGGTTTTTGACATTGCTGCAATCAGTGGCGAAGGCACCAGCAAGGTCACACGGGCCATCATGACGTGGCTGGATGAGAAAGCGCAGGCGGAAAAAGAAGATGATGCGCTGGCCGAACAGGAGCAAACGCTTCGCGATACCATTGACCGCGAAGCCCGTGAGAAAATTCAGGCTGAAAAAGAAGCAAGAAAAGCGCGCCGGCGGGCCGACAAAGGTGAAGATCTGGATGAAGACGACGATGACGATGATGATGTCGAAGTAGTCTACGCACCCTAGTGCTTAGTAGCCCTTACAATCAGGAAGAATGTGATCATCGATGGTTGAGCGAAAGAAATTAAGTCAGGCCCAGCGAATTGTTATTAAGATCGGCAGCGCGCTGCTGACGAATGATGGGCGAGGGCTGGATCTACCGGCAATATCCGGCTGGGTGGATCAAATCGCCCGGATCCGCCAGTCTGGCGTGGAGGTCGTGCTGGTGTCCTCCGGGTCAGTTGCGGAGGGGATGACGCGTCTGGGATTGAAGGAGCGCCCACGTCATATTCATGAGCTGCAGGCGGCTGCGGCCGTGGGCCAAATGGGGTTGATCCAGGCCTATGAGACGCACTTCTCCAAGCATGGTTTGCGCACTGCTCAGGTTTTGCTCACCCATGATGACCTGTCTGACCGCAAACGCTACCTGAATGCGCGCAGTTCGTTGACGACATTGCTGAATTACGGTGTGGTCCCCATCGTGAATGAGAACGACACCGTGGTAACCGATGAAATCAAGTTTGGTGACAATGATACGTTAGGCGCTCTGGTGGCGAATTTAATCGACGCGGAAGCGCTCGTCATATTGACGGATCAGCAGGGTCTGTTTAACCGTGATCCCCGGTATCATCCGGAGGCTGAATTGGTGCCCGTGGCTTATGCCAGTGATACCTCTCTGGATATGATGGTGGCTGGGAAGTCCGGCGTACTGGGGCGCGGGGGAATGTATACCAAGCTGCGTGCCGCGCGCGTGGCGTCCCGCTCCGGTGCTTACACCATAATTGTGGGTGGTCGCCTGGAAGCGGTGTTACAACGCCTTATGGCGGAGGAGTCCCTGGGGACGATGTTGTTACCCGATCAGTCTCGCCAGCTGGCCCGCAAACAATGGCTGGCCGGGCATTTGCGCGTGAAAGGGACGCTGGTATTGGATGATGGTGCGGTGCGCGTGGTCCGCGAGCGGGGAACCAGTTTGTTGGCGGTTGGCGTCAAACAGGCGAGTGGCCATTTTAAACGTGGCGAGATGGTGGCCTGCACGAATCTGCACGGGGAGGAAGTCGCCCGGGGTCTGGTGAACTATGACTCCGGGGATGTGCTGAAACTCCTGGGCAAGCCATCCAGTCAATTCGAGCAGCTGCTCGGCTTCGTCAACGAGGATGAATTGATTCACCGGGACAATATGGTGCTGGTATAGGGAGTCAATACTTCCCTAGGCGGCACTGCTGGATGACGGAGATGGCAGGGTGCGCGTGATGCGGTGTCGCTGGCACCGCTTGGCGAGCTCTGATTTTTGCGATACCGCTTGCCCTGTGAGCGCAAATCCCAGCAAATTCCCCTGCGCATCCACGAAGTGTGCTTCCAGGTCTGATCCTGTACCTTTTACTTCCCACACCCCTTTTCCACTGACTGGTGGAGAGATCACCGTGGGGCAGGCCGCAATTTTTACCGGAACGGCCAGTGGCGGGAAAGCCAGTTGCGTCGGAAGGCCCGCCAGCGTCTTCCCCAACGCTTTGGCCGCTTGTGTGATCGGCGCGATGAACGGCAACAAGCCTGAGTCGTATTGAGCGCAGTCGCCGAGTGCATAGATGCCGGGAACCGAGGTTTCACTGAAGGTGTCCACCAGGATGCCTTTGTCGCATTCAATGCCTGTCTGCTCAGCCAGTTGGAGGTTAGGGCGCAAACCGACGGCTGAAACCACCAGATCACAGTGGATGCGTGATCCATCTGAAAGAGTGGCGATGTGGCAATCGTCTTCTGTGCAAAGGTGCTCCACACTCAATCCGAACCGCCATTGAACGCCCGCCTCAGTCATCTCCCGCCGAATGGTGCTGCCCAGCGTGTCCGGGATCACTCGATTCAGTGGCCACTGTGCGGTGTCCACTACCGTGACCGCATGACCGGATGCGTTCAGATCGCTCGCCAGTTCCGTTCCTACGAAGCCGGCACCGATGATGAGTACCCGGTCCTGTGGGCCAAGCTGCTGTCGAAATTGGCCGTACTCGTCCAGGCTGTTAATGGTGAACAAAGGGGGGGCAATGTCCGACGAAATTGGTAACGTGATGGCGGAGGCACCGGTGGCCAGCACCAATGCCTGGTAAGCCAGTTCCTGCGTTACTCCGGCGTTATCCACATAGGAAAGCGTGCGCGCCGTCGGCTTGATTTCGGTCACCTCGGCCTGGCCTACCATCTGAATGTGCAACTCCTCCTGCAGTTGTTCCTGCGACTTCATGCGTAAAGATTCTACCGATTTACCCAGGCTGAGTGCTTTGGAGAGATTGGGTTTGTAGTAGGCACAAATGGACTCCTTGCTGAGGAGAACCACGGGTACTGTGTGTGAGTGCGTGCGAATTTCGCGGGCGACGCTGAGTCCGGCCTGGCCGGAACCTACGATAACAACTGGCTTCATGTGAACGTCTCTTTTTGTGCTGTAGACTGGATGGATCAGTCCACCAGGTAAAAGTCAGATTTTGAGGCGGAGCATTCCGGGCAGGTCCAGTCCTCGGGGATATCTTCCCATCGCGTACCCGGAGGGAAGCCTTCGTCCGGCCAGCCTTCCGCTTCATCGTATATGGTATCGCACGTAATGCAGCAGTATTTCCTGAATGTCATGGTGCTCTCCTGTTTGGTCGAATGAGGTGCTGGTCACGGGAAACCCGTGCCAGCGTGGTGAAACTAAGCGGCAATTTCTTCAAAATCCGGCTTGTCGCGGACGAAGCAGTCCGGGCAAGGAAAGTCTTCCGGTAGGTCTTCCCATTGTGTGCCCGCAGGGTATCCTTCCCGCTCGCAACCCACGGTTTCGTCATAAATGTAACCACAATCCGGACATTGGTACTTGGCCATGATGCCTCCTTTTAAATCAATGTGTTATTCGTAGTTGTTGAAAGTTTTTCAGCGTTACTCAATGCTATTTAAGCCGCTGCTGCCGGGGTCTCAGGTATCTGGTGATAGCGGGCAAACAACGCGTCTTTGTGTGCCGGGTCCATGTTTACTTTGGTCATATCGCCTTCTGCCCACTCTACGACACGGTGATCCATGACGCGTCGCCATGCGCTGGGAATCAGAGCCAGTCCCATCATAGCCGGATAGCCTTGTGGCAGAGAGGGAGCATCCGCATAGTCACGCAGTAGCTGATAAGGCCGCGTAGGGTGGGCGTGATGATCCGAGTGTCTTTGTAAGTGCAGGGTCAGTAAGTTGGATGCCTTGAAATTAGTGTTCCAGGAGTGTTTGGGCTGGCATCGCTCAAACCGTCCATCGGGTTTTCTTTCGCGCAGCAGGCCGTAGTGCTCGATATAGTTTGCCATGGTCAACTGGAACCATCCGTAAGCGCCAGTAATAATGAGGAATGGCAGAGCGGCCCAGCCAAGGAGGTAAGTCAGGAGTGCATAAGCGCTGATGGTGATCAAGCTGGTCTGGATAAGCTCATTGCGCGGAGAAAACACGGAGCGTTTCTGGCGCTTCAATCGTTCGGCTTCCAATGTCCAGCCACGCTTTGCCGCGCCTGGTAACTCTCGCAGCGCAAACTTGTAAATGTTTTCGCCCATCCGTGAAGACGCGGGATCTTCCGGTGTGGCAACATCCTTATGGTGCCCTTTATTGTGTTCGATGTTGAAGTGTGCATACCCGGATACCGCTGAGCAAATCTGGGCAAAGATTACCTGGGTGCGGTCATTGAGCTTGTGGCCCAGCTCATGGCTCATCGTGAGCCCAACCGCATGCATGCCGCCTACGCTCAGCACCGCACCCAGGATGTTGAACCAGGAAAAGTCGCCCTTCACAACAGCCCAGGTCATGGCGGCCAGACCTGCCCATTGGAGCAGTGTAGCCACATACAGGATCGATTTGTAATAGCCTGCGTGTTCCTGAAGTTTTGCCTGTTCGGCTTCGGTCGGGTTGTAGGGATCTTCCTCAAAAATGTAGTCCACAATGGGAATGATGATCCAGAATACGACCGCGAGAGCCCAAAGCCATTGGCCTGAACTGGTTTGCATGGCCATGTAGGCTGAAATTAGCGTAATTGCGGGCACAATCAGCGTGATCAGGTACCAGTATTTTTTGAGTGTCCCCCAGCGTTGATCTTTTGCCGAGCGCTGCTCCACGTCCTTGGAGAGATCGAGTGATTCTGTGGTGCTCATGGGTGAATCCCCTTGTCGAGTTATTCGCATTGAAAGAAATCGAATCCGTCGTTCGAAGTAAGCGGTTCGATGGCATTGAGTATGCCAAACGAAGGGGTGGGGATTACCTAACAAAAGTTAGGGATTTGGGTTAGGGTGATTCAAAGCCTACTGTTTCAGGGCGGCTCTTTCTCAAAACTTGAGCCAAATCATGTTTTTAGAGATAAAGTGAGTGTTGGCCGATTTTACGTTGGAATTTGACGTGATCTGACATTGTATTAACAGAAGTTTACAGAGGTGTAGGGGGGAATCCGGTAAAATTCACACATCTGTTTGAAATCCTTGGAGCGAGTGCGGTTGGATTCCCTCATTAACAAGCCTGACCTGACGCCAGAGCAAAACCTGTATTTGTTGGCTGAGCGAAATCGTGATCTGGCGCAACGTTCTATCTGGGGGATTTCCACCTATGTGCTGTGCTGGAGTGTGATTGCGGTCTCTGCACTTCTGGGCATTGGCGACCCGAAAGCCACGATGTGGATTTACCAGGCGTCCGCCATGTTGCTTCTGGTGGCGTTTTTCCGTTTGTATATTACGTACCGCGCCCGCGATTGCGCGTCTTCCCGTCGACTTTGTTGTTTTTACCTCCATGTGGGGGTGGTCATCAGTGCGGTGGCGTGGGGGCTGGTGGTGGCGCAAACGTTGATGATGGAAGCGTTTGCGGAGTTCCGGCCGGTCCTCATCGGTGCGACCATCGGGATAATGGTGGGAGGTGCGTTTACTTCTGCGCCTTCACGCACGTTGTGGGTTGCGATGTTGCTCTGTACCAGTTTCCCCATTGTGCTGGTGACGCAATCACTCGCCATGATTGATCAACTGAGCCTCAATTTAATGTTTCTCATGTGTATCGTGATCTGTGGTTGCATCGCCACGCAGTTTTATCGAAATTATCATGAGCTGGCTGTCTCCCGTCTTATGGTAGAGCAAAAAGCGAAAGAACTGTCGACCATGGTGGATCGTGACGGGTTGACCGGTGTGTTTAATCGACGGTTCTTTGATACATCGTTAAGCCATGAGCTGAAGCGCGCCAGTCGAGGGCGGAGCACGCTGTCATTGCTGCTGATTGACCTGGACCACTTTAAAATGGTGAACGACACGTATGGCCACATGGTCGGGGACAAAGTCCTGAAATCAGTATCACAACAGCTGTCGGAGATTTTCCATCGGGATATTGATATTGTTGCTCGCTATGGTGGGGAAGAATTTGCTGTGTTGCTGCCTTATACGCATCAGAATTATGCTCACACCCTGGCAGAATCGGTGAGAAAACGGATTGAGCAGCAACGTTTTCAGACCGAGCAGGGTGAGCTTCGTGTGACCGCCAGCATTGGTGGGTATACCCTCATCCCGACACCATCGAGCAGAAGTTCAACCGTCGTCGATAAAGCCGACAAGGCGCTTTATCAGGCCAAAGATGCGGGCCGTAATCGAGTTCGTTTTTTTGATGACTCTCAGGTGTTTTCTGCCGGTGAAGGGCGCGCTGTGCTTTATCCTGCCAGTTTGATGAAATAGCAGGCTACCTCGCCTGTACTCTTAATGGTGTTGCCGCCAGGCATAAGGCGGTGACCTCTTCTGCCCCCGCATCGATCAGGATGGACTGAAGTGCACCTAGTGTTGCCCCCGTCGTGGTCACATCATCCACAATCAGAACCCGCTTGCCTGCGAGGCTTTCCCTGTACTTCGGGTTTACGCAAAACGAAGCCTGCAGATTTTGCTGTCGCGCCTGCTTTCCCAGGCTGGCCTGAGATCGCGTGTTGGTTTCCTTCAGGCAAAGGTCTGCGATGAGTGGTGCGTTGAGCACATCAGTGGCCACCCGCGCGAGCAGCAGGCTTTGGTTGAATCCACGGCGTGCTTGTTTGGCGCGCGCCATGGGTACAGGAGTAATCCAGTCTACGCCGTTCAGTGCTGAGCTGATCGAGCCCGAAGGTTGGATTGCGCCTTGAAGCGCGTGATAAAAAACTTCCAGTGTGAGCTTTTGCCATTTGGGCTGTTGTGCATATTTAAACCTTGGCAGGATGCGATTGATGGGAAAATCATAGAGAAATAATGCATGAGCCGCCTGCACCGTGATGCCATCCGTGGGGCACAATGGCAAGCTCTGGTAGCAGTGGCTGCAGAGCATTTTCAGCGTGGTGTGGTGGCGCTCGGCACACAACAGGCAGTAGCGTTCTGTGAGGTCGTATTTGACGCTGTTAACCAAATTTAGAAAAATGGTTGACAGCTTGTCGTTCCAAGATATCATGTGATGATCAACCGTCCCTGGTTGTTAATTGTGCAGCATCGGCATTATACCGAAACTACGGAAGAACAGGATACCTTTATGAGTAATGTGGCCAAACCAGCGCTTCGTCATGACTGGACGCTGGATGACGTACAAGCGCTTTTCGCGCTGCCATTCAATGATTTGCTGTTTCAGGCCCAGACGGTGCATCGAACTCATTTTGATCCCAATGCGGTACAGGTCAGTACGCTCTTGTCGATAAAAACCGGTGCCTGCCCGGAAGATTGTAAGTACTGTCCTCAAAGTGGGCATTACAACACGGGATTGGATAAGGAAAAGCTGCTTGAAGTTGAGAAAGTGGTGAATGAAGCGAAGGCAGCCAAAGAAAAGGGGGCAAGCCGGTTCTGCATGGGCGCAGCCTGGCGGAACCCTCAGGCACGGGATATGCCCTATGTCACTGAAATGGTGCGACAGGTCAAGTCACTGGGGATGGAAACCTGCATGACCCTGGGGATGCTCAGCGAGAACCAGGCCATGGAGCTGCGAGACGCCGGTCTGGATTACTACAACCACAATTTGGATACGTCGGAGCAGTTCTACGGCAACATTATCACCACGCGTACCTATGCGGATCGAATGCAAACACTGGCGCACGTAAGAAGTGCTGGAATGAAAGTGTGCTGTGGGGGCATCTTGGGTATGGGGGAGTCTGCCGACGATCGTGCGCTGCTCTTGATGGAGTTGGCGAATATGCCCGTGCACCCTGAGAGCGTGCCGATTAATATGTTGGTAAAAGTTCAAGGCACGCCGCTGGATGAGGAGGCAGAGGTTGAACCCTTTGACTTCATCCGGATGATCGCCGTCGCCCGCATCATGATGCCGGCCTCCCATGTGCGCTTGTCAGCCGGGCGCGAACAAATGAACGAGCAAATGCAGGCGCTCTGTTTTATGGCAGGCGCTAACTCCATTTTTTATGGAGAGAAACTGCTGACTACCAGCAATCCGGAGGCAGATCGGGATCGCCTGCTCTTTGCCAAACTCGGTATTTACCCCGAATCCGTGGAAACTGAAACCTGTGAGTCGGAAGAAGAAGAGACTCTGTTGAAGGCCGTGGAAAAAGAGCGCACCAAGCACCTCTTTTATGATGCGTCCGAGAGCGCCTGACGAGGCCTTTACGGCTTGCCCGTAACCCGGGGTGGAAATTGTCATGGCTTTTGACTTTCTCGAGCAGCGTCTGGTTGAACGTAGAAACCAGTCGCTTTATCGCCAACGGGCCAATCTCGCCTCTGCGCAGGATGTTGAAGTGGAGGTGGATGGCCGGCGCTACCTTGGATTCTGCGCCAATGATTACCTGGGGCTGGCAAATCACCCCGAGGTGAAAGAGGCATTCTCACGTGCAGCGAAAACCATGGGGGTTGGCAGTGGTGCCTCTCATCTGGTGCTTGGGCATCATGAACAGCATGAGGCATTGGAGTGTGAGCTGGCCCAGGCGACCGGGCGCGATCGAGCGCTGGTTTTTTCTACCGGTTATATGGCCAATGTCGGGACCATCGGTGCTCTGTTGAGTCGGTCTGACCATGTGTTTGAAGATCGCCTGAATCATGCCTCTCTGCTGGATGGTGGGTTGGCCTCCGGCGCGCGTTTTTCACGTTACCTGCATAATGATCTGGACAGCCTGCACAGTAAGTTACGCAAGGTCGATACCGGCGAGAAGCTGATCGTGACAGACGGCGTCTTCAGCATGGACGGCGACTTGGCCCCGTTGAAAGCATTGGCTGCGTTAGCGGCGGAGCATGATGCCTGGTTGATGGTCGATGATGCGCACGGATTCGGTGTTCTGGGGGAAATGGGAATGGGCTCGGCCGAGTACTTCGGTCTCACTCAGGATGCGTTGCCAGTGCTCATGGGCACTTTCGGGAAAGCGTTGGGTACCTTTGGAGCGTTTGTGGCCGGGAGCGAAACGCTGATCGACTATCTGACCAATACGGCGCGCACGAATATCTACACCACCGCAATACCGCCCGCTATCGCAGCCGCCACGCGCGTGAGCCTGCGAATTGTCCAGGAGGAATCCTGGCGCAGGCAGCGACTCACTGCGCTGGTACACCAATTCAGAACCGAAGTGGCGGCAGCGGGATTCTGTTTAATGGATTCCCTCAGCCCGATTCAGCCCATCATCATTGGGCCCGCCGATCAGGCCTTGGCGTGGAGCCAGTTTCTGAAAGAACGAGGATTACTCGTTACGGCGATTCGCGCGCCCACCGTACCGGAAGGTACTGCGCGTCTTCGAATTACTTTCAGCGCAAATCACACATCGGCTAATGTGGAACAACTTATTGAGGGATTATTGGCTGCTCGCCATGCGTTCCCTGTGGAGAGGGTGGCCAATGATTGAGCTGGTGATCGTAAACGGTTGGGCGATGCCTGGGTCAGTGTGGTCAGAGTGGATTGACCGGCTTGGATTCCAGGGGCCGGTGCGTTTGTTAAATCTGGATGCGGTGCGCTCAGAAGACGAGTGGTTGCGCTATCTTGAGCGCGAAGTGCGTCATCCAAGTCTGATTGTTGGCTGGTCCTTGGGCGGACAGCTCGCCTTGAGTTTCGCCCATCATTACCCGGAGCGTGTTTTGGGCTTACTGTTGCTGACCAGCACACCGAAATTTGTTCAGTCGGAAGATTGGCAGGACGCACAACCACTAAACATGCTGGAAAATATGCAGCGACTGGTGTCGTTGGGTTCAAATGGCTTAATCCGACGATTTGCCATGTTGCAGACTGTGGGGACTCCGGGGGCAAAAGAGACATCACGAAAGGTTGAGCAAATGATACGCCAGAATGGTTCTACTGACATCGGCGCGACAGTTTACGATAAGAAAGTCTTGCAGTCGGGGCTCGATCTCTTGGCGCAATTGGATTTGCGCGACGCATTGGCACGGCTGGCTGTGCCAACACATGTTGTGTTAGGCGCGCAGGATCAAGTTGTTCGGGTGAAACCCGCTGCGCTCACCGCGTTGAATGCCCAGGTATCTGCTGCCTGTATTGAAGGCATGGGGCACTTTCCCTTCTTACAGTATCAGCGGCAGACGCTCGGGGAATGTGCCCGGTTCTTCAGCCAATGGAACACTTCTGCCGGGAAACCGTGTTTGGAGGGGTGCCATGGGTAGTGTGCTGCCTTTGGCTGAGGCTTCTCTCATCCGATTGCCAGAAAAGCAATCTGTGGCTGACTCGTTCAGTCGGGCAGCAGGCACCTATGATCAGGCAGCGCACTTCCAGCGTGATGTTGCCGCGAAACTCCGAAAAGCCTGTCCCTTTGCGGTTGATGCCCAAGGCCCGCGACTGCTGGATCTGGGGTGTGGTACTGGCAAAGAACTGCAGACACTGGCACAGCGATTCCAGCCGTCGGAGATGGTCGCACTCGATCTGGCGCCTGGCATGATCGAGTATGCGAGCACTCACACAGCCTGTCCTGCCCGGTTTGTGGTTGGCGATATTGAATCCCTGCCGTTTCAGGAGAGCGAGTTTCACATCATTCATTCCTCGCTGGCTGTTCAATGGTGTGTTCATTTTGATCGGGTGCTCAGCGAAATCTATCGCTGTCTGGCTCCCGGCGGCATGGCATTGGTTTCCACGCTGATCTCAGGCACCTTGCACGAGCTGGCTTCCGCCTGGCGGGAGGTGAATGGGTGGCAGCATGTGAATGCTTTCTTCACGCTGAACCAGATTAACGCATTGGTGGCAGAAAGCGCGTTTACAAGGTGTCAGGGTGAAAGCTGCTTACGGCCGGAAACCGTCGTTTTGAGATACGATTCAGTAAAGACGCTCACCCGCGAACTCAAGGATCTGGGGGCACACAATGTCAACTCAGACCGGCCCAAGGCCTTAACCGGGAAGGTGGCGTTATCCAGATTTATTCAGGCCTACGAAGCACGTCGCACCGAGGAGGGATTCCTGCCCGCGACCTATGAGGTGTTGTATCTGTATCTTCAAAAACCGGACGACGAAATCACGAGGTAGTACAACAATGGCTCAGACCTTCTTTGTCACGGGTACAGACACCGATGTGGGCAAAACGCTGGTGACGGCCGCCTTTTTAGCGTTGTGCCGGGAAAAGGGATTTACAGTTTCGGCGATGAAGCCTGTGGCCGCCGGGGCGGAATCACGCGATGGTGAGTTAAAAAACACGGATGCGCTGGTGCTTCAGGAAGGGTCAACCGTGCGTCAGCCATACTCGATCGTCAATCCGGTGTGTTTGGCGCAACCGATCGCTCCGCATATTGCGGCCGCACAAGTCGGGCGTTTACTGGATGCCCGGCAAGTGGTGTTACAGTGCCGAAAGTTTATGGCGGTGCCTGCAGACTACTGTTTCATCGAGGGCGCAGGCGGGTGGCGCGTTCCCCTGAATTTTGAGGAAACCTACGCGGATGTCGTAACACAGCTGGACATTCCTGTTATCCTGGTGATTGGGTTGAAGTTGGGGTGTTTGAATCACGCTCTGCTGACTGCCGAAGCAATCCAGAATGCGGGGGGGCGTCTTGCAGGCTGGGTAGGCAATCAGTGCCAGCGCCAGCCCATGGCTGGACAACAGGCGAATGTGGATACGCTTCGTCATATGTTAAAGGTACCCTGTTTGGGGGTGGTGCCGTATATCGAAGGAGGTGCTCCGTATCAAGCGGCCTCAGGTTACCTATCACTACCTCCTGTAACAGAATCGCCTATGGCGTCTGATTGAAAAATATACAGACTTGTGGTCTACTGGACAGTAGAAAGGTGTGTTTTACGGCTTGAATGTTGACTTTTGGGTCGTGAAATCAATGCAGTGCTTTCGAATGAGGTGAGTATGGCAATAGGTTCGGTCGTTAATACGGGTGTGCAAGGGTTTCAACGTGCTGTGGCTGGCGTTGAGCGGTCTGCACAGCAGATTGCTGGTGTGGCTGCGGAGCAGAACATCACCGAAGAAGGGGGTGATCTCATTGCGCCCCTGGTAGAAATGAAGCTCTACGAACTGAATGCCAAAGCCTCCGCGAAGGTGGTAGAAACGGGCGATAAAGTCTTGGGAACCTTGCTCGACATCAAGGCCTGATACCAAGAGCAGCGCATCTGAGCTGGAAAGCCCAAATATCGGAGAGACAACATGCAAGCGGTGGCAGGGAATAACCTTCCCAACACGGTGACGCCATTTGTGGCGGCATCGCGGCCGGTTGCGCCCAAATTGGAGTCGGCATCGCAAGCCATCTCGATCAATCCCGTTGAGCAGGCCGGAGTTGTGGTCTCGCTCGCCAACAACCTCAAATCTTCCACCTCTGCACTCGTGTACCAGCGTCCTTCTGCTCCCGACTTGTCGGCACAGCCCGCTGCGCCGGCAGGCAATGCACCACCCCCAGAAGTCTCGCCAGTTGGTCCGCCGGGCAGTGACACCGGCGGGGATGCCAGTGACAGCGCACCTGCGGAAAGAAATGCCACAAACGCTCAGCCGGGAAGCGAAGACGGTTCAGCGCCGGAGGTGAGGGTGCCGCCTGTCGGGTCATCGACCAATAATGAGGATGAGTCGGATGCAGTACCTGAGGCTCCACAGAGTGAACCGCCGGTCGCAAATCGTTCCCGAAGTGAGCGCTCTGAAGAAGAAAACGGGGCGGGTCTAACCCCGGAAGAGCAGGCGCTGGTGAGTGAATTGTCTGCTCGGGACCGGGAAGTGCGTACTCATGAGTTGCAGCATCAGGCTGTTGGTGGGCAACATGCCGGTGCAGCCCGGTTTTCCTATCAAACCGGGCCGGATGGGGTGCAATATGCCGTGGGTGGCGAAGTGTCCATCAGTGTAAGTGAGGTGCCTAATGATCCACGCGCGACCATTGAAAAGATGCGGACCGTGCGTGCGGCTGCGCTCGCTCCGGCAGAGCCGTCAGCACAGGATCGGTCGGTCGCTGCCCAGGCCAGCCGGTTGATGCTCAAGGCCCAGGCAGAGCTGACAATACAAGCGGAAGAAGAGCGGGCGGCATCGGCGGCCCAGCAGGCAGAGCGGCGTGAAGCCATTCAGCAGGAAGAAGAGTCAGCAAGAGACAGTCGTGCTGAGAACCAACAAGCATCCAATAGCAATATCCGCACCTATGAATCCTTCATTCAGTTGGGGCAACAATACGAAAACGGCTTGCAGCCAGAGCCAAACTTATTGGATGTGGTGGTTTAGTCATCCCGTCCGCCCGCGACATGCCATGCCACGCGAGCGCCTAAGTCTCCTGGTGAAAATTCAGCCCCATACTACTATGGTCTAATTGACGACGTCTCTGTACGTTTATTTGCACCAAACTAGCGCGGTTCAAGTGTCTGTCCAAGATCCACGAGGTTCACAATTTACAATTCGTTGCAGAAATTTTGCGGAATTAGATTAATTGCTCTAAGTGTATGTAAAATCGAAGGGTTTTGCTCGGGTTCGAATGGTGTGGAGCAATTTTGACGGGATTTTTTGACCGAATTCGCAAAATATTTCAATTCGTGAGCCTTGACAATTTTCTAAAGCAAACGTATGTTTCAAACACTTGTTTGATACATGAAAAGCGTTTCATGTCTCTCTTGTCTCTCATGTAACTCCCGCAATTCAACGCGGGCGGACCAGAGAGACAGGCCAAGCTGAATTGAAGTGATATTATCGGCCAGAGGGTATTCCCGGTGCACATGCGCAAGACGTCGTGCTTGCACCCATGGGATTTGGGATATCTTCGTTATAGATAACTGGTTTCGAGGTTCTTACGAAGCCCACTCAGATATGAGGTAAAGGTGTATGCCAGAATATAAAGCTCCACTCCGTGACATTAAATTTGCTATGAATGAGCTGTTGGGCTCTGAAGCGCACTACGCCAGTCTGCCTGGCGCCGAAGAAGCCACACCCGATATGGTGGATGCCATTATTGCTGAAGGGGCAAAATTTTGTGAGACGGTTCTAGCGCCTTTGAATAGTGTGGGTGACCAGGAAGGATGTACCTGGAGTGAAGACGGTGTGACGACGCCAACCGGATTCAAGGAAGCCTACCAGCAGTATGTTGAAGGCGGATGGCCTTTGATGACAGCATCACCGGAGATGGGTGGTCAGGGTCTGCCTTCCTCGCTTGGGTTGGTAATGAGTGAAATGGTCGGTACGGCTAACTGGTCGTGGGGAATGTATCCCGGCTTGAGCCATGGTGCCATTGATACCGTCGATTTACACGGTACTGAAGAGCAGAAGCAAATTTACCTGACCAAACTGATTTCCGGCGAATGGACGGGCACCATGTGTCTGACAGAGCCGCACTGTGGTTCGGATCTGGGTATCCTGCGTTCAAAGGCTGAGCCGAATGCAGATGGCAGCTACAGCATCACTGGCACCAAAATCTTTATCTCTGCCGGTGAGCACGACATGGCTGAGAACATCGTGCACATCGTTCTGGCACGTCTGCCAGGTGCACCGGAAGGGACCAAAGGTATCTCCCTGTTTATTGTGCCTAAGTTTACCCCAAATGCCGATGGCAGCGTGGGTGAGCGTAATGCCGTAACCTGTGGCTCTATTGAGCATAAAATGGGTATTCACGGAAACTCTACCTGTGTGATGAACTTTGACGGCGCTAAAGGTTGGCTGATTGGACCTGAGAACAAAGGTCTGAACTGCATGTTTACGTTCATGAACTTTGCACGCCTGGGTACAGCGCTTCAAGGTCTAGGGGCAGCAGAAGGCTCCTTCCAGGGTGCGTTGACTTACGCCAAAGATCGATTGGCCATGCGTTCATTGACTGGGCCCAAGAATCCAAACGGTCCTGCGGATCCGATCATCGTGCATCCTGACGTGCGTCGTATGCTTCTGACTCAGAAGGCGTTCGCAGAAGGTGGTCGTGCAATGATTTACTTCACCGCGCAACATGCGGACATCCTGCATCAGTCTAACGATGAAGAAGCCAAGAAAACTTCTGACGCGATGATGGGCTTTATGACGCCAATTCTGAAAGCGTTCCTGACAGAAGTGGGTTACGAAGCAGCTAACCACGGTGTTCAGGTGTTTGGTGGTCATGGCTTTATTGCTGAGTGGGGCATGGAACAGATCGTTCGTGATACCCGAATTGCTCTGCTGTACGAAGGAACAACGGGTATCCAGGCACTGGATCTGTTGGGTCGTAAAGTGTTGATGACGCAAGGCGAAGCACTGAAGCAGTTCACCAAGCTGGTCCATGTGTTCTGTAAAGAGCAGGCTGACAACGAAGCGATGAAGCCGTTCGTTGAGCCACTGGCCAAGCTGAACAAAGAGTGGGGCGATCTGACCATGAAAGTGGGCATGTCAGCCATGAAGAATCGTGATGAAGTGGGTGCGGCGTCCGTTGATTTCCTGATGTACTCCGGTTATGTCACCATGGCGTACTTCTGGGCGCGTATGGCCCTGGTAGCTCAGCAGAAACTGGCGGAAGGAACCACCGAAACCGGTTTCTATACAGCGAAGGTTCAGACGGCAGATTTCTACTTCAAGCGAATCCTGCCACGTACTGCTGGACATGCGCAGATGATTGTCGCCGGTGCAGACAGCATCATGGCGATGGAAGAAGAAAACTTTGTTTTCTAATCTGTGACCACTTCAAAAGCCCACCTCCTGGTGGGCTTTTTTGTGGCATAAGCGGCGTGCAATGTAAATTTCTGTGCAATGCATGGCACTGGTGGAATCCGAGCATGCCAAACCCGCGTATTTCCTGTAGAATGCGCGTACTTCAAGTTGGGCGGAGCCCGCTTACATTAACCAGGTCATTTAAGAGGACTAGTAAATGGCAGAGTATAAAGCTCCTTTGCGTGATACCCGATTCGTTTTGAATGAAGTGTTTGAAGCGAACAAACTGTGGGCATCTCTGGCGGGTACCAGGGATACAATTGATCCTGACACCGCTGATGCGATTCTGGAGGAAGCGGGCAAGATCACGGCATCGTTGATCGCTCCTCTGAGCCGCAATGGTGACGAAGAAGGGTGTACCTGGCATGACAAAGGTGTCAAAACTGCCAGCGGCTACAAAGAAGCCTACAAAACCTTTATTGAGGGTGGCTGGTGTGGCCTGAGCGGTAATGCGGACTACGAAGGCATGGGAATGCCGAAGATGCTGGCCGCGCAGTTTGAAGAAATGCTGTACTCTGCGGATATCTCCTTTGGTTTGTATGTGTGCCTGACCTCTGGCGCGTGCCTGGCGATAGACGCGCATGCCTCAGAAGAATTGAAGCAGAAATATCTGCCGAAGATGTACTCCGGCGAATGGGCGGGAGCGATGGATCTGACCGAGCCACACTCTGGTACGGATCTCGGCATGATTCGAACCAAAGCCGAACCTCGCGGCGATGGAAGTTACAGTATCACAGGGACCAAGATCTTCATCACCGGTGGTGAGCAGGATCTGAGTGAGAACATTATTCACCTGGTATTGGCCAAACTGCCGGGTGCACCTGCCGGTTCCCGAGGAATTTCCTTGTTTCTGGTTCCGCGAAATCAGGTCGATGAAAACAACGTGGTTGGTGCGAACAACAACGTGACTTGCGGTTCCATCGAACATAAGATGGGTATTAAAGCTTCAGCAACCTGTGTCATGAATTTTGACGGGGCGCAAGGCTGGCTGGTCGGCGAAGAAAACAAAGGCCTGGCGGCGATGTTTACCATGATGAACTACGAGCGATTGAGTGTTGGAGTTCAAGGGTTTGCAGCGGCTGAGCGCTCCTATCAGAATGCGCTGGAATATGCGCGTGACCGGATCCAGGGTCGGGCTGCGACTGGTCCTGTGAACAAAGAAAAAGAAGCGGATCCGATCATTGTACACCCGGACGTGCGCCGTATGTTGATGACCATGAAAGCCTTCACAGAAGGTAGCCGGGCATTCTCAACCTACGTAGCCTCTTTCCTGGATCGCGCCAAATTTTCCGATAATGCGGAAGAAAAGAAATATGCTGAAGCCATGGTCGCCCTGTTGACGCCCATCGCGAAAGCGTACATGACTGATCGCGCACTGGATAGCTGTATTGCTGGTCAGCAGGTGTTTGGCGGGCATGGCTTCATCCGGGAGTGGGGGCAGGAGCAACTGGTTCGTGATACACGAATCACCCAGATCTATGAAGGCACCAACGGTATTCAAGCGCTGGACCTCATGGGTCGTAAGATTGTGGCTAATGGTGGTAAGCTGTTCGAATTGTTCGCGAAAGAAGTGAGTGAATTCATCGAAGCTGGCCAGGGCGACGCTGCGCTGCAGGAATACCTTGCGCCGTTGTCAGCGGCGTTGGAGCGTCTGTCTGATGTGACTGCGACAGTCATTAAACAGGCGTCCGAAGACCCGAATGCGATTGGTGCGGCCTCCGTGGAATATCTGGATCTGTTTGGCTTGACTGCCTATGCGTACATGTGGGCTCGCATGGTTAAAGTGGCCGGGGCTGCCGAAGCGGGTGACACCAGCGGGTTTTACTCCAACAAGATCAAGACAGCCCGATTCTTCTTTAATCGACTGTTGCCAAAGAGCTTGTCGCTGGCAGAATCGATCAAAACAGGCGCTGCAGATACGATGGCGCTGGACGAAGCGGCGTTCTAAGTCTGCTTTCGTTAGTGAACAAAAAAACCGGGCTTGCCCGGTTTTTTTTGTGCTTGTGTGTCGTCGTTACAGCGTATCCATGAGTTTTGCGTCAGACACATAGGGATTGTCGTTGCCCTGGACTTCTTTGATCCGCAGATTGCGCTGGGCTTCCTCATCGGAAACGGGGTCAAGGCGACTCCATCGTTTGAATTGGTCGAGTACGCCAACGAAGGGCAGATTATAGGTTTGGTGCATATAGACGATGGCGCGCGCAATATCGCCTTTGATGCGGTCAGGTGGGTCAATAATGAGGAAAGAGCGCTTTTCACCACACTTTTCCACCGGGACGCCAGCACCGAGCTCTTCAAACTTGGCATTTTTTCGTTTGAGCTCAAAACGGGACTGCGCAGGGAAAATATTGTGCATGTCGGTGATCATTTTTCTGTACTGTTCGCTGCCTTGCCGACACTGGCGCGGCGTTCCGCACATTAAGTGGTCCCGTATCCAGGAATCGGAATACACATAGGCTTCATCAATGAGAATGCTTTTTTTCTTAAATGGCTTCTCACAGTAAAAGGTGGAGCCACCGTTCTTGTAGAGATGTTCCCAGAAGTTTTCTTTCAGGTAGGCTTGTGGATCAGAAATATCTGCTGCGATAGCCGCGGAGGCCACGCCACACGCCGATGAGATTACCAGTGAGGCGAGTAAATTTTTCATAATGGGTTGTCTAGCTTTGCTCTTTACGGTCGTAATGTGTTCAGGTTAGTTGTTGTCAACAGGTTGAAAGACCGAGTGCCTCTGTTTCAGTCGGCGCTTTTCAAGTATTGGTTAAAAAGCGTTCGATATATTATTAATATTAGCGGATTTTTTGGGAGCGCATCGTCAAATTTTATTAATTATTGTCGGTGTGCGCGCCCGAAAAAAGATTTGCTGGTAACAAACCGCGCACTATTGTGCGAAAAATGTAAAGAAATGTAAACGGTCTGTTTAAATTCTGTTGCGTAAACGCGCCGGCGAGTGGCACTCTGATCCGTGCCATCCGGCGTCCGGCGCTTTTGAGAGTGAGGGCGACGGTCAGATCTGCCGTTTTATCTTTTCATAGCTTGCTTTAATCTGGTGGCCGAGCTCATGTGCGGCAGAGGCGATATCTTTGCGTGCTTCCTCTGCTTCTTTACTGATGCTGTTCACTTTGCCCAGAAAGTGCTCCCAGTTTTTTTCGAGGTTCACCCACTCGTCTTTGATGTCCTGTTTGGCCAGGTGAAGCTGCACATTGATTTCGTCACGTTGTTGCTTCAGGCTCTCGGTGAGTGACTTGAGTTCATCTTGTATCGCGGTCATCCTTATTCTCCTGCGGCTGATCTATGATGTTATTGTTCAATGAGATTATTATTGGCAGGAATTGGTCATCGAATGTTGATGTGCATCAACGCGGCGTGCACATTTTAACAAGGAGCTGGCCAAGCTGCTCCTGCGGTGGGAGTTTGGAGTTACCTTTGATGGCTCGATCGACTTCAAAGGCCAGATCCAGTAAATCAGTGGCGGTATGTCTGCTCAGTTGCTGAGCGTACTGCACATACAGACCGTGTTGTTTCCGATTGGTTACGCCACTTTTGTAGCAGGCCTGGTCGGCCGGGAGTCCGCGTTTCCTTAACTGGCCTATTTTAATAATTTGCTGAAGTGTGCGGTTGATAGCGCCGAGGATCAGCAGCAACTGTACGCCCTCGGAGATCAGTCCGTTCATGATGTGGTAGGCGCGGCGCAGGTCCTTCTTCAGGCAAGCCTCGGTCAAATCGAAGGTCCGGTATCGACTGCTTTCGGAAACCGCATTCATCACGTCTTCCAGGGTAATTTTTTCGCTGGCATGTTGGAACTTGAGCTTCTCAAGCTCCTGTGCAGCGGCAAGTAAATTGCCCTCCACCTTTTCTGCGATGAACTGGCTGGCGTCCGGGTCCAGTTGCAATCCCATGGCTGCACTTCGTTGCTTTATCCAGGAGGGAAACTGGGTAAGTTCAACTGGCCAGAGGGTCAGCACCGCTCCTGTGCTTTCCAGCTTCTGGTACCACTTTTTCTTTAATTCGCCAGGATCGATGCGCGGCATTTCAATGATTAAAATGTTGTGTTCATCCATATGCGCCAAGTAGTTTTCGATCTGAGCACAGGCTTCTTTGCCCGGTTTGAATGTGCGGGCTGAACTGCTTTTTTTAAATCTCAGCTCCAGAATTTTCTTTTCGGCAAAGAGTGAAAGGGCAGCGCTTTCATCGGTGAACAATCCCCAGTCGAAACGACCTTCCACATGGAAAACGGCGCGTTCGGTGAATCCGTTTGCCATCGCCTGTCGGCGAATCTGGTCAACGGACTCCTGCGCAACCAATAGCTCATCGCCCGACACCAGATAAACCGGTAAAAGCGACTGGTTCAGGTGGCGGGAGAGCGCATCGACCGTGAGCTTCATTGTGATTTTATGGCTTGTGCGTCTAGCAGGTCGTCAATAGTGTCTTGAGTATAGGGAGCAAGACGATAGGGGATTTCATTGGCGATGCGTGTGTTCAGGTAGCGCACCATTTTGTCCTTTTCCCGGTTTTTTCCCAGTACGTTGGTGTTATCGTTATGGTAGGTGCTTTTTTGGGTCACTGTGTGCTCAGCCAGCATTTTTCCCTCATACCTGAGCTGATAGGTCACTTGCGCCGTAATCCGGTATTGAGCAGCCGTTGCGTCACGGTTAATGGATACGGCTTTCTCCTTAACGGAATAGTCTGTCAGAAGCAGTTGATAGAGCGCTGGGGCATTTTGGGGTGGCGAAGCCTCGCGCGACATGGACTGAATGACCCCTGATACTTCCGAGCAAAGGTCAAACGGAATGCGGGGGCCGCAATCCGTTTGCAGCTGCCGGAGCGGTACCGGCAGCAGGCTGTCACTGCGAAAGGACATTGTGCAGCCGGAAACCGTTACCAGCACGCTCGCGAGCAATACTTTTGTACGCAGAGTACGCAGAGCATGGAGAGTAACGTGCTGCCTCTGGCGCAGGGTAAACGCGTTAGCTAACAACGATATTCACCAGTTTTTTAGGCACGACAATCACTTTCCGGATGGTCTTGTCTTCCATGAATCGCAGTACGTTTTCGTCTGACTTTGCCATGGCTTCGATGGTCTCTTTGTCGGTGTCGACATTCACTTCCAGTTTCGCCCGTACTTTGCCATTGACCTGAACCACCATGGTAATACTGGATTCCTTCAGCGCTGCCTCATCGGCTACCGGCCAGGAAGCGTTCAGCACGGCGTCCTCATGGCCCAGAGCTTGCCAGAGTTCATGACAGACATGGGGTACGATGGGGGATATCAGTAATACCGCAGCTTCCAGTGCTTCCTGGCGAACGGCGATACTTTGATCGTCCAGCGCGTCAAATTTTGCGATGTCGTTCATTAACTCCATCACGGCAGCAATGGCCGTATTGAACGTGAGTCGACGGCCGTAATCATCGTCGACTTTCTTGATGGTTTGATGAACTTTTCTTCGAAGATCGCTTTGTTTGGTGTCCAGGCCCTCTGGTGCCAAGGTGACAGCTTTGTTGTTGCTGACATGGGCGTGAACGGTTTTCCACAGTCGCTTCAAAAAGCGGTGCGCCCCTTCGACGGCAGAGTCGGACCATTCAAGAGACTGTTCCGGGGGGGATGCAAACATCATAAACAGGCGAACCGTATCGGCGCCGTAACGATCAATGATGAACTGGGGGTCGATGCCATTGTTTTTGGACTTGGACATTTTGCCCATACCATCGGACAACACCGGTTGCCCGTCTTTTTTCCAGGTGGCTGAAACGGGCGCGCCCTTTTCGTCACGTTTGACGTCTACCTCGGTGGGGGATATCCAGATCTTGCCGCCCTGGTCATCTTCCCGGTAGTAGGTTTCAGCCAAGACCATGCCCTGGCAGAGCAGACGCTTGAAGGGTTCGTCGCTGGCAACCATGCCTGCGTCGCGCAGCAGCTTATGGAAGAAGCGCGCATAAAGCAGGTGGAGGATGGCATGTTCAATTCCGCCGATGTATTGGTCTACGGGCAGCCAGTAATTGGCTTTGGCCGGGTCAATCATTTGACTGTTGTCGTCAGGGCAGCAATAACGAGCAAAATACCAGGACGACTCCATAAATGTGTCGAAGGTGTCAGTTTCACGCAAAGCGGGTTGCCCGTTGATGGTGGTTTTTGCCCATTCCGGGTCAGACTTGATGGGCGATTTTACGCCGTCCAGCTCGACGTCCTCCGGAAGTACCACGGGCAACTGGTCTGCGGGAACAGGCATTTCCGTGCCGTCTTCCATTGTCAACATGGGAATGGGAGCCCCCCAATAGCGCTGGCGGGATACGCCCCAGTCGCGCAGGCGATAGTTCACTTTCTTCTCGCCTTTGTTCATGCTTTCGAGTTTGGTTGCGATGGCGTCAAATGCTTCTGCAGACGTCAATCCGGTAAACTCGCCGGAGGACACCAGAATGCCTTTTTCTACGAAAGCCTCTTCCTGCACGTCAACGTCTTTTTCATCCGTCGGGGCAATCACCTGTTTAATGGGGAGGCCGTACTGTCTGGCAAACTCGTGGTCGCGCACGTCGTGTGCAGGTACAGACATGACTGCACCCGAACCGTAGTGAATCAATACGAAATTAGCCACCCACACCGGAATCTCTTCTTCGGTAATGGGGTGAATGGCATAGATCCCGGTGGGGACGCCTTTTTTATCCATCGTAGCCATGTCGGCTTCAGCGACTTTCTGGTTTTTGCATTCTTCGATAAACGCGGCGAGTTCCGCGTTGTTCTGTGCCGCTTCCAGTGCCAGCGGGTGCTGACTGGCTACCGCAACATACGTGGCACCCATAAGCGTGTCTGGTCGCGTTGTATAAACGGTCAGCTTTTCGTCGTGGTCTTTGATGTCAAACTGGAGCTCAACACCTTCCGATTTGCCGATCCAGTTGCGCTGCATGGTTTTTACCTGTTCCGGCCAATCTTCCAGCTGGTCCAGGTCATTCAGCAGCTCTTCTGCATAGTCGGTAATTTTGACAAACCATTGCGGAATTTCTTTCTGTTCCACCAGTGCGCCGGAACGCCAGCCCCGGCCGTCAACGACCTGTTCATTGGCCAGCACCGTTTGATCCACCGGATCCCAGTTGACGGTGGCGTTTTTCTTGTAGACCAGACCCTTTTCATACAGACGGGTAAAAAACCATTGTTCCCAGCGATAGTAATCCGGGCGGCAGGTGGCCACTTCACGATCCCAGTCATAACCAAAGCCCAGCTGGTTCAGCTGCTGCTTCATATAGGCAATGTTCTCGTACGTCCACTTGGCGGGGGCAACGTTGTTTTTGATGGCCGCATTTTCCGCCGGCAGGCCAAACGCATCCCATCCCATGGGTTGTAAAACGTTCTTGCCATGCATGCGCTGGTAGCGGGTGACGACATCACCAATGGTGTAGTTCCGTACATGCCCCATGTGGAGCTTGCCGCTGGGATAGGGGAACATGGAGAGGCAATAGTATTTTTCCTTGCCGGGATCTTCGGTGACTTTGAACGATTGATTATCGCGCCAGAAGTCTTGTGCTTTTTGTTCTACTTTTTCCGGATAGTATTGCTCTTCCATTTTTCTGGAATGTCCTCTGTCTTCTTCCTGGTGACTCTCCCTGAGGTGTCAGGGAGCAGGGTCTTTAAATTTGTCTCAGGTCAGTCTGCTGCCCTGAAAAATCTGCTAGGTTTATATAAACCGGGGGCGGTATTTTAACCTACTAATGCCTTGACAGGTAGGTCTGTCAGAGATTAAGGGCGTATTTTCTGGGGTGATACGCCGGAGAGTACAGTGAGTAAGTGAATTGGGAGGTGTGTATGTCAGAAAAGTCGCCATCAAGTCTGACCGAAAAAACAGTAACAGCCTATAACCGGATGGTGGAGCGGGTTGAGAAGGCGATCGCGGATCTGGAAAACAGTACGTGGGAGACCGTCAAACGGGAGATTGATGAGGCGGTGACGTTTGAGCAGGAGCTGGCGGAATTGACCCGGGAAGAGGTGGATTTACTGGGTGCGTATGTGCGTCGGGATCTGGAAAGCTTAACCCGGTTTATGTCTGCCAACCGATCGGAAATTGCCGAGTGGTTAAAGATGGATCTCGCGCTCGTGGAAAAACGTATCAAGGATTCGTTGATGTCGATTGCGGACAAGACTCTGGTGGAGCAGGTGGAGCTGGATCATAAGACGCACCATGATGCAGGAGCCTATGTAAAAGGTGAGGTGGCCTCACCCGGCATGCTGAAATGTTCGGATTGCGGTTATATGATGTGCCTGACCGAAACCACGGTGATTCAGGCCTGCCATGACTGCGGTAACGGTTACTTTCAACGCATCACGGCGCGTTGGCCGCGGACTGAAGCGGATCTATGACGGAAACGGGCAGCACAGGCTGCCCGCCGTCATGAGCATCACCCGTCGAGCTTTTTCTGCAGGATCTGGGTCAGGATTTTTGGATTGCCCTGACCCTTCGACGCTTTCATGAGAGGGCCCATAAATCCGCCCATGAGTTTCTTGCGCTTTTTGTCATCGGCTTCTTTATACTGTGCGATCTGATCTGCCATGGTGGCAAGCACATCGTCCACGAGCTTTTCAAGTGCTCCGGTATCGGAGACCTGCTTTAAGCCCTTGCTCTCAATGAGGGCGTCGACGTCCGTGTTTTCTTGATTCCACAGGCCGTCAAACACTTTTTTAGCGCCAGCCGAGGACAGCGTGTTGTCTTTCAGACGAGTGATCAATTGTCCGAGTTGTTCGGCGGTCACGGTGCTTTCTGCAATGGACGTGTCATCCGCATTCAGGCGCGCACTCAGTTCCCCCATAATCCAGTTTGCTGCCAGTTTGGCGTCACCGCAGGTGGCGGTGGTGGCTTCAAAGAAATGGGCCATCTCTGCCTCGCCACTCAGAATGCTGGCGTCGTACTCGGAGAGCTGGTAGTCCGCAACGAAGCGTGTCTGGCGCGCATCGGGCAATTCGGGCAGTGTCGCGCGAATGTCGTTGATGTACGTGTCGTCAAAAACTACAGGTAACAGGTCCGGGCAGGGGAAGTAGCGGTAGTCGTTCGCTTCTTCCTTACTGCGCATGGAGCGGGCCACGTGCTTGTCGCCGTCGTAGAGCCGGGTTTCCTGGATGACGCTGCCACCCTCTTCAAGCAGGTCGATCTGTCGCTCGACTTCCAATGCGATGGCGCGCTCCATAAAACGGAACGAGTTCAGGTTCTTTGTTTCGGTGCGGGTGCCCAGTTTTTCTTCCCCCACCGGGCGGACAGAAACATTCACGTCAAAACGCATGGAGCCTTGCGCCATGTTGCCGTCGCAGATTCCCAGAGACGTGACGATCGCGTGGAGTTTGCGCGCGAACGCCACGGCTTCTTCGGCGTTTCGCATATCTGGCTCGGTAACGACTTCGATCAAAGGGGTTCCGGCTCTGTTCAGGTCAATGCCGGACATGCCGTGAAAATCCTCATGCAGTGACTTACCGGCATCTTCTTCCAAATGGGCATGATGAATACGCACGGTTTTGTGCGAGCCATCCGCTAACTGGATTTCAACATGTCCGGCACCCACGATGGGCGCTTCCAGTTGCGTGGTCTGGTAGCCTTTGGGCAGGTCCGGGTAGAAATAATTTTTGCGTTCAAACACTGAGCGTTGGTTTATTTCTGCATCAATGGCCAGTCCAAACATAATGGCGTAACGGAACGCCTGTTCGTTCGGGACGGGTAACATGCCTGGCATGGCCAGATCGACCGCGTTGGCTTGTGTATTGGGGTCAGCACCGAAAGCGGTACTGGAGCCGGAAAAGATTTTGGATTGAGTGGCCAGTTGAACGTGTACTTCCAGCCCGATTACCGTTTCCCATTGCATGGTTATGCTCTTTTCTTTGTCATCTTGTCAATTGTCCTGCCCCGCAAACCTGTGAGTCGCAGGGCCTGTCTCACGCGTTTGTTGTGCTGTATCAGCCTTGCACAGGTGTGCGCTTGTGCCAGTCGGTCACTTGCTGATACTGGTGCGCCACATTGAGCAATCGCGCTTCGTCAAAATAGTTGCCAATCAGTTGCATGCCAATGGGCAGCCCGCCAATAGCGCCACTGGGCAGCGACATGCCCGGGAGCCCCGCCAGGTTGGTGGAGATCGTGAAGATGTCCTCCAGATACATTTGCACCGGGTCATCGCCTTTGGACCCGAAGGCAAACGCCGGGGATGGGGAGGCCGGACTGGCAATTACGTCCACCTCATCGAAGGCTGCGACGAAGTCGTTTTTGATGAGTCTGCGCACCTGCTGCGCCTTGCGATAGTATGCGTCGTAGTATCCGGCACTCAAAGCGTAGGTGCCGATGAGAATGCGGCGCTTCACTTCTTCGCCGAACCCTTCTGAGCGACTGCGCAGGTACAGATCCATCAGGTCCTTGGGATCGTCGCAGCGATGGCCGTAGCGCACACCGTCAAAACGTGACAGGTTGGCGGAGCACTCCGCCGGAGCGATCACGTAATAGGCTGGCACCGACAGATGGGAGTGGGGCAGCGAAATCTCTTTTACCGTAGCGCCAAGCTTTTCCAGCTCTTTGACGGCAGCGAGCGTCTGTTGGGCCATCTCCGGGTCCAGATCATCGGTGAAAAACTCTTTGGGCAGACCAATGCGCAGACCTTCGATACGGTTGTTGAGGGTGCTGGCATAGTCTGGCACCGGTGCGTTGGTGCTGGTGGAATCTGCCTTGTCGTAACTGGCCATCACATTGAGCATCAGTGCTGCATCTTCCGCCGTGCGGGCCATCGGGCCGCCCTGATCCAGGCTGGAGGCAAAGGCAATCATACCCAGACGGGATACCCGGCCATAGGTCGGCTTCAAACCCGTAATGCCGCACAGAGCCGCTGGCTGGCGGATGGAACCCCCGGTATCTGTGGCTGTGGCGGCGGGGGTCAGACGTGCGGCTACGGCAGCGGCGGATCCTCCGGATGACCCGCCGGGCACCAGATTTTCGCCCCAGGGATTGGTGACCTTGCCATAGTAACTGGTTTCATTGGAGGAGCCCATCGCGAACTCGTCCATGTTCGTTTTGCCCAGACATACGGCTCCGTGCGCCTTGAAGTTGCGGGCAACGGTGGCGTCGTACGGGGGGATGAAGTTTTCCAGCATGCGGGAACCACAGGTGGTGCGAATACCCTGTGTGCAGAAGATATCCTTATGTGCAAAGGGAATCCCTGTCCAAAGCGTGGCATTGCCTGCAGTGCGGCGTTCATCAGCCTGTTTTGCCGCCTCAAGCGCGGACGCTTCACAGACGGTCACGAAACTGTTGTATTTCGCATCTTCCTGTTGGATTCGAGAAAGAAAGTATTGCGTAATTTCTGTGCTGGAATATTCGCCTTTGGCAAGATCCTGGGCGATTTCCGCGACGGTTTTGTTCAGCATGGTCGTTTTTTCTATGATTCGGTGGATAGTTTTCTATCGGTAATTAGTTTTATCAGGGGTGTTCGCGCATGCCCTGATTATTCGATGACCTTGGGTACCAGGTACAAGCCGTCTTCTACCGACGGAGCGATACTCTGCAAGGCGTCTCGTTCATTGGTCTCGGTGACTTCATCCTGTCGCAGGACCTGTTCGGCGTCCGTAGGATGCGCCATGGGAGCGACACTGCTGGTGTCGACGGCCTGCAGTTGATCAACCAGCGCCAGAATATTGGATAAATCGTGTGTCAATTTCTGCGCCTGTTCGTCCGAGACATGCAGGCGCGCCAGATGCGCAATTTTGGTGACCGTTGAGGTATCGATGGACACGGGGCTCTCCTGTCTGAAGGCGTAAAAGTCTGCTTCGCAGTCAAAAAATGGGTATTGTAATCAAAAAATAGGTATTGTAGCCAAAAACCGGCTAATGGTAACAGATCCGGTCAAGACTTGGGCAGAGTTACGGGGATATTTTTACCATATTGACACGCGGGTGTTTCTGTATTCTCGCTTGCCGAATCGACCTGCCGCTGTTAAAGTTGCCGCAACTATAAATGGAAGCCATATCTTAGGTAACTTCGCAGAATGTTTAAGAAATTAAGAGGGTTGTTCTCCAGTGATCTGTCCATTGATCTGGGAACGGCCAACACCCTGATATACGTAAAAGACAGAGGAATTGTCCTGGATGAACCTTCAGTGGTGGCGATTCGAAACCATGCTTCCCAGAAGAGTGTGGCTGCGGTGGGTGCCGAGGCAAAACGTATGTTGGGGCGTACGCCCGGGAACATTACCGCTATTCGTCCGCTGAAGGATGGCGTGATTGCCGACTTTTTGGTCACGGAAAAAATGCTTCAGCACTTCATCAACAAAGTGCATGAAAACAGCTTCATCACGCCCAGCCCCCGTGTGCTCGTGTGCGTCCCCAGTAAATCTACCCAGGTGGAGCGTAAGGCCATTCGCGAGTCAGCCACCGGGGCGGGTGCCCGTGAGGTGTTTTTGATCGAAGAGCCCATGGCGGCGGCCATTGGGGCGGGTTTACCGGTCGAGGAAGCGCATGGCTCCATGGTGGTTGATATTGGCGGGGGAACCACGGAAATCGCGATCATTTCCCTGAACGGTATCGTGTATGCGGATTCTGTGCGCATCGGTGGTGACCGTTTTGATGAGTCCATCGTGACGTATGTGCGTCGTAATTATGGCAGCCTGATCGGTGATGCGACTGCTGAGCGCATCAAGCAGGAAATCGGGTGTGCTTTTGAAGGCTTGGAATTGCGCGAGATTGATGTGCGTGGGCGTAATCTGGCGGAAGGGGTGCCTCGTGGCTTTACCCTGAACAGTGAAGAAATTCTGGAAGCCCTTCAGGAGTCGTTGACAGCCATTGTGCAATCCGTCAAAGGCGCACTGGAACAATCGCCTCCGGAACTGGCTTCAGACATCGCTGAGCGGGGCATTGTACTCACCGGTGGTGGCTCGCTGCTGCGCGGTTTGGATCGATTGATCAGCCAGGAGACCGGTTTGCCCGTGGTTGTCGCAGACGATCCGTTGACTTGCGTCGCGCGAGGTGGGGGGAAAGCGCTGGAATTGATGGATCAGGGTGGATTCGGCTTATACCCCATCGACTGACTGCGCTCAGTCACGTTTCTTACGGCTCAATCCGGTTCAAAACCGATTGGGCCGCTCTTCGCATGAACTCTTCGGGGCAAGAATAAAAAGCCGGCAGGACGTTTGAGGTAAACCGGATGATCGAAGGAGTGCGTTATCAATAATTCCGTGTTTGTGCAAGGCGCATATCTCGGCTATCGGCTGATGATGATTTTCATCATCTCTCTGCTGTTGATGGTGATGGACTACCGATTCGAGCGGGTTTCTCTTCTGCGCAGTGCCATTGGTACCCTCATGACGCCTGTGCAGTGGATGAGCGACCTGCCTGCCTCCTTTTTAAACTGGGGCGGCTCCACCATTAAAACCCGCGAACAGCTGCTGGATGAAAATGATGCGCTGCAGGTGCAGATCGCTGTACTTGAGCGCAAGTTGCAGCGGATGCTGTTTCTCGCGGCAGAGAACAATCGCCTGCGTGAATTGCTGAATGCGTCCTCACTGGTGGAAGACTCCGTAATTGTTTCCGAGTTGATTGGCATAAATCCAGACCCCTACGTCCACGAGGTGGTGATCAACAAGGGCGAAGTAGATGGTGTGCGGGTCGGGCAAGCCGTTGTGGATGCCAACGGGCTGATGGGGCAGGTGATTCAGGTCAGCGAGTTTACTGCCCGCGTTTTGCTGATTTCTGACAGCAGCCATGCGGTGCCAGTGCAGGTGAATCGTAATGGATTACGTGCCGTCGCCGTGGGCAAAGGCGCAATCGGCCAGTTGGAACTGGCTAATGTGCCGGATACCGCTGATATCAAGGAAGGGGACCTGCTGGTGAGTTCCGGATTGGGTGGACGGTTTCCTCCGGGCTATCCGGTAGCAACGGTGATGCGGGTCGCGCATGATCCCGGGCGCCCCTTTGCGCATGTGATAGTGCGGCCAGCCGCACAGCTGAATCAAAGCAGGCTGGTTCTGGTTCTGTTTAAGGACGCGAGGAAGCTCGCGGCGGCACAGCGCGCCTCTGAAAAAGCCAGTCGAGATTCGGATGAGGACACGGCTGAAAGCGGAGACAACCCGGATGAGTAGTGTGGTGCGTGTCAGCTGGGGACTGGTGTTCATCAGTTTTTTCATGGCATTTGTCTTGAGTGTGATTTACCTGCCACCGGGATTACAGCTTTGGCGACCGGATTGGACGGCGATGGTGTTGTTGTTCTGGGTAGTGACCATGCCACACCGGATCGGGTTGGTATTTGCCTGGACGATCGGTCTCATGCAGGACGTGATGGAAGGGTCCCTGCTGGGGATGAATGCATTGGCGTTTGCTGTGCTGGCCTATTTGTTGGTCAGCCTGTATCAGCGCTTTAAGGTGTTTCCGTTGATTCAACAAAGCTTCATGGTGTTCCTGATTATTGGCATCAATCTTATGATTTGTCATTTGATCAAGAGCTTAACGGGGGTTTCCGCCAGTGGGTTTGTCTATCTCTATCCGGCGGTGTCGAGTGCAGCGCTCTGGCCTTTCTTCTTTATTTTTATGGAATTTCTTAATCGCAAAACTGCCTGAGCGGAGCATGCTATGAATAAAAGACTGGTGTTGGCGTCAGCATCTCCGCGCCGGGCGGCACTGTTAAAGCAGATGGGTGTCTCATTTGCCGTGCAGGCTGTCGATGTGGATGAGCAGTCTCAGGCGGGGGAACGACCGGCTGACCTGGTGGTGCGGCTGGCACGGGAGAAGGCTCAGGAAGCTTTTCGCCGATGTGCCGAGGCAAGTGTCGGCAAAAGTGATCTATACTTTCTAGGTGCGGACACCTTGGGTGAAATCAACGGGCACCTTCTGGTCAAGCCTGAAAGCTATCAGCATTTCTACGATATGATGCGTGAAATGGCGGGCAATACTCACACGATTTACACCGCAGTCTCTCTCGTGGGAAGCGCTTGCGAGTGGTCAGTGCTCAGCACCTCAAGTGTCACATTTCGGTCACTGTCAGATCATGAAATTGCCTGCTACTGGTATTCCGGTGAACCGCAGGATAAAGCGGGCGGTTATGCCATTCAGGGAAAAGCAGGCATGTTTGTTGACGTACTCACTGGCAGCTATTCCGGTGTGGTCGGGCTGCCCCTCAATGAAACCGCGCAGTTGTTACAGCAGGCGGGGTTTAATCTTTGGCTGGATGAAGAACAGCGGATGCAGGAATGAGTGAAGAAATACTGATCAACATTACGCCGGTAGAAACCCGTGTTGCTCTGATTGAGAACGGCATGCTGCAGGAGGTGTACATCGAGCGGGAAGGTCACCGTGGCATTGTGGGCAATGTGTATCGGGGTAAGGTAGTGCGTGTGTTACCGGGTATGGAAGCGGCTTTTGTCGATATTGGTTTGGAGCGCGCGGCTTTCATTCATGCGTCAGATATCGACGTCAAACCTGCTCCGGGGCAGTCGCCGGAAGAAACCCGAACGGTGCCTGATATTTCTTCGATGCTGTATGAAGGACAATCCCTGACGGTTCAGGTGACCAAGGACCCCATAGGCACCAAGGGCGCGCGATTGACGACGCATATTTCCATTCCTTCCCGCTTTCTTGTGTTCATGCCCAATAACGACCACATCGGCATCTCCCAGAAAATTGAGGATGATGCGGTTCGGGAGTATCTGAAACAGCAGTTGGAGGAGTGTGTGAGTGAACTCACGACCGACTCACCGGATGGTTTCATCATTCGCACGGCGGCGGAGACGGCGACACGGGACGAGCTACGCACAGATATCCAGTATTTACGCCGGTTGTGGGAAGTGTTAACGAAAAAAGTCCAGACGGTGAAAGCGCCGGCTGCCGTGTATCAGGATTTGCCGCTCTATATTCGTACGTTACGTGATCTGGTGCGGCCGGAAACAGAAAAAGTGAAAATTGATTCCCGGGAAAACCACCAGAATGCGCTGGAATTCGCGGACCAATACGTGCCCAATATTGAAGAGAAGCTGGAATATTACCCAGGCGAACGCCCCATATTTGATTTGTACGGGGTGGAAGATGAGATTCAGAAAGCGCTCAGTCGCAAGGTGCAGTTGAAATCTGGTGGTTATTTAATCATTGATCAGACAGAGGCCATGACGACCATCGATGTGAACACCGGCGCGTTTGTTGGGCACAGAAACCTGGAAGAAACCATTTTCAAGACCAACCTGGAAGCCGCACGCGCAATCAGCAGGCAACTTCGCCTGCGCAATCTGGGCGGGATTATCATCATCGACTTTATTGATATGGAAGATTCAGAGCACCAGCGGCAGGTGATTCGCATGTTGGAAAAAATGCTCGAAAAAGATCACGCAAAGACGAAAATCAGTTGTGTTTCTGAGCTTGGGCTGGTGGAAATGACGCGCAAGCGTACGACGGAGAGTCTGGGGCAGATGCTGTGTCAGCCTTGCCAGTTGTGTGATGGCAGAGGCTATCTGAAAACGCCGGAAACCGTGTGCTATGAAATCTTCCGCGAGATTCTGCGCATCAATCGCGCCTATGAAGCGAGCAGTTATCTCGTACTGGCCTCTCAGGGGGTAATTGACCGTCTGCTGGACGAAGAATCAGATAATGTGGCTGATCTTGAGTCATTTATCGGTAAGAACATTAAATTCCAGGTGGAAGTGATTTACAGTCAGGAGCAGTACGACGTCGTGCTCATGTAGCTGTACGTTGCCGTCTCTTTGCTATACTGAAATGGTTACCATCGTTTCAGGGAGAGGATCGGCCTCGCATGTCAGATCAGGTCAAGGCGTTTAGACAGCCCGGCGTGCGGCGGTCACGACAGGTCAAACTGGATTACCTGCTGCGGAACTTTGCCTGCCTGCTGGTACTCGGTCTGCACATTTCGCTGTTTTATGACGCGGGACGGAGTCTCTTCTGGGTGTATGTGATTATACATACCCTGATTTACCCCCACATCGTTTACTTTCTCACCTACACGATAGAAGAAGAAAAGCGCAACATTCTCCTCGATACCTTTTTTTACGGTACCTGTTTTGCCATCTGGGGGTTTAATCCCTATCTGGTGTTTGCGTTTCTGATTGGCTTGACCATGACCAATCTGGCCGCGGGTGGCGTGCGCTTTCTGATCTTTTCCCTGCTGTTTCTGCTGGTTGGGGTCGCACTCGGCATGCAGTTTAATGGTGTGTACTTCCGGCCTGAGTTGCCGCTTACAGCGACGTTGATGATGTCGTTTGGGTTGTTTGTGTACACGCTGAGCCTGGGGTACGTCGCGTACTACATGAACCAGACGTTGCTGAAAACCAAAGGTGATCTCTCGCAACAACGGGAGCAACTGCTGGGGATCAATTCGCTCGCACAGGCCGTCAATTCCTTTCTTGATATTGATATGATCATGGAGCATGTGTTTCGTGTGATTCGCAAGCGCTATGCGTTTGACCATATCTACCTGCTGACCACAGACGAAGATGGTAACAGTATCAGCAAAATCAATGGCTATGGGAAGCATCTCACGAAAGAAGAGCGTGAAGCGATCAGCCGTATCAGTTGCTCCATTGATAAAAATGCCTCCAGCGTATTTGTCATCCCGCTGCTCAAACAAAAACCCATTTACATCCCTCAAATCGAGGAAGACAAGCTGGTATTGGCCGACGAGTTTGATCAGCAGGTGTACCGGATAAAAAAATCCATCAGCGTTGCCATCTTTCCATTGCGGGTACGCAAAAAGGTGATCGGCTGTATTTCCCTGGTGTCTGCTGAAAAACGGGTGGATTTGAAGCCGGAGGACCTCGAAACCATCGATACCATTCTGTTTCAGGTGGGGACGGCGGTGTATAACGCCCGCATGTATGAGGAGTCAAAAGTGGCGTCGGCGCGCGCCCGCGAGGCGCAGCATCGCGCAGAAAACTCTGAGGAAGCCAAAGGTCGGTTCCTGGCCAACATGAGTCATGAAATTCGCACCCCAATGACCTCCATCATCGGGTATTCCGAAGCGCTTCTGGATGAGGATTTGCTGGAAGAGGAACGAAAACGCTTTGTGAATACGATCATCCGCAGCGGGCACCATCTGCTGTCGGTGATTAATGACATTCTTGATCTGTCAAAGATGGATGCGGATAAACTGGAAACCGAAAAAATTGCGGTGAATCTACCGCAGTTGATTGAGGATTTACGCTCCACCATTGGACTGAAGGTGCACGAAAAAGGGCTGGCCTTCTCGGTAAATACACTGTTTCCGCTGCCGCTGGTGTTTTACTCGGACCCAACACGATTGAAGCAGATCATGTTTAATCTGGCGAACAACTCCGTCAAGTTTACCGCGCGGGGCAAAATCGAACTGTCGATATTTTATGATTCGCGCAATAACAGTCTGGTGTTTGAAATCATGGATACCGGCATTGGGCTGACGCCCGACCAGCAGAAGCATCTGTTTCGCCCCTTCAGCCAAGCGGACAGCACGACAACCCGGCAATACGGGGGCACGGGATTGGGTTTGTTTATCTCGCGTCAGCTTGCGCAATTGCTGGGCGGGACGATTCGGGTAAAAAGTGAATTCGGTAAAGGCAGCACGTTTTCTGTGTCAGTCAATCCGGGCGATTTGGAAGATACCGATTGGCTGGCATCAGAGTCGCAATGGCAAACCGCTGTAAAAAGTGCCAGTCAGCATTCCCAGGATTTCAGCGTGCCTCAATTCAGTGGCACCGTGCTGGTCGCCGAGGACAATCGGGATACGCAACTGCTGATTGAGCGAGTGCTGCGTAAGAGTGGTGTTAAAGCGGTGATCGTGAGCAATGGAAAGCAGGCGGTAGAGCGGGTAAAAACCGATCCTTTCGATTTGGTGTTGCTGGATGTGCAAATGCCGGTGATGGGCGGGGAGGAAGCCGCCCAACTGATCCGGAAGAGTCACCCGGACCTGCCGCTCATTGCCTTCACCGCGAATGTCATGCAGCATCAGTTGGACGCCTACATTCGCTGTGGATTTAACAGCTTCGTGTCCAAACCGATCAATCGGAGTGAGTTTTATCGTGCACTGGGCTCTTTTCTGAATAAAAAGAAACTGAAGCTGGCGGGCCGGGTGCTTCTGGCCGAAGACAATGTGGTGAACAGTAAACTGATCATTCGCCACATCCAGAAAATCAGTGAGCTGGTCGATGTGGTGCATGTCGAGAATGGACAGGCTGCGCTGGATGCATTAGCGGCGCGTGATTTTGATCTGGTGCTGATGGATATGGAAATGCCGGTGTTAAGTGGTGATGAGGCGGTGAAAAGTTTACGCCGACGGGGCGTGCAAACCCCGGTGTGGATGTTTACCGGGAACACCGATGTCGACTTTCAAAGAAAGTTCAAGGAAATCGGGGCGCAGGGTTTCCTTGCCAAACCCATTGAAAAAGGCAAGCTGGTCGCGGTGCTCACCCAATGCCTGAAAGCATGAAGAGTAACGTCCGTGTTCACGCGTCCCTGGAATTCCCTGTTTTTTACAAATCCGGGGCGATCCATCACCCCGGGGAACCTGTGCGAAATTTAATTGGCAAAGTACATGCCTTCGAAATAATCCTTCATGTCATTGATGAAGGCCACCTCTAGCGGGTGAGATACTTTATAAAACAGTCCATTGGTTTCATCACTCATGTGCTTTCTCCTGTGAGTCTATTGGGTAATTGGTATCATCACACATCAGGACAGTCGCAGGAGAAGGTCATTGTTGAGTCGGCCCGGACTGTACTACTGGTTGTGAAGAACACATCAAGGGTGTAGCAGAGGCTGTGCCAACAAATGGATTATTTGAAAATAACCAGTGAAAACAAAGGGGTAGCGTAAGATTTGTTTTTGAGTCGCTGAATTTGCCGGACTGAGATTGTGATAGAGTGCACAATTTTGAGGCGAAGAGCACTTTTTTGGCTAATTTGTGTGCATTAACTGGGGGGCATCATGAGCTGGGTGACACAGGCCATGCAAAAAATTGAAGCAGACTTCCACCGGTCTGCAGATACTCACCTGATCAAGCTGCCGTTGCCTTCGTGTGAAGGCATTTGCGTGTATCTGAAGGATGAGTCTACGCACCCCACGGGCAGCTTGAAACATCGTTTGGCACGCTCACTGTTTTTGTATGGTCTCTGCAATGGCTGGATCAAAGAGGGCACGCCGATCATTGAAGCCTCCTCGGGCAGCACGGCGGTGTCTGAAGCTTACTTCGCGCGCTTGTTGGGCCTGCCGTTTATTGCCGTCGTACCCGATACCACGTCGCGGCAAAAGCTGGAGCAGATTCGCTTCTATGGCGGGCAATGTCATCTTGTTCCGGGCGCGGACATTTATACAGAGTCCCAGCGACTGGCGCGGGAACGGCAGGGGCATTACATGGATCAGTTCACCTATGCCGAACGGGCAACCGATTGGCGTGGAAACAACAATATTGCCGAAAGCATATTCACTCAGATGCAGAAAGAGCCGGTGCCAGAGCCCACCTGGATAGTGATGAGCGCGGGCACTGGGGGCACCTCCGCAACCATTGGCCGCTATTTGCGTTATACCGGGCGCGCGACACGCCTTTGTGTTGCCGATCCGGAGCATTCGGTGTTTTATGACTATTTTCACACCCGGGATGCGGAACTCCGGTTGGATGCCGGTTCGCGCATCGAGGGTATTGGCCGGCCCCGCGTGGAACCTTCTTTTTTGCCGGATGTGGTGGACGTAATGACCTCTGTGCCGGATGCGGCCTCCATTGCAACCATCCATTTCCTGGAAAGGGTGTTGAATCGGCGGTGTGGTGGTTCTACCGGGACAAACTTATATGCAGTCATGGAGTTGGTGGCGCAAATGAGCGCGGCTGGAGAAACCGGCAGTATTGTTACGTTGATTTGTGATGGCGGTGAGCGCTATGCAGAAACCTACTACAATGAGCATTGGTTGCGAAACAAAGGGATTCACATCGATCCCTACCTGAAACAACTGGAGCGGTTCTGGACACAGGCAATTTGGGAGGCCGAGTAAATGAGTGAACGAAAACAGGGATATCGAAAACAGGAGTATCGAAAGCACAGGTTGTGTGTCGGGGTGGTGGCCCTAGTCATGTTGGGGATGACGGCCTGCACAGAAGAGACGCGGAACAAACTGTCGCGACAGGCAGATAATTTGCTGGGAAAAGACCTGCGTGTCTCGTACATCGATGAAGGGAAGGTGGTGAAATCCTGGACGGTGCGGGATGGCAAAATCACCAGCGGTAAAGATGATCAGGGGCAGGTACTGGGTTACTACTATTTCTGGAGTGAAGAGACCGGTTATGTGCAGGTGCCTATCGACCGCATCGTGATTGAAGAAATCAAGCGATAACGGGAACCAGGAGCGCCGGAGTATGAGCTATCCAAGGGACATGGTGGGGTATGGTCAGACGCCGCCCGATCCCAAGTGGCCGGGTCAGGCCCGCCTTGCTGTCCAGTTCGTCATCAACTACGAGGAAGGCGGCGAGAACTGTATTCTTCATGGGGATGCAGCGTCTGAGGCATTTTTGTCCGAGATTGTTGGCGCGCAGGCTTTGGCAGGTGTGCGCCATATGAACATGGAGTCGCTTTACGAATATGGCAGTCGTGTCGGATTTTGGCGGCTGTATCGTGTCTTTACCGAGCGTAATTTACCCGTGACCGTCTATGGTGTAGCAACCGCACTGGCCCGGAATCCGGACGCGGTCGCAGCAATGAAGGCCGCGCACTGGGAGATCGCCTCACATGGGTTGAAATGGATCGATTATCAGTTCGTCAGCCGGGAGGATGAGCGACAGCAGATTCAGGAAGCCATCCGCCTGCACACAGAAGTCACAGGTGAGCGACCGCTGGGCTGGTATACCGGGCGCACCAGCCCGCACACGCGGGATCTGGTGATTGAAGCGGGTGGCTTTCTTTACGATGCGGACTCCTATGCCGACGAGCTGCCCTACTGGGTGGCTGGTGACGAGCGCCCTCATTTGGTGATTCCCTACACGCTGGACGCCAACGATATGCGTTTTGCAACGGCGCAGGGATTCAATGCGGGCGACCAATTCTTTACCTACCTGAAAGACACGTTTGATGTGCTGTATCAGGAGGGCGCAGATGCGCCGAAAATGATGAGTGTGGGACTGCATTGCCGGCTCGTGGGCCGCCCCGGGCGGGCAGCCGCACTGAACCGTTTTCTCGACTACATTGCCGGATTTGACCAGGTGTGGGTGACGCGCCGCGTGGACATCGCTCGCCATTGGCATGCGTGCCATGCGCCCGGGTGACCCGGGTATTGCTCTCTGGTTTGGATGCTTTGGTTTTGATTGCTGTCACTCTAATGCATACTTTTTCTTGGTCGCGCTGATCCAGCCTGCTTCGTCGATGAGAAATAGATTGAATGCCTTGATGAGGTCAGGATGCTTGATTGACGATAGAAAGTAGGAATCTGAGGTATGGGGGAGTGAATTGTCGAAGACCAACGCGCCTTTTTGTTTCATCTCTTTATCCAGGTAGTAGTTGGCTACTCCGACATTAAAGTAAGCGCCATCGACGCGTCCGCTGAGTGCTTGTTGAATCAGCGCATTGAGGTTGGAGGCTTCTTTCACGGCGACCGAGCCACTTTTGATCAGGCCCAGCCAATCCCACGCTGTAAAGCCACGCACTGTTCCCAGTTTTTTCACCGCGTCGACACCTTTGTCGAGATTGCCAGGGAGCACCATCACGCCATCGGTGTACTCAATGACAGAGTCGCTGTAGGTCACGCTTTTGCCTTTTTTATCATCCTGGCCCCAGTGGGGGTTATCCGGGAATTTGAGGTCCAGGCTGCCTTCTGCGTAGGTTTTGGTCAGCCGGACAATGGGGAAGGGCTTGTATTGAAACGTATGCCCGCTTTTCTCCGCGAATTTGTCCAGGATCTCCCGGGCGAGACCCACATACTGTCCATCCTTTTCTGCGTACAACGGATAGTAGTCAATGTTTTCAACGCCCACCGTGTAGGTTTCCGCGTGGGAGAGGGTGGTCGTACAACACAAAAGAAGGGCGGAACAAAATTTTCGGAGTCGCATGCCTCAGCACCTCGCTTCAAACAATGATTAATTGTTTGAAGGATAGATGCAAAATTAAGCGGCGGCGAATTTATGAACACAGAAAGCCTAGTAAAGTTAAGGTTATTTTGGTTTCCGGTCGAAAAAGTATTGAGGCTCGTCCTGAATATTGAGCAATGTGCGCCGCACCAGATCCAGAGTGATAAATGTGACGATTTGCTGGAAAAACTCCCGATTGCCCGGGATGAGCAGGCGTTGTGTTTGCAGTGCGCCTTTTCGGCCCCAGGCAATCCACAGGGTACCGACCGGCTTGTCCTCTGTGCCGCCGGAGGGGCCTGCAATCCCTGAGACCGCGATGGCGACATGCGCACCGCTCTTCGCCAGAGCGCCTTCCGCCATTTCCCGCACCACGGGCTCACTGACCGCGCCATGGTCAGTCAGCGTGGCTTCCTGAACGCCGAGCAATTCAGATTTCATCGCGTTTGAATAGGTAACAAACCCGGCATCGAACACGTCGGACGCGCCCGCAACGCGGGTGATGTGCGACGCGATGCGACCCCCGGTGCAACTTTCGGCGGTAACCAGCTTCTCACCGCGTGACCGAAGTTCCTCGATGACAATTTCCGGCACGGACTTCCCCTGGTCCCCCAGCACATGGCTCCCCAGGAGCGCTTTCACTTGCGCTAAACGCGCCTGGCGGTGTTCCGGGTCGACGGCATCCGAGGCGGTAAGCTTCACGTCAATAAACGGCAGCGCTGCCCGATACCCCAGTGTGATATCCTCCGGCCAGTCAGGAATGCCATGGGAAATCAGTTTTTGAATTCGCGCCTCGCCCAGGCCGAAGACCTGAAATTTGTCGGTGTGAAAGCGAGGCAGCTGATCAAAACGGGATAGGATAAGCGGCAGAATCGTGTCTTGCAGCATGCCTTTCAGCTCTCGGGGAACGCCAGGCGTGCAAATGATGAGACAGTGATTCAAGGTCAGGTAGAAACCCACGGCACTGCCAATGGGATTGGGGATGATGGCGCAGTCCTGTGGCAGGTGGGCCTGCTTGAGGTTGGGTTCGCTCAGCTCAAAGCCCCGCTGTTCACACCAGGCTTCAATGTGCGCCCGGGCTTCCGGATGTTCAACCACTTTGTCGCCGGCTGCCAGGGCTAGTCCTTCCGCAGTCAGGTCATCGGTGGTCGGACCCAGACCGCCATTGATAATGAGTACCTGGGCCTGTTCGCTGATGCGTTCGATTTGTTCACTCAACAGCTTCAGGTCATCGCCAATGGTCACTTTTCGTCGCAGAGGAATGCCGTGCTCCAGCAGCTTGTGGGCAATCATGCTGGAGTTGCTGTCGACGATGTCGCCATTCATGAGTTCGCTGCCGGTGAGTAAGAGTTCAATGGCTGGCATGGGGCGGGTCTCCTGCTTTACTATTAGGCGGATTACTGGGCCATAACTATGAGCAGTTTACTCAATCCGAGGGAGAGTTTCGAGCAATGCATGGTGTGATTTTAGATGCGGAAAGTATGGGCACAGACATCAACTGGGCAGCGATCCACGGCTGTTTTGACGCTGTTGAGTCGTGGCCGGCTACCGCTGCCGAGCAGGCGGCGGAGCGTATCCAGTCGGCAGACATTGTGGTGGTGAACAAGGTCGTGATTGGCGAGAACGAGTTGGCCGGCGCGCATCGTCTCAAACTGATTGCCGTAACTGCGACCGGCACCAACAATATTGACTTGAATGCCGCCCGGGCGAAAGGCATCCGGGTGTGTAATGTCACGCAATATGGTGCACCGACCATCGTGCAGCACACACTGTCGTTGATGTTCGCTCTGGCCAACCGGCTGGTGGATTACGTCGACGATGTTCGCGCCGGGAAGTGGCAGGAGAGCCCGCAATTTTGTTTGATGAGCCATCCGATTATGGAGCTGGAAGGCAAAACACTGGGGATTATTGGTTATGGGGATTTGGGGCAGCATTTGGCGCGGGTGGCAACGGCACTGGGTCTGCGTGTGCTGTTGGGTGCGCGCCCGGGACAGCCGACTGGTGAGGTCGACGGCTATCCGCGTGTGAGCCTGGATGCCTTGCTGCCACAGGTCGATGTGCTGTCCATTCATTGTTTGCTGAGTGAAGAAACGCGCAATTTAATTTCAGCGAAAGAACTGGCCCAAATGAAGCCATCGGCATTGTTGATTAATGTGGCCCGGGGCGGGATTGTGAATGAAGTGGATTTGGCACAGGCATTGAAAGCAGGAGCGCTGGGGGGCGCGGCGCTGGATGTGCTCAGTACTGAACCGCCGAGAGACGGCAATGTGCTGTTGGATGGGATGATTCCAAATCTGATTATCACGCCGCATTGTGCCTGGGCAAGTCGGGAAGCACGGCAGCGGCTGGCGGACAAAACGGCAGAGAACATCCAGAGATTCATTTCAGAAACGCCGCAAGCCTATGTGAATTAATATGCACCGAGAAGGAGAGGTGAGCGCACTTTTGCTGTGCACATTCAGTGGCTACACGGGAACGGGAAAGTGATTACGCTTTAACTAATGCGTCAGTATCCTGTTGATTAATAATGGGTATTGGTGTGGTTGGCGTAGTGTTAGCATATTGCAGATAAACTAAAGAGGTATTTTGTTTGCCTCTAAGTGGTTAATCTGTGAGAGGCCAACATGCGTCATCTGCAACCAACAGCCGAAAGTAATGTGATCGCACTTCCCCAGGCACGTTTGCCTGTGATTGTGGTGGGTGCCGGTCCCGTGGGTGTGCGTTTTACCGAAGAGTTGCTCAAGCGTAATCCCGGCCAACCCGTCTATATATTTGGTGATGAGCCCTGGCAGCCCTACAACCGGGTGAAACTCTCCTCATTGTTGGCTGGTGAAATCAGTGTGGCGGACATTGCCAACATTCCGCGGATTGAAGCACGCAATCCACTGGTTCAGCACTTGAGCGTGCGCATTGTGTCTATTGACCCGGATCTGAAAAAGGTCGTGGACTCAGAAGGACAGGACTATTTCTACGAAACGCTGGTGTTGGCGACAGGATCGCGGGCGCATGTGCCGTCCGTCAAAGGCGTGCATCTGAAAAATGTCTTTACCTTCCGTGATTTAAAGGATACCGAACATCTAAAAGCTCGAACCGCACGAAGCCGGCATGTGGTGGTTGTGGGCGGGGGGTTGCTCGGCCTTGAAGCGGCGCGGGCGTTGCAACAGAACCATACGTTGGTCACCGTGGTACAGCAAGCGCCCAGGCTCATGAATCGGCAGTTGGACGAACGTGGCGCTGAGCTGTTGCGCGCAACGTTGACCGGGATGAAAATCGAAACGTTTATCGGCCAGGGCGTGCGGGAGATTACTTCACAGGATGGGCAGACGGTAGGTGGGGTTTTACTGCGCTCGGGTGAGTATATCTACTGTGATACCGTGTTGTTGTGCGCAGGCATCCAGCCAAACAGTGAATTGGCGCGTCGTGCCTGGATTCCCGTGTCACGGGGCATCCGTGTGAATGACCAGCTCCAGACAGGCGAGCCGGATATCTATGCCATTGGTGAGTGCGCCGAGCATCGCGGGAAAACCTATGGCCTGGTGTCTCCGGGGTATGAACAGGCTGCGATTGCTGCTGAAATCATTGCCCAAGGGGCGGACGCCGATCATCTGCCTTCCTATCATGGGTCTGCCGACGTGACACAGCTGAAAGTGATCGGAAAAACTGTGTTCAGTATGGGCGAAGTGGCCGACCCCGACCCCCGGCATGGCCTGATGCAAGTGACGTATCAATCGAGAGACGGGAGCGTCTACCGGAAAATTGTGCTCTATAAGCACCGGTTGATTGGGGCGTTGGCGGTGGGCGAGTGGGAAGCCATTCCTCGCCTGCGGGAAGCGTTGACACATCAGCGCCTGGTTCTGCCTTGGCAGTGGCTACGCTTCAAGTTAACCGGTGATTTATGGGGGGAAGGTGAGCAGGAAGTGCAACAGTGGCAGGCGTCGGCCATTGTCTGTCAATGCAACGGAGTCACCAAAGGAGCCTTGGTTGCAGCGTTAGAAAATGGGTGTCAGACCGTTCCGGAGTTGAAAGCTTGCACGGGGGCGGCGACGACATGCGGTACCTGTCAGCCTTTGGTTCAAAGCCTGGTGGGTGGTTTGGCAGAGAAAGAGGCGTCGCCCGGCTACCGGTGGCTGTCGGGGGTGTCCATGGTGGCCATGCTGGTTGCGTTGCTCATCGCCTTTCTGCCGGCCCAAACCAATGCATTATCCGTGAAAGACATCTCCCTGTGGGAGTGGTTACGGACGGACGCCCTGGCGAAACAGGTGACGGGATTTTCACTGCTCGGCTTGTCGTTGCTTGCTCTGGTGGTATCCATGCGCAAGCGGGTTCGCTGGTTTCGCTGGGGAGACTTTCCCTGGTGGCGCCTGGTGCATGCGGTCATTGGGCTGTTGTGCGTCGGCGTATTGATTCTGCACACGGGCTTCAGTCTGGGAGAAAACCTCAATAGGTGGTTGATCCTCGACTACCTGGCCATTCTGCTGGTCGGTAGCTTGGTGGCCTTGTTCATCGCCTTTGAGCACCGGTTGAGTGATCGTATGGCCCGTCGGACCCGTCAGAGTGGCTATTGGCTCCACCTGCTCGTGGCCTGGCCGTTGCCCGCACTGCTGGGCGCGCATGTGTTGTCGGTGTATTACTTTTAGGCGGCATTGAATTGCGATGCTGTGTTGTCGGGCTTAAAACGTATTGCCTGAGGAGTTCTCTTGAAACGAATAGCATGGGCCCTGTGGGGCGTCCTGACCCTGGCGGTGGCGGGCTATTTTGCCTGGCCGCTGGTGGTGGATGAAGACAAGTCGGTGTATCTGATTGGTGAGACAACCAGCGGGCATTACCAGATTGAACTGGCGTGCAGCAGTTGTCATACCGAACCTTTTGGCGGTAAGGAAGTGATCCAGGCGGCATGCACCCAATGCCACGGTGCGGAGTTGAAAGCAGCGCATGATTCGCACCCGAAATCCAAATTTACTGACCCCAGAAATGCAGACCGGGTTGCGATACTGGATGCGCGCTACTGTGCTACCTGCCATACCGAGCATGATCGGGAGAACACACATGATATGGGCGTGACACTGGCGGAGGATTTCTGCTATCGCTGTCATGAAGATGTGGCGGAAGACCGGCCGTCGCACGATGGTTTGGCGTTTGACAGTTGTGATGATGCGGGCTGTCACAACTACCATGATAACCGGGCGCTGTATGAAGATTTTCTGGTGGCTAACGCGAATGGTCACTGGCTTAAGGATGCGCCTCAATCGTTGGCCCGCACGGCCTTTGACAAGGAAATGAAGAAGGTGCTTGATGAGAACAGAGCGAATCCGGCACCGGATGCCCCGGCGGTCTGGTTGAGCGAACCGGCGCTGAGTCATTGGCAAGCCAGCCAGCACGCACAAGCTGGAGTGAACTGTACCGATTGTCACGAGCAATCCTCAGTCGATTCAAGTGGGCTGCGTGAATGGGTAGAAAAGCCAGCGATACCCGTGTGTATCGACTGCCATCAGAATGAGTTCAAAGGATTCACCGAAGGTAAACATGGAATGAAGTTGGCAGGCATGCAGGCAAAAGATGTGGCGGAGATGAAGGCGATGTCGCCGGGAGATGCCAGGCTACCGTTTCACGAAGACGCTCTGGAAACGTCACTCACCTGCAACAGCTGTCACTCCACGCATCGTTTTGACACCCAGGTGGCGGCCGTGGATGCCTGCCTGGGGTGCCATGCGGATGAACATGCCGTTGCGTTTGAGTCCTCACCGCATGCGTCAGCACGAAGCCCTGAGGGTGAGCCGCAGGTGACCTGCGCAACCTGCCACTTACCGCGCGTGCCAGATGAGCCTGGGGCTGAGCTCACGGAAGTGAGCGTGTGGCATAACCAGAATGCGACGCTAAGACCGAACGAAAAAATGATTCGACCTGTTTGTATGAACTGTCACTCATTGGCTTTCTCACTGGATGCGCTGGCCGATCCTGAATTGATTCGAACGAATTTTACCGGCCAACCTGCGCGGCATGTAGAGTCGATTGAAATGGCTGTAGAGCGCGCCAAATAGCCAAATTAAACAGGGGCTGGAAGAGCATGGGTAAAGCGCTGAACACTACAGCGCAAACAAGAGACCGGACAGAAATCCGGCGAACGATTCACTGACTAAGCACGAAACCAAGGAGAGTAAACCTATGTTTACACACACAACCATGAAGAAAACACTGATAGCTGCAACGACGATGGGCGTTGTTGTCGGACTGTCGGGCTGTGGCGAAGAAAAGGCCGCCGGAATCGAGCCGCAGATCTATACCGACTCGCTCTTTGCGGTGATGAACGCCGATCGCGCCAACTACACGAAGTTGATCGTGAAGCGCCTGGGGCCAGCAGGGGCGGGAACCATTAAACCGGATGAACATTGGAAGGATATCGACAATGGTGCACCGTTGCCCGCACAGATGTTCCGTGCCGGAGCCGAGGAAGTCGCCAGTGTCACGGACAAGTTCACGTATTCCCTCCAATCACTCTGGCCGATCAACAAACAGAATAAGCCGCGAACCGACATGGAAAAGCAGGGACTGACGTACATTAACGAAAATCCGGGGATGAACTTCTATGGTACGGAAGAGCTGGGCGGTAAAAAGTACTTCACCGCTGTGTATCCGGACGTGGCAGTGGCTACGCCCTGTGTCACCTGTCATAACGATCATAAAGACAGCCCACGGACCGATTTCAAAATTGGCGAAGTGATGGGTGGCGTCGTCATCCGGGTGCCTTTATAGCGCGCTGGGTGCAGCCAAAGGCAACACATCAAAAAATAATCAGCACATACAGGAGTGTGACATGACAACCTTATACGAAAAACTGGGCGGCGAAGCCGCTGTGGATGCGGCCGTCGATATTTTCTACCGCAAAGTGCTCGCGGATGATCGCATCAATCAATACTTTGATGGCGTGGACATGGATGGTCAGGCCCAGAAACAGAAGGCATTTTTGACCATGGTATTTGGTGGTCCGAATAACTATACGGGCAAAGACATGCGCGAAGGGCACAAGCACTTAACCGGCTTGAACGATTCGCATGTGGACGCGGTGATCGAGAATCTGGGCGCGACGCTGAAGGAACTTGGCGTGGGTGACGAAGACATTGCTCAGATCGCCGGTATTGCGAACAGCGTGCGAGACGACGTACTCAATCGCTGACAAACCGTCGTTCGGGGATTGCCGAACGGCCTTTCAATGAATTACTCTGTTTTGGAGGTGCGGCGTTGGCCCCCTCCCTTTTTTATACATAGGTCAGGTATGAGTCACATAGTCTATCAGCACGACGAAATTGATATTGTGCCGGGAGAAACGGTGTTGGACCTGCTTCTGGATGCCGGGCACGACATTCCCTTTGGGTGCCGGGCGGGTGTCTGTCACTCCTGTTTGATGAAAGCGGAGGAAGGAGAGGTCCCTGAACTCGCGCAGAGCGGGTTGAAGGATACCCTGAAGCAGCAGGGGTATTTCCTCGCCTGTTGCTGCCGGCCCGAGTCGGCCATTCGTATTCGCAGCGCCGATGAAGCGGGCGTGCGGTATCCGGTAACCGTGACGGATAAAACGCTGCTGAATGCAAATACCCTACGCTTGCGCGTTCAGACGGATATGGACTATCGTCCCGGCCAGTACGTCGCCTTGTACGCCGGGGGTGTACACCGGAGCTACTCTATCGCCAGTGTGCCCGTGCTGGAAGACTCGATCGAATTTCATATCCGATTATTGCCGGATGGCGTCATGAGCCAGTATCTGCTGGAGGAAGTGGCCGAAGGCCAGCTCCTGGAAATTTCCGAACCGCAAGGCACGTGTTTTTATGCGCTGGAGCGCAGCGATCAGCCCATAGTGATGGTGGGGATCGGGACAGGATTAGCGCCTCTGTATGGCATCGCTCGGGATGCGTTACATCAAGGCCATCAAGGCCAAATCACATTGCTGGTGGGCGCGGCGAGTGCGGATACGCTCTACTATCAATCGGAATTGGCTGCTTTGGCGACGCGGTATGATCAGTTTTCCGTCCATTACTCGGTTTTGCAGGGTGACGTTACTCCAGGCAAGGAGGTAAGCCCCTTGGCGATTGACGACCTGGTGAAAACGCTGTTCCCCGAAACGCGAGGTATGGTTGCTTACCTCTGTGGCTCAGCGCCGCGGGTGCAGCAGCTCAAAAAAGCCATCTTTGTGGCGGGCGCCAACATGCGTGACATCCACTGTGATGAGTTTTTGCCCTCCTGATTCCCTTCCTTGCACAAGTGCACCGTGGACATTCCCGTTAAAACCATGCAGGCTATCGAGTCTTTGAACGGATATCGGTATTGGCCATGTGGATTCAAAAGTCAATGACACTCACACCGCGCTCTCGCGGTTTTCATTTGATTACGGAAGAGGTGATACGTCAGCTTCCGGAACTCGCCAAGTGTGACGTCGGGCTCTGTCATTTGTTCATTCAACATACTTCCGCTTCGCTCACCGTCAATGAAAATGCGGACCCCACCGTTCGACAGGATTTTGAATCCCACTTCAATCAGTCTGTGCCGGAAAATGCGCCGTACTACCGCCATACGCTCGAGGGGAGTGATGATATGCCCGCACACCTGAAAAGCAGCTTGCTGGGGTGTAGTTTGACGCTGCCTGTGTCCCGGGGTCGTCTGGCGCTGGGTACCTGGCAGGGCATCTATTTGTGTGAACATCGTAACCACGGTGGGGCCCGCCACTTGATGGTGACGCTGCACGGGGAATAATCCACACCGCCCTTTGCGCTATTCCGGTTTCATTTCTATGCTGTATAGAAGTGCACGCCAAATATCATCACCGGTCAACAAGGGCATTGTTTGAATGAAGCGGACCACCTTTTCTCCTCTCGTTACCCGCTTTTTTATTTCTGCGGCGTTGCCGGTCTTTCTCCTGTTGGTGGTGGCTAACCTGGGTTATCTCGCGATCAAAACCAATCTGGTCAAAGAGCAGCTGATCGAGAGTAATGAAGAGCAGGTGGAATTACTGGCCAAGCAGATTTCCATTCCCATCTGGTCTCTGGATCGGCAGACGACGGATGCCATCCTGCGTGGCGTTCTGGAAAAAAAGCAAATTGAGTGCGTGGTACTGGACGAGTTCGAAACCTACAAGGAAGTCGTGCGTCATCATGTAGAACTCGGCAAGTGTCAAAAGAACGCGCAAGGGGATGCCGATCATATCATAGAACGGGATGTGCTCTACGATTTCGATGGGCAACAGATTAAGACCGGCGTACTGCAGGTGCATCTGGACATTCGTTCGGTCAATAAAGCGCTGTTTTCAAGCTCATTCAATGAGCTGGGCTTCTTTGCATTTTACGTCTTAATCTTCATGGTGGGTTTTCACTTCGCACTGAAATCTACGGTGTTGAAGCCGCTGCAAATTGTCCGCGACTCCATTCTGCATCATCAGCAGACGGGGGAACGGATTCTGGTGCAATGGGACTCGAAAGATGAGCTGGGGCAGTTTATTGACGAGTACAATGACAGTCTGGTGAGCAACCGGAAAGCGGAAGAAGAGCTGAGAGACAAAAACCAGCGACTGGATGCCGCCCTCAAACAGGCAGAGGCTGATCGGCTCGCGGCAGAGAAAGCCGTGCAGGCCAAAAGTGAGTTTCTGGCGAACATGAGCCATGAAATTCGCACACCGATGAACGCCATTCTGGGGCTGGCGCAGTTGTTATCCAATACACAGCTGGACATGAAACAAACCGGGTATCTGCGTCATATATCCAATTCCGCCGGTGTGCTGCTGGCGATCATTAACGATATTCTGGACTTCTCGAAAATTGAAGCGGGCAAACTGGAACTGGAAGAGGCCGAATTCAGCTTTCTGAATATGATTGAGCGGCTGGCAGACGTGGAGTCAGTAGCGGCCGACAAAAAGGGACTGGAGTTCCGATTCCAGGTCGATCCGGCGATTCCGCATTATCTGGTGGGTGACGATGTGCGCCTGGCGCAGGTGCTGATTAACCTGGTATCCAATGCCATCAAGTTTACTGAACGGGGCGAGGTGTCGGTGGTGACGGAGCTGGTCGACAAAACCGCCGATCAGGTCACGGTGCGCTTTGCTGTGAAAGACACCGGGATTGGGATAGAGCAGAAGTCGGCGGAAAAATTATTTCTCTCATTCACTCAGGCAGACACCTCTACGACCCGCAAATATGGCGGCACGGGCCTCGGGCTGGCCATCAGTCAGCGAATTGTGCAGGAAATGGGTGGTAAAATTGCTGTGACCTCGCAGCCGGGCAAAGGCAGTGCGTTTGCTTTTGAAGTTGCGCTCCCATACACGAACCAGCGTGATGATACGCCGATTGTCCAGGCCCTGCCGGATAATCTGGCGCTGGTGGCTGCAGGACGTTGCAAGCAGTTGGATGAGCTGGTTGCCGTCCTCCAGCCATTGGACATAAAGCTGTTCGTGTATCCAGACACAACGTCTGCCATTCAGCGCATCGATCAGTTAATCCAGGATGGCTATCACACCGTTGCCATTTGGGAATACAGCAGCACCCGCACCACATTGCGTGAAGCGGATGAACTGATTCGAGGGCACCAATGTAAGGTGGTGGTACCACTTCTGACGATTGGTGACACCGAAGTGAACCAGCAGATCATCAATGATCTGGGTTACGTGCTGATCATGAATACACCGGTAGTTCCCACGCGTGTGTTGAAAATGCTCAAATCGGCATCAGATCTCGCGGCACAACGCTATGCGGATTTTCACCCCGAGCCGGATCACGCTGCGGCAGGCGACGCCGTGGTGAATGGAAGGAATCTTGACGGGGCCCAGATCCTGGTGGTGGAAGATAATGAAGTGAATCAGGTCGTCGCCCAGGAGATGCTTGAAACCGCGGGTGCCAAAGTGTGGGTGGCCAATGATGGTGTGGAAGCGCTTTCCTACATGGAAACCTACGGCCAACGCATACAATTGATCTTGATGGATTTGCATATGCCGAATATGGATGGCTTGACCGCCACCCGGAAAATCCGTGAAACTTATGGTGATGACATTCCGATTATTGCATTGACAGCCAATGTCACGACTCAGGATCGGGAAAACTGTTCACGCGCCGGCATGAATGATTTCTTATCAAAGCCGATTGAGAATGATCGCTTGTTGGCGGTCTTAAGCACCTGGCTGCCAGCAGCAGTGAAACAGCAGGAAATCAGGCCAAAAGTACCGGTGGAACGTCAGTTCCGCGATGGGGCAGGGGATGTGCCGCTCACTCATTTCAGTGATATGCAGGAGGAAGCCGAAGTGGCGACGGAAATGCTGGATATTGAAGGAACCATTCGTCGGTTTGGAAACAACGAGTCGCTGCTGCCGCGCGTGCTCAAGAGCTTTCTGGAAACGTTTGCCGAGTATGACAAGCAGCTGGTCACCGCCTACGACCAGGGCGAGTATGAAGAGTTTTATCGCCTGGCGCACTCACTGAAAGGCGGGGCGGCCAATGTGGGCGCGGTACCGCTTTCGGAGCTGGGGAAAAAAATGCAGGACCTGATAAAGGATGAGCATTATGAAACCGCGCGAGGTATGGTGCCGGAAGTACTGGTGTGTATGAACCAGACGTTTGATGCCGCCCGTGATTATATTGCCGCCAAGGGCTAAGCCTGCCGACACACGTGTATGAATCGATCCCCGCTGCAATACGTCGACGACGTTAAGAACTGGCTGTTTGAGCCGGAACGCCCCAAACGTTCTCCGGGCGCGGCGCTTCACCGGACCGCACGCATTTTGTATGCCACCGTGCGGGATCTGGTAGACGGTCAGCTGACTCTGCACGCCATGAGCCTGGTGTATACCACCTTGTTGTCCATTGTGCCGCTGTTGGCCTTGAGCTTTTCCGTGTTGAAGGCCATGGGGGCCCACAATCACCTGACCCCGCTCCTGATGAACTTTTTTGAGCCCTTTGGCGAGCAGGGCACGGAAGTTGTTACGAATATTCTGTCCTTCGTGGACAATATCAAAGTGGGCGTGCTGGGTTTTCTTGGCCTGGGTTTATTGGTTTACACGGTAATTTCGCTCGTTCAAAAGATTGAGCGCTCCTTTAACGCCATTTGGCGCGTCCCGGAATTACGCAGCATAGGTCAACGATTCAGTAATTACCTGAGTGTCATCATGGTGGGACCGCTGCTGGTTGTCTCTGCCATCGGGGCGACCGCGTCCATCATGAATTCGTCCATCGTTCAACAGATCGTGGCCATTGAGCCTTTTGGCACGCTGTTTATCGCTTTTGGCAAGTTAGCGCCGTATTTTTTCATCGTGATTGCATTTACGTTTGTCTACGGCTTTATGCCCAATACCCGGGTGCACTTCACCAGCGCCCTGCTGGGTGGGCTGATCGGAGGGGTCGCCTGGCAAACGAGTGGGGTATTGTTCGCGTCCTTTGTTGTGAAGTCGTCCAATTATGAGGCAATTTATTCGGGCTTCGCGATTGGTATTGTGCTGTTGATCTGGCTGTATATCTGTTGGCTCATATTATTACTGGGTGCAACCATTTCCTATTATTATCAGAACAGTCGGCAGATTTGCCCGGCGTTACAGATTCGGTCGTCAGCGCGCCAGGATGAGCGCGTGGGGTTGGCGTTGATGTTTCAGGTGGCACAGCGCTTCGATCAAGGGCGGCATCCACAATCCGTGATGGACCTTGAACATGATCTGGGTGCGCCGGCGGAAGTGACCCGGCGACTCATGAACAAGCTGATTGATCGGCATTTCCTGGCGTATACCGGAGATCGGGCGGATCACCTCGTGCCTGGGAAGTCCATCGACCAGATCCCGTTGGTGGACCTGATACAAGCCATTCGCCAGGAGGAGCGAAGCAGTTCCCCGCGGCATCAGACGCTGGATTGCGATGCGCTGATCAACACGCTGGAGACCGAATGGGCCAACGCGCTGGAGGGTCAAACGTTGGCCGATCTGGTTCGGAAAAACAATTAGTTCGCATACCCGAGGGGATCTTCCTCCGCACTGTCAACGTCACCGAACTGTACGAAGCGAATCACGTCTTTGGAAAAGGCCGTTGCCTGATCCGCGTGAGGAATATGCCCGGCACCGGGATAAATAACCACTTTGGGCAGGTAACCCGAACTGGCAAGGCGGATGAAAGCAGGTTTGATGACCTGCTCGCGCAAGTGGCGGTTTCCGCTGAATGCGGTATTGGGCAGGAACGGGTCCTGACCACCGAAGACCATGAGCACAGGGGCTTGAACGTACTCCAGCTGCTTAGGAAGGCTTTGAGGGTCATTTCGCAACACTTCTATGCCCTGACCATAGATATCCCACTCGCTTTTACGCAGATAACGCTCGAATTCGTCCGCTGGGGCCCAAATCAACTCAGTGCGTACACGCGTTAGAAAAGTGCTGTCGATACTGTGCGTTTGAAAGTACCCCACACTGGCCGGCTCGATTGCGCCGGTTTTTGCGTTGAGTTTCTGGAAATAATTAAACAGGCGGATGTCTTCAGCGGTTTTTCTGAACTCCCGATCAAAATAACCCAGCACAGACCAACGGTTTTGCCACTGTTCGTAGTCGTATTTGATCAGTGGATCAAACAGTGCGAGCGTTTCGGACTCATTTACCTTCACGCTGGGCGCATATTCTTCCAGCCCGTAAGGGGACTCCAGAATCAGTTTTTCCACGTTGCGGGGAAACTTCAGCGCATAGCCCAGCACCCATTGTGCCCCCAGCGAATGCCCGAGATAGGTCGCTTTGGGAATGTTCATTTGTTCAACCAGCACGTTATGCACCAGTTTTCGTGAGTCTGCGAGTGGCAACGGCACCGCGTTTTGCAAATTGCCGGGTTGGGATTTCCCGTCGCCGGGCAGGTCTACCGTCACCACACGAAAGCCTGCATCCAGCATCTGACGTGTTAGTTGGTAAAAGTAGCCGCTGTTCGCCCCCCGCCCATGAATCAATACCAGTGTGGGGGTGTTTTCCGCCACTGGCGTGATTGCATGGGAGTCCGTGACGGCAATTTCCCACAGTTGGTTCCGGTCATCTTTTACGGTGTAGTACTTTTCCGGAAAAGCATAGTGCACCTGATGTCGCCAGAAGCCTCGTTCATCGCTCTGAGATTTGACGGAGGGTGGGCGAAACGGGTGGCGTTCGGAATCGCTGGTCTGAGGTGTGACCGCCAGGCACCCTGCCAACCCCACCAGCAGGCTGGTCAGGGTGATCAGGTGAATCAGACGCTGGATACCGATTTTCGCTGTGTTTGCGTGTTTCGCTGCATGGATGCGCTTAACGACGTGCATGAGTTTATGTGCGTGCATGAACTGTATTCTTCCTTGAATCGCGTTTGTCTGTGTGTGCAATGAGTTGTCGATTGAGCGTCAGCTGAACCGGGTCGGTGGTAACGCGGGCCAACTGAGCAACCAGCGCGGGTAAATGGGCCTGTAATCGTGATCCTTGTACCGGATTTTCGCAGGCAAATTGTACTTGCCACGTGCCGTCAACCTTTTGTAGAACGAGTTGCGTGTCGGGTAGCACGCCATCCAGCCTCAAGGTCTGGGGAAGGTGTGCCTTCTGTGTCGGGCAGGTTTGTATCCAGTCCCTTATCCTGGTCATGACCTCATTGAGCGAAGTCGCTGTGATTGTCTTAGTCGCTTCGGTCGCGAGGCCTGACTTGCTGGCAACGCCGTTTACGGGATGAATCATCGACAAAGCAAGTGCACTGCCTTCCGCCATGGGTCGAATGGGCGTCTCCAGAGAGACCTGAACGGCGAACAGTGCGTCTTCCCGCTCAAGCGAGTTTTTGGTCGCGGTTTGAGCGTCAACCTCTGTGTTCGGAGTCCCTCGTGCTGATACCTGCGATGCGGCTGGCCATGTTTCTGATGGCTGGAAATTCGGATCTTGAAATGCCGGAGCCTGAATTCCCGGTGTCTGTATTGCTGGTGTTTGCGTTGCCGGTGTTTGTACCGACGGAGTTTGTATTGACGGTGTTTCCGGGAGTGCGGCATTCGAGCACGTCATAAGCGTCTGGAAATAGGCACGATCCAGAATCTGGCCCGGTTTCTGGCAGTGAGCCTGGCTTACCGTGGCACCTTGGGACGCCGCCCCGGTCTTTGTCATCGACGTCATCGATTTCGGAGGGGTGATCCCTCGGAAAGTGAAATAGGCGGAAGGGTTCATCGGGTTATCCTCAACAGGCGTAAATGTCGCTGTTTGTCTTGTAAAACATCTAGCTTGAGTTGCCGGCGGGTAATGTCGTTGTTCACCGCGGCCAGATTGTCTTCGGTTTGCTGGAGACACGCCTGACATGCCTGAAGCTGGCCTGCACTTTGCTGGATGTGGCGGCTCAGGGTGTCTCGTTGCTGCTGCATCTGATGGATGTCATCTACCGTCAACGCTCGCCCGGTTGAGTGTTGCCAGTGCAGAGCGGAACGCTGGTCGGAGATCTGCTGGTGTTGATGTCGCAAGCGAGACTCTTCCTGGCGGCTGACCTGGATCTGGTGGTTCAGCCTGCTGGCGCGAAGTTTCCGTGCCAGCAGGCGACGTTCATGGATGCGAACAAGTTGCTGCAGGGTCTCCAACTCAAGCATCGTAGCGCTCCTCGAATACTGTGACCACTTTCATTACGCTTTGCTCTCCCCAAACAATGCATGCAGGGCAGTGCAATTGGCATCCCAGGTGGCAAGCTCATTGGCACGTTGCTGAAGCAGTCGATTTATCGCGGGTGTGGCTTGCACGGCGGCATCGGTCTCGCCGTCATGCCCCGGTTGATATTCACCCAGCTGGATCAGCAGGGCGACTTCTTCATATTTTGCCAGCAGTTGCCGGGCCCGAATGGCGTCCTGCATATGGTGTTCATCGATGACTCGTGTCATCACACGGCTGGCACTCCGCAGGACGTCAATGGCGGGGTAGTGTCCCTGTGCTGCGAGCTTGCTGGAGAGCAGGATATGCCCATCCAGCAATGAACGAACTTCTTCACCGATGGGATCCTGACCGGGATGCTCATCTTCCAACAACACGGTGAAGAAGCTCGTGATGGTGCCGGAATGGTTGCTGCCAGCCCGTTCAAACAAACGGGGCAGGGTCGCATACACCGAAGGCGGAAAGCCTTTGTTGGCAGCCGGTTCGCCCACAGCAATGCCAACTTCACGCAGGGCGCGTGCATAACGGGTCACTGAGTCCATCATAAAAACGACGTGCTTGCCTTGATCCCGAAAGTATTCAGCGAGGGCGATGCCGGTCAATACCGCACGACAGCGCTCCATGGCGGGTCGGTCAGCGGTAGACACAACAATGCAGGTTTTTGCCAGCGTATCCGCATCCAGATTATCTTCGATGAATTCCCGCACTTCTCGCCCACGTTCACCCACCAGCACGATGATGTTGACATCACTTGCTGAGCCGCGCGTGAGCATGCCCAACAGCGTACTTTTCCCTCCGCCTGCCGGCGCAAATATACCGACGCGCTGACCCAACCCAATTGTGAGCAAGGTGTCGATCGCTGTTACGCCACTCGGCAGAGGGTGTTCTATCGTGGTACGCTCAAAAGGCAAAGGCGCTTCGCCATTCAGGGCGACAGAGTCGTCGGCAAGGATAGGGCCGAGGGTATCCACTGGGTGACTCATCGCGTTAATCACTCGGCCGAGGAATTCCCGGCCCACGGGAACCCGGGCGGATTGTTCAATGCGAATGACATCCATGCGGGTGTTGACGCCGGCCAGATTCCCTAGGGGCATCATCAGGGTGTAGTCACCGGAGAGTCCCACCACCTCAGCATGTAACCGGTGCTGTGTTCTTGGGTCGACTAATGCATAGAGCTCACCAATGTTCGCCAGCAGTCCGGTCACCTTCAGCAGGGTACCATTGGCTTCTGCCACCCGCCCAACCCGCTCTTGCGCGAAGTCGTTGTCCCAGTCTGTCAATGCCAGGTTCATTCCTTTACTCCTGTGATCTTGTTAACGCGATCTTGCCAATTGAGTCGAATCGCACCCAATTCCGTCGCGACAACACAATCCCATTCCGAGAGGGAAGCATCCGCCTGTAGAGAACAGCCTTTCAGCACGCTTTGATTTTGCAGGCGTTCAACATTCGAAGGCGCGACTTTGATGACCGTGACTGCCTCTCCTTTGAGGGCATTCGACGCACTCTGAATCAAGGCCGTGAGGGTTTCTGTAACGGGCATATTGGGGATGATCTGTTGCACGAGTTCCAGAGCGCGTGCCTGGAGTCGGGTTTCATGGTCACTCAGGTAGGCGCGAGCAACTTCCTGTGCCTGAAGTAGATTAGCCACTTGCGCATTCAGTGCTTCCTGTTTTCCGGCCTCCCAGCCGGCTTGATAGGCTTGCGAGTACAGCTGGTCTGACTGCTTTCCAACCTCAGCTAACCGGGCGTTGAATGTTTCAACGAGTTGTTCGAGAGTTTCCCAGGTAGCCACCTGCGCTGCAGGAATCAATGGATTCAGGAGTTCACTGCGTATGTACTGCTGTTTTTCATCCAGGCAGCCCTCCTGTGCGTCTGATTGAGCGGTGTCGATGGCATTGATGCAAATATCCGGGTTCATTCTTGTGCCTCCGAAACCTGTGGGACGGGATGCTGTGTGGTTAGCCAGTGGGCAAAGGCGTCTGCATCCAGGGTGCCGACGATATGAGCTGAGGTGGCGTCGATCGACGGAGGAAACTGACTGCGAATCAGATCGACATAATCGCCCCAGAGCGGTGTCAATTGGCGAATCAGGAGTGACGCGCCGCATGCACTGAGGCTTTCCTGCCAAAAAGATTTCCCCAGCTGGTTTTCCTGCGCACGCTCTGGCCAGGTCAGGAAGGTTGCATCGGTGAATATGCGCTCATACATAACTTCCCCCAGCTTGTCCTTGAGCCGCAGAATCTCAGGCTTGAAAACAATCCGCCGAATCACATCGCCATGCATGTGTACGCCGATTTCAAAGGCTATGCGTTCCCACTGTGCCTGGCTAAAGTGCACTACGTGGTTCAGCAATGACGGGACCAGCTGGGTGTCCAGCGCTTCTGTCGCCATAATTCGCGGAAAGAACACCGCCAACTGATGGGCGAGGGTCCGGCGCCCAATCCTGCTCTGCCGAGCTTTGCTCAGCATAACGCCGGGCAGTGCCAGCCAGTCGGGATGCACGTGGTCGACGATGTGATTTCTCAACGTCTGATGATCCATGGTGGTGTTTCCTTCAGGGGCGACGGTCAGCCGGTTGGGCTTTCTGCATGCGTTTGCGCAGCGATAAACCACCGGCTCCCCCCAGTATGCCCAATAAAATTCCCAGAAAGCCAACCAGCCAGCCTGTGCTCGCCATCATCGGCTCCGGCGGCTTTCGCACTGGCAGAGCGGACTTACCTTTGGTGAAAAATTTCACTGTCACGCGATTCACATCGTTCATGTCTTCGATGCCATCCGTCACGATTGCTTTGATGTCGGTTTCATGGGTTGCCAGATCGTAGCCGGCCTCCTGAATGATAACCACCGATGCGGATGCTGGCGGTGTGGCGTCATCGAGTACCTGTTTCTGAGGTAGCGCAACATGGACGCGAGCGGACACAACGCCATCAATCATCATGAGCGTACTCGCAAGTTCCTGGGAGAGCGCGTAGATGTAGCGCGCTTTTTCCTCCGTGGGTGAGGACACGAACCCTTCTTTGGGAAATACCTGCTTCAGGCTGAGTGCAGGTTCGCGAGGCAATCCTTTTTCTTCCAGTATTTGCATGGCATCTGCAATGCGGGCATGAGGGATGTGAACAGACCAGACATTGTCTTTACCTTCCCGCCGCTTTTCCGTGGAGATGCCCGACCGCAGTAGCGCGGCTTCCACTTCATTGGCTTGTTGCTCCGAAAGTGCGGAATAGAGCGGGGTGTCTTTGCAGCCGCTGACCAGCACGCTGAGCAGTGCCAGTATCCCTACTGCCCACAGCCTGCTCGAAAGTTGTCGCAGGCTTGATACTGTTGTTGTCCCCAAACGCCGGGGGGTGTTCTCATCCATGAGTCTTCATCCTGAGAGTACCAAGAACAGGGCAGGGTGTGCCTGCCCGTTCCTCGTTACGATTGTTGTCGGAACAGTTGAGAAATACCGTCCGATGATTTGTTGGCTATGGTCGCCGTCAGTTGGCTTTGAAACATGAACTCCTGGGCTTTCACCGCCATGTCCAGCATCATTCCCGGAGTGAGCGTGTTCGTTTCAGCGGCTGTTTTCAGCGCATCAACGCCCATGATCGAGATGCTGTTATCCAGCCCTCCCAGAGATTTCAAAGCAAGTTCAAACCCGTTGGAAACAATCGTGTCTTGTCCCCCGGTTTCTGTCTGAGCGGCTTTCATTTCGCCTAGATCAGCAGCCTGATACATATGTTCGAACGCCGTAACGTCATAGACCGTCGGTGTGCCTGGCTGGCTCGTGTGAGCCGGCGTTACCGGTGCGACCTCAAACGTCACGGCACTGATGTTCTCCACCATAGTCTTCTACCTTTCTGATACGTGCGATTACTGTTTGCGAGCCAGCGTTTCCAATGCTTTGCCCACACTGGAAGTCGCATTGGTAGCGCTGTTGGAGATAAACTGCATGCGCATGGACTCTGCAGACAACAGGGTGAGTGTGCCGGGATCATCCTTGCCCTGTGCACCCACCTCTTCGGACATGACCGTAATTTTCTCTGCCTGTCGATCCAGTTTTTCTCCCCAAGCTGATGCCATGGCTTCGTACCAACTGGTCACTTCATTGTCCTTGGGAGACGTTTTGCTCAAGTTGATTTCGGTGGGCGTCCCACCTTTGATTGTATTATCGTACATGAATATTTCCTTTATTCTCGAACGTTTACTTTTACGGTATGGTGTGTTGGCGAGCGTTTCATTCGCCAGAGTTTTAGTTTTCTGTGTGTGCGCCTCCTGATAACGTCCATGTGGTGATTTTTCCGTTGGGCGCTTCGAGGATGGCTTTTTCCTGATCGATGGCTTTCAGCGTCAAGTCATTGTTCAAGCGCGCACCCGGATAGTAATGGGTGCCATCCGTGGCCAGGACATAGGGATCACTACCGTGCACAATGGCCTGAATTTTCAGATCGATCGGGGCCCGGGAAGGCGGAATCATGCCCTGAACGGAAACTCGTCTGAGCCCTTTGATTTCGCGTATCGAACGGGAAGCCAGGATCTGCTCGAGCAATTGTGGGTCTTTGAACTCCCCTCGAATTTCCACCACGCCAGACGCAATGACGGATGCCTCCGCCGTAATCCCGGAAAGCCGGAGCACTTCTTTGACACTGGCGGCAAGCTGTTGTGCTCTCAGGTTGGCCTGGTGCCTTTCCACGGCGACGGCCTCTGCTTCCGTGGATGGTGCAAGTATCGGCGCTTTCTTTTCACTGAACAGTGAACTCATCAGGGCGGCGGCAAGCAGGAGCAAAATGCAGCCCGCCGACGTTGCTGTAACCCGTCGCAACCAATGGGGTGTTGTCTGGAACCACGGAGACTGGGCATTTGTCTGCGTAGACGTGTTTATATCCGATTCCGGGGAGGCTTCAGGCGTTGGAAACTCCAGATGCAAGGTGACCGCGCCCAAGGTCAACTGGGCAGACGCGGCTAATCGAACCACATCACCCGGAGCCAAAGGCGAATTTGCGTGCTGTAATCCGTCCGCCAGTATACGCAAGTGAAGCAGGTGTCCACGACGCTGAATCCAGGCCAGATGGTGAGGCACGTCAGCATCCCTAAGGATAATGTCTGCGTCTTCCGCCCTGCCGATCAGCAGCACATCACCCGGCGTCACGAGGTGCCAGGCACCATCATGCACGCCCCCCGCAATGCGCAGGGTAATGGGATGATTGGCTTCCGCAGATGTCATGAGCTTAGGTCCTCAGCGGGCGGATTAAAACAGAACCAGGTCGGCTGGTGCGGGTGTGTTGCGTTGGCCTCCGCCGCAGTTCCGTGCGCAACGTGTCGTGCCTGCGCCTAGTGCAGAGGACTTGAGCAAGGGGGCGGTTTTCTCCTTGAGCGATTTCTTTTCCTCCGCGGCGACTTTGCTTAGCAGTGTCTGAGCGGTAGCGTCTGCGCTGTCAGACGTGATGAGTTTGGGCGAGATGATGTACATTCGCTCGCTGCGTGTGCCGCTTTCCTTATTGTTGCTGAACAGTTTACCGACGACCGGTATATCCCCGAGCACCGGGATTTTATTGGTTTGCTGTATGGACTTTTCGCGTACCAGACCGCCCAGTAACAAGCTGTGACCATTTCGCACGATGGCCTGTGTGACCACTGCATTGCGTGTGGACATGGGCACGCTGCTTCCGCTGGCGTCGGTCAGCATGTCAACACTGCCATCTTCCACAGAGACAATCAGTCGAATCTGCTTTTCCGGGCCATCACTGATGATGTGCGGTGTCACGCGAAGTATGGTGCCTGAGTACACTTTAAAGAGATCGGTTTCGAATGCGCCTTCCACAGGTACGTAGAGCGAATGTCCGCTCTCTATGACTGCATCCAGGTCATTGAGCGTTGCCACCCGTGGGCGGGAAGTGATCTTTACCAACCCTTCCTGCTCCAGCAGGTTCAGCTGAGCCACGAGCTGTTGGTGGTTGCCGATGATTGCGCCGAGCTGGAATCCGGGCATTTGTTCCAGTACGGCCACACTGTTGTTCAGTGCGCCTCGAAGCAGGTTGTCCTTACCGCCATTGCGCGCGAACAAGGCTTCAAGGTTACTTTCCCCAAATCGCCACTGCACACCTTGTTCGGCGAGTTTGTCGATGTTGATGTCGATGATGGTGGCTTCGATTTCAACGATGGGGGTTGGCTGGTCAAGGGTCTTGATCAGCTTCTCATACAGCGGCATGCGCTCCGGCAGGTCGCGAATAATCAAACCATTGCGATGGGGGTCAGCAACCACGCGGGAGGTGCCATTATCGACAAATGCCGGCTTTTCGGGAATGTACGTGGGGCCTGTCTGATCCGGGCCAGACGCCACTTCGCCGCTGTAGGCGTTGGCGGCTGCCAACAGTTTGTTCTTTTTCTCTGCAGACTTACCGATCGACGCCAGTCCTTGCCCTTTCAGCGATTCACTTTGTGCGGGGGTGGCTTCATCCCAGTTTGCAGCCAAAGTGGTTGGCTGTTCGCCGATGGCCTGTCGGAGGATTGTGGCAACGCCGGGGATCGTGACTTCCCGACCGCCGACGGTGAAGACGCGGTCGGTGGCCCATGCGAATTTAAGAGAGAAGTACTGGAATTCGGACGCTGCATTCAGGTTGCGAATATTGAGCGCATGAATGACGCCTTGCACCTGATTCACGTAGGCGGGTGTGCCATTGATCGACACCAGTCCGGTCGCGCTGTTGAAACGGGTGAAGTTATCGTCATCGTGAAGTGCCATCCCCATGATGGCGCGCTTCAGTAAGCGCATGTCTTCGCTGGGCACAGCAATGTAACGTTGTTGCATCTCATTCAATTGATGCACATAGACCTTGTTGCCGTCAAAATAAGCGACGAGATTATTCGTTCGCAGAATACTGCCAAAAATTTCGTCTGGTGTGCCTTTCCGTATCCCGTTCAAGCGGTGGCTCTTATTGAGAATCATATCGCTGATAATGACCTGATACCCTTGCTCTGCCATAAAGCTCTGCAAAAACTCGCCAACGGGCTTGTTGTCCAGGCGGTAGCTGTACTGGGCGTCTATCTGAAACTGAATCGGGCGTGCGTGCGCGGCAGTGGCGAACAGACACACCATCGCCAGAACACCTAGCTGTCGAGTAAATACACCTAGCGGACAAGCAAGTACAATCGTGGCCGTGGGCAAAAAATGGCATAACATGTCGATATTTCCTTCCCTGGAAGTTGGATTCAGGCAATCTGGCCTAGCGAATGAATATTCAGGTTGTCGGTCAGCTCCTGAAAGGCGAGCACTGCCAACGTCGGGTGCTGCTTCATGGTGAATTGTCGTATAAAGCGACGCACATCAGAGCCTGCCAGCACAACGTAAGGCACATTGCCCTTTGTGGCCGGGCTCACCGCCGACAATTGTTCAGCCAGTGAGGTCTGGAAATGCTGGATCAGGTCCTGGAGTTTGTCCTGGCTGTTGGGTGAGCGGTCTGAAAACACCTCACGAAGGTGGTGCTCAAATTCGGGATTCACAAGCAGCGCGGGAAGCTCCCCGCTTGTTGAAGCAAATTGCTCGCTGATCTGACGCTTGAGGCTGACCCGAACTTTTTCGATGAGTATCTCTGTGTCTTTCTCTTGCGGCGCCTGAGCAGTAAAACATTCAAAGATCGTACGCAAGTTATTGACCGGGATGCGCTCTTCCAGAAGTCCTCGCAGTACTTCGCTCATGCGCAAAGGTGTGATTGAGCGAAGGGCCTCTTTAATGAGATCGGGGTATTGATCATTCCACTGGTTCACCAGGTTAGCCGTCTCCTGAATGCCCATGAATAACCCGAGATTATGCAGCAACGCTTCCCGAAATCCTTGGCACAGGCTTTCCAGCGGATTGGCTTCCCCACTCAGGGGGATGGTACTCAGCCGTGCATCATAGGCGAGAATACGGGCAGCGTGTTGCGGCGGGGGTGTCCCCTGAGGCGCTACGTCCGCTTGCGGGTCCGTATAGCTCACTTTGGTTGGGGGGAGGGCAATACCATATTGCTTGTCGATATCCCCGGTGATGCGTTTGAGGCGGTCGCGCAGCAAACCCACGTCCAGCGAGCCACGCAGTGCCTCAGGTAACTGAATCACCAGATGTGCGCGCGGTCCGTGCTCGTCTTCTGGTGATTCGGTGTGACTGTCTTTCAGGTTGAGTGGCTGGTTGCCGAAACGCATTTTGCCCAACTGATTGGGGAAGTAATGGAAAGCGCTTACAGCCAGCAAAATGAAACCCATGACCACAAAGACTGGCCAGGGAAATCCCGGAATACACGCCAGGATGAAAGCGAGTATCCCACCCAGCAGAATCACCTTGGGGTAGGCAGACACCTGGGCGGAGATGGATTCGCCCAAATGTCCCTCATCCTGGCTGCTGCGTGTGATGATGAGTCCTGCGGAAATGGAGGTGAGCAGGGCGGGTATTTGAGATACCAGGCCGTCACCGACCGTAAGAATCGTGTAGGTGTGTGCTGCATCGCCCAGTGACATGCCGTTTTGCATCACACCAATGGTGAGGCCGCCGACGATGTTGACCAATAGGATCACGATGCCGGCAATGGCATCGCCTTTCACGAACTTCATTGCGCCGTCCATACTGCCGTGCAACTGACTTTCCAGCTCCAGCATGCGTCGCTTCTGTTTGGCATCCTCTTTTGTCAGCATGCCAGAGCGCAGGTCTGAATCAATCGAGAGTTGTTTTCCGGGCATGGCATCGAGGGTGAAGCGTGCGGAAACTTCAGCGACCCGTTCTGCACCTTTTGCAATGACAATGAACTGAACCACGGTGATGATGGTGAACACGACCAGGCCAACGACCACGTTTCCGCCGACGACGAGATTTCCAAATGTATCAATGATGTCGCCTGCGTCGGCATCCATGAGTATCAGTCGGGTAATGGCGATCGAAAGCGATAGCCTGAACAGGGTGCTGATCAGAATCACACTGGGAAAACTGGAAAAGGCGGTGGCGGCAGGAATATAAATCGCCAACAGCAGCAGGCCGAGCGAAATCAACATGTTCAAGGCCACCAGAATATCGACCACCAGCAGCGGCAGGGGCAGAATCATCAGCCCGACGATGGCTACCACAAGAAAAGCCAGGACGATATCGCTGTAGCTTTTTCCCGACATGGCTTGAGTCAGTCGGATGAGCGGGGGAGAATTCGGGTGTGTCGATGCTCGACTCATGGTACGTTCAAATCCTTTTAAACGGGGTCCAGTGGCAGCAGGTATGTGCTTACGGGACACTTTTCAGTGCGGATCATTGCGGTATTTGCTGAGACACAATGATGCAGGGCGTTCCATCGCCGGGAGGAATAGTAATCCGCTTTGGTGGTCAAAATCAATTGTTCGCACGGAAGTTTGAAAAAAATGAGATGCTGTTCAAATATATTTGTATTTTACGCTTGACCCGGCGATCCGAGTCGGCTTAGCATTTATACAGTTTGTAACGCCAGCGGACAGGATGTTCGTTGCCCAAGGCAAGGAGTCGCCATATGTTGATTCATCTCCCCTGTTCACTGGGTAGTCCAGTGGATACACCGTCTGATTTTGTTCATTACGCTTTCTCGAGCCCTTTGCATCCATTGGCGAGTGCCTGCCGATCATTGCTGCACTGTGTCTGAGGTGGTTTGTGATGATGCCAAATGCGACCACAGGCGAAGTTCTCGCGCCTGAACAAACCACACACCTGTTTCTCTTGGATGCGCACTCGGCTACCCGGCGACTTCTGGGCAGCGTGGCCCGGCAACGCGGGCTCGTGGTACATGAGTTCGATCAGGGCACTGCGTTCCTGAATTTCCTGCTTGAGTGTGATTACTCGGTAAAACAAGCCTGGCAGCTCGCCAATGATGAAGTGTTCGGCTGCATACTCAGTCAAACGCGGTTACCGGACATGCACTGCGTTTCATTAATGAAAACCCTGCATCAGCGCAAGATTCGGTTGCCCTTGCTGGTCACTGCAGATGAAGCAGGCCTGCGTGACGCGGTCGAGTGCATGCGGTACGGGGCCGCCAATGTCGTGCAGCAACCCTATGACCCGAATGCGGTGATTCAATTGGTGTGTGAAACCGCCCACGTGCCCGTGGACATGTTACGCAATCCACAAATGAGCAAAGAAAAATTGAAACTGTTGACGCCTCGTGAACGGCAAGTCATGGCTTACGTGTGTGAGGGGAAATTGAACAAGACGATCGCTGATGTTTTGGGTATCAGCGTCAAAACCGTTGAATTGCATCGCGCGCGCGTCATTTCCAAGCTGAAAGTACGAAATATTCAGGATTTGGTGCGACTCAATCTGGGGTACTGAACGTGGTGCTTCGGCTGGAAGGTCTCCCCTCAGTCGCTCAACGATTGGTGGCGTCGCTTAATCACTGGGCTGCTCTGGAAGCCATTCAGTGCTCTGTGGAAGAGTCGGTGCACGCGCAGGCAGGGGCGGAAGACTGCCGATGGACACTGCTTGGGGCCGCAAGGCAGGCTGATGCTTTGCCAACCGCCTGGATCACGCTGGTGGATGAGCAGGCCTCTCACTGTGTGATCGTGCTGGGAGTGACTGAATCGACCCGGCAGGAGCTCGCTGACGCATCGACCTGGCGGTCTGCGGCGCCCGAGCATCGCATCCTCGCCTGGGCGCTCGTCCATGAGGCCCTCGTGGGCGCACTGGATGCGCTGACGGGGCGACAGTGGGTACCGGTGTCGGTACGTGAAATCGTCGATCCCGCCGAGAATCGTCAACTTGCCAGCAAAGGTATACGAGTGTGCTGTGAAACTGGAGAAGACAGTATCACGGTTTGGTTGGGATTAAACACGGCAAGTCAAAGCATGTTTGTGTGTCGGCTGGCTTCGTGGTGCGAAGGTGCGGGAGAGGTGAGGGGGTTACGGCGTGGCCGGCTTCCTGCGTCGGTGTATGAGACACGCCTGGCTCTGCAAGTGAGCTTGCCCGTGCGTCGGCTACCGTTAGATGTTATCGAAGCCTGTTGTGCGGGCGACCGAATCTATCTCGGTCAGACACAGACGGTGTTTCGTGCGCTGACTTTGGTCGTGCCAGGCAATCCGCCGCTGCGACTGGCTGGGCGATGGGTATCGCCGGGTGTAGAAATCGAGTTAATCAAGGATGATGATGTGCAAGAAGAACTGAGACAGGAAGTAAATGCGCTTGAAGAGGAAGAGTGCTGCCGCACTGAAAGCCCGGCTGCGCCCGAATTGGCGAATGTGGACGTTGAAGTGTCGCTTCCCGGCCAAACCGTGTCGTTGAGTGAACTGAGTCTGCTCAGCCCCGGCTCTGTGTTGGAAACGACTGTCGATCTTGCTTGTGCAGCGGTGACGCTTGCCGTTCAGGGCACCGCATTTGCTGAAGGTCGCTTGGTTACGGTCGCCGATAAGTTGGCAGTGCAGATCGACAAGGTGTTCTGAAATGATGCTGTCTGCCTATTCTCCGGGGGCGATCATACTGGTTGTGGTTGCGCTGGCACTGGCCCCCTTTGTCGCTGTCATGGTGACTTCGTACACCAAAATTGTGGTGGTGCTGAGCCTGTTGCGCAATGCTTTGGGCCTTCAGCAGGTGCCACCCAACGTGGTGTTGAACGGATTGGCGATCGTGTTATCCGTCTATGTCATGTACCCCGTCCTGATGGATATGCAGTCTCGTACTGAGACGGTGATGGCAAGCTTTACCGCTGAGCAGTCGGATACCGATAAGCTGTTGCTGCTGGCGAATGCCGCTAAAGAGCCATTGCGCGCTTTTCTGCAGAAGCATTCCGATGAGACCGAGCGTCAGTTCTTTATGAAGAGTCTGCAGAAACTGGCCGGAGATCAGGCCGATCTTCAGGTATCGAAAACGGATATGGTGATTGTCGTCCCCGCGTTTGTGGTGAGTGAACTCACCGACGCCTTCCAGATTGGTTTTATCCTGTTCCTGCCATTCCTGGTCATTGATCTGATTGTGTCGAACATCCTGCAGGCATTGGGTATGGCAATGCTGGCTCCGCCGACCGTTGCGCTGCCATTCAAGTTACTGTTGTTTGTGTTTGTCAGCGGCTGGACGCATTTGGTCCACGGTCTTGTGATGACCTACATCAATTAGGCGGGGAGAGATTCATTATGGAAGCTGAAGTGATCCGCCAGACTCAGGAAGCCCTATGGCTGATGTTAGTGCTGTCAGCACCGACCATTATCGTGGCCTCGGTATGTGGTTTGTTTGTGGCTATTGTGCAGGCTGTGACGCAACTGCAGGAGCAGACGGTCAGTTTTGCGATCAAATTGCTTGCTGTCTCGATTACGTTGTTTGTCACCGCCAGTGTCATGGGAGAAAGTCTGCATCAGTATACCTTTGTGGCCTTTACCGAGTTTCCTGCCTGGGTGCGCTAGTGAGATGTTTGCGCATGACGACTTCAATATTGAGGGATGGTGAATGGAGGTCTTGATTCCGTCCTTCATGGCGTTGTTTGGCGATAGCCTGCTGTCCATTGCCGCGACACTGCCAAGAATCGCGGCGGCTTTTGTGGTGCTGCCATTGTTGACGAACGATGTGATGCCTTCTCTGGTGCGGAACAGTCTTTACGTCAGTCTGACGGTCATGCTGTTTCCGCTGTCAGCGACCCAGCTTCAGGTGGATTTTCAAGATACCGTTTGGCCTCTTCTCATTGTCAAAGAGATATTTATCGGGCTGGCAATCGGCCTGGTGTTTGGGGGTATCTTCTGGGCGCTCACGATTGCCGGAGGCATCGTGGATACCCAGGCTGGCACAAACATGGCTAACATTGTCGATCCCATTCAGGGGCATCAATCTTCTTTGACTGGCGCCTGGCTCTCGCGGCTGGCGGCGGTGTTGTTTATGGTCAGCGGTGCATTTCTAGTGTTTCTGGAAGTGCTGCTGACCAGTTATGCCGTCTGGCCGGTCAGTGTGTTTTTCCCGTCGCTTTCACGCGTGGGAACGGTGTTTTTTGCCGACCAGTTTGGTTTTATGATGACACAGGCTCTGTTGATCGCTACGCCGGTATTGATTGCGCTGTTGTTGATTGATTTTGGCATGGGGGTCATCAACCGGTTTGCCCAGAACATGAATGTTTTGCCCATCGTGACACCCATAAAATCATTGTGCGCCACGGCCATTCTAATGATCATGCTGGGAATGATTACCGAATCTGTTATTCGGCAACTTGGCGAGCTGTCAGCGCTTCCGGTGTTGCTCAGCAAAGTGTTTGGGGCAGGGTGAATGGCGGAAAAACAGTCCGATCAGACCGAGAAGCCCACCGAGAAGCGTATTCGTGATGCGCGGAAAAAAGGGCAGGTTCATCGCAGTCAGGATCTTTCTCGCACCCTGGGATTGCTTGTGTGGATCATCGCGTTTGCTGTGGGAGGCGGATTTCTCATTGAGCAAGTGCTCTGGTTTTCCGCGTTTGCCTGGTCGGATCTTGATAAACTGACGCCTCATGGCGTATTAGCGCTGGTTTTCGAGGCAGGCAGGGCGACCCTGTTGGCTACCATACCCTTTGTTGTGGCGGGTGCCCTGGCCGGTCTGCTGTCTGAGCGGGCTCAGGTGGGCAGTATATTTTCGACCGAAAAACTGGTACCTAAACTGGAAGTGTTGAATCCTGCAGAAGGGATCAAAAAGCTGATCTCGGTGGATAAGCTGTTTGATGCGGGCAAGGCCGCTCTGAAAGCGCTGATTGTGGTGTGGACGGTCTATCTGGTGCTCTACGATGCGTTGCCGGATTACCTGCAGCTGTTCCAGGCAACGGTGAGCGCTGTAATCCCCACACTCTGGCGGAGTGTGCTGATTATCGCCGGGTTCGTCCTCTTCGCGTTTTTCTTTATTTCTCTGCTGGATGTGGTGTATCAGCGCCACAGCTATACAAAAAATCTCATGATGAGTCAGCGGGACATTCGGCAGGAGCATAAGGAACAAAATGGGGACCCGGCGATCAAGAACCAGCGTAAGCAATTGCACCAGCAGTGGTCGCAGCAAAGTACACTGGGTGGCGTCTCTCAGGCGAATGTGCTCGTTACGAATCCCATTCACTTTGCTGTTGCCCTGCGCTATGAACCTGGCGAGACGGAGTTACCGATTGTGGTGGCAAAAGGCCGGGATCATCTCGCCATCGAAATGCGCCACCGGGCGGAAGATGACGGTATCCCGGTGATGGAAAACATTCCTCTTGCCCGTGGACTGTTTGCAGACGTTGAAGTGGATCATTACATTACCACCGAGTATTTTGAAATGGTGGCCGCTGTGCTGCGATGGGCGCACGACGTGCGGACGCAAGCCGAGCGAATCGATGAGGAGTCACCAGAATCACCAGATGCTATCAATTAACCTCGCCTTCAGTGTTGCAGGCTTTCGGCGTTATTGATGCAGGATAAAAAAGGCCGGGCGTATTGATCACATTTGTGTTGACCCACGCCCTGTACCTGCAGAAATGCGGCTTCATCCCTCGGCTTGTGCCGGGCCATATCCCGCAATGTGGCATCCGAGAAAATGGTAAACGCGGGCAGGCCGGCATCGGATGAAAGTTGTTTTCGCAACGCTCGCAATGATTCAAACAACGCTTCTTCATCGGCGCTGAGCGGGGGCGCGTCAACCGCGCCCAGTCCTTTTTTCTCTGTCGGCCTGCTGAAATCCTGCTCCTGATACTCACATAAGCCGACGCTGACTTCACCTTTCAAAACACCCGCCGACAAATCCGTCAAGGTGATCGCGCTGTGTCGGGTAAAGTCGATCGCGAGATAGCCCTGGTCAATGAGCTGGGTAATGTAGTGTCGCCAGGGCTTCCAATCGATCTCCTGGCCCACGCCGAAAGTCTTGATCTGATGATAACCATGTTGCCGGACCTCTGCAGATGATGAACCCCGGAGAATGTTTATGAGTAAATTCAAGCCGGCACGTTGCTGCACCCGATAGACAGCGGAAAGTGCCATCTGCGCGATGGTCGTGCCATCAATGGCTTCAGGTGGATTCAGACAGCGGTCGCAGTGACCGCACGGGGCGTCACGATATTCCCCGAAATAATTCAGTATAAAATTGGTTCGGCACGACGTGGCCTGAGTGAATTGCCACATCCGGTTGAGCTTTGCGTGTTGTACTTGCTGAAAACCCTCACTCCCGCCGCCATCGTCAATAAACTGGCTGAGAGATTTCATATCACCGTAGCCCGCAAACAGAAGTGCGCGTGCAGGCTCACCATCGCGTCCGGCTCGGCCGATCTCCTGATAGTAGCTTTCAATGTTCTTGGGTAGATTGTGATGTATCACCCAGCGTATATTGGGCTTGTCTACGCCCATGCCAAAAGCAATGGTAGCGCACACGATTTGGATGTCATCCTGAAGAAAAGCGGTTTGAACTGCACTGCGGGCCTCACTGTCCATGGAGCCGTGATAAAAAGCCACGCGATAGCCTGCCTGGGTAAGCTTCTGCGCCATGGTTTCCGTGCCCTTGCGGCTCAAACAGTATACGATACCGGGTTCGTTGGGACGTTGTCGCAGAAACTGCCGGATCACTGAGACGCGATCATTGGCGGGGAGCACATCGATATGAATATTCTTCCGCTCGAAGCTGGAAACGAACACCTGCACGGGCTCCTGATCTCGATCGAGATTCAGTCGTTGTCGAATTTCCTGCTGTGTTGCTGTATCCGCCGTAGCCGTCAGTGCAACGATGGGCGCAGAGGGGAAATGTGCTGTTAACGCGGTAAGATGGGTGTACTCGGGTCGAAAATCATTCCCCCAGATAGACACACAATGCGCCTCGTCGATGGCAATTTGTGCTACCTGCTGTTGGGCCAGCCATTGAATGAACCGGGGTGAAACCGCTCGTTCGGGGGACACATACAGCAGTCTGAGTGTTCCCTTTTCGACGTCGGCAGCGATGCGTCTTGCCTCCTCGGGGGAGCACTGGCTGTTGAGTGCGGCCGCCTGGATCCCGTTGGTACGCAGTGCGGTGACCTGATCTTCCATCAGCGCGATCAGGGGGGAGATGACGACGGTCAGCCCTTTCAGCAGCACCGCCGGCAATTGGTAGCACAACGATTTGCCGCCGCCCGTGGGCATCACGACCAATGTGTTTTTGCCGGTCATTGTGCGCTCGATGACCGCGGCTTGACTCAGTCGAAAGGTGTCATAGCCGAAGTACTGGCTGAGTGCCTGTTTTGCAACATCCATGTTCATTTTGTATGCTCGTCATCGCTTATGGGGGAGGGAGCATGATACGCGAACATCGGCAAAGAATCAGCGTTTTAGCTCTGCACCCAACAACACTTCATAGCCCCAATTTGATGCTTCCGGGGCGAATGTGACGATGAGCAGTACGCTGCCCATGACCAGTACGGGCAGGATGTAGCGGAAATTGCGTTGCCAGAAGGTGCCGTGCAGACTCTCCCAGCTGGTAGGCATACCGACCACCTGACGCGTCAATAGATGATTGAGGGCGACCGGGGGCGTAAGATAGCCCATTTCAAACGCAAGCACGGTCATCACCCAGAAATGGAGCGGGTTAATGCCGTTCTCCAGGGCAATTGGGGCGAGCGTGGCATTGACCAGGATAACCGCGCCGTAGGGGTCCATGATCATGCCGATGATTACAAGCATGCCCATCAACAACGCCAGCGTGAGCCAGACAGAGCCCAAATCACTGGGGAACAGCTCCAGTACGCCGGAGCGTTCGATCAATCCACCCATACTGACGGACAGGGCCATGAGCATTAACAATGCACCAATCAGTGCGGTTGAATCATCCGTGGCCCGCATGATGGCCTGGCCAAAACTTTTTGGGGCATCCTCCGCGCCTTCCTCTACGTCGGGATCGGTCTCAGCCAGCACGATTCGCTCCATCGCAACGATAAGCAGCATCACCAGAGGCAGGATCGCCGGGGCGGAGAACTCATCCAGGCCGCGATCCAGAAAAAACTCCCAGGCCAGTACCACGCCGGCAAAACAGGCGATATAAGGAAGCAGCGGAACCAGCGCTTTGAGCGTGCCCGGTATGGCTTCTCGAAGGGGAGCGATGCGCAAGGTGGAGCGGCCTCCCAGCACCAGGACAAAAAGGGTATAAATGGACGCGGTCAGCAGCAGTACCCGGGCACCTGCTTCAAACAACTCATCCGTCGTGACACTGTTATTGAGGGTGGCGACGATCACCACCAGAAGACAGGGCCGCAGCATGGTGCCCATGGAGCCGGAAATGGCCGTGGTAGCCAGCGCCAACTGTTCCGAGGTGCCCGCTCTGCGCAACTCGCGGTACAAGGTCATTCCGGCGGCCAGAATAAATATGCCGGAAGCGCCGCTATACGCCGTCGGTAGCGCGGTCAACAAAAGTACTACAACGCCCAGCCACTTGGGGGGCAATCGCCACGGGCGAATCAGGTTGAACACTTTTTGAGGCAAGTGCGTACGAGCCAGTAACATGCCCACCCAAACATACAGGCCGAGACTCAAAAAGAGCGCTGAGAGTTCAGCCATCATGTTGAGATACACCGCAATGCCGTGATAGAAACCGTGCCAGGCGAACTGCATGGCAGCCGACAGACACATGAAACTATACAAAGGCACGCTTAACAGAGCCCGCCCCCAAGTGCTGTGTGCGGGAAGATCTGTGCGCGGGGAGCGCAATTGCCACAGGGAGATCAGCGTGAGCAGGCCGAAACCGGCCACCCAGATATCATGCATAAACAGGTGCGCCAGAGGCATACCGGCTTCGGCCTGCGCCAGTTCTTGCTGTCGGTAAAGAAACGCAGAGTGGGTCAAGAGTGCATTGGCGACGAGTTGTGTTACCGTGGCCACCCGGTCGTCACGCTGGCTTTCTACCGGGCGCAGGGCAATGTGCTGACGCCGAAGGGTTGCCGCGGCAGCACAAAACAGCAGCATGAGGCCCAACAGGATGCGACGGTTGCCAGTCACCAGGACCACCGCTTCGGAGAGCCCGGTTTCCAGCGTGGCAAACGCTCTCACCGATGGCGAGTCGCGCTCCTGTAAGGTTTGCCAGTTCGTCCACTGTGCCTGGCACGCAGTGGCTTGCGCTTCTAAAGAGGTGCGAATGGCTTCGCGATCAATGGTGCCGCCAAAAACGTCCGCGAAAGGATCACTGGCAAGCTCTTGTTGCCGGTGCTGAATGGCTTGATCCACAGCACGATCTAGATTCATGGCAGGATCGCAGGTCGGTGCCGCCACATGATCAATGATGCGCAGATTGAAGTATTCCGGCCAGGTTTCCCCGCCGATTTCCAGGAGTCGTGAGTGCAACGTTTCTCCCACCGAGGCGAGCAACGTGAGCACCAGTATCACCAGCATCGGAATGCCGGAAATCCATCGGCTGAGTGCCAGCCCTTCGGTAACGGGGAGGGTTTCGGTGCGAACTGTCATGGCTTACTCAATCGGATTACTGCATTCTTCCCGGGTACCGTCACTGCGGCAGCGAATTTTACGTTGCAGAGTAAGCATGTCTGCGCTGTAGTAGCCTTCTTCTCGCAGTTGCAAACGGGCCTGCTGCATCACTTTTTCGTATTCCGCCTTGTCGTTGGTGGGAATGCTGATCCACCATTTTTCGGGGATTTTTTGTTCTTCCGCGAGCACCCGTTGGATGATCTCATCAAACCCGTGATAGAAGGCTTCTCGAACGAATTGCGCCAGCTCGTTGGGAATCACGTCGCTGCGGCCGATCAGTTGCATGGTGATGTGCGTCAGCGGCAAATCTATGATGCCTCCGCCAGGGCTCATGCCCTTGTGGAGTTCCAGCACTTCGTAGGCCGCCAATGGTGCAGCCAACACATCGACGACACCGGTATTGAACATGTTCGGCGCGTTCACGATATCCGCGACCACTGGGGTAGCGCCGACGCCAGCGATCATTTTGGCCTGCGTGGGATCGTAGTCCAGCACGACCACGCGCTTGCCGGATGCCTTTGCCAGTGTGTTGATGGATCGATCATTGACGAATACATGCGCAGCGCCACCGGGCGCGATACCCATGACGACATATTCGCCGCTGACCATCTTGTCGGCACTCCGGGGATCGGCCATCAACTGCAATGCCAGACGCATTTGATTGCGTTCCGGGAAGCCGCCGATGGAATCCAGCGTGCCTGTGTACTTGTTAAACAGGCGTGCCCGCAGGCCACTCATCAGCGCCGCATCACAGGTGCCGGATTTCAGCTCTTCCACCATAATGGATTCGCTGGTGTAGGGGACCATCTCCACCTGTACGCCAAAGCGCATGATTTTCGGTTTCTGTTGCTGGGCTGCAGCGAATATCGGGCCTGAGCGACCGAAAATATCCCAGATGCAAATGCGATACGTGCGATCGGCATCGGGCTTCAGCCCGGTCATGGTTTGCATGGCTTTTACCCGTGTTTCCAACGGTAAAGACAGGTCATACACCTGAGCTTTCAGGCTGTCCATGGAGGCGTGAGCAACCAGTGGCAGTAATGCAGCGATAGAGAGGAAGGTGCGTATGATCCTGTGAGCACGGGAAACTTGATCTGCCATGGGGCTATTCATCCTGAAAGTGATTGAGTTGCAGGTGCTACGCCGTCGTCGGGCGGTGCAAAGGCTGGTAGAAAGGGTAGAGGGAAGTGTATTACAGCGGATTGGTCAATTTGACTCAGCAAGGCCGCGTTTCGGCAAATTTTTTGTTTTTTCGGACTGGGTCACACCGAAAAGGAGACCCTCTCACGGGGAGAGGGTGCTCAAAAGGGCTAGCGCTCAATAATGGCCGTGACTCCCTGGCCACCAGCTGCACAGATTGAAATCAATCCCCGGCCACTGCCTTTTTGCTCCAGCAGTTTGGCCAGAGTCGCCACAATGCGGGCACCGGTTGCAGCAAATGGATGACCTGCAGCGAGACTGCTGCCTTTGATGTTCAGTTTGGCGCGGTCAATACTGCCCAGAGGGGCGTTCAGGCCCAGTTTTTCCTTGCAGAAAGTCTCGTCCTCCCAGGCTTTCAATGTGGCCAGGACCTGAGAAGCAAAGGCTTCGTGGATTTCGTAGTAGTCAAAATCCTGCAGTGTAAGACCTGCCTGCTCCAGCAGTTTGGGCACGGCGTAGGCCGGTGCCATCAATAACCCTTCTTTTTTACCGACAAAGTCGACTGCCGCGACCTGGCTGAAGGTCAGGTAGGCCTGTACCGGCAGATTATTGGCTTTCGCCCAGTCTTCCGAAGCCAGTAGCACGCAGGACGCGCCGTCGGTCAGTGCTGTACTGTTGCCGGCGGTCATGGTGCCATTTTCCTTATCGAAGCAGGGCTTCAATTTGGCCAGTGCTTCCGCCGTGGAATCCGGGCGCAACAAGTTATCTTTGCTGAGGCCTGCCAGGGGGGTCATGAGGTCCTCAAAAAAGCCTTCCTGGTAGGCAGCGGCGAGTTTCTGGTGGCTTTCTGCGGCCAATTGGTCCTGCTCAGCTCGTGGAATGCTCCATTCATGCGCCGTCACCTGGGCGTGATCACCCATGGACATGCCGGTGCGCGGCTCACCATTTTCCGGAATCAGCGGGAGCAAGTGCTTAGGACGGAAGCGGGAGAGGATTTTCAACCGGGCTTGATTGGTTTTGGCGCGATTCAAATCCAGCAGAATGTTTCGCAAGCCTTCGCTGACGCCAATGGGGGCATCGGAGGTTGTGTCACTGCCGCCTGCAATGCCACACTCGATCTGGCCCAGGGCAATTTTATTGGCAACGAGGATGGCCGCTTCCAGCCCGGTACCGCACGCCTGCTGTATGTCGTATGCTGTGGTTTCCGGGGCGAGGCCAGAACTCAACACGGCTTCCCGAGTTAGGTTGAAATCCCTGGAGTGTTTTATGACCGCGCCTGCGACCACTTCGCCCAGCTGCTTGCCCTGGAGTTGGTAGCGATCCACCAGACCTCGCAATGCGGCCGTGAGCATTTCCTGGTTGCTGAGTTTCGCATAAGCGGTGTTGGATCGAGCAAATGGAATCCGGTTGCCGCCAATGATAGCGACACGTCGAATGGAGGGGGCTTTCGGTGCTTTTGCCATAATTCAATCCTGCTGAAAAGTTGCATTGAAGGTTCCTGCGACGGACTGTAGCAAATAAAAAGGCAGCCCGACAGCGCTGGATGGGTCACAGTATCGGTGAGACCTGCCATCTTCGCATTGGCGAGTTTGACAAAAAAGGGCAATGTCCGAGTCAATTTAATTTTGCTAACATGCGTCACAATAGATAGCGTAAATCTGTAGACAGCCAATTCAGGAGCGAAGTAAATACCATGTCCGATCTCTATCAGAAAGTCGTGAACACCCCGGTAGGCAAATCTGTTGTAAGCGCGTTGAATCTGCCCGCGCCGGTGCTGTTGGAGCGCTACGAGAGCGCGGATGCCATTCGGGTGCATGGGAATGTGTTGCTCGGAGGCAGTACCGGGGCAGAATTGCTCGATGCATTGAGCGCCTTGTTTGGGCATCCCGAAGCGCACCTCTTTTGTCCAAAGCCGTCTTCAACAGCGTCAGGCGGGCTTGCCCGAGCGCAAAACGTGGATCTGGCGCACCTTGACGAGAAACAGCGCTTCAAAGCGCTGGTGTTTGATGCTTCGGGGATTGAGTCCAGTCAGCAGCTAAAAGAACTGTATGAGTTTTATCACCCAACGATTGGTGCCCTGAGCAAGTGTGGTCGCGTGCTGGTGGTGGGCACTGATCCAGCGGAATGTGACCCAGGTAAGGCTGCTGCGCAACAGGCGCTGTTGGGATTTGTGAAAAGCGTTGGCAAGGAAGTCGGCAAAAAAGGCGCGACGGCCAACCTGGTGTATGTAAAGTCGGGGGCGACCAGTGCTGAAATGCTTCGCTCCTCGGTTGAGTTCTTCACGTCACCTCGGTCGGCCTACGTTTCGGGGCAGAGTGTCGTCGTCACCAAAGCAAAAGTGTCGACAAAGGGCGACGAGAGCACCTCGCTGGTGGGGAAAACCGCACTGGTGACAGGGGCGTCCCGAGGCATAGGTGAGTCCATTGCCGGTGTGCTTGCCCGTTACGGTGCCACGGTGATCTGTCTGGATGTACCTCAGGCGGAAGAAGACTTGAAGCGCGTGGCGGGGGCGATCGACGGCTTGGTGCTGAGCCAGGATATTACACAGGCTGAAGCGCCGGAACGAATTGCGCAGTTTATCACGGAGCATACCGGCGGATTAGATATCGTTGTGCACAATGCCGGTGTTACCCGGGATAAAACCCTGGGCAGGATGAAAGCGCATTTTTGGGACTTGCTGATGGACATCAATTTGACTGCCATGGAGCGCATGAATCAGCATTTTCTGGAAAAAGGCGTGATCAACAAGCAGGGTCGGATCGTCTGTGTGGCTTCCATCAGCGGGATTGCCGGTAATTTCGGACAATCCAACTACGCCGCATCCAAGTCCGGCGTGATTGGTTATGTGGAGTCGATGAGCAAGCATCTGGATGCGGGCATGACCATCAACGCGGTGGCCCCCGGATTCATTGAAACCCAGATGACCGCCGCCATTCCCTTTGCGATCCGTGAAGCCGGACGGCGTATGAACAGTCTGTCTCAAGGCGGTCAGCCGGTGGATGTGGCCGAAACCATCGCTTACTTCGCCAGTCCGTATTCACAGTCGGTGAATGGCAATGTGGTCCGGGTGTGTGGCCTAAGCCTGATTGGGCGTTAATCCGTCCGCTTGCTTTTCCGGTATTCAATCGGGGTCATCTCAGACCACCGTTTGAATGCCCGGTAGAAGGTGCTGGGCTCTGAGAATCCCGTGAGATACACAATTTCATCGATGGATTCATTGGTCCCGGCCAACAACCGCTTAGCCAAACGGAAACGGTAATCGGCGAGAATGTGATTGAAGCTGGTACCCGCTTCCGTGAGACGGGTGCGTAGTGAGCGGGGTTTGGTGTCCAGCCGCTCGGCAATCAACTCCAGTGTGATCTCCCCGGATTCCAATAACTCGGCGATGATGCGTTCCACCTGACTGATGATGTCCATTTTCTCCAGACGGGCGACCTGCTCACTGGCGAGCTTCTCGTGCAACGCCATCAGCTCGGGCTCGGCATGGGGTGAGGTGAGGTTCAGCATTTCCCGGTCAAAGTATAAACGATTCTCGGGTTGATCAAACTCCACCGGGCACCCCAGAACGGCTTCGACTTCCCGCCAGTTGTCCGGGCGTGCATGGACAAAATCGATCTTGCCGGGGCGAAAACGCTGATCCGTCACGAAGATAAAAAAGCCGATCAGACCCTGAGCAAAACATTCGTTAAAGTGGCGGAGCCGGCCAACTTCTTCGGAGGCCGTCTTCACCTTCATATAACAGGGATTGGTGTTTGAGATGACTTCAGCGTCGGAAGCATCACTGATCAGGCGCTGGTAATTCAGTGCCCGTTTCAGCCCTTCGCCGAAGGTGGGGCTGCTCAGGAACAGATATTCCAGCACCTGACCGCGAAACACCGGAAGGTGTTGCCCTAAGTGTAAGCCGATGTCTGGATCTTCAGAAATTTGCTCAACGGTTTCCCAAAACATGAGCTGGGCGTTATGCGGAGTGCGCAGGTCGCTGGATTGCAGGTAGTCGGGCGTAACGCCCAAACGATTAAGCAGCGCGCCCGTGTTCATGCCGGATTTGGTTATTGCCTGGATAATCATGCGGAACATGATTCCGGCATCTTTCAGTTCACTCATACCGGGTTGTGATCCTTCCGTAGCTGGTCATCAGAGAATGCATCGCGGGTGATTGGCCGAATTCTGCGGTATAACGATGGGTTTGGCCAATGTTGAATTGGTGCTATCGTTTTAGAATAGCAATACCTGAAACGAAAAACGAGGTGTGCTTTGATGGTGCAATCACAAATTCGGCATTTGAATGCCTTACCTGGAACCGGAGCCGTGTTCCGCAATCTGGCGTTGGCTACCGTAAAAAAGGCGCTCGCGAAGCGATCCTCGGATCCGGCCGCACTGGCCGCAGCCATTCCGCAAAAAACACTGCATGTGGCGAATGTTCGTCTGGATAAAGCCAATCTGCAGGCGTATCGCCGGCTCTGCGGTTTTTCGGATCGATTGACCGTACCGGCGACTTATCTGCATTTGCCCGCGTTTCCGCTGCATCTGTCGCTCATTTCCGGCGCAGACTTTCCGTTACCGTTGGCGGGCCTGGTGCATCTGCGCAACGGCATTACCCAGTATCGCCCCGTCAGTGCGGACGAAGTGCTCGACTATCAAGCCACCCTCACTCCCGGCCGTGTTGGGGAGAAGGGCGTGGAATTAGATATCGTGACCGAAGTGACGGCCGGTGGCACGCTCGTGTGGCGGGAAGTGAGTACTAACCTGTATCGTATCCGAGCGAACACGCGATCGACGGCTAAAAAAGTGGCCACCTACGATCAGTATTCCGAGGGCGTGACAATCACCTTGCCGGAAAGCCTGGGGAGAAAGTATGCGGCGGTGTCCGGGGATTTCAACCCGATTCATTTATACCCCTGGACCGCGAAACCGCTCGGATTTTCCCGTGCCATCATTCATGGGATGTGGACGCATGCCTGTTCTCTGGCGGAAATCGAGCGCACATTGAAGGACACCTGGATGCAACAGCCCTTCTCGCTGGACGTGGACTTTAAGCTTCCGGTGTTTTTACCGGCAGAGGTGTGCGTTTGTTGGGGGCCGCTTGAATCAGAGCACGGGGATTCCCTGACGTTCGCAGTCACCGATGTCGCGCGAAAGAAACCCCATTTAACCGGCCGGGTAAAGAAAATTTGAGGATGACCATGGCGGAACACCACTGGCATGTAAAAAATCTGGGGGATGCACTGCTGGCAAGCCCCGCATTAAGCCACGTAGAAGCGCTGTTTGAAGCAATCTATGGGGATTCTGGCGTTCCGGCGGTGTTTGTGCGCCATGAGTCCGAAGGTCAGCTGCATTGTTCGGTGATGCTGTACTTTCCCCCGGAGGCTCAGGAGCTTGCTCAGCGTGTGCAGGCTCGCCGGTGCCATCCACCGGGAAAGGACGGCCTCAGTGTGTTGGTGGGGGATGAGGACGGCCTCTTGCGTTGGTTTTGAAGGATACACTCTGGAATAGGTTGCTGATTCTATCAAGCCTGCTATAAAGTAACGGCAGACAACAGATGACCTAAGGAGAGGCCCATGGGATTCTTTACCAAACAAAAATGCGATGTCGATAAGTTAAAAATCATGATCAGTGCGGAGATGGAAAGCTTTATCCGAGAGCGATTCATGTTAACTGCGGCAGAGCTGGAAATGTCCGACCACAGCCAGGGCATCGACATTATCTTTCGTTTTGTGAAGAAAGACCTCTCGCCCATCAAGAAAAAAGTGTCGTATCAGGTAAAACTCAAAGATCTCGACGGAAAGTACGAAGAAACCGTTTTTTCTGAGGTAAAAAAGGGTTTGTCCAAACTGGTTCAGATTCGGCTGGATGAAATGCTGGATGGTTGAGGGGGATGCCCCCGGGCAGGCTGGCGACCTGCCACCGTCACTCCAGACATTTATTCTGCAGCAAACGCAAGCAACGAGCTTTCACGCGCTGGAAACCATACAGTCATTGTGGAGCGGCTACGGAAGTATTGTACGGCTTGCGCTTCAGGGCAGTCCTCTGCAAACCGTGGTGTTGAAACACGTATCGTTACCCGAAAAGGCCCGGCATCCTCGGGGATGGAATACCAACATCTCCCACCAACGCAAGATTCAGTCCTACCATAACGAGATGGCCTGGTATCGGGAGTGGGCGCAGCACTGCGATGATACCTGTCGCGTGCCGCGGACACTGGGCGTAATGGAAGCAGGCGGAGAATTTGTCCTGATTCTGGAAGACCTGGATGCGGCCGGGTATGATCTGCGTGTCGAAACGCCCACACACCCTCAGGTACACGCCTGCATCCGATGGCTGGCCTTTTTTCATGCGCGATTTCTCGGTCAATCGCCTACCCATCTCTGGCCTGTGGGAACCTATTGGCATCTGGCGACCCGCCCGGACGAATTTGCTGCGCTCAACGACTCCGAATTAAAGGTATTTGCCCGTCGTATTGATGAAACGCTTTCAAGGTGTGAATACCAGACGCTGGTTCACGGGGATGCCAAGCTGGCCAATTTCTGCTTTTCCGCCGATGATCCTGCCGTGGCGGCGGTAGATTTTCAATACGTCGGTGGTGGCTGTGGCATGAAAGACCTCGCCTACTTTATCAGCAGTTGTTTCGATGAGTCAGACTGTGAGCGGTGGGCACCGGAGCTGCTGGATGCGTATTTTATGCAGTTGCATGCCGCGCTGAAACACCTCGGGATCGACACCAATTTTCAGGCTTTGGAACGCGAGTGGCGCGAGCTGTATCCTGTCGCCTGGACGGATTTTTACCGTTTTCTTAAAGGCTGGAGCCCAGGGCACTGGAAGATTCATGGGTACAGCGAGCGTTTGGCTCGGGAGACGATTCGTAATCTGGCCGGTGACCGCTAAATGCGGCGGTCACTGCGGCTTACCCTTCATTACCAGGGCGGGGTCCAGGCGCACCTGAAACCAGTTCAAACGCCAATCGAGGTGCGGTCCGGTGGACCGGCCTTTTGATCCCACCAGAGCAACTTTATCGCCGCGTTTGATCTGTGTGCCGGTTTCCACCAGCACTTTGCTGAGGTGAATAAAGGTACTGGATATGCCCATGCCGTGGTCGATTATCAGTGTGCCGCCGGAATAAAACATATCCTGATGTGCCAGTGTCACCACGCCATCTGCCGGCGCGACCACAGGGGTGCCGACCGGCGCGGCAATGTCGAGCCCAAAGTGTGGCCGCCGGGGTTCGCCGTTATAAAATCGCTGACTGCCATAGACGCCGGTAATGGGCCCTTTGAGCGGCCAATCGAAACCGGGCAGGAAGTCCAGACGCTGTGAGAAAGCTCTTCGCGCTTCATTGACCAGGTGGGTTTCCTTGCGAATACGTTCCAGGTTTTTTTTCGAAGGACTCATGATCTTTTTCGGGATACCCTCAATCCGCTGAATGTTGTATTCGCGGGAAGTAATCTGAATCGAGTAATTATGCCGGGAGCCGTCGGGTACGGTGAGTTTGAGTTGATGTTCCAGCGCTTCATCTCGGCCAAATCCGAGCACAAATTCACCGGAATCTGCGATCGCGACATCTTTATCATTCAGAGCCAGACGCGCGCCTGTGGGCGCTTTCCCTATCACCATGCCTCCCTGAGTGAACTCTCCGGTCAGGGTCAGCGCTTGGATTGCTGCTGCATTGGTCTGCCCCTCGGGAGGCTGTTCTGCCGAGGATGGTGGCGAGATAAAGGAAGCAAAGGCGAAGATCGCGGGGATAAAAAAACGCATGAAGTTTCCTGGATTACAAACGCGGATGAATGTGTCATAGTGGCAGAAGAAGAGCATACCACCAATCGTTCAGAAACGACATGCGGGAGGGGGAATGAACACACCTGGGGCGTTTCCAACCCGGTTCTGGCACTTGCTGGATGACGGACGCGTGCAGTGCGATGTCTGTCCACGCGCCTGTAAACTGCACGAAGGACAGCAGGGCCTCTGCTTTGTGCGTGCCAGAGAGAATGATCAGATTGTCTTGACCACCTATGGCCGATCCAGCGGATTCTGCATTGATCCTATTGAGAAAAAGCCGCTCAATCACTTTCTTCCGGGTACGCCGATCCTGTCGTTTGGGACAGCCGGCTGCAATTTGGCGTGTAAATTCTGCCAGAATTGGGACATGAGCAAATCACGGGAAATGGACACGCTGGCAGACAGTGCCCTGCCGGATGAGCTCGCGCAGGCAGCGTTGGATACTGGTTGCAGAAGCATTGCATTTACCTACAATGATCCAGCCATTTTTCTGGAGTATGCGGTGGATACGGCCATTGCCTGCCATGAGCGGGGAGTTAAAGCGGTCGCCGTGACCGCCGGGTACCTGTGCATGGCGCCGGCTAAAGCGCTGTTTGCGCACATTGATGCTGCAAATATTGATCTCAAGGCATTCTCGGATGACTTCTACTTCAAGATCTGTGGGGGCCACCTGCAACCCGTATTGGATGTGCTGGTGTATCTCAAGCAAGAGACGGACGTGTGGTTTGAGTTGACTACCTTATTGATTCCAGGAAAAAATGATTCGGACGATGAGTTACACCGTATGTGTGCATGGGTGGCAGCAAATCTGGGGCCGGATGTGCCCATGCACTTTACCGCCTTTCACCCCGATTGGAAAATGCGGGATATCCTGCACACGCCCGCAGAAACGTTGACCCGGGCAAGGGCAGTGGCATTGGCAAGCGGAGTACGGTATGCCTACACCGGCAATGTGCATGATTCCGCGGGTAGCAGCACCTGGTGTCCCGGGTGTGGTGCCTGTTTAATCGAACGCGACTGGTATCAGCTCGGGGAATGGCATTTGGATGCGCACGGGCGTTGTGCAACGTGTGGCACGCAGATTCCGGGACATTTCGAACCTCAGCCAGGTACGTGGGGGCCGCGTAGACAGCCGGTGGCCTTTCATCGATCCAGCGGACGATGAACGACACTATTCTTCTTCCGCCCAACGGGCGTTTGGACTTTGTTCAGACATTTTTTTCTGACGAGCAGGCGGACCGTTACTTTTCGTGTTTCTCTGAACGCATTCGTTGGCAGCAGGACAGCATTAAAATTCACGGTAAAACACTGCCCATTCCCCGTTTACAGGCCTGGTACGGTGATCCGCAGGCGGCCTACACCTATTCCGGACTGACGATGCAGCCCCAGGCTTTTTTTGATGAGCTGACGCAGGTGCGCACTGCTTTGTGTGATTGGGCTTCTGCGACCTTAGGGCAGGCGATTCAGTTTAACAGCGTGCTGTGCAATCTTTATCGGGATGGGCAGGACAGCGTATCATGGCACAGTGATGATGAGCCGGAGTTGGGCAGGGATCCGGTGATTGCGTCTGTGTCGCTTGGGGGAATGCGAACTTTCAGCTTACAGCATAAAAAAAACAAGGCTCAAAAGTCACGTCTGGTCTTACCGCACAATTCGGTGCTCTTGATGTCGGGGGATTTACAGCATTTCTGGCGTCATCAGGTGGCGAAAACCGCGAAAGCCTGTGCACCAAGGATCAATTTGACGTTCCGGTGGATTCAATGAAGGGGGAGCTACTGACCGAAGTTCTGATTGAAACGAGCACGCTTTATGTCGCCATCAAAGCGTGCTCGCTTACATCATTTAGGGTGCCCGGGTGAGAATGCCCCCTATGGTGGGGGCTCTTACCGACGCTGCCACGTCACGAGGCACCTGTCCGTTTCCGGAAGCAGCGTTGCTGGAGATATTGTACAAGCCAATATCGCGGGCCAGGTGGGCACTCAATTCCAGCTCAGTGATCCGAGCAGGTTGGTTTTTGGTTGAAAACCAGTTTTTGATGGTGGTTAAAAAAGTACGAATACTCATGATAGTTTCCTTAAAAAGAGAAACGACCACGAATCTGCTCAACGCTGAGAGTGCAATGAATCTGAATTAATAATGAAAAAAACAGTCACGTATCACCGCGGGCAGACCCGCAGTTACGTTTCATTGTGTTAAAGATAAATTAACTCAGTGACGTTTAGCAGGTAGCTAAAGGCATGCCAAATCCACCACCGTACAAGCCGGTGACCAGGAACGGCAAAATGCCCCGAAGGGAAGTCATTTTGTTATTCATCAGCGGCTGCTCCGTAATGAGTTTGGTGAAAAAATACCCGCAGTACTTATCAGGAAGATAAGTAGTTATAAGGATAATCGATTTCGTTATATATGCAACCCTAAATGCAAAAAAATGTGAATTAAATTACCGGATTTAGGCGCTGTGCTTAAAACTCTCCACCTGTGCCTTGAGTTGTACCACCAACGCACTGAGCTCTTCACTGGAGTGGTGGGTGTTTTCCGCCGCTTTGGAAACGTCGTTGGTGAGCTGACTGATGCTGACCAGGCTTTGGTCGATGCTGTCAGCGGCGGAGGTTTGTTCCGAGGTTGCCTGCGAAACGTGCTCGCTGGTTTCATGAATGGCGTCAACGGAGTGCTGAATCGAGTCAATGGCACTGTTGGTCTGGCCGGATCGTTCGATGGTTTCTTCCGCTTTGTGACTGCTGCTCTCGATTTGGCTGACGGCTTCCTGAGCATTTGCCTGCAGTTTGTCGATCATGGTTTCGATCTCTGTCGTGGAGTCGCCGGTGCGTTGAGCCAGTGTGCGCACTTCGTCCGCTACGACGGCAAAGCCCCGACCCTGTTCTCCGGCCCGGGCTGCTTCGATGGCCGCATTCAATGCCAACAGGTTGGTTTGTTCGGCGATGCCCCGGATCACATCCAGTACGCCGCCAATGTTTTTCGTGTCTTGCGCCAGTGACTCGATGACGGATTTACTGGACAGAATCTGATCATTCAGTTTCTCAATGGCATTCTGGGTCAGGCCAACCGAGTTTTTGGCATCCAGGCAGGCATTTCGGGCCTGTTGTGCTCTTTGTACGGCATCCTCCGTGCTGTCGTTAATGCCTTTGACCGTCACGGCCATTTCTGTAGAGGCGGCTGCCACCATATCGGTCTGCTCCCGCAACTGCTCTGCATTATGGCTGGTAATGTTACTGATTTGCGCTGACTCTTCCGCAGATTGTGAGAGAGAGCGGGTCGCTTCAGCGACATTGCGAATAATGCTGTCGAACTTATTGAGCATGGCATTGAAGGCTGTACTGATCGCGCCCAGCTCGTCTTTACCGCGATACTTGATTTGTCGAGTGAGATCATTGTCTTTTTCGATGGAGGCGATCACTTTCTGGAGCCGGAGAATCGGCACGGTGATGGAGCGGGCCACGACAAATCCGACGGCCAGGGTGATCAGGCAGGACGCGGCCATGATTGTATAGACCTGACTGGGCAGACTGGCTCCTTGCTGAGCGACTTCTTCACTCGCCTGCGTCAGGGCGGCTGCGGCTTCGCCCACTTTGAGACTCGCTGCACTCACGCCTTCCCCGGCTTTCTGGGCGGTTTCTGCGGTTTGCTCCAGCAACGCCTGAAACATGGAACTCATGGAGTTGCTCACGGAGCTGGCTTGATTGACCTTGGCCGCAATGCGTTTACTGCTTTCTTCATTTCTTGTGCGTTCAATGGCCTGACCAATGATGCTGTTGAACTCATCAATGTAAGAGACCACCACATCCGCCACATCAGCCATTTCTTCATCCACTCTACTGATCACGTCCAGTTGTTTGCGTAGATTCGCCTCGGCTTCATCGCCGTTTTTCATGGAGTTTTCGTCAGTGGTAATGGCAGATTCGTAGCGCCAGAACAAAAACTGATTATAGGCGGAATAGGCGTCCTGGGTGACTGTTTGGAAGCTGGCCAGTTCTTTCTGTTTCTCGATGAGTTTGGCTTGCTGTTGGATGGCTTCCTGCTGGTTGGTGAGGAAGGTGGCCTGGCCTTCAATTTTTAGTGTCATGCTATTGATATCTTTCAACAGGTACATCAGGGAACCCACGAGAATCAGAATGAAGCAGGAACACAGCAGAATGGCACGCTGTAAAATGGTGAGCTGAGAAAACATACGCCGACCCTTAGTTATGACGGTTTGTGCATGCGGTCCGTCGCAATGGTGAAATAATTAACAAGGAACATACTTTAATATATAGGCTATTTTTCCGATTTTTGAATGAAAAACATGCTATCTCTGCCGAGATAGTGGTGAAGGCAGGTGAGGGATGATTCTGATTGAGGCGGGAGAGGTATATGCACCAGAGCCCCTGGGGCAGCAGACCATTCTTGTGGGCGGGCAGCAAATTCTGGCCATGGTACCCCCTGCGGAACTACAGCCTGGCGGATTGCCGGTGACCCGCATCCCGGCAGAAGGAAAGCTGGTGATTCCCGGCTTGGTGGATGCCTTGGTGCATTTTACTGGCGGAGGGGGTGAAGGTGGATTTGCAACCCGGACACCGGAGATGCCGTTATCCTCGGCTATCCTGGGCGGCACCACCACGATGGTGGGCGCATTGGGTACGGATGCCATCACTCGCAGTCTCGCCGATTTGTTGGCCAAGGCGCGTGGGCTCGAAGAAGAGGGCATTTCCTGTTACTGCTATACCGGCGCGTATCAGGTGCCTGTGAAAACGTTACTGGACGGGATTCAAGAGGATCTCATTCTCATTGACAAGTTTGTTGGCGTAGGAGAGGTGGCGATTTCGGATCACCGCTCAAGTCAGCCGACGACTCAGGAGTTGGCGCGCATCGGTGCTCAGGCGCGGGTGGGCGGGATGCTGTCCGGGAAAGCCGGTATTGTGCTGGTCCATGTCGGAGACGAACCGGGCATGCTCACGCCCCTCCACGATGTGGCCAACCTGACGGATGTGCCGCTATCGCAGTATTACCCGACGCACGTTAATCGGCATGCCGCATTACTGGAAGCAGCGATACCGTATACGCAGGCCGGTGGCACGGTGGATTTGACCACCAGTACCACGCCGGAATTGCTGGCGATGGGGGAAGTTGCTGCACCGGCCGCCCTGAAACAGTTGTTGGACCGGGGCGTTGATCCTGCAAGCATTACTTTCAGCTCGGACGGGAACGCGAGCTTACCCTGCTTCGATGCCTCAGGGTCACTTGTGGGGTTGACCATAGGTGCCCCACAATCCTTGTTTGCAGCGGTGCGTGACGCCGTTTTGGTTCACGGGGTGGGGATTACCCCGGCGGTGAGTGCCGCGACGCGCAATCCGGCGTCGGTGCTTAAACTGTCTGGGAAAGGGAGGGTATCTGTAGGCGCGGATGCAGACCTGTTGATCGTTGACCCGAAGACCTGGCAGATTGAAACGGTGATTGCCCGGGGCACACTCTTGATGCACCACGGGCAATTGTTGCGAAAGGGCCGGTTTGAGTGAACTTCAAACCGGCGAGTGATGATCAATAGTCGATGATGTCACCGGTGTATATCGCTTCAAAGGCGGAGGCGGGCACGTCCTCCAGGCTGTGAAGCAATCCGTCGTCCCAGCGGTCATCGTGGGTGCCAGAGAGGAACATATCACCCCCGGTATCTGCCACAATCGCCCCGTATTTTTTCAATGCGGTGAGAATCACCTGCAGCGCGGGGTCAAAGCCGGAAATGTCGTACGCCTGTTTGAGGCGCAGGCGCAATCCCATTGGTGCGAAGGCCCGGTTGTGGCCTGCTTGACCGTCGGAATGACTGGCAGGGCGCACGTAGCCAGACTGGATGCGTTCCAGCGTAATTCGAAGTGCATGGTGAATGCCCGGCTCAATGCCCTGTTGCGGGTCACCGTAGACCTCCTCGTAGCGTACCAGACCCGGAAGAATCGGTAAGCCGGCGGCATCTGCGCTGGTGTACCCTTCCGGTCGCTGGGTGTTTTCGTTCAGCGGCCAGACCGCACCGCTGCCAGCGGTCCAATCTCCGTTTGCATCCTGAACCACAGCGAAAAGCTCATAGAGGATACAGCTGTCCTGCCGTACAAGCAGCACGTGGTTGTCACCTGTTTGAATGTGAGGCGGAGCCCCGCCCTCGATGGAAGGGTTATCCGGCACGGGATATTGCTTGATGGTGCTGGATAGTTCGAGCGGGTCGGTTTCTTCCCAGTAGTCGAAGGTGACGTCGACAAAGGGCTGGGTGTCGGGAATGATGTCGAATGGAATACCGATGTCTATCCCGTTCCAGGTGGTGCCAAAATCCGGGTGGAGCGGGGTACTGGATCCGATGTTGGCGATGTAATCGGCGGATCGGGGGTGTACCGGTAAATCATCAATGGGCGTGTTCCAGTGATTATCCGCAGGGAAAAGGCTGCAACCACCAATGACCGGGCCGGTGCCAGGTTGGGGAGCGGTCGGCGTGCGGAAACTCGCGACCGGTGATTGGATTTCCTCCGCCTGGCTTTGATTCACCGCCTGGTAATAATACAAGGTGTCCGGAAGCAGATTATTCAACCACAGGCCGTGCTCTGTAGCGAGGTCCGCGCGACTCTCCGTTTCGGTCAATAGCGTAGCAGTCAGTCCGTAGCGCACCTGACTGGTTGCGGGGAGATTGGTTTGCCAACGGATCTGGGCGGTGGTTTGTGACAGGTTTTCAACAGACAAGGCCGATTGACGCAATTGTGCGTCGCTGGTGCCGCTTAAGGTAAACGTGTCTTTTGGATTGTCTGCATAGCCCAGGCTGTGCATCTCACCCGACACTCCCGCGTCATTGACGGTGACCTTCAGGTAGGTGGTCATTTTGTCAGCGAAGCCTGGCGCGCCATAGGGCACCAGATCGGCGGCACTGTAGGCGGTAAACCAGTCGCCTTCAACGCTGTCGGTGAGTGCACCGCCGGATCCGGTGGTGATGTACACGGTGCCGTTTGAGTCAATGCTGTTCCCGCGCAGCGCATGGGTACGCTCGTAGGCATGGTTGTGACCGTTGAAGAAAATATCGACGTTATAGCTCTCCAGGAGTGCTCTGATCTGTTCATGCCCCTGTGTCGCCGGGTGGTTTTGCACACTGGTAATGAGTGGCGCGTGGGCAAATACGAAGATGTGTCGCGCGTTTTCTTCGGTGGCTTTTTTCAGTTCTGCCCGCAGCCAGTCAAATTGCTCCACACTGTAGCACCGGTTGTTCCGCTCGGGGTTATCATACTGTTCGGGTGCAGCGCAATAGCTTTCGCAGTTGTCGTAGCCCGGGTGTCCGTTGCAGGAGAGCATGCCAAAATAGTCATTGTTCTGTCTCAGTACGATAAAGTACACGCCCTGGTAGGTGAACGAGTAATAGAAGTCGTTGGGATAAGAGGACTGTGATTGCTCCAGATTGCAGATCGTTGTTGCCTCATAGGGGTGGTTAATAAAGTCTGCCGGCGTTTGCGGTGCCAGAAACTCGCAGATGCCTTCGCCGCAGGGATCGGGGTACCAGTTGGAGCCCCAGTTATCATCGTGATTGCCCAATGCAAAGTAGAATGAGCTGTTCAGACCGTCCATGGGTGGTCGAAGTTTCAGTGGTGCAAGAATGTCCGCCATGTTGCCGTTGGGCACGCCGGGGCCGCAGGCAGCGTCGGGGCGAATCAGGGCAGGATCGGTGGCAAAGCATACCGTTTGGTTCCCGGACCAATAGCCGTCAATGAGGTCACCGGTGGACATATAAAACGCCGCCTGACCTTCTTCGCTTGCGATCTTCTGGACCAGCCGATTTACGCGGTCGTTACGCTCGCAGCCTCCGCCATTAAAATCACCGAACACAATGAAGCTGAAGTCCTCCCCGGTGGGGGGTTGTGCTGGCGGTGTGTGTATGACCAGCTCGTCCGACCGGGCGGATTGATTGCCGGCGGCATCCAGCGCGGTGATCTGATAGACATACGTCGTGTCTGGCAGTGCGGTGCTGTCTGTGAAAAACGTACTGCTGGTCGTGGTGAGCGCCACGTCATCCCGGTAAATGCGATAGGCGGTTACGCCGACGTTATCAGTGGCCGCTGCCCAGGAAAGTTGTACCTGGTGTGGCAGCACCTGTGTCGTGGTCACGCTGTGCGGCGTTTGTGGCGCTTCGGTATCCTGAAATACGGGAACGGTGAGGGCCAGCGGTGCTGAAAACGCCGACTGATTCCCGGCAGCATCCAGGGCCGATACTTCATAGATATAGGTTTCGCCCGGAAAAACATCGCCGTCAACGAGGCTGGGCGCATTGGTGGTTGAACTCAGTGCGCCGTTTCGGCGAATGTCATATCGAGTGACCTGAACATTGTCTTCTGACGGTTTCCATTGCAATTGAATAACGTCATTTTCGAGTGTGGCAGTGAGTCCACCTGGTACTGTCGGTGCTTCTGTATCTACAAAAGGCTGGCCAAACACAATGAAGTCCACTTGCTCCGTGGTGTGGTTGCGCTCACTGTCTTTTAGCTGGTCCTCGTCGATCGCGAGATGAATCGTCTGGTTTGCGCTGGATGAAGCGGGGTCGGTAAGCAGCACGGCCCAGCCTCCGTTACCGCCGTCCATGGCGGCCTGCGTGGCGACGGCAACTGAGGCATTGTCAACGGTGTGCGAGTAGTGGTCGCCGCCTTGTGGCACGCCATCAATGATGTCTGCCCCGCGGGCCGCGTGAAACAACCAGCCGGCAATCTGGCCGGTTCCCGCTTCGATAACAACATATCCCACGGATTCTGGTGCGCGCTCTGTATCGGGGTCTTCCGCGATCTGCTTGCCTGCAAACAGGTGGGTACTGTCCGGGGGGGAGCTGCGCGAGGCACCCCGGCTCCAGAAAGTGGAGAAACGAGGATCGTGGGCGGTCATGACTTGACCCAGCACCACGGGCTGCTGGTAGGGCTGCGCGTAACTTCGGGCTTCACCTTGCCAGCGTCCGGCGCGATCCGTTGTGGTGGTTTCAAACATCACGGCTTCCATGCGAATGCCGTGTTCTGCTTCTGTGTAGACGCCAGCTTCGACCACCAAATAGTGAACATCGGTCGGGGAAACCGGATCGGAAGACAGGTCAGCACGCTGCAGCATCAGCTCGAAACTGTTGCCCTGGGCGTTGCGAATTCGGGTGACGAGCGGCGGAGCGTTGTCGCCATACAGGGGGGTGGTGACCACCACGGGCGCAGAGTAATGTTGGCTCAGTGTAACGGGTGTCCAGTCGGTGTTGCTTACCCCTCGGGCAATCCCGACCTGAAGTTTGGGGCCGGTGGTGACTCCGCCGCACTGGGCTTCCGGACAGGGGTTGCCGAGCTTACCCCAGAGATAGTCGGTGAGAGACTGGCCAGACTGACACCACGCAGGCACCTGCTCACCCGTCCTCTCCAGCTCGGTCAGGGCAGAGGGATCGCAGAGCGCGGATTGGATCTCGGCCTCATGGGGCCAAGGCCAAAGACTGTTTTCTGTTAACTGGCCATTCCTGTACTGATGCGTTACCGTCGCTCCCCGGTGCCCGCCATCTGAGGCAGTGCCATAAGCGCTGGAGTTTTCTTCGATACGCAGGATGAATTTGAGGCGTGGATCTTCGGTGAGGTCGTTTTCACCGGGGGATGCATAGTAGTAATTGCCGGCGGTGTTGTTGAACACGGTATTGTAGTCGTACTGTAGATTTCCTGAGATGCCTCGGCCCCCGTTTTGAACGAGCAGGCTGTTCATCAGGCTGGCTTCCCCGACGTTGGCGTAAGGATTGAACCAGGTCGCATTGCCGGTGTTCGCCCCGAGTGTCAAATGCGTCATCGCGACGTTGGCACTCTGTTTGTTGGATGCGATGCCGGTGCCATTGCCCCATGAAATCAAGTGCTCGATCTGATTGCCCGTCAGCGGAGTACCGGCTTCAATCAAAAAACCGATGCCGGGATTATTCAAGGCAATCAAGCCTTGAAATCGATTGTTCATGGACGCGGCAAACGGCGTCGTGACGTTGTCTGCGTAGCCGGAGACGTAGAATGCGGCTTTGTTGGTCGCTGCACTATCCAGTGTAATGATGTTTTCGAATTGGCCATCGGTCACCTGATGTACATGCAGTGCCGGCTTGTAGTAATGGTTGCCGCCTCCGCCATCGTGGCGGAGCAGGGCGCGACGCACTGTCGGGGTGTGACTCTGGTAAATTTGCAGAATACTCGCGCCCTGGCCAAATCCCCAGATGTCTTCCAGCAGAAGGTTGCGGGTGTGGCGCACCTCCCATGCGGCGTTATACTGGGACTGCTTGACTGTGCCACGTACACTTACCCGAGAGAGTTGTATGCCTTCGGCAAGCTGCTCTGAACTTGTGCCCCGTATACTGATGCAGGGTGATTCCCCACAATTGCTGACAGAGAAGCCATCCAGTGAAACGTACGAGTGGCCGGCAATGGTGATCCCTGTCTGGCCTTGGCCGTCAATCTGAACCTGTGTTGTCTCTGCGGCGGCGAGCCGGATGGGGGCACTTTCCACACCACTGGCAGTCAATGCAAATGGGCCATAGGTGCCGGGGAATACGCGTACCTCGTCGCCGGGTTGCGCAAGATTCAGTGCCTCCTGTATCTCAGCAAATTCCTGGTCAGCCGGTGCTACACAATGAATGGTGGGGCTTTCACAGGTATCCGACTGCGTATCCGCGTTTGACACTGTGGACAAAGCAGCAAGCAAGGGTGATAGTACGAAAACGGATGAAAGCGTGAATAAAGGTGCGGAGGGCGGATGCGTCCCACCCCCGAGTCTAATGTGTGATCGGGTGTTCATAAAATTCCCTCTTAATTGGTGTCTCTTCCTTTCGTCGGAAGATAGCAATCCCGTTTGCCAGACGCAAAGTATCCAAAGATTAAATCTCTGTCACGGTTACGCCATAGCGTTATTCTCAAGCATTGGCTGCATTTTCTACTTTTGCCACTCGGTTGATTGTTAAAGTGTCTATTTTTTGATCTGGTTATCTTTTTGTTTGCGGATTCGCTCAACGCTGCGATGGAGGTCTCATTGCGTGCACAGAGGCTGATTCAAAAAAACTGTGCTACATTGGGGGTTTGAATCGAGTCGGAATATTTTGGGTGAACATTGCCATTTATCTGCTGGAAGAGTTTTCGCTGCTTTCCTTTGCTGCGCTGCTGGAACCGGTGCATGCGTTTAACCGAAATTTTTCGGAAGAGGATATTCACGTCCATTTGCTGAGCGGACAATCCCGGGTTATGAGTGACTCCGGCGTGCCAGTGAATTGTGTGGCGGTGGAGGCGTTAACGGACCTGACGGCAGAAGTGCTGATCATTGTCGGGAATGAGAAGCCAATTTCCCCCAAAACGGCGCGGGACGCCCAGTCGCGTATGCAGGGCATATTGGCTTGTTTTTCCACCGTGCCTGTGGAGTTGGGCGGCGTCGCGAGCGGAGCGGAGTTACTGGCGCAGGCGGGTTACTTTAATGGCTGCAAAGCCAGTCTGCAGGGGCGGGATATTCGCCAGATCAGTCTGAGTTACCCGGATGTGCGGGTCTCTACCGACTTGTTTTCGATGGAAGGGGATCGGTTTTCCTGTCGTGCAGGCTCAGCGGCGATGGACATGATGATTTTCTATCTGGGCAGAAAACTGGGCGTGGATGTGGCGGAATCGCTGGCCAAGTTTTTTGTGCAATTGCGCATCGGTTCCAGCGAGCCGGTGGGCATCAAGCAGTTAACCCAGGCGCAGGCAGCAGAACAACCCAAGCTGGCCGAGGCCATTGAGTTGATGCAGAGTAATCTGGAAGAACCCCTGACCACCGATGACCTGTCGCATCACGTGCAGATTTCCCGCCGCCAGCTGGAACGGTTGTTCAAAAAATATCTGGATAATGTGCCTTCACGCTACTATTTGCAGATTCGCCTGGAACAGGCGCGAAAGCTGCTGCAAAGTTCCGGGCATTCCGTCAGTGAAATCGCCCTACGGTGCGGCTTCTCCTCCGGCGCTCACTTCAGCACCTCTTACCGTAACTTTTTTGGCATCAGTCCGAAAGAAGAGCGGGCGGTGCATCAATAGGTTTTACGTCGATCAAAACCGCCGGTTTCAGTGCCGGGCTTCGCATATCTATAACTGCGTGTCGCAAATCAAAACGCACGTATTGTCACCATTGCCTAAAATGTGTGCTTAACACTGGATTGCCGCTCCGGTAACTCACCGCGAGCACATGAATGAAAACAACGATGCCCCAGGAGCAATTATGTCTGAAATGATGAAAGTAGATCGAACCACGTTTGATGAAGTGATGGTGCCTAACTACGCGCCGGGCAAGATCATTCCAGTTCGGGGCAGTGGTTCACGCTTCTGGGACCAGAATGGTGATGAGTATCTCGACTTCGGGGGTGGGATTGCGGTGAATGTGCTGGGGCATGCGCATCCGGAACTGGTGCACGCGTTGACGGAGCAGGCCAAAAAAATCTGGCACCTGAGCAATGTGTTGACCAATGAGCCGGCGCTTCGTCTGGGTAAAAAACTGACGGATGCCACATTTGCTGAACGCGTGTTCTATGCCAACTCCGGGGCGGAGGCCAATGAAGCTGCGTTAAAACTGGCACGCCGTTATGCCTGGGACAAAGCGCAGGCTGCCGGGAAAGAGAACGACAAATACGAGATTATTGCGCTTTATAACAGCTTTCACGGGCGTACGCTGTTCACGGTGTCTGTCGGCGGACAGGAGAAATACACGGAAGGATTTCGCCCTGTGCCGGAAGGGATTAAACACGTTCCCTTCAACGATCTCGCAGCGTTGCGTGCCGCCATATCTGATAAAACCTGTGCCGTTATGATGGAGCCGATGCAGGGAGAGGGCGGCATTCTGCCTGCTGAGAAAGCATTTATCGAAGGTGCACGAGCCCTCTGTGATGCGCATGATGCGCTGCTCATTTTTGATGAAATTCAAACCGGTATGGGTCGCACGGGTAACCTGTATGCTTACATGCATTACGGCGTCGAACCTGACATTTTGACCACGGCAAAAGCCCTGGGGGGCGGATTTCCGATCGGCGCAATGTTGACCCGTGCAGAGATTGCAAAGAGCCTGGCTGTAGGCACTCACGGCAGCACCTATGGGGGCAATCCCTTGGCCTGTGCTGTCGCGGAAAAGGTCATTGATATTGTGAATACACCGGATTTGCTGGGCAGCGTGCATAAAAAAGGTGAAATGCTCAAAGATGCACTGGAGCGAATTAACCGCAATCATGGCATTTTCAAAGACATTCGAGGTTTGGGCCTGTTGATCGGTGCGGAATTAGTGGATGCATGGCAAGGGCGGGCCAAAGAATTTGTTGCCGCAGCTCTGGATCAGCATCTTATGATTCTGGTGGCTGGGCCGAATGTGCTGCGCTTTGCGCCGGCTTTGAATATCTCAGAAGAAGAAATAGCAACGGGCATGGAGCGGCTGGAAGTAGCGGTGCAGTCGTTGCTGAACAAAGAGAACAGCTAAAACAACGGAATCGCTAATTCGTAGACCTTGAACCGGAGGAAGTATGTTTTGTGTGCGCCCCGCCAGATTCAGTGATCTGGCAGAAATTGAACGTCTGGCCAACAGCAGTGCCGCAAGAATTTCGACTCTGCCGGATGAGCGGGACAAACTCAGCGAAAAAATTGAGTACTCGACTAAGTCTTTTGAAGGCGATGCTTCTACAGAAGGGTGTGAGCGCTTTTTGTTCGTGTTGGAGAATACGGAAACCGGTCAGGTTCTGGGTACATCCGGTATCGATGCCTGCGCAGGCAATGGCGGACCATTTTACAACTACCGGAGTGATGAACTCATTCACTCGTCTCATGCGTTAAAGGTGCACAACCGGGTGCCGGTCTTGTATTTAACCCATGAACTCACCGGGAAAACCCTGATGTGTTCCTACACCATCGATCCGGCCTTGAATGATCCGGCGGCATTCCGCCTGCTGTCACGGGCACGCTTTTTATTCATGGATGCGTCTCGAGACCGGTTCAATGAAAAGGTGATTACGGAAGTGCAGGGCGTGTTGGATGAAGCGGGGAGCTCGCCCTTTTGGGACAGTGTGGGACGTCACTTTTTTAACATGGATTTCGCCACAGCAGATTATTATTCCGGGGTCAAGAGCAAAACCTTTATCGCGGAATTGATGCCAAGTCACCCCATCTATGTGCCGTTGTTAACGCCCGAAGCCAAAGCGGCGATGGGCAAACATCATCCGGCCACGGACAACACGGTACAGCTTCTGCTGCGGGAAGGTTTCCGGGTGGCGGAACATATCGATATTTTTGATGGTGGGCCGACCTTTGAGAACGAACTGGAAAGCATCCAGACCATCAAAAGTCGCAGCCTGAAATATGCGCGTGCCGGTGGTAGTAATACCGGAATGAAATATCTGGTGGCTAATCGGTCATTCAGTAACTTCCGCTGCGTGATCGCCTCGTTAACAGACGGATTGGGCGACGTGATTCGGCTGAGCAATGAAGTGTCAGAACAACTGAAAATCGAGGAAGGCGGGCAAGTGGCCTTCGTAGCGCTCTGACGCGCCTGTCACTTGAACCCTGACACCTTCCAACGGAGAGACTGCCATCATGATGCTTATACGACCCATTGCCGCCACTGACCTCGATGATCTCATGCAGCTGGCCGAAAATACCGGAATTGGCGTCACCACGCTACCGGCTAACCGGGACTTGCTCAAAGCGAAAATTGAACGCTCTGAGGCCTCCTTCGCCAAACGTCTGGCCAAAGAGAAGGCTTTTTACCTGTTCGCCCTGGAAGACACGGAGCAACAACGGGTGGTTGGGGTCAGTGGCATCGAAGCGGCGGTGGGACTGGATGATGTCTGGTACAACTATCGTATCAGCACCACGGTGAATTCCTCCAAAGAGCTCGGTATCCACCAGCATACGCCCACACTGTATCTGAGTAATGACATGACCGGCTGTTCCGAAGTGTGCTCACTGTTTTTGGATGAGCCCTACCGACACAGCAGCAACGGCCGGTTTCTGTCCAAAGTCCGGTTTTTGTTTATGGCCGACTTTCAGGACCGCTTTGCGAATAAGGTATTTGCCGAGATGCGGGGTGTGTCAGACGCGCAGGGGTTATCTCCCTTTTGGGAAGGGCTTGGCAAACACTTCTTTCGCATGGATTTTTCGGAAGCGGATTATCAAACAGGGATTGGTAACAAGTCATTTATTGCTGAGTTGATGCCCAAGTACCCGATCTATCTGCCTTTCCTCGGTAAAGCGCCGCAGGAAGTGATTGGACAGGTGCATGAAAACACCAAACCCGCGCTGAAAATGTTGGAGTCGGAAGGCTTTAACTTTAACGGTTTCGTGGACATTTTTGACGCTGGCCCCCTGGTGGAAGTTTTTGTGAACAACATTCGTACCGTTCAGCAAAGCAGCAAGCGTCAGGTGCTCATTGTGAACCATCCCAAAGCGGCGGACGAAAGCCAGCTGGTGATGGTGTCGAACCGCTCTTTTGATGGTTTTCGTGCGGCGGTGATCCCCCAAGGGTGGGCGCAGATGGATACCGTGAGTTTACCGGCAGAAGTCGCCAAGGGGCTGAATGTGCATTCGGGCGATATTGTGCGCATCTCGACGTTAACCAAACCAAAGAAAAAGTAAGCGGGGTGAATATGACAGCGTGGCAAGGCGTGTACATCGATGGCCAATGGCACACAGGCGCAGGTGCAGAATTTTCTACGGTGAATCCGGCAACCGGTGAAACACTCTTTATTGCCAGGGCGGCTTCGGCGGAGGATGTCGGCCGGGCGGTGGCTTCTGCCCGAACGCATTTTGTTCCCTGGGCCAGTCAGTCAATGGCGGCACGACAGGCTATCGTGCGAGAGTTTGCAAGGCTGTTAGGTGAAGAAAAAGAGCGTCTGGCGGTAAGTATCGCTGAAGAAACCTCCAAGCCCCTGTGGGAGGCTCGTACCGAAATTGCTGCCATGACGGGCAAAATTGAGCTCTCCATTCAAGCCTGCGACGAGCGCACCGGAATCACGGAAAAAGACACGGCCGCCGGGCATTCCGTATTACGGCATCGTCCTCATGGGGTGGTCGCCGTATTCGGCCCATACAACTTCCCCGGGCACTTGCCGAATGGGCACATTGTCCCTGCATTGATTGCCGGGAATACCGTGGTGTTTAAGCCGAGTGAGTTAACGCCCCGGTTTGGCGTGGAAATGGTGAGACTATGGGAAAAAGCGGGCTTGCCTGCCGGCGTGTTGAATCTGGTGTCCGGTGGCAGGGAAACAGGCATTGCATTGGCTGGCCACCCAGCGCTGGATGGTTTGTTTTTTACGGGCAGTTCCACCACAGGCAAACTGTTGCATCAGCAGTTTGCCGGACAGCCGGCCAAGATACTCGCACTGGAAATGGGAGGAAACAATCCCCTGATCGTATGGGAGCCGGAAGATGTCGATGCGGCCGTTTACCAGACCGTATTTTCTGCCTTTGTGAGCGCGGGCCAGCGATGCACCTGCGCCCGACGCTTGTTTGTGCCTCAAACGGCGGAAGGCGACCGGTTTGTGGCTCGGCTGATCGAAGTGACTTCGGCGTTGCAGATCGGGCGCTATGATGAAGAGCCGCAGCCGTTTATGGGCGGGGTCATCTCGGTGGCCGCCAAGGCGCAGCTGTTGGCAGCACAAAGCGCCCTGGAGGAACAAGGTGGACAGGTGTTGCTCAGAATGACTGAGCATGCGCGGGGGAATACTTTCTTGACGCCCGGCGTGATCGATGTGACGTCCATAACAGACCTGCCGGACGAAGAGTATTTCGGGCCGCTTCTGCAGGTGATCCGGTTCAATGAATTTGAGCAGGCTGTTGAGCGCGCCAATCAGACTCGGTTTGGTCTGGCAGCAGGCTTGTTCAGTCGGCATGCGGATCGTTATGAGCAGTTCCTGCTCGCGTCACGCGCCGGCATTGTGAATTGGAACAAACCATTAACCGGCGCCAGCAGTGCCGCGCCATTTGGCGGGATTGGAGACAGTGGCAACCATCGTCCCAGCGCATTCTATGCAGCGGATTATTGCGCCTATCCTGTCGCGTCTCTGGAATCCGAGACGTTGACACTGCCAGAAACGCTTTCCCCCGGTATTTCGCTGTAAGCGAGAGGTTACCTGTACTATGAACGCATTTGAAGTGAATTTTGATGGCTTGGTTGGGCCCACGCATAACTACGGTGGGCTGTCCTACGGTAACGTTGCGTCAACCAAGAGCAAGCAGCAAACCTCCAGTCCGCGGCAAGCTGCGCTTCAGGGGCTGGCTAAAATGAAAACGTTGCATGACATGGGCTTCAAGCAGGCGGTGATTCCGCCGCACGAGCGGCCGGCATTAAATGTTTTGCGGCGTATCGGTTTTACCGGGAGCGATCAGGCCATTTTGGCTCAGGTGGCAAAAGCCAATCCGGTGCTGCTCAATCTGGTGAGTTCTGCGTCCTGCATGTGGACGGCCAATGCCGCCACGGTCTCTCCGAGTGCAGATACCGCCGATGGTAAGGTGCATTTTACCGTGGCTAATCTGGTGGCTAACTTTCATCGCTCCATCGAGCCGGATCAAACGGCAGCGATCCTGAGGGCCATATTTGCCGATGAGACGGCGTTTTCAGTGCACGACGCGTTGCCTTCCGTATTGCATTTCGGTGATGAAGGCGCAGCCAATCACACCCGGTTTTGTGCCGCCTACGGTGATCCCGGGGTGGAGTTCTTTGTCTATGGCCAATCGGCTTTTTGTGCCGACAGCCCCAAACCCGCACGTTATCCTGCACGCCAGACGCTGGAAGCTGCCGAGGCCGTGGCGCGCATGCATGGTCTGTCGTCAGATCATGTGGTGTATGCGCAGCAAAATCCTGAGGTGATTGATGCCGGGGTTTTCCACAATGATGTCATTTCTGTGGGCAATCGCAATGCCATATTTTATCACGAGCAGGCGTTCCTCGAAACGCCACGCGTACTGGATGAGCTTGACCAGAAGCTGAAAGGGGCTGACCTGGTACGCCTGATGGTGCCGGAAGCCGAGGTGAGCGTTGCCGATGCGGTGTCCTCCTACCTTTTCAATAGCCAGTTGCTGAGTAAGCCAGATGGCACCATGATGCTGGTGGTGCCGCACGAATGTGAGGAAGTGGGTTCCGTCAAAGCGTATCTGGATGCGCTGCTGGCTGGCAATAACCCGGTCAGTGAAGTCAGGGTCTTCGACCTGAAGCAGAGCATGAAAAACGGTGGTGGGCCGGCCTGTTTGCGATTACGGGTTGCTTTGAATGAACATGAACTCAGCAAGGTGAACCCTTCTGTCATTATGTCGGATGCACTCTATGCGACCCTGGTGGACTGGGTAAATCGTCATTACCGCGATGAATTGTCGCAGGTGGATCTGGCGGACCCTCAGCTATTGATGGAAAGTCGCGCCGCGTTGCATGAATTAACCAACATCTTGAATCTGGGGGCTATCTACCCGTTTCAACGCTGATCCTGGTAAGCCTCCAGCCATCGCATAAAATCCTTCGCGGGCATGGGTTTGGCAAACAGGTAGCCCTGCATGGCATGGATCTGTTTGTCTGAGAGAATCTGTGCCTGTGCCTCGGTTTCTACGCCCTCGGCAACCACTTTAAAGTGGAGGTGCTGTGAGAGGGCGATGATCGCATCCACAATGGCGGTGCCCACTTTTTCTTCCTGCATGCGATTAACAAAACTCCGGTCGATTTTCAGCTCATCGATTGGGAAACTCTGCAGATAGGTGAGGGACGAATACCCGGTACCGAAGTCGTCCACCGAAAATCGAAAGCCTGCGGCCTTGATCGCTGCCATATGCTGAAGGGTGCCCAAAACATCTTCCACCAGCATGCTTTCCGTGATTTCGAGTTTGAACTTCGTTGGCGGATGGTTCTGCTGCGCCAGCTGTGCCAGAAGCTGGTCTTTGAATTCCGGGTTCTTGAACTGTAAGGCGCTGATGTTTACTGCCACACTGAAGGAGTGAGCCAGTGCTTGTATACCTGCATGTGAGCTCTGCTCGAAAAGGTCTAAAAGTGCACCGGTATCCCGGAGGACGGCGGATTGCAGTTGATCAATGAGCCCGAATTGTTCAGCAATCGGTATAAACTCAATCGGGGAGACAACGCCTTTCTTTGGGTGGTGCCAGCGTATCAGTGCTTCTGCGCCGATGACATCGCCCGCAGGCGTCAGTTGGGGCTGAAACCAGGCTTCAAACTGCGACGCTTGAATCGCCCGGCGAATATCGTGTTCTAGCTCCAACCGGTATTCAATAATCCGCTGGAGCTCGGGATCAAAGAAGGTGAAATCATTGCCGCCATGATGCTTGGATTTGTACATGGCAGTGTCAGCGCGCTTGAGCACCTCATCGGCGCTGGAGGTGTTGCGATCAATCAGCCCGATACCGATGCTGCACCCCAGCTTGTAATCGCCGCCCCGCACTGAAAACAGATGCTCGAAACTTTCGATAATTTTCTGGGCGACCTGAGAGGCGTCTTTGCAGAGCGCATCAACGTCATCTTCCAGGGTTTCGAGCATGACCACAAACTCATCGCCCCCAATGCGGGCCAGGGTGTCTGACTTGCGCAGATTGGGCGAGAGACGCTCAGCGACTTGAATCAGCAGCTCATCCCCGGCGGAGTGCCCGAGCGAGTCATTGATTCGTTTGAAATTGTCCAGATCCAGATAGAGCAGCGCACCAAACTTGCGTTTTCTGCGAATGCTTTCCAGCAGCACTTCCAGGCGGTTGATTAACATGCGTCGGTTGGGCAGCCCTGTCAACGGGTCGTAATAAGCCAAACGCTCAATCTGCTGTTCTGCCTCCTTGCGCGCCGTGATATCTCTGGCCATCCACAGGACATGTCGTCGGTCAGGAAATTCGGGCAGGTAGTGGTCAAGGGGGGCAACTCGTCCTTCAAAGGTTCTTTGCCCACCCAGCACCTCCATGTCATATTCAAAAATCTGGATTTCACCCGAACGCAAGGTTTCGTTGATGGTGTTCATTACCCCGCAGGCAATTTCAGACGGAATGATGTCACTCACCCGCTTTCCCATAATGTCCTGGCGCGGTTTATAAAGCAGTTTTTCATCGCCACCATACAGATCGGTATACGAGCCATCAGCGCCAAGGACAAACGCCATGTCGGGCATGACGCGCGTGATGGCGGTAAACTTTTCGTTGCTTAACATCAACTGATGACGGAGAGATTCTTCTTTCTCGCTGGAACGGGCACGCTCGATCGCGAGACTGGTGAGGTGAGTAAAGCGATCAATGAGTTCGAGGTGCTGACGCTTGGGTGAAAATGGGTGCGCATAGTAAATGGCGAAGGTGCCGAGCACTTCCCCTTTTTTCGAGAAAATAGGATTGGACCAGCACGCCTGTAAATCGAATCCCAGTGCGATGTCTTTAAAATTATGCCAAAGGGGGTCTGTGGCAATATCCGTGACGATCACTTGCTGTTTTCGGTAAGCGGCCGTGCCGCAGGAGCCGACAGCCTCACCAATCTCCACGCCGTCAATGGCTTCGCAATAGGCGGTAGGGAGATGCGGGGCTGCACCGTGGCGTAGTTGCTTGCCATGCAGAAGGAGCACAGAGCTGCGCGCAACGGGTGACTCAAGGATCCCCTCGATCAACTCACAGATCGCGTTCAGACACCCTGAAAGCGGGTGCCCGAGGGCGATTAATGAAATCACTTGTTGCTGGGCGTCCAGCAGGGCCTGGAGTTGATCTTTATTCATACTGCGTGGAACGTGCTCGTCTCAATAACGCTGTATTAAGTAGCATAGGTGACTTTCTGCACAATTGCGACATCCCGGTTTATCAACAACCATCGTGATGCAGTGCGCAATTTCTGGGTTGAACCACCTAAAAAATGAGAAAAACGGGCCTGGTTCGCATATTTTTTTGAAACGGATTGTTACATTATGTTCATGAGGACGCACAACGCACTGACCTCCTCCAACAGTGCGCTGGGCCCTCGATAGGAAACAATAAAAACAACGGTTTAATAATAAAAAGCCTGGAATGTGAAAGGTCTGATAATAACAACGATTATTGAACAAAGATTACCGAGCCCAAATTGGCTGGAATGAAAATATCCGTGGCCTCAATAAAAACAGCAGTAGCCTGAATAAAAATATGAGTGGCCGGAACAATAATAAAGGCGATCCCGAGAATGAACGGTTTGTCGGAGAGAGCTGCCCTGATGGGATGATGGAAATAACAAAAATCAAAGGATGTAACTGCAGATAAACAACAATAATACGCAGTAGGAACCTGGCGCGTACCGGCCTGCCCAGACCGAACAAACGAGGCGGAAGGAACCGATCCCACTGCACGTAAAAAAATAAAGACTGGTGCAACCAGAATAGACAAGCACAGAGTTCAGCGAATTACCCACGCTCGGATTCTGTGCTTTTTTATTGCTCCGTTTATGTCGATTGGCTCACCGCTGCCGACACACTTCCTTCAGCATTAAGCCTGCGCGCTGCCCTTTCGGTACGTGCCGGTTGGGAAACACGATATATTCTTCATTGGATTCGACACAGTAACGTCCCTCCGGGCTCGCCCAGATCTGTGTGCCATGAGGGTAGGCCGTGAAATTCCAGGCATCATCGGGGATAGCAAAGTCAAATCCCGTCCCTCCGTGCAGTATTTCATGGCACACTTCATACTGGGCTGGCTCTGGGGTGAGCGGTTCTGCCAACAACACCGGACGAAGCTCCAGAAGTCGCATCAATGCCTGTTGAAGTGGCCGCAAACCACGCAGATCATTTTCACCAAACGGGTGCACTTTGCCCAACTCCAGCGTAAAGCTCTGCGCATCAAACTGTCGGGCGGTATGTGCCGAAAACGTGCTTGCGGGTGCATTCTGCAACAACACAGCTTGAATATTGCCCGCGCGCAACAGGTCCATCTGGCTGTCGGGTACCTGCAAGCGCCCCGCTGCCATCCGGCTTTCAACAAATGGGTACAGGGCAAATTTCTCAATGTGAGAGGGACGGATGGCTGTGTGTAGATCATAGTGATAACAGGGGAGGGATCGGTCAATGAATTCCTCAACGCTCTGCTCGATAACCGCTGCGCGCGCCGTTTCGGTGTCCGGTGGGAGAACGGCATGCTTGCCACAAAAAAGCCGATTGAGATTCTGGTCGATGAATCGCACCTGTTGTTGCATCGCGGCCACGTTGCCGAAAATCAGCAGGGTGCGGCAGGCGGGATGAATTTTCTGTTTGACGATGGCACCGAACAGGTCATTGATCAATTCTATCGGCGCGGTTTCATTGCCGTGAATACCGCAGGACAAAATGAGCTGATAGGGGGCATCCTGCTGTCGTTGTGGCGCGGGGGTGATTTCCAGGATACCGGTGTTTTTGGAGGTAATCGCTGTTTCACCCACAGAGAACTCAAACGGTGCTCGCTGGTCAGGCGGCGTGTTTCGCAGGTAGTGCAGATAATCCTGAGCGGGTTCGAACTGAGTGGAATCAAGCTGAGTGGGTTCAAACATAAGAGCGCCTGATTAACCTTGTTGAGGTCGCAGGTGTGCGAGCAAATGGTTTTCCAGTTTTCTAAAGCCAAAAATAAGCAGAAACGTGATGCACAAGTAAATGGCTGCCACAAACAGAAAGGCGTCAAAGGGAGCGTAGTAACGCGCATAAATGTCCCGTGCGGCACCGGTCAGATCCACGATGGTCACTACGCTGGCGATGGAACTGGCATGCAGCATGAAAATCACTTCGTTGCTGTAGGCGGGCAGGGCGCGACGAAACGCACTGGGCAGGATTATGCGACGCATGGTGAGCCAGTAACCCATGCCATAGGCTTTTGCAGCTTCAATTTCCCCCCGGGGCGTCTGTTCAATAGCGCCGCGGATGATCTCTGTGGTGTAGGCGGCCGTGTTCAACGTGAATGCGATCAAAGCGGGGTAAAAGGGCTCTTTTAGAATGGGCCAGAATATCGAGTCCTGAATACCGTCAATAAACAGAAATCCGTAGTAGATAATGTACAGTTGCACCAGCAGGGGCGTGCCCCGGAACACATAGGTATAGAGCCAGATGGGGCTGGACACATAGGTATTCTTTGAGTTTCGCCCAATCGCCAACGGAACGGCGAGCAGAAGACCCAGCACCAGGGAGAGAAATACCAGTTGGATGGTAACCACAAAACCGGCCCAATAATGCGACAAGGTGGCCACGGTGAAAATGTCGTTGGCATTCAGCCAGGCTGTAATGGATTCCATAGCGCTCTCCTTATTCCATAACCACGCCAGCGCTGTAGCGCTTTTTTAACAGTTTCAGTACCCACTCGGACACAATGGTCATGAGCAGGTAGCCCACCGCCACCGGTAGCAGGAAGGTAAAGGGTTCGTGGGTAGCTTTTGCGGCAGCAGAGGCGTGCCAGACCATGTCCTGTAGCCCCAGAATGGAGACCAGTGCGGTGGTTTTCAGCAGCACCAGCCAGTTGTTTCCGAGTCCCGGCAGGGCATGGCGCATCATCTGCGGAAACAGAATCCGGTGAAAGCGTTGCCAGGCAGTCATTCCGTAGGCTTTGCCGGCCTCGATCTGCCCCTTATCGACCGATTGAAAGGCACCTCGGAAGGTTTCCCCCATGTAAGCGCCAAAGATGAAACCAATCGTAATCACACCAGCGACGAACTCGTTAATGTTGATGAAGTAGTCGATCTCGTACGTGGCGTACAACCAATCAGAAACATTGTTCATCATAATCTGTGCGCCGAAAAAAATGAGCAGCATGAGCACCAGGTCAGGCACACCGCGTATCAGGGTGGTGTAGGTGGTCGCGACTCCCTGGGCTACTTTGTTCTGGGAGAGTTTTCCGGAGGCAGTGACCAACCCCAGCAGCACGGCAATGACGAGTGAAAGCAATGCGACCTCGATGGTCAGGATCGACCCCTTGAAAATAGACGGACCATACCCCTGTAAGTCAATCATGTGCTGCTCGCTCTGGAAAGGTGGTAGATGGGGCGGCCAATGAATGCGCCGCGGCGTCGGGAACCGGGGCTGCCGGTTCCCGCGAGGTGTTCACATCACCCCTTAGATTTTGATGTCGTACGCAAAGTACTTTTTCATAATGGTGTCGTAGGTACCATTATTCTTTAGTTTTTTCAGCGCAGCATTGAACTTGTCTGCCAGGTCTGTGTCTCGTTTGCGGAAGGCCACACCTACGCCGTCACCGACTTGAATGTGTCCGCCGATGACTTGATAGTCGCTGTTGCTGAGCACGGTTTTTTCGCCCACCGGGAAGTCCAGGAACACCAGATCCAATCGGCCGCCGGTGAGATCCAGAACCAGATCATCCGCGGTGGTGTAACGCTTTACTTCGACAGTATCATCAAAGTTGTCGGTCACGTAACCGTCCTGCAGGGTGCCGCGCTGTACGCCGACGACTTTGCCTTTCAGGTCCGCTTTGCTGGAGATATCCAGGCTGCCTTTGTCTTTTTTACCAAACCACGCGGAAGGCGTGTTGTAATAGCCTTCGGAGAACAGCACTTTCTGTGCACGTTCTTCTGTGATGGACATGGAAGACATAATGGCGTCATATTTACGAGCCAGCAAGCCGGGGATGATGCCGTCCCACGCCTGAACGATCCATTCGCACTCGGCACCGATTTCCTTGCAGACAGCGTTGCCCAGATCCACTTCGAATCCGGTGAACGTACCGTCCGGATTTTTATACTCGAATGGCTCGTAAGGAATATCTACGGCGATTCGCACCTTTTTCCACTCTTTCGCTTGTAATCCGGAAGCCAGGATGGCCAGCACGCATCCAAATACGAGTAAGATTTTCTTCATGTTTTGTCTCCGTTGGTTTTGTTTTTAACGTCTAGTATTTCGGTGCCAGAAACTGCTTCATCCGTTCTGACTCCGGATGGTTGAACACTTTTTGTGGATCGCCCTGTTCTTCGATGATCCCCTGGTGCAGAAACACCACTTTGTTGGACACATCCCGCGCAAAGCTCATTTCGTGTGTGACCACGACCATCGTACGGCCTTCGTCCGCGAGCTCGCGCATCACCTTCAGTACTTCGCCCACCAGCTCCGGGTCAAGTGCGGAGGTTGGTTCATCAAACAGCATGACCTCGGGCTCCATCGCCAGCGCGCGTGCAATCGCGGCACGTTGCTGCTGCCCGCCGGACATCTGCGAGGGGTAGTAATGCTTTCGGTGTTCAATGCCGACTTTGGCCAGCAGGTGGAGTGCTTTTTCCGTGGCTTCTTTTTTATCTACGCCCAGGACATTGATCGGCGCTTCGATGATGTTTTCCAGAATGGTCATGTGGGTCCACAGGTTAAAGCTCTGAAACACCATGGACAATCGGGCACGCATGCCTTCCACTTGTTTGATGTCTGCGGGTTGCAGGTCGCCCTGTTTGCTCTTTTTGAATTTGATCGGATCACCGTGCACAATGATTTCGCCGGCACTGGGTGTTTCCAGAAGATTGATGCAGCGTAAAAACGTACTCTTTCCGGAACCTGAAGAACCAATCATGGAGATGACGTCGCCTTTTTGTGCTTCCAGGGAGACACCTTTCAATACTTCAGCCTGGCCAAATTTTTTATGTAAGTCCCTGACAATTAAGGGGGCGATTTCCGCCATGGAGCAATCTCCTGATTGTTTTAGACGTTTATGAGTATAGACGTTTCGCTTCGGAACGCCCGGTCTGGGGCGAGATTTCGAGCGGGTATTTCAGGTAGTCCTTTGTTATTTTTATTCCTTCGGCGCGTTGGCCGTTTCCCGGGATATAACGGGCGAGTTTCAATTTTTATAAATATTTTGCCTGCGGGCAAGAGAAAGCGTTATAAAACGGTGACGCATTTTTTAATCCATGCGACAGCCGCAAAGGGGGCTCGTGATGGACATCTCATGCATATAACATCGTTGAATCGAAGCAGAAGGAGGCTCCGTAGAATCCCATGAACCGTTTTGATCGGATTGTTACGCTGTTGATTTTACTGCAAACCAAGCGGGTGTTGACTTCGCTTGAGCTGGCTGAACGCTTTGGGGTGACGCAGAGAACCATCTATCGGGATATCCGAACGCTGGAGGCGGCGGGGGTGCCCATTTTGTCCGAGGCAGGCATCGGGTATTCGCTGGATAAGTCTTATCGGCTCCCGCCTGTCATGTTTTCTGAGTCAGAAGCGGTGGCCTTGCTGATTGCCGAACGGTTTGTGCGACAAAGTTCGGATGCGGTGACCCTGCCGGCGTTTCATCAAGCGCTGGCCAAAATCAAGGCCGTGTTGAATCCGGAGCAAAAGGAGCATCTGGCCAGTCTGGAAGCACGCCTGGAGGTGTCCCTGCCAGCGCGCCAGTCAAACGGGTCCGACCCGTGGTTGGGGGAAGTGCAATACGCTGTGGCCAGAAACCGGGTTTTGGCGATTCAGTATGCCACACCGTTCAGAGATACTGCGGAGGAGCGTTTGGTTGAACCGATAGGCCTGTATCACTACAGCCAGCACTGGCATTTAATCGGGTGGTGTCGCTTGCGGGGTGATTATCGCGACTTTCGGCTGGATCGAATTCGCGCGCTTCACATGACGGAAAGCCATTTCACCCGCTATGAACGACAAGCTCTTCAAGAGTATCTGGCGGACATGCGTCGTCAGATGTCAGTCCATTTTGTGTCGGTTCGCTTTCATCCTCAGGTGGCCCGGTTCACGCATGAGCAGCGGGTGGGGCATGGCTTTATCGAAGAGCGGGTGTTGCCGTCTGGATGGGTGGAGATGGATTTTCTGTCCCCTTCGCTCGAGTATCTGGGGCGCTGGCTGCTCGGGTACACCGATGCGGTTCACATCCTGTCGCCGGACGCACTTCACGACCAGATGCGGGTATTACTGAAGGAGTTATCAACCCGCTATGCGGGCTGCTGACACAGGGTTGTCACTGGATGGAATTACAGTGAACGCGTCGAATGAAGCCAAGAGGGGCTTCAGGACATATGAACCTAAAAATATCAGGATAAAAGGAATCACACGATGAATACCTCAACGTCTCAACCCATTCAGGCTGTTTCTACGCGCATCAAAACCACCATGGGCACCATGCTGAAAGACATCGGCACATTGCCCGAGGAGTTGATGAGTGATCTGGAGACAAACCACATCAAAACCGCCGGCCCCATGATATTTGTGTATCGCAATTGTTCTTGTGACACCAACGCACCGTTTGATCTGGAAATCGCGCAGCCGGTAGCGCCCGGGCAATCCTATCAGGGTAAGTACGAAGCGTCCTGCCTGGAACCGTTTACCTATCTCGAGCGTCGGTTCTCGGGCAGCCTGGAAAAACTCGGCGCGGAGGGGTATGAGCCTTTCATTGCGGATATTCAGAAGGCCGGTTTCACCTTGAGTGACCAATGCCGTGAGGTGTATACGGCGTTTCAAGGGTACGACTCGGCAGACAATATCACTGAGATCCAGCTAGGCGTTATGGCTTAACACGTTTGCTTTATCCGCCGCTGCCTCGCCTTCGTCGGCCACATAGTGTTCGGTGAGGTAAGTGGTCGCGGCTTCCTCCGGTAATGGCTTGGCGTAATAATACCCTTGAATGAAGTCACAGGCGTATTTGCGGAGCAGGGTGACATGCTGCTCCGTTTCTACGCCTTCCGCGACCGTTTTGAGTGAAAGTTTGCCGGCCATTTCAATAATACTTTCGAGGATACTGGCCGTGTCTTCCGAAACAGAATCGACCACAAAGCTGCGGTCAATTTTCAGAATGTCGATGGGGAGCTTGCGCAGATAGCTGAGCGATGAATAGCCGGTGCCAAAGTCATCCAGCGCGATACGCACGCCGAGCTTTCTCACGCCCAGCAAAAATTCGATGGCCGTTTTCTCGTCCTGGAGTAGGCCGGATTCGGTGATTTCCACTTCGAGGTTTTCCCCTTTCACACCATTTACCAGCATGGCCGTTCGAATCATGTGCAGGGTGTCGCCCTTAAATATCTGTACCGGGGAGAGGTTTACCGAGACACAGATATCGGTGTAGCCGGCATCAACCCATTTGGCAATTTGTATGCAGGCGGTATTTAACACCCAGTAACCGATTTCGCAGATCAGCGTGCTCTCTTCGGCAAACGGGATAAACTCGTTGGGCGAGACGAAGCCCAGTTGCGGGCTCTCCCAGCGAATTAATGCTTCAAATCCGTCAATCCGCTCATCATCCACGCGCACTCTGGGTTGGTAGAGCAGACGGAATTCGTTGTGATCCAACGCCTGGCGCAAGTTGGATTCCAGCGCGAGCCGTTGCAGTACCAGCGTGTTCATTTCCCGGGAGTAGAATTCAAAATGATTTTTCCCGGCTTTTTTTGCCTCATACATGGCCATATCGGCATTTTTGAGGATCTCGTGGGCATTACTGCCGTCCTGAGGGTAAATGGCGATGCCCATACTGGCACCGCAGGTGGTGACATGGTCGCCCAGTGTCACGGGCTTGGATAATGATCGCATCAAGCGTTTGACCACGGTGGATACACCGGCCGGACCATCGATATGATTGAGCAACAAAGTAAACTCGTCGCCGCCCAGCCGCGCAATCAGGTTGTTTTGGCGCTCTTCAAAAATCTCGGTGGTGCCTTCTTTGATGCGGGAAACATAGTCATCGCACCGGATGTTTTTCTGTATCCGCTCAGCGACCTGAATCAGCATCTGGTCGCCCATGTCATGCCCGAGGGAGTCGTTAATGTCCTTGAAGTTGTCCAGATCGATAAACACCACCGCGAAACTCTGACTTTCCCTTTTTGCGCGGCTGATTGACGATTCCAGCTCGCGCTTCAAGGTGAACCGGTTGGGTAGACCGGTCAGGTCATCAAAGTAGGCAAGCTGGCGTACTTTCTCCTGGCTGGAAGTGAGGTTTGACTGCATTTTATGAATGGAGTGATGCAAATCGCCAAATTCATCGTTGGCCAGTTTGTCGGGCAATTCTGCTTCGAGGTTGCCTTCCCCGATTTTATTTACCGTGTCTCTCAGCTGGTAAATCGGTTCGAGGAACAGTTTTCGAACATGCTGATAAATGAGCAAAAGCACAACCAGCATCACCGTCATGATGATGATTGCAAAGTAGTAGGTGAGGCCATAAATGGCTTCCTGCAGGTCATCATCGGGCAGTACGGCAACGATATTCAACTGGTCATTTACCGGATTGTTCTGCAACAGGTAACCGGCATAGACCTGGTTGGTGGCATGGCCGTTTTTCTGTGTGCTCTGAGTCGTCGCTGCCAGTTGCGTGGCCAAGGGCAGGGTTTGCACATTACTGGGCTTGAACAGCACATTTCCTTCTGCGTCCGTGATCAACAGGTAACCGGATTTGCCAATTTTTACCTTGTTGAGCAGCGTCGCCAGAAACTGCATGTCCAGCGCGATCACAAAGTAGCCTTTGACTTTCCCCTCCTGCTGATCAAATGGCTGGCTGAGATCGCGTACCATCATCGCGCGGGCAAAATAGGCCACGGTTTCACCGCTGTCGTCATGGGGGCTGATACGGGTCAGGATTTCCTCTTCTTCCAAATTCTGTAGTGCTTTGAACAGGTCTGTGCCGGATTCGTCAAACGAGCGATTATCCAGATCGCGAGAAACTACGCGCACATCTTCAAATCCATCATTCAGGATCAAACGGATCTCAAAGTACAATGGGCTGGCTTTCTGGTACTCCTGAATCTGCCGAATCAACGCCGGCTGTTGCAACGCGTACCGCTCGTCACCACTCTGCAGATAGCGTTTCAATAAACGGGAGTTTGCCATGAGGCCCAGATCAGCCTGTGCGTGTCGAAAATGGGTTTGGATGACTTCAGCGGTGGTTGATGAGACGGTGTGTACTTCGTTGAGTAATTGTTTCCGAGTGGTGTCTACCAGATAATACGCCGCCACCCCGCCACAAATCAGCAGGGGAATGATGGTCAGTGCCATCAGAGGCACCAGGAGTTTGTTTTGTAACCGCACGTTGGTTGCGCCTGTTATTGAATCAGCTTGCTGTATTGAGCATTGTAGTACACGGCTGCACGCCCTTGCAGTGGCTTGACGGCCTCGGATTTATCGAGCACTGCCTGAGGGGGATAAATCAGCGGATTGGCGAGCATTTCCGGGGCGGTGAGCTTGCGCGCTTCCGCGTTCGGACTGGCATAATACAGCTCGCTCGCAATGCTCGCCGCGATGGCCGGTTCATTGATAAAGTCAATGAATGCCCAGGCCATAGACTTGTTTTTGCTGGCCGACAGCACGGCAATGCAATCCACCCAGATGTTGGTGCCTTCTTCGGGTACCACAAAGGCAATATTGTCAGATTTTTCGTTCAGGGCAATCGCATCACCGTTGTACGCCAGTGCCATCCAGGCGGTTTCCCGGAGCAATTCGGAACGATCCGTGATATCGAGATATTGATAGGAAGCCACATGCGGTTTTTGTGCGAGCAGCAACTCGCCAGCTTTCAGGATGGCTTTGGGATCAGTTTCATTCACGGAGCTGCCCAGGGATTTTAACGCGGGCGTGAACAAATCACGCATGTCTTCGATCATCTGCACCTTGCCGTGCAGCGCAGGCTCCGGATTCAACAGGTCGGTCCACCGGGTCACGGGTTGAGTGACTTTGTCCTTCAAGTAAGCAATGCCGAGCGTTCCCCACAGGTACGGCACGGCAAACGATCCCAGTCCTTCATGCAGCTGGTACCACCGTTGATCAACGTGCTTGAGATTGGGAAGCGACTCCGGCAGCGCGGCAAACATGCCTCCCTGTTGTATATAGGCCTGAAAACTGGCGGCCGAACCGATGATCAGGTCCAGTCCTGCCCCACCGGTGGTTTGTAGCATTTCATCCTTGAGCTCGTCGGACTCGTAGTACACCACTTCCACCTCATAGCCGGTTTTGGCTTTAAACGCATCCAGCACGGCTTGTGGCATGTAATCTTCCCAGTTGTACAGCCGGAGGACGTTACCGGATGAATCCGCATGCACGGGTGTGGTAACCGCGCAAACCAGGCTGAAAACAAGTGCAATGATCAGGCGGACAGAGGGCCGCCAGCAGGGAGGTAGACGCGAAGGTTCCATTTCTGTCTCTCCAGAGTGTGGGGTGTATCTATGTGTTCTAGTTCAAATTTTCAGATAGGGCAAGGGAAAAACCGACACGCCCTAGTTCAGTGCGAAGATCTTTGCGCGTACCATCTCCCGGTATTGTCCGGGCGTCATCGCGTTGCGTTTACTGAAGAGGCGGTTAAAGTAATTGGCATCATCAAAACCACAGAGCCCGGCAATCTGGTTCACGGGCAGATTGGTGTCTTTCAGTAGCTCCATGGCCTGCTGTATACGCAACTGTTGTAGATATTGAAGTGGCGACAGTCCGGTTGCCTGTCGGAATCGACGGCTGAACGTGCGCTCCGCCATCGCTGCTGAGTGGGCCCAGTCGGCCACGGTAAACCGTGTTTGCCAGTGCTGATGGCACCATTCCTGCGCCCGGATGATGTCTTCATCGTGGTGTTGGTTCCCGCCTTTCACAAAAAACGGTTTTTCGTAATGTCGTTTGAGTTCGTGCGAAAAGTGACGCTCAACGATGCGTGTGATCGCTTCGCCGTAGCGTTGTTCAATGAGGTACAGGATCAGGTCGGAAAGTGCATTAATGCTTCCGGCACAGTAAATGTTGTTGCCGTAGGTGATAAATTGATGTGTGTTCAGCTCCAGATCGGGATAAATCTGGCGAAATCGGTCGAAGAAGTACCAGTGCGTTGTCACGGGCGTGTTTTCCAGCAGGCCCGCCTGCGCCAGGAAGCACACGCTGGTTCCGGTGGCGATGAGCAATGTTCCCTGGCGGTAGGCGTGTTGAAGCCACTGGATCATCGCTTGCTCCCTTTTGACCGCCGGTAACGGGTTGCCCCAGACGGGGGGGAGAATGATCCAGGCCGGGCCTCGTGGCTGACCATCCCAGTGGGAAAACAGGGCATCGGGCATCACTTGGATACCACCAGTCAATGTCACCGGCTGATAGGATGCAGCCGCCCGTACCAGGCGGAGCTTGTCGCCTGCCGGGTGACGCCCGTGTTGGGTCCGACGCAGGCTTTCAGCCGCCTGCAACATTTCGCATGGGCCACTGATGCCGGTCAGCAGTGCGCTCTGAAAGAGGGGAAAGACGATTTCAAACACGATGAATCCTCTGTTTGGCGATATTGTCCAGTGAAAAGGCGAAAATGTCCAGTTACGGAACCGCTGACCGGTGTACACTGGTTGAACATTCTTTACGCTCTGTCATCGTGTTTCTCTTATGTCTGTTTTACCTGTCATTGTTGGTTTTGGTGGTATCAGCCCAGCCGGGCGCAGTTCCTTTCATCATGGTTATCGTCGATTAGTGCATGATCGGCTCAGTGAGTCGCAAATGCGTGCTACCTGGGCAGATTTGACTGAACTCATGGGTTTATCGGGTAGTGAGGCGGGCAGTGCACATACAGATACACTGCTCGCGGGTACGTTGGTACGCAGTCGCTGGCCGAAAGCGGCCGGCACACCTCAGAGCGAGCGCGGGGCCGTCTCCAGTGCCGGGATGCTGCCCAACGGCTTTGATGCGGGGCGCTATTATCGCTCGGCGCATCACCCGAAAGCGCTGGCGATGACCGTGTTTGGCGCGTCTGATGCGCTGAACAGCACTGGATTGGACTGGCCTGTGATACAGGCCCAGGTGCCGCCCGATCAAGTCTCGGTGTATGCAGGTTCTTCGCTGGGACAATGGGATGACGACAGCGCGCGCGGACTGCTGCAGAGCAGTGTGAAAGGGAAGCGTGCCAGCACGAAAATGCTGCCGTTCAGTTTTCCGGAAATGCCGGCCGATTTCATCAACAGCTATATGTTGAACAGTGTGGGGGTCACCGGGCACTGTGCGGGGGCGTGTGCGACATTTCTCTACAACTTGCGTCTGGGTGTGCAGGATATCGCTGCCGGTCGTGCACAAGTGGCGGTGGTCGGCAGCGTAGAAGCGCCGCTCGTCCCCGAAGTGGTTTCCGGCTTTGAAGCCATGGGGGCGTTAGCAAATGATGCCCGGCTCCGAGCGCTCTCGCCCGACGGCGTGCTGGATTGTCGACAGGCCTGTCGGCCATTTTCGGACAATGTCGGCTTCACACTGGCTGAATCCGCGCAGTTTCTGGTGCTGATGAGTGATCAACTGGCGCTTCAGCTCGGCGCGACCGTGTATGGAGCAGTTCCCGAAGTTTTTGTCCATGCGGATGGCAATAAAAAGTCCATCTCCAGCCCTGGCGTCGGCAACTATCTTACGATGGCGAAGGCTACGGCGCTCGCCGCACAACTACTGGGGGATGCCGGATTACAGCGCACATTTGTGCAGGCCCACGGTACTGGCACACCGCAGAACCGCACGACGGAATCACACATATTGAGTGAAACAGCCACGGCATTCGGTATCACGGATTGGCCGGTAACTGCCATGAAGGCTTATTTAGGGCATCCTCTCGGGCCAGCGGCTGGTGATCAGATCATTATGTCGCTGGGCGTCTGGCAGGAGGGCATTATTCCCGGCATTGGCACCATTGAGGGTATCGCAGATGACGTAGCCACGCGAGGACTTCGATTCCTGACATCCCATACCTTCGCCGGCCTGAAGGGAGAAGACACCCTGGGGGCTTTGATTAACTCCAAAGGCTTTGGCGGCAACAATGCTTCCACCCTGGTACTCTCGCCTGCGCAATCTCTGCAGATGATGCAAACGCGTTACGGGAAACAGACCCTGACAGACTATTGGCATCGAAATGAAACCACCCGTGAACAGGCCGCGCGTTATGATCAAAGCGCAATTCAGGGGCAGCGGCAGATTCGCTACGCCTTTGGTACATCTGTCATCCCTTCGGAAGCGGTGCAGATGACCCGTGATGCAGTGCATTTGGGGAAAGTGCAGGTGTCACTGCCGGTGACAACCTCGTATGCTCCGTATCAGGGCGACGGTAGTTCCGGCGAATGAGTGGTACACAGAGCCGGCGCGGCATTCGGATTCGCCAACAGTGAATGATAGTTGTTGACCGCTACGCGCGCTTCGTTCTCCCGGTTATAGCGTTCGATCCAGGCTTTACTCACCTGCTTTGAGAACACAGAGTAGAGGCCAACCGAGGGTTCGGGCAATGCAAGCACGCGCATGTCTTTACCGAGCCCCATACTTTTGATCTGGTATTCCAGCGACAGGCCTGTGGGATTATAAATAGCATCAATACGCCTGGCTTTTAACTGGCGAACCAGTGAAGCAAACACATTGTCTGAGCCGGTCATCAGCGTAAATCGCAACCGTTCGTCCCGCATCAACGGGGAGCGATAACCCTCGTGAAAGAAGCCGATTCTTAACGGAATCAGGTCGTGTATATCTCGGATCGAGGTGAGTGGCTGATCTTTTCGTACCGCGATCGCGGATTGCATCTCAAAATATGGCGCGGAGGGATACTGGAACCGGGCTCGGCGGTCGTCATTGGCTGCCAGAAACAAGGCCACCTGCACATGATTGTTTTGCAGAGAGTAGAGCAGCCGTGAAAACGGGTGTCGTTGCCAGACCACTTCCGTATTCAGGCAGGCAGCGATCTGATTGAAGTAATCAATGGCAAAGCCGGTGTGTCCGTCAGTATCGCCTGGTTCGAATGCGTGGGGCTCCAGCACAAAGTAGGCGGCGTGCAGCTTATCCGGAGTCGTTGGATGTGGAGCATCCACGGTAGCCAGCACACTGCCACCGAACAGTAGAAGACAGAAAAAAAGTGGCGCTTGGATGTTGTTTCGGGCCATGGCAGTTGTGGCGCTCCCGTTCAAGTGAAACGAACTCGCCTACTAATCATAGACCAAAACAGGGTGAGACCAAAAGAACGGTGCGGAGGCAAAAATGCGACGAAGATGTTCCACCGCCGAGTGTAATTGGGCTTTGTCGGTTTGAGCAAGCATCACCGGGACAACTCCCCGGCACATTCATCCCCACGGGGGAGAAATGTGTGAGCGGGCAGGGGGTCGTAGCCGAGAGCCACCCGCTGGGCATGAAATGCCGCTATGACCTTCTGCTTTTGCTCACTGGCTGCCTGACCGCCCACGACCTGTAATGGAAGCGAACTTGTGTAAGGTTCAAGTGGCATGGCATGCTCAATGAGCGCTGCAAAGGCATGGTAATGGCTGATCTGGGTGATCAGCGCATTTTTTTCTTCTTCTGTTAATCCGGCATACAACACGGCTTCCTGAATTTGTATGTCCTCTGACACGCTGGGTGGGCTGACCGGTTCGGCCTCATGTTGAAACGCGATACCCTTCTCCAGCGTCTGCATGACTTGCCACTGATAGCTTCGGGCCAACAGAGCGAGATGGTACCCGGAGCCATGGAGCGCGGACTGATACGCCCATTGGCGTGCTTTATCAATTTTTCGTACTTTATCAACAATGGCCTCGGTGTTTTCCTGTGAACGTTGTCCGATAGCCGGGGTATCGTCTAGTGCGTTTGGCGCGGGGGTGTGATAGTGCGTATCAAACGTGTTTAAGGACGGAATGGCTTCCGCAAACAGTGTCATCGAGAGCAGTTGCATGGCCGGCAATGATCCAGACTCCGCCAGATTTTCCAGTGCTTCAGGGGATAAATCCCGGATCGCCGTAAGTACCGGTTTGAGCGCACCCTTGTCATCGTAAGGGGATTGGTTCAGTGCCGGGGCGTGTTGATCCTCTTCCAGACAGTCGTCGGGATCGGGAGTGGACATTGGCGGGGATGGTTGGCTTTCTGTGTGCTCAATGGGCGGCTGAGTGGCGACAGATTGGTGTGCTGATGGTGTGGTTTCCTGGAGCGATGGACTTGCGCGGTCGCCTGTGGCAACGTCCTCGTTGGCGGTGCCGAAAAAAAAGAAGACAGCCAGTACCAGACCGGCTGCCAAAGAGAGGCCTGTAAGTGTATGCAGTGCATGCCCTGTTGCACGTGTTTTGTACATGAGATCCTTTCCGGTATGGACAGGGTAAATCGTGTTAATTTAGGTAAAATCCTAGCGCATTCGATGGGAAATGTGAGGTGCTTAACATATACTGGATGGCTTATACGTTTTACTTCTATAAAATTGGCTGTTTAGGGTTGAATTAGTGGTTCCTGGCTCATCACACCGTGCTTCAGCACCGGGCTTTACGCTCATCGAATTGGTCATGGTTATTGTGATCCTGGGGGTGGTTGCGGCGGTAGCGCTTCCCCGGTTTTCAGACCTGTCTGGTTCTGCCCGCATTGCTGCGCTTGACGGCATCGCCGGTTCCATGCGCTCGGTCATCGCTATCGTGCGGAGTAAGGCACGGGCACAGGGGTTGAGTGTGGCGGCAACGAACCCGGGTGGCGGCGCAGCACAGAGTGTATTTATCGTCGACACGGAAGCAGGCTCGGCTGAAGTGGATTGGCGTAACCTGTGTCCGGAGAGTGTCGCAGAACTCGGCGATCGGCTGAGTATGCCCGATTTTATCGATCTCAGTACCTCTGCGGGCCTCACTTCCACTGTTACAAATCGATATACCTTTATCGGTTACGCCATCCCTGGCGCTGCGCCGACCACAGCTGCCGGCTGTTATGTGATCTACGATTCCTTTGGCAACCCGGATTGCACCGTGTCGGTCGTTACCGTGGATTGCTGATCAACATGCAGCGTCAGTCCATTGCGGGATGGCACATCAGGTTCTACCCTGAATAGAACGCCGATGCCCAAAAGGATGCCTGCCATGAGATGTTTCCCTGCGTGTTCGCTCGTATTGTTGCTTGTCGTGGGAGGCCAGGCGTATGCCGAGGCCGTGTTTTTATCTGCGGGGGAGACACGCGCCTTCGGGGAAAACGCTCAGGTGTACGGGGGTGCAGGGGAGGAAACCGTGGTGATAAACGGTGAGCCGACGTTGCAGTTAGACGCCAATATTGAGCGCGTGCTGTTTCCCGGACTGCGTGACGACTACGATGTTCGCATTCAGGGTACCCGTATTTCGCTCTCGAAAAGCTCTGTCACGGTGGTTACGTTTACCGGATTGAATCAACCTGTGTCTGTGAGTTTTCAGGATGGCACGTTTGAGCTGGTGTTAACCGGGCTGAATCTGGCCACATTAGCGGGTGCACCGGTGCCGACAGCCTCCCAGGAGCCCTCTTCCGATTGCCCTGTTGAAACCTCAGAGCCGCCTATATCGCCTGGCCCCTATGATCATGTGCTCAGTGTTGCCACCTCGACAGATGGATTGAACTTCAGCGGAAGCAAGCCCTCCCTACTGGCACGGGCTTCCGCGCCGGATGCGGTAGTGGGGCCTGATGGCAAGGTCTGGGTGTATTATGTGAATGGCACACCCGGGCAGCACGGGATCTTCATTGCCCGCGTCAATGACGACGGCACAGTGACATCGTTTGATTGTGTGCGCATTGAAGGTGCGTTTGATGCGGAAGCGGTTGATCCGGATGTGCTGCGGTTGAGTGATGGCCGGTATCAGCTGTTCTACAACCCACTGGTCTCGGCAAACAGCCAACAGGTTGAGGGTATTTACACGGCAATCTCTGAGGACGGTATTCACTTTTCGGGCAATCGTCAGTTGGTTCAACTGGACGGTGCGTTGAACCCCAGCGCGGTTCAGCTCAACTCCGGGCGATGGCTGCTCACCTACACGGATGAATCGCGTGTGTATGTTGACCAGAGCGAAGATGGCTCGATTTTTCAGCGGGTAGGGGACTTTACCGCCGGCATACCGGAAATCAGCTACCTGTCGGAAACGAACGAAGTTCGGCTGTACAATGCGGAGAAAACCGGCCTGGTGGTGCGCGCCAGTGTGGATAACGGCATTAATTGGGCAGAGGTATCCGCTGCAGCACCTCATGCACAAGACCCCTCTGTGCTTCAGTTAGCAGACGATGCCTGGGTGCTCTATTACCGGTTTGAATCGGTTGAGGATTGAGTGGAGTGATGACCAGGGCGTACTGTTAACGGGAGCGAAGAATTCAAAGGTCCCGGCACTAATCCCAGAAATCCACTTGGCTTTCCAGAGCTTCCACTGGAGTGATCAGCGACTTGGCCAGCAGTTTGTCATAGGAGTGAATCTGGTTTCTGCCGTTGTTTTTGGCGTAGTACAGCGCTTTGTCGGCGCGGGAAAGATTTTCCAGCGGGTGAATGTTGTTTTCCAGTTTGGCAAAGCCAACGCTGACGGTGACCTGGCCTACCTGGGGAAATCGCTTGGTTTCTACGGCTTCCCGGCACCGCTCCAACACTTTGGAGGCACGCAGGAAGTTCACGTCATACAGGAAAAGAACAAATTCTTCGCCACCATATCGGAAGAAGAGATCCTGCTGACGGGAGACGGAGCGAATGGTTTGTGCAAAAAGCACCAGCGTTTCGTCACCGAGAGCATGCCCATATTGGTCATTGATGGATTTGAATCGGTCAATGTCGAAGATGGCGATAAAGGAATACTGTTTGTCACTGTCTGAGGCCGAATCATCAAGGGGGCAGGCTTCGGAGGCTAACTTGCTCACCGTCATATCGAAGGCCTGTCGATTCAAAATTCGCGTAAGCGGGTCGTAGCCTCGTTCATGAATACTGCGAAAAATGTCCCGGAATATGCCTACCAGACCCACCAGCACATCCTCGTCATCGCAATCCTTATAGCCATGGTTGAGTTTAACGAGATGAGAAATGGAATTGTCATACAGTTCGATGGGGAAAATGACCTCAGAACCATTGGCGGGTGAGGTATTTCTGACTTCTTTGTGGGTGTCATACGCTTTTGACATGGCGGGGTGCGCGTCGATCTGCAGCGGTGGCAGCTCCTTTAAACAGTCCATGCCGGTCAGACGCTGCTCCCTGTTGTGAGGCTGGCGTATGGCGTGAAGTTCATACACGGCTACGAGGGCATCATCGAAGTGGTTGTTGAGTTCGTCCCGCAGCGCCAGGATCAGATCCTGGGCGTCGGATTTGCTGGTTAGATTTTTGAGTACTGAAAAGAGAACTTGAGTTTCCAATCGCAAGGTATCCATTGGTGCCTAAGATCGCATGAGCCAGATAAAAAGTATGGCTTATATGCACAAAACTTCCAGCCAAAGGTGGCCCTTCATGAAAACTTTAAGCGATTCGCTGCGGCAGAACAAGCTTCTGGCTGTGTTGGGTATCCGGATGTTGCGAATTGCTGCCGGGTGCAATCGTGTTTATTGCTTCTGCGACAAATTGTTATCCGTGTCTCTAAATATCTCAGAGTACGGCGATTCTTACCCAATTTTCTCGAATTTTTCGAAAGCGTAATGATTGGTTACCGGGCATTGATCGGCACTATGAGTGCGCTATAGTCAAGTTAAGTGTGTTTTACATCACATCCGCCCTGAGAAATACGTTGTGCGTGTTTCTGAAGGGTGGTGAAGGATCAAGGATGTTGTAATCCCTCCAACGTGGGCGGGAGTTACGATGAAATGGTGAACACAGGAACGCGAACGGATTGCACAATAAAAAGAAGAGCATCCAGCGTATCCGGGAAGGATGCAGACATGGATAAAATTTTGATCTCCCATATCGGGCTGACCCTGAAAGACATCAGGGCGTTGCACAACCTGTTTCAGCTCAGCACGACCTGGCTGGGCAATTTTGATCTCGTTTCCGAGCCCAATTCTCCGAAAGGCGAGATCCTTTTGGTCAATACCGATGAACCGCGCTCGCGAAAAAGCTGGGAAATGTTGAGTCGTCTCAAGGACTTCGAGCGGGTGATCTCCATTGGCACCGAAAAGGCCAACGTGATTCCCGGAAGTGTTCATCTCCGCCGGCCCTTGGTGTCCCGGCGGGTGTCAGACTCGTTAAAAGCGGCCACCGCGCTCAGACAAGAGGCGGAAGGACATACCTTTCGTATCCTGGTGGTGGATGACAGTCTCCCCGTGCGTACATTTATGCAGCAAAAACTTCACGACATGCTGGGAGACCGGCTGGGAGTGGATATGGCGGATTGTGGTGAGGCCGCATTGCAGCTGGTTGCAGCGCACAGTTACCACCTGGTGTTTATGGATGTGGTGATGCCTGGAATGGATGGCTACAAGGCGTGTCGCTCAATCAAAACCCTGTCGCAATCGAACAGTAAGGTGGTCATGCTGACGAGCAAATCGTCGGCCATTAACCGGGTGAAAGCCAAAATGTCTGGCTGCGATGGTTACATCACGAAACCACCGGAAGATAAAGCATTGAATGAAGCGCTCCGTCAGCACCTGCCCATGGAGCGTGTCACATCTACCCCGGCGGCAACGCAGGATTTAAGCGAGGTTAACGGGCTGCAGTTGCAGTGGCGTTAACCAGGACGGAAACGAAAAAAGGAGCAGACTATGAAACACCCCAAAATTTTAATCGTGGATGATTCCGGTGCAGATTTGTTGCACCTGAAAAAAATTCTGGACGCGGCGTCGTGTACCACGCTCACCGCATCCTCCGGTAAAGAGGCGATTGCAGTGGCCAAGGCAGAGCATCCGGACATGATCTTCCTGGATATCATTATGCAGGACATGGATGGATTCAGCACTTGTCGTGAAATCACCCGCACCCCTGAGCTTTCCGGCATTCCAGTGGTCTTTGTCAGCAGTAAAAATCAGCGGGCGGATCATATGTGGGCGAGCAAGCAGGGCGCGAAAGCGCTGATTTCGAAACCCTATTCGGATGGCGATATCCTCACCCAGGTGCAGCAGTATGCCTGAGACGATCTGCCAGGAGTTTTATTCGCAACAAAAGGATGTGTGTTATGTCAGCGGAGACGATGGATTGGGAGGCACAGTGTGAACTGTTGCCACCTTTGGAAGCGTTACGAATTCTGAGTGAGTCAGCGGAGCAGGTTGCCCGGTATTCGAGCGAGGAGACTGGACCTGCAGCAACCCAGTTTGCCTATTTCGGGATCAAGCTGGGGGGGCTGGGCCTGCTGCTGGATACCGATAAGCAGAAAGAAATCATCAGCGCGGAGGGGATCAGCGCTGTACCGGGAACGCCCGGTTGGCTGGCGGGGTTTGTTAACCTGCGGTCACTGGTGATTCCGGTCTTTGATGTGGCCCGGTACCTGGGATTGCAGCCGGAGGAAAACGACAACAAAGGCCGGGCCACGGGGAGTAAGCATCTTCTGGTGATCGGCGATCAGCGTTATGGGAATGATCAGGCCAATGACACGTTTGCTTTGATCACCGAAACGCTCCCGGCAAAGGTGACTTTCGAGGAGGCACACATTTTACCGACACCGCCACCCTGGCCGGGCCGGTTGAAGCCCTTTTGCGGGCGCACGTTCAAGCATAGCGGCGTTTGGTGTGAGTGGGATGTGGAAGGATTTGTGGACATGATGTGTCTGCCGTTCCATTCCTGATCATCATTTGATAGGTCAGGCCAAAGCCCGAGTATGCAATTCAATGGCACGCAATGGCTCGCGTGCACGAAAGTAAGTTTAAACAAAGGCAAGTTTAAACAAAGGCAAGTTTTAACAAAGGACAGTCTGTTCACAGAGGGAATCGTTATGTCTCAACGAAAACAAGGAATACGTGGGGGTTTGGGTGCTGTAGTGGCGGCACTGGGCATGCTTTATGGCGCGGTGCTCTCCGGTGCGGCAGTGGCCGCGCAAGGGGTGTTTTCTGACCGCATACTGGTGGGTGGTGTGATGGATCTGGAGGGCCAGTCGCGGGGGCTGGGCCGGGGAATGGAGGCAGGGATACGCGCTGCCTTTCGAAATGAAACGGTGCAGGGAAAACGCATCGAGTTCAGAGTGCTCAATGATTCGTACACACCGGAACTGACGATCAAGGCGACGAATCGTCTGGTTGATGAGCAGGTCTTTGCGATGCTGGGCAACGTTGGCACGCCGACGGCGAAAGTGTCTCTTCCCATTCTGGCGGAAGCGGGCATTCCTGCGGTGGGATTTTTCACCGGTGCCGGGTTGCTTCGCCCGGGTGTCGGGAATGTGGTTAATTTTCGGGCCAGCTATGTGCAGGAAGCCGCGGCGGTGATTTCCCACAGTATCAAGTCCGGTATTGCCGCGAGTGAAATCTGCGCGTACGTGCAAAACGACGCCTACGGCATGGCAGGCGTGGCGGGAATCAAGCAGGCGCTCAAACGGCTGCCAAGAACACGGGAAATTGTCGATCGGCTGGATGAGATTCTCGTCATGGCGGGAGAAAATCCACCTCGAAACGGCATTGGTCCGGTGGGTGTTTACCAGCGCAATACGCTGACTTCACGTGCGGGGTATGAGTCGTTAAAACACTGGGAGCAAACGCAGGGAACTCAATGCCGGCTGGTGGTTACCGTAGGTACTTACAATGCCATTGGTCGCTTTGCCGGTTATGCGCGCTATAAAGGTGAGCGCTGGGTAGTGAGTGCCGTGTCGTTCACGGGGGCGGATGACCTGAGGAATGTGTTAAGCGAATTTGGTGTGCAGGATCACGTCGTGATGACCCAGGTGGTGCCGGAATTGGACGGGGAACTGCCCATCGTCAAGGAAGCGCGGAAAGCGCTAGGGCAGGACTTCAGTTATGTCAGCCTGGAGGGCTACATCGCCGGCAAGATGTTTCTGAGCCTGTTGAATCAGGTCAAGGGTGAAATCACGCGGGAACGTTTTGTCGACGTCGCGAAGAACAGCTCGTTTGAACTGGGTGGATTGCGCCTGGATTTCTCAGACGACAACCAAGGGTCGGATCTTGTGTCCATGACCCACTTTGCCCAGAAAAACTTTGTTCCCATGTCATCTGAAAACTGGAAGCAGATGTTCTAAACCACACAAGGAGATCACCATGTTTACCAAATTGAGTATCGGTCAACGCCTGAATATTCTGATCGCGCTGATTTCATTGACGCTGATGATCATCGGAACAGCGGCTTACCAGTCGCTGGATTTCGCCGGAGATGCGTCGCGCACGCTCCATGACAAGGTCACGCAGACCAACCAGCTGTCGCGCTTGAGTTCAGGGTTGCAGAAGCAGTTCGTGGATACCTTGAACAGCCTGAATGCCGGCACATTGACCTGGGTGGAAACCAATGAAAAAGTGTCGCGAGCTCGATTGAGCTTTGATCAAAACTGGCAGGCACTGCAATCTTCAGCGTTGGATGTGTCGACGATCCAGCCGTTCCTGGGTTCGGTGACGGGGGCAATGGATGAGTTTGCCAAACTGGGTACGAATCAGTCCCGGGCCAGTCTGGAATTGTTTATTCTGAATGATTTGAATCCGCAAGTGGATCCCTTTCTGAATGCGGTCACCAACCTGTCCAACCAGTTGAATAAAGACTCTGAGCGGCTGTTTGTGGAGACGACCGGAACGCTGGGTTTCGTGAAGCTGGGCGGCATGGGATTCATTCTTCTGACGTTGATTGCCTCCGTCACCGTGAGTGTGTTCATTCGTCGCTCTATTACGGGGCCGGTCGCGCGCATCGCTGATACCGTGGCAGAGGTGCAGCAGGAAAATACCGAGGCCCGTACCGGGTTGCAGGGTGTAGATGAGCTTTCCCAGCTGGGTGCGGCACTGGATCAGTTGCTGGATGAAAAAGTGGCGACGCTGGTGCAGGCAGAGAAAGAGAACGAAGCCCTGAATGAGTCCATCATCGAGTTGCTGGAGGGCACGTCTCAATTGAGTGAGCGGGATCTAACCGTGCGCCTAACGGTCAACGAAGACATTACCGGCCCGGTGGCTGATGCGTTGAACCTGGTGACACGGGAAACCGCGGAAGCACTGGCAAAAATTCGCCACATCAGCACCCTGGTGGATGAAAGTGCGGGGCTGGTAGGGCTGCAGACCAATACGGTGACGGACGTGGCCGCTCAGGAGCGACAGTTGCTCGAAATCACCATCAAAAAGCTGGAACGGGTATCGCAGAACATGAACCAGATCGCCCGCTGGTGTCAGTCCAGTAGCCAGATTGCAGAACGCGCATCCAGTTCCACCACCAAGGCGTTTGAAGCCGTGGGCAATACGGTAAGCAGTATGGATGATATGCGTCAGGCGATCAGCGAGACGGAAAAGCGGATCAAACGCTTGAGTGATCGTTCACAGGAGATCAGCACCATCGTTGATGTGATCAACAGTATTGCGGAGCGAACACATGTTCTGGCGTTGAATGCCAGTATGCAGGCGGCCGCCGCGGGTGAAGCCGGGCGCGGTTTTGCTGTGGTTGCCGATGAGGTTCAGCGTTTGGCGGAAAGCTCGCGCAATTCAACGTCTCAGATTGGTACATTGATTCGTAACATCCAGATCGAAACCTCAGAAGCGGTTGACAACATGAACAACAGCATCGCGCTGGTGGTGGATGGATCACGCAAAGCGGCGGAGGCCGGAGATCGGATGCGCGAAACCCAGGAAACCACCACTGAGCTGGTATCGGCCGTTGAAAAAATCTCGGATCGCTCGGTGTTACAGGCCAAAGAGGTGGAAGCTTTGCGCCTGCAGTCGGACAAAATTCGGCAGAGCACGCAAGTGACCGCCAATGAGCTGGAGAATCAGCAAGTGCATACCCTACGACTCCAGCGCGCGTCGCAGGAACTGATGAACACCGTGCAGGTGTTTACGCTACCGGAGTTGCTGCTCAAGAAGGATATGGCGTTTGACTGGAGCGCATTGCCCAGCATGGAAGTGGAAGAAAGCGAGCCCGAAGCCGGGAACAAAACGCTTTTGCAGGCAGCGGGGTAGTTGCCATGGGAACCTTCCAGGATGAGCTCCAACAAGAAACATGCCTGCAGGGAGACACAGACGCACAGAGCTCCCGTGGTCAACTGACGGAGGGACAGTGGGAAGTCCTGCTTACCCTCGAGGAAGAATTGGCGGAGAGTGCCGGACAGTTTGAAGTGCTTGCCGCTGGTATCAAAGCGGCGCAGGATGATTCTGCCCGGCAGAGCGCGCTGATGACCTATCAGGATCAGCTCGGGTTTGTGTGTGAGACCGCTGCCATGCTGGAACTGCATGCGCTGGTGGAGGTGGTGAATTTCATCAGCTACAGTCTGGAACAGGTGGCAGCCGAACAGCCGCCGGGAAACGAATTGGTCTCCGCACTCGCGACCTGGCCGGAAAACGTGAGGGATTGGCTGCGGTCACCTTTGGAGGATGAGCCTTGCCTGAGGCTGGTTCGTTTTCTTGAGCAACCCTGTTGGCCGGAGCCCCTGGAAGGGGAGACCTCTCATGGATTGCTGCGCCAGTTGACTGACTTTTCTGCGTTGGCCTGCGATGACGCTGACAGCGCAGAGGATGACGCCGATGGCACAGCTGCGCACTATGACATGGATGCGGTTTCGCTGACGATCGCGGAGGATGCCATTCAAGAAGTGCTCACCGCCTTCCTTCAGGATGCGCCCGGTTATGCCGAGACGTTGTATGACCACATCAATCTTCTGTTTGATGGTCAGGCATTCATCAGTCATATCCAGGTCGCGCAGCGGGCCAGTCACACACTGAAAGGGGGGGCAAATTTACTCGGTATTCGAGGTGTCGCCAATGTCAGTCACGAACTGGAGCGCATTCTGGATGTTCTGGTGGAAAAAAACGTAGCGCCCAACACCGATGATCTGCAGTTGATGATTCGTGCCGCAGACATGATTGGTGCCATGTTGGATGCGTTACAGGGGCAGGAGTTTCTCCAGGGCGAGCCAGATCCGGGTGGGTGGGACCGAACGCCGGAAGGCGCACTGGACATTCTTCGTGAACTCGCCGGTTGGCAGTATCTGGCCGCAGCGCACGTGGTCGCGGAGCCGGATTCCACGCCGACAGCATCGACGGTTCAACCCGCTGAGGCAACTACGCCTGAGTTGGAACAGCCAGCCACGGCACCCTCTGCGCCGCGTATGGCACAGGCGACGGATCAATTGCTCGCGTTGTCGGAAAACCTCAACATTAATCTGGTGCAAACCAAATCCTTGTATCAGGGAATTCTGCGCACGTTGAATCAGTTGACTGCTCAGGACCTCGTGATTCAGGAGCGTCGTTTCTCGCTGGAGAATCTGGTGGATGGTCGAAGTATGGCGGCGAATGTGCCTGGCCTGGTCGCTTTGCCTCAGGTCTCTGTACTCTCAGAAGACGCGGCCGGGCTCGATCCGCTGGAAATGGATCGCTATGACACGCTGCATTTGACCACCCATCAGTTCATTGAGGCGGTTTCCGATGCCAAGTCGTTCACAGAGCGGTTGCACCGGCAGCTTGTGCTGTTTGACCAGCTCATTCAGCAGCAGAGTCGCTATGCGGATTCTGTACAGCATGTCCTGCTTTCCGACCGGCGTGTTCCCATCGCCACGCAGATGAGCCGGCTCCAGCGATGTGTCCGGCAGGCGGCGCATATGGCAGGCAAGCAGGCGCGCCTGGAGGTACAGGGCGAACAGACCTCGATCGATCGTGAACAGTTGTCTGTGGTGCTGGATGCGCTGATGCACCTGATTCGTAACGCGATCGACCACGGGATTGAAGCACCTGAAGCGCGCGAAGCGCATGGCAAGCCTTCTATCGGGGGAGTTCAGCTGACGATTCGCCGTGAGAATCAACAGGTGGTGCTGACACTGACCGATGATGGACAGGGCGTGGACTACGATCAGGTGTACTTCAAGGCGGTAGAGCGTGGCCTGTTGCCCTTTGACTCGGAGCGTCCATCCGAAGAGCGATTGGCAGAACTGTTGTTTCATCCTGGTTTTTCCACTCGCGATCAGGCAACACAGTTGTCTGGCCGCGGGATTGGGCTGGATGCGGTCCGATCCGCATTGACCGACATCGGTGGGCAGGTCACTTTGCAATCCCGAGCCAAGGAAGGGGCCCGCTTTACTCTGCGCGTGCCCGAGCGTCAAATTACAGAACACTGCCTCGTTGTGCGTATCAACGAGAAAGACTACGCAATTCCCAGTCGACAGGTGGACCGTATCTTGCCCGATCAGGCGGGGCAGATGACGCGGTTGGCAGGAGAGCCCATTTTGGAAGTGGCGGACGTGGCATATCTCATTCGCCCTTTGGCTGCGTTGCTTCAACCGGAGGCGGGGCAGAGCGACTCAGGTAACCAGCAGCCAGTGTACCTGCTCTTGACGGCAGGTGGTGCACAGTGGGCGGTGAAAGTTGACCGGGTGACCGCCGGCGTGGATTTGGTCATTAAAAAAACCGGTTGCCTGGTTTCACGAATCCGGGACGTGCTGGGTATGAGTATTCTGGGGGATGGCTCACTCGTTCCAGCATTGGATCTGCCGGCACTGCTCCTGCGCTTGAAAGATGGATCAACGCCCTCGGTGGGTACGACTCGGTCGCAGGCGTCACCGGTGCCTGCCACCACAACCCGGCAGGTGGAGGTTTTGGTGGTCGATGACTCGTTGAGTGTACGGACTTCCTTGCAGCAGCTGCTTTCGGACGCTGGATTTGCAGTAGTCACGGCGACGGATGGTATGGATGCCGTGGAAATTCTGAGTCGCACCACGCCGACGCTCATTCTGGTTGATATGGAAATGCCACGGATGAATGGATTGGAGCTGACGCGATTCGTGCGGCATCAAGACGCGCTGGCGCAGATTCCCATGATCATGCTGACTTCCCGTTCCCAGCAGAAACATCGCGAGATGGCTTTGGCAGCGGGGGTGACGCGATACAAAACCAAGCCGTATCAGGATCTGGATTTGTTGGAAACGGTGTATCAGGTGTTGGAGAGTGAAGCCATCACCGACCGAGTGTAAGAAGGACTTGTTCAAACAGGAGGGAACCATGGAGGCATGGAATCAGGAGCCACTCACGTCAGAGGACTATCTGGTGTTGCGTATTGGGCAACAGGGAATTGTGTTCCCGGCGGATGAGTGTGTGGAAATTGTCGAAGCCGCCCGGCTGAAACATCTGAGGGGGGTGGCGTACATCAACGTCAGTGGTGATGCAGTGCCGGCGTATGCGCTGGATGAGCGGTTAAACTGGCTGACGATGACGGGAAGCTCTCGAGAGGCACCGACGCGAGATATCTCTGGCTTGTTTGTCGTGCTGCAACACACCGGGATCACCTGGGCATTACGATGTGACGGCATTGTGCGGGTGACGCGAGGACAGTACCGGCGGCATGCGCTGCCTGCGGAAATGAGCCATGCCGGGGACTTTGATGAATTCTCTGGTGTGATTCTGGGAAGCCTGACCATCAGCGAGTTTGCGTTCGCTAAAGCGGGATTCAGTCCGGCGACCGGAGCAACGAGGAATTGGGAAAAACTCCTCTGGCTGACGCGTAGCATGGCATGTATCGATTATCTCAACCGGCGCGTCGCCAATGATAAACAGCAAGCAGAAACAGGGAGGGTGGGTGATGCAACCATTGGAAGCCTGGTTGGTTAACACGGGGATGGATCAGTGGGTGGCGTTTTCGAGCGATTCGATTGTCGCATACTCGGATCATGTGCATTGGCAGGAGGTGCCTCTGGCGCCAGTGTGGTGCAACAAAACCACTGAGCGTGATGGGAAGTGGGTGGCAATCATTGATTTAATTGCATTGAGAGCGCCACCGCCTTCGCCCGAGGCAAAATTCCCGGTGCTTTTCTTGCAGAGTTTTCAGGCCTCCGGGGGGCGACAACTTGCATTGAGGGTGGAAGAGCCGCCGAAAAAGATCGTGTTTTCTGAACAGGATTATGACACTTTCCTGATACAGGAATGCGGACTGTGGCGATTTGCGGCCATCTCGGGTGTGACCATGGATGGGGTGCACATACCCATTATTGATCCCCGTTACATGCACACGGCGCGTTTTATTACGGGCATTTATCAATTCGTCATGTCGCAGTTACCACTGAAAGCCGGCTGATGTCCTTCTCTTTGCCGGGCACTTCCCTTGCCCGGCATTTCTCCTTCCCGAGAGCATCGGGGAAGAGGGAGGGTGCGCTCAGGGTGTCGCGGCAACAAGTTCCGGGCTGCCGGCATACAGGCCCGTGACTGATTCCATGCGCTTCAGCATACTGTCTGTCGTGGTAAGAATCACAAAGGGCACAAATTCCTGTTTATCCATCAAGGTGAATCCGGCTTTTGAAAACTTCCAGTGATTGCTGACCTTGTTCAATATTCCCTGAATCTCCTGTGTGTTGTACGTTGACTGCATCAGGTCATCCAGACTGTTCGCATAGAGATCTGTTGCTGCAGACAATCGCTCCTGATAGCGCTGCTGATCTTCAAGTTTCCAGGCCAATGCACCGTAGTACAAGCCAATGCGCTGGGACAACATGCGCTGGCGGCCGGAAGTATTGATGGTCTTGAGTTTTGCGATATCACCGGACGGGCTGCTTTCCAGTTCGCCGACGACTTTGTTTGCAGACGTCAGCAGTTGTTCCCCCTGTTCAATGAATTGGGCTGCGGATTTTTTATTCGGCGTGGTCAGTGCGGTGGTGCGAAACGAGTTCCAGAGTTGGCGGGTCGCCTTCAGTGACGTTTTGATCTGTAGTTTTTCTGTAAAGTCTTCCAGCTCGGAAAGCTGCTCCTCAAACAGTGCTATGGATTCGTCCAGTTGCTTGGACACTTTGATGATGGCCACATCCTGCCCCTTGAACAGCCAGGACTTGACAATACGTTGCGATAGCATGCGTTGGCGACCGGCAATATTCACAGCTTCTTCCATATTGCTGATGTCAGCATAGGTGGGTAAAGAGAGGGTGAGTGACGTAAGAAAAATGATCGATACTTTAACGAGATAATGCGCCATGTGAACACTCCTTGTGTGTTGGTTAGATGGAATTGATCATCACCATTGAAACAATTTAAACTTCCTCTAACATGTTGATCAAAGGCATATTATTCCTTTTGGGGGTAGACGGCAGTGTGGTATTTGTATCGGCTTGTTGCAAAGTATTGCAGGGAGTGACAATGCGTTACCCGCCGTGGAAGGGGGGGGCCGATAAATTATTTCGTTATTACTCAGGTTGCGGCTAGGGATCTGTCTGGTTGGATAACTTCGGCAGAAAGTGCGCAAGAATCTGATCGCGTTCTCCGGATGAAATCAGATGTTCGATGGCCTGATTGATGGGGCCCAGGAGTTCCTGGCGGGATCGGTGCACACGAATGTGCAGCGTGGAGTAATCATGAATCGTACCGATATCTACGGCGTTGGGGTGCCGGGATAGCCAATGTTGCAGAACGTCCTCGTTGACGATCCCCACATCTGCGCGCCCGGCGGCGATAAAGGTGAGAAGTTGGTCTTCGCTCAACAGGTTTTCCCGGATGCCAAACCACTCTGAGCCACGGTAGCCATAGCCCCGCACGGTTGCTACGGTTTTATCCCCGAGGTCACTCAGGCTTTGCACCTCGAAACGTCGACCTTTTGGAAACACAAACAGGTCTCGCGTGGCATAGACCGGGAGCGAAAACAACTGCACACTTTGCTCCAACGGGCGAGTTCGCCAGGCGGGATTATCCGGAAAGCTGATGACGGCACCGCCTTGTTCAAACATGATGCGGGAACGCATTTTAGGAACCCCCACCAGGGTGTGTTTGAGATTTGCTCGTCGCAGCACCGCACTCAGCAGTTCGGGATAAATGCCGGTAATTTGATCCTGACTCAGAATCGATAGTGGGGGTTGATGTGAAATGCCCAGGGGAACGACCAGCGATTCAGCAGTGGATGCTTCCGACAGAAGAAATGCCAGGCACAAAATGAGCACCCACCTCGCCACAGATGGATGCTTTCGCTGAGTGTGACTGATCTGGATCATGCCTGGCCGTTGTTCAGTTGCGCTTCCTGTTAAGCGTAGCACAGGACCGCGGAGAGCGGACCCCAGAGAGTCAGGCAAATGCCGCGATATCAATTTCCTGATTGAAGCGGGCAAACAGCACGGTGTTTTCGAGGTGAATGTGTACCGTTAAGTCGGTAATGAACTCTTGCAAGCCCAAATACAGAGCGCGCCAGGTGTTGCACGCTTCCGGGTGCAAATGCAGGTTGTGGGTCAGCACAAAAAAGTGTTCGATGTTCTTCTCATGTTGTTCATGTTCAGATTTCATGGCCAGAATGGGGCCAGCGGCAGAAGGAATCGCGTCACGCAACATCGGAAACAGCACCTGTTCTTCCTTCATCATGTGCAAATCCAGATCCTGCTGGATAAACTTCAAATATTCCGATAAACCTGCCGGGCAGAGTGGATGCGCATGATGTACCGTCTCCACCCGCTGCGCCAGACGAATCAACTCAGGGAGTTGTTGCCGATGCACGTCATGGAAACGTGTCAGTATGTGATCGATCAGCGTTTCCGTCGTTGCTTCGGACCAGTCCGGCTGCGCCTTTTGGCGGTCACGCAAGGCATTGAGCGCATGGACCACCTCATCAGCCTTCATCGTTTTTTTCTCAAGTGCTTCCTGAAGGGTAAGATTTCCCTGACAGCAGAAGTTCATTTTATACTTGTGAAAAACGGCGGATGCGCCGGGAATTTCGGTAGCCAATTGGCTGAGGGACTGATCCAGATACGACATGGCGATGTTACCTTCGGGATAAGATAATAAAGATAAAATGCATTTTATATGCATCTTATAAAGATGTAAATTACATGCATGTTAATAAGGCGATTGGCATGAACATTACGCGCTATACGGATTACTCGCTTCGTGTACTTATTTATCTGGCGGTCTGCGAACGCGAGACGGTGACGATCAAAGAAGTGGCAGACAGGTATGACATTTCCAAAAACCATTTAATGAAAATTGTGCAAGCGTTGAATATTCAGGGGTGCATTGTTGCCACCCGGGGTAAGAACGGCGGAATTAAACTGGGGCGTCCACCCGCCGAGATCAACATCGGTGAGATTGTACGAGCGATGGAAGCGGGATCACCTCTGGTGGAATGTTTTGGTCCAGACAATCATTGCGTCATTACTCCGGCCTGTAAGTTAAAGCGCGTCTTTGCGCAGGCGATGCAGCAGTTTTACCAGCACCTCGATCACTACTCGCTTGCGGACCTGGTGTCCGGCGACGCTGAGGATAAATTGTTACGCCTACTCACCGTATCATGACCACTGCCGACCCCATGGGCTCGCCCCGGAAGATCATCCACATCGATGCCGATTCGTTTTACGCTTCAGTGGAAATCCGTGAGAAGCCTGAACTCAAAAACCTGCCCGTGGCTGTCGGCGGCAGCCCGGATCACCGGGGTGTGGTAGCGACCTGTAACTATGTGGCGCGAGGGTATGGCGTACATTCCGCTATGGCTTCTGCCCGGGCTGTACAGCTCTGCCCGGACCTGATTTTCCTGCGGCCGAATTTTCCACTGTACAAAGCGGTCTCATCGCAAATGCATGCGATATTTCGTCAGTACACGTCGATCATTCAGCCGTTATCTCTGGATGAAGCCTATCTCGATGTCACGGGAAGCCTGGCGCGACAGGGAAGTGCCACACTGATCGCCGAGGCCATCCGCCGGGAAATTCAGGCGCAACTGGGTATCACGGTTTCTGCGGGCATCGCACCGAACAAGTTTCTGGCGAAGGTGGCCAGTGACTGGAATAAACCCGATGGCAGTTTTACGATTGCGCCCGCGCAGGTGGCGGCGTTTGTAAAAACATTGCCCGTGACGCGAATTAACGGTGTTGGAAAAGTCACTGCGGCAAAAATGAAACAGTTGGGTATTCTTACCTGTGGGGATCTCCAGCGTTTTTCTGAAGCAGATCTGGTGGCTCAGTTTGGCAGTTGGGGCCCAACGTTGTTCCGCTACGCCCGGGGGGCGGATGATCGCCCTGTGCAGACGTCACGTGAGCGGAAGTCGCTTTCCGTGGAGCGCACGTTTGACCGGGACCTGCACGATACCACTGCCATTCTCAAGCGAACGGATGAGATATTCCGTGCTCTGCTGGAACGATTTGAACCCATTCGGGATCGCTACGGCGTGACGAAGCGGTTTGTGAAAGTGAAATGCTTCGACTTTACCCAAACCACACTGGAAGAAATGCTTCCAGCCAGCGATGCGCGCTGGCAAGACCTGGAGCGCTATCACCAACTCGTGCTTACTGCGGTTAAAAGGCACAACAAACCCATTCGGTTGCTCGGTCTCGGCGTGCGCGTTGTGCCGTTGTCTGGTGGACCGCGCGAAATTCAATACGATTTGTTTGAAACCATTTCCGACACTGATGCGTAACAGGGTAAACAGCGCAAAGTGAGAGCGGAAAATGAGTACACAGAACATTTGGATAATTGGCGCATCCTCGGGGATTGGTCGCGCGCTGGCAAAACGTTATGCCGATAAGGGGTGGCGGGTGTTTGCAAGTGCGAGAAGCGAAGCGGGTTTAGTGTCCCTGGTCAGTGAGTCGTCAGGCAGTACGGGAGAGGTAGTGGCTTTGCCTGTGGATATTACCAGCGACGCAGCGCTCGGGGAGGTGGGTCGTCAGCTGTTTGCGTTCCCGGGACACTTGCAGAAAGCCATTATCAATGCTGGCACCTGTGAATATGTGGACAGCGTACCGGTGGACATGTCTCTGCTACGACGGGTCATGGAAACCAATTTTTTTGGTGCGGTGCAGGCGGCGAACACGGCGCTGCCGCTGCTGGAAAACAGTGTACGATCGGGGTTAGGGGGGCAACTTGCCTTCGTTAGCAGCAGTGTGACCTATCAAGCGCTTCCCCGGGCGGAAGCCTATGGGGCGAGTAAAGCTGCCTTGCGCTACTTTGCCGAGTGTATCAAAGCGGATTTTCAATACACAGGAATTGACTTTCGCGTCGTCAGTCCGGGTTTTGTGAAAACGCCGTTGACCGATAAAAATGATTTTCCCATGCCCGAATTAATGGAAGCTGATGACGCAGCAAAAGAAATATTTGCCGGATTGGATCGGTCAGAATTCGATATTCACTTTCCTAAGCGATTTACCCGAGGGCTGAAGTTTCTGTCGTTGCTGCCAGATCGGTTGAGGTTTCATCTACTCGGTAAAATGTCCCGACAGTCAGGTGAACCATCGAGCGAACTGCCATGAATTGGCAGCACAAAGCAGGCAGTGGCCTACTTTTCCAAGGGATCTGGTGGTTGGCCATATTCCAGCACGTGGCGGTTGCGGCGGTATTGGTGATGATTCAACTGGTGCATGTTCGGTATACCTGGGACCGCACGCCCGGGCTGCGCCCCCACCGTAACAGACTCTTTGGGTATTCGGTCGCACTGCTTTCACTCGGGCTTGCCATGGATGCCTTGTTGGCGGTATCGGGCGTACTAACGTTTGCGGAAGCGCTCCGGTTTGGCGGAAGCCCGCTGCCAGTATGGATTGTGATCATTTGGTTGAGCTTTGTGGCAACGTTTACCGTCGCAATGCAGTGGGTTGTGCGACAGCCTGCGCTCTGTGGTGTTTTTTGTCTGTTGGGAGCGCCTGTGTCGTATCTGGCGGGCCAGGCGTTTGGCGTGGTGTCACTGTCTCCTGTCGGTGCCGTGACGCTGGGACTGTGCTGGGCAGCGTATGGCACGTTCGCATCCGTCATGTATCTGCGGGCCACGAAAGCGTCTAGCGCTACGAATCTGGCGGCGAAGGCATCATGAGGCGGGGCGGGGTGCGTCGCGTTTCAAGAAGAGTGGTGTGGGCGGCTAGCATGGGTGGGCTGGCTCTGGGGAATCTGGTGTCGGCAAACTGCTTCACCGGTGAAGCCTATGATCTGAACACGCAGGCAAAGATATACACCGAGCATCATTTGATCGACAAGAGATCATCGCCTCATCGTCAACACGTGACCTACTTTTCTCCCGACAATACACCGTTGGCAACGAAGTCGCTAGCGTTTGAAACCGCTGGTTACCTACCGAATTTCCGGTTTACTGACCTGCGGACTCAGGAAAGCATTGAAGCGCGGGTTGAGGCGAACCGCACGGGCCGTGAAATAACCATACAAACGGCGGACTCCGGTGGCAAACAACGGGAACAGATTCCCATTGCGCCGGAAGGGGATTCCGTTGCCGATGCAGGGTTCAATGCGTTTATCACTTCCCGGTGGGACAGGCTTCGGGCAGGAGAAGTCGTGCGGTTTGAGTTTCTGGCGGTTACTCGAGCCCGTTTCGTCACTTTTCGCGCTCGACAGAAACAGGTGGACACGGAATCGGTCATCATCGAAGTTGCCCCTGAGAACTGGCTGTTTCGTTTACTGGTAGACCCCATTCTCCTGACGTATGATCTGGCGACTCAACGCCTCATGAAATACGCCGGTCTCACCAACATTGCCAAGCTGGACAGTGCGGGGCGATCCACCTCAAACTACACCGCAGTGATTCGTTATACTTATGACGACTGCACTGAAACAATAAAGGTGGAAGGGGACGGCCGATGAGTGTAATTGTTATGCGTGTGGTGGGTGCTCTCTATCTGCTTTCGGGCGCTTGGTGTGCGCTGGTTTCTGGTGAGGTTATGACGTTTCTTCAGTTCTCGCCGGGTGGTGAGCCGACCCCGCGGGCGTCGTCGGAATTTTTGTCAGTGTATGGCGGCCTGCAGGTGGGGGTTGGGCTGGCCTTGTGGTGCTGTTCTCTGCATGCGGCGTGGATCAGCGGCGGCCTGATCTTCGGCACGCTGCTGTCCTGCACGCTGGCCGCTTTCCGCGGCCTGTCGATGGTGTTGTATCCACCGGACAGTGCCGTGATGGCACTGGCGGTGTTGGAATGGGGAATCGCTGTGGCCCTTGTGCTGGCCTGCCTGACCGGACGGCCCTCGTCGAGGTAGTCTGTCCGGCGGGACGGGCCTCAGGTCGCGTGAAACTCGCCTGCTTCTTCCGTATTTTTACTGGCGGTGGCGAAGCCAAAGTCTTCCATAATGGTGTACACACAGGGGACTACAAACAGTACCAGTAGCGTAGAACTTGCAATGCCAAACACGATGCTGGTCGCCAGCGGGATGAGAATCTGAGCTTGCAGGCTGGTTTCGAACAGCAGGGGCGTCATGCCGGCAATCGTGGTCAAGGACGTCAGCAACACCGCACGAAAACGGTCATGACTGGCTTTGGCGGCGGCCTCATGCACGCTCAAACCCTCAGCCGCCCGGATTTTGACAAACTCAACGAGCAGGATGGAATCGTTGACCACGATGCCCGCCAGAGAAACAAATCCGAGTAAAGAGGGCATGGTGATTTCCAGACCCATGATCCAGTGTCCCCAGATTACGCCGATAAACGCCAACGGAATGTTGAGCATCACCACAATGGGTTCGACATAAGACTTGAACTGGAAACTGAGCAGAATGAAAATCCCGGCCAGCCCCAGCAGAAAAGCGGTCTTCATGCTGTTCTGCGTTTCTGCGCCGTTTTTGGCTTCGCCTTCGAAGGCAATGGTGACTTCGGGATAGTCCGCCTGTAATTCCGGAATAATGGTGCGCTTGACGTCGGCCAGAATTTCCCCGGTGTTCCCGAGTGCGGCATTCACATCCCCGAAGATGGTGACGGTGCGTTGATTTCCGATGCGCTGAATCCGAGAGTAGCTGCGTTCCAACTGGATTTCTGCCACTTCCGAGAGCGGAATGACAGCGCCGGACGTCGGGTGGATGATCGGGAACTGGTCAAAATCCCCCAGATCATCCCGGGAGGCGTCATCGAGAATCACGGTGATCTCAAAGGTCTCCAGGCCAATGGTGGACTCGATAATTTTCTGCCCTTGATAAGCCGCGCGTAATTGAGAGGCAATCGTCTGCGCGGTGAGTCCCAGCGAATAGGCCCCGGGTTTCAGGTGCAGCGTAAATTCAGGTTTGCCAGGCCGCAAATCATCCATCAGGTTAGAGACTCCGGGATAGCCCGCCAGCCACGTTTGCAGCGTATGTGACGCTGCCGAAAGCTGGTTCAGGTCTTCCCCTTGAAGGCGAATGTGAATGGCACGGCCACTGGGGCCGATGGCCGGCTCTTTAATGGCGACGCTCCAGGCATCGGCAATCTCCCCCGCGTGCTGCCGCCAGGTTTGGATAAACGCCTGAACCGCAAAATCGCGCTTTTCTGCGGTGAGTAAGTCGACGCTGATGGTCGCCAGGTGCGGGCCGCTTTCAAAGGCATCCGCGTGCGTACTGTAGTTGACGGTATATGAGTTTATCGCCGGTTGGTCAGCGTGTGCGAATTCTCGATCGGTTTGCTTCAGGCCATTCACCATGTGGGCGACGACGGCTTCGGTGCGCTCTAAGGAGGTGCCGGTTGGCATCAAAATACGTGCCTGTACAACGTCGCCCTCGACATTCGGAAAGGGAGAGAACTTGATCACCCCTGTCGTCAACAGGCTGACTGACAGCATCAGCAGCGCGATCACCAGGCCGGTAAACACATATCGAAAGTGAATGAGCTGATGCACCAGACCATCCACTTTCAGCCGGAGTGTCTCGAACAATGCGTCAAATCGTTGCCGAAAGCGCGCTTCCAGTTGATTGAATGCACTGTCTTTTTTTACGTGTGCCAGAGAATGTTGCAGATGATTGGGTAGAATAAAAAAGGCTTCAATAAGTGATACGGAGATTACCGACAGCAACACAATGGGGACGACAACGAGAACCTGGCCAATGTCCCCCTTCAGGAAGAGCAATCCGCTGAACACGCACAACGTCGTCAGGAAAGATGAGAATACCCCTCTGCCGACAATCCGGGTACCCTCCACTGCGGCTTGCATGGGGCTTTTTCCTTTGCGTATCTGTGCGCCGATACTTTCGCTGATGACGATGGCATCATCCATCAGAATACCCAATGCCAGCAACAGCGCTACCATGGACAGCATGTTGATGGTGATGCCCATATTTCCCAGAATTAAGGCACTGGCCAGAAAGGAGACTGGTAGCCCCATGCTGACCCAGAAAGCATAGCGCGTACCAAAGAACAGCCACATCACGATAAAGACCAACAGCAGTCCTTGCCAGGCGTTGGTGGACAGCATTTGGATCCGGTCGCGGATGATGCTGGTGAAATCCTGTGTCAGTTCGAGATGCACCTGTTCGGGCAAAACCAACTGCTCCTGTTCGACAAACTGCTGAACGGCTGCCAGGGTACGCAGGCTGTCATCCTGTGAGTTTTTGCTGACCTTGAGCAAAGCAGCGGGTAATCCATTGTAGGTGACCTTGTTTTCCTTCTGTTCAAAGGTGTCTATTATGGTGGCAATCTCGCCGAGCCGTACCTCTGTGCGTTGATCGCCCCCCAGAATGATGAGATTTTCCAGCTCCTCGATACTGCGCTTTTCATCGCTGAAACGAATTTGAAAATCGCGTGTGGCGGTTTTTATGTCTCCGGAAGGCAAATCGAGATTTTGTGCGCCGACGCGACTGGCAATATCACTCAGACTCAAGCCGTATTGCCGCAGGTGCTCCTGGGAAATCTGAATTTGATACTGCCGGGTGGCGAAGCCTTGAATGGTGACCAGCGGAATCGCCGGATCGCGTAACATTTTTTGTTTGAGTGTTTCTGCCAGCGTTTTAAGTTCGGTTTGTGGCAGGTTGGCAACGATCGCAAGCGTAATGACATCCTGGGTGGTGCCCAATTCCTGAACCGTCGCTTCTTCAGCATTTTCCGGAAAGTTGTTGATGCTATCCACGGCACGTTTGACATCGTCTTTAAACTGTTCAAAGTTGCCTGCTTCCAGCATTTTAGCGGTCATGATGCCCAGGGAATTACGCGCTTCACACCGCTTCTCCTCCATAAAACTGATGCCGTCGAGTGCATCTTCCAGTGGGCGGCAAATGCCGGTTTCAACGTCGATGGGCGCCGCGCCGGGGTAGGGCACCTGAATCTGCATCTCGTAGGAGTTAATCTCAGGAAATGTTTCCCGTTTGATCTCCGGGAGCACCAGCAGGCCGGCAAACAAAAACAGGCCCATTAGCAGATTGGCGGCGGTGGGGTGTCGGGTGAAATAGGCAATCATTGGTGTGCCTCCATCCAGCGGGCAACCTCAGACTGCCGGTGAGTATCGTGTTGCGGTGCGAGTGCCATCCCCGGTACGGCCGGGAAAACATCCGACGTGATCACGCGGGTTTGCTCCGGCAGCCTTTGTTCCAGCAGTAACATGGTGCTTTGCGGGAGTGGGTCCTGAAGCGGTAAACGCTGAAGCCTGTCGTCTGTATCGACCAGATAGATTTCGGTCTCATGCAACGCATCTCTGGGGATGACGTGATACGACTGTGGCTTCCCTGTGAGGGTGATCCGCGTGTACATGCCCTGCAATAAAGGTGGCCGGACACCAGGTACCACGCCGTCGTAGGGGTTGGCGACCGTAATCGTCACGCCAAGCGTTCTGGAGAGCGGATCCAGGCTACCGCTGATCCTTTCCACGTTTCCCTGCCAGGTGGCGGTACTGGCCATTGCATCCCGACCGGCGAGCCGTACTGTGGCCGCCAGGCCAAGCTGTTGAAACACATCCACTTCCGCGCCGTTCATAAAGGCTTCCTGAGCCAGGTTCCGGTTCAAGTCAAATCCCTTGGCGAGGATACGAAACTCGGCCAGGGAAAACTGCGCGTTGATTTTCACCTTATTAACGTTCTGCGCGCCAAAAAGAGGGGTACCCGTGCTGACGAATGATCCCTCTTCGACGTCTACCGAATCGATACGGGCGTTAAAGGGCAGAGTGATGCGGGTGCGGCGCAAATTGTGCTCCTGGGTGGCGACACTGGCTTCTGAAATCTGAATCTGTGCCAATTGCACCGCTCGCTTACTGGGCAGTGTGGCCATCTGGTTGTCCAGGTTCTGCACTTCCTGTTTCAATTGCAGTACCACGGAACTCTGGCTGTCTACGTTTGACTGCGAGATGGAGCCCTTGCTTTTCAGTTTTTTCAGACGCGCCAATTCGTTCTCGGCCAGCGTGAGTTTCTCCTGGGCCAGTGCCAGATTGGTTTTCGTGTCCAGAATGGTCTGATCAATTTCCTGCAGGTTGGCCTGACTTGCCGCCAGATTCGCTTCCGCTTGCTTTAATGCCAATTGATAATCCAGATCATCCAACCGGAGCACTTCGGTCTGCGCGGGTAGCATGCTGCCGGCTTTCAGGTTGGGGTGAAGATAAACAATCTTGCCCGATACTTCCGCCACGGTTTTCAACAGGATATCCGGGGTGACCTCGCCGAATCCGGTAATGGCCGGCTTGACCTGCGACCTGCTCACATCCACATAAGTTACCGGGTGTGGCGCTGCCTGCCTGGGTTCATGCTGAACGGGTGGCTTGTTCTTGGTCAGCACAATGACAAGCGCCAGCCCGGCAAGTACCGCCACGGGCAACCAGATTTTCTTTTGCAGCCAGAGGGTGCGATCTTGAGGGGCGTGCTGTTGTGTGTCAGGCATGGGGGGTTCCTTTTACTCGCTTGGTGTCTGGAATTTTAGTTTCTGGAATTTTAGTGTCGGGAATTAATGTGTTTTCGGTGGCCTGTGTGCCGTGCATAAATAATCGGTAGATGTGTTCCGCCCAGGCCGTGCTGGTGATTTCCTGCAGACTGATTCCCCAGGCTTTTTCACGCACGGGCGCGGCAATAAACGGCATCACGAGCAGGTTAGACAGCGAAAAAGCGGCCCACCGGGGATTCAGGTCTGCCCGGATTTCTCCGGCCTTCTGAGCAGCGCTGAGCACGTTGGGCAGCACGGCAGCCACGCGGCCAGGCATCATGGCAATAAACTTATCCCCGAGCGGGCTTTGTTGATGAAGAATCTCGTCGGAAATGAAGCCGGATAAGGCGGGCGTTTCGGCAAAGTGCGCCAGGGCGTGCTCAATGAAGGCTCGAATCGGGTGGGGCGCGTTCGCAATCGCTTGAATACCGGCCTTGGGCATACCGGCTTTCTGCTCGATCATGGCAAGAAACAATCCTTCTTTACTGCCAAAATAATAACTCACCATGGCGGATTGAACACCGGCCCGCTGGGCAATGTCCCGAATGCTGATGGACCGGTAGGACTTCTCTTCCAAGAGCGTCAATGCGGCGTCGATCAGCGCTTGTTTCTTTTCCGCCTGCCGCGAGGCATCCACCGGGCGGCCGCGTTTAGGTGACTTGTCCATGGCTTGATTCTATTTAATTGATCGAATGATTAAATATATAGAAAACTCTGCGACAAACAACCTTTTTTATGTAAAGATTGCGTAAAGTTGATACGCCACAGAGCTCGCTCGTTGGGTGAATGAATCACCTGCTGAGTTGGAGAAGGAGAAATCACCGATGATACCGTTTACCCCCATCTACGAAATGGCCCTGGAAAGGAAGGGTGGTGAAAAGACATTGCAGTCCATGATGCCGCCCGTGAAATCAGCACAGGAATTGTTGGCGTTGACCGACGACCGATGCCTGTCCGAGATGAGTCGCTGCGTGCATCAGGCCGGATTCAGTTGGTCGGTGATCGACAAAAAGTGGCCGGAGATGGAGGCAGCCTACCTTGGCTTTGAGCCGAACAAATTGAAACTCCTGTCGGACGAACAGTGGGAAGCCTATGTGAAAGACGCACGTGTGGTGCGAAGCTGGCAGAAAATCAAAGCGGTGCGTGATAACCTCGTTTTCATCCTGGATGTTGCGCATGAGCACGGCAGTTTTGCCAAGTGGCTGGCCGAATGGCCTGCCGATGACCAAATGGGGCTGGTGCAACGTATGAAAAAGCACGGGGCGCGTTTGGGAGGGATGACCGGTCAGCGTGTTTTGCGAAATCTGGGTTGGGACACCTACGTCCTCACGCCTGATGTGTGTGCTGCACTGCGTCGCGGTGGCGCGGAAGTGCCGGAAAATCCTTCCGCCCAACGCGATCTCAAGCTGGCTCAGGCTGTGTTTACTGCGTGGCATGAGGAAACAGGCTTGCCCTATGCGCATTTGAGTCGAATTGCCTCCTGCTCAATCGGGCAAAACCTGCGATGAGCACATTGCTACGGCACGTAGGATTTGGAAATGGCCTCCACTTCCCCGGCCTCCTGCATTTTCTTAAAGGTGGTCTGCAGCAGGTTCATCGTCTCCGCATCGGTATCTTTGTTGACTGCCATAAACAGTGGCGTTGCGCGGAATTTGAGAACCGGCACCACTTCGACAGGTTCCTCCAGCTCGGAGGCTACGTAGGGGCCGGCCAAGCCATCTGACACCCAGAGATCGATCTGGCCAAGCTGCAGTTTTCTGGGATTCAGGCTGTCATTTGTCAACATGTTCACGGTGTAGCCTTTTTCAATCAGGAACAGGCTCATCACGTCGTCTTTGTAACCACCAATTTTGTACTGTTTGGCTTCTTCGAGCGAGGCGAGCTTAATGCTGGAACCTTTCAGGGCGAAAAGCGTCCAGTCGATATTGGTCAAAGGGCCAACCCACTGGAAAAACTTTTCCCGCTCTTCGGTGCGTGCGGCGCAAAAAATCGCATGGTTGGCCTTGGTTTGTGCGCGTTTCAGGCCCTGAGACCAGTTACGCAATTTGAGGCGATAATCAATTTTGGCCTTGGTGACCAAAGCCTTCACGATATCGGTGCACAGGCCGGTAATTTCTTCTTCTTTGTGGGCGTAGGGTGCGCCTGACGACGACATGTTGTAGGGAGGATAATTTTCCGTATAGATATTCAGTTTGGCTTCGGCAAATACGGGAGTAATGGGGTGAAGCAGGAACGTCGCGATCAGGCTGAGACCTGTTTTTCTTATTTTGGCGGAATACACGCTGGCCATTTGAGTACCTCTAATTATGAACCATTGGTCACTGTTTAAATGTTGGGCAAAAAGCCGAAAGAAAAAAAGTAGGTGCGATTGACTGCCTGGTCAAGAACTCTTTGGGATTACCTCTCTGTCAGATTTTTCGTGAAAGCCACTAACTCAAGGATTTCGATAGGTATTTTTCTTCACTGGATTGGGTGATTATTTTGTAACAAAGTGCAACAATGCAAACGCGTTATTGTTCAGCCGGTTGGCTGACGTTTTTGAATCATCTGAGGGGAGCAGGGTATGTCGATCGCATTAGCCATTCATTTGTTAAGTGCCGTCATCTGGGTGGGGGGAATGTTCTTCGCCTATGTGTGTTTGAGGCCGGTGGCAGCAAGCCAGCTGGAACCGCCGATGCGCCTGCCGTTGTGGCATCAAGTGTTCGTCCGCTTCTTTCGCTGGGTTTGGGGGGCGGTGCTCGCCCTGCTCGTAACAGGGCATGCCATGATTGGTTGGTATGGTGGTTTCGGTGCTGTTGGCAAACACGTGCATGTGATGCTGTTACTGGGGTACGTAATGTTTGCCCTCTATGCCTTTCTGTACTTCATGCCCTTTCAGCGCATGAGTCGTGCGGTCGGGGCGCAGGACTGGCCTGCTGCCGGTGCTGAGTTAAATCGAATCCGGCAGATCGTCGCAACGAATCTGGTGCTCGGTCTGGTGGTGGTTGTCATTGCCAGTGGGGGAAAAGGCTGGTTATGACGTCGGGTGATCAGGAGGCTGAGTGACGTATGCAAGGGTATCGAATCAGTACCGAACTTCATGAGCTGCAATTGGATGTCATTCACGGCTTTATTTCTCAGAGCTACTGGGCCAGTGGCATCCCGGCGGGTACGCTGGAAAAAGCCATTCAGAATTCGCTGTGTTTTGGCGTCTACCTGGACACCGCTGAGCCGACGGGAAGAGGGGGCGAGCAGATTGGTTTCGCCAGACTCATTACCGACAAGGCAACGTTTGCTTACCTTGCCGATGTGTTCATTCTGGACGCCCATCGAGGCAAGGGCGTCAGTAAATGGCTCATGGAACATATTGTTCGACATCCTGACCTGCAGGGCTTACGGCGTATGATGTTGGCTACCCGAGACGCGCATGGACTGTATGCGCAATACGGGTTTGAGCCCATTTCCAACCCGGAAGTGCTCATGCAGGTCTGGCGGCCGGATATCTATCAATCCCGTCAATCCTGAAGGATCGTTCGTCGGTGGATAGTGACATTTATTGCCAATCTTCCAGTCCGTATTTCTCCAGGAGCGTTTTCAGTTCACCTGACTGTCTGAGCTTGTGTGTGCCCTCCGTAAAGAGTTTTACATAGTTTTTGGAGCTGGCTTTCGCTGGTGAGCACGCAATGTACATTTCGGTGGGCGTACCCAGGCGTCCTGCAGGAACGATGTCTTGGACCAGCCCCAGTTCTTTTAGCTTGGCGGACATGACCAATTTAGATTCAACGGTGGCATCGATTCGTCCTGCGATAACTTTCTTAATATTGTTTTCCAATGCATTGTTGGCATTGATTACCTGCACCTTAGAGGTTGATTTATTGGCTTCTATGTATGCGTCCAGCGCGTCGTCGTAAGCATAGCCTCCAATAGATCCGATCTTTACGGAATCAAGAGAGCTGATACCCTTAAATTGCCAGGAGCTCCCTTTCTTTGTGTAAAAAAAGCTTTCGTCGATACCCCAAGGCGTATCGGGATAGATAAAGTCCGGCGCATCTTCCTTGTAAGCTCCAACCACACAGTCGAACTCGCCCTCGCGCACCTGGGCGACACTGCGCTCCCACGGCATGGTCTTGTAATCGACCTCATGGCCCGAAGTGGCCGCAATTTTCTGTGCCAGCTCAATCATATAGCCTGGCGCGGAAGAGTTTGGTTCACCGTTGATCGGGAACCAGACATCAGCGCGAATGGAAATCACCTCTGCCTGACAGGAAACTGTCAGAAAACCCAGTGTCAAAATGCAGTAGCGAATCAGTTTACTCATTTTTGTTACCCCCACCTTCATGTTTCGGTATTGGTAAACAAAGTATAGTTTGCGGTAAGTGAAATGTTCAAATAATAATCAATTTTAGGTTTGTATGGACGACATTTACTGGATCTGCTTTTTATCCCCCTGTAAGCCTTTTCCTACAGACAGCGGGACGGGTATGTCTTAAAATGCGCGTCCCGTTTGCATGGATGCTAAACGCGCGTACATTCGCTTAAAAGAAAGCAGGATTGCCGATACGGGTGCGACACCTGCCCAGTGGTGTGACTGCCGGAGAGCCGGCACCTTACATTTTTCATTATGGCCTTATCGTGGTTTATTCTCCGGGTATTTTGGCCGAGAGCTGGATGGTTGATACCAGGCAGAGGCCGAATCACAATAGATTTCATAATTTATTTCAGGAATATGCCCTTCTGTGACAGTCCCGAGCCGCAGTCGAATGACGCTTGGCAGGTCGGTGCGCTGGCTGTAGAGTGGGCTTCCGCACTGGCTGCAAAACACGCGCTTCTTATTGGGGCTGGAAAAAAAGCTCCTTAACCGCTCTTCCCCCTGGGTGATCAAAAATTCTGTGCTTTTGATTGGCGCATTCGTGACGAATGGGGTTCCCTGTGCCCGCTTGCATTGGTGGCAGTGGCACAGGGCGACCTCCTCAATAGCAGCATTATATTCGTACTTTACCGCCTCACAGAGACAACTTCCTTTAATCATTGCTTCCTCTTCACTGTTCAGGTTCTTCTACCGTCCTACACGGGCGGGACTGTTGGCATTGCTTGGGGCTTATGTGCTTTGGTGTTTGGTGGATGATACGCTTCCGGTTGGTGAGTGAACAACGAATTTTCAGACGAACACGGAAATTCGGCCTAAACTCGGTTGAAGTGACAGTGTAAAAAGGGGGCGTCATGATCACCAGAAGAACATTGTTGAAATCACTGGTATTCGGGGCGGGAGGGCTCGCTTTGAACCGTCAACGGAGCGCATACGCGACGCAATCAGGGGCTGATTTCTGGTACATGCCTGATGAAAGCGCACCCCATCAGCGTACCTGGATGGCTTTCGGTGCAAGCGAGAGAATCTGGGGGAAACGGTTGCTGCCAGAGGTTCAGCGCAATCTGGCAGAAATTGCCAACACCATTGCGACATTTGAGCCAGTATCGCTGCTGGTCCGGCCGTCTGAGCTGGCGCAGGTTCGCTCATTAGTGCGTGCAAACGTGGACCTGGTCCCTTGCCCGTTGGATGACCTGTGGATTCGAGATACCGGTCCCGTGTTTGTGATCAATAATCAGGGTGAAAAGGCCGGAGTGGATTTTAATTTTAACGGCTGGGGTGAAAAGCAGTCCTTTGTGCAGGATCAAAACGTCGCCGGGTTCGTATGCGCGCGAGCAGGAGCGCCACGCCTCGCCACCGGGCTTGTGATGGAAGGGGGGGGTGTCGAGGTGGATGGCCACGGCACGGCCATTTTGACGGAGAGTTGCGTGCTGAATGACAATCGCAATCCCGGGCTCTCCAAATCAGAGTGTGAGCAGGAACTGAAACGGTTGCTGGGGCTTCATCAGATTCTTTGGTTGCCAGGTATTCGGGGAATGGACATCACTGACGGTCACACCGATTTTTACGCCCGGTTTGTGGAACCCGGTGTGGTAGTGGCGGCCTATGATCCAGACCCGTATTCCTTTGATCATGCGGTTACCAAAGAACACCTGAAGATCCTGCGATCCGCCAAGGGCCGAGACGGAAAACCGCTTCAGGTGGTTGTGCTGGAAGCCCCTGCCAAAGTCCGGCCCACCTACGCCAACGATGAGTTTGCTGCCGGTTATATCAATTTTTACGTATGCAATGGCGCGGTGATTGTGCCTGAGTTCGGAGATGCCAACGCGGACGGTAAAGCGTTGTCAGCGCTGCAAAAACTGTTTCCAGGCAGGAAGGTGATCGCGCTGAATATTGACGGGATTGCCGCAGGAGGTGGGGGGATTCATTGTGCAACCCAGCAAGAGCCTTTAGCTGAAAGAGAGGCATTACGATGACAAATGAAAGAATTACCGGCGGCTGCCTGTGCGGACAAATCAGATATTGCCTGACCGCTTCTCCTACCCATTCAACCATGTGTCATTGCGTCGATTGTCGACGGGCGACGGGGGCACAATCCGTTGCCTGGGTCACGGTTCCGCTGGAACACTTCAAGCTCGTGCAGGGTGCGCCCAAGACGTTCCACTCCTCACCCGGTGTCCATCGAACGTTTTGCGAGAACTGCGGCACCTCATTAACCTACCGTCATGAAGAGCACAGCTCGGGCATGGATATCACGACCGGGAGTTTGGATGCGCCGGAGCAGTTTCCGCCGACCAAAGACATTTTTTGTCGGGATCGGGTGGCGTGGGTGGTGGCGACTACGGGTGATGTGCGGGAGTAGTTATTTTAAGAAGAGCGGCGTTTACAAGCTTGTGAGTCCCCATTTCTGCAACTTCTTAGTTCAGTATGCATACAAATGAATGGTGCTGACATAGGAGCGACTCATGTTTGGTTTAGATGCTATTTCCGCTTGGATGGTACTCAACTTTGGTGTTCAGGATTTATTTGCAAATTTTTTGATTGTCTTAAGTTCACCGCTTTTGATTTTTGGTTTTGCGGCAATCATTGCTGAAGTAAAATTTAAGAGCAATGTTCTCACGTTTTGTTATTGTTCGGAGTTAAAAGTCCGACAGGCTCCTAGGGAAATGCATCTGAACTAACTATCCGTTTGTGCATGAACCAGCCGTCAGCGCCTTTTATTGCTTCTGCAATAATCGTAACATTTGCTTTGGTAAATTTGCATTCGACCTCTAGTTGCCAGCGGACTCCTTCATCACTGAGAATATTTTTGGCTCTTGAATAAAACGGAGCACCGCAACGAACTCGCAGTCCTAGGTACTTTTTGAACATGCCATTATCATCAATCAAAGTGCCTTTGTCGAAATCTTCAAAAATTTGATTCTCTACGATAGACAGCAGCACGTGAGTGGCTTCAGCCTCTATTTCTTCGTCGTAAAAATATACATCTTTAACTGAGTAAAAAAGGAAGCTGACGATACCTGCTAATAAAACCAGCACAAAAATTTTTTTCATATCTTTTCACCAAATAGCCAATTATTTCAATTTCTGGCTTTCGTTGTTCGCCGACACTTTTACGTCCGCGCCAACCTGCAGGAGTCCACCCATGGCTTTGGCTCTTGCTTCGATAACAGTTTCACTTCCTTGCAGTTTGACAGTTAATGAACCTAATTTGTTATCCATGAGTTTTTTGTCAACGATTATTTGGCCATTTTGCCCATCTGTATGATTTCCCTTGACACCTAAACCGCGGCCATTGTCGTATTCTAAAGTTGTGCTATCAAACTTGGCTTTATGCTTTTTTAGGGCTACTGACAGACCGTCTTCGCTGGAATTAATTTCAATCCCGGCGTTGCTTTTTCCCGGGATGTTTATTTCAACCAAGACATCCGTTTTCTCTACACCAACCGAAAACTCCTCGATGGTTTTCTTGGGATTGGCGATTGCTTCTCCTGCTTGTTGGAGAGTCCCGACTACCTCTCTGTATTGTCGTTGCCCAGGTGAAATTTCTTGCTGTGATGTTGGGGAAGTTTCAGGCGTGCTCGGGTAGCTTCTGGGTTTTATTTCGCCACGTTCGATCGCATCGCGACGCTTATCATCGAGTTCTTTACCTTTCTGTAGGAGATTCGCTTCCTGTTCCCTTTTTGCTCTTTGCTCCACACTCTCATGACTGGGTTGGCTGGTGTAGGTCACTTTGCCATCGGCTGCGGTTTTCTTATAGAGACCGTTGCGTACAAATTCGACAATGGGGTACGTTTTAGTTGAGGGTTGGCCTGCCTGATCGCTGCGTGTTTCTTCTTGCAAGGAATTCAAGGCCTTTTCGGCAGTCTTCCGGAAGCTTGCCAACTCGAAGAGACTGATCCCTGATTTAAGTAGAAGCGCTTCCGTCTGTGAAAAAATAGTTTGAGCGGTTGAAGGGCTGGGCCCATCAACCAATTCAGGTAGAGACAAAATGGATTCAGCTAACCCTTTTGCATCTAAGCCTTTGACTGGATCGTAGTTTTTTTCAATCTTGCTGAGCAACTCTGTAGATGTGGAGTTAGAATGGGTATTAACGGGCAGCGAAGAGTTTCTGGCGCTTTGGGAGTTCAGAGTAGTATTGTTCATGCAGATTCCTTTCTTTCCTATTAATCAGGGTCCGTCCTGATGAGTCGATAATGTTACACGAGGCGGGCTTATTTTAACCGCACAGACAATTTTGTCTACTGGGGAAAAACCTAAGTTTTGACAAATTTAGTGTATCTGTTGTGTATCTTATGCTGTATAATTTATGTATATTTGTCAGGAAGAGTTGTATGTCTAAAGTACCAATAAACATGAGAGCAGAAGAAGACCTGAGGAACCTCATCGACCAAGCGGCCTCGATAGTAAACAAGGATAGAACCAACTTTATTTTGGATACCATGAGGCGAGAAGCTGAAGATATCATTTTTGATCAACGTATATTCAAAGTTGATCAACATGTTTTCGAACAATTGGATGCAATGCTTGAATCTCCCATGTCTCAAAATATCAAGTTAACCGCTTTATTAAAGTCAAAATCTCCATGGGAGTAATTGTATCTCCTCCAGCTGCAATCAGTGGGAGCCACCAACTAGAGAAATTCGATTGTGGCCGCGACTCACTTAACGCATGGTTAAAAAAACGCGCGCTGAAAAATGAATTATTGATGGCTTCCAGAACGTATGTTGTGTGTGAAGATGAGAGAGTGATTGGGTATTATTGTCTTGCAACGGGAAGTATTGATCACAAAGAGGTGCCTGGTAGCGTAAAGCGGAATATGCCCTCTCCTATCCCCATTATGGTGCTTGGGAGGCTGGCTGTTGATATGGAGTATCAAGGTATGAAAATCGGCAAGGGATTGCTTAAAGATGCCGTATCAAAAACGATCTCCATATCACAGCAAGTCGGATTAAAAGGAATGCTGGTACATGCTGCCGATGAAAGTGCTTACTATTTCTATAAAGCGCATGGGTTTTTGGAGTGCCCAGGTAATCCTATGACTCTAATATTGCCCATTGCTCATATTTGACAACCTCTAACACCGATACGCACGCACCCTTAACCTGGTGCGCTCCGTTCAACCCTAGCTAAAAACAGACTGCGTAGTTTAAAAACACGGCGGAATTTCCCTCAGTCTTAATCCCCTAGTAGCGAGGCTTCGATTCTGATCGCCCCGGTTTTAGTGCGTGATAGCATTTGCGGTTTTTGACAATGTCGTCGCTGATCATCGGGTGGCACCAATAAGGCGATCATGAAATGGCTCCATATGGGCGATCACTGGCAGTATGGGGATTTGTTTGAGTCAAACCATTGGACAATAGGTTCGGTCGCAAAAAACTTGCTTCAACCGAGCAGTATCGTCAGCGCCCGCAAACCTGCACGAGTTCAAGAAAAGGTGTGCTAATGCAACAAGGCTTCCAGCATCATATTCCAGGGCAGTTGTGTGTCCAGTTGTTCAGGTGTCCACTTCAATTTGTTCTAACACGAGCTAATTTGATGACGTTGTTCTTGCCTACATCATTAAGATACTAAGCACGCGTGTGAGCGAACCTTAATGGAATTCATCGACAAATCTATCGGCCGGTCTATATGCAGTCGACATGTTTTTTTTGGGGGGCACAGCGTAGAGAAACGGTTTGGTGGAAAGAGTTAGATTCTGTTAGACACCACTCTTACCAGATAGTGACCAGATGCCAGAAACGAAAAAGCCCCGCACATCGTGCGAGGCCTTGAAAATAGTGGTGCCCAGAGGCGGAATCGAACCACCGACACGGGGATTTTCAATCCCCTGCTCTACCGACTGAGCTATCTGGGCATGTTGCTTTATTGCTGCAACGGGGGCGTATTTAAAAGGTTTTCGATTTAATAGTCAAGCACCTTTTTGATAAATTCTTCATGTCTTTTTGAAACACTGAAGAGGGTACCCTCAATCGAACAATTAGTGTTCAGGTTCAGAGCCCTCAGTGTTCTAATACTAAGCCCTCAGCGTTCTAATACTAAGCCCTTAGCTCTCAGGTACATAGCCCTCGGCCTTGTCGTAGTCGGCATTGGACAGAAATTTTTCCAGTTGCTCCATCAAATATTCCCGTGAACGGGGATCGATCAGACTCAAGTGCTTTTCGTTGATCAGCATGGTTTGTAGCTTCTGCCACTCGGTCCAGGCTTGTTTGGAAACATGCTCATAGATATCCTGGCCTTTAGCGCCAGGCATCGGGGGGACCGGCAGCCCTTCCATTTCCTTTTGATACTTTCGGCAAAACACCGTTCGCGACATGGCTTTTGTCTCCTGCGAGTTCTCGGAATCGAAGCCGCATCATAGCAAAACGGCAATCTCCTGTCCGGTTTCTGGACGATTTTCCAGTTTACCGGCTATAGTTAAATCACACAGGCTGAAAAACATGCAAATCAGATGAAAGTATTGCTCGTTGATGACTCACAAGTTGACCGAATGATCGTAGAAAGCTTTTTGGAGGAGCTGGGTCATACGGTGATCATTGGCGAGAATGGCCAGCAAGCGATTGAACTCTATCAGTCTCACCGACCTGACATCATTTTGATGGACGAAGTGATGCCGGTGATGAAAGGGAAAGATGCCGCACGGGCGATTCGCGCGCTCGACGGATCGGACTGGGTGCCTATCATTTTTCTCAGTGCCTGCTTCAGTGCAGAGGATGTGGCTTCCGGCATTGAGGCCGGAGGCGACGATTATCTCGCCAAACCCATCGAGCAAAAGATTCTGGCGGCAAAAATGCAGGCATTGTCCCGAATAGCCAACATGCGCCAGAAGCTGATTGAAGTGTCGGAACAGTTGGAGAAAGCCAACGCTGAGCTGACCAAGCTGGTGGATGTGGATGGGTTGACCGGGCTCTCCAATCGGCGGTTTCTGGATCGGTTCCTCGAGCATGAAGTGGCGCGCTGTGCCCGAATGAATCAATCACTGTCCGTAATTATGTGCGATATCGACTACTTCAAACGATTCAATGACCTCTACGGGCACTTGGCCGGCGATGATTGTTTGCGAAAAGTGGCCGTAGCGCTGAAAGCAACGAATCGCCGGGCGACCGATTTGGCGGCGCGTTATGGTGGTGAAGAGTTTGCCATGGTGCTCATTGGGGTGGATGAGCATAATGCGATCAACCGCGCAGAAGAGTTGCGCAGGAACGTGGCGGGCTTGCGCATTGAGCACAACGACTCCGACGTTCACAGTTATGTGACGTTGAGCCTCGGTATCTATACCTGTACCCCGACAGAACAAGACACGCCGGAAGCGCTGATTAGCAAAGCAGACAAAGCGTTATATCTGGCTAAACAACAGGGGCGAAATCGGGTGGCCACGTACCATGATCGTGATCAGCCCGTGAACCGTCAACCTGCCTGACGCGGCGGGCATTCCAGCAGATTCATCTGTTGTTCTTCTGAAAACACGCGTTGAATAATCTTGCTGATGGGCGCTGGCAGTCCGACGTTCACCATGTCTTCCGGGCGTATCCACTTGACCCGTTCTTCCGGCGTATTGAGTGCACAGTGTGCGCTGATTTCCTGTTGTGTCGCTGCGCTGGCATGGAGGTGAATAGGGCGCATGACCAGGATAAAATGCGAAAACACATGGGTGCGGGGATCCATGTACCGTGCGGACGATTGGTGGAGCATCGCGCGGTCTTTCACCAGGTGATTCATCTCCGCTTCCAGCATTGGATCTTCGGTGCTGGTCATTTCGGCCGAGGGTAACGACCAGAGACCACCCCAGATCCCCGAGTCCGGTTGCTTTTCCACCAGTATCTGACCGTCGTCATTCTGAATCACCAGAAAACAGGCGTGCCGTGTGGGCTTTTTCTGGGTGGGTTTGCGTTCCGGGAAAGCGTTCACCCGGTCATGCTGATGGGCAAAACAATCGGATTGGAAAGGGCATGTGTGGCATTTAGCACGGGTTCGGGTGCACAGGGTTGCGCCCAAATCCATGATGGCCTGTGTGTACTCATCAAACCGCACGGGGGGCGTCAAGCGCTCTGCCAGGGCCCAGAGCGCTTTTTCTACGGCGGTGCTTCCGGGCCACCCGGCGATACCAAAGCAGCGTGTCAGCACGCGTTTCACGTTGCCATCCAGAATGGCGGCCTGTGTCGCACCGGCGATGGACAGAATAGCCCCTGCCGTTGAGCGACCGATGCCAGGAAGCGCCTGCAGCGCCTCCGCACTGGCTGGCAGCATGCCCTCATGTTCTGTGACGCACTGCTGTGCCGCCTTGTGCAGATTGCGGGCCCGCGCGTAATAGCCCAATCCGGACCAATGGGCGAGCACGTCATCCTGGTCTGCCTGCGCCAGAGCTTCCAAGGTAGGAAAGCTGGCCATAAACCGCTCATAGTAGGGAATGACGGTCGTAACCTGGGTTTGTTGCAGCATGATCTCTGAAATCCAAACCCGGTAGGGGGTTTTGTTGACCTGCCAGGGCAGGTCCTTACGGCCATGATGATCAAACCAGGCGAGTAGCCGGTCAGAGAACTGCGTAATCTCATGTGACATGGTGCCTCCTCGGGATGGCTCCGTTCGGCAGTGTTAATCCAAGTGTTATTTCAGAAACCCTTTCAATAACCCTTTGACAGCCTCTTTTTGTGCGTCTTTTTCGGCGTCCTTTTCTGAAACGGTGTTTTCTGTGCCGTCTGTGGCGGAATTTTCATCCGTGGTTTCTTTTTTCTTACCAAAAAGCTTGTCCAGCTTTTTATCCAGCGCTTTGTCGAGCTTTCTTTCCACTTCTTTTTTGGCGATTTGCTCCAGCATTTTGCCAAGTTTAGCCGTGTCCAGGCCACACGTGGGTGCAGAGTCTCCGCCCAGGCCGCCATCGCATTTCACCGGAATAGATACGTCTTTCAGGTATTTATTCACTTCACAGTTGGGGTCACCCAGTTCGCCGAGTACTTTGAGCCCCAGACCATAGGCGAGGGAGTTGTTCAGCGTATCTACTGTGCCACCACCCTCAAGCGCGATGCCGGCCAGCGAGGCCAGCAACACGGGATTGGTGAGCATTGGCCCCTGAATGTCCACGTTGCCTTTCAGGTCATTGAACTCGGTTTTGGCGGCCCAGGCAGAGGTGTCCACCTGCTTGCCCAGGAGCTTGGCGACCCCCTGACAGGCAAGCGCTTTCAGATTCAGCCCTTCCAGAGTGCCTTCGTCGATGTGAAAACTGGCCGTTCCCTTGGCCTGCTGTTTGATTTGCGATATCTGGCTGCCGCTGCTCGTGAGATCGGATTTGAGGTTAACGCGGCCAGTGATCAGCTCCAGCTGTTTGAAGTCTTTCAAGAGGGGGAGCAGGCTGACCTTGTTCACTTCCTCATGAAATTGCCAGGTCGGAGTTTGCCTGGCCACATTGATATTGGCCGTGGCGAGGAAGTCCCCGTCATACAGTTGGCCGGCAGCACGTTCCAGCTTAATGATGCCTTCGTTGGCATTGGCTTTGATGACAATATCGTTGATGGCCAGGTTTTTCACGATGAATTGCTTAAGGGTGGCGTGCAGATCAAAGTTCAGCCCTTTCAGCGCGTCGATCGGTAACTCATCCGATTGCGACCCCGCCGTGCCTGCCGGGGTGGATGGCTGGGCAGGGGGAGATTTATCCGCTTCCTCGTCCACCGGTGGTGGGAGGTAATGGTCGGCATTGAAGGTGTCGCCGGTTAATTTGGCGACGATCCGTCCGGATTTCTGGTTGAAAGCCACAACCGTGGCAAAGTTGGACTGATCGACCTGGAGTTTGGCATCCGGTAACTGGATTTCCTCTCCTTGGGAGCGAATACGTGTTGTGAAGCCAAGCTGAGTCAGTGCGGAGTCCTTTGCGGTGGCAATGGGCGCCTGGCCCAGATCATCCAGCAGGGCTTTCAGTGAAAACGTCGGAATGGCCAGATCGCCTTCCACTTTAGGAGTTGCGGCATTCAATTGGGAGATGTGCGCATTCAATTGCACCAAAAGATCCGCGAGTGTCACTTCCGTGGTTTTCAGGTCGAGGGTTTGCGCTGTCTGGTCGAACGTGATCTGCGAGTTTACCCCGGCAGTGACGGTTTTTCCTTTAAAAGGGGTGCCACTCAGGTTGAACTTGGCGGTGAACGGCGCCAGAGTGATCCGTTTGAATTCATTGCCGAGTAAAATTTGCGTTTTTATACTGTTTTCAGCGGTGATACCGGCTTTGTTGTCCTGCACCGTAAAGTCGATGGTGAGCGGAAACGCAGAATCTTTACGGATGTCGGTCGCGGCGAGGTTGAAGGGTGCCAGCAGAACGTCTGTGCCGTTTGATTGATCCTGATAATGAACGCGAGCATTGATGACAGCGACTTCAGACACCGCGAAATCAATCGGCTTGGCGTCGGCTGTCTCTTTGGGTTGTGAGGTGGCAGGCGCTTTGGTGTTGTTTTCCGGGGCAGATGATCCTCCCGTGGATTCGGCAGGTCGTTCTTTGACCAGCGCTTCCCAGTTACCCTTGCCCTGTACATTTTTGATCAGTTCGAGGCTCAGGCCATCCACGACCAGCTTGCCCACGCGGGGGCTCATCTTGATCAGCGACAGCACATCGACGCGGGCTTGCATGTTTGACAACTGGGTAAAGTTTTCACCCGCCTGGGTCTTCACGGCAATGTCATTCAGCTCCAGACCCAGCCAGGGGTAGAGAGACCAGTTTAGCTCGCCGCCAATATGAACGTTAATACCACCATGCTTTTGGAGTGCCTGTTCGATGTCTTGCCGGTAGTCATTCGGGTCCAGTAGCTGGGTGACCGCAAAGAGCCCGCCAAATACCAGAATGAGTAGGCCGAGCAAGGTGAATACCAGAATTTTCAGTGTTCTTGCCATGAACGTGCATCCTTTTCGCTGTGTTTCTCGTTGTTTTTCGCCATATGCCTGTTGATCGCGTAATAGCTTAGTCGGTTTCCTCGTTCCGCTGCAATCCGTCCGGTTGCAATGTCATGAAAAAAGCGCTACATAGAAGTGACACGGCTAGTCATAATAATTAGAGGTCGCCATGTCGATAAAAGTCACAATTGAAATTACTCGCGATTTTGAAGTTGCAGCAAACTTCGAGACCACCTTTGACCTGCTGGCAGATGTGCCTCGTTCCGCGAGTCATTTCCCGAAGGTAGATAAACTCATCGATATGGGGGAAAACACCTATCGCTGGGAAATGGAAAAGCTGGGCGTGGATAAACATGCCCTGCAAACGGTGTATGCCGCCCGATATGAGGCAGACAAAGACGCGGGTACGATTACCTGGTCGCGCGTAGCGGGTGTCGGGAATGGGCTGGTTGATGGTAAATGGGTGATCAGGCCGGTGGGGAGTGGCAGTCATTTGAAGTTCTGCACACAGGGCGAACTCACCTTGCCCTTGCCGGGCCTGTTGAAGCTGGCAGTGAGTCCGGTGGTGAAGCATGAATTCAATGCCCTGGTGGATAAGTACGTCGCAAATTTGAAAACCGCGCTCTCCTGAAGCCTATCCTCCTGAAGCCCATCGCCCCCAAACTTCAGCGGCAGACGCAATGTTGTGCACCCGGCGCAGAAAACCGCTATAATCGCCCCCTTTGTTTAAAGATGGTGTGGTAAGACCTGGAGAGCGTAATGACTCAGCAGCAAGTGGTGGAGCGGGTTGCAAAAGTAGAGCGGGATACACTGGAAACGCAGATTTCCGTGGAAATCAACCTGGACGGAACCGGTAAACTGGATATTGATACCGGTATTCCTTTTCTGGAGCACATGATTGATCAGATCGCCCGACACGGCCTGATTGACATGACCATTCGCGCCAAAGGCGATCTGCACATTGACGACCATCACACCGCAGAAGACCTGGGGATCACTCTGGGGCAAGCCTTTGATAAGGCGGTTGGCGATAAAAAGGGCATTGCCCGCTATGGCCATGCCTATGTGCCGCTGGATGAGGCTCTGTCGCGTGTTGTGATCGATTTTTCCGGTCGTCCCGGCCTCGAATTGAACGTACCGTATACTCGGGCCACAGTCGGCGGATTCGATGTTGATCTGTTTGGTGAGTTCTTCCAGGGTTTTGTCAATCACGCCAAAGTGACGCTGCACATCGATAACCTGCGCGGTAAAAATACCCATCATCAGATCGAAACCGTGTTCAAGGCGTTTGGACGGGCGTTGCGTATGGCGCTCACGCGCGATGAGCGGATGGCAGGTATGATGCCATCCACGAAAGGAACCCTGTAAACCAGGCCGGAAGGGCACTGGTCTGCAACCAGATTGATTGACACGATTGAATGACTATGACAACTGTTGCCGTAATTGATTATGGAATGGGGAATCTGCACTCCGTTTCCAAGGCGTTGGAACACGTCGCGCCGAATGCACGGGTTTTGGTGACCGCTGATCCCGCGTTGGTAAAAGACGCTGACCGGATTGTGTTGCCGGGGGTGGGAGCGATTCGGGACTGCATGGCTGAAATCCAGCGGCTGGGCGTGGATGCGCTCGTGAAGGAAGTGGCGGTAGACAAGCCATTTCTGGGGATTTGTGTGGGCATGCAGGCATTGATGACCCGCAGTGAAGAGAACGGCGGCGTAGACTGTATCGGGCTGTTTGACGAGCAGGTACGCTATTTTGGTGATCCGCTGATCGATCAGGACGAGCACCCCGGTGAGCGATTGAAAGTGCCCCATATGGGCTGGAACCGTGTGTCCCAGACCTATGCACATCCGCTGTGGCATAACATCGAAGACAACAGCCGATTCTACTTTGTGCACAGTTTTTACGTCGAGCCGAGCATTCCGGAAGAAGTGATGGGCACTTCATTGTATGGCAAGCGACTCGCGGCAGCGATCGGCCGGGATAACCTGTTTGCGGTGCAGTTTCACCCGGAAAAGAGTCAGTGTGCCGGTTTGCAGTTACTGAAGAACTTTATGCACTGGGATGGCAAACCCTGATTATATGGGCAAATCCTAACTATACGGAGTAGTCGCATGGGACTCGCAAAACGCATTATTCCCTGTCTGGATGTTGACAAAGGTCGTGTCGTCAAAGGCGTGCAATTTGTGGATATTCGTGACGCTGGTGACCCGGTGGAAGTAGCCAAGCGCTATGATGAGCAGGGTGCCGATGAGATCACCTTTCTGGATATCACCGCCAGCCATGAAGATCGCGATACCACGGTGCATACGGTGGAGAAAATGGCCAGTCAGGTATTCATTCCGCTCACGGTGGGCGGAGGTATTCGAAAGATTGATGACATCCGAAATATGCTGAATGCCGGTGCAGACAAAGTCAGCATCAACACGGCAGCGGTGTTTAATCCGGAGTTTGTCGGGGAAGCCGCCGCACGTTTCGGTAGCCAATGTATTGTGGTTGCCATTGATGCCAAACGCGTGAGTGCTGATCATGAAGCACCGCGCTGGGAAATTTTTACGCACGGTGGTCGCAAACCGACCGGGCTGGATGCGGTGGCCTGGGCCAGAAAGATGGCCGAGTTCGGGGCGGGCGAAATTCTGCTCACCAGCATGGATCGCGACGGAACCAAAAATGGCTTTGACCTGGGGGTAACCCGTGCGATCAGTGAGGCGGTTTCTATTCCTGTGATTGCCTCTGGCGGCGTGGGCACGTTACAACATCTGGTCGATGGCGTGAAAGAGGGGAAGGCGGATGCCGTGCTGGCCGCCAGCATCTTTCACTTTGGTCAGCACACCATTCCGGAAGCCAAGCTGTTTATGCAGGCGCAGGGCATTGAGGTGCGCTAGCTCGCTTTGGCGGGCTGGCAGTTGATGAGGATAAAGGGGGCTTTATTGCCGTTGCGCAGGTAGCCCTCCACCTTGAATTCTTCCTGTTTGCGTTGCATGATGCCTTCGGTGGACTCATCGTCCGAAAAGTCTTCCATTCCGTAATTCTGAATATCTTTGATGTTGTCCAGGCGTAAGGCGCTGATTTTGTTGTTGCCCTGATCAACAAACACGATGATGGGGCGGATGGCAGCGGTTACGCGTTCTCTGGCGTGCTCGAACAGGCGCATAAGTTGGCCAAAGGTGCCGTTTCGCTCCCGGCGAAAGCGCGCCATCGCTTCTGATTGATCCGTCTCTGCGAGTTGGATGAGCTCTTTAGCCACACCGTGCAATCTGCGGTGCGGCTCATCAAATTTCTCCATCACCTCAGCGAGGTCTTCATCGTCGGCTTTGAAGGTGTTGTACCACTGTCCAAACTGACATTTATTGGGATCTGTCGCTTGGGTAAAGGGGGTTTTATTCTTTAGGCTTTCTTCCAGCGCATTAATCCAATCCAGATGCTGTTCTTCTGACACGCTCAAGCGTTCCAGCAAATGTCTCCCATAATCAATGGCGGAAGTTGAGCCCGTGAGGTGACAGAAGTCATACAGCGGGATCGCACGATTCTGGTAGGTGATCACCTCGTGGTTAAAACTCTTCTGGGAATCAACTTTGATATTGCGCTCGACATCTTTCTCAATGTAGCGCACCTGTTCCAAAGGGATAGCAAATGTGGCGTCGCGTGTGGAGAACGTGATGACAGAGAGTCGGCCTTCATTAAACAATTGTTGCAGAGATTGTCCACTCATCGGGGATTGCTTCCTGAATCGTCAAAAGGGCTGGAACCAGAGGAATAGTGATCAGTATAGATCGCGATTGGTAATCTCTCCACCAGTGGTGTTAGAGGACTTGGTTAGGGTTCAAGTAAGCGGGATTCTGTGAGGATCAATTCGTGCATTTCGGGAAGGGTTTCCATGGGCTCGGATGGCGCGTCAACCGGCGCAACACTCAAAAGCTCACTGGCAGGGACGAGCTGAACGCCGGCCTCCGCAAGCTGTGGCAGCAGGCGGGCCAGTACCCGATAGGTGTGCCGGTGTGGGTGGCCGATTGCCAGGGCTTGCCCCCTTTTTTGTGCCAGCGTAATCAGTCGATTGAATTCCTGTTCAATCGCCACTTCGGAAATGACGTGGTCCAGAAAGACATCCCGCTGACGCGTGGGAATCTGGTGTTGTCGGGCCAGGTCAGCTGCGACGGTTTGAGCGATGGTCTTGCTGTCGATAAAAAACAGGTTGTATTCACTGAGCTCGCTCATAAACCAGGTCATCGTGGTGGTGTTTTGTGTGAGCGCGCTGCCCATGTGGTTATTGACGCCCACGACGTGTGGCACGGATTTGAGCTGTCGTTGCAGCGTGAGTACCAATTGCAGTCGACCCATATCGCTGGTCAACGCACCTTCGCCCAGTTCGGTTTGGTGGAGGCTTTCCATCGGGGCGTGCAGCATGACTTCCCGTCCAAGCGCATGTGCTTTGTTGGCCAGAGTGATGGTGTGCAGTCGATACGGCAGGAAGGAAAAGGTGAGCGCATGCGGCAACTCGATCATGGCATCGCCAACGGCCTTTTGCTGACCCATGTCGTCAATGATGATGGCAATGCGGGGTGTATCCGGGGCCGTTGGTTCGGCCCCGTCTGCGGTGCTTGAGAGCAGAAGGCAGAGAAAACTCAGTGGCAGAAAGTGGCTGAGTTTTCGGTTGAACGTTGAGTTACGAGTTCGCTTTTTTGCCATTGTCCGCGTAAATAATCAGTCCTTTCAGCAAATTAACCGCTTCACGGAGCTGGAAGTCCCGGTTGATTGCTTCTTCCTGGGTTGTCGCGGCAGAAGAGGCTTCTGATCCTTCTGCTTCCGGCGACGTATCGTTGCTCAGGTGGCCACTTAAGTCGGCTTCCTTGAAAATCGCCTGCGACTGAATTTCAGTGAGTTTGGCCCGCTTCACTTCGATATCCGGGGTGATGCCCAGCGCTTGAATAGAGCGCCCGCTCGGCGTGTAATACCGGGCGGTGGTCAATTTGAGGCCATAATCCTCGTTCAGCGGCATCACGGTCTGCACGGAGCCTTTGCCAAAGCTGTCGGTACCCATCACTACGGCGCGTCGGTGATCCTGCAGCGCACCGGCGAGAATCTCGGAGGCAGAGGCCGATCCCGCATTGATCAATACCACCACAGGAATGTGGTTGGTGTCGTCACCCGGCGTTGCACTGAAGCGAAGTTGTGAGCTTTTGATGCGCCCTTCGGTGTAAACAATCAGCCCCTCCTCCAGCATGGTATCAGCGACTTCTACTGCCGCTTGCAGCACGCCGCCCGGGTTGTTCCGCAGATCAATCACCAGACCTCGAATCGCGGATTTATGTTCCCCGTTGAGTTTGTTCAGGCTCTTTTTGAAATCGGGGCCGGTTTTGGCCTGAAATTGTGTGATTCGAATATAACCAATGCCATTGTCCAATAGCTGGTGGCGCACGCTGGCTACCTGAATGACGTCCCGGATCACCGTCTTCTCGATGGGCGCATTCTCACCCTCCCGCACAATGGTCAGCACCAGCTTGGAACCGGGTTTGCCACGCATTTTCTTGACGGCTTCTTCCAGAGCCATGCCCTTGACGGTTTCGCCATCGAGTTTGATGATCAGGTCGCCCGCTTCAATGCCTGCTTTGGTGGCTGGTGTATCGTCAATCGGGGAAATAACCTTGATAAAACCATTTTCCATCCCAACTTCGATGCCCACGCCGCCAAATTCACCGGAAGTGGTTTCCTGCAAATCGTCAAAGGCGCGCGGCTCCAGATAGGTGGAGTGGGGGTCCAGGCCGGAAAGCATGCCTTTGATGGCATTATTGAGCAACGTGGAGTCGTCGACATCTTCCACATAGGTTTTCTTTATGCGGTCAAACACCTCGGTAAAGCGGCGCAACTCTTCCAACGGCAACTGCGTTTCCGGGTCGGGCAGGGACAGCACCATGTTAGGCGCGTTGCTGCTCTCGGCATTGGTTGCCGATTCGTCTGCCAGCGCAATCGGGTTGAGTGCAGCAAGTGCAATGAGCAGTGCCAGTTTGGTTGCGCGAAACGCGCCGGAGTGGGCTTTCAGTATCATTCTGTCTGGTTTTCCGTTCTATGAGGTGTCACAGAGATCCACATTCTGTTATACGGTATTTTACCTACCAAGGCCAGCGTAAAGTGTGTTTTGGTTCTGCTTGCCTGTTTCATCGGTTGCGGCTTAACCACTTGGCCGGGTCCAAAGGTTTTCCGTTATGCCGGACTTCAAAGTATAGCCCGCTTTCTTCTGCCCCGCCCGATGCTCCGGTCAAGGCCAGCTGATCTCCTTTGCGCACCCAGTTGCCGGTTTCTTTCAGGAGGCTGTGATTCTGTCCATAGAGTGTGAGGTACTGGTTGCCATGATCCACGATAATGAGCAGACCGAAACCCCGGAGCCAGTCGGCAAACACCACTCGGCCATCCTGCACCGCTTTCACGGGCTCGTTTTCCCCTGTGGCAATAAACACCCCGTCGCGTCGCAACGAGCTGTTGTTTATTCTGCTGCGGTAGGCATGACGCAGCTTCCCTTGCACTGGCCAGGGAAGTCGGGACTGCAGGGAATTGAAGGGCTCTTTCGCACTGATGTGATCCACCATGGCGATGGTTTTTTCGATTTCTTTGATCACGACGCCTAACTTCGCGTGATCTTCGTTCAGGCGGGCAAGCCGCCGGTCACTGGATGTCAGTTCCTGATTGACAGAAGCCAGAATCTGCGTGCGTTTGACCTTCGCTGCCTGTTCCGAGGCCTGTTGTGCTTTTACTTCACTTTTAAGCTGCTTTACCTGCTCTGTTTTGCTGGCGATCTGCCGGGTTTTTTCCTGGAGGGCGTGCAGGTTTTTTATAAACCCTTCCGCCTGCGCTTGCTGGGCGTTGGTCAGGTAATTGGCGTAGGCAAGCAGGCGGGCGAGTGTGTGGGGATCGTCGGCGTTGAGCCAGAGCTTTACATCCGGTTGTCGCTGGGATTTGTAGGTGGAAATCATGAGCTCCCGAATGGCGGCTTTCTGGGTGAGCAGCTCGTTTTTTTTCGCTTCGGACTGCTGGCGCAGTTCGGTGAGCTGCTTTTCGCCGGAGCGAATTTGCTGATTCAGCTGTTGAATGGATTTGGCGGTTTTGGCAATGGCGAGCTCGTTGTCCCGGAGCGCGCGCGCGTGGCTGTTTTTTTCCGTCTGCAGTTTTTTGAGGTTTTTTTTCAGAGCCGAAATGGCCGCATTGACTTCCGAGAGGTTTCGCTTGTTCGCCTCCAACTCCTCGGACTTGTTGACGGCAGACGCGAAAGCGATGCGCGGATCTGCGGTCATCAGACCTGCACTGAGCAGGACGGTGGCGATAGCGAGAACGCCCCGTCGAAGGAGAAGCAGTGCGTGAAACCTCATGGGGTTCGGATTCAGCGTAACAGTGATTGTCCGGTCATTTCCGCAGGCTGAGGCAGGTTCATCAGTGCCAGCAGGGTGGGGGCGACATCACTGAGTTTGCCGCCATCCCGAAGACCGATGCTTTCATTGCCGAGATACACCAGGGGAACCGGAGTAATGGTATGTGCGGTATGGGGTTGCCCGGACACCGGGTCCACCATCTGTTCGGCGTTACCGTGGTCCGCTGTCACCAAACCCTGCCCGCCGACTTCCAGCAGTGCTTCAGATACGCGCTGCAGACAGGCGTCCAGCGCTTCGGCGGCTTTCACCGCTGCGTCATACTTGCCCGTATGTCCCACCATATCGCCGTTGGCATAATTACACACAACTAGGTCGTATTTACCGCTTTTGATGGCCGCCACGAGTTTATCAGTCACTTCCGGTGCACTCATTTCCGGTTTGAGGTCGTAGGTGGCCACCTGGGGAGACGGAATCAATTCACGATCTTCGCCGGTAAACGTGGCCTCTCTGCCGCCACTGAAGAAGAAGGTCACATGGGCATACTTTTCGGTTTCAGCGATGCGTAACTGGGTTTTGCCCAGGTTCTGCATGTATTCACCGAGGCTGTTTTTCAAATCTTCCGGAGGATACGCGCAGCTCGTTTTGATGTCTGCGGCATATTCGGTCAACATGACAAAATCGGCGAGTGCCGGAGTTGCCTTGCGATCAAATCCGGCGAAATCCGGGTCGACAAACGCCCGGGTGATCTCGCGGGCACGATCGGCGCGAAAATTCATGAACAAAATGGTATCACCATCAGCCACCTCGTGCGCAGCGCCTTCGTGCGTGATGACCGACGGCTTTACAAACTCATCGGTTTCACCCCGTTCATAGGCTGCGCTCAGTGCGTCAACCGCACTGGTATAAGAAAACTCACCTTCTGCGGACGCGATCAGGTTGTACGCGGCTTCCACACGATCCCATCGGTTGTCCCGATCCATGGCATAGTAGCGACCCGTTAAGGAGGCAATGCATCCCACGCCCAGCGCTTTCAGCGCAGCATCCATTTTTTCCAGCGACGGACGGGCACTTTTCGGCGGCATATCACGACCATCCAGAAACGCATGGACATACAGGGCTGTTGCACCGCGCTGAACTGCCATTTCGCACGCCGCAATCAGATGATCCTCATGGCTATGCACACCGCCGGGAGAGAGCAGGCCGAAGATATGTACCGCCTTACCAGCGGTCACCGCCTTGTCGATCGCAGAGGTCAGTGCGTTGTTTCTGGCAAAGCCGCCTTCCTCGATGTCTTTGGTAATGCGGGTGAAATTCTGGTAGACGATGCGGCCTGCACCCAGGTTCATATGGCCGACTTCGGAGTTACCCATCTGCCCATCAGGGAGCCCGACCGCTTTGCCGGATGTTTCAATCAGCGTTTTCGGGTGGGAAGACCAAAGCGAATCCCAAAACGGCGTGTTCGCGTGATGAATGGCGTTGTGATCTGTCTCAGGGCGATAGCCCCAGCCATCGAGAATGATAAGCGCCGTGGTTTTGCGAGTGTCTGCCATAAAAGTACGTATCCTGACGTTTCTGATGGGAAGGGGCATTTTACGCATATTGTGTCGGCTTTTCCATTCGCAAACCGATGGATGCTTCTGTCTGGCGGACAGCCTGTGTATAATGCTGCCCTTTATTTTAATTGTTCGTTGGTCCGGGCTGCCAGCACCGCAGGAGTCGGTAGCGCGGGATCAATGGCTTGCATACCAGAGGTAGGAATGGAAAGGCTGTTAGAGTTTGCCACGAATCATATTGGTTTGGTCTCCACGTTCGTTGCGTTGCTGTTAGCGCTGTTTTTCCTGGATAAAAAGAAGGCGGGGGCGATGGTGTCTCCCCAGCAGGCGGTTCTTATGATGAACAAGGACGCCTGTGTCATGCTGGATGTGCGAGATAAAAAGGATTACACCACCGGGCACATCAAAGGCAGCATTCATATTCCTCTGGGTTCACTGAAAGAGCGGCATGATGAACTGAAAAAGCATGGCGACAAGAAAGTGATTATCGTGGATAAAATGGGGCAGCACTCAGGAACAGCAGGCAAGTTGTTGCGGGATCTGGGGTATGCTGATGTGATGCGGCTGCAAGGTGGTTTGGGTGAGTGGCAGGCACAGAATCTGCCGATCTCCAACAAGAAGTAGGCACCGGTGTGGCTGAAGTCATTATCTATACAACGCGTTTTTGTCCGTACTGTATACGGGCCAAAATGTTGCTGGACCAGAAATCCGTAAGCTACCAGGAAGTCAAAGTCGACGGTAATCCGGCGTTGCGACGGGAGATGGCGGAAATGGCAGGGCAGACGTCGGTGCCCCAAATCTGGATTAATGGTGAGCACATCGGTGGCTGTGATCAACTGTATCGGCTGGAAAAAAAGGGCGATCTGGATGCCCTGCTGGCGCTGCACTCCTGAGGCAGGATTCGCAATTCAGCGTAAAACCCCGGGAGCGGTGTTGATATTTCAACATCCGGACATATATTAGTGGTTTTATACTCACTTCCATCGCGACTGAGCGGGAAGGAGATTCGACTCGCCGAGCAATGAATCGACGAACCATTCACGGATGCTTTCGTTTCTATTCACTGGATTCGTTTCTAATCACTAGATCCGTTTCTAATTACTAGAGAAGCAACCATAACAAAAAGGGAAACCATCATGGCTGAAAATCAAGAAGCCGCACAACAACAGGCACCTCAATTCGCTTTGCAACGCATCTACGTGAAAGATATTTCTTTTGAGTCACCCAATGCACCGGAGATTTTCCAGGGCGAGTGGAAGCCACAGGTCAATCTTGATCTGAACACCGGCAATAAAAAGCTGACTGATAATCAGTACGAAGTGGTGGTTTCTGTGACCGTTACCGCGAAAATTGGTGAGAAGACCGCATTCATTGTTGAAGTACAGCAAGCGGGTGTGTTCATGATTGAAGGCATCGAAGGGCCTCAACTGGGTCAGACGCTGGGTGCATTCTGCCCCAATATTCTGTTCCCTTATGCACGTGAAGCCATTGATAACATGATCAATCGTGGCAGCTTCCCCTCTCTGATGTTGGCACCGGTCAACTTCGATGCGATCTACGCAGAAGCACTGCGTCGTAAGCAGGCTGAAGCGCAGGCTGCGGAAGACACCGCTCACTGAGTCTGACTCAACTGGCGGGCCTGTGTTTCATCGTGGCTCGGGTGCGCCAGTTGTCCATTCCTGATCCTCTTGTCCCAGAGGCGCTCCTTGTTTCATATCGTACTGTTTGAACCCCGAATTGCTCCCAATACCGGCAATATTATGCGGCTGGTGTCGAACAATGGCTGCAAGCTTCATCTTATTGAGCCGCTCGGGTTTGACCTCGACGAAAAGAAAGTGCGACGAGCGGGGCTGGACTATCGGGACCTGGAGAATCTGACGATTCACCCAGACTTTGATGCCATGACGCAGTCTCTTCCCGGGCATCGAATCATTGCCTGTACTACCCGAGGTACACGGGATCACACGCAGATCGCCTATCAACCCAGCGATATTTTGCTCTTCGGCTCAGAGACGAGCGGGCTCTCTGACTACGTTCATCAACAGATTCCTTCCGATCACAAAATTCGCATTCCGATGATGCAGGGCAGTCGCAGCATGAACCTGTCCAATGCGGTGGCAGTGATCAGCTACGAAGCCTGGCGTCAAAACGGATTTGCCAGCGGACTTTAACCGCTCAGCTCCTCCTCCAATAAGGCATCTTTCGCCACCGGCCGAGGTCGCAGGGCGTTTTGGTCCAGCGAAGTATTGGTTTCTCCTGATAGGTGGGTTTCTCCTGACTGGTGGGTTTCTCCTGCCGCCGTAAGACCTCGAAAGTGCTGCCAGGACGCAGCGATGTTTGCGCCGAGCACCAGCAGGCACGGCGTCAACAGTAATGTGAGAAATGTGGCAAACGTCAGTCCACCGGCAATGGCACTGGACAACTGAGTCCACCATTGCGTGGAGGGCGCGCCAAAGGTGATGGTTCGATTCAGCAGGTCGATATTCATGGCCATCACCATAGGGATCAAACCGAGTACCGTCGTGCCTGCCGTCAACAAGACCGGCCGAAGACGCAACTCACCGGTGAGCATTGCTGCCCTGAGTGGGGGGAGCCCCTCTTTGATGAAACTGTTGTAAGTGTCGATGAGAACGATGTTGTTGTTCACGACGATGCCTGCCAGCGCAATAATGCCTAATCCCACCATGACAATGCCAAAGGGCTGACTGGTCGCCAGCAACCCAAGCAGGACGCCTGCTGTCGAGAATACGATGGCACTCAGTACCAGGCCCGCTTGATAAAAACTGTTGAATTGCGTGACCAGGATGAGCAGCATCCCGAAGATAGCAAGCAGAAACGCAACCAGCAGAAACTCCGCTGTTTCCTGCTGGTCTTCCTGTTCGCCTTTAACTTTTATGCGCACATCGCCGGGCAGCTGCCCCCCTTTCAGTGCCGATTGAAGTTTTTCCAGTTTGTCGGTCACCAGAGCTCCCTCGACCACGTCTGCCTGCAGGGTGATGACTCGCTGGCCATCTGCCCGCTGTATGGTGCCGGTTTTCGGAGCGGGCTTTAATGAAACAAAGTTGCTGAGGGGAATCATGCCCCGCGGCGTATGAATCTGGAACTCATGAAACTTGTCCATGGCCCGTTTATGCGCTGGAAACCGGATGACGATGTCTATTTCCTCATCGGTATCGTCGGGGCGAAAGTCGGAGACGCGGTAGCCGGTGGTGACCATCTGTATGGCACTACCGATCAGTACGATATCGGCGGCATATTGTGCGGCCTTTTCGCGGTCAACCGTGAGGTTCCACTGGATACCAGGCAATGCCCGGTCATCTTCAATATCTTTAAAGCCACCAATGTTCTGCATTGCGGTACGAATCGACTCCACGGCCGTTTCAATACTTTGCTGTGTCATTGCGCCGACTTGAAGCTGAATAGGTTTGCCGCCGGAGGGTCCGTTGTCTTCTTTACGAAACTCCAGCTCAACCCCGGCGAGATGCTTGGTGCGCTGTTCCATGTCGGCGAGTATGTCCTGTGCCGGGCGACGACGGTGCCAGTCGATGAACTGGAATTGGACAGAACCCACCACATCCGGTGCTGTGTTGGATTTGGACTGATTGAACGATCGAGCGTAGACCGATTTCAACTCAGGCATTCCGGCAATTGCCTGCTCGACATGTCGCAGTATTTCGTCTTTTTCATAGATCGAGAGGTCCCCCCGGGCGTGCAACAGAATCTGCGCAGATTCGGGTTCGACATCCGGGAAAAACTCGACGCCTTTACCCCACGTGCCATAAGCGACATAGGTGGCAATCATCAGTCCGAGGGCGACGGCGAGGGTCTTGGCCGGGTGGGTGAGCAGGGTTTTCAAAATGTTGAGATAGCCAGCCGTGAAAGCACTGATGCCGAGTGGATGGGATTTCTGTTGATTTGCCGGTTGCGTTCGCAATAGAGAGCTGCCGAGCACTGGAAGAAAGATCAGCGCGACTAACAGGGAGGCGCTGAGACAAATCATGACTGTGATGGGCAGGAATTTCATGAACTCGCCGACCGTCCCTGGCCAGGCGACCAGAGGAATAAACACAGCGATGGTGGTCGCCGTGGACGCAATAATAGGCCACGCCATGCGTTTTGCGCTTTGTGCAAAGGCATTAGCGGCTTTCATGCCGCGCTCCAGATTTCGGTTGGCCAACTCCGTGACGACGATCGTCCCGTCCACCAGCATACCGACCACGAGAATGAGGCTGAACAGCACGACGATGTTCATCGTGTAACCCAGCTGGTTGATGATCGCGATGCCCGTGAGAAAAGACGCTGGAATGGCCAGGCCGACCAGCAGGGAAGAGCGCATCCCCAGGGCGGCAACGATGATGATCATCACCAGTATGATCGCACTGAGGACGTTGTTTTGCAGATCACTCAGCATCGTCCGAATTTCAGAGGATTTATCCTGAATGTATTGATGGTTCAGCGAGGGGGGCCAATAGGGCTGCTTTTCCTCCACGATCTGCTTGATGCTTTCGATCGTTTCGATAATATTCGCCCCAACGCGCTTTTTGATTTCCAGTGTCACCGCCGGTTCCAGATTGACGCGGGCAAATCCTTCAGGATCTTTGTAGGTTCGGCGAATCTGCGCCACATCGCGAAAGCTGACGACGGTGGAACCGATGGTTTTAATGGGCAGTGCGAGGATATCTTCCAGGTCTTCGATGACGCCTGGTACCTTGATCACTTGTCTTCCGGAGCCGTTGTCAATCGCTCCGGCGGCGACCAGCTGATTGTTACGCTGGACGATGGCCAGAACGCTTTCAAAATCGATGTCATAGGTTTCCAAGGTGGTGGGGTCCACGATCACTTCCAGCACTTCTTCCCGGTCGCCGCCAATCTCGGCTTCCAGCACACCCGGGAGTGCTTCAATATCATCCTGCAGATTTCGAGCGATGGCCAGCAGGTGGCGTTCAGATATGGGGCCGCCCAGACTGATTGTTAGTACCGGGAAGAGCGCGACATTGACTTCATTGACCTCGGGTTCGTCGGTGCCGGGTGGTAAGGTGACTTTTGCCTTGTCCACTTTTTCCCGGACGTCACTCATGGCTTCATCGGCATCGAATCCGGCGTCAAACTCGAGGGTGACCGACGCATGTCCCTCGGCAGCCGTTGCGGTCATTTCTTTGATGCCTTCAATCGACTTCAACTCTTTCTCCATGGGGCGCACAAGCAGGCGCTCCGCATCGGAAGGCGATATTCCGTCATGGCTGATGGAAACATAGATGATCGGTATGGCTATGTCCGGTTCGGCTTCTTTGGGTATGGAAACATAGGATGCCGCACCGCTGATGAGCAGAAACATCAACATCAATAGGACGGCGCGCCGGTGCTCAATCGCCCAGTCAATGAGTGCGTTCATCCAGCATCTCCTTCGGTCACCGGAGTGGTAGATTCCTCCATGGGTTCCACCTGCTGCCCGTTGGCGACATACCCCTGGCCACGCGTAATCAGTGTGACCTGATCCGGCAATCCTTCCAGCCAGATGCCATCACGCTCACTGCGCAGAATGGAGACCGGGTAGGTTGTCACGCGTTGATCTTCGGTCAAACCCTTGACATAGAGGTCACCGGCCTCATCCAAACCCAGCAAGGATGCAGAGAGTTTGTAGGCGTTCGTTGCTCCAAGGTCGATGCGAATGCTGGCACTTTTCCCGAATTGTGCTTGCGGTGTCGCGGCATGGGCAATGGCTTCAATGCGAAAGGTTTTACTTTCTGCGTCTGCCGCGCTGGCGATGAATGAAACGGTGCCTTCCAGTGTGCTGCCATCGGGTAATGTAGCGGTGACTGGTTGGCCTCGTTGTATTTTGTGGACTTCCTGTTGTGGCGCTTGAGCGACCAGTTTGATCTGGCTGTGGTCGATCAGGCGAACGACAGGCTGGGCGGAGGAAACAAATTCTCCCTGTTCCACCAGCGTGTCTTCAATGATGCCGTCAAAGGGGGCACGAATGGTGCTTTTTTCAATTTCCAGTTGTATTTGTCGAACGTCGGCCTGTGCCTCGGCGACAGCGGCTTCGTCTTGCTTGAGTTGATTGTCTGAAGCCATTTTCTTTCGGATCAGGGCGCGTGTGGCGTCGAGGTCGGCCTTACGCGCGGCCAGCTCGAATTGGGCTTTGTTTAAGCGCTCTGGCCGGTCATCCGCATCCAGAATCATCAAGGGTGTTCCCTGCGTCACGGCCTGACCTTTCGGAATTAGAATCTGCGCGATGACACCCGACACTTCCGCACTTTGGGTGGCTTCCCGCTGGTACGTCATATAGCCGTTCAGATTCAGGTAGAGCGGCGCAGCTTCGGCGGTCAGCCGTTTTACCTGTACTTTAAACAGCGGTTGATCCGGGGACGCGTCCGTTGGAGCGGGGTCTTCCGTGGCAGTCGCGGGTTGGAGCATGCCGCTGGCCATCCAGAGTGTGACCAGGGCCGCCAGCACACCGGCAGTGATAAGCGAGCGGCGAGATTGATGGTTGTGTTTCATACGCATTATTTTCCCTTTTGCCCGACCAGTCCAGCGATCATGAAATCACTGATCATTGTGATAAATTCATCGTCCGTCATCTGAAAGCGATCCCGGGGTTCCCGGTTCCACACCATGGCCATCGCTCCGTCAAAGGTAGCTTCAAGCCCCGCCATTAACTGGTTAATCGGTCTGTCCGGTATCAATCCTTCCGCAATGCCGTTTTCCAGAACAGCGGCAAGAAACGCATCGAACCGATTTTCCAGTTGCTCAAACCGTACCTGGTATTCGGGCTCAATGCGCTCGACAAAATCAAAGCGTTTGCAGTAGAAGCTTACGCGTGCGTGAACCGGATTCGAGAGAAAAACATCAAAAGAGCGCCGAATGACTGCTCGAAACAGTGCAGGAATGGATTGGCTGCGGTCAAGCGCGTGAAACGAGGCTAACAGATCTTCGTGAAATTGCAGGCAGATCTGCGCATACAGTGCTTCTTTACTTGGAAAATGCTTATAGAGTGTGCCTTTGCCAATTTCGGCCTGCCTGGCGATCTGTTCTACGGTGACATCTTCCCAGGAGGTGGAGTCGAACAGCGTCAGGGCTGCGTTAATAATATCCTGTTCTCTGCGGGCAAACTCCCGTTCTTTTCGGCTCTGCGATGGGGAGGGCGAGCGTGTGGCGACCGAATTCAATAGGTAAACCTCGTTTGGACTCAGGGTTGAAGAACGACAGGGAGCCACTCATGTGACTTTGACATTTCTATCTGTGACAACGGTATGTGCGTGACTAAAGGTCTTTCAGGCGACTGATGGTGCTGAGTGTGACCATCAGTACTAATTGTGACCGATAGTCATAATTAGTGCAAGGGGTTCGATCACGTGAGTGATTGCGGAGGCGGCAGAGGCCAGGTTTTAGTATGATGGAGAAAGTGGAATGAATTTCACCCGTGGGTCTTTTTAAGCTATCGGTAGGACTACACCGGATGCGCACTAAAATCGTCTTATTCATCTTGCTCACGCTGATCGGAGGCAAAAGCATGGCCTGGTTTCTTGAAAGTCAGATGATTTACTATCCGCAGTCGATCAATGCACAGAGACAGTCAACGTTGTCTGTCTGGGAAAAGCGTGTGGAGAATCAGAATGTCACGCTGCATGGCTGGGTGGTGGGCAATCGGGATTTGAAAAACGATCAGATTATTCTGTATTTTGGGGGAAACGCCGAAGAAGTCTCGTACAATATTGACGATTTTATTCAGCTCGCAGCGAACCAGCGAACATTTGTATTGTTCAACTACCGGGGGTATGGTGCTTCCAGTGGAGCACCCAATGAGCGAAATCTGTTTTCCGATGCACTGGCCATTTATGATGATCTGGTGGGCAAGGAAGGGGTGCGTGCGGAGCAGATTCATGTGATGGGGCGCAGTCTGGGTTCAGGTGTAGCGGTGTATCTGGCGAGTCAGCGAGCGGTGAAGAGCACGGTATTGGTGACACCCTTTGATAGTCTCGCCAACGTGGCAAAAAAGCATTTCCCGGTGCTGCCTGTCGACTTGCTGCTGACGCAGCGGTTTGACTCTGTGGCCCGCGCGCCCAAACTCGCTGTGCCGGCATTGTTTCTGCTTGCCGGGCGAGATGAAGTTGTGCCCGCCGTCAATGGCGAGGCGTTGGCGCAGGAATGGCAGGGCACCACGGACGTGGTTACGTTGCCTTCTGCGGATCACAACAATATCTCGCTGTATCCAGAGTACTGGCAGAAGATTGATGAGTTCCTGTTTCACCACAGGCCACCCTCCCGCCCCTGACCGTTCTCCCGCATCAATCGTTTCTTTTCCCGACGCACAGCTGCTCACGAGCGCTCTTCCTGTTGATGCCTTCGCTCTTCCTTTCCTCAGCCTGCTTCCAGCAGGGCAAATTCCGTGTGTGTTCTATACTGAGTGGAATAATTGATTGAGGGTAGTTCTGCATGCACGTTACGGGGTCGACACGTTGTTTGCCTGCCGACGGGTTTGGGATACGGTGGAGAGGCTGGTTGAGAGGATGGTTGAGTGGCGCGCTGATCTGTGTCCTCACGCTTTTCATGCTTCAGAGTCCCGCGACTTCCGCTAAGCAGTCTGAACCGTCCGGCGTGTCCATTCCGGCAGACTTTCGTGTGATTCCGCTGTCCCACAAGCGAGGTGTGATTACCTTGGGGGACAAAGTAGCCTTTCTGGAGGACCGGCATCACGCACTTACCCCCAAGGATGTGATGACGTTGACCAGTGCCGAGGCATGGTTCCGACAGGATACGCCCAATGCCAATCTGGGGTACTCCAGCAGTGCGTATTGGGCGCGCGTAGAACTTCGGTTATCGGAGCACATGTCTCATCACGTAGCGCATTGGTGGCTACTTTTTGACTATTCCGCACTGGATAAAATTGATGTGCATCTGATGAATGATGGCAAGGTGCTCGAAACGCTTGAGTTGGGCGATGTGCGTCCGGCGCAAGGAGGTAAGTGGGTCGCACATCATGCGGTTCGCCTGGATGAGCTCACGCACCGTATCCGGGAGACCAACGGAGGTACCGGTCATCAGCGGTTGACGATGCTGATTCGTTTCGAGTCCAGCAGCTCTTATTTCCTGGGCATGCGCCTCATGGATGAGGAAACCCTGACGGAGCTGCTGGTGCAGGATGGCCTGGTGAAAGGGCTGTTTTATGGCGTGATTCTGATCATGCTGCTGTACAACCTGTTTATCTTCGGATCGACCCGCGACCCGGCCTATGGTTGGTATGCTGGCGGCGTTGGGTTGCTGGCGTTGATGCAGCTGGGCATTGATGGTTACTTCTGGACTTTTGCGGTGTTCACGGACTCCGCCTGGAACAATCAGGTGACTCCGCTGTTGATGTCGTTGATTATTGTGCTGCTGACGCACTTTTCCCGGGTGTTCCTCGGCACCATGCACTATATCTGGATCGATCGTTTGTTGCGGTTTGTGATTCTCACCGGACTCTGGAACCTTGTACTCTGTTTTGTGGTGCCTTATCACAGCATGATCACCATGGCCATGTCTCTGGTGGTGTTGAATGCGGTGTTGCTGATGTGCGTGGGCCTGGTGATGTGGCGACGCGGTGTGAAGTCGGCGCGCTTCTTTTGTCTGGCCTGGCTGGCCTTTCAAACCGGCGTATTGAGTCGTGTGCTGCTTGGCTTTGATGTTTTGCCGGCCAATTTACTGACTTCGTATGGTACGCAGCTGGGCTCGGTGGGTTTTGTGGCGTTATTGTCGTTTGCCTTGGCTGACCGTATTCGCACCCAGCAGCGGGAAATCGAGAAGACTCGCCGACGGGCCGTTCAGGATAAAGAGCACATTGAGCGGATTAATAATGTGGCCAATGATCACCTGCGGCGGTATCGAAATTTGTTCAATAATGCCTCTGAGGGCATTTTCCAGATTTCACCTCAACGGCTGTTCACAGAGGTGAATCCCGCTTTCGCTCGTATTTTCGGATTTGATTCCACACAAGAGCTGGTGGCCTCGGTGGATGATGTCAGTAAGCATTGTTTTCGTTACGAACAGGATTTTTTCGCCCTGGAGAAACTCGTGTACTCACAAGGGCGAGCGCAGGATGTGGAGGTACAATGCGTTCGCCACGACGGAAAGCTGTTCTGGGCCAGTTGCTCTGCGGTGCTCGCGTATGACAACTCAGGATTGCCCAGCCATATTGAAGGTATTCTGGTAGATACCACCGAAAAACGCGAAAAAGAACAGGCGTATCGGGAGCGTGAGGCGGCACTGGCGTCGGAACGAGCCAAAAGTGAATTTTTCGCGAATCTCAGCCATGAAATTCGCACACCCATCAATGCCATCACCGGCTATTGTGCCTTGGTGCTGCATTCCAGCTTGAATCCCAAACAGACCAAATTTGTTCGTAACATCGAAACGGCCTCGCGTAACTTGTTAGGTGTGGTGAATGATGTTTTGGACTACTCCAAAATTGAAGCAGGCAAGCTGGAGCTGGAGTCGGTGCCGTTTCATCTGTTTACCCTGATGGAGAATATCTTTGGCATTCTCGCCCGACGTGCCGAAGAGAAAGGTATCGAGCTGGTGTTGCTCATTCAGCCGGAGTTGCCATTGAAGTGGATTGGAGATCCATTGCGGCTCGAACAAATTCTGATCAACCTGATCAGTAACGCCATCAAATTCTCGGAGGGCGGACTGGTGGTGGTGAGCGTGGGTGATGAGGCCCGCACGGAAGAGTCCATTCAGGTGGCGTTTGCGGTACAGGATTTCGGTGTCGGTATTCCGGCTGATCAATGTGAGCGACTGTTCAATCCGTTTTCTCAGGCGGACAACTCAACCACGCGAAAATTTGGGGGTACCGGGCTGGGATTATCCATTGCGCGGCAATTGGTGCACATGATGAAAGGTCAGATCAGTGTGCAGAGCGAGCTGGGCAAAGGGGCGACGTTTCTGTTCAATGTCTTTCTGGGCAGGGATCGCATCACGGATGATCGATGGACGAAACACCTGTTACCCAAGCGGATTCGCGTGGTTGTGATTGATTTCAAAGATGATGCGCAAGAAGCGCTTGTGGCCAATTTTCGCCATTATGGCTGTGATGTGGTGTTTGTGGAGTACAGTCAGGTGATGCTGCAGAAAATGGTGAGCCAGATCGCCTCGATGCGTGCGGATCTGCTGGTGGTCGGCAGTCGCCTGCCCCAGCCGCCGGAGGAGATTGTCGAGCAGTTGTCAGCAGAAATGGATTTGGGGCAAGTGTATCTGGTAGTGCCACAGTTTGAGAGTGAAAAGCGGGACTTTGATGAGCTTAATCGCTTCGTGCGATGCTCCTTTGTTATCAATAAGCCGATATTGCCGGAACATTGTCTGGATTTGCTGAATGACCTGTTCAAACTGGCCATCGAGCCCATTGCCCATGATATTCAGCTGGAGCAACAGGTTGCTGTCGGTGATCTAAAAGGGGTAAGCGTACTGTTGGTCGAAGATACGCCATTTAACCAGGAAGTCACGACAGAGTTTCTCGATCTGGCCGGTGCGACGGTGACGCTGGCCTGCAATGGGAAAGACGCGGTGGATTACGTTAAAGAAAGTCAGGCAGGCGATTTTGATCTGGTGCTGATGGATTGCCAGATGCCGGTGATGGATGGCTTTGATGCGACCCGACAGATTCGTAATTTAGCTCAAGGTAAAGAGCTGCCCATTATCGCCATGACCGCCAATGCCATGCAAGGGGATCGGGAGCGATGTCTGGCGGCCGGGATGGACGATTACATGAGCAAGCCGATCACTAAAAACGGATTATATCAGACCATACTGAACTGGGTGCCACACGCCGTCCCCACGGTGCAGGTCTCCACCCCGACGGAATCAACGTCGGCTGAATCCGCTGCTACCGAGGCGGCCCCAATACACACCGAAGAAACACTGGTTAACCGTCAGGATGCATTAAAGATGGAAGAGGAAAGACAAAAAGCCCTGTCCATGCCGGAAGTGGCTGCACCGGCAGAAACTGCCCGCACCGATCAGTCGTCCACCGTAAAGGTGCTGAGACGAGATCAGGCGTTGGAGTTGATGGGTGGCTCTGAAGCGTTGCTGGACAGAATGTTAAAGCGATTTCATGACGAGCAGGCAGATTCCGTTGAGCGTATAGAAGCGGCGATTATGGCATCCGATTTCGAAACTGCCCATCGCGTTGCGCATACGCTCAAAGGCATTTCTGCCAGTATTGCGGCGGGGCCCCTGAATAAAGCCGTGATGCAGCTGGATGTGGTATTGAAGCAGATGGTGCAGGCCCAGAAAGAAAGCCCGGAGGCAAAGGGGCACGGGGTAAGCCAGAATGAGATGCGGAATCTGATCGATTCGCTGGTGTGCGATACAAACCATGCGCTTCGGCAGACCTTATCCTATATCGAAAACCTGTCTGAGGAGACTGAGTAATGCCCGAGACTGATGAGTTGGCTGCAGGAACACAAAAAACACGCACAGAGGATGGTGGTGCCAGCCGTCAGATTGACGTGTTGTTTGGCGCATACGCAGATGTGCTGTTTATTCTACTCCCGTACTCGGTCGTCGCCATTTTCCGGTTCTGGTTTTATGACCTCAAGGTGGTACTGCACAGTGGCGATCTATCCATCGCCGCTGCTGTGTTGGCAGGGTTGTCGGTGGTTAAATTTATTCTGGGTCTGGTGGTGCACCCGAAAATGATTGATCACCGCGAAAAGCTGGTCTTTCTGATTGCCGGAACGGTAATTGTGGTACTGGTTCCTTCGCTGTTGATGAGTGTATTCATTATGTGGTCTGATCCGGTACCGGATTTTGTGATGCTGGTACAGCCGATGCTGCTCATTTTGGGTATCATGAGCTACACCGGCGCGGTAGCCACCACAAACGCTCTGCTGGAAAAGCGCAGCGCACTTCCGTCTGCATGAAAACAAAGAGGCATCGCCGGGGAGCGGTGCGTCGACTATAACAATAAGGCCGTACATGTGGTAAATCAAACAAGGGAGGTGACCTCCCGCTTGTTCTCGCTTCTGTTTGCCCTCTTAAAGGGCAAAGCCTTGTCTTTGATCCTGCTGATGAGCTGTGTGAGTCTCTCCTTCTCGGCGTTGGCAATCGAACGACCTGGGCAATCCCTTTCTGACGCGCGCATCGACTTGCGGCAGCAAGAATGGGGGCAGGGAGAAATTCACACCCTGGATGGCTACTGGGCGTTTTACTGGGGGCAACTGCTCAGCCCTGAGATGGCTGCCTCGCCGGAAAACCTGAGTACTCAGGCGAAGTCTTTTTGGGTGCCTGGCTTGTGGAATGACGAAGGCAAAGCCGGGGCGGATTTTCCGGTGGACGGCTTTGGCACTTTTTACGCCCGGATTCTCGTACCGGATGTGCCCGTGCTGTACTTGCATGTACCCGATATGCCCAGTGCCTTTCGGCTCTGGGTGAACGGGCGCGAAATGACCGCGAATGGCGTTGTGGCGCGCTCAAAGGAAGATGAGGTGCCGGCGTTCAAAACCCGCGTACTGGCGCTGCCGGACACCCTCGGGCACATTGACATCGTGGCTCAGGTGAGCAATCACCACTACAAGGAAGGGGGTATCTGGCACAGTTTCAAGATTACCGATGAGTCCGGCCGTCAGCGTCTGGCAGATGTGCCTGTCATTGTCGATGCCATTATTTTTGCCGTGTTGTTCAGCATCGGCCTGTATCACCTGTCGGTGTACTATATGCGCCGACAAGAGCGAGCCTCGTTGTTTTTCGGTCTTTTTTGCCTGTTGCTGGCATTTCGCGCACTGGCTGTGGATCAGAGGATCTTTTCCGGCAGCAGTGGATTTGACTGGGGAATGCTTCAAACCGCAGAACACATCACGTTTTTCTTCTGCCTTCCGATGTTTGCCGCATTTTATCAAGCCCTGTACCCCCACGATGTCAGTCGACGGCTGGTGACGGTCAGCTTTATAGCCGCGACCGGATTTTCGTTGTTAACCCTGTTCAGTTCAGTGGCGTTTTTCACCCGGTTGGCGCTTCCCTACCAGATCATCATTGTTGTGGTGGTGTTCTGGTGCTGGCACGGCTGGTGGGGTGCTTACCGTAATAAACGTGAAGGTGCGCGGCTACTGGGTGCGAGCATGGCGGTGTTTATGCTGGCAATCCTTCATGACATCCTGCTGGCGCACTTTGTCGTGCATGGTTCTCCCTGGACACCGCTGGCCTTTATGGCGTTTGTCATTGCACAGGCGATTATTCTCAATCGTCGCTACGTGTCCAGTCTTAACCTCGTCGAGGCAATGAGTGTCGAGTTGAAAGAGCGTAATACGGAACTGGAACAGCTGGATGCATTTAAGGATGAATTTTTAGCGACCACCTCCCACGAACTGAAAATGCCGTTACATGGTATTGACGGATTGGCCAGTGGTCTGCTGGCCGATGCCCGGCCTGTGCTGGATGAATCCCAGAAACAGATTCTGGCTTTAATCTCGTCCACGGCCAGCCGGCTGGGTACGCTGGTGGATGATATTCTCGACTATTCCGCCATCAAGCATGGCAAGCTGGAGCTGACGGTCACCGCCGTTAACCTGCACCTGATGGCCAAAACGGTACTCGACACCATCGACCCCTTGATTGGTGACAAAGACATCGTGTTATCGCTGGATTTGGCCGATGGTACGGAGTGGGTGCAATGTGATGTGAATCGCCTGCAACAGGTGCTGTTCAACCTGCTGGGGAACGCCATTAAATTTACGGAAGAAGGCTACGTGCAATTGAAAACACGCCTCAAACACCCCTGGGTGGAGGTCGAAGTGGTTGACACGGGCGTGGGTATTCCGCGAGACCGGCAGGGGGATGTGTTTAATCCGTTCGAAACTCTCGGCGTTCGACACCAAGGCAATTACACCGGCACCGGGCTGGGTCTGTCTATTACGCGTAAGCTGGTGGAGTTGCAAAAGGGGCAGTTGACTCTGGAAAGCGAAGAGCAGTCGGGAACGACGATTCGCTTTACTCTGCCTCTGGCCAGCGAAGCGCCATCAAGTGCTGCGTCCTCAAGTTCGGTTCCCCTGGGTACAGGGCCTGCGAGCGATGACGCACCGGCGGGTGTGGTGGGTTCGTCGGAAGGCGCGACCCTTATTCCGCCGGCGGGTACTGCACATAGCCCGCAGGACGGTGTTCTGGTGGAGCCCGAGGGGGAACCTGGTCGGATCTACGTTGTAGATGATGAAGAGACGAACCGGCAGCTGTTGAAGCGTCAGTTGCAGAATGCCGGATTCCAGGTCATGACCTTCGCTGGCGGGGCGTCTGTTTTGGAGCGTTTGGCGGAAGGGTGCCCGGACTTGATCATATTGGACTTGATGATGCCTGGGATGAACGGGTTTGAAGTCTGTGAACGTATCCGGCAGAAACACGATAGTCTGCGCTTGCCGGTAGTGATGCTCACCGCTCGGCACCAGTCTCTGGACATTATTCAGGCATTGAACCTGGGTGCCAATGACTATCTTACCAAGCCCTATCACGAGAAAGAGTTGATCGCGCGCATTTCCAGCCTGCTGGGTGTACGTCGCTATTGGCTGGCCTCAGAAGAAAATCAGCGTTTACAGAATGAAATTGGTGCACGAGTACGTGCGGAAGCCCAACTCCTGCAAGCCAATCAGCGTTTGCTTGCCGTGCTGAATCAAACCGACGAATCGGTATGTCTCATTGATGCGGACCTGCGGGTGATTTACGGGAATCGCGCCTTTTTTGTGTTGGTCGGGTTGCTTGAAGAGCGCACGCCTGCCGATGACGTCGTTGCCGGATTGCCCGATGGCGAAGCGCTGGGTATGGTGCGCTTGCAGACAATAGATCAGTTGTTTGATGCGGACACCGTTGCGGCGCTGTCAGACTGTCTGGGTCAGGTCAACGAAGAAGATGCGCTGATTCAAGCGCATGTGCTCCCGCAAAAATCGGGGAGTACCCCAGTAAAAAGAGCCATGTCTGTGCGTACGATTCAGGATGGGGGTGCCCGATTCCTGGCCGTGACCCTGGTGCCGCCCCACAGCCTGCGGGAAGATGCGTTGTCCATTATTACCGGAATCTCATCGGAGCTGTCTGCCAGCCGGGCCAAAATCGATTCTCTGGAAAATGCGCTTCAATGTGTGACTCAGTATATTCGGTCAGAAGGACAGGAGCACGCGTCAGAGTCCGGCCAGGAACATTCTCCCCTCGATGAGCCCGCCGTTGCCCCTGTCGTTGAACAAGCCGCTGGCAGCACCAGCGCTCCGGTGGAACAACCATCGGAGAGCGTTGCAGAGTCGTTGTCTGATCGTCAAGCGCTGGTCAATCTGCTTCAGCTGGCACTGGACTTATGGGAGCGGTATGCCAAGAAAGGGAAGATCGAACTGGCAGAAGAAAGTCGCTGCTGGCGTGTTTATCTTGACGGCGGGACGATGAAGACACGAACGCTGGATAAATACCTCACCGAAAAAGCGCTGCCTGAAAAACCTCGCTGGCGTTCAGTGGTTCGCACCGCAAATTTTGTGCTTTCCAGCTGCGAGATGAAAGCTGACGATGAGGGGACGCTCCGCGGATTACTGAACGATGTTCAGAAACGGTTTACCTAGTGGTGCATCCTGTTGACGTTTCACTTTCAACACGCCCTATCCTTCATCGGAGGATTCCGGTGTCTCCGTTGCGGCTTCCATGGCCGCCTTCTTTTTCAGTTGTGTGTGGGTTACCAGGCAGCGTGTGACCCCACCACACATGGTTTTGAATTGCTGATACTCCCAGTCGGAGAATGGCAGCTCGTCATCCCCACTGTCGCAGTAGAACACGGCGACCGGCTTTTTCGCGAGGAAGATCGACATCAGGAAGAACTCTTTAGCGCCGGAGATGCGTTTGAACTCATCCGGAATCATCGCCCAGGTGCGTCGATTGCTCGTGGGTTTTACCCAGATCCCGGCGGGCGTTTCGAGCAGGCGGGTAAACAGGCTGGGTTTCGTCAAATCCAGTTGGTAATGCGCCAGTGATTTTGCTTCCATGGTGCCCACAGAGTAATAAGCCTTGAGTCGTGTCTGGGTGTTGTTCACCAGTGCAACGGTGCAGCGCTTCAGTCCCAGACCATAACCGATGCCCTGAGCCGCGGCATTCATCATTTCATGCAGATCAGAGAACTCTTCCGGCGCATCGTTCAGTTTGGACAGCATCATGTTGAACATTGGGAGGTTGCGCTTACGCTTGGTCGCGCCGGGTGAAGGCGGAGTTGTGCCGGTGGGTGTTGCCGCTTCTTTTTCTTTTGCCGATTCTGCAGCTTCGGCGGATGCGTCTTCGGTCGGGCCCGGTTTCACACGATTGTAGTCCTTGCTGGTGGGCAGTGAAGCCTCAACCGTGCTGGCTTGCAGAGTCATCACGGCTGGTGTTTCTGCCTCCACCTCTGTGTTTTGTCGTGAAGTAACGGTGGCTGGTGGTGAATCAGTCGTGGTTTGGTTTGAGGAATGAGTGCTTTGTGTCGACGAGGCAGGTGCCTGACGAGCGACCTGGATTTTTACTTCACTGGCTTTCTCTGATTTGCTTAACAACCCTTCCAGGGTGGACTCGTCAAATGAGTTCACCTCAATGTAGTCTCTGGGCGGCAGAAACAGTTTGGTGGCCGGCGTCATAACGCCAGCGTACGCATACTGCCGCGACATGGACACCGCCACACGGTGGGTAAATGTGATGGCCTTAGGGGTGGGAAATCCCATGAGCGTGGCCAGGGCTTTTTGCAGCGCCAGCGTATGATCCGAGTACCAGTCAAAATTGGCTGCCTGCGCCAGCTGATTGCAGAGAGAGACGACAAAGTTCGGTGTATGCATCAAATGGTTGAGTCGGCGATCTTCCGGATCGTCGGGGGGCATGTCGGCCCGGGCCAGTTTGGCGATGGCGACGAGTGCCTCCGGATTCAGTTGGTTTTCCGGGCGCAGGGACTCCGCGGCCAGCTGCGGCAATGGCAGCTGTTTCGCCAGAGCCAGTGTGATGTCCTGTGTTGTACAGCCGAGGATTTCTTTTTCCGCCTGGGCTTGAAACTTTTCATTGTAGCGAATGGCGTAACGCACCAGGCGCATTTCCGGGGTCGCAAAGCGCCAGAGAAACCATTGCGGTACCGCATGGTAAAGTGCGCCCCAAAACACCGCAGATGCATTCAAACTGGTTTTGGATTTGGCAATTTCACGGGCAAGGAAAGCGGCGAACAGGCTGGTGTTCAGCGACCGAAGATAGTAAAAATGTCGAATATTCGTCGGGTCCGGCTTGAAGTAAGACACCTTGCTGACCACATGGCGGAGGTCCTCCACGCCAATCATGCTGATGGCGTGTTCAACGGAATTGCTGGTCTGCCCATCGGGCAAATGGGCATGTTTGGCCAATTTATGGGCATGAGCCATGACCAGGTAGGATAACACCGGGTCAATGGAGATCATTTCGGCCAATTTGCCATAGGAAGGGGAAGCAGTTTTCAGGAGTAACAATACCTGTTTCCCGATGGCGGGTGTGGCAGGCAACGTTTCCTGTGAGAGGTACTGACACCATCCTTTGATGTCTTCCGGCATTTTTTGATTGGCCATAAGTATTTGTTAATTTGTGGATTTTGTTCTTAACTTAGCTAAGAGGCGTGTCAACCGCCTGCCAGGGCTCCGGGAGCGTTCCACCGCATACAGACGGAAACGAATTTTAACTTCACTTTCTGCAGAAAGACGGTAATTTAGAGAGAGCGGATTCGGAACCATCGCACCGTAGTGTCTGGCGCGACACGCTCATAATTAGAATATAGTCGTTCCTGCGGGAAATAACAGCCAGGCAGCGGCGATTTACGGATTAGAAGGCGCATCAGCAAGGGGCTGAGTTGCGGCAATACGCCGATATTTTGAATGGGTTAATTGAATGACATTTATTCTCGGGTCAATCATCGTAATGGCCTGTGTGCTGGGTGGCTACGTGCTGTCCCACGGGCATATCATGGCGCTCTGGCAGCCGTTTGAGTTGCTGATCATTGGTGGTGCTGCGTTGGGAGCATTTATCATCTCCAACCCTATGCATGTGGTGAAAGCCGTTTTCAAATCTTTTCCAACGCTGTTGAGCGGGTCGAAATTCAACAAAGAACTGTATATGGACCTGCTCAGCTTAATGTACGACCTCTTCGATAAATCCCGTAAACAAGGGGTTATGTCTATCGAGGCTGATGTCGATGACCCGAAAGGCAGCGAGATCTTCAGCCGCTATCCTGCCATTCTCAACCAACAGGCGTTGACCGAGTTCATTACCGACTATCTGCGCATCATCAGTAGCGGCAACATGGCTCCGCACGAGCTGGAAGGGTTGATGGACCTGGAAATAGAAACCCGGCTTACCGAGCTGGAAGAGCCAGGTCATGCGGTGCACAAGGTAGCCGATGCCTTACCCGGTTTCGGCATCGTGGCAGCGGTGCTCGGGATCGTGATTACCATGGGCGCACTGGGTGGCCCCCCGGAAGAAGTGGGTGGCCATGTGGCCGCGGCCCTGGTGGGTACGTTCCTGGGTATTCTGTTGGCTTATGGGTTTGTCGGGCCGATGTCGAACGCGATGGAACATATCGCGCAAACGGAAATCAAGGCCTATGAATGCGTTAAAGTGAGCATTCTTGCGACCATGAGTGGGTTGGCGCCGCAGATGGCTGTTGAGTTTGGTCGCAAAGCACTGTTCTTCAGCGAGCGACCCGACTTTCTGGAGCTGAATGACCATGTTAAGTCCCGTTAAACGTAGTCGCGTTAAACAGAGCGATCGCGGGCGTTCTCATGGTTGAAGAAAACGCCCCGATCATCGTCAAACGCTCCCGGAAGAAGGGGGGCGCACACGGGGGCGCGTGGAAAGTGGCCTTTGCGGACTTTGCGACCGCCATGATGGCCTTTTTTATGGTGTTGTGGCTCAGCGCCAACACCACGGACGAGCAGAAGCAGGCCATCAGCGGCTATTTTGAAGACCCCGTTGGCTTTACCGAAGGTGGCAAGCCTGTGCCGATTGACCTGGGGGGGAGCCCGGAGCTTATCCAGAACAAAGCGACCACCGAATCGCCGCCGGTAGAATCTATCCCGCTGAATGAAGAAGACATCACCCAGATGGCGGATACCATCGAGCAGCGCCAGCTTCTCGAGTTGCTGAAAACCTTTCAGGAGCAGATCGATGCCAGTGAAAAGCTCAGCGAGTTCAAAGATCAATTATTGTTGGATATTACCGACGAAGGGCTGCGAATCCAGATCGTCGATAAATCCAAGCGCCCGATGTTTGACAGCGGGAAGTCCGAACTCAAATTCTATTCGGAAGATATTCTGTTTGAGCTGGCAAAAACCATCGCCAACGTACCCAATAAAATCAGCCTGACCGGGCATACCGATGCCCAGCCGTTTACGATTGGGGACGGCTATTCGAACTGGGAATTGTCCGCAGATCGTGCTAATGCCGCACGCCGGGCGCTGGTGGAAGGCGGCGTGCCAGCAGAGCAGGTGTCTCGTGTGGTGGGGCTCTCTTCCTCGGTGTTGTTTGATAAAGACGACCCGTTTGCCGCCGTGAATAGGCGCATTGCCATCATCCTGCTGAACAAGCAGGCCGAAAAACAGATCACAAAAAATGCCTCGAACGAGGAGGCCGCGTTACCCTCGTCAGAAGAGCCCGCTCAAAATCCGACAGAAGTGCTGAAAGATGGCAGCTGGTTTGATGAGGTGCCGGCACAAGTCCCCAAAGATGAGATGACCTGGTAGCGCTGAATAGCGCCGCGGCTTCTCGGTGCGTTGACAGGCTAAGCCTGTTATATGCCTGTGGGCTTCACCTCAAGCTCCCCCAGGCTTTCCCGCAGTTTGAGGTAATTGCCAAAGCGATCTTGCGAGATGCTGCCCTCCGCCACGGCCGCCAGCACGGCGCATCCGGGTTCATTTTCATGGCGGCAGTTCCTGAATTTACACTGGCCGATCAACGGGTGCAGTTCCCGGAACCCGGTCAGCAGTTCGTCTTCGGTCATGTGCCAGAGCCCGAACTCACGAATACCGGGTGAGTCAATCAGGTTACCGCCTGAGGGGAGATGAAACAGCTGTGCTGTGGTGGTGGTGTGCTTGCCTTTTCGGTTGGCGTCCGAGATTTCGCCAATGCGCAATTCAAGATTAGGCAGTAAGGCCTGAATCAATGAAGACTTACCCACGCCGGACTGGCCGACGAACACGGTATTCCGCTGATTCAAAAAAGCCTGAAGGGCGTCCAGTCCATGACTTTCCGTGGCCGACGCATAGAGCACCTCATAGCCCAGCTGTTGGTACTCAGCTAACAGCGCGTGAATGGTCGCTTCATTGTCTGCATGAATGAGGTCTTTCTTGTTCATCAGAATGACCGGCTCAATGCCCATGTTTTCTGCGGCGACCAGATAACGGTCAATGAGGATCGGGTAGGTCATGGGCAGCGGGGATGCGACAATAACGAGGTTGTCGATATTGGCGGCGACGGCCTTGAGATTACCATAGCTGTCTGGTCGCTGGAGCAGCGAATGACGGGGCAGGACGGTTTCGATGACGCCGGTTTGTTCGCTCCCCGCGCGCCAGACAACGGTATCGCCGGTAACAATGTTCTCGATGTTCGCGCGAAAATGGCAGCGATGAAGAGTTCCCTGATCTTCCCCTTCGAGGGCTTCCACATCAATCAGTTTACCGAAATGAGCAATGACGAGGCCCTGCTGCTCACTGCTCAGGTCTCCGGAGATGAGCTGGCGTGATATGTCTCGATCCCGCTTATCCGCGCGACGTGCTTTTTCGGCGTTGATTTTTTCAATTCGCCACTTTTGTTGCCGATTCAGCTTTCTTTTTGCCATTCTAAGTACCGATATGGAGCCTTTTGCCTTATAGTATGCACACCTGCGCGGGTGTTCCGATGCGAGTGGAAGATATCGATGCAAGCGAAAGTTTATCCTGTTCGCTCGTGGTTTGGTACAGTTAAACAGGGTCGGCGATTGGTTAGGGAGTAAAAATGGCAAAAAACACAAACCTGGTCTGGATTGATCTCGAAATGACGGGGCTGGACCCGGAAGTGAATCAGATCATTGAAATTGCCACCATTGTGACCGATGGCGATCTCAATGTGCTCGCAGAAGGCCCGAATCTGGCGATTCATCAATCCGAAGAAGTGCTGGCCCACATGGATGAATGGTGCGTGACCACCCACGGTAATTCCGGATTGACCGATCGTGTGCGAAAAAGCACCATTTCCGTGGCCGAAGCCGAGCAGCAGACGCTGGCTTTTATCCAGCAGTACACCACTCAGGGAGCGTCACCTCTGTGCGGTAACAGTATCGGCCAGGATCGACGGTTTCTCGTGAAATACATGCCGCAACTGGAATCTTTTGTCCACTACCGAAATCTGGATGTGAGTACAGTCAAAGAGTTGGCCAAACGCTGGCGACCGGACATTCTGCCGCTGTTTTCAAAAAAAGGCTCTCATCTGGCGCTGGACGATATCAAAGAGTCCATCGCTGAACTGCAATTCTATCGCGACCACTTCTTTCAAATGCCGGCTTGATCCCGTCAGGGGGCGGCAGATGCATGCTGTGCCAGCGCCCAAGCCACATGCTCCCGAACGATGGCGGAAGGGTGCGACGCCCGTGAGCTCAATGCCGTGACCACCGCTGCGCTGGTGTTCGCGTTGCCGAGCGCTACCGCAATGTTTCTTAACCAGTTCTCGTAACCGGTACGCCGAATCGCCGAGCCCTCTGTGCGTTTGAGGAATGTGGCTTCATCCCAGGCAAAGAGGTCAATCAACTGTTGGTCATTCAGGTTATGCCGAGGCTGAAAGTCCGGCTCGTGCGATGGTGTCGTGAATTTGTTCCAGGGGCAGAAAAGCTGGCAGTCGTCGCAACCAAAGATTCGGTTGCCCATTTTGGCGCGCAGTGCTTCCGGAATCGCGCCTTTGAGTTCAATGGTCAGGTAGGAAATACATTTTCTGGCATCCAATACATAGGGCGCAACAAAGGCATTGGTTGGGCAAACATCCATACAGGCGGAACAACTGCCACACCGGTTCTCATGCACCTCTGCTTGTGCGGGCAAGGGCAGGTCGGTGTAGATTTCGCTCAAGAAGAAGTAAGACCCTGCCTGTGGGTGAATCAACATGGTGTTTTTCCCGATCCACCCAAGTCCCGCTTTTTCCGCCAAGGCGCGTTCCAGCACAGGTGCGCTGTCCACAAAGATTCGATAGTGATGATTGGGTACAGCCGCCGTGATGCGTGAGGCCAGCTGCTTCAAACGGCTTTTGATCAACTTATGGTAGTCACGTCCCAGAGTGTATCTCGAAATGGCGGCGTTATCCGGTTGGTGGATCAGGTTTCGCGCAGGTACTATGGCTGGATTTACTCGCTTGCCCGATGGCGGCTGTACAACGCCTGCCGCTGCTTCAGCCTCCGGGTAGTAGTTCATCCGCAGGGAAATGACCCGCAGCGTCCCCGGCTCCAGTGCGTCGGGCTGATACCGTTTACTGCCATGCGCGGCCATGTAGTCCATTTCGCCGTGATAGCCTTGGTTGAGCCAGGCTTCCAGTCGCTCCCCGTGGGTATCTATTTGCGTTGTCGCGATACCGCACTGGGCAAAGCCAAGCTCCTGGCTCCATCGCTGAATGTCGTCCGCCAGATCGCGTAGTCGGGTCTCAGAAAGCTGGGTGTCAGAAAGGGGAGTGGGTGTCACCATGGGGATACAGCAGGCCTGTGTGATCGAGCCTGCTCAGTGTAACGGCTTTGGCGAATAAATTCACCATTGGGGTTGTTGCGCATTGGACTTGCCGCTGCGCGGAATGAAAAACTCGAATACGCTGTCTTTTTTGCTGTCTGTGGCGCGATCCAGTCGGTAACGAATCTGCCCGAAGTGGTGCTCCACAATTTTTTTGCAGATCGCCAGGCCCAGACCACAACTGTGCTCGCCGCCGGTGGGTTGCGGTGACAGTTTTGAAAAGGCTTTGAATAAGAGTGGCTGCTCATCCTCCGGCACGCCTTCCCCTTCATCGTGCACGGCGATAAACACGCCTTCTTCGTTGGCGCGCAGTGATACGCCAATCTTACTCCCCGCAAAGGAATACTTGGCGGCGTTGGTGACCAGATTACTGAGAACTTCCCGCAGCCGTATCGGGTCCCCCTGAACCCGGTAATCGCCGGGTTCGGCGTTCAGCGAAATCGTCTGTAGCTTTGCCTGCAGCCAAAGCTCCGACTCTTCTACCACATCCTGGGCAACCTCCTGCAAATCCATGGGGCCGATTTTAAAGGAAATATCGGCCTGCTCAATCACCGAGAGGTCCAGCAGGCTGTTCAGCAGTTCGAGCTGTTGTTTGCAGCCTTTTTCCGCAGCCTCAAGCAGTTGGATGACTTTAGGATCTTCACTGCGACGGCGGGCAAGGGAGACGCCGGTCATGATAGCACCGATGGGGCCGCGCAGGTCGTGCGCTGCCATCCCCATCATGCGTTTTTTCTGCTCATCGAGATCCCGAAGGCGTTGAAAATCATCGAGCATCCGCAACTGGCTGTTGATGCGGCAAAAGAGTTGTTCCAGGTTGTAGGGTTTGCGGATAAAGTCATTGCCGCCGAGCTTCAAAAATTTGGCCAGATGATCGTCAGAGGCTACGCCGGAAACCCCAATGACGGACACTTCCGTGGTGTCCTTCTTCATTCGAATGTGCTTTAGCACCGCCAAACCATCGACATTCTCCATAATCAGGTCCAGCATCACGAGACGGATGTCTTTGTGTTCATTCAAGATTCTGAGTGCTTCCTCGCCAGAGTCTGCAACCATCACATTCAAGCGCTGCAGGGCAAGTTGGGCGCTCAGAACTTCTCGTGCTGACTCGGAATCGTCCACCACCAGTACTTTCGTGGAGGGGTTGTTGTATATGCGGCTGACCAGTCGGGCGACGTAGGCGAGATCATGTGCGCCGGTCTTCAGTACGTAATCACACACCCCCATGGCGATGATGTCTTCGCGCAAAGCGCTGCTGAAGCTGCCGGTAAATGCGATGCAGGGAATGTCGTAACTCTTGACCAGTGTCACGGCGGCACCGTCTTCCGCGTCCGGCAAGTGCAAGTCCACGGTCGCGATGAAAAAGTCCTCGGCACGCTCCGCCAGGAGGGCTTCCGCCTCTGCGTAGCACTCGGCAATGATCACGTCGAAGAACGATTCGCTGTAAATCATGCTGGCGAGTGTATTGGCGAATGACTTGCTGTCTTCAATGATGAGTACGGCTTTTTTTCCCGTTTCGGTCATAGTTCCGGACCTTACCTGTTAGAGATATCTTGCTTAGGGCAGCGGAGAGGAGTTACCGCATAGGCCTTACCTAGCAAGTATAGACATTTCCCAAGCGCGTGACGGGGAATTCAGCGTGGATTCAGCCAGATCGACAGAGAATATCTGTTTAATAAATGAGCTTTTTGTAATTTTTGTTATACTAAACAAAACAGTATATTGAGATATTAATCAAGATTCTTAACTTTTCGGATTTCACCGAGGCACAGGGCGGCATGACATCGAGCAATAAGGCACGGACGGAGATTCCTGGCTGGCAACAGTACGGTCCCCTCTATTCTGCCGCGCAGACCCGTGCGTTGGATCGATTGGCAATTGAAGAAGGCATTCCCGGTTTTGAGCTGATGTCGCTGGCCGGACGCGCTGCATTCCGGGTGTTGCGACGCGCGTGGCCGGCTGCCCAGCGCGTTCTGGTAGTCTGCGGGGGAGGAAACAACGGCGGGGATGGGTATATCGTCGCCGGGCATGCGCTGGCGAGCGGGTTGGAAGTTACCTGCTTTGCGGTGGTGGCCCCCGAACAGCTGAAGGGCGATGCTCGCCGAGCATATCAATGGGCAAGCGCCCGAGGCGTGACCTCAAAACCGTGGCCGAATGAGGAGAGCGACTATCCACAACCTTCGACCTTTGATGTGGTGGTCGATGCCTTGCTCGGTACCGGATTGACCGGTGCGGTACGCGCCCCTTTCGACCGGGTGATTGACTGGCTAAACGGGCACCCCCATACCTTAGCGATCGATATCCCGTCCGGCCTGTGTGCCGACACGGGGCGTATTCTCGGCCACTGTCTCCATGCCAGTAAAACGGTGACGTTTATCGGTCGCAAAATCGGTCTATATACCGGGCAGGGCCCGTCGGTGACCGGAGAGATACACTTCGACGCCCTTCAAGTACCGCAAGCGGTGTACGCGCGTCAGCCTGCCTCAGCGCACGTGGTGTCGCCAGACGAGATACGACGAGGCCTGCCGGCCCGGCCACAAAGCGCGCACAAAGGGGTGTTTGGACGGGTGCTTCTGGTTGGCGGGGATTTGGGTATGCCCGGTGCAATGCTGCTGGCGGCGTCTGCCTGCATGCGCACGGGGGCGGGATTAGTGACTGCCGCCACACGGGCTCAGCATGCCCCGGTGCTGGTGCTGGGGCGGCCGGAGGTGATGTTTCGACCCGTGGATAATCCGGCTCAGCTTGGCGTGCTTCTGGATAACGCTCAAGTCATTGTTGCTGGGCCGGGATTGGGGAGGGATGACTGGGGACGTGACCTGTTGCGCACATTGGTCGATCAACTAAATGTGGCCCCCACGACGTGGCGATTAGTGTGTGATGCGGATGCGCTGAATTTAATGGCAGAAGACCCTTCGCTTCAGCCACCGGCTTCCGTCGATTGGATCATGACGCCACATCCGGGAGAGGCAGCGCGACTGCTGGGAGTCAGCGTAAGCAACGTGGAGAATGACCGCTTGGCCGCAGCGCAGCAATTGGTTTCACGTTTTGGGGCGCACGTGGTGCTGAAGGGGGCGGGTACGGTGATTGCTCTCCGGCCAACCGTGGGCTGTGCATCCGAGATCTGGGTGAATCCGACAGGAAATCCGGGCATGGCCAGCGCTGGTATGGGTGATGTGTTGTCGGGCATCCTGGGTAGCTTGATGGCGCAGGGGCTGACCACGGATACCGCGGCGGTACAAGGCGTTGCAATGCATGGCTGGGCAGGCGATGTGGCGGCAGAAACCACCGGTCAGGCTGGCTTGTTGGCGACGGATCTGGTAGAAACACTGCCGAGATTATTCGCCACACTGGAAGGGCAGGGCCGCAATACACATGACCGATGATGCAGAATTCGTGGTAACACTGGAGGATGAGTCCGCCACCCTCCGCGCAGGTGAGTGGCTGGGTGGGGGTATCGAGCCGGGGAGACATCTGTGTATCTCCCTGCAAGGGGAGCTGGGAGCAGGCAAAACGACACTTTCCAAGGGGGTACTGCGCGGCTTGGGGCATCGTGGAAATGTAAAAAGCCCCACCTACACGCTGGTAGAGCCCTACGAGTTGGAGGCAGCAACGGTATACCACTTTGACCTGTATCGTCTGGCGGACCCGGAGGAGTTGGAATACATGGGCATTCGGGATTATTTTACCAATAACTCCCTGAGTCTGGTGGAGTGGTATGAGCGAGGGGCCGGTGTGCTTCCGCCGCCGGATGTTGTTCTGACATTGAGCGTCGACGGAAACGGGCGACGTTTGCGGGGGAAATCTCTCTCCGAGGCGGGAAAAAACGTGCTGGCACGTATGGAAAGCGAGCGGGCGTTACATAACGGATAGCATCCACCAAAACAACCAGAGAGGCGGTAACGTGCGAAGTAGGCAGCAATGGTTCAATGGATTTCATCGCATAGTGGCGCGCTCGCGCTGTGTAGCGATAGTCGCTCTTCTCGTGATGTCAGAAGGGCTGCTGGCGGGGGCATCGGTGACAAATGTGCGCGTATGGCTGGCACCAGACAACACGCGGCTGGTGCTGGATACCTCGGACGCCGTTCAACACACGACCTTCACGCTGCAAAATCCCGAGCGATTGGTTATCGACTTGTCGGACAGTGCCTGGAAGGCCGACCTCAGACACCTTGACCTTAAGGGCAGCCCAATTCTTTCCGTGAGAACCGCCCCCAGAAACGGTTCAGACTTGCGTGTCGTGCTGGATTTAGACAGGAAGGTGAACCCGGAAGTTTTCAAATTGAACCCCAGCGGGCAGTATGGCCACCGCTTGGTGATCGACCTCAATAACGAAGGGCAAATCACTCCCCAGGCACCGGTGATTACCAAAACGCTGTCGGACAACGATCAAAAACGTGACATCATTGTCTACCTAGACCCCGGTCACGGTGGCGAAGATCCTGGCGCTATCGGCCCCGGGGGCGTTCGGGAAAAAACCGTTGTTTTGGGAATTGCGCAACAATTGAAAAAATACCTGTCCGCGGAACGTGGTTTCAAAGCGGTACTCACGCGGGAGGGGGACTATTACATTGGCTTGCGAAAACGGACGATGATCGCCCGGCAAGGTCAGGCAGACATGTTCGTGTCCATCCACGCGGATGCGTTTAAAAAATCCAGCGCCAAAGGGGCGTCGGTGTTTGCCTTGTCCGCCAAGGGCGCGACCAGTGAAACCGCACGCTGGCTGGCAGACAGTGAAAACCGGTCTGACCTTATTGGCGGGGTGGGCAACCTCAGCCTGGATGATAAAGGCTCCGTGCTTGCGGGCGTGCTGTTGGATTTGTCCATGACTGCCAGCCTGAAGTCCAGCCTCAGCGTGGGGCAGGAAGTACTCAATTCCATGGGGCAAGTGAGCCATTTGCATAAGAAACGGGTTGAACAGGCAGGATTTGTGGTGCTCAAGTCGCCCGATATTCCTTCGATCCTGGTGGAAACGGGTTTCATCTCCAATCCGGTGGAAGCGCGCAAGCTGAGCTCATCCAGTTATCAGAAACAAATGGCCAGAGCGATTACCAAGGGGGTGGTTCACCACTTCTCTGAGCAGCCACCGCCGGGGACATTTGTTGCCTGGCGAAAAGAGGCTGCGCGGAAAAATATTGTTTTCAATTACAAAATCAAGCGTGGTGATACCCTGTCTGCGATTGCCAAAGACAATGGCACGACGGTCGCCCGACTGCGTGAATACAATGGATTAAATACCAACAGCATTCGTATTGGCCAAATTATCCAGATTCCGGCATCATAGGGGTTTTTGTTGCGCACCCTGTGGAAGCCCCTGTTATGAGCCGTATTCATGAGCTGTCTCCCCGCCTCGCGAACCAGATTGCTGCCGGTGAGGTGGTGGAGAGACCTGCCTCCGTTTTAAAAGAACTGCTGGAAAACGCGGTGGATGCGGGGGCTCGGAATATCTCCGTGGATCTGGAGCAAGGGGGTGTGAAGCTGATACGGGTGCGTGATGACGGTGAGGGTATTCACAAGGATGATCTTGCGCTGGCGTTAAGCCGACATGCCACCAGTAAAATTCTCGAACTGGAAGACCTGGAAGCCGTCGCCACCATGGGGTTCCGCGGCGAAGCATTGGCCAGTATCGGTTCTGTGTCCCGGCTCACATTAACCAGCAAGCGTCGTGGAGAAACCGCTGCCTGGCAGGTTTTGGCGGAAGGCCGCAATCAAGGCTGCACGATCACGCCGGCCGCGCATACGGACGGTACGACCGTTGAAATGCGTGACCTTTTTTACAACACACCCGCGCGTCGTAAATTTCTCAAGACGGAGAAAACGGAACTGGGCCACGTGGAAGAAGTGCTGAAACGTCAAGCCCTGGGCTCGTTTGAGACCGGATTCACCCTGACCCACAATCAGCGCGTCGTGCACCAGCTGCGTCCGGCACCCACGTTGGCCGACAAAGAGCATCGTGTGGCCGCGGTGTGTGGTCGTCCTTTTCTGGAAAGCGCCGTTGCTGTGGATGTAGAAGCGTCCGGGCTGAAACTGTACGGTTGGGTGGGTTTGCCCACGTTTTCCCGCAGCCAGGCTGACCTGCAGTATTTTTTCGTCAACGGCCGGGTGATTCGCGACAAACTGGTCGCGCATGCCGTTCGGCAAGCCTATAAAGACGTGCTTTATCACGGTCGACACCCGGCATTTTTGTTGTATCTGGAGCTGGACCCGGCCACGGTCGATGTGAATGTGCATCCTACCAAGCACGAAGTCCGTTTTCGTGACGGTCGCTTAGTGCATGACTTTATCTTTCGATCGCTGCATCGTGCGCTTGGCGACGTGCGGCCCGACCGTCCCACAGCACCAGAGGGAGCGGAAGGAGAGGTTGAACAGCCTCCACTGGCATCGCAATCAACACCCTCGGCATCCCAGGCGTCAGTGAATGATGCGGTGCCCTTTCAATATTCTGCCCCTCTGCCGATGGCTGCCGGTGGCACACGATCAGGTTGGGGAGGGAGCGCTTCGGTTGCGGTGGGTGAAGTGCGGGAACAGCTTTCGGCGTTGAACCAGTTATCGCGTCCTGCGATGGGGTTTCAAGCGGCCAATGTGCCTCACAGTGAGTCTGCGTCGGAAGAACACCCGCTGGGGTACGCTGTGGCGCAATTGCATGGCATCTACATTCTCAGCCAGTCCAGCGAGGGGCTGATCGTGGTCGATATGCATGCGGCCCATGAACGCATCACCTACGAACGAATGAAACGGGACTATCAGCAGGAGGGACTGAAATCTCAGCCGCTTCTCGTGCCGCTGTCTCTGGCGGTGAGTTCTCGTGAGGCTGCTTGTGTAGAACAGCATGCCGCGCTCCTGACCGCTCTGGGTGTTCAAATTCAGCGCATGGGGCCAGAAACCATCGTGATACGGGAAGTGCCTGCGCTGTTGCACAATGGGCAGATTGAGCAGTTGGTGCGTGACCTCATCTCTGACCTGCTGGAGTTTGGGCACAGTGCCCGGATTGAAGAACAGATTAATGAGCTGCTGGCGTCCATGGCCTGTCACGGTTCTGTGCGGGCAAATCGCTCACTCAGCGTGCCGGAGATGAATCAACTGCTGCGTGACATGGAGGTAACTGAGCGGAGCGGGCAGTGCAACCATGGTCGACCTACCTGGACCCTGCTTACCCTTAAAGAGCTGGATAAGCTGTTTCTTCGAGGGCGCTGAGTGTGATCAATCCACACCAGCCATCCAAGTCATCCCATCCATCCAAGCCGTTGGCTGTGTTTCTGATGGGGCCCACCGCGTCCGGGAAAACTGACCTCGCGATGCAGCTGGTTCAGCAAGCTGGCTGTGAAATCATCAGTGTGGATTCAGCGCTGATCTATCGAGGCATGAACATTGGCACAGCCAAACCGTCGGCAGAGGAACTGGCGGTGGCGCCTCACCGGCTGATTGATATTCGAGACCCGGCGGAAGTGTATTCTGCGGCGGCGTTTCGGGAAGACGCATTGCACGCCATGGCAGACATTACTGAATCCGGGAAAATCCCCTTGCTGGTGGGTGGCACGATGATGTACTTCAAGGCGTTAAGCCAGGGGATTGCGGACTTGCCCAAGGCGGACCCGCGATTGCGGCAGGAGATTGAAGCGTTTGCGCACCGCCACGGCTGGGTCGCGCTCCATGATGAATTGAAAAATGCCGATCCGGTGGCGGCCGAAAAAATCCACCCCAACAATCGGCAACGCCTGGTGCGGGCAATCGAAGTGCTCAGGCTGACGGGTAAGCGGCTGTCGGATTTGTGGCACGCGGATTCGCCGGATAGCGTAATGACTGGACAGAATCAAAGTAAGGATTACACTAAATGGGAAGAAGTATCTTTTGATGGTTTACCCTATAATGTTGTAAACTTCGCGATTGCCCCCAGAGAGCGGAAGGATTTACACGCCCGAATTGAACAGCGTTTTCTGAAAATGCTTGATGACGGGTTTGTGGATGAGGTAAAAACACTGTACGCACGCGGTGATTTGAGCCCGGAACTGCCTTCGATTCGATGTGTCGGGTATCGCCAGGTGTGGGATTACCTCGAAAACCGCATTACCTATGAAGACATGGTCGCCAAAGGCGTCGCTGCCACCCGTCAGCTTGCCAAACGGCAGATTACCTGGTTGCGAAGCTGGCCGGACGTGCACTGGCTCGAAACGGAAGATACTGGAAAATACGCAAAAGTAGTAGACTTGATCACTCAGCATCAAAATCCACCTTCACATGCCTGAGAGTGGGCTACCTAGCGCATGGTGTATAACTAACTTACATAACTTTGTGGAATCGTTGCCACTTCACTGCTTATTATTGATTGAAACAGGAGAATTAAAATGTCAAAAGGGCATTCACTACAAGACCCTTATCTTAATGCACTTCGCAAGGAGCGAATTCCGGTGTCCATTTTCTTGGTGAACGGAATCAAACTGCAAGGACATATTGAATCATTCGATCAGTTTGTCATTCTGCTCAAAAACACCGTTAGCCAAATGGTCTACAAACACGCAATTTCCACCGTAGTACCCGCTCGAAACGTGCGCATTGCGCAGCCCGGGCAGGAAGGAGAAGAAGGCAACGCCTGATTTAGTAAACAGCAGGAGTGGCGTTGTAATTCTTTGTGGCCGGGGCGTTCTTTCCCGGCTTTCCTTTCTTTGGTTCTTCGATTCGTTTTCTTCGGTTCCTTTCTTGATTTTTCCCTGGAGTAACAAAGGTGTTTGATCGTCCTGATACGGGCGAACTGGCCGTGCTGGTTCATATTGATTTTTATGCTGAAACCGACCGCGAAGATCCCGAAGAATTTCGGGACCTCGTGATTTCCGCCGGCGTAGAGCCGCTGGCCTTTATTACCGGGAGCCGCAGCAGTCCGAATTCGCGCTATTTTGTTGGTGAAGGCAAGCTGGAAGAAATTCGTCTTGCGGTGGAGGCCAATGAAGCCGAAGTGGTGTTGTTTAACCATGGGCTGTCACCAAGCCAGGCGCGAAACATGGAGCGGGTGCTGAAGTGCCGGGTGATTGACCGAACCGGCCTGATACTTGATATTTTCGCCCAACGCGCTCGAACGCACGAAGGTAAGCTGCAGGTCGAACTGGCGCAGCTGGAATACCTGTCGACGCGATTGATTCGAGGCTGGACGCACCTCGAACGCCAGAAAGGCGGGATCGGTCTTCGAGGGCCCGGGGAAACCCAGCTCGAAACCGATCGTCGATTATTGCGCGGCCGGATCAAGGCCATCAACGGTCGGCTGGAGAAAGTGCGAAAGCAGCGCGCACAGGGGCGTCGCGCGCGGGAGCGCTCGGAAGTTCCCACTGTGTCGCTCGTGGGGTATACCAACGCGGGAAAATCCACCCTGTTTAATCGGTTAACGGAATCCGCGGTGTATGCCGCCGATCAGCTGTTTGCGACTCTGGACCCTACGCTGCGTCGACTGGATGTACCCGATACCGGCCCGATCATTCTGGCGGACACGGTCGGCTTCATTCGGCACCTGCCACACAAGTTGGTGGAAGCCTTTCGCGCCACGCTGGAAGAAACCCGTAATGCCCAATTGCTCATTCATGTGATCGACTGCCATGATGAAAACCGTTTGGCCAACATCGAGCAAGTTGAGTATGTGTTGGGAGAAATCGACGCAGCGGATATTCCCACGCTCAAGGTCTACAACAAAATTGATTTGCTGGATGAGCCACCCGCTGATCGCATAGATCGTAATGAGGATGGAAAGCCCGAGCGCGTGTGGGTATCCGCTCATTCCGGCGAGGGGATCGAAGCGTTGCTGCAGGCTATCGGCGAGTTGCTGACGGAAGAGGTCTTTCACCGGTGGATACGCCTTCCCCCATCAATGGCCAGAGTGCGGGCCAAACTCTATGCCCTGAATGCGGTTCAGAAGGAAGAGGTGGTGGAAGATGGCTCCATGTGCCTGCAAGTGCGCATGGCAATGAAAGACTGGCGGCAATTGGTGGCCCAGAATGGTATCAATGAATCATCGATACTGTCCGAAGCCGGGATCTCACCTTCGTGAAAAAAACCTAACAGGGTTGCCGAAGCCCTTGAAGATCAATAGTATTGACCCCAAATCACAGTATTCACGTATATAAACTGACTAACCAACAAATTATTACCGTAATGGGAGTTTTGTATGGCCTGGAACGAGCCGGGAGGCAACAAGCAAGACCAGGATCCCTGGGGAGGGGGTAACCGGGGTGGTGATCAAGGGCCACCGGATCTGGATGAAGCAATTAAAAAAGGCATGGAAAAGCTGAACAAGCTCCTCGGTGGCGGCGGTGGTGGTGGCGGAAGCCAAACCACAGGGTCACAAGGGGGCGGGGTGATGTTTGTTCTGGCCATGATTGTTTTGGTGATTTTCCTGGTGTTTCAGGCGATTTACACCGTGAACGAACGGGAGCGGGCTGTTGTTCTGCGTTTTGGTGAGTTTCATTCCGTGGTTGGCCCGGGTCTCCAATGGCGGTTGCCGTTCATCGACAGCATAGAGAAGGTCGATGTTACCAAAGTGCGGAGTGTGAACTCCCAGGGGCATATGCTGACCGAAGATGAAAACATCGTGGAAGTCGTTATTCAGGTGCAGTACCAGATTGCTGACCCGAAGGCCTTCACACTGGATATTCGTGATGCAGAGCGCACCATGAACTATGCCACAGACAGTGTGCTGAGACATGAAGTGGGCAGTTCCGAGCTGAACCAGGTGTTGACCGAAGGGCGTACCGCGCTTGCCATCAAGGTACAGGATCGATTGCAAAACTATCTGGATGCCTACCACTCAGGACTCTTGATCAGCAAAGTGAACATCGAAGATACCTACGCACCGAAAGAGGTGCAGGCAGCATTCCGTGACGTTCAGAGTGCGAAAGAAGATGAGCAGCGAGAGATTAACCAGGCGGAACAATACGTGAACAAAGTGGTGCCGGAATCCCGTGGTGCGGCACAGCGTATTCTGGAAGAAGCCAATGCCTACAAGCAGGAAATCATTGCAAAGGCAGAGGGTGAAACTGCCCGCTTCCTGAAGTTGAAGAGTGTATATGCACAGGCGCCGGAAGTGACGCGAGAGCGTATGTATCTGGAAACGCTGGAAAAAGTCATGTCGGCCAGTCCTAAGGTTTTGGTGGATGTGCAAGGAGGTAACAACATGATGTACCTGCCGCTGGATCGCATTGCCGGCAAGTCAACATCGAGCATCAATCTGGGTGGTTCGATGTCCCAGGATGAACGCGGTATGACACAGACCGATATCGAAGCCATTGCCGACCGGGTGTTGAATGAACTCCGAACACGTCAGACCACCAGTTCAAGGAGGGGTAGATAATGAGTGGACGATTGCTTGGATTAATGGTGGCGGTGCTCGCCGTGTACCTGATCGGTAGCGGGAGCCTGTATATCATTGAAGAAAAAGAGCGCGGTGTGCTGTTGCGCTTCGGCAAACTGAATGAGTCCAATATCGAGCCTGGCCTGCACTTCAAAGTGCCCTTCATCGATCAGGTGCTGAAGTTTGATACGCGCGTGCTGACGCTGGATTCGCCTGAACGGGAATACCTCACCATTGAGCAAAAGCCGCTGGTGGTGGACTCCTACGCGACCTGGCGGATTGTGGATGTGGCCAAGTTCTACAAATCCACCTCCGGCGATGAACGTCGCGCCGTGTCCTTGATGTCTTCACGTATCGATAACGGGCTACGGGATCAGTTTGGTGTGCGCACCATGCATGAAGTCATTTCCGGTGAGCGGGACGAGCTTATGCATGAAATTACCCGAATTATTGATCAGTTCACGAAAAACGAGTTCGGAATCGAAGTATTGGATATTCGCGTGAAGGCGATTGATCTGCCTACCGACGTCAGTAATGACGTATATCGACGAATGCGTACTGCCCGTGAAAAGATTGCCCAGGATCATCGCTCGAAAGGTAAGGAGCTCGCTGAGGGGATTCGTGCGGATGCCGATCGTCAAAAAACGATCATTGAAGCGGAAGCCTATCGTGACTCCGAGCGTATTCGTGGTGAAGGCGACGAGATCGCTGCCAAGACATACGCTGATGCGTATAACCAGGATAAAGAGTTTTATGCGTTTTATCGCAGCCTGAAAGCCTATGAGAAAACCTTCACTGCGAATGGTGACCTCATGGTCATTGATCCGGAGAGTGATTTTCTGCGCTATTTGAAAGACTCTCAGGGGCAGCGACCCGCCACAGCGAAGCCTTGAGCGCGCTAAAAAGCACGTACGGGTAAAAAATAACCGGGAAGGAATCGTTTGAAACGGCCTTCCCGGTTTTTTTATGCGCCATAAAAAGGTAAAATCCGCACCCCTTGGTCGAAAAAAATGTTCTAGCGGAATTCAACGGGTATGAACGATCAGTCAATGTGGCAGGATATCGCCGTCGCATTCAGTCTTATGCTGGTTTTGGAAGGTGTGATACCGTTCCTCTATCCGGACCGTTGGAAGAATATGGTAGAAGCGCTCGCCCGAATTGACAGCCGCACAATGCGCATCATGGGGCTGGTGAGCATGCTGGCCGGAACGGCTTTATTATACTGGGTGCGTTAAGTACCTGACCCTTCTAAAAGTGACGATGGATAATGACCGAAGTGAATCGCTGGCTACTGCCAGATGGCGTGGATGAACTCCTGCCGCCTGAAGCCTGGAAAGCGGAATTTCTCCGCAGAACGCTGTTGGATTTGTATCGGGGGTGGGGTTATGAACTGATCTCGCCACCGCTCATCGAGTTCCTGGAATCGCTGTATACCGGCACCGGGAATGATCTGGATCTTCAAACATTCAAAGTCACGGATCAACTGTCCGGGCGCATGATGGGGGTGCGGGCCGACATTACGCCTCAGGCTGCGCGCATCGACGCCCATTGCCTCAAAAGCCAAGGCGTGAGCCGACTGTGTTATGCGGATGCTGTATTGCACACCAAGCCCGAGAACCAGCTGAAAGGTAGAACACCACTGCAGGTCGGGTGTGAGTTGTTCGGCAGTGCAGAGCTTGGCAGTGACGTCGAAGTGTTGCGGTTGATGGTGGAAACCCTGAAGGCGGCGAACGCGCCTGCCATTCATGTCGACCTGTCTCATGTGGGTATTTCACGCAGTCTGCTTGATCATTCAGCGTTGTCACCTTCATCGTCCCGGCTGGTACGCGATGCGTTGGCGCGAAAGTCTGTACCGGACCTTGTGGCCTTGGTAGAAGCGCTTGCGCTGGATTCCGAACTCGCTGCGCAACTGACCGCGCTTCCCCGTTTAACGGGAGACGCCTCGGTGCTGGCAACGGCGAGAGCAGTATTGGATGGCAAGGATGAGCGCATTGAGCAGGCACTGAATCACCTTGAAACGATTGGTAACAAGCTTGCGAGCCTGTACCCGGATATCCGTATCAGCTATGACCTCTGTGAGCTGCGCGGATATAACTATCATACCGGGTTGGTGTTCACCGGCTTTGGAGATTTCTCCGGGTATGCGGTCGCCAAAGGCGGCAGATACGATCGCATTGGCAAGGATTTCGGCAGCGCGCGACCGGCGACGGGATTCAGTGTGGATCTCAAGTCACTGGTGCATTATTTGGATCGTGGACAACAATCCGATAAAATCTACGCCCCTGGGGGAGAAGATCCCGCCCTGGATGAGTTGATCCGTTCCTTGAGAGCAGAGCATGTGGTTCTGCAGGCGGTGGGTGTGGATGAAACGCCGGAGCGTTCTGGCTGTGCCAGACAAATCGTTAATATTGATGGAACCTGGCAGGTTGTGCCGGTTTCTGAACAGCAATCCTGATGGGAACTGAGAAAGCGCATGGGTAAGAACGTAGTAGTATTGGGCACTCAATGGGGTGACGAAGGCAAAGGTAAAATCGTTGACCTGTTGACAGAGCAGGTGAGTGCGGTCGTACGTTTTCAGGGTGGTCACAATGCTGGACACACTCTGGTTATTGACGGTGAGAAAACCGTGCTTCATCTGATTCCCTCCGGCATTCTGCGAGAAAACGTTGAGTGTTTGATTGGCAATGGCGTTGTGCTGGCGCCGGATGCGCTGATGAAGGAAATCGCGGAGCTGGAAGAGAAAGGCGTGCCGGTGCGTCAGCGGCTGCGTGTGAGTCCTGCCTGCCCTTTGATTCTGCCGGTGCATGTGGCGCTGGACCAAGCGCGTGAAAAGGCGCGCGGTAAAGATGCTATCGGCACGACGGGCCGCGGTATTGGTCCGGCCTATGAGGACAAGGTTTCTCGCCGTGGATTGCGTGTGGGGGATTTGCTGAATATTGAGCGCTTCAAGGAAAAGTTGAAAACGTTGCTGGAATATCACAACTTCGTGCTTGAAAACTTTTACCAGGCGGCACCTGTTTCCTACGAGGAAGTGCTTGAGGTAGCTATTGGCTGGGCAGAAGAGTTGCGACCGATGGTTACCGACATCGTGGACAGTCTGCACTCCTACCGTAAAGAGAGTAAAAACATTCTGTTCGAAGGTGCACAGGGCTCATTGCTGGATATTGATCACGGTACATACCCCTTTGTGACGTCCTCAAATACCACCGCAGGTGGAACGGCGACGGGCAGTGGGTTTGGGCCGCTGTACCTGGATTACATTCTGGGAATCACCAAGGCTTACACGACGCGTGTAGGCTCCGGGCCTTTTCCAACGGAGTTGTTTGACGAGCAGGGCGCACACCTGGCCAAACGAGGTCACGAATTTGGTGCGACCACCGGACGTCCACGTCGTTGTGGCTGGTTTGATGCCGTCGCTTTACGGCATGCCATCCAAATCAACAGCGTTTCGGGCATCTGCTTGACCAAGCTTGACGTGCTGGATGGTTTGGAAACCGTGCGGGTTTGTGTAGGGTATCGTGCCAATGGGGAGACCTTGGAGCGCCCACCGGTAGACTGTGAAGATTATGGCGCCATTGAGCCGGTGTTTGAGGAACTGCCTGGCTGGTCTGAGAGTACGGTTGGTGCCAAGTCTTTGGAAGACCTGCCTGAAAATGCCCGAAGCTACATTGCCTTTTTAGAAAAGCAGATAGAAGCGCCGATTGATATTATTTCGACGGGTCCAGACCGCAACGAAACCATCGTGTTACGTCACCCGTTCAGCTGAGTCGAGCGGCGTTGACCTAGACCTACTGGACCTAGACCAAAAAGCCCGCAATCGCGGGCTTTTTAATTGTGAAGATACTGTGCGTGCACAGGCGTGTATTCGTCAGGGGTGATTTCGCTTCAAGCCGCCGCCAGGCCTTGCATTTTCTGTAGCATGGCGCGCAGACCATTACCTCGTGTCGGACTGATGTGCCGGAATAGATCCAGCGTACCGAAGATCCCGTCAACATCCACATTGCTGATTTCCTGTGCTGTTTTATTGTTCAGCATGCACAGAATAATGGCGGCAAGTCCGCGAACGATTAACGCATCACTGTCAATGAGAAAATAGTGACGGTTGTCTTCGTCATGATGCAAATGGATCATCCATACCTGGCTCTGACAGCCATGCACCTTATTCGCTTCGGTTTTTTCCGAGTCCGGAAACACGGGTAACTTTTTGCCCAGGTCAATAATATAGGCATAGCGTTCTTCCCAGTCGTCAATAAAATCAAAGGTATCGACGACATCGTCAATGGTAACGTCCGATCCCAACGGGTTGGAAAGAAAAAGTGTCTGTTCAGTCATTCGTTCTGGTCTCTTTCAGAGGATTTCGAGCATGCGGGGGCTTACAGCAGGCCTAACTCCAGTTTGGCCTCATCACTCAGCATGTCGTTGTTCCAGGGGGGATCGAAGACCAGCTTCACGTCCACCTCGGTGACATTGGGTACGGCTTCGACTTTGCGCTTAACATCGTCAGCGATCACTTGTCCCATGCCGCATCCTGGAGCGGTCAGCGTCATCTCGATGTTGACTCTGGGATTGCCTTCAGGGGAGTCATTGAGTACATGACAGTGATAGATCAATCCGAGATCAACCACATTGACAGGAATCTCTGGATCATAGACAGATCTCAGTGCTTCCCACACCTGGTTCTCATTAATTGAGCCGTCTTCCGGTGTGTCAAACGAAGAGTACACGGGTTCTTTGCCCAATCCGTCGGCATCTTTGGCTTCGACGCGTGCCAGATTGCCATTGACCACGACGGTGTAGGTACCGCCGAGACTTTGTGTGATGGTCACAAAAATGTCCGCCGGGATCATAATCTCCGTACCGGAAGGCACCAGTCGGGCTTCGATTTCTCGTTTCGTCAGTACAACTTCTCTTTCCGTTGACATGCCTACCTCAATTTACCGTAAAGCTCTCACCACAGCCGCACTCGCCTGTGACGTTCGGGTTTCTGAAGACGAGGGTTTTGTTCAGCCCTTCCGTCACATAGTCGATTTCTGTTCCATTGACGATCGGGAGGTCTTTCCGGCTGATGTATACATCCAGGTCATTGGCAATGTGTAGTACTTCGTCGTCGGACCGTGTTTCGGTGGCCAGAGACGTATCGTATTTGTAGCCGGAACACCCTGCTTCTCTGAGTGAAATACGCAAGCCAATCGCCTGTGTGCTTCTTTTGATCTGATTGACCGTGTGTTCTATTGCTGTCGGGGTCATGCTGATCCCGACCGAAGGAATAAACTGTTCCGCGCTCATGACCTCTCCTCTGTGTGACAACCGCGGGCGGTTATACGAACATCTTCTGAATTTTGGCCAAGGCGGTAAACAGTGTTTCCACCTCGTCCAGGGTATTGTAGAAAGCAAACGACGCTCTTGCCGTGCCCGGAATTTGGAATCGATCCATCAGCGGCATGGCGCAGTGATGACCGGTGCGAATCGCAATGCCTTGCTGATCGAGCAGAGTGCCGATATCGCTTGGGTGCAGCCCTTCAATCAGAAATGAAAGCACCGGCGCTTTCTGGGCCGCTGTACCGATCAGGCGCATGCCTGGAATATCCTGGCTGAGTTCAGTTGCCCGGTGCAGTAGCGCTTGTTCTCTCTGGTCCACAACCTCAGTGTCCAGCTCGTTCAAATAGTCAATGGCAGCGTTCAGCCCCACTGCTTCTGCGATGGCCGGTGTGCCTGCTTCAAACTTGTAGGGGAGCTGGTTAAAGGTGGTTTTCTCAAAGGTGACCCGCTCGATCATTTCGCCACCAAACTGATAGGGGGGGAGGGCCTCAAGCCGCTCGCGTTTGCCATACAGCACACCAATGCCCGTTGGGCCAAACATTTTGTGCGATGAGAATGCGTAGTAGTCGCAATCCAGATCCTGCACATCCACCCGCAGGTGCGGTACCGCCTGAGCGCCATCGATGACGGTGATCGCGCCGGCGTCTTTAGCCTGGCGGATAATTTCCTTGACCGGATTAATGGTCCCCAATACGTTGGATATCTGGGTTACGGCGACGATGCGGGTGCGCTCATTAAGCAGTGCCTGAAACGCGGCCATTTCAAGCTCGCCGGCATCGTTAATGGGGATGACCTTCAAATGGGCTCCTGTGCGCTCACACAGCATTTGCCATGGCACGATGTTGGCGTGATGCTCCATGGTGGAAACGATGACTTCGTCGCCTGGCTTCAGCACATGCGCGAAGCCGGGTTGGCCGTAGCCATTCGCGACCAGGTTCATGGCGTCTGTGGTGCCTTTTACCCAGATGATTTCTGCACTGTCCTTCGCATTGATGAACTGCTGAACTGCCTTACGACTGTTTTCGAAGGCCGTTGTGGCGAGATCCCCAAGGGTGTGTGCGCCACGATGCACGTTCGCATGCATGGTGCGATAGTAGTTGTCCATCGCCTCAATGACGCTCAGTGGCTTCTGAGCGCTGGCACCGTTATCCAGGTAAACCAGTGGCTTGCCGTTCACTTGTTGAGACAGTATTGGAAACTGAGCACGAATCAGGTTCAAGTCCATGCGGGTCAGGCTCCCTGAATCACGGGGCGCGCGCCACTGAAGGCGTCGTGCAGAAATTGCTGCAATCGGGCTTCCAGAATTTCCTGGATTTTGTCACAGGGGATCTGTTCCAACAGTTCGTTGATAAAACCCATGCTGAGCATGGAAGCGGCTTTCTCCGGGGCAATCCCGCGGGACACCAGATAGAAGAGGCTCTCTTTATCCAGTTGGCCAATGGTAGCGCCATGTGCACACTTGACGTCGTCCGCGTAAATTTCCAGTTCCGGCTTGGTATCAATTTCAGCTTCAGAGGAGAGCAACAGGTTTTTGTTACTCATGTTGGCCAGGGATTTTTGTGCATCCCGGTGAATCAGAATCTGACCATTGAACACGGCGTGCGATTCGTTGTCTGCGATACCTCGATAGGTTTCCGAACTTTCGCAGTTAGGAGCAATGTGCTCAATGCGTGTATGGTTGTCATAGTGTTGGGCATTGCGCGTCAGGTAGGCACCGTTCAGCCGGCAGAATGCGCCCGCTTCCTGCAATTTTACCTGGATGTCGTGACGCTTGAGTTTACCGCCAAAACCGACATTATGTGCGTGAAATTGACTGTCGCGTGTCTGCTCGACCAGGGTAAGGCCAACATGCTGGATCGTTTCCGGCTCCAGGGATAATCTCACTAAATTTAATGTGGCATTGGGCGCCATGGCGACCTGCGTGATGGCGGTATTGAACTGACGCTGTGTGGTGGCTTGACCTTGCAGTGACACATACTCTTCAATGACCGTAGCCTCGGAGCTCTGGCCGGATTCGATCAGTAACCGGGCATGGGCTGAGCCTTCGTCATCAGTCGTCGCGAAGATCACCTGAATCGGGCTCTCGATGCGGGATTTGGATGCGATCTTAATGCGGATGCCGTCCAGCAGGTTTGCGCCATTTACCGCGGCAAAGGGGTGCTCGGCTAACTGCGCCGGTGCGCTCAGCTGACTGAGGAGGGTGTCGTCTGCGCCAGCGGCTGACAGTGGTTCGATCATCAGGCCCTGGTTGTCCTCAGGGAAGTGAGAAAGCCCGGACTGAAAGCGTCCATTGATGAAGACCACGCGATGCTCACCCAGTGGGGTGACATGCGCCAGAATATCAGTAATGCCGGTGGCCACCGGTAAGGGGGAAGCCAACTCGGGGGACAGGTCCAGATGTCTCGCTGAATAGCGCCAGTTTTCGGTTTTTCGCGTTGGGACAGTTCGCAGGATCAAGGCGTTTTTACCGGACGCTCGTACCTGATCCATCAATGCATTGCTGTCAGCGACCGGTACGCCGAGGAACGGCTCTGCAAACGGTTTGATGTTACGCATGCGGCCTCCTTACGCGTCGGATGCTTCGTTGATTCCCAGCCAGCCATAGCCTTTTTCTTCCAGCTCCAGAGCCAGCTCCTTGCCGCCGGACTTGATGATTCTTCCGTTGGCGAGCACATGAACATAGTCGGGGACAATGTAATCCAGCAGGCGTTGGTAGTGGGTGACCATAACCACGGAGCGATCGGGTGACCGCAGCGCGTTGACGCCTTCCGCGACCACTTTCAAGGCATCGATATCCAGGCCGGAATCAGTTTCGTCGAGAATTGCCAGCTTGGGTTCAAGCATGAGCATTTGCATGATTTCATTGCGTTTCTTTTCACCGCCGGAGAAGCCTTCATTGACGCCGCGCTTTAAGAACGACTGGTCCAGATTGACCTGCTTGGCCTTTTCTTTGGCCAGTTTCATGAACGCGACGGCATCCAGAGCTTCTTCGCCCCGGTGTTCGCGAATGCTGTTCAGCGAGGTTTTCAGGAATTGCAGGTTGCTTACACCGGGGATTTCCACCGGGTACTGGAAGGCAAGAAAAATACCTTCACGCGCGCGCTCTTCTGTCGACAATTCTTCAATGTTCTTACCCTGCAGAAGAATTTCGCCGCTGGTGACGTCAAAGTCTTCATTGCCAGCAAGCACTTGTGACAAGGTACTCTTGCCGGAGCCATTGGGCCCCATGATCGCATGTACCTCTCCGGGCTTGACTTCCAGATTGATCCCTTTGAGGATCTGCTTGTCTTCCACGGTCGCTTGCAGGTTTCGAATGGATAGCATTGTTTCGCTCATTAAGGCTTCTCGCTTATTTCATAACTTAATTCGTACGCACTGACGGTGCCGTATGGGGGTGGCAGATTAACCGACAGACCCTTCCAGGCTGACCTCAAGCAATTTGGTGGCTTCCACCGCAAATTCCATGGGGAGTTCTTTGAACACTTCCTTACAGAAACCGTTCACGATCATCGAGACGGCCTGTTCTGGGTCAATGCCGCGCTGGCGGCAAAGAAAAAGCTGTTCATCACTGACCTTGGATGTGGTGGCCTCATGTTCAACGACGGCAGATTTGTTCTTGCTCTCGATATACGGAAACGTGTGTGCGCCGCATTCGCTGCCGATGAGCAACGAATCACATTGGGTGTAGTTGCGTGCTTTGGCTGCACCGGGGCCGAATCGTACGAGGCCTCGGTAGCTGTTATTGCTTTTGCCGGCAGAGATACCTTTGGAGATGATTGTGCTCCGGGTGTTTTTACCCAGGTGAATCATCTTGGTGCCCGTGTCGGCCTGCTGATAATTGTTGGTCAGCGCGACAGAGTAGAATTCGCCGACGCTGTTTTCTCCACGAAGTACGCAGCTCGGATACTTCCAGGTCACGGCAGAGCCTGTCTCTACCTGTGTCCACGAAATTTTTGAATTCTTGCCGTTACAAGCACCCCGTTTCGTTACGAAATTGTAAATGCCGCCTTTACCTTCGTGATCGCCCGGGTACCAGTTCTGAACGGTTGAATACTTGATTTGTGCGTCGTCCATCGCAACCAGTTCCACCACCGCGGCATGCAGTTGGTTTTCATCGCGCATCGGTGCAGTACAGCCTTCCAGATAACTCACATAGCTGGCATCGTCTGCAACAATGAGTGTGCGCTCAAACTGACCTGTGTTGGCCGCATTGATCCGGAAGTAGGTGGACAGTTCCAGCGGGCATCGCACGCCTTTCGGGATATAGACAAAGGAGCCGTCACTGAACACGGCTGAGTTGAGCGCAGCATAATAGTTGTCGCGGTACGGTACCACACTGCCAAGATGCTTTTTCACCAGTTCCGGGTGCTTGTGGACCGCTTCTGAAATCGGGCAGAAGATGACCCCAGCCTCGCTTAACTGTTCCTTGAATGTGGTCGCGACAGAAACAGAGTCAAACACAGCGTCAACGGCGACGCCGGCCAATTTGGCGCGCTCATGGAGTGGGATGCCCAGTTTTTCATAGGTTCTCAGCAGCTCAGGATCGACTTCGTCCAGACTCTTGGGTGCATCTTTGGTGGATTTTGGGGCGGAGTAGTAGGAGATCGCATTGTGGTCGATCTTCGGATAGTGCACATGTGCCCAGTCGGGCTCTTCCATCGTCAGCCAGTGCCGGTAAGCCTCAAGTCGCCATTCCAACAGCCATTCCGGCTCTTTTTTCTTGGCGGACAGACGGCGAATGATGTCTTCATTCAAACCGGGTTCGAAAGTCTCCGATTCAATTTCTGTCACGAATCCATGTTCGTATTCATTTTTGATCAGTTCATCAACCGGTTTGCCGGTGTTGCTCATTCGATACGCTCCGCATTGTTTAAATTACAGACAAAAACGGGGAGTTGCCCCATGTCTGATAATGGGATTTCGAGGGTATTGTACAATAACCAAGTAAATTAGTCAGGTATTAGATTGGTAGCGGGGCGTTATTTTATTACTTTTTTCAGGAAAACAGAAATAAAGTTGGCGATTTTCTACTCGGTTGTCCCGGTCTCATGGGGGAGCCGGTCCGGTGGCAGAGCATTCTTAAGCTGCACGATACGGACGTTGGGCGGCAGCTCACTCAGTGCCTTAATGGCCTGATAGAACTTTCCATAATCATGACCATGCTGAATCAACAGCGCCTGAAAATGGGGTACATAGGTGTGGTAGTTTGCTACGGTGATGAGTTTGGCGTTGTTGAGAGGCGTGTTGAACCAGTGGTCATAGCCACGGAAATTCCAGTGCTTTGTGGTGGCAAAGTACGTCTCCCGCAACGTATTCAGGAGGTGCTGTTTGCGTGCATCCAGATCCGTGTCGTGGGAGGGTGGCGATGGGAATTCAGCGTACAGCGCCCGTAACTGATCAATGGTGTCCAGTACGAGTTCGGTGAACACCTGTCGATAGTGAAACCTTGTCTGGTATTCCCGAAACTGTGTGTCCTGGTCTTGCGCGCTCAGCCATTGTTGTATCCCCGCGTTTTCAACGGCCGTGGCGAAGCTCTCGTTAAACACGGTATCGCCTGGAATATACAGCACTTTGTGGGCCAATTCGTGAAAGATCAGGGCGGCAAGGTCCGTATCGGAGCGGTATACAAAGGTGTTCAGCACCGGATCATCGAACCAGCCGAGTGTTGAGTACGCTGCCACGCCTGACACATGCACATCCCAGCCTGCATCGCTGAGCTCGGTAGCCGCTGCTTCAGCGTCCGCCTGCGCAAAGTAACCGCGATAACTTTGACAGCCTACCACAGGGTAGCACCAGTGTTTGGCACTCAGACTGTACCTGGGGGCAGCGGTAATGTTCCACAGAACATAGGGTCGGCCAGTATCCACATAGGCAGAATAATTCGCTTCGGGTTCCAGCCCCAGGTGTTGTTGGGCAAACCGTCGCGCTTCCTGAACTACCCTGAGTTTTCGCACCAGTGGTTCAGGGGTATTCCGGTCATTCAAGAGTGTCTCTATATCTTCTCGGGCGGCGAGCAGGGAAAGCTGGCCGTAACTGGCCTGACTGTAGTAGGCCAATTCGCTGCAGCCGACAAGAAATATGCAGGACAGAGTGCCGATCAGACGATGCAAAAGTGGGCTGCGAAGCCGTTTGGCGCGATGTATCACTGAGTTAGTCATGAGTGCGATGAGAAAAAAGAAGATTCACACGAGAAAAATGGATTTATGTCTATACTAACAGAAATGTTCACACAAAAATCCAGCGGGTGAATCCGGTAAGTCCTGCCATGTGCAGTTACCGGCGATACGTTTATGTCCACAGCCTGAAGTGTGGCAGATTCATTTGACAGGGAAAAGCATGGAACGGCGTACCAGCCAACGAAAACCCATACATCTTGAGGCCAAGCTGAGTTGGCAAAAGCGCACCAATTGGCCGTGTACCATTGAAGATTTTTGTGCTGAAGGGATGTTCATAAAATTTGATGCCGCCTATGCCGATCAGGTCAAGTTCGTCTATGCGCAGCAGGCGGATAATGCGCTCAATGTCGTTTTTTCTGTGGGTGACAAGTCCTACGACATCGTCGTTAAGCCCGTACGCATGGTTGAAAATGCTCTGGGTGTGATGTTCCTGAAGTCCCAGCCGGATGTGTTTGCCGCGATGCTGCGGGAATGCGCGCGAAATGCCGGTGGCGCACAAGTGCTTCCCGAGAACAATAAAGCAGCCTTTGTCACCCGGCAATTTACGAAAGCACTGACCACACATATTCAGCCACTGGTTGAGACCTTTTTTGAGGTGGTCGATGTGAATCTCAAAGACGCGGCGGAACACGCGGCCACAGATCGTATCGCCAATGGCATTCTGGATTGTGCCTCGCTCATTGGTCGCAGCAAACGCATTATCACTGCCAACTTGATGGATTATCTCGGGTCGCCCTCCAAAACGCCAACCCCGCAAAACCAGAGTGAAAACTCCCTGAGCCTGATTGATAAGAATGAGTTCGAAGATTGGCTCACGGTCAAGGTGATGATCACAAAAGCGGAAACTCAGTATCGGGGGCCGCTGCTGCAGCTGAAAATGCGTCTGGACAAAGTGGGCATCGTGAATGCCACCGGCTATAAGAACCCCTATGGCCCGGCCTTGGTGTGCTATGCCTTCAAAGCGGCGAGCGATCCGCTTAAAATGCTGAAACAGGCGGAAAAGATCTATTACAAAGCCTTTGAAACGGAAGTGCTGCACAAACTGGAAGCGCTCTATGTCGAGCTGAACCAGATATTGATTCGCCAAAATGTGTTGCCGGATCTGGATTTGAGCAAGTATTTGTCGTCGCAGAAGCCAACACACGCCGAGCCAAAGCCGAAAGAAGAAGAGAAAACCGCGACGGAAAACCTGCCAGCACCGGCGCCCGCTCCGTCGGGCGCAGTGTCCAGTGGCCCTTCATCCACAATGCCGGCGACGGATCGTTCGGATCACCCGGTGGCGCATCCACCAGCGCAGAGTGCCGGTTGGCCGAATCGAAGCACCTTACCGGTGGCCGAGGTCGAGGAGCTCGCGCCGGGTGCGGGTGAATCCGCAGGACAGGGCGGCGTGCCGCCAGCATCGATGCAGGAACACGGTTTTAAATCGGGGCATGCTCACCGGGACAGCATTGAACCGAATCGCGAGGAAATCCTGCGTAAAGCTCTCGTGCCACCTTTTGACCCGCAGAACGCCCCCCAAAACAGCTCGATCACCCAGTTTTCCGCCAACCGGTCCCAGGCGGAGTCTGTGTTCAGCACAGTAAAAAACCTGTTCAATGTGCTGGATAAAACCCGTAAAGGGTTGTCGCCCGATGCGCCGGACCTTCCTGCGTCAGATAAGCCAAAATGGAGCCCGGTGGAGTTACAGAAGAGCCTTCAGCGCCTTCAGCAACTCACTGCGCGTGGCGAGGTGAGTGCGGATGTGCAGGCGTCGTTAACCGAGCGGGTGGCCTCGGAATTACAAAGTGATCATCCGGCACAGGAGAAAGTGCTGGATGTGGAGCAGGAAAAAACATTGGATGTGGTGGATCGCTTCTTTGTGAGCATGGTGTCCAGCGAAAAGATTACCGATCAGGTCAAAGGGCAGCTCGGCAAATTGCAGGTGCCTGTGGTTAAGCTGCTGCTCAAAGACAAAACCTTCCTCGAACGGCCTGATAGCCCCATCCGCGCGTTGTTGAACCGAATTGCCCAGTTGGGACTAAAAGGGGGGCGGCCGAGCCCGGTGGTTCAACAAAAAATTGACGGAGTGATTGATCGCATCAATGAGGAGTTTGATCAGGATACCGGCGTGTTTGATGAAGCGGTTACCGAGCTGGATTCCCTGATTGAACGCCAGAATCTATTGTACCGGCGTAATGTCGAACGCGTTATGTCGGCGGCGGAAGGGGCGCAAAAAGTTGACCTTGCCAAGCACGTGGTCAGTGATGAGATCGAAAAGCGGATTGCAGGCCGAAAAATTCCAAAAGCAGTGGTGTCACTGATTAACGGCGGGTGGCGGGATTTATTGTCGCTGACTTACATTCGCCAGGGTGAAGACAGTCAGGCATGGCAGGAGTACCTGCGCGTCATTGATACGTTGGTCGAGTATGGCGACAATCCACACATGGATCTGAACCTGTCTGACCTCCTGAAAATTATTCAGGACGGCCTGTCGACCATTTCCTCCAATCACATGCCCTCGGGACATATTCGCGATGAGCTGAAGCAATTTATTGTCGGCAGTAAGGATCATGCCCCGGAAATGATCGAAATGCCGGAAAGTGAGCCCAAAGAAAAAGATCAGAACCTCAAAATGCTCGCCGAGTCCCGGAACAAAGGATTGGCGCGTTGGCTGCAGCGGGCCCAGAAGCTGGAAGTAGGGACCTGGATCAAGCACCTCAAGAAAGAGCAGGAACCGACGTTTATGCGTCTGGTGTGGGTGGGGAAGGGCTTCTCCAAGTTTGTGTTCGTGAACCATCAGGGCATGAAAGTTATTGAACTGGATCTGATTAAACTGGCGGGTATGATGCAGCGCGGCTCCCTGGTGCACGATCCGGATTATGAAACGCCCATTGTGGATGAAAGTCTCGATAATATGGTCAAACAGGTCTATGAGAAACTTTCGTATGCCACAACGCACGATGAAATTACCGGCCTGACGAACCGAAAGGAAGTCGAACGCAGTATTGAACGAATGCTGGCAAAAGGCATTAAATCGGCGGGCTGCAGCTTGATATATGTGGATTTGCGTCAGTTTAAGATCATCAATGATTCGGCCGGCTACGATGCCGGAGACCGCTTACTGAAAAACATCGCCGAGCTGTTATCTTCGTATGCGCCCAAAGGCTCGGTTGTGGCCCGGATGTCGGGTAACGAGTTTGCTGTGCTGGTGGACAGGCCCGAGGTGGAGGCGTTGGCACGGCAATTCATCAAAGCGATTCAGGAGATGAAATTTCAGTGGGACGGACAGGAATATTCGGTCTCCTCCTGCGTGGGGCTGGCCATGTCCAACGAATACCTCACCAATACGGAGAAACTGCTGGGTGCCGCGGAGCGCGCGTGCAAAAGTGCGAAGAAGCTCGGGCCAAACCGATTGTATGTGTTCAACTCCGACCGGAGTAATTTCTCACAACAGGAGCAGATTGTTGCCAAGGTGGCCGGGTTCAAGGATTTGAACAAAGAGCGTATTCTGTTGCGTTGTCAGAAAATTCTGCCCCTGCATCAGGAGTGCTTGTGGAGTACCCACTATGAAATTCTGTTGAGCGTTTATGATGACAAAGGGCATTTGATTCCGGCGAGCGAATTTGTGCGTACTGCCGAGCTGTACAACCGGATGCAGACCGTTGATCGCTGGGTGGTGGGGCACATGTTGGACTGGATGGCGGAAAACGAAGCGGCGTTGGGCAGAATGGGCGGCGTCAGTATTAACCTCTCGGGGCATTCGCTAAACGATGAGAATTTGCTGGAATACGTGTACGACAAATTGAGCCGCAAAGAGTCGCCCATCGAAAAGATTTGCTTCGAAATCACGGATGCGTCAGCAATTTCCAACCTGAGCGATGTGGCGGACTTTATCAAAGAGCTGAAAGAAACGGGCTGTCGTTTCAGTTTGGGCAATTTTGGCGCGGGAGCGGCGTCGCATAATTTGCTGAAAATGTTGCCGGTGGATGTTATAAAAATCGACGGTAGCTTTATTCAGGAGCTGGCCAAGAGTACCAGTGATCAGGCGATGGTGCGGTCGATGGCAGAAATGGCCCACTTAATGGGCAAAGAGGTGATTGCGTGCCAGGTGGAAGATAAATCGGTGCTGGAGATGCTGAAAAATCTAGGACTGGATTACGCCCAGGGATTTGGAATTGAAAAACCCCGGCTGATCAGTGCGATTTGATGCCTGCGGACTGCGCACCGCTTTCATGCCCGTACTGTGCGATCCTGGGCCCAGGTCCGTAGCGCTGCCACCTCATCCTGCATTACGACCGACAGAGGTTGTGTGCTGGTGAGTTCACCGACGATGTGATTTTGTGTCAGTGACTGGCCAGCGGCATTCGCGGTGTAGAGTGCGGATACGATGGTCTGCTCGATTTCCGCCCCGGAAAACCCCTCCGAAAGGCCCGCCAATTCACTGACTTGAAACTGTTCGGGCCGTTGCTGTCGTTTTTGCAGGTGAATCCGAAAAATAGCCTCACGTACTGCGGAGTCCGGGAGGTCCACAAAGAAAATTTCGTCCAACCGGCCCTTGCGAATCAACTCTGGCGGCAGTGTGTGTACCTTGTTTGCCGTGGCGACGATGAAAACCGGATGATTTTTCTCCGACATCCAGGTGAGTAATGTACCCAGCAGGCGTTTGGATACGCCCTGATCGTTACTGTCCTGGCCGAGGCCTTTTTCCACCTCGTCCAGCCAGAGCACGCAGGGCGACATCAGCTCTGCTAACTGCAGTGCCTGCCGCAGGTTTTTTTCTGTCTCACCAAAAAATTTGTTGTACAGGCTGCCAAAATCGAGCCGCAGCAATGGAAGTTGCCACAAACCCGCCACCGCTTTGGCGGCCAGACTTTTTCCACCACCCTGAATACCCAGAAGTAGAATCCCCTTGGGGGGCGATAGCGGACTGCTGGAAGAATTGCCCTGCGGGTTGGTTGATTCCAGGAAAGCCTTGGCACGCTTGGTCAGCCAGTCTTTGAGATTGTGCAGGCCCGCCACATCCTGAAAGCGCGCGGTATCAAACTCAAAATTCAGCACACCCCCCATATCCATGAGGTCAAACTTGGCTTTGTTGACCTCCGGCAGGTCGGATTCTGTGATCGCACCGTCATCCACAATCGCGCCCCGGGCCAACCGACGCACTTCGGCGGTGGTTAATCCCTGCAGGCTCTTCACCAGACGTTGCAATGTGATCTGATCGGTTTTCACTTTTTGGTTGTTTCGTTTCGACCAGATGGTCGCTTCTTCGCGCACAATGGCGGTGATCTGGTCGCCTTGAGGCAGGCTTAGAGTGAATTTCGCTACAAAAGGACGGACTTCCGGCGGGATGGCCAATTCATGGCTGATCAAGATCAGCGTGTGACCCAGCCGCGCGTAGTCCAAAGCAATGTCCTTGATGTGGCGGATGATCTTCGGATTGTCATCCAGGTAGGGATGGAAGTCGCATAAGACATAGATGGCACTGCTGGCCTGCTGTTTGATATACTCCAGCACAGCCTCCGGTTCTTGCTTTTTGTCTTCTCGTTCCAGCTCAAATCCAAACCCAAGGCGTTGAATGCCTCCGGTCACTGTCCAACTGAACAGCGGGAGTCCTTTTTTCAGAGCGAGGCGCGTCACCATATCCAGCGCACGTCGCTCTTCCTGTGTTTCGATGACGATGACTGGAACTTGCGAATCAATTATCAGGCTGAGATCATGAACTTCCGGCATGGGGCAGGTGTTTCCTTTCCTAGCGTCACTCAAGGCTGCGTATCACAGTGAGTGGATGGTTGATCTGAACAATATTAACAGTGTAATACAGGCTAGCAGGGTTGAGTGAATGTCTACGCGTTATCCTATTATAGCGGTGACTGGTTCGTCTGGCGCGGGCACCACCACGACCGGTCAGATTTTCAGCAAAGTCTTTGACGATGAGGGCATTCGTGCGGCCTCGGTGAATGGGGACAGCTTTCACAAGTATACCCGTGAACAAATGGCAAAGCTGGCTGCGAAAGGGCAGCATGGCGAAAAGAATCACTTTTCTCTGGCAGCGAACCACATTGATAAGCTGGATGCACTCTTTCAGGACTATGGCGCTACCGGCACCGGTCAATTCCGGCATTATGTGCATGATGATGATCGTGCCTTGATTGCTGCCGGGTATAAACCGGGCACGTTCACTTCCTGGTCCACCTTGCCAGCAAAGACCGATTTACTCTTTTATGAAGGGCTTCATGGTGGTGTAGTGAATGAGCAGTTTAACATCGCCCAACATGTGGACCTGTTGATCGGCGTGGTGCCCATTGTTAACCTCGAATGGATTCAGAAGATTCATCGTGATACCGCGTATCGAGGCTATTCTCATGCTCATGTGGTGGACACAATCATCAAGCGTATGGATGATTACGTGCGGGATATCGTGCCTCAGTTTGCGCATACCGACATTAACTTCCAGCGCGTCCCCATGGTGGATACGTCGAATCCATTCGCCATGAAAGAGGTGCCACAGGACCATGAAAGTATGGTGGTCATCCGATTTCGTAAGCATCAGGATGTGAACTTCCCTTATCTGGTGCAGATGATTCAAGGGGCATTCGTGTCGCGACATGACACGCTTGTGATCCCTGGACACCAAATGTCACTGGCTATCGATTTGATTATTCGTCCGATGATTGTGGAGATGCTGGCGCACAAGTCGTTCACGTAATCTGTACGCCAGGAGGTTCTGATTGAGAGCCGTTCTGGTTCAGAGCTGTTCTGAGTCAGGGGCAGTAAGGCGGGGGGTTACGGCATGTTGCGAGAGTAAAATATCTCCATCATTTCCGTTCTCAGCCGCTCACCGATGTCCTTCTTTTCACGCTCTTCATAAATTGAGTCGGCATCGCCAAACAAGTAGTTCTCCACATCAAAATCTTTCAGCAGCATCTTGGTGTGGAAAAGATTTTCCTGATACACATTCACGTCAATCATCTGATACGCCTCTTGCGTGTCTTCGCTCAGATAATTCTGGATCGAGTTGATGTCGTGATCGATATAATGCTTGGTGCCATCTACGTCGCGGGTGAATCCGCGGACGCGGTAGTCAATGGTGACAATGTCCGAATCAAAGCTGTGAATCAGGTAGTTCAATGCTTTCAGTGGAGAGATGAGCCCGCAGGTAGATACGTCAATGTCCACACGAAACGTACTGATTCCGTCGTCGGGATGGCTCTCGGGATAGGTGTGCACGGTCACATGGCTCTTATCCAGGTGCGCTACTACCGTTTCCGGGAGCGGGCCGGGACTTTCCTGGAAATTCTTTTCGGCGGTGTCGGTTACGGGTTGCTCGGAAATGAGCATGGTGACACTGGCCCCATGGGGATCGTAGTCCTGACGGGCTATATTCAAGATATTCGCACCGATGATTTTTACGACATCCGTAAGAATCTGAGTCAATCGCTCAGCGTTATACATTTCGTCAATGTATGCGATGTAATCTGCCTTATGGCGTGGCGTTTGCGCATAGCAAATATCGTAAATGTTGAAACTCAAGGATTTGGTCAGGTTATTAAAACCATGAAGCATCAGTTTCTTATCCATGGCGCCCTCTTGTTGGATAAGTCAAAAACGCATCTTCAACGTGAAATACCCGGTATTTCCCGCAGAACGATGAAATAAAAAGGCGGTATTATGCGCCTATTTATTGTGTTTGATAAGGATTTTTTGCCGAATAGGCATGAAAAGTTCGGGGTGATCCATGCAACCACATTGATCGATCAGGCGTGCTCACGAATTTCGTAGTCGTGGGTAATTTCAACGCCACCTTTCTCCAGCATGATTGACGCCGAACAGTACTTTTCTGCTGACAGCTTGACGGCCCGCGCGACCAGATTTTCTTTGAGCCCTTTGCCCGTCACAATGAAGTGCACATGAATTTTGGTAAAGACGCTGGGGACAGTGTCTGCGCGTTCGGCGTTGAGCTCCGCGACACAATCCGTCACGTCCTGACGGGACTTCTTCAATATACTCATCACGTCGAAGCTGGTGCACCCGCCCAAGCCCATTAACATCATTTCCATGGGGCGTGGCCCCTGATTCTGGCCGCCGTGATCGGGGGGACCGTCGATGGTGACTGCATGCCCGGAACCGGACTCCGCGATGAACTTGGCATCGCCACCCCAGGTGATTTTTGCCTTCATTGTCTGCTCCTGTCTTTCCTGTCCTTGCCCGTCGGCAGAAAAACCGCAAGATTACCACACAACCAGGCATGCCCCTAGCAGCTTTTTTTCAAATATGAACTATACTCTTAGAGGATTGGAAGAGGTTTCCGTTATCCGGTTTAAATTAACCGTGTAACTCATTGATAAAATGCTTATTATTGCTAACAGGTGTGTGCCTACATCATAATTACTAAGTAATGGGACGTTAAAATGGTAGCAATCGCTAAACCAGCAGAAAACAAGACCAAGCACTTGGACTTTTTCTTGTCGCAGTGCCATCGCAGGCGCTATCCAGGCAAGAGCACCATCATCTACGCCGGCGACAAGAGTGATTCGCTGTTTTACATCATCAAGGGATCAGTGACCGTCATTATTGAAGACGATGATGGCCGTGAAATGATTATGGCTTACCTGAATGCCGGTGATTTTTTCGGTGAAATGGGGCTGTTTGACAACATGGACTCACGGAGTGCCTGGGTCAAAGCAAAAAGCGAATGCGAAGTTGCAGAAATCAGTTATACGAAATTTCGTGAAATTTCACAGGACGACCCCCGTATTCTCTATTTCATAGGCGAGCAAATGGCATCGCGTTTACGACAGACAACCCGAAAGGTGGGCGATCTGGCGTTTCTGGACGTGACCGGGCGCGTGGCGAGAACATTGCTGGATTTGTGTAAAGAGCCGGATGCCATGACGCACCCGGATGGTATGCAGATCAAGATTACCCGTCAGGAGATTGGGCGAATTGTCGGCTGCTCTCGTGAGATGGTCGGGCGCGTATTGAAAACCCTGGAAGATCAGGGGCTGGTGCAGGTGAAAGGAAAGACCATGGTGGTCTTTGGTACTCGATAGGCCTTCTCCACGATAGGCCTTCTCTTAGATGGGCTTGCCTTCTATACCGCGCCGGGGCCCAATCGCTATGCCAAGGCGCGTGACGCTTCTGCCAGTTCCAGGGGGCTGGCAGTGACAATCTGATTTCTACCCTGTCTTTTTCCTCGATAAAGTGCTTTGTCCGCCTGATCAATGGTCTCAGGCAGCTCATGTTTGCGGGCATGAAGCGCTACGCCCATCGTGAGTGTGCACTGAATTCGATTGCCGCGGAATATGATGCTGAGTTCGGCGATGGTGCGACGGATTTTTTCCGCCACTTTTCGTGCGGATTCCAGGGAGGCGTCCGGCAGCATGATCAAAAATTCTTCTCCTCCCCAGCGGCACACCTGATCTTGTTTCCGAATGGCCAGTCGCAAGGCCTGTGCAACGCGTTTGATCGCCAGATCTCCGGCTTCATGGCCGTACAGGTCATTGATGTGTTTGAAATGGTCGATGTCAGCCAGAATAACAGCGAAGAATCGGTCATTTCGGGTAATGCGGGCCTCTTCCAGTACAAGCAATTCGCTCATGTAGCGCCGGTTATACAAATCGGTAAGCGGATCTCTCTGGGATTGACGTTCCAGTTCCCGGACCATGATGGCCCGCTGGGCGGTAAATGCATTGGCCGTTTCAGCCAGCTCTGAGAATTCCCGGTATTGAAGGTGATGAAGGTTGATCGGTTGATTGTCGAGCGCAAAGCGTTTGAGGTCCTTAATAAAGTGACTGAGCTGAGCACTCAGCTTTCGCTCAATAACTTTGCTGATGACCGCAGCCAGCACCACAAACAGCGCGATAAGGGCGCAGAGGATGAGCAGCCGGTTTTCGATTTCTGCGCTGATTTCCCCTTGTCGACTCGCGACCAGAGCCTGAATCTCACTGGGTGGGGCAAGTGCTTCCACGCGCCATTGCCAGTGACTCAGCGCCAGCGTAATGTGCTGGTCTGAATCATCCGGCGGGTTGGTTGGCAGGTTGTGGCCACCAATGTGTTCGCCTTCACCGTCATAGATGGCGTATTTGAAAAACGGGGACTGATTGAATATCTCGGTTTCTTTGATCAGCTGGCTCTGCAGGTTCTGGGTGAACAGGTCGAGTGACTCATGGGCCAGAATGATCCAGTTGAGTGCCGGAAGTGTCTGGAAGTACCAGCGACGCTGGTGGAAAGGGAATCCCTGGTTGTCCACATAAAGCGGGTGGGTAAAAAAGCCTTCCGTGGACGAATTGGCTTGCGCAATGACTTTGATGTGGGGCATGGCAGGCGTGGCTTCTGCATACGCGGAGTAATGTTTACCCTCTGCCTCCGGATTGGGTGGAAAGAGGTGCATGGTGCCTGCGGTATCCATTACGATAAAGTAGCTGCGGCCGCTGTTGAAGCGAATCGGGCGCAGGGCATCGATGATCAGTTGCTTATGCTCTGCCATTGACAGGCGGGTATGCGTGCCGCTGATTTCGCGCGCCTGGGTCACGGCGTCTGAAACACGAGTCATGAGCGTTTCGTCTAGCTGTTGCTCTGCCATGTGGATACGATTATCGAGAAAAAGCTTCAGCTGCTTGAGCTGTCGCTCCGTGCGTTGGTGAGCGGTTTGCTGAGTGAAGGTGGTGGCCTTTTCTGTCTGGCGCTGGAAGTCCAGGAGCTCGAGTGCGGTTTGTACTCCACCAAAAATCAGAACCGCCAAAACACTCATTCCGATGAGTGCTCTGAATACCAGGCTGGAAAGACTCGCCTTTTTGGAAGAAAGGGCGAGCGAGTTGGGTGCGGGCGTGGTCATGGCGCGTTCCTGCGATTGTGAACACCGCCGATACAGCTGAGCGGATCCTTATTGTTATTCTATCGGCTCTTGAATTCAGTGAGCTTCTGCCCTGTCAAAATTTTGTTTTGACAGGGTTGTATTCCCTGGTGGCGAACTTAAATAGTTGAATTTATTTGTCTATTCAATCGTCACCTACTTCAGAGGTATTGTCTATAGATTTTGGGTAACGTCAAGCTTTTGTTTATAAAATGTTCGTTTTCTCGATCTGTATCAACAAACCGCCAGAGGTAGCGTTATTGTGACGACCAGCCCAGAGGGGCCATTCTCGCGGTTGGCAGCACTGATGTGACCACCGTGTTTCTCGATGACTTCCCGGGCAAAGGCCAAGCCCAGGCCAAATCCACCAAGGGAGCGGTTTCGTGCCGAATCAACGCGAAAGAACGGATCAAATATAGCCTCAAGCTGGGATTCAGGTACGCCCGGGCCTTCATCGGTAATTCGGAGCACAGTCGCCGTCGCAGATCTGGTGGCACTTAGATTTGTCGTTAATGTGACTATCGAGCTCTCGGGGGCGTGTTTAATGGCGTTGCGCAGTACATTTTCCATGGCGCGATAGAGAAGGGTGGGATCACCTCGGAGATGGTTTCCCGAATTGGTTTGAGGAGTCGTCAGCTTTATGTGGACCTGTTTGTGCTCTGCTTCCAGCGTGTTGTTCGCTACCAGTTCACTCACGAGTTCGGCCAGCGCGATGCGTTCCTGCTGGAGTGCAACAGTCGGGCTTTGCAGTTTGGTCAGGTCGAGAATTTGTTGTGTCAGCTGTTCGATCTCTTCATTGTTGCTCTCCAGTCGTGCGAGCATCGGATTGTCCGGATCTTGTCTGCGCAGCAACTCCAAAGCCAGCTTCTGGCGTGTGAGGGGGGTGCGGATTTCGTGTGAGAGGTTGCGGAAAAGCTGTTGTTGGGCGGTGACGAGGGATTGGATCTTTTCTGCCATATGGTCAAACGCATCAGACATAGCGCCGAGCTCGTCCTTGCGCCCCCCCACGTCGGGGCGGGTTCTGACGGAGAGATTGCCATTCGCCATCTGCTTGCTGGCGCGTGAGAGCGCCAGAATCGGCCGGTTTAAATGTCGGCTGAGAAACCAGGAGGCGAGCGCAATGACGATGAATGTGCTGATCAGTCGCAATCCGCGAATCTGCTCGGGATTGACCAGCTCCCGCGATAGGGGAGAACGGAAGATTACCAGGTGATATTTACTGCCCTGGGTAGACTCCACAGGGATGTGTAACGGTTGCCCTTTGCCCGGAAACTCAAAGCGCATCGCCGGGTCCAACGGCATAGGTTCGTGTCGCGGCCAGGTCAGTGGGCCGTTATTCGGGCGTAACTGTTTCATTAATCGCTGGGCGAATGCGTTGTGTGTTAATGGTGCACCTTCAGCGTTCATGAGCAGGGCTTTGATTCCACGCTCACGATGGATGCGGTTTAAGAAGCGCTCCAGAGGTTGTGTGCCGCCGGACTCGTAAAGGTTTGCTGCATTTTGGCCGATCTCGTGAATCTGTTCAGACTCCAGTCGCCGCTCAAACTCCTGCTTGGCCACATAGCGTGTAAGCGTGGTGTTGGTAATGATTGTGATAAACAGTGTCCCCCAGAAGATGAGCATGATCTTCCAGAACAGCCGGTGACGTGAGGACTTAAGGGCGACAAAGGCTTCCTTCAGTCGGTTAGCGAAGGACATAGCCGATGCCTCGAACGGTTTGAATGGTTATGCCTGCCAAGCCCGCCTGCTGAAGTTTTTTTCGCACGTTGCTGACGTGTACGTCCACCGCTCGATCGTACAGTGTCAGTTTTCGCTTGAGCGCCTGTTCGCTCAGTTCGGATTTGTTGATCACGGTGCCCGGGCTCGTCGCCAGAATCCCTAACAGGTCAAATTCTACTTGGGTGAGCGAGACGACTTCACTGTTTACGGTCACTTCGCGTGTGCGCAGATTCAGCGTGAGCGCGCCGACGACCAGCGTGTCAGAGCCGCCAGGCAAACTGGCTTGTGTGTCCAGTGCAACTCGTCGCAGCAGGGCTTTCAGGCGTGCGAGCAACTCTCTGGGATTAAAGGGCTTGGGAAGGTAATCGTCTGCACCGATTTCAAATCCGACGATTCGGTCCACGTCGTCGCCACGCGCGGTTAACATCATCACGGGCGTGTTCTGAGTCTGTCTCAGTTGGCGTAACACCTCCAGTCCGTCCAGTGAGGGGAGCATAATGTCCAGGATGATGGCATCAAAGGATTCGTGGTTTGCCCTGTGTAAACCTGCCTGCCCATCTGATTCCTGCGCTACTTGATAGCCTTCCATTTCAAGCAGCGTCTGCAAAAGGTCACTGATTTCCAAATCATCTTCAATAATCAGCAGTTTACCTGACATGGCGTGGCTTACTCCTCGGTAGATCCTGGGCTTCAGTCTATCATAGGCAAAAATCGACCGATTGCACTTTACACAACCTTTACATTGCCTTGACCCAACTTAACCTGAGGAATCGTAAACTGAAACTACCCAAACCAAGAGGAGAGTTTCGAAATGAAAGCAAGAAGTATGAAGTGGTTGTTACCCGTTGCGCTGGTTGGATTGTTGGCGGTGGCTGGCGGGAGCTGGGCCCATGGCGGCGGATTCATGAAGGGTGGGCATCCCGGTATGAATGCGGGCTTTGAGCGGTTTTATCACATGGCGGATATGCTCGATATGACCGATGCGCAGGAAGCGCAACTGGGAGAAATCATCTCGCGTGCAAAAGGGCAGATGGCGCCGGAAGACGACGTTCGGTCTCTGATGAAGGAGTTTATGACCGGCGCGAAACCGGACGAGGCAGGCTATGATGTGGAGCTGAACAGCCTGGCGGATAAAGCGGCTGCGAATGCCCGCAAAAAAGTATTGATCATGGGGCAGGTACGCAAAGAGGTGCATGCGCTGCTCACCGATGAGCAAAAGGAAAAATTGCAAACCTTTATGGAGCGCAAGTTGAAGCGAATGGAATCGAAGGGCCGCTGGCACAAGCAGCAGTGAATTGAGAATGTGTTCAGAGTTCTGTGAGCAATTTGGTTTGGCGACTGCCTGAAAGGCTTGAACCAAACAACAAAGTATGATTTGATACAGGCATCTTTTATCTCATTGGGTGTTGTGTCTGTGCGGATGAGTCCACTGGCAAAGTCAATAAACGAGCGTACTGTTCCGGTTGTGCAGGGAGCATTCGTGGCTTTCGGGTGGCTGTTTAGCTTCTTTTATTTTAGAAGCCGAACCGACGCGCCTTGCATACTCTGATTAGGTAAACTCTGATTACACGAGGAAGGCGGTCAAACAGCCTTCCGGAACAAAAACCCTGAAGGCTGACGCTTTCGGGGTTTTTTTGTTTCTGCCGGCGTAAATGCCAGGCAAGTGAATTAGGAGTTCAGTCATGAAGGAATGGTCAAAGAAAGCACTCAAGAGGCGAGAGGTTGACATCAGCCAAACGCTGGTCGCAAAAGTGGTTCCGGTGGAATCGCCTCAGGGGGTAAAAGCCCGATTACCATTGGCGGATACGCACCGGCAAAGAATCTGTCGTCATCGAGATGCGGTGCGTGAGGTGTTGCATCGGCGAGATGATCGCTTACTGGTTATTGTGGGCCCTTGCTCGATTCACGATAGCGATGCTGCGTTGGAGTACGCGGCGAGGCTGTCTGCGCTCAATGCGGAACTCAATGACCGACTCCTCATTGTCATGCGCTGTTATTTTGAAAAGCCCCGCACTACCACTGGTTGGAAAGGACTGCTGCATGATCCGCTGCTGGATGACTCCAACGACATGATGCAGGGTGTTAAGGTGTGCCGACGGTTGTTGCTCAGAATCACGGAAGAATATGGATTGCCTGTGGCCACCGAAGCCCTGAACCCTCTGGCGATTCGCTACCTTGAGGATTTGCTGACCTGGATTGCTGTGGGGGCACGGACCACGGAATCCCAGATTCACCGGGAAATGGTGAGTGGCTTGGGAGTTCCCACGGGATTCAAAAATGCGACCACGGGCAATCTTGAAATTGCGTTGCACGCTATGCTGTCGGCTGCTGCGCCGCACGCATTTCTGGGGGTTGATGACGCCGGCCAGATGGGCTCTGTACATACGTCAGGGAATCCAGACACGCATATCGTTCTGCGCGGCGGTAAATGCAGTGAAGGGCGCAGCTTTTCCAATTATGATGCGCTCAGTATTGCCCGCTGCGAGCACGCCCATGCCAGCGCAGGATTTCGCCCCGCTATCGTGGTTGATTGCAGTCATGAAAACTCCGGCAAGGACCACCGCAAACAGCCGGAAGCGGCATTGAGTGTGGTGCAGCAAAGGCAGCAGGGCACTGGCAGCCTGAGAGGCATCATGCTTGAGAGCTTTTTGGAGGAGGGGAATCAAAAGCATTGCAGCCGCAGCGCGCCAAAGAGCGGCTTGACCTATGGGCAGTCGATCACAGATGCCTGTCTGGGGTGGAAGGCTACCGAGGTCTTGTTGCGGTCTATGTACCGCCAGCTCCAGAGTGGCTTGACGTGTAATAAGTGAGCGATTCGCGCGAGAGATGATTGACGCCGTGCAATTTACCCATTAAATTAGTGAACATGTGTGCACTATGGTGGAATGTTCATGGATAAACAATTAACGGGGAATGCGTTAGCGCAAGCGCTACTCGAGCTGCATGTACAGCATGAATTGCGAGCATTTGAGCTTGAGCAGTTTCTTGCCTGGACACAGTCAGAGCTTCAACTGCTTTGGCCTCAGTTGAGCAGAATCAGACTGGAGGAGTTTGTACCACGTGCTGCCGTACTCAATACCATCCAGAGAAATGTCATTGATCCCGAGATCCCCGGCGCGATTGCTGAAATTGCCGGTGAGTGTGCTGCAGGCCTGTTTGAGGCCGACTTTCATTTGAAAACCCGGATGTCTGACATTATATCCTCCCGTCAGCTGGAAGAAATGGTCGATAAAGCATTGGAGCTGCAGGTGCCCCGTGACGCCTGGCTGAGTAATCTGATTAAACAGCCGGTGTATGGTCAGCTCATTTCTGATGTGGTGTATCGTGCACTCGTGCGTTATCTCACCCGGGACAACGTACTGAGTAAAAAAGTGCCCGGCGTGAAAAAGATGGTGTCACTCAGCACCCGGATGGTGAATAAAACATTACCCAAGCTGGAAGGTGCAGTGGAGCAGAGTGTGAAGGCATTTATTGCGGATAACACCGGGGTTTTGCTGGCGCAAAGTCAGGAGTTTTTAAGTCAGGCGCTGGCAGATGAAGAACTCAAGGAGTTTGCACTGTCGTTCTGGCAACTCGTGGAAGGCAAATCGCTGGGAGAAATCCAGCAGGGGATCAGCAATGTCGATCTCTCGGAGTTTGTGGTGTTGGGGTACGAATTCTGGCTTAAGTACCGACAATCAGCCTACTTCAAGCAGGCAAGCGAGTTTGTCGTGAATCACCTGTTTGACAAGTATGGCCAGGAGCCGTTAGCAGAGCTTTTCGATGACTTTCATGTGGTGCCGGAACTCATACAGGGGGAATTACAGGAGTTCGCGCCGACTGTGCTGCGGCAACTCAAGGAAAAAGGCGTGATAGAGCAGGTGCTTCGCCGCCGTCTGGGCGCGTTCTATGGTTCGCCTGAAGTGGCGAATGTGATTTCCGCCGGAGCGCAATCACACTGAATCCTCTGGAGAACGTGTGGCTGGGTGACTTGAGTCACACCTTGAATCGGCTGACTTTTTGCTGCAATTCGCTGATCGTGGTGCGTATTTCTCGACTGGCAGCAGCGGCCTCATTGACCTGTTGGGCCGTGTGTTCCGCCGCTTCATGAATATTGACGGTATTCTGTTCAATTTCATTGCTGGCTTTGGTTTGGTCGAATGACATGGATGCAATTTCCGTGGTCATGTGGAAAAGGCTGTCAACAGCCATATTAACGTTAGCCAGGTAGCTGTCTGTTTTGTCGAAGGCTTCCATACTTTCCGTGTTCAAGGTGCTCGCCTGGGTGATAGCCTGCACCGCCTGATGGCTACCTTGCTGGAGTAATTCGATCACGCGATTGATTTCTTCGGTGGACTGTTGCGTTTTACTTGCGAGTGCGCGTACTTCATCGGCGACCACCGCGAAACCGCGACCACTCTCCCCAGCGCGCGCTGCCTCAATGGCTGCATTGAGCGCCAGCAGGTTGGTTTGCTCGGCAATACCCTGAATGACATCCAGCACGGACCCAATTTCCTTGCTTTGTTCAGCCAATGCGTTGACGACCGTGGAGGAATGGGAAATACGATCAGACAGCTGTGCCAGTTTGTCTTTGGCGATACCGGCGACCTCACTGGTGCGTGTGGTTTCCCCTCGAATCTTCTCTACCTGAGTTGAAGCGCTTTGGATACTGTCAGTGACATGTGCCGCCGTGCTGGACATTTCAGACACCGCGGAGGAAACCAGATCCAACTCATGTCGCTGACTGTCAACCGCACGATTGGCATTTGAGGCGACGTCGGCGAGATGAATGGTCATGGTCTCGGCGCGGTTGGACGAATGATTCACATCCGTGACGACCTGCTGCGTATTTTCGATAAACTGATTCAGGCCTTTCGCCATGTCGACGATCTCGTCATTACCTTTGATGCGAGCGCGCTGAGTAAGATCACCCTCTCCGGTGGCGATATTCCAGATGGCGTCCCTGAGTACGTTGACCTTATGTAGAACGAGCGTGGCCAACAGAAATATCATCACCGCGAACAGTACGACAGTGATGACCGCAATAAGTCCAATCAGTGTGGATGCCAATTGGGTTGACGACGCTTCCATGGTGTCATTGGCGCCCGCCAGGGCCTCATTGGCACTGCTCTGAATTCGCTCATTGGTGCTCTGCAGGGTGCCAGTAATCTGCTCAGCCTCTGACTGGATCACGGTTTTAATGGTGTCGCTGGACTGATTCACCAGCGTGTCGAAACGATGGTTTAACTCAGCGATTTCGCTGTCCAGTTTACTTCGGTTGATGCCCATCACCAGAAGCCCGATCTCCACCTCTTTTGAAATGATCTTCTGGTTGATCAATATCAACGCTTTATCTTTGGGTGCAGCGTCCAATACCTTGTTGACAGAGCCCCGCACCGAGCTGGCACTGAGCAGGCGTTTTACCACGGGATCGGTTCGGTCCAGATAGCGTGTGAGCGGCTTACTGTCTTTATCCAGGTAGACAGCAAAGACAACGCTCTCAGTCTGGTCTGCCATCTGTACCATGCGGGTTAACTCGGGAATGTTGTTGTCCCAGTAGAACGGGGGAGCCAGCTCCGACAGCTGCTGAGCGCTGACCTTCGCGGAGAGCAGGAGATAGTTTTCGAGCTCCTGAGCAATGGTCTGCTGTTCTCTTTGCAGATTTTCTGTCAGGCTGGCCCGAAGTTGGACACTGGCTTTGTCCACCATCTTGTTGTTCAGGTGTGCGATTTGTTCATTGGCCGAGGTCAGTTGTGTGTTGATGGTTTGTTGGCTGGACTCAAGCGTAGAGTTGACGTTGGCTTTTAAACCCTCTATTTTGCTGGAACTGGTGTAGATGATCAGTCCCGCCTGAACCAGACTGAGTGCGATGAGCGCCAGGTATACGGGGAAGAGCAGCCTGCTGGTCAGATATTGAGAAAGGCCTTTTTTCATGGTAGGGCTCAACGAGAGTGAATGCGGTATGTCTTTTAAAGCATAGACGAAATCTCTCTTAAATCTATGTGGTGGTCTAGCACAGAGCTGTCACCGTCAGAAGTGGAAACATCTCCTATGAAAGTGAAAGAGTTACTGGAAAATAATCGAGCCTGGTCTGAAACGATCAACCGGGAGCGGCCGGACTTTTTTCCCCAACTTGCCAACCAGCAATCACCCGAGTTTCTCTGGATCGGCTGTTCCGACAGCCGGGTGCCCGCCAATGACATTGTCGGGTTGCTGCCCGGGGAGCTTTTCGTTCACCGGAATGTCGCGAACCAGGTGGTGCACACCGATTTTAACTGTTTGTCGGTGATTCAGTACGCGGTCGACGTGTTAAAGGTAAAACACGTTATCGTATGTGGGCATTACGGCTGCGGCGGCGTGCGGTCAGCGGTGCTGCGCGATACGTCCGGCCTGATCAATAACTGGTTGCGTCATATTCAGGATATCGAAATGCAGTACGTCCCGGAGGAGTGTGGTTCCAGCGACGCTTCCGCGGAACGCATCAACCGTATGTGCGAGCTGAACGTGATTGCCCAGGTAGATCATGTAGCACAAACAACCATCGTGCGTGAAGCCTGGGCCCGAGGACAGTATTTGAAAATTCATGGCTGGGTGTATGGGATTCAGGATGGTTTGGTGAAAGATCTGCAGGTCACCGTTGAAGGTTTTGAGCAGTTGGATGCGGTGATTAAAGGGGCGTCTGACAGGGTGCTTGGGAAAGCGGAATAGACGGAGAGTCGAAGGAGAGCGAGGCTGTGTTGGCAACCTCGCTCTTGAACGTCAGCCTTGTGTCTGTTCCCGCGCAATAGCGCGGTAACCGATATCGGTGCGTTTGTATACGCCGTTCCACGTGATCTGATCTGCTACCTCATAAGCGCGCGCTTGTGCGGCAGTGACCGTGTTGCCCAGCGCTGTGGCGCAGAGTACACGTCCTCCGTGAGTGACAACCTGATTTTCCCGGATCTGGGTGCCCGCATGGAACACTTTCGCATCTTCTGCTGCCGTGGGAATCCCTGATATCACATCACCTTTGTTGTAGCTGTCCGGGTAGCCGCCAGCGGCGAGCACCACGCCCACAGCAGCCCGGTCGTCCCATTCTGAATCACAGGCATTCAACCGACCTTCAATAGCGGCCAGGCAAAGCTGCGCCAGGTCCGACTTCATGCGCATCATGATAGGCTGGGTTTCCGGGTCGCCGAAACGGCAGTTGTATTCAATAACTTTCGGATCACCGGCCGGGGAAATCATCAGGCCTGCGTAGAGAAAACCAACGTATCGATTGCCTTCAGCGGCCATACCTTTCACTGTGGGCAGAATCACCTGTGCCATGATTTTATCGTGTACCTCCGGCGTGACGACCGGTGCGGGTGAATAGGCACCCATGCCGCCGGTATTCGGGCCGGTATCCTGATCGCCAACGCGCTTATGGTCCTGGCTGGTGGCCATGGGCAATACGTGCTCCCCGTCCACCATCACAATAAAGCTGGCTTCTTCGCCCTCCAGAAAGTCTTCAATGACGACGCGATGCCCGGCATCGCCAAACTTATTACCGGCAAGCATGTCCCGCACAGCATCTTCGGCCTGCCCGAGTGTTTCCGCAACGATCACCCCTTTACCTGCTGCCAGACCATCGGCTTTTACGACAATGGGTGCGCCTTTTTCCCGAAGGTAAGTCAATGCGGGCTCAATTTCGGTGAAGCTCTGATAGTCCGCTGTCGGAATGGCGTTTCGCGCCAGAAAGTCTTTGGTGAAGGCTTTGGACCCTTCCAATTGGGCGGCGCCTTGAGAGGGACCGAAAATGGCCAGCTGTTGCGACTGAAAATAGTCCACAATGCCATCCACCAGCGGCGCTTCCGGGCCGACAATCGTTAGCTGAACGTCGTTATTTTTAGCGAATTCGGCCAGCCCCTGCTTATCCATGACATCCAGGTCAATGTTGGTCAGTTTGTCTTCCTGCGCAGTTCCGGCGTTACCTGGTGCGACATATACCTGGTTAACCTGTGGGGATTGGGCAACTTTCCAAGCCAGTGCATGTTCACGGCCGCCGGATCCAATTACGAGTACATTCATTGTGTTTACCTGTGCTGTGTGTGGCTGGCTGAATTAGTGGCGGAAGTGGCGCATGCCGGTAAATACCATGGCGATACCATGTTCGTTTGCGGCATCGATCACTTCCTGATCCCGCATGGAGCCGCCGGGTTGAATGACCGCTTTTATTCCAGCTTTTGCTGCGGCATCAATACCGTCGCGGAACGGGAAAAATGCATCGGACGCCATCACAGAACCAGCTACTTGAAGGCCTTCGTCTTCTGCTTTGATGCCCGCAATTTTCGCACTGTATACACGGCTCATTTGACCCGCGCCGATACCAATGGTTCGCCCATTTTTGGCGTAGACAATCGCGTTGGACTTGACGAACTTCGCCACTTCCCACGCAAACAGCAGGTCGTTGAGCTGTTCTTCGGTCGGCGCGACTTTGGTTACCATCGTCAGTTCATCCAGGTTAACCATGCCGAGGTCGCGATCCTGTACAAGCAAACCGCCGGTAACGCGTTTGTAGTCCCAAGCCGGTGAGCGCGGTGCAGTAATTTCGCCGGTTTCGAGAACGCGGACGTTAGCTTTTGCTGCCAACGCTTCCCGTGCTTCCTTGGAAACCGTGGGCGCAATAATCACTTCGACAAACTGTCGATCCCGGATCAGGCTGGCAGTTTCACCGTCGAGTTCCCGGTTAAAGGCGATGATGCCGCCAAATGCAGAAGTGGGGTCGGTCGCGTAGGCGAGATCATAGGCCTGGCGGATGTCTGCGCCAATGGCAACACCGCAGGGATTTGCATGTTTGACAATCACACAGGCGGGATCGGCAAACGGCTTCACGCATTCGAACGCTGCATCGGTATCGGCGACATTATTGTAGGACAGCGGCTTCCCTTGCAGCTGCTTTGCCGTGGAGACACTGGCCTCGTTGGCGTGGGGCTCAACATAGAAAGCGGCACGTTGGTGGGGATTTTCCCCATAGCGTAAATCTTCGACCTTGATGAGTTGGGTGTTCAGTGTCCGTGGAAACTCCGACGGCGCTTCGAAAACACGCTGGCCTAGATAATTGGCAATGGCCCCGTCGTATCCCGCCGTATGCTCGAACGCCTTAACCGCGAGATCAAAGCGCGTTTTAAAACTGAGGTGACCGCTGTTTTCACCCAGCTCTTTCAAAACGCTGGCATAGTCACTGGCATTGACCACAATCGCAACGTCATTATGGTTTTTAGCCGCGGCGCGTACCATGGTTGGTCCGCCGATGTCGATGTTCTCAATGGCCGTCGCCAAATCACAATCAGGTTTGGCGATGGTCGCCTCAAAGGGGTACAGATTGACCACAACCATATCAATCGGCGTGATATCATGCTCAGCCATAATGGCGTCATCCGTGCCGCGACGCCCAAGAATGCCGCCATGAATTTTCGGGTGTAATGTTTTCACCCGGCCGTCCATCATCTCCGGAAAGCCCGTGTGATCGGAAACTTCAATGGCGTTTACACCACTGTCTCGCAGCAGTTTGAAGGTTCCGCCGGTGGAAAGAATTTCGACACCTGCAGCGCTGAGTGATTGTGCGAATTCAACGATACCGGTTTTATCCGATACACTGATCAAAGCCCGTCGGATCTGGATATCAATCTGATTATTTGTCATTGGCTGTTTTCTGTTGCTGTTTATCAGGAGGTTGAACTGGAAAGTGATGACACTGCGCTCAGCAGGCGATCGGCAATAGCATGATTAGTTTATGGACAGAGTCTGTGCTTGGCAAGTTAGTTGCCGGGATTTGGCGGCCATAAAAGGCCAAGGCAATGCATCAGTAAGCTCATCGCTGACGCACGCCTGTGGAATACGTGCTTAGAGTAAGCCGTACTGTTTCAGTTTCTTTCGCAGCGTGCCGCGATTCAGGCCCAGCATAACAGAGGCTTTTGTCTGGTTATTTCGTGTATGCTTCATGACCTGCTCCAGAAGCGGCGCTTCCACTTCAGAGAGAACCAGCTGGTAAACATCGGTTACCGGCGCGCCATCAAGCTGGCTGAAATAGTTTTCCAGTGCATTTTCCACACTGTCACGAAGTGTTACATGGGGCGCAACGTCAGACTTGAACTGAGTGGTTGACTCCTGGCTTGAGAGAGCAGTGTTTTCTGCAAGCATATCAGCGGTCATGCGGCTTTATCCTCTTCGTTTATCTTGGTTTTAAGGTTGTCAGTTTTTTGATTGTCCTGTGAGGAGCAGAGGGCTTCGCAATCATCAAACAGTTGCTCGATGGCCTCAATCTGTTGAGCCGCTTCTTCCAGTCCATTGAACTGACGCCTCGTGAGATCTGTGATCTGGTGGGCCTTCAGGTACCAGCCAACGTGTTTGCGTGCAATTCGCACACCCATGAATTCGCCATAAAACTGATGAAGCGCTTTCAAGTGTGCGAGCAGGATCTGCTTCACAGCTTCCATCGGCATGGGATCACATTCCTTTCCATGCGTCAGGTAATAATTAATTTCCTTGAATATCCAAGGCTTACCTTGCGCTGCCCGGCCAATCAAAAGCGCATCTGCACCGGTGTAATCCAGCACATACTTTGCTTTCATCGGGTCTGTTATGTCGCCATTTGCAAAAACGGGGATTGCAATCCGCGATTTTATGTCGGCAATCGTGTCGTATTCCGCGTCACCGGTATATCCGCAGGCACGCGTACGTCCATGCACCGCCAGCGCCTGGATGCCAATGTCTTCCGCCATCCGGGCAATGGTCAGTGCGTTTTTCTGTTCTGAGCTCCAACCGGTCCGAATTTTCAGCGTTACGGGTACATCGACGGCACTCACGACAGCCTGCAAGATGGCGCGCACGAGGCTTTCATCACGCATGAGTGCTGAGCCAGCGGCCTTGTTACAGACCTTTTTCGCCGGGCAGCCCATGTTGATATCGATGATTTCGGCGCCGTTTGCCACATTGAGTCTGGCTGCTTCTGCCAACATCTCAGGCTCACTTCCTGCAATCTGTACACTGATTGGGGAAGGTTCTCCGTCGTGTTTCAGGCGGTGTTTGGACTTCCGCGTATTCCACAGCCGGGAGTCCGCAATCACCATCTCGGACACAGCCATAGCAGCACCCTGCTGGCGACAGAGCTGGCGAAAGGGTAGATCGGTTACGCCCGCCATTGGTGCCAGTATCAGATTGTTTTGCAAGTGATATGGGCCTATTCTCGCCATGGCAAAATATGACTCGATCGTCCGTTTTCAAGGGGTGCCTATAATACTCGCAGTGTTACCCCGATAAAAGGGCAAATTTGGCCTATTTTTCGATTATTTTTTGCGCATGGTGGTTGACATTCAGCCAGAATGCCGTTTTGCAGCATTTTACAAATTTTTCCTCAACCGAGGTCGGGGATGGGCTGGATTTACTGGAATTTTTCAAAGTTCAAGGAGTAATTTACGGCTTCCGGTCCCGGGTCTTTGACTTCAATGGCGAGGTGGATGGGGGTGCCGATGGGCATCACGGTGAATTTTTCGGCTTCGCCCACCAGATATTCTGATGGCGTAAATACCCGCTTCGTCACAACGTTGTTATTCAAGTCAGAAAAAAACAGGACGAGACTGGGAAAGGGTTGAGCGAATTCGGCGCGATTGATGATGACGGCATCAATGAGCAGTGCATTCTTCATGGTGGGGTGGCTGCGAACGACAAGGTTCTGGCTGCGGATCGCGGACACATCTACCATATCCGGAAGGGTGCAGGAAAGCAGGTTGCACATTTTTTCGTAGGCCGGGCGCAGCTGTGGATAAAGGGCCAGCTTATCTTTGTGCAACCAGGAAAACTGCAGCACGATGCCAAGCACCAGCACGACACAGGCGAGCCCGATCAGGAGTTTTTTTGCCGGGCTGACGTGTCCCCCGAAGGTTTCTATGGGATCAAATCGCAGGCTTTGATACTGTTCGTAGGGCGAATGTGTTGGTGCGTGCACCGGAGATGCCGGGCGCTTTTCTGCTGTAATGGGCTCTTCCTGAGAGCGCGGCGCAGGGGGTGTGGTCACCGCCGGGCTTTCGTCATGCATGGGTTCAAGGGCTATCCCATGGGTCGGTGAGGCAGATTTGTCCACGCTCGCTTGTGGCGTGCTGGTGGCTTTTTTAGCGTCGAGTTCATCGGCCAGCATCTTTTCTGCCCAGGACTCATCGGAGGCCTTTTGGTGGGGCACAATATCGTCCGAGCCCCCTTCCATAAAGTCGTGGTCTCTGGTGACATCCAGCGATAAGAAGTCCGTATCAAAATCATCAGAATTACCCCGACGCTTGGCGGGGCCGGAATAATGTGCATCCTCGCTGTCTTCCTCGGGATCATCTTCGAAAATGATATCGTCCGGGTCCTCCACCGCGGCGTCTGTTGGTGTTTGTGTGGGTTTCCAGTCGGACATTGGATTGTCTGACGCCGGGGTATTTTTCGCCTGGCCGAATTTTTCGATGACGGAGTGGCCGTGATGGGCGCTGCCGGCTTGTGCAGAGGACCCTTGGGAATGGGATGTTGTCGCGGATTTTTTGTCGGCAAGGGGGGAGCCATCGGAGTCGAACAACTGATCTTTCGCGTTGAATACGGTCATGCACGAGCCACAACGCACTTTGCCGCCCGCTGCGCTGAGTAATTGGTCGTTGATCTTGAATGTGGACCCGCATTGCGGGCACTTGGTCAAATAACTCGTACTCATGAGCTCCGTATCAATTGATCAGATGATTAGCAGCGTTCAGGGAGTGAAAAAATCCATGTTTTACACACAATTAGCGTACTTCCTTAGAGTAGTGTAGTTCGTATCCGCAAGATAAGGTAGCTCTGTCTGGTGCATCTTTCAACTCTCAATCGCTTTTTTCGTGCCGTGCACCAATGCCCAGCCGTCTTTCAGTCGAACCGGTGCCAGGTCGAACCAGGGGGCATAAACGGCACAGATTTCCTCGGCTTGCTTTTCGATGATCCCCGAGAGCGCTAAACGCCCGCCGGGCTTCACATGGCTGGAAATTTGTGGGGCCAGCGTAATGAGGGGTTGTGCCAGAATATTCGCCAGAACCACGTCTGCTTCTATTGTATGCGGATTCTTTGCCAGGTCTTCTGGTGTATAGACGTCAATCAGTTGGGTATCAATGTGATTTCTTTGTGCATTGTCCCGGGTAGCGATGAGCGCTTGCGGGTCGATATCTATGCCGATTGCTGAGCGCGCGCCCAGCAACAAACCTGCGATGGCCAGAATCCCGGAACCGCAACCATAGTCGATCAGTGATTGGCCGCTGATGTCCAATTCGTCCAGCCATTGCAGGCACAAAAATGTGGTGGGATGAGTGCCGGTGCCAAAGGCCAGTCCCGGATCAAGCAGGAGGTTGACTGCCTCCGGCTCCGGGGGTTCCCGCCAGCTGGGGCAGATCCAGAGTCGGTTGCCGCAGCGAATAGGGTGAAAATTTTTCATCCACTCGCGCTCCCAATCTTTGTCTTCGAGTATCTCCAGCTTGAAGTTCTGTGAGACGAGCTCAGGATCGGCAGCACACATTTGCTCCAGTGTTTTCTGAAGGGATTGCGTGTCTACTTCGGCGGGGAACAGGCCGAGAATGCGCGTTTCATTCCAGATGGGCGTTGTGCCCGGCTCCGGTTCCAATACGGGCGTGTCTGCCGCATCCATCAAGGTAACGGAGACGGCCTCAACCGCAAGTAAGAGATCTTCAATCTTTTCGGCGAGGGCTTTATTGGTGGTGGTGGAGAGTTGTATCCAGGGCATGTGTTGCAGTTATCCTTACGAATGAGGGCGGCAAGTCAATCGGGGTATCAATCAAGCGTGTCCAGGGCAGCGATCAGGGCAAGTTCATACCCCTTCGCGCCCAGACCAACAATCGTTCCGCGGGCAATGTCAGAAAAATATGAGTGATGCCGGAAGGGTTCCCGGGCATGCACGTTCGACAAGTGCACTTCAATAAACGGGATTTGCACGCCCAGCAACGCATCGCGCAGTGCTATGCTTGTGTGTGTGAAGGCTGCGGGATTGAAGATGATGAAGTCTATCCCTTCGCCTTTGGCATCATGTATCCGGTCAATGAGTTCGTATTCCGCGTTACTTTGCATGAACTGAAGGTGATGACCCCGTTGTGTGGTAAAGTCCCTCAGTGTGTTTTCGATGTCTGAAAGCGTCGTTGTTCCATATTTTTCAGGCTCACGCTGTCCCAGCAGATTCAGGTTGGGACCGTTTAAAACCAGAATGGTGGCCATGCTTGCGCTCCTGTCGCCGAAGAGAGGTCGTGAGGCCCCGCGATGTGGGCACTCAATTTGGCGCTAATGTAACATTATTTCTGCCCTTATGTTTAGCTTCATACAGGGCTTTATCGGCTTTTTCGTTTAATTCCTGTGGTGTTTCCCCGCTGGATTGGGCTACGCCGCAGCTGAAGGTCACCTGGAATTCGGTTTCACCGGTGGGTTGTTTGAGTTGAGAAAACTGTTCCCGAATCTCATCCAGCAATTTAAGAGCATCATCAGCGCTTGTATTGGGCAGGATAAGCGCAAACTCTTCCCCGCCGTATCGACCGATGTGGTCGGTCTTACGCATGCGTTGTTTGAGGAACATGGCGAGGCTTTTGAGGACGCGATCCCCAATCGGGTGACCATAGGTATCGTTTACTTTCTTGAAGTAATCGATATCCAGCATGGCAAAGCATAACGGCGTATGCTTGTGGCGGGATTTGGATATTTCTGTCCCGAGGAGGTACAACGTGTGGGTGTGATTATACAGGCCTGTGAGGCTGTCCCGTATCATCAACGCCATCAGCGAGCGCGCCCGACGACCCCGGTTGTGTATTGTTGCCACCAAATGTCTGGGGTCGATGGGCTTGGTGAGAAAGTCGTCTCCGCCCAGACTCATGGCGTGGAGTTGCTTGTTGACGTCGTCTTCCGCGGACAGATAAATGATGGGAACGCTGTGCAACCGGTTCTGCTGGCGGATGAGCTTGGCCAGTTCCATCCCTGTGCAGCCAGGCATATACATGTCCAGCAGGATAATCTCGGGCAGAAATTCATCGAGAGCAATCAGAATTTCCATGGGATCATTGATGACATGGGTGATCATGCCCCCCTTTTGCAGCACATTATCAATCATCCGTGACTGTGCGCGCGAGTCATCACAAATCAGTACGCGATAGGGGTCCATGGGGTTGGCGCTGGTGTACTTTTCAACGCGCTCAATCAATACCCCGGGATCTCCCGCCATATTAATAAACTCTTCTCCGCCACAGCGTACCGCAGCGAGCCGCAATTGAATCAGGTTCTCCTGACTGTTGAAGATCACCGGAATGGGGGTGTCGTGGCTTGCCTGAATGCGCTCAATCAACCGGATGCCTTCTTCCGGGCCACCAAAATTAACATCAATAATAATGGTTTCCGGCTTATTGTGGCGCGTCCCCTCCTGAAGAGCGTTAGCCGTATTGAACGCTTCGGCCCGGAAACCATAAAAGTCCAGCTGGGCGACGGCTTTTGCGGCGGAATCTTCGTCATTCAAGGCAACGTAAATGGGGGTGCGGACAAACACACGTTGCTGTGTCTGGTCTTCCGTGTCGGACTTTCGGCGAACAATTTTTCGCAGGTTATCCAGTTCTTCGTCGATAAGGGCCTTTTGATCCGGATTGATGTGACCTGAGGCGAAGTCTGCCTGTGCCAGGTGATCATTGAGTTTGTCTGCGGCGTCGACATAACTCTGCAGATCAAATCGCTGCGCTTGTTTTTTCAGTTTGGCCACTGATTTTTTCAGATCATTGAACCACCCCTCGTCCTGCCACCCGTACGTATCGAGCTTTTGTGACGAGTCGAGCACAATGCGTGCCTGGGTGGTAACACGTTTGGCGAAATATCTCAGTAGTTTTTCTTTCGGATCTTCTGTGCTCATTCGGCTAAACCCGGTGCAACCGTTGCGTTGTTTTTCTTGTGCGCGCTGGCTTGTCAAAGATTCTTGCAATTCTGACAAGTGACTGTTGTTAAATATAGTTGTTTAATGTCAGACTGTGTAATCTTGAAAGATCTTTTGTCCAAAATGGCAAATACTGGCATTTTTCGCACTTACTCTGATGGATTCTTCTGATGGCCGCACCGACCAGAAACGCCAAGCCTTCTTCCTCGCTGAAAAGCATGCTGACGCTGTATCTGGGCGGGCTGTTGATCATGTTGATGGCTGGCAATTTTGTGTTGAACATCTTTAGTGCCCGGCACTATATGCAGGGTCAGCTGGAAACCCAGGCTCAGGATGCAGCCACTGCCTTAGGGATGTCGTTGTCCAGCGTATTTGCAAAAGGTGACGAGGTGACAGCCAGTTCCGTCATCGACGCCATGTTTGATCGAGGATATTACGAACACATCATATTGTGGCACGCTTCCGGGGAGGCCTGGATTGTACGGCAAGCGAAAAAAGCACCCGATACGGTTCCCGCCTGGTTCGTTCAGCTTGTGGAACTGAAGCCCCCTGTCGCATCAGCGGACGTCGTGAAAGGGTGGAGCCGGTTGGGCAGTGTGTCGTTGAAGGTCAATCCGGGGCAGGCGTATTTGCGGTTGTGGCAGACGATGATTGCCGAACTGGCCTGGTTTGGCTTTGTGTTTATTCTCGCGATGGTGGCTTTGATGGCCATTATTTCCGTGGCACTGAAACCGATCGCCAGCATGGTAGCGCTGGCCAACGGCGTGATGAATCGGGACTTTGGCAAGCGTGCAATGGAGCGGGGAGCGCGTGAATTGGTGCAGGTCTCCAGAAGTATGAACCTGATGGCAGCCCGCCTGGAGCATATATTCACCGACCAAATGGATCAGATTCACCTGCTGCGCTCAGAAGTGCACCTGGATGCAGTGACGCAGGTACTCAATCGTAATGAGTTTGACCGAAGGTTGTCCGCAGAACTGGAATCCAGGGAGAGTTACCAGGAAGGGAATTTGATCCTGTTGCAGGTCAAGGATTTTACCGAGTTCAATAACCGGTTTGGTCGTGATGCCGGAGACCAGCTTCTGGTGAGTGTCGCGAGCCAGATTAAGCAGCGTATGGACGCCATCGAAGGCGGATTCATCGGGCGGAGAACCGGTGCGGACTTTAGTATCTACCTGCCGCGGATATCGGAGGAGCACGCCGAAAGCTTTGCCGCCAGCCTGATTCAGCATATTGTCGGTATTAAAGCGGTAAAAGCCTGGTGTCGGGATGATGTGGTGCACATTGGGCTGGCTGCGTCTGGTGGGCATAATGCCAAAATTTTGCTTGCCAATGCCGACATGGCGCTGCGAAAAGCGCAATCTGAGCAGGCCAGTGGCTGGCAGCGCTTTGTGGAAAATGCCGGCGAGCCGATTGAAGCGGGAATTCGCCAGAGCGGCGAATGGCGGGAAGAAATCCTGCGTGCCATGGATGATGATGACTTTTTGCTGCACTATCAGCCGGTTTTCATGGCGAAGGATGAGCCCGTGTATTATTACAAGGCACTGGCGCGATTGCGTCGGCACGGGGAAGAGTACAGCGCCGGCATGTTCATGCCGATGGTGGATCGCTTTGATCTCCACGTTGCTTTTGATCAGCACATTCTGGCTTTGGCCGTGTCCGAACTGGATGAGGTGCTGGCTCATGGCGCAAAGCTGGGCGTGTCGATCAGCACCGATTCAGCCTTGGACTCCGGATTTGTGAAATGGGTGAGGTCAACGCTTGCCGAGCATCCATTGGCTGCACAGTGCCTCGTGCTTGAAATTCCGGAGTATGTTTTGCAGAAAAGCTCGGATGCGTTCGCGACCTGGTTTGAGATTGCGGAACAAACCGGTGTCACGCTGATCATCGATAAGTTTGGTTTGTCCTCCCTGCCGTTCTCCTATTTGAAAAACTATCCCATCAAATGGCTGAAGATAGATCGGCACTACCTTGAGGGGCTGGAAACGAACCGGGAAAACCGGTTTTATATTCAATCGGTCATCCAGATTGCGCATGGGTTGGAAATTCGTGTGATCGCCTTTGGTGTCGAAAAGCCGGAAGAATGGCGACTCTTGAAGGAGTTGGGTGTGGATGCCGGCGCGGGCTTTGGCTTGCAGAAGCCGCTTCCCGAAATCACCCTCGGCGGCAAACCTTAGGCTTGCTCTTGCAATGAATTGCCGCATAATGAGTTAACAAAAGACAGAATAAGGGTAAATTAATGGCATCGAAAGGTTTGAAGGACAGGTTAGATTCCGTGTCTCTGTATCTGGGTGACGGATTAGCACCCAAAGCGATACTTTGGCTGATTGTGGCCTATTTGGTTATTGCCGGTGTGGTAGGTATATTCTGGAGCTTTCCACCCACCGAGTATTCGATTGAAGAGAATCGAACCGCGCTGCTGGAAGAATTGCAGCTGGAAACCGCGGTAGGCGTAACGACCACGGCAACACTGATTGGCCTGCTGGACACGCTGCTGGACAAGCAGGGCGGCTACATCACCAATGACAAACTTCCCCCAGGACTCTGGCTCGACAACATCAAGTTTTGGGAGTACGGGGTATTGATTCAGGTTCGGGATCTTGCCCGGGCGTTGAGGCAGGACATCAGTCGCTCACAGAGTCAGTCTGCGGAAGACAAAGATCTGAAAGTGGCAGAGCCTCAGTTTAACTTTGACAACAAGAGCTGGATTCTGCCCGCGACAGAGCGTGAGTACGGCAGAGGGGTCAAGGGGTTGAAGAGTTACCTGACGCGACTGGCGGATCCGAATGTGCCGGATGCCCAGTTTTACGCTCGAGCGGACAACCTCAGAAACTGGCTCCAAAACGTGGAAACCAGACTGGGCAGTTTGTCTCAGCGGTTGAGCGAGAGTGTCGGCAAGAAACAATGGGATACGTCCTTGGCAGGTGATCCGTCGGCGGCCCAGAGTACGGTACGTGCTCCTCTGGAGGACATTAAAACGCCGTGGCTTCAGATTGATGACGTGTTTTACGAGGCGCGTGGCACGGCCTGGGCTTTGATTCAGATATTGAAAGCCATCGAGGTGGATTTTCGGCCGGTATTGGAGAACAAAAACGCATTGGTGAGTATGCATCAAATTATTATCGAACTTGAGGCGACCCAGGAAACCATGTGGAGTCCGATGGTATTAACCGGGAGTGGCTTTGGTGTGCTCGCGAACCACTCACTGACGATGGCGTCCTACCTGTCCCGCGCCAACGCAGCCATCATTGATTTGAGAAGCTTGTTGCAGCAAGGCTGATGAGTCATTGGTAGCTGAAAAAAGCCAGGCGGATGCGCCTGGCTTTTTTGTCAACCTCAATCATTTTCCAGGAAGTTGTGTGTTGTGGCATGCTGAACCCGGCGCTGGAATCGGTCGGCTTTATTGGCGAAGAACATCACAATCATACAGGCTGCCAATACACCATACAGCACCATGAAGCATGCTGTATGAATCCCGATCCAGTCTTGCGCCAGACCAAAAGCGATGGGGAGTGTGCACCCGCCCAATGCACCCATGGCGGCCACCAGACCGCCGACTACGCCCATCTGTTTCGGAAAATAGTCATGGATGGTCTTGTACACACTCGCGCGTCCAAATCCCTGTGCTATGCCAATCAGAAAAATAAGCGTGGTAAACAGCCAGACATTCACTTCAATGTGCAGCTGAACATCCTGTCGCACGCCGTGAATCGTCATGGTTGTTTTGGGGTAGCTCAGAAAAAACAGGCAAACCAGACAGATCCAGAAAACCGTCCAGTTAACCGCCCGTCCACCGTAGCGATCAGCGAACCAGCCGCCCAGCGCGCGTACCATGCTGGATGTCGCCACAAAAAACAGGGTGAATGCCATCGCCTGCGGAAAGTTGAGGTTGTAGGCACTGACATAGTACTGTGGCAGCCATAAAATCAGCGCCAGAAAACTACCGAACACGAAGTAGTAGTAGAGTCCGAAACGCCAGACGCGGATGTCCTTGAGCGCGTCCAGCGGGGACAAAACCGCCTGCATTGGCGAGGCCGTGTTCTTGTTGCGGGGCGCGAACAGGGCAAAAACAAAGGCCATTAACAATAATCCGGTGCCATAAATAGGGCCCAGGCTTTGCCATCCCCAATGAGATACCAGAAAAGGGGCCAGTGCCAGCGTAATTGCAGCGCCGGTGTTTCCTGCCCCGAATATCCCCATCGCTGTGCCTTGTCGCCGGCTGTCAAACCAGTCGGTGACGTAGCGGATTCCGATGGTGAATGAGGTGCCGCTCACGCCAATCCATAACCCCAGCCACATGTAGGCGGTGAGACTGTCCGCCCAAGGGAGGAGAAAGAGTGGCGGTGTTGAAAGCACCATTTGCCAGACATAAACCGACTTGGGATTGTATCGCTCTACCAGCATGCCCATTGGTATTCTGCCCAGCGCGCCTGTTAATACGGGAGCAGAAAAAAACAGCCCTAACTGCGTTGCCGTGAGATTAAAGCTTTCCTGTAGTTCCAGGCCCAGAATGGCATAGAGCGTCCATACCGAAAAATTGGCAGCAAAGGCGATGGTCGCCAGGGTGAGCGCTCGCCGTGCGCCAGGTACATCAAATTGCATTGAAGCCATAGAAGCTATCCATTCAGTTAATATCTCCTCGACACCTAAGAAGTCGACCTTTCGGAGGTAAGATAAAGCAGTTTATGGGTGCCATATAGCGGGTAGCTTTATACCCGAGGCTTGTTAGTCTGGCTACCATAGGACGGGAGACCGCCTGCTCACAACAATACTTAACCGTCATTCAGTGCGTTTAGCTTGACGATTATCAAGTCTTTATGGCGCGTGATCGTTGACAATGTGCTCGAAACCCAGTTTGTATTGGAGGAGCTATGTCCAACGAACACAAAATCAATCTATTCGCATTAAGCGATCCTAAAATTAAAACGCTTCACATCACGTGGTTTGCGTTTTTCCTGACGTTCGTCGTCTGGTTTAACCATGCTCCACTTTTGGTATTCATGAAAGAAGCGTTCAACATGACCGGGCAGCAGGTCAAAGCGTTGATGATTCTTAACGTTGCGCTAACCATTCCGGCCCGTATTGTTATCGGTATTCTGGTGGACAAACTTGGTCCACGCAAGGTTTACAGTACACTGCTTGTTCTTTCCTCTATCCTCTGTCTGATGTTCGCTTTTGCCAACTCCTATGAGCAGCTAGCGCTTTTCCGCTTCCTGATGGGTTTTGTCGGCGCAGGCTTTGTTATCGGAATCCGTATGGTGGGAGAGTGGTTTCCACATAAAACGGTCGGTATTGCCGAAGGCATTTACGGCGGCTGGGGTAATTTCGGTTCTGCGGCAGCAGCCATGTCGTTGCCCACACTGGCGCTCATCTACGGTGGTGAAGACGGGTGGCGTTATGCACTGGCCACCACAGGCGTGATTGCCGGTCTCTACGGTATCTTTTACTACCAGGTCGCACGAAACACGCCTAAAGGGTCTACCTACTTTAAGCCCAAGAAAGCAGGCGGTCTGGAAGTGACCAGTTGGGGGGATTTCTACCTGTATCTGGGGATGAATATTCCGATGTATATCGCTTTGGGTGTGTTGTCCTGGAAGCTGTCTCCCTCAGGTGTGGCGTTGATTGGTGAAACTGCCATGTACGCTATCTGGATTGGCTTGGTGGCACTCTTTGCTTTCCAAACTTATTCCATCTGGAACGTGAACAAGGAAAACCTGACCCAGGGTGTGCCGGAACTGGACAAATACCATTTCAAACAGGTGGCTATTCTGGACTGGTCTTACTTCGTGACGTTTGGATCAGAGCTGGCCGTTGTGTCCATGTTGCCTTTGTTCTTCCTGGAAACGTTCGAAGGGCTTGATCCGGTCAAGGCAGGTTTACTGGCTTCCGGGTTTGCCTTCATGAACTTGGCGGCCCGTCCTGGTGGCGGCTGGATTTCGGATAAATTCGGTCGACGAAAAGCCCTGTTGATTCTGATTGGTGGGCTGGCCTGTGGTTATTTTGTGCTGAGCCAGATCAATTCCGGCTGGTGGATTCCTGCAGCAGTCATCGCGACCATGGCCTGTTCCTTCTTCGTGCAGGCGGGTGAAGGTGCGGTGTTTGCCGTGGTGCCGCTGATCAAACGCAGAATGACCGGGCAAATCGCTGGCATGGCAGGCGCATACGGTAACGTGGGCGCGGTGACCTACCTGACCGTGTTGAGCTTCGTGGACTACAGTACGTTCTTCATGGTGATCGGCGGCTCGGCATTGGTGGTATTCTTCATCGCCATGATGATGGATGAACCCAAGGGGCAAATCACGGAAGTGCTCCCTGATGGTACGGTCCACATGATTGATGTGGGGTAATACTACCCCACCTCGGTAAAGCGTCATCCCAAAGGGCCTGTTCGTACTTCGGTGTTAACAGGCCCGATTCAATTTTGTATTATCCGTTTTCCCGGCTTGACGGGCCCCACTGAATTAACGGCTGAATACACATGCATACGACCCAGCTGATCGACATTGAAGCAGGCTTCGAATCTCAACAAGGCGTTAAGCCGGAAAATGAAGATGCAGCAGGGTTTTGTGACCCGGAAGATGAGTATATCGCGCTCAACAAGGGCGTCACCCTGGTGGTGGCGGATGGTGTGTCCTCTGCCGAAGCAGGCAAAGAGGCCAGCCGTACAGCGGTAGACCGCTTTATCGAGGAGTATTATCAAACGCCCGATACCTGGTCCGTCGCCAATTGTGGCGAAAAGATTCTTTCCACCATCAATCTGCGACTTTTCCGGAAAAGCCATGAGTTTTCGCACGAGACCAAGGGCTATCTCTGCACGTTCAGTGCGATCATCATCAAGGGGCAAACCGCGCATTTCTTTCACGTTGGTGACAGCCGGATCCATCTTCTTCGAGCAGGGAAGCTGAGCGTAGTCACGACGGATCATACCGCGTCACTGGGCGACGGTAAGACCTTTCTTGCCCGAGCCATAGGGATGGATAACCGGCTGCATATCGATTACGGGCGGATACCGCTGGAAACCGACGACCGTTTGTTGCTGAGCAGTGACGGTGTTCATGATTTTGTGGACGAAGCGACGCTGACCGGCTTACTTTCAGATTCTGCGCTCTCCGCACAGGAGATCAGTGAAAGACTGGTAGCTCACGCGTTGGAAGGGGGAAGTGACGACAATGTGAGTGCGGTGGTGGGAATTGTTCGACGACTGCCGGAGCAGAATTTAGAGGATTTTAATGCCCAGTTGACACGGTTGCCGTTTCCTCCCCCTTTGGAACCAGGGATGAAGATTGATGGCTATGTGGTGGAAAAGGAAATTTTTGCTTCCAGTCGCAGCCAGCTCTATCTCGTGAGTGACAGCGAAACCGGAGAGCGTTTCGCCATGAAAACGCCATCGGCCAATTACGTGGATGACATTGCTTACATCGACCGGTTTGTGCAGGAAGAATGGATTGGGAAGCGGCTGCAAAGCCCGCATGTGGTCAAGATCTATCGCCAGAAGCGAACGCGCAGTTTTCTGTACTACCTGATGGAATACATTGAAGGTCAGGGATTAGATCAATGGATCAGGGAAAACCGTCCTCCCAGCCCGAAGAAGGCGATTCACATTGTGAAGCAAATTGCCGCCGGTCTGGAGTGTTTTCATAACAACGAGGCTATTCACCAGGATTTGAAGCCGGGTAATGTGCTGATTACGCCGAGCCAGCGTGCCGTGATCCTGGATTTTGGTTCGGTGTATGTTGCCGGGTTGTCAGAACGACTGACGCCCATTGTACGAGAGGGTGTGTTGGGGACAGCCGGTTATTCTGACCCCTTATATCTCAGAGGGCAGAATCCGGGAATCCAGGGCGATGTGTATGCGCTGGCTACCATCACGTATGAGATGTTTACCGGGGAGTTGCCCTACGGGGATAACATTGAAGAATGCCGCAGCGCATTCGACTACGACCAGCTGCGTTACTTCCCGGCGAACTCGTACAATCCGATCATTCCTGAGTGGTTTGACGGCGCGTTGAAGAAGGGCGTGTCTTTTGATCTGGATATTCGCTATCGAACGATAGAGCGTTTCATGAAAGATCTGCTCGAACCCAACCCGGAGTTCCTGAGAGAGGACCCAGTGGAGCAGAGCAATGCGAGTACCCTGATGTTCTGGAAGCTGCTGTCGGGGTTCTGGTTCATCACCTTTATGTTATTGTTGTTTCTCTTCAGTCAGGCTGCGTAGTCGAACAGGGTGTAGGACAATTCAGGAGAGAAACCGGACGCGAATGGCCCGGCTTATTCATAGTCAGTGCTGCGAACTATTTGTCAGCATTGTAAGCAGCAATAGAACCCACAATAGCGCGGCTTGCGGCATCGGCATTATCCCAGCCATCCACTTTTACCCACTTGCCCGCTTCCAGATCCTTGTAGTTTTCGAAAAAGTGCTTGATTTGTGCGCGCAGCAATTCTGGCAGGTCTTCGACTTCTTTCACGTCTTTGTACAGCGTCGTCAACTTGTCATGGGGAACCGCGATCAGCTTGGCATCTTCGCCGGCTTCGTCGGACATGTTCAACACGCCAATGGGGCGAGCACGAATTACCGAACCGGGGGCAACGGGGTAGGGCGTCACTACCAGCACGTCCAGCGGGTCGCCGTCATCTGCCAGTGTGTGGGGAATGAAGCCATAGTTCGCCGGATAGAACATGGGGGTAGCCATGAATCGGTCGACCAGCACAGCGCCCATGTCCTTGTCGATCTCGTATTTGATCGGGCTGCTGTTTGCCGGGATCTCAATGACAACAAAAATGTCTTCGGGGGGATTCTTGCCTGCCGGGATGTTATCGTAAATCATAGTTGCTCATTCTCGCGTTGGACCATTCAAGCTGCTCACCCGCGCCGGTGAGGTCGGGAGCAGCGTTCAGAAAAAGAAGAGCGCGAATTATAAGCTGATTTCGTCTGAACGCCAAACCGGTCGAAAAATGGACTCACAGTCCCATCTGCTTGCTGATCAGTTCTTTCATTATTTCCGTGGTCCCGCCCCCGATGGAAAGAATTTTCGCGTCGCGATACAGTCGCTCCACGCCTGACTCCCGCATATAGCCCATCCCACCGTAGATCTGAATGGCTTCACGGGTTACCGCTTCCGCGACATCCGTGCAGAAATTCTTGGCCATAGAGACTTCTTTGATCGGATTTTTGCCCGCCTCAACCAATGATGCTGCCCGATAAGTGTACTCCCGGGCAATTTCAACCTGGGTCGCCATATCGACCAGTTTGTGTTTGATGACTTGAAACTTGGCCGTGGGCCGCCCAAATGCGTGCCGCTCCCTGGCATAAGCCTGAGCCATTTCAAGCGCAAGTGTTGCGGTCATATAGCCCATGACACTGAGCGCCAGCCGCTCCTTGAGAAAACTCATCATAATGGCGATGAAACCACCATTCTCCGCACCGATGAGATGATCGGCCGGTACCAGGCAGTCGTCGAAAAAGAGTTCCGCTGTGTCACTGGCCCACCAGCCCAGTTTTTTGAGCTTTTTGCCCACTTTAAACCCGGGGGTGTTCTTTTCGATCAACAATAAGCTGATTCCGCCGTGACCGTCACCACCGGTGCGCACGGCAACGGTGTAGTAGTCGGCACGCACGCCACTGGTAATAAAAATTTTACTGCCGTTTACTCGGTAGTGATCACCCTCTTTGACTGCTTTGGTGCGAATGTTGGCGACGTCAGAGCCTGCGCCGGGTTCTGTGATGGCAAGTGCAGCAATTTTTTCGCCTGCGAGTACCTGGGGCACAATCCGGTCGCGTAAAGCGGGTTTTGCCCACTGGCAGACGGGGGGGAGTGCGATGTCCAGCGAGCCCAGACTGGCCACCAGTCCGCCAGACGTCGAGCGCATCAGTTCTTCGCTGGCGGCGATTTTCATAAAAATATCCTGTTCGCCGCTACCGCCGTAAGACTCTGGGTAGCCGATCCCCAGAATGCCTGCCTCTCCAGCAAGACTGTAGATCTCTCTGGGGAACTCTCCGGCTTCTTCCCAGTCATCGATGTGGGGCAGTATATGGCGAGAGACAAAGGTGCGCACAGTCTCCCTGACCTGGTGGTGGGTGTCGTTAAAGTAACTGGTGGCAGGCATGATCAGGATTCCTCAGGAAATGGGGTTCACTGATCATGCCAGAAGCGTTGCTACCTATCAAGCGCTTGGTTGAGGTGTCAGGACGAGGTCAACGTCTTTACGCCGTCATCTGTGCCCAACAGCAGGACATCTGCTGCACGCAAAGCGAATAGGCCATTGGTGACAACCCCGGTAAGCATATTCAGCTGCTCTTCCAACTTCTTCGGCGTGGCAATATTCAGGTTGAAAACATCGAGGATAATGTTGCCATTGTCGGTGGTGAAGTTCTCCCGGTACACAGGGTCACCACCGAGTTTTACGAGTTCTCTGGCCACCAGACTTCTTGCCATCGGGATGACCTCTACGGGCAGGGGAAACTCGCCCAGAATGTCCACCATTTTGGATTGATCGGCGATGCAAACGAACTTCCGGGAGGCCGCTGCAACAATTTTTTCCCGGGTGAGTGCACCACCGCCCCCTTTGATCAGCTCCAGTCGACTGTTAGTTTCATCGGCGCCGTCAATGTAAAATTCCAGCTGAGAGACGGTGTTCAGGTCATAGACCGGAATGCCTTGCGCTTTGAGTCCTTCCGCTGTTCGCTCAGAACTGGCCACGGCTCCATCAAACAGATGTTTGATCCCGCCGAGGTACTCAATAAAATAGTCGGCTGTGGAGCCGGTACCCACACCAAGAATGCTGTCCTCTTCGAGGTGCGGTGTGATGTAGTCGATGGCCGCTTTGGCCACGCTCTGTTTGAGTTGATCCTGATTCATGATGGGCATGCTCACTCTAAAAAAGTAAAAAATACTACCGCCGCGGAGGAAGGAATTCGGTGGTAAATCTGGTTTCTCAAGCGTAATTGCAATAGCATACCCGCAACGGCGTTTGATGCAACCAAAACGGTCGCCTGACAGCGACGCAACACCCGAAGTAAGGTCTCCGAGTTCATGCCCAATAAGTACATAAAAAAAATTCTCGATGCGCGTGTTTATGATGTGGCGATAGAAACGCCCATCACTGAAGCGCGCTCTCTCTCCAAACGGTTCAATAACCAGATTTTTTTAAAGCGGGAAGATTTGCAGCCCGTTTTTTCGTTTAAGATCCGGGGTGCGTACAACAAAATTATTCGACTCTCAGACGAAGAAAAGCAGAAAGGGATCATTTGCGCCTCGGCAGGCAATCATGCGCAGGGCGTTGCCCTGGCGGCACAGCATTTGGGTGTCAAGGCGGTGATTGTCATGCCCAAAACCACGCCGGACATCAAGGTGCGATCCGTACGTGATCGCGGCGCGCGGGTTTTACTGAAAGGCGATGCTTACGATGAGGCGGCGGCACATTGTGCCGAGCTGGTGAAATCTAAAGGTTACACCTACGTACCACCCTTTGATGATGAGGATGTCATCGCCGGGCAGGGGACGGTGGCCATGGAAATCATGTGGCAGCACACCTCGGAGCTCAACGCGATATTTGTGCCGGTAGGTGGCGGGGGGTTGGTGGCAGGTGTGGCCGCCTACGTCAAATATTTACGCCCTGAAATCAAAGTGATCGGCGTTGAATCCGATGAGTCGGCCTGCCTCTATGAAGCGCTCAAAGCGGATGAGCGGGTAATACTTGATGAAGTTGGTATCTTTGCTGACGGGGTGGCGGTGAAGCAGATTGGGGAGCACCCTTTTGAAGTGGCTCGCCAATATGTGGATGAAGTGGTCACCGTATCAACGGATGAAATCTGTGCGGCTATTAAAGATGTGTTCGAAGATACACGATCGATCGCAGAGCCTGCGGGAGCCTTGTCGATTGCCGGGATGAAAAAATACATTGAGCGTGAGCAGATCTCCGGGGCAAATTTTATTGCGATCGTCAGTGGTGCGAACATGAATTTCGACCGCTTGCGATACATCTCGGAACGGACGGAAATCGGGGAGAAGCGCGAGGCGATATTGGCTGTCACGCTCCCCGAAAAACCCGGCAGCTTCAAACGGTTTATCCAGGCTTTGCAAAAGCGCAATATCACCGAGTTCAATTACCGGTATTCTGACCAGTCTGCAGCTCATGTGTTTGTGGGGGTGCAGATCGCGGAAGGTGGTCAGGAACGCGAAGAACTGATCGGTGCGCTGACTGAGGCTGGCTATCCGGTCATTGACCTGACCGACAACGACATTGCTAAAAACCATGTACGCTATATGGTCGGTGGGCATGCAGCGGGTGTTGTTAACGAGAAAGTATTCCGATTCGAATTTCCAGAGCGTCCTGGGGCGTTGATGCGCTTCCTGATGTCTCTCGGATCTCGCTGGAATATCTCCATGTTCCATTATCGGAACCACGGATCCGCCTACAGTCGGGTGTTCATGGGCGTGCAAGTGGAATGGGAAGATATGCCAGCGTTTCGCGGTATGTTGGACGATGTTGGTTTCCGCTATTGGGAGATGACAGAAGACCCCGCGTATCAGCTCTTCCTCGGGCATTCAGAAGAAGGGAAAGTGCTTTAAATAATTTCATGTCATTTTCTTGCGCAGTGACGATTTGTGGTCTATGTTGGCAAGTTAGAATATGTTTTTAATTGTAATTTTTAATGTATTCTGTAAGTGAATGAAAGATATAGCTGTCTACTGTTATTATGCGTTTTTTTGTAAGGATGGCTAGGATTACGCTTTGGGTTGATGTACAGTTGTTAATATAACTATAGCTGTATCCCAAAAGCAGCACCCTCACAGTGTGAGGGGTATAAAGGTGCTGGTTCTGTTTCAGGCGTTATTGAGTCAGAAATATAAACGAATTTTTGCCTTGGCAGACTGTGCACCCGCCATGTGGTTTTTAACATTAAATTTGCGGTAACCTGGAAGGTTGGAGTATCGGGGGTAATATGAGAAAGAAGCCTGACTCTATGTTGGCGTTAATTGTCCTATTTTGTGTAGGGCTTGCGGTAAATGGTTTGGTTTCAATGCAAATGGATGGGCATGCGGTGGCAGATGTAGCGCACATGCAGTTAATGGATTACAAGCAGGCGACAAACTAGTATTTGTTGGCTTGAAAGAACAAAACCTGTCTCAATTGCCTGGGAGTGTACGCTTCCGGGCAGTGCTTTCCTCAAAATTTCTACTTTTTTCAGTACTTCTGTTTTTCTTCAATTCTTCTCACAAATTTTTCCGTTGCAATATGCGTTAATCGCACATCCCAGGACTCTATGGGAAGGTTTGGGTATTCCTGAACGGAATGCGCTAATCCGAACAGCTTAACTGTGTCTTTTTTGAAAGTGCGTTGGTGGAGAAAGGCGAAAGTTCGGTCGTAGTAACCGCCTCCCATGCCCAGGCGCCCGCCTTGTCGGTCAAATGCGACCAGCGGCATCAGGACGGCGCTTAATGTCCAGGGGGCGGCATAGGATGTTGGTGGGGCTGCGGGTTCGAGAATGCCATACTGATTCTTCTTCAGTTTGCTCGTGGCTTGATAGCAGCAAAAATAAAGCGTGTTTTTTCTCAGAGGGTGAAGTACGGGTAGAAATACCTGACGGTTGCGAAGCCACAGTTGCTCTGTGATCAGGTGAGGGCTGATTTCGCCGTCATTTGGAAGATATAGCGCAATGCGGCGCCGGAAGCGAAAGTCCGGATGGGTTGACAGGATGTGTCGCAAAAGGCGGGCGTGGTGGCGTTGCTCTGCGCTGGTGAGGCTGTTGCGCTTTTTTCGCATCAGTTGACGAATGGATTTTCTGTTCATTGCGAGGCGTGGGTGTAGAAAAAAAGAGGAAGCGCCCCGCAGTGTCGCCATCGGATAGGGCCTTGAACCCTTAGGTTCAAGGTGGTAACCGCTGTGGTAAATCAGGCTTTCCCATGTCTTGGCAAAATGCCAGACGGGACTTGCTCACATTACCCTCGAGTGGTTACCTGGGTATGATTATCGGCTCGAGGACATATCCAATTGGCGATCACCTCAGGGAACTGCTGGTATTATACTGCAGTGGGTAAAAAATTCAGTTCTTTTTTACGAAAAAATACATTTTGCCGAGCGTCGAAGCCATTCATCGTTTGTTTGCCAGCAAGGCATCAATTTTTTCATGCATTGTGGTGACTGTCTGATGGGTGACTTCATTGCTTTGAGATTGCTCAATCAATTCATAGGTCAAATTCAGTGCTGCCATCACAGCGATTTTTTCTGTACCAAAAACCTTGCCACCCGATTTGATCTCCCGCATTTTTCGGTCCAGCTGAAATGCGGCATTTCTCAGACCGTTCTCGGCATCTGCCGGGCAAGCGATCAGGTAGTCCTTGTCGAGGATTTTGACGTCAACGGTATTTGTTGATTTGGCTGTCATTTCTGCTCCAGTGCCTTTAACCTGCCAATCATGGCCTCAATTTTGTTTCTGGCCAAGTCATTTTTCTGCATCAGTAGAGCTCGCTCGCTGTGCCACTGTTCCTGCTGGTCTCTCAATGCTTTGTTGTCTTCCTGCAACTCAGCGCAGTAGCTGATGAGAGAATCCACTTTTTTTGCGAGTGAATCTAGTGTTAAATCTTCCATCTTTTCATGTAACCCCGGACACCGACAGGCCGATCGGTGCCTGTTTGCTGATGTTATTGTAGTGATGCGTGAAATAATCAGTGATTCCAACGCTGTGATTTTAGCAGCAAAATGGCTTTTTCGCAGTTTTTCCTTGGCCGTTCTAAGCCGGTTTTGAGGTTTTGTGTTTATTCATGGAATCATTTGGCTATCGCCGCGCTGCGGTGTTAGCATAGGGCGCCATAATTATTCCTCTGCTGGCGTTGACTATGTCCTATCCATCCTACGATGAAAACAGCTTTGATTTTGATGAAATTGCTGACCTGTATCAATCGCTTGGGGCACTGAATCCCCCTGCCGAGCTGCAAGGGCTCTGGTGTGGCCGGCTGGTTGGCGGGGCGCGTTGGTCTGATCAGGATGTGTTGGATTCTGTGCTGGATCACATGGGGGTGGAGCGGCTGGAAGAGGAAGAGGACCAGGCTTTGATCCTTCGCGTTTATCGGCGGGTGGAATCGTCCCTGCAAAAAGATGATCTCACCTTCAGTCTGCTCCTGCCGCCTGAAAACTATCCGCTGGATGAGCGGGTGATGGCGCTGGGGCAGTGGGCACGAGGATTTTTGGAAGGGCTCGCGCTGGAGCGCGGTGCCGAGTTGATCAGTGATGATGAAGATAACCAGGAACTGCTGTCTGACCTGGTCGAGATTTCCCGTATTGAGCTGGAGTCTGACGATGAAGAAGCCAGCGAGATGCAGTTGATTGAAGTGACAGAACACGTGCGCATTGCTGTGCTGCACCTGTACCATGATTTCGGGCCGGAGTTTTCAGGATCGGCAAACCCCACTCCCACGATTCATTAACCCACAGTTTATTAACAAGACAAAGAAAGTGATGTGAAGTACCCGTATGGCTATCGCGATAGATGAGTTTCGTAAAAGACGTCAGGCGTTGATAGAGCTGATGTCAGACAACTGTATTGCCATTTTACCTTCCGCCCCCGAAAAGGTGAGAAATAGAGATGTGCATTACCCCTTCCGGCAGGACAGTGATTTTTATTACCTCACAGGACTCGCTGAACCGGATGCGGTAATGGTGCTGGTGCCGGGAAGAGAGCACGGCGAATCCGTGCTTTTTTGCCGGGAAAAGAATCCGGAAAAGGAGCTCTGGGACGGAAAAATCGTAGGGCCGGAAGATGCCGTCGGCGAGTTGGGATTTGATGATGCCTTCCCTTTTGCTGATATTGACGACATTCTGCCGGGGCTGATTGAGGGGAAAGACAAAGTTTATTACTCCATGGGACTGGATGCTCAGTTTGATAAGCGCGTGATGGATTGGATCAACGTGATTCGCAGCAAGGTACGCTCCGGTGCGCATCCGCCTGGGGAGTTTGTTGCTCTTGAGCACTATCTTCATGACATGCGGTTGTTTAAATCACCTGTGGAGCTGGAGGTGATGGCGAAGGCGGGAGAAATTTCAGCACAAGCCCATGTGCGGGCGATGAAAAAATGCCGCCCAGGCATGTTTGAGTATCAGCTTGAGTCGGAAATTGTTCATGGCTTTATGGAGTCAGGAAGCCGCTCCGCAGCCTATCCCTCGATCGTCGGGGCTGGCAACAATGGATGCATCCTGCATTACATTGAGAATCAGTCACAGATTCAGGATGGGGATTTGTTGCTGATTGATGCGGGTTGTGAGCTGGATTATTACGCGGCGGATATCACGCGTACGTTCCCTGCTAATGGTAAATTCACTGAAGAACAGCGTGCGATTTATGAGATTGTGTTGAAAGCCCAGCTGGCGGCGATTGACAAAGTACAGGTGGGCATGCATTGGAATCATCCGCACGAGGCTGCCGTCCACGCAATCACAGAAGGGCTGGTTGCCTTGGGTATTCTGCGGGGCGTTGTGGAAGAGCTGATTGAGAAAGAAGCCTATAAAAAGTATTACATGCACCGTACGGGGCACTGGATTGGTATGGATGTCCACGATGTGGGTGACTACAAAGTCGGGGGCGAATGGCGTGTGCTGGAACCCAATATGGTGATGACCGTCGAGCCCGGCATCTACATCGCGCCTAACGATGAAAGTGTGGATAAAAAGTGGCGCGGCATTGCGGTGCGTATTGAAGATGATGTCGTGGTGACCCGCAAGGGCCCGAAAATACTGACGGCAAGCGTGCCCAAAACGATTGAAGACATTGAAGCGTTGATGGCGGACGCGTGACAGACGCTCAGGAATTTGATGTCATCATCGTGGGGGGAGGGCTGGTAGGCGCCAGCCTGGCAATTGCCCTTTCCCAACCGCATAGGGATGCCAATACCCCATCGTTGCGAGTGGCCGTCATCGAGGCGCACCCGTTACCCGCTGTGGCGAGCACACAATCCTATCAGCCAAGTTTTGATGCACGCAGTACCGCCATCTCCTGGGGGGCGCGGCTGATCTATGAGCGGCTGGGTTTGTGGGCAGACGTCAGTGAGCGCGCGACGCCCATTCGATATATTCACGTTTCAGACAAGGGGCGATTTGGCGCCACACGAATGGCTGCCGAGGATGTGCATTGTGATGCCCTGGGGTACGTCGTGGAGAATCAATGGCTTGGCGTGTGTCTGCTCAAACACCTAGAGACCTGCGTGGGGGTGCAGATGATTTGCCCCGGGCAGGTTCAGTCTGTACGGCACACCGGTGGCGATGCTCAAGTGACAGTGCTGTTAGAGGAACAACGGGAAGTCACTTGTCGGGCGAAACTGGTTGTATTGGCGGACGGTGGCAGATCCGGCTTGCGGGAGCAGTTAGGGATGGACGTGGCGGTGCACGATTACGGGCAGGCGGCACTCATTGCCAATTTGGCCACCGAGCGCCCTCACGAAGACTGGGCCTATGAACGTTTTACGGATCAGGGGCCCATTGCGTTGCTACCATTGATGGACTCGTCTTCGGATGAGCACCGCTGTGCACTGGTATGGACGTTACCTTCGGAAGAGGCTGAACAGTTAGTCGCCGCGTCGCAAGAGACATTCCTGGCGTCTCTGCAGGATCGTTTTGGCTTCCGACTGGGGCGATTTCTTCGAGTGGGCGAGCGGTACTGCTATCCGCTCAAGCTGGAGGTGTGTCGCGAGCAGGTACGACCGGCTATGGTGGTCGTGGGTAATGCAGCGCATACCCTGCACCCGGTCGCCGGCCAGGGCTATAATCTGGCACTTCGGGGCGTACTTGCGCTGGCTGATATTATTCGGGCAGCGCATGCCCGTCGCGTTCTGGAAGGAGAGAGTGCGCCCGACTTGGGGGAGCTCTCGGTTCTGGCCAGATTTGAGCATTGGCACGAAAGTGATCAGTTCAAAACAACGTTGCTCAGCGACCAGTTAATACGTGTCTTTGCCAACAATGACCCTGTATTGACCATCGCGCGCGATTTGGGCCTGGTCGGGTTGGACGTGTTGCCGCCTGCCAAACAATTATTCGCCCGACAGGCGATGGGATTAGGATGACGCAATCAAATCAACCGCCGGAAAACGTCGATATTCTTATTGTGGGCGCGGGTATTATTGGTGCAACCCTGGCATTGGCTTTGTCCGGCACTGGCAGAAGCGTGTTGGTGGTCGATGCGGGTGCCGCTTTGGAACACGCGCGAGATCCGCTGAGTTCCTCGCGGGAAGCGGTGCACGGTTTTGATCTGCGGGTGAGTGCACTCACTGCGGCATCACAACAGTTGTTTCAGGGGCTGGGCGTGTGGCAGGAAATGCTCGGACAGCGCGTGTGTCCATTTCGCCATATGACCGTCTGGGATGCCGAGGGAACCGGTCGTATTGAATTTGATGCACAGGAAGTACATCAACCGGCGTTGGGCCACATCGTCGAGAATTCAGTTATTCTCAGCGCTATTCTGCAACGTCTCAGCACGTCTGCTAATGTTGAAGTTCGCTTTGGTACACGGATTCAGGCATTGACGCGGCAGGGTGATCAACACACCGTGACGCTGGTGGGTAGCCTCGAACAGGCATCAACAGCCAGTGCCAGCTACGCTGTTTCCGCAGATCTGGTAGTGGGTGCAGATGGCGCTAATTCTGTCATTCGGCGTATGACTGGCATACCCACGCGAGAGTGGGACTACCAGCACCATGCGCTGGTCGCCACCGTGGAAACAGAAAAGCCTCACGGCTTTGTGGCACGACAACGATTTCTGGATTCAGGGCCGCTGGCGTTTCTTCCTCTGCAGACGGAGGCGACCGATGGTGAGCGTTATTGTTCCATTGTCTGGTCCATGGTGCCTGAAATGGCAGATCGCGTTCGTCAGTTGGATGACGAGACCTTTTGCTCCACGCTGGCAGAACAATTTGAACATCAGTTGGGGCGGGTAACAGCGGTGTCACGCCGAGTGACCTTTCCCTTACGGCAGCGCCATGCGAAATTCTACGTGAAACCCGGTATTGCTCTGGTGGGTGATGCTGCGCATACCATTCATCCGCTTGCGGGTCAGGGGGCCAATATTGGATTGCTGGATGTGGCGGTGTTGGTGGATGAGTTGTTACGTGCGATTGAGCTGGGAATACCCGCAGGCAATGAGGTCGTTTTAAAGCGGTATCAACGACGTAGATTGGGGCCTAATCTCGCCATGATGGGCGTGATGGAAGGATTCAAGCGCTTGTTTGCGCAGAACGACATCGGGGTACGCTGGGCGAGAAACGCGGGCATGAAGTGGCTGAACCAAATCCCCTTTGTGAAAAACGAAATCATTTCCCAGGCCATGGGGTTGAATATCCCGACGCCTGCGGGTTCGCATCGTAAGCGCGGCTAACGGGCAAAAAAAGCACGACACAAGATCGTGCAAAATTCAGAGTACACATTCTCAGCTCAGAGCACGAGGACGGGAATGCCTCATGTCGTCACATCAAAAAAAGTAGCGTGAACACATCACTTGTCTGGTCCTTCAGACGGTTGCCCGCTAACGCAACACACAGATTCCATGTGGCCTGAATACGTGCCATTTCCCTTGGAATACGTTAATGATACATATGTGCCAAAAGAATCGTTAGGGAAATTGTCCCGTTGACGTGTGAGATATCTCGCACATGAGAAGAAATGTGATGCTTGTCTCTTTTCTGGGGGTAAGAAAAAGAGCCGGCGAGGCCGGCTCTTGGGTGGCGGATCACATATTACTGTTTCTTGGACAGTGTGATCATGGATTCACCGACGGATTTCAATGTTGTGTTGACCATGTTTTGTACTTGGGAATACATTTGAACATGGGCTTGGTACTCTGACTGTGCGATACTAAATTCTCGACCTTTTTCTTGCATGTCGTTCTGGAACGTGTCGCTGCCCTTTCGCTTGCTCTTATATTTCTTGTCTGTGCGGTCAAGTTTTTCGTTATTGACCTCACGGAGTTTATCCATCGAATTCATCATGTCGTCAAACTTGTCTGCCATGATTTCGCCGAGCATGAGTGCCAGCAGCTGGAAGAAGCTTTTGGGGCCTTCTTTGCCGTCGCTACCGGAAGTGCCTCCGATCTTCTCGTCAGCCGCATCTTTATCTTTATCCATCATCTTGAGCAGCAAATCCATCAACATGCTTGAGAGTTCATTGGAGAGCTCTTCTTTCTGATTGTTCAGGAACTCACGGTCACTCAGCGGCAGGTCCTTAAATGGATCTGCTCCTGGACGCAGCATGTCCTGGCCATATTGAGGTGGAACGGCAGGATAACTACGGTCTTCATCCTGACCTTTCAATCCTTCCATCGCCTCACCCAGCTCAATCAATGCCCCCGGCAGATCCCCGAGCTGCGCACGAAAAGCCGCTTGTGCCAGATCAATAATACTCTGGTCAATACCCAGAGCGTCGCCGACCATTTGGATCGCGTCGCTAATAATATCTGCGACGATGTTGAGGGACTGGAACTGCTCCATCAATTGGGGCAGCATTTTTTCAAACATATCCAGCTGAGCGGTGAATACATTGAGGTTAGAAACCGATTTAAACGCGTCTGAAATAAAGCTCATGGTTCAACTCCTTTTGAGTGTTGTTTTTCAGTAGTGATGTTTTGAATAAAATAATGAATCAGTCGTTTCTTTGGCCGAATTTGAAGTAACGATCTTCCACATACTTAATCTCATTATTGCCGGACCCGGTACTGATCCAGTCATTATCGCGACGTTCCGTGGTGATGGTGTTGTTTCCGTTTCTCAGCCAGACCTGATCATCGCCTCGCCCGGTGGAAACGGTATTGTTGCCATTACCCGCCTGAATGAAATCGTTACCGTCCTGGCCATGGATGTTGTTGTTCCCGTTACCAGCGCCCAGGTAGTCGTTCCCGCGCCCACCAACGAGAGTATTGTTGCCGTTGCCGGCACGGATGCGGTCATCACCGTTGCCGCCACTGAGGTCGTTGTTGCCTCGGCCAGCGCGGATGTGATCGTTGCCGTCTTCACCTTGAATGCGGTTATTGCCATTGCCTACCAGAATTCGGTCGTCACCACGACCGCCGTAGACGGTGTTATTACCGTTACCAGCGTAGATGGCATCATCGCCGTTCCCGCCGCGAATCTGGTTGTTGCCATTGCCAACGCGAATTCGGTCATTGCCGTCTTCGCCTTCGATGTAGTTATTGCCGTCGCCTACGCGAATAGAATCGTCGCCCCGGCCACCATAGATTTTGTAGTTCCCGTCGCCACCGAGGATGTTGTCGTTGCCATCCTGACCGTTGATCTTAATGGTGGGATTGGCACCAAACGCCTGGCCGGTCATGACGATCTGGTCGTCACCGCCACCGGCATTAATTACCAGTTTATTGGCCTGTTCGGCGGTAAAGTGAAAGTATTCACCGTCAACGCGTACGTCCACAGAGCCGTCCAGATTCGTGTGTACGCGAATGAGATTGGCGTCATTGTTGGCGTTCAGGTGAATGCCTTTGCTGGTTTCATTGATGCTGACATTGGGCGTGCCTTGGGGCAATGCTTCACGGCGCGCCAGATCTCTCATGCCTTCAATACTCATAATTCCTTTTCCTTTTCCTTTTCCTTATCCATTTCCTTTTCATGGTTCGTCTGATTGGCGAGGAGCATTGAACCAGCTTTGCAAAAAAAAAACTATTAGGGAAAACCCTAGGTAGGGTTTTCCCTAGTGTGGAGGATTCAGTTGCCTAATGTGGCGGCAGGATGTAGGCTTTGCGAGTGAAAATACGTTCTACTCATGTCTCATCACAAGGAAAGAAAAGTGGCGATAACAATGAAAAAAACAGGAATGTGGCTGTCTGGTTTACTCTGCGCCGCAGCGATCAATGTGCAGGCGTCTGAACTACCCAAATCCGAGTCGCCCTCTGGGGCTTCGGCTTATATTATCTCGCCGGCCAATGGCGAGACCGTCTCCCAGACATTCACTGTTCGGTTCGGTTTGGAAGGTATGGGCATCGCCCCGGCGGGGATGCAGAAAGCGTCTACCGGGCACCACCACCTGTTGATCGACGGCGAAATGCCAGACTTGAACAAGCCACTCGGCAAAGATGTGAAACATTTTGGTGGCGGGCAAACGGAGGCAGAAATTACGCTGGAACCGGGGGAGCATACCCTGCGTTTGATCCTGGCGGATCACCTGCATATTCCCCACAATCCTCCTGTGATTTCTGAGCCCGTCACCGTTACTGTGAAATAAGGCTTGCCACGCAAGAGGAGATGAGAGGGCTCGGCGGACGTGCTGAACCCTCTTGAACATCCCTGGATCAGGGATTCATTTCAAACGTGTCTTTCAATGCATAGGCATGGTTTTCCCACACGCGTTGATAGCGTGCTTCGTCATAGTCCGGTCGCATAATCATAAAGCTGCACAGTTTCTGCTGTATCAAGCTGGTACCCTGTTTTTGACTGAGCTGCAGGGCAAATTTGGAAAAGTCGCGTACGATGAAGTCAAAGATTTGATCGATGATGTCATCTTCGATATTTTTCAGTTTGGCGTTTTCCAGGATCAGCTGACCGTACACCACCAACGTGAACATCTCGCCGAGATTAAGTAGCAGGTCGAAGTCTTTCGCTTGTTCTTTTGTGGGTTTTGCTGCCACCAAAAGGGTTTTTAGCAGGCGAATCTGTTTTTTGAACACGTTGACGTTGGGTAGGTCGAACTCGTTGTAGATTTTACGATAATCATGGAATCGTGTTTTACCCAAGCCTTTGGTGGGTCCCTGGTTAAACAGAAAATCATCGTTATGCGGGTCTTTCTGTGTGGGAACCTCGTCAAATTTTGCCGGTTTAAAGAAGTAGTTCGCCATGAATTTCAGAATGAGGGCCATGTTGACGTGCACGGTGCCTTCCAGTTTTGGCAGGGCACGTATGTCTTTTACCGCCATCTCAAAGTACATGTTTTTCTCGAAGCCTTTGGCGGCGATCACATCCCACAACAGGTTGATGACTTCTTCGCCCTGGGTGGTCACCTTCATTTTTACCATGGGGGTGAACAACAGGTATCGACGGTCTTCCGGGCCGGCCACGCGCATATAGTCAATGGCGCGTGAGGCAAACAGCTTCATCGCGGTCAAACGGGCATAGGCGTCTGTGAAGAGCTGTTTGATGTGAACAAAGTCGGTGACATAATGATCAAACAGGCGGCGATGCGATGCATGGTTAATGGCTTCGTAGTAGGCGTGCGTGCTGATGCCGATTGAGGCCCAGCCGAGATTGAATTTGCCAATGTTCACGGTGTTGAGTGCCATGTCCCAGGCATCCTGACCGGTGGCCAGAATATCATCCTCTGTGATCGGGTAGTCATTCAGTTTGAATTCCGCCACGTAGTTCTGGGAGTTCACGACATTCTGGACCAGTTCGTAATTTTTGTGCTGTGACTCCACAACAAAGAACACATACTCACCGGTATCGGCCAATTTGCCAAACACCGAGACCAGCGCTGCCTTGTTGCCGTTGCCAATGTAGTATTTGCTGCCGTTGGCTTTGTATTTACCGTTTTTCTGTTTGGTAAGAACCACATCGCTGGAGTAAATGTCTGCGCCGTGCTCTTTTTCAGATAAGCCAAACGCGAAGATACCGCCTTGATCCAACAGCTCGGCAGCGCGTTTTTTCACTTTCTCATTCTGGCTGATCCAGATAGGCCCCAAGCCCAGAATGCTCACCTGCCAGGTGTACCAGTGAGCCAGGCCGTAGAAGCCGAAAATTTCATTCAGTGCGCAGTTACGGAACGTATCCCAGCGTGCCGCACCTTGCCCGTAGTCGTCTGGTGTGAGAAAGGTGGCAAACAGTTTTTCGTTTTTCTGGAATTCCAGAAAATCGGCGTACCAAGTTCGCTCATGGTCATCTTCTTTCAGTTTGGCTTTGCCGCGCTCTTCAAAGAAGGCGATGGTTTTTTTTACCAGTTCGCGGGAGCGTTGATCCAAGTGAATATAGGATTCTTCTTTCGGATTCAGTAATACCGTTTCCTGACCGCCGCTCTTTACAGGTGTTCGCTTTTTCGAAAACAGGTTGGTGGGTAGATCAATCAGTTTCATACTTGCTCTCCGTTGAGTGTTTTCATGTTGTTTTTGTGGTTGAAAAGGGGTTGAGTAAGAAATACATAGTTTGAGTTAACACGTGTTAACTTTTTAAGTAAATAGAGATTCCCAAATGGGGTAACGAGGTGCGTACTTTTTCGGCGCTTCGAACTCATGGTTTCAATCCCTCCAGCATCCGCTGATAGTTACGCAAATACTTCGCTTTCATTTGGGCTTCGGACGCTTCGAATGTTTTGGAAACATAGAGGCCAAAAAAACCATTGCTGACCGCGAGCAGCAACATGGCGATTTCTTCAGGGTCGTCTGCGCTCAAGTCGCCACTGTCCATGCATTCCTGTACTCGTTCAATCATAAATTCGTAGGTTGTGGCCGCTTCACGACGCAGCATTTTTCTCACCCGCTCTTCGCCATTATGCTCCATGGTGAGAAACAGTAATTCATAGTAGCGCGGCTGCTCGGTGGCGAACCGATAAAAGCCTTCCGCAGCCATGTTCAGGCGTTCCAGCGGATTGTGCCCCTGGCGCGCGGGGTAGAGGTAGCTCGCAAATGTTTGAAAACCGTCTACCAGAATCTGCTTATAAAGAGCGTCCTTGTTAGCAAAGTGACGATAGATGGCGGTCGGGGAAACCCCGGCGCTCTGGGCCACTTTGCGCATGCTGATGCCTTCGCTGCCGTGCTGTATAAAGAGATCGCAGGCGACGGTTAGTATGCGTTCTTTTGTACCGTTAGCCTCTGCTGCCTTGTTAACAGGTGTTAACATTGTACGCCTTCTCCGATGTAGAGCGACAGAAGTTTAGCACTTAGCCTATCCATATATCTTGTCCTTTATCAAATTGTTCGCAAATGAAGGTTAGTTGTATTGGTGTCAAAAAAGTTTACGATTGTTAATCGTAAAAAGTGATCACCGTATGTAACATTATGGAGCTGATAGTTATTTCATATCTGGCGCGATATTTGCTTTTTGATTGGCTCATTATTCTAATCGATGCTATCTAATTTTTTGACAAGGAAATTTCGATATGAAAAAAGTTCTTCTGCCCGCTTTGGCGGCTAGCATATTCTCTACCTCAGCGTCGGCTGCCGTGATCGACTACTTTACTGACCAGACTTCTTGGGGAACGGTTGCTGGCTCTTACCTCACCGAGAATTTTGATGATACAACGTTGAATGCGGGTTTAACCATCACTTCAGCCTGGAGTAGTTTTGAGATCAGCGGCGGGGAAATGCATGACCGTTTGACGCCAACACAAGCGCCGACGGTGTTTTCATTTGCCTCTGGAATCAATGCGTTTGGTGGTATATGGGATTTGGCCGGTCCTGGTGGGCAAGGCATTGGTCTGGAGGTGACGCTATCAACAGGTGAAGTTTTAGTACAGGAACTGTCTCGAACATTGTCGAATGACTTTTGGGGGTTCACGTCCGATGTTTCTTTTGTGTCTGTTTCATTGTCAGGCGGAAGCCAACAGGGTGGAGCGGAAACTTATGACTTGAATGACCTGTTCTACAGCGCTTCGACGACCGTACCAGAACCATCTAGCCTTGCTCTATTGGGTCTTGGTTTGATTGGTCTTGGGTTTCGCAAGAAACAATTCTAAAGTCCGCCTTTGAAGTCAGCCCTGTCCCAGGGCTGACGGAACACTTCCCCTCGCCCTATTGTTGAAACGCGGTAATCATAGACCCGAGTTTGGCTGGTTGACCTGTGTGCTGCACCTATGTTTATACTCTTCGAGTATCCTGACACTTTTCATTCGGTGAGAAGGCTTTGAAACTATCCGTCGCTGCATTTTCGATTAACCCGGCTTTGGCTCGTGCCATTGTTGTGCTTTGGCTGTTATGCCAGAGCATGATGGTATGTAGCCTGTGGTTAAACAGTCATGTGGCAGCATCCGGCGCGGATGTTTCAGCGGTTCAAGCTGCCTCGCCAATGGTGGCTGATTTGCATGCCCATCACCACAACGCGATGGATGGGAGTGATGGTGCAACCACGATGTCACAGCCTGCGACCGGTGACGCTTCCTGTTGTGAGGAAAAATCGGCGTTTGTGCCTTCCGTATCGTTGTTGGTGTTAAGTGCCTTGAGCATGATTTTTGTGCTTGCACCCTGGCCGCTGGGGCAGTTTCGCCGCGCACCGGTCTCTTACGCTGATGACCCCCCACCCAAATCAAATTACCCCCGAGTCCACCTCATTCACTGTTCTCTTCTGAATTGAGTTTGCTGCCCCTGTTATTGCGACGGTAGCCGGTAAACTTGTCAATCTGTTTATGGGTCAGAAACCGCGCTTTCAGGTCGTTAAATTTCGTCTGCAGTTCCGTCTGTCTTCGCGTCGGCCCGGTCTGACTTCTCATTGACTGCGCTCAATTACTCACCCTTGGCTCTGCTGCACAGATTTTGATGGCCTGAGTTGTTTAACGCATCGCTTACATCAAAGGAAAACAACGTGCATAGTCGTTCAAAGCCTATCGTTTTGTTCTTCGGTTTGCTCGCCGTGTCAGCAAACTCTTATGGGGTGTTGACGCTGTCGGAAGCCGAGCAGCGAGCCCTTGCTTCAGATAATGGTATTCGAGAGCTGAAGGCGTCAGCGGCGGAGTCCCGGAGTCTGGCGGGCAGTGCTGGTCAGCTGCCTGATCCGAAACTGATAGTCGGCCTTCTTAATGTGCCGACGGACTCCTTCCGGTTTGATCAGGAGCCGATGACCCAATTTAAGGTGGGGGTGCAGCAGCAGTTCCTGCCGGGAAGTACGTTAAGTCTCAAAGAACGAAAAATGAACGAAATGGCGGAGGGCGCTGAATTCTCTGCTGTCGGGAGAAAACTGGGTGTTCTCAAGGAAGTGCGTGAGATCTGGTTGGAAGCACAGTACTGGGCACAGGAATCACGCATTCTGGCGCAGGACGAAACGCTTTTCCGCCAGTTGCTGGAGGTCACGCACTCGCTCTACAGCGTGGGAAAAGTCCAGCAAAAAGATGTGTTGCGTGCTGAACTGGAACTTGGCCGGTTGCATGATCGACGGATTCGCGCACGCCGAATGGGGGAGATGGAGCGAAGTAAGCTCTCGCGCTGGGTGGGGCAGGAGGCCTTTACTGAAGCACTGCCGGAGCAATTGCCCGTCATGGTGCGTCCGTCAGCGTTGTCGGCCACTACATCTTCAGCCAAGACGTCGTCAGCAGTTCATGAAGCGCTGAAAAGACATCCGATGCTGGCCATGTTGTCCCAGAAGTCGACCGTTGCCAGCACTCAGGTTCAATTGGAGGAGCAAAAATACCAGCCGATGTGGGGCGTGGAGCTGAGTTACGGCTATCGGGACGGCAAAAATGCCAATGGGTCGGACCGAACTGATTTCTTCAGCGCGATGGTGAATGTGTCTTTGCCCCTGTTTACACCCTTGAGGCAGGATCGCTCGGTACAGGCGGCGAAAGCAGCGGTGGACGCGGCGCGTTATCAATGGGAAGACCAATATCAACAGTTTCGGGCAAACATTGCCATGCTGAGAGACAAGCTGGCTCAGGTCGATGATCAGTTAACATTGTACGATGAAGAGATCTTAACCAAAGCGGATTTGCAGGCGCAGGCGGCATTAAATGCGTATCAAGCCGATGCCGCGGATTTCGCGGAAGTCATGCGGGCTTACCTTTCGGAACAGAAGGATCGACTGGCCTACGAACGTCTGAAAGTCACCCGCCTGCAAACGCTGTCTGCGTTGCATTTTTTCTTGCCGGAGACCGACGTTCTGCAGGCAGATTTACCCAATGAATCGCACACTCGGGAGCGAAATCCATGAAATTTATCAGTTATGTGCTGGTGGCTGCCCTGGCGATGGGCGGCGGCATTGCGTTGCAAAAATTTGTGCTGAACACCACGCCTATGTCGGCAGGTGGAGGCGAATCGGGCATGGATTCGGGGGAGAAACAGCCGCTCTATTGGGTCGCGCCGATGGATAAAAACTACCGCCGGGATAAGCCTGGCAAGAGCCCGATGGGCATGGATCTGATTCCTGTCTACGAAGAGGACAATGCAGGTGCAGAAGGATCGGTGAAGATTTCACCTGTGGTGGTGAATAATCTGGGGGTACGGGTTGCGCCGGTGACCAAGGGCAGCATCGTATTGCCCATCGATACGGTGGGCTATGTGAGCTTTGATGAGAACAAATTGAAGCACATTCACAGTCGCGTCGATGGCTGGATCGAAGTGCTCAATGTGAAGAGTGGCGGTGACCCAGTCAACCAGGGAGAAACGTTGTACGAATTATATTCACCCTCGCTGGTCAATGCTCAGGAGGAATACCTTGCCGCACTGCGCAGTAAAAACTCGGTGTTGAAGAAAGCTTCGGAGGCCCGATTGCTCTCGTTGGGATTGTCGTCTGCTCAGATCCAACGTTTGGATCGTCGTCGTGCTGTAGAGCAGCGTATCAGCGTAACGGCCCAGGAAACCGGTATCGTGCAGGAATTAAATGTGCGGGAAGGGATGTACATTAAACCGGCGACTGAGGTCATGTCCGTTGGTTCTCTGGACACGGTGTGGATCATCGCTGAGGTGTTTGAACGACAGTCCAATTGGGTGAAAACCGGTCAAAAAGTCAATATCCAGACGGACGCCTATCCGGAGCGGCGCTGGGAAGGTCAGGTGGATTACCTTTATCCGGTGTTGGACAAAAAGACACGAACGTTGCGTGTGCGTGTGAAGGTGGATAATCCGGATTCCGCGCTGTTGCCGAACATGTTTACCACGCTTTCGATTGAAACGGATGTCTCCCCGGATGCCCTGAGTATTCCACGGGAAGCGCTCATCAAGAGTGGTCAGCACAGCCGGGTAGTGAAAGTTCTGGCAGAAGGGGAGTATCAGTCGGTGCTGGTTTCTCCCGGTGTGGAGTTTGGCAGGTCCGTGCAGATTCTTGACGGTTTGGCAGAGGGCGATCGTGTGGTCACCTCCGCGCAGTTTCTGATTGATTCCGAGTCGAACATCGACGCTGAGCTTGCACGACTGGCCGCACGGGATACGGTCTCGGCGCCGGTCAACGAAGTGATTGCCACAGGAACGGTCAAAGCAGTGATGGCAGATCACAATATGCTCACCATCACCCATGACCCGATACCTGCCTGGGAGTGGCCCACCATGAAGATGGATTTTACCGTCGACCCTTCGGTCGATATCAGTGGCGTGGCCGTCGGGGAAGCGATTTCATTTGGGCTGAAAAAAACTGGCGACTGGGATTACTTGATCACCCACATTGGGTCTGATTCGCCGATGGCAGAGCCCCCGAAAATGGATGCGTCAGAAATGGGTCAATCCGGGATGCGCACGGTGCATACGCGCGGCACAGTCAAATCTCTCATGCTCGATATGGACATGATTGAGGTGGTTCATGTGCCTATCCCTGAGTGGGAGTGGCCCACCATGAGCATGAGTTTCACTGTACCAGAGAAAGCCTCAGTGCCTGATCTGGCTGCGGGCGATGAAATTCGGTTTGAGCTTACCGAGACGGAAGAGGGAGAGTATCTGATCACCAGGATTCAGAAAGGCACCCGCTAACCCTGATTTTGCAACACATGTGTATTTAAACAAGAGGAAAGAGTGATGAAAAATGGTATGAAAATCTGGACTTTGGCTACTGTGCTGGCAGCTTCCCCGGTTGTGTTCGCATCCGGCGGGCATGATGGCCATGGGCATATGCATGGCGACGAAGCGGCGGGTAACGGTCAAATGATGGGGAGTGACGCGCAGGCAATGGGTATGCGCATGGTGACAGGTGAAGGACGCATTAACAAGGTCATGAAAGACAAGCACATGATGAATATTTCGCATGAGCCGATGCCTGAGCTGAACTGGCCGAAAATGCGCATGAACTTCAAAACCGAGCAGGGGATCGACTTGAGCGGCTTTAAACCCGGCCAGGAAGTGACCTTCACATTGCAAGTGGATCAGGACAACAACTACCTGATCAAAAAAATCGAAACCAAATAATCCCGTGTGAGTGGAGTAACCCCGCATGATCGCATCCGTTATCCGCTGGTCCATCGCAAACCGATTTTTTGTGTTGGTGGCCACGGCGATTCTTCTCGGCGCAGGGCTCTTCGCCGTGCGGAATACCCCCATTGATGCCATCCCGGACTTGTCCGATGTTCAGGTGATCATCAAGACACGGTTTCCTGGACAGGCACCGCAGGTAGTGGAGGACCAGGTGACCTATCCACTGACAACAGCGATGCTCTCGGTACCCGGTGCGTTGACAGTGCGAGGTTACTCCTTTTTTGGTGATTCTTATGTGTATGTGATTTTTGAGGATGGTACGGACCTCTACTGGGCTCGGTCCCGGGTGCTGGAATATCTGAATCAAGTGGCGGGCAGTTTGCCCGCGGCCGCCAAACCTCAGCTGGGCCCGGATGCCACCGGCGTAGGCTGGATTTATGCGTATGCATTGGTGGATCGCACAGGCAAGCATGATGTGGCTCAGTTGCGCAGTATTCAAGACTGGTTTCTGAAGTACGAGTTGCAAACGGTTCCCGGTGTCTCCGAAGTGGCTACGGTGGGCGGCATGGTGCGTCAGTACCAGGTTGAAGTGGACCCGAACCGGCTGCGCGCTTATGGCATACCGCTCGGCCATATCAAAATGGCCATTCAACGTGCGAACCAGGAAACCGGTGCCTCGGTCGTGGAAATGGCGGAAGCGGAGTATATGGTTCGAGTGACCGGCTATCTGCAGGAAATTCAGGATCTGGAGCAGGTACCGCTGGGGGTAAACGGAAACGGCGTGCCTTTGCTGCTGCGTGATGTGGCCGCGATTAAAATGGGGCCACAGATGCGTCGCGGGATCGCCGAGCTGAATGGGGAAGGGGAAGTTGTCGGTGGTGTTGTAGTCATGCGCTTCGGGGAAAATGCGCAGAAAACCATTGAAGGCGTCAAGCAGCGCCTGGATGAACTCAAGCGGGGGCTGCCGGAAGGCGTCGAGTTAGTCGCGACTTACGATCGGTCAGGACTGATCGATCGGGCCATCAGCAATTTGTATGAAAAGCTCGTTGAAGAATTTATTGTGGTCACGCTGATCTGCATTTTGTTTTTGTTTCACTTCCGGTCCTCGCTGGTGGTGATCATCAGCCTGCCGATCGGGATTCTGGCCGCGTTCATTGTGATGCACCAACAAGGGCTGAACGCCAATATTATGTCCCTCGGCGGAATTGCCATTGCAATTGGTGCGATGGTGGATGGGGCCATCGTGATGATTGAGAATGTGCACAAGCACATGGAGCGTACCGAACTGACGGATGAAAATCGCTGGAGTGTGATCAGCCAGGCTGCGACGGAAGTGGGGCCACCGCTGTTTTTCTCGCTGCTGATTATCACGCTCAGCTTTCTGCCCGTGTTTACGCTGGAAGCACAGGAGGGCAAGTTGTTTGCACCGCTGGCATTCACCAAAACCTACGCCATGGCCGCCGCCGCAGGGCTGGCAATCACCTTGGTGCCTGTTTTGATGGGGTATTTCATTCGGGGCAAAGTCACACCGGAGCACAAAAATCCGTTGAATCGTTTGATGATTGCACTCTACCGGCCGGTGATCAAAGGCGTTCTGGTGCTGCCAAAAACGGTCTTGTTTTTCGCTCTGCTGGCTTTGGGGGTCGGATTATGGCCAGCAACAAAAATTGGCAGCGAATTTATGCCTCCGCTTGATGAGGGGGATCTCATGTATATGCCGACGACTTACGCGGGAGTCTCGGTGGGTAAAGCCCGAGAGCTGCTTCAGCAGACGGACCGGCTGATTAAAACGGTGCCGGAAGTGGTGAGCGTTTTTGGTAAGGTGGGCCGGGCAGACACCGCGACCGACCCAGCGCCTTTGACAATGATTGAAACCTTCATACAGCTTAAGCCGAGAGATCAATGGCGCCCCGGGGTGACTACGGAGTCCTTGAAAAAAGAGTTTGACGCCCTGGTGAAATTTCCGGGACTGACGAATGCCTGGGTGATGCCTATTAAGACGCGCATCGATATGTTGTCCACCGGAATTAAGACTCCCGTGGGCATCAAGGTGGCTGGGCCGAAGCTGTCCGAGATTGAAAAGATAGGCAAGCGACTTGAGGAGGTTTTACCTGAAGTTGCGGGCACTGCGTCTGTGTACTCTGAGCGCGTGGCGGGAGGGAGATACATCAAGGTCGATATTGATCGGGAGCGTGCGGCGCGCTTTGGTTTGAGTATCGCGGATGTTCAGGAAGTGGTGCGCACCGCGATCGGTGGCATGAACATTACGGAAACGGTCGAAGGGCTGGAGCGTTATCCTGTGAATCTGCGTTATCCGCAAGCCTATCGTGATTCCGAAGAGCAGTTGAAATTGCTTCCAGTGGTGACACCGGCGGGCGAGCGCATTGCACTGGCGGATGTGGCGAAGATTTATGTCGCGGATGGACCGCCGGCGATCAAAAGTGAAAATGCGCGACTGAATGGTTGGACGTTGGTGGACATCGACGGCAGGGATCTGGGTTCTTACGTTGCCGAGGCTCAACAGCGGGTGGCTGAGCGTGTTGAAGTGCCTGCGGGGTATTCGATCACCTGGTCAGGCCAGTACGAGTATATGGTGCGTGCTGAGAAGCGGTTGTCTGTTGTTGTGCCGCTCACGCTTGCCATTATTATGCTGCTGCTATACATGAACTTCAGAAATCTGATCGAGGTGCTGATTATCATGGGCACATTACCCTTTGCGTTGATTGGTGGGCTCTGGCTGATGTACTGGCTGGGCTACAACATGTCTATCGCCGTGGCGGTGGGCTTTATTGCTCTCGCAGGCGTGGCCGTGGAAATCGGCGTGCTCATGCTGGTCTACCTGAATCAGTCTTACGAACAGGTGCGATCAGACGTTGCCCGGGCTGGTCGTTCATTGGTGAAGGCGGATGTAAAAGATGCGGTGATGAAAGGCGCGGGCCTGCGTGTTCGCCCCATCATGATGACTGTGTTTGCCATCGTAGTGGGGCTGATACCGATTATGATGGGTTCCGGTACGGGGTCTGAAGTGATGCAGCGTATCGCTGGCCCCATGATTGGCGGGATGCTGAGTACGGTGGTACTCACACTATTGGTGATCCCCGCATTGTTTTATGTGTGGAAACAAAGCAGTGTGCCAATGGCAATCGAGCGAGTCGAAGTGGCACAAGAAAGCAACGTTGTTCGGGAGCAAAGAGAATGAACTTTTTTCGCGTCATGATTGTGGTGCCGCTGGATAAGGTGGCGGTACTGGAAGATGGCCTGAAACAACTTGACCTGGTGTGCATGCATCATCTCAAGGTGCGAGGCTATCACGGAAATCCGAATTTTTATGCCACTGACTGGTCCGATGAACTGGCCAAGTTTGAACTGGTGATCGCAACATCGAAACTGGATTCGGTGAAAAACACCATCAAGCAAACCTGCCAAACCGGTTCGGTAGATGACGGTGTTTTTTCGGTCAGTTTTTTGAACGAAGTCGGTTCCATTTCCGACCTGTAATTACAACAAAATACAAAGAGGATCATTATGATTAAGTTAATTACTCTTCCGGCGCTTGTATTGATCGGGGCAACCGGTTGCACGGCCATCACTGGCGCACACAGTCATGAGGATACGAATGCGGAGCATGCTCATGGGCAGGGAGGGATGCATGAGCATGTGTCAGATGGCCATATGTCAGGTGGCCATATGTCGAAGGCGCACAAGCCCATGCATGAGAACATGCACAGCGGGCAGGGCATGGGAGGCGAGATGGATCATGGTCACCATGCTCATGCCATGGAAACCCTGGCGGGTAAGCCGGGAAAAGCCTCCGACGTCTCGCGGACGGTTCGAGTAACGGCCTCGGATGAGATGCGTTTTGCGCCAGATCAGCCGCTGACATTCCGTGAAGGCGAGGTCATCCGTTTCCTCGTCACCAACCAGGGGGCGATAGATCATGAGTTTGTGATTGGTACGAAAGAGGAGCACCAGGAGCATGGTGCCATGATGATGAGCAATCCAGGGATGCATCATGGCGAAATGCCGAATGCCGTTACAGTGCGCCCTGGAGAAACCAAAGAGGTGATCTGGCGATTCGAGAATGCCTGGCAGATAGAGGTGGCGTGCAACATTCCCGGGCACTATCAGGCGGGGATGCACGGCGCGGTAGCCATTGAAGATTAATCACAAAAAACGCTTATTCATCAGGAGGATGCCATGCGAGTGAATGACCTGGCACAACGTGCAGACGTCACCCCGGATACGGTGCGCTTCTACACCAGAACCGGCCTGCTGAACCCGCAAAAAGATCCCTTCAATGGCTATAAACAGTACGGTAAAGGCGATTACAAGCGGTTGATGTTTATTGTTAAAGCCAGACATCTCGGTTTTTCCGTTTCGGAAATCAAAGAAATTGTGGATTTGTCGGATCATGGGAACTCGCCTTGCTGTCGGGTCAGAGAAATTGTCCGGCGACGCATTGATGAGGCGAACAAACATATTCGTGAACTTCAGATGCTGGTGAGCCGAATGGAAACAGCGGCAGCGACCTGGGAAAACATGCCGGATGGTGAGCCCACAGGGGACTCCGTCTGTAATCTGATTGAAATGTGGCAAGAGCCGGAGATGGGTGCTGCAGATTGGGAGCCCGATGTGGCTGTCGACGGAAAGCCAAAAGCGACGGCAAAAATGCCTTCGCACAGCGATGGTTGACCTGTGAGTTACTCACAGGTTTACACTGAATGGCGTGAAACCACCAGAACTGATGACAGGAGGCAATATGGCGCATTGTGACGAGCATCAACTGCATACAGGCCCGAAGTGCAGCACGGATTTGCTCATTGAAGGCGCAAAATGCGCAAGCTGCGTAAGCAAAATTGAAGGCGCGCTCACTGCGGTCGCGGGAGTGCAGTCCGCGTCCATGAGTCTGGCACAGAATCTGGCCATGGTGAGCGGCGATGTGCCAGCCGATGCGCTGATTCAGGCTGTTGAGCAGGCCGGTTTTAAGGCGCGAGTGGTCGACAACACGTCAGACACAGAGCTGATGGATGAAAAAGAACAACAGGATGCGGCGTACTACCGCAAGCTGATGCGAGAAATGTGGATTGCCCTGGGCCTGGGTGTGCCCTTGATGATCTATGGTCTGGTCACCGGTGAAATGTCCGTGAACACGCCGATACAGCAAGGTGTTTGGCTGGTAATTGGGATAGCCACGGCGGCGGTGATGTATTTTGCGGGCCGACATTTTTTTGTTGGCGCGTGGAATACGTTGAGGAATCACAGTGCCACCATGGATACATTGATCGCACTGGGTACTGGCACGGCCTGGCTGTATTCAATGTTTGTTGTGCTGTTTCCATCCATTGTTCCGGAAATGGCGCGTCATGTGTATTTTGAAGCGACCGCCATGATCATTGGGTTGATCAATCTGGGGCTGGCACTCGAACTCAAAGCGCGTGGCCGAACCTCGCAGGCAATCAAGCGGTTGATCGGTCTTCAGGCAAAAACTGCACGGGTGTTGCGTGGTGCCGACGAAGTGGATATTCCTATCGAGCAGGTCATCGCGGGTGACAGCGTTCGAGTGCGGCCGGGAGAAAAAATCCCCGTAGATGGCGAGGTGCTGGAAGGGCACTCGACGGTCGATGAGTCCATGTTAACGGGTGAGCCGATGCCGGTAGAGAAAAAAACCGGTGACACTCTTGCTGCCGGTACGCTCAACAAGTCCGGCACTGTGATTTTTCGCGCGACACGTGTCGGCAAGGATACCGCCCTGGCTCACATCATCGATATGGTCAAACGAGCGCAAAACTCGAAGCCCTCCATTGGGCGCCTGGCGGATGTGATTTCCGGCTATTTTGTGCCTGCCGTCATGATTATCGCCATTGTAAGCGCCTTGGCCTGGTTGAATTTCGGCCCGGAACCCCGTATTGCCTTTGCCATTGTGTGTGCGACCACGGTATTAATTATCGCCTGCCCCTGTGCCTTGGGGTTGGCGACGCCGATGTCCGTGATGGTTGGCGTCGGCAAAGCGGCGGAAGCCGGTGTGCTCATACGCAATGGAGAAGCGTTGCAAACCGCTTCCAAGATTACCGCCATGGTGCTTGATAAGACGGGCACGATCACCGAGGGCGCGCCAGCGGTGACCGACGTGATTGCCCTGGAAAATTTCGAAGACACCGCTCTGTTACGCTGGGCGGCCAGTTTGGAGTCGGGTTCAGAGCATCCTCTGGCTCAGGCGATTGTGGAGTCCGCGAAGGCAAAAGGAGAAAGCCTGCTGCCCGTTCGCGGATTTAAAGCGATCTCTGGTCATGGTGTCGAGGGGGAAGTGAATGGGACCGTGCTCCTGCTGGGTAATGAAAAATTCATGCGGGACCGACAGGTGAACCTCGGCACGCACACAGCGGTGGCACAAAAGTTGGCGAATGAAGCCAAAACCCCCATGTATCTCGCGGTTGATAATATCCTGGCCGGCATTATCGCCGTCGCAGATCCCATTAAGGAAGATTCCATTCAGGCGATTGCCCGTCTCAAGGCTAACGGTATTCGGGTGGTGATGTTGACCGGAGACAACCGGGATACCGCCAAGGCGGTGGCCAGCCGCGTGGGCTTAACCGAGTTCTTTGCGGAAGTGTTGCCTGAGGACAAAGCCAACAAAGTCGCTGAGCTGCAAATGCAGAATGAAGTCGTGGGCATGACCGGCGATGGTATTAACGATGCACCGGCGCTGGCCATGGCCAATGTCGGGTTTGCCATAGGCACGGGGACGGATGTGGCGATTGAAAGTGCCGACATTACGCTGATGCGCGGATCTCTGCATGGTCTTGCCGATGCGATCGCAGTGAGTAAGGTGACCTTACGAAATATCAAGCAGAACCTGGTGGGTGCGTTCTTTTACAACGTGCTGGGTGTGCCTTTTGCCGCGGGTGTGTTCTACCCGGTGTTTGGTGTGTTGTTGAGCCCGGTCATCGCCGGAGCGGCCATGGCGTTTTCTTCCGTCACTGTGGTGTCCAATGCCAATCGGTTACGCTGGTTCAAAGCAAAAGACCATTAAGGAGCAGAAAAATGTGGATCATCAATCTCTCAGGACTCGCACTGATCGGATTTATCGTCTGGTGGTTTTGGTTGTACAAGCCTAAAGAGGTCGCCCTGAGTGACGATGCGCTGCGCGTGGTCGTGGAAAATGGCGTTTATGCGCCGGCGCGCATTGCATTGCCTGCCAATAAGGCGGTCTCGGTGACGTTTCTTCGAAAAGATGCCTCTCCCTGTGCGGGCATGGTGGTGTTTTCAGAGTTGGAAATCAGCGAAGAACTACCGGTGAACAAACCCAAAGCCATTCAACTCCCTGCGTTAGCGCCGGGTGAATACGCCTTTACCTGTCAGATGCAAATGTATCGGGGTGAGTTGGTGGTGAAATGAACATCAGTTTGAGGAGCTCATCATGGAGACAAAAAAATCGTTTTGATTTTCCCCGAAAGGGGCTGCTGCACTGGCACTGATTGCTGCCACCAGTTACTTCTTGTTTATGGAGCATCGGCAGCATGTGGTCGAATTTTTACCTTATCTTATTCTGCTTCTCTGCCCATTGATGCACCTTTTCATGCATCATGGGCATGGGGGGCACGATCACCATAATGAGCCTGATCAGAGCCGGTCCGATCAGATGGAGTTAAAATAATGGAGCCGTCAGACGGATACGGGTTGTGGACTTTGGTGCTGCTCAACTCGGCAATTTTCATCTTTTTTGCGTTCAGCTTCGTGAAGCCGCAAACAAAAACGGACTGGCGCAGTCTGGGAGCGTTTTCTGCCTTTATCGTTGCTCTCTTTACGGAAATGTATGGCTTTCCTCTCACCATCTATTTTTTCTCTGGATGGCTGGTCGAACAATACCCACAAGTTAATTTCTTTGCTCACGATAACGGGCATCTGTTGCATACACTGCTGGGGTTTGAGGGTAACCCACACTGGGACCCGTTACACATTCTGAGCAACCTCTTGATTGTTCTTGGATTTTTTATTCTCTCTGGTGCATGGAGTGTATTGCATGAAGCGCAAAAGGGCCGAGAGTTAGCCACAGCGGGGTGGTATGACCGTTGTCGGCATCCCCAGTATTTTGCGTTTATATTGATTATGTTCGGTTTTCTTCTGCAGTGGCCGACGATTCCGACACTGGTGATGTTTCCCGTGCTGGTCATTGTGTATTACCGATTGGCGATGCGTGAGGAACAAGCCTCGTTGAAGGCGTTCGGGTATAGATATGAGCAGTATCAGCAACAGGTACCCAACCGGATTTTTCCGAGCTTGGCCAGACAAACAGGAGGTGGAGTTCCTCATGGGGGTTAAAAAATCGGGCACCCTGTTCAAGGGCTTAATTCTGGTATGGGTACTGACGACTCTTGGCGCCTGTGGGGAGACAGGTGAGGGCGTGAAAGCACCTGCGGCAGAGACTGGGCGGTGGTATCGCCAGAGCCAAGTAGATGCCGGAAAGGTGGTGTATGAACAGCACTGCCAAAGTTGTCATAATCCAGGCGCACGCGGGACATTTCAGTGGAAAAAACCGCTTGAGGATGGGAGTTATCCACCGCCACCACTCAATGGGTCGGCACACGCCTGGCACCATCCATTGCCTGCTCTATTGAGCACGATTGAAAACGGCGGCGTCGCATTTGGGGGTAAGATGCCCCCATTCAAAGAGGTGTTGTCGCGGGATGATCAGCTCACGGTCATCGCGTACTTCCAGCATTTCTGGAGCGATGAGATTTATCAGCAGTGGCTGATACGTAATCAAGCTCGTTAAGTCGGAAAATCTTTGGAGTGCAGGTGATAAGCGTTGCCTCACTACAGAAAGATCAAAGGGGAAGACTATGTGGACTAAAATCCTGTCGAGCGCGATAGTGTTTGGCATGTTGGTTGGTTGCTCGGAAGGAATGCACCAGACTGCCATCGTGAAGTCCAGCTTCAGTTCGAATGGCGAACGAATTTATTTCACCAGTACCAGTGACTCGGGCGCGCTCATCTCGTTTTCTGGTGGGCACCATCACATGCGGATGCATGGTGGCGCGTGTGTGACCTGCCATGGTTCAGATCGCGAGGGCGGACGACGGATGTGGCCTTACTTTTGGGTGGTTGCGCCGGCTTTGACAGCAGAAGCTCTGACAAGCACGCACGACGATGGCCATGCGCACACCACCTATAATGCAAGCACGTTGGGCAGAGCTATACAGCTTGGCGTCAATCCCGATGGCGATGAGCTGGATGAGTTGATGCCCCGATGGCAGATGCCACAATCTGATCTGGATGCGCTGGTGGCCTACCTGCTGGATGCGCCGGGCTCATGAGTGGTGTCGTGCCGTGATGAGTCTATTTCGGGTCAACGTTAAATTAACAAAGTTTCATGCTACCCTTGGGAAAGATAGCTTGACCTGTGTGCAACACCCAGTACTAGTATGAAGATAACAGCAAATGGTTTATCTACAAATGGCGAGTGTACCATGTTTGTGATGTTGCGAAATCAAATGAGAAAAAGAAGCAAGACAATGGGCTTTGCCCTTGTCCTTCTGCTCTTTTCCATGTTGACGACGACATCCGCCATGGGAGCCATGGGCAACCTGATGAGCTCGGTGAGCGTTTCCATGGAAAGTGGGACGGGGCATGTCAGCGATGCTGTTTGTGCAGGAGACAGGGAAGCACAGTTAGGCCATCACGGCGTGTGTGGTAGCTGCATTATGTGCGTGTTTGTTGTTCCTCCTAACGTGGCTATGTCGATCGATACCGCGCCGGTGGCCTTTACACCAGAGTTTTATGTCCCTGCGATTGGGCATTATCAAACCCTCTTTAAACCCCCCAAATCTACTTCTTTGTAAATACGATTTGTCATTTTTATTTCAAAGTATTTTAAGTCGATATTCGAGGGTTTTATCATGAAAACGTTAATTGCTATTGTTGCAGCAGCTACAGTGTTCAGTGCAAGTGCCATCGCTGGTGAAGGTGGTAAACTTTGGGAGAAAAAAGCGGAATTGCAGGAAAGTATTATCAACATGCACCTGCATGAAGCCACCGCAGCGGGAATGATGGATCACACCGCTGTCGAGCATAAGAGATGGCTGGTGGATGATGTAACTGCCGGGTATATTAAGCAAAAACAAATGCATAAAGCGCATTCAACCGCGCCGCACAAAGATCATATGGCGGTGGATCACAAACGGGCGTTGTTTGGCTCAGACCATTAATGCACTGAGTGCAATAAAGAGCAAGGGGCTGGTTTCAGCCCCTTTTGCGTTTGGGAACGGTAATTGAGGAGTAATGCCATGAGCGAGAAAGCGTATCCCTGGTATCTCCGGCTGTTTTTCTGGAATCAAAAGCGTCGCTACGGCCAGGAGCTGGAACCCGCGAAACTCTGGGCGCGCAGCCCGCTGGTGTTTACGACCCTTGCCTTGCTGTATGGCGCATTTGATCGAAAACGCTCGCCTTTGTCCCCCGAATTAAGGTCTCTGGTCACTGTTCGGGTGTCTCAAATCAACTGGTGTCGATTTTGTGTCGACATCAACAGTATGAACGTATTACGTCGAGGCGCATCAGAAGAAAAACTGCTTCAGCTGGAGAACTTTGAGCAAAGTTCGCATTACAGCGCTTTAGAGAAAGCGGCGTTGCATTATGCGGAGCAGATGACGTTTTCCGATCGTCATGTCTCTGCCGAAGACCGTGCCCGGCTGGCGGAACATTTTTCGGAAGAAGCGATCATTGAACTCACCGGCCTGATCGGCTTTCAGAATATGTCCAGCAAGTTCAATGCCGCGCTGGATGTGCCGCCGCAAGGGTTTTGTCGCCTTCCGGTGAAAGTAGGCGAGGGTGAGGAAAGTGAAGTCAAAAGTAATACGTGCCCTGAAGGTAGAACACCGAATTGAGTGCACCATACTCTGATTGTTTTCGACCAAAAAAGAGCTGTGCGCCGAGTTTTAACCAGACGTCAGGCAGCGGGGGCGGGCTGTAGTCTATTTCGGGTTGAAGGTAGTGGCTCTTATCATTGAGATTGCGAATCAGTATGGCACTCAGGGAGAGAATCGGAGAGAACTCTTTTGCGATGCGGCCACCCAGATAATGCCTTCCCACTGCGAGTGTTTTGCTTGCCACCACGTCTGTTAGTCGGTAGTACGCGGGGCTAGTGTCACCGCGTCCATTGAAATAGTGTTCCAGTGTGTAGGAAATGCCGGACAGACAGGTGTAATCCATACCGAGTACCCATTCAACGTAATTGTCGGCATGACAGGTTGGGGCATGGGGTGCACAGGGATTCTGGTCGTCAGACAATACCCACTCACCGCGCAACCCAATGAGCCCGATAGCGCCGGATGCGCCAAGGGCAACTTTATTGATGTTGCGAAATTGCCCGATGGCGAGCGCAGCATCAAACGCACCGGCTTGAGTATCCAGCGATGTTTTGTAACGCACACCCAAAGCGCGGGTTTCCTGTTCATGGCCAGGCGCATAGGCAAGGCTGAGTCGGGAAAGTTCCGCAAGGTTGACATTGAGCAGCAGCGCATCTACTCCTGGTCGCTCATCCTGTTCAAGCTGTAAAGGGTTCAGCGGGTTGAAAGCATCCATCGGATTCCAGATAAAGGCCGTGGCCCAATTGATTTGCTGACGGCCCAGCCGGACATCCCCAAGGGTGGTTTGCAGAGTGACGGTACCCCGATACACGCGAAGCAGGTGGTCATAGCTCCCCCCTTCAGCGCGGGCTTGCCAGTCCCAATATTGGGGTGGGACCAATGCGTCTATCCACAGGCTTTCAACGGTGTTACGGTAGGGCCCCAGTCGGGTCTGGTTATCCACTTGCACATTTACGGACAGAGCATCGCTGTCATAGTCCCACGCCAACCGCAGTCGGCTGATATCCTGCCAGTAGTGTTTTTGTTCGAACAGTGTGGTTTTTCCTGCAGTTACCTGATTCCGGTAATACCCGCTGAAGCTCAGCGAGGTGTTCTGATCGGTGTCAGAAAGGTCGGCCAGGGCTGTTGTGCACTGTACTCCGGTCAACACAGCGACCAGGGGGACGAGTATGCTCTGGTAATCTGCGCGTTGTTTGGTCCCACAATTACCCATGTCGAATAGCCTCCACAGGATTCATGCGTGATGCCTTGACTGCGGGGTAGATGGATACACAAACGCCGCAAAGGAAGAGCAGGAGGGAGGGCAGCCAAACATGGTCCAGTATCAACACCGGAAAGATGATGCTGGTCATTCCAGGGATCGTCTCCATGGATCGGCTCAGGCTCGACAAATCGATCCCCGTGTGACCGTAGTACGTCACAATGGCGGTACCCATGGCAGTTCCCGCCAGCATGCCAAAAACGCCCAGTGCGAGTGCTTCATAAAGAATCAGTCGAATCAGGTGAGCGGGCTGGGTGCCCAATGCCATCATGACGCCAAATTCCCGGGTGCGTTCCATGACCGACATCACCATCGTGTTCATGACGCCCATGGCGACAACGATGAACACAACAACGAGGATCACGTAAAAGTCGATTTTGGTCATGGCCACCATTTGTACCACCACGGGCATGATGCGCTCCCATGGCTCAAAAATGACATTGGGCTCCTGGCTTTGCTGATTGAGTTGTGCTGTAACGGGGGTAGTAAAAGTGCGCTGATGCAGTCGAATGGCGATCATTGAAGACTGATTCGTGTGATAGCCTAAGAGGGCGCGCAGGGTGTTGATGGGGACGAACACGTAGCCTCCATCGAAGACTTCGCTTCCCGTATCAAAGATACCGTGTACTTCCAGAGCAGCAGAAGTAAGCTCGCCAGCCGTGTTCTGTAGAGTGGCTATCAGTTTGTCGCCTACGCGCAACTTGAGCTGCTCGGCCGTTTTCTGGCCTACCACAGCGCCATTTTCAGAAGTCTCCGACAGGTAGGTGCCCTGCGTAATTTTCTCGAACAGGCTGGTGACTCGCCGCTCCTGGTCGGGCTGAATGCCATAGAGCTCCACGGGCCAGCTTTTGACGCTACTGGCAACCATCGCTTTGGTTACCACGCGCGGGGATGCACTGGCAATCTCAGGGATGGGGGTGAGCTGGCTCAGACGTTCGTTGGTATGGTCGATGGGGTATTTGGGTGATAGTTCCTGACGGAAGCGGTTATCCGATAGCTGAATGTGTCCGCTGATCAGCCCGACGGAGTTTTCAATCATTTGTTCGAAAAAACCATCGGTAAAGGCGTACAGAAAAAGGTAGGCGGCTAACCCAAATGCGGTCGCTCCAGCGGTCAGCAAACCACGTTTCGGGCTACGAAAGAGTGAGCGTAAGGCGATCAGCCAGAATACAGCGCGGCTTTGGCTGAGACGCTTGAAGGAAAACGGTATGAGACTGCTGTCTGTTTGCTTGCCCCGAATGGCCACTACTGGGTCCAGCTTACTGGCACGCCACGCCGGGAGCAAGGCTGGGATTACTGTAACCAACAGCACCACGATGTTGACAATCAGTGTGTGGGTGAGGTCCGTGTACGGATACACAATCCCGGAAAGGCCAGGCATGGTTTCCATGGCTTCCGTAAACGCGCTGAAATCCAGGCCTTGTTTCCCCAGCGTCAGATTGATACCGGTACCCAGCAGCGTGCCAATAAGGGTGCCAGACAGGCCGATGATGGCCGATTCCATCAGCACCAGTTGTGTGATTTGAGGAGACTGTGTTCCCACTGCCATCATGACGCCAAACTCCCGGCGTCGCTCCATCACAGACATCAACACGGTATTCGTGATACCTGCAGCAACGACAGTAAACACCACAAAGAGTACGACCCAGGCTACGGCTTCGTGGAAGCGTAGCATTTGCAAAAGTGACGGAAGTGTCTTTTGCCAACTCAGCACTTCGTAATCCGGCCCCAGCCTCGATTGAAGGATCTCAGCAACAGGTTCCGCCTGCGTGCGATCGTGCAAGCGTAAGGTTAACGTGGTGAATCGTCCCCACAAAGAGTAGAGTTCCTGTGCGCTGGGCAGCGAGATATAGGCGATGTTTTTGTCCATCATTTCAATACCGGTATTGAAACTGCCCACCAGAGTGAAACGGTCTGCGCCGATGGACCCATCAGCGGCTTGCACGATCAGTGCGATTTCGTCGCCGATTTCAAGCTGCAAGGATTGAACCGCATCGTCCCCCAAAACGATTTCGTTGGCTTCACCTGTCATCAGGTATCGGCCTGCGACAATAGATCGGGCCGTTCGTGTAACCTGTGTTTCCTGCGCCGGGTCCACCGCGAGCAATTTCATCATCGCTGAATTGTGTTCGGCACTGACCAGAGCATATCCCTCAATCCGGGCAGAAAGGCCCGCGACCTCCGGTGCTTCTTTCACGACCTGTAGTAACGAGGGTTGATCGGTCAGCGCAAAATTCAGTTCTTTAATTTCGTGGTATCCCGCACGATGGATCGTGACATGGCCGTTGACGAAGCCAGTGCTGTTATCCACCATGTGGCTGTTGATGCCATCAATGAATCCCCAGACAAAAATCAGCGAGGCACACCCAATGACGATGGAGCATAAAGTGATGAACGATCGGCGCGGATTGCGCAGTATTTGCCTGATTGTGAGCCAGAGCATTGTCTCACCTCGCTTCGTCTTGTGTGATTTTTCCGTCCTGCAATCGAATCACCCGTTTTGCGCGAGCCATCACCATGGGGTCATGCGTGGAAAACAGAAAGGTGGTTTTATGTTGGTCGTTCAGGTAGCGCATCAGGTCGAGCAAATCACTGCCGGTTTTGGAGTCCAGATTGGCGGTAGGCTCGTCCGCCAGAATGATCGCTGGATTGGAGACCATCGCTCTGGCTACTGCAACCCGTTGTTGTTGGCCTCCCGACAACTCATTGGGGCGACGGTCTCCGTGTTCGGCCAGACCGACTTCCGATAGGATGGCATCTGCCCTGCTGGCGCGAGTCGCCGAATCGATGCCCTGCAGCAGCATGACGTATTCCACGTTTTCCCGCGCGGTCAGTACGTTAATGAGGTTGTATTCCTGGAAAACAAAACCTATTTTCCATAGGCGCAGCCGGGTGCGCGCAGCATTACTCAGGTGGCTCAACTCTTCGCCGTCCACCTGTATAGAGCCGGAACTGGGGGTGTCCAGCGCGCCAATATGATTTAACAACGTGGTTTTCCCAGAACCGGAGGGCCCCACCATGACCACGAACTCACCCCGCTCAATTTGGAGAGAAACGTCGTTCAGTGCATGCACCTCAATGGTGTTTCGCCGGTAGGTTTTGATCAAATGGCGGGTTTCGACGATGGCGCGAGCGCTTACCGGGTTCGCTGTCTTCTGAACGTGCCTGGGATCTGTTTCGGTGGGTGTGTCCATCACGGAAGCTCCGTTTATTTGTTTATATTTCGTCAGCGTTGTTGTCGCATCCGGTTTTTTTCTGGGTGTAACAAAGTTGAGAACCTTTCTCTGTTCAGGCCTTCGGAGCTTAAGGCGCTTCAGGGTTTTCGGAGTTGTTGCAACGTAAATTGCGCCGGATTGATCGGCGCATCAAAAAGGATGTCGTTGATACGGATTTCCGTAAATTGATCAGGCTTGTCTATCGGCGTCATTTTCCACAGCGTAGGGAGGTTGCGGCCAGAGAGCATTTTGATGTCCGAGTAAGTCATTTTTTTAACGAGGTTACCTCGACTGTCAAAAAAATCCTGTTCTAACGGGATAAAGTCCTCGCGGATACGCAATTCAAGTTTGCCCCACACGACGCTCGCATCCGGGTTGGGGGTTGCGGTGATGTGATACAGGGTATGACCCTCAGTAATTTCCCTGTCGGTGATTTCGTGGGTATAGTCCGTTGCCAGACTGCTTTCTTTGACTAAATCATCATTACTGAAGTCCGATCCCATCCAAGGCTGTAACATCATGGAAGGCGGCACTTTGACGGTGCGATCAATTTTGGGGAGGTAATTCCACATCTCTGAACCAATTCGCAGAGAGCCGATGCCCTTTTCTTTTTTGGGCGCATGGATTCGAATAAAGGATTGTTTGGGGCGGTCCATCCAGGCTTCCAGTGTCAGTGCTCGCTCCCACCAAGGTGTTTTGATGGTCATCGTGAACTGTCCGTGAGACGTTTTGCTCCATAGCAGGTTCTCCATGCCGGTGATCAGTGCCTCAGCTGTCGGCTCTTTAGCTTGAATGTTGGACGCGGCAATTACGAGCGACAGAAGAGTGAGAGAAAAAAACGGATGATTGGGTTGCATACTCGATCTCCTTTTTTTCAAGCCTAAAGCCATGCGCAGGACACAAGTCAAGTAAGGGGAATCGAGATGTTTGAGCAGTAGGTATATGTTGGGGGCGAGCGCTCTATGCGTGGGTAGCACAAAGAATAAGCGCTTGTTGTGGCGTTCGGGAGGGGCTGCCGCCGTCAGCGACTCTGGGAGCCGCAAGGGATAATCCCTTGCAGCGAGTATGAGCAATCATGCTCAGCGGGAAAAATTAGTCACCGTAAACAGTCACTTTGTACTTACCGATAATTCCCAAGATGTTATTTGCGTGCCAGTCAACGTGGTGAATCTTGGTGATTCCGCCATCTTTTGCTGCAGCTTCAATGGAGCAGTCACCTTGAGCAACCAGGGTCAAAATGCTCTGGCATTCGGCTTCACCCTTTTTGGAGGCTTTGCCGGAATTTCCGGTCGCATTGACAGGGTAGGTTACATCGGTCATCAAGCTGCCGACGGGGAAGGAGGTGGCACAACCGCCCAGACCAAACATAGCGGTAGCAACTGAGATCAATCCTAGTCTCTTTAACATCATTTACATCCTTTTGATTTGAATTTTACAACACCCTTATCCAAGGGACGTGCCATTTTATCTGCTAACGCAGGAAATACAATATCGATGTGATCAGATTTTGATTTCTGAGCGGACGGTTGGGGTCATTCGGGCAGGTTTTTGTCTTTGGCTTCGCACAGGTCTTCAATCAGACAGGCGCCACACTTGGGGTTCCGTGCCACGCAGGTGTAGCGCCCATGAAGAATCAGCCAATGGTGCGCATCTTTCAGAAAGGGCTTGGGGATGAAGCGTAAAAGTTTTTGCTCAACCTCAAGCACATTTTTGCCGGGGGCAATTTTGGTTCGATTGGAAACGCGGAAGATATGGGTATCGACGGCCATGGTTAAGTGGCCGAACGCAGTATTCAATACAACATTCGCGGTTTTTCTCCCCACGCCCGGCAGTGCCTCCAGAGCCGCACTGTTCTCCGGCACCTGGCTGTTGTGCTGGGTGATGAGCAACTGGCAGGTTTTAATGATGTTCTCGGCTTTACTGTTGTAGAGCCCGATGGTTTTCACATAGTTCTTGAGGCCGTCGAGCCCGAGATCAAGAATGGCCTGTGGTGTGTTTGCCACGGGAAACAGCCGGTCGGTGGCTTTGTTCACCCCTTTGTCCGTCGCCTGGGCGCTTAAGATCACCGCGATCAGCAACTCAAATGGCGTACTGTAATTCAGTTCCGTGGTGGGGGTGGGGTTGGCCGCCTGAAGCCGCTCGAAAATCGCTGTACGCTTTTCTTTATTCATCTGCGCGCACTCACCAACTCAGGCAATTTTACCTGTCACCCGTACACGCTTGCTACCGGCAACTTTGGGGGATTCCGGTGCTTTTTTCCTGGCGTTTTTGATCCGTTGATCAATGATGTTTTTAATTGCGATGATAATACCCATGCCGAAAAACGCACCCGGTGGCAGAATCAAAAACAGGAAAGAGATGTAATCTTCAAAAACAATGAGTTTCCACGATGCAGCGGCCGGCCCAAACAACAACTCCATTCCGGAAAACAGCGTACCCTGACCAAAAAGTTCGCGTATCGCGCCAAGGAGGATAAGTACCGCTGAAAAACCAACCCCCATCATGAGGCCATCGACCAGCGAGGGTACAACAGGGTTTTTCGCTGCGAAAGCGTCTGCGCGACCGAGGATGGCGCAGTTGGTTACGATTAAAGGAATGAAAATGCCAAGGATTTCATAAAGCTCATAGGTAAACGCTTGCATCAGCAGTTCTGCGCAGGTGACCAATGACGCGATGATCATCACGAAAGCGGGCAGTCGGACGGCAGCGCCCACCTGGTTCCGAATGCTGGATACGATGAGATTGGACCCCGCCAGGACGAGTGTGGTTGCCAATCCCAGGCCAATGGCATTCACGACGGTGCCGGTCACCGCAAGCAGTGGACACAATCCCAGGAGCTGAACCAATGCGGGATTGTTCGCCCAAAGGCCATTTTTCACGATCTCGCCATAATCAGGGCCACTGCGTGAAGGCGGATTGACCTCTTCAGGAGCGTTGCCGGATTCAACTTCTGCGATGGTGTCACTGCTCATGCGTCGTTCCGCCCTTGGGTGTGGCAACCAGGGTTGCCTTGTGTTTTTCAAAGTAGCGTAAGGTGCGCTCAATCGATTTGACGACGGCCCGAGGCGTGATGGTCGCGCCCGTCATCTGATCAAATTGCCCCCCGTCTTTCAGCACTTTCCAGCCGTCGGGCACAGGATTCGTCAGAGATTTGCCGTTAAACTGATGAATCCAGTCAGATTTTTTGACTTCGATTTTGTCTCCCAGCCCTGGCGTTTCCTGGTGGCCGAGCACTCGCACGCCGATAATTTCTCCGTTCAGGTTGATCCCGGCGATCAGACGGATTTCACCACTGTAACCATCCGGGGCAGTGAATGGAAGTAGTATGCCGTTAGTCTGTCCTTTGAGTCTTGAAGGGTAGCCCTGAGTTTCATTCGTTGGTCCCAGCAAAGTGTCGCTGGGTAATGTGATTGCGTCGGCGAGAAAATCGTTGTCATGATAGGTATCCGGAACAATTTCTCGCAAGGCTCGTGTTTGGGCTTTTTTCCGTTCCAGCTGAATTTTGTCTGCTGTGGCGACCTGAGTCACGGCAATCAGGCCTGCTGTCACGGCCGCGAACACCGCCAGTCCGATGCTGCTGTTTAAGATGGCTTTGGTGACTTCATTCATGTGAGGCCTCCTTGATGCCACTTTTTGCGCCAGCGTGTCCGTATGTACGGGGTTGCGTATAGTAGTCGATGAACGGTGCCGCAAAGTTCATGAGCAATACCGCAAAGGCGACGGCGTCCGGGTAGCTGCCCCAGCTGCGAATAATGTACACAAGTAATCCGGCACAAAAGCCATAGATCAATTTTCCGAGTCGACTGGCGGGGCCGGTCACGGGGTCGGTGATAATAAAGAAAGCGCCAAACATGGTAGCGCCCGCGAGCAGGTGCATTTCAATGGGGGCATAGGAGTCGCGATCCCAGCCGAAGACAAGCGAGAGTAACGCGATGCCCGCCAGCATGCCTACCGGCGCATGCCAGGTGATGACTTTCCGTCCGATCAGGTAGAGGCCTCCCAACAGGAAAGCGAGATTGACCCACTGCCAGCCAGCAGCAATGAAATCGCCGAAGGTGGCCAATTGCCGGACTTCTTCGGTGGTCTTATTCAGAATTTCATGTTTGTAGGTGTCCAGCGGCGTGGCCATCGTGAAGGCATCAATCTGCTCTACGGAAAATGCACTGAATATCAGGCCAAGTGTTGAGAGGAAATCCGGTGCTGATTGCAGCCCCCCAGCCGTCGCCCACGTCGTGGTCATGGCGACCGGGAAGGAGACCAGTACGAGCGCATAACCCACCATCGCCGGGTTGAAAGGGTTGTTTCCCAGACCACCGTACAATTGCTTGGCCACGGCAATGGCGAACACGGTCGCTACCAGCGATACCCACCAGGGCGCGAATGGGGGCAGGGCTAGCCCAAGGAGGACCGCAGTTAACACCGCACTCAAATCGCTGAGCGCAAAGGAAATAGATCGGTTCCGGAGTTTCAGCACGAACGCTTCGGTCCCAAGTGCCACCGTAACACACCAGAGAACGTTGATCAGTGTGCCCCAGCCAAAGAACGCGGTGAGCGCAATCAAGCCGGGCAGGGTGGCCAAAATCACCTGAAGCATCACCCGTTGGGTTCGGTTCGGTCCACGTGCATGTGGTGAGGACGTAGCAATCATCGTCATAGTGTGTGATCGGCCCTTAGTCGTGGGTGGTGGCGGGTGGTGTTGCCGTGTCGGCGGCCGCTTGCTTCTCGGCTTCAGCCAGCGCTTTTTGCGCTGCAGTGACGCGGGCCTCGTTCTTGCTGACGGCACGAGCCATTTTCTCTTGAGCTGCCGTGTCTGACGGGTCAATGCCCAGTGCGGCGTCTTTCATTTTTTCAAGCTTGGCTTCCGCTTTCGCAACGTCGTCTTTTAGTTTTGCTAAATCCGGCAGTGGTTCTGGTTCAGCAGCTTCGACGGTGGCGGTGACTTTTTTCTGTTGGGCTCGGGCGACGGCTTCCGCAATGGCGGCTTTTTTGTCTTTAGGCGCTTGATCCGCCTGCGCATCGGGCGCGGCGATGGATTCCTCTTTTGCTGCCTTAAGCTTTTCGGCCTGTGCTTTGGCCGCTGCTGCTGCGCGCTCTTTACGTTTGGCCTCTTTTTCTGCGGCTTCCCTGTCCAGACGCTCCTGCCGAAACTCAAAGCGCAAGCGCGCCTTGTCGGCTTTTTCCTTATCCATCGCTTGCTGCCTAATCTCACCCTTGGCAAAGCGATAATATTGGACGAGAGGAATGCTGCTTGGGCAGACGTAAGAGCAAGCGCCACACTCAATGCAATCCGGCAAATTGAATAGCGCTGCTTTATCAAATTCCTTGTTCTTGGAAAACCAGAACAACTGTTGAGGCAGAAGCCCCATTGGGCAGGCTTCCACACAGTAGCCGCAGCGAATACAGGCCTGCTCCTGGTGGGGCGCGGGTACTTCGTTGGCACCCGCAGCAATCACGCAGTTGGTCGTCTTAACGACAGGCACCTGAGCGTGTTCAATCATAAAGCCCATCATGGGGCCGCCGATGATCAGGCGATCTGTGTTGCCTGGGTCATATCCTGCCAATTCAAGCAGGTGGGCAACGGGAGTGCCAATCAACGCTAAATAGTTTCGCGGTGCCTGCACACCGTGTCCGGTGATGGTCACGACGCGGGAAATCAACGGGATGTCTTGAGCAATTGCGTCATACACTGCGGCCGCTGTACCGACATTCTGGCACATCACGCCAATATCAGCAGGAATCTTACCCTTGGGAATCTCCAGATCGGTGAGAATTTTCACCAGTTGCTTTTCTCCGCCTGACGGATATTTGGTGGGAATGACCACCACCTCAATGCGGGTACCGGCAACCGCCTTTTGCAATTCAGCAATGGCCTCAGGCTTGTTGTCCTCGATGCCGATGACACACTCTTCCGGTTCCAGCACACTTGCCATGATTTCAATGCCCGCAACAATACGACGCGCCTGTTCGCGCATTAACATGTCGTCTGCGGTGATGTATGGCTCACACTCCGCGGCATTGATAATGAGGATTTGAACTTTGTCTTCTTTCGGTGGGTGGAGTTTGACTTCTGTTGGGAAGCCGGCGCCGCCCATGCCAGCAAGGCCACGATCACGAATCATGGCAAGAATCTGCTCTTTGCTCATGAGTGTGTAATCCCGGTCGACCTGTCGCTCGATCCAGGTGTCTTTGCCGTCCGGCTTCAGTATCACGCATTGATCCGACATGCCAGACGGATGTGCGATGGCATGGTCCTGAATCGCTTCAATATGGCCGGAGGTCGGTGCATGCACTGGCACGCTGATTTTTCCTGTGGCCTCCGCCAGCAGTTGGCCTTTGAGTACGTGTTGGCCCACTTCCACAATGCATTTTGCCTGCGCACCAATGTGTTGTGCGAGTGGAATCACCAACACAGGCGGAATTCCCGCTTCCTGAATGGGTTGCCGGGTGGATTGGGTTTTGTTCTCTACCGGGTGGATTCCCCCGGGAAAATCCCAGATTTGTCTCATCAGGCAGCCACTCCAGTGTCGTTGTCGGGTGGGTTGCGGTCAGTGGCGATGATCGCTGCGGAGGCCTTGTTTACCGGGCTTCCGGGTAAATTCCAGCTCCACGTTCGAAGTGTTTTTTCAACCGGAACAATATCAATGCAATCGACCGGGCAAGGCTCAACACAGAGGTCACAGCCCGTGCATTCGTCGGCAATGACGGTGTGCATCTGTTTGGCTGCGCCCAGGATGGCGTCCACCGGGCAGGCCTGAATGCACTTGGTGCATCCGATGCACTCGTCTTCCCGAATGACGGCCACTTGTTTTCCTTTCTCCTCACCGTGTTCATCATCGAGCGGGATCGCATCCACATCCAGCAGGTCGGCAAGCGCATCAATAGTGGCCTGGCCACCCGGCGGGCAACGATTGATGGCCTCGCCCCCGGCAATCGCTTCTGCATAAGGTCGGCAACCTGGGTGCCCACACTGCCCACACTGGGTTTGCGGCAACAGCGAATCAATCTGGTCGACAATAGGGTTGCCTTCGACGCGAAAGCGGACAGAGGCAAAGCCCAGCAATCCACCGAAACAAATGGCCAGAGCGAGCAATGCACCGATGGATAAAATAATTTCCATGCTGCCTCCTAAATGTCCACGAGCCCGGCGAAGCCGAGAAAAGCCAGGGACATGAGTCCAGCCGTGATCATGGCCACAGCGGAACCCTTAAAGGGCGTGGGTACATCCGCGTAAGCCAGCCGTTCGCGCATGGCGGAGAACAAGACGAGTACCAGCGAGAAGCCGACGGCGGCACCAAAGCCATACATGATCGACTCCACAAAGCCGTTCTGTTTTTTGATGTTGAGCAAAGCAACGCCCAGCACGGCGCAGTTAGTGGTGATGAGTGGCAGGAAAATACCCAGCACGCGATAGAGCATCGGACTGGTTTTTTTGACCACCATTTCGGTGAACTGCACGACCACCGCGATCATCAAGATGAACGTGATGGTTTTCAGGTACTCCAGGCCAAGTGGCTTGAGCAGATATTCGAAAGAGAGATAGCTACAGACCGAGGAAAGCGTGAGAACAAACGTCGTGGCCAATGACATCCCCATCGCCGTTTCCAGTTTGCCGGAAACGCCCATAAAGGGACACAAACCCAAAAACTGGACCAGTACGAAGTTGTTGACCAGTATGGTGCTAACCAGAATCAGAATGTATTCGGTCATGTCAGGCCACCTGAAGCGTCGCTTGCAATTTTATCTCGTGTGCGTCAAGCACGGTTGGGGCGATTCAGGTCAGGGAGGCAAGCGTTTCCCTGTTTCTCTGTTTCCCTGTTACGGCGTGTACGTGTGTTGATGTATTGAAATGCGCCAAAAACCGGCGGCATATTATCCAGAACCTTGGTGACGCATTCAAGTAAAAAGCGCTGATTTTAATCAATCAGCGCTTTATCTGGCATGAAATTCGCGGGGTAAAGGACGCGATCAGAAAATTCGCATGCCCGGCTGGGCCCCATCATCCGGGTGAAGAATCCAGATCTCTTTACCTCCTGGCCCGGCCGCCAGAACCATGCCCTCAGACAGGCCGAACTTCATCTTGCGCGGCTTCAGGTTTGCCACCATTACCGTCAGTTTGCCTTCCAGATCTTCGGGTTGATAAGCGCTCTTGATACCTGCAAACACGTTGCGCTGTTCGTGGCCGATGTCCAGCGTCAGTTGAAGCAGCTTGTCTGCACCTTCCACGTGCTCGGCTTTGACGATTCTTGCCACACGCAGATCGACCTTGGCAAAGTCATCGAACTCGATTTGTGGTGCAATCGCGTCGGCCGCCGGTTTAGCTGCGACTTTGGCTTGTGCTTCAGGCGCTTTTTGGGTGACGGCCTCCGGCTGCACAGAGTCGCTGACCATGGCTTCAATCTGTTTGGCATCCACCCGGGTAATCATGGGGCTGAACTTGTTGATGGTGTGTTCGCTCAAGAGGTTAACCCGGTCGGCCCAGTTCAATCGAACATTCAGGAATGCTTCGGTTTTCTCTGCAGTCGCAGGAATCACCGGGGCCAGGTAGGCCATCAATTGACGGAAAATATTCACGGCGTTTGAGCAAATTTCGTGCAGCTCTTCTTCCCGACCTTCCTGCTTGGCCACCACCCAGGGTTCTTTGTCGTTGATGTATTGATTGGCGTGATCTGCAAGCTCCATGATTTTCCGGATGGCCTTGCCGAACTCCCGTTGCTCATAGTGGTCGGCGATTTCTTCACCCGCGTTGATGTAATCGGCCAACAGTTCGCTGGTGGCATTGTTTACGGCCGCCAGCTTGCCATCAAATCGCTTGGCGATGAAGTTTGCAGTGCGGCTGGCAATGTTGACCACCTTGCCGACCAGATCCGAGTTCACGCGTGCAGCAAAATCCTCCAGGTTCAGATCAAGATCTTCGACGTGACTGGTCAATTTTGCGGCAAAGTAGTAGCGCAGGTATTCCGGATTCAAATGGTTCAGGTACGTGCGCGCCATGATGAATGTGCCACGGGATTTCGACATCTTGCGCCCATCGACGGTGACGAAGCCGTGTGCCCAGACCGCAGACGGGGTGCGGAAACCCGCGCAGGAAAGCATGCTTGGCCAAAACAATGCGTGGAAATTGATGATGTCTTTGCCAATGAAGTGGTAAAGCTCGGTGTCATTGCCAGGCAACCAGTAGTCATCAAAGTTCAATGAGGTGTCTTTGCTGCACAGGTTTTTGAAGCTGGCCATGTACCCAATGGGCGCGTCCAGCCATACATAGAAAAACTTATTCGGCTCGCCGGGAATCTCAAAACCGAAGTAGGGTGCATCCCGGCTGATGTCCCACTCCTGCAGGCCACTGTCCAGCCACTCGGCCAGCTTGTTGGCGATCTGGGGTTGCAGTGTGCCACTGCGTGTCCACTCTTTCAGAAAGTCACTGAATTCCGGCAGTCGGAAAAAGAAGTGCTCTGACTCTTTCTCAATGGGGGTGGCACCGGAAATCGCCGATTTGGGATTGATCAATTCTGCGGGAGAGTAGGTAGCACCACAGGCTTCGCAGTTGTCACCGTATTGATCTTCCGTCTTGCACTTGGGGCAGGTGCCTTTGATAAAGCGGTCTGCGAGGAAAAGATTTTTTTCCGGATCATAGGCTTGTTTAATGGCGCGACGTGCGATCTTGTCATCTTCCAGGCAGCGCTGATAAATCAGTGCAGAGAGCGCCCGGTTCTCTTCGGAATGCGTGGAGTGGTAGTTGTCAAATTCAATGAGAAAGTCCGAGAAATCCTGACGATGTTCCGCGTTGATACGATCAATCAGCTGCTCCGGCGTGATGCCTTCTCCCTCAGCGCGCAGCATAATAGCCGTGCCATGTGCGTCATCTGCGCAGACATACGTACAGGTGTGATCCCGGAGTTTCTGAAACCGGACCCAAATGTCGGTCTGAATGTACTCAAGTAAGTGGCCCAGGTGTATGGGCCCATTTGCATAGGGTAGCGCGCTGGTTACCAGAATTTTACGTGTCTTGCCTGCCATGGAGCTTCCAACTTGTTCGGTGAGAGAGAAAATCGGCCAAATATGGGTTGCATGAAAATGGGCATATGATACCGTTGGTGGCCAAAATTTCCACTGTCCTGTCCGGAAAGTTTTCCATGAGTGACACGGGTCACCCGGGGCCGGAGGGCGTGCAAGTGGTCGGGATGAGATCGAGTGTATGAGTGAAGTAACCAAAGAATCTGTACTGAACGCGATTCAGGGGTACCTTGACCCCTACCTGCAGAAAAATCTCGATGAGCTGGGTTGGGTGTCGTCGGTATCGGTGGACGGGCCGCAGGTGAGCGTCGCACTGGAATACCCTTACCCGAATCTGGGGCTGCAGGGTGCCGTGCGTCAAATGCTGCAGATGGCCATTGAAGATGTCGATGGTGTGGAATCGGTCGAGATTGACATTATCACGAATGTGGTCGCGCATAAAAATGCCAACCGGCTTGCCGCAATGAACGAAGTCAAAAACATTATTGCGGTGGCGTCGGGCAAAGGGGGAGTGGGTAAGTCCACGGTGTCCGTAAACTTTGCGCTGGCGCTGGCAGCGGAGGGAGCGCGCGTCGGCATTCTTGATGCGGATATTTACGGTCCGAGTGTGGGAATGATGCTGGGGTTGCCTGATGGGACACGTCCCGGCACCCATGATGATAAGTTCTTCAAGCCGGTTGAGGCCCATGGCGTGCAAACCATGAGTATGGCTTACCTGGTCACCGAGAGTACGCCCATGGTGTGGCGTGGGCCGATGGTGAGCGGTGCGTTACAGCAGCTATTGACCCAAACACGCTGGGAGGGGCTTGATTACCTGATTGTAGACATGCCGCCGGGTACTGGCGATATACAGTTGACCCTCGCGCAAAAAGTACCCGTGACCGGGGCGGTGATCGTAACAACCCCGCAGGATATTGCCTTGCTGGATTGCAAGAAAGGCATCGAAATGTTTCGTAAGGTGAATATCCCGGTGTTGGGTGTCGTCGAAAATATGAGCGTGTTCTGTTGTCCGAACTGCGGGCATCAGGAACCGATCTTCGGGCAGGGCGGTGGCGAAGAGATTGCTCAGAATTATGGGACGTCGCTGGTGGGCCAGTTGCCCTTGAGTCGCACCATTCGTGAACAAATGGACATGGGGACGCCGACGGTGGCCGCGGCACCCGACTCGGAAATCGCATTGATCTATCGGGATATGGCGAGAAAGGTCACGGCAGAGCTGGCTGCCCAGGCAGAAGAAGACGTGCTGGCCGCGCCGGAGATCATCATCCGCAGTTAGATATCCTGCGTGCCCGCAATCAGGTATGATGCGCGCCCAGATTGAGTCATTATGTCCGGAAAGAAAGATAAGCCGGAAAGCGGTAAAACTGCATTGAGCAATAAACAGAGTAATCAGGTATGTCTATAAAGTCAGATAACTGGATTCAGCGGATGGCACGGGATCACGGCATGATTGAGCCGTTTGAGCCTGGCCAGGTGCGCCAATCCAATGGGGAAAAAATCATTTCTTATGGCACATCCAGCTACGGCTACGATGTGCGATGCAGCAGCGAGTTTAAGATTTTCACCAACGTACATTCAGCAACGGTGGATCCGAAACACTTTGATGAGAGTAGTTTTGTCGATATATCGAGCGATGTGTGCATCATTCCCCCGAACTCGTTTGCGTTGGCACGTACGGTGGAGTACTTCCGCATTCCCCGCAATGTATTGACCATTTGTTTAGGCAAATCGACCTATGCCCGTTGTGGCATCATTGTGAATGTGACCCCGCTGGAGCCAGAGTGGGAGGGACATGTGACCCTGGAGTTTTCCAACACAACGACGTTGCCTGCCAAAATCTACGCCAACGAAGGCGTTGCGCAGATGCTCTTTTTCGAATCCGATGAAGCCTGTGCGGTCAGCTATCGTGATCGCGGCGGTAAGTATCAGGGCCAAACCGGGGTAACCCTGCCCAGAGCCTGATGACCGATTCAGATCGCGAAGGGGTAATTAAGTTTCGTCTGGAGTATTCGCCGGGCGAACTGCCTTCCGGGGAAGCGCTGCCGGCGCTGAATGCGGTGCGCCAACAACTGATCGCGCTGAATATTCTGGGACAGGACCCGGTCCGCTATGAGGGACTGGGCTTTGGCAACATTTCATGCCGCACTGCCGGGGACGCTTTTATTGTCACAGGCAGCCAGACCGGGCATATTCCCGCGCTGAACGACGCGCATTACGCGTGGGTGACACGCAGTGACCCGGCACACAATGCGCTGTGGGCGACGGGCCAAACCCGGCCTTCCTCTGAGAGCCTGTCGCATGCCGTGATCTACCAAACCCGCCGCGAAATCGGTGGTGTCATTCATGTGCATGACCCCCTTCTCTGGCAGCAGTCCGAAAATTGGTCGTTGCCCTGCATTCCGATGGATATTCCCTACGGAACCCCGGAAATGGCATGGGCGATACAGCGATTATTACAAACGACCTTTCAAAAAGCCGATACCGGCGTGTTTGCCATGCTTGGACACAAAGATGGTATCATCGCCTTTGGCCCTACATTAGCGCTCGCCCTGGCCGCGCTGCAGGATAACCGGAACCGCGCAGCGCAGCACGCGCGATAAGCTCAAACGGAGAACAGTGTGAACTATAAGCAGTTGCAGGCGGCGTTGCCGCGACTAAAGGGGTGGCGTGAAACCGCATTTGTACTGACGCTGGTTGAACGGAATGCCCCGAATTTTGAACTTTTTGCCGAGGTGGCCGGGCAGGGCAATGGCCATATGCTTCGGGAGATTGTCGATGAATGCTGGGTCATGCTCGAAGCGAACGAGCACACGGCAAATCACGTCGGAAACTTGATCAGCCAGCTGGAGTTGCTGAGTATTGAGGAGGAAGACTTTGATATGTATGGGGTTTATCCGGCAGTAAAAGCACTGAACATGGCTAGCAACGTGCTGTATTCCTGGGTGAATCCGGAAAACCGGCGCGCTTTAGGCTGTGCCCAGACCAGTCTGGCGGTGGTCACGGAGTTTATCGAATACTCCACTGATGGACCGCTTTCGGAGGATGAAATGGTGTCGCTGTTTAATCAGCATCCTTTGGTAAAACAGGAACAGGCATTTCAGTTAGAGGCTTACGAACTGATTCAGGCGGCCCGGTACCCGGATCAAACGCTGCTCAATGCGTTAACGGCGTTGGGCAAAAATGAAGGCGTGAGCAATATTGGTATTTGTCTGGAGTAGGTGAATTACGTATGAAGCTCTCCAAATTCGGGAACAAGTTTACGTCCGGTGCGGGCATCATTTCGCTGATGGATGATCTGGGAAATGCCTTGGCCAGTGGCAGTGACATGATCATGATGGGGGGCGGCAATCCCGGCTTTATTCCGGAAGTCGAAGCCGCGTTCCAGGCCCGGCTGAAAACGATGGCGGAGGATCAGGTGCTGATGCGTCGATCCACGGGCATTTATGATCCGCCCCAGGGAGAGTTGGAATTTATTCGTAGCCTCGTGCGGTATTTGAATGATCGCTATGGGTGGGGCTTGACTGAAGCGAATGTGGCACTCACCAATGGGAGTCAATCGGCCTTTTTTATGTTGTTTAACCTGCTCGCGGGGGAGCAGGACGATGGCTCCTTTAAAAAAGTGCTGTTTCCTCTCGCCCCGGAGTACATTGGTTACGTGGATTCAGGCCTTGAACCGGGCTTTTTTGTGTCAGAGAAACCGAGCATTGAGCTGATTGGAGAAAACCTGTTCAAGTATCATGTCGATTTCGATGCATTGACGATCACCGACGATGTGGCGGCCATGTGTGTGTCGCGGCCCACCAATCCGACTGGCAATGTACTCACAGACGATGAGGTGAATCGACTGGACGCACTTGCCAGAAAGCATCAGATTCCGCTCATCATTGATGGTGCTTACGGTACACCGTTCCCGCAGTTGATATTTACTGCCGCCGAGCCTAAGTGGAACGACAACATCATTTTGTGTCTAAGTTTGTCTAAGCTGGGTATGCCGGCGGCCCGAACCGGCATCATTATTGCCAATTCGGAAATGATACAGGCCGTGTCCTCTGTGAACGCCATCATTAATCTGGCGACGGGCAGCTTCGGCGCGATTCTGGCAAACGAGCTGGTGGCGACCGGTGAGATTGATGCGCTTTGCCACCAGTATGTGCGACCGTATTATGAGCAGAAAGCTCAGTTGGCGGTGGCACGCTTGACGGCGTTGCTGAAAGGAGTACCGTTCCGCATCCATAAACCGGAAGGTGCCATGTTTCTCTGGCTCTGGCTGGAAGGGCTGCCGATCAAGAGTCGGGAATTGTATGAACGTCTGAAACAAAAAGGCGTTTTAGTGGTGGCAGGGGATTATTTTTTTCCTGGCATTGATGATGACGCGTGGGTGCATCAGCATGAATGTTTGCGTATTACTTACTCTCAGGACGAAGCACAGGTGCTCAGGGGGTTGGAGATTATCGCTGAGGAAGTTAAAACGCTGTACGGGCTGTAGTGGGGAAGCAACGAGCAAAATGGAAAAGGGAGCGCCCTGAAAAACAAAAAGCGGCGTTGAAACATCTCACGCCGCCTGAAATCTGAAAGGTCTGAAAACGAAACTTGTCGGATTTGCCCCAAAAAAACGCGGAGGTACAACTTAATCCTCCGCTTATAGGGGGATACTACTCAAATCCACGATACTAAGGATATGTCGTCCACGTCGTTATTACTATGAGTAATGAGTAAGGGATCGATAAGATGTGTAAGGAATGTAACCGTCAGCGCGCGAAATGTAACGATGCGTAAAGAGGTGGGGCGATCCGGGCTGATTACAGCCCTTCTCCCATGATTTCATCGGCAACATCGAACCAGCGCGTGACAAAAATGCTGTTGGTTTCGTAGGCCAGATGTAACTTCTTGAAAACAGCCTTTTCCATTTGATGTGCGGTAGGCATCGGATCCTGATTATCGGTCGCACACACACTGGTGCCTGCCTGCACCGACACAAATCCGGCAGTGGTTTTAAACGCCTTCAGGCTGATCCCCTCATGAATCCTCCGGAAGCAGCTCACGGTACAATGTTCCAGTGAAGAAAAGTGCGTGATCACCGCATATTGGTGCTCGCTGATGCGGCAGGCGAAGTCCATCGGCCGTATCAGGTGGCGTAAACGGCGGGCAATTCCGATGCTGATTTCTTCCATGATGGCGGGGCTGTACTGGGTTTTCAGTGCCTGCCAGTTCTTGATTCCAAGCAGGAGATACGCAGTTGCACCCGCTCGGGAATCTGTGTGCCGAAGCACCGCCGTCAGCCGGTCCACCGCATAGCGCTGGTTGCCCAGGCCGGTGAGCGGATCAACCACGCTGTTCTGCTCCAGGAGTTGGTTGTTCTCCAGAAGCAGCTGGTTGGCAATGAGCATGGAGTTCTGCATGTCTGCGATGCGATCCGCGGCATAAATCCTGGGGAGCAGCTGTTTGTTCATGTCAGATTTATAGATAAAATCATCCACACCACGATCGAATGCTTCAGACAGTGCTTCCACACCCTCCTTGGCAGTCAACAGAATCACATACGTGAAATGATTGGTCTGTTCATCAATCTGGCGTACACGTGCCGCCATTTCCAGGCCATCCATCTCCGGCATCAGCCAGTCGGCGACCAATACGCTCGCCGCACGTTCTTCCAGCATGGCGATGGCGGAGGGCGCATTGTTCGCAAACCGAATATCACGATAACCGGCCTTCTTCAGGGTTTTACCAATTACCATACTGCTGAATTTGGCATCGTCCACGACCATAATTGGTAAATCTAGATTCGGCATGGGGGTCTCTAGTCCTTCGAATGAATAATTTCTAGTAGTTTTTCCGGCGTTCAGGCCTATACTGACGACTCCTTCAAGGCGGAAACCCGTCAACAAATGTTAAGCGCCTGATTATAATATAGATCGGTTTGAGATCTTGCCAATATAAATACACTTAAAACATTCTTGAGCAGGCCGTCACAGCTGCACCGTGTTCTGTGTTATAAAAGGCACCCATCGAGTTTCCTGTGATGAATTGGAATAAGGAGAGAATATGCCATCTTTTGATGTAGTTTCTGAAGTAGATATGCACGAAGTTACCAATGCGTGTGACCAGGCAAAGCGTGAGTTAGACACGCGCTGGGATTTTAAAAACGTGGAAGCGGACTTTGCGCTGGTGGATAAGCGAGTGGTACTGTCTGCCCAGGAAGAGTTTCAGTTGGGGCAGATGGGCGATATTCTCCGGATGGCGTTTGCCAAACGAAAACTGGACGCTCGAAGCCTCGTGAAAGACAGCACTACCCAGTCTGGTAAGCTGGTAAAACTCGCATACACAGTGCAACAAGGCATCGAGCAGGATGTCGCTAAAAAAATGGTCAAAGCCATCAAAGAGTCCAAGATGAAGGTGCAGGCCTCCATTCAGGGGGATAAGGTACGCATCACGGGGAAAAAACGGGATGATCTTCAGGACGCCATGAAGCTGTTGCGCGAAACCGAGTTCAATCTCCCGCTACAGTTCAACAACTTTCGGGATTAACTGCCCCTGAATCAGCTGTCCCGAAACTGGGCATGTCGATGGATCCAGTAAATCAGTGCGATCACGGGGACGCCCATAGCACTGGCAATCAGGAAAAAGCTGGAATAGCCGAGATTGTCGACCATGCTGCCGGAGTAACCACCGATCACCTTGGGCAGCAGGGTCATCAGTGAGCTGAACACCGCATATTGAACTGCGGTAAATGAGACATTGGTCAGGCTGGACAAAAACGCAACGAAGGCGGCACTGGCCAGTCCGGCACTCAGATTATCGGCGGAAATGACTAAATACAGCAGGCCCAGATTGTGCCCGGCCTGAGCCAGCAGCATAAACAGCAGATTGGTCGCCACGGTAAGAATGGCCCCCAGATACAGTGTGCGTATCACGCCATAGCGAACGGCAAGAAATCCGCCCAGGAATCCCCCCGCAATGGTCATAAACAGGCCAAAGGTTTTTACTACCGCCGCAATTTCCGACTTGGAAAATCCCATATCCTGAAAAAACACGTTTGAGATCACCCCCAAAACAATGTCTGAAATCCGGTAAAAGCCGATAAACACCAGCAGTAGAATGGCGAATTGCTTGCCATAACGATCGAAAAAATCCTTTATCGGGGCAATGTAGGTTTCATTGATGAGTGGCTTCTCATAGAGCGGGGTAAACGAAGCGACTTTAATGACCGCTGCAACCAATAAAAGACCCAGAGCCAGTCGCCCGGTTTCCACAAGGAAGTTAGACAGGACTGAGTTGCCGGTTAACGAGGTTGCCCAGGCTTTCATCGTGGTTGTTTCTGCTGACGACAGGACATAGGCAAGCACAAACGCAAAAATGCCAGCGAAGAAAATACACAGGAATTTGATGTACTGCAGGCTACTGTATTCTGTTGATGTGGCTTGTCGAACTTCCGGCTCCCGAATGCACAGTGTGGTGATTAAGCCGACCAGCATGGTAAGTGCCATCACCAAATAGGTGGCTCGCCAGGCGGCATAACTGTAAGCCTCTGAAGTAGAGCCAAAATAACTCGCCAGCACCAGTGCGCCGGCACCGGAGGTCAGCATGCCAATGCGGTAACCGGCGATATACGTCGAAGACATCAACGCCTGTAAGTCCTGCCCGACGGATTCAATGCGATAGGCGTCGATGACGATGTCCTGTGTGGCGGAGGAAAATCCAAGGGCAACCACGATGAGGGCCATCGTATTGAGTGCATCGGCCTCCTGCGGATTGATAAGGCCAATGGTGGCAATAGAGCCCATAATGGCCAGCTGGGACACCAGCATCCAGGCACGACGGCGCCCCAGAGTGCGTGTGAGCAGAGGTAACGGCATTTTATCAATCAGGGGTGCCCAGAGGAATTTAAACGAGTACGCCAATGCTGCCCAGCTGAAATAGGTCACGGTCGCGCGCTCAACACCCGCCTCCCTGAGCCAGAGAGAAAGGGAAGAGAAGATCAGCAATAAAGGGATGCCCGCACTGAACCCAAAAAAAAGCATGGAAATCACGCGTGGGTGACGCAATGCAGAAAGCGATTCTTTCCAGCTCAGCTGCTGATGCATAACAGGGAACCTTGTCGGTGGATTAGTGGTGACAGAGCGCTTTAAATTGTTGCACTTTTCCCCTGGATGAGATCGTGACACCTTCATTTCTCAGCCGTCTCGCCTGTTCTTCGAAGCCGGGTGAGCCTGCGGGAAAGGAAAGGCTGCCCTGGCTGTTCACCACGCGATGCCAGGGTATTCTGGTGCCCTCGGGCAGGGATCGCAACAGGTATCCCACGTATCTTGCGTACCCGGTGAGCCCGGCACGGCGAGCTATTTCACCATAGGTGCTCAAGCGACCGGGTGGTATATCCGCAATGGCCAGCAGAATGCGCTGTTGCCTCTCTTCCTGAATCGACTGGTTCATGCCAGCTGTGCCTGAATGTCACGAGTATTTCTTGAAAAGTAGGGGTATCATACCCATGTAATCTAAAAAGTTAACCCATTAATTGCTGAAATTCAGCCCGATTGGTTTTGCCATGCCTTTGTTTTTTATTCTTTTTGTTATTATCCCCGTTTCCGAAATCGCTCTGCTGATAAAAGTGGGGGGTATCATCGGTGCAGGTTATACGGTACTGCTTATTTTCTTTACCGCGCTGGTGGGGGCAACTTTGCTGAGAAAGCAGGGGATTTCCACGCTCATGCGGGCCCACCAGAAACTCAATTCGGGCGAAATTCCCGCCAAAGAACTGTTTGAAGGCTTTCTGTTAGCCTTGGGCGGCGCTTTTTTGCTGACCCCGGGATTCATCACGGATGTTTTTGGTTTCATGCTGGTGATCCCGCCCATCCGGCAAATTTTCGTGAGCTACCTGGCCAAACGCATGGTGGTGCATTCGTTCGGTGAGGGACCGGGAATGCAATCACGCACGTTCACGTATGGTTCACAGGGCGCAGCGGACCCGTTTGCCGGGCGAGGTCGTCATGGGGCTGGGGAGGAGATCATCGAAGGAGAATATCAGGACATTACGCCGGCAGACCGGGCTTCCGGTGATGAGGGCACCAAAAAAAATCTGCCTGAATCGTAAAAAAATTCTTACGGCCTGTTGAAATGCATTTTTACAGCCCCATTTATAGACCCACATCACAACTTCAGTGAGCATGCGCATCAAGCAGTGCGCGGCCGGTGAAGTTGGGAAATGGCTCTTATCAGCCAATCAAACAGTTAATTTGATTTATCACTATCCAGTAACAAATTGGGAGAATCTAGACGATGAAAATCCGTCCGTTACACGATCGCGTTGTCGTGCGCCGCAAAGAAGAAGAAACAAAGTCAGCTGGCGGTATTGTGCTTCCGGGGAAAGCTGCAGAGAAACCTTCTCAAGGCGAAGTACTAGCGGTGGGTGAAGGCCGTATCCTAGATAACGGCGACGTACGTCCTGTTGGTGTAAAAGTGGGTGATACCGTGGTATTTGGTCAGTACGCAGGCAACACCGTAAAGATTGACGGCGAAGAGCTGTTGATCATGGGTGAATCTGAAATCTACGGCGTGCTGGAAGGCTAATCCATTCGGTCAACAACGGTTAATCAACAGTTTTAAAGGAAAAAGATAATGGCAGCAAAAGACGTAAAATTCGGTGATTCAGCGCGTAAAGGCATGCTGAAGGGCGTGAACATTCTTGCAGATGCAGTAAAAGTCACCCTGGGCCCCAAAGGCCGCAACGTAGTTCTGGATAAGTCATTCGGTGCACCGACGGTCACGAAAGACGGTGTGTCTGTGGCAAAAGAAATCGAACTGAAAGACAAATTTGAAAACATGGGCGCACAAATGGTGAAGGAACTCGCTTCCCAAACCAACGATGTGGCGGGTGATGGTACTACCACGGCGACCGTTCTGGCTCAGGCGATCGTTAACGAAGGTTTGAAGGCAGTGGCTGCGGGCATGAACCCGATGGACCTGAAGCGTGGGATCGACAAAGGCGTGCTGGTTGCCGTTGAAGAGATCAAAGGATTTGCGCGTCCTTGTGAAGATTCTAAAGCGATTGCTCAGGTAGGCACCATTTCTGCAAATAGTGACGAGCGCGTTGGTCAGATCATTGCAGAAGCCATGGAAAAAGTCGGTAAGGAAGGCGTAATCACTGTGGAAGAAGGCAGTGGTTTGGAAGATGAGCTGGATGTGGTTGAAGGGATGCAGTTCGACCGTGGCTATCTGTCACCCTACTTCATCAACAACCAGGACAACATGAGCGCCGAGCTGGACTCTCCGTTCATTCTGCTGGTTGACAAGAAGATTTCAAACATCCGTGAAATGCTGCCTGTGCTTGAGAACGTGGCGAAAGCAGGCAAGCCGCTGTTGATCATCGCGGAGGATGTTGAAGGCGAAGCGCTGGCAACACTGGTTGTGAACAACATGCGCGGTATCGTGAAAGTTGCTGCTGTGAAGGCACCAGGATTTGGTGATCGTCGTAAAGAGATGCTGCAAGACATCGCTATCCTGACTGGCGGTACCGTAATTTCTGAAGAAGTAGGCTTGTCTCTGGAAAACGCCACGCTGGACGATCTGGGTACAGCGAAGCGTGTGAATATCACGAAAGAAAACACCACAGTCATTGATGGTGCAGGCGCGGTGGCTGAGATCGAAGGTCGCGTTAGCCAGATTCGCAAGCAGATTGAAGAAAGCACGTCAGACTACGACCGTGAAAAACTGCAGGAGCGCGTTGCCAAGTTGGCAGGCGGGGTTGCTGTAATCAAGGTCGGCGCCGGCTCTGAAGTGGAAATGAAAGAGAAGAAAGCACGCGTTGAAGATGCGCTGCACTCTACCCGTGCAGCGGTAGAAGAAGGTGTGGTTGCTGGCGGCGGTGTTGCGCTGGTGCGCGCTTTGCAAGCCATTGCAGACCTGCAAGGTGACAATGAAGATCAGAATGTGGGCATCAACTTGCTGCGTCGTGCGATGGAAGCGCCCTTGCGTCAGATCGTGTCTAACGCAGGCGGAGAAGGTTCTGTGGTCATCGATAAGGTGAAGCAGAGCGAAGGCTCCTACGGTTACAATGCGGCAACGGGTGAGTATGGCGACATGTTGGAAATGGGTATTCTTGATCCAGCGAAAGTGACTCGTACTGCGTTGCAGTCTGCGGGCTCCATTGCAGGTCTGATGATTACCACCGAATGTATGGTTACCGATCACGTCGATGAAGATGCCAAGCCAGCAATGCCTGATATGGGCGGTATGGGCGGCATGGGCGGCATGGGAATGATGTAATTTCCCGGTCAGCCAACGCTGATGTTTAAGAAAGGGCTCCGATACTCGGGGCCCTTTTCTTTTGGGACCTGCTTAACGTCGTTCGCAAATTAATGGATGGTAATTTATAATCCAACCCCCGAATTGGTAGCATGGTCCTCAATCCAACCGCATCTAAGGAAGCCGAGTGCGCACTCGAACCCTGGTTTTTTCTTTCTTTCTCTTTTTGTTTCTTTGCGTCGGATTTGCGCTGATCACTTTTCCGGCCTCTTTGGCCTGGCAGTTGGTGGAAAAGCATATTCAGCTGCCCAAAAACCTGCAGATCAATACCGTCAGCGGCAAGGTGTGGGATGGCAATGTGCTGGGTGAGGTTGTGGTGCCTGAGATGGGGATTCGTCGAAAGGTATTGCTGGATTGGCGCTTATCGTTGCGACGATTGTTTTTGGGGAAAGTCAGCATACTCGTCCACACCAGAACAGCGGGCGTGGAGATGGTTTCCTTTGTCACACAAGGGATCAGTGGTTCTGAGGTCACAATCGAGTCGGCAACAATCGACTTGGCGAAATTCAACGACATTGCCCAACGCCAGCGTGTAACGCTGAGTGGTGAAGTAACCGTGGAAGCGCTGGGGATTCAGTTAGAAAGTCAGAAAATTGCTGGCGCATCGGGACGCCTGCGCTGGTCCGGGGGAGAGATCGCGTATCCCGTCGGCAGTGAGCAGCATGCCCCCATACTGCCACCATTCGCGGGTCAGTTGACTTCGGCGGACGGCAACTTGGCCGTCGGTATACGGGATGACCAGGCTGCTTTCGACGTAATTAGCGTGAGTGTGAATGCACAGGGCTGGATGCAGACGGCGGTGAAGAAACGATTGGTGGATCTGGCCGGCGAGCCGTGGCGGGAAAGCGTGCCTGAGACGCAAACCGTATTCAGTATTAAGCGAAAGTTGTTTTAGGGCCAGGAATACGGTAGGAGTGTAAAAACAGGATGCGGAGCGGTGCGAGTGGTGAATGATTCAGGTCAGCTGTCTGCGCCAGACGTTACGACAGACAAGCGCAAATTGCCTTCCCGTTTGTCTGGTCTCTTGTGGGGTGCAATGCTGGTTTACCTGGCGTGGCAGTGTGTAATGCTTGTATGGATGGTATTGGGGCACTCCCCGAAAGAAGTGCATTATGACGCCTCGGTTTTTGCAGGCACATCCGGCGCGAGCGAAGCACTTTCAGAGAGTACGCGTCTGCCTGCACTGACCAATTTGTTTGGTTTGCCGCAACGAGCAGCGCAAAAAGTAGAGGAAAAGCCAACGCCGTCACAAGCTCCGGAAACCAGTCTCAGATTACGCCTGATGGGTGTGGTAACATCGGCGGACCCTGAGCAGGCTGGCGCTATTATTGAGGATGCGTCCCGTCAGTCGGCCTATTATAAAGTGGGGGCAGTGTTACCGGGAAATGCGGAGCTGATCGCGGTGTATGATGATCATGTGATGCTGCGCAGAAATGGTCGAGATGAAGCGTTGAAATTCCCGGAAGCCAACGATAAGACCGGTGGCGTCAGTATCGCGGCTGCCGAACGAACTTCACCGAGGAGGTCTGCCGCGCAAATTCGAACGCCGGAGGATTTTATGTCCGAGGCCGAAAGGCGACTGGGCGAAAATCCTCAGGCCGCTCTGGGTTCGGTGGGATTATCCGTCGTTGCGCCCGGCAAGGCAGAAGGGTACGTGTTTAATGGCAATAATCCGATGCTCAGCAAGTTAAACCTGAGGAAAGGGGATATTATTCGTTCCGTGAATGGTCATCCGCTCGGTGACCTGTCCAAAGACAGGCGTCTGGTAAAAGAGCTGTATCAGCAAGGGAATGTGATGGTGGAAGTCGAGCGGGACGGGACGTTCTTCAGCGTGAACTATCCGCTGCGCTGAGTGCACTACGTCAAGATTTTATGGAACGAAAATAGTTGATTTTGCTGGGAAATTAGGCCCGGCAGGCTATAGTTAGTGAAAGATTTGGTAAGTTGAGAACAATCGGGGCTCAGTTGATGATGAGCCAAGTAGAACAGGACAAGAGAAGTATTGTGGGCGTGCATCAGGCGAATCGTGGTATCTGTGTAACAAAGCAAAGCCTATCCTTGTGGCAGTCGTTGACGGTTGCCGGGGCAGGTATTTTCAGCGCGCGATTCTGGTGCGTGATGGGGCTGGTCATGGCTCTGGCAGGCGCTCCTCTGGTAGCCCCGGTGGCCATCGCGGAAGAACCGGTTCAGACGTGGCAGGTGAATTTAAAGGATGCGGATATTCGGGCATTTGTCACTCAGGTCGCAGACATTACCGGGTACTCCTTTGTCATTGATCCGCGGGTCAAAGGCAAAGTGACTGTGATTTCCAACGCACCGATGTCACAGAATGAAGTGTATGAAATGTTCCTGTCGGTCCTTCAGGTGCATGGTTTTACTGCCATCCCGGCGGAAGACATCATTAAAATTGTTCCCCAGAATGAGGCGAAGCAAACGGCAGACAATCTGCGTTTGTTGAATCAGGTGCCCAAGGAACAGGTGGTGACCCGGGTCATTCAGGTCAACAACGCGAATGCACTGGAAATGGTCCCGATACTGCGGCCCATGGTGGCCAAATACGGGCATTTGGCGGGCGTATCTGCAGCGAATGCGCTGATCGTCAGTGATCATATTGCGAATATTGAACGGATCACCCGCATTGTTGAGGAATTGGACAGCCCCTCCAAATATGAGCTTGAAGTGGTGCAGCTCACGGAAGCCTGGGTGGGAGACCTGGTCAAGCTGCTCGAAGAGCTGGCGCCCAATGAGCTGGGCAGCCAAGGGGGAAAAACGCGAAATCAAAAGTACAGTGTGGTCGCGGACGAGCGCAGCAATCGTTTGATCATTCGTGGTGACGAAAATTTTCGGGATAAGATCAAGCAGCTGATCGCGAAACTGGATCAGCCGGCAGCGACGACGGGCACCACCAAAGTGGTGAAGTTGCAGCATGCTGACGCCAAAGACCTGGCAGACCTGCTGAAAGGCTTGATGGGCGATGTTCAGAAAGAGACCAAGGAAAAGGGTGCAGGTAAGAGCAGTGATCTGCCAGCGAGCGTCTATGCGGATGAAGGGCTGAATGCGTTGGTCATTCGTGCGGAGCCGTCCATCATGCGCGAGGTGGAGCGGGTGATTGAGCAATTGGATGTGCGTCGTGCGCAGGTGTTGATCGAAGCGGCCATTGTGGAAATCAGTGACGAGGCCAATGATGGTCTGGGCGTTCAGTGGGCCGTGGGGGATACCAGTGGGAGCGGTCAGATTCCTGTGGGGCTTACCAATTTCAGTAATTTCGGCCTCAGTGCCTCCAGTGTGCTGTCATTGATTGCGCAGGGTCGTGAGTCAGACAGCGGGATACCTTCCACCATTACCGCACCGCAGGGCGGCGCTATCGGGATTGGCGATACCTCCTCCAGTGGCATTTCCTGGGGAGTGCTCATTCAGGCACTGTCGACCAACACCGATACCAATCTTCTGTCTACGCCGTCTGTGATTACCATGGATAACCAGGAATCAAAAATCGTCGTCGGTCAGAATGTTCCGTTTAAAACCGGGCAATCCACCAGTTCCGGTGAAGGGACATCAAATCCGTTCACCACCATTTCCCGGGAAGATATCGGGGTGAAATTGACGGTAACGCCCAGTATCAGTGAGGGCGATACGGTCCGGCTGGAAATCAATCAGGAAATCTCCAGTGTCGCGGATAGCGTCGAAGAGGCTTCCGATATCGTTACGAATACCCGGGAAATCAGCACGGCCGTGCTAGCCGATGATCAGGAAATCATTGTTCTGGGTGGTTTGATTGCAGATGATATTCGTAACTCGGTAAGCAAGGTGCCCTTGCTGGGTGACATTCCTTACCTGGGTAGTTTATTCAGCAGTTCCGAGATTAAAAAGTCCAAGCGAAACCTGATGGTGTTCCTGCGTCCCACGATATTGCGTGACAAAGAGCAGAGCCGGATTGTTTCTGAAAGCCTGTATAATGACTTGTGGGAGCTCAATCTGGAGCGTGTAGCGGATAAGAATGTGCCTGAAAAAGTTCAGAAACCTGCGCTTGAGAAAATGTTCAGAAAGAATGAGTTGAGCATCGAAGAGTAATGCGATCAAAGCTCTGGCGGCGGAGGGTATCTAGCCGCCAGAGCGTGCCTGAATGGGCATAGGGCAGTCCATCACATCACACAACACCCGCAGGGTTTCCTGTTCTTCAATATTCACCACACCATCAAAGATCACCATTTCTTCCAGTACATCAACAACCGGCTGTTTGAGCAGTGGGGTGAGTTTGCGCAATGTGAGCACCGCCTTGTGTAGTTGCGTAATGGAATAGGTCAGCCGCTTTACCGTCCTCGGTGGCGTTCCCCACAGGCGATTGTGAGCAAACTCCAACAGTTCGAGTTGTTTTGCCGGCTCATGGTGAGAGGCACCCACGACAAATTCCAGCACGATACTGAGCTCACCTTTCATTTTGGTCAGGCTGTGGATGGTGGAAGGTTGTCGCCGTGCGCTGGTCGGGTGCAGGTGTCTTTCGAGAAAGCAGATCAGGGCAAATTCAAAGCGGGAAACGTTGCCATCGGCTTTCGCCGTGCTGAGCACCTTCTCCAGAAAACCCCGCCTCTCACCATCGGACAGCGTTTTTAGCGTTGGGATGGCGATTTCAACGAGTGGAAACCGTTGCTCCGGGAGGCTGTGTGAAATCCAGGCATGAAGCTTCTGCTCCGATGCTTTGTCAGGCAAAGCAGGATGGGTGTTTGGTTGGTGGTGTTGTATCAGTTGTGTCACGATGAACATGGCGTGTGCGGGGGTGTGCAGGGCTTCCTGAATATAATCCGGTATGGACGTGAGTAGGTGCTGAGCTGTCTCCATATGCACGGGGGAAGGCGTCCCGATATAGCTCGAATCCGGTACTGAAGTGTCTGGATGAGTCGATGATAAAGGAGGTGTGACCTCTGCCTGTAACGCACTGACGGTTTCCGGAAGAACCGGTGTACTGGCGAGCTGAAGCTTTCCTGCTTTGTGACGGGCTTTTAGCCGCCGATGGAGATCCTTAGAGATGGCCTCAATGCGCGCGACTAACGGGGGGTGTGATGCGAGCCAGTTGTGCCGCAGGGTTTGGATGGTTTCGCCGAAGCACAAGTGATTCAACTCTTCCGCATGGACAGTGGCCTGGAGTTGAGCCTGTTCCGGGAAAAGGTGAATCTTATACAGTGCGCCTGCCAATCCATCGGGAGAACGTGTAAATTGAATCGCACTGGCGTCGGCGAGAAACTCCCGTTGACGAGAGATCGCGGCTTTAATGAGTCGACCAAACCACACGCCGATGTAGCCAATCACCCAGAGCAGGCCGCCGAGAAGGGCAAAGCCTGCACTCCCCTTGCCGGACCCGAACATCCGGTATCGTCGACGCCCCATACCGGCGTTTCTCAGCAGAAGTCCTCCGGTTTGACCAATCAATGTCAGGCCTGCCAATATCGCCATTAAATGGAGATTGATTCGAATGTCGCCGTTCAACAGGTGGCTGAATTCGTGTCCGATAACGCCTTGCAACTCTTCCCGGGTGAGGTGGGTCAACGCGCCCTGCGTGACGACGATGACGGCTTCACCCGGATCATAACCAGCGACAAAGGCATTAATCGTGGACTCCTGGTGCATCACGTACATTCGAGGAACGGCGGTTCCAGAGGCAATTGCCATTTCTTCCACAATGTTTCTGTATCGTCGGATTTCCGGTGAGTCCTCCAGATGGTTAATGGGCAGGGCATTTGCCATGCGAGCGATCGCCGCACCCCCGGATTTAAGCTGATTCAGTCGATACAGAGATCCCGCGATAATGATACTGACGGTAATCAAGGTTGTGTAGAGAGCGGGTTTCCCCTCCCACCATCCGGGCAGGGTGAGATAAGGGTAAAGGTCCAGCGTCAGGAAGAAAACATAAAACACGGCGTTCACCGCCAGGACGATCGCGGCGGTGGCAAGGATGAACAGCACGACGAGAAGTGCTGTTTTTTGTCTGGCGGCATCCTGTCTTTCGAAAAAGTTCATAGTGCGTGGTGTTCAGCCAACGTCTGTTGAACTGAAGCGACACATCCTCAACTGGACTGGAAAGAGACGTTGACTGCTTTTTTTACTTCGGGGGATGCCACCTCAAAGGGTTCCGTTTCCTTGAAAGAGAAAAATCCGGCAACAAAGTTGTTAGGGAACTGTTCGCGGTAGGTATGGTAGATCATCACTGCGTCATTGAATGCTTGCCGGGCGAACGCGACCTTGTTTTCTGTCGCCGTCAACTCCTCCATGAGCTGGCGGATGGTGTCGCTGGATTTCAATTCAGGATAGTTCTCGGAAACCGCGTAGAAGTTTGCCAGCGCACCGTTTAACAAGGTTTCTGCTGCGCCCAGTTCTTTGACAAGACTGCCGTTTTCGGGAGCCTGGGCCGCTTTGGAAGTCGCCTTAACGGCTTGGGCGCGTGCCTCCATCACTTTTTGCAGGGTTTCCTGTTCAAACTTCATGAAAGCTTTAGCGGTTTCGACAAGGTTGGGAATTAAGTCGTGGCGGCGCTGAAGTTGCACGTCGATTTGAGCAAAGGCATTTTTAAACCGGTTTTTAAACGTCACCAGGCGATTGTATATACTCACGAGGAAGATGAGCAGGCCACCGATAACTGCCAGTCCAATCAAAGTGGTCGTATCCATTCAGTATCTCCAATGTGTGTCTTTACACTACAGCGTAGATGAAAATCGGCATATGTTAAGCCGGATGCGCCGGGTTGTGACAATTGAAGGGTGCTGTGTTTTAAGCTGAATTGTGATCCTTTACGGATTCGGTGCCGTTGAATTCTTGCACGAAATCAACAAATTCCTCGGGGGGAAGGGGTTTTGCGTAGTAGTAGCCTTGCGCCATTTCGCAGTGGCGAGCGATGAGATAATCCTGTTGCTGCTTGGTTTCTACCCCTTCAGCCACCACCTTCAGTTTCAGGCTTTTGCCCATCAGGATAATCGCGTCAACGATACTGGTGTCTTCTTCATTGGTAAGCAAATCCTGAACGAATTGCTTGTCGATTTTGATTTTATCGATGGGCAGCTGCTTCAGGTAACTGAGTGACGAATAGCCGGTGCCGAAGTCATCAACCGCCGTGCTGATTCCGAGCTTTTTGATGTTTTCCAGGCGCGTGGTGGCCTCACGGATGTTCTGCATGAAGCTGGTTTCCGTGACTTCAATTTCCAGGTGACGGGGAGGGATGCCAAATCGATTCAAGGTATCGAGAATGGCTTTTTCAATGTTCTTTTCCTGAAGTTGTACCGTGGAAACATTGATGGCTACTTTCAAATCCAGCCCGATTTGCAACCAGGCTTTCACCTGCTGGCATACCTGCTCGATCACCCATTGGCCAATCGGGACAATGGACCCTTCATTTTCGGCAATCGGAATAAATACATCCGGCGGTATAAAGCCTTTGTCGGGGTGCACCCAGCGAATTAATGCTTCGGCACCGATAACGCGATTCATCGTATAATCAATCTGTGGCTGATACACCAGAAACAGGTCGCCGTTTTCCAGCGCGCCGAGCAGTTCCTTGGCCAGTTGTCTTCTTTCACGCATTTCACTGTCGACGCTTGCGACATAAAATTGGTATTGGTTGCGTTTGAGCGACTTGGCCAGCGTCATGGTTTGTTCTGACTTTTGTAACAGCTTGTCAGGATCTTCACCGTCGTCTGGATAGAGCGTTATGCCGATCGTGGTGCGTAACTGAATCACGTGGTTGCCCACTTCAAAGGGTTTGTTCAGCTCTTTGAGCAACTCCTCGACCAGGCGGATCGTGCGAAATGTGGTATTGATGTTGTAGGCGATCAAAGCGAACTGGTCACCTCCCAGACGCGCAGCCACGATCGGGGTGCCGACATCTTTGGTGAGTCGTTCACAGTACATTTGCAGAAGAATGTCGCCGGTGGCGTAAGAGAACTGGTCATTAATGGACTTAAAGTCGTCAATGCCACAGCAGAGTACCGCGACCTTCTGGTTGAGTTTCTCTGCATCCTTCAATGCATTTTTCAGATGATTGTGAAGCATCAGGCGGTTAGGCAGGCCGGTGAGTGGGTCATACTGAGAGAGCTTCAGTACTCGGGCTTCTGCCGCGCGTCGCTTCTTCTGGTTGTGGGCAATCTCATCGAGGAGGGTATTCGCCGAATCGATCCAGGTGCCAAACTCGTCATTAACGTGACGTGAAGGCAGGTTCAGCTTGGTTTCGCCGGGCTCGGCCGGGTTGACACTGGAGAGCTCCCGAATCAGGGTCATGAGTGGGCGCGTCAGCAGGACATGACAGATTAAAAAGAGTATGCCGCCGAGTATTGCGGCGCGCACCAGCCCGGAAACAAACACCACCCAGGAACGCTCCAGGAAACTGTTCGCCTCATAGGCGGTATCGATGGTGATGGTAAGGTCGCCGTAGTATGTGGGGCTCGGGAAATCTTTAATCAGGCGGATGCTGTATTGGCGTTCTTGTCGGAAAATGGGATCGGTGAGCCACCGAGTGGGCGAATCGAGCAGTGGGCGGCTCCGTTGTGCCAGTAAGGATTCATCCGGATGACCGATGGAGGCAAACCGCACGGCGCGTTTCTTGAACAGTCCTTCAATCACCTGTTCCGCCAGTTCAGGATCAATACTGTAGACCGCCTGAGTAGCGGGTTCCGTGACCACCGCCAGAAGTTGTACAGCGTCATCATCAATCACTTTACGTGCCCGATCGGCATCCAGTGCAATTTGAGTGAGGCTGAGAAAGCCGCCCGCAACCAGTGCCGTGAGCATAACCCATCGAAACAAGCGTAGGGAGATTTTTTCTTTTGGTTGAAGCGCAAGTGTCATGACTTTCGCTGTGATTCCACTTCGTTCGCTTTTCCTGTGCAGCAGAAGAAAGACGATGGTTTATTTTAATTATGATCTTTCAAGTCTAGTTGAATTGTGTGAGGAATGACAGATATCGACTAAGGAATAATTGCAAAATGCTTTTAAAAGCAGTGCCTCGCCCGATAAATGAAAAGTGATTGTGCGAGGCGTCACATCAAGGGGTCAGGCTGCTCACAAATGGGGCACACTCCGGGAGAATGCCTTGCAGGTTCTTTGCCCGCCAGACCAGCTCATCATACGAGTCTGCGGTCACATTGATGTGTCCCAATTTGCGTCCTGCGCGTTCTTCCTTACCATACAGGTGCAGGTGCGCGTAAGGCAATTTCAGGATATTTTCGATGGGGCCTACCTTTCCGATGAGATTGATCATGAGGGAAGGAGAGCGTGCTGCGGTGCTGCCAAGTGGCAGGCCAGTGACGGCACGAAGGTGGTTTTCGAACTGACAGCAGACCGCGCCGTCCATCGTCCAGTGGCCTGAATTGTGCACACGAGGTGCCATTTCATTGGCGACCAGGCCTTGATCGGTTTCGAACAGCTCCAGCGTTAACACGCCAACGTGTCCCAGCTCCTCCATGATGCTTTTTATGTGTGCCTGAGCCATCTGCTCAACGTCGATGGAGATACCAGGCGCGGGGGCGATGGAGTAACGCAGTATGCCTTCGTGGTGTGTATTTTCAGTGAGTGGATAATACTCAACCTGACCATCTCGGGCACGGACAGCAATGATCGAGAGCTCCCGCTTAAACTGAACGAAGGACTCCACCATGACCTTTTTGTGGCCAATAGCTTCCCACGCTTTTTTTGCCTCCGCAGGTGAGCGTAATACCGCCTGTCCTTTGCCGTCATAACCTTCTGTGACAGACTTGGCCACCACCGGGCACCCGAGTTGTTCTGCGGCCTTTTGCAGCTGGTCAGCAGATTCTGCGATGAAGTATTTGGCGGTGGGCACTCCCAGCCGGGTGAACAGGGCTTTTTCAAATTCACGATTCTGGCAGACCAGTATGGACTCTGTTGAGGGGGCCAGCGGCCGATGGGCTTCGACGGCGCGGGTGAGTTTGCTGGGGATATTTTCAAACTCGTAGGTCACCACATCCACGTCTGTTAAAAATTCTTGCAGCAGTGGGAACTGGTTGTCTGTATCGATAAAGGTTTTGCCTACCTTGGCGGAAGGTGCCCCAGAGACATCGTAAAACGTGAAAGTCATCCCCAGCGGGTATCCTGCCAGCGCCAGCATACGGCCCAGTTGACCTGCTCCCAGAACACCCACTCTCATTTCGTTTATCCTCGCTTGCTAACAGGGCTGATCAAAAAAATCTAGACAGAAGGGTCTGGATTCGCCAGCACCGTGTCCGTTTGATTTTTTCGGAACTCAATAATTTTCTGCGCAACGTCTTCATTATTAAGGGCCACGATCTGAGCGGCCAGCAAGCCGGCATTTTTGGCACCCGCCTTACCAATGGCCAAGGTGCCTACAGCGATCCCCCCGGGCATTTGTGCGATGGACAGCAGGGAGTCGAGGCCATTCAGCGTTTTGGACTGAACCGGTACACCCAGAACCGGAAGATGTGTTTTTGAGGCGACCATGCCGGGGAGATGAGCTGCTCCGCCAGCACCGGCGACGATGACTTTTATGCCGCGCTGCGCCGCTGTGTCTGCATAATCAAACAACAGGTCGGGTGTTCTGTGTGCAGAGACCACACGTGTTTCAAACGGCACACCCAGTGCTTCCAGCATGATGGCTGCCTGCTCCATGGTGGGCCAGTCTGACTTTGATCCCATGATTAATCCGACCAGAGGTTGCATGTTTGGTGCCCCGTAATGAAAAAAAGAGCGACATTCTAGATGACTCTGCTGGACTGATCAACTTTCTGCCGCTCAGCGTCAACAAATTCGCGGCGTTCCACCTGAGAAGGGCTCGCCTCGTGTGGCTGAGTTTGATAAATTAGCGGGCAAATCCCGAGAGCATAGATTGAGTCTACACACGAAATGGATGAGCTAAGACCCGACAAAGACGAGGTGGATCGATTCCGGTCGCAACGGTTTGGCAAAAAAAGCCAAGAGTCTGCCGATAAAAAGCCTGCCCCGGCGCGCAACGCGGCTGCCTCGACTCCTCCGGCGCAGCCAGCGGCACGTGATCCCCAGCATGATGAAGGCGCAGTAATCACCGCAAGTCAGCGTTTGCCTGCGGGTGATGAAACCCGGATCAGTGCGCCGCCCCCAAGACGCGCGCCCCCCCCCTCACGGAAGGTGCCCGGTAAGCCTGATGCGGCGCAGGCGCAGGTACGCTCAGGCTCGGGCTGGTCCACGGTGCTCTTGTTTTTGTGTTTGGTTGCGGTATCGAGTTTTCTCGGTTTTCAGGTCTGGCAGCAGTCAAAGACCATTGAAGGCATGGAAGAAAGCCTGGGATACGCGACGGAGTATATGAAGCAGAGCAAGTTGCTGATGGCACGTCTGGATGGCCGAGTGACGGAGAGCAGTACCGAGTTGCAGACCACCGGCAGTGAGACGGGTGAAAAAATTGCTTTTCTGGACTCAGAGGTGCGTAAGTTGTGGGGAGTGTCTTATGACCGCAATCGCAAGGCGATTGAAGGAAATACGGCGACCATTGAATCAACGCAAAAAGCAGCGCAGGAACTCGAAACACGCATGAAGTCGGTGTCGCAGAGCGTGGGTGCCCTGGAAACTGCCGCGAAAAGTGCTCAGAAATCGCAGGTGGAAACGGCGAGCAAGGTGGCCACGATCGAAAAAGAAGTGGGGGGGGTTCGGGCGTCTAACTCAAAAATTGAAGCGACGCTGAATAGTCTGTCAGCGCAAAACAAGCAATGGGAAGCGACCTTAAACAGCGTTCGCGAGGAGCTGGCCACGTTGCAGAGGATGGCTGGCAATCTGGATCAGTTCAAGCAGGATCTTGGCCAGCTGCAATCTGGCGTGAAACAGGTTGAGAGTAAGGTGGTGAGTGCAAATCAGGCACAGGTCAAGCTGGCCGATAAGGAACTCTCCGAATTAAATGCGCGATTAAAGTCATTGGAAGGTGCCATTCAGTCGATTGATTCCTTTCGGCGAACCGCCAATGAACGCACAATACGCCTGGAGCGCCGCGTCAATGAGATGCAGTTGCAGATGCAGGCACAAACATTGCCAACACCCTGATGAAGATCGACTATCCTGACCGGCAAGCAGTGCTCAATCAACTGATTCGTCCCTTGCCTGTTGTCGACTGGTGGAGTGATCGAGTGGCAAACTTGCCTGGCCCCGCACGCTTGACGGGGTCCGGCTCGCTCACGGCAGCATTTGGGTTGGGGCAGTACGCCGGGGATGTGGGTGCGGCATTCTTTGCCGGTTATCAGGTGGCTTTGCAGGTGTTACAAGCGAAGGCGTCGCTTGAGGGGCAGTCTGCTGCGGTGTGTGTGACGGAAGCGAAAGGTAACCGACCCAGGCAGATTGAAACTCGCCTTGTGGCCGGTCCGTCAAATCGGAGCGACAACCAATGGGTGTTGGAGGGGACGAAATCCTTCGTAACCGGCGCCGACAAGGTCGATCAATGGCTGGTGCTGGCGTGTACTGGGTTTGCGGAGGATGGTTTGAAGCGATTCAAGCTCGTGGTGATTGATGTTCACGAGGCTTTGGGCAGAGTTCAATGCACCGAATTGCCGCCCCTGTCGGTCGTGCCCACCGTTCCCCATGGCAAGGTGGTGTTTGAAGGGTATCCCATTGCGGCTGAGCAACTGTTGCCCGGGTGTGGATATGTGGACTACATCAAGCGGTTTCGCTGGCTGGAGGACATTCACGTGATGGCGAGTGTTCTGGGCGCTGTCCATTCACTGGGCAGAGTGTGGCAGATGCCAGCGCTGGAAGTGCTCGGGCTCTCTCTTTTCTGCACGCTGAGCAATCTTGGGGTAGCGCCTCAGGCCGGCGAGGAGGCGGATGTGGTGGTGTTCGACTGGTTGTCGGGAACGTTGAAATCGCAATTACCCGAATTGCTTCAGCAGCGGCCGGATCGATATGCCGCTCAGGCAGAGGCATTTCACCGTGACCTGAAAATCTTTGACATTGCCCGCGGTGTACGAGAGCAACGCGTGGCCCGATATTGGGCTGCGCATGGCGACGCAGCTGGCCAGGGAAGTCAGGAGCGGGTGTGAACGGCGCGAGTTAGCCGTTGATCGCGATACCGACGTCCAGATTTTCAAACCAATCCAGAAATCGTTGCACATCATCACCTTTAAATATGCGGCCATGCTGTGGTGCCAGCATTTTGATGTTCAGCTTCCGCACCCGGTTGATCCAGTCCTGCTTGGCGCGATTGGAAGGCATCCAGCGTTGGTGAAACAGCTGCATTTTATCCGTGTGAGCGTTGAAATCTTCCACAAAGAACGGTGCACCCGGGGCTTCCAGGCTCGCGCCCACGTCGCCCGTGAAGAGAATTTTTGCCACGGGATCGTATACATGGAAGTTGCCAGACGAGTGGAGATAATGTGCTGGAATGAACTGCAGGTCGATGTTACCAATGTGGATGGTGTCACCGCTGTCTTTAATCGGCTTGTATTCAATATTGCTCATTCCGAAATGGCGTACAAAGCCTTCCCACAACCAGGGGCAAAACAGTTTAGCCTCCGGCAGCACCTGATCCCACAGCCCCAGCGAGGAGATGATGTCGGGATCCTGATGCGATGCAAATAGATGGGTGAGCTGTTCAATGGGTACATGTTTGAGAACGGCGGCCAGCATAGGTGCGAATAACTCGGTGCCACCCGGATCCAACAGAATGCCCTGGTTCTCTGAGATGATCATATATTGATTGGTGTCGATGATCTTCTCCGGTTTGGAAGGGTCTCTGCCAAACATCATCCATCGGTGGCCTTCGGTATAGAGTGTTGTGCTGTGCATAGTAGGTGTGCATTCCTTTTTGTTCTATTGAGGGCGGAACATCGGATTATTTGGCATGGTCAAGCAGCGAAATTGAGTGGGTTACGTGGTGCTTGATTTTGTTTGCCATGGTTTGAATGCCGTCGGCCATTTCAACCAGATGGCCTTTGAATTCGCCGGTCTGAACGGCTTCCAGCTTGGACGTGACAGCAATCACGTCAATGGCGCGCATGTGTTGCTGAATTTCATCCAGTTTTGAGTACAGCTCGTTCATCAGGCGTGTAAAGCGCATGTCCAGCTCTTTCTTGAGTAATTTGATCTCATGAATGTGATCGTCAATGCCGGATTTGTACGGGGCATCCTTGGCGAGTCTTCCGGCAACCTCAAGTTGCTCCAGAATGGAGCTGTTACGCCATTCATTCACGGAGTGAGAAGAAATATCAAGCGCTGTTTTATTAATCGACTGTGCGAGAAAAATGGTTTTGTTTGCCAGTTCGTCATAGAAGTTGGCAATCACCGCAAGCCCTGCAGCCTTGCTTCCCGCCCTCAATACGATGGCGCGCGCATTTTTTGAAGAAATGGCCAGTTGTCGCGCAATGTGTTGCGCCTTGTGGAGTTCAGAAGCAATGCGCGCTGCTGCAACGGTTTGGACTGCATGACTGTCACTCATGATGAATTCCGGTGTGAAAGCGTTGTCGGAAAGGAGCCTCATTTGTTCTGAAGTATAGATCACGCTCGCAAAATGCGAGAGAGCATTGCCGACTAATCGGTGTTCGGGGCGTCGAGGAGGGCTTGGAGTTGCGTGTGGTGATTTCCATGATGAGCTCCAAGGCTCTCAGTTTTATATAAAAAAGTAACCAGTTTGGTCGATCACAATTAAGTTTAGACGCTCCATGCGGCTAATCGACATTTTTTCGTAAAAAAGTAGTGGAAGAGGTTTGACTTGCGCCCGAAAATGTTTAAAATGCGCATCTCGTTTGGGGCTGGGTGGTTAGCTCAGCTGGGAGAGCATCGCCCTTACAAGGCGAGGGTCGCAGGTTCGATCCCTGCACCACCCACCAATTTCGAGCAGGTTCTTTCTAAAGGTTGATTAGTGAATTAAGTCACTAAAAGCCTTAAGAAAAAAGCTTGCAAGCATCGGGATTGGCAGTATAATGCGCGCCCTGAATGACGTTGATTTAAAGTGGACTGGTAGTTCAGTTGGTTAGAATACCGGCCTGTCACGCCGGGGGTCGCGGGTTCGAGTCCCGTCCAGTCCGCCATTTAAATCACATTTCTGCTCGGGTGGTTAGCTCAGCTGGGAGAGCATCGCCCTTACAAGGCGAGGGTCGCAGGTTCGATCCCTGCACCACCCACCATTAATTTATTAATGAGTGGTTCGAGTAGAAGCCAGACAAACGGACTGGTAGTTCAGTTGGTTAGAATACCGGCCTGTCACGCCGGGGGTCGCGGGTTCGAGTCCCGTCCAGTCCGCCATATTTTTTGATCCAAGCATCGTTTCCCCCACTGTCATCAAATTGTCACCTGATTTCCGTATTGTTTTCCTGTTCAATAGTTTTGCACAGGAGAAATGCAGATATGGAAAATGAACTGGATGATTGGCAGGAGCTGGATGAAACGGATTTTGATGATGAAGAGTTATGGGAAGATGACGCCATCGAACTGTAGGGGTTCCGGGTGCGTCCGGTACCCAATCCTCCCATCACTCGCTTCGTGACCACAAATGCCCCTCTCAGTGAGTGGCCTTCTTTTCAGAGTTGACTACGCTTAGACACAAACAGGCGATTAATTTGCGCACTGAATAGCGTCTACAGCTTTTCTTTTTTGCACGCCCGCTGTCCAGGTGTCTCGATTTTCGCCAGATGTATGATGAATGACTCTGGAGATTCACATGACTGCTGCTCAATCCTCACTCTTTCCCCATCTTCTCTCGCCCCTGGATCTGGGATTCACAACACTGAAAAATCGTGCACTCATGGGATCGATGCATACCGGACTGGAGGAAACCAAGAATGGCTTTGCCCGAATGGCCGCCTATTTTGCGGAACGCGCTGCGGGTGGTGTGGGGCTCATTGTGACCGGGGGAATTGCGCCGAATGTAGAGGGTGCCGTAGGCCCGGGAGCGGCGAAGATGGACACCGAGGCCGAGTCTGATAAGCACAAAGTGGTCACTCAGGCGGTGCATGAAGCGGGTGGAAAAATCTGTATGCAGATATTGCATGCCGGGCGTTATGCCTATCATCCCAAACTCGTTGCCCCTTCTGCTGTGCAGGCGCCGATCAATGCCTTTGTGCCTCATGAGTTAAGCGGTGAGGAAGTGGAAGGTCAGATCGAGGCGTATGTGACTTGTGCTGCCCTTGCACAACGCGCCGGGTATGATGGGGTGGAGATCATGGGCTCCGAGGGTTACTTCATCAATCAGTTTATCGTGGAGCACACCAACAAACGCACCGACGAGTGGGGAGGCAGCTATGAGAATCGCATGCGGCTCCCGACAGAAATCGTTCGACGGGTTCGAGAGCGTACCGGCACGAACTTCATTATCATTTATCGATTGTCCATGCTGGATCTGATAGATGGTGGCAGTAGCTGGGAAGAAATTGTGCAGTTGGCCAAGCGGGTGGAAGCGGCGGGAGCGACCATCATCAATACCGGCATTGGCTGGCATGAAGCGCGTGTACCCACGATTGCTACCATGGTACCACGCGCCGCATTCACCAAAGTCACAGCGAAGTTGAAAGGCGAAGTTTCGCTCCCGCTGATTACCACTAACCGTATTAATATGCCGGAGGTTGCCGAGCGAGTGCTGGCTGATGGGGATGCAGACATGATTTCCATGGCGCGTCCGTTCCTGGCGGATCCCGAGTTCGTGCTCAAAGCGGAGCAGGGGCGGGTGGATGAAATCAACACCTGTATAGGTTGTAATCAGGCCTGCCTGGATCACACGTTTGCCATGAAGTTGACGTCTTGCCTGGTGAATCCGCGTGCCTGCCACGAAACCGAGCTGGTGTACGAAAAAACAGATGCCCCCAGAAAAATTGCGGTCGTGGGTGCCGGCCCGGCGGGCCTGGCCTGCGCCAGTGTGGCCGCCGAGAGGGGGCATCACGTGACCCTGTTTGATGATCATGACCGCATTGGTGGGCAGTTTAATATTGCGAAACAGATCCCCGGGAAAGAGGAGTTCAACGAAACCCTGCGTTATTTCGATCGCATGTTGTGCAAACACGGTGTCTCGGTGCGATTGAATGAGCGCGTGACTGCGCAGGCGTTGCTGGCGGGTGGCTATGATGAAGTGATTCTTGCGACGGGAATTCAGCCGAGAACGCCCGAGATAGAAGGCATCGATCATGGCATGGTGGTGTCCTACATTGATGCCATTCTTGGGCACAAGCCTGTGGGCAAGCGCGTTGCGATCATCGGGGCGGGCGGGATTGGGTTTGATGCTGCCGAGTTGCTGGTCCATGAAGGTGTCTCGCCCAGTCTGGATGTGGCGAAGTTTATGGCGGAATGGGGGGTAGATTTATCCCTGTCCCATCGTGGGGGCGTCAAGGGGGTGGTGGCTGAGCGCCCTCACGCACCGAGAGAGGTGTTTCTACTGCAGCGAAAAACCTCCAAGGTGGGCAAAAATCTCGGAAAGACCACCGGGTGGATACATCGTACTTCCTTAAAGCACCGCAATGTGCAGATGCTGAGTGGTGTTGACTATGAGCGAATTACCGATGAGGGGTTTCATATCAAGGTTAATGGCGAGCCGCGCCTACTGGCGGTGGATACCGTGGTGGTGTGTGCCGGTCAGGATCCGCTGCGAGAGCTGCAGGAGGCTTTGCAGGCGGGAGGGCAGAGCGTGCATTTGATTGGTGGTGCGGATGTGGCCGCCGAACTGGATGCCAAGCGTGCCATCAATCAGGGCGCACGATTAGCGGCGGCGCTGTAAGCATCCTGACGGAATAAAAATCTTAAGAATTTGTGCGGCGTCCTGTACTATCCTGTCCTAAACTGAAAACTTAAACAGGTGTGCGTGGCGCGCACATCGTGCGCCTGTTTCGGTCGGGAACGCTCAATCCAAAGGTTTTTCATGAACCGTAAGAAAACTGAACAGAATTACGAAGCGGTATATTTTATTGAGGACCACCAGGTCTATCGGCAAATGCTCAAATCCGAGTTTGAGGCATTGCTCGATGGCTATGTGGGGCTCTCTGATATGGCGGATTCTGAAGCGCACATTGTTTATGCCGTGACGGACCGCAAGCTGAATGTGCAGGCGATGGTTTTTTTCTTGTTGTACTTCGATGATGAAGGGCGTGCCGATCAGGAGTGGAACGTAAAGATCGAGGAGTTGGCGCGAAAAGGCGGGCCTGGCCCGAACCTGGGCAACGGGCCGATCCGTCTGGCATGCCGCAGTCAGTGTCCCATTAACTGGTACCAGAAAGAGCTATGGGACCCGGAGCTTAAGTCTGGTGCCAACGACGTGCTTGCCGTCAATAAGGCCATCAAAGAGAATCGCCTCGGTTTTGAGGTCGTTTCGGAGGTGCCGCAATTGACGCAGTCCCTGTCCGATGAGCAGATTCCGGTGCTGCAATCCGATGATGATTTTTTAAGCCTCGACCAGGTGGACGATGACTACAATGATAGTCTGGTCACCATGGCGGAAGGCGATCATGATCAGCGTACCCGTCTCGCCAGCATGATTCGCACACAGCGATTGCGCATACGCACGCTGGAAGGCATTAAGCAGGATAAGCTGGAACAGTTAGAGCGGGAGCAGCGTCTGGAAGCCCAGCGCTTTAAAAACGACATCATCGAACTGAAGCAATCGAATGCTCAGCTTCAGGTGCTGAACGAGCAGCTCAAGAAAAAGTTGTTTGAGCGCAATGAGCAGAATCTGCAGCTGCAGGACCGCATGATGGCGCAGTCAGATCTGGTGGCTGACCTTCAGAATAAACTGCGTGGTAAGGAAAATGTCGAGGAAGAGCGGGCGCAGGCAACGCAGACCAAAGCGGAGTTGGTAAGTTCGAAAGAAGAAATTGCCAATTTGAAAGCACAGCTCTCAGAGAAAAATGAACAGCTGGACGAGCTGATGGAAGAACGTGAGCAACTTCAGGAAAAATTTGATGAGTTGCGCAATGAAGGAAGCCTGTTCGAAAAACTGCATGCGCTGGATGTTGTCTTCATGTCTTATCACCCGGGCGCTGGACACGTCACCATTCCTTTCGTGGATATCAAGCGCTACGCGGCGAATCCCAGCGGCTATGTGGCGGCAAAATGCTTTGTGACGGAAGAAGATTATCTGCGCTGGCTGAAGCACTACGAAAATCCCACCTGCCAGTTTGTTAATGAAAAGGATGGCAACAAGTGTCGGCATCCGTTAAGTGTGGTTCATGCGCCCAACGAATACAAACCGGGCATCAGTGACCTCTGCGCCGTGCACCGCAAGCGTTTTTAGTTCGCCATGTGACCGATTTATCTCCGCTCTCTTCAACGATTCAGCGCTGGGTGGGTGTGCAACCCATCCCCATTACTTCGCTGGGTAGGATCCATTCGGTACAGGTGGATGTATTGCGCCTGGATCAGGTTGATCCCGTCATTTCCGGAAACAAATGGTTCAAGCTGAAGAACAATTTACTGAGCGGCTTTGCGCAGGGCTATTGCGGTGCGATGAGTTTTGGCGGAAACCATTCCAACCATTTGCATGCCTTGGCGGGCGCGGGCAGGAAGTTTGGTTTTCCCACACTCGGGTGGGTGCGCGCGTTGGACGATCGGGTGGATCAGTGGACGCCGACGCTGAGGGATTGCGCCGCCTGGGGAATGCAGTTGAGTGGGTTGTCTTATGGTGATTATCGGCGGCGGTATGATCCGGTGTTCTGTGCTGCATTGCAGCAACGCTACCCTGACTACCTGTTGATTCCTGAAGGGGGCTCCAATGCGTTGGGGGTGGTCGGAATTGCAGAAATGGTCATGTCGGTCCTTCAAACCAGGGATCTTCCTTACCATTGCTGGGTATGCCCGGTCGGCTCCGGCGGTACACTGGCGGGAGTGATTGCAGCGTTGTCCTGCGCACAGAATGACTCGGATGAAATTCCCGCTGTGATCGGCGTCTCAGCGTTGAAAGGGTTGGAAGGCAAGCTTGAGCGCACCGTTGCCGGGTTGTTGGCTGAAGGGGTGTCAGAGATTGCTTCAATGTCAACATCAGGCGCTTGGGGAGCACACGCCGTAGATGCTAATACCATGGCATCAGTCCCGTGGCATATAGAGCATCAATTTCACGCGGGTGGCTTTGGCCGCAGGAATGATCGCCTGCTGGCAGCGCTGGACTTTTGGCACAATACGCATCACGTTCAGTTTGATGCTGTGTATACCGGGAAAATGATGCTGGCTGTTGAGTCACTGATCCGATCGGGTCAAATACCGGCCGGGCGTCGTGTGCTTGTTATGCATACCGGCGGGATTCAAGGTCTTCGGGGCTGATAAACGGCCAGTCGTCTGGCACAACAAACAGTCGGCACACCTGGCAGGGGGGTTCCTGGGTTGTGCAGAATCCTGCCAACAGCCAGGGGCGGTGTTCCTCGGTTACATGCGAACGCACTGACTCCATGCTCCCCCTAAAGGTGCAATTTGCCGCGATGGCTGGGCCGAGCCAGGCCTGTTTGCTCAGGCAGGCCCAGGCATCTACGTTAAACCGCTGTTCGAGTGTGACGATGGCTTCATCAAGATGTGCCAGTCGGGTCCATCGATGGTGCTTGGGCGCAGTGAGCCCGGTGTCAGGCACAAAACCTTCGGCCTCGGGAACGAGAAGCGGGGAGTAAAGCTCGCCACGGGTGAGCAGACCGGGTAGCGGCGCGGAAATGCCCAGTGAGTTGAGCAATGCTTCTGCCGCTGGGTGTTGTGCGAGTGTCAGCTGTTTTTCGAGTGCGTTGGTTAACTTTCGGTCCAGTCGGTCGATGCAATTGGGGCCAAGCCAGCGCGTATTCAACGGGCGAGGTGATGACGTGATCGATGGCGTTTTAGAAGACGACGTATAGGAAGGCGAAGGCAGGCCCAGATAGTATTTCACCGTGGTTTCAATGTGCCAGGTGCGCTGGGTTGATCTCTGTGTCACCAGAAAATCAAATTCACCCACGGTACTCCGCTGACGATTACCTCTTCTCGCAGTCGTGAGTGCGGGTACTTGTAAGTTGGCTGCCAACAGTTCAAAGTCCGGATGACTCTGAAAATAGGTCTGCCAGAGAGTTTCAAAACGGGGTCCGATAAAGTGTGAGGATTGTGCGGTCATCGCGGATTCGAGCGCGTGCCATAGGACGGGATCTGTTTCATCTTCCAGCGCAGCCCTATGCGCCACATGCGGCCAAAGTGTTACCGGCGGAGATACTAGGGTATGATACGCCTTAAATGCGTCCAGGTAAGTGGCGTCGAACAGCGGATCGCTATTGATGGCCCAAAGGTACTGTTGCAAAAGCACGTTCTGATTCGGCGTCAGCATAAGTAAAGCGCACGTAAATTGAATTCTGGAAGGCCCATGCGTTTCATCATAGAGAAAGCGCGGTCAGGATTCCAGGCGAGGTTGTGTACCCAGTTGAGCGGTAGAAGGGATGAAAGCATTAAGGTCGGATAGTTTTAAAACGATAGGCGTTATCGGCAGAATGGGCAGTGTGAAAGTGGTGGAAACCCTTCGCCGGCTCAAACTGTTCCTTATCGCTGAAGGCTACGATGTCGTACTGGAACAGACCACCGCTACGGTGCTGCCGGGGCACGGCGTGCAAGTGTGCAGTATCAAAATGATGGGCGAAATTGCCGACCTGGTGATCGTGGTGGGGGGCGACGGCAGTTTGCTTGGTGCCGCGCGGGAACTGGCCCGCTCTGGTGTGCCCCTGTTAGGCGTGAACCGGGGGCAGTTGGGATTCCTGACGGATATTCGGCCGGATGAGCTGGAGCAAGGTGTCGGGGATGTGCTCGCTGGGAAGTACATCGAAGAAAAACGCTTTCTGCTGGATACGTTGGTGCGACGGGACGGTGAACCCATAGGCACGGGCTCCGCCCTGAATGATGTGGTTCTGCATCCGGGAAAATCCACGCGGATGATCGAATTTGAGCTGTATATCGAGGGGCAGTTTGTCTACAGTCAGAAATCGGATGGGTTGATTGTGGCCACGCCGACCGGTTCCACGGCCTATTCGTTGTCTGCCGGTGGCCCGATCATGCATCCGAAACTGGATGCAGTGGTGTTGGTTCCTATGTTTCCCCATACGCTGAGCAGTCGACCGATCATGATCGATGGTCGCTCGGAGATTAAAATTATCATTGATGAAGAGAATGAAATATACCCACTGGTGAGCTGTGATGGCCAGCAGCATGTGACCTGTGCGCCGGGGGATGTGATTACCATTCATAAAAAGCCGCAACGTGTCACCTTGATTCACCCCACCAATCATGACTTTTACGAAACCTGTCGGGAAAAGCTGGGCTGGGCAAAAAATCTGCGGGGGAAGAGTTGAGCGTGCGAGGTTACGACTTAATCGGAGACATTCATGGCTGTGCCAATACGCTGGTCGCGCTGCTGGAGAAATTGGGATATGCCAAGCGCAACGGCGTCTACGAGCATCGTCACCGGCAGGTAATATTTCTGGGGGACGTTATTGATCGTGGTCCTCGAATTCGTGAAGCGCTGCACATTGTGCGAGATATGGTGGATCGCGGTTCGGCGCAAATGGTGATGGGGAATCATGAATATAATGCCCTGGGGTATTGTACGCGAGCCCACGCTGGCAGCGGCAAAACGTACTTGCGGGAACATACGCCGCGACACGAGCGGATGATTCGTGAAACGTTGGAGCAATTCGATCACGCGGCCACGGAGTGGCAGGACTTCCTGGACTGGTTTTATGAGCTGCCCATTTTTCTTGATATGGGGCATTTTCGCGTGGTGCATGCCTGTTGGGATGCCTCTTTGATTCGCGGGTATCTCGACCGGTATGGAAAAAACACCATTGATGAGGCTTTTTTGCATGCCTCGACGGTGAAAGACAGCTTTGCGGGCCAGGTGATGGACAGACTGTTGCGTGGCACGGATATGCGTTTACCGGGCGGCGAAACCATTCTGGGCAAAGATGGGCTTGAGCGCAGCTTTTTTCGGACGAAATTCTGGGAAGATGATCCTTCTGTGTATCAGGATGTGGTATTCCAGCCCGACCCGCTGCCGGAGCGCATAGCGCACAAGGAAATTACGGCAAAAGACCAGCAACGGTTGCTGATTTACCCCACTACCGAGCCGCCCGTGTTTGTTGGGCATTACTGGATGTCTGGCGTTCCCAGGCCCATAAAACAGAATGTGGCCTGCCTAGACTACAGTGCGGTGAAGTATGGGAAACTGGTGGCTTACCGCATGGATGATGAAAGCAGGCTCCAACCAGACAAGTTTGTATGGATTGACGTGACACAGGATGCCGCAATCCATGATTGATCAGCGCCAGAAACGACATGGATGATCAAGCGCCTGCCGACAACTGGGTTCTGGTGGCCGAGCTGCCCCTCGACCGGGATTGTTCCACGTTCTCAGAATGGTTGAGAGCCCAGGCCATGCCGCACCAGTTTGTCGAGCGTCGTGGCAAACTGGTGCTTTATGTGGTGGAGCCGCATGCTCTGATTGTGCAGCAAGCGCTCACCGATTATCTGAGCGATACAGCGCTCAAGGCGCGCGTGGACGAGCAAGTCGCTTCGTCCCGCCCCTCAGCGGCGTCATTGAGGTGGCACCTGTGGGGCCGGCCAACACAGGCACCAGTCATTGTGGTGGTGATCTGTCTGAGCGTTTTGGTCGCGCTTTTCACCTCGTTAGGGGAGGGTGGCCCGCTGTTGAGAATGCTGGTCTTTGCCGACCCCTTTCAAGTAGTGGATGATTCGCTGCCAGACCGCCTGCGAGCTATCGGCTTTATTCTGTCCGACGGGCAATGGTGGCGGCTCTTTACGCCAGCGTTGATTCACTTCAATATCATGCATATCCTCTTCAACCTGCTGTGGCTTTGGTATTTTGGTGCCAAAATCGAGCTGCGCAAGGGGGGCGTGTTTATCAGCCTGTTGATTGTGGGGATTGCTGGCGTGTCCAACACCGTGCAGTATCTGTGGACGGGCCCTTTGTTTGGTGGCATGTCTGGTGTCGTGTATGGCTTGCTTGGCTTTTGCTGGCTGGTTGACGTGCGACATCAGCGTTCAGTCTATGCGGTACCGGATGCTTTGTTCGGTTTCATGATGGCATGGCTGGCTTTGGGATTTTTTAACGTGACGGAGTATCTCGGCATTGGTGCCATGGCCAATGGAGCGCACCTCGCTGGCCTGCTTAGCGGGTTCGTGGTCGCGATGCTTTATCCGCGGGTGATGAAGTGAGCGCACACGGCAAAATGTGATATAGTGCACGCGCTGTCGTGAGAGGAATACTGTATGAATGTGAAAGACTTGGTGGCGACCATTACCCCGGATATTTATCAGAATTTGAAGCGCTCTCTGGAGCTGGGGAAGTGGCCTGACGGGAACAAGCTTACCCCGGAACAAAAGCAACACTGCATGGACATGATTATTCTGTATGAAAATCACAATGCGGTGTCGGAGCAGGATCAAACCGGCTTCATCAATCGGAACAAGGTTCAGAAAACGCCCTGCGAGTCCAAGCAGGCGGAGATCAGCGCAAAAGACGCGTCGTTGTTAGAGGCAGTGAATGTGCACACGCCGAATGACAAACTGCACTGAAAGGGCATTTGCCAAGAGGAGTCATACAACGCGATGAATGTAATTGGCGTGGGGCATGCGGACAAAATGCGCGTGGAATGGGGTGAGCCGATCCAGTACTTTTTTCGACTGGACGAAGAAGAGATACCCGTCAATCCGCTGATCACACAGCGAATTCGAATACGCCATACGGGCAGTATCCGCTGTGGTCATTGTGGCAGACCCACGAAAAAAAGTTTCAATCAGGGGTATTGCTTTCCCTGCTTCAAAAAGCTCGCCCAATGTGACAGCTGCATCATGAGCCCTGAAAAGTGCCACTATGCTGCAGGCACCTGCCGTGAACCTGAGTGGGGGGAGACTCACTGTATGGTTGACCACATTGTCTACCTCGCGAATTCATCCGGCATCAAAGTGGGGATCACCCGAAAATCTCAGGTGCCCATCCGTTGGATCGATCAGGGGGCAACTCAGGCGATCCCCATGTATCAAGTGGCGACGCGCCATTTATCGGGTCTCGTTGAAGTGCTTTTCAAATCGCAAGTCACGGATCGTACCAATTGGCGTGCCATGCTGAAGGGGAACCCTGAGCCCATGGATATGGCGCAGGTGCGCGCAGATCTGCATGCGAAGCTTCAGGTCGATGTGCAGGCAATTGATCCGGACCCGGCGGCCGTGAAATTCCTCGGGCAGTCGGAAATTGTGACTGACTTACCGGGGAGTGGTGGTGCTGTGACGCTGGATTACCCGGTTTGGCACTGGCCAAACAAAGTGACCTCGATTAATCTCGACAAAACGCCGGAAGTAGAAGGGCAGCTCCTGGGTATTAAGGGGCAGTACCTCATTTTGGATGCGGGTTGCATTAATATCCGCAAATACAGCGCTTATGAATTGGAAATTGCCCTGGAAACCAGCTAGCGCGGCAGTCTAACCATCTCAAAGTCAGATCTATCTCGGAATGATAGCCGTCTAGGAATGATAACCGTCTCAGAAATATAACAGTCTCGGAATTATAACAATGATGAAAGAGTCCCAACCTGGAAGCATTTTCCTTAAAGATTACGTCCCACCCGCTTATCTCATCGATGAAACGCAACTACAGTTTGACCTATATGAAGATCATGCTCTGGTTACATCTACACTGACACTGCGGCGAAATCCGGAGGTGTCCGAAGCGAACGAAGCGTTGATTCTGAATGGTGTGGACCTGGAACTTGTGTCGCTGGCGGTGGACGGAGCTCTTTTAGGCCCCGACGATTACCTGTTGGCGGGAGAGAATCTGACCGTGTCAGAGACGCCCGCGCGCTTTACCCTCACTTGTGTGACGCGCATTAAGCCTCAGGATAACACCTGTCTGGAAGGGCTCTATCGCAGCGCGAAGATGTTTTGCACCCAGTGTGAGGCGGAAGGGTTTCGACGAATTACTTATTATCTGGATCGGCCCGACGTGATGTCGTCCTTTACCACGAAAATCACCGCCGACAAAACTCGCTATCCGGTGCTGCTTTCGAACGGCAACGAAACCGAAGCGGGTGATCTGCCGGAAGGACGCCACTATGTTACCTGGCAGGACCCTTTCAAGAAGCCGAGTTATCTGTTCGCGCTGGTTGCCGGGGATTTGCACCTCCAGGAAGATCGTTTCGTCACCATGAAGGGCCGTGAGATTGCGCTTCGCATGTATGTTGATTCTCATAATGCCGATAAGTGCGACTTTGCCATTGAGTCATTAAAAAAGTCCATGACCTGGGATGAAGAGGTCTATGGTCGTGAATATGATCTTGATATTTTCATGATCGTCGCTGTGGATGATTTCAACATGGGGGCGATGGAAAACAAGGGGCTCAACATCTTTAATTCGTCGTGCGTTCTGGCCAAGCCTGAAGCATCGACGGATGCGGCATTTGAGCGCATTGAAGGTATCGTTGCGCATGAGTACTTCCACAACTGGTCGGGTAATCGCGTCACCTGTCGCGACTGGTTTCAACTCAGTTTGAAGGAAGGATTTACGGTGTTTCGCGATGCCGAATTTTCTGCAGATATGGGGTCGCGTGACGTTAAACGGATTGATGATGTGAATGTGCTCAGAACCGCGCAGTTTGCGGAAGATGCGGGCCCCATGGCGCACCCCGTTCGACCGGATTCGTACATCGAGATCTCAAATTTTTACACGCTGACGATTTATGAAAAGGGTGCAGAAGTGGTGCGAATGATCCACACGCTGCTGGGTCCTGAGTTGTTCCGAAAGGGAAGTGATCTCTATTTTGACCGCTTCGACGGCATGGCGGTGACCACCGATGATTTTGTTCAGACGATGGAATACGTCAGCGGTCTGGATCTGACACAATTCCGGCGCTGGTATGATCAGGCAGGTACGCCGGTGTTGACGGTAGAAGAGGAGTACCAGGCAGAGGCGCAAACATACACGCTTCGTGTGAAGCAGCACTGCCCGGATTCCCCGGGACAAACCAACAAAAAGCCCTACCATATCCCCTTCGCCATCGGCTTGCTGGACGAGCAGGGCAGGGACATTCCCCTGATTTCTCAGGCAGATCAGACCTTTGCCTGCGCTGGCGAGCTCACCGGTGACACGGCAACCACCGTCCTGAACCTGAAGGCTGAGGAAGAGCTCTTCACGTTCACCGGTGTGTCGGCAAAACCTCGCGCATCGTTGCTACGTGGCTTTTCTGCGCCAGTTCGGCTGCAGTTTCCGGTCGATCGGAATGATCTGATGTTTCTGATGAGCCACGATTCGGATGGCTTTAATCGCTGGGATGCGGGACAGAAACTTGCTTTAGACGTGATTCAGGAGTTGATCGCCAAACAAGTGCAAGGCCTTACCGTGGATGCAAGCCTGGTCGACACGCGCTTGATTGAGGCCTACCGAAACACCATCACGGCAGGATTGAAAGAGGACTCTCAGGATAAGCGTGCGAAAGCTTTGCTCGCCAAGATGATGATGTTGCCGAGCGAGCAGTACTTGACGGAGGTTTCGCCACTTGCCCATGTGGATGCCATTCATAGCGCACGTGGCCTCGTGCTGACCACTCTCGCAGAAGCGCTCAAGCCTGAGCTGCGTCAGCTCTATGTCGCGAATGAGGGTGGTTCGGCGTACCAGTTCACTGCGCCGGAAGTCGCGCGGCGAGCGGTGCGTAATACCGCATTGGGCTGGCTGTTGATGATCGATGACGAACAGGCGCTGGAGTGGGCGCTCGCGCAATATTCCAATGCGACCTGTATGACGGACCGTATTGGCGCGCTGGCCGCCCTGATGGAGTCGCAGTTCATTCCCGAGCGAGATGCGATGCTGAGTGCATTCTATGATGCCTGGAAGCAGGATGCACAGGTGGTGGAGTCTTGGTTTGCATTACAGTGCAGTAACTCGAAAACCGGTACCCTGGCACGGGTGCAAGGTTTAATGTCGCATCCTGCTTTTGATGTGCGAAATCCGAACAAGCTTCGGGCGGTGATCGGGTCATTCGTGAACCAGAGCCTGGTAAACTTTCATGAGAAAAGCGGGGAAGGGTATGCTTTCCTGGCAGATCGCGTGATTGAATTGGACAGACAGAATCCACAAATTGCCGCACGACTGGTGATTCCGCTTACTCGGTGGAAAAAATACGATACGGAGCGTCAGGTGCTTATGCAGAGCCAGCTGGAGCGTATATTGGCCGTAGGCAACCTGTCGAAAGATGTGTATGAAATTGTTTCGAAAGGCAAGAATAACTGACATGCTGTTGCTTAGAGGTCACTTCATTAAAAATTACCCATCGGAATAGACAGATCCACGCTTTCTGCTAAATATAATAGGAAGGGGTTGAAGCGTGTCGATTGTATGCAAAGGGATCGGCGGGAGAGGAACTTTCGCCGGTACCCGGTCGTCATAGTTACCTATATTGTGTTTGATTCGTGCTGTGCATGCGCAAGCGTGGGGCAGATGCCACGTATATTCCGCGTTCAGTTACACAAATATCATGCAGTAACAATATCTAACAAATGTTAACTCGAAGGTTTGAACCGTTAAGGGTAGAGTGCGCATGCTTTGTGGCACATCTTTGAATTATCTGAAAATTCAATTGGTTAGTTATCAAGGGAAAATAATGAACAAAAAGAAACTACTCACAGCAGGCTTTTTGTTGCTCTCCTGTTTTGGCCTCACTGTTGAGGCAAAAGTCTCCACACAGGAAGCAGCTAAATTAGACAGCGAGTTAACGCCCTTCGGCGCAATTCGAAAAGGGAACAAAGCGGGCACCATTCCAGCCTGGGATGGTGGGTACGCCAAACCGCCTGCCTCCTACAAACGTTCCGGCCAACACCACCCTGATCCTTTCGACAAGGATAAGGTGTTGTTTACCATCACGGCCCAAAACGCCGACAAATACAAAGACAACCTGACGCCGGGCCTGGCGGCGCTGTTGAAAACTTACCCCACGTCGTTCAAATTGCCGGTCTATCAATCGCGCAGAACGCACACCGCTCCGGATTGGGTGATCAAAAATACCAAGAAAAATGCGTTGACTGCGGAGTTAAATGAAGCGGGCACCGGGATCTCGGGCGCTTATGGTGGCGTACCGTTCCCAATATTGTCTGGTACTGAGCGTGAAAAGGCATTACAGACTCTGTGGAATCATATTACCCGCTGGCGGGGTGTGTTCGTGACTCGTCGATCAAACGAGGTGGCCGTCCAGCGAAATGGCGAATACACGTTGGTCAGTTCGCAGCAGGAAATTTTCTGGAATTTTTACAACCCCAAAGGCTCAGAAAAAGATCTGGAAAACATACTCTTCTATTATCTTTCATTCACCAAAGCGCCAGCGCGATTGGCGGGTGGGGCGGTACTGGTTCACGAAACGCTGGATCAAATGAAGGAGCCTCGCGCGGCCTGGGGGTATAACAAGGGACAGCGCCGCGTCCGCCGCGCGCCGAACCTGGCCTATGACTCGCCAATTGCAGCTGCAGATAACTTGAGAACGGCGGATGACACGGACATGTACAATGGTTCACCTGACTTGTACGAGTGGACCTACAAAGGGTTGAAAGAATTTTACATTCCCTATAACAACTACAAGGCGAGTTTGGACACCACCAAGTACAAAGACCTGCTGGGTGTTTCCCACATCAATCCTGACTATTCGCGCTGGGAATTGCATCGCGTGCATGTGGTGGAAGGTAATCTGAAGGGCAGTGCTCGTCACATCTACAAGAAACGTGTGTTCTACATTGATGAAGACAGCTGGGGTATCGCGCTGGCAGACCAGTATGATGCGCGTGATGAGTTGTGGCGTGTCAGTACGGCATACATGAAAAACTTTTATGAGCTTCCCGGTGTATGGACCGCTTTTGACGTGTTCTATGATCTGCAGGCACGCAGGTACCATGTTCAGGGCCTGGATAACGAAGAGCGTGACACGCGTGTGTTCGAGGACAAGATCCCTAATCCAAGATACTTCAAACCGCGTGAGCTGAGGCGTCGCGGCCGTTAAGTCCGCGGAGCGTGCAAGCGTTCCCTTTTTCAAAAGCGGCCACTCGGCCGCTTCCTTGCGTTGATAAAAACGTGAAATCTACTACCCTCATAATTCAAGAGTTCATTCTTAAAGCATCGGTAAAAAGGCGAGTTCTATGATTAACCAACTGCCGCGAGGCCTGCTTCACAGGAGTACCCACCGGATGAATACCAAACGGGGGCAGCGTTTTTGGATGGCTGCCATGATATCTGCCGGATTGTCGCTTGGATCTCCAGCTGCTCTGGCGTTAGATGATGTGCTGGTCACGCCGTCCATGCCGACGCAAAAGGCGACGGAATCTTTGCTGTTGGATGTGGCCAGCGCAGGATCCACGTATGTTGCGGTAGGGGAACGGGGGCACGCGATATACTCCTCCGACGGTGGGGTTACCTGGGCTCAGGGCTCTGTGCCGGTGTCTACTGTGCTTACGGCCGTGTTCTTTGTCGATGCGAATAACGGCTGGGCCGTGGGGCATGGTGGCGTTGTGCTAGGGACGACGGACGGTGGAAAAAACTGGACGAAGCAGTTTGATGGTAATCTGGCCAATCAGATGGTCATCAAGGCGGCGGAAAACAAGGTCGGCCGACTGGAATCTGAAATTGATGCTGCCTCGGATGATGATAAGCCCGATCTGGAATATGCACTGGAGGAAGCGCAGTTCGGATTGGATGATGCTAAGGCAGATGCAGCGACCGGGCCGAGTAAACCGTTACTGGATGTGTGGTTTAAAGACAAAAATAATGGATTTGCGGTAGGGGCATACGGCTTCTTTTTTCGCACCACTGATGGAGGCCAAAATTGGGAAAACTGGGCACCCAAATTGGAAAATCCGGACCGATTCCACTTGAACGCAATTGGGCGTATCACGGGCGATGTGCTTTTCATTGTGGGTGAGGCCGGCATGGTGTTTTCGTCCACTGATTTTGGGGAATCCTGGGAGCGGCTTGAGTCTCCCTACCAAGGGTCATTTTTTGGTGTAACCGGGACCGGAAATGTGAATGAAGTGCTGGCATTTGGTTTACGAGGTAATGTGTTCCGGTCCGTGGATTTGGGTCAGACCTGGGAGCAATCAGACTCTGGCACGGAATCTACCCTGGTCGCAGGCGCGCCCGGTGAAGGTGGAAACGTGACGCTGGTAGGCGCACAGGGTGTGGTGGCTGTGAGCAACAACAGTGGTGAAAGTTTCATCGCCAAGGAAAGGGCGGATCGGTTGGCGTTAACCTCCGTCGCGCATCGAAAAGATCAGGCTCTGCTTCTGTTCGGTGAGGGTGGTGTGGTCATTGCGAACAGCAAAGGCAATAACCTTTAATAATCGGCAAGTTTCAGGGGAATAATTCATGTCTAACCCAAAGCATGACAAAGGTGAACACTATATCGTGACACCGCAGGCAGAGCCATTTCTGGAAAGGATGATTTTTAACAACCGGTTTGTCATTCTGGTTCTGTTTTTTCTGCTCACCGTGTTTTTCGGCTATAACGCCAGTCAAATCAAACCAGACGCGAGTCTGGAGCGATTGATTCCTCTGGATCACCCGTTCATCAAGAATATGTTGAACAAACGGGAGGATCTGGAGAATCTTGGAAATGCCATACGAATCGCGGTATCTGTAAAAAATGGCGACATTTTTAACAAAGAGTATATGGCTACGCTGCAGCAGATCACCGACGAGGTGTTCTATCTTCCCGGTGTTGACCGATCAGGCCTGAAGTCCATCTGGACGCCAAACGTGCGCTGGGTGGAAGTGACCGAAGAGGGGTTTCAAGGCGGGCCGGTGATTCCTGATGGCTACGACGGCTCCAAGCAGAAACTGGAGCAGTTGCGCAGCAATATCCTCAAGTCTGGACAGGTGGGCAGCCTGGTGGCGGACAACTTTCAGTCGACCATTATTCTGGCACCTTTAACTGAACTTGATCCGGAAACCGGGCAAAAGATTGATTACAAAGCGTTTTCACGCTTGCTGGAAGAGAAGGTTCGTACCAAATACGAGCAACTTAATCCCAACATCAATGTGCATATCATTGGTTTCGCCAAAAAAGTCGGGGATCTGATTGAAGGGATTGGGTCGATTGCCAAGTTTGCTGCAGTAACGATTTTGCTGACGTTTATCTTCCTGTTGGTGTATTCCCGTTGCTTCAAGAGCACCCTGGTGCCCATTTTTGCCTCTATTGTCGCCGTCTTCTGGCAGCTGGGCATACTGAGGCTGCTCGGGTACGGTATGGACCCGTATTCCGTACTCGTACCGTTCCTTGTGTTTGCGATCGGTATCAGTCACGGGGTTCAGGTTGTCAACGCCATGGCGGTTGAGGCAGCGAAAGGGTTTGACCCCATGACCTCGGCCAGGCTGGCATTCCGACAGTTGTATATCCCGGGCATGCTTGCCCTCGTGAGTGACGCGATCGGCTTCCTTACGCTGTTGTTTATTACGATCGATGTTATCAAGGATCTGGCGGTGGCAGCCGGTGTCGGGGTGGCGGTGATTATCGTGACGAACCTCGTACTGCATCCGATCATCATGTCTTACATTGGCATCAGCAAATCCGGTATTTCGCATGTCCAGAACCACGGTGAGAAGGCGGATCGAAAGTGGAAGATGATGTCTTATTTTTCACACCCCAGTATTGCGCCAATTTCGGTATTGATCGCGATTCTTGGTTTCGGTCTGGGTTTCTATTATCAGAAGGATTTGAAAATTGGTGACCTGGATAAGGGCGCGCCGGAACTTCGTCCAGACTCTGTTTATAACCTGGATAATGAATACATTATCAGTAACTACAGTACCAGCTCGGATGTGATGGTGGTCATGGTGGAAACCGAGCCAGAGAAGTGTACGAGCTATCCGGTGATGTCCGCGATGGATCGACTGCAGTGGGTGCTGGAAAATACGCCTGGGGTGCAGACTACCGCTTCGCTGGTGACGGTCTCAAAAATTGTGACCAAGGCTTTCAACGAGGGTAACTGGAAGTGGTATGAGTTGTCACGCAACCAGACCATTATCAACTCCTCGGTTCAGCGTGCGCCCAGTGGTATGGTGAATACCGATTGTAGTTTGACGCCGTTAATCATTTTCCTTGAGGACCACAAGGCGGAAACGTTGAAAGAAGTGGTGAATGTGATCCAGAAGTTTGTGGATGACAATCCCTTCGACAACTTCCAGTTCCTGCTGGCTGCGGGTAACGGCGGTATTGAGGCGGCCACCAACGAAGTTATCCAAAAAGCCAAGAACATGATGCTGTTCTTTGTTTACGCGGTGGTGAGCACCCTGTGCTTCATCACCTTCCGCAGCATACGCGCCGTGCTCTGTATCGTGACACCACTGGGGTTGACCTCCGTACTCTGTGAAGCCCTTATGGCCAAGATGGGGATTGGCATCAAGGTCGCCACGTTGCCTGTAATTGCATTGGGCGTGGGCATCGGGGTGGACTATGGCATCTATATTTACTCCAAACTGGAGCAGATGCTGTTGCAGGGGAAACCGCTGCAGGAAGCCTATTACGAAACACTGCGTACAACGGGTAAAGCAGTATGCTTCACCGGGCTCACGCTGGGTGTGGGCGTATGTACCTGGATCGTATCTCCCATCAAATTCCAGGCGGACATGGGAATTCTGTTGTTCTTCATGTTCCTGTGGAATATGGTCGGCTCCATCTGGTTGTTGCCGGCACTGGCCCGGTTCCTGCTGAGCCCCGAGAAAATGGTGGCCAAGGCAAAGGCTGCGCAAGCCGCTTCTGCTTGATTTGTTCATCCGTAAAACACCGCGCCTCGGCGCGGTTTTTTTTGGTCTCAAAATAATGAAAATATTAAGAGGCTAAGTCGGCCTGTTGAAGCAAGACGTTGTACGGCGGGTGAAATGTAACTTTATTTTATCGAGATCCTGAACTAGGTTTAATGTGTATACCTGCGGAAGTGCGCTTCCGTTAAGTTCATAAGCAAACGAGGGAAGGATGAATATGGCGATCACCAAAAAAATTGCATCGTTCATGCTGGCGGGTTCGGTGGGATTGGCTGCGGCCACAAGTCTACAGGCCGCAGGCGTAGAGCAGCGATTCATTACCATTGGCACGGGTGGTGTCACCGGGGTGTATTACCCCGCAGGCGGCGCAATTTGCCGATTGGTCAACAAGTCTCGTAAAGAGCATGGCATACGCTGCTCGGTCGAGAGTACCGGAGGCTCCATATATAATCTCAACGCAATCCAGGAAGGTGAGCTGGATATGGGTGTGGCCCAGTCCGACTGGCAATATCACGCCTATAATGGCACGAGCAATTTTCAGGAAAGCGGCGCCAATAAACAACTCCGTGCGGTGTTTTCGTTGCATCCCGAACCCTTCACCGTCGTCGCGCGACAAGATTCCAACATCACCAACTTTTCGCAATTGAAAGGCAAGCGTGTCAATATCGGTAATCCAGGTTCCGGGCAGCGTGGCACGATGGAAGTGCTCATGGCTGAGTTGGGGTGGACTAAAGGTGACTTTAAACTCGCTTCCGAGCTGAAAGCATCCGAGCAATCCAAAGCGTTGTGTGATAACAAGATTGACGCGATGATCTATGCCGTTGGCCACCCCTCCGGAGCGATCAAGGAAGCCACTACGTCCTGTGACAGTGTGCTTGTGACGGTCAATGGCGCAGCGGTGGACAAGCTGGTGCAAAACAACCCCTACTACCGCAATGCGGTCATTCCGGGTGGCATGTATCGTGGTAATGATAAAGATACACAGACGTTTGGTGTGGGTGCTACCTTTGTTACCACATCTACAGTACCCGAAGACGTGGTCTATCAGGTTGTGAAAGCGGTGTTTGAAAATTTTGATTCCTTCCAGCGATTGCATCCTGCCTTCGAGAATCTGGATAAGGAAGCGATGGTGAAGGATGGTTTGTCTGCACCGCTGCATCCAGGTGCTCTCAAGTATTACAAAGAAGCCGGACTGGTTAAATAGTCGTACCAGCCTGATCGCATGCGGGTGAATCACCCGTGTGCGCCTCCCTGCCTGCGTAGATGCAGGCAATTCGATTCTCAAAGAAGGACGCTCTCCATGGACCGCCAGGATACTGACTCTGCCAAAAATGCATCCCCCAATGATGAAGATATTCAACAGCTGCTGGCGTCCGAAACCGGGTCCCGCGCTGCGACAGGGTGGGCAGGTAAAGTGCTGTTACTGGTACCATTTTGCTGGTCGGTGTTCCAGATCTGGATCGCGTCTCCGCTTCCCTTCGAGTTTAACATCGGTGTTTTCAATGAAGATGAAGCGAAATTTGTGCACCTGGGCTTTGCGATGTTCCTGGCATTTGCCGCGTTTCCCGCGTTAAAAAGCCAGATTGGGAAAAAAGTTCCCCTGTATGACTGGGGTTTGGCCATCGTCGCCACGTTGTCTGTCGCCTATTTGCTCATTTTTCGTGATGACCTTGCCGGTCGTGCCGGTGCGCCCGTCACCATGGATGTTGCCGTAGCGGTGGTCGGCATGATTTTGCTGCTGGAGGCCACGCGCCGAGCGCTGGGATTGCCGCTCATGATCGTAGCGCTGGTGTTTTTAGCGTACACCTTTGGCGGCCCCTATATGCCGGATGTGATTGCGCACAAAGGTGCAAGTCTGTCAAAAACGATGTCCCACCAATGGTTAACGACGGAGGGGGTGTTTGGTATTGCGTTGGGTGTGTCCACCAGTTTTGTTTTTTTGTTTGTGTTGTTCGGCTCGCTGTTAGAAAAGGCAGGGGCGGGCAACTATTTTATCAAGGTTGCCTACTCACTGCTCGGGCATATGCGTGGCGGTCCGGCCAAGGCAGCGGTCGTTTCCAGTGGCCTGAGTGGTCTGATCTCGGGTTCCTCCATCGCCAATGTGGTGACCACAGGAACGTTCACCATCCCATTGATGAAGCGCGTGGGCTTCCCTGCGACAAAAGCGGGTGCCGTGGAGGTTGCCGCCTCAACAAACGGCCAGCTCACGCCGCCCATCATGGGAGCAGCGGCTTTTCTAATGGTGGAGTACGTCGGGATTTCTTATCTTGAGGTGATCAAGCACGCGGCGCTGCCTGCACTCATTTCCTACGTGGCTCTGGTGTACATTGTGCATCTTGAAGCCTGCAAAATGGGGATGCAAGGTATCGCAAAGTCGCACACGGCCACCGTGGCGCAAAGGATGCTTTCATTCACGACCACCTTTCTGGGGCTTATGATTCTCACTGCCATCACCTACTATGGGTTGGGGTGGATAAAAACCGTGGCCGGGGATGCCACCTGGCTGATTGCCTCTGCATTGTTTTTTGTTGCCTATGTATTATTGGTGAAGGTGGCTTCCACGGTCCCGCCTTTGGAGGTGGATGATCCCAATGCCGAGATGAACCAGTTGCCTGAAGTCGGACCGACGGTGAGAGCGGGGCTGCACTACCTGCTCCCGGTGGTCGTTCTGGTCTGGATGCTGGCCGTTGAACAGTTTTCACCGGCACTGTCAGCATTTTGGGCGACGGTGGCGATGATGTTCATCGTGCTGACTCAGCGCCCTTTGTTCTCTTTTTTCAGAAATCAGGCAAATTATGGTGGCGCACTGCGCCACAGTCTGTGTGATTTTTTTGAAGCGATGGTGGGTGGCGCGCGCAATATGGTGGGTATCGGTGTGGCAACGGCCACCGCCGGTATCGTGGTTGGGACCGTCACGCTGACGGGAATCGGCCTGGTGATGACCGAATTCGTGGAGTTTATCTCTGCGGGCAATATGATGCTCATGCTGCTGTTTACAGCAGGAATCAGCCTGGTACTTGGTATGGGGCTGCCCACCACGGCCAATTACATCGTCGTATCTACCCTGATGGCGCCCGTTATCGTGACTTTGGGCGCTCAGCATGGTCTTGTCGTGCCGCTCGTAGCGGTGCACTTGTTTGTGTTTTATTTTGGCATTCTTGCGGATGACACCCCACCGGTGGGCCTGGCTGCCTACGCCGCTTCGGCCATTTCCGGAGCAGATCCGATTCGTACCGGGATTCAAGGATTCATGTACGATATACGCACCGCCATTCTCCCGTTTATGTTTATTTTTAATACGCAGTTACTGCTGATCGGTATCGAGAACTGGTATACGTTGCTGCTGACTGTGCTGGGAGCCATTGCGGGTATGCTGGTGTTTTCTGCGGCAACACAAGGCTATTGGCTGACGAAAACGAAGTGGTGGGAAATCCTGCTGCTGTTGGTTATCGCCTTCAGCTTTTTCCGCCCCGGCTTTTGGTGGGATGAACTCTATCCCGAGAATATCTCTCTTCCGGCGGACCAGATCTATACGCAGATTGATGCGCTGCCCCCGGAAGAAAAACTGCATCTGGTGGTTTCGGGAGAAACGATTGATGGCAAGCAGGTGACCAAGCACTTACTGCTGGCGCTCCCGGAAGAAACAGGTGGTGCAGAGCAACGGTTGAGTGATGCCGGACTGGAGCTTCGCTTTGAAGCGGGCAAAGGCATTGCTGATAACGTGATGTTTGGAAGTGCGGCACAAAAAGCCGGGATTGACTTCGATTGGGAGATTCAGTCCGTGATGGCCAAAAATGATCGCCCAATGAAAGAGTGGGTGTATTTGCCGACGCTGCTGATTTTGTTCCTGATGGGGTGGAATCAGAAGCGGCGAATCGCTTCAGCTGGCTGAATCAATGTTGGGGTTTCAACTTCAACTGCTGTCGAATCTGTGCCCACAGAAGCTCATACGATAATGCGCCGGCGCACTTGGGCGCAAACTCAAAAATGGGTTTGCGATAGGTGCCCATTTGTTCAATCTGCGATGCATATGGAACGAAGCCGGACAGTTGTTTTTTGAGTTTCACGGGCGGGTTTTCAGTGAACTCCCTGTGCAGTTTCTTGCGCCGGTCCACCATTGAGAAAAAGGGGCGCAGCTTCTTCGTTTTTATCTCCTCTTCCTGGAAAAAGGCCAGCACCTTTTCGTAGGTCTGCATGGACAGATGCGCAGGAATCAGTGGCATATAGATTAAATCCACCGCATGAAAAATGCTCTCAGAAAACTGTGAAATGTTGGGCGCACAGTCAAAAATCACGAGCGCATATTGTTCGCTCAGCAAGTTGAGCCACTGGTCCATGGTGGTGGATTTACCGTGATTTTCGAAATCGATATCGGCGTTGCGCATGCCCAGGCTGGACGGAATGATGTCGAGGTGAGGGTAGTCGGTTTTTTCGATCAGCTTACCGAGAGGATCTTTTTTCTTGATGAGCCGGCTCAACTTGAAGGACTGTGCGGGGTTGTGTTCAAAATACCAGCTGGTTGAGCCTTGGGGGTCCACGTCCCACAGCAGCGTAGGAATGTGGTCCCGGGCGGCAAGATACGCCAGATTGACTGCTGCCGCAGTCTTTCCGACGCCCCCTTTCAGATTGTACAGAGCGATAGTTTTCATAATGATGCGTTGGGGCAGGCTATCCTTTTGTTTTTATTGGCATGAATGCGCAAGCAACTGCCTTTTACCATAGGGGGAAATGACGGGTTTCGCAAGTTTCAGAAAGAATCTCCGGCGACGGTTGGGTGAGATAGCAATGTGCCCGCAACCCTGATAGAATGCCGGCCCCAATTTAATTGCATGTGGTCTTTCGTATGGGCCACCACTGAAGAGAAAGGAGCGGTTATGGTTACGATTACTCTACCTGATGGCAGTCAACGGCAGTTTGATAACGCTGTGACGGTGGCAGATGTCGCAGGAGACATTGGCCCGGGTCTGTTGAAGGCAGCACTGGCAGGCAAAGTAAACGGCAAATTGGTAGATACATCGTATTTGATTGAGACGGATGCGCAGCTGGCGATCATCACTGAGCGTGATGAAGACGGGCTGGAAGTGATCCGCCACTCCACCGCTCACTTGCTCGCAATGGCCACACAGGCGGTATTCCCCGAAGCGCAGGTCACGATTGGACCGGTCATTGAAGATGGCTTTTATTATGATTTCGCGTTCGAGCGTCCATTCACGCCGGAAGATCTGGAAAAGATCGAAGCGAAGATGGAGGAATACAGCGCTACGGATTACCCGGTCGAGCGGCTGGTGATGTCACGCGAAGATGCCATCAAGCAGTTCGATGAAATGGGGGAAAAGTACAAGGTTGAAATCATCCAGGAGCTGCCGGCAGGGGAAGAGATCTCTGTTTACAAGCAAGGTGACTGGATGGACTTGTGCCGTGGGCCGCATGTGCCTTCGACCGGAAAATTGAAAGCATTCAAGCTCATGAAAGTGGCGGGAGCCTACTGGCGGGGTGATTCCAACAATGAAATGTTGCAGCGCGTTTACGGTACCGCCTGGGAAAACAAAAAAACGCTGAAAGCGTACCTGAACCGCCTTGCCGAAGCGGAAAAGCGCGATCACCGGAAAATTGCGAAAAAATTGAACCTGTTCCACACCCAGGAAGAAGCACCGGGTATGGTGTTCTGGCACTCAAAAGGCTGGACGATCTACAAAGAGCTGGAAAACTACATGCGCGGTGTGTTGAACCGCAACGGGTATGAGGAAGTGCATACGCCGCAGGTGGTCGATCGGTCTTTGTGGGAACGCTCAGGCCACTGGGATAAATTCAGCGACATGATGTTCACCACACATTCGGAAAGTCGCGATTTTGCGGTAAAACCCATGAACTGTCCCTGCCACATACAGATCTACAATCAGGGACTGAAAAGTCACAAGGATCTGCCTTTGCGGTTGGCTGAGTTCGGTTCGTGTCACCGAAATGAGCCTTCGGGTACTCTGCATGGTTTGATGCGTGTGCGCAACTTTACCCAGGACGACGCACACATCTTCTGTACTGAAGCACAGATGCAGGAGGAAGTGTCGCGCTTCATCGATCTGCTGTTTGAGGTGTATAAGGACTTCGGCTTCGAAGATATCCTGCTTAAGCTCTCCACACGTCCTGAGAAGCGCGTAGGCAGTGATGAAGTGTGGGATCGTTCGGAAGCGGCACTGGAAGAAGCACTGAACAATAAAGGTCTGGATTGGGAATTGCTCCCAGGTGAAGGCGCATTCTACGGACCAAAAATTGAGTTTTCGCTCAAGGATTGTATTGGTCGAGTCTGGCAGTGCGGCACCATTCAGGTAGATTTCTCCATGCCCGGGCGCTTGAACGCGCAGTATGTGTCGGATGATCAGAGCCGTCAGACGCCGGTGATGTTGCACCGGGCAATTCTGGGTTCTTTCGAGCGGTTTATCGGTATTCTGATTGAAAACTACGAAGGTGCGTTTCCGCTTTGGCTGGCACCGGAACAGGTTGCCGTGATGAATATTACCGACAAACAGTCGGAATACTGCAAAAAAATTGCCGAAATACTGCAAAATGATGGTTATCGGGTCAATACGGACTTGAGAAACGAGAAAATCGGATTTAAAATTCGCGAGCACACAATTAACAAGATACCTTATCTGATCGTAATCGGAGATAAGGAAGTCGAAAATGAATCAGTGGCAGTTCGAACACGTCATGGGGAAGATCTGGGTACCATGTCGCTTGAAGCTTTGAGGGAGCTTTTAAGTGTGGAACGTTCGAAAAAAGGCCGCATTGAATCGGAGAAATAACAATTAAGCGCAATAACCAAACAGGCAAAGGTGGCAGAAACTTAGTAAATGACGCGATCACCGCCGAGGAAGTCCGGCTTATAGCAAGTGACGGAAGCCAAGTAGGAATCGTACCATTGTCTGAAGCACTGGAGATGGCCACCAAAGAGGGGCTGGATCTGGTGCAGATTGCGGATTCGGATCCTGTCGTCTGCAAAGTCATGGACTACGGCAAAAAGGTCTTCGATGAGAAGAAGCAAAAAGCCGCAGCCAAGAAAAAGCAAAAGCAGTCGCAGGTGAAGGAAATCAAATTCAGACCAGGGACGGAAGAAGGGGATTATCAGGTAAAACTACGCAACCTGATACGTTTCCTTGAACACGGGGATAAAGCCAAAATAACGATTCGCTACCGCGGTCGTGAAATGGCCCATCAGGACATCGGTCTTGAAGTACTTGAGCGGATTGAAAAGGATCTGGAAGAGTACGGCGTGATCGAGCAGAAGCCGAAAATGGAAGGTCGGCAGGCCATGATGGTAGTCGCCCCGAAAAAGAAGAAGTAGCAAACTGTTAACCTGAGCATTCAAACGCTTTCAGTGGGAGAATGTTTCGGTCGGGTTGTTGAATTAATTTCTTAAATGCGAAGTGGATAACTATGCCTAAGATGAAAACCAAAAGCGGTGCTGCAAAACGCTTCAAAAAAACAGCAAACGGATACAAGCATAAGCAATCCTTTACCAGTCATATTTTGACTAAAAAATCTACCAAGCGTAAGCGTCAGTTGCGTGGTTGCAAGCAGGTTGCTGCTGCAGACGTGCCATTGATCAGTCGTATGCTTCGCGCGAAGTAAGTCGAAAAACGCCAACAGGTAAAGATTTTTAGGAAGGATTTGATATGCCAAGAGTAAAACGTGGTGTCGTAGCTCGCGCTCGTCACAAAAAGATTTTAAAGCAAGCCAAAGGCTATTACGGCGCGCGTAGCCGAGTGTTTCGTGTAGCGAAACAAGCGGTCATCAAAGCGGGTCAGTATGCATACCGTGACCGCCGTCAGCGCAAGCGTCAGTTCCGAGCGCTTTGGATTGCTCGTATCAACGCGGGTGCGCGTCAAAACGGTTTGTCTTACAGCCGTTTGATTGCTGGCCTGAAAAAAGCCAATATCGAAATCGATCGTAAGGTTCTTGCGGATCTGGCGATGAACGAGAAAGTGGCTTTTGCAACGGTAGTAGAGCAAGCGAAGGCTGCACTGGCTTAAGCTAGCCCGATCACCGTTGTCGGCTTTGTCGTACATGTGTTCTGAATGCTGAGAAATCGGCAGAGAGGAATCACCGAGCAGGGGGAGGGCGAAAGCTCTCCCCCTGTTTTTTTATTTTGCATGGCGCTTAGGTGACAAAGAGAGCGTGATGAGAAAGTTGCGCGTGACGCACGTTGCATCTTCCAACACTCGTAACACCATGGTTAATTTGGAGTAAATGGGATGGAAAACTTAGAAGGTCTTGTCGAGGAAGCCTTGGTTGCAGCAAAGTCTGCCTCTTCCGTGCAGGACTTGGATCAGATTCGGGTCAATTATCTGGGTAAGAAAGGAAAAATCACCGAACAGCTCAAAAGCCTGGGTAAACTGTCACCAGAAGAGCGGCCAGCCGCAGGCGCACGCATAAACGAGGCGAAAGATCGAGTTCAGGCGCAGTTGACTGAGACAAAAACTGCACTGGAAACGGAGGAGCTGAATCAGAAGCTGGAAAAAGAATCCATCGATGTAACCTTGCCCGGGCGTGGCACAGATCTCGGTGGTCTGCATCCAGTAACGCGCACCCTGAGACGAATCGAGCAGTTTTTCGCCCGAGCAGGCTATACCATTGAGCAGGGGCCTGAAATTGAGGATGATTACCACAACTTTGAAGCGCTCAATATCCCCTCCCATCACCCGGCCCGTGCCATGCACGATACCTTTTATTTTGATGCGGGCACGCTGCTTCGCACGCATACCTCGCCGGTTCAAATCCGGACGATGGAGCACGGTAAGCCACCGTTTCGTATGATCTGTCCGGGCCGCGTATTCCGATGTGATTCAGATCAGACACACACGCCCATGTTCCACCAGGTGGAAGGATTATTGGTCGAAGAAAAGGTGAGCTTCGCCGACCTGAAGAGCACGATCGAAGAGTTTTTGCGGGTGTTTTTTGAAAAGGATCTCGCTGTGCGGTTCCGCCCTTCCTATTTCCCGTTTACTGAACCGTCTGCCGAGGTGGACATTGAGTGGGGCAGGGATGATGCCGGCAACATTAAATGGCTTGAGGTCATGGGATGTGGCATGGTTCACCCGAAAGTATTTGAGTCCGTTGGCGTTGATCCGGAAAAGTATTGCGGATTCGCATTTGGCCTTGGCGTTGAACGCTTGGCTATGTTGCGCTATGGCGTAAATGATTTGCGGATGTTCTTTGAAAATGACATGCGATTTCTCAGTCAGTTTGGGTAAATGCTACGAGTAATGCACTTCCCCATGAACAATTCAAAACCAACAGATTAAAGACAGTGGAAGCATAATGAAATTCAGTGAAAAGTGGCTGAGAGAGTGGATTAACCCCAATCTAAATACACAGGAGCTTGTGCATCAAATTACGATGGCCGGGCTTGAAGTCGATTCTGTCGAGCCGGTAGCTGGCAGTTTTTCGGGCGTTGTCGTGGGCGAAGTACTCTCTAAGGAACCGCATCCGGATGCGGACAAGCTCAGTGTTTGTCAGGTTTCGGATGGCAATGAGCAGTTTCAGGTGGTCTGTGGTGCTCCCAACGTACGTGCAGGTTTAAAGGTACCCTTCGCAAAAATTGGTGCAGTGTTACCGGGTGACTTTGTCATCAAAAAAGCGAAACTTCGCGGCGTCGAATCTCACGGCATGTTGTGTGCCGAAGCGGAATTGGGCCTGTCTGACAGCTCCGATGGCCTTTTCGAACTCTCCGCAGAAGCCACAGTCGGCTTGGATTTTCGGGCGTATATGCACCTGGATGATCATATGATCGAGGTAGACCTGACACCTAACCGGAGTGACTGTCTCTCCATCGTGGGTCTGGCTCGTGAAGTGGCCGTGCTAAATCAGCAGGTGCTGCACATGCCACGGGTTTCTGCTGTGCCCAAGACAATTGAAGATACTTTTTCCGTCAATCTGCTTGCGCCCGAAGCCTGCCCGAAATATGTGGGACGTGTCATTAAGGGAGTAAACGTCAAGGCGGAAACGCCGCTCTGGATGAAAGAGAAGCTGCGAAGAAGTGGTATTCGCAGTATTGATCCGGTGGTCGACGTGACTAACTTCGTGATGGTTGAGCTTGGGCAGCCCATGCATGCTTTCGATTTGAACCTGCTGGAAGGTGAAATCATTGTTCGCATGGCAGCACCGGAAGAAAAGATACTGCTTCTGGATGGTCAGGAGGTCACTTTGCGTGAAGATACCCTGGTTATTGCAGATCAGACCAAAGCGTTGGCGATTGCCGGTGTGATGGGGGGCGAAGGCTCCGGCGTGAACGAAGATACACAGGATATCTTTTTGGAAAGTGCTTTTTTTGCGCCGCTTGCACTCGCCGGCAAGGCCAGAAGTTATGGATTGCATACCGACTCTTCCCATCGCTTTGAACGGGGCGTGGATTTTACCCTGCAGGCGAAAGCCGTTGAGCGCGCCACTCAGTTGTTGTTGGAGATTGTCGGTGGTCAGCCTGGCCCCCTGGTTGAGAAAAAAGAATCAAAGTACTTGCCAGTGCGGGAGCCGGTAGGCTTGCGTTATGACAAAGTGACTGCCTTGTTGGGCGTTGAAATTAAAAAGACCGAGATCGAAGAGATATTGGCGCGTCTGGGCCTCGCCGCAGAAAAGCTGACCAAAGAAGGTATTAAAGTCGCCGTGCCGGGCCATCGATTTGATATTTCCATCGAGGCAGACTTAATCGAGGAAGTAGGCAGGATCTACGGTTATAACAATCTGCCTGTGACCGAACCCGTGGGAAGCCTGGCTTTACGGGAACAGCCGGAGGTGGTGACCCCGGTGAGTGGAGTGGTGGATCATCTGATTTCACTCGGTTACCAGGAAGTCGTGACGTACAGTTTCGTAGAGCCGAAAGCTCAATCTGCGCTGAATCCCGCGGTAGATGGCATACCATTGGCGAACCCTATCTCCGCCGATATGGCGGTGATGCGTACTTCGCTGTGGCCGGGGCTGTTAAAGGCTGTATCGTACAATCAGAATCGACAGCAGTCCCGATTGAAGTTGATTGAAACCGGATTAACTTTCCATCGGTCAGGTGACCAGACTATTCAGAAAGCGCATTTGGGGGGCGTGTTAGCGGGACGCCGTGCACCGGAAAATTGGACAGCCGGCAAGGAGCCGTTTGATTTTTATGATGCCAAGGCAGATTTGGAATCACTGTTCAGAAAACTGGGTGGAGAATTCCGATTTGCGAAAGGAAGTCATCCTGCGATGCACCCCGGGCAGTGCGCGGAAATTACCCATAATGGTGAACTGGTCGGCTATTTAGGTGCTTTACACCCAAGTTTGTATAAAAAGCTGGATTTAAATGGCTCAGTATTTATTTATGAGCTAAGCTTAGAAGTACTTAATCACGGTAAACTGCCAAAATTTAAAGAATTTTCGAAATTTCCTGAAGTTCGCCGAGATTTGGCTATTATTGTTAATAGGCAGGTTCAATTTGCCGATGTCCGATCGGAAATTGAGCAGGTTGCTGGGGAATGGTTGTCTGATATTGTGCTTTTTGATACCTATCAGGGCGAAGGCATCGACCCCAATAAGAAGAGCCTGGCGATTGGTGTGACTTGGCGTCACCCTGAGCGTACGTTGAATGATGAAGAAATTCTCCTGGTATTCAATGGTATTGTTGATGCTTTGAAGTCTAAGTTCAGCGCAATTCTCAGGGGGTAGTTTAATTCCAGCATCGGTATGTCAGGGCACTGTGAAAGTACGTGGGAGCGGAGAATATGGGGGCTTTGACAAAAGCGGACATGGCGGAATGCCTGTATGAAGAAGTGGGGTTGAACAAGCGTGAAGCCAAAGAACTGGTTGAGTTGTTCTTTGACGAGATACGTAACGCTCTCAGCCACAATGAGCAGGTGAAACTGTCCGGTTTTGGCAACTTTGATCTCCGTGACAAAAAACAGCGACCGGGACGAAACCCCAAAACCGGGGAAGAAATTCCGATTACCGCAAGAAGAGTAGTTACTTTTCGGCCAGGACAAAAATTAAAAGCAAAAGTAGAAGCCTATGCTGGAACCCAGTCACAATGATGAGTTGCCGCCGATTCCCGGCAAGCGCTATTTCACCATCGGAGAAGTAAGTGACCTGTGCAGCGTGAAAGCCCATGTTCTCAGGTATTGGGAGCAGGAATTTCCGCAATTGGCACCGGTGAAGCGCCGCGGTAATCGACGGTATTATCAACGTCAGGATGTGTTAACCATCCGGCAGATTCGCAGTCTGTTGTACGATCAGGGGTACACAATTGGCGGTGCCAAGCAAAAACTGAGCAGCAGTGAGGCGAAGGAAGATTCCAGCCAGTACAAGCAACTGATTCGTCAGATGATTACTGAGCTGGAAGAAGTCTTAGAGGTATTAAACCACTCCTGATTTTCTCAAAAAAAATAGCAGAAAATCATTGGTTTCCTGTTTATTTCTCCTTTGGGGTGCGGTATTATTCGCACCCGCTTGAGGAACACCCCATATCGCTCAAGCTTTTCTGTTCGGGATGTAGCGCAGCCTGGTAGCGCACCTGTATGGGGTGCAGGTGGTCGGAGGTTCAAATCCTCTCATCCCGACCAATTTTCCCCTTATTCTTCCTGCATTTTTTTATTTCTACATTGTCACCATTGGTTTTACATGGTCACGACGATTTTGCCCATGGCTTCACCACTGGCCAATCGATCATGTGCTCTGCCTATATCTTCCATACCAACGTCCAGAGAGTCCAGCACGGGGCGGAGACCGCCTGCGTCCACAATGTTCGCCAACGTGGTTAGTATTTCTCCGTGCGTTTCTCGGCCGATGTTATGGAGCATGGGAATCAGCATGAAAACAACGTGCAGGGACAATCCTTTAAAGTGAACTGTGCTCAAGTCGAGCGACACCAATGATACGGTGGACACCACATGGCCATTGAGTCTGGCGGCCTCAAATGAGTTCAACATGTTCATACCGCCTACCGAGTCAAAGACCACATCGAATCCCTGCCCCTGCGTGTGTGTCGCCACATAGTCTGCGACGGTGTCTGTCTTGTAGTTGATAGGGGTAGCGCCGAGTTGTTGGATGAGGTCGAGCTGAGGCTGACCACCGCCAGTCGAGTACACCTCTGCGCCCAAATGCTGCGCGAGTTGGAGGGCAACATGACCAACTCCACCTGAACCACCATGCACCAGCACCTTTTGACCTCGGTGTACTCCCGCCCGAAGAAGCCCCTCGTAGGCGGTTATACCCACTAAGGGCAAGGCTGCGGCCTCTTTCATCGACAGGCTCTTGGGTTTATGTGCCACAAGCCGGGCATCTGCTACCATGAATTGGGCCAATGCACCGGGTAGATTGGCCAACCCGCCAGCACAACCGTAGACTTCATCGCCGACGGAAAATTGCTGGACTCCGTCCCCCACGGCTTCAACGGTTCCGGAAAAATCCATCCCCAGAATCGCGGGAAGGTCAGGCGACAACGCCAGCTCTTTGCCCATCTGACGAATCATCGTATCTACCGTATTAACACTTGAAGCGGCTACCCTTACCAGAACCTGGCCACGGGCAACATCAGGAGTGGGGAGTTCTTGAAGGGAAAAAACGTCTGAACCACCGAACTCGTTTATAACCATCGCTTTCATCATCAATTCCTGCTAATTGAAACATCAACAGGTCCCAGTATATTTATTCAATATGGTGATGATAATATCGGTAAATAATAATTCAGAATATAGGTTTTGTTGATAATGAACGTTGATCATCTGAAACTGTTTGTGCGAGTTGCCGCCACTCAGAACATCAGTATGGCGGGGAGCGAGCTGGGATTGTCACCCGCGGTTTCCAGTGCGCACATAGGTAAACTTGAGGCAGCACTGGGTGTACGCCTTATCCACCGAACCAGCCGAAGGGTTTCACTTACACAGGATGGACAGGCTTTTTTGCCTCATGCGCAGGATGTGCTGGACAGTGTTGAAATGGCCCGGGCGGCCGTGGGGGTGGGCAGCGCTTCCCCGCAGGGACATTTGCGGGTTGCCGTCTCCGCCTCATTTGGACGCATGCATCTCATTCCGGCAATGGGAGAGTTTCTTGCGCTTTACCCGGATTTGCGTGTTGATGTGCATCTCAGTGACCGAATGGTGGATATGGTCGAAGGTGGGTTTGACGTTGCCGTGAGGGACGCCAGGTTGCAGGACTCGACGTTGATTGCCCGCAGGTTAGCGCCGGTACGTCGAATCGTTTGTGCCGCGCCCAGCTACCTGGCAAACCAAGGTGAACCGGAAACGCCACAAGCGCTTGTGGATCACCAGTGTATCAGCATGTTGGGATTGGAAAGCTGGCTGTTTGAAACACCCGAAGGCAGAGTGGCTATCTCAACGAAAAATCGTTTACGTGTGGACAATGGGGAAGCGTCCCGAGACGCCTGCATCAATGGGCTGGGTATCACTTTGTGCTCGACGTGGTGTTGCTATGAAGCAGTGAAGCAGGGACAACTGGTGCAGATTTTAAAAGGCTATCCTCTGGTGTCTGAGACGGATATCTGGGCGGTGTACCCAAGTTCACGATTGCTGGCGCCCAAAGTCCGCGCGTTTATCGACTACTTTGTCGGATTGTTTGGCGACACCCCTTACTGGGAGTTGGATGGTGCAATTTAACTGGCTGTCAGCCTGACAACCTTCAGCACCTACGGCGAGGAGAGCGTGATGGTCTCCCACCCCTGCAGCAAAGTCAGTCGAGCTGCGTGCTGTTCAGCCCGTTGGGCCAGCGCGTTTAAGGTTTGCGCCGTATCGTCGATGACTGTTGGGAAAGGCGTCAAAGGAAGATGTAACGGCTTGAAAAAATTGTCCCAGTGGATGGGGATAATGTGCTTGGCACCGGTGAGTATGATCGTCTCTTCATAGTATTGCTGCTGGAATTCCGGTGGTTGTTTGCTCAGACTGGCGATACCGTAAAACACGGTTTCTGCCGGGTAGTCGGCCAACAGGCCCGGAATAAAACCACCACTGGCCTGAACGAGAATATTCCCTGAAGGATGAGACAAGTGGACGGCATAACTCCCGCCTTCATTAAATTTCCACAGTCTGGCGGGTTGGGGCAGCGGTTGATCAATCGTTTTACCAATGCCCGTTAAGCGGGCGATCGGGGCGGGAACGGGGGTATGTTTCGAGGCAATCATCGTGATGCGAAAGTTACCTACTTGCAGGGATTCCGTGCCGGTGACCGGATGAATCTGTGATTCCGGCAGCCCCGCGCCACGGGCGATATTGGCGGTAGATTCTGACCCGAGAACAATAGCACCGGTTTGTTTTGCCACTTCCGGGGCGTCCATCGCGTGGTCATGGTGCGAGTGAACCACCGCCACCAGATCAAGTTTTGAAATGTTCAGCTTTGCCAACGATTGACGCACAACGTCAGGATTTGATTGCAGCGAGCCAAACATCACTGTTTTTAAATCCGGGCGTGTGAAAAATCCGTCAATCAGGATCTGCGTTTCCCCGTCATTGAAAAGAATGGTTGACGTGCCCATATAGGTAGCAGTGAGGCTCGACTGTGTCGAGGTCTGCACAGAGGCCGGACGCATTTCCGGAAGAGGTCCGCCTTCTGAATGCATTACCAGAAAATATACACCCGCTAAGCTGAGTAAAAGCAGCGTAATCAAGGGAACCAGAAGTTTCAGTCGTGGTCTCAAGAATTTATCCTTAGGGTCAGAAGTGCCTTACCCTGAACGTTCATCCAATTGAAGATAGACAAAATAGAAATGACAGACACCAATTCAAAGTACACACCGCCCAGAGTATGGACCTGGGACGAAGCGAACGGTGGGCAGTTTGCCAGTATCAATCGCCCCATAGCCGGCCCGACGCACGAAAAAACGTTACCCACCGGGGTGCATCCGCTGCAATTATACTCTCTGGCCACGCCCAATGGTGTGAAAGTGACCATAATGCTCGAAGAATTATTGGGCTTGGGCCACGAGGGAGCGGAGTATGATGCCTGGCTGATAAACATTACCGAGGGGGATCAGTTTGGGAGTGGATTTACTGCGATTAACCCAAACTCCAAGATTCCCGCCTTGCTGGATCAGAGTACCACGCCACCCACACCCGTATTTGAATCGGGGGCGATCCTGGTCTATCTGGCGGAGAAATTTAAGACCTTTTTGCCCACCGCGCCGGCAGCTCGGGCAGAGTGCCTGTCCTGGCTGTTCTGGCAGATGGGAAGTGCGCCGTTTCTGGGCGGTGGTTTTGGGCATTTTTATGCGTATGCCCCTGAGAAACTGGAGTATCCCATCAATCGTTATGCCATGGAGGTCAAGCGTCAACTGGATGTGTTGAATCGCCATCTTGCTACGCGGCGCTATTTGTGTGGTGAGGATTACACCATTGCGGATATGGCGACGTATGCGTGGTATGGGGTGCTGGTAGAAGGTAAACTGTATGATGCTGCCGAATTCCTGGATGTCGCCACCTATACGCACGTAGTTCGCTGGGCCAAGGAAATCCATGACCGGCCCGCTGTGCAACGGGGACGACGGGTTAACCGGGTGTGGGGTGAAGAGAGCGCTCAGGTGAAAGAGCGCCACAGTGCTGCTGATCTGGACTAACTTTTTTGCTCAGGCGTGCTGGCGGTCTGAGAAAAATCGCTGGCCCTGAGTAATGTGGGTGGCCGATAGCTTGAGCCCGGAGCGCCCCACTTGGTCTGCACCGACGCATCCACCGTGACGTTGACCGCGCGTGCGCCTTGTTGATCGGTATCGTAAGCTCGAGCGATTCTGCCATCGCCTGACTGAAACCACCCTTTTAGGCGGGCATACCAGCCATTCGCCATCAGTCCGAACGAGTCTGTTGCCCTCCGTTGCCACGCGTTCTCGTTCGGCAGGCAATGAGTAAGCAGCAGACCGCTTTTTTCAGCCTTGTGCTGCATCCACGCGAAGCTGATGTCAGTGAGCGAATTCTCACCATATCCGCCGCCCACGTCGGCATGCGCGCCGATAAACCAGCGTTGCTCCACCTCGACCTGTGCCGGTTTTTTCTTGCCGTCTTGCGTGGTCCAAAAGCATACATCATACTCCGGGCGGTACTCATCCAGCGCCATGGCATGGTAGGCGTGTTTAACGATGCCGGAGAGCTGTGTATCGTGCCAGCCAAAGTAGCCCCGTTCCGACATGAAGCGCCACCCCGGAATACCGAGCGCTCCCACGGTATCCCACACGCCGAGAAAGTGTACGTTGACCTGGTGACTGTAGGAAGCTCGAAAGTCCTGACAGATGGGATTATCAGGGTGCTTGTTTTTATCCCGGTAGAGTTTCTCGGACTGTTCAAGTAAGTCCGGGGTAGAAATCTGCAGCAGGCCACACTTGCGCAGTAGCCCGGCTAGGCTGCGAGCTGTGTAAGCGCCACGGCTGAACCCAAAAATCCAGATTTCATCGCCGGCTGTGTAATTTCGCGCCAGCCAATCATAGCCCTGCATCAGGTTTTTACTTAAACCGTAACCGCTGATCCCGCCGAGAACTCTGGAGAACCTGTCAGTGCCCACGCCGGGATCATAGAAAAACTTTTGTCGGGTTTCGCGGTCATATTTCGCCACGCTGCGCGCCATACGGTACACGTTGGTTTGGTCTGTCGGGTCGTTCCAGGTGCCATCAAAAAAAACGATCAGCCGTTGCATGGGGTCTTCCTTGAGAAAGTACGTCTCAGCGATTACAGCAAACTGGGGCAGAAGGTGTGAGAGAAGAGAGTACCCTGACTCACTTCTGCATGACAAGACCTCCAGACAGGCGATTGAACTTTTTGACAGGAAAGCCCCTTCCAACTTAAGTTAAGGCTGCCCATGCAAAAAAACAGGATGTAAGAGCCGTGCAGAGTGACGCCCGACTGTATCAGCGAAAATATCTCCCCAACCTCAATGTGTTACGTGTGTTTGAAGCGGCAGGGCGACACTTGAGTTTCAAACGCGCAGCGCACGAACTCTGTGTGACCCCTTCAGCGGTGAGTCAACAGATAAAAATACTGGAAAGCCAGTTGGGCGTGGCGTTGTTCAAGCGAAATAACCGTGCTCTCGCATTGACCGCGACGGGTGAGACATACTGGCTGGCGGTCCATCACAGTATTGAGTCAATTCACCACGCGACGAAAGCACTCGTACATCCTCATCAGGAGGAGTTAACGGTCAGTTTGATGCCGCCTGTGGCAAATCGCGTGGTGCTCCCCAATCTGCCGAGCTTTCAGAACGCTAATCCTCACATTCACCTGCGCATTGATGCCTCACAAAAAGCACGAAACGTGATGAAAGGTGAGGTAGATCTAGCGGTGCGGTTTGGGTCACCTCCCTGGGAAGGTGTTGCCTGCGAAAAATTGTGTGACCTTTATATTCAGGTAGTCTGTCCGCCTGGATTCACGCGCCAGTATCACTTGGATGAATCGCCGTAAAACCTCCGAAATGTGCCGCTGATTCAGATGTCTCAAACACCGGATGCCTGGCCGCGCTGGTTTGCGCAAGCCGGGTGGCCCGCCTTCGAAAGCAAGGAATTAGTGGTGGATAACTACCCTTCCGCGATCCAGGCTGCGGAGTCGGTAGGGGCGATGCTGGCGCTGATGCCATTGGAATCCGCCTTGGTACGAAATGGTCGGCTGGAGGCCCCGTTTCCGGCGGTGGGGCCCATTGATGAAGGGATCTACGCCGTTTACAAGGCGGATAGTTCGAAGCAGAACAGTATTTTTCTGTTTGTTTCCTGGATAAAGGATGCGTTGGATCAGCTTGAATTATTGGGAAATCCTGGATGAAGTTGCCGTTTCTTCAGATTAGTCAGGCTAATCTGAGTGTTAGTATTTCTCGTTTGTTTTCCCCCGGCGGTGTCATCTATAGTGCCCGTATGCGTCGCGCTTGAGGCGCTTTTGAATCCCGACAGCAGATTGAGGTGAACTATGACGGATAACAAAGTGATCGACTTTTATTTCGATTTCTTGTCCCCTTATGGCTACATTGGATCGACGCAAATCAACGCGTTGGCGGCTCGACACGGCTACGCCGTGAACTGGAAAGTCTTTCTGGTGGGAGCGGCGATGAATAAGACCGGGCAAAAGTCCGCGGCCGATCGTTCCTTGATCGATCAACAGTATGGGTTGCGGGATATCCTGCGGCAGGCCGCCTATTTTGGTGCACCCTTCAAGTTTCCGAAAGTGTTTGGTACCTCCGTGCTGCCGCCGAGTCGAGCCTACTACTGGGTGTATGATCGCGACCAGGCGCTGGCACAACAGTTTGCGCAAGCGGTCTACCGACAGGTATTTGTACAGGATGTAGATATGCGCAAACCTGAGAATCTCGCGCCTGTTTTGGAAACGCTTGGGCTGAAGAGTGCTGAGGTGATTGAATATGCGATTTCAGAAGCGGGGAAAGACCGCTTCCGGAAAGAGACAGACGCAGCATTGGCCAGGGGTGTTTTTGGTTCGCCCTACTTTTTTGCGGGCAATCAGGGATTCTGGGGATCGGATCGTCTGCATACCCTGGAGTGGTGGTTGCTAACAGAAGGTAAGCGGCCGGCAGAGGTTACCGTAGCATGATCGATTTATACTTCGCCCCCACGCCCAACGGGCAGAAAATTTCCATTATGCTGGAAGAATGTGAATTGCCTTACACGCTGAAACCCGTGAATATTGCTGCCGGGGAACAATTCAAGCCTGATTTTCTCGCGATCAGCCCGAATAACCGAATTCCGGCCATAGTCGATCATGCCGGGCCAGAGGGGCAGTCGGTGACGCTCATGGAGTCAGCGGCCATACTGATCTACCTCGCGGATAAAACCGGTCAGTTTCTACCCGTGGCAGGCGTGGAACGATATGAGGTGCTCCAGTGGCTGGCATGGCAGCATGGTGGGTTTGGCCCAATGCTGGGGCAGGCCAATCATTTTAATGTGTATTACAAGGAGCGGTTGGCGTACCCCATGGAGCGCTTTACGCGTGAGGCAAATCGGCTGTACGCTGTGCTGGACAGGCAGTTGGTTGATAAAGAATATGTGTGCGGGCAGTATTCCATTGCAGATATGGCAATATGGCCATGGATTGTTCCTCGCAAATATCAAGGGGTTGATCTTGAACAATATCCGAATGTCGCTCGGTGGAACGAGGTGATGAAAGCGCGTCCCAGGCTGAGAAAAGGTTTTGGACTGCTTCGTGATGTGATCAAGCAGGTCTCCATGGATGCCGAGGCGCGTCGCGTATTGTATGGTACGGCCGATGCGGGTATGGATTTGAAACGATGAACTCGTTGATATTTCGACGGATGAAACTCGTGGACCATCTGGAAACGTGTGTCCGGTTCAGATTGGATTCGTACATCGCCAGCTTCCCGGGCAGTGAAGACTGGCAAAGCCATTGGGACGAGCAAGCCTACCGAGCTGCGTTAACTGTGCACGCTTCACGTTTTCCTGATGGTTTGTGGCATGTATGGCAGGGGGATGAAATCGTTGGACAGCTTGAATTTGCCTATTTTAGTGAAGCGGCCCATGTGAACCTCTATTACCTCACGGAGCAGATGCGTGGGAGAGGCTATGGGGATGCGCTACACACCCACGTGCTGAGTGTGCTGTATGAGAAAGGATGTTCAACAGCCACCTTGCGAGTAGCGCCTGAGAATGTCAGAGCACGAAAATACTATGAGCGACTGGGTTGGAAGGATGCGGGTGTTGATCCAATCCATACGTATGTCCACCTCTACAAGCTTGAAGTTCAGTCATGAGAGGTGGCGGTGCGTCTGGCTTGTTTGACTAGTTGCTGGAAATCTCCACCAGCAACGCACTCAGGTTTGCGCTTTGAACGCTGGTCGTGTGATCCACGGTTTGAATGTAGGCTTTGAGCACTTCGATATCCTCGTTGCCGTAGCTGATGGATGAGGCGTCAATCTGTGTGGTAATTCTTTCAGCCATTTCAGTTCGGTTATTCAACGTGGTGAGATCGTCGTTTTGCGCACCCGCAGCGATGTTGATGGCGGCCTGACTTAACGTGGTTCTGCCGGAAGCAATTTCATTACTCCACCAATCCAGGCCAGCAGTTTCCGCATCGCGCCCGAACATTTGCTGGTAAAGATTGTTTACGAGGGAGGAAGTGGAGAGCCCCCCGAAGCGCGTTTGATACTCGTTCGAGTTACCAAAAGCGTCGATGATGGCGGAAAGATTGCCATTATTTTCTTCCAGTTTCTCAGCCCAGTAAGTGACGCCTGCCGGGTCACCCGGTCGGCCATAGTAGGAGATATAGACCTGCTGAATCTGTGTGATTGATAAAGGGGAAACGATGGGCGTCACGGTGGGCGTTCCGGACGGGTCCAGCTCCGGGTCGTTTCCGTTTTCAAACGACAAATCCGGTGTGGTTGTGTTTACTTCGTGTGTGGCTGTGTAGGTGGTAAATGCCTGGAAACTGCTAAAGACACCTTCTTCTGTGGTAAACATGATGTTGGCTTTTTGAGCTGCCTGGCCCGTCCCGTTTTCAAGTACGTAGAAGGTGAGTTTAGGATTCAATGCCGCGCCTGTCTGACCCGATAGGGCCAGGGTGTCGCCCTGGCTGATGGTTTGGCCCAGGGCTACCTGAGCACCATTTTGGGCCAGGTTTTCATAGACGCCCACCGTTTGATCATCATGTCGTATATAGAGTGCATTACTCGTATGATTGTTGGTCGCGCTAAAGTCACGTTGGTCCTCGTTGTCTTTAATACCGATGACGATTCCGCTGCGCGCCGCAACTACGGGAGAGAGCAAGGGCAATGCAAACTCGAAATGTGAGCTGTCTGCATTGAGAGAATAGTGGCTGTCGCCATGGGACCAAGGGAGTTCATAGGTGAAATTGGCATTGTGGGTGGCCTCCGCAACGTCGGGTGTAAACCCATACACCGTGGAAACCCTGCCGCGCGTGCTGTCTGTGAGCGTACCTTTGTAAACAGTGTAAGAAGCGCCTGCTGGAAGCAAAAATGATTGAACACTTCCATCGCCGGGTGTGGCATGCTGAATATTAAGTTCAGCGGTGATGACAACGTCAGACTGCATGAAGTTCGATGCGACGACGCGAACATCGCTGCTTCCCGTGACTTGATACGCCTGAACGCAGGCGGTTTCACAGTTGTTTACCGCGTTGGCATTGATCAGTGAGGCAAGTTCCACCGAAGTGAGAGAGCAACTGGAAGCCAGCTCAGCGCCTTGTGATAGCGAGAGAGACGCCGGACAGGCAAAGGCTTGTGCCCCCATCGCTGCCAGGGCGATGCCAAATACAGTCTGACGAATTCCATTTGCGTGTTTTTGCCTCATACCACCTGCCTCTTTATACCAATCCACAAGTATAAGTAGGGTCGTAAGCGGGAAACATGAACTTTTTGATGATCCCTGTGATGTGCATTCCAGTTTTGCAACATTTAATCTTGCCATACTCACAGCCCACTTTGGCCAGAAATCGGAAAGTCGAAAAACTTGTGAGATACCATTCACAATTGCAGAAACTTGTCTCGGGAATCATCAAAAAGTTCATGCGATGTAATTCTTACCACTGTTATTCTGGGTAGTAAGCAGGACACTTGTGCAGTATTGGCGGGCGAAATCCCGGATGTGCATGAGCTAAGCTCACGGAGTGAGCCATATAAAAAAAGCGGGCCAAAAGAGTCTGCAAAAGAATTACGAAAGGCAAGGAAAATGAAGAGACTAGATCAGCGCCGTGCGGCTTTGTCCGCGTGGGTGAGCATGCTGCTGTCTGGCTCAATGTTGGCGATGGCTCCACAGGTCGCTGCTGAGCTGAAGGAGATGGCAGATACCGAGATGCAAGCCGTTTCGGGTCAGGGTATGCTTGCCTTTGACGTGTCGGAAGTTGGAGACACGGTACAGACTCGCTTTACCATGGGTACCAAAATTGAAACTCAGGTCAACTTTGATCAGGTGACACTGGGTGAGTACGACAATCCAGCAGCCTCCACGACGGCAGATCTGGATATTGGTCACCTCTCTCTGGGCCACATTGATAATACAGGCAATGGTGGTAGCAGCGCCCAGAAAATTGTTCCGTTCGAAGCGGATAATCCCTATTTTGAAATTGCCGAAAAGAATGGCGAACTGGTCGGTTTTCGTATCGGTTTCCAGGAAGCTCGCGGCACACTTTCCGGTAATATCAACAGTTTCTCTGGAAATTTTGGGCTGACAGTCGTTGATGATCAGGGGACTGAACAGCAAACTTTCCTATTGGACGAAAACAATAACTCGACCAATAACCGAGCGACCCAAGTTGGGGTGATTATCGTGCCACCCCCGCCGCCACAACCCGATCCTTATGCAGAACAACCAGCAACGGGAGAGGCTGCTGACCCGGTGTTTGGTCCAGACCCCCAAATGCCTACGGATCTGGAGCCGCCACCGGTTCCGGATTTGCCACCGGAACTTATTACGCAGAGACTCTCTGAATTCAAGACGATTGACATTGGAGAAGACACCGGTGGGGGTAGCCAGGCCAAAGCGTTGGTCAACGATTTCTTCTTTGCTTTCCAGAAAGAGGAAGTGACCTGGCAGAGTATGGAAGGGAACGATCCCATTGTGGCCGGGCCCGGGGTGCACTTTAATATCCCATCGACCATGCAGCTCACGATTCCCCAATTTGAAGCGGGTATCTCTCGCAACCGAACGGAATACATTGATCGGAACCTGGGATTGTTTTAAGTCTTCAGTCCCAGCACCGAGGAAAAACCCACAAGAATAACTTCTGTCCAGGATTGACCAGCGTATGTCTAAACAGAAATTGAACGGGCCAAACGAGGCGGGCATGACGGCCTCTCAAGCCGATTCTCAGAAAGTCGTCGGGGATATTTCTGTTTCCTCCAGAGAGCTTTTCTCACTCCATAACAGCTACCAGAGTCTGGATTCAGCAAGTGCGTCTGCGTCGGCACAATCTGCCGCGCAGTCGGATGATTTTCCGCTTAAGAGCGTACCTCAAGCCAAAGATGAATCGTCCACAGAGACTGAAGATCGTTCGGTATATCAGCCTCAGGTTGGGATCGTCGTTGACGGGGTGACCTATATTTTCGGGAATGATGAAGACAACATACTGACGGGCACCGACGGGCCGGACCAAATCATTGGTGGTGCGGGCAATGACCAGGCCGATGGCGGCCTGGGCGATGACAAAATGTGGGGTGAAGATGGTAACGACACCCTGGTGGGCGGTGAAGGCAATGACGTGATTGCCGGTGGTTTGGGCGATGACCAGATCAATGCCGGTCTCGGTGATGACACCCTGTGGGGCGAAGAAGGCGTCGACATACTCAATGGTGAGGAAGGCAACGACACCATTATCGGTGGTGCCGACAACGACACCATTGATGGCGGAGCGGACAACGACAATATCTGGGGTGGGGAAGGCCAGGACCAGATCGCTGGTGGCGCTGGCGATGATAAAATTCGCGGTGATGCCGATGTGGATACCATTGATGGTGGTGATGGCAATGACACCATCTGGGGAGACTCCTATGCGCTGGACGATGCCGAGCATGCTAATGACAGTATTCTTGGTGGCGCGGGCGACGACTTGATCGCCGGGGGTGGTGGTAATGACACCATCGATGGCGGTGAAGGCAATGATATGGTGTGGGGCGATGAGGGCGGAGCTTACGGCACTATTCATGGCAATGACACCGTGCGCGGTGGTGCAGGCGACGACTATGTCATCGGCGAAGGCGGTAATGATCTGGTCTACGGTGACGCCGGGAATGACACGTTGCGGGGAGATGCCAGCTATTTACCGGCAAGCGTCCACGGAAACGATGAGCTATACGGTGGTGATGGCGACGATAAGCTGTTAGGTGGCGCGGGTGACGATCTGTTGGTCGGCGGTACCGGCAGCAATGAGTACCAGTTCAGTATTGGTAGCGGACATGATCGTATTACGTTGACCGATGGTGCGACGGATGTCATTCAAATGGGGACTGGCATTACTCGGGCGCATTTGAATTTTGTTCGGGACTATAATCCACCTGCAAACGACCCGACGAAAGGCTACAGCGACGACTTTACGATTGAATTCACGAACTCCAGCAGTTCCATTTTCTTTGAGGGATTGTTCGCTCTCAGCTATTCCACGGCCATTCAGGAAATCAGATTGGCTGACGGCACGGTTATCCTGTACGACGAGTTTACCAACAGTGCGCCGGTTGTGGCGAAGCCGGTAGGCAATCTGGATACGTTGGAAGATTCTGTGTTTACGTACAACGTCAACACGCAGGGGGTATTCTTTGATATCGACAGTGATGCCCTGACGATCACGCTGACGTCGCCTGAGAGCACGCAGTTGTTTGAGTGGTTGAGTTTTGATGGTACTACGCTCACCGGGACTCCGCTGAATGAGCATGTTGGCGTTTACAACATTACGCTCACGGCGTCGGATGGCTATGAAACGGTGAGTGATACTTTCCAGCTAACGGTCATTAACACAAATGATGCGCCGGAAGTGGGACAGAGCATTCCCAATCAGACGGCAACAGAAGACTCGCCTTTTAGCTTCACTTTTGCCACCGCGACTTTCTTTGATGTCGATGTGGGTGATAGTTTGACCTTCAGTGCAGCGCTTGCAGGCGGGGGCGCGCTTCCTTCCTGGCTGAGTTTTAATGCGGGCAGTCGCACGTTCAGTGGTACCCCGGAAAACGGGGATGTAGGAACCATCGCAGTGCGTGTGACGGCGACCGATACGGAAGGCGCATCCGTTACCACCGATTTCAACCTGGAAGTATTGAACACAAACGACACTCCAGTGGTCACAACCCCGGTCGGGGATGTAGTGGCGAATGAAGACTCGGCATTTACGTACACCATTCCCGCAGGGACGTTCAGTGATGTGGATGGTGACACGTTGACCTACTCAGCGACGCTGGTGGGCGGCGCTGCCTTGCCCGCGTGGTTGAGTTTTAATGGCACCACCGCGGTGTTTACCGGAACTCCCGCGAATGACGATGTGGGTGTAATAGACATTCAGGTAACAGCGACGGACGGCTCGGGAACCTCCGCGAGCGACAGCTTTTCTCTGGAAGTCCTCAACACCAACGATGCGCCGGTTTTAAGCACCAGCATCAGTGACATGTCGATTCTTGAAGACAGCCCTTACAGTTACACCATCCCTGCGGGTACGTTTACGGATGTCGATGCAGGGGACACGCTGACTTATTCCGCGACCCTTAGCGGCGGGGGGGCCTTACCCAGCTGGCTATCTCTGAACAGCAGCACAGGTGCATTCTCCGGCACGCCCCTGAATGATCACGTCGGTGTGTTGAACATTGTGGTCACCGCGAGAGACAGCGCTGGTGCGACGGCGACCGACAGTTTTGCGCTTACGGTGACCAACACAAACGATGCACCTGAAGTGGATGCAGGTATCACTGACGTAGCTGCCCAGGAAAACAGCCCGGTTTCCTTTGTGATTCCTGCCAATGCCTTCAAAGATGTGGATGGCGACGCTCTGACTTACTCGGTAGCCCAGTCGGATGGTTCTGCCTTGCCCACATGGTTAAGTTTTAATGCTGGCACGCGCACCCTGAGTGGCACGCCAGCGGCGGCAGACATTGGCAGCGTCACGCTGCGCGCGACCGCATCCGATGGTTCGTTGTCTGCGACAACAGACTTTACCGTCACTGTGGGGAACGTCAACGACGCACCCTTGGTGGGTACCGGGCTGAGTGATGCTTCCACCAATGAAGATGCGGCATACAGCTTTACCATACCGGCAGGTGCCTTTACAGACCCGGATGGCGATACGCTGTCTTATACCGCGACACTGGTGGGTGGTGGAGCACTGCCAGGCTGGTTGAGCTTCAATGGAACAACCGGGGCATTTTCCGGAACACCAGCGAACGCTGATGTGGGCGTGGTGAATATTGAAGTCACCGCGACGGACCCCGGCGGATTGAACGTGAAAGACAGTTTCGCCCTTACGGTGGTCAATACGAACGATGCGCCGGTGGTAAGCTCAACCATTGGAAATCAGGATATTACGGACGCTGTCGCCTGGAGCTTTCAGGTACCCGCGTCGACCTTTAGTGATCCGGATGGCGATTCACTGACCTATAGCGCAACGCTCGGTGATGGATCAGCATTGCCTGCATGGCTCGCATTTGATGCCGGAACGCGCACGTTCTCAGGCACGCCTGCAGCGGCGGATGAGGGCACGGTGCTACTCGTGGGTGTTACGGATGGTGAGTTCTCGGCCAATACGAGCTTCACGCTGATTTAAGCGGAGGGGCGCGTCAGTATCCAGGTGCCTGAAAGCGTGCAGATGATGGCGGGAAGGTAGCACCAGGGACTGGCTAAAAAAATGAGGCTGAGTACCGCGCTCATCAGCAGCATAACCACGGCAATCGATTTGCCTCTGATTGAAATTGCGCCTTTTTCCCGCCAGGCAACGATTGCTGGCCCGAAATTGGGATGGGCGAGCAGTCTGGCCTCCCATTCCGGGTGGCTATTCGCAAAACAAAAGGCTGCCAGCAGCACAAAGGGAGTCGTGGGCAATAAGGGGAGAAATGCACCCAAAATGCCCAATAGCAGGGATGTGATGCCGGAAATGAGGTAAAAAGGCTTTTTCATTATCCAGTAAGGTCTTCTTGCTGTTGGGTTATCCAAATCCTGTTGGTTGATTTACTCGCAAATTACCGGGGGAGTCAAGCGGCTTTGATAAACTCGCCCGGCTTTGATGTGATCAGGCTGCGGTGATTGTTAGAATGTAAATGGCTTAAGCACGCTCACGCTAAAGAGCGCGTGCCCATGATCCAGGGATGCATCATGAGTCAGTTTAAACCTCCTAGGGCGTATTACTATTCCAGTGAAACGCGTTCAATTTTCCTGCTTCGCCTGGATGAGTATTTCCAGCGTGAAACGGGGCCTGCAATGTTATTGGTCTCTCTCGACCAGCCGCTTTCGCTGATGGGGAGCCACTCTGTTTCCTACCCATGCCAGAGTTTGCTTATTCCCGCCGGATCGGCTGTCAAAATTCGAACGCGGCGAGCTAAAGTCGCGATCTGTTTTCTCAGTGATTTAAACGGCGACTACGAGATTTTACGCAACGCCATGAAGTCTTGTCTGCACGAAGATGAAAAGCGACCCGCCTATGGATCGATTCATTTTGAAGCCAGGTATCAGCGCTATATTCTGGATGCGTGGGCCCAACCACGTTCCCCTGAGCTGGTGTTGAAAAAGCTGGAAGCCTGGATTCGCTACTACAAATTCAAATACAGTGCCTTGTATGAAAATCCCGTAGATGAGCGGGTTGCGCTGGCGATCAGTCTTGTATTGCAACGATTGACTGAAAATGTTCCGGTACCCGAGATAGCGCGGAGAGTTAGACTTTCCGAGCAGCGATTAAACGAACTGTTCAGGGACGCGATGGGGGCATCACTTCGAACCTTCAGGCTCTGGAAGCGCGTGTTTTACGCGGTGAGAGAGCTGGAGCAGGGCACAACGCTTACCCAGGCCGCCGCCAAGGCGGGCTTCGCCGATTACAGTCAGTGGTTTCGCGTGTATCGCTCCATGGGCGGCGTGCATCCGGGCCGAACACGAGCGGCGACTATTCTCAAGGTCGTTTAGGGCAAAGTCATTGTGTTTTCACTATGCTTAACGGGAGAAAAAACCGAAGAGGAAGTGAAAATGCGAAGATTGATTGGTTGGGTGCTGGCCTGTGTGCTGATAGTGGGCTGCGGCAGCGACCAAACCTTGGCTCCGTTGGGCAGACAGGATGTCATCCTGGCATTCGGTGACAGTCTGACGCAGGGAGTAGGGGTTGCCCCTGAGTTCAGTTATCCGTCTGTGCTTGAAGGGCTGTCCGGCAGAAAAGTCGTCAATGCCGGAATATCCGGGGAGGTCACACAACAGGGGAGCCAACGGTTCAAACAGGTGCTGGATGAGACGAAACCGGCGCTGGTGATTTTGCTGGAAGGTGGCAACGACATTCTACGTAATCTGAGTGCGCAGGAAACCGAGCGTAATCTGAGCGAGATGATTACCACGGCGAAAAATGAAAATGTCGCCGTGGTGCTGGTTGGGGTGCCCGAGAAGAAGCTCTTTTCCAGCCACGCCCCGTTGTATCAGTCTCTGGCTGAAAAGCATCAGGTGCCTTTCGAAGGAAGTATCATTGCTGAGTTGATGAAGGACACCGGGATGAAATCAGATTCGGTGCACTTTAATCAGCAGGGCTATCGAAAGCTGGCTGAGCGACTGAATCAGTTTTTACGGGAAGAGGGCGCGCTGGCAAATTGACGAGGTGACTGTCCGAACCATTGTTTGAATGCCCGATTGAACGCACTTTGCTCAGAGTAGCCCAGCATAAAAGCGACTTCTGGTAGCGTGAGACGCGCCTCATGCAGATACTTCTTGGCGAGTAACATCCGGGTTTCTTTCAGAACATCCCGAAAGATCAGATGGGACTCACTGAGCTTGCGGTGCAACGATCGATTGGACATATGGAGATGGCTGGCCACGTAATCCGCAGTAGGCTCTCCGGCTTGAAGGGCGCGTACCAGTGTGGCCCGCAGCTGCATCAAAAACGGATGCTGAGTTTCCGCATTGGGTGCTTGTTTGAGCAGGCTTTCCGCCTGTGAGCTGATGAGTGCGTGGAGGTGTTGATCACTGCTCAGGAGTGGCAGCGAGAACAGTTTTGCGGGAAAGGTAATGGCGAGATTGGGTTGACCGAAATGCACAGGGCACTGAAAGTAATCTTCATAATGTGCGACCAGCTTGCCGGGTGCTGCATTGGTGAAAAAGACCTCTATGGGTTGCAAGGCATGTGCAGCCCGTTGTTCCGGTGAGAGTATGTGCTGGGTGAGCGCAATCAAACCGGAGAGCAACAACTCATCCGAAAGCTGGCTTGAGTGACCGAAATCTGCCTGCCAGATCAGTTTCCCTACGGTGCGCTCACTGTTGTTGGACTCGAACACCAGATCTGCCCGATTCCCGTCATAAAGCAAGCGTTGGAATCGCTCAAAACTTTGGAGTGCCTGTTCAAGGTCACGGCTGGTTTTCAGCAGATAGCCAAGGCACCCCAGATGCTCCACCTTGACGCATTCCCCAATTTTCAATCCGAGAGCCGGAATGGCGATCTGATCCTGTACGGTTTGAAGCAAAGACCACCACTGTTCAAACGACACGTGTTGCTCTCCCGACACGTCCACCACTTGCCTTTTGAGTGCATCGGTAAAAGCGCTTTCAGGGAGCGTGTCCAGGAATGCGAGCACCAGATGGGTGACTTCGGAATTGATGAGGAGTTGATTCAGCATGAAGTACATCGTTAATTGGCGCAGATTGTCAAAAATGTAGCAGAGATTATCAATAATTTCGAGCACGGAGGGCGTAAAGTAATCAGTATTGGTCGTACTGAGCATAGGGTAGAACTGAGCACTGGCCAGTACTGAGATTTGGCTAGTACAGAGATTTGGCTAGTACAGAGATTTGGCTAGTACTGAGATTTAGTTAGTACAGGAACAAAAGATGCAGGATTTATTACACGCCATTGGCTTCATTGTCACCTTCGGGGTGGTGTTTGTCGGGATCATCATTGCGGAAGCCTGGTATTGGCACAAAAAAGGCCGCACCGACATCTACGACTTTCGTGAAACACTGGCCAGCATTACGACCGGCGCGATGTATAAAATCTGTGATGGCATCTTGATTGCGGTGGTCATCACCGGCTTGTATGACTTCGTGTATGGATTTGGCTTTCAGTATGTGCCGGACGACGGACTCTGGAGCGTGCTCTTGATCTTTTTTGCGGTGGATTTTGTTTTCTATTGGTATCACCGAGGGATGCACAAAATCCGCTGGCTGTGGTCCGGTCACGTCACGCATCACTCGTCGACGCGCATGAACTTTTCCACCGCGTTGCGACAAAACTTCATTTATGATCTGAACTTTGGCTGGTTGATATGGTGGATGCCCATCGCTTTTATCGGGTTTGACAAAAACTGGGCCATCATCGCCATCGAACTGAATCTGGCTTATCAGTTTTTTATCCATACCGAGATGGTCAACAAGCTGGGGTGGTGGGAAAAGTTTTTCAATACACCGTCTCACCACCGGGTGCACCATGGGAGCAATCCAGAGCAAATTGATACCAATTTCGGTGGCGTACTGATTATCTGGGATAAGTTGTTCGGAACGTTTGTGGATGAGACAGAAGCCGGAAAAATTCGCTATGGGTTGACGATGCGCCAACCCACCACCCTGAATCCGATTCGTCTGTGTACGGACGAGTTCATTCTGATGATTCAGGATACGCTCCGATATCGCGACCCGCGTATTCTTTGGAAAGGGCCGGACTTTGTAGAAACAGAATATGGGCGTGCGGTCTCCACAGAAACGGTGGCAGGCAAGGAGCATCCTTCGTCAGTGTGATCTGGCGCGGGCCGACGTGGGGTGACGAGAGGTGGCACTTTCCCGGGTTTCAGGTAGACTAGCGTTCAATTGCCCTGAAACCGGAGCACCCTGAATGTCCTTTCCTCTGATCCGCTATGGCTTGGTACGTATTGCTGTCGCGTCACCTGCACTGCAGGTGGCCAATGTTGAATTCAATCTGGCTGAAATTAAACGGTCAGCGCTCGCGGCTCAAAAACAGGGCGCTTCGCTGTGTCTTTTCCCCGAACTCAGTCTGACCGGTTACACCTGCGGTGATTTGTTTTTTCAGCCGCAACTGCAATCGTCTGTGCAAAGTGCGCTGGCAGTGCTCAGTAACTGGACAAAATCCAATGCCATCACCCTGGTGGTTGGTGCCCCTTTGTCGCACCTGGGGCATCTCTATAACTGTGCCGTACTCATCAGCGAAGGCCGACTGGTGGCCGCTGTGCCTAAAACCTGGTTACCCAATACCGGTGAATTCTATGAACAGCGGTGGTTCAGTGCGGCACCGCAACGGAGCGCTGAGTCCATCGCGATTGCGGGTGAGGAGGTACCGTTCGGTGAAGATCTCCTGCTGGTTTGCCGTGATCTGCCTGAGCTTCGGATCGGGATTGAACTGTGTGAAGATCTTTGGATGGCGGAACCGCCCAGTGGGCAGTTGGCTCTTGCGGGAGCCACGCTATTGTTGAACCCTTCTGCCAGTCCGGAGTTGTTGGGTAAGCGTGGATACCGCCGGCAATTGGTACTGAATCAGTCGGCACGTTGCCTGGCAGCCTACGCGTATGCCTCAGCCGGCCCTGGCGAGTCGAGCACGGATCTGGTGTTTTCCGGACATAGTCTCATCGCCGAAAACGGGCAAATGTTTGCGGAAACGCCACGATTCCAGTTTGACGCGCAAATTGCGGTGGCTGATATTGATGTGCAGCGTTTGAACACGGAGCGTCACGCGAACACCAGCTTTTCTCAAACACGCCCGTCCAGGGTATTCAGGCAGGTGTCCTTTGGGCTTTCCGGCGGCGCTTCTGTCGTCACCGATCTCAAGCGCCCGGTGACGGCGACACCCTTTGTTCCGCATTCCGAGGATGAACGAAATGAGCGTTGCGAAGAGATCGTGGCCATCCAAAGCACCGGATTGGCGAAGCGCCTGCGGCATACGGGGTGCAATCAGGTGGTCATTGGATTGTCCGGCGGGCTGGATTCTACCCTGGCGTTGTTGGTTACGGTGCAGGCATTCGATACACTGGGGCTGGCACGTGCCGGGATTCACGCCATTACGATGCCGGGTTTTGGAACGACCCAACGGACCCGAGGAAATGCAGAAAAGCTGGCAGAAGGCATGGGATGTGCTTTGCGGATAATCCCCATTGATGCCGCTGTGCATCAACACTTTGCGGACATCGGTCATGATGCTTCTTTGCAGAATGTCACCTACGAAAATGCCCAGGCACGTGAGCGTACACAGATCCTCATGGATTTCGCCAATCAGGTGAATGGCTTGGTGATCGGCACCGGAGATTTATCGGAACTAGCGCTGGGGTGGTGTACCTACAACGGCGATCACATGTCTATGTATGCCGTAAATGCGGGCGTTCCAAAAACGTTGGTACGTTATCTCGTTGACTGGTGCGCGGACCACCGATTCTCGGGGGATGTTTCGCGTATCCTGCATGATGTGAGTGCGACGCCCGTGAGCCCGGAGTTGCTTCCACCGAAAGAAACCGGGGAAATTGCACAGATTACGGAAGATGTGGTTGGTCCTTACCGATTGCACGACTTCTTCCTTTACCATATGGTGCGGTTGCACTATCCGCCGGAGAAAATTCTGTTTTTCGCCCGCTGCGCCTTCGCCGATGAATTTTCTGAGGCGGACCTGACCAAGTGGCTGCTGGTGTTCTATCGGCGGTTTTTCAGCCAGCAGTTCAAGCGCTCCTGTTTACCCGACGGGCCCAAGGTGGGGACCATTGCGCTGTCCCCCCGGGGGGACTGGCGAATGCCCAGTGATGCGAGTGTGGCCGCCTGGATTGCGCAATTGGAGGCGAAGCGCTAGTTTGCAAGCCAATCACTAATTTGCAATGGAAGCGCTAGTTTGCAGACGATACAACCAAATTACCTTTCTGGTAGTCTTCGACCGCCTGTTTGATTTCGTCAATTGAGTTCATGACGAAGGGGCCATGCTGCACGATCGGCTCTCGAATGGGAATGCCCCCAAGCACCAATACGCGGGCTCCGTCTCTCTGCGCCTGAATCTGCAGTTTCGTGGCCTGCTCAAACGCGCCCAGCTGATGGTTATCCAGCGTCTGGGTGTCACCTTGATAGACATACACCAGGGCCTGATGGGACGCGGGCAAGCTGAGCTCAACGTCTGCGTGAGCGGGCATGCTGAGGTCCAGAATAACGGGGGCCGATGGGTGCTGACGTCGGCTTTGAGCACCATACAATGGGCCGGATACTGTCTGCTCATTTATCAGGGCGTCACCCGCGATCGCAGTAATCTGAACACCATTGGCCAACGCTGTCTTCGGTAGCTCTTCGGCGCTAAAATCCCGATAAGCCGGAGCCTGCATTTTTTGATGCGCCGGCAGGTTGAGCCAGAGCTGGAACCCGTGCAGTTGGCCGTTATCCTGTTCAGGCATCTCCGAATGGATGACACCTCGGGCCGCTGACATCCACTGAACGCCGCCAGATCGAATAACTCCCTCATTGCCCATGCTGTCTCGATGGCGAAAGCTCCCCTCGATCATGTAGGTGATGGTGTCAAACCCCCGATGAGGGTGAGGCGGGAAACCGCCAATATAGTCTGCCGCCTCATCCGAGTTCATTTCGTCAATCAACAAAAACGGATCAAGATAGAGGTTGAGGTGACGGCCCGCAATACGTTGAATTTTCACGCCATCGCCGTCCTGGGCAGGCTGTGCGGTGATGACTTGCTGCAACCGGTTCTGCGTATTGTGTGGGTGAGTTGCTGGTGTGGCCATGATGTCCTCCTGTGGGTAGGGGGGTGAAATCGTTTATTGGCTGGTTAACAGAGCGATTTGTTGTCGTCCGTTTTCCAATGCGGCGTCCAAACCTTTGTTGGTGGCTTCAGCCGCAATCACATAGCTCTCTTTCACGCCGATAAACCGGGCAATTTGCTTGAGATAGTCGCTGCTGAAATCCATTGCGCTGCCGATGGGGACGCCCCCGGTCGCGATAACAAAATAAGCGCGCTCAATGTTTAACAAGCCCTGCGGGCCCTGATCGGTGTAGCGAAACGACTCACCTACGCGGCAGATCAGGTCGATCCACGCCTTCAATACGGCAGGGATACCAAAATTGTACATCGGAGCGCCGATGATAAGCTGGTCAGCGGCTTTCAATTCCGACAGCAAGGTGTCGGACAGGGAGATGATCTGTTTCTGTTCTTCCGTGCGCGCGTCGGCGGGCGTGTAAAAACTGCCCACCTGTGCGGCGGTGAGAAACGCCATTTCATTTTTTGCCAGATCACGTTCGATGACCTCGCCAAGCTGGCCTGTGTGGTTCAATGCCTGACGCAAGTCGTGCACTAATTGTCGACTGGCAGAGGTGTCTTGCTGGACGCTGCTGTTAAGAATAAGTGTTTTGGTCATGGAAGCCTCCTGATATGCTTACGTTTTATCTAAGGCTTATTGTATCTACAAAATATTGGTCAATTACGCGTATTTTTCGGCCTAAATGATCGAATATTTCGAACATAACGAATTGCTAGCAGAAACTAAGCCAAGCAAAATTCAGGCCCGGCACTACTCAGTCCCGGTACTGCTCAGTCCAGGCACCGAGAGGACACACAAGGAGTACACTTGAAACAAAATGCGTTTATTGGATTGATGGCGATGTTGATGTCGTTGTCGGCCCTGTCAATTGATGCCATGTTGCCAGCGCTGTCTGTTATTGGGGAAGACTTACAGGTGGCACACCCGAACCACAATCAGTGGGTGATTGGGGCCTTGTTTATTGGTTTGGCCTCCGGATTGTTGTTTTATGGACCACTTTCCGATGCAATCGGTCGTAAAAAGGCGATTTATCTGGGGATCGGGCTGTTTATTGTCGGTAACCTGATATCGCTGCTGGCTGGCGATTTTCATCAGATGTTGGCCGGTCGATTTCTTCAGGGGCTCGGTGCCGCCAGCTGTCGGGTAGTGACTCTGGCCATGATTCGTGACCGGTATGAGGGGCAGGAAATGGCTCGTGTCATGTCGTTTATCATGATGCTGTTCGTTGTTGTTCCAACGCTGGCACCGGCATTGGGGCAAGTGATTCTGTGGGTGGCAAACTGGCGAACCATCTTCGTTGTGATCTTATTATTGGGTGTCATCGGGATGGTCTGGCTATACCGTGGGCAGGAAGAAACGTTGCCGGTAGAGCGGCGGATTCCGTTTTCCCTCGCGAACGTCTGGGCGGGTGTCTACGAAACGCTGAAACATCCTGTGTCACGGAGCTACATGATTGCCGCCGGAATTGTGTTCGGGGCGTTTGTCGGTTACCTGACATCGGTTCAACAGATCTTTCAGGTGCAGTACGGGAAGAGCACGACCTTTGCTTTCTATTTTGGTCTGCTGGCACTGGTGATCGGAATTTCTTCGTTCGTAAACAGTAGATTACTGGCCCGTTTCGAGATGGCGCAGATCTGCCGAGCGTCGCTGCTCTGGGTGACTGGCCTTTCCGGTGGCTTTCTCCTGTTTTTGCTGGGCATGGATATCGAGCCGGCGTTTTGGCAGGTGTTGACGTTTTTTATTGCTGTGTTTCTCAGTATCGGAAGCCTGTTCAGCAATTTCAGTGCGCTGGCCACGCAACCGTTGGGGCATATTGCCGGGGTAGCGAGCTCGGTGATCGGCGCGTTTCAGACCCTGATTTCTGTCACTATTGGCAGTCTGGTTGGTCAAATGTACGATGGTACGGTAGTCCCCCTGGTGACAGGATTTTTTCTGTGTGGCCTGTTGACGACGGTGCTGGTGTACCGAGTGCCCCAGGGTGCTCCGGAGGCGCAGAGCGCCTGAACGGCGCAGGGTTAGACGGCACGGTCTTGATGGGTACTCTCTTGTCCTGATTGACACCACCACATAAACCTTTTAATCTGCTTTAGGCGTACAAGTGTGCGCTGAAAGTTGCTGTGCTTTCGATGTGCAGGTTTTCGTTATGCTGGTTTTCGATATTCAGGCTTCAATGGGGGTGTCACCATGACTTTGTCGCAGAATAATCCTGTGCTGCACCCGACAGTGGGTGTGTCGCCAGTACGAGCGATTCTCGGCCATCTGCTTGCGCAGGGCGTGTCGGAAGCTCGAATTCAAGCGGTCATGGGTGATTATTCCGTATACCTGAGCGATCCGGAAATCCGGATTCCGGCTGAGTATCTCAAGCACTGGTGGGCTTTCGCTATCGCAGAAACCGGAGACACCGCGCTGGGATTGACGCTGGGTTCTCAGGACGACGCAGATATGAGTATTGTGGGTCATCTCGTACTCAATTCCGAAACGCTGCGTGTGGGTCTGGAGCATTTTGCCTGCTTTTTCAGTGTGGTGAATGAAGGCGTGTCGCTGGCTCTGTCGGAGGAAGGGAATACGGCCGCACTGACGATTATTCACCACTTTCCCGAGTATTATTGCATTGCGGATGTTGAGCGCTCGTTCGTGCTGGCGTTATCCCGCGCAAGGCGGTGGCTGGGGAGAGCGTTGCCTTTGATTTCTATCCATTTTCAGCATGCTGCGCCGAAATACGCCGACCAATATGCGCGGTGTTTTCCCTGTCCGGTGTATTTCAATCAAGGTGAAAGCAAGATCCTGTTCGAGTCCCGTTACCTGGCGTTGCCCGGCGCACGGATCAGTAAAAGCCTGAAGGTGGCGGCGTTAGCGTATGTGGACAATCTGCGACAGACCTTCCAGTCGGTCTCGTTCAGTGAGCATGTTCGCCGGTTGATCTATCAGCATCTGGAGTTTGATGAGCCGGACATCAAGCGTATCGCCAAGGGTTTGAACATGAGCAAGCAGACGCTCTATCGAAAGTTAAAAGGGGAGGGCGTTGTGTTCCAGAAACTGGTCGAACAAGTGCGTTTTGATAAAGCACGGCAGTTGCTAGCCCAGTCTCGGCTCAGCGCCAGTGAAATTGCGTTTCACCTGGGATTTTCCGAGTTGAGTGCATTCAGCCGTGCATTCAAACGATGGTCGGGATTGTCGCCCAAAGCATACCGGGAACAGCTCGCCGTTTAGTGAGCCTTTTTCACCGGGATTAAGCCAACACGCAGATTTTTTGCGCTGTAAATGTGCTGGTTGTCGACATATACCTGGCCATCGGCGATACCGACGACGATATCTTTGACGAGTATGCGGCGGATATCCAGTTGATAGGTCACCACACGGCAGTCCGGCGTCACTTCACCGAAAAATTTGACTTCACCCGCACCCAGCGCTCGCCCCTTACCCTGATAGCCTGACCAGGCGAGGAAAAAACCGAGGGATTGCCAGAGGGCATCGAGCCCGAGACAGCCGGGCATCACGGGATCTCCCTTGAAGTGACAGGCAAAAAACCATAGCTCGGGTGATATATCAAACTCGGCGAGCAGACGCCCTCTGCCATAGGCCCCGGAATCTGCGGTGATTTGGGTGATTCGGTCAATCATGCGCATAGGCGCGCTGGGCAATTGCATTTCGGGTGGGGGTTGAACGTTGAACATGCGGTTCAGTTCTTGCTGGGTGTAGTGGGCTTGCTGTAGCACAACCGTTATCCTCCTGGACAGTGTATTGGTTGTGACTACGATACGAGGGTTCAAGGATGCCTGCTTGACCGCTGGTACCAGATTGTTGACCGGTGACGGGAAGCGTTGAAAGAAAGTCGGGAGGCTGGGGTGATGCAGGGGCAGGGGCACCACCGAGGTTAATCAATGGTGCTGATCAATCGTGCCCATCAATGATCCATCGAGGTGAGAATTTTCAGACCCTCATTGGTTTTGATCAGGTTGTAGGACTCCCGCCAGTGGGTAATCGTGTTGCCCTCTTTGTCACTCATGGTCCAGGTCACCGTGGCGAAGTAACCTTTCTTGCCAATCGGGGAAGAGATCAGGTCTTCATATTCGCAGTGGGCGACCCCCTGCTCCTGGTGCTTGTCCAACAAATTCTGAAAGTAGTCCACGACATCACTTTCTTCGCGGCACTCCCAGAGATCCCCATCCGAACTCACGGCAATATAGGGAGCGAGATAACGGCTTGCGATTAATCGACCATCAAAGGTAGGCACATCTTGTGCGAACCGTTCGAAAAACTCTGCAATAGATTCCGCCATAGTTTTTTCTCTTATTGTTTCAAGTCCGCCGGCAAGCGGACGTCGGTATAGTGGGTTTAAATACAGAATAGCCCAATCAAAGGTTTATCAGCAAGGCAGTGCGTTTGATTACTGGCCAGACCAGTTGGGACGGCGTTTTTCAAGAAAGGCACGTAAACCTTCTTTCTTGTCCTGGGTTTCGCAGAGCGCGCCCTGGGCGAATTTTTCCATCGCGAGACCGGCATGCTGGCCCGCTTCCAGGCCGTAGTGGACCATCGCTTTCATGAATTGGGGGACCAGCGGTGCAAAGGCAGCAATGTGATCCGCCATGCCTTCCAGTGTCGGCATAAGCTCTTCAGGCTCGACGAGTCGCGTGATCAAACCCACGTGGAAGGCGCGTTCGGCGTCAATCGTCTCGCCCATCAGCAACATTTCCATACCCCAGGCTTTGCCAACGATGCGCGGCAACCGCTGGGTAGCACCACCGCCGGGAATTATGCCCAGTTTCCCTTCGGGGGTGGCGAACTTCGAACGGGTGGAGCCAATTCGGATATCGCAGCCCAGCGCCAGCTCAAGCCCGCCGCCCATGCAAATCCCGTTAATGGCTGCGATGGTGGTTTTTTCACTGCGCTCCATGCGCTCGGCAAAGCCTTGCACGATGGGTTCCAGCGCTTTTTTCAGGTTGCGGTGTTCAACTTCATTGAGGTCAGAGCCCGAGGCGAAGGCTTTTTCACCTGCCCCGGTTAATCCGATGACGCGTACTTTCGGATCGGCTTCTGCCTGCGTGAAGGCACCGTGCAGATCTTCGAGCGTTGCCAATGAAACGGCGTTGTGCTTGTGAGGGCGATTCAACGTGATGAGTCCCAACGGCCCTTTCACTTCATAGAGTATATTTTCGTACGACATTGTTTCACTCAGCAAGGTAAAAGAAGAGCAAGGTACCGAAAGCTGGCAACCCAGTCAACCGAGTTAGGCGAAAAGCGCCTACTCCTCCGCATCCTCGTCCTGAAGCCAGTTGATGCGATACAGGTCGCGCCGGCGATCCAGATAGTTGCGCACCGAGCCTTCGTTTTGCAGGCGCTGGAGCTTGTCGAGATCCAAATCCACGATCAATGTCATCTCTGTATTGGGCGTGGTTTCTGCCATGATCGCATCGTGCGGAAACGCAAAATCAGAAGGTGAAAACACCGCCGATTGAGCATACTGAATGTCGACATCGTCTACCTTGGGCAGGTTACCGCAACTGCCGGCAATGGCCACGTAACATTCGTTTTCAATGGCACGGGCCTGAGCGCAGCGTCGTACCCGCAGGAAGCCGTTCTTCGTGTCTGTCCAGAAGGGCACCAGCAGGATTTGCATTTCTTTTTCAGAAAGAACGCGCGCCAGCTCCGGGAATTCAACGTCATAACAGATGAGAATACCCACGCGACCAAAATCGGTATCAAAGAGACGCAGATCGTGGCCGCCCTGCATGATCCAGTCACGTTTTTCATGGGGAGTCGGGTGTAACTTGTACTGGGACTCGATGGTGCCATCCCGCTTACACAGATACGACACATTGTAGAGCTCGTCATCCTCAACCACAGGCACGGAACCGGCGACCACGTTGATGTTGTAGCTCACCGCGAGTCGTGAAATCTCATCCCGGATCTGGTCACTGAAGCCGGCCAGAAAACGAATGGCATCCACAGATGTTCGATGATGGGCCAATCCCATCAAGGGTGCGTTAAAAAACTCCGGAAACAGGGCGACATCACAGCGGTAGTCCGACAGCGCATCTATAAAGTATTCCACCTGTTGCAGGAACTCATCGACACTGTTCATTTCGCGCATTTGCCATTGCACGAGGCCGACGCGCGCGGTGGTTTTTTTATTACCAATCAGTTTTCGCTTGGTGTGGTCATAATAGATGTTGAACCACTCAAGTAAGGTCGCATGCCCTTTGGATGCCTTGTCTTCCGGCAAATAGCCGGTGAGTACCCGTTTGACTTCGAAGTCATTGGCGAGTTGAAAGGTCAGAATCGGATCATAGATTTCTTTGCATTTGACTGCTTCGATGTATGCCTGGGGTGTCATTTCCGCGGCGTGATCACGGTAGTTCGGGATACGCCCACCCGCTACAATTACGCGCAGATTCAGGTTGCGACACAGCTCTTTGCGCGCTTCATACAAACGACGGCCCAGGCGCATATCCCGGTAGTCCGGATCGACAAATACATCCACGCCGTACAGTACGTCGCCGTTGGGATCATGAGTCGTCAGGTAGGCATCGCCGGTGATTTCATCGTAGGTGTGGTCATCGCCAAACTTGTCATAATCCACCACTACTGAAAATGCGGCTGCGATGACTTTACCGTTGTCTTCGATACAGATTTGCCCTTCGGGGAAGGCTTTCAACATGGCGCGAAACTTGGTTCTTGGCCAAACACCGCCCAGCGCGGCATACACCCGGTTCATAATGCTGGCAATGTCCGTGTAGTCTTTCTGCTTCAGGTTGCGCAGGGTTAAACGGTGGTGTTCAGCACTTTCATCGGTATGGGAGTTGTTTGTTTCTTCGCTCATAGTCGGTCTCTTTTATTTCCTCCGAAGGAAGGATGCCTGTTTGGCGTAGTGTGGAATTCTCGAGGAGGTACCTCGGGCGGATTGGCAATGCCAACCGCCCTTAATGTAGCATCGGACAAGCGGGTTGTGGACAAAAAATATTTTAGGTTTTGATAAATCTTTTCTTAATGTGGGAAGGCCATCAGGTGCGATCGGTACACTGGTAGTCTTTCATCACGCCGTGCAGGTGGTCCGCGATCATGGAAATGGCTTCACTGCCTTTCTGTGTCACGGAAGCACCATGCAGGTTGTTTCTGGCCATTTCGGCAATGTGTATGACTTTCTGGTTGATGTCGTCAGACACCGTGGCCTGCTCTTCCGCTGCGGACGAGGTTTGTATGGTCGCATCACGAATCTCTTCCACGAGGGCAAACAGTTCATCCAGTTTGGATACGGCAAACTCCATGACTTCCACGGTTTGGCCCGCTTTGGCTTTGCTGCGTTGCATGGACTCCTGCGCAGATTGACTGCTGGACTGTAGGGATTCGATCATGGTTTGTATTTCATCGGTAGAATCCTGGGTTTTCTTGGCGAGTGCGCGGACTTCATCGGCCACCACAGCAAAGCCTCGGCCAGCTTCTCCCGCGCGTGCCGCTTCGATCGCCGCATTCAGCGCCAGCAGATTGGTTTGTTCGGCGATACCGCGAATCGTGTCCAGAATGCTCCCGATGTTCTGGCTGCTCTGGGAAAGCGCTTCAATGATGGAGACGGTTTTGACAATCTCATCAGACAGCTGGTGAATTTCCTGGGCAGAATTGGCCAGAGAGGTTTTTCCGGTGGTGCCTGCCTCATGAGCGCGATCCGTCGACTCCAGCGTGTTTACACTGTTCATCGCCACTTCCTGAATGCTGGCAGACATTTCTGTCACCGCCGTGGCGACCATTTCGGTGTCTTCCTGCTGAAGATGAATGGCGTGTTTGTTCTGTTTGGTGGCTTCAGCAATTTCGTTGGAGCGTCGGGATAGCTCAGACGACACATCTTTGGTTTTGAACACCAGATTATCGACGGTGTCCAGAAATTCGTTGATCGATTCGCTGATCTGACCCAGCTCGTCTTTGTTTCGAATGACCAGTCGGCTGGTCAGGTCTTTATCTTTGGCCATGCCATGCAGAAGTGTTCGGATGCGCTTCACTTTGCCGGTCAGGGTATTGATGGCGAGCACCGAGAACAGGATGACAGCAATCGTGAGAGCAATAATAACACCTGCCAGCAGGAAGAAGGTTTGTCTGGTTGTCGCGCTTTGTGTTGTGGCCAACGAATCCAGGTGCGCGCTCATGGCGTCGGCCGCCTTTTTTATCCCGGCGATTCGCTGAGTAGCGAGGTCAAACCAGGTGGCGGGTGCCGGGCCCTGAATGGCATCCAGTGCGCCCAGTTGCTGCTTGAATGCACTGCGAATCTCCTTGATTTGAGCTTCTACCTCTGGCTGAAAATGAGGGGTTGCAAGTGCCTGTAGCTCCTCTGTGGCAAGGAGTGAGAATCGTGCAGCGAGTGATTCCTGTTCGTCAATGTATTTACTGATGGTCAGAAATTGTTTGGCGGTGGTATTTTTGCGGGCAAAAACGCCATTCAGTGCACCACGTTCCTGGCCGGCTTTTTCTTTCATTCTCAAGAGTGTTTGCATGCTGTTCAGTCCCGCTTTGAGCTCCAGGTCTGAAACATCTTGGACCAGGCGTACAATGGCATCCAGCGCCTCACCATTCAGCGTGGAATAGTAGCTGAAAGCGCCACTTTCAGGACTGAGTTGGTCAATGCGTCGCCGAACCTGGGATTTAATGGCCAGATCCGACAGGATCGGTTTAACCAGCGTGTCTACAGTGATGGGGTTTAAATGGCTGACCCCGGTTTTAAGCACGGCTTTTAACGCCGCCTCCGCCTGGTCGGCTTTTTCCCGCTGGGCCGCAAGCCGGTCCCCCATTTGTGCGCCATTTGATCCAAGAAATCCTGCGGTAAGACCGCGCTCAACGGCGTGCTGATGGGCCACAGCATCCAGTGTTTTAGCCAAATGCGTCACTTCGGTCGCGGCGAGCGAGGCTTGATACTGTTGATAATAGTGATTCAACAGCATCGAACCAAACACCAGTGTGGTGATGAGGGGGACGCCAACCAATCCCATTAACTTGACGCGTAAAGGTATCGCTGCAAAAAAATTGAGCATAGAACAGGGCTCCAAACGGGCAGATTTAGTACTTTAGGGGTAAATTTGCCTGTTTGGCGCGCGAACGTCAATCCCTTCTTTGAACACTTGGTCAGGATAGGGCTGCAGCTAGCTGGCCTGACTGCGTGGCCGGCCAAGGGCCGAGAGGTTGCGCTCAAACACGAACTTGAACTCTCCCAGTTCCAATACGTCGCCCGCTTTCAAGCACGTTTGCTTGACCGGCTTTCCATTGACCGACGTACCATTAGTCGAGCCGAGATCGGTAATGCTTACCCCGGTATTGCGACCACAATTAATTTCCAGATGGTGCGCCGACACGGTTTTCTGACTGACGATGATGTCGTTATCGACCGCACGACCCACAGTAACTGTCGGTTTGTTGAGCACAAAGGGTTGTGGGGATTGTGCGTCGTGATGTACGAGGTAGCCGAAACTGATGCGGGTAGCCAATTCGGTTTCCTGGTCATGCGTGAGGGCCATCACGACGGTTTTTTCGATACCGGGTACGACGGCGGCGTTGATGCTTTTTCGCGAGGCCGGGCGAAAGAACAGCAGAAAGACCAGTACGCCGGCAAAACCAGTGATGACAAACAGGCAAAATTGAAACAGGCGACTGTTATACCAAGGCACCGTGGCGGAGTGAAGGGCGGTTGGTATCGATGGCAGAGGTGCTGTATCGATCGAAACTGCCGTCTCAGGTAGGGGGTGTGTCGCTGCAGGGGGCGTCGATTGTTGGGCAACCGTTATGGAGTAAACGGGTGGTGTCACCACGGGCAGGATTTCAGCGGCCAATGGTGCAGCCAAAGGCACGGCTGTTGTGGGAGTCTCAGCAGCTGTATCGGCCACGATCAGAGCCTCTTCAGGTGCTTCTCCCGTTGGAACGGGGGAGGCGTCCGTCGTTTCGTTGTCCGGCGGCAGATCGAGCGGGTGTGTCTGAATCTCGGCGAGCGCTGCGATCGTACCGACCGCGGCGGTAGAGGCCGGTGGCTCTTGCATGGGGTGGACAGGTGCGATCGAGGTGATGGGAGCGATCGATGCGGCCATGCGCGTAGATACGACCGCCGGGCAGGGAGGGATTTCCCCGTGGATGGCTACTGGCAGGGCAGGAATGGGTTTGGCGGCACGCAGCACGAAGCGCGGGCTGCCGCAGATACCTGCTTGAATTGCCGCTTCTCGTTTCACCGTGAGAATGCCGCCATTGTGAGGAAGAAGAGCCATCGTAAGAAAGGTGTCAATGAGTGGTTTGGATTCCACGGGAGAATTGACGGCCATTCGCTGTGCACCGTCAGGCGCTTGATTCGGGTGGTCGGTGTATCCGGGCAAATGCAAGCGCACCGTCACCAGCCGCACGCCATGCGCGCTGAGCAGCTGGTTGAGGGTGTCGTTGTCTTTCGGGCTAAGGTGAGCGTTTATGGTCACCCAGAACAGCACACGGCGCTTTTCTTTCAGTGCTCCCAGTGCCTGAATGAGCTGCTGCAGGTGCGCCGAGATGTTTCCTGTGTTTTCATTCGGCATGAGCGACCGTGCTTTCCAGGAAAAGTGATTGACATTGGTGCTGATGGGCGCGATGACGCGCAGGTCTTCCGCAGACTCAAATAATCCGACGCCTTGGTTGGTGGGCAACGCGCCGCCAAAAACATGCAGTGCTCGGGCAACCATACGGGTGGCGCGATCATCCAGGCCAGGAATGTGCAATAACACGGCGCTGGCGGACGGTGATGCAGCCTGAGAAAAACTTTGAAAGTGGCCTGGCAGTCGTTTTTTATCAGCATAGAGCGTCAGATGGGTCACCCGCTGGCTGGTGTTTGGCCAGAATTCGCAGGTGATTACATGATCGCCCTGGCAAAGAGGAAGGCTTGCCGCTGGTGCGGAAACGGGTAAAAAGGTGGAGAGCAAAGTGAGCACAAAGCTGTGCTGCAAGAGACGAAAAAACATGGGGTCAACCTTTCACATCCTGGTGAATTCATAACGTGCGCTCCTGCACGTGGTGACATTATAAACAGAATTACAGAGAAGCCAAATTTAAAATTGGTGAGAATGTGATCAAAATCTCCTGGGAGCGGGCTCCCCCGTGGCCAACCGGGGGAGCACAAGGGGCTGGCGTATTCAGGATTCGTTCGTGGCCAGTGTGTTTTCCGTGACTGCAGCTGTCTCCTGTTGATGCGTTCGCGCAATCAGCATATACAATGCCGGTACAACGAGCAGGGTAAACAGCGTGCCAATGGCCATTCCGCCGACCAGCACGACGCCGATGGAGTTTCGTGCAGCGGCACCGGCGCCCTCGACCAGCGTTAGCGGGAAATGGCCGGCGATGGTGGCAACGGAAGTCATCAGAATGGGGCGGAAACGTGTCTGCGAGGCTTCCAACACCGCTTGCAGCTTGTCATAGCCTTCTTCCTGCAACTTGTTGGCGAATTCCACAATCAGAATGCCGTTCTTGGCAATGAGCCCCACGAGGGTGACCAGTCCCACCTGAGCATAGATGTTCATGGTGGAGGTCCAGCCGTTTGTCCAGTAGGGGGTGTTGGGATCAGGGATCTTCAGCACCGTAAAAATCAGTGCGCCGAACATGGCAAGTGGCACGGAGCCAAGCAGAATGACGAGAGGGTCCCGAAAAGAGTTAAACTGCACGGCCAGCACCAGAAAGATCATCAGCACGGCCATGGCAAGTGCCGGGAGAAACTTACCGCCTTCGGTGCGCAACTGGCGGGACTCACCCGTGTAATTGACCGTATAGCCCGGAGGCAGAATCTCCCGTGCGGCGTCTTCCAGCGCTTTCAATCCCGCGTCTAATTGACCCGTCATGCCAGAGAGCTTAATGGCATTGAGCTGCTGAAATCGGTTCAGTGAACGAGGTACGGTGGTGTCCTGGATAGAGGCTACGGTACTGAGCGGCATCATTTGTCCATTGGGGCCACTGATATATATGTGTTCCAACTGGTCCGGATTCAAGCGCTCAACGCGTTCAATCTGGGGAATGACCTTGTAAGCGCGGCCTTCAATATTGAATCGATTGACGTAATTGCCTCCGAGTGCTGCACCGAGATCGCGCCCTACCTGCGCATTATTGAGGCCAAGCGCGGCGACTTTCTGGTGATCAATGACGATTTCAGATTGTGGCTGGTCGTATTTCAGGTCAATCATCGGCGGGAAGTAAAATGCGCCGCTTGCCATGGCTTTTTGCTGCAGTTGCTCGGCAAATTTCAGCATTTCTGCCGGTTCAGCGGTGGAGGCAATAATGAACTCCACGGGGAAGTTGCTGCCGCCGGGTAATGCGGGTGGTTGGCTGGCAAAGACCTGTAAGCCGGGAATGGCGGAAAGTTTGCCCTGAATCTCAGGCACAATTTCCCCGATGGAGCGGTTTCGCTCATCCCAGGGCTTGACGACCATGCCACTGAAGCCGCCCACACCATTAGCGGCGGCAAAGGGGTCCGATGGCGACATGAGAATCTGGAAGGTGAGTGCACGTTCCTTCGCATCATAAAACGCTTGCTCGACCGCCTTGCCAAAATGATCTTTCTGGTCGGCGGACGCGTTTGCTGAGTTGAAGATGACACCAAACATGAAGCCCTGATCTTCGAGTGGGGCCAACTCCTTGGGAGAGAACATGTACAAGGGGATGGTCCCCAGGCTGAGGCCAAACCAAACCATATACACCATGGGGCGCACGTTCATGGTTTTTGCGAGGATTCGGCCGTAGGCATCCCGCAGCCGGTCAAACAAATGGTTGATCCAGCCAGTAAATCCTCGCTCCTCATCGGCCGCACTCTTGAGCAGTTTCGCGCTCATCATTGGCGACAGCGTTAATGCGACGATGCCTGAGATGGTTACTGCGCCCGCAAGCGTCAGTGCAAATTCACGGAAGAGCGCACCGGTCAGGCCCCCTTGCAGCCCGATTGGGGTGTACACTGCGGCGAGCGTGATGGTCATGGCAATGACCGGGCCCAGCAGCTCTCGAGCGCCGATCTGGGCAGCCTCCAATGGCGTGCGACCTTCCCGAAGGTGTCTCTCCACGTTTTCGACGACGACAATCGCGTCGTCCACCACCAGCCCGACGGAAAGCACGATAGCCAGCAGTGTGAGCAGATTCAGGGTAAAACCGCACACCTGCATGAGGAAGATTGCCCCCACCAGGGAAACTGGAATGGCAACAATAGGCACCAATACCGAACGAAGTGAACCGAGAAAGAGAAAAATCACAATTATGACAATCAGGAGCGTCTCGGTGAGCGTGCCCACGACTTCATTGATCGCATCGCTGATGTATTGGGAGGCATCGTAACCGATATCGCCCTGCAAGCCCGGCGGCAGCCCTTGTTTGATGGTTTCCAGATCCGCGCGCATTCGTTCCACCACGTCAATGGTGTTGGCATTCGGCAGGGGAAAAATCCCCATGAAGACGGCAGTATCACCATTGAAGCTCACGCGCGTGTCATACTCTTCGGCACCCAGCTCAACGTCAGCCACATCCCTCAGTCGGATAATCGTGTCATTCTGCTCCCGGATCACCAGATTCTCGAACTCTTCGACCGTATGCAGGTCGGTATTGGTGGTGAGGTTGACCTGAACCAGAGAGCCTTTGGTGCTGCCAACGGCCGCCAGATAATTGTTGGCCACCAGGGCCTGCTGGACCTGTGCGGGTGTGACATTCAAGGCAGCCAGCCGATCTGGCTTCATCCATACGCGCATGGCGAAGGTGCGTGCGCCATAGATATCGGCGCGTTGAACGCCTTCCAGCGCGGCCAGCCGGGGCTGCACGACGCGGACGAGATAATCGGTAATCTCGCTTTGGGACAGCGTGTCTGACCAGAAACTCAGATACGCTGCGGCGAATTCGGAATCGGCAGATTGTACGCTGATGGCGGGCAGTTCCGCTTCTGCGGGAAGATCGTTACGTACCTGATTCACCTTGGCGGTAATATCCGCCAATGCGCGCGTGGGGTCATAGTTCAGTTTGAGGCGTGCTGTGATCAGAGAAAGCCCGAGCATGCTTTTTGACTCGATGTAATCAATGCCCTCCGAGGAGGCAATGGCCCGCTCAATCGCGGTGGTGACGAATCCTCGCACCACATCCGCACTGGCACCGATGTACGGTGTGGCGATCACAACACTGGCGTTTTCACTTTGAGGATACTGGCGCACGCTGAGGGAATTCCATGCCTGCATGCCAGCGAGCAGAATCAGTACATTGACCACAATGGCCAACACTGGGCGTTGCACAAAAATATCGGTAAAGGCTTTTTTCATTGAACTCATTTCGTTGCGCCTTATCAGTTATTTTCGGGCGTAGGCGTTAACTTAAACTCAGGCGCCAGGGAGTTATCAATCACCACAGGCATATTCGCCATGAGTTTGAACGAGCCGGTGGATACGACCTGGTCGCCGGCCGCCAGTCCTTTGGTTACTGCCACGAAGTCGCCTTTGCGTTCGCCGAGTCGGACCAGCGTGGGTTTTATGGTCAACACATCGGAGGCGGGGTCTTCACTTTTTTCAATGACGAAAACGGAATCTCCGTAAGGGCCATACAAAACGGCGGTCGCCGGGATGATCAGGCGTTTTTCCGAGCGATCGAGCTGGGTGCGCACGTTGACAAACATGCCAGGTCGCAGTTTGTGATCCTCATTTCGGAGTGTGGCCTGCACGCGTACCGTGCGGGTGGCGGGATCAATATCCGGGTTGATGGCAGAAATTGTACCGGTGAAGCTGTGATCCGGATAGGTATCCGAGGCAACCTTCACCGCCAGCCCTTCCTGAATGGCGCTGAGGCCTTGTTGGGGGAGGGAGAAATGTACGTAGATCGGGCTGAGAGATTGCAGGGAGATAATTGGCGTACCTTTGGAAATGAATTCCCCAACGCGGATCTGGCTGATCCCAAGCTTGCCGGAAAACGGCGCGTACAGTGTTTTTTTGGCGATAACGGCTTTGAAGTAGGCAACGCGCGCTTCCGCCTGGCTGACGTTGGTCTCTGCTGTATCCATTTCCGCGCGGGAGATGTTACGCGTTTTGCTCAGCTCCTTGGCGCGATTAAAGGCGATACGCGCCCACTTCGCTGCGACTTCCGCTTCATTGAGCTGTGCGAACTCGACTTCGGCGTCCAGTGCGATGAGCGGCTCTCCCTTTTCGATGGCACTGCCCGGGGTATAGTAGATTGTTCGTACGGTACCATCAGCTTCAGCGGTGATCGTGGTACCCTGGATGGCCACGACCGAGCCCACGGCGGGTATCTCCGGCGTCCAGGTGATTTCCTCTGCCTCATAAACATTGACCGGCGTCGGGGGGTAGACCTGTTTGGCCGCAGCGGCACCCATGGCGTCAAACTGAGCAAATTTGGTCATCATCAACGCCGCGACGATTCCGCCGCCAAGGATCAGGCCGATGAGACCCAAGAGTATTTTTTTCCCCATTGTTTGCTCCGAACACCGAAAAATAAAGTTAGCTGCCTAGGGCGTGTTGACGTTTCATTCTCAACTTCTGCCAATGCTATTTTCCGTCCGGCTAGGCGGAATGAGCGTAATGTAGTTATTCTACTTGAGCGAATGACAACGACGTTCGGAGGGAAAATAGCGCAGGCCCTGCGGGTTGTGGCTAAAATTCCATCACTCATTGTCATTCGTCATTCATTTGGAATAACCAAACCGCATTCCTCATTTCGCGATTGATGGAATTTTAGTCACAACAGAAGCTGAGAATGAAACGTCAACACGCCCTAGCATACCGTTCAAAAAGTTCAATAGCCATGGCAAAACGTACCAGTTTATTGCACATTTCTGCCAAGGTGGTCAGGAATTGACTGCCGGCAGGGCGTTGTGACTTTTCGTTACGAAAGCACGTCCAACGGGAATTGGTCTAAGCTAAGAGTATCGGTGATGATTTTTTTAACACGCGATACGGACAAAGGGGAACTGCCTGATTTTATGGATTTTTTACTGATCTTATTCGCTTACCTGCTTGGCCTGGTAGTGAAAGCCATTCATTTACCACCTCTCATCGGCTATCTCATTGCCGGATTTGCTCTGAATGCCTTGGGCTTTGAAGCGCAGAGCTGGCTGCAAACCATTGCGGACATGGGGATTACCCTGATGTTGTTCACCATTGGCTTGAAGCTGGACCTGCGTGATTTGTTAAAAACAGAAATCTGGCTGGGCACGATGGCCAACATGGGCATCTGGATGGTGTTCGCCGCCGGGCTCCTGATGCTGGCACCTGTATTAGCGCTGTCACTGTTTCAACCACTGGACATACAAAGTGCGGCCTTTATTGTGTTTGCGCTGTCGTTCAGCAGTACGGTGTGTATCGTCAAGATTCTCGAAGAAGCCGGGGAGTTGAAGACCCGCCACGGAAAAGTAGCCATCGGGGTGCTGATCATGCAGGACGTGATCGCCGTGGGCTTTTTGGTGGCGGCTACGGGGGTGGCTCCTTCGCTGTGGAGTCCGCTCTTGTTACTCCTCATTGTGGCGAAACCCATGCTGGGGTATTTGCTGGACAAATCCGGTCATGGGGAATTGCTGATTCTGACTGGCTTTTTCCTGGCGCTGGGCGGATACGAGCTGTTTTACCTGTTCAACATCAAAGGGGATTTCGGCGCGTTGTTGGCCGGGGTGTTGTTGAGTTCGCACAAAAAGTCCACGGAATTGTACAAAGCCTTGATGGGGTTCAAGGATATCTTTCTCATCGGCTTCTTTCTCTCCATCGGGTTTACGGCACTGCCCACCATAGATATGGTCTGGATGGCGCTGCTGCTGGTGCTCGTTCTGCCTTTTAAGGCGGTCGCGTTTTTCCTGGTGTTTGTGAAAACCCATCTGCGTGCCCGAACGTCTTATCTGGCCGCTTTGGCGTTATCCAACTATTCGGAATTTGGTTTGATCGTGGTTTCGCTGTGTGTGTCTGCAGGCTGGTTAAATAAAGAGTGGCTAGTGATATTGGCTATTGCGCTGTCGCTGTCCTTCGTGGTGACCAGCGTGCTCTATCATCGTGCCCACAACTACTATCTGGGCTTAAAAGACCGCTTAAAACCCTTTGAGTCCAGTGACTGGATAAAGACCGATTTCATCTTTCAGCCGATTGGGGCGGAAGTTCTGGTCATTGGTTTGGGACGGGTGGGCAAGGGCGCGTATAAAGCGTTGAGCGATATTAATCCGGGAAAAGTCTGGGGTATGGATGCGGATTCTGATCGAATCAAAATGCTGTCTAAAAAGGGCCACAATGTATTTGCCGCAGACGGGGAAGATGCGGAGTTCTGGGAAAACTTCCGGCTGGACACCATTCAACTGGTGTTGCTGGCATTACCTTCCGTCGAGGACATGGTGCACATTACCGAACAGCTGCGCCAGAGTAAGTTTTCCGGGAAAATTGCGGCGATTGCTCGGTTTGAAGACCAGCGAGAGGAACTCCGGGATACCGGTGTGGACAAAATTTTTAACTTTTACACCGAAGCAGGCGTGGGGTTTGCAGAGGAGAGTATGGCGCTTATTCGGGTAGCGCCGCCGGCGGAAGCGCCTGCTTAGGCTGCCGAAACACCGGTAGCGACGATGATCAGAAGCACCAGCCCGACAATGCCAGCCGCGGTTTGCGCCCATATGGCGGCTCTACCGGGCTTCGATGAGGTGCTTTTGACCTCGCGCGGGTTGAGTGAAGAATAGACGTGCATGTGCCAGCTCCTACCGGATATTGGGTGTTTCCCTTCAATAATTCCATTGAATCAGATTTTTGGCAGAATAACATGAACGAATCGACGATTTTGAAGATTGGCAGGTCACCGCGGAGGGTCAGGACGTTTCTGTGACCGGATCAGGCAATGCGGCTGGTTTCTTCGCGGGCCATTGACTGACGAGCATGCCTGCCAGCATCAGGCTGCACCCCACGAGCTCTTTCATCCCGAAATGTTCATCCAGCAACCACCAGCCACCCAGCACGGCAAACACGGATTCCGTCGACAGGATGAGCGCAGCGATACTGGGGGCCACTTTCCGTTGACCGATAATTTGCAGGGTGCAGGCAATACCGCTTGACCCGATACCGGCATACACCAGCGGGAGCCATGCCGACTGAAAGTCCGGAAGTGTAGGTGTTTCATACAGCACCGCGGCTATTGTTGCCAACAGGGCTGCTACGGCAAACTGGCAGATGGAGAGGCTGATGGCATCGACTTTTCGTGATAACCAGCCAATGATGATGACATGGGCTGTCCAGAAGCCAGCACCGATCAATTCCAGCAAGTCGCCGTATCCTATCTGAAGGTTGGGTCCGATCGAGAGACAGAACAACCCCAAAATTGCGAGGATGACGCCCACCCACACCTGGGGCTGGGTGGCATGACCGAGCAGAATGCCGACCACGGGCACAAACACAATGTACATGCCGGTGATAAAGCCAGCGTTGCCGGCGGTGGTATGCAACAGCCCGATTTGCTGAAAACTGAAGCCGCCGAAGAGAACGACCCCAGCCGCTAAACCACCCCACAGCAGCGTTTTTCCTTCCGGTAACCGGCCTTTGGACCAAATGAGCCACAGCGGCACCAGAGACAGAGCGCCCAGAATAAATCGTGCCGCATTAAAACTGTGAGGGCCGAGGTGCGCCATGCCCGCACTTTGCGCAACAAAGGCGAAACCCCAGATGGCAGCGACGGTAATGAGAAGGCAATGTGACAACGATAACAACGGCATGGGTGAGTGTGCTGGGTCCTGAGTTTGAGTGAAGTATGGATTTCTTGATCAATGGCTGCTCATTTTATCTCGTCTAGTGTGAAGGGTAAATGGAGAGAACGATGAACACTGAACGACGATCATATGGCATCACCTCATTCATCTTGATTCATGTTTACTTGATTGTATTCATCTGGATATAATGAATAGCAATGTTTGAACATGAATAAGGATGAATGCTCATGAGCGTTTCCTGGCACTACGCCAGACCCGAATTGGCAAAACAGATTGCCGACCAGTTAACCGGGGGATTGTTTGATCGCATTGCTTACCTGGGGCGACGTCGCATCGGAAAAACGACCTTTCTTTTACAGGATTTGTATCCGGAATTAGTTCGGCGCAAAGCGCTACCGATATACATATCGATGTGGGGAATGAAGAACTCTCCGCACAAAGAAATAATCAATAAACTCTCTGCCGCCCTGTCAGCGCTTCAAAAGAAAAAACGCAAAGGGCCGTTAATGTCTGTGTTGAATGCGGAGGTGAGAAAACTGTCCATTGCGGGCGCGACCGTTGAGTTTCAGACCTTGCAGCCTGTCGTTACGCCGGACGAGGATTTGATCTTGATCGGGTCGCTGCTTGAACGTATTGTCGACGACAGTGATGCGCGGGTGATTCTGTTGATTGATGAAGTTCAGCACCTGATTACCGCGCCCGAGTTTGAGCCGTTACAGTACAAACTGAGGACGTTGCTGGATGAAATGGGCGATCGGATCTCCGTACTGTACACCGGTTCCAGCCGGAAGGGGATGGAGGCCATGTTCAGCCATCCGGACATGCCGTTTTTCAACAGTGCCAATCAGGTGCCATTTCCGGTGCTGGATGCAGGGTATGTGTTTCACATGGCGGATATGGTTCAGCGGCACTATGACCTCAGCTACGATAAAACGGAACTATTGGCGTTTTTTCACGAAGTGAATGCCGCTGCCTTTTGGCTGTCACGGTTGGTGAAGCACCTCGTGTTGCATAAGTGCACGCTCGAACAGGGGATTGAAGAAATCCGGAAAGTCATCCGGGAAACCGGGCGCCTGGATGATGTGGTTGAAACGCTGTCGACGTTGCAAATGGCTGTGCTAATGCGGGTGTGGGATAATACAAGCCGCTATGACGCGGATGCGAAGCGGTTTTATCTCAGATGTGGCGTTCAGGATGCGTCCCGGGGCAAAATTCAGTCGGCACTCAAAAGCCTGGAGAGCCGCCATATCATTACGCGTGTCGCAGATGTCGTTTTTATTGAGCATGAGGGTCTGGTAGACCTGGTCAGGGAGCGTTTGTTGCTGTGATCGCGAAGTCTGGCGACAACATCACTCTCCGGCAGTCAGACAAAACAGATACCCCTTGTTCCGAATGGTTTTTATGAGTGTGGGCGTGGTGGGGTCATCTTCCAGTTTAGCGCGAAGATGGGAAATGAGGATGTCCACTTGACGGTTCTGCCCGTCATACTCCACGCCGCGCAGGGATTGAAAGATTTCATCCCGGCTCACAATGCGCCCGGATGCGTTGTGGAGCAGCACCAGCAGGTCATACTCCGGATTCGTCAAGGCAATCAGTGCGCCGGACTTGCTGACCTCGCGACGCTGTTTATCAATGCTCAGGGGATGCGCCTGAGGCACAGACGCGGCGGGCGCTGACTGAGGATGGTTGCTTTCCTGTACTGACTCCCTGCGAAGCACTGCGCGGGCCTTCGCGAGCAGCAGTCGGGGCTCAACAGGCTTGGTGATGTAGTCGTCCGCGCCCAGTTCCAGCCCAACCACTTGATCGTACGTGTCGGTACGTGCGGTCAGCATAATGAGTTTGCCCTGGAATTTGCCGGCGACCTTCCGACAGACTTCCATACCGTCCATATCGGGCAGCATCAAATCGAGAATCATCAGGTCGGGCTGTTGGGCAATGGCGTGTTCGATGGCCCGGGTGCCCGAGTTTTCGATGTGGCAATCAAACTCATACTTGTCGAAGAACGCCGCCGTGAGATCCGCCAGCTCTTGATCATCCTCGACCAACAACAAAGAATATCTATGCATGTGTGTGACTCACTCCGGTGCCTGAAATCATTGCGCTTCGTATTGCCATTTAAAACCTGCTTTAATGAGAGTGCGATCTTCATCCGGATACCCCTCAGGCAATTGGCGCTCCGCTTGCTCACCGGCGATGAAAAACTGCAGTGCCGAGTCATGTTGATAGGTGAGTCGCGCCTTCAGTCGCGTAAAGGTCTCCTTCCAGAATTCGTCATAGTCAAATCTGAGCCGACTGACACCCACCTGACTGTGCCAGGTATCATTCCATCGATACAGCAGGTTCACACCATAATTCTGAGAGCGATAGTCGCTGATGCCTTCCAGTGAGTCATTTTTTGCCAGCTTCGCCTGCAGGGTGAGGAACAGGTTGTTTTCATACAGCGCGTTGCCCCAGCTGACTGCATAGGCGGTGTAGTCGGCGTCATACTCATCGTACAGGTCGTCGTTGTAGTCTTTCCCGAGCTGATCATAGGTCAGTGAAATAACCCCGAAAGAGGCACTGTATTCGGTGGCAAAGGTAAAACCTCGATAGGAGACCAGCGTCTCTTTATCCCGCTGCAGTTGGCGATAGCTGACACCCGCGCTGCTGCGTAATCCGGGGGACCATTGCCACGAGAGTTTACTGGAAAGCGCGAGATTGCTCTCGTCAAAGGCTTCGGCATCCACATTTTTCAGGGTGTTCAGCGCCAGTTGATTGGCCCATTTGAGTCGTCCGGCGGGCAGGCCCTTCCAGTCAGGTGTATATTGATGGTGAATGTTAAGTCTGGCTTCCAGGAAGGGGCTGTCTTTTTGGCGCTCTGGTCGCGCAAACAGGTCGTCGAAGGGGAAAAAATTGCCGTCTTCATCGTAGTAGCCGTCCTCCGTGATTTCGATGGCACCCGATTCCAGTGCGGCCAGAAAGTCTTCGTCAAAGAACAGGTCTTCATCGACGTAAGTATCGGCTTCATAGTCATCCGACAGATCGAAATCCAGGTCGTCCTCAATCGGCCAGTCGTCGATCGGGGCGTCCCAGTCCACCCATTCGTCGGTCCAGTCGTCAACCCAGGCATCGCCCTCGTTGAATTCATCCAAGCCGGGTTCCAGTAACTCATCAGAGCCAAAGGCAACGTTGGAGTCTGACCCCAGGGAGGATTCGAAGGTGAACTGGAAGCTGTGTTTTGAGGCCGGCTTTGGCGTGTTTTTAGTCAAACGGTGCAACAGGCGCTGGACATTGTTTCGCACGGTCTTGGGAAGCCCCTCCACACGCAACACCCGGCGCAGTTGTGCCTCCGCCTGTCCCGTTTTCCCCAGTTTGGCGTAAACGAGCGCCAGCTCCAACCGCACCCGGTGGAGGTCTGCGTTCTGTGTAAGCAGTGCTTCAAAGCGTTCTTCCGCCTCAACAAACTGCCCTTGCCGGGCGAGCCCCATGGCTTCTGCAAAGGACTGATTTTCCAGTTGCTGGCTGTCAGCCGCCCACGTCGGACTGTGGGTTAACATCAGGAGCGTGCACAGCATCGGCCACGTGCACAAGTGTGTCTTTTGTTTAGGCATACCACAGGCTCTCTTATTGTCTCTCAGGTTCTCTTATTGTATTTTTTTCAATTCCAGGTCTAATTCGTCATCCGGCTTCACACCGGAGGTGTCGTTAAGCAGATTGCTCTGATCCAGCAGATTCACTTCTTCCTCTTCCCGGCCGACAATGCCCACACCAAATTCCTGGGCGAGCGGGCTGTCTGGCATTCCCTGTGCGGTGGGTGACTGTTCTCCCCATACCCCCCAGGTGTTCACATCCAGCTCGTCTACTGCGGGTGACGCGGGATTTGCCAACGGAGGAGATTCGGCGGAAGTTGGCGGCGTGGCCCGAACGGTCGTTGCCCAGGTCAATATGCCGCAGAGCGCCATCACGGCCGCTGAGAAACCGAATCCGTTGCGTCGCCAGTGGATCATGGCAAGGCACCTGATCGGCCCAACGCCCGCGCAGGAAAGCGCAGGATAAAGCGTGCGCCACCGCCTGGGGCATTCTCTGCCAGTATCTCGCCATGATGCTGGCGCATGATCTGCTTCACGATGGCCAAGCCCAGACCGTAGCCACCGCTTTGCGCGTTTCGGCTTTCATCGGCGCGAAAGAAGGGTTTAAACACATGTCGCATGGCTTCAGGCGAGATGCCCGGGCCATCGTCTTCAATCACCAGTGTCAGGTGATCGCGGGTTTGTTGCAGGTGGAGCGTCAACGCGGATCGGGCATGCCTGGCGCCGTTTTGAAGCAGGTTGTCCAGTGCGCGTTTCAGCAGCAATTCATTGCCCTGAATGCATGAAGCGGATTCCCCGGATGAGTCGAGCAGGGAAACCGTCACGTGTTGATGGGTTGTCTTGAATTCCTCCACGACGTTCTCCACCAGGGGCTGGAGAGGCAATTCAGCGAGCGTGATTTGCGCGACCTGGCTCAGTTTTTCGTAGGTCAGCAGCTCATCAATGAGTGCGTTGAGTTGATCGAGATTGCGTTTGCAGGCGATGAGCGTAGGGTGATTTTCGCCTAATTCATCGGCCAGGGATTCCAGTCGGAAATGGATTTTGGAGATGGGCGTGCGCAGGTCATGGGACACCGCGCGCACCATGTACGCCTGCTCTTCAAACAATCGATGAATCCGGGTCATCATCTGGTGAATTTTATAGTTCAGCATACCGATGGCATCGTCCGCCTGATAGGCGGGCGCTTCCCCCAGATACTCGGGATCGATCGTGTCCACGGTATGTTGCACCACCTGCAGGCGTTTGCCGAGCTGGCGGATGAGCAAAAAAATGGTGGCAGTGATCAAAAATAACGCCAACAGGAAAACACCGAGCAGTACATTCAGAGGGTAGGGGTCAAACAATTGAATGGGGCCAAGCACCAGGAGGTCATCCGACTTACCCCAGGGTGCGTAGACTTTCATCGTGTGATTTCGATCGAACTCCTTACCGAGTTCGATGACTACCTCCCCACGATTCAGCCGTGCGATCTGCTGTTTGTTTAACGTTTTTCTTGCCTGAGAGGCGCGCACGACCGGAAAGGGCATTTTACCGCGAATTTCGTCGAACTGCGTTTGCCGGATATCCGGAGCAAAGCTGCCGAGATCATTCAGCAGCAGAAAGGCCGTAGCGGTCATCAATTGTTCGCTTAGATGTGTCACGCTCAGGGCGACCCCAAGCCGGCTGATGGGCTCTCCGCGACTTAATCGGTAGCGCCCGCCGGCTTCCGCCTGAATGGCATATCGGGACGCAGCATCGGTGGGCGTTTCAATCGGCGTCACCTGTGTGTCGGAAATTGTGCTGACGAGACCAACCCATCGGGCGCGATCCGACTCTGCCTGGCGGGCGATTCCGCGTTGTAACAAAAACGTCGTACCGGCCAGATGGGATTTCAGATGTGCTTGATACCGCTGTTCGTTCAGCGCGTCCAGTGCCCACCACGCCAGGCCACAGACCACAAGAATACTGGCGAGAATACCGCCGTAAAGGCCAATAAACAGTTTCTTCAAGTGTATCCCTTCGCTGTGAATGTGTTGCGAGTTTTTGTGCCGGGCTGCGGTACCCCTTCTTTATAAGTAGACCGCCGGTGCGTCAAAAGCAATCGTTACAATGTTAGTGAAATGTATTTTTGCGCCGCCGAAACCGGCGTGACTCAGGGTGTCTGTTTACTTCCGGTATTGGATATGACGCTTCACTAGCGTGGCAAAAAGGTAGTCTATACAGGCGAGGATTTACGCACATTTCATTGGCGAAAATGACTCAAAGAGCAGGGAGTGCAGCCGCTTTTTCTGGGTATTGTTAACTCGTAAATAAAAATCAGCAGTGTAAAGAGCGCTGGGAGGCATAATCCAGGTGGGTTAGGGAATGAGCGGCTGTTGTCATCACCCTAATCTCAAGCCAAGACGCTCAGTCAACCCACTCCCCATTAACATCAACGACTTTGCAGGGGTATTTAGATTCCCATTTATTGTTACTGCTGCGACATTCTTTCATTGCTTTTTTTGTCAACTCTTCAACACTTTTTTTCGTGCTTGATTTGGCCCGATACGCGCCAGTATGCGAGAAGACAAATACTTTATTGCCTTTTACTTTCTGGTAGCCATTCAGATAATATTTTTTCGCATTATCAGTCGTTAATTTCTCTGTGCCTTTAAGATGGTCTGCAAAGGGCTGTATCTTTGGATCTTTTACCCAGTTACCGTCAATATTGATCACGCGACATGGAAACTCTGTTTCGTTTTTCTTGTTATGCGTAGAACAATAGGCCAGAGCGATTAAAGCTGCCGCGTCAGGTGAGGTATGCCCATTTGCATAACTTGATCTGCCGGTGTCGGAGAAAGCGTACGCTTTGTGGTCCTTTGTTTTATTGTATTTTTCGAAATGCTTTTTGTTGAGTTTCTTGAATGGTGGTTTCACTGAACATTTGAATCCCCATTCCACCTCTTTATGGTAGTCTGGCTCAACTCGGGTTAACCCTTTACTGTAAATATCCGAAAGAATACAAGCGGAGGTGGTGTGGCCCTGAGCTGCGGATTGAGTGAAGTATTCTACGGCTTTTTCAGGGGCAGACTTAACTAGCTTTTTTGCGAGAAGGTATTGAGCTGCTTTGTCATTTTGTTCATCCGCCAGATTTTCTAAGCATTCGCTGATATCCGCAATATCGCACTCAGAAGCCTTAAACGTGATGAGTTTATCTTTGTAGAATGTATGGAGGTGGCTTTTGGCTTCCGGGAAATCGCCATTGCCATAAAAGATCACCATTTCAAAATAGTTCTTTGCACTTTTTATATTGTTTTCCCGCTTCCATTTATGTAACCCGAGATAATAATAGGCCGCCACGTTTTTTGTTTCTGCCAGTTTTTCAAGACAAGTTGCATCTTGTTGTTCGTAACACTCCTTTGCATTCTGAGCCGCGAGAATGGATGAGCAGAAAAATAGTAGAGAAAGTAATGAGGAAGCCTTGAGTAGACTTTTCATAAACGAAAATCCTTATAAAAAATGTAAATTCCTTTTACTGCATGTCTTCAAAGCCTGTACTTTTTGGATGAAAACAAACACGGTGTGATCGCCAGTTTACCATAAAGTAAGGTAAAGAATAAAAATGGCTCATCACTGACGAACGAGTGAATACTCATTACTGATACATCGCGCAATTAGGTGATAGTAATTATGCAGGTGAAGTTACCGAAAACGGCTGGTAACCGAATTGGCGACGTTCCTGGATATTCACATTGCCAATACAATGTTAGTGAAATGTATTTTTGCGCCGCCGAAACCGGCGTGACCGCACATTTTGGTGCCAACATTTCCCAACAATGTAACCTTCGCCAAAATGCTTCCACCGGGGTTTAATGAAATGAAGCCGGCTCGCTTCCCTGACTGAATTCAGCCCAGGGTTCAATTTGACTCCGAAGAAGGAACACTATCATGACCAACGAAAATGTAATGGAACAAGATCAAGCGGTTGATGCGCTCTATGCGCAGCTGGAAGCCATTCTCGGTACGCCCAGAGAATTGACGGAAGAGGAAGAAGCGGCCGTGGACGTGCTGTACACAGAGGTGGATGCCATTTTTGAAAATGCGGGCGAAGAGCTCACCGAGGCTGAGATTCAGCAGGTGGATTCGTTGTGGGATCAGATTGATGCACTCTACGGAATCACGCCGTATTCAGCGCTGACGGAAGCGCAACAGGCTGAAGTCGATGCGATTTACGAGCAGCTGGATGCGCTGGAAGGTGATTATGAGGGAGATGACGAGGTCGGCGATGATGAGGTTGAAGAGGATGACGCGTTGTCACCGGAAGTAGAAGCGCTGTTCGACGAACTTGAGGCGATTTTTGGTACGCCCAAAGAGGAACTGACGGAAGAAGAGGAGCAGCAAGTGGAGGCCATTGAGGCCAGCATTGATGCCCTGTTTGAGGGGGGAGAGGATGAGTTGACCGAAGCTCAGGAAACTGAATTGATGCAGCTTGAATCCCAACTGAATGAGATCTTCGGGATTAAGTCCTACGATGCCTTGACCGAAGAAGAGCAGGCGCGTGCGGATCAGATTTTCGAAACCCTGGACGCCCACTTCGGCGAAGAAGACGATGGTGACGACGAGTCAGACGACGAAGTGAGCCCTGAAGAGCAAGCCTTGTATGATCAATTGGATGCCATTTTTGGCACACCCAAAGAAGAACTGACGGAAGATGAACAGGCTCAGGAAGAAGCGATTATCGCTGAGATAGATGCCCTGTTCGAATCGGCAGAAGATACGCTGACGGAAGAGCAGGAAGCGCAATTGGATGGTCTGTTTGATCAGCTGGATGCGTTGTATGGGGTGAAATCTTATGATGACCTCACAGAAGAAGAGCAAGCGGAAGTGGATGCCATTTTCGATCAGCTGGATGCACTCTATGAAGACGACCACGTGGAAGATGACGATGAAGTCGATGGCGATCTGGATGATGAGAGCGACGACGAGAGTGACGACGAAAGCGATGATGGCGACGATGAGGACGCTTCCGAAGACGACCTTCCTGAAACCTTTGAATTCGTCGATGATATGGGCGAAGGCGAGGATGCAGGTGACTGGGGCATGTTTGATGACGAGGATGCCTGGGGTGACTGGGACCTGGACGGTGAATCTGCGGGTGGTGATGACATTCAGCTGACGGGGCTCAGTGATGTGGATGTCGATTTTGGCGACTTCTTCTCCTAAACTCAGCCTTTCTCATCATATGGCAGCACACCCGGCCACTGGCCGGTGTGTGTTGTTTTACTCCTCAAAGGGGTAATCCTCATCCCACTTATCAAACAGCACTTTGAGCGCGCCACTGTCTTTGAGCGCTTTGAGTCGCCGGTCATGAATGATGGCGAGCCGTTGTCCCTGTTCGTTGTTCTGAAACGTAAAGTAGAGCGGCAGGACTTTTACCGGTTGAAAGCGAAACAGGTCAGGGGAATAGTCCATCATTTTAAGCGCGGAATTGATTTCCTCCTGTGCATCGAGAAAGTAATCCAGGCGGTCACTCATCAACATACGCATGATGATGGTGCGGTTATGAAATTCCTGTGCATAAAACGGCACACTAATGTACTCGATGAGTTCATAGCCTTTGATGTAGCCAACCTGTCGCCCTTCCAGAGAGGCTTCTCCTTGCCACGCCTGGTGTCCGGGCAGGTCCTCTCGTGCGAGTCGTGACATGGCGTAGATGCGATCAACATCAAAAAATTCGGCCGGGTAGGTGACTTCTTCAATTTCGTCAGCGTAAGCGCCCACCATAATGTCGGTCTGGCCCATCTTTACCAGGCCCACGGAGCGCATGTAGGAGGAAACATTAAATGATAGGGAAAAACCTTCGGGCTCGTAGATCGCGCGAAGGATATCCCAGTACAGCCCGGTGCCATCGCTGTTGGTCGCGCCCTCCCATGCTTCGCTCTCTACGCGCAGGGTTTGCTTTTCATGCGCCAGGCCGGGCACTGCTAAGATGCAGCAGATGGTCATCACCGCAGCGCGGAGAACGGATGAGATAAGACCACATCGACGAGGCAACACAGGATACCCTCTGACACAGATTGATCTTATTCAGTCTAGCAGCGATTGAAAAATCCACCTATTGTTCACCTTGATGTGCATTGCAGCCGGTGCCGATCAAAGGTTGGTCCCTGCCAACGTTTCTGAGTTGCCATAGGGTTTGGACTTAAACTGATCCAAAGCGTAGGCGTGAGTGAAGTAACCGGGTTCGATCAAGGGGGCGCGCTGCACCGGGAGCGTCACGCGTGACAGGGACAGGTTTTTCAACAGATACGGGCCGGGTTCACCGACATCCTGAAACATCAACCCGTAAAAAGTCAGTGGCACCCAGTGTACGCCTGGAGAGAGTTCGCCCGCATATTGAGTTTCCCCCACCGGAGTGTTGGCGTCGGTATAGAGGCTGGCCTGAACGTAGTAACGGCTGTGCTGTGAAATCCGCACTTCCGCTTCCAGCATGAGGTCACCGTCGCTGGTCAATTGGTCACGATAATTGCCAGTGAGTTCTATTTTGGGATCAGAAAGCATGAAAGTGAGTGCGTCGGCGAGAGCTTCCTGATCGCTGACGATGAGCACTTTATACAGCCCCGGTGCACGCCTGCCTTCCTCTCGGGGAAAGGCGTACTCTGCCGAGTACACACCATCGCCATCCGGGTCCTGCAGGTCGAGTTGCCCCACCGCCTGCTGTTCCTGGTAGAGCACTTGTGCGACCAGTCGAGAGCGGACCACGCTCCCCTCTGCGTCGGTGATACGCGCATGAATCTGTGCGCGATCGCCCTGCAGGTAGAACTTACGGTCACTCCAGATGGTCAATGCGAACTGACCATCTTCGCTGGCCGTGGTGCGCTCATCAATGTCATAGCGTTTTTTAACGGGGTCGTGAGCGGCTTCGGAAAAAGCGCGGTTGAAGGCCGGGTAACGGGAATGCTGCGCGTGATCTTCGAGCAGTGCTTTGTGCAGCGCTGTTTTTTCCTGAATGGCTCGAATGCGGTCAATGGCTCGACCTGGCGCATCAGGCTCGGTGGGTTGTCGAGTCACCAGTGGCGGCGACACCAATGCTGTGCGGGTGGTCGGTGCGTTTCCGGATTGTGTCTTCGACTCGCCGGGTGACTGAGGCTTGATTTCAACCTGGCTGACAAGCCCGGGTGAGTCGATGGTTTGCGCGTCGGACTGCAGGATGTTCAGTAAGAGAAAAAAGGTAATCCCTGACAGGGCGACACCGAAGGTAATAATTTTCCAGAGCGCATAATCCCGTGACTGCTTTTTCATACTCTGCTCCTTTACTCTGGGAAAGAGACAGCCAGGGCGGGGAGTAGCTCGCCCTGACTGCTTAATAGGCCGGTTGCCCGGCCTGAGGCAAGAGGTAGGATGAACCTACACTAGAGACACTGTTGCTTCTATTCGACGATCAGTTCGCCGTGCAGGCGTCAATGCGGCCGGCCATGTTTTTGCCATTCCCGCAGCTCAGGCCATTCTGGATAGAGGTATAGCCGGGTGAGCCGATGCCTGCGTTTCGCTCCGCGTCATGGTCTGTGTCTACACTGGCCATGTTGTAGGTGCGGGGCGTGCCTTTGTTGCTGTTGTTACAGCGATAGGTGGGGCTGCCGTACTTGATGCCCAAGAAGGTTTTGTACGTATTCAGGTCAGACCACAGGTTGCGTTTGCCCGAACCGGAACAGCTCATCTGGGAGGCGAGATTGATGTAACCATCGTCTTCCCCATTGAGAAAGGCGGAAGTGCCTCCTTCAAATCCCGGGAAGCCTTTGTAGCCACCCATCACGTAGACGGGGGCTGCCAGGTTGGAGCCAATGTAATTCCGTACGGCGTAAGAATCATTGGTTTGCAGCCACTTCACACTGTCGTTACAGTCTTTGCCCAGAAACGCCATATTGATCAGCGAATCGAGCCAGTTTCCGTTACAGACACGATCGGCACCTTCCGTGCCGGTGATCGCACCGCCCAGTGTGAAAATGCCCAGTACGCCATTCATCGCGCCGCTGTAGTCCACCGATACGGAACCGCTGCTGGTAAACGCGGTATTGTAATAGGGGGAGCCGGAGATGGCGTTGCCGGAGATAAACATCATTTGCTGCGACCCCTGGCTGTGACTGACCACCCAGAAATCATCGCTGGCGCTGCACTGCGTGCCAGACTCAGGGTGGATGTAGCCGTCGCCATTGCCTTGCTTGATGGAGATGATCTGGCGGGCAATTTCACCCGCCGTCTCATTCCGCCAGTAGGGGTAACCACTGCCGTCTGTCGAGTCATACCCGACGATGGCGTAATTGTCCCCACCGGAAAGCAGGTCGCTGAAAAAACTACTGCCCTGATATTGGCTGAAGTTGGCACTTCGCCAATAATCGAGGGCAGGTTGATTCGTACCGTTTTTTACGTTTCCTTGGGTGCCATGGCCATGAACCATAATGTAGCAATTGTCTGCGGCAGCCTGGCCTGCTCCAGTGAGCATGCCCAGGCTCAGCGCACAAGCGCTCATCAGTTCCAGTGTGGTACGTGGTGCTCTGTTTTTTTCGGTTGGTCTTGCTGCCAACCTTTTTATGGATTGAGTAAACATAGTCAGACCTGCATTTTGTATCGTTATTTTTATTCTGCATCCTGCAAAGGCCCTCTCTGCGGCACTTACGGGATGCTGCAGCGGGTGTGTCCCTGACAGTCCAGAGTATTATTGCGGTCTGTGACGGTGTTCTCCATAACCGAAACGGTCATCTGCGTGTCATTTCAGGCTAATGTCTTATCCTGCGCGTTTTGTGTGCGCCGTTCACGATACTGGTTAGGCGAGAGGCCGAACCACTTTTTAAAGGCCCGGCTGAATGAAGAGGTGTCCCGGTAGCCCAGTCGGCTGGCCAGGTCATCCAGTGTGATGTCAGAGCGACTGATGAGTTTTACGGCAGTTTTTTTTCGTTGCGCTTCCAGCAGGGATTTGTAGGAAACCGCTTGAAGCTGCAATTGGCGACGCAGCGTTCGCGGAGACATGCACAACGCGTCGGCGAGTGATTCGAGCGAGACGGTGGCGAGATCACTTCGCTGGAGCAATTGATTGACGCGATGAATGATGCCGGACTCCTGCTGAATATTCTTCACCTTGTATTGGCAGATCAAATCCGTTTTTTCCGCGCAGTTTTTGTCCGCGAAAATCAATGGCAGTGCCAGCACAGCGGGAGAGAGAATGGCCCGGTTCTGGGGGCAGCCAAACCGGATGGGATTGGAGAAAAAGTGCTGATACAACTGGCTTCTCGGAGGTTCCGGGTACGCCAGCTCAATGGTGACCGGAAAGTGCGACATGCCCAGGCAAAATTTACCGAGGGAAAAGGTCGCCGCGAACAGGTATTCAATCATAAACGGGAGGGTATTCCCGAGGGGATATTCCGGGGTGGCGGTGAAAACACCCTCGCCATTTTCCAGCTGGAACTGAAGATGCATCAACGGGGTGAGCAGCGGTTGATAATCATTCAGCAGAAACATGGCCTGCTCCACGTTATCGCTGCTCATGACCCGCAAATCCAACAGCCCATCGTGGTTGAAGTGCAGTTGTTCTCCAAGTCGCAGGGCAAAGTCGCACCGGGGTGCCAGGCGGTAGGCGTTATTGATCAGCGCTTCAAGTTGATTGAAGTGAATGTACACACCCAGGCGGGTCAGATCCATCAACGGAATGTCGGTGCCGGCCAACAATTCATTCAGGTTGACGCCGTCTGACACCAGCAGCTTGATCAATGGTTTTACCATGGTAATCGGGATGGCAAACGCACCCTTTGTGGATGAATCCCGGCGCTCCAGATTCAAATGGCCTGGTTTGAGTTGAACGAGCGACATGGCTCAGGTACCCCTTTTGACACGCGGTATTATTGTTTTTCTGAAGACGGCACGTAGTTATTTTAGGGATGTATGCCGGCGGTGCGTGATAATTGTACAAAAGAACCAGATTACAAAGCGTGAATCTGATCTCATTTATTGGCGATATTGGAAAGGTAGGATTGAAGCGTACGGGGTCGATGCTTTCGGCTATTGGATATATTTTTCAATGATCTGCTCGATAAACCCCTCCTGCTTGAGCTGCGAAATGGTGTCGTTAAGTCGCGACATCACACTGGGATCATTTTGTGCGAACCGCTTGGTCAATGCCATGCATACGTCATCGTTTTGAAGCGTCAGTACTTTCTTGATAGATTGGTTTGGTGCTATTCGTTTGGCATAGTTCATTGCTGGAAAAGCTTCCTCCAACGCAAAGTGCACGCGTTTTTTTAAGAGTTGACTCACCAGTAAGAATGAGTCTTTGGCGAGGCTGACTTCGAAGCGATTATTGTTGGTGATAAAATGAGTGAAGTAGTTACCACGAACCGCGCCGATGATACTGCCGGAGGGCACTTGGTCTAATGTGTCGAAGTTTCCATCAAAAGTGGACGGGGCGAACAAAGAAATGCTTACTTGGTATAATGGCGACTCGCTGTTGGTAAGAAAGGCTCTATTGTCGTTACAGTACACGGTGAGAATCGCATCGATTTGGCCATTTTCCGCGAAAGCGAGCTGGCGTGGCCAGGGGAGAGGCACAAAATCTGCCTTGAATCCCAATCGCCGGTACACCTCTGTGCCGATTTCAATGTCGATACCCTGCCAGTGGCCATCTTCTTTGAACACATACGGTCGAAAGTCCTCGGTCATGCCTACGACGAGGTTTTGCGCCCAACAACTGGTCATCGGAAGCATCACGAAACATGTCAGGGCAATAAATCTTTCGATCATACCGTCGCATCCAGCTTTGCGACTTTCTTTTTCAGGTGCAGGTAACGCGGGAATTGTTTGTGGGTCTCGCTGAGGCGGGATAATCGATCCAGGCACAGGTGGCAAGTCATGAGGTTGTCGATCGGGTCGGCCCCATCATCCACCGCCTTCAACAGCACTTGTACCAGGTTCAGGTTCAGTGCGGGATGTTTGGCACTGAACTCCAGTGCATTTTTCAACACGCCTACAGCCTGTGCAATCTGACCCTCTTCAAAGAGTCGAATGCCTTCTTTGTTCAGCTCAGCGGCTTTGGTGCGCGCATACCAGCTTACCGGCTCTTCGCGTAGCTCTTCTATTCGCTGCATCAGCTCCTGATCATGTGCATGCAGCATTTGCATTTGCGACAAGACCATTTCGGCGGCTTCTTCATCGTTCATCATGAAGAGGGTTTGCGCGTAGTCCAGTTTAAGCTCCGGATCGAGGCGGGACCATTCTTTCATATAAACTTGTCTGGCTTCTGAGATGGCTGAATCTGCTTCGTCGTGCTGGTCCAAGCCTCGAAAGGTGCGGCATTTTACGAGCCGGGACTGAAGGCGATCCTGGCCCTTCAACTCAAAACGCTCGTCAGCGGTGTTCAGTGTACCCAAGGCCTGATGGCGTTTGGTTTCGGCCAAGGCATTCTCGATGCCAATGGCGGACTCATTCAAACAATGAGCGAAGTTAATGTGGTGCGTCGCCTGATCATAGACTGAGTACTCTCCCAACTCGACGGCGTTACGGAACGATTCCAGCGCGACATCCAGCATATGATTTTTGAGACAAAGCTCACCGAGGTGCGCCTGACGCTTTACGGAACGCGGTGCCGTGTCTACGGCGATCATCAACATTTCCTGGGCTTCCTTCAAGCGATTCTGCAATTCGAGCACATGCACATACAAATCATACGCGGGCAGGCAATTCGGGCTGGCGTGAATGATTTCTTTCAGTGTGGATTCCGCCTGCGCCAAGTCATCTTTTTCAATGAGTACTTTGGCGATGCCCATTTTGGCCCAAATAAGCGGGCGCGGGTGCAGGGCCTCTCGATAGCAGGCTTCCGCTTCGTCCAATGCACCCTGTTCCATGTGCAGTTCTGCCTCAGTTTTCAGACACCAGGAGCGATACTTGGAATGTTTGCGCACTTTTTCCTGGCAGAGTGCAATGGCCAGCGAACTATCTCCACAATCCCGTGCATGTTTGATGTCATAGAGTATTTCGCTGTCGATCAACAGACTGTCCAAGCGTTGCTTTAACAGGGTGCGGGTCACCGGTTTGGTGATGTACGCATCCGGTTGGTTGTCGATGGCATTCAGCACCATTTCTTTGGTTGTATCCGAGGACACCTGCACAAAAAGACTGGTGTACTTCAGCAGTTTGCTGTGCCTGAGCTCCTCCAACACCTGTTGCCCGTTTTTAACTCCCAGATGGTAGTCACAGATGAGCACATCAAAGAGTCCCTGACGACACTTGCTGATGGCTTCATCCGCATCCGCCGCCATATCGATAAACCACGCTCCAAACGATTTCAGGTCTTTCTCCATCGTCATGCGCAGTTTGATGTTGTGATCCACGATTAGAAACCGCGTTTTACTGTATTCCCTGAATATCATGAGCTTGAATCGTGTGGCCTGAGTGTGGGGTCGGGCTGGCTGTTGTTGTTTGCTGGCCGATATCTGTCCGGAAATCAGCCGACTGGGAGCCAATCTTAAGGTGCTTTATTTGAGTATAGCAACGCATGCAATCAGGGCAAAGAAACCCTTCAACGCCGAGACGCTGCTCTATACTTGATCCTAAGACAGGTGCTGCACTTTGAAGGGGGCGAGCATGAAACGACGGGATTTTCTCAATGGTACATTACTGGCGATGGGTGCTTCGTTGCTGCCTTCCGTCTTGTGGGCGGGAAAAACGCCTTCTTATTACCCACCAACGCTGACGGGGCTGCGTGGCAGTCACACCGGTGCATTCGAAGTGGCCCATGCCCTGGCCTGGGGTGGGCAGAAAGACTTCGGGCCGGTGTCTGAGACCGGTGAAGAGGTGTTTGATCTTGTCGTTGTTGGTGCCGGTATCAGTGGCCTGGCCGCAGCGCGATTTTTTCAGGATGCCTTTGAGAGTGAGAACGGCAAGCCGCCAAACATGTTGATTCTGGACAATCACGATGATTTTGGCGGGCACGCAAAACGTAACGAAATGCAGTGGAACGGTACGACCCGCCTCGGGTATGGCGGCTCCCAAAGCATGGAGTCGCCGGGAGAGTACAGCGACATTGTGCGCGAGTTGCTGGCGGACATTGGCGTGGACCTGACCCGGTTTAACGACGCCTATGATCTGTCGTTTTTTGAACGTCACGGTCTGGGCCCGGTCACCTACTTTGACAAGGCCACCTTTGGTGAGGACCGGATTATCGAGTTCGTGCCTTACGACCCGGCGGGCGCGATACCGGGGATGCCCGCAGGCAAATTGTCGATGGAGGATGCGGTTGCCAAAATGCCCTTGGAGGCAGAAGCCCGAAAACAGTTACTTCGCGTGCTGCAGGGTGCGTCACTGGACGAGGTCTCATGGAAAAAAGGTGAGGCTTATCTGGAGCGAACCGCCTATTTTCAATTTCTGAAAGAGCAGTTTGGGGTGTCTCACCCCCAGGTGCTGAAGGTGTTGCGCTCCATCTCTGCGGACAGCTGGGCCATGGGAACCGATGTGTTGAGCGTGCTTGAAGCGACTTCCGCCACCGCGCCGGGGATCGCTCTGCCTCGGGAAAAAGAGACCGATAAGGCGGAGATGTATATTCATCACTTTCCCGATGGCAATGCCTCGCTTGCCCGCTTGCTTGTCCATCGATTGATACCCGCCGCCTTCACCTGGCAAGATGCACCGCTGGGCAGGACGTGGTTAACCGAGCGCATCGCTGGCGCAACCTGTGATTATCATCGATTGGATGAACGACATGGCAGAGTGAAGATCCGGTTGAATTCCACCGTAGTTCAGGTGGCCAACACGGCGGATAAGCAGGTGAGGGTCGAGTATGTGCGCGACGGGAAAGCCCATCGCGTTCGGGCCCGGTACAGTATACTGGCGTGTTACAACATGATGATTCCACATATCGCGCCGGAGTTATCGGACAGGCAAAAAAAGGCACTGAAGTCTCAAGTAAAACTGCCCTTGGTGTACAGTAATGTGCTGCTGAAAAACTGGCGAGCCCTCAAGAAGGCCGGCATTGGTGCTGCGTATTGTCCGGGTTCGTTTCATACCGGCATGTTGATGGATTTTCCCGTCAAACTGGGAGCGTACCCCATGAGTGACTCTCCAGATCAGCCCATGATGATTACCCTGGTGCATACGCCTCTGGCAGCGCAATACGGATTGCCGCCGAAAGAGCAATTTCGTGCCGGGCGTCATCAATTGCTTTCATTACCCTTTGCGCGGTTTGAGGAGGAGATAATACGGCACCTGAACGGGATGCTTGGGCCGGCCGGATTTGAGGCCAGCCAGGATATTGCGGCAATCACCGTGAATCGTTGGTCACATGGCTATGCGTATGGTGGCAGTGCACTGTATGATCCAGAGATTGAACCAGACTCGGGCCCACATATCGTCGGCCGGCAACGCGCAGGCAATATTACCATCGCCAATTCAGATGCGGGGGCACGCGCCTACCTGGACGCCGCCATCGAGCAGGCTTGGCGGGCGGTGGAAGAGCTGGGGTGAGGGTATCTCATGAGCGGGAGGCGAGATAAACACCTGCCCCAGCCATGATGGCACCGGCAGATTGGTTTAAGCGCTTCATCGCCTGTTGGGATTGTATGTATCTGCGTGCGGTCGCCGCGCCAATGGCAATCAGCATGAGCCCGAGCATGAGTGCGATCAGCGTGAGCACGGAGGCCAGTACAATATCTTCACCGGAAAGTACGGTCATATCCATGAAAGTGGGTAAGAAGGCGATGTAGAACAGGATGACCTTCGGGTTGGAAGCAGAGATTAAAAAGCCCTGTACAAAACTGCTGCCAAAATGCGCCCGTCCGGTAGTTGCAGCCGTGGTCGTTTCCGTGGAAACCGGCGTGGTAAACAATCGGTAGCCCAAATAGAGCAGGTAGGCAGCGCCGGCAAAGCGAATGAGGGTAAATGCAAACTCCCAGTGATGGGCAATTGCAGCCAGACCAAAACACGCCAGCACCAGGTAAACAATATCACTGATGGCCATGCCGAGCGCGAGGGGAAAGCAGGAGGCAGCACCACTGACTAACGCGCGTGCCAGCAGCGCAAACACGCCCGGCCCCGGCGTGATGCCAAAAATAAAGATGGCGATAAAAAAAGTGATCGCGCTTTCCAGGCTCATCAGACTTGCCTATGTGGGATGTTCAAAGATTGTGCAGATGATAATCGTGATTAGGGCTACTGTCGACTAAATCATCAATCCGCCTTGGGTACAAAGCGCATCGAAAGCGAGTTTACGCAGTGCCGCGTGTTCTTGTCTGTGAGTCGCTCACCTTCAAAAACGTGCCCGAGATGACCGCCACAGTTGGCGCAGAGTATTTCGGTGCGGCGCCCGTCAGCGTCGGTTTCACGGCGTACAGCCCCCGCAATTTCATCATCAAAACTTGGCCAGCCACAGTGCGACGGAAATTTGTCGGCTGAGCGGTAGAGTGGCGTATTGCACTGCCTGCAGCAATAGGTGCCGTTCTCAAAGAAATCGTCATACTCGCCTGTAAAGGGCCGTTCAGTTCCCTTGTTGATGAGGATGTGGTGCTCTTCCGGGGTGAGATCATTCCAGTCTGTCATACAGATTACTCCTGGGTTGCTTGGCTGGGCGCGACCAATGCTTCTGAAAGCGTTGAGTAGAAGGCCAGCGTTCCTGTAATGGGTTGGGTGCCTGCTTTCGCCAGTGTTTTCAATGGCTGGAATTGCAAATCCGCAATGCGCAGCTCAATCCCGAGTTTCCGGGTTTTGTCTACCAATCGTTCCATGGCAGACAAGCCTCCTGCGTCCAGAATGGGCACTCCGTCCATATAGAGTATAACGACCCGGTACTTCACGCAAAGTTGCCCCAATTCGCCAAAAACCCGGTCTGCAGCGGCGAAGAACAGGGGGCCACTGATTTTAAACACTCCCCAGTCTGCGGGGAGCGGCGAATCAATCAACTTATTGTTTTGTGTTACGTCAGACACCTTGGTCATTTCAGCGATCTCTTTCATAAAGAGTAAGGCCGCCAGCAAAATTCCCGTGGTAATGGCGATGACCATATCGAACAACACGGTCAGTGAAAAACAGGTGGCGAATACAAGAATGTCACTGGTCGGTGACTTTTTCAGCAGGTGGATCGATTTGGGGGCCTCGCTCATATTCCAGGCGACCACAATCAGCAGTGCGGCCATGGAGGGCATGGGCAGGTAGGCCAGCAGGGGGGCCAGGGCTATCAGGCCCAACAAAACCACCAAGGCGTGGATCATGGCGGCAAGCGGTGTTTGGGCCCCTGATCGGAAGTTCGCCGCTGAGCGCGCAATCGCTGCGGTGGCGGTTATGCCGCCAAAAAATGGCGCCACCACGTTACCAATGCCTTGGCCGAGCAGTTCACTGTTGGCACTGTGCCGCCGTCCCGTCATGCCATCGAGAACAACGGCACAGAGCAGAGACTCAATGGCCCCGAGCATCGCCATGGCAAATGCAGCCATGACCAGCGCTTGAATGGTGGCAACGTCCCAGGTGAGGGTACTGTTGTCGGGGCCTGGCTGTAGCCAGGGCCATTGAAATTCCGGTAACACCGGTGGAATGCCTTGGCCAGATTCCCCGCTGGGCAACACATAGCTAAATCGGCTGCCAATGGTGTCTACGGGCAGATCCATTATACTTAAGAGCGCAGCCGCGCATCCCCCTAATACTACGGCAGGTAAATGCGGGGGCACCGGCGTTTTTAATCGGGGCCACAGAAACATGGTGGCAAAGGTGAGGAGGGCGACGATCAGGCTTGGCCACTGAAATGTGTGGCCGTACTGAACCAAGAGCGATACTTTATCAATGAAATGCTCCGGTGTATCAGGCAATGTCAGCCCCAAAAAATCCTTTACTTGTAAGGTGGCAATGACGACAGCGATACCGCCGGTGAATCCCAATGTGACGGCTTCCGGAATATACTCGATCAGCCGGCCTAAGCGAAGCATGGCCATGCCGATGAGCATCAGACCGGAAAGCACGGTGGCGACCAGTAATCCGGCCAAACCAAATTTCACCGCAACCGGATACAGAATCACGACAAAGGCGGCGGTAGGCCCTGAGATACTCAGGCGCGAGCCTCCACAGAGTGCAATCAAAAAACCGGCGATGATGGCAGTGTATAGACCGTATTGTGGCGGCACACCGCTGGCGATGCCGAGTGCCATTGCCAGGGGAATAGCGATAATACCGACCGTGACACCTGCCAGCAGGTCCTTTCCGAAGGTCGCGAGAAGCGGCCGCTCCTGCCTGCTTTCACGCAGTGCGTGTGCGATACGAAGAGAGAAGAGGTGGGCACGGTGACTCATCGGTTGAAATCCTTAAAAATCCCAAGTTGGGTAAATGTAGCGTCGAGAATATAGCCAAAATGTGCCGGGTTTAGAATAGGGTCAGGATTCGATCTCGACGGGGATTGCCCAGTTATTGTTCATCGAGATCTGCCCGTAACACGGCTTTTTCCACGTCTGTGATGGGCATACCCGCGATCTCACCCAGCATGTATTCGCGCACAGCATCAGAAATCCGATCTTCTGCCGGGATGTCGGTGGTGATTTCAGCAATACGAATGTGCGCGTCTTCTTCGGTGATTTCCCCCGCTTCCAGGGCGTTGATGACCGCATTAATCTGGGCTTTGGTCTCTTCCATCGGGATTCTCTGTGAAGGTAAAAACGAGATCTAGCCTACCATGATCACTCGGATTGGGCTATAAACAGCTGACCTATTTCAACCAGAGGGAATGACCATGGATTTTTTACGCGGGCTTTTGTTGTTGGTTTGTGTCGGCGGTGTGACCGTGACGCAGGCTTCAGAAAGGGAAGTATTGGAAATCAATAAGACGGACAATTTGCAATCGGTGCTTATTGGGCAACAGGATAAATCGGTGACGCTTAAGCTGGCGTCCGGACAGGAAATCAGCGGTAAACTGAAATCCGTCGGGGCGCATGTGGTGTACATTACCCAGGTGCGGGGCATTGAGTACTTTGATGCTGTGGTAGACGTAAAAAGCATTGAAGCTCTGGTGGTAAGGGTGCAGCGTTAGGCTCCGGCAACTACACCCTCGCGATGATCTGTTTACGCAGTTTTCAGGAACTGATAATGCTGGTCATCGCTTGTCTCACAATTTCGCAAAAATGCAATGAGGGATTGGCGCACGCGTTGATCTCGACTGGCGGAGGCCAGCCTCAGTAATTCTTCCACATCGCTCTCGTTGGACAGGCGAAAGCGCTGCTGTGTTTCTTTTGACAAGCTTCGGGCAATTCTGTGCAAGTGAAAAACGGCAGACTGGCTCATATGAAACATGGTGGACTCTCCGAATTTTTTCTGTGTTACTCTTAAATGCGCTGAGAGCAGACAGAGTCCATCATTAATTGAGTTGTCGATATTATATTTGCCTACTGGTTCACAAGTTTGTTCGAATTCTATGAAGTGCGTGTTTGTCGATGCCTTGGTCGGCTAAATTACCCGGCCATGCGCAGCGCTCTGGAGGGTGGTCGATAGGCCGTCTCTTCTGTCAGAAGCTGGTCCAACGACATTCGGTGGGTTCTGGCTTCTGCAGGGAAGGGGCTTGTCGGGCGACCGACGCGGAGCACCCAGGCGACTTCCTGATGATCGGGAAGTGCCAGTCGGGTTCTCAGGTGTTGTGACCTCTCCGCCAGCGCAGGCATGGTATAACCGGCTTCCGTGCAAATGTTTTTTACGGGTTTGTGGCCGATATTCAGCACTTCGGTCGTGATGGTGGAGGGCTGCACCGCAAAGCCTGCCTGAGTGAGCCCAAGAACGCACTGCATCATTTCCATACAGGCCAGGGTTTTTTCCGCCAAAGACAAATCGGGGTGGTAGGTAAACACAATCCCCGCATTGCCGCTGCGCCATAAATCCAACTGGGACCGATACATCAAGCGCTGCATCCCGAGCCGCTCGAACGCCTTGATCAGCCAGGGATGGGACTTCACCCATTTAATGGGCAATACTTCGTAGCGGGAGACACCGAGATTGTTCCAGGGCAATCCGGTTTGCGGATTGGTACCTTCGAAGTGAATTGCGCTGGTGATGTCCCTGACAATACGCTCTGCCTGCCAGATATGACTTTCACATTGTGCGAAAGCGCTTGTGCATGCTTCCGAGAGTGTGCCTTGCACGTGACACGTCATGTAATGCCAGCGCTGAGACTGTACAACGGCGCTGAGTTCGCCGGGATTGGGCGGGTGATAGGGGCGGCGGTCCGTGACGCGGTTACGCAGCGTGCTGGCATCGTAGCAGCCGCTCATGCAGTCGGTGATGTGTCCTGAGCGTGCATCCCCCATGCGGTCAAACCCCAGTGTGGCAATGCCGGCGTGATCCTTATGGCAGTCGAATGCTTCCCAATCAAAGTGAAGGGTGGCGTGGTAGCCCAATGCAGCAAACGCATTGCGAAGGTACTCCGCAAGCCCGCCCAGCGTCAGGGCAATCAATGATGCGTCGTAGATTAATGCGTGGGACGCCCGCTGAGCGACATAATCGACGTAGAGTCGCTGACCATCAAAACGAAATTGAAAACATTGGCAGTTTTCGCCACTGGGATAATATCTGGCAATCTCCAGGGCCTCTCGAACGACGTGACTCTCCATGGCAGTGACTCCTCTCCGTGTTTCGGGTCTAGCTGGCCAGACGTTGTTCCATGTGGGTTCCGCTGGGCAGCGAAGCTTGAATGGATTGCGATGTGAGCTGTGCATCAATACACTCATACAATCGACGCATCTCCGGACTGAGCTGGTGCGTTGCTGAATGCACAGGCATTCGAAAGGGCGCGCGGTGACCTTTGTGATTCAGTCCGGCCCCAAGCTGTTCGAAACGAAAGCCCAGCCGCCCCAATCGCTTCATCAGGCGAGGTTCCATGAGGGCGAAAACCGTATTGAGCTGAATGCGCTTGCTCACGGCGATTAATCCCAGGTACATGCCAATGGCAATCAGCGGAAACTGGCGGGCACCGGCGTCCAGATCGAGTACATTGGTGCTCTGTGCTGCCCCTGGGGTGGAAGATGGTTGTTCGAAGCCACGCCGACGATAACAACTCGGGACGGCCAGGCGGGAGATTTCCGCATCCGACACCGATGACTGGCGTGATCGCGCGGACGAGACCTCGGGGCAAAGCAGCTCTAGAGGCAAACGGCCTTCTTCATTCGATGGATGGGGAATGGGCATGACCAGCCGGACAGTGCCGGCAAAGGTGCCGGAGGGTATGTGCTCAAGGAGGCAGTGAATGGCGCAGGGATCAAAGCGGTCCTGTTCCAGTTTTTTATGATTGGTGCCTTCCCAGCCCAACTCATCGGCGTACACTTGGTAGCGCAGACGGGCACATTCATCTTTCAATTGCTCATTGTCCGCGACGCGAAACCGGAAGTAGGTTTGAAACTGGTCTGTAATACACATCGTCTTGATCCCTCAAAGAATTCAGTTTGGTACAGAGAGCATCATTCCATTGGACGCAATCGAGTCATCAATAACCAGACCATTTGTATTAAGATAGTTTGCGTAATGTAAGCGTGAGCACTGGGTCAAAGGGATTCGGAAGACCGCTTCACGTAGTGTTTGTGACGGTGTTAACATTGCGCGTAACGCCGTGCGATGCGAGCGACAAAATAGTTTGAGCGACTTGAATTGTCGCTATGCCGTATAAAGTGTGAGAATAACAATGACGCGAAATGGGGAGTGAACATGAATGAATCGATAGTGCTGGCGGATCATCTGATTGGCCTGCTCATTGTGGCGGCATCGGTTGCTGGCGGCCTTGTGGCTCTCATCGCCTGGATTGGCTGGAGTCGTGCCCGGGCAGCGCTCAATATGGCAATCCATGAAAAAGATCTGGCGTATGCCCACCTCCAACAGGCGCATCAAACTCAGTTGGAACAGGTGGCGGCTGAGCGAACTCAGCATTCGATGAGCCAGGAAGCGCTGCAAAAAGAATTGGCTGAACTTCGTCAGGTGTATTCGACAACCCAGCAAGAACAGTTTGCCCTTGGACAACAGCTACGGGCGGCTGAAGTACGGGTTGAGGAAGGAACTCGCCACCTGGAAGACCTCCGAGAAGATCGCGTGCAGATGGTGCAAAAACGGGAAGCACTGGAACAGTTGCTACAGGAAGCCCAGGCGGCAACCTCGGAGTCCAGAACGGCCCTGCTAGAACGGGACAAAATGCTGGCGGAGCAAAAAGAGCACCGGGGGGAACTTCAACACAAATACGATGCCTTGGCTGAGCGTTTTACGCTGGTTTCCACGGAATTGTCGGAGTTGAAAACGAGCCTGACGGAACGGGACAAGCATTATCAGGCGCAACTGGCGCAATTTGATACGCAGAAAAATGCGCTGTCTGAACAATTCAAGGTGCTTGCTAATGATATTCTGGAGGCGAAGACCAAAACACTTCAGGAAAACAGCAAACTCAGTCTGGGGGCGATCATCAATCCCTTTCAGCAGGCGATGGAGAACTTCAAAAAAGAGGTTCAGGATATTCACCACCGTGAAACACAGCAGCAGGGCGAATTGCGCAATGAATTGGTGACGTTAAAAGAGCTTAACCAGAAAATCACCGTCGAAGCGCATGAGCTGGCAACCGCATTGCGGGGCCAAAAGAAACTGCAGGGGAACTGGGGCGAACTGGTGCTGGAAAACGTGCTGGATCGCTCCGGCTTACAACCGGGGAAGGATTATCAGCGTGAGGTGTCGATTACCACGGAAGAGGGCAGAATGCGGCCGGATGTTGTGGTTTACCTGCCGCAGGACAAGCATCTGGTGATTGATTCCAAAGTGTCATTGAATGCCTATACGCGCTACGTTAATGCAGAGGAAGACGTTGAGCGAACTGCAGCGCTGAAAGATCATGTGAAGGCCGTGGCCGATCGTATACAAGAGCTGGCGAATAAAGACTATTACCGGCTGCCCGGATTGAACTCGCCCGAGATGGTGTTTATGTTTATTCCGATTGAATCCGCCTTTGTGGAGGCGATGAAAGCGGATGAAAGCGTCTTCCAGCAAGCTATTGAGAAAAATGTACTGGTGGCGACCCCCACCACGTTACTCACCAGTTTGAATATTGTCCGCCAGCTTTGGCGTTATGAGGACCAAAACAAACATACGGCGGAACTGGCGCGAAAGGCAGAGTCAGTGTTTAAGAAACTCAATACGTTTTTGGGGAGCTTTGAAGGCATCAAAAAAGGGCTGGAAAAAGCCAACGAAGCCTATGCGAGAGCGGAAGGGCAATTGCTGAGCGGCAAGGGGAATCTGGTGAATCAGGTGGGTGAGTTTAAAAAGCTGGCCCCGGCCATTAAAGCAGAACTCCCGGAATACTTCACCAAGAAGGCGGAGTTGGAGTTGGAATATTTGCCAAATCCTGACCAGCCCGAGGACGGGATCGATGAAGCCCAACTTACCGGCAATGAGGTGAACAGCGCCTGCGAAGCGGTGAGAAGCGACCTTGAAGCAGAGAAAAGCGCCAGCGAGGAGGTGATGTAGCTCGCTCATGAAGCGACTCGTTTATGATGGTGCACGCGAGAGTAGTTGCACACACGAGAGTAGCTGCTCGCAAACTAAAGCGCTTCTGCTATCGTTATGAGTAAGCGTAGGTTTTAAAACGAGGGATCTTCATGCTTTCTCGGCGGTTTGACAGCATCGGAACCCGCCTTCTCGGGCTCGTCGGATTGTCTTTGCTTCTGCCGATCATCATTGTGGCGGGTGTGACGTTTTTCTTATTGAAAGACGAGTTGGTGGATGCCCAGGAGAATCAGGCCCGCCAGTTGGCTGGGGCGACACAGAATGTATTACGAGCGTCACTGCTGAACCTGTCGGACAAACTCAAGCGCATCGCCGGGTCGAATCAGGTGGCTGAGTTGAAGGCGGCCTTTAATGCTGCGCCCCTGGCCGAGTTTCTCGATACGGATCAATCCTTTTTTGGCTTGGAAGTTGCGCTCGAAGGCACAGTCTCTACCTTCAGCTATTTTGATGGGGATATTCGCTACGCGGAGAAAGATCTCCGTGCTCTCGCCCTTTTCGACCGATGTGTCGCCACACCGAATAAGGTGCACTGGAGCGGTGTCGTCGAAGAAAACGGTGAGCCGATGGTGCTTGGGTGTCTGCAGCAGCTCGATTTTTATGACAATCCAACGGGCATTTTCGTCGGCTATGGCAGCCTCGCATCGTTCAAACATCTCAGCCTCAGCCTGATTGAGGACGACTCAGCGGTTATCCTGATACTGGACGCCGATGGCGCAATTGTCAGCGCGCGTGATGCGGCGGTGTTGGGACTGCCCATACACTCTTTGCAAGATACTGACACGGCATTATGGGCCGCGCTTAACCCAACCAACCCAGCCATCGATTACCGAACCGTGTTTCGTTTAATGGGGCAGCCGGTGCATGTGTTTCGTTTACAGGGTGAGCAACCAAGCTGGCCGGTAATCGTTGCATTTCCTACTTCCCTCCTCGATGTCGTGTTCAATGAATATGAACAGAAAGTGATTGCCTTATCCCTCCTGCTGTTTTGTTTGATCGGTTTCACCGCCTGGCGATTTGCCCGCAGTATCATACAACCGGTTGAGCTGTTGACTGCTTCGGTGGATCACATTGCCGAAGAGGGCCGGTTTGATCAACCTATTCACGTTCAGGCCAAGGGGGAAGTGCGCCGATTAGCCGAACATTTTAATCGCATGTTGAAACTGGTGGGTGACAAACAGGCAGAGCTTCAACAGGCCAATGCCTCGTTGATGGCCGCCAAGGAACGTGCGGAGGCTGCGAGCCAGGCCAAGTCGGTGTTTCTCGGGCGGATGAGCCATGAGCTACGCACACCACTCAACGCCATTCTTGGGTTCGCCGGACTGCTGAAGCGCCAGGCCACCAAGGATGCTTTGTCCGAGCGTTATCTTTCCGGCCTGTCTTCTATTGAAGCCGGGGGAGACCGGTTGATGGGTATGGTGACGGATGTGTTTGACTTCATTCAGGTCAGCGGCGAGGAATGTACCTTGGCGCGAGTCCCCTGTTCGGTGCAGGACTGTTTTGATCTCATCAAACATTCAGCACAGGTGTCTCCGGATCAGGTTGAGCTGAGCATTGAGTCGTCGACGTTATGGGTGTCTGCCGACCCCAAACGACTCAAACAGGTAATGCTTGAACTTGTGAATAATGCACATAAGCACAGCGAAGGGGAGGGGCGGATTTCGTTGCGGGCACACCTGGATGGGCAGCAGGTGTGTATTGCTGTGCAGGACTCCGGTCCGGGAATCGCCGAGGCTGATCATCAAAAAATATTTGAGCCGTTTACCCGGCTGGCCAGAGCGGAAAAGAACGAAGTGCAGGGGACAGGTATTGGCCTGTCGCTGGTTCAGGTACTGGTGGAAGGCATGGGTGGACAGATTGCCGTGGAGAGCACAGTTGAGAGTATTGAAAAGAGCACTGTAGAGAGCACTGTGGAGAGTGCTGTGGAGAGTGCTGTGGAGAGCCAGAGCGGTGAGGGCAGCGTGTTCAGGGTCTGGTTGCCCGTGGCAGATGCGGCAGAGCAGAAGTCATCAAGGCAGAATGAGTAAACGCCTGTCGCCAGGGAGCGGTTTTTTTGTTTACAATGCTTACATTGTTTTCTTTCACTCCATTGCACAGGGATGCCCGCTATGCCTCAACCACCCCAGATCATTTTGCACCATTATCCACTGTCTCCATTTTCAGAAAAAATACGTGCCATGTTTGGCTATACGGGGATGAAGTGGCAGTCGGTGTTAACACGTGAGATGCCACCCAGACCTCTGTTGCAGCCCTTGGCGGGCGATTATCGTCGGATTCCGGTCGCGCAGATTGGGGCGGATGTGTTCTGTGATACGCGACTGATCAGCGAAGAAATTGCGCTGCTCACCGGTCAGCCCGATCTGGATTTCTATCGTCTGGATGACGCTCAGCAAGCGTTTATTGCCCACACCGATTTCAAGGTGTTTTTTGCGTCTGTGATGACGGCCTCCGGAAAAGCATTGAATCGAAAAGCCATGCAATCCCTTTCGCTGGCGGACCTGATGAAACTGGTGTGGGATCGTTTGAATATGGGAAGAAAAGCCCGGGTGCGTTTGGCCGGAAGAGACTCCAAAGGCGTCGTGCATGCGCACTTGCAGGACATGGAGCAGCGCTTGAGTCAGCCTTTTTTGTTCGGCGCGACCCCCACCCATGCCGACTTCAGTGCGTATCACAGCCTCTGGTTTTTAGTGGATCTTGGTGAGAAACCGGTGCTTACTGCGTTTCCTCAGGTGGCCGCCTGGATGGGGCGCATGCGCGCGTTTGGCACGGGGGAATGCACGGAAATTGCGGGTACGGCTGCCTGGGATGCCGCACGAGAGGCTGCTCCCCGTGCGATTGCCAGCGAAGATACGGTCGACTCGCTGATCGGTGAGCAGGTCAGTATTGCACCGGCAGATTACGGATTGAATCCCACCCGGGGTCAGCTGGTCGGGAGCACCCCCACCCGCTGGATCATTTCCCGTGAGCAGGCGCAGGTGGGCACCGTCCATGTGCACTTTCCCAAGAAAGGGTATGCGCTTTCGGTTTTGTGATCGGTATGATAGACCAAACTCCCTGGATTTCTGCGCATGAAGCAAGCAACACACTTTAAGGTTCAGCCCGGTTGGAAAATTGTCATGGCAGACATGGGGCTGCAGGTGGCTGATGTATTGACACTCGCCGGGTTGCCAGCCGATTTGTTTTCACGGCCTAATGCTGTCCTTAGCGTGATGGAATACTTTGCACTCTGGAATGGCCTGGAGCAAGCGGCCAGGTCTTTGTCGACGGATCTGAAGGAATTGCCATTGTTGATTGGTCAGGCGATCTCGGTGGAAGCGTTTGATCCGCCGATATTTGCCAGTTTCTGCAGCCCCAACCTGAACGTCGCACTCCACCGACTCCAGGAATTCAAACGGCTGATCGGCCCGATGGTCCTGGACGTCTCCGTCAATGATCAGGCCACGACGGCCTCGGTACATTGCTACAATTTCGCGGGTCCGCTCCCGCGCTCCGTTGGGGCGACCGAGCTGGTGTTCCTGACGAAACTGGCAAGAATGGCCACTCGGCACGGTGTCAAACCCCTGTCTGTGACGTTGGCGCAATCGCTGGATGACAATGCGCCCTATGAGGCGTTTTTCGGGGTCGCCATTCGTTACGGTCAGGAAAATCGCGTGGTTTTTTCTGCGGAAGACGCTAAACGGCCTTTCCTGACAGAAAATTTGACGATGTGGCAGTTTTTTGAACCTGAATTGAGAAAGCGGCTGTCGGATCTGGAAATGGAAGCGTCCACCGTGCAGCGGGTAAAAAGTGCGTTACTGGAGATGCTCCCGAGTGGACTCAACACGATTGAGCACATGGCGGACCGGCTCGCGATGAGTAAGCGTACGCTGCAACGCCGGCTGAGTTCCGAAGAGGTGACCTATCAGCAGGTACTCCAGGAGGTTCGACAGGAACTGGCGAAGCATTACCTCAAGCAACCGCACCTGACTCAGGGAGAAATTTCCTATCTGCTGGGATTTCAAGACACCAATTCGTTCACGCGTGCGTACAGCCACTGGACCGGTTCACCGCCAGGACAGTTCCGCAGCCTGCAATAGTTCCGCAGCTTGCAATAGTGGTAATTCAGCCATGGCGGGCTATGCTGTGGGAAATACCGTGTTTACCTATGTCCGCAGGAGAAGCCGCAGCCGTGGAGCACAATGACGTTTCTGAACTGTTTGCCGGGCTGACAGAACTGTCGAAGATGGCTTTTCCCAAACGCTGTGCGAATTGTGGTCAGTTGTATCAAAATGTCGAGGAATATGTTCAGTTGACGCATGACGTCAGTGGGCAAACCGGCTTGAAAGCATCATTGGATGATGATCAGGAAACGGTGATTCTGGAACTGTTCAGAAATTGCGTTTGTGGCTCCACGTTGCTTGATTTTTTCAATAACCGTCGGGATGTGTCGGAAGGTGGTGTAAAGCGCCGTGAGGCTTTCGAAAAGCTCCATGAGTGGCTGGTTTCCCACGGCGAAACGTCTGCATATGCGCGAGCAGAGATTCTTAAGATTCTTAAAGGTGAAGACAGTGTGCTGTTGCAAAAATATGCGGCTGATTCACAAAGTGACTAATTTCAAGGAAAACCGATGAATGTAATGCTTTCCCTATATGAACAACGCGTCATTGGCGTGCTCATGGAAAAAGAAGTCACCACGCCGGATCAGTATCCGCTGTCACTCAACGCCTTGAAAAATGCCTGTAACCAAAAGAGCAACCGGGACCCGGTGCTGCAGTTGGCGGAGTCAGTCGTTGCGGACACACTGGATGCACTGGAACAGCGTAAGTTTATTTTTCGGCTGACACAGGGGTCTCGTGTTGAAAAATTCAAACATCGTTTCTGCAATACGGAATTTGGCGATCTCAAGTTGAGCTCACAGGAGTTTGCTGTCGTCTGCGAACTTTTGCTGCGTGGGCCTCAGACGCCTGGCGAGCTCCGCTCCCACTGCCTCCGAATGGCCGCGTTTAAGGATGTGGGGGAAATGGAGGCAGTGCTCCGAGGCCTGCAGGATCGTGAGGCGGGCCCACTGGTCGCTCTGATGCCGAAAGAACCCGGTAAGAGGGAAGCGAAGTATGTACATCTTTTCGGCGAGTCTCTGCCGGAAATGGCGGCCGCCCCCAAAGAAACCACCGACAGTTTGCCAGCGTGCCAGGCACGTGTGGCACAGTTGGAGAAAGAACTCGAAACGCTAAAAGCACACAATGCGGAACTGATTCAGCGACTCCGGCAATTGGGTGAGATTGCCTGAGATTATGTCTGAACTACCGCTAGGTAACCTGTTGGCAGCGCTTCCGGACGCGTCCACCGAAGAAGTGTTCGAACTGATTGTGCAGTCCTCCCAGGTGCGCATTGAGCGCATTGTCTCCCAGGGGCAGGTATCACCGGCAGAAGGTTGGTATGATCAAGGGGAACATGAGTGGGTGTGCGTGCTTCAAGGGGAGGGGCATGTTTTGCTCGAAGGGGCGTCTGAGCCGGAAATTCTGCGTGCCGGGGATCATCTGTTTTTGCCTGCGCACCGTCGCCATAAGGTGGTCTGGACGGCCCCCGAACCGGAGACCGTCTGGTTAGCTGTGTTTTTTACGTAGTGCTGTCAGCCAACCCGCTCAACACGTGCACGCACCACTTTGTACCAGGGCGTTCCCGCAAACGGATCGCGCTCCTCCGAGCGGGTGAGTTCATTGGGGGAGATGCCGACGCGATGCTGATCGCCGGCCGCGTCTGTGTAGTCGATGCCCGTTCCATTGGGCAAGGAAACCAATCCCTCCGGCTGACTGTCGGTAAATGCAACGGTGGTTTCTGCAGAGCCGTTCCGTGTGCTCACGCGAATGGCCTCGCCGTCCTTTAACGCGAGTTTGTCGCCGTCCGTCGGATGCATGTATAAGCTGGCGAGCTTGTTTTTAGTGTCCCAGCCTGGATTTCGGATGATCGTATTCTGCGTCTCGGCGCGGCGCTGGCCGGCGGTCAGCAGCAGGGGAAATTCCGGATCTTCGTTGAGAATTCGAGTATCCAGATTGACCAGGTCCGGGAAGAGTTCTTCCAGATACAGTTGAATGCGTTTATCGGCGCGTTTCATCCGCTTCCAGGAGTCTTCATAGGTGTCGGAGGATGCAGTAATCAAGCCTGATGGGCTGCTCAATATCGCATCGAACATCCGTTCGGCAGCAAAGAAAGTGTGACCGTCGAAGCCCGCGCGAGCCGCATAAGGCCGATTACCCCGCACGTAGTTATGGCAAATGGCCCAGAAGACGGCGGCCGCTGCGGCTTTACCGCCGTCCAGCGTGGTGCCGAGCGTACGGTACAACAAGGCCGGCGCGACTTTCATGAGTGAAGGGTTGGCGGCTAAGAGCCCCATGAAGGTCGCTGCACAGAGCTTTCGGCTGATGCCTGCCGCGTTTTTCAACACCCAGACATGCTTAGGATTAAGTGCGCCCAGTGCTTCCAGTAAGCGCGTGTGAATCTCCGGTTCCGCCAGGGTGCCTGGCAGCGGTGCGACAATCGGCTGGCGCAGATGAAACATATTGTTGGGAAACTCATTGTGAAAGAAAACACACTCGTATTTTTCGAAACTGCTGCTGGCGGGCAGCACATAGCTGGCTTCACGTGCGGTTTCTGTCATGGCAACATCAATCACCACGGAGAACTCCAGCGCACGAATGGCTTCCCGCATGCGCGGGGCGTTGGTGTAGGAATGCACCGGATTGGCACTTTCAATAATGGCAGCGCGGAACCGATCCGGGTGGTCTGTGAGAATTTCATCCGGTACCGTGGCGCAGGGAATCAGCCCGACGATGATGCGAGAGCCGAGCACCGGACTTTTCTTTTCCAGTTTCACGGCCTGTTTACTTCCTGTGGCTTTGCCTTTGCTGCCATCCGTAACGGACATAAACGGGACGGAAATATTGTGGCCCCCTTGGATGGCGAAATTGCCGGTCAGCACCCACAGCAGGCGATTGAGATAGCTCACGACGGTGGAGTTTACGTTCTGCTGGATGCCCAGGTCCTCGAACACGGACACACTGCCTGCCTGTGCAATGCGGCGTGCCGCGGTACGCAGTAAAGACTCCTCAATGCCGCATTTCTCGGCGTATTCTGCGATGGAGAGGCTGGTAAAGTGGGGCCGAATGGCATCGAAGCCGGCTGTGTGTGCTTCTATGAATGCTTGATCCTGCAGATTTTCCTGAAGGATGATGGCGATCAACGCGCTTAAACACCAGGCATCGGTGCCTGGCCGAACCGCCAGGTGAATGTCAGCCATTTTGGCGGAATCGGTTTTACAGGGGTCAATCACGATCATGGTGCGGTTCGGGTCTTTCTGCATGTCTCGCATGACTTTCCGCGCGCGGTGGAACCCATGGCTCTGCCAGGGATTTTTACCCAGAAACACGGCGACCTCGGCGTGTTCGAAGTCTCCGTGGGGGCCACCCCCGAACATCTTGCCAGACACCCAGAATTCACCGGTTTTTTCCTGCGCCAGCGCATTCGTACGGTATTTCACACCCAGCGTTTTCAAAATGCCGTCACTGTAAACGCCGCCCAGGTGGTTGCCTTGTCCGCCACCGCCAATAAAAAGGATCTTGTCGCCGCCATGGCTGCTTTTGATGCGTTGTAACCCTTCGGCGACTTCTTTGATGGCGGTTTCCCACGTGACGGCCTCGTAAGTGCCGTCTGCTTTTCTTCGCATGGGCGACTGGAGTCGGTCCTCGCCCATCTGGTAGTAGTTCAAACGACTGGCTTTGTTGCAGAGATAACCTTTGGAGTGCGGGTGATCATCATCCCCTCGAATTTTGAGGAGTTCTCTACCGTCTTTGCCGCCGGTCTGGATTTCCAGGCCGCAGTTGATGCTACAGAGAATACAGGCGGATTTTTTCCATTCCGATGCAGTGTGATTCATGGTGGCTCCCGGTTGCGATGGCGATTGGTCACTCTAAGATAGGCGAACTCAGGTCACCATGACAAAATAGAATTTCTACGTCAAAAGTAAGTTAAACTTATCGCTCAGGTATAAGGAGAGAGATGGAGCCCCATGAAATACCGACAAATGCCTCCGATCCAATGGATTCCCGTATTCGAAGCGGCGGCACGATTATTGAGTTTTCGCAAGGCGGCGGATGAGTTACACGTAACCCCACCCGCCATCAGCCAGCAGATCAAAGCTCTGGAGTCCTGGCTGGAACTGCGGCTTTTTCATCGTACCGGAAAGCAGCTGAGCTTGACCGATGCCGGTGAGTTCTACCTGGATGTCGCGCAGCGGGTCATGAGTGAACACAAAAAAGGGTACATCGATTTTGACCGTCGGTTCAAAAACATCATGCTCACGGTCAGCGCGCCGCTGTTTATCGCGCAGGAAATATTGATTCCTAACTACCTGTCTTTCTCCGATTTTCTGCCGGACACGGAATTGCGTATCGACACCCGCGCGTCGATCGTGGATTTCGAATCCGAACCCATGGATGCTGCCGTTCGCTTCGGTGATGGCAACTGGCCGGGACTGGCATGTCGGCGGCTCTGCTATTCACCGGTTACGCTGGTCTGCAGTCGGGATTACCTGGATAAGCATCCATTGAATGTCTTTTCTGATTTCACTGAACACCGGTTGATCTATGGCAGCACGTCGCGATCGGACTGGAAAATGCTGTTCAATGAGGAAGAGTTGAGTTTGCACGAGAAGTTGGTGTGCGATTCGTATATGGCGGCGATCAAAGCGGCCTCGGATGGTTTGGGTATTGCCCTGGCCATTATTCCAACGGCCAATCGATGGATCAATGAAGGTCGCCTGGTGATGCCTTTGTTGATCCAGGTCGACACCGATCTGGGATACTGGGTGGTCGCACCGGAGGGAAATCGCAACCAGCGGCAGGTGGACGCGTTTTACAACTGGATGAAATCACTCTTTGATGCGCTCCCGGAACTCAAAGTTCAGGCGCCCCGCATTGCTTACCAGGCACTCGCAGATTACCTGCATAAGTAACGGTTTGTGTCTGCCTGTCACGAAGTCCCAACAGACAGGCCCGAAAAACTATGCTAAACCAATTAGGGCGTGTTGACGTTTCATTCTCAACTTCTGCCAATGCTATTTTCCGTCCGGCTAGGCGGAATGAGTGTGATGTAGTTATTCTACTTGAACGAATGACAACGACGTTCGGAGGGAAAATAGCGCAGGCCCTGCGGGTTGTGACTAAAATTCCATCACTCATTGTCATTCGTCATTCATTTGGAATAACCAAACCTCATTTCTCATTTCGCGATTGATGGAATTTTAGTCACAACAGAAGCTGAGAATGAAACGTCAACACGCCCTAATATGGGCGGGGCTTGCGTTCTTGATAGTGAGAAGGCGAAAGGAAACGGGCAAGCCAAATTCTCCCTCTGCCACCCAGGACTGGCGTGGTGTAGGGATGTTGCGGAAACAGTGTGTGTAATGGTAATCGATAAGCATCGTTTTTGGCGTACAGGCAGCCAGTGGCTCCTGTTGATGATCGGCTTGTGCGCTGGAGCGCTCGCGCATGCGTGGAAAATGGAAGCCGGCACCCTGAACCTGGGCACCACCACGAGTTATACCCAATTACAGTCCCACACCTTTCAGCAGGTCTATGACACGCCGCCGGTGGTGATTATTCTGACGGAGGATCGCGGGGGAGACCCGTCCCATGTGCGCGTCAGTAACGTGACGACCACGGGATTCCGCGCTTCCCAGATGGAGCCAAATTCGGAAGATGGTCCGCACGCCAGCATGGTGGTGACCTATTTTGCCATTGAGCCCGGATTACACACGCTGGACGACGGCACGGTGATTGAAGCCGGCATCGTCAACACCCAGGAACAGCAGTTTAACGGCAAAGAAGCGAACAACGCGGCGAAGGCTGATTGGGTTAAACACAAGCTGGCCCAGAAGTTCAAAAAGCCCATGGTGCTCACGCACCTCCAAACCACCAACAATGAGCCGGGTATTCAGCCCCGAAAGCCGTCTCATCCCTGGCTGACGGTGGCGATGAAAAACATCAAGGACGACGAAATCGAAGTCGCGATTGAACGCAGCGAAGAATACGACAGCGTATCCGGCAAAGACTTTATTTTTAATGCACTCACGACTACGGAATCCATCGGGTATGTCGCCATTGACAGCGATGTTCAGGGAACCTTTAACGACTTCATCGGAGTGCCCGTAGTGTTCGAGACGCTGTTTGAAAAAACCGCGGTGGATGGCTGGGATGAAGGATGCGACACCATTAACTTTAACGGCACCTATTCCAGTACACCACTCGTGCTGGCCAGTCAGTCCAGCCGGGTAGAAAAAGATGGCGGGTGGTTCCGGGAATGTGACCGTAATACCTCGCGTATTCGATTGACCATCGACGAGGACCAAAAACAGGATTCCGAGCGCAAGCATAAAAAAGAAGACGCGAGTGTGCTGGTGTTCTCCCGTGCATTCGTTTTCAACTCCAATGCGACCACCGCCCCGACGACAGATATCTTCATGCTGGAAGCCGACTCTGCGGTGCTGGACCCCAGCCAGTTCACCAGCGTGTCGTTTCGGCAGGAGTATGAGCAACCGCCGGCGGTGTTTGTGCTGGGCGACAATGTAAACCCGGAACCCACCACCGTGAGGATCCGTAATGTCACCAAAACCGGGTTTGAGGTTGTGCCTGCCGAGCTGCAACTCAGGAACGGGTATTCGGATGCGACGGATCAGAACACCACTATTCACTACCTCGCCGTGCCCTACGGTCAATTCCAGTTTCCGGATGGCAAAAAGATTGAAGTGTCCTCTTTCCCGATCACGAATTACCAGGCCAAGTACGTTTCCGGTTCCAATTGGCTGACGTTCAATTTCAAGTCAGGTTTTTCAGGGACACCCGCTTTGATCGGCCAGATTCAAACCATGAGTAATGAAACGGGCCACACCCCTGGCGCAGCCTCCATTCCCTCCTTGGAAACCACCTTTCGAAGTGTGACAAGCACCAGTGCCAATTTAGCTCTGGAGCGCGCCGAGACTGACGCGGGCAGTATTACCCAGCCGGAAACCGTGGCCTATCTAGCGATGGAAACCGGTGTCATTACGGATTTCTTTGATATCGACGGCAACGTGGTGAAAGCCGAAGCGGTGCGCACGCCGGATAATATCGCGGGTTCCATCAGTTGTTATACCGCAAACTTTGCCCAGACCTATACCGGCAGTCCCTTGTTGGTGGGCAGTCAAAACACCCGGGATGGCGGCGATGGCGGCTGGCTGCGCCGCTGTTCCACGTCCACCAGCAGCGCACGCATCAAAATTGAGGAAGACTGGGGACGGGATAAAGACAACGCGCACACCACGGAAGTGGCGGCCTTTATGGTGTTTTCCCAGCCTTTTGCGGCAGACTTCTCGCAGGCGGCCAATTACCGGTTGGAAGAAGCCAGCTGGAATGGGACCTCCGGTGAAGTGAAGGATTTTGGCAATTTTGGCCTGCATGGCACGGCGGTGGGTACGGCAACGCCGAGAACAGCACAGGTGTGCCTGGGGGCCAGTCTGGATGGCAGTGGCTATGTGCAAGTGGCCGACAGCGATAACCTGGACATACTGGACGAGCTGACGGTGATGGCTTGGATCAAGGCAGACCAGCTTCCAGCGTCGGATTTGATGACAATTGTTTCCAAGGATGAAAACTTTGAATTTCATCTCCGACCAGATGGGCGGGTGTTCTGGTGGTGGCAGGGCAGTGGGGGAACCCGCTCTTTTGATACCGGGGGCTATCGGGTGACCGTCGGTGACTGGTATCACGTAGCGATTACCTATTCCAAAAAAGACGGAGTACAAAAAATTTACGTTGGCGGTGTTGAGCGGGCGTCGCGCTCCTATGCGAATGAGACGCTGGCCAAAAACACCGATCCGCTCTTTATCGGCACGGACCTGAATTTTGCCTCCCGCAATTTTAAAGGGTTGATCGATGAAGTGCGCGTGTTTACCCGTGCACTGTCCGCTACCGCGATTAATCGCTACAAAGACATTACGCGGCCGTGTGACAGCTGTGCTTTGGGGAGCTTTGAAATTATCCAGCCCGCTTTCGGCCTGGCGTGCCCGGATACCCGTGCTGAGGTCACCATTCGCGCGGTCTGTGATGACGGTACGACCACCAAAGAAGACTATGACGGGGTAGTTAATTTATCCGCCAGCCCGGATGACGATGCTCAGTCCGATTCCGTGTTTTACGATACAGCGACCGGTGGCACGATAATCACAGACTATGACTTTGATGGCTCCGAGAAGGGAGAAGTCAAAGTCTACCTGTATCACACCAACGAAAATGTGGTCACTGCGAGCGGTACTGATGCAGCCGCCTCGATCACCACGTCTGCGGTGACGGGCACAGACTTTCGAACACAGGGCTTCAAGATTTCATCCACGCCGTCAAACTTTGTCTGTGGGAACAAAACAACCATGGCCTTGACTGCCTATGGGCAAGGCGATAATGGTCCAGGGGGCGCTTGTGAAGTTATCGAGAATTTTAGTCCCACCGAAAAGTTTGATGTCTGGTTTGAAGCCACCACCGGTATCTTGCCAGAACCGGCGAAAACCTTAACGATTGCGGGCACGGATATTGCGTCATCGGTCACCAGTGCAACGGCGGATAGAAATCTCGGGCTGACGTTCACCTCCGGGGTGGCTTCGTTCGAGGTGGCTTATGCGAATGCGGCGCGCATTGACAATATCAACTTCCGATTCGATCAAGCGCCCTATGACAAGCCTGAGTTTGAAAAGATGACTGCCTCTACCGCCAGTATTGTGGTGCGCCCGGACGCTTTTCTTTTGGCCTCATCCGCGGCGAACCCGCACACCGCAGGCGCACCCTTTGACCTTTCCATCACCGCAACCTGTGAAGGCGGTCCACCAACACCAACCGCCACGCACTACCAACCCAACGCACCCGCCGACCTTGAGGTGTATCTCGAACGCACCGGGCCGGTTGCTGGCGGGGCAGAAGGGGAACTCGCTGGTGTGGCGATGGCCTCAGGCCTGCCGCTGAGCTCGGCACTTGGCAGTCCGGGCACCTATCTGGATGCCAATGTTGCGTTCTCCAATGGCGTATTCAGTACTTCTGCGGCTACCTACTCGGAAGTGGGGGATGTGAAATTTTATGTGAAAGATAACAACTATTATGGTGAAGCCATTCCTGCCGTGTCGATCCCCCTCGGGCGCTTCAAGCCAGCGTACTTTGTGGCGACCGATAACACCCCGACATTCCGGAACGGCACGGGCGCTTGGGGTTGTAACTTTACCTACCAAGGTCAGACCTTTGGCTTCGACACCGGGCAAGACCCGCAGGTGACCTTGACCGCATTTAATGCGCAGGGAACGCAGACGCAGAATTACATTGATACCTATGCGGATATTAATGGTGTGCTAACCAGTAATGGTGTTTGGAGCTATGTCGACAAGGTGGGCGGTGCGTCCAGTTTGGACACGAGCGCCAGCGCGCCGTCTGATAGTGTTATCAAACTGGGCAATGGCCAGGTGCGAATCGACATCTCCAACGAAACCTTCGTTTACCAGAAAAGTGGCTCTTTGCCAGTAGCGTCAGATGGACCATTCAATGCGAGGGTCGATCTGGATTTTCCTGCTGCTTATCTGACAGATGATGATGCCGTATGTGTAAAAGATGATAAAGACGATACAACCTGCAACGACTACACCATCGCAGATATCGGCAGCACTGAGATCCGCTATGGACGCTGGAACATGGAGAGCCAGGCTGGCCCGGAAACCGGTAACCTGAGCTTGTTTGCCCAGGCAGAATACTGGAATGGTACTGAATTCCAGCGAAACACACTGGACAGTTGCACCAATCTTGCCTCTGCGATCAATGTTGTGGAAGATGGCGACAACGATTTTGCCGCTATCCCGGTGGGTGGTGGGTCCTCGAATTTTACCTATGCGGGCCCGTTGAGCGCTGGGCAGGGGAATTTCCTGTTCAGCAGTCCCGGCTCGGGCAATACCGGCACATTGAACCTTGAAGTCGACTTAAGTGCGTTCCCGTGGTTGCAATTTGACTGGTATGGCACAGGGGCAGTGGATCACCCGGATGTGAAAGCCACCTTCGGGGTGTATCGTGGCCATGACCGCATCATCTACTGGCGTGAGTTGAATCCTTAATCTACGCTAATATTTGACCAAACAATTTGCAATTTGTAACAAATTTGATCAGATTTAGTACAGTCGTCACACAATGTAATCTTAATTTTCGTTAAGATAAATCGTGTTAAAAAGTAAATCAGCTGATAGTAAAAGCACATCCAATAACAATATCTAGGGAATAGATGACTACTATCAGGACACTGTCCGTACCAGCGGGATAGTGCGATGACAACAATGTTTGTTTGAAGTAGGCTGTACATGGGAGGTAGACGGATGAAGGCGATACGCCGGGGTCTGGCAACGGGCGCACTGTTGTCTGTGATGGGCACGCATGTCGGTGCAGGCCAAATCGATTTTTTAATTGGTGATGTGGATAATCTGGGGGGAGAGGTCGGCTCGTTCCTCAACGCAAGTAATGAAACTGTTCACTACTTTGTTGGTCCTTTCGATCACCGAAGCGCTGCAGAGAAAGCTCTGGGTGTCAACGAATACTATACCGACTGGGCGGCGATCCGTGAAGGAACGCAGATGGCCAATCCCATCTTTCAATTTAACTACAGTCCGATTCCAACGATTGCCAGCGCAACACTGACTGTGGGAATTGGTGGGGCTGAAAATAACAATGAGTCTTTGTATCTGGACGATCAGCTGGTGTCCGATATCTTCCCAATTCAGCCTCCCACGTGTTTGGGACCTTGCGAGAAGAATATTTTCGGCTTGATCACCAACACCGTGTACTCATACACACCGGAATATTCCTGGGATATTCCAGCCCATCTACTTGCGAATATTATGGATGGGCAGGCAGAATTCCGGTTTAACTTTAATCGAGTGAACGATCCGGCTGCCGGCGACTATGTGGTGATCGACTATGTGCGATTTACCATCAACACCGTCCCTGAACCTGGCAGTGTCGCATTGTTGGCTGCAGGTCTGTTGGGATTATCACGGTTGCGCCAAACGCGCTGATTCGTCAGGCATCCCACGTGTTTATGCTCTGCTCGTAGAGCTTCAATGTCTCCGCATCCCACACGCGCAAGGCTTTGTGCCGGTATCGCCAGATACCGGTCCAGAGAACTGGCGCGCTGTGTTTAATTGTCTGCCAGAAGCGTTGTCGAACACTGCGCTTTTTCAGCTGTCCGTCCTGGAAGAGCAGATAGGCCTGTGTGCCGTAAAGCATCATCAGTGTCAGGGGGAGCCACAGCAGAGCCAGGGAGAAGGGAATCAACCACTTTGACTCCGGCTGTACTTCTCTGTACACATCCAGACATACTGCCTGGTGCTCCAACTCCTCGATCGCGTGCCAGGTGAGAAAGCTGACCAATGCATTCTTGTTTTCTCCTGCCCACTGTGACGTGTCTTTCAAATAGTCTTTGGCGAGTGCGCTGGTAAAATGCTCAAACGCCGCTGGAATCGAGGCAGCTGGCAATACCTTGGCGATGAATTGATAGGCCTTTTCCTGTAACCAGACGGCCCACCTGAGTTTTGGGTAGCGCTTCAGCAGCCAACGGTTGGTTTCCCGGTGCAGTTTGGCATGTTGGCCTTCCTGGCGGATGACGGCCTGTACCTGAATATGGAGTTGTTCACTCTTTATCAGAGGCTTCACTTCCCGTAACACCTGAATCACCAACTTTTCAGATGCCGGTACATAAAGCGAGAGCGCGTTAAAAAAATGACTGGCGACTTCATCTTTCAACCAGATTCGGGGAGCATGCTCAAAATCAAATTCTGGTGTGCGTGGTTGAACCAGAACACTTGCAGGCGTCGTGGGTGAGGGCATGGTAGTTCCTTCGACTCAGTCCTTGTATCGTGCAGATGTTGCCTCAGACACCCAAACTGAGGATACGGAAGTATTGTGCGCTTTTTCTGAGTATTTATGCAAATTATTGCATATTGTTTGAGTGGTTGCGCACAAATTGCTCGAACCAGTGGCTTGAATAAAAAAATATTGATTATGAATTTCTATCAAAATTATTGAGACAATAGATTAGATTGTTCTTGCGTAGTTCGGGATACTGAGGGTGTTGGAAATTTGATCGGTTAAAGGTGAAAAAAATGAAGCGGTTTACGGTGTTTGGAAAAGAAGGATGTGGATATTGTCGACGTGCAAAGCAATTGATTGAAGACGCGGGATACCCGATCAGATACATCGACATCCATGAGGAGGGAATCTCCAAGGCCGATTTGGAGAAAACCGTCGGCAAGCCGGTTGAAACGGTGCCTCAAATTTTTCATGGTACTGACTATGTGGGTGGATGTACCGAGCTCGAAGTCTACCTTCCCACGTTGATCGCGGCTTAGCGCAATGAAAAAACGCTTGAATAAAGTAATGATAATCATTACTATCTTGGCGTCGTTAAAGTAATTCTGGTTTTGGGGCTGGCATGGCCCCATTTTTTTTGTTTTTTAGTTGCCTATGATTTACTTTTTCTCTCTTTGCGCATAAATTAAGCGTACATGTGTATGCTGAAAATGCGTCCGCACGCCCTGAAATGCACGAATGATCCCAAAGTGGTGGAAGCGAGCCCGTGAGAGAATTGTCTACGACGTTGAATAAACACCCGCTCGAAGAGTGGTTAAACAGCCTGACACATGGATTGGGCGCTGTTTTAAGCTTGGTGGGGTTGGTCGCTCTGCTTGCTGTTGCCGTTGAGTTGGGAGACCCCTGGCGCATCGTCAGCTTTTCTGTGTACGGCGCGACGATGATTGCGCTGTTCCTGGCATCCACACTCTATCATGGCGCTCGAACACCTGCCGTCAAAGCACGCCTGAAAACGTTCGACCATTGCGCCATTTACCTGCTCATCGCCGGGAGTTATACGCCATTTTTGCTGGTCAGTATTCGCGGTGCGTTAGGCTGGGGGCTGTTTGCTGCCGTTTGGGGACTAGCCCTGTTTGGCATTACGCTCAAGTTGTTGTATCCCACACGATTCAAAGCGTTACGGGTAGGTACGTACATCCTCATGGGATGGCTCTCGCTGATCGCGGGTGCGGAACTGACGGAATCGCTGGCCTCTGAAGGATTTCAACTGTTGCTGCTGGGCGGCATTGTGTACACCCTGGGTGTGATCTTTTATCTGGGACACAAGATTCCCTTTAACCACGCCATCTGGCATCTGTTCGTGCTGGGCGGCAGCGCTTGTCACTATTTTACCGTGTACTACTACGTATCCCCAGCGGCCTCGGTCTGAGCACGGTGCTTCAGGAGCGCTGCCACGTTACCGGTTATGCTCTGAAAACAATGCTGGTACATCTTCGGCGGGCACGGGTTTGGAGAAATAATACCCCTGGCCATACTCGCAGCCGAGATCCCGCAGAAATTTGAGCTGATCGATGGTTTCGATGCCCTCTGCTATCACTTGCAGTTCAAGGCTGTGCGCCAGCTGAATAATTGCTCGAATGATTTTTTCGTCGTTGGGGTCGATGCCAATGTCGCGAACAAAGGATTGATCCACTTTGAGATAATCCAGAGGCAGGCTTTTCAAGTGGTTGAGCGATGAGTAGCCGGTGCCGAAATCATCGATGGACACGCGAATACCATGTTGCTTGAGATCTTTCAGCACTTTAATCGCCGCTTGTGGGTTTTCCATGACGGCAGACTCAGTCACTTCCAGCTCTATCCACGTGGGATTGAGCCGGTCCAGGTAAATCATGTTCAACACGTGTTGCACAAATGTCGAGTGTTTGAGGTCCAGCGGCGATGCGTTGACGGCCACACGCAACGGGATCGTCATACCGCTGTTTTCGTTCCATTGCTTGGCCTCACCAATAGCTTTGCGCAACGCCCATTGTGTAATTTCATTGATTGAGCCGATGCTTTCAGCGACAGGAATAAACTTACTGGGCGGCACCTGCCCGAGAGTCGGATTGTTCCAGCGAATCAAGGCTTCCACGCCGGACATTTTCATGGTTTGAATGTTGAATTTGGGTTGGTAAACCAGTGAGAACTCATCGTCGAATTTGGCTTTTCTCAAATTGACGGACATGCGGAATTTTTCATTCAGAGTCTGTTGTGCGGTGGCATCAAAAAAGCAAAAGCCGTCTTTGCCCGCTTGCTTGGCCAGAAACATGGCGGTATCTGCTGCACTGATCAGGCTCGTGAGATCGCGCCCATGCTTGGGGAAGAGCGCAATGCCAATGCTGACGCTACAATACACTTCCCGGTCGTTGACAAAGTAGGGCATGCGCAGTTCCCGTGCGGCGAGCTCGGCATGTTGCGCGAGCAGTTGTTCGTTGGCATTATTTACTGTAACGGCAAACTCATCGCCGCCGATGCGTGAAATCAGTACGGCCTGATCAAAAAGCGTTTTTACCCGGTCACCAAATTGTTCCAGAAGCGCATCGCCATTCAAGTGGCCAAAGTTATCATTAATTGCCTTGAAGTTATCGATATCGATGAGCAACAGCGAAAAGGTTTTGTTTCTCGGCAGGTACGCCGCCACATCCTGTTCCAGAAGCTCATAAAAGGAGCGACGGTTGAGCAGGCCGGTGAGATGATCGGTGGACGATAGGCTGGCGAGTCGCTCTTCTACCTGGACTTTCTCTGTATTGTCCCGGAATGTCAGTACGCCCCCGGTAATCTGGTCACCTTCACGCAGGATGGTTTGACTAAACTCCACCGGGAAAAATTCGCCCGTCCACCGCCAGAAAGTCTGTGTGGTCGAGTGAGTACTTTCCCCCTGGAGGAAGTACTGCACGGTATCGGATTCCTGCCACTGGCGTTCATTGAGATTGTGCGCCATGAACTGCTGCAAGGAGCTCCCGATGAGCTCATCCACTTCGACGCATAGCATGCGTTGTGCGGCAATATTGGCGTACGTCACCATCATTTGCCGGTCGAAGCCGATGATGCCATCGCCACTCATGTCCAGCAGTTGTCCGCTGTTCATGCTTAGCGACTGCATTCGGTTTAAATCCCGGTGCAGCTGCTGACGGCTCTGATACAGGCGATAAAAGGTGAGGATTTTGGGTGACAGACGGTCGACACACACTGGCTTGACCAGATAGTCCACGGCCCCCAGCCGGTAGCCTTCGAGCTGTGTTTTTTCATCAGTGGCGACACCGGAGACAAAAGCGATGGGGGTGGGCGAGGGCAGCAATTCCTTGATGCGCCGTGCCACTTCAAAACCATTCATGCCGGGCAGGCAGAAGTCCATGAAGATGAGAAAGTACTCATGGCTTTTGACCAGTTCGATGGCTTCTTCCCCGGTTTGGGCAATATCACAGCGGATGGTTGCTGTTTCCTGCGCAATGGCTTCGATGGCAAAAGCACTGGACGGGTCATCCTCAACAATGAGCAGTCTGGGAATCATTAATCACCGCTTCATTCCAGCTGAAAAGAGAAAAGCCGGCGATCACACCGGCTGAGTCTAGGGCATGCTGTAGTATAGGTCAGATTGAGGATATCGCCATGTGAGGCCAGCTCACTTAGCGTGTGGTTTTCAACATACCCCGAATGGTTTCCGGAAGATCGGCCGGGTAAATCACTGTTTTGGCGTTGCTGGAGGCAGCCAGTTTTTCCATGGAGAGCACGTACTTTTCACCCAGCAGATAATACACCGGTAACTCCTTCTCACCGATGGCCTGTGTGACACGTTCAATGGCTTCACGGCTGGCGTCGGCAAGTACCACCTGGGCTTTACCATCACGCTTGGACGCTTCTAGGCGCCCATCCGCTTCCAGAATGGCTGCTTGCTTCTCACCTTCTGCGCGGGTGACCGTGGCTCTTCGCTGGCGTTCCGCCGCCGCCTGCTCTTCCATCGCGGCCTGCATCGTGTGTGATGGGTTGATGTCCTGAATCTCGACTGTTTTCAGATTGATTCCCCAATCCGCAATATCGTCGGAGATGGACTCTTTCAGGCGTGCCTTGATTTTGTCCCGGGAGGAGAGCGCTTCGTCCAGCTTGAGTTCACCAATGATGGAGCGCAGCGCTGTTTGAACCAGATTTTGAATGGCCAGTCGATAGTCCTCCACGCCGTATACGGCCTTTTCCGGAGAGACAATGTTAATGTAGGCAACCGCGTTGGCCAGTATGGTGGCGTTATCCTCCGTGATGACTTCCTGCGAAGGGATGTCCAGCACGATGTCTTTGGTGGTGACTTTGTAGGCCACGATATCGACGTACGGAATGATGATGTTCAAGCCGGGAGTCAACGTTGCATTGTATTTGCCCAGCCGCTGGACAATGTGCTTTGAACCCTGTGGCACAATGCGTACGCCCATCGCGACGGTCACGATGACCATGACGACAAAAAATGCGACAATAATTAAACCTTCCATTGCGTTCTCCTTCAGTATCTTTTGACGATTAATGAATTCCCCGAAACTTCCGTGACCTGCACGCGAGCGCCGACTTCCATTTCTTCCGAGCAGATGAAGATCCACTCATCCTCTCCCAGAATGGGCGCGGGAAATTTGAGCTTCCCTCGATCTTTTCCACGGTTGGTGTCAACAACGAGACCGATTTGCCCAATCAGCGCTTCATGACCCATGCCGGCGAGGGTTTTGTCTTTCCATCGAGGGCGAATAAACTTGAACCAGACAAAAATGTCGACAAGCGCCAGCGCAACCCAGATGAACAGCTGCATCTGAATACTCATCGGCATGACGAGCAGTAAGAGTGCCAACACAATAGCGCTCAGGCCAAACCACATCAGGATAAAACTGGCGACGAATATCTCGGAGGCAATCAATATCATGCCGAAAACCAGCCAGTGCCAGTACTCGATGTGTGTGTTCATCCATTCGATCATAACGATTCCTCTTCGCGGTGTTGGCGTGACAAATTTACTTTAGTTTTATTGAAGGATTGGTTATCGTCAACGGAAAATTACGTGATTTTATCCACCCGGATTCGGATCAAGCAGGAGGCCTGCACCCCGTGGAAACCTTTCTTCGTCGACTGACCATACTGGCATTCCTTTCCAGTTCGCATCAGGTAAAAAGTACTCAGGACATTCTCCAGCATTTAATCCATGGCGGGTATATCGACGACCAAAGCCTGGATGAGCGTTCGATGCTCAGAGTCATACAGCGGGACCTCAAGTTTCTTTTGGGTGAGGATGATGGCGAGGGAGAGTTTGACAATCTGTTTGGGTTGGAGTGTGTGCGCGGGCAGGGCAAAAGCCTGCATTGGCGCCTGGACCCGTACGCGGAAATGCGCTTTGATTTTGAAAAGATGCCGCGTTTTATGGCGTTAGCCTTTACGCTCACCCGCAAACACTTGGGGAATATTTTGCCGCGGGGCACCGTGGCGGAGCTGCAGCGCTTCTTTGCCAAGGCCGAAGAGCGATTGGAGGAGAGCGAAAAATCGCTTACCCCGCAGTCCTATAAACGCATGAGTCAGGCGGTGGAGTTTTACCAGCGTGGCCAGCCCTTGCAGGCTGCGCCCTTCGATCTCGACGTGCTGGACACGATTTATCGTGCCATCATGAGCAACCGTCAGGTGGCGTTTGAGTACCGCGAAAAATCTTATCAGCTCCATCCCTATGGTGTGGTCATTTTACTGCCCAAGATCTATCTCATTGGCGTGAAGGCATCTGAATCCAGCGTACACGCCGTGCGCAGCGTGGCAGACCTGAAAAAAAGCGATTACCGGAGCTTTCTCCTGCACAAGATTTCCGCCATACATTTGACCACGCTACCCGCCTCTGTTCCCGAGGATTTCAGCCTGCAAGCTTTCTTAAAGCAGGGCAACATGGATTTGCGGGTGGATGCCCGGGATGATGAGGAGTATGTGCTGAAAGTTGAACTGAATACGGCACTGGCGGGGAATGGCTTGATTGAGGATTTGAGGGAAAGCCCGATCTCCCAGGATCAGGTCATTGTGCCTGCGGGGCCGCATCGCTTTCTGCTCAGCGCCACGGTGCATCGTACGATCCCGTTACGGAACTGGATTCTTTCGTTGGGGCCAGCGGCGCGGGTGGTTGAGCCGGAAACGATCCGGCAGGATTTGCTCAGCCACCTTCAAGGAATGATGGCAGCTCAGTCCAGCGGTTGGCAATAAACTGATTCATCGCGTGATCATTCTCTGTGGCGCAAATAGCGGAATTGCTCTATATCTTAAGGGTAATATTTATCACGTTAGGAGTAGTCTGATCGATGGATTGGATGACTTCAGGGAGCGCACATGGCAAGAATTCTGGTAGTGGATGATTCGGTCGCGATACGAAGCTCAATCGAGTTGATTCTGTCTCAACATGGCTACCATGTTATTGCGAAGGAAAACGGCAGGGAGGCGTTGAATTTTGCCCGGGAAGAAGCTGTCGAACTCGTAATCACCGATCTGAACATGCCGGAAATGAACGGAATGAGTCTGGTGAGCAATCTTCGTATCAAAGAGGCGTATAAGCTGATTCCCATTCTTATCATGACCACGGAGACTGCCGACTACAAGAAAAAGAAAGCCAAAAGCCTGGGTGCGACCGGCTGGATTGCCAAGCCCTTTGATGAGGAACGCCTGCTCAAAGCCGTAAGAAAGGTATTGGGGCAGTAGATGCTGTTTTGGTTACTTAAGCTGCGCATCCGGATATTGAATGCCAGCTCCGGACGAGGCCGGTGGCGGGTCAGCTTCGCTCGCTGCAGGGGGTGTTGACGTTAGATTCGGGGCGACGCTGACGGGTTTGGGTGCGGTGGGATTTGGCGCGATCGGTTGTGTGATTGCCTTCAGACTCTTGTTGAGCGAGTCATACTGGTCCTTCAACGTTGTGTAGGTGTGTTGAAGCTCATTCAAGCGCTTCGCAGATTGTTGGCTGGTGACCTCGGCAATTTTCAACTGCTTTTCCAGGGACTTGACGTTATTCTCTTTGCTCGCCAGCTTTTCGGACAGTTCCCGGTTCTGCTGCTGAGTACCCTTATAGCGTTTTGCCAGCGCTTCGAAGGCATCGACCCGTTTATTCACATCTTTTTGAAGCCGAACGTTTTCCTGTTTGAACGCTTCTAGCTGCTGCTGAATGTTCAGCAGGTTTTTGTCCCGGTTGGCCGCCAGGGAATCTATTTTCTCCATGGTAGAGGTCAGTTCGCTGGTTTGCTCCTTGACCCGTTCCTGCAGGGCGGAGTACGCCACCTTGGTGTTGTTGGCCTCGGATTCGACTTTTAACACCTGCGCCTGCAGACGTTCGACTTCCGTACGCTGCAGCTCAAAGGTTTTGTCGGCGCGAGCCAGTATCTGGTCCACCAGGTTTACCATCACCTGGGCATCGTCGCCGGGTGTGAGTACCGTAATCTGAGCCAGTACGGCATCATTTTCGGTATCCAGCCAGGCGTGAGGTGTCTTCAATGTTTTGAGCAATGCACGGCCTACCTCGGCCTGTCGGGTGGTGTTTCTGTCGCGCTGGTTTTTCAACTCGGTGTTCGCGGATTGTTGCTCATCGAGTTCCTTTTCACTGTCCGCCAATTCTTTTTGAGTCATCACATTCTGTTGATAAAAGGTAAAACAGGCAAAGGCGAGCCCCAATGCAACAATAAGTAATACTGGCCACAGAATACTCAGCGAACGGTTTTTCTTTTCCAGCATGGTGATGAGTTGCTGGGCATAGTCCATATCTCTGCCGCTGGCGCTGTAACTTCGTTCCAGTGTGGCTTCGACGAGTGCGCGATTGGTTGGCGTTTGCTGATCCTGGCTCATGGTGGATTCCAAGTGTGTCATGGTCGAGAATAGTCTTAAAGTATAATAGCTTAGCAAACATAGTTAAAAAGAACATAACTTCGTTGTTTTCCGGAAAGATTACATTTTTTCGATCTGTGCGGTAATTACCGATTAATAGGCGGAATCTCTTGTCGGTCTGGTCTATGCTTAAGCTAACGTTGGCGTGAGAAAATTTGCGCATATCCGCGCACACGGAAAAGCGTAAAAAGGACATTTAACGAAGACATAGGTGCTTTCTTGGGGTTGGAACGAAGACATCATTTTCGGGTACCGTTTGAGCATAAAGCCGACCTGGTTTTTAATCAAAAGGCGTATCGGTGTTTTTTGCGGGATTTTTGCCCAGGCGGTGTGCTGGTGGAAATGTTGCCAGAGGCTGGGCGATCTGCAAACGGGATTGACGGTGCCACTTTTGGATCCATCGTGGATATGCGGTTATCGGCCGAACATGAGGGCGGTAATCGGGAAATTCGCTTTTTCGCGGAAGTTCGGCACCAGAATCGCGGGGCGATTGGTCTGCAGTTTCAAGCGATCCCTGAAGAGGTCATGAAAACCCTCAAAGCCATGACCGCCTACCAAAAACGCTATGAGCAGTTTCAACGCACACAGAAAGTGGAATCGAGCCGATCTGATCGGTCCAGCCAATTGCTGTTGAAGCTTGTCACCGGTTACCGCAAAGTGGTGTTCCAGGGGCTTCCGGTGGCTTTGGAGCGCGCCCTGAAGGCGTCTGCCCAGAAGTTGATGGATGCGATCGATGATTCCGGGGACTCCTGGCAGCGGGCAGATTTCAATCTGGCGCTTCATATGCTGGAAACCCGAGGCCACTGGATTGCAGAGCGAGTGAGCCAGAAAGTGGGCGACCGGCTGGGACTGCTGGTGGAAGACAGCCAGCTCGACAAAGATGTGAAAGGGAGTGACCTGGGTCGAGTAAAACTGGAAGTGTTGGAGAAGGACGCGTTTGAGGACTGGCTGGCCATTAACATGGCGATTCGCACCATTGAAAATGAACTGGGCCACGACTTGGGTAAGATTGCGGCCATCCTCACCGAGGTGAGCGGGCAGCGTTTTGACGTGCAGAGTTGCCCAATGGGACCGGATACCATTATTAAAACCCTCAGCGCCGCGTTTAACAGCATTGAACTGCCGAGTGCCAGCCAACCGCTGATATTCAAAACCATTGGAAAGGTACTCCAATCCGAGTTGAAGGAGATCTATGCCGTCATGGTGACGGGGGCTGAGCGCTTTGGAGTAAAGGTGCCGGAGACGCCGTCGGGCGTCGTAGTGAGGCCTGCGCCCAGACCGGCGCAAGCGCCCGGAGGCGGTGCTGCGCCTGCCTCTGCGCCAGTGCAGGAAGCTGGCAGCCAGCCAGCACCCGCATCTGCCCCCGTCACAGCAGGTGGCCAAAGTGAAGGTCGGGTGATTAATGGCAATTATGCAGCGATGGATGCAGCAATGGCGGGTGGGAGCGGGGCTCCTTTTGGTTTTCTCACTTCGCCATTCATGGCAGGCGACAGTGGGCTGGACGCGTCCGACAATGCCGAGCAAATGGCACAATTGGCCCCCACCGTTCGACTGTTAAAAAATCTGATCAACATGAAAGCGACTGTGGGCAAAGGAGGCAGTCTCTCCGGAAGTGCCCACCGATTCGCAGACTCGGCTCGGTCTGACGCGGAAAAAGCGCAGGAGCTTGAAAGAAATGTGCTGTTGGATTCGCTGTCTCAGGTGCACACCGTACTTGAAGATCAGCAGGATGCCAAGGGGCTGCAGGGGCTGTCATTGGAGGACCAGCTGCAACGTGTGTTGGTGGAATCCGGCAAAAACACCGGTCGGCACTTAGCACCCGAAGATGAAGACCTGATACGCGTGACTGATCAGCTTTTTGAGTCGATGCTGAAACAAAAAGGCGTGGGAGAGATTCTTACCCAATGGGTGGAGCGGCTGAAACTTGCAATCTTGAAAGTAATACTGCTGGATGGTTCCTTTTTTTCCGACAGCGCGCACCCTGCCCGTAAATTCATGAACCAGTTAGGCAAGCTGGGTGCCGTGAAGCGTGGTACCAATCGTGGGCTGGATAAGGTGCTGGAGAAATTTACTTCTCAGATCATGACCGACTACCAAGGGGATAACACCGTGTTCTCCGAGGTGCTGGAGGAGGTCGACGACCTGGTATCCCGCCAGGATAAGGCTTTCGAAAGAAACGCGGACCGCATTGCGCGTGCGTATGAAGGGCAACAACGCCTGGCGCGGGCCAGAAAGCAGGTGGTTCAGGAGTTGGGGGATCGCCTGGTGGGTCGTCAGGTGCCCAAAGTGGTGTTTGAGTTTCTTGAGAACGCCGGTTGGAAGCACTATCTCGTCATTACGCTGCTCCGGGAAGGGGAAGACAGTGATGCCTACACCGAATCTCTGCATGTGGTGGACATTTTATTGCACTGGATTGGTGGTGAAGCGTTTGCTTACGAGGGGGCGCATGAATTTGACCTGGATCTGGAAGCGCCCACCTTGCTTCAGATGTTGGAGCGCGAGTTGGCGACCTCTGGCCAGACGGGATACAAGCGCATTCTGGGACAGCTGAAACGGCATCTGATGGATGGTGTGGAGCCAGAGTGGGTAGAAGTCCAGCGATACGAGTGGACCGGGGAAGGGGCCGATGAGGTTCAGCGTTTGCAGGGGACCGAAGTGGTGGAAGCCAAAGGGCGCTGGCAACGCAAAGCCTCCGGTCTTTCCGTCGGGGACTGGGTGGAGTTCAGCATTGGTGATGAAGAGCCTCAGCGCATGCGCCTGGCCTGGTCAGGCACTAACTCTTACCGCTTCGTTTTTGTCAGTGCGCACGGGCTTAAAGACGTGGATGTGGCTTTGGAGGATTTCTCCGAAGGGTTGGAAGAGGGGCGCTACAAGATTCTCGATGAAGATCAGGTGCCGATTGTGGATCAGGGGCTGCACAACATGGTTCAGTCGGTCTACGAAGATCTGGCTGGGCAGGCCAGTTGTGATCCGCTCACCGGCTTACTGAATCGGCAGGAGTTCGAGCGCTATGTGGACCGAGCGGTCGCTGACGGCGTCACCAACGGCGCCGCCTATCATATTGCGTATCTGGACATCGACCAGTTCCGGGTGGTGAACAATTCCTACGGCCATCAAGCCGGGGACAACTTGCTGAAACATGTGGCCCGACTGGTGAGCACCAATGTCGCAGAAGACGTCATCTGTGCCCGTCTGGGGGGGAATGAGTTTGGCCTCATCTTTCGAAGTCAGAAGAAAAAAGTGCTGGTTTCCATTCTGGATCGCATCCGACTGGGCGTGATGGAAACGCCGTTTACCTGGGAGAACAACGCAATTTACGTGACCGTGAGCGTTGGCATGGCGGAGCTCAATAACAAAAGTGATAACGTCGACTCGCTGCAGCGCAAAGCCTATCTGGCGTGTGAATCTGCCAAGGATCAGGGGCGCAATCGCATCGTCGAATACGCCTTACATGAAAAGGATCAGAGCCGGCAGGACGAAATGATGACCTGGGTGAAGCGTATTGAAACCCAGTTGGACGAATTCCTGGTGTTGCGGTGCCAGGAAATTCGCCCGATTCGATCGACCAACAGCAAGTCGCATTATGAAGTGTTGCTGGGGGTACGAGATGAACAGGGCAATATGCTCCCCCCGATGAAGCTGATTGAAGCGGCTGAGCATTATGGGCGTATGGCAAAAATTGATCGCTGGGTGGTCAGCAATGCCTTGAAATGGATGGCGACTCATCCCCATCTCGTTAAGAATATGGATGGCCTTTCCATCAACCTGTCTGGGACATCGGTGGGGGATGAATCTTTTCTGGAATTCATCCTGGACAGTCTGTCTGGCGCATCGGTACCCATGGAAAAAATCTGTTTTGAGGTTACCGAAACGGCCGCAGTGACGAGTTTGGCGTATGCAACGGAGTTCATCAATCAAGTAAAGCAAAAGGGCTGCAAGTTTGCGCTCGATGATTTTGGTACCGGGCTGTCCTCTTACGAGTACATTCAGCGATTGCCGGTGGACTTATTGAAAATAGATGGTGTGTTTATCCGGAATATTGTCAACAATAAGAAAGACGAAGCCCTGGTGCGCTCAATCAACGATCTGGCGCATTTTATGGGGATGCAAACCATCGCTGAATACGTCGAAAATGATGCGATCTTCGGATTGTTGGGAGATATTGGCGTGGATAAGGCACAGGGCTTCGGTGTGCACAAGCCCGTGTTGCTGGACACCCTGGACTCGTTAGGATAATGAGAAAGCTAATGAGAAGACCAATGGGAAGACCGTTAGCAGGCTTGCCAGTCAGGTTAATGAAGTGGAGAGAAGTGTGGTGGAAGGTGAAGTAATGCGCGTTACAGAAGTACGTTGTCAGGTTGTACGTTGTCAGGTTGTACGTCGTCAGGGTGTATGTCGTAAGGCAGTGCACAGCTGGATGCTTATGCTGACTGCACTGGCCTGGTTCGCGGTGTCCGGCGTGACACAGGCACTGCCACCCAAACATGAAATGAACCGCCTGCTACTGTCTGCAGAAAAGGCGTTGGCGGCGGAAAACTGGGACAAGGCCCAGGGTGAACTTGAGCGCATCAGCCAGCTCGAGGTTGAGCCACCGGAAGACTACCATTTTTACATGGGGCAAGTGTTGGCCCAAAAGAAAGCCTATGATCGGGCCAAACCCTTTTTGGAAAACTACATTGTCAAAGCGGGTGAAGAGGGCAAGTATTATAATCAGGCGTTGATGCTGGTGACCGAAGCGGAAGAATTTCAGGCGGCGCAGCAAGTTATCAAGCCCAGCCCGACCATTACCTACAGTTCCGGTGAGGGCGGATCTTCAGCAGCGGGGGGGCGTAGCTATTCCACCCAGCGAGCGGGTGACCGGGAAGCATCGGCTGGGGCCGATGAGTATCTGGTAGGATTACGTAAACTCTATTTGACCAAAGATGATCAGACAGCGCTGGTGCTTCATATCAATACCCTGCTGGGGAATCACCCGTACTATGGCGACCGCATCAAAAAACAGCAGCGAGACACGGGCGTAGATACCCAGCTGGATGTGGATGCCAGTCGGGATTTGATCATCAAAGAAAAGCATTACCACCCCGAGAGTGGTGCTCGACTTAACGTCGTGAAACAGTCTGTTTTTGGCATTGATCCCATCGTGCGATACGGGTGTAACATGGGCGAATATGTGTGCTGGTTGTATCATCCGGTCCACCAGCATGAGCGATGGATTCTGATGGATCGGGATGATCAGGCTGCCGCGGAACTGGCGTTGGCGATGTCTCGATTGATTCGGTTGTTGCAGCGGTAGGCCTACACCGAAATCGACCCCTTGCGAAAATCGGATTTATCCAGAATCGCGTTGATCAACACGGGCTTGCCTTGTCGCGCCAGCTTTTGCGCTTTGCGCAGCGTGCTGGTGATTTTCTTCGGGTCATCCAATAACAGCCCCACGCCACCAAAGCCTTCCGCAACCTGGTGATAGTCGGTGTGGCGTAACACGGTGCCCACGTCGTCTTTCAGAATTTCCACCTGGTCACGTGCGATCTGGTTCCAGCAGGCGTCATTACCGATCAGCGCAATCACGCCAACGCCATGGCGAACAAACGTGTCAAACTCCGCGATACTGAATGCCGAAGAACCGTCGCCGTAGATCAGCCAGACTTCTGCGCCGGGTTCATGCATGATTGCACCCAGTGCGAAACCACCGCCCACGCCCAGCGTGCCAAAAACGCCAGGATCGAGCCAGCGCAGTGGGCCTCGCGGTTGCAGTGTATAGGCTGCGGTTCCGACGAAATCACCGCCATCTGCCACGATGTATGAGTTATCGGGCAGCAAATCATTCACTCTGGAAAGCAGTTTGACCGGATTTATGTGGTCACCCACAACCTCCGCTTGTTTTTTAATGTCAGCATTGCGTTCGCCATCGGCATTTTTGAGCTGAGTCAGCCACTCCTGGTGGGATTGGCGTTGGGTGCCGACGGGCATCACTTCTGCCAGCTGTTCGATAAAGTCGCAGGGCATCGCCTGCACGGCCACGGTAGGTGGCCGATTTTTGTAGAGGTCTTCCTTGCTCAGGTTGGCCGAAATCAGTTTGGCTTTGTACGAAATATGATTGCCATAGTCCAGACGGAAGTCGCACGGAACGCCACCCAATATCACAAGGTCTGCGCCCTTGAGCGCATTCTTTCGCTTATGTCTCAGTTGCAGGGGATGGTCTTTGCCCAGCAGACCACGTGCCATACCGGACAGAAAGACCGGCATGCCCAGCCGTTCAATGGCGTAAATGAGCGCGGGAATGCGTTCTGGGTCCAGGGTGGATTGACTGCCAAGCACCAGAACGGGCCGCTTTGACTTACCCAGCAAACCCGCTGCTTTTACTGCCGCGCGCTGGGTGACCAGGCTGTTTCGGCCTCTCTGGGCCAGCGTCGTGACAGAATCTGCAACACCCTCGGCGATATGGCTGGCAAACTGGGGTAAGCCCGGCTCTCTAAACATTTGCTGTGTATGAAAATTGAGATAGAGCTGAATCGCCTTTTTGCCCAGCGAACCGGCGGCTTGGTCACTGCCTTTGATGCCATACCATTCCCGTACGGTGGCTTCCGGGTAGAGCAGGTCGATGGGAAGTTCCACGAACACGGGGCCCGGGACGCCTTCTTGAGCGATCTGGAATGCTTTGCGTAGTTCAGGCTCGATATCCCGTACGCGACTGATGCTCGTGGCATACTTTACGTGGGGTTGAATGAGCGTCATTTGATCAATGTCCTGCAGCGACCCTCGGCCGCGCAGGACAGTCGCACTGGCTCCACCGAGCAAAATGAGTGGCGATTGCGCCTGTTGAGCGTTCTTCACTGCAGTCAGGGTGTTGGTGACACCGGGGCCGGCTGTCACGGCGGCCACCCCGGGGATTCCGGTTAGTCGGGCCGTGGCGTCAGCTGCGAAGACGGCGTTCGCTTCATGGCGCACATCCACCACGCCGATGCCTTTCTTCTTGCAGCCTGCCAGAATGGGAGAGATGTGTCCGCCACACAGCGTAAACAAGTGCTTAATGTTGAGGTCGTGGAGCGTCTCCGCCACGATCATGCCACCATCATGTTTCATCGGTTGTTCTCCTGATCATTATTATTTGACAAGGGTAGAGAGCAAATTCAAAGCGCGCCAGTTATCGGCAAAATCAATAAATCATCTGCATCCTGTTTCGTTTGACGGAAAGTGACCTGAATAGTGGTCCCTTTACCTTCACGCACGCCTGTTGTTTCGTTGTTTTCCAACGTCAGGCTGCCCCCCAGCATGGCGGCGCGCTCTTTCATGATCGTAATGCCATGATGGAAGGCTTTCTCATATTCGGCTTCCAATCCCCGACCATCGTCCTGCACGGTCAGTCGAATATCCCCTCTGGGCTGTTCGATGATCTCCACCCAGGCATGCTGCGCTTCGGCGTGTTTTACGACATTGGTAAGCGCTTCACGAATGATTTGGAGAATATGAATCTCCTCATTCACCGCTGGCTGGTACTTTTTCAGCCCAAACTCCAGGCTGATTCTGGTGTCTGATCTGCCGGACAGCTCCACAAGGGTACTCTTCAGCGCCTGTTCCAGCCCGGGTTCATTCAGCCGTATACGAAAGGTCGTAAGGACTTCTCTGAGCTGCACGTAGGCGGCATTGATACCCGTCCGTATTTCATTGGCGACCAGTTCCAGCTTTTCTTTCTCAACGTCTTTTTTCAGCATCACTTGAAATCGGCTGACCTGCATTTTCAGATAAGACAGCGATTGCGCGATGGAGTCATGCAGTTCCCGTGCGATGACCGCTCGCTCTTCAAACAACAGAAAACGCTGTTGCTGGGATTGGGCAGACACGCGGTTAAACGATTTGCTGACGATATCAGAAAACGTGTGCATTAACTGTCGTTGCCACGACAATAACGGTGAGTCTGGTTGGGCATCATAAATGAATACCGCCACCAGTCGCTCGTTGTCCATGAGTGGGAAAAAATCGGTTTGATTGTGAGGGAAGGGCATCACAAGGTGTTTGTCTTCCCAGAAGGCGCGTTGCGTTAATTCTGTCGGAATCAGCGCTTCCGGCAGGCTGCTATTCTCGGATGGCCACTGATCTACGGTCATGCCTGAGGACGCATGCGTCACGCTCAGAACCAGACGACAGTCAGGTTGTGTTTCATCGAAGCCGACAAAGCGAATTTGTTGCAAGCCACTGACCCTCAGGCAGGTTTGCATGAGTGCAAGCAGCGTTTTGCGGGAGTTGGGCGAGAAAGTCACACTGGTGGCTGCTTCATTCAGGAATTCCAGCGCCTGATTTCGCTGGTAGAGTTCGCGGGTTTTCTCGTCAACGCGCGCCCCCAGGTTCTGATACATTTGCTCCAGCTCCGCCGCCATGTGATTAAATGCACCAGCCAGTTCCCCCAGTTCGTCAGCGGACTGATACTCGATGCGCACGGCAAGGTTGCCATCACTGGCGAGCTTGGCACCATTGCGGAGTTCATCCAGCGGGCTGATCACGCGGTTGGAAAGCAACAGCAACAGCAGTGCGGACACCAATAGAATCGAGGCCAATCCACCGGAGTGAATCCATTGCAGTCGGGTGATTTTGGCTTCGGAGGCGTGCTCGATCAGCGTTACGAAATGATCAATACTTTCAACATACGTCTGCATGATGACTTCGATTTCTGCCGCTGAAGGCTGGTGGTCAATGAGCAGTTGTCGAATCTCCAGCCATCGGGTTTTCAATGCGGCCAGCTGTTCAGCCTGGGCGTTGGAATCAGGAAAGGAGGCATTGGCAAACACGGGCGCATGCAGACGTTTTTCAAATTCATCAATCGTCCAGGTGAGCGGGTCGTCTTCCGGCAGGGTGGGCGTCACCGCCGGATGATGGTGCAAATGGTTCCCATAGGCGATAGCGATGCGCATCGACAGCATACGCAGAGAACCGGCAATGTTGATGCGTTCGGCGTCGCCATCAGCACTTTGCACAGTAATGAGTGAGGCCGAAATACTGATCACCGACAGGACGATGATGCTGGAGAGCAGCCAGCCGACCTGTCGGATAATGGATTTTGGTTTTTTGATGGTACCCAAGGTTTCCCTACTCCCTGCTTCGCCGCGGATGTGCCTATAACGTGGTGGTATTCGTGCATCGTGGCGGTGTTAGTGTACCCCAAATCCGGACAAAGCATAGCCTCGACGGCACTTGCTCTTTGTGTAACAAGTGTTCTAGAATGAGTGTTCTATAAATGAAATGGGCACGTTATGCCGGGTAGACCAAAATCGTACGACCATTCCCACGTCATGCACCAGGCGATGCATGTGTTCTGGGCCAAGGGCTATGTGGAGACTTCCATGCGCGACCTGTCTCTGGCGACGGGATTAACGACGGGGAGTCTGTATCATGAATTTGCCGGAAAAGAAGGCTGCTTTGTTGCCGCGTTACGTCATTACCTGGCGACCATCGTGCAGCCGCGTGTGACGTCTATTCTGCATAAAGCGGTCAGCCGACAGGGTGCCGATCCCTTCCAAGCCATCGAGCATTTTATTGTGTCCAGCTTTTACCCGGTGCCGGAACCCCTTGCCCGTCAGGCCTGCCTGCTACTGAATACGACGGTGGATGCCCGGCTGGAGAGTGCGGAGATTCAGGCTGCTGTGTCAGACGGGGTTCGATTGCTGAAAGAGGGATACCGGCGGGTGCTGGCGTTTGCGCAGTCGGCCGGAGAGATTGCGCCGGATACAGAATTGGATGCCGTGATCCAGCAGCTGTTTATATATCACGTGGGTGTCTTGTCCCTGTCAAAGGTGACGCATGATCCGCTGCCGCTCGTACGCGCGACGGAACAGCAAATCCACGCCATGAAAATTGCCCTTCGGGGTAAATGAAGGAGAGACCGATGAAATACGTTCGCACACCGGACAGCCGATTTAATCGATTGCCCAACTACCCTTATCAGCCTCATTATCTGGAAGTGGAATCCAACGGGTTGCGCATGCACTACGTGGATGAAGGGCCGAGAGACGGGCGGGTGGTGCTGATGATGCACGGGGAGCCGAGTTGGTCCTATCTGTATCGTCACATGATTCCCATCTGTGTGGCAGCGGGGCATCGGGTGATCGCACCGGATTTGATTGGTTTTGGAAAGTCCGATAAACCCGTGCATGTGAAGGATTACTCTTATGCAGCACACATGAAATGGGTTCAGACGCTGATCGATACCTTAGCGCTCGAAGATATAGTGCTCGTGTGCCAGGATTGGGGGTCTTTGTTGGGACTACGACTGGCTGCCGAGAACGAATCCCGGTTCTCTGCGATCGTTGTGGGTAACGGCATGCTGCCAACGGGAGGCGAAGGTACGGTGCCTGCCGCATTCAGGATCTGGCGTGCGTTTGCCCGGTACAGCCCGTGGTTTCCGATCGCGCGGATCGTGGAAACAGGCTCATTCAAATCGTTCAGTAAGGATGAGCGCCGAGCGTACGATGCACCGTTTCCGAGTCGCCAGTTTAAAGCCGGGACCCGAGCATTTCCCAATCTGGTGCCTACCTCACCGGATGATCCGGCCAATCCTGCCAACCGTGCAGCCTGGGAAGTGTTGAAACAATGGAAAAAACCTTTCCTCACCACATTCAGCAACGGTGATCCCATTATGCGTGGCTTGGACAAGTATCTTCAGGAGCGGGTTCCCGGCGCACAGGGTATGCCGCACAAAACACTGATGGGAGGCCATTTTCTTCAGGAAGATTCACCGGCCGAATTTGCGCAAGCCGTCAACGACCTGATCGCAACGCTCCCGAAATCCGTTCGTTTGCGCCAAACCGCATAAGTCGGCCCTGTTCGTTGTACTCAGACAGCGAAACAGAAGTAGCTATTGGTGCAGTTTCTTTTTGAAACGGTGCACCATGAATGCCACCCCGGCAACGATCACCGGCACCGATACGCCGGTGACAACGTCTGAGTTGACGGGGAGGTCGGTTTCTTTGAGGGCGGTGACGACATATTTCACGAGACCCACCGCGTAGTAGCTGATGGCGGCAATGGAAAGCCCTTCAACGGCCTGTTGCAAGCGCAATTGCAGCTGACTGCGCCGGTCCATCGACTGAAGAAGCGCTTGATTCTGCGACTCCAACGCCAGGTCCACCCGCGCCCGTATGAGTTCATTCGCGCGGTTGATGCGTTCTGACAGGTCTTCCAGATGATCCCGGGTGGCTTCACAGGTGCGCCATGCCGGGGTGAGGCGGCGTTGCAGGAATTCCCGTATGGTCATGAGCCCGGCGATTTCCCGCTCTCTCAGCTCATCAATGCGGGTTTGCACCAGCGCATGATAGGCTTCTGCGGCAGAAAACCGGTAATTGGTGTCTGAAATTAACTGCTCTGTGCGAGCGGCAAGCAAGGATAACTCCCCCAACAAACGACGTTCATCATCCAAGCCTTCGATGTCCGTGATTTGCTGAATAATGCGGGCCAGTTCCTGGTCCATTTCCCGCACCTGCGGCGAGACGGATTTCGCCAGCGGGAGCGACTCAAGCATGAACATTCGATAGGTTTCCAGTTCCAGCAGGGCACGAGCCAGGCGTCCACACTGACAGGGGTTCAGCGAGCGATTCAACAGAACAAACCGCCCGAAGCCATCACTGTGAATGCGGTAGGATGTCCAGAGTTCCGCCTGCGCGTCCATGGAAGCGCTACCGATCAGCCGCTGCCCCTCAAAATATCGGCGTAACAGCTCTTTGTCTGCACTCCCAGCGGGGGCTTCCTGCAGTTCCAGGTGCTGGGCGCTGAAAATCTCACCGGGCAAGGTTTCTATCCACTCTGCAGGGATGAGATCCATCGCCGTTCCGGAAAACGGTTCGTCTGCGGGATTGGGCTGGATGATGATGTAAGTCGAAAACTCGGTATGCCGTTCCCAGCGAAGTGTGAAACCACCAAAATCCTGATAATAGCAGGACGACCCAGGACTGGGCGGCGTGATTGCGTAGCGGTGGCTCAGCTCGCTGATGTGCGCGATTTCGTCGTCGCTGCTTCCGGTATTGCTGGCGGCGAAGTGCGACAGTCGCGAAGGTGTAGCGAGTACCGGGAAGGGGCGGGTGTGCAATTCGTTGAACAACGCTTCCCGGGAAGCGGTAAAGGGGATGAGGTGTCTATTCATGCGCGCATCATGCCACAAAAACCAGATATGGAATAGCCTGGCGCTTTGCTCGAAAACTATCGTGGTTATGGATGGGATGCCGGTGTCGGCAGTGACGGAAAGAGTTTTAGCTGGTTGCCTGTGCTGTGCTATGGATTGGAAGCCATACCGTAAAGGTAGAGCCCTTACCGAGTTCGCTTTGAACGTTGATGCGTCCGCCCTGATTTTTTACAATGCCCCAAACCAGCGATAAGCCAAGACCCGTGCCTTTGCCGACGGGTTTGGTGGTAAAAAATGGATCAAACACTTTGCTCTGGATGTTCTCCGGGATTCCTGCACCGTCGTCGCTAATTTTCACCCATACCCACTGATCATCTTCATGGCCTGTTTCAAGGGTGACTGTGCCTTGCTGTTCGATGGCTTGTGCGGCATTGCTCAGCAGGTTGATGAAACACTCCGTCAGCTGGGATGGAGGGCATTGAACTTCAGGGAGTTCAGCATAATTCCGAACGATGGTGGCTTTTTGGATTAGCTCTTCATCCAGTGCAGTCAATGCAATGTCAAGGCTTCGATGAATGTCTGATGCAAGAGGTTCAGCCTCATTTGAAGTGGCAAACCCGCGTAATTTTGCCACGATCACCCGAATTCGCTCGAATCCGTCAATAGCATCCTTTAAAACCTCCCCAAGATCTTCTTTGATAAAGGGTAAATCTATCTGATTCTTCAGCGTTTCAAGTGTTTCTCTCATGCTCTCCCCGGACGATGGTTGATTCACATGCTCGTAGGCGTCTATCAGCTGCAGTAAGTCGGTGGCGTATTGTCCGAGCGTGTTTATATTGGAGCGCAAGTATCCCAAAGGGTTGTTGATTTCGTGTGCCACACCTGCTGCCATTTGGCCAAGGGAGGCCATCTTTTCCTGATGAACCAGCTGGACTTGTGTTTCCTGCAAAGTGTGGTTCATCTCTTCCAGCAACTTCAGTTGGTTCGCTTGTTGTCGCTGATGTTTATGTGCTTGTTTTTGCAGTGCAGCCAGCCTGAAAAAAATGAGTGTCATTGTCAGAGTCACCACAAACCCGAACAGCAAAGTCAGGGTGCGCTCTAATCGATAATCGGAAAGCAGCTGCGTCAGTCGTGCCTCCATAAAGCCGTTAACTGCGTGGAATTGTTCGTAATGTTGGTCGATGATTTCTGTGGTGAATGTATAGTACTCCTCTGGAGTAAGCTCGGGAGTTTCTTGATGGATTATGGTTTTTTGAGTTTGTGCCACCCAGTCTGAAACGGCATATTGTTTGTTAAATAGTGTGTTTTGAAACAAGTTTTCCGCATCTGGATGCGAATGAATTAAAGCAGATCGAGAGCGTTCAAGCTCCTTGGTTTTGGTGAGAATTCCGGCTAAAAGTGTAATCAAGGGCGTTTTTTCTTTTATAGAGTTGTGTGGCTGGGCAAGTGCGCTTACGCCCTTGGCGCGCATTTGTCCCATCAATTCGGTCAGCTGAGGAAAAAGCCAGCCGATTCTTGATGCATGGTAATCCGCGGTCTGGTTCTCCAGCAATAGCATCGACGACTCCTGAATCTCTCTAATGACGGGCAGAATCTGAGAGATAAGTTGAGTGTGGCGTCGAAAACTTTCACTGGCACTCACATCCATACTTTCAGTTTGTATGGTTGGTAACTCCGCGTTCAGTGTTGGCCAGAATTGAGCCAGGGCGGGATGTTCACCGTCAGTGCCCTGGAACTCATGCAATCTGTTTATGGTTTCCTGTATTTCTCGGTCCTTTCTCTCCATCTCTGGTTCGAGGTCGTTCGCTCCGGATAGTACGCCGCTGGTTAAGCCGCGATGCTGTTGAACCAACTGAAGTAGATTAGAAAGGGCTTTGGTTTGCTGGAAACCATCAATTTTTTGCTGAGCGAGGTCAATTGAGCGTGTTTCACCGGCCATATGGTGTACCAATAAGGACAGGAATGGCACAAAGAACAGAAAAAATATTGTGGCGGGGCCGCCGGGGTGTTGCAATAATTTTTGCGAGAAAAGCATGCGGATACTTTTTCCTCAAGTGACTGCTGGATTCCCTTTATCATTTTGAGTGTAGGTTATTTTAGGGCGTAGTGCTGCATTAAGAGACCAACTCGCCTTTGAAGTCCACTGTCTTGATTCGCAACTAAAGCGGGCTGTCAGTACTTTGCCGTCAGCTCTTTGATGTACGACGAATTGTCCCTCAGCTCAGCAATACGACGCCAGATGGCATCCCGGTCTGCCTGAGTGAGAGCCGATTGCTTGGAAAAGGCAATGTAGTATGACTTCGAGCGGATTGGTGTGGCGCTGATGTTCAGCTTGCCCTGATTGGCCACCCGTGCATCCAGCAGTGAAGCCAACTCGGGGATGAGCACAACAGATCCGTCTCCATCCCGCACCAGCTTCTGGATATTGGCAGTGTCGGTCTGTGCAGAGTCATCCACCCGCAGCCCCTTTTTTCGGAAGTCGTCGGCCAGTGAATAGCCGGCAGGTACTCTCACGGGCTGTGGCAGGCTGGTGATATCACCGGTGAATTCATAGCCTGTCTGATTTAATGTAACGACGACATATTCTATTTGCATAATACGCAGTGGGGATTTTGTCGCTTCCTCCGCGCCTTCCGGAAAGTGCAGATAGGCCGCGCGTTCCTCCTTGTAACTGGCACTGACCACAGCATCCATCCGGCCATGCTGGTTCTCCCGCAGGCACCGTTTCCAGGGCATGGCATAAAACTGTGCGTTCAAACCAGTATCTCGAATGGCGGTGGTGGCCAGATCCACGTGAATGCCTGAGGGACGGCCTTCCTTCACCATCGTGAAAGGGTACCAGAATGCTTCATCGATACAGATGTTGACCGTCGTTTTCGTCTCTGCCGTGATAAGAGAACTCGATAACAGGATCACCAACGCAAAAATCCATTTGATGGATGATAACCTCATGGGACGCCCCTCTGAACTGACGGAAATTGCCTTTTACCTGGTACTACATTGCAACTTAGTATAGTGGGTTACTGGGAATTAACGCACTTCAAGCTTTAAAACGTCAAAATCAACCTTACTATAATCTGTTTGAATGCGTTGAAAAGCGGGAAAATCAGATGAATTGGTGGGGAAAAGTGGTCGGTGGGGCGTTCGGCTTTCTGCTGGGAGGGCCACTGGGCGCGTTGTTAGGGGGCGTTTTAGGGCATCAGATTGATCAGGGGATGGCAAAATTGCAGCTGCCGCCTGCGGACGATCAGCCCGGATGGGCACCTGGCGATCAGGAGCGTGTGCAAACTGCATTTTTCACAGCAGCTTTCACCGTTATGGGGCGCGTGGCCAAAGCAGATGGGCGGGTGACGCCGGATGAAATTCGGCTCGCTGAACGTGTCATGCAGGACATGCAGCTTAATCCGGAGCAACGACAGGCAGCGATTGCGTTGTTTAATCAAGGCCGTGACCAGCAAGTGGATATTCTGGCGGTGATGGACCAGTTGCGCACAGAGTGTGGCAGAAGAACGAATCTCACCCAGTTCTTTCTTGAGCTGCAAATCTCTACCGCACTCGTGGATGGTGAGCTCCATCCTGAGGAGCAAAAACTATTGCGAGAGCTTGCGGCGCATTTGGGGTACAGCGCGTTCGGATTTGAGCGTTTATTGGCCATGGTGGTGGCTCAACGTCGGTTCTTTGAGCACACCAGCCACAGGGGCGGGCATCAGCGCCAGTCATCTGCACCGGCACACCGGGAGGAATTCAATACGCTGCATGAAGCCTACGCGGTCTTGGGGGTGACTGAGTCGCACTCGGACGCGGAGATTAAAAAAGCCTACCGCCGGCTGATCAGTCAACATCACCCGGACAAGCTGGTGTCGAAGGGCCTGCCCGAAGAAATGATGCGTCTGGCGACGGAGAAAACCCGGCAGATCAAAGCCGCCCATGATCAAATCATGGCGGCTCGATCTGCAGGGAATTAACCGGGTTATTCGCCGTTTACAAGGGCGCTCAATACGCCGACGGCGGCACGTTGATGGGCGGCCGTTGTGGGGTGGATTTCATCCCAGAACAGGAATCCGGTGGCGGCTGGAAAGTCAGCGCAGTCCGGATTCACAGCACCTGCCTGAGAAAAAACCCAGATACAGGCTTCATCCGTGTTGGTGTATCCATAGGCCTCAGCATCGTCCACCTGTTCGGTCAGGAAGGTGAACAAATCATACTCGATAATGTCGATACCCGTTTTATGCTCAATTTGACCGATCTTACGCTCAAGCTTCCGGTTAAACATGGCAGAGAGTTTGGTCGCATCGAAAGGAATACGGTTGGCGCGACGGGTTTCCCCTTTGGTATCTGCCGCTGCGGCAGTTTGGAGTGTGACGAGTTCGGTTTCCGGAATCGATCCGATATCCGGAGCATTAACCACAACAATGTGCTTGGCACCGGCCCCGATCAGTTTCATGATTTGAGCCTGTTCTGAAGCCACGGCGTTGGATATGGATGCTCTCGCCGCTTTACGTGCCTCTTTTCGCTCTTCTTTTGACTCCGCGAGCACGCCGGCGGCTTGAATAGCGCGCGCGGCACGGATGTCATTTCCGCCGATCAACACAATGTACAGCGCTTCAGCAGGGGCTGCTCCCCCATGAATCTGGAGGAATGCGTTCACCTGCGTAGGCAAGTTGATGTCCGGCGTAGTTTCGTCGCCGTCTTCATCGACTGCCTTGGCACCGGCAATCGCATAGTTATTGCCAAAAGGTGGCGTTTGTTGCAAGTGGTATGACGGGGTGAGAGCCAGTCCCAGTTGCGCTGCCACCACTTCGGCCGCGACCGGGCCGTTCGTGAATCGCTCAGGTGCCTGCGCATTCAGCGCTTTCAGGTTACCGTTGTCTGACAGGCTGTCCCCAAATACAAAGACGTTGTCGTAGGCGTTTGCTGTGAATGACGCCACGCAAAGCGCCGTCATTATGCAAGTTTTTTTGATCAGGTGAATCATCGTTTTCTTCTCCCCAGGCGGGTGGATTTTGTTGTTTTGTTTGGTTGTTTTCTTGGGTTGTTTTCTTGGATTGTTTTCTCATTTTTTTACTCAAGTGAGCTTGACTATTCTGCCCAAAGTTCGGAGGTCAAATCAGTGGTGAAAGAGGTCAATTCAGGGCAAAACGGATATAAAATGACGACCTGTTTCACAAAACAAATTTGTGGTACGCGTATGCCGATTTCCTCGGAATAATTTTCCCGCTGGTCTTTAAAATGCCTGCGGTTTGTAGGATAGTGCTAGGTCTATCGAGCGATTTTCGCCGTCTGTTTTTCAGGAGTAGTAGAATGACCTATTGCCTAGCGATCACTGTTGATGATGGGATCGTTTTCGCCTCGGACTCCCGCACCAATGCGGGTGTGGATAACGTCAACACGTATCCCAAAATGTACACATTTTCTGTGTCGGATGACGCGTATTTTGTGGTGCTGACTTCCGGAAATTTGGCTACCACACAGGCAGTAATTCGGGCAATTGAGCGGGATTTGCAGGAGTCGACGGAAGAAAAACCCAAGGGGTTGGCTGCGCAACATGACATGTGTGATGCGGCCGCCTACGTAGGTGCGCTTTCTGTTAACCTCAATAATTATTACAAACACGATTTGAAGCAGGGGGCGAACTTTGATTGCACGCTCATTCTCGGTGGGCAGATCAAGGGGCAACCCTGTGAAATTTTTATGGTCTATCCTGAAGGGAATTACATTCAGAGTTCCCCGTACACCCCGTTTTTGCAAATTGGAGAGACCAAATACGGTAAGCCGATACTGGATCGTGTGATCAAGCACAATACGTCACTGGAAGAGGCAGCCCGCTGCGCCCTGGTATCCCTGGATTCTACCGCGCGCAGCAATCTGTCGGTTGCGCCACCGTTCGATCTGATGATTTACGAAAAAAACCGTTTCGAACCGGCGCACACACTTCGGTACAAATTAAACTCGACCTATTATGCGTCTTTGCGCAAACGATGGGGGGAGGGGTTGGTGGAGCTGTTTAATGGCTTGCCGCCGTTTGACTGGGAAAAGTAATCATCGCGCGCGACTGAGGGAGGCGTTGGCACAATGAGTATTCTGGTAGGGATCAAACACAGTACTGTCTATGACTATGACCGTCGTGTTTCCATGGCACCGCATTCAATTCGTTTACGGCCAGCGCCGCACTGTCGAACACCGATTGTGAGTTACAGCCTCAACATTGAGCCGAAAAAGCACTTTTTAAACTGGTTACAGGACCCCTTTTCGAATTATATTGGCCGCGCTGTATTTCCCGATCAGACCACCTCATTGAAGGTGTGCGTGGATCTGGTGGCAGATCTCACGCCCTACAATCCGTTTGACTTTTTTGTGGAAGAGTATGCCGAGCATTTTCCTTTCACCTACCCGGATAGTCTCAAGACACAGTTGGCGCCCTTTTTGGCCGCGAAGACATGGGGGCCAAAATTTGAACGTATATTGGCCGATATCCCGCGGGAGAAAACCGCCATTGTCGATTATCTGGTGAATATCAACCGGCTGGTCTACGAAACCCTCAAATATACGATCCGGCTGGAACCCGGCGTTCAGTCGCCGGAAGAGACGCTGGAGATTGGCTGGGGATCCTGTCGTGACTTCGCCTGGTTGATGGTTCAACTCTGCCGCCATTTGGGGCTGGCTGCACGATTTGTCTCAGGTTATCTCGTCCAGCTCACCGCTGATCAAAAGTCGCTTGATGGCCCGTCCGGGCCGGAAGCGGATTTTACGGATCTCCATGCCTGGGTGGAGGTGTATGTACCCGGCGCTGGCTGGGTGGGATTGGACCCAACCTCCGGCTTGTTCGCGGCGGAAGGGCATATCCCTCTCAGCTGCACGCCGGAGCCTTCCGATTCCGCACCGATCAATGGTGCAGTGGATGCCTGTGAAGTGGAGTTCGCGTACAGCAATGAAGTGACTCGATTGCACGAAGACCCGCGTGTCACCCGACCGTTTACCGAGTACGACTGGGAAAACATTGATGCGCTCGGCAATTTTGTGGATGAGCGGCTTAACCAGATGGATGTGCGATTAACCATGGGGGGGGAGCCCACCTTTGTCTCCATCGATGATATGCAATCCGATCAGTGGAATACGGCAGCAGACGGAAAAGAGAAACGCAAACTCGCTACCCGGCTGGTAAACCGGTTATCAAACCGATTTGCCCAAGGGGGACTGCTGCACTATGGTCAGGGGAAATGGTACCCGGGAGAGCCGCTGCCGCGCTGGAGCTACGCGCTCTATTGGCGCAAAGATGGGGTGCCACTGTGGGCAGATCAAAGTGAAGTCGGGAGCATTCTGGCGGAAGGAAAACAGGATTTAACAGCCAAGGATGCCGGAGCGTTTATGCGGGCGTTTTGCAGCGCTCTGGGCATTGCGGACCAGGCCATACACCCCTGTTACGAAGACCCCTTTCATGCACTCTGGCAGGCTGGCCAGTTGCCCGTAGATTATCAGCCCAAGGGGAAAGGCAAGGATCGCGCAGAGGAAGCGTCCTTTGAAGAGCGTGCGCGTGCGACGGTCTCCCGGATTCTCGAACAGGGGCTCTCGTCTGTCTCGGGCTACTGTCTGCCGCTGGCTTTTAATCCCATTGCCCGGCACTGGCAAAGCTGTTTGTGGCGGTTCAAGCATCAGGCCCTGTATCTGCTGCCCGGTAACTCGCCGGTGGGCTATCGACTGCCGTTGGGCAGTTTGTCTCAGCAGGCCAAAAACGATGCGTTCGATGTGAACGAGCGCGATCCTTTTGAGCCCGTCCCTCAGGAACTCACCCCCCTCAGCGCTGCCACCGAAGAAGCTGCACCGGATATGGCGATACACACTGCGCTCTGCGCCGAAGTGCGCGATGGCTTTGTGAATGTTTTCATGCCGCCGGTCAGTACGCTGGAGGAATATGTGGCCCTGTTGAATGCTGTACACTCAGCGGCGGAGACCGTATCCTGTCCCATTCGTATTGAAGGGTATCCACCACCGCAGGATACACGCCTGGACAAGCTGGTGGTGGCTCCGGATCCCGGGGTCATTGAAGTGAATATTCAGCCGGCCAATAACTGGGCCGAGTTGAAAAACATTACTGAAACGGTGTACCAGGAAGCCCGTGAATCGCGTTTGGCGACCGAGAAGTTCATGCTTGACGGCCGGCACTCCGGTACCGGCGGTGGCAACCATGTAACTCTGGGTGGGGCTACGCCGGCGAACAGCCCGTTGTTGAGGCGGCCGGATTTGCTGCGCAGTTTGATCACCTTCTGGCAGCACCACCCCAGTCTGTCCTATCTCTTCAGCGGCCTGTTTATCGGGCCAACCAGCCAGGCACCCCGCATCGATGAAGCCCGGGTCGAGCGACTCTATGAAATGGAGATTGCCTTTGCCCAGCTCCCGAAAGGGGAGGTGGCACAGCCTTGGCTGGTGGACCGACTGTTTCGTCATCTGCTGACGGACTTGACGGGAAACACCCATCGCAGTGAGTTCTGTATTGATAAATTGTATTCCCCGGACTCCACCGCCGGACGATTGGGTATTCTGGAGTTCCGTTCGTTTGAAATGCCGCCGCATGCCCGGATGAGCCTGGTGCAAATGCTTCTGTTGCGCACCCTGGTGGCGGTGTTTTGGGAAAAACCCTACACCAAGCCTCTGGTTGACTGGGGGCATGCACTGCATGATCGATACATGCTGCCGCAATTTTTGTGGCAGGATTTCAAGGATGTTCTTGGGTTTATCCGTGAAAATGGTTACCCGATGCAGGACCACTGGTTTGATGCCTTCCTGGAGTTTCGATGTCCGCGGATCGGTCTGCTTAACGTGGAAGGCTGTGAAGTGGAAATTCGGCACGCGCTGGAGCCCTGGCATGTGCTGGGTGAGGAAGCCACCGGCTCAGGAACGTCACGGTATGTGGATTCCAGTATGGAACGGATACAGGTGAAGGTGAAATACGGTACGCCGGGACGCTACATGCTCACCTGCAACCAGAAGGCCATACCCATGGTACCCACTGAAGAAGAGGGCTGCTTTGTTGCAGGTGTTCGCTACCGTGCCTGGCAGCCGTATTCTGCACTGCACCCCACCATCGGTGTTCATTCACCCCTGGTTTTCGACCTGTTTGATACCTGGAATGGACGTTCGGTGGGCGGAGGCACCTATCATGTGATTCATCCCGGTGGCCGAAACTACGATCACTTCCCGGTGAATGCCCTGGAAGCCGAGGCGCGACGGTTTAACCGGTTCGAACACGTAGGCCACACGCATGGTCAGCGCATCGCACCGCCCATAATGGAGGGCGGTGGACGCTTTTATCCGCATGGCAAGCCAACAAAAGGCAGTGTGCCTCCACCAGTAAAACCCAACCCCAAATACCCCTTTACGCTGGATTTGCGCTACGATTAATCCAAGGAGCCATTGTTTGGCTGCAGGCCAAAGCGCCGACTAGAATACAAAAAGCAACGTTGGAGAGTGCGGTTGAAGCAGGCAATGTTGGACGATTCGTGGTCCACGTATCAGTCCCTGGAAGGGGTATACGACGAAATGATGGACGATCAGAATGCGGTGCGACCGCACTGGCGTCCCTTTGCGGAGTATTACCGCCGGATTACCGAGCCAGAGATCAAACGGCTTGCTTTGGAAACCGAGCGTCGGCTGAAAGAGCAGGGGGTGAACTACCATGTGTATCACGACCCGGAGGGGATGCGACGTACCTGGCAACTGGACCCGCTGCCAATGGTGCTGCAGGATGCGGACTGGCAGCAGTTGGAAAAAGGTATACAGCAGCGAGCCCGGCTGTTTTCCGCGCTGCTGAAAGATCTTTATTCGGACCAGCGGTGTTTAAAAAAAGGGATCATTCCCTCGGAGTTGATCTATCTCCACCCAGGATTTTTGCCGAGCTTAATGGGGGGCGCTATGCAGCCTCTCAGTTTCTTTGCGTCAGACCTGACGCGCGGCCCCGACGGCAAGTGGTGGGTGTTGGCTGACCGAACACAGGGTCCGTCTGGCGCAGGCTATGTCCTGGAAGCACGCATGGTGTCCAAGCGTGTCTTGGGCGCGGAACCCGGTGAAGTGACCACCCTGCCTTTGACACCCTTCTTCCAGCAGTTTAAAAGACAGGTGGCCGCGCTCGCGCCGGACAAATCCCGCGAGCCAACCATTGTGCTGTTGTCTCCGGGCATCGGGAATGAAGTGTATTTTGAGCATGCATACCTTGTGGCCCAGCTGGGTATTACGCTGGTGCAGGGGGATGATCTCACCGTGCGTCAGGGAAAGGTATATCTCAAAACCGTGGATGACCTGAAACAGGTGGATGTGATCATACGGCGCGTTGATGACAGCTTCTGTGACCCGCTCCTGCTGAGGTCAGACTCGTATCTGGGCGTTCCCGGGCTTGCGCAGGCGCAGATCTCAGGGAAAGTAGGTATGGCGAATCCTCTGGGCAGCGGCGTCATGGAGTCGGCGGGGTTACTGCCTTTTTTGCCGGATCTGGCGAAATTCTATCTGTCGGAAGAGTTGATTCTGCCCAATGTGGCCACCTGGTGGTGTGGTCAGGCGAGCGAACGCGACCACGTGATCAATCATTTCGATGATCTGGTCATCAAAAAGGTGGATCGTACCGCTCAGGTGATTTTCGGCGCTCAGTTAACCCGGGCGCAGAAAGCTGAGCTACATGCACAAATCGAGGCTGAGCCCTGGCTTTATGTCGGGCAACAAGTCATCAGCTTTTCGACGGTACCTACGCTCACCGTGGATGAGATAGAGCCGCGTCATCTGGTATTGCGTTCTTTTGCTGTGGGGAATGGCGAACATTATGAAGTCATGCCCGGCGGTTTAACCCGTGTCAGTCCGGATGCACACACCTTCGTCGTTTCCGGGCAGGTCGGTGGGAAGAGTAAAGACACCTGGGTGTTGTCCCGGCAAGAACAATCGAAAGACAAAAACCTCGCCAAAGTGGTGCGTCATCGCAAACACGCTGCGGCGGTGCTCACCAGTCGTGCTGCAGAGCACCTGTTCTGGATGGCGCGCTATCTGGAGCGGACAGAATCGTTGCTGCGCCTCATTCGTGCCTATGTCAAACGTCTGGACAGTTACCGGGACTACGGGTTTGAGTCTGATCTGGAGGTGCTTTCCGGCCTGAAACCCCAGTTTGACCTGTATTGTTCCATGGGGAAAAACCGGCTGGTGCGCATGGATGCGGTGCAGGCCTTCCTGCTGAACGCCCAAAAGGTGGGCAGCATGTCGTACAACCTGCATGCGGCGATACACAGTGCTTATACTGTGAAAGACCTTTGGTCCGGTGACTGCTGGCGTGCGGTGGAAGAAATGGAAGAGTTGCTGGAATACAGTGAGCGCAATTTAAATGTGGTCGCGCTGGATCAGTTTACTCAGCCCTTTTTGAATGCCCTGTTAGCTTTCTGGGGGGCCTGTATGGAAAGTATGGCTGTGGATCAGGGCGGCTTGTGGCTGCAAATGGGGCGTCGTCTGGATCGATCGTTAAACATTCTCTCCAGCCTTTACTGGCTGGTTCAGGAGTGCACAGACAGTACCGAAGACGGGCTGCGCGAAGCGATTCTTGAGTCCAACGACAGCCTGAACAGCTACCGCCGCCGGTACGGTACTGAAATCACGTACGACACCGTGTGGCAGCACCTCTTGCTGGAACTGACGAATCCCCGCTCCCTGGTGCATACATTGGCCAAAATAGAGCCAGACCTGCAGCTTCTCAATCGTACCCCTCATCAGGGGCTGACGCTGCTTGAGAAACGGGTACTTGCCGCACTCACGCCACTTCGACTGGCTGAGGCAACGGCGTGGCATAATGCGGAAAAATCCCGGGGCGAGTTGGCCCCATTCCTGCTAAACATAAAAGAAACGCTGATTCAGCTTGGACAAAATATTGAGCTCCAATATTTCAAACACACCGAGCCCGTCAACCGATACCTCCGATAAACCCGACCGGCAGAGCGCGGAACCGGCTCTGCGGGCGGATCAGGTGCTAAGTACAGATCCGGTATTACGGGCAGATCAGGTATTACGGGTAAAGCATGAAACTCGCTATGACTATGAGCAGGCGGCGTCGCTTGCCTACGAAGTGGCCTGGCTGAAGCCCCGCGTTTTGCCTGAACAGCGGGTGCTCAAGCATAAATTGCGTATCGAGCCCGCCCCCCGATTTGTGACAACGCAGGAGGATGTTTTTGGCAATTGGCGAACCTATTTTGAGGTGCACAAATCCCATCACACACTGAGTGTGGAGAGTGAGGCCATTGTGGTGCGTCGCCCGTCAGAGACAGACGCCCTGAAAGAAATTCCGTGGGAGCGTTGTACCTATTCCGCGATGGAGGACCCTACGGTCCGCACACAGTTGTGCTCGCTGGCTTTCCCGGGTCCAATGACGCCTTTGCATGGTTATATTGCCGCCTACGCGCGCGAAATGGTATCGGAAGGGCTTTCCATTCATGCTTTGATTACGAAGCTGACCGAGAGCATATTTTGTGACTTTACCTACGTTCCCGGCGTCACCAGTATTGAAACCACCGTGGATGAGGTCTGGCGCACGAATCGAGGGGTCTGCCAGGATTTCGCTCATGTGGCCATCGTCGCGTTACGCAGTTTGGGACTGGTGGCGGCGTATGTGAGCGGGTATTTGCTGACGCATCCACCGGAAGGCCAGGAAAAACTGGTGGGTGCCGATGCCTCGCATGCCTGGTTTGCGGTGTTCGTGCCTGGTATTGGGTGGGTGCATTCCGATCCCACGAATAACATGTGGGTAGGGCAGGAGCACATTACGATCGCCCTGGGGCGGGATTATACGGATGTGCCACCTTTGAAGGGCATGTGCTATGGCGGAGGGGAAAGACAACCGGAAGTGCGCGTTTCGGTTGATCCGATAACAGAAGAGGAAGTGAAAAAATGGGTATAAATTGGGGTAAATATGAATGCTCGGGCCTCTACGATGAAATGATCGAGGGCAAAGGGCAGGTAAAGCAGGTCGCTCAGAAACTGGTGGATCATTTGGCGAAAGTCGAGGATGAAGAGTTAGCCTATCTGAAGTCGACCGCAGAATTGTCCATTAAGGAGATGGGCATCAGCTTCACCGTGTACAACCAGGAAGAGGGTTCCATCGACCGGTTGTGGCCCTTTGACATCATCCCCCGGGTTGTCAGCAAGCGGGAGTGGGATCAGGTAGAGGCTGGACTCAAGCAACGTGTTCGCGCGCTGAATATGTTTATCGATGATATTTACCACGACCAGAAAATCGTTAAGGATAAAGTCTTTCCCAAAGAGTTACTCGGCAAATCAAAAAACTTCCGACCACAATGTGTGGGGTTGAATCCTGCCTTTGGTGTGTGGGCGCACATTTGCGGTTCCGATCTGGTGCGGCACTCGGATGGACAGATTTACGTGTTGGAAGATAACCTGCGCGTGCCGTCAGGCGTCTCCTACATGTTAGAGAACCGACAGGTGATGAAGCGCGTTTTTGCTGACCTGTTCAGTGACTACAGCATCATGCCCGTGGATGATTACCCCTCGCAATTGTTTGATATGCTGGCGGCACTGTCTCCCAGGCCGGCAGAGTATCCGCAGGTCGTGGTGTTAACGCCCGGCATCTATAACTCGGCTTACTTCGAACATTCCTATCTCGCTCAGCAGATGGGGTGTGAACTGGTCGAAGGAACGGACCTGGTGGTGGATACAGATGACTGCGTGTATATGAAAACGATCTACGGTCTGGAACGGGTGGATGTTATCTACCGCCGTATTGACGACCTCTTTCTGGACCCGGAAGCCTTTGATCCTTCGTCTGTGTTGGGTGTACCGGGACTCATGCGTGCCTGGCAGAAGGGGAATGTGGCGTTGGCCAATGCACCCGGTGCCGGGGTGGCGGACGACAAAGTCGTCTATGCTTTTGTGCCAGACATGATCAAGTACTACCTCTCGGAAGAAGCCATTATTCCTAACGTGCCGACGTATCTCTGCATGAAGGACGATGATCGCAAGTACGTGTTGGAAAATCTGGAAAAGCTGGTGGTTAAACCCGCCAATGAATCCGGTGGGTATGGCATGTTGGTGGGGCCTGCCTCCACCAAAAAAGAGCGCGAAAAGTTTGCGCAGTTGATCAAAGATGATCCCCGGAATTACATTGCGCAACCCACGCTGAACCTCAGCACGGTGCCCACGCTCTTTGACGGCCAGGCGGAAGCCCGGCATGTGGATATGCGACCGTTTATACTGTCCAGTGATCAGATCAACGTGACCATGGGCGGTTTGACGCGCGTGGCCTTACGTAAGGGTTCCCTCGTGGTTAACAGCTCGCAAGGGGGTGGCAGTAAAGACACTTGGATTGTGGATGAGGAGGTGTAATCATGCTTTCACGCGTAGCTGGAAATATTTACTGGATGGCACGTTACATGGAGCGGGCCGAAGACATGGCGCGTTTGATCAATGTGAACGCGAATCTGGCATTGGACCTGCCCAAGGGGTTGTCGCCCATATGGGGGCAGCTGATCTCTATTACCGGGGCAGATGATGTCTATCAGGGTAACTTCGATGAGCGTTCAGTTCTCAACTTTCTGATCAATGACACCAAGAACACGGTGTCCATTGTGGGCTGTTTGTCCTATGCCCGGGAAAATGCCCGCACCATTCGTGACGTGATCCCGCGTGAAGTGTGGGAGACGATCAACACCATGTACCTCAAGGCGAAAGACAGTTCTTCTCAGGCGCTTACCAAACGCGGTCGCTACCCGTTTTTACGGGATGTGATCAGTGGCGCACAAATGCTGACGGGGATTCTGGCGGGCACCATGAATCACGACGCCGGTTACACGTTCCTGAAGGTGGGTCGTAACCTGGAGCGTGCGGACATGACCAGCCGGATCATCGACACGCGTTCTGCGAACCTGATCCCGGATGCGACAACGACCAAAGCTACGTACGATAATCTGCAGTGGATGAGTGTACTGAGATCGCTGACTGGCTATCAAATGTACCGCCGGGAAATGCAGGTACGAATCCAGCGTCAGGAAGTGCTGCGGTTCCTGATACAGTCCGTCGCCTTTCCCCGGTCGATCGCTCACTGCGTGACGGAACTTGAGCGCTCGGTGGCTGACTTGCCCAATAACGAAAAAACGCTCATTGCAATTCATCGGTTGATGCGGCAGTTGGACAACGCCAAGATTGAGAAGTTGAAACACCATGAGCTGCAAAGCTTTATGGATCAACTGCAGATCGGCTTTGCTCAATTGCATAATGAATTGCAGTTCGCCTATTTTGGGGGCTCATTTGAGAGTGCCGTGCAAGAGGCAAGTTAGTGCGTTTTCGTTTGCTGAGCAATGGTGATAAGCGATACTCACGTATGAACGACTGCTTCAAGCGTCTGCTTGTTATTCTATTATTTTTCTCACCCTTTGTGCTGGCAGAGGGTGATTTTCCGCTGTGTGGCGCTGAAGGCGATCTGTTGGAAATAGAAAAACGGGCAGCCCTTGTGACTCAACGATTGATTGTCGCGGAAGGGTTGTATGCTGGACGCTTGGCTCCCGATTTCAGTCTGAGAAAACTGCTTGGTGTGGCTATAGATAACGAATCTGATGTACAGCTGGCAATGGTCGCTGATCGCGAGTTGGAAGCCAGCCTTCGCGCCCGATCTCGATCACTGAGTCAGGCGACTGCAGATGATTGTGGTGTGAATGGTGTAAGTTATCAGGCCGCGCTTGCAGACGTCATCGATAAAGAGTTGCAATGGTTGATTCGCAAGAAACAAGTATTGACACTGAGTCGAAGCACCCGATTGCGACTGTTGCGGCTTTCCCGAAACTGGCAAATTATGGCACTTCTGGATGAGTCAATCAGGGGTGTAGAGGCACAGTTGAATGCTGAGGAGCCATTTTCCTCTGGGGCGCAAGACTTTGAAGAGGGTGAAAGTATTAGCATCGCCCAAAAACTTTCAACGGCCCGTTCAGTGCTTAACTGGCATGAGCTAATGAGGAGGCAGTTAGAACGTTGGGCAGGAATGCTCGTTGCGCCGGAAATGGCACCAGATGCGGTTACCGAGGTTTGGCGCGAAATGCTGGTAAAATCGCAAATTCTGGCTTCTCTTTCCTACCCCGCGGTACAAGCGTTACAGGAGGATGCCTATCGCCTGGCGATCGTTCCCAAACAATTGGAGAATGAGCGCTGGGTGTCCTTAATAAATAACGTATACTCGGAAATGCGCCTGGAAACAAGTCATTGGCGCAACAGACAAGTTTGGTCGGGAGGTGTGCGTCCGGTCGCACTGAAGCTGGTAAATGATCCCACAGAGTTCCTGCAAAACCTGGGGGCGGAACTGGTGTTTCTTCCAGACGTGTTTATCGATAGTGTGACACGGCCCTTCATGCGGGAGTTACGATCGTTGACCTCAGATTCCGAACGCGCGGCAGGGAGCCAGTTTCTCTTATGGGGAGCGCAGGGCGTGTCTTTGGGATTGGTTGCCTGGCTACTTTACGCCTTTGCGCATGGTATTCTGCGCGCTGTGGCACACTGCCAGAACGCTTTGCTGGCAGCATCCATCAATCTGACGACTAAGCGATTGGTATCTGTGCTCTTCAGAGCGCTAAAGCCAAACATTTTCTGGTTAACCATTGCAGTGAGTTCCTATTACCTCATGACCTGGATTCCACCAAAATGGTTCGTTTTACAGTGGGTAGGGCCGCTGGGTGGGTTGTTTGCGAGTTTTATTGCTGCACGGGTGATCAGTGAGTGGGTGATATCACACACCTATGCTCGGGCAGGCAAGTTTTTCTCTGTGGTGGTTGCAGAGCAAGCCGTTAAAACATCCCGGCACATGGCTTGGTGGGTGGTGGTGATCGGGCTGCTCGTATGGGGCGTATGGGAAACCGGGGGCGGTGAGTTACTGTTCCTGCTGTTGCTTTTGGTTGCACTCACCGGATGGATGGGGCTGGCTCGCGTGATCAATCACTATCATGAGGCAGTCTACCCATTCGTCCTTCAGGTGGGTCGACATTTTGGGTTCGCACATGGGAAAAACAAGCCGGACAAAAGTGCTAAGCCGGGCCGATTGTTGAGGATTGCTTTTCCGGTCGTCTACCCCGTTTGTTTTGCCGTCGATTTGGCCTTTGTGGTGCACGATCGTCTTATGGTGTTTGACCTATATCGCAAAATGTCGGTTAAACTCCTGCGAATCCGGTTGGATGCGCCCGATGCGATAATCGTTGAAGAAGGAGCCAAGGATTTCCGATACAGAGACTGGTTGCTGAGAACGGTAGAGGATGGCGCGCCGGTGCTTGAAAACATGCTGGCAGAAGCGACCAATCCGGTTGAACAGTGGGTTGATGGTCAAACGGATGACAATGTATTGCTGATCATTGGCGAACAGGGGAGTGGTAAAACCGAGTTGGCGCGACAGCTGGATGCCAGATTCACTTCAGTACCTTTCCAATACCATAATTTTTCCGGGAAGGTGCTGACTAAAGATGCGTTTTATGAAGCGATCTCCCAATGTTTTAGCACCCGAGTTGAAGATGCAACTACTCTGGAATCGCTGGACCAATCCTTCGAGAAACAAGTAATCGTCCTGGACGCGATTGAAAACCTGTTTCTGTCCGAAGTAGGTTGTCTTGAAGGCTATCGAGCACTCATTGGTGTTTTGAATCTCCAGCTAAGTAACGTTTTTTGGGTGGTTTTGATTCACGCGCCGAGCTGGAACTATCTCAAGCATGTCTTCGACAAGGAACAACGGTTCAGCAATCTTATTCAAATGCCGAGCTGGTCAGCGGCAAAAATTCGGAAGCTGATTTTATCCCGACATCAGGGCTCCGAGTTGAGAGTGAAGTATGACGAAATGCTGCTCTCAGCGGCAGCGACCAGCGAATCTGCGAGCATTCGGACTGCAGATGCGCGTGTGTTTAACATTCTGTGGGAGCAGTGTGACGGAAATCCTTTGTTGGCATTGCATCTCTGGCTTAAAGCTGCCAATCGGCGAGGTCGAGTGCTGGAAGTCGGCTTGCCTGAAAAGCCTGGTATGAATCCATTAAAGAATGCTTCAGAAGACGCATTGTTTATCTATGCGTCTCTCATATCCCATCATACGCTCAATGTTGAAGAGATTATGAAAGTCTCGCATTTTTCCGAGCCGGTGGTACGTCAGGCATTAAAACACGGGATCACGCAGGGCATGCTTGTTGAAGACCCCGGTGGCCGCTATGGCGTTCACCCGTTGTGGCAGGCCAACTTGGGCCTGTATCTGCGACGCAAGAATCTGGTCTGGTAGGAGTGAGTCGGCTGGGAGGGCCTAATGTGTGAACTTTTAGTGAGTGAGGGCTAACGTGGAACCCAAAACGTTGGAACAGGTTTCCGTGATCGGAAACCTGTTAAGTCTGGAAAAAATCCTCTCGATTCTCATGGCGGTGCTTTTGCTGTGGGCGGTCAATCAAGGTGTTTCCAAGTTTTCGTCACGCATGATGGAGCGACTGCCGGCCCGGCGATTTCTGTTGATGCAGGCGAGCACGCTGTTTTCCTTTGTCTGGTATATGGGTGGGACCTATTGGATTATTGCCGTGCTGCTCGACCCGCCCAAAGAGATGCTGCTTGGTCTGGGGGGAAGTATCGCCGTGGCGGTGGGTATCGCGCTTAAAGATGTTACCGCGTCCTTGATCGCTGGGATCATTCTGCTGTTTGACCGCCCCTTTCAGGTAGGCGACCGGGTGGAGTTCAATGGAATTTACGGCGATATCGTCAGCATCGGTCTGCGTTCAGTGCGTTTGAATACGTTGGACGACAATCTCGTCACCATTCCTAATGCACGTTTTATCACCGATGTGGTGGCCAGTGGTAATGCTGGCGCGTTGGATATGATGGTGGTTTGCCCTTTCTACGTCGCGCTGGATGCAGACATCAAAAAGGTGAAATCGTTGATCCACGAAGTGGTGGTCACGAGTCGCTTTGCCTACCTGAAGAAAAACGTTGGTTTTGTGCTGGAGGAAGTGGCATTGGCGGATCGATTGGCCATCAAAGTCTCGGTAAAGGCTTATGTGCTGGATACCAAGTACGAAAAAGCGTTTCAAAGCGATATCGTGGAACGGGTGTCGGAGCTGTTCGTTAAAGAGGGCATACCTCGCCCTATGCGAGAAGGGTTACCCGGTTTGCCCACCATGATGTGAATTGCACACTTTTGCAGCAGTTTTTATAGATACGCACCAGTTACGGTACACTAATCTGACGGTCACTTGCCATCGTATACGCAATGTCGAGGGAAACAGGGTCTTCGTGACCTTGGCCCGATCTGTGCTGAGATTACCCTGTAAAGCGAATGCACGGGAGGTGTGATATGTCAGCAAACGAGAAAATGAGCAAAGAAGAACAGCAGGACCTGTTGAATCAACTACGTAAGGGGCATTTCGCGTTTTCGGTAGTGGGCACGGTGTTCATGGTGTATCAGCTGGTGCTTTTCTTCTGATTGCAGGGTGGAGGGGCCTGACGCACAGAATGCCTGGTCGTCAAGTCCCTGTCGAAGCACCAATAGCGCTGATTGAACGTTAAAACGCGCTGGCTTCAAGGCCTGCGGAAATCGTCAGGCTACTTTTCAAAGCACGGGTCAGTGCGTCATAAGCAACACGACCCGGCTTATCAAATCCAGGCTTCGCGGCCAAGTGGAGATCGGCGCAATACCCATTGACCGTGAAATAGAAATGGGAGTTCGGCATCGACAGCGTTTTCTCCTTATATTTCAATTTCGCGGAATAATGCACCTCTGGAATCGCGCTGGATACCGTCTCAAACGAGCGCTTATCCACAAACTCCGGTAGATTCCATTCGCCGCCATGGTATTTGGCCCAACAGGCTTGAGGTGAAATCTCCTCCGCCAGCAAAGGTTCTACATGCAAGGAGAGAAAAAAGCCGTCGGCAGTTTTTCCGTAGAATCGATAGCGCGTCTCTGTGGAAGACTCCTCCACGGTCTTTATCGCTGGGCCTTCGAACTGTAACGCCCACCCCTGTTCGGGTGAGGCGAGGTGGATCAGGGTGTCTGCCCGAGCAACTCCTGAAGTCATCAGGGCAGCAGCGCTCACGCCGATGATGAGCCTGCGTGCAGGCGACGTCCTTACCGAAGAAAAACTGCTTCCGGCCATGGTGGCATTCCTTGTCGTCGTGTTGATGTCGTGTCTTGCTGTTTCTTTCTGGCCAGCTTCTTTGAGCTGATCCTTATATTTGTCTCTGTGTTAAACAATATATGAGGAATACATGACGATTAATAGGACAAACGAAGACATAAAACTTGCAGTTTACGCCAAATGATGCTGTAGTGAACGCATGTCAAATCTTACTCGATATTCCTATCCTTTTACCTACATATTGGCGACCTCCGATACCTGGACGAGGCACGGGCTGAGCACAGAGGCTTATCTCGCCATGGCGGGTGTGGATACGGATAAACTCTCCGATCCCCGCGCGACGGTCAATGGAGAAGACCTGAAGCGTCTGAACGCTCTCGGCTGCCGGCTGAATCAGTCAGGCATTCCCACCAGTATTCTGGTGGCGGAACAATTGAGTTTCACGAATGTCGGAATATTGGGCCTGGCGATTACCGCGTCGAAAAACCTGCGTGAAGCATTGGAACTGCTGCGCGACTATCACGTGCTCAGCATGCCCGGCTTGAGCATCACCGTGCAGGACGAAGGGGCGCTTTATTGCGTTGATTATGAGTTTGATCCTGACTTTGGAAGCATGCTGCCTTTCCTGAATGAAGTGTTTGTCTGCTGCATGCGACGCTTTACCCATCTGTTCGAAGAAGAAGTGTACCCGGAAGCGATCTATTGGGCACATGATCCCGAGTTTCCTCTGTCTCAGTTTGAAGAGTTCTTGAATTGCCCTGTGCTTGGGCGGTCTCAGCATGAGTTAGAACGTTCCCGCGTCGCTTTTCGTCAGCAGGATCTGACAGCGCGGCTGAAATACCCGGATGCATCCACCTTTAGTGTGATTAAACAGCAACTGGCCGCAGCCAAGGAAAGCATCAGTACCGAAGATTCCTGGGAGAAAAGGGTGGAACAGATCTGGCATCACTATGCGGAGAAGCGTCAGTTCCTGACTCAAAAGGATATGGCGGAACTCCTCAATGTCAGCACGCGAACGCTGGTGAGAAAGCTTTCTGATGAAGGTGTGCAATATCGGGAAAAAACCCAGAAATGGCGTCTGGCGCTGGCGAAAAAACTCCTGAAGCGCACCAGCGTGCCCGTCGGTGATGTTGCCGCTCAGGTGGGTTTTGAAGATGAAACGGCTTTCTTCCGTTTCTTCAAAGATGCCGAAGGGGTAACCCCGCGAAAATATCGCGCAATGTGAACCAACCTGCGCTAGGCTTTATGGGTAAGAGACTCCTAAAAGCAATGTGTTGTGGTACCAAGAGCGCATTATGACGTTTAAGAAAGTTTTCCTTCTCTGCAGTGTTATCTTTTTTCCCATTCTGGTGTCAGCGAAAGATCAAGTGATTCAGTTTGCGACGGACCCCTGGCCTCCTTATTTCCTGGAGAGCGAACACAGCTCTGTAGACAAGGGAATTGGTGTGGACTTAGTTCAAGCGGTGTTTTCACGTCTTGAAGGTGTTCGGCCAAGCTTTCCGAAGGTGCCCTGGAAGCGGGCGTTGATGGAGGTGCAGTCTGGCTCAAAAGATGCGGTTGCCCTGTTGCTGAAAACGCCGGAGAGAGAGGAGCACATGCTGTTTACGGTGCCGGTGATACAAACCGAAGGCATGCTTCTTTTCCACAAAAATCGATTTCCTCAGGGATTTGAGTGGCAGACGGTGGAGGATCTGAAGCCCTATAAACTGGGCGTTGTGCGGGGGTACTCGTACGGCCCACTGCTGGATGCTTTTATTGCCAACCACGACAAGGTTTTTGAGGTAACCACCTCACAACAGCTTTTTTCCATGCTGAAACGCCAGCATATTGATTTGATCTCCGAGTCGCTTTCGGTGGCGAATGGCCTGTCCCAAGAACAGGGGTGGCACTCAAAGCTCGGCATCAGTCAGAAGCCGGTCAATACGGATGTGTTGCATTTTGCTGTATCGAAGCGCTCACCCTTCGCTCACCTTCTTCCTGAAATGAATCGAATCATCGAACAAATGGCGAAAGACGGTGAGATTGATAAAATCATTGGGATTCATGGCAAAGCTGTCAAGCCGGTCGGCAAGCTGGCACAAACGCCTTAAGCTTGTGCCTCACAGCGTTCTCTACTAGGTTTACATAATAAAGTCTTATCAGGAAGTGACTGCATGGAAATTTCTGCCCCCGAGAGTATCAGACGAAAGCGCATTGTCGTTATTGATGATCAGGGCTCGATGCGTGGTGTACTGAGTGCCTTTTTAAGAGAGTTGGGATTTAGCGCGATTGACTGCATGGTGGATGGTGTCGAAGGCCTGAAGCTGATGGAGAGCCACCCTGTTGATCTGGTAATTTGTGATTGGAACATGCCAAAAATCAGCGGACTGGAGGTGTTACAAACCGTACGGTCCTGCGAGGATACGAAATCGTTACCTTTCCTGATGGTCACCTCATCGTCCGAACTGGAGCGTGTTAAATCTGCGGTCGAGTCCGGTGTTTCAGATTACTTGATCAAGCCTTTCCAACCGGGGCACTTTGGGCAGAAGGTGATAAAAATTCTCTCTAATTCTGAACACAAAGCGAAAACCTATAAGCGCCAACGTGTTGAGATTGTGAGTGTGCCTGCTTCTGTGGATGAGCATGCGCAACCCGCCGTGGAGCCCGAGGCAGGCGAAGACAAGCCGATGCTGGACGCGATTGCTGAACCGGGTGCTGAGGGTACCGTGAGTACCGAGTCCTCGGAAGCTGGTTCAGCGGGAGCTGAAAAGGAAGAGTCCTAGAACTCACGACGGGCTTTGGCTGATTTACAATGTGGGTGCTGTATAGCCCCGGTTTGTCATGAGTGTGCAGAAGCCCAGTTGAACCCCGTAGATTGAAGACCTGTTTATCTCATTGCCACTTGAGCGCTGCTACAACGAAAAGTTTTCGACACAATAATCGATAAACACTCGCGTGATGCGAGAAACACTTTTTCGGCTTGGGTAAACCAAATTGATCTGCTGTTCGGGTAGCGGAAAACTTGGGAGTACCTCAACCAACGCGCCTTGTGCAATCTTGAGATCGCAAAAAAAAGGAGGCAACTCGGTAAGGCAACGGTGCTGAAGGGCCAGATAACGTAAGTGCAGATAGTCGTTTGTCTGTAGAAATGGACGCACCATGATACGCTGATCGCCCAGGTTCCATTCAATCAATTTGTCTCTTGGGCTCCACGCAGCACAATCAACGGAAAGTATGTCTTGAGGACTGTTGATCTCAATATCCGCAAGAAACCTGGGAGATGCGACAAGTCGATGACGGTAGGTGACGAGTGATCTGGCAACTGCCGACTGGCTCGCCACATTTCCCACCCGTAAAGCGATATCAATACCATCCTCTATAAAATCTAAACGTCGTTCACTCACGAACAAGTCAACTTCGATGTTTTTGGAGACTGTAAAAAATACTGTGTAACTGGCATTGTATCTAACCTGATAACAGGAGCACACAATGCCAATATCAGACAAGCTTATCGACCAACTCCTTGAAGGCAACAGCTCGCCAGAGTCTATTCTGGGCGAAGATGGTCTTCTAAAGCAACTTACCAAACGCATAGCTGAGCGAGCCCTTGATGCCGAGATGGATCAACATCTAGGTTATGGCAAACACGAGCCCAGTGGACGTAATACCGGTAACTCACGCAACGGCAAAAGCCGTAAAACCGTTCGTAGCATTCATGGCGAAATCGATCTTGAGGTACCTCGTGATCGCAATGGTGAATTTGAGCCGCAGCGGGTTAAGAAGGGAGAGAAACAGCTCAACGGCTTTGACGACCGTGCAATCTCGCTCTATGCGCGGGGTATGACTACCCGGGACATCCAGGCGCATTTTGCTGAGGTCTATGGTGTGGAGGTCTCTGCCACGTTTATTTCCCAAGTGACCAACGCCGTCATGGATGAGGTCAAATCCTGGCAGAGCCGCCCGCTCGATGCTGTTTATCCGATTGTTTATCTGGACGCACTGGTAGTGCGCAGCCGCGCCTCTGGCGCCGTACAGAACAAATCCGTGTATCTGGCGCTGGGTGTAAATCAGGATGGTGAGAAAGAGCTGCTTGGGCTTTGGATGGCTGAAACTGAGGGTGCTAAGTTCTGGTTGTCGGTGATGACAGAGCTGAAGAACCGTGGATTACAGGATATCTTTATCGCGTGCACCGATGGGCTCAAGGGTTTTCCAGAGGCGATTGAGGCTGTTTATCCCAAAACCCAGGTACAGCTCTGCATTGTTCATCAGGTACGCCACTCGCTGCGTTATGTAAGCTGGAAACAGCGCAAGGCTGTGGCAGCAGATCTGCGCCGGATCTATGCAGCAACCACCCTGGCTGAAGCTGAGAATGCGCTGGAGACGTTTGCCGAGCGTTGGGATAATGAGCACCCAACAATCAGTTTGTCTTGGCGCAACAACTGGGAACGGCTATCGGTGTTCTTTGACTACCCGCCGCAGATCCGCAAAGTAATCTATACGACAAATGCCATAGAGTCTTTAAATGCATCACTAAGAAAAGTGACTAAAGCTCGTAAATCATTCCCGAATGACGAGGCAGTGATGAAGTTGCTGTATCTGGCTCTTCACGACATCAGTCGAAAATGGACGATGCCTATCCGGGATTGGAAAATGGCCATGAGCCAGTTTATGATTCTATTCGGTGACCGAGTGTCGCTATGACAAAAAGCCAGTTACACAGAAATCTTTACAGTCTCGATACAGGGTTGTTAAAACCAGAGCTCGCTCGAGGGAATATCAATGTCAGAGTTGGTCAAGTGACACCTGAAGAGTTTGCAAAGAGCATTATGCTAAAAGTGATGTGAAAGTTATTGGTTAACTTTTCATTGAAATTGCAAGTGCAACACCATTGAGTGCCTTTTGAATGCGGGCGTAAGTTTGGATAGGTTGAAGCTCTAATAAAGGGGGGTGCATTAACCCGCGTATGTTGGAGGTAAAGTCGAGGGTAAAGAAAAAGCCCTAATGGCTGGTTATGGCTCATTAGGGCTTTTTTCAATGATGGTGGAGACGGCGTCCACGAAAATGTATAGATATATTGTTGATGTAATTAGCTTATATATTTTATGGTGATGTATAGTGGGGCTAAATGTGGGACTAAAACAGGCGGTGACTCCACTTCAACAGCTGAATTGTTCTCCTGTTTTGCGCTAATCGTTTAAATGCGGTCAGGCTGCACTCTTAAATTTTCGCCCCTCTTTTCTCTGCCTGAGGAAAAGCAAGGAGGCACTCAGAATAAATATAGAAAAGATTGGTGGCTCGGCTATTGTTGGAATGGACACTAAACCTGCCCCGTACGAATCAGCACCCATTGAACTAACGAACGTCTCCTCCCCTGTAATTGGGTCATAGGAGTATATGGATGAGTGATTTAGAGCAAAAAGTTTCCCGCCTCCGTAGGCCAGGGCTCCGTCGAAGGTGCCAACGCCAGAAGAGGTTAAAAAGTCTCTTGTCCTGTGATGGGGTCAATCCTACTGATGCTCTTCGAGTTCATCGCAATTAGTGATGCGAAGCAATAAGTTGGTGCCATGGCGAAAGCACTGACTAGTGCGATGTATATAGTTGCCTTAGGAATTCGGATTTTTATGGGCATAGATGTCAGCAGTGTGTTTGATGATTATGGATTTTTGATAGTTTAATGGGTCGCTTTACATCTGGAATGTCCAATAGTTCCAGAGAGTTAGTGTCAGGGGCAGTTTGTTGATTTCTCTGCGGAAGATTCTTGCGGAAACTTTTTTCAAGTTGGTAGCGACATGTCGCCACAACGAGAAGCAACAAGTTTGTCTATAATGAATAGGTTGGGGATTAGCTTGCTTCAAAATGATGCCCATGATGTGAAGAACTCTTTCTACAGTTGACCACAAAATCAGAGTCCATGTATGACTGACGATAATGCAGAAGACGACAAGCCGACTCCGAATACAATAGATACACGGCGAATCAAGAGCCCCTACTCATATCCCATCGCACAGCGGGAAGAGTGGATTACAATTACAGGGGACAATAGTCGAGCAAAAGATTGGCGAATTAAGCCGATACCTCAGCCGTACAAAGACGAAGAAGAAGCGATGCGTATAATGACGCTCAGGGCGAAAGCTGCCTTGGCAGCTTTGCGAGCAAAGAAATCAGAATCAGAGTAAAAAAACACCAAAAAATACCGATCTACTCTAAAAAGAGACATCGAATGAAGTGTATCCATTGTCAAAAAGAGTTTCAAATCGAAACCAGTCCCGACAACGCTTTTGTCGGAGTCCTCCGGGGGCCGGATGGAAAAGCAATGGCGGACGAGGTGGTGCTGTGTAAAAAATGCTACTACTTCAGTTTATTGGGGCTCACTGGCATAGAGCCGTGGATATATTCCTATCCGCTAGCGAAAAGGGCGCAGCATATACCTCCTGAAGTTCCAGTACCTTTGAATGGTTTGCGGGCACCGTCAACGAAAGGGGCCACTGATGGTAGCCATGAAGAAAAAAGTATCCGAGAAGCTTATGCTCAAGCGCTCGATATCGATATTGATGAAATTCCGGAGCTTTACTGGAGAAAGCCACAAGTCCTCGACTGAGAGCGCTTGGGCAGGTATTGATAGTGCGCCGACCATTTGGATGGCGTTATGGATGGCCGATTGAGAACTATAAGACGTAAAGCTCGGCAGTGGGCTTCATCCGATGATAAATAAAACTGAAACTCGCAATATTTCAATCCCTTGCCTGTTGCACGCGCACCTGTGTTGCCGCTAAAGTCCTCTGAATCAAAATAACCGTTTTCTCTGTGTGACAGGCGGCAAACGAAAAACAAGGCTGTGAACAAGAACAAATGTCTACAACGAATCAAACCCCAAATAACCTGGCCGCTTACTGCTGGTCTATCGCTGATCTTCTCCGCGGTGATTTCAAACAATCTCAATATGGCCGCATCATCCTGCCATTTACTCTGTTACGCCGGCTTGAGTGTGTACTGGCCGATAAGAAAGAGGCCGTGTTAGAAGCATACGAGCGTGTGCAGCAAATGGGGTTGCAAGAAGAAGCCCAAGAAAAGCTCTTACTGCGGGCCACTGATGGGCTGAGTTTTTACAATACCTCAAAAATGGACCTGTCTCGCCTGGGGGAGTCCGGTATTGCCGCTAACCTGGAATCTTACATCCTGTCTTTTTCTAAAGACGCGCGCGAGATTTTTGAATACTTCAACTTCCGTGAATTTGTCGGCCAACTTAGCGATGCCAATTTGCTCTATCTGATCGTACAAAAAGTCCGTCAGACCGATTTGAGCCCAAAAGCCATATCAAACCATGATATGGGGCTGGTGTTCGAAGAGCTTATCCGGCGCTTTGCAGAAGGCTCTAACGAAACAGCCGGTGAACACTTCACCCCGCGCGACATCGTGCGCCTGACCACCTCTCTTGTGTTTATGGAAGACGACGAAGCACTTACCATGCCCGGCATCATTCGCACCATATACGACCCGACAGCGGGCACAGGCGGCTTTCTATCATCCGGCATGGAATACGTGCACGAACTGAATCCAAACGCCCGTATTGTTGCCTTTGGTCAGGAGCTCAACCCAGAAAGCTATGCCATTTGTAAAGCCGACATGCTGATCAAAGGGCAGGAAGTAAACAACATTAAATTGGGTAACACACTGTCTAACGATCAGCTCTTTAACCAACAGTTTGATTACATGCTCTCCAATCCCCCTTTTGGGGTGGACTGGAAAAAGATCGAAAAAGACATCAAAGACGAACACAGCCTAAAAGGCTTCGACGGGCGTTTCGGCCCTGGCTTACCGCGTGTGTCTGACGGGTCTTTGTTGTTTCTTTTACACTTGCTAAGCAAGCTGAGAGACAAGAAAGATGGCGGTGGTCGTATTGGCATTATCCTCAATGGATCACCTTTGTTTACCGGCGGGGCAGGCTCCGGCGAAAGCGAGATTCGTCGTTATATTCTCGAAGCTGACTTGCTGGAAGCCATTGTCGCTTTACCCACCGATATGTTCTACAACACCGGCATTGCCACCTATGTGTGGGTGTTATCGAATAAGAAACCCGAAGAACGTAAAGGCCAAGTACAGTTAATCAACGGGGTTAACCTCTTCAAAAAGATGCGTAAGTCTCTAGGTAGCAAGCGCAATGAAATGAGTGATGAGGATATTCGCACTATTACTCGCACATTCGGTGCCTTTGAAGTGGTGGATGCAAGAGAGTTGGACAAGCCCGCCGAGCAGAAAAGCAACCGTGGCAGACAATCCGCCACAGCAAAAACTGAAGCGCCAAAAACCTTTGCCAGTAAAATTTTCAAAAATCACGAGTTTGGCTATCGTCGCATTACCATTGAACGGCCTTTGCGGGAAAGCTATCAATTCAGTGATGAACGTATTGCAGCGCTGCGCTTTGCTGCCAAACCGCTGGAAGCGCCCATGAAGTGGATTTACGACACCTATGGCGAGCATTGGTCAGACGACGAAACCTGCGAAAACTATGGTGTGTTAGGCGAGCACAAAGAGGCGATTCGTAAATACCTGAAAGCGCACTTTAGTGACCTCAAAGAAGCCAAAATCAAAGACCTGCTCGATAGCAAAACCTGGCTCACGCAAAAGCAAATACTACTCAAAGCAAAACAGTTGCAGCAGCACATTGGCACCGATCAATGTGATGACATGAACACCTATGAAGACGTGTTAAAAGACGCCAGCAAAGCCAAAAATATCAAGCTGGACAGCAACGAGAAAAAGCAAATCACTACCGCCGTTAGCTGGATAAATCCGGAAGCTGAAAAGGTCATCAAGAAGATTCACAAGGCTCCTGCTAACCCGCTTTATGGCCTGTTTGATATAAACGGCAAAACTACTGAGTATAAGGCGGATGGCAATCTGCGGGATAACGAAAACGTACCCCTGGACCCGTCACAACCGGTCAACGCGACCAATGAGGCCTACTTCCAGAAAGAAGTACAACCCCACGTCCCCGACGCCTGGATCGACGCCAGCAAAAGAGACGATAAAGACGGCGAGATCGGTATTGTTGGTTACGAGATTCCCTTTAATCGTCATTTTTACGTTTATCAGCCACCCAGAGACCTGGAAGCGATTGATGCGGATCTGGATAAGGTGAGTGCGGAGATTATGGAGTTGTTGCGGGAGGTGCATTCTTAATGTCTGGAACGTATCGATCTTATCCAGGGTATCTACCTAGTGGCACTCAACAAACTCCTCTGATGCCATCTCACTGGAGAGTGGGCAAGGTAAAATATGTCACACGTAACTTGGACTATAGACGAATTCCGCTAAGTGCTGAGGAGCGTGGCAAAAGGAACGGCGAATACCCTTATTATGGAGCTTCAGGTGTTATCGATTATATAGACGACTATATTTTTGATGAAACTTGCATTTTGTTCGGAGAAGATGGTGCAAATTTATTGAATCGTTCGACTCCTCTGGCTTTCATTGCTAGAGGCAGATACTGGGTTAATAACCATGCGCACATATTGAAAACTATGGATGGTGTAGATCGTTACTGGGAGCTATGTTTTGAAAATATGGATGTCACAAACTTAGTAAGCGGTTCTGCACAGCCCAAATTAACTGCGGAGGCTCTTGGGGGGGGAGAGTTCGTGTATCCACCTGATATATGTGAAAGAAAAAAAATCGCCAACTTCCTCGACCACGAAACCACCAAAATCGACACCCTGATCGAAAAACAACAACAGCTCATCAAACTACTCAAAGAAAAACGCCAGGCAGTCATCAGCCACGCCGTCACCAAAGGCCTCAACCCCAATGCCCCCATGCGCGACTCAGGTGTCGAGTGGTTGGGGGAGGTGCCGGAGCATTGGGAGGTTCGTCGCATTGGGCAATTGTTCCGCGAAAGCAGTAGGCGAGCTTCAAATCCTGACGAGATTGACTATCCCGTGCTAAGTGTCTCTATTCACAGTGGGATATCAGATAAAGAGCTAGATGAAGATGAGTTGGACCGAAAGGTAGCTAGGAGTGAAGATCGTTCACTCTACAAAGTTGTGCATGAAAACTATCTTGCATACAACATGATGCGCGCATGGCAGGGAGCATTTGGTGCAGCGCAATTAAATGGCTTGGTCAGCCCTGCATACACCGTTTGTGTCCCAATCACTCTTCTAGACTCAAAGTATTATGAGTTAGTTTTGAGGACACAGAACGCTGTAGTTGAGTTAAAGAGATACTCTCGAGGTATTACGGATTTTAGGCTCCGTTTGTACTGGGATGAATTCAAAAACATCATGGTGCCAGTGCCGCCAGCCCAAGAGTTGTCCGAAATACTCGCTTATCTTGATGGTGAGTATTCGAAATATGAAAAGATCATAAAGTCTTCTGAGACACAGATTGGCTTACTTCAAGAGCGAAGAACTGCGCTAATCTCAGCCGCCGTCACTGGCAAAATCGATGTCCGCGATTGGCAGCCACCTGCAGGCGAGTCCGCAAACCAGTGCAGCGAATCACTGCAAGAGGCCGCCTTATGAGCGACAGCAAGCTGTTTTCCCTGCAGGGCGATCAGGCGCAGAAACTCACCGGCAGCACGGCCAAGACTGGAGCGTGATCTGCAACAACAAAACGAAGCCAGTATGCCGGTCCCAATATGGGGGTTATCGTACCCAAAATGAGACTTTGTATTGATCGGTCCCAGTTTGGGGTCTATAGTACCCAATATGGGACTGACAATGGAAGAAAGCATGATGGCAACAGAAAATTCGAAGTTAGCCGATGCCTTGTTTACGCGCACTCAGCAGAAAGTGTTGGGGCTATTATTCGGCCAGCCGCAGCAGAGTTTTTTTCTGAATGAGGTGGTGCGTCGTGCCGGTGTGGGCAAGGGGGCGGTAAGCCGGGAGTTGGCCAGGCTCACTGCCGCGGGTATTGTTACGCTAACGCGGCAAGGCAATCAGAGCCATTATCAAGCTAATCCGGCGTGTCCGATATTTGCAGAATTGAAAGGCTTGGTGGGGAAAACCGTGGGGGTGGCAAGTGTTGTGCAGCAAGCCCTGGCGCCCTTGTTGCCCGGTTTGACTCAGGCGTTTATATACGGGTCGCTAGCGAAGGGCGAGGAGCATGCGGGTAGCGACGTGGATGTGATGCTGGTGGGGGATGATCTGAGTTATAGCGAGATTATGGCACTGTTGGAATCGGCAGAAGAGCAACTGCAGCGATCGGTCAACCCGACCATTTATTCGCCGGAAGAATTTAACAAACGCTTGGCCGATCAGCAGAACTTTCTCAGTAAAGTCATGACCGAACCGCGTATTGATCTAAAGTGAGGGATACCCATTGGAGCCTATGGAACCGCTGGAAAACCTGGTCAAAATCAACAAGCTTAAACATGAGCCACCGGATGCCAAAGAGTTTGCCGGTATGTTGAGGGCCGGAGACACTAAATTAACGGATGCTCAGATTGCCGGGCTAAGTGAAGATAGCCAGTTTTCACTGGCGTATGGGGCTGCCCATGCGTTCTCGCTGGCCGCATTGCGCTGGCATGGTTACCGTTCAGAAAGTCGCTATCTGGTATTTCAATGTTTGCAGCACACGTTGGGCTTGAGTCGGGCCAAATGGCGGGTGCTCGATAAATGCCACAATGCCCGCAATTTAGCGGAATACGAGGGGCATTTGGAGGTTGATCCGCAATTGTTGCGAGAGTTAATCAGTATCACGCAGGAAATCCAGGCGTTGGTTAAGGCGTTGGCACCGATTGAATAGCATCGAACAGGAATAACAAGAATATCAGGAGCATCCTATGGCAAGCGCGTCGGAGTTTGCGTTTCAGAATGAAATGATTCAGCACCTGCAAGCTAATGGTTGGCTGTTGGGTAAGCCAGACGGCTACAACCGAGAGCTGGCCTTATATGAAGAGGATGTACTCGGTTTTGTGCAAGATACCCAGCATGAACAATGGCAAAAGTTCTGCGCGATCTATCCGAATAATCCTGAGCAAAAGTTCTTGCAGCGTGTGGCTACGCAACTCAATAAAGCCGACCCCAATGCCGATAATAAAGAACTGCGCACTTTCGGCACGCTGGGGGTATTGCGGCACCCTATTAAAGATCGTGGTACACGGTTTTTTCTCTGTCAGTTCAAGCCAGAACACACACTGAATGAAGATACCCTGGCGAATTACCGCCACAATCGCTTACGCGTGGTGCCAGAGCTTGTTTATAGCCCCTGGTGTGCGGATAAAGGCGAGGTAGCCGAGCAAGATACCCCAAAGGCGAAACGTTGGCGAATCGATCTGGTGTTGTTTGTGAATGGCTTGCCGGTAGCAACACTGGAATTGAAATCTGAGATGAAGCAGGCGGTGCACAACGCCATCAAGCAATACAAAACCACGCGCCTACCCATCGATCCTGCCACCAAGAAGCCGGAACCCTTGCTGACCTTTAAGCGAGGTGCCCTGGTGCATTTTGCGGTTAGCCAATATGAAGTCTATATGGCTACCCGCCTGGAAGGTGAAGACACGTTCTTCCTTCCTTTCAACAAAGGCACCAAAGAAGGGGGCGCAGGCAATGATGTGCCTGATAACCCGGAGCAATACGCCACGGATTATTTGTGGAATGAAGTGCTGTTGCCAGATAACTTGTTGAATATTCTCGGTCGTTTTATTCATCTTCAAATCGAAGAAAAAGAAGACTGGGAAGGGCGTAAATACAAAAAAGAAACGCTGATCTTCCCCCGTTATCATCAGTGGGATGTGGTTAATAGTCTGATTGAATCTGCGAAAGCCGAAGGCCCCGGTCAACGTTATCTCATTCAGCACAGTGCCGGTTCGGGCAAGTCCAACTCCATCGCCTGGACAGCGCATCAGTTATCTGGGTTGAGGGATGCCGAGGGCGATAAGGTGTTTCACTCGGTGATTATTATTACCGACCGCACGGTGCTCGACGATCAGCTACAAGACACCATTTATCAGTTCGAACATGTGGATGGGGTCGTGGGCCGTATTAACCGCAAAGAAGGTGAAGGTTCGAAGTCTGAAAAGCTGGCGAATGCCTTGGAGGCGGCACAGCCCATTATTATCGTGACGATTCAGACCTTTCCTTTTGTGTTGAAGGCCATTGAGAACAGCGTCAGCCTGAAAGAGCGTCACTACGCCATTATTGCGGATGAAGCCCACTCGTCGCAGACAGGTTCAACCGCAAGGCAACTCAAAGAAGTGTTGATGCTTGAGGCAAAAGAGGCCACAGAAGAAGAGCTGAGCACGGAAGACATTCTCGATGCGGCGGTCGCTGCCCGTAGGCAATCAAATAACCTGAGTTACTTTGCTTTTACTGCCACGCCCAAGGCAAAAACGCTGGAACTGTTTGGTCGTTTACCGAACCCCGAACTTCCCCCCGCTGTTGATAACAAGCCCGAAGCGTTTCATGTTTACAGTATGCGCCAGGCCATCGAGGAAGGCTTTATTCTGGATGTGCTGAAAAACTACACCAATTACAAAGTGGCTTATCAACTTGCGATGAAAATGAAGGCCAGTGACGAAGAGGTGGATAGTAAAAAGGCCAAGGTGAGGTTGAATCAATGGGTTCGTCTTCATGACTACAATATCGCCCAGAAAGTACAGGTGATTGTCGAGCACTTCAAGGCAAATGTGGCGCGTTTGCTTAACGGCCAAGCCAAAGCAATGGTAGTGACGGGTTCACGTAAGGAGGCAGTGCGCTACAAACTCGGCTTTGATAAATACATTACTGAAAAAGGCTATCAGCATATTCATGCAATGGTGGCGTTTTCCGGCGAGGTGGAATTCAACGAAAAAGACCCGAATGTCGAAGGATTGCTGGGAGAGAAGTTCACCGAAGGCAATATGAATCCGAACCTAAAAGGGCGCGATATGCGCAAGGCTTTCGATTCGGACGACTATCAGGTGATGATTGTTGCCAATAAATTCCAAACCGGGTTTGATCAGCCCAAGCTCTGTGCCATGTATGTCGATAAAAAACTGGGTGGGGTAGAGTGTGTGCAAACCTTATCGCGCTTGAATCGTACCTACCCTGGCAAAGCCGATACGGGGACTTTTGTGCTGGACTTCTTCAACGACCCGGATGATATTCTCTCGGCCTTTCAGCCCTATTATCAAACCGCAGAGCTGGCGGATGTTTCCGACCCGAATCTGGTGGATGATCTGTTTAATAAACTGCGCATGGGCGGTATTTTCCAATGGCAGGAAGTCGAGCAATTTTGCGAAGCGTTTTACAGCAAGAGCAAAAGTAACGCCGCCCTGGCCAATATCTGCAAACCCGCCGTTGATCGATGGACGAAACGCTATAAATCGGCGGTAGAGGCCTTTAAACAGGCCAAAATGATGTTTGAACGCACCAAGCAAACCGGCGATGCCGTGTTGATTGCCAATGCCGAGAACAGCCTGAAAGAATGTACAAAGGAAAAGAGTGCGTTAGAGGTTTTTAAAAAGGATTTGGGATCGTTCGTGCGCTTTTATGAGTTTATGTCTCAGATTGTCGACTACAACGATAAAGACCTCGAAAAACTCAGTCTGTATGCCCGTAATCTGCGACCAATGCTAAGAGAAGAAAACATCGAAGACGATGATATCGACCTTGGCAGCGTTATTCTAAGTCACTATCGTCTGTCTAAAATTCGCCAGCAAGACATTCAGCTCAAAGAAGACACAGCGGAATACAAAATCGAACCAGGAGATGCCATCGGCACCGCTAAACCTAAAGACAAAAAAGAAGACCTGCTTTCGCGCATTATTGCTCGACTCAACGAGGTATTCGTTACCGACAACCTGACGGATAACGATATGGTGAATTACGCATACACCATTCGAGACAAGGTGAGAGAAAACGCCACGGTAATGAGCCAGATAGCCAACAACACGGCAGAGCAGGCGATGTTGGGTGACTTCGGCAAAGCCCTGGATGATGCCGTGATAGCGAGTGGTGACGCACATCAAGATCAAATGATGCAGTTGTTGTCTGATCCCGCCAAGGCGGAAAAGTTTGGGCGGTTGATTTTTGAGTTGTTGCATCGCTGATGATTAGCACATGGAGAAAATAAAATGGATAAAGAATTTGTCGTTAATTTATGGGCTGTTTACGATATGACGGTGAATGCAATTTATGCACTGTCGGGAAAAGTATATTGTGTTGCAGGCAGTGATACTGAAAAGTTGAATTTATTGCGAAATCTTGCCGTTCATGACTTTATGACAGCGAAGAGGTATAGAGTTCCGGAAAGATTTGTCTTGTCCTGCCCTGATGGAACTGAGCGAGAACGATTGACCACATTACACGCATTCAATGACCCAAATTCACAGTTATTTGAAGAAATATTTTTGTATGTTGAGAAGGAGCTGCCACCTGTGTTCGATTTTACGCGACCAGAAAAGGCTCAGGCCATAAAGCAGAGCCTCCCTCCTAACCCTCTTTGTATCACTACTCTCTTGGCGGAGGATCATGCCGGGTGTGTGCGACCAATTGTTGGGGAGGACGACAGGGAGTGGTTTCGGCGACAATCCGGAATTGCGAACGATTTGATCTATTAACTTTATATTACTTGGTTTCACACCTCCCTTGAAGTATTTTTAGTCGTAACCCTTGGTAATATATAAAGAAGTACAAGAAGTGTACCAAGAGTAAATCTCTATCCGTACACTATTTGTACTCTCATTTGGGCTTTTAATGTACGTTCTGGGGGCTATGCGTACACTTTTTGTTCTCAGGTGACGAAAAAACTGTACTGGGTGTTTTATTGTCTAGGCCAAAGGCTCTTGGTGGCTGGCGCGTTGCTGCAATATCCAACTTACCTTGGCATTCATCAATAGGCTGCCAAGTAAGGGCGTAAAGCGAGCAAACGCCTCCCGGATTGATAAATTGTCCTTGTCGTGTTTGCGTTATCAGATTTTTCTCCTGCAGCTCTCTCAGTGCCCGCGTAAGGGTTGATTTAGAGCCAATCCCCAAAGTTTCTGCGACTTTGAACGTAGCACTTAAATCACCATTGTTCCTTCCGTTGTACTGCCGGGTTAGCTCAAGCAGAATTTTAAGTGCGGAGCCTGATAGGCGTTTGTAGTCCTCCGAGGCCATTACGGAGTGGGGGATACCTGCATAACGGCGAGATTTTTCTTGTCTTCGTTTTGCCATTGTCGGAGAGCCTTAAGCGTCTGATGCTGATAAAAGGGTTTGTTTCAAAGCACAAGAGTGGAGCATTAGCTTTTCTTTCACTTCTTTGTAAATTTGCCTATGGCCAATTCCGATTTCTAATTTTTCTCTAATTGTCTGGTGCGCTATGGCGTACAAGGTGGTAAGAAAGAGCTTCTGACCATTAGATAGACTTTCTCGCTCTCTGGATGAAATGCCAAGCATCTGATTGATTAGCTTATTGAAATTAATGTGAAAGATTTTCTCCGATGTTTGGCTGCCACCAATTTTTGCGTGCTCAGCAACCAGTTTCACTACATCGTGCAGGTCGTGATAAAACGGGAGATAGTCTTTGTCTAGCTTCTGATAATTCCTGGCCTTGGAAAAGGCTCTAACCAGGTTAAGTTTTAGTTGTACGGCCCGGTCTGTATTCTTCGAAAGAGTGAGCAGGAAATAGGCTTGATCTTCGTTCAAGAGTGCATATCTCAGCGGCCTACCTGTTTTGACTTTCTCCATTTGAAATGGAAAAAGTCCGAGCTGCTTTAGCGAGCCTTCATGCTCATTAATCAGCTGAATTGTCGCTTTGTGGGATACTCCTAATTCGTTTGAGATCACTCTGCTATCAATTCGGGGTTCGTTCTTATAGAACGTTGGCTCGATCTGCCTCTGCAATTCGGTCATTTATACAGCCCCCTCGTTTCGTTGCACAATTAAAGAAGAAACCAGCGCTTTTATATCTTTTTTCGGTAAACCTTTGATAAGCGCACGGCATACTGAGTTAATTTCATGCTCTGGCCAAGCAACTGCTCGATCTCCCAGAGAGACAGGTGGGGGGAGGAGCCCTTCATTAATGTAGTTGTGAAACGTGCTTTTACTGATGGGCAGAATGCCCGGAATGATTTCGGATTTTCTTAAAAACTTAATGGACATAAATCAACCTTCTTACGTGTTGTTGGAAGTGTTGATTAATGGTATCGATTAAAATCGACTGTGGGCAGGGGTAAAAAACGCGAGAATTTTAACGTGTTTTTATCCCCCCTTTACTTTTTGAACTTGGTATTGATTCTACTGATAAGTTGAGCTGAAATAGTCGGCAAATGTTTGATCTTTGTTTTTAATGATTTTCCTCACATCGTCCTTTTCTAAAGCAGTGACCTCGTTATACGGTGGAAAGTAGATATTCGCCAATTTGGCGACTTGCGAATGCAGAGGGGTGCCACAGTGTAGGTTCATCGTACGCGTCATCATGATTACGAAGTAGTTTCTGTCGGCATACAAGCGGTTCGGAGCTTTAATATCTTTATCAACTCTTATGTGCTGATTAAATCTCTGCTGTATAGAGGCCAGATTTAAATCTTTTGCGAATGACTTGAAAGTTTTACAGACCTGGGTCTTGAGGCTGTCGAGCATCGAAGAGTCGTAACTCAAAGGAATCTCTTTTTTCATGTTGTCAAACAGGGTTTCTATCTGTAACTCTGTGAAGGATGCGGGATATACGAAAAGTGGTGTTTCAATGTAGTATTTCTCGGAAATGTCTTTTAAGGTTTTAAAGCACCTGTTTACCTCTGCTCTGGCTTTCTTTCGTTCGGAGGGGAGCTCTTTTTCAAGATCAGGGCAGCCTCGCGAGTATGTAACGATCTCGTGAGCTACATTCATAAATCCGAGCTGGCCGATGTTGTACCTTTGCATAGCGCGCCAAAAAGTCAGCAGTTTTGGCTCCAGGATTGTTGCAATGGCTTCTTCATCGTCCAGAGCAGCTAACGCTTCGAGTACGCCCTCTGGAACAATTGATCTGATTTCGTGTTTGCTCGGGTGCTCTTCCATTCTTGCTTCCAGTCCCACCGTTTCTTCTGAGTTTTTTAAAGTTTGGCTACATTTTTTATAATGATTGTGCAGTAAGCGACGATTCAGCTATGGTTTTACTCCACCATTGCATGAGAGGCCGCCTTCTTTCTAAGTACTCAGCCCGGTTGTATGCCATCCGAACCTGATTTTTGTCCACATGCGCCAGACAGGCTTCAATAAGCTCTGCATCCAATCCGTGTTCGTTCATGGCTGTGCTTGCAATAGAGCGCAAGCCGTGCGCAACCAGTTCTCCGTGGTAGCCCATTCGTTTTATCGCCATGTTGGCCGTTGATTTATTGACGTGCGACCGCGGGTTTTTTATGCCTGGAAAAACATGTTCACGATGCCCGCTGATCTCACGCATTGCGTGCAAAATATCCAATGCCTCCGGCGTCAATGGCACCGAATGTGCTTTTTTCTTTTTCATCCTGTCCGCCGGTATATGCCAAACTGCGCGATCAAAATCGATTTCGGACCATTGGGTGCCCGCCGCTTCGCTAGGTCGAACCATTGTGTGAAGTTGCCAGAGAATTAAGTATCGAGTAGTTTTTTGAATGTTCGCGGAATAAAGGGCTTTCATCAGTATTGGTAGTGCTTCTGGCGAAATTGTAGGAAGGTTCTCCTTTTGTGGCGCGATGAAGGCCTCCTTGATTCCCGACAGGGGGTTGTGGTGCGAGAGGCCCGTATTTGTCGCATAAGTCATTATTTCGTTCATTCGCTGACAAACTCTTCGTACGGTTTCTAAAGACCCTTTGGCTGCAGCAGGCTTCAGCGTGTCAATGACTGCGGGCGCTGCAATTTTGTGTATCGGAACATGTTTGAGCTGAGGAAATACGTGAAGCTCCAATGATCGCCATATGTCGTCTGCGTAGTCTGGGGTCACCTTCGTTTGTTTGATTGCAAACCACTCTTTGGCGACAGCGAGTAGGGTATTGGAATGTGCTTCCCGGTTTTGCTTTTCGAGTGTGTCCCAGTGTTCTTTCGGGTCGATTTCTTTTGCGAGCAACTCTCTGGCTTCAGTTCGTTTTGCCCGTGCATCCGCAATGGAAACCGCAGGAAAGCTGCCTAGGGAAATATTGGTTCGCTTGTTGGTAAAAGGCTTGTGGTACTTAAGTAGCCATGATTTAGTCCCACTCGGTTTTATCCTAAGGGTCAACCCAAAGCCATCTGTCAATTCATAAGGTTTTTCTCTGGGCTTTGCCTGCTGAACTTGGGTGTTAGTGAGCGGTTTATGTGGGCGAGCCATAGTTTTAGTACCACCAGATTTCTGTTTGAGGGTGCTGTGGTACTTGCGATGGTACTAAAAAAACTGGATTTTAGTAAACGGTATTGGACATTACAGGCAATAAAAAACCCGAAATGCCTTGATTTATCTAGCGTTCCGGGTCTTTGTTGGATCTCTTTGATCCTGTTGTTGGTGGAGACGGCGGGAGTTGAACCCGCGTCCGTCAGCCCTCTGCCTTCGGCTCTACATGCTTAGAATCCCTCTATTAAGTTAACCCGTCACGACCCGAGGGGCAGGGTGTTCAGGGCGAGCCTCAAAAGTTTCGCGTTACGACCTGAGACCTGTCGCAAGGCTAGCTTGTTCTAAGTGACATCCCAAGCCGCGATACAAGCACCTTGGCCGGGACGCTAGCAGGGTTTAAGCTGCTAGAGCGTAGTTTTCGTCGTTTGCGACTATTTTTTGTAGTGATTGGAGTACGAGAGCCACTACACTCTCGGCATGCACCTCAGGGTTTGTAACCAGCGTCGAAGCCAAGTCGTCCCCGTAAGTGTTCACTCCCGCTTTTCGCGTTCCGGAGCTATACCCCATACTATATAGTCATTTCGCGCGTTTTCAATACCGGACAGAAATCTTTTCAGGAATTTTTTCGATGACTTTTCCCAGGGTTCGTTTTTCATGAGTGCTGCTATACAATGCCGTGCTTTGGCGACCGCACATCCGAAGGAGGGGCAGAATGAACATTTCTTTAATATTTGCCATGTCAGAGAATCGCGTGATTGGCAGGAACAACAAGCTGCCTTGGTATCTGCCGAATGATTTGAAGTATTTCAAACAAGTGACGATGGGTAAGCCCGTGATTATGGGGCGAAAAACGTATGAGTCTATTGGCAAGCCGCTGCCCGGCAGAATGAATCTTGTGATCACGCGCGATGATGCCTGGCATGCTGAGGGTGTGACGACCTGCAGCAGTTTGGCGCAGGCTGTGGAGAGAGCGACCGGGGCGGCGGAAATCAATGGGGTAGACGAGGTCATGGTGATTGGCGGCGCTGAGATTTACCGTTTGGCTTTACCTGCGGCCGACCGAATTTACCTGACCCAGGTACATGCACACATTGAAGGTGATGCCTACATGGATGACATTGATTGGTCCGGTTGGCGGGAAGTCGGGCGGGAAGATTTTCAGGCAGAAGATCCGAACATCTACAATTACAGCTTTGTTGTGTATGACAGACTTACAAAGCATTAACTGCCGGCTTGCTTTTTACCCATCACGTTGATGAGAGCGCCCAGTAGAATCAAACCGCCGCCTATCCAGGTGGCGGCGTCGGGAACTTCAGAAAAAATAAGCCAGCCCAGCAATGCCGCGAAAACAATCTGTAAATAGGAATAGGCGGTCGCCTTCGCGGCGGTCTCGGTTTGCATGGCCTTGGTCAGACCAATCTGCCCAATCTGGGTGAATACGCCGACCAGTATCAAGAGCCCCCATTGTTCGCCCTCGGGTAACACGATATCACGTCCCAGGAGCAGGAGTGAAAAAGGGAGAGCGATGAGTGGGAAATAGAAAATAATGACCGATGCGTCTTCCGTGGGGCTCAGTTTTCTCACAATCACATAGGCAATGGCACTGCCTAAGGCCCCCAGGAGTGCTGCCGTGATGGCAAGCGGGGGATGAGGTGACGCAAGTGGGGCGGATAAGAGCCCGGGCTGTGCGATCACGAGAAGCCCAATCAGGCCCAACCCGATGCAGAGCAGGGTGCTTGTCTGCAGTCGCTCTTTCAGAACAAGGAGTGCGATAAGGGCAGTGAACATGGGATGGAGGTACTGCAGCACCGTAGCCTCAGCGAGAGGAAGCGCGGTGACGGCATAGTAAACGCACATCAGCGCGACGGTGCCAGTGATGCCTCTGGCCATCAACAGCCGCTTCTTCTGCCCCCATAGGCCAATGCCTTTACGCTTGATATCCAAATAGCTTAAAACGAGTGAGACAAGTGCTCTGGCAGCAACGATCTCCAGGACGGGGATCCCGGAGTTTGCGGCAAGTTTTACGCACGCGGCCATCAGGGCAAACCCGAGCGCACTCAACATCATGTAACGCGCGCTTAATGGAATTGCTATTGCACTCATGGCTTGACGTGGAAAGACAGGGTGAGTCCGGAAGGCTGATCTTCCGGACTCCATAGGGACTGGGACTGATTAATCGAGCAAGTCCGCGTTGCGCACGCCACCTTTGTCCGCGCTGGTCGCCAAAAGAGCATACGCTTTCAGTGCGCGCGACACTTTGCGTGATCTGGGGGCGGCAGGTTTCCAGGCGTCAACCCCTTTTGCCTCCATCGCTGCGCGTCGGGCTGCCAATTCTTCGGTGCTGATGGCCACATCGATGGTGCGGGTTTTAATGTTGATTTTGATGGTATCGCCTTCTTCAATCAGCGCGATGGCGCCACCAGCCGCGGCTTCCGGGGACACGTGACCGATCGACAGGCCGGAAGTACCGCCTGAAAAACGGCCATCCGTCAGGAGTGCACAAGTTTTACCCAAGCCTTTGGATTTCAGATAACTGGTGGGGTAGAGCATTTCCTGCATGCCTGGGCCGCCTTTGGGGCCTTCATAACGAATAACCACCACATCGCCATCCACGACTTGATCTGCCAGGATGGCTTTGACGGCGGCGTCCTGGCTTTCGAAGATGCGCGCTCGCCCCGTAAAGTCGAGATTGGAATCATCCACGCCGGCAGTTTTCACCACACAACCGTCCTCGGCGATATTGCCGTGCAACACCGCCAGACCCCCTTCCAGCGAATAGGCATGCTCAAGGGCGCGAATGCAGCCGTCTTTGCGGTCGCCATCCAGTGTGGGCCAGCGTGTACTTTGAGAAAACGCTTCCTGAGTGGGGATACCGGCTGGGCCGGCTTTGTAGAACTCCGCCACCGCAGGGTCGCTGTTCTGCATGATGTCCCACTGGGCGAGTGCTTCTTTAAAAGTGGCCGAGTGTACGGTCGGCAGCTCGCTCTTGAACAGCCCGGCGCGATCGAGCTCGCCGAGAATGCCGTAGATACCGCCTGCCCGGTGCACGTCTTCAATGTGATATTTCTGGGTGTTCGGCGCTACTTTGCAGAGCTGGGGTACTTTGCGGGAGAGCGCATCAATGTCTTTCATCGTGAAGTTGACTTCGGCTTCCTGTGCGATGGCCAACAGGTGCAAAATCGTGTTGGTAGATCCGCCCATAGCGATATCAAGGCAGATAGCGTTTTCGAATGCGCCCATGGAGCCGATGGTACGTGGGAGTACATTCTCGTTACCATTTTCGTAATAATCTTTGGTGATTTCTACGATGCGCTTGGCCGCTTCCAGGAAGAGCCGTTTTCGATCACTGTGGGTCGCCAGTGTCGTGCCGTTGCCGGGAAGCGCGAGACCAATGGCTTCCGCAAGACAGTTCATCGAGTTGGCGGTAAACATACCTGAACAGGAGCCACAGGTCGGGCAGGCGCTACGCTCGTACTCTTCCACGAGTTCGTCTGATGCGGTGTCGTCTGCGGCAATGACCATAGCATCGACCAGATCCAGCTTGTGATCGGCCAATTTGGTTTTTCCGGCTTCCATCGGCCCGCCAGAAACAAATATGACGGGGATGTTCAATCGCATGGCGGCCATCAACATGCCGGGGGTGATTTTGTCACAGTTGGAGATACACACCATCGCATCCGCACAATGCGCGTTGACCATGTACTCGACCGAGTCAGCGATGATCTCCCGGGAGGGCAGACTGTACAGCATACCGTCGTGACCCATCGCGATACCATCGTCCACGGCGATGGTGTTAAATTCTTTCGCCACGCCACCGTTAGCCTCGATTTCGCGACACACCATCTGTCCCAGGTCTTTGAGATGCACATGACCCGGAACAAATTGGGTAAAAGAGTTAACCACCGCAATGATGGGTTTGTTGAAATCATCCGTGGTCATTCCGGTAGCGCGCCATAAGGCGCGCGCTCCGGCCATGTTGCGGCCATGCGTGGAGGTTTTGGAGCGATAATCTGGCATGTTTGTTTCTCTCGTGGCTAGTCGCCTGGCGGTGTTGTGAGCCGTCAGGCCAGTCGAAAATGGGACGCAAAGGATAGCAAATACGAGGTGGCTTCGGCTAGTGGCCCAGTCTTCAAATACGAATCAGGGAAGTAATGCCGATACCGTTGACTGTGTGGAGGTCCGTAGAAAAAAGGATGTGCTCAGCAGGTGTAACTGATGATGAAGTCTTTATTATTGGCAATGGGTTCGCCCAGGCTGATGACGCCACTTCCCCAGAGAGGTAGTTGCTCCCGTTTCAGGAACATTTCCTGGTTGTCTCCTGTGCGCACCCAAGTACCATTGGTGCTGTGATCGACTAACACAAACTTTTTACGGCGGTATTCGATCCAGGCATGCGTGCGGGACGCGAAAGGTGACGGGATAACGAGGTTGCAGGAGGTTTCACGCCCGATGGTGTAGTCACACATTTCCGGGGAGATGGCGTACTTTTCTGATCCAAACTGCAGTACGATCAACCCTTTCTGAATTTCTGAGGTGTTGGGCCGCGCCACAGATATGACCTGCGTGACACTGCCCACATTGGCTTCCCAATTAATGAGATATAAGGGGACAGATTGGTCAAACGCCTTGATTTTGGCGTAGTCAAACCGGGTGGCTTTGTCCTTGTGCTCGTCGGACAGGTGTTGAATGGTGTCCTCCGAGGTTACTATTTGCCAGGCATTCGCTGCCGCCACCATGCGGGCAGCCGTGTTCACTGCGTCGCCAAATACGTCGTTGTTCTGCAAAATCGCGGGACCAAAGTGAAAACCTGCTCGCACAGCAATGGGACCGGTGTCGGACTCAAAGTGTTGTTGAATGGCTACCGTGGCAATCATCGCGTCGTCTGCCGAATCAAAGCGCGCCATGATTTCATCCCCAATGGTTTTGATCACCGTTCCGCCATTGACGTTGATGATGCTCTCCATCACAGTCATTCCCTTGTCAATCGCTTCTTTCGCTGCCTGGTCACCGATTTGCTTGTACAGCTTGGAACTGCCCGCGACATCTGCGAATAACACTGCGAATTGGGATTCTGTCATCCTGTGGTTTGCCTCTGTTTTTCAATGATGTGAACAGGGTGGGTCGCTTTGAGCGCGATAGAATTCCTGTTCTGTAAGCAGTATAGTAAATAAATTCAGGAAGGTAATTGTTAGTTGGTGATTTCTTGGAAATACGTGCAAGAAAGAGCAGAAAATTTGCCATTCGCCAGAAAATTCTCGGCTACAATGAGTGTAAATGAAACTGACGCACTTGAGTGGCCTCCTGTGAGGGGCTTTTTGGCGGGCTCACGCTGTCGCTGAAAACTCAAATCAGTAAGGATTACGTAGGGATATGATGCCAGATCACGCAACGCCTGCCCCGTCGGACTTGAAAGAATATCGCCCTCTCGACAAATTGTCGGAAGAGCAGCTGGTTTTGCTGGCTTCCAGAGCGCAAGTCAAAACTTTCAAAAAAAAGTGCTTGATATTGGAAGTGGGTTCGAATGATGGGAATGCCTACTTTTTGCTGGACGGTAAGCTGACCATCGAGGCAAAGGACGGTCGGCGCGCCACCGTAGATCCGTCCGTGCCCGCCGCCAAGAATGCGATCGCCCACCTGCGCCCGCGACAATACAATGTGGTGGCGAATACCGATGCGCGCTTTCTGGTGGTGTCTGATGAGGTTCTCAATCAGCTGATCAAAGATGCGCCGGTTCAACAGTTTCAGGAGACGGACGATCATCGCGAAGGGAGTGATACGGGCTATCAGATCCTGATGGATATCCAGACCGACCTGAAGAAAAACCAGTTTAAACTGCCGAGCCTGCCAGATATTGCGTTTCGAATTAAGTCATTGATCGATAAAGATACAACGTCCGCCGATGATGTGGCCAAGTTGGTGGCCGCCGATCCCGCGATTACCGTTAAACTGATCAAAGCCTGCAACAGCCCGCTGTACCGAGGCTTTACTGAAATCAGTTCCTGCAAGGACGCCGTCGTGCGTTTGGGTATGGGAACAACGCGCCAGCTGGTGACCATTTTCTCCATGCGCGAACTCTTCAAAAGCAAGCGGAAAGAATTGGAAAGTGCCATGGATACACTGTGGCAACATTCTCGTGAGGTAGCTGCAATTGCCTATGTGCTGGCAGATATTACCCCTGGGCTGAACAAGGATCATGCCTTGCTTGCCGGATTGATTCATGACATTGGAGCCATTCCGATCATCACGTATGCCGAAGGTTACGTGGATTTGTGGGCGGACGAGAAGAATCTGCACGATGCGATTAGGGATCTCAAGCACGAAGTGGGCGCACTCATGTTAAAGCAGTGGGGATTCTCTGACGATTTGTTGCAGGTTGTGCAGGAATCAGAAAACTGGGGATTTGATTCTGGTGTAGATGAGCCAACCTATGCGGATTTGATCATTGTTTCGCAGATCCATCATTTGATTGGAAAGCCGGAACAGAAATCGTTGCCTCAATTCAGTGACATTCCCGCCTTTGCCAAGCTGGCGCGAGGCGGCTTGACCCCACAAAAAAGCTTAAAGATTCTCGTCGAGGCCCGCAGCAAGATTGATGAAATTCTTGAATTGCTTGGTGCGGACCTGGGTGCTCGCGCCCGGAACGCCAACTAGGAAATAAACATGTCACGTGTGGTCATCGACTTACCTGAGGCGTTTCACTTTTCGCATGCGATGGATGTGCGAATTTATGACATCAATCACGGACAACACCTGGGGCATGATCGTTTAATCTCGTTGTTGCATGAAGCCAGGAACCGCTTTTTCCAAAGTCTGGGTTATCAGGAGTTGGACATTGAGGGAGTGGGGATTGTGGTTGCCGACCTGCAAATTTCCTATCTTGGTGAGGCGTTTGCCGGGGATAGCGTTCGGGTTGATCTCGCCGTGGGCGACTTTGGCAGAAAAAATCTAGCCATGGTCTATCAGGTGGTTGAGGCGGGCAGTGGTCGAATGATTGCCAAAGCAAAAACCGGCATTGTGTTTTTTGACTACACCGAGCGTAAGGCTGCCCTGATTCCAGAAGCCTTTCTGAGACGGTTTCAGGGCTAACAGCGCCATTCTTGTTACCAAGAACATCCACAGTACCGATAAAAATAGAATAATAATATGATCTATCCATTGTTTCCGTTGAACTCTGTGGTCTGTCCTCAGGGACGCATTCCGCTCCAGCTCTTTGAACCTCGATATGTCGATATGTTGTCTGATTGTATGCGCAGTCAGCAAGGGTTTGTTATTTTACTCATCAAAAAAGGTAAGGATACCGATAAGCATGCGGCGTTCTATTCTATTGGCACCTATGTGAACATCGTCGATTTTTACAAGTTGCCAAATGGTTTGTTGGGCATTACCTGTGAAGGGGATCGCAAGGTGCGGGTGATGGAGCACATGACCAATGCACAAGGGCTCCATACGGGCCGGGTGGAGTTTTTGAACTCGGAGCCCTTTCAGTCTTTGCCGGATGGCTCACAGGATCTGGTCGGCCTCCTTCAGCGTCTGATGCAATATCCGGCGGTGAGCAACCTGGAGATGTCGGTCGATTTTGAGGACAGTCGTCACATAGGCTGGCGTTTGACGGAGCTGCTCCCGATCAGCAAGCATCAAAAACAAGTGCTGCTGGAAATGACCGATCCGGGGCAGCGACTGAATGAGATTCAAAGTTTGCTCGGGGAGTTGGAATAATCCTGCGCGGCGGTGGACCTGGCAGCGTAGCGATCAGTGGCCTCCGGCAGTTGCTGGTGGATGTAGAGTGCGTTGACTGAGATAAACAGAGCTAACGCCCCCCACACAAACGAACCGGGTGTGATGGGATTTCTGTCATATCTGCTGAAACTGATGCGTACCGCGCCGCACAACATCAGCCCGAATAAAATCCCGCCCACCACATCGCTCAACCAGTGCACGCCAAGATAGACTCTGCTTAGGGTAATTAACAGGATGGGGATGGCCGCCGCCAGATACACCAGGCGCCGGGTGGGGCGCGAAAGCTCCTGTGCGATAAACGAAGCAAGTAGACCATAAAAAATGGTGGTGCCACTGGCATGCCCGCTCGGGAAGGCAAATGAGGTTGGCGGTGTGATCGCGATGTCCGGTCTCGGAATCGCAAAAAAAGCCTTTAGTGCGTGCGTAAACACCAGGGTGAGCACACCGCCGATAACGACATGCGTGACGGCCGCTGGATGCCCCTTAAACCACAACAGCAGGCAGGCAATCACGAAGCCAACGTAGTAGATCTCAGGATCTCCAGCCAATGTGAAGGCAATGAATACACGGTCTATCCAGGGGTGACGCAGCGCTTGAAAAAACTCCGCGGTAGCGTTGTTCAGCGGGGTGAGCCAAGGAGTGGTCGTAACGATCAGACTTAATATCAGAAACAATACAGCCGACAGCGTAAACAGAAAGAGGGAATTCAGCGGAAACTCACCTGCATGGTGTGGCCGTTGATTGGAAAAGATGCGCCAGAAGTGATGCGCCTGATTGTAGCGCTTGAGCCTGGATTCCAGCTTTCGATACAAATTACTTTCATACTGGAGGCGGGCTTGCAGATGTACAAAAAGCCAAAGAATTCCGCCAGCGATCACGAGCGACGGAATCAACATCCACCAGAAGTGTGGCGGCAGGCTGACCTGTGTTTGCAGAGAGGCACCAATCAGGTAGCCAGGCAAAATGTAAAAGGGGGCCCAGGCGAACGCAGACAGCAGGTTGCACGCCAGATAGCGCCCGCTGGGCATATTCATCATGCCGGCAATCAATGGGACTACCGGGCGCACAGGCCCGATAAAACGGCCAAAAATGATGCTTTTACCCCCGTGGCGCAGGAAAAACTGCTGACCCATTGCCATGACTTTGGGGTAGTGGCTGAAAGGCCAGAGTGTAGGAATTCGCGTTTGAAATATACGGCCGATGGCGAAGCTGAGTCCATCACCGGCCACAGCGCCAATGAAAGCACAGAGGAGCGTTTCAGGCAGGGAGAGTGCGCCGCCGCCAGCCAGCGTGGCCGTCAGAAACAGCAGGGCGACGCCGGGTACGATAATGCCGGCGATGGCCAAGGACTCGACAAAGGCAATCACCAGAATGCTGAGCCCCAGCCATTGGGGATTAAGTTCCAGCCACTGCTGAAAGAGAGAGAGATATTCGTTCACGCGTTACAATGACTGACCCGGTTGTGGCCCCTTCTTTGCGCTTCCTGACAGGCGTCGTCCACTTTTCTTAACAGACTTGATGCTGACTCCTCGCCGGATTGATGCGTGACCGAACCCAGGCAAACGGTCATCTTGTCCACGTTGGGCCAAGAGGCTTGTTCCACTTCGCGTCGAATACGTTCAGCGATGACCAGCACCCCTTCGGCAGGCGTAAACGGCAGCATCAGATAGAACGATTCCTGGCCACTGTAATAGGGGCTGTCTCCAGCACGAATCATGGTTTTCAGCAGGACAGCCAGCTCCGTCAGCAGTTCATTGCAGGCCAGTTGGCCGTGCAGTGTGCGCGTGTCTTCGAGATAGTCGATTCTGAGGGCGATCAGCGAGAGCGGGTAGCCGGTTGTTTTCACGCGACTGACTTCCTTGGTCAACATGTCATCGAGGTACTTCATGTTGTACAGACCGGTCATCGCATCAGTGATGGTGAGTTCCACGAGGGACTGGGTTTTATGATGGTGCAGGTAAGCAAACATGCCCGCGACACTGGTCAAAAGGAAGTAACTGGCAAAAAAGCGCATGCCCGAGTAGCTATCCTCAACGATAAAGATCAGTATCGAGACGAAAACGAGTGTGATGACATTGAATAAGCTGGCAGATTTGATGGAAAGCACCAGAAAGCTCATCAAGCCCAGGGGGTACAGCCAATGCTGGCTTTCCACGATCCCTTGGTTCAGTCGAAGTGCTACGAGCACAACAGCGACCGTCAGAATGATTTCGTGACCGGTTTCTTTCAGCTGGTACTTCAGTTGAATCAGGGAAAAAATGGCACCAAAGGCCATTAGCGGAATGAAGAGTGTGGCCGTGTAAAAAAGGTCAAACAATCCATAACGATAATTCAGCAAGGCCGAGGCAAACATGAGCACTGTTGCGCCAGCGTACAGGGCTGAACGTGTGCGAGCACGGATTTGGGCTTCTGTCATGGCAGGTGGCCCTCCGGCGTGAATCCATGCAGTGCTGGTTCGCCTGGTTCTGCATCAGACAGGAAGGATTGTGTTCGGTTGCCCCCTTTCTTGTTCGCATGGGCAAGTGCGGCCAGTGCATTTTTTCTCAGGCTGGTGGCATCATCTCCCACATTCAGTCCCGTCACGCCCACCGAAACGGTGATGTTTTCCCCATGCGGATTCAAGTGTTTCTTACAACGCATGCGCAAACTCTCTCCCTTACGAATCGCTTCCGGCGTCCCGGTGTGGGGCAGAATAATCAGGAATTGGTCGTCATGGTATCGGTAGTAGCTGTCAAAGGGGCGCAGGTTTTCGTGCAGAATTCGCCCAAGCACTCGAAGTAAGTGGGCCTTTTCAATGGGGATTCGCGCTGATGTTCCGTGCTGCAGGGTGCTGTCATCTACCGAGAGCGCGATCAGACAGAGGGAGGAGCCTTCCCTTTCACTGCGTTGAATTTCCCGGTTCAGGTCTGTTTCCAGGTGCTCCAGGGTTGAAGCGAGCGTGAGGTTGTCCGTCTTGCGCAGGGGTTTGAGCTGCTTGTCGCGTTCTTCACGCAGATAAGCAAAGGCGCAGGCCAGCAACAGGCAGAAAAAGTAGCTGATGAGCAATTGAGGCTTGGAAGGGCCGGCGTAGAAGTTGGTCGTTACGATCAAAAAAATGGCGGTGTAAATGCCGACCGTCACCAATGCATATTTCACCGGCAGAATAAAAAACAGGATGACCGGAAAGATGTAACTCCAGTATTCCGCCAGTGCACCCGGCAGGAATGCGCTGGACAAGGTGACTATGGCAAGAAAAGTGATCAGCAGAAACGAGGCCGCCTCCAGATATCTGGACGAGGCATTGTTCGTTTGCAGCTTCACAATCACGACCATAAACACAGAGAACGACAGGGCAATAATGGCCGCGTCAAAATGCCGTGTCAGCAGGGCCGTCAAGCCCAGAAGGCCGGTAGATAGCGATGCGCCCCAATAGATATTGGCTCTCAGTCCTTGGTCAATTTCCGATTGAGACATGGGTCAGTGTCGTTCTGTGGCGTTTTGGTGGATTTTGCTAAATGTAGCCGAAGAAACCCGGGTTTGGCCAGTAATTTAGCAAATCTTCGCCCACTGATTCTTTTGATTACGCCCGACACAGGATATAATTTCCGGCTCGCCCATGTCATGCGCTGTAAGGTGCAGATTTCTGGAAATTGAAAGGACAAGTAACAAAGTACGGGTATTAGTGTGGAACAAACAAGAGCGTTGGTGTCAGAAATGGTGGTGTCAGAAACGGTTTCTGATTACATGAAACGGCTGGGAGCGCAGGCGCGAGCGGCGGCCAGTCAGATCGTCAAAGCGTCTACCGGCGACAAGAACAAGGCATTGGTGGCGATTGCTGCCGCCATCGAGTCTGCGCGACCCGCGTTGAAAGCGGCAAATGCGGAGGATTTGGCTCGTGGTCGGGAAAATGGCCTGGAGCCGGCGATGCTGGATCGTCTGGAGCTGACCGATGCACGCATTGATACGATGATAGAGGGTTTGAACCAGGTGGCCACACTGCCGGACCCGGTGGGTGAAATTACCGATATGGCCTACCGTCCTACCGGCATCCAGGTCGGGAAAATGCGTGTACCTTTGGGCGTGATCGGCATTATTTACGAGTCTCGTCCGAATGTCACCGTGGAAGCGGCGAGCTTGTGTCTGAAATCCGGAAATGCCACGATTCTTCGAGGGGGCTCAGAAGCCATCCACTCGAATCAGGCGATTGCCGAATGTATTCGCGTGGGGTTGGCCGAAGCAGGTTTGCCTGCAGACGCTGTGCAAGTGGTGGAGACCACGGATCGTGAAGCTGTGGGGCAGTTGATCACCATGCCGGAGTTTGTGGATGTGATCGTACCTCGGGGTGGTAAAGGCTTGATCGAGCGAATCAGCAATGATGCGCGGGTGCCGGTGATCAAACACCTGGATGGTATCTGTCATGTGTACATTGATGCACATGCAGAGGATGAGAAGGCAATTCGTGTAGCTTTCAATGCAAAAACCCAGCGTTACGGTACGTGCAATACTATGGAAACCCTGCTGGTGCATAGTGCGGTAGCGGCGCGCGTGATACCGGTATTGTTTGCGAAATATCGAGAAGAAGGGGTTGAGCTGCGCGGATGCGAGCGCACGCGAGCAATCGATGCGTCCGTGGTGGCGGCCGTGGAAGAAGATTGGACTGCCGAGTACCTGGGGCCGATTCTTGCCGTAAAAATTGTGGATGATATGGATCAGGCCATTGCTCATATCAACAAGTACGGTTCACATCACACCGACAGCATTGTCACCGAAAATTATACATTGGCGCGCCGATTCCTGACGGAAGTAGATTCCAGCTCTGTGATGGTGAATGCGTCAACACGGTTTGCGGATGGTTTCGAGTATGGACTTGGGGCGGAAATTGGCATATCCACCGACAAGATCCACGCACGTGGCCCGGTAGGATTGCTGGGGCTAACGTCTCAAAAGTATATCGTATTTGGTGATGGCCATATCCGCACCTGAGGAAGAGTGGCATCTGTTCCTGGGGGGAACCTTTGACCCGGTGCACAACGGTCACCTCCGAAGCGCGATCGAAGTGGCGGAGGTGTGCGGAGCAGCCAGTGTTCACTTGATGCCCTGTCATGACCCGGTGCACGGCAAGTTACCGGGTGCCAGGGCTCAACAGCGTGTGGCGATGCTTGAGGCAGCGGTGTCTGGCGCTTTGAATGAGGCATCTGTCGAACTCGTGGTGGATCAGCGCGAGATCCTGAGACAAGGGGACTCATTCATGATTGATACACTGCAGGACATGCGCGCAGAACTGGGAACGTCGCGTCGGTTGGGATTAATGATGGGCGCTGATTCCCTGCTATCGTTCAGGCAGTGGAAGGCGTGGGAAACGATTCCGGCATTGACTAATCTGGTGGTTTTTCATCGGCCCGGGTGGGAGTTGTCTCTACATCACCCGGTGTTTGACGATTTGAGCAGCCTAGGCGTTAGGTGCACCAAGGTGACCGACTCATCACAGCTGCAAGCGGCGGATTGTGAGCCAAGTGGGCACCTGTTCCTTGTGGAAACCTCACAGGTTTCGATATCCAGCAGTCAGATTCGGCGGTTGCTGGCGTGCGGGAAATCAGTACGATTTCTGCTTCCGGATGCGGTTCTTGGCTATATCCATGCACATGGACTATATGTGTAGGTTGAGTGTTTTTTGATCTGGTTGTGAGAATCGTTGTACAATCAGGGCAAGTCGAATGATTTTAGTAATGTATCGTCTGAAACGGCAGCAAGTAGCAGTGGTTGCCGCGGCGATTGTGTCCATCAATTGAGGAGGAATTAGGTTCTGCCTGCGGTGATTAGGGTTCCGTAAAATCGCTTCAGGGAGAGATCGCGTTATTATGCAAACCGAAGAACTAAAACAGCTTATCGTTCAAGCTTTGGAAGATCTGAAAGGTAACGATATCAGTGTTATCGATGTGAAGGATCGAACCAGCGTCACAGACTACATGGTCATCGCAAGTGGCACCTCCAGCCGGCATGTTGCCTCCCTCGCAGAAAATGTCATCACTGAAGTCAAAAAGCAGGGTGTTCGTCCCTTGGGCTCTGAAGGCGGCGCAGGCAGTGATTGGATATTGGTGGATTTGGGCGAGGTCATTGTTCATGTCATGTTGCCATCCGCCAGGGAATTTTATGATCTGGAGCGATTCTGGCGCGAAGCGCCGGATGCTGAGCGCGGCAGTATGCATCGGGCGGCAGCCAAATAACGCCCGCCTGTCTTTATCGGTAAATTGCTTTCAGGCTGTGGATGCCCATGGCCTGTAGCTTTGCACACATCATCTATTACCATTTCTTAATTCTTACGAATCAACCATTTCCACGTTCCCGTCTGGTGCTAGAATGGGTCCTTCAAAGGCTGTTCTGATGTAAAAGCGCATGAAGTTGAAAATCCTGGCTGTGGGATCAAAAATGCCCAAATGGGTAACTGAAGGATTCGAAGAATATCGAAAACGGATGCCGCCGGAACTGGTTTTGGAACTTGTAGAAATTCCTTTGGGAAAGCGTGGAAAAAATGCGGATCTTGAGCGAGCTATTCGTGCAGAAGGGCAGGCCATGCTGGAACACATCAAGAAAAATGATTGGGTCATCGCTCTGGAGGTGGACGGCAAAGCGGCCTCTACCGAAAAGCTGGCAAGCTGGCTGGCGGATTGGCAGATGGCGGGGAGAGACGTATGTTTGCTCGTGGGTGGCCCGGATGGCAACGCCCCGGAGTGCCGTGCACGCGCCGATGCGAAATGGTCGCTGTCTGCCCTGACATTGCCTCATCCGCTGGTACGTGTGCTGCTTGCTGAGCAGTTGTATCGCGCCTGGAGCATTAATGCCAATCACCCCTACCATCGGGCCGGATAAAAGGGCACGTCATTTTGGTTAAAGCCCGCACCCTGAAAGATCCCCAAAAAGAAAAAGAACTTTTCACCAGTCGAGCGGTTGTGGCTGCCATTTTTGTGCTGCTGTTGGCTTTCGCATTGATCGCCAGGCTTTACCACTTGCAGATCGTTCAGCATTCCGTGTATCAAACCCTGTCCGATAAAAACCGTATGCAGCTGAAGTCTATCGCGCCGACGCGGGGACTGATTTATGACACGGAAGGCACATTGCTCGCAGACAATCGACCTGTTTTCAGTGTCACGGTCGTCAAGGAGCGTATTAATCAGAATCTTGATGAGCTTTTGGCTCAACTCGGCGAAATCATCGAGTTAACGGACGAAGAAATCGAAAGCTTCGAGCAGCGGCTGAAAAATCGTCGAAAACCCTATGAGTCGGTGGCCGTGAAGGTAAAACTCACCGAAGAAGAAATCGCTCGCCTGTCTGTGGATCGGCACCGCTTCCCTGGGGTCGAAGTGGAAGCTGAGCTGGTCCGCCATTATCCGCTGGCAGATAGCATGGCGCACATTTTGGGCTACGTTGCGCGTATCAACGAAGAAGAGCTGAAGAAGGTAAATGCGGCCAATTACAGTGGTACCAACTACATCGGCAAACTGGGCGTCGAAAGGTACTATGAAGACCTGCTGCATGGGCAGGTGGGCTATCAGACGGTAGAAACCAATGCCCGTGGGCGTGTGCTCCGGGTGCTTGAGCGCGTGGACCCCGAGCCTGGAGGTAACATTGTTCTCCATGTGGATCATCGGCTGCAGCAAGTCGGTGAGCGGGCGCTGGCGGGCAAGCGGGGGGCGGTGGTTGCCATTGAACCCTCGACCGGTGGGGTGCTGGCTCTGGTGAGTACACCCTCGTTCAATCCGAACTTGTTTGTGACAGGCATTGATTACAAAAGCTATGCCGCGCTGCGCGACTCTCCGGACATTCCGCTTTACAACCGGGCCATACGTGGCAGTTACCCACCGGGTTCGACCATCAAGCCGATTGTCGTGTTGGCCGGGTTGGATACGGGGACCGTCACCCGATCCTCTACCGTGTGGGATCCCGGATTTTACCGGGTGCGGGGCAATAAACGGTTGTACCGGGACTGGAAACGCTGGGGGCATGGCGAAGTTGACGCCACCAGGGCAATCGCAGAGTCCTGTGATGTGTATTTTTATGACCTGGCATTCAAAATGGGGGTGGACAAAATGCATGAATATCTTGGTCAGTTCGGCTTGGGAACCAAGAATGTCGCGGATATTCTTGAAGCCCGATCCGGGATTTTGCCCTCGCGGGAGTGGAAGCGGGAGAAAAAGCGCCTCCCCTGGTTCCCCGGAGACTCACTGAATATGGGGATTGGGCAGGGATTTATGCTGACGACGCCTATGCAGTTGGCAACGTCAACGGCGGTATTGGCCAATCGCGGGAAATGGGTGCGTCCCCGGCTGGTGAAGCAGATCATCGACTCGCAAGAGCAGTCTCTTGAACTGGATATTGAACCGCCTCCTAGTGATGTCAAAATTAAAAATGAAGATGACTGGAATTTTGTGATTTCAGCGATGGAAGAAGTCATGCATGGGCAGCAGGGCACGGCGCGCAGCAGTGGTAAGGACGCGCCGTATCGCATCGCCGGAAAAACCGGCACAGCGCAGGTGGTCGGCATTAAGCAAGGGGAGCGCTACGATGCGGAAGCGCTCGATGAACGCCATCGTGATCATGGCTTGTTCGTCGGATTCGCACCTTCGCGCAATCCGCAAATTGCGGTGGCGGTCATCGTCGAAAATGGCGGTGGCGGGAGCACGGCGGCGGCTCCTGTAGCTCGGCAGCTGTTTGATGCCTGGCTGTTGGATTTGCATCCGGAGCTGCTGAGCGAGAAAGGCGATGTCTCTTCAGCGCCCTTGCAACTAAACGCAGTGAATAGACTTAGCGTAGTGAATTAACGCAGGGCGCTGGAATTAATACCGGGCACTGGAATTAACACAGGGTACGAGCAGTGGCAGAGCAGGACTTTTTCAGGCAATTACCGGGCGGTGCGCAGCACTTTGGAAAGAAGGCCAGCGTGTGGCAGAAAATGCACTTGGATCCTGTGCTGTTGTTCTTGTTGCTTATGCTCTCCGGTGTTGGGCTCTTTATCCTTTACAGTGGTAGTGGCGAGAGCGTCGATTATGTGCAAAAGCAGGCCATCCGCATTTTATTGGCTTTTGTGGTGATGATTGTCTTTGCTCAGCTGGAACCCTCGGTTTATCGACGCTGGGCACCCTGGCTTTATCTGGTCGGGGTGGTGGCGTTATTGGCGGTGCTGTTTATGGGCGTGGGCGCAAAAGGTGCACAACGCTGGCTCAAATTACCCGGCTTACCGCGCTTCCAGCCATCGGAGTTTATGAAGCTGGCCTTGCCGCTCATGGTGGCCTGGTACCTGGCTGGCAGATATCTGCCTCCGGCGCTGAAACATATTATTGTTACGCTGGTGGTCATCATGCTGCCGGTTGTGCTAATCGTTAAACAACCGGATCTCGGGACCTCCATACTTATATTGGCCTCCGGGATCTTTGTTCTGTTTTTTGCGGGGATCAGTTGGAAGTACATCCTCGGGTTTATCGGGATTGCCGCTGCCGCGCTGCCGGTGCTCTGGTACTTCGTGATGCGCGATTATCAGAAGCAGCGCGTCATGACTTTTCTAAACCCGGAGAGTGACCCGTTGGGTTCCGGTTGGAACATTATCCAGTCAAAAACTGCCATTGGTTCGGGCGGGCTATACGGGAAAGGCTGGCTCCAGGGAACGCAATCCCAGCTCGATTTCCTGCCGGAAAGCCATACCGACTTTATCATCGCTGTGCAGGCAGAAGAGTTTGGCTTGATTGGGGTTTGCCTGTTGCTTGTGCTGTATGTACTGATCGTCGCCCGGGGGCTGATGATCGCTTATTCTGCACAGGATTCGTTCGGGCGCACGCTTGCGGGGAGCCTGACTTTGACGTTTTTCGTCTATGTTTTTGTCAATATCGGTATGGTGAGTGGGCTTTTGCCGGTTGTCGGGGTGCCACTCCCTCTGGTAAGTTATGGTGGTACGTCGATCATCACGCTGATGGCGGCCTTTGGCGTGTTGATGTCTATCAGTACCCATCGCAGGATGATCGCGACCTGAGTCAGACTTTCTAATTACAACGCATTCTAACTACAACAATGAACGGATCTCGACAAGAGGCAATCATAATGTTTGATCTATCTCGAATACTCACAAAAATCGTCACCCCCGTTTTCACGGCAGGATTGCTGCTGGCAGGCATGCCGGCTTTGGGCTCCTTGGCGAATGCCGGTTATATGGATGCGCCGTCGGCGCAGAAATTTGTCTCAGAACTGGTGAACAAACACGCATTTGATGAATCCTGGCTGGCGGGATACCTGAATCAGGCAGAAAAAAAAGACAGCATTTTAAAGGCCATGAGCCGGCCCGCCGAGAAAGTGTTGGAATGGAAGGACTATCGTAAAATTTTCATCACAGATAACCGGATACAGTTGGGCAAAGCCTTTTTGAAGGAACACGCCGCCACCTTCGCCAAGGCGGAAAAGGAAACCGGTGTGCCTAAGGAAATTATTGCAGCGATCATTGGTGTAGAAACCCGATATGGCAAAAACAAGGGGAGTTATCGCGTGCTGGATGCGCTGGCCACGCTGGCGTTTGACTATCCCCCGAGGAGCAAGTTTTTTACGTCGGAATTAGAGCATTTCTTCCTGCTGTCCCGTGAGCAGGGTTTCGATCCTTCGGAGGTCAAAGGTTCCTACGCCGGTGCGATGGGCTACGGGCAGTTCATCCCCAGCAGCTATCGTCATTACGCCGTTGACTTTTCCGGTGACGGGATCGCTGATATCGTTAACAACCCAGTGGATGCCATTGGCAGCGTGGCGAACTATTTTAAGGCGCATGGGTGGAAGCAGGGTGAAACTGTGGTGGTACCTGCAAAAGTTAAAGGCGAGGCCTATGAAGCATTGATAACGACAAAGCAGAAACCCCAGAACAATGTGGCTGAGTTAAAGAAGGCTGGTGTGACATTCGAAGACACCCTGGAGCACAAACAATCCGCTCGTTTGATTAAGTTTTTGGGAGATAAGGGAGAAGAGTATTGGGTTGGGCTGGATAATTTTTATGTGATCACCCGGTACAATCACAGCGACATGTACGCCATGGCTGTTTTCCAGCTGGCGAACTCGCTGAAATGAGTGTACTCCCTGTTCGGTCGGTGCGCACGCTGTTCGGGTGTGCCATTCTGGTGTTGCTGGCAGCCTGTCAGACTTCGCGCTACCAGATGGATAAGGATGCGGGGCCGAGTGGTGAATTTGATGCGTCCTCCGTGCCTGATGCTGTTCCTGTTTACGAAGTTCGAACCATCGCCGGCAATAAATCTCCCTATACGGTCAACGGTCGCACATACGATGTACTCGCGGATTCCACAGGCTACCGTGAGTCGGGGCTGGCGTCCTGGTACGGCCGGAAGTTTCATGGCTATCACACGTCAAACGGTGAAGTGTATAACATGTACGGTATGACCGCTGCACACAAAACGCTGCCCATACCCTCGTATGTTCGTGTGACAAATCTGGATAACGGCAGAGAAGTAGTCGTGCGTGTGAATGATCGGGGACCGTTTCATGATGCGAGGATTATTGATCTCTCCTATGCTGCCGCCCAAAAACTGGGCTACGCTGAGCGGGGCACGGTCCGGGTATCGGTGGAAGCCTTGCCCATGCCTGCCGCCGGAGAAACCGTCGGGGCTGCAGGTGGTATGGTGCCGGGCACGTTCTATCTCCAGCTGGGCGCATTCTCATCGATTGAAACGGCGCGACAATTTCAGCAACGAGTCGCGTCGACGATTTCCGTCGAGGCGAGCATCCAGGAACGTTCGAACGACGGTCGCGCCGTCTACCGGGTGCGTCTCGGGCCGTTTGACGACAAACGCGCTGCAGAATCCATGCGTTATCGGCTGATGGAAGCAAAGTTTCCTGAGCCATTACTGTTGAACGAATCCGGGTGAGATGAAGTTCTTTCCGGTTTCAGGTAAGATTCCCCGATACCTCTCCGTCAGCCATTCACGATAATACTCTACCAGCAAACTATTATGGACTTTCTATGGATTTTCTCATGCAAAGACTGATATTTGTATTTGCCACCACGCTTTTCATGTTGTCAGGGATGATCTCAGCAAATCCGGCCATCCCGTCCCCCGATCCTGCTAATCCGGTGTTGATTCCCGCGCCTCCTCAGGTGAACGCCAGTTCCTACATATTGATCGACGCTGCCAGCGGCAAAGTGTTGATCGAGCAAAATCCTGATGAGCGTTTGCCTCCGGCGAGCCTGACGAAAATGATGACGGCTTATATCATGGAGTATGAAGCCAATCGCGGAAACATCGCGCTGACGGATCAGGCACTGGTTAGTGTGAAAGCCTGGAAAACCGGTGGTTCCAAGATGTTTATCAAAGAGGGGACGCAAGTGTCTCTGATGGATCTGCTGCGTGGCATCATTATCCAGAGTGGCAACGATGCGAGTATTGCGGCTGCCGAGCATCTGGCAGGCAGCGAACGTGCGTTTGCGGATATCATGAATCAGCATGCCCAGATTCTTGGCATGGATAACTCCCAGTTCATGAATGCGACCGGGTTGCCGGACGAAGGCCATTACTCTTCGGCGCGTGACCTTGCTTTGCTCGCCAGAGCCATTATCTATGAGTTTCCAGAGCACTATGCCATCTATCAGGAAAAGTATTTTACCTACAACAAGATCAAGCAGCCCAACCGGAATCGGCTGCTTTGGCGTGACAAATCAGTGGACGGTTTAAAGACCGGACATACCGATGCAGCGGGGTACTGCCTGGTGGCCTCGGCAGTGCGAGACGATATGCGATTGATTAGTGTCGTGATGGGGACTCGAAGTGAAGAAGCCCGGGCCCGGGAAACACAGAAATTGCTGAACTATGGATTCCGTTATTTTGAGAGTGTTTCTCCGTTCAAATCCGGTCAGGAAATCACTCAGAGCAAAGTGTGGGGTGGGACAATCGAGCAGTTGAAGCTGGGCGTGGCCAGTGATGTGTTTTATACCATCAACAAAGGGCAGCGAGATAAGGTGGTGACGACAATTGAGGTGAATCCGGTGGTTCAGGCTCCCGTTAATATGGGCGATATTCTGGGTTCGGTAAAAATCACGCTGGAGGGTGGCACGCTGATCGAGCAACCCCTGGTCGCGTTGGAGCCCGCCGGTGAAGCTGGATTCTTTAAACGAATCTGGGACATGATAGTCCTGTTTTTTGTACAATTGTTCTCATAGTGATGCTCCATCCTACGAAAGGATGGGGCGCAGACCCGTGCCAGTAAGATGGAGTGATGGTATTCTCAATGACAGATCAACAGCCCCCCAAAATTGAGTTTCCCTGCGATTATCCAATCAAAGTGATTGGTGAGGGTGCCCCGGATTTTAAAGATTTTGTGGTACGGACCGTGAGCGTGCATGCGCCGGATCTGCCACTTGATCGAATAGAGGTCAATGCCAGCAAGAATGGCAAGTATCTCTCCATCCGGCTGTGGATTGTAGCCACCGGGGAAGATCAGCTACGTGCAATTTTCGAAGACTTGAAGCGCAGTGGGCGCGTGCAAATGGTGTTATAAACGGTATGTTGTCCAGTGAAGTCGCTGTAAAGACACCGGCAGAAGACCCATTGGTGATTTCGTACCTGGGAATGCAACCCTACGCACCCGTGTGGGAGGCCATGAAGGGGTATACCCGGGATAGAACTCCAGATTCGCCGGATCAGTTATGGCTGCTTGAACACCAGCCCGTTTTTACACAAGGGCAGGCGGGCAAGGCGGAGCACCTGTTGGCTACGGGAGATATCCCTGTGGTGCAGGTGGATCGGGGGGGGCAGGTGACTTACCATGGTCCGGGCCAGTTGGTTGGCTACGTAATGATTGATCTGGCGCGACGCAAAATGGGCGCGCGCGAGCTGGTGAGCGGCCTCGAAAACACGTTGATCGCCACACTTGCCGAGTTTGATATCACAGCCAGGGCGCGACCGGATGCACCGGGCGTGTATGTGGGGGAGCGAAAAATCGCGTCGCTCGGGTTGCGTGTGAGCCGGGGTAAGTCGTTCCACGGACTGGCGTTAAACGTGAATGCGGATCTTGAGCCTTTCCTCCGAATTAACCCGTGCGGGTATCAGGGTATGGAAATGGTCAATATGATGAGTTTGAATCCGGAGGCTTCTCTCGAGCGGGTTACCGAGGTATTGGTACAGCAATTTTGTGGCGTGATGGGGTATAATCCTCGCACAAGTGTTCACAAATCTGAGCAACAGGGAACTTGAGATACAAGCGGCCTGAACAAAACGAAAACTGAGAAACAGCTCACGTGATGCAGCTCAGTGCTGTTCGCAACGAGTTTAGTCAATGTCAACTGAATTAAGAGAACTATCCCACCGTGTCTGAATCCAATTTGACGTCTGGCTCTGCTGAGCCATCCCCGACTGCGCCGGCAAGAAAAAAGGCGGTGCAGGGTGAAAAGCTTCGGGGCGCGGAAAAGGTGTCGCGCAATCCGGTAAAAATCATTGCATCGGATCAACCCGTCCGCAAACCCGACTGGATTCGGGTTCGAATGCCAGCCACCCCCCGGATCAATGAAATAAAAACCAAACTGCGTAAACACAAGCTGCACACCGTGTGCGAAGAGGCGTCCTGCCCCAACCTGGGTGAGTGCTTTGGTGGCGGTACAGCCACCTTTATGATCATGGGAGATATCTGTACGCGGCGTTGTCCCTTTTGTGATGTCGCCCATGGTCGTCCTAATCTGCTGGATCCGAATGAACCGAAAAATCTGGCGGATGCGATTGCCGATATGGGATTGAAGTATGTGGTGATCACGTCGGTAGATCGGGATGATCTGAGAGACGGTGGGGCGCAACACTTTGCGGATTGCATTCAGTCCACAAGGGCAGGAAGTCCGACCATTCAAATCGAAACATTGGTGCCGGATTTCAGAGGGCGCATGGAGATTGCGCTCGACATCCTGACTGAAACGCCACCGGATGTGTTTAATCATAATCTGGAAACGGTTCCCCGGCTGTATGCCAAAGCGCGTCCCGGTGCCGATTACCAGTGGTCGCTGACGTTGCTGAAAGAGTACAAAGCAAGAAACCCCGAAGTGACAACGAAGTCCGGAATCATGGTCGGGCTCGGTGAGGAAATTCATGAGGTGGAAGCCGTGATGCAGGATTTGCGGGACCACAACGTGGACATGCTCACACTGGGGCAGTACCTGGCTCCGAGTAAGGATCATCTGCCGGTTGCACGGTTTGTCACGCCGAAGGAGTTTCAGCGCCTGGATGCGCTGGGACGGGAAATGGGATTTAAGCATGTGGCCAGTGCACCGCTGGTCAGATCGTCATATCACGCAGATTTACAGGCAAAAGGACAGGAAATTTCTTGAAGGATTCAACGAAAAATGGGCGGGGATCAGTATCCCGAATCAAAACCGGGAGCTTTGAACGGCGGCTGAGCTTAACCAAAGCCGGACTCTTTGCTGGCACTCGCATGGCAACGCACACAGCATTGGGGATCTTTTCAGGCAAGGAAGCCCGCCAGCAGCGGCGTAAGGAAATGCTCTCCCGTCAGGCGATGTTCCTGGTGGAAGAGCTGGGTAAACTCAAAGGCAGTGTGGTGAAAATCGGCCAGGTGATGGCGCTCTATGGCGAACACTTTTTGCCCGTTGAGGTGACAGAAGCGCTCCACACATTGGAAGATCGCACGGTTTCTCTCGATTGGGAGGCGATTCATGAAGTACTGGTTCGCGAACTGGGTCAATCGTGCCTGGATGAACTGGACATCGAACATGAGCCGATTGGCGCGGCCTCGCTGGGTCAGGTGCATCGAGCACGCAGAAAGTCCGATGGGGAGCAAATCTGTCTCAAGATTCAATACCCGGGCGTGGCGGATGCGGTGGATACGGATCTGGATTCGGTGGCCACACTCCTCAAGCTGGCCAAAGTGGTTTCCTTCGGGCCAGATTTTGACGAGTGGCTGGAAGAAGTGCGTCAGATGATGCACCGGGAAGTGGATTATCGTCTGGAAGCAGAGACCACCGCACGATTTCGGGAAATGCTGAAAGGAGACGATCGTTTCATTGTGCCTCGCATTTTTCCTGAGTACTCCACCTCGCATGTGATGGCCACCAGTTATGAGCCCGGACTGTCCGTCACGAGTGAAGCGGTGCAAGAGCTTTCACTTGAGCGCAGAAATCAGTTGGCGCGAGGTTCGCTTGAGCTGTTTCTCAAAGAGTTGTTCGATTGGAAAGAGTTACAGACGGACCCGAATTTCGGCAATTATCGCATCCGGATTGCTGAGTCGCCTGAAGAACAGGACAGGATTGTCCTGCTGGACTTCGGAGCAGTGCAGAAGTACCCCGACTCGGTGCTGGGCCCTGTGTGCCGCATGATCAAAGCGTCCTATGATCAGGATCTTCAAGCGGTGATTAATGGCGGTATTGAGTTGCACTTTATGCGATCTGAATGGCCGGAAAAAGTGCTCACCGAGTTTGGGCAAGTGTGTATGGCGGTCCTTGAACCGCTGGCGACAACGCGGATGACTGTGCCGGAAGGCGCGCTGAATGCCCAGGGGCAGTACCGTTGGAAACAAAGCGATTTACCCGGTCGGGTAGCCAAGCGCGCAGCGCTGTCAGCCATCAATCGCTACTTTAAAATTCCCCCCAAAGAGTTTGTGTTTCTTAATCGCAAACTGGTGGGTGTCTACACCTTCATTTCGGTGCTCGGTGCCGAGTTCAATGGTGAAGACATTCTCACGCGCTTCATTTGATTGTTGATCGGCCCACTCCGGGCCGATACCCCCATTTATACTCCCCCCTTAACCAGGGCGTGCCCTAAATTCGGTAGTTATTTGACCCGTAAGAAATTTTTCCTGCCATGGCCTGCAGCGGGCTTTTTCAGCAAATTTTTAATCACCGGTTTGCTGGCAATATGTCCGAAAAGTGACTATTACTTTAAGACTAAAGTCTAATTGTCTGACTTTGACAGGGAGTACTAACCGGTAGGGAGCGACAATCATAACCATAAGAAAGGTTTCTTCAATGTTTACTCAATCAATGCCCTCTCAATTGTTCAAAAAACGCCTGCTTTGCAAATCCGTTTTGCTGGGTGGTCTCATGTTGTGCCAGGCTGTCAACGTTTCCGCAGGCATGGATGAAGCCAAAAAGTGGGTAGAGAATGAATTCCAGCCTTCTACTCTGGATAAATCGGCCCAGATGGCTGAAATGGAGTGGTTTATCAAAGCGGCTGAACCCTTCAAAGGCATGGAAATCAAGGTCCTGTCTGAAATCATTACCACCCATGAGTATGAGTCGAAGACATTGGCTCAGGCCTTCTCCGAGATTACCGGCATCAAGATCACGCATGAAATGATTCCTGAAGGTGATGTGGTCAGAACGCTTGAAAAACAGATGTATACCGGTGAAAACCTCTATGATGCCTACATCAACGATTCGGACTTGATCGGCACCCATGCTCGCTATGGCCAGGTGGTGAATTTGACGGACTACATGGCAGGAGAGGGCAAGGACGTGACCTTGCCCACGCTGGATCTCAATGATTTTATCGGCCTGGAGTTTACCACCGGGATGGATGGCAAACTTTATCAGTTGCCCGACCAGCAATTTGCTAACCTGTACTGGTTCCGGTACGACTGGTTTGAACGAGCGGATATCAAAGCGAAATTCAAGGAAGCCTACGGTTACGACCTGGGGGTGCCGGTGAACTGGTCTGCGTATGAGGATATCGCTGAGTTTTTCACGAACAAAGTGGGTGAAATTGATGGAGTAAAGGTTTACGGCCACATGGATTACGGTAAAAAAGACCCGTCTCTTGGCTGGCGTTTCACCGATGCCTGGCTTTCCATGGCGGGTGCCGGAGACAAGGGACTGCCTAATGGGTCGCCCGTGGATGAGTGGGGTATTCGGGTGGAAGACTGTCATCCGGTCGGCTCTTCCGTCGAGCGGGGCGGGGCAACCAATGGTCCTGCTGCTGTGTACAGTGTAACGAAGTACATTGAGTGGCTGGACAAGTATGCTCCGCCGGGATCACGGGAAATGGATTTTGGTCAGGCAGGCGCGATTCCCAGTCAGGGGAATATCGCGCAGCAAATGTTCTGGTACACCGCGTTCACGTCTTCCATGACAAAAGACGGCTTGCCGGTGGTGAATGAGGATGGCTCTCCCAAGTGGCGTATGGCACCGTCACCCCATGGGGCATATTGGGAAGAAGGTCAGAAATTGGGTTATCAGGATGCCGGCAGTTGGACTCTGTTGTCCAGTACGCCAGACGATCGCCGAAAAGCGGCCTGGCTGTACGCGCAGTTTGTCGTCTCGAAAACAGTTTCATTGAAAAAAACCGTGGTTGGCTTAACACCTATTCGGGATTCTGATTTGAACTCCGACACCATGACGGAAATGGCTCCCAAACTGGGTGGGTTGGTGGAGTTTTACCGCAGCCCGGCACGCAAACAGTGGACGCCTACGGGTAACAACGTGCCGGACTATCCGAAGTTAGCGCCGCTCTGGTGGCAAAACATTGGTGATGCCTCCTCCGGTGCGAAGACGCCTCAGGAAGCCATGGATGCGCTGGCAAAAGAACAGGACAAAGTGCTGCGAGAAATTCAAAAGTCCGGCATTCAGAAAACCTGTGAGCCTCAACTGGCGCGTAAGAAAGATCTGAAAGGGGCGGAATACTGGCTGGCGCAACCTGGCTCACCCAAGGCGAAGCTGGATAATGAAAAGCCGAAACCAGAGACCATTTCCTATGATGAGCTGTTGAAATCCTGGAAGTAAGAAAGCAGTGATCCCGGAAAAAGAATTCGCTTCGGCGAATTCTTTTTGGCGTTTTTAGAGGTATATGTATGCGATTGACGGTCGGGTTGAAAATTGGTGGTGGTTTGTTTCTGGTGACACTGATGCTCATTGTCGCCGGTGGCGTGGGATTTGGTGGCGCGGTCAAGCTGGGCGGTGTGGTGGACTACTTCGCCAATAAGGCCTGGACATCCGGGGAAAGTGCTTCGGCATTGATATCGTCGGTGCAGAAGCAGGCGTCAACCGTGGGGGTGCTGACCAAAGGAGTCAGCGGTATCAGTAATGACCAGAGGAAAGCGCTGGAGTCCACATCAGAAACCGCCGCTCAGGCGATTGATGGCCTGGCGGCTGCCGGTATTGCCACGCCCGAACAAATTGAATCTTTGAAAGCGCTTTATTCGAAGTATCAAAGTTCCCAGTCTCAACTGATCAGCGAACACTCGGCCTATGTGGCGAAACGGTCGGCGGCGTTTGAAGATTTTGGAACGTTTAACCGTTTCATGAAAGTATTGGAATTTTATTCCAAGAATGTGTATCGATTACCGAACGTGGACCAGTCGGATAAATTCGATTTGATCACGATGTATTTCCGAACCAAGTTGGCTTTGCAGACGAGATTTTACTATATGCAGCGACTCCTGGGTGGGGATGATCCGGCCAGCATGAAGGATGAACTGGAAGGTGCCATGGAAGAGTTGGATGAAGAGTCTGCGGAATTGGCAGATCTGGATTTGACGGACTCCGAGATGCGAAGCGGGGAGTTTGCCGGTAAAACCTACGCAGATTATCTGACGGAGAGCATCAAAACGCACCAAACGACGTTTGAAGCGTTGGTGACTTCCTATGACAAGTTCAAGAACACGCAGGACGCCTATGAACAAGTGCGTATCAACACTCTGTCGCAGGTAGAAAAATTTGTTAATCAGGTGACTGAGACCGTTGCGTTTGAAGCGGCCAATTCCTCGGAAACGAAGCAGGGTATTTACACCGCGACAGTAGCCTCCATCATTATTGGGGTGCTGTTGGCCATCGGCGCGACCATTTTTTGCGTGGTATCTGTGGTTCGACCAATCGTTGAGGTGGGTATTCGCATGCGGGATATCTCATCCGGTGACGGGGATCTTACACAAACGCTCCCGGTGAAGGGTAATGATGAAATCGCTTACATGGGTAAGAATTTTAATAAATTTGTTGCCAAGACTCGGGGGATCATCTCCGAAACCATCAGTATTGCAGAGCAGTTGCAGCACTCCGCGTCAGCGTTGAAGTCACTCTCCATAAAGACATCGGATGCGGCCCGTGAACAGCAGAGTGGGAGTCAACAGATTGCAACGGCACTGTATGAAATGACGACTTCTTTCCAGCAAGTCGCTCAAAATGCAGCGAATGCCGAGGAAACCACCAATCGGGCCAATGATAATGTGAAATTGAGTATGTCGGCAGTGGACAGCAACCGGAACTCGATTACCCATCTGGCTAAAGAAGTTAGCTCGGCCAAAGAGGTCATTGCGCGACTGGCAGAAGAAAGCCAGTCGGTGGCGGGTATTCTCAGCGTGATTCAAGGAATTGCGGAGCAGACCAATTTGCTGGCGTTAAACGCGGCAATCGAAGCGGCCCGTGCCGGAGAGCAAGGCAGAGGATTTGCCGTCGTCGCCGACGAAGTGCGAAACCTGGCTCAGAAAACCCAGCAGTCGACCAGTGAGATTCAAGATGTGATTAACGGCTTGCAGAGCAAGTCTGGCGAAGCGGTGAGCGTCATTGAGAACAGTGCGAACAAAGCCGAGCAAAGTGTGCAGTTGGCGGGTGAGGTGACCAGTCACCTGAACGAGGTGTGTCATTCGGTAGAGCAGGTGTTTCAGATGAATACGCAGATCGCCACTGCGTCGGAAGAACAGGCGTCTGTGGCGGAAGACATCAACAGAAATGTCACCCACATCAATGACATCTCGCAACAAACTGCCTCGGATGCGGAAGCGTCTAATCAGGCCAGTGAGTCCATGAACTCTTTGGTCAACCAGCTGACGAAACTGGTGCACCAGTTTAAGGTGTAAAAAAAGGCCATCTTTTCAGATGGCCTGTGGATTTTAAGTAGTATCAGAAGTATAAATTTAGGGCTTGATCAGATTAATCGGGTCAGCTTGAACATGCTGAGGAAGTCGATCAGTGGTAGCGTCGACTTGTGGCAGACGTAGGTTTTTTCCATACTGCCACGGAATCGGGATTTCGTGAACTCCAATCCCTTAAAGTTGTACAGGAAGTTGCCTTTCTCATACACCAGTTTCATGGTTTTCTTCAACGAGCGTGATTCCTGCGGTTCAAGCTCTTCAGACAGTGACAGGGGAATCAAACCCAAATCAATGTAAGGAATGCCTTCTTCCTTGAATACGTCCATTGCGTGACACATGAGCGTGTAAAAAATACCCTGTTTAAATTCCGCACAGGCGCGAGAAATATTCGGAACATAGCTGACAATTTTGTTTTTATCATAGATTGGATCGAAGTAGATAAATCCGACCGCCTTGCCGTCCTGATAAGCGTAAAAATGCCGCTCATTTTCTTTGTAGTTCATGACCATGGGGCGAATGAGAAAGCGAATTTCATTGCTTTTGCACTTTCGGGTTTTAATCCAGGCTTCTGAAATTTCCCGTGTATGATCGTCACTGAAACGCTCTTTCACGGTAATGCCAGCTTTCTCTGACTGGTTCAGTGCGGTACGCAGAATCTGCTTCTTCTTGCCTTTCAGGTCCCACGTTGTGAGGTCAATCTTGGACTCAGAGCCGAATTGTGTGCCGTAGTAGTTAAAGCGTCTGTGGAGAATGTCCACCACAGGCTTGGTGACCTGAATGAATGATGTGTTCGGGTGCTTTTTATGGAACTCGGTCAGAATGAGTTCGAAATTGGCCGGGTCCGCGACCGGGTCGCCCAACACAAATGATCTGCCCCACTTGCTCATATAGGCAACATAGCCGATGCCGGGCATGTCGAAATACTTCATGCCAGGTTGCAGGGTAGAAAACGCCTGCGAGTGAAGGCCATATTGCTTCAGGAATTCGACGCGCTGGCTGAAAGTGAAGCCACTTTGCGCCAGCCTGCTGAGTCCGTCGAGGACCAGAACTTGATCAGTCATTTCAGATACTCCCGTTACGTTTTTTATATTGTTGTTATTGGTTGTTGTTATGTTTTCCTATCAGGTCGGCATTTCGTTGCCGCTGATGTGTTGGTTTTTTCTTCCAACTTTTTTCTTTGGCTTAGGAATGATCTTATAGGAGGAAAGGAAAAAAGATGTGCGTCAGACCTCATTTTCCAGTCACAAACGCTTACAAAACTGCAAAAAATTGCAAAAAAAGTATCAATCAAATTTTATATTGTCCTACAATCATATCGGATATTGTTGGACAATATAATTAGTGGTTTTTCGATTTTATTGAAATAACAGTGGCTTACGCGGTTGCGCTGTGGGTGCGCTGAGAGAGGTAATCAAACGTGATGGCGGCTGGTTGAGCCCGGCCGAAATAGAATCCCTGAATCTCATGACAGCCCAACGCCTTCAGATAGGCGTACTGGTCGGCGGTTTCCACGCCTTCCGCCACGATGTTAAGTTTCAGTCCCTTTGCCATGGCGACAATCGCATTGACGATACAGGCTTCATTGACCTGGTTTTGCAGGTCACGAACAAAAGACTGGTCCACCTTGAGTGTGTGGATGGGCAGCTTGTGAATGTAACTTAGGGAGGAGTAGCCGGTACCGAAGTCATCAATGGCAATGGATACACCAAAATTGGCCAGCATATTGAGCTTTTGAATCATCCGCTCGAGGTCGTTCATGATCACGTTTTCGGTGATTTCCAGCTCCAGGTTCTGTGGTGGAAAGTCGATTGCCTGAAGTTTGGCCATGAGAATATGGACGAATCTGGGGTGCTCAAATTGCTTTGGAGACAGGTTGACGGCCAGTCGCAAGCCATGATGCCCCTGGTCGATCCAGGCTTTAACTTCCTGGCAGGCGGTGGTCAGTACCCATTCGCTGATGTCAACGATCAGCTTGGTTTCCTCGGCGAGTGGCAGAAACTCCGAGGGAAAAATGATCCCCCTTTCGGGGTGGTGCCAGCGCACCAACGCCTCAACACCGATCACCGCGCCGGTTTGCGCGTTGACCTGGGGCTGGTAGTACACCTGAAGTTGATTGTTATCCAGTGCGAGTCGCAGGTCGCGCTCCAGTGTTAATCGGTCGGAACAGCGGTTGTTCATGCTGTTGACAAAAAACTGATAGCCATCTTTGCCTCGTCCTTTGACATGATACATGGCAGCGTCGGCGTTCTGGATCAACTCATCCACGGTTTTTCCCGTGTCGGGATACATCGCGATCCCGATGCTGACCCCCACGAAAACCTCATGTTCACCCAGCGTAAATGGCTCTCTAAGTTCCTGAATGATTTTTCTTGCAATGTTGCGGGCGTCTTCCCGGCTGTTTATTTCCGGTAGCAACAAGGTGAACTCATCGCCGCCGAACCGGGCAAGCGTATCGCCTTCCCGAATGCAACCGGACAACCTGGCCGCGACAGATTGCAGCAGACGATCGCCCATCGCGTGCCCCAGTGTATCGTTCACGACTTTGAAACGATCCAGGTCCAGAAACATGGTCGCCAGCTTTGTGCCGTTCCGCCGGCATTGTGCCGTAGCCAGACTCAGGCGGTCCTTGAACAGCGCGCGGTTCGGCAGGCGGGTCAGCAAATCGTGATAAGCCTGGAAATTTATGAAATTTTCCGCTTCCTTTTTCTCCGTCACATCCCGTGCTGTGCCGTACAATCCGATGTATTTACGCGCATATTCTTGTTTGTCCTTCACGCCCTGGAGTGCTTTCACCTTTCTTTCAATGGGAAAGATGGTGATTTCGAAGCAGCGGGATTGTGCGGGCTCTTCTTTCAGGTTGAAATGCAGCTCGAAGCTCTTGATTTCGTCGTTGTTGAAGATCGTGTTTTTGCTCTCAGCCGAGAGAGCGTTGCGTGTTCCCGGATGCTGTCCCGGGATCTGGAAGTAATAGGCTGCCTTGTCCTGATCCTGAGGGTGGATGATGGAGAGGTAATGCGCGCCAATGAGTTCTGATTTTTTATAGCCCAGCAGCGCTTCCACTTTGCTGTTCAGAAACGAAAAGCATCCGCGTTGGTCCAGCATGAACACAATGTCGGGTGAGCTGTTGACGATGTACCGATGAAGTTCTTCCGATCGTTTGAGGCGCTGCTGCATCTGTCGATGCGCATCTTCGAGCTTCTTTTGTTTGAGTGCGCCTTGAATCGTCGCGATCAATTCTTCCGGATCATAGGGCTTTTTGAGGTAGTCATACGCTCCCCGGCGAAGGGCTTTGCTCACGGCGGAAAACGAAGATTCCCCGCTTACTACGATCGTCGCCGTGTCGATCGCATTGATCGACATGAACTCCATGACTGCGTGGCCGTCTTTGTCCTGCATATTCAGGTCAAGTAAAACGAGATCAAATTTCTGCTGCACCAGTTTTTTACAGGCGCTGTTGCCCCCGAGTGCGGAAGTCACAGTGTAGTGGTGACTGTCCAGCAGGCGCTCCAGACTTTTAATCATCCGTATCTCATCGTCAACGATCAGAATATTGGCCTTCTCAGGCGTAATTTGTCGAGTTGATGCAGTCATGGTCTTGTGTAATTACTATCGTGTGCTTTATCTGAATGGGTTCACAGCTGTTTTCCTTAACGAGTCTCTGCTCTCTTTTTATTTACTTGTTATTGAATCCGGATTCACTGATCTCCTTGATCAGGAATCAGGATTTGAAATTCGGTGCCTTGCGTATTACTTCGGCAACTGATGCTGCCGTGCATCTGCCCTACAAGATTGCGTGTGATGCTCAATCCCAGTCCAGAGTGCCCTTTCCCTTTGGTTGAAGTGACGGGCTTAAAAATATTGCGCATGATGTCTGAGGGGATGCCCGGTCCATCATCTGCGATGATTATTTCGACGAAATCCCGGCCGTTCATGTTCACTGAGCCGGAGGTGCGAATACTGATGTTTCCGCCCGGGGAGAGTGCTTCCGTGGCGTTTTTCAGCAGATTGGTCAACACCTGTCTGAGTGCATTCCGGTTGGTCAGCTGCTGGTTAAGTTTATCGTCCAGAAAAAGCTTGCAGTTGAGGTCGCGCGTGTTGAACATGGAGCTTTCATACAGCTGAACTAATCCGCGAATCTCCGCGTTTAAGTCGACCCGGGCGTCCGATGGTGCATCTTGTTCCTGCCAATCTTTAAACCTTAGCAGGATTTGGCCGGTTCGCTCGATTTCTTCCCGAATGACCTGAATGTCGTTTTGCGCAGTGTGCGTCTGGTCCAGTTTTCCTGACAGTGCTTCGAGATAATTTCGGATGATGCTGAGGGGGTTGTTGGCCTCATGGATGATTTCACTGGCTTTGGCGTTGAACGTTTCGGTAAGGTTCGTGTCTGCGCGGGAAGATTCCCGGGATTGTTGCTTGAAGGCCTCAATCTGGCGTCCGGTTTGCGCAGCAAACATTCGTATCAAATCGTTCGAGCCTGATATGTTGTGTGCCGGTATGGAAGCCCCCATGACCAAGACGCCCTTGAGCTCATCTGCCAGCACAATAGGAACACACACAATGCTGGCAGATCCGGTAATTCGAATCAGCTGCCGGTCGATAACGGGCAGCGATTTGTCGAACAATTGTTGATCGCTGGAAAACAAAATTCGTCTGTTCAACGCAGAACTGGCGACCAGACTGCGCTCTGCCTGCAGTGTGATACTGAGCCTCGGCTCCGAAGAATCGCTTTCCGTTTCTTCGTGACGGAGTTGTTCCAGAGAGTTGTTGTTGTCGTTCAGCCAGAACACCAATGCGTTCTTGAAGCCAAACAAGAGTTCCGCTGACTGGCGGACCGACCGGATCAATGCCGGGGCATCACAGGCTTGCCCCATCAGATTTTGGGAGCTTTGCAGTAGACCGAGGTTGCGAACCCGCTCAGCGAGCATAATGCGCTTCTCATTATCGGAATCCAGGGATTCCTGCCCTTCCGGCTCCACACCGATGGATTGGGCAATTTGGTCCACCTCAAGCTTGATCTGGTTCACGATTTCCGAGGTGAGGGAGGCGGTGAGGTCAAACAGTGCATCTGCCGCCTCCAGCGTCGGCATCGTTGACAGGCTCTGATTATCGCTGAGCGCCGAAGCCAGATAGATGATTTTGACTAGATGCTGTGCATCGAGCACGTCATCCAGGTCAGCGTGGTGATAGCGAATTGCGTCAGCCGCAAAGTCAGAGAGGTGCCACTTCTCCGCCAGCCAGGCGCCGATTTCACAATGATTGGTTAAGAAAACTTCGTTTTCCAGCTCCACCTGGCGTTCTGTCTGCTCGTCACAGGTTTCGCAAATGGACAAAAAGTCTTCCGGATAATTGGTGTCGAGCACCAATTCGCCAATGTTGTGGAGCAGGCCGGTCAGGTAAGCTTCTTCCGGGTGTTCGTACCCGGTCAGTGTTGCCAGCGAACGCGCGATCATGGCGCAGCTGAGCGAATGACGCCACAGCGATTTTAAATAAGCACTGTGCGCAGAATGAAAGCTGGAGAAAAATTGTTGCACCGACGCGGTAATGATGATGGTTTTCAGGGTGTCAATGCCCAAAAGGAGCAGGGCGCGTTCAAGCGACGTAATTTTCTGGCCGCGAGAATAAAAGGATGAGTTGGCCAACGAGATAACGCGACTGACGACCCCCGGATCTTTGCTGATGATGCCGGCAATATTCTGAAAATTGGCGTTCTCATCCTGACAAATGCGCAGCATTTCCACCAGCAGGTGCGGCAGGGTGGGGAGCTTGCCAATTTTTAACTCGTCAAAGACGGATTGCGTGTGCCTGTTCATGTCGTGGCTGTGCCGGAGGAGCGGTTGGGGCGTGGAGAACGCGCGTTATTCATTTATGCATAATTAAGTATAGCTAAAATAAAGTGAACAGCATGTGCAAAAATATGCGAATCTCGATTAATACTAGATAATAATCTTTAAAAATTAAAGGGTTGTTTCACTTATTTTAAGTGATTTTTGAGAACTGGTCCTAACTTTTGAACATTGCGATGTCAAGGAAATAGTCCCGTTTTTACGATAAAAAATGGTGACCTATTGTTCATTAATCAATTGTTTCTCCAGATTATGTCGTTACAATATCGTGTCAACAATCATTGTGAGAAGCGTAGAGAGCGTGCATGTCATTTTCCGCCAGTCCCCAGCCACAGCCTAAGCCACAACATCCCATTATAAAAAGAATTCCCAAAACCATCGCGGTCACCAGTGGTAAGGGCGGTGTCGGAAAGACCAATGTGGCGGTGAACACAGCCATCGCACTGGCACGTAAAGGGGCCAAAGTGTGCATCTTTGATGCAGATACCAGCCTAGCCAATGTCAATATCCTCCTGGGATTGCATCCTCAGTTTACCCTGGAGCATTTGTACCGCGGAGAAAAGACCATCCGGGACATTATTCTGTCAGGCCCCCACGGAGTCGATGTGGTTCCCGGTGCCGCCGGATTTACTGACTGCCTGACCCTGGATGCACGTCAGCAGCGTATTCTGGTCAGCGGTATCGGCTCGTTAGAACTGGATTATGATTATCTCATTATTGACACGGCCGCCGGTATCTCGACGAATGTGCTGCACTTTGTTGCTTCTGCTCAACTGGCGACCGTGGTCATTACGCCGGAGCCTACATCGTTGACCGACGCCTTTTCATTGTTAAAAGTGATGCATCGCAAGGGTTACAAGCGACGTATTTATGTCGTGGTGAATATGGTTTCGGATGCCAAACGGGCCAAGCTCATCTTTGGGCGGTTTCAGGCGGCGGTCAAGAAGTACCTGGGAATGGAGATTTCCTATCTTGCTACCATTGGGTTGGACGAATCGGTCAGAAACGCGGTGACTTTACAGCGTCCAGTGGCGTTGGAACCCCCCTCACACAAGGTGTGTGGTCACTTCTTTCAGCTGGCGGAAGCTTACCAGCATACCTTTCAGGTTGACCGTGTGCCACGGGTTTCGTTTGCGCGCTATTGGGAAAAGCTGGCTGAGCGAGGCGCAAAGAAGAAGAGTGCGCCGGCCTCACCAGCGGTTGAGCGAAAGAGTGAATCCCGTGAGGAGCGCTCCTCGATTACCAGCGACAACGCTGCCAGACACAATACGTCCGGACACAACACCGCCAATCCCATCATTGTCAGCTCCAATACGCAGGACTGGGATGCATTTCGTCAAAACCTCAATGCCTTCCTGGCAAGCCCGAACACGTCTGTGGAACAAGTGGTTTCAGTCATGGTCGCCTGTGTCGGGCGGTTTGGTGACCAGCTGGGGGCTTCTGCGTGTGACATCATGCACCTGATGATGCAGTCGATTCACCCCCGAGATTTTGCTCCGGAACACCGTGATATGATTGTTCAGGATCTGGAGCGGCTGATCGGGCGTTTTGCTCTTCGTGGCATTGATCGGCCTGCCGGACGTCACGCTGGCGCTCAATCGGCAGAACAATCTGTCACGGTACCGCCTGCGCTTCGTCAACAGACGGCTCGACAGGGGGAAGCGCAGCAACTCAAACCCGTCCCGGGAGAAGCCGGGACGGTGGGAAGCCTGCTGGAGTCCATTCGATATGCTTCTTTGGTACGCTCTGAGCGTGGTTGATTTGTTTTATTTCCAGTCAACCATGCTATCATCCCTTCCTGAGCATGCGGAGCGCATTCTGTCGTTATCGATGTATGGATGTATAGAAGAATAGATGTATAGATGTCACCAGTCAGGGAGGACGTATGCCCATGAAACACTGCACTTTTCGTAGTCTTGGGGATCTTCTGGTGGCAAAACTGTTCTTGCCGGAAACCCTGCCAGTTACACCCTTACCCTGCATTATTGTGGCGCATGGCGCTATTGATCGAAAAGAAAACTTTTTTGAATTGGCACATTATTTTGTTTCGCGCGGGTTTGCCGCGCTGGTGCTGGACATGCATGGTCATGGCGAAAGCGAGGGGCCTCGCTATCACGTGCGAATGGATCAGTGGGTGTCGGACCTTAAAGCTGCGCTGGATTTTGTGGCTTCGCAGAACGCGCTGGATGCAGAGCGAACTGGTATCTTCGGATTTTCGTCCGGAGGGACAGCAGCACTGGAGCTTGCAGTGAAAGATCAGCGGGCGAAAGCGCTGGTCACCCTCGATGCGACGGTACGTACTGTGGTCAACCCGTTTGAAGCCGCAGGATTTCGATTCTTTTCCGCCCTTGGCCGTCTCAAACGAAAATGGCTGGGGCGCGACCTGCACCTGCCATTGTATCGTATTGCCATTCAGACCAAAGTGACCTGTGACCCCGATGTTCATGACGCCTTCGTGCAGGACGACTACCTGAAGGCAGGCTATTCGCGATACCCTCTGCCGGGCGCACTTGAGAGCCTGGTGATCAATACCCTTGCGCGTGTACCTGAAGTTCGATGTCCCGTCTGTGTCATTCACGGGGAGGAGGATCAAATTGATTCCCCGGAATCCGCACGCCTGCTCTACGACCAGCTTACCTGCTCCAAAGCATTGCACATTATTCCCGGGAATGGGCATGTAGGCCATATGGATTTCGGAAAGCAGAAAGTGATGACGTTGGCGGCAGATTGGTTCGTTCAGCACCTTTGATGGAGTGAAGTAATTACTCTATTGTGCCGTTGATGCTTGGCGTTACGAAAACGATTGTTTGACAATCGTTTTTTTCAGCGAAACTTCAGGCCAAAAAAGTGAGAACCAGCTCTCGTTAATCCTCTCTTCGTGTTTTCTTTGCCTGCCAAATGCGGAATTTTTCACATTTATTTGTGTTACTTACGGTAAAGTAATGTAACTGTTCATAATAATAACAAATTCAATTTCCACATCCATGATCACTCAACAGTGACCGTTTCCGGGAAATACGATGGCGTAAGCTGATCTTATCCTCGGTGGCTCTTTGCACGGCACTGGATTGCACACGACAAAACTCATAAACGGTTTGGGGCAGGCAGATGAATAAAAAGCACCAGCATGGCACAAAGGCGGGAGATGACTCCATTGTACGAAAGCAGTTGGCGGGAAAACGCCTCCTGATCACCGGGACCACCGGGTTTCTCGGTAAGGTGCTGCTGGAAAAAATCCTTCGAGACCTTCCGGAAATCGAAGCGGTCTATTTGCTGATTCGTGGCAGTACGAAATATCCGTCTGCGCGAGATCGATTTATCAACGAAATTGCCTGCTCCTCGATCTTCGAAACGCTCAAAGTGGACGATCCTGCGGCGTTTGATGCGTTGTGTGACCAAAAAGTACGCTTCGTCACGGGTGAGGTGACAGAGCCTTGCTTTGGCATGGAAGAAAATGCCTTCAGAGCGTTGGCTAAAAATGTGGATGTGGTGGTTAATTCTGCGGCAAGCGTGAATTTTCGTGAGGAACTGGATAAAGCGCTGACCATCAACGCACTCTGCCTTCACAATCTGGCAGATTTCTCCGAAGCTGCCGGGGATATTCCGGTGCTTCAAGTATCTACCTGTTATGTGAACGGGTTTAACGCCGGGCCGATCTATGAGCAGAATATCCATCCGGCAGGCGCAGACATCCCTCAGCATGCGGCGGGCTTTTATGATGTTGCCTCGGTGATTGCCACGCTTGATCAGAAAATTGACGCGTTAAAGCAGAAATACACCGGGGAGCAGCTCAAAGAGCAATTGATTGATCTCGGCATCAGAGAGGCAAACCGCTACGGCTGGAATGATACCTATACCTTTACCAAATGGATGGGGGAGCAGATTCTTTTGAAACGGCTGCAGGGAAAATCTCTGACGATTCTGCGCCCTTCCATTGTAGAAAGCACGTTGACGGAACCGGCAGCCGGCTGGATAGAAGGCGTAAAGGTGGCGGATGCCATCATCATGGCCTATGCGCGGGGAAAAGTATCTTTGTTTCCGGGCAGGCCAGAGGGCGTACTGGATATTATTCCGGCGGATCTGGTGGCCAATAGTATCATCCTGGGATTGGCCGAGCTTTTTTACGTTCCGCGTCGCCATAAAATCTACCACTGTTGCAGCGGTGGCTCCAATCCCGTGACATTAAAAGCGTTCCGCGACCATGTGCAGGCAGAGGCCCAGGAAAACTGGCACAAGTATGATCGCCTGTTTTATGAGCGATGCACAAAGCCCTTTGTGTTTGTGAACAAGCACCTGTTTGCATCGGGGATGAAAATGCTGAAATCGTTGTTGACGATGAAGTACCGGTTACAGGGACGGTCTCTGGATTATGGCGAAAAGCCAAAAGAGCTGCAGAACATTGAAACGGCCATCAATCTGTCGACGGTCTTCTCCTTCTACACGGCAGCGAACTATGTGTTTCAAAACCAGAGTTTGCGGGATCTCGCCAGTCGCATGAATGAGAAATCGACCTTCCCTGTGGACGCGCGCGCGATCGATTGGGCAATTTACGTGCGGGCCATTCATATACCCGGTCTGAACCGGTACGCGCTGCATGATCGCAAAATTTACAGCCTTAAGGCGAAAAAGCAGGCGATGAAAGCGAGTAAAGCCGCCTAAAGCGAGATCATCTTTTCCAAGGCACCTGCGGGTGCCTTTTTATTTTCTAACGCATTGAATTAACAACGTTTGTGCGCTACGGTTGATGGGTGGACAAGGCGCGTCATGGCGATATTCTGGTGTTGGGCCACGCAAACCCGCCAAAAGTCTAAGTAGACGTATGTCTAATTCTATTTGCAGTCACTTCACGGTAGAAATAGAACTATCAGACGCGCGTACCAATCATATTGAGCCATAAAAATAACGTGGTTTGCATCAAGGGGAATGTAGCATGAGTGAAGTGAAGGTTTATCCTGTACCTGAATCCGCCAGACAAAGGGCGTTGATTGATAATGACAAATATCTGGCCCTGTACCAGAAGTCCGTGGAGGACCCCGAAGGTTTCTGGGGGGAGCAGGGTCACCGACTGCAGTGGATGAAGCCCTATACCAAAGTCAAAAACACGACTTATGATTACAACAACGTCTCCATCAAGTGGTATGAAGATGGCGAGCTGAATGCTAGCGTGAATTGCCTGGATCGCCACCTGGAGAAGCGTGGAGATCAGACTGCGCTGTTGTATGAAGGCGACGATCCCAATGTTTCTGAGCATATTACCTATCGCCAGCTGTATGAAGAAACCTGTAAGTTTGCCAACGTGCTGAAGGCGCAAGGCGTCAAAAAAGGCGATGTGGTGACCATCTATATGCCGATGATTCCTCAGACTGCTGTTGCCATGCTGGCCTGTGCACGCATTGGTGCGGTGCACTCGGTGGTATTCGGCGGTTTTTCTCCGGAAGCATTGGCGGGTCGCATTGAGAATGGGCAGTCAAATGTGGTGATCACTTCTGACGAAGGTGTGCGCGGTGGCAAGCCTATTCCGTTGAAGCGAAATGTCGATAAAGCCTTGGAAAAAGACGGTGCAAAGCATGTGGCCAAAGTGATCGTGTATCAGCGTACGGGTGGCGATATTCAATGGAATGCCGGGCGGGATGTCTGGTACCACGAAGAAATGGCAAAAGCGTCTTCAGACTGTCCGCCGGAGGTGATGAGTGCGGAAGATCCTCTGTTCATTCTCTATACCTCCGGATCTACGGGGGCGCCGAAAGGCGTTATGCACACGACCGGAGGGTACCTGGTGTATGCCTCCATCACTCACGAGTATGTGTTTGATTATCAGGAAGGTGATGTTTACTGGTGCACGGCGGATTTTGGTTGGGTAACCGGCCATAGCTATATTCTGTATGGCCCGCTATTGAATGGTGCGATCTCCGTATTGTTTGAGGGCGTACCCAATTATCCGGACAGCGGTCGATTTGGCCAGGTGGTGGATAAGCACAATATCAACGTGTTATACACGGCGCCTACGGCTGTTCGTGCATTGATGGCGGCTGGCGATGAGTATGTGGCGAAGAGCTCGCGGTCTTCTCTGCGTTTGCTGGGTAGCGTTGGAGAGCCGATTAATCCTGAGGCGTGGGAATGGTATTACCGTACGGTGGGTGACTCCCGCTGCCCCATCGTCGATACCTGGTGGCAAACTGAAACCGGCGGCATCCTCATCTCGCCACTGCCAGGTGCGACGGACCTCAAGCCTGGATCAGCGACGCGACCTTTCTTTGGTATCCAGCCTGCGCTGGTGGACAGCGAGGGTACCATACTTGAGGGGGCCGTACAGGGCAACCTGGTCATCCTCGACAGCTGGCCGGGCCAGATGAGAACGGTGTATGGCGACCATGACCGCTTCGTACAAACGTATTTCAGTACCTACAAGGGGATGTATTTCACCGGAGACGGGGCAAAGCGTGATGAAGATGGCTATTACTGGATTACCGGCCGTGTTGATGATGTGTTGAACGTGTCCGGGCACCGCCTGGGTACCGCAGAGATTGAAAGTGCGCTGGTTGCGCATCCTAGCGTGGCAGAGGCAGCAGTGGTCGGGTATCCACATAATATCAAAGGGGAGGGGATCTATGTTTACGTTACAGTTAATCACGATGTTCATCCAACTGATGAGTTGAAGAAAGAGCTGGTGAGCTGGATCCGTCAGGAGATTGGGCCGGTGGCTTCTCCGGATCTGATTCAGTGGGCCGATGGCTTACCCAAGACCCGCTCCGGGAAGATCATGCGTCGAATTCTTCGCAAAATTGCGGCCAATGATTACGGAGCGCTGGGAGATACCTCTACGCTGGCTGATCCAACGGTGGTCGATGATCTGATCGACAATCGATTGAATCGTTAACGGAGTGCGCTCACAGCGCAGGCTGTGAGCGAGGCTTTTCAGGTTAGTCTATGCTGAAAACAGCGGTCCCCATTTTCTTCAAATGCGGTGGACAGCTGTTTTTCTTTTTTTGAGAAGGGACCGAACTCGATGTCTTATAAAATCATTATCGCCGATGATCATCCACTGTTTAGAGCGGCACTGAGACAAGCGGTGACACAGTCGGTGGATACGGTAGACATTATCGAGGCCGATACGATTGCCCGGTTACAGGAGGTCGTAGAAAAGCATGCCGATGCCGACCTGGTGTTGCTGGATTTGAATATGCCCGGTGCGCACGGGTTTTCAGGCCTTGCTTTCCTGCGCGGCCAATACCCGGCGTTGCCGGTGGTCGTTGTGTCGGGTACCGAAGACATCAGTGTGATCCGCCGAGCCATAGACTACGGCGCGTCCGGCTTTATTCCCAAATCGGCCCCCATGCCGGTGATTACTCACGCCATTACCGCGGTGTTGCAAGGGGAAATCTGGCTGCCCGAAGGCATTGAGCAGAAGATTGCCGGATTGGAGAGTGCATCCACGGAGTTTTCCAACAAGTTGGCGACGCTCACGCCGCAGCAATTCCGTGTGCTGGGCATGTTGACGGAGGGGCTGCTCAATAAGCAAATTGCTTATGATCTGAACGTGTCTGAAGCCACCGTGAAAGCACACATCACGGCACTCTTTCGCAAGTTGGGGGTCAGAAATCGGACCCAGGCGGTCATCGCTGTGCAGCAGATGGATGTGGAGAGCCACGACCCTTCTGCGGCCCATCATTCACTGGACGGCTGAGCGTTTCTGCATTGAGTGGGAGAGCAGCGAAGTTACGTTGCTGTCATCTTCCGAAAGTTCAATGCGGTTATGGCCTGACTGGATGGCGTCATTCAGTGCTTGTCGGGCACTGCCCAGAAGCTCCATCTCACTTCTCCCGGGCGAAGGGATGCAACAGGCAACGCCCAGGCTGGAAGTAAAACAGACTTCTTCTTCACCATAGCGGATCGACATGCCCTCTACTTTTGTCCGAATACGCTCAGCGAGTTGTCGGGCGTTTTCCAGGGCAGTGTGGGGCAGCATAATGGCAAACTCCTGCTCATCGTAGCGTGCAACAATATCCATGGACCGATTGATCAGAGAAGCGATTACCCGCGCCATTTCCTTTACGCATTCTTCACCAATACTGTCTCCATACTCGGTCTGGATGTCGGTCAGATTGTCCTGACGCAACAGAATGACGGAAATAGGTTTTGCTTCCCGAATACTTCGTCGAAACTCATAGGCCAGCTGGCAGTCAAAAAAACGCTTGTTCTTCATGCCGGTGAGGGCATCGATGGTGTTTAACTCCGCCAGTTTTTCTGTCTTTTCCTGAAGTGCCAGCCGCGTATTCAGTCCTTGATAGTATTCTTTGTTGAGAAACAGCCCTAAAAAGGTCAGTCCAATGATAAAAACACCCAGCAACAGCATAATGCTGTTGGCATTGGCTACAGGACCGGACTGGAAGGCCAGAAACAGGGGCGCACACAAGAAAGTGAGATAGAGCCAGGCAAGATTGCGGAGGGGGGCCAGGGCGGTGATGCCACCGGCGCACAATCCGGCGGTCGCGAAGAGGAGCGGAATCTGACACTCGGCGAAAGCAGGTTGAAGCAGCATGTACCCGGAGATTCCCCCCCAAACCGCCGCAGACAACCCCACGCCCGCTGAAAAGGCCAGAATGGCTTCCGGGTTTTTCCGAAGGATTTTGTTACAGCAGATCCGGATGAGTGAAGCGGAGCAAACCAGAGTGGTCATGATGATGATTTCGATCAGGTGGCCAGCCCGTGAGAGTGTCATCAGCGCGGGAAGCATGATGGCGAGCCAGATCAAGGGGTAAATATAGGTCCCCACCGTTGACCGTTTGATCAGATCTGCTTGAAGTTGTTGCCGTGCGGCAGGAATATACTTCGGATCTATAAGCGCATTCATGTCTGATTTCTCACTTGATTAAGCGCAGAGCCATTTATCATTGTTCTGTGTTGTATGAAATAGTCGACCGATCTTTGCGCTTTTTCAATTCAGGTGACGGGAATTTAACCTGGATTTGACATTTAAGAGTCAAAAGTGTGACGCACCACTCAGCCATATACAGTGGCTGATGGTGTCAGATAAAATTAGAGTCAACATACTAAACGGGCGTTTAGCTGTGGGAGAGGTGCGGGAACGGTTTACTTACCTTCACGGTTTTGTTCGATTTCATCCATCCGTTGCCGTAATTCCTCGGTGAGCACTTCTTCAGCGGAGCGGTTTTCTTCTGCCTGAATTTTTTCCTGCTCTGCAATAAAATGGAGCGAGAGTTCAAAGGCTTTACGGGTAAATTCCAGAACCTTTTCAAAGCCCTCATCCGACAGCTTTCTCGCAGCATCGTGTGAACGATAAATATTCATGAACTTTCTTTCGCGCTCAAAGTGCAGAGGAATACGGCCCAGACCCCAATCGTTCAGCATGCCCCAGATTTCCGGATTGTAGGTCCGTGTGAACTTCAGAATAAAGGGTATTGGGTCGTTTCGCGCGAGCAGCGCAGCCAGTCTCAGAATGAGTTCAAAGGAAAGTGTGGCGGTTCCGTTCTCAACGGCTTCAAGCAGCGTTTTGTCTTTCAGGTTCAGCGCATCACTCAATTCGCTGATCGTCAGTCCGGCGACTTCGCGCAAGTCTCGTAACGACTCGCCGGCATTCACCATCAACTTTAATTGATCCTGAGAGCGGATGAGCGCTTTGCCGACTTTGAGTGAGGTGCCGGTGGTCTTCTTTGCCAGTCGCAAAGCTGAGTTGGTGAGATCGGAGAGGCGATCCATCAGCGTACCGGACTCTTCTGTCATCCCCTTTCTTGCGCTACTGTCTTTGTCTGTTCGTCCTTTCTCTGTTCGGCCCTTCTCAGCAGCAGCGCTGTTCACCTTTGCCTTGTCTCCATTCTGAGTTTCCCTTTTAACGCCTGCGCTTGTTTCAGCCCGTTGTTTCTCCTGAGAACCGCTGCTCTCACCAGACTTCCTCGACGCGTGCTCTTTGTCTGCCATCTTGGCGTTCCTCTTTTATACACTCAGGGTGTGACAGCGGTATGACGAATTGATCGCTCAATGGGATACTTCGGCCACCTTGGGTTGTAACTCCATGATATCGATGAGTACGCGCGCGCCCTCACTGACCATCAGGTCGTGTTGAACCTTCTCTTCCCGTCTGGCCTGTGCCGATTTTTGGTTATCCTTTTCATTCTGCTTTTCGAGCGCTTCGATGGATTCAACAAGCTGCTCATCGTTGGCGGCTCGCCGGGCATTAACCAATCGCAGCTGCTCATCCTGTCGTTGGGTCTTTTCCTTTTTGCGCGCTTCTTCATTCAGCGAAATGTACTCTTTGCTCTTTTCCGTCTGGATGAAATCAATTTCTTCCAGCAGTACCTGGTACAGCTTGTTGTCTTTCATTCGCTCTGCATGTCGTGAATTCAGCTGGGTAGAAAGGGTCTGAATCTCTGTGTTGACGGTGTATTCCACCTGATTGATCTGATCCCAGGGCAGTGCTTCAGGAAGCGCATCTTCACCAATTTCAGTTTTATCGATCGCTGAGGGAATGACGATGTCAGGCATCACACCCTTGTGTTGCGTGCTCGCACCGGATACGCGGTAGAATTTGGCTTGCGTCAGCTTGAGCTGGCCATGCTTCAGGGGTCTGATCTGCTGCACGGTGCCTTTGCCGAACGTTTGGTCGCCGATAATGACCGCACGACCGTAATCCTGCATCGCACCGGCAAAGATTTCTGACGCCGATGCACTCATGCGATTGACCAGTACCGCCATCGGACCATCGTACGCAACGCCTTTGTCACTGTCCCGGAGCACTTCGACGCCGCCGCGTGCATAGCGAATCTGTACGGTCGGGCCTTCATCAATGAAGAGGCCGGTCAGTTCATTGGCTTCGCCCAGGGACCCGCCACCGTTGTTTCTGAGGTCAATGATTAAACCGTCAATTTTCTGGGCGACGAGTTCATCCAACAGCCGTTTGACATCCGCGGATGTTCTACGTGCATTCGCGTCACCACGCTGCATGGCCTGGAAATCTGCGTAGAAGGTCGGAATTTCGATGACGCCGAATTTTCTGGTATTGCCATTTTGGTCGACTTGAATGACGGAGCTTTGTGCTGCCTGGTCATCCAGATCCACTTTATCTCGAACGATGGCGATTTCCCGGGTTACCGTTTCATCTTTTGACTCAGCGGGGATCACCCGAAGTTTGACCACTGTTTGCTTGGGCCCGCGGATCAAATCAACGACTTCGTCCAGCCGCCAGCCAACCACATCCACAATCTCGCCATCTTTACCCTGTCCGACGCCCACAATGCGGTCCGCCGGCTGAAGGTCGCCCTGTTTTTCAGCGGGGCCTGCGGGAACCAGCCGCAGAATCTTGGTGTATTCGTTGTCCGTTTGCAGCACTGCGCCAATGCCTTCCAGAGACAGGCTCATGTTGATATTGAAGTTCTCTGAAGTTCTGGGTGACAGATATTGGGTGTGCGGGTCAAAGATCATGGTGAAGGAGTTCATGTAGACCTGAAACGCATCTTCATTATTGGTCTGCAGCAGTCGATTGAGTTGGCTCTGGTAGCGCTTTTTGAGCGTTTTGACAATTTCTTCCGGCGCTTTATCGGTGAGTTTCAGGCTCAGAATGGCCGATTTTACGCGCTTTCGCCACAGTTCATCCAATTCGGCCTCGGTTTTGAGCCAGTCTTCTTTTTCCCGATCGATGCGAATCGACTCATCCAGGGTGAAATCGAAATGCTCCAGCCCTTTGTCCAACAGCTTCAAGGAATACTGTAATCGTTCAATTACGCGTCGCTCATAGCGATTATAAATTCGAAAAGCGGGTTCCAGTTGCCCGAGTTTCAGTGCGGTATCCAGCTCTTGCTCATACTGGCGGAACTCATCGATGTCAGACGCGAGAAAGTACAGTTTTTGGCTGTCCAGAGCTTTCAGATAGCCTTGGAACACAGTACTCGACATGGTGTCATCAATGGTGAGATCGCGATAGTGATAGCGCTGCAGTTGATAGGCGATCAGTGCGTTGGTCTGCATTTGCTCTTTTTCCGGGGAAATCGGCTTAAAGTCACTGCCGTCAGCAAGTTTCGCCTGACTGATCTGCGTAAAAAGAATAAACAGGCAGAAAGCCCATAATTTCGTGATCAGTCCACGTGACTGGGCGGCTGTCATTACATTCAGGGGGGAAACTGTCATATCTGCTTGTCGTCTCATTTCAATACTTCACTTCATGACGGGAGCTGTGTCACTGGTTGGACTCAGTGACGGGTCGATACCGGTAAGTGTAGCGTGTAGACCCAAGCTTACCCGCGCTCAGCTGTTATTTTTTACAGGTACCTACTTTGGATTCTAAATGAGTCGGGGGAATATGAACAGTTTGACCCGGTTAATAATTGGTAATTGGGTGGGGAAGAGGGGCAGGCGGAGCGCCTGACGAGCTGCTCCGCCTGCGTTTGGGGACTTACTCAAAAATCTCCCCGGCATCTGCCTTTTGAATCAACAGTGCGGGCGGAGCGAATCTCGGGCCATAGGCCTCAGCAAGCTGTTGCGCACGTGCCACAAAGGCAGGCAGCCCATACTGGTTGATGAACTGGATGGCCCCCCCCGTCCAGGGAGCGAATCCGATCCCAAAGATGCTGCCAATGTTGGCGTCCTGCACAGAGGTTAGTACGCCTTCCTCCAGACAGCGAACGGTTTCGATGGCCTGAATAAATAGCAGGCGATCCTTCAGGTCCGGGAGGTGTGCGTTTCGGGCTTTTTCGGCATTTTCAAACTGTGTCGACAATTCGGGCCACAGGTGCTTTTTCCCGTTGGCCGGGTACTCATAAAAGCCGGCACCGGCGGCTTTTCCGCAACGCTCAAGGCGCGTGACCATTTGATCGATGACCGCTTCCGCTGGGTGGGGTGTGTACGGCTTGCCTTCGGCCTCGATGTCGCTTCTGGTTTGGTCCCGAATGTGCGTGATCAGATTCAGGCTGACTTCGTCGCAGAGCGCTAACGGACCAACCGGCATGCCCGACAACTGTGCCGCGTTTTCAATGGAGGATGCATTGTAGCCCTCGCCCAGCATGGCGACGCCCTCGTTAACAAACGTTCCAAATACGCGGGAGGTAAAGAAGCCCCGGCTGTCGTTTACCACGATGGGTGTTTTACCAATCTGAAGCACAAAGTCGAAGGCTTTGGCTAAGGTTTCGTCCGACGTTTGTTCACCTTTGATGATTTCAACCAGGGGCATTTTATCCACGGGGGAGAAAAAGTGTAAGCCAATAAATTTGTCCGGTGCTGCAGATGCGCGAGCGAGCTGGGTGATGGGAATCGTGGAGGTATTTGAGGCAAAGAAGCCGGCGCTTGTGAGCCTGGGCTCGGCTTCTTTCGTGACTTTCGCTTTCAGCCCACTGTCCTCAAAGACTGCCTCAATGATCAAGTCGCACTCTGCCAGCGCAGTTGCCTCGTCGGCGGGGTGAATGCGGGCCAGCGTTTGTTGTTTTTCACTTTCACTCATATGGCCGCGAGCGACTTTTTTGGCCAGCAGTTTGTCGGAATAGCCTTTGCCTTTTTCGGCATTGGCGATGGACACATCCTTTAATACCACGTCGATACCTTGCGTGGCGCAGGCGTACGCGATCCCGCTTCCCATCATGCCCGCGCCCAGAACGCCCACTTTGCTGACGGTGGATGCGCTGAACGCACTGGGCCGACTGGCGCCACCTTTGATGCTGTTGAGCTGGAACCAGAAGGTACCAATCATGTTCTTCGCCACCTGGCCGATGACCAGCTGGGTGAAGTAGCGTGCTTCTATCGTCAGCGCGGTATCAAAATCCACCTGTGCACCTTCCACCACAGCACTCATAATCGCTTCGGGGGCGGGGTAGCAGCCTTTGGTTTTGTTCTTCAGAATCGCGGGGGCGATTGCCAGCATCTGTGCGACCTTGGGTGTAGAGGGCGTACCGCCCGGCATTTTGTACCCTTTCTCATCCCAGGGTTGAGCCGATTTTGGATTGGCGTGAATCCAGGTTTTTGCTGCTGGAATGAGGTCCTCGGTGGTGTCGACGAGCGCATGAATCAATCCGACTTTCAATGCCTGTTGCGGGCGCAGCTTTTTGCCCTCAATGAGATAAGGAAAGGCCTTTTCCATGCCCAGTAGTCTGGGAAGGCGCGTGGTGCCGCCACCGCCGGGTAACAGTCCCAGAGTGACCTCGGGCAGTCCAAGCTGGATACGGTTGTCGTCTACTGCGATCCGGTGGTGGCAAGCGAGACAGATTTCCCACCCACCACCGAGCGCGGTGCCGTTAATAGCCGCAACGACGGGCACGCCCAGCGTTTCCAGTTTTCTGAGTGGGCCGGTAATCTGTGTGGTTAACATGGTTTGAAAGGCGTCAGCCTGTTCGGGAGACACTTGCACGAGTTCCCGCAGGTCGCCACCGGCGAAAAAGGTTTTTTTCGCGGAAGCGAGAATGATGCCCTTCACGCTGTCGCGGTTGGTTTCCAGAGTTTGAGTCACGGCAACCAGTGCCTCTCTAAAGTCTGCATTCATGGTATTTGCAGACTGGTTGGGGGCATCCATGGTTAACGTGACAATGCCTTGGTCATCGATTTCGTAATTGATCGCTGTCATGATTCTGTTTACCTGGTCTGTTGATTTGATTTACCTGATCTCAATGTTGGTGTGTGCATGACATCAAGCGATACGTTCTATGATGGTGGCGATGCCCATACCGCCACCGACACACAGCGTTGCGAGTCCGTAGCGTAAGTGTTGGCGTTCAAGCTCATCCAGAAGCGTGCCCAGAATCATCGCGCCGGTTGCGCCCAGTGGATGGCCCAGTGCGATCGCGCCCCCGTTTACGTTGATCTTCTCAGCAGGCACATCCATTTCTTTCTGGAAGCGCATAACAACCGCAGCAAATGCCTCATTGACTTCAAACAGATCGATGTCGTCCTTTGTCAATCCGGCTTTTAGCAGGGCCTTCCGCGCTGCCGGGGCTGGCCCGGTTAACATGATGGTGGGGTCTGTACTGGTCACAGCGGTAGCAACAATGCGCGCGCGGGGTTTCCAGCCCGCTTTTTCGGCAATGGCGTGGCTGCCAATTAACAGGGCGGCAGCGCCGTCAACAATGCCGGACGAATTGCCTGGGGTGTGTACATGATTGATATGTTCAATAAAGTGGTATTTTTCCCGGGCTACGCCGTCAAAGCCCATTTCTCCCATCATCAGAAAGGAAGGTTTGAGTGCGCCCAAGCCTTGCAGTGTGGTGTCCGGTCGAATGAATTCATCTTCGCTCAGGAGCGTGATCCCGTTTTGGTCGGTTACCGGAATGATGGATTGCTTGAAGTAGCCCTTTTCGCGTGCCTGAGCCGCCTTTTTCTGCGAGTTCACGGCAAACTGGTCTACATCGGAACGGCTGAAACTGTCGATAGTGGCAATCAAGTCAGCGCCAATGCCCTGAGGCATAAAGCCCGTGTGCAAGTTGGTTTCCGGGTCCATCGCCCAGGCGCCGCCATCAGCTCCCATAGGCACGCGGGACATGCTCTCAACCCCTCCTGCGACAATCAAGTCTTCCCAGCCGGAGCGCACTTTCATCGCTGCCAGATTGACGGCTTCAAGGCCTGAGGCACAAAACCGGTTGAGCGTCACGCCAGCGACGGATTCGTGCCAGTTAGCCGCGAGGGTGGCGGTCTTGGCGATATCCGCACCCTGATCGCCGACCGCCGTTACGCAACCCAGAACCACGTCATCCACCCATTCGGTGTTCAGTTGGTTTCTCGACGCCAGTGCGTCAAGCAGGTTCGAAATCAGAGTGATCGGTTTTACGGAATGCAGTGCACCGTCTTTCTTGCCTTTTCCTCGAGGTGTCCGAATGGCATCAAAAATATAAGCTTCATTGGTCATAGTCATTGCTCTTGATTCGGTAGGTGATTTAAGGGAACGACGTTCTGTATTGTTTACTTTAAAGCCGGGCGTCAGAATTAAAATGGCGTGAGTCATCAAATTGATTGACCGAATTGCTCACCGGGTGACTTGCAAATAGTTGGCAATTATCTAATGTAAGTAGAAATCAGGGGATGAATGGTCTCGTACGGACCGTACATCCGATCGACTCGACACGGCTGGAGATCAGGTATGTCACTATTGGATAACATACGAAATTATTACGAAAGTTGGGTGCTGGAAGAGCTGGAAGCCCAAATGAGCGGCAAGGTCTTTGAGGAAGATCGCTTAACCGATATTGTCTGTGTCGCGCTGAACCATCTGCCGCCGCGTTACATTCGGCACGAAGTGGATATGGCGTTTTATCTTTCGCCGGTTGAATACGAGGAGATGAAGAGTAAAGTCAGGGAAGCCGTGAAAAATGCGCTCGCTTATGTTGAAGAGCATGACCGAAATCGAACCTCCTGAGCGCCCCGTCCAAAGAGTCAGGTCGCTGGAGGTTCGATGGCCTGCTGGCCGGTCACCTACGGATCAGTGAATCGTCAGAGCGGAGCGCAGCCGAGGAATTTCCGCGGTGATGGCCGTTTCTTCCAGCTCCCCGGTCGCCTGACGTGACAGCCAGAGTGCGAGCCATTCACACACTTGTTCATTCCTGTTGCTGCTTGGCTTGTCGCCTTTCATCCCGGCATTTAAACGAGCAATTTGCAGTGCCGTTCTTCTTGCCTGATCTTCTTCCGGGGACTCTGCACCGAGTAAAATTTCAAGCATAATGCACGCATCCCGAGCATTTTCGATGATTTCTGCCAGCGGCAGAGCCAGGTGGGTAGCCGTACCGGTCACACGCTCTGCTATGGCTCTTTTGAGGTTGTCCGTGCCGGGCAGTTGCGCATCAAACACGCGATTCGTGTCGGCGTCCGTCAATGTCCCCTGTAAACTGAGCTCAAGAAATGCTCGCCACTTTTCCTGATAGGCCTGGTTCTTTCTGGCTTCCAGTTTGCTGTGTATTTCCTCTCGACACTTCGACAACACTTTCTGTATCCGGGTCTTTTCATCGTTGGGCAGTGCGAGGGATCGGTGCTCATTTTCAAGATCTTCCAATGCCTTCATGGGCTGGTCCCCAGGCAGCAGCTCAGCCAATAACTCAGCTTTCTCTGCGATGGCCTGGGCCTGTGCGCGGTCTGCTGCCTGTCGCTCGGTTTCTGCCGCTTTCTGTGCATCCCGCCGTGCAAAAATTGCGTCACAATGGCCTCGGAACGACTTCCAGAGCTTTCTGTCTTCGACGAAATCCGTGATACCGATATCTGACCACTGTTTCTGAAGCATTTTCGCCTGATTGATGGCATCCTGAACGGATTCGTGACTGACCAGTTCAGCGCTTTTCTGCACCAGTGCTTCTTTCAGGTGCTGGTTTTTGGCTTTTTCATCGTTGAGTTGGCCATCCAGCGCTTCGATCAAGTCATTAAACTGCTTTTGCAGGGACTTCCCTTGTTTAAAGTCGACAGGATAGGCTTCTTTCCATTCCTTTTTAGCCGTGCGACTGATTTTGTCCAGTCCCTTCCAGTCAGCGCTTTCCCAGGCAATACCGTCCAGCAGTGAGCGCATGGACGCACAGATCGACTCGCGTTTCTGCAGGTTCTGCTGTTTTAGTTCGTTCTGCTCTTTGAAAAACGCCTGACAAGGTTCGTAAGCGGTATCTGATGCGGATTTGAAGCGTTGCCAGAGCGCTTGATCCGATGAACCCCCAAAGCCCTTCCATAGCTTCTGAAGCTCCTGGATCTTGTCCGCCTTGAATTGAGGGTCCAGGGATTGTTCTGCCAAGGCTTCCATGCGTTCACAGAGTTCAATTTGTTTTGGCTGCGTGGCAAAGCCTGCCCAATCTTCCAGATCCTTGAGCTGTCGAAACGAGAGTGTTAAACGGGAACTATACCTGGCGCCGACTTTTTCCGGCAGCTGTTGAATGCGTTTCTGCACTTCGCGAATGAGCTTTTGGGATGGTTTCAACGCGCGGGATTCAATCAGGCTGTCCAACTCCTTCAACTTTTTCTCGATCAGATCCGAGGCTTCCTGAATGTCAGCTTCTTTTTTCAAGCGGATCTCAGAGACGATGCCCAGGAAATCCTGAGCTGCCCGAATCAACGCCGGCTCTGGAAAGGCGGATGGCCAGTTCAGCTCTGTCAGCATGGTTTGCAGCTTGCGGCTGGCTGAGCGGTCTGCGGCAGCTTCCTGCTTTCCGGCCTCCAGAATGGCCTGCATTTCGCTCTCGGAGGTCTGCAGTTTTTTTGCTGCCGCGAGGTATTGGCGAATATCCGTCATCAGTGCCTGATACTGTTTTTGTTCCGCTTTGGATACATCGGCGTTCCGGGTGGCTTCCAGCCAGCGTGTTTCCTGAGTTTTCAGCACAGCGTCCAGTGCGACCAGGCGTGCAGCATCAGTCGCTGCCTGGTTCTTTAGATCCTCTACCGTGCTTTCCAGTGTATCCAGTGTGCCCTGGCGTTCCTGGGATTGCTCTTCATTCGCGGCCAGGGCTTCCAGTTCGTGTGATTTTTTCGCGTTGTACTCGCCGATGCGCTGCTCACAGACGCGGCGTGTTTCCTGAATCTGTTCAGCCAAAGGCTGCAGTGTAACTGAGTTGAGGGACTCCCAGCGGCTCTCCAGCGCACGAAAGCGGGGCTCAGTGAGCTTATTCACCTCGCACACAGCGATTTGCTGAAGCTGATCGAGCAGTGTGGCCACCTGGTGGGTCTGCTCCGCCTGTTGTTTTTCCGCATCCTTCACATGGGCCAGTTTTTCCCGTACCAGCTGATAAACCCGTTTGTCTTTGTTCTTGACCTGGGACTGGATGCTTTTCAACGTTTCGGTGTCAGTGATTTGTTCTACGGCGATTTGGCGTAGCCGGGTGGTTTTACCCTGGCTGGCGAGTTCGGCCAGTTGGCTCTGGTCCGTAACTTCAGCAATAAATGCGGAACACAAGCTTTCACTCTGTATCCAGGGAATCAATGCCACCTTAACCGCTGTAGGAATTCCCTGAAGCGCTTCCTGCGGAGCACTGCCAGCGAGCAGGTTGAGGCGTTCAGCGATTTCGGGTGATTTTTCCGGTGTGGTTTTGATCGCGAGTTCTGAGAGTTCGCGGATGTCGGTCATTTTTTCTGAGGCTGCAGCTCTGACCTGGCTCGATGGGTCTTCCAGGCAGAGTGTCTTAAGTACCTTCAGGTGGTCTTCCTGGCGTGGATCCATCTGTTCGATGGCCTGACGTCGAATGTTGGCATCCTGGTGTTGCCATTTAGGGCGAAAAATACGCTGAAAAAAGCTGGACATAAAGTGATTTCCTGGCTGTGAATCTCTCTTTTTACGGGTGGTGCTTCCCGGTTACAGGTCGCCTATGTGCTTTGTGCTCGGGTAGTTTTGCCACAAAGCGTGCGGGGCTTGCGCCTCGACAAAGTGATGGTGATGGTGCACCATTCAAAAGCCCGGCAGCAGTGCGTGCGGGCTGGCAGAACGGCGGAGAGGGTAAGCCGCCGTCAAGTTGTGGAAATTTAACTCTTTTTAACGGTCAGGTAAAGCCAATAGAAATGGATGAAGTGACAACAATCGCAGCGCTGAAGCAATCTGCCTATGGGCTGCTGGCGAAACGGGACTACTCCGTTGCTGAGTTGACGGCAAAACTGAAGGTGCAATGGCAAAAAATTGTGCTGAAAAAAGGCACTGCGGAGCGCGAAGAGGATGCCCCTGATGATTCGGTGAACGCAGTGATTTCTGAGTGTCTTGAGCGCGGTTATCTGGATGACGCACGCTTTGCCGCCCAGTTTGTTCGATCCCGTGTCGGTCGTGGACATGGTCCAAATCGAATACGGCAGGACATGCGAAACAAGCAGCTGGGCAGTCTCGTCATTGATGGTGCCTTGTTTGAAGCGGAGGTGGATTGGTCTGAGGAAGCGCAAAAAGCACTGGAGAAGAAGTTTGGCGTGTTTGACCAGAAAGATTACGCGCAAAAGTCAAAGGCCTATCGATTTTTATTGCAACGGGGATTTCTGTCGGAGCATGTGGAGGCCGCATTGGCCCGGAACGGGCGGAGTAATGATTCTGAATTGAGCGATCATTGGGCGCCCGAGCCGTGATCAGGAACGAATGTGACGGCCCTACAAGGTTGGCGGAATTTCACTGATCGGCAGTTTGGCTTCCAGTTTGGGTCGCGAGGGTTCGCCGTTGGGTGACAATGCCTCGTTTTCAGCCAACACCTTATCGCCGCTGGTCGTTTCCATCCAGACCAGTACATCATAGTACCGGCGGATATTTTGAACGTACTTGACCGGCTCAGAGCCCCTGGCGAAACCGTGTCTCGTGGTGGAGTACCACTTTTTCTTGGCTAGCAATGGCAGGAATTCTTTTACGTCGTTCCATTTGTCCGGGTCTTTCCCGCCGCGTTGGGTGAGAATGCGTGCGTCTTCCAGATGGCCATAACCAACGTTGTAAGCGGCGAGCGCAAACCAGGTGCGGTCGGGTTCGGCAATCCTGTCTGGAATGCGCTTGTGAACCTTGGCAAAGTAGCGGGAACCCCCTTGAATGCTTTGTTGTGGATTGAGGCGATTTTTTACCCCCATTTCCTTGGCAGTAGCCTGCGTGAGCATCATTAAACCGCGTACACCGGTCGGCGACTTGGCTTTGGGATTCCAATGGGATTCCTGGTAAGCGATGGCCGCCAGGAGACGCCAATCCAGGGTCAGCCCCTGTGCCGCCTCCTGGAAATCACTACGGTATTTAGGCAGTCGGGAATCAATGTGTTGGATAAATGTCCGGGCACCCACATAGTTCATTTTCTGCACGTGCCCGTAATAGTGGTCATACAGTTGCTTCAGCTTTCCTTCGTTTTTTAAACGAAGGAAAAAAGCATCCACGTATTGGGTGAGGCTGTCATCTTCCGACTTGGGAAACAGCCAGGCGATGTCTGTTTTTTTATCGAGGGTGAAGGCGGCTTTGGCGTGTGGGAAGAGTGCCTGGTAGATGATCAGTTCATTTGAGTCGATCAATGCAAATCCGATCTCGCTCTCCTCAATCATGTTCATCAGATCGGAGGAATCTTTATCAGTGTGCGTGATGCATTGAAAATCTGCATCGGTGGCAAGCGCCCGGCAGGTCTCCTCATTGTGGGAATGCGCAATGACGTGGATTTCCATCTGCTTCAAGTCCGCGGGCTTTCGCGGGCGCAAGGTACCTTTGCGATAGAGGAACGTGGGATTTACCTCGAGATAGGTCGGCCCAAATTTGAATCGCTGTTGCTGTTGGTCGGTGACGCCGAAGCCCGCCATCGCAAAGTGCGCAAAACCATTTTGGATAATGTTTCGGGATTCCTCCGGGCTCTCTACAAATCGCAGGCGGAGTTGTACATCCAGCTCCTCGGCCAGCATTTTTGCAAGATCGTATTCCAGTCCGGCGGGGCCATCCCGGTCTTCGTAGTAGGAAGGTGGTTGATTACGGGTAACGACATGCAGAACCTGTTCCTGTTCCAGTTTATCCAGCGTCGTTTGTTTGCTGCAACCGCCCATCATGCTCACCATTACGATGAGCGAAGGCAGAAGCCCTGCCGCTACGATGGCACGTGCCATGCCTGAGCCGTTCGTTGCCGACAGGCGGCCTGCAGACTGTTGTTCTGGTTGTTGTTCTAGTTGTAGTTCTGATTGATGCGTCATTAGATTTATTGGTATCAACGGGCTCAACCCCTGAGCCATAGGGCTGCTCTCTGGCAGCGCCTTTAGGCGGACTGTATGCGACACCGGAGAGAGAGTCAACTCTCCCTTGGTCGAAGGCCCCGCGACAGACACGCACTGTTACTGTAAGTACGGCACGTTTTCAAGTATCATACCCGCTTTTCAATCAAGGCCGTTTCGCCCGGCTTCAATCTCATAGGAATCTCTATACGATGTTGGAACTCCGTGGAGCCCCCGCATTATCTGATTTTCAGAAGCAAAAGTTCGCACGCATTTTCTCTGAACTTGAATTACCGATTGAGTCTGTTTACGCAGAGTATATGCACTTTGTGGATGCGGATACGCTGAATGGCGAGGAGTTGGCAACCCTCGATAAACTGTTGACCTACGGCCCCAGAATTCAGGTCGAAGCGCAGACGGGCGTACTTTTTCTCGTCGTTCCTCGCGTCGGGACGATTTCTCCCTGGTCCAGCAAGGCAACCGATATTGCCCGTAACTGCGGGTTGGAGAAAGTTCGTCGCATCGAGCGTGGCATTGCCTTTTATGTACAGGCCACAGAAAAGCTCCAGAAGTCTCAACGGCAGCGCGTTGCGGCACTACTGCATGATCGCATGACGGAAACGGTGTTTCATGAAATGGCTGGGGCCGAATTGTTGTTCAGTCACCACCACCCCGAACCGATTGCCACGGTGGATATACTGTCCGGGGGGCGTCAAGCGCTCGTCGTTGCCAATGTGGAAATGGGTCTGGCGCTTGCGGAAGACGAGATTGATTATCTGGTCGAGGCTTTTGAAGAGTTGAAGCGAAACCCCACCGACGTAGAGCTCATGATGTTTGCGCAGGCGAACTCGGAACATTGTCGGCACAAAATTTTTAATGCCTCCTGGACGATCGATGGTGAGCCGCAGGAAAAATCCCTGTTTGGTATGATCCGCAATACCCATGAAAAGGGTGGCGAGAATGTGTTGTCTGCGTATAAAGACAATGCGGCAGTGATTGCAGGAACCCGCGCCGGCAGATTTTACCCCAGCCCCGACAACGCGGTTTATGGGTACGCACAGGAAGACATTCACATCCTGATGAAAGTGGAAACGCACAATCACCCCACGGCGATATCCCCCTTTCCGGGGGCGGCAACTGGCTCCGGGGGAGAGATTCGTGATGAAGGCGCAACAGGGAAAGGGGCGAAACCCAAGGCGGGCCTGACCGGCTTTACCGTATCGAACCTCAGAATCCCCGGTTATCAGCAGCCTTGGGAAGTGGATTACGGTAAACCTGAGCGTATTGCCTCGGCCCTGGATATCATGATCGACGGCCCTATCGGGGGCGCGGCTTTCAACAATGAATTTGGCCGGCCTAATCTGACCGGGTATTTCCGAACTTATGAACAACGTGTCCCCGGGCCTGAGGGCGAAGAATTAAAAGGGTATCACAAGCCAATTATGCTGGCGGGCGGCATGGGGAATATCCGCGCTGACCACGTTGAAAAAGGCGCTTTTGCACCGGGCTCTAAATTGGTTGTGCTGGGTGGTCCTGCCATGCTGATCGGATTGGGAGGCGGTGCGGCCTCATCCATGGGATCGGGAGCCAGTCTCGAAGATCTGGACTTCGCCTCGGTACAACGGGGCAACCCGGAAATGGAGCGCCGTTGTCAGGAAGTGATTGATCGTTGCTGGCAGAAGGGGGAGGCGAATCCCATTCTGTTCATCCATGATGTGGGGGCCGGTGGTCTGTCCAATGCCATGCCCGAACTGGTGAAAGACGGTAGCTGTGGTGGCACCTTTGAGTTGCGGGACATTCCCAATGACGAACCGGGCATGTCGCCCAAGGAAATCTGGTGTAACGAATCACAGGAGCGTTATGTCCTCGCCGTCGCACCGGGTCAGCTGGAAGTGTTTGACGACATTTGCCAGCGCGAGCGCTGCCCTTATGCGGTGATCGGCGAAGCGACGGAAGCTGCCCACCTTCAGGTAAACGATCAGCACTTCAACAACAGTCCCGTCGATCTGCCCATGAGTGTGTTGTTCGGAAAACCGCCCAAAATGGAGCGGTCCGTGGAGCGAAAATCCTTTGTGAAGCCGGTGTTTGACTCCTCGGTGCTGGATATTAATGATGCCGCCCGGCGGATCATGCAATTGCCTGCTGTGGCAAGTAAAAACTTCCTGATTACGATTGGCGATCGGACCATTACTGGGCTAGTAGCGCGGGATCAGATGGTCGGGCCCTGGCAGGTGCCGGTGTCTGACGTGTCGGTCACTGCTGCATCGTTTGATACGGTGGCCGGTGAGGCGATGTCCATGGGAGAGCGCACCCCGATTGCCGTGATTGATGCGCCTGCGTCGGGTCGCATGGCGGTGGGTGAGGCGATCACTAATATCGCCGCCGCCTCGATAGCACAGCTTTCTGATGTCAAACTGTCGGCGAACTGGATGGCTGCCGCCGGTCACGTTGGTGAAGATGAAAAACTGTATGATACGGTAAAAGCCGTGGGGATGGAGTTGTGTCCGGCTTTGGGCATTACCATTCCGGTCGGAAAGGACTCTATGTCCATGAAGACCGTCTGGGAACAGGGGGAAGAGTCGGTCACGATGTCCGCACCACTGTCCCTGGTCATCAGTGCCTTTGCGCCCGTGGTAGATATCAATCGAACCCTTACACCGCAGCTACGAATGGATAAAGGCGAAACGGATCTGATTCTGATTGATCTGGCGAACGGGCAAAATCGATTGGGCGGTTCCGCCTTGGCGCAAGTGTACAATGCCGTGGGTGCCGTTGCTCCGGATCTCGATGACCCGGAGGATCTGAAAGCCTTTTTTGCGGTGATTCAAGGATTGATTGCTGACGGGAAAATTCTGGCCTATCACGACCGCTCTGATGGTGGATTATTCGTCACGCTGGCGGAGATGGCATTTGCCGGTCACTGCGGATTGGATATTCGGCTGGACTACCTGGCAGAAAACGCCTCACATTTTGCGCGTGAACTGTTTAATGAGGAATTGGGCGCGGTAATCCAGGTTGCCAGCGCCGACACCGAGTTTGTTCTCCAGCAGCTGAGTGCAGCAGGCTTGGGTGAACACAGTCTGGTGATTGGTAGACCTGCGGATAGTGACGAGATTATCTACCGGTTTGAGAATGACGAGGCGTACAGATTCTCCCGAACCGAGCTTCACCAGCTGTGGTCTCGCACCAGCTATGAAGTGCAGGCATTACGTGATAATGCGGAATGTGCCAAAGAGGAGTTTGATGCGTTGGCGGATCAGACCAATCCCGGATTGAATGCCTCGGTCAGTTTCGATATTAATGAAGATCTGGTTGCACCGTATGTGAACCTAGGCAAACAGCCCCGGATCGCAGTGTTGCGCGAGCAGGGCGTCAATGGCCAGGTGGAGATGGCGGCTGCCTTTACGCAGGCCCGTTTCGAGGCGGTAGATGTGCACATGAGTGACATCATTTCCGGGCGCGTTTCCCTCGCGGACTTCAAGGCGCTGGTGGCGTGTGGGGGCTTCTCATACGGTGATGTGCTTGGTGCCGGAGAGGGCTGGGCGAAATCGATTCTGTTCAACTCTCGGGCTCGGGACCAGTTTGCCGCATTTTTTCAGCGCGAGGATACGATTGCACTTGGCGTGTGTAACGGCTGTCAGATGATGTCTAACTTGCGTGAAGTGATTCCAGGTACGCAGTATTGGCCGCACTTTGTACGCAACAAGTCTGAGCAGTTTGAGGCGCGGGTATCTCTGGTTGAAGTGCAGGAGACCGACTCCCTGTTTTTTGCGGGAATGGCGGGCACCCGGATACCCGTCGCTGTCGCGCACGGGGAAGGGCGAGCCGAGTTTCATGATGATGCGCATCTGGCTGCTGCATTGCAACCCGGTCGTGTGACGCTGAAATACGTCGATAATTACGGTAAGCCAGCGGCCTTGTACCCGGCGAATCCGAACGGGACGCCCGAAGGGGTGACCGGGTTGACCAGTGACAACGGACGATTCGCTATCATGATGCCGCACCCGGAACGGGTGTATCTGGCGTATCAGAATTCCTGGCGTCCGGATCACTGGACCGGTAATGCTCCCTGGTTCCGTTTGTTCCAGAATGCACGCGTCTGGTTTGGCTGATTTTTAGTGCCTTGTTGAGCAAAACCCGGCAGCGATCTCGTTGGCCGGGTTTTTTATTGCCCTATTCTGACAGAACGGAAAGATACTCTGCGGGGATATCCTGGTCGATGTAGGCCATTCCGAGATGGGTCAGGTAGGCCATGCGATCCGCTTTCATCAAATCGATTTCCGGCAGATTCACCTGGCTCCGTTCGGCGGCTGCCATCAGATAGTCGATGTAGTGTTTCCCTTCGTCAATCATCAGCAAGCTGGCCGCGCCGACGTCAGGCCGGACCTGCGCATTCAACGCTTCCGGCAGCGTCAGCTCGATCACCACTGGCTGCTCGTCTGTGGCAAAGCGCTGGCTTCTTACCTTGGCTGTTTGTGTGGCCCAGTAATACGCCAGTTCCTTGCTCTGGGACAGAAACACCGGCTCAATCGACTCGCTGTAGTCCTTGTTACCGATGGTCGCCATCGCTTGTTTTGTGGCTTGCTGGGCTGCCTGATCGCCGGAACGTCGAAGTCCGTCAGCGAGAATGGCTTTTATCAGCGCTGAAGAGGTGCCGTGGTACCATCGGTTGGATGTTTCAATGCCCTGGTCGCTGAACAGCGTCTCTGCGTCTTGAAGGTAGATAGGGGTGTTCATGATTGTACGTCTCCTGCACATATAAAAAAAGCGACCCGAAAGTCGCTTTTTTACACAGCTAGCTAGCCAGCTTCAAATTAGAACTGGTTAGAAGTGTTCTTCGCGCCGCCTGCTTTCAGGGCGTTCTCACCAGCATAGTACTCTTTGTGGTCGTCGCCCAGGTCAGAACCGGCCATGTTCTGGTGCTTAACGCAAGCGATACCCTGACGGATCTCTTTACGCTGAACGCCAGCCACATAACCCAGCATGCCTTGCTCGCCGAAGTACTCTTTCGCCAGATTGTCTACAGACAATGCCGTGGTGTGGTACGTTGGCAGCGTGATCAAGTGGTGGAATACGTTCGCTTCACGAGAAGTATCCGCCTGGAAGGTCTTGATGCGTGCATCTGCAGCTGCAGACAGCTCTGAATCGTCGTACTCTGCAGACATCAGGTTGTCACGGTCGTAGGCAGAAACGTCTTTGCCTTCTGCTGCCCATGCGTCATAGGTCTGCTGACGGAAGTTCAGTGTCCAGTTGAAAGAAGGTGAGTTGTTGTACACCAACTTTGCATTCGGGTGAACTTTACGCACATCATCCATCATGCCTTTGATTTCGTGTACGGTCGGAACCGCAGTTTCGATCCACAACAGGTCTGCGCCGGCATTGATTGCTTCGATACAGTCAAATACGCAACGCTGATGACCCGTGCCAGGGCGGAACTGATACAGACCGGAAGGCAGACGCTTGGGACGTACCAGCTTGCCACCACGGTTGATCACAACATCGCCTTCAGCCATGTCAGCTACGTCAACTTCTTCCACATCCAGGTAAGAGTTGTATACGTCGCCTTGATCGCCTGGCTCTTTCACTACCGCGATTTCTTTGGTCAGGCCAGCACCTTCAGAGTCGGTACGTGCCACGATGATTCCGTCGTCAACACCCAGCTCAAGGAACGCGTAACGCAGTGCGCGCAGTTTGGCGTGGAAATCGTTGTGAGGAACCGTTACCTTACCGTCCTGGTGGCCACACTGCTTCTCGTCAGCCACCTGGTTTTCGATCTGCAGTGCACAGGCACCGGCTTCGATCATTTGCTTGGCCATCAGGTAAGTGGCTTCCGCGTTACCGAAACCAGCGTCGATGTCAGCAATAATTGGCACAACGTGAGTTTCGTGGTTGTCGATCTGAGACTGGATCTCTGCTTCTTTTGCAGAATCGCCAGCTTCACGTGCCTTGTCCAGTGCGCGGAACAGGCCGCCCAGCTCACGTGCGTCTGCTTGACGCAGGAAGGTGTACAGCTCTTCTACCAGAGAAGCAACCGCTGTTTTCTCGTGCATGGACTGGTCAGGCAGAGGACCGAAGTCAGAACGCAGCGCAGCAACCATCCAGCCAGACAGGTACAAGTAGCGACGTTCGGTAGAACCGAAGTGCTTCTTGATGGAGATCAGCTTCTGCTGACCGACAAAACCGTGCCAGCAACCCAGAGACTGAGTGTACTTGGTTTTGTCTTTGTCGAATTCTGCCATGTCACGACGCATGATCGCTGCCGTGTATTTCGCAACGTCCAGACCGGTTTTGAATTTGTTTTGAACGCGCATGCGTGCAGCAAATTCCGGGTTGATCGCATTCCAGGTAGAGCCTGCAGCTTCAGTGACTGCCGCAACAGCTTTGATTTCGTCTTGGTATGACATAATGCTGAATCCTCGCAATAGAGCCTATGGATTGAGCCGGTGCTCGTGTGAACACCGGCATAAGTTAAGATGGCGCGCATTCTAACCAATTCGGGGGGATAAATGAAATATATATCGGCTATTCCCGGTATTCAGCTGGTAAATAGGTGCTAAATATCAGGCACATACAATTGTTGGTTTTTTGTAACGCAGGTGGCCAGGCTGGGCAGTGCCGCGTCAGGCCACGCTGTGTAAGGAACGGTTCACCATCTCTTCCGAGACCAGTACCACACCATTGGCGGAAACATGGAATCGTTTGGCATCTTCTTCCCGGTTATAGCCGATCACCGTACCTTCGGGAATCTGGCATTTACGGTCGATGATGGCTTTGCGGATTTTGCAATGTCTGCCCACCGTGACATCGGGGAGAATGACACAGTCTTTTAATTCGCTGTAGCTGTTTACGCGCACATTGTTGAACAGCAGGCAGTGATCCACGGAGCCGCCGGAGAGTATGCACCCCGCGGAAACCAGTGAGTCATAGGCACTGCCACGACGGCCTTCGTCGTTGAACACAAATTTTGCCGGCGGGAGTTGCTCCTGGTAGGTCATGATCGGCCAGGTTTTATCGTACAGATTTAAATCCGGCGTCACGTCGCACAGGGAAATGTTGGCTTCGTAATAGGCATCAATGGTACCCACATCCCGCCAATAGCCCGGATTGCCTTTGTTGTCTTGAAAACGGTGCGCATACACCTGGTTTTCGCCAATGAGCGAGGGGATGATGTCTTTGCCAAAGTCGTGACTGGAGGACTGGCTGAGGGCATCCTTACTCAATAAATCATACAGAAAGTCAGCGCTGAAGACGTAAATGCCCATAGAGGCCAGCGCGACCTTGGGATTATGGCTGCATGCGGCGGGGTGTTTGGGTTTTTCCTGAAACTGCTGAACATACCCTTCTTTGTTTGCTTCCAGTACGCCAAGTTGATTGGCCTCTTCAATGGGCACCTCGATGCAGCCGATGGTCATTTCCGCATTTTTCTCGATGTGCTCATCGATCATTTTCGAGTAATCCATTTTATAGATATGATCCCCGGCGAGAATGAGCACAAAGCGCGGTTCATGTTCCCGGATGATATCCATGCACTGGTAGACCGCATCTGCGGTGCCTTGATACCAATCATCCCGGACACGCATCTGTGCCGGTACCAGATCGATAAATTCCCCCAGTTCCGGCTTGAGAAAGTTCCAGGCCTGATTGATGTGCAGGTTGAGCGAGTGCGATTTGTACTGGGTGAGAATCGAAATCTTCCGGATCTTGGAGTTGATACAATTGGACAGCGGGAAATCAATACTCTTGTATTTGCCACCAAACGGCACGGCAGGCTTGGAGTGCCAGCGTGTCAGAGATTTGAGGCGCGTGCCGCTGCCACCCGCGAGAATAATGGCCTGGGTTTCGTCAATAGCATCACTGATGCGCGGGCGGTGATGTGTTGAACCCGTTTGGTAGTCGTCAAAATCCGACATGAATTGCTCCTTGCTTGATTCAGCCTGTTTTTATTGTACTTGTTATAGTGTACTTGGGTCGCAGATGAGGTTAGCGTTACAGCGATGATCGCTGACTAACATTACTATAATATTGAGGATACCGATGAATTTTGATGCTGGTCAAATTACAACCAGATACCCCTTGGTGGGTAGTCTATGGGAAGGGAAACCTGAGAGGCGTGCATGATATTGGGTGGTTATTGGTCGTGTCTGCCGCTGTTATGGCCTCGAGGTGCTTGCCTGCTGCTGTTGGCTGCCTGTGGCTGGGCCGCAAGTGCGCAGGGGGAGTGGCGATCCGCCAGTTGGCCCGGTATGGGAACGCAACTGTCTGTTGAATTGTGGGAAACGCCCACGCACGCCTCAGGCCACCTGATCGAAGAAATTCAAACCCGGTTTGCCGCGCTGGAGCGGGTGATGAGTCGCCATGATCCCCAGGCGGAACTGCATCACTTGAACCGCTATGCGGCTGAGCGACCCATTGCGGTTTCTCCGACGCTGATGGCTGTGATTAAGCGGTCACTCGATTTTTCTCGATTGAGTGGCGGCGCATTTGATGTGACCTTTGCTGCGGTCGGCAACGACTATGCACTTCGCAACGGCGTCCGCCCGAGCGACTCGCTGATCCGTCAACACTTGCCCGGGGTGGGGTATCGGTTCCTGCTGCTGGATGAAGCCGAGCACACCATTCGTTATCAGCATGCCCTCACGCAGATCGACCTGGGAGGCATTGGGAAAGGATTTGCGATTGACGACGTGGTGGCTTGGCTCCGAGAACAGGGGGTTCAGCATGCGGTGGTAACCGCTGGCGGAGATACCCGGCTGCTGGGTGATCGGCGGGGGCGACCCTGGGTGGTAGGGATTCGTGATCCAAGGCAGGCGGATCGACTGGCGTTATCAATGCCATTGGCCAATGAAGCCATCTCAACCTCCGGGGACTATGAGCGGTATTTTATTGGTGATGGCGGTGAGTGGGTGCATCATATTCTCTCGCCGGTCAGCGGGAAACCCGTGCGCGGCGTACAGAGCGTCTCCGTCATCGGGCCGGACGCGACCTCAACGGATGCGCTGTCCACTACCGTTTTTGTGTTGGGGGTTGAGAAAGGGTTGGCGCTGATTAATCAGCTCCCCGAGTTTGAAGCGGTGGTGATTGATGACCGGCGCAAGGTGCATTATTCGAGTGGTTTGATGGCACCCGGCGCACCAGCCCAATGATGGTGCGCTTGAGCGTTTACCCAATACGCCCGTTCACTACCGGCTGAAACATCACCATACTGTCGCGGCTGGCGACATTGCCCAGGCCATGTTGCGGAAACAGGGTGGCAAACTGGTTTTGTTCACCGTGCAGCGCCATGTAATTGAGCAGCACGGTTTCCACCAGCAGGTTAACGTTATTGGCGGCGGCACTGGCACTGGTTTCCACCGAAGCATCCGGGCGCATGTAGCCTAGTTGGTTTGAGCTGCCCATGAGGGTGGGTCGCCCGGTCGGGTTGTAGACGAGGAAGAAGGAGCCCGCCGTTGAGGAGTTATCACCGGTCCAGACGCCTTTGCCACGCCCGTTTTCGCTGTTGTCGATTTGTCCGTTGCTGGCCACCGAGCCATCGCTGAACACATACAGCATCAGCGGTACGCCCACCCGGGCCGCATATTCGAGGCAGGCGCCCATGCAGCGCCCGGCGCGTAAATCCCGCAATTCGCCGGTGGCCCGTTCGCCGGTATGATAATCGTAACCGCCCATGGTAATGGTGCCCGCGCCGGCAAAGCCGTTGATCACGAGCTTCATCGCCGAGGCGGTTTTTCGAAATTCGCCATCCCCGGCGAACTCTGCATCGGTGAATATACCGGTGGGGCCGACAATGGTGGGGTCCAGTTCCGGATTCAAGGTGGCTGGATTACCGAAGCGGTCTGCAATGTCGGCACTTTTGATGTAGCCGCAGCGCACCAGTTCCTTGATCACGTCATCGGTGGAAATGCGGGTATCCACCCGTTGCAGCTTCATTTGACTGATGCGTGCAATCGCCTCCATCACGGCCACGGCGTCTTCCTGATTGAGCAGCCCGACCAGATCGCCTACATCCACGAGGCCGGTCACATCGGCGGGCCGATCCACCTTGGTGGGGCGAACAGCGGTATCGATGAGGCTGGCTGGGGCCATGGAATTGCCGCCCGAATCACTGCTGCGAGAGCCGATCAGCGGTAACAACGCACCTTCGGCCCCGGCACGATAAATACCGTACATGGGATTGTGGGGATTGTTGCCCGTGTCGTTGTCGGAGCGTGCCGGGATGACGGCACCGTGAATGTTCTGGGCGGTCGCCACCGAGACTTTTTCGAGAATGCCCCGTAAAAATGCACTGTCGCTGTGAAAGGCGAGTCCCAGATCGGTGTTCACAAAGTCGTTGGTGTTGGTGGCCGGATTGACGATATTCGGTACCATGTTGCCCGGCACGCCCAGTTTGGAATATCCGGCGTTACTGAGGAAATCCAGTTGCCCGCCGGGGCCGCCCACCAGCACGTTGGAACCGGCTATGTTGGCCCCGCCCGCCAGATCGAAGCAGAGAAACGGGATCTTTCCTGCGTCCTGAACGGCAAGGCCGCAACTGGCCTTGAGCGCTTCCAGGTCAGAGGACAAGGCAGCCTGAGCCTGTCGGGGGCTGGCGAACAGCCCAAAAATACCCGGGGTTAAAAAGGTGGCCGTACCCGCCATCAAACCCCGCGCGATAAACTCCCGTCGCGTGAGCGGGCGAGCGTGGTCTGCATGCTGTAAGGGTGCATCTACGAGTAAGGCCTGTGTGCGGGCTGGTTTTCTGCCGGGCAGGGTCGGTATCCATCGGTTCATCGTTTGTCCTCTCCCGGATTATTTAATCAGTACGGTGGCACTGCCCAGCAGTGCAGCACAGGTTGATTTCAGCACCGACGCGGTTCGGTCTGACGCGCAGTTATTGCCACAGGTGGTGAGCCGGTCGATAAGGGCATTCAGCTCGGCATCAATCGAGGCAGTGTCGGGTTGAGTAGCGAGATCTTCGCCGATGATCCGCTGCCTGAGCTGTTGAAGCACACTGGAGCGGCCAGCGGTGGTGAAAACCGTGGCTGGTGGTGCGTTGATATCCACGTTGCCGAAAAACGCCTGCCGTTGGGTAGGCGACTCAACCAACTCATGACAGTAGGCAATCGCCAGTTGCGTAATGGCCATCTGCTGGGAAGACACAAAGGTATTGATGTCGTTCACCGAGGGCAGTTGCTGCTGGATGCTGGTGTAGAGTGTCGCAACGCTGGGTGTCACCGGGCTGACCCCGGTGATGTTGGCCATGGCGGCATTGATTTCGTCGAAAGTGCGAATCCCGATGTCTGCCGACGTTGTGCCCGAAATCGGCACAGGTGAGGGTGATGGCGTTGCTTCGATCAAAACATTTTCTCTGTCGCCAATGCGATCAAAGGTCAGGAAAAACTCATCCGAGCCTGCGCCTTTTTCGATGGCGATGATGCTGCCGATCTCGGAAAGCGATTGCCCTCGCTGTGGATCGTACTGTACCGATGTGAGGGTAGTCGTCAGGGTACTCCAGGCTTGGCCTTGGGTCACCAGCCGCCCGTTCATACCAATGCGGATGCCTGCAATGGGCGTGTCCGGGATGGTCACACCGTCGTCGAGTGTCACGAAAAAGGGCTGACTGAAGAGATAGCTGTAGCTGTCGAACTGGCTGACTTCAAAGGCGATGTAGCTCTGGGGAACATCGACAAGCCCGGCTGTACCAAACAGGAGATAAAACCGTTGACCGACGCCGGTTTCGAAGTTGGTTTGTATCTGCTCCTCTGTGAGCGCGCGATTATGCACAGCCAGGAACCGCAGTGTGCCTTGCCAGGCGCGATTGCCAGAAACGTTGTTGCCCAGAACAAAGGCATACGTGTTGTCCCAGTCCGCCAACGAGGCGGGTGCGAGGGTTTCCGCATCACCGGTGTCGGCTCCATTCACATACACTTTTCTGCCGGTGGCAGGGTGGTAGTTGATGACGACGTGCTGCAAGGTGGCTTGCGCATCTTCATCGTCGGGGTTGGTGCGCAGCGCAGGTTCTCCGTTGGCGTCGGACAGGGCAGAGCGCTGACGGAAATCATAGCTGTACAGTACCTGGCCGAGGGCAAAATTTCGTGCGTTGACGCCCGCAGAGTAACTGGCAATGGTGGCCGGGCCTTCCTGTGTGGTGCTGGCTGGAGCGACCCAGGCTTCAAGGCTGTATTCGCCGGTCGCCAGGATTTGTTCGTGCAGTTTTCGGCTGGCCAGGGTACTGGCCTGTGCTTTGCCCCCGGAAAACGTCAATCCCCAGCCACCGACCCACTCAACACCGCCTGAGAGCGTCAGATTCAATGCGGGTTCAATGCCACTGGTGTCGTAGGCGGTGGTGCCGTTGCCGGTTTTGAACTCGAATAGGGCAATGACATTTTCATCGTAGCGTCCGCCGCTGCTGGCCAATAAACCATCACCCAGCGTGAGCGCTTTGCTCGTCAGCCACTCAGGATTGACAGCAACCGGTTGAATCGCTGACGAGAACGCTTCAATCGCTGATCGCATGGCTTCAGCGTCAGCCCCGCAATCGCTCCAGCAGTTGTGGAATTCATCGCGAAGCCGAATCACCAGACGGGAGTTATCCGGCGTGTCCAGATCGATTTTATTTCTGGCTTCCGCATAGGCGCCATCGGCATCCGGGCCTGCAAAATACGGCGACTGAGCGAATTGAGCGGTTTCCGTGTGGCAGCGGGCGCAATGATCGACGAGGAGCGGGTGAATAGTGTTGGCAAAGTCGGTGCTGTCGACCGGAAAGACTTTGCTTTCACCGGGTTCTTTTTCCGCGGGTGCCGTAAACTCAATGGTGGATGTTTGATCAACGGCTTCTGATGCCCAGGCGGACACGTAGCGGGTTAACGTGTCGGCGCAGGCGGCATCGCTGTCCAGCCAGCAGTTGTGGCCGCCAGCGACTTTGGTGACCAGCAGAGATTCGGCCGGAGAGGCGAGATTGACGACGGTGTTCGCTTCCCCATATGCCAGATTGACATCATCCTGGCGCGCAAACCGGGGGACTTGCCCGCTCGCATCGTGACAACTGCCGCAGCGGTTGGAGGGGGTGAGGTTGTCCCACACATAGAGACGAAAACGCTGCACATCTTCACTGGCCGGGGGCGGGCCACTGTAGGATTCACTGGCGGGAGCCTGGGTGTTTGGCAGACTTTGTGCATCGCTGCCGGAATTACCTCCACATGCGAAGAGCAGGGCGATGCAGGCGCTAACCAGCAGGAAGCGCAGCTGATTGAGTTGTTGGTTGATTTGCTGATTGATTAGATGATTGAGTCGTTGAGGGAGGAAGCTGCTCATTGATTTACTCCCCCATGCAGTAAACGGCACTGTCGATAAATGCCTGTTTGTAGTTGTAGTTGCTGGCTTGAAAGCGAGCGATGATGTCCTGGAGTTTGGATTGGTCCTGCGGTGTTTCCGGTGCTCTCAGGCACATGGCTTTAAACGCATGCGTTACCTGACAGCTCGCAAAGTAACCTGAATGACTCAGTTCCTGCCCGAGTGAAGCAGCCCCGTTGCCCGCGCCGGGTAAGCTCTCCGACCATCCAGCGGCGGCGTTCTTGCCCGCACGCCAGTAGTTATCCCATCGGTCATCGGGGGTAACATAGCCGTATTTAAAAGTGTCGGCATTGATGTGGTATTTCGCTTGCACACGGGTTCCGGTGTCCGGATCGGTTTGGCCAGATTGGTTGTACACCAGTTGGCCATTGATGCCGTCGGGGTCGTTGTCGGCATCGTAGTCGTATTCGTAGTATGCATAGGCTTGCGCCAGCGGGTCCATGCCGGCGTGGCACCCCAGGCAGTTATTCAGGAACAGGCGGCTGTCACCTCCGGGGCTGCGAGAAACATCCTGACGGATGCGGTCTGCTGACCGGGTCGAGTCTTTCATCTGTTCCATGTCCTGGCAGAGGTGGTTCAAAAAGGTAAAACGCAGCATGGCCCGGTTCGTACCGGCAATAAAAAAAGCCTTTGCGCCCGCTCTGCTGGTCATCACACCGGCAGCGGCTTCTGCGGGCAGGCCGTTGACACTGGATTGGGGAACGGCCACCAACGCGTCTTTCAGGCTGCGGCCAGAGGCTTCCAATTGTTCGTAGTGTTGGTTGTCGCTGGTGGAGTAGGGCGTTAGCCCGGTGGTACCGCCTGTGTAGATTCGGTCGGTATACAGAATTTCCCGGAAATCGTGTTCGTCCCGCACGGTGCCAATAATGGTCGCTGAGTAATCATTGAGCGGGGCAAACACCGTCTGTTCTTCATTGGTCCAGGGGGTGGCGAGTCGTTTGAGAGTGACGCTGTAAAATTCAGGTTGCTCGACGGCGAGGGCTGCGGCTGCTTCTGCCTGCCCGTCGGCGATGAGGGACTCCAGTGATGCGAGCATCTCGGCGGAAGGGGGCACGCCGGTAATGCGGCTGTGCAGGCGTTCTGCCTGCTCCCTGACACCCGCTGTCAGGGTGGCTGAGACCAGGGCGGCCAGGGTAAAACACCCAACCCTGAAGGCAGGTAAACCCCCACACATGCCGCTGGGCACCGGGTGAGCATTGCGTCGTTCCATGTGATGGGGTCTCCCTCTTTTTACTTGACCCAGGTTTTTCATCCTATGCCAAGCCAATATCGTGGCGCAAGCGCGGAAAGATTAGGTGTTCTTAATGTTTGTAGTCTATAAAACATGCCAGAATAGACGGTGTGCGAATTTTCACAGGATTACAGAGTGTTACGTGTTGTGGCCGATTGCGGAGCGAAATTGTGACGGCCAGACTCCGTGCCCTGCCTAATGAATCACAGGATTACATTCGATAACGAGGATGCGCTGGTTCGTTACAGGGCGCGTGTTTCATACTCGATGGAACGACAGAGAAATGCTCAGGAGAACACGGATGACAAGGAACAGCACGCGTGGCAACCGCATGCACGGTAATGAGTCGTAGAGAATGGCTGTGTTCACGGTGACAACGCAGCGCTTTTGCTCTGGTGCATGGCGGTGGGCTGGGCTGGGACCTGTGCCTGCGTTTGTGCTCACGGCCTGCGGCGGCAGTGTGGGCGGTACCGGCCAGGGTGCAGATCCGGTGATCCAGGATTTGCCGGTCATGTATGTGTCGCAACCGCTCGATCTGGGCAGCAGCGGGGCAGCGCGGGGTGATGACTTGCGCGAGCCGGCGGAGTTTCGTCCGGGCGCGCGCCTGTGGTTCAAATCTCAGGCATCACCGAGTGCCGTACCGCAGGATCTTTCCGAAAAACTCTTTCCAAAGGACAGCTTCGCCGATGAAACGGGTGAGGTCGCGTATGACGTGAAACATCTGTCCCCATCGTTTGATGGCACACGCGTTTTGTTTTCTGCCCGTGCACCGGTCACCGAAGGCGTAGACGAAGAGACCTTGACCTGGAATATTTGGGAATATGATGCGCTGGCTGGTCTGGCACGTCGGGTGATTGCGTCTGACATCGTGGCCAATGAAGGCCATGACCTGTTTCCGGCTTACCTGCCTGACGGACGCATTGTGTTTTCCTCCACCCGACAACGACAAGCCAAGGCACGCCTGCTGGATGAAGGTAAGCCCCAGTTTGCTGCACTGGACGAAGACAGAAGAACCCATGCTTTTGCGATACATGTGATGGATGAAGCGGGGGCCGGGATTGAGCAGATCACCTTTAATCAAAGTCATGACACATCACCGGTCGTTCGCCAGAATGGCATGATCGCCTTTGCGCGCTGGGACAATGCGGGCGGGAATAATGAGCAGAACATCTACCAGATACGACCGGATGGCACCGGGCTCACGCTGCTGTATGGCAACCACAGCCACAACTCGGGAAATGGAGGCACGGTTCAGTATTCGGGGCTGGCTGAAGATGAGGATGGCCGGCTGTTGAGTATTCTTCGCCCCTTCAGTCACAGTCAGGCGGGGGGCGATGCGATTCGGGTGGATGTGGAGAATTTTGTGGATGCCAATCACCCGGTTGATCAACCTGCCGCCACTGAGGCAGTGATCATCCCTGATGCACAGGGATCACTGGCCCTGTCTGAAGTGGTCACCGGAGAAGGGGTGTCGTTGGCGGGTCGGTATCGAGCAGTTCGGCCACTGGCCGATGGTACCGGGCGCTATCTGGTGAGCTGGACACCCTGTCGACAGGAAACGACGACGCTGAACGAGGAAGGTGCGCCAGTTTCCTCGCAAATAGTACCTTGTGTCAGCACCACAGAAAGCGTGCTGGCGGAGAATCAAACACAGCGGGAAGCGAATCCGTTATACGGGATTTGGGTCTTTGACCCGGGTGCCCAAACGATGCAGCCGATTCTCACGCCGGTGGAAAACACCCGTTTTACGGATGCGGTGATTTTATCCGCCCGCAGCCTGCCTGATCATTTGAGCGTGATGACACCGGAAGACCCGACTGCTTTCGAACTCGGACTTGGGGTGATCGATATTCGCAGCGTTTACGACTGGGATGGTAGTGATATTACGGGGATAGGCCTGGCAGCGCTGGCAGATCCACTGCAAACTCCACCGTCCGGGTTGCCTGCACGCTATCTGCGTATTGAAAAACCGGTGTCACTGCCCGACGAAGAGGTGTTGAGGTTTCCGGGGTATGCTTTTGGCTTTGCGGGAAACCAGCGCATGCGTGAGGTGGTCGGTTATGTGCCGGTCGCACCGGATGGTTCGGCGCGGTTTCTGGTGCCGGCAGATACTGCTCTGGCCCTGTCGATCACGGATAGTTATGGGCGACGGCTTTCGGCTCGACACCAGAACTGGCTACAGGTGCGGGCAGGGGAGGTCCTGAGGTGTCATGGGTGTCATGACCCGGGAACAACGACGGTGCACGGCCGCCTTGATGCGCTGCCCCCATCAGTCAATCCAGGTGCGCCCACCACAGGGTTGCCGTTTCCCAATACCCGTCCGGAATGGTTTGCCGACATGGGCGAAACCATGGCTCAAACCTACACCCGGTTTAACGGTGCCTGGACGCCGACGCTTCAGGCGTACTATGAAGACGTATGGACTGACCCGCAAGTTGCTACGCCTGCCGCTGCGGAGGATGCAGCCTACACGCTGCTCTCTTCTTTGCCTCCGGCACCGGCAAACTGTTTGGAAAACTGGCAGCTCTATTGCCGGGCGGTCATCCACTACCCGGATCATATACAGCCCCTGTGGACCGTAGATCGTGATGAGAATACCTGTACCGGGTGTCACAGCACTCAGGATGCACAGGGTGTGGTGCAAATTCCTGCCGGGCAGTTGGCACTCACCGCAGAACCCTCGACGAATGAGCCCGATGTGCTGCAGGCCTACTATGAGCTGTTTGCCCAGGATTTCGAACAAGAAGTGGTGGACGGTGTGTTGCAGGATCGCACCGAAATCGTGGTCGACAGCGAGGGTAATCCGGTGTTTGAAACGGATGAAAATGGAGAAACGCTCCTGGATGCGGAAGGTAATCCTGTGCCACTACTGCGTCGCTTCCCCGTTAATCCGGTGCTCAGCAGTCAGGGTGCCATGGCCAGTGCCCGTTTTTTTGATCTGTTTCTGTCGGGAGGCTCGCATGAGGGGCGCTTGAATCGAGCTGAGATTCGCCTGATTGCGGAATGGTTGGATATCGGCGGGCAGTACTACAATGATCCGTTTGTCTTTAACGAGGCCCAATAGCTGATGCGATCGAACGCCGATTCACGATATTTCTGGTGCCTGTTGTTTGCGATCAGCATGCCGTTGGGGCAGGTGGGGAAGGCGTTTGCCGAAAACCACGGCGTTTCTGAAGCGCAAGGTGTGGTGCCAGGCTCTCCCGCCGTGGTGCCCGAAGCCGTACCCGATGAGGGCGCGCCGGCTGACGGCTATGTTGTGATCACCGCGCCCTATCTGGATCTGCATACCGGCCCAGGACGGGGTTACCCCGCGTTTCATGTGGCAGAAAAAGGGGAAGCGCTGAATCTGTTGTTTGAGCGTGCTGGCTGGGTCAAAGTTCAGCTGAAAGCGCACCGAAAACAGCGGGCGCGGATTGAAGGGTGGGTGGCCAAAGAAGTTCTTTTACAGGCGACAGTGCCTGCGGCAGAACGGGGCCAACTGCCGGCACCGGCTAAATCGGCATCATGGACAGCGGGGGTGCTGGCTGGGCAGTTGGATCACGCGCCCAGTGTGAGTTTACGGGGACGCTGGTTGTTCTCAGATACCTTTGCCGCGGTGTTGCAAGTGAATCAAACACTGGGGGAGTTCTCCGAGTTGAGGATGGGTACACTGGGATTAACGCATGATTTGTTCAAACACAATATGCCGGCGTTTCTTCCTGTCCAGCCTTACCTCAATGTGGGCGGAGGTGTGGTGGAAATTTCACCCAAGACCACATTAGCTGAAGATAAAAAGCGCATCGAGGACATGGTCGCCTATGGGCTGGGTGTGCGCTATGCGGTGAATCCGCGCTATCAATTGGTGGTGGAATACCAGGAAATGCGGATTTTCACGGAACGGGACAACAATGAGGAAGCAAGCCAATGGCACGTTGGATTAGAAGTCGGGTTTTAGGGCCCGCGGGTCGGCTGAGCCTGAGCCTGAGCCTGAGCCTGAGCCTGAGCCTGAGCCTGATGCTGGGCTCGGGCGCTGCCTGGGCTGAGCCCGGGGTGTTTGATCCGGACATTGTGCCACGCACGATCCACGAAGATGCCCTCGACAGTGAAAATTTCGAAGTGGGGCTGACGCTCGGCGTACTCAGTATCGAGGATTTTGAGTCCAGTTTGTACGGCGGCGTGCAGGCACGTTATCACATCAACGAGGATCTGTTTCTTGAAGTGAATGCCGGGATGGCGGAAGGGGGCGAAACGAGTTACGAGCGCTTAGCGGGCGAAGCTTCGCTGATCACATCCGATGACCGGGACCTGTTGTTGTACAACTTGTCACTGGGCTTCAACCTGCTGCCTGGAGAAGCTTTCGTCGCGAAAGACTGGGCCTTTAACACCCGTTTTTTTGTGGTTAGTGGCATTGGTGTCACCGACTTTGCCGGAGACAATCGGCTAACCCTGAATGTGGGTTTTGGTTACCAGCTGTACCCGACGGATTGGCTGGCGCTGCAAGTAAACGCGCGTGATCATATCTGGGATATGGATGTGCTGGGCGTCGACAAAGTAACGCACAACATCGAGCTTTCGGGCAGTGTTTCCGTGTATTTTTAGGAGTGACAAGATGAACTTTGCTTTTCTCTGGTGCAAATCCCGAGCCTGCATGGCCGGGCGAGGCTTCATGCTGCTTGTGTGTACGTTGGTCCTGATTCTGCAGCCGCTGAGCGCGCAGGAAATGAATAAACCGGCACCGGATTTTACGCTGAAAGCCCGCTCCGGCGAGAATGTGCGTTTGGCTGAGCTGGTGGGGCAAGTGGTGTTTGTGAATTTTTGGGCGAGTTGGTGTGGCCCCTGTCGGCAGGAAATGCCGGAATTGAATCGGTTACAGCAGCAGTTTTCGCCCCTGGGATTCACGGTGCTGGCCATCAACCTGGATGAAAGCCCGGAACCCGCAGAGAAGTTTTTGAAACGTTTGACCGTCGATTTTCCGGTGCTTTACGATCCGGAAAACACCGTGAGTCAGGCGTATGACGTGGAAGCCATGCCCACCAGTTATCTGATCGATCGGGACGGAAATCTGCGCTATCTCCACAAAGGCTATCAGCCCGGCTTTGAACAGCAGTATAAAGCTCAGATTAAAGCGTTGATTCGAGAATAAACGGTGGACAGGTTACCGGAGCAGGAGGACAGCGTGTTGAATAAGGTGAACAAGCGACGTGGTGTGCTGTTGGCATCCGGGGTAAGTCTGGTGTTGCTCAGTGCCTGTGCGGAGATAACGCCCTGGGTGAAACCCTATGAACGACAACACTTTGCAGACCCTTTGATGGCACCGGATCGATTGGGTATCGCGGATACCTATCTGGGTCACGTCTACGACGCCCGGGAAGGAGCGCGTGGCGCGAAAAGCAGCGGAGGCGGTGGTTGTGGCTGCAATTGATCGGAACCAGGTTGCCCCCTGGCTGGTCGGATTGATCAGCAGTGTGCTGGTGTGCCCCCTGGCCGCGGAGGTATTACCTGAAGATCGTGCTGAAGTCCTCTACCATCGGTACGATGGGGGCGGTATGACCATTGATGGACCCTCGGTGCTCGTGCGGAAGAGCGCAGGGCCGGACGTTTCTGTGTATGCCAATTATTACGTCGATACGGTCAGTAGTGCTTCCGTGGATGTGATCGCTACGGCCAGCGCCTATTCGGAGGAGCGCACCGAAGTCACCGTGGGTGTTGATTGGCTGCAGCCTGCGTCGATGTTGAAGCTCAGTTACACACAGAGCGACGAGAGTGATTTCTCGGCAAAATCGGTACATATTGATGTCAGTGAAGCTTTTTTTGGTGATCTGACCACACTGAATCTCGGGGTATCACGGGCCTGGGACGACGTCGGCAAAAATGGTGCGCCCACATTCAGCGAGGATGTGGACCGCACAAATGTGCGTTTATCGGTCTCCCAGATTCTGACCTCAGCCTGGATGGTCGGTGTCAGTTATGAGCTGATTTCTGATGAAGGTTATCTTAACAATCCCTACCGCCAGGTACGTTATCTGGTGGAAGATGGCAGCGCGTATGAGTACCAGGCCGAAGTATATCCCAATACCCGCACCAGCAATACCTGGGCGGTTAATGCGCTCTATTATCTGCCTTGGCGCGGTGTGGGTAAGATGGATGTACGTTATTTTACGGACAGCTGGGGTATTCAATCATTTGCCGTGCAGGCGGGGTATACCCATCCGCTGGACCCATTCACGCTGGATCTGCGATACCGTTTCTATCAGCAGGACAGCGCTGATTTCTATGCCGATCTCTTTCCCTACCGTGATGCCCAGAACTTTCTCGCACGTGACAAGGAGCTGAGTGGATTTACCTCACATACCGTTGGTCTGGGCGTGACCTACGCTCTGAAAGACATGGGGGTGGCCTGGCTGGAACAGGGCAGTGTCTCCTTGCTGTGGGACTGGATTGGGTTTTACTACGATGATTTTCGGGATGTCACACAAACGGGCGCAGCGCCTGGCGAAGAACCCTTGTATGAGTTTTCAGCCAATGTGTCCCGGCTGTATATGAGCCTGTACTTTTAGACTGGAGAAGGAGAGACCATGGTTAGTGCACACCACCGCTTTCCCGCAAAACTCGCACCGTGGGTCTGGTCCCTTTTGTGTCTGTGGAGCTTGTCTTCCATCGCAGAAGAACGTGCCTTGAGTGAGTTGGAGGCATTGAAGAAACAGGCCATTGAACTGAACCGGAACCTGTTCATTCTGGAGGAGGATCTGCTGTTCCCGGCGAATACGCAGGTGAGCGTGTTTGTCTCAATGGATGTGGGTGAATTCTTTCAGTTGGATTCGATCGAGATTCGTGTGGATGACCAATTGGTTGCTTCGCACCTATACACCCGGAAACAGATTGACGCGCTCGCGCGGGGCGGCATCCAGCGCATTTATCTGGGTAACCTGAAAAGCGGTGCGCATGAACTGACGGCGATACTGCGGGGGATGGGGCCGGAAAATCGCGAGTACAAACGTGCCGCACACCATGCCTTTGAGAAAAATGATACTGCCAAATATGTGCAGCTCGTGATTGAAGATTCCACGGCGAAATACCAACCCATGTTCTCCATTCGGGAATGGGAATAGGTCATGAACTGGTTGTCCAGGCACTTGCAATTGACGGCAGCAACGCCGGGGCAGTGGCCGTGGATGATTACCCTGTGGCTGTGTGCTTGTGTTGCCAGCGGGGCGACTCCCCAGCGTGCAGAGGATCGAGATTATGGTGTCGCCCTTTTTCACTATTATCAGGATGCGCTCTTTGATGCACTGAGCGCATTTCAGCCGCTGCTGGAAGGTGAGCGGGGCAGCCATGGTCATGCGCCTCGTTTAGTCGCCGCCGGTGCATATTTACGTTACGGTATGCCGGATACTGCCGCGGACTTGTTGGAGGACCTGCTGAGTCGCCCGAGTTCGCCGGATGAAGGTGCGAAAAATGAGTTTCCCGATACGTTTCGGGCACAGGCACACTTTTTGTTAGGGAAGGCCTATTATCAGCAGTCTCAGCGCAGAAAAGCGCTGGCGCAGTGGCTGGCGCTGGACGATGCGACGTTTGCAAAACTGTTGCCCCTCGTCCAGCAGGAAGAACGATTGTATCTCCTCGGTCTGTTCCATCTTCAGGAGGACAATTCGCCCGAGATGCGTGCACGCGTTGCGCTTCGCTATGAAGCCATGTCCGACGCCACCATCTTTAAACCCTATCTGGGCTATAACCTGAGTGTTTTTACCTGGCAGTCTGGCGATATAGAGTCGGCAGCGGCCCTGGCGCATGATGTTCAGCAATCCATGGTGGCCACTCAGGCGGGTGGATTACAGGTTGCCGGTGATGGCCACTTTGAGGAAGCGACTGCCGCAGAGGGCGTTTCCGAAATGAGGCTGTTGTTGGACAGAGTCCGGCTCCTCAGAGCGACCCTTCTGATGGATCAAGGGCAGACAGAGTCTGCGCTGGAGGCATTGAGCGGTGTGGGGTTGTACCAGTACCGCGCCGGGGAGTTGATCAAACTGTTTTCGACGGAACTGGCCCGGGCGGGGCACGTGGATGAGGCCCGGCGGGTATTGGCTTTTTCCTCACAGCGGATGGCTTCAAGCATCGATGCCTCGATGATTTATCTGGCCGGTTTTATCGCCGAACAGGCCGGGGAAATGGAGCAAGCGCTGGCACTGTATCAACAGGCGGTTGACCAGAGTGCGCAGGAGCAAACTCAGCTGGCTGAGCAGAAAGTTCGGTTGACTGGGCGGAAGTATCACTGGCAGGAACTGCATGAGGTCTTGCTGCCGTATCTGGGAAGCCCCGGTGCTTCAGCACCAACGGGGGAGGCTGTGTTAACCCATGATCCTGAATTTTTTACGCTGCTGAAAGCGTATCGTGAAGTGCTTGAATTGCATGCCCGCGCCATGCGTTGGCAGGACCACTTGTCGGTGTTTTCGCTGGTCATGGCGGAACGGGAAGCACGCTGGGTGGCTCGCTCAGCAGACGTTGAGGCACAATTGAACGGGCGTGTGCGCGCGCAAATTCAATCCCAACTCACCGAACTTACACAAGCTCATCCTGCCATTCAGGATTCCTCCGCTCATCCTTTTGCACTCGCAGACGCAACCCTTGCGGGTCACTTGAGTCGTTTAACGCAGGCCGAGCAGCAGTTTGCTGACCTGAAGCGACAGCACTATTTTGGTAAAAACACCGCAACTTCAGAAAACATGGCCCGTCGTTTAGATCTGCTCAAAGGGCTGTTGATGTGGCAAGCCAGTGAGAGTTTTCCAAGGCGTGTGTGGGCGCATAAAAAAGTGCATGACCACGCCATCCAGCAACTCGCCGCCTACGACGCTTCAGCGGGGCAGGTGAAACGATTGCTTGCCGCGCCGGATCGCAATGCGGCGCTTACGAACAGGATTCGCCGATCGGCACCGGTCGCTGAAGTACTGGCAGCCGACATCGAGACTTTTCTCAGGAAGAAACAGGCACAGGTGACCGCCTTTATCGTGAATTGGTTGGAGCATCAAACCGCGGCCGCCCGCTCTGTTGAGCACCAAAGTCGATTTGCACTCGCGCGGATTTCCGACAGGCGCCTAACGCCCCCTGCGACTTCAAGCGAGGGGGAACTATGAGCGTTGCACTGCTGCTCCGAAGGTCGCTTTACTCAGCCCTGTGTGTGATTTCGATCAGCGGCTGCAGTCAATTGCCTGCGCTATGGGGGGAGGGGGCCTCAGTGCCTGCAGGCATGCCTGAAACCTTAGGCGATCTGCGTGAGAAAGCGCTTCCCGACGATCTGCCACAGGCATTGATTGCTATGCCCGATCGAACGGCAATGCCGGGGCTACCCACGGCGTCCGCACCCCAAGTCGATGGGCTGGATTTTACTGCCATGGAAGCGGTGATTGACCGCTATCGTCAGCTGCTCCCTCTGTCTCCCCCGGAAGAGCGGCGTGCGATTGCGGTTCGAATCGGCGATTTGCTGGTGCGAAAAACTGATCGGTTAATTTCATCGGATCGACCCACGGAGGCCGTTCAGCTGAAAGCGCTGCAGCAACGGGAGCGCACGGCACTCCAGGAGACACGAGCGCACTTACAGGTGCTGTATGCTGATCGATCTGACCAGAGTGCGGCGGTGGATGCCGAAGCTGAGGCACATGTATTCTATCAATACGCGAAAGTGCTGGAATTTGCCGGGCAGCGTGAGCAAAGCATTGCAGTGCTGGAATCCCTCGTTAACGCCTATCCGGATAACACCTACACCTATGAAAGCTGGTTCCGCATCGGCGAGCATTATTTTACCGAGCGCCAGTATGCGCGAGCGGAGCATGCCTTCACACAAATCATCCTCGGCATTGAGGGGGCGAGCACCACTCGGAGCGATGAGATCGCCTACCTCCTGCAGGCCAACTACATGGGGGGGTGGAGTCTGTTCAAGCAGGGCCGCTATGATCAGGCACTCAAACGGTTTATCCGGTACATGGATCAGGTGTGGGCAGAGGGGGCATTAACGGAATCCGGTGGGCGTGTTGCCCAGGCGAAAGATGTTGCGCGAGTGATGGTGATTGCACTGGATTATCTCGGTGGCGCAGAGGCGGTGCTTGCGCTGTTTGATGAGGTCGGCACGCGCACATACGAAGCCGTGTTGTATCAACGTTATGTCGAATGGCTGAAAGAAAAAGACCGGATCAGTGAAGCGATGACGCTGTGTGATGCTTACCTGACGGCGCACCCCAAAACACGCTACTCTGCCGGATTCTCTGCACAAAAAATTTTTCTGGGCGAGCATCTTCTGGGGCGAAGGGGACTGTGGGAAGACAAGGCAACGTACCTTCGCGCCTTTGGTCCTGATGTTGCCGAACTGTTTTCTTCGGAAATGGCGGGTGCAGATCCGGATATCTGGGTGAATGCGAACGACTGGCAATGGGATCGTAACACCGTATCCCGACGATACGCGGAAGCACTTGCGGAACATTTTTATCTTGAAGCGCAAAGAAATCAAACTCAGGATCAGCGGTCGCCGGAAAAGCATTTTATACAGGCGGCAGGCTATTACGAAGTCATGGTGCGCTGGTGGCCGCAGGATAGTGCCGTGGGTAAGTATCGATTTCTGCAAGCGGAAAGCCTGTTTGGTGGGCAACAATTCGCCGACGCAGCGCGCGTGTACGAGATCATTGCCTATGGTGAAACCTCGCATCAGCAGAGTGAGACAGAGCGCAGAGAGGCGGCATTCGCATTGATCGAAACCCGGCGGCGAGTGGCGACGTCCGAGCCAAACGATCCTGCTCTCCTGCAAGCGTTGCTGACTGCGGAAGTCGCCTTTGTGCAATCCTTTGAACGAGACAAACGTGCTGCAGGTGTGTACTCGGATGCGCTAACGCTGGCAGCACAACTTCAACAACCTGAGCAAACCCTTACGCTCGCCGAAGCGCTGGAGCGTGCGGCCATCCACCAAAGCATACAGGGCGTGTCACCGGCAGAGCGCGCACAACTGCTGCGAATTGCTTTCACGCATCAAGCGGAAAGTTTACTCGCTCTGCAAGCCTTTGAGCGACTGGAATCCACCATTACCCGAGCTTTGGACTCGGTGACGTGGGAGCGGTCAAAAGGGGCCGAACTGAATCATTTGAAGGGGCTCGCGTTGTATCGGCAGGCAGAAGCAAAGGAAGAATCGGCTGTGCGGGAAGCGGTAGCGCTGTACCTGCAGGCGGCAAACATCAGTCCGCAGAGTACCTTTGCCCAGGCTGCACGGCAAGACGCTATAGCACTTCTCCTGTCGGAGGAAGCCTGGGAGCAGGCGATCCCATTATTGGAACGTTACATTACGGATTATCCCAAACCTGCGCTGGCACAAAGCATGACTGTAAAGCTGGCGACTGCCCAGGAAGCGTTGGGGCAATGGGAGCGTGCCGCGTCCACCTGGCCGCAAGTAAGTCTCGCGCCGCCGCCCGAATTTGCCCGTTCGGAAAGGGAACAGCAGTGGCACATCGCTCAACTTTATGACAAAGCGGGAAATGTGGCGCAGTCGATTCAACACTACCGGCGGTACGCCCATGCCTATCCAGATCCCATCACTCAGGTGATGGAGGCCAGAAGCCGGCTGATTGATTTGTATGGTGGTCAGAACGAACCGTCGAAACAGGCGTTCTGGGTGGCGAAGGTGTTGCAGGACTACGCGAAACGTGAAGATCAGGTGGGAGAGGTATCCATTCAGGTGGTGCAAAAGGCCGTGCGATTGGATTTGACGGCAAAACAAAATACTTACACACGGGTGCGCTTGACCCCACCACTCAAAACATCCCTGTTGAAAAAGAAAAACGCCTTGCAAGCGCTCCTGCAGACCATCACCCTGCTTGCGCGATCGGGCGATGAAGCGGTTAAAACCGAATCGATCTATCTCACGGGTGAAATCTACCGCGATCTTGCCAGCCAACTCCTGAGCGCGCCTGCCCCCAAGGGATTGAACGATCTGGAGCAGAGCCAGTACGATTTATTGCTGGAGGAGCTTGCGTTTCCTTTCGAGGAAAAGGCGATTGAGCTGCACGAGAGTAACACGGTTCGACTCGCTGCAGGACAGTTGAATACGTGGACAGAGAAGAGTCTGGGCGCACTCCGCAGGTTACTCCCTGCGCGCTATGACAAACGTGAACGGTTGGTGACCTACAGTGAACAGATCAATTAAGCAGATTGGGGGTGTGCTGGTCAGGACTTCCTTGTGTGTCTTGAGTGGCCTGTGTGTCCTGAGTGGCTGTGCGTCCCTGCAAGAGGCCGCGCCTGCCAGCGAAGTGACGGAAACTCAAACGATCCCGGCAACGCAGGCAGTTGCGTCTGGCGTCAAAGAGTCCGGGGTGGATGGTCGTCCTCTTTCGCTGATTCTGGATGAGGAGGGCCAAACCTTTGGATCGGAGATGTCCAGCCAAATTCGAACTCAGTTTGATCAAGTGTGGCAGCACATGGCGGCGGGAGAGCTTCAGGTGGCCAAACATCGGTTAGCTGAATTGCAACGGTCCCACCCGCATTTTTCCGGCGTGTATACCAACCTGGCGATTATTGCCTATCGCGAGAACAACACCGCCGAGGCAAGTGCTCTGGTGAAGCAAGCGCTTGATCGCAACCCAAATAATGAGGACGCGCTTGTGTTGAGGGGGATACTTCTCAGAGAAAAGGGCGATGTGCTGGGCGCTGAAGCGCACTATATGAGCGCATTGAAGCGTTTGCCGGAGTCGACCTCGCTGCGGTTGAATCTGGGGATGTTGCAGGAGCTGTACTTGGGGAAACTTGGCGATGCGTTGGCACACTACGAACGCTATCACGCTCGTGTACCGGAAGATCAACAGGTGGCGGGATGGATTATCGATGTCAAACGGCGACTGCCTGATCAGGAGACAGCACCATGACAATGTCAAAGCGCGAACAGCGAACTGTTGGCGGTATCTACTCCATAGCGTTGCTGTTCTGCGCCTCGGGCGTGGTGGCAGAGGAAAACCCCTCGATACTTGAGGGCTTCACGGTGAAAGGCAACAAGGAATTGCCAGAAGTCGTGCACGTCGTGCCCTGGCAAAACAAGGAGCTGGCTTTGCCCGCAGAAGACCGGGGATTGGCAGCCTGGAAGCGAGCGTTAATTCAACCTGTTGAGCGAGAAGCCCTGTTGCGCGAAGTGCCCTTCTCGACGGCACTTCGGGATGCCGCTGAAGCTGACTATCGCGACAGCCAAGCTACCCCGGGGGCTCAATAAGCGGCAGGCGGCTGGCCATTCGCTCGAAATCTCGTCGAAGGGCAATGCGCATCACTTGATAAATGCTTTCTTCCATCTTGAAAGCAGCCGGGTGTGCCGCTTCTCGCTCTGCCCGCGCTTTGAAGGCATCCTGCACCACCTGATAGGGCAGTGGCATGCGCATGTGGAAGTGCACGATGTGCTGGCCTGAGTGCTCGTCAAACAAAAACGTTGCAGCCAGTTTGTCTTCACCCATTCCAATCATTTTCGCAAAGACATCCCGAATCAACGATTCCAACGTGCCCGGAATTAACACATCAATGAGCCAGGATGGGATCACTTTCAGCAATGCACCCGAAACCTCAACATCGGGAGGTGCATTCATTGCCATCTGAATCGATGCCTGCCGTGCTGATGCCTGACCGGTCGGTAGTAAGCCTGCGTATTGATGATCCACATTCATATTCTCTATACGTATACGCAACCCATAAAAATTAACCGTGACGTTATTGCGCATCGTGTATGCGAGTTCCGCCAGCCTTGTCGGATGAATCACCCGCCCCAGAGTGGTGACCAAACCACCCTGATGCACCCGAAAATGAATGGCCAACTGAGCGTTTTTCGCGTCGTAAGTGATGGTCGCAATGGTGTCTTGCGGCTCACCGTCATTCGCCGGCAGGATAAACGCACTTTCAAATGAGGTATCTTCAAACAGCATTTGATTGTCTCGCCAGGTGTGCGGGAAATGAGCTTTTAACTTCGGGAGATCAAACTGAAACCGGAAGCGGGCATGCAACGTGCCTGCCGGCCCATTATTCGTGGTACCAGCAATTTCAGGTGACGCCAGCCAGACTTCGGGTTGAAACTCGGCAAATTTTCGCAGGTTCTGCATGATGTTCGGTGCACTTGTTTCAAACTCTGACACCAGGCTGGTGAGCGCGATTTCCGAGGACGACTGTTCGTACAGTGACCGGTTTTTGCCAGAATGCTCAATCAGTTGATGAAAGGTCTCCATACTGGCGAGCATTTCCGAGAACAGTAATGTGCCGAGGTGCATATGCATATCCCAGTGCATGGTGACCTCGCCGGAACGCTGCGGATTCGGCTGGATGGCGAAAATGCCTTCCATGTCGCCCATGGCACGCAGCGGGTCGTGAGTTGGCAGAGTTGAATCCATACCGGGGGAGAAGGGTGCGCCAAAGGCGAGCTGGAAGTGCTTTTCGCTATCCCAGGCGCCTTTGAAATGGATCATCCGCGTGCCCCCTGGCGCGCCGCCCAAGCCGGGCAGTGTGCGGTTAACAAACGTCGAGAGGTCTTCCCGTTCCAGCGCACGACGAATGCCTACCCAGTGCTCGCCGCCTTGTGCGCCGAGGCGAGCTTGGGTGTCCAGCGCATCAAATGCCTCAATTAAGCCATTGAACTCTTTAAAAGCCTGAGATACGGGCCGATGTTCTGATTCAGACCCATACGGAATCACTGCCTGCCACAAACCTAACTGTTGGATGTTGGTGGCAGGAGCGGTTAATGGCAATTGTGCTTGTGTTAGCGCTACGCCTGAGGAAGGCAGAAAGTACAACACAATACAAAGGATGGGGACCACGAGGGGAAAAATCAGCAACGCTGAGTTTTGGGAAGGCACGTCAAACAACTTTTGCATGGTATACGTTATCGCTGTTGAGGAATGGATTGATCAACGGGACAGTTATCAGTGTATCAAATCTACTGACAAACCGAAGTATCCTGGTTCTCAGGATGGCGCCCTAAACATGCTGCTTCAAGGAAGAAGGAGTGGCAGGACCAAATGCTTGCTGTTCCCGATACTCGGTAGGAGAGAGCCCTGTCCAGCAACGAAATGCATGACTGAACGAACTGTAGTCCAGATAGCCAAGTTTACTGGCGATTTCGTTGACACTGACCTGCTGGTTACGGAGGTATTCCAGAGCGAGAGATTCGCGTACGTCCAAAAGGACGGATTTAAACGAGTGCCCCTCACTTTTTAGTTTTCGACTTAAGGTCCGTTCACTGACATGTAAACCTTTGGCGACAAGCGAAAGCGTTGCTTTCTGTTGGGGCATGAGTTGCCGAATCTGCAATGCCACTTTTGCCGACAGGCTTGAATTTGCTTTAGTGCTCTGTATGAGCGAGGCTGCTTGTTCACGCATCAAACTGTTTAGGTGGTCATCGGCCTGGTAAAGCGGGTCTCGAAGGTATTTTTTATCAAAGATAAGCTGGCACTTTTTTTGACCGAATTGGGGCGATAAGCCAAAAGCGTTGAGGTATTCATCGATGTACAACGGCGGTGCATGGGTGAAGCAGACTTGAGTCAACACACCTTCCGTGCGAGTGATCCACTTGGCATAGCGCCAGAACATGGACAAAAACATGTCATGAAATGGGCGCGCAGTGTCGGGCTCCAGCCCGATAATCGTGTATGAGACAACTACCTGAGAAGGGTGTTCCAGATTGATCTCCAAGGGAGCGCAGTTCGAGATCAACCCCCCCAGAGATTTCTGGAGTTGAAGCGCTTCATACAGATTTTTGCTACTCATCAGGGCATAACCCAATGCGTTGAGAGACCCTGGGCGGATATTGCAGCCGATAGTTAAACCGATTGCCGGGTTGCTTGAGTTTTTACTGATAATATCGAAGAGTGATACCAGCTTCTGCATGGGAATTTGCATGCAAGGTTTAATGCTCGGGTCGTCCAGCGCGAGGGCGGAAAGGATGGTTCCCCGTGCTGCGCCATTGGCTTCAGCGACATCGAGTATCGTGTTCAATAGAGACGCTGATATATAACCGCTGACGGACACCGTAAGCTACCTCGAGTTCTCACAGGGAGACTCAGTGGAAACGTCTAACAACTGATCTATTCCAACTGTTTATTGAAAAAATTTATAGTATTCAAGCGAACAGTTGTTTTCAGTGACAGGCGGCACATTTATCACCGCCGTGGTAGGATTTTTGAGGTGAGCGTGAACGAATTCGATAATATACTATCACTGGATCGGATTGTGCTCAGCTTATCTTTGGATGCGTTGTTGGACATACGCTTTCAGGTTGCGGGCTTCATCGGGCATCATCACCAGGTTTTGAGCCAGCAAATCAATATCCTGAGATAAGCTCGACTGGTCGATTACGCTGGATGGATCTGCTTCAATCAGGTCAAGCCGCTTGGAGACGGATTGCTTCAATGCTGCCATGGCGATGGTGGTTTGTGACTCTGCCGGCATCGATGCGATGAGTGCCTGAACGCTTGGGTGCTCCATGTTGTCCAGAATCTCCTCCATTGTGCGGAAGTGATTCATTACTTCGCTGATGAGGAGCGAGTGCGAGTCACCTTCTGTGTCTACAGGGTTATCCGTCGAGGCGGAGTGGGTTGTACTGTAGGCGGATTCCAGAGCGGGTTGCCGGTTAAGAGTTTCGTCGTCTTCTTTGTTGTAGGCAGCTGTCGTCAGTTCAATCTGCGCATCTTGGGTATCTGAGTGGCTCAGATACCCGTATGACATGGCCATGACAGCAATCGCGGATAGAAAGAGCAAGGGCTTTCGTATCTTAGACATGTGCATCGCCCTCTATATTAACCGCCCAGGCACGTGTTGCCGGTGAGTATGTCCCCCAGTAATTCAACGGCATTTGCCAGATCATTGCCTTGTGTGTTGGCATTGGGAATGTAGACATCACCACTTTTCTTATCTTGGTCCGTGATATCGAAGAAGTAGTTCAAGCAGTCGTTGTAACGTCCGTTCTGGTCCAGCCAAAGGCCATAGTCGCCTTCCCAGGACTGTATCACGTTGCCACTCCCACTCATCAGGTTGGTGATTACATCCCGAATTTCCTTGCCATCATTTTCATTGGTAGTGCTGCTTTCCACCAGTGGCAAGGTTAATACATGCCCACCCAGCAAGGGGCGATAACCCGGCGCAAAATAGCCATAGTTCGGCAGGTTGTCTAACTGCGCGCGCTTGTTATCCATGTCCGTCAAGCGCTTTTCATCGCGCATGTGATCACGGTTTTCAAGGTTGGGTTCGTGGTATAAATCATCAAAAAAACGGTTATAACTAAAACCTGAAATCGTATTGTCTTTGCGGGCCGCGACCAGAACAAATCGGTCATCCTGCCAGTAGTGGGACAGAAATTCAGAAATTGTTCCCATATCCTCATAGTCGAAGGTGCTTCCTATGGCTTCAGACTGTTCTTCCATCCAGCTGAGAATATCGTAAGCATCCCAGGCTTCAGTGACTGTACGATGGGCATGCTGGGATGGAAAAATACTGTCGTCAGCGCCTTGAGGTGCTGGCATAATCGGGCCGGCATCGTTCAGCATATACCCCTTACTCGGCTCCATTGCCGTGCGATAGGTATGGTAGAGAAGCTCGGAACCAAAGCCTCCGGCACTTTGGCCGGTCATCAGCAGCTGTCCGGGTTTTTCCAGGTTGTCTTTCAGCCAATTGATCACCGCGCCCTGTACTTTTAAACCATGATGGTGCATGACCCGTTCGCCACTGCCATCTTCAGCATGGTAGGTTTTGGTGATCGCCCCGACACCCAGATCCTGAGTGCAGTAGGGGAGGTACACTTTTGTCCAATTGTCATATTTTGCGTGATAGCCAGGACGAAGCGCTGTGGTCGCCAAAGACATTTGCGTGGCAACGAGCAAAGTGCCTTCCGGGAAATTGTTGCCTGCTTGTCCGCCAATTAAACCGCTATTGGTAAAACCACCGCTCGAAATATCACAGGATTCGTAAGACCAGCACCCCCCGCCGCCTTCCAGAAATATCACCATGTTGGAACTGCTGACAGAGCGCTTGATGTTGAATTTATAGTCCGAGCCGTCGGCGCATTTTGCGCCAGTACTGTCGCCATCCATGGTAACGGTTTGCCAAATCCCGTATTTACCGGCTTTAAAGCCGTCCTTGTGGCCCGATGGATTGGAGGAAAAGTCGATAACCTGAGTGCCGTCATTGCGCGTAACGCTATCGATCAGTGGTTGGTCGACCGGGTTGTTTGCGGCAGGGGGATTAAACAAATTTTTCAGGGTTTTCCAGGTGCCGTAATCTCCAACATCCGCTTGTGCCCCGCTGGACAAGGCGGCGAATAGACTGAACGGGATGACCTGACGGGTGATGATTTTTTTCGTGACTTTGAGCATTGTTATTATCCTTGTTGTTTTTATAGTGGAATAACAATATTACAAGCGCTGAACAGGATGCTAGTGATGCGACATGCTAATTTCCGCCAACAGTATGGTTTTATCTGCGATCCGCCGCTTTATCTCCAGACTCATTGAATTGCACCTGGAACAAACCCTCGTTTTTTCCGGGTGTTTCCGACCGCCACAGTCATAGCCAAATGTCCTAAATTGCCAGAGAGAATTGTCAGCAGACCGGGCCGGGTATGGCACAATTACGGGATACGCTGACAAGCGGCCACTTTTGATTCCGTGGTTTCCCCTACGCCTTCCAGCCAGTCATGAATTTGAGAGGGAGGCGGAACGGGATGGTCTGCAGACATCAGGCAGTAGAGTGCGCCAAAGCGATTCTCCATCGTACGCGCATCTGCGCCTTTTGCGCCAAAGAGCATGCCGCCTGCAATCTGAGGCAAACTCACTTCCCCAGCGGCGAGTTTGTTTGTGTAGTAGGTCCATCCTCCGGGGTCTGGTGCGCGATTCAGCAGGTGTTTGTAGAGTGCTTCCACCTGCTGATGGGCATCCAGTGGCCTATACTTTTTCTGGAACTCATCGGAATTTGCCAGTTCTCGTAGAATCTGGGTTAAATCGTTGTTGGTGGCATGAACCCGGGCAGCCCAATGGGCCAATTGGTTTCTATCAGGGGGAACGCCAAGCAAGGCAAAGTAGTACCGGACGGCCTCTTTGGCTTCCCGGCTCAGTGCATTCTTCATCGGTACAAATTCCGTTTCCAGAAGGATTTGATCCGCTGGTACTGCGCTCTGGGTGTTGATTCGCAGGCCAATCAGGCTCTCCGAAACAGGGAGGGTAAAGGCGGTTTTTTTGTCCGCCTTGACCGGGAAAAGCGGCTGTGGTGTACCTTGCCCGTTCTCTGCCACATAGGCTTCAGCCTGGACATCCACTGGGGATTCGCCGGGGCCAGAAACCCGAATATGCAGGTCACCTTCGCGGTTGACCGGAACGACTACTCGGAACGTTCGGCGGTCGGTCTCTATCCGCTGGTCGAGAAGCGCAGACAGGTGCGCCTGGAAACTGGGAAAAAGCACGGTATTGCCATACCCGCTGAGGTGGTCGGCATCGAAGTACAGCGGTCGCCCCGCCTCTTTTACCTCACAAACTGCACCTGGACACAGGATTGAAAAAGGGTCCCAGACGCTGACATAGTCCAAACGTTGCGCCATGGCGTTCATCTCCCTCAGCAGGGGCGCTCGCAATCGTTCAAGCGCAGCTTTCTCCATCGTTAATCCCCGGTGACAAATGGGGTTGTTGGCATTAAACGTATCGCTGCATCGGAAAGGCGGTGCCTTGAACACCGGTTTGGGCGCTTCAAACAGGACGTGAATTCCACGAAGCGTCAGAGGAGACAGCCAGGCATAGGCCTCCGCTATGGCTTGTTCTCGATTCTTGACTGCCCGCTGGGAATAGGTGCTTGCTTCAACATCGGACTCAGGAAACAGGGAAAATTGTTCCGCAAACCGGCTGATGCGTAAGCTTGGCAGGAACAGCACATCCCCAGGCTGAAGATGTTGCACCAGATCTTCCGAGGCCGCCTCCACAAAGGTTTTGCACCCGTCAGTCATCGCTTGATGTGGTGTACTCAAGCTCAGAAATGCGCAGCCTGCCTGAGTGTACAACAACACGTCCGTCGACAGTGATTCACTGACGGTCTGCAGTAATGGAAGGTAAGCGCCGGCATGGGAGTCTCCGATGACGAACAGTCGGCGGGTGTGTGCTTTTTCGCAATGGTCGGTCGTAAAATGCGTGACGCTTCCGACAGTTAAGCCGCGGGTTTCCAGTCCCGGTACGCAGTCTGATTCCGGATTCCACGGGCGCAGCTCCGGATACCAGTCAGCGATGTCTGCGGTCACACTGGCGGACAGCGTATTCTGATGCTGGGCTACCCATTGATTGAGACCGACAGCCAACACCACCACGCTCATCGATACGAAAACGACTCGGTTCCTGGGCATACGCTTCAGGAAGCGCGCGTAACGTATGGGTTTTTCCACAAAATGGTAAGAAAGCGTAGCACTGAGTATCGTCATGCCGACAGCCAGCCCGACTTGCCAGGCCAGCTCGATGCCTACCGTCCAGCGCATCAGAACGATGACAGGCCAGTGCCACAGGTAGAGCGAGTAGGAAATCTTGCCGATGCTGGAGGGTAGGGTGTGTGCCAGAAGTGCGTGCACCGGGTTGTTTGGATTCATGACAAGTGCGCCGATGACCCCCGCTGTACCCAGCACCGGTAACAGAGCCCACGGCCAGGGAAATCGATCTGGTTGTGCGTAAAGGAATCCGGCGATCAGTAAAATGATCGAGACAACAAGTACCGGCCAGAACACCGCCGTTGGCAATACCCTGCCACGCAGCTGTTGGAGGAATTGAAACAAAAGCACGCCGATCGCCAGCTCCCAAAACCGGCTGGCAATGGAATAAAATCCCAGGGTGGCATTCTTTTCCACAATCCAGGCGGCATACAGGAGTGAAGCGGAGAACCCCATAAAAAAAAGTAACATGGATATGTGTTTGTCCCGAGGGCTGGCATGGTGCCTGGCCCAGAGGAAAAAGAGAATGGGGAATGCCAGGTAAAACTGCTCTTCTACCCCCAGTGACCAGGTGTGTGTAAATGGATTGAATTCGGAAACCGGCGCAAAGTAATCCCCCGTTTCCGCCGCGAGCACATAATTGCTCAACCCGAAAAAAGCCCAGAATGCCGTATTTTGGTTCGTGTCACTGAGCCAGGCCTGTGGAATAAACACGGCACTCAGCACAGAAAACGTCAGCAGGCAGAGAATAAGCGCGGGGAGAATTCGCTGCATGCGTCGGGCATAGAAAAACCAGAGAAACTCACGCAGCCGGGTTCTGTCGAAATTAGCTAACGATGCACTGACGACGAAACCGGAAATGACAAAAAAGATATCCACACCGATGAAACCACCGGGTAGCCAATGTTCGTTCAGATGAAAAATAATGACGGAAATGACTGCGAGTGCGCGCAGTCCATCGATAAACGGAAAATACACAGCCTTGCCAGACGACATTCAACTACCTACCACTTCTACGCGCTCAACACGCCCGCAACTTGCTTCCGATCTCCAAGGCAAAAGCCTCATTCTCCGCCATTTGTGCGAGTTTCATCGCAGCCAGCAGTGAAAACGAAGAGATAAAACCGCATACGCGGCGGAGTTCCTGTGGTTCGGCTTGCACACCCTGGATGCTGTCGCCGGAAATGCGGCGGAAGATTTGTTCCGCACCACCGTGTATCAGGCTGTTCATTACTTTCCAGTTGCTGGTTTTAATGCGTGAGAATGCTGCGCCTAACTGGCTGTCGATGTGCTCGATATCCAGAATGATCTGGTCGAGTGTCCGGTTGGTCCAGCGGCCGGTCTTGGGGTTTTTTACCCGATAGGCGTTGTCTTTACGAAATTGTTCAAGGTCTTCGTCGGTCGCGACCTCATGTAGCCACACGGCGCGTACATAAGTTTCGTAAATGGGGCGCATGAGCGCGTAAGCGGAGCCAATCAGGTTGTGTTCCACCAGCAGAAAAAACGAGGTTTGAAGCTCCAGGCTGTAATGCAGCAGGCCAGCGGCCACCTTGTTGCGATAGCTGTCTGGAAAGGCGAGCGTTTTTACTCGCCGTGCGATCCAGTGTTCAATGGATTGCGCTTCTTTTACAAACGAATTTTCGGTCAATGGTTTCTCCATGTGAGTGCTTTGCGCCCCGAGGCGAACGATGCCGGTGCTTTGCCCGAACCACACGAAATAGTGGTTGTATGCGGCCGGCCGGTACATTATTGTAGGCCCCTGCGTTCGGATTTCCCCGATGCGCGTCGGGTTCACTATTGTAGCGGCTGGAAATGAATAATCCAGCGCTCATCACTGTCTTGCAGGGCTTTCTTCAATCCCCGCGAAGGCGGACGACTAACCGGAATACTCAGGAAATTATTGTGGTTCAGCAGCTGGCTTCATTCTATCGAACACTTGTGCTCAAACATCCCGTGGTGACCTTACTGCTGATGCTCGCTTTGGCGGCACTCTCTGCGGCACGAATGGATCAGTTTCGCCTGGATGCGTCAGCGGACTCTTTGGTGTTGGAAGATGACAAAGACCTGGAACTGTATCGGCAGATGCGGGGCAAGTTTACCTCTTCCGATGACTTTCTGGTGGTGACCTTTGCCCCGGAAGCGGGTTTGTTCGTTCCCGCCTCCATTGCCACGTTGAAGTCGCTGCGGGATCAAATTCAGGCGTTACCCCGGGTGACTTCCACCAATAGTATTCTCAATGTGCCGTTGCTGCACAGCCCGGAACTCACGCTGGACAATCTGAGCGATCATATTCGTTCGCTGGATACCCACGAGGTGCCTTTGGAAGAAGCACGCGAAGCGCTGATTACCAACCCACTGTATCGTGACCTACTCATCAGCGCCGATGGCGGTACAACCATGATTCAGGTGAACCTGCGCACGGATCCCGCTTATTACCGGCTGCTGAATCGTCGTGAAGCGCTGCGGGACATGCGTCGGCAGGGCGCGCTGACACCACTGGATGCCAAAGAGCTGGAAACCGTGTCTCGCGCCTTTGATGAGGTGAGTGCCCGTGTTGCCTTGGAACAGGATGAGGATGTTGCGCGTATCCGCGAGATCATGAATCAGCACAGAAATCAGGTACAGGCCTTTTTGGGCGGAGTACCCATGATTGTATCTGATATGGTCGCCTTTGTGCGCAGTGACCTGAACACCTTCGGTTGGGGGGTGTTGGCATTTATCGTCTTGACGTTGACGATCATTTTCCGCCAGTGGCAGTGGGTGGTGCTTCCGCTGTTGTGTTGTGTCACCACGGTCTGGCTGGAGATCGGTTTTCTCGGTTGGCTCGAATGGCCGATTACCGTGATCTCTTCGAACTTCGTGTCATTGTTGCTGATCACAACGCTGTCGCTGACCATCCATATTATTGTGCGGTACCGGGAGTATCAGCGGCTGGAGCCGAACGAGCCGCCGGAAGTGCTGGCGTGGGATACGGTGAAAGCGATGTCCAAACCCTGTTTGTATATGGCGCTGACAACCATTGTAGCCTTTGGTTCGCTGACGTTGAGTGGTATTCGCCCGGTCATTGATTTTGGCTGGATGATGACGTTTGGTATCGCGCTGGCTTTTGTTGTGGCATTTGTGGTGATGCCGGCCATGATCGTGGTTTTGCCAAAAAGCCGTGCGCCGCATCTGGCGGCCGAGCGTCCCTCGGTCACAGTGCATCTGTCTCGCTTTACTGAGCGCCATGGCACCTTAATTCTGGGGGTGAGTTTGTTGCTGGCGGTTGTGTGCGTGACCGGGCTGACCAAGCTCAGCGTGGAGAACCGCTTCATTGATTACTTCAAACCGTCCACGGAAATCTACCAGGGCATGGTGGTGATCGACGAAAAAATGGGTGGCACTACGCCTTTGGATGTGATTATTGATGATGTTCGTTCGGAGGAAAGTGGCGGAGAGACGGATCCTTTCCTGGCGGATGACCCCTTTACCAGTGGGTGTGGGGACGCGTCTGATGATCCTTTTGCGTCGGAATGTGAGCCTCAGGAAGAAGTACGCAACACCTGGTACACCTGGAAAAAGATGGCACAACTGGAAGAAGTGCACGATTACCTGGCGGGACTACCGGAGAGCGGTAAGGTTCTGTCCATTGCCACCACGCTTAAGTTGACGCAGCAAATCAATCAGGGTGAAAAATTAAATGCCTTGCAGCTGGCATTCATACCCGCTGTGTTTCCCGAAGAGTTAAAGGGCATTCTCATCGATCCGTACTTGTCCGAAGAACATGCGAAGGCCAAGTTTAACGTGCGTTTGATTGAGTCTTCGCCGGAGTTGAAGCGCAATGAATTGATCCAGAAGATCCGTACCCATTTGACCGAAGAACTGGGGCTTGCTCCGGAAAGAGTGCACTTTACGGGGATGGCGGTGTTGTACAATAACATGCTGCAAAGTCTGTTTGACTCCCAGATTAAAACATTGGGGGCCGTGTTTATCGCCATTACCTTGATGTTTCTGGTGTTGTTCCGTTCAATCAAACTGGCCCTGATTGGCATTGCCCCAAATTTGCTGGCGGCAGCCTCGGTGCTGGGCGCCATGGGTTGGGCTGGAGTGTCTTTGGACCTGATGACCATTACCGTCGCGTCGATCACGGTGGGGATTGCTGTGGATAACACCATTCACTACATTCACCGGTTCCGCACGGAGTTTGAGAAAGATAAGGACTATATCGCCAGCATGCATCGATGCCATGGCACCATCGGGCGCGCTATGTTTTATACCTCGCTCACCATCATCGTCGGCTTTTCGATTCTGGCCGCGTCCAACTTTATACCCACCATTTATTTTGGCTTGTTTACCGGCATGGCCATGCTGGTCGCCCTGGTTGGCGCATTGACGCTGTTGCCCAAGTTATTGATTCTGTTTAAGCCGCTGGGAAAATAGCTGGAGAAAAGTGGCGCTTTTTGCGCCACTCATCGGGGTATGGTCATTGAAGGTGATGTGGTCTCAATTGAAGAGCTCGCCCACACTTTCCCCGGTGTGAATACGCTTGATGGCTTCAGCAAACAGGGGAGCGACAGACAACTCGGTTAATTTGTCCATGGCCTTGGACTCAGGCAGCTCAACGGTATTGGTGACCACGACCGAAGCAAGCTGAGAAGCTTTCAAACGTTCGACTGCCGGCCCGCACAGCACGGGATGAATCGCACCGGCATGGACACTGTTTACGCCCGCTTCGACCAAGGTATTGACCGTGGAGATCAGCGTTCCCGCGGTGGCGATTTCATCTTCAAAGATGATGGCGTCTTTCCCTTTGACCTCGCCCACAACATGCCCCTGCTTGACCTCAGTATCACTCACGCGTCGCTTGTCGATGATGGCCATGGGGATATTCAACCGTTCAGAGAATTTCCCGGCCCGTTTTGCACCGCCGGCGTCTGTCGCCACCGCAACCATGTTGGACGTGTCGTGGTGTTCGCGAAAATACGAGGCAATGGTCGGAATAGCCGTCAGGTGATCCACCGGCATTCGGAAAAAACCATGCACTTGATCGGCGTGCAGATCCATGGTCAGGACCCGGTCAGCTCCCGCAGTTTCCAGGAGATCCGCGAGCAGGCGTCCGGTGATGGAAATGCGCGGGGCATCTTTTTTGTCTGACCGGGCGTAGGAGTAATAGGGGATAACGGCAGTGATACGGCCTGCGGAAGCATGTCGTGCCGCATCGATCGCAATCATTAGCTCCATAATATGGTTGCTGACGGGCTGCGTGAAGGATTGCACGATAAATACGTCGCGCTCGCGCACGTTTTCTTCTATTTGTACAAACAGGTTATCGTTGGAAAATCGGGAAATGCTCATGGGGCTGAGCTCAATACCCAGTTCATCACAGATTTTATGTGCCAGTGGTCGATTGGAGCTCCCACTGAATACCTTCAAAACGTCTTTCATAGCGCTTCCGGAATCGTGTGGTCAAGAGAGGTGGGTTCGTAGGCATGATAGTCAATTACGCCGAGATTGAAAGAAAAAATTCATCGTCTGAATTGTCTGATTGGTCAGAATAAAGCGTTGACAGCGCAGGATATCGACTATACTCAATGCAAATACACTGTTTCCCAGTTTCCCCGGTCCTGCAATTGGAAGGATTCATATGCCCAACCCGGAAAAAATTCTGCTCATAGAAAAAGCGGGCAACCTGGCCTTGGCGGAAGGTTTGGCCGAAAAATTTGATATTACCACCCTGCATTCAATAAAAGATTTTGGTAATTTGCCGGAATCTGCTGAGTACCGCGTACTGCTGTTCGGGCCCAGCCTGGACGCCGCATCCCGTGCTTTGCTTATCGAGGGCATGACAACCTCCGCATTTCCGGGTATTCAGGATATGCCGTTTGTTATCGTCTCGGCAGATGATCACCTCAAGAGCCGGCTGGATGCCCTGCAGGCAGGCTGTGATGACTACGTGGTCATGCCGGAGCCTTCCCCGCAAGCGTTAGAAGAGGTGGCCACACGAATTGGCAAGGTGATATTTCTACGCATTGCCAACGCGCAGCTACAATCTCAGCTTAGAATGGCCAATGAAGCGGCGTTCAGTGCCATGACCGATACCAGCAATCTGGGCATCAACATTCAGTTCATGCTGGAAAGCTTCGATTGCGACAATCTGGATCAGTTAGGGATGCTCCTGTTTCATTCGCTCGACAAGTACGGCTTGCGTTGCAGTCTTCAAATGCGCGGGCGTTACCAGGTGAAGAATATGGAGCCCAACGGGATGGCGAAAGAAATGGAAGCCAACCTGTTGGATGAATTGAAAGATGCGGGACGTTACTACGATTTTGGCAAGCGCACGGTGATGAATTATGAGTCTGTGTCATTGCTGGTCAAAAATATGCCCATCGATGACGAGCGCCGGTATGGGGCGGTAAAAGACAACATTTTCAGCCTGCTGCAAGGCGTTAATGCGCGGGTAAAAGCCATCAATGACAAAATGACGCTGGATAAGGAACGAGAACTGCTGGAGTTGCTCGCCAATCGTCTCAAGGGGAGTTTTGCTAATATGGATGAGGCGTATCAAGCCCTGATGCGTGCCTTGGCAGAAACGGTAGATAACATGGCGGATAAGATCGAGCAGTCCGTGATGTCTCTGGGCCTCACCGAGAACCAGGAAAATACGCTGGATGGCATCATCAGTGAAGCCCAGAAAGAGTCTACCGAACTTTTTTCTCAGGGCATACGCGTTGACGAAGAGGTAAAAAAACTCATCGATCGCATTGCCGTCGTTTTCGAGTTCAAAGGCAAACCCGAGTTTTTTCAGTATCTGGATCGGGTGAAAAAACTGATCGATCAATGACCGGGTTGGGCGGCCTGTCGTCGCTTCTTGAGGCAGGCCAGCACCATCGCCCAGAACTCGGAGAAGTCATTCACCACCACATCCGGCTTGTGCGGGTATCGCAGATTCCCTGGAAAAATTTTGTTCAGCCAGGGAAGATCCCACAACGCGCCATTAAAGAATACGCTGGTGATTCCGGCGGTTTTAGCGGCGAAAACATCCGTGGTGCTGTCGCCCACATACCAGACGTTAGGCCCCAACGGTGTGCCCAGGTTTTCGGCCGCTTTGTAAATCTGATCCGGGTGGGGTTTGCGTTGCGGGGTGTCATCCCCACAGATTTCGGTATCAAACAAGTGTGCCCAGTTGTCGCCATCCACGTTACCGAGCTCATGCGTGAAAAACTCGCGGTCGCGATTGGTAATGACGCCTACGGTCAGTCCCAGTGCGCGTAAGCCTTCCAGCACTCGCCGCACTTCCGGTTCGAAGGGCAGGGCGGTGCCAAAATATTTGCGATAATGGTCTGTGAACCCCTTGTGGGCAATTTTCTTTGCGACTTCATTGTTGCCGAAGAGTACCTCGAAGATGTCTGTCCGTGAAATTTTTCTGTCCAGCTTGATTCTTGGGTGAAGCTGTAAATTGCTTCTGACATACTCTACCAGCCGACTGTCCTCCGGAGACTTGCAGTCCGCTGAGTCGACCAGGTGTTCCAGCAGGCCCATCTGGCGAAGTTCTTTCAGCATGTCGTCGACGGCATGATACATCGCGTCGAGGGTATCGACGAGTGTCGCATGCCAGTCGAACAGAATGATGCTGGGTGGCGTGAGTCGGGCGAGTGCAGGGTGCCAATCCGGTTCCTGGCGAGGCGGTGGCGGCTCTCTGGGAGGCAGTTGGGGGGGGCGACTGGCATAGGCATCGGGCGTGGGGGTTCCCGGTGGGTGTAAAGCGTCTTCCAGTAAATCGATCAGCGCATCAAAATCGTCGACGACGTGGTGTGGCTTATGGGCTTCCCGTTTGTCTTCCGCAAACATGTGGTCAAACCAGTCTGGCTCCCACAACGCACCATTATAGAAAATGGATGTGACACCTGCTTCACTCGCGGTGACCATATCGGTGACACTGTCGCCGACAAACCACAGATGTTCATCGCACGGGATCCCGAGTTTCGCCGCCGCCTCATGCAGTGCGTCCGGCGCGGGTTTGTAACGTGAAGCTTCGTCGCCGCAGATGGTAATGTCAAATATCGGTGTCCACGCCCCATCTTCAATGGTGGCCAACTCCTGGTCCAGATATTGCCGGCTTCGGTTGGTAGCTACACCAATAGGAATACCCAGCCGTTTCAGGTAGTGCAGATAGTCGAGCACGCCGTCCTGATAGGGGTACACTTCGCCGATGTGCTTTCCGTAGCATTCATCATAGGCTTTATGGGCAATGGCGAGCGCTGCCTGATTGTTACCGAAAATGGCGTCAAAAATATCGGTACGCGAAATGCGTTTTTCGGCCAGCACGTGCGGATGGAGGTGGCGAAATATGCGGATATAACGTAAGAGTTTTTCGTCTTCTTCGGTTTTTGCGTCGGCCTCCGGGATCAGATGAGGAATCAGTTGGAGCTCCTCGAGCCGGGGTAGCATTTCTTCGATGGTTTGATACATCGCATCATGGGTGTTCACCAAGGTGCCATGCCAGTCGAAAAGAATCAGGGAAGGGGAGGGAAGCCTGTTGTGTGCCATGATGTGTCCCGGATGTCGTGGGTGAATCAAGTTGCTTCGTTAATTTCAGTATAGCGGTCTATACTGGAGTTGACTGTAATTTGATCAGCTCTTCTGCTTGCAGGGGGAAAGGCACCATGATTCGACCAATGGCTTGTCACGCGTCTCGCATACTATGTGTCTGGGTTTGTGTTCTTTCCCTGTTTTCACCACCAGCGTCCTCTTCGTGCCTGGAAAATTCCGTGTCCGCACAGGAAACACAAGTGCTGGGTGCCTACATTGCTTATTATGGCCGGATTGCCGATCCCGGGGGGCTAGACTGGTGGAGTGCCCAGTTGGCGCAGGCAGGTTCTCTGGATTTGATCATTGATGCGTTTGGCGTTTCTGCTGAATTCGACGAGCGTTTTGGTGCTTTGGACGCTGAATCGTTGATTACCAATCTCTATCAACAGATCCTGGGGCGTGAGCCCGAGCCCGCTGGCCTGACCTACTGGCAGGATGAATACGAAAGTGGCCGTCAAACCCTTCAGGCCATTGCGTTGTCGATATGGTATGGCGTACAAAACGATGACTTGGTGACGACTCAAAACAAGTTACGGGTGTCTGAACACTATCTGGCTGAATTAGCGCGCCGGAATGCGCTCTCCCTCCAACTGACCGCAGATACACTTTCCACCATTCTTTCCAGTGTGACGGCACAATCCACGAGCGTTGCGGCGGCGTGCAATCAGCTTACCGATGTCGTTGATACCGCATTGAATCAGAATCAGGAAGGCTCCACCATCGAATTTGGTATGGAAGTGGACATTGAGGCCGTCGCGAGTGACCTGACCGGCTGGTTTGCGACCACAAAAGCGCGGGGTATTAATTGGATCAGTTTTGAGCCCTTCACGCTGGATGGGGATGTTTTTTTTAGTTCACCGACGCTGATGAATGCCGGGTTTACCCTGAGCGCAGAGTATGGTGATGTGTTGGGCGAAATACTAGCGGAAGCCAAAAAGCAAGACATCAAAGTGGCGGTCATGCTGGAGGCGTTTGCACATATTCGGGAAGGCAGCAAGGCATTTGATCCGAAATTGAATCCTGATGCATTGACGCCATCTGCCTTGGAATCGTTGATCCAGGAGCTGGGTACGCTGGCTCGTGCGGCGGACTATTCGGGACTGGGGGTGACCGAAGAAGCCTTCACGGGGGACTGGCTGACCACCATCGCCAACGAGGCAAAAAATCAGGGATTGGAGTACACACATTTTTTTGATGATACTGAATGCAGACCCGACCTTCAGCTGTCCGAGGATTATGCGTACTACCCGAAAAATGCCCGGCAGGACGGGGATGATCAGGCTTATCTGCGAAATATCAATGCACTCGCCAGCTATCTGGGCCAGTTGGGGTATCTGGATTTGATGTACGGTACCGCTGCTGCCTGTGGAAGCAAGCGTGGCGTGGCGACCGCCGGCGGCTGGGGATTCGGTCCAGCAACGCACCAGAATATCGCGGTGTATCGCGGTATTCAGTATGGACCGGAGCGCTACGTTTTCATCCTCGCTGAAGATGAAAACGGAACGATTTTTTCCGAGGAGGAGGCGTTTCTCCAGAGCTATGACTTTGCTCAACAGTTGAAACCGCTCCTGGATATGCATGCGAAAAAAACATCCGACAGTGCAAAGCCCATCGCCAATATTGTTCTGGAATACCCGGACAGCCAGAAGTATCCCGATGCCGCCGATGTTTATGGTATTGCTGTGCTGTCCTCATCTTTCCTGAGCTCTGCCTTACTGGCCGCGGGGTACGACCTGAGGGTGACGCACACCCCGCTGGCAACGGCGGATTTGTACTATGTGCTGACGGCAGGAGACCTTGTCGGGCAAGGCACCGATTTGTCGGATGCCTCCGCAGCGTTGCTGAATAAGGACACCCCGGTGTACTTTCAGATAGTGGGTGCAGCCAAAGACACCACCAATTTCCAAAGCCTTTTTCAACGACTGGGTCTGTCGGCCATACCCACCGCCGTGGGCAACGTGGAGGAACAGGGAACCCGGGACCCAACGCCACAGACGGTGGAAGTGGTGCTGAGTGGCAATGCGGTAGAGCTCCCGTATGCGGGTGTGAGTATTGAAGTCTGGTTTCCTGAGTTGGCCGGCCAGTTTGCCTACGGGCACTATGTGCACCAGGCATCTCCCGCCAGTTTTCAGGCCGAGATGCTCCTTCAAGGCCGAATGTCTGCTGAGAATGATGGCGTTTATGATGATGACACCGCCCTGCTGGTCAGAAATGGCAATGTGCATTGGGTGAATGGTGGCTTTATTCATCACGGGATGGTGGCGGCATTCGCGAATGTTTTTTCCGGTACCAGCATCTATGCTTCTGCCAGCTACGGTTACCTCACCACCGGGCAGGAGCGTTCGGCATTTTGGGCACCCTACGATACGGCTCTGGACCTTCAACTGCCGGCTGGGTCGCAGGTAACCCAGTTTGATGAGAAGGGGAATCGGTTGAGCACGCCAACGGTGCAGCTGGAGCAAGGGCGACTTAGCGGCACGGTGGCGCGGTTCCATCTCGTCGTGGTGGATTGAATATCCGCCTTTACTTTTTGCCAAACCTGCTATGCTTTAGAAAACAGCCCCGGATTGTTGATTGGTACTTTCAGATTGGATATCGTTCGCGTGGAACAAAAAAATCTCCCACCATGCCGCCTTTTTTCACCCCTGCGCTCGCTGTATTTGTGTACTGCGCTGGTTTCGTTGTCTCAGGTTCCTGTGGCCCAAGCGCTGGAGCTGGCGGAGGGGTTGAACCTCTCGGCCTACGCCTCTCTGGGCGCCAGTCGGATCAATCGTGATGATGTTCAGTATTTTGATTCCCAAGGCGACTGGAGCTTTAAAACCGATACCATTCTGGGGGCACAGCTGCAATATCAGTTTAACAGCAATTGGTCCTTTACATCGCAAGTGGTATCCCGGGGCTTTAATCTGGATGACGCGGATGACTTTGATCCGGTCCTCGGCTGGATCTTCGTAAGTTACCAGCTGTCGCCGGAAGTGCGCATTCGAGCCGGTCGCATGCGAACGCCGTTTTACCTCTACTCAGAATCTCTGGAAATCGGGTACAGTCACCCATGGGTGCGACCACCCGTAGACACCTACACCCCTCTGTTACGTCCCATGTCCAATTTTAACGGTGCCGACGTAACGATGAACCTGGACGCGGGTGAAGTAAACCTGGATGTGCAAGTCTTCGGTGGGGTGTTTAAAGGGGAGTATTATGCCTTTGACCTGCGATTTGAGCCAGTGTGGGGAGCGAACGTTATTGCCAACTGGGAAGGCATCACCTTTCGCTATGGGGCCACCTTCGCGATAACCGATGCTTCCAGTACTGACCTGGACCCTATTGTGGATGCCTACCGGCAGTTTGCCGCACTGGACCCGATTTTCAGTGAGCTTGCGGACTCCCACTCGACGGAAGAGGAATTGTTTCAATACCATGGCTTTGGCCTGCAATATGAGTGGAATAATTTCAGTCTCGTCACTGAGCAGTTTGCGATTCTGGGGCCGGACAAAGACTTCGCCAATGATGCCTACGGCTGGTACCTGTCATTGACCTACAGCTACGACCGCTATTTGCCCTATGTCGTGGTAGGGCACCATAAGAATATTTTTGCCGATGATATTGATAACCTGATTGCTCAGAGCAAGCAGATTATCCCGGTCGGTGCAGTACCGCAGTTGGATGCACTTCGGGACCTTGACCAATTTGTGTCCGATGATTTTGATGATGGCGGGTACAGTTATACCGTGGGTTTGCGAATTGATGTGCGCCATAATATGGCCCTCAAAGGTGAAATCCAGTATTTCGACTCCAATTCCCATCTTCGGGAGTTTCGCACCTCATCACCCAAAGAGGGCGCTACTGCTGTCAGCTTTGTATGGGATATGGTGTTCTGATGGCCACATTTCGCATCGCGCACTTTTCATGGCTCCTGGTCGGTCTGCTCACCCTGCTGGCAGGTCCCGTGTCTGCGGATCTGGTAATCATTGTGAATCCAGCCAATCCGGTTCAGTCGCTTACCGAGCGCGAAGTCAAAAAGCTGTTCATGGGGCGTATTCGTATGTTTCCCGAAACAGAGTTGGAAAGCCAGGTCGTGGATCTGCCGGATGAAAATCCGCAGTTTGAAGCCTTGTATGGGGGATTGATTAATATTACTGCCGTCAAATTAAGACGTTACCGTGCCAGCTATTTGTTCAGTGGTAAGGGGAATGTGCCTGTTGAACAAAACTCCATGGAAGCCGTGTTGCAGTACGTGGCAGAAAACCCCTCCGCCATTGGGTATGTGGAATTAGAGGCCATGGATAGCCGCGTCAAGCCGGTTTTTGTGTTGTCCGGCCCCGCAGCCAATTGATTAGCCGGGCAGGCTGTGGGCGTATTGCCACAGCGACCAGGCAAGCAACCACATAATCAACCAAATGATACCATCCAGTATTTTCCACGTCATCGGACGTGTAAACCATGGGGCCACGAGACGCGCTCCGATGCTCAGGCTGGAAAACCAGAGCACCGAGGCGACACAGGCTCCCAGCGCAAACCACCAGCGCCCGGGATCGCCAAATTGACTGCCAACACTGCCCAGGAGCACTAGCGTATCCAGGTATACGTGGGGATTGAGCAGAGAAATCGCCAGTGTGGTCAATATTGCGCGCTTACGGGATTGAAATAGTTTGCCGTCGGTCGCCAGTCGCTGTTCCGAAAACATGCTGCGAAGCGAAAGTGTACCGTACAGAAACAGGAATATCGCGCCAAAGATTGAGGCGTAGTAAGCCAGTCCCGGGATCTGTTCGATGAGCATACGCATGCCGGCGATGCCTGCCACAATCAGCAAAATATCCAATGCGGAACAGGTCGCTGCAATGGCGAGACTGTGATTGTTCCGAATACCGTTGGTGAGCACAAACGCGTTTTGTGCGCCAATCGCACTGATCAGGCCTGCGGTGGTCAAAAATCCTTTCATAACTGCGCCAGTAATCTCAAACATAACTCACCTGAAAAACTAATGTAATTCCTATGACAGGAGTGTATCGATTGGGTGATAATTAGAAAAATTAATAAATATGAATAAAGATAAGAGAAATTAATGAGATGGATTTAAAGGGGGCTGAAGCGCTGGCTGCCATTGTGCGAGAGGGGGCTTTTGACAAAGCGGCTGATCGTCTGTGCATCAGTCAGTCAGCCGTGTCTCAGCGTATTCGTCAGCTGGAGCAGACTGTCGGGCAATTGTTAATCGTGCGTTCGCAGCCACCCGTGCTAACCGAGGCGGGCAAGGTTGTCATGCAAGGCTACCGGCAAATTGAGTTGATTCAGAGGGAGATGGAGAAAAACCTTGGGCTGCGGGAAGGAAAATCCCGGCAGAAAGTCGCCATTGGGACAAATGCGGATAGTCTCGCATTGTGGTTGCTGGATGCGCTGCAACCGACGCTCGACAAGACCCGCCTGCTTCTGGATCTTCGGGTAGACGATCAGGAAACCACACATGAACTTCTGCGCCGGGGAGAGGTGATCGGATGCATCACAGCGCAGGATAAGGCGGAAAAAGGGTGTAACTGTTTCCCGATTGGTGTCATGACCTATCGTTGCCTTATCTCGCCTTCGTTTCGTCAACGCCACTTCGCGCTTGGCGTGACTGCGGACGCGATTGCCCAAGCCCCCTGTGTGGAGTTTAACGAAAAAGACACGCTGGAGCGTCAGTACCTGTCGAAATGGTTCGGGCTGGAAGCACCCAGGCAGGTACACCGGATTCCTTCGACCGAGATGTTCATGAGCTTCATTGAAAAAGGCAATGCCTGGGGGTTGGTGCCGGATATGCAGTCTGTGGAAGCTCGCCAACAGGGCAAGGTTGAGGAGTTGGTGCCTGAGCAAACCATTCAGGTGCCCTTGTATTGGCACATCTGGAACCTCAAGACGGCACTGAATCGTGAGTTAACCCAGGCGATCACGCGCTTTGGTCGGTGTTTCTGAGAGAAAGTTGACCGGCGAGGCATTAAAAAAACCCGGGGAACAGGTTCACCGGGTTTTTCGCGTTGGAAGCAAAAGCCGAATTACTTGATTTTCGCTTCTTTATACATCACATGCTTGCGAATGGTCGGATCAAACTTTTTGATCTCCATTTTTTCAGGCATGTTTTTCTTGTTCTTGGTGGTCGTGTAAAAATGACCTGTGCCAGCGGATGATACCAATCGAATCTTATCGCGCATATCTGGCTCCTTAAATCTTCTCGCCGCGGGCTTTCAGTTCTGCCAGAACTGTTTCAATACCCTTCTTGTCAATGATGCGCATGCCTTTGGTAGATACACGCAGTTTTACGAAACGCTTTTCACCTTCAACCCAGAAGCGGTGTGTCTGCAGATTCGGCAGAAAACGACGACGGGTTTTGTTGTGTGCGTGAGAAACGTTGTTTCCGGTTACCGGGCGCTTACCCGTCACCTGACAAACTCTAGACATTATATTCTCGCCTCCAACTACTTTAGTAACGTTTAAAAATTTCACGGTTCTTTCACCAGAGCGGTGTATTGGAAGACCGAATCTGGTGCTTTTTTCAGCTTTATCCGGCGAACATCATGATGATATTCAGCGGGATAATAATCTGGTTTAATCAGGAGTCGGGCCTGAACGTTCTGCCGATTCCGACAGTAACATTCCCCGGTTCAGCAAATCCAATTCGCCGGACCTCCCCCAAAGAGCGCAATTTTATACCAGAAAGCCTGTTAAATAGCAAAATTAAATTAGCTGTTTTTCTGCCAGGCTGACGACTTTGTGATCCGCGACAATCATGTGATCGAGCAGGTTAATGTCAACGGTTGCCAGCGCACTCTTGAGTGTCCGAGTAATGGCGATATCAGCGGAGCTGGGTTCCGGTTGCCCGGAGGGGTGGTTGTGTACGGCGATCACTGATTTGGCATTGTACAGGAGTGCCTGTTTCACCACTTCCCGGGGATAGATGGATGCACTGTCGATGGTTCCCTGAAAGAGGATATCAAACGCAAGGACCTGATTCTGGGTGTCCAGGTAGAGGCAGCCAAACTGTTCGTGTGGGAGGTTGCGCATATGGCACTGCAGATAGGCTTTGACGCAGTCCGGCGAGTTTACGGCATTCGCTTTGCTCAGGCTTTCCTGCAGATAGCGCCGGGTGAGTTCCACAACGGCCTGAAGTTGAGCGTACTTTGCGCTGCCCAGCCCCGGCATCATGACAAAATCCGGTTGGCTGGCGCTCAATAGTGCATTGAGGCTGCCAAAGTGTGACAAGGTGTCTCGCGCCAGCTCTACCGCGCTTTTTCCTCGCACGCCAGTGCGCAGAAAGATGGCCAGCAACTCGGCATCACTCAGATAGCCTGCGCCAAATTTCAGGAGTTTTTCTCTTGGCCGCTCTCCCTCAGGCCAATGCTTGATTGACATACCCTTCATCCTTGAAGTGAAATTTTCTAATGGGGGTGGTATCTTAGCGCAAACTTGCCCACCGTTACACCAATTACATCACGTTCACTGAGACGGGAAATGTATATGAATCAATCAGGCCGCATCATCGTCGCCATCACCGCAGGCATTGCTGCTTATAAATCTGCTTTTTTAGTGCGGGAGCTGGTCAAACACGGATTTGAAGTCCAAGTGGTCATGACCGAAGGTGCCAAGGCGTTTATTCAGCCCTTGACGTTGCAGGCGTTGTCCGGAAAATCGGTTCGGGACAGTTTGCTCGATCCTCAGGCGGAGTTAGGCATGGGGCATATCGAACTCGCGCGCTGGGCAGATTTGATTGTTGTTGCGCCGGCAACAGCGGACATGATCGCCCGTGCCGCTAATGGCCTGGCCAATGATTTACTCAGTACCCTGTGTCTTGCTGCGCGATGTCCGGTCGCATTTGTGCCTGCGATGAATGAAATGATGTGGCAACACCCCGCGACGCAGAAGAACCTGCGCACTTTGCAGACATTTTCACCCCCCGCCGAAAATCTCATCTGGGGGCCGGCGGAAGGGCCTCAGGCCTGTGGCGATGTGGGCCCGGGACGAATGCTTGAGCCCGAAGATATTCTTGCCCGGGTGCAGGCATTCATGGCCATACAGCGTGGAAATGCGCAGCCCCTTTACGGGCAGAAGGTTGTCGTGACAGCGGGGCCAACCCGTGAAGCCATCGACCCCGTGCGATACATCAGTAATCACAGTTCCGGTAAAATGGGCTATGCGGTGGCCTCCGCATTTTGCCGGGTTGGCGCGGAGGTGGTGCTGATTTCCGGGCCCACTCAGTTGCCGTGCCCGGCGGGAGTGACGCGCGTGGATGTGGTGTCTGCTCAGGAAATGCATGCAGCGGCGATGGCAGCGGCGAAAAATAACTGTGCCATATTTGTAGCGAGTGCTGCCGTGGCGGATTATCGACCGGACCTGGTGGCCGATCAGAAAATCAAAAAAACACAGGACGCCATGGCCATTCAGCTGGTGAAGAACCCGGATATCGTGAGTGATGTGGCCGCACTGGAGAACAAGCCATTCACGGTGGGGTTTGCCGCGGAAACACAGGCTGTTGAAACCTATGCGCGCGACAAGTTGCAGCGTAAAAACCTCGATATGATCGTCGCGAATGATGTGTCTGTGGCGGGAATTGGCTTCAACAGTGATGACAATGCGGCCATGCTCATCTGGCCGGACGGGCAGGAATCCTGTCCGCAGCAAAGCAAGGCTTCCCTGGCTGAGTCCATCGTCATGCGAGTACTGAGATTGATGGGGCATGAATTGCCAAAAATACGCTAAACCTTGAAGGCTCATCACTGGCTGAGGGCTTATTACCGGCTGAGGGCTCTCTGAACAGTAACCAAAATTTTCGTAAACAAACGTTGGATCGCGTGGAATGAAGAGACTGATAGAAACCAAAATTGTGAACCCGCTGCTGGAAACCTATGGATTACCGGAGTATCAGACGCCTGGGTCAGCGGCCCTGGATCTGATTGCCTGTGTGGAATCGCCCATAGAAATACCGGCGGGCGGCAACTGTTTAATTGGCAGCGGATTGGCGGTAAACATACAGGATCCCGGATTAGTTGCGGTTGTTGCCAGTCGCAGTGGTCTCTGTTTGAAGCACCAGATTCGTGTCGGGCAGGGCATGGGGGTCATCGATAGTGATTACCATGGCGAGATCGGAGTGATTCTGCAAAATGACGGCTCTGAGTCCTACCAGGTGCAGCCGGGTGACCGTATTGCCCAGTTGCTGTTCATGCCCGTAGTTCAGGTGGGATTGAAGCTGGTAGATACGTTTACGACGCAAACGGAGCGTGGTGAGGGTGGATTTGGCTCAACCGGCAAATAAAACGCGCGATTATTTTAGCGCGGCAGGTTTCTAATTTTAAAAGCTTTTCTATACTTCAGTGAGGGATAACGTATTTGAGCCGGGGCTCTGCACGTATCGAAAAACCTTCCTACAGGATGAAAAGGCACTGAGCGCTAATGAAATTGTTTAAAAAATCAGAACCCAAGGATGACCCGAAAAAAGCGTCGGCTGCTCCTTCGGCACCGGAAAATAACAAGTCCAAAGGTCGCTTTAAGCGTTTTACTGCCTATCAGTACGGCATGATTGTGGTTGTGCTGTTGGCTTTTGTCATCAGTGGTCTGCTGTTGGACAAAGTGGTACTGACGACTTCCGAGTCGGACGCTGTTGCCAAGCAGAGTCAGCAAGCGGCGAGCTTGATGAATGGCGTGTTCGAGTTCCAGGTACGGCACTTTACCCGGCAAGTGCAGGCGATTGCGAACTCGTCGACCGTGCTGGACAGTCTTGACAGTACTGATGAATTCAATACGCGACAGCACCTGGTCAAGGCGTTTCCTTATATGGAAAAAAGCTTCCTGTTCAAAAAAGGTGGGATAAAGCTGAGGCTTCCTGATGGTGAACAGCTGAGCTTTGCCAGTCTGGATATGCTCAAGCGTATCGAAAAAGGGGAGTCAATGGCGCCTGAAGCCTTCAAGATCGAAGATAAATGGCATATTCAGGTCGCCACCCCGGTTCTGGATGACGGTGGTAATCTGGCGGGCACCTTGTTGTTGCAGTATTCGCCTCAACTTTTTTCTGACCTGTTCAAAGGTACACAAGGGAAAGTCTCAATTATTCAAGTGCAAGGCGAAACAGAAAGCGCATTTGTCGACTTGGGGGCGGGTAACGGGGAAGTGTATATGACCGTGTCGCCGACAGTGAAAATCTGGAAGCTGGCCTATCAGCTGCCAGATTCCTCTACGTTACTGGACCGTACGTTTTTCTGGAGCGTTATGGGCGCCTGTAGTCTATTGGGCGTTCTTGGGGGATTTGTTCTGCTTTCCAGTCTGTTTGGAAGCCTGAGAAAAGACATCATTACGGTCACAGAGTATGCCAATCGATTACTGGTGGGAGAGCGCCGTCGTGCGCCACAGGTAGCCTTCGGTAATTTTGATGCCATGGTGCGCAGCATGGAGCGCGCCAACAAAGCGGGCGAGAAAAAACGAGGGGCTTCACCAGAGCCGGTCGCTTCGCCCAAACCTGCGGCTCCCAAGGCGAAAAGTCCGGTGAAGTCGGATGCCGGCGCAACGGACAGTGGGTTGGACGTGGATATGGTGGACGGTGATGATGACATGCTGGGGATGGGGGCACCGGTTGAAGAAGCGCCTGCGGCGACAATGCCGGAAGAAAGTGCGCCGCTCTTTGGGGATGACGACCTGCTGTCCGATGAATCGCTTGACCTGTCACTGGATGACGTCATGGACGCCGATGAAGGTGGCCTGATGGGCGACAGCATGATGGATGAGGGTGATGATGGGCTGGAGATTTCGGAAACCGAAGCAATTGATGCACCGGCGGAAATCTTCCGGGCCTATGATATCCGGGGTGTTGTCGGAGACAACATTACACCGTCGCTTGTTACGCACCTGGGACGCGCCATTGGTTCGGAGGCCAGAGCGCAGGGGCAAAGCAGTATTGTGGTGGGCTATGATGGTCGCCTATCCAGTCCTGAGCTGGCGAATGCGCTGGTAGCGGGTCTGGTGCAAACCGGGTTGCAGGTCATTCAAATTGGTCAGGTCCCGACACCGGTCCTGTATTTTGCCACCCATCAGTTGGGCACGGGCAGTGGTGTTATGGTGACGGGCAGCCACAATCCCGCGGAGTACAATGGTTTCAAGATCATGCTTAATGGCGATACTCTGGCGGGGGAGGCAATTCAGAAACTCTACAAGCGTATCGTCGTGCAGGATTACACCAGTGGGCAGGGATCGTCGATGGAACAGGACGTTTCCAGAGATTATACCGACGCCATTCTTAATGATATTGCCGTGGCTGCGCCCCTGCGGGTGGTCGTCGACGCCGGCAACGGTGTGGCTGGTGAACTCGCACCGATGATCATAGAAGAGCTCGGTTGTGAAGTGATTCCGTTGTATTGTGACATCGACGGCAACTTCCCGAATCATCACCCGGATCCCGGTAAGCCTGAAAACCTGCAGGCGTTAAAAGATGCGGTGATTCAGGAGGGGGCAGATATCGGCATCGCATTTGACGGTGACGGTGATCGTTTGGGGGTGGTAACGAATGAAGGCAAAATTATCTGGCCGGATCGGCTGCTCATGCTGTTTGCCAAGGACGTAGTCTCCCGTAATCCGGGGGCCGACATTATTTTTGACGTGAAATGCACGCGCAGACTCAATGCGCTGATCAGTGAATATGGTGGTCGGCCCATTATGTGGAAGACCGGGCACTCTTTGATTAAGGCAAAAATGAAAGAGACGGGCGCACTGCTTGCCGGGGAAATGTCCGGACATGTTTTCTTCAAGGAGCGCTGGTTCGGCTTTGATGACGCCATCTACAGTGCCTCCCGGTTGCTGGAAATCCTGGGATTGGATGAACGACCGGCGGAAGAAATTTTTGCGGCATTGCCGGAAGACGTCAGCACGCCCGAAATCAATATTCCCGTCGATGAGGCAGCGAAGTTTTCCCTGGTCGAAGCCTTAGGCAATAACGGTCAGTTTGGGGACGGAAATATTTCCAATATTGATGGTGTGCGTGTCGACTATGCGGATGGCTGGGGATTATGCCGGGCCTCAAATACGACGCCGATGCTGGTGCTGCGTTTTGAAGCCAGCGACGATGCAGCGCTGTTGAGAATTCAGGAAATCTTTAAGCAGCAGTTGCTAAAAGTTGATGATAACCTGACAATACCCTTCTAAATCAGCGTTTTCCACCGCACATGATGAGTGCGGTGTGCGACTGGCTACGCCCACTCAAATCCACTGAAAGTGAAATGTTGCCCATGACTCTGGATCGATCCTCCGCCGAGCAGGTAGCCTCGGTACTCAGCAAAGCCTTGCCCTACATTCAACGATTTGCAGGAAAAACTCTGGTCATCAAATATGGCGGTAACGCCATGGAAAGTGAAGACCTCAAGAACAGTTTTGCCCGTGATGTGGTACTGATGAAGCTCGTTGGCATCAACCCGATTGTTGTGCACGGCGGTGGGCCACAAATAGGTGAGTACCTGGAAAAACTGAGCATTCCTACCCGCTTCGTTGAAGGCATGCGAGTGACGGACAGTGCCACCATGGATGTGGTGGAAATGGTACTCGGCGGATTGGTAAATAAGGACATTGTTTCGCTCATTAACCGTAACGGCGGCACCGCTATTGGTCTGACCGGAAAAGATGGTGACTTTCTTCGTGCTCGGAAAATGGAAGTGCGTGCTTCCAGTCCAGATATGCAGAAGTCTGAAATCATCGATATCGGGCACGTGGGTGAAGTGGTTCGCGTCAAACAAAGCGTGGTCACCATGTTGACCAACAGCAACGTCATTCCGGTGATCGCGCCGATTGGTGTGGATGAAAACGGTGTTTCCTACAATATCAACGCCGACCTGGTCGCAGGGAAAGTAGCGGAAGTCATGCAGGCAGAAAAGCTGATTTTGCTGACGAATATTTCCGGTTTGCAGGACAAGCAGGGCAAGGTACTGACGGGACTAACTACCGCGCAGGTGAACGCCTTGATTGCCGATGGAACGATTTATGGGGGGATGTTGCCCAAGATCAACTGCGCGCTGTCCGCAGTCAATAATGGCGTTACCAGTGCGCATATTATTGATGGTCGTGTGGCTAATGCGACCCTGCTTGAAATCTTTACGGATGAAGGTGTGGGTACCTTGATCACCAACAAATCCATGACGGCGGCGTAGTTAACGAGTCGATGATAGAGTTGCAAGGGAGCGGGTGGAGGTCGCATTAAAAATGCGTTTTTATCGCCTGCTCTCCAATCACCTGATTTCTGCCTGCGTGTTTGGCGGCATAGAGACACTCATCTGCACGATGAATCAAGTTGTCGGTCGATTCAAAGGCTTTATACAGCGCAACCCCGGCGGACAGGGTGATTGAGCCAAGTTGTTTATTTTCCGTACTGTCCGTAAGACGTTGAGCGCTCACTTTCTTACGGATATTCTCTGCTACCGTGAGCGCAGATTCGTACGTGGTATCCGGAAGAATTACGGCGAATTCTTCTCCGCCGAACCGTGCAACCGTGTCCTGGCCTTTGGTGATCTGCTTAATAATGGCGGCCACAAATTTTAACACTTTGTCGCCAGTCAAATGGCCATATTTGTCGTTGAACTTCTTGAAAAAATCAATGTCCAGAATGATCAAGGTCATCGGGCCACCTTCCGTGTTGGCTGCCTGTGCGGCATACGCCAGCTCTGTGTCAAAGGCAGCACGATTGGCGGCTCGGGTAAGGGGATCCGTGGAACTGGTAACATTCAGTTTTTCTACTTCTTTCCGCAGCGTTTGAATCTCTGCGGCCATGGTTTCAAGCGATGATTGCATCGCGCGTGTACTTTCTTCCTGGTTTTTCGTTTGGGTGATGAGCTCCGAGACCAGATCTTTGACGGCTTCGATATTGTTCTCTTCTGCCATTTTTTCAGAGCATTTTTCGAGCACCTGTCCAAAAGTGCTCAAGCCCTCACCGCTCTGCGCGACATCTTTCAGTAGTTCGTCAATGAGTTTGCGGACTTCAAACTGGATTTTAATGGCGGCTGCAGTTTCGTTTTTGGCAATAAACGTTTCGTAGAGGTGCTTGTTCAGGTCTTCGGTGAATTCGAGGTTGGCAGCAATGTGTGCGTCGATTGCCCGGTTGAGTTCCGGGCTGTTGCCGGTGGTGTATTCGTACCAGACAGAATAGTTTTCGGGCGTGGCCGGGATACGCCGCTTGCTCATTTCGGGAAGCGTTTGCTTAAGGTAGGCGATGGCTTGCGTCAGCATAAATTGGTTTTCACTGTCCATTCGTGGAAGGCACCTCGAAAAACTACCATGCCCGGTACGTCCTTGAAACAAAGCATCCCTTGCAACAAAGCATGTAAACACAAAAGCAGGCAACGGAAACGAAGCGCAGAAGTGCGGCACAATGTTTTCACCCTTATCGTTAGGTTATAATCCAATTTCAACAATTTACAAGTTTTGTGCGTTAATCCCGCTTTACCCGTTACAAAAGGCGAGACTGAGCTAAAATAGAGGAAGCGCCGGTGATTCCGGTGGTGAACTCTGCGCTCAAAAACCCCTGTTTCTGCCTAAAACCAGCAGACGCTCAATCAAGACAAGTAGCGAAAACATCGATTATGAAACGAATTCTGGTATTTATCGTTGTACTGGCGATCTCTCTGCCTGTGATCTTCAAGGTGGTTGTTTGGGGGGGCGTTTATCTTCAGTTGAAGCAGGCCAAACAAGCATTCACTCCCTATGGCGTCATCGATTGGCGTGGTATCTATTCTTCTTTCGATGGCAAGATCGGCGTGGAAGGCTTATCGGTGACACCTTTTCAATTGAAGGAAACCTTGCAAATTGACCTGGTGGAAGCAGATTTTAAAGGGCTGAATCTGATGGTGGAGGCCATGGTGCCGGTGCTGTCCGACGTCTACCCGGATTCGCTTACCTTTAATATTCATGGTGCCCGGATGGCGCTCAATGATGCATCATTGGGGATTCTGCAGCCTGACAATAAGCGCCTGACAGACATCAGTCTGTCGCGCATCTACGCCTGTGGTGACATAAAACTGTTGACTGGGCGCGAGCTGAAAGCGATGGGGTATGAATCCATCGAGTACGACGGCATGCTCGCGTATCATCTGGACCCTGTGGCCAGCAAACTGGCCGTGACTTCCCAGATTGAAGCGGTGGGGATGGGGCAGGCCAAAGCCGACTTCCTGTTTAGCTTTGGGGGCAGTTTTTCGCCGGTCAAGCTGCTGGGGGATGCAGCCTCCCTGAAAAAAGTGTCGATCTCTCTGAAGGATCTGGGTTATTACCGTCGCCTGGCATTTTTATGTGGTCGATTAACCAACCTCAGCCAGTCTGAGTATATTCAGGCTGCGCTCTCTGAATGGCAAAATACACTGGCTCACTCAGGCATTGTAATTCCGTCCGGCTTCGTTTCAGCACTGAATGAATACATGGCGCTTGGTGCGCAGCTGGATATTCAGATTGAACCTCGTCAGCGTATTCTCCAGCTGATTCAAGATGCAAAGGACAGCAGCGGGAAGTTGGTGCGTCCAGACTCCATTGTTGCTGGATTGAACCCGTCATTTGGTTTGAGCTGGGGGCAGCTCCAGCCATTGGTAATTCAGTTCAATGAAAAACGGTTGACGCATGCACTGCTTACGGAGGGTGAAATTCAGGAAAAGGTGAGAAAAGTGAAGGAAGCACTCGCCGCACAGCCTGAAATCCGCATAGAATATCGGTACATCGACAAGTCCATTGCACAGCTCCCCGAGTTTGTCGGACGTCAGGTCAAACTGTTCCTTGTGGATGGCAAAGTACATGAGGGGGAAATGGGGGCCATGACGGAAGAGCAGGTGGAAATTGTCGAAAAACTGAATTCAGGTTCCTTTGCGTTCCCCATTCGCCTTGAACTGGTTGAGCGTGTTCAGGTACGGAAACGCATCGAGATCAAGGTGCCTGTTACGCCGCCCGTTGAGTGAGTTTTAAGTAAATGATTGACGCAAATGCGTTTAAAAAACAGCTTCATGAGTTGATTCGTCGCCCATCCATCAGTTGCGCCTCCCCGGATTGGGATCAAGGAAATCAGGACGTTATTCTCTATCTGGCGGAAATGTTTGGTGGCTTGGGGTTTTCATGCGAAATTCAGCCAGTCGATGAAGAAAAAGGAAAGTACAACCTGATCGCCTGCCTCGGTCATGGGCCTGGCGGGCTGGTCCTGTCCGGTCATTCGGACACCGTGCCTTACGATGAGAGTGGCTGGCAGAAAGACCCGTTTACCGTGACTGATGCAGATAACCGGTTCTATGGTCTGGGTACCTGTGACATGAAAGGCTTTTTTGCCGTGATTGCTGCCACGGTCCAAAGCATGGATCTATCCCGCATACAGCGTCCGCTGGTGGTGTTGGCGACGGCAGACGAAGAGAGTTCCATGTCAGGTGCGCGTGCACTGGCAGATTCCGGTCGGCAATTTGGGCGTGCTGCGGTGATTGGTGAGCCCACGTCGCTGCGGCCTATCCGAATGCATAAAGGCATTTTGATGGAAGTGATTCGTGTGACGGGTCATTCGGGACATTCGTCCAATCCTGCCCTTGGGGTGAGTGCTTTGGAGTGCATGAATGAGGTGATGGGTGAATTGCTCCACTACCGGTCTCGTATGCAGGCGCGGTGGCAGCACCCCGGCTTTGATGTGAATGTGCCCACCCTGAATCTCGGTCATATTCATGGTGGCGATAATCCGAATCGCATATGCGGACATTGCGAGTTGCACTTTGATTTGCGTCCTTTGCCAGGTATGGAGATCGAGATGCTTCGTGCCGACATTGCCAGTCTGGTTCAGCCCTTGGCTGAAAAGTACGGCGCTCGAATCGAAGTGGACCAGTTGTTTGAAGGGGTGCCATCCTTTGAAACGCCGGCCTCTGCCGAGTTGGTAGCGCTCAGCGAAAAACTGACGGGTTTCCAGGCCGAGAGTGTCGCTTTTGCCACAGAAGCCCCGTTTCTGCAGCAACTGGGTATTGAAACGATTGTGATGGGGCCGGGCTCCATAGACCAGGCGCATCAGCCCAATGAGTTTTTGGCTCACGAGCAGATCCCGCAAGCAGTAAAATTGCTGCAACAACTGATTCAACATTATTGCCTTTGATCAAGGTCGCGTGTAAAGCAAAAGGAGTTTTCCGTTCAGGATGATTGATAAGCAGCCTCGAAAAATTCAGCACAGCGAAGACAAAAACTGGCTTTTCTGGTTTCGCCACAGTTCGCCCTACATCAACGCGCATCGCGGAAAAACCGTCGTGCTGGCGATGGGTGGCGAAGCGCTGGATCATACCAACCTGACGAACGTTATCCACGATATTGCCTTGTTGAACAGCCTGGGGGTTCGACTGGTGCTCGTGTTTGGCGCGCGCCCCCAGATTGAAAAAACACTGGCGCTGGCGGGCATTGAGTCTGTGATTCATCATGGTCTGCGCGTAACTCCGGAAGCCGCTATGCCGCATATTCTGGCTGCCGTCGGGCAATTGCGCGCCAAGCTGGAAGCGCAGCTCACCACCGGGGTCGTGAATTCGCCCATGCATGGCGCTGGGATCCGAGTGATGAGTGGTAACCTGGTGACTGCTCGCCCGGTTGGGGTGCTGGACGGTGTCGATTTGTGTTACACGGGGCGGGTAAGAAAAGTCGATAAAGAAGGTGTCGCACGCCTGCTGGATCATCGCGCCATTGTGTTGCTGCCTTCGATCGGCTATTCCCTTACCGGTGAGAGCTTCAATCTGGGTTTCGAAGATGTTGCCTGCTCCGTCGCAGAAGCCGTTCAGGCAGACAAGCTGATCATCTTTGCCGGCCAGGGCGGACTGGAAGATGAACAAGGCAATTTGCTCAGAGAACTGTCCTTGAAACAGGCGGAAGAATGGGTAGGTCGCATGCGACAGACCGACGATTCGCCGGATCAGCTGGCCGAATTACTGGCGCTTTCTGTGCGCGCTGGCAGAAAAGGGGTAAAGCGCTGCCATGTGATTGATTATCGTGAAGATGGCGCGTTGATCAATGAGTTGTTCACCCGGGATGGTGCCGGTACCATGGTGTACGACGATGAGTATGAGCAGATTCGCAGTGCGACCATTGAGGATATTGCGGGAATTCAAGCGCTGTTGATTCCATTGGAGCAGGAAGGCGTGCTCGTGCGTCGCTCTCGGGAGTTGCTGGAAAACGAGATCGCCTATTTCACGGTGGATGAACGGGATGGGTCCATCATCGGCTGTGCCGCACTGTATCCTTACCCTGCAGATAAAACCGGCGAGCTGGCCTGTTTTGTGGTGTCTGCCGATTACCGCAAGGCAGGAAGGGGGGATGTATTGCTGAGTTTGATTGAGAAGCAGGCTATCGCGAAAGGGATCCGGCGCCTGTTTGTGCTGACCACGCAAACCGAGCACTGGTTTCGAGAACGTGGGTTTGATGTGGGGTCGGTAGCAGACTTACCTGAGCCGAAACGCGCCAAGTACAATCCGCAGCGGAACTCGAAGATCTTTATTAAAACACTGAGCTAGCCCACTTGGGTGAGCTGGCTCACAAGGATGAGTGGGCTCCTGAGTAGCGCTGAGTTATCTGGCCCGCTTTAACGCATTCTGGGTAAAGTCGCCTTCATCCAGCCCCTGTTGGAATTGGAAATTCGCCATAATCAGGTCAGTGCTCTTACCGGTTTGGTGATTGACCATCAGGCTTTTGTGAGCGCGCCAGAACTTTCCTTTGTATTGTTTGTAGAGTTGCAGGTCCAGCGTTTTCAGCAGGGATTTTTTACGGTCGTAAAACTCTACTTTGTGTGTGCGATACTCCTGCTGATCAATCCAGGAGACTTGCTTCGTGTAGCCGGAGTTCTTGTCGACCGGGTAACTTTCCACGACAAAGCAGGTCATCGGGCCACAAGGTTCATCGCGCAGGTATTTGTAGGTGTATTTCTCGACTTCGGCACCCGCCAGGTCTTCAAACGAAAATTCACTGCCCATGAAAGGGCCGGACTTGTTGGTGGATGAAATGCGTTTTACACGCTTGAGCGCGGGCAAATAGAGCCACTGATCGTCATCTTCAACCTTGTGGGCGAAGGTAAGCAAGGCCGTACCCCGCACATCCGCGGGCTGGTCAAAAATAGTCAGGCTTTTATTGCCATCATTTTGCATTTCGAAGCCTCTCACCCGCAAAATACGGACACTTTCATCACCGCGCTTGTTGCGAAGTACCATTTTCATATCCGCAGCGCTGTCCTGCCAGCCCTCGTCGCGCCGATCTGCTTCAACGGCAATCGCCAAGCCCTTGTCTTCTGCGGACTGTGCATGCGCCATGCCGGTTATGAGCGGGGTGCTCAAGAGCATGGAGAGAAAAATGCCGGGTAACGCGTATTGTTTAACCATGGAGCGTTTCCTGTACTGGTAATTGGTAAGATTGATTGCTCTGAGGCAACTATAACATGATTTCCCCGTGCGCTGTGTGAATCACCACCCGGCGGACGTGACGCGAATCACCTCCTCGATGGTGGTGAGCCCATTGGAAATTTTTTGTGCGCCGCTTAAGCGCAGATTTCGCATACCGTTTTGCGCCGCTTTTTTCCGTAGATCCTTCAGATCCATGTCATCTCTGATCATTTCTTTCAGGTCGTCTGACATCGTCAGAATCTCATACAGCCCCAATCGCCCACGGTAACCCGTGTTTCGACAGTCCAGGCATCCGACGGCTTCACAGGGCGTTTTTGGGGGCGAAGCCTTCCAGGGGTAGGTCAGGCTGAGCCAATGATCCTGTTCAATGGTGGTCTCCCGTTTGCACGATGTACACAGCTTACGCACCAGTCGTTGCGCCATGATACCACGCACGGTGGCTTTGATGATGTACGGGGGGATGCCGAGCTCGATCAGCCGGGTTAACGCACTCGGGGCGTCGTTGGTGTGCAGTGTGGAAAAGACCAGGTGCCCGGTCAAGGCAGCCTGAGTCGCCATTTCGGCGGTTTCAAGGTCTCGGATTTCACCCACCATGATGATGTCCGGGTCCTGACGCAGCAAGGCGCGAACGCCGGAGGCGAATGATACATCAATGTTGTGTTGCACCTGCATTTGATTGAATGCCGGCTCCACCATTTCAATCGGATCTTCAATCGTGCATATATTGATTTCTGGCCGGGAAAGCTGCTTCAGCGAAGAGTACAGTGTCGTGGTTTTTCCGGAACCCGTGGGGCCGGTGACTAAAACGATGCCATGTGGCGCATCCACAATGCTCTTCCACTTGTTTTCATCGTCCTGGCCAAAGCCCAGGTCGTGAAAGTTTCGGCACAGTACTTCGGGATCAAAAATACGCATGACCAGCTTTTCACCGAAAGCCGTAGGAAGCGTGGAGAGTCGAAGTTCCACTTCGTCATTGTTTAAATTCCGGGTTTTGATGCGGCCATCCTGAGGTTTGCGCTTCTCTGCAACATTTAATCGGCCCAGGATTTTCAAACGACTGACCACCGCAATGCCGACGGTGGAGGGTAACTCATAGACGTTATGCAGGTGTCCATCAATGCGGAAACGCACTTGAGAAATTTGTCTGCGCGGTTCGATGTGAATGTCGCTGGCGCGTTGCTCGTAGGCATATTGAAGTAGCCAGTCAACAATCTTAACGATGTGTTTGTCATTGGCGTCATGAGAACCTGCCTTTCCCAGCTCCATCATCTGTTCGAAGTTCTGCGCCTTTGCGCCATGCTCCGAACCGGCGGCCTGACTGACCGACTTGGCTAGCTGATAAAACTCTACCGTAAACCGCGCAATATCCGCCGGGTCGGCGATCACGCGTCGAATTTCTTTTTTCAGTACGTGGTACAGGTTTTCTTCCCAGCTGGTGCAAAAGGGCTCGGCGCTCGCAATCACCACATAGTCATCCCGCACTTCGACGGCAAGAATGTCGTGCCGCTGTGCGAACGCGTAGGACATGACCTCCGCAATCTGGTGTGCATCGGTTTTCAGCGGGTCAATGTGAAAAACGGGTTGTCCGCACCAGGCTGACAGCCAGTTCAGCAGGGCATCGGCATCGAGCTGTTTACCCGATTTCTGGTTCTTGAGTTGGTGCCGAACCACGGACGCCAGCGGGTGCTCTTTGGTGCCGGTGCGTTCAGTGATGAGGAGCATGGAGCGATCATCGGTGGTGATCAGTCCATCGCTCTCCAGTTTACGGGCGATTTCTGCCAGAGAGATCTTTTTGTCATGCTGCTCGATGACCAGCTTGTTGGCGGGGGGATGAAGTGCACTAATGACAAAAGTCTCCAGCGTAAGTTTGATCAATCCGTAGGCGATGCGCTGGCTTGTTCGAGCCGCATTTTTCTCGCCTTGCCTGTCCAGTTCACGTACATCATGGAGCCCATGAATATGACGACACTCATGATCGAGGTGATGAGTGGAAGTATAGCCCAATTCGAGAGAACGAGCTGCATGGAGGCGCTGGTAAAGTAGAGCAAAATGATAAAGCACAACCACACGTGCGTGCGAGTGCGGTGTTGAATGAGGCCTGGCAACAGAATCAGCAAAGGAAAGAGCTTCACGCCAAGAATGGTCCATTTGGAAGCGCCTTCGGGGATACTGCCATTGAATGTTGTGTAAACGAGCAGAATCAGCAGGGCCGCGTAGGTGATCAGTGAGAGGTTGCGCGCCAGGGAGGCCCGAGCAATCAGTGTTGTTTCCATACCGTATCAACCCAGCAGAGACAGAACATTTTCCGGCGGTCGACCGATGACCGCCTGCTCGCCTTTGATAATAACCGGGCGCTCGATGAGTTTCGGATGGGTGATCAAGATGTGAATGACCTGAGCATCACTGAGGGAGGTGTCATCTAACCCAAGCGCTTGATACTCCGGCTCTTTGGTGCGGATGAGGTCGCGCAGGGGCATATTCAGTTTTCTGAGTACGTCCACGAGCTCAGCTTCTGTCGGTGGTGTTTCAAGATAGCGCACCACCTGCGGTTGAATGCCCGCCTCTTCGATCAGTGCCAGCGTTTGCCGGGATTTGGAGCAGCGGGGATTGTGGTAGATCGTGACCGTTTCGTTCATGAATTCCTCGGGAACAGTGCGAATGGATTGCAAACCGCAAAGTATACCATTCTTCACATTGGCATTGAATGTGCGTTGGTATGCAGGCAAAATCGATTTTCCCTGTCTATCATCCGGAGTTGCTTTTGTTTCACTCTATTCGATTTAAACTCCTGTCGGTTCGCTTGGTTATCCTGGCCTGGCTGGTTGGCAGCTTGAGCGGTTGCTCGAAGGATTCATCCGACGACTTACATCAGCAGCTGCAATCCCGTTCGCAAACCGATGTGTGGGTGGTGCTCAATTATTGGGCAACCTGGTGTGCCCCATGCCTCAAGGAAATTCCTGAGTTGAACAAGCTGGATGCGCGGGAAGGCATTGAGGTACACGCCATTAACTTCGACGATGCAGATTACATGACACAGACACAGGCGGAAGATCAGGCGCGTGCGGCAGGCATACGCTATGCGGTGATGATAGGTCGCCCCCACCAGACATTTGGTTTTGCGAAACCGCGAGGCTTGCCTACCTCAGTGGTGATTTCTCCCGAGGGTGAGGTGCGCGAAGTGATTTTGGGCGATCAAACGGAGGCTTCACTGTTGAAAATCATTGCCACCGCAAGCGCACAGGTTGAGATGCCGGCGCCTACCATTGAGAACGGAAAGGGCTAGATTCTATGTCGACCATGAACTTTGTGCACCTGCGTATACATACCGAGTTTTCACTCGTGGATGGTTTGGTGCGTTTAAAAGCACTGATCGGCAAAGCCGCTGCCATGGGGATGCCTGCGTTGGGCATTTCGGATCAATCCAATATGTGCTCTTTGGTGAAATTCTACAAAGGCGCAATGGGTGCCGGGATCAAGCCTGTGATCGGGGTGGATATCTGGTTGGCAAATCCGGACGACGAAGACGACCCAACTCGATTGACGCTGTTCGCCATGACCGATCAAGGGTATGCCAATATCACCGAACTGGTGTCGCTGGGATTCACTCAGGGGCAGCACAATGACCGGGCGATTATACAGCAGGCCTGGGTGGAGCGACTGTCAGAGGGCGTGATTGCACTTTCAGGCGCGAAACAGGGGGAAGTTGGCCGAGCGCTGCTGGCCGGGAAAAAAGATGTCGCGGAAAGCCGGTTGGCGCACTGGATGCAGGTGTTTCCTGACCGGTTCTATCTGGAGCTGCAGCGTACCGGGCGAGTGAACGATGAAGAGTGCGTGCACGCCTCGGTGGCTTTGGCGGCAAAAATGGACTGCCCGGTGGTTGCCACGAATGATGTGCACTTTATGACCCCGGAGGATTTTGAAGCGCATGAGGCACGGGTGTGTATCCATGACGGCGTCACTCTGGATGATCAGCGGCGGGAGCGTAAGTACAGTGATCAACAGTATTTTAAATCTGCGGAAGAAATGTGCGCGCTATTTGAGGATATTCCTGAGGCATTGGAGAACACCATCGAGATTGCCAAACGATGCAACGTCGAGGTGCGTCTTGGCAAATACTTCCTGCCGGAATATCCCGTGCCGGAAGGGCTCACGATGGACGAGTTCTTTGCCAAAATTTCCTATGAAGGACTGGATGAGCGGCTGGAAGTCATCCTTGCCGGTGACAAAAACACCCAGGAAGCACGCAGGGAGTATTACGACCGGCTCCAGTTCGAGCTGGATATTATCTGTCAAATGGGATTTCCCGGCTATTTCCTCATCGTTATGGACTTTATTCAGTGGGCCAAATGTAACGGCGTGCCCGTAGGGCCGGGACGGGGTTCCGGCGCCGGGTCGCTGGTAGCCTATGCGCTGAAAATTACCGATCTGGACCCCATCGAATATGACCTGCTTTTCGAACGCTTTCTGAACCCCGAGCGGGTATCCATGCCGGATTTCGACGTGGACTTTTGCATGGAAGGGCGTGATCGGGTGATAGATTATGTGGCCGGTCATTATGGTCGTGATGCGGTATCGCAGATTATCACCTTTGGTACGATGGCGGCCAAGGCTGTGGTGCGAGATGTGGCGCGGGTTCAGGGCAAAGCCTACGCGGTGGGAGACCGTCTCTCCAAGATGATACCGTTTGAAGTCGGGATGACCCTGGCCAAAGCGGTTGAACAGGAAGAAACCTTGCGTGAGCATCTGGAGCAGAGCGAAGAGGCGCAGGAAGTCTGGGAAATGGCCGTCAAACTGGAGGGCGTGACTCGCAACACAGGCAAGCACGCCGGTGGCGTAGTGATTGCCCCAACCAAACTGATCGATTTTGCCCCCCTGCACTGTGATGAAGATGGTTCCGGACTGGTTACCCAGTTTGATAAAAATGACGTGGAAGAGGCAGGTCTGGTTAAGTTTGACTTCCTCGGGTTGCGGACGCTGACGATCATCAAGTGGGCCCTGCAGATGATCAATCCCAAGCGCATGGCGGCAGGGGAGGATGAACTGGATATCGCTGCCATCCCGCTGGATGATCAGCCCTCTTTCGACATGTTGAAACGTGCCGAAACGACGGCCGTGTTCCAGCTGGAATCCCGTGGCATGAAGGATCTGATCCGGCGGCTTCAGCCAGATAACATCGAAGACATGATCGCCTTGGTGGCCCTGTTTCGTCCGGGGCCGCTGGAGTCCGGCATGGTGGACGACTTCTGCAACCGGAAGCATGGTCGCGCCGAAGTGGCCTACCCACACCCTGATTTCCAGCATGAAACCTTGAAGCCGATTCTTGAGCCCACCTACGGTGTCATCGTCTACCAGGAGCAGGTCATGCAGATTGCTCAGGTGCTGGCGGGCTACACGCTGGGTGGTGCCGACCTCCTGCGTCGAGCGATGGGTAAAAAGAAACCGGAAGAGATGGCCAAGCAGAGGTCGATTTTTGAAAGTGGCGCTGCCAGTCAGGGCGTAGATCCCAACCTGGCGATGAAGATCTTTGATCTGGTAGAAAAGTTTGCGGGCTACGGATTCAATAAGTCCCACTCGGCAGCCTATGCAATCGTGTCCTACCAAACCCTCTGGCTGAAACAGCATTACCCTGCCGAGTTTATGGCAGCGGTGATGACGGCGGATATGCAGAACACGGACAAAGTCGTCGTGCTGATCGAAGAGTGCCGCCGTATGAAGCTGGCGCTCAAGTTGCCTGACGTGAATACGAGTATGTACACATTCACCGTGGATGATCAGGGCGGCGTGGTTTATGGTCTCGGCGCGATCAAGGGGCTGGGTGAAGGGCCGGTGGCCAGTATCATCGAGGCCCGCAAGCAGGGAGGAGCATTTAAAAATCTGTTTGATTTCTGTGCGCGTGTTGATCTGCGAAAGGTGAATAAGCGTGCCATTGAAGCGCTCATTCGGTCCGGTGCTCTGGATGCATTGGGACCAGGCAGAGCACGCATCATGGCCAGTATTGAAGAGGCGGTACACCGTGCCGAGCAAAACAGTCGAAATCGCAATGCTGGTATGGAAGATTTGTTTGGAGAAGTGGTGCCGGAAGAAGACAATGAAGAAACACTGTTTGCCGCCTCGGCGAATGTGCGCGAGTGGTCCTTGAAAGAACGTCTGAATGGCGAAAAGGACACACTCGGTTTGTATTTGACCGGGCACCCGTTTGATGAATACGAAAAAGAAGTGGGTCAGTTCCTTCAGCATCGGATCTCTGAATTGAAACCCAAGCCCAGAGAGTCGCAAGTAGTGGCCGGATTAGTGATTGGCGTTCGGATCGCCAAGACCAAACGCGGCGACAATCTGGCGATCGTGACGTTGGACGATCGCACAGCGAGGATTGACGTGACCTTTTTCTCGGAAGCCTATGAATCCGCTAAAGAGGCGCTGGTGAAAGATACGGTGTTGTTTGTGGAAGGCGAAGTGGGGGAGGATACGTTTTCCGAAGGACTGAAAGTGATGGGCAAGGGCTGCTTCGATATCACGCAGGCGCGTTTAAAATACGCGCGATCGATTGAGCTGAACCTGCACAATGCGCAGGCCAGTGACGGTTTGTTTAAAGAGCTGCGTGAAACACTGTCCCCGTATTGTGCGGACGAAGCGTGCCCGATCGTGGTGAGTTATGAGCGCCCGGATGCGCGAGTGAAAATTGAACTGGGCAGGCAGTGGGCAGTGCAGCCGGCAGATGATCTGCTGCAGGGATTACGCTACATGTTTGGTGATGTGAATGTTCAGATGCGGTATGAAAACAGCCGTTGAACCCCCCGATTTTCTGCTGTCAGCGATGGACTCAGTGCCTGAGGCCCGCCGTTACGTCGTGGCGTTTTCCGGCGGATTGGATTCCACGGTGCTGCTGCTCCTGGCAGTGAAGGTGCTCCGTGACAAACGGCAGGCAGAGGTTCGTGCCATTCATGTGCATCATGGTTTGAGTCCCAACGCGGATGCTTGGGCGGCGCATTGCCAGCGAGTGACGGATGGTTTCGTTGTACCGCTGACCGTGTACGAGGGGCGCATCAACCCGAAGGGGGAGGGGGTCGAGGCGGCAGCGCGGGCGCTGCGCTATACAATGTTTCACCAAGCGCTTGAAGATGGGGAGTTATTGCTACAAGGGCATCACTTAAACGATCAGGCGGAAACCGTTTTGCATCGATTGATTCAGGGGAAGTCCGTGGGCGGATTGGCAGGGATCCCTGTTTCGAGAAAGCTTTCGCTGCCGCATGGGGAAGCAGTCATTTATCGACCTTTGTTGGGCGTGGCCAGAGCCGAGCTAATGGAGTGGGCTGGCGCCAGTGGCCTGAGTTGGATTGACGATGAGAGCAACTCGGATTTGCACTTTGATCGAAACTTTATCCGGCATCAAGTGATTCCTCGGGTGGAGGCCCGTTGGCCCAAGGTTCTGCAAGGGGTGGCGGCAGCGGCAGCGCACTGCGAGCAAGGTGAGCAGTTGCTCCGTGAAGTGGCTGCGGATGACCTGGTAACCCTCACGATGGAAAGCACGCACCCCCTTGTCGCTGGGCTGGGATGGTTTAATCCGGTGCTGGACATTCGCGGGTTATCTCAATTCAGTACTTCCCGGAGAGACAACCTGCTGCGCTATTGGTTCGAAATCGCGGGAGCGGCGTTTCCAGGGCATAAACAGTTCGATCGAATGTTAGCGCAAGTGATTCCTGCCAAGCCGGATGCACGGGCTGTCGTGCGCTGGAGTAATGGTGGGCGCGCCGGGGACGAAATGGTCGAAGTGCGCAAGTTCGGGCACGGACTGTATCTGGGGCCTACACTGTCCGACATTGCTCCCACAGCGCTGACGCCGAGTCATCCTGTCCCCTGGGGAAAATTGTCGGTGGCGCTCTGTGAGGCGTCGCACCCCGTCCTGTTCTCGGAAGCGCTCACCGTAGCCGTTCCGGATGACGGATTGGAAGTCCGGGGCGAGTTTGGTCTGAGAATGGTCGAGGCAGGCGACCAGATGGCATTGGCGGGGCGACCCCGAAAATCACTGCGGGACCTTATGAAAGAAGTTGGCATTCCCTACTGGCTTCGCCCGTATGTGCCCTGTTTAGCGTGGCGGGGCGAAGTCATCGCGGTTCCCCATGTGGGGGTCGCATCGGCCTTTTTGCCGCCTGCAACAACGGAAGAATCCAGCGGGAAAAGCTATGCGTTCTGCTGGGGAAATTCATTGTGATGGTTGTCACTTTCTGGTATTCTGGCGTCCCATCATTGAGATGACAATCTCCCTCCAAAAATCCTGAAAACTGATAATCTACGGTATTCGAATGACGCGCTATATTTTTGTCACTGGTGGTGTGGTTTCTTCATTGGGGAAAGGTATCGCATCCGCCTCACTTGCCGCCATCCTGGAAGCTCGCGGGCTGAAAGTTACAATGCTCAAACTCGACCCCTACATCAACGTCGACCCTGGCACAATGAGCCCTTTCCAGCATGGTGAAGTCTTTGTGACACATGATGGTGCTGAGACAGATCTGGATTTAGGTCATTACGAGCGATTTATTCGCACAACGATGACCAAGCGAAACAATTTCACCAGTGGGCGCGTGTATGAAGACGTTATTCGCAAAGAGCGTCGTGGTGATTATCTGGGCGGCACGGTTCAGGTGATTCCGCACATCACCGATGAAATCAAACGCCGCATTGTGGAGGGGGCTGGAGACAACGATGTTGCCCTGGTAGAGATCGGCGGCACCGTGGGAGATATTGAGTCACAGCCGTTTCTGGAAGCCATTCGTCAGCTTCGCGTGGAAGTGGGAAGCAAGCGTGCAATGTTCATGCATCTGACGCTGGTGCCTTATATTGCGACGGCCGGTGAAATCAAAACCAAACCCACACAGCACAGCGTCAAGGAAATGCGTTCGCTGGGCTTGCAGCCAGACATTCTGATCTGTCGCTCCGAGCACGAAATTGATCCGTCGTCCCGACGCAAAATTGCGTTGTTCACCAACGTGGAAGAACGCGCAGTTATTCCATTGCAGGATGCCCAGAGCATCTACCTGATTCCTATCATGCTGCAACAGCAAGGCCTGGACGACGTGATTGTGGATCGTCTGGGGCTCGACTGCGGACCCGCAGACCTGTCCGAGTGGCAGCGCGTTGTGGAACTGGAACAGAATCCCGAGAAAACCGTGTCGATTGCCATGGTGGGCAAGTACATGGACCTTCTGGACGCTTACAAATCATTGATTGAAGCGATCAAGCACGCAGGCATCCATTCCCGCACCAAAGTGAAGATTCACTATATCGACTCAGAGGAAGTGGAAACCAAGGGTGAACACCTGCTGCACGGTATGGATGCGATCCTGGTGCCGGGTGGATTCGGAGAGCGGGGCGTGGAAGGAAAGATACGCACCGTGCGGTATGCGCGGGAAAACAAAGTGCCTTATCTTGGCATTTGTCTCGGCATGCAGGTTGCGGTGATTGAGTATGCCCGAAATGTTGCCGGTATGACGGATGCCCACAGTACCGAATTTACGCTGGATACCACCCATCCGGTCATTGGTTTGATCACGGAATGGATTGACGCTTCCGGTAAAGTGGAAACGCGCTCGGAGAAATCCGATCTTGGCGGCACCATGCGTCTCGGCGGGCAGGAGTGCAAGCTGGTAGAAGGGACCCTGGCACAACAGAGCTACGGGAAGAGCAAAATTGTGGAACGTCACCGCCATCGATATGAAGTGAACAATAACTTCCTGCCTCAATTGACCGAAGCGGGTCTGCTGGTGTCCGGTACATCGACAGATGGAGAACTGGTCGAGATGGTAGAGGTCAAGGATCACCCATGGTTTGTGGCCTGCCAGTTCCACCCGGAGTTTACGTCTACCCCCAGGGATGGTCATGGGCTGTTCCAGGGATTCATTCGAGCCGCAGCGGACTACGCTGCACAGAAATCAAACTAACGGAGGGGACATGAATCAGAAAACGATACAGATCAATGGCCTGCAGGTATCGAATGATGCACCTTTTGTGCTGTTTGGCGGCATGAATGTGCTGGAATCGCGTGATCTTGCCATGCAAATCGCGGAGGCTTACAAGCAGGTGACAGATAAGCTGGGCATTCCCTACGTTTTCAAAGCCTCTTTTGACAAGGCGAATCGCTCCTCTGTGCACTCCTATCGCGGCCCCGGGCTGGAAGAAGGCCTGAAAATCTTCGAGGAAGTGAAAAAGACCTTCGATGTACCGGTAATTACGGATGTGCATGAGCCACACCAGGCCGCTCCGGTGGCAGAGGTCTGTGATGTCATTCAACTGCCTGCGTTTCTGGCACGCCAAACCGATCTCGTGGTAGCGATGGCCAAAACCGGTGCAGTAATCAATATCAAGAAGCCTCAGTTTCTGAGCCCCTCCCAAATGGGCAATATTGTTGAGAAGTTTCATGAGGCAGGCAATGAACAGCTAATTCTGTGTGATCGAGGCACCTGTTTTGGCTACGACAACCTGGTCGTGGATATGCTGGGTTTTGGCGTAATGAAAAAGGTGAGTGGTGGCCTGCCGATCATATTTGATGTGACGCATGCGCTTCAGTGTCGTGATCCTTCCGGGGCGGCATCCGGCGGACGTCGTGGCCAGGTGGGCGAGTTGGCGCGATCCGGGATGGCGTTGGGCCTGGCCGGTTTGTTTCTGGAGGCGCATCCGGATCCGGACAAGGCGCGATGTGATGGGCCCAGCGCGCTTCGATTGAATATGCTGGAGTCGTTCTTAAGCCAGGTCAAACAAGTGGATGATCTGATTAAAAGTTTTGATGCATTGAACACGGATTGATGTAGAAGGGCCGCAGAGCCCGAATTATGTGCCTGACCACCTTGGGGATAACCAGAGAGTGCCAGCAGCGCATAAATGACAGTTTCGTTTTACCTACAAGTTTTGGAGAGAGTAATCAATGACGGAAATCGCAGACATCAGAGCACGGGAAGTGCTGGATTCACGAGGGAATCCTACCGTTGAAGCTGACGTAATTCTGAAATCCGGACACACTGCTTCCGCGTGTGCCCCCTCCGGCGCATCTACCGGGTCTCGTGAAGCGCTGGAGCTGCGCGATGGCGATAAAAGCCGATACCTGGGTAAGGGTGTGCTGAAAGCCGTTGCCGGAATTAATGGCCCCATTCGCGACGCTTTGTTGGGCATGGATGCGGCGGATCAGCGCGCTATTGACAATAAAATGATTGCGTTGGATGGTACGGAAAATAAAGCCAATTTGGGTGCAAACGCCATTCTGGCGGTGTCCCTGGCGGTGGCTAAGGCAGCGGCGAAGGCGCAAGGCATTGAGCTTTACGAGCACATTGCGAACATCAATGGGACCTCCGGTCAGTTCTCGATGCCAGTACCCATGATGAACATTCTCAATGGGGGAGAGCATGCAGATAATAATGTCGATATTCAGGAATTCATGGTTCAGCCGGTAACGGCACCTACGTTCGCAGAAGCGTTGCGCGCCGGTGCAGAAATCTTCCACTCACTGAAGAAGGTTCTGAGCAGTAAGGGATTAAGTACTTCTGTGGGCGATGAAGGTGGTTTTGCGCCGAATCTGTCGTCGAATGAAGCGGCTCTGGCTGCAATTCAGGAAGCGGTAGCAGCGGCAGGTTATACGCTGGGTGATGACATTATGCTGGCCCTGGATTGTGCGTCTTCCGAGTTTTATAAAGATGGCACGTACAATTTGAGCGGCGAGGGCAAATCGTTTGATTCCACCGGGTTTGCGGACTATCTGGCTGACTTGTCCGCCAAGTACCCCATTGTTTCCATTGAAGATGGTATGGATGAAAGTGACTGGGCCGGCTGGGCCACGTTGACGCAGAAAATTGGCGATAAAGTGCAGCTGGTCGGTGATGATCTGTTTGTCACCAACACACGCATTTTGTCCGAAGGTATCGAGAAAAGCATTGCCAACTCCATTTTGATCAAGTTCAATCAGATTGGCAGTCTGTCCGAGACGCTGGATGCCATCAAAATGGCGCGGGATGCGGGGTATACTTCGGTGATTTCTCACCGATCCGGCGAAACTGAAGATACCACCATCGCAGATCTTGCGGTAGGTACCTGTGCCGGCCAGATCAAAACCGGATCGCTGTGTCGGTCGGATCGTGTGGCAAAATACAATCGGTTGCTGAAGATCGAAGAGCAGCTGGCAGGCAAAGCTCCCTACAACGGCCTGAAAGAAATCAAGGGCCAAGGCTAAGCCGTCCGCGCAGACGCTGAGAAAAAGGGTGAGATTCACCCTTTTTTCGTTTTTCTCGCATATCCTAAAAAAGCATCTATATTCAGAATGATAGATGATTTTCTTCAACTGACTTCTATTTTTACAAATTTTGCATCCTCACTCGGGTTGAATTGGTGGTATGAAAGCCCTCAAAGTACTGTGGTCCATTCAAATTGTGTTCATTGTCGCCCTTCAATTCCGGTTGTGGGGCGGTGAAGGCAGCTTTGTGCAAACGATCCAGCTGCAGTCAGAGATTGATCTGCAACTGGCAGAGAATGCCCACTTGGCCGCTCGGAACGAGCGATTGATGGCGCAAGTGCAAAACCTTCAGTCCGGCGTTGAGGCGATGGAGGCAGCTGCCCGATATCAGCAGGGGATGATCAAACAAAATGAAACGTTTTTCCTGGTCGTGGATCGGTAAGCTGTGGCACTAGACTCTCAACGAACGACTGCAGCAGAACCGGCCTATTGGTGCATTATTCCCGCAGCGGGCGTGGGTAGTCGCATGGGCGCGGCTATTCCCAAGCAGTATCTGACCGTGTGTGGTGCGACCATTCTTGATCACACTCTGGAAAAGATTACCTATCTGGACTGGATTCAGGGAATTGTGGTGGCCATCGCAGACGCAGACACACGCTGGCCGGAGATGGCATGGGCAAATCACCCCAAAGTGCACGTGTGCTCTGGTGGTGCTGAACGTGTGAACTCTGTTTACAACGCGCTCCTGCTGCTGGCAGATTTTGTGGAACCGGATGACTGGATTCTGGTGCACGATGTGGCGCGCCCTTGTGTGTCCCCTGTGGACATCGAGCATCTTCGCGATCAGGTAAAAACATCCACCAGTGGCGGATTACTGGGCGCGTGTTTGAATGATACGCTTAAGCGGGTGGGTGACCATGGTGTTGTGGAATCCACGGTTGATCGAAAAAACATGTGGCGAGCACTCACGCCTCAGATGTTTCGTTACCGTATACTGCGGTGTGCGATTGAAACCGCACTTCAGCAGGGCATACTGGTCACCGATGAAGCCTCTGCGGTTGAATGTGCGGGACACGAAGTCAAAATGGTACGAGGCAGCGAGCGAAATATCAAAATTACCACGCCGGAAGATCTGGATCTGGCCTCGTACTATTTAACCAGGGAAGTGGCGCATGCCAATGCATCGCCCACGAACGTATCAAGGGGAACACAGTGAGCATCCGGTCAGCCATAAGAATTGGACAGGGTTTTGATGTGCATGCCTTTTGTGCAGGCTCTGAAATTATACTGGGCGGTGTGAGAATCCCTTATACACAAGGTTTTGTGGCGCATTCGGATGGGGATGTGCTGTTGCATGCGATCTGCGATGCATTGCTCGGTGCACTCGCGTTGGGGGATATTGGTCAGCATTTTCCGGATACCGACCAATCCTTTGAAAACATCGATAGTCGGATTCTTCTGCGCAAGGTGATGAGTCTGATCACCGAGCGGGGTTATCGGCTGGTCAATCTGGACAGTACAATCATTGCTCAAGCGCCCAAAATGGCCCCGTACATTGCAACGATGCAGCAAAATATTGCCGATGACCTGGCGGTAAGCCCGGACCAGATCAGTGTGAAAGCGACCACCACAGAGCACCTTGGATTCACCGGGCGGCAGGAGGGTATTGCCTGTCAGGCGGTGTGTCTGTTGGAGGTTTCTGGTTCCAGGGAGGACGAAGAATGAGCGTGCCGCATTGGGAGATGAGTTTTCCGTATCGGTTTGGTGAGCCGAAAACGACCTGTCATATACGGGCCAGAGACGAAGATTTTCATGTGGAAGAATTGATGTCCGAGGCGCGTTTTGGCGAAGGCGAACAACAATGCCTGCTGATCGAAAAAGCCGGGCAGAATACCGCCTATGTGGCTCGGCGTCTTGCAAATTATGCCGGTGTGCGGGAGATGGATGTGGGCTTCAGCGGCTTAAAGGATCGGCATGCTGTCACGCGGCAATGGTTTTCCATTTATTACGGCAAGCGTCCGCGGTGGGATGGCGCAAACCTGAATCTTGAAGGCGTTAAGATTCTTGAAGAGCGCACTTCAAGCAAAAAAATACGGCGAGGAGACCATTATGCCAATCGGTTTTCTCTGCGGCTCACCGCTGTAGCTGGTGATAAAGCTCAGTTTGAGCAGCGCTTGGAGCGCGTGGCGGAAGTTGGATTCCCCAATTATTTCGGTGAACAGCGATTCGGGCGGGATTGCCATAATCTGAATACCGCGTGGGACTGGTTTACCGGGCAAAAGCGTCTGTCGGTGAAAAAAGGCGGGATGTATCTGTCTGCTGCGCGGTCTTATCTGTTCAATTGGCTGCTCGCCCTGAGAATGCAGTCTGATGCCTGTGACCCGGTGGCGGGCGATGTCGTCAAAGACGGTGAGCTGCAACTGAGCCTCTTTGGTGATGGCACGCCCCCGGAGACAGAAGCTGCCCTGGCATTTCTGGCACAAGTGGCTGAACGACATCCGGAGTTGGTGGAAGGATTGCGCAGTAATCGCATTGCCATTCAGCACAGGTCTGCATTCTGTGTGCCGCAAGCGTTGCATTGGTCCTGGGAAAAGGATAACTTGTTCGTCACCTTTGAGTTGCCGTCAGGCAGCTTTGCAACGAGCCTGCTTCGGGAAGTCACCCAATACACAGATCAACAGCATGAACATTCTGGTAGCGAATGATGATGGTGTGCATGCACCGGGTTTGCATGCACTGGCAGAAGAATTAAAAAAGATGGCCACGGTGCGCGTGGTCGCACCCGACCGGGATCACAGTGGCGCCAGCAATTCGTTGACGCTGACCCGGCCACTGAAAGTGCAGGAAACACGTGAAGGGTATTTCAGCGTGGATGGCACGCCCACAGATTGCGTGCATCTGGGTGTGACCAATCTGTTTGATATAGAATTTGCCTGCGTGGTCTCCGGCGTAAATACACATGCCAATCTCGGGGATGATGTTATTTACTCGGGCACGGTGGCAGCGGCGATGGAGGGGCGTTTCCTTGAGAAGCCCGCCATCGCGGTTTCTTTGGCGAATAATGGTCTGTGGCATTTTGAGACTGCAGCCTGGGTTGTGCGCCAACTATTAGAAAAAAAAGCGTTACCGGTACCACCGCGTACGATCCTGAATGTGAACGTACCGGATGTGCCTGTGGCAGAACTACAGGGTATTGCGGTGACCCGGCTGGGGCACCGAGCGCGTGGGGGGTACCCTGAACGCGTGGTCGACCCGAGGGGGCACGTCCGATATTGGATTGGGACGGCGGGAGAAGGAGATGATGCGGGGCCTGGGACGGACTTTTACGCCATTGCGAACAAGCAGGTGTCAATTACCCCGATTCATGCAGATATGACGCACTATAAGGCAATCGATGACTTGGAGGCTTGGTGCGTCGGAGTGATGTAAATGAATTTGCAGGGAATTGGGATGACCTCCCAACGTACCCGAACGCGTTTGGTGCAGCTGCTGGAATCCAAGGGGATACGCAATCGGCAGGTGCTGGATGTCATGGCACGCATACCCAGGCACATTTTTCTGGATGAAGCCCTGGCGCATCGGGCCTACGAAAACACCGCGCTGCCCATTGGTTTCAATCAAACCCTGTCCCAGCCATACACGGTGGCCAAAATGTCTGAGCTGGTGGCGGAGTGTCAGCCACGTCGCGTACTGGAAGTGGGGACGGGTTCGGGATATCAGACAGCCGTGCTTTCCAGGCTGGTGACCGAGGTGTATTCCGTCGAGCGAATACAGCCATTGCAGGCCAGGGCGACAGAACGATTGCGCGTGCTGGGCGTGGACAATGTGTGGCTACGACATGCCGACGGGGTGATGGGGTGGCCTGAAATGGCCCCCTTTCATGCCATTATTGTTACGGCCGCACCCGATGAAATTCCTGCAGGATTACTGAATCAGCTGGCCGACGGAGGGCGAATGGTGATCCCGGTGGGCGGCAGCCGGCAGAAACTCACCGTCGTCACCCGCACCGGCAATGAGTTCCAGCAACGGGTTGTTGAGGAGGCGAACTTTGTTCCATTGCTGGGGGGGACAATTGTTTAGTGGACTGTAGGTACACAGTACGTGTCCTTGCCGGAGCAGAAGCCAGATGAAAAATACAGGGAAGTGCCAATGAATCAAACCATAACCGTTATCCTGAAAGGACTGGCGATGGGGGCGGCGGACATCATTCCTGGCGTATCCGGTGGCACGGTAGCATTTATCACCGGCATTTATGAGCGCCTGCTGGCCGCGCTTGCAGCGATCGTGAGCACGTCAACGATGTATCTGTTCAAAGGACAGGTGAGCATCTTCTGGAAGGCCATTGACGGAACGTTTCTGGTCGCGCTGTTCTCTGGTATTCTGCTTGCCATTTTTAGTTTGTCTTCGGTCATTACCTTTTTGCTTCAAAGCTGGCCGCACCTGGTCTGGGCCTTGTTTTTTGGGCTGATTCTGGCGTCAATCTGGCATATTGGCCGGCAGGTCCGTCAATGGAAACTCGGAACTGTGGTTGGCTTTGTGCTTGGTTGTCTGGCAGCTTATCTGATTACGATGTCTCAGCTGACCCAACTGGCCCCAACGGCAGTTAATTTTTTCTGGGGGGGCTTTGTGGCCATCAGCGCCATGATTCTCCCAGGTGTGTCCGGCAGTTTTATTCTCCTGTTACTTGGGTTGTATGAGCCGGCGTTGCAGGCCATAAAGTCCTTTGATCTCTCTGTGATGAGCGTATTTGCGCTGGGGTGTTTTGCTGGTTTATTGGTAATGTCCAAGGTTCTTCATTGGGCATTTAAACGATATCATGATGTGACACTCGCCGTACTCACAGGATTTATGCTGGGAGCCATGAATAAATTATGGCCCTGGAAGGAAACCGTTTCGTGGCGTACCAACAGTCATGGGGAGCAAGTCGCCTTTGAGCAGGTCTCCGTGAGCCCCGACAGATTTGAGCTGGTGACGGGGCAGTCCTCAGACCTGATTCTGGCAATCACGATGGCGGTTCTGGGGGCTTCGGTAGTTTTAGTGATCGATTATTTGGGAAGTAATCGTCGTTAGAAATGTGAACTGGTTGTTACTTTTTGTGTTTCGACTGGTAACAAACATGACGCGTGTGTAACTGTTGAGATGCGTGGCTGATCAAAAAATAGCTAATTAAAAAAATAAGTTAGGCGAAACATTTTAATTTTTCATCAGTTGTTATAGATGAAATAATTATTAAAAAAATGTGCATATGCAAAAAAGATATTTATAACGGATTGCTTCACCGCCTCAAGCGAGCATGGCGCAGATCGATCTTGCCAGTTAAGTGCCGAGATAGGTTGTTAAATGCTCAATTGATTGGCGTGCTTCTCTGCATTCTCCTGAATGTTTCAGGATGTAACTCTCCACAAATTCTTCAGGACAGCAGCTACAACCCGCCGGTGTATTTTGGTGCGCATACCGTTGAACAGGGCGACACGCTGTACTCCATCGCGTGGCGCTACGGCAGGGATTACAAGGAGCTGGCTGAAGCCAACCACATTCCCCCTCCTTACCACCTTCAAGTGGGTCAAAAGATACGCCTGGATCTTAAAGTAAGTTCTAAAGAGAAGTCCTCTAACTCCCCGGTTACAAAGAGAAAACCTAAGTTTACAAAAAATAACAAACAAACGAATGTAAACAAAGGCAAAATAGAATCCGTGGACGAGCCAGCACGGCTTGACACCAAATTGAAATGGCGGTGGCCTCATGTTGGCCCGGTTATTGCGAGATTTTCCTCTACCGGTACGGTAAATAAGGGTATCGATATAGGGGGAAAATCCGGAGATTCGGTGATTGCAGCGGCAGATGGTGAAGTTGTTTATGCAGGAAGCGGCCTTCGTGGTTACGGGAAGTTGATAATTCTCAGCCACGCGCATGATTACATAAGTGCCTATGCTCACAATCGCAAGATTCTCGTCAGGGAAGGGGACAAAATCAAAGCAGGACAGCGCATTGCAGAGCTTGGGGAAACCGGAGCCGACCAACCGAAACTGCATTTTGAGATTCGGAAGAAAGGTCGACCTGTGGACCCGATGAAGTACCTACCCGCGAAAAAGTGAGGGGGTAGTCCGAATAAAAAATATAAAAGAGTCGGTAATGCAGGTTTTTGATTACCGGTAATAACTAAATAAAAATGCAGGGCTATGTTATGTCAGCGGAAAGAGAAGAATATGTAGACGATTTGGCTTTCGGACAGGAAGACGAGGTGGATGCAAGTACTGACAGTGACTTGGATGTTTCCTCGGACGATGATCCAACGGGGGTAGTTACGCGCATTGACAGTCGTCGAACCAAAAAAATGCCAGTGGATCGGTCTGCACCGCGCCAGCTGGACGCCACTCAGATTTATCTCAATGAAATTGGTTTTTCTCCGTTATTAACACCTGAAGAAGAAGTGTACTTTGCGCGCTTGGCGCAGAAAGGGGAAGAAGCCGGGCGTAAACGCATGATTGAAAGCAATCTGCGCCTGGTGGTGAAAATTGCTCGACGCTACGTTAATCGAGGTCTGTCCCTGCTGGACCTGATTGAAGAAGGAAACCTGGGACTGATCCGGGCGGTGGAAAAGTTTGATCCGGAGCGCGGCTTCCGTTTTTCCACCTATGCCACCTGGTGGATCCGACAAACCATCGAGCGTGCGATTATGAATCAAACACGCACGATCCGTCTCCCCATCCACGTTGTAAAAGAACTGAATCTCTACCTCCGCGCTGCGCGCGAGCTGACCCAGAAGCTGGATCACGAACCCTCCCACGAAGAAATCGCCGAACTCCTCGATAAGCCCGTTGAAGACGTCAAACGCATGATGGGGTTGAATGAGCGTGTCACCTCAGTGGACTCACCTATCGGTGGCAATTCCGAAAAGTCCTTGTTGGATACGGTGGCAGACGAATCGGCCAGTGACCCGGCGGAGGTGCTGCAGGATAATGACTTAAGAGGCAGTATTGATGACTGGCTGGATCAGCTGTCAGACAAGCAGCAGGAAGTGCTCGCTCGGCGCTTTGGTTTGCGTGGCTACCAAATGAGCACGCTGGAAGAAGTGGGCCGTGAAATTGGTTTGACCCGCGAGCGTGTACGCCAGATTCAGGTAGAAGCGCTGAAGAGATTGCGCGATATTTTGGAAAAACAAGGTCTTAGCGGCGAAACACTGTTTAAATAGTATTCGCTGAAATTGAGGGAAAAACGCCACTGCTTCGTGAGAAACGGTGGCGTTTTTCGTTGTAATGACGAGCGTGTGCTCATAGGATTGTTAAACAATTTTAATGGACTGTAACAAACTGTAAGTCTTTTCTGTGAAAATGTACCGCAAATATCGTTTTGTATGAGAACTATTGAGCATTATAATGCGCTCGTCCTTGCTAACATGCCGTTGCAATATACAAATAACCAACTTACCGGACGTATGTGGTTACGCATGCGGCTAGTGGTAGGGCTAGTTTAATCAACATAAAACTATATTTAGGGATGACATTAACATGAAACAAGTAATTTCTGCCTTGGTTTTCGCACTGGTTGTGTCACCACTGTCTTTTGCGAAAGAAGTGGCTGGCGTTCAAATTGAAGACTCTATTGCGGCTGCCGGTACTAACCTGCAACTGAACGGCGCTGGTATTCGTACCAAGTGGTTCATGGACATCTACGTAGGTGGTTTGTACCTGCCTGCAAAAGGTGCTGACGCTTCTGCGATCATCAATGCGGATGAGCCTCAGGCAATCAAATTGCACATGATTTCCGGTCTGGTAACCAGTGAAAAAATGAAAGCTGCCACTATGGAAGGTTTCGAAAATGCAACTGGTGGCGACCTGGCTGCGATCAAAGATGAAGTAGATGCTTTCATCGACGTATTCAGCGAAGAAATCAAGGAAAACGACGTATATGACCTGGTTTACGTACCTGGTAAAGGCGTTGAAGTATTCAAGAACGAAGAATTGAGAGACACTATCGGAAGCCTGGCGTTCAAAAAGGCGTTGTTTGGTATCTGGTTGTCTGACAAGCCAGCTCAAGAGAAGCTGAAGTCTGAAATGTTGGGCAGCTAATTGTAGCGTCCACACAGAATTTTGAAATGGCCGGTGCATACCGGCCATTTTTTTTGCACTAAAAAAGGGGAGGCGTTAGAAGGGAGAAAGCGCTAGTAGATTGTCTCCTGCCTGTTTCCACATCTCGCTGAAGTCTCGTGTGCCGCGGTAGGATTTGTGCAGCCAGTCGATGTGGATATTCTTCGCAGTTTGCACAGCGGCAGAAATCAGGGGTGTCTGTTCGCCAATGGCGTATGCCTGTTCGATGGCACTTTCGTGCTGAGTTTCCAATTGGAGAATGGTTTTTTCGATGTTTTCAAAAACTGCGCTATGGATAGATCGTAAGCTTTGCATTGGGTGTCCCTCTTGCTCGCGGCTGAGCGGCTAGTCTAGAGTATTAGCTCTATCCGTGCAATGTTAATTCAGTTGGTAAGGTGGACAGTTGCAGGCCGCCGGCAGGAATGGATTGGCCATTCAGTTGAATATCCCCGTTTGTGTGAGAAAGCATGTCTCGGGCAAGCCAGTTCACTACGGTAGGGTAGATGATGTGTTCCTGAATCAGCACCTTGTCAGCCAATGACTCCGGAGAGTCGGTCGGCGTGATGGACACCTTGGCCTGCAGGATGGGGGGGCCGCCGTCAAGCTCGGGTGTTACAAAATGTACTGTTGCTCCGTGTTCGTGTTCACCGGCCTCGATGGCTCTTCGATGCGTATTGAGCCCCTGAAACTTGGGTAAGAGAGAGGGGTGAATATTGATCATTTTGCCGAGGTAGTGGTGTACAAAATCGTCAGTCAGTATTCGCATAAAGCCCGCGAGCACCAATACGTCCGGCTGGAATTGATCAATCTGTGCAATCATGGCCTGATCAAACGCTTCGCGACTAGCGTAGTCCTGATGCTTGATCACAGCCGTTGGGATACCGGCCTTGGCCGCGCGACTCAAACCATGGGCATCTGCCCGGTTGGACAGCACGCAGCTGATGGTTGCCGGAATTTTTCCAGCGGCGACGGCATCAATGATTGCCTGTAAATTAGACCCGGAGCCGGAAATCAGTACGACAATTTTCTTTGCTGGTGGGTTCATGCTGCGTGTTCCGGCGTTTTCCTGGAATTAGCGAATTTCAACGAGTGCTTCTGCGGTATCAGAAGGCTCGATCGTGCCAATCGTGATCGCTACAGCGTCATCTGTGTTCAATAGATCCAAAGTCGCCTGTTCATTCTCGGCGGAGACACAAACCACCATTCCGATACCACAATTGAAGGTGCGGTACATTTCCATCGGCTGGACATTGCCAGCTTTTTGCAGCCACTGAAATACTTCAGGCATTTCCCAGCTGCTGGAATTGATCACGGCCTTGGTGCCTTCGGGCAAAACCCGGGGCAGGTTCTCCGGGAGGCCGCCGCCGGTAATGTGTGCAAGCGCGTGTACCGGCAAGGTGCGAATGAGTGCCAGCAGGGGTTTTACATAGATGCGTGTGGGTGCCATTAACGCATCTGCGAGGGTTTGTTCGCCGATGGGGGTCGACAAGTCCGCGTTGGCGACTTCAAGAATCTTTCGAATCAAGGAGTAGCCATTGGAGTGTGGTCCGGAGGATTTCAGGCCGATCAATACGTCGCCTGCCTGTACCTTGCTTCCATCAATAATTTCTGCTTTCTCAACGACGCCGACGCAGAAGCCCGCCAGGTCATAGTCTTCACCGGCGTACATGCCCGGCATTTCAGCGGTCTCTCCCCCGACCAGTGCACAGCCCGCCTGCTCACAGCCCAGACCAATGCCGCTGACGACACTCGCAGCGGTGTCCACATTGAGTTTTCCGGTAGCGTAATAGTCGAGAAAAAACAGGGGTTCAGCGCCCGCGACAACCAGATCGTTCACGCACATGGCGACCAGGTCGATGCCGATTTTATCGTGGCGATTCAAATCCATTGCCAGTTTGAGTTTGGTGCCCACCCCGTCGGTGCCTGAAACCAGTACGGGCTGCTGATAACCTTCCGGAATCTCGAACAGAGCGCCAAAGCCACCCAGCCCGCCAAGCACACCTGGCCGGGAAGTGCGCTTCGCAACATCTTTAATTCGATGAACCAGTTCATTCCCTGCATCAATGTCAACACCGGCATCCTTGTAGCTGAGTGAGTTCTGGTTGTCTGTCATGGAAGCTGCGCACCCTTGGTTTCAAATGTGAAAAATAAGTGCGCATTCTAGCAAAGGCGGGTGCGCAAAAAAATAGAAGAAAAGACGTTCGTTACAAGATTCAGCGAATCATGTATTATTCGGAAGGTTTTTGTACAAGGATAGATACCGGTTTCATGAATACTTTTTTCCGTATTTGGCTTTTTCTCGCCTGTATTGCTTCGTCGTCTGTGTTTGCTGCGCAGGTGAAAGGTTTGTATGAGGCCGAAGTGCCGGTAGCTGCAACCGACAACAGTGTGTTGGCTGACGCTTTTAAAATTGGCCTGCAACGGGTTTTTCTCAAAACGACCGGGCGAAAGGAGGTGTTGGGAAGCGCTGCAGTACAGGACGCGTTGGCCAATGCGGGTCGATTCGTCCAGCAGTACGCATTTTTGGAGAATCCGCGCTTTCAGGCGGAAATGGATGTCAGTGAGTTCAATACGCCCTATCTCATCAAAGTCAGCTACCAAAAAAAGGCGCTGCTGGGGATATTAAGTCAATCGGGTCAGCCGGTATGGGGGAACAATCGTCCTTCGGTGCTTGTGTGGCTTGTTCTGGAGGAAGAGCGCAATCGACGGTTGGTTTCCGGTAGCGAAGGCGAGCTTTTTGTGGAAACCATGCTGGCTTCTGCGCAGGACTGGGGCGTGCCGATTTTTTTCCCGGTGATGGATCTTGAAGATACGGCCAACGTGTCTGTTAGTGATGTCTGGGGGGGGTTCCTTCAGCCGGTTCAATCCGCGTCAGTTCGCTATCAACCGGATATTGTGTTACTGCTCAAAGTGTCACAGCTCAGGAGTGGGGAGTGGTTATCTCAGGGGACATTGGCCTCGGCCAGCCAGACCGCTCACTTTGAGTATTCGGTCGACGACAAAGCGCTGCTGGCGGCAGGCATGATGGAGTGGGTGACGGGCAGCATCGCAGATCGTTATGCGGTGTTGCGCGCGGAAGAAACGGTCGGCGAGGTGATCCTGAATGTCAGCGGTGTGGAAGACTACGACCATTTTGTTGGTTTGCTGAACTATGTTTCTTCGCTCACGCCGGTGACGGAAGTTGTGGCTCAACGGGTTGCAAAGGATCGAGTGAGCCTGAGCGTAAAAATGCACGGTTACACGGATAAATTGCAGCAATATATTGGTTTGGATTCCGCACTGATTCCAGAGTTGGGTGAAGTCGGAATCCCCGGGGATACCTTTTCAATGAGTTATCGCTGGAACAGGTAACGAAGCCTTTGGTGGGTGGATTTTGTCTTCTCTGATCAGTCAGCGCAACATACCAAATATCTTGACCATTGGTCGGATCATTCTCGTGATCCCGATTGCAATCTCGATTTGTGTCGAGGAATTCCTGCAGGCGTTGATCCTCTTTTTTATTGCCGGGGTGTCTGATGGGGTGGACGGCTATCTCGCGCGACGATTCAGCTGGAAGTCTCGATTTGGGTCCATCGCAGACCCCCTGGCAGACAAGTTACTGCTGGTCACTTCCTTTATTGTGCTGACCTATGTGGAACGGATTGATTTGTGGCTGACGTTGCTGGTGTTGGGGCGTGATGTCCTGATTCTTGTGGGGGCGTTGAGCTACCACTACTGCTTTGGCAAGTACGAAATAAAACCGTTGATGCTCGGTAAGTTGAGCACACTCTGTCAGATCGTTTATGTGCTGGTTGTTGTGCTGTTTGCTGCAGGCTGGCCCATGCCGGAAATTGCTGTGTTGTGGGGAAAATATGTGGTAGGCACAATCGCTGTGCTGAGTGTCAGTGCTTATGCCCGAGTGTGGTTCGCCAAGGCGTGGGAAAAGAAACAGGGTACGACACACTGAGTATGGATACAACAGCGCAATTGGTTCTGAATGTACGACTGCGGGAAGATGCCTCGTTCGATAATTTTCTTGGCGAAACGAATCGGCAGGCCTTGGGCGTCTTCCAGCGTGCCCTGGCCGAGGATCAGTTTTTCGTGTTGCTGCACGGTGGCCTGAGCACCGGCAAATCCCATTTACTTCATGCGGCGTGCCATCAGTGGCAGAATGGTGGTCAGTCGATTGTTAATGTCCCGTTGGCAGATCATCAGGCCCTGGTTCCTGAAGTGCTTGAGGGGTTGGAGGATTTTTATCTGATTTGTCTGGACGATGTGGATCAGGTATTGGGAATGCCTGAGTGGGAGTCTGCGCTTTTCCATTTGTATAATCGAGCGCAAGCGAACGGCGCAAAACTGTTGTGCGCCGTGTCTTGTTCGCCAGCGCGTCTCACAGGATCGCTCCCGGATTTGCTCTCTCGCCTGCGTGCCGGCGTATCGGTTGCCTTGGCGGAACTGTCTGATGTAGAGAAAGCGGAGGTACTCTACAGTCGTGCGAGCCATCGAGGCTTGAACATCAGTGAGGAATTGGTGCGTTACATCATGAGCCGAAGTGATCGCCGGCTGGATCAGCTGATGGACACACTACAAAAACTTGACGATCTGTCGTTGAGCGCCAAAAGAAAACTGACCATTCCTTTCGTAAAAGCCGCATTGGATTGGTAGCTCCTGCCGTCAGTAAGTAAAACATTGCAAATCCCGTCTGTTGTGTCATTATTTCGGCAAAAATATTACTTTAAAACGCTGAATGGGGTGGGGGAACAATGAAACGTGTCATTTTCAACCAGAAAGGTGGGGTAGGGAAGTCGAGCATTACGTGTAACCTGGCGGCAATCTCTGCCCATGAAGGTCTGCGCACGCTGGTGGTCGATCTCGATCCGCAAGGCAATTCCAGTAGTTACCTGATGGGCAAGCCGGTCGCCCAGCTGAAAGATACGGTGGCTGACTTTTTCGAGCAGACCGTGGCTTTTAATATTTTCAATAAAGGGCCGGACGAGTTCGTGCATGCCACGCCTTATGAAGGGCTGTATGTGATGCCTTCCAGTCCAGAGCTCGACTATCTGGAACGCAAGCTGGAAACACGGCATAAAATTTATAAGTTGAAGGAAGCACTCAAAAAGCTGGGTGACGAGTTTGACCGGATTTATGTGGATACCGCCCCTGCGCTGAACTTTTATACCCGTTCTGCACTGATTGCGGCAGACAGCTGCCTGATCCCTTTTGACTGTGATGATTTTTCCCGGCAAGCGCTGTACACCATCATGGGTGAGATACAGGATTTGCAGGAAGACCATAATCGCGATCTCCACATTGAGGGGATTATTGCCAACCAGTTCCTTTCGCAGGCCAGTTTGCCGCGACAGCTCATTTCGGAGATGCTGGAAGAGGGATTGCCTGTACTACCTGTTCGGCTGTCTTCTTCTGTGAAGATGAAAGAATCCCACCAGGCGTGCCAGCCTCTGATCCATATGGCGCCGAACCATAAGCTGACTCAGCAATTTGTTAACCTGCATCGTGTGTTGCAGGGTGAGCCGGTGGAATTAGAGGAACTCTAAGCTGTCGTTGTCTGAGCTTTCACTGGTTGAGTTAACGGATCGCATTGGCCAGTGCCGCCTGTGTGCGGCGCATCTGGACCCCAATCCCGTTTTGCGGGTGTCCAAAACAGCGGGTCTTCTCATTGTGGGTCAGGCACCGGGACGGCGGGTGCATGTCACTGGTGTTCCCTGGAATGATCCGAGCGGTGACCGTTTGCGGGACTGGATGCAGGTTGATCGTGAGACGTTCTATGACTCGCGCCGTATCGCTATTGTGCCTCGTGCCTTTTGTTACCCGGGTAAAGGAAAATCTGGTGATCTGCCGCCGCCCCCGATCTGTGCTGAAACCTGGCACGAAGCACTGCTTGAGCGTATGCCCGCGATTCGCTTGACGTTGCTGGTTGGGCAATATGCGCAGCAGCATTACCTGCACTTGTCTGAACGTAAAACGCTGACGGAAATTGTCGCGGCGTTTGATACCTACCTGACCGAGGGATATTTCCCCTTACCACACCCTTCACCGAGGAATACACTCTGGTTGAAGAAAAATCCCTGGTTTACCGAGCGCGTGCTGCCCTGCCTGCGACAGCAGGTTCACGCTATACTGGCGAGTACTTCGTAGTGTGAGCCTTCGGGTGTCAGCATACTTTTGAACAAGGCATAGCGTGTGAATTCGAAGGTGGCATCCATGGTGCCCAGCACACCTACGGCAGGTGCTGTGTGCTTTGGTTTCAGACGTGCAACGCTGATGTGTGGACGAAACGCTTTGTCACTGACATCGATTTCCTGCGCTTTCAATATATCTGCCAGCGCTTCACGCAACTGCGTCAGAGCCGGGTTTTCGGGCAGTTCAGCCACGATAAACTTGGCTGCATCGGTGGAAGGGAAGCCGGTGAGTGTGATTTGTGATGGGCTTTGAGCGCTTGCTTCAAGGGCAGCATTGAACTTGTTGACCAGTTTTGCTGAAGTCAGTGCTTCGATGAGTTTGTGTACCTTGGACGGAGGAATCTCGCCAATAAAATGCAGTGTTACGTGGTAATCCTGCTTTTTTACCCACTTAAAATCCGGGTACAGATTTTCCTCGCGCCATAACTTGCACTGTTTGTTGAGTTGTGTGGCCAGCGCTTCAGGTGCCGGGATACCAATGAAACAGCGGATGTCTTTTAGCGTATCAACCATACCAGTCTTCTTGAATTTGCTCAGGTTCTAATCAGTGTAGTGCAAAAGTCAGAAAACCGCGAAAGCTCACGCCCTAGTCAAATCGCATCGACAAATCAATGGCTCGGCAGTGCTTGGTGATCGCGCCGATGGAAATAAAATCCACACCGGTTTCTGCAATGGGGACCAACGTCTCATCCGTGATGTTGCCGGAGGCTTCCAGCTTGATGTGCGCGGGTTTGGTTTTCACCGCCTGCACCATATCATCCAGCGAAAAGTTATCGAGCATGATGATATCGGCATTGGCCGTAATGGCTTCCGACAATTCGGTCATGTTTTCGACTTCCACTTCAACCGGCTTGCCCGGTGCGGTTTGTCGTGCCTGGGTAATGGCAGCCGTGATAGAGCCACAGGCGCTGATGTGGTTTTCCTTGATCAAAAATGCATCATACAGGCCCATGCGGTGGTTGCGCGCTCCGCCGCAGGTGACCGCATACTTTTGTGCCAGTCTCAGACCGGGCAGGGTTTTACGCGTGTCCAAAATGGTGCAGGCCGTATGCTTTATTTTTTCCGCGTAGTGGCGACTCTGGGTTGCGGTACCGGAGAGTGTCTGCAGGAAGTTGAGGGCTGTGCGCTCACCGGTCAACAATACCCGCGCTTGTCCCTGAAAGCTGAACAGCGTGTCGTTGGGAGCAAGCTGATCACCGTCCTGTGCATGCCAGATGAGCTGAATGGTTGGGTCCAGCTGCCGAAAGACTTCATTGGCCCAGGCCGTGCCACACAGGACCGCCGATTCGCGCGTGATCACCTTGCCGGTCGCTTGCTGGGCTTCCGGAATCAGCTGAGCGGTAATATCGCCCCCTCGAATGTCTTCGCAGAGTGCGGCTGTAACGTTCTGTTGAATGGTGGTTTCGAGCGTGGCATCCGTCATGCGTTTTCTCCTGAATAGTCTGGCTGGGCCGCAAGTATAAGGGGGATTTGAATCCTGCTCAATTGCCGTAGTTAAACGGTGTTCGTAACATCGTGTAAACTGATGACTGTGCCGTGCATTTTTTGTGTGATGGGCTTCTCGAAGTGACAATCAGTGACAGAAGTTGACATATTGACGGTCTATACTGCGAACAAGCGTAAATTATTTGGCGTTTGCGGTGTGGGCTGACCAGGATTGGGGCCGATACCTGGAAAAGGAACGCCGGTTTAGAGAGGCAATTGAGATGGCAGGTGACAATAAGGTCGTTGACTTGCAAAAGATTAAGTCGGATGCCGAGCAGGCACGGGCAGATGCCCTCGCCATTCCGCTACCGGTAATGAAGCTGACTGCACTGTTTAAGACAATCGTAGTCACCAGTTTCAAGAAAATGTTCGATAATGCAGACGATATTCTGTTTGCCCGAGCGGACAGAGCTGGTTCCGGGGCGGATCAGAAGGCCTATTTCGATGCCATGCGGGACTTGCGCCTGAACAAAAAAAGCATTGAAGGTACGTTCCTGAAAACCGTCGGCACCGGCATACAAAATCTGGATAAGCCTCAGACCAATATTAAAGAAGCCACCTTGATTTGTGCCGATGAGCTTAGCCTCGTCGGGCTGGACGATATGGAATCTGAAGTGGCCATCGAGAGTATGGTGGCAAAAATCAAGGATCATGCGGCGCGGCCGATTGAACAGTTGCAGATACGCATTCAAACCCTGTACCCCACGGTGGAAATTTCCTCCGAACGCATGCCCTTTGGGCCGGCCAATCTCTGTCATGCTTTCGCGGATGCGCTGTCTGGACTGGATATGGATATTCGACCCCGGTTGATCATCTTCAAATTGTTTGAGCGATTCTTTACAGACAGTCTGGCGCAGTTTTATGTGGCGGCGAACCAGTTGCTGGTCAAGCTGGGCATACTGCCGGAGATGGTGGCAATGCGTGGCCCGTCACGGGCCAGCGGAAGCGCTGCCTCTTCTGCTTCAACGGCAACACCCCAGGCAGCGGATTCGCAGCACAGTGGTGGTTCGGGAGCGGATGAAGGATTAATGAGCGATGAAGTGGGCTTGTCCGGCGCCCCCATCAGTGGTGGCTATACAACGGGAAATGCTCCGTCACACCGTGCAGCAACGGGCTCGGTCCCCGGTCGTAGTCAAGCCGGTACCGCGCCAGCCGGACACGGTGGAGTGAGTTTCGCTTTGCTGCAACAAGCGTTACGGAGCAATTTCCGGGATGCGAATGGTGGCGGAGAACAAACACCTGCGGCAGGGCAGGGGAACGCCACTTCGGCGTTGAGTGCGCAAGAGTTAGTGCAGGCGGTTTCTGCCTGTGAGTCGCAATTTTATGCGCAAAACGGGCGGTCGAGTGAAGCGGCCTCTGCACAAACATTGATCGCGGATTTGTTGGCGTCTGTTCAGCATCAGTTTTCCCGGAAAGGGGAGCGGAAAGCGATCCGTCAGCAGGAAGCGGATGTTGCCAGCCTCGTCAGCTTGTTGTTCAACTATGTGCTTGAGGATGATCAGCTGCCGGAACAACTGAAACGTATTCTGGCGACGTGGCAGATTCCTTTTCTGAAACTGGCGTTACTGGATCCGTCTTTCTTTGAAAAAGACAGTCATCCTGCGCGGCACTTGCTGAATCAGGTTTCAAAGGCCGCATTGGGTTGGCAGCCGAAAGAGCGTGGTCGGGATCTTCTGCTGGAAAAAATTGAAAAGTTCACCGAACGGATGCTCCACGAGTTTGATACCGACGCCGAAGTGTTTCGTGAGATCAATCAGGAAATGAGCGTTTTTCTTGATGCCGAGAAGCGACGTTCTTCGCTGATTTCCCAGCGGCTCAAAGATGCGGAAGAGGGTCGGGTAAAGAGCGAACTGGCAAGAAAGAAAGTGAGTGCCACACTGGCGTCACTGATGTTCGGGAAGCGTATTCCGAGTGCGTTGGTGCGTGCCCTGGAAGTTGGCTGGGCGCGACAGATGAATATCGCCTGGTTGCAAGGTGGCGAGCAGGGGGGGAGCTGGCAGGAGGCCTGTGCGTTTGCGAAGGAGCTGATTTGGACAATCGATCCCGCTGAGAAGGGCGTTGAAGCCCGGCAAAAATTATTGCATCTCGTACCCGCCACGATGCGTGGCTTGCGTGAAGGGCTGATGGAAGTGTCCTATGACCTGCGTGAGCTGGATAAGGCGATGGCCGCTCTGGATCTGAGCCATAAGGATGCGTTACGCCGAATTGAGCAGGTGGATGAGCCAGCCCCAGTGTTGCCTTCGGAAAGAAGAGCGGATATTCGTGAACCGGCTACGGTAACCCCATTACCTTTGCCCGCCACAGCGGGTGATGATGCCCCTTCCAGCGATGCCGTTGAAAACGTTGCCCTTGCCGAGAGCAGCATCGCGGGCGATAGCCTGGCCGACAGCGCACCAAAAACGGAAGCCGAAACCATTTGGGAACAGCGTGTGGATCAGTTGCGCCTGGGCTCCTGGTTTGAGTACTTGCCGCAATCCGGCGAAAAGCAACGCTTTAAACTGGCCGCCGCGATCAAATTGAATGGGCGCCACGTTTTTGTTAACCGAAATGGCGTGAAAATGGCGGAATTTGAAAAAGCGGATTTGATCAAGGAACTCGCATCCGGTAGATTGATGCCGTTGGATGACGGTCAGATTTTTGATCGCGCTCTGGAATCAATCATTAGTGGGTTAAGGCGATAGCATGCGTTTAAGCGGTGGGTGGATCACAGAAGCAGAACACATCCACTCACCAAATTATGATGATCGCCCTGACGACGAACGCCCTTCACTGCTCGTTATTCATAACATCAGCCTTCCGCCCGGCCGGTTCGGTACCGGGTGTATTCAACAGTTCTTCTGCAATCAGCTTGACTGGACTCAGCACCCGTTCTTTGAAGAGATCAAGGGGGTGACGGTTTCTGCCCATTTTCTGGTTCAGCGCGATGGTGCCTTGATTCAGTTTGTCAATACAGGCGCACGTGCGTGGCACGCAGGGGTGTCTGAGTTTGAAGGCAGAAACCGGTGCAATGATTTCTCCATTGGCATTGAGCTGGAAGGCACGGACACCACGCCTTACACGCCCCAACAGTATGTCCGACTCATTGCACTCACCCGATGTTTACAACAGGCCTATCCCGACATAACGCCACAGAGAATCGTCGGACACTGCGATATTGCGCCTGGCCGAAAAACCGATCCAGGGCCAGAGTTTGATTGGCAGACTTATCGAAGCGGCTTATAGACGGCTCAGAAGGTCTTCATCTACGCTTACAATGAGCGCAACGGTTCGGAGTTGATGATGGCCTTTATTGCATTTTTATTCGCATTCATTTTCCAGAGAAAAACCCAGAGTCGTCTCACTGAAGTCGGGAGTCTTCTGAGTAAGCGCATCGGTCACTGGATTGACGGTTTGGCGTCTCATCACCTCTGGATTCGCCAAGGGGTGCTTGTGGGACTGCTGGCAGTGTTATGCAGTGCCACGGCAGTGGTATTGTGGAGCTTTGAAGGTATTTTATACGACCTGGTTTATATTGCCCTGCTGGTTTGCATTTTTGTTTTTACGATGGGCGACAAAGCGTCAGATCGAGCAATGTCTGCCTTTTTTGCGGCATGGAAAACCGGTGACACGCAAATGGCCTATCGAGAGGCGAAAAACGCGGGTGCGAACCTTGGCGCTGCGCTTCAGTCGGACAGTGTTCTGCTTCGGGAACTGATTCGATGGTTTGCAACGCGCAATGCCCGGGCCTACCTTTTTCCCATTTTTTGGTGCGCGCTGGCGGGGCCGGTAGTTTTTGTGTTTGTACGCTGCCTTGATTTTCTGGCGCAGGACAATCAGCCAGCGTCCGTACGGGAGGCAGCATTGCCGGTGTCACGATGGGTAGAGTGGGTACCTGCACGCATTTTTGCTACGGGTATCGTGGTTCTGTTTGCCAGGCGCTTGCGGTGGTCAAGCTGGCTGTCGCTGGTGTTCTGGAGTCGACTGGACACATCCCGTGTGTTCTTGATTGCGTTGCAGCTGGCCTGCCCAGTGGGCGCTGCGGGAAAGCCGGACCGGATGATCGGTCAAGTGGTTACTTCGCTGGAGCGATCTGAATTACAGGGGCAGCATCCCCCCGAGGGTGCGATCATTGCAGGTGAACAGTCGCTTTTGCGTGTGCGCACCTGTATGAGCTGGCTCGTCGGGCTCAGTCTGGTGGTGTGGGGCGGCATGACAGCAGTGGCCCTGATCGGGCCACTGGATTAGATTAATTTCGAAAGATGGCGTTCAGCTGGTCAGCCAGCGCATGATTGGTTTCAGCGTTGTGGGTGCTTGCCCGCGCATCTTCGATCATTTCCATCAAGTGATTTCGCAAGGCTTCCAGCGATCGCATCAGGCCGCCGATCTGGCCGACCACGCCGCCAGCGGCGTCAGCGCTGCCCACAGCAGAGCTTTTTAACTGGTTCAGGTTGGCTGAAGTCTCGACAGCAATGGAGACACTGTTGGCGATCAGCTGAGACATTTCCTGTTGTTTGGCAATCACATCGTTGGAAATTTCTGTGATCTTGTTGATTTCTGTCTGAATTTCCTGGGCGGACTCGTTCGAGGTGGTCGCCAGTTGCCTTACCTCATCGGCCACAACCGCAAATCCGCGCCCATGCTCCCCGGCCCGGGCTGCTTCAATCGCTGCGTTGAGCGCGAGCAAATTCGTTTGATCCGCAATGGCTTTGATGGCATCTACAAACTGAGTGATGGTTTTATTGCTCGCGCCGAGGCTGTTGAGCAACGTGTCGAACTCGGTGATGAAATTGGCTGCACGTTGAATGTTCTGTTCCAGCTCAACCACTTCCTGAGTGGCTTTTTTGGACACATCCACGGCTTCATCCGCCTGTCGGCAAGCGCCTTCTGCCGCGGCCTGAAGTGCGTCGCCATTCTCGTAGACCCGGTCGATCTGAGATCGGCTGTCTTCCAGTACATGTACTTGAGATGTCACCGAACGGTGCACCTGCCCCGCATTTCGTGCGAGTTCCGATGCCTTTTCTGTCGGTGATTGAGACATCAGTTTGTCGTATTTGGCTGCCTTTTTTTCCAGTTCAGCCAATTTGTCTTTTTCAACGATGGTTTCGTTTTCTTTGAGCTTTTGTCCGCCCCAACCGAACATACAGACGTCTCCCTAAATGCGGATATTGAGTGCCACAGGGTGTGGCATGTTCTTTGAGTATAGACGCTGAATTTGGATTGCCCAATGAGTGATCTACCCCGGTCGTGTTACCCCCAAAATAAATCTGGCGGGAGTTGACTTACATCGTGTATTTGATGAGCAGTTCGTGTACCATGCCGCCTGACTTTTGGGGGGCCTGTGGTTAAACTGCTGGGCCCTTAACACACTTTACTTATTCGAAAGGAGAATGTGGTGTTGAAAGCAGTTTTTGGTTTCATCATGCTCTTTTTGGCGGTGCCCGTAATGGCATCGGGGAGCAGTGGGCATCTCGGGCTCACTGGCGCTCCCATTGCGATTGCCGCCCTGGTTTTTTTCCTCATTGCATACGCGTTAGTGATTGCGGAAGAGTTCATTCATCTAAGAAAATCCAAGCCGGTTATTTTTGCGGCAGGTGTCATCTGGATTCTTGTGGCGATTGCGGCCAAGCAGGTGGAGGGTGGTACTCACTTGATCGAGTCTGCCATCGACCACAACTTAAAAGAGTATTCTGCTCTGTTGCTCTTTCTGTTAACGGCGATGATTTATATCAACGCGATGACAGACCGGAACATCTTTGAAGCACTGCGGGCCTATCTGGTGCGCCGTGGTTTGAGTTATAAAGCCTTGTTCTGGATTACCGGCTGGCTGGCGTTTTTTATTTCGCCCATTGCGGACAACCTGACGACTGCCCTGATCATGGGCGCGGTGGTATTGGCGGTGGGTGCCGATAAGCCGGACTTCGTCACCGTCTCCTTTATCGGCATTGTCGTGGGTGCCAACGCCGGCGGTGCGTTCAGCCCGTTTGGTGACATCACGACGCTGATGGTATGGCAGTCGGGGCATGTTGACTTCTTCCACTTCTTCGCGTTGTTTGTGCCTGCGGTGCTGAATTATCTGATTCCCGCTGCCATTATGAGCATGGCTGTGCCTGCAGGGCTGCCCGAAGCCCGGGATGACAAAGTGCAGGTGCTGCAGGGTGGCTATGCCATTTGTTTCCTGTTTCTCTGCACCATTGTCACAGCCGTGAGTTTTGAGCAGGTGCTTCATCTGCCGCCTTTCCTTGGGATGATGACCGGGCTGTCCTATCTGTTTTTCTTTTCCTATTACATCAAGCGCACTCAGCACAAACCAAAAAATGTGGAGCGTAATGGCATCGATCAGTTCAACATTTTTAACAAGGTGGCGAAGGCGGAATGGGATACCTTATTGTTCTTCTTTGGTGTCATTTTCTGTGTTGGCGGGCTCGGTGCGCTGGGTTATCTTTCTGCGGCTTCCCACTTCATGTATGACGGCTGGGGTCCCACGGTGGCGAATATTACGGTCGGTATCCTGTCCGCGATTGTGGATAATATCCCGGTGATGTTTGCGGTGCTGACCATGAGTCCGGAGATGGATTTGTATCAATGGCTTCTCGTAACGTTCACGGCCGGTGTGGGCGGAAGTCTGCTGTCAGTAGGGTCTGCTGCTGGCGTGGCGTTGATGGGCCAGTCCAAAGGAATGTATACGTTCTTTGGCCACTTGAAGTGGAGCTGGGCGATCGGCGTGGGTTATGCGGTCAGCATCTACGCACACTATTTGATAAACAGCTAATGCGACATTGAATCGGTAAGTCAATTCAAAAGGTATACCTCGGACCGGTTATCCCCGGTCTGAGGCTATTTCGACTCACTCCAGCGACCTTTTCACGCAATCTCATCATCCATCGCTTCATCGGATTAGGTGTTTATTTCTAAAATGTGACGCTACCATGTGCGAATATGTAGCGTTCATAAGAAACGCACATCCCTCAAGCAAGGCAAGCGACTACTTCAACAGGCATACCACTTACGGCGTTTTTTTGTATGGCCTGATCAAAAACTGGACATTTCGTCTATTCTTAAAGCACTAATCACGAGTGAATTGTTTTCTTTGGTGTCGTTGCCTCCGGGCAGCAGACGGTGTGAATTGGGGTGGATGAGTTGTTTTCATGCTGAATATTCCAGGCTCGGTCAAGCATTTTGCGGATTGTTATCGTCATCAGTATGCGACCCGGCCGGAGGAAACGGCCTACGTTTTCCTTCAGGACGGTGAAGATCGCGAAGTCCGGGTCCGATTTCAAGACCTATACGCGACCGCCATCGGGATTGCGGAAGAAATTCAGCAACATGCGCAACCCGGTGATCGGGTCGTTTTGCTGTATCAGCCCGGCATTGAGTTCATCCATGCGTTTACCGCCTGCCTGTTTGCCGGCGTGGTGGCGGTGCCTGTCTATCCGCCCCAGGGCCCCAAGGACTGGCCCCGATTTCTCGGAATCGTGAAGGATGCGGGCGTCAAACTGTTCTGTACCAGCGCACTGGTCTACCAGCCCTTTGTTGCCGCGCTCAAGATGTCTGAAGCCATCGCCCATTTGCCGGCGGTGGCCACCGATCACCTTCCTGCCTCAAATCAGCCCGAACACTTTGTCTGGCCGGAACTGAACCGTGACAGTCTGGCCTTTCTTCAATACACCTCAGGCTCGACCGGGCACCCCAAAGGGGTGATGGTGAGCCACGGGAATCTGATCGACAATCTCAGTATCAATGTGCGTGGCTACCAGCACGGCGATGACACCGTTGTGGTCAGCTGGTTGCCGCAATACCATGACATGGGGCTCATTGGAAACATTCTGCTTGTGCCCTACATCGGTCGACCGCTGATACTTATGTCCCCGATGCACTTTCTGCAGAAACCGGTGCGGTGGTTAAAGGCAATCAGCAAGTACGGAGCTACCGCCAGCGGCGCACCCAATTTTGCTTATGAGCTCTGTCTGCGAAAAGTCTCCGATGCCGAAGTGGCTGAGCTGGATTTGAGCACCTGGCGCTTTATTTACAACGGCGCAGAATTTGTGCGCAAAAACACTCTTGAACGGTTTTTTGAGCGCTTTCAATCGTGCGGGATTCGGCATGAATCTCTGTGCCCGATCTACGGATTGGCCGAGTCCACACTGATCGTCACCGTGGCAGATAAACAGGCCGATTACCAGTCACTGTACATCGACCCGGAGTCCCTGCACCGGGGGGCGATCAAACTCCTGGATGAGGAATCTGAGGGGCGGTGGCTGGTGGGGTGTGGCGTGCCGCTGGATCAGCAGGTGCGTATCGTGAATCCCGATACCCGTCACCCGTGTCCCGACCTGGAAGTGGGCGAGGTGTGGGTGAGCGGGTCCAGCGTGGCGCAAGGCTACTGGGGCAACCCGGAAGCCACGCGTGAGACCTTTCAGGCCACCATCGTGGATGATCCGAACAGTACAGTCTATTTACGCACCGGGGACCTCGGATTTCTGAACGAAGGGGAACTCTACATCACCGGTCGGCACAAGGAAATGATCGTTCTTGATGGGCGCAACTTTTATCCACAGGATATCGAGGATCTGATCCAACTGGATCGGTCCGAATTAAGGAAAGGGTGCGGCGCAGCGTTTGCGATTGAGCGGCAGGATCAGGAATGCCTGGTGCTGGTTCAGGAGTTGGCACGCGGTGTGGAATTGAGTGATGAAGCTTTCGCCATTCTCGCACGAAAAATTCGGGCAGAATTATTGGATGCTTACGGGATTACCCTGCATGACCTGGTGCTGATTGAGCAGGGATCATTTCTAAAAACCTCCAGTGGCAAAATTCGTCGCCGGGCGATGCGTGAAAAATACCTGCAGGGCAAGTTGAAGCAGGTACACACTGCTGCCCGGATTGCTGAAAGCCGCGCTGTGCCAGCTTCGCCGCTTGTGGGTACCTCGCGTGAGGCAGGGGAGACAACGCAGAGTGCGCGGCAGGTGCGTCAAACGCTGGTTCGCCTGGTCGCAGAGGCCGTCGGGTTGGCTCCGGCCCAGATTGAACTGACCCGGCCCCTGAGTGAATACGGTCTGGATTCTAAAACACTGGTGGGCTTATCGGGGGAAATCAGTGATGCATTGAATCTGTCATTGAGCCCACGGGTGCTCTACGACTATCCGACCATTAATGCCCTGGTTGTCTTTCTGGTGCAGGATGAATCAACGGAAGGAAGTGACTTTGCCCAACGTGCAGAGAACGCGCCGGTGGGCGCCAATGAGCCCATCGCAATTATTGGCATGGCGTGTCGTTTTCCCGGCGCGGCGGAGAGTCCGGAAGCATTCTGGCAGTTGTTGATCAGCCAGCAGGACGGGATCAGCGAAGTGCCTGAGTCCCGTTGGGATGCACGTGCGTTCTATGAGGCGGGCAATCCTTCAGAGGGAAAAACCAATACTATCTGGGGTGGATTTCTGAATCAGGTGGACGCATTTGATCCGGAGTTTTTCAGTATCTCGCCGCGGGAAGCCCTGTGGATGGACCCTCAGCAACGGTTACTGATGGAGACCAGTTGGCATGCACTGGAGCATGCCGGCATCGCACCGGCTGATCTCACGGGGAGCAGTACCGGTGTTTTTATCGGCATCAGTAATGTGGACTATGACCGGATTCGCGCGCGCGTTCGCTCCCCAAACCAAACCTATGCGGGTACCGGCAATGCGTTCAGTATTGCCGCAAATCGTCTCTCGTATTTTTACGATTTTCATGGCCCCAGCCTGGCGATCGATACGGCGTGTTCGTCGTCTCTTGTGGCGGTGCATCAGGCGATCCGCAGCCTCAGACAGGGGGAGTGTGGCCTGGCGTTGGCGGGGGGCGTTAATCTGATCTTAACGCCAGATCTGACCATCACCTTCAGTCAGGTGCGGATGATGGCTCCGGATGGCCGATGCAAGCCGTTTTCCGATGAAGCCAATGGTTACGTGCGCAGTGAGGGGTGCGGTGTCATCGTGTTGAAGCCGCTCTCGGCAGCCCTGGCGGCGGGCGATGCGATCTGGGGCGTGATTAAGGGCTCCGGCATCAGTCAGGACGGACGGAGTAATGGCTTGACCGCACCGAACGGACCCTCCCAGGAACTGGCGATTCGAAATGCGTTGCGTGATGCCGATGTGGATGCACAGGCGGTCAGTTATGTGGAGGCCCACGGAACCGGCACTCCGCTGGGTGATCCGATTGAGGCGCAGGCGATAGAAAATGTCTACGGCGCCGGGCGCTCGACACAGAGCGCTTTATGGGTGGGGTCCGCCAAGAGTAATATTGGTCATCTGGAGTCCGCAGCGGGCATCGCAGGACTGATGAAAACTGTGTTGGCGCTGCATCATCGGACAGTGCCGGCAAACCTGCACTACGCCACACCGAACCGATTGATTCCCTGGGCGCAGATGCACTGGCAGGTTCCGGTGAGTGCGGAACCGCTGGCCTGCAGGGAGGGGCAACCGATATTTGCCGGGGTTTCCGGCTTTGGCTTCGGTGGGACGAATGCCCATGTGATCTTGCAAAGTGCACCAGAGACCGGTGTATCAACAGCGGCGAAGACGGGAACGCCCGGTCCGGGACAGCGGCCTAATCTGCTGGCGATCTCTGCCCGAGATCGTGATGGGCTCCGCAGTCAGGTCCAGCGCCATGTCACCAGTCTGAGCGCGAATGCGACGGTGGATCTGGAGGCGTATTGTTTGCTGAACAACGTCTGTCGAACCCAGTTTCCGCATCGGCTGGCTGTGCGGTTCACGGCGTACGCAGATTTACTGAACAAGCTCACCGAACTGGATTGGCAAAATCCGGAAGAAGATGTGTATTTACCCCCAACTCGCGGCGATACCCAGGCAGCGACAACCGCTTGGCTGTTTACCGGGCAGGGCGCACAATATGTGGGCATGGGGCAGGGATTGATGGCAGCTATACCTGCATTTCGGGCAAAGATGGAAGTCTGTGATCAGATCTATCATTCGCTCACCGGGCAGTCCATCATCGAGCTGATGAACAATCCCAGGGAAAATGATGAGGGTCAGGTGGCGGTAAATCAAACCTGCTTCACTCAGCCGGCGTTGTTCTGTCTGGAGTACTCCCTGGCGTCTGTTTGGCTGGAGTGGGGCGGATCGCCGGATTACCTGCTGGGGCACAGCGTTGGCGAATACGCCGCCGCGTGCGTGGCTGGCGTATTCTCTCTGGAGGATGCGATCAAGCTGATTGAAGCGCGTGGCCGATTAATTCAGTCGTTGGATGATCGGGGACAGATGATTGCGGTGTTTGCGCATCTGGATGATGTTACCCAAGCCATCGGTGACCGAAGGAAGATTTCAATTGCGGCCATGAACGGGCCGGGACAGATTGTGGTTGCGGGCGATACCGGGGAATTGGAGGAAATGGTCACCTATCTGCAGGCGCGAAATATTGAGAGTCGTCCGCTGGTTGTTTCCCATGCCTTCCATTCGCCATTGATGGCACCGATGATCGAGGCATTCCGCGCAGTGGCGGACAATATCACCTATCGAATCCCTGCCATACCGATCGTTTCTACAGTGACAGGACAGCTTATTCAGGATGAAATTGCGTCGTCAGCCTATTGGTGCGGACACATTCTGGCACCGGTACTGTTTGAGCAGGGCATGCACCGCTTGCAGGAGTTGGGGGTAACCACGTTTATTGAACAGGGGCCAGCCAATACCCTGATTGCCATGGGTAAGCGCACACTGGGCGGGCGGGGATTGAGCTGGATTGCCTCACTCAGCCGTTCAGCACCTTCGGAGGATATTCAGGCGATCACTCAGGCCGCCGGTCAGGCATTTGTTGCCGGGCAGGCGGTGGCGTGGTCCGCATTCTATGGGGTGCCGGCACGGCGGGCAGCGTTGATGGTGGTGAATCTGCCGCGCTATGCTTTTCAGCGTACCAGGTATTGGTTAGACGACGTTGCGCCGGCGCAGGCTGAAACGGGTCAGCGTCGCCAGACAGGTCACTTCCTGTTGGGTGAAGCCCGTTTTTCACCGCGTTTAATGCCGGGGGAAATGCAGTTTGAATGTGATTTGTCTGCCCGGAGTGCCCATTTTGTGCCGGAATACGCCACCGGAGAGGAGCAAACCATCCGACTTCCGGTATTCATGCTCATGGCTTTGCAGGTTGCTGTGCGGGGGCTCAAAACCGCCGCCATCAGTATTCAGGATCTGGAAATGCATGAAGACATTGGCGTTCCGGATACCGACCGCTCCGAAGCATTGACAATGCATACTTTTGTGGATCGACCGGCAGCCAATGAGGTACGCATGAAGTGCTATGCGCCTGCGGAGGAGCCCTCGGGAATCGATGGCGGACGTGCGTGGCAAATGATCGCCAGTGCTTCCGTATTGGCGCATGATGCGTCACGACGGCCCGGGAATCTGTCGATCAGTCAAATGAAGTTGCGCATTGATGAGCTGGTGGATGTACAGGAATACCAGGAAAACTGCCGGGATCGCGGCCTGTTTTACGGTGCCTATCCCCGAATTCTGGTCTCGGAATTGTATCGAAATGATCATGAATCGCTGGGACTGGTGCGGCTGGATGCGGAAGAGGCGAGTTGGTCACCGGACAGCAATATCCCCGATGCCCATGTTCAGGCGGTGTTTCAGGTGTTGGGCGTCTTGTGCTACGAAGACAGCGAACACACGTTCTTTCCCTACCGGGTCAGTCGGGTGGAAATCTTTGAGCCTCCGGGTCGAACGGGATGGGTGTACGTCAATCGCGTGAGTACCTGGGATGCGGAAGAGCGGCACCAGGATCTGGATATGATCTGGATGAGTGAGTCCGGGAAAGTGCAACTCCGTATCCAGGGCATGAAGTTTAAAGCCTCCAAAGCACCGGTGGTGGGTCTCAAGGCCCAGTTGATGGCCATGAGTCCGTCCAGGCGCACCCGTACCTTGCGAGAGTTTCTATTGCGCATCGTAAGTAAAGCTCTGTCGCTCGACATGGACCAGATCGATGATGACCGGCCGCTGTTGGAGCTGGGTATGGATTCGCTCATTGCCATGGAGATACTTGGACGTGTGAAATACGCGCTGGATATGGATCTCAATCTGGTGAAGCTTCAGGACGGGGCGTCGGTTTCATCATTGGCGGGATTGATCGATTTTCGTTTAACCGAGGGGCTGGAAGGCGAAGAAGCCGACTGGCAGGAGGATGTCATCAGTCCGATGGTGGTGTTGCAAAAGGGAGAGCCTGGCCGAATTCCGCTGATTCTCGTTCACCCCATCGGCGGCAGCGTGTTCTGTTACAACGAACTGGCCCATCGGATTGGGCAGGGTCAACCCGTTTATGCCCTGCAGGCACATGCGTTTATCGATGAAGACAGTGCACCGGAATCCATAGAAGAAATGGCGACGGAATATCTGCACGAGATTCGGCAGGTACAGCCGTCCGGTCCGTACCTGTTGGGTGGCTGGTCGCTGGGTGGGGTATTGGCCCTGGAACTGGCGAGTCGGCTCAGCAATCAGGGTGAAAAAGTGGCTCGACTGACGTTGATTGACAGCGCCCCCACGTTCAACCGCCGGTTGGAGACGGATCACGATAAGGATGTGTTCCTGCTGAATTTGATGTCGCTGGATCTGGGGGTCAGTGGTGCCTTGCTGACGGAGCTGCTGGATGAGCATCGCACAGCGGAGGAGTCCCTTCAGGCGTTGTTCAAAGAAGCACATCGACGCGGAATCATTCCACAGTTAATGCCCTTCAAAGAGTTGGCGCACAGCTTTCAGGTGATGAAGTGTCTGCTGAATGTAATGCAGGGATACGAACCGCCGGAATATGGCGGGAAAACAGCGTTGTTCAAAGCGGAAAAGCCCCTGTACGAATATGCCGGGATGAGTGAACAACTGGATTGGGAACCCTACCTGTACGGTCTGGATCAGGTACTGACCACCGCCGGGAACCACTTCACCCTGCTGGATCCGGAAAATATTGACCTCATCGCCACCTACATGCGCAAAGCGATTCGTGAATCCGTGAGCACTGCCAACCGGTTTTTCCTCCCGGTGGTCGCCCCCAGCGCGTATGCGCAGAAGCACCAGGTATTGCAGGATATTCAAGTCGACTTTCAAGTGAAGGAGGCCAAAGCACGGCTGGCTCTGGATGAATCCCATCCGTACTTTTTTGATCACCCTCTCGATCATGTGCCGGGTGCGCTGGTATTACAGGGAATTTGGCAAATGCTCGATCAAATCACTGCGGAAACCGATCCGGATAATCCGGCGTTGCTGCGCTACGTTTCCGATATTCACATCCGTTTCCGGAAATGGATTGAAAAACAGGTGCCCACCCCGTTAAGTCTTTTGTTGATGGATGGTGGGCCCGAGCACCTGGCCTTTTCGGGAATTGTCACCCAGCATGGTTCCATTGCCTGTGAACTGGACTTGAACCTTCAATACCGGGCGGCACAGCCGTTGGCAGATTCGCAGCAGGTTTCAGGTTCACCCGCGGTGCCAGACTCCAAGGGTGCCGCACGTGTACGGACAGCCCCAACGCCCAAGGAGGTCTTGCATAAGCATCGTGCTGAAAACGTCTTCATTTCGGAACCCGAGCAAACTGACGTGAAGTCGTATTGTGTGCAATTGCTTAAGCCGAAACCCGGTCACCTGTTCTTTGATGGCTGCCATCAAGCGATGGCGGACTCTCGCTTGTGTGTGGAGCCATTGTATTTGCTGGAAAGCGCACGGCAGTTGGCTACCTGGGCAGGCCACACGCTGTATCACGTGCCCATGGGGCACCCCATGAACCTGATTAGCGTGGATATGCGCCTCGTCCGCCCCATTCAACCCGGCGAAACGCTGTCGATGGTGCACGAACAAAACGATGCGCAAGCGGCGGTGCTGCAGGATATCGTTCGCTTACCGGTGGTGATTTACAGTGGTGAACAACGGGTCGGAGAAATTGGAATTACTGCACAGGCAGTGGACAAACATACCTATTTGAAACAACGCAACCTGGAAGTATCGCACGATACTGAACATTGAACAGACTGAGAGAATGGTGACGATGAACACCTCAAATGATTTCAGAAATCAGCTCCCCAAATACCTCATGATGAGTGGAATCATTCTGCTCACCGTCCTCGCGACGCTCAAATTGCAACATTGGCAAGGTTGGCCGTTTGTACTGGGGTTGGTGGTGACCGGCAGTTACCTCTTTTGGTTACTCTCCGAATCCAATGTATCTGCCACAGAGTCCTCCAAAGGGCAGACCAGCAAAGATAAAGGCACCTGCGAGCTCTATGCCTTTGGACGACTGCTCACCGTACTGGTTGCGATGGCGCTGCCCACTCAGTGGCAGGGGGGATGGGTCACCGCGCTGGGTGTTCTGCTGTTTTATTTTGGCGTGTTCTTCCGCTTGAATGCGATTCATGTCCTCGGGCGATTCTATTCCCATCGTGTCCGGCTGGTCGGTGAACACCAGGTGGTGGATACCGGGCCGTACAAAGCCGTTCGACATCCGGCGTACACCGGCATGCTGTGTGCCCATCTGGGGTTCGTGCTGGTGTTCTTCAATTATTGGGCCTTGGCCGCCTGCTTATTGGTGCTCGTGCCAGCGGTGGTGATGCGTATTCTGATCGAGGAAAAAGCATTGATGACGCTTCCCGGTTATCCGGCGTATGCCGAAGCCCACAAACGTCTCATACCGCTGATCTGGTAGGTCGTCGCTGTGCAGATAATTTTGACCGGCGGAACCGGTTATGTGGGGCGCGCGATATTGCGTCAGGTGGCGAAGCGTAAAGGGGCTCTTCAGGTGCGGCTCATGGCCCGCTCCGAGGCACAGGTGTGTTCGTTAATGGCGTGGTCGGAATGTCCCACCTGGCTGCAGGTGATTCCCGGCCGTTTACCTGAGGTTCCCGACGCATTGTTTGATGACCGGCCTTCGGTGCTGGTGCATTTTGGAGTGAAGCAGATTGATTCAGATGGCTCGGGTTATTCAGACATTAATGTGCGCGGAACGGAAGCGCTCCTCGCAGCCGCGCCGGCAGCGGTGGCTGGGGTGATTTACGGAAGTACCCTGTCAGTATTGGGAGGGGGTGCACAGCGCAATGTCGGTGAACAGGTGCCCATGGTGGCTGAATCTGCTTTAGCACGAAGCCGGGCAGCCGCTGAAGTGGCCTGCTACACCTGGGGTAAACAGCGCGGTCGGGCTGCGACTGCGCTGCGACCCCGTTTCATTCTGGGGGCCGAGGATCAGTTTGTTTTGCCGGGGCTGGTGAAATTAGCGCGCAAAGGCATGACCATCGGATCCGGTCGCCAACAGTTTTCCATTATTGAAGTGAACGACTATGCGTCCATTGTTCTCGCGCTGGCCAGCCATTGGTTGCAGGGTGGGGAGGAACAACAGGGAGCGCAGATTCAGCACGCGTTGCACATCGGCTATCCTCGCCCGGTATCACTCAACGAAATTCTTGCACTGGCGGGCGAGAGCGTCCCGGCCATTGATCGGCAATGGGGTGTGCCCATTCCCTGGTGGAACGGGCCCTGGCTGGAGCGGTTACATCGATGGGTTTTGCCCAAGACATCGGGAGCGGTGGAAAAAACGCTGACCCAGCTTGCCTTGGTCGGATTTGACCATTATGGCGACACCCACAGGTTGCGGCAGTATCTGGCGGGGACCGAAGCTGAGGCCGTGGTGAATCGCTCGGAAAAAGAAGCGCTGCGCCAGGTCATGATGGATTTTACGCAGCACCACAATAACACCCACTGACTGAAGACGACTGTAGGGATTGAACATGGAAACACAACACGCATCCGATGCACCAGAGCCGGTGGTTAACCAGGACACGCAAGGCATCCGTCTTTCAGACTCGATTTTGCGCTGCGCTGAACCCATGACCAACGAACAGGTGGGCGGCAAGTTTTCGAAGCAGGCGGACATGCTGCATGCCAATCTACCAGTGCCGGAATTCTTCTGTTTGACGGTGGCGGCCTATGACCAGATGTTTGCGCGCATCCGAGAAGCGGTGATTGCTGAACTGGAAGCGATCGATTTCGCAGATCATGCGTCCATCAAGCGTGCTGCGGAGGCCATTCAGGCCCACTTTCTTGCGATCGAACTCTCGGAAGACCAGGAAAGCGAGGTGTTGGCCGTGTTCGACGAATTGTTCACCGATACTACCCTGGTGTCCGTGCGGGCGTCCACGGTGGGGCACAAGATCGAAGAAAGTGAAGATTCCGTGACCAACCCCTTTGCGGGCATGAGCGAAAGCTTTTTGTATGTGCCGCGTTATCAGGTGGCTGAAAAGCTCAAGGCCTGCTGGGCTTCCGGGTTTTCCCAGGAGTCCATGCTCTATCGTCATGCGCAGGGCATGGATCTGTTGGGATTTTCTGTGGCTGTTGGTGTGCAGAAAATGGTGTTCGGCGAGCGATCCTTCGTGTTGTTCACGGCCGATCCGAAAACGGCCGCACAGGATCAGGTGATGGTGGCCGGCTACGGCATTGGTGAGGGTGTGGTTCAGGAACGGGTGCCCGTGGATCACTATTTTGTGAGTGGCAAAACCGGAAAGATTCGCAAAGACATCGCCGAGAAAGCCAAAAAACTCACCTTTGATGAGGTCAAGGGGTTTGGTCTCAAGGAAATGGTGGTGCCCGAAGCTGAGCGGGAGCGGGCCTGTCTCTCTGACCATGAAATCATGCGTTTGGTGGAAACCGGTCGTACAGTGGAAAAGCACTTCGGTCTCCCGCAGGACATAGAAGGCACCTTTACGGCTTCCGGCGAGCTGTATCTGTTGCAGTCTCGCCCCATCGCACTGGATTACGCACGCCAGCTGATCTGGACCAACACCAATGTCACCGAGAGCTATCCGGGGGTGTCAACGGCACTGACTTACACCTTTGCCAAGTTCTTCTATCGTGAAATATTTTATGATCTGTATCGTCGGGTCGGGGTGAGTTCGCGCACGATAAATGACAACTTCGAACCACTGGACAAAATGATCGGGTACCTGAATGGCCGGGTGTTTTACTGCCTGTCCCACTTCTATTTACTGCATAAACAGAGCCCGCTGTACCCCTTGTTTGGCACACATTGGGAGAACATGATCGGGCTGACCTCATCGTTTCAGAGTCATCAAAGTGGCGGTACGCTCCAGCAGCTTGGCCAGAAGCTCAAAACCTGGAGCCGAGTCGCCGTGCATGTCGTGGGCACGCTGGTAAGTTATCTGAAACATGACCACACGATGTACCACTACCACAGCTGGTGGGAACGACGGATCGCGCCGCTGCGCGGGAAAGACCTGACCGGGGAAGACCCGCTGACTCTGGTGAACCTGTTCTATGACATTTGGCGGGAGGTCGGCAACGAATGGGGCGTAACGCTCACCACTGACAGTTACCTGATTCCCATGTATGGCCTGGCAGAATCCCTGTTCAAGAAGTGGGAACTGGATGAGGATGCAGGCCTGCTGTCTGACTTGTTGTGTGGTGATGAGAAGCTTTTGAGCGTGGAAATTATCCTCTCTGCGGTTCGTCTTGCCGAACAGGTACGGGCGAATGAAGAGCTGATGGCGGTATTTGAACGGGAATCGCCCCAAACGCTGTGGAAGCGATTGGAAGCGGGTGAGTTGGGTGAGGGTGAGCGCTATGAATCCTTTGTGACAGCAGTTCGCCACCACCTGCATTACTTTGGTGACCGGGGGTTACAGGAATTGAAACTGGAGCAACCCAGTTTGCGGGATACCCCGTGGGTGTTGATGCGCATGATTGCTCAATACGCCAAACAGAACGTCACTGCGGACCAGATTATTGAAAATGAAAATGCCGTACGTCGAGAGGCTGACAAAAAGCTGGATGCGTTACTGGCTGGTCATTCGCGCCGGAAAAAACTGTTGAACAATGTGCTGCTGCCTCGACTGCGACGACTGATTCGCCACCGGGAAAATTCGAGGTACTGCCGCAGCGAACTGTTTGGCGTCAGCCGGCAGATATTCAAAGCCATCGGGCAGTACCTGGTGGATCAAGGCGTTTTGGTGAGTCTGGATGATGTGTATCACCTCACGATGGATGAGGTGTTTGGCTACATCGACGGCACCGGTACCCTCATGAACCTGCAAGCATTGGCGAATTTGCGGCGAACAGAATACGAGCAGAATCTGAAGCGGGAGGTGGCGTCCACGATCACCACCTTTGGTCCCATTCATGAAAACAATCTGCTCCCGGAAGCCGAATCGTCGGAATACGATCCCGAAGGCGACTTGCAGGGGCTTGGGTCCAGCGCGGGTAAAGTGGTCGGTACGGCGCGGGTTGTGAAAGATCCGAATCAAGCCGGCGAGGTCACCGATGACATGATTTTAATCGCTCAGGAAACAGATCCCGGCTGGTTGTTTCTCATGCTTGCCTCCAAAGGCATGGTGGTCGAGCGCGGCAGTATGCTATCCCACACCGCCATCACGGGTCGGAAATTCGGCATCCCCACGATTGTGGCTCTACCTGGCGCAACCGAGCGCATTCCGGATGGGGCAAAAATTGAAATGGATGGTGCCAGTGGGCTGGTACGTATTGTCGGGTAACGTGGATCGAAAGCTATGACGGATTCAAAGCAAGTACAGGCCGGGTATTTCACGCGGATCAGGCGTTTTATGGACATCATCTACGCGCCGGGGCTGCATTTCGGCTTTGCGCTGTTCTGGTTTTTGTCACTCCAGGGACAGATGGTGCATCAGGGCGGCGGTGACGTCTGGCGGTTTGGCAGTCATTCTTTGCTGGGCGTGATGACCTTGTTTCTGGTGATGTTTTACCTGCGTGCCGTTGATGAAGTGAAAGATTATGCCTATGACGTCCAGTTTAATCCCGAGCGACCGCTGGTGTCTGGCGCCGTATCATTTCGGGACCTCCATATCCTCTGGGCGGCCGCTTTTTTGATCATTCCGCTGATGAATCTCAGCGCCGGCACGGCACTGGCGGTCTTTGTGACCTTGAATATGCTCTACGGATTGCTGTTAATTCTCATGGAAAAGTGGCTCCCGTGGATGCACAAAAGTATGTTCTTTAATCTGGCTTTGACCTACCCAGTGAGCATCGCGCTGAGTTTCTATACGCTTTTGCTTACGCTGACGACCCAGACCGTGGTGTACGATGGTGTATTACTGAAGCTCATTGGTGTGTACATCCTGGCCTTCCTGCATTTTGAGCTGGTACGGAAAAACGGTTGGCTGGAGTGGGCCGAGCCCGGTGAGAAATTTTACAGTCATGATATTGGGCCAGTGCCTGCTGCACTGGTGGGGTTTGCCTGTGGGGTGGCGGCGGTGGTGTGGATGATCGTGCTGAATGCGCCCTGGTCGCAGAGTGGACTCAGCGCAGCAACCGGGTGGCTACCGCTGATTGCGCTGGTGCCTGCGCAAAAAAGTTTAACGAAATTCCTGATGGGGCGTGAAGCGCGCTTTAATCCTCGAAAATTCGCGGTGCTTTTTCTGGTGCTGTTTTATGCCGTGAATCTGGTACATGCGCTGGCGGTGAACTCTCTGGGGTGGGTGCGATGACAGCAAGTACAAGCACCAATACGTCCCCCTGGGATCGCTGGGCCAGCCAGATCGCCTGTGTCGTCGTGGGTCGTCCCAAAACCGTACTGAGCCTGTGCCTGTTGTTCACCTTGTTGCTGGCGATGGGGATTCCCCAGTTTCGCAATACCCTGAATTATCAGTTTTTTTTCAGTGCTGACAATCCTCAGCTCAAAGCCTTTGAAGCCTTGCAGGCAGACTACAATCGTACGGAAGCCGTATTTATTGCCGTCGCGCTACCGGATGGCGATGTGTTTTCACCTGCGTCACTGCACTTGCTGGAGGCCATGACGCAGGCAGCCTGGCAGATTCCGTACTCGCTTCGCGTGGATTCCGTGGTGAACTTTCAGCACACAGAAGGCGAGGCGGAAGAGCTCAAAGTATATGGCCTTTTTGAAGACGCGGAGCAGCTCAGCGAAGCAGAGCGCTTGCGCAGGAAGCAGGTGGCCTTGACCGAGCCCGCGCTGGTCAACGCGTTGGTCAGTGCCGCTGGTGATGTCGCTGGCATTCGTGTCACGGTCAATTTACCCGGTGTGACGTTGGAAAAAGAGACCCCGGAAGTCGTCTTGTATGTACGGAATCTGGTGGCAGAGTTTGAAGCCCGTTATCCCGGGCTCACTACCTATCTGACCGGCCAAATCGTCGTCGACCAGGCCTTTCCTGAGTCAACCGAAGGCGACATGGGATTTGTCTGGCCCGCGTTTTTCGTGGTTATGGTGCTTTTGCTGGTCGCGATTTATCGCAATCTGAGCTTCATGGTGATTACGATGTTGGTGGGTGTGCTTGCCATTGCGGCGGGTATGGGCGCGTTGGGCTGGACCCAGTTGCGCGTAAACGCTGCCATTACCGCCGCGCCCATTATGATCCTGACACTTGCCATTGCGGATTGTATTCATCTGCTGAGCAGTTACCGCCAGCAATTGGCCACGGGCTTGGCTGAGGAACAGGCGTGGCGAGTCAGCATTCGGCACAACCTCTTTCCCGTATTCCTGACGTCTTTTATGACGGTGGCGGGTTTCCTCACGCTGCACTTCAACGACTCTCCGCCGTATCAGGCGCTGGGCTATGTGGTGGCGGCAGGCGTGACCTTTGCCTTTCTTTTCGCCATCCTGTTTTTGCCGGCCTGGATGCTGGTCGTGCCTCACCAAAAGCCTACGTTTGCAGGGGTGGAAGCCAATGGCCCGGCTCAACGCATGGCGCGATTTGGCCAATGGGTCGCCCGCTACCCCCGTCAGATTGTTCTGGCGGCTCTGCTGCCAGCGGTGGTGTTGTCTGTTTCCGTGCTTAAGAACCGAATCAATGACAATCCCGTACATTATTTCGGGGAATCGCAAACGATGCGCCAGCATCTGGAGTTTGTAAATCAACGTATCACCGGTCTGGGAACGCTGAACTATTCCATCCACAGTGGGGAAGAGGGGGGCGTGGCCAACCCTGACTACCTCCGCACGCTGGATGCATTTGCGAGCTGGTTGAAAGCACAGCCTGGGGTGATTCAGGTGGATACCTTGGCGGATGTGATCAAACGCATCAACCGTTCTCTGCACGGCGAAGATCCTGCGTACTATCAAATTCCGGATGATCGTAATTTGGCGGCACAGTATTTGTTGTTGTACCAGTTGTCATTACCCGTCGGGGTGGACACCAGCAATGTGCTGACCCATGACCAGGCGGCCAGTCGGGTGCGTGTGGCGATGAACAACACGGAAGGGGAATACCATATTGCGCTGGATCAACAGGCCCAGGCTTGGCTCGCTGAGAATACGCCGAAAGTGATGTGGTCTGAAGGGGCCAGCGCACCGCTCATGTTCGCGCACATCGGGCAGCGGAGTACCGAGGGGATATTATGGGGGCTGGTTGGGTCGCTGATTGTGATGTCGTTGATTTTGATTCGCGTACTGCGCTCGGTGACCTTGGGGTTGCTGAGTCTGGTGAGCAATCTTGTGCCGGTGGCCATGGCCTTCGGTGTGTGGGCCTGGGTGAATGGCAATGTGGACTTGGGCATCACCGTCACCTTCGCCATCGCTTTTGGCATTGTTGTGGATGACACCATACACCTGTTGAGTAAATACCAGCGGCTGCGTGTGGAGGATGGTTTGCCCGCCCCTGAGGCCATCGCAAAAGCATTTTCCTCCGTTGGTGTTGCCCTGGCGGTGACAACCGTGGTGCTGATTGCCGGGTTTGCCATGCTGGGATTTTCTGCCATGAACATCACCAGTAACATGGCCATCCTCACCACCGTCACCATTTTCATGGCCTTTTTCGTCGATTTTTTTCTCGTGCCGCCGCTGCTGATCCTGTTGGATCGCTGGGTGGTCACAGGTAGTGGGAGAGCTTAGTTATGCAGTGGTTTGAACGTGCTTTTTTTCCTGTCGTCCTGATCCTGGGCGCAGGCACCATGTATTTTGTGTTAACCGCGGGCAACCCGGCGTGGGTGCAGCCTGCCTATTTTGCCATTCCCATTCTTGTGATGGTCATGGTCCTGGTTCTGGAGCAGGTTCACCCCATCGAGGCCGCTTGGAATAAACGCATCGGGGATACGTCTGCTGATTTGTGGTCTTTGGGTATTGTTGCTTTCGGTCTGGAACCGTTAATGACTGCTATTGGACCAGCCATTGCGGTGACCATCCTGGGGCTGATCAATGTACCGATCACTTTCAGCCTGTTTGACGGTCTGCCTTTTTGGTTGGAGGCCTTGCTGGTGATTCTCCTCATCGACTTCAGCAAGTACTGGTTTCATCGGGCCAGCCATGAAAATGCGTTTCTGTGGCGATTTCACTCCAGTCATCATGCGGTGAACCGTATGTATCTGATTAACGGATTCCGTCTGCACCCGATTTATCACATCAGCACCTACCTGATTGCGTATCTGCCACCACTGGTGCTGGGTGCCAGTCAGGAGGCCTTGATTATGCACAGCGTAGTACTGGGGATAGCGGGGGCATTCCAGCACGCCAATATAAAATTGAACCATGGCCTGCTCAACTATGTGTTTTCCACGAATGAACTGCACCGCTGGCACCACTCCAATAAACTGGCTGAGGGTAATAAAAATTGTGGAGCGATATTTATCTTCTGGGATATCGCCTTCGGGTCCTATCACCTCGATCTGGCCGGTAAGCCAAACCATCTGGGCTTGCACGGGGAGCAGTTTTACCCCATGAACAACTACTGGCAGCAGCTTATCGTGCCTTTTGCCTGGAAAAAATGGATGGATGAACCCATGGCACAACTGAAAGCTGCCAAGATGAGCACGGCCCAATCACAGCCCGTTGGATCAGCCCCCGGTCGATCAGCCCCCAATGAATCTGAGTCGCAGGAGTAACCGCACTATGTCTCACACTGGCATCTACGGCGAAAACACCGATATCCGCCATCTGCCCGGCAATGATGGCTGGCCCCTGGTGGGCAACACGTTTAAGTATCTCCTCAACACCTACGGTTTTGGTCGGCAGATGCGCGACACCTATGGAGAAATTTACCGAAGCCGCGCGTTTTTTCTGAATTTTGTTGTGTTGGCCAGTCCGGACGGAATTGAGTTGGTGTTGCGAGATGAGGAGAGCAATTTTTCCAGCAAGCTCGGCTGGGAACCGTTTCTGGCCCGCCTGTTTCCTAATGCCTTGCCCACGATGGACTTCGATGAGCACCGCTTTCATCGAAAAATCATGCAGTCTGTGTTTCGGCAGGCCGCCATGGAAGCCTACTGCGAGTTGATCAATGAATCCGTGGAGCGTGGGTTGGCGGAGTGGGGGAGGTCTGAGGTCATCAAAGCCTATCCTTCGGTGAAAGCGATGATGCTGGATATTGCGGCAAAGGCCTTTCTGGGGATCAATCTGGAGCGCGATGCCGACTTCATCAATAAAACGTTCATCACCGTCAATAACGGGCTCGCGCCGATCATTCCCTATCCCTTGCCTGGCACAGCCATATGGAAGGCACTGCGTGCGCGACAGGCCCTGTTTGACTATTTTCGGCCAATGATCAGGGAACGAAAAGTCTCGGATGGCAAGGACATATTTACCCGACTGTGTCAGGCGAAAGACGAAGAGGGCCAGTCGTTTACCGAACAGGCCGTGCTGGATCACCTGGTGAATGTGTTGTCTGCCGCCCATGACACCAGCACTACGTCACTGACGATCACGCTGTACTATCTGGCGAAGCACCCGGAATGGCAGCAGCGACTGCGGGAAATCAGTGATGCGATTCCGGCGGGCCCAGTTGGCTATAACGCGCTGGATCAGCTGGAAGAATACGAGTGGGTGTTCAAAGAGGCCTTGCGCATATACCCGCCAGCGCCCCAGTTATTCCGGCGCTGCTTGAAGGAAACCACGTTTAAGAACGCCGTGATACCTGCGAACACGCAAGTGATGGTGGATGTGGGGTATACCCATCGGTCAGAATTGTATTGGTCAAATCCCATGCAGTTTGATCCGGAACGATTTGCGCCGGGCAGGGAAGAGCACAAGCGGCACAAATACCAGTTTGCACCGTTTGGCGGTGGGGCCCACATCTGCATCGGTATGCAGTTTGCCCTGATGGCGGCCAAGCTGATGCTCCACCACCTGTTGCGCCAATATACGGTGGAGCTCGCCTGTGATGAGCCGGTCGCATTCACCATTCTGCCGATCACGCATCCCAGAAACGGTTTGCCGATCAAACTTGTGCGACGATAAACACGAGAGGAGATCAAACACGCGAACTGGGCGAGTGATCTCCTCAAGTATTATCGTGAGGGGGCCGGCTACCCGGCAACGGCGGCCTGGTCTCCCTGGAACTGCTTGATGTAATCTTCTACCTTTTGCCCCTCTCTTAACAGGTACTTTTCGATCATCTTGTCCCGCCATTCACTTTCCTGGAACAGGCACTGATACTCACCGGGATAGCTGGTGTGCAACGTTTTTAAACGCTCCGTGGCCAATATTTTGTTGGGGTCACGCTTCATGGCGTAGATAACCGCTTGATAGTACAGAGAGGAGGCCCGCACGGAGTTACTGTTGTTCTCGTCGCGCTCGATTTCTTCCAGCATGGTCAATACTTTCTTGATACCGATGTAGCGGTGATCCTTGATCAGGTCTACCACGGGTTCAACAGGCTTCACGTCATTGTTTTCACAGGGGGTGTTGGCAAGATCATCCACGTAGCGCTGTACAATTTTCTGTACCTCGCCTTTGTATTGGGCATCGAGATCTTTTTCGTAGAGATAGATGGTCGTACCGATCGACTCGAAGGTACCCGGCACACAGCCAGCGATAAATCCGCCGGACAGGATGAGAAACAGCGTGCGGGTCATCAACCGCGTCAGCCAGTGAAATGTGGGGCGAGTAGCGTGCAATTTTTGCATGGTGTCTTCCTTAAGCGTTGTCGTTTTTCCGCTGAGCTGCAAAGATAAGCCGTTTTATTTTAAACCTCAACCTGAAATCTTTGGTGAAGAGGTTATTCCAGAGATCACGATGGATTTTGTGAGGTTGTTTTATTCAATGTGCACCAGCCCATAGGGTAGAATGTTGCGTATGTAATCAGCAGCCATTGTCAGAGAGGATGTATCTTCCTGCCAGTATTGAAACTATTCGTGGGCTGCACACCCTGGTGGTTCGTCATCAAGCGTACCACGCCAGTCGTCTCTCTTTGAGTTCGAAAAGACAAATTCACTAAGGCGAAAGAATTGAAGAACATGGGAATGATTGTAACTGCGTTTGTTATCGTACTATTGATGTATTGGGTGTTTTCAAAGAAGGCCAGTCTATCTGAAGCGGATGCATTTATAAGCCCGGATGGCCAGGTCATTGAACAATTGGCTAGAGCTGGCTCCAACCTCTCTAAGTCCCATGAGATAGAATTCTTTTTTTATGTGCCCACCACGTTGGGTGCCAAAAAAATAGAATCATATTTGAAGTCCAAAAACTTTAAGGTCAGTGTGCAGCGCTCGAACGTTAATAACGATTGGGCGCTTAAAGCTACCAAGGCAATGATTCCTGATGCGACTCAACTGGTTGAACTGCGCAGAGAGTTTGAGAAGCTTGCGACAGCTGAAAGAGGCACCTACGATGGTTGGGGAACCGGTGTCGTCAATTAGGCGGTTATGAGATTTTGTTGCCACAGATATTCGCCAAATACGCGGATTTCTCAGCATCTCATGGAGAAGGTAAGTCATGCACTACCGTGAAATGGACATTTCCGATTACCATCAGATCATTGCGCTCTGGCAAGAGGCCGAGGGCGTCAAACTTCGCGATGCGGACACTTGTGAGGGCATCGAACGTTATCTGGACAGGAATCCGAGGCTCAGTTTCGTTGCTCTGCTTGGCGGAATAATCGTGGGCACAATCATGGCCGGGCACGATGGTAAGCGGGGCTATATTCAACATCTTGCTGTGGCCGCTGGAAACCGTCAATCGGGAATCGCGACTGAGCTGCTGTCACGTTGCGTCCGGGCGCTGAAAGCAGAGGGGATCGTCAAGTCTCATATCCACGTGCTCAGTGACAATGACTTGGCAAAAAAACTATTGGTCTAACCGAGGCTGGGTGAAACGCGATGATATCGACGTTTACTCATTCATCAACGGGGGCGGTGACAATGCATAATCACGTGGTAAAACATTCTGGAGCTGTGTGATTAGTTCCTTTTGGCAGTGAATCGTATAAGGGCGCCAAAATGGGCAGACCAACAACAAAAGAAGAAATGCTTGCGGCAGCCTCTGAGCGGTTTTCTGCACTGTGGACGTTAATCGACGCCATGTCAGAAGAGTCCTTAAACACCGACTTTGACTTCTCACAGGATGTAAAAAAGAAAGAAGCTCATTGGAGGCGCGATAAAAATCTCAGGGATATTCTCATCCATCTCTACGAGTGGCATCAACTGCTCCTGAAGTGGGTTGAATTGAACATGGCGGGGTACAAATCAAGCTTTTTGCCCCAGCCGTTCACCTGGAAAACGTATGGTGATATGAACGTCGAGTTTTGGAAAAAGCACCAACAGACACCGCTGGAGGATGCCCGGCACATGCTGAAGTCCAGTCATGCGTCTGTTATGGCGCTGGCTGAGAATCTCTCGAATGAAGAGCTGTTCACTAAACAGTATTTCGACTGGACCGGGACAACCACCGTGGGGAGTTACTGTGTCTCCGCGCTGTCCAGCCACTACGATTGGGCGATCAAGAAGCTGAAGGCGCACTGTAAAAAGTTTTCTTAACACCGCAGGAGGATGGTTTATGGAAGTTCATACCAACATGCTTGCCAAGGCATTTAACTACAAAAAATGGGCAAATTCGGAACTGCTGGATTTTGGCGAGCGACAGTGGCACTTGCTTCCGGAAGATGATGCCGTTTTCTTCCTCCGCATTCTCAACCATACTGCCGTGGTGGATAGTTTGTTTATCAGTCGGATTTCCGGTGAGACAGAGCGTTATACGGCAGACAACACGATTGAAACACCCACACTCGCGGAGTTGCGGGATCGAATGGCTGAGAGTGATGCCTGGCTGGCAAATTATGCGGCAACAGCGACGCCGGAAGTGTTGAGCCAGGTGATTTCATTCACGTTTACAGATGGTGATGCGGGCCAGCTGTCTATTGAAGAAATCCTGCTCCATTTGTTGACACACGGCAGTAACCACCGGGGGATGGCATCCCGGGCGCTGGCGACGCATGGGCTGGAGCGACCGAAGGACACATTCACGCGATACTTGCATTCAGTGGAACCGGTTCGACGGGAAGCGGCACAACGTGAATTAGTTTCGATGTGAGCCTGATGGAGTTCCAGCCTGCGCTGGAGTCTCCTAAACGGGGCTCATATACTTCTACGGGAGCTAATTACCGGGATCGGATCGACGCTCATTGCCTGTCCGGCTTTCTTCCAAATGTTGGGAGAGCATTTCTAACAACTGGGCATTTCGTTTAAGCAAGTCTTCGTAGTAGTTCAAGAGCGGTTGATTCACGGGATTTTGGGAACGTATCAACGTGAGTTGTTCCTGCGCCTCCTGTGACTCTTCCAGTAATCTGTTTCGCTGGGCTTCTAATGGCGTATTCAAGCAAGACTCCCTGTTTGTCCCTGTAATGGTCCCGCACCTTCGCCTGTTTTTGTTGTTTTTTGAGGTGTACTGTTAAAAAAGTGACTGTCTGTTACGTATTATAGACAGGGTTTGTTGTTGATAAATAGGTGAAATTGTGGAGATTGTTGAATTTTTGATGCGGTTAACATTTACACGTGTACGCGCTCCGAGATGGTGCATTGAGCATGGCTAGAAGGCCGGTTTTGGCTTTTGGTCGAGAAAGTGCTCGATCTGATTCTGCAGTGTTTTGGCATCAACGGGCTTACACATGAACTCATCCATACCCACTTCGGTACAGCGTTCCTTGTCAGATTCCCGTGCATTAGCGGTGACCGCGATGATTGGCGTTTTGCACTTCTGACCGGGAAGGTCTCGGATACGCCGTGTGGCTTCATAGCCGTCCATGACCGGCATTTGACAATCCATGAGAATCAAGTCGACTTCATTCTGCTCCATATAAGCGACCGCCTCCTTACCATTGTTGGCCAGGCGTGTCTCGTAGTTCATTTTCTGCAGCAGTTTGTTCAATACCATCTGGTTGACCTTATTGTCTTCCACGATAAGGATCACTTTTTTACTGGACTCTTCGGGCTTCACCGCCGCATAAATCACTGTGGGCGTATCGCTCTCGATCGCTTCTTCGACACTCAAGTGGCAGGGGAAACTGAAACTCACCCGAGCGCCCGTACCACCGCTCTTGTTTTGAAATTTCAGCTCTCCGCCCAGCGCCTGAGCCACCACCTTACAGATGGCCAGACCAATTCCCAACCCACCATGACGGCGCGTAAAGGAACTCTCTAACTGGTGGAAAGGGCGGAACACCTCGTCCACCAGTTCCTGTTTTACGCCAGGGCCACTGTCTTCCACTTCAAAGGTGATGTGGAAAGGCTTGTCCCCCGAACTCACCGCTTCATAGTGCACGCGAAAGTAGATGTCTCCCTCTTGCGTAAACTTTACCGCGTTGTCGAGCAGGCGTCGGATGACGTGAAGGATCTTTTGTTTGTCACTCTGCAGCATAATGTTTTTGATGCTGTTGAGGTCACAATGGAAGCTGAGGTTTTTCTTCTCACACTCCCGATGAGTCACCAGCATGGTATAAGTCAGCAGGCGATGTAACGAAAATTCGGTCTCATTGATTCTTGGCTTGCCGGAAATGAAGTCGGAAAAGGTCAGGATTTCGTCAACGGTTTTGGTCATGAACACCGATGAGTGGTTTGCGGCGTCCAGAAGTTCTCGCTGGTCGGTGTCCAGTTGCGTTTGTTTCAACAGGTTCAGTGAGCCGATGATCCCGTTCATGGGAGTGCGAAGCTCATGGCTGATGGTGGCAAGAAACGCCTCTTTCAAGTTATCTGTCTGGTTGATGGCCGTGAGCACTCGCTTGGACACATACCAGGAGAGGGCGGAGAGCCCGGCAATGATGAGCAATCCCATCAATGATGCCACGGAATTTGTCCGATTCAGCGTCTTGGTGACCGTACTGAGTTGCAGGGAGTAGGATTTCTGTTCCGAGTCCAGCCAGTTGTTGATTGCCGTCTGCAGCTTGCTGTAAGCGTGGTTGGTGGCCATCGCATCCCGCGCGTATTCCTGGTATTTCTCCGGCTCGGCGATCAGTGTCTGTGCCAGCTGGCGCCCTTGGGTAATGTAGTCATCCAGCAGGGTTTGGATCACCTTGGTTCGACTCTCGCCGTCCATATTTAATCGCCGAATATTCTGGACGCGTTGCTGCAGACGATCACTGAGTTCGATGGACTCTTCAATGAGAAAATCATTCTGGAGGCTGATAGCGGAAGATAAGGACTCCCTGTAGAGATCCAGTTCCTGTTTCAGGAGGATGAGGTTTTCAATGGAGGGGAAGGCTTCCTCCTGCAGTTCGATGATTTTGCTTTCGTTCTGTTTTGCAACGAGGAAGTTCACCGCCAGAAACAATGCCAAGGCGGCGCCACCCAGCACTGCGATCGTCATGATATAAAATCGTACGATGTGGTTCTGATTCAGTTTCACGTGGTTGTGTTCTCGTACCGCAGCTTCCCGATTATTCTTCCGTGCGAGTGTGCTTCGTCTAATCAAAGCTCAGCAGGTGTATCTACTAAGAGTAAGTGAAATTTGGGATTTTTCTAGCGCAATGGGTGCTTCGCCCGTCGCTAGATTTGTAAAATTGTGCAATTTCATCCGAGTTGAATAGCGCTCAATAACTTTCTCATATATTAATCGTGTTGGATATGTCTTTTCGTACCACTTTTGGTTGATATGACAAAATTATCGAAAACTGGTGGCATTACGTGTATCATCTCGGTTACCAGCTTCAGTGGTCGTATGATTGAAGTGGCAATATATTGATTTTAAAGGAGTTTCTGACGTGGGTAAGAAAACACTACCAGGCAATCACGGGGACAGTCTGGACTACCAGGCAATTAACAGCTTTCTGATTTACATGGGCGTAGGCATTGCCCTGGGTATTGTGCTGTTCGGTTTCGTACTCTAGGCAACGATTCCGTGCTCTTGGCGACGATTGTGTAGTACGCGACAGGTGCCAGCCCACAAGCGGAATTGGCTGGCACACGCCCTAATCCTTTCCCGATTTTTCTCCACGCAACAAGCTCGTGAAAGCGCTCATCTGGCGTGACAAATGATCACCAAACTCCTTGATGGTGTCTTTGGGATTGATCAGCTCTTTCATCATTTTGTGCAAGCTCTCCTGACGGTCAATGAACGTGGCGAGGCTTTGTTCTATATATTGGCGCAGAAAATACTGCATATCGCTGCCATAAAACCGGATCAGCTGTTTCAGCACGGTATTGGTCAGCAGTGACTGCTCCTCTGTGGTTTCCTGTTCCGTAATGATTTGGAGTAACACCGCTTTGGTCAGGTCTTCGTCTGTTTTGGAGTCCACGACTTTGAAGTCTTTGTGGTTCAGCACCAACTCTCGAATAAACTCCAGGTTTACGTATTGACTGGTGGCGGTGTCGTACAGACGTCGGTTGGGATACTTTCTGATGGTGATCACGGGAGGCTGGTTACCGATTTATGAGAGGATTCCGTGTCAGTGTAGCATTCTGGTGCAAATCTTGGGCTGCATACGGCCAAAAAAATCAGATCGGTGTTCCCAGGGTTGTGGATGCGTTGGTGCCAATCCGGCGGAATCACCACTTTGTCTCCCGGTTTAACCCGTTCTGACAGAGAAACTGCCTCCGCCTGTGCGCCTGATTTAAGCTCGACGATGCCTTCGCCAGAGAGTATCACATACATCTCCTTCACACCGGTTAATCTGTGCCAGCGGGTGGTCACACCCGGAGGAACCCGCGCCTCCGCGATCGACACGTCAGTGATCTCCGGTGTATTGCAGTATTCGGTGATAAAACAGCCTTCCTCGAAGAAATATTCCTTCGGGGCGGCTGCCTTGATGATTCGTCCCTCACTCATGGTGTCATCCTCCAGTCTATCGCTGTGTCAGGCAGGCTCGTGATTTCAGCGCTTGCTTCTGGCTCACGCAGATCGCCGATAATGTGAGGGCGTCACGCCGCTCCAGCGCAGAAATGCATGGTTAAAACTCGCGGCTTCACTGTAACCCAGGCGCTCCGCGATGTCTTCAATCGGGCAATTGCTCTGGCTGAGCCAGTGACGTGCCTTTGCAAATCGAACATCGTCCAGCAGTTTCTGGTACCGGGTGCCATGGGCGGAGAGCTGGCGGCGGAGCGTACGTTCTGACATGCCCAGAGAGTTGGCCACGTCACCCGCGCTGGGCAGTGAGTTTGCGAACAGGTTGAGATACCCGGTGACCTGGCTGGGCAGCGCCTGATTCGGGAGATTGCTCTGCATCATCAGCTGATCACATTGCGCTTTATATAGCTCGAAAGCCACACCATTGGCCTGGGTGAAGGGTTGTTTCAGGCTTTCCGGATTAAATGAAATGGCCGCGTGCGGGTGGCCAAATCTTACCGGGCAGGGAGACAGGCGTTCGTACGCTAGCGTCCTGTCAGGTTTGGGGTAGGGGAAGGCGATTTCGACGACTTCAAACAGGGAGTTCATGCCTTGCGCCAGGTCGCGGATGAATCGCAATGTGCCTGAAAGGTCATTGTCGATCAGAAACTTTTCAATGTGATCCGGCAGCTTAGGGTAGTGAATGGTGAGGGTGGGGCGTTGCCGCTCGATGGCCAGGCTGAGACGGCCTCTCAAGTAAGTAATCTGCTGGTATTTTACGCCGATCCGGCAGGCCTCATAGGCATTGGGGCAGGTCATGATCATCATCGAAAATGGACCATAGCCCGCCAGCCCGAATCGGCTGCCCAGCGTCAGACCCAGGTCCGGATCGTTGAACAAGGGTTGCAGGCGGCTGAGAATGCGAAGCTCCGTTGCCCGGTCGATCATCGCGCCGGGATCGATGTGATTCGGGTCAAAATGTTCGGCTTTCAGGATGGTCGCGCAATCCAGCCCCATTTCCTGAAGATTTTTGATGGTAAAGATTAATCCCAATACAGATCTGAGTGCCATGGGTGCAACCTGTGCTGTTTTTATTGTCGGGCAAATGACGTGTTAGCGACAAAACTGCTTGTGCCAGAACATAGTCTACTGGAGGGCAAGGGGAAATGCATTGGCCGAAATTATCAAGGAGTATCGCCATTTCAGCCTGTTTTTTAGGCGGCAGCATTGAAATACTTGCAGACATAGCCGCTCGGAAAGTAGCCGGGTGGACGCAATAACACGCAGGAGGGATTTGGATTGTGGACTATGAAGTGATCATCATCGGCGCGGGATTTTCGGGATTGTGTTTGGCACATAAACTGGTGGAGCAAGGGATTACCAACTTCACCGTACTGGAAAAAGCGGAGGATGTTGGCGGTACGTGGCGAGATAATACCTACCCCGGGTGTGCCTGTGATGTGCAATCGCATTTATATTCGTATTCCTTTGAGGGGAATGCCGAGTGGAGTGAGAGTTACGCTGGCTGGAAGGAAATTCAGCAGTACATTCAGGGGTTTGTACGCAAACACCAGTTACGGCGTTTTGTGACATTTAAACAGGAAATGGCCGCGGCGACGTTTGATGAGCGCACCGGGACCTGGCGCGTGGAAACCAGATCAGGGGACCTGTTCCGTGCCCGGTTTCTGATTATGGGAACGGGGCCGCTGCATGTACCGGCCATACCGAGCTTTCCGGGGAGAGAGACGTTTAAGGGGGCGGTTTTCCATTCTGCCCGGTGGGACCACAAGGTATCGTTGTCCGGGAAGCGCGTGATTTCCATCGGCACTGGCGGCAGTGCCATTCAATATATTCCGGAAGTGGCCAAACTGGCCCAAAAGCTCACGGTCATGCAACGCACACCAGCGTGGGTTTTACCGCGCAAGGAGCGGGCATATACCCCCATGGAAAAAGCGCTGTTCCGCAAATCTCCGGCGTTGCGCACGTTGCACCGGCTGGGTATCTACCTCAAAAATGAAGCCCGATTGCTCGCCGTATGGAATCCCTCGATTGCCAATCTCTACTCCAATGTCGCCGTAAGCCACATTAAGAAATCGATTAAAGATCCTGCGATGGTTGCCCGATTAACGCCGGATTACACCATTGGCTGTAAGCGTATTCTGTTATCCAACACATACTACCCCACGTTTAACCGTAAAAATGTGTCGCTGGTGACGGACGGTATTGATCGTCTGGTACCGGAAGGTGTGGTGACGAAGGATGGTGCGCTCCACGAGGCGGATGTGATTGTTCTGGGGACAGGCTTTGTGGTGGATCCCAGAGACTATCTCCAGCAGGTGCCGATCCGGGGGCGCGGCGGTGTTCAGTTGCTGGATGTCTGGCAGGATGGGCCTGAGGCCTATCTGGGCATGACTGTCTCGGGATTTCCCAACCTGTTTCAAATGACAGGGCCAAACACCGCGCTGGGGCATAATTCGATCATCTTTATGATTGAAAGTATGGTGGCCTATATTCTGGACGCTATCCACACAACGAAGCGGCGTAACTGTCTTTCGCTGGAGGTGCAATCCACGGTGCAGCAGGCCTACAACCGCTCCCTCCAGACGCGATTGAAAGGCACTGTGTGGACCACGGGGTGCACGAGCTGGTATCAACAGAAAGAAGGGAAAAATATCGCCATCTGGCCCGGGTCCACGTTGGAGTATCGGTGGCGCACCCGGCGGATACGCGCGTCTGATTTTTCATGGGTTGCCGAGCCTCAGGCGTCGAATGTGGTCACGCCGGCCGGGGCTATGAAAGTGGATGTTTAACGCTTATAGTCGATGTTTTGCAATCGAGTACGCAAAAGTCAGGCGCGTCGACGATGAATAGAAAAATGGTGAACAGAAAAACGGGGAACAACGAATGTCACAGGGAAAAAAATGGCTGGCAACGCTAGGCTTGCTGACGGCACTTTTTGTGGGCGTCAGTGCAACAGCGGCAATCTACAAATACGATCTGTTTGACGCTGCAATGCAGCTTGAGCGGGAAAATGCGGGACTGTCGATAGAGCACGTTCAGGTAGACGACTTATCTATTACCTATTTGGCAACGAACCAGCCGGAAATGGCTGAAAAGCCTGTGATGGTGCTTATCCACGGATTTGGTGCGATCAAAGAAAACTGGGTACGTTATGCCGCTCAGTTAAAAGGGCAGTTCCGCATCATCGCGGTGGATTTACCCGGGCACGGGGAGAGTTCCAAGGAACTCAACCGAACCTACTCGATTGCGAGTCAGGTAGAATTTCTGAACCGCTTTCTCGAAGTTCTGGAAATACCCCGGGCGCACTTTGCCGGAAACTCGATGGGTGGTGCGATCGCTGCGATGTTTGGGGCGCACTATCCGGAAAAAACGGAGACACTGGTGCTGTTTGATCCCGCCGGTATTTTTGACTTCAAGGCCCCGTTTCAGGAAATGCTGGCCACCGGGGAGAATCCGCTGATCGTTAAAAGTGATGCTGACTTTTCATTTTTGATTGATTTCGCTATGGAGAAACCACCGGTAATTCCCTGGCCCATATCTGAAGTCGCCGCTGAGCGGGCCATGGCCAAATCCGAGATTAACTTGCACATTTTCAAACAATTGGTCGCGCCTGCAGAAGATGACTTCAAAATTCGGTTGGCAGATATTGCTGCACCAACGCTGATTATCTGGGGCACCGAGGACAGGATTATTGATGTACGCAACGCCGATGTCTTCCAGGCGCTGATTCCCAACGCCTCAACGCTGATCTACGAAGGGGTCGGGCATGTGCCGATGCTCGAAGTACCGGCACAATCTTCCCGAGATGTCGTCGCTTTTATCTCCTCCGCTAAATGATACCGGCTTCTAGACTGGCGGCCATGTACATACCCAGCTCCTCACACTGATCGAGGAAATCCGTCTGCCATTCGCCCCGGCATACCAGCGGGGCGTGTGCTTCCCGCCATTTCAGGCCCGTCACAATGGTCTTGACGGCGCGTTGCGTGCCTGTGCCATCATGTCCGGCGCGAACGCACAATGCATACGGCTTGCCTTGGGAAAGCTCTAGGCATGGATAGTAAACGCGGTCGAAGAAATCCTTTAAGGCACCGCTCATGTAACCGAGATTTTCCGTTGTCATCAAAATCATCGCATCCGCTGTCAGCACATGCGTGGGCAACGTATCGAACGGGGGCAATAACAAGACATCAACCTCTGTAATGGCTTCGTTTTTCGCGCCGGCTTCTATCGACAAGGCCATTTGATGCGTATTCGGTGACGGTTGGTGCGCAACAATCAGAAGCTGTTTCATCTTTCTTCTCTCTCCTTCTCTCCCCTATCACAAGGCCGTATCAGAGAATGTTACATACGGTTACAACAAATTGACAATCTTTCAAAGAATTCAAACGACTGTTTGAAACGTTTGTATTAAAATGCGCACCAGTTTAAATCATCCACGAACGAGGATTCTCTGATGTCATTGATTGCCGGTGTAAAGCGACTGTTCTGTGTTGGGGCTCTTTCCCTGTTTTCCTTGAATGCCATGGCCGCCCCTGAAGCAGGCACGGCGAGTCACGCACAACTGGAAAGCCTGAAGATCTATACAGATTCGGCCGATGAATTTGCAGGATCCTACCTGGTGGACCAGCACAGTGTGAATTTTGGCGCTTATGTGAGTGGTGAAGGGAATGTCCACTTCAAATTTGATATCGATGGGAATTTTCGGGAACTGAGCTTCCATATCGAAAACACCGAGCTCTATCTCACGTCAGGTGACTTCAAGGTGACGGACAATGAGCGCGTGCTGATGTACGATACCGCCAAGACTTTGGTGGATTATGTGCAAAGCCAGGAGAAGGTGGTGCTCAATGATCATGTGGTCGTGCTCGTGGGCACACTGAGCAGTTGGAATCAGATAGAGCTGAAACAGTAAGCAAGGGTTTGAATTGAGGGGCAGGACGCCCCTTTTTTTATTGAGATGGTACCAGGGAGTGGCAAAGCTCCAGCCACTTTTCCACGCCGGTCGAGCGATACTTGTCCTTGTGTACCACGATATAAAACTGCCGATGGAAATCGCGGTGCGGAACGGGCAGGTGGATCAGAGAGCCTCTGGCAAAAGCATCTTCCAGCGTCACCCGAGACAAACAGGCGATGCCTATCTGGGCTTCTACCGCCCGTTTGATGGCTTCGGTATGCTGCAACTCCATGGCGATGTGGAGTCGGGGCAGCAGCCCATGCATGGCCCAGTCGAACGCCTGACGCGTTCCCGAGCCCGGCTCGCGGAGAATCCAGTCGGCGTTCACCAGGTCCGATTCTGCCAACGCAGTCAATTGCGCCAGCGGATGTTTCGGGGAGCAAAACACCGCGAGCTCATCTTCCAGCCAGGGCGTAATTTCCAGCGCCGAGTGATTGATTTCCCCTTCAAGTAATCCGACATCCAGTTCAAAGTTGGCGACCTTTGCGGCAATCCTGGTGGTGTTGGCCACCTCCAGGTGCACTCGGGATTCGGGGTGTTCCGCCATGAACTTTGCCACCATGCCCACGGCGAGATAATTGCCGATGGTGAGGGTGGCACCTACTTTCAGATCTCCCATACCTTCGTGCCGGGAAAACTCGGATTCCAGTGCTTTGGCCTGCGCCAACAACGCTTGTGTCTTCGCACGCAGGGCTTTCCCGGTTTCGTTCAGTTGAAGGCGTTTACCGACGCGATCGAACAGGCGTGTGTTATAGGTTTGCTCCAGCTTCTGGAGCGCACCACTGGCAGCTGACTGAGAGAGTGCGAGGGCGTCAGCCGCCAGTGTAATATTCTCGTAGTGCGCGGCCGCCTGAAAAACTTCGAGCTGTTTGAGTGTAAATTTCATTCTATATCGAAAAATCAGATTAACTATATTAAAAATATCAGATTTACAGATATAACGTTAAGGTGGTTAAATTGTCAACAAGATCAGGCGATGTTCGCTTTCGTCAGGCGACAGCGTCACAGCAGTTACTATTACGTATGAGGTGTAAAATGGCGGGATTCATGAAACAGGAAGTCACCAGTGTGAGGCATTGGAACGATACGCTCTTCAGCTTCACAACCAGTCGGGATCCGTCGTTTCGCTTCAAGAACGGCCACTTCATTATGATTGGTCTGGAGCAGGAGGATGGAAAACCGTTGATGCGGGCGTACAGCATTGCGAGTGCGAACTACGAAGAAGAACTCGAGTTTTTCAGCATTAAAGTACAGGATGGCCCATTGACCTCGAAATTGCAGAAAATCCAGGTTGGCGATGAAATCCTCATGAGTCGCAAGCCCACCGGAACGCTGGTTATTGATCACCTGTTGCCTGGCCGCAATCTGTATTTGGTGAGCACGGGGACCGGCCTTGCGCCTTTTATGAGCATCATCAAAGATCCTGAAACCTATGCCAATTTTGATAAGGTAATTCTAACGCACGGCGTGCGATTTACCTCTGAGCTGGCCTATCAGGAGTTGATCCAGAATGAATTACCCAACAATGAGTTTTTTGGTGAGTTAGTGAAAGAAAAACTGATCTACTACCCGACGGTTACCCGGGAGCCTTATGTCAATAAGGGCCGGTTGACAGATTTGATGGACTCAGGGCAACTGTTCCGCGATCTCAACCTGCCGGAATTCGATCTGGAGGCAGATCGATTCATGGTGTGCGGTAGCCCGAGCATGTTGAAAGACACGTGCAGCATACTGGACCGTCGCGGTTTTCAGGAAGCTCGACACGGCGATCTTGGGCACTACGTCATCGAACGGGCATTCGTCGAAAGTTAACTGCTCATCTGCTGCGTGCCGAGGTAACTCGGCACGCAGCCCTCTCTCCTAAATTTTCTTCCCGTCCTCTTTTGAGGTCTTTCATATCGTGTCTATCCTGTTATAGTGAGGCGCTTTATAAAGGATCTTGATTCTGAAAATAATGAATGACCCTTCTCAACAGGCAGTGGCATGCCCGGTGGGTGAATCCACCTGTGAGGTAATCGATGAAGTGCACCGGTTACGTCGGGAACTGGCCGAAGTTTCCGAGCTCGTGCATACCGATACACTGACGGGCCTGAATAATTATCGTTTCCTGATCCCGGCGTTGGAACAGGAGCTCGAAAGAACCCGTCGCACCGGCTATTCCACCGGGTTCATTATGATTGATTTGGACCATTTCAAACGCATCAATGATCAATGGGGCCACGACAGCGGTAATCTCGCCTTGCAACATGCAGCGAAGCTGCTGCGCGCTTCAGTAAGAAGAATGGATGTCCCCTGCCGGTTTGGGGGGGAAGAGTTTGCGGTGATTCTTCCGTCATCAGATTTATCCTCCTGTATTCAGGTGGCTGAGCGCATTCGCCATACCCTGGAGGCTCACCCGCTCACACTTCCGAAGACCGAGTTGACGTTAACGGCCAGCCTGGGAGTGGCTCTGTACTCTGCAGTAAGCGCTGGGGGTGTGGAAGCGTTAATCAAAAGTGCGGATAAGTTTCTCTACGATGCCAAGGAAAAGGGTAGGAACAGGGTATGCCACGCGCCGTTGAAGCCTGATCTGGCATCTGTAAGTGAAGAAGAGAAGGGCGCGCTGTTTGATATTTTCTCTGACTCAGATTAAGGTTTTTGTTTGGCGTTTTATGTCATGCTAACCGCATGAGGTGCATTTTGAGTGTTCGTGAAGCGGTGTGCGTCTTCGTCGCGTGGAGCCTGCTACTTGCAGCCCATGGCGCTGGAGCGACGCAAGGGCCAAAGATAAGTGAGGCTCCGGTCACTCGACTGATGCTGGGCGGGCCGCCTTGGCTGCCTTTTCTGAATGAGCACCAGCCGCATTCCGGACTCGCAACACAAATTGTGTCCCGTGCATTGAATGAAGCCGGCTATCAAACGGATGTACGAATTAAGCCCTGGGTCCGGATTCTTCAGGAAACCCAGCATGGAACGATTGATGTGTTGATCGGTCTGTGGTATTCGGAAGAACGGGCGGCAGACTTTGCTTACTCACACCCCTATTACCTCAACGAAATTCACTTGATCGCGCCTGCCGGTGCCAACCATGTGTTTACGCAACTTGAAGCGTTGAAGGGCTATCGAATCGGGGTGCGACCTCGGGCGGCTTACGGCGCAGAATTTGATGCGGCTGACTTTTTGACCAAGGTGGAAGTCCCGGCGCTTGTTAACATTATGCGTATGATTGATGTGGGTCGGTTGGAGCTGGGCGTGGGAGATGCCATGATATTTCGGTATCTGCTCAGCGAAAATCCAGGGTTGATTGGGCGATTAACACTTCTGAATCCGCCTTTAAGTCAAACGCCGCTGCATATGGCCGTCAGCCGGAAGCGAAAAGATCACGCCGAAGTTGTCCAGAGATTCAATCAGGCACTGACCCGAATGCACCACGCCGGGGTGCTCGAAGAGATTTACCGGCAGTGGGGGCAGGAGAGTATACCTGAGCTCGTCAAAGCCGGACTTTCCGCAGGTCAGTAGCAGGCAACAAAATACGTAGTTTCGGTTTCCAGTTTTTAAATCAACATAGGTAACTTTTATGACCCAGACATCCAGCGTAGAACTTGTTTGTGGAGACATTGCCGCTCTGGAAATTCAGGCAATTGTCTGTCCAGCGCACAAGCATTTGATTAAGGGCAAAGGGCTGTCGGCGCAGATTTTTGAAGCTGCAGGCCAGGAAATGGTGGCGGCGTGTAACGCGCTCCCCGACTGTCCGGTCGGAGAGGCCCGAATTACTTCTGGCTTCGCTCTGCCCGCTGAATTCGTCATTCACACTGTGACGCCGCAGTGGACGGGCGGGGATCAATGGGGGGGAGCAGATTTGCGTTTATTGCGGCAGTGCTATGAATCTGTATTTGAGCTGGCGCTTGAAAAAGGCATCAGCGAAATTGCCGTACCTGCCCTGGGTGCCGGAACGAATCGAGCCCCGCAAATCATGGCGGCGAAAATCGGCTTGGAAGTGATCCATGAGTTTGCCAATCGGTTCTCAAAAGTGCTGGTTTGCCTGCATTCTCTGCAGGCGCATGAGTTTTGGAATGCAGAGTTCGGCAAGTACCAAACCGAAACGGCATGAGCACTTCAGGGCTTCCAGGCATACTGTGTTTGGCCGCCGGGCAGTCCGCGCGCTTTGGCAGTAACAAGCTCTTAACGCCATTAACGTTAGAGGACAGGGAGGGCAGGGAGCACAACACGGTCCTGGGTCAGGTGTTATCCTCGCTCAAAATGACCGGTTTACCGCTGCACTGCGTGTTGCCGGTGAAGCCTGCGCTGCCCTTGGTGCAGATCCTTGATGTGGCCGAAGTGACGTTCTCGATGAATAATGACTGTGCCCATGGAATGGGATCATCCCTCGCCTGCGGTGTTTCGGCTAAGGCCGATTGGCCGGGTTGGGTGATTGCCCTCGCTGATATGCCTTTTCTTCGACCAGAGACAGTGCGGTCGATGATGGAGACTTGGGATAGTTTGTCGGATCAGGCTCGATCAACGGCCATAATTATTCCAGTCTTCACGTCAGGTGATGTGTCACTGGTGGCGGAGGTTGATGAAATCAGTGGTACGAAGACTCACCGCGGGCACCCGATCCTCTTTGGCAAGGCCTATTACCCTGAACTCTGCGCGCTGTCCGCGGATCAAGGCGGTCGAGCAATCATTCAGGCGCATGCTGACGCCGTAATCGAAGTGCCGGTGGCTGATCCAGGCATCTTGGCGGATGTCGATACACCTGAGTTACTCGCGCGTTGGCTGCGACTGTTATCGCCCGGTTCTTTGTGATAATACGGTTAATGTCTGTGCCTCCACGTCAAAAGCCGCACCAAATCCCCGGACATAAGATGCCTGAGTCGCGCTGAGGCGAAACAGGGTAAAATCTGGCAAGCCTTTCAACTCCTCAATGGTGTCCCCCAGGCGTGATTGCATGTCCTCCAGAGTTTTCAACGCTTCCGGGGAATTACGCTCTATCGGTACGGCTGTGCAATCAAACATGGCACGCTTACGGGCAAAAATATTCTTTGCCTGCACTTCATCCTCGATAATCAGCACGCTGCACCGTGGCTGCGTCCTCAGGTGTTGGGTGTGGGCTGCCAACGCGCTGACGAAGATGTAAAAATTGCCTTCGTCCCACAAGAAAGGTGCTGCACTGATGGCGGGGTGGTCTTCCGAGGCGAGTGTCGCCAGCTGCAGGCTTTTTTGCTTGTCCAGCAGTGCGGCCAGCTCCTGTTGAATGGCAGGGTGATCCAGAGTGCTCATGAGGTCCCTTTGTGCGGTGTTGGTCGGTCACTTTGGCCGAATCAGCGGCGGGTTTCAAGATTCATTGATGTTTTTCGCTAGGTATCTTGGCAATTTTCATCATTGAGCCAAATGAAGTGGATTGAAAGAATAAGAAACGATCACACAGAAAGCACCTTAATGGAGGGGATATGATTCCACGGACTTTATTCGACGCCGACCTGGATGGATTTCGCGACAGCGTACACAAGTTTTTTCAAAAAGAGGCGGTTCCCTACCATGCACAATGGGAAAAAGATGGCATGGTGGACCGAGCGCTCTGGCGTAAAGCTGGTGAGCTTGGCATCCTGTGCCCGACGGTACCCGAAGCCTATGGGGGGGTAGGGGCCGATTTTCGCTACAGTGCAGTGGTGATGGAAGAGGCGAGCGCACTCGGTTTGTCTGGCGTGGGGTTCCCGTTGCATTCCGATATCGTTGCTCCCTATATTCTCCATTATGGTTCGGAGGAGCAGAAACAGAAATATCTCCCCAAACTGGTTTCCGGCGAAATGGTCGGTGCGATTGCCATGACTGAACCCGGAGCGGGTTCTGATCTTCAAGGTGTAAAAACCACCGCGATCAAAAAGGGCGATCACTATGTACTGAATGGCTCGAAAACGTTTATCACCAATGGCCAGCTGTGCGATCTGGTGATTGTCGTGGCGAAAACTGACCCCGGAGAGGGGGCCAAAGGCACCAGCCTGTTTCTGGTTGAATGCGCCTGGGAGGGCTTCTCCAAAGGCACGAATCTGGAAAAGGTCGGGATGAAGGCGCAGGACACGTCTGAACTGTTTTTCCAGGACGTCAAAATCCCTGAAGGCAACCTGCTGGGCAGCAAAGAAGGGCAGGGATTCTTTCAATTAATGCAGGAATTACCGCAAGAACGCCTGCTCGTTGGGGTGACTGCGTTAGCCGCCTGTGAGGCCGCGTTTCAATGGACGGTGGATTATGTCAAAGAGCGAAAAGCCTTCGGCAAGCCTATCGCCTCGTTTCAGAACACGCGGTTCAAGCTGGCAGAATTAAAAGCGGATATCACGGCAGGGCGCGTGTTTGTGGATCGCTGTCTTGAATTGCACCTGGATAAAAAACTGGACGTGCCCACGGCAGCGATGTTGAAACAGTGGACGACGGATCTGCAGTGTCGTGTTATGGATGAATGTGTTCAGTTGCATGGTGGCTACGGTTATATGTGGGAGTACCCCATCGCCCGCGCCTGGGCAGACTCCCGAGTGCAACGTATTTATGCCGGTACCAATGAAATCATGAAAGAGATTGTGGCCCGCTCGCTCTAGACCCGGTACACCACCTCTTGATCAAGCCAGAGGCGCAATCTTGCGCCTCTTTTACCGTACGAACTCTAAAAAATTCATTTTTGGTATATGTGTCAAGGTATTGCACCTGCTAGTCTTGTACATTGTGCGTTTAAAATAACTCCCGAACAATGTGAACTACTCAAAAATGATGAAGCCAATTTTGTATGGATTACTGGCCGCTGGTGCGCTGAGCCTTTCTGCGTGTACTGATAGCACTTCCGATACCATGGAAGTGGATCAAGCATTAAACACCAATCCCAACAATGCAGATTCAGAGTCCTACTCAGGTAGAGCCATGGACGGGTATCTGCAAAATGCCCTCGTCTGGCTTGACCTGAACGACAATAAAATTCTGGAAGCGAACGAACCTTCCGCCAGAACCACGGTTGGTGGGCAGTTCAGTCTGGATCTGTCTGCCATCAACGATGAACGGCGCGCGGCCGGTGAGCGTATTCTGGACCCACGCAACTACCCACTGATGGTCATTGCTATCCCGGGGGAAACCGTCGAAGAAGCTGGTGAGGGTCAAACGGTGCCGGTCTCCGAGGGTTATTTTATGATGGCGCCAGCGGGGAGCACTCTGGTTTCGCCGCTCACCACACTGGTCAAAATACAGCGTGACCTGACGTACAGCCAGTCTGACCGGCTGGATGCAGAGAAAATGCGAACCTATACCTCGGAGGCACATAACTTTGTCCGATCAAGCCTGGGGGTGACGGGCAACCTGCTGTCTAATTACGTCATAAGTAAAGACTCCCAATATCAGGCCTACGCGATTTCGATCGCGGAGATGATACGACGCAATGCGCCGGATTCCTTTGATACGGCACTGCGCTCAGGGAACTTCGGCGTATTCAATTCAGATTCTACCAAGCAGTTGGGACGCCTCGCACTCGCCAAAGCCGGGGGGCTGTGGCTGCAAATTGATGAGTTGGCAAAGAGCGGAGAGTCGTTTGATTACGCACGCGTCGCACCCGCTACCGATATCGCCTACGAAGTTATTGCGCTGGATTTTGAGAATCCCTATCTGTTGAAATCGGAAATCACCTTTAAGAATCCAGCATTAGTCGATGGGGAAGACCTGGTTGCTGTTGGCTTTAACCTGATCGAGAAAAACATTTCTACCGATTTACAGTATGTGTACAACGAAAATGCGGAGTTGCTCAATATTGTCGTCGATGGCTATAAGGACTTTGACCCCATTGTCCCCTTTGGCTTTTCACCGCTGACCTTCCTCATTGGTACGGAGCTTTTCCAGTTTTGGGGGAAGGACCTGGTGGCTGATCAGATCTTCGATTACTCCTTGCAGGGCAATGCCTTCAATCGTATCACACTGGATACACGCCACCCGTTGGATTTTCAGCCGGAACTCTCCAAGAGCGCCGCAAAAGATATGCTGGTGAATCAGCCGGATGCCTACGTGCTGGATGGCGCTACAGATCGTGACGCGAGCTATACCATTCAGCAGGGGCGGCCAATCAGTGCCTCGGTGAGCGACACGGTTGCAGATTCCAGTTTACAGTACGTCGAAGACGGCCTGGGGCGCATCGCAAGCATTATTAGGCGAGTGGGTGGTGTGCAGGTACAACAGATTGATTATACCTACGATTACGTAAAGCCGTTCCGCGAAAATGACATCGTCGTGGCCTTTCGTACGGATGAGTACAGCGTAGCCGATGGTGAGTTTACACTGCAAAAATCCATTGAATACTACACCCAACCTGCCGACATTCAAGGCCAAAGCGTCGACCAGCTTTACCAGGTGTTTATTACCGACAATACGCGGGAAAAAGAAACCCAGTACATGATTTGGGAAGTTGACTACTATGATGCAGTGGAAGTCACCAAAGAAGCGGGCATTGAAACCCCTCGATTGCTGTCCAGCTCCAAACCGGAAGATGTCACCCTGGCCCAGGAGCTGATTCGTGACCTTGCAGAAGTGCAACTGGAAGGTAAAATCCGGCAAGCCAACTTGTTTACTGCAACCGACAAAGGGCTAAAGAAGAATCCCCTGGGGGCATCTTCAACCATCTCGACGATCCGCTATAACTATCAACGTCTATCTGACTTTGTGTTTGGGTTGCCCACTGAGTGATGGAGAATCTGTGAGATTCTAAAGAGCGCTGAGTAGTTAGCGCTCTGTGACAGGATGCATTCCCTAGCTGGCGGTTTTTTCCAGTAGCAGGTCTGAGAATGCGCCCATTTTATGATTCCAGGCGCGGACGGCGTCCTGTTTGCTGGGGTGACTGGTACTCTGCCTTCCACAGTTGAAGCAAAAAACATCCCAGGTAGTGAATCCGTTCGGGTTTGACTCCAGTACGGGGGGCGTGCCACATCGACACTTAACGAGATCCATAACGACAACCTTTCTGTTATATAGTTTGGGTGCCATGTCCTGAGACTCGCACATCCGTCACATGTCATTCAGGTTGGCATAAATAGAGTACAAGCGCTGTTGGTTTCTGGCTTGACTTGCCTCAAAAGTACGAAAAAATTCTAGAGTATGCACACTAATTGGTCGAAATTTATGCGAACGGCCCTGTGTGGTTCGTACAAAGCCCGTCACAATGCCGGTTTTCTGTCAGGATAGAATATCCGCGCACAGAACCTTCAAAGATCCGTTCACTTCAAAGCCGTATGAGAGCGTGACACACATTTTCAGACCGGTGATGCATTGGTAAGGGCGAGAAACATTGAGCTTCCCCGGGGTTTTTACGGCACGTTGGAAATAATGCCGATGGAACCAGTTGGACCCCTCGTTGATGGTAAGCGGCTTGAATTGTGCGTATTTATCCGGATGACCGGAGCGGTCCTTTTCCAGTTTCTCGACCAGATTGCCGTCCTCATCCAGCAGGTAACAGCTATCGATGGCGTGGTGTTGAAAAACCGGGCGGGTTGCCTGTCGGAAGCGCGCGCCAAAGGCAAGTGCCTCCCCGCTGACCTGAAACAGGGGGGCAAAGTGCTGCTGAAAGTCCGTGGCGCCCTCGGTACGCATTTTTACATGAGAGCGATGCTTTTGGGTCATATCCAGCAATGCGGTAGACAGGTCTGCCGTGTCGGTGACTTTGTGTGGCTTTGCGAAGAAATATCCCTGAATGAAGTCCACCCCGGCGTCCATCGCGATCAGGCTTTGTTCCTCGGTTTCCACGCCCTCAATCAACACCAGGCAGCTGGCCTGGTGCAGCAAATCCACTATGCCGCTGAGCAGGGATTGGGCACGTTTGTCCTGGCTGGCGCGGCAAATCATTGATCGATCGAGTTTTACGATATCCGGCCTGAGCGTCCAGATACGTTCGAAATTACTGTGCCCGGCACCAAAGTCATCAATCGCTGTGAGGCAGCCCAGTTGACGATAGTACTCGACCGACTCTTCCAGCAGCTTCACGTCCAGCGTGGAGTGCTCGACGATTTCCGCCACAATCTGATGGGGTGGGAATTGCAGTGTTTGGATCAGCTGACCGAAATAGGCGTCGAATTGGCCGCCCAACGCAATGACCTGGGGAGAAATGTTTAGAAACAGCCAGCAGTTTTTTGCCAGGTGTTGGAAATTCTTAATGTGGATGTATCGACAGAGTCGATCCAGTAATACACTTTCCCATTCGTTTCCGGGGCGACTGAAGAGTTCTGCAGGGCTGACCGGGTTGCCTTGATTGCACCAGCTTCTGGCCAATGCTTCGTAGCCCACCGTGCGCTGGTGAGTCAGGCTGACAATGGGCTGGAAGACCGATCCGACGGTGAGACCCAGATAGTCGGCAGTGGCCAACCCCTCATTTTGCACGGTGATGTAATCCGATATTTCTGAAACACTCAGTTTACCGGGCGTGAGCGCGGAAGAGTCTACATGCACTTGCCTTACTTTCCTTTTTTCAAGAGATAACGATGAAGGGTTTGGCGGGAATGAATAGAACGTTCTTAGCTAAGAATAGTATTTATATGCATAATGTGCATAAATTTTGCCATAAAAATGTGACAGAACACATTGTACAAATGTGAAATTACGCCAAATCTGCGTTTTCAGTGGATGAAAGCGTCAATATCCTTCAAAAGTTAAATAATGTTACAATTTAAGTGTTCTACGGTCTTTACTCAAAATTTTGGCTGTTCTAAAGTAAGGATAAGTGTTGATAGATGAAGCGTTCTTATGTGCTTCATCAAGCATCCATCAAAATGAGATAAGAATTATGGTTGTTTCTTCCCTGATTGCTTCTGTGCTGTTGGCGGTGGTGCTAGTTGGTGTGGCTGGGTATGCGCAATCCCAGTTGAAACCACAAAAAATCAGAGTTCGGGTCGATCATGATACGCCCGCTCAGCGACGTCGTCGGCTGAGATAAGTTTCGGTGAGGCGGAGTGCCTCATCCTGCCCCCAAAACCTCCCGCTGTCCCGTCGGAGTCACTGATCGGTCATCTTTGTTGTTCGCGTTGTTGATGGCTGTTGATATCGGAAACATTTCCATTTGATACTTGATCTCCGGGCGAAAGAACGGGGTTAGTGCGCTCGTTTCACTGTCGGCGTTCAGCCAGACTTCACATTCCTCCAGAGTGAGCATCACCGGAAAGCGGTGGTGTATATGCGTAAATTCGGGTGGCGCTGCCGTCGTAATGATGGTGCACGACTCGATGAAGTTGCCGTGCTTTTCCCAACGATCCCACAGTGCGGCAAAGGCGATGGCCTGGTCCGTAGGCTGTATACACCACGGCTGTTTGCCCGTGTCCGCTTTTTGCCATTCGATAAAGCTGGAGGCTGGCAATATTCCACGCTGTCGGTGGAAGGGCGTTCGGAAAGCGCGGCTCTGGGCGAGGGTTTCAGATTTTGCATTGAACATGCTGTATTTTGAAGAAACCTCTGGTGCCCAGGAGGGGGTGAGCCACCAACGCATACTATGCACGGCGCGCTTGGCGCGTTCTTCAATAATGAGGGGCACCGTATCTGTGGGTGCGACGTTGAAGTGGCTTTTTAATGGTACAGGTACACCCAATGCGGCCATGAGCTCACGAATGAAGGGATCGTCCGTTATGTTGACTCTGCCACACATGGCTCAGTCCTGGGACTGATAGTGGTGGCGAAGGGCATCAATTCGCGCCCTGTTTTTGCCAAAGTCTGAATATCCCAGGCGAGAGGCAGAGCGCACGTGGATCACGCCTTCATCTTCGTTCAGCAAGGCTTCCAGATCATCCGTAAATCCCATGATGCGTGTGACACATTCGGCGTGCAGGTAAGGGTACTGGTTAACGATGAGTCGAGCCCCTGAAACGGCAGACAGGGCCGTAATGAACTTTTGCCAGCTTTCTTCCGGTGTCCCTTTGAGCGGGAAGGGCGGAGTAAACGCACTCTTACGGTCAGATTGACTGCTCACGCAATTGGGGGTGGCGGGGCAGGAGGCCAGCCGACCCTCGCGAACACCGATGTGCAATGGCTTTCGTCCACTGAAAAGACTCATTTCTTCAGATCCTTGTATTGTTTTTTCAAGTACTGCAGCCGCTTATATTCCCGGTGATGGTGGGGTACATGGCGCACATACCGAAAGCGTAACGTACACTTCTGGTAGTCTTGATGGTATTGCGGATTTTTCGGGTCCGTTTTCTTTATTCGTTTGATCAGGACCTGAATGAGGTTCAGATTGAGGGAAATATGTCGAGGCGTAAATGCTGTGGCTTTTTCCAGCTCCTCAACCGCCTTATCTATATGGCCTTCGTTATATTCTTTGATGCCGATTTTGTTGAGACCCGCCGCTTTTTGCCTGTCTTCTGAGCTGATCTGGCTCTTCAGCAGGTCGTAAATTTCCTTGATCGCATCGTCATCGCCCTGTGCATTATCCGCCGCTTCTTCCAGTAACTTTTCGGCCTCGTCATTTCTGCCGGCTTTGATAAACGCTTTCGCCGCGAATCGAGCGCTGTTGGCGGACAGTGAGAGCTGTTTTTTCTCAATTTTTTCGTCCAGCGAAGAGAGTATCGATTCGGCCGCTTCCTGGTCACCCATGCCGTAACGCAAAGACGCTTCTGAATACTGCACTTGAAGGTCAATCTGGTTATCATCGGAAAATCGTTTCTTGGCCTTCCCCAGGAGGTCGAACGCTTCCTTTACGTGTTTCCTGCCGTTGGCGCTTTCATCATCTTTGTAATGCTGGGTTAACTGCTCAGCAAACTCAAAGTACTGATCCGGCTTGGCGTAGATGGACTGATCTCCGAGTTTGATGACCTTGCGGAACGCATCGACAGCTTGATCCGTGTGGCCACTTTCCACGCAGAGGTCCGCATAATGCTTCTGGCGCAAAAGAGAATTGGGCGACTTGGCGAGGGCACTTTCCAGCGTGGCGCGCGCCTTGTTTGACTGACCGGTGGCTTCGTAGATATTGGCAAGCAAATCCAGCGCTTCCACGCGGTTTTCTTCCCGGTCCAGAATGTCATTGAGTAGCTTTTCAGCGGCGTCGAATTCTTCATCTTCAATGCACAGTCGAGCCAGTGCAAACTCTGCCCAGTTGGCCTGTTGTTTTTCAAGAATGGAGCGATAGAGCTGTTTAGCGACCTCCACTTCTCCGAGCTTGGTCAGCAGCCAAGCTTTGGTTTTCAGGCACGCCAGTTTGTAGCGTGTGCCAGACGCCAGTTTCTCATCGCAGGCGTCCAGGGCTTTTTTGTAGTTGCCCTCATCAATGGCGGCGTTGATGTTTTTTAGTTCATCTTTGGCGTCCAGCATTTTTTTCAGTCGAGTTTTTAACTCTGCTGGCGTGACCGGTTTGACGAGGTAGCCATCCGGTTCATTTTCGATCGTGCCCATGACCTTGTCTTTGGCAACTTCTCCGGTCACTATCAGGAACAGGCTGCCAAACTTCAGCAGTTTGCGATAACGCAGTTCCTCCAGCAATTCCTGGCCGTTTTTTCCCTTGCCTAACTCGAAATTACAGAGAATGACGTCATAATCCACATTCTTGACTGACGAGAGCACTTTGGACGCGGAGTCGGCGGTGTCAACCAGCTTGAGCCCAAGCGACATGAGCGCGTTTTTCGTGGCAAATCGAAAGTTGTCGAGTTCATCGACGATTAAAAATCGTTTTTTAGCGTGGGCTTCGAGTGACATTTCCTGCCTAAAATCAACCTGATGCTGAAGAGAAAAGGACCCATTTCTGGTTTTAGTTTAGGTGCTGTGTGCGGTTTTGGCGAGTTCTGTGGGGTGGTTTTATTGCTGCGGGTGGTTTTATGACTGTGGGGCGGTTTTATGACTGAGAGAAGCGATGTCGGGCAATTTGGGTTTAATGTGCAGTCAAGAGGCAGGGCGAGTCGCCCTGCCTGTGCAGTAAAAGCGCGCTGGTTATAAAAGCCCTTCCAGGGTTTCGATGACCTTATCGCCGAATTCCGTTGTGCTGAGCAGCGTCGCCCCTTCTCCCTCCGAAGACAGGTCACGAGTGGAATAGCCGGCCTCAAACACGCTTTGCATGGCCTGCCACACCAGTTTGGATTCTTCCAGCATGTTGAAGCTCATGTCCAGCATCAGCGCCACTGAGCCGATCATGGAATAGGGGTTTGCCATGTTTTTACCCGCGATGTCGGGGGCAGAGCCGTGAGAGGGCTCGTAGTAAGCCTTCTCAGGACCGATACAGGCAGAGGGCATCAAGCCCAGTGAGCCGAGCAGGCCGCCGCACTGATCGCTGAGAATATCCCCAAACATGTTTTCCATCACCATGACGTCGAACTGGCCGGGATTGAGACAGAGGTGTGTGGCAGCCGCATCGACCAACATGTGAATCACGTTGACTTCAGGGAAGTCCTTGGCAACTTCTTCCACCACTTCATTCCAGAGCACGGAAGACATTAAGACGTTGCTCTTATGAATGTTGTGGACGGTCTTCTTGCGCTTCATGGCTTCTTTGAACGCAACGGTTACAATCTGGCGAATCTGATTTTCATCATATTCGAGCAGTTCCTTCACATAGCGCACACCGTCTTCGGTCACGCCGCGCTCTTTCCCGCCAAAGTAAAGGCCGCCGATGAGTTCGCGAATCAGCAGAATATCAATACCTTGCCCCACCACTTCTTGCTTCAGGGGAGAAAAGTGGCTCATGCCCTTGGGCAGAGAAACCGGACGGAAGTTGGCGTAGGTATTCAGCATGCGTCGCATGGGCAACAACGCACCACGCTCTGGTCGCTCTTCAACCGGAATTTTCTCGGACTCTTCGTGGCTTAACCCAATAGGGCCTTTCAACACCGCATCGGCAGTGGCACACAGTTGTTGTGTCTTTTCGGGGAATGATTTGCCATCCGTGAAGTATGCACTCGCTCCAAAAGGGGCGTCTATGCAGTCAAACGTCACATCCCGCTTGGTTTCGATGAGCTTGAGCACACGTACGGCCTGCTCAGTGATTTCCGGGCCGATGCCGTCGCCAGCCAATATCGCGATTGTGTATTTTTGAGTCATATTTCATTCCTGATCAAGTAAAGAGCGGCGCGTATTGTAATAATTCAGACCGGTGTAAGGCAAATCGGTGATCAGCAGTTACTCCCTCAAGTAAGGAGAAGGGTGAGATACCAACCGTTCTGGAATGCGAGTATTTTAGCTTATGCAGACGTGCTCTCGCTGGCTGTTGGCACACCTTTTGGAAACCAGGGGAAAAAACGTGGGGTGCGTTGCTGATACTCACGATAGCCGGCGCGTTTCTGAACGGAATAAAACTCTGCTGGCTCAGCGCCCGTCAAATACACCAGCGTGATATACATCATCACAGACGCACTCGCGGTGCCCACCGCGATGATCCACCAGAGAAAGCCGTCGACGTTCAATGCAAGCAGCGATGGCAGTGACGCAATTACGAGCCCGGTCCAAACCAGCCACTCGGCAAAGTAGTTGGGGTGTCGACTGTATTTCCACAGGCCAACATTGCAGACGCCTTTGGGATTTTTTTGAGAGAAGAGCAATTTCTGACCATCTGCAATGGATTCGATGAAGTATGCGACGGCCCATAAACTGAGCCCGGCGACCTCCATGATTGAAAATGGTGCATCGGGTCGGATTACCATCAGAAAGCCGGGGAGGGCAAGCGCCGTCATGTTCGCCGTACCCTGTGCCAGTATTTCAGCCAGCAGGTGCAGGTTGGTGTGCTTGCTGCCTCGGCTTTCCAACAGCATGCGACGGTAGTTATAGCGCGGGAACTCGAATTTAAAAATGACGCCAGTCTTAACGGCAAATACCAATGCCCCAATCCCCATCCGCAGACCGATAAACAAATACACACCGCCGACAAGTGCGCGTTGCCAGAGCTCTGCATCACCGAACAGAATGAGTTGTGCGCCGATCAGTGCGACACCAAAAGGCCAGGCGATATCAACATAGGAGACACGTCCGGTTTTCAAAAAGGGTATACAGGCCACCAACACAAACAGAGTGAGCTGCACGACGGCATTGGTGAGCACCAGACTCGTCAAGGCTGTGTCACCTGTCAGGAGGAGGGTAGCGAACAACCCGATAAAGAATCCGTTGATGTAAATGCTCATAGTCTGTCCTCTCATTGTTAATGTGTGTTGAGGTTGAAACTGTTTCTTTTCCAGCGGGTGCGTCAACAACCGTAGCGGGATGATTTTTGTTACAGTAGCGTGATTGCTGTATCTGACATGGTAGATGTTGCTGATAAGAAAGGGCAGTGACGAGAGTTGCCAGCAACATGGCGTATCTTGCCATGCTTGTTTTGTTGTCCGCATAGTTTTAATGTCTTATCGCTTTTAATGGGTGGCTGGTATTAATGTCGAATTCGCAACCTATCAATCCTGATCCGTCTATGTCGTTGAAAGAGAGCTATGTCACGGGTATCGCCTTGTCGCAGTTTGTTCATGGTGCGGCGGCATTGGGCGTCGACACGGATGACCTGTTGACGTCCGTTGGATTGGATTCGGAGGCCTTGAGTCCAACGTCGCGTGTGCCGGAAGCGAAATATGAGATGTTGATTCTGCGCCTTCTCGCAACGACGCAGAATCCGAACCTGGGCACGGATATTGGCCGTCAGGTGATTCTGCCGCTTTATGGTGTGCTGATGTCATTGGCCCTGGGCTCACCCTCTCTGGGAGAAGCCATCCATTACCTGGCGAGATATCAGGGCTTGGCGACCGGCAGTTGTGGGGAGTTGCACTACGAGCCGGATGGTGAGTTGTATCGCCTGCGGATGTCCATGTCCCATCGTAATCCAGTGATCCGACGCGTGGTGAGTGAATGCGTGATCACGTTCTTTACGTGCCTGCCTAAATTTATCACCGGCGGGAAAGACATTACGCCCAAAGGCATTACGCTGGCGCACGGTCCCTATTCTCCTGCGGCCAAGCGGTACTTTGAGCGCCAGATCAACTGCCCGGTAGAGTGGGGGGCACCGGAGTATCAGATCCTGCTGTCGGCACAGCAGCATGCCTTGCCCATTTATGGTCATGGTGAGCAGATGCTGAGGCTCACCGAAGAACTCGCCCAGGCCCAGCTTGAAACCGTTAATGCGCAACAAACCGTGTTTGACCAGGTAATTTGGCACATTGAAGCGCAGATGCAAACAACCGCCCCTCGGCGGGAAGACATTGCCAGGCGCTTGAATATGTCCCTGCGAACGTTTGATCGTCGGCTGGAGCGGGCCGGAACCAGCTGGCAGGACCTGCTGGACCATACGCGTCTGAAGCGCTCACTTGCGCTGCTGGGACAAAGGGATATGACGGTAGTCAGCATCGCGAAGCATCTGGGATTCGCTGACGTGCGCTCCTTTCAGCGAAAATTCAAAAGTTGGACCGGAATGAGCCCGTCGGCATATCGGCAAGGGGGTTGAGTTTACGCAACGTCTTCATTGGTCGTTTTGAGTGGGCAATTCACGGGTTAGGGCGCAAGAATTGGTTGTTGATTGATGTGGGCGAAATGGATAAAGCGATAACGTCCGGCTCACCGAGCATGTTTTGGTGGCGGCTTTTTTGGAGCAAAAGGGCGACATTAAAATTTGCCTGGTAGAGCCGCTTGTTAGGGGTATTTATTAAGATTAGAATTAATCAGATGATATTCCTTTGGGAGGCTCTATGTCCACAGCGGCATTTGATCACTTGAAAGCGCAAATACTGACACTACCTGAATCTGAACGAGCTGAACTTGCACATGATTTGATTGCAAGCTTAGATGCGCCAAACGACAATGGCGTTCATGGTGAGTGGGAGCATGAAATTAATAAACGGATTGCTCAGATTGATGCAGGGAACGCGAAACTTGTAAACCGGGATTCGTTTCGTAAACGCATGGAACTGAGGCTAAAGGGATAGATGTTTGCCTATTGAAATTTTAGAAGAGGCTCTGGAAGAAGCTGCAGAAGCCGCTGCTTGGTATGAGAAAGAATGTGAGGGGTTAGGGTACGACTTCTATGATGCCATTGAAGCCGCTTTTGATATTATTGAAGACAGGATAGTTCCACTCAGCCCCATGCCAAACAAAACAAATCGTATTGATGTTAGACGTCTAATTCTTAAGAGATTCCCCTTCGATATCGTCGTTTTAGAACGACCTCAGAAATCTATCATTATTGCTATTGCTCACCAGTCAAGAAAACCAGGGTATTGGCGAGACCGAATCACCCCCTAGCGCCTGCAGCACCGAGCATTTTCTATGTGGCCTAAAACGACAAAACCCGCGATAATCGCGGGTTTTGTGTTGGGTTTCCCCTAAATCGTTGGTGCCCAGGGGCGGACTCGAACCGCCACGCCCTTGCGAGCACTAGCACCTGAAGCTAGCGTGTCTACCAATTTCACCACCTGGGCAATCAGAGAAGTTCTCTCTGTTGTGGGCGCGAAATTTACCGAGAAACGTAAACGTTGTCAATCACTCTGTGAGAAAAAACTTTCAAATCCACTGATTTTTCCGACTATAATGCCGCAACGTATGAAAGATAACCTGCCTGGAAATGGAATGGCTCAAAAAAAAGACAATCTCCCTCCCACTGAAGACCCGCATTATCAGCGTGAGTCTAAAAACTACGATAATCCGATTCATAGTCGTGAGTTCATTTTGGATTGGCTCAGTCAGCGAAAATCGCCGGCGACCCATCATCGCATGTGCCGTGCTTTCGAGTATGAAGACGAAGATAGCATTGAAGCCCTGCGTCGGCGCCTTATTGCCATGACGCGGGATGGTCAGCTCATTTGTGACCGTAAAGGCGCATACATTCCCGTAAACAGCATTCACTTGATCAAAGGTCGCGTGCTTGGGCACCGGGATGGCTTCGGGTTTGTGCACCCCGAGGATGGCTCCGATGATCTCTTTCTGTCTGCCCGACAAATGCGTGCTGTGTTCCACGACGATACCGTTCTGGTGCGTGTGGACGATGTGGATCACAAAGGGCGTCGTATTGCCGCTGTGGTGGAAGTATTGGAACGCAATACGCAACAGGTGGTGGGTCGGTTTTATTCTGAGGGCGGCATTGCCTACGTGGTGCCTGAAGGCAAAAAGGCCGGGCAGGACGTGTTGATTCATCAGGACGGTTACGGCGGTGCGTTTCATGGGCAATATGTGGTGGTAGAGATTACCTGTCAACCAACTGTGCGCACCAAGCCTGTCGGACAAGTCATGGAAGTATTGGGTGATCATCTCGCGCCTGGTATGGAAATTGACGTTGCTATTCGTTCCCATGATATCCCGCATCTCTGGCATGATGATCTGCTCGCAGAAATTGCCGGGCTCACGGTGAATGTGCATGACGCAGACAAAGCCAACCGGGTCGATCTGCGTCACCTGCCATTGGTGACTATCGACGGTGAAGATGCCAAGGATTTTGATGATGCGGTCTATTGCGAACGTAAAAAGAGCGGTGGTTGGCGATTGTATGTGGCGATTGCCGATGTATCGCACTACGTGCGTCGCAATACCGAGCTGGATACGGAGGCACGAAAGCGGGGTACGTCGGTGTATTTCCCCGGCTTTGTGGTCCCCATGTTGCCGGAAGTGCTTTCCAACGGCCTCTGTTCACTGAATCCCCAGGTTGATCGGCTCTGTATGGTGTGTGAGATGACGATCAGTGCCCAGGGTGCGCTCAGTGGCTACACGTTTTACGAAGCCGTGATGCACTCTCAGGCCCGTCTCACCTACAACAAGGTCGGCGTCATGCTGCAGGACCCTTTCAGCACGGAAGGTAAAACGCTACGGGAGGCCTATCAGCCGGTATTGAAAAACCTCGATTGCCTCTATGAGTTGTATCATGCGCTAACCCTGGCGAGAAAAGCCCGTGGCGCTATCGATTTTGAAACGGTTGAAACGCTCATCGAATTTGGTGAAGATCGGAAGATTGAACAGATTGTTCCCGTGGTTCGCAATGATGCGCATAAATTGATTGAAGAGTGCATGCTCTGCGCGAACGTTGCCACGGCCCGTTTTATCAACAAGCACAATCTCAATGGTCTGTTGCGAATTCATGAGGGGCCAGGTGAAGAGAAGCTGGAAAATCTGCGTTCTTTCCTGAGTGAGCTGGGCCTTGAGTTGCCGGGCGGCGACGAGCCCAAACCGGCAGACTACCAGAGCTTGATTGCCCGAATCAAAGAGCGTCCGGATTTCAGTGTGATTCAAACCGTGCTGCTTCGATCGCTCAGTCAGGCGTATTACGGTGTCGAAAAGAAGGGCCACTTTGGCTTGGGGTACCCGGCGTACACCCACTTTACCTCGCCGATACGGCGGTACCCTGATCTGAGCACCCATCGGCTGATTAAATCAGTGATTTATGGGGATCAGGAAACCAATGATGTGGCGCGACCACAGAAGAGTAAACCGGATGCCGAGAAATCTAGGGAATATCGAACTGTCGAAGACATGGCGTTCATGATTCAACTCGGCGAACACTGCTCGATGACCGAGCGGAGGGCGGATGATGCCACACGGGACGTGTCCAACTGGCTGAAATGCGAGTATCTGCAGGATCATGTAGGGGAGATGTATCCCGGCGTGATTGCCGCAGTGACGTCGTTTGGTGTGTTCGTCGAACTGAAGGATCTGTATGTCGAAGGACTGGTCCACGTCTCATCGCTGAGCGGTGATTACTATCATTTTGATCCCGTTCATCATCGTCTGGTGGGCGAGCGGACCGGTCGTTCGTTCCGGTTAGGGGATGCAGTCAGCGTTCAGGTGGTGAGGGTAGATCTCGAAGAGCGGCGGATCGACTTTGAATTGGCATCGCATGAGTCGGCGCGGCGACCAAGAAACAAAGGAGCGCGACAGTCTGATGAATCCCAGCGTTCATCGCGCAAGCAGACCGTAGCCAAGCTTAAGCAAAAGTTGGCGGACTATTCGCGGGGAAGTGAGGAAAAAGGAAAGGGAAAAGGAAAGAAAAAGTCCGCGGGAGCGGCGAAAGACAGCGAATCCTTTTCTCGGGCAGACCGTCCCAAAAAGAAAGACAAAAAGTCTGGAAAGAGCGCTAAAAAGAGCAAAAAATCAAAATTGAAAGGTAAGAAATAAGTGGCAAATGAGTGGGTTTTTGGAATTCATGCTGTCGACGCGGTTATCGAAAAGCGCAGAGACGCCGTGCAACAGATTTGTATACAAAAAGGGCGCAATGACCAGAAGATCAAGGCACTGGAGTCTCGTGCCCGGGGGTACGGCCTGTCGGTGGTCACCATGGCAAAGCATGAGATTGAGCAGCGCGTAAAAGGAAATCATCAGGGGGTGATCGCAGAAGTAGCGCCGGCGCGTGAACTGGATGAAGCGGATTTGGAGCAGCTGGTAAAATCACTGGCAGCAAAGAAAGCGCCCCCGTTTTTTCTGGTTCTGGACGGCGTGACCGACCCCCATAATCTGGGTGCCTGTGTGCGTACGGCGAATGCAGCCGGGGCGCATGCGGTCATTTATCCGAAAGACAAGTCGGCAGGTTTGAATGCAACCGTGCGTAAAGTTGCCTGTGGCGCGGCGGACTTTACGCCAATGATCTCGGTGACCAATCTGGCGCGCACCCTGAAATGGCTGAAACAGTGCGGTATTTGGGTCGTGGGGGCCGCTGGCGAAACGGAACAGGCCATGGCGATGGCGGATTTTACCGGGCCGTTGGCTTTGGTCATGGGCAGTGAAGGCAAAGGTATGCGACGTCTGACGCGCGAAAACTGCGACCAGCTGGTGAAAATACCCATGCAAGGTGAGGTGGAAAGCCTCAATGTGTCCGTCGCGACGGGTGTTTTACTCTATGAGGCTTATCGACAGCGCTATCTGGCGCGCCTGCACTGAGGTCAAACGTCTACATTCAAGGCTTGAGGGTGTAGACCACCTTCATGCCTTCAGTAACCAGACTGATGGGCAGATAGGCAATCTTTCCAGGGGAATTCTCCACATCCAGTATCAGCTCATCCATGCTTTCGTACTTGGCGGGTGGGCGACCTTTTCCGGTGAAAATCAGCGTGGTCCAATAGGCACTCAGCTGAGTGGGTGTCTTGCCGGCGATCGTCTCGTAAAACGGTACCCGTAAATCGGCAGACTTCAGCTCGACCGGCTGCGCTTTGAGGCCATTGGGGAACCGCTTGGTGCGCGACAGAAAGATGTTGGCCACCTCTTTGTCGGTAAGGGCCGTCATCTCAAAACTCTTGGACACGACAACGGCAATTTCCGCCTGGCTCACCGGGGCAACACACAACAGAAGCATCAACAGAAGGCGTTTCATCAGAATGCGCCCTCCAGAGTCACTGACATCGCGGTCCCGTCATCCGGGATGCCGAGACCGTCTGGCGTATTGCTTATTGTCGACCGGGGTTCGACCTTCTCGATTTGCCATTTGAAGGCGTAGTGTTCATCCACCTGCCAACGCAGCCCCAGTGCGTAGGTATAGGTCTCAAATTTACCAACAGGCGGCGCTGGAGGTGGTGGTGAAGCGCCGGGCCCACCAGGGCCACCGGGTCCACCGGGTCCACCTGGAGCGGGTCTGCCGGGAAGCGCAAATGATTCAAACTGCTGTTTGCGCCAGGAACTGAGCGCATAGGGGGTGATGGGGCCCAGCGGAAAAGCGAGCGAGGCATAGGCCAGCGTGTCGTCGGGAATAATTTCGGTTTCCGTCGTACTGAATCCGGCATTGGCCAACACCGGGCCAAAATCGTACTCCGCTTCCACGCTGGCCATGATTGCATCGCTGCCGCTTTCTATCAGCGTGCCACGCTTCGTCAGAACATCGTAGTTTGCGTACGCAAATGCGCCTCTCAACCAGAAGGCATCGCCGGTGTATTTTACAGACGCTGCGGCCATATAGCGGCCGTCCACTTCGGGATTGTCATGCTCAGACTTGCCCCCCCCAATCTGGAATTGCCAGTGCCCGTTTTCCGTCAATGTGCTTTTCAGCACCTCTGCGCCCAGATAGTGTGTATAACCACCCGCACCGGTGAACGGAGTCAGCGGTCGTGCCCACAAACGCGACATGCCGACACTGCGCATCTCTATGCTTTGCATAAACGGAATAAGAAACTTGCCAAACCGAACGGTGTAGTCGTCGGGGGCGAAATAGCTCAGGTAGGCCCAATCCACATCGGAACGCACCTGATCTTCGCGATCCAGATAGGCTTTACCTTGGGTGAGCAGACTCAGGTTGGATGTGAACTCAAACTCAAGCTGCCCGCCAACCAGAGAGTTGCGTGCGCTGGGATGCCCTTTTTCCACTAACAGGGATTGGCCGCTGTTGCCGATTAAATGCAGATCCGCATCCGACACCGTCATATCCAGCGTAAAGAATCCATTCACCCGCAACTGGTCCTGCCAGTCTGCCGCCAGTGCACCATGGCACAGAAGCAACATTGCGAGCAAAGATAGTGTTGATAGCAGCCGATGGTTGAGAGTGTTCAGCGGTTTGTCCCTGTTGTTGTCTCACATGATACACAATTTCCTAAAACGTAGTATAGACTACACTGCTTACAATGAAGGGTGAAAAATCAATTAATTAGCCTATGACTATTTTCCAGAAAATGATCTTTGTGCCGGTGCTGAGCTTGTTTATATTCAGTGGCTTTATTGTGTACAGTTTTCTTGAGCAAAAGCGCATTTCCACAGATATCGAAGACTTGCGTGATGACTACATGCCGGTGTTGGTGCATGTGAAAGACAATATTCGGGATTTTGATGAGCTAACTAACGCACTCAAAGATGCGGTGGTGGCAGGTGAACGACGCTGGATTGCAGACACATTGCAGGTTCAGCAGGAAATTGAAAGTCGGCTGACGCTACTGGAAGCCTATCCTCACATTGTGAATAAAGATGTGCTCGCGCAGAGCAAGACAGCCTTTTTGCAGTATTATGAAAACGCTAATGCGGTGGCTAATGACATATTCAATAGTGGTGATGTGAGTCAGTGGGACCCGGATGACGCGGCGGTGGAGCGAACGGCGAAGTTTCAGGTCAGCACCAGTCAGTCGTTTCGATCCATGGAGCAAAGCGTACAGTCACGATTCAAAAAATCCTTGGACACCAGCTATCAAGGGTTGAATGAGCTGCTCTTCTGGGGTGGCATCATTTCCGGGGCGTCCATGCTGATCCTGTTACTGGCCACATTCGGGATTTCGTTGTCGACTCGGAAGAATATTTTTCAGCTGATCTCTCGAACCAAGGCATTGGCTCAAGGGGAGGTCAACTTCAGTCAGCGTATCAAGCGTACCGGGCGCGATGAACTGAGCGAGCTGATCTATTGGTTTAACAGGCTGTCCGATAAGCTCGAAGCAGATTATAAGCAGCTGCAGGTGGTGTCGATTACAGACAAACTCACCGGGCTGAACAATCGCACCCGAACGGATCAATTTCTGCCCGGCACGCTCGACATTGCGCTGACCACGCAAGCGCCACTGCAAATTGTGGTGGTGGACATCGATCACTTCAAACGCATTAATGATCGCTTTGGTCATAATACCGGCGATAAAGTACTGAAACAGTTTGCGGACATACTTCGAACCAGCGCAAAAGAGCATGATTTTATCGGGCGTTGGGGAGGGGAGGAGTTTATTCTCGTCTGGCCAGACACTGACAGTGGAGGCGGCCAACAAAAAGCCGAGGCGATTCGCCGCGAAGTGGCGGGCAGTACCTTCCCTGAAGTGGGGCAGGTGACAGCCAGTTTCGGCATGGCGCAGGCTCAACCGGGCGATACCCCTGAGAATCTCATAAACCGGGCAGATCAGGCGTTGTATCAGGCCAAGGAGGGGGGAAGAAATCGGGTGGTTCACTACTCCTCGACCAATGCTCAGCTCGAAGCCTCGCTGTGAATTGCCGCTACCCTGTGGAAACACTGTCGCGCGTTGCCCTTCCATGCCAGAAATATCTTGAATGCCCGCGTTATTCCCTATAGAATTCGCCCTTCGAAAATTACTGGCCTGGATTTTCAGGCTTTCTCCTTGCTTTTTCTACGAGGTTCTCACGAACGTCGGTGGAAAAGGCTGGTAACCCGTAAGGAGCATTTATGCGACATTATGAAATTCTACTTTTGATTCACCCTGACCAAAGTGAGCAGGTCAACTCAATGGTTGAGCGTTACACCTCGTCTGTCACAGGCAATGGTGGTGCGATTCACCGTCTTGAGGATTGGGGTCGTCGCCACATGGCCTACCCAATCAACAAGATTCATAAGGCACACTACGTGCTGATGAACATTGAGTGTGACAACGAAACTCTGGATGAGCTGTACCACAACTTTCGTTTTAACGATGCCGTGTTGAGAGAGCTGGTGATTCGTCGTAAAGAAGCGATCACTGAAGCTTCTCCGATGAAAAACCCTGAGAACAAAGAGCGTGCACCTCGTGTTAGCGATGATGACCGGGATACATCTGATGCAAACGATCCTGATTTGGATGCAGATGATTCTGATGATGGTGATGAAGAGTAAAACACTCCCAAGCCCTGAGCTAACACAGATTACAAGTTTTATTGGAGAACAACATGGCTAGATATTTCCGTCGTCGTAAGTTTTGTCGCTTCACTGCAGAAGGCGTCTCAGAAATCGACTACAAAGATTTGGATACACTGAAAAGCTACATTACAGAAACGGGCAAAATTGTACCCAGCCGAATTACTGGTACAAAAGCCCGTTACCAGCGACAGTTGGCAACTGCGATCAAACGCGCACGTTTTGCTGCTCTGTTGCCTTACACCGACAACCACGAAGGTTAATCGGAAATTGGGTGCATGAGGCACCCGACGTGAACGGGAAGTAAGAGGTTTAGAGGATTGTTATGGGTGCTTTGGCAGAGTTCGTAATGAAGGGCCGGGCACAAGCGATTCTCGTCAGCGTCATCGCATCATTTATTCCATTGATGTTTTGGATAAGCGGAGCGGTGGTCAGTCTGACAACCATGAGGAAAGGGTTGAGCGAAGGGTTGGTCATTCTGCTGTTCGCGGCAATTGCCCCCTTTCTCTGGATGATCAACGCGAAAGAACCGACGCCGTTTCTGGTGTTGGTGCTGGCTTGGGGGATGGCGTTGGTGCTCAGGTCCACAGTGTCCTGGGACAGAACGCTGATTCTGGGTACAGCAGGTGTACTGGTTCTGGCGTATCTGTTGCCGCTGTTGGGTGGTGATTTGATACAGCAGCTGGTGGCGATTGGCATAGATGTGATAAAGCAACTGCAGCCCACATACTATGCGCAGCTGGGAGAAAGCCCGGAGCACGTTGTGCAGGGTATCATGGTGGGGAGTTTGTGTGTTTCCCTGTTCATGTTCTCGCTGTTATCGCTGATGCTGGGCAGAAGCTGGCAGGCCAGGTTGTTCAATCCGGGAGGATTTAGACAGGAGTTTCATCAGCTCAGACTGTCACGCCAGAGTTGCGTACTGTTACTGTTGATGATGATGGTGTTCTCTTATCTGGATCTGATGGCCATTGAAGCCACACTGATCGCCATGGTGCCTTTCAGTGTTGCTGGTTTGGCTCTCGTTCATGGAAGTGTAGCGAAAAGAAATTTAAGCAAAGGCTGGTTAATCACCTTTTACGTGGTGAGCTTCCTTTTAGGGCCCAGTCTGCTGTTTTTACTGGTTTTTCTCGCCGTGGCAGATGCCTGGATGGATTTCAGAAGTCGCATCAAGCCACTCGAGAACTAAATATACGAAAGAGATGAGGATAACGAGATGGAAGTAATTCTGCTCGAGAAAGTTGGTAAGCTGGGCGCGTTGGGTGACAAGGTTGCGGTAAAAGCAGGCTTTGGTCGTAACTACCTGATTCCTTACGGTAAAGCGGTTCCCGCAACGAAAGCAAACGTAGAACAGTTTGAAGCACGACGCGCAGAGCTTGAAAAAGCGGCTGCAGAAAGATTGGCTTCAGCACAAACTCGCGCTGCTCAGTTGCAGGACAAAGAAGTCACCATCGTTTCCAAAGCGGGTGACGAAGGCAAGCTGTTCGGTTCCATTGGCGTACGTGATATTGCGGACGCATTGACTGCAGCTGGCATCGACGTCGAGAAGAGTGAAGTGCGCCTGCCTGAAGGGCCGATTCGCAACACTGGCGAATTCGAAGTGGCACTGCACCTGTTGACAGATGTTGACGCAACAGTGAAAGTGACGGTTGTTGCTGAATAAGGTTTTCGTTACGCAACAGTCCGTGTAAACCGGTGCAGGGCGCTGTCCCGTGCTGGAATAAAAAAGGCTCGATTAATTCGGGCCTTTTTTGTGGTAGAAATTTGGTTTCAGCGTGCGATAATACGCGGATGTCTCTCACGCGGAACCGGCTGATTGCCCCCTGCGATCATGCTTTTATCGGAATGATTACCCTTGCCTATGAACACTGATATTTCTTCCCTCATGTCGGAACAGGAATCCCCAAAGCGCTCTGAGGCAGGGGGGCAGGGGAAGTTCGCTTCTGATTCCGCACGCGTGAAAATTCCACCGCACTCCATTGAAGCCGAGCAGTCCATCCTGGGTGGATTGATGCTGGACGATTCCAAGTGGGAAGTGGTGTCTGACCTGGTCACAGAGACCGACTTTTATCGTGCGGATCACCGTTTGGTTTTTCATGCTATCGCCCGGCTGGCGGGGGAAAACAAACCGCTGGATGTGGTGACCATCTCAGAAGAGCTTGATCGGCTCGGTCAACTTGATGAGGCGGGTGGGTTTGCTTATTTGGGTGAACTGGCGAACCGGACCCCCAGCGCTTCCAACATTCGTTCGTATGCTGAAATTGTGCGCGAACGGGCAGTATTTCGCAGCCTCATCCATGTGGCGGGGGAAATAGCGGATAGCTCATTCAATCCTCAGGGGCGCTCCAGTACTGAACTTGTCGATGATGCTGAACGAAAAGTGTTTGCCATTTCAGAGTCGCGCACAAAAATAGGGGGTCCGCAATACGTCAATACCGTATTGAAGAAAACCGTTGACCGAATTGATGAGCTAAGCAAAACAGATGCGAAAATGACCGGTATTACCACCGGTTTTCGTGATCTGGATGACCGCACGTCGGGGCTGCAAAAATCAGATTTGGTGATTGTGGCGGCCCGACCCTCCATGGGTAAAACCGCTTTTTCAATGAACCTGGCAGAAAACGCGCTGTTGTCCGGTAAAAAACCGGTGTTGGTGTTCAGTATGGAAATGCCCGCGGATGCGATTTTGATGCGTATGTTGTCGTCCATTGGGCGGATTGATCAGACTCGTGTTCGAAGTGGAAATCTGGAAGAAGAGGATTGGCCACGGCTGACTTCTGCGGTCAGTATGCTGATGGATCAGCCGCTCTATATTGATGATACCGCTGCATTGAGCCCGACTGAGGTGCGCTCGCGAGCGCGACGCGTTGCCCGGGAAAACAACGGTGAACTCGGATTGATATTGATCGATTACCTTCAGTTGATGCGTGTGCCCGGAAACACTGAAGGGCGAACCTCGGAGATTTCCGAAATTTCCCGCTCCTTGAAAGCACTGGCGAAAGAGCTGGAATGCCCCGTGGTTGCGTTGTCACAGTTGAACCGGAGCTTGGAGCAACGTACTGACAAGCGTCCTGTAAACTCTGACCTGCGAGAATCCGGCGCGATTGAGCAGGACGCGGATGTGATCATGTTTATCTATCGAGATGAATACTATAACGAGAACAGCGAAGACAAAGGATTGGCGGAGATTATTATCGGGAAGCAGCGTAACGGGCCAACCGGTAGAATCAAGCTGGCCTTTCAGGGGCAATACACCCGCTTTGATGATCTGACGCATATTGACTACGATACGGACTTCTGATGGCTCGACCGGTATTTGCCGAAATTAGTGTAACTGCATTTAAAAGTAACCTGGATAAAGCTCGCGAACTGGCTGGTGGCAATCCGCTGATGGCGGTATTGAAAGCCAACGCCTACGGGCATGGTTGGGATGGATTGCTCAACAGGCTTTCGCCCGATGATCTGGTAGCGCTAACCAGTGTAGAAGAAGCGGTTCAGGTGCGGAGCATGGGGTGTTGCAACACCATTGTGCTGCTTGAGGGGTGTTTCTCACAGGAAGAGTTAGCCTGGTGTGTACGCAACAATATACAGGTAGTGCTGCACTCGCCCTATCAGGTGGCATTCGTCACTCAATTCCAGCAATTGACGGACCCGAGTGGAGCGCTGGACGTATGGATCAAGGTAGATACCGGGATGCATCGTCTGGGTTTCCCTGCCGATGAATTCTCCTGCACCTACCAGAAAGTGCAAGATATTCCGGGGATACGTATTCTTGGTGCCATGACGCACATGGCCTGTGCAGATGAGCCGGATAATCCGGCAACGAACGACCAGTTTGCGCTGTTTTCGGAGCTCGTGCATGCTCACCCGGAAATCTCCACCATCAGTGTATCGAATTCGGCCACACTCATGAACTTTCCACAGATCCGGTCGGATCTATCTCGCCCCGGCATCCTGTTGTATGGCGGTTCCTGCCGCGATGGCTACACGGGCGCAGAGCTTGCATTGGCCCCGGTGATGCGTTTAAAGGCCCAAATCATTGCGGAGCGCACAATACAACCGGGAGAGCGGGTAGGCTATGGTTTTGACTGGGAAGCGCATCAACACACGCGGGTAGGGGTGGTGGCCGTGGGGTATGCAGATGGTTACCCGCGACATGCGCCCAGTGGAACGCCTGTGTGGGTGGCGGGCACCACGGTTCCCTTAATTGGGCGCGTCTCTATGGATATGATCACCATTAACCTGACAGAGTCGACGGCGACCGTCGGGGATGAAGTGGAGTTGTGGGGAGAGCATGTGTCCATTGATCAGGTGGCCAACCTGTGTGGCACCATTTCCTATGAGCTCATGACAGGAATTACCTCACGAGTAGAGCGACGTCTTATTGCTCACCCCGGTTAATCCTTTTCCAGCCCTACTCGTCTTCGTTAAGTTTGCAGGATGTGTGGCTTTTCACAAGCGCTTTCAGGCCTTCGAGGTCATTGATTGTCAGCTCTCTGCCTTGCACGGAGATCAGATTCGTTTTCTGAAAACGGGTAAACACCCGGCTGACGGTTTCTACGGCTAATCCCAGATAGTTGCCGATATCATTTCTTGGCATGGGCAAACGGAATTGGGTGGGCGAAAGGCGTCTTCGTTTAAAGCGTTCTGACAGACTGATGAGGAGTGAGGCGATGCGTTCTTCGGCAGTGTTCTTACTTAACAGCATGGAGAGCTTGCGGCTTTCCTGAATCTCTTTACTCATCAATTGAAAGAAGTGATGCTGTAGGGAGGGGATTTTGGTGGCCAGTTGTTCAAATTGTTCAAACGGTATTTCGCAGACTGAGGACTTTTCGAGGGCTTTGGCTGAGCATGAGTAGGCGTCTGTGGTCATGCTGTCCATGCCGATAATTTCACCCGGCAGATAAAAGCCGGTGACCTGTTCTTCACCATCTTCGCTGATAGTGTAGGTTTTTACCGACCCGCTGCGCACAGCAAAGCAGGACTTGAAGTGGCTGTGTTCATGAAAAATATGGTCTCCGCGATCGATGACCCGGCCCTGCTTGATCACATCTTCCAGGCTTTCCATATCATTTTGTGATACTGCCAAGGGTAAGCACAGATGACCCAGACTGCAAAGTTGGCAGGAGGAGCCGAGTGCATGTTTACCTGAGCTAGCAATTGTTGCTGGATTTGAAGCCATGAGTTGCTTACCAAATGTTCTGCGTGAATTTGATGTACATCAAAAAGTTTATAGTAGTCAAGGATAACCATTTAGTAATAGAAGTCAATCTGGATTTGATGAAAGAGCGGCAGGAAATGTGGCGGAATTCGCATTCGTCTTTTTATGTACTTGTGTCTCTGTTGATGAGCGTCAGAGATCACGCACACTAGTGCTGCCTCGTCAGGCGCGCAAATAGCCGCCATAGTTGAACGGCAATTGTCCTTCATCGACACTTTGAAGGTATTGGTCCAATTGATCCAGGTTGTGGATGAGAATGTTGTCGATCAGGCTGGTTGCTGATAGCCCCAGGGCCAACAGGTCGTGAATGTGCCAGTTGTGCATTTGCTCTGCACGGGAAAATTTACAACACCCGGAATGCGTGTACCCATGCTGTTCGAGCAGCGTCACTGCATCTCCGGGGTGTGCATGCAGACCCGGTTGGTTGATGTGCAATTCACAGCGATGGCCGGGACCACTGGGTACACAGATCGTGTCTGGGCCTGCCGCGATCAAGCTCTGCAACTGATAGGTCATGTCCTCTGGATCGCCCAAGGCTTGCGAGGGTACAGTGGTGCTCACGGTTTCAAATCCATAGGCGCGTAACATTTGTACCTGTTGGATCAGAGTCCGCACCGTGAGGTCGCTTTGAATGTAGGGTGTCGCCAGACAGGCATGATTGAACCCGAGTCCGGTCAGCAATGCGGCAGAGCCTTCGTACATTTTCGCGGAATCGAGTTCGATGACGTATCGCCCCTTGCCCTGAGGTAACAGCGAGAACCGTTTGTTGAGCTGAAACATCAGCTCAGTCATTTCCGGCTCGTCGAGCAACTGGTGAACGTTGTTGTTCCAATGCAGGTAACTGACGGTGCAGCGTTTGGGGACAAACCTTGAAAGCAGGGTCATCTCCTGAATCAAGTGGTCAAGGTAATTGCGAATGGGTTGAACAACCCCCCGCTCCCCATAGTAATCGCAGAGTGTGTGTTGCAAGGGAACAGACACACTGATGGCGGTATCTGACTGGATTTTTATGCAGTTCTGAATTGCGTCGATGTAGGATTTGGACGTAAAGCTCCGATCCGGCGAGAATCGTGTGTCTCCCGTATGATCATAGAAGCGAAACGAGTTTAAGCAGTAAATCCATTCACTTGTTGTAACCGGAGAGGTCATAGGTAGCCTGGGCGTTATTTTTCCTGCGCCACCCGGAGACAAATAGTAAATACCGTGCTTCCTGACTGGGGCCGCATTCATTCCCGTTCTTATTCCCTTCAGCGTCGTGGGGTTAAGCTTGGGTCCAATGTTCGCTGCATAGCAGCGGAACTCCTAAATTTAGAGTCTACTCTCAAGTAAAAAGAAAGGTTTGATTTGTATCAAAACTCGGTGAGAAGGCAGTCTAGCTCTGAATGGGTAGTTTTGGAGAGGGGAAATGCCAAGGGGACGGATTAACCGTCCATTTTTCGAAAGATCAGCGAAGCATTGGTCCCACCGAAGCCAAAGCTGTTGGACATCACCTGCGTGAGCTCCGCGGAGGAGTTGTCAGGGCCGATTACAGGCAGTGCGCCCGCTTCAGGGTCGAGTGCATTCAGGTTCGCTGTGCCTGCGATAAAATTGTTTTTCAACATCAACAGGCTGTAAATCGCTTCATGAACGCCCGCCGCACCCAGTGAGTGACCGGAGAGGGATTTGGTCGAGGAGATGGCAGGAACCGCATCAGCAAAGACCGAATCGATGGCCTTCAGTTCGGCAATGTCTCCGACGGGGGTGCTGGTGCCGTGGGCATTGATATAATCGATGGGGCCTGTGGTGGTTGCCAAAGCCTGCTGCATGCAACGCTGTGCGCCTTCACCTGACGGCGCAACCATGTCGAAACCATCGGACGTCGCGCCGTAGCCAACTAACTCGGCATAGATGGTGGCACCGCGCTGCTGGGCGTGTTCCAGCGATTCCAGAACGACCATGCCGCCACCACCGGAAATGACAAAACCATCGCGGTCGGTATCAAACGGCCGGGAGGCGGTTTCAGGTTGATCATTGTACTTGGTGGATAACGCGCCCATGGCGTCGAAGAGCATGGTTTGTGTCCAGCTTTCTTCTTCGCCGCCGCCAGCAAATATCACATCCTGTTTGCCGGATTGGATCTGTTCCATGGCATGGCCAATACAGTGTGAACTGGTGGCGCAGGCAGAGGAGATGGAGTAATTCAGGCCGCGAATCTTGAATGCGGTAGCAAGGCAGGCGGATACAGTGCTCCCCATGATGCGGGGCACCATAAACGCGCCGATGCGTTTGACGCCTTTCTCCCGAAGCGTATCTGCTGCCTGGATGAGATTTTCAGAGGACGCGCCACCTGAGCCGGCGATGATGCCCGTGCGGTCATTAGAAATGTGCTCAGGAGAGAGCCCGGCGTCCTGTATGGCTTCCTGCATGGAAACATAGGCGTACGCCGCAGAATCGCCCATGAAACGACGGGCTTTGCGATCTATGAGGGCTTCAAAGTCGATGTCGATCTGACCGGAGATCTGGCTCCGGAAGCCTCGCTCTGCATACACCGGATTGAAGCGAATACCGGACTGTCCGGCTTGCAGGCTTGCCAAGACCTGGTCTTTGTTATTTCCCAGGCAGGAAACGATACCGATACCTGTCACAACTACTCTACGCATAACCGTGGGTATAATCCTTTTTATGGTTTCGCGTTATTTTATGCTAAAACCGAGGGAACAGAAACGGACAATCCAAAAAAACCGGGATTTCCAAACAAATTGAAGGGTATGGCAGAGATATGAAGAGAAGATGACAGAGTGGTTGATTCCACAACTATCCGGCAATTATTTGATCTATCGCAGAGGTTGAAGCCGGCTGTGTGGGCTACACTTTGGTCAGAGTTACGATAAAGGTTACGTAACGGTTGTTGAATGTCATAAATACAAGAAAAGGATTCACTCATGGCCATTATTAAAAGTGTGATGAAGACCGATGTGAAGGTGTGTGCCCCCGGGACCTCTGTTGCAGAGGTTGCGGTTCAAATGCGAGATCTAAAGGTGGGGGCCGTGCTGGTCGTTGAGAATGACGCGCTCAAGGGGGTGTTTACCGAGCGTGATCTTTTGAATCGCGTTGTCGCGGAAGGCAAGGACCCGCGGGATACGCAAGTCATCGATGTGGCCACAACGAATCCGGTCACGGTCAAATCCAACGCCCACATTCGCGATTGTGCGGTGATTTTGAATGAGCGTGGATTTCGGCATCTGCCTGTCGTGGGGGATGACGGTAAACCCATCGGCATCGTCTCTTCGCGGGACTTTTTCCGCTTTATCACCGAGCAACTGGAAACGGTGATCGATAAAGTACGATTAAGTGAAGCCAAAATTGAAGAGGATCTGGATTTGTATGAGCTCGTTGGCGGCGGCGGATACGGGATTCCTCGCGCGAACTGAACCTTCACCATTCTGCCCGGTACGTCATGCGTGCTGGGTGGCTGGGGTGCGGACGATGGTATAGTCTGCCTCTAGGTACCCACATCTTTTGCCCTCTGAGAGAAAATCAATCTTTAACGGAATAATCAGTTTGCCTGCTGCCTGGAGGCGTTCCGCCAGGGAAGCTTCTGCGTCTTCAGGGGGTAAACACGCTGCCAGCGTAATATCACTCTGTACCGGGCGTTTGTAGGTAATCGTTGCTTTTTTTACCACCAGCAGTGCGTCCAGCGATTCTTCCGTCATACGAAAATGTACCAATGCCCATCCCGTGGCAACGGCCAGCGCATAAAGGCTGCCGGCGAAACCGGTTTGATGCATGTTCCGGTTGGGTGCGATCGGTGCGCTGGTTTCTATTTTTTCCCGCGAAACAGAATTAACTGAGAGATTCATGAATCCACACAGGGGAATCTCGGTTTGTAGCAGGTGGGTGAGCTCTTCTCTGGTCATTGAGGTTTGTTTTCATCCTTTGTGTCGGTATACCATTCGCTTCCACAGACAGAATTTGAACAGGCATGGGGAGCAGGCGATGAAGCATATCGCAATGAACGGCACGGGTGAAGCAGATGTGATGGTATTGGCGGAAGGTGACGCCCCAATCTGCACAAGAAATGAAGTGCTCATTCAAGTACAGGCCGCCGGCGTGAACCGACCGGATGTGGTTCAGCGACAGGGTTTATATCCACCGCCGCCGGGGGCATCCCCCATTCTTGGCTTGGAAGTCGCCGGGGAAGTGATCGCGACAGGCCCTGAGGCAAAGCGTTGGAAAGTGGGTGATCGCGTTTGTGCGCTGACCAACGGTGGCGGTTACGCTGAGCAGGTGGCCGTGCCGGAAACGCAATGTCTGCCTATTCCTGACGGATTGAGCATGGTAGAGGCGGCCTCTCTTCCTGAAACCTGCTTTACGGTTTGGAGCAATGTGTTTGATCGGGGCGGATTGCAGGCGGGCGAGCGATTTCTCGTGCATGGCGGCAGCAGTGGCATTGGGGTGACGGCTATCCAGCTGGCCGCTGCATTGGGGGCGACGGTTTACACCACGGCGGGAACGGAGGAAAAATGTCGAAAATGTGAATCGCTGGGCGCTACGCGAGCGATCAACTATCGGCAGGAAGACTTTGCTGAAGTACTGAAAGAAGTTGTCGGAAAGGCTGGCATTAATGTCATCCTCGACATGGTGGGAGGAGATTATATCCAGCGCAATATCAAAGTGGCTGCGGTGGACGGGCGTATTGTAAATATTGCGTACCTGCAGGGCAGTGTCGCAGAAATCAACTTTATGCACGTGATGCTCAAGCGATTAACGTTGACCGGGTCCACGTTACGGCCCCAGTCCGATGAAGCGAAAAGTGCGATCGCTCGTCAGCTGGAAGCCAAGGTGTGGCCACTGATTGCAGCAGGGTCAGTCAAGCCGGTGATCGCTGCCACGTTTCCGCTTTCGGAAGTCGTCGCGGCACACCGGTTGATGGAGTCCAATACCCACATTGGAAAAATTATTCTGGATGTGATGGGAGGGTAACCACGGTGAGCACCTGGCAATGGCAGATCCCCGAGCAGTTTAACATCGGGGAAGCCTGTATCCGGCCGGCCGATGACCCCGCCAGTGCGGATAAACCCGCCATTATTGTCGACAACGAAATCACCGGTGTCTCGGCACTCACTTATGCTCAGCTCGCTCAACAGGTCAAGCGGTTCGCTGCCTTCCTTCAATCAGGAGTCACTGCGCGGGGCGATCGGGTACTGATTCAGTTACCCAACTGCCTTCCATATCCAGTGGGTTTTCTCGGGGCAGTGTACGCAGGGCGGGTGGCTGTACCCGCCTCGGTGTTGCTCACCGTGGAGGAATTGGTCTTTTTGATCAACGACTCCGGCGCTTGCCTGGCTGTACTGGATGCAGAATTACAGCCTGAGTTGGATCAGATCGCATCGAGTTGTCCGGCATTGCGCAGCATCGTGTGGGTGAACAGCAGCCCACACGCTGTGCCTGTCGGGCCAGGAGTCCAATCCAAGGTGGCCGCATTCCATTGGAAAGCATGCGTTGACGGGGTTCAGGAAGCTTCTGACCATGAGTCCACCGCCTCAGAGGACCCGGCTTACCTTGTGTATACCTCGGGTACGACCGGCTACCCGAAAGGGTTGCTCCATGCTCACCGGGCTTTGTTGGGCCGCATGCCTGCCAGTCAGTACTGGTTTGATTTTCAGGGTGATAACGATCGCATCTTGCATTCAGGGAAGTTTAACTGGACTTACGTTTTGGGAACTGCGCTGATGGACCCGCTCTCACAGGGGAAGACTGTCGTCGTTTACGAAGGTTCCGTGCATGCGGATGTGTGGCCGGCGCTGATTTCCAAACATGGCTGTACGATTTTTATTGGTGTACCGACTCTGTTCCGGCAGATTTTGCAAAAAACCTCCGCAGGGCAGGAAACGGTGCCGACCCTGCGCCATTGTATGAGTGCCGGAGAGCATCTCTCTGATGAGGTGCTGGCGCAATGGAAGCACCGCTTCGGGCGGGAAATTTATGAAGCTGTGGGCATGTCTGAGTGTTCCTACTACCTTTCCCATCACGTGGGTCTGCCGGTTCGTCCCGGTTCTGCGGGTAAACCGCAGCCGGGGCACGAGATTACACTGTTGGATGAGCACCTTCAGCCGGTGAGCATTGGAAAAGAGGGGATGATCTGTATTCCGGAAACCGATCCCGGATTATTCCTGGAATATTGGCAATTGCCGGAAGAAACGGCGAAGAGTCGGTCCGATGGCTACTTCTTGACGGGGGATTACGCGCGCCAGGACGCCGACGGGTATTTCTGGTTTTTGGGCCGGAAGGATGATTTGATCAATTCTTTTGGCTATCGAATTTCACCGGTCGAAGTGGAGCGGGTACTGAAGTCACATCCCGCCGTGGCAGATTGTGCGGTGGTAGGACAGGAGGTCGACAAGGATAAAGTGATCGTCGTGGCCTGTGTGATCGCCAGGGAAGGGGCTCTCGTGGATGAAAGCGGGATACTGACCTTCGCAGCGGAGCATCTGGCCGCGTATAAGCTGCCCAAAAAAGTAACTTTTATGGCCGAGTTTCCGAGGACGCGAAATGGGAAGGTGCTTCGGCGACAGTTGATAAACATTGAGTGAAAGGTGGAGGTGCGTGCGCCGCCTGAATCCGTTGTTAAGTTCAGGCGGCTTTTGTCACTTCCGCTTACAGCTCTGCAGCCAATCGTGATCCTTGATTGATCGCCCGCTTGGCATCCAGCTCTGCCGCCACATCGGCACCGCCGATCACGTGTACATTAATGCCTTTTTCTTTCGCGCCCAGGCTGGCCAATTCGTCTGCCAATGAGCGGTTGGGGGTTTGCCCGGCACAAACGATGATGTTGTCGACGTCGAGCAGCCTGGTTTCGCCGTTGATGGATATGTGCAGGCCTTTGTCGTCGATTTTGTCATAGTTGACACCCGCAATCATTTGAACGTCTTTGTTCTTGAGGGTGGCACGGTGTACCCAGCCGCTGGTTTTGCCCAGTCCCGCACCCACAGAAGAGGTTTTTCGTTGCAGCAGAAAAACTTCGCGTTGGGGGGGTAATACGGTGGCGTCGGTGAGTGCGGATCGGTTCGTTAACGAAGTGTCTACGCCCCATTCCTTGTACCACTGCGCTTTTTCGTCTTCACTGTGCGCATGCACGAGGTACTCGCTCACATCAAAGCCGATGCCGCCCGCCCCGATGACCGCGACTTTTTTCCCTACCGGTTTTTTCTCTACAAGTACGTCAAGGTAAGACAGCACTTTGTCGCTCTCAATACCGGGGATCGACGGTGTGCGTGGCGTGATACCGGTTGCCACGATGATCTCATCAAAGTTACCTTTCAACAGCTCGTCGGCGGTGACACGCTGGCCGAGCTTGAGGGAGACGCCGCGTTTCTCGATCATTTTGCCGAAATAGCGCATGGTCTCGTTGAAGTCTTCCTTGCCGGGAATCTGCTTGGCGACATTAAACTGTCCGCCAATCTGGTGGCTGGCGTCGAAGAGCGTTACGTCATGTCCGCGCTCTGCCGCCACTGTGGATGCAGCCATACCGGCCGGGCCAGCGCCGATGACGGCAACACGCTTTTTATTCAGTGTGGGCAGGTAGCGGAGTTCCGTTTCATGGCAGGCTCGGGGGTTGACCAGACAGGTAGCGCGCTTGGCTTTAAAGGTGTGGTCCAGACAGGCCTGGTTACAGGCGATGCAGGTATTAATCTCATCGGCGCGCCCTGTGGCCGCTTTTTCGACAAAGTATGGGTCTGCCAGGAAGGGGCGCGCCATGGATACCATGTCTGCTTCACCGCTGGCAATGATGGATTCGCCCAGTTCCGGTGTGTTGATGCGGTTACTGGCACATACCGGAATCGAGACCTCTTCTTTCAGCCGGCCAGTGGCGAACGAGAAAGCGCCACGAGGAACGGAAGTGACGATGGTGGGAATGCGTGCTTCATGCCAGCCGATGCCGGTGTTGATAATCGTCGCGCCAGCAGTTTCCAGCTGCTTTGCCAGCAGGGCGATGTCGGCCCACTCCTGACCGCCGTCCACCAAATCCATCAGCGACATTCGATAAACAATAATGAAGTTCGGGCCAACCGCCTCGCGCGCTTTCCGCACGGTCTCTACCGCGAAGCGCATGCGGTTCTCCGCACTGCCACCCCATTCATCGGTTCGTTTATTGGTGCGTTCACACAAAAACTGGTTAATCAGGTACCCTTCGGACCCCATGATTTCAATACCGTCATACCCGGCATACTGGGCCAGTTCTGCTGAGCGGGCAAAGTCTTCAATGGTTCCCAGAATCTGCTTTTTACTCATTTTTCCGGGCTTGAAGGGGGTGATGGGGGATTTAATGCCGGAGGGAGACAGGTTGTACGGCGTGTAACCATAGCGGCCCGCATGCAGCAGCTGCAGGCAGATTTTACCACCTTCATTATGTACCTGGCTGGTTACCCGGCGATGCAAAAGTGCGGTGACTTTGTTGTCCATGCGTGAGCCCAGTGGGAGCAGTTCGCCACGGCGATTGGGCGAGTAGCCGCCGGTGATCATGAGTCCAACGCCGCCGCGGGCACGTTCAGCAAAATAGGCCGCCAGCTTCTCAATATGATAGAACCGATCTTCCAGCCCGGTGTGCATGGAGCCCATCAATACGCGATTTTTCAACGTGGTGAATCCCAAGTCTAGAGGCGCTAACAGGGAGGGGAAGTAAGGATTGGACACATTCATGGTCGACTCTCTCTAAAGCGTAAAAGTGCGCCAAGTTTAGGCATTTCGGGCGCACGAAGAAAGGGCGGCAGTTGCCGCGGCATTGGTCAAATCGGCCAATAAATTGGTTTAAAGTTACCGATTTGACCCGATCAGCTCTTTTCCATCGACGTCAACGACATAAAACAGGCAGTCAGATTTGGCGATGGATGCATTGGTGGTGGCCATAAACATCTTAATGGGGCGGGCAGGGTAGAGTGCGCCCTCCCGCACACTCAGCACTAGATTGATGACATTCTCACCGCGGCTGTTTACGGCTTTCAGCTGCTGATCAAGCTCCCCCTGCACCCAACCGAGTTGTTTGTCCGGCCCGATGATGCCGAAGTTGTCCTCTTCGATGGTAGGTAAAAGCGTAATGCTGTTTTGAGGGTGTTTGTAGTTCAGGTAATCAATGGATGCGGAGGGCTTCAACTCGATTCGGATGGGATTGTGCAGCGTCTCAAACGCAGCGAGTTGCGAGTGCTGTTCGCTCAGTGGTGATGTCAGCACCGGGGAGGGGGTGAATACCGAGGCACGGTGGAGATAGCGCGCCAGTCCGCGGGACGCCATGTCGGCAGAGGCTTCCTGCTTTGCACCACCGCATTCTATGGTGACAATGGGCAGACGGGCGGAGCTTAACTCCATCAGCGCGCCAAGGCGCAGGTCGGTCACAATCATGCGACTGGTAAAAAGGGCAGCAATTTCAATGTGTGCATGATCCGCCGTAATGCTCACGGCAAAAGCGGGGCCCTTGCCGGAGGTGTTGTGAACATCGATCAGGCAGGCGGGCTGAAAATGGTCGAGTAAACGCACAAATTCCGAAGCCACCAACTGAGCATCATCCCGTTCGGGCGCTGCTCCCGGCAAGGTCGGTACAAAACAGCGATTGAGATCCCGTTGTCCCGGCAGATGGCGATAATAGAACCCCGGTGAAGTCAGGGCCGTTTTTACTGCGCCGATGAAGCACAGTATGTCTGTGGCGGGCTTTTCCCCATGCTTCAGCCAACGGTAGATTGCCTGCAACCCGGAAGGCTCATTGCCATGAAGCAGGGTGCTGATGGCGCGCAGCTCTTTGTGCTCCTTGCCAGAGATCAGTAACAGGGTGGGTTGCCCCAGAATTTGGAGAAACTCTTCCACGGTGTTGCCAATCTCGTTCGACGGCGGATTTTCCCAGAGTCGAATATGCTCTGTGTCGGGTTTTGTCAGTCCGCGGTGCGTATAAAAGCTGTTGGATTGGCTGCTCATGCGTCCAGGCTCCATTCGGCAACGGGCTGGCCGGTCTTTTGATTCGCCATGTATTGCTGGAACATCTGTGCGCAGGCTTCTTTTCGGCTCGTTGTGCGCTCCAGTTTCTGCACCATTTTTCGTTGCCAGCTTGCGCCGGTTTGTCGGGTTTCCAGTCGTTGCTGGATGAGAGCGAGTAAGTTATCCACCTCTTCCTGTGCCACCCCCATTTCCAGGAGACCTTCCCGAGCGAGTGGAATCAGGGGCGTGATGATATCAACGATGGATTTTTCCCTGAGTTCAACCTGGTGTTTATCGGGCCAGATCAAACTGCTCTCCAGACCCTTTCTGGCAGCGGCATAAAAGTTGTGCTCTGCATAGCGGAAGGGCAAACCGCCGATGAGCGAATCGATGCGTCGGTGCAATGTTTTTGCACAGCCAATGGTAAACGCGGCGGAAGCGAGCATGTCCCGAATAGTTGGCCCCGCAGGCATGGCCCGGAGTTCCATGCGCAGGTGGCCATTGTCGGTGGCATCATAGATGGCGCGATTCCAGGTCCAGGTGGTGCCATGATGGAGTTTCAGGTTCTTCAGCTCGGGTAGACGCTCGCCCGACAGCAGTGCCGCGTAATCTTCCTGGGCAACCACGGGAAGTAGGGGGGGGTACAGCGATGCGGCCAGTTCAAACAGCTCCATCGGAGAACGCCTCAACCAGCCTTGGCCAAAATCGACGCGTGCAGGCTCTCGCCAGAAGTGTAATTGTTCGCCACGTACATCGACCGATTGCTTGAAGAGTGAAATACGTGTTTCATCCCACAGATCATGGTGAAGCAGGAATGGCGAGTTGGCACTGAGTGCAACGGTGAGGGGTGTCAGAAGCTGTACCGCGTTGAATGTATCAATAAACTCACTCATGGGGACGCGCCAGTGAAACTGAAACGAGGTGTTTGCACCTTCCAGCGTGACATCATCGGCAGTGATGTGCAGCTGGTCCCGACCGTTGATTGCGACTTCAAAAGGTTTCCCACGCATGCGCCGGAGGCCGTCGGCCAGCGCTTGATATCTGGGGATATCGGTCATGGATTGCGGGCCGAAGTCTGATTTCTTTAATGTGGGCAGGATGCCAATGGGGATCAGTCGACCACCATGCGGCTGCGCCAGCTGATCTACCTGTTGCCAGGCGGTCAGGATTTCTGCTTCGAGAGCCGAAAATGGCTTGCCGCTCAGGGGCTGGGGCTTTAGATTGTATTCAATATTGAACTTGTTCAATTCGGGTTGAAGTTGCGATTGACCAAACTCGGCGAGCAGTTTTTCGTTAATCCCCAGTGCAGCGCCTGAGTCATCCACAATGTAGAATTCCAACTCAGCACCGATGCTGTTTTCGCCGTGTCCGAACCCCTTTCTCCCGAGAATCTGCCTGAGTATGTCGAGCTCTTCGCGCACTTTTCCGGCAAATTCCACATAGTCATTCGGGGTAAACTCGCTGCTTTGAATGTCCTGTCCCATCGGCTTTTCCCTGTAATGGATATCGGGCTTTACACTGGAGTTTAGCAGAGAGCGCACCAAAATTTCTGACGGAGATCAGATCGCCGGGTTTTCATCGGCGAGGCTGTTAAAGCGCCGCTGGATGTCCACATAGAGCCCTTCGCCTTCGGCGAAAACGGTCCCTCTGGGGTGCATGAGTTTACCGATCACCTTGATCTGCCGTTTACGTCGCTCGGTCAGCGTGCAGTGAATCTGCAACGGTTCATGCAAGGGGGTGGGTTTGCGGTACTTCACCTGCAGTTTCCCGGCCAGTACCTGATGGCCCAGCGCAAAGGCCAAGGTGCCCATGGTTTCATCCAGCACTGTGGCGATGCTGCCACCGTGGGCATGCCCGGGCGGCCCTTCGTGCTGAAGGTCAAAGCGAAGCTCCGCGCAAAGGCCGTCATTCTCAAGGTGCATGACCACATGGAAGTGGTTACGCAGAAATCGAGATTGACGTGCCTGCGGCAGTGTTGTGCGGCCGGTCATGTGTCCCGCCCGGTCATGTTGTGCTTTTGGTGAGTTGTTCTGCCCGATGCACCAGTTTGCGGGCGGCGACCACCACGGGGAGGTCAATCATTTTGCCTTTGTACTCGACAGCCCCTTTGCCTTCCGTGAGCCCGGCATCAAAAGCGGCAATCAACCCCTGTGCGTGTTCGATTTCAGAATCCGAAGGCGTGTAGACCCCGTTCAGCAACTCGGCTTGTTTAGGGTGAATGCACAGCGCACCCACAAACCCCATATTTCTGCCTTGAGTGAGCGTCTCTGTAAACCGCTCCAAATCGCTGTAATCAGCAATGGATCCCGGGAAACCGAGCGGCTCGATACCGGCACGTCGACAAGCAAACACGATCATCTGGTTGGGGTGGAACAGGGTTGCTGGAGACGGGGTCATACCTGCGGATGCAGAAAAGTCTTCCGATCCCAGGGTCATCCCGATCAGCCGGGCGTGGGAAGCCGCAATGGCGTCCAGATTAGGGAGGGCCTCAACCGACTCGATCATCGCGATCAGGGTTGTGTGCCCCTCGGTCATATTCGATGCCCGTTCCTGTTTTTCCACGAGTTCGGCGATACGGATGATCTGGTCTGCGTGCTCCACCTTTGGAATGACCAGTGTCGACACTTCCGGGCACACGGAGGCCGCGATGTCTTCCTGGGCCAATGACCAGTCCAGATTGATGCGCACCAGCGCGGCGGCACCGTCACAACTGACCTTTTTGGCCGCGGAGACGACTTTTCCCCGTGCCGCCGCTTTTTCCGCCAGCGGGACGCTGTCTTCCAGGTCCAGGATATACGCATCAGCCCCTCGGGTGTGTGCTTTGTCCACGAATTTGTCAATGTGGACCGGGATAAAGAGCAACGACCGCCAGCCGGGGTAAGGTTTCCGTTCTATCATGATTGCACCCTTTCTATGAGACTATTCCACGACCGCATCAAGCTTCATGCAGACCATGTTATCCTGGTCGGTGGACCACAGTTTCAGCGTGTGGCCGTCAATGCTTCCCTGCAGTTTGAGGGGATTGATATCAAATGTGGGGCGAACAGCCCGGAAATAAAACTCCTTAATGGTTTTGTTCGGTTCCTGTTGTGCCTTGAGATTCAAGAGCAATGTGACCAACAGGGGGCCGTGCACCACCAAAGCGGGGTAGAGTTCCTCATTTTCCGCGTACGGACGGTCGTAATGAATGCGGTGCCCATTGTAAGTCAGCGCTGAAAACCGAAAGAGCAGCACAGGATCAATGGTTCGGTCCTCAGACCAAAGCGCATCGTCTTCCGGTGATTTGCCCGGCGGCAACGCTGCTTTTTCTGTGGGCTGTTCGCGGTAAACGATGTTTTGTACCTGCGTGATGCACAGCTCTCCATTTTGATGGATATCGTGCTGTACATTCACAAACACCAGAGTGCCCGAGCTTCCGTGTTTCAGGTCGACGGACAGGATAGTGGATGTTCGCTTTGCGGACTCGCCAATGATCAACGGTTTGCGGATTTTCGCTTCACCCGCTGCCCACATACGTCTTGGCAGGGGAACCGGGGGCAGAAAGCCTCCTTTGGCCGGGTGCCCGTCTGCGCCGGTCATTGCGCCTCTGGGTGTGGGTAAAAAATAAAGCCACTCCCAAAACGTTGGCAGATTGTCACCTTTTTCCGGCAACACGTCATGGTCCAGGGCGGCAGCCAAAGCACGTGCGGGGAACAGGGTGATGTCATCTTCCAGCACCTCCTGCTTTCCTTCCCACGACTTGAGAAATTCCAGATCAATGTCTGACATAAAGCTCATTTCCTACAGTTTATAACGTCATTCTTTACCGGCAATAATGCCTTGATCATGTAGCCGGCCGATCTCCGCGCTACTGAGGCCGACCACGTTCGCCAGCACCTCATCCGTGTGTGCGCCCAGCTCCGGAGCGGGCTGTACGGGGCTGCGTTCATACGCCGAAAACTCCCAGGGCGCACCGGCTGCCAGTATTGCGCCGATGTTGGGTTGCTGGATGCTCTGGAACATGGGATTGGCTTGTGAACATTCCGGGTCGTCGTCCACCATCTGCTTAATGGTCTGATAGCGGCTCCAACACACGCCATGGTCATTAAAGCGCGCTTCAACAGCACGATAGGGTTGCTGGCCGATCCAACGCTGGAATACGTCGCCGATCTCCTCGCGGGCGGTGAATCGGTTGCCTTCGCAGGAAAGGTCAAGGCTGAGTTTAGCAGCTAGCGCCTGCATGGCGGCTTCGGACTCTGTCGCCGCGCAGAGAGATTTCCACTGGCGCGCGGTTAATCCGATGACCATCACGCGCTCGCCATCCTGCGTCGTGAAATCTTTTCCGAAAGCACCGAACAGGTAGTTGCCATAACGTGGCCTCTCAGCGCCCATTTGTGCTTCTGCGATGAATCCCAGGTGACTCATCACTGCCATGGCGGCATCTGCCAGGGCCAGTTTGACATGTTGACCTTCGCCGGTCCGGTTTCTGTGTCGTTCTGCGGCGAGTAATCCTACCGCCGCCATTTGCCCGGTCACCAGATCCCAGGCAGGTAGTACGTGGTTGGTTGGATCGCCCTGATCACTCGCTCCGGTTATGAAAGGTAAACCGATGGCTGGATTCACTGTGTAATCCACCGCAGACCCGCCGTGTCGGTCGCCCTGAATGGTGAGCTGGATCAAATCATTCCGGTGCGCCTTGAGGGACTCATAGGAAAGCCAGCCCTTGGGGGGGAAATTGGTTAACAGCATGCCCGCCTCCGGGCCGGGTGCGGTAATGATCTGCTTGGCAAGTTCAGCGCCTTCCGGCGCGCGGAAATTAATCGCCACGGACTTTTTGGATTTGTTCAGGCCTGCCCAGAAAAAGCTGTGGTCTTGGTCGTTCACTGGCCATCGCCGATAATCGAGGCCGCCACCGATGTTGTCAACGCGAATGACATCCGCACCCAATTGAGCGAGCGTCATACCACCCAGCGGCGCAGCCACGAATGCCGAGGCCTCGACCACCCGCATACCGGATAGAATACCTGTCATAGTTTTGTCCTATATTTTTGTAATTTTTAATGCTTGTGAACTGTTTTTCGGTGAAGGGAAAGCGCTCAGAAGCATAAACCAGCCCATCGTAGAATGCCACCAAGCAAACACTTGGTTCCTTTTTTCTGTTGACAAACCGGTGTTGTGCTTTACCTTCTAAACCAAAAAATAGAACGTTGCAAGGATCTACATCATGCGTGCAGTCGTGTTTGAGCGGCCAGGCCCCTTGAATGAACTTCGGTTGGCGTCATTGCCGCTGCCCGAACCCAAACCGGGCGAAGTGCGGGTAAAATTCCTCTCCATGGGATTAAATCGGGCGGATGCGTTGTTTCGAGAGGAGAAGTATTTTATCAAACCCGCCTTTCATCCCGTGGCTGGTGAGGATAGCGAGCCGCTTTGCCGGGTAGGACTGGAAGGCGCAGGGCTGGTGGATGCGGTTGGGCCGGGTGTCTCGCTGAAAATCGGTGAGCGCGTGGCCACCCTGCCTCTTCGGGTAAATCCCGTGTTTCAAGGCACTTTTGCTGACTATGGTGTGTATGCTGAGCAGGACCTGTTTGTTGTACCGGCCAGCATTCCCGAAGAGATCAGTGGTGCCGTGTGGATGATGTATCTGACCGCTTGGGGCGGCATGGTCGCTGATGGCAGGTTAGCGCCCGGCGAGACGGTGACCATCACGGCAGCGTCCAGTTCCGTAGGCATTGCAGCGATTCAAGTCGCCAAACAGTGCGGTGCGCAGGTGATTGCCACCTCGACCTCTGAGGATAAGCGGGAGAGCCTGGTGAGGCATGGTGCCGATCTGGTCATTAACACCCGCGAGGAAGACTATGTGGCAAAGGTGCGAGACTTTACCGGTGAGCGCGGTACTGACCTGGTGTTTGATGCCGTGGCCGGGCCGGGAATGCGCCACCTGGTTCAGGGTTCCCGACGCGGTGGGCGGGTGATTGTTCATGGGATGCTGGATCGGCGGCCGATGGATGTGCATGCCGGTGTCCTGATGAAACGACTGCTGACCTTGAAGGGATTTACGCTGGATCAGGTCATTGATGATATTTCTCTCAGAAATGATGGTATCCGGTTCGTTTCGGAAGGGTTGGCAGCGGGAGCGTTGGTTCCGGAGGTGGCAGCGGTCTATCCTTTGGCAGAATTCGCCAACGCAATGGCACTATTGGAGTCCAATAAGCATACCGGCAAGATCATCTTGACGCCTTGAAAGGTGTTTTGGGAATCTGCGTCGGCATTATTTATAATTCAGGATTCGAATCTCACTATTTATCTCGTAAATAGGTGGTATTCAGGGCTTATACTTTAGTTTTACGCGGGCATGGTATAGGATTCGTGCAATTTTATACCTTGCAAAACCTTGCAGAATAATAATTTCGGGAGGCTTCACCTTGGCTGGCAATCACTCACAGCAGATTCAACGCGCGTCACATGCCATCACTGCCACGCAGTTTCTGGTTGATAAAGCGCTGTCTCACGTTAAAAAGTTATGCCTGAACGAAGCCGGACGGGTGTCTGCCACTCGCCTGGATGCGCATCAGTTAATTACCTACGAGCTGGCATTCTGCTCCGCAGAAACCTCGGGTGCACGGCATATGATTGAGTATGCCGATGCAGCACGGGATCGCCGGGCAGATGCGCCGGAATTACTGATTGAAGAGCAAATTGCTCTGTATTTTTGTGCCGAGATGGTTCAAAACGTACGTGGCCGGTTGAGCGCACGCCTGAAAGCCTTCGGATTAACGGCGGAAGACCTTGCCGAAACGCTCGATTCAGAGGCGGTTCAGGGGTACGTTCAGGAAACACTTGAAACGGAAAATCTCGTCACACTGGGACAGGTAATGATTGAGCAGGGCGGGCGCACCGGGGAATACCTGCTGGAAGAAGACAAGGAAATCATGCGCGACACCTTCCGCAGTTTTGCGAACGATGTCGTGATGCCTCTGGCGGAAGAGATCCATCGCCATGACTTGATTGTGCCGGAGCAGATATTGAGCGGCCTGACCGAAATGGGCTGTTTCGGGCTCTCAATTCCTGAGCAATACGGTGGTTTGCAGCCGGACGATCAGGAAGACAACATGGGCATGATTGTGGTCACCGAAGAACTCTCCCGTGGTTCACTGGCTTCTGCGGGCAGCCTGATTACACGACCTGAGATACTGTCCAAAGCCTTGCTGGCGGGTGGCACGGAAGAGCAGAAACAGAAATGGTTGCCACGTCTGGCGGCGGCGGACCCGTTGTGTGCCGTGGCAATTACCGAGCCGGACTATGGCTCTGACGTCGCTGGCATGAAGCTCAAAGCGGAAAAAGTGGACGGTGGTTGGCGACTGAATGGCAATAAAACCTGGTGTACTTTTGGAGGCAAAGCCGGTGTACTGCTGACTTTGGCTCGCACCGACCCAGACTCCTCACTGGGTCACAAAGGCCTGTCCATGTTCCTGGTCGAAAAGCCCTCGTCTGACGGCCATGCTTTTGAACATACACAGCCGGAAGGCGGAAAGATCTCCGGTAAGGCGATTGCCACGATTGGCTACCGGGGCATGCACTCGTTCGACGTATTTTTTGACAATTATTTTGTGCCGGAAGAAAACCTGCTCGGCGGCGAAGCCGGCTTGGGCAAAGGGTTTTACTACACCATGGCAGGCTTTGCTGGTGGGCGAATTCAAACAGCGGCCCGGGCGACCGGATTGATGCAGGCGGCTTACGAGCGTGCCATCAGCTATGCGCAGGAGCGCAAAGTGTTTGGTTCGCCCATCGCAGAATACCAGCTCACCCAGATTAAGATCGCGCGCATGGCCATGCTGTTGGCGACCTCTCGCCAGTTCACCTATGCCGTTGCTCGCCTGATGGATCAAGGGCAGGGCCAGATGGAGGCCAGTCTGGTGAAACTGTTTGCATGTAAAACGTCGGAGTGGCTGTGCCGTGAAGCCTTGCAGATTCACGGGGGCATGGGGTATGCGGAAGAAACTGCCGTGAGCCGTTACTGGATCGATTCGCGCGTTTTGTCTATCTTCGAAGGCGCGGAAGAGACGCTGGCCCTGAAGGTCATTGGGCGTACGCTGATTGAAAACGCGGCTTGAGCGCGGGCTGAAGAAACCCGGCGCTTGACGGACACGAATGCGAGATAATGCGAATGGCAGAGAAAAAAGCACACGTTATATACAACAAGGATCTCCAGGCAGACAGTGATCGCCCCTGGATATTCCGAACCTACGCGGGTCACACCAACGTGTGGGCCAGTAATCAGCTGTTTCGGGAAAATCTGGCGAAAGGCCAGACCGGGTTGAGTATTGCCATGGATCTGCCGACGCAGTGCGGGTACAGCTCCGATCATGCGATTGCCCAGCCGGAAATTGGTAAAGTCGGCGTGCCCATCAATTCCATCGATGACTTTCGTGTCCTGTTTGACAACATTCCCATCGATGAAATGAACACGTCCATGACCATCAACGGTACGGCGATGTGGTTGCTGGCCTTGTATGTGGCTCTGGCCGAAGAACGCGGGGTGGACGTTTCAAAATTAATGGGCACCACGCAGAATGATTTGATCAAGGAATACCTGGCGCGGGGCACATACATATTTCCGCCGGAAGATTCCACGCGCCTGATCGTGGACATGTATGAATACTGTCTGCATAACATTCCCTCGTGGAATGCGTCAAACATCTGCTCCTACCATTTGCAGGAAGCAGGTGCGACACCCGTGCAAGAGCTCGCATTTGCTCTGGTCACTGCCATCACCATTCTGGATGCCATCAAAGAGCGCGATTGCTTTACCGAAGAAGAGTTTGAGCGGTGTGTTGGCCGAATCTCCTTCTTTGTGAATGCGGGTATGAAATTTGTGGAAGAGCTCTGCAAAATGCGGGCATTTGTCGAAATGTGGGATGAGATTACCCAGGAACGCTATGGCGTGAAAAACCCGAAATATCGGCGTTTTCGTTATGGTGTGCAGGTGAATTCGTTGGGCCTGACCGCAGAACAGCCGGAAAACAACGCCTGGCGTATTATTCTGGAAACACTGGGCGTGACACTGAGCCGAAAAGCTCGCTGTCGTGCGCTCCAATTGCCCGCCTGGAACGAAGCACTGTCATTACCCCGCCCCTGGGATCAGCAGTGGTCATTGCGCATCCAGCAAATTCTCGCCTACGAAACTGATCTGCTGGATTATCCGGATCTGTTTGATGGGTCCGTGGTCGTTGAATCCAAGGTAAAAGAGCTGAAAGCCGAGGCCTATGCAGAAATCGATAAGATTCTGGACATGGGCGGCGGCGTCGAAGCGGTCAAAAGCGGCTATATGAAATCGGCACTCGTGGCTTCCCAAAGCGCACGAGTACAGAAACTGGCCAGTGGCGAGCAGATCGTGGTTGGCAAAAACCGTTGGACTGAGGGGCTGCAAAGCCCGCTGGTGAGCGACTCCGATGGTGGGATCTTTGTGGTCGATGCTGAAGCCGCAAAACGCACCGTGCATGCACTGGAAGCGACCAAGCAAGAACGCGATGATGCGCAAGTGAAGGCCTGTCTGGCACAGCTGGTGGAAGATGCCAAAGGTGGCAAGAATCTGATGGATGCGTCCATTGCCTGTGCGAAAGCCCGTGCGACGACCGGGGAGTGGGCGGAAACGTTGCGAGGCGTGTTTGGTGAGTATCGACCCCCGACGGGTGTTGACGGCCAGGCACTGACGGTAGACAGCGATTCTCTGGCTGCCGTACGCGAAAAAATTGATGCCTTTATTCAAGCCCAAGGGTATCGACCCAAGCTCTTGGTGGCCAAGCCAGGACTGGATGGCCACTCCAATGGCGCCGAGGTTATTGCGGTTGCGGCCCGTCATGCCGGATTTGACGTCATTTATTTTGGTATCCGTTTGACGCCGGAAGAGGTGGTTCAATCTGCACTGGAAGAAAATGTGGATGCGATCGGCATCTCCATGTTGTCAGGCTCTCACAATGAAATCATGGCGCAGGTGTTTGAGGGGTTAAATGTGGCCGGGGCCAAAGAAGCCATTCCCGTGGTGTTGGGAGGGATTATTCCGGAACCAGACCATCAAACCTTGCAAGCCATGGGTGTGAAACGGGTATTTACGCCCAAAGATTTTGACCCCATGGTGGTGATGGGCGAAATTATGGACGTCATCACGACGTCAAAAAGCGCCTGACGGACAGCAGGCTCAGGATATACACCCCATGACCGACGTCATCACCGGCTTGCCGGCAGCGCTACAACAACAGTGTGATCGAGCACTGGCGCTGGAGAAGTGGCCAATTGCACAGTTGGTGTCGCAGTTTGAAAAGGACACGACGGAAGCTGCGGCGAGTCGTGAGGCCATATTGACCTACCTGGAGAGTCAAAAAGGGACGACGGCAACGATACTGGGTATCACCGGCACTCCGGGGGCAGGGAAGTCGAGCCTGATTGGGCAACTGTGTATGCAGTTATTGAATCAGGACGATCAGCGCTCGGTCGCGGTAGTGGCCGTAGACCCCTCCAGTCAGCTGTCGGGCGGAGCATTGTTGGGAGATCGTACGCGTACGCAATTCCCGATCAACGAGAAAAGATTATACTTTCGCTCACAGGCGTCCGCGCTGGACTTGGGCGGGATGGGCCGAAAGACCTTTCAGGTGGTTCGGCTGTTACGAAAAATATTCGATCTGGTGATTATCGAAACCGTGGGAATCGGCCAGAGCGAAATTGAAGTCGATCGCCTGAGCGATCATACATTGCTGGTAATGCAACCCCTGGCAGGTGACCAGGTCCAGTTTATGAAAGCTGGAATCATGGAAGTGCCGGACACATTTGTCATAAATAAATGTGATGAAGACACTTTGGCCAAACGAAGCTACCACCTGCTACGATCCAGTCTCAAATTAGCCAATATTTATGTGAATGAGGAACGGGAACAAACTACGCCCATTTTCCTCACCAGTGCAACGAAACACAAAGGCATTCAGGAATTAGCGGATCACATCGTCAACATCATGTGCGCCGCACGCTCTTCAGAAGAGTTTGAGCAGGTTGAAAAAGCTTTTCTGGGCAAGTGGGTGAAAGACGCCTATGGTAATTACGGTGTCTCCGTGATGGAGCGATACCTGCAGAATAATGCCGCATCACCATTTACCTTTGATTCAGCGCTTAAACAGCTGAAGGGTGTTTTCAACACAACGCTACCGGACCCAGCGTTGATCAATTGCACAGTCACGAACGAATAACAATTACTTAATATGAGGACTGAAAAATGACCAAACCACTATATGACATTGCGGAGCAGCCGCCTGTAGGCGAAGTACCGGAGAAAATGCATGCCTGGTTGATTCGACCGGAGCGTTTTGGTGAGCCAACCAAGGCCTTTGCACAGGAAGTCATCGATGTGCCCGAAATCGCCGATGATGAAGTGCTGGTGTACGTGATGGCGGCGGGCGTAAATTACAACAACGTATGGGCCGGATTGGGTATTCCCGTCAACGTGATTGCAGCCAGAAACAAGGCGGGGGAGACAGAGAACTTCCATATTGGCGGATCGGATGCGAGCGGCATTGTCTACAAAGTCGGCAAGAACGTGAAAAACCTCAAAGTAGGCGATGAGGTGGTTACGCATTGCGGTATTTGGAACCAGTCAGCGCCGGGCGTTTTGGCCGGGAAAGATCCCATGTACGATCCCAGCTTCCGCATCTGGGGCTATGAAACCAATTGGGGCAGTTTTGCGCAGTTTACCAAAGTGCAGGATCACCAGTGTCTGCCCAAGCCAAAGCATCTGTCCTGGGAGGCTGCGGCTGCCTATATGCTGGTTGGTGCGACCTCCTATCGCATGTTGATGGCCTGGGCACCCAACAACATCAAAAAAGATGATGTTGTGCTGGTGTGGGGCGGTGCCGGGGGCATTGGCTGCATGGCCATTCAAATTGCTGCCGCCGTAGGAGCGAAACCGATTGCCGTCGTTTCCGGCGAAGACAAGGTTGAGTACTGCAAAAAGTTGGGCGCGATTGGCGTGATCGATCGACGTGAGTTTGATCACTGGGGCATGTTACCCCATTGGAAAGACGGGGATGCCTACGGCGAGTGGTTGAAAGGCGCACGTAAATTCGGCAAGGCCATCTGGGACATCCTGGGTGAAAAGCGGGGCGTCGATGTGGTGTTTGAGCATCCGGGAGAGACCACGATTCCTACATCCGTTTTTGTCTGTGAAACCGGAGGCATGGTGGTGATTTGCGCGGGTACGACCGGCTTTAACGCCACGCTGGATCTTCGTTATCACTGGATGCGTCAAAAGCGTCTACAAGGATCGCACTTCGCGAATGATGAACAGGCGAAAGGGTTGAATGATCTGGTGATTGAAGGCAAGGTTGATCCCTGTTTGTCACGAACGTTCTCTTATCAGGAACTGCCGGATGCGCACCAGCTGATGTACGAGAACAAACACCCTTCCGGCAATATGTCGGTGTTGGTTGGCGCGCCGGATTTTAATATGGGAGCGTCTGAATGATTCGGAAAATAGACCACTTGGGCATTGCTGTCACAGACCTCCAGGAAGCGATTGAAATCTACAAAAAAATCGGTTTGGAGTTTGTCGGCACCGAAGTGGTAGACGAGCAAAAAGTTGAAACCGCATTTTTCAAAGTAGGGGAGTCTTACTTTGAATTGCTTGCGGCGACGGACCCCTCCAGCACTATTGCCAAATTTATTGAGAAAAATGGTGGGCGCATGCACCACATTGCACTGGCTGTGGATGACGTTGAAGCAGAAATCCAGCGATTGTTGGATGAAGGCTTCGAAATGATTGATAAGGTGGCCCGTAAAGGCGCGCATAACAACATGATTGCCTTTATGCATCCCAGAGCAACCAAGGGAACGCTGCTTGAAATTTGCTCAAAGGTAAAGTAACGTCACTGCTTGCCTGCTGTCTGGCCACCCGTCTGGGTGGTCAGCACGCCCTTCTCACCCAATGCCCCCGAGGTGAACATGGAAGAAGTGCTTCGTTTCTGGTTCGAAGAAATCACCCCCGCCAGCTGGTGGAAAAAAGATGCAGCCTTTGACCAGCGCATCCAAACCCAATTTGCATCGGTTCACGCTCAGGCCGTACAAGGCGAGCTTTGCCATTGGCGAAAAACACCTCAAGGCCGATTGGCCGAAATCATCGTCATTGACCAATTTTCCCGCAATATGTTTCGGGACGATCCGTGCGCGTTTCTGTTCGATCCCATTGCCTTGGTGCTTGCCCAGGAAGCCGTGGAGGCGGGGGCATTGAGCACGTTACCCCTGAATTATCGGCCCTTTCTGTTAATGCCCTACATGCATAGTGAGTCCTCTGCGATTCATGAAATGGCGGTGCCTCTGTTTGAGACGGAAGGCATGGAAGGGAATCTGGATTTTGAACTGCGCCACAAAGCCATCATAGATCGCTTCGGGCGCTACCCGCATCGTAATGCCATTCTTGGAAGAGAATCCACGGCAGAGGAAATTGAATTTCTGAAAGAGCCGGGGTCGTCGTTTTAGTAAATATGGTGAATCGTGGTAACGTGCTGAATCTAGGAAAGCGGACTATTAGAATAGACTTGTGATGACTAAAGCATCGCAGTCTTAATCAGTTTCCCAAGCTTCTGATGATGATTGTTTCACTGGGTTTGCTGTGGCTGGTTCCGAAATCCTGTGTTTGCAGACAATCTCTCATGGTTGGAAAGGTATCTGACACGGAATTCTGAGCACCCTCGTTGAGCTATCTTTTTGCTCTTGTTGTTTTCCGCGAATCAGTTGCCATCTTGATCACAGCAATAAGTCTCAGGGGTTATTTTAACAGACATGAGGCGAGAGTGTTGTGGGGACTGGGGGCTAGATACCCCCGGTTACCCGATTATGTGTTTTACATTATTTCGAACCATTCTGGCCTTCCATCCTCAGAGTCTACAACTATTAAAATATGATTAGGGTCTATCGTTGCGATTGAGCCATCTTTGTTATCGAAAATAAACATCACTGACCAATACGCATTTTTTGTTTTAAGAAAAGACACAGCTGGACTATTTCGATTGTACCTAGCTGAAGCCGACTCAAAGTCCAGAGGAAAATCGTTTGACCTATATTCCTCTTTTGCAAACTTTGTAGCTATTTCAACTGCCTGATTTTCAGTGATTTTCATATATGCACATAACGCCCGGCTCACCGAGCAAATTTTTGGGGCGGCTTTTTGGGACAAAAAAGGAGACACTAAAATTTGTCCGGTGGAGCCGCTGGTTATGTTTTAGTTTTAGCGAGATCAAGAGCAACAGCCAATTGCACTTGATACATTCTGCAAGGCCATGACTATAGCTTTTGAGTTCTTGGGCAAAGTAGCTCATTCTGAGGGCTGAGTGCGGTAAAATCAACGAAGGTTGTTGTTCCTGGCCATATATGCTCTTTCTGAGCTTTTAGCCACACCCAATCTCGGAATCAAACTGCCGATGGTACCTATCTCGTAGTTCCGACTTTTTGAACACAGTGGATATACTACTTAATGCGGTTACAGTCATGATAAAGTTTTTTTGGATTGCTTATATTATTGCGTAATAGCTTAAGGAACTGACTATGCTCGAATTAGATGAAAGAGACTTCAGTTTGGAAAATCTGCCTTATGAGGTAGATATCCACAATCTAGAGGAAGGAGAGCATCGCAGAGCTTTTTTGGAAACTTTTTCTTTATTTTTGGCAGCTAATACAAGCTTATTCATGAAGGCAGAAAAAATTGAGTTTGAAGCTAAGGAACCAATGGATTGGACGTTCGAAGGTTCAGATGCGTGGAAATCAAGTCTCATCCATCTCGCTGAAATGTCCTACGATTCATGGAACGATGAGGTAATTCTAAATATTGAAGGTAGGTTAAAAATCCTCTTTGTTATGGACAATCCATATTATGCAAAACTATGACAGGTCCGTTTGTGAACCTTGATGCCAGAGAATGTATGCACAAGTGTTTGAATGAAACTGCATAATAGTTGCTCAGTCTCAGATAGTGCCTATGCTGATATGGAGAGGGTGTTCAGAATTCTGTGTCAGCTGAATTTTACAGGTCCATGTAATCGTCCAGTCGTCCCTCAAAATGGATCGCGAGTTGAGACAGGGTCAGGTTCCAACTCTGTACCGGATGCGTCCAGCGCTCTGTGGCATTCAACATACCAGCATACAGCAATTTGAGCAAACTGTTCTCGTTTGGAAAGCCTCCCTTGGTTTTCGTTAGTTTCCGAAACTGCCTATGAACAGCCTCGACAGCATTGGTTGTATAGATTGCTGTTCTTACATAATCGGGGTACTTGAAGTAGGCTGAGAGTGTCGTCCACTTCGTCCGCCAGGATTTGATCACCATCGGGTACTTGTCACCCCACTTCGCTTCAAGATCATCCAGAGCGATCTCTGCAGCATTGAGAGTGGATGCCTTGTAGACACACTTCAAGTCTGCCATAAATGCTTTCTGGTTCTTAGAGGCGACGTACTTCAGTGAATTCCGGATTTGATGGATGATGCAGTGTTGGATTTCTGTGTTGGGATAGATGCTCTCAATGGCTTCCGGAAAGCCTTTCAGGCCATCCACACAGGCTATAAGAATGTCTTTTACACCACGGTTGTACAGATCCGTCAGCACGCTCAACCAATAGTGTGCCCCTTCGGAGTCTGAGAGATACAGGCCGAGCAATTCCTTTTTGCCTTCTACATTGAGCCCGAGGATGGTGTAAACCGCTTTGGAAATATAGCGGCCATTCTCTTTGATCTTATAATGGATGGCGTCGAGCCAGACGATGGGGTAAAGGGCCTCCAGATCCCGTTCTCGCCATGCCTGAAGCTCTGGGATCAACTTGTCTGTGACCGCATTCAGCGTCCCATTAGAGAGACGTATATCATACAACTCCTCGATATGATGACGGATGTCCTGATAACTGTTGCCCAAAGCAAACAGGGCAATAATTTTGCGTTCCAGTTCGTCCGTCAATTGGGTTTGATGCTTTCGAACAATCTGGGGTTCGAACGATCCAGCCCGGTCACGAGGCGTTTCAAGCTCAAATGCACCTGAAGCGGTTTTCATGGTTTTTTTCGAAGAGCCGTTTCTCCGGTTCGGTTGAGACTCTTCCTGGAGGTGCTGCTCCAATTCTGCTTTCATGGCAGCTTCAGTAAGTTGTTTGATGAGTGGCGTAAGGATTCCGTCCTTACCGGTGAGATCTTTGCCATCCTTCAATGCTTGAAGGGCTGCTTCCATGTCAAATGTTGGGGTAGTCATAAATCATCTCTTTTTTGGATAGAATAAAGAAATGACACAGAATTTTGAACACTACCTCCCTGTCCATCATTTTCCTCCATAGCTGACATCATTTTCGTCATGACCTAACTATTTTCGGTGCTCTTCGACAGGCTGAGTATTTATACAGTTATAAGTAAAAAAACACGATTTCTAGGGACTGTTGAAGTTTTGCTATAACCTATTGATTTAAGAGCGCAAACTCGTTTAATTGTAGTTTCGACACAAACAAAAAACGAGTTTGCGATGCCACGACTAATGCTCAGTGACGAGCTCTGGTCGAAGCTAAAGCTAATCTTGCTTCAATGTGGGATCTATGACAAGCGAAACCTGATACTCATGGTAGAGGGAATGCTGTATCGCTTGCGCGCAGGGATACCTTGGAGAGATTTGCCCGACTACTTCGGCCGGTGGAATACGGTTTATAAAAGATTTAATGCCTGGTCTGCCCGAGGTATTTGGAACAAGGTGTTTATGTTCCTTCGAATTGAACCAGACCTTGAGTGGGGCTTTATTGACGGCAGTTATGTGAAGGCGCATCAACATAGCGCAGGTGCGGCAGGCCAGGAGGATCAGGCGATTGGAATGAGTCGGGGCGGCAAAACCAGCAAGATTCACATGGTAGTTGATGGGTGTGGATTGCCTGTGTTTTTCACAGTCACTGGTGGCAATATCCATGATAGCAGCGTTGCGGAGCACCTACTCGACTCGTCACCGGATTTTGAAGTGATCATTGCGGACAAGGGATATGACAAAGAGCTGCTACGGGAAAAAATCCGAGCAAAAGGTTCAGAGCCGATGATTCCACGTAAAATAAACTCGAAAATGGGCAATGATGATATGGACTGGCACTTGTACAAACATAGACATCTGGTTGAAAACCAGTTTGCAAAACTAAAGCAGTACAGGGCGATCGCAACACGATTTGATAAATTAAAGAGAAATTTTGAATCAAGTGTGGCGATAGCGTGTGCAGTTCAGTGGTTGCCCATGTGAAACGTCAACAGCCCCTAGAGGATCGGGTCTCATAAGCACCAAAATTTACAGGCTCAAAAAAGACAAAATAAACTCTCTATGCTGTTGTTTTAAATAGGGTATTTGATCCGGTCATGAGTGCATATGATACCAAATAATTCTCGATTAAAAAAATGGCTCGTTTTTCCCGCAATTGGTTAACAAGAACTAGCAACGATTACTATGTTAAGTATCTGAAATACTTGATTTAGTTTGGGGTATGAAGAAAATTAATTGACAGGCTGAATTGGACTTATCCGGATTTCAGTTAAGACAACTGTTAGGCAGTAAAACAAGTGGCATAATTTAACTGTAAAGCATCTTTTTAAAATTGGTTGTTAAGGGTGTCAGTAATTTTTACACCTTATTTAAGGTACTGCGGGTGTGGAGAAAAAATACCTTAAAAAACAATATTATAGTGTTTTTGGTGTCTTTATTGCTTGGTTAATTCCAGCGTTTAAAATTTTGGAGAAAAAAATGAAGAAAATTGTAATTGTTCTTTTGGGGATGCTGTTTGTTAGCACTGCTAACGCAACATTAATCACGTTTGATGATGTCACTGCAAACTCTTCCACCCCGTTTGTATCTGGGGGGCTATCGTTTAGTGGAATTACCTCCTATGCTTGGAATACTAGTGGAACTTCGTCTGACAATGGTACTCAGGCTTTGATAATTGGTTATGGCGGCAATGTGACAATCACTAAAGATGGCGGCGGGTTATTTTCAATTGATTCATTAGATGCAGGTTTAAGCTGGTACACAGCGTTAAGCAGCTTTGATGTAAACATAGGTAGTGAAACTATCACGCTAGGAACTGGTTATAGTGCGTATTCGTTTACAAGCTTAACAAATATTTCATCTCTCACTATTGCGTCGGCCCCCAATGACGGATATATAGCCATTGATAATATTAGCTGGTCTGATGCCTCTGCGGTTCCAGAGCCCGGTTCACTTGCATTGTTAGCGCTTGGTTTAGCTGGTGTAGGTTTCTCAAGAAAAAAGAAGACTGCTTGATTCGGCACAATAGGTTAGATCATCAAAGCCTCGGTATTCATCGGGGCTTTTTTTTGTGCCTAATCGGGTAACCGGGGGTATCTAGCCCCCAGTCCCCACAACACCCTGCATGACTGCGCGTCCCGGCGGCTCCGCACAGGGCGTTTCACTTAGGATAGTGAAGCTCCGATTATGATTTTGCCGGTTAGACCATAGCATCGCTCGTAGTCATTTCTAACGTCTGCTTTTTCTGACAATCTCAATAGATAAGTGCTTAACATAAAGTCTGCTGTGGCCCTCGAGCAGTCAAATTCACATATAGGAACTTTGTACAGAGCGCGCTATAATCCTCATTCGCTTTTAAGTAAGAGCAGTTTTTGCTTCTAATCTATTGGTATTGCGATAGTGACCAATGATTTTAAACTCAACTAGAAACGAAGATTTATTATTATGAGTACAGGAACAGTTAAGTGGTTTAACTCCGAAAAAGGCTATGGATTTATTACACCAGATGACGGTGGTAAAGATCTGTTTGTACACCATTCTGAAATTCAAGTTAGTGGTTACAAGTCACTGGATGAAGGACAGAAGGTTGACTACGTAGTAGGCAAGGGTCAAAAAGGTCCTTGTGCCACCAATGTTAAGCCTCTTTAAATTGGATCGATACATATAGCAACAACGCTCAATGATCACCCAGCACTAAAATGCTGGGTCAAAACGAATCAAGCGCATTAAATCACCATTAGAACTCGTAGGGTAACCCCAAAAATTACTCTACGAGTGCTGCGATTCAGCCCGCGGACTGTACCCGGTCCAGTTTTTGTACGCCTTGGAAAAAGCGCTGCGATCGCTGTACCCCAACAATTGGGCGATGTCGTCAAGGCTGTATTTCGAGTTACTCAAATACAGTTGAGCAAGTTCTTTGCGTGTCTCCATTACCAGGTCCCGGAAGGTGATTTCTTCTTCCGCAAGCCGTCGATCCAGCGTTTTTTCACTCATGTTGTAAAGTTGTGCCAGCACAGATTTCGTGTGGGTGCCTGTCGGCAGGTTGGCCCGGATGGACTCCCGCACTTTTTCAGAAAACCGGTGAGTGAAGTCTGCCTGCTTGCGTGACAGCTTTTCCAGTAACATCTGGTGGTAATCTGCGTCAGCACTGTGCAACGGTTTTTCCGCGTCGGCGAGAGGCAGCGTAATGCAGGATTGTGGTTGGGAAAACGCGGGCGTTAAGCCCAGGTAGTGCGTATAACGCTCCGGGGTGGTCATGTTCGGGTGGGAGAACGCCACATGAATCGCGCCTTTATGGTGGTGAAGCACCCATTGCAGGTAATTCACGAGGATGCCGATCGCGCCTTCATTGACCATGGCGCTGTCTTCTGGGTGGGGCATGTCATTGCTGACCGTCACTCTAAGCGAGTCGCCAGTCACCTCGGTTCGAATATCAACGATGTTGTGATACAGGGCAGGGAGGGCACCAATCCGTTCAAATCCGGTTTTTATGTTGGCTGCGGTCATGAAGAGGTAACCCAGGCCATTGAACACGTTGGGCGAGATAAATTTCGCCACCTTCAGCCCCAGCTCCTTGTCGTCGACGATGGCGTAGAGCTGGTGTATGGCCAGTTTGGCAAAATGAATGCCGCTGGCCGCGAGATTCACCGATTCCGGTGGGTCCAGAAACTCTTTGAGATCATCGGAAAGCCGCAAACCATCAGCATTAACGACTTCCCGCAGCATGGTAAACAAGTTGTTGTCTTTGGGATCCATTTTTTTCTTATTGTGTTGACCAATGACTTCATTCCCCGCAGTAGCGAAGGGGATACCTCGATAGAGAGCATAGTGACAGATTCTTGTGATACTCACCACACTCTTTTTGTAATGTCTTAAATGGACAACCCGTGACGGAAAAATTGACATAGCGCTCATAAAGCGAACGTTCAATAGTAGCACCTGAATAAAAACACAATAAATACAGCAAGGTGATACAACATGTTCAGTGCTCAACGTACCCGTTGGACGGGTTGCGGCGTGCTCGGGCTACTGGTTGCGCTGCCCGTGCAGGCGGAACTGCAGGCAATTGACGACGACGCATTACGGAATTATACCGGGCAGGCGTATATTGCGATTGATCAGAACCGGTGGGACGATCGTGATTACGTGCGGGTGAATTTGGGGATGACGATTAAAACCCAACTTAACGCGGACAAACTGGTTTTGGGTGAGTACCATCGCTATGAAAACGGGGGGGGCTGTGTCGGGTGTACGGGGTCTGAAGCTGGGCTGGAGCAAAATCCGGCAGACATCATGATCGATAACTTTTCTTTGGGCACCATCGCCGAGAATGATGGCATTCAGCCCGATGGGAACTTCTACCGCAAGGGAGAAATTGTGCCGTTCACGCTCATTGATCCCTATCTGGAATACGCGATTGAATCCGATGGTACACCGGTAGGTATTCGCATGGGCTTCAAAGGAGCGCAGGGAACGCTCGGCGGGGAGATTTTGAGTCTCACAGGGAACTTGCCGGTAGATATCAAAGATACCGCCTCCGCACTCCGTGATGCCCCTAATCGGCCCTGGTGGATAGACTTGGCAGGCGCAATTCTTGGTCGGACCCCCGTAGAAAGCCAGGCAGAGCTGGTACGGGCGCCCTCGGGGACTGGTGGTAGTCTCGATTATGGCACCGGAGGCGAATTGGATCCGGTGCGGGCAAGTTGGGTGGGTATTCCGGATGGTGCTCCGTTTTCCATCGGCCCGATTTTTCTCATTGGAAAAATCAATTTTAATACTGACCACTGTAATTTGTTCGGCATTCCCACGTGCTTCCCACTGACCAACTTCAAGAGCATCAACATTGGCGAACGGCAGTCGGATGATACTTATACGCCTGTGGAAGGGCTCTTTGCGTCCTTCCAGACGAAGAGCGTGCAGTGGTATAACCCGGAGAACAATCAGTCTACGCTCACCACGGAAGGGGCCTTTCTCAATATTCCGGATGGCGGTATTCAATTGACACTGGATGAAGCGTTCAACGGCTTGCAGCGGCAACGCGTGGAGTATGTGGATCGGGGTGTCGGGCTTTTCTAACCGGAAGTCATGCCACTATACTACCCCCTGACGAAGATGCGTGAAGGGGCGTATGAACAAGGCAGATTTTATTCAGGAAGTGCTCAGGACGTTGTCCGCTGAGCAGGACACCATTGTACAGGCGGCAAATGAAGCGCGTGCCACCGCAACCCACTCGGAGTCCAAGGCAGAAAACAAATATGACACGTTTGGCCTGGAGGCAGCGTACCTCGCGGAGGGGTTGTCACGCCGGGTGGCGGAAATACAATCTGCGCTGCAGCAACTGGCAAAATTGCCAGCAATCGACTTGAGCGAGTTGCCGATTACGCCGGGGGCCCTGGTCATTCTGGAGTCGGAGGAAACCGGCCAACAGGACGGCTACTTTCTGGTGCCTTGTCACGGCGGAGCGGTGGTGACCTGGGAGGATCGCGCCTGGCGTTTGGTGACCACCCAAACGCCACTGGGTCGCCAGTTGCTCGGCAAAGAGGTGGACGATGAAGTTCAGCTCAGCTTGCAAGGTCGTGACGTGCGGTATCTGATTGTTTCCGTCAATTAAGCAAATGACGATAATCTTTTTCCAGCTGGTCAAATGGCAGGTTTCCGATAAACCGCCCGAAGCTCAACCACGCGGCTAGCCCGCGGAAATCAGCGAAGTGGGGGGGGATGAACTGGGGCATCTGCAGATAGCCTTCGTCCATCAGATCGGAATAGACTTTAAAGTCGTCGATGGCCACCTTGCCGCAAAGCAGGATAGGAATTTTATCCAGTTGGCCCAACTGAATAGCAACACGAATCAGGTTGTACACGAGCACGAAGCCTTTGATATACGCGAGGTCTTTGGTGAACGGCAAACCATTCGGTAAAGAACCCCGAAAGGCTCGACTGGCCAGTGTGTAGCATTCGCCCGCATTCACACCTTTATCAAGAAAATAACGATAGATCTCAATAAAATCAGCGCCCTCTGTCGCCAGGGTCACTGCGCGAATTCGATTGATGAGTTTGCGCAGGCGGTCCGGCGTGGAACGCAGCGTAACAATCTCGGTGAGCACCGCCAAGCCTTCCTGGGTAATGGTCGACGAGGGCGTCCCTTTCGCCATGAAGGTCAGGTATTTTTGCTGCATGCCATTGAACGTCGTACCAATGTGAATCCAGCCTTCGTGGACTTCCAGGATTTCCAGTTCCCGGTGGCTGAACATAACGTCCTGGTTGAGTTTGAGCTGATCACTCCCGGCGGCGGCATCGGAGACGATACCGTCACTGAGTACCACTTTCACCGGCACATCCGGCATGCTTTGCTTCACTTTCTGGGAGAGTATTTTTACCGCGTCTTCCGCGGGTAACTCTTTGACATTTTCCGGCAGCAGTTCCGAACCCATTTGTTCCAGCGTCGATTCAAGCATCATCCCCAGTTCAGCCAGACTGGGTTCACCGGCGTGAAATACATCGAGCGGCCCGCCGTAGAGTTCCACCGAATAGGCGTTAAAATCAGGCGTCCCACGGGCCTCCAACATTTGCAGCACCACACGATACTCGCTGCACATTTTACGCATGAGCTTACCCACAGGATTGAGCTGGCCAATCTGGTTGGTGATCTGCCGTTCCAGCGCCAGAAACTCACTGCGTTTTTCCGCGATGTTGAACCCCAGCGACCGGCTGCGATAGTAGTCCGCCGTGATGTCCGGCTGCTTCTTTCCCTTGGATGCGAGGAACGCTTCTCGCACAGAGGTATCCCAATTCACGGCATCCAGGACGCGGATCGGCGCTTGAACAGCGATGAGCTGGTCAGACAGGCTTTTGATCGTTTGGTTTAACGTGCGTTTTTTGGCCATGAGTTACTCCTGTACTCAAAGAGGTGAATTAGCTGCGGTTAGGTTGCAGGACGATGCAGGTGCGCAGTTTTTTCTGTCCGAAAGTTGACATCTTTTCAAAATCTGCGCGCGCAATGGGCACATATTGGCAATCAACCGGGCCATGCTGGCTTTCCGTCGGGTCGGGATCATGCAGATAAAAACACAACTCATCAGCGCCCACGAGCATGACCCAATGCGGGGCTTTTTTCCCGTCAAACCGGTAGGTGCTGATCAACATGACGACAGCGCAGCCTGCGGCCAGAAATGCTGCAATCTGGGTTTGAGAAATGTCCTGGTAATGTATCGGGATTTCCTGGTCCCGGGCCTTGTGTTTGAACTGGGCATCGACCGTAGCCATCACTTGCTTTTTCTTTTCTGTACGCACGCCTTCCAGAAACAACGGGTGGGCATGGTTGATGTACACTTCCGCTGAAAAGCCCTGCTTGACGGCGGCAAGCGCCAGGCCCACCGGGTGACAGCCGCCATGCCCGGAAGTCATGAAAATGGTGGTAGCAATACGCCAGATATCCAGCTCCTGCTCCTGGCAGAGGTTAAAGCCGTTGCTCAGGCTGGCCATGGCCATCATCAAGGATGCTGGGCCGCAGGTGAACTCCGTGGTTTGCTGGTACCAGGGGATGTGTTTCTCAATGACCGCATCCGAGGGATGACGAATGCATTTCTGCATGCGCAGCGCATCTTTGTGGTCTTCATAATAATCGGACAAATACCCGAACTGCCGATAGCCCATATGCTCATATAGTGTAATGGCGGCCAGGTTGTCTTGTGCTACTTCGAGCCGCATGTACAAACGCTCTTTTTCTACCGTGGCTTTTTCAAGGGCCTGAAGCAGTTTTTTTCCCATGCCCAGACCGCGCGCCTGCGCCGAGATGGCAATGGAATAGAGGCGTGCCAGACGGGTACCCTGCTGAAGCAACACGAGACCATAGCCCAGCACTACGTCATTGTGTTCAGCGACCAGGAAGACGCGATTGTCTGCTTTGATCCAGTGCTTGAAACGGCGCGGGCTGAGTCGGTCAGAAGAAAACGTGGCCTGTTCGATCTCCACCAGGCGGTCAAGATCATCGCGCGTGACAGGCCGGAGTATAACCGGCGTTTCAGTAGCAGTTGGGCCTGCGGAGACAGCGGTGGTTGGCATCGTATGAAACACCTGGCAAATAAGTGGCGAGGTAGCGTTACCCTCAAAAATTTCCGTGCAGCATATATAAAAATAGCTTATCTTTCATCATTGTGTTTTAACCATTTTTCTCGCCGGCCGGCGAAAGGATCCAGAATGTCTCAAGTGTTTATTGTGGTGGATGATAAAGCCAGTTGGGCGCCTTATTATCCGAGTGATCGGGTGATCAGTTTCAAGGAATACCTGACCATGCAGGAGACATCCCAGCGGGTGCGGGTCATCAATTTGTGCCGGAGTGATCAATATCTGAGTGAAGGGTATTATTGTTCGTTGCTTGCCGAGGCAAGATCGCACCATGTGCTGCCCTCCATTCGCGTGCTGAATGATCTCGCGCATCCCATCTTGTCCCAGATTCAGTTGGGCAGTGTTTTGCCTAAGTTGGAAAAAGCACTGAAAGGCAAACCGGTGGATACAGAGATTGTGGTGAACAGTTATTTCGGCAAGTCGGTCGAGGAAGCTTTCCGCGGCCTGTCCCGCTTGCTGTTTGAGCGCTTTCCGTGCCCGATTTTGCAGTACACCCTGAAGCACAATGGCCGATGGGAAGTGGCAGAACTAAAGGCCATTGATTATTTACAGTTGGATGACGACCAGCAAACCGCTTTTGCCGAATCGCTGGACGAGTTCAGCACAAAAATCTGGCGGTCGCCGAAGAAGCAGAAAGCGAGCCGGTATGACATGGCCATCCTGGTGAATCCCGATGAAACGCTGCCACCGAGTAATCCGGCGGCCTTGAAGAAGTTTATTCAGGCGGGGAAGAATCTCGGCATTAACGTCGAAATTATCCATCCAGGGGACTTCATGCGCATTCCGGAGTACGATGCGCTGTTCATCCGGGAAACGACCAGCATTGATCATCACACCTATCGGTTTGCCAAGAAGGCCGAACAGGAAGGCTTGGTGGTGATGGATGATCCTACGTCTATTTTACGTTGCACAAACAAAATTTATCTGGCCAAGTTGTTTGAGCACCACAAAGTGCCAACGCCGAAAACGGTGCTGTTACAGCGTACCGATCCCACGACGCTAACCCAGGCGATTGAAACGCTCGGGTTTCCCATTGTGCTCAAGATTCCCGATGGTGCGTTTTCCCGAGGAGTGGTCAAAGTTGAAAATGAGGCGGCGTTGCAGGAGCAGGTCGATAAGCTGTTCGATCATTCAAGCCTGTTGTTGGCGCAGGAATACCTCTACACCGATTTCGACTGGCGCATTGGTATTTTAAATAACAAGCCGATTTATGCCTGCCGGTATTACATGGTGAAGAACCACTGGCAGATTTATCGACACAGTAACTCCAGCAAAACGGCCAGCGGTGGTTTCGACACCATGGCGACTTTTGAAGTGCCCAAAGCGGTATTACAGGCCGCGATGAAGGCGACGAAACCGATTGGCAACGGGCTCTATGGTGTGGATGTCAAAGAGTCCAAGGGCAAAGGGTATGTGATTGAAGTCAACGACAATCCCAATGTGGATTCCGGCGTGGAAGATCGCTACCTGGGGGGCGAGTTGTATACGACGATTGTCAGCGAGTTCCTGCATCGCATAGAAGCACAGAAGAATGCGTGAGGCCATGCATCAAAAAGGTCTACGCCTCTAAGAGGGGCCACGCATCGAGTAGCGCCCCTGCACCTCAGGGCGGGGGCTCTTGCGCAAAGCTTTTGAAGTAGAGTTCGTACTTTCCGGTCGGTGTGGCGAGAAGCGAGGGGTCGGACCCCGGGATGTTGTTTACCGTACTTTCCAGGGTCCAGGTGGTGCCGTCGTCATTGGAGCGGTAAATCTGAAGTCCGGTCGTGGTCGCAATGTAGAGCCGAATAAAATCACCAAAGTGGTGTAATTCAGGGATACCGGAAGGCAGTGTCACGGCCAGTTCCGTGAAGTTCACGCCGTCGTTGCTTCGGGAAAGAATATCTCCGTCGTCATGTGCAACCACCAGCAGCCAGCTCCCGTCCGGGAGTTCAATGGCAGAAGGATCTGTTCCGCCGTTCAGGGTGGTGAACACCTGTTGTTCCACCGTGAAATGAATGCCATCCGACGAGATGGCTGAGTAAAACGGGTGCTCACCAGTGTCTGGCGGGATCGCGCCATCCACGAACCAGCCTTGAAAGTAAAACAACCGATAACGTCCATCGCTCAGCCTCACAATGTCCGGATCGACAGCGTTACCATTAAACTGGCCGTCGAGGCGCACACAGCTTACCGGTTCTAACACGCCGGTATCGCTCATTTCATGAATGAATACACCGTGCTGCCCCGGATTGGCGTTGATGGCATACACCCAGGGTTTACCGTTGGGGCCAAGCACAGCGTCGGGAACCGAAGCGTGTTCCAGCAGAATCTGCTGGTCTACATCAAACGTTAAGCCATCGTCGGAAAAGGCCCGCTGCACCTGGTGTGAATACAAACCGCTATTGGTAGATTGTGTTGCATCGAGTTCCGGGCAGTCATCCGCATTCTGGTTGGCAATCAACGAGGCGACCATCAGGTCGCAGGCGGGATTCACCGTCAGGCTATCTGAGGTAACCGGGGTGAAGTAGGTTGCCATCGTGTCAGCCGACATGGATTCGGGGGCGCTGCCTGCTTCAACGGAGACGACGTAATGACGGGCAACCTGCAGGCGGTTGTTGAGCGTGGCTGCGTCGTCTGCCTGTGCGCCGGCAGCAATGTCGAGAGCAATACTCTGCAGCGTGCGTTCTCCGGAGGACAGAGCGCTTTCATAAAAGGCGAGGCCCCCGGCGTCTGGTGTACGGCCGAACAATTGCTGGTACAAGTTTGTGATGAGTTCGGAACTACTCAGTTGTGCGAAGCGCGTGGTGTATTCAGTCGATTGCGCAAAGGCGTCAATGATGGTGGTTAAATCGCCCGATTGCCCCGCTAGTTGGTTGGACCAATAACTGAGGCCACCGGTGTCTGCGGGGCGCCCATAGAAGGCGGCGTAGGCAGTGAGCACACTTTCCTCGTGGCTGGAAAATGCTCTGGTTTGACAGTCAGCCTGTACGGATGTTGCGCAGGCCAGAAAAAACGCCAGCAGGGCGGCAGCATAACATGGGTAATAAAGGGTGGGCTTGCCGATCATGACTCTCTCCCGGTGAGATCGTATATCGTTGATACTGTATATCGGTGAGTGTAGTTGAATAAAAGCAGAGTGAAAAACGGGCGTGAGCCGGTGGGTATCGCGTTAAGCATTCGCGGGTTGGCGAAATATATGAATATAACAAAATATTTTGATCCAGGCCTCATCCGTCGGTTTTTATGGTTTTTCAAAATATGAATAACATGATAGAATGCTTGCATAATGCACAATAGGACATAGCAGCCGACAGAGTTGCGGTCGATGGTGCAAAAACACTAAATGAGCAACAACTCTAAAGTAACCATTCAACCACAGGTTTCAAACCAGGATAAAAGGAAAGTTTTTGTGACTGTCATGCTTCATCCGAATCGTGAAGAACCTCAGCGCTTTCGGGTATGGGATCGAGAGCTGGGCGTTCAGGCATATTTCTCTTTCAAAAAATACGGTAAAGAGAAAGCCGAAAAGCTTGCCAACGAAATGCAAAAAGATATTGATAAACGTAAGAAAGCGCGAAGGCTGCAAGAAGAGCTGGGAATCAATAAACTGTTTGATGTGGAAGGCAAGGTGAAGGGCTTACGCCGCAAAGTGCGTAATCGGGATGGTCGAAAAACCTATGAATTTCTTTCCATTCAGGTGGTGGTTGCCCCCAAGACACAGCGAACAAAAGAAATCAGCCTGAATTGTCGAACCTTTGATGATGCTTGGGAAATGGCCAAAAAAACGCTGCTGGAGTTTCATAGCATTCAAAGCAATTTTGAGATTCAGCAAGGATTCAAGAACGCAAAACGCCATTACTGGTAATTCTGTTCTTATCAAGTTCTTACATCCAAACCGCCCTTATGGCGGTTTTTTGGTTTCTTTTGCTTTGGCTTTTGCGTTGGCTTTTGCGTTGGCTTTGGATTCTGTGGCCGTGTTTTCGGTGACAGTACATCGTTTTCGGTGACAGATTATCGTTTTAGGTTATAGTAGGGGCAAATTTCTTCGGAAAAGTGAACGATGACCGATAAACCCTATCATCATGGTGACCTCAAGGCCGCGTTGGTGACAGCAGCACGGCAGTTATTGAAGGACAAAGGGGCGGATGCGCTCTCGCTTCGAGCCATAGCAGCTGAGGTGGGCGTGTCGCACATGGCGCCTTACACGCATTTTAAAAATAAAAAGGATCTGATGCAGGCGGTTGCCGCGTCCGGATTTGATGAGTTGACCGAGCGTTTGCTTCGTGTACGTGAGCGTTACAGCAAACCTTGGGAGCTCGTACTGAACTACGGGGTGGAATATGTTCAGTTTGCGATTGATAACCCGGAAGTGTATCGACTGATGCTCAGTCAGGTGGATATGGGGGGGCGCAGAAATCGTCCCGAAGTTAAGCCTGCCAAAATTATCGTTTCTCCCCGATTGGAATCGAGTACCCAACGACCCTTTGAGCTGCTGCAAGCGGCGTTTGCACGTGAAGGTGTGGACCCGACGTTGGTCACCGCCAGAGCCGCGACGGCCTGGTCAATGGTACATGGTATGTCCGCACTGATCATCGATGGGCATTTGCAGATTCCTGAAGGGCTGACAGCAAAAGAGCTCTTCATCATGGCCGTATCACCGGCCATGATGAAAATATAACTGTCCCACGTGGGGGCAGGTGAGGGAACTGCTCAGATTTCTATCGTGATATCACTGGTCGGGAAGGCCACACAGGAGTGAATCCAGCCGAATTGCCTGTCTGACTTTCGTAACCGGCTTTCCGGAGGATTGAATACCGTTCCCGATACGAGCTTGATGCGGCACAAACTGCACTCACCGGAGCGGCAGGCATTTTCTGCACCGTAACCGTTTCTTTCCAGGCTGTTAAGCAAAGGTTCGTTGGCCGGTGCTTCAAAACTGCCTTTTCCTGCCACGGTAATCTTCACCATCTGGTCCGGCGCGACCGCATCTGGCCAGTCCGCCAATTGATGAGGTTGTTTTGGTGGGCCGTTGGCCTCTACCTGAATTTTACCGGGTTTGACACCCATGGCGTGCAACAGGCTGGCGACATGGTTGTTAAAAGGTGTGGGGCCACAAATGAAATAGCGTTTGGTGTCAGGTTGATCAATCCACTGCGTGAGCATCTCCTGGGTCAGTCGCCCGGCGTGCCCCCGGTGGGCTTCCGTTGGTCGGGAAACAATTTCCGTCAGGGTGATACCGGGAGACGATTCTGTGAGATCACGCATCTCCTGCGCAAAAATTACATCATGCTCGAAGCTGTTGCTGTAAATAATGTGCAGTTTGACCGGAAGTTGTCGGTCAATGATGTCCCGGGCAATGCTTCTGGCCGGTGCGATGCCGGACCCCCCGGCAAAGAACACCAAATCATCCCCGTGAAACAACGGATTGTAATGAAATGTCCCCATGGGGCCACTGGTTTCGAAGGCATCACCCACGTTGACACTATCCAACAGGAAGTGGCTGACAAATCCGCCTTCCGCCCGCTTGATGGTGAGGTCATAGAACTGCCGCTGTGAAGGGGAAGACGAAATGGCGTAAGGTCGCGCGCTCGATACCCCGTCAATGTTTACAAATACATTGATGTATTGCCCGGCCTGGAAGGGGGGCAGGTAACCTTCTTCCGATATGAGTCGCAGGGTGCGTGTGGAGGGTGTGTCTTCAATAATCTCTGAAACGATCAGCGTCAACCGCTTGGGGTGAAGCTGGTTGATGGTCGCGCGAACACGGCCTTTCTCATCCGAGTAGTCTTTTCCGGTGGCTTCCATTTGGGCTTTGATCTCTTCGGCTTCCACATAGCCCACGACATTTCTCAATACGTTTTGATTGCTGTTAAGCATAGGTCGCCTCCGTTTTCCGGGTTGTTAACTTTTTCAGAATACTTTTTGCTGTTGCTGCCCCGGCCATATAGGTTGGCTGAAAACCACCCTGTGCGGTCCAGCTGCCAGCACAGTACAGCCCTGTTATGCCTTTAAGAGGATCTCTAAACAGGTGACTATCCTGGATGTGTTGTTTGAAGCCGTAAATAGCGCCATCGGGTGTGTTGAGGTAGCGCATCATCGTGCGAGGCGTCGCCACTTCAGCCACTTCAATATGCTCGCGGATGTTGGGATAGGCTTTCTCGATCAGTTTGATTAATTCGTCGCCATACGCGTACTTGGTGGCGGCGTAGTCTTCCGACGCGACATCATCCCAGGCTTCTCCGTATTGCAGGGCGACCAGCGTCATCACGGACTTGCCTTCGGGGGCGAGCTTTTCGTCCACAAAATTGTAGCAGGTCACCATACCCCAGTCCGGCGGAGCCATGGTGTACATTTTCGCTTCATCAATGTCTTTGTTGTTTTCCGTGATCACGAACGTGGACGCGCTGGAAATGCCCAATTCTTGCGGGGGACAATCCAGCCCCAGATAGAGGCACACGGCGGAGACGCCTTTTCTGCGCGATTTAAAGTCCTGCAATACGGGGTCGGGTACGGCGGTGTCCAGCATTTCATGATAGGTGAGCAGCGGACTGGCGTTGGAAACGACGTAGTCGCACAGCACACGTTCGCCGGTCTCGAGTTGCACCCCGATGACCCGGTTATTCTCGGTCAGTATCTTCTCGGCGGCACAGTTGAATCGAACTTCGCCGCCCGCCGTTTCAAAGGCGTCAATAAACGCACTCGACAAGGCTTGTGAGCCACCTTTAAAGTGCCAGGGTTTGAAGGTGCAATACGTGAACATCATGCCAATGAACTCGGCAAATGCCAGCTCACTGGTGGGAATGCCCACATAACTCCAGTAGGGCGTGATGGCGTTGATTAAGTTCGTATCAGTAAAAAACGCATTGAGCACATCATCCGTCGACCGCAAACCATGTGCCTTGAAGTTCGGGCACTGCTTGTCCAGTAGCGCGGGGTCATTGGTTTTGCGTACCATGGGAAGCATCATGTAATACTCCATGGCCACTTTACTGCCCAGATCAAAGAAACGTTCGATGTTGTCGCTTTCTGCGGGAAAGTGCGTTTTTAACGTGGTTTGAATACCTTTCCAGCTGGCGGGCAACGTAATGTCCAGCTGGCCTGGGACAATCAGGCGGTAAAGCTCCTGCTCCTGCACCAGCTCGACTTTATCCAGTACACCCAGTTCCTTGAACATTTTTCGCATCAAAAATGGTCGGTCTTCCGTACCGACGCCGCTGAGTTGATGCAGCGCGACTTCAAATTCGAACTCGCCCCGCACAAAGGAGGTGGCACACCCGCCGGGAATGTTGTGCCGTTCCAGCAGTAATGTTTTGCAGCCATTTTGCTGCAGAGTGGTGGCTGCCGTGAGGCCGCCGTTTCCTGCGCCGATGACAACGGCATCGTACTGATTCATATCCGTCTCCGAGAAAAAATGGATTGTGCCACAATCTATACAATGTAATTATCAAGTCAAAAAATGATCAAAAATGCGGCATCGGGAGATGCTATCGTACAAAATATACAATGTAAAGATGTGGCGTGTGCACTTGTCGTACTTTTCGGTAATTTTATCTTTCAAAAATTTCGGTATGCTGTGGACCCGTGAACGAATTTGAGAGGGCATTCCATGGAGCAAGGCAGGCAATTCGAAAAGCTGCGGGTGTTGTCATCCGGTATCTTCGGCTTGATCCTCATGCTCGGCATTGCTCGCTTTGCCTACACCCCCTTGCTCCCGCTGATGTTGGATCAAACTGCGATGTCGCTGTCCCAGGGAGGTTGGCTCGCCAGCGTCAACTATATGGGCTATTTGTCCGGCGTGCTGATTGCAGCAGGTATTCGGGATCTGAGACTCAAAGATATGCTTTATCGGTGGGGGCTGTTGGTTGCAATTGTCAGCACCTTTGGGATGGCTGTGACGGAATCTGCCTGGTTGTGGGCGGCGATGCGCTATTTGGCCGGACTGTCCAGTGCGGCAGGCTTGATGCTGGGGACCGGGTTGATCATGAACTGGTTAATCCGACACCAACACCGCCCGGAGCTGGGGATACACTTCTCAGGGATTGGACTGGGAATTGTCTTTTGTGCCGGATTGGTCGGGTTGCTTTCATCCCACCTGTCGGTCGAGGAGCAGTGGGTTGTCTTTGGTGTTCTGGGTGTACTCTGTGCCTGGCCTGCGTGGCGGTGGTTGCCTCGACTTGGGCAGGGTACACATACGGTCACCGGACAGCTGCTGGCGGAACATCGCCCATCCTCCGCGTTTTTGTTGGTTTTCATGTTGGCATATCTGTGTGCCGGCGTTGGGTATGTCATCAGTGCAACCTTCATCGTTGAGATTATCAAGCATCAGTCGGGAGCGGCTGAACATGGATTACTGGCATTTGGGGTGCTGGGTATTTTTGCCGCGCCAGCCTGTATCCTCTGGGACCTGATTGCACGAAAGACCGGCTACTTGAATGCACTTTTTCTTGCCTTTTGTATTCACACGTTGAGCATGGTGATTCCGTTGCTGGCACAAACATTAGTGGCCGCCTATGTGAGTGCAGCGCTCTATGGGGCGACCTTTATAGGCATTGTCAGTCTGGTGTTGACCGTTGCCGGGTTGTTTTATCCTGCCCGGCCCGCCAATATGATGAGCAAAATGACGATCAGTTATGGTCTGGCCCAGATCCTGGCGCCCGCGGTGGCGGCCGTACTTTCAACTCCGGACGCAGGCTATCGCAGCGGATTAGTCTTGGCAGCCGTTTTTATGGTCATCGGATGTGTGTTAATGGCGATACTCATTCTGCAGGCACGTCGCGATACCGAAATACTCGCAGTACTTCAGTGACAATTAAGGAGAAAGGAATGCCCTATGTAAACATCAAAATTACCAACGAAGGCGCAACGAAAGCCCAAAAAGCCGAGTTGATTCAAGGCGTCACGGAGCTGTTGCAACGCGTACTGAATAAAAATCCTGCGACGACGGTCGTGGTTATCGATGAAGTGGATACGGACAATTGGGGGATTGGTGGGGAGGTCGTTACCGCATTGCGCGCGAAGGCGAAGGAATAGATAAATTAATTGGAATTATTGATGATGATAAAATAAAGCTATCATGATCATGTTCAGAACTGAATAGACGGATTGCACCAGTGCGCAGTACTGTATCCCACATTAATCAGACATTTGTGGGAGAACAGTATGAAAAAGATGAACGTCGACGTGGCCATCATCGGTGCGGGCACTGCAGGTATGGGAGCTTATCGGGCGGTGCGGGAAGTGACTTCCAGCGTTGTCATGATCGAGGGTGGGGCATACGGCACCACCTGCGCAAGAGTGGGCTGTATGCCAAGCAAACTGTTGATTGCCGCAGCAGAGGCCGCCCATCATGCCAGGCACACGGATCAATTTGGCGTGCAAGTGGACAATGTGCGGGTGGATGGTGCTGCCGTCATGGAACGAGTACGCCGTGAGCGGGATCGCTTTGTTGGGTTTGTACTGGAGTCTGTGGCGGATTTTGATGAGTCCCACAAAATCTCCGGTTATGCGCGGTTTCTGGATGATCATCGGTTAATGATCGATGATCATACGGAAATCACTGCGCAGCGCATCGTGATCGCGACGGGTTCACGTCCTGTGTACCCGGACTTTCTCAATGAAGCCGGCGATCGCCTGCTTATTAATGATTCCATTTTTGAGTTGGAGGCGTTACCGGAATCCGTTGTTGTTTTTGGTCCGGGGGTGATCGGACTGGAGTTGGGGCAAGCCCTGAGTCGGCTGGGCGTGCGAGTGAAAATGTTCGGCAAGAGTGGCTCTCTGGCGACGTTGCAGGATGAAGAAATTCGTCGCTACGCTGATGACACCTTTAACGAAGAATTTTACCTGGATACCGACGCGCAAGTGAACCGGGTGTTGCGTGCGGGTGATCAGGTCACCATTGACTACGTTACCAAGCAAGGCGAGCCCGTCTCAGAAAGTTTTGACTACCTCCTGGCGGCCACCGGTCGTCGCCCGAATGTGGACACATTAGGGTTGGAGAACACGTCTCTTCAGTTGGACGAACGGGGTGTTCCAGTCTTTGATCATTACAGCCTGCAGGCAGTCCCCGGACATATCTTTATCGCAGGTGATGCCAATAACGATCTTACGTTGCTGCATGAAGCCGCGGATGAAGGAAAGATCGCGGGCAGTAATGCCGCCCGTTATCCGGATGTGCGTGCTGGACTGCGTCGGGCTCCAATGGGCGTGGTGTTTACCGAGCCTCAAATGGCCAGCGTTGGCCTCAACCTCAGGCAGATCGAGACGCGTTACCGAGGCTGTTTTGCCACCGGCCGCGTGAGTTTTGAAGGGCAGGGGCGCAGTCGTGTGATGGGGAAAAACAAAGGTATTCTGAAAGTGTATGCCGAACACGGCTCCGGCCTGTTCCTGGGGGCAGAGATGTTTGGTCCTGCAGCGGAGCATATGGCTCACTTGCTTGCGTGGGCGGTACAAAAGCGTATGACGGTGAGTGAGATGCTGGATATGCCATTCTATCATCCCGTCATCGAGGAAGGCCTCCGGACGGCGTTGCGGGAGTTAAATGCGCAGTTGCACCTCGGCCCGGAGGTGGTGGAGCATTGTCTCGATTGTGGGCCCGGCGCATAGCGGGGCTGATACGCCGGGTAGCCGCTCGCGCTAATCGTTTCGATCCTGAGCGTCATGCTTTTGCGTGTAGATCGCAGCACTGGCGGCATCCTGGCGGTGTTCAATGAGGGCTTTTTCCTTTCGGGTGTAGTTCCCGTCGGATTTGAACCGACGCTCTGTTCGCGCGATGGCGCGTTGTTGCTGGATAAGCTTGCTGGCTTCTCGCTGAGTTAGCTCCCCGCTGTCGATACCCTGGGCAATTCTTTCGGCCTGTTGTTCCTGCCGATTGTCGGCGCGTGTGGCATGTGAGGGGAGGCTGAGGAGCAGGCAGGAGAGTACGGTACAAATGAGGGAAAGTTTCATGGTCAGTTCCTTTTAAATTGAAAACATTTCTCTCTGTAACGAATTAAGCGCGCATTGGTTGACACTAACCCCCGAAATTTTTACACCGAGGCTTTGGGGCGTGTGTTCTCACCGATATCCTTGCGAGGCCACGTCCTTGCCCCCCCCCCACAGCAAATAGCGTGAATTAAAGTTCATACTAATATACTAGCGTGAAACCCCGGGAAAGAAATAGCCATATCTGCCATTTCTGTTGATTCAAATTGCCAGGGTGGGCAGGATGAAAAACAGCGGGGCAAGGGAGTGGCCACATCCGGCGGTCACGGCTACACTCTAACTAACGATTGTTAAACCCAATCACCATCAAACCTGATTGTTCTCAAAGGAAATCGCTGTCGGCTTGGCTCTGCTATGAAGGAAAATGGCTCACGCTCCATCCATACGTTGTTTATTGATGACTCAGGTGATGACGTATTACTTATTTTACGTGAACTGCGGAAGGGCTTTTCCGAGGTGCATCATCATCAGGTAGATACGCCTTCTGGCCTGCGTGACGCCCTCGACCAGGGTCCGTGGGATCTGATCATCACCGACTACTACATGCCCGGATTTTCAGCGGAAGAGGCGTTGGCAATCTACCACGAATTTTCATTGGATGTGCCTGTGATCCTCATGTCCGGTGCCGTGGGTGAAGAAGCGGCTGTCGCCATCATGAAAGCCGGGGCGCATGATTTCGTGATGAAAGACAAAATGGCGCGCCTTATCCCGGTCGTGACCCGAGAGTTGCAGGAAGCAGAAAATCGCCGTGCCAAAAAAGCCGCAGAACGCGCCAGTGAGGCAAAAAGTTTGTTTCTCGCAAACATGAGTCATGAGATCAGGACGCCTATGAGCGGTGTCATCGGCATGGCCGGATTACTGGCGGACACCGCGCTAACCACGTTGCAAAAAGAGTATGTCACGGCGATCCAGTCTTCCAGTGAGGCATTGATGGCAATGCTCAATGACATTCTGGATATCTCAAAAATTGAAGCGGGCAAGTTGGAGCTGGACCCGATTCGACTGAATCTGCGCGATCTGGTTGCTGAGACTTTTGATGTTTTGAACATCAAAGCATTGAACAAAGAAATCCCCTCATATTATGCAATCGATGCGAAAATTCCGGACATCCTTATTGGTGACCCCGTACGCATTCGTCAGATACTCATGAATCTGATCTCCAACGCCATCAAATTCACTTCCAAAGGCTTTGTCCGGCTGCTGATCCGCGCTGACGATGTTTGTGATGGTCGTATGAGATTGACATTCAGCGTGACTGATACGGGCATCGGAATACCTCCAGAAAGAATTCCCTATATTTTTCAAGAGTATACGCAGGCGGATCGCTCAACGACCCGACATTACGGGGGAACCGGACTGGGATTGAGTATTTGCAAGCGACTCGCAGAGTTGATGCACGGGTCGATCGACGCCCAAAGCCAGGTGGGCGAGGGGACAGAGTTCACTTTCAAAGTGTCGCTTGGCCTGGAACGAGGTGCTGCAGCGCCCGCAGTGCGATGTCCCGCTTTTCAGCGCATTCTTTACGTTACCGCACAAAATGCGACGCCTGAAGTGCGTGCGGGTGCGGCCATTCTGAAATCGCTATTAGCTCCTTATGGCGAGACACTCCTGGTGCGTGACCGGGCAGCACTGACGGAACAGGAGCTCCACCGTCTCAGTCCTTCACTGGTGGTTTTTGACGCCTTTGATGATGTGCTGCCCTTGATCCGGCAATTTCGAACGGCTGATCTGATTGCTTGTCCAAGAACATTGTACGTCGGGCAACGCGCTTCTCGCGATGCCATGGATCAATGTGAACAGCAGGGCGTTCATGGGTACCTGTGTCATCCAGTGCATCCGGGTGCACTTGAAACGGTCATGGAAGGGCTTACGCACGCGAGTTTGGAGTCAACATCTCTGGTGACCCGGTTCAGTCGAGAAGCCGGTCAATGGGAAGGTACGCCGGCACTCCCCGATGTGATGATCACATCCCCCCTTCAGGTGCTTCTTGTGGAGGATAACTCCGTCAATCAAAAAGTTGCGTCGCACATGCTTCGTAAACTGGGGTGCCGCACACGTACTGTGGATGATGGGGAAAAAGCCGTGGCCGCCTATAAAGATCAGCGTTATGACCTGATTCTCATGGATTGCGAAATGCCGCGGATGAATGGGTATGATGCCTGCGCCACTATTCGCCAGTTGGAAACGGAAATGTGGTCAACCACGCCTATCTATGCGCTTACTGCCAGTGCGTTGGAAGAAGACAAAAAGCGCTGCGTGGAGGCTGGTATGAATGGTGTGCTCATCAAACCGATCGATAGTCAGACGCTGAAATCCATCATTCACGAAGTTCGAGTCCAGAGCGCGCCCCGGTAGCGCCAGCAGGCCATTTCTTCAGTCATCCGAATTAAGATAAGAATAACTTATTCAATGGTAATAAATAAGTTATTTATCAATGCTTCTGTATAGATTATCTTACTGTTCAACGTTGTTTGGCAAATCGTTTAGATTGATCGGGAAGGGGGCGGTGAGATCATGAGTACAAAACAGGTAGCTCTGGTCGTTGGTGCGGGTGATGCCATTGGCAGTGCCATCGCCAAGGCATTTGCAGAAAAAGGATATACCGTGTGTATGGCGAGACGGACTCATCAACCGGTGGCAGCTTACGCGGAAACACTCCGAGGAGAAGGCTATGATGCCCACGGCTTTAGCCTGGATGCCCGTAAAGAAGCGGAAGTAGAGGCTCTGTTCGAGAAGATCGAAACCGAGATTGGTCCGCTGGACGTAGTGGTGTTCAACGTGGGTGCCAATGTGCCGATGAGCATTTTGGATACCTCTGCGCAGAAGTTCTCCAAAATATGGGAGATGGCGTGTTTTGCCGGATTTCTGGTCGGACGGGAAGCCGCGAGAAAAATGGTGTCTCGCAAGCGGGGGACAATTCTGTTTACCGGGGCGACGGCCAGTATCCGTGGCGGGGCGGTATTCGGGGCTTTCGCCAGTGCAAAACATGGCTTACGTGCGCTTGCGCAGAGTATGGCCAGGGAATTGGGTCCGAAGAATATCCACGTTGCCCATGTCATTATTGATGCGGCGGTGGAAACGCAGTGGATCAAAGAAAATCACCCCAAGTATACAGCGTTGGCGGAGAAGGATGGCATTGTTCAGCCTGAAGCGCTGGCCAGAAATTACGTGATGTTGCATGAACAGCCGCGCAATGCGTGGACGTTCGAGTTAGATGTTCGCCCCTGGATTGAAAACTGGTAAAAAATTCTCAGAAATTGGAGACAGTGTAATGACAAAAACCATCGAGTTTTACTTTGACTTTGGCAGCCCAACGGCTTATCTGGCGCATACCCAATTGAAGAAAATGGCAGAGAAACACGGCGCTCAGCTGGTGTATGAGCCCATGCTGCTGGGTGCGGTGCACAAAGCCACGAATAATATTCCACCGGGTCTGGTGCCACTCAAAGGCCGGTACATGTTGATGCATGATTTGCCACGATTTGTCCGTCGATATGGCGTGCCCTTTAAAATGAATCCGCATTTTCCGATCAACACGCTGGGCTTAATGCGCGGCTGTTTTGCGGCCAGAGCGTTGGATTGTTTCGACACTTACGTGGATGCTGTTTTTAACGCCGTTTGGGTGGATGGCCTGAAAATGGGAGATGAAGGTGTGTTTCGCGACGCGCTGAACGTCGCGGGATTGGATGCAGACCGATTAATTGCACTTACTTCCGAAACCAGCATCAAAGAAGCGCTGAAAGCCAACACGGACAAAGCGGTGTCGAAAGGCTGTTTCGGCGCTCCCGTGATGTTTGTGGGCGATGAGATGTTCTTTGGCCAGGATCGACTGGATTTCCTGGAAGAAGCGCTTGCCGGGTAACCGTTAGTGCTTTCGAAACAGGGTGAGTCCATCTGCCACGGGAATCATGCACATGTCGCCGCGTTTCTCTTGCTTGAGCTTTTGATTTAACCTGCGCAAGGCTATAGTGTCAGCGTCCTGTTCACGCCGGTCGCTGACCTTGCCCCCCCAGAGTACGTTATCAAACAAGATCAGGCCACCTGATCGTAGCAGCGTAAGACACAACTCGAAGTAGGTGTCGTAATTCTCTTTGTCAGCGTCAATGAACGCGAAGTCATAGGTTGACTTTTCGCCTTGGTCAATCAGTGCACGCAAGGTGTTTTCTGCAGGTGCCAGAGTCAGGTGAATTTTCTCGTGCAGGTTGGCTTGGCGCCAATAGGTCTTTGCGATGTTCGTCCAGGTTTCACTGACATCACAGCAGTGAAGTTTGCCATCGGCGGGTAATGCTGAGGCAATACAGAGCGCGCTGTATCCGGTAAATGTGCCCACTTCCAGCGCTTTCCGTGCCCCAATCAATTTACATAAGAACTTCAAAAATTGCCCCTGTTCCGGGGCAATCTGCATTCGTGCCATTTTGTCTTGAGCCGTTACCGCACGCAGTTCTCGTAGTATCGGACCTTCCTCCGGGTTGGCATCAAGCAGGTACTGATATAGGTTATCGTTGAGGTTCAGAGTGCGGTTGCTCATTTATCTTCCTTTGCAATGGTGATTAGAGCACCCCATATTGACGGCAAATGGCTCAAGTTTCAAATACACTCCCTTCCTGGCGATATTAGCCAAATTCAAAGTGGAACTCTGACACAACCTGGACTGGCGTTTTGTCCGGGTTTTCGTCGGCAGGACTGTACCGATATTTTTTGAGCGCTTTCAAACCTGAGTAATCAAGTAAGTTTTCTGGCTGAGATTCGATAATTTCCGGATTAAAAACATTCCCGTTGGAATCGATAATGTACTTGATTTTAATATAGCCTTTGGTGCCGCTCGGGGGTCTGTGCGTTTCAGGGATTCTGAAGCCCAGGTATTTGTTCTTAAGCAGCCAATACTTAGGTAGCTCATCAGCAGAAATTACATGCACGTCTGAGTGTAGAGTCATGGGTTGCTTTCCTGCACAGCCTGCCAGCGTCAGCAAAATGATTGCTACCAATACCGATTTCATCATCCTTTTCCTCTGAGTCCGTGAGTTTAAGGGGGGGCTCTGTACGAGCCGAGTGTTTAACGAATTTTGTTACGGTTGTGTTTACTTAGGAAATAAAAAAAGGCCGAGCACTGTGTGCTTGGCCTTTGAAAAAAGTGGTAGCAAGGGGCGGATTTGAACCGCCGACCCCAGCATTATGAGTGCTGTGCTCTAACCAACTGAGCTACCTTGCCACGTCATTTGAGGCGCGTATTTTGTTGTTTTTGAGGGGGTATGTCAACCCCCTTCTTCCAGTATTGGGAAAGAATGTGTGCCGTCGTGTAATAGTTCGCCAAATCGATTACACATTGAACCGGAAGTGGACAACATCGCCATCTTTAACGATGTAGTCTTTCCCTTCCAGTCGCCACTTTCCGGCCTCTTTCGCGCCTTGTTCGCCTTTGAACTGAACGAAATCATCATAGGCGGTGACTTCTGCCCGAATAAAACCCTTCTCAAAGTCGGTATGAATGACTCCAGCGGCTTGGGGTGCAGTTGCGCCGACTTTTACGGTCCAGGCGCGCACTTCTTTTACTCCGGCAGTGAAGTAGGTTTGCAGCCCCAGCAGGCTGTACCCAGCACGAATAACGCGATCCAATCCGGGTTCTTCCATGCCAAGGTCTGCAAGAAACTCTTTCTTCTCGTCATCTTCCAGTTCCGCAATTTCTGCTTCCAGTTTGTTACAGATAGGTACTACGACGGCATTTTCTGCTGCAGCGATCTCGCGCACGACATCCAGGTGCGGATTGTTTTCGAAACCGTTCTCGTCCACGTTGGCAATGTACATGGTGGGCTTGATCGTCAGGAGGTGAATTTCCCTGAGAAGATGAAGCTCTTCAGCGCTGAGGCCGGCGGAGCGTACAGGTTTGGCTTCGTTCAACAGAGGAAGCAAACGCTCCATGATCTCGATCTGGGCTTTGGCGGTTTTGTCACCACCCTTTGCCACTCGGGTCAGGCGTTTGATAGCTTTTTCAACACTTTCCAGATCAGCGAGCGCAAGTTCGGTGTTGATGACGTCAATGTCTTTGGCTGGGTCGACGGATGCCGCCACGTGTACGACGTTATCATCTTCAAAACAGCGTACAACATGGGCGATGGCATCGGTTTCCCGAATGTTGGCCAGGAACTGATTCCCCAGACCTTCGCCTTTCGACGCGCCTGCAACCAGTCCAGCGATATCGACAAACTCCATCGTTGTGGGCACGACGCGTTGTGGATTGATAATCTCTGACAGTTTGTCGAGGCGCGGGTCCGGCATCGGCACCACACCGGCGTTGGGTTCAATAGTGCAGAACGGAAAGTTTTCCGCGCCGATACCGGCCTTTGTGAGTGCATTGAACAGGGTGGACTTACCGACGTTTGGCAAACCAACGATGCCACAATTAAAACCCATGATTCTTTCCTGTAAAAAGCGCGTAGTCAGGCCTTGGCAGGCTTATACGCATTAACTTTGTTCATAGCGACCTGGAATTCACCTTTTACCAGGTGATCCAGCACTCGTTCCGTTTCCCGGAATGCATCTTCGAGCAGGGTGGATTCCGATTGGCCCAGCTTGCCCAGTACGTGTCCTGTTACCTTTTCTTTGGCTCCAGGATGATCAATCCCCAGCCGAAGACGATGAAATTCCTTGTTCCCGTCCAGCGCTTTGATGATGTCTCTCAACCCATTGTGGCCACCATGGCCGCCGCCGGTCTTCAGTTTTACCGCGCCACAGGGAATGTCCAATTCATCGTGAGCGACCAGAATAGATTCTGGTTCGATATTGTAGTAATTGGCCAGAGCCTGAACCGCCATCCCGCTTCGGTTCATATAGGTCGTTGGGATCAGAAGGTGAACATCACGACTATGCGCAATGATCTTTGTGTAAAAGCCGTGGAATTTTTTTTCCTGGCGCAGTGAAGCATTAAAAGCACTGCATAGGTGGGAAACGAAAAGAGCCCCGGCATTGTGTCGGGTGTTTTCGTATTCTTTTCCTGGATTTCCCAGGCCTACGATCAACTTGATTGACACAATCGGAGCTCCTTAGTGTTCAGAATGCCGAGGCTTTAGGGCCAGGGCATCATGAAAAGGCAAGGATTATTCTTCGCCAGACTCTTCTTCAGACGCTTCTTCTGTCGCACCCTTCAGTTTGTGAACAGAGGCAACAGGCAGGTTGTGGTCTTCACCGTGAGTCAATGCAACCAGAGTGACGCCTTTAGGCAGCACCAGGTCAGACAAGTGGACGATGGCATCCAGCTCAACAGCAGTCATATCAACTTCGATGTACTCTGGAAGATCCTTAGGCAAACAGCTGACTTCAACGTCAGTTAACTGGTGCTGGATCTTACCGCCACCCAACTTGACGCCTTTACAGGCTTCTTCGTTGATGAAGTGCAGCGGAACATTCACGTGCAGTTCAGTGTTCTTGGAGATGCGCAGAAAGTCTGCATGCACAACATAGCCCTTGGCGGGGTGACGTTGCAGATCTTTCAGAATGGCTGCTTGCTCCTGACCATCGTACTTAACCGTCAGTACGTGGGAGAAGAAGGCTTCGTTTTCCAGAGAGTGTGCCAAATCTTTTGCAATAACAGACAGATTGACGGGATCTTTGTCTTCGCCATAAAGAATGGCGGGCACTTTGCCTTCAAGACGACGCAGGCGGCGGCTCGCACCTTTCCCCTGTTCGCCACGAAGTTCTGCTTCGATGATGAAATCGTTACTCATGGTATTGTCCTGTAATTTGAGGTGTACGCTTTGGGTACACCAGGGTTTCTGCAGCTCGCGACCAAGCTGCACTGCTTTTTACCTGAGTTTGAATCAGGTAAAACGACCAAAGCCTCTGAATGAGGCTCTGGAATGCTGTTTCACGGGATCGAGTGCACGATTTTTTTGATGTTTAATCAAACAGCGCGCTGATCGACTCCTCGTTTGAAATTCTTCGAATGGACTCCGCCAGTAGGGGGGCCAACGAGAGGACGCGGATTTTACCACATTTTTTCATTTTGTCATCTACTGGTATCGTGTCCGTAGTCACGAGTTCATCCAATGACGAGTTGTTGATGTTGTCCAGGGCTTTTCCAGACAATACCGGGTGGGTAATGTAAGCGACCACTTTTTCGGCACCGTGTTCTTTCAATGCGTCGGCCGCTTTGCACAATGTGCCTGCGGTATCCACAATGTCATCCACCAGGATACAGGTCTTCCCTTCCACATCCCCGATAATATGCATGACCTGAGACTCATTGGCTTGGGGGCGCCGCTTGTCGATGATTGCCAGGTCGGCATCGTCCAGGCGCTTGGCAATTGCCCGGGCTCTTACTACACCGCCGACATCAGGTGAGACCACGACAAAATTTTCGTATTGCGTACGTTCAATGTCGTCAATCAATGTCGGAGTCGCGTAAATGTTGTCGACAGGGATATCAAAAAATCCCTGAATCTGGTCTGCATGCAGGTCTACCGTCAGCAGACGGTCAAAACCCACTGAAGTCATCATGTCTGCGACCACACGAGCGCTGATGGGTACACGATTGGATCGTACGCGTCGGTCTTGTCTGGCATAACCGAAGTAGGGTACCACTGCGGTGATTCTACCGGCAGAAGCGCGCCTCAGTGCATCAGCCATGACAATGAGCTCCATCAGGTTGTCATTGGTCGGTGCGCACGTGGGCTGAATGATGAAAACGTCTCGTCCACGGACATTATCATTAATTTCGATGTTGATTTCGCCATCGCTGAATTTATCTACGGTGGCATTGCCCATCGGGACGTGGAGTTTTTTTATGACCTGGTTGGCGAGCTCAGGATTCGCATTACCTGCAAAGACCATCAATTGGGACACGATACTATCCTTTGATTCTGAGAGAGTGCTTGTCTGTGTATTCAAGGGGAATAAAGAGAAAGTTGGCTGGGGTGGCTGGATTCGAACCAACGCATGGCAGGATCAAAACCTGCTGCCTTACCGCTTGGCGACACCCCAGTATAAATTAATAAAGGGTAGCTAACTTTTGTTGAGTACTCTGCGTAAAGGGGACTCATTAACTCCCTGGGCAACGAAGCATTCAAATTTGCTCGGGCAGTGCCGGGCAGCTTCTCTTGCTGCTGCTTCTTCCTGAAAGGGTGCGAATATGCATGCACCGGTTCCAGTTAGTTTTGCTCTTCCGAATTGGCCAAGCCAATTCAGTGCTTGCCCAACTTCAGGATATTCCTTCCTGACAACATCTTCACAATCGTTCCGAAGCGTTGTTGCTTCTCCCTCAAGAGCGGGCGCTATTTTCAACTTTGGGGTGTCTCTTGTCAACCCTTTGTTTGAAAAAATTTTTCCTGTGTTTACCTGACATCCAGGCTGGACGACGAGGTACCAAATCTCTGGCATTTCGATCGTGGTTAACTGTTCCCCGACGCCTTCTCCCCAGGCGGTTCTGCCTCGAACGAATACGGGTACGTCCGCGCCGAGGGATAATCCAATGGCTGCCAGCTGGTCCTCGTTCAGCCCGGTTTGCCAGAGCTTGTTCAGGCCGATGAGCGCTGTCGCTGCGTTGCTGCTGCCGCCGCCGAGCCCGCCTCCCATAGGGAGATGCTTGTCAACCTGGATCATGGCTCCCTGCGTGCAGCCTGTGGCCTGCTGCAATGCAGTTGCCGCCTTATGCACCAGATTATCGTATTCAGGTACGCCGGGAAGCAGTGGAGCTACGGATAGGTAGTCACTGTCTTTGAAGTGCAGTGTGTCACCATAGTCAAGAATTTGGAACAGTGTTTGTAGTTCGTGGTAGCCATCTGGCCGTCGACCATTGATGTGCAAAAACAGATTGATCTTACAGGGTGAAGGTAAACTGAAAGGCGCACTCATAACGGAGCCAGATCCCAAGTTTTTATGATGAGTGTAACTCTGTTCGATGATTGTGACAGCGTTACTTTCCCCGGAAGGTGGTGGTGGAGAATGCGCTGGTATTTACTCGCGGAGATTGTCCAGCCATCCTGGGTGATTTCTTCCGGGTTTCCGTCAGTGTCAAAACGGATCTGGTAGGGCTTGCCGGGAACGGGAATCGCTTTGATCCAGTAGGGAATATTCGCGAGAGGAATGTTCCAACCGGTTTGTTGGAGCAGGAGCTGCTGGGGCGCTTCAGAGTAAAGCGTTTCGCCTTCACTTGTTGTTATATAGAGTTCTTTATCGGTTCCCTGAAATACGGTCTTCCCCAGCCCCAGTATCGCAGACGACAGCACAACGTGGAACTGTGTGTTGTTTTGCTGCCACTGATTGATGACGGCAGAATCCGCTTGCTCTGTGGTTCGTACACCTATTTTCCCGGTGACGGACCAGGAGTCAACGGACTGAAGCATCTGCCACCGCTCAGGCCAGGTATCCACACCGCCATTGGGGGGCGCGCTAACGCGTGGAGGGGAAGTTGGCGGGGTGGTGGTGCACCCCGTTAATATCAGGCACGCAGTGAAGAATAGCTTCAACCAAACCTTTCGAAGCGGGCCGGGAAACATCAAGCCAGTCATCGTTTAGAAGGAAATACCAAATCGCTTCAGCGTGTTTACAAGGATGCGGTGATCTTCATCTTTATTAAATGCTTTCTTCCAGATTTCTACCGCTTCACTTTTGCTGCCAGTAACCCAAAGTACCTCACCCAGGTGTGCTGCCACTTCCGGATCGGGAAACTTGGCATACGCACTTCTCAGATATTCCAGCGCCTGTTGTGTATCTCCCATTCGATAATAAACCCAGCCAAGGCTATCAATCACGGCTGGGCTGTCCGGATTCAACTTGGCGGCGCGGGAGATGAGTTCAAAGGCTTCAAGGTAACGATCCGTTTTGTCGGCAAGGGTGTAGCCAAGTGCGTTGAGCGCTACGGGATTGTCTGGCTCCAGCTCAAGTATCCTTCTAAGATCCATCTCCAGTTCGCCAATCCGGTCAAATCGATCCAGCAGCATGGCGCGTGCGTAGAGGAGCGCGGTATTGTCTGGGTGACGAATCAGGGCTTCGTTGGTTTTTTCCAGCGCTTTGTTGGTGTCTTTGAGTTCCAGCAGTACGTTGACTTCCACCTGCCAGTAGCCTTCTTCCTGGGATGGGTTGGCCTGTCGGAGTCTCGATAGATTTTCCAGTACTGCGTCCAGCTCACCGTCATTGGCACGCAGGAAGCTCGCCCGTGCCAGTGCGCTGAAGTAGTGGGTGCCACTGGTGATTTCCTGATAGTGGTTTATGGCTACTTCGCCATCGCCACGTTCATCGGCCATTCTGCCGAGGTAGAAGTGGGCTTCATTGGTGTGATGGCCGGCATCCAGCAGCTCCTGCATTTCTCTGGCGGTCGTTTCTTTGTCGCCCAGTTCGAGTGACACGAGCGCATGCGCCAGCTTCAGGCTGGGAATATCTGGATACCTCTTGACCAGTTTGCGGTATTCTTCTTCAGAGCGCTCCAGGTTGCCATCATCGATGAGCATTCGCGCGTACAGGGTCGCCAGTTTTCGGTTGTCAGGAAAGTCGCGAGTAGACTCTCCGAGCAACGCAAGAGACTCTTTGATGCGCCCCAGATCGTAGAGCAGAGTCGCCTTCAATAGGAGGCCGAGCTGGAATTCCGAATCACGGTTCAGGTAGCGATTGATGATTGTGAGTGCTTCCTTGTGCTGGCCACGCGTACGACTCACCAACGCATAACCATAACCAATTTCCTTGTTTTCCGGATACTTCCCGGCTAGCTCTTTATACAGCGTAAGTAGTGTATTCTGCTCGGTTTCTGTGAGTGTTTTTGCGTGCACCGCCAGGGCTTCAAAGTCTGCATTGCCACCTAGGACGTGAATGCGCTCCATATGGGCGACGGCTTTTTCAAAATCGTTGGCCTGAATGCTCTGAAAGGCCAATATCTGATGGGGCTCGATGGCATCAGGCTCCACCTCCAGCCAGGTTTTCCCTAATTCACTGAGTGCATTATTGGCCTTCAGAAACTGAGCAACCTGAACAGCGCGCCGGATTACCCCGAGATCCTTGGTTTTTTGCGCCTGCTGAACATAGTTGAGTAACGAGATATCGAAACGGCTGCGCTGACCTGCAATTTCAGCACTGAGCAGGGCATAGAGTGTCTCCGGTGAAAAATCGCCCTCTTTTTTTTCTGGTTTGGTTTGAGCGGGAGCGATTTCCTCGGGCTGGACATTCGACGCAGGTTCGACCGCCTGATTCAGGGTTGTGCAGGCAGAGATCAAAAAAGAGAGCAACAGGCCGAGCAATGTTTGACAGATAAAACGTGGCGACCGATGAGTTTTACGACAATCGATCCACGTAAGTGGGCTTCTTGGCAAGACTTTTCCCCTTGCTGCTTGATTGGATAATGCGTCACTGACAAGTAATAGGATAGTCGAGTTATATCCAGTTTTTTCATTAATGTCGAGTAATATTCTGGCGATAGTTTGCTTAAATTGACATATGCGGCTGGCAAGCGATGGTCAGTAAAGGTAAAATTGCGCGCTTGCCGTTATTGGGAAAATTTATTGGGTCTATGGCGTTACTGGCACTGGGAATCAATCATAAAACTGCTTCGGTGGATGTACGAGGAAAAGTGGCTTTTTCACCGGAAAGGCTGCGGGAAGCTCTTCAGCAGGCGCAGGGTGTTTCTCACGTGCACGAGGTGGCAATTCTGTCTACCTGTAATCGAACGGAGCTCTATTGTGCCGCTGAAGAGGCGGGTGGAGATGCGTTGATTTCCTGGCTGGGGCGCTACCACAATGTGGATGTGGGCGAGTTGCAGAAGTGCAGTTATGCGCTGTGGGATGAAGATGCGGCGCGGCATATGATGGGGGTGGCAAGTGGCCTGGACTCCTTGATTCTTGGTGAGCCGCAGATTTTGGGGCAGCTGAAAACGGCGTACAGTCTTGCTCGGGAAGCCAACACGATGGGGTCCCTGCTTGGGCGGTTGTTCGAGCAGTCGTTCTCAGTGGCCAAGCGTGTGCGAACGGATACCGCTATCGGTGAAAACCCGGTGTCAGTGGCCTATGCAGCGGTGAGCCTGGCCGGGCACATTTTCTCTGATATGCCAAAAAATCGAGCGCTGCTTATCGGCGCGGGTGAAACCATCGAATTAGTGGCCCGCCATCTCTACGAAGTTGGTGTGCGTGATATCACCGTTGCGAACCGTACGCTGGCTCGCGCAGAAGTATTGGCCGATGAGTTTGGCGGCAAGGCTATTCTGCTGTCTGAGATTCCCGACAATCTTCCTCATGCTGATATCGTTATTGCATCAACAGCAAGCCCCTTGCCCATTCTCGGGAAAGGAGCGGTGGAGCGAGCGCTGAAAATTCGGAAGCACCGGCCGGTATTCATGGTGGATATAGCGGTTCCCCGGGATATCGAACCACAGGTGGCTGATCTCGATGATGTCTATTTGTATACGGTTGATGACCTGCAAAAGGTAATTGACGAAAACATCAAATCTCGGGAAGGCGCTGCCGAAGAAGCCCGCCATCTTGTGGCGAGTGGCGCTGCCGAATTTATGTCCTCTTTGCGAGAGCGGACTGTGGTGTCTGTACTCAAGCAGTTTCGCGGCAGTGCTCAGACGATCTCAACCACTGAGTTACAGAAAGCCATGCGGGCGCTGAGTTCCGGGACGGACCCCGAAAAAGTGCTGACTTCGCTAGCACACTCACTGACAAACAAACTGATTCATGCGCCTACTGTACAGGTGCGCAAGGCAGCTGCGGATGGGCGCGATGAAGTCGCCGACTGGCTGTCATACCTTTATGACTTGCAGGCGCAGGAGCAGTCTCTGGATGCCGCGCCTCGCAAGGAACCTTAACATCTCTACTGCCCGGGCATTGCCTTGGTCGTCTCTGGTAAACATCCATGAAAGAATCGATTCGAATTAAGTTGCAGAATATTGCGGAGCGATACGAAGAGTTGGCGCGCCTGCTGAGCGATGCCCAGGTAATTGCGGATCAAAACAAGTTTCGCTCGCTTTCGAAAGAGTACGCAGAACTGGAGCCTGTGGTGAAAGGCTATGAGCTTTTTGTGCAGACTGAGGATGATATCTCGGAAGCGAACGCGTTGATGAAAGATGCTGATCCTGAAATGCGGGCCATGGCAGAGGAGGAGCTTGCAGACGCACAGGAGCGTCTTGCTTTGGAAGAGTTGAATCTGCAGAAGTTGCTTCTCCCAAAAGACCCTAACGACTCGCATAACACGTTTCTGGAAATTCGCGCCGGGACCGGCGGAGACGAAGCGGCAATCTTTGCTGGTGACCTGTTTCGTATGTATTCAAAATATGCAGAGCAGAAACGATGGCGGGTTGAAGTCATCAGCTCTAATGCTGGTGAGCATGGCGGGTATAAAGAGATTATTTGTCGTGTGGAAGGTAACGATGTCTATGCCAATCTGAAGTTTGAATCCGGAGCACACCGTGTACAGCGCGTGCCGGAAACCGAGTCACAAGGGCGAATTCACACGTCTGCCTGCACCGTTGCTGTGATGCCGGAAGCGGACTCGTTGGAAGAGGTAGATATTAACAAGGCCGATCTTAGAATCGATACCTTTCGAGCTTCTGGTGCGGGGGGGCAGCATGTTAACAAAACGGAATCTGCCATCCGTCTCACACACCTGCCGACCGGGATTGTTGTTGAATGTCAGGATGAGCGTTCCCAGCATAAAAATAAAGCACGGGCGATGTCTCTGTTGCAGGCAAGAATCCAGAATGCCCAGCAGGAAGCCCAGGCAAAGGATCAGGCAGAAACCCGTCGTAACCTGGTCGGCTCCGGGGATCGATCCGAGCGCATACGAACGTATAATTTCCCCCAGGGTAGGGTGACCGATCATCGTATCAATCTGACCTTGTATAAGCTGGACGAGGTAATGGAAGGCAGTCTGGAGTCGGTCATTCAGCCGCTGATCAATGAGCATCAGGCGGATATGCTCGCCACCCTCTCGGATGGCTGATGTTGTTGCAACAATGAACATTGGTGAACTGCTGCGTTCAACGCGTCTCCCTGAATCCGAAACCCCGGCCTTGGATCTGGAGTTGCTGCTCGGGCATGTGCTCGGGCGTGACCGCACTTACCTTTATACCTGGCCGGACAAGGTGCTGAACGAGCAGGAACTGGTGGCATTCCGGCAGCTGGTAAGCAAACGGGCGCAAGGGGTGCCGGTGGCGCACTTGGTCGGGTCAAGGGACTTTTGGACTTTGACCTTGGCGGTTTCAGACAAAACATTGATTCCTCGGCCGGATACGGAAACGCTGGTTCAAGCCGTGCTGGATCGGGTGGGCATGCACAGTGGATCAGGTGCGGCCGTTGAACGCCTCCTGGATTTGGGGACGGGAACGGGAGCTATTGCCTTGGCGCTCGCGAAAGAAATGCCGCAGGTAGAGATCGTTGGTGTGGATTATGATGAAGAAATTGTCCAGCTGGCGGATAACAATGCCGCGCGGAATCAGATAAACAACTGTACTTTTCTGGTCAGTGACTGGTTCAGCAATCTAGCGGGCCGAACTTTCACAGTGATCGTGTCCAATCCGCCCTATATCGAATCGGGTGATCCCCACTTGCGTCAGGGGGATCTGCGCTATGAACCCGCATCAGCGCTGGTTTCAGGAGAGGATGGTTTGGCGGATATACGACGGATTATTGTCGGCAGTCGTACCCATCTTGCTCCCAAAGGGTATCTGTTTTTAGAGCACGGGTACAATCAATCGCTCGCCGTGCAGGCATTATTGGAAGAGGCGGGATTCAGCGATGTCGGCTCCATTCAAGATTTGGGTGGGCATCCCCGAGTGACCTGCGGGCAGTGGAAGGGAAAATAGAATGAAAGAACTTACTGACGAGCAACTGCTGCGGTATAACCGTCAAATTATGTTACCTGCGATGGATTATCGTGGGCAGCAGGCGTTGTTGGCGAGTCGGGTGCTCATCGTCGGTCTTGGTGGCCTGGGTTGCCCGGTGGCACTGTATCTGGCTTCATCAGGCATTGGTCACCTGACACTGATTGATGGAGATCGAGTTGAAATCAGTAATCTGCAACGTCAAATTGCCCATTCGGTTACCTCCATCGGCCAATTCAAGTCGGAGTCTGCCCGTGAGGCGATCGCCCGCATCAATCCTGATGTTGATGTTGTTTGTGTGAATCAGTTTGCCGACGAGCAGTGCCTGAATAATCTGTTGCCGGATGTAGATTTGGTGGTGGATTGCACCGACAATTTCGATGTGCGATTCTTGCTCAATCGGGTTTCCTATGCGCACGCTAAACCGTTGGTGTCTGGTGCGGCAATTCGCATGGAAGGGCAGGTGTCTGTTTATGACTTTCGACAGTCGGAGTCACCCTGCTATGCCTGTTTGTATCCGCCGGATGCGGCCAACGAAAATTTGACCTGTTCGGAAGCGGGTGTGCTTTCACCGTTGGTGGGAATTATCGGTACAGTACAGGCGATGGAAGCGGTAAAGGTTCTGGCTGGCATGGGCGGATCTTTGGCCGGGAGGCTGCTGTTACTGGATGCGTTAACCATGCAATGGCGGCAGCTCCGGCTCAATAAAGATCCCAAATGCGAGGTCTGTGGTCAATCCAACGCCTAAGGGTGAATGGCGTTCTATAAGTTCGCTTCAGCATACTCCGCCAGAATAGATCGAGGAACCCCCTGCAGATGCACATGGCCGCCATATTTGAAGCGCTTGAAACGTTCAGTGAGATAGGTTAATCCGGAGCTGGGCGGGCTGAGATAGGGAGTATCAATCTGAGCGAGGTTCCCCAGGCAAATAACTTTACTGCCGTTGCCGGCTCGCGTCACGATGGTTTTTATTTGATGCGGCGTTAAGTTCTGGCACTCATCAATAATAATAAGGCTGTGCTGGAAGCTTCGCCCGCGAATGTAATTCATTGACTTAAATTGAATGGGCACCTTGCTGAGGATATATTCGACGCTGCTGTGCGTATTTTCATCCTCTTCATGGAGCGCTTCGAGGTTGTCTGTGATCGCACCCAGCCAAGGTTCCATTTTCTCTGTCTCTGTGCCGGGTAAAAAGCCGATATCTTCATCCAATCCCTGAACACTCCGTGTTGCGATGATTCGTTTGTAGCGCTTGCTGGCCACAGTCATTTCGATGGCGGCAGCCAGGGCGAGAATGGTTTTGCCGGACCCCGCAGCACCGCTCAAATTAACGAGGTGAATATCCGGGTCCATGAGCAGGTGTAGCGCGATGGCCTGATAAATATCTCTGGGCACCAAGCCCCAGGCTTCCTGATTCATCAGATCTTCTTTTGTCAGGTCCTGAATAATGAGGTGCTCATCATTGATGTCGCTCACTCTGCCGACGAAGCCCATTTCATCAAGGATAAACTCGTTGATGTTGAGTTTTTCCAGGTTGCTATTTTTTGGCAGGATGTGCTCTGTGATGCCTTCGCGCTGTATGGTTTCTACTTTCTCTATCGACTCCCAAAAGGAATTTTCGAACTCCGTGTACCCTTTGGGCAGGAGGTCTACATCATCTACGAGCTGATCGTTATGGTAGTCCTGCGCCTCAACCCCAAAGCCTCGTGCTTTCAGTCGCATATTGATGTCTTTGCTGACAAGGATGACCTGCTTGCTTTTATGAATCGCCTGAAGGTTCACCACGCTATTGATGATTTTGTTGTCGTTCAGGTTCTCGGGCAAGTGGGGGATGTTGTTGATCTCTGTGTTCATCAGAATGGAAATCGTGCCCAGCGGTTCGGCTTTTTCCCCTCGTTTGATCGGAACGCCTTTTTCAATCTGTTTCGGCGAGGCGTCGCCCAATATGCCATCAATCATGCGGATCGCCTGGCGACAATCTGCTGCGATGGTTTGTTTGCCGGTTTTCAGTTTATCGAGCTCTTCGAGCACGATCATAGGGACGATGACTTGGTGTTCTTCAAACTTCTGTATGGCACTGGGATCATGTATGAGTACATTGGTGTCTAGGACGTAAATCTTTTTTTGCGCCTTGGATGCTGCCATGTATTAACCCTTGCGTAGTGATCGTTTTTTTATTTTATTATGCAGAATGTTCAGAGGAATGCCAGCAGCGTGCACAGAAGGCGTGGAAAGTTATTTTTGGGAAAGGACTAATGCGCCTGTCCACAGCGATTGCAGTGCGTATTTGATTTCCTGGGAAAAATCCGGCGAGATGGTACGAAACTCGGGTTGTTGCATCATTGGTTTCACCTTGTCCGGCCAATTCTGCATCTGCCATAAACCAATGATGATCGCATTGGTATTTAACAATAGACGATTACCCTGATCACGGCTGAGCGAGGGGAATTGGTGAGTCAGATTGTCACAAATTGTCTGCATTTCCCGGATAAGCATGCGTTTGAACTCCGCAATAATTGCGGTGTCCACATTTTTCTCGATGACCGAATTTGCCATGCTGGAGAGTGGCATAAAGGTCGGGTGTATCGCAGTGAATTGTTCGAACAGCGAAATAAGCTCCCGGATGATGGTGGACTCGTCAGCGCTGGACTCAATGAGCGTTGCGATCTCTTGAAGGAGTGCTTGATACTGCGTCGCGAGTATTTCGAGAAAGATCTCTTCCTTGGTTTTGAAATACAGGTAAACGGTGCCTTTTGCCAAACCAGCTGCTTTGGCGATGTTGATCACGGACGGCAGGTCGGCAGGGTCAGCAGCGAAAAGACCCTGGGCAGCCTCAAGAATCGACTGTTTTCGTAAGGCTTTTTCGTTGTCGTCGATTGCGCGTAGGCGGTGGGTAAAGCATCTCAAGGATTTTATCCCTTCTGGTGGGTAAAAATAACTCGACCTGAAGACTCTAACTCAGAACGCATAAGGTCAGCGCTTTGAGTAAAATTGGGCTCAAGCGGGTTGTTCGACGGGAATCTCTACGATCAATTTGAGCAAATCGTAGGTGGTGATGATCCCGGAGACTTTTCCATGTTGAGTAACGAAAATGCGATGCAGGTGTTCCTCCATCATTTGACGAGCCACCTCCTGAATGGTCGTGGTCTCCTCAACAGAAAATACGATGGGGCTCATGATGTCTCGCACTTCGACCGGAGTTTTCTGCATTTCTTCGAAAATGAACATGCGAAGTCGGCGCGCTTCTTTCTGCTCGTCTTCTGTCATGTTCTTTTCGTAGTCGGTAGAGGGCGCATTAAAATGGAAATCTGCGACATCTTTTAGCGTGGCGATGCCAATAATTTCGCCTTCGGCATCAATCACCGGACTGCCTGAGATCTCATTGTCAGAACAAAAGCGGGCAAATTGTTGCATTGTCCAGTCCTCAGGCACAGACTTGACGTGAGGGGTCATGATATCCCTGGCATATTTTTCCATAATAATGCACCTTCCGCGATGAGATTCCTGGCTAATTGCCCGCTATTTTAGTCTCGCTCACTGGCTTGCGCCAGTGTTTTTCACGCCGGTCAGCTCGCCTTGCGCATCGATGAGCATTTCACCCTTGTTGTATTTGTCCCAATTGGCTACTTCCTCAAGCTTCCTCAGGGACTTGAATGGGATGTCGATGAGCAGTGCATTAACCAGCCAGCTGGGGAGTGCACCACCTGGCTCGGTGTGCTGCAGCCAGGTCATTTGGGTTTTGTTGTCTTCAGTTGACTCAAAAACATAGATGGTTTGTGCGACGGTTACGCGCTCATACTGGGTTGTCACGGGCTTTTTATCGGTTACCGCGTGCATTTCCATCCAGATGCGCCCGCTGTCTGGTTCACGCCAGGTGGATATTTTTAATACGTAATCTCGATCTGCTACGGGCCAGGGCAGGTCATTGACTGAGTAGGCGTGTCGATCATTGAAGCTTTTTGCGTCGAACCCGTAGGAAACGATACAGCCGTGCACCCATTCTACGCAGGAGTTTGGATTGGCCATGACGGCCATAACCTGAGTAAGTGGTGCGTCCAGTGTGGCAATGGCTTTGAAGGCTTTAATGGTGGAGCCGGCATGCTCCCGAGTGAAAATCTCGACGTTTTCCTTGTCCAGTTTTTTTTCCCAGCTGGGTTGGTCGCCGGTCAGGCTTTCGGGGAGGATAACGCCCTCCGGGGTTGCCCAGGCGAACGGTTGAAAAGTGAGTAAAAGAACAAGCGTGAATAGTTTGGCCAGAGACAGTTGAGTAATGCTATTCATGTTTTTCCATTTAAAATTATTAATGAACCGGTATTCGGATATTCCCTGAACGCCGTCTAAATTGTACCATTCTGGTGCAAAGCCAAGTATAAAATTGATTTACGAGCCAGCTAAAGCGCACAAGTGTATCATTATCGCGTGTTGATAAGTGATAATTGTGTGGCGTTTTGTTATTAAAAAAGTCGGAATATTTACGAAAATGAAAAAAAATTTGATTGATGATTCTGGGAATCCGCAGTTTGGTGTACTAGGGCAGCCTGTTCATAATGTAAACTATTTGGATTACACGCTATACAACAGCATGGACAAAAAACTGCCCGAATGGCGGAAAAAATTCCGTTTTAATCAGTTTCAGTTTGTGGGGGCAATGAACAGTCAATGCATCTTCGGTCTGGCCATCGTTAATCTGCAAGTCGTCAGTAATCTCTTTTTCTATGTGTATTCCTTCGAGACCAAATCATTAAAAGAGTTCAGTCGTATCATGCCCTTGGGACTGGGGACGCGTATGAGTACAGCGCCAGATGCGGGTGAGGCACGATTTTCCAGTCCCGGAACCAAGGCTTCCATTCTCGCGGAGGAGGCAGGTAACGTCAGGCGACTAAGTGCAGAGGCAGGCGGTGCTGAAGTGAACTTGTTGCTGCAAGCATCGCCAGGCTTTGGGCCGCTGCGCGTTTGTAGTGGCGCGGGTAAAAATGGGTGGGTGTTCACTCAAAAAGCGGCCGGATTGACTTGCTCAGGTTCAGTGCGCTGGAGAGATGAACTCTATACCTTTGATGCTGACAGCAGTTCTGGCAGCTATGACTGGAGTGCGGGGTATATGCGCCGGGAGACGTTCTGGAACTGGGCGTGTTTATCCGGATTGTTAATAGACGGACGCCGGGTCGGTCTGAATCTTGCGACGGGTGTGAATGAAAGCGGGGTGACTGAGAATGGCTTTTGGGTGGGCGAACACTTTGAGAAAGTTGATTTTGTGCAGTTTCAGTTCGATAAAAAAGACATTTACCGGCCGTGGAAAATCACCTCAACGGATGGGAAACTGGATCTGATTTTTTCGCCGGAAGGTGTCAGAAAAGAATGCCTGGATGTGGTTTTTCTCGCATCCAATTTTAAACAAATGTTCGGGAAGTACTCTGGCTACCTCGTTTCAGAAGGCGAGCGGATCGAAATACATGACGTTCCCGGCTTCGCGGAAGACCATTTTGCCCGCTGGTAAATCCCGTTGTTGCGCTATCGACAGTTCACTGTGCTGACGATAGCGCACAGGTGTACCTGCGGATCAGGGTTGTTGGTCTGGCAGGGTCACGTTGAGCTCCAACACGGAGCAGTTTTCGTTTTTGTCCAGTTGGACCTGAACATCTTCCTGCGATATGGGGACATATTTGCGGATAACCTCAAGAATCTCCTGCTGTAATTGCGGTAGGTAATCCGGTTGATCCCGTTTTGTTCTTTCATGAGCGACGATGATCTGCAGCCGCTCTTTAGCAATGGACGCGGTATTTTTTTTATTTGTTCTGAAATAGTCCCAAAAACTCATTCTTATCCCCCAAACATTCGCTTAAAGAAGCCCTTTCTCTCCACTTCCAAAAAGCGATGTTGTATGTCTTCTCCCAGTAATCGTTTAACTGCGTCGCCATAGGCAGAGCCAGCATCACTCGTGACATCGAGAATGACCGGATCGCCTTTGTTTGATGCGTTGAGTACAGATTGTGACTCGGGAATCACACCAAGCAGCTTGATTGCCAGAATTTCTTTAACGTCTTCCACTGAAAGCATCTCACCTTTTTCCACCCGCTCTGGATTGTAGCGCGTGAGTAACAGGTGTTCTTTCACTGGGTCCTGTCCCTTTTCTGCTCGTCTGGATTTACTTTGCAGTATGCCCAGGATCCGGTCGGAATCTCGAACGGAGGATACCTCGGGGTTGGTTACCACGATGGCTTCGTCTGCAAAGTACAGGGCCATATGCGCGCCGTGCTCGATACCAGCCGGTGAATCACAGATGATAAACTCGTAATTTTTCGATAACTCGTTGAGGACCTGCTCAACGCCTTCCTGGGTTAGCGCGTCCTTGTCGCGTGTTTGTGATGCGGGAAGGATGTACAAATTGTCGACGTGCTTGTCTTTAATTAATGCCTGATTCAGCGTAGCTTCGCCATTGATGACGTTGACGAAGTCATACACCACTCGGCGCTCGCAATTCATGATCAGGTCCAGGTTTCGCAGGCCCACGTCAAAATCAATCACGACGGTTTTGTGGCCGTTCATTGCGAGCCCGGTAGCAATCGATGCGCTTGATGTGGTTTTTCCCACACCTCCTTTTCCAGAGGTCACCACGATTATCTTAGCCAATTTCGTTCCTGCCTTTAATGTGATTAGCGATAATGTGCAGAACAGTGATGCGAAGTTGTCCTGCGGAATTCTTCTTTTTACCCGATCCTGCGCAACAAGCTTGCTTTGCTGGCCCGCAGTATATGCATCAGGCCGTCAGCGGAGTGATGGACAGTTTTTCGCCGTCGAGATAAATCTGTCTCGGTTGTTGCCAGCCTTCACTTTGCAGATCCTCGCTGATTTTATATTGTCCTGCAACGGATACAAGCTCGGCTTCCAGACTTTGACAAAATATTCGCGCCTGAGTGTTGCCTTTGATTCCCGCCAAGGCCCGGCCTCGCAAGGGGCCGTACACGTGAATGTTGCCGTCCGCCAATATTTCCGCTCCGGCACTGACCGGCGCCAGCACGATCAAATCCGCATCCTTGGCATACACTTGCTGGCCTGATCGAACCGGATGGTACACGATTTTGGTTGTCGGCGCGGGCTCTAAATGGACAGGCTCACTCTTAGTCTCAGGGGAAGAGACGGCTTTCTCCTGCGGGGCGGGTACTTCAGCAGCCTGCTCGGTTTGTGCGATCGTGTCGATTTTTTGGGGCTCACTTTTCCGGGATGCTGCCGGCAATGCAGCCAGACCCAGTTGCCGGGCATTTTGAATGTCGTCCGGATTTCCGCCACGGATGGCGACAGGCACAAGTCCGAGTGTTCTGCAGGTGGTGACAAACGCCCCCAGGTTGGCGGTTTCCTCAGCCACCTTTTCCAACGCAATGACTACCGGTGATCCGTCAAAAAAAGCGGGCATTTGCGCGACTTTGGCTTCCAGTGTTGCTTTGAAATCGTTTTCATCAAGCCGTTGCACGTCAATGATGGTCATTGGGACCAAGCCACCTTTCATGGTGATGCTGGCGGCGGTGTCTGAACGGGTGGGGGAGCCTGTTTGCTCTGGCGGCATGGAGGTGTATTCCCTTTTAAAGTACGGCAATTATGCTTTTTATTTGTCCTGCAGAATGAATTTCTCACAGGATGTGTTTTATTTTGTCTATAGGGTATCAGATTGTATGTTGAGGAAAAACTATTGTGAAGGTTGTTATTACATTCGGAGTGAAGTTGAACAATATGCCGCCACCCATCATTTCCAGAATCCGGTGACTGTTGTAGAAACTCAAGCCAGAAGTAAAAGGAGACTCAATGTGATGAAGGTAGGTTGAAAAGTGCGCGAGGGCTGCTTTCAGTTCCGCAGCCTTGCCGGCATCCGTGACGAATGAAATTGTGATGCTGGTTGATGGGCAGGTTATTTCCGGGTGGTCGCCCTTGGCTGAGTTTGTGAGAAGTACAGTGACGGTTGTGTCATGGTGCGTGCTGGTCACTGCTGCACTGAGGAAACGGCGAACAATCTTGCGTAACTGTTCCGGGTCCATTTCCACGTTGAGGGTGTCTGAAATGTTTTTAAAGTCGATTTGAAGATCGTGGGCTTCAGCAATGGGTGAGATTTCCTGGATCGTCTCCTGAAGCACCGCTTCGATGTCGAGCGATGCGGGGCGTAACTTGATGTAGTCACACTCAATCAGCTCGCTTTCCACAAAATCGCTAAGAAAGCTATTGTGCTCTCCAACTCGCGCTGAGAGGCGGTTAATCGCGGGCAAAATGGGGTCTGGCGAAGGCAGGAGGTGTGATTTGCTCTGTACTTCTTCCACAGCTTCAGACAGTTCGGCCAGCTGTTTGCTGAGTGTTGGGGTCACCCGTGCCATCAGCTGGCGTCGATCTTGCTGATACTGATAGTTTTCCGCCAGACTGTGTATGGTCGCCAGAATGTAGTTTTGGTGGCGGTGTTTGATTCGTGTGAGGTAGATCCGGGCGTCAAATTCCTGGTTGGTGTCGCTGTTTCGACAGCGCCACTGGAAGTTCTGGTCCTCGAAATTGATCGCCTTTTCCCAGTAAACGGTGACCTTTTCAAGATCAGCTTCGGCAGACGAGAGGTGATGAGCAATGGTAATATTGGGAATATCACTGCGCTCAACGCCAAACAGTTTCATCGCACATTGATTCATGTCGTGTACGTTGCCATCCAGTTCATGAATGACCAGTGCAACATTCGCGTTGTCAAATACGCCCCGAAACTGTTCTTTTGACTGGTCCAGTTTTTCCCGGTTGGATTCGAGTTCCGCTACTTTCTCTCGGAGTTTTTCTGTGGCAGTGTTTACCTGGTTTCGCAGTGCTTTATTCCAGGCCACAAAGGCCAGCAGAAAAATGGAAGAGACAATGAACAGGCCAACGGCCACGATGAAGGCGTTCGGCTGCCAAGGTTCTGCCTCCTGCCGTCCCATCCACTTGCTGAGAATGGCGTTCTTTTTGCTGTCCGGAATGTGGTCCAGCGCTTTCGTTAAAATGGATCCCAAGAGGGGGTGATCATTGCGCGAGGCGAGGGAAAGCTTGAGAAAGTAGCCGGATTTTCCGGCAACATGCAGATTAGTAAGACCATTTTTTTCCAGGTAGTACAGGGCGGGAGCGTTAATGCAGATCATGGCATCCAGCTGTCCATAGGAGAGCAGGTTGAGCCCTTCGTCAATGGATGTGACCGGATGAAGGTCAAGTGCCGGAAAGTGGCTCTGCACGTACTCATGCACGGCATAGCCTCGGGTGACACCGACTTTCTTGCCCTTGAGCTCGGCCATCGTTGTGTGTGGGATGACATTTTTCCTCGTGATGATAACGGCAGGAAAGGTCAGGTAGGGTTTGGTGAAATCAAGGTAGTTAGACCTCTGCGGAGTTTTAGCGGCCGCTCCAAGAATGTCTATTTCTCGATTCTGAGCTTTTTTGATGACCGCCTTCCAGGATTTTTCTTCAATGATGGCGAACCTGATATTGAGCAATTTTTCGACTTCTGACAGAAAATCTGCCGAGATGCCCTGATACGTATTTTGTGGATCAAAATATTCAATGGGGGGAAAGAAGGGGTCTGGGCCGACGCGTAAGTCCGGTGTGTCAGATAAAAACTCTTTTTCTTCGCTGGTCAACCAGGCCGGAAATCCTGTTTGAGCCGGCGCAGCAAAAATGATGTTCGGGAACAATAAACAGACACAGAGAAATAGACATGTCGGCCACGAAGGCCGAGCCTTGGCTGTGCTCCTTTTCTCCATCGGCTGTTTGACCGACTTGAGTTGGCTGAAATTCAGGATTTCCATATTGCCTTCAAGGATTTTTATTTTTATCTGGGGCTTACTCTCAGGCTAAGTTTAACGTGATTTTAAAATTTGTCAGGCAATATTTATTAGCGCCTTGCAGGGATCCACCGGGTCATGTCTGTGCAACTGCATTCGGGCGGCTAGAAGTGGAAGATTTCCGCGAGTGCCAGGCTGGTATAGGCAATCACACACCCCAGCAAAGTGCCTGCGGTCACATCGGTGGGATAATGCAGGCCCAGAATGACCCGGGACAACATGACCGAGATGGTGAAAGGCAGTAAGGCGGCAGCGATGAGGGGGTACTGGGACATTGTCATCAGTGTGAAGCACACGGCATGTAGCGTGTGTCCCGAAGGAAATGAGTAGCGGTCTAATGGTGGGGTTCCCGCCTGAATGGTGGGAAAGGAGATAAACGGCCGTTCCCGGACCAGAACTCCCTTCAACGCCTTGTAAAGTAGGGCACCGGCAATGCCTGTGATGATCATCTGTACTGCCAGTGCCAATCCGGTGCTGCCGCCAGCAAGGGCGAGGCCGGCAATCAGCAGGTACCAGAAAACGCCATCGCCCAAACGGCTGACGACTTGAAAGTACCGTTTACAGTTTGCCTGCTGAGCAATTCTGTTTGCTCTCAGGCATAGTGAGAATTCTGCCTGGTCGGCTCGTTGAAAAAGTGAGAGAGGTTTTCCTGTTTGCATAAGACGCCCCTGGATTAGTTAGCTGGAAAAGTTTGTGTTCGAACGCATTGACGATGGCATTCCAATCAAGTGACAGCGCAGTTTTTCGGGCGCGATGGCGGATGTCTGAGAGGTTGGGCCGATTTGCCAGTCGGAGTGTTGTCGATATATAAGCCGTTTCATCTCCTTTGGCGGACACTGCTCCGTTAACCATCGGTTCGAGCACTTCAGCTGCGGCAGCGTCGTGGAAGGCGGATATGGCTAAGCCGCTTGCCAGAGCTTCGGCAACGACATTGCCAAAGGTTTCTGTCAGGCTTGGGAAAAGGAACAGGTCTCCGGACGCATAATGGCAGGCCAAGTCTTCGCCTTTTTTTACGCCGGTGAAAATAAAGTCTGGATTCTCTTTTGTCAGCGTGGGTCTTAAAGGGCCATCTCCCACCAATATAAAGCGAGTTTGGGGATGTTGTGTCTGAATGGCACGGTAGGCTTTGCATGCCAACTGAAGGTTTTTCTCTGCTGCGATACGGCCTACGTAAATCACCGCCAAGTCTGTGGGGGAGAGCCCCCAGGATTCTCGAAGTACGAGGCTGCGTTTCCTGGGGGAAAACAGTGTCGTGTCCACGCCCCGCCCAAGTACCGAGACATTTTCAAAGCCCCACTGGTCAAGTTGCCTTTTTATTTGTGTTGTTGGGGCCAATGTGCCGTTGCATTGATTGTGAAACCATCGACCATAGCTGATCAGCAGTCTGGCGAGCCAGGCAACCCCATAGTATCGGGTATAGCTTTGGAAGTTGGTGTGGAAGCCACTCAGTACCGGAATCTTCAGTTTTCGAGCTGCGGATAATGCGCTCCAACCCAGCGGGCCCTCTGTAGCGATATACACAGCTGTTGGCGGGGATATTTTCCATCGAGCAATAATTGCGCTACGTGCGGGCAACCCAAACTTTAGTTCCCGGTAACCGGGAAGAGGGAGCCCAGGTACGGTCATGTGTAGTACACCGGGCATGCCGGTTTTGGATTCGTTTTTCGCACTTTGTGTGGGCCGAACTACCAGGATCGGGTAGTTTCTGCGCACCAGACCGCTGATTAACTGATTTAACGTATTAGTAACGCCATTGATTTCGGGGTAGAACGTTTCTGTCACCACGCAAATGAGCGGTTTGGTGCAGGTGGGCGGTTTTATATGTGTCGTCATCATTCTTGTACTCTGATCCAATTACATTGCAATATGCTGACAACTATCTTTAAATGGCGTGACAGTAAGAAGACAGTCGAGTGACACTTTGATTAAGTGATTACCCGTGAGTCTGGAGAAGGAAAACAGAGTAGTCGTCTATGAATACAGTGAGTCAAATATCGGGTGTGGAAAAAAAACAGCCGCCTTCCAAAATGGAAAAAGCTTTTTGGTATGTCGTGAATTTTGTGGAGCGTCAACTATCCGCTGAGAAATTCATTGTCAGCAACCTGACGCCGTATGATGTGGTGATGCGCGATGGCATTATGTCCTTGCGACATTACCTGCCACTGACGGATGCCGAAATTCAGATCGGTGACGAGAGCTTGCCGGTAACGCCTGCGCGCCATCGGATTCCTCTGGTATTGGTTCCGCCGCTTGCAGCCACGTCTAATATCTTTGACCTGCTGCCACAGCGCAGTGTGGTGCGTTACTTCCTCGCGAGAGGGTTCGACGTGTATTTGATTGACTGGGGTGAGGTGACGGAAGATCATTCAGACTTGTCGCTGGAAACCTATGTGCTCGACTGGATGCCCAAGGTCATGGCAAAGGTGCGGACGGAGAGCGGTGAACAGGAAGTTTCCATTTTTTCCTATTGCATGGGAGGCTTATTGACCCTGATGTATGCGGCGGCGGTGAAAGATCCGGATATCCGAAACATTGTTACTGTCGCCAGCCCGGTGGACATGCATCAGAGTGGTGTCGCAGGGCGTGTGTTATCGATGACCTATCGACCCGCCCAGATCATATCACGGGTTCTTAACCTGTCGCTGATGGATTTGCCGGCGCGATTCATGCACATTCCCGGCTGGCTAAGCTCCACGGTATTCAAGCTTACCAATCCCATGGGCAGCTTGATCAGTTATTGGGAGCTGTTGGTGAATATGTGGGATAGGGAGTACGTCAAAACTCATGAGACCATGAAGCAGTGGTTCGATGAGATGGTGGATTATCCCGGGGAAACCATCAAGGGGATGGCGGTGCATATGGCGATCGACAATCAAATGGCGAAAGGACGAATGCGGATTGGTGATGGTCATGCGGAGTTTGAAAAAATTCACTGTGCGATTCTGGCATTTGCTGGAGAGGCGGACAAACTGGTGTCGATCAAAGCTGCGCGAAAAGTGCTGGATATTGTTTCCTCGCCGGATAAGACGTTTTCAGTGGTTCCCGGTGGGCATGCTGGCGTGTTTGCGGGCTCGAATGCCCCTAAGAATACATGGGAAATGAGTGCGGATTGGCTGGCGGAACGCTCAATCTAACCGGCGAACTCATCATGTACCCATGATGCCTGTCACAAAATTGACGAATAATCATGAAAGTGTGATCAATTTTACGTCTGGACTGCCGTCTCGTGCCGGTAATTACGTACGGCACCTGCTACATTGAATAAAAGGAAAGAAGGAACTGGTCGTTGAGTCCTTTTTCCTTGTCTCGGACAGTAGTAGCCCGGAGGTAGTCATGGTTTTCCGATTGTTTGTTATTTTGATGTTTGCCAATATCGTCGTAGCGGCGAACAAAGCGCACGCCAATCAGGTTAATGCGGACTTGGCGCAGGAAATGAATCTGCACACGGACTTTCAACCTGCGTCTCGGTTGGCCAGTGATGATCAAACCGGCAGGAATGATTGTGTGCGGCGCTTAGTCTCAATGATGGCCAGCTACTTTTTCAATCGGGTCACCGCGGTTCGCAATGTACAGGCAACCGATCAAGGGCAATCAGAAGCCACGGGTGTCGCCGGTATTGTAGCAGGCTCCAGTCGGCCGGAAATCAGTTTTCTTTTCGATGGGACCTACGCTGTGGATCTCGAAAAAGGCGGTGCAGTCCTGCATTGGAAATACGACTTTTAATGCCTTTGCCTGCATTATCCTCTGATCTATGCTAAGTCAATGGATTTGACAAAAGCAGGATCTCAATGGCCCACACGACTCCCAACCACACCCAAACCAAACACCACTTTAAAAGTGTCTCCGAAGCCATCCTTGCGCTGAAAAAAGGCAAGAAGGATGATCGATGGTACGATGCCGCACAGTTCCTGATTGATCGTGCTACCCCCGAGGTAAAACTCATGCTTGAGGTGGGACAGGCTATGGCCCTGAGAAACCTCACTACTTCCTCGCCGAAAAAAGTGCTCTCCCTGAAAGACTGGATTCTTTATGGCGGGCTCATTATTCTGATGACTGCGGGTGTCATCTGGGTAGGACTCAAGCTGGTGCTCATGGCTCGTAGTTGTGCCTGATTGCAGAATGAGCAGCTTTTTTCAATTCAGAGATCAAATTTGATGATTGTCAAGCTTTTCACATAGTTCATTTGGCATACTACCTTCCAGTGAAGGAGTGGGGTGAACAGGCAGTGCGTAAAGCAATCAATGATTCATACGATGCAAGCGCTTTCATTCTTGTATTCATTCTTTTCTAGGTAATGCGGCTCACCATGAATTGAGGGGGCTGTATATGACTGACATATATAAAAAAATAGGACAGGGAAAAATCATGGCTGAGAATCCGGTACTTTACAAAGACGTGGATCAGTGTGTGGATGCGATTATTGAAAAGGTTGGTAAGGAAATTACCTTCGGCATGCCTTTGGGGTTGGGGAAACCTTTGCATCTGGTGAACGCAATCTATCAACGCGCCAAAAAGGACTCTTCCATCAAGTTGCATATCGTGACAGCGATTGCGCTGGAGAAGCCCACAGGAGCGAGCGACCTGGAGAGAAAATTCCTGGGGCCATTTGCGGAGCGCTTGTTTGGTGGCATTCCTGATGTGGAATATGTTGTGGATATGCGTAATAAGCAGTTACCAGCCAACGTTGAAGTATCCGAGTTTTTCTTCAAAGCCGGTAGCTTCCTGAATCACCGAGTACAACAGGAAAACTATATCAGCACCAACTACACCCATGTGGTGAGAGACTTGCTCATCAATGGCGTGAACGTGGTGTCTCAGATGATTTCCAAGCGTGAGCGCGATGGCAAAGTGTCCTACAGCTTAAGCTGTAATCCGGATACCTCCCTGGATATTTCACGTGCCATGCGTGACCTGGAAAAGCAGGGTAAAAAGATAGCGGTCATTGGTGAAGTCAACCAAAACCTCCCCTTCATGGTGAACCACTCTGAGACTGATGGGGCTGAGTTTGACATGATCATCGATAACCCCAAATATGATTGTAAATTGTTTGGGGCACCCAATATGGCGATTACCCCAGCCGATCACTTCATTGGTTTTAATGCCAGTACGCTGTTGAAAGACGGTGGCACGCTGCAGGTGGGGATTGGTTCCTTGGGCAGTGCGTTAGTCAACAGTGCCATTATGCGTCATCAGAACAATGCCGAATATGGCGAGCTGATGGATGAGTTAAAGCTGGAAGAAAAGTTTCCTGTGATCGACCAGATTGGCGGGCGCTCTCGTTTTGATGAAGGGCTGTATGGCTGCAGTGAAATGATGGTAGATGGGTTTATCTATCTGTATAAAGCCGGCATCCTGAAACGGCAGGTGTTTGATGATGTTGTCATTCAGAACCTTCTGAACGAAAAGAAAATCAGCACAGATGTTAAGCCTGAGATGCTCGATGCGCTGCTCGAAGCCGAAGCCATTGATGATACGTTGCGCGCTAAAGACGTTGCCTATCTGAAGCAATGGGGCATATTCAAGCCCGAAGTAGAGTTAAAAGGTGGCTCTCTGGTGTGTGGTGATCAGAGCATGAGCCTGGATCTGACCAAGGCTTCCAACCGCAAAAAGATTGAAGAGCACTGCCTGGGCGATAAGCTCAAAGGTGGCATCGTCATGCATGGTGGCTTCTTCCTGGGTCCACAGCAGTTTTATACGCTGCTGAAAGAGTTGACTGACGAAGAAAATGAACAAATCTGTATGACCAGCGTTCAGTTTATCAACCACTTGTATGACCATTACCTGGGCGATCAGAAGATCAAAGTGGCTCAGCGCAAGGATGCCCGATTCGTGAATTCCACGATGATGTATACGCTCAATGGAGCTGCTGTGTCTGATGGTCTGGCGAATGGTAAAGTGGTGAGCGGCGTCGGCGGGCAGTATAACTTCGTGGCCATGGCGCATGAAATGGACGATGCACGTTCCATCCTGAAGCTCAAGTCCACGCGGATGAGTGGTGGAAAACCCGCTTCCAACATCGTGTTTAACTACGCGCATTGTACGATACCCCGTCACCTTCGTGACATCGTGGTTACAGAGTATGGTGTGGCGGATCTTCTCGGTAGATCCGACAAAGACGTGTATATCGAGTTGATCAAAATCTCGGATTCAAGATTCCAGGAAGAATTGCTTGCACAAGCCAAAGCGGCGGGTAAAGTGCCTCAGGACTATGTGCTTCCCGATCTGTACAAGCATAATTTGCCGGAGAACCTGGCCGCTCTGTATAAAAAATACAGTGCGAAAGGCTTCTTTGATCCCTTCCCCTTCGGCTGCGACTTCACTGCTGAAGAGTTGAAAATCGGAAAGGCTCTGAAGTCTCTGAAGGCCAAAACCGGTTCCACCCAAGGTAAACTGAAGTGTATCTGGAATGCACTGAAAGTGAGAGATATTCCAAGTGAAGCCATGCCACTCCTCGAACGAATGAATATGGTTCACACGGAGAACTTTAAGGAAAAACTGGAGCAGAAACTGCTTGTGTCTGAAATGCTCGCGCTAGGTGTAGTAAAGCCTGACGGGCAGCCTGCCGCAGCAGCAACAGCCTGATCGTTCTGGATATGCAACAGCCCCGGCTTTAAGCCGGGGTTTTTGTTTTTTTGCGGTCTCTTCCTCGTTCCCTTTATGGTACTATGCCGCGTTTTCTCGTTCAGGAATTCAGCGGGCTATGACTAAAAAAGCATTCAGTATCCATTACAACCTGAAAAATGCAGACGGCGTGGTGGTAGACACCTCCATGGGGGGGCCTCCGCTGGAATTTGTTGAGGGTGATGGCTCGATCGTGCGTGGTCTTGAGATGGCACTGCTTCAGCGTGAAGCAGGTGACATTGTCTCGGTCACTGTACCGCCGGAACTCGCCTACGGCAATGTGGATGAGGGCAAAGTCTTTCAGGTGCCCCTGACGTCGTTCGACAATCACGCACAAATCAAGCCCGGTATGTTGTGTCAAACCCATGATCGTGAGCAAACGTCCGTCGTCAAAATCCTGGATGTTCGGGATAATATGGTGCTGGTGGATGCCAACCACCCCTTAGCAGGATTTGCACTCCACTTTGAAGTCGAGATTCTCTCTATCAAGCTGCTTGACTGAATTCAGATGTTGTACTCACGAGCGAACGGCTGATGCAGTGCTCGATCTGGGTAGTGACAGCTTCAATATCCGAGTTTAAGTCGATGGGGATTGAAGCATGGTAGTGAATCCGCACCTGGATAACCTCACATGCAAAAACCTGCCAGAGGTGCTGCCGAAACTCATCCTCTCCGATGAACGGACTAATCGTACATGGGGCACCTTGGGGTGTCAGGTACTGAATAGTGATGGGATGTATGCAGGACCGCGCGTCCTGTGCTGAATACAGTAGTCGGCTGTGAAATCTTTTCACGGACGTACCCCCAGTTGTCGTGCCTTCTGGAAAAACCAAAACGCTCACCTGTTCTCGCAGCTTTTCAGCGATTTGTTGCCGTACTCTGCCAGATTGACCACTGCCGCGCTCAATGAACAGAGTGCCTGCCGCTTCTGCCAGTGCACCAATCAGCGGCCACCGACGCACTTCTGATTTTGAAAGAAAACGCAGGGGCACACGGCTGCCTAATACAGGGATATCCATCCAGGAAATATGATTGCTCACAATCAGCCCAGGCTGATTCGGGCGATCTCCTCTTGTCTCAATCTTAATTTTCATACACCAGCAAAATAGCCTGAGCAGGCGTTGTGCTGTGCGTGTGCGTTCATGATGAACTCCCGATAACCAGTCCCACACGAGGAAGTAAAAAGCAGCTGAAAAGCAGGTAAACAGGAAAAGTGCAAACAAAAAAGTTCGGGATAATTGTCGCGCAAACACCATACCTATCTTCTTCTCAACGGTTTTTTAAATAATGTTTTTTGTAACGGGCAGGAAGATCTTCTATATCCAAAAGAATCAGCAGGTCTGCACACTTAAAGTCCGGATCCCAGCAGGGATCGCCGCACACTTTAGCGCCGAGGCGCATATACGCGCTAAGTAGTGCAGGGATGTCCCCTTTGTCGATAGCAGCCGGCTCGTGATTGGCCAAATGAGGGAGAGCACGAACTGGGATGGTGAAGAATTCAGGGGGAGCCAGATAATTTTTCTTCAGATGCTCTGCTATGGCCCAGGCTCTTCGTCCGCCATCCTGCATACTGATGCTGCCACAGCCAATCATATACTTATAGTTGTTTTCTACCAAAAAGCGGGTAATGCCCGACCATAGAAGCGAGAGTGTGGCTCCGTTTCGATAGTTTGGACTGACACAGGTTCTTCCAATCTCCATAATTTTGTGCGGACTTTTTTTCAGGTTGGTGAGATCAAATTCCGTTTCCGAGTAGAATCCACCCGTACGCTTAGCTGCTTCATCAGTGAGTATTCGCGTGGTGGCGGCAATTTCGCCGGTCACTTCATCCTGTACCACCAATTGGGCACAGTAGGTGTCAAAATGATCCACATCCTGATTCGTGTGAGGCCCAAAGCTGGCCCCATACTCTTCACTGAAAACCTGATAGCGTAGTCGTTGAGCGTTTTCGATAGTTACCCTGGATGTGGCCAGAGAAACTGACAATGATCGAATTGTGCTGCGTTTGGTTTGTAACTTCTGCATAGGTTTTTACCCATTTATCTGTTTTGCTTGATGCTATGCAGCCTGGTTTACAAATCCATGACCTTCGGATGGCGGTTTTGTTACATGTACCGGTGTTTTACTACCTTCGAGGGCAAATTTGGGAAGATTTGATTTAAAAATCAGAATTTTAGTGAATTTTCATGTAATTTCGTAAACAGCATATATACTTATGAGAAGGAAGTACCCTGCTATTGACCTCGACGCTTGGTTTTCAATGGGATCAAAGGCTTAAGGGGAGTGGGGCACGCGATTTTGAGTTCGATAATAACAACCCGTAGATGGCGAGTGTTGAATGGATAATCTAGATAACAGCGAAGCATGGCGAATTCTCATTGTAGAAGATGACGAGCGTCTGGCGGACTTAACCAAAGAGTATCTTGAAAGCAATGGATTGGTGGTGTCGGTAGAGCCCAATGGCACCCACGCAATCGAGCGCATTAAAAACGAAAAACCCGATCTGGTTGTGCTGGATCTGATGCTGCCAGGAGAAGATGGTCTGTCTATCTGTCGTAAAGTGCGTCCCAGCTACAATGGCCCGATCTTGATGCTGACTGCGCGCACAGACGATCTGGATCAGGTGCTCGGCCTTGAGATGGGGGCAGATGATTACATGTCGAAGCCGGTCAGACCGCGAGTTTTACTGGCGCGAATTCGAGCGCTGTTGCGGCGTATTAAAGAGCAGCCGGCAGCCGAGGCAGCATCGGTGGGTGCTTCTGCCGGAGAAGAGGAGCAAACGCGTCTTGTATTCAATGATCTGATCGTTGATAAGTCGATGCGTGAAGCCTGGCTAAACGATGAAAGCATTGATTTAACAAGCGCAGAATTTGACTTGTTGTGGCTGCTTGCCAGCAATGCCGGGAATGTGTTGAGTCGGGAGGAAATTTTTACGTCGCTTCGCGGCATTGAATACGATGGTCAGGATCGATCCATTGATGTGCGGGTGTCCCGCATTCGTCCCAAAATTGGGGATGACCCCGTGCATCCGCGCAGAATTAAAACCGTACGCAGCAAAGGCTACTTGTTTGTACGGGAAGCTTGAGTTCACACCAGGTGTGACCGGCATTTGACAGGATTCGTCCGTGAACAGTTTGTTTATTCGTGTATTTGGAGGCCTGCTTCTATCGCTGGTAGTTGTAGGCTTTTTTTGTTCCCTGCTTTTTTCGTCTTTGAACAAAGTACGGTTTGAAGATCACGCCATAGAAGTTGCAGAGCCGCTTATGAAGTGGTTAGCACACCTGCCGCAAAAAGACCTCGCGACAGTGTTGTCTATCAATCTTCCTCCGGGCGTACAAATCACCTTGACGGAGGCAAAGGGTTTGAACCTGGACGCCCTGACGGCTGAGCGATTGTCGTGGGGGCAGGTCGTGGTTCAAAACTCAGGCAAAGGCAATCATGTATTTCAGAAATATGATTCAGGCTTGATGTTGACGGGCTATTTCCCTGATTTTTACCGAGACGTTGCCGGTACTTTCTTTAATGTGGTTAACCACCAGTTAGCCAATGCCCCGGGCAAGCGGCTCAGAGAGGAGGTTGCCGAGCTTACCGCCGTTACCGGTCACGAAATCGTGTTGATTGATGATGAAGATATGCTGCCGGACCCGTCAATTCTTGAAGACCTCGCTGACTATCGACAGGCCGTGCAGCAAGCGAGCGACGGCAGTATTCGGAGGTTTTACATTCAGCTGAATTCGGGTGAAATTGCGCGGATAGCTTTCAAAGAAGGATTTAACCCTTTGGCCTGGCCGATCGTGATGGTCCTGATTGTAGTGAGTGGCAGTATGTTGGCCGGGACAGTGTATCTGCTTCTGCAGGCACTGAGTGTTCGCCTGCGTAACCTGGAAACCGTGGCTGGCCGAATCGCTCGGGGTGAGCTGGACGCCCGGGTAAAAATTCTGAAAATGGATGTTCTGGGGCGCCTTGGTGAGTCTTTCAACAGTATGGCAGACCACATTCAGCGGCTTGTTCTGGTTCAAAAAGAGATGATTCATGCCGTTTCTCATGAGTTAAGAACGCCGGTAGCGCGCATTCGATTTGGGGTGCAAATGATTGAGGATTGCCCATCCCGGGAGGCCATGACCCGCCAGCTGAAGGGGATCGATAACGATATCCAGGAGTTGGATGAGCTGATCGATGAAATCCTGACTTATGCCCGGCTGGAGCAGGGGGGGCCTATTCTCGACATTCAGGAGTCTGACATCGTTAAAATTGTCTCTCAGGTTGTTTCGGAGCAGAGCAGTGTTATGCCTGACCTTGCGATAGGCGCTGACTTTCAAGGGGATTCCACTAACTGGAGATTATCCGAAATTGAGCCGAGATACATTCATCGGGCCATTCAGAACCTGGTGGGCAATGCGACACGGTATTGTAAATCTACGGTCACAGTGAAGTGTAATTTTGATGCCGAGACGTGTCGTGTGGATGTGGAAGATGACGGTCCCGGTATTCCTGAGTCGGATTGGGAGAAAGTGTTTACGCCCTTTGCTCGGTTAGATGATAGTCGCACTCGATCCTCCGGAGGCTATGGATTGGGCTTATCCATAGTGCGCAGAATCCTGTTCTGGCACGGCGGTCAGGCAATTCTTGGTCGCAGTGAAATGGGAGGGGCAAAATTCACCCTCATCTGGCCGCGTGTTCAGCAGGCCGCCTGACATCAGGGTCGCTTCCAGTGCTTCTGAAAACTCCGCCGGTTACCTAATGTTACGCATCGTTGCCATCTTTACATAAAGGGACGAAACGACAACAGATAAATTGAATATGCTGGGCAATACTGAATTTGTAAAGGATGACTCTTTGAGGTTGTAGTTCTATTGAACTTTCCTTGTTTCATTTTTCTCTATTTGTCCAGGGCTCTGTTTAGAGCCCTTTTTTTGTGTTCGATCAGCCGGTTACGGTGAGCCTTACGCCGGATTCTTTGATAAGGGCCAGGATCGAGTCTGGTGGTTGGCGATCTGTAAACAGGTGGTCGGCCTGTGCCAGGTTTCCGAGCCGGATCATTGCATTTCTGCCGAACTTGGAATGATCTGCTGCCAGGTACACCGCCCTGGAATGCTCAATAATCGCTTGGGCGACCCGGACCTCCTGGTAGTCAAAGTCCAGTAACTCTCCATCCTCATCAATACCGCTGATGCCGATTAAAGCGAAGTCTACTTTAAACTGCTTTACAAAATCCACCGTGGCTTCACCTATGATTCCTCCGTCTCTGGATCGAACCTCTCCCCCCGCAATGATGACGTTGAAATCCTCTTTAGCGCTCAAAATGCTCGCAACATGCAGGTTATTGGTAATAATGGTCAATCCCTCATGTCGGAGCAGGGCTTTTGCGATCGTTTCTGTCGTTGTGCCGATGTTGATAAACATTGAGGAATGATCGGGCACTCGGCTTGCAATGGCCTCTGCGATCCTTTGCTTTTCTTCCAGTAGATGTATGGCGCGATCCGAATAGGCCGCATTGAATGTGCTGGACGGGATGCCCGCACCGCCATGATATCGGCGAACCCGATTTTCCTCGTTGAGTATATTGATGTCGCGTCGAATGGTTTGAGGGGTGACTTGAAAATGATCGGCCAACTCCTCAATCGTGACAAATCCTTTTTCTTTTACGAGTTCAATGATCTGGTTATGTCTGTTATTTTGCGTCATATAATTACGGTGTCCGTCATTCGTGCGGAAATCATAGGGCTGGTTCATGCACCACCCACGGTGGTGACTCTCTAATGTTCGTTTTTTTTCGGATATTATGGATGAATTTAACAGAATTTTCAGGAACTGGTTGTAAAAAACGAAATTACTCCTATGATGTTCACAAACGAAAATGGACGTTTTGTACAAAAAAACAGGTTTTAGTAGGGGGAACACCTTATGAAGGATTACATTCTAGCCATCGACCAAGGGACAACCAGCTCTCGAGCAATGGTGTTTAATCGTGGCGGAGAAATTGTCAGTGTTTCGCAAATGGAGTTTGAGCAGTTTTTCCCCAATGATGGCTGGGTTGAGCACGACCCTGAAGAAATCTGGAATACCACGCTTCAAACCTGTCGCCAGGCCATTGCCAGCGCAGAGATTGATGTGGCGGACATTGCGGGCGTTGGTATCACCAATCAGCGAGAAACCACGATCATCTGGGATCGAAACACGGGTAAAGCTGTATATAACGCGATTGTGTGGCAGGATCGTCGAACTGCAGACCGGTGCGAAGCCATTCGCAAGTCTGGCAAGGAAGGGATAGTTACCGAAAAAACCGGCCTGCTTGTTGACCCGTATTTTTCAGCCAGCAAGATTGAATGGATATTGGACCATGTTCCCGGGGCAAGGGAAAGCGCGGAAAACGGAGAGCTTGCTTTTGGAACGGTAGACAGTTTCCTGCTTTGGCGACTTACCAATGGCCGAAGCCACAAAACCGATGCAACCAACGCGTCCAGAACTTCTTTGTTCGATATTCGAACTCAACACTGGGACGAGGAGTTGCTTGCCCTCTTTAACGTACCCGCATCTCTGTTACCTGAAGTCATGGACAGCAGCGACGATTTTGGCCAAACCGATGCCGACCTGTTTGGCGCAGCCTTGCCTGTTTATGGTGTCGCGGGTGATCAGCAGGCGGCGTTGATCGGGCAGGCCTGTTTTCACCCAGGTATGGCGAAGAGTACGTATGGTACAGGCTGTTTTCTCATACTGAATACGGGAGAAGAATTGGTTCGTTCGGAAAACCGCCTTCTTTCTACCGTGGCCTATCGGCTGGACGGTAAAGTCAATTACGCCATCGAAGGGAGTATTTTTGTCGCTGGAGCTGCCATTCAGTGGTTGCGTGATGGCGTGAAAATGATTGGCCATGCATCAGAAACACAACAAATGGCTGAGCGCGTTGGATCAAACAACTCAGTCTACCTGGTGCCTGCTTTCACCGGACTGGGGGCACCTTTTTGGGATCCTCATGCGCGCGGCGCGATAATGGGGATCACCCGGGATACTGGCATTGAGGACATCGTAACGGCGGGCTTGCAGTCGGTGTGTTACCAGACGAAGGATCTGGTGCGGGCCATGCGAAACGATGGCGCTAATTATGTCGCATTGCGTGTCGACGGGGGCATGGTGGTAAATAACTGGGTGGTCCAATTCCTGGCGGATATTCTGAATGTTCCCGTAGATCGCCCCAGGGTCACTGAGACAACAGCGTTAGGCGTGGCTTACCTGGCTGGCCTAAAATGTGGCTGGTATAAAGACCTGGAAGAAATTGCAGAGTTCTGGGCGTGTGAGCAGCGTTTTGAGCCCGGTATGGAGCGTGAAGTTCGTGAAAAACTCTATGCTGGCTGGTTGGAAAGTGTCGACAGCGTAAGAAAAGCAAGATAGTAAAACCTGAAAAGGGAACGACAACAGGCTTTAGATCTGATCCAGCTGGAAAGCGATCAGATCCTTAGCTGACAGCGCAATTTTGATCGATTGCCCCACATAGAAATCCACGTGTGAGGGCAATAGACCGTCAAGTATCATGCCGCTGGCCAGTTGCAGAGAATAGGTGGTGGATGCCCCAGTAAAGAGTTTGTTTACGATTTTTACCTGGTGCTTGCTTTGCTCGGCATACACGATATCATCTGGCCTGATCAGTACGCTGACCTCGGTTCCTTTTTCCCAGCTGTACGCCCGGTTTCCTTTGATCAATCCGAGCTCGCATTTAATGCTGTCATGGCTCAGGACAGTCCCCGGAATAAAGCTGCCTTGGCCGACAAATTTCGCCACAAAGGGTGTGACAGGTTCATGGTAGAGGTTGTAGGGCGTATCCCATTGAGTGATCTTTTTCTCATGGATGACCCCCACATAGTCACTCACTGCGAACGCTTCCTGCTGATCATGGGTGACCAGAATGCCGCTGATGCCCATTTCCTTCAAAATGTTCCGAACTTCCAGGCTCAACTTTCGACGTAAGTCCGTATCCAGGTTCGAAAATGGCTCGTCCAGGAGAATCAGTTCCGGTGCGGGCGCTAATGCGCGTGCCAGTGCAACACGCTGTTGTTGGCCACCCGATAATTCATGCGGGTACTTATCCAGGTGAGTGGCAAGGTCAACGGTTTCTGCAAGCTGTTTCACGCGGAGTGAGCGCGCCCCTTTGTTTTTGCGACTCAACCCGAATCCAATATTTTCCTCTACGGTCAGATGTGGGAACAAGGCATAGTCCTGAAAGACCATGCCGATATTTCTTTTTTCAGGAACAACTACCTGGGAAGAGGTTGAGAGCGTTCTGCCGTCCATGGTGATGGTTCCGGCTGAGATCGACTGGAATCCGGCTATTGCCCTGAGCACGGTGGACTTTCCGCAACCGCTGGGTCCAAGCAGGCAGCCGATATCACCGTGTGCCAGAGTCAGATCCAAACCTGAAATGACGGTTTCAGTCTCATATTGGCAGGTAATGCCGGATACTTTTAACACACAGGGATCCTTGTGCTCATCAGACAGGTTGTTTGCCCATCAGAAACTCTATGAGCGCTTTCTGGGCGTGCAAGCGGTTTTCTGCCTCTTGCCATACCGCAGAACTGGGATGATCCATCATATCGTGGCTGACTTCTTCTCCTCGATGTGCCGGCAAACAGTGCATGAAAAGTGCATCGGCCGTGGCGTGTTTCATGAGTTCCGGGTTCACCTGATAGTCCGAAAATGCCGCTTTGCGCGCCTTGCTTTCTTCTTCCTGGCCCATCGACGCCCAAACATCAGTGACCACCAGGCTCGCGCCACTCACGGCTTCCTGGGGGCTTCGCATGACCCGAATGCGCTCAGCGTACGGCGCAATAATCTCAGTATCCGGTTCATAGCCCGTCGGGCAGGCAACATTTAACTGAAAGTCAAACTGGCCAGCGGCGTTGATAAATGAGTGGCACATATTGTTGCCGTCGCCGATCCAGGCAACGGTTTTTCCGGCGATGCTTCCACGTAACTCCACAAAGGTTTGAATATCTGCCAGTAATTGGCAAGGATGATAGGCATCGGTCAATGCATTGATTACCGGGACAGACGAGTGCTCAGCGAAAGTTTCGATCTTTTCATGCTCGAAAGTGCGAATCATGATGATGTCTACCATGCTGGAGAGTACGCGTGCGCTGTCTTCAATTGGCTCTCCCCGGCCCAGCTGAGTGTCGCGTGGCGACAGAAAGAGCGCATGTCCGCCGAATTGGGCCATTCCTGACTCAAAAGAAACCCGGGTACGGGTGGATGACTTCTCAAAAATCATACCCATTACCTTATTTTTCATCGGCTCATAGATCACGCCATTTCGATGATCTTTTTTTAGCTCAATGGCTCGTTCGATGATTCGATTGAGCTCGGTAGGTGTTAAGTCGTTAAGAGTGAGGAAGTGTCTTACGCTCATGATTCAAGCCTGCCTGAAAAAAAATAAAGGCGGAGCTTTACAGACCCGCCTGAGATTCCGTTCTTATTGAAAGGTGATTAGGGTATCAGCGCGGTGCTTTCCTGTCATCCCCCGCGTAGATTTTTATCAGTTTTACCAAGGTGCTAACGAGGAAATCCGCTTCTTCATCGGTCAGAATCAGGGGAGGGAGTAATCGAATAACCTTGTCGGCGGTCACATTGAGCAGCAATCCCTGTGTTTTGGCCAGTGGCACCAATTCCGGACAAGGATTGGTCAGCTCGATGCCGATCATCAGTCCCATGCCACGGATGTCGGTGATGTAATCCGCATTCGCAAACTCTGTTGTGAGCTGTTCAAGAATTCTTGCGCCCAGCACGTCAGCTCGCTCGGCCAGGTTCTGGCTTTCAATGGTGCTCACTACGGCCAATGCGGTAGCGCACGCCAATGGATTTCCACCGTAAGTAGAGCCATGACTGCCCGGAGTAAACACATCCGCTGCCTTTCCGGTTGCCAGGCAAGCGCCGATCGGAAACCCATTGCCGAGTCCTTTCGCCGTGGTAACCACATCGGGCATGATCCCCAGTTTCTGGTACGCAAACTGTGCACCGCAGCGACCGTTTCCGGTTTGCACTTCATCCAGCATCATAAGCCAATCGTTTTCATCACAAATGGCGCGTACCTTTTCCAGGTAGTCAGCGTCCGGCACATTGACTCCACCTTCGCCTTGAACAGGTTCCAGCAGCACAGCCACAATTTCACTATTGTTTTCGGCGACATGTCGGATCGCATCCACATCATTATAGGGTACACGAACAAAGCCTTTGACGAGAGGCTCAAAACCCGCCTGGGCTTTTCGATTGCCTGTGGCGGACAGCGTGGCGAGCGTGCGCCCATGAAAGGCCCCTTCTGCAACAATGACCTTTGGTGTGGCGATACTCTGCTTGTGTCCATACAGGCGAGCGAGCTTGATCGCAGCTTCATTCGCTTCCGCGCCGGAGTTACCGAAAAAGCATTGCGTCATTCCACTTAGCTGGACCAGTTTCTCCGCCAGCTCCATTTGCTTGGGTATGGTGTACAGGTTTGAGCAGTGCACCAGTGTATTGGCCTGCGATGTGATAGCTTGAGTAACGGCAGGATGGCAGTGACCCAGACCGCATACAGCGATACCGCTGATGGAATCCAGATATTTGTTGCCACTGCTGTCGTACAGCCAGCACCCTTCACCCCGTTCGATGGCAATGGGTTGTCTGCCATACGTGTTCATCAAAAATTGTTCAGACATGTTTCACCTCTGAGGGCGACCTCCTTTAAAACAAAAAGGCAGCGCAAGGCTGCCCATGTTTCTTTCGTTGTGCTTGCAGGGGGCTGGATTGAGAAAACCAAGTTGGACCCTGTTGATGAACTTAGTATAGTACATAACATTCCCGAGTAAAAATGCGCGGTGAAACAATCTGAATAGGAAGGGATTTTGGACGCGATCAGGCTATCCGTATTTTCAAATCGAGTGAACGGCATTTGTGAAGAAATGGGTGAGGTACTGCGTAATGCGTCCTTTTCTCCCAACATACAGGATCGCCTGGACTTTTCCTGTGCCTTGTTTGATCGCGCCGGAAAGCTGCTTGCCCAAGCTGCGCACATCCCGGTACACCTGGGCAGTATGGCCTATGCCATGTCCGGTATTGTGCATGCTGTGGATTGGCATCCGGGTGATATGATTATTCTGAACTCGCCCTATCTGGGTGGCACACATCTACCGGATGTCACGGTGGTGATGCCTGTCTTTTTTGATCAATCGTTGTGCGGATTTGTTACCAATCGAGCACACCACGCCAATATAGGCTGTGAAACGCCAGGATCCATGCCTGTGTCCCGGCATATCGATGAAGAGGGTTTGTTGATCCCTCCAACTCGTATCGTTAACGCCTTTGAGTTGGATGAGCTGGCATTGAGCAGAGTGCTGGGGATGGGGGAGCGTGCGATTTCCGAGGAAAAGCGAAACAGGCAGGTATCCAGTGAAGTCGGTGATGTTTTCGCCCAGATCTCTGCGAACCGGGCCGGTCACGAACGCCTTACCAGGGTAATACATGAGATGGGCGTAGCCGAGTTTGATGTCGCCACTGAAGCTCTGAACGATTACGGCGAGCGGTTATCCAGGTTGATGATACAGCGTATTCCTGACGGCGACTATGAATTTAGCGATGTCCTGGATTCCGATGGAGCAGGCACGTGCGACATAGGTTTGCACGTTAAGCTGACGGTTGAGACTGATCAGGTGACGCTGGATTTTCAGGCTTCGTCAACCCAAGTGCCAGGAAACGTCAATTGCCCTGCCAGCGTGACCGCTGCAGCCAGTTTTTATGTGTTTCGCTGTTTGCTCCCGGATCAGGTACCCTCCTGTGATGGGGTATTTCGCCCCATTCGCTTGCTGACACGCAAAGGGACCGTACTGGATGCGGAGTACCCTGCGGCCGTCGCTGCAGGCAACGTAGAAACCAGTTCGCGTGTGGTAGATCTGGTGCTGGGCGCACTGGCGCAAGCGCTTCCAGAGGAGATTCCGGCAGCGAGCCAAGGCACAATGAATAACATTGCAATGGGGAGTGAGCGGGATGACACCGCCTGGAACTATTACGAAACCATCGCGGGTGGTACCGGTGCCGGAAAGCGTTGTGCAGGTCTGCATGGCCGACACAGTCACATGACTAATACGCTGAATACACCCATTGAAAGCCTGGAGACCCACTTTCCTTTGAGAGTGATGCGCTATTCATTGCGCCGTGAATCTGGTGGGCAGGGGCTCCATGCAGGCGGGGATGGTGTGATCCGGGCCTACGAAATCCTTGATGATACGACGGTAACCCTGCTCACAGAAAGGAGGTCCTCTGCGCCATGGGGAAGTGCGGGCGGGAAGTCAGGCAGGCAAGGTGAAAATCTACTGAATGGGCGTGTGCTCCCCGATAAAATCTGTATTCGCTGTACTTCGGGTGATATTTTAGAGGTCCAAACGCCAGGCGGAGGCGGGTGGGGAAACCCGGATTCCAATAAATAACCAAGTAAATTGTTCAGTTATTCGGGAAAAATCAGTAAAATTGTGCGAGGCACAAGTATTGATTGCTTGGTGAACATGCATTTTCAAGACAGGTACAGTAATGGATATAGTGGAAACGATTAAAGACCAACTCGCCTCCAATGACGTAATTCTCTACATGAAGGGCACGCCTCAAGCGCCACAGTGTGGGTTCTCTGCACGTTCCGTGCAGTCTCTCATGGCCTGTGGTGAGCGCTTTGCTTTTGTTAACATTCTGGAGCATCCAGAGCTGCGTGAGCAGTTGAAAGTCTACTCCAACTGGCCAACCTTTCCCCAGCTCTACGTGAAAGGTGAGCTTGTCGGCGGATGTGATATCATCACCGAGATGTTTGAGAATGGCGAGTTACAAACGCTCATCCAGCAAGCAGTTGGTAAAGAATAAGCGGTTAGGAATCTGATCTGGGTGTATACGTAATGCTCAGTTCGTATCGGAATCCATTTTCAATATGGCTGGAAGGTGGTTTAGGGAAAGGGCTGGCGGTATAAGCCGACCTCAATGCCGCTTTATCCAGGCTGGGTAAGCCACTGGAGGAAAGTATGTTTGCTTTCTCCAGTGCACCACTCTTCTGCAATTTGATTTCCATCTCCACATGTCTTGGCTGTTTGATTGAGCTGAAATCAAACTGCTTGTCGTAATTCTGGGATTGGGCCATGTGTTCAATCAGGATTTTTTCGTAAGCAGTCACAGATTTGCTCTTAGTTGAGGCTACCCGCGTTTTGGTTGCTTGCTCTGACAGCGGCTTTTGCTCAAAAAACTTGCTGACATCCAGTGATTCACTACTGTGCTCTGTGGGCATCTGAAACTGATCTATTGTGTTAAAGGTGCGCTTGCCGAGCAGGGGAGGCGCGGAATGTGGGCTTGCCTGTTCTGTTGCTGCGTTTTTCAGGGGTGAGCTGACCTGGGATTCTGTCGAGCGGGCAGTGCTCTCCCGGAATTGCGTCACGTCTATATCTATCGGTTGGGAAATCATCGGTGTGGGAGAAGGCATGTTTTCATTCTCCGAGGCTGAAAACCGGCTCTCAGCGGTAGTGGTGACGGTATCTGACGCGCTCGATTCGGCGGTGTCCTGAGTAGCCGATTGAGTGGTGACCTGGTGAGGTACGCTCGCGGTAGGTGCGGGAGCGAGCTTGACATAGATGGTTTCTGAGAGCGTTAGCTCAGGCAATACGAACAATTTGCTGATCAATAAGCCAACAATGGTGTGGAAAAACAACGCCAATACAATGGCGAGGGTGAGCCTCAATCCTTCGTCATCTGGCTCTAAATGAGGGTTAAGCACGTTTAGCGGACATTCTCCTGAGGTTTCCAACAACGGCATCCAAGGCTCGATCCATCATCAGCCCTTGCTGGAGAATCGCGATATTGGATGCTTCAAGTTCTGCAACCAGTTCGCTGGCCGACTTCTCAAGGACTTTGAGCCCCATGCGGTTCACGAAAATAAAGCAGTCTGCGTCTTCGATTATAGCGGAAAGCTTGCACCGAAACTTATTGCCATTCATTAATGAAATCTCAATCCAGTCTCCTACTTTTAAATTTCGGATTCTGGAATGTGCTTCTGAGGGGGCGGGCGCTCGTTGTGATTCCTGTCTTTCCTGAAGCTCAGTGAGTGCACCTCTGAGTGAAGAAGCCTGCTCTTTTCTGAAGGAGTCCGGGTTCTTGAACCGGTCTGTCAGCGCGAGCTTCAACTCTTCAATCTGGTGGTTGAGATTTGCCGCGTTATAGCTGATTTCTGTCAGGCCTGCTTTGAGCTTCTTGATCAGTGTTGGAACAATGCGCTTCCATTCTTCCCGTTCTTCTGATTCTGCGTGCGGTTCAAGACTCCATACCAATAATTCAGCGGTATGCACGGTGTCCTTCCAGTGTCCTTCGGCGTCATCTTTCAGGTACGCCAAAAACATGACTCGACTCCATCCGTTCTGCAGAAGTTCCAATGCTGCCGGTGGCAGGCTGGCCCCCTGGGTGAGCGCTTTCAGAATTTGTTTGACCGCAGACTGAGCACGCTGAGACCGAATTCTGCCGATTTCTGCCTCTTTCGTTCTGGCCTCGATAATGGCTGATCGCTTCGACTCCCGCTCCATAAAGTGCTGGAATTCGTCATAGAGTTCCTGAAAAAGAGAAATGTTGCCGTCAAACTCATCGAGAATACGTTTTACAATGCTGTTGATCTGGCTATACAGTTTGTCTTTTCGTTTCTCGTTGTCTTCATTCCAGCCGATCCCTGCTTTTGCTAAGGTATTCAACAGCTTTCGTGCCGGGTGGGTACTCTTGCTGAAGAACGTCTGATCGCGGATCACCACTTTCAAAATGGGGATCTGCAACCGACTGATAAGCACTTGGATAGGAGCGGACAGGTTGTAGTCATCCAGAATAAACTCAAAGAGCATCGAGACAAGGTTGATCAGGTCTTCGTCATTTTCAGAGACAGATTTGTGTTCTTCGCCTTTTTCAGGGTGACGACTCGCTAATACTTTTCTCAAATCCAGAATTTTGGCGGCACCCACCGACAGTTCTGAGGGCAAAACCGCTTCCTGAACTTCGTCAAGAATGTCGATTAATTCGTCAGGATTGTAGGTGTCGCCAGCCAGATAAGTCGCCTGCGGTGACCCGTGATCGGCTCTGGAAGAAAGCCGGTTCCGCATCTCCCCCAAAAGGGACTTCATTTCCTGGAGCAGGTCGTGATCATCGCCGGTTTGTGCTATCGAATTTCTTGTTTTTGTTGTCGGGGATGAGCTATCGGCGTGGGGTGCCTGTGGGGCTGCCGATTTTTCCGGTGCAGACACTTCTGTGCTGGATTTGAATTTCAGCCCTGGAAGAATGCCTTGAGCGACCAACTCCTTGTTGAGCGATGCTAATAAATTCGGGTAGCACAGGGTTAACGCTTTGTTTAGCTGTTTAAGCGTCATTAACTGGTCGTGTTTGTCCAGCTCGAGATAAGAGCACCCCTTGGCGAGTAGCTTGCAGAGGTTGTCGGGATCGAGAGGAGATGTGGATTGATTGTTGGGCGTAATTCCCAGTAAGTTTGCATAACGCGCCTGAAGTTGCAGTATCTCACCGATATTGTCAGCTTTGAGTGCGGCTATGCCTGATTCAATGATCACTTGAACTTCCAGCTCTTCGTTCTGTACAAGGCTGAGCTGGCTGCTATCGGCTATAGGTGTGTCTATGGTGACTTTCAGTGCGGGATTTTTGAACAGCTTTTTGATTGCGCCCTCGAAGAACTGTTCGAAGTTTTTTCTTTTCAGCCGAATTTCACGCATGGCGTCAAACAGGCGACTTTGTTCGGTGTTGTTTCTGGCTGAGTTGGCGAGCTCAAACAGGAGGTCATCAATCCCGTCAAACGCAGTTTCCAGCGTTTTAAGCAGTTCCGTGATGGCCAGCCGAGTCAAATGGTCGATGAGCGACGCGTATTGTTTGGGTCGTTGATTCGACTGCAAATTTTTTTCGTGTGTGCCCGAAGTCATTGATTCTTGTTTTTCGAAAGGGGAGCTTTCAGCATTGCCATTCGCTAAAGAAGGGCGCAAAGAGTCACTCGCCTCAACAACAGGCTTGAACCCATTTGTCATCTGCAACTCCCACAGAACACCTCAACCGCTTTAAACCGAGCAAATTTCGTTGTTATTGTTATCACTGGCCAAGAATGTGTGCACAAGGCCTTAAATATTTTTCTTAAGTATACATCCAGTTACGAATTAAAACAAAAAACCTGGGTAAAGCAGGGGCTAATTATGGTAGCGCGCGAACAATCTTGATGATATTGTCTTTCACGAGACGTATTTCCATTTTACGGTCATGGAGTTTGACACAAATATTCTGTTCCGGGATTGTCTGCAGGTGATCTGTTATCAGGCCGTTGATCGTTTTCGCGCCATCTACAGGCAAATTCCATTTCAGTGCCTTATTTACTGCTCTGACGTTCGCCGTGCCGTCGATCAGGTAGCTGCCATCCTGTTGCTTGATGATGTCCGGACTGTTTGCAGAAAAATCGGTAGTGAACTCACCCACGATTTCTTCCAAAATGTCCTCGAGAGTGACAATGCCCTGAACGTCGCCATATTCATCCACAACGATAGCTATTCGACGCTTTTCCTTCTGGAACTGAATCAGCTGTGTGTTGAGTTGCGTGCCCTCGGGGACAAAATAAGGCTCTCGGCAGTGCTGCAACAGAGCTGCTTTGTTGAGTTCTTCGCCTGTGAGAAAGCGGGAAAAGTTGCGCGAATGTATAATGCCGATAATGTTGTTGATGTCGCCCCGATATATCGGCAGCCGTGTGTGCTGCGAAGATTTGATTTCATTGATGATGTGGTGGATATCATTTTCAATATCAATCCCGACGACTTCGTTCTTGGGCACCATGATGTCATCCACGGTGACTTTTTCCAGGTCAAGAATGCCGACCAGCATGTCCTGGTGCTTTTTGGGGATCAGTGCGCCGGCTTCATTTACGATGGTTCGCAGTTCCTCTCTGCTCAAGTGCTCTTCTTGTCCTTCCTGCGATTTAATTCCCAAAAGGCGAAGTAGCGCTCCCGTAACCAGGTTAACCAGCCACACCAGTGGGAAAAGAAGTTTGAGTAAAGGGATAAGTATGAGTGAAGCGGGAAAGGCCACTCGTTCAGGGTGGAGTGCCGCGATAGTTTTGGGTGTGACCTCTGCAAATACCAGGATCACTATCGTCAGGATACTCGTTGCGATGGCGATACCTGCGTCTCCCCACAGGCGAATTGCGATAACGGTCGCGATGGCTGAGGAGAGTATATTAACAAAGTTGTTCCCGATGAGGATGACGCCAATCAGATGGTCGGTTCGGTCCAGAAGCTTGCTGGCTCTAATCGCGCCTCTGTGACCCTGGTTTTTTTGATGCTTCAGCCGATAGCGGTTTAAAGCCATCATGCCGGTTTCTGAGCCGGAGAAAAAGCCTGAGAGAATAATAAGAAGAACAAGTAGTCCAAAAAGAAATGTTAAGGGAGCTTCGTTCAAAACGGTGAGTTTGCCTGTGCAAGGGTCGACTAAAGAAGACTAAGAAGTCCGGGAACGCTTGTCAATGAATAGTTCAAGGGATTGCCTGTAATTGGCAATTTAGGGCATCAATACGTCTTCATCAACGCCCTAACAGAATCTGCATGACAAATTTGCTCCCAAAATAGCCCAACATCAGGAACACGCAGCCAAAAATCGTCCACCGGCTCGCTGTTGCGCCGCGCCAACCGGCTGTTTTGTGGCCGATCACAAGCACGGTGAATAGGGTGAGCGAAATAAGGGAAAAAGCCGTTTTGTGCACCAGCTTTTGAGCGAATAGATTGTCGACGAAAAGAAAACCGAGCGTAATGGCGATGGCAAGCAGGGTAACACCGGAATAAAGCATTTCAAACAGGATGGTTTCCATTGTTTGAAGTGGTGGCAGGCTCTTGATGAACGGGCTGTTAAAGTGCGTCTTGAGCATCTTGCTTTGAAAATGGAGCAAAATCGCTTGAATGGCGGCCAGAGTGAACACGCTGTAGGCAGTGACTGAAAAGAAGATGTGCGCTAAGACGCCACTGCTGGTACCTACACCTGGAGAGGGGGTTGGATGAGCTAACATGGCAGAAAGGATGGCAAGCGCCGCAATGCCATACGGTGCAATCATCAGTCCCGGGATAGCCTTTCGAAAGCTGATAACGCTCGACACCAATACGATGACCCACGCAATCGTGACCGCTGCTTTGAAGAAACTGAAGTCTATGCCCTGTTGTTGCATGACTAACTGGTAATCAAAGGCAACGTGTGACCCAAAGGAAAGTAATCCGATTAAGATGCCCAAAAACGGACGCGGACGGGTTTTACCAAGAAAGTTAAGTACGAGATAGGTTATCCCGATAACATAAAAGAGGATGGCTGAAATACTAAAAAGATAAGTCATAGAAATCAGATTCTGGTAAAAACCGGGCAATGCGTTCCGGTGCGAATTGCCGTTCTGTAGGCGAGCAAGGTTATCACGCTTTTTATGATGTGATAATAGGGAAAGTATAAAAGTGCGGGATCAATTGCTGGGCTGCGCTGCCTGAGTTGCTCGAAATCTCGCGGGAATTGGTTATAATGCGGTGTTTAATTTGAGCGTCTAAAAGCATACTGAACGAGATTTATAACTATGTTTGAGAGTTTAAGCGATAAGCTGTCTCAAAGCCTGAGAAAAATTACCGGCCAGGCCAAACTGACTGAAGAAAATATCCAGGAAACGATGCGTGAAGTACGTATGGCGTTGCTGGAAGCGGATGTCGCCTTACCAGTCGTCAAAGACTTTGTGGAGCAGGTAAAGCAGCGGGCCGTTGGGCAGGAAGTTCAGAGAAGTCTGACGCCAGGCCAGGAATTTGTAAAAATCGTCAACGCCGAGTTGACGAGTATGATGGGGGAAGCCTGTCAGGATTTGTCGTTGAATGCTCAGCCCCCTGCGGTGATCTTGATGGCCGGCCTTCAGGGCGCGGGTAAAACAACAACCGTTGCCAAACTCGCGCGATTTCTTAAGGAACGGAAGAAGAAGAAAGTCGGCGTGGTCAGTGCTGACGTCTATCGCCCAGCAGCCATCAAGCAGCTACAGACACTGGCGGAGTCGATTGGGGTAGAGTTCATTCCCAGCGAGGCGGATCAGTCGCCCATCAGCATTGTCGATCATGCAAAGGCAGAAGCGAAAAAGAAATTTCTTGATGTGCTGATCGTTGATACTGCGGGTCGATTGCACGTTGACGCGCAGATGATGGATGAGATTAAGGCACTGCATGCCAATGTTAAGCCGGTTGAAACCCTGTTCGTCGTTGATGCAATGACTGGTCAGGATGCGGCGAACACCGCAAAGGCGTTTAATGATGCGCTTCCCCTTACCGGCGTTGTACTGACGAAGGCGGACGGTGATGCACGTGGTGGTGCGGCACTTTCGGTGCGTGCGATCACTGGAAAGCCCATTAAGTTTCTCGGTATGGGCGAGAAAACAGATGCCCTTGAGCCATTTCATCCAGACCGGTTGGCCTCTCGAATTCTGGGTATGGGTGATGTGCTTTCACTCATTGAGGAGGCGGAGAGGAAGCTTGATCGGGAGAAGGCTGAAAAACTCACCAAGAAAATCAAAAAGGGCAAAAGCTTTGACCTGGAAGATTTTCGTGATCAGTTGCATCAGATGAAAAATATGGGTGGAATGGCCAGCTTGCTGGACAAGCTCCCCGGGATGGGACAGATGTCACAAATGGCTCAGCAGCATGTCAACGACAAGTTGTTGAATCAAATGGAGGCCATGATTTGTTCCATGACCGTGCATGAGCGGCGCTATCCGGATGTGATCAATAACTCACGAAAAAAACGTATTGCTGCTGGTTCGGGCACGCAGATTCAGGATGTTAATCGTCTGCTCAAGCAGCATAAGCAAATGCAGAAGATGATGAAAAAATTCAGCAAGAAGGGTGGTATGGCAGGAATGATGCGCGGTATGCGCGGCATGATGCCGCCAGGCGGAGGATTTCCTCCAATGGGTCGAATGTAACTCTTCATGGCTCAATCGGTTTGATTTGAAAGAAAATTTGCGTGATTGGGCAGAAATGTGCATTCGGGGATCAATTGCATCAATAAATTTTTGATCAAAAGGTTCCCAATATAGAATTTTTGCCCTACAATATGCGCCCTTTCTAGTGCCGACTAATTTTTAACATGATTTAGTATAGGAATTTAACTAAATGGTAACTATTCGTTTGTCTCGTGGCGGATCCAAGAAGCGCCCATTTTATCATTTGACCGTTGCAGACAGTCGATCTGCGCGTGATTCACGTTTTATTGAGCGAGTGGGTTTCTTCAATCCTCTGGCTCGTGGCCAGGAAGAGCGCCTTCGCGTAGACCGCGATCGAGTGCAATTCTGGCTGGATCGTGGTGCACAAACCAGCGATCGCGTAAAAAGCCTGTTGAAAACCGCCTGATTCTGGTGGTGGGCTGAAGTTAGTAATTGATTGCATGTGATTAAGTCGAAGATATAGCATCGCGACGATTGGTGAGTGTGTTTGGTATGAAGCCTAAAGATCACATAGCAATGGGGAAAGTAACATCTCCGTACGGTGTTAAAGGGTGGGTGAAAGTGTTTTCCTACACCGACCCTCTGGATAACCTGTTGGCGTACCCGGTTTGGTCTCTGTTTAAAAACGGCAGTACAAGCCAGTGGAAAGTCGCCACAGGCAAAAAGCACGGGAAGGGCTTAATCGTTCAGTTTGAAACCTGTAATGACCGCTCGATAGCTGAGCAGTTATGCGGGAGTGAAGTTCTGGTTGGAAGAGATGAGCTGCCAGAGCTGCCGCCGGAAGAATACTACTGGCATCAGCTGGAAGGGCTTGGGGTCTACCACGCTGGCTCTGAAGCCTACCTGGGTGTTGTTCATCACATGATGGAAACCGGCTCAAACGACGTACTTGTGGTTCGGCCTGTGCAGGGTAGTGTTGATGATCGCGAGCGGTTGATCCCTTATCTGCCAGAACAGGTGGTGAAAACGGTAGATTTGCAGAGCAGACGCCTCCTGGTTGATTGGGACCTTGATTTCTAATGCCGGTTTTGGGTTGTTGGATGTCGGGTGAGGTGCGTCCGCTTTGTGGATAGGTGTTGTTACGCTGTTTCCTGAAATGTTTCGGGCGATTACCGACTATGGTGTCACCAGTCGGGCAGTCGTTCGAGGGCAGCTGGACGTGGATTTTTTTAATCCGCGCGATTTTACAGAGGATCGACACCGAACCGTGGACGACCGCCCTTATGGTGGTGGCCCTGGAATGATTATGAAGGTAGAGCCTCTGCTGCGAGCGATACTCGCAGCGAAGAAATGCTCTGCCGAGAAAGGATTTGAAGCTGGGGTGATTTATATGTCACCTCAGGGAAGACGACTCGATCAAACTGTCGTCAATGAATATATTGCTTGCGACGGGTTAATTATTGTCGCCGGCAGATATGAAGGTATTGACGAGCGTTTGATACAGTTGGCGGTGGATGAAGAGCTATCTCTTGGAGACTTTGTGCTCACGGGGGGTGAAGTCGCCGCAATGGCTTTGATTGACTCGGTGGTCAGGTTTGTTCCTGGTGTTCTGGGGCATGATGCGTCTGCTGTTGAAGATTCGTTCTTCAATGGTTTGTTGGACTGCCCTCACTACACGAGACCAGAGGAATGTCATGGAATGGCAGTTCCTGACGTTTTACTGAGTGGTAATCATGAAGAAATTCGACGCTGGAGACTGAAGGAGTCTCTCGGTCGTACCTGGCAACGTCGACCTGATTTGTTAGACAATTTAAATCTGACAAAAGAGCAGGAAGGATTGCTTGGGGAATACTTGGCAGAGGCTCAGATCGTTGATGCTCAATGATTTGAAGATTAGTCGGTAAAGAAAGTGGCGTTTCAATAGCCTGATAGAGTGGGTGTCATTTCCAGCGAGGCCAGCTTTAAGGTGTGAAACATCCAGGCATATTTAGGTGTCGGGTGACCCGATTTCGGTGTTTTAGGAGTTAAAGATGAGCAACAAAAATACAATTATCAGCCAGATTGAAGCTGAACAGATGAGTAAAGAAATCGCCGAGTTTGGCCCTGGCGATACTGTCGTTGTGCAGGTTAAGGTTAAGGAAGGTGAGCGTGAGCGTCTTCAGGCATTTGAAGGTGTCGTTATTGCCAAGCGTAATCGTGGCTTGAATTCTTCGTTTACTGTACGAAAAATCTCTTACGGTGTTGGTGTCGAACGTACCTTTCAAACATACAGCCCATTGGTTGATAGCGTGGCAGTGAAGCGTCGCGGTGATGTACGTCAGGCCAAGTTGTACTACTTGCGCGAACTGAGCGGAAAAGCGGCTCGAATCAAGGAAAAAGTATAAACTTACCTTGGTTGGTTCAAGAAAAGGCAGCAATAGGCTGCCTTTTCTGTTTCTTCGCGAGAAAAAACTGTGCCTTTGTCTATCCAGCAATCTCGCTATGTGGCCGCTTTTATCGAGAGTCTCTGGTTTGAGCTTGGGCTGAGCGAAAAAACTCAGCAGGCATACAATTCAGATCTTGCCAAATTTGTCGACTGGCTGAAGGGTTCTCAGGATGCTGAGAGTGGTGTTGACGAATTACTGATGCAGGCGACACGAGCAGACATTCAAGGTTATTTATCTTTCCGCCTTGCCCGTGGTCTGAAGGTGTCCTCTACGGCCAGAGCGCTGAGCAGCATTCGCCGCTTCTATCGCTTTTTGTTAAAAGAGCGATTCATTTCTTCTGATCCCACCTTGAACGTTGAGAATCCAAAAGCAGTACGGGGACTGCCAGCAAGTTTATCTGTCAGTCAGGTTGAGGCTCTCCTGGATGCGCCGGATGTGTCCAGTGCGCTCGGCGTGAGGGATAAGGCGATGTTGGAGGTGTTGTATGCGTCCGGACTCAGGGTGAGCGAACTGGTCTCCTTAACATTGCATCAGGTGAACTTACAGAGTGGCTGGATAATTGTGCTGGGTAAGGGTGGGAAAGAGCGCCTGGTACCCATGGGGGAGGAGGCGGCCCATTGGGTGAGGCTCTTTTTGATGCAGGCGCGGGGAAGTCTGTTGGCTGCAGGCGAGATTGATGCGCTGTTTCCGTCTACGCACGGAAAGTTTATGACGCGTCAGACGTTTTGGCATCGAATTAAACACTATGGGCTGGTTGCCGGAATCACCGGGAAACTGAGTCCTCACACGCTTCGCCACGCCTTCGCGACCCATTTGTTAAATCATGGTGCCGATCTCAGAGTGGTGCAGCAATTGTTGGGTCACGCGAGCCTTTCCACCACTCAGATTTATACTCATATTGCCAAGCAGCGCTTAAAGGACTTGCATCGTTCCTCTCATCCTCGAGGGAAATTGTGAGCAAAAATTAACAAACATGCGTCCGATTCTTCAGTAAAGTAAGGGGGAACGGTTCGTCTCAATTGATGGAGTTATAGTGATATGCGGTTAGTGGTTGGGTGTGTTTTGGGGTTATTTGCAGCGGGTGTGTGTGCGGATGCTGTGGATGAATTCTCCGGTAAATTAGCCAAGGCGATCCCGGGTTTGCAAGTAAAATCCATTTCCGAGTCAGCTGTTTCCAATCTGATGGAAGTGACGACATCAGGCGAAGAGGTTCTTTATGTCACCAAAGATGCCAAGCACTTTCTCGTGGGAGACCTGTTTTTCCTGGATACGGGTAAAATGAAGAATCTCACGGAAGATAAGCGAAAAGAGTCGCGTGTTGAGCAATTGTCGCAGGTTCCTGAGGCTGATTTTCTTGTGTTCGCTCCCAAAGAAACAAAAGCAACTATTAATGTGTTTACGGACATTGACTGTTATTACTGTCGCAAGCTCCACCAGGAAATTGTTCAGTTAAATGGCTATGGTATTCGTGTGAATTACCTAGCCTATCCACGCGCGGGCATCGGTTCGGAGTCCTATCAAAAAGCTGTTTCAGCATGGTGTGCGGATGACCGGCAAGCGGCGATGACGCAGGCGAAGAATGGTCAGGACATCCCTATGAAAACCTGTGACAACCCTGTGGCGGAAGAGTATGAATTAGGACGTAAGTTGGGAATTACCGGAACGCCAGCCATTATTCTGGAGTCTGGCGAAATCATTCGAGGGTATTTGCCAGCGGACAAATTGGCGGGAAGTCTTGGTTTGCTCTAATGCGCCATGTAGCCCAGGGTTGCATTATGCGCTCTGGGTTAACATCTGAATCCGGTTTTTTCTTTACGAATTTTACATTCCTTATCGATGTTGTTGCAGCGTTGCCCACCTGCGGGTGAATGACCTCCTCGCTGGCATTCCTGGTATGCCTTTTGGAGTTCGAAATTACTGTACCCAGAGAACTTGGTGCCGGTATCGCACCCCAGGGCGAATATTACCAAGGCGATGACAGCTAATGCCTGTTTCACGAATTTCATATTTCTTACCAATTCAAAAAGCCATTCAGTATTTGATTACGATAGCATATCGTGGATGCTCCTCCTTTAAGCTTAGTTAACTATTGTATAAATACAATGTAATAAGTGTTTGATTGTGATGGTTTTAGATGGAGGTTATGGAGGGTTAAATGGTGGAAAACGGCTAACGCTTCCGGAGTTTTTGCGAATATGTTTGTTGTCTGAATGTCGCTGTGTTTGTCAGCTTGGTGCAAAATCAGGTTTGATGAGTCTACACCTCTTGTGACTCGCCAAAATAGTGAGTGTCAGAAGAGAAACAGATAGATGTCGAGTTTTTTTCTTTCCGGAAAAGTTATAATATGCCCGGCTGACATAGTGAGTCACTTCAGACCGTTACGTATACAGTGAGGTAGAAATTGAAACCGGTAAAAATAGGCATTTGCGGCTTGGGTACCGTCGCTAGTGGTACGATCAATGTGCTCAAACGAAACGAGGCTGCCATTGCTAATCGTGCCGGCAGACGGATTGAAATTGTACAGGTTGGCTCGCGAAGAATGCGAGACAACTGCGATCTATCGGGTATTGATTTCACCACAGACATTTTCGACGTTGCGGCGAATCCTGACGTGGATATTCTTGTCGAGCTGATTGGCGGGTACGATGTGGCCAGGGAGCTCGTATTGAAAGCACTGAAAAGTGGCAAGCATGTGGTTACCGCCAATAAAGCATTGATCGCCGAGCACGGGAATGAATTATTCGCTGTAGCTCGTGAAAACAAGGTATCGATTACTTTTGAAGCCGGCGTTGCCGGAGGCATTCCGATTATTAAGTCCATCAAAGATGGGTTGGCTGGCAATCAGATCACAGGCGTAGCGGGAATCATTAATGGTACCGGTAACTTTATTTTGACTGAGATGCGTGACAAAGGCCGTGAGTTTGCGGACGTGTTGAAGGAAGCGCAAGCGTTAGGTTACGCGGAAGCAGACCCTACCTTCGATGTGGAAGGGATCGATGCGGCGCACAAATTAACAATTCTCGCTTCCGTGGCATTTGGCGTCGAACTGAATTTCAAGGCGGCGTTTACCGAGGGGATCAGCAAGCTGTCTACCGTGGATGTAGAACATGCGGAAGAGCTTGGTTACCGCATTAAGCACCTGGGGATCGCGCGAAAACGGGAAAACGGAATAGAGCTACGTGTGCATCCAACACTGGTGTCAGACAACGCGTTGATTGCGAAAGTGGATGGCGTCATGAACGCTGTGCAGGTTGAAAGCGACGCAGTGGGGCCAACGTTGTATTACGGTGCAGGTGCGGGCTCTGAGGCCACGGCGTCGGCGGTATTGGCAGATATTATCGACATTGCACGTAATCTGGACAGGGAAGGCGGTGCCTCACTACCACCGTTGGGTGTGATACCGGAAGCTGTCGGACCCAGCCAGGTTCTCCCCATTGAAGAGATTATTTCTGCGTACTATCTCAGAATACTGGCCAAAGACAGGCCGGGAGTGCTGGCCAAAGTAGCGTCTATTTTGAGTGAAAATGGCATTAACATTGAGTCCGTTATGCAGCGTGAGTCGGAAGAGCATGATGGCGTGATACCGATGATGATGCTCACCCATGAAGTGCTGGAGAAGCAGATCAGGCTGGCGATTGCCAGCATAGAGGCATTGGATGACGTAGAAGAGCGCGTTGTGATGATTCGCGTTGAACACTTTTAAGCGTATTTGAAAGTTGGAGTCAAACGGGCCGTCAGTTTGGCACATTAATTACAGTGAAAATATCAGGTTGAACAAGTGAAATACATAAGTACCAGGGGAAGTGCCGAGCCACTGTCATTCGAAGATGTGCTTCTCGCCGGGCTGGCATCAGATGGTGGACTGTACGTTCCCGAAACACTGCCCCGTTTTACCTTTGAGCAGATTGAGTCCTTTCGTCATCTGTCGTACGCAGAACTGGCATTCGAGATCATGTATCCGTTTGTGGAGGGGGCTATTCCTGAAGACACATTCAAGGAAATGCTTCAAGATACCTACGGCTCGTTTTCCCATGCGGCGATTGCGCCGTTGGTTCAGCTTGGGCCTAATGAGTGGGTAATGGAGTTGTTTCGAGGTCCCACGCTCGCGTTCAAGGACTTTGCGTTGCAGCTTTTGGGGCGTCTGCTTGATTTTGTGTTGGAAAAGCGTAACCAGCGGGTTGTGATTCTTGGGGCAACCTCGGGAGATACGGGGTCGGCTGCGATAGAAGGTTGTAAGCGCTGCAAGAACGTGGATATTTTTATTCTCCATCCGTATGAACGTGTTTCGGAAGTGCAAAGACGACAAATGACGACGGTTATCGGTGACAATATTCACAATTTGGCGGTGAAAGGGAATTTTGACGATTGTCAGCGCATGGTGAAAGAAAGTTTTGGTGATCAACGCTTTTTGGGTGGAAAAAGCTCACTCGTGGCAGTGAACTCCATCAACTGGGCGCGAATCATGGCTCAGATTGTGTATTATTTTCATGCGGCATTGTCGCTGGGAGCGCCCCATCGGAGCGTGGCTTTCTCCGTGCCCACCGGTAATTTTGGCGATATTTTTGCCGGGTACTTGGCGCGAAATATGGGATTGCCTGTGAATCAGCTGGTGATTGCGACGAATCGCAATGATATTTTGCACCGGTTTCTGAGTCAGAATCACTATGAGGTGACCGGGATACATCATACGCTTTCACCTAGCATGGATATCGCCGTTTCCAGCAACTTCGAGCGTTTGCTGTTTGATCTGTTTGGACGAGATGGCAAATTGCTGGCGAGCAGAATGACTCAGTTACACCAGCAAGGTGGTGGCTCCATTGATGACTATCGGTGGGCACAGGCCAAGCAGCTGTTTGATAGTTGTGCGGTGGACGATGAGGCGACCTGTGAGACCATCAAGCAAGTGTTTGACACAACCGAAGAGATTCTTGACCCGCATACCGCAATTGGAGTGCGTGCAGGGCGGTTGTGTGGACGGGACGCCGCTATTCCGATGGTGACACTGGGGACAGCGCACCCGGCCAAGTTTCCGGAAGCCGTTAAAAAGTCCGGCGTACCAGTAGAGCCTGCGCTGCCCAATCATATGGCAGATCTGTTTGAGCGGGAAGAGCGCTACTCTGTGGTTGAAAATTCGCTCGATGCGATCCAGTCTGAAATTCTGAAGAATGCGCGCTTGTAAGTAGCAGCGCTGAGCGCTTCAGGTTCTTGAAAAAGGGTTCTCGAACCCTTTTTTTATTAGGTCACAATAATGTCTTACCGGAAAAAACGCATCCAGCGGCGCGAATATTCTACCAGCGAAGCTTTTGCCGAGCCGGCGTTGCCAGCCTTGCCGCGCTTTATTCAAAGGGTGCTGCAAAACAGGGGGATCAACTGCGCTGCGGACCTGGACTTTTCCCTGAAAAATCTCGAACAGCCGAATCTTCTCGAAGTGGATCGTGCCTGCCAGCTTTTGGCGGACGCTGTGCGGAAAAAACAGCGGGTCATGATTGTTGGGGATTATGATGCCGATGGCGCGACCAGTACGGTACTGGCGGTGTCTGTATTACGCAGAATGGGGGCTGCCCATGTGGAATATCTGGTGCCAAATCGCTTCGACTATGGGTACGGGCTTTCGCCTGAAATTGTTGAAGTTGCTGCGCGCAGTCAGCCGGACCTCATCATTACCGTCGATAGCGGGATCAGTTGTGTTGCTGGTGTGGCGGCTGCGAAAGCGCGAGGCATTCGCGTGTTAGTGACGGATCATCATTTGCCCGGTAACGAGCTGCCCAGTGCTGATGCGATTGTGAATCCCAATCAACGGGGTTGCGGCTTTTTGTCCAAGAATACTGCCGGGGTCGGCGTTATTTTTTACGTCATGTGTGCCTTACGCGCCCACCTCAAGCGAGAACGCTGGTTTGAAGAAAATCAGATCGCTGAGCCGGTGATGGCAGAGTGGTTGGACCTGGTAGCGCTGGGAACGGTGGCTGATGTCGTGAAACTGGACAAAAACAACCGGATACTGGTTCAAAAAGGATTGGAGCGTATACGAAAAGGATTGGCTCGTCCCGGTATACTTATGTTGTTAAAGGTGGCTGGTAAAGACTACCGATCTGTGGTTTCTACTGACTTGGGTTATTTTGTCGGTCCGAGACTGAATGCTGCGGGTCGATTGGATGACATGACGATCGGGATTGAGTGCCTGTTGGCGGAAGACTGGGTAATTGCTGAAAATGCGGCTGCCCGGTTAAATGAGTTTAATCAGGAGCGGCGACAGCTTGAACAGGATATGCTCGCTTTGTCTGACGTGATGATCGAAGCTATTGAGTCAAGCCCGCAACCTCCGTGGGGAATTACTTTGCATGATTCTTCGTTTCATCAGGGCATCGTTGGCCTGGTGGCGTCACGGGTGAAAGATAAGTTGTATCGGCCAGTGATTGTTTTTGCTTCATCGGAAACGCAGGGGGAGCTAAAAGGTTCGGGGCGTGCCATTCCCGGGCTGCATCTGCGGGATGCACTGGAAAGAATATCAACGGAGTATCCGGGTATCATCAAAAAATTTGGCGGTCATGCAGCAGCGGCGGGCCTGTCCATTGAGCCGGCAAGGTTACAGGATTTCTCGAAGGCATTCGATGCCGTAGTGCATCAAATGATGGATGAGGCGGATCTGCAGCCCGTTGTTTATTCGGATGGTGAGCTTGAACCTTCGGATCTTACTCTGGCGTCAGCTCAATGTCTTAAGGAGGTCGCGCCCTGGGGGCAGGGGTTTCCAGAGCCTGTGTTCGATGGTGTATTTAATATCATCAATGGCCGAATCGTTGGTGCTCGACATATGAAGCTGCTTGTGATGCCGTTGGGTTCTCAGTCGCAGACATCGGAGCGGCCGAATGCATCCGGGGCGGCTATCGACGCTATCCAGTTCAATAGCCCGCTGGCGGGAAGGGAAGTACCTCGTAAAGTAAGGATGGCCTACCGTTTGGACGTAAATCGTTTTCGTGGCGAGACTTCCCTGCAGTTGTTAGTGGATTATGTGGAGCCCTTATAAAATTTACTTTAGAATATCGGCCCCCAAGAGAAACTGTTTGATTAGATGAGAGAGATGCCATGCTTGAAGTGAATCCGATTGTATTGACGATCAAAGATTTCCGTGCCCGTACCGAATCGCTTCGGGGGTATCTTTGACTTCGAAACCAAAAAAGAACGGTTGGTAGAGGTCGAGCGAGAGCTTGAGGCGCCGAATGTTTGGGACAATCCCGAGCGGGCGCAGGCGTTAGGAAAAGAGCGCGTTATTCTTGAAGGCATTGTTTCCACCATTGAAACGCTTCTGGCTGGATTAAATGACGCGGATGAGCTGCTTGAGATGGCGGTGGCAGAGCAAGATGCAGAAATGGTCGCTGAAGTTGAGTCTGAGCTGGAAGCACTGGAAGCTGCATTGAGTGAGCTGGAATTTAAGCGCATGTTTTCGGGTGAGATGGACCCGAACAACGCGTATTTGGATATTCAGGCAGGCTCGGGCGGTACAGAGGCGCAGGACTGGGCCAACATGCTGTTGCGTATGTATTTGCGCTGGGCGGAAGATAAAGGCTTTAAGGCGGATTTGATCGAAGTCTCTGCGGGTGAGGTTGCGGGAATAAAGAGTGCGACCATGCAAGTGTCTGGTGAATATGCCTTTGGCTGGCTGAGGACAGAAACCGGGGTGCATCGATTGGTGCGAAAATCCCCGTTTGATTCCGGCAACCGTCGCCACACATCCTTTGCTTCCGTCTTCGTGTCGCCTGAAATTGATGACAGTGTAGAAATTGAAATCAACCCGGCAGACTTGCGCATCGATACCTATCGATCCAGTGGGGCAGGTGGTCAGCACGTTAACACCACAGATTCAGCGGTGCGCATCACTCACGTTCCTTCAGGTATAGTGGTTTCCTGTCAGAATCAGCGGTCTCAGCACCAGAACAAAGACAAGGCAATGCAGCAGCTGCGTGCCAAGCTGTATGAGCAGGAAATGTTAAAACGAAATGCGGCAGCACAAGCACTTGAAGACTCGAAGTCTGACATTGGTTGGGGAAGTCAGATTCGATCTTATGTGTTGGATGATTCCCGAATTAAAGACCTCCGTACCGGCGTGGAGAATCGAAACACGCAATCTGTGCTGGACGGGGATCTCGATCGATTTATTGAAGCCAGTTTGAAGCAGGGTTTATAACCCTGGAAATCACAGGATAGTTACGCTTATGTCTAATGAAATGCCTTCCACGACCCCTGATACGCAGTCTGTTGATGAGAACAAATTGATTGCCGAGCGTCGCGCCAAATTACGTGAAATTCGGGATGAAGGAATTGCGTTCCCGAATCACTTCCGCCGGGATGCCTACGCCGCGATCTTACAGGCGCACTACGGTGAGAAAAGCAAAGAAGAGTTAGAGTCTCTGGGCCTTCGAGCCAAAGTTGCTGGCCGATTGATGGCAAAACGAGGCCCGTTTTATGTATTACAGGATGCAACTGGCCGAATTCAGCTGTATGCCGACAAAAATGTCCAGAAGGCCATCAAGCGCTGGGATATAGGAGATATCGTCGGGGTCGAAGGTACGCTGCACAAGAGCGGAAAGGGCGACCTGTATGTCATGATGGAAGAATACCAGCTGTTGACCAAGTCTCTGCGTCCGTTGCCCGAAAAGTATCATGGCATCGCCGATCAGGAAATGAAGTACCGACAGCGCTACGTTGACTTGATCATGAGTGAGAAAACGCGCGAAACGTTCAAGGTGCGTTCAAAGGTGATTGAAGGCATTCGCTACTTCTTATCCAAGAAAGACTTCGTGGAAGCGGAAACCCCCATGCTTCAGGTCATTCCCGGTGGGGCTTCGGCACGCCCCTTCATCACGTTTCACAACTCGTTGGATATCCAGATGTACCTGCGGATTGCGCCTGAGTTGTATTTGAAGCGCCTGGTGGTAGGTGGTTTTGAGCGTGTGTTTGAAATCAATCGAAACTTTCGTAATGAAGGATTGTCGACGCGTCACAACCCCGAATTTACCATGATCGAGTTTTATCAGGCCTATGCTGACTACCGCGATTTGATGGATCTGACGGAAGAAATGTTAAGAACGCTGGCGATGGATATTCTGGGGACGACAACCGTCACCTATCAGGGTGATGAGTACGACTTTGGTAAACCTTTTGCCCGCATGAGCGTTTTTGATTCGATTCTTCATTACAACCCGGACATCAACGACGATCAGATCAATACGATAGAATCTGCACGGTCTCTGGCAACAAGCCTGGGAATTCCTCTCAAGGACTCCTGGGGGCTTGGCAAGGTTCAAATCGAGATCTTCGAGAAGACGGTGGAGCATCGGTTGATGGATCCAACCTTTATCACGGAATATCCCACGGAAGTTTCCCCCTTGGCGCGTCGAAACGATCAGAACCCCTTCGTCACCGATCGCTTTGAGTTTTTTGTGGGTGGGCGAGAAATTGCCAATGGATTTTCAGAGTTAAATGACGCAGAGGATCAGGCTGAACGTTTCCGCCAGCAGGTAGAAGAGAAAGAGGCGGGTGATGACGAGGCGATGCACTTTGATGATGATTACATTGTTGCGCTCGAGCATGGCTTGCCGCCCACTGCCGGTGAAGGGATTGGTATCGATCGATTGGTGATGCTGTTTACGGACTCGCCGTCCATACGCGATGTAATCCTCTTCCCTCATATGAGGCCCATTGAAAAGTAACGATGGTTGGTCCGATGGGTGACGTGGTGGAAGAAAAGGCGGGCTCGTTGATTCAATCCTGGCAGGCGATAGTCGGCCAGGAGTTCGATCAGCCTTATATGCAAACCTTAAAGCAGTTTTTACGCGCTGAGAAGCAAGCCGGGAAGGCTGTCTATCCGCCGGGACGCGAGATGTTCAACGCCCTCAACCATACCCCGTATGAGCGGGTGAAGGTCGTGATTCTGGGGCAGGACCCTTACCATGGGCCCGGGCAGGCTCACGGCCTGAGTTTTTCTGTGCCTCAAGGGGTTAAACCACCCCCTTCGCTGGTGAATATTTTCAAAGAAATACAACGTGATTTAGGTGTTCCCTTTTTCAGTCATGGATGCTTAACATCCTGGGCGGACCAGGGGGTGCTGTTGCTTAATGCGGTACTGTCTGTACAAGCCGGCCAGGCGGCATCGCATCAAGGCAAAGGATGGGAAACCTTTACTGATCAGGTGGTAGCTGCCTTAAATGTGGGAAGAGAGCACCTGGTTTTCATGCTCTGGGGGAGTTATGCCCAGAAAAAGGGACAGTTAATCGATCGAAGTAATCATCTTGTCCTGACTGCTCCTCACCCTTCACCACTGTCTGCTCACCGAGGATTTCTTGGTTGTGGTCATTTTCGTGCAGCGAATGATTATCTCGTACAGAACGGAAATGCGCCCATCAACTGGGCGCTATAGCCTGCTAGCTGTTGAGCAGCGCCATGGCGGCTTCCATTTCTTCGGATAAATCCTCTGCTTCGTTTATGTCTACTTCGGGGTCCAGTCCCAAGCGCTCAAAGGCAGAAAATTTGGTCCAATCCAGTTGAGTGTAGGGATGTGTGCTGCCGGCGAGGCTTTGCAGGTTGGCCACGAGAACAATGTCTGCGTAGTCTGGTTGGGCGACGTTTCTCTCGAAATCCACGTAATCCAGCGGCACGTTCTTCAAATCATCGGGAAAATCCCATTTCTCCAGGATCTTGGCGCCGATCTGCGGATGTATTTCGTCGATGATATTATCCAAAATGACGCTGTTGATTCGAATACCCTTGTCTTCTACGAATTTCAGGATGGGTAGAACACCAATCTGATGCACCAGTCCAGCGAGAGTAGCCTGGTCGGGCTTCAACTTTGTGTAGTGTTGGCAGAGGACATGGCTAATGCCCGCGATCTCGGTACTTTTCTGCCACACTTCCCGCATCTTACGGTCAATCATTTCTGACGTCGCCTGAAACATTTGCTCCATTGCTAATCCAGTTGCCAGGTTACTGGTATACTGCATGCCCAGTCGACTGACGGCCATGTTCAAAGCCGTGATTTCACGGTTGCCGCGCAGTAACGGACTGTTACAGACCCGAATGATTCGTGCAGTGAGTGCAGCATCATTACTGATGGCATCGACCACCTGATTGACAGATGCCTCAGGATCTTCAGCAATTTCTCGTACTTTCAAGGCGACTTCTGGCAGCGTAGGGAGCACCAGTGAGTCGTTTTCAATGGCTTTCAGTATGGCAGCCTTTATTTTATCTGCAATTTCGGACATATACTCTCAGCTCGAATTTATCACGCACTTAATTTCAGTTTCCTAAGTTATAGCAGATATGCGAAGAAAATCATGGTGAGGTGCGATCACAACAGGCATTTTTCTTTATGAGTTTTTCTCGTAAGGAATTGGCACTCTGCTGAAAGTGTGTAGACCATTGCCTTCGACCTGAATATTGTCCAGATCTCGTTCTTCAGACACAGCGTTGACGACTCCGAGACAATACGGTGTGTCAACAGTTCGGGTAAATCCAAGGAGTGTACCGACTTTTTGTCCGGTCTTGCTTAGCAAGGCTTGGCCGGATTGCAAGCTGGCCGTGCAGGTTGCCGTGGCCGCATATAAGGCCAATTGTTTTTTTTCCTTCCCCAGATATTTGATGCGGGCAATGATCTCCTGCCCGGTATAGCAACCCTTCGAGAAACTGATGGCATTCAGCGTGACGAGATTCAATGCCTGCGGGACAAACGCTTCAATCAGGTCATCGGATAATCGCGGTAGACCAAAATAGATTTCCAGGTCGAGCCAAGCGTCAGCGTCGGTTGAGCGCCTTAGATCACTCCAGGGGGGCGACCACTGCTGAAATGCCGCTTCATCTCCATAGACAAAGAACAGGGGGAGGGTCTCATGCATACGCATTATCGTGAGTTTGCCGTGTGTGAGACAACCCAGCGAGCGTTTTGGCAGTTCTATGCCCGTCGCATGTCCGTCCGGCACAAACAATCCTTTGACCATTTGGTCGTCTGAACGTGCCAGCGTCGCCTTTGAAAACACCATGTATTTGGTTAGGTGATTGACGAATGTTGGTGCGGTTTCTTTGGGAAGGTGTAGTTTCAGTGAAGGCGGCTCTGGTTGCTGCTGGCCCTGTTCGCTGGCGAAAAACAGCGATACGGTACGCCCTTTGGCGGTGCACACTGCGCCAAAAGCACCTTGATCATCGGTGATTTGTCGTATATCGCACGTTACCTGCCCTTGAAGAAATGTACGCGCATCCGCACCGGATAAGTGGTATATCGGATCGTCGAGATCGCAGAGCAGAGGCGCATTGAGTAAATCTATTGGTGGTGCTGCGTCACCGGTTGAGAGTGTCTTCATATCAATATTGTTTGCCAGATGAGTTATTTATTGGGACTTTTTTGGGTTTGTTTCAGGCCATTCAGTCGGACGAGCACACGAAGCTTACGGAAGTTATCCCGGTCACAGTTGTCGCTGGTCAGGTAGAGGTGTCTTGGAATCCATCGCTCCCAGAGGTTGCAGGGGCTTAAGTAGCAATAGGTAAGTACGGTCAAGTGAGGTGATATGATCGTTGATGACCGAAGGGTGATGTCCCGATAGTCCCCGTTGGGTGTCCTCGTTTGGAGGACACCGTCGGACACCCGTACCGATCTGACGGATTTGCGTCGACTGAGGTTACCGTGTTCTGACCAAAAGTCCCACGCGGCCAATAGAATGAGCGCACTTGTCAAACCGCTCCAGATGGGAGGGGTGGCCAGCTGATGAAGCAGGATCATGAGCGATGCCACGATGCCAAGCACGCAAAAACGGAGAGTGTTTGATGGTGATAGTGTCAGGTTAATCTGGTTGTACACGGTCGAGAATCATTTTGACAATGCGTTTTAAATCAGGGTCTTCGGGCTCAGATTTTTGCATAAACCAACCGAACATGTCCTGATCTTCACATTCGAGGAGCTTTTTATAGCGACGTTTATCTTCTGCTTCCAATGTTGGATAGGCTTCCTTCAAAAAAGGCACTAACAATACGTCCAGCTCAAGCATGCCGCGCCTGCTGTGCCAGAAAAGCTCGTTTTCTTCTCTGCTCATCTTTTTGCCTCGTTAAAAAGAGTGAGATTATACCCTTCTCGTGGGGTGTCGTACATGGAGCCGCAGAGTGCTTCAGGACAACATGTAATTTATCGGGGTAAGAATGGTATCTTTGGCGACCTTCGATTTGCGCGGGTGATCCAGTGTGTAATGGAGGCCTCGACTTTCTTTTCGCTGCAGGCCACAGCAAATCATTAAGTCCGCAACGGTCACCAGGTTCCGAAGCTCCAACAGGTCGTTCGTGACTTTGTAGTTGGTATAATACTCGCTGATTTCCTGTGACAGCATATCCACGCGGTGCTTGGCGCGTTGTAAGCGCTTTGTGGTGCGCACGATGCCTACATAGTCCCACATGAATCTTCGCAGTTCGTCCCAATTATGGGCAATTACCACATCTTCGTCCGAGTCAGTGACTTGCGATTCATCCCAGTCAGGCGCATCCGGCGGTGGAGGCACAAACTTGAGCTGACTTGTGATGTGGTCTGCCGCACTTTTGGCGAAGACAAGACATTCCAGGAGCGAGTTACTGGCCAGTCGATTCGCGCCGTGCAGGCCGGTGAAGGAAGATTCACCAATCACATACAATTGATTAACATCCGTGGCCCCATGCACATCTGTCATCACTCCACCGCAGGTATAGTGTGCGGCAGGTACAATGGGGATCGGCGTCCGGGTCATGTCTATCCCGTATTTGAGACATCCTTCATACAGTGTAGGAAAGTGCTCCACAACAAAGTCTTTGGGTTTGTGGCTGATGTCGAGATACAGGTGATCTGCACCGGTTCGCTTCATCTCATGGTCAATGGCGCGTGCCACAATATCGCGCGGCGCCAGCTCTTTACGCTTGTCAAAGCGGTGCATGAATTGCTTTCCGTCCGGCAGCAGCAGTTTGCCGCCTTCACCCCGGATGGCTTCCGTGAGCAAAAAAGCTTTGGCCTGAGGGTGGTACAGGCACGTGGGGTGGAACTGGTTGAACTCCATGTTTGCCACTCGGCAGCCACTGCGCCATGCCATCGCGATACCGTCACCGGTGGCAACGTCCGGGTTGCTGGTATAGAGGTATGCCTTGCTCGCTCCGCCTGTGGCCAGCACCACAAACCTGGCTTTGAAAAGTTCGACATGCGAGGTGTTGCCATTTAGCACGTACGCGCCAACACAGCGGTTACCGGGCAGGAAGAGTTTCTTGTGGGTCAATAAGTCCACGGCGACGCGGTTTTCGAAGATATCTATGTTCTTTGCCAGGCGCGCCTTATCGACGAGTGTCGTTGAGACGGCTTTTCCTGTCGCGTCTGCTGAGTGGATGACCCTTCGGTGACTGTGTCCACCTTCTTTGGTCAGGTGGTATTCGTCGTGATTTTCACCGGTGCGTGTGAAGGTAACTCCTTCTTTGATCAGCCAATCAATGGCTGATTTGCTGTGATTGATGGTGTGACGTACGACCGTTTCATGACACAAGCCGGCACCCGCATTAAGTGTGTCGGCTATGTGGGAGTCAACAGAGTCTTTCCCGTCCAATACCGCTGCGATGCCACCTTGTGCATACAGCGTGGAACCACTCAATGCTTCTGCTTTTGTAACCACAGCAATGCTCACATCCTCGGGCAGATGCAGTGCTGCAGAAAGTCCTGCTGCACCACTGCCGATGATGAGCACATCGTAAAAATAGGTTTTGGCCATGAATTTTCTCTGTCTTGCCTGGTCGCCAGTGCGTATTGAACTAAATAATGCCTGGGCTGTCTATTGCTGAAGAGTGAGATGCGAATAACCGCGAGTGCCGATTTGGGCTGAGCGAATGGAGAGACAGGTTAGTGCGGATGGTAAAGATGCAATTGATGGCGAGCAATCAGCAGGGTGTAAACGAAACGGCACAGCTTGATTCAAGACAAAGCGCTGCTAAGGTGGTAATGTTTGCACCGGAAAAACACGCTTCGCAGGATTCTGCTTCGGCAGGAAAGCCCGTGGTGAATGAGTCGTCGAAGTGCTTATTGCAGTCAAGGTCAACCATGTCGGACGAAAAGTCACAACAATCAGATATCGAATTGGTAAAACGTGCCCAAATGGGAGACAAACGTGCCTTCGATTTGCTCGTGATCAAATACCAATCAAAACTGGCTGGTATTATTTCCCGATACGTCAGTGATCATCAAGAGGTCATGGACGTCACGCAGGAGGCTTTCATAAAGGCCTATCGGTCGTTGAAAAGATTTCGGGGTGACAGTGCTTTTTATACGTGGCTGTATCGTATTGCTGTCAACTCTGCAAAAAACTACCTGGTTGCCAAAGGGCGTCGGCCACCGGGAACCGACATTGAAACGGCAGATGCTGAGCATCTTGTGCAGGACAATAGCTTAAAGGACAACAGTTCGCCAGAGCAGGTGCTGCATAAGGAGCAGATTGCTGCAGCAATTCGTGAAACGTGGCAGGCATTACCCCGAGAGCTAGGAGTTGCGTTGACGCTCCGAGAGCACGATGGTCTCAGCTACGAGGAAATCGCTGAAATTATGGAGTGTCCCGTGGGAACCGTTCGGTCTCGAATTTTCAGAGCGCGTGATGCGATCGATACACGAATCGCACCGATGTTAGATCAATCGTCTCATGCTAAGAGGTAAGCAGCGTATGGATGAGAAGTTAAAAGAGTCCTTATCGGCGCTGGTAGATGGTGAGGCTCATGAGTTAGAGGTCAAGCGCTTACTTTCACACTGTGATGAATCTGAACTGGTATCACAGTGGCGTCGCTATCATCAGATCGGCGACGGCATAAAGCAGGCTGAAACCACGTCTGACTGGTCTGATTTTGATATCAGTGGATCACTCAGGGAGCGACTGGCCGACATTGAGATGGAGGACGTCGATCAGGATCCTGCAGTAAATGTTGATAGTAGCGAACCGGTAATCAGTCATGATGAAAAAGGTCACCAGCCTGCAGCGAAACGTTCGGCACACTGGTTAAACTATGCTGCGGCGGTGGGTGTGATGGCGCTACTGCTCGTGACACTGATCAGAACGGACCCCGACACACAACAGTCCATCGCGTCGGCTGTACCTTCTGAGGGACAATCGGGGTCGGGTCTGGAGGTGGTGAGCTACCGCCCCTATGAGGTGGATGAAAAACAGGCTAAGCGATTGAGTGACCTCATGCTGCGACATGCAGGAATCGGATTTATGGGAAGTGGGCATGGCGTTGCCGAGTATGCGCGCGTTGCGAACTATAACCCGCAAGCACTGTAGTGCAGAGAGAAGTCTGGAAAAAGGAATGAAAGTAACAATATTTGCTGGTCTTATCGGGTTGCTTCTCTGGACATCCGGTGTGCTGGCATCTCCAGCGGATCAGATGAGCCTTCTGGCGAAGCTGCCCGACGCATTGAAAATGACAAATTACCGTGGCGTATTTGTTTATGCCCGGGGGGATGTCATGAACTCAATGCGGGTTATCCACCGCTGGAAAGACAATCGTATGCAGGAACGACTCATCCAGCTGGATGGCCAGATGGGAGAGATACTGCGGGACGGTATGAATGTAATCTGCATTTTACCGGACAACCAGGCAATCAGTCTTGAGCAAAGTGCGCCTGGCGGGCATTTCGGTAGTTTTGAACTGGATCCATCCAAGGTAGAGTCGTTATACCAAGTGTCAGAGCAGGGGACTGAGCACATTGCGGGATACCTTGCACGTAAGTTGTTGGTGCAATCCAGGGACCCTTATCGTTACAGCTACCATCTGTGGTTGGAAATGGGAACCATGTTGCCACTGAAGTCATTAATGATTGACGAGTCAGGTAAATCCCTGGAAAGTTACCAATTCACTCAGATTGAGTTAAATCCTGACATTCAGGATAAAGAGTTGAAACCTGAAGCCAAGGGAACACCCCTCGCGCACAGTTATAAAAGTGGTGGGAGGCCCATGTCCAAGGAAATCAGCTGGAAATTAGGGTGGTTGCCAACTGGGTTCACCCGGATTGGCGATCCTAAAAAGATTGACCTCTCATCTGGCTTGTTCATGGACTCGGTAGCCTTCACGGATGGATTGGCGTCATTCACTGTGTTTGTTGAGCCGAAAACGGGTGTGAGCATTCCTGAGGGTGGTTCGAGGATGGGGGCCACGATGGCCTATACGCTGAATCGAGGTCAGCATGTAGTTACGGTCATTGGTGAGGTGCCGCCGACAACCGCGATGAAGGTGGCTGAATCCCTCGAGGTGTTAGCGCATTGATTATTGAAACAGGTAAAGTCATCGCGTTGGACGAAGCCGGGATGCGGGTCCGTGTTGTTCGGCAGAGTGCCTGTGATAGCTGTTCGGCGGGATCGACCTGTGGTCAGAAGTCAGTAGCAAAACACTTTTCAGACAAGTCGATGGACCTGCACGTCGAAAACCTGGTTGGCGCTAAAACGGGCGATTGGATTGAGTTGGGGGTTCCAGAGCATGCACTCACCTCACTCGCTGCGCTCACTTACCTGCTGCCTCTGGCATTTATGATACTGGGAGCGCTCGCTGGTGAGGGGGCTAATCAATTGGGTATGGTGGCATTTATCGCCAAAGACGCGGCTGCCATTATTGGTGGTTTGACCGGTTTGGGGCTGGGGTTTGTCCTGCTGCGCTGGTTGGTAAGTCGCCCGATGAAAAACATAGCCCAAAATCCTTCCGTCATTCGTGTGATTCAATGCGACAAGCTTAGTTAGATCTCTTCGGCGTTACTAATTGGTAACCTTCGGGTTAAGTAATCTTAAGTTGAAAATGCAGTCAACATCACCCACATTAGTCTCTCAACAGGTAAAAAATGGTCGGCAAAACCAGAGGATTGCAGCGTGGAGAGTATCGTAAGTATGCGTTGGTTAAGATTAGATGATGTTATGATTCGAAATGTGGCCTGGAAAGTTTCACTGATTCTGGCATTCGTGATTGGGTCGTTTCCGGCGAGGGCTGCCTCACTGCCTGACTTTACTGCGCTGGTGAAAGAATCTTCTCCGGCGGTAGTAAATATCAGTACTACAAGCAAGCCCGGGCGTAGCGCGAGAAGCCCGCTTTCGGAAGAAGAATTGCAACAGATTCCTGAGTTTTTCCGCCACTTCTTTGGTGCCCCTTATGGGCGGGGCCAAACGCCACAGCCCAGAAACTCCATGGGTTCAGGCTTTATAGTCTCAGAAGATGGCTACATTCTCACCAATAACCACGTCATTGCAGAAGCGGATGAAATTGTCGTTCGGTTGAATGATCGTCGGGAACTTTCTGCCGAGTTGATAGGCTCAGATGACCGGTCCGATCTTGCGCTGCTTAAAGTGGATGCAAAAGAATTGCCTGTGGTGAAGCTGGGTAAATCTAAACAATTGGATGTTGGTGAATGGGTGCTCGCGATTGGATCGCCTTTCGGGTTTGATTACACCGTCACCGCAGGCATTGTGAGCGCACTGGGGCGAAGTCTGCCAAACGAAAACTACGTTCCCTTTATTCAAACGGACGTGGCCATTAATCCAGGTAACTCCGGTGGGCCGCTCTTCAACCTGAAAGGGGAAGTGGTAGGCATTAACAGCCAGATTTATACACGCTCCGGGGGATTTATGGGCGTGTCCTTTGCCATTCCTATTGATGTAGCTATGGAAGTCATTGAGCAGATTAAGTCCAAAGGCTTTGTGTCGAGAGGTTGGTTGGGTGTGTTGATTCAGGAAGTGAATCGAGATCTGGCGGAGTCCTTTGGTCTAGACAAGCCGCGAGGCGCTTTGGTCGCTCAAGTATTGGCGGATTCACCCGCTGAAGATGCTGGCTTGAAGGCTGGAGACATTATTCTTACCTACGAAGGACAACAAATTTCAATGTCCTCTGACCTGCCACACTTGGTGGGTAGAACAAAGGTGGGCGATAAAGCGGAATTGACGGTCATGCGTGACGGTGATGAAAAGGAAATCACCGTGAAAATTGGTGAGCTTCCAACGAATGAAGCTCAGGGATCTCACCGCCAAAGCGAAAAATCCGATGAAACGAACCGTCTTAACCTGCGTATAAAAGCGCTGACTGAAAAAGAATCTGAAACGCTGAATCTTGACGGTGGTGTGAAAGTGATCGAGCTCGGGCGTGGACCCGCCCAGGAAGGCGGGGTGCGTCGTGGCGATGTGATCACGAGCATTAATCACAAAAGAGTTGAGTCGGAAGAGGATTTCGATGCTGTCGTTTCTGATCTTCCTGGCAATAAAGCCGTTGCCATGAGGCTCATACGTGATGGAAATCCGATGTTTGTTGTGATCAAAATCAAAGAGTAGATAAATCCTGCGATGTGAAAAAGAGGCTCTTTTGGGGCCTCTTTTTGTTTGTGGTAGACTGCGTGGTTTATCGTAGAGCAAGGCACATCATGAACCAGACGGAAGAGTCATTGCGTTATCTCCTCAGATTTAAGCAGTCTAAGGTTGCGTGGTTTGTGTTGGTTTGCGCGTTGATCGTTACTGCAGCCCTGTGGGCGCTCTCTCTGCGACTGGTTGCTGATCGAACCAAAGCGCGCTTTGAAAACCAGTCATTGCAGTTGAAAACGGCTATTGAGGAGCGATTGCTCAATTATGAGCAGGTGCTCGCAGGCAGCGCGGGACTGTTTGCGGTGGCTGATCTGGTCGGTAAAGAAGATTGGCACACTTATGTCAACAAGCTGAATATAGATCGATACTATCCGGGCATTCAAGGTATCGGCTACACCCAGCGAATCGTTAAAAAAGACCTGCCGAAATTCCTGGAAGAGTTTTCCAGTCAGGACCTGCCCAGTTATCTGCTGAGCCCTTCTCATACCCGGCTGGAATATCATCCGGTCGTCTTTCTCGAACCAAGAACTTCCCGGAACAAGCGCGCGTATGGCTTCGACCCGTTCAGTGATCCGACTCATCGCGAAGCCATGGAGAAGGCCCGTGACTCAGGCAAGGTAGCGGTGACCGCGAAGGTCGTGCTTGTGCAGGAGTCGTTAGATGAAGAGCAGCCGGGATTCGTGATGTATTTTCCGGTCTATGAAAACGATAAAGCACTGGATTTACCCGACCAGCGGCAGGATGCGTTGCTGGGTTTTGTGTTCAGTGCGTTTAGAATGAATAACCTGATGGATGGTATTGTGGGCCTGATTGCCCCCTTCTTGGATATTCACATCTATGATTCTGATGTTCCCCAGAGAGAAGAAGTGATGTATGCCTCCAACCTTGGGACGCTGGACAATGTTTTTTCGTTCAAGATGCATCAAAGTCTGGAATATGGGGGGCGGACCTGGCTGTTGGAAACCCGCACGACACCCGCATTTGATTATCTGGCGTCAGATACACGTCCCAATTGGGTTTTGGGCTCGGGGATTCTGGTCAGTCTTTTGCTCTTTGTTGTTACTCTGGCGATGTTACGGTCCCGGCTTCTTGCAGTAGTTAACTCGGGCAAATACCGAGCGATTACGGAGCATACGGAAACCATGACATTGATCTTTGGCGCTGATGGCAATGCGAGTTATGTCAGCCCCAGTTGTCAGCGGATCCTGGGCGTCGACTATGCCAAGCTTAACAAGGTCTCCGCCAATCAGCTGGTTCACCCGGATGATTGGCCAACAATACAAGTCGCGTTTGAAGACATTACTGCTGGAAAAAGACACTCGATTCAACATATTGTGGCGCGGGTAAAAAATCTTGACGGGGAATGGGTGGACGTAGAAGGTGCGTTGACCGGAATGCTCGAAGTACCTGGGGTGAGCGGAGTCGTTGGCAACTTCAGAGACGTATCTGACCTGCGAAAGGCACAGTCGGAAATGCGGAAGCTGGCGTATTACGACCCATTGACCGGGCTGGCAAATCGGCAATTGTTTAAAGACCGGCTTGATCACGCCATTAAGTCCTGTTTGCGTCGTCGAACATCCGCCGCTTTGCTCTATTTGGATTTGGATGGATTCAAAGGCGTCAATGACACCCTGGGCCACGATGCGGGAGACAAGCTTCTAAAACAGGTGGCGGGCTGGTTGTCCGATGCTGTTCGAGAGGAGGACTCCGTTGCTCGAATGGGTGGGGATGAGTTTACGATTTTGCTCACAGAAGTGACCGATGCCTCAGCTGCTGGCAGAGTTGCTGAGAATGTTCTTCAGGCACTGACGAAAAAAGTCCGGTTAAAGGAGCACGAGGTCGCCGTTTCTGGAAGTATTGGCATTGCCATGATCCCCTCGGATAGCGATGTACCGGAAACAGCCATGAAATTTGCTGATTTGGCCATGTATCGGGCCAAAGAGCTGGGCAGAAACAACTTCCAGTTTTTCACGTCCGCTTTGAATATTCGCGCGGCGAGGCACATGCTCATGCTTGAGGAACTTCGTTCGGCGATCGATTTAAATCAGCTCCGGCTGTTCTATCAACCGAAGATCGAGATCGATTCTCAAAAGGTAGTCGGCCTGGAAGTCCTGCTTCGCTGGTCACATCCTGACCGAGGCATCGTTGAGCCAAACGAGTTCATGGGGGTCGCGGAAGAAAGTGGCATTATCCTCGCGATGGGGGAGTGGGTGATTCGTCAGGCCTGCCTTCAGCTGCTGGCGATGAAGAAAGAGTTTGGCGCACTCAAAGTGTCGATTAACCTGAGCTCGAAACAATTGATGGCAAAGAATTTTTTAGCGATGTTGGAGGACACTTTTCGTTCGACCGGCTTCGATTCCTCGGATATGGAGATTGAGATTCGTCCGGAGGTAATTAAGAAAGAAAGTCCGGCCATCATGACTGTACTTAACAGGCTCAGCCAGAAGGGCGTAAGTATCGTACTGGATGATTTTGGTTTGGAGTTGTGCTCTATGGATGTCCTGAATGCACTGCCTGTGAGTGCCGTGAAGCTGGATCAGGAGTTTACGTGTTCGAAAATTGCTCAGCGCGACTGTGAAAACATCACATCAGCAGTGATTGCGATGGCAAGGAAGTTGGGATTAAAGGTAATCGCTGAAGGTGTAGATAATCCGGCGTACTTGAATTTCCTCCGTGAAAACCGTTGCAACTACGCCCAGGGCTATCTCATTACTCCTCCACTGTCTGAAGAAGCAATCTCCGGATTCCTGGCCACCTATGGTAGCGCTGCAAATCAGTTTACTTGACTGGCTGTTCTCTAACGAGGCTTCCCCCACTCGTAGCTTGATTGGGTAATATGACAGATTGCACAGGAAATCTATGACTTTCACTGCCGTTTTGAGATAAAATGCGCGGCCTGTGTTTGGTCACAGCCTACGTTGTCGTCCCGTATTATTGTGTTGTCCCGTTTTTTAAAGTGAGCCGTATTTGTGAGCAGCTTAAAGCATATCCGAAATTTTTCCATTATCGCCCATATCGACCACGGCAAGAGCACCCTGGCTGATCGCTTTATCCAGGTCTGTGGCGGGTTAACCGAGCGAGAGATGTCGGAACAGGTGCTGGATTCCATGGATATCGAGCGGGAGCGTGGTATTACCATTAAAGCCCAAAGCGTCACCCTGGACTATACCGCGAAAGATGGCGAGACTTATCAGCTGAACTTTATTGATACCCCGGGGCATGTGGATTTTTCTTATGAGGTTTCGCGCTCCCTGGAGGCATGTGAAGGTGCCCTGCTTGTTGTGGATGCGGCGCAGGGTGTCGAGGCGCAGTCTGTCGCCAATTGCTATACCGCCATTGAACAAGGGCTGGAGGTTTTGCCGATTCTCAATAAGATGGATTTGCCTCAGGCTGAGCCAGATCGCGTAAAGGCAGAGATTGAGGACATCATCGGCATTGATGCTCACGATGCGGTGCCCTGCTCGGCAAAAAGTGGATTGGGCGTAGAAGACGTGCTGGAAGAAATTGTTAAGCGAATTCCTGCGCCTGAGGGTGACGTGGGGGCTGAATTACAAGCATTGATTATCGATTCCTGGTTCGACAATTACTTGGGCGTGGTCTCTCTGGTTCGTGTGAAGCAAGGTACGCTGAAGAAAGGGGATAAGATTCTAGTGAAATCCACAGGCGTGTCCGAGCAAGTGGATTCCGTTGGCGTTTTCACCCCGAAGCGATTCGAGAAGAAAGAGTTGAAAGCGGGAGAAGTGGGGTTTGTTGTCGCCGGGATCAAGGACATTCATGGCGCGCCTGTTGGTGACACCATCACGCATGGTAAAACGCCCAATGTGGCTGCGTTGCCAGGATTCAAGAAAGTTCGTCCTCAGGTATTTGCCGGTCTTTTCCCGGTCAGCTCGGATGACTATGAAGATTTTCGGGATGCGCTCGAAAAGCTAACTCTCAATGATGCATCGCTGTTTTATGAGCCGGAAACGTCGGATGCCCTGGGTTTTGGTTTTCGTTGTGGCTTTCTGGGCATGCTTCACATGGAAATTATCCAGGAGCGCCTGGAGCGGGAATACGATCTTGACTTGATCACTACCGCACCCACGGTAATCTATGAAGTCGTGACGCGTGGGAAAGAAGTGATCAAGGTGGATAACCCTTCAAAAATGCCAGATCCGGGTTCTATCGATGAAATGCGAGAGCCGATCGTTGAAGCCAATATTCTGGTGCCTCAGGACTTTCTGGGCAATGTTATCAGCCTGTGCGTTGAAAAGCGTGGCATTCAACGTGACATGAAATTTATTGGGGGGCAGGTCTCTCTGACGTATGAGCTGCCGATGAATGAGGTCGTATTGGATTTCTTTGATCGGATAAAATCCGTCAGTAAGGGGTTTGCTTCGCTGGATTATCACTTTGTGCGGTTTGAGTCAGCCTCGCTGGTGAAACTGGATATCCTGATCAACAGCGAAAAAGTGGATGCACTCGCGCTGATTGTTCATAAGGACAATGTTCAGAGCAAAGGGCGTCAAATGGTGGAGAAGATGAAAGATCTGATCCCCAGGCAGATGTTTGATGTGGCTATTCAGGCAGCGATCGGTGGGCATATCATTTCACGTCAAACAGTGAAAGCATTGAGAAAGAACGTGACCGCCAAATGTTATGGTGGTGATGTCAGCCGTAAGAAAAAGCTGTTGCAGAAACAGAAGGAAGGCAAAAAGCGCATGAAACAAGTGGGTAGAGTAGAGATTCCCCAGGATGCCTTCCTGGCTGTGTTGAAGGTGGATAGTTAATTCATTTTCGGGAAGGATTTAAGTTTGACGTGGTTAATTGAAATGGAGCCTGGCAGGAGGCTTCCTGTTAGGGTGTAAGACGAATGGATATAAATTTTCCTCTGGTGCTGGTGGTCTTGACGTTTGGCACGGGTTTGATTTGGTTGGGCGACCGGCTGTTTTTTCTACCTAAACGCCTCGCTCAATCAGAAAGTGGAGCGGCAGTATCTGGTGACTCGAGTAATATTGATGCGGCGTCTTTCCCTAAAGAGCCATCCATCGTTGAAATGAGTCGGTCGTTTTTTCCCGTGCTCGCCTTGGTGCTGGTGTTGCGCTCCTTTCTCGTAGAGCCCTTCCAGATTCCCTCTGGCTCCATGTTACCCACGCTGGAAGTTGGTGACTTCATACTCGTCAATAAATTTACCTATGGTATCCGCTTGCCGGTGTTGGACACCAAGGTTGTATCGTTGAACGATCCCGAGCGTGGCGATATTCTGGTCTTTCGGTTTCCCAAGGATAATAGAACGAACTATATCAAGCGGGTGGTCGGTGTTCCTGGGGATGTCGTGCGCTATAAAGATAAGCAGCTCTGGATCAACGGTAACTTACTGGATAGCAAGTTCCTGGGACAAATCAACAACATGGAAATGTTTCAGGAACAGCTGGTTGAAGTCAATCACAAAATATTTAAAAATGCCTCCGGATTTACGTATCCCGGGGAAGAAGGTGAATGGGTAATTCCAGAAGCGAGCTATTTTGTGATGGGGGATAACCGGGACAACAGTAATGACAGCCGGTTTTGGGGCGTTGTGCCAGATCAGAATATTGTAGGTAAGGCCTTTGCGATATGGATGCACTGGGAAACCCTGTTTTCCTTACCCAGTTTTTCCAGAGTGGGGAGTATTGATAAGACGGATTCGTAAACATTGGCTACAGTTAGGGTAGGCGTGATTATTTTAGAGGATTTATTATGACGACTTATCGTTCTCGTAAGGTGCAACACGGGGCTTCTACACTCGGAATTCTGTTCATTCTGATTTCTTTAGCAACGTTTATGATGGTTGGCGTGAAGGTTGTTCCGATGTATATGGATAATGCCACGATTAATTCGGTGGTCACTGGCTTGGAAAATGAGCCCGGAATTGTGAAGCTGAATCATGACCAGTTGCACTACAAGATTATGAAGCTGCTGACGATAAACAACATTCGAAGCATTACCAATGAGCAGGTTGTGATCAAACGAGAAAATGGTAAATTGACTGTGGATGTTGATTATGAAGTAAGAGAAAACATATACCGCAATCTGGATGCAGTTGCCTCTTTTAAAAACCATTTTGAAACAAAAATCCCTGAAGGGCAGTAGTTAGAAGGCCCATGATCTCCCCTGATAACATCCAGAGAATTGAAAAAACTCTTGGTTACGCTTTCAAGAACACTGATCTGCTTGTGTTGGCCTTAACTCATCGAAGTCTCGGACATCAGAATAACGAGCGGCTGGAGTTTCTGGGCGACGGCTTGCTGAATTGTGTAATCGCAGAGTACCTCTTTCATCATTTTCCAAAATTAAAAGAAGGGCACATGAGCCGACTCCGGGCCGGATTGGTCAAAGGAGCCACGTTGTCTGAAATTGCGCGAGAGTTTGGGTTGGGGGATTACATCCTGCTGGGCCCCGGTGAGTTAAAAAGTGGTGGTTACCGGCGTGACTCGATACTGGCGGATGCGGTAGAAGCAATCATTGGGGCGATTTACCTGGACAGTGACTTTAACCAGTGCCAAACGTCGATTTTGGGCTGGTTCGAGTCCAGGCTACGAGCGCTACCTCAAAATGGCATTCCCAAGGATTCGAAAACCAGGCTCCAGGAGTTTCTCCAATCTCGACAGTTGGATTTGCCTGACTATGAAGTTGTGGAAATCACTGGTGAGGCGCACAAACAAACGTTCTACGTGGGTTGTAACATTAAAGCAAAAGCGCTGGTTACAAAAGGTTCCGGCACCAGCCGGAGAATTGCGGAGCAGGAGGCGGCGCGGCAAGCGTTGATCGAGCTGGGGGTTGGGGATGACTAAGTGTGGATTTGTAGCGATTGTTGGGCGACCCAATGTTGGGAAATCCACTTTATTGAACCGTATTCTTGGACAAAAAATCAGTATCACATCAAAAAAGCCGCAGACCACCCGGCACCAGATTTTGGGCATTAAGACCGAAGCAGAAGCTCAGGTGATATACGTGGATACGCCTGGCATGCACTTGAAAGAAGAGCGGGCTATCAATCGTTATATGAATCGTGCCGCGGGAGCTGCACTGAAAGATGTAGACGTTGTGGTGTTCATGGTGGATCGAACGCAATGGACACCCGATGATGACATGGTGCTGAGCAACATAAAGAATGTTCAAGCGCCAGTGCTGTTGGCGGTAAACAAAGTGGATCAGGTTAAAAATAAGGACTTGTTGTTGCCTGCCATTGAATCTCTTTCAGCGCGATTTGACTTTGCAGAGATTGTACCTCTTTCAGCGGAGAAGGGGCTTAATGTGAAGGCGTTGGAAGACGCTATCGTTATGCGAATTCCAGAGAGTATCCACTATTACCCCGAGGATCAGGTTACTGATCGCTCATCGCGGTTTTTGGCGGCAGAGCTGGTGCGAGAGAAAGTGATGCGTCAGTTGGGTGAGGAAGTGCCTTATTCGGTGGCCGTGGAGATTGAAGAATTTAAAGATGACGAAAAACTGATCACGGTAAGTGCATTGATCCTGGTTGAGCGCCAGGGACAGAAGAAGATTGTGATTGGCAATAAAGGCGAACAGATCAAAGTCATCGGCAGAGATGCGAGACTGGATATGCAACGCGCTTTCGGCAAAAAGGTGATGTTAAACCTCTGGGTCAAAGTCAAAAGCGGGTGGGCGGACAGTGATCGTGCGCTGAAATCACTGGGATATTTCGATGTATGACACAGCAGCGTGTGGATGGGGAGGCTGCTTATGTTGTTGACGTGCGCTCCTATCGTGAAACCAGTGTACTCGCCAAACTACTCACATTAAACCATGGTATCGTATCAGTTGTTGCAAAAGGTGTTCGCGGGAGCAACCGCGGAAACGCTGGACTGCTTCAGCCCTGTATACCTCTCTTGGTTTCCTGGCAGGGGACGCGGGAGCTTAAAACGCTACTATCGGTTGATCCAGCGACGCCATATCGCTTCGCTCCCACGTTGCCAGGTGAGTATCGTTATGCTCTCCTGTACATCAATGAACTGCTCGCCAGATTGTTGCGCGACAGTGTTGATCCAGGGATGATTTTTGCGCACTACTGTGTGTTTCTAGAGCAAATCAAACAGCAATTACCACTGGAGCCAAGTCTCAGGACGTTCGAGCGGCAACTACTCGAGTATTTGGGGGTTGCGTACGATATGTCGCAGGACTATGAGACCGGTGAACCTATCCAACAACAACAACACTATGCACTCGTTGACGGTGAGGGATTCCATAAGGTATCAGCAGGGACAAATCAAACCCCGGAAACGTCATTGATTCCTGGTGACGTGCTTCTGCAAATTGCGGCGGGCGATTTCACCCGAGAGGCGGCTAATTTTTCCAAATTCATCCATCGTCATCTCATTGGTCAGTTGTTAGGCGGAAAGCCGCTAAAAAGCCGAGAGCTTTTTATAAAAATGAAGGAGCTAAAAAATGGCTAGCAAATACTTTAACTCCAATCGAATTTTGTTGGGTGTCAATATTGATCACATCGCAACACTTCGAGAAGCGCGGGGAACGCGATATCCGGATCCGGTGCATGCGGCATTGATCGCTGAAGCGGCTGGTGCTGACGGGATTACCATTCATCCAAGAGAAGATCGCAGGCATATTCAGGATCGTGACGTATTGTTACTTAAAGAAGTGCTAAATACGCCCATGAATCTGGAGATGGCCACCACAGACGCGATGGTCGCGTTCGCTAAGCAGGTTAACCCTGAATGTTGTTGTCTGGTACCCGAAAAAAGGGAGGAGCTCACGACGGAAGGCGGACTTGATGTGGTGGGGCAGGAGGAGCGCATACGGCGAGTCTGTGGTGAGCTGGGAAGTATGGGGATAGAAGTTTCCCTGTTTATTGACGCTGATCCTGATCAGATTGAAGCATCACATCGGTGTGGCGCGGCTGCGGTAGAAATCCACACGGGCCATTATGCCGATGCACCGATGCTGAAAGCTCAAGAGAAGGAGTTGAAGAAAATTCAACAGGGGGTGGATCATGCGCTCGGGCTCGGCTTGATCGTCAATGCGGGTCACGGTCTCCATTATCACAATGTAGAGCCGATTGTGGCCATTCCTGGCATCAACGAGCTCAACATAGGCCATAGTATTGTTGCCCAGGCCTTGTTTGTCGGCTTGGATAAGGCGGTGGCAGATATGCGGGCATTGTTGATGCGCTAGACGAAATAGAGGGATGCTACACGTGTCTCGTAAATAATTTTGACAGATTGCTCATGGTTGAGGCGTAACAAGGACAGTATCAGCGGGTGGTTATCCCGATCTGTCATATTTTTTTACAAGGCTTGGCTGGATGCCAGGTTGAATCACATTTTGTGCGTTGAAAAATAGTGAGAAATGCTAAGTTGGCAAGTGGATTGCATAAAGTGGTCTAAGCTTTATAGGGAGTAGATGGTAATGTTAAGAAAAATGATGCTGGCGGTGATTGGAATGGTTGCAGTGCCTGCGATGGCGGCAACGGATGTGTGGAGTTTCAACTCCGGTAGCTTCAGTGGGTCCGGGCATGGAAATTCATTCAACATCAGCGGCACTGGCTCGAACGGTCTGGGTGTGACTGGGTGGTCTGACACGGGCACCTCTGCAGATGACAAGATTGAATCTGGTTCATTGACCTACAATTCTAGCTATGGATTGATGCTTCAGAATAGAGACGAAGGGGCCAGTAACGTGCCTGGGCATTCCATAGATAATTATGGGAATGACTTCGACATGGTTTTGTTGACATTTGACGAGGCTGTTTCTCTCGAAGGATTCGGTATTGGTTGGGCATGTGAAGGCGCCGTTTCAGACACCAGTGGTTGCAAGAAAAGTGACGGTAGTTCGGCTCTGAAACAAGCGGATATTACGGTAGCAGCTTATACCGGAGCTGGCTCATTTTCCTTCTCAAGCAGTGACACCTGGAGTTCGGTTGCAGGCAGCAATTGGTCGACTGTGGGCCACTATGGTGATGTGAACGACTGGAGTTACCAGGCAGTGAACACTAATATCAACTCAAAGTATTGGTTGATCGGTGCTTATAACTCAGCGTTTAGTGGAACTAAATTTGGATCTGTTGGTACAGGCTGGAAGGACGGATTCAAGCTGGCTTCGGTGCAAGGCACGACCTATACACCTCCAGGTGTTCCAGAACCTGGTACGCTGGCTTTGCTGGCTGGTGGGTTGTTCGGTTTGACATCATTGCGCAAGCGAAGAACACGTTAAACATAACAGATACTGTGCTAGTCTAAAAAGGGCGGACCAATAGGTTCGCCTTTTTGCATTCTGAACTTTTCAAATTAAGTCAATTCCACTATGAGATTTTTTAAATATACGCAGGCCTTATGCTTCACTCTGTGTGTGCTCCATGCGACTCAACTGGTAGCAGAGTCTGTGGGCGAAACATTGTCTGATGAGCAGAATCATTATGAGATGGCAAAAACTGCGTGGTACGCCGAGAAGGAAAACGAAGCATTTATCCATGTAAAAAATGCATTGCAGCAGCAGCCCGACCACATCCCTTCATTAATTTTGATGAGTGAGCTGTTTTTTAGCGCCGGAAACATTCCTGCGGCCCGAACAACCCTTGAAAAGGGAGCGGCACTGGGGGCGGATATCAATCTAATTCTGCCTTTGCTCGGCACGGTGTATATTCTCGAAAAAGACCTGGATGCCTTACAGTTGCTCGCAAAAAACCAAACGGCTTTTTCCAAACGGTCTCAGTTCGAATGGGCATTGCTGCTTGGTCAGCGTGAGTTACTGAGTCAAGAGCCGGAACTGGCTCGCGCCCATTTCGAATCGGCCTATCAGATGTTCCCGGAAGATACGCGCGCGATGAATACGCTTGCGCAGGTCTATTTGCGCTTTTCAGATTACCAGCGCGCTGATGCATTGATCGATCAATCACTCGCCATCAATGATCGGAATGAGCGCACGTGGGTGCTGAAAGGTGAAGCTGCTGAGGCGCGAGGACGATGGGAGCTTGCGATTACGTACTATCTGACGGCATTTGATCTGGATTCGGATGATCCGAAAACGTTGAGATTGTTAGCTGCGAACTACCTGCGTAAAAAAGATTATCCTGAAGTTCAGAAATTTCTGAACATTATTTTGGATCAGTCACCTTACGATCCCAACGCCAATCTCATTCAGGCAGGACTTTTGCTCAACGAAGGTAAGACCAAGGATGCGCATGCGATTCTGGCGACATTGAGCGACAACTTGTCTTCCTTGGATATCAAAGACCGCTTGTCTGACGCTTCATTGATCTACATCCAGGGTGTGGCCGACCACATGCGTGGCAATGAAGAGAGTGCGAAAAAGAACTTAACCGATTACTTGGCAACAAGGCCTGATGATGTTGAGGCTATTCGGCTGCTGTTTACCATCTATCGCCAGAATGAAGAGAATTTCAAGGCGGTGGCGTTGCTGGAGGATAAACAGCGGGTGATTGCAAAAGATCTGGATTTGTCTGTTCAGTTGGCTTCACTTTATATTCGAGAAAACAAGTACTTAAAAACCGAGCAGTTACTTGCCGCGATGGGAGTTCATTTTAGCGGGCATCCGGTGTTGTCGGTGCTCGAGGCTCGCCTCTTGCATGCGCGCGGATTGTCTCAAGAGGCTCTGGACTTGTTGCTAGCAAGGCGAAGTACTTCGTTTCGTCCGCTGCCAACGGAAGTGATGATTGGGCAGCTCTACCTCGAGCAGAATCAGCTCGAAGCCGCTTCGGTCCAGATTAATGCACTTGTCGACAGTTTTCCAAATGAGTTTGATGTACTGGTGTTGAAAGCTGGGCTACACCTTAGAAAGAATGAGTTTCAGCAGGCTTTGGCTGTTATCAATCTGGCGACTAACCGCAAACCAGAGGATGCAGGGCTTGCGTATAACCGCGCTCTGGCGCTGAATGGGCTTGGGAATGACGCGGATGCAGTAACCGCTTTAAAACAGGTGCTTGTGAAGCATCCTGAGCATCTACCTTCAATGATGTTGCTGGCCAGGATTGCGTTAAAACGAGGTGATGTGGTGGAGGCGCATGACTGGGTAGGGAAGGTGTTGGCGCAATCTCCTGCCAATGAATCCGCACTCTTTTTTCAGTATCAGATTTTCAGTGGTGAGGGTAACGGACAAAGCGCACTGGCGTCTATTGAAAAGCTGCTGCAGCTGAAAAGGCTTGATCCGGTTTATCTGTCGGAGTATGCCGCCACGCTTATTCAGCTACAGCGTTATTCTGAACTGGACGGACCGCTCAATATGCTTTACAGCCTGTGGAGTGCGGACGCAGAAAAATTGGTCTCACTGGCTGAATTGCAGGTTCGGGCGGGTAGATTGGAAGCAGGCATCGCATCTCTCGAAAAAGCATTGAAGATTCAGCCTGCGTCGGATGCAGCGAAACTGGGGATGGTTCAAATATACATTGCCCGAAATGAGCTGGCCGAAGCTGAAAAATGGCTGTCGCGGGTTTCACATCCGGCCAGGAAAAGTGTTCACTATTTGGTGCGGGAGGGAGATATTGCCCGGCTGGAAGGCAAAAACGCAGCTGCTTTGGTCAGTTATTTTGCAGCGCATGATCTGGACCCGCATAATCGGCTGGTGCTGGTTCATTTGTATGACTTAACCAAAACGGGAGATCAGTTCTCGAAGTTCAGTGCGCGGATCGAGAAGCAATTGGAGGGCGTGAGCGACCCATGGCTGAGCAAACTACTGGCGGATGCTTACCTTACACAGCATCGATTCCTGGATGCACAAAGACACTATGAACGCTTAATGATGGACGATCGTTTCTCAAGCAACCTGTCATTAATCAATAATCTGGCGAATATCTATGCCCGGGATGATTTGGCAAAGGCCATTGCTTTTGCGGAACCGGCACTCAAGGGTGGCCAAAAGAGTTTCGCTTTGTTAGATACAGTTGGATGGCTGCTTGTGCGTGATGGCCGATTCAGTGACGGACTGGCGTACCTTCGGGAGGCCTATTCAATGAATTCTGGCAGCGGTGAGGTGCGCTATCATATCGGCAAAGCGCTAATTGGGTTGAACCGGGAAAAAGAAGCACTTGCCGAATTGTTGGCCTCGTTGGATTCCGGGGATGATTTTGAGGGTCGGTCGGACGCAAAAGTCTGGGTAAACAAGCTCCAAAGCCCCTAATTAGCTCAGGCTGTGCTGCTTAAACATTTCTTGCCAGTCGTTGTGCTCGGCCCACATTTGTACCCGGTTTATGGCAGACATCAGGTTTTTGAAGTCCGGATACAGTGGGTCCTTATCCTGCTTCAATGCGGTTTCAAAAATTTCGGCGTACTGCCTTAACTCAGGCACGCCACAATACTTTGTCGCTCCATGGAGCTTATGCACGCGGTGCATTAGTTGGTCGCGATCGTCATTTTCAAAGTGTTCCTGAATGGCTTCGTAGTCGTCAATGAGGTGTTCCAGGAGCATGTTGAAAAGTTCTTCTGCCAAGTCTGCTTTGCCTGCGGATAATTCGATACTGGCTCCGATATCCACACAAGGACCAGACATGGATCGTGTGGAAGGTTTGATTTCCCGGACGTTGGTGACCGAGTAAGTGCGACGTTTTCCAATCGGCTGGTAACCGGTTTTGCGCTGGATTACATCCTGCAGCTGCGCTTCGCTGATTGGTTTGGTGATGTAGTCATCAAATCCGGAAGAAAGCAGTTTTTGTTTTTCTTCGGTGAGCGCGTGCGCAGTCAGGGCGACAATCGGAGTTTGGGTGCCTTTCTGGTGATCAAGTTGGCGTATCTTCTGCGTGGTTTCGATGCCATCCATTCCGGGCATTTGTACATCCATAAACATGAGATCATACTGGTGTTGCTTGGCTTTGCTCAAGGCTTCAAAGCCACTGGTCGCGGTGTGAATGTGAACATTCATTTCCTCAAGGAAGGCCTTGACGAGTTTTAGATTCGCATCGTTGTCATCCACCGCCAAAACGAGCGGTTTTTTGGCGTGCTGCGTGGCAGATTGAACGTAGGTTTCCGGCTGTTTCTCCTGCGCTTCCTCTCGAGTCTGCCCTAGCACGAGCGTTGCAATGCTGTCATAGAGTCGTTGGTGCGGCGCAGGTTTGACCAATCGGGCTGAAACAAACTCGAGTACAGGGTGGTTTGTTTCATCAATGGTGGGCGTCAGAAGCATCGTTCGGCAGTCTCTGTTGTACTCAAGCTCCCGCACAACGCTCTTGAGTTGCGCGCTGTTCAGTTCCAGCTTGCCAGCGCCTATGATGGCCAGGGCATATCCCTTATGTTCTACTTGAGCCGTGGAAATCTGATCCAGCATTTGTTTCAGGCTATCAACGGTAGACACCTGGAGCTTCCAGGATTCCAACATATGGGTAACAGAGAGGCGGCTGGGTTGGTGTGGCTCGTAATAAATGACACGCTCACTGGCGAGTGCCAGGCTGGGCTCCTCTTCCAGTGCATTTTTCACGATATCGCAGGGAAGTTTAACCCAGAAGGTCGAGCCTTTGCCCAACTCACTTTCCACGCCAATCTGCCCCCCCATTTCCTCGATCAGGCGACGGGATATGACCAGCCCCAAACCTGTCCCACCGTATTGTCTGGCTGTCGAAGCATCTGCCTGGCTGAAGGCATGAAACAATGACTCCTGTTGAATCCGTGACAAGCCAACACCGGTGTCGGTCACCGTGATTTTAATGAGCGCTTTACTGTTCTGGAGGTCTTCAATCATCGCTCTCACGATGATTTCCCCGCTTTGGGTGAATTTAACGGCGTTGCTGACAAGGTTTGTAATGATCTGCTTGATGCGCAAAGGATCACCGAAGACATTATTCGGAACGTCGTCATACACAATAGCCACGAGTTCCAGCCCTTTCTGATGGGCAGAGGGTGCGAGCATTGTCAGCACATCCTCCAATGTTTCTTTCAGTTTGAGGGGAATGCGATCCAGCTGAAGTTTGCCCGCTTCTATTTTTGAGAAGTCCAGAATGTCGTTGATGATGGTGAGCAGAATCTCGGAAGATTTTTTAATCGTGAGCAAGTGGTCACGTTGTGTGTGTGAGAGGTGACCTTTCAGCAGTAAGTTTGTGAAGCCCAGAATGCCATTTAACGGTGTGCGGATCTCGTGGCTCATGTTCGCCAGAAACTCGGACTTCACCCGGCTGGCTTCCAGTGCTTCTTTTCGGGCGATGTCCAGCTCAATGTTCTGGATTTCAATGGTTTCCAGTGTTTGCCTGAGGTCTTCGGTCGCCTGATCGACATTCTGCTGCATCTCTTCATAGGCATTGTTGAGCGAACCTGCAAGTGCGTTGACGCCTGAGGCAAGTTCCTTCATTTCATGACTGGCTTCGATGAAGAGGCGAGACTCCAGTTTCCCTTCCTTCAAATCAGAGAGCACCTGGGTAATCTGACCGATCGGTGTGACCAGATCCCTGCTCGCCCTCAAAGCAAAAAAAAGGCTGATGGCCAAGCCAAGCCCGGCGACAATGGTGCTCGTCAGAATTTTTTGATAGTACTCGAGCCTGAGTCGGCTAAGATTGGTTTCCACAACGACCCAGGCGGGTGGGGCGATTTCACTGTTTTTACCGGCAGTGAACGGCAGTTCTGCGATAAACAGCAGGTTCTGACTGCCTTCTACCGGTACTTCCGCGCCATCAGCGAACTGGTTGACTTGGTATGCAGTATAGCTTTGTGGCCCTGCATGAAGCATAATGTCGCCCTTGTCCGAAAGAATCGATATCGAACGAACATCCTGGTCCTGCAATGCAGACCGCAACAGGGATTTGAGTAAGATCTGGGTATGCTTTGAGGAAGAAGCCGAGGTTGCCAGCTGCTTTGCCTGATTGGTAATGGTCAGGCTTTTCTGCTTTAAAAGACGGTGACCTTCATGTGCGCTGTTCAACGTATACAATACACCAAGCAATAAAGATATGCTGATGGCTGGTAAAAATGCCACCAGCATGATTCTGTTTTTAATACCCCAGTTTTTCATAGAGAAATCCGAAATAATCAATTACCCCTAAGTAAAAAAGTGTAGACGAGCCTTGGATTAAGATGAATTTCCCCACTATAGAACAATACGTTGGTAATACGCCACTTGTCCGGCTCCAGAGATTGGCGGGCGACTCTTCAAATACCGTGTTATTGAAGCTCGAAGGCAATAATCCTGCGGGATCGGTGAAAGACCGACCGGCAATGAGCATGATCCAACAGGCTGAGCAGCGGGGGGATATTGCGCCGGGGGATACGTTGATTGAAGCGACCAGCGGCAATACCGGAATTGCGCTGGCAATGGCTGCTGCTATCAAGGGCTACCGGATGGTGCTGATCATGCCAGCCCATATGAGCGAAGAGCGTCGAGCGTCAATGCGTGCCTATGGTGCGGAAATCGTGACGGTGAGTAAGGAAGAGGGAATGGAAGGTGCCAGAGATCTGGCAAAACTCATGGAATCGGAGGGCAAGGGCAAGGTGCTGGATCAATTCGCCAATCCGGACAATCCCCTGGCACACTATCGGACGACAGGTCCCGAGATCTGGCAGCAGACCGAGGGTAGTATTACGCACTTTGTCAGTTCCATGGGCACCACAGGTACCATCATGGGAACGTCCCGCTATCTGAAGGAGCAGAATCCCAATATTCAGATTGTTGGCTTGCAACCCGCCGATGGGGCGTCCATTCCCGGTATTCGGCGATGGTCTGAAGCTTATTTACCCAAAATTTTTGAACCGGACCGTGTGGACCAGGTACTGGACATCGGGCAAAGCGAAGCGGAGACGACGATGCGTTTGCTGGCAGAAAAAGAGGGTATCTTTTGTGGTGTTTCCTCCGGCGGCGCGGTCGCGGGAGCATTGCGTGTTTCCAGTCAGGTTGAAAACGCAGTGATCGTCGCCATTATTTGCGACCGGGGAGATCGGTATCTTTCTACCGGCGTTTTTTCCTGAAGTAGGACACGGCTGTCGTTCTCTTATCCGACGAGAGACAGGTCAAACAGTTCAAGTGAGTGAGAGTAGTCAATGGCCAGAAGAAGGGCTAGAAAAACGATTCCAACCGAGCCTGTTCAAGTACGAATAGCCTCGCTAAGCCACGAGGGGCGCGGAATTGCCTCAATTGATGGTAAAACGGCCTTTGTGGCAGGGGCGTTGCCTGGCGAAGAGGTTGTGGCGCGCTATGTATTCAGTCGAAGCAAGTTTGATGAGTTGGTGACCGACAGCGTCATTGAGGCATCTGAGTTTCGGGTGGAGCCGCCCTGTCCCTATGGGGAAATCTGTGGGGGGTGTAGTCTCCAACACATCGACACAGGTCATCAGGTAGAGATGAAAGAGCGCGTTCTGCTGGAACAGTTTAAGCATTTTGCCGGCATTGAGTGGCCCAACCCGGAAGCACCGCTGGTCTGCGCCACAGAAGGTTATCGCCGTAAGGCCCGCCTGGGGGTGCGGTATGTCACGAAGCGCGATCAGGTCTTGGTCGGTTTCCGTGAAAAACGCAGTAACTTTATTACGGATATCGACAGTTGCTGCGTCCTTGATCCCAGGATTGGTAACAAAATTCACGAATTGCGGGAGATGATTCGGAAACTGTCGATTTATCAGTCGTTGCCCCAGATAGAGGTGGCGGCGGGAGACGCATCAATTGCACTTGTGTTTCGGCATCTGGCGCCGTTGTCTCAGGAAGATAAAGCCGTGTTGTTTGAATTCGGAGAGACGCATGACTTTGCCATCTATCTTCAACCCAAAGGCCCGGATTCGGTGTGGCGGCTCAGCTCACCTGATGCTTTGGATGCCGGTGACCGCAGTGATCGGCTTTCCTATCGCCTGGATGAATTTGATGTGACGCTCCAGTTTCACCCGATGGACTTTACTCAGGTGAATGCGGAAATTAATCAGCAGATGGTGCACCGTGCCGTGGAGTGGTTAGCGCTCACTTCGGAAGATCGCGTGCTGGATTTGTTCTGTGGACTGGGAAATTTTACCATACCCATTGCGACACGCTGTAAATCTGTGGTGGGCGTGGAAGGCGACGACGCGATGGTGGTGCGTGGTCGTGAAAATGCAGAGGTAAATAAACTCACGAACGTCGAGTTTTTTGGCGCGGATCTTCACGCAGATTTTACGCACAACGCCTGGGCCAAAAAAGGTTTTGACAAGATTCTTATCGATCCGCCCCGATCCGGCGCGGAAGAGGTCGTGAAGTACCTGACCGCTTTCGGTGCTTCCAAAATTGTGTATGTTTCTTGCAATCCGGCCACATTAGCAAGAGATACAGGTATCATTCTGGCAAATGGGTATAAAATGGTGAGAGCAGGTGTTATGGATATGTTTCCCCATACCGCACACGTGGAATCCATCGCCTTGTTTGAAAAAGCGTAACGGGTGTATCAACGCAACCTGAAAAACTGAACAAAAAAGGCTAACCCCTTAACATGGTGAAAGTGAGAGAAGATCATCCTGTCGGCCATGATGGGAGTATTGATTTGGATCGCTGGGTAGAAAAACTCAGCGATGTGGTGCGTTTGGAAGATCCGGCCGAGGTGCGCGCCGCCTGTGCGCTCAGTCTGGAAATCGACCAGCTTGCCGTGCGGCAGGATCGCATTTGGGCCGAAGGTCACAGCAGTTTCCGGATCGGACTTGAGATGGCGCAGATCCTGGCGGAACTGAACATGGATCAAACCACCATCATCGCTGCGATACTCTACCGGGTCGTGCGGGAAGAACGCATCAATCTTGATACCGTAAAAAAGCGGTTTGGGGCTGAAGTAGCCAAACTGATCTCTGGGGCCATGCAGATGGCTGCCATCTCTTCCATTCATCACCCCCTAAAGGGCCATGTGCTGGGCCAAAGTCAGGCGCAGATTGACAATGTGCGCAAAATGCTTGTCGCGATGATTGATGATGTTAGGGTGGTTTTGCTCAAGCTCGCTGAACGTACCTGTGCGATTCGGGCAGTAAAAAATGCACCTTTCGAGAAACGGCTGCGCGTGGCCAAGGAAGTGTTCGATATTTATGCTCCGCTGGCCCACCGTCTGGGGATCGGTCATATTAAATGGGAGCTGGAAGATCTGTCGTTTCGGTACCTCTATGACTCTGCCTACAAAAAAATCGCGAAGTTGCTGGACGAAAAGCGCGTTGATCGAGACCTCTTTATCAAAAAAATTGTGTCCACGCTTCAGAGGGAGCTGGAAAACGCGCATGTGAAGGGCGAAGTGTATGGACGCTCGAAACACATCTACAGCATCTGGCGAAAAATGCACCGTAAAGGGGTGGATTTTTCCCAGATTTACGACATCCGTGCGTTCCGAATTCTTGTGCACTCCGTGAGTGATTGTTACACCGTACTGGGAATTGTGCACGCAATGTGGCGAATGATTCCTAACGAATTTGACGACTATATCGGAAACCCGAAAGAAAACGGTTATCGATCCCTGCATACCGCCGTGGTTGGTCCGGAAGGGAAAATTATTGAAGTGCAGATCCGCACCAAGGAAATGCACGATGAAGCCGAATTAGGGGTGTGTGCCCATTGGCTGTATAAAGGAACCGACACCAAAACCAAGAGCAACAGCTATGAAGAAAAAATTAACTGGTTGAGACAGGTGCTTGAGTGGCAGGAAGAGTTGGGTGACCTGAACGGGCTGGTTGAACAAATCAAGTATGACGCCTCCGCCGACAGAGTGTATGTATTTACGCCGGATGGTCATGTCGTCGACTTGCCCCAGGGCGCCACTCCGGTTGACTTTGCCTATCGCGTGCACACAGAAGTGGGGCACGGTTGTCGGGGGGCAAAAATCAATGGTCGAATTGTTCCTTTAACCTATCAACTCAAAACCGGGGATCAGGTGACCATTCTGTCATCCAATAATCCTGCGCCCAGCAGGGATTGGATGAACCCCAGTCTGGGGTATATTCAAACTTCCCGAGCCCGCGCGAAAGTTACCCACTGGTTTAAACAACAGGATCGTGATCGTAACATCATTGATGGTCGCGCTATTCTGGAAGACGAGTTCAAGCGCTTGTCCATTGAGGGCGTGGACCTGAAAGAACTGTGTCTTGCGGTCAACTATCATTCCTCGACTGACATGTTTGCGGCAATTGGTGCTGGCGATCTGAAGCCTACCCAAGTCGCGAACCGAGCCCAGCAGTTGCTTGAAACGCATGATCATCAGCTGGATCTGGCCCTGCCTCAAATGGCCTCGCTGGAAGCGAAAAAGCAGGAAGGGGACGTTCAAGTCTGCGGTGTGGGTAAGCTCAAAACAACGTTGGCCAACTGCTGTAAACCCTTGCCCGGGGATCCCATCGTTGGGTATATCACCGTGGGAAGAGGGGTTTCTGTGCACCACCAGGATTGCCAAAACGCTCAGATCCTCCGGGAAACAGACCCTAACCGGTTTATCGAAGTCACCTGGGGTGGCGCGCCGGAATCATTGTATAACGTCGACATTGGTGTTCAGGCCTACGACCGGTCTGGTTTGATTCGTGACATTACCATTATTCTTGCCAATGAAAAGGCAAATGTGCTGTCTTTGAATACCAAGTCCAACCTTGAAGATAATACGGCCGATTTGCGTATTTCTGTGGAAGTGACCGGGTTGGATAGTCTGGCCAGACTCTTGGCAAAGATCAAACAGTTGCCAAACATTATCGATGCGAAACGCGTAAAAACCGGATAACTCATGAGTCGACAATACACGCTGGACAACCTTCTATACCTAATGGCGCGTTTGCGAGCCCCGAAAGATGGTTGTCCCTGGGATAAAAAGCAATCGTTTGAGTCGATCGTTCCGCATACGATTGAGGAGGCCTACGAAGTGGCCGAGGCGATTGATAAGGGCGATATGGCGCACATCACAGATGAGCTTGGCGATCTGCTTTTCCAGGTCATTTTTTATGCCCAGCTTGGGAAAGAGCAGGGTTCTTTTGATTTTCAGTCTGTTGTAGACGCGATCGTCACCAAGCTGTTGCGGCGCCACCCCCATGTGTTCCCGGATGGCTCGCTGGAAAGTCGGTTGCCCCCCGGCCAGAGTATTACTGAAGCAGAAATTAAGGCGAATTGGGAAAAAATCAAGGCGGAAGAGCGTGCAGAAAAAGCGGGCGGTGATGGGAGTACGCCAGTGTTTGAGAGTCGCTTGAAAGCAATTTCCAATGCGTTACCACCTCTGATTGTGGCAGAAAAGCTTCAGCACAAAGCCGCATCTGTGGGATTCGATTGGAAAACCATTGGGCCGGTGTTCGACAAGCTGGATGAAGAACTCGATGAGTTGAAAGAGGTTGCGCTGGGTAGTGCCGCTGATCGTGAAGCAAATCGGCTGGCGATCGAGCACGAACTCGGAGACGTGCTTTTTTGTTGCGTGAACCTCGCACGCTTTCTTTCGGTTAAACCCGATCACGCGCTCAGGCAGGCGAATCAGCGATTTCGAGATCGCTTCGGCTATATCGAGCACGCGCTCGCCGACCAAAACCGCTCGCCATTGGATGCGACACTCGATGAGATGGAGTCGTTGTGGCAAGAAGCGAAGAAGGCGAAACGTTAAGAACTCGAAAAGTTAAGAAAGCAGGAGAAACGACAAAAGCGTTAGACGAGGGCAGCGCAGTATACCCTTCGCTTGGCGAACTCGGGTGATTTAAGTCATACTGAGGGAGGCAGTGACAATCTGATAAAACCGGGGGGACGCAATGAGTGATCCAGTTCGAGCATCCGACACACCCTACGCCGTTGATGTGGAGGACGGCGAAAGCTATTTCTGGTGCGCCTGTGGAAGAAGTCAGAATCAACCGTTTTGTGATGGGTCTCATAGAGGTACGGATTTCAGACCAGTCAAGTACGAAGCAGACATGTCAAAGAAAGTATTTTTCTGTGGCTGCAAACAGACAAAACAACCTCCGCTCTGTGACGGCAGCCATAAAAAATGAACATTAAAGTAGTTGCACTTCTCGTAGTGTCCCATGCGCTCATTGGCTTCGCAGGATTCGCTGCGGGCATTTATGCGCTCCCGATTTTGATCGCGCCTGACGCCCCGAGTGACGCTGATGTTCAGGCGGTGGCAAAACAGGCATCCTTTACCGGGGAATTCCGGCGCAACCTGAAAGGGAGTGATGCGCTGCACTGGGGAGAAGGTACGGTGTCTGTCGGTCGCTCCGAGATCAGCTTACAAGGCACCCTGGCACCAGGGCCAGACTACAAGCTTTACCTGTCGCCGGAGTTTGTGGAAACGGAGCAGGATTTTCAGCGCCTTAAGCCCAAAATGGTGCGAGTAGGGGATGTGAAAACTTTTGAAAATTTCGTCCTGCCGGTGCCGGCGCAGATTGATCCCACACAATTTTCCACGGTAATTGTGTGGTGTGAGACCTTTGGCCAGTTTATAACTGCCGCAACGTATCGCTAATCACAGTGCGGTTAGAGTGCCTGATTCAATGAGGAGATAAACGCCTTAAAAGGCTCATTGATCTGCTCGATTTGTTTTTTGTTTTCCATCAACATGTCTGTGATCTTGCTGATGTTTTTTCGGACCATGGTCATAAGTATCTGTTCTTGATCTTTGTCCAGTGCCAGATCCAGCAGATCTTCACGAAGCGTCATCAGAAACTCATCCGTCACATCGCTGATGACCTGTTCCTGTTGGCTGGTATTGGCTACCAGGTCCTGCACGGCAGATTGGGCCGATTCCAGTATTTCTGTCAGTACTTTTTCATGCGTTTGTACCTTGTGCTCCTTGTCGACGGCTGACACCCGGTTCGCGGCGACGGAAGCCAACAGGGAAAGTTGTTCTTTCAACCGCTCACACTTCAGGTCATCGTCGGGCAGCCGGCGTACCAGGAGAGAGAGCTCTGGTAGGTTGATGATCAACCGTCCGTTGAAGTCAATTGCACCTTCCCGCTTATTGGCCATTTCCAGCAACTCCATTTCAATGGCTTTTCGTGTGCCATCAATGGACTCAAAAACGGGTTCGCACTGGCTCCTGATATATGTGCTGCATTGAACCCCCAACAGATGACATGCATTCAGGAGCGTATGCGCCAAGGCCTGGGTGGTTGTGCACGACAGACTGTTGTTTACGAATTGCGCCACAATATCCATCTCACCGGCGCTGGAGATGGCTTGATTCATCATGACCCGGGCCTGTGAAGCTACGTCTTCGAGGTCTTTGTTGGTTTTCAGGGATTTTATTGCGCGGCTCAGTTTGGCAGCCAGCATTTCGGCCTGAACGGGCTTGGTGAGAAAATCATCGCCGCCGCTTTCGTACCCTTTGATCTGATCTTCCAGGGATGTTTGAGAAGAAACAAACAAAACGGGCGTATTGTTCAGGCTGGGAATCTCTCGGCACTGACGACATAACTCATAGCCATCCATGTCCGGCATCACCACATCCAAGAGCAGCGCATCATAATGGCCGGCACTGATCTCATTCTGAAAATGCGTGAGTGCCTGCATCGGGTCCTGGAAGTGTGTGGTTTGATACTGCTGTTTTTGCAGAAGCTCTGAAAGAATCTCCGAGTAAAAATCATCGTCATCGACGATACATATTCTGGGTTGTCCGTCACTCATCTGAATATACCAATGTGTCAACTTGGGGTTTTTACGTATTGTGCCTGTACGTGAGGTAAAACTCTCATGGCATTTTGTTTCAATATGTCATAAGTTTAGATGCAAAATCAGGATTGTGAATGAAAACCCAATCATCTGCCCGATCACGTCAGGAGTAAAATGATGTCTGAGCTGCATCCCGCGTTAAGAGACAATGTCCGCCTATTGGGCGCATTGCTGGGGGAAAGTATCGAAAACCATCTGGGTAGTGCGTTTCTGGAAAAAATTGAACAAATAAGAAAAACGGCAAAAGCCGCGAGAAGTACCGGGAAGCCTGAAGCTGATTCTCTGCCGGCACTACTGTCATCCCTGAAGGACGATGAATTGCTGCCGGTCACTCGGGCGTTTAACCAGTTTTTGAACCTTGCCAACCTGGCTGAGCAATACCACGGTATACGTCGGGTAAAAACCGATGATCCCAGGGATACGGTGATTGAAGAGTTACAGGCGCAGTTTGAGCGGTTAAAGCAAGGGGGCGTGACGGCACAAAGCATGGAGTCCTTGCTTGAAAAGTTACGAATCGAGTTTGTGTTAACGGCCCATCCGACGGAAGTGACGCGGCGCACACTGATTATGAAGTATGACCAAATGGCCGCCTGTTTAAGGGAACTCGATCATGATGATCTGAACGAGGTGGAAAAAAAGGCCATTACCAATCGACTGAAGGCGCTGGTCGCCCAGGCTTGGCACACGGATGAAATCCGTCATGAGCGTCCAACGCCTCAGGATGAGGCAAAGTGGGGCTTTGCCGTCATCGAAAACAGCCTTTGGCACGCACTTCCCCGGTTTCTGACCAATCTTGATGAAGCGCTTTACACCGTGTTCGGTATCCATCTACCGCTGGAAGCAGCGCCGATCGTCATTTCATCCTGGATGGGAGGGGATCGCGATGGAAATCCGAATGTTACGGCGGAAGTGACACGTCAGGTGTTTTTGCTGAGCCGATGGATGGCGGCAGACCTCTATATCCGCGACATAGACGCGGTGCGGGCTGAACTTTCCATGGCGGAAGCCTCTAAAGCTTTGCTGGAACTTTCCGGTCAGAGTTCGGAACCTTACCGAAAAGTGCTGGCCGAACTCAAGCAGCGCCTGGTTGCAACGCGAAAGTGGTGTGAGGAGTCGATGGAGGCAGATCAGCCCTGGCCACAGCATGCCTTGGTGGATAACGATGATCTTTTGAATGTACTGGTTACCTGTTACGACTCTCTGTGTGAGTTCAATATGGGTATGATCGCCAACGGCCCGCTGAAGGACATCATTCGTCGGGTGAAGTGCTTTGGCCTGGAACTGGTGAAGCTGGATGTACGACAAGAGTCGGAGCGGCATGCGCTGGTGTTCAATGAGATTACCGAATACCTTGATCTGGGGTCCTATCATGAGTGGAGCGAGGATGAAAAACAGTCCTTCCTGCTTAAGGAGCTGGCCAGCAAGCGCCCCTTGATCCCTCAGGATTGGCCCGTGAGCGACTTGTCGCGTGAAGTCATTGAAACCTGTCGCGTCGTGGCCAAACAGCCGGCTTCTGCACTTGGATCCTATGTGATTTCTATGGCAGGGCAACCTTCGGATGTTTTGGCCGTTTTGCTTTTGTTACAGGAAGCCGGTGTGAAGCACCCGATGCGCGTCGTGCCTTTGTTCGAGACGTTGAGTGATCTGGAGAATGCGGAGTACTGCATAGATCGGTTACTTTCGGTGGACTGGTATCATCAATATACCCAGGGTGAGCAGGAGGTGATGATTGGCTATTCGGATTCTGCCAAGGATGCCGGGCAGATGATGGCGGCTTGGGCGCAATACCAGGCACAGGAAAAGCTGGTCGCCGTGGCTGCGAGGCACGGGGTAAGGTTGACACTGTTCCACGGCCGGGGTGGCACGGTAGGGCGAGGGGGCGGTCCGGCGAATAAGGCAATCCTGTCTCAACCCCCTGGTTCCGTCAACGGCACATTCCGTATCACGGAGCAGGGTGAAATGATTCGGTTCAAATTTGGGTTGCCCGACATTGCCGTGCAAAGCATGACGCTGTACACATCGGCGGTGATTGAGGCTTCCTTGTTGCCCCCACCGCAACCCGCGCCACAATGGCGGTCGATGATGGACAAATTGACGGCCATTTCGTTGAACTCTTACCGGGATCTGGTTCGAGGGAATCCGGATTTTGTCCGGTATTTCCGGTTGGCCACGCCCGAGCAGGAGCTCGGCAAGTTGGCACTGGGCAGTCGACCCGCCAAGCGGAAGGCGTCCGGAGGGGTGGAAAGCCTGCGGGCGATCCCGTGGATTTTTGCCTGGACGCAGATGCGGATGATGTTGCCTGCCTGGCTGGGGGCGGATGAAGCGCTGAACGAGCTGAATGCTCCGGAAGACGTCAGCACGCTCCGGGAAATGATCGAGCAGTGGCCTTTTTTCGGAACCCATGTCGATATGCTCGAAATGGTGCTCTCCAAAGCCGACCCGTATATTTCGCAGTTCTATGAGCGGAAGCTCGTCCCGGAAGAGCTTCAGTTGCTTGGCGATGCGCTCAGGGGGCGGCTGGAAAAAGCGCTGGCAGCGGTAAACCTCATCAAGCAGCAGACGGAGTTGTTGGCGTCGAATCCGGTATTCAGGCATTCCATGATTGTGCGGAACCCCTATACTGACCCGTTGCACTTTATTCAGGCAGAATTGCTTTATCGTGATCGCCATAATCCCACGGAAAACAGCGAAGATGTGGAGCAAGCGTTAAAGGTAACGATGGCTGGTATTGCAGCGGGCATGCGCAATACCGGTTGAGTTCGCTGGCTGTGTTAACATCCGGTCACAGATTATTACCTCTGCTTACAGCGGTAACCAGCGTTTACAAAACCAAAAGCTTGGTAAAGATGAAATGTGACCTGCTACTGATTAATCCTTGGTTCAAGGAATACAATGGAAGTTGGGTAAATCCTGTACAAACGTGCAGAGTTTACCCCCGTTAAATGAAAGACCTGTGAAAAGGAGCAGGGGAATGGCCATATCAATGAAATTTCATCGTTTTCTTGAAAAGCATCATGTGAGCTTTCAAGAGTTTCCCCATGTGCCGGTTGATCATGTGGATGAAATCTTTGATCACCTGGACTTTCCTCGTCGGAATCTCGTGGTAGGCACACCGTTGATTGACTCGAAAGGGCCGGTAATAGCGATCCACAGTTTGCAGAGTAAAGTAGATCCGGAGAAGCTCGGCAGAAAGATGAATCGAAACTTTCAGAAGCTGACCGATACGCAGATTCGTCGCGTGATGTCAGACTGTGACGCCAACAGTTGTCCGCCGTTCGGCAATGCCTATGGGTTTTCGATCGTTGTGGACCGGGAAGTGACCGAGCTCTACGATGTGTTCTTTCGGGCAGGAAAAAACGACAGTATTATCCATGTCAATCAAGAAAACCTGGGTAAACTGATTCAGGGGGCAACGGTCTATCAGTTTGGCGTTCCATTGGATGATGAAGGCATGCCGCAGGAGCGGGGATTGGATGGTTCGCTGATCAGTGATCTAAAGGGGGCCAGTCTGGATCAAGTGGCTGCCCGGTTGCAGAAAGTCTATAACTTGCCGCCGATGCCCGCGATTGCGCTGAAAATTCTACAGTTGACGAATAATCCCAACAGTGAGGTCTCTGATCTCGCGCTGACCATTGAGCAGGACCCGCCACTTGCGGCGCAAATAATGCGTTATGCGCGATCAGCCCTGTTTAATTTCCCGGGTGAAATCAATTCGGTGCAGGATGCGGTAAATATTGTGCTGGGCTATGATCGTGTGGCGAACATTGCGATGGGCATCGCTGCGCTCAAAGCATTTTCACTCCCGAATGGCGGGCCGTGGGGGCTCAGTGCCATTTGGCGTCACTCCCTCTACAGCTCGTATCTCTGCCAGCAATTAGCCCTGCAAATGCCCGCCAGTGCTGGTGTCGTGCCAGGTGTGGCATATCTATCGGGGCTGCTGCACAACATTGGTGTGCTGTTGATTGGTCATGTGTTCCGTCCTGAATTCGATGAAATCAGTAATCTGATCAAAGGTCATCCGGAAACGCCGGTGAGTTTACTTGAGCGGCAGGTGTTTGGGGCTGGCTGGGATGAGGGCGTGCTCATGCTCGGTCATGGTACCATCGGTGCCGTGCTGCTGAAAATGTGGAATTTGCCCGATCCAGTCATTAAGGCCTGTGCCATGCACCAGAATAAAGTGTATGACGGTCAGGACGAAAAATACGTGAAGTTAGTTCGGGTCACTAATTATCTGCTCCATGAAATTGGCATCGGGGAGTTTGAAGGCCCCGTTGACGTGGATGCACTCTTCAGTTCACTTGGATTCAAACCCGACCAAGGGCGCCAAATCGTTGAACAGGCGCTGGAATACAGGGATGAACTTGATTTATTAGCATCCTGTATGGTGGCCTAAACTGTCCTGACTTTTGGTCATGCACTTTACCTCTTCCGCTTCGTAGCTTGAGTTCGTATAATGCCTCTCCGATTTTGAATTTGTGTGCTGCTTCACGCTCTGGCGTGGGCAGTAACATAGCTTAATACATTCATAACAAAAGGGAGCATCCCAATGAGAGCTATTCTGTTAGGCGCACCTGGTGCGGGCAAAGGCACTCAAGCTCAATACATCACTGAGAAGTACAGCATTCCACAGATCTCAACCGGTGATATGCTGCGAGCTGCGGTGAAAGCCGGCACACCACTCGGATTGAAAGTAAAAGAAGTCATGGCGTCTGGCGGTTTGGTCTCTGATGAAACCATTATTGCTCTGATCAAAGACCGCATTCAGGAGCAGGATTGCACTAACGGATTCCTTTTGGATGGGTTTCCGCGCACCATACCGCAAGCAGAAGCCTTGAAAACGGAAGGTGTCACCATCGATTTTGTGATCGAGATTGATGTAGCTGATGAGGAAATCATCAGTCGTCTGAGCGGTCGCCGCGTCCACGAAGCCAGTGGGCGTGTCTATCACATTCAATACAATCCCCCAAAAGAAGAAGGCAAGGATGATGTCACTGGTGATGCGCTGATTCAGCGAGAAGATGACCAGGAAGAAACCATCCGCAAGCGATTGGAAATCTACCATTCCCAGACGGCACCACTGGTCGACTACTATCAGAACTGGTTGAAGTCAGGAGCAGAAGGTGCACCGGGCTATGTGGAAGTAAAAGGTGTAGGCTCTGTAGAAGAGATTCGCGACAAAATCTTTGCTAAGCTTGTCTGATCCGTCGCCGAAATGGCATCAAAAGAAAGGGGCATTGGCCCTTTTCTTTTTTATGGTGAAACAATTATGACCAGTATTCTGGCGCTCGATACCTCTTCTAACGCTTGCTCGGTAGCAGTAAGTATGTCGGGTACCCTTAGTGCGCAGTTTGAGCTTACGCCGCGGGATCATACCCACAAATTACTGCCCATGATACAGCAGGTGCTTGATCAGGCTGGTGTGCCTGTTGCAGAGCTGGATGCCATCGCCTTTGGTGCAGGGCCGGGATCGTTTACGGGGCTGCGCATTGCTGCCGGCGTTGCTCAAGGGCTGGCCTTTGGCCTCGATATTCCGGTGATTCCTGTATCCACCCTGGAGGCCTTGGCGGTTCAGCGCGTGTTGGCGGTCGGGGCCGGAAATGGCGCTGGAACTGGAACCCGGGGAGAGCAATTCCCGGCGAAAGGTGCTGTGATTCACGCACTACTGGATGCCCGCATGTCTGAAGTCTATGGTGCATCGTATCGTTGTGTTTCCCTGGACTCGCAGGGCCTGCCCGTTCTGGAACCCTTATTAGCGGAGTGTGTTTTGCCGCCTTCAGCCTATTTGCAGGCAATGGCCGGATTGGTCATGGAATCACAAGTCGATCACTATCTGGTTGGGGAAGGGTGGCTGGTCGTAGACGGCGAAGAAGCCCTTTCGGTGGGGTTTACAACGGCTGAAAAGAGCTTCGATTTGATGCCACGTGCTGAGGAAATGGCCCTCATTGCCCAACGGGACTTTGACCGTGGCAATGTCCAACCGGCAGAACAGGCGCGCCCGACGTATTTGAGAGACGAAGTGACCTGGAAAAAGCTGCCCGGCCGTTAGGCGAGGGTGAATTGTGATCGTGCCCTCGGGTGACAAAGGAAGTTAATAATGGATTGGTTGCAAGTCATCGTACTCTCTCTGCTGCAAGGCTTCACAGAGTTCTTGCCGATCTCAAGCTCGGCACATCTGATATTGCCGTCTCAACTGTTGGGCTGGCAGGACCAGGGATTGGCGTTCGATGTGGCTGCCCATGTAGGCACGTTACTCGCTGTGATAAGCTATTTCCGGCGGGATATCTTCAAGTTAACCTATGCCTGGGGGCTCAGTTGCGTCCCGGGTAAACTGCCGCAGGATCCATCGATCCGCACAGAAGCCAGGCTGGCCTGGTATATTATTCTTGCCACCATTCCTGCTGGATTGGCGGGTCTGTTTCTCGGTGATATCGTCGAAAATCATTTACGTGCCACCTGGGTGATTGCTACTACCACCATCGTGTTTGGGCTATTGCTGGGGTGGGCTGATCGTTACCATAATCCAGACAATGCACTCTCGAAGGCTTCGCTTCGGGATGCGATACTCATTGGCTTTTCACAAGCGCTGGCATTGATTCCCGGAACCTCCCGTAGTGGGATAACCATGACGATGGCTTTGGCATTGGGTTGGAGTCGGGAGGCAGCAGCACGCTTTTCTTTTTTGCTCTCGATCCCGATCATTCTGGCTGCCGGAGCGAAGAAGACCAAAGATCTGCTGGAAATGGAAGCTCAGGCGCAATGGGGTGATATCCTGTTGGGGGCAGGCTTGTCTTTTTTAAGCGCATATGTATGCATACATTTATTTTTAAAATTTTTACAAAGAATCGGATTTATGCCTTTTGTGTACTATCGCCTTGTTTTGGGAGCGTTTTTGTTCGTTTTTGTATTCCTTAATCATTAAGGTGAGCACGCCGTCCACCGGCGGACTCCGTTGGCTGGTTGTGATCGAATTGATCAAGATCTATACTGAAAAAACTCAGGTCAGGCAAGTATTCGGATTGAAAGATAAGCGGGTTATAAGTGGCACTCCCCTATGGCAATTGATGTAAACGGCGCATCCTTTGGATTTTTAAACCCGCTGGGGCAAAGGCCAAACACGTCTTCAGCCAATGAAGTTACCCCCGCGCGCGAGCGGGAGGCCCGGGATCAGCGAACTCCTCTGAGAAGTAATGAGCAGGAGCGGCAAGCGCAGCAGGCCATCGATTATGGTGCCATCCAGCGTCGGGTGGAAGCCAAGGCAGAAGTAGAAGAAGTGACACTGCAAAGGCAACGCGAACTCAACGAGTTGCCTGCTCAAAACCAGCGGGCGGTAGCCGCCTACACGCAAACTGCCGGTCTTGCCTCCGGTACTGGTGAAGATGGTGAGTTGGTGGGCGTGGATATTTTTGTTTAGCCTGAGTGTGAAGAATTCCTGTACCTGTTGATTTGATGATAACTCCCTCCTTGATTTGTCCGGTGCTGTTTGATGGTGGCGACCTGTGCGCTGCTCAAGCGTTTGCTGACAAAGCCGGGTTACCGCTTCAGAGGGTGGATGCCAACTTTGACGCGAAGCAGTTTTACAAGCGCGATGTATTCACACTCGAGCGCTCCGCAACTAACTCCCAATTCTATCTTGTGTATTCCGCACAGGACGTGTTGTTATGCCCCCGGGATCGCCGGTTAGGAAATCCGGTGGGCTGCGACTTTGTCCAAGGGAAGAATCGCCATCGATTTCAGTATGGTGGAGGCAAAGGGCAATTGATTGCCAAGGCGGTGGGAATCTCGGGCGCAGCCTATCCCTCAGTGCTCGATGCCACTGCCGGCCTGGGTGGTGATGCTTTCGTACTTGCATCGCTGGGGTGTCGGGTTCAAATGCTTGAACGCTCTCACGTTGTGCATGAACTGCTGCGTTCCGGCTTGGCAAACGCCGGAATGATTGAGAGTGTTGAATTGCGGCCTGTGATCGATCGGATGACGTTGATCGAAGGTGATGCACTGCAGTGGTTGGGCAGACAGGAGCAGGGATTCGTTGATGTGATTTATCTTGATCCAATGTTCCCAACGCGGGAAAAATCTGCGCAGGTAAAACGCGAGATGCAGTTCTTTCATCAGGTGGTCGGTCCTGATGAGGACAGTGATGCACTGTTGGCGTTGGCGCAGGAAAAAGCGGAATACCGGGTGGTGGTGAAGCGCGGACTGCGCTCACCACTCTTGAGTAATCGAGAGCCCACCTATCAACTGAAGGGGAAGAGCAGTCGCTATGATGTGTATGTCAACCGCTCACTCTCCCATAAAACGCTCTAAACTACTCGTTTCGATTCGTGACTTGAAGAATACCTTGTCGTAATTCTGAATTGAGAAGTATCGGCGCATCGTCGGAAACGTTATCCAACTCCTCACCGTAGAAAAGTAAGTGCTCTTCATTTTCGGTGACAATGCCATTTTCCTTGAGCGTTGCGATGAAATTACGGAACAGATTCTTGTCAAAAAACTCGGGCGCATTCAGCCCATACAAAATCGACATTCGCTGTGCCATGAGCGTCGACTGGGCCTCCAGTTCGTCGGCGGTCAGTGTGCCGGAGCCACTCTTGCGCAACAGAGCAATGACAATGTAAAACCGCTCAAGCGTCTGCGCGATGGATCTGGACAATACACTCAGCATGACAAACCGTGTGCTCCCCACGGTAGGTCGAACAATCGTCTCGCCGTACTGGACCAGCCAGTGATTCGCAATCATGTTGTCCAGCAATTGGTTGGTAATGGTTTCGATATCATCTTCCTTCCAGCGGATGAACAGTTCCGACTTCAAATACGGGTAGATATAGAGTACCAGTCGAATCAGGCGTTCACGGGGAATCGCTTCATTATTCTGGAAAAAACAGGCGATTAATGCCGGCAGAGCAAAGGCGTGCAAGCTACTGTTTCGATAGTACGTGAGCAAAATGGCGTTGTTGCCTTCTGTACTGATAATGTCCCCCAGCTCCTGCTGGTTGGTAAATATCAGGCCCATGTCTTCGACATACTTGATCCACTCTTCGGGGGTGCCTTCGGGAAGACTGAATTGATCGCTGTAACCGCAGTCTACCAAGATCTTCATTTGAGAACGCATGGTGTCGGCCAGCAGGGCCTTGTCCATGGATTGTCGCGCAGTGGATAGAAGCGTGGTAGCCACCATATTCACCGGATTAATGGCCACGGCATTGTTGATATGGACAGCAATCTTCTCTGAAATATGGTTTACCGCGCGATTCAGCCATGCAGGCTTGTATTCCTGCGTGTACTTTTCTTCTCGCCAGCCTGGTTGGACGTCGTTCAACTCTTTCGCCAGAAATATGGGGGCACCGAAATTGACATTCACCCGGCCAAACGAGTTTCTGAAATTTTTGAGTGATTTCAACACGCCGAAGACCGACTCTTTTTCCTTCTTCTTACCCCTTAGCTCACCGAGATAAGTGCGTCCTTCAAGAATCTTTTCATAGCCAACGTACACCGGAACGAAGGCAATGGGTTTGCGGCTGTCTCGCAGAAAACTTCTGACGGTCATGGACACCATGCCCGCCTTGGGAATCAGCGTACGACCCGTTCGGCTCCGGCCACCCTCAACAAAGTACTCAACGGAATACCCTTTGGTGAACATGGTGTGCAGGTATTCATTAAATACCGCGGCATAGAGTGCGTTATCACGGAAGCTGCGGCGCATAAAAAAGGCACCGCCACGGCGGAGAATGGGTCCGATGACCGGCATGTTCAGGTTAATGCCTGCGGCAATATGCGGTACCATGATGCCATTGTTGAAGAGCACGTAAGACAACAGTAGATAATCGATGTGAGATCGATGGCAGGGTACATAAATCACGGCGTTTTCTTTGGCGACTTCCTGTACCACCTCTATATTCCGGATAGTCACGCCGTTGTAGATTTTATTCCACACCCACGAGAGAATGACGTCCAGAAAACGAACGGTTGCGATGGAAACATTGGAGGCGATTTCATCCCCGTACTGATACGCTCGATTCGTGATTTTCTCGACCGAGCTGTTTTCCTCCCGAGCGACCTGTTCAATGACGTCCTTGACCACGGGGCTGCGTATCAACGAAGAAACCAGGGTGCGGCGGTGTGAGAGATCCGGGCCAAGTACCGCCTGACGGACATTTCGAAAGTGAACACGAAGGATTCGAGCAGTCTTGCGCACAGCCAGTTCTTCATTTTCACTCTGGTTTTCCAGCAGCTGCCTTAAAGAAATCGGCTTGTTGAATTGCAGAAACGTGTTTCTGCCCTGAAGCAGGATAATGAGAAACTTCTTGAACGCGCCTGCGGAGGACCAAGTATCCGAAAACATAATCTTGAAAAGGGACTTTTCTTTTTGCGGAGAGCGGCCCCAGAACAGGGAGACGGGTACGATCTGTACATCGACATCGGGATTGTTGACCGTCACATGCACGAGATCCTTGAGACGCTTGGTCAGGTTCGGACTTTGCCGGCGTCTGAACCACTGGCCCTTGTTTTTGTAAAGAAAGAAAAAAGAGCGTCGAAGTTTGGCATCACCCAGGTTGAGCACTTGCTGTGAAGACGGCAGGCCGGCTTTCAGGCATTCCTGCTCAAGCACCAGACGTCCGGAAAGTGAGCTGTATTGAAGCACGTAACATACCGGCTTTTCAGGATCAATAAACTCCTGAGGATTGCCATTCACGCTGGTGCGTACCCAGATAAATAGGAATTTTCTAAGCAAAGTAAAGAAGAAGGAACTCAGTCCGAACATGTGTGTTTTCCTGAAACGCGGTCGTTTACCGGGGAGGACTTAACGAGATAGAGCGCGCTATTTTAGCCGGAATTCGCCAAACCGGCAAAACCAATGCGCATAAATCTGTTTATCTTGTGCTCAGATATGAATTGTTTGTAATGAACTCGCGCATCAGTTGAACTGATCAATTGATCACGTTATATATTAGGCCGTCGTGGAAAGGCATCTCAGGGAATACAAGGCAAATGATGTTCACGACAAGGCTGCTAGTACAGGAAGGCTGCTTGTACGGGAAGGCAAAGGCGTTGGTCGTGTGTAAATAAAGTGGTGCGTGTGTAAAGGCGTGGAGGCTTTTTTTAGCAGCATGATAAAAGTAAAAGAACTGAAGAAAGAGTTTGGTGCACTTCGTGCGGTCGATGGCATTACTTTTGAAGTTGGTCCAGGCGAAGTTCTGGGTTTTCTTGGGCCAAATGGCGCAGGCAAGTCGACCACAATGAAAATGCTCACAGGGTTTTTAACGCCCACAGCGGGTGAGGTCGAAGTGTTCGGGTTGAACGTGACGGCAAATCCTATGGGCGCACAGGAGAAAATAGGCTACCTGCCGGAAGGTGCGCCTGCTTATGGCGACATGACGGTACAGGGCTTTTTGCGCTTTGTGGGGGAGGCCCGTGGTTTTAAACGTGCCGAGCTGGAAACGCGTGTTAATGCGGTGGTTCAACAGGTAGCGCTGGAAAAGGTACTCTCGCAGCGTATTGAAACACTCTCCAAAGGCTTTAAGCGCCGGGTGGGATTGGCTCAGGCGATTATCCATGATCCGGAAGTGCTCATTCTGGATGAGCCGACAGATGGATTGGACCCCAATCAGAAACACCAGGTACGAGAGCTGATAAAAAACTTATCCAAGGAAAAAATTGTTATCGTCTCCACACACATATTGGAAGAAGTGCACGCGGTGTGTACGCGAGCAATGATTATCGCGTCCGGGCGTATTGTCGCTGACGGAAGGCCGGATGAACTGGCGGCGTTATCCGACTATCATCAGGCCATCTCGCTCCGGTTTGCCGAACCAGTGCCGGCAGAAGAGAAACTGCGCAGTATTCCCGGTGTTGCTGCGGTTCAGGTTGAAGAGGATGGGCAATCCATGACGATCTATCCTTTACGTGGCCAAACGGTGCTCAAACCGGTGAATAGACTTATTCATGAGCAAGACTGGGCCGTAGAAGAATTTCATGTCGAGAAAGGACGGCTCGACGATGTATTTCGCAAGGTAACGTTGGAGGCAACGGAATGACCGGGCTACAAGTCGTATTAAAGCGTGAGCTGGGCAGCTATTTCGCCACGCCGTTAGCGTATATCTTTATCGTCATTTTTCTCGTTTTGAGCGGTGTTTTCACCTTTTACCTGGGGCGTTTTTATGAGCGTGGTCAGGCAGATCTGGTGGCATTCTTCAATTTTATTCCCTGGCTGTATCTGGTGTTGGCTCCGGCGATCGCTATGCGTCTGTGGTCTGAAGAGCGAAAGAGTGGCACGATTGAATTGTTGATGACTTTGCCGATAGGTACAGGTGCGGCAGTTGTTGGAAAATTTCTTGCCGCGTGGCTGTTTATGGGGCTGGCGCTGTTATTGACATTCCCGATCTGGGTGACAGTGAACTATTTGGGCGAGCCGGACAACGGCGTGATTCTCGCGGGCTATCTCGGTAGTTGGTTGATGGCGGGCGGATTCCTGGCCGTTGGCTCTTGTGTTTCCGCAGCGACCAAGAGTCAAGTCGTGGCTTTTATCATTACCTTGGTACTTTGTTTTGCCTTGGTGGCCAGCGGCTTTCCGCTCGTGCAGGATGCGTTTTCCCACTGGGCGCCCAATTGGGTGCTGGACGGGTTATCCGCGTTGAGTTTCCTTGCACATTTCGATGCGATTTCTCGGGGCGTGGTGGACTTTCGCGACCTTTTTTATTTTATATTGATGATTGCTGCCTGGCTGATGGCCACAACAATTATGGTCAATTTGAAAAAGGCTGAGTGAGGAGAGTGCCATGCAAGGATTGTTAAGGAACCGTATCGGGCTGCTGGGTGTTGCTGTATTGTTTTTTGTTCTGCTCGCACTGACCAGTCAAATGTTTAAAAGTGCTCGAATCGATTTGACCGAGAGCAAACTGTTTACACTGTCAGAAGGCACCAAGTCCATTCTCGGTGCATTGGATACTGAGGTGGAGCTGACGTTCTATTACTCGGATAAGGCCACCAAAGAGCTGCCTGCGCTGCGTACCTACGCAACGCGAGTCAAGGATTTGCTGAATGAATTTGCCTCGCTCTCTCAGGGAAAAATGGCCGTGCGATTTGTCGATCCAGAGCCTTTTTCCGAGGAAGAGGATGAAGCAACGGCGGCTGGCCTGCAGGGCGTGCCGGTTGGGGTTCGTGGCGATGAGATTTTCTTTGGGCTTGTCGGAAAGCGCCGATCTGCGACGGAAGAAGGGGTGAGTGCAGAAGAGAGTATTCCCTTTTTTCAGCTGGACAAAGAGGATTTTCTTGAATATGACCTGGCCAAACTGGTGTATACACTTGCCCATCCGGAGCCTCCGGTAGTGGGGATCATCTCCAGTCTGAATCTCAATGGGGGCATGAATTACATGACCCGGCAAAATGAGCCGGCCTGGGTCATCACTCAGCAGCTGGAGGGTATTTTCAAGCTGAACTGGCTGGATGAAGATGTCGAGACGATTACCAAAGAAGAGGCGGACATCCTGCTGCTGGTTCACCCGCAGAATCTCTCGGATAAAACTCTGCTCGCGATCGATCAATTTGTGCTCGGGGGTGGTCGCGCTCTGGTTTTTATTGATCCGCATTCGGAGGCTTCACAGGCTACGATGGGTATGATGGGAGGCAATGCCGCATCAGAACTCGGGCCGTTGCTGGATTCCTGGGGAATACAGTTTGATGCGTCAAAATTCATCGGTGATTACCAGAACTCTATGGTGGTTTCTTTGGGAAGTGGCCGAAATCCGGTGAGACACATCGGCCTGTTGGGGCTGGGTTCTGAGGCAATTGAAGGTGAAGATGTGATTCTCTCAGGGCTGGAAACGATTAATGTTTCTTCGGCTGGGTTTATAAAGCCTGCAGATGGGGCAACCACACAGCTGAAACCGTTGTTGCGTTCCAGTGCGAAGGCCATGCCGCTCGATACGTCGGTATTGGCAACGCTGAACAATCCGGAAGACCTGCTGAAAGACTTTGCCCCTACAGGAGAACAGTACGTGTTAGCAGCGCGCGTCTCCGGGCCTGCAAAAACAGCGTTCCCGGAGGGTATTCAGGTTGAGGAAACGCCCAGCGAGACCGCGCCTGATGAGCAGTCAACGGTGGCGGACGCCTCCGACAGTGAAGAGAAAGCAACTCCGGAACCGCTAACTCGCTTGATCGAAGCCTCGCTGAAAGAATCGGCAGACATCAATGTCATGATCGTGGCGGACACCGACATCCTGTCCAACCGATTGTGGGTGCAGATACAACAGTTTTTCGGTCAGCAGATTGTCTCCCCCTGGGCGGATAACGGGGACTTCCTCGTTAATGGTGTGGACAATCTGGCTGGAAATGCTGATCTGATCAGCATCCGCAGTCGGGGGCGTTTCTCCCGTCCCTTTACCCGCGTTGAAGCCCTGCGTTTGAAAGCGGAAGAGAAGTTCCACCAGCAACAGCAGGTATTGCAGGCTGAATTGGAGGAAACGGACAAAAAACTGGCCGAACTGGAACAAAACAAAGGGGTTACCGAGAAAAATCTGTTAACTCCTGAGCAGGAGAAAGCATTGATTGACTTCCAGAAGCAAAAGCTCAAGATTCGTAAAGAGTTGCGGGATGTACAGCATCAGCTTGATCGAGATATTGAGGCACTGGGTAGTCGATTGAAGTTGATTAACATCCTGCTGGTTCCGTTGTTATTGACCTTGGGAGTGTTGGCGTGGAGAAACTTTCGGCCAAGAATCAATTGAACTTCTGGCGGCCCTGATGCGGCCGCCTTTTCGCATTGCGCTGTTTGATTCCGGGGGTGGGGGCTTCTCTATATTGCAGTGCCTGCTTCAGAAAGGCATTGCAGGAGATTATTTCTACTATGCTGATGACGCACTATTGCCCTACGGTCGTCTGACTGATGCACAGATTCTTCGGCGCGTCACCCATGACTTCCGTTCTCATTTTGCTCATCTTGAGCCCGACCTACTGGTAATCGCATGTAACACGGCCAGCACGATTGTGTTACCGGGCTTGCGTGAAGCCGTTGAGTTTCCTGTCGTGGGCGTGGTACCTGCGATCAAACCGGCAGCGCTGCGCTCCAAAAGTCGTCAAATTGCTTTACTGGCGACGCCGGCGACCATTGGGCGCCCCTATATTGATCAGTTAATCGCGGAATTTGCTGCCGATTGCCACGTCGTTCGCGTCGCCGCGGACAGCCTGGTCAGTGCTGCAGAACACTACCTCACCGGAAAAGCCCCACGTGACTCCGAGCTGGATGCCCTCTTGGGTGAAGTGGTCGATCAAGCACCGCTCGTCGATCAGATTGTGCTGGGGTGCACACATTTTCCGCTCTTACGGAAGGAGTTACTGACCGCACTCAAGCGTATCGCTCGACCCGATATTGCGCTCATTGACAGTGGGCCGGCGATCGCCTCGCGGGTTGCATACTTGCTTGGAGAGTTCGGTCTGAGAGAGTTTGAGACCCTGCCATCCGATGTGGCGGATGCAGATTACCGGTCGACCATTCAGATTTTCTTCACCGGGAGCGAGTTGCCAGCGACCTGGGAGCAGAAATGTTATCGTGCCTGTGAAGACACAAGGGTGACATTGTCGGACATTACCGCGCAACGTATATTGACAGGGGCGGTGTGACAGGGGCTGTTGGTCAGCTACTGAAAAAACAGTCCTGTCACCCGAGGCGTTGAATTAACGTTCCACCGCTTTCTTAATGCGGGCGATGGCGTCTTCCAGAATGTTCATGGATGTTGCAAAGCTCAATCGCAGATGGCCCGAAGTGCCAAAAGCTGAACCTGGTACGGCGGCAACACCCGCTTCGTTCAACAGGTACTCCGCCAATTCTACGTCTGAAGTCATGCCGGGCATCCTGTCAATCACAGCATTGAAGTCTGGGAAGACGTAAAATGTGCCATCCACAGGAATACACTCTACGCCATCGATTTCATTCAGCTTGGCGACAACGACATCGTGGCGCTTTTTGAACTCTTTCACCATGTCTGTCACGCAATCCTGAGACCCTTCCAGGGCTGCCTGTGCGGCCACCTGTGAAATAGAGGTGGGGTTGGATGTGCTTTGAGACTGAACTTTTTTCATTGCACCGATGGCGGCGGCGGGCCCGGCGGCATAGCCGATTCTCCACCCGGTCATGGAGTAGGCTTTGGATACACCGTTCAATACAAAGGTACGGTCGTAAAGTTCAGGGCACACGTTGAGAATATTGCAGAAAGGTTCAGCGCCCCAGGTAATGTGCTCGTACATGTCATCGGTAGCCACCATCACGTGCGGATGTTGTTTTAACACGTCAGCCAGTGATTCCAGTTCCGCTCGGGTATAACTCATACCGGAGGGATTGGATGGGCTGTTAATGACGACAAGTTTGGTTTTCGGGGTAATTGCCTGTGCCAGTTGGTCGGCAGTGATTTTAAACTGGCTTTTCTGGTCCGTTTCGATAAACACGGGTGTACCATCGGCAACCAGAACCATATCGGGGTAGGATACCCAATAGGGCGCCGGTATGATAACTTCGTCACCTTCATTCAAGATAGCGAGCGCTAAATTAAAGAAGCTTTGTTTCCCGCCACAGGACACCAGAATTTGATTGGGTTGGTATTCCAGTCCGTTGTCATTTTTGAACTTGTTGATAATGGCCTGCTTCAGTGCTGGCGTGCCATCGACCGCCGTATACTTGGTTTGACCCGCGTTAATGGCCGCAATAGCTGCATCCTTGATATGTTGGGGGGTGTCGAAATCCGGCTCACCCGCACCGAGACCGATAATATCCTTGCCCGCTGCTTTCAGTTCGGCCGCTTTATTAGTAACCGCTAATGTGGGGGAAGGTTTGATTTTTTTGACGCGATCAGAAAGTATAACTTCCAAGCCATTATCCTCGTTGTGACTTTTAACGTTGACTTGCCTACGTTATTTTGGAGAGGCAAAACAGTATAATCATACCATTAATCAATCTTTTTGGTATCTCTATTCGCACGGAATCTTGCATGAAATCTAAATTTGAGGTGACCTCAAACTTTGCGCCTGCTGGCGATCAACCTAATGCCATCAAACATTTGGTGGAGGGGATTCAGGACGGTCTGGCGCATCAGACGTTGCTGGGGGTCACCGGGTCGGGAAAAACGTTTTCGGTAGCGCATGTGATCGCAGAGATACAGCGTCCTACCATTATACTTGCGCATAACAAGACGCTGGCCGCCCAACTGTACGGCGAATTCAAAGCCTTCTTCCCGAATAACGCCGTGGAGTACTTCGTCTCCTATTACGACTATTATCAGCCCGAAGCGTATGTGCCAGCGTCAGATACCTATATTGAAAAAGATGCATCCATTAATGATCACATTGAACAGATGCGATTGTCTGCCACCAAGGCTTTACTGGAACGCTCTGATGCCATCATTGTTGCCACTGTTTCATCCATTTATGGCTTGGGCGACCCAAATTCCTACCTGAAAATGATGCTCCATCTGGACCGCGGTGACCACATGGATCAACGGAAGATTCTGCGTCGATTGGCGGAGTTGCAATACACACGAAATGATTACGAGTTGCACCGGGCGACCTATCGCGTTCGCGGTGAAGTAATTGACGTTTTCCCGGCAGAATCGGAGCGTGATGCCATTCGAATCGAGCTGTTTGATGATGAAGTTGAACAGCTGAGTTATTTCGATCCGCTGACGGGCGAAATCCTGCGAAAGGTGCCCAGAGTGACGATTTATCCCAAGTCCCATTACGTCACGCCCCGGGAAACGATTCTTGCCGCCGTGGATCGAATCAAAGAAGAGTTGAAGGAGCGTCTGGAGTGGCTGCGAAACAACAATAAGCTGGTTGAAGCCCAGCGGCTGGAGGAACGCACACGTTATGACCTGGAGATGATGGTGGAGCTGGGCTATTGCAACGGCATCGAAAATTACTCCCGATACCTGTCCGGTCGAGCTGCGGGCAATGCTCCGCCAACACTTTTTGATTATCTGCCGGAGAATGCGTTATTGGTGATTGATGAATCGCATGTCACCATTCCTCAGTTGGGGGCCATGTACAAAGGAGACCGGTCCCGCAAGGAAAACCTGGTGAATTACGGCTTCCGTTTACCCTCCGCTCTGGATAACCGCCCCATGCGGTTTGATGAATGGGAGCGTATTGCCCCACAGATGATTTTTGTGTCAGCAACGCCGGGAGACTACGAAGCAAAATACGCGGCCCAGGTGGTAGAGCAGGTGGTGAGACCCACCGGATTGCTGGATCCGCTGATTGAAGTCAGGCCAGCGACAACCCAGGTGGATGATCTGCTCTCACAGATCAACGAACGGGTAGCGGTGAATGAACGGGTTCTGGTCACGACGCTGACAAAACGCATGGCAGAGGATTTAACGGAGTTTCTTGCGGAACATAGCGTGCGCGTTCGGTATTTGCACTCGGACATTGATACCGTTGAGCGGGTAGAAATCATTCGTGATCTGCGACTGGGAGAGTTTGATGTGCTTGTAGGAATTAACCTTCTTCGAGAAGGGTTGGACATGCCCGAGGTGTCGCTGGTCGCTATTCTGGATGCGGACAAAGAAGGATTCCTTCGCTCTGAGCGATCACTGATTCAGACCATTGGTCGGGCCGCACGAAACCTCAACGGGAAAGCCATTTTGTATGCGGACAAAATTACGGGGTCGATGGAGCGGGCCATCCGGGAAACCGAACGGCGTCGCGACAAACAGCAAGCGTTTAATGCAGAGCATGGGATTACGCCGAAGGGATTGAGCAAAGGCGTTCGGGATATCATGGAAGGAGCCACCCCTTATCGCGTCAAAGGAAAGGCGGGTAAAAAGTCTGTTTCTGAGTCAGTGTATGGCTCAACCCCTTCTGTGGACCTGACAGATACCACGGCGGTCTTGAAGGCCATTGCGAAAATGGAGGACGATATGTACCAGGCGGCTGGCAACCTCGAATTTGAAAAGGCTGCTCAGCTCCGTGATGAGATCGCTGCGTTGAAAAACAAGGCGTTGGCTTGATTATGCTTCGGCCTTGAACCAGATATGAATGGCTCCCAGCCACTCAGCTTGGGCGTTTTTCAGCAGTGCATGCTTCAGTTCCGTGATGTCTGTTGATTGATTTGGTAAACGGTTGACCAGCAGGTCGATGTGCACTTTGTTCTTGAGATAGTGCAGTCTGACCTCGCATGTGGACAGGTCCAGAGAGTCAGACCACCAGCGGGTCAGCTGCGCCATAATCTGATTTCTCAAAGGCAGCGGATGTTTGGCCTCTGCTGAGGCGTGCCCGAGTGACAGTTGCTCGCTGCCATCACCATCGTTTTCCGCATCAATGTGATAGGTGATGTCCCTGATTTGCTTAAACGATTCTTTGAGCGCTCGAGCCACTTCCAAGCCGATTTGGTGGCCTTCTGAGACACTGATCCGAGGGGCAACTTGTAAGTGTACATCCAGCAGCAGGTCATTACCCATGTGGCGGCTGCGCAGGCAATGAACATTCTTAACCCCATCCGTTGCCATAATGATTTCACGGAATTGGGCAATTTCCTCTGCCGAAGCGGAGGTATCCACCAGGATTTTGATGTTGTCCCACGCAAGGTCCCAGCCTACTTTGGCGATGATGATGGCAACGATAAAGCCGGCCAGGGAGTCGAGCCAGGGAAATCCGGCCATCGCGCCAAACAAAGCGATCAACACCACGACGGATGAAAAGGCGTCCGTGCGCGAATGCCAGGCGTTGGCGATCAACAACTTCGAGTTGAGCTTTTCCCCAATCGCGCGTGTAAATCGATAGATCCACTCCTTGCCGGCGATGGAAAGTATTGCCACGAGAATCGTTGGCCAGGATGCGATGACATGGTCAGCGTGGGTGATGAGCCGGATCAGGCTGTCCCAGGCCATCGCCCCGGCGACAGCAATGAGAATGGAGCCAAGCAGTAACGTGCCCAGCGTTTCAAAACGTTCATGACCGTAGGGGTGGTCTTCATCGGGCTCCTGATGGGAATATCGGGTAATCCATAGCACCAGAATGTCGGTCAGTACATCGGTAAACGAATGGATACCATCGGCAACCAGCGCAACGGAATTAAACACGAAGCCGGTGATCAACTTCAATCCCCCCAGAATGAAGTCCATGACCATTCCGATGATCGTGATTTTCTGGGCAGCGCGTGCAGGGGGTGTGTTTTCCAGGTCTATCCTGATATGTTCGCGAATATTCATGGGCACAAGGCGAGTCTTCCGAGGGTGAGTACCATGGTAGAGATGGGGCCATGGTAAAGATTGAGCTGCGCAAATTCAATTCTGAGTGTAGATTCTTTTGATGTCATCTTGGTGAATGCGAGCTACTCCTTTGGTTATAGTGGCAAGGGAGGGGATGATTGACAGCACATGACGTTTGATCGGGAGCTGCGCCGAGGAAATCTGGCCACTCACGTTGAAAATTAGTTGGTGCTCTCATTCCGATGGAGGTATAACGGCTGATTTGCGGGGCGACTTTATGCACAATTATGCCGAATACGTCATCTTTCACTGGTAATCCGTCACAACCGTTTGATTTGGCGGTTTGGTTTTGTAAGTTATTGATATATAAAGATATATGAAATGGTTAAAAAGTAACCAATTTAGGTGGGATATTCTAAATACGGGGGGTCTCACGCTGTTTTTTGCTTTTTTCAACAAAGTTATCCACAGATTTCGTGGATAAATGACAATATCGTCAAACGGAATCCCGCGGAAAGAATGAAATTGTGGATAAATGGTAATAATGCACGATTTATGATCATTAAAGTGGTTCAAATGTTCCTATTGTTAGCACTTTAGTATTAGCGCTTGACATTCAACGCCGGTATGAGAGACTTCTGCGGCTTCATCTATTCCAACCCTGGTTCTTTTTGAACCGCGACCCAGTTTAAACGACCTGTATGTACGCTTTCATTCGAGATTTGCTCTTCCGATTACCCCCTGAAACTGCGCACGATGTGACGTTGCGGCTTTTGACTGCTGGCCAGAAACTGGGTGCGACGTCCATGTTCTCAGCGCAGCCGACACCACAACCGACTCAGTTGATGGGATTGTCGTTTCCTAATCCCGTCGGTTTGGCGGCCGGGCTCGATAAAAATGGCAGCTGTATTGCCGGCATGGCTTCCCTGGGTTTCGGGTTTTTGGAGATTGGTACGGTCACTCCGAAGCCGCAGCCTGGCAATCTGCAGCCACGCCTGTTCCGCTTGCCGGAAGAGCGCGCAATCATCAATCGCATGGGGTTTAATAATGCGGGGGTGGATACGCTGCTGGCAAACTATCTGCGCTTCAAATCGACACTGGCATCCAGTGGAAATCTCGTTTATCAATGTCCCGTCGGGATCAATGTCGGGAAGAATCTGACCACGTCCGTTGAGGATGCGCACAAGGATTACGCGACCTGCATTCGCATGGTATACCCCCACGCGGACTATATCACTGCCAACGTTTCGTCGCCGAATACGCCCGGATTGAGAAACCTTCAGTTTGGTGATGCGATGAAATCCCTGCTTGAGGTCATCAAAACCACTCAGCAGCAGATGGCGGACGTTCATCAGCGCTATGTTCCCATTGCGATCAAGATTGCCCCGGACATGGATGAAACCGAAATTCGGTTTGTTGCCGATGCATTAAAGCAGTTTGACGTGGATGCGGTGATTGCCACAAACACGACGGTAGATCGTTCACGTGTCTCTCAGCATCCGCTTGCCAATGAGCAGGGTGGATTGAGTGGTGCACCGCTGATGGAGCGATCCACAGAGGTGGTTCGGGCCATGTACGCAGAACTCGGGGAATCTGTACCGATCATCGCAGCCGGAGGAATAATGCGGGGCGAAGATGCGGTAGAAAAGGTGAAAGCGGGCGCAAAACTGGTTCAGGTATATACCGGGTTTATCTATCAGGGGCCTGCTTTAATCAAGCAAGCGTCGGATGCCATTCTGCATTATCGATTGAAGAATCCGTAGTCCAAAAAGCCGTTTTCCAATAAAAACGCCCCAGGATCAGGGGCGTTGTTTGTTATTAGGTCGTGATTCGAATTGGTACTTACTGCATGCTAATCTGTGATGTTTTGTGAATGCCAGAAACGCCGGTATAGCCATCCCAACTGTCATTTCTGCCTTCTCTCCATCCGCTCATCCACTGTTGCCGGATGTCCATTTGATCGGATGGGCAGGCATCTTTTGATTTGCCGTTTACGCCGGCTTGATAACCTTTTTTAAATGCTCGTTGGGTCAGGTCGCGTTTTTGTCTTTTCATTATGAAGAGCCCTCACAAGTTTTCTTAAAACGGTTCAAAGCGTTTTGGTAGAGACCAGCAATACAGTATTGGGATAGATTGGCTTTTCTCCTTCATCTAGCCAGGTAGGATACGAGAAAGGATGTGCAGTAAATGCTAGTTTTACCATAAGCTTTCGACATTAGGTTGGTATGATTTGGTTTGTATCAACCAAAAACCTGAGATAATGTCCTACGCTAAATCTTAGATCAGGTACGACTTATCATTTGTGAACTAAGGTAAAAATCGATCATCGGTGATCGAACGAATCCGTAAGTCACTCCTCCGAGTTAAACGGAATCGGTCAGAGTTGTACACAAATTATTTCATCTATGTGACGAATTTATTATAAGAAATTGTCATATAAAAACATAACGTGTTGTTTTTGCATAGGATTAATTGAGCCATTTTGAGTTGGATAAAAAACAGCCAAAATAGATCGATATGATATTAGTATATGTCTGAATATAACGAAAAATACTTTGTTAGTTGTCCCAAGGGGATGGAATACCTGCTGGAGGATGAGCTTAAACACCTGTGGAGTCATTTGGACGCAGGCCGTGCCCAACGCCCATTTCCGGTCTACAAAACTTCCCCTCTAGGAGTGATGATTGAGTGTGACTCTGTGTTTGCGTATGAGCTTTGTCTGTGGAGTCGTATTGCGAATCGTGTGATGGTCCAGATATTTGAGCAGCCGTGCGACTCTACGGAAGCGCTGTATGCGCTGGTGTATGCCGTTGACTGGCGTCTGCACGCGTCTGAACGCTGCTCACTGGCGATCGATTTTTCCGGTCAGTCCGATTTTGTGCGTAACAGTTTGTTTGGGGCGCAAAAAGTCAAAGATGCGGTGGTGGATTCGATTCGGGATGCCACGGGGTCCCGACCCAGCATCGACACGGAAAATCCGGAGGTGAGATTGCGGGCGCACCTGAGAAAAGGGGTGCTTTCCCTGTATTTTGATCTCAGTGGGAACAGCTTGCATCAGCGCGGCTATCGCACCGAAAGCGGCGCAGCACCACTGAAGGAAAACCTGGCGGCCGGCATCTTGTATCGGGCTGGTTTTTTAAACAGTCTGGATCGCGTTGATGACTTCAGCTTTGGGCTAATCGACCCGATGTGTGGATCAGGTACGTTGCTGATTGAAGCGGCACAGATCGCGTGTGATCGTGCTCCCGGGTTAGGTCGAGAGCATTGGGGGCTCGCCCACTGGAAGCAGTTTGATGAAGCGATCTGGCGGAAGTTGTTAGGGCAGGCAAAATGGCGTTTTCAGCAGGGAAAAGAGAAAGTTGCCATGGGATTCTATGGCTACGATCAGGACCGCTATGTCATTGAGACCGCGGTTCGCAACGCAGAGCGCGCTGAAGTCGATGATTTGTTGAGGCTGTCTACGCGGCAGGTGGCCGATTTTCGTAAGCCGACCACGTTGAGTTCCGCATTGATCGTGACGAATCCTCCGTATGGAAAGCGGTTGGGTGAGGTGGCGGAGTTGGGTGAACTCTATTCCGGCCTTGGTACCATTCTGCGATCCGCTTTTCTGGAAAAGGCAGAGTCGGCCGAGCCAGTCACGGCCAAACTGGCGGTGTTTTCTTCCAATCCGGAGCTGATTCGTCATATCGGATTTAAAATCGACAAGAAGTACAAATTCCTGAACGGCAAATTGCCTTGTGAGTTGGCTTTGTCCCAGGTGACGGAGGCTGCTTATCAGTATGGACATTCATCAGACTATCAACGTGGCAGCAACTGGAAAGTGGCGAATCCTGAGCGTGCCGAGATGTTTGCCAACCGGCTGAAAAAGAATCAGAAGTCGCTGGCCAAATGGCTGAAGAAAGAAGGCGTTTCAGCGTACCGGCTCTACGACAGTGATATGCCCGAGTATGCGGTCGCCATTGATTGCTATGATGACTGGTACCATGTGCAGGAATATGCTCCACCAAAATCTATCGACCCGAACAGTGCCAGAGAGCGCTTTATGGAGGTCCTGGCGACGGTGCGGGACGTGCTGGGCGCAGACCCGGAAAAAGTAGTCTACAAACGGCGGGAACGCCAAAAAGGCGCGAGCCAATATCAAAAAACCGAAGCGAAAGACGAAAGGATCATCGTTCGGGAATATGAGGCTGAATTTTACGTCGCCTTAAAAACGTATTTGGACACGGGATTATTCTTGGATCACCGACCAATTAGAAAGTGGATTCATCAGAACAGCGAAAAAAAGCGGGTGCTGAATTTGTATTGTTATACAGGGTCGGTTTCTGTCCATGCAGCGCTGGGTGGGGCACGTGAAGTGGTGAGTGTGGATATGTCCAATACGTATCTCAACTGGGCGATGGACAATTTTCGTCTGAATCATCTTACCATCAGTCAGCATCAATTTATTCGCGCGGATTGTCAGCGCTGGTTGTCGCAGGCGAATGATCGGTTTGATTTAATCTTCCTTGACCCGCCCACATTCTCCAATAGTAAGAAGATGGAAGGGCACCTGGATATTCAGCGCGATCACGTTGCCTTGATCGCGGATTGTGTTCGATTGTTGAGTCCGGGGGGGATGTTGGTATTCTCAAACAACTTGCGCAAATTCAAGCTGGATGAAGCGTCGGTGACCGAGTTGGGAGTGACCATTGAAAACATTACCGAGCAAACGATTGATCCGGACTTTAAACGACATGCGGGCATCCATCACTGCTGGCGGATGAAGAAATCCTGACCGTCGGGCGACTTAGCCGTCGCCCGGTGTGAACTCACAGATTAGAATTCGTAGGTAAGGCCCATGCCGAAGTGATAGAATTCGATCTGGGTTTTTGTGTCATTGTGTCGTCGGCCATACTCAACTGTGCCGTACAGGCCCTTCGTGATTAACACATCGGAACCGATCACCCAGCTGGTCGAAAAAGAGCTTTGCAGGAAATCTTCCGGAATATCCTTGAATTTTTTTGGATCTTCCCGAGAGGTGTCGCCATTCACGTGGGAAATACCGTACTTGGCGTGGACAGACATAAAATCGGTGATTGGGTAAGCGAGCCCCATATACCAGCTAAACCAGTAGTTGAGTCCAACTTCCAGGCCCACGGTGGCATCTGCCATGCCGTAACCCCAGCCTGCACGGCCTTCGGTGAGGATATAATCTGTGATGTACGTGCCCAGAACAATTTCATTGCCATAAGTACGGGCATCTTCATTGCCATTGATGCTCTGGAAGGTAAATATCTGGGTGTGGAACGCGATATAGTCGGTGCCTTCCTTGCCGATAGACTCTTCTGCGGCTTTGTCTTGAGCTTCTTCCTCCGCCCATGCTGAAGAAATGAATGCGGTAGCCAGAATGATAGCGAGAGACGAGAGTAGTTTTTTCATGCTTCCCCGGTGCAAATAGTCGAGTGGGTTCAGGCAGCGTGTAATCAAGCCCGTGCGTAACGAATTGTATCCACATGCGCGTTTCTTTTGAACAAAGGCACGCACATTGAGGGTGGTAAGAATCTGTTAATGGAACCTGAGTCACAATTATCTATTCAGAGCAGCTCCTGTTCGCGCCCCAATAATAACAGTGCCATGACCGTATCATGGGCATCCTGCTTATTCAGGCTGTGCGACAGTGATATCTGTTCCAGGCGCTCTTCCAGTGTGTTTTCTGTTGTGTCAAAAAACTCGGCGGCCGGTGCCGGCTCAAAGGGGAGGTCTGCCTGGGCGGCGTCAAAAAGCTGTTCCAGTAACGAAATCTGCTGGTGATCGTTGAGCAGGTAGACATACTGGCCGTCCAGGTCGATTTCCAGTTCCCGCACGATGTCGATGGGGGAAGCGCCTTGATTGTAGAGATTGTCGAGATCAAGATTTCTGTTGCCTTCCTGGGCGTCGTAATGCTCCAGCCAGTCATCTTCCGGGATGATCAATACGGACTTGATGCGCGTATCCGGCAACGACCATGCGATGGCCGTTGGAAAGCCGGAGTCGTCAAATACATTGGTTTCAATGTGCAGGAATAGGGTATGATTCATGGTTTGTTCTATTGATGGGCTCAGTGTCGCAAAGTTTAGTCAAAAAACGATGCGGAACAAGGTGTTTTTAAGGGTCGGAGTTATTTTTAAAGGTCACAGTTTTTTTTGAAAGGTCACAATATGTCTGCCACTGCCGGGATCACCCAGGATTCGTTCAATCACGCACTTTTTCAGTTTTTGCAGCGATCGCCTACGCCGTTTCATGCGGTATCAAACATGGCGCAGCGCTTGACCGACGCTGGGTTTATTCGTCTGTCGGAAGGAGATGCCTGGTCACTCGAAGATGGGCAGCGCTATTTTGTGACGCGTGGTGGCTCGTCACTGATTGCCTTCACCCATGCGCCTGAAGCGATGATCGGTCGCGGTGTTCGTATGGTAGGAGCGCATACAGACAGCCCGTGCCTGAAGGTCAAACCTCAACCGGAATCCACCAAAAAGGGGTATTTTCAGGTAGGGGTGGAAGTGTATGGTGGTGTGCTCCTGGCGCCTTGGTTTGACCGCGATCTTTCTCTGGCTGGACGAGTGGCCTATGTAGATGTGGCCGGAAAGGTTGCAAGCGTTCTGATTAATTTCGAGCAGCCCATTGCCACGGTGCCCAGTCTGGCGATCCATCTTGACCGGGAAGTGAACAACAGCCGTTCAATCAACCCCCAGCTGGAAATGCCTCCCATTCTGTGTCAGTTGGATGACGATACTGAGAGTGATGCACCGGATCGCTTTCGAGCGGTGTTAAAAACTCAGATAGAAAAAGAGCACGCAATTACCAACGTTCAAAAAATCCTCGACTATGATTTGTTTTTCTACGATACGCAGGCCCCGGCACTGGTGGGTCTGAAGCAGGATTTTATTGCTTCCGCACGGTTGGACAATTTATTGAGTTGTCACATTGCATTGGAAGCTCTGATTCAATCAGCGACAGATCAGCCGGCACTGGTGGTGTTTAACGATCATGAGGAGGTTGGCAGTATGTCGGCAGAAGGAGCGCAGGGGCCATTTCTGCACTCGGTACTTCAGCGCATCACAGCCGGGGGAGAAAAGCTGACCCGCGTTATCTCCCGATCCTTAATGATTTCTGCCGATAACGCACATGGTGTGCACCCCAATTATGTGGCCAAGCACGATGACAATCACGGACCGATTATCAATCAGGGGCCGGTGATCAAGATTAATGCCAATCAGCGTTATGCCACCAACAGTGAAACCAGCTCGTTCTATAAATATTTGAGCGAAAAGGCGGGTGAGCCTTGTCAGTCGTTTGTTATTCGGGCAGACATGCTTTGTGGCAGCACCATTGGGCCGATAACGGCTTCTAACATTGGTGTGAAAACACTGGATATTGGTGTACCTCAGTTTGCGATGCATTCCATTCGGGAGCTGGCGGGCGCGCGTGATGCCTGGTCTCTTTACCGTGTGCTAAACGTATTTTTCTGCGAGTCTGAATTGCCTGAATAGCGATGTGTTGACGTTGTCGATCACGCGGGCACAAGGGATGCTATGGCCGGGTTTACGACACATTTATCGGGGGCGGCGCTAACTGCGGGAGTGGTCGCGTCGTCGCTCGCTCTCACGGATCTGTTTTCCATCAAGGAAATCGCTACGCTTTGGGCGGTTGGGGTGGCGGCCGGGCTGCTACCGGATATCGATTCAGACGCTTCTGTTGCACTCAAAGCGCTGTTCAGCGCGTTGGGTGTCCTCGCCTCACTGGGGGTTCTCGTCTACTTTTCTGACCAACCCCTGATCTACCTGTGGGGGATGATGTTGTCCGCTTTCGTTCTGTTGCGCTTCGTGATTATGGAGGCGTTTATGCGGTTTACTGTACATCGTGGGTCCTTGCATTCGGTATTGGCAGGGGTGATGTTTGGTGTCAGTACCGTGGCATTTGCGCACTATGGCCTGTTGGCGACCATAGATTATGCCTGGGCGCTTGGATTGGTCGTGTTCGCCGGGTATCTCACGCATTTATTACTGGATGAGTTGTATGCCGTTAACCTGTCCGGTGCTGAATTAAAGCGTTCATTTGGCTCTGCACTCAAACTGCTCAGTTTGAAGTATGTGTACACGAGCATCGCTTTTGGTGTGCTAAGTGTCTATCTGCTTGCCACGCTACCCAAGCCAGAGCGTTTGCATCGAGCATTTTTGGATGCGCAAACTAAAGAACGGATCATCGGCACGTTAGAGTGGCTGCAAGCAGAGAATCACCGAATCTTTAATCGAATGAAGCGCGAGGTCGCTGAGTTATGATCGGCCCTGCAGCAAGGTTCAGTGGAGTTTAAGTGCAGGTTCATCCAATAGTTTTCTGGCCGCCTCCAGGATGCGGTCTTCGTTCTCCCGCTCCAGTTTGAAACGTTGCATATCCATTTTATGTACAAATCGTTTGTCGGTTTGCTTTCTGGCCTCATGCGTAGGCATGTGCTCCAGGCCAGCATAAATTTCATGGAAGACCTGAAAGGTTGGAGATTCCAGTAACTCAGGTGCCACATGGTCCAGTAATACACGTATTCGAATACAACCTTCAGAGAGGTCGACCTGCTTGTCGACCAGGCAACGGGCAAGCACATGAATGGATTCGATAGCGGAAGCGCGCTGCGTACTTTGGCGCTGTGCTTCCTGAGAGCGGTGCTGCTGAATCGCGGCCAGATTTTTCCACTGATCGAGAATGAATCTGGTTAAAAAGAAAATCACCAAAAGGCCAATGCCGATGAGCGAGTAGGAGAGTATTTCGTTCATTGCGTATTCTTAACGGTGGCTTTGAAGTATTCTACCGATTTGGGGGATGAATCATCAACAAATGATTTGAATCGAAACCTTGGGGGGGCGATTGTTTGCGATCCAAGAAGTGTCCTTTGAGGACATTGACCAGCTAAAAACGTTGGCGAAATCTGCGATTTTATCTTCCGTCGTTGCTGATGAGTTAACCAAATCTCAAATTGTTGAAGGCACTTTCGCTCATATCGAAAACAATATTCATGGGGGAGAGAGTGTTTTTCTGAAGTGTTGCGACAATGAGATATTCGGATTCATACTGATTCAGTCCTATTGGAACCTGTCTGATTTGTTTGTTCTCCCTGCGTACCATAACCGAGGCATTGGGAGTCGTTTAGTGAACGCAGCGCTGAAGGAGTGTATTGAAAAAAGCACAACTGGCTATGTGCGCGTAAATTCATCCGTAAACGCAGAGGGTTTTTATCGCAAACTCGGGTTTGAAAGTTATACTCCGGAAAAGATATTACCCGAATTTATTGTCCCCCTGATATATAAGCTAAGGAGTGTGGATGAACTTCAGAAGAGCACAGATTGAGGATATTTCAGTGATGGCGGATATTCGCCTGAGAGTGAAGGAAAATGTGCTCTCAAGGCCGGAGTTGATCACCCCGAAAATGTATGAGGATTACCTTGAGCAGTTGGGGCGAGGGTGGGTGTGTGAACTTAGCGGACAGGTTATCGGCTTTAGTTACGCCAATTCTGTGGATAATTCTATTTGGGCATTGTTTGTATTACCGGAGTTTGAAGGTATGGGTGCAGGGAAGGGGCTGCTCGCACATGCCACAGACTGGCTGTTTCAAAATGGCGCGCAAAAGATTACCCTGAGTACCACCATTGGTACGCGAGCGGATCAATTTTTGAAGCACAGGGGTGGGAGCGCGGGGAGGTGAATGGTGACGACGAGGTTTGGTACACATTGTCACGTTAAATCTCAAATCGACCCATGGAGCATAAAGTGATTCGGGTATGTGAGTATCAGTCAGACTATCGGCAGCAGGTGATCGACTTGATCACCCATATTCAACAGAACGAGTTTGGTATTGCGATTACAGCGGAGGATCAGCCGGATTTGGCAAACATTACCGACTTCTATCAGGTAAACTCCGGAAATTTTTGGGTCGCACGAGACAATGAGTGCACCGTTGGAACTATTTCTTTGCTCGATATCGGCGATCAACAATTAGCGCTACGAAAAATGTTTGTACAGGATGACTACCGGGGAATGGAAAAACGCGTTGCGGCATTGCTGCTGACGGAAGCACTGCATTGGGCCAAATCCCGCAGTATCAAACAGGTTTTTCTGGGAACGACAAGCAAATTTAAGGCGGCGCATCGGTTTTACGAAAAAAACGGATTTTTGGAGATCACCAAAAGCCAGTTACCCAAATCGTTTCCGGTCATGGCGGTGGATACCCGGTTTTATTGTTATTCATTTTAGCGTTTGAGCAGATATTACTCTGAGCGCGTTTCACCCAGATTGAAGTGGTAGTGGGTGAGGCCGGGATTGTGGAGTTTCGAATATGACGTGAAGTTGATGTCCTGCCACGTATTCGCCCCGAATTTTTTCAGGTATTGGTCAATATTTTGGGGGGTGAGTGGTTTCATCCGTGTTTTGAGTTGTGCAGACTCCTGTGCGAAGTCGACGCCGTGAAAGTAATCATATAAAACGACTGCCGCCCAACCACCGTTCATGAAATGCCCTCCCATGGTGGCGACCAGTTTTTTGTCCTGAACCAATGTCAGGCCGACCTCAGCCCAGTCCACTCCTCCCGTTATAACGGCTGTGTTCAGCTCTTCTGCCGCTTCTACCACGCCGCTGGCCATGACATCACTGGCGCTCCATACAATGGCTGTGTTGGGGTAGCGAGTCATCAGGGTTTTGTATTGTTGTTTGGCGAGACTTTTTTTCCATCGTGACGAGGTAAGTTGCAATAATTCAACATCGCTTCTTGTGCGAATTGCTCTCTGCAAGCTTTCTACGCGATTGATTGACCCTAAAGCCGCAATATCCCCCTGTATTCCTACCAAAGGGATTTTGCCGTTCGGTAACCGGCTTACGTTTTGTTTTATCCCTTCATCGATCAGCATATTGGCCAAATCAAAACCGGCTTGCTCATCATCTGTGAGTAAAGAGCCGATCCAGTATTTGAACTTTTCCCGCGGCTGGCCCACCCTTAACAGCGCGTCATGATCAAGGCCGGTGATAAAAAGAAAAATGGGTGTTTGAGTGGCTTCCGCGAGTTTTATTTGCTGCTCAGCAGTTAATTTGTAGTTAGGCACAAGCAGGACATCTGGTTTGTCGCTCGACTGCGCTGCTACTTTTACCTGCTCCAGCATTTTGATATGGCTGTTATTGGCGTAGCTGACACTCAAGCGTATGCCGAGATTTCTGCAAGCCGCGCGCATGAATTCTTCGACTTCTCCCCAAAACGCATCCCCTTGGTCTCTTTGGGTAAACATGGCAATATGAAGTTCTTTGTGATGGGCGAAGACGAACTGCGGCAAGAGGGAGGTAACGGTGGCAAGCCCTAGCAGGATGCATGGGAGCAGTTTCATCAAACTGTGGTGAGCCAGAGCTTTAGCCATTCTGTGAATCTCATCGAAAGTAGGGCCAGTGCTTTTGCATGTACGTCAGCCTATAAAATTAGTTCACTCTCATGAGAAATACTATTGATGAGTGAGTGCATCTTCAAAAGCTTTCAGGGCACTGCTTTCACCTCCAAGCATGCCTGATGAGTTAACCTTAAAGGAAAATGAGTGAACATAAAGAATTACGTCCAGATTACGGAAAACATTCACACCTCCGGGCAGCCCACGGCTGAAGACTTTGAATTGATTGCCTGCATGGGCATAGAGACCGTTGTTAATCTGGCCATGCCAGATTCCGATGGAGCGATACCTGATGAGGGTGCGATTGTCACCCGACTGGGGATGAACTATGTGCATGTACCTGTGGTGTGGCAAAAGCCAACCCAGGCGCAGTTTGAATTGTTTGTCAGCATCATGCAGTTTCATCAGAAGCGAAAAATTTGGGTTCACTGTGCATTGAATTGGCGGGTATCGGCGTTTTTCTATTTGTATAAAACGAAATACTTGGGCAGCGATCCACAATCAGCCAGAGAGGCGTTGCTTGAAATGTGGGAGCTGGATGAGGTTTGGTCACAGTTTATTGATGATCAATCGAGTTGATTTCCGGAGCAAGGATTGGGCGATCTTTTCTTTAGCGATGCGATGACTGCCTTCATTTCCCTGGGGGTACGGACGCGAATAAAGCGAATATGTGCATACTCTTTTGAGTCCATTAATGCCTGCATTTTTTTCTTGTTTGGGTAATAGGTGTTGATCGTCCACAAGATGATGGATTGCCGGCTGAACAGTTTCCGTAAAGATTCCCGGTTTCCGGTGCCTGGCCACAGTTCCACGCCTGAGGTCAGTCTCAAGAAAGCTCTTTTCAATGCCTGAGACAGGGTTCGTGGGAGCGAATAGTCCACCCAGATGACGAGCTCTACGTTTTTCCATTTAATGGGCAATGTTCGAGAGTAATTTCCATCGAGTACCCAGGCGTCAACCGCGAGTTGCTCTTTGAGGTTTGCCAGGAACTCAGAATCGCTGGATTCTACCCAGTTGGGTTTCCAGAAGAGTTGGTCCATTTCGATGTGGGGGACATTCAGGATTTCTGAAACTTTTTTGGCCAGTGTTGATTTTCCGCTGCCGCTGGTTCCGATCACATTGATCCTCATCGTAGATCGCCTTTTTTGGTGGTTTTCTGTGGAGTTGGTATGTCATGCTTTGTGCAAAGCATTTGGTCAAGCGAGAAAAGGTTAGCCGGAATACTATCAGGGTTATTTGAGGGGTAGAGAGAAATGGCTCCTCGAGCTGGGCTCGAACTAGGTGGATGCACTGCATTCACCACGGATGTAATCCGTGTGCTAACCATAACTGGAAAGAAGTGTGCCGAGAGAAATGGCTCCTCGAGCTGGGCTCGAACTAGGTGGATGCACTGCATTCACCACGGATGTAATCCGTGTGCTAACCATAACTGGAAAGAAGTGTGCCGAGAGAAATGGCTCCTCGAGCTGGGCTCGAACTAGGTGGATGCACTGCATTCACCACGGATGTAATCCGTGTGCTAACCATAACTGGAAAGAAGTGTGCCGAGAGAAATGGCTCCTCGAGCTGGGCTCGAACTAGGTGGATGCACTGCATTCACCACGGATGTAATCCGTGTTTTAACCATAATCGACAAGAAGTGTGCTGAGAAAAATGGCTCCTCGAGCTGGGCTCGAAC
>JBPJFY010000002.1:0-541103 GCA_051208045.1 Oleiphilaceae bacterium G1-8
ATGCGCGTAAATTGATTGCCTTTCTTGGGCTTCATGCGGGAAGGGCCCATCCCAAAAGAGACTGCTCTACGGGAAGATTCAGTTTGGGGCTACGGCTTTGTGAGGCGGCTTAATGTTCTACCTATGAGCCGGTCATAGGACAGCTCACAAACAACGGCATCCTGCAGCGAAACTGCTCGGTATTCGCCTCCAGAAATATTCAGTATTTCTGGACTGAGCATGTCTCCGGCATCGTAAAATCCCACGATCTGTTCTTCAAAGTATCCGCTCAGTTTGACCAGTTTAACAGCGCCGAATTTGACCGTGTAGACCAGGGAAAGGTCTGGACGAACAGTGAGTGCCTGTCCCTTTTTGAGCGTCGAGCTGCGAAACACCGCTTTTTCTATGTCCGAAGAGATCGGGACAGCATTCGCCAGGCATTTTCTTCGAGAGTGGCAGTGAGTACAAGACATGGTCTTTTGCTCCTTGGGTCGCCCCTCATCATGTATTATGAGCGATCCGAACACGTCACCGAACCGTGTATTTCGAGTGAATGAGTGTCGTTCCACTATAGTCCATTAGAGTGAGTAATCAACCAAGAGCCGAAAAAACAGTGTTGCGTAGTCATACGAGAGATGAGCCAAAATGGCAGCAATTGGTACCGACGCCCAACGGTGACCCCCATTGGGAGACCTGGGCTGTGTTTTCAGGTAAGCTTACCTCTGCACACCAGAGAGCACAGGGCACACTATGGATAACACTCAATATTTCTACCGTAACTCAGTATTCACCAGAAAAGATGGGCAGGTAGCTCTGGTGGACATTTACCAGCCGCAGAAAACGACCCCGCTGGATGACTGGCTCGGTATCGTCGTGAGCCTTGCGGATGGTCATCATACGATACAGCAACTGATCGATTATCTGGCACAGCAGTATCCAATGCCGCCGGAAAACCTGGAGTCAACACTGCACTCGGTCATTGAGCGCCTCGAGGAAGGCAAAATTGTGCAGCTGAGTGAGAACAAGGTGGACCTGCCTTACTATCTTTCAGAACCCATTGAAGCGCTGGATTTGGACAAAGCGCGTAAAGCAATGGACGACGATGGTTATGGGCCGGTCCACTGACGAGCCCCTAGCAGGGCTGGGCAACCTGGTTCGCCACCACAGTTGACGCGGTATGTTGATGGTTGAACGGTGTTGTCAGGGTATACAGTTCATCCAGGGCAGATGCCAGATTTTTCATGAGTGTTTTTATCGGTGCTTTCATCTGAGAAACCGTTGTCATTGATATGGTGAGTTGGTCCAGATAGCTGGTGACCACCAGAGTTAACCCCATGTTGTCGACAATGGGCGCCATGCCTGAGAGCGCGGTGAGCTTCGCGCCATCGAGATACAGTGGAACCGGTGATCCGGGCACATTGGTGATGATGAGATTGAATATCGGATTAACTGCTCTTGCCAGTCTGAGTCGGGAGTATGCCTTAAGCGTTAATGACGTTGTTAGTGATGGCAGGTGCTTCAGTACCTGCTCGATTTCCACTTCACGGTTAAAACGCTTTGCCTGCTGGGCGTTTTGTTGAATCTTCAGCAGCCGCTCTATTGGAGAGCTGACATCCGTTGCCAGGGATACCAGCATGGCGGAAATCAGGTTGCCGTTATCCTGCTCATCTCCCTGCCTTTTGGAAACGGGCGACATGGCTATGATCGGTTTGGCCGGTAGTTGCCCGTCAGAAAGCAATTGCTCTCTTAATGCACCTGCGCAAATGGCCAAAACGACATCATTGACGGTACAGCCTTCAATTGCGTTTTTAATCTCTTTAATTTTACGCAATGACAGATGTGTGCTGGCAATATGCCGACTGTTGTCAATGCTTCGATTATAGGGCGTTTTCGGCGCAGTAAAAAACTCGGGTTGTTCCGTGCCCGCCCTGGACCGCAGGGCTTGGGATTTTTCGATGGTCTGTTTCAGTTGCCGCTTCAAAGAAGTCAGCTCTTTGGGGGCGCGCCACCACGCCCGTAATTTGTTTGCCAGCATCACTGTTGCCGAAGGCGGATGAGGCTGCCAATGATCTTCAAGAGCAGTGTTTCCTTGTTTATTGGTACTCATGATCGCTGTGAGGATTTTTTCACCTGAAACACCATCAATCGCCGCGTGATGGAACTTGATGAGCACAGTGAATTGATCGTCGGTGCCGTCGATCTCTTCGATATAGAGCATTGACCACAAAGCGAGCCGAGTGTTGATTCCCGTCTCAAAAAACTGATCGGTAAGCGCTGACAGACTTTCTTTATTGATGCGCGCAGATTGCACATGTTGGTCAATATCGAAGTTGCTGTCTTCAACCCAGTAGGGGCGATCGAAATCCAGTGGCAGTCTGGATAAACGTCTTCGAAATACAGGTGAACGGGGAAGTTGCAATGCAATGTGCGTTTTGAATCTTTCAAAGGTCATTCGCTCACTCTCAGGGTGCTCGAATGAGAGAATGCAGCCAATGTGCATGGGAGTGTTTGCAGACTCCAGGTGTAAAAATGCGGCATCTAAATTTGAGAGCTGTTGCATATCCGTTCCTTGCGCTGTGCGCTTGATGGCTATTTCTCTCAAGTATTGCATTTAAGAGTACAAGTGTAAACTTAAAAATGCTTTAAAGGCTGTAAAGTATATGATTACATGTTGTATGGCGTGATTATTTGTACACTCAACGTATTGTTTCTGTGGTTTTATGGCGTGCTGGCTTATCTGAAACTAAAAGGGGGCGGAAGTAATTCTTATCTTTAATCTTCGGGATTACGGACCGGGAACATGGTCAATATTGACGATCTGACACCCGCTGATGCCATCAGGAGAATTCGGAGTGCGTGAAAAGGGAGCTATTCTTGACGTTGGGAGTGATGCAGGCTGGCCTTGTGTGCGCCGGAGGTGGGCGATAACGAATGTGCGGATAGCCGCCCCGATGTGAGGTCTCCGGGACGCCGGCCGGAAGTAAGTCGCCAGCAAAATTGCGAACTGATGGGCAAGAACATCATCAGGCGTAGGCTCATATGTGTTGGGTGATTGCTATTTATACCAATTTTCCAGTTTAAGATGTTTAACTCTCTCAAACTCTTTTGTGTTATTGGTAACAAGAATACCGTTTACAGCTAAAGCCGTACCGGCAATTAAAGTGTCATAAGGCCCTATTGGTGTACCTTGTTTTTCAAGCTTTACACGAATATCCGCAGAGCTCTTTGCCGCTAATTCATTGAACGGTAGAACATTGACGAGAGAAATGAATTCTTCCAGTTGTTTTTGTCGCTTTTTGGGAGAGGTTGATTTCGCTATGCCATATTCAAGCTCATAAACAACAACAGAAGGAATGCCGATATCTTTTGGTGAAACTGATAACAACCTTTGATTAACATTGCCCATACCTTTGAAAAAGTATATGAGAGTATTGGTGTCGAGAACGTACATTAAAACTGTTCTCGTTCAGCGTCATTTGTCTCTGTTTGACGGAGTTCTTTAATATTTGGGAAGTCATTCCAAGAGCCAGCCATATCCGCTACAGATTGAGGCCACTCGGTTGCTACCCTTTCGCTGATAACCTGTGCAATCCATTTACTTTTAGATAAATGCGCTGACTTTGCTGCCTCTGTCATTTTTTGCTCAATAGAGTCTTCTAAGTATATTGTGACTTGTCCCATATATACATCACCTGTAATAATATATGTGGAATTATATGTTATTTATTCTGCTGTGGCCATTCTCTTCACCTAGCGCGAAGCGATAGCTGGATCGTTGAGGGATATGATATTTAGCACCGAATAATTTTTTAGCCAATCGTTAGCGGCCCAAAAGCAACGATAACCAGCGTAGTCCCCATAACCAGCAGCGGCAACAGCATGCGTTCATGGCGGTAGTAAAAACTGCTGCCGCCTTCCTGTTTTGCCAGGGCAATTTCTTCTGCCCCTAAGACTTGCCGAGTGAGCAGGTGATTCAAAGAAACCGGTGGGCTGAGGTAGCCTAATTCGAAAGCGACGAGGCAGGTCATCCAGAAATGGATCGGGTTGATCCCGTTGGCGTAGGCAATTGGAGCCAACGTGGTCGTGACAAGGATCAGCGCGCCAAACGGGTCCATGATCATGCCGATGAAAACCAGAAACACCACCAGAAAGCCCATAGTGGCCAGAGGTGACTCAAACAGCGTCGGTAGACTGGCGCTGCCATCGCCGCGTTCAAGCATGCCGCCTACGGCGAATGAACAGGCCATGACCATGAGTAAAGCGCCGATTTGAATGGCTGCGCCATTCACGGACTGGCCCACAGCCCTATTGAACAAGCCTGTGGAACCTGTCGCCCCGGTTGATCGGTCAGCCCGAGTGGTGGTGCTCCGCTTGAAACGGTAAGCCTCATAGGCGATAAATGCGAGCATCAACACCGGCAGCATGATGGGCGCTGAAAACTCATCGAGATAGGCATTAAGTAACACGGCATACACAGCGATGACAACGAGCAGAATCGCGATGTAGGGCAATAATAACGCCAAGCCTTTCCGGGTTTCGGGCCAAGCCTCCTGCAATGGAGCCATATGAAAGCGCTCCTTTTTGGTGATCAGCGCATAAAACAAAAATACCAGCAGTGTCAGGACGAATACTCGGCCACCCCAATAGAACAAGTCATCGGTCACCACTTCCTTGTTCAGCATGGCAATACCGATCACCAACAGGCACGGGCGCAACACCACACCGGAACTGCCCGTCATCGCAGTGACAGCCAAGGCAAGCTGTCGCCGTGTACCTACCCGCCGGAGTTCTGCATACACGACGGAACCCAAGGCAATGATGATGATGCCGGAAGCGCCGGTATACGCGGTGGGTATGGCCATCAACGCGATGGCTACCACGGCCAGAATTTCAGGGGGTAAATGCCAGGGTTTGAAGAGTGCGAAGAGTCTTTCGCCTAACTGGGTCTGTTTCAGGAGCATGCCCACCCAGATGTAAAGCGCGATTTGCAGGTAGAGCCCGGTTAGCTGGAACAGCTGGGTGAAGAATATGGCAATGCCGGAATAATGGCCTTCCTGAAGGAAGAAGTGATTGGCTGCTGCCAACAACATGAAGGTATAAATGGGGATGGATAAGAGGGACTTTAAAGCGCTTCCACCCGGGGCTAACGTGCGCACGGGCTTGAACAGTTGATAGATATTGATCAACGCCATCGCTGCCGCGCCACACAGGATTAATATCGTCACTTCCGGATGCGTCAAAGTCACTCCGGACGCTAAAGACCCTTGATAGAATTTCCAGGCAGAAAAACTCAACGCGGTATTCGCCAGCGCTTGAGCGATTAGAGACACCCAATGATCTGTCCTGGTTTCGATCGAACGAAACGCGATGTGATGCTGTTTGACGGTAGCGATCCCCGCGGATAACAACAGCATCAGCACCAGCACAACCTGCTGGTGGTCAATGGCAAACAGACTGATGGCGGCAAAGGTATGCTCGATGGACCGAAAGGCGATGACCCCGCCATCGACCTGCTCGATGTTATTCTGGTACGCCGCATGCTTTTCAGCACAGAGTTGCTGCTGACTGGTGAGAGAGGTTCGCGCGGCGTCACGGTCGAAGGTCTCCTCGAACAGGTCAAATTCCTCGCCAGCGGCGAGCGATTCCCGTTCCAGGGCATTCAAGCGCGATTCAATGTCAAATTGATAATCACAGCTCGGCGCGGGCAGATCGGTGCGCAGCACAATGTAGTCGTCCCACAGCGTCGCGCCCAATTTCAGCAGCTGGGAGTGAATGCTCTCACCGGTGCCGGACACAATGGTAAACAGCAGTAGCAGCAGAATGATCAGCGAGGTGGCTTTGCCGCCGGTGCTCAGGTGTTCGTCGGTTGAGGAACTGATCGCTGTCACATTACTCTCGGTCTTCGGCCGTGCACTCCGCTAGCGCGGGGTCCAGTTTGCAGCGCACTTTTCGAAACAATGACAGCGCTTTCCCGCTATAGATGCCTTGATCTCTGAGGGCAATGCGGTTTTGTCGAAACGTTTCGTTCCAGTGGTTCTTCACATCATCGTTGACCGGTATCCAGTATTTTGCGGGGATGGTTTCTTCGGAGATTTTGGCCATGGCAATGAATTTATCCACGTCGGTCTCCACAAAATCCCGCGAATGCTGGCCAAAACCCTCGGGCAGTTTTTCCCAGCGGCCCACGATCTGCATGGTGGTTTGCAGAAATGGCCAGCTGATCACGCCGCCATTGGGTTCCAGGCCCTTGTACATCTCCATGGGCTCGTAGGCGATGGCGGGGGCACCGGTGATATCCACCGACCCATTGTTGAACTTCTGAATGGCGTTATTGATGGTGGAAGACACGGGCGTCATTCCGGTTTGGGACACGAGAAACTGTGATTCCGGCGCGTTATCCAACACGGTGATTTTCTTGCCGGCCATTTTCTTGGGGGAATCGATGGACTTGTCGGTGACAAAACCGAACAAGGCACCGGTGGGCGTAATTGACAGAATTTCATAGTCGCCTTCACGCATCAGCTTTGCTGCTTTTTTCGAATGCAGGGTACTGATCACCAGTTTTAAATGTTCGTACGTCGGCAATGCACCGATGGAATTGATCGATCCGGTAAACTGGTTGTAGCTTCGCGCCCGAATACCCGGCACGTTCACCAGATCGCACACACCATTGTTAAACTCCTCGGCGGCAACCCGCTCATCCGTGTAGGATTTAAAGGAGATGTCTGCCCCCCACTTCAATGCGGCATTTTTGTAGGTGCGTAACGCCTGATGCGCGGGGCCATTGTTGCCGATGATATCGAAAACACACATGGTCACAGGTGTCAGGCTTGCGGCCTGTGCTGCGCTCACTGGTGCAGAGACTGGAGGTAAGAGCATGAGCAGGGGGGCGAGCAGGAGCGGATTTAGCCACTTTTTGCAAATTGACGATCGATTTTTCAGCGGTTGTCGTGTTCTGTTGTTTGTTCGCATGATTAATCCCTGACGTAATCCATCCGCCCGCTAAGATAGCGGGAGTTGCTCTGAGAAAAAAGGGCATAGTTCTAAATATTGGAACTTTCTAGCTATTGGAACTTTACGACGGCCAACTGTGCTTCGTCTTCTGCTGACCCGCGTCGATCGCCATCCCTACACCGCTTCTTTGTGTTTTTCCAGCGTTTCAATTCTGCCCCCTTCCAGTGCGAGTACCCGGTCAGCGACGCTGAAGAAGCGGTCATCGTGGCTTACCACCAGTAAGGTGTAGCCCATCGCTTTGAGTTTGGGCAGTATCTCGAAATAAAAGCGCTGGCGGAAGATGGGGTCTTGATCGGCAGCCCATTCGTCCAAAACCATGACCGGGCGTTTTTCCGCCACTGCGCCAACCATGGCCAACCGTTTTCGCTGCCCGGTACTGAGATCCGTGGTGCTGAAATGGCCGTCTGCAAAATTCACTTTGGCTTCTAAACCCAATAACTTCAGCCAATGCTGAATGTCTTCCAACTGCGCACGGCTGAGTTCCTCGATGTCTTCAAACAGGTGGAAGTCCGCCAGTACGGCGGAGAAGCCGTGCCGGTACGCCCGCAGTTCAGAAGGCTGGAGCGGTCTGCCGTCGACCAGAATCTGACCGGATTGTGGTTGCGTCAAGCCCAGAATCATTCGAATCAGGGTCGTTTTACCTGCGCCATTGTGGCCAGTGAGAAACACCAGTTCACCTTGATTCAATGTCAGGCTCACAGGGCCTAACTGAAATCCGGATGCATCCTTCGCATAACGGTACACCACGTCGTTGAGTCTGAGTTGCTGCCACCTGAGCGGCGCTTCAATGGGCGGTGCCTGTATCTCGGAACCCAGTGCCAGCGAGCGCAGCTTCTGAAGGGATACCCGTGCCACCAGTATGGGCCCTAACTGGTTCATGGCCATGTTCAGTGGCTGCCTGACGAACATGAGGGTCAGTGCAAAAGACGTCGCCAGCGCAAGTCCACCCCAATTGAGCGTATAAACGAGCCAGAACACGAGGGCGACCTGAAACAGGATCAAGGTGGTCATGAAGTGAATGTTGACCACGATGTAGCGGTCGCCCACTGTGCGCATCTGCAAGGACTGCAACGCGGGCCCTTGCATCACCAGGTCCAACAGTCGATGACCTCTTCGCTCATTGAGCAGCAGCTCCTTGTGACCATCGAGTACATCGCTGTAATGGGCAAACAGTTTGTCCTCCAGCTCTCGATCCTTTCTGATCAAATGATGAAAGCGGGTGCTCAGAAATTTGGCGAGATACGCCGCCAGCACCAGGCTGATCAGTACGATGGTCGCCATACCCATGTGCAGGGTGAACATATACAGAATACCGCCCCCGGCCATGGTCGCGGCATAGAGAAAAAAGGGCAGCATGATAAAGCCATCCTGCAGGGAGCGAATGTCTTTGGTGATGGCCGCGTAGATCCGGTTGGTGCCCAGTTGGTGCAGGTGCTCATAATCGGTATTCAATACCTGCTGCAACAGCCGCCCGCGCAATTGGTAGATCACTCGATAGCCCAATTGGGTCATGATCATCTGGGAGCTCACACCGAATCCAAAGGCGGCAGTAAGCAGAATCAACAGCAGGCTGACATGCTCCCGGACATATTGCCCTTCGGTGGCAATGGTTTGATTGATAAAGTTGATCGTGCCGACGTTGGCTAACGCGCTGGCAATGACCAGTACCATGCCGGCAATGACAAAAACACGGTTTTCACGATAGAGTGCGAGTAAAATATCCATGACCGACCTGGGCGTGGGAGGGCAATGGCGTACTATATCAGAATGAACAATTTGTGAAACAAAGATCAACCCTCACGGAGCAGTGTGCTGATGAAAGGCGTGATGGCTACTGATGGGCCAAACGCAGGGATTCCAGCGCATGAATGGTACGATCAATATCTGGTTGCCGCATGAACGCTGACAGCGTTTTCACAGCATCACCACTGAAGGCTTGCTGAGTGTCACGATCGAAGAATTGCATTACGCCTTGTGCTTCATTGAGCAGAGTGATGCCTTCGCGGGCCAAGGGCGTGTCGACGGATGTTGTGCCACCCGTCGCTGGTAAATAACCGAGATGGGCAGTCACCTTTTTCTGTACGTCGGGCAGAGATAGATAAGCGAGTATTGCCTGAGCTGCTGTTTCTTGCGTGGTTTTTGATGATAGTACGAAGACTTCCGTGGGTAAGAGTTCATATTTCGGCACGTTGTTGTCCATCACTGGAAACGGGAAAAAGCCGATGTCGGATTTGATCTGAGATGGAATACTTTGCTCAGCGAAGTTACCGATCAGCATCATACCCGCGTTCTCGCGGTAGAGCAACGGCATGGCCTCCTGCCAATCAAGTTCATGATGTTGGTTGTAAAAATAACCCGCGTCAATAAGTTGTTTCCAATGCTCAAAGACCTGCCGCACTTTGGGGTGTGTGTAGGCAACCTGCCCGCGCAGTAAACCTTGGTAAAACTGTATGCCGTTGAGGCGTAAGTTCAGGTAATCGAACCACGCAGCAGCCGGCCAGTTGTCCCGAGTGCCGGTAGCTATCGCGCTCACGCCGTGCGCGCTGAGCGTGTCTGCGACGAGCTTGAGTTCCTCCCAGTTCGCAGGTGGTGAGAGCCCTAATCGCGAAAACAGGGATTTTTTGAAGTAAAATCCCCAGTGGTAATACGCGAAAGGCAGTCCATAGAGGCCTTGTTTATACGTAACCAGTGATTTTTGATGAGCTGTAAACTTCTGGTCCCACTCCTGAGCCTCCCACAGAGGTCGGAGGTTGCGGATTAATCCCTTTTCTGCGTACTCAAACAAACGCTCTCCTGCTTGCCAGATAAACACATCCGGGCCGCTACCCGTGTTGGCCCAGTGGCTGATGGCACGCTTATACTGGTTGTCATCATAGGCATCGATCTTTACATGAATTTTGGGGTGCTTTTGTTCGAAGTCGGCAATCAATGAGCGAAACGTTTCGCCTTGGTGTTGATTTGCAAGCAGCACGCCGACGGAAATTGACGTATCGCTGATCACTTCCGGGATGCGTTGTTTCCACCGCTTCAAGTTCCGGGAGAGAACCTTCGCAGGAACGCCTTGCTCTGCCAGGGTTTTCAACTTCTGATCAAACGCTGGAATCAGCGCCTGGCAGGGCGATCTCAAAGAAAACCCCTGGTGAATTGGACCCGTCAGCACCGGGGGGGTCAGGTACGTTACTTTACGCTTGTCCGGGTATTTTTCGAGAAAAGCCAGTCCGGGATACAAGCCGGTAATGAAAAAGTCAGTTCGCCCATTGGCCAGCAAGTTAAAGTTTGTTTCCAGGCCCGCGACCCGGCGCGTACTCAACTTCTCTCGAACAAAGGCATCGAATGCTTCACCATGTCGATCGCCCAGGTTGAGAGTGCCATGCTTTCCAATCAAGTCGTCCCAGCCTTGATAGGGAAAGGGGCGTTGCTCGGGGATAAACGCGGAAACCGGGTTTTCGAAGAGTGGGGTGTGGGTAAATGCTAAATAACTTCGTCGCTCCGGTACATCCTTGAGCCCGAGCACCAGATCTATTTTTCCCTCTTCCGCACTGTGCAGCACGCGTTTCCATGGCCCCACGTGGCGTGATTCGTGTGCAACATTCAGCTCATTCAGTATGAGGTTGGTGAGGTCTACACTGGCACCCACGATTCGGCCCGACTCCTCCCAGTGAAAAGGCGGGTAATTCGGATGTGCAGAGTACACCAACTTGTTGCATGTGCTGGCAAATAACTGAGTGCTGGCCCACGCCAAAACCAAGAGTAACCATCGCATAACACTTCACCTCATATCTGTAGAGTGTAGATGATTAGACCAATGACTCAATTACTCCAAGGGTGATACACCCAAAAGTTTCGGGTGTCTTTTGCGGTTTTCTGCGGTGCGCCTTCTATCAATAGATGCCCGAGTTTGCGCGCATTCAATGTCGCGCTGAAATGCGTGTTGATAAGAGAGCCGATGCAATCTGATTGTCAGGTGTTGTTTTTACCCTCCCAAATCAATTGCTTCCGGTATCGTCGTAGGCTGAGTGCTGTCATAGTCAGGATTTAGCCAGACGATGAGTGCGGCATACCCTTTCGACTCTTTGTCTTGGGAGATGTAGTTGTCGAACACGCCGCAGAACCGAAAGCCTTCGTGGAGCTGGAACGATAATACCGGATCATTAATGTCGCCCCACACCACTTTCTGTGCGTAGAGTGCCACAGGGAACGCTTTGGCATAGTCTTCATAGCCGGGCAGACGGCCACAGGCAATGATGCGCTTCAGGTTCATCGCTTTGCACAGCGCGCGCCTGCCTTCGTAAAGTGCGTGACCAATCCCTAATCCCTGTAGGCCCGGTTCGACGCACACTTCCGCGCCGTACAGAGTTTTGGCGTCGGGGGTATGCGTATCGAAATGGCCATTGTCTGTGATTTCCGTCCAAGTATGTGCTTCGTACCATTCGTCCCAGGAAACAATGAGTGAACTGGCGCAACCGACGATCTTGCCGTCGTATTCCGCCACAATCTGCCCTTGCGGGAATTGGTCGAGCTGGTTGGCCACTTGCTCGGGTTCCCACGGATCGATGTGCGGGTACACCCGATCCTGCAGGTCGATCAATGCCGGGATGTCGTGCAGTTGAGTGTGGCGAATTGTTACCTTGGCGGTGGTCATGATGGTTAATTGCTCCTGTGCAGCACTAAAAAAGTCACTCGCTTCTTTTATTCGTCTCAGCATATATTCGTCTTAGCATAGTAGGGTATGATCGGCTTCACCATCGATAACACAGGACAACTTTCAGCCTTGGACGCACTCACAACCTATTATCTGGAAATGCTCGCTCTCGATCAGTTGAATGAGAAAAAGGATGCGCGGGGCATGACCGTGACGGAAGCGGAACTGGATGCGTTTCCGCTCAATCGGTTTTTGTACCAGTACATCGGCGGTCCCTGGCAATGGCGGGACAAGCTGGTGTGGACCGATGCGCAGTGGCAGTGCTACGTAGATAATCCCGAGTTGCGCACGTGGGTGGGGTATGTGCAGGGCAGCATTGCGGGTTACTTCGAGTTGAATGCCTGTGCCAACGGGGATACTGAAATTGCCTACTTTGGGCTTGCCCCCGGCTTTATTGGACAGGGGTATGGCGGGTACTTTCTCTCGCAAACACTCAGGCAGGCCTGGGCGATTCCCACGACGCGCCGTGTCTGGGTGCACACCTGCACGCTGGACCATGCCTCCGCGCTGGCAAACTACCAGGCGCGTGGCATGACCGTGTACAAGACAGAAACGGATTAATTCGGAGAAACACCGTAATGAGCGACATAGCAAAAACACCCGAGCCACCCTATTACGCCGTGATTTTCACCAATCTGCGCACAGAAGGTGATGACGGCTATGGGGAAACGGCGGAGCGGATGGTCGAGCTGGCCCAACAACAGCCGGGTTTTCTCGGAATGGAGTCTGTGCGAGAGGGTCTGGGTATCACCGTTTCTTATTGGTCGGATCTGGATGCCATAAAACACTGGAAGGCCAATCTGGAACACCTGGAAGCCCAAAAATTGGGTCGAGAACGCTGGTATGCTGCATTCAAGACCCGGATTGCCAAGGTGGAGCGTGATTATGGGAAGGATTAAAAATTGTAATTGACTCCCAGCGTGCTCACCCACACGCCACTGTCGTTGATCACGGAACTGTCTTTAATACCTGAGCCCAAATGCACATAGGCTGCGTTGGCGTTGACATCCCAGTGCTCTGTCACCTCATAGCGCGCTCGAAGTCCGGTATACACACTGAGAGCGCTGTGACCGCGATATGCTTTGCGGTCCTCACGAGCCTCCGACACTGAAATGCCATAAAAATGATCTACCATCTCCGCGCTTTGCCAATTGGCACCGATTGTCGGATTGATGTGGAGTTTGTCGGCTTTCAGATTAAACGTGTAGCGAATATCCGCTGATTGCCCACCGTGTTCTCCCGTAATTTCGTCCATGACGGCGAGCCGCAGCCTGCCTAAAGGGGAGTCATGGAGTAAATACAGCCCCAGGTCAAGTGTGCTGTCTCTCTCACTGATTCCGGCCAGTCGCTCATTGTTACGATAGTCATCATCGTCAGACAAGAACGAGGCATGGTGAGTTAAAAATGCCCCTACGCTGAAGCCATTGTCGCGGTGAAACTGGAGCCCCAGATTGCCCTCTTTGACAAAAAATCGCTCGCCCCGATATTCGACATTGGGAAAAGCATAATATTCAGTGTCTTCGCCGGAGAACGGATTGTTTACGGCCCCTGCGTGGATGCCGACCACCCACGTGCTGTTGCTGTCTCCAGGGCCGATGGCATCGCTGGCGATAACGGGGAAAGCAAGCGGCAAGGTAATCAGGAAGCCGATTGCCAAGCAGGTTGTATTCTTTCGAATTTGTGCAGGATTTTGTGTCGTGTTGTTCATCGTTGTGTCCTCTTTCAGATCTTGCCGGTTGGCGGGTATTCATAGTCAACAGGACGCAGTCTACCGGTGCTCACTGAACGCAAACTGGCAGAAAACTGAATGGAACCTGTCAACGTGAAATGGGAAATCACAGGCCGTCCGGATTGTCAGTTTCAGTTCAACTTCAGCAGCTATACTTGTGAGACAACGAAAAACGGGACCCAACCAGCGAAGTGTGATGACGGTATTACGGCACCTGATGTTAATTTTGAACCTGATGTTCTATGGCGCTGTTCATGCGGAAGAGCACCCGGAAACGCATGACGGGGATGCGACGAGCCAGGTTGAGCAGTTCGCCTGGCCCTTTACTCGTTGGTTTGAAGATACCGTTCGCCGCACACCGATTATTCGCACACAGGAGAACGTTGAGCCGTCAGGTGCTTCCGGTGGCCTGACCCTTCGAGCTGCAATCCAGCAGGCGACGTCGATCTATCCTGGCACGGTACTGGGGGCGAAAAAATCATTGGCTGATTCGCAGACCACCTTTCATGTCCGCATTGTGTCGGAGCAAGGTATTGTCAAAACCATTGTGGTCAAAGACCCCGCCATAACGGAAGAAGGGGAATAGAATGAAACTTCTGGTTGTGGAAGATGATCAGGCATTGCAGAGCCAGCTGGTGCACAGTTTGCGGGGGCAACACTACGAAGTGGACGCCTGTGACGATGGCGTGGATGCTTTGTTTCAAGCGCGCGAATTCGAATACGATATGGCGGTTATAGACATTGGCCTGCCCAAAATATCCGGGATTGATGTAATCAAAAGCTTGCGCAGCGAAGGATCCAGGTTACCCATCTTGATACTGACTGCACGCAGCAGTTGGCAGGATAAGGTGCTCGGACTTAAGGCTGGAGCTGATGACTACCTGGTGAAGCCCTTTGAGTTTGCAGAATTGCTTGCTCGAATTGAGGCAATGCTGCGGCGTGCACAGGGTTACCATAATGTGGTGATTGAAAGTGGGCCCATCCAGCTCAATACTCAGACCCAGGAGGTGCGGGTAAATGGCCATGATGTGGATCTTACAGCTTTTGAGTACAAGCTTCTCACCTACTTTCTGAGAAATCCAAAGCGTATCGTCTCGAAATCGGCATTGATGGACTATCTGTACGACGAGGATAACGAGAGAGATGTGAATGTTTTGGAGGTGCTGATTGGTCGATTGAGACGCAAACTTGATCCCCAGAATCAAGTGAAACCCATCGAAACCCTGCGCGGACGGGGGTACCGGTACGCGTTGAAAGTTGTATGAACCATACTCAGGCCACACCAATTTCGCTTCGGCGACGCTTCTTTTTGCATAGTGCCCTGGCACTCCTCGCAGTGATGGTGGCGAGTGTGATGGTGGTGGACGTGAGTTATCGTGCGACCTTGGAAAAGAACGCTGAAGAACGCCTCAAGCTGCATGTATTTACTTTGTTATCGGTTGCGGATAACAGTGATCTGCGCCTTGAGCTACCAGCCATTCTGCAGAATCCTCGTTTCAATCAAGACGAGTCAGGTTTGTGGGCTGTGGTGCTTGATGCGCAACAACAACTGGTGTGGCATTCGTTGTCCTGGGGAGCGACGAATTTTTACTCCCTGCCCGAACAACCGATAGGCAGCTGGGTGACAGAGTATGTCTCGGTTCTCAATAATACTTATCTGACGCTGCGCTACAAAGTCGGGTGGGAGACGGCGAATGGCCTGAAAGCGTATGTGTTCCTGGTGGGGGAGACCACCGCATCCGTGACCCGGGAGCAAGGGCAGTTTCGGCGCTGGTTGTTCAGTGGTTTTATCGTTGTGACTTTGTGTCTGCTGGCGGGCCAACAGTGGGTTTTGCGTAAAGCCTTTCGACCGATTCATCAACTTGGGCAGGATATCCAGGCGTTAGAGCAGGGGAGTCACAGGCAATTACAGGAAAACTATCCCGAAGAGTTAAAAAGCGTCACACAGAATTTGAACCTGTTGATTAAAAAAGAGCACTTGCAGCGAGAGAAATATCGAACGTCGATGGCGGATTTGGCCCATAGTCTGAAAACCCCGTTAGCAATCATTCATGGCGAGTTGACCGCGATGCAACAGCATAGCCCAGCCATCAAACAGGCATTGCAGCGAATAGACCAGAACGTTGAGTATCAGTTGCGACGGGCGGTGATCTCCGGGCACAGTTTGGTGGAAAAAGGAACTCCCATACACGCCGTACTGGACGATCTGCTCCCCGTTGTGCAGCATGCCTACTCGGATAAAGACATCCGTGTTGAACGGTCGGTCGCCAGGGAACTGACGTTTTTTGGAGATGAGAATGACTTGATGGAAGTTTTTGGCAATTTGTTGGATAACGCATTTCGATATGCGTCTGGCTGCATTCGTATCTCGGTAACACAGTCTGGCGCGCTTCTACAGGGCCGGGTTGAGGATGACGGTCCGGGCTTTACCGAGACACAGGCGGAGAAGGTTTTTCATCGTGGTGAGCGTCTGGATCGTCGAGACGCGGGGCAGGGAATTGGTTTGTCTGTGGTGCATGACATTGTGACCAGCTATGGTGGTGAGATTGTTGCCACCCGTTCCCCATTGGGTGGGGCTGCGTTTGTTTTTCAACTACCCACAAAAAGGGGAAGTGAATGAGAGTTTTGGGATTTATGCTGATATTTGCCTGTTTCGCCGGGTGCTCATCTGTCACAGTTCGAACCGATGCGCTGGAGAAAACCCGCACGCCACCAGATTATCAGCAACGCTATGACTACTGGTGGTGGGGCTTGGAGGGTACACACTCAGTCAATGTGCGAGAGGTTTGCAGGGGGAGTGAAGTTGCACAGATGCAGTCGGTGGCAACAATACCTGATGTGCTTTGGGCTGTTGCTACGCTGGGCATTTATATTCCTCGTACCGCGCGCGTTTGGTGTGGAGGTAAAACCCATGAAGCTTTCTAACGCATTGTCTGCAATCGGTTTGTCGTTGTCCTTGTCGTTGGCGCTGAGCGCTTGCAGCACCATGACATTTGTTAATGGTCCGGAAATGGATGAGACCGTAGAGCGGGAACAGTGGCACCATTTGGGCATCAACGGAATGATCGAATACAGCCCGCCTATGAATGTGGTGTATAATTGTGCGAATCAGCAGTGGGATTCGGTGACTGTGGAATTGTCTTTTTTTAACGCGATTGCCTCGGTGTCGCCTTGGCCACCCCTCTCTTTGTACAGCCCTTGGACCATCATCTACGAGTGTCGGGAAGCGATAGACTGAAGTCTGTGCGATCTCGGTGGAGTGTAGATAGCTTTTGAGTGGGAATGTAAATCAACTGGAGTTTTCATATTGGGTCTCGTCGTCTTCCTCCTTCTGATCGCGTGCATCGCCGGCCCCAGCCTGTGGGTAAAGTATGTGCTGAAAAAGTACAGCGCAACCCTCGAAGGGGCGCCGGGTACCGGCGGCGAACTGGCGCGTCATCTCATCGATAAATATCAACTCGTGGGTGTGAGTGTCGAGCAGACGGAACCGTGGTCGGATCATTATGACCCTGCGGAAAAGAAAGTTCGGCTCAGCCCGGCGGTGTATGCGGGAAAATCGTTAACCGCCATCGCTGTGGCCGCGCATGAAGTGGGGCATGCGCTTCAGTATGCGCGTAACGATAAAATTACGCGGCTACGCGAGGCCTGGGCACCATTGACCGTGCAGGTGCAACGGCTGGGTACGGCAGTCATTATGCTCGCCCCGATTGTTTTGGCGGTGTTTCACGTTCCCCATGCGGCTTTACTGACTGCCGTAATGGGCGTGCTCACCATGCTGGTGGGTGCCTGTATGCAGCTCATTGTTCTGCCGATGGAATGGGATGCCAGCTTTAATAAAGCGCTCCCGATTCTGGTGAAAGGGCAATATGTACCAGAGGTGTATCAATCCAGGATCAGAACGATCCTGACGGCCGCTGCCCTGACCTATTTTGCTGCAGCACTGATACAGGTATTGCAGTTGTGGCGATGGCTGGCGGTGTTGCGCGGTGTGATACGCTAGCGCGGCCATCGCACGTATCCTGCATTACTGTGCCATGGGCCCGATACCCACGCGTGAACGAATGCTGGCCAGGAAAGGTGTGGCAATGGCACGCGCTTTCTCTGCGCCAGCGTTCAGAATTCGGTCCAGTTCTGCCGGGTCTTCCATCAGGCGGGCATATTCGTCGCGTTTGTCTTTCAACTCCTCATTCAAATACTCGAACAGGAATTTCTTCATTTCGCCCCAACCAATGCCGTCGGCATAGCGCTGCCGCATGGCCGCCTGTTCAGCTGTGCCGGCAAAGGCAGAGTAGATGGCAAACAGCGAACACCCTTCGGGATCTTTGGGTTCACCCGGTTCCAGTGAGTTGGTGACGATTTTGTTGATCAGTTTCCGGAATTTATTTTCCGTCTCAAACAACGGGATGGTGTTGCCGTAGCTCTTTGACATTTTGCGGCCATCCAGCCCCGGGATAATCATGGCGCTTTCATCCACCACAGCTTCCGGCAACGAAAAGGTCTCACCGTACAGGTAGTTGAAGCGCTGGGCCACATCGCGCGCCATTTCGATGTGTTGTATCTGGTCTTTGCCCACCGGAATTTTTTGTCCGTTGAACATTAGAATATCGGCCGTCATCAACACCGGGTAACTGAACAGGCCCATTTCGACGCCTTTGTCCGGATCGGCTGAATTTTGTTCTACGTTTTCCTGCACGGCTGCTTTGTATGCATGTGCGCGGTTCATTAACCCCTTGGCGGTGATGGTCGTAAGAATCCAGGTGAGTTCGGTAATCTCAGGAATGTCGGACTGGCGGTAAAACGTTACCTGGTCTGGGGTCAACCCTGAAGCGAGCCAGGTGGCGGCCACAGAGCGGGCGGACGCACGCACGGTATCTGGGTCGTGACATTTGATCAGCGCGTGGTAGTCAGCGAGGAACAAAAAAGACTCGGTATTCTCGTTTCGGCTGGCTTGAATGGCCGGGCGGATAGCGCCGGCATAATTGCCCAAATGAGGCGTGCCGGTGGTGGTAATGCCGGTAAGAACGCGTGTTTTACTCATGATCACATCTTTTCTTTGCTGGGTGAATGTGGGGGGTGAATTCAATGCCCCGTGCACAGAAGGGGGGAGTGTACTGGATGACGCAATACTCAAACAAGCGGAAGCCGCTGCTTTTCTGTTTCCTGGGCGGGTTGGAATGCCGCTCTTTCGGGATTGTCGTGTACAATGGCACGAATCACACGACGAACGCAGCAAACAGGAGCGCAATACGCATGTCGGCAGATCAGGAGTTGATTCTTTCCACTTTTCAATCGTTGGATGCCGAGATGGGCGAGCGGTGGTTAACCCGCACCTATGCGATTTTTGCGGAACGGTGCCCGGAGGGTGCCGCCCTCTGGGAAAGTCCGGACGCCAGCGGGAAGGGGAAAATGTTCAATGCAATTCTGCTCTCGGTGATGGATGGGGTGACCCAGCCGGAAACGCAACGACGAAATCTCGCCAGTGATGTGCGGGAGCATCAGGAGTATGGGGTTCAGAGCGCCATGTACGGGGCATTTCTGCGTGCGATGCTGGATGCGCTCAAAGAAACAGGGGGTGCTGAGGTGTCAGAGGACGTATTCATCGCTTGGGAGCGTCAATTGAAAGCCATTGAAAGCCAGGCCACAGCGTTGGCCGCGGGAAACGATGCCAATGCGCCGGGAGGAGAGTAACGTGTTTAAAGCAAAGCGAACCGTCTTAGGCTTGTTGGCCTGTATTCTGCTCCTAAACATATCGGTGGCCTGCGGTGAGCAGGGCGGTGCCACGGTTAACCCTCCACCGGCGATTCAGCAGGACGTGCCCGACCTTCAGGCTGTCATTCCGTCCAGCGAGTCGCGGGGTGCACAGCCGGCAACCGAGTGTCAGGTGGACGCCGACTGTGTGGTCAAAAATGTGGGTAACTGTTGCGGTTACTTCCCCAAGTGCGTGAACAAAAACGCGGAAGTTGACCCGGAGAAAGTGCGCCGGGAATGTGAAGCGCAGGGGCGCAGTTCGGTCTGCGGCTTCACTGAGATTCAGGCGTGTACCTGCCAGCAGAACCACTGTCAGGCTGTGCAGGCGCGGGGAAGTTTTCCGTTGCAGTAATCCATCAGGATGTCATCTCAAAAATTCCTGTACCAGAGCCCGTTGGCGTTGAGTTTGAGACAGCATGGCCATACCCGAGGTCTGGGCGTCCTGAGTTAACTGGAGTGTTCGGCTGGCCTCTTCACTGATGCGATTGATATTCCTATTGATCTCTTCGGCCACGCTGCTCTGTTCTTCGGTCGCGCTGGCAATTTGCAGGCTGTTATCGGTAATCGTGTGCATGGAGTCCGCGATCACATCCAATGTCTGGCCGGCCTGAGCAATTTGTTCGGCAGATTCTGTAGACAGCGAAAGGCTTTTTTCCACCTGGGTGACGGCAAGGCGAGAGCCCGACTGAAGTTTCGTGATCATGGCTTCAATTTCTTCTGTTGAGGCCTGAGTACGTTGTGCCAGGCTTCTGACTTCATCTGCCACGACGGCGAAACCCCGTCCCTGTTCGCCGGCGCGAGCCGCCTCGATTGCTGCGTTGAGTGCGAGCAGGTTGGTTTGTTCTGCAATCGATTTAATGACATCGAGCACCGAGCCAATTTGCTCGCTGTGATCGGCCAATTGATTGATCAGGGCAGCTGATTTGTTAAGTTCATCCGACATCCGGCCGTTCGCATCGACGGCACGTTCGGTGGTCACTTTTCCTCGCGACACCTCTTCCAGGGCCTGCTCCGCTCTTTGGGACGATTGATTACAGTTCTCCGCCACTTCGTTGAAGGAGGCGGTCATCTCTTCGATCGCTGTTGCCAGCTGATGAATCTCTGCATGCTGGGCATGAGCACCCTGGCTGGCTTTTTGAATCAGGTCAGCGCTCTGTGCGCTCAGTTTGTCTATCTGGATGCTGGAATCTTTCACCCTGCCGACGACGCTGCGCAGTTCTGAATGCCGCATCTTGAGTGCCAGCTCCAGTTGGCCTACCTCATCGTTCCGGCCGGAATAGAGATAGCGCATGATGGCATTGTCGAACACGGTTTTTGACTTGTGCGTGAGCGAATGAAAGTGTCTCAATGCCCAGGTGAACAGCCCGCCCGCTGCCAGCAGCGAAACCGCCGTTGCTGCCGGTGCCAGCAGCTGGCTCTGCGACCAATACGCGACGGCAACAGAAGGAAGAAAGCAGCCTGCGCTGATCAACAGCAGCTTGAATCGAAGGGGTAGGCTGGCACGTTTCAAGGGCGGTGGTGTTTTTCCTGCCTGGAGCTGCGCATAAAGCGCTTCGGCCCGCGCAATGGCGTCCCGGTCAGCCACAAACCGGACAGATTGATACTCCACGGTGCTGTTGTTTTCTTTAATGGGTGACACATAGGCATCCACCCAGTAGTGGTCGCCATTTTTGGTGCGATTTTTAACAATGCCCATCCAGGGCTTACCTTGTTTCAGGGTTTCCCAAAGGTTATGGAAGGCCGCAGGAGGCATGTCCGGGTGACGAACCACGTTGTGATTTTTCTTTAACAATTCGTCGGGCGGAAATTCAGCGACATCACAAAAGTCTTCATTCACGTACGTCGTTGTTCCTTTCAGGTCTGTCGTCGAAAGGATGTTCAGCGCTTCTGAAAAGGCCTTTTCTTTTCCTGAAACAGGGAAATTTTTCTTCATTCTTATACTGCTCCAAAGGTACCGGGATCTAGCTTCGTATCATGAGTGATTTGGTTCGACTTTGAGCAAAATCAAGTCGCATGGGGGCTGGTCATCCTGCGCTGCTCAAAACTTGAGTGAAATCAGTGAGTCTCCCCCGCCAACAAAATTGTGACGTTGTGTTAAAAGTTGTAACGAAAAGTGAGGGAGATTGTGCGCTGATGCCGCTTCTGGAGCTTAGAAGCTTAAAAATTCTATAGGAGAGTACTCAATGGCGACGTTTGTATGGATTCCGGTGTATGACCGATCTTTTAAATTTTCGATGGGATCGAACTCCCATGGCTGGAAATACCTGTCTCCGGAAGATGGCAGGCTCAGTTCAGAGGGCGTATCCTGGCGGTCGATCCGGCAGGGGGATGTTGTGAAAATTGTCGGGCATGGCTATGCCACCAGCACCGGCCACGTGTGTTGGAACAGTGGCCCGGATGACAGTGACGAAAGCTGGACGACCTGGAGTTATGACGAACTGGCCTTTGAGTTTGCCAGTCACTTTCCTCGTGGCACTTTCCGGCCCAATATGAACATACATTTGCAATTCTGCTGGTCAGCGGAGCAGGGCATCGGCCGTTGCTATATGCTGCGTAAGCGCATTAACCCCAAGGCAGAGCCCCCGGCAACAAAATTGCTGGCGCTGCAACGCACCAATTCGCTCATTACCAAGTTTGCGGGTGCGCTGAGGCATATGGGATTCGAAGGCTCAACCATTACCGGTTTTCATGGTGAAGTGTTGAATAACCATGAGTTCCCCACCACGGTCGTGGAAAAGGTGAATCGCAAGCAATACATTGAAGGCACGGCACCACACGCACCTTTTCGAACGCCGTTTGCCTTGAAGAACAATATGGAGCAGGGCTCTGACGGATGGTATTTCAAGTCGAAGGAAAATCAGAAATTTTTTGCGACACTCAGTCAGGCGTCTGCGACGGTGAGGGTCTGACCGACGAAAGTAGACTGGGCGTACCTCGCTGCTTTCATTTATACTGTAGCGAGTAATTTAAGTCGTGAGACCGCTCGGAAAGTCTATGCATACAGTATTGGTTCTTGAAGACAGCGAAGATGACCGGGCGCTTTTTGAAATTGCGATCGCAAAAGCCGCTGTTGACCGGAGTAAAGTCACCTTTGAATATCTCACGGATGGGGGCGCTGCCATTGGCTGGCTTCAGGTAAACGCAGCGCCCGCCTTAATCATCACCGACAATAACATGTCGCCTGTGAACGGTGCGGCTTTCGTCGAGACGATCAAGTCGCTCAGGCAGTTTGAATCCATTCCTGTGGCGATGTTGACGGGCCACCTGTCTGATCCTGTGATTCAGGGAATTCGTCACGATCTGGTGAGCCTGTTCGATAAAAATCAAGGCATTGCCGAGCTGGCAGCCTGGTTGGGCGAGCTGGTGCAGAGATATACCTAACCGTATCGGCTTAAGCATTCTGAGGGCCGTGGGCAGCTTATAAGCATTCGCGAATCTGCTTCACCAGTTGGTTAAAGCTTTCACTCAATTCCAGACCGTTTTCATGCAGGTGATAGAGCTTCTCCGACGTCCCTTCAATAAGTTGGTGGAAGTAGTGTTCCTGATCTTCTTCAAGCCCCAGTTTACCCAGGTTGTCATCCAGACTTGCGACCAGGTGAGAAACGATGCCGTTGGTCTCCTGCCGGTGGGCTTCAAAGGCGGTGTTAACTTTCGCTAACAGCTTCTGTGTCATCTGCAATGTTTTTTCAACAGCGAGGTCATGTTGCGCCTGCAGTTCGTGCTGGTTAATGAGAAACTTGATCCGCTGTTCTGCGCCATGAAGCATCCGCACGAGGTTATCCTTGATTTCAGTGGTCAGCTCAGGCGCATTTGGCATGTTTTTGACCAGCAGCGAGATGTGCCCGAAATTAATAACCGTGCGTTTATCAAAAGAAATGACCCGATCCGGGACGAGGTGAAGGTGGGTCAGAATTTTTTCATCCAAATCCGGCACCGTGCCTCGGTCTGAAAAGCTGACATCTTCCCGGTGGTCTCGGATCTGCACGGACACGCGCAGCCCGAAGCCGGCCATGGTTTCAAAAATGGCGGTTGCCAGTTCCTGGTAGCTGTTGCACTGATAGGTCGTCTCGAAAAACTGCAAGATCTGGCCCGTTTTTCCCAGCTGGCTCAGGGCATCATGGGCAACAGAACGTGCCTGATGCAGCGCGGGTTCGGCGGGGCAATCATCACAGTAGGTTGTACCGCTTGGTAGTGTGCTCATCGTTTTTCTCTTACCGTGTTTGGATAAAACTTGGCTTACACGCTGACATGTCTTTTTACTTCAGTGTATGAATCTTGAGGCAGATTGCCAATATTGAATTCGTGATAAACAGGCTTTGATTACAAATTTACTGTGATTTTTTGCAGTGAAAGAGTACAAATAAGACAGTATAAAGTCCTATACTTGAGTGTCAGTTAATGCTGGTATCTTTTGGCAGGTCGTGAAAACGGATGAAAAGAGCAGTTGAAATTCAATGTGTGCAGTGCAGCGTCTGGGTGCCGCTTCCCATATTGATGGATGAAGAAAAAATTCTCCGGATGGGGCGAGTGCCGTTGCATTGTCCCCAGTGTGACCACGTCAACGTGCTGGCCCTTTCTCCTTATCGGTTTTCCTTACCCAAAAAAGTGCATTCCCCTCATTTCGGTACCTGAGGTTGATCATTGGCTGACGGCGCGTTGAAATTGATGTGGTACGTATGTGCATGTATGGTATGCTCTGACCTCTCGATGACCGCTCTTGGCAGAGCGGTCATCTGTTGAAAACGTGGTTACAGGGAATGTACTATGAAAGACACGCAGCGCATGGTCGCCCATGGCTTCACCGAATTTTCCTTTCAACACGCAGGAATTGAAAAAACGGTATTTCGACTGGGTGCAACAGATCAACCTTCCGTCTTATTGATGCTCGAGCTACCGGGCATGACCCGGCACACGATTGAATTTGCAAAGCGCCTCAATGCGCGCGGCTTTACCGTGTATCTGCCACTGATGTTTGGCAAGCCGGACAGCGCTTTTGAGCCCATGAAAAACATTCTGCGTTGCTGTATCAGTAAAGAATTTCACATGTTGGCGTCGCACAAACCCAGCCTGATCAGCGATTGGTTGCGGGCATTGTGTGGCCGCATTCGAGAAGACAATGGGGGGGCGAAGATCGGTGCCATTGGCATGTGCTTCACCGGCGGTTTTGTTCTGTCGCTGATGGTCGATGAGCATGTGATCGCGCCGGTGATGGCGCAACCGGGGCATGCCACAGGCTTCAGTTTTATGCCGGGGCGCGCGTCGATGGGGTTACCGGAAGCACATGTGTCTGCGGCAGTGGAGCGCGCAAAAAGGGACGGTATCGACGTTTTGGGCGTGCGGTTTACCAAGGATACGATGTGCCCGCCGGATCGCTTTACAATGCTCGAATCGCTGCTGGGAGAGCACTTCATCCGTATTGATATTGACAGCTCCATCGGTAATCCCCATGGTATCAAACCCTATGATCATGCGGCCTATACCATTGCTTATGTGGATGAGGAGAACCATCCGACGCGTCAAGCATTTGAGCGGTTAGTCACGTTCCTGACTGAGCGGCTGAGGGCAAACGTCCAGGTGATTTGATGGGAGCTGGAATCCCGGAGGCTGGTCAGGGACCAATCGTGCCCGCCAGCCAGTGTTCCACGATGGCTTCAGCGCGGGGCTTACCCGTGACTTCGTCCTTACCCGGAATCAGGGTACCCTCGATCCGCATCACCGTGTAGCCGTGGACCAATGACCAGAGCGATATCGCCGCAGACTCCAGGCTGATTGCGGGTTTCAACGGGATTTCCTTCAGCGCCGCCAGGAGCGCCGCATAGGCTTGGTTCACCACCTGTGTGAGGTTTTTGTCGTCTGCCTGGATGTGATCCCACCGAAACATTAAACGATAACGGTGAGGATAGGTGAGCCCGTATTGAATCACCCACTGTGCGATGCGGATGACCTTGTCTTCGCCAGCCACCGCCTGTCGGCTCATGGTTTCAATTTCTGTCGCCAAGGGAGCGAAGCAGGCAATCGCCAGCGCGGTAAGTAACGCTTTGCGCGTGGGAAAGTGATTGGCAGGTGCCGAGTGGGCCACACCGATCTCCCGCGCCAGGCGGCGTATGCCGACAGCCTCCACGCCTTCCTCATCCAACAGTCTGAGCCCGGCGTGGATGAGTGCCGTTTTCAAATCGCCATGGTGGTACCCTGACTCGATATTGACATTGTCCATATTTTATCTCTAATATTGACGGTGTCCATATTGTCTGGCAAATGCAAAGAAAAGGAAAGTGCAATGGATCAGAAGTTAATATTTTGGCCGGTGTTGGTGCAGGTGCTGTTGAGCCTGTTGCTTTATGTCCCGCTGGTGCGTGCAAAAATAAAAGCCTATAAACGGCGTGAAGTTGACCGGGATCGGTCTGCGCTTTGTGCAGATGCCTGGCCGGATTATGTGCAGAAAGTGAATAACAATATCCGCAATCAGTTTGAAACGCCGATGTTGTTTTATGTGCTCGCGTTGACGCTGTATGTCACTCAACAGGTGACGATCTGGGGCGTGGTGCTCGCCTGGTTGTATGTGGTCAGCCGATTGGCTCACATGTGGGTGCATATTGGGTCGAACTATGTTCCGTTGAGGATGCGGCTGTTTGCTGCAGGGCTGGGCATTTTGCTGGTACTGACATTGGTGACGGCTCTGGCCATAGTGGGTGTCTAGGCGCTTGTCACCCGCAGAGATGGGTGATGCTCATCAGTGAAAGTGTTTTTCGGCCTGCACGGCGAATCGATCACGTCGGAACAAAAGAATCACGGGCAACAGACAGATCCAGGTAACGATCATGGCACTGGTGAACAGGGTGGTGTAGCCAAATTGTTTGGCGATCAGACCGGCCATCACGCCGCCCACGCCTGCGACAGCGACCTGCATGCAGGCTTGCAGGGAATAGTCGGTGCCTTCGTGGTCTTTTCGACAGTGCTCCATCATCAAAGCAAACAGGGCGACGGTGGCCATGCCATCTGCGCTTTGTTCAAACACTGCCAGCAACGCCAGCAGCGAAAAGGGCGTTTCTGGTGAAACAAGGGTGTAAGCGCCCAACGCAACGCCCTGCAATACACCAAACAATAGCAGGCAGAATTTCGGGCCAAACCGGTAGTAAATGGTGCCGCCCAGAACAGCAGCGGCTATGCCAGCCAGGCTGCCGGTGAGAGTCAGGTTGGCAATGTCTGACAGGCTGACCCCCATATCCACGAGCAACGGTTTGATCATTGCGGATCCCAGTGAATCCCCGATTTTGTAGACACCCAGGGTAAACAGCCAAAAGGCAATGCCCGGTCCACGGGCATAGGAGGTGAACTGTTGCCATAGCCAGCGGAAAGACTGTGTTTCGGAATTGGCCGGTTGCGCGGCGTCTTCGGGGGGCGTGGCCTCCGGGGGAAACATTCGATTTTCATTGAAACGCAGTGCGGGCCACAGGCAAACGAGTATCGTCAGCGCCATGAGCATGAGTGTGGTGTGCCAGCCCACCCAGTTCAGGCCCCACAGGATGGCATTGCCACCAAACAGCAGCCCAATCTTATAGCCGGAGACCTGCACGCTGTTGCCCAGCCCTCGCAGGTGCGTCGGCAGCAGTTTCACAGCCAGCGCATCGGTGGCGATATCCTGCGTCGCACAGAACAGATTAATCAGAAAAATGACACTGAAAATGATCGCCAGATCGAGTGTGCTCAAACGGCTTAGATCAGCGAGCATCAAGCCCAGAACACATACCACCACCAGAGATTGCATGAGGAGAATCCAGCTGCGGTGCGCGCCCAAGGAGGTGATGTAATAACGGTCCACAAACGGGGCCCAAAGAAAACGGAAAATCCACGGCAGCGCCAGTAGTTTCATGAACCCGATCAGCTCCAGCGAAACGCCCGATGACCGCAGCAGCGGGGGCATGGCGTGAACCAGTAGGCCAGAGGGGAAGCCCTGGAGGAAGTAGAGTGTGATCAGCAGGACCCAGTGCTGAGGGGAGAGGGATTTCAGGGTGGTCATGAAAAGTGCGTCTGGCTGGTTTAGGCTACATAGAGTAGCTCATTTCGTGTTGAAACGCGCGCTCAAATAAACGCCTACGGTGTTTGGTCAGGCCCCGGTTGGCTACTGACCTTTCCCGTCAATGGCACAAATCGCACACCGAGCAGATCCTGTCGTTGCATCCGCCCATCCGTGTACCGTGTAATCACGGTGAGGGTTTGGTTGCCCACGGGATCTTCTGTTGGCAGTACCATTCTGCCACCGGGTTTCAGCTGATTCAGTAATGGGGGTGGGATCTGCGGAGTGGCTGCTGTGAGCATGATGCCATCGAACGGTGCCTGGTCTGCCCAGCCATCATAGCCATCGCTGGTGCGGGCGTGGATATTGTCGAGTGCAAGGGTGTGAAAAAGTTCGGTGGCCGCCCGGGCGAGCTCGGGGAGTATTTCGACGGTATACACGTCTTTAACGATATGGGACAGAATGGCACTTTGATAGCCCGAGCCAGTGCCCACTTCCAGAATGCGATCGTCAGCGGTGGGGTGCAGCAAATCGGTCATGATCGCCACAATATAGGGTTGGGAGATGGTTTGGCCACATCCGATTCCCAGTGGCGTATTGGTATACGCCAGGGAGCGGAGTGCCTGGCTCATGAAGCGGTGCCGCGGGGTGTTGCGGATCGCAGCCATCACGGCTGCGCTGGGCTTGGTAATGCCGGTGTCTGTTGCAGTCACGCGATAGTCGTGCGCGATCTCTCTCAGCAATGTTTCCACCTGCGCAGCGGTATCCTGGGCCATGGTCACGCCTCAAGGCGGGGTGATCGTTTGCCGACAATAAAAATTCAGTTTATTGCCGTCCGGATCACGAAAGTAACCACAGTAGTAGCTGCCATAACGCCCGCCGGGCGCACCTTCGTCTACAGCCCCTAGTTGCAGCGCTTTGGCGTGAATGCGATCCACGGTGGCGGTATCTGCCACCTGCACCGCGATCATAACGCCATTGCCTGCCGTGGCAGGCGCTTTGTTGTACGGGGTGGTGATACAGAACAGTGGTGCATCCAGGTTCGCTCCCCAGGCGACAAACTCCGTTTGATCATACACCCGCTGAATGCCCATTTCCTGGAAAAGTGCATCATAGAACTTTGCCGTTTCCTGCACACTGTTTGAACCAAGCGTAATATAGCCGATCATGCCGTTTTGCTCCCCGTTTCCTTATGGGCAGTGGGTTCCACATGTAGATTACCCGAGAAACCTCGTGTGCCTGCATTGACAGGGGAGGTAAGCACGTTTATCCCCAGAGGTGGTTGCACAATGATTGATCACTCTACTCATTGTGGCCTATTTCCACAGAATTGGGAAATCTATAATTGCAGGCTCCCGAGCGGGGCCGTATCGTCTATACTGAAAGCTAAGCAAGAAGGATGATTGTGCCAGGAGGGCAGTCATAGAGGGTTGTGTATTCATGGTGAGACTGGCCTTGCTGCTTAGGTTGACGCTGATCGCCGGATTTTTCGCGCCGTTTGGACAGGTTGTGGCATCTGAGTTGTCTGTGACCTACCGCCAGGGCGGTGAAGACAGGGTAATCCTGGGGACGCAGCTGGCGGAAGGCGTGTATCAATACAACGCTGACGGGTCCAAGCCGGTGACGTTGTCTACCTTGGAGTGGGCACCCTATATCGGGGCATCACTCTGTAAACAGGGGTGGGTGATGCAGGCTACGGTCGCACTGTTGGCCAGTCGAGGCTATCGCATCAAAGTGCACTTTCGTCCCTGGTTGCGTGCCGTGATGGAGGCCGAATCCGGCGCTTCTGACATTCTGTTTCCCGAATACTTTATCGAACCGGAAGCGCCCTCGGATATATACCCGGGCACCTTTCGTGCAGAGCATCTGGCATTGTCTGATCCCATACCCGGTGGCCCGATCGCGCTGGTGAAACGAAAAACCGATCATTTTGAGTTCACCGGTGCGATGAGCGCACTGGTTGGCACACGTGTGGGTGTGGTTCGGGGGTATCAGAATACGCCGGAATTTGATGCGTTGCTGGATAAAAAACTGGTGCATAGCCTGGAAGTGAAAGATGACCTGCAGAATGCTCAGATTCTACATGGCAAACGTGTGGATTTTATCGTGGGTGATCCGTCGGTGATTTTTTTCAGTGTGCAGACCTCCCGACTGGATAACAGCTATAAAGAAGAGATGCTGAGCCAGATGGAAATGGTGGAACCGCCCCTGCAATACAATGCCCTCTACTATGCCATCTCCCATCGCAGCAAGATCAAGGAGCATCTGCTGGAAGATCTGAATGCAGCGATCAATGAGTTTACCCAGTCGGGCGAAATGGTTGATATTATCCAGCGCACGAACGCGGCGTGTGGATTTCGTATGGAAACGCTACCGGTACCGAACGCAGCGAATTAATACCGCTCGCTCGATTAAAACGTGATCAGGTTAGCAAGAATTAAACGTGATAGGTTGTCACGTTTGTGTGAATAGGAGTACACTGTTGGTTAAACAGGCACCAGCGGGCAGTGGGCTGCCCGACATCGAGCAGAGAAAGCGGCCGGTACAGGAGCGAAGCCGGGAACGCGTGGATCTGATCCTCAACGTGACAGCGCAACTGATCACGGAGAAAGGGATTGATGCGTTGAAAACGTCTGAAGTCGCCCGTGAGGCCGGTATTTCACTGGCATCGCTGTATCGCTACTTTCCGAATAAGGCGGCGGTGCTCAAAGCCATTGCGGAACGACACATCGAAAAGCTGGACAGTCACATGAAGGCGTTTGCTCAAACGCTGGATTTGGAGCAGGGATTTGATCAGTTGATCGACGTGTATTTTGCGTTTTATCGCTCCGAGCCCGGGTATAAGGAAATCTGGGCGGGAGTGGAAGCGCTGCCGGAGCTTCGTGAACTGGATCTGGGTGAGTTGTATGACAACGCCCGGGATATTTCTGCGGCGGCGCAGGCGCGATTCCCGGAGGTAGATCCACAACATCTCTGGCTGATCTGCGTGATGCTGCCACGGGCCTGTGGCGCAGTGCTTCGTCTGGCGATGACCATGGAAGATGCGCAGGCGGAGGTGATGGTGAGCGAACTCAAGCTCATGGTGAAAAGTTATTTAGCAACACGGCTGGCGGGATAATCCTATCTGCCAGCTTGGGAACAGGCAGGTGGAATGAAACAGGATAACGCAAGTCGCTACCGGATGTGGGCAACACTGGCCGGTGAACAGGGCTTACCGGGTGCGGTGGTGGATCGTACCGCCATGCGCGCCAATGTGGAGGCACTGCAAGCGCAGGCGCGAGGAAAACCGATTCGTGTCGTGACCAAATCCGTGCGGTGCCCGGCACTGTTACGTTGGCTCATTGATGCACTGGGAACCCAGTGCGCGGGTTTAATGGCCTATCACCCCAAAGAAGCTGTCCTGCTGGCGCAGCAGTTTCCGGAACAGACCATTCTGGTTGCTTACCCGAATACCGACCCCGTGCATCTGGCGCACGTGTGTGACGCGATTGCCCAGGGCGCGAAGATTTCCCTGATGGTGGATCACGAAGCTCAGCTTGCGCCGCTGGAACGCGCCGCAAAAGCAGCCGGCATCACTGTACCGGTGTGTCTGGATCTCGATATGTCATCGGCCTGGCCCGGCCTGCACTTTGGCGTGCACCGCTCCCCATTGCGGACTGTGGCTGCGGTAGTGGCATTGGCAGAGAGGGTGGCTGCCTCTGCCTGTTTCCGTTTTCAGGGTGTGATGGGCTACGAAGCCCAGATTGCCGGAGTGCCGGATCGACTGCCGGGAGACACGGTGCACACCTGGGTGGTGCCCTGGCTGAAAAAAGCAAGTGAGCGCCACGTTAAACGATTCCGCGCCCAGGGCGTGCTCGCCCTGAAGCAAGCGGGGTTGGCCCCTGAACTGGTGAACGGTGGCGGGACCGGCTCTGTCGCGTTCACCGCCCAGTGCCGGGAAGTTACCGAAATTGCCGTCGGTTCCGGCTTCTTTGCACCGCATCTGTTTGATGGTTATCGCGGCTTGGCACTTCAGCCGGCGGCCGGATTTGTGAGTCGCGTTGATCGTCAGTCGGACGCACGCCATGTGACCGCGGGCGGGGCCGGCTATGTAGCCTCCGGAGCATCACATGCCAGCCGGTTACCTCTACCCGTATGGCCCAATGGGTTGGCGTTAGATTCACTGGAAGGCGCCGGGGAGGTGCAAACGCCACTTGTCGGTGCCGGGGTGGCTCAATTGCGCCTGGGGGACGCTGTCGTGTTTCGTCACGCCAAAGCGGGTGAACTGTGCGAACGATTTGACGAATTACTCTGCATTGAAAACGGAGCGCTCGTTGGGCCCTTACCCACCTACCGTGGTCTAGGCTGGCAATTCCTCTAACCTCTGAAGGACAACGATCATGACAGACTGGTACGACTACATCATCATTGGTTCGGGGCCTGGCGGCAGTGTTATGGCCCATGAGCTTGTACGGCAAGGGGCGCGCTGCCTGATGCTGGAAGCCGGCGATCGCTACCAATCCAGCGACTATCCCAAAAATGAACTGCACGCCAACAGCCGCCTCCTCTGGAATGGCGGCATGGATCTCACTGACGATGCCGGCCTGGTGCTCTTGCGCGGTAAGGTGTTGGGGGGCGGAAGTGTGGTGAATCAATGTCTGCTGGACCGATTTGACGACATTGCCTGGCAGGATTGGCGCGCCCAGACGGGCGTGGACTTTTTTGATCGGGGGGCGATGGACGCGCATTACAGCGCGGTTGAGCAGGCCATCCGTTTGCAATCGATCCCCCGCGAGCATTGGAATCGTAACGCGGCGTTGTATGTGGAAGGATTTGAGCAATGTGGCTTCCAATGGGCACCGTTGCGGCGTGGCCAGTCTGCCTGCACGCCGGAGCAGGACTGTATTCAGTGTTTGGGCGGCTGCCAGCGCGATTCCAAACAGAGTATGCCTGTCACCTTTTTACCTCAGGCAGAAGCGTTTGGGCTGAAGGTGGAGACCGGCTGTGAAGTGCGTACCGTGCACGCCAGCCCGCCAGGCACGCAAGGCGGGCACGTTGTGGTGGTTGCCCGCCAGCACGGGCAGCTCAGGCAATTTATGGCCGACAAAGTCGTGGTCGCGGCCGGGACGCTGGGCACCAATGACATTCTGTTGCGGTCCGGTTTCGCCCGCACCCATCCTGCTTTGGGCCAGGGATTTTACTGCCACCCTCAATTTATGTCGCTGGCGGATATGCGTTCCCGAGTGGATGCGCACAAAGGAGCGTTGCAGGCCGTCAAATCTGACGATCCCGGCTTTCGGGCGCAAGGATTCAAGCTGGAAAATGTGTTTGCCGGACCCATCGCGGTAGCGATGTTGAAGCACGGCGGCGGGCTGGCTCACCAGGCGAGTATGGAGCGCTATCGAGAGCTGGCGTGTATTGAGGTGGCCGTGCGGGATGTGACGCCCGGGACGCTGTCGCTGAAGTCCAATGGGCGACTGTCGATTCATAAACCATTGGGCCCTGAGGACTGGAAGCGGGCGCGTGCCGGTCAAGCAGCCATCCAGGCGATTTTTGATGCGGTAGGCGCGCGGGAAGTCGAACATTCCCACCTCAAAATCGGCCTGCATTTGATGGGCGGCGCCAGCCTGGGTACCGACCCCGGCAAGAGCGTCGTGAATCCCGAATTTGCGCTGCATCAGGCACCTAACGTTCTGGTGGTGGATGCCAGTCTGTTTCCCCAGGCACCCGGCATCAATCCCTCACTGACGATCATGGCACTGGCCCACAAAGCGGCCGCGACCCAGGCCCGCATGCCACTGCCGGTGAACGCCCGCCAGGAGGAGGTAAACGTATGATGGCATCGGTGTATTTGTCTGACCGTGCGCTGGGCACACTCACTCGCCTGGGAAACATTTTGTGTCCGGGCTCTCAACGGCTGCCGCGCTTTGAAGCCAGCGGATGTGTGGTCGAAGTGGATGGGTTGTTACAGGCCTCGCCTGAACAGGATCGCACAGACCTGCAAACCCTGTTGTGGTGCCTGTCCTGGATGCCGGACCCCGTACTGCGAGGATTGCTGGGTTTGAGCGCTCGCTGGCCGACCTTCCCGGCTCCCATACAAACACCGCTGCGCATGCTGGATCTCGGTCTGCGTGGGGTGGTATTCAGCTTGTACTATTCGGGCCTGGGTGCGGCAGGCCAGCCCTCCGGCGTGCATGAGGGCATGACCTATGAAGTACAGTGTGATGCCGATAACGTGCCTGATCAAACCCACGGCAAACTGGAATTGAAATCCATGAGGAAGCCAACATGACTACTGCCTTTTCTGTCGTTTCGGAGTCGCATCCGCAGCGGGACATCGCGCCACGATTTGAACGATTAAAACAACAGAGTCAGCCATTGGCCGCGCTCTCGGTGAAGGAACGTGCCAAAGCACTGACTCCGCTGATTGAGGCCATTGCCCGGCGCAAATCGGAAATCGTTACAAGGGTGCAGCAGGATACCGGTAAAACCGCGACGGATGCGCTGGTGTCTGAAGTGCTGGGTGTACTGGATTACCTGCACTGGCTGCAGAAGAATGCGCCCCGGTTACTGAAAAATGAACGTGTGCCTGTGCCCCTGCTGTTAGTGGGCAAAAAGGCCGAGATTTGGCACCAGCCTTTGGGGGTCGGGGTGATTATCGCGCCTTGGAATTATCCGTTTCATATCGGGGTCACCGCCATTGCGACGGCGTTTGTGGCGGGCAATACGGTGGCCTACAAACCATCGGAGTGGACGCCGCTGAATGGATTACTGGAGAGTTTATTCGCCGCCAGTCCATTGCTGGCGCAAAGTGTGGATGTGTTTTATGGCGACGGTCAGGTCGGTGCCGCGCTGATTGACTGTCAGCCTCAGCGGGTGTGTTTTACGGGCAGTATCCCGACCGGGCGTAAAATCATGGGGCAGTGCGCGCGCTACGGCATTCCGTTGGAGCTGGAGTTGGGTGGAAAAGATGCGGCGCTGGTTTTCGAAGATGTGAACCTGGATCGTACTGTGGCCGGTGTTCTGTGGGGCGGCATGACAAACTCCGGGCAAAGCTGCACGTCAGTGGAGCGGCTGCTGGTGCATGAATCCATTTATCCCGAATTTCTTGCCCGGTTGAAGGCCGCCTGTGAAACGTTAGTCGTGAACCAGGACCAGGCCGGGGAGTCGGACATGGGACAGATGACGGCAGAGTTTCAACTGGCCATCTTAGAGCGCCAGCTTGAGCAGGCGCGCGCGAGTGGTGCGGCGGTACTCTGCGGCGGCACACGACTGAAGCCTAGTAGCCCGTTTTTGTTGCCCGCCATTGTGGAGATTTCCGACGCTAGTTGTACGCTTTGGCAGGAAGAAACCTTTGGGCCCGTGATCGCTGTACAGAAATTTTCCCACGAGGAAGAAGCGGTTGCCATGGCCAATAGCCTGACCTATGGCCTGAGCGCCAGCGTCTGGAGTAAAGATCTGACACGCGCCCGGCGCGTCGCGGAAAAACTGAAGGTAGGTGCGGTATCCATCAACAATGTGATGCTTACCGAAGGGCATCCGGGGTTGCCGTTCGGGGGCACGGGATCGAGCGGTTTTGGCAAGGTAAAGGGCAAAGATGGCCTGTTGGCCTGGGTGAACCGCAAAGCGATTATGATCGACGCCCAAAACGCACATATCGAGCCGAACTGGTATCCCTATACACCGGAAAAATACCGCTTGTTTGAGCAGCTGATTGATGTGTTGTTCCTTCAGAAGGGACTGATGAAATGGCTGCGTCTGGCCAAGGTCGGTTTAGGGCTGGATAAGGTGGCGAAACAGACCCGCTGAGCGCTGTCTGTTTCCACCGTGATTGATGCTGTCCTGGCTACTTTTCCCGAAAGTCATCATGACAGCTTTTGCAGGTTTTTGCCGTGTCCAGGAACTGGCTGCGCATTCTGCCTTCATCTCCCGTGGCCGCGACGTCAGCCAGCTTGGCGGACTCATTGCGTAAGTCCTTCAAACCGGCCTTGAAAGTCTCCCAGTCGGCCCATATCGCTGGTTTTACCGTCGTGTCTTTCCCTTGTTCGCTACCCTTGGGAAAGTAATGTTCAATCGACATGTCTGCCACCAGCTTGACTCGAAGGGCATTGGCGGCGAACACGGTTTTATCGAAGGGAATTTTTCCCTTCACCATTTGCCCCATCGGACCAAAGTTCAGCCCAATCACCTTCATGACGGACTTCCGCGCGACAATCGCATTGTCGGGTTTCATGGCAAATGTCAAGGGCGGGGCGATCAATAGTGCTGCAATCAACGTGCTGAGTATCAGGCGGGGCGATTTCATGAGCATCCTCCGAGGTGGGATTATTCGTAAAATGACGCATCATCCATCGGTGGCGCTAACCAGTCTCCAATGAATACGATGAGTGCCGTGAGCGCGGCCGCGATCAACAGGGCCACGAGCGCTTTCCACGGGGGTTGGGTGGTCAGCTCTGGCGGATGGTCGCCGCTTTTTCGGCCGGTAATCATGGCGTCAATGATTTTTTCTTTCAGGGTGAACTGGTGATACAGCACCGCGAGCAGGTGCAGGCCGATCATGAGTGCAACCAGGGTGGCGACCATACCGTGCCAACCCGTGAGTATATCGCTTAACGCTTTGCTGATCAGCGGGAAGAGCGGGCCTTCGATAAAAATGTCGTCGTTGCTGAACAGCCCGAGGCTCGCTTGAAGCAATACCAGCAGGAGCATCAGCATGACCGCATAACCCCCCATCGGGTTATGGCCCCAGGTCGCCGGCGATTCTTTTTTCATCAGCGCGCGGAAAAACTGCCACACGGTTTTCGGTGCACAGAGAAAGGTGCGAAACCTGGCCGATGTGCTGCCCACCACGCCCCAAATCAGGCGAAAAAGCACGAGCGTGAGCGCCAGATAGCCCAGACGGACATGCCACACCATCGCCTCGCCGCCCAGAGAGGCAGTGATAAACTGGCTCAGCACCGTAAGGGCAAAACACCAGTGAAAAATGCGTGTGGGCAAGTCCCAGACTCGGATGGTCTTCATACGCAGTGCACTAAGACTCCTCAATATGGCTTAAAGGGAAGTATAGCGGCTTGTGATCGGTTGTGCCCGGATGATGGCGGCACGATGTGAAGAGTTAATGGATTGGTGAGTTTATTCTATACTGTGAACGAAAAGCAGAAAGCATTCTGGCGGATGGGTGACAAGCAGTTGCCGATGGGCTGAACAGTTGGCAGCCAAGAGTTGAGTGACGCATTGCAATCTGGCCGCATATTAATAGCAGTTATCCCATGAGAGAGATAATTATGGACAATGATGCACAGCTGATCAGCAAGGTGTTGGTAATTGATGGTAACGAGGCGGCGCTGGGCCCATTGAAAGTGTTTTGTCTGGAAATCAACTTGGTGGGATTACGGGCCAGCCCTAACACGCTCGATCAGGTGTTGGCGCACAATATCGATCTCGGTGCTGTGCTCATCTCTGAAGAGCCCGTGGCAAAGGGCATTGATTCACTGGAGGTTGCCGCCCACATACACCAGCGTCGGCCGGATTTGCCCATTTTCTTGCGCCGCTATGACCGCAGTGACCTGGAAGGTATTGATCATCAGTATGCATCGTTGTTCGCCGGGGCCTACTGTCTTTCCAATCTGGAAGCGCTGAAGAAGGTCGTGCAACAGCAACTGTTTGACGCATTTTATCCCAGGGAATTGGTGAGCGGTATGGAGGAAGTTGCGAGGGCGTGTATTTCGAACATGTTCAATGGCGCGGAAGTGCGTTCTGATGTTCCGTATCTTGTGCGGGATAAAATCATGGAGAAATACAACAGCCTGATCGCGCTGGAAAGCAGTTGGTGCCGAGGTTACTTGATGGTACAGATTCGACGCGGTGATGTGGTGAGTTATATTGATAACGGTAAAACGCGACTCATTTCCTCGGATGCTCCCGAACAGGACATCCAAACACTGATCTCCGAGTTGACCAACGAAATATGGGGCGCGATAAAGCGAGAACATATCGGATATGCCAATCTGGCCAGCTCGGATAGCCTGCGAATCCAGGTACCCCTTTTTATTGACCCCGATAATCGCTACATTTCTTTTGGTACGGCAAAACCCCAATTATGCTACCGCTACCGAATCATGGACAGGGACAGTGTGCTGGATGATATTCAAATCAACCTGAAACTCATTTTCAATCTGGACTGGTCTCCCGAAAGCTATGAGCAAATGCAGCAGGAATTGGATGACCTGATCGAAAACGGGGAGCTGGAGTTTTTCTAGGGGTTCAGCATGCTTAATTTGGGATGGTCGACCTTTTTTGGGGTAAAGGTGCAACGTGGATAAAGAAACCAGTGACTTGGACTACATTGTTGAGCTGACCGATGAGCCTGCGCCGGCATTTCTTGATACCCTCTCCGAAGCGCAGCTTCACGAACTTCGGGTTTACATTGAGGCCATCGTTAAGCGGGATGAGGCAGGCCTCGATAAATTGTTTGAGTCGATGTCGTTAATGATGAAGTTTATACCGAACTTCATTTTGCACTCGCTCACACCCAAGTACACCGAGCCTGCCATCGCGGCAAGAATTACCAACAAGTTAACCATCAAACAATCGGTGGGGGTGACTGCCGGGCTGCCTGTTGACTATGTGGCTGAAACGTCGGTGTATATGAAACCACACCATGCGGCGGAGATTTTAGAGGCGTTAAAGGGTGAGAAAATTAAGGCGATTGTGGAATACATGATCGTGAAACACCCGTTGAAAGCATTGGACATCAGCGAGTATCTGTCCGAAAAAACGCTGAAGCATTTTGCTCCCTTTGCGGGACATTTTCTGCTGAACGAAAACGAATTGAGTGCGAAGCGAAAAGCGGCTTTACTTCGATTACAGCAGGCCCGGTAAATGAGCCAACCAACAAGGAGACAGTGATGAAAAAAGAAACTCTTGGCGAAAGTCTGACAGGAGCAGCGTTGTTGTTGGCGATTGGCATGGCCGTGGCCGGCTACTTTGTCAGCCAGACGCTCTACCGATCGCAGGTGGCGCTCAACACGGCGGAGGTGAAGGGGCTTGCAGAGCGGCGCGTGGAAGCGGATACCGCGTATTGGTCGATTCATTACACGGTGGATGGAAAAAGCCGCTCCGAGATTGCGGCGTTGTACGAGAAATCGGAGGTGGATCAGGCCAAGATCATCACGTTGTTGAAAAGCAGCGGTTTTAGCGACGAAGAGATTAAGCCGGGTGTCATCAATTACTTCAAGGAAGAATTCCGTAATGATAATCAGGAACTCATTGAAGAGAAACATTACCTGGTGGGGGAGATTGAAGTCCAAACCCAGAAGGTTCGGCAGGTGGCTGAGGTTCGCGCAAAACTGAACAAACTGATTGCGCAGGGGCTGAACGTTGAAAACCAGCCCCCGGCGTACCATTTTACCCGGCTCAATGAGATTAAGCCTGAGATGCTCAAAGAAGCCACCAAAAATGCACGGCTGGCGGCCAACGAATTTGCCACCAATGCGGGCGTGAATGTGGGTGGTATTCGAAGTGCACGCCAAGGCGGTTTTGAAATACGGGATGTGGGTGAGAGTTACGGTGACACCAAGAAAATCGAGAAAGATGTCCGCGTGGTGACCAATGTCGTCTTTTTTCTCACGGATTGATTAGAGAGTGTTGAGCTCGTACAAGTTTTCGCGGCCGGTGTTTTGAAGAGAAATACATGATCTACCAACAACTGGACCCATCCAGACAAACCGAGTTGGCGGCACTGTTTACGTCGGTATTCTCCGACGCTGAAGGGGAGCCCGAAGGCAAGTTGATTGGTCAGCTGGCCTCGACGCTTGCGGCAAACATCGATCATGAAGAGATTCTGTGCTTTGGTGCGTGCGACAATGATTCGCTGTGTGGCGCCATTTTCTTCACCCGCCTTCGGTTCCGTGCACCTATTCAGGTGTTTATGCTCTCGCCGGTCGCTGTAAGCACACTGCATCAAGGTCTGGGTGTCGGGCAGGCAATGATCCGCACTGGGCTGAAGGCCCTTCAGCAACGCGGCATAGACGTTGCTGTGACTTATGGCGATCCAGCCTATTATTCCAAAGTGGGATTTCAGCCGCTTCCTGAATCGACCATTCAAGCCCCTCAAGCACTTTCAATGCCGTTTGGATGGTTGGGCCAGGCACTGACGGATGCAGACATACCTGCCATTCAGGGGTGTCCCGAGTGTGTGAAAGCGTTCAATGATCCCGCACTTTGGTAAACTCGGCGGCCAGGGAGTGCAGCGTGAGCTTGACGACGGAGTGGTCGCAGTTCATTTTGTGTCGTTTGTGATTGTCTTCACTCAGCCACCGGAGATAGTGCTGCTGCCGGAAAGCCTCGTCTTTTCGATGAGCAAGAAATGGCGTGGAGTTGAGAACGCCATCGATATCGAGAAACAGGATATGCATCGGTCATTGACCTTTTTCTTCCCGATCCCACCGGGCCTTGATGGCGATAATACGATCTTGTATCTGAAGGAAGTGATCGACCACTTTCGGGTCAAACTGTGAGCCCGAAAGCGTTTTAATCTCCTGAATGGCCTGTTCGATGGGCCAGGCCTCTTTGTAAGGACGTTTCATGGTTAAGGCATCAAAGACGTCAGCCAGCGCGACGATGCGTGCGGCCTCAGGAATGGCTTCACCTTTCAGCGCTTTGGGGTAGCCGGAGCCGTCCCAGTGTTCATGGTGACAGAGCGCGACCTGTGCGGCCAGTTTGAGTACCGGGTTGTCCGACATGCTGAGAATATCGTGGCCGATCTGGCAGTGTTGCTGCATGATTTTCCACTCGTCGGATTCAAGCTGTCGTGCGGCTTTCAGGATGGAATCGGGAATACCGATTTTGCCGGTGTCGTGCATGGGGGCCGCCAGTTCAACCATTTCCGCCTGTTTGGGTGACCAGCCCAGGGTTTCTGCGATGGCGCGTGAGAATGCGGCCATGCGCCAGATATGGCGACCCGTGTCGGTATCGTTAAAGTGTCCGGCCTCCCCAAGCATGCGTATCGCCGCGCGTGCCAGCGCGTCCAGCTCTTCGGTGCGTACCAGAGAAAGCTGGTTTTTCACCCGACGTTTAACGATGGGGGGCGACACCGGTTTGGTGATGTAATCGACCGCGCCCACATCAAACCCTTTGGATTCATCGCCCACTTCCGACAGCGCACTGACAAAAATGACCGGAATACCCCGCGTGACGGGATTGGCCTTGAGGTGCTCGCACACCTCGTACCCGTCCATTTCCGGCATCATGATGTCGAGAAGGATCAGGTCCGGATGTTGGCTTTCCGCAATTTTTAATGCGACCTTGCCTGAGGTGGCCATTTTGACGGTGTAGTCCGGCACCAGAATGCCTTTCAGTACATCCAGGTTTTCGGGGGTGTCATCCACCGCGAGTATGACTTTTTTCTGTACGTCAGACACCGTTCACCCTCACACCGTTTTTGGATTCACCCGGTCGCGTGTGCATCGTCCACCACCGGTTGTAATAAGTGTAGCGCGCTTTCGTAATCGTACTGGCTGATTGGGGCGCTGAGCGCTTGCAGTCGCTCGTGTTCCCTGGGCTCTGCCTGTGCAATGATCTCGGTAAGCAGGTCTTCTGCCTCGGAATTGTATTCTTCCAGCATGGTTTTCAGCTCAAGAAGTTTCGGCAGAAGTGCTGGCAGGCTGGCGCCGGTTGCTGCCTGAGGGTTGCTGTTGTGGACCGCTGTTTGCGGGTGCGCTGGGGCCGACGCGTCAAGCGCAGCCCGAATGTGTTCGATGGTGCTGGTTAGCTGTGTTTGCAGTGTTTCCAAATGGGTTTCGTGGGGCTCATTTGGGGAGTGGAGAAGGCGAGACTCCAGAATTTTTGCGGTTTCGGACAGTGTGTCAGCGCCAATCGTTGCGGCGATGCCTTTCAGGGTATGTGCCAGGCGCACGGCGGTCGTCACATCATCGTTACTCAGCGCGCTCCGCAGCTCAGTGACGGTATCCGCATGGTTTGCGACGACTTTTTCCAGCACTTTTCGGTAGGCCGCCGCTTTACCGCCGACGGCACGCAGCCCTTTGGCGGTATCTACACCGTCAATATCCGGGATGACGACTGCTTTGGGGGCCACATTTTCTTCCGGCGCAGTACTTTCCGGAATGAGCGCGCTCTGCGCTTCCGGTGGCGCAACGCGATTCCCCGGTGGTATCCATTTCTTCAGTGTTTCGAACAGGCGGTTGGGGTCGATGGGTTTCGGAATATGGTCGTTCATTCCGGCCGCCAGCGCCGCTTCGCGGTCGGACACCATGGCATTGGCGGTCATGGCCAGGATGGGTAGTTCCGTGAATCGTTCGTCCTGGCGGATACGGGAGGTGGCCTCATAGCCATCCATGATGGGCATCTGCACATCCATCAATACACAGTCATACGCTTGTGTGCAGATCATGCGGATGGCTTCTTCTCCGTTGCTGGCGACCTCAACATAGAGACGGGCGCGTTCCAGCAGCTCCTGCGCGACCTGCTGATTTATTTCGTTGTCTTCGACCAGGAGTATGCGTGCCCCTTGAATGTCTTTGAGCGTGTCCAGTTCATCACTGAAGGATTTGCGTCGTCGCCGTTTGGGCTTCACATCCTTGCCGTACATCACCATGATGGCGTCCAGCAGATCGGAGGGCGTGATGGGTTTGGCCAGAAAGGCAGAGAGATGTTCCGATCCCGGCTTGTTCATCATGTCTTCGCGGCTGTACGCGGAAATGAGCATCACGTGCGGGGCAGGGTTCATTTGTGCCTTGATGGCTTCAGCCAGCTCCAGGCCGTTCATGACGGGCATCCGCCAGTCGGTGATGACGAGGTCAAAGGGCGGCTGGGCCGCAAGCAGTTGCTCCAGAGCGTCGGTGCTGTCCCGGGTAGCCACGACGTCAAAAGTGAAGGCGGTGAGGTAGCTGGTGAGGATCTCGGTGGAGGCCTCGTTGTCATCCACCAGCAGCACGCGTTTACCCCGAATGTCAGCCCTCGGAATCAGTGGTCGGTCGGGCTCTTCGGATTCGGTTTTGAAGCGAGCGGTAAAAACAAATTCAGCGCCTTGGCCGGGGGCACTGTCCACATGGATTTTTCCGCCCATCATATGCACCAGATTCCGGGAGATGGCCAATCCCAGGCCCGTTCCCCCGTACTGGCGCGTCGTGGAGCTGTCCGCCTGGGAAAAGGACTGGAACAGGCCGCGCTGTTGTTTCTCGGTCATGCCAATGCCGGAGTCGCGTACACTGAACTCCAGTGTGACCTGTTGGACATCGGTTTCCAACAGGCGAATTGCCACGACAATTTCCCCTTTCTCGGTAAACTTAACGGCGTTGTTGGTGAGATTCAGTAGAATCTGCCCTAACCGAAGCGGATCACCAACCAGATGCTCGGGCACATCCAGGGCGCGGTCAAACAAAAGTTCCAGACCTTTTTCCTGCGTTTTGATGGTGGCCAGCGTTCGGAGGCTGTCTAACACCGCTTCCAGCTCAAACGGGGTCGATTCCAGGTCGAGCTTGCCGGCTTCGATCTTCGAGAAGTCGAGAATATCATTGATGATGCGCAGCAGCGAGTTCGCGGAGTAGTGCACCTTTTCCAGATAGTCCCGCTGCTTGGGGGTGACCTCGGTGGTATTCAGGCATAACTCGGACAAGCCAATCACTGCATTCATGGGGGTGCGAATTTCGTGGCTCATATTGGCCAGAAAGTGGCTTTTCGCCTGGGTGGCGTCTTCGGCCATTTTCTGCGCGATTTGCAGCTCTGTCTCCACCCGTTTCCGGTTGGTGATGTCTGTGCTGATGGCGATGTAGCGGAATGGGGCCCCGATTTTGTCCCTTTCCGGAACAATGGTGGTCGACACCCAGTAAGCGCCACCGTTTTTCTTTTTGTTTTTCAGTTCGCCGTGCCACACATCGCCTTTCTGAAGTTTGGACCACATGTGCTGGTACACATGGTCGGGCGTCTCCTCCGTGCGCACAAGTCGGTGATTTTGTCCCAGCAGTTCGGCTTTGGCGTAGCCACTCACGGCGCAAAACCGGTCATTCACATAGTTGATGACCCCTTTGGCATCCGTTATGCTCACAATCGCATGTTGGTCGAGGGCGAACTTCTGGAAGGACAGTTCTTTGGTGCGATCCAGTACCAGGTATTCCAGCTCGTCTCGCGCTTTTGATATGGAGCGATTGGCGCTGTGTCCAATCCAGATGGAAAAGCCCGTGAGGCCAAGCGCCATTAATACGGTAATTAACAGCACGCCCAGAATGGTATTTCGAGTCAGATAAAATGATTGCAAGGCTTCGTTTGCATCAATCTCGGTGGTTAGGCCCAGACCCAGCTGGTGATCCCAGAGCCACGCGCCCAACACCTCAACGCCCCGGTAATCGCGATAGCCCCTGACGTCCACACTGTTCGAGCCACGCGTTGCTTCCTGCGCCATTCGCGTGAGTGCGGGGGGGGAGGATGTGGAAGTGGCGGGCAGGGGGCTCTTCAGTAAAGTAAGATCCCGCCCAGGATCGGTTAACCGGATGTTCAGGCTGCTGCTCTGGTCGTCTTTCAACAAGGCAAGTGATTTCAACTGAATCTCAAATCGGCTGTTACTCAGCATCAGGCCTTTGTTGTCAAACGCGTAGGTTTCGCCGGACTCGCCAATGCGCCCCATATGCGTGAAGCGGCTCAAACTGCGCGCGGGGTCCAGCTCAAACGCAAGTACGGCCAGCACTTCACCGGTGGTGTTCATGATCGGTGCGGCAACATACATGACCGGTTGTTCCGGATTGGCTGTGGTGCTGGTTTCACTGTCAGTCTGGCTTCGCGCGTACAAAGGTGGCACGAGCACAACATCCCCTTGAAGCACCCGATTAAAGAGGGCTGCTTTTTGTTCCGTGATGGCACTGCGCGCGCCGACCACATCGTCCGCACTGGCAGCAACCACCAACCCATCCGGTAAAATGATGGCAAACCCGTTGGTGTCCAGGTTCTGGGTTTCGATTTTGAGTAAGTCGCGCATGCCGGACTGTTGCCAACTGTCGAGCAGATTTTCCCGGTCCGGGGGAAGTTGCAGCAAATCTTCCAGCATGATCCGGATAGTGGAGCTGTTGGCGATAAGGCGCACACGGGTAAACTTATCACTGGCCCAGACGCGTAATGTTTGATGGACATTGTTCAGTACGGTCTTGAGGTGGTTACCGGTATCTTCGCGGTTGCGCTGCTCGGCGGAGTTTACGGTATACCAGGAGCCGATGAGTACAACGATGAGAAACAGCACGATCATGCCCAGGCTCAGGCTGCGCACGCTTTTTCTGTGGTAAATGGATCGATCCGCATGTCCGGCCGCGGCCTTCACCACCCATTGTACTCCGATGAAGAGCGTCGCCAGTAGTAGCACGCCTAGGCCGAATTTAGTGAAAAATGGCCAGTTTACGGCGTCATTGCCAGCGACGGTATTCACAGGGAGGGCTCGCTCACGAAAGAACCTCGATCGAATTTCGCTTTTTTCTTCCGGCGTGATGCTGGCCAGTGCTTTATCCATTATGCTTGCCAACAGCGGGAGATCTTTTCTGGCCGCCATATAAATTTTCTGCGGTTCCTCACCAAAAAAAGCGACGGTTTTGAGGTTGGGAATATAGTTGTTGTCGATGAGGTAACTTGCGACAAACTGCGAACCGATGTAGGCATCCGCGCGGCCGATAGACACCGCCTTCAGGGCGTCCAGGGTGTTGTTCACCACATGCAACTGAACGTTTGGATGGTTCTGCGCCAAGTCGTCATACAGGGTATATCCCAACTCCACCGCCACACGTTTGCCCTTGAGATCCTCGAAGTTGCTGATGTTCTTCACTTCCTGTCGCGTGATAATGACATCGTGCAGCTCCAGATAGGGGCGTGTGTAGTGCAAAAAGCTTTCCCGGTCTTCGGAATAGTAAATGTCAGGTGCGAGGTCCAACTCCCCGGCCCGCAGCTTCGCCAGCAGGGTGGACCAGTGGTCAAAAACGGGAATCAATTGTAAGCCGGCGCGATGGGCGGCCAGTTTGGCCATCTCGGCGGTGATGCCGGTGTGCGACCCATCTTCCGCCCGATAATCAAACGGGGCCCAGTCTTTCAGTGCCAGCACCTTGATCGTGGGGTGTCGTTTGATCCAGGCGGCTTCCTCCGGCGTGAGCGTTAACTCGGTCGCAGCCATTAATTTGCCGGGCAGAAGCACGCCGGCCACAAGGCATGAGAGCAGTAAGAAGAGGGTCTGTACCGTCCGAGGGGCGATAAGCATAGAAAACTGTCACCAGTGAGGGCTTTTGATCAGTATAGACCCTCAGTCGCCAAAACCCAGAGGGATACGTAGTACGTTAGCCAGACCGCACTGGTGGCAATTACTGATAAAAGTGGTACAGCTGTGCCTTAAATAATTTTTCCAGCCTTTCCTGCTTTTCCCCGAAAAACCTGACACAGTCCACACCCTTAAACCGACACATTTAACAATAACCCTGTCAAGGGCCCAAATGACGCTTTGGTGCGTCAGTACCATAATTGTCTCTCAGCGTACATTTGTTAGCCTAATTGTAAAAGAACGATAAGCGTGTACCAGCGCGCGCAAAAATAACTCAGAGAAAGGAATCAGTATGACCGTTACCAGCATTCGCGGTGCTTCGCTATGTGCCGTCCTCATGTTGCCATGGGCCACCACCCAGGCAGAACTCACCCCTCTGGCGGATGAACAATTACGCCATTTCAGTGGCCAGTCGGCCATTCAGTTTTCTTCAACGGATATTCAGTACACCCTGAACCACCTGGTGGGTGTGGATTTTTCCAAAAAGGCCGGTATTGGTTGGGACCGGCGCGAAGTGCGTTCAGCCAGTGAAGACGTGGACGCCACGGTCTACCGCATGCAGATCAATGGCGATATGGAGTTTCATGCCTACGCGGAAGAGCTGACCTTGGGGGATTACGGCGGGGCAAACAACTCCATCTACAAAGATGAAAATGGTCAGGGTGTTCCCGATGTTGCCTTGCGCAATTTTGGTTTTGGCAAGTCCGCCGAGGAGCCTTTCTATGTCGAGGACCCTTACCTGGAAATTCAGAAACAGAATCATCCAGATGGCACGCAAACGTTCCGAGGCTTCCGCATCGGATTTGGCAAAGCCGTGGGGCACACGCCGATTACCATTGACTCCATTTCCGGCTACATTCCCGCAAAAAGTGTGTTGGCAAGCACCGGGGGGCTGATTCGGTCCCAGATTTATGGCAGTGGTACGAAAGACACCTTTGTTAACATCATTGGCGAGCAACCGGATGGCACCGGCAACTATGCCCAAACGCCTGAACCGGGCGTGCGCCAGTGTAACGGCATCTGGTGTGGTAACACGCCCAATAACGTGTCCCTCACCGGGAACACCTCGCTGGGTTATAGTCTGGGGGGTAAGGAAGTGAACCTGAGCCATGTGGAAAGCATGGATTTTCATAACGTTGAAAATTTCTATATTTCCATGACGCAGGGCGGCGGCAGCTCGTTTGTGAATGGGGATGGAACGGTCAACGGCGCCATGTGGTCGCAACACCTGGATGGCATCATACCCGAAAGTCGACCGGATCTCCCCGGCTGGAATCTGGTGATTCCCTTGAACGATCCCAACAATACCACCGACGGCTATGTGGAGGCCCACACGGACATCGGGGCGTCGCTGGGGCAGATACTGACGGGCCAAGGGGATGACAACCCCCGGCAAAGTTATCAGCCGTTGTTCTGAATCCGGATAGGAGGAATCGAATGAAATACGTTAATTATCTTCTGATGCCTGCGCTGCTGAATCTGAGCGCTTCGGCCTGGGGGCTGGAAGCCTTGTCCGATGCCCAGATGAGCGATGTGAATGCCCAGGCGAAATTTAATTTTATGATGGAGAATGTGCGCTACCTCGGGAATGAAATCCCGGGCGAAGCGGAAGCCGGGAGCGTGAATACCATTGCGGGCGATGGTTCCGCGCTGTTGCGGAAGAACTATCGATTTTCTGCCGATGCAATGGGCTCCAAAGACAGCCCGTTCACGACGGAAGCGATTGTTCGGGATATGTCAGTGAATACCGTCTCCAAAGGTGAGGTGACCGTCAATGGCACCGCACTCCCGAGCCACAGCCTGTTGTTGGTGACTTTGCCGGAAAAGGCGGCCTGGCAGAATGTAGACTTTCAATACGATGCCTACTACGAGAATCCCTCGGTGGTGGACACCCGAAACCCGAATATTGTTGCCGGCGGCACACCGTCCACGGAGCATACGTACTTTGGGCAAGTTTCCATCGACAACCTGTCTGTTGTCGGGAGTGTCGGCATTGCCGGTATTCCGGAAGGGTACAAGATTGAGAGTGTTTATCTCGATGATGGTAGCCGGGGCGCGGGCTCCCGGGAAGGCCTGTTGCTGGATCTGAAAATTGATGAATTGCTCATCGAACAATGGCTGTTCGAGATCCAGAATCCGGATGGTGTGTTTGATCCGGAGCGCGATATCGTGCTCAGCAATTTCCGACTGGCCAACCTGCACGCAAAATCGGCGACGTTTGAAGCTACGGAAAAAGGCTTGCGACTGGCCTACCATGATCCTCAGCCCTTTACCAAGGACGAGGGCCTGATTCTCAAATCCGGTGGCGGGCATCCGGACGTGACTCACCCGAACTATGATCCCTCGTTTCCCAAGGGTGAGCTGACGTTCAGTGCACACGTGCCACATTCGTTGCCCAACGAGTCACGTATTCGCGGCGTGACGCTGGATCATTTGGTATTTAATCTCAGGAACGATTGAGCGAGGAGGTGAGAGATGCGTGCACTATCAATGGTGTGTTGTGTGATGATTGGATTGACCGGGCCGGTCGCGGCAGAGCTTATGCCAATTCAAGAAACCGAGTTGGCAGAGGTCTCCGGTCAGGCGGGGCTGTCGATCGAGCTTCATCATCTACGGATTAATGCCCACGGCAGTGGCAGTGTGGATGACCCGTCAACGCCGGAGGACGAGAGTGATGGCAAGCGTGCTCAGGGATACCACTATGACTACGTGACCAAAGCGCATTCCGGTGGGAAAGAAACGCATTACTTTGTGAATGAAGTGTCCCTGGCGCTCGATACCGAAGGCGCAATCACCGTGGATGTAGATGCCGAGGGAGCGCTGGTGATTGGCCTGCCCACGCGGATGCATTACATCGGTGACGGATACAGCCAGAAGGGCATTTACCTGAACGAAACCGGCCGACCTGCCGATGGGGGCCTGCTCTTTCAGGAAAAGAATGTCCAGGGGAACTTTGATACCGGGGGCACAATTACGCTGTGGGGCAGTCCTTAAGGCGTATACAGCCAACGGGACTTCCACGCGCTCGGCAGCCGCCTCAATAACCGGCTCAACAGGAAGATAATCAACAATGAAAACACCAGTCGTCCCCAGAGAACACCGGAGAGGTGAGCGCCCATCAACAGGATCAGCAACGTGTCTTCAATGATGCTGTGGCACAGTGCCAGCAAGCCGATGGAACAGAAGACATCGTCTTTGCCCACATGCCCTGCCTGAGCCTCACGGATCAGTAAGCCGCCCCCAAAGGACAGTCCGAGTGTCAGGCCGATGAGTGTGATCGTGACGGCTTCCTTTCCGATGCCCAGGATTTTTAGAAAGGGTGCCAGGCACCAGGCGATGGCCTGTTCGATACGAAGAATGCGGAGTAGCCGGAGCGTGGTCAGCAGAACACAGATAATGCCAAAGATACCCACCAACGCCTTCATCTGCTGCCAGGCCCAGGTGCCCCAGTCGGGCCGGATGCTTTGCGCCGCGTCCGGTTGCCAGAGCAGCACAGCGGGGGTCTGTTGTGTGCCGGTGACCTGGTAAGCGAGGTGCAAGCCCCAGGCAAACACCATCGCACCGCCGATGCGCAGTGTTAACGTGGCCAGGAGGCGAACACCGGCTTTCTGTGCGATGCGGGCTTCAATCGGAAGCCCGTGCGCGAGCAGCATCATGCTCCCCAGCACCGTCACTTGTTCCACCGTCCAGGATTCATTCGTGGAAGTGACAAACACCAGAATACCGGTGTACAGGTTAGTCAACATCGTGGTGGCCCACACAATGCCGGCGGCCTCCGGGAGACCCACCCAGCTCATGGCCGGGGCGAGCAGCCAGCTGAGCCATTCAATCGCGCCAATTTCCTCCAGCAGGCGAATCACAATCAGCGCCGGGATCATGATGCGAAACAGTGTGGTGGTGACCGCAAGGATATCCCGGCCCAACTCGCTGACATGCGCTTTCGCCCGATCAATGGGGGTGGTCTCAAATGGCGGATGCACAGCCGGTCTCCAGAGGAATGTGTGGGGGCAGTATAAACCCGGGGCGCGGAAAAGTATTTACAAAACTGACGAATTGGTCAGTTTGTTTCTATTGCAATGGATGCCAGAGAGCGCTGTTGTCCAGGGGGGTGTTCGCCGGGAGAATGGGATTGTGTAATTCGAACACCTGTCGCTCGCTGACCTTTGCGGACCGGATTAACTCGCCGTAATACTTGTAGAAAAACGACTCGAAGGTTCCGTTGTGTAAAAGCGTTTGCAGACCGGACTCAATGAGCGTCGCGAGTTCCCGGTTTTCTTTATTGACGAAATAGTAAAACGCGGTGGGGTATTTCAACATAAATTTGCTATCCACCACGATGCCTTCACTGGCGTGAGTTTCGGCTTCTGCCCAGATCTCAATAATGGATCGAGGGAAAAGCTGCCCACGATTTGCCTTCAGCATTTTGAAAATATTTTCATAATGCACGATACCGTTTACCGGAAAGCCATTGGCCTGGAGGATCATCGTGTCTGGCCAGTCGTGCCCCTGCAGGGTGGTGAAATTTTTTAATCCATCGATGCTGTTGACTGCGAGCAGGTCAGGCTGACGTTTGGCGTCAATGAGGTACAGGCGCCAGCCGATCAACCCCCGGTAAATGGGAATGCGGATGGGGTGCAGCAGGGATTCCCGCTCTACCGAAGTCATGGACCACACCACATCCACATTTCTACCTTCACTCAATTCCTTCAATGCGCGGCCCTGGGGAAGGGTCAACGGAGTGGGGACGAGAACTGCCCCTGGGTCCTGTGTTTTCAGTGCCATTTCCAGGAGCTTGAGCGGGTATTCAGTTCGTTTGTCCTGAACCGATTCCGGACGCGGGTAAAAAACCGAACGGGCATGGACCGTTCCGGCGAGGCTGGTTATCAGCAGTACGCCGAACAGAAGGGGCAGCCAGCGCTGTGGCAAACCTATAGGGATAAGATCTGGATTTCGCATTCTTCAGAAATAGGTGAATTTTCCCAAAACGTCAATGCGGCGTTAGCCTGTCGCCATCGGTAAGACAAAACTGAACTGCGCGCCTTTTTCCGGTGGGCTGGACACCTCAATGGTGGCGTGGTGCAACTCCAGAATGCGTTTCACAATACTCAGCCCCAGGCCACTGCCCGACGCCACTTTGGCGTCTGCAGTCTCACTGCGCTGCGCGGGCTGACCCGCCTGGAAGTATCGGTCAAACACGTAGGGCATATCTTCGGGGGCGATGCCGGCACCACTGTCGGTGACCGAGACATGTATCCGATGCGCCTTTTCGATGAGTGCGATTTCAATGTGACCCTGCTTCGGCGTGTGCCGGAGCGCATTGTCTACCAGATTCTGCAAAACGCGTTGCATGAGTTCGATATCGGCCTGCACCAGCACATCCGCGTCGGGGGCATCGACCGAAAGGCGGACCGCCTGCTGACTGGCGGGCAGCTCATAATCCTGAATCAGGTCGTACACCAGTTCCTTCAGGGAGAACACCTCTGGTTTGGGTTCGACTTTGCCCGCATCCAGCTTGGACAGCTCGAACAGCTGACTGACCAGCTTGCCCATGTGCTGGCTGTGGCGAAAGGCAATGTGTGTATAGTGCTGGCGGTCAGAGGCTTCCAGCTGGTCCTGCTTTAACAATAAGGTTTCCAGGTATCCCTGCATCGCCGCTAACGGGGTTCTCAGGTCGTGTGACACGTTGGATATCAGCTCGCGCCTGAGGTTATCGGCGGCGGCCAGTTGGTCGAATTGTTCCTGGATACGTTGCTGCATCAGTGTGACAGAGGTGCGAAGTTCCTCCACTTCATCCCCGGCGGGCAGCGCGGACGGTTCAGCCTGCGGGTGCTGTGCTGTCAATTGATGCTGACGATAGTGGCGTACTTCACGGTTGAGTTTTTTCACCGGATTGGAGATCAAGCGGAAGCTCACAATGGCGCACAAAAGCAGGAAGATACTGAGCGCTACCGCGCCACCGAGAGTCATGCGGAGAATATGGCTTTCCTGCAGTTGATCAATGATTGAGGCCGCTTCATGACTCGCCAGCACGACATAGAGATAACCGATGGTGTTGCCTTGCTCAATGATGGGCGCCGCAGAAAACACAGCGGGCTGCGCCGGTTGTCGGGGATTATCGCCATAGACAACACTGCGTGCGGCGTTTCGGGTGGTTTCAATAAAGCGGTGAACGGGGGCGAGATTGACGGTGCCGGAGATGACGTCGGCTTCCGGGAGGGCATGACCGATGATGTGGCCTTCGGCATCGAGCAAATACACTTCCACCAGCGGATTGATCATCATGGTGTTCATGGCCAGTGCCTTCAGCCCGGTCTTATTGATGGAGCTTTCTGTCATGAGCGGTGCAGGCTGATGGTCCAGGACATAGTGCGCCAGCCCTTCATGCAGTTTTTGTGTCGCCTCCTGATGATACCGGTCGCTGCTCCAACTCGCCAAAGCCGCATAGGCGAGTGTGGCCACCAGGGCGACCAGGGCCATCAGAAGAGAAAGTTTTTGGTACAGAGGAAAACGCTTCAGCATCACTTGCAACCTTCAATCAACTCACGTTCAGCCGGTAGCCCACGCCCCAGACGGTTTCTATCAGCGGATGGTTGTCCGCCAGCGGGGCCAGCTTGCTGCGCAGTCGATTAATGTGGGAATTGACTGTGTGTTCGTAGCCGTCATGCCCGTAGCCCCACACTTTGTCCAGCAGTTCGGTACGTTTGAACACCCGGCCCGGGTGGGCGGCAAAATACCAGAGTAACTCAAACTCCTTGGCGGTCAGCTCCAGTGGCTGATCGTTGAGGGTCGCGTGCCGGGTGGTTTGATCGAGCTGCAGTGCGCCTACCGTGATTCGTGCGACCGTCGCCTCTGAAGATTCCCGGGAAAGACGGGTGCGCCGAATCAGCGCTTTCACCCGCGCTTTCACCTCAGCGACACTGAACGGCTTGGCCAGGTAATCATCCGCGCCGATTTCCAGGCCCAACACACGATCCAGTTCCGTGTCGCGCGAGGTAATCATCATAATCGGGGTATAACAGGCGTTGGCACGCAGGGTTTTACAGACGTCCAGGCCATCCATGGACGGCAGGCGCAGATCCAGCAGGATGGCATCCCACTGTTCCTGAAGTGCGCGCTCCAGGCCGATTTTTCCATCGTGTACTGTCGTTACCTGGGCATTCAGGTCCTGAAGATGCAGGTCCAGCAGGTTGGCGATATCCACTTCGTCTTCAATCACCAGAATTTTACTGGTGACGGCGGAATCCTGGGTGTATGTGTTAGCAGTCGTTGGTCCGGTGGAGCCATGCATGATGTTGTTCCTTTCGGGTATCTCTGGCGATGCGTTGCACCGCGCCGGGTCCGTGATGGGTGCTGCTCTTGTGTGTTTCTGTCCCGTCGAGTGCCAGAACACCCTTGCCCGAAACAGAGCACGCAAGAGAAGCATACATCGCTGCATGGATCGGAACAATGTCAGTTTAACCGGCTTACGTGCACCTGCAATGCCGGGTGGTCCCAGCGGTGCGCAGCTGACAGGGTTGAACTCAACAGGCCATCATCCGCTGTGACGACGCCGGCGTGTACGTAGACTGCATCGCGAACATCGTCTCGCGCCGCATTAAAGCCTTCGCGCGCACCACCGGTTGCCGCAGGGCCGGGGACGGTGTCCGCCGATTCCGTGTTGGCTTCGGTGCCGGTATCGTAGGTGTTGAGCATGAAGGACGCCGACTCGCCAGCCGCCAGCGTGGCCAATGAGGCATCGTTCAGCGCAGCAATCGCATCATTAGTATTCACCAGCATGGACACCAGAGAGAGGGATAAAGTTCCCAGCGCGCTCTCTGCCACGGTAAAACTCAGAGATTCGGTGCTTCCCGGAGTAAGAATTCCCGCGCCGCTGGCCGTGGTGAGTACCTGCGTATCCTCTGTAGCCGCCATTATCAGCGGGCCGTTATCGCCGGACTCCGCCAGCATTTCCAGTGCCTCAGACGCCGGTGCGCCAGTTGAAAAGGCTTTCCAGCCAGACTGGTGGGCCACCAGTGCCAACGGCGAGAGGGGTTGGCCCGCCGTAAGATTGGTGACAGAGACTTCAAACTGAACCATGGTTTCCGGTGCGGGTGCAGGCATGTCATTGTCATCATCACTGCAGCCAGCCAGGAGGACGAGGGCACCGGTCAACGCCGTCATACCCAGGCGTGTCCTGTCGAAAACCGACGGGGAAGGATTGAATGATTTCATGGTGATTCTCCCGTTCAGTTCACTGTGAGTGTGATTTTGGCGATGGGATTGAGCCAGCGGTGCTGGGTGCTGCTGATGTCAGAAAGACCGCCTGTCGCATCGGTGTCTCCCAACACGCCCCGGTGTATATGCACAAAGCCTTCTGCGGTCGCGTTCATGCCGGTGCCGTTCATGCCAATCTCTGCCTCCAGAGGTGGGGGAACAGGAAAGCCGGCTTCTCCGGGAGCGCCGCTGCCCCGGATTTCGTCATTGCCTTCGGTACCGGCGTCCCAGGCTTTTGCGTAGTAGGTATAGGTACCGGCTTCGGTGGGAATGGTCTGGGCGTTCAGTGCGACAAAACCGTCGTTGGTGGGCAGCAGCATGCCGAGCACACTCAGCTGTGTGTTGCTGGTGCCATCCGTGTTCAGCGTTGCTGTGGCCGTCGCGCCGGGGAGCAATAAGCCGCTGGCAGGATTATTCGCCTGGGTGGCACCCAGGCTGTCCAGTGTGGCACTCACACCGGCAATGTCGCCGCCTTCAGCCAGCGCTTGAAGTTCCGAAGACGCCACGCTGCCTGCGTTGAAAAGCGTTGTGCCTTCCGTGTGGGCCGCAACCACCAGCGGCGTGAAGTAGATACCGCGCGTCAGGTTTTCGATGGTCACCGTCACTTCGGCGGCCTGTGCGCTGCTGGCGATCAGCGCCAGTGCGCCTGAGAGCTTGGCAAGATGGGATGATTTCATTGTTTTTCTCCTGTTTCATGTTTCGCTTTGGAAGGTTCTCCCCCAGGGTATGCCCCTGAGTTTGTGCTTCCATTGTGTGAAACAGGAGAAAAGAATTCCTCACGAAAGTATCACAAGAAAATCATAAATTAAAAAAGCCAGGCCAGAAGCGTCAAGCCGGCAATGATCAGGTAAGGAAACGCCACGGTTGGCCGACGCGCATTCGCCAGATATTCTGACACCAGATCCGCACTGCTGCCTCGATAGGTTTGCCAGTTGGTGTAGAGCTGATAGGGTTCGGTGATGCCCTCCGGTTTGTGCATGGCGCGCTCAACATGCTGGATACGTTGTTCCAGTCGCGCCTGGCTGGTACGCCAGATCCCTTCTTGCAGCCACACAATCAACAGCAGGCACAGGAACCAGAGCGTACCCAGGGGAGTAAACAGGTAAGCCAGTGTGAGCAGCACTGCGCTGAGCTTCAAGGCCAGGGCGGGGCGCTCATACTTTTCAATGGATTCATGCAGAATCACCCATTCTGTTTCCAGGTTATCGCCGGCATGGTCATGATCGTGATCGTCGTGATGCGCGTGGTCGTGGTCAGTCATAGCAAGGATCTCCATCGTAAGACAAGGGGAGGGAATGTTCCCGAAATCGTTCCTGAAACAAGGGAGTGTACCTGAAATTTCCGGAATGGGAACAGCGCTTATCTGGGCTTTCCGGGACGTTTGAGTGGATCAAACTGATCATAGATTTCGCGCAGGCGTCCGGAGTGGCGTAGTTTTTCCAGACCGCGATTCAACAGGTTCTTCAATTGCAGGCCCCGTTGCGTACGCACAAACAGCGTGTGCAGCGGTTTCTCCGTAAAGGGGGTGGGATCATAATCAAAGAACTGCACATGGTTCGGGTATTCTTTGCGAATGAGGTACTGCACCACGTCCACATTGCCGGGCAGGACGTCGATCCGGCCTGCTTTCAGCATGCGCACCAACTGGTCTTCCTTACTCACCATGATCGGATGCAAATGCCCGGTTTCCACGAGCTCCAAAAAACGTGAACTGTACGCATAGCCTCGAACGGTACCAATTCGGTACTCGCTGAGATCTTCGAGCTTTTCCCAGGCAAAGGGATCCTGTTTTCGGTGAAAAAACACGTTGGCACCCTGATAGACGGAGAGACTCCAATAAAAGCCGCTTTGCCGTTTTTTAGTGAGCCGCCAGGCAGCGCTGACATCCACTTGAGCGCGCTCCAGATTGGCCATAGCGCGTCGCCAGGGCAAAAACTGGTAACTGGACTGCACGCCCATCTGCGCAAAGGCTTCGGAGACCACCCGCAGAATCGGGCCACCGCCGGGCGCTTTTTTTGAAATCAGGGGCGGCCACTCGCCGGTGGCAATGCTGACAAACCGGGGATGTGGCGTTTCGGAATAGATACTTTCCGTCGGATCTTTCGCCACTGCCGGTGTTTCTGTATCGCCGGGAGCCGCGTCCTGCTGGTCCGCAGTCACGCTCTGGGTGATGAACAGCAGACCAATGATTGCTCGCTTCACTGCGTGCTGAGGTGTCTTCATGACTCACTTATCCTTGTTGAGACTGGCATACAGGTCCGTGTATTTTGTCAGCAGGGTATCGAGCCAGGCGGGATAGTCGGGCGACTGGAGTTGTTTTTCCACCGCAGCCAGTTTGTCGAGATGTTTGGAGTGCTTCCCCATGGAGAAATACAAACTGCCGGTGAGTACCGGTGTTTTCACATCACGCAGTGAGTCTTCCAAGCCCAGGGCTTTGATGTACGTGCGACCACTGTGTCGGCCAAAAGGAACGGCATCCAATCGGCGATGGTAGAGCATCTTGAACAACTGGGTGTAGTTGTTGGCCAGAGACAGCTTGGTTTTCTGCTTTAAAAAATCGTCAAACGCCTTGCCCATGCTCACTCCCCGCACGACGCCAACGGCTTTCCCGGCCAGATCGGGCCAGGCAGCAAAACGAAGGTGGGGTTGTGGTGGAACAAACACGGCAATTTCGTTGAACCCCATGGGTGTGGCGATGAAGGTGCTGTAGTTTTCCCGCTTGGGGTTGCGGAATGCGCAAATGTTGACGTCGATTTTGCCCAGGCGAATCTGCTGTTGACAGCGCTTCCATGGGCCGACAAAGCTCAAGTCCAGTTGAACGCCGGCCCGGGCAAAGAGCGTGCTGGCCGCCTCGGCGCACACGCCAATGATCTGGTCGTTATGTTGCCAGTTCCAGGGCGGGTAATCGTGGTGGCCACAGGCGGTGGCCTCCGCGTCCGCCGCACCACTCACCCGCGCCAACCCGATGCCCGCACAAAGAAAAAGGCGACTCATCATCGAGTGGTTGAAGAGAATAGGATTCCGCATAGACACATCAGTGGGCTGCACAGCTGTCTTTTTATCTTAGTACAGATTGCGATGGAATAGCGAATTTCCGCTTCACCCGATGGTTACATTTCGTTACAATTCGCACCGGCATGAAGCCGAATCCACACTAAGAAAAGCAAGGAAAGAATCATGAGCAAAATCAGTCAAGGTCAGGTATTACCCGCGGTTTCCGTTGATAACAAGGGAGAGGTGCTGCTGGAGGATGGCCGTACACACTATGCCACGTGGGATAGTGCTGTGCTCAAAGGGAAAGTGCGTTGTGTCCACCATTTGGCAGGGCGCTCGTCAGCCAAGGAAATCAACGAATCCCTGATGGATGCATTGAAGAAAGCCAATTTTCCTCAGTCTGACTATCAAACCACAACCATCGTAAACCTGAAAGATGCGATCTTTGGTACTGGATCGTTGGTGTCGATGATGGTTGAAGGCGGCAAAAAAGAGTTTCCCTGGACCAGCGTCGTCGTCGATGCGAAAGGCACCGTGCAATCTGCTTGGGAATTACAGAAAGAGAGTTCAGCCGTTGCCATTCTGGATCGGGACGGTAAGGTGCTGTTTTCGAAAGATGGCAAACTGACTGCGGACGAGGTGACTTCCGTGGTTGCGCTGATCGCCGAGCAATTGGCGGATGCAGAGGTCTCTGCATAAGTCAGATGTCTGTCTGAAAAGCACCAATGCAGCCGGTGGCATGGGCGGGGAAATCCTGCCCGTGCTGCTTTCTCCCTCAGCACCGGTGTCGATCATCAAAATACTCTGAAAACGCATTGTCCACGTCCATGACATGCACCCGCGCATGGGTGTGTACCATCGTTCGAATCATTTGTATGTCTTGATAAGTAGTGTGCTCCACCAGAGACAGCTTCCGAATCGTGTGCCGAATCTTGTAAGCAACAGCCCAGTACCAGTCTGACCGGGCGTCCGGAAAGCCAAACTGCTTGATGAAGTCATACAGCTCGATCACCAGTGCCGACAGGTGTATTTGCTTTTGCAGCTGGCCACCAAAGGGTTGATCGGGCAGAGTGTTCATCTTCGCTTCCTTTCTTGCTGTGCCGGGAGTCTTCAGTGTGCAAGAGGATTAGGGAAGAAAGATGGGGGAAATGTGCAAAAAAATCGCAAATGGCCAGGGCGTCCCTAAGCGCTACGGCGTAGAAAACGACGCCAGTATTTCCTTGGCCAGTGCGCGGCTGGCCGGGCCGGTGTTTTCGTGATCCGGCATAACCAGATACAACGTGATTTGACCGCGCTGCCCTTCCGAGAGCGTGATGGTGCTGAGCGATCCCTCTGCCAGCTCCTGCCGGACGATATTTTGAGGGAGAAAGGCGAACCCCAGGCCGGATTGAAGGACCTTAACGGTGGTGGCAAAATGGCTGACTGTCCAGCGCTGTTCTGACCCCAGCCAGCCGGCATCTTTTTCCCGTTTGGTGCCACTGTCGCGTAGCACGATCTGCCGGTGCTGGCGCAGGTCAGAGGCCTGTACATCGGTCATTCGGGCCAGGGGGTGGTTGGGGTGTGCTACCGGAATCATTTGAATCTGCGTCAGCGGCGTGCCGAGAAAGCCCGGGGGCAAGTGGGGCGTGAGCACAATATCTGCCCGGCGTTCCAGTAACAGCTCATCCGTGCCCGAGAGTGCGCCTTCGAGGAGCGTGATACGTGTACTGGGGGATTGTTTGGAAAAGCGTTCCAGGGCACAGAGTACATCCTCCGGCCCCAGAAGTTGATCGATACCGAGACGAATCAAGGGTTCCCAGCCGCGTGCCATCGTGTGTGCGGCGGCTTCGACTTCGCAGGCCGTATTCAGTAACCGTTCTGCGTGTCGATAGAGGGCCTGACCAATGGGCGTTAATTCCGCCTTCCGGCCCTGCTGTAAAAAAACCGGCGCGGGCAGATTCTCTTCCAGCTTGCCAATGGCGTAGCTGACACTGGATTGGCTTTTGTTCAGCGCGTCGGCCGCCTTGGCAAAGGAGCCTTCCTCAACCACGGCTTTGAAGGCTGCCCACTGCTCCAGGGTAATTCTCGGTAACTTCATGCCAATGCGCGCTTATTTGCGCACGCCTTCTACGTGCAGTGAAATTTCCACCGTTTCCGACGCCTTGCCCAGCATGCCGCCATCCTTCATCACATAATCCGATAGATTCAAGGTGGTGGTGCCGGTGAACCCCGTACGGTAACCGCCCCAGGGATCGTCACCACCGCCGATGAATGCCGCGTTGATGACGACGGGCTTGGTGATGCCGCGCAAGGTGAAGTCGCCCGTGATTTTTGCGGTGCCTTCGCCTGTCAGGGTGATGCCTGTGCTTTTGAAGCTGGCAGCCGGGAAAGTGTCTGTATCAAAAAAACGAGGGCTTCGCAGGTGCTTGTCACGTTCTGCATGATTGGTGTCCAGGCTGGCGACGTCGATATTCACGCTGACGGACGATTTATCGGGCTGGGCAGGATCGTATTCGTAGCTGCCATCAAAGGTGTTGAATCGACCGGTCAGCCAGCTGTAGCCCAGATGCTTGACCTGGAACAGAATGGAGGCGTGCATGCCTCGTGTATCGATCTGATAGCTGTCCGCCTGGGCAAGACTGGCCTGGAAGCCGGTGGCCAGAGCTAAACCCAGACCGAGTGTTTTGATACGACTGAATTTCATTGGAATCTCCTGTGGTCGTGTTTTTTTGATTCGTGTTTTGGGGGCTGTCTTCTGTTGAGTTTTTCAATCCTGCCGTCTGATGCGCCCCAGCATTCGCATGAGGGTGCCATCGTGATTGAAAAATTGGTGCTTCAGCGCCGCCAGGCCATGCAGTCCCGCCAGCGCCAGTATGGCGGTGGCAAGAATTTCATGGATATCACCGGCGATTTCTTCCTGTTGATCTCCTGTCAGTGTAGCGGGAATGTCAAACAAACCAAAAAAGGAGACGCCTTGCCCGCCCGCGGTGGTAATCAGGTAGCCACTGATCACAATCGCGATGATGAGCAGGTAGAAAAGCCAGTGTACAGCTTTGGCGATCTTCAATTCCCAGAGGGATCCCTCGCCTTCCGGTTCTGTGTTCGTGATGCGCCAGATCCAGCGGAAGATCAGCAGAGCGCCAAGAATGATGCCGATGCCGCGGTGCACGTCCGGGGCGGTTCGGTACCAGGGGCTGTAGTAATCGAGATCGACAATGAACTCCCCGAGGAAATACATGCCAATAATGGCAACGGCCATCAGCCAGTGGATGATGATGGCGACCCAGCCGTAGCGTTGTGTGGTGTTGGTAAGCTGCATTGTTCACTCCTGATCCATCTAAAACGTATCATAGGCCAAAAAATGTGTGCTATTGCGTCGAATATTTGGCTCTAAAGATCGAAAAATTAGATATTATCTGCAATGGTGGAGAATCACTTCCCTGCGGCCTCTTTGAGGCGTTGGGTCATGGCTTGTGCGGGTAAGGGACGGCTGAAAAGGTACCCTTGAAACTCCTGACACCCCTGCGCTTTCAGGAAGTCTGCCTGGGCTCGGGTTTCTACCCCCTCAGCGATGATGGAGAGGTTCAAGCGTCGGGCCATGTCGATAATGGACAGCGTAATCTCCGTCCCTCCCGGGCTGTTGTCAATTTCCCGCGTAAACGACTGGTCGATCTTCAGGCGATCGAAGGGAAAATGCCGGAGATTATTCAGAGAGGAAAAACCGGTGCCGAAGTCGTCAATGGCCAGTTCCATGCCTTTCGTTTTGATGCGTTGCAGGGCCAGTTTGGCCGAATTGAGGTCGGTCATCAGTGTGCTTTCGGTGATTTCCAACTCAATCATCGACGGCTGAATCGCCAGACGGTGGATGGTGGCGGCAATTATTTCATCCAGTGTCTGGTCAATAAACTGCAGAGGTGAAACGTTCACGGCCATTCGAATGGGCCCCAGGCCCATATCGGTCCAGGATTTCTGCTGTTGGCAGGCCGTTTCGATGACCCAGGTGCCGATCAGGCTGATCAATCCGGTTTCTTCGGCCACGGGGATAAACGAATCGGGGCTGACGCGACCCAGTTCGGCATTTTGCCAGCGCAGCAGGGCTTCCACGCCGATGATTTTTTCTGACTGGGCGTCTACCTGCGGCTGGTAATGCAGCTCCAGCTCGTTGTTTTTCAGGGCGGTGTACAGGGCCTGTTCGAGTTGCGAGCGCCGTTGCAATTGTTCGGTGATGTTTGCCGTGTACAGGCAGATCTGGTCCTCCGCGCTGAGGCGGGCTTGCGACAATGCCGGGCTTTCCGCGCTCAGGCGCGCCTGCAGGAGTGCCACCCGGGCATTCTTCAGCAGCTCTTTGGCCGGGTAGGTTTGGTCCACCCAGGTGCAGATACCGATCGCCGTGTGTGTGCCCGTTTTCCCGTAGTACTGATCCGCTTCCCGGTTCAATACGGCGGGGAGCGTATTCGCGTACTCCTCGACTTCCTGCTTGGTGACAAAGTGTCCGCCCAGCAAGGCCATATGCCCACTGTTCAAATGCGCAATAAACAGGGATTGGGTGGATTGTGCCTGGCAGGTTTCCGCCAGTTTGGCGGTGAGTTCGGATTCGAACAGTCCATCCGACATATCGGGATTGGCGATGGGCCACTCCAGGTGAATGACCATCAAGGCAAAAAAACGGCTGCCGTCAGATTGCTGGAGCGCTTCTGTCAATCGCTTTTCCAGCAGGCGCTCGTTGGGCAGGCCGCTTGAGGGTTGATGCAGCGCGTAGTAGGCCAATTCTTTCTGGAGGTGCCGGTTTCGTTTTCGCTCACTGTGCGTCTGCCGGGATGCCCACGCAATCCAGGCGGCCAAAACAATCAGTGCGGTCTGGGCAGGCGCGAACCAGACAGTGAATTGGCTGATGGCCACCAGCGACACCACCGGCAGGGAAAGAAGTATGCCGATCGTCACGAAAAGTGAGCGGTGTACCGGTAGGCGCATGAGCGGAATGAGCGTGAGCGCGACCAGCAGCCAGGTGATGCCCTGTTGATAAGGGGCGGCCAGCGTGCTCAACCACTTGTTCTGCAACATTCCGCTGAGCATATGTGCATTCAGAATGATGCCGGGCATACGCTGATGCGCCGGAGACGCGGGCGTGGCCAACGCATCGCCCAGCCCCTGAGCGGTGACGCCCACCAGGAGAAACTTGTCTTTGAGCGCTTCCGGAGGAACGACTCCGTCCACCACATCTATAAAAGAGACTCGCGTGAAGGTGTCTTCGGTGGTCGCAAAGGGGATGAAAAATTCCCCATGCCGCATCCAGTGTTCGCTCGGGGAAGGCTCAGGTGGGAGAGGAGGGGGTGACAGCCCCTGCCCGCCGGCTTCCTGCATTGCCCAGGCAAACGCGGGCCAGCGCGGAGTGCCGAGCCCCGCGTACAGGTAAAATCGGCGAACCAGCCCATCCTGATCCAGCTCCACATCCACATGCCCTTGGCTGGCCGACGCCAGAGCCAGTGCCGTCATGGGCAGAAGTTCGCCCACGGGATGATCCTGCTCTCCCGGTTCAGGCGCAATGACCAGCACCGTACGCCCATGGTTCGTGAGCGCCTGGGTGAGGGCTCGGTCTGCTTCTGATTGGTTCGCTTCTGATTGGTTCGCTTCTGATTGGTCGGCGTCTGGCTTGCCTGCTTCCGGCTCAATGAGCAGCACATCCAGCCCGACCGCTTTTGCCCCTGACTCACGCAGTTTGTCCAGCAGTTCGGCGTGCCGTTGTCTGGACCACGGCCAGCGTCCATACCGACCCAGGCTGCGCTCGTCGATGGTGACGACAACAACCTCTGGGCTCACAGGGGTCGCATGCCAGGGGAGCAGCGTATCGTAAGCCAGCAGATCAAGGCGGTTAAGCCACCGTGTCTCAGCGATCAACACGCCCAGCACCAGCAAACCGGCCATCAGCAGGCTGGCATCGCGCAGGAATCCGGGGTCTTTGGTTCGTTGACGCATGGATTAAAACAGGCCGATTACAAAGGGGAGCAGCAGGAGCAGCCAGCGTTGATCCCGTGTGCCTTCAATTTTTTGTGTGGTCCCCCAAGGCCCGGCATACCCGTCGTCTTCCACGGCGCGCACACGCAGGTAACGGTTTATCCAAGCCGCATTTTCCAGAGTGATCTGAGGTTGGTCCGTTTGGGTATCCAGAATCAGGTCATCAAAGGTTTCATCTTTTGCGAGCTGCACCTGATACCGTTGTGAGGGGGAAAGGGTGGGCCAGGAGGCCACCAGGCCCTCACCGTGCGCTGTGACCTCTGCCGTGACCGCGTCAAGCAGCGGGCGCACCTGCAGTTGGCGCGGCGCGCTGGCCGGCCCGACTTCACCGTCTTCCGCCACACTGTTAATGCGCCAGTAGTATACGCCTGGCGTGGTAATGCCCGGTTTCAGTCGTGGGGCTGTCAGGCCGGTCCAAACGCCTTCGGTCTGTTTGAATTCCGGATCTCGTGCCAGCGTGAGTTGATACGTGTGGGCGGTTTGTGCGGCACTCCATTGAAGTTCCGGCATCTCTCCACGCACGGTAGCCTGATCTGAAGGGGTCAGTGGCAGTGGCGGCTGGGGCTCTGCGTCCAGCGTAAAGGCCCAGAGTGTGTTGAGACCTTCCAATGCCTCAGAATCCATGGCTCGCAGCCGCGAATAGTACTGGCCATCGGGGAGCGAGGGCAGCGGCAGTCGTTCCTGGACGGAAGTGGCTTGCCATACCAGTGTTTCAAAGTGTTCGGAGCGCGACAGTTCCAGGCGATAGTTGACTGCCTCCTGGACCGGCACCCAGGTGAGCACGTATCCGGGGGCGCTGACTCGGTCGGCAGCATTCGTGATCTGCGGGCCCGGCAGCAGTGCGCGGGGCGGGGCAGGAGGCTCGCCGACCTTTACGCGGGTGCCGTATCCCGCAGGCACGAGCGCTTCTTCTCCGCCACCCGCCACAGCAACGTTGCCTTCCAGTACCTCGATATTGGACGCGGTGGCATCTGCAGAGACGGCTGCCCGGTAACGGGTGCCTCGTACGGCGCTGATGGCAGAGGGCGTTTCAATCTGAAAGCGTGACCCGGGCCCGACCGCTGGCGTGACCGTGGTGTTGGCCCGGCCTTTCACCAGGCGGAGGCGCGAGTCTACCATGCCTGTGGTGCCATGCGCGGTGAGATGGTCAAAGCGTATGACACTGTGCTCCTGAATGGTCAACACTGTGCTGTCTGCGAATCGAACCGTGACTGTGGTATCTTGCAGCGTTTGCAGCTCATCACCCAGTTGCACAGGCATGTCTGTTCTCAGTGGCTCTCTGTCGCCAGAGTAGTGCAGCAGGTAGCCGCTGCCTTGCAAGGCGACTACGTGTGCGGAAGAGAGATTGCTGCGCACCCATGCCAAGGGAATGCGAATTTTGGTACCGGGCTGAATGTGCTTGGGTTGTCGTATCCCGTTCAGTTTTCGGACCTGCTCATAGCGGGACACTTTATCCAGGTAGCGCTCACTCAATTCCCATAAATTGTCCCCCTTCACGGTGGTGTAGATCCAGTCTTTGGCGAGCGCCGGCCATGCCACCAAAACCAACAGCAGTGCGGCGAAGGCGGGAGAGACGCGACGAACAGAGCAATCCTTTTTCATGCGGGCATCCGTTTCTGTGGGTCAGTGTGCGCTGGTCAGCGAGTGTTGCGCATACGTTTTAAGTATGCGAAGAATGTCGTTGATGTCCAGTGGTTTGTGCAGGAAGTCATTCATGCCCACCTGACGACAGCGTTCCCGGTCCCGGGGGCTAACGTCTGCGGTCATGGCCACGATCGGCGTCGCCTGATAACGGTCGCCTGCCTGTCCATCGCGAATGCGCTCTGTGCACTCATAGCCATTCATTTCCGGCATATTGCAGTCCATGAGGATGAGATCAAAGGGGGCGTCCCGTGGAGCATCCCGAAGAATCTGCAGGGCTTCAATACCATTGCCAGCCAATCCGGTCAGCGCGGCATGGACATGCAGCATCTCTTGCGCCACTTCCTGATTGATTCGGTTGTCATCCACAATCAGCACTTTGACTTCCTGAGGCGGCGCTGCGGAGGCAGCGGATTCGGAGACCGCGGGTAATTTCGCATGGTTCATGTGCGCTCGGGCTTTGTCGCTCAGGTGCATGCCGCGCACCAGATCCTGGGTCAACATGGGCGAATGCGTGTCGTGGGGCTCCGGCGTATGAAAAACAATCGCCAGCGCTTTGTACAGATCCTCCGGGCGCGTGGGTTTGGTGAAGTAGGCATCAAAGCCGAGTTCGGCCATGACGTGCGCATCCCCCTGATGAGCGATGGACGTCATCATGATCAAGCGAAGCGTTGCGTAGGCGGGCGTGTGCCGAATGATATCGCCGAGTGTAGCGCCATCCATTTCGGGCATCTCCATGTCCAGGATAGCCACATGAAACGGGTCCGGGTGAGTCACACCGGCTTCCAGCATATCGAGTGCCTGGTCTGCGCTCTCGGCTTCGTCCACCCGGATGCCCCAGCTTTCCAGTTGCTCCCTCAGCACCTCACGATTGGTGGCGTTGTCATCCACGATTAACACATGCATGGCAGACATGTCCACTTCCGGCGTGTCTTCGTCACGCAGGTCACTGAGCGACAGAAACAGATGAAACCGGAATGTGCTGCCCCGGTTTTGAATGCTGCTGACTGAGATGTCACCGCCCATCTGCTGGCACAGGCTGCGCGCAATGGCGAGACCCAGTCCGGTGCCGCCATATTTTCGCGTGATGGACGTATCGCCCTGAGTGAAGTCGTCAAACAGCGAGGCGACCTTATCGGCCGGAATACCGATGCCGGTATCGATGACCTTGGCGATCAACCGGTATCGCTCCTGTTCCCGCGTCAGAGCAACACGAATGACAATTTCTCCGGCGTGGGTGAATTTGATGGCATTCCCCAGGAGGTTGGTAAAAATCTGCCGGACGCGGCCCGGGTCGCCCTTAACCCAACTTGCTTCCAACTGCGACAAATCCACAATCAACTCCACGCCGTTGTTGTGCGCCTGCAGTGCGAGCGAGTCCGCAAGGTCGCCGATCAGATTCCCCAGGTGAAAGTCCAGGTGCTCCAGGGTGAGTTTGTCCGCTTCAATCTTGGAAAAGTCGAGGATGTCGTTGATCAACACGAGCAGGGACTGGCCGCTCTCCGCAGCCACGCGTACCTTTCGTTGCTGATTGGGATCCAGCTCGGTATCCTTGAGCAGACTCAGCATGCCGAGAACGCCGTTCAGCGGGGTGCGTATTTCATGGCTCATGCGTGCCAGAAACTCGCTTTTGGTTTTGGTGGCCGCTTCTGCGGCTTCCTTGGCTTCCAGCAGTTCCTGCGTTCGATGAGCGATGCCCGCCTCTAACTCTTTATTAAAATTCAGCACCACTTCCCGTGCCTCTGCCAGTTCCCCGACCATTTTTTCAAACACCTGCTCGATCACGTTGAGTTCGTTGTCATGCGTGGTGCCCAGGTGAACGCGAAACTCCGAGAGTCGATGAAATTTGACGGTACTGATGGCTTCGGTCAACCGGGCCAGCGGACGCAGCAGATAGCGCTGGCTGACCCACATGAAGATCAGCCACAAGGCCGCGCCCTTGATCAATGCATTGATCAGCAGGAAAAGGAATCCCAGCTCAATGCGATCCATGACAATGCGCGAACTGGAGTAGAGGGTGGCGTGGCCGAGCGTGTGATCCTCGCCGTAAATGTGGTAGGTAATGGGGAAGCGATAGGCAAACAACCGGGTCATCCGATCTGCAGCTCCGGCATCCGCGTTCTCCCGTGTGAGTCCCTGTTGCGCAAGTTCCTGCACTTGGCTGTTGTGATCACGCACAATTCTGACGCCGGTAATTACCGGCACCTGCATCATGCCTCGGGTGATTTCCGCAATCTGTTCCCGGTCGAGATCCCACAGCGCTTTTGCCAGGACGGCCCCGAAAATTTTTTCGTAAGACTGCAGCTCGGATTGAATGGCCCTTTGGGTGTGCCGGTATTCGCTGAACATGTGGATGCCGGTCACGATCAATGCCACCACACAATAGAGGGCAAAAATGATGCGAATCAGTTGCCGGGCAACGGAATTGCCGGGCTTTGGTGGCCCGTTGTCAGCCCCATCGGTGGTGGCGGGGTCGCTCATGGCGTGCAATCCTTCGGCAGCCAGTCTGCCCACAGAGCGGCGTATTCTGCCATCCAACGGCGTGCGGCTTCTTCATAGCTCAGCCCTTCGACATCCACCAGCGCCGCAGCCCGGGCGAGTTGGGCATTATCAAAATTCATGTTCGCGAGTACCTGATAGGCGCAAGGCCAGCCGGTTTGGAAGTTTCGGGACGCCGCCTTTTTTAACCAGCCATCTTTCGGGTTCCCACAGTCATACGTGTAGGTTTTATTCAGGCCCCATTGGGGATCGGTTTCACAGGCAATCTGATGCGTCGGGAACTCCACAAACTTACCGGGATAGACGGATTCGACCCAGTTGGGGGTCCAGTTGAACAGGACGATGGGACGGTTTGTCTGTACCGCTTTCTCCAGCTCAACCCAGAGATCGTCCCCTTTCGCCAGCATGTTTACCTTGAACTGCATGCCCAACGCACGAATACGCGCTTCGTCCGGTTTCTCCCAGGGGCCGGCGAAGTAGGTGCCTTGTCGGTCGGTGCCGAGTGCAAAGAGGTTGGCACAGGCATTGAGCGCATGCCAGTCCGGCAGCCCCGGACACAGTGCCTCCACATAGGCCGGGTACCACCAGTCTTCCCGGGTTTTTGCATTGTGCGTACCGGCATCCACGATCAACCCTTCGTTCACCATGCGGTCGAAAACGTCTGCCATGGTGCCTTCCCATACTTCCACCTGAACATGCGCCACGCCATGAGAGAGTGCACCCCATTGGGCGGATACGGGCGTTTGCACAAACTCCACTGCATAGTCCTGTTTGCGAAACAAGGCTGCGGCAATGTGGGCAAGCACGATCTGGCTGGTCCAGTTATTGGTGATCACGCGTATGGGAGGCGGTGACGGTGAGGCGGTGGTCTTGGCCCAGGCACTGGGTATCAGTAGCGCGAGACTCACCATACCGATCAGCAAATGTTTCAGCAGGCGATGCATGGTGTGGGTCATACCGGAGGCTCCTCAACGCACGGGGTATGCCTGTCAGTATAGACGACGGAGCGTGGTTGCGGTGGGCCGTCAGAGGCGAACCGAGAGGGTGAGCCACCAACTCCGGGATTCGATGGCGGGCACCCCATCCACGCCTTGCGGATCCCCAGTGAGTTTATAGGGGTACAACGCATCTTCATCCCACAGGTTTTTCACCTGAAAACGTGCCGACAGGCGGCTCTCCCAGGCCAGGGGGCGAACTTCCAGCCCCAGGTTGGTCAAATGAAAACCCGGTTGTGCGGTGTTTGAGGCGCTGATAAATCGCCAGGCATACACATGGTTGAGGTGGGCAGACAGGTCCATGCCCGGAAGGTAGTCGGTGTACGTGAGCTGCAGTCGGGTGACATCTTCGGGGTACACCGAGGTTTTATCCCCGGGTAATACATAAATCCCCAGCACATCGGCATCTGCATGCAATACGGAGACATGGGCGTGGCTGCCGGAGACGGTGAATTGTCGGTAGCGATAGGTGGCGTCCAGCTCCAGCCCGATTTGCTCCAGCGTGCCGTTTTCATTCTGGTAATACCAGTTGCCGCCCCAGGTGCCCACAACATCGTTCCCGACCGGTGATCCCGCCAATTGTGCGTTGCATCCATCCAAACACGTACCTTGTGCCACCAGAATGTCTTCGATCCGGTTGTAGAACAGGATGCTGCTCAGTGACAGGTTGCGGTCTTCAAACCGGTAGGCCAGCTCCAGGGTTTGAATGGTTTCCGGTGACAAGGGGTCCAGCATGGGCGCAGTGCCGTTAATTTCCAGTGCTCGCTGTTCAAAAGCATCGAAATTGCTTTCTGCCAGAAAGCCATCCTGCACAAAGCCGCCGGCATATTGTACGCCCACCGCGCCCCGGAATCCGCTCTGCCAGCTCAGCCGCCACAGGTGTGTCGGATTGGGGTCATAGAGCAGGCCCAGGCGGGGTGACAGCTGGCTGCCCCAGTGCGGATGATCATCCCAGCGGAATGCGCCGAAGACGGTCCAGGCCGAAGTCAGTGTATGAAAATCTTCGAGGAACAGGGATCGAATACTGAACTGGTCAGGCTTCACCCAGGTGTTCAGCGCATTCAGCTGCCCACCCAGCACCAGTGTGCCCGTGTCATCCGTGGTAATGCCGAGGCGTTGAATCTGCTCATTGATGATAAAATTATTGCCCTGGGCGTTGGTTTGGCCCAGTCGGTAATGATTCCACTCCAGACCAAAGGCCAGGCGATTGCCGGGCATCAGTTCGTCCCAGTTCACTACAATTTTCGCGCCACGGCGTTGTTCGCGAACGCCACCCATAACCACGCCCGGTTCAACAATGGCGTCTGCCAGCCCGGGAAATGGCGCGGTAATGTCAGCGAATCCACTGCCCGTACTCTCGTAGAGTTGCCTGCCCGCCGTTGGCAGGTTTTCGCCGTGAGAATACAAGGCATAGTCGTCACGCTGGTAGTGTGCCTGTACCTGCAGCTGAAGGTGGGGCAGAATGGGGTGCGTATAGGCGGCCGATGCACCTTCGAGTATCTGCTCAACTTGCTCGCGGTCCCGTTTCCACGAGTACAGATCTCTGACCTGTTCAAAGCGGAAAAACTGCGCTTGAAAGTGTTGATAGGTCGCCTGAGTGTAGATGTTGGTACTTTCTGCGCGCTTCAGGTGGTGATTGCGCTCGGCGACCGACAGTCCCTGATCAAACTCCACCGCATTCACCACGTTACCCTGTGCAGGAAGGGGAACGCCCGCATAATCGGTGCGCGCTACATACGCATACGCGCGGGTGTCGTGCCCGAGATACGCAAGATCCACCCGCTCCTTGTTCAGATCATTGTTGCCTCGCGCGGCACTGATGTGCAGCCCTTCGTTCCATTCGCTGGCTTGATGGGTAATGATGTTGATGACGCCGAGCAGCGCACCTTGGCCCAGGGTCACGGAGCCAGGACCGCGAATCACCTCCACACGTTCAATGTAATCGAGATCAATGCCATTCAGCACCGCATCTGCGGGGCCCCAAAACCATTCCGTATTGATGTTCTGGCCATTCAGTAGCAACATGATTTTCGAATTGTTGTCGGCCACCACGCCTCGAAACCCGGCGATGGTGTCATCCTGATCTTCCACCAGGAAATAGCCGGGTACATAAATCGTTAATAACTCGCTCAAGGTGCGTGCGCCGCTGAGCCGAATCTGATTCTGCGGAATGATGGAGATAGACGCCGGCTGCAGACGTGCATCGCGCACCACATGCGAGGCCACGCCAATGTCGAGGGACAGCAGGTCTTCCAGCGACAAACTGGCCAGTTCATCGGCGCTGACTAATGCGGGCGGGCTGAAGGCAACCACGCCGGCCACCAGCCACTTAATGTGCACAAACCGCCGGAAATCAAACATCACTCGATGACCTCATCTATCTGATTCAACACGGTGTGATCCCAGGGGATATTCCGGCGGCTGAGTTCCGACAGATTGACCAGCTTGTGCACCGAAATGGGTTGCAGAATTTTTTTGCCGTCCAGTTGCCAGGCATTGTCCATGGCTTCCGCGACCAGGTCTGCGGCCTGCGCTCCGAGATTGTAGTGGTCTGGCAGCAGGGCGAATGAGCCAAATTCAATACGCTTCTGAATCAGCGAGCGTACGCCCACGACCACCGGCATGTTCAAGCGGGGGAGATAGGGGAGCCATCCCTGAATGATGGCTTTGCGTGAAAGCAGCTGGTTGTCATTCACCACCCAGAGTGCACCAATGTTCTGTTCGGCCAGCCATAATAATCCACGACGTATTTCCAGGTTGAGCGGGGCGTTTTCTGTCACCTGGAACTTGACCAGTTCAAATCCTTCGGCAGCCAGAAACGCCGCATTTTCGTCCACGAAGGATTGATTCCAGCGTCGATAAATCACACCGATGCGGGCCAGCTTCCCACCCAGTAGCGTTCTGAGTTGAACCGCGCTGGTCACGGCTGGAATCTCGTAGCGGATGCCGATGGCCCGGGGAAAGTCGTCGAGGAGTTTATCCATATACAATGCGCCCAGTGCGATGACGGGTGGGTGACGTGTCTCCGGGAACGCTTTCTGCCAACGATGAAATGCGGAAACGGCATGATTGCCGATAAGGACCACAACGTCCGGCTTGTGTGCGAGATGCAGTCGCTGCAGGCGGTCTGCGGACTCCTGCTGCGTGACCGGGTGGCGAACAAACGTCAGATCACCCTTGAGGTCGTCGGTGAGCCCTTGCATAATATTTTCGAAGGCGGGCTGGTTACCGTACAGAATCATGGCGGTGCCTTCCGCTGCCGCCGCCTGGGGCCAGGCAACTAACGCCAGGGACAAGGAAAGCAGCGCCAGGGACCAGGAAAGCAACGCCAGGGGCCAGGCACGTAGCAAAAGGCGCGGTAAAAAACGTATGCCCTTACAGGATTCGAGGATCAGAGGCCGGTCCACTGTGTTACCTCCCAGGCCTCACCGAGGCGACTAAGTGTATTGGTGGCACAATTCTGCAGTACCTGCGAATCAATCGGGTCTGTACCCTGCGCAAAGGTGATGCCGCCCAGCTCGATGTTCGTTTCAGCGGCGACCAGTGCCAGTTGACTGATGCGTTTCAGCTGCTCAAAGGTCAGCTGAGAGACGAAAACACCATCCACCACGCCAAAGGTCAGCAAGGGAAGCAAGTCTTCCTGCTTGTAGACACGCTTGATTTTGATGTTCGGAGTCAATAATCCCTGAACGTAATGTTCCATCGGTTTTCGCCCAAACAAATCGATGACGCCCAGCTTCTTACCCGCGAGTTGGCGCACATTCAATGGACTGTTCACCGATACCAGAACATAGCGGCTGGCCTGGTCATTTCGGTACCGTGCCGCGAGATGCGGTGCATAGCCTGGTGTGGCGGAAATCACGGGTTTGAGCGTGAGTATCGCATTGGGCGAGCTTTGAGTAACGGCCTCAACAAACTCCTTCCCCCGCTGAAAGGTGGTCACGCTGACGTTTGAACACGCCTGTTGAACGGCTTCCTGCATGTGCAGATGATTCAGCGTGGTCGGGATGTAGACAAACAGGGTCTGGCCAGCGCGCAACGGCAGGCTGATGAGGAACAAGATAAGAAATGGAATAGACCGGTACCGCACGTTCACCACCTGTTTGGCTGGGAGGGCATCGTCACCCCCCGGGGGCGATTTCTGTCACTTTTACAGTGTGGCCGAAAATTTCAATTGCTCAAGTTTTATTCGTCAGTGTCCATCAATGGAGTCGCCTCGGAAAGGCCATAGTCGTAAAGCACTTTGCGCATTTCACCGGTTTGTTTCATTTGCCGAATATACTGCGAGAGTAATCGGGACAGTTCCGCCTGTGAGGAGAGGGCAGGGGCGAAGGCGATATGCAGGCTCTCAGTCGAGATCACTCCCGCCGATTGGTAGATTTCGGGCAAGCCTTCGATGAGAGCGAAGTGTTCGAACACATAGCGGTCTTCGATGGTGGTGTTGGCCCGACCGATTTCGAGCATGCGGAATTTTCTCACGAACGCATGCTCCCCTTCCACAAAGAACACATTCAGGTTCTTTTGCTGATGTTCCGTAAGATAAGAGGTGAGGTCGCCGTAGGCAAATCCCTGGCTCAATACCAGCACTCGGCCATTGAGACTTTCCGGATCAGAAAAGCGCCAGCCATCGGTTTGCCGGGTATACAGTTCAAATTGACGAATCCCCAAGGGCTCGTCATTCAGCGGCAGCCCCGGCACGTCTCGCTGGGTCACACCCAGAATGCCTTTGATCGTCCCGCGAGTTATCTCCGTCTTTGCCCGGATCAGCGGCATGGTAATAATTTCGAGGGTATGGTCGGTTTGTTTCAATGCCCGCCGAAGGATATCGACCAGAAACCCTTCCCGCGGCTTGTAGGGCTCACAAATATAAGGACATTGAATAATCGCCGCAAAACGCAATTCGTCTGCCTGAACATGGCCACTTAGTTTTATTGTTATAATCAGGGTGAGAAAAAGTGCGCTGGATTTTAGCTGCCAGCCGTGTCTCAGGGGGTGCCAGGGTCTTCTTTTTAAGCCAGTCAAAGGAATCTACACAGTCCAGTAGAGCGTATAAAGTTTTCAAAGTACCAGGTATTCAAAGCACTGGATTGGCAAAGTGCATCGATGTCACTTGTATTGTTCTTATTGAAGCAAATTCAGACGGAATAGCAACCTGATCACGGTGAGAGCCGATGCGGGGGCGTGTGGATACTGGTCACCTGCTTGCCCAGGAGCACGATGCGCCCTTTGTAGCGATCCTCCCCCGTCGCGGTGAATTCGAACGTGTAGCTGCGCCATACGCGAATTTGTCCGTCGGGGGCGCGTTTGAACCAGAGGGCTCTCAAGGCCACGCTCTCATCCAGAAACTGCAGGTCCATCTGGTTGCAGTAGTTTCTGGCCGCCAGCAAAGCAAACTGTTTGATCCCGGCCGCGCTGTACCAGTACAGGCCCGCAGTCACAATGGCAAAAATGACCATGAGGTCGGTCAGATCAATCATGCTGTACTGAGCTCCTCACTCTGCCACTTCCCACACCTGCCCCAGGTCCGGGTGGCAGCCGGCGGACTGAACGACCTGGTAAATGTGCACCTGTGCCAGAGTACTCAGAAGACTGTTGCGGCGTGTCACGCAGAGGACGACCTCGGCATCGGGCAGTGCCGCTTCGTCAGGCGGAAAGGATTGGATCAACAGGGGAGTGCCTGCGTGCTCTGCGAGCATGTCCATTTCATCAATCAGCTCAAGATAACCAGGCAGAGAGGCATCGACGAGAATCGTTGGCGTTTGAATACCGAGCAGTTCGTTGTGGTACTTTTGCAGCCAGGTGCTGAACAGACCGTCCAGCGAAACCACCGTCAATGGATCAATCATCGCAGGCTTTCCTCCATCGCAGTTTTTTCTCCATCGCTTACCGGCCTCGAAAGTTAACGCCGTCCTTTGCTGCGCAAGGTGGCAGGGGTGTAATAGGCCGGTTCCGGCATCTCATCCGAAAACAACCCCGAATGGCTGGCATGATTCTGCATGCCCTTCGCGTTGTACATGCCTGTTTTCAGGTCATAGAACACATCTGCGAAAGGCATCACGCCAGGCACTTCATAGACCGCACGGGTATGGGCAAAGCCGATACGCCAGAGATGGTCGTGTTGATCGTAATTTTCTGCAATCAGGATGCCCCAACTGTCTTCGTCTACGTAAAAAATTCGTTTCGAGTACACGTGACTTTTCCCGGTTTTCAGTGTCCCTTCCACCACCCAGACGCGATGCACTTCGTTGCGAATCAATGCCGGCGCAAGGTGCCTGGGTGTCAGCAGATCGTCATAGCTGATCTCGGGCAGCCCCATACCATAACAGTTATAGGGCACAATAATCTCCTGTTTGCCGACAATCGTCCAGTCGAATCGATCCGGCGCGCCGTTAAACATGTCGGTATCATCTGTCGTTCGGGTACTCTCTGCCAGCAACGCCGGGCTGTCGTAAGAAATGTGGGGTATTCTTCGCACGCGTCGCTGCCCGGCATTGTACCCCCAGGTCTGTCTCGGTTGTGCGAGCTGATCCACAGGGTCAATGAGCAGAAACGCGCCGCCGGCCATTTTCGCCGGACTCTTGATCACAGAAATATAATACAGAAGCACGTTATTGAACTCTTGTGGGCTTTGGCGAGGGCGATAGTAGTTGAAGGCCACTTCCAGATCCGAGACGACCAGTTTACGGGAACCGTCCGGAAACACGACGGCTTCGGCCTCATCCCGCTTGAGCAGGCGACCGCGCCAGCGGGTCAGATGGTTCCAGATCACTTCCACGCCCGCTTTCGGAATGGGGAAGGGCACGCCACCCAGCGTGCTTTTGAGTCCCACACCCTCAGCGACGGTCTCGGTGGTTTCGGCATTTTTCCGGGTATTGTCATACAGCCATTGGGGGGCAGCATGGGTGCGGTGGCTGGGGTACAGATAAATTCGGTAAGACTCGGGATAGATCGACAGCAAGGCTTTATGCGCCTCTGAGAGTAACGCGGCATAGGGTGCCTGATTCGCCAGATCAATGACCGTGATCGGCGGCTCATGGGCAAACGGGTCCGGATGAAAGCTGCCGGGCCCAAGGTAGTTTTCCGGGGGGGTGTCCAGGCCACCGGTCCATGCAGGCACCCACCCACTGGCGGAGGCGGATTGCTCCGCGCCCAAGGGGGTGAGTGTGGTGCCCAACTGACGCGCTTCTTCGGCCGGCACCTTGGCAAGCGCGATCGACGCTGCCAGACTGGCGATCACTGGCAGCAACGAACGCCAGCTACGATACATGGCGTTCAGGGTCACTCTCCCGGGTTTCTGGCGGGTGTTGCCCGGCAGCAGGCCGCCGGGTGGGCATCGACTGACCGAGCAGGCATCGGTTGCGCCCCGCATGCTTCGCGGCGTAGAGCGCAGAGTCAGCCGCTTGTACCAGGTAAAGGGTGTCCTCCCCCGTGCCCGGTACCATGCTGGCGATCCCGCAACTCACGGTGCACGTGATGGTGTGGTGGTCCACCACGATCACCGACTGCTCGATTTCTGCGCGAAACTGCTCCGCGATCGCCAGACATTGGTCGGGGAGCGTATTGGGCAGGATCACTGCAAACTCTTCACCACCATAGCGTGCGGCAACATCGCTGCTGCGCTTCAGCTGCTGTCGTAACCTGTTGGCAACATATTGCAGGCAGGCGTCACCCACCACATGCCCGTAACGGTCGTTGATGGATTTGAAATGGTCGATATCCAGCAGAATCAGGGCCATCGGGTAGTTTCCCCGAGCGGCTTTATTGGTTTCCGCCTGCATCACCTCGTCAAAAAACTTACGATTCTTCAGTCCGGTCAATCCGTCAGTGATGCTCAGATGGCGCAACCGCATCTGGCGGACTTTGAGCTGGGCGCGCATATTGTCCAGCGCATGCCCCAGATGAGAGAGTTCATCGCGGGTTTCGGTGTGCATCACATGATCGAGGTCGCCCCCGGCCACGGCTTCGGCGGACCGAATCAGTCGAGTAATGGTTCGTTTGACGGAATAGTAAAAGCCCACGTACAGCAGAATGATCAGCACCAGAATACCGCCGGTGATAAGCAGAAACTGGTTCACCCAATCACGCCGGTCCCGTTCGATATGGCGTACTTCGGTTAAGGCGCTGGCGAGCAGGTTTTGCTCATAACTCCGCGCATTTTCTTTGATTTTCGTGGTATCTCTGAAGTACTCACGCCAATTCAGATTCAACTCAGTCACTTGAATCAGGTGGGCATCCAGCATCCCCATGAGTTGGTGGAACGCTTGCGTGTACTGATTGAATTCCGATGCCGGGTTGGCGTCATCGTCCCCCAGCGCGATCTGGCGAGACTGGATACGTTCCACCTCTTTATCCAGACGGGTGTAGGCTTTGTCGATCATGTAGATGCTGTTGGAGTCCAGCAATTGCGTAAACAGGTAGTAAGCCCCCGCGGCTCTCGCCATGCCGACCGACTCAAACACCGGGCCGGAGTCGTAGAGCACCAGGTTTACCGTGGCATACAGTTTGGCGTCCCGCAGCCCAAGGAGGTTAAACTGGCTGGCCACCTTGCGTTGCCAGGCATACATTTCCGAGACGGTGCGCTGCACATTGTCGAATACCAGCTCGAAACTGATGCCTTCCATTCCCGGTGCCACGACAGGCCGATTCAGCTGGGTTTTCAGCTCTCTCATGAAAAACGGAGAAACCTGCACATGGTGATTATTCATGAATGCAGTGAGCGCATCGATGCGCTCGATGACCGACTGGGTCACCTGGCCATGCAGTCGCTCGATCTCCGCATCAGAGGATAAAAAGCGCAAGACCGTCGCATCACGCCAGTTTTCAATCGCACCAATCACCGCATGGCTGTGCGTGAGCACCTGTAAACCCAGACTTTGCTGGCGTGCCTCGTCCAACTGACTGCGGGCAGCATTGAACTGCTGGGTGGCCAGATAGCTTAACGGGAGCGCGATCAGCAGAATCATAACCCCGAACTTGGCGCTATACCCCAGCCGATTCATAAAGCGGTAAAAGGGACGAATGATTGTATTCACACGAATGCTTTTCGGTAATGCGCCGCGCAGGCAGCGATAAATGACAATGTCGTCTAACAGTCTAGCTCATTTCCCCAGGGGGTAATGTGCATTTGTGTAAATCACTGGCATTTATGATTCTTCCGGGAACTGGTTAGCCCGGCGCGAGTTTTGCGAGCACGCGGGCGGCGAGAAAAAAACCAAAGGTGCCGGTAATCATGGTCGCTGCACCAAATCCACTGGCACAATCCAGCCGAACCGGTCCCTCACTGCCTGGTTTTTGCGCGCACACACTGCCATCGGGCTGTGGGTATTTGAGCTGCTCGGAAGAAAACACACACTCCACACCAAACTTCCGTTTGGGATTCTGGCTGAAGCCGTGTTCCTTCCGCAGTTTACTTCGCACTTTGGCCAGCAGTGGATCTTGAAAGGTCTTCGTGAGATCGGCGACCTGAATCTGGGTAGGGTCGACTTGCCCACCCGCACCACCGGCCACGGCGATGGGAATCTTATGGCGCTTGCAGTGCGCGATCAGCAGCGTTTTCGCCTTGATGCTGTCAATGGCATCCACCACATAATCCAGCGTCGGTGTGATCAAGTCAGCCAGGTTGTTGGGGGTGACGAACTGAGCAACGGCATTGATCTGGCACGTCGGTTGAATACGTCGCAGCCGATCTGCCATGGCATCGACCTTTAACTTGCCTACATCGCCATCCAGCGCATGAATCTGGCGGTTGATGTTGGACACACAAATGTCGTCCATGTCGATCAGTGTGATCTGGCCGACGCCTGAACGCACCAGTGCTTCTGCGACCCAGGAGCCCACACCCCCAATGCCGACAACGCACACGTGCGCTGAGCGAAACGTCGTCAGGGCCGATGCCCCATACAATCGGCGGATGCCACCAAAACGAAAGTCGAAATCGTCAGCGGGTGCGTCGGTCAGGGTACTCATCGGGGCGAAAATCCTGTGAAGGGGCGGTCAAAACCGCCATTCTAATACAAAACTCGCCCGATCCGTATTTAAAGAAACGCAAACTGTTCCTCGTCCATCGCCATTATTGTCTCGCCACCGGCCATGATCGCCGCATAGTGCGCCTTGGTGCGCGGTAACAGGCGAGCAAAATAGAACTCGGCGGTTTTGATTTTAGACTCGTAAAACGCCGCATTGTCTTTGTCAGTCGCCAGTTTTTCGTAGGCGGTTTCGGCCATTAATGCCCACATATACCCCATCACGATGTAGCCGGAGTACATGAGGTAATCAACAGAGGCTGCGCCCACTTCATCCCGGTTGCGCATGCTGTTGAACACCACACGCAGGGTGAGGTAGCTCCACTGTCGGTTGAGCCAGGTGAGCTCCGACACCATACCTTTCATCTTCGCGCGCCGTTTGCCGGAAACGTAGCGGGATTTGCCCCGGCAATAGTGCCCCAGCTCTTTGCTGAAGCGACGGAACGAGGTGCCTTTGTCCAGCAGGATTTTTCGACCCAGCAAATCGAGTGCCTGAATGCCGGTGGTGCCTTCGTACAGCATGGAGATACGGCTGTCGCGCACGATCTGCTCCATACCCCATTCCTTGATGTAGCCGTGTCCGCCAAACACCTGCATGCCCAGATTCGCCGCTTCAAATCCGGTTTCCGTCAAAAAGGCCTTGATGATCGGGGTTAAAAAACCCAAATCGTCATCGGCACGCTCTTTCGCGGCCTCCGTGGGCCCATGCACCAGCGTGTCGGCTTTCAACGCCGCGTAATAGATGAGTGCGCGCCCACCTTCTGCCAACGCTTTTTGCGTGAGCAGCATACGGCGCACGTCCGGGTGCACGATGATGGGGTCTGCCACCTTGTCCGGCTGCTTTTTACCGCTCAGTGAGCGCATGGAGAGGCGCTCTTTGGCGTAGGTTAACGCATTCTGAAAGGCCAGCTCAGCGGAGGCACACCCCTGCAGCCCGGTGCCAATCCGGGCGGTGTTCATGAAGGTAAACATGCACTCCAGACCTTTGTTTTCCGGTCCGATAAGGAAACCTTGGGAACCGTCGAAATTGAGCACGCAGGTGGCTGATGCTTTGATTCCCATTTTGTCTTCCAGCGCGCCTACCGTGACATGATTGAATTCCCCGGGGTTGCCGTCGGCGTCCGGCAGATACTTGGGTACGATAAACAGGGAGATCCCCCGTGTCCCTTTGGGAGCATCCGGCAGTCGGGCCAGCACAATGTGAATGATGTTTTCAGTCAGGTCATGATCGCCGGCCGAGATAAAAATTTTGCTGCCCGTCAGGGTATAAGAGCCGTCAGCATTCGGTTCTGCTTTGGTTTTTACCTGGCCGAGATCGGTACCGCACTGGGCTTCCGTCAAACACATCGTGCCGGCCCAGGTGCCCTCGGTGAGCTTGATCAGGTAGGTTTGCTTTTGTTGCTCATCACCGTGCAAATAAATGGTGTTCATGGCGCCGAGGCTGAGCCCGGGATACATGCCCCAGGACCAGTTCGCCGTGCTGATCATTTCAGACTTGATCACCCCGAGGGACACGGGAAGCCCCTGCCCGCCGTACTCGACCGGATGGCTCAGTCCCTGCCAGCCGCCGGCCACAAACTGTGTGTAGGCTTCCTTGTAGCCTTTGGGCGTGATCACCTTGCCTTCTTCCAGCCGGCAGCCCTCTTTGTCACCGGTTTGATACAGCGGCGACAATTCCTGCTCCGCAAAGCGTGCGCATTCTTCGATGATGGCCGCTACGAGGTCTGGCGTTGCCTCCTGCCCCTCCGGAAAGGTCTGGTAATGGGCCTGAGCTTTGAAAACATCATTCATAACAAAGTTCATATCTTTAACGGGGGCTTTGTAATGCGCCATGCGAATCTCCTGTCACGAGTGGCTGAATTGCCATGGAATCGCTATTGGACGACAAATACACCCGCGCGTAATTGGCCTGGCCCCCGGTAAAGTTGGACAAATGAGCCAATTTGGCAGCGCTCCTATGCGGAATATCTTGTGCGTACACGGCTCCCTTTTTGGTGGACGCAGGACTATACTCACTGTCAGCAACGAGAAAGTTACCCCTTTTGAGTTAGGTCGTGCATTCACAAAAATGCGCTTGGACAAATCTGGCAAGGAAAGACCGTTGAGTACCAAAAATGTGATCGCGAGTAAACTGGTGTTGGTGGGGGCTTCCGCCGGCGGCTTAAAGCCAATCACTCACCTCTTAACCCAGTTAAAGCTTGATTCGACAGCGGCCGTCGTGGTCGCCATGCACATGGCGCCAGGGCATGACAGTTATCTGGCCGAGTTACTGGCCAAATCCACCAAGTATTCTGTGAAGCAGGCGCAGCAAGATGAGCCCCTGGAGCCCAAGACCATTTATGTGATTCCCCCGGATTGCCATATGGAGCTGGTGGACGGCCAGTTTCGGCGGATTTACGAAGACATTATTCCGCAGCCGAATATAAACCGGCTGTTTGAGTCGGCTGCCCAGTTAGAGTCGACCCTCGTGATCGGAGTGGTGCTGTCCGGCACCGGAAGTGATGGCACCAAAGGGCTGTTGAGTATCAAAACCCACGGGGGGATCTCGTTTGTGCAGGATCCCCCGTCCGCCGAGTACGATGCCATGCCCCAATCCGCGTTGGACAGTGATGCGGCGGACTTCATCATGACGCCCGACGAAATCGGACGGTCCATTTCGTTGATCCTTCGAAAAAAACAATTCCCGGAAATCGAAAACAAGCTGCTGGCCGCTAACAGCGAAGCGGGGATCAGCTCGGTGCTGGAATACCTGTTCGCCGAACGACAGGTCGATCTTCATAACTACAAAGACACCACGCTACGCCGGCGAATTTTTCGTCGGGTTGCACTCGGGGGCTTCACGGATATCGAACAGTATCTGTTGTTTTTGAAGCAAAATACTACGGAGCTGGAGTCCCTGATCAATGACATTTTTATCTCGGTGACGCAGTTCATGCGGGACAAAAACGTCTGGAAACGTTTACAGGACGTGATCGTCAGCTATCTGAACCAGTCTTCGGAGAAAGTGCTTCGCGTTTGGTCCGTCGGCTGTTCCACCGGGGAGGAGGCGTACAGTTGGGCGATTTTGCTGGAAGAGATCAAGCTGCAGTGGCAGCTCCAGTTTGATTACGTCATCTTTGCGACCGATATCAGTGAAAAATCCATTGCTCAGGCTCGGCGCAGTGTCTATGACATCAGTTTGGAAGACGAGTTGGACGAAGGATTGATTAAAAAGTACTTCGTGAAAAACCAGTACGGGTATCAGGTGGTTCGATACCTGCGCGACAAAATCGTATACTCCACGCACAACTTTCTGCTGGATCCGCCGTTTTCGAATATTGATCTCCTGAGCTGCCGGAACGTACTCATTTACTTCAATCAAAAGCTGCAAAAGCGCGCGATTTCTGCCTTCGCCTACAGCTTGGTGTCCGATGGCCTGCTCGTGTTGGGGTCGAATGAGTCAGTGGGCCACAAAAGCCGCTATTTCAAAGAACTCGATAAAGAAAACAAGATTTTTCAGCGAACCGAAGTGGTGGCGACGCTGCATGTAGCAACACCGTCCCCGATGCGCCAATCCCCCAAACGGCTGAGTAAGGTAGCCAAGCAGAAGGAAGACAACTCTCTGCTGCAGCTCATCCAGGCACGAATCGCCGAGCACACCGGCTGCGAAGCCGTGTTGATTGACGAAAAAGATGAGATTGTTTTCTCCTATTTCCGGGATGACTCGATCGTGCAAATGAAGCCGGGCCGTTTCAGCCGTTCCGTGTTTGATTACCTCAATCAAAACCACCGGGCTGCCCTGAGGGCGCTGATTCTCAAGTGCCGACGCACCAACAAGCCGGTAAAGCATGTGGACAGCAATGGGCATCAGGAGCCTATCGCCTATCACGTCCTGCCTTGCCAGGACCCGGAAAATTGGCTGGTGCTCGTATTTTCAAAACCGGAGATTGCAGATGCCGGCACCGCTCTGCAGGCAACGGAGCTGTCTGGCGGGAAGCTGGTGACGGAGCTGGAGGCGGAACTTAATTCCACGCGACACTCGTTGCAGGCCGTGGTGGAAGAGTTGGAGCAGACAAACGAAGCCCTGCAAAGCTCCAATGAAGAGTTGCAGTCGTCCAATGAAGAGCTTCAGGCTACTAATGAGGAGTTGCAAACCGCGAACGAAGAGCTGCAAAGCTCAAACGAAGAGCTGCGTACACTGAATGAAGAGCTTCGAATCAAAAACAACGAGCTGGACCTGGTAACGAGTCATCTGCGCAGTGTCGAGGAAAATCTGGAAACGCCCTAGATCCTGTTGTCGAGCGACTACCGGGTTGTCCGGTTCTCCCGAACCATCGGCATGCTCTGTAATATTGATCACCTCAAACTCAACTGCGCGCTGGGCGACATCAGCTGGTTGAAGCCCAGTGCCTCCCTGGCGCGATCTCTCCGTGAAAAAGTCGGTGCCGTATTGCACGATCAGGTCACCCGTGTGTTACCCGGATTCAAGCTCAATGATCGTCGGTACGACATTGCGGTGAAGCACTACACGGATTCCGGGCACCGGTTTACGGAAGTCATGCTGGTGTTCAGTGATGTGACCAATCGATTTACCGAGACTGAGCAGGCTCTGGGGGATTTTCAACGACGTGAGCAAGTGCTGAGTTTATTGGAAACCGGCGTCATCTATGCCGATGTGAATGGGCTGATCAAATACGTGAATCCCGAGGCATTACGGTTTCTGGACCCGGCAAAAGAAGTCCACCTCGGAGAACACCTCGATCGCTTGCTCTATGTGTACCCGGAGGTGGCATCGAAATTTCCTGAAGCGGGGCTGTTTCAAAAGCTGACCGATCCAACCTTTGGCTTTGGTGAGCTTCAAAAGCGCCCCCTGCTGGTCAAATCAGAGTCAGGTAATCGCTCTATCCGCATCAATACCAGCCCGGCCAAAGAGGGCGAGACCGTGTCTGCCTGGCTTTTCGAAATCCGGGATGTGACGGAAGAAACGGAACTCAGTTTCCGCATTGAATATTCCGCCTGCCATGACCCGGTCACCGGACTTGCCAATCGTGTCGCACTTGAGGACTACCTGTTAAAACGATTGCCGGGACAAGTGGGTCAGTTGCCGCTGGTGTACGCACTGATTGATCTGGATAACTTTAAGTCGCTGAACGATATCGCCGGCCATGTGACGGGGGATGATGCCTTAAAGAAAAGCGCTCAGGCCATGGAACGGTGCATTCGCAGCGGTGATATGCTGGCGCGCATGGGTGGTGATGAGTTTGTGCTGGTGCTGGAGGGTGTCACCCGAAAAGAAACCGAACAGGTGTTGCAGAAGATTTTACAGGAAATTGACAACCTCGATGTGTCGACGGAAGAAGGTCTGTTTAACATGAGCGCTTCCATCGGCTGGTGCTACCTGCCGCCAGAGAAAGAGATTTCTTCCAGCGTTCTCTACAGCCATGCCGACGAAGCCATGTATCAGGCCAAACGATCCGGGGGCAATACTCTCCAGTATTTTGATGTGGAAGGGCAGGTGGATGTGCACTCGGTCGCGGCACTGACGCTGGAAAAGGTCAAGCACGCGATGCGCAATGACCTCCTCACTTTTTGTTTTCAGCCCATCATCAACCTGGCCCACCCTGAGCATCGGTATTTTGAATTACTGGTACGCTTGCGGGAAGCTGACCGGTTGGTGACCCCGAATGAGTTCCTGCCGGCGATTGAACGGTACAACTACACCCGCCAGTTTGACCGCTATGTGTTCCGAAAAGCCCTCGAAGAGATCAATGTGCTGTGCACGCACGCCAGCCTGCCGATGGAGTTTGCCATTAACCTCTCCGCATCGGCAATTGAGTACCGGGATATTTTTGACGTACTCGCAGATTTTCCCAAAATTATCGGCAGCCGAACCATCCGGTTAACCCTGGAAATCACTGAAACGGCCGCCATTCGGGATCTCAACAATGCCAAGCGGTTTATTGAGCGCGTCCACCGGCTCGGGATGAAAGTCGCACTGGACGATTTTGGCGTTGGATTTAATGGCTATCACTACTTGAAGCAGCTTAACGTCGACACCGTCAAAGTGGATGGCTCGTTTATTTCCGGAATTCTGGAGAGCGAGGTGGATCGTATCTTCGTGAACTCGGTGATTGATCTCAGCAAAGTACTGAACTTTAAAACGGTCGCGGAATTTGTGGATCGGGAAGAAAAACTGGCTGAAGTGAAAGCGGCGGGATTCGATTTTTCCCAGGGTTATCTGCATGCTGCGCCAATGGACCTGGCCGCGCTGCAATCCTACCTCGATCAACCGTTGGAAAAGAAAAAAAAAGGGGTCTAAAAAGACCCCTCAAATAAGCAAGGTAAAAACGACAGGATCGCCGAGAAGCCATCGCCGTCGTTTTGGACTAGTTCAGAGACACTAATCAACGAGAGAAATTCTCTCATAAGATCCCCGGTGTCAGAAGGTCACCAATTACCTGAGTTTCGGTCATTAGAGGACAAAATGCCTCCGAAATGTCATAAAACGATCATTATCCCGTTTTTAACGATTTTTTCAGGGAAAAGCTGTTGAAATAAGAAAGTGTTGCTGTGTTTTTTTTCGGAAACGAAAAATGCCGCGACGAGCGCGGCAAAAAAAGCAAGTGTGCCGCTCACATCACGTTCAATGAACGTGGTTGATTTGTGAGGTGTAAGCGGACTTTTTCAGAGACACAAATCAGTAAACGCATCATCGCATAAGAGTAATTACTCTAAAAGGTCTTTTTCTGACATTGTACAGGTCATTATCGGTCACGCTACGCCTCATCCATGCGATTGACTGACCAGCTCATGCATCTGGTTGGCCAGATCGCTCAGCTCATTAGCAAATACTGCCAGACGATTGGAGTTTTCGATCATAATCTGTGAGGATTTAGCGTTATTCTGGCTGATGGTACCCAACTCATGGCTGCTGGTGACAATACCGGCAATGTCCCGGTTTTGTTGGGCCAGCTTGTCTGCTTCGTTCGTGATTTCCGTACTGATGGAGCGAACAGCGTCAACAACGGAGGCCAGTACCTCACCCGTGCGTCCCAATACTTCAGAGCCTTTACTGATGTCCACCGACGCCTGGTCCAAAACCTGCCGGATGTGTTTGGCGGAGTCATTACTTTTGATGGAAAGCGACCGCACCTCATCCGCAACCACAGCAAATCCCCGGCCCTGTTCTCCCGCCCGGGCAGCCTCAATCGCCGCATTCAGCGCGAGAAGATTGGTCTGGTCCGCGATGTCCGTGATCACATTCATGGTGTTGAGAATGGCTTGATTGCCTTGCGTGATGGCTTGCATGCGCTGAATGGCCTCGTTCATTTCCTGTGCGCAATGTGAGGCATTCCGTTCGGCATTTTCTGCGCTGTCACGAATTTGATTCATAATGGTGGACGAGTCATCCACCGACCGGGCCATGTTCTGTAATGTGCCCGACATGGAAGAGATCGAGTCTGCCTGTCGCTCGGCGCTGGTGTTCAATGCCTCACTGTTGGTTTTCATCTGGCCAACGGTTTTTCCCAGTTCGCTGGAGACGGAAAGCAGCGTTTGTCCGCTTTGTGCTGCCTGGTCCAATATGGTGCCCATGTTATTGGCCAGACCATTCGCCATGGCCTGTTGCTCCTCCGCCGTCTTTAACGCCTGCGCGGCTTCAGCGAGCGCACTGTTTCTGACGCGATTTGAATACGCCAGTGCGGCAGTCAGCAGAACCATCGGGAGAATGTACCCGGAGTAACTGTTGACCCTGTCCTGTTCCGGTGTCAACTCGTAGGCGGGTAGGGCAAGGCCATTTCTGTCGGCATAAATCAGAAAGATCATAAAGACCAGTTGGCTGAAAAACCAGAACAACGATGCCCCTGGCGATGTCAGCAGGTACGCAAAGATCACAATGCCAATAACCCACAGGATGTGGGCGGAGTGAATGCCGCCGAGGTGATACACCAGCCAATTGGTGTAGAGCGTCATGCACAGTACGGCCAAGTTGGCCAGTGTCAGCGTGGAAAACGCCCGGAAACGCGTAAGAAAAGCCACCAGTTGTGGCCCAAATACCAGCACGCTCGACCCCCAGGCCAATGCAGGGATGTCCGCTTTGTGCCATTTTAGCGCGCTGTACACGCCAGCCAGAATCCCGAAAAAAATGAAAAAGAGCATGGCGCGCACCCGCGTGCGGTCTTCTTCACTTTCATAGCCGACCTCCGGGGAGAAATAGTCGATGTAAACGGTTATCGGATTGATCACGCTACGATGCCCTCTTTAATTGTTCTTGTGTGCGATTGTTTTACAGTGCGATTGTTTTTATGTGCGATGGCTCTTGTGATTGCATTTTACGGGTGGTTGAGGGTGGTGCTGTTTTTTGTCTGTACAGAGTATAGTAAGTAAAGACAGCAATTGTGCGTGTGTAAAGACCGCCACAGGAAAGCGCTTGCATGCCCGCAATGATGGCGCTACTCTTCGGTGACCGGTCAATAGAGGACAAACCCGCCGTCAGGTAAGGGGGCCCGCAGATTCAGCAAGGTAAGACAGTTCAGATTCGTTCGTTTCTACATGCCGTTTAACAAGGAATGCTATGCCGCCTAAACTGCCCAATGAAGCCATGATTCAGGCCCACTATGGAGAGATTCTGTACGACCTTGCTTTGGAAAAAGGCGGGGAAGCGAGCGCTATCCTGGCGAACACCGGCATTCGGCGGGAAGTCTTGTTGAATCCCGAGGCCTATCTCTCCTTTCAACAATTTGTTCAGTTGGTAAAAAATGCGCTGGCGCTTTCCAATGAACCCGCTTTGGGGATTGAGTTTGGCTCTCGCCTGAAATTCACCACACACGGCTCACTGGCTCAGGCCTCGTTGAGTTGTGCCAACCTGCGTGAGGCCATCGAGGCGCTGGTCAAATACTATAAAATCCGCTTCGCCCTGGTGGAGTTTGAGTTTTTTACCGAAGGGGAAGAGGCCGTCATCCAGATCGACGAGAATATCGGGCTGGGTGAGTTAAAGCCCGTGCTGATTGAGGCACTCTTTGTGGCCATCATGGAAGTCAACGAGTTTTTGTTTGGCAATAAACTGGTCAAAACGGGCCGATGTCTCATCAGCTACCCGCCCCCGCCCTATGCGGAGGCCTATAAACGCTACTTCCACGACATGGTAGAGTTCAATACGGGGGTGAATCAGCTCCGCTTCCAGCGACAGTTTCTGGATGAGCCCATGGCGCTTGCCAATCCCGTGGCCAAAAGACTGGCCGAGCAGCAATGTGAGGCAGAGCTGCAGGCCGTGCTCCACAACGAATCCATCGTGCACAAAGTGCAGCGGTGTCTCTTTGTGAAAGGGGAGCCCATCCCCAGTATGGAAGACGTCGCTGAGCGACTCAACATGACCACCCGCACGTTACGTCGACAACTGCAGGTGTTTGACACCAGTTATCAGGACATTCTGGCGGATGCGCGAAAACAACGGGCAATCACACTGCTCAAAGCCACGAATCTGCACATTGATGAGATCGCCTACGAGTTAGGGTATAGTGACCCCTCGAATTTTGGTCGCGCATTTCGCAAGTGGACGGGCAAAGCCCCCAGTGATTATCGAAGCTGAGCTGTCGTCTCTCTTCTCACTTCTGCTGTTTTCGACAAGGAAGGATTCCGTATGATTACTCTTTATCAGTTCCCCCGACTGTTCGGTACGCCGAACATGAGCCCGTTTTGCCTGAAGCTGGAAACTTTCCTGCGTATGTCGGAACTCAGCTACGACATCGTGGAAGTCAATGATCCGCGATCAGCACCGCTGGGCAAACTCCCTTACATTAAAGATGGAGACAAGGTCCTGCCCGACAGTCACCTGATCATTGAATATTTGAGCAATGAATATGGCGTGATGCTGGACAGCCATTTGTCAGCAGAACAAAAGGCGATAGCGCACAGCTTTGATGTCATGCTGGGTGAACACTATTACTGGGCGTTGCTCTATAACCGCTGGGTAGACAGCAACTGGGAACGGGTGAAATCGGAGTTTTTCGGTGCGTTGCCCCCGCTCGTGAGAAATTTTGTGCCTGGTATGATTCAGAAGCAAATGAAGGGGAATCTGCATGCGCAAGGCACCGGCAGATTTGAGGCGCACACCATCTATGAACAGGCGAATCAGGACATCAAAGCCGTCGCCACCTATTTGGGCGACAAGCCCTTCTTCATGGGGGATAAGCCGACCAGCGTGGATGCCACGCTGTTTGGATTTGTGGCCAATGTGCTGCTGCCCGATTTACCGGGGCCCCTCAAGAGTGGCGCGCAACGCTACGACAATCTGGTGGCGTACACCGACCGCATGATGCGCGCTTATTATTCCGATCTGATGTGAACTGCCGAGTGGTAAGCTCATGATGGCATCCGGGGCAAGACTATTCTAAATAAGTGTAGCCTTTCAGCCCCTCGGATACCTCGGACAGAATCAGATTCTTGTCTTCTTCATTGAGCGTGGTTTGTTGCAACGTCGACTGGAAAGACACGATCAACTGTTCGGGTTCAAACTTCACATACCGCAGCACGTCGTCGACTTTGTCCCCCCGAATGGGATTCTTCAGTTCGTGCTGACCCTCCTTTGTCATCACCACATCCACCGAGTTGGTGTCACCAAACAAGTTGTGCATATCGCCCAGAATCTCCTGGTACGCGCCGGTCAAAAAGAAACCTAACAGGTATGGTTTGTCCGCAGGTGCTTCCGGAAGGGGGAGCGTGGTTTCCACACCTTGCTCATCCACATACAGGTCGATACGGCCATCCGAATCACAGGTGACATCCTGGAGCACCGCGCGTCGTGTGATGGGCAGGTGCAGATTTTGTAATGGCAGAATCGGGAAAATCTGATCAATGCCCCACACGTCGGGGAGCGATTGAAACAATGACAGGTTCACAAACAGTTTGTCGGCCAGCTTTTCGTTCAGCTCGTCCATGACCTCGCGATGCGCGCGGACTTCTTTCGACAGGGAATCCCGTACAAGCACACAGATGGCCTGATAAATCCGTTCCGCCTGTGCTTTTTGAGTGAGCGTGAGCGTGCCATGATTAAACATCATGTTCACATCGTTGATGGTGTGCGCAGCCTCGTGATAAATCTCCACAATCGCACGCTTACTGTTCCGGTTCGCCAGGATCTCATAGTCACTCCAGAGTCCATGCAGTGGTGCGGGCGCGCTTTCCTGCGGGGCTACCAGGTCTCCCGGTTCGACGCATTCCCGGTCAATCACATTGGTGACCAGGACCGCATGGTGTGCGGTTAATGCCCGGCCACTTTCACTGATAATGTTCGGGTGAGGTGCGCCGGTCGCTTCGCATTCTTCCCGCATTGCGTGCACGACGTTATAGGCATATTCTGCAAGGCTGTAGTTTACCGAGCAGCTGGAGCGGGAGCGCGTGCCTTCATAGTCAATGCCCAGACCGCCCCCGATATCCACGGTGTCGATGGGCACGCCCAGTGTGCGCAGTTGACTGTAGTAGCGTGCGCATTCGCGCAGCCCGCTTTGAATGTCCCGGATATTGCCAATCTGCGAGCCCAGGTGAAAGTGCAGCAGCTCCAGACAATGCAGTGATCCGGCTTCTTTCAGCGTTTTGACCGCCTTCAGCAACTGGGTGGAGGACAGCCCAAACTTGGATTTTTCGCCACCGGTATTTTGCCAGTTGCCTTTGCCTATACTGGAGAGACGTACGCGCACCCCAAGCCTTGGCGTGACATTGAGCTTTTTGGCCTCCTCCAGCACGATGGGGAGTTCGCCGGCTTTTTCCACCACCAGGTAAACCCGATAGCCCATTTTCAAGCCCATTAATGCCAGTCGAATGTACTCCCGATCCTTGTAGCCATTACAGACGATCACGGAATTCGCATGGCGTGACAGTGCCAGCACCGCCAGCAACTCCGGTTTGCTTCCCGCTTCCAGGCCGATTTGCCGGTTATCTGACGCGGGCTGTGTCGAAATGATCTCTTCCACCACGCGGCGCTGCTGATTGACCTTGATCGGGTAGACGACCGAATACTTGCCTTCGTAGCTTTGCTGGCTGATCACCTCATTGAAGGCGGCGCACAACGAATTGACCCGGTCATGCAGGATCTCGCTGAATCGAATAAGCACCGGGAGACTCAGGCCGGCCTGCTCGATCTCTTCGACAAGTCGCGGTAAGTTCAGCGTCAACTGATCCTGCTTTCGATGAGGTCGTATCACGACATCGCCTTCACTGTCGATATCGATGTAGTCTTCACCCCAGTAGGGTATGTTGTACTTGTTGCGGGCCTTTCGGTAGAGCGGTATGGTCATGAATGGTTCATTCCCGTGGTCAATGAGATGAGAAGGGCTGATTTTCAAACTGCGTATTTTCGGACAATCCCTCAAAGAGTACAATTGCCAGTTTTCGCGCCAGATGTGTTAAGGTCTGGCTCGGTTTACAGTTTAAGCAAAATTTTCTCAATCAGCGACACGAAATTGGAGGCACAGGCCATGACAAGCGCCGAGGGTAATTGGTTCACGGAACGATTTCAGGATCAGGGGACGGCATTCGGATTGGAAATCACCGAAAAATTGCACGAAGAGCAAAGCCAGTACCAGCATCTGGAAATCTATCAGACAAAAACCTTTGGTCACCTGATGGTGATCGATGGCTGTGTGATGCTGACCGACCGGGATAACTTTCTCTATCATGAAATGATGTCGCATCCAGCGCTCTTTACGCACAAGGATCCGAAAAAAGTGGTCGTTATTGGCGGTGGCGACTGCGGCACCCTGAAGGAAGTGTTAAAGCACCCGGGTGTCGAAGAGGTGTGGCAAGTGGAAATTGACGAGCGGGTCACCCGCCTTGCCGAGCAGTATTTCCCGGGTTTGTGTTCCTCCAACACAGATCCCCGTGCAAACTTTTTCTTTGGTGATGGCATTAAGTGGGTGGCGGACGCTGTGCCGGACTCCATTGATGTGATCATTATCGACTCGACTGACCCGGTGGGGCCTGCGGAAGGTTTGTTTGCAACCGATTTTTATCGCAATTGCTTTGTCGCGCTGAAAGAGGGGGGCATTGTGGTACAGCAAAGCGAATCGCCGCTGTTGCATGCTGATACGATCATCAAAAAAATTCATCAGGACATGAAGCATGTCGGCTTCGCAGAAGTGAAAACGCTGCCTTTCCCACAGCCGGTTTATCCCACAGGCTGGTGGAGCGCAACCATGGCGCGCAAGAATGCCGAATTGGGTTATTTCCGGGAAGAAGATGTGGAAAGTCGACCCTTCGTAACGCGTTACTACAACAAAGAGATCCATCAGGCGGCACTGGCCACACCGGAATTCATGAAGAAAGTGCTGGCTTAGAAGTGGATAAAAAATGAACAGTTATGCTACGCTAAAGAGGAAGTCACTCAGGAGTAGGTAGTTATGTCTGTTCGTTCCGGTGAAGGTGAGAAAACCTGGTTTCGTGCCGACCGGTTTTTTCATATCAATGATAAGTGGTTCTTTTTTACGCGGGAAAACACCCAGGAAGGCCCCTTTTTTTCGAAGCGCGAGGCCGAGATGGAGCTGATGCTTTATCTCCGTCATGCGAACGATGATCTCTATTCGCGGTCATCGTCCCACTAGTTGTTCATTTATTAACTGAATCATGCCCATAAAAAAAGCGCCCGGTTGGGCGCTTTTTGTTCTACCAGAGGTCTTACTTGTTGCAGAACTCGGGGTACGCTTCCATACCACATTCTGACAAGTCCACACCTTCGTACTCTTCTTCTTCGCTGACGCGGATGCCCATCACGGCTTTCAGGATGCCCCATACGATCAGGGAAGTGACGAATACCCAGGCGAAGATGGTGATGGCACCGATGATCTGGCCAGAGAAAGATACGTCACCATTGGTGATCGGTACCAGCAACAGACCCAGCAGACCACACACACCGTGCACTGAGATCGCACCCACAGGATCATCAATCTTCAATTTGTCCAGCGTGATGATGCTGAATACCACCAGTACGCCGCCGATTGCGCCGAAGAATGTCGCTTGCAGTGCGCTTGGCGTAGAAGGTTCTGCCGTGATCGCAACCAGGCCGGCCAGTGCGCCGTTCAACAGCATGGTCAAGTCCGCCTTACCAAACAGTACGCGCGCTGTGATCAGGGCTGCAATCGCACCACCCGCCGCAGCAGCGTTGGTGTTCAGGAATACCATCGCAACAGAGTTTGCGTTACCGATATCACCCAGCTTCAATACTGAGCCACCGTTGAAACCGAACCAGCCCATCCACAGGATGAATGTACCCAGCGTCGCCAGGGGCAGGTTGGCACCAGGAATGGCGTTCACCTGGCCGTTAGCGCCGTATTTGCCCTTACGTGCACCCAGCAGCAGTACGCCCGCCAGAGCCGCAGCAGCACCTGCCATGTGTACGATGCCGGAACCCGCAAAATCAGAGAAGCCCAGGTCACCCAGTGTGTACATGCCGAAGACAGCACCACCGCCCCAGGTCCAGTTGCCTTCCATCGGGTAGATAAAACCGGTCATCACGACGGCAAACGCCAGGAATGCCCACAGCTTCATACGCTCGGCGACGGCACCAGACACGATGGACATGGCCGTTGCTACGAATACTACCTGGAAGAAGAAGTCTGAAGCGCCGGAGTAAATCGCACCGCCTTCGAAGCCATCTTCACGACCTGCGAAGCTGGTCAGTGTTTCGGCAACGTCCACAGACTCAATGCCGGAAAGGAAGGTTGAGCCACCGTACATGATCGCGTAACCGCAGACCAGATACATGATGCAGGATACCGCGAACAGCGCGACGTTTTTCGTCAGAATTTCAGTGGTGTTCTTGGCGCGTACCAGGCCTGCTTCCAGCATGGCAAAGCCGGCTGCCATCCACATGACCAGTGCTCCACACACCAGAAAATAAAAGGTATCTATTGCATACTGCAAATGAAAAATGTTCTGTTCCATTTTAAGCCCTCCGCACTAGGCTTTATTGTTGGATAATGAGATATCGTGCTTAATTAGATATCGTTTTTAGTCGTAATCGTGAAATTAGATGGCGTCTTTGTCAGTCTCGCCGGTTCTGATTCGAATGGCCTGCTCAAGATTGGTGACAAAAATCTTGCCGTCACCGATTTTGCCGGTATTCGCCGCTTTCGTGATGGACTCGATGACCTGGTCCAGCAGTTCATCAGAAATCGCTACTTCCAGCTTAACCTTGGGCAGAAAGTCAACAACGTATTCTGCACCACGGTACAGTTCGGTGTGTCCTTTCTGGCGGCCAAAGCCTTTGACTTCTGTCACGGTAACGCCCTGAACGCCAATTTCGGAAAGCGCTTCGCGAACGTCGTCCAACTTGAAGGGCTTGATAATGGCAGTAACCAGTTTCATGTGTGTTCTCCTTAAATGCCCGTATGAGTCTGTTTGATTGTGATTAACGAGTGAGCTTTAAATACGCACAATAAAAAGTGTGCGGATTTTGTGCGTGTTAAAGCAGTCACCGTGCCAATCGTGTAAATATCAATAAATACAAACAGATATCCAAAAAAAGGATCTGTATTTGATCCATGGAGGCACAATTATAGCGCATCGCACCAAATAGTGAACAAAAATGGTGCAATGCGCCGGGTTGGGTCGAAGGATGGGGGGGCATGGTGGGGTAGGGGTAGATGATGAGTGCATCATCCGCAGGTCGAATTCAGGAACAGTAGGCGGATCGAAGTGGCTTTGGTAGACTAGCGCAACTATTGAAGGAGTCCATTTATGTTGAAACCCCATGAACTCATTGCAACCATACACGAACAGGTCGGGCAGTTGCTGCCGGATGTTGCCAAACAGGCGCAGGAAGATGTACAGGAGAATGTGAAAATGGCGCTGTCATCGGTGCTGGCCAAGCTGGACCTGGTCACTCGGGAAGAGTTTGAGGTGCAGCAGGAAGTGCTGAAAAGAACGCGCGAGAAAGTCGATTTGCTGGAAAAGCAGCTGGCAGCGCTGGAGGCTAAGGCGAAGCTTTAAATCCGTGTACGTTTGTGTCGATCCATAAGGTAACCGGCTGCACCTGAATAAAACAGCAGCCCATAAATCCAGGGAAGGATGATGTCTTTATCTATCGTTTATACTCGAGCCCAGCTCGGAATCTCTGCACCACTAGTGACCGTCGAAGTGCATCTGGCGAATGGTTTGCCCGGATTGTCGATCGTCGGATTGCCGGAAGCCACGGTAAAAGAAAGTAAAGACCGGGTGCGCAGCGCTTTGCTGAATTCCGGTTTTGAGTTTCCTGCACGGAAAATTACGGTGAACCTTGCGCCGGCGGATTTACCCAAATCCGGTGGACGATATGACCTGGCGATTGCGATGGGGATATTGGCGGCGTCCGGACAGGTGCCGTCGACTGCCGTTGAAAACGCTGAATTTGTCGGAGAGCTGGCGCTGTCGGGCACGGTTCGGCCCGTGTCGGGGATTATTGCGACGGCCCTTGCCTGCGATCAGGCTGGGCGAGACCTTGTACTGCCGTCGGAGAGCGTGAGTGAGGCAGCATTAACCGGATGCCCAAGACTGGTGCCCGTTGACTCATTGATTCGCGTCTGCGCCCTGCTGGCGAAGGAGCGTGGCCAGGCGTACGCTACAACCGAGTTGTCGCGTGAGGTGGGCGAAGTGGCCTATCCGGATTTTGGTGAAGTCCGCGGACAGCATCATGCCAAGCGCGCCATGGAGGTGGCTGCGGCTGGCGGGCATCACATCTTGCTTTATGGGCCGCCAGGCACGGGAAAAACCATGCTTGCTTCTCGGTTGCCCGGAATTATGCCGCCACTGAGTCGGGCGGAATCGCTGGAAGTGGCTTCAGTACATTCGGTGTCGGGTAAGACCCCGGTCAGTGATGCCTGGCAGCGACGACCTTTTCGGCAGCCCCATCATAGTGCGTCGGGAGCTGCGCTGGTGGGCGGCGGTACAGTGCCAAAACCGGGAGAAATCTCTCTCGCGCATCATGGTGTGCTCTTTCTGGATGAGTTGCCGGAGTTCGACCGGAAGGTGCTGGAAGTGATGCGAGAGCCGCTGGAATCCGGAGAAATTGTGATTTCCAGGGCCGCCGGAAGCTTGTTTTTTCCGGCACGCTTCCAGTTGGTCGCGGCGATGAATCCCTGTCCCTGTGGCTATTTGGGGCATCCTGAGATCAATTGCACTGACAGTACCGCACAAATTGAGCGGTACCGGAACAAGTTATCGGGTCCGTTATTGGACCGGTTTGACCTGCAAGTAGAGGTTTCGGCGCAGAAAGCGCAGGTGTTGACGCGTCCGTTGGTTGCATCGGAGGGCATGGTTGGGCAAGGTGAGCGCAGTCTGACCGGTGGTGGTATGGCGGAAGAATCGAGCGACACCATTCGGTCCAGAGTGGCTCTGGCCAGGCAGCGCCAGCAATCGCGAGGCGCGCTTAATTCAACGTTGGCCGGCCGGGATCTGGAACGACACTGTCGTCTGGATGCCGCCTCGGTTCGAATGCTGGAAATGGCCGTGACTCGATTACGAATGTCGGCTCGGGGAATTCATAAGGTGATGCGTGTCGCACGAACCATTGCAGATCTGGCTGACTCGGTACAGGTCGAGCAAGCCCATGTTTCCGAGGCGCTGGGTTATCGTAAATATGAACGCATGGCGCAATCGCAAGGTTGATCGGGAAGCGTCAATGGGATCGATCGTGAAGGACAGTTTGTGAAGGTTTTGCATGTTTACCGTACGGCTTTCCCGGATACGCAGGGTGGGCTGGAGGAAGTGATTCGGCAGATCTGTGTGGGAACGCATGCGCTGGGTGTAGAAAATCGCGTCTTTTCCATGACCACACTACCCAATCCCTGGGTGGTGAATCTGGGCCATTCCCAGGTTCATCGCGTACAGCAACATCTGGAAGTGGCCTCCTGCAATATGGCGTTTCGCGGGTGGTCACAATTTCGAGCGCTGGTGGCGTGGGCAGATGTGGTCCACTACCACTTCCCTTGGCCGTTTGCCGATGTTTTGCACCTGGCCAATCGGGTGCAAAAACCTTCCTTGGTAACCTATCATTCGGACATCATTCGTCAGAAGCATTTATTAAAGCTCTATGAGCCGCTCATGCGTCAATTCTTGCGATCGGTCGATCTCCTGGTGGCTACCTCGCCCAACTATGCGGAAAGTAGCCCGGTGCTTCGCCAGTTTCAGTCGAAAGTATGCGTGATTCCTCTGGGTTTGGATGCCGAGAGTTATCCGGTGCTTGAGCAAGTGGCGTTGGCGCAGTATGCGGCGAGATGGGGTGAGTCGTTTTTTCTGTTTGTGGGGGTTTTGCGTTATTACAAAGGGTTGCATGTATTGCTGGACGCCGTCAAGTTGCTCGCGGACAGAGGCAAAACGCCTGCTTTCTATATTGCGGGCAAAGGGCCGGAAGCGGCTGCGTTGAAAGCGCAGGCAGACGCGCTGAAACTAAACAATGTGCACTTTCTTGGTTTTGTCTCTGACCGGGAAAAAGTTGCTTTGTATCGGTTGTGCAAAGCGGTGGTATTCCCCTCGCAGCTTCGCTCAGAGGCTTTTGGTGTGACCTTGCTAGAGGCTTCGATGCACGGTAAGCCGATGATTTCCTGTGAGCTGGGGACGGGTACGTCGTTCGTGAATAAAAATAGAGAAACCGGGGTTGTGGTTGAGCCTGCAAATCCCTATATATTAGCGAATGCGATTGAAAGCCTGGAAGACGATGGCCCGCGCACCCGGGAATATGGCCAAAACGCCGTGAAACGGTTTCATGCGATGTTTAGCGGAGCACGTATGAGTCGCAGCTATATAGAATGTTATCAGTCACTTGTGAAAAAAAGTTAACGCAATAGTCTGTATAAAAAATAATCGCTTCGTTGCGCCTGCGGGGGGTTTATTGTAGAATGCCTCGCCCTGAGTTTAGCTTGCGGGAAAATTTTCCACGCGAAATGTAGATGAATGACCGTGCGCACTCCACGCCGCTTAACTGGTCCCTGACAGAATCCTCTATTATGAATCAGATCGACAACAAGACAGATCTCCAAAAGGCCTTAGGCCTGTGTCGCAGCTCCTTCCTTACGGTGGGGTTTTTCAGCCTGTTTATCAATACGCTGATGTTGACCCCGGCTATTTATATGTTACAGGTATACGACCGCGTCGTTACCAGTGGCAGTCATTCAACGCTGGTCATGATCACGCTGATCATGCTGTTGATGTTTATCACCCTGGGCGGTCTGGAGTGGGTGCGCTCACAGATTCTGGTGCGCGTCAGTACCCGTATCGATACTTTGTTGAATGCGCGCCTGTTCAATGCGTCCTTTAAACAAGCGCTGTATACCGGTGGTGTGCAGGCCAGCGCGCAACCGCTGTCGGACATGACCGGCTTACGACAGTTTATGACCGGTAACGGCCTGTTTGCGTTTTTCGATTCGCCTTGGCTGCCAATCTATATTGCCGTCATGTTTTTGTTTCACCCCTGGTTTGGCTGGGTGGGGGTATTTTCTGCCATCATTCTGGTCATTCTGGCGATTATTAATGAAAAGTCCACTCAGAAGCAGCTGGCAGAAGCCAACCAGTTTTCCATTGCCAACAATGCGTTCGTATCGAAAAACCTGCGTAATGCCGAAGTCATTGAGTCCATGGGCATGTTGTCTGATATCCGGGACGTGTGGGCGGAAAAAAACAAGGAAATGCTGCATTTGCAGGCAGAAGCCAGCCGTAAGGCAGGGTCCATCACCGCATTGTCCAAGGTCATTCGTTTGACGGTTCAATCCCTGGTGTTAGGTCTGGGTGCTTACCTGGCGATTGAGCAGGAAATTACGCCTGGGCTGATGATTGCCGGTTCGATTCTGTTGGGTCGGGCCTTGGCGCCGATTGATTTGATGATTGGTACGTGGAAGCAATTTGTGGCTGCGCGCGGGCAGTATAATCGCCTGAATGACATGCTGGCACGAATTCCGGATGACCGGGATCGAATGAAGCTGCCTGATCCGGAAGGGACAATCACCGTGGAAGGCGCCATTATTACGCCTCCCGGCAGCAAGTTGCCCGTGGTTAAGAATGTGTCTTTTGTGATTAATCAGGGGGATGTGGTTGGACTGATTGGTCCGTCTGCAGCGGGGAAATCAACGCTCGCACGCGGTATCCTGGGTATTTGGCCTACAGTCGGTGGAAAAATTCGTCTTGACGGCGCCGACGTGTTTACCTGGAATCGGGAGGATTTAGGCCCGTTTATTGGCTATCTTCCACAGGATATTGAGTTGTTTGAGGGCACAATCAGTCAGAATATTGCTCGTTTTGGCGAGGTGGACGCAGAGCAGGTGGTTCATGCGGCCAAAATGGCGGGTGTACATGAAATGATTCTGCACCTGCCGGACGGTTACGATACCATGATCGGAGCCAGTGGCGGCGCACTGTCAGGTGGACAGCGGCAACGCGTTGGTTTGGCGCGTGCCTTGTACGGCAGTCCGAAACTGGTTGTGCTGGATGAGCCGAACTCCAACCTGGATGATCAGGGAGATGCCGCATTGGCTAACGCGTTGAAACAGCTGAAGCAGCAAGGCGCGACTGTGCTCATTATCTCCCATCGCACCAGCGTCATTGCCAGCGTCGACAAACTGTTGGTGATGCGTGACGGCACGATGACGCTGTATGGGCCGAAAGAAGAAGTGCTTCAAAAAATGAAGCAGATGGCCGCCGCGCAGCAAGCTGCGGTGCAACGACAAGCGCCTGTCCAGAGTATTCCTGTGACCACGCCGATTGGGTCTGCATAAACGCAGACTGTGATCCAAACACCCCACTATGTTTTCAAGGCTGTACGTTTGGTGCAGCCTGACAAGGAGTTTTGAATGTCCGACTTAGCACAGGCTCAAAAGGCACAGATTGAGCTGAAAACCTCTGACTGGAGCTTGAAAGTGATAGGGCTGGTGATTCTGGCCATCACTTTTGGTCTGTTTGGTGGCTGGGCCACGTTTGCGCCGCTGGACAGCGCAGCACTGGCGTCTGGTGTGGTTACCGTGAAGAACTATCGAAAAACGGTGCAGCACCTGGAAGGAGGGATCGTCAAGGCAATCAAAGTCCGTGATGGCGACAAGGTTGCCAAGGATGACGTCCTGGTGGTGCTGGATGATACGCAGGCACGCGCTCAGCTTGAAATATTGAACAGTCAGTTTATCACCACAAAGACATTGGAGTCCCGGCTGCTGTCCGAGCGGGATGAGCTCTCGGCGGTTACCTACCCTGAAGTCCTGATGACCATGCAGGATACTCGACTGGATGAAGCCAAACAGGGGCAGGAGCAAGTGTTTTCTGCGCGTAAGAATGCACGAGAAGGTGAAATTTCGGTACTGGAACAGCGCACTGAACAGTTAAAGTCGCAAATCGATGGCACACGCGCTATCCAAGCCAGTCAGCGTCAGCTGGCCAGCTCGTACGAAGAAGAAATCGAAGAGCTTCAGTCGCTGGTCAAGGAAGGGTATGCCGATAAGCAACGTTTAAGGGAGTTACAACGTAATCATGCGCAGGTCATGGGTGAGCTGGGCAGGGGGGATTCAACGATTGCGGCCAACGAAATTCAAATCGGTGAAACCAAGCTGCAGATTCTTCAGCTGAAGAAGGACTTTCGCACAGAGGTGGTGAACCAGCTGGGTGAAGTTCAGGCAAAGCTGTTTGATATCAATGAGCGTATGGCCGCCATGAAGGACCGTGTTGTTCGCACGGAAGTCAAAGCGCCCAGCTCTGGTATGGTGCTGGGTCTGGCAGTTCACACCGTCGGCGGCGTCATTAGTCCCGGGTCAAAAATTCTGGACATTGTTCCGCAGTCAGAAGACTTGGTTGTGGAAGCTCAAGTGTCACCCATCGATATCGATCGCGTCGCTATTGGCACAACGGCCGAAATTCGATTCAGCGCATTCAAAAGCGCAGTGACGCCCACAGTGAAAGGCACCGTCGTTAATATTTCCGCGGATCGGTTGATCAACGAGCAAAGTGGCATGCCCTATTACCTGGCTCGGGTCGAAGTTTCGGAAAAAAGCATGCAGGACCTCGGTGATCTCAAATTGGTGCCCGGAATGCCCGCAGAAGTGTTGATCAATACCGGAGCACGCACGCTGCTCCAGTACATTGTGCAGCCCGCGACCAATGCATTCAAACGCTCCATGTTAGAAGACTAATCGGAGTGATGACGGAGCGCTGATGGAACGCGCTCCATAACTCGACCTCGACCTCCTCATCACCAGCAATGGAATACAGACTATGCCCAGGAATACGTTCGCTCTTCGCTTGATCGGCGCTTTTTCATTATTTTCCGCAGCCAGTTTGGCGAATGGTGAAGATCTTGTCACCATGATGGATCAGGCACTTTCGGCGGACACGCGCATTAAAATCTCTGAATTTGAGGCGAAAATCAGTGATGAGCAGGATTGGCAGGCGTTGGGACGTCTGTTACCGCAGCTCAGTGCGTTTGGTCAGTTTTCCCATAACGAACGGTCAGATAATGCCGACACCGACAGCTACCGCGGGGAAAAATACAGTGTCTCGATGTCGCAGGTGGTGTTCAACTTTGATGCCTTTAACAACAAAATTCGTACGGCCCGAGTGTTGGATCAGTCGAATTATGTCACCCAGGATGTGATAGGCACGGTGCTGCTGGATGTGACCGAAAAGTACCTCCAGGTTCTGGGAACGCGCGATAGTTTAGCCCTGGTGCAGGCGGAAAAGGAAAGCGTGCAGGGCCAACTGGATCGCTATGAAAAACTGTATGAAAAAGGCCTGATCAAGGTGACGGACCTCCTGGATGCCCGGGTTCGGCGAGACACCATTCAGGCAGACGAGATTGAAATTCTGAACAGTGTGGAAGTCGCGCGGGAAGCGTTGGTAAAAATGACCGGCAAATCTGTAGGTACGCTGGACCCGTTGCGTGCGCAATCTGAATTTCCCAAAGTGGAAGGGGCTGTCGAGGATTGGATAACGAAAGCGCAAAACACCAATCCAGCGCTGCTGGCCCAAAGAATGGGCGTGTTGGCGGCAGAAGCTGGCGCGCGTCAGGCCTACGGGAGTTATATGCCGCGTGTAGAATTACAATTGAATCACCAGAAAAGTGATGTCGGTTTTGAAAACTCACAAACCGCCCAAACAGACACGAACTATATCGCGTTAAATGTGAGTGTTCCCCTGTTTGCCGGCGGTTCAAACTACTTCCGTATTCGCGAGGCGCGCACGCGGGTTCAGTTGGAGCAAATGCGTGAAGAAGAGCAAATGCGTGAGCTGATGCGTGGTACGCGGGAAGCGTATCTCAATGCGCGCTCCAACGAGCGGCGCATTCAGGCTTCTGAGCGTCGCTTGAGCAGTGCACAAAAGTCGTATCAAGCCATGCAGGAAAGCTTCAAATACAGTGCGGTGACCGTGGTCGATGTGCTGGATGCACTGCAGGCGGAGTTTTCTGCTCGCCGAGATTTGCTGAATGCAAAGTACGCCTACTTGCTGGCGTGGTTGCAGTTGCACTACCTGGCAGGTGAGCTGACACCGGAACAGATTCATGTGATGAACAATCTGCTTGCTCCAACACCCTGAGGAGCCTGTCGGATTCATGAAAGTCATCGTCAATGTGTCCTCGGTTTCCCCGCCGATTACGGGTATTGGCAACTACAGCCTGAACCTGGTCAGCGCGTTGTTGAATAAGCCAGAGATCGAAGATATTCGCGGTTTTGATGTGTCTGGCTGGTTTTCCCGAGAGCAACTTGCCCGTCGGCTGGATACGTTCAGCGTAGAGCACGTGGCTCCGAAAAGTACCGGGCTGCTCGCCAAGTATAAATTGAACGCAAAAGCCTTCGCGCGGAACATTCCGGGTGCCCGCAGTATGAAGCGTCGCCTGGTTGAACATCGCTTTGCGCAGTGCAGCGAAGGATTAGCCGGGTATATCTATTGGGAACCCAACTATTTGCTGTTCCCGTTCAGTGGTCGGCGCATCACCACCATTCATGATTTGTCGCACATCTACTACCCGCAGTTCCACCCTAAAGACCGGGTGAAAGCCTTATCCCGGCACCTGAAATCTTCCATCGAGCGCAGTGATCACCTGATCGCGGTGTCCGAATTCTCTAAGCGCCAGATTCAGGAAGCATTTGCGGTGGATGATACTGCCATCTCTGTGGTGCACCCCGCTGTGGCGGAAACGTACCGGTGCGAAAAAAGTCCTGAACAAATTGCAGCGGTACGGCAGCGTTATGGCCTGCCGGCGCAGTTTGTGTTGTCTGTGGGAACCATGGAACCGCGAAAAAACCTGTCCGGGTTAATACGTGCGTTTGAGCGGTTGCCGGAGACGTTGCAGTCTGCGTACCCGCTGGTTTTTGTGGGTGCGAAAGGCTGGCTCTCTGAGGACATTGAAAAGCGGGTGGAGGCGTTGGTTGCGAAGCGAAGAGCGCTGAAGCTGGGGTATGTCTGCGCACAGGATATGCCCAGTCTCTACGCCGCTGCCACCTTATTTGCCTACCCTTCTTTTTATGAGGGGTTTGGTATGCCCATCGCCGAAGCGATGGCTGCCGGAACCGCAGTACTCACGTCCAATGTGTCTGCGATGCCGGAAGTGGCGGGTCAGGCGGCTGAGCTGGTTGCGCCGGAGGATATCGATAGCATTCAGTCAGGCCTTCAAAACGTGCTTGAAGATGCGGACCATCGCGCGTCGCTGGCGGAAAAGGGGCGAGTCCATTCGCAGCAGTTCTGCTGGTCGGCGTCCTGTGATCGTCTCCTGGAGGTGTTCGCGCATGTGGGATAAGCAGGTGACAGCCGGGTGAGCGTTCGATGAACTGGTCTCTGATTTTCCATTTTACCCGACAGGATTTGCTGGATCGCTATTCCGGTTCTGTGCTCGGAGGGTTGTGGACGTTCATTTTGCCGCTCGTCAACATCCTGATCTTTACCCTGGTGTTCTCCAAGATCATGGGGGCGCGGCTGGAAGCCTTTGGTGCTGAATTCAGCGAGTATAACTACAGTATTTACCTGGTGGCAGGCATCCTTGCCTGGAATGCGTTTGCCGCGACAGTGAATCGAGTCACAAATATTTTCGTCGATAAAGCCAACTTAATCGGTAAGGTCAACCTTTCGCTATTAGCGTTGCCGCTCTATATTGTTGCTTCGGAAACCGTGGTCTACCTCATTTCCATGGGATTTTTTGCCGGGTTTTTGTTGATCATCGGATTTCCGTTTTCCTGGCACTGGCTGCTAATACCGCTGTTGTATCTTGTTCAACAACTCTTTGCCTATGCGCTGGGCTTTTTGTTGGCGGTGCTCAGCGTCTTCATTCGCGATGTGCGGGAATTCGTCAATGTTTTTCTTCAATTGTGGTTTTGGCTGACCCCGATTGTGTATGTGGTTCAGATTTTACCCGAGGAGTCCCAAGCGGTTTTCTTGTGGAATCCCATGTATTTAATGATAGAGTCATACCGTGAGGTGATATTGAATCACGCGGTGCCCGACCATTCCGCACTGTTGTTTATCGGTGTGGTTTCGCTTGGCTTGCTGTGGGTTGGGCACTTTCTCTTCCGTAAACTTGAAAAAGATATTCGGGACTTCATCTAAGTCATGATCAAGGTGATGGGATTGAAAAAGCGCTTCAAACTGTATGAGAAGCCTGTGCATCGGTTGAAGGAAATGATCTTCCGGAGAAGCTTTCACAACAGTTATGAGGCGTTGAAAGGCGTAACCTTCACGGTAAAAACCGGCGAAACACTGGGTATTATCGGGAAAAACGGTGCGGGCAAGTCGACGCTGCTGAAAATACTGACGGGTGTGTTGCTGGCGGATGAAGGCCACATTGACATAGATGGCAAAATCACCGGACTGCTGGAGTTGGGTACGGGGTTTGATCACGACCAGACCGGGTTGCAGAACATTCTGTCCAACGGTTTGCTTCTAGGGATGACACGGGAAGAGATTGCGCGCAAGCAGGAAGACATCATCGCGTTTTCTGAATTGGGCGAGTATATTCATGAGCCGATTCGTACCTATTCCAGTGGCATGGTGATGCGTCTGGCGTTTTCGATCGCCATTCATGCGGATCCCCAGTGCTTTGTGGTGGACGAAGCGTTGTCTGTGGGCGATGGGCACTTTCAACAAAAGTGCATGCGGCGGATCAAGGCATTTCGGGAAATGGGCGGTTCGATTATCTTCGTCTCCCATGATTTGAATGCCGTAAAAATGTTGTGTGACCGAGCTATCGTGCTGGATGGTGGCGCGGTGGTCTGCGCAGGGTCGCCCGAGGATGCAGTCAACCACTACAACAAAATCATGGCCGAGCTGGATCAGGAAGAAATGGTCGTTCGCCAGAAGCACAAACAGGCGCATAGCTTTGGCAATGGCGCGGCGGAAATTCTGGAAGCAGAACTCATCGGGCAGGATTCCGAATCCAACGTGGTGTCGTCAGGTGAGTCGGTGACGATGCGCGTCCGGCTGGTTGCGCATCGTGATCTGGATGACATTACCGTCGGTGTGATGATTCGAGATCGGTTCGGGCAGGACATTTTTGGCACCAACAGCTTTCACTTGGGTAGTCCATTGTCAGGTAAGGCCGGTCAGGTGTGGGATGCCGTATTTCAGTTTCCAATGGATGTCGCGCCGGGAAAGTACACCGTGACTATTGCGTTGCACAGCCAGGAAAACCATATAGAAAACTGTTACCACTGGAGCGATAATTTGCTTGGGTTTGAAGTGGCAGGTATTCGGGGAAATCTGTTTTCCGGTGTCTGCCGGTTGCACCCGGAGTTGACAATTCACTCACTGGATCAAGTAGCGGTGTCCTAAACACCGAAGTTCATTCTAAACGCGTGCGGAGAGCAGGATGACGCAAACACCATTGGATATCGATGCATTAATGGAAAAGATCCGGGCCGAAGCCAGTACGCGGAATTCAGTGGTGGAATCCCTGCGACCCAGCGTCACACCGGGAAAAACTCGTTTGCCCCGACCGTCGGTCTCGATGGTGGGTCAATTTCGATGCGAGTCGCCCTTCCACTATTCTGACTTTACGCAATACGATGGGGGGGCCTTCCTTGATGCTGTTTATCAAGGGCTACTCGGCCGAGACCCGGATGCTGAGGCCAGACAGCTCTACTCAAGCTATCTGAAGCGGGGAGGCAGTAAGCTGTCACTGCTGGCCGAAATCAGGTTGTCGCCGGAAGGGCTGCAGAGACCTGTCGCATTGACCGGCATGGCGCTGATTCTTCGTCGTCACAGACTCTTTCAAAAACTGGGCCTTCTGGGGCGCGTTCTCCGCCGTCTGTGCGATCCTGTTGACCGGCTTTTTCTGAGAAATTCGGGAAATCAACTTTCTCTGGACGACTTGAAAGCCGCAGAGCGCGCTCAGGTTCAATTTCAGAGCCAGCTGGTAGAGAAAGTGGAGAGGGTGCTGCAGCAACACACAGCAGACCAGCAGCACATGGAGCAGTCGGTCAACAATCTTCAGCGCAAGTTTGATCAACGTGTGAGTGGGCTGACGGACGAGATTCTAGCGTTAAAAGCATCGTTTGAGCGGGATGCACAGGGCCGAATGGCCGATATCCAACGCACGGTTGCCGAGCTTGCCGAAATGGTCGATCAGCGTGCAACCCAATCGGATCTTGATGCTGCCACCTCCGCGCTCAAACAGCAGTTCACGTATCTGCAACGAGCGATCACCTTATCGACGGACAAACTGAAATCGCTGGCGGGAACGGCACCTGAACAGGTGGAGGCCGCCGTAAGTCTTCAGGAAGACGCAGTACTGGACGCGTACTACGTCGCCTTTGAAGATGCCTGCCGAGGCACTCGTCGGGAAATCAAGCAGGGGCTGACGCACTATCTGCCGGTGTTTGCCGATTTAAGAGAGCAGCAGTCACTGGCCAATCTACCTGTGGTAGATTTGGGGTGTGGTCGGGGAGAATGGCTGGAATTGATGAGAGAGCAGGGCTGGCAAGGGCAGGGCATCGATTTGAATCCGGTGATGGTGGAGGTCTGTGGTGAATTTGGTCTGACGGCACAATGCCTGGACGCGCTCACCTATCTCAAGTCGCTCCCGGAATCGAGCGTGGCCGCCATTACCGGCTTTCATATTATTGAACACTTACCCTTCGCCGTGCTGCATGGATTGTTTACCGAGGCCACCCGGGTGGTGAAAGCTGGTGGTGTGATTCTTTTTGAAACGCCCAACCCCGAAAACGTGCTCGTCGGTAGTCATACCTTCTATCATGATTTTAGCCACCGCAACCCGGTAACGCCCTCCGCGATTACCTTTATGGCGCAGTACTTTGGCTTTGTTGAAGTGGAGATCATTCGCTCGCATCCTTATCCCGCCGAGGCAAAAGTTCCCGGTAATGACCCGTTGACGGAGCGGGTCAATGGGCATTTATGTGGCCCTCAGGACTATGCGCTGCTGGCCAGAAAGCCATTGATCGACCACGTGAGCCGCAGGCCCGTTCAGCACTAACCTACTAAAAGCACTAACAAACTAAAAGTACTAACCACCCAAGGATTCCCGTCGTTATGAAAGTCCTGGTCACTGCCAATATCGTCCCCTTTATGCGTGGCGGTGCAGAAAACCACATTGAGGGATTGGTTGCCGAGCTGGAGATGGCGGGCGTGGATGTCAATTGCGTGCGATTCCCTTTCCGCTTTTCCCCGTTGAGTGATATCTCCAATGCCATGGCTTTCTGTGAAAGTCAGGATTTCAACTGCCCCAATGGCGTGCGCATTGATAAGGTGATCAGTCTTCAGTTTCCGGCCTATGGCGTACAGCATGATGACCTGCGCGTGTGGGTGATGCACCAGCACCGGGCCGTGTATGAACTTTACGATCAGCAGGAGCCCTCGGCAGCGCTCGCCACACTCAAGCAGGAAGTGACGGATTTCGATAATCGTGTGCTCAGTCGAGCACGATTGTTTGCCAACTCGGGGCGGGTGGCCGCAAGGTTGGCGCAGTTTAATCATCTGAAGGCGGACCCCCTGTATCATCCCCCGAAAGGTGCGCAACATTTCTACTCGGAAGACGCGTATGACTATGTGTTTTGTCCCAGTCGTCTGGAGCGCTTGAAACGTCAGGATTTGTTGATCGAGGCGGCGCGCTTTGTAAAAACGCCCGTCAAAATAGTGATCGCCGGGGACGGGGGGCAAAAAGCCTATTATCAATCCCTGGTGGAAAAGTATGCCTTGCAGGATCGTGTGGTGCTCATGGGTAACTTTTCCGAGGCGGAAAAGTACACTTTGTATGCACGGGCACTCGCGGTGTTTTTTGCGCCTTATGACGAGGATTATGGGTATATCACCCTGGAAGCGATGCTCTCCGCCAAGCCGGTGATCACCTGCGAAGACTCCGGTGGTCCGTTGGAATTCGTGGAGCACGGGCAAACGGGCTATGTGTTGCCGCCAGAGCCGGCGCAAATTGCGGAAGCCGTGGATCACCTGTATCGCAACAAGCGTCAGGCCTATGAGTGGGGGCAGGCAGGGAAAAGTGTTTACCAGGCGAAAAATATACGCTGGTCGAATGTGATAGAGAGGTTGTTGAGTTAATGAAGATTGCGATTGTCGCGCCGAGCCCGGTGCCTTACACCGTCGGTGGTGCCGAGAAACTCTGGTGGGGGCTTCTCAATGCACTCAATCAAACGACCAGTCATCAAATCGAACTCATTAAGCTGCCTTCTCCCGAGAGAAATTTCTGGGAGTTGATGGCAAGCTACCAGATGTTCAGTGAGCTGAACCTGGATCATTTCGATAGGATTATCTCGACCAAGTATCCGGCTTGGATGGTCGTTCACGCCAACCACCATTGTTATCTTCAACATAAGCTGCGCGGCTTGTATGACACCTATCATTTTTGCAAAAAGCCGACGACGTTACCGAAGTCTTTACCTGCGCCGCTTCACCGACTGAAAGCCATCATCAGTGGAGCGCCGTCTCGTGAGAGCTTACCGGAGCTGTTTGCTGAGCTGGCAGAAATCAACATGCTCGCGGAAGTTGAGTCGGAGGTTGCAGAGATAATGGCTTTTCCCGGGCCCGTCAGCCGGGCTGTAGTGCATTATCTCGATAACGTTGCCTTGAATGCGCAGGCGATACAGCGCTTCAGCGCGATTTCCAGAAACGTCGCAGGCCGGACCGACTACTTTCCCCCGGAGGTACCGGTAGAAGTCATTCATCACCCCTCGGATGTCACACGCTATCAACAAGGGGGCTACGACTATGTGTTTACCATCAGTCGCCTGGATGGTGCGAAGCGCATTCGTTTGCTGATCGAAGCCTTCATGGCCACGCAAACCGAGCGAACATTTCGTATCGCGGGTACCGGCCCCGAGGAAGCAGAGTTGAAGCAGCTTGCGGCTGCCGATCCACGCATTCAGTTTCTCGGCCGAATCACCGATGACGAAGTGCTCAAGCACTATGCCGGAGCGCTGTTTATTCCCTTCATTCCGTATGATGAGGATTATGGGCTGATCACCATTGAAGCCATGTCCTCGGGAAAAGCGGTGTTAACCACCACGGATGCGGGTGGGGTCAACGAATTTGTTGAAAATGGAGTCAGCGGTTGGTCCGTAGAACCGTCGGTGGAAGCGTTAACCGCCGGAATGCAGAAAATGCTGGATCACCCGGAGCAAACCCGGACGATGGGTGAGCAGGCAAAACAAAAAGTGGCGCACATCAGTTGGCGAGACACCGTTCAACGACTCCTGGGTGAGCGGCTCGTCAATGAATTGAGAGCAGATGCGCCGTCCTCGAACCCGAAGGGGCCTCTGAAGCAGCGTCCCAACATCGTCGTGGCCGTCAACTTTGCCGTGTACCCGCCCCAGGGAGGCGGGCAGAGCCGTGTTTTTCACCTCTATCTAGCGCTCTCACAGTTTGCGGATGTGACACTGGTGACGCAATGTGCGGCAGAGTCCGACGCGGGCACCTTCCAACTGGCACCCGGCTATCGCGAGATACGTGTGGCAAAAAGCGAGGCGCAGCGTCAGCATGAACGAACGCAAGCGACGATGCTTAAAGCATCGGTCGATGATATCGCGGCCATTGATGGCGTATTGCAGACACCAAACTACCTGACCGCATTGCAGCAGCAAGCTCAGGAAGCTGATCTGGTGATCGCATCGCATCCGTATCTTTTTAAGGCCATTGCACAGGTCTATCAGGGTGAACTCTGGTACGAAGCGCATAATGTGGAATACGACATGAAGAGTGCCGTACTGGAACACGCGTCACCCGTGGTGGGTGAGGAGCAGCAGGCAGCATTGGCCTGTGTGGCGCAGGTGGAAAGTGGCTGCATTGAGGCATCTTCCACCGTTCTGGCGTGCAGCGACCAGGATGTGCGCAGGCTCGGCGAACTCTATCCCGCCATGCGGGACAAATCGGCGGTCGTTGTCCCGAACGGCGTGTGCCTGGCATCCACACCCTTCGCCTCCTGGGCTGAGCGTACCGCCTTGCAACAACGCCTGGGCACCAGTGAGCGGTTTCAGGCAGTGTTTATAGGCAGTTGGCATGGGCCAAACATCGAAGCCATGGAATGGACGCTGCGCTATGCCAAAGAATGCCCGGAAGCAGACTTTTTGATTGTTGGCAGTGTGTGTCGCCACCCTGTCTGCAAATCGGTGTCGTCTAACGTGCATCTGCTCGGCTTGGTCAGCGACCAGGAAAAATCCGTGTTATTGAATTCAGTGGACCTTGCGATTAACCCCATGACCTCCGGCTCGGGAACCAACCTGAAAATGTTGGATTATGCAGCGGCAGGTACTCCCATCCTCTCCACCGAGTTTGGCAATCGGGGATTGGTGTTTGAGCCAGAGGAAGATCTGTTGATTGCCCCGGTGGAAGCATTTGGAAAAGTGATTCGGCAACTGGCTCAAGAGAAACGCGAGGCTGGCATTAGAACCCAACAAACATCCCCAGAGCAGAAAGTCCTTCCAGACCAGAAAGGTTCGCCAGAACAGAGAGTGGCAGCGGCCTACCAGCGGTGCAAAGCATATTATGACTGGCAAGTAATTGCAGGAAATCTGGCAGATATTGTCAAACGCCAGTGTGGCGTGCATAGTTAGACGTATGCTTGTAGCCATTGCTGCTATTAATTTGCCGCGATTTAAAAGGTGAACCTCCATGGAAGCTCGACAGTACGCAACCTACGAAGACATGCTGAACACGCCGGAGGGCGTGACGGCAGAAGTCATTCATGGTCAGCTTCACACCGCGCCACTGCCATCGCCACGACATGCCCATGTGCAAACCTTGCTCTCGTTCGAGCTGGTTGGGCCCTATGACAAAGGCAAAGGCGGTCCCGGCGGCTGGATATTTCTGGATGAACCGGAACTGTGGCTCAGTGCAGGCGCTGGCCCCAAAGGCAACTACGTCGTACCGGACATTGCAGGCTGGAAGCGGGAGCGTTTCCACTACGACGAAAACCAAAACGGCATCAGCGTACCACCGGACTGGTTGTGTGAAGTTATTTCACCGTCATCGGTCAAGCATGATCGCATTACCAAAATGGCGCTCTACGCCGAATTCAAAATTCCCTATGTCTGGCTGGTTGACCCGGACGCGCGCATTCTCGAAGCCTTTGCTTTGCAGGAAGGTAAGTGGGTTATCGCGGCCTCATTTGCCGAGAGTGATTCTGTGGTTGCGCCTCCTTTTGATGCCTGTCCCTTCGATCTCAACAGCCTCTGGCTCTAAGCCGGGCTCACGTTCTTAGATCAGTGAGCCGGAGGTGGATCGGTACTTCCTGAAACTGTCTGCCGCAGGGGTGCGGCAGTCAAGCGCCCAGGGATGGGTTCACAGCGTGTTTCAGGAAGTACCGATCCACCTTACCGACCTGTAACAAAAAAACCGAAAAAAACGTTGACGTGGTAAAATTTCCCACTTATCCTGTGCAGGTATGTTGGAGTAATCTGTTAGTAATCTATCTGGCAGGTTTCTTCAGCAGGGTTTTTGCGCTTCAGGTTCAAGGGAGGACGCCAGCAGGTTACGAAATGAAACATTTTTCCGCATCTTATAAGGATTGTTAAGAAAGCGGGCTAAGTGTTTGACATACTGTGATTTGCTGATACGCTTGAATTAAATTGGGTAAGCTGTAACTGGCTTGCTCGGTTTTTTGTTTATAGTTTGATCTGGTTAAAAATTGACACATTGCCGGCCGAACTATAAATTTGTCGCGCTTAAACTGGGCGCTGAGCATGGTGATCATAGAAATCGCCGGTAAAGCACCCCGAATATGTATCTGCAGATATATATCCAACACTCCGAAGAAAAGGATGCAGTCTTTCGAAAGAGTGGGATTTTAAGACTTAACTTATTTACCGCAGTGCTTACCAATGTAAATACCGCAGTAATAAGCTAGTAAATCGATGTCGCAAGACATCTTTTCATCACAAAAAGGAGCAAAATAGTATGGCAGCAGCCGACTACTACAATACCGTTCAAGAAGCATACATTGCTTACTACGGTCGTGCCGCAGACAAAGCTGGTCTGGATTTCTGGGCAGGTGCACTGGATGACGCGGGTGGCAATCTGGATGCAATCATTGATGCATTCGCAAATTCCGCAGAATATTCCGCATACTTGGGAAGCATTACCGATCTAAATGAGCGATTGAATGCGATTTACCAAAATGCGTTTGGTCGCGATGGTGATGAAGCCGGTTTGGCCTTCTGGGTAGGTGAAATCGAAGCGGGCAACGTGTCTGAAGCAGCAGCATCTCTGGCGATTCTCCAAGGCGCACAAAACGAAGATGCAGCAATTCTGGCAAACAAAGTCACCGTTGCAACGGACTTCACAAACCGGATTTCTGCCTCTGGCGCGGATTACGATGCAGACAACGTGAATGATGCACGTGAGATCATGGCGGGCGTGACTGCAACCAATGGTTCAGTGAATGCAGCGATGGCAAAAACGCTGATCTTCGCATCAGAAAATGGCGGAGACTTGAGCAACCCGACTTCCTTCACTGTGGATCAGTACTCCAATGCCGCTGGTGGTGTTGTGGATTCTCTGCGACTGCAAGGTGACCAGGATGTGCGTGTTGATTTCACCAATCGCGCAGACCCAATCCAGCGTGTTGACCTGGATAGCGATGGCGTTATTGAGTTCAACGGCGTTGAAAACCAGGACGACCTGACCGCACTGATCAAAGCTGATAGTGTGACTCCGGATGGTGGTGATTATGAAATCGTTGATGCGTATGCGCGCAACCCGTTGAATCACTCGGATTCAGAGAACAACTTCCTGGGCAATATTTACTTTGATGGCACCGGCTTCAATGGCGATGGTGTATCCACCAACGGTAACATTGTGTTGGGTGGCTTGGGTTCAGATATTCTGTTGGGCGGCATCGGTAACGACTTCCTGGCTGGTGGTGGTGTGGCAAGCAATGCTGCGACGCAAACCTCGACTGGTGACATTTTGGAAGGTGGTCGTAACGCTGACTTTTTCTTTGTTGAGCTTTCTCGCCTGGATCCGTCCGACAGCCCTGCTGCGCTGGATGGTGGTGAAACTGCCGATAACACCCAAGCAGATGACAACAACGATGGTGATGCAACTTCCGGGAACCAGGATTCTGACTGGGTACTGCTGGAAGCGTCTGACGACGACGAGCCTGTATTTGTAACCATGGGAGCCAGTGGTGACGTGGCGGGTTCCGAAGGTGGCTTTATCTCCAGTGATGCAGATTTCAACAGCGGCGCAGGATTCGCTGATATGGATGAAATCGAGCACCTGGATGCATCAGGTAACCTGTTCGGCTTCCTGAATGAATTCAACGTGAAGTTGGGTGCGTTGGCAGGTCAGGAACACACCAGCGGTGAAAACCGTGGTATTGGTTCTACGGCACAGTTGCGTATCCAGGGTAGTGATGAAGATAACATCATTATCGCCGGTTACGACAACGATGATATTGCTGGTGGTGATGGCGATGACATCATCATGGGCGGTAACATGATGTATGCAGAAGGCAACTCAAGCTTGCCTGGTATCACCAACAACGGTATCGATGATATTGATGGCGGTGCGGGCGATGACCACATCGTTTACGAGTTTGACGGTGGTATTTACACTGGCGGCTCAGGTAATGACACTCTGTGGATTGATTCTCAGGTTGGCGGTATCGAGCTTGATACCGATCTGACAGCACTGGTCGCGGATAACATTATTCGTATCGACCTGGCTGCACCAAACTCTGCGGGCCAGGGTTACGGCGGTAACGATGGGTTGACGCAGGCGCAGTCAAATGCAGCGACAGCCGGTGCCGTTACTGGTTTTGAAAACGTCATTGCCACAGGTCTGGGTGCGCTGGACTTCCTGTCTGCCGGCATCAATGACCCGGAATTGAACTTCACGCACCAGATGAATTTCTATGGTGCAGACACCGACATGCATTTGCGTGGTGGTGGCAGCGAAGCCAACGACTACGAAGAAGATAACCGCCTGTATGCGAACACAGGGGATGACGTGATCGAAGGTCGTGCTGGTGATGACCAGCTGATGGGTGGTCTGGGCAGCGATGACTTCATCTTCGCGCTGGATGGCGACGAAGGTACGGATGACATCAACGTCATTCACAAGCAGGCGGATGCCGATGGTGACCAGATTTGGGATGGTTCCAATGGCCAGTTTGCTGATGGTACTTACACTCAGGACTTCGGTGATTCTACGGTAACTACCTTTGGTTCTTCTGCGCTCTTTATAGCAAATAACATCGACAATGTTGATCCTGCGACGGAGCTTGAAGATGTTACGGTAGCGGCGTTCATTTTAAATATCACTCCAGCAGGGGAAACCACGGAGCAGTCCATTCGCTTTGAAGTGACGCATAACGCAGATTTGGCTTTGGTTGCAGACTCTCTGCAGGCAGCGATCGACGCGAAAGCAACGGAAGCGGGCTTCGAGTTCTTGAGTTCTCTGCAGGCTACCTACTTGGGTGAGCAGGGCTTGCCTGGTACTGGTGTGACAATGAGCGTTACGGATACTGCTGGTGGCGTAATCAATCAAGCAAATCCTGGTGATTGGGAGTTTGCGGGTCAGTCTCCAGCAGGTAACTTCGTGTGGGATGTAACAGGCGGCGGTGATCAAACTCAACAAGACCTGGATCGCCTGGTATTTGTTGCCTATGAAGATCGTGCAGACGCAGAAGCTGTGGATGACGATGCAGAAACCGGCAGTACGGTTTCCCTGGGTGAAAACGCTTACGCGCAGGATCTGGTTGTTGGTTTCGTCACGGAAAACAATGGTCAAACCACGACCTTTGTTGCTGAGCAGCAAGCTTATGATCTGACCTTCACCAATCTGGCAGTGGAAGACCAGGTGGTTGTTGCCGTGAATGGTGTTCAGTTCGGTTTGACTGTAGGGATTGACATCGACGGTACGCTGATTGCCGGTGAGTCCACAGCAGCGTTTGTGGCTCGTTTGGCAACCCATATCAATGACTTCCTGGATGATGACACGGCAGCGGGCACAATTGCCGCAGCCTCGGCCGGTACCACACTGACCATTTCTCAAGGCGAGTACAAGTCAATTGAGGAAGCAGTGTTCATTTACACGCCCGTAGTCACGATCAACAGTGATGACGCAGTGGTTGATCAGGATACGGCAAATGCCATCAACAACTCTGGTGGTGAGCGTGCCTACGTTACCATTTCAAACGATACCTCTACTGAAGTACAGTTGTTCGAGTTTGGTGGTGCGGATGATGAGCTGTTGAATGAAGACAATGTGCTCTTCCTGGGTAACAACGGCTACGACCATGGCGTAGTGACCGATGCTTCCATGTCTCGCTCTGTATTGGAGCAGGCAGCCACTACCGGTGGTGAACTGTTGGGTTCTGACGCAATTGTAATTAACGTCGCACAGGGTGATGATATCTCCGGTGCGGAAACCGCTGCGGCCTACGCAGGTATCCGTGATCGCGATGAAGATGGTAACGTTGACGCGATTCAGGTTGGTGCCGAAAACATGGCGACGCCTTTCGGTGAAAACGTATCTGTGCACGGGGATGACCTGCTGATCGGTAACTCCGGTGATGACGTGATTCGTGGTGGTACCGGCGATGACAAATTCTACATGTCAGGTGGTCTGGATGACATCGATGGCGGTAAGGATTTGTACCTCGAAGACATCCTGAACGATGGTCAGGACGGTATCGTTCATGTGTACAACACCTTTGAAGCTGCGCAGCGTGATGCGCAGGCGGAAGTGCTGTCTATCAAGCTGTTGAACCAGTCCGAAGATAACGGTGCGGTGATTTCCGGCTTGTTCCAGGATATCCTGGTGGCACAGCAAGCCCTGTTTGGTGGCGTTGTGGGTGCGGGTGGTGCTCAATTCTCCATCGTGCTGGATCTGGATACAACCTTTGCAACCGGTGGTTCCGGTCAGATCGTTGTTTCTGAGAATGGTGCACAAACTGGTGAGACCTGGTTCCGTGATATGGAGCACGTGCGCACCGTGGGTGGCGACGGCACCTTGGCAGGTCAAGGGCATGATACACTGGATCTGAGCCGTTCTGCGGACTACACCACACGCGCGTTTGGTACCAACAATCAGAACATGACCTATGATCTGACAGGTGGTGTGAACGCTGGTTTGGTGACCCTGGCCGGTAACAACTTCATGTTTGTGGATGGTGTTGAGCACGTGATCACTGGTGGTGGTACTGACCAGTTGATCATTGACGAAACCGAAGCAGACAAGAACAACAACTTCACTGCAGGTGCAGGCGATGACACCATCACCTACCAGGTGAATGGCTTGGGCGCGTTCTCTGACTACTCCACATTGGATGTGGCCATCGGCCCGAACGATGTAGACACAGTGACGCAAACCGGTGGTCTGGTACCGGAAACGGATGCAAACGATCCTATCGACACCCTGACTGGTGTTGAGAATATCGATATCTCCGCAGCAGCAGTCAGCTCTCGCGAAGACGATATCCTGGACGTATCGGCACTGACTTCTGGCGCAACGGTTGACTTCACCAACGGTGATGTTGACAACGGAGGTGTTGAAGTGGCCGAAATCGGTACCTTCAATGACAACGGTACGCCTGCTGATACCACAGACGATTTCCACACTGGCATGTCCGAGTTGGAAAATGTACTGGGTTCAAGTGCGAACGATACAGTTATCATCAGCAACACAATGGCCAACTCCCGTGAAGATGTGGTTGATGGTACAGCATCAGCCGATATTTTGTTTGACACTTACCTGACGTTTGATCTGACGGATGAAGGCGTAAACGCTGCGCTGGACACGGATTCCGATATCGAACAGATCACTGTGCCTGAATTGCGCGCAGCGAATGAACTGGCAGCGATCCCGAATGTGGTGAACTATGGCCAATTCAACTTTGATCTGGCTGGTGGTACTGACCGCATCGACTACAGCAACGAAACCGGCACTATCGCGGTTGTTGTGAATCTGGGTGTGGAAGGTGAAGAGCAGTTCGTTATTGTTGACCACAACAACAACGATGATCTGACTGATGCAGGTGACCGTATCGACGTTCTTCAGAACGTTGAGCAGATCGTTGCGTCTCTGGACGATGGTTTGGCGGGCAACGCTGAAGCGATTCTGGATTTCACCAGCTCAACGCAAGACGTTCAAATTACCTTTGAATACAACATCGATGACAACGAAACGCCTGCAGATGGCGATGAGTATGAGAACACCATCCGTATCGCTGATGGTGATGGTGATACCATCGAAGGTTTGAACGGCTTTGTTGAGCGCTACACATACGGTGCAGCTGCAGATGCAATCTGGAACGTGATCGAAGGTAGCCATTACGATGAAGTGATTCTGTACGAAGGCAGTGAAGATCTGACGGATCAGGATGGTCTGGATCACAGATACTCTGACGACAGATTGACCCTGCGTGGCGGTGACAACAACGTTCGCTACAACGCCCTTGAAACCAGTATTACCGTTCAAGTGAACGTTGTGGAAGACAGCGGTATTGGTGATGGACTCATCACGGCGACGGTTGACTTCCAGGATGGCGACGGCAATGCGTTGACCGGAGCAGGTACACACACCATCACGTCTTACACGTCTGACAACTCTATCCAGTACATGGTGGATCGAAATGAAGACGGTACGATGGAAGTGGATAACGGTGGTTCGTTGAAGCTGGAAGCAACACAGGATCAGGAAGATACTGTAAGCTTCGTGAGCTCTTCTGCGAAAGTGTTTATCCTTGGCTCCTCCGCAGGTGTTCTGGATGTAACCATTGGTTCGCTGGATACCATGCGTTTGACCGGTTTTGAGCGTTTACAGGATGCAGATTCTGATGACGTGTACACACTGGCGAACATGAGTGCAGGTGGTCTGGATCTCGTAGACAACACTTACCCAACCAACGTAGGTGGTAACCCGGACGACAGTGATACTGTTGATGTGGGTAACGACGCGATTGGATTCGGTAATGCGGGCGCTGGTGAGATCAGCCTGGAAGCCATAAACGACGCGTTCGCGTTCGACTTTGATGTGCTGGATATTCAAGACGCCACCACAGCGAACCTGGTTCTGCTGGGCGACGATGATGACCAGGATGACGATGCAACCCTGAACAACGCTGATACCGATTACCTGGGTGATGCGGATACCGATAACGACGGTGACACTGAACTGGCGCGTGATATCGCGAATGACGAGCTGATCTTCGATGATCTGGATATTGTTGACTCCATCCAGAACTTCGACGTGATTTCGTTGGGTGTAAACACCGTGCTTAACGGTAACGCGCTGGATATCAACCTGACTGCAGGTACGATTTCCAGTGGTGGTGACTCTGTCAACCTGATCGGAACCGATCTGGATAAGGTAGACTTGAGCCGTATGACTACTGGCGCTAATGTCTCCGTAACCACAGCGGCCGGTTTTGAAGTGGTTGGTACGCAAGGTGCTGACAACATCTCTGGTAGCGCGGGTGCCGACATCCTGGAAGGTGGTTTGGGTGCGGATACGCTGAGCGGCGGATTAGTGTCTGAAGTGCGTGAGTTCCAGATCGCATTGCCTTTGAACGCGACTAACGAAGCGATCACGATTGACTTCAACGGTGGTTTGACCTTGACGTTGAACGAAGTGGCAGGCGCGCCAGTGGATACCGATCCAGATACTGGTGAAAACCTGGATATCACTGCCGGTTCTACCGTTGATCAGGTGGGTGCTGCATTGTTGAGCTTGATCCAGGCGAACCTGGATGAAGTGAATGCGATTGCCGACCTGTACGAGAACGCTGCAGGTGATGATGCGCAGATTATTTCTGCAGCATACGATGCGTCTAACGACACCTTTACCTTCACGTTCACCGCGGGTATTGATGTACTGGCAGCGGATGTGATCACCTTTGCGGATACTGATGCGCAAATGCTGGCGGGTGACGCAGGTACTGACATCGCAACAACGACCGAAGGTGGTGACGGCGGTAGCGATACCTACGTGTACAACTCTGCAGCAGAAGGTGGTGATACCATCACCGGCTTCCTGAGCACAGACGATGTGATCGCATTCCGTGATGACAACGCGACTGACCTGGGTGCGCTGATTGATGACGACGTAAGTGGTACGATCAATGCGACTACACTGGCAGATGATGGTGCAACCAGCTTCGATGTTGAGAATACAGAAATGGTATTTGCTTTGGATACCATCACTGATTCCGGCAACACGCAGTTGACTGCTGATATCGTTGTAGCCGATTTGACGGATACTACGAAGATGGCAGCCAACCTGGAAGCGCTGATCGGTACAATCACCGACGGTGGTGCTGAAGCAACGGCGCAAACCATTGCTTTTGCAGTTGAATCTCAGACTGCAGGCACCTACGGTGTGTACGCTTGGACTCAGTCTTCTGCAACAGACACCACAATCGATGCAGCTGAACTGACTGTGATCGGTGTGGTTACTGCAGATGATCTGGCAACAGGTGACTTTGCACTGATCTAATGAAGATCCTGGCTGATTTCGGTTAGCCAAGTAAGTCAAAACCCGCTCCTTGGAGCGGGTTTTTTTGTGTGCGCCCGGCATGGGCGCACTCTTGCTGGTACAAGTCCCGCTGCGAGCTGGTCACAGCGAGCAAAGTTAAACGCAACTGCGTGAGGGCGGCTGAGCGTGGATTGGCTCAACATCGAGCAAACCGCACAGATGCTGCAAACCCGATGGCCCGACATCCGCCAAGCGTTACTCGCAGGCAGTTACCGGCCAAGTCCGGTACGCAAAGTCATTATTCCCAAACCTGATGTCAGCCAGCGTGAGCTGGGGATACCGACGGTCCTTGACCGGCTTATCCAGCAAGCCTTGCAGCAACTCCTGCACCGCTGATCGACCCCACCTTTAGTGAACACAGTTACGGCTTTCGTCCCGGCAGGCGAACGCATGATGCGGTTAAACTAGAGTCAGAGAGCTTGATGCTGCATTCCGACTGTTTTAGTTCAGCACATTGATGCTGAGAAGAGTAAAAGCGGCTATCAATCTCACCTGAATAGCGCTTGCACATTGCCTTCAGGGGTTTTCGGTTGCTGATAATAACCGAGGTGTATGATGTTACAGAGGGGTAAGGATGTTACAAAGGAGTAAGGGTATTCTTGATGGGACAAACCGGTTCGCAGAGAAAGAGGGGGGAAGAAAAGCCCGCCTTGAGCAGGCGGGCGATGTGTCTAATTTACATGGGAGGTGGTGTGCCTTGTTCCAGCTTAATCAGGTGCTTGGTTTCTTTGGCATCGCCATTTGGATCGTTAGTGATTTTCAGTAATGTATTTGCTTCCGGGAACAGGCTGGGTGGAGTGATTGCGAAGAACTCATACTTCACGATTGCTTCATCCAGATCATTCATTGTGGCCGTTGGCTCAGGGAAGTTGTTCGTGGTAGATGCTCCGGGGAACGCCCATACTGTGAGCTTGCTGTAGGAGCCGGAGTTGTCATAATCCCACGTGGTGTAGTACATGGTGCCATCGGGCAGGTCAATTTCACCGGGGATGGTTGCCTGGTTGGTTTCATGTGTGCCTGCAACGGTGCTATTGTTGAAGTCCAGCTCAAAAACGTTTGCATCCTGGTTCACCTTACTATTGCGCACATTGAAGTCATTGTTCAATAGTGTGGTGAAGAAGAAGTTGTTCATGGCGATAGGCTCGCTGGGCAGCAAATCCGGGAATGCCGGGAAGCTGATGATATCCAGCGTCAGGAAGTCTGCCGGAGAACTAAAGTCTGGCGTATCTGAAAGGTACAGGAAGTCATCATAATCGGTGGGATTAAACGGTCCGGGGTTGTCGTTGATTTCCTGGATAAATGTGCTGAATCCTTGAGCACGGGTTTCACTGGCGAGGGCGTCTCTTCCACTTTGCGAAACAAGACTCAGTACGCTGGGATTGTCGTCAAATGCCGAGAGGGTAAAGTCAATCATGTCGGCAAAGCTTTCGGCATTATTTCTGGCGCTGTCGTCAAAAGACAGTCCGTTGGACTCATCCGCATCAAAATCAAGGGTAATCAATAGCTGATAGGCGTTAGTGATGACTTCATCCAGGCCTGCGGCGTCCAGCTCCGGATAGGTGGAGCGGACTACGTCTGCGATGGTGAATGGATCGATGCGCCCGTCGCGTCGCCCAATGGCTCGTGTACCAATGGAGAATGATTCGGGATTGATGGAAGGGCCGACAATGCCGGTAGCGGTCTCGGTAATTCCACAGTTCTTTTTGACCCCGAGACAGAAAGTAACATTCGATGACTCGCCACAGGCTTCAAAGTACTCATATTCGCCGGTCGCGCTTGTTTCCCCGGAGATTGTCTTTTTAATGCCGCCGAGTGATTCTTTGGCCTCACTCACATAGGAAAGGCCAGAGACACCGGTCAGAATACCAATTTTCTTGACCGGTTGGCCTCGAGAGCCATTGTCGCAGGACAGCCCGGTCGTATCGTTGGCGGCTTCAGCGAGTAAGTCAGTGTAGTCGGCACAGGCCGGTGCCTTAGAGCTTGTGGCAGCGTCTACGCCGGTGAGTACAGACTTCATGTCAGAGATGTCTATTTCCACCCCTTCGCTTTCCGCATTGGTTAAGTAGTGCTCGGCTACATCGGTTTTGTTCTCGATAACTCTTGCATCGCCATTTTGTGCTCCATCCAGAATGGCAAGTGCAATGTTGGCAAGAGTCATTCGCCCGGCTTCAAGTTCAGCAAGATAAAACTGTTTTCCGGCGTCGTCAGCTGAGCGACCAAACGCTTGCATGAACAGGTTGTCGATGAGTTCATCGTTACTCAGGTCGCCAAAACTGCTGTCAAATTCATCCGACGTGCCAAACTCATTGATGAGTGCGGCAAGATCGCCACCATTCTTGGCGAGTTCGCCAGACCAGAACTCGAATCCGGCTGCGTCAGGTACTCGACCGTAGTACGCGATGTAGGATTTGATGACGCTCGCTTCCGCAGTGCTGAATTCTCTTGATGTACAGTCTGCCTGTGCGTTGGCAGCCATACCTGCTGATGCCAGGACAAAACTGAGTAGTTTTAACCGTGATTTCATAAATGCCCATCCTTATGAAGTTCTTTTTTTGAATTCCGATACCGGCGTTAAGTGCTGTTATTCGGTTGCATGTGTTGGTAGCGCTGCATCCCGCAGCGCAGGTTCTTAACCCACTGATGTCGTTAAAGTGTTGACCATTTCTTGTTGAAATGCAAGGCGCTTACGCCTTGAAAGCCCGGAAATCACGCCGGGTTGCCAAAAGTCTACTTTTTCTTAGGTTTCTTGGTTTTTGATGAGGCTTTTGTCGCTTTTTTCGTTGTGCGGACGGTGGCGTCAGCGCTGCTGTTTGAATCGGTCGAATTGGCGATGCCATACCGGTGGAGCGAACTTAAGTGGTCATGAATCAATTGGATCAGGCCGATTCTCGACCAGGTTGCCAATGTCTCATCATCCAGTTTTTGCACCTTCTTCCAGTCTACGATGGCAAAGCCTGAAATGGTCTGTGTTTGGTTTTGGTATTGTACCTTGACCTTTGCCGGGGTAAGTACATCCGCTTTCTTTAGGAATTTACAGAGCGCTTTCGTCTTTTGATATTCGGCATCAAATTGCTTCAAGGTGTCTTTTATCTCGTTAAGCAATGGGGATGCGGAGTATTTATCGCCACGCTTATTGTAAAGCAGCTTTCCTTCCGTTTCGCTCAGGTGTGTCGCTTTTTCGTCGAACAGAATGACTGCCTGGTCTGCGCTCTTTTCTCTGCCAAGAAAAAAGGGGTATCGCCTGAAGTGCAGCGGGAGATAACCGCCTTTCCATGTGCCGTCCTCAGCGATGCAGTTATTGGTGTTTGGGAGAGCGGAGAGCATGGCCTGCGGGACAATGGTTTCGCCGCCATCCGGAAATACGATCGGGAAACTCAAAGAGGCGTTGTGCACTTCCGCCATCATGAGTGGACAGCGATGCTCATTTTTTGCAAAGCTAAAGTCATTTTTTTTCTCAAATCGCAGTCGTTTGTGATTTTTGACTGTTAATACAGTGAGTTGCGTCGCCATTGGATTACATAGCCTGTTTTGTGTCTAAGAATTGGGTTCACTGCCAAGTCCCGGTGCTCCGGAACTTGGGGTGGTTTAGTGGGAAAAAATACCACGAAAAGGACGATGAGTCTATGGTGTCGAGGGAAAAGAGAGTTTAATGGGCAGCGAATGTGATCATGTCTATCGAGTTCATTGCCCAAAAGCCAAGGAAGCTACCTCACTCACTTAGCTCTGCTACGAAACTTTCGACATCAACACTATGTATGTCACTGCCACTCGTCTGTACCGTAGAATCAAGAAATGCTTTGACAGATTCAATAGCATTGTGTGACTTGTACTCTTTGTTTTGATAGGCAATTTCCAAAGTGATTCTTGTAGCAAGCTCGGTTCTCAGATTAAAAATGAGCAAGTCATCGTTCTGAGCGCCGTTAGCAATGTCAACAGCAGCTTCTGCGAGTGTTGTATTTTGCAGTTCCAGCTGGGAAGACCACCATTCCAAGCCGGCCGCCTCGGGGGCTCTGGCAAACAACTGTTGGTAGAGATTGGTGATCAGTTCTTCGCTTGTGAGTTGTCCAAAGCGTTGCTCGTATTCCGCAGAAGTGCCAAAGCTATTGATAATTTCCCTAATCCCTTCGGGCGTTTGGGCCAGTTGTTCTGCCCACCATTGGATGCCTGCAGGGTCACCGGCTCTTCCATAGTAAGCGACGTACTGTTGCTGCACTTGCCGAATAATCCCTTCGTTTTCCTGGGTGCTCAAGTAGGTATAGAGTGTGTTGTCACTCGAATCTATTGGAATGAACTCCACCGCCCCCATGTCGCATTGCGGTGTGCCGTCGTCGTTCCCATCCAGTGCAGTGATTTCGGGGTCTTCCTGATTGAGTAAAATGGGTCGGCATTCCGCATCAGATGCGTTTCCTGCGTCAATTGCCGGGCTTTGTCGTGTCAGTTTGTGCAGCCGCAATTGTTCGTTATTCGCCTCCTCACTTAAGGGGGCCAGGTGCGGATTCGTTCCGGATAGATTGCCAATGACATCCCAGCTGGACTGTTCGCCATTTTCTACGGCGCCGATATAGCTGTACTGGACTTCAAGTTGGCCTCCGTTAAGTTTAACGTCCTTAATGTTATTGTTGGCTGCCGTTTGCCCCTGAGTATTTGCAGCAACAATGGAGTTGTGGATCACGACTTGGGCCGCGCCACCCTCCGAATAAACCGCATGTGTGTGCTCGTAAGTCAGGACGTTATTTGTCACGGTAGAGTTTTGTATACTGACTAGCCCTTCGGCGTTGTAGAGAGCGCCTCCCTGGTTTTTGGCAGCATTTCCAGACAGTGTGCTACGAAGGATGTTGATCGAACCCGCCTGGTTGTAGATTGCACCTCCGGCATTCGGGCTACTGTTTTCGATGAGACTCACGGTGTCGAGCGAGACACTGGCACTGCCTTCATTAAATACGGCTCCACCACCATTTAGCGTTGGGTGTGTTGTTGTATTGTTTGAGAAGAGACTGTGCTTAATCTCAGTATTTAAGGCAGATTTACCATAGAGAGCGCCTCCTTTAGTAGAGGTCGAGTTATGCTTGATTTGTGTGTTTTCAATCGTAAGCAACCCATAATTCGAGATAGCACCGCCTATAGTTGAAGATTTGTTCTTTTCGAGGGTGCTGTCTGTGATTGACAGCGAACCGGTCTCCGCGTTGAAGATGGCGCCCCCCTGTCTCGACGTGCAGGAATCCTTGATGTTTGTTTCGTTGGTGAGTGTGAGATTTCCCGAGTTGTGAATTGCACCTCCGCCATCATTTGATTCAGGGAAGGGGGAGCGAGTACTCAGACAGGACTCGCCTTCGCTACTGTAGCCTGATTTGCTAAATGTGCTGTTGCTGACTGTCGCACTGGCATCCTCTTCTACTCGGAGGCTGCCCCCCTGGTAGCCGGCATTGTGGGTAAACGTACTGTTTTCAATCTCCAGTGACGCGCCTGAGCGCACCACAATCGCGGTGTCAGGGGCGTTTGAAAGGGTAAGGTTTTTTAAGCGAAGTTTATTGCCCTGCTGTACATCGAAAATGGTTGATGCGCCGACAAATGTCACGTCTTTTTCCCCGTCACCATCAATGTCCCCGTCCAGTGTAATGGCGTCGACGGCTGCCAGATCCACCTCTGATCTTTCAGCGAATACAATGGGGGTGGATATGATCAACCCCTCTTCGTTGTTCGCGATGAGGTCAGGATTAAAGGTTAGGGTATCGCCCGGGCTCGCAATGGCAGCCAGATAGGCTATCGAACCGAAATATGCCTCTGCTGCCTCTAACTCTGTGGGAGTTTCAAGCAGGCCGTTGTGTTGCACAACGAGCGTATCAACTTGCTTTACCCAAAACGCGGTTGAGTCAGACAAGTTGTGCTCGTCGGTTGCGGTGACGGTAACTTTTACTGGGCCTGCGTTGTTTTCCCGAACGGTAATTGTGACATTCCGGTTCTCACCGCTGCCACCTGTTGAACACACTACGCTTGTTGTTTCTGGCGTGCAGCTTATATCGATATTGTCACCGTTATCAGAAACGGTGAACGGAATGGTAAAGGGCTCAGACGAATTTCGTACTGCGTAATGCGTATCTATCCCTGAGAGTGTTGGTGGCGTGTCCACAGTCAATGTAAATGCTTCTTCAATGGATGTTAGTCCCGCACCGTCTTCATCGGTAAATGTAACTGAAACAGTAGTTGATCCCGCAGCGATAGGCGTAAGCTGGGAAAGCACAATAGATGAACTGAATTCGGTGGTTTGAACTCCGCTAGACGGCAAAACATCTTGATTGCTTGATCTAACTGTGACGTGGATTTCATTAGCCCCTCCATTGTCATAGGCACCGAATTGGCCGGATTCAAAGTCATTGGCTGACGCATAACGATAGAGCGCAAGCTGTAAATTTTCCCCTAGTGCTAATGAGCGGTCATTCAGGGATCCCACGAGTTCTGGCTTGGTGTTGGCCGCATTCACTGCGATTGGTATTGCTTCTTCGGTGGTATGTCCATCACTGTCGGTGACGGATAGCTGCAGGTGAAAGGTGCCTGTGGTGATGGGGGTGATCGTAATGGATTTATCGAGCGCGTGCAGATTTCCGGATACAGGACTTGAACTAATTGTAATGTTGTTGTTGGGAAGAATGCTTGTATTGCTGGAAGTCACTGTAAAAGTAAGATCGCTCGCGATATCTTCCGCATCAGCGATTCTGACTTCCCGGTAAGGTGAGTTGCCCAATGTAAAGGTCCAGGAAGTGACACTGGATATCGTGGGATAGCCCGTGTTGGCCGGGGGTTCGGTCGTTCCGCCGCCACCGCCGGAGAGCGGGGAGTCGTCTTCATAGAGAAATTGGATGGGTTCTATATCCGAGCTATGCAACTGACCGCCTCTTGAGGCTTCCCGACCACCTGCATACATGACTGAGAGGGGGCTTGAGTTGTTTGCCAGGCCTAATGAGTGTCCCAGCTCCCCTGTGATAGCTTCGACGAGCCCTAAGTACTGATTATTGGGTTGCGAAAAGTAGCAACTCGCGCCATCTTGGAGTACTACATGGGCTTGGACGTAGGTGGACCAAGAGTACTCTTTGAAAGAGTGACTTCCATTCAAGACTCCGGCGCCGTATCCTAAAGAGCCTCCTTGGCTGCAGTTGTAGCTACCTGCAATAACGTGTTGAGGGTCTTCGAAAACAATGAGACTGTTTACGCCATATATATATGGTGAGGACGTGGTGCCCTGAAGTTTGAGGTCGACGGTCGTTAAAGGAACGTTGTTCCATTTGTCTAGTGCGCTCCTGATCTGGGTTTCGTAGGTGCTGCCTCCGTAACGTTTGAAGGTGATTGCCGCACCATTTTGCCAGCGACGCCCCTGGTAACCAAATGTTAATGCTTTGTTATTCTTGAGTGCGCTTGTGATTGTTTCATCAGTGATGAAGTAGTCGGAAGCGCTCTGCCCTGAACGTTGCCCGCCAAACACGAGTTTTGTTTCTGGCGGGGTAGCTTGAAATTTGAGGTAACGCGAAAACTTTTCGAGATCGCGCACGGGGGAGGGTTCGCTGGAAGAAAATGTCGCCTCGGCCGAGAGTGAGCTCCGAATCTGGATTTCTTTTCCCTGAATGTCCCGAATCGCGTATGATGTGCCTTCAAACTCTGCAATGTTAAATGCGCCGAGTGCGAACTGCTGTAGCCGATACACCTCCTGCTCTCGGGAGAGAAACAGGAGCGTTGCTTCACCCGGAGCAAAGTGGGGTGCGCCCGGCACGACCAGCTTTCTGTCGGCCTCAATCTCTGTGCCGGGTACCTGAAAGGTAATCTGCTCCCCGGGGTCGCCTTTGATCGTGTCGTTGACGGCGACGGTGTAGGCGGTCTCGACGATATAGCCCTCATTGTTGTAGATGGGAGACACATCGAGAATCGTACCGACAAGGGCCAATTGTGACTGTGCCAGCAAGTCCTCGTCTTTCATCATGGTATAGATCATCCCTTGAGCAGGGTTGAAATACAGTAAAAACGACAACGTCAGGATCACTTTACGGAGGTTGTGAGCTGTGAGAGGGAGGAAAGTATGTTTCATGCTGGTTACCTACGGCGCTACGTTTACTGACTATACGATGCGCTCTAGAAAATAGTTAGGGCTTTTCTGTGTTGCTTGTGTGTGTCAATTGCAAACTTTTACAAGTTTTTGCATTTGATGGTGTTCATCACAGTATTAAGGGTGAATTTATGATCCCATGAAGGGCTTCCCGCGCCGACAATAATTCGACACTCATTTTAATTGTAAGCATTTTGGGGGCCAACACGATAACTGGCAAGACAAGAGCTGATAATTTAATGAATTGTTAATGTAGGTAGAGGAGGAGCAGGCACAGCCAACCGGCTCGGTTGGCTGTGGTATATCATAGTGTTAAATATAGAGATAGCTGAGGTTGTCTGAAAAGAATCCGGCAATGTTGTCAGTAGACGCCTGGACGTACTCTTCACTATTCACGAACTCAGCCATAACCAGGCCTTCCGAAGTGCCGGTTTGCAGGCGATCTGACCAGTAATCAAAACCCGATTGGTCGGCGGACCGACCCAATACGTTGATGTACATATGATTGACAAATTCAGACTGGGTGACCACGCCGCTGTTGTTGGCATCCATTAGGGCTTGCATTTCGGATGACCAATAGAAGCTCGAGGCGATGTCCTCGAATGATGCGCCCGACTGGTGTTCGGTGATCCAGTAGTTAAATCCGCCGACATCTGGATTTCTGGCGAGTGCCGCACCATAGAGTCGGGCGGTTTGCATGTGAGAATCCGAGATGTAGGATCCGGTGCTGAATAAATAGATGCCTTCATTCCAATCTAACCGGCTGTTTGAATTGGTGTCGTCAGCAAGCCAAAGCGGTTCAATGATAATTTCCTCTGCCTCAAGATAATACGCGCCTGTACCGCTCCCATAGGCGCCGGCAGACAGGTAGTGAACTCCGGTATAATCTGCGGTGTAGGTAAGCTGGCTTTCATAGCCCTGGCCGTTGTCATCATCCGACGTTATCCACAAAGAATAGGCGTCATACAGGTTGAGATAAGGGTCGTCCAGCGTACCCGTGCCGCTGGAAGCTCCTCGAAGTTCGAACTGGTAAGTGCTTTCTGATACGAGATAAACTTTTATCCAGTCCCTGTCTCCCGCCACATCAATGGTACTGCTGATTCCACTGCCAATGGCAAGCTGCCGGCCTGTGGTAGCGTCTTCCGGAATCTGGTCGGGGTTGGGGGGCGGGGCTTCTGATTCTTCTGCGAACAGAGTATAAGATCCGGTTGACCCGCTGGAGGCGCTTCTCGCTTCGAGAAAGTAGAAGCCGGAGGTGCCCGGGGTGTAGGTGAGCAGGCTGTTCAGGGCTTCACCACCATCATTGTTTTCCCCAAGGTAGTTTGAACGGGCATCATAGAGGGCAAGTAATGGGTCCGTCAGCGTCCCGGAGCTGGTTGAGCTGCCTTTCAGTTCAAACGTGTATTGTTGCCCTGACTCCAGATAGATTCTCACCCAGTCTGTATCGCCTTGATGTTCCAGTGCGCCACTCACGCTGCTTCCTTCGATGAGTCGAGCGCTGGTTGAGCTGTTGCCCGCAACGCTGTCAACGGCGGCTCTGCTGGCCTGTAAGGTGTAAGACCCTGTGTTGCCACCCAGGCCGCCTGCAGAAAGGTAATAATATCCGGAATCAAGTGTGGTATATGTAATTTGACTGTTTAACCCTACTCCGCTGTCGTCATTGGCGGAAATTTCAGACGATAAAGGGTCATACAGTCGGAGATAGGGGTCGATCAGTGTTCCATTGCCTGTCGAGTGGCCCAGCAGGTCAAACGTGTACTCATATCCCGCGTTCAAGTAGATTTGCACCCAATCCTGATCACCATTGAAGTCGATGGTGCTGTAAAAATTGTTTGAGGTCGAGAGGGTGTAGGTCGTGGTGGAGTTTGCCGGAATCTGGTCGTCAATGGGGCCGCTGATAAACAAGTCGTAAGCAGACTGTGCGGAACTCCAGGGATCGACGATTACGTAATATGTCGTGCCGGCGCTCACAAAATATTCGATGTATTCGCTGGTAAAGCCGCCAGCTGTAGAGGAGCCCAGGGTTGTGCCTAGCCCGTCAACAAGGTAAAGGTCGATATCATCACTGAGGTTATACAGGTTCAGCTCTGCGTAGCCGTCGCCACTCGCCGTAAACTGAAAAACGTCGCCGGTGTCGTTGTCGAACCCTACGGAACCGGTTACGTAAGTGCTGTTGCCTACGCCGTGCGCTTGATCGGATACGTAGTCGAGGGCATCAATGATGGTAATGCCGTTAATGTAGTCTTGTGACATGGTTGGGCCTCTGATGTGCGATAGCAAGCCTTGCCAGTTTCGTTACCGCATTTCGGATGTTTGATTTGCGGATAGTGTACAAAAGTTAATCTTTCGTTCAAGTTGCAGGGTGTGATGCTTGTCACGTTTTTCGGGGTTGCCTTGCAAAATGGCGTTAAATGTTTGTTTCAAGCTATCGGGAAGTGCGTAGGAAAATTGTGGCGATTTTGTTCGATATCTTTCTCAATCCTGGGCGGTGTACTGATGATGCTTTGGACAACTTCCTTAACGTTGAGTATGATATCGCCGATTTGATTAACTTGCTGGCTCGCCCCAGTGTAAGGCCGGCGTTACCACAACCATTATGGGTAGAAATCGGAGAGATTAATGACTGACCAACCCGCTAAAGTAAAAATTAACGATAAAGATTATTTGTTGAGTGACCTGAGTGATAATGCAAAGGCACAGCTGCAGAGTTTGCAGTTTACGCGCGTTGAGATTCAACGGCTGAATGCTCAACTGGCCATAGCCAAGACGGCCGAGCAGGCGTATCAGAGAGCCTTGGCGGCAGCGTTACCGCAGTAATGTGGAGATGTAAGAAAGCAGTTTGACGGAGCGTCAAACTGCTCATCTCGGCGCATAAGTTGTTAAGTTGTGATAAATGCGATGAGAAGGTCCAGGAATGGAGGCCGGTTTTCTGCAAGGAAGGGATGAACATGAATGGAAGCGCATTTTTATCAGAAAAAACGGCCTGGTTAATTCAACGCCTTTGGTACGCTGGCACGTCACCGAAATCCCCCGCAGTCTACGCAGTTCTGGATTGTGCGCGGGATGCGCGTATCCTGCCGATGATTCTGGAGAGCGGCTGCCCGTATAAAAGCTGTCTGGGGCCGTCGGATGGCCGGGAAACGTTGTCGAAAATGCCGCACATCGTGCGACTGGATCCGAATCGACAGTTTACCCGCGACTTGCTGGAAGCAGGTTGGGGAAAACGTTGGGGGATTTTTTTTGTTGTGCCCAAACCCGCCGTCATTGAAATGGTGCGCCAGAGCATCAGTCGATTTCTTTTGCTGCCTCGCCAGGATGGTGGCCGGCAATGGTTTTATTTCTATGATCCGCACGTGTTAAGGCAGTTTCTTCCCGAGCGGGACTGGTTCACGGCGCGAAAATTTTTTGGGCCGGCCACAGAGATTCTCTGCGAGGGGGACGACAGCCGGATCATTGAGTGTTTTCAGTTAACGGAAATGGGCGTTACGCGGGTTCGGCAGGTGGTATCGCTTCGTCCAGAACCCGCGGTTGCGCCGTTGACGCTGCCGTACTTTGATCCGCAGGAGTTGTTGGTTTAGGGGGCAGTCTTACCATAGGGCCCGGTCGTAGTGCTGGGCGATCGTAGCATCCCGGGTGAGTAGCGTGGCCTGGCGAAGCTTGGCATGACTGACGATGAGACGGTCAAAGGGATCGCGTGTCCATTGCTCGTTAATGCCAATGGAGGTCAGTTCGTTCAGCGGTGCATCTTCCAGGACTAATCCAATACGATCTCCCAAGTCTGCAACAATGATCTCTGCGTTTTCCCGGATTCGGCCGATTTCATTCAAATATTGGAGCTCCAGCCTCACGATCGGGCTGATAAATAGATCAGAGCTGTTGATCTGTTGCCGACCGGTAGGCGTGAATTTATTCACTTGACCCGCATATAGCCAGACAACGACGTGGGTATCCAGGAAAGTCACAGATCGGACCCTTCTGTCCATTCAGCCGTTGGTGCCATGAGTTCTTCATCTGAACATTGGATGATGTCAGGGCGGGATACCAGGCGGGCGAGTTTGTCTTTCTTTTCGTCCAGAATGATTTTCAGTTTGTGACCGTCGCGTTCCAGTTCAACGGATTGGCCCGTGGCAATAATATGATCCACCACATTGAACAAATCTTTTCTCAGTGTGGAAAGCTTCATTGGCTTGCTGGTTTCTGGTTGCATCGTATCGCCTGCGCAGGATGGTTGTACAATACTTTGGGTTTATATGTACCAGTGTATTGCTTTTACACGCACAAATGCAATGAGCAATAGCGTCGCAGCAGAGGATAACGGAAAGAGATTAGTAATGGTCGGTGTGAGAGGATTCGAACCTCCGACCCCTTCGTCCCGAACGAAGTGCGCTACCAGGCTGCGCCACACACCGAAATCTGAATTGCGTGGAGAATTATACGCAGGAATTCAATTGCTTCAATGGGTTGTGGTAATTTTTCTTCGTCTGTCCATGAGGTTTGTCTGCTGGTCTATACTTGATTTCATGCTTTTCCCCCTGTCGAGATGGGGAGTGAATCCCATTGAATTGAGCAAATGGATATGATGAATCAAAACAAGTGGTTGCCGGTGATCTTTTCTGTGGCGATGGCCGGATCAGTCGCACAGGTGCAGGCCGAGTGCGATCCCCGGTCGTTAAGTGATGAAGAGACGCGTGTTGTGAACGCGTACATTGCGTATTACGGTCGGGTTCCTGACGCGGCGGGGCTCGCCTGGTGGGCGGAGACACTGGCTTCCCAGGGGGGCGATTTGTCGAGCATTATGCAAGCGTTTGGTACTTCGCAGGAGTTTGAAAATCAGTTTGGTGACCTGAGCACCGAAGATCTGGTGAATAATCTGTATCTGCAGGCGTTTGCGCGCGAAGCGGATACCGCAGGGCTGCAGTGGTACCTGGGCGAGATTGAGGCAGGGCGCATGAGCTTGCAAACGGCCGCCTTGCAAATTCTGGATGGTGCGCAGAATGATGACCTGTCTGTGGTGCAGAATCGCGTACAGGTGAGCGCACACGGGGTGACGCTGTTTGAGGATGCGGGTGTCACGCTGACCGAGTCTGCGTTGCAGTCTGCGGTTCAGAGCGTGACCGCTGACGCTGCGACGGTGGCCAGTGCCTGTGAAGCTTTGGCGGAAGCGGTCTCGGAGCAAGCGCTGCTAGAACAGGCGTCAACCACCGGCGCTGAAGCGCAGACCTGTGATAATGGCAGCAGCGACACCGAGCCGGTGAAGCAGTTTGGGTATGTTACCGGTGTTTCCGGGATGTCCTATGTCAGCGAAACGGAAGAGACCCTGGAAGGTGTGAAGAAAACCATCACTGGAGAGACGACGGCCACGGGGGCGTATGAGTATTTTGAGGTGTGTGGCGCCTCGTCGGTGACGACTTACTGTCTTGGTGTGAAAAAGGGGTGTTCTACGACGGAAGTCAGCAGTGGGGTGGCGATTACTGGCAGTGCGCCCGGCGCAGGCGTTATTGGTAGAATCCAGAGCGTACCGGAATACCTGACGCTGGAAACCATTGTGCAGCGAACGTATCCCTCTGAGGCGGATGCGGTGCATCAGGAAATTGCCCGCAATGTCTTTCAGCTGTTGTTCTCTCTGGACGAAGATGGCGATGCCACCAATGGGGTCACCATGACGGCGCGGATTCGCGCCGAGGCAGCACTATTAGCGGATCATATCGACTTTTCACAGGCGGGTTTTGACAGTGATGAAAATGTTTTGAAGCTGGTACAACTGGTCGCGAAACGCACGGAGCTGGTGCATGAAAGTGTGCAGCAGGATTTTGCGCAATCTGTGGGGATGATTCAGGCAGAATCGGCACAAAAATCCACCCTGGCTGCATTTCTTGCCTATCATGGCAGGCCGCTGGATCCGGCGGTGAATAATGTGTGGCGCCAGCGACTGGTGAGTGAGCCGGAGGCGTTGCCTGAGCTGCTGGACACGATGGGGCGATCGGAAGGGTTTCTCGCCCGATTTTCCGATCTGTCTGGCGAGGAAGTGGTTGATATGCTCAGTACACGGTTATTCAACCGGGGAACACGGGATATCGAACGGCAGCACTGGGTTGATCTGTTTGAGGCGGGGCGTCTCAAGCTGAGCCTGCTGCCCGCCGAGATGGCTCAAGCGCCCTACCTGACAGAAATCGATAAACTCACGATGGGTAATAAACTGCGTGTTATGAACAGCTTTTATGAGTTGTGGGAAGGGCGGGTCTATTCCGCGTCACTGGACGAACCATTGGAGGACATCATCCGAAAAGTGAGCAGTAAGCCGGAATCCATCACGCAAGCCATGGCAGAGCTGGCTGAGCTGGCCGAGCAGTTTAACGCCGACGGGTCGGTGGGGGATCGCGTGGGTAATGACTGAGCCGGCGAGAGAGGCGACTTATTCATAGGAGGCGGCAATCGCCTCCGAGGCCACTTCCGTGAGGTCCAGGTAAGTCGATTCTTCGATGCCCACATAGTTGAACAAATGTGGCTTTAACACATCAAATTCGTGGTTGAGTGCCTGTTGGCCCAAATGGAAATGCTCGCGCGCAATGTCTTCGCCCATTTTCAGTACGGCCAGCAGGTTAGAGAGTTCGTTGCTGGGTTGATCAAACTGCTCAATCAGGAGGGGGTGGTTGTGGTGTTGTTTAATGCAGGTGGCCACTACATCCGGAAGCTTCCATGAACGCGCCATGAAAAAGCCCGCTGCGGTGTGGTTGGATTTGAACAGGTGATTCTCAATCGCCGTGATGGGGTACTGGTTCTGACCATAGCATTTGGTTTGAACGGCCTGATATTTCGGAAACTTCATCATCATGAGGGGAATGCCACAATTGTGGAACAAACCCAGCAGGTAGAAGAGGTCCGGTTGTCCCAGTGAGAGCTCTTTGGCGAGTGACCGGCAGGCAACGGCCACATCGTTGGTGCATGTCCAGAAGCTTTCCAGCTTTTCCGGTGCAACGGCTTCATTGTAAGCGTTTTTCAATAGAATCGTATTGATGATATTGATAATACTGTCCAGGCCGAGCAGCATTATGGCCTCTTTCAGAGTGGTGATCTCGCGTCGCAAGCCGAATCCGGCCGAGTTAATGGTTTTGATGATTGCGCCTGTGATGCTCGGATCTTTCAATACTATTTTCGTGACGGCATCGATTTCCGGGAACACGTCCGCCACCTCCTGCATAATACGGGGGTGCGGAGGAATGGTAATGCCTTTCAGCGCAGCTTCGGCTTGCTTTTCATCAATGTTGATCATTGCTGGTTCAATAGCAAACTCGGAGGGCTTCAGGTCCGCAGCTGACATGGTGTGTTTCCTTTCCAAAAGAGATTTTGTCTCCTTCAAATATAGCGTAATTCCATAGGGCGAAATAAAAAGTACAAAATTTTCTTGAATTAATAGACGACTGGTCGTATTATTCTGGTTAATTAATCATCAAGTGAGGAAATCTGACGTGGCCAGACCCCGTCGAAGTGATCATCTCAAGCCAGCGCTCCTGAAAGCAGGCATTGACGCGTATTCAGAACAGGGCTATCACGGCACGGGCCTCAAGCAGATTCTGGATGAAGTGAAGGTGCCCAAAGGCTCTTTCTATAATTATTTCGCGAGCAAGGAAGACTACACGGCCGAGATTATTGATACGTATATGGATGGTCTGCTTGTCCTGTTTGACCAGTTGGTGGCTGCATCCCAGGATGATCCGGTGACCACCATAGAGAAAGTGTATGCGCTGATGATTGCACAATTTGAGCATCAGAGTTGCACAAAAGGCTGTTTGTTGGGCAACCTGGCGGCGGAAATCGGTGGGAACAGTGAGTTGTGTCGTGTCGCATTGCAACGTAGCTATGGAAAATGGCAGCGACGTTTTGCGGTATTGATTGAGCAGGCGCAGCAGCAGGGATTGATCCGCCGGGATTTAAGTGTGGATGCCATCAGTGAGTTGTACTGGTGCACCTGGGAAGGCTGCATCCTCAAAATGAAGATCGACGGAAATGCTCAGGGTATTAAAAATACGCTGAATGTGCTCTTGAGAGGGGTTTTAAAGCCATAGTGGGCCATTAAATACTGGACCGGAAGTGATCAATGTGATGGCTTCCTTTTTTTTAACTTATTAGTAGACGACCGGTCTAATATGTTTGTATGACGGTCGACGTAAATTACATCATCGAGGAATCAGCAATGACTGGAAACACGCCGAATGCACTTGAAGCGGTAATCACCACGGTAGGCTCGCCATTTACGTTGGCGAATGGCGCGCACATCCGCAACCGAACCTTTAAGTCGGCCATGAGTGAGCAATTGGGGGATGCAGAGCACAATCCGACGCTGGGTCTGTCTCGTTTGTACCACACCTGGGCGAAGGGCGGCATTGGTATTTCCGTCACAGGTAATGTGATGGTGGATCGCACCGCACTTGGCGAGCCTAAAAATGTGGTGCTGGACGAGCAAAGCGATTTGGCGTCGTTTCGTAGTTGGGCGTCTGCCGGGAAGCACGCCGACGCACACATTTGGATGCAGTTGAATCATCCGGGGAAACAGATTCCTTCCTTTTTGTCGAAAGAGCCTGTTGCGCCGTCTGCCATCCCGCTCGGGAAGGGGCTTGAAAAAGCCTTTAATAAACCTCGAGCGCTCACGGATGCAGAGATTCAATCCATCATTGGCAAGTTTGTGACTTCAGCGCGACTGGCGAAAGAGGCTGGATTCACTGGGGTGCAGATTCATGGCGCCCACGGGTATCTGGTGAGTCAGTTCCTGTCGCCGCGTCACAATCAGCGTTCAGATCGCTGGGGCGGCTCACTGGAAAATCGCGCGCGCTTCCTGCTGGAGATCTATCGGGGTATTCGCGAAGCGGTGGGTGAGGCATTTCCTGTGGCGGTGAAGCTGAATACGGCTGACTTTATGAAGGATGGATTCTCTTTTGAGGACGCCGTGCAAGTTGTGGCCTGGCTGGAAGAAGCCGGGATTGATCTGGTCGAGATTTCCGGGGGGACGTATGAAAATCCCAGTATGATGGGGAGCTCAGCCGGGCAGTCCTCGCCAGCGAAAGCTTCAACCGTTCAGCGGGAAGCTTACTTTCTTGACTATGCCGTGAAGTTGCGTGAAGCGGTTTCGGTGCCCTTGGTGGTGACGGGGGGCTTCCGCTCCGCGCCTGCCATGAATGAAGCGCTGCAATCCGGTGCGACGGATTTTATCGGGTTGGCACGCTCGCTGGCGTTAGAGCCGGACTTTCCTGAGCGCGTTATCCTGGATGATCGATACAGCATTCGCATTGATCGGCCAACCACCGGAGTCAAGGCGGTAGACCGATTCTCCATGCTGGATATTACCTGGTACGAGTTTCAGTTAGAGCGCATGGCGAAAGGAAAGCAGCCGAAAAGCAAGCTGAATGCCTGGTACACGGTGGCCAGTACGGTGGGTCGACTGGGCAAACATGCGTTTGCGAAAAGACGGGCGTGAGGATATCGCTACGGCAGGCTGATTGCCCCCGGTGAGAACCGTCTGCAGCATGGAGGCAGCAGTCGAGCGTACATGGATGTATTTACCGCGCGTTCTTACCGGGGGTAATCCGCCTCCTGCCCTGTAATGCACTCTCAGCCATCAAACCGCACCGTCGTTGTGTCGTCGAGTGGCTTGATGGTGCGTGACGTCGACCAATACAGCCCGCGCTTGATGGCGCGTCGCTGCTTTTTCATGTCGGATCGATCGGCGTCTTCCGGAAGCAGGGCCGCCAGCTTGTGTTCGCCCAGATTGAGCAGCTCCGTGACAGTGTAGCCTTCGTACATCGGTGTGGACTTGGTTGCGATGATGATGTCGCCAGCGAACGCAAATTTTGCACCGATAATGACAATAAGGGCTATCAGGAATTTTTTAATCGTCACGGCACACCACCTCTCTTCGTAAAATACTGTATGAAAGTCATACACTTAACCGTTGATTTAGTTATCGGCATGAGGCCGATAAGGTTAAGTAACGAATTGTGACGGTTTGTTGTGAGAAAGTAAGGGAAGAATTGCCCTGCACAGACGCAGGGCAATCTGAGGAAGCGGTTCAGGCCGCTTCCGGTTTTGCATGACGTTCATGCAGGAAGGTGAGTACCTCGGCGCGGTAATGGTTGTAGGCCGCGTCATCGGCGAGCGCCAGCCGGTTTCTGGGGCGGTCGAGCTCGACTTTCAGGATTTCGCCAATGGTGGCCGCAGGGCCATTGGTCATCATCACAATGCGGTCAGACAACAGGACTGCCTCATCGACGTCATGAGTGATCATGATGACGGTATTATTCAGGTCGGCCTGAATTTCCATGAGGGAGTCCTGCAGGTGGGCGCGTGTGAGTGCATCCAGAGCACCGAACGGTTCATCCATCAACAGCACCTTGGGTTTCATGGCGAGCGCACGGGCGATGCCGACACGCTGTTTCATCCCGCCGGAGATTTCCGCCGGTCGTTTACTCAACGCGTGGGACATGTGCACTAACTCCAGATTGTGCAGCGTCCAATCATGTCGCTCCTGTTTGCTCATGGTTTTCTTGAAACAGGTGTCGACCGCCAGGCGTACGTTCTCGTAACAGGTGAGCCAAGGCAGCAGAGAGTGGTTCTGAAACACTACGGCGCGCTCCGGGCTGGGCTCATTCACTTCCTTGCCATCCAGGATCACACCACCGAGGGTGGCCTGATGCAGGCCTGCAACAATGTTGAGCACGGTGGATTTTCCGCAGCCGGAGTGGCCAATCAGGGAGATAAATTCGCCTTTGTCGATCTGCAGATTCACGTTATCCAGAGCCTTGAACGGGCCCTTGGGGGTGGGGAACTCGATGGAGACCTGTTCCAGGCTTAAGTAAGCGTTTGACATAATAATGCTCCGAATGGGGGGGGTTAACGGGTTAGCGCAAGACAGCGGACTTATCCCAGGACACGGACTTCTGCAACATCAGCATCACGCGATCCAGGACGAAGCCAATCAGGCCGATGGTCAGCACGGCCACCATGATGCGGCCCAGAGAGTTTGAGCTGCCATTCTGGAATTCATCCCAGACGAATTTGCCCAGGCCGGGATTCTGCGCCAGCATCTCTGCCGCGATCAGTACCATCCAGCCCACACCGAGCGACAAGCGTAATCCGGTAAAAATCATGGGAATCGATGAGGGCAGTACAATTTTCATTATCTGTTGCCACCAGTTCAATCGGAGGACTTTCGACACATTGATCAGGTCTCTGTCGATACTCGAAACGCCCACGGCAGTATTCAGCAGGGTAGGCCAGAGACAACAGAGCGTGACCGTGACCGCCGAGGTGAGGAACGACTTGGCGAACATGGGGTCTTGTGAGACATAGACCGCACTGACGACCATGGTGACAATGGGGAGCCAGGCCAAAGGAGACACGGGCTTGAAGACCTGAATCAGGGGGTTTAATGCGGCATAAACGTGCTGGTTAAGGCCACACAATATGCCGATGGGGATCGCGACAACACTGGCGAGCAGAAAACCGGTGAACACGGTGTAGAGGCTGGTCCAGATCTGATCAAAGTAGGTTGGGCGACCCAGGTACTCGCGTACCTTGATTTTCGCGTCTGGATTTTTGGCCAGTTTGGCGGCGTTTCGCTTTTCCTGCCGCTCATAAAACGCGATTTCCTTGTTCTTTTCTTCCAGGTGTTCTGCATACAGGTTCTTCGCCTGATCCACCACTTGCACGGGGCCTGGCAGCTGGCCCAGGCTGGTTTGCACGCTTTTTGCTCCGGCATCCCAGATGAACAAAAAGGCGACAAATGCCAGCACGGGGACGCCGATCGTGGTGAGGAGTTGTGTCAGCTGTTCTTTGGGGTTGTCACCAATTATCAATTTGATAAACGGGACGAACCAGGCGAATCCCCAGGATTCGCACAAGCTAATGATTCGAGTGGCCATTTGTTCCTTCCTTATGCCCGAGGGCATGTGTGCGCGGTTACCTCAGCCCGTGGCGTCGGGCTGAGGCGGTTGGGGTTACACTTGATCTTTGCCTTTCAGGCCGATATTGAATTTTTCCAGGTACTCGTTGGGCTTTTTGCCGTCATACGTGATGTTGTCGATGAACTCCGTTTGCGGTGACTTGAAGCCGGTTTCGCTGCTGAAGTCCGGGAAGTCTTTCGCGTCCAGTTTGCCTTCTGAAATCAGCTCCTTGGCTGCTGTGGCATAAATATCGGGGCGATAGACTTTTTTCGCGATGTCCATATACCAGGAGTCTGGCTTGTGCTCGGCAATCTGACCCCAGCGGCGCATTTGCGTCAGATACCAGATAGCATCGCTGTAGTAGGGGTAGGTCGCGTTGTAACGGAAGAATACGTTGAAATCAGGAACTTCACGCTTGTCACCTTTCTCATACTCAAACGTGCCGGTCATGCTGTTGGCAATGACCTCGTAGTCAGCGCCGACGTAGTAGGGCTTGGAGAGGATTTTCACCGCTTCCGGGCGATTGGCATTGCTGTTGGCATCCAGCCAGGCCGCCGCGCGAATCATGGCTTTCACGACTGCGATGTGTGTATTTGGATACTCGTCCGCCCACTTTTTGCTTACACCGAACACTTTCTCGGGGTTGTTTTTCCAAATTTCGTAATCTGTGATTACCGGCACGCCAATACCTTTAAATACGGCCTGCTGGTTCCAGGGCTCGCCGACGCAGTAACCATAGATCGTGCCCGCTTCCAGAGTGGCAGGCATTTGCGGGGGAGGTGTGACGGAGAGCAAGGCGTCTGCATTGATCTGGCCAGTGGTATCGCCTTTGGCGGGAGCGTAGTAACCGGGATGGATGCCACCGGCGGCCAGCCAGTAGCGCAATTCATAGTTGTGCGTAGAGACGGGGAATACCATGCCCATGTTAAAGGGCTTGCCATCCGCTTTGTATTTTTCGATGACCGGCTTCAGCGCGTCTGCCTTGATAGGATGGACTGGCTTGCCATCTTTTTGCGGGATATGTTTTTTCATCTCCTGCCAGACGTCATTGGAAACGGTGATGCCGTTGCCGTTGAGATCCATACTGAAAGCGGTGATGATGTGTGCCTGGGTGCCGAAGCCGATCGTCGCACCCAGCGGTTGACCTGCCAGCATGTGCGCTCCGTCCAGTTCGCCGGTGATCACGCGATCCAGCAATACTTTCCAGTTGGCTTGTGCTTCGAGTTCGACAAACAGGCCTTCGTCCTCAAAAAAACCCTTTTCTTTGGCAATCGCGAGTGGTGCCATGTCAGTGAGCTTGATGAAGCCAAATTTTAGATCCTCTTTTTCAACATCCTCAACGGCCTGCGCAGGCAGGCTGCCAAAGGAAAATGCGGCCGCAGCAGTGATGGCGGACAGCAGCTGAAGTGTTTTTCGTTTAGGCTTGTTTACTAAGCTCATAGATATACCTCGTAAGATGTATTAATAGTTGTAAATTAACCGAATTGTTTTTGAATTATTTTGTATTTAACTAAACATTTACCGGGCCATAAAATAAATAATACATATATATCAGACACATAAAGAATTTTTCGTGACTAGGTCAAAAGGGGTAATTGTGATGGTAGATATAAGTAGGTGGTTTTCTCGGTGCAGTTTGTCCAAACTGGTGCGTGATCGGGGAAGTTGGGTGCACCAGTTTGGTGAGAATTATGGGGGAAAGGCTGTGTTTTGGACCGTGAAAACAGGCTTATCCAAACAGCAGCCACTTCCGAAGTGCGGGGCCAGTATCGCTTAACGCAGACTTGAGATGTTGCCGCGTGGCCAGGTGGAGCGAAGAAATCACCTGAGTGGCCTGGGTGTACAGAAAGTCTGGCCAAAAGGTGTCTGCGTGGGCGCTGGATGATTGGTGTTTTCGGGGAATCCTGTCCAGCTGCAGTGAGCCCTCCACCAGTTGCCGCAAGGTGTTCAGGTAGTCCTTCAATGGCTCATGGCACTCTGAGCTGAGAATGCGCCTTTTTACGGAGTCTACTTCTTCAGCCTCTGCAGCTTTCAGGAGTTCAAGTACGTGGGCGTGTGTTGTGTGTATGTCGCTCAAGATGAAACGAAGTCGTGAGATAAATTCCGGAGGGCGACGGTGGGTGGAGGCAATGTACACCGCCATTCCGCGGGATTGGGCCAGTTGCTCACACAGGCCAATGAGGGTTGGAATCAGCGCGCGTAACTCGCCGGAATCCAGATGGGGGTGGAGTAGTGGCGTGAGCTGCCGGCGAATGGTTTCGATGACATGCGAATGCAGAATAAAAGCATTGTATGGGGATTCATGGCTGGCGGTGAACAGCGTGTTCAGTTCAATCTGGATGCCTGTCGAATCAGTGAGGTCCAGCCCGGGATAGTTTTCCTCCAACAGGCAGTGTTGCCTCAGTTCTTGTCGTTTAAATGAGGCGCGCTGCTGAAAAAACTGGTTGCCTGCCTGCATCGCCAGTGAGGTGCCTCGCAGTTGTTGCACCAGCTCGATCATGTCCAGGAGATAGATGCCGGCATCGAGCGCACGCTTTTTATTGAGTTGTTCGCTGAGGGCGTGGGTGATTTTGGGTGTATTCTGAGTCATGGGAATCTTCATTGTGTTAACTGGGTTGAGTACCTAATAATGGGTATTTTGAATTTGTTAAGCAATTATGGTGCCGGGTTTTTCCAGGCGTGTGCAGGGTTATGGTTGCGATTGGGCAGGGATTCGTTATCATGGCGCGTTTGTACCTTTGAATTTGACCCTCGCATCAGGATGACCGTATGACGCTTCCTCCCCAAGACAGTCTTTCCGACACATCTCAGTCTGTGCCGGTAGGTGATGAGTCCAAAAAGCACAAGCGTTCGATTCGGAGCTTCGTGATCCGTGGCGGACGGATGACCGTGGGGCAGCAGCGCGCTTACGATGCACTGTGGCCGAAGTATGGTTTGGCTTTGTCTGACGGGCAGGCAGGCTTGGCCCCGTTCCTGTCCCAAGGTAAGCCGGTGACGCTGGAAATTGGTTTCGGTATGGGGAAGTCCCTCGCTCAAATGGCGGACGAAGCGCGAGATCGCTTGTTCATTGGGATCGAAGTGCACCGCCCGGGCGTCGGGGCGTTACTGATGGAAATGGAACGCTTGCAACTCGATAACATACGCGTGTTCTGTGATGATGCTGTGGAAGTGCTGGCCCAGTGCATTCCAGATGCGGTGCTGGATCGGGTGCAGCTGTATTTCCCCGACCCCTGGCACAAGAAAAAGCATCACAAGCGACGTATTGTGCAGCCGGAATTTGTGCAGAAGCTCCGAGCCAAATTGATGCCGGGTGGGGTGTTCCATCTGGCGACGGATTGGGAAAACTATGCCGAGCATATGTTGGACGTCATGGAGGCCAGTGAAGGCTTTAGCAATCTGGCCGGGGGAGGCAATTACTCCCCGCGTCCTGACTTTCGCCCTTTGACCAAGTTTGAAAACCGGGGCATTCGACTGGGGCATGGGGTTTGGGATTTGTTGTTTGAGAGAACGCGCTAGTTCGCCGGTGCACTGGCCGTGGTGGTCACCGCAGATCGATCATCAGAGTTGAGCGGTGCATTAATGATGGAAGGCGCTGTGGTGAGAGCGACACTGCCAAACTCCGCTTGATTCAGACCGGTGAGTACCAAAGTGGCCGAGCCATCCGCGAACGCAATCGTGATCGGTCGATTGAGACCGGAGAGGGTGACTGTAGCCCCATTCGTTGAACTCAGCGTGATTTGAGTCCCGCTGATGACAAAAGTATGACTGATCAGGGGGGATTCCAGCTCAATCCGTTCGATGTTGCTGTCCAGCGTGATCGTGGCTGAGCCGGTGATTCGCACAGTTTCATTGCCGGCTGCGCCGAAGAGGGCGGTGTCTTTATCGAGTGTCACGGTCTCATTGTTTTCAAGAAAACGTGGAGCCAGGCTTTCAGCGGGCGTGATGGGAGAGCCTTTACGAATCGTGTGATTTCCCCGATCCGCTACATATAAATTGCCGCTATTATCCACTGTGACATCCTTGGCATTGAAAAACCGGGCTTCTGTGCCGGTGCCATCGCTGGAGCCCGTCACCCCCAGAGCGCCAGCGATCGTTGTGACGACGCCTTCGGGGGTAATCTGCCTGATGGCGTGATTATCATTATCAGCCACGTAGACGGTACCGGTGGCATCGACAGCAATGCCGGATGGGAATTTGAATCGGGCTTCGCTGCCTGTGCCATCCTGAGCGCCGGGCGTGCCATTGCCAGCCAATGTTGTCACGACGCCGTCAGGAGCGACCTTGCGGATGGCGTGATTGCCATGGTCGCAAATGTACAGGTTACCCAGTGAATCCACCGCAATGTCGAAGGGCACTAAAAAGCTGGCCGCACTGCCGGTGGCGTCTGTCATCCCGTTGACCCCGCTGGTGCCAGCAATCGTGGAGACAGTGCCGTCTGCGGTGATTTTTCGGACCGTAGAGCCACGGGCTTCAACGACATACACATTGAATGAGGTGTCGACCGCTACGCCGTAGGGGCCGGAAAAGCGTGCGAAGCTGCCGGTGCCGTCTCGTGCGCCAGTGCTCCCGGGACTGCCTGCTAATGTTGAGACGTCACCGTCAACCGAGATTTTTCGAATGGTTTCATTGCCGGTGTCTGCCACATAGACGGTGCCATTGCTGTCGACACTGATGCCCAGTGGCGTGTTAAAACGTGCTTCATCGCCATTTCCGTCGGCATCACCAAAGGTGCCAGGCAAGCCTGCCAGCGTGGTGACAACACCCTCCGCAGTAATTTTCCGAATGGAATGGTCGGTGGCATCTGCGACATAAATATTGCCGTCGGAATCGGCGGTCAGGGCATAGGGGTCTTCAAAGCGCGCAGCGGGTCCGGTGCCATCCACGCTGCTCGTTCGCCCGGCCAGGCCTGCAAGCGTCGTCACGGTGCCTGAGGCGTCTACCCTGCGAAGGGTGTTGTTCAGAGTGTCAGCCACGAACAGGGTGCGTTCCTGATCTACCGCCACGCCGGACGGCGCATAAAAGCGAGCGACTGAACCAGCACCGTCCTCACTGCCCGCCGAGCGTGGGGCGCCGGCAATGGTCGTGACGGTACCGTTAGCGGTTATTTTTCGGAGCGTATGGGCGTTGTAGTCCGTAACGTAGAGATTGCCCAGATCATCCACTGCCAAAGCGCGTGGCTCGGAGAAGCTTGCAGCGATGCCGGTACCGTCTTCGGTGCCGTCCATACCGGACCCGGCGAAGGTCGTGACCACACCGGTAGGTGTGATTTTTCGGATGACTCTGTTGGAGGTGTCTGCCACATAGATCGTGTCGGCCTGGTCCACGGCGATGCCCATGAGTCCTCGGAAGCGTGCCTGAGTGCCGGTCCCATCCTGATTACCTGGTGACCCCAGGGTGCCCGCAAAGTGCGTTGCGGTGCCATTCGGGCTGACTTTTTGCACAATATCGTTGCCATAATCGGCCACAAACACGTTGCCAGCCGAATCGACAGCAACGCCTCTCGGTTCGAGGAAGTGGGGGTTACCAGCGATGGTGCTCACGTTGCCGTCTGGTGTGATTTTTCGCACGGCGTTGTTCGAGGTGTCGGCGATATAGAGATTGTTGTTGCGGTCTGAAGTGATACCGTAGGGGTCGACAAAGCGAGCAATGGTCCCTTGGCCGTCAGTGCGCCCCTGCTCGCCTGCGCTACCTGCATAGGTGGTAACAGTGCCTTCTGCGGTGACTTTGCGGATGGTGTTATTGGCGCTGTCGGCAACGTAGAGATTGCCTTGATCGTCTGTCGCCACGCCCCGAGGAAAGTAAAACTGGGCGTTTTCGCCCGTGCCATCCTGACTGTTGATTACTGTGCCTGCCGTACCGGCGAGTGTGGAAATCTGCCATTGTGCATTGTCGGCCCAGGTGGCGCAGGACAGACCAAGCATGACCAGAAGCCCTGTGCTTTGCAGCGGGGTAACCATATGTCCTCCGGGGTCAAATCGTCGACGAGGCGTTTACTGACTACGCTGTCTTTTAACGATAGTGACCGAAGGACAGGTCTTCAAGTTTGGGGCATTGGATTCTTTCGAATGCAGAGCCACGCCACCAGAAGGAAGATCAGCCCATAGAGCAGTGCGAGAAATTTGACCGATGCAAACAGGCCAGCGAAAAACACCGATGTGTCTCCGGGGTGGAGGTACAGGGCAATTAACAGGCAGATGTTTTCCAGAATGTCGCACGCACCGGCGAGCAGAAAGCCCTTGGTGGCTAACTGGCCGTTTTTGGTCAAGGCACGCAGGAGCGGTCCGGGGTTATTGCTGTCTGTCAGTCGCTCTGTGCATCGTACTGCCAGCCCGTGCAGGAGCAGTGTGTAGGCGGCAAGAAACAAAAAATCCATCCACACACTGGCATGCACGGCCCAGGTGACATCGCTGTAATTGGGATCATTTGCCCAAAGATGCATGATGCTCGCAAAATTTACCGCATTACCTGCCAATTCCAGGTCGGCGATGCCTGAGGGGGTACTCGGCGTTGTGAGTAACCATTGTGTCGGGAGCATGAGCAGGCTGGTGGCTATCAAGAGAATCCCGCTGGTGCGAATTTGATTGTTAAACAGTAAGTTCATTGGTGCGTCCTTGTATGGGAAGCCTGACGAGCTGTGCCGAGCTTAGGGGCTTCTTGATTTTAAAGCAGGTCTTCCAGTATGTGGTTTAAAAACGGATACCCCGCCTCGGTACATTGAATCCGATCCGGAGTTACCAGTCCTTTCTCCCGCGCGGTTTTGAGTGTGTTCGTGGCAACCGCGCGGGCGAGTCCTGTCCGCTCAGTAAACAGGGCTTCGGATGTGCCGGCCTTCAGCCGCAGCGCGTTCATCATAAATTCAAAGGGGCGTTCGTCCTCCGTGATCGTCAGGGTTTGTGCCCGATAGTGGTCGATCCGTTTCAGGTAGGCGTCCGGTTGCCGGGTTTTGTTGTAGCGCTCGATGTGCAAGGTGCCGTCGTCATCGTGCCAGGACCGTTTGCCGTGCGCCCCGGCGCCGATTCCAATATAGTCGCCGAACTCCCAGTAATTACGATTGTGCCGGGCTTCATGACCGGGCCTGGCATAAGCGGAGATTTCATACTGCTGCAAACCGGCGGCGGCCAGCTTCGCTTCACCCTGCTGTTGTATCTCCCACAGGGCTTCGTCTTCCGGGATCGGGGGTGGCTGACTGTAAAACAGCGTGTTGGGCTCGATGGTCAGCTGATACCACGACAAATGCGATGGGGCATGGGACAGTGCCATATCGAGGTCTTCCGTCGCTTGCGCACTCGTTTGATTGGGGAGCCCATGCATCAAGTCGATATTGAAGGCATCAAATCCGACGGACTTCAATGTCTGGATGGCATGATGGGCTTGCTGCGCACTGTGTATTCGGCCAAGTGCGGCCAGTTGCGTTGTCTGAAAAGTTTGCACGCCCAGTGAAATGCGGTTAATGCCGGCTTCGCGATAGGCGGCGAAGTGTTGCTCATCGGTGGTGCCCGGATTCGCCTCCAGCGTGATTTCAGCCGAAGGTGGCAAAGTAAAGTGACGACGCACTGCTGAGAAGAGTTGTGCGTAGAATGCGCCTGTCATGAGGCTCGGGGTGCCGCCGCCGATGAACACCGAGGCGAGTGTCTGATTGGGCAGGTGCGCAGCCTCGCGGGCCAGGTCCTGTGTCAGTGCCTCGAGATAGGCTGTTTCAACGCTTTGCGACAGGGTGGTCTCCGCCTGACTGATCGCATGGGAGTTAAAGTCGCAGTAGTGGCATTTCCTGACACACCAGGGCACGTGGATGTAAAGGCTGGTTGGCACAGGATTCATCGCAGACTCATCGAGCGCGGCGCATCAACGACTTGAGTTGCTGTAGTGCTTGCCCGCGATGGCTGATGGCGTTCTTCTGCGCTTTGGTCAGTTCGGCGGCAGTGCACTGATGCTCCGGTGACCAGAAGACCGGATCATAACCAAACCCTGCTTCGCCAGCCGGCTGCGTCACAATGTGGCCCGACCAGGTGCCATGGCAAATCAGCGGTGTGGGATCTTCCGGGTGGCGGAGGTAGACCAGCACGCAGTGGAATTGGGCGGCCCGATCCGCTTCCGGGACGTCCTGCAGCTGATCCAGGAGTTTGCGCCAGTTGGCCTCATCGGTGGCATTATTGCCCGCATAGCGCGCGGAATAAATGCCCGGAGCCCCATTTAATGCGTCCACCGCCAGACCGGAATCGTCCGCGAGGGCGGGAAGACCGGTATGCTGTGCGGCGTTGCGGGCTTTTTTCAAGGCGTTTTCGACAAAACTGAGGCCGTCTTCAATGGCTTCCGGTACGTTGAAGTCACTTTGAGGAAGCACGGTGAGGTCGAGGTCTGACAGCAGGGTGTTCAGCTCCCGGATCTTGCCAGCGTTGCCGCTGGCCAGAACGATGGTGTTGGATGTCATGCGCAGGACCCTGGGTTAGTCGTTGTAAAAGTGCTGGGTGAAGCGCAGCTTCAGCGGAGCACTGCTGCCATCCGGGTAGGCGGTGATATTGAATGTGAGCAGTTCGCTCTGCACGAACTGAAACTCCGCAATGTAATAGATGGCTTTGCCTTCAGTGATACGGCGAAATGACAAAGGGCGTTGCTGTTGCACGTCATTGGTTAGCAGCCCTTCCATACCAGAGCCGACGGCCGTTGGCAGGCTGTCGCCATTCTTCCTCAGGACGGAAATGTTTACCACGCCAATGGCTTTGCTGCGCTTCAATTGGTACTGCGCCGCCACTTCGGGGGTCAAAAAGGTGCTCACAAATGCGCTGTAATGAATCTCAAAATCACCAAAGTCTTCTTTTTGCTCGGCGCGCGCGGTTTGTGAGGCGACCATCAGGCTGACGAAACACAGCCAGAAGGTATAGGTAAGCGAATATCGATGAACCGTTTTCATGGCAGTGCTGTTCACGGCAGGTCTCCTATGTATGCGGTGTTCGCGGTGTTGTCGTGACAACGCGGTGGCGCTGTGCGTCAGCGACTGACGCGATAAATGGCGATTTCGCCAAGGAGGTTCGGCCACATTTTGTTGAACCAGCGATGGCGATGCTCTCTGTCTACTACGGTGCGCTGCATGATGTGGATGTTTTTGCGATGGCACAGCGCTTCAAAATCCTTGAACGTGCACAAGTGGATGTTAGGGGTATTGTACCATGTATAGGGCAGTGCCTTGGACATGGGCATCCGTCCCTTGCGCATCAGGTAGAAGCGGCAGCTCCAGTGCCCGAAATTGGGGAAGGTGATAATGCTTTGTTTTGCCAGGCGGAGCATTTCATCCAGCAGCACATCCGGCTGCCGTACCGCTTGCAATGCCTGGGTCATCACTACGGTATCAAAGCTGTTGTCTTCAAAGTTACTGAGGCCCTTGGCATCCAGATCCTGTTCGATGACGTTAACCCCCTGACGTATACAGTGGGTGATCAGGCTGGGATTGATCTCCAGACCGTAACCGCGTACCGATTTCGTGTCGGCCAGGTGTCTCAGCAGGGTACCGTCGCCGCAGCCCAGGTCGAGAATACGACTCTCTGGCGCAACCCACTCCTGAATAATGTCCAGATCTGCGCGCATCAGGCACACTCCTCGTTGAAGATTTGCTCCATATAGCCACCAAACACGCTGGTGTACCGAGGGTTGGGAATCAAAAAAGCGTCATGGCCATGGGGCGCTTCTATTTCCGCATAACTCACATCCCGGTCTGCCCGGATGAGCGCGTTGACGATTTGCTCTGAGCGCTCTGGCGAAAAGCGCCAGTCAGTGCTGAACGAGATAATCAGGAACTTGGCTTGTGCCTGTTTCAAGGCCAGATCCAGTCGGTCATCGTACTCCCGGGCGGGGTCAAAGTAGTCGAGCGCTCGCGTCATCAATAGATAGGTATTGGCATCAAAGGTTTCGGAAAATCGCTCGCCCTGATAATGCAGGTAGCTTTCGACCTGAAACTCCACGTCGAAGTTGAACTTGAAGGCCTTGTCGCGTAATTCCCGGCCGAATTTTTCGCCCATGGATTCATCAGACAGGTAGGTGATGTGCCCCACCATGCGGGCGAGCATCAGGCCGCGCTTTGGAATGGTACCCTGCGCAGCGTAATGCCCGTCATGAAAGTCGGGATCCGACGTGATGGCTTTTCGCGCGACTTCGTTGAACGCGATGTTTTGTGCAGTGAGCTTGGAGGTTGAGGCAATAATGACGGCATTGGCCACCCGCTCGGGAAGATCAATGCTCCACTGCATGGCCTGCATTCCCCCCAGGCTGCCTCCGACCACGGCGGCCCATTTCGAAATGCCGAGCTGGTCTGCCAGTCGTGCCTGACTCACCACCCAGTCTTTCACCGTGACAACCGGGAATTCGGGCCCGTAGGGTTTGCCGGTTTCCGGGTTGAGGCTCGTGGGGCCGGTACTGCCGTTACAGCCCCCGAGATTGTTCAGGCTGACCACAAAGAACTTGTTGGTGTCGATTTCTTTTCCGGGGCCAATACAGGAGTCCCACCAGCCGGGTTTTTTGTCCTCCGCGCTGTGGTAGCCCGCCGCATGATGATGCCCGCTGAGTGCATGGCAGATCAGCACCGCATTGGAGGCTGCGGCATTGAGTGTGCCGTAGGTTTCGAAAATCAAATCGAAACTTGGAAGCGTTTTACCGCTCTGTAACTGTAGCGGCTCACTGAAGTGCATGGTTTGCGGGGTCACTATCCCGACGCTGTTTTCTGGAATGGTTTCCGGCATCGCTTCAATCAATGTGGGGGTTATGGGTTGTTGGCGGAGTGTAAACAGGCACGGCGAGGAGCGCAAGTGTATTGCCGGATTGCGCGGGTGATTAAGGTGAATAAGGCCGGTTCGGCGCGGAACGCGCCGTCAGGCAATTTGACCCGAGATACTGACCACCTTTTGCGTGGCGAGCGTTGGGGCCGGGCGTCGGAACACTTTGTGAATGCGTTCTGCCTCGCGCATTTGCGTGTAGGTGTCGCTGATCATCTGCTTGAGCTGCTCTCGCTGCTCCCGTACGCTGCGATTGGTCTTATAGAGCGATTTCAGTCGCTTGATCTGGTGTTCCAGCAGCGTTTTCTGTTCTACGGTGTACTGCAAAATCGGCAGCAGGGCTTCCTCGGGCCAGCGCTCGGTTTCAGCGACGATACGCCGATGAATGGTGCGTGCTTCGCTGACCAGCGTGTTGAAAAAGCGGCGAATGACCAGTGTCTGTTCGGTCATGATGGTTTTCGGGTCACGCCGAAATTGTTCGGACTTGGTTTTCAGTGCCCGCATTTCCCGATTGGAACGTTTGATGGAAAAGGGCACCGGGTGCAGATGGTGTGCTCGCACGTCCGACTTATAGCGCTCGTAGATGGAGCTGACCATTTTGTCCGCCAGCCCGGCCTCGCTTAACAGGTTGGCAATGTCGTCTTCAATTTTATGAAAAAACTCGGACATGGCACTATTCATTCCCAGCGTGGTCCAGCTTTTCTCAAGCTGCTTTCGAGTGGCTTGTACGTGGGTTTCAAACCGCTCCTCGCTGAACAGGTTGCTCAGAATCTGCCCTTGCGATTTCATCAAGCGTCGGCTGGAGCGGAGTGTGATGAGTTTTTTGTAGTAAAAATCGTAATCTTCCTGTGTCTTTGTGACCAGGCTGGTCATCAGGTCTTTGTCGATTTTCTTATGATCGCAGGCGTTGAGCTGGTCTTCCAGCTGGGTGCGTCGACTGCCCAGAATGGCTTCGCTATTTTGCAGCATGCCGATAATGTCATTAATCAGGGTTTGCGTAATGAGCTTCTCTTTATGGGCCAGAATTCGATCACTGAGCAAGTTCTCCAGCGAGCCGAGCAGACTGCGCGCCATCAGCGCATGGTCGCCCTTAATCTTGGCGATGAGTCCCTGCTTGGCGGAGACCGGAATCACGTCACGCCGATCCATGCCCAGGTGGTTGGCAGTATAGTCGATGACTCGATCAATCGAGGATGCAGTGTGTTTTTCTCCCTGAAGGTCATCCCAGAGCACATCGATTTTGTTGAGTACGGCAAACCGTCCGGCAGAGTGATCGGCATCATCGGTAACAATGTGGTCATTCCAAATAGCCATATCACTCGCAGTGACGCCTGCGTCAGCACTCAGCAGAAAGATCACCGCATGCGCCGCGGGGAGCATGCTGAAGGTGAGCTCGGGTTCCGAGCCCAGGGCATTAAGCCCGGGCGTGTCCAGAATGCGCAGGCCCTGTTCCAGCATGGGATCGCGCAGGCTGATCAAGGCATGGCGCCACGCTGGAATCAATACCAGGTTGGATTCGCCGGGCACGTGATCCAGCGCTTCGTCATTGAAGCCGAGGGCTTTGGCCTCGGCCACCGTGACTTTTTTCGTGTTGGCCACGTGATCCAGGCAGGCGCGCATGGATTCTGGGGATGAGGTGTCTAGAGGCAGCTCCGTCCATTTGTTGGGCTGGTCACGCATCATGGCGAGCGTGGCCTCACTCGCGCGAGTCTCGATGGGGAGCAAACGGAGATAGCTTTCCCCCCGTTTGCGGTCATAGAACAGTTCAGTAGGGCACATCGTGGTTCGCCCTGCCTGAGACGGCAGCATGCGCTGGCCGAAGCCGGAGAAAAACAGGGCGTTGATCAATTCCGTTTTTCCGCGCGAATATTCGCCCACAAAAGCAATGGTGAGTTCATCCTCGCGCAGGAGCTTAAAGCCGCGTTGCAGGCGGTGACCAATATCTTCAGAAAACAGGTCGTTCTTTCGAAGCCAGTTTTGATAACGGGCAATTTCTGTGATCAGCACGTTTTTCCACTTCTGGTAGGCTTCTACTTGTGTGGTCAGGCTGCTCTTACTCATGATGTGTTTCCTGGGCTGTGAACTTTGTGGTGGTTAAAAAATGTACGCACCCAGTTGTACAGTATAGGAGCAAAAATGGAAGTGTGTGTAACCCCGTGTGTTTTGTTGTAGCGTTTTGTCTTTTTGTGAGGGGGCTGAGGTTTTCTGGCTTGCGGGGCGGTGTGGCTCATGCTCTTTGGCAAGACGAGCGGCTGTGGCATGACAATGCGGGTCCTCTTTTGGCACAATGAGGCCAGAGGGTATTCCGTGCGACCTGGTTCACCGAAGCGCCCGGAGCAAACAGAATGGCAGGAGAGTCAGTATGAAGAGAATTTGGATGCTGGGGTTGGGGATTTTTGCAGCTGTGGCGGCACCCCAGGCGTGGTCGGCAGATCCGGTGTGGGCCGCTGGAAAAACCGAAGACACCTATGCCATCACGGTATATCGCAGCGCGAGTTGCGGCTGCTGTAAAGGCTGGATTGACCATTTGAAGGCACACAACTTTGATGTCGACGATGTGGTGCTGGAAGATGTTTCCGCCCAAAAAGCGAAGTTAGGCGTTGCGCCAAACATGGCGTCATGCCATACCGCTGTGGTCAACGGGAAGGTCGTCGAAGGGCACGTGCCCGCCCAGGACATCAAGGCTATGCTGGCGAACCATCAGGGGGTGCAGATATTGACCGTGCCCGGCATGCCTTCGGGCGGTCCCGGAATGGACTTTCCGGGCGCGAAGAAGGATGCCTTTACGGTGTATGCCGTGGATGCGGACAACAACGTGAGCCCATTCCGGACATACACCGATTATTAAGGGTGGAAGCGCATGGCGTTTAAAAGCCGATGCCAATGGAGTTGAGGCCGACCCGCATGGCCATGTGCTGGATGACGATGTCGATGACATTCAGCACCAAAAACACGAGAATCGGGGACAGATCCAAGCCGCCCATAGACGGTAACAGCTTTCGGAAAGGGGCCATAATGGGTTCGGTCAATTGATACAACAGCATGACGGCCGGGTGGTAGCTGCCTTGGGCCACCCAACTGAGAATGATCACCGCCAGAATCGACCAGAAGTAGATTTTGCTGACGAGCGCAAGCAGGGTAACGAAGGACCACGCCAGGATCTGGAGCGGATTAATGCTCATGATGCCGGCTGCCAGCAGGATCAGGACAAACACAATCACCTGAAGAACCAGGGCTACCACCAGCGAGGAAAGATCCAGCCCGCCTAAACCAGGGATCACCTTTCGCAGTGGAAGCACCAGCGGATTCGTGGCCTTGACCACAAACTGCGAAATCGGGTTGTAGAAATCTGCCTTGGCGAGTTGCAGTAAAAACCGGAGCAATACAATGGTGAGGTAGAACGCTGAAAGAATCTGCAGCGTAGAAACAAAAATCTGTAACAACATGCCTGTTGGGCTCCCTGAGTCTCGGCTCGGTTTAGTTTTCAGAAGTCGACTAAGTATATGAGGGCTCGGCGACAGATTTCCACCCCCGAGCCAGGATTCTTTCTAGGAGGGAATCGTTTTCTTGCCCAGGATGTCGGCAAGCTCCCGTGAGCGGTTGACGGCAGCATACAAGGCGGTATCAAACAGTTCACGAATACCTTGTTCCTCAAAGGTTTTGATGGCCTGCTCCGTGGTACCTCCGGGTGACATTACGTTCTTTTTCAGCTGTGCCGGGGTCAGGTCGCTGGTTTTTGCCATTTCAGCCGCGCCCAGCATGGTCTGTATCGCCAGCTTGCGAGCACTGTGGGCGGGAATGCCGGCCTTCTGTGCCGCGTCTTCCAGAGCTTCCATGATCAGGAAAAAGTACGCCGGCCCACTGCCGCTCAGCGCGGTTATAGCGTGCATCTGGTCTTCGTGTTCAAACCACTCGATGATACCGACGGCACTGAAGATTCGGCTGGCGATGTCGCGTTGGGCGGGGGTGACGTTCGCGTTGGCGAACAGGCCTGACGCCCCCTGTCGCACCAGTGCCGGGGTATTAGGCATACAGCGGATAATCTGGCGACCACCCCCGAGCCACTGGTCGATGTTCGCCGTGTCTATACCCGCGGCGATGGTGATGATGAGCGGGTTGTTCGACAGTTCCGGTGCAAGGTCCTCGCATACGGCCTGTAAAATCTGCGGTTTGACGCCCAGAATCAAGACTTCTGCTTCGCGTGCGGCAGCGTGGTTGTCCGTCATTGTGTGGACGCCATATTTTTCCCGCAGCGGAATCAGGTTGACCTCGGTAGGGGCACTGGCGGTGATGCAGCTGGCCGGGTAATCACATTGAATCAGGCCACCGATGATGCTTGAGGCCATGTTTCCGGCACCGATAAAGGTAAGCCGCTGCGCAGTCGGGGAGGCGATGGCCGCCTCGTTCGGTGCGCCGGAGTCAGACGTGTGAGTCATAAATGGTTCCATTAAGGTTAAACTGATTTTTGGGGGCGTGGCCCGAAAAGTGCGGTACCAATGCGCACCATGGTGGATCCGCCGGCGATGGCGGCTTCCAGATCGTCGGACATGCCCATGGATAGCGTGTCGATGCCCGGATGGCGAATCTTCAGGCGTTCAAAAGCTGCCTGCATGCGCTGAAAGCAGTCAGCCAGCGCTGTGGGTGTCTGGTCAGCGGCGGGAATCGTCATCAAGCCACGCAGTCTCAGAGAAGGCAGTGGGACAAGATAGTCCGCCAGCGCATCGGTGTCCGTTAACGCCACACCGGATTTGCTGGCTTCGTTGCTGATGTTTACCTGGATGCAGACATTCAACGGTGCTTTTTCCGCCGGGCGCTGTTCATTCAAACGATCCGCAATTCGGGTGCGATCGAGGGTGTGAAGCCAGTCGAAATGTTCGGCCACCGGGCGTGTTTTGTTGGACTGCAGGGGGCCGATGAAGTGCCATTCCAGCGGGAGTGCGCTCAATGCGTCAATTTTTTCGATGGCGTCCTGAAGGTAGTTTTCACCGAACTGCGTCAGCCCGGCCTCATAGGCCGTACGCACCTCTTCGGCGGATCGGGTTTTTGAGACGGCAAGCAGTTGAACGCTGCCCTCAGATCGACCTGCGCTTTTCTCAGCTTCTGCTATTCTTTGTCTTAAGATGCGGATGTTGTCTGCTATGCTGATCATGATCTTGAATGAATGTGTTCCAGGTTGACAACCCGTTGGCACGGTGTGCGCCGCAAGCTGCCTGTGTCATGCCGCCATGATAATGAATCATCCTCACGAGGGCCAGTATGGATATTACCGAACTTCTCGCTTTCTCCGCCAAGCAGGGCGCATCTGACTTACACCTGTCTGCCGGTCTGCCCCCGATGATCCGGGTGGATGGGGATGTGCGTCGTATCAACCTGCCAGCGATGGAACACAAAGAAGTGCACTCGCTCATTTATGACATCATGAATGACAAGCAGCGCAAGGACTATGAAGAATTTCTGGAAACAGATTTTTCGTTTGAGGTACCCGGCGTCGCCCGTTTTCGTGTCAACGCTTTTAACCAGAACCGGGGATCCGGGGCGGTATTCCGAACCATCCCGTCGAAAGTACTGACCATGGAAGATTTGGGTATGGGGCAGGTGTTTAAGGATATCGCGCTCAATCCGCGCGGACTGGTGCTGGTGACCGGACCGACCGGTTCGGGTAAATCCACCACCCTGGCGGCAATGATTGATTATATTAATGACACCAAATACGACCACATTCTGACCATCGAAGATCCGATCGAATTTGTGCACGAGAGTAAAAAGTGCCTGCTCAACCAGCGGGAAGTCCACCGGGACACCCTCGGCTTTAATGAAGCCTTACGGTCCGCCCTCCGTGAAGATCCGGACATTATTCTGGTGGGGGAAATGCGAGACCTGGAAACCATCCGACTGGCATTGACGGCCGCAGAAACCGGGCACCTAGTATTCGGCACGCTGCACACCACCTCCGCCGCCAAGACCATTGACCGGGTGGTCGATGTATTCCCCGCCGAAGAAAAAGCCATGGTGCGTTCCATGTTGTCCGAATCCTTGCAGGCGGTAGTCTCGCAGTCGCTCATGAAAAAAGTAGGCGGCGGCCGGGTGGCAGCGCATGAGATTATGATCGGTACGCCCGCGATTCGTAACCTGATTCGGGAAGACAAAGTGGCCCAGATGTATTCGTCGATTCAGACGGGGGCCGCAGTAGGCATGCAGACGCTGGATCAATGTTTGGCCGGGTTGCTGAAGAAAGGCATCATCACGCGGGAAGCGGCGAGGGAAAAAGCCAAGATCCCGGAAAATTTCTAACGTTTAAGGAGAACTGTGATGGATTTCGAGAAACTGCTTCGCCTAATGGTAGAAAAGGGTGGGTCGGACCTGTTTATCACCGCAGGGGTGCCCCCAAGCATCAAAATCAATGGCAAGATCATGCCGGTCACCAAAACCGCGCTGACACCGGAGCAGACTCGGGAAACGGTGCTTGGCTGTATGACCGACGATCAGCGGGAGACGTTCCAGCAGCATCACGAATGTAACTTCGCCATCAGTGCGCGTGGCATCGGTCGATTCCGGGTCAGTGCCTTTTATCAGCGCAACCTGGCGGGCATGGTGCTGCGTCGGATTGAGACCAATATTCCGAAAATTGAGGATCTGCAGTTGCCCGAAGTGTTACGCGATCTGTCGATGACCAAGCGCGGGTTGATTATCTTCGTTGGCGCGACGGGCACCGGTAAGTCCACTTCGCTTGCCGCGATGATCGGGCATCGGAATCGCAACAGCAAAGGGCACATTATCTCCATCGAAGATCCGATTGAATTTATTCATCAGCACCAGGGATGTATCGTCACCCAGCGTGAGGTGGGGATTGATACGGAAACCTTTGAGGTTGCCCTGAAGAACACGTTGCGGCAAGCACCGGATGTGATTCTGATCGGGGAGGTGCGTTCCGCAGATACCATGAACCACGCGGTCGTGTTTGCGGAAACCGGTCACCTGTGTTTGTGTACGTTGCACGCCAACAACGCCAACCAGGCGCTGGATCGGATCATCAACTTCTTCCCGCCCGAACACCACAATCAGGTGTGGATGGATCTGTCCCTCAACCTGAAGGCGATCATTGCGCAGCAGCTGATACCTACGCCGGATGGAAAAGGCAGACGCGCAGCAATTGAAGTGTTGATCAACTCGCCGTTAGCGGCGGACATCATTCGAAAGGCCGAAGTGCACAAACTGAAAGAGCTGATGACCAAGTCTCGGGAAATGGGCATGCAAACGTTTGATCAGGCCCTGTATGACCTGTATTCGTCGGGTGAAATTACCTATGAAGATGCACTGGCGCACGCGGATTCCGCGAACGACCTGCGCCTGATGATCAAGCTGGGCAACGAAACCGATTCGGAAACCCTAGGCTCTTCCATCGGCAGCCTGATGATCGAAGAAGACAACGACAACATGGGCACGCGGTTCCGCTAACTACTCACATCCCCCACGCACGGCATCATACGCAATGCCGTGCTGAGACAGGTACGCCACAATATCCTGGCCACCCAAGGCAAAATTGATTTTTGCCGGTGGCTCCCCCGGCGTGGCAATGAACGTGTTGATGCCCACCACTGCACCACACCGATTGATCAATGGGCCGCCACTGTTGCCGCCATGAATTTCCGCCGTATGCGAGAGCGTGGGCACGCGGAATCTGGATTCGTTGATCGAGCTGACAATGCCATCGGTCACGATGTAGGGGGGCAGGCGGTTTTGGTTGAGATCCACCAGCCCGGAGATAATGTCCCGATACACGCCGGGGTACCCAGCGGAAATCACCCCCATCAGCTGTGACACATCGCTGTTGATTGCCAGCGTTCCCGGTGCCTGCAACCCGTGTGTGCTTAAAATAGCGTAGTCGCGCCCGCCAAACGCGCGCTGATAATCTACCTGAACTATCTGTGCCGGTGCAGATTGCTGTGCCACGTCACTGAACACACGGAGCGTATCCGGTTGAATGCCATCGACCACGTGCGCGTTGGTCAAAATGTGGGTGGGGGAGATGAAAAAGCCGGTGCCGGTGTTATACGCGCTTTGGCTTCCTTTGGCTTTGGCCGCAACGAACACCACCGCCTGTGCCGCCAGTGATTGCAACGCGCGGGGTTTGAGCGGTGCTCCGGTGATTTCTACAGGCGCGGGTAACTCGGCGGGCACATGAGAGGGGCGCGAGGTGTCATTTTGGGGGGATGGTGCCTGACATTGCATAGCGCTCATGTCCTGCTCTGCCTGGGTGATCGCGCGTTTCAGCAGTGCATTCTGGGCTGTTTGCATGGTCAACAGGTCACTCAATGCCTGTTCATCGGCAACCGCGGGTTGCGCGGGTGCGGCCTCGCCGGTTGTCACTGGTTTGATGAGCCAGCCGATGAGCACAGCACTCACGATGAGCAGCAAGACGCCGGTTGGCCAGGCAGCCTTGCGTACGTACCAGGGGAGAGGTGGCTGTTCCGGGTTAGTCTGAGAGGTCAAAGGCCAGAATCTCCTCGTGCGTCGAACTCGCATCAAACACGCTTTCTTCGCTCAAATACGGCATGCAAAGGCTGCATGCGCTGTTGAATAATAATGCAGTTGGCTTGGCCGCGGTCATCCAGGCGACACTCCACCTGGTGCTCGGAGTAACTGCGATGGCCCCCAGGGCAGCTGGCAGGCGTGGCGGTGATATGCAGCACGCACTGCTGTGAACCGGAGTCCGGGGATGATTCGACATCCTGGGCCGTACCGGAAGCGGCTTTGAATTCTGCTTTCGCATTGCCTCTACACTGGCTTTCGTCGACCTGAATCACCCCGATTTTGCCGTGGCCACGTGGATCAAAATCATAGTGCACCAGCACCGGCTCGCCAGACGTTGCATTGGTTAATTGATTGGAGTGCGACTGCCAGCGTCCCGCAAGACGTTCGATATCGCAACTTTCAACCACTTTTTCGATCTCTTCCGGAGGCGCAGCCTGGGCCTCGGGGGGCGGGTCATCGGGTGCGGGTTGATCGGCGGGTACGTCAGGTGCCTGTGCCATGGGAGCAGGTGCTGGCGAGACCTTGGGATAGTAGGTTTCATCCGGGCCGCACTGGCAATCCGTAATTTTTGCACGCAGTGCAGATAGCTGGCGTTGCAGTTGGGCTTGCTCCTCTGCGGCCGTATGTAACTGTTCCGTGACGCTGCTGCCGCTCGAACGCGATGATCCTGTGCTGTGTTGAACCGCGTTTTTGAATGCGTTCACCGCGATCAGCAGCAGGGCCAGCAAAAACATCAACGCAGCTGTACCCCAGAGAATTCGACCGGCAAAGCGAAGCAGGTCAACGTGCTCTCTGGGCATCACCCAGGGGGTGACGGTGGCCGCGTGGGCTGCGTTATGCACAGCCTCGACTCGCGCTTTGTCGGGTGGTTCCTCCGACGTTGAACTCTGGGGCGCTGCTTCCGGCTCGGGAATAGGAGGGGCCGCGGCTGGGGATGCCTCCGGGAGTGCAGGATGCGTCAAGGCGATGTATTTATCCAGCAATGCCGGGTAGTCGTTCGCTTCCTGCTGGAAGCCCCAGAAGATCGCTACCGGTTGTTCACCAACGAGGAAGCGGTACTCGGCGGCCGGGGGGTGTGCCGCTGCGCGCAGGGCGTGTGCCAATGCGGTTTGCGATGGGTCGGTGGTGGCCTGATAGCGGTCGGCCAGCGAGCGCAGCCGCTGTCTGAGCGTTTCAATTTCACCGACCAGCTGGATCTGTTCGTTCTGGGAGAGCTCGGCAAAACCTCGTACCGGGGCGGAATGACGTGCATACCAATCAATCTGGTCGCTCTGGGCGTCATACACGGGCTCAGCCAGGTAGCGTGCATCCTGCTCGCCCAGGTCTCGAGTGATTTGCTGGTGGAGCTGGACGGACAGAAGATACGCGGGACGGTGCGTCGCATGGACCGGTTTTCCTACCCGCGTCGTGGCGAGGAGTAGCGCCATTACTCCTGCCCGTGCTCGATCCGGCAAATGTTACGGCGCATCATGTCCTGAATATCGGCACAAGGGTCCTGGGGATTGCCGCCCCGCTGGGTGGAGACCGCTTTGGTGCTGTTGCCACCGCCGGAAGTTCGACCCCAGGTGCAGGTGTCTTTTGGCCAGTCGCCCACATCGGCATACAGGTCAACTTCCTGCCATTTGGCGTGACCGTTCTGCTTCAGCCAGTTCATGTTGCTGCGTAAAGCGTCACCCACGCGGGAGAATTGCGCACAACGCTTGGTGTAATAACTGTTCACGGGTTGGGAAAAGTCGAAGGCGACCAGCAAAGCCTTTACTGCGGCGGTATTGACGGACTTTTCGAGCCAGGGGTAGTCAGCCGGGCCGATACTGCTCTTCACGTACGGCAGTTTGCGCGTAAAACTGTCGGGATTAATATCCAGGAAGTGCACGTTGGCAAATTGCTCGGGGTAGTGTGGCTTGAGTTTGCCGAGCCCGGAGAAAAAGCTGACCGGCTTGCCCGCGACGAAAATCATCGCATCCAAATCCCCTTGTAATACACCTTGCGCCGCGTCTCCTTTGGAGGTGTACTCAATGCGCGGTTTAATCCCGGCATAATCAAACAGTGTAACGGCGGTCAGCCAGGAGCCTCCCCCTTCGCTGCCAACAGCAACACGTTTGCCATCCAGGTCTTTCAGTGACTGAATGCTTTTACGCGCGAAGATATGCACTTCTTCTTTGTAGAGCGGTGCCATCAGTCGCAGGCGGTCAGCCAGTTTTTTGTTTTCCGAATCACCGGAAAAACGCAGATAACTGATGACGTCAGACTGCACAATGCCAAAGCCTGCGTTCTCCTTGCTGGCCATTCGCAGGATGTTTTTTAACGATCCGGCGGAATCTTTGACATCCACCGCGACGCCATGATTCTTGACGACATTCGCGATGTCCTGACCAATCTTGATGTACGTACCCGATGCCGATCCGGTGACCATGCCGATGACGTCTTTGTCCGTGTCGCTGATGCTCTGTGCGTGTGCGCCCAGGCTGAAGCTCAGCGCAGCGCACAGCACAGCAGTCCATTTGAGGGGGTGAAATTTCAGTGTTAGGTTCCGCATGAATAGAGTTCTCCGATGATTATCTCGCCATGATTTTGACCGTTCCCGTGGCGGTCTGGCCATGGGCATCCTGGATCTGGTAGGTAAACTGGTCGTCGCCCAGGGTGTCACTCAACCAGGTGTAAATCAGCCGTTGGCCACCTTCGACCGTGACCAGACCATGTGACGGGCGCTGCACAATCGCGGCAATCACCGGGGAGTCACCGTGGTCATTATCAAGTACTGTGAGCGGTACAGGTTCCCCCGGCCTTACCCGGTACGTATCGTTCGTCGCCATCAATGGTGTTATCATGGGTGGGTCAGGCTCAGTGACGGGTGCTGCTGGGGCTGCAATCCTGGGTTTGGTGGGCTCCGGGAGCGGCTTGGGCTGCACATCTGGTTTGGGCTGCGCTTCTCGCTCGGGTTTCACTTCTGGTTCGGGCTGTACTTCTGGTTTAGGCATGGGCCGCGCAACGTCAGGCTTCGCTGGCGGTACCACCGGTGGAGGCGTGACCTCTGGCGCTGGGTTTGCCGCAGTATCATCTGTTGCGTTTTGCTCTTTATCTGAGAGCAGAAGGTAGCCAATCACCGCCAGTAGGATCAATACGATGATTACCGGAATCAGCCACTTCAGCGGGCTGCTTTGTGCAGGCTGTGTAGCGTTCGGTGGAAGCGCTGCGCCGGTGGATGGAGGTGTTTGCGCAGGCTGGGGTGCCGCAGCGTGCTGTTGGGCAGGCGTGGGCTCTGCCTGCGCGGCCTTTGCCGGTTCCTGTGTGGTTTTGGGTGCGGTTTGGGCGTCTTGAGCGCTGGCTGCTTCAGGAGTCTCGTCTGCGGCGTCCGGCTCTGCTTCGAACTGGTCTTCAGTGAATGCGTCGGTCTCGAAGGTTTCCTCCGGTTCGAATGAGTCCTCCGGTTGCGCTGCTGACTCCGCGGCAGCCGGATCTTGTGCAAACTGTTCTTCCTCTTCAAAACTGGCCGGCTGATAGTCGTCGCTGGCGAAGTTGATCTTGTCAGGATCGTAGTCGGAGGCTTCGTAGTCACTGCCATCGGACAGGGCGTCCTGTGCTTCGCTGATGTAACCAAAGTTTGCCGGGCTTTCTGCCGGACCACTCGCTGCGGCGCTTTCCGGCTCCCGGATCTCAGGCCAGTGAAACACGGTGGTCAGCGTTTTGCTGCCCGCTTTCAAGTGCATCTCATAAGAACGTGGTTCCATTTCCAGCGCGAGGTCCGGCGACATGGCAAACTTGATGCTCTCCTGTTGCCCCTTCCCCTGTTGACCAGCTCCCTGTTGGGTGACCCCGAACCAGCAGGGAGTCGATTGCCATCCCAGGGTGCCCAGAAATTCATCCTGGCTGCCCGGCTTTTTGAAGGCTACCTGCAACGGGGTGGCCGATGACGCCGGCAGTCCGCGTATGGTGAGTACGGCGTTGCCAGGCTCCTGATTGAAGTCCTCGGTGATGGATACTACCTGCACAGGGTTCTGTCTCCTTGGTTGCGCGCGTGTCGTGGTGGTGCACTCAGGGCGCAATGTGTTCCAGCAATGCGGCAAGTTGACCGTTTGCTTCCGGATTAAAGTACGCATCTCCACCAGCCGCGCCCGAAGGATCGTACGTGGCGTTAAGAGTGACAAATTCCAGATAGGCTTTCAACCAGTCCCGCGTATATCGGCGCTCATAATGTTGCGGCGCTTCCTCCAGAATCGGCAGTCCAGCGTGTCGTTGGCGCTTGGCAAACACAGGATTTGCGCCCACCGCCGGTCGCTCGCTCTCCGTCATGGCGCTGAACCCCAGATAATTCACGAAATCACTGATCAATCGTGCGGCCTGGCGAGACGGCAGTTTAATCGCATCGTGAATAGTCAGGCGCTTGCTTTCTGTTCGTGCGATCACCTCGGCCATTCGGGCCCGCAATGTCAGTCGAGAACTGCCGCCGCTCAACTCTTTGATGATGTTATGCATGGTGCCCGTCGAAATGCGGTAAAACGCCAGTGCAGCGGCGTCCTCCGCCAGCTCATTGAGCCGTGAGATCCAGGTCGTCAATACTTCGCTGGCAAACGCTTCGGCGACTGGCGAGTGCGCGTTACCCGGCGATGGCGAGGCATTCGCGGTTGCGGCGGGATCGTCCAGAATTCCCGCCAGGATGGACAGGTCGCCACCGGTGGAAGGGGCGTCAGTCTCTTCGGTCGGCGACGTTTCGTCGCTTAATCCCTGACGCGCGAGTCGATAGTAAATTCGGCCGATTTCATCCTCGGGAAGGTGCAGCTCGCTCAAGAGGTTGCCAAAGCGCTGCGCTTCCACGCAGGTCACCAGATCCTTGAGCGTGTCTCTGGCTTCCTCCTGCCGTTTAGCGACCATCGCTGCCTGGTCGTCGCCAACGAAGTAAGGCAGCATATGCTCGCGCATATCCTGGCAGAGTCTTCGGATCTGGTGGCCCAATTGCCCGGATTTCAACGCGGGATCACAGATCCCCCCGAGTTGTTCAGCGAGGTAGCCAACACCGCCACTGTTCGGGGTGAGCGCTTCATCGAAAGCCCGTTGCGCGTCCTGGAAGTGTCGGGTGACCCGCGCATTGCCGAGAAACCCTTGCCGCAACTTGTCGACGCGCGCGCGCTCTCGTGGGGACTCCACCATGCCTGTTTCATGGCCGTTTTCATCGTATTGAAAAATGTGCTTGGCCATGTAGTTCGGATTACGAATCCAGAACACGTTGTTGAATGGCGCAGACGGGGTCCAATGTTCCACCCAGTCATGCTGTTTGCCCAGGAACTCCCAGACAGAGGCATGCAAACGCGTTTCCCACTGATTGACATAATCTTCGTCTTTCTCGCCGACACCCTGTTTTTCCTCAAACTCTTTGTCGAACATCGTGAGGGCGAGAAACAGCGTCACCGGTTTGCCCTGGCGTTCCTCCGGCGTATCGCCATGGGTATCCGATATCCACTCAAATACCGCTTCCGGCAGGGAGTTAACGTCCTGATTGCTGGAAGCGACACAGAGAATCATGCTGGTGAGTTCCCGATCCTCCCGGTAACGTCGGTAGAGAAAATCTACCTTTCCCCGCAGGAAAAATTTGGGGAGGCCGTTTTTTTTCACCAGAAAGGTTTCGACATCCTCGATTTCCTCGCGGGCGCGATAGCCGGGAAAGTCCAGCAGATCGGTGTAGTCGAAATAGTCATAGGGTCGGTCGGCCATCTGAATGACCAGCTCGGCGATCAAGGCCGCAAAGTCGCAGCGGCGCAACGTTACCGAGTTGCCACTGGCCGAACGCACCGTGAGTTGCTCGGAGGTGGCTTCGCCCAGCGCGCCAATGGTTGCGACGTCGATCACGCTGTTTTCCCGGGGCAGCAACGCACCGGGCTGGTTGCCCTGGGCTTCCAATGGGCAGTACGCCATGGGTTGATGGCCGAGCTGATGCAGCGCTTCACTCAGGCGTACATACAGTTGTGTAAAGGGCGCCAGGCCGCCCCAGAACAGTGAGAGCAGGGTGCCGCGCTCTTGCACGGGCAGACAGGGGATGAGTGCGATCAACTGGTTCCAGACGGTGTCATCCAGGCCCTCCAACCGCGAAATACCTCGGAAGTAGCGGGCCAGGTAGTTGCGTAAATCGTAGATGTCCCGCTCACTCAGCGCACCCGTCGGGGCAGGTTGGCGGGCTGTGCCCGCCTCTGTCAGCGCCGCCTGAATCTCGTCATCGCTGAGAGGGAGAATCGCGCTTGCCTGCACGTCGGAAAAGTACGAATTGGCAATGATTTTGATGATGTCCAGCTCGCTCAACAGGCGCACAACGACCGGCGCGTCCGGGTAGGGGGAGGTGGTGGGCTGGATCGTGAACCGGGTGACGATGCCGGTGGACTCTTTGCCACCGCCGGGATTGATTTCCTTGATAAAGTCGGCCCGCCGATCGCCAAAACAGGCGACCAGTGGTGCAGTGCCTTTTCGTGCCAGCGCAGAGATCAGGTACGATTTTCCTGCCTGGCTGGGGCCAAAGACCGCTACCCCCATCGGCCGGCTGGCGGCGCGCTGCATCTGTTCGAACTGGCGGCCGTAGCGATTGAACCGATTGCGAATCGCCATGGCATCCTGACCGACGAGGTCGGGGTACTGGCGGCTCCACTGAATGAAGTCGGTGGCAATTTTGTCTCCGGTTTCACACTGTGTCGCCAGGGGCTGGCGGCTTATCGGGGTAGGGGCGTCTGTCACCGTGTCATCCTATGTATTGTGGTGTTGTGGCGTAGTGGATTTGTTGCATAGTGGTTTTGTGCCGTAGCGGTTCAGTGGCACAGTGGCCAGATGGATTGAAATCACTCGCCTTTCGATCAAAGTGCGCATCATCGCAGATGCATCGGGACTTTAAACACCCCGGTGTCCTTCCAGTGGCCGTTTCTATCTGGCAGCGTTTGTAAACTGAACTGCACCTCGCTCACCGGTCGACTGTTGCCTTCCGCGTCTTCAATGTCCTGTACATCAAACACTTTGAAGGTGCGGTCTTCGTCTCGCGGAATCAATCCGAGGGTGATGGTCAGTGGCAAAGCCAGATAACGGGCGCGGTCCGGATCTTTAAAGTCCAACCGGAACAGCGGTGTGGCTGGCCAGCGCTCCACGCCCAGCTGTCGAAAGCCGACAAACATGGGGCCACTGAATTTGAACTGACTGGACAGGTCGGCCGACTTCTTCGACAAGGCGTCATCCAGGTTTAACTGACTGAAGTACAGGTTCGTGTTTTTAATGTGTCCGGTGTCTTCCATCATGCCGATGAAGTTGATGGTACTCTGCATGTGAATATTGCGGCTCAATAACGTAAATCGTTCCAGGTGGCCCTCCGAGAGCGCGCACACCATGGCACCGACTGCCGCGGTGGTTTTCGGGTCGGCAAGATAGCCGTGATTGTTCCGGAACGGGTACCAGGTGCCGACCCGGTACTGATTCATAGGAATAATGCGATCGACCGTAACGGGCATTTTTGCCATCACCGCATTGCGTACCGCGGGCATCATGCTGGGTCGACCGGAAATCAGCAGGTAGTCGCACTCGCTGAGGTACACCAGTTCGCACATATCTGCCAGCACCGGCCCGATGGTTTGTGCGACGGTTTTATCCACGGCTTGCATGTTCAGGTCCAAGGTGACGTCCAGCAGAGCGAACTCACCGGCTCCCTGTGCGCGAGCGGCGTCTTCCAGAAAATCGATCACTTCCTGATGTGGCTGTTTATCGCCACTCAACCATTCCCGAAGCGAGAGCGCAATCACCTGATTGCCCCGCTTGGGTTCGAACTGCTCATACAACTCCACAATGCGCAAAGCACAGGGCATGGCCACCTGCAGTGCGAACTGGCGTTGCAGTGTCGCGCGTCGCACATCATCATTGGCGCGGGTGGCGCCAAGCAGCGAAACCAGCAGGTCCGATGAGTTGCGCGCGCCGCAGCTGTCGAGATGGTGGTGCAATGCCGGAATAACATGTTCTTCGATAATGGCGCTCAGAATATCATCGCCCGCGATGTTGAACCCTTCGCGCAGCTCATGTTCCGGTTTGAGTGCGGAGCCCTCCAGCAGACGATATTGGTTGATGATCAGATCGGTTGTGCCGCCGCCGATATCCAGGCTGGCAATGCGAATCGCACGGTTGTTTGACGCGTCATCGCTCTGGTTCAACGACGCCACGGGCCGGTTGGCTTCATAAAACAAGTCCATGTCGCCACGGTAATTGGCTTTGATTTCGTTGTACAAAAAAACGGATTGGGTGCCGGTGGCTTCATCCCACTGCATCACCAGTTCCGGCGTGTGCTCCGGTGACAATTTGAACCCGTCAGCAACAATCTTCAGGGCGAGGCTGGCCCACTTGTCGAACTGTCGTCGCTCGGGAATGGTCATGGCCGTGGGCATGGTGAGAATGATGCGATTGAGTCGCCGGGGCACATCGGTATAGGGGCGTTTTTTTCGCAGGGCAAAGCTGTTGATGTGGGTGATGGCTTGCGCAAACACTTCTGCCAGATAAAACAGCATCATGGAACTGCGGCTGTAGCGTGCACGGGTGGCGCAGATGGAATCGGGATCGTCCTGCTGCCAGGCATCGCCCGAGTTTGTCAGAAATCGGAAAAAACTGCCCTTGATGGCAGGCTCGTGACCCTGGGCATCCCGACGATCCCCCTGATTCGCCCGAAAGCGGTTGAACTGCCACTCATGAATCTGCTCGCGGGTATCCCAGAGATAGCGCTTGGGGCTGGATAGCCCGGTAATGCCTTCCGCGTTGGATGAATAGTAGGACAGCCGGGAGGCCTCCCAACCAATGCGGGCGGGCGTCGGCCAGGTAAAGGCGTCAGCGCGGCTTCGCCGGGTGAGCCGGTTATTGCCGAAAGCCTCCTGATGGAACTCAATTCGGGACGGGAACGGATCACGATAGACATGCTCGGCCCGACTCAAATCCCGAAGTTCCAGCGAGTAGCAACTGTTAAAATCCACGGCATCGAATCCGGAGGACTCCACCAGAATGCCACAGGTGCGGGAGTTTCCCATATCCACCGCGAGATCCACCTTGATCACCTCATCCAGCCCGGATTGGCTGACGTTATCGATGAACCGGAGATACGGAATATCGTCACTTTCGCCAATCAGGTGGATGAGCGCACTGTATTGCGCCCAGATGTCAAAGGTCGAGGTGCGAGCCTTTCGTGCATGATACTGACGTTCACTGAACTGATTGAACAGGTATTCATCGTAGGCGTGTTCGACAATGCTTCGGCTCCACTCGGCGTCGAACATCCAGGCGATTTCTCCCTGGCGGTAGGCCAGAGCAAATTCGGTATTGACGGGGATATCTTCCGGGCAGGGCGCGGCATAGGGGCGGCGATCATAACGCGGCAGTAGGGCGGTATCCACTGCCACCACCAGTCGGTGCGTATAGCCCTCCGCATCGGGTTGGTCGAGCGCGACAATGCGCATGCGTACCCAGTTCAACGGCCCTTGATCAAAGCGTTTCACACCCGCCCCGGTCACCGACTGAATTTTCATCATCGGCATGGGTAGCCAGGCGTTTTGAAACGTTTCGAAAATGCGATCTTTGTTGGTGCGGATCAGCTCTTCGCTGTGATCGAAAATCTGTTCACCGTCGGAGTCAATGTAGCTCAATCCGCTGGGGTCCTGCTCCAGTTCCAGCAGCCGTGTTTGACTGCCTTGGGTTTTGGCACGAAACAGCGGGGCCTGCCCCAGTTGATCGACAGAAAAGCCGAAGTCGAGAAACTGAATACCGGAATTCGGTACCAGAGAAACAGCACGGACTTTCCTGTCGGGTTGATTGATCGGCTCGGCTAGCACCCACTCTCTCCTGTGTGATTTTGTCCAAGTAAATCAAAGTATAGCGGGAAAAGGAAGGGGCGAGTACGCTGATCGAGGCGGATCAATCACCACCGCACCCGCCACCACAGTCGCTGCCGCCGGAATCGCTGTCACCCCCACAACCGGAACCACACCCGATGTGGCTGGCACAGTAATCGGCAGTTGCCACGCGTTTGCAGTCCAGGGCGTAGAAAAAACCATCGGTGATGTTGAGTTCTTTGTCCATCGCAAAGAGCAGGGGCAAGCGCTCCGGATGCTTCGAATCGATGCCTTCCCGTTTGCAGGCGAGCCACCAGGCACGCTTGATGCCTTCCTGTGCCAACGTGGGGGAGGACATAGCCTGCGCGGGGGTATGATGCAGATACCGCCCGAAGGCCCGCTGGCAATACTGATGGTAGCGCCGTGTGTTGAGAATAAATTCATGCCAGGCCACATCCACGGCCTGCGAAGGCATGGACACCATACGCTGACCCGCGGTATGGCACAGGTAAAAGTATTCGCGCAAACCATCCAGCACTTTCTGTGCCTGCTCCGGTTTCAGGTGGGGGTAGGTCTCGCTGAGTTTCTGTTTCACACTGACCGGCAGGGCAGTGCGTTCGATGTGACGCTTCTGTCGGGCGCTGCGAATCCTGGTGTACAAGAAAAACCCGACCGCCAGTGCCAGGAGAGAAAACACGGCAATTTCTGGAAGAGCCATCGCAAACGACCTCTGTATCAAGGGATTCCGTGAAGAACCTGCACACAGTATAGGCGATGAGTTTCAAACCGCACTGTCCGAGCCTGGGATCGGGTGCAGGTGTGACGCGCAGTAAAAAAAAGATAACAAAGTCTCACTTTTTGATATTGAGGCTTCGCATCGCTGCCTGGAATGGATATATTTTGTACAAATGTACAGTTATGTGCATTTGACGAATAAATACAAAAACACTCAGACAAAGAAAGGTCGAACAATGAAAACAATATGGACGGCCGGTCTGTTGACCGTTGGGCTCATGGCAGCTCAGACCAGCACGGCAGCAAACCTGGAAGACTATCAAAACAGTTGGGAGTTCAAAGCCCTGCAGCTGCAGGAGCGGATGGATATGGGCGAGCCTTTAGGGAAGGCACACCTGTTGAAAACCCATAACAGCTACAACTCGGAAGCGTACCGAAACCTGGGCAGCTACTACGATCCCAATCAAAAGCTGAGCCTCGTGGCACAACTGGATATGGGTATTCGGGCGATCGAACTCGATGTGCATGATTTCAATGGCGATTTGCTCCTGTGTCACGGCCAGAGCAATCATACCGGCTGCAGCATCTTCGATCGTAAGTTTGAAGACGGTATTAAAGAAGTTGCCAGCTGGCTGACGCAGGCCAATCACCGCGACCAGATGATTATTCTTTACATCGAAGAGCATGTGGATGGGCGTTACAACGATTTGATGCAGGTGATGAACCAGCACCTGGGTAGCCTGATCTACAAGCCCGCCAACTGCCAGAGCATGCCCACCACCATCAGTAAAGCGGATGTGATTAATGCAGGCAAGCAGGTGATCGTCATTGGCGGCAATTGCGCGACGACGGGCTGGAGCCAGTTTGCCTACAACGGGAATTACCCGACGGACAATGATTCGTTTTATGCCTGGCCAGACTGTCGGACGGACAAATACAGCACGGCCTATATCCAGTCGCATGTGGTGCGCATGTATGAAGACAGCACGAATCTGTCCTCCTGGTTTGGCGACCCGCCGCCAGACATCACGCCAGACAGAATGCGCCAGGCCATGGAATGTGGCTTTGGTGTGATTGGTCTCGATCAGCTGGAGTATTTTGATAGCCGATTGCGCGCGGCAATCTGGAGCTGGGGGGAGAATGAGCCCAACAACTGGAACAATGCCGAGGACTGTGCCACACAGCGTGGCGATGGGCGCTTTAATGATTTGAACTGTTCGGCGCAGTTGTCCTTTGCCTGTTATCACGCCGCGAATGACCAGTGGGCGGTGACCTCGGGTGCCGGCGACTGGACTCAGGGTGACGCATATTGCTCGGCCGAGCTGGGCGCGGGCTGGCGCTTCGATGTGCCCCGAAGTGCGTGGCAAAACAAGCGACTGCTGACGGCGAAGGAGGCGCAGGGCGTCTACCACGATGTGTGGCTCAACTATTCCGACCGAGTGACGGAAGGCGACTGGAAACCCGTCGGCTTCCCCGCGTTGACACCCCCCGGCAATACGCAACCGGTGGTCTACCGAAAATTACGCAATGACAAAGGCAAGTGTCTTGACCTTGAAGGGCGCAGCACCTCGAATGGCACCGAGATACACCAGTGGAGCTGCCACGGCGCTGACAGTCAGCTGTGGTATCAGGATAGCCAGGGTTTGATTCGCAATAAAATGGACCCCAATAAATGCATGGATGTGAGTGGTGCCGGTACCGGCAAAGGTGCTCGTGTGCATTTGTGGAGTTGTCACGGCGGAGCCAATCAAGTGTGGCAACGTGGTGTGAGCAATACCTTCCGGCCCGCTCATGCGCCCCATATGGTACTCGACATTAAAGATCCCTTCTGGGGGAATGGCCAGCGGGCGCACCTCTGGACCTATCATGGCGGTAAATCCCAGCGCTGGGCCTGGGACTAACGTCCATCTCCTCTTCTCATCCCAAGGGATGTTTCGTTTGAAACATCCCTTGCTATACTTAGGGTGCCTTTCTTTCGATGTATGACGCCCTATGACGCAATCTGACTCACAATCCGCCCTCACTGAACTGCAAAAAAAGTATGTGGCTGCGCTGCCCACGCGTTTAAAGCACGTGCAGCAATACTGGGATAACCTCAAGCAGGTCAACTGGAGCGACAAGAACCTGGCCAGTCTGCACACGCTGGTTCACCAACTGGCAGGGAATGGCAAAACGTTCGGCTTTGAGCAATTGAGCTTGCATGCCAGCGAGCTGGAAATGATGTTGATGCCACTCATGGAGTCTCAGCTCCCGCCGAGTGCACACGAAAAGTCGGCATTAGAGCGGAAACTTAAGCTGCTGGTGAAAGCGGGCGAGGTTCAGCCAGAGGCGATGACTTCTGCCGTAGCCAGGAAACGGGCCGTGAAACGCGGTCATGTCTTTGTGGTGGACGACGACCCCGTTTCACTTACCTATTTCGAAGTGGTGCTTCAGGACCTGGGCTATGAGGTGTCGCGCTTTCAATATTTGAAAGACTTGTTTGCTGCGCTGGAGGACCAGTCTCCAGATCTGATTATTCTGGATGTGGTACTCACTGAAGGCAAAATGGCGGGTATTGAAGCCATTCGCAAAGTGCGCGCACTCTGTGGCGAGCACGTGCCGGTCGTGGTGGTCTCCGCCCGCACGGATTTTGTCGCCAAGTTGAAGGCCGTGCGAGAGGGGGCGAATGGCTTTCTGATCAAACCCATCAGTGATGTGCAGGTGTTAAAAAGTGTGCTGGAAGAAAACCTCCAGGCCAATGCAGACACCGAAAAACAGGTTCTGGTGATTGATGATGACGAGTATCTGGCGGAAAATCTGGTGCACGTACTGAATGGCGCTGGCTATCAGGCACGGGCCATTCACAATCCGGCGGAAATCTTTAAAGCCCTCGAAGCCCGGTTACCCCGCGTGATCCTGATGGATTACCACATGCCACACTGCAGTGGCGTGGAACTGGCGGAAATGTTGCGTCAGGATGAGCGTTACATGACGATCCCGATCGTCTTCCTGTCGACAGAAAAAAGTCTGGAAATCCAGCAACAGGCCGTCAGCATTACGGGCAACGATTTCCTGGTGAAACCCGTCGACAATGAGCGGTTGCACACCGTGTTAAGTCGGGTGGTGAAGCGATCCCGTCATTTGCGCACCCAGATCAATAGCCTGAGTCAGTATCGGGTGGGTTCCCGACTGGTGAATCTACAGTGGTTTTTTTCCGAGTTGGAATCCGTAACGGGGGCCGCACAAAACAGCCAGAAAGCCCATTATCTCGCCTACGTGACACTGGATAAAACGGAGTTCCTGCGTGAGCGACTGGGTTGGCATGGCGTGTCTGATTTGATAGACCAGTTTGGTGAATGGCTGGCCTTATTCGTGGGCGAAGGTCAATTCGTCTCCCAATGCGATAATCATTCGTACCTGTTGCTCACGAAGCCTTACACCGCCATCGAAGCGGATGAATTCTGCCTGAACCTGGTCAATCGAACTGCGAAAAAAGCCTACGCAGTCGGTGACAGTGAGGTCAAGGTCACCATGAGTCTGGCCTATTATCGCATTACCGAGCAAACCGGGCGCGTAGACGCTGCACTGTCTCAAGTGGAGGAAGGTGCGAACATCCTGCTCAAAGCTGGCGGCAACAAAGCCGAGTTGTGGCCTCGGGTGAAAACGGCGGATGCCGAAAAAGCGCCAGCAGTGGACGACAGTATTGCGGCTGCGATCCGGAACAAAGCGTTTCGACTGGTGTATCAGCCCATCGTTAACCTGGATACCAGCGAAAAATTTTTTGAAGCGTTGGTGCGGTTGCAGGATGACCAGAAAAAACTGATTTTACCGGCTCAATTCATGCCCCACATCGAACAGCGACAGCTCCAGTTTGAGATGGACCGCTGGGTGTTTGACAATGCCGTCAAGACGCTACAGCTCTATGGTGCGAAGGAACAACAGGAGCTAACGCTCTTTGTGAAACTGGCGCCGGTGGACAAGGATCTAAACCGGTACATTCCGTTCGTGAGTAACGTATTACGCAATTCAGCGTTCCGCGGCGCGCAAAAGTTGTATTTGCAAGTGAGTGAAAATTGGGCCATCACGAATCAGGACAGACTCCAGAAGAATATGGAAGACTTACGCGCATTGAAATGTGGCATTGTGCTGGATCACGCTGGTGCACATGAGCACAGTACGGCGCTGATCAAACGGTTAGCACCGGATTTCATACGGCTGGACAGTTCGCTAATTCGTCTGTTGGCCAACAGCAAAGAGCAGCAAACAAAAATTCAGCAATTGCTGGCGGTGACGAAAGAGAAAAACATCAAAATCATCGCCGGTATGGTTGAGGACGCACCGACCTTCGCTCAGCTTTGGGGCATGGGCGTTCGTTATTTTCAGGGATACTTTATTCAGCACCCAGACCCCACATTGAATTTTGATCCGGTGGATCTGTAAGCGCGGGAACGTTTGTCATCCGCAAAAGTTCGCAAAAACCTGAGGTTTCATCTATTTCTTAAGGTGCGTACCCGTTTGATGCAGCGAAGGAGATTTCGATGAGAATGTTTACATATGCCCGTTGGTTGGTTTATCTGCTCTGTGTCTTCTCCCTGTCTGCGCGGGCTGCGTTGCCTGCGAATTGTATTGATCGGCTCAAACAAGAGAGTGAACGCAGGTTGCAGTCTGTAGAGCGGACACTCAACGAAACCAATAAATCCCAGGAAAACCAGTTTAACAAGATCGACAAGAACTGGCGTGATTTCGCGATGTATTACAAAGGGAATTGGGCGATGGAGTGCGTCAAGGTGATCCCTGAAAATGAAGCCGCGTTCAATACGTATTTAAAGGAGCGTGCGACGCCGTTGCTCCATCGAGTGAGTGCGCGTATGAAAGAGTTATGTACAGCGATTAGCAGGGAGCGGATTGGTCAGCGGCTGGATGAGATTCACAAGTATGCGGCCGAGGGAAATGCCAAGGTCGCCAGTAAAAAGGCAGAACACCTCAGAAAAGAGATTGAGAAGAACAAAATAATCAGTCGCTGCTCTCCGATGAAGGAAGAAGTTGCCCGCTTGCTGGACGTTGAACTTCCCACCATCTTGGGACAAGCAGAACTCGCTTCCGAAATTAAAACAGTAACGACCTATCTGCCTAACGTGGTTAATACCTGGAATCGTGCACAAGCAGCCTTTGAGAAAAAAAACGAAGCGCCGGGTTATCTGGAAGGGAGGCAGGGGCAGACCGACTACAGCAATGCCGTAGAGAAGTGTCGTGCGAGTATGGATGCGCTGAAAAAAGGTGGAATGAAATCGGAGAGCGCATTGGTGACCATCGACGGGAAGTCGCTGACATTGGGTGATGCCACTCAGTTAGTTGAGGATATTTCTTCGAGTCTCGGTACATTTTATGCACGGGTTGAAGCCCACAACAAACAACTGGAAGCAGAATGGCGTGGTAAATGGGAAAGTTCCAATGTCAAAGGCGAGGGCATGATAGCCGTATTTCGCGAAAACAAAAAACGTATCCCCGCCGTCGAAGACCTGGGTACGCAGGTCATATGGACATACAGAAGCTATACTACCGGCAGTTTATTCCATGACTGTAAAGAGTATATCTTCAAGCCCGACGGTGAATTATTGAATCGCCGGGTGTATAAGTGTGAATAGATGGTCCCTCCCAATACCGTTATTGATTCTGTTGAGTGTGAGAGTTTTCGCTGACAGTCAGGGAGATATTGGTTCTTCGAGTACCCTGTTTCTTCATTCTGGGCAGGTGTATAGTGCTTCTGCCGAGGAGATCATCTATGGTGCTACTGGTTATGAAGTCGTACTTGTGAATGCCGGTGCTCGTGTGCATCTGGACGGGAATATCGAACGTATCGAGTTTGCCGATTCGTTTTCACGTTATGAGTTCTCTGTGCAGGGAACTCAAATTGTCGTGTGGCGGGATTCCTCCGACGTAGCCACATTTTCTGGTTTAAATCAGACCACAAGGTTGGTATTTCAAGAGGGTGCTGCGGACTTGACGCTGACTGGTCTGGATCAGGCACGCATGGGCGGAAGTGCCCTTCCTCAAGTGCCAATGTCTATGCTCGTGAGTCTGGATGATTCGGACCGAAGCTCCGTCAAACGCTCATTCCTGTTGGAGAAAGGTGAGGTGGTCACTCTGGCTTCTGGCGCTATTTTTCCGGGTATTGTGCATGACGGTTCGAGGTTGGTTGTGAGTTACGCGATGGGCAATGACTTGTATGTCCGTCCATTTGATTCAGGGCTTGAACCGATGGATTATGCCACACAAATCACCCAGCGTCAGGATGTTACCGACCACAAACATCTTTATTTGAACGGAAGCCACTACATTGCTTTTTCCACGCTAGGAGACCGGGATCTTTTCCTGATGCGGTTGGATAATGACTTCAATGCAATTGGCAATACGGTGGTGGTCAGCGAGGCGAGTATTCAAACCCGAACTAATGACATGTTGTTGGCTTCGGATGGCGATCAGATTGTTGTCGGCCAATTCAGGCCTGGTAATTTAAATAACAACGAGCCAAGTGGCCACTTGCTCACGGTCTATGACACCGCTCTTAACCTGGTAGAACCGGATATTGTGATTAACGCGTTGAGTCATGTGAATACGGCATCTCTGATGTACATCGCGCAGGAGTATTATTTGGTATCACCTTCGTCGCCTGTTGCGGGGAGGGTCGTTGATACGCAGCGGGATCTGATTCTGACAAAGTGGAGCCAGATGTGGGAGCCCACGATTGAGAAGCCGGTGAGTCTGGTAGATAGCACGACGCTCAATCATGAGATTGATGGTGAGGGGCTTTGGATGGCCACTGGGCTTGCTTATGATACACAGAGTAACCAATTGCTTCTGGGGCATACGTTTGTGAATGCTGACAGTGGTGGTGATCAGGGAACTCTATATTTACGGGTTTTCGATGCGCGCTCCTTTGAACAGACGCAAGAAGCAATCATTGCTGATACAGGCTATGCGAATCGAGCACACTTTCTGTTGTCAGGGGATTTGCTCTACATTGTTTACGACGACGCTTCTCTTGGTTCGCCTTCTGTCCTGGGCCTGACATACCGCATTAGTCGTTAGCCCTACTCTGGTGCTGGGGGGACGGAGACATCCGTGCACTGATTCGTCAGCAGAGTTGACCCGTCTCGCTGAGTCACAATTCTGGGCGAACACCTCGTCTCCCTCCCTCGTGAAGAGGGTGCCGCATCAACTTCAGATGTGGTCTTTGTTTTCGGTAATTGGATTGCCGGGGGTGGTGCCACTCTGGGGCCATGATAGAGCGTGGACTGCCCCATAAACTGCGCAAATGCAGCGGCGAGGATGCCAAATGTAAACAGGGCGTCCAGCACACCGGCACCGCCAATCGCACCATTGCGAAATTTTACATTGCCGAGTTGTTTGAGCTTTAACAGATCGCCACCAATCAATGTCCCAATCACTGCCACGCTATACGCCCAGGCAGCCCGGTTTTCACCGCCCAGGAAAAGTGCGGTTGCGCCGGCCAGCAAGGCGGCGTGGGCGGAGATCAAAATACCATAATCCGTGTTGACCCGGCTGGAAAAATACGCCACAACGCCGACGGCAAAGATGCTGACCGCTATGCCCGGCAGGGCCAGCTGATGCTGGTAGATTAAATAAACGGACAGCGCGATGGGCGCGACAGCCCCGCCGAGATTGATGCTGATGGGGAGTCTGCGTTCCGTGCTGAGATCAAAGGTATTCCGGACCGGATTATTGAGAACCGTTTTCCAGGTTTTGATGGACGCGAGCGGGATGTTCACGAGGCTCGCCAGAAGGAGGGTGGGGATCAGCCACAGCCAGTCTGACGAGCGAATGCCGATCGCGTCATACAGCGGCGTGAGGAGCCCATAACGATGGAACAGCCAGATCAGTATGGGATACAGTATCAAGCCTGCCATCGTGCTCCTCTGGGGATCGGCTCAGGGCTGAATCATTTTCAGCTTGTTCAAATAGGCCTCCTTGCTGAAAGGACGCCCCAAAAAGTCCGCAACAAAATCCTGGGCGGGTTGGCTGCCCGCCGCACCCAGAATCTTGTCCCGATAGCGCTGCGCCACGGTCGTGTTTCTCATGCCGTGCTGTTGAAACTCCGAAAACAAATCCGTCGCAATAGACAGTGACCACTGGTAGGTATAGTAGTTGGACGAGTAACCATCAAGGTGACCAAAGCTGGCATAGAAAGCGGTCCCTTCCACAAAGGGGTAGGGCGAGTACCTGGCCGCCAGAGTTTTCATCAATGGCATTAACTCAAAACTGTCAGGATCCTTGTCATAATAGTTCAATGACAGGTTCGCATAGTAGATCTGAGTCGCGGTATTCAGGGCCAGGCCAAAATCGCGCGCTTTATTCATTTTTTCCACCAATGCCACGGGAATGGGGTCGCCTTTGCTGTTCGTCGCGAAGGTCTTCAGTGTGTCGTAGTCCCACACCCATTCCTCCAGCATTTGCGAGGGTGCTTCCACAAAGTCATGCTCCATGCTCATGCCGGCAATGGCGTACCAGGCCTGATTACCTGAAAAGATATTGTGCAGCAAGTGCCCGAATTCGTGGAGAAACGTTTCCACGTCATCGTGCTCCATCAATCCTTTAGGGAAGTTCTGCGCCAGCGCAGACACCGGTACGTGCTTGCCGGCCAACCCGGTGCGCAGTGTCCAGTGCGCTGCGTGCTTGTACTTGTTTTCCCGCGGGTGGTTATCCATGTAAAAGCGGCCAATCACCTGGTCTTTTTCCACAACCTCATAGGCTTCCACATCCTCATGCCAGGTCGGGGTAGACCAGGGACGAATCTGGACGCCGAACAGGTCTTGCGTGAGCTGGAAGATGCCTGCGCGTACTTTCGGGTACGAAAAGTATTCGCGTACCTCCCGTGCATCCAGACCGTAATCCTCCCGGCGCATGAGTTCCTCAATATACCCGGCTTGCCAAACCTGTACTTCGGCGGCTTCCGGATTGATTTTTTTCAGCCGTGCTAGGCGTTGCGCTTTCTCTCTGGCCACGGGCGCTTTGAGGGCGTTGTTGATCGCGTCCAGAAACGCGTGCGCGTTTTCCGGCGAGCCGATCATCTGATCGCTCATGGCATAGCTGGCCCAGTTGGCGAAACCCAGCATTTTTGCCAGTTCATGCCGTGTTTCAATGAGTTTTTTCAACACCGGCTCATTGACAGGGTAGCCCCGGGACCGGGACGCAACACGCAGTGCATGGCGGAGTTCATCGCTGTCCGCATACTGCATGACCGGCACGAGATCCGGGTAATCGGTAGAAATACGCACGACGCCCTTGTCATCTGGCGTGTGGGTGTCGATGTAGTCCTGTGGTAATCCTTTCAGCGCTTCTACTGTTGTTTCTACGTAGCGCACGTCTTCCTGAATGTTTTTCGCAAACAGGTTACCGGTTTCTTCGATCACCTGGTGCAGTTGTCGAATTTTTTCCCGGGTGGTGGCGTCTTTGTCCACGCCTGCCAGACGAAACTGCAGCAATGTCTTTTCCACCATGTACTGCTCTTTTCCGGTCAGGCTCGCAGGGTCAATGGCCTTAACCCGGTCATACAATGGTCGGGACATCTGCACGCGCGTGTAAAAATCTGACTTTTTCTCGCTGCAGGCCGTGGCGGCATCGCGCAGCGCAGTATCCGGGTGCACCGCTTTGAAATAGGAGGAATGCTGAGACGGTTGTAACTTGTCCCACATGGCATCATAGCTGCTGAATACCGAAGCGACCGAGGCTGGCGATGTATCCTGTTCAAGGCGGGTGAAGGCCGCTTCTGCCTGAACTAAGGTGTCATCGCAGAGTTTGGTGAACGCTTCTGCGCTGAGATTGGGGTCAATATCGACGGCCAGGCCAGGGGCCGAAGCGAAAAGTAAAACGCTTGCCCAGAGGCAACGTTGTGACGATTTCATGCTGATTCCTGAGATTTCGATCGCGCCGGTAAGCGCTGGACTGTTGGGTTGACAGGCGGCTGAGGCCGAATTCGCCACGTGCCTGTCGATGGCGGCATCGTATTACAAATATGACGGGGGAATCAAGTCACGGGATTAGCTGCTTATTGGAGCCCGTATTTCACCAGAAGCGGAGCGATCTGACCGGAAGCGATCAAGTCCGCCAGCCTGCGATTGATGTCATCCAACAGGTGTACGCAAGGCGATGCGCGAGAGAGTAAAAAGTACACGGGAAGTTCTGTCACAGGCGTTGGAAGTGGAGTAATTTCCTGATGGAATCCCAGCTTCTCGGCCGTGCGCAATCCATCGTAGTTTGCCAGCAGAATGTATTGAATACGTCCGGCAGCGAGCAATCCAAAGCTTTTTTTTGCATCTGAATATTGTTCAATGGTCAGATATTGTTCATCGAATTGGTCGAACTCGGTACCATAGGAGCCCCCGAGAGGCCGCATGCCGCGTTTACCGATCAGATCCTGCAGACGGGCATACGCGAACGAGCGCTCCTTGTGCACGAACACCCGGATTTCCTCCTGAAAGAAAGCGCTGGTGTAGGTGTATTTTGCGGCACGATCCTCGGTATGGTACACGCCGAGTAACACATCCAGACCGCCCACATCCAGGAGGTGGAAGAGCCGGGGCCAGGGCACCGAGTTTTGTACATGAACAGCCACATTCAAGCGAGCAGCCACCTGGCGTAACACATCCAACCCCAAACCGTGCAGTTCACCCGTCGAATTCTCGCGATAGGCAATGGGTTCCCAACCATCGGAACCATTCACGCGCAGAGTGGTGCAGCTCTGGGCATACACAAGTGCACTGCCGGTAACGCACAGCGCGACCAGTGCACTGAGCAATGTTTTGAATGCAGGGTGTACAATCATAAAAGCAAATGCCTGCCGGCCCTTAGCGATCACTCTTCTATTAAGCATTGTTGGAGTGGTCGAAAATTTCAATGTTTTGTTACATTGAATCCAGGGAGCGGCTACACCAAATGCACGATAGTGCATCTACTTGAGCTCAGTGTGATCTATAATTAATCCATGGCAGACAATGAGAGGGCAGGGTGAACATGGTATCCATCAGAGAAGGCTTCCTGCGGTTCGCGCTTGTGTTTTGTTGGGTCATTTGCACTGCGGTTCAGGCCAGCACGCTCGAAGTCAAACACTATCAGGCCCAGGAGCGTTACGTTTTCGGCTTGAAACTGCTGGACCTTGCGCTCAGTAAAGTGTCGAAAGATTACCTCATTCTCGGGCCGGACAGTGACTCAATTAATGAAGCCCGCGGCGAACTTGAGGTGATTGAGGGGCGGTTGGATCTGCAGTTTCTGTCCACGAACCTGTATCGGGAGTCGCGAATGATTCCCATCAAAATTCCGGTGTATCGGGGGTTGCTCGGGTTGCGTTTACTGCTGGTGACACCTGCCAGGGCGGCGGAGATCAGCGGCATAAAAAACCTGCATGATCTGCGTAGTTTCCATGGCTTGCATGGTACGCACTGGGGAGACCTGCCCGTCTATGAGGCAAACCAATTACCGGTCGTCTCGCACGTGAAATACCGGTCGCTCTTCAAGATGCTGATCGCGGGCCGAGCGGACTACTTTCACAGAGGCGTGTCCGAAATCTGGCCGGAACAGGAGCGCCACGCCAACAATATCATGATCGCGGAGCACGTCGCCTTGTTTTATGAGCACCCGGTCTATTTTTTCGTGGGTAAACATCGTCCTGGCTTGGCAATCATATTGGAACAGGGATTGAACGTTGCGCTTCAAGATGGATCGTTTCAGGAGCTGTTCATGAACGAGTATCAATCCATGCTGGATAAGGCGGATCTGGCGAGCAGAAGAATTTTGTACCTGGAGAACCCGGTGGTGCCAGAAGGAACGCCGCCGGTGGACACCCGTTGGTGGTTGCCGGCGGACGTGCTGATTCGATAAGCGCTTGTCACGATGCAGGCAATATCGAGGCTAATTTGATCCAGAGACACATATTCAGTTTCCGTTAATCCAAAAATGCCTATACTGATCCCATACTCGATCATGAACGCCTGAAGAAGGAGACAGGAATGACAAAAAAACTGATGGTAGGTGCATTGTGTATGGGGCTGGCCGTCGCGTCGCAGGCCGGCTTGCCCGATGCGGGAAAATTGCAGGCATTGAAAGCGGGTTTGCAGCAACAATTGGACGCATTTCAGCCGATTAAAAATGCCAGCGGAAAATGCGTGGCATTACCGGTCGATCATGTAAAGAACAGCGGCACGCAGGCGATTGCGGAAAACTGCGAAGGCAAAGCCAATCAGCGCTGGAACCTGAAAGACGGCTTGATCTCGAATCCGGGCAAGCTCTGCTTGCAGCCTGTGGCGGCAGAAGGACAGCCCACCGTGGTGCAGGCGATCACCTGCAGTGAAGCCGAGGATAAGTCGGCACAAATGTGGCAAGTCGCCGGTGAGTTTGCCAAAGGCGCGATGCTCAAGCTCGGCGACCAGTGCCTGTCCACGGAAAATGGCGATGCTAACGCGCGCCTGGTGCTGCAGGGGTGTGATGAAAACAACGCCAACCAAAAGTGGCTGCAGGAAGCGAAAGCCGAATAATCATCTGATTGCTCAGCTATCGGCTCAGTCGGTAGCTGAAGTCCACGCCACTGTCCCGATCTCCCGCTGTGCCTTCTACCCCCAGCCGCTGGTTAATCTCATAACGCAAATTAAACGCTTTTTCGTTCTCGAAGAGATCGTAGCCAATACTCACGTACAGGTCGGGTTTGAGGTAGGTCCCCAAAGACAGGTCTTTACGAATATCCCCCCCCAGCGCAGAGCCGGTGACGATGTAAGAAAGAATGTTTTTATCGTCGGTCATGGGCTCAGAGAACAGTTTTACGCGGGGCTCCTGCGCGCGCCCCTGAATGTGCACGCCCGCTTTGGAGACTTTTCCGGCGCTCAGGTATTCGGACGGCTTATCATGTATGGTGCGGTAGGCTTTGATGTCCAGCCCCGGATTGTCAGCAGGCCCGCCCAGGAAGAGCACACGGCCCTTGTCGATGGTCAGGTCCTGTCCGTAAGAGCGGAAATACCCATCCACGATCTGGATTTCGCCTTCAGCGCTGGGCATGGCGTTCTTGGGATCGAGCGTCAGGCGAATGCCCCCGGCCAGTTTGCTGTTAAAGCCAACGACGGCCAGTTTCACGTTCTCACCGAGTTGCAGAGCGACATTGCCCGCCACCGCAAATGGCGGCGCTGAGTTGGTTTCATCCACATGCGTGCTTTCATCAGCGCGTGAGGTGTCCGTAAGCACCACATCGGATGAGGCTTTGACGGCGGTTCCTCCGGTCTGGCTTTCGCCAATCACGACGTTTGGCGTGATGTCGGCCGAGGGGATGTCGACACGGCCCTGAATGCGTATCCCTGCAGGGAGGACGTTCAGGGTAAGGTCAGGCGAGACTGTTGCACGCACATCCGGGACTTGCACTGCCAGGAGGTTTTGTCCCTGTATGCGTACGTCCGTGGCCCAGTCCTGTGCCGAGGTGACTTGGCCGTCGGTTGTGATCTTCAACCAGCCCTCGCCGGATTTCAGTTTCAGTTGCGTTCGGGCTTTTCCGGTCTCATCCGCCTGCAGCCTCGCCTGAATGTCTTCCAGCACAAGCCCCGCGATGGGAAGGGAGAGGAGGCCATCTTTCAACTGCACGTCTGCCACCACCTGGGGGGCGGAGAGTGTGCCGTCGATATTAATGTCGCCCTGAATCGCGCCTTCGGATTTATCCAGCTGAGGGACAAACGTGGGCAGCAGGCCCAGGTCAGCTACCCGGGTGGTAATCTTCGCCGAGACAGTTTGGTCCGGCGCAGGATTCAACGGCTGCAGGCCGGGCAGTGCGGCCTGCAGGCTGATCCGGCTGTCTTCCAGCAGGGAAAACTCGCTGGTGGCCGTCAGTCCGGCCGTATCGACGGACACTTGTGTTGTGCCGCCGCGGTGGGTGAACTCATGTTGCTCGCCCTGAACGTTCGTATGAATGGTGCCTTCGGAAACCTTCAGCGTCGCCTGCGCCTGTAGCTGTTGTTCGGGAGGCAGCTTGGGAGAGAGTGACAGCTGCCAGTCAGCGTTGATCTGTGTGTCATCGATTTGGAATCCTTCAGGCAACCAGGGGCGGGCCGCCAGGCCGGTCGGAAGCGCGTTCAAATGGCCCGACGTTTTCAGGCCTCCCGAGTTTTGCGTGGCCTGCGTGCACAATGAGGTCTGCCACTGGTTTTCCTGCAGGCAAAGTTGCCCCAAGGCGATGTCATCAGCTGCCAGCGCGAGCGAAGCGGGTTCTGCCAGCACCCAGTGCCCGAAGTCCCGAGTGAGGGCGGAGAGCGATTCTATTGCGCCTTGCCAGCGTTGGACGTCCTTGAGGTAACCGCCCTTGAGATGGGTAGACACTGTTTCCGACGGGGTGGAAACGGACGCCTGGAGCTGATGGTCCGACAGCGTGCCTTTGCTGTCGAGCTGCAGCGCTTCTATGCGTGTCTGGTTTGCCTGGGAGACGTTCTCGGCGCGAAGGGAGGCGGCGAGCTGATCGGTAGATAGATCAAAAGCCAGTTGGCCGTTCACTCGGGTCAGTGCCCACTCCTCAAAGCCGAGGTTGTCGCCATCCAAGTCGAGGGAGAGCGCGGGGAGATCTGCCGCACCGGACAGGTGCACATTGGCAGTGAGTTGCCCGTGGGCCTGCGGTAATAATTCAGCGAGTTCAGGGGCATGGACGCGCGCGGTGAGCGCCGCGGCTTTCCCGTAATGCCCTTTGGCGGCGACCGAAGTCCTGCCGGAGTGTAACGCAAAATTCTCGATGGCAAGGGCATCGCCTGCTACGGCAACATTGGCGTTGGCGGCGAGCGGGTAGCCCCGCAGGTGACCTGACAGGTCGGTGAGCCGCACCAGCGCTTCAAGTTGTTCGTTGAGTGAGCCGGCCGTAGACAGGGAGGCATTCAGCGATCCCGGCAGCGCCGGCCAATGTAAGCCGGGTTGAAGGTTTTCTGCGCTTACGGCCAGCTTCCAGTCCACGGCGGGTTGCCACCGAGTGTCCCCCGTCACCCGAATCTGACCGCCCAGCGTGTGTGCAGTCAGTTGCAGTGTCTCCAGGCGTTCGAGATTGCCGGTGCCCTCAAAGTTAAGATCTACCGATGGTGCGCCTTCTGCCAATACATCGGTCTGCAGACTCAGGGTATAGTTGGACAGCGGGCCGGTCAGCGACAAAGCGCCTTCACGACTCTGCGCCAATGGGTTTCCGGTGAGGGGCCATTGCAGGTTTTCCCAGCCGACCTTCAGCTCATGCGCGCCCGACTCGGAGAGGGCAACACGGCCAGTGGTGGTCAGCGTGCTGGCGGCCGGGGGTAACGCGAGGTGCCAGCGGTCAATCGTGAGATGTTCGCCGGTGAGCTTGCCTGTGAATGTCTGGGACAGGGTGAGCGCGTCGGGCCAATCCGGCCAGTATTGCTTAAACCTGAGGTTCTCACTCGCGATCTCAAAGTCGCCTGTGACGGTGGGTTGAAGCGAAAACTGGCCCGAGGCGGACAGCTCTCCGTCCAGCAGTTTTCCCCACAACTCTTTAATAGTGAGCTGCGCTGGTGTGCCGGCCACACTCAGCCGCCAGCTGCTGTCTGGCAGGTTGGGTCCCTTGACGTCGCTGGTGAGTGTGGCGTTGAAATCCGCCAGCGAACCTGCCGCAGTCAGTTGCGTTGAAGTCAATGTCACAAGCGGCGGTCCGGTCGCGTCTTCGTCAGGCAAGGGCCAGGTCAGCTCAGGTAAGCCGAGTTTGGCTTGCCAACCGAGCTGTGTCAGCGGGTGAGTGATTTCTGCGCTTACGTCCAGCGCCAATGGCTGTAGATGGTGATTCAGGGTGAGATTCTCTGAGTCGCCGCCCACAGAGAGTGTGCCGTTCATCTTTCCGACAGGCGCAAGCTGGCTTTCCCACGTCAGTGTCAACGCCAAAGGGTGCGGTGCCTGTAATCCCAGGCTGCCCTGTACATTCAGAGCGAGCGGGGGAATGGGATCTTGTTGAGGGAGTATCAGGGAAATCTGGTCAATCTCCACGGCGTTGCTCGCCCGCAGTGCGACGGTCAGTTGATCCAGTCGATACTGCTGATTGGGCAGAGTGAGCTCGAAGCCATTCAGCTGCAGATCGTCGATGCGAATAGCCAGTGGTAACGTGATCTCGGGCAGTGTGAGTGGTTCCTCGGCGGTGGTGTCCGGCGGCGCTTCCTCTGTGGCGGGGAGCTTCAATGACAGTTCGTGTACATGCAGCGCCCGGACATGCGCCGTACCGGTCAAAAGGGCCCACGGGGAGAGCTTAAGGCTAATCAGATCGGCTCGTGCGGTGAGGTCGTCTTTTTGCCACTGCACGCCCGCCAAGGTCAGATCACCGAGCAACGCGCCAGACGTTTCCTTCACAGTCAATTCACTGGGAAACGCACCCTGTGCGCGGGCCACGAGGAAGCGCAATCCGGCCTCGGTGGTGGTCAGCCATACCGCACCGCCGCCTAGAAGAAACAGCAGGGCAGCAAGGTTTAATGGTATCCAGATCCAGCGTTTTTGCATCAGAAGTCCGGCCCAATCACAAGATGAAAGCGGAAGTTGCTCTCGGCGTCATCGTCAAGGGGAAACGCGATGTCGCCACGCACCAATCCCACCGGAGAGAGCCAGCGAATGCCCACCCCGGCACTTTTTCGAAACGTCAGGTCACTGTAGCGGTTAAACACATTCCCGGCATCGGTAAACAGCGCTGCGCTCCAGTCATCCAGAAAACGGTACTCATATTCCACACTGCCCGTGAGCAAATGTTTTCCGCCCACCAGCGTGTTTTCACCCCCACTGATTTCTTCGAATTCGTAGCCCCGCACGCTGTGATCCCCACCCGTGCGGTATTGCAGGAGTTTGGGCAGAATGTTGGCGTTAATGGGGATGACCGCCTCGCCTTGCAGCAGAGAAATGCTCTGAACGGTTTTTGCCCGTGTATACGCCGCGTCGGTGCGCACAATCAGTCGACCCCGTTCGTGCAGACGCTGGATGGTTTCAATGCCCAGTTGCACCTGCCAAAAAGAAAGTGTGGAGGCGATGCCTTCCTTGGCAGCCCGTAAATCCAGCGTGAATTCGTACCCTCGGTGGGTGTAGATCGGATCATCGGTGTGCACGATACGCCAGCCCAGATCTGCAAACAGCACCTTAAATTCCGGTTGCAGCACGTCGATCTGACCGTCATCAATAAACAGCAGCAACAGCTCCTGATCCTCTGGCGTGAACAGCAGTGGCAGCAATTCGTACTCTTCCAGCAGATAGCTGAGGCCCAGGCTTTCTTCGAACTGAAGGTCAAACCACTGCCGTTCCCGGTGATGGGCTACGCCGAAAGAGAGGTCGACGACGCGCGTTTCGCCGTTGACTTCCGGTTCACCAATGTCCTCCGAGGTGAAATCTTCCGCCCGATAACTCAGACTGGCATCCCAATAGCGGGTCCGAGAGGTTCGGCTCGGGAGCACGTACTGTATTTGGGCCAGGTGTTTGTTTTTGTTCTGGCTGATGCCTATGCCACCATTCAAGCGGTGACCATGTCGGTTGATAAAACGCAGCCCGGCGTCCAGCCCCGCTCGGAGACCGGAATCGGTGCCGTAGCCCAGTTTCGCCTGATAAAATTCCCGATCATTCAGGGTGGGCTCGACGGTGACATTCACGCAGTGGGGGGACTCCGGCGACGGCGTGGTCGTGATATTGACCTGGCTGAAGTAACGACTTTCCAGCAGGGCGGTCTGAAGGTCCAGCATGCTGTCGGTCAGAAAAGGATCACCCGAGGAAAACGGCACATACTTGTACAGGATACCCTGTCGGAAGGTGTCTTGAACGAAGACAACGTCATTCAGGCAATACTGCTTGCCGGAATCAAACGACACAACAATGTCTGCCTGATTGTTTTGCTGGCTCAAACGAATGGCGGATTCGGTAAAGTGCGCATCGGGATAGCCGCGTTCGCTGGCGAGGCGGGTGAGATCTCGCTTAACGTTGTTATACAGCTGATGGTTCAGTTGGTGGCCCGGATGGATCGGCACTTTTTTTCGCCACGAAACAAATGCTGGGTCCTTGGCTGCATCGCCTTCTATCCGGATAGTGACGTCGCGCAGGCGCACGGGCTCGCCTTTGTCAATGACGTAGGTGGCCTGCCACGGCGCCTCTTCGGTTTCTGGTGGCGTCAATTGGGCGGTTACGGAGGCGCGGTAGTAGCCAAAAGGTTCCAACGCTGCCTGGATTTCTTTCGTTGCCTGGTTGTGCAGGTAGCGAATCTGGTGAGCGGTCAGTGTGTGTTGCTGCTGTTGATACAGCGTGGTCATAATCTGGGCGTTTTGCAGGGGGTCGGCCGAAATGCCGGTGATGACCACGCGAACCTGATCCGCCAGAAGCGGCATGGCTGAGAGGCACAGCATGCAGGATGCCCAAAAGGGTTGCTTCACGATCCGCCTGATAATCACACTGATTCCTGTTTTATCCACGTCTGACTGCCTGTGTTTGAAGTGTACGTCAACTCAGGAAGTCTGGCTATGCTTGTTGTTGGCGGGGCGCGTTTCTATCTCAGGCGTATCTGCTGACTTGCTCAAAGAATAGGCATATTTCACCATTTGAATCTATAGTGAATAAAAAGACATGTCGGAATTGAACCCAGCCGGGTAACCTGTGCCAATAAGCGAGAAGGTCATGAGTCTGCCGAAATTGCATTGCGAGGAAGATTGCTACAGTCAAGATGCCTGGACGCAACTCGTCGGCCAATATGCAGGGGTGAAACCGCTTCTGAAGCACATCGCCGAACGCATGGATCTGGCGATGGTGTATGTGGCATTTGAATCCGTGGGTGAGCTCGGCATGACGATGACGAAATCGCTCGTGGTTGGCGCGATTCCGGGGGTGAATCCCGCTCAGTTTGTTCGTGGCCTTTCCGAGTCGTCGGGGCACGTGAGCGGCGGTGAGCCGAACCACACGATGCCTTTTACCTATCTGGGGCTGACGAATGCTGCCCTGCAAGACTACGCCTGTAAGGTGTTGTTTTTCTCCACAACCGCCCCAGAATCTGAACTCAATGCTGCTTTGCCCACGTTTCAGGAAGCACATCGACTGATTGCGCTTGCCGGTCTGGTGCGACAGAAAAACGCACGCATTCGTGAATTGGAAAAAGACATTCGGTATCAGATCGTCTGGTCGGAGTGTCTGGAGTGGTTGAAGACAGTATCGGAAGAAAATGACGCGCTGTTTGAGGGGCTGCTGCTCCGTTCTGCGGTGATCTCGGAAACCGAGCTGGGCACGTTACGGGTGAAGGGAAAAACGGCAGAAGATGATCGTTGGTATGAGCGCGGAGACTTAAAGGGCCGGTTGGCCTCCGTCACCTCGGAAGAGGGCGAAGGTATGCTGTTGGGCGAAGACAAACGCATCATGAATGATCTGGTGCTGTTGAAGGCCGAGCATCCGGATCTCGAACTGACCAACCTGCTCCGCCTCCCGTTTACGCTGGTCGAAGGTGACCTGGAAGGCGTTCTCTTTCTGGCCAATAAAAAGGAGGGTAAGGAATTTGCGTTACTGGATGAAATTTATATCAGCCAGATATTTGACTACGCCGCCAACAACATTGCTTTCAGCCGGTTAATGGAAGAACTCACGGAGACAAATGCTTCATTACAGGAAGAAAAATTTCGGCAGGAGCAACTGATTGCCGAGCTGAAGGACACCCAAAACAAGTTGGTGCAGGCGGAGAAAATGGCCTCGATCGGTACGCTGGCCGCCGGTGTGGCGCACGAGATTAATAATCCCATCGGCTACGTGAATTCGAATCTGACCTCGCTGGGGCGCTATACCACAGACTTGCTGGGTGCGCTGGACCGCATGACCGCGCTGGTTGAATCGGGAGGTAATGCAGAACAGATTGCGCAGGTGCAGGGGATTGCCCAGGAGCTGGATCTGGAATTTCTGAAAGAAGACCTGGAAATGCTGGTGAACGAGTCGCTGGAAGGCACCACACGGGTCACGCAAATTGTACAGGATCTGCGTGACTATTCGCGCCTGGACAGCACCGCCTCGATGTTGCCCAGTGATCTGCTCAAAGGGCTGGACAGTACGCTGAACATAGTCCACAACGAACTGAAGTATAAGGCGACGATTGTCAAAGAGTATGGCGAACTGCCATTGGTGCCGTGCGTCGCTTCCCAGATCAATCAGGTGTTTATGAATCTGCTCGTTAATGCGGGGCAGGCCATTGATCAGCAGGGAACAATCACCTTGCGCAGTTGGGTCGAAGGGGAATATGCGGTTGTCAGCGTGTCGGATACCGGCAAAGGCATCCCCCCTGACATTCTGCCCAAACTGTTTGAGCCGTTTTTTACTACAAAGCCGGTAGGGAAAGGCACGGGGCTCGGGTTGTCGCTTTCTTACTCCATCGTAGAGGCGCATCATGGAAGCATCGACGTTGAAAGCGAAGTCGGACAGGGGACGACCTTCTCGGTTCGGCTGCCCCTGATTCAGCCAGAAACCGATGTGGATTGAACGTTCGACAATCCGGGGTACTCCTTCCGGTCGTGCGTGATTTGTGGCAGTTATTTTACTTTGTGCTCTATACTGAAAGAATCTATCTATTGTTGATTGACTACCTGCCATGGTTCGAATCCATTTCACTTTTCTGTTCGCATTGATATTTCCCTTGTGTGTGGCTGCAGACGTTATTCTGATTAACAGTCCGCTCTCTGAACAGGATTCCCGCTATCAGTACACGGAAGATTTGCTCAAACTGGTTTTGCTTGCGTCCAGCGATAAATACGGGGATTACAGGTTGGAACGTGCGCAGGCCCCTATGTCACGTAATCGGGCCTTGACGGAGATGATCGACGGCGATCTTTTGCACGTGATGGCCGAAGCCCCGAAACCCGAGTGGGAAGCGCAGCTCATACCGGTCCGCATTCCTATTCGCAAGGGGGTACAGGGGTATCGGTTATTCATCATTCGGGACCAGGACAGGAAACTGATGGGCACAGTGCAGAGCCTGAAGGATTTGATGTCGCTCCCCACCGGTTCCGGCGCACAGTGGTCCACGCGGGTTGTCATGGAAGAGGCCGGGTTTACTGTCATGACCAGCACCAATTACGACAGTCTCTTTGAAATGTTGCACAAAGGGCGTTTCGTGACTTTTGGCCGGGGAGTGAATGAAGCGTACCGGGAAGTGGCCACCTACGGCAAAGTGTTTCCCGATTTGGTGGTGGATGAGCATGTTGCCTTGTTTATCCCTTTGCCCACCTACTATTTCGTTACGCCTACCCAGCCCAAACTGGCTGAACGTATCCGGGATGGTTTGGAGCGCATGCTGGAGGATGGTTCGTTTGATGCCTTCTTTTTCCATGCCCATTGCGACGATTTGAAACTGGCTCGTCTCGCGGATCGTCGTGTGTTTCGAATCTCGAATTCGAATCTGTCGAAAGATACCCCGCATGACGTGGCCCGTTATTGGCTTGATCCCATGGTAGACTTGGATGCTGTTTGCCCGCAGGTAGGGTTCACAAATGCGACTGAGCCGTCTATGCTTGACCAGTAAGAAGGTTGAATTTGCCCGATTTTTCGGCGTACACTCCCTAAACTAAATCTACGCGACAGGCCCCTATTCCTACATGAAAACAGTCGTAGACATTGATGTGCTGAAAGCCAGAATTAATGCCCTTGTGCGCCACGCCGCGCAAATGCGTATTGGCGACCATTCCCGGCTTGAAGGCTTTGAACTGCGTGAAACCCCCGATTCGCTTTCTGCGGGCAAGGTGCTGGGCAACTGGATGTCCATTATCCTGGTGACCGGCGAGGCGTTTCGAGTGACGCTGAAGTTTCACTTTTCCCTGGCGGATGCGCGAGGGCTTTCACGAAAAGTCTATGGTGCGAATACGTCAGATGATGTGAGCAATGCGCAAGCCGTGGACTTTATCAAAGAGTTATCCAATTTGACCGCGGGGTATGTGGTTCAAGTATGCGAAGGCATGAATATCCCCATGGGTATCAGCCTGCCTCTGTGCACGCGCGGGTTCTATGAAGTGTTTTCTGACTACTCTGAAACCAGCCATCCACTGGTTCGTTATACGGATACCTGGTCCCTCTGCTATCTGGATGCCCGGGTCCATGGGACCGCGATGGTGGAAATTTCGGACGCCAATGCGCTGGAACCGCTGCTGACGTTTCAGCCGGAAGCGGATGTTGAGGCAGATGATGACTCAGACTTTGATTTTCTTTAGCAGGGACGATGACGCATGAGCAACATCAATCAGGACGTCCAGGCCTCGCACAAAATTCTTTCTCTGCTGGAGAAAGCGAATGCGCAGGCGGAAGAAATAATTGATCGGCTGCCGGGGATTTTTCTGATCTTCAATGAGCAGTACGAAATTCTCCGTGGCAATCGCGAAGCATTACAGGTGTTGGGGCTGAGCAATGACGCGCTGCTGAGAACAGAGGTAACCGCATTTTTTCGTCCGGATATGCGCACCATTTTTGAACAGAACCTGGAACTCCTGTGTGCCAAAAAAGATGCCAGCCTGAAGTTTGAGTTACCGGTCATTAACCTGAGCGACAACAAAGACAAGCCCTGTTACTGGCGACTGAGCCCGCTGAAGAACCACAACGAAGCGGAAGGCCGCCTGTTCACCCTGCTGGGAGAAGACATCTCTCAGTTGCGGGAGTCTGAAAACAAGCTCATGAATGTGTTTTCCAGTATACCGCTGGGGATCATGACGCTGGACGAAGAGGGTATGATTGAGGATACCTACTCAACCTACCTGTCCTATCTGTTTGGTAACAAGCTGCTCTCCGGCGTGTCTTTTCGCGATGTCGTCTTTACACCCATCGAGAAAGACCTGACTGGCAGTGATATCAAGGGGATCGATAATATTTACGCCGCGCTGAATCAGGATGAATCTCAGTACGAAGCCTTGAAAGAAAGCTTTCCCCGGCGAGTGTTTCTGTATACCGGTGATAATCGGAAAGAAGGCAAACACCTGGGGCTGTCCTACAAGCCAGTGACCTATGATGGCGTGGTAAAGCGAATCCTCGTGATTGTGGAAGACCGCACGGCCATTGTGCGTGCGGAAGAAGACAAAGAACGCGCCAGTCTGATCGAAAAGCAGAGTCGTGCGATTTATGAAACCGCTATTCGTGACCCGCTGACCGGTTTGTATACCCGATTTTATATGGAAGATCAGGCGGAAACGCTGATCAGCAGCCACCGGCGGCACAGCATCAGCGAACTCTCCATGATCATCTTTGACATCGATCACTTCAAAAATATCAACGATACCTATGGGCACGATGTCGGGGATGTGGTGCTGAAGCAGGCCGCAAAAGTGATTCTGGATCAGGTGCGCAAGACCGATATTCCGGTACGATTTGGTGGCGAAGAGTTTCTGGTTTTTCTGCCGGCGAACATTGGCAGTGCCCGGTTGCTGGCGGAGCGCATTCGGCTGGGGATTGAGTCGGCTGACTTTATGGCGGAAGACAAGGTGATCAAAGTCACCATCAGCGGGGGGGTCGCTGCGCACCAGTCGGAGGAGTCACTGGCCGAGCTGATCAAAAAAGCAGACCGGTTACTGTATCAAGCCAAGAAAGGTGGCAGAAACCGCATTGTCTGTGGCATTGAAGAATGAGTCGAGCGATCGATGCAATGATCGCACATTGAATTGGGGAAACAATTGCATGGCAAAAATCATGGTTGTAGATGACTCGGAAGTCATACGATTTCAGTTAAAAGAGGATCTCACCAGGGAGGGTCATGAAGTGGTGGAAGCACACGATGGCTTGCATGGCCTCGGCGTTTTGAAAGAAACCCCGGACATTGCCTTGATCATCTGTGATGTGAACATGCCCGAAATGGATGGGATCACCATGTGTGAGAACATCAGCAAGGACAGTCAACATAATCACATTCCCATCGTCATGCTCACCACGCAGAGCAGCCCGGATCTCAAAGCAAAAGGCAAGTCTTTCGGTGTAATCGCCTGGGTGACGAAACCCTATAAAACTGCCACATTGATTGGTGGGATCAACAAAATCCTATCCCGGTGATCAAACATTCCAAGAGTCCCCGACCATGAACAAGAATGCCCAGGAACGGGTGCAGTGTGTCGTGGACGCGGCGGGCGTGCTTCAGATACAACTTGCCGGCGACTGGCGATTGGATGCCGGGCTCGCTCCTTTGAGTCCGGTGCTTGACGCACTGGTTCATCACGCCAGCCTTCACTCTGTGACCCTCACAGGTCGAAACATCGGGCGTTGGGACAGTTCCCTGATCAGCTTCCTGTTTCAAACGGTGAAGCAGGCCAAATCGAAGGACCTGCAGGTTCACTTCGAAGGCATACCGGAAGGGGCCTTGCGATTGGTGGCATTGGCGGAAGCGACGCCGGAGAACAAGACCGAAATCAGTATCCAGCCTGGATTCTCATTGACCGAGTCTGTGGGCAAACGCCTGATTCATTTTTACCAGGAAGCATCTCATTTCACGGGGTTTGTGGGGGAGTCGGTCATCGCCTTTACCCGGTTTTATCGAGGTAAGTCGGTTTACCGGAAGGAAGATTTGTTTGCATTTATTGAAGATGCCGGCCCGGCCTCATTGCCCATTGTGACATTGATCAGCATATTAATCGGGATGATCCTTGCCTTTGTAGGCGCGGTGCAACTGGAAAAGTTTGGTGCCAGTATTTACGTTGCCAGCCTGGTGGGGCTCTCCATGGCGCGGGAAATGGCCGCGATGATGACCGCGATTATTATGTCCGGCCGCACCGGTGCTGCGTATGCCGCCCAGCTGGGCAGCATGCAGGTAAACGAGGAAATCGACGCGCTCAAAACCATGGGGGTTTCCCCCGCCGAGTTTCTGGTGGTCCCCCGTATGCTGGCGCTGGTCTTGATGTTGCCGCTGCTGACCATCTATGCCAATGTGATGGGCATTTTTGGCGGCGCTGTGGTGTCGATGGTCATGTTAGATGTGAGCTGGAGCATGTACATTGGTCAGATGATGAATACCGTGCCTTTGTATCATTTCCTGATTGGATTGTTTAAAAGCCTCCTGTTTGGTGTCGCGATTTCCCTCGCCGGGTGTTTTATGGGGATGTCCTCCGGTCGCAGTGCGTCCGCGGTTGGTAAAGCCACCACCAATGCTGTCGTTTTGGGTATCGTATTGATCATTGTGTGTGACTCCATTGTCACTATCGCCACGACCGTGATCGGGGTATAACATGCTGCATACGGCTCCCAATACTGACTCTGCGCCGGATGCCCATATCATTGTGCAGAACCTGACGATGGCGTACGGTGATAAAATCATTCAAACGGATCTGAATTTTGCGGTGAACCGGGGGGATGTGTTTGTCATTATGGGCGGCAGTGGTTGTGGCAAGAGCACCTTGCTGAAGCACATGATTGGCTTGTATCGCCCTGCTGAAGGCCGGATCCTCGTGGAGGATGTGTCGTTGTGGGACGCATCGGTCACGCAACGTCAGGCAGTGATGCGAAATTTTGGTATTACCTACCAGGCGGGTGCGCTCGTCAGCTCACTTACGCTGGCCGAGAATGTTGGCATGCCACTCAAACTGTATACGCGGCTGTCCAACGCGGAGGTGGCGGAACTGGTGCACCTGAAACTGGCGATGGTTGGCCTGGCCGGTTTTGAAAAGTATTACCCTTCGGAAATCAGCGGCGGCATGCTGAAGCGAGCTGCGTTGGCGCGGGCATTGGCCCTGGACCCGGAAATTCTGTTTTTTGATGAACCTTCGGCCGGTCTGGACCCGATCAGTGCCCGCCGACTGGATGACTTGATTATTGAACTCAGCGAAAGCATGAATGCCACCATTGTCATCGTGACGCATGAGTTGGCGAGTATCTTTGCCATTGGAACAAACTCGGTCTTCCTGGATGCGGAAACCCACACCATGTTGACGGTAGGGCATCCACGCCATCTTCTGGAAAGCTGCCCAATCGAGAAAGTCCGCCGGTTTTTGCGTCGCGGAGAAAAAGAGGGAGTCAAAGGGCATGTGTGACGTTTGCCGAGCTTCCTGCATCTGTTGTATTGTGGCGGGTGATACCCTGCGTCGAACAGGGTAGAATAAGCGCCCCTGGGTGATAAATCGTATGAACGCAAATAAGGAAACGGCATGTCCCACAAAGTGAATGCGAAAGCCATCGGTGCATTTACCTTGCTGGCCGTATTTTTATTGGTGGCGGGCGTGCTGACCTTTGGTTCCGGGGATCTCTTTCGCACCGAATACGATGTTGAAATGGTGTTCACCGGCTCCGTAAAAGGGCTCAACAAGGGCTCGGCCATTACTTTTCGCGGTGTACGTATTGGCGAGGTGAAAGAGGTTAATCTGGACTTTGAAGGCAGCGACAAAGACATCATCATTCGCGTGGTCGGTGCGCTGGTGCAGGAGGAAAACGGGCAATTCACCAGTCGTAAAGCGCTGTATGCATTTCTGGATGAGCAGATCAAAAAAGGGCTGCGGGCCCAGTTGGTGGCACAGAGTTTTGTGACCGGGCAGCTCCAGATTCAACTGGAATATTTCCCGGATCAAGCCGGCTATCTGAAGCCGAATGACAACGACAGCCTGGACATCCCCACGGTGCCGACCGACTTTGAAATCGTGAGTGAGACCGTGAAGACATTGGCGCGACGGGTGGACCAGCTGCCATTGGTCGAAATTGCCGATCGTCTGGTTTTGGCCACCGACAGCATCAATCGCTTGGCCAACTCAGAGGCCCTGGCCAATTCGCTGGTGAATCTGGAGCTGAGTCTGGGCGAGTTTCATGCCCTGATGGTCACCGTGAACCAGGAAAAACATCGTTTTTTTCAGGAATACTATGAAACCAATCAGGCGGTGCGCACCATGGCAGCCAACGTGAGTCGAGTTGCGGGGAAAGGCGAAGACATCATCGCGCGCGGAAAGGTGGCCATCAAAGAAATGCGGGGAGCCATTGCGCAAACCCACCGAACCCTGAAAACGCTTGAGCAGACCATTGAACCGGGTTCAGAGGTGCGTGATCAGGTGGTGCGAACGCTCCAGTCGGTGGAGCGATCCGCTGAGCAGTTCCGCCAGCTGGGGGAAACCCTGGAGCGCAACCCGGAAGCGATCCTGCGCGGCAAACAACGCTAACCCCCCACATCATCAGAGAAAGGTGTTTTATGAATATCCCGCTCGCCAATCTTTTCCGTTCGCTGTTGCTGGGGCTGGTCGCGTGGCAGATCTCCGGGTGCAGCATCACCAAGCCCTCAGAGGCGAGCCAGTTTTACCTGCTCAGTGCGCCGGCGTTATCAGGCTCTGTGCAGCAGACAGGTGCACAGACGCCCCTGGTGGTGGGCCCGGTCGGGTTTGCGGATTATTTGAAGCGCCATGCTCTGGTGACCCAACGTGATCGCCATACGTACGATGTGGCCAAGCTGGAATTGTGGGGCGGGAGCCTGGAGGAAGAGTTTCATGTGGCCCTGTACAAAAATGTGCAACACCTGATGCCCGGTCGGCCCGTGCATCTGAGTGCCGGTGTGCTGGCAGGCAGCTCGGATCTCCGGCTGAAGGTAGAGGTCTATCGCTTCGATTTTACCTCGACGGGTGTGGCGCGACTGGAAGCGGAGTGGGGATGGTTCAATGGGCGTAACCAGCCCATCGTCACCGGTCAGTTCTATCAAACGCAGCCAACCGCCGCTAGTCTGGAAGGCAACGTTCAGCAGCTCAGTGCTCTGGTCGCGTTGCTGGCGGCTGAGGCCATTGCTCACCTGCCGACGGAATAACCGGAGGCAAGGCCTACTGTGACTCCTTTTACGCTGGCACTGGCACCCATTGCGGCACTGATCGCACTCGGTTATCTCTTAAAACGCACACAGTTCCTCCCCGTGGAAACCTGGCCCGGCGTGGAGAAGCTGACTTATTTTGTGCTGTTTCCAGCCTTGCTGGTCGGCAACCTGAGTCGACAAAACCTCACAGGGTTGCCCTGGGAACAGATGCTCATCGCCATTGTCGGGGTGCTGCTGGCGGTATCCGGCGTGCTGGTGGTGGCTCACCAGGCGGGTTGGCTGGGGTCGCCTGCAACGTTTACCTCGGTGTTTCAGGGCGGTGTGCGCTTCAATACCTACATTTCCCTCGCTGTGGCGCAGGGCCTGTACGGTAGGGAAGGCCTGGCCTTGGCCACTGTCGCTGCCGGATTCATGATTTTATTCATCAACCTCCTCTGCGTGAGTGCCTTCGTATTCTGGCGCAACCAGGGGGCACACCGTTTTGTGAAAGAGATTGCCTACAATCCGTTGATCCTGGGGTGTGTGATTGGCTGGGGAATTGGGCTTTCCGGGTGGAGCCTGCCGATGGTGGTGCAGGACACTCTCGACATCCTGGGTCGCGCGGCGCTGCCGTTTGGGCTGCTGGCCGTCGGCGCGGCATTGATGCCTCGGTACCTGATGGGGCATGCGAAATCGATTACGGTGGCTTCCTTCGTTCAGTTTGCCATGAAACCGGTGCTGGCCAGTGCCCTGTGCCTGGCGTTAGGATTGAATGGCTTGTATGCCGCTGTCGTCCTGATCGGTTTCATCACACCCACCGCACCTTCCGGTTATATACTGGCCCGGCAACTGGGGGGTGATACGGAAACGATGGCCTCCATTATTACTTTTCAAACGCTGGCTGCGTTCCTCATCATGCCCCTGCTGGGAAGTTTGTTGAGTGTTTTTATGTAGCGAGCGCGTTAAAAGAGCACGCGATAGACGTCTCGATAATGCCCGGCGAAATGCACGGTCATGCCTGTTTTCAGATAGTCTTTCAGTTCTTCGTAGTCGCCTTCATTGTCTTTCGGCAGGATAAGCTCCTTGATACCCATGCGTCGTGCGGCGATGACCTTTTCCCGAATACCGCCTACCGGCAATACTTGCCCGGTGAGTGTGAGTTCGCCGGTCATGGCAACGCCTTTCCGGGGTGGCTGTGCTTTTGCCAGCGACAACAGCGACGACGCCATGGTGATGCCGGCACTGGGGCCGTCTTTCGGCGTCGCGCCTGCCGGCACGTGCAGATGGATGGCCGCCTGATCGAAAAACCCGTCACTGGCTTCGTAGCTGGCCAGATTTGCCATGATAAAGCTGTACGCGATATTGGCGGACTCCTTCATCACATCCCCCAGTTGACCGGTGATTTGAAAACCACGGTTCAACGCATGAATCCGTGAGCTTTGAATCTGCAGCGTCGCACCGCCCATCGCCGTCCAGGCCAGGCCGGTGACTACCCCAATGCCTTTATCCAGCTTGTCTGCCGAAAAGGTGGCCTGCCCCAAATAGCTGACCACATCCTCTTTGGTCACACGCAGACTGTCTTCGTCGCTGTCCAGGAGTTTTACCGCCGCTTTACGGACGATGCGTCCCAGCAGTTTTTCCAGATTTCTCACGCCCGCTTCCCGTGCGTAATCCGTAATCACCCGTTTGAGGGCAGCCTGATTGATGCGCAGCTTATCGTGTGCGATGCCGGAGCGGTCCAGCAAGCGTGGCCACAGGTGTTTTTTGGCAATCAGCAGTTTTTCTTCGGCGATGTACCCGGCTAACCGAATGGTCTCCATGCGATCCAGAAGCGGGCCGGGGATGGTGTCGAGCTGGTTGGCCGTGCACACGAACAGGACTTTGGACAGGTCCACCCGCAGGTCCAGGTAGTGATCCAGAAAGTCGTTGTTCTGTTCGGGGTCCAGTGTTTCCAGCAGTGCCGACGCCGGGTCGCCCTGATACGACGCACCGATTTTGTCGATCTCATCCAGCATGATCACCGGATTGGCCACTTCCACTTCCTTCAGTGCCTGAATGAACTTGCCGGGCATAGCGCCAACGTATGTGCGTCGATGGCCTTTGATTTCGGCCTCATCACGCATTCCGCCCAAGCTGAAACGATAGAATTTCCGACCGAGCGCTTCCGCGATGGAGCGCCCGATGGAGGTCTTGCCCACACCCGGCGGACCCACCAGCAGAATGATGGAGCCCGAGACTTCACCCTTGAATCGCGCCACGGCAAGAAATTCGATAATGCGCTCTTTCACATCATCCAGCCCGTCATGATGTTTGTCGAGAATCTTTCGGGCACGTTTCAGATCCAGTTTGTCTTTGGTGAAAACGCCCCACGGCATGGCCGTTGCCCAGTCCAGATAGTTTCGGGTCACTCCGTATTCGGACGAGCCGGTTTCCAGCACGGAGAGCTTTTTCATCTCCTCCCGAATCCGTTTTGCAGCCGCCTCGGGAAGCGTTTTGTTTTTCAGCCGAGCCTCAAATTCTTCCAGCTCAGCGGTTTTGTCGTCTTTTTCCAGCCCCAGTTCTTTCTGGATGATTTTCAATTGTTCCTTGAGGAAAAATTCGCGCTGATGCTTACTGACCTTGTCGTTGACCTCTTTGCTGATCTGATTTTGAAGTTTGGCCACTTCTTTTTCTTTGCGCACCATCACCAGTACGGCCTCAAAACGTTCCTGTAACGGCAGCGTTTCGAGAATGGATTGAAGCTGCTCACCATCAGCGGAGGTGAGCGCAGCGGCAAAGTCTGCTAACAGAGAGGGTTCATTGGGGCTGAAATGGTTCAGATAGTTTTTCAGCTCCTCCCCATAGAGCGGGTTCAGTGGCAACAGTTCCTTGATGGAACTGATCAACGCCATAGAGTAGGCACGTACCGTATCCTCATCTTTGGGAACAGCATTGATGGGGTAATCGACTTCAGCTCGGAGCGGGAGCTCATGATTCAGCCAGCGGCGCACGCGAAATCGTTTCACCCCTTGTACCATCAATTGAAAGTGCGTATCGGTAATGTTCAGGCGCAGCACCCGCACCACACACCCGACCAGTGGCAGGTCCTGAATGCCGACGGTGGCAGGGTTGTGGTCACGACAGTACAAGGTGCCCAGAATCAAGGGCTCGTCCTTTTTCAGGTCAGACAACAAGGGCTCCCAGATGCTGCGATCCAGAATCAGCGGTTGCACCTGCGCCGGGAAAAAGGGGCGCTCCGGCATGGGCACCACGTTGAGCACACCAGGTAAAACGTTATCCGGCACAATCAGGCCGGTGTCTTTGTTTTCTTCGTTGTCTGTCTCGGGCGTTAACAGCTCGCCCTCTCGTTCGTGTTCGGACATGGGGTCTCTGAATCCTGTATTTTTGCTCAATCAATCAAAACCATTCAATAAGTGAAAACCGTTCGATAATTGAAAACATAGTGACGAAAGCAAAATTTTCAATGCATGACTTGAAGGAGCAAATCAAAAGATGAAATTGTTCGGATCAAAACATTTATTTGTTTTGGGGAGAGGGGTTATGCTTCTTTCGATTGACTTACACTGGATGGGTGATGACAGTCAAGCTGTGTGGAGTAGTATCGTAATTAGTCTTAAAATAGAGCAATCCCACACTTCGCTGGGTGATACAGCAAGGCAGGTCTCATGTATCGGTTTATTTTCCGTGTCAGTGTTAGGGTTACGGTGAGGGTCGTCTTTGTGGCGCTTTCCCTTTTCTTCCCTTCGCTTACTCAGGCAGCCACTGGAAATGTGCTCTTTTTATCTGCGAATGAATCTGTCTCTGTCTCAGAGGATGCTTCGGTCTACGGTTCAGTTGGGTCTGAGGCAGTGAATGTGGTCGGATCACCGCAACTCAAGCTCGACGGAAATATTGAGCGCGTCGAGCTACCCAATAGCTTGGGAAGTTATGCATTTCAAGTTGATGGCACACGAATATCGGCTTTTTTGGGAAGCACCCCTGCGATCGTGTTTTCCGGGCTAAACCAACCGGTAACCTTGGTATTTGCCGACGGAGCTGCCCTGCTCACCTTGCATGGCCTGGGAAAAGCAATGCTTGGGGAGGGCCGGCTATCCACTTCGCCGGCTCCCTTGAGCATTGAATTGGATACAACACGCCTGTCCTCAACCAGAAACAGCACGTTTTTTATCTCCCCGCAAGGCAGTGATCAAAACAACGGGTCGTATACTCAGCCTTGGGCCACCATTCAATTCGGGGTGGATAAGGTGGAATCAGGCGATCATCTCATCGTGCAAGGTGGTACATACACTGAGACTGTGCTGATTGAAGGTGCTGCGGATTCGGGCACGCTTGAAAACCCTATTACCATTCTGGCGCAAGACGGCACGGTGATTGATGGCACCGGGCTGGTGCCCACCAGCCGTCAGGGGCTCATCACAATCAATGGCGCAAGCCATCTGGTTATCGATGGCTTCGAACTCCGAAACTTCAAGACAGCAGACGGAATCCGCATAAATGATATGCCCGTCGGAATTTTGCTGGTGGGGTCGCTCACCAATGTTACCGTACAAAATACGGTGATTCATGGCATAGAAAACCGATCGACCTGTGAGCAGACAGACGATGATTGCTACCCCGGCGCAAATGGCATTGGCGTGTATGGCACAACAGTGGATGGGATCACAAATATTGTTTTTCGAAACAATGAGGTACACAGCAATATCTTAGCCTCAAGTGAAGCTTTTACCATAAATGGCAACGTTAGTGGCATTCAGTTGTACGACAATTATGTTCACGACAACAACAATATTGGCTTTGACTTTATTGGCTATGAAGGTGAGTGTGCATTGTGTTCCGAGGAAAATGACCGCGCCCGAAATGCGTATGTTAAAAATAATCGAGCAATCAATAATTCCACACGCGTAGTCGTGAACGGTTTTAATTACAACCCCTATTATGGCAGTGATGGCGACAGTGCTGTGGGGTTTTATGTGGATGGCGGGCACCACATTGTTTTCGATGGGAACGCGGCATCAGAAAATGATCTGGGCATAGAAATCGCAAGCGAACATGCTGGCAAATCCTCACAAGACATTCTGATGATCAACAATATGATCTATCTCAATCGTCAATTGGGCATTTCGATCGGGGGTTACGCAGAGGATCCTGACGGGCCAGGCGGTGGCGATGCGAAGAACATTGCTCTCTACAATAATTCTTTTTATCAAAACCGTGGATTTGGTACGGAGATTGTTTTTGCCTATCGAGCCAAACAGGTGGAATTGGCAAACAATATTATTGTCGGTTCGGGCACACTCGGGGAGAACTTCGAGTCGCTGGCGGGGGACCAGAGTGCAGTGATCTGGCGCAACAACTTATGGTGGGCGAGCCGTGGCGACGATGCAGACAGCATTCCAGAAGTTCAACCGATGATTGGTGATCCTCAATACGTCGATCCGGTGCGAGGCCATTTGAGTGTCACTTGCCGCAGCCCGGCGCTCGATGCCGGCCAGCAGTTGCCGGATGTCAGTGGATGGCGTGATCCGTTTTGGTTGTCGGTGTTTGCAACCGATGCCGGTTTGGTTCCTTCTCACGGCTTTACCGATTTCTACCAGCGCGCACGTTTTGACGGAGCCATTGATCTGGGTGCTGCAGAGAGCGACTGCCCCTAAACGCCAGACCCGATCGCTCGAACGCAGAATACCGCGTATTTTTTACCTCATGCCGGGTGTTGCAGAATTGATCTGCCACAGTGATTTCACCCGGTGATTGGGGTACATTGGAGGCGTCCCGGCGGTTCCCCTGAAACTAAGAATAAAAGAGACAACACCATGTATGATGTGATCACCATCGGCAGTGCGACCGTAGACTTTTTCGCAGATACGGATTCCGAACTCATAAAAATCCAGACCCGCAATACCAAGGAGGAAATGATTGCGTTTCCCCTCAGCAGCAAGCTGTTGATTAATCAGCTAGACATCAAATCGGGGGGGGGCGGGACGAATTCGGCCGTTTGCTTTGCGCGGCTCGGGCTGAAAACCGGCTTTCTGGGCAAGCTGGGCAGCGATGCCAATGCGGATTTCGTTCAGAAGGACCTCACCGACGAAGGCGTAGACTTCCTCGGGGCACGCGACGGTGTGACCGGCATGTCGGTTATTCTGAACGGGCTGGAAAAAGACCGCACCATTTTGGCCTACAAAGGCGCAAACAATTTTCTGACCGACGCCGATGTGGCCAGTGTGCCGTCGACACGATGGATTTATCTCTCCAGTATGCTGGGGCAAAGTTTTGATACCGTCAGTCGCCTGATTGAGCGAGCGGATTGTCAGGTGGCGTTCAACCCGAGTAACTATCAAGTGGAATTGGGCTTGGAAAAGCTGCGTCCGATGCTCGCCTCGGTGGACGTGCTCATGATGAATAAGGAAGAAGCCTGTAAATTGGTGGGACTGAACTACGCGGAAGATCCGGATATTCGGGTTGTGTTTGAGAAGTTGGGCACCTTACCGCCCAGGATTTTTGTCGTGACCAATGGTGGCAATGGCGCTTATGTGAAACAAGGCGACACCCTCTTCTGGGGTAAGCCTTCGCCCGACTGTGTGGTCTCCGAAACGACCGGTGCCGGGGATGCGTTTTCCTCGACGTTTATCGCGGGGCTGGCGATGGAACACAGTGTGGAAGATTCCATACGAATGGCTCTGAGTAATGCGGAATCCGTGCTAAGGTATAAGGGTGCTAAAAACGACCTTCTCTCGCGGGAGAAGCTCATGAAGAAAGTGGATGAGGAACGGCGCGAAGTGGTGCGCATGTAAAATGTAGTGCAGACATGAAAAGTGGTGCGGTTAAATATAGTGGTGCGGTTAACTATAGTGGTGTGGAAAGAACATGAGCATGGAAACAACCTTTAAATTAGCGATCGGCAATGCCTTGCCTGAGATGAACCACTCTGATGTGGATGGCGTGACCGCCCAATGGACGGAGGCTGCACAGTTCATTCAGAATCGGCCCTTTACCATCCGTGATCAAGACGGCGTTCGTCAGATTGTTTTTCAGGTCTCGCTGGAGGTGGACAGTCTCCTGAAGGGCCTGGCTGAGTGTAAGCGCACGGAAACGGTGGCGGATCCCTTTGCGGCGGAACTACGGATTGTCTTGCAGGCACAGGAGACAGCGTCAGAAAAAGAGTATGAGCATGCCGTCGTAGTGTTTGTTCAGCATCTGTTCCTGCTGATGAATCTGTCTTATCCGGGAAGTTGCCGGTTTTTGAAAGCAGACTTCTCGGATCGACCCGATATGCGCTACAAAGCACCGAGCCTGAATGGTGTACCTTTCAAGAATGCGCAGCGCGGCGCGGTGGAATTCGGCTGGCCGGTACTGCGAGTACTGCCCGTCGCACAAACCTGGCACTGGTTGGAGCTGGTTAAGATCAGTCAAATGGATGTGGCCTTTTCACCGTCACCACTGGCCGTATTTTCACTGTTGGATATTGCCGCCCAGGCCCACCACTTTGGTTCCAGTGACATCATCCAGTTGTATCAGGTAATTTTATCGTACTGTGATGCGGATGCGCAGATGGATGACCGCTGGGTGAGACAGCGATTGCATTTGATTCTCGGCCAGCCCAACAGCCGCGCAGATTCGTTCAGCGATCTGCACCGACGCTATTGCCAGGCGATTGAAGGCCAGAAAGCAGCGATACGGCCCGGTATTGAATTTCATACGCCGCACACGGCATTGAAGCAACAGCTGGCAGCGCACAACTCCCCGGTGGAACGGGCGTTGATGATTATTCTGGCGCTACTCCAGGATTTGATCACCCATCAGGCGAAAAATTACGAGTTTGCAGAAACGTTCAACCGACACACCGGATCGGACTAGCCCATGTTTGATAACCTCAACACCGGAACGCTCTGGAAAGTGGCCTTTTGGGGCTTTGTCGGCGTTGTGGTCGTTAAAATGTTTTACGCGCCGAATCAGCAGGTGCAGGAGCACCAGTCGGAGGTGAAGCAATTTGTGCAGGAGGCCGAATCCAAAAAACGCCGGGCGAATGCCCTCGTGGACGGTATGATTGACCAATTGAATGCGCTCAACATTCAGGATATGAACCTGAAAGAGTGCATCGGGATGCAGATTCATTATCATGAAACCCGGATTCGGCAAAACGTCTGGACCAATCTGACGGATATGGAAGAGCTGGGGTGCTCGTCCAGAAAAATCTCCCAGCTTGAAGGGCTTCAGCATTTCACCAAATTGAAGACGCTGAATCTTGCCAACAATGAACTCACCTATCTTGCGCCTCTGAGTGCTTTGGGGCAGTTGGAGCGGCTCAACATCGGGGGAAACCCCATCAGTTCGGTGTGGATGCTTTCCGGCTTCGGGCAGCTGGATACCCTGGAACTGGGTGAGTTGCCGTTGACGAATTTTCGTGAGGTGCTGCAGTTTTCCAATGTACGAAAACTCTCGTTTCGAATACCGCGAGAGCGGATGTATTCCTGCGATGAACTGGGTGAGTTTTCCCGTGCAGTCCAAGGAAAAAACTGGAGCATCAGCTACCCGAGTTCCTGTTTGAATTTTGATGGGAATCAGGAGCGCTTTCGGCGATAGGGGTCTTTTAGCGAGTCACTGAGCAGGCGTCTGTCGTTCCGCTTGCTCAGTTTCTCTTTCTCTCCGTCTATCTTTCACCCTGTCTCTTAGCTTCCGCTTCAGGCGGTACGTTCCCGCTCCTTTACCGGGCCGGAGCGCTCAATAATGGCCTGATGGACTTCCTGTCGAAAGCCCAGCGCGAAGACGACTTCGGCTACTACGAAGAGCGGGCCGACAGCGAGACCAATCAGGTCATCCACAAATGCCGGTTTTTTGCCTTCGTAGAAATGACCCACAAACTGAAAAATCCACCCAATAACAAACAAACCAATACCTTCACTCAGCCACACCAAGGTAGAACCTGCAGCCAGCGTATGGCCCGCCCATACGGACAGCCCCATCACCACGGCCATCAGTGCGGCAAACATGCGATCGAGCCGCAGATAAAACAAGACGGTACCTGCTGCCAGCAGCAGTGCCGGGGTGAGTGTCAGGCCCGCCACCTCAATGGCAGGTCGAGAGAGCAGCGTGGCTACGGCCACCACTATCATCGGGATACCCACGAAGTGGGTGGCAATGTTGCGCGGGTCACGGTGATAATCCGCATATTGAGACAAATGATCTGTTAACGTTTTCATTATTATCCCCTGCAAGCAGGTCCAATCTGGTTAATGTGTGATCATACTGTATCAAGGCGTGCGGCAAAGGTCTGTCATTTAGCTGACACTGGATCGTCTTTTCAATCCCTCCAGATCCAGCAACTCAATGACGCCATAGGCGACCTTGATCATCCCCTGTGCTTCGAGATCCTTCAGAATCTGGTTAGTGGTCTGTCGGGAAATGCCGAGCATCAGGCCGAGCTGCTCCTGCGGAACAGAAATAGTGCGACGGCTTTTACCCTGCAAGTCACCGTAACCTTCTGCCATGAACACCAGCCGCCGCGTCAGGCGGACAGCGGCGGGCAGCACGGTCATGTCTTCCATCCAGAGAAAGGCCAGCCGCAGCTTTTGGGCGATCAGCAGACCGAAATCTTTCCAGTACAATGGATTTTCCGCCAGCACGGCGTCCAATGCTTCCTGAGGCACATGAATGGCAGTGACATTGCCTTCAGCGATGGCATCGTGGGTGCGTAAGCGGCCGTCAAACAAGGCAATTTCACCGATCCAGTTGGGTGGTTCAATAAAGGTCAGGATGGCTTCTTTGCCATTCTCCCCGACACCGGTGATGCGCACAGCGCCTTCAACAACCGCATACAGACCACATCGCGGATCGCCCCGGCAAAACAGCATATCGCCACCGCACAGCCGTTGTACTTTCGCGTGTTCTAACAGCCGGTTTTTGAGGTCGGCGGGTATTCCGCGGAACCAGCGGCCAGTGTCTAAAATATTACGATAGGATTCTGCCGTTGTTTTCGTCATGAGGGTGGTTGCTTGTATCCTGCTGTGAAAAAAACAGGTTAGCCTTTATACTGCACTCTGTCAGCTGTTTCTGAAAGAAATGTATTCATGATGGGGGCGCTGGCGGTAACCCCAAGGCAGCACGTTAAGGATGGCATGTGACGTTTCCTGAAATTCCCGGATACAGAATCGAAAGTATTCTCGGCAAGGGCGGTATGGCGACCGTCTACCTGGCGGTTCAGGAATCGTTTGGTCGGCATGTTGCCCTGAAGGTCATGGCGGAGCACCTGCTCAGCGACAAGTCCTTTGCCCAGCGGTTTCTTCGCGAAGCCCGTCTCGTCGCGCAGCTGTCCCATCAACATATTGTGCCGGTGTATGATGTCGGGCAGGTGGGTAACAGCCACTACATCGCCATGGAGTATTTGCCGGGCGGCGATCTCAAAACCCGTTTGCGCAATGGGCTGGCCATCTACGATGCCCTTGAAATGCTCAAGGAGGTGGCGGCCGGGCTGGATTATGCCGGTAGAAAGAAGCTGGTTCACCGGGATATCAAGCCGGAAAACATCCTCTTTCGTGAAGATGGCAGTGCGGTCATTTCTGACTTCGGTATAGCGCGTCAGACCGACTCAAAAACCAACATGACCATGACCGGGGCGGTGGTGGGAACACCCCACTATATGAGCCCTGAACAGGCGGAAGGGTCGCCGACGGATCATCGCTCCGATCTGTACAGTCTCGGGATCATCCTCTACGAAGTACTCACTGGCGAAGTGCCCTTTACGGCCGACTCCCCGGTGATGATCGGCGTGAAACACATCACCGAAGACCCACCGCCGTTGCCGGAGTATCTGGGGGCCGCGGAACCGGTAGTGATGAGGGCACTGGCCAAATCTGCCGAAGACCGCTTTCAGTCCGGTGAAGATTTTATCAAAGGCTTAAGCTTTATCGAGCGGACGCTGGGTGAGCAGGAAGGCAGTACCGTCATTATGTCGCCGCTCACGCGGAGCAGCTCAAAGGGCTCGACGGTGCGTCGTTCCAGAGCCTCGCGGGCAAGGCGGGTGCATGAGAGCCAGGTGCCCAAATCCAGTCTCTGGGAAAGTCTGGTTGCCAAGTCCACGTTTCTGGACACGCCAGTCAAAATGGGGTTGTGGGGCGGGGGATTGATCCTGGTTGCTGCCCTCGCATTTATCGGCTTCTGGTATGTTGATAAAGGGGCAACTCTGTTGCGGGGTGACAGTGGGGCACTCTTCTCCTCCGATTCAGAACCTCAGGTGCTGGATGCCAAATCCGCAGAATTGATCAGAAAAGCGGAAGTGGCGTTGGGGCAGGAGCGACTGTTTACCCCGCCCGGTGACAATGCTCAGTATTATCTGACCACGTTACTGGCATTAACCCCGGATCAGCCGGTGGGCCTGCAACGCATCACCGGGTTGTTTGCGTTGTATTTGCAAAAGGCCGAGCAGTTTATTCTCAACAACCAACTTGATCAGGCGGAAGTGTATCTGACCCAGGCTTCCCAGATTTCCTATTACGTGAGTAATGAAGATTTCCGCGGCCAACTCTCCACCCTGTATCTTCGCTACAATGCGGCGCGGCAAGCGCGATTTGTTAAGGAAGAGCAACAGAAGATGATTGATGAATGGCTGGCCAAAGCGGATGCGGCATTACAGCGCGGCGATCTGACCACACCGGCCAGGGAAAACGCCTTTGAGTATTATCAGCGGATCTTATTTGAAAATCCCGATAATGCGGCGGCAAAAGCCGGAATTCAGCGCGTTGCGGGCAAATTTATCGAACTCGCTGAAACACAACTGTTGGCCAGCAATCTTGCGGTGGCCGAAGCCTATCTGGCGGCCGCCGCTCAGGTGGATTCTACGCATCCGAACATTCTCGCCATGAAAGAAAAGATCCAGACCCAGCGTGAGCTGGACAGTGAGAAACTGATGGATCAGCAGAATCAGGCCTGGGCAGACAAAGAAGCGGCGCGACTGGCGAGAGAACAGCGACTTCAGGAAAAGCAGAACCGTTTGCAAGCGCTTCTGGAGCGCGCCGATGCCGCACTGGCGGCCGGGAAGCTGGTGGCACCGGAGGTTGACAACGCATTGGGCTACTATCGCGCGGTTCTGGCGGAAGAGCCTGTGAACATCAAAGCGCTGGAAGGCGTGGAAGCTGTTGGGCGTCGGCTATTGACCCAAGCCCAGGAAGCGTTGGAGCGCGATGACTTCAGCACGGCTGAGGCCAGGATGGGGGCTGCCGCGGAAATTCTCTCTTCCCGGTTTGAAATTGCGCGTCTGGAGCGTGAACTTGCGACGAGAAAAGTGGTGGTAGAGGTGGAACATTATCTCTCACAGGCTGAAACCGCATTTGGGGCGGCCAATTATGAAGCACCCGACGGTGACAATGCACTCCATTACTATGAGCAGGCGTTGGCACTTGATCCGGTCAACGAAAATGCGCTCAAAGGGATAGAGACCATCTGGCTGAAATATCTGGATCTCGCGCGTAGTCGCGCGGCAGAAGGCAAAAACACCCAGGCAGAACAGTATATTCAGCGTGCGGAGCGTTTGGCCGGCGCGCACCCGCTCATTGACGTGGCGCGCAACGCGGTCGCGGTGTTGAAGCAGGAGCGGGAAATTGATGGTTGGCTTGCCGAAGCAGCGGATGCTTTGCAGAAAGGTCGATTGACCTTGCCGGAAGGGCAGAGCGCTTATGCTTTGTACGACCGTATTTTGCAGGTTGACCCGCTCAACCAGCCGGCCAAAGCGGGCGTTGCGGAGGTTCGGTCGAGATTACTGGCCCTGGCTCAGTCACACATCAACAAACAGCAGTGGGATGAGGCTCAAGCGTTGCTGGAGAAAGCGCGGGCCATTCCTGGACCGTTAAGCCCGTTGCTCGAAGTGACCAGCCGGCTGGATTCTGCACGCTCAGCACAGCGGACCAGAGAGGCGGAACAAGCCGCAGAGCGCGAGCAGCGTGATCGATCACAGGCCGATGCCCAGCAACAGGCGGCATTGGAGCGTCAACGACAAGCAGAGGCCGCAAAGCGAAAGGCTGCCGAAGAAAAAGCCCGGCAGCGTGCTGAAAAAGAACGGGAGCTGAGTCAATTGGTGGCCCGTGCCAGTGACTTGGAAAGCCAGACACTGAATGATGGCACCAACGCGGTGTTGCGGGAGACCTATCTGGCGATTCTCGCATTGAATCCGGGATTACCGGCGGCGAAAACTGCCTTGGAACAGACCAGCGCCTTTGAGGCCGGCCTGGTACAGCAGGCCTTCCACGCCAACAATCTGCCCCTGGCTCGCAAGAAGCTGGATCTGATCCAGCGAGTAACACCGAACTACCCGCAGTTGAGGGCGCTGGAGTCGCAGTATCAGCGGAAGCAGGCCACGCGGGAGGAGGTGGACAAAATCCTGCGGGAGGCTCAGCAACAGATCAGCCAGCCGTTTAAAAAGCCCGGGCTGTTTGGCAGTAATGACGCCACACGAAATGCATTGGTGTCGGTATTCAGTCAGCTCCAGAAAGCACGACAACTGGATGACAACAATCAGGCCGTGGATGAGCATTATCGGCGGTTGGAGCGAAAGTACGTGTCGATTGTCGAGTTGTACCTGGATTCCGATGACACCAACGAAGCGGCACTGTTTGTCTCCGACATGAAAACGCTGGACTGGCCTGAAACCAGTGAAGAGCGATTGAAGCTGGAGATTCGCCTGGCGCGTCAACAGAATCGAGCCAAGCCCATCCCGCGTGCTTTTGGAAGTTTTTAAGCATACTGGTTTAAGCGAGCAGATTATCCCGCTATAATTCACCGGTTTAAAATTCAGGTTACGGGTTATCCGTGGTAAACACATAACCAGATTGAGGTGAAATGTGAAACATATGCTTAAATTGTTGGCGGTGGCAGCGCTGGTGGCTGCGCCCTTCGTAAATGCAGCGGGCGATGATGCCATCAGAGATCGAATCAAGCCAGTGGGTCAGGTATGTGTGGAAGGGGATGCCTGTGCCAGCGAAACCACGGCGGTCGTAGCCGCGAGCGCATCCGCAGAGCCACGCTCCGGTGACGAAATCTACAACACCAAATGTGCGGCATGTCACGGCACGGGTGCGGCAGGCGCGCCCATTAAGGGCAATCTGGAACACTGGGCACCGCGTATCGCCCAAGGCATGGATACTCTGTTGGCTCACGCGCTGGATGGCTTTAATGCCATGCCAGCCAAAGGTGCCTGTATGGATTGTTCTGACGATGAAATCAAAGCTGCCGTGGATGTCATGGTCAGCGCCAGCCAGTAATCCGGCAAAAAAGCGTTGAGGGGCAGTCTTGCCCCTCTCCATTGATCCGCCGCTGTGGGTGGCGGACTATCCCGGAATCAGAACCACTTTTCCCATGTTTTGTCGTGCCTCCAGAAAGCGGTGAGCATCCGCTGCTTGCCCAAACGAAAAGGTTTGATCAACGTAAGGGCGCACCCAGCCTTCTTCTACACCTTGCATCAGCGCACCCATCCACCCTCTGATTTTCGGCGTTTCATGCCATAAGCGGCCCATATTCACGCCAAATACGGATTTATTCTGATTCATCAAGGATACCGGGTGGAAGAACGGCATCTGGAGTGCCGTTTTCACCAGTTTGAGCTTGCCCGCAAGGCCCGACTCCGAGGCGGTAGAAATGCCAAACATCCCTAAACGCCCTGTCGATCGAAGTGCGCGATAGCTCTTTCGCCAGTGATCTCCGCCCAGCGGGTCGATAATCAGCTCGACACCCCGGTCATGGGTCAGTTTGTTGACCTCAAAGCGCCAGTCACGATTGCGGTAGTCCACACAGTGGTCGACCCCGCGCTGGGTCAGGAACTCGTGTTTCCCGGGGCTGGACGTGCCAATGATGGTTGCACCAATATGCCGTGCGATGTCGATGGCTGCCAGGCCAACACCACCGCCGGCGTTATGGATCAGGATCGTTTCGGAAGGTTGCAATGCGCCCATGACGACCAGTAATTGCCAGGCGGTCAGATAGTTGACCGGGATCGCTGCCGCTTGCTCGAAACTGAGTGCGTCCGGTTTCTCGAATAGTTGCGCCAGCGGCACGCAGACCTGCGAAGCCTGTCCCTGAAATCGGCTCAGACCAAACACCGGCTTGCCTACCCAGTGGGTGTCCTGGTCGCTGCCAACCGCCGTCACAATACCCGCGAATTCGTAGCCCATGCAGGCTGGCATGTCGGGGGCGTCCGGGTAAAGCCCCTGCCGGGCGAGGATGTCCGCAAAGTTCAGTCCTGCGGCTTTCACATCGATGACCGCTTCGCCGGTGGAGGGGGACAACCCGGGAAAAGACTGAAGCGCAAGCACTTCCGGGCCGCCTGGGCGGGTGATCATGATTTTTTGCATGGTGTATGACACGTTGGCCTTCCTTGTCTTGTGGAATGGGTAATTGTGGTGGTTATTATTCAGGTGACTGCGGTTGCAGGTCATGTTTATACACATGGGGGTGATGTGCCATAACTCAATTGTTGCGACAAAAAAAAGCCGCCAGGAGCTGGCGGCAAAACGGCACACAGGGCTGTACACCATCAGGAAGAATCAGTGTGCAGTGGCTTGAGGGTCCCCGGCGAGGGCGATGTCTTTCTCTGTCGTTACTGTGTCCTCTGTCGTTACTTTGTCCCCTGTCGTTACTTTGTCATAAAGGAGTGCGACGCGCCGGTTTTCGCCATAATGCAATGTCGATACGACGGGTTGGTCGCTGCCCCAGCTTTTTACGGTGATCTGGCTGTTCCTGGCACCCTGGGCCTTCAGAATGTTGGCGATCTTGGTTGCGCGTTTCAGCGCAAGTTTCTGGTTGTATTCCGGGTTGCCCAAGGCATCGGCGTGGCCTTCAATCGTCATATGCCAATGGGGATTCGCGGCGAGGTAGGCCCCATGCTGTTCAATTAACTGAATCCCCGGCTCATCCAGCTCGCTTTTGTTGAATCCGTAATAAAACAGCGTTTCCTGAGGATGCGCAGGCGTGTCTGCTTCCTGAGTGAACGCAAACTCGGCCTCTCCTGGCGCATTTAAGTGGGTTTGGTCCCGTGTTTTCGGTGTCTCAATCACAAGTGTGGTCATTTCTGGTTCCTCGAGAGCGGGTTCCACGGACAGGGCTTCGTCACTGACGGGGGCTGAGTGTGCAAAAGCCGAAGTATCGGCAGCGGCGAGATACGCATCCGCATTGGCGGTCAGGGTATCGGTCGTGCTGGTTTGCGCAGAGTAGGGAATATGAGGACCGGTTTGCGAGATTTCCATGGGCGGTATGGGTTGATTCGCGCAGGCACCCAGCAATCCAATGGGTGTGCTGAGCAGCAGGATGCGCAGTGAAGTGGCAAGTCGATGCGAGTGAGGTTTCATGTTGAAGCTCCTGAGTCTGGTTGTTTTTGCTTGGTAGAAATGATTAAAACAGGGGAATCTGGCCGATCAGGGGCGTCGCTATGGCCATTTGCGGTGGAAAAAGGGCAAATTATGGCAGGGTGACACGGGTCGCAGCATACTATACTGTCAGTAATCCCTTTTGCCCGACTACCCTTGGATCGCGCCATGCCCGTGCAGCAGTTTTTTTTCAGGTTGTTCATTGTATTCAGCCTGTGCCTATCCGGATCATTACACGCCGAGAGCACGACGCTCTTGCCCGGGATGGGTCTGAACACAACCACCGACAAAGAAAGCGCTGCCCTCCCGGAGGCGGCAGAGGTGGCGGACGAACTGGCCCGACTTGAGCGGGAGCTGGCGGAACTGACGCCTGAATCCGAAGCGGCAGAGGAACTCTCACAACAGATTGCTTTTCTGAAGCGGCAGAAAAACGTGTTGGCAGCCATTGCCGCGCTACCCGCTCAGGTGCTGCCATTGCCCGCACTCCCTGCGGATGGCTCCGCATACCCAATCACGCTGTACGATGAGTGGTTGAAGGCATTGAGTGACATTGAGTCACAGATTCCTGTGAATGCGGAACACCTGGACAGTCAAAAACAGGTCACTCTGGCCGCGCTGAACCAAATAGAAACGCTTCAGAAGCAGATGCGTAAACTGGGTGAAGAGCTACCCACGCCCGAGCGGGATATGAGGTTGCAACACCTTAGACGCGCTGAGGCCACCGCCAAAGCCTGGTGGCAACTCAGCAAACTGGAAGTGCGCCTGCTCTCCCTAACGGATCATCAGCTGCTTTCTGTACAGCAAAAACTGGTCACTGCCCGGCCTGAGATCAAAAAGAAAACGGTGTTCGCGCGCAGTCAGTTAGAACAGCAAATCGCAAGTATTGAGGAACGCAGCAATAAACTCAGGGCCCGGCTGGCATCCACGCAGAGTCAAGCTGAAAAAGTCCGGGCTCTCTGGATCAAAAACCAGAAAAAGGCAGCCCGGGACGCAGAGAGCACGTTGCTGCAGGAGGAATTGGCGGCCAGCTACCAAAATATGCATGCATTGCAGCTTCAGGCGGAGTGGCTCCAGTTCGGTTTGGAGCGCGCAGCCATTGAAAAGTTTGCCTGGCAGTTGCGCCATCAGGTATGGCAGGGCGCACCGAAAGAATCACTGACGGAGAACCGGGAAAACCTCCGTGCGAAGGAACTGGTGCTGGATCAACAAATGAAAGTCTTGAACCAGCACTATGAAACGTTGACCCGAGACTATGGCCAGTTAACGGCCACCATCGAGGCGCTGGACGCCCGGCCTGGCAAGTGGCAAGTCGCACAGCGAGACGCGTTGACGGAAAGCATGAACCGGATATCCGCAGAGAAAAACCTGATCGGAGGGACGATGCTGCTGATTCAGCGGGTGAGGGAAGAGTCTGACTGGTCGCTGGACGAGGTGTCCCTGGCTGAGCTCTGGCAAGCGCTCAGTACGACGGTGGCGAAGATCTGGGGCGCAGAAATTCTGGTGTTTGATGATCAGGCCATTACCCTGGGCAAGCTCATTGTGGGCATTATTCTGCTCATGACCGGCATCTGGATCGCCAAATTGTTCAGCAAAATGATTGGCAGTTGGATGCTGAGTCGGCTAAAGCTGGATGAAGGTGTGATTGCGGTGATTCAGACGGTCGTGTTTTACGTACTGTTAATCAGTGTTGTGCTCTTTGCGCTGAAGTTAATCAACATACCGCTCACGGTGTTTACGGTGCTGGGCGGTGCCCTGGCCATCGGCATTGGCTTTGGCAGTCAGAATCTCATGAGTAACTTCATCAGTGGGTTGATTCTGTTGGCAGAGCGCCCCATTCGCGTCGGCGACTTCATTCAGATCGGTGATTTGATGGGCGTCATCTCACACATCGGGGCGCGGAGCACCAAGCTCAAAACGCCGCAGAATGTCGATATTATTGTGCCTAACAGTAATTTGCTGGAAGACCGGGTGACCAACTGGACCCTGAGTGACACCAAAGTGCGTACCAGTATTCTGGTGGGGGTGGCGTATGGGTCGGATGTGGAGCGCGTGTCCGAACTGCTGAAGAAGGCGGCGGAAGACCACAAGCGGGTACTGAATCAGCCACCGCCGGTCGTGCTCTTCACCGACTTTGGGGACAATGCGCTGAGCTTCGAGTTACTCATCTGGGTAAACATGCGTCGACTGCTGGAGCGTCGTATGGTCGAGAGTGACTTGCGATTCCGGATTGACCAATTGTTTCGTGAGGCGAATATCTGCATTGCCTTTCCGCAGCGGGACGTCCACCTCGATACGCTCCGGCCGTTGGAAGTGAAAATGGTGAGCGCTCAGGAACGCGACTGAGAAAAATCTCCCCAATGCCATTGCAGCACGGAAAGTGCCGCCAGAGGCGCAGTTTCAGTTCGAAGAATCCGGGGGCCCAGCGCCAGTGTTTGAAAATGGTGAGCATGGGCAAGGCTCAGTTCCGCGTCGCTGAAACCACCCTCCGGGCCGACGAGCACAGCGATCGATTGAGGCGCTGCCGTGTCACCCAGGCGATGGGGATTGGCATAATGCAGAACGAATCGTCGATCTTCATCGCGGCCTTCCACCCATTGAGTGAGGGGAGTGGCGGGATGAATGGCTGGCACCTCAGCGCGGCCACTCTGTTCACAGGCATGAATCGCAATTTGCTGCCAATGCTGCAAGCGCTTGTCCTGCCGTTCCGCATTCAATTTGACATCGCACCGTTCGCTGAACAAAGGCGTGATTTCTGTGACACCTAGCTCCGTGGCTTTTTGCACCATGTAATCCATGCGGTCGCCTTTAGAGATGACTTGCCCTACATGCAGCCGGATCGGCGACGGGGCAGGTCCCGCAGAGCTTGCCGAAATGTCTACGGTGACCTGTTTCTTGGTAATGCTTGAAATGGTGCCCGTGTAATTCAGTCCATCGCCGTTAAACAGTTCCACGGCCTGGCCCTGTCGAGCCCGTAATACCTTGCTGAGGTGATGTGTCGGGCCTTCCGGGAGATCGATGGATTGATTGACGCTCAGGGGTGTGTCAACGTAGAGCCGAGTTGTTCTCATCGTGTTTTGTCATTCGCACTTTAGGGGGGCTTGGCGTTGGGCTATTATTCCTGCCGATGCCCGGAATCACAAGGGGTTTCTAAATCGCCAGGCGAGAAAACGGCTGTTTTTCCGCCCCTGCGCCATGGGGATCACGCGCACCTCCGTGGCGCTCAGCTTATGCAGCTGATCTTCACACTGTCGCAGATTGCCCTGTTTGGACACCAGGCAGGTAAACCAGCCAACCTGGTGTCCAAACACTGCACTCTCAGAGATCATGCGCTTGATGAAGGCTACTTCGCCGCCTTCGCACCAGAGTTCATTGCACGTGCCCCCAAAGGGTAGCGCGCCAGCAGGCCACTTTTTCAGGTTGGCCCGGGCTGCCACCGATTCCGACGCAAAAAAGGGCGGATTGCACACCGTGAGATGAAAAAACTCATCCGGCGCAATAACGCCTCGAAAGATCGCCGATCTGTCTTCCTGCTGTCGGAGTGAAATTAAAGAAGCGAGATCGGGATTTGACGGCAGATGGTTCGCCGCCGCGGTGAGTGAGGCGAGATGAATGTCGGTACCGACACAGGTCCACCCGTAAATCCGGGCACCAAGTAACGGATAGATTGCACTGGCACCGGTACCTATATCCAGAAGCCGTACCTCATCCAGAAGCCGTACCTCGCGTGACGGATGGTGGTGGGTGTGAGGGCTTTCATTCAGCAGGTCTGCAGCGTAGTGCAGGTAATCCGCGCGACCCGGCACCGGCGGGCAGAGGTGGCCCGCCGGGAGGGTCCACCCGGTGATCTGATAGTCCACAGCCAGCAGCGCTTGATTCAGGCAAAGCACGGCGGCGGGGTCGGAAAAATCCGGCGTTGGCTTTTCCGGTGATCCTGCCGTGAGAAACGGCTGCAGAGGCGGCCAGCGCTCGGCCAGGGCGACAAAGTCGTGGGGACCGTTGTGTCGATTTCGGGGATGCATACAGGCGGAAACTTTCCCGGGAATGACCTATGTTTAAAAGAGTGCGTAGGGTAGCACGAATGTGGTGTGGATCAATGGCCAAAAAACGAGGTAGGGGAGCGAGGGAATGAAGAATCGATACAGCCTGTTCAGCGTATTGCTGTTGTGGAACGGTTTCTCCGGTGGTGCGCTGGCCGAAAAACTCTTCCTGAACCACGGAGAAGCTCGGCTACTCACGCAAAATGGCGACGTATACGGCGCCGGAGGCAACGAATCATTGTCGCTCGCTGAGTCGTTGATCGTCACGCTGGATGGCAATATCGAAAATCTGACGTTACCCGAAGCTCTGTCGTCCTACGCTTTTTCTGTACAGGGCACACGCGTTCAGGTGACCGGTTCGGATGGGAGTGAAACCCAACTACGGGGGTTGAATCAGCCCATGAATCTTCAATTCAGTGATACCAGCGTATCGCTGACGCTGAACGGCTTCGGTGACGCCTCGCTGGGTGATGTATCCCTCACGGCGGACCCCCGCTCTTGGGATGAACTCTCCGGATCAAACACAACACTACCCAGTTTTGCTTTCGAGGCAGACCCCGGAATCCGATTGGCGTGCGCAGCCGTGCCCAGAATCGGTTTTGATGCTACCAGTGCCCAATACTACCTGTATCACGCCCGAGCGCTGAACTCCGGAGCAACCGCCACCTATGCTTTATCTTCTGATGGGCTGACCTTTGGGGAATCGCAATCCGTGCAAACCAGAATAGAAGCCGATGGCTCGGAGAAGCCGCCCATTTTGAATGAGCGTACGGGGTTTCCTGAAGTCGTCAGGTTGCCTGAGCAGGTTGAGTCTGCTATTTGTGGCTCAATCGAACACCGTATTTTCCACTCGAATGGCAAGTCTGAAGGCAATGTAGGTTTTGGCACCGGTATCTCCTCCGATTGTTCCAAAGATGGCATTTGGTTTCAGGGCGAACAGACGGACTGGGTGCTCTCGCCCGATGGTGGGGAGGTGGGCGTAACGACCGCCTTTGTTATGAACAACCGGGTGCATGTGTTCACGATGGATGGCAAGTCCCCCAACGCCAGTCAGGAATACCGCCACCGGGTGTGGCACTACCGCTCTACGGATGCGGTCGGGGAGCAGTTTGAACTGATTTCAGATGATCCGCTGAACAATGGGCCAACCGTTGAACCCCGTGATCGACAAAATGACCCCATGTCATTCGAATGGGCGACCGGCAAACGTGTTATTCTCACCATGAAGCAACATGCTGGACCGATTAACCCACCGGAAGTGTTGACCGGTGAGATCTATGGCTGGTGGTTGAGTGATGACAATGACACCGAGACGGTTGCGCTCGCTCCCTACGGAGGGAGTGCGAGCGAGCCATTGATCACTGTGGAGGATTTTGTGGCGGCGGGCCACGATGTCTACAGTGTCAACGACCCCTCCATGTACCGCATGCCCGATGGGAGTTATCGCATGTATCTAGGCGCGCTGGTCAATATTGCCCAGTACCCGGACAATCCCGAGTTAGCGAATTGTCCCGCGTCCTATCCCGGCAAGTCTGCGACGTATGCCTGGGTGATACTGTCCGCCCGGTCCTTGTAATACTTATGCACAAGTAGGTATCACTTTAGGGATGGTATGCACAATGTCTGTGCAACATTGCAATGAATTGTCCGTGGGGCAGAGGAAGTAAAAAACAAAAGTGTGCTGGATTTGAACGAAAAGTGGTCTATTGGCATAGCTGCTGCTTCAGTGATTGTGTCGTATGCGGAAGCGTACTGCCATATAGAAGAACTGGAGGAATGAAATGTCTATGTCAAACGAAGCCACCTTTGAAACCGAACGTGCGCCGGTCGTAGCATCACTGTCCGGTGTAAAAACCCACATTAAGCGATTTTTGGTCGCCTATTTCGAGCGTATGTATTACCACTATTGAAGCTCGTGCCGCGTGCATCTGGCGTTAGATGCGCGCGGTACTAAAGGGATCTTTCCGTCACCCTTCTTCCTGCATCGTATGAATCATTGATTCGATGTGGTGAGAAAGCTCATTGAGCTGCGTGTGACTCAGTTCGGAGACGAGTTTTCGAATTAACGACTGGATGGCTTTCTGCACCTGCGCGATGCCGACATCTGCCGTTTTCTTGCCAAAGCCTTTCAGGTTCACCATATCGGTGGGTTGGTGATAGTAATGAATGGTGGATTCGTCCACCAGATCACAGAGCGCTTTCACCACGTCATCGATGTACGTATCCCGGTTGTCATTGGTCCGCACCATTTCGATCAGGCGCATCGCGCGTTGATGCAAATCCTCGGTGAGTCGAAAAATCAGCACAGGCTCCGTCGAATTGTGGCGGGTGTGCAACATGTTTTCGAGATAGTTACTGATTGCCTTTAACTCGCCCATCGAGCGCTTCTTAAAGAATTGCTTGATCACCAGGTCAAGGCCGGCCATGACGGCTGAAATTCCTGAGTCTGCCGACTTTTTCACCATCGGGTGCAAAGGCACAATCTCTGTTGGTTTGTGGTAGTAGCTGGCCAGCCCGAGACGGGTGAGTCGTGATACCACTTCTGCGGATGATTTGCAGAGCTGTTCAATCGGTTGGCTTTCGCTTTTGATCTGTTCAACCGTAGTGCGTGCAAAATCGTAGGTGGCTGTGTCGATCGAAAAGCCCCAATAACCCACGTGCTCTGTCATATCTGCTCCCAATTGTGCTGCTTGTGTACCGGTCACTCAAAATCCCTCTTGCTCATCAAATGAAAATGTATTTTTTCTGCCTGTTGGCAGGCTGAGGGCATTATAAGTCAGACTGGAATTTTTGAATTGGCACAAATGCACAAAAACAGATAAAAAATGATCAATGCTAATCGTCGGGCGAAAGGCTGAGAAACGGCGTTTATGTCTTTTGATGCCGGATTTGAATTTTGTCCCACGCCAACTACACTCAGCATGAGCTTACGGACGATTTCATGAGGAAGGATCTGCCAACATGGTCAAACTCTCTCAGGAGATACCACATGAAAACACTGATTCACTTAGTTTGTCTGGTTGTATTTGCCTTACCGCTGCAGGCGGAAACCTGGAAAATCACTTCGTTGGAGTGGCCACCCTATTCCGGTAAAGACCTGGAAGGAAATGGCACGGCCATTGAAGCACTTCGTTCGGCACTCAAAACAAAAGGAATAGAACTGGTTGTTGAGTTTTACCCGTGGGAGCGCGCACAGAAAATGGCGTCTGATCCAGGCTATGTTGGGTATTTCCCCGCGTGGCCGGAAGAGGTGGGTGAGGGATTTGTCGGGTCCAACGGTGTTCAGAATTCCACCGTGGGTGTGCTGTTCAAAAAGGGCGCTGATATTCAATGGACCAGCGTGAACGAGTTGTTCAGCAAGTACAAGGTGGGGTTGATCAAGTCTTACGTTTATCCGGCCGCCATTCAGAAGGCCTCTGCGGCGAATCCTGGCAACACCAGTCCGGCATCTAATGAAGAAACGCTGCTCAAGAAACTGGCTGGCGGACGTATGGATGTGGCCATTACTGACCCGAAAGTCATGCTCTTCTATGCGCAACAGGCCAATATTTCCGATATCGAAGCGTCGACCGCAACGCTGGAAGAAAAGCCATTGGTGGTGTCTTTTGCCGATAAACCGGAAAACCAGTCCCGCTTAAAACTGTTGAACGAGATTTTATCCGGACAGTAAGGGAGCGCTTGATTATCGGTATGCGTCTTCTGCTGCTCGCTGTTACATTGGTGTGCCTGCCCGGGGCAACTTGGGCGGAGCAAACCATACAGATTGTGTATGGAGAAAGCTACAAACCGTTTGCCTGGGGAGTGGATGGCAAAGCCTATGGCGTTCAGCCAGAGTTCGTTGAAGCGGTGTTGGGTGGGAAGCTCGGACTCAACGTGGTGCATCAGGCCTTACCGTGGAAGCGGGCCCAGTTGTTAGTGGAGCAAGGGGAGCGTGACGGTTTTTTTACCGTACCTACACCTGTGAGAGCTAAATATACCGAGCATCCAGCCACGCCCTTGTATGAAACCCATTTCGTGATGCATACCAGTGTGACCAATCCAAAACTGGCGGAACTCAAAGCCATTCAATCGCTACGGGACCTGGAAGCCAGGCCGGATATTAAGCACGTGCACATGTTGGGTTCTGGGTGGCACGAGCAAGCGCTTAAGCGAATGCGTACAATTTATACCATCGTGGATGCGGGGAAAATTCCGATCATGCTCAGTAGCCAGCGGGCAGACGTTTACATTGAACAAAAAGAACTATTTCGATATCAAGTACGCGCACTGAACATGGAGAAGGAGATCCTCACCTTCGAGCGCCCTTCCCTGGGTGAGCTGGGCTGGTATATATTCATCGGTAAGCGCTCCCGATTTATCGGGTTGATCCCGAAACTGGAGGAACAACTTCGCGTGATGCAGGCCTCTGGTGAGTTATTGGCGATTCAGCAGAAACTGTTTAAAAAATACGGAGCAGATTGAATCCGGGTTCAGGCCGGTTACATGGGGCGGTAAATTCCATACACGGCATGATCCAAGGTAACGCCGTTGACTACCTCGGCGCGGGTGATTACGCCTTCCAGCACGCCGCCTAGGCGCTCTGCAACAGCGCGACTTCGGTGATTCCCGGTCGCTGCAGCGATTTGTACTTTCATCATGTCGAGCTCGTTAAAGGCAATATCAATCAGCTTTTTGCCCGTGCGCGTGATGATGCCCTTACCTTGCGCCGACTCAATCAGCCAGTAGCCAATTTCTACCCGTTTTAGCGCGTGGTTGATGGCGTTGAAGCTCGCCAGGCCGACGAGCTTGTCCTGATAAAGCACGGCACAGACCATGCTTTTACCTTCTGCGTAATCCTGTAAGGATGTTTTGATAAAGTCAGCAAACTGAGCTTCGGTTTTACACCGTTCCGGCCAGGGAAGCCACTGGGTGAGGTGGGGGAAGTTTTCACCGGCTAGGCGCTCAAGCTGGCCGGCAAAACGGTGGTGAATCAGCGCGAGGGCGATTTCATGGTCAACGGTGCGTGTAAACATGGGCGCATCCATTCTGCAAAGTGGGGATGGTATCAATGGGCTTGGCGAATTGCAGTAAGCCGCAAGGAGTAAAGGTGCTATCATAACGGCATTCACGTGCCGCCGAAAGAACGTATCGAAAGAACGTATTGAAAGAGCAACACCATTTTATGGATATCGCATCAACGATCAGGGATCGCACCAGAAAACATGAACAGTATTAAAAAATTGCAGCGTAATTTGGCTCAGGCGTCTGATTATTCGGAATGGATTCGACTGGCGACCGAGATTGATCGGCTGAGTGGCGCTTTGGCGTGGCGGGAAGACCCGGCTTCGGATCTGTTTCACTCGGCGTTGCTGCAAGAGCACCTGGCTGCTCTGCAGCAGGCTCGAACTTCCGCAGACGCGCATGCGTTGATGTCTTTGTTGATCGAAAGTCTCTACCGTCATTTGGCTGAAATCGCCAATTCACGTCTCTATCAGGTTGCGCTCAGCGGCACGAAGCACATCATCAGTGAGTATTTGAATGAGGTCTGCGCGTGTATTGATTTTCTGGCAACAACGGACTTGCCTGCCATTAGCACGGCGGAAAAGCTCGAACGACTGCAGCAGGCGTATCGCAATTTTGGACAAACGGCCTTGGTGTTGAGCGGTGGCGCAGCCTTCGGTATCTACCATCTGGGTGTGGTGAAGGGGATCTGGGAGCAAGGTTTACTGCCGGAAGTGATCTCGGGTTCCAGCATGGGGGCCATTGTTGCGGCCGGAATCTGCACGCGAAATGATCAGGAGTTATTGGCGTTTTTTGCTCACCCGGAACGCATCCATCGGCAAGCGCTGGAAGTGGCGTCCTTTGCTCAATTTCGCGAGACGGGATTTATCATGCGGCCGGAAAAGCTCTTTGAGCATATCTCAACAAATGTTGGGGATTTCACGTTCCAGGAAGCGTTTGCGCATTCCGGTCGCGTTTTGAATATTACGGTCTCGCCCACACGAGCGCATCAGAAGCCCAGAATCCTGTCACATTTGAGTTCACCCGAGGTGTTGATACCTCACGCTGCATTGGCTTCCTGCGCTATTCCCGGTGTTTTTCCGCCGGTAGGTTTGAAGGCGCGCACCCCCGATGGACGCACGGTGCCCTATATGGCGACGGAGTCCTGGATTGACGGTTCTGTTCACAGTGATGTTCCTTTGCTGAGAATGAGCCGGCTGCACAATGTGAACCATACGATCGTGAGTCAGGCCAACCCCCATGTGCTGCCGTTTATCACGCATACGAATCGGCAAGGGCCGCTGGCCTTTCTGAAGCATGCAGCCTCTTCCATCGTTCATGCGCAAGCGACCGAGGTGCTGGAGTTGGCGCGGGATGCATTGTCAGACTCTTCTTGGCGCCCCTTGTTGGACAAAGCCTATGGCATGGCGCGCCAGACCTATCTGGGCGACATCAACGTGCATCTGCCGTTTCAACCCGCTTTGTACAAAAAAGTAGCGAGCAATCCATCCCGGAAAGATCTGGATCAGTACATTGCGTTGGGTGAGCGTGCGGTTTGGCCCAAGATTCAGGAGATTGCTGATCAAACCTGCATTGGAGCAGCGCTGCAGCGAAACATTCAGGCACTGCAAGGGAAGATCGATCCAGTGCCCCGGTCCGCCTCGATACTGTGAGACGAACCGAGTGACTCTTAAATCAGAATACTTTCTTTTCCAGCATGGTATCCAGGTTCAGGTTGTTCCAGATCGCCAGACTCGGCTCGGCCTGGTTCAGCGTGTAAAAATGGAGTCCGGGCGCGCCTGCCTGCAGCAGTCGCTCGCACATGGTCGTCACGACTTCTTCGCCGAATTTCACGATGCTGGCGGTATCGTCGCCGTAGGCTTCCAGTTGCTTGCGAATCCAGCGAGGAATCTCGGCGCCACACATATCGCTGAAGCGAACCAGATTGGAGTAATTTGTGATCGGCATAATACCGGGTACGATCGGCAGATTAATACCCAGTTTTTCAATGCGATCGACAAAATAGAAGTAGGCGTCGGCGTTATAGAAGTACTGGGTAATTGCGCTGCTGGCTCCGGCATCAACTTTGCGCTTAAAGTTCAGTAAATCCTGCTCTGCGTTGGGGGCCTGGGGGTGAAACTCTGGATAGGCCGCTACCTCGATATTGAAGTGTTCCCCGCTGTGCTCACGAATGAAGCTGACGAGATCATTGGCATAACGCAGTTCACCATGGGCCCCCATGCCGGAAGGCAAGTCACCGCGCAGGGCTACGATACGATTAATGCCGTTATTTTTGTACAGATCGAGCAATTCGGTCAGGGTTTCTTTCGTCGCCCCGATACAGGACAGGTGCGGCGCGGTGCTGATGCCCTGTTGATGCAGTTTCAATACCGTATCAATGGTGCGTTCCTGCGTGGAGCCGCCTGCACCGTAGGTCACGGAGAAAAAGTCCGGTGACTTCTCCGCCAGACGATCACGCACAACTTGCAGTTTTTCCATGCCCTGTGGGGTTTTCGGCGGGAAAAACTCAAAACTGAACCGTCGATTAAACTGTTTTTGCGTTTTCATGGTGTGTTCTCGATGGGTAGCTAAGCTAAGACTGTTTTTGTGATCGGATGCCGATCGTGCAAACTGATGATTGAGCGCGTACGACCGGCAGGGAGCAGAAGCGCCGCCTGCCGGTCATAGCCATGATTATGAAACCAAAGTTATGAAACCTGGGTTGTGAAACCCGGGTCGCAAAACCTCGGCTCAGGATCAATCAGTACTTGTAAGATTCTGGCTTGTACGGGCCTTCGACATTCACGTGAATGTATTTTGCCTGGTCCGTGGTCAGTTTGGTGATCACACCACCAAATCCTTCAACCATATCTTTTGCTACTTCTTCATCCAGCTTCTTCGGCAACACTTTCAGGTACAGGCTTTCCTGCTTCTTGTCCGCGGGAAGATCCGCGAACTTGCGCTCATACAAATACATTTGCGCCAGCACCTGATTGGCGAATGAGCCATCCATGATTCGGCTGGGGTGGCCTGTCGCATTACCGAGGTTAACCAGTCGGCCTTCAGACAGCAGAATCAAATGATCATCTGCTGCGCGGTCACGATACACTTTGTGCACCTGTGGCTTTACCTCATCCCATTCCCAGTTCTTGCGCATGTAGGCCGTATCGATTTCATTGTCGAAGTGGCCAATGTTACATACCACCGCGCCATTCTTCAGGCTTTGCAGCATGGGAGCGTCACATACGTTGATGTTGCCGGTTGTGGTCACCACCAGATCGGTATTCTGCAACAACGCGGTGTTGATGCCGTCGACCGTGCCGGTGTTAATGCCGTTGTTGTAGGGGGACACAACTTCGTAGCCATCCATGCAGGCCTGCATGGCACAGATCGGATCAATCTCGGTCACCTTAACAATCATGCCTTCCTGACGCAGGGAAGCCGCAGATCCCTTACCCACGTCGCCGTAACCAATCACCAGCGCCTTCTTGCCGGAGAGCAGGTGATCGGTACCGCGCTTGATCGCGTCGTTCAAGCTGTGTCGACAGCCGTACTTGTTGTCGTTTTTGGACTTGGTGATGGAGTCGTTGACGTTGATCGCCGGGACTTTCAACTCGCCGTTTTCAATCATTTCCTGCAAACGGTGCACACCCGTGGTAGTTTCTTCGGAAATACCGTGGATGCGGTCAAGCATGCCGGCGTACTTCTCATGCACGATCTGGGTCAAATCACCCCCATCGTCCAGAATCATGTTGGCATCCCAGACTTCACCGTTTTCGAGAATCGTTTGCTCGATACACCACCAGAATTCTTCTTCCGTTTCCCCTTTCCAGGCGAACACCGGGATGCCGGCAGCAGCAACCGCCGCCGCCGCATGATCCTGGGTCGAGAAGATGTTGCAGGAGGACCAGCGTACATCCGCACCCAGGTCGACCAGCGTTTCGATCAACACCGCCGTCTGGATGGTCATGTGGATGCATCCCATGATCTTGGCTCCGGCCAATGGCTGCTCTGCCTTGTACTTTCTGCGGAGCGCCATCAAGGCAGGCATTTCGCCCTCGGCGATGGTGATTTCTTTGCGTCCCCAATCTGCCAGGGATATGTCGGCAACCTTGTAGTCGCTGAAGCCGGATTCCAGTACTGCGTTCATGTTGAATCTCCTCGTTGTTCTTTTGTTAAGTGCCTGCGATTAAATGCCAGCCGCCGCTTTCAGAGCATCTGCTTTGTCGGTCTTCTCCCAGCTGAAGCTGTCTTCAGTACGACCAAAGTGGCCGTAGGCTGCCGTGGCGCGGTAGATCGGGCGGCGCAGGTCGAGCATTTCGATCAGGCCGGCAGGGCGCAGGTCGAAGTGCTCACGCACCAGTTCAGCAATCTTGTCATCGCTGATTTTACCGGTGCCAAAGGTGTTCAAGCTGATGGAGGTGGGCTCGGATACGCCAATGGCGTAAGACACCTGGATTTCGCAGCGGTCGGCCAGGCCGGCAGCAACGATGTTCTTGGCAACATAGCGACCGGCGTAAGCTGCGGAACGATCCACTTTGGAAGGATCTTTGCCGGAGAACGCACCACCACCGTGACGTGCCATACCACCGTAGGTGTCGACGATGATCTTACGACCCGTCAGGCCACAGTCACCCACGGGGCCCCCGATGATGAACTGGCCTGTGGGGTTGATGTGGTATTGTGTCGCTTCGTGTAACCACTCAGCAGGCAGCACCGGCTTGATGATTTCTTCCAGTACAGCTTCCCGCAGGTCCGATTGCTGGATATCGGGCTCGTGCTGCGTGGACAAGACCACGGCATCCACCGCCACGGGCAGGCCGTTTTCATAGCGCAGAGTGACCTGAGACTTGGCATCGGGACGCAACCAGGGTAATACGCCGCGCTTACGCAGGGCGGCTTGCTTTTCCACCAATCGGTGTGCGTAGTAAATGGGGGCGGGCATCAGCACGTCGGTTTCATTGGTGGCGTAGCCGAACATCAGGCCCTGGTCACCGGCACCCAGATCTTTGTTGTCGGCTTCATCAACGCCCATGGCAATATCGCCGGACTGTTTGCCAATCGCGTTCAAGACCGCACAGGACGCGCCATCAAAGCCCACGTTAGAGCTGTTGTAGCCAATATCCAGAATCACTTCACGTACCAGATCTTCCAGATCAATATAAGTGGAAGTACGCACCTCACCGGCAATCACTGCCATCCCGGTTTTCACCAGGGTTTCCACGGCCACGCGGGCATGCTTGTCTTCGGTCAGAATGGCGTCCAGAATCGCATCGGAGATCTGGTCCGCCATTTTGTCCGGATGGCCTTCGGATACCGATTCGGAAGTAAAAATGGAATATTCGCTCATAGTTGGATTCCTATTGTTCAATGGCTGTGAATCTTATTTTCCCTAAGACGGTCAGCCGGTTTCATCATGGTGTGACTATAACTGCATAGTCGATTCTAGTTGAGTCTTGCAAAATTTTCTTACCTGGACCTGAAAACCATTCCGCAGGCCGATATGTATGGCGTCCTGTTCCTCCAGCCCGGCCTCTGCTGCCCAGCTTTCCAGCTGTTCGGGTTCGAACCCGAGCCACACGTCGCCACATTTTTCCCGTGCCCAGGCTTGATTGTGGTGCATCAGTTCCGTCACCACCAATATGCCACCCTGTGTCAGTAACTGTGCGCAATCCGCAAACAGTGTGGCCGGATTTGGGACGTGGTGCAGCACCATATTGATCACGATCGCATCTACCTGCAGGCCCTGTTTCAGGGCGGTACTGGTATCCCCCAGAATAAAGGTCACATTGGTCAGCGCGGCTTCGCGGGCAAACTTCTCTGCCTGAGCGAGCATGGCCGGGGCGTTATCGAGCGCATACACCTGACCAAACAGTGGGGAGATTTCCGCGAGAAACTGTCCATTCCCCGGACCCACTTCCATCACTGTGCCAGAGCCTTTCAAAACAGAACCAATAAAATCCCGTGCGGGCGGAGCATACAGCTCGTAGTCTGCAATCAGCTCCTGCTGCGCTTTGAAGCGCTCGGCGTTTTTGCTGAAAAACTCCTGGCTCAGCTCAGCGCGCTGTTGATGTACTTCATCAATTTTTGCCTGGATTCCTTCCGAGAGCGGTGCACAGTCAATGGTTTCAAACAGGGTGTCGACCAACGCCAGCAACGCAGGGGTATGCGCAAATGTCGTGGTGGTCACCGGGCGCCGATAAAAAATCTGGTTGCCTTCGCGCTGCGTGTTCGTCAATCCTGCCTTCGTCAACACTTTCAAGTGGTGGCTCATGCCAGACTGACGCATCTCGAACATGCCGGCCAGTTCCAAAACGCCAAAAGCGCCTTGCTGTAACACGCGCAGAATTTCCAGCCGTAAACTGTCCCCGCTGGCTTTCAACACAGCCGCTGTCTCACCCAGAAGTGATTCCGACGGCGCGGGCAGGGCAGTAAGCGTATGGAGAGTGTCTGCAGTTTTCATCATGTTGTGGAGAATAGCAGTGGCTTTTGGATTCGGCAAGCACTATATCAAAAAAAATTGATATAGATTTATTTCCGAGTGTTGGTTCACGTTTGCAGGCGTGAACTTAGCGTGGTATTCCCTCGCAGAGAAGATCCGGCTAGACTGCTTGCATGATGAAACAGCCCACTGCCGTGAAGCGCTCTGCGGCCATAAAAAAAGCGCTCATGCCCTATGTGGCGAAAGCGGTGTCCAGTGAAACGGTGAAGCAGCTCAAGCGCGCTGTGTTTGCCTGCCAGCGGATATTAACCCGGCAAACGCCGACGCTGGATGTCTTTTTACGTGCGGACGACCCCTACAGTTATTTATTGGCTCAGGCGTTGGTTGATTTTTCCCAGCGGTTTCAGGTGCAGCTACGCTACCACGTGGTGCAGGAGATTCAGTCGGAAATGTATCCCGCGCTGGCCATGTGGTACGACAACGCTGTTCACGATGCGCGCCACCTGGCGAAACTGTATTATTTTCACTTCCCGGAAAATGCACGCGCACTGTCTCAGCAGGCGGCAGACATGCTTTCTCTGGCTTTGGTGGCGCAGGAAAGGGCATCGGATTTTCTCGACCGCGCTTTGCCGCTGTGGGCGGCAGCCTGGGCCGGGGAAACACCGGAGTCCACTACGGGAACACCGGAGCATGCGGATGGCAGAGCGCAGCAACTGAAGGCCAACGCAAGGCTTTTGAAGAAAAAAGGGCACTATCTGGGGGCGATGATCGCCTGGGAAGGAGAGTGGTACTGGGGCGTGGACCGTCTGGACCATCTGGAGCAGCGCCTTCTGGATGCGGGAATGGCACGTTTGCCAACTGAGCGTGTGCGCTTTGATCGCACGTATCGGGACTTCTGCCAGTATGCGAAACCCACGCCGTCCCCGTCAGGCATGCCCGCATTAATCATCTACTGGTCTGCGCGCAGTCCGTACTCTTATCTTGGCCTGGAGCGGGCGACGCGACTGGCTGATCACTATGGCGTGGAGCTCATCATCAAGCCGGTATTACCCATGATGATGCGGGGTATGTTCGTACCACCGGTGAAAACCATGTATATCTTTCTGGATACCAAGCGCGAGGCCCGAAAATTGGGGTTACCCTATGGCTTTGTCGCCGATCCTCTTGGCGAGGCAGTAGAGCGATGCTATGCGCTGGTAGACTATGCCCGTGCCGAGGGTAAGCTCCGGGCGTTCCTGCTGAGCTTTGCGCGCGCGGTGAACGCGGAAGGTATTCGGGGGGACACCGATGCCGGTCTGCAGCGCATCGTCGAGCGCTGCGGCCTCGACTGGCAGGCGGCGCGACAGCATTTGGGATCAACAGACTGGCACACCTGGGCGCAAGCGAATCTGGACGAAATGTTTGCGATGGGCTGCTGGGGCGTGCCGAGCTTCCGGTTTGGGGAGTCTCACTTTTGGGGGCAGGACAGGTTGGGAATATTGGAAAAGGCTATTCGGGCGAGAAGTTGATGGTCACTTGCAGGCCGGAATCCGGTGCTGCACGATTTCTCAGGGTAAGATGAAAACGGTACAGCTCGGCAATTTTCTGACACACCGCCAAGCCAAGCCCTTCGCCTTGGGATTGGTCGCCCTCCACGCGATAAAAACGCTGAAATACATTCGGTAGTTGGTTTTCTGGAATGCCAGGGCCAGAATCTTCAATCGTTAATGCGTGCGCGTGCAGACGCAAGCCCAATGTGCCTCCTTTGGGTGTGTACCGAAGTGCGTTGTCGACGAAGTTTTTAATCAAGGAATACAGGAGTGCGGGATGGCCTTGCAACCTGAGTTCCTGATCGGATTGCCAGCTCAATAAGACCTGCTTGTCGGCGAGCAGGAAATCATAATCCTCCAAAATGTGCTCGACGGTTTGGTTGATCGATACCGTTTCCGGGAGATCGATGGCTTGGGTGGCATCCAGTCGACTGAGAAGCAGGAGTTGTTCCACCAGATGAATCATGCGATCCAACGCGTTGAGTGCTTTCTGAAGGGAGGCTTCCGCCTTGTCATTGTGAACGCGACGTTTGGCATTCTGAAGTTGGACCTTCAGGGCGGCGAGTGGCGTACGGAGTTCGTGAGCGGCGTCTGCGGTAAACCTGCGCTCGGCAGCCGCTTGCGCTTTCACGCGATGAAAGAGCGTGTTGATGGCACTGACCATCTCCCGAATTTCGCTGGGGGATTGGGTGGGGTCAATGGGGGCCAGGTTACCAAAATTTCGCTCAGCAACGTCCATGGAGATTTTTCGGAGCGGTTGAAAGGCGTATCCGATCGCGATCCAAAGAAAAAGAGCAATGATTGCAGTGATCATGAGGGGGGCTTGAAACATGTGTTCGGCGATTTCATCGGTTAGCTCCGTGCGCACGTCCTGTCGTTGAGCCACCTGTATCGAGTATCCTTCCAGACTGATTAGGGTGAACAGTCGCCACTCCTTATCATTCAGCTGAATAGAGTGATAGCCCCGGGTAAAGGGCGGAAGCTGATTGTCGCGTGCTGAGCGTGATTGAAGCATGAGCTGCCCATTTGGTAACCAGGCCTGGAAGGCCAGCTTTTTTTCATATTTATGTCCGGTAGGCGTGATTTCGTGGGCGTCATCTTCTTCGTCTTCGTCAGTGTTTTCGGCCGAAAAAAAATCTTCGTAGATGAGTGGTGATGGTGGTGCATTTTTCGCTGGCAGCTGCGAGGAAAATAAACTTTGCAATACTTTCGCCATCTGTGCCAGCTCCGCATCCAGTACTTCTTCCACTTGCTCTTTTGCGTCCAGATAGTTCATTACAGCGGCAATGAGACTACCCATTACGACAATGATGAGCACTACGGATAGCAGGTAATAACGAATGCTGCGAATATGGCTCATGGATAGACGTCTGCTGGTTGCAATGTCACAGGTTTAGCGGGATTGAATAGCCAACACCCCGAATGGTTTTTATCAAATGTGCGCTGATTTTCTTACGCAGATTATGGATGTGTACCTCGATGGTATTGCTTTCCACCTCTTCCCCCCAGCCGTAAATCAGGTCGGCAAGTTTCTGCTTTTCGATGACCTTGCCGCGATAATTGGCGAGCTCCAAAAGCAGGGCGTACTCGCGGCGGGAAAGATCAACCGTGTGACCGGCATACCAAACCTCCCGGGTTTCCGGCTGAATTCTCAGTGCCCCTATTTCGACTTCAGGATTCGATCGACCGTGGTAGCGGCGCTTCAGTGCGCGAATGCGCGCCAGCAACTCTTCCACATCGAAAGGCTTGAGCATGTAGTCATCTGCGCCTGCGTCCAACCCTTTCACCCGGTCCGTCAATTCATCGCGTGCCGTCAATATCAAAACGGGAACATCCAGCTTTTTCTGGCGGAGGGTTTTGAGTACGTCCATGCCATCCAGTTGGGGGAGACCCAGATCCAGAATCACGAGGTCGAATGGCTCTGCATCAAGTGCATGCACTGCGCTGCGACCATCTTTAACCCAGTCCACCGTTTCTTTCTCGTCACGCAGTGCATCGACGAGTCCATCGCCTAACAGTGCATTATCTTCAACCAGTAGTATTCTCATCGTTTGTGTTTATAGATGCGAGAAAGAAATCAGGTAAGTGTTCAATTGATCTGCCAGTAACTTATCTACTTTCTTAAGTTTTTCTTAAGCTTCTTATCAGACAATGTTTTCACATTCAATTCAACACGGAGATATAAAAATGATCCAAACAGCCAAACGTTTTATTCCTTCTGGTTTTATTTTAGCTGGGCTTCTGGCAAGTGCTTTAGTGTGGGCTGGCCCTACCTGCACCACTGAGCCCCAAGCCAATTGGAAAAACTCGGACGCCTTTCAGGCGACCTTGGTTGAGCAAGGTTACACCATTAAAAAATTCAAGGTCACCAAAGGCAGTTGCTATGAAATTTACGGCAAAAATAAAGAAGGCCAGAAGGTGGAAATCTATTTTCATCCCGTATCGGGCGAGGTCGTGAAACAGGAGATTGATGACTGATCACCGAGCGGATCAGAGGCAATGTTAGCGTAATAATTTTGTGAGTTGTGGTTGTTGGAGAGGTGGGAAGAATGTCGGATAGCGAAGCAAGACGGCGAGTCATTCGCGTGTGGGATCCATTGATACGATTTTTTCACTGGTCTTTGGCGGCCACCTTTTTTCTGAATTATTTGGTGACGGAGGATGGCGAAGCCTTGCATAGCTGGTTGGGTTATTTCGCGCTTTTGCTTCTTTTTGTACGCCTGATCTGGGGCTTTGTGGGGCCTGACAACGCACGGTTCAGGAGTTTTTGGCCGAGCCCTGCGGGCATCGCCCAGCATCTTAAGGAGTTAGCGCGCAGGCAACCGCCAAGCCATTCCGGTCACAACCCGGTGGGAGGCGTGATGGTGTTAGCTTTGCTATTTGGAATGCTGGGCCTCGGTGTGACGGGGATGCTGATGGAGTACGTTGATCTCTACTTTGGTGAAGAGTGGCTGGAAGAATTGCATGAAGGGCTGGCCAATTTATTGGCCGTGTGCGTGGGGATACACGTTACTGCCGTACTGGTGCTGGAGCGGTGGCTGGGTATTTCTTTCGTGCGCACCATGCTCTCCGGAAACCGGGAAGTGCCGACGAATTTGCCCCGATAATTTATTTTCGCCTCGCAGGAAGCAAAGACTTGCGGAATGCTTCAATCACATGCATCTTCGCCATGGCTTCCACCAGTTCATGGTTTGCAGAAGAGAAGTTGATGTGCTTGGAGGAACGACTGCCGGATAACAGTTTTTCGGCATGGCGCTTGGCTTGCTCCGCTTTTTTCATGTCCAAATCCTGTGCCCGTATTACCACATCGGCCAGTATCGTGACACAGTCTGGCTGGACTTCCAGATACCCACCTTCCACATAAAAGAACTGCGCTTTATTCAGCCTGTCGACGAGTTTTAGCTCGCCTGGGGGGATCGCTGTCAACAATGGGGAGTGCCCTCGTGCGATCCCCAGTTCGCCATCACATCCGGTGATGGAGACGAACTTCACGCTGCCGCAAAAAATGGCGCGCTCCGCCGACACAACATCGCAATGAAGACCAATAAGTTCGTGGTGGTGAATGTTCATGTACCAATGCTTCAAAAAAATGGAGTGGAAACAAAGGTGATTTAGGGGGACTGAGTGTAATGCATCAGCTCAGAAAAGCGAATCTTCGCAGTCGTGATTCACATCAAAAAATACACTGCTTTCGATACTCGTTAGGCAGAAACCCCGTCCAGCGTTTAAACATTTTCGTGAAATAGGACGGATCATTGAAATCCAGCTCGCAGGCGATATCGATGATGGACATTTCCGTCTGGCTCAGCAGGCGTTTTGCCAGCGTAAGCCGCTGGCTGTTGACGATAGCTTGATAGCTGGTGCCTTCCGTTTGTAGCTTGCGCCGCAAGGTGCGGCTGCTCATATTGAGCGAGTGCGCCATCTGTTCGATGTCAGGGAGTCCTTGGTCGAGGGAGTCTAGAATTTCTCGAATACGCTGCGTAAGCGCGGTATGTGAGCGCTGTTTCTCCAGAACGCCTTCGCAGTCGCTGCGCGCTTTTTCCAGCGTGGCTTCATCGTAAAACGGATTCGGTAGTTCTGCGTAGGCAGCGGGACCGGAAATACGGTTGAACGGCTGATCAAAACACACGGCCTCACCCAGAAACGCCGAAAACTCATCCGCATAAGCCGGGGCGGGGCAGGTAAACTGATAGGTCAAGTCATCGCAATGATTCTGACTGAGTAGTCGCGCAATGGTGTGAAAACTGGAGAAAACGGCTTCCAGTGTAAACTGGAGAACTCGGTCCGGATCATAATTTTCGGCTTCAACCAAGGCATAGTCGGCTTCCGCTTCCACGGTAAAGTAGAGTGCGTCGCCGTGCACATGCGTCGTCGCGGAGAAAATGGGGGAGCGCGTCTTGTAGAATTCACAGGCGACCTGGAGCGCATCGCCCACCGTGCGGCTGCTCATGGCAGCAATACCCATCATGCCGTGCGCTGTGACATTGAGGTGCTGGCCCAGTATGAGGCCGAGGTGCGGAAGGCTGGTGAGGTCGAGGGCGTTCTGCGTCAGGCGCGCCACCTGCTGAATGGTCAGCATCCCGGTTTCGATGGACGTGGGATCGGTATCCATGCCGGTACCGGCCAGTAAATCGGTTTCTGCCACTCCATAGTGTGCGCAGACACGGACAATGGCAGCGGCATAATTCGAAGCCATCACTTTTCGGTTCAGGTCGGCTTTCATGGTGCTCTCGCGGGTGTCTTGTTGTACTTCTATTGGTCGTACTTTAATTGCTTGTACTATTATTGTAAGAATGTGCTCTTGAGTAATTACTCTAATCTATCCGGTTTGTCCAGTAAACTCAAGGGAAAATACGGGGATTGTTAGATGGGTCACAGTCGCCAACGCCTTGTCCGTAAACTACCAAAATCTGGCCACAAAAGCCGGTAAACGCTCGTTGAATTTCTCTACGCTGATGCACTACCCAAAAACAAAACAGACAATGGGAAGTGCGGTATGTTCAGTCGAAGACAGCAGAACGGGGTGTTCTGGCAAGTGATGATGGTTTGCGTGGGCGTTCAGTGTGGCTTGGCGCAGGCCGAATTAAAGCCCCTGGGGGATGAAGAGCTTTCCCACGTGAGTGGGCAGGCATTCTTTCGCATTGATGACTACGGTCACGACAATCATCGATTTACCCGGATCAATCTCGGTCTGGATATCGATATCCAGACCAATATCGACAGTCTCCAGTTAGGCACCTATCACCGCTGGGAAAATCATCCCTCCGACGCTTCACTGAATGGCACCATCTGCCATACCTGCAACGGCACCGAAGCCGGGTTGGAGAAGAATGCGTCGGATATCCATATCGATAACTTTTCGCTGGGCTATCTGGATGAAAAGACCGATGAGATCCACCCGTTTCAAATTCTTGATCCGTACCTGGAGTTCGCCTTTGATGAAAATGGCGATGCCAGTGGCGTTCGGCTGGGTTTTGGCAAAGCGAAAGGATGGCTGTCGGGCGACATTCTGAGTTTGACCGGCAATTTGGATGTGTCGATTGAAGATACGGCGGCAGGCCTGGCGCACGCGGGGCCGGATTGCAGCTCCGGGGCGTACTCTTGCTTGCTGGGCTATCTGTTGAAAGGGTTGGGGCCGGTATTGTTGGGTGACTCCAAATTGCAATCCGACGCCCTGCTGGTCAATGCGCAAGGGCAGCCGGACCCCATTCGTGGTTCCATGGTGGGCATGTTGAGCGGCACACCGCTGACTGTGGACGCGACCGGGGAATTGAACTGGTTTGATAAGATTGCCATTGATCTCATGATCGCGCTCACCCCCGGTCGGTACAACGCCTCCCGGAACGGCGATATCATTCAGTTTCATTCGTCGGGCTGCGATATTCTCACCATCGAGCTGTGTTTCCCGCTGACGAATTTTGGCAGCTTTGAGGTGGGTCGGGGCACGGAAGAAGGGGTGGAAGGATTCTTCATGTCTGCACAGAAGCACGACATCCGCTGGGCACAAACCTTTGATGAGAACAATCGCGATATTGTCACGTCCGACCAGCAGACCGGACTGGGTGCCTTTTTGAATCTGCCCAACGATGGCATTATCGTGAACGTTCAGGAAGCACTACAGGGCATAGATCGACAACGCACGGAGTACATTGACCGAGGGAAGGGGCTGTTTTAATCCAGTGAGCAGGTAACGCCGGTAATCAACCGTAACCAAAAAATCCCGATCACATTTGCGACACGCGCATTATTAAGCGAAAATAAGCGCCCTTGAATTTTACAGACGATTGATAGTCGGGAGAAAGTGAATGCCAGCGCGTAAAGACCTAGCCAATGCGATCCGTGCCTTGAGTATGGATGCGGTTCAAAAAGCCAAGTCCGGACACCCCGGAGCGCCAATGGGCATGGCGGATATCGCAGAAGTGCTGTGGAACGATTATCTGGTGCATAATCCGGCCAATCCAGGCTGGCTGAATCGCGACCGGTTTGTTCTGTCCAATGGACACGGTTCCATGCTGATTTACTCCCTGTTGCACCTGACCGGGTACGACCTCTCGATCGATGACTTGAAAAACTTCCGTCAGCTGCACTCGAAAACACCGGGTCATCCGGAGTATGGTTATGCGCCAGGGGTAGAAACCACGACTGGCCCATTGGGGCAGGGCATCGCCAACGCAGTGGGTATGGCGATTGCCGAGAAAACCTTGGCGGCCCAGTTCAATCGTGAAGGACATGACATTGTTGACCATTACACCTATGTGTTCCTCGGCGATGGCTGCTTGATGGAGGGGATTTCGCACGAAGTCTGCTCTCTGGCGGGTACCCTGAATCTGGGCAAGCTGGTCGTGTTCTATGACGACAATGGCATCTCCATTGACGGCGAGGTAGAAGGCTGGTTCACCGATGATACGCCCAAGCGCTTTGAATCCTACGGTTGGCAGGTTCTGGCCAATGTGGATGGCCACGATTCTGACGCCATCAAAGGGGCCATCGAGCAGGCACGGGCGGAAACCAGCAAGCCAACGCTGATTTGCTGCAAAACCATCATTGGATTTGGCTCGCCGAACAAGCAAGGCAAAGAAGAGTGTCACGGCGCACCGCTGGGCGATGACGAAATCGCGCTGACACGGGAAAAACTGGGCTGGCCCCATGCCGCGTTTGAGATTCCCGGCGACATTTCCGACGCATGGAATGCGACAGCGAAAGGCAGTGATGCCGAAGCGACCTGGCAGACCCGTTTTGATGCCTATCAGTCAGCACACCCCGCGCTGGCCGCAGAGTTATTGCGCCGGTTAGCGGGTGAGTTACCTGCCGATTTCGCCGAAAAGGCGGATGCCTATGTGGCGCAGTGCCAGGCGTCTGCGGAAAAAATTGCCTCGCGTAAAGCCTCCCAAAATGCCATTGAAGCCTTCGGTGCCCAATTACCGGAGTTGCTGGGTGGTTCTGCCGATCTGGCGGGCTCCAACCTGACCTTGTGGTCCGGCAGTAAGGGTATTCAAGACGATACCGCCGGGAACTACGTTCATTATGGTGTGCGCGAATTCGGTATGACCGCAATCATGAACGGGATTGCCTTGCATGGCGGCTTCATTCCTTACGGCGCGACCTTCCTGGTGTTTATGGAATACGCTCGAAACGCGGTGCGCATGTCTGCACTGATGAAGCAGCGTGCCATTCATGTATACACTCACGACTCCATCGGCCTGGGTGAAGATGGCCCGACCCACCAGCCCATCGAACAGATTGCCAACCTGCGACTCACGCCCAATTTGAATACCTGGCGTCCGTGTGACACGGTGGAATCTGCGGTGGCCTGGAAATCGGCCCTCGAAAAGCAGGATGGGCCTTCAGCATTGATCTTCTCTCGGCAGGGATTGCCTTGTCAGCCTCGTAATGAGCAGCAGGTAGCGGATATTGCGCGCGGCGGGTACATCCTGTCTGACAGCGATGGTACGCCGGACCTGATTATCATCGCGACGGGCTCCGAAGTGGCGCTGGCACAGAGTGCGGCCGAGCAACTGCGCGGTAATGGCCGCCAGGTGCGCGTGGTCTCCATGCCGGCCACAGAAGTATTTGATGCCCAGGATGCTGCATACAAGCAGGCGGTGCTGCCCGTAGAGGTCTCCGCGCGAATTGCGGTGGAAGCTGGCATTGAGGATTTCTGGTACAAATACGTGGGGCTGGATGGCCGTGTTGTGGGTATGAGCACCTTCGGTGAGTCTGCCCCGGCGGAACTGCTGTTCGAAGAGTTTGGTTTCACCACCGAGAACATTGTGGCGGTGGCTGACGAGCTGCTCGCCGATTGATTCTATCAGGCCGGATTCAATGACCTTTCGAGTGGCGATCAATGGCTACGGACGTATCGGGCAATCGGTATTGCGAGTGCTCTACGCGCATGGCTATCGTCGCCATCTCCAGGTCGTGGCCATCAACGAATTGGCGGATCTGGCCACGTTGAGCTATCTGACCCGCTTTGATACCACCCATGGACGTTTCCAGGGCCAGGTCAGTATGCTCTCAGATGGGTCTGGTCTTGAGGTCAATGGTGATGCGATTGCGGTAACCCGAATCGCTGAGCCTGCCGCGCTGCCGTGGCGGGAGCGTGAAATTGACCTGGTGCTCGAATGTACCGGTGTGTTCAGTGCCCGACAGGATGCGGAAAAACATCGGCTGGCGGGTGCGCCTCGCGTGTTGTTTTCCCAGCCCGCGGATGCCGATGTCGACCAAACCATTGTCTACGGCGTGAACCATCAGGCGCTGTCGTCCGCTGATCACATCGTCTCCGCCGCCTCCTGCACGACCAACTGTATTGTGCCGGTGATCCAAAGTCTGCACCATGCCTTTGGTATCGAAGAGGGGACGATTACAACGATCCATTCTGCGATGAATGATCAACCCACCATTGACGCCTATCACCACACAGACCTTCGTCGCACACGCAGTGCGATGCAGAACATCGTGCCTGTGGATACCGGGTTGGCAAAAGGCATCGAGCGGATTCTCCCCGAACTTTCGGGACGGTTTACTGCGATGGCCGTGCGTGTGCCAACGATCAATGTGTCTGCGATGGACCTGACGGTCAATCTGTCCCGACCCGTGACGGCCGCCGCCGTGAACGGGGTGTTGCGGGATGCCAGCCAGAATGGGTTGCAGGGCGTGTTGGATTACACGGAAGAGCCCGTTGCGTCGAGTGATTTTAAGCAGGATCGGCATTCCGTCATTGTGGATGGCAGTCAAACCCGAGTGACAAACGGGCGGCTGGTGAAAGTGTTTACGTGGTTCGACAACGAGTGGGGCTTTGCAAATCGTATGTTGGATGTAGCGCATACCTGGATGAAAACGGTCCCAGCGAGCGGTCAAACCAATCAATAATTTCAGTAAAAACGGGAATCTCCCAGCGAACGAAAGAGGATAAAACCATGAGCGTGTTAAAAATGGCGGATCTGGACCTGGCCGGCAAACGCGTGTTGATCAGAGAAGACCTGAACGTGCCGGTAAAAGACGGAAAAGTCACGAGTGATGTGCGCATCCGTGCGTCGTTGCCGACGATCGAAGCTGCGATGAAAGCTGGCGCAAAGGTGATGTTGATGTCGCATCTGGGGCGTCCGACCGAAGGCGTTTATGAAGACGAGTTTTCCCTGCAGCCCGTGGCGACGCATTTATCCGGTTTGCTGGGTAAAGAAGTTCAGCTGATTAAAGAGTGGCAGTCGGGCGTTGAAATTGCTGACGGGGATGTCGTGCTGTTTGAAAACGTACGCTTTAATCCGGGTGAGAAAAAAGATGAAGAAGCGCTGGCCAAAGCCTATGCAGCGCTCTGTGATGTTTTCGTCATGGATGCATTTGGTACCGCGCATCGCGCGCAGGCATCGACGCATGGTGTGGCGAAGTTTGCCCCGGTGGCGTGTGCGGGCCCTTTGTTGGCCGCAGAACTGGATGCATTGGAAAAATGTCTGGCGAATCCCAAGCGCCCGCTGGTGGCGATTGTGGGTGGTTCCAAGGTGTCCACCAAACTGACCGTGCTTGAATCACTCTCCGGCATCGTTGACCAGTTGATTGTGGGTGGGGGAATCGCGAACACGTTTCTGGCTGCCGCTGGAAACACGGTGGGTAAGTCTCTGTATGAGGCTGACCTGGTGCCTAACGCCAAGGCGTTGATGGAAAAAGTCAGCGTACCGGTGCCTGTGGACGTGGTGACCGGCAAGGAGTTTTCCGAAACTGCTGCGGCAGAGCTGAAATCTGCCGGGGATGTGGTGGAAGATGACATGATTTTTGATATTGGCCCGGAAACCGCTCAACAATTTGAGGCAATATTGAAAAATGCCGGCACCATTATCTGGAACGGCCCGGTCGGCGTGTTCGAGTTTGATCAGTTTGGTGAAGGGACCAAAGCGCTGTCCCTCGCGATCGCCGACAGTGACGCGTTTTCTGTGGCGGGTGGCGGCGACACCCTGGCGGCGGTGGACAAATACGGTATTGCGGATAAAATTTCCTATATTTCAACCGGTGGGGGCGCATTCCTGGAGTTCGTGGAAGGGAAAAAGCTACCGGCAGTGGCGGTGCTGGAAGAAAAAGCCCAAGGCTGATCGGCAGGGCGTGTCTGAGCGCCACGGCAGAGAAAACACATTCACTTTAAAAGCCGGTATGATGACCGGCAACACTCATGACATTCTGGGAGACAAACGATGGCATTAATCAGTATGCGACAAATGCTGGATCACGCGGCTGAAAACGGCTATGGCGTGCCTGCATTCAATGTGAACAATCTGGAGCAGATGCGTGCGATCATGATCGCTGCTGATCAAACAGATAGCCCGGTCATCGTGCAGGCATCGGCGGGTGCCCGGAAATACGCCGGTGCACCGTTTCTGCGACATCTGATTCTCGCGGCGATTGAAGAATTTCCTCATATTCCGGTGTGTATGCATCAGGATCATGGCACGTCGCCTGCTGTGTGTCAGCGCTCCATCCAATTGGGATTCTCCTCCGTCATGATGGACGGTTCATTGATGGAAGACGGGAAAACACCGTCGAGCTATGAATACAACGTCGACGTCACCAAGCGTACGGTAGAGATGGCGCATGCGTGTGGCGTTTCCGTGGAAGGCGAGCTGGGTTGTCTGGGCTCGCTGGAGACCGGTCAGGCCGGTGAAGAGGATGGCGTCGGAGCGGAAGGCACATTGAGCCATGACCAGCTGCTGACGGACCCGGAAGAAGCGGCAGACTTCGTTTCCAAGACCGGTGTGGATGCCCTGGCCATCGCCTGTGGTACCAGTCACGGTGCCTACAAATTCACACGACCACCGACAGGTGACATTCTGGCGATCGATCGAATTCGTGAAATTCATCAGCGCATTCCGAATACCCACCTGGTGATGCATGGATCGTCATCGGTGCCGCAGGAATGGCTGGCCGTCATTAATGAGTTTGGCGGTGAGATTCCCGAAACCTACGGAGTGCCGGTCGAACAGATCCAGGAAGGTATCAAGCATGGGGTGCGCAAAGTCAATATTGATACTGACCTGCGACTGGCGTCGACGGGGGCAATCCGTCGCTTTATGGCGCAGAATCCGTCCGAGTTTGATCCGCGCAAGTATCTGGCTGTGGCCACCAAAGCGATGACGGAAATCTGTGTCGCGCGTTACGAAGCGTTTGGTACGGCGGGCAATGCCAGCAAAATGAAGCCCGTTTCGCTGGATCAGATGTTTGAAGATTACCTGTCCGGTAAACTGGCGCAGAGCGTGAAATAGCGCAGGTAATAACGATTGAGGTAGCGAGTGAGGAAACCTCCGCTACGCATCAGACGTTAGTGCGCACACGTTAATAGCCCCGGGAAGCCTCCTGCTCCCCGGGGTTTTTTATTGCCCGCTGGGGAGGGTGAGAGATTGATAAGTGACCTGCGGTCATTTATAGTGTGCGTACACGAATAATTCTTACTCACCGATCCCAAGCAAGGAGCAAGCTCTCATGTCCACCCCTCTTACGTCGACCCCTCTCAGTGAACCCTTAACGCTGCCCTGTGGTGCGGTTCTCCCGAATCGAATAGCAAAAGCCGCCATGACCGAGGGCCTGGCCGATCCTTCAGATCAGCCCACCACGGCGCACCAGGTGCTGTATCAACGCTGGTCGGAAGGGGGAGCAGGATTGCTCATCTCCGGCAACGTAATGGTGGATCGGCGATACCTGGAAAGAGCAGGGAATGTCGTTCTGGAGGATGATTCCGGTTTGGAGCGCTTGTCCGCTTGGGCCAAGGCCGGTACCCGCGCCGGGAATCATTTGTGGATGCAGATCAACCATCCTGGCAGGCAGTGCCCACGAATGGTAAATATGCACCCGGTTTCCCCGTCAGAAGTACAGCTGAAGCTGGCGGGCAACTTTGCGCGTCCACGTGCGCTCAATGAAGCGGAGATTCATCAAATTATTGAACGCTTTGCGACCACGGCCTCGCTGGCAAAAGCCGCGGGATTTACCGGTGTGCAGATTCACAGTGCGCACGGCTATCTGGGAAGCCAGTTCCTCTCGCCGGTCACCAATCAGCGTTCGGACCAGTGGGGTGGCTCGCTGGCCAATCGCGCACGGTTTTTACTTGCCACCATTGACGCGGTACGCGATCGGGTCGGTGGTGACTTCCCGGTTTCGGTGAAGCTGAATTCGGCGGATTTCCAAAAGGGAGGCTTTTCGCTGGAAGATTGTGTGCAAGTGGCACAGTGGGTGGGCGAGCACGGGGTGGACCTGTTGGAAATCTCCGGAGGAACCTATGAGCAACTGGTGTTCATGAGCAGTGGCAGTCGAGATCAGGCCGACCAGGCGCAGCCGGCAGTTCGCGAGAGCACCCGTAAGCGGGAAGCGTACTTCCTGGAGTATGCCGAAGCGATACGGTCTGCCGCCAGAATTCCACTCATGATTACCGGCGGATTTCGTTCCCGGCATGCGATGGAAGAAGCGCTGCAGGAGGGCAATTGTGCCGTTATCGGTTTGGCTCGCCCGTTTTGTGTGGATGCAGAGATTGCTCGAAAGCTGATTTCAGGGGCACTGGCGTGGTGTCCAAAACAGGAAGATGAACTCTATCTCGGCGAAGGGTGGCTTAGCCCGGCAAGCCGTTCGCGCACAATTCAGGCAGTGAATAACCAGGGGCAGGCGGGGTGGTATTACCATCAAATTATCCGGCTTTCCCAGGGATTGCCGCCTGAGATGGATTTGGGTGTCTTCCAGGCGTTCTGCCGCCACATGACGGGAGATTTCAGACGGGCTTTGGCGAGAAAGAGCGCGGCGGCGAAGGCATAACGCTCGTCATGGTGTAAGAAGAGGTGCCGACTTCGCTGAGTCTCAGACGAAAGCGTGCGGCGCTTCAGACTGCCACATTTCAATCAGTTTTTTAAGCTTGGTCACTGTGATGGACATATCAATGTCTTTCACCAGATAAGCAAAAGCACCAACCTCCTGGGCTTTTTCCATGTATTCCGGATTCGCGTGGCCGGTAAACATGATGATGCACGACTGCCGCGTCTCCTCATGCTGTCGAATCAAGCGGGCGACTTCAAAACCATCCATGCCGTTCATCAATTGCACATCGAGGAGGATAATGTCGGGGCGAAGCTGTCCCTGGTTGATCAGGTCCATCACTTCTTCACCGCTGTCACACATAGTGAGCTTGGTTTGTCGGTTCAGGCGCTTGATCGCCATTTCAGCCAGAAGTTGGTGATCGGTATTATCTTCGATCACCACAATATGTAACTCATCGGGAGTCATTTACGACACTCGGAACAAAAGCAAATCTTACGGTTAGCCAGATGCGTTAAATCTGACCAAGTCTTCAACCTGCATAAGATACCACTAAGTTCTCACTAAGCGTTATGTCTTATTGTTACCTTTTTATTTCATGGTTTATACTCATGTTAGCGGTTATTCGGACAGTTCTTTTGCCTAAGATGCCCATTTGAGGCCAGATTTCATCGAGAATTGACTAATCGATGGGAAATGGGTAATAGTGGTTGAGGTAGGGTAAAAGTGTATGTCCTATAGTGCCTATATGAATTGTAAGAAATTGCAATATGTGAAGCCTGAGTCATGATTATGAACGAGATAAACATCAGAAAGTTGCCTGAGCGGTTAAAACAACGCCGCAGGCTACGCGAAATGTCCATTCGCAGCGTGGCAGAGTTGACGGGGATCAGCCCAAGACAGTATGCAAAGTATGAGCGTCCCGGACCTAAGGGGGTGATGCCGCCAGTCGACAAGTTGCTTGCCATCTGCAAGGTGCTCGATTGCTCGATCGAAGATTTGCTTCATCAGGAAGGGACGGTGTGTACCATTGTCGGTGAGCCGCGATACATTCGTACGCGAAGAAACCTGCTGCGCCGTCTCGATTCCAGTGCAGAGTTCAACTTTTTCGTTCTCAGTGCGATGACAAGCACGGACGAGAAACTCAAGCATTACAATGAAATTACGCTGTTGGATACGGAGCGTTCAGGCCGAGCTGCACTATAGCTGTTTGAGCGCTTTCTGAATGATGGCGAGTCAAAAACCGGTTAACCTGCCGGGAGTGGGGCCGGTTTGACGATGCCATACCCCTGTGCGAAATCAACGCCGATGCGGGTGAGTGCTTGGCGGGTAGCCTCGTTTTCTACGAACTCGGCCACAGTCTTCAACCCGGCGGCGTGTGCAATACTGTTACACGCCTCCACGATGCCTCGATCAATCGGATTCTCCAATAATCTCTGTACAAAACTGCCATCAATTTTCAGGTAGTCGACGGGTATGGTCTTGAGATAGGAAAACGAGCTGAGCCCGACGCCAAAGTCATCCAGTGCAAATTTAAACCCCTGTTCTCGAATGTCGCTGATGAAGCGGACGGCCTCCACCAGGTTGTCGATTGCCGCTGTTTCGGTGATTTCGAAGCAAATCTGTGTGGGCCTAATGTTGTATTTCTTTCGAAGCTTTTTTATGTCGTTAAAAATCTCCGGTACGCTGACCGTGGAACCAGAGAGGTTGATAAAGTAGGTGCCGTCGCTTTGATGCAAGCCTCGATCATGCAGGTACCGGAAAACATGCTCAATCACCCAACGGTCAATCACGGGCATGAGCCGGTAACGTTCCGCAGCAGGAATAAATTCTCCCGGATTTCTGAGGCGCTCCTGATCACGTAGGCGGAGCAGAATTTCGCAATGCGGCGTGCTCGGGCTTTGCAGATTTGCCATCGGTTGATGATAGAGCACGAACTGGTTGGTTTCTGCGGCGTGTTTGATACGGGGTGGCCACTGCATTTCGGTGAGGCGACGTGTGTATTCTTCGTCATGGGGATGGAACAGCACAGCGCCCTCTGAGGCACGATCTTTGGCCGTATGGCACGCCATATCTGCGCAGGCCAGCAACTCATGGTAGTCCTTCACGTTTTCATTCAGTTCTACCATGCCGATGCTCAGCCCGATGTCTATTTTCTTTCGATCCCAGCGAAACGGTTTTGCCCGCACGGCGTCACGAATTTTTCGTGCGGTTGGCAGCGCATCTTCCGATCGACAGCTCTGCAGGAGGATGCCAAACTCATCTCCCCCCAACCGAGCGAGTGTGTCGCGCTCGCGAATGCAGGACTTCAGCACTCCGGTGACATGCACCAGCAGCTCATCGCCGGCGATATGGCCACAGGTGTCGTTAATCAGCTTGAATTGTTTGATATCCACCAGCATCAGCAGGTGGGGGTCGCCGGTATGTTTTGTATCTTGCAGGGCGACCGCCAGACAGGACTCAAACTCCTGCCGGTTGAGCAGGGCGGTGAGGTTGTCGTGGAAGCGAAGAAATCGGTATTCCTCTTCCAGCACCAGGCGGGACTTTTTGATTTCAAGCTGCTTGTGCTCCCGTAAAATAACCGGCAGGAGTCTGCTCAGGTTGTCTTTCATGACAAAGTCCTGAGCGCCGCCCTGGTGCATGGTCTGAACGGCGATATCTTCCTGAATCTTACCGGACACGATGATCACCGGCAGGTTTTCGTTGTGTGATTTTACCCGGGTGATCACCTCGCGGGAGGTGAATCCATCCAGCAGATGATCGGTGATGACCAGGTCCCAATCTTGATTGGTGAGATGTGCGTCGAGCTCAGCCAGTGATTCAATGTGGGTGTGCTGAAATGGCAACCCGGAGCGGTTGAGACCATGGATCATCAGGTAGACATCGTCTTCTGAATCTTCCACGATGAGTAAATTGAGCGGCGTTTTTACGGTTTTTAGAGGTTCTTCGACAATCATAGAAAGCAAAACAATGATATTCGGGTGAAAACCACGTTGTCAGTTGGTGGTCATGTTATCGGGTTTGAGTACGATTGTCCTTAATTTATGTTAGGAGTGTGCACTGTTTTTACCTTAGTTGCCTTCACTCCCCTCCTATGACCCGCGGTGAGACCTCCTTATCCGTCTGTTCCGGCTTACGTTTGTACAGGTCTTATTATGTGAAAAACAGCGCCTCCAGCGCTTTACCCGGATGTTCTGCACGCATGAATGCCTCGCCGACCAAAAATGCGTGGATATCCTGGGCGCGCATCTGTGCCACATCTTCCGGTGCCAGAATGCCACTTTCGGTGACCAGCAACTTGTCGGCGGTGGGTGGTATGCGGTTCATCAGGTCGAATGTGGTGTTCAGGCTGACCTCAAACGTGTGCAGATTCCGATTGTTGATGCCAAGCAGCCTGGTCTGTAACTGCAGGGCTTCCCCAAGTTCTTCTTCATTGTGTACCTCTACCAGCACATCCATGCCCAGCTCATGTGCCAGCGCTTCCAGTTCCTGCATTTGCTGAAGCGTCAGGCATGCCGCGATGAGCAGAATGCAATCTGCCCCAATGCTGCGGGCCTCATAAACCTGGTAGGGAGAGACCATAAAGTCCTTTCGGAGTACGGGTAAATCGCAGGCAGCGCGCGCCTGTATCAAGTAGTCTTCTTGACCCTGAAAAAAATCCCGATCCGTCAGGACGGACAGGCAGGCTGCCCCCGCGCTGGCGTAATCCTCGGCAATGGCGGCCGGGAAAAACGCCTCTCGAATGACGCCCTTGCTGGGTGAGGCTTTCTTGATCTCAGCAATGACTGCGCTCTGCCCGTTGCGTATTTTCGATTCTATGGCAGCAAGAAAGCCACGGCAGGGGGCCTGACCGGCGATGCTGTCTTGCAGTGTTGAAATCGGTGCAGAGGTGCAGCGTTCCTCGATCTCTTGCCATTTTCGGTCGACGATTTTTCGGAGTACGGTGGGGGTTTTTGCGAGTTCTGTCATGCTCAGGCTTCTTCTTTGAGGCAGGTGGTGAAGCTGGCCAATTCTTTCAGTTTTGCCAGTGCGAGGCCGGAGCCGATCGCGTCCTGTGCCATAGCCACGCCTTCTTTGAGCGTAGTGGCGATGTCGGCCGCATAGATCGCCGCGCCTGCGTTCAGTGCGATGATGTCGCGGGCTTTGGTCGCGTCTTCGGAGGAATCCTTACCCAGAGCGCGCTGAATCAGGTCCAGGCTTTGCTCCGCCGTGGAGACGATTAAGCCATCCAGCGAGGTTGGTTCGATGCCCAGCTCCTGTGGCGTGATGCGGTACTCGGAGATTTCACCCTGTCGGAGTTCGGCCACTTGAGTGGGGCCCGCCAGCGAAATCTCATCCAGACCATCATCAGAGTGTACGATGAGCACGTGCGAGCTGCCCAGACGTTGCAGTACTTCTGCCATCGGGCGGCAGAGTGCAGCACTGAACACACCAATCACCTGCTTGGTGACGCCAGCCGGGTTGGTCATGGGGCCAAGCATGTTAAACAGGGTGCGTAATGCCATCTCTTTGCGCGGACCGATCGCATGCTTCATCGCGCCATGGTGGGCTGGTGCAAACATAAAGCCAACGCCCAGTTCCTGGATGCATCGGCCCACCTGTTCGGGGGATAGCCCCAGAAAAACGCCTGCGGCTTCCAGTAAATCTGCGCTGCCCGTCGATGAGGAAACACTGCGGTTACCGTGCTTGGCGACTTTGCCGCCGGCGGCCGCGACCACGAAGGCACTTGCCGTGGAGACGTTGAAGAGGTTAGAGCCATCCCCGCCGGTGCCGCAGGTGTCGACCAGGTGCTCGTGCGAAACAGAGACCTTTGCGGCCAGAGAGCGCATGACTTCCGCTGCTCCGGTGATTTCATCCACGGTTTCGCCCTTCATGCGCAACGCAATCAGCAGACCACCAATTTGCGCATCGGTGGCCTGGCCGGTCATGACCTGGGTCATGACTGTTTTCATTTCATCCGTGGTGAGGTGTTGCCCTTCGACCACTTTGGCAAGTGCTGATTTGATATCCATAAATTGAACCTTTGTCTTTTTTATTCAAGTTTTGCTCTTGTTCGCTGACGGGCGTTTTAAAAAGTTTCGCAGCAGGTCATGGCCATGCTGGGTGAGAATGGACTCAGGATGGAACTGCACACCTTCCACATCCAGGGTTTTGTGTCGAACGCCCATGATTTCTTCCATACTGCCGTCCGGGTTTTCCGTCCAGGCGGTAACTTCCAAACAGTCCGGCACATGATTCTTGCAGATCACCAGCGAGTGATAGCGGGTGGCTTCGTAAGGATTCGACAGGCCTTCAAACACGCCGCTGTTACTGTGATGTATCAGCGAAGTTTTGCCGTGCATCACCTGGCCGGCACGCACAATGCGGGCCCCGAATACCTGGCCGATGCTCTGGTGCCCGAGGCAGATGCCCAGCAGGGGGATCTTGCCGGCGAAATGCTCAATCGCCGCCATGGAGATGCCTGCCTCGTTGGGCGTGCAGGGGCCGGGTGAGATCACAATCCGTTCCGGATTGAGTGCGGCCATCTGTTCGATGGTGATTTCATCGTTTCGGTAAACATGCACATCCGCACCCAACTCCGCCAGGTACTGCACGACGTTGTAGGTGAAGGAGTCATAATTATCAATCATCAATAACATGGCTTATTTCTCTCCTTCTGCCTGTAACCTAGTATCCAGTCCTTTCGCTGCCATTGCTACCGCTCGAAAAACTGCGCGCCCTTTGTTCATGGTTTCCTTCCATTCGAGGCGTGGGATGGAGTCGGCGACGACACCGGCACCCGCCTGGATATAGAGCGTCTGGTCTTTGATCACCGCTGTGCGGATGGCAATGGCGGTGTCCATGTTGCCATTCCATGAGAGGTAACCAATCGCGCCGCCGTACACGCCGCGTTTTACCGGCTCCAACTCATCAATGATCTCCATGGCACGGATCTTCGGTGCGCCACTTAAGGTGCCGGCCGGGAAGGTCGCCCGCAAAACATCCATGTTGGAGACGCCGGGCTTTCGGCGGCCCTGAACGTTCGAGACGATGTGCATCACGTGGGAGTATCGCTCGATCACCATTTGATCCGTCACTTCGACAGAACCGGTTTCGGCAATGCGCCCGACGTCGTTTCTCCCCAGGTCAATCAGCATCAAATGTTCCGCAATTTCTTTCGGGTCGGCTAACAGTTCGGCTTCCAGAGCCAGGTCTTCCTGCTCTGTCTTGCCGCGTTTACGCGTCCCCGCAATTGGGCGCACGGTAACGATGTCGTCTTCGATGTGGGCCAGAATCTCGGGTGAAGATCCCACGATGTGAAAGTCACCCAGGTTCAGACAGTACATATAAGGTGAAGGATTCAGGCAGCGCAGTGCCCGATAGAGATCCACCGCCGGTGCCTTGAATGGAATGGACATACGCTGGGAAATCACGGTTTGCATGACGTCTCCTGCGAGTACATAGTCCTTGATACGATCGACAGCGCGCTCGAAACTGTCCTGCTGAAAGCTGGACTGAAAGTCGCTTTCCTGAATGTCTACGCCCGGATGGGGCTGGAGGTGCGCGTGTGCGCTGTCCCGTAATTGGGCCACCAGTCGATCCAGCGCGCGCTGTGCCTGGGCGTAGGCATTTTCGGTGCCGGGATCGACGTGATAAATCAGTATCAGTTTACCGCTCAGATTGTCAAAAACGATCAACTGGTCCGACACCATCAGAAGAATGTCCGGGGTATTCAATGCATCCGGTGGTGCGCCATCGCGGAGTTTGGGCTCGATGTAGCGCACAGTGTCATACCCGAAATAGCCGACGAGGCCCCCGTTAAAGCGGGGAAGGCCGGGGACGTCCGCAACCCGGTAGCGGTTTTGATAGGACTCAATAAAGCTCAGTGGGTCGTCCACGTCGGCCTGTTCAATGATCTGACCTTCCTGCTCGATGGTTACCCGGTGTCCGTTGATCTTTACCACGGTTTGGCAAGGCAGCCCGATGATGGAGTAGCGGCCCCATTTTTCGCCCCCCTGCACCGACTCAAACAAATAGGTATAGGGTTGATTGGCCAGTTTGATAAAGCAGCTCAGTGGCGTATCCAAATCGGCCAGAACTTCCCGAACAATCGGGATGCGGTTGTAGCCCTGGCTGGCCAGAAGTTCAAAAGCTTCAGGCGTCATAGTGTATTCCTTGTTTTAGTGCGCGCGTGTTGGTGATGCGAGCAGATTAACTTCAAAAGGGAATAGGACGCAGTTCGGCGGGTGCTAAGAAAAGGGTAAAGAACTGCTGAACAGGGTTGAAGAGACTTCAGACAGTCGTGCCGCTGCATCTGGTCGTGTTCACCATCGCCAGCGTTCGGGAAGGGGCGTGTTCAAGAGGATTTTTGACGTCATGTATGCAAAACCGTAAGTTGCCTGTCATCAGCGCGGCCTGGCGCGCTTTCACGGATTCGAGAAGATTACAGGAGCTCCGCCAGGGAATCAACCACCCAATCCGGATTTTCGTCCTGAATGGGGCGGCCGTGATTATACCCGTAACTGACGCCGATCACCGGAATGCCTGCGTTACGCGCCGCGAGGATGTCATTGATGGAGTCGCCAATGAGCACGGCGGATTGTGCCTGAGCTTTTTCCACCGTGCGGGTGACCGGCAGCGAAGAGGGCTTTTGTTCCGGATAGGTGTCGCCCCCTGTCACGAGCGCAAAACAGTGCTCGATATTCAGTTTTTTCAGTAATATCCGGGTGTGTGCTTCGGGCTTATTGGTGATGATGGCTTTCTTGACATGGGCATAGCTGTCCAGCAGCTCAGTCACATAGGGATACAGTGCGGTGTGTTCGCCGTTTCGCGTGTGGTACGCTTCCAGGAATGCCGCATAGGCAGTCTCACAATAGTTCTCGTTTTCGATAATGTGCTCATCGAGCGAGTGCATGAGTGCGCGCTCCACCAAGACCCGCGCTCCGTTCCCGATCCAGTCGCGGACCTGTGCGAGGGTGACGCTCGGAAGCTGCAGATTTTCCAGCATGTCGTTCACCGCATTGGTGATGTCAGGTACGCTGTCCACCAATGTGCCGTCCAGATCGAAAAGAATCAGGTCTGCGTTGGCTAAACCGGAGTGCACCGGGCTCACGCTTTTTTGCCTGCCAGTGCCAGCTCATCCCGCATGGTAGCAATGGTGGCTGCGTAGTCATCTGTATTGAATATTGCGGAGCCTGCGACAAACGTGTCTGCACCGGCCTCTGCAATCTCGCGAATATTGGCTGCGGAGACACCACCATCGATCTCAAGCCGGATGTCTTTGCCGCTGGCATTGATGCGCTGTCGGGCTTCCCTCAGTTTGTCGAGTGTACCGGGAATGAATTTCTGGCCGCCAAACCCGGGGTTTACCGACATCAGCAGGATCATGTCCAGTTTGTCCATCACATAGTCACAGTAGCTCAATGGGGTGGCAGGGTTGAATACCAGCCCGGCTTTGCAGCCGCCGTCCTTAATGATTTGCAGAGATCGGTCGATATGCTCAGAAGCCTCCGGGTGAAAGGTGATGTAACTGGCGCCGGCATCGATAAACATTTTAATCATGTCGTCGACGGGCTTGACCATCAGGTGCACATCGATCGGGGCGGCAATCCCGTGCTTGCGCAGTGCCTGGCAGACCATGGGGCCGATGGTCAGATTGGGAACGTAGTGGTTGTCCATCACATCAAAGTGAACAATGTCAGCACCCGCTGCCAATACTTGGGTGACTTCTTCGCCGAGGCGGGCAAAATCGGCGGAAAGGATGGATGGAGCAATCAAAAAGTTCGACATACGCTATTCTCAGTAGTAAAACAGATTCAGTAGTAAAACAGACTCAAATAGTAAACGGATGCGTTGCGTGGCATCGTAAGGATGCTTGGAAAGAGCATAGTGTAGGCGTTTTATTGTCCAGTGAGAACCGCCCAGCGAAAATTGACCCCGAGACGGGAAAGGTAATTAATGAATGAAAGGTAGTTGCTTCCGGGTATGGGTCGTCTGTATGGCGATGCTGGTTTGTGGTGTGCAGGCAGAAGAAGGGCAGCCGGCGCGCGCGGAAACACGAGAAGTGCCGGGGAGCGCTGACGCTTCCGCGCCGGTCGAGCCGACAACACCTGCCGGGGACCCGTCCTCACCGGCCGCCGGCGACGCCGCAACAGAAGGCGCTGCGGCAAAAGAGGGAGACGCTGCAGAACCCACGGCGGAAGACCTGCAACGAGAAGCCAACCGGAAGGAGTGGGAAGCGCGCAACAAAGCCGCCGGTTTACCCCGTCACCATTTGCAGCCGGATCATGCAGACAATACGGCGTTGGCTGGTGAGGTGCGTATACTCAAGGAGGTCTGGCTGGAGAGCCTGGCGGAAGAAAGCCAGTTCCTGCTGCTTGAGCGCAAGGAGCGCACTGGCACACCGCAGGGCGCGGCGTTGCTGATTCCGGGCGTGGATCAGCATGGTGACTGGCCCAACGTGCTCCGGCCAGTGAGTGAGCGGCTGGCGGAAATTGGGTGGTTTTCTTTCAGTCTGAGCATGCCGTATCTCGTGCGAGATTTGCCCCCCAAGCGAGCCTTGGCCGTAAAGCAATTCGACGAGTACAGGCTTCCAACGCCTTCGGAAGATGGCACGAGGGAGGGCGATGAAAGTGGTAAAACGGGTGAGGGTGGCGATTCACAGCAGAATGCGGCGACCGAGGAACCTGAGTCAGAAGCTGGTGCAGAAAGCGATTCAGAAATCAGTGCCGAAGCCAGTGCACCGGCCGAAGGCGGGCCTGCCCCGGCGGGCGATGCTCCGGCACCAGCTGAGGGGGGCGTAGCGCCTGTACAGATTGATCTTTCCGATAGCGGGGACAAGACTGCAGGGGACCCTGTGTCGCTGGAAGCAATGCAACAGACAGATGCCCCGCCGGTGAAACTGAGAGTGCCGTTACGTGAGGCGGTTGCTTCCCGTGTGGATGCCAGTTTCGAGCACATTAAGCAGGCCGGCTACGAAAATATCGTCTTTATCGCCGTGGGGAATGGGGCCGACAGCATGCTCGATTTTCTCGTGCGCAATAAAGGCAAAATTCCTGCCCGCGGATTCGCGATGATTTGGGTCGCGCCGGAATTTTCAGGGGATGTGGGCGCGCGGGTGGAAGAAGCATTGGAAGGCTTTCCGGCACCGCTGCTGGATATTTATGACTCTATCGTGTTGACCGAACGGGATTTGGCGTATGAGCGGCGATTGATTGCGCGGGGGCAAAAGGTCAAGCGGTATCACTTGGCACAAATGCCACTTTCCGGGCCAGCCATTGAGAAAAAGCGCCGGATGTTACCGTACCGGATATCCAGTTGGCTGCAAAAAAATGCGCCGGGAACCAAAGCGCGAAAAGTTGCCCGTTAACTAGGGCGTGTTGACTTTTCAACAGCGCGCGCTTTTCAATAGATCGTAGGCAGACTGGATGCGCTGGGATTGTTCTTTGGCGTGTTGCAGATGTATTTCGCTCGCCCCCGTGGCGATGAGTTTGTCGGGATGGTGCTGGCTCATTTTCCTGCGGTATGCCCGCTTGATGTCTGCAGGCGCTGCCGGATGGGTAATGCCGAGGATGCGGGCGGCCTCGGCCAATGACAGGTCGGTGGTGGTGTGTCTGGGCGCTCCCTGCTGATGGTAGTGTGCCTTGAGCTGCTCAAACTGACGCTCGGTGACACCGAGGGTTCGGCACACGAATCGGCAGGCAGGTTCGCGGGTCACGGTCAGTTCCGGGTGTCGGTAGGTAGTTTCCAGTGCCGCGCCCAAGAGAATCCCCATCGGCTGGGTGAGCGTGAAAGCACTGTGTCGAAGGTCGTTCAGGGCACTGGTCAGAGGCTGCTGCCCTTGTTTGCCAAGATGAAAAGCCGCGCGGGCCCGCTGTCTGGCTTCTTCCGTCAGCGTGAGGTGGTCCATCACTTTGTCTGCGTAGGCGATATCGCTTTTTAGGATGGTGCCGCTGCTCTTTGCAATGTATCCCAGACTGATGAAAATCGCATCGTTCATCTGATGTTGAGAAGGCCGGGTAAATGCCGTTGGGTGCGGTGCCCAGGGGGTGTGGAGTATTTTCTGCCAATGGTCGTCGAGCTTGGCGCCCAGGGCCATACCAAACAACGCTCCCACGGGGCCACCAGTGAAGAATCCCATTGTGCTGCCGAACATTTTACCCAACCACATACCTTATCTCCCTGGTGTCTCCGGTTAATGGGCGCTTAGCTTCTTGTCTAAGTGTGCCAGCCGTTCCGGTGTGCCGATATCATACCATTCACCCGCCAGCGCTTCACCGGTGATGCGGTGTTGAATCATGGCCTGTTTGAAAAGGTTGCCCAGCTTGGATTCGGAGGGATCGCCGAATTCAAACAGCTGAGCCGTCAAAATGCTGATGCCACTGAACGTGCGGGTCTGGGTGCCGGGTGCGGGCAGGCCGACGGTGCCGGTTTTGGGGTTGAGTGTGAAGTCACCCGTGACGTGGTGCGGTGGGTTGGGGGCGAGAAACAGATGCGCATAGGCGTCACCCATGTCCCGGCGAAGATATTGATAGTCCAGGGTCGACCAGACATCCCCGTTGACCACCGCAAACTGTTTCTCACCGTCACTCAGCAGTTTTTTCAGCGCTTTGCGTATACCACCCGCCGTTTCCAATGGCGTTTCCTCGTGCGAGTAGTCAATGTGCAGGTTCCAGCGCGCACCGGTGCCCAGCGTATCGGTGATTTGGTGCGCCAGCCAGGAGACGTTGATCACGATCTGTTGAAAGCCGGCAGCCGCGAGCTTCTCCAGATGATACTCGATCAACATTTTGGGGCCCGCCGTGAGGAGTGGCTTGGGCGTCGTGTCCGTGAGGGGACGCATGCGCTCCCCCAGTCCTGCCGCCAGGATCATGGCCTTCATCCGGCGACGCACGCTCGGGGTGCTGGCGTAAGTCGCTCAGCCAGAAGCGGTTTGATTTGCTGAATAAGCCAGTCATGAAAGGCCGAAAGTTCAGGATACCGGCTGGCAACTTCGAGGATATACCCCACGGTGCGTGGAATGTCGGCCAGGTAGCCGTGCTTGCCGTCGCGCAAAGACAGGCGAGCAAAGATGCCAGCCGCTTTCAAATGGCGTTGCATGCCCATCCAGTCAAACCAGCGCGTAAATGTGGTCATGTCTGTGGCAAGCAAACCTCGTTCGGTGGCTTGCTCGTAGTAATAGGTCAGCCATTGTTGCACCTGCTCTGCGGGCCATTGTATGTAGCAGTCACGCAGCAGCGACACGAGGTCGTAAGTAATGGGGCCCATGACGGCATCCTGAAAGTCCAGGTGCCCCAATGTCACTTCCTCCTTGCCCACGACCATGATGTTCCGGCTGTGATAATCACGATGCACTGGCACCCGGGGTTGTTGAAGCGCGCCTTTGGCAAGCTGCTGAAAGGTGGACAGCAACAGTAGCCGGCTTTCCGGTGACAGGTGCGCGCGGAGTTTGCGGTCACACAGCCAGTCACTGAACAAGGCCATTTCCCGATGGAGTAATGCCGCATCATAGTCTGGCAAAAGCAGGGTGGATCCCTGCTGCATGCTCAATTGCAGCTTGATCAAATCATCCATACAGGCACGATACAGTGCATCCGCACGATCAGCGTCGCACTCTGAGCGATTGATGTGTGATAAGAGCAGATCGTCACCAAAATCACTGATCAACAAAAAACCCTGAGTGAGGTCTTCTGCAATAATTTCCGGTACATTGATGCCTTTGTCGCGCCAGAAACGGGCAATCGCCAAATAGGGCGTGCAGTCTTCTTTCTCAGGCGGGGCGTCCATCGCAATCCAGTGCCTGGCACCTTGTGTGATCCGGTAGTAGCGCCGAAAACTGGCGTCCCCCGACACTGGGGTAATGGTGATCTTGGCGTTTTTCTTTTTTTGGGGCTGGCTGGGCACCGTCTGGGTGAGCCAGGCTTCCAGTTGTTGATAACGGCTGTCCATGGAGAGCGTCCGAATGTGCGTGGTCCAAATGGGGCAGAAAGATTGTTGCCGAAGAGTGCATTAAATTTGTGACTGATGCAACTTCCGTTTATTATCTGCAACCACTTCCTTACAACCTCTAACCGGTGTGGTATAACCAGATTTCCTATGCACCCGATTGTCTCTGTGCTTCAGCGCGTAGCGCGAATGTCTGTGGGGTATCGTTGGCTGAGCCTCGGGCTGGTGATGCCCGCGTTAGCTCTGGCGGAGTCGCCACTTTTCGATTTGTCCGCCTGTACCGCCTGCTCAACGAATACAACAAAGGTGGGCCAGACGCCGCGTGCCTACGAGCTGGACTGGGTGCCCCGCCACGGGGATGCGCCTGACAACCAGCAGCTCCTCAATCCAGGAGATGCTATTTTTCGCCTCAGAGCGGATCGACTGGGGCAGAACTTCTGTGGTGGATATTACGTCGCCCCCGACTATATGTCTCAATCCCCCCCACTGATGATCGAAAATCCCGGCGCAATTTATGTGTCGGCGGACACCAGTGAAGGCGATTTTCAGACCGTCGCACGACTGGTGGGGGATGTGGAAATACGTCATGCGAACTTCCTGTTGACCAGCGATTGGGCGATGTTCGACAAAGTCGAAGAGTTCGCGCATCTGGAAGGTCAGGTGGTTTTTCGCGGGCCGGAATTCGTGATTACGGGATCCAAGGCAGATTATCTCATCACCAGTAACGAGTTCTCACTGGATGATGCGTCCTATGTTCTGTACGAAAGCCGTCTGCGAGGGGATGCGAGCCAGATCTTCAGTCGCAGAAAAGGTGATCGTGATGGGCTGATGACGGAAGAATTCGACTTGTTTGACCGGCCGGACGGGCCCGAAAAAGGGATTCTGACCACGGTGTATGATGGCTCATTTACCACCTGCCCACCCGGTGTGACGCACTGGAACGTCGGTGCCAGCAAGATTGAACTGGATCGTGACGAAGGATTTGGCAGCGCTACCCACGCCGTGCTGCGTGTTCAGGATATTCCGGTGGCGTATTTTCCCTATATCACCTTTCCGATTGATGATCGCCGAAAGACCGGATTTTTGTATCCGGCATTTGGCAGTTCAAACACGGGCAGGGGCGCTTTTATCAGTACCCCCTTCTATTGGAATATCGCGCCTAACTATGATGCCACCATCACGCCGAGCTATATCCACGGCCGCGGCTTGTTAACCGAGTGGGAGTTCCGTCACCTGGGCGACCTGGGTCTTTCCCAGGTCGATTTGGGGTATTTGCCCGAAGATGATCAATTTGCTTCCGACCACCCGGGTGAGAAGAGACAGCGGTGGGCGTTTGGCGTGGATAATCAGTACTATCGTGGCGTGTTTCAGCGCACCGAGGGGGTGCTGGCGTCGTTGATGGACATCAATGCGGTCAGTGACTCCGATTACCTCAGTGACCTCAATCGTTCTTTGAGCATCAACGAAGAAAGTCATCTTCAGAAGCGCTGGCAAGTGAGCTACACCACAGACCGCTATCAGGTCCAGGGTTTATTGCATGCGTATCAGACCATTGATGAGGATGTTCTGGAGAGCGAGAAGCCCTATGCAAGATTACCTGAGCTGACCTTCTCGGGGGTGGATCAGTGGGAGGAGTGGGATTACGGGCTCGACGCCGGCTACGCTTTTTTTTACCGGGACAATACCTCATTGACTGATCTGGACAGGGCTAACGGTCATCGCCTGACGCTCAATCCGTCCCTCGCGTATCAATGGCACGCGGCTGGTGCGTATCTGACGCCGACGATTCAGCTGCACCACACGGATTATTACCTGAACGACCAGCCGGAAACCAGCAGTGAGCACCTGAGTCGAACGCTGCCCATCGTTTCTCTCGACTCGGGATTCTCCCTGGACAGTGCCTGGCTCTGGGGCGGGCAGGCCTGGCGCCAGTCTTTGGAGCCCCGCCTGTTTTATGTGGTCACGCCCTCAAAGAATCAGGATGACATTCCCGTTTTTGATACCACGTTGCAACCGTTCAATTACAGTCAGTTGTTTGATACCAATCGATTTTCCGGGCAGGATCGCATTGCTGACAATCATCGTCTGACACTGGCGGTGTCGACCAGTCTGCGCGAATCCGACACCGGTGAGGAACGTGCGCGATTCAGCATCGGGCAGGTGTACCACTTTGATGATCGGGAAGTGGGTCTGCACGTGGGCGATGAAACATTGACTCGCAGTGACTCACCGTTGGCCGGCGAAGTGCAGCTCAGCCCATGGTCCTGGCTGGACCTCGAGTTCAATGGGTTGTGGGATGCCCGCTCCCGAGAAACCCGGGAAGGAGCCTTTAATTTGTCGCTCCACTCGGAAGATTACGACTCCATTTTTAATCTCAGCCATCGCTACATCACCGGCAAACTGGAGCAGACGGACATCTCAACCGTGTTACCGGTCACCAACCAGATTACCTTCCTGGGACGCTGGTTGTACGAGTTGCAGGATCGTCGTACCATTGGGTCGGTTCTGGGGGTGGAATATGAAAGCTGCTGCTACAAGCTGCAATTTCTTTCCAACAGTTATCTCAAAGATGATGAAACGGTGGACCACCGGTTCATGATTCGGGTCGAGCTGACCGGGATTGCCGGCGTGGATACCGGTGCCTTTGGACGTATTGAAGACGCCATTGAAGGATTTGAAAAACGCCAGGCTGCGCATCGCTGAGTGCGCGCCTGGACTATCGCTGAAACAAATACAGAAACAGAAAAGATTGGCGAGTCGCTCACCGGGGCGATTGGCTGGCAACAGGAGACAATTTATTCGTATGAAGTGGGAATGGGTAAAACGGCGCGCAGTATTGGGGGCTACCGTCATCGCATGGGTGTTGAGCAGCAGCCCGGCAAACGCCAAATCGGTGTTGGATAAAGTCGTGGCCGTGGTTGAAGATGGTGTCGTCCTGCAATCGGAGCTGAGTAGTCGTACCCAGTCTATTGTCTCGCGCCTCAACGCACAGAACACGCCGCTGCCTCCGCCAGACATTATTCGTCAGCGGGTACTGGATCAGTTGGTGCTGGAGCAGATTCAAGTGCAGATGGCGGAAAAAGTCGGCCTGAGAATCACGGACAATGAATTGACCGAAACCATGAGCAACATTGCTGCGCGCAATGGGTTCTCGCTGGATCAATTTGCGGAGGCCCTGAAATCGGAAGGCGTAACGTTGCCGGAAGCCCGGGAGCAGATTCGAACAGAAATGCTCACGGGTCGTCTTCAGCAGCGTATGGTGAGTAATCGGGTGCGTGTCACTGAAAACGAAGTAAAAAGTTTTCTGGTTTCTGCGGCCGGTAGAAAGTCAACGTCCGCAGAGTACCTCTTGGGGCACATTCTCATAGCGTTTCCGAGTGGAGCAACGCCTGCTCAACGTGCGGAGAAAAAGAAAGAGGTTGAAGAGGTTTTACAGGCGATTCGTGGCGGCGCGGACTTCCGTCAACTGGCTGTGGCCCGCTCCGATGGGCGTAATGCCTTGGAAGGCGGCGTGATTGGCTGGCGGAAGGACTCCGATTTACCAAGCCTCGCTGCGGAGATCGTGCCGACACTGGGGGTGAAAGAAGTCAGTGACCCGATTGAAACCGGCAGTGGCTATCACCTGGTGACAGTGCTTGACAAAAAGGGCGGTAAAACGCAGCTGGTCACGCAGTACAAAACCCGACATATACTCGTGAAACCCAGTGAACTGCGTTCGCTGGAGGAAGCACAGCGAAAACTGCAGGGTATTCATGCGCGGATTCAGGGGGGTGAGGACTTCGCCGTCATCGCCAAAGAGGAGTCCGATGATGCCATTACCGGCGCAGAGGGCGGTGACTTGGGTTGGGTCAGCCCCGGCGACATGGTGCCTCCTTTCGAGGCCATGATGGTGAGCAGTGCGCCCGGCGCGATATCCGAGCCATTTCAAACCCAGTTTGGCTGGCATATCCTACAGGTGCAGGAAACGCGCGAGGAAGATATTGGGGAGCAGATTCAGGCCCGGAAAGCCCGTGAGATTCTTCAGCGTAAAGAGTATGAGCTGGAGTTGCAAAAGTGGCTGCGAGAAATACGTGAAGAAGCTTATGTTGAAGTGAAAGAGGCATGAGTGAGGCTCCGTCACCTTCCCGGATAATTGCCATTACCCCGGGCGAGCCTGCCGGCATCGGGCCGGAGCTCTGCATTCAATTGGCGCAGAGCGCTTTGCGAGACGATATCGTGCTCATCTGTGATCCTTCGCTGCTGGAAACGCGCGCGAAGGAGACCGGATTACCTTTACAGGTGGAGCTATACACCGACGACCGCTCGCCCATCACCTTCGGTGAAGGAGTCGTCACGGTGCTGCCCATAGCGATGCACCACCTGGTTTCACCCGGCAAAGCGCAGAGTGGTAATGCACAGTATGTGTTGGATTCGCTCCGTCGAGCGGTCGTGGGCTGTATGCGTGAAGAGTTTGCAGCGATGGTTACCGGGCCGGTACACAAGGGCGTGATCAATGATGCCGGGGTGGCCTTCACCGGGCATACCGAATTTCTGCAGATGTTGGCGGGCGTACCGCGTGTGGTGATGATGCTGGCAACGGAGGAGCTGCGGGTGGCTCTGGCGACAACCCATGTGCCATTGAAGGACGTACCAGCGCTGATCACGCACAAACGTTTGACCCAGGTGCTGGGAATTCTCATCAAAGACTTACAACAACAGTTTGGTATCGCGCACCCTCGCATCCTCGTTGCCGGTTTGAATCCACATGCCGGCGAGGGTGGACATATGGGGTCCGAAGAGTTGGATGTTATTGGACCGGTGATTGAGTACTTTGCTGCCCATTCAGCCGACATCATCGGGCCACTTCCGGCAGACACGCTGTTCACGGAACACTGGCTATCGAAAGCAGACGCCGTGTTGGCGATGTATCATGACCAGGGGCTGCCCGTGCTCAAGTACAAAGGCTTTGGCCAGGCTGCCAATATCACACTGGGTTTGCCGTTCATTCGAACCTCCGTGGATCACGGGACAGCATTTGATCTGGCGGGTACGTTGGAGGCCAGCACCGGCAGTCTGGAATATGCCATTCAAACAGCGTCGGAAATGGCCCGAGCAAAGGTACACTGATATGAGCAAAGCACCGCAGGCGGGCCACCGTGCAAGAAAGCGATTTGGTCAGAACTTTCTGAATGATACGATGGTGATCAACAACATCATCCGGCACATTCGGCCGGAACCTGGTCAGTTATTGGTGGAGATAGGCCCGGGCATGGGCGCACTGACCGAAGAACTGCTCGTTCACGGAGGTGGCCAGCTGAACGTCGTCGAGCTGGACAAGGACCTGATTCCGATTCTTCGAACCAAGTTTTTTAACTATCCCGATTTCCATATTCACGAAGGCGACGCACTGAAATTCCCGTTTGATTCATTGGTGCCTGAAGGGCAGAAGTTGCGCTTGATCGGTAATCTACCCTACAACATTTCCACACCACTGATTTTTCACCTGCTGGAATTTGCGCCGAAAGTGTCGGACATGCACTTTATGCTGCAGAAAGAAGTGGTTGACCGAATGGCAGCCGGCCCGGGTGAAAAGGCGTATGGCCGTTTGAGCATCATGGTGCAGTACCATTGTCGGGTGACACCGCTGTTTACTGTGCCTCCGAGTGCCTTTACCCCACGACCCAAGGTGGATTCCGCCATTGTTCGGTTAGAGCCATATGCAGAGAAACCGGTAACAGCACAATCCGTGAAACTGCTGGAGCGCGTGGTGCGAACCGCGTTTAACATGCGCCGGAAAACCGTGCGCAATGCACTCGCTGAATTTGCAGATGAAACGCAGTTAAAAGCATTGGCAATCGATCCCTCCACTCGACCGGAAACCTTGGCTCTCGCTGATTATGTGCGCGTTGCCGACTGGTTTCATGAGCTGACACAGGAATAAGGAAACGTGCATGGCGACCTATGCAGTTGGGGATCTCCAAGGATGTTTGGACCCGCTTAAGAGACTATTGGACAAGGTACAATTCGATCCCGGGCAGGACCAGCTCTGGCTCACGGGGGATTTGGTGAACCGTGGCCCGCAGTCTTTGGACTGTCTGCGGTTTGTCAGATCTCTGGGTGCACACGCGGTGACCGTGCTCGGGAATCACGACCTGCATTTATTGGCTGTGGTGTACGGCAATCAGGCAGCGAAGCGGAAGGACACGCTGCAGGATATTCTGGAAGCCCCTGACCGTGATGAATTAATGGACTGGCTGGTGAATCAGCCATTGATGCATCATGATCCTGTGCATGACCGGGTGCTGGTCCATGCCGGATTACCCCATATCTGGTCCGTGGAAAAGGCCAGGGCACGTGCCGAGGAAGTGCAGAACTGCCTCAAAGACTCCGTGCGGCGAATGGCATTTTTCGCTGCCATGTATGGGAACAAACCTGCGTCCTGGTCCGGAAAACTTCAGGATATGACACGGTTGCGCGTCATCACCAATTACCTGACGCGAATGCGCTTCATCAGCAAGACGGGCGCATTGGAACTGGAAACCAAGAAAGAACCTGAAAGCGCACCCAAAGGCTTCAAACCCTGGTATCTCTATGACCGGAAAGAGGCGACACAGATCATCTTTGGTCATTGGGCTGCGCTCATGGGCAAGTCCGGCTCGGAACGTTACGTCGCGCTCGATACCGGTTGTATCTGGGGGGGATGTCTGACCCTGCGCAACCTGGACACCGGCGAGGTGTTTACGACCGAGTGCGATGAATTTGGCCTTGCGCTGAAGGGGTGAGTTCATTATGTTAACAGGTGATCACCATGCAGGCGCGGGACGAGAGCTGACCCGCTGGGATCGCAGCATGGTGGTTCTCGGTTGTGTGTCCATGAGTGCGGCGGTTGCCTTCGCGGCGATTGGCAATCACCTGTTGTCTGATGAAGCCAGACAGGCCGCATGGCGTGCCGCAAATCAGCAGCACTTTTTTCATTCTCTGGGGCTACTCTTCTGGACGGTACTGCCAGTGAACCGCAAGCCCGAGTTGATCCGGCTGGTTTCACTATCCTTGCTGACCGGACTGGTGCTTTTCTGTGGCGCGATCTATATGAAATTGCTGGTGAGTAGCCCGCCAGCGCTTCTGGGTAAACTCCCTCCCTGGGGTGGCAGTTGTTTCATCCTCGGGTGGTTACTGGCTGCGTTTGCCGTGGTGTTCAATGAAACGAAAAAGTGAGTGGTAACTGTGGAAATTTCCGTAAACGGCAAGGCCATGCAGGTGCAATCCGCCCTGACGGTGGCGGAGCTGATTGAGCAGATGGGGCTGGCGAATAAACGGCTGGCCGTGGAGCGTAATCTGGAAATTGTGCCAAAGGGAGCACATGCCCAGACCATCTTGAACGCGGGAGATCGCCTTGAAATCGTGCACGCCATTGGTGGTGGCTGACCCGCCAGCAGATCGCTGATCCTGCTAACCCAACGAGAAAATGTGAGAGAACGACATGGAAAAAAACTGGGATACACCTCTGGAAATTGCTGGAGTGACTTATCAATCCCGATTACTTGTGGGTACCGGAAAATATAAGGACCTGGAAGAAACCGCAGCGGCTATTGAAGCGAGTGGTGCTGAAATTGTCACTGTCGCAGTGCGTCGAACCAATATTGGACAGAATCCGGATGAGCCGAACCTGCTCGATGTAATTTCACCGGACAAGTACACGCTGCTGCCCAACACCGCTGGTTGTTACAGCGCTGAGGATGCCGTGCGTACCTGCCGTCTGGCGAGAGAGCTGCTCGACGGGCATGACCTGGTCAAACTGGAAGTACTCGGCGATCAGAAAACATTGTACCCCAATGTCACAGAAACGCTTGTGGCCGCGGAAGAGTTGATTCGGGATGGTTTCAAAGTGATGGTGTATACCAATGATGACCCCCTGATTGCCGCCCGGTTGGAAGACATGGGCTGTGTCGCTGTGATGCCTCTGGGTGCGCCCATCGGTTCCGGGCTGGGTATACGCAACCCCTATAACATTAAAATGATTCTGGAGAATGCCAAAGTGCCCATACTGGTGGATGCGGGTGTCGGGACGGCATCCGATGCGACCATCGCGATGGAAATGGGGTGTGATGGCGTGCTGATGAATACGGCCATTGCGGCGGCCAGGCAGCCTGTGCTGATGGCTCATGCCATGAAACTAGGAATTGAAAGCGGTCGTGCAGCCTATCTCGCCGGCAGAATGCCTCGAAAGCTCTATGCCAGCGCATCCTCACCTATTGATGGAAGCTTTTTCTAGTGGTCAATGACTCTCCTTTATCGCTGCGGTGGCTGGCCCCATTCATCGCACTGATGCTGCTTTCTGTGAATTCTGTGAGTCAGGCGGAGGAGGCACCGGTCACTGCTCGCTCGACACCCCTGAGGGTGGCCACCGGAGAGTGGGTGCCGTATGTGTCTAATGCCTATCCCCATGAGGGCGCTATCGGGCATATCATTGAGTTGATCTATCAGCGCCAGGGTATCCAGGTGGAATACGGCTATTTCCCCTGGCCCCGGGGCTATCAGCTGGTACAGGATGGTGTGTGGGATGCCACGATGCCGTATTACTGCTCTCCGGATCGACTGAAACTGTTTTATTGCAGTGACCCGATCATGAGCGGGCAAATGGTGTTTTTCCATCGAAAGGATTACCCTTTTGACTGGAAAACCATCGCAGACATCAAAGGATTGTATGTTGGTGCGACGCTGGGATATTTCTACGGTGAAGAATTTGAAAAGTATGAGTCAGCCGGATTGATCCGTGTGCAGCGCGTGGCGAAAGACGAAAGTAATTTCACGGTGCTGATGAAAGGGCGCATCAATTTGTTTCCGCAGGATCGAGCGGTTGGGTACTCGATGATTCGACGGCTATTTCCACCAGAGTTCCAGGATCAGCTTGTCCATCACCCGACACCGTTGCATGAACAGCCACTGCACCTGATTTTTCCGAGAAACAACCCGTTGAGTGTCGAGCGGCTGGCGATTTTCAATCGGGGATTGGCAGACATGCGAAAAACGGGTGAATGGGCGAAGATTCTGAATGATATGGATCGCGGTGTGTACGAACAACCGAAAGTGCAGCCATGACAAGTTTTCGACAGTGGAACAAGCAGGACATCGTTGACTCATTGCACCCGTTCTCTTTCGAGCAGGTGACTCCTCTGGGCCCAAAAGAAAGGGAATACTGCTACTTTTACGATATCGATTTTTTTCGGACGCTTCCCGGTGTCCGGCAGCAAATGGGCTACTTTGATTGTCTTGGGTTTCGAATTGTCATGCAGGCTTTTCAGCCGGAGAAACCACGAGGCACCGTACTCGTTTTGCATGGTTACTTTGATCATGTCGGACTGTACCGCCATTTGATCCGGTTTTTACTTGAAAACAATTACGCCGTGGTCTCCTATGATTTGCCGGGACACGGATTGTCTTCCGGCGATGCGGCGGCAATTAAGAGCTTTGCGCACTATCAGTCGGTACTGAACACCTGTTTGAATCGAATGAAAGGCCAGATAACATTGCCATTGCATGCTATCGGTCAAAGTACGGGCGCTGCCGTGCTCACGGACTACTACCTGTCTCTGCGACACACGAGAGAAACGGGCGTATTCTCCCGAGTGATCATGCTGGCGCCACTGGTCCGCCCCGTCGGGTGGAAGAGCGCACTCGTCACGCACATGCTGTTAAAACCCTTCTTTTCCACCTGGCGGCGTGCACTGCGAAAAAACTCCAGTGATAATCGATTTATCCGGTTCCTGAAGAACATCGACCCGCTGCAGAGCAAAACCCTGTCGGTCGATTGGGTAACGTCGCTCAAGCGCTGGGTACCCCGGGTTGAATCCGCGCCACCGGTGGATATGGATATCACCATCATCCAGGGGGACTCGGATGGTACGGTAGACTGGCGTCATAACCTGGTCGTTCTCCATGATAAATTTCATCAAACCCACGTGCACTATTTGCCGGGAGCTGAGCATCACCTCGTGAACGAAGGTGCCGAGATTCGAGCCAAAATGCTTCGGATCATTCAGCAGGTGCTACAGCAACACGACAATAACTGAAAACGGGTTATTCAGTTTGTATTCAGCTACAAATGGTTAACGTGGGTGCATTTCAACAGTGAAACACAAGGAATTCCTATGAAAAACAGCATAAAGGTTTTGACGCTTGCTGGCGCGGTCGCTTTTTCGGCAGGGTGTCAAACCTATGACCCCTACACCGGTGAGAAGAAAACGGCCAATGCAACCACGGGGGCGGTGATTGGTGCCATAGCCGGTGCGGCGGTCGGGGCGGCAACGTCCAGTCGTAAAGATCGCAAGAAAGGCGCGCTGATTGGCGCGGCTGCCGGTGGAGCGCTGGGCGGGGGGATTGGCTATTACATGGATAAGCAAGAGTCCGAGCTGCGCCACAAGCTGGAAGGCACCGGTGTGCGCGTGATTCGCCAAGGTGATGAGATCATTCTCGTGATGCCGGGTAATATCACCTTTGACACCGGTAAGTCCGCCATAAAAGCGAATTTCTTTGCGGTTTTGGAGTCTGTAGGGTTGGTGTTGAAAGAGTTTGATCAAACCGCTGTGCAGGTTACCGGGCACACGGACTCCACGGGCGGCAGAGAGATTAACATGCGGCTCAGTGCAGAGCGGGCCAACAGTGTTAAAGCCTTTTTGGAAACTCAAGGCGTGCGCGCGGTTCGTATCTACGCGACCGGGATGGGGCCGGATTACCCAATCGCCGATAATGCCACGAAGGAAGGACGTGAGAAAAATCGTCGGGTAGAGCTGAAACTCGTACCCCTTGAGCAGCAATAAAAACCCTGCGTACCGATGTGCCCCGCCCCTTCAAGCTCAAGTAGTGTGAGTGAATGGGGTGGGGGCGGTTTGTCTGTTTGTGAAGGCTATGTCCGGGTTGGAACTGGTTTCAGAACCACTCGGGAGCCATGTTCAGGCAGGTATCATCCAGTCGGCAGAGCAAGTCTGCCTGATGGCGAACTTCCGGTAACTCCCAATAGAGAAAAAATTGCGCTGCCTGAAGTTTTCCTCGATAAAAATCCGCCTGTTCGGTAGTGGTAGTGTGTTTAAGTGCCCGCGAAGCATGGGTGGCCATATCCAGCCAAAGCCAGGCAACCACCATCTTACCCATCATGTCGAGAAAGAGCGCGCTGTTCGCCAGCCCTAATTCAGCACGTCCGGACTGTAGGACAGGACCCAGCGTGGCGACGGTACTCTGAAATATTTGCAGAAAACCGTCGTAGTGTTTAACCCATGCCGTGAGTGCAGTTTCAGCTTGGGCAGCCTTGAGTGTTGCCTGGACGCGTAGCAGTAAAAGTTGCAAGCCTTTGCTGTGTTTTTGCCACAGTTTTCTGCCCAACAGGTCCAGGGATTGAATGCCGTGTGTGCCTTCGTGGATGGGGTTGAGGCGATTGTCGCGATAGCACTGCTCCACCGGGTATTCCCGAGTATAGCCAGCACCCGCCAATACCTGAATAGCGAGGTCATTGGCCTTGGGGCCGTACCATGCAGGGAAGGATTTTACGATGGGCGTGAGCAAATCCAGGAGCTCCGCGGCGTCGTCAGACTGGCCGGCTTCCTGATCATCCACCAGCTTTGCTGCATACAGACACAGCGCAAGTGAGCCTTCCACCCAGGCCTTCTGGGTTAACAGCATGCGTTTGACATCCGTGTGCTCGATGATGTTGATGGGAGCGCTGGACGGGTCTTTTTCCTGAAGCGGGCGGCCCTGTGGGCGATTGCGTGCATACTCCAGCGACGCCAGATAGCCCCGATAGCCAATGGCCGCACTGCCCATCCCAACGCCAATGCGTGCTTCATTCATCATCTTGAACATGTAGCTGAGCCCTTTGTTGGCCTCGCCCAACAGGAAGCCCCGGCATTGATCCTGTTCGCCAAAACTCAATACGGTTGACGTCGTGCCTCGATAACCCATTTTATGAAGCAGCCCGGCCAGCTGAACGTCATTTCGTGCTCCCCGTGTGCCGTCCGCGCCAATCAGATACTTGGGTACGATGAACAGTGAGATGCCCTTCACACCTGGTGGTGCACCTTCCACCCTCGCCAGCACCAAATGAATGATGTTGTCGGTAAACTCCTGGTCGCCGCCCGAGATAAACATTTTTTGCCCTTTGATCAGGAATGTACCGTCGTCCTGCGGGACGGCTTTCGTTGTTAAGTCGCCCAGGCTTGAGCCGACATTGGGTTCGGTCAGGGCCATGGTGCCGGCATAGCGTCCATCAAACATTCCGGGCAGGTAGGTGGCTCGCTGGTGTGCATCGCCAAACGTGTGAATCACATTGGCGGCCGCGGAAGTCAGGAACGGGTAGGCCATTGTTGACGGATTAGCGGATACCAGTGCGATTGAGCAGGCCATGTGGACGAGCGAAGGCAGTTGCATACCACCGTCGTCGTAGTCCAGGCGCGCGCTCAGCAGACCGGTTTCCGCATAGTGGTGCCAGGCTTCCTTGACCTCCGGCAGGGTGGTGACAGAGGTGCCGTCAAATGTTGGCTCTTGCTGGTCTGCTTTGGCGTTATGCGGCAAAAAGCACTGTTCTGCGAGTTTGTGGCTGGTGTCCAGGATCGCATCAAACGTGGTGCGGTCATGGTCCTGGTAACGAGGATATTGGGTCAGTGACTCAGCGTCCAACACCGTGTAGAGCAAAAAGTCCAGATCCGCTGGATTAATCAGGTGAGGCATAGGTGCGTCCCGTTTGGTTGTGTTTGTAGTTGTTTTTCGTCGTTCTGTTACGAGTTGATGACCAGTATGTGCGCAGATTGGAAGGAAGAGAAGTGGCGAATTTGCCAAAAAAAGTGGGAATAAAGCTATATCCAGAGACCAGCAAATATTAGACCCCGCTTATTCAGGAAAAGTTTCATACATTGTGGTGAACAAAAAGTAATCAAAAAAAAGCAAACTTTTTGTCGGGGATTCAGTCTTACTTCTGTGATCGACAACAAAACATAAAGCGTTGAGAGGTAAAGGTCATGAACATGAAAACGATCGCAGCAATCGCGGGCGGAGCGCTGTTAGCGGCCTCTGCAGGCTTGGCTAGTGCCGCCGATAGTGATGGAAGCCTGGCCAATCAAAGGGCAGAAGCGGAGCAGTGGACAGTCACTGCAGAACAGTTAGCCGCTTATCGAATGTCGCTGGAGCCCACGGCAGCGGGTGCAGAAGGCTCGATGGAGCATCACGACGATGACTCGAAGCGGGACCTGACTGCCGTTGAGTACAAACAGTATCAGTTTGGCAGTAACGACTAAGCATCCGTGCGGCAATTCGCTTTCGCAGGGTGTCTCAAGGCTGAACAGGGTTGTTCAGCCCGGTGATGACGGTGCCATTCAGTGTGCCTTCTTTGATGGCGACACTCTGAGTTGCACCGTCTTTTTCCCTGTACACCAGTTTGGCAATCAAATAATCCCAGTCTTTCGCCAGCCAAACCGTCGTTTCCCGCCCGGGTTTATCTTCCAGTTTGCGAAATTTGATGGTGTTGAGTTTGCCCAGTGGCGTGTCCAGCACTTCTTCACCTTCCGGTGCGTACCGGTAACGTTTTTCACTTTTTTTCTTGGTAATGGGATATTCGTACGTGGTCTTCAGGGTAGGATTGCACAAGAGATCCAACCGAAACTGCATTTGCTGCGACAGCATATCTTGCGAGCCGGGCTCCAGGGTTTGCGTCCAGTCATCACCTTTGTACAGGCTTTTTGCCTGCATTGCCTTCCAGTCGAACGCGATGTGGAAGTCTTTGCTGTCGCTGAGCCCGTCGCGCTCGTAGAGATATTCGAAGGGCTCGATGCTTTGAGCGTCCTTTATGCGGAACCGGCTGTATTCACGGATGCCCACAAACAGGATCGACATTTCACCTGACACTCGATAGGTTTTATCGGGCTCCACAGTGAGAACCCGTCGATTATCAATGGTAACCCCACGAAACGTCGCCGCATAGTTGGTCTCATAGGGCTTGATGTGTGAGGCGATTTCATCGGTTGATTTACAGGTCTGTTCACTGGCCTGAGTGGTCGGTGTCAGGCCGATCAGTGATAACAGCAACACACTCAGTGTGCGTGACAAACGCGATCTATCGGTAGGTGCCTTGAGTGCTGTTGTGAATCGGTGCTTGCCTGTCATAGGTGCCTCATTGGTTGTGTGGTAAGTATCAGGCTATGACAGGCAATATTAACGGAGACTGAATGATCCGGCCAGTGCTTGTCCGTGTTCAGTGACCATACACCAATACGTTGGACGTTCCATGAACATCGGTGAGGTAGAGGCTGCCAATGACATTGCCGCCTCCGAAGGCGACGTTTGTCAGGTCAATGTCGGCATTGAACGATTGAATGTCCATGGCGACCACACTTTGCCCGTCGCTGTTGGTGTCCATTCTCAGTGCCAGCTGCATGGATGCCAGGGAGGTGCCGCCGCGGAACAGCGTGTGGTTGCCGCGACTGTTGTGAATATAGAGATCACGCGTGATCGCGATGGACTCGGACTCAAGTGACTGATTCTGAGCAGTAAAATATGCTTCCAGAAAGACGGAGTCTGTGGTGTCATCCACCAGCAAATCGCCGATGCCCACGACATCCATATTGAAGTCGGACATGAAGATCGCTGCGCCCGAAGCAGCATATAAACCAAAGTTATCATTTTCCAGATTTGTCTGGCCGGGTGTCATGCCCACTTTGCTGACCCGCGGCCCGAAGCTCATGTACTGATTTGATGTGAGCGCTTGCTCGCCCAGCGAGATGTCCCCGTTAAACATCAGTTGAGAATCATGGTTATATTGGCTGCTGAACTGCGTTCCCGTGCTGTGATTGAATTGGGGGATCAGCTGGGTAAAGTCCGTGTTGTTGAAGGACAGATCCATACTGGAAGCCAACCCGGGATTGCCGGACTCAATCGCTGCACCAGTCAGCAGTAGTGTGCCCGTGTCATGCCATTGAATGTTTTCATCCGACAGATCTGCCTGAACTTCAATGGTAATGCCCGCCTGACCCGTCGAGGCGCGCAATTCGTTTTCGTTAAGCGGGGTGATTTCCGCGTGCACGTGGGCGGCTGTAAAGGCCGCAACCAGGCACACCAAGCCAGTGTGTCGCATGGGAGGTACGTTCCTTGTGTTTGATTGTGAATCCCGTTCCTTAGGACTTTTTTATTGTTATGGTGCCTGTACTGTGGTTTCCTTCAGTGAATTTGAGGCGGATTATAGGAAGTGAAAAGGCGTGACGCATGAACAAATCGATGATGTGATTTGATTTGCGGACTTCGTCACGCCATAGCTAGCGACGCGATGTTCAGTTTTTGTCCTGTTGATCGCTGGAAAGTGCGGCCATCAGTGCCTTCAGAAAGCGCGCCGCTTCGCCGCCGGTTGCTGCCCGATGATCGAAGGTCAGCGAAAGCGGTAATACCCGGTGCACCGCGATGCCACCGTCATTGGCGACGACCTCTTTGCGGATAGCGCCTGCGCCGACAATCGCAATTTGCGGGGGAACGACAATCGGGTTGGCGTACCGGCCTGCAATGGTGCCGTAGTTGGAGAGGGTGATCGTCGCACCCTGCATCTCGGCTGGCGGAATTGAGCGGTTCAGTACGTCTTCGCGCAGGGCATTCAACCCTGCCCGCAAATCTTCCGGTGCCCGTTCGCCCACATTTCTCAGCACGGGTACAAACAGACCTTCTTCCGTATCCACTGCGATCCCGATATCGACTTGCTGACGCAGGCGTCGGCTCAGGGTGTCTCCGTAAAACCAGCCGTTCATCGCGGGCTCTTTGCGGGCTGCCTGAGCAATGGCCCGAACGAGCACGATGGTGATGTCTATATTGGCAGGCCAATGCTCGATATCCACATCGTCCACGATGGTGACCGGGACCACTTCCGCGTGAGACAGCGACATGATTTTTGCCATCGTGCGACGTACGCCACGCAACATCTCAGGTTCGCCATGTCGGGACTTATCGGTGTGAGCCCGCTCCAGATCCTGAGCGGTGATGTGTCCCTGTGGGCCGCTGCCGGTTACGGTCTCCAGGTCGACTTCCAAACGCTGGGCCAGGGCACGAATCGCCGGGGTGGCCAGACCATGGCGTGCATCCCGGCTGGAGGGGGCTGCACCGATGATAAAAGGGTCGGAAGCGGAGGTTTTCGCCGCCGTTTCCAATTTCCCGACGACTGTTCCTTCGTCTGAGCGTTCCGCTTTTTCGGTGGGCGAGGCGGATGTTGATGCAGATGCCGAGGAAGACGGCACGTCGCTCTCTGCTGGTGCTGCCGGCTTTGCGTTTGCCGCATCGCCCTGAGCGAATTCGACGAGGGGTTCGCCTGTGTTAATGACGTCCCCGGCTTTCCCAAACAGGGCCAGAATGGTTCCGGCGACCGGTGACGGCACCTCAACCACCGCCTTGGCCGTTTCTACGGAAACCAGCAGTTGGTCGACGTCCACCTGATCGCCCGGCTGCACATGCCATTCCACAATTTCTGCCTCGGGTAACCCTTCTCCCAAGTCAGGCAGATTGAAGTACTTCATAACTGCGTCTCCTGGCAATCACACATAGTCCAATGTCTCTTGAACCGCCTGACGAATCCGGGCGACCGAAGGCATATAGTGCTTCTCATTGCGGAAGTACGGCATGATGGTGTCATAGCCGGTAACCCGGCGCACCGGCGCACGTAAATCCAACAGAGCACTTTCCGACAGGTTGGCAGCGATCTCCGCCCCGACGCCGCCGCTGCGTGCCGCTTCGTGAATGATCACACAACGCCCGGTTTTCGCCACAGAGCACAGGATGGTTTCCATATCCAGCGGACTGACGGTAGCCACATCGATGACTTCTGCGGACACGCCATTGTCCGCCAGGTCATCGGCGACCTGCAGCGTTTCCTGCATCATGGCACCCCAGCTCACCAAGGTGATGTCCTGGCCTTCACGGAGTGTAAAGCAGGTGTCTAAGGGCAGTGCTTCCCCATTGTCCGTGATGACCTGAGAGACGGCGCGATACACGCGCTTTGGTTCCAGAAAAATGACCGGGTCGGGGCTGCGGATGGCGGCGAGCAACAGACCATAGGTCCGTGGCGGGGAACTAGGAATCACCACGCGTAGTCCCGGAATATGCGCAAACAGCGCTTCTGTACTCTCGGAGTGATGCTCCGGTGCATGGATGCCGCCACCGAAAGGTGCGCGAATCACCATGGGGCAATGGAGCCGGCCCCGGGTTCGATTGCGCATGCGTGCGGCATGCCCGACCAGTTGCTCCATGGCGGCATAGATAAATCCCATAAACTGGATCTCCGCCACCGGTCTCAAACCCTGCAAGGCCATGCCGATGGTCACGCCGGTGATCAGCGTCTCCGCGAGTGGGGTATCCATCACCCGCTTGATGCCAAATTCTGCCTGTAACCCATTGGTGGCGCGGAATACTCCGCCATTGTGGCCGATATCCTCGCCGAGCATCACGACGGATTTGTCATCTCGCATGGCGCGACGCAGGGCAAGGTTCACGGCTTCGACCATCGAGCACACGACTTGCTCATGAGGTTCAGAGGCAGGGCCGGTATTTTTCGGGGTGATGTCTTTTACGATGGCGTTCATACTCTGGCCTCCTGCTTCAGTGCTTCATATTGTGGAACCAGCGGTTTGGGGATTTCCGAAAACAGGTGGTCGAACATGCTTTCTGGTGGTTCGGGCGCGGTGCCCAGGTAGGTTTTTACGGCTTCATCGATGATGTTTTTACACTCGAAAAACCATTGCTCGTCCTGCTTATCGGTCCAGAGGTCATTTTGCATCAGTAAACGTTTCAATCGCTCCACACCGTCTTTGGTCCAGGCAGTACTGACATCTTCTTTGCTTCGGTAGCGCGTGGCATCGTCGGCGGTGGTATGATCACTGAGTCGGTAGGTCTGTGCTTCAATCAGTGTTGCCCCTTTGCCCGCGCGCGCCTGCTGGAGGGCGTGGTGAATCTGGTCGGTGAGTGCAAACCAGTCGTTACCATCAACCACAACCCCTCGGATACCGGCGCCGATCGCTTTCTGTGCCAGCGTTTCAGCACCACATTGCACTGAGCGAGGTGTAGAAATAGCCCACTGGTTATTGACGATCACATAGACCACCGGCAGGTGCCAGGCACCGGCGAGGTTGATGCTTTCGAGAAAATCGCCTTTGGAGGAAGAACCATCGCCACCCGTGACGACAACGGCACGTTTTTCACTGCGAATTTTCATGGCAGACGCAATACCGGCCGCATGTCCGAACTGCGTCGCGATCGGAACGCAAATCGGCAGGTCTTCCGGGCAATTCGCGAAATGACTGCCTCGCTCGTCACCACCCCAGTAGAGCAGAATTTCGGCCAGGGAAACCCCACGCAGAAATTGTGTGCCATGGTCTCGGTAGTAAGGCACGAAAACATCCGTGGGTGTCATGCTCATGCCGATGGCAATATTCACGACTTCATGCCCCAGGGTAGAAGGGTAGGTGCCGATCTGGCCCGTGCGCTGCAAAGCGATGGCCTTTTGGTCAAACAGGCGCATCAGGCTCATCACGCGATAGGCTTCGAGCGCTTGCCGCTGATCCGCATCGTTCCAGTTGCCGGTGAGTTCGCCGTTTTCTGTCAGTCGCTGGCAAAAAGGAATGGTAAAGTCATAACTTGATTTCATTGTCCATCCTCCCTCATCCGTGGGCCGTCATGGGCGGATGTGCCATGCGGCGCGCTTTGGCATCAATCAATCGCTGTTCTGCGAGACTGTTGGCCACTTCGCTGGTGGGACGATTGGTTTCCCGGGATTTTTTGAAAATGTCCGCGAGTACACCGGAGATGCGTGCGGTCTTGTCGTCGATCTCTTTGTCGGCATGACCACTGTGGTGGAGAGAGGCGTAGATCAACCCACCGGAGTTAATAACATAATCCGGGGCATAAAGAATGCCTTTCTGGTGGAGCAGTAACCCGTGGCTTTCGCTGGCCAGCTGGTTGTTCGCAGAGCCTGCCACCATGGAACATTTGAGCTGCGGCAGGGTGTCGTCGTTGATGATGCCACCCAAACCACAAGGCGCAAATACATCACATTCGGTCTGGTAAATTTCAGAGATTGGGACGGCAGTCGCGTGAAACTGGCGCTGAGCCTGATTCACTTTATCCGCGTCGATATCGCTGACCACCAGTTTCACGCCGGCTTCGTGCAGCATGCGCGCGAGGCAGAAGCCGACATTGCCTAAACCTTGTAACGCGACGGTTAATCCTCGAATATCTTTGTGGCCCATGGCTGTGGCACAGGCTTTAATCCCTTCGAAGACACCGCGTGCAGTGAATCGAGAGGGGTTCTGTTCCTCACTGGTGCTGGTCACGAAGGTGGTCTGGGTATGAATCCAGTCCATCTCTCTCGCTGTTGTGCCGCTATCAATGGCGGTGATGTACTGGCCGTTCAGGTCTTGAACAAATCGGCCAAACGCCTCAAACAGCGAACGGAATTCTTCCGGCGAACGCCTGGCTTTGTCTTCGGGGGCGATGATGACTGATTTACCCCCCCCCTGAGGAACATCGGCGAGGGCCGCTTTGTAAGTCATGCCCTTCGCGAGCCGAATGGCGTCTTCCACGGCTTGGTCAGTGTTGGTGTAAGGAATGAATCGACAGCCACCCAGGGCTGGGCCCAGTGTTGTGTCATGAATGGCGATAATGGCGTGAAGCCCCGTTTCGGGATCAAAACGGAAATGCAAATCCTGAACGCGTGCGCGCTCCATAAAATGAAACATTGTCAACCTCCGAGCACTTCGTCCAGCCTGGGCTATCGTTCCGGTCGGCTTGTGGCCGGCGTGCGGATAACGTCGGATGGGCAGTGTATGCTACTACTCAGTGTGTCAGTTAATTTTGCGCCACAGGTGCGCTGTGGCATTGTTTCTTATCTTTTGTTTGGTCACAGGTGCTGGCGGGATTGCCGCGGGTCACCTGTCACCGCTGCCGCAGTTAGTTCGACATAGTCCTAGTATAGACATAAACCGAATAAAAAATAAACAAAGATTGTGCCGGTTTGTTTAGGCGTTATTTTTGGGTAGGTTAGGCTCCCGCCTTTTCCTTGACGTATTGGGCGGGAGACTTGCCCGTCCATCGCTTGAAGGCCCGGCTAAAAGCACTGAGTTCTGAAAAGCCCAGAAGAAAGGCGATTTCGCTTAAGCTGTATTTCTCATCAGCGAGAAATTGCATGGCCTGTTCTTTCCGTACCTCTTCCACGAGCTCTTGAAAGGAGTGGCCTTCCGATTTGAGCTTTCGATAGAGGGTGTGCCGGCTCATATTCAGTTTCTGGGCTACCTTTTCGGCATCAAAGGCATACTTTGACAGTCGCCGGCTGATTAAGGAGCGTACCTGGATCGTCAGGGACTTTCTCGCCCGGATCTTGGTGAGCAATGGCTCGACATGGCGCGTGAGAATCTGATGCAGGTAGGGATTACGTTTGGGTAACTCGTAATTGAGAAAATGTTTTTCGAACACAAGACTGCAGCAGGGCTCGTCAAACCGGATCGGGCATTGAAAGATCCGTTCATATTCTGACGCATACGCAGGTTTGGCATGCTGAAAAGTTACATACTCCAGTTTGAGTGGCGAATTCAGGTAAACGCGGGCACGGTGTACCGAAACGGACATGGTGCGCTCCATGTTGGGGATGGAGTAGTACTGTGGTTCTTCCCAGAGATACTTCAGGTACGCGAACTGGTCATCGACGTCAAATTCGGCCCGCATGCCTTCATTAACCAGTTGGAACAAGCGGGAGAACTGTTCCAGTGCCTGACCCAGCGTGGCACTGTTGAAAAAAATATGGCTGATGACCCCCATATTCTCTTCGTTGGCATTTTCACCCAGCAACAAGCCCAGTGAGGGGTTGCCCGTAAACGTGAGTGCGATGTCCCAGAGGCGGTTGTAATTCTGAATGGGCAGTCGCTGGTCCGGTTTTTCCAATTCAATCAGATTGATGCCGGTATCTGCCTGCAGTGCTTCAGAGTTGTAGCCTTCACGAACAAGGTAAGTGGCCAGTGCGAGAGCGGAAGAAGCACCCACCATAATTGATTCGTTTTTACTGTTCACCATACTTCGGAGAAATCCTTGTGTTGCTTTGGCTAATTCCTCATTCGCGCTGTAGTTTTCTTCGTTGTGGGCAGCGGGAATTTACATGAGTGTTGTACAAATGAACAAATTGGTCAATTTGCAACCTGAGGTCAAAAGAATGGCACAGGGTGTCAAGCAGATGTCATGGAATCAGTCTATCATAATTTGCGTGGGTGGTAATTGGAGAATAAATCACCCGTAGTCCGTTTGCTGAATATGGCCGGCAAACAGAATAAACAGAATGATCTGGAGGAAAGGTCGATGGAATTAGAAGTATGCGTACCCAAGAGTGAAGAAGAACGCGGTAATTTAAAAGCACTGGAAGAGTATTTGACCAATATGTATTACTGCTAGCGTGCGAGCGTCAGAGCCGCAGCAGATACGGGTTTATGCGCTTTGATAACGTTCTTATAGCAACCGTTCTTACAGCAACTGTTATTATAGCAACAAGAATCGTTTGATTGTTCAGGCATCCCTTGTACCGGCTTAATTGGCCGGTTTTTCTTTTTCTGGTTCCTGCTTGAACCGCTCAGCCTCATAGTGAAAGCGCTGGAGTTCCGCTTGCCAGGCTGGATCGGATAGACTTTGGGCGATAATGGGAGCGAGCAGAGTAAAGGCGGCTGCGCTGGATTTTGGGAAGAGCACGCGCCGAGCGAACAGGTCGTGGGGTTTTTCCAGTGCAACTAAACCGGAAGCCCTGAGTTCATGCGCCATCAGATACTGATAAGTCAAAATACTGGTGATCGTGGCATCGGCGCGCTGCAGTTGGACCATCGTCAAATTCTGCAAGTCGGAACTGGTTTCGAAAATACTGAGCTTTCCATCCGCAGCCAGTTCCATTACGCCCCAAAAATAGAGGCCGCGCGGCAGCGCGAGCTTTTTCCCGACAAGGTCATTTGGTGCATGGTACGAAAATATCGTCTCTGCGCGGGTGACAATCACGTCCTGATCCCACATAAAGGCCTGACTCCACAGGTAGCGGGTTTCCTCTGAATCTTTAAACCAGAGAGGATTCACCCCCAGGATAGCACCCGATAGCTGGCCGTCTCGCAATGTCTTTTCCAACCGGTTACGGGGTAGGTAGGTGAGTCGGATGTTGTACTTTGGTTGCTTGCGATTGAGGTAGTCTGTAAACGCACGGTATATGCCGGGGGCAGGGGGGGCGTTTTCCCGCGCCTTATGAAAATAGGGTGGCTTTTCGTGATAGGTGTATAGCTCGAAGGGTTCTCCCGCGACACTCTGGCACACACAGGTGAGGGAAAAACCGGCGATCATCAGCGCTGCCCGTTTGAGGCATGCTATGGATTTAATCATTCGAAAGCATCCCATCCTGTCTGTCAATGTTGTAAGTATAGGAGACTTTTCTCTTCTCCCTCGTTGTTTTTCGCGTTGCGTAAACTGTGGTATAACCCTCAGGGAACTGATTCTTACGGAGTGGATTATGCGTTCTATTGTTCAATTCATGCTTGTTACATGGTCTCTATTTTTAGTCGGCTGTGCCGCTGTATCCCCATTTGCTATTGATGAATCCATGTTGGCTTCAGAACTGCGTCAAGTGGTGGCAGATTACGACCGGAAACAACTTGAAGCTGGCTCACCGGTAGGTATGAAGCTAAATGATGCGGATGTCAACATTGGCCCGGATGGTCGGGATGTGATTCGGCTATCGCTCGATGGTGAGGTGTCACTAAATACCGTGCTTGCATCGTTTCCCGTGCGGTTGACGCTTTCTCTGGAGGCGGTGCCCGTCTACGTGAAACAGGAAAAAGCCATTTACATTCGTCGACTGAAACTCCTGGAAAGCCGTGTTGATTCAGCCATGCTCAGTGGATTGAATCTGGATCAGAAAGCGGCGCAACAAGGTGTGGCTATCCTGGCTCAGCTATTGGAACAGGTGCCGGTGTATCGCCTCAATGAAAAGAACATGGCGGAAGCGCTGGTTGCCTCCTCCCCGCTGACATTGAAGGTGACCCAGGGCAGGTTGGTCTTCGCGCTCGATGAGAGCAAACACTAGGGCGTGTTGACGTTAGTGCGATGGGTAAGCTTCAGGCACGGCATTGCGCAGTCTTTGTTTGAAGCTGCGATCCATAATGCCTTCCATTCGACCCAGAACGGATTGCAGCTTGATCCCTCGCATGATGCGATTGGCATCAAAATTAAACTGCACCCCGAAACGATTCATATGGTCCTGAGTTTTACGGCTCCTCACGACGGCGACCACGTTTTCTGCCTCCAGCGTACTCCGGCTCATATGAATGTGAAGGCTTAAGAGCACGGTTTCGCCAATGTCCAGATCGACATCCGCCAGGAACGCCATCCCTTCCTTATTGAAGTCCACACACGTAATGGTGGACCACGCCGCCAGCAAGTTGTTTGGACGGCGTACACGTGCCAGCATTTCTGCGGAAGGAAAGCGGTTTCTCGATCGTCTGTTCACGGCTTGTAGTCTCAAATCAATCGCCTGTTAACGACAGTTTAGTCAAATTACCGGAGATGCGCACAGAAACGGCGGCTTGCAATGCCATTCTCCATCGCCTATCTTATCTGCCTCTCTATCCGTATTCCAACACAGGGTTCACGACGGTTCATGGCGCTACGCAGACCTTTCTATCTCGTGCTCGTATCGCTGCTATGTGTCATCTTTGGACTCGCTCATCAGGTAGAGGCCGCCACGGAAGAGGCGCACGAGCATCATTGTTACCTGTGCCAATCCGGCACGGCGACGCCAGCGGTATTGTCAACTGCGCTACCAGCCATAATTAAAGCGCAAGCTTTCGTTAAATCTTCAGAGTGCTCGCACCTGATTTTCCCTCCGGGCTGGATTCGCCCGGCGGTTCGCGCGCCACCTTCCCCCACTTTTTTGCTTACTTTCACACATTGAGTAAACTTTTTGCATATCTGCTGTTTTTATGTCAGCGATGTGCTTATGGGAGATTGAAATGAAACGATTAGTCGTATTTGTGGCGTCTATGGCGGCCGGCACTGTGTGTGCGGAAAATGCAGCACACACACACGGAGTGGTACAGCTGGATATTGCCCAGGAAGGCAGCGCGCTGGAGGTCATACTGGAAAGTCCGGCGGCGAACTTCCTCGGTTGGGAGCACGCCCCCAAATCTCAGGAAGACCGGCAACAGGTCGCAGCGCTGGGCAAACAGCTGAAAATGGCGGCTTCTGTCTTCAGTGTGCCGGAGTCGGCCGGGTGTCGCGTGGTCTCGGCAGAACTGGATAACGCGTTTTTTGGCCAGGCCAATGCGTCTGACAAGCATGCAGAACAGGAAGACGAACACCAGCACGACGACCATCATGACAACCATCATGAGGAAGACCGGCACAAGGAAGAGCATCACGAAGAAGCCCATCATGATGCGCATGAACATGATGACGATCATTCGGAGTTCTCCGTGCACTACCGGATGGACTGTCAGGGTGCAGACCCGCTGGGGGTAGTGAATGTGCATCTGTTCAGCCACTTTCCTGCCATTGAAACAGTGGTGGTTCAGGCGGTAACGGAGCATGGCCAGAAAGGTGCGCGCCTGAACAGTTCGAATGCACAGCTGGTCTTGAAAAACTAGGAGGAAACGATGTCTGTGGTTGATCTTGCCGATGTGGTTTTCACCTGGCCGCGGCAGAAAACGCCGACGCTTCAGATAAATGAGTTTATCGTTGAGGCGGGCGAGCGCGTCTTTCTCAGTGGGCCCAGCGGCAGTGGCAAGACAACCCTGCTCGGTATTATTGCCGGCATTCATTCGCCGAATGCCGGGCGGGCACGTGTGGTTGGGCAGGACCTTAAAGCAATGAGTCAGCGACAGCGCGATCATTTTCGTGCAGAGCATTTGGGGTATCTGTTTCAAATGTTTAATTTGCTGCCCTATCTGTCCGTGATTGAAAATGTCTGCCTGCCTTGCCACTTTTCTCGTACCCGTCGGGAAAAGGCCTTGTCGAAAGGACACGCTCTGGAAGCCGAAGCCCAGCGGTTGCTCAGTGACCTGCAGCTGTCTCCGGACCTGGCCCGTAGGCCGGTGACAGAGCTGAGTATCGGTCAGCAGCAACGCGTTGCGGCTGCGCGAGCCTTGATGGGACAGCCGGAACTGGTCATTGCCGATGAACCAACATCTTCGCTCGACTGGGATGTCAGGGAATCATTTATCCAGTTACTGTTCGACGAGTGTCGCCGGGAAAACAGCACCTTGCTGATGGTGAGTCACGACCGTTCTCTCGCCGACCTGTTTGATCGACAAGTCAACCTGAAAGAGATCAACCAGGGAGGTGCGGCATGATTCTTCTCAAGCTGGCAGCGAAAAGCCTGGCAAACCGCCGGGGAACGGTCTTGTTGACGATTTTTTCCATCGCAATCAGCGTGGCCCTGTTAATTGGCGTGGAGCGTGTGCGTACGGAAACGAAAGAACGTTTTGCCAGCACGATTTCCGGGACGGATCTGATCATCGGTGCACGAACGGGCAGCATGCAATTATTGCTGTACTCGGTGTTTCGTATGGGGGATGCGAGTAACAATATCTCCTGGGACAGCTACCAGAAATTGCTGCAGCAGAAGTCCATCGCCTGGGCGGTTCCACTCTCTTTGGGGGACTCTCACCGGGGGTACCGCGTGCTGGGAACGACGAGCGCTTATTTCCAACATTACCAGTATGGTAAGGCCCATACCCTGAAGTTCCAGGCAGGGCAGGCCTTTGACGGCGTTTATGAGGCCGTCATCGGCGCTGAAGTGGCAAAAAAACTCAATTATCGCCTGGGTGATGAGATTGTTCTGGCGCATGGCGCCGGCAGCACGTCGTTTATGAAGCATGACAACCTGCCTTTCACGGTGGTGGGCATTCTCGCCCCGACAGCAACACCGGTGGATCAAACGGTGCATGTGAGCCTGGCTGGCATTGAAGCCATCCATGTGGGGTGGGAGAAGGGGGCTCCTTCCCTGGCGGCGAGGAAGTGGCGTGCGGCGGACATTTCGGCGGATCGGTTGCAGCCGAAAATGATCACAGCGGCACTGGTGGGACTGACCTCCAAAGTGCAGGTGTTTCGGTTGCAACGCTTCGTGAATGAGTTCCAGGACGAACCCCTGATGGCGATCATACCCGGTGTCGCGCTGCATGAGCTTTGGCGCATGGTGGGCGTAGCGGAACGTTCGCTCATTGTGATCTCAGGATGTGTCGTCTCGGCAGGGTTGTTGGGTATGCTGACGATGCTTTTGGCCGGGCTGGGAGAGCGACGCCGGGAAATGGCGATACTCCGGGCGGTGGGGGCTCGCCCCCTGCATGTATTTCTACTTTTGATCAGTGAGTCGGCCCTGATCACTCTGGCCGGAGTGCTGACAGGGTTGGGCCTGCTCGGCGCACTCCAGTGGGTGGGTTACCCGGTACTTCTGGATCAGTACGGGATTGATCTCACCTGGCAATTTATTGCGGGTTCCGAGTTGAAATTACTGGCAGCGATTTTGCTGGGCGGGATTTTGATGGGGGGAATACCGTCGGTGCGGGCCTATCGGAATTCGCTGTCCGATGGTATGTCAATTCGGGTATGATGAAAAAGACTGTGGTAAGAGGTATGTCGCATGAAACTGTATCGTAAATTCAAAGGTGGCTCCTGGGCTGTACTTCTCGTGCTGGCGCTGGTGGCAACCATCGGGCGGGCAGAAGAAGCACCACTCGAGCTGGACTGGGAGGATTTGATTCCTGAAGCCGTGCGCGAGCAGGTGTTTGCGGCCATGGCTGATCCGACAGTTGACCATAACTCACCCAATGCCACGCAGCAGTCTTCTGCCATATTAACGGCCACCCGAACAGACCTGAATGACAAAACTGTCAAATTGCCCGGATTTGTCGTACCGCTGTATGGAGATGGTAAGACGGTGACCGAGTTTCTCCTCGTTCCCTATTTTGGCGCCTGCATCCACGTGCCACCGCCACCGGCCAACCAGATCGTTCATGTGCGTTATCCGGCCGGGATGAATGCAGACTGGGTTTATGACCCCATCTGGGTGATTGGGTCGATCAAAGCGACCAGCATCGTAACGGAGTTGGCAGAGACGGGCTATGGAATGAAGGCGTCAGACGTGGTGCTGTATCGTGAGTGATTTACTGGACCTGCCGGCAGGCTTTCTGGATGACCAGCTGCTGGGAGAGCAAATGCGCAAGGTATCCGTGTACCTGGATCAGATTCGTGCCGGAAGCGTGCCGGCGGTGAAAATGCCGGAGCATTGGTTTGGCTTTGAAGATGCGCTGACCATTCGGATGAATCTGTTGATTGCGGAAATGCGTGTTCGCAACATTGCGACGCCGGACTGGTTTGACGTGACGGATGCTGCCGTGGTTTGGCCCGCGCGATTTGCGCCTGCGCTGGATGAGCAGCTGGCCCGGATTCGGACGCGAGCAGAGCAGGGGTTGCATGGTCGCGTTCGCCTGCCACACCAAACCCATGAGCTGTGGGCCTGCTTCAAATACACCGTGTTGGCCAGAAATCACAACAGTTACCTCAAGATCGGGCAACAGATTGCTGGTCGCAAACTGGACTTTTCCGTATTGTTGGCGGATCTGATCGCCATCAGTCGTGTCATGCCGCGTGCCGGCGGATTGCTCAATGCGGTGCAGCACATGTGGGGCTATGTATCGGCATTTTCTTCGCTGGACCCCAATAAAACGCCGGTGGCACAGTTGTTGGAAGAGGTACAACGCATCGCCATTGACAAAAAGGAACCTTATTTATGCCAGTCGACTGCGCTCAGTGAGTTAGCGGGCTGGATTCCCGTGATGGAGCGCGTGAAGTGACCACAGTAACCTTGCACGCCCGAGTTTTTTCGTCGGACGAAGCCGCCCCTCCGCTTGTCTTGCTTCACGGTCTGTTTGGCTCCTGGGAAAACCTGGGGTCACTGGCAAAGGGACTGTCTGCCGACTATGTCGTGCATGCGCTGGATTTGCGGAATCATGGTCGGTCACCCCACACGGATGCGATGAATTATACTCTGATGGCGCAGGATGTACTGGCCTACATGCAGGCGCAAGGTTTGGAGAAGGCGCATATTGTCGGCCACTCCATGGGGGGCAAGACGGCCATGCAGCTAGCGTTAATTGCTGCAGAGAAGGTCATGAGTGTGATAGCGATAGACATTGCGCCGGTCACCTATCCTCCCGGACACCTCGATATTCTGGAAGGGCTGCGTACCTTACCTCTGCATGAAATCACGTCTCGTCATGAAGCCGATGTGCACCTGAAAGCGTTTGTTCCTGAGTTGCCGGTTCGCCAGTTTTTATTGAAAAACCTCGTCAAAAGCGGGATGACGGGATTTGCCTGGCGAATGAATCTGGCAGCGATTGATCGTCAATACAATGAAGTACGCATTGGTGTGGATGCACATTTACCTTTCACCGGGCCGATTCTGTTCATCAAAGGCGGGCACTCGGATTACATCGACCGGTCTCATCAGCCCCACATAGAGCGACTGTTCCCCGGGGCGCAACTTCGGGTGATTCCCAACACCGGACACTGGTTGCATGCAGAAAAACCTGAAACGGTACTTCAGATTTGTTTGCGGTTTCTACAAGGGAAAACTTCGACCAGTTCACAGAAGTAAGTAAAAAGTGAACGATGCGTAACCAAATTTAATGCAATGAAGTCGCTTGTCAGCACTGGATGATCTATGGTGAAATGATCAATAAAAGAACAGTCCACAAACTACCTCTCCAAATGGTCGTTATATCTCGTGTGAGAGGGTGAGCTAGAATAACGAAAATAGTGACTGGAGGGACGATGTTTTCGAGTGATCAGATGGGCCATGAGTTATTGCCGATGATTCTGGATGTGGAGGCCTCCGGTTTCGGACGTGGCAGCTACCCCATTGAGGTCGGATTCGTCATGCCCGATGGTACACCGCATTGTACGTTAATTCGCCCCCCCGAACATTGGACGCACTGGTGTGAAGAAGCGGAGCAAATGCACCAGATTTCCCGCGAAACGCTGTTCAAATACGGTAAATCCTGTTATGAAGCAGCCCACTGGCTGAATTCCTTCCTTCGTGGCCATATTGTGTATTCCGACGCCTGGGGGCATGATCTTTCCTGGCTGGGAACACTGTTTGAGGAAGCGGAGTTACCCCAGTTATTTAAACTGGAGTCCTTGACGGCACTGTTAAGTGAATGCCAGATGAAGTGCTGGGCAGATACCCGTCGGGAAGTATTTGATCGTATCTGTATGCAACGCCATCGGGCAAGCACCGATGCCCGCGTTATCCAGTTGACCTATTTTTATTCCCGTGCGGGATTACGTGCAAGACAATTGGCTGATGAAGCATCCCGGCAATCGGCCCCGCATCGCGTACAGATTCGATTGAATCCTGCCGCATCGTCACAGGCCACCTGAGCCGATTAAACCCTAGCTTTGACGACGCGAAATGGGCAGTCAATGGGGGTTGTGTTTCCTTTGGATTGAAAGCCGGTAAGATCCGGTGAATGGATCTCTACAGCCTGATAGCCGCAGGTACGCACCCCGGCCTGAATGGTATCATTGGTGCTGTAGTGCAGGGGCACTGTTTGTCGCGTGATCCATTCGATGAGTTTACGCAGGCTGCGAAATGTCAGGTGGTTTTGATAAGCCTCCAACGCCGGCCAGACTTCAAACAGATACCAGGCGGCGGGGTACACAGACAGGGTCTGATGAAGTCGGGACCAAAACAGACGAATCACTTCGAGATCGAAATAGTTCACCAGCCCTTCGGTAATCACCAGGGTTTTTTGCTGAGAGTCCAAAAGCCCAGATAGGATGGACTCGGGGCTGAGCGGGCCGGCCTCGCGAAGAATATTCAGTGCTGTCAGCTGGTGGCGCGCGTCTCGCTCGGGTTGCTTGTCCAGTCTTTCCTGCTTCCAACGAACCATGTCGGGTAAATCGGCTTCAAGATACAGGGAAAGGTGGTCCGGATAGCGGCTGAGCATGCGCAGGCTGCGGCTGGACAGACCGCTGGCAATCTCTACGATTTGAGTCACCCCTTCCTGTTCAATACATTCCGAGACCAGGGTATCCAGCAGGTGGTGGCGCGCAAGGAGGAGTGTTTCCAGGCTTTGGCCCCACAGCCGTTCATTGATCCAGCCGGCAGGCTTGTGTAACGTGTAAAGCAGTTTCCCCAGCGTTGAGCCCATTTCCAGCGGTGAAAAGCCGTTCTCACACCAGACCTGTCCGGTAAAGTGGCCTGTCAGGCTGACGGGTGATTTGTCTTTCATTGGGCTTCCTTTTCTTCACCTGGGTGCGGGGAGGGAAAGAGTATACCTGCTCTTCACGCGCTCGGGAAACCATCACAGGTCGCCATTCTCCCGTTTTTGGGCACAGTACCGGATGATGTCCATCATGGTGATGTCATAGATCAGTTTGTTCTCGTTATCTACCACGGGAACTTCGTCCTGGTGAAAGCTGATCATGTCTGCCAGTAACTCCTCCAGGCTGTCGGATGCCATGCAGTGCCGTCGTTCGTTGTGCATAATATCCGCGGCAGATTCCGAAATGGCGTGACTTAACAGGGCACGCTTGTCCAGATACTCGTCGTGATAATGCAGAAACACGTGCTTCACGAGCTCTTGCTGGGTAATGGTGCCCTCAAGCCGGCCTTCCGCATCGGTCACGTAAATCACGCGGGAGTGTGTTGAAGCGGCAAAGCATTGGATCATGTCGTCCACGTTTGCCTCCAGAGTCACCGCGGGCACGGTGCGTGGCCCCAGATAGTTGAGTACATCTCCCACGTCACCAGAAACGCCTTTATGCCATGTTTTTGCATCATTCGGTGTCATCATTCGTTCGTTTCTCCTGCCCTCATCAGGGATCGCCGTACCAGGATTGGCCCAATAATTTCAAAAAGAAGTGTCGTTGCAGTAATGGTTGTGAGTACAACTTGACCCACTTCGATGGCTCGCGGGGCATGCACCAGTGAGGACAGTTCGGTAAAAACGATGAGCGCCAGACCGACCGCGAGTCCCGCCTGTGAGAGTATGGCCGGGCCAAGATTGTTGCGGATAAGCGCATCGGCCTTACCGACCACGCAGCCCACCCAGGCACCACCAGCCTTGCCCGCTATGCGGCTGATAAAATACAGCAGGGCGACCACTCCCGCGCCAGTCAGGCTGTACAAATCCAGGTGTGCTCCTGCCAGTGCAAAAAAAAGCACAAAGGTCAATGGCATGACGCCGCTGAGCATCTCGCGAACACGCCGGAGCAGACCTTCTTTTTTGCTGTTGACGAGATACATCCCGACGGCCATGTTGGTCAGTATCAGGGATAAGTGCAGCCATTCGCAGAGGCCGGTGGTCAGCACGATCCAGCCGATGGTGAGCACCAGCAGGTCGCTGAACTTGCGTGCCCGCCTCGCCAGCTGGACATAACACCACCCACTTAGCACGCCGATGCCAATTGAACCGCCAATTTCCAGTAGTGGTGCTGCCACCTGCATGGCGATGGATGTCTCCATTTCTGCGCCATTTTCCTGCAACAAGAGGACTTTGGCGATGACCAGCGCAAATCCATAGATAACCACAGAAAGTGCATCGTCCAGTCCGATCACGGCAAAGAGGGTATTGGTGAGTGGCCCTTTGGCCTGCAGTTCCTGTATGACCGCGACTGTCCCTGCCGGTGCGCTGGCAGAAGCAATGGCGCCGAGGAGCAGAGCGACGGGCCAATCGGACAGTACCCAGCCTATGACTCCAGTGACCACCAGAAAGGTCAACAAGGTCTCTGTGCACAGTATAATGGCCAGAGAGCGCCCGAGCCGTTTGAACAGGCTGAATTTGAGTTCGGCACCGATAGTAAACGCCACAAGCGCCAGGCCAACATCAATCACAAATCCCAGATCGGTGACGAACTGCGACGACGCAACCCCCAGTACGTGCGGGCCCAGTACCACACCCAGGGTCATGTATCCCAATATTGCAGGCAATCGGATACGCCGGGTCAGATGCCCGGCGTAGAGACCCAATACCAGCAGGAGTCCCACCACCAATAACCCATTCCATTCCGTGAACACGGTTGACCTCAAAGCCTGTATTGTGGAGTGATGTTTGTGTCATCATAGCGCAAATCTGGCATTACTCATTACTGGTCGGAGGAAAATGTCCTTGGAAGTTACCCTGCCGTTCATCGCAAAAAAAATTCTGGGGGCATTGATCATGCCCATACCTCTGGCAATCTGCCTGCTCCTGCTAGCCTGCCTGTTGAGTCTTATTGGCAGAAAGTGGCTGGCACGTACGCTTGCGGTTACGGCCGTGGCGGGCTTGTTGCTGTTGTCCTGGCCACCGGTGGCTACCACGCTGATGACGCCGCTGGAAAATGCCTGGCCGGCCTATCAAGGGCAACCGGTAAGCTATGTGGTGGTGCTGGGCGGCTGGCATGAGGAAGATGAGCGGGTACCCGTGACCAGTGTGCTGAGCAGTTATTCCACAGCCCGCCTGCTGGAAGGCATTCGCATTTATGATCTCAACAAATCATCCCGGCTTTATTTATCCGGCTATACCGGACTGAATGGGCGCATATCGAATGCGCAAGCCATGAAGAACCTGGCTGAAGTGCTGGGTGTGCCAGAGCATGACATGTTGCTGGCCGCATCACCCAGAGATACGCATGAAGAAGCGATTCAGGTAAAAACCGTGTTGGGCACTGCACCGTTTGCGTTAGTGACATCGGCTTCCCACATGAAACGGGCCATGGCTCTATTTCGCAAACAGGGGTTAGCGCCAGTGGCGGCACCTACGGATTATCTGGCGAAAGACAATGGTAAGCGTACGTGGGCTTACTATGTGCCAGGAGCCAGTGCGCTACGAACCAGTGAACGGGCCATTCATGAGTATGTTGGGTACTGGTGGGCGCAGTTTAATCAACAGCTATGAGTCAGTGGAACATAAGGGCGCTTTCCAGGACCCATACCCGACGAATTTCTGCAATTGACAAATATCAGGGCGCTACAAAATAACGATAGTAAAAATTCCATGAGCGCCTATAATCTGGATTAATCAGGTTGATTCGGTGCAAAACGCTATTTGTATCAAACTAAACAGGTACTTCGGTGCCTTACTAAGAGGAAACGCTATGAAAAATTTGAAGAAAGCGATGATCGTGCTGGCTGGCACGGTAGCTTTGTCCACTTCTCTTGTTGCCAATGCCGGTGGTGATGCGGCTGCAGGGAAAGCCAAGGCAGCTGTGTGTGCAGCATGCCACGGTGCAAATGGCAAAGCGGCTATTCCGACATACCCGAATTTGGCCGGTCAGAACGAAGCGTATCTGGTTTCTGCGCTGAAGGCGTACAAGAATAAAGAACGTGCCGGTGGTCAGGCAGCGATCATGCAAGGTCAGGTAGCGGCGCTGAGCGATGCAGATATCGCGAACCTGGCGGCGTACTATGCCAGTTTGAAGTAGGGGCCAGCTCAAAAAAGCCCCATCCCAGTGTGACATGACCTGGGAGCAGAGACCGCCGCAAAGCGCCGGTCTCTTTTTTTACTTCGGAATACCGTTCCTCAGGTAATCACCCGGTAACAGGGTTGATACTCGGTTCCCGGCAGCTTCATGCGATGCTCCCGTACAAACGATTCCAGCAGCACATCCAGTTTCTGGGTGATGGCCTTATCACCGCGAATCTCAAAGGGACCATGCTGCTCAATCAGCTCGATGCCTTCCGCCTTTACGTTGCCTGACACAATGCCTGAAAATGCACAGCGAAGATTGGCCGCCAGCAGGTGTGGCTCCTGATTGGAGTGCAACTCCAGCTTTTTCATGTTGGTGTGGGTGGGCTCAAACGGTTTCTGAAACACCGGGTCCACTTTCAGCAGCCAGTTGAAATAATACGCATCGCTGTGGAGGCGTCGAAAATTGCGCACTTCTTCGATGCCGGCTTTGACCGCTCGCGCCACTTCCTGCGGATCATCAATAATGATGCGATACCGTCGCCGTGCCTGCTCGCCCAGCGTGCCAGTGATGAATTCATCAATCATTCGGAAGTAGCTTTCGTTTTGCTTTGAGCCGGTAAAAATCAATGGAAAGGGGAGGGCCTCATTGTCCGGGTGGAGTAAGACGCCGAGAAGATACAGGATTTCTTCCGCGGTACCAGCGCCTCCGGGAAACACGATGATTGCGTGCCCTGTGCGCACAAAGGCCTCGAGTCTTTTTTCGATGTCGGGCATGATCACCAACTCATTCACAATGGGATTCGGGCTTTCTGCGGCGATAATGCCGGGTTCGGTAATGCCCAGGTACCGCCCGGTATTGATGCGTTGTTTGGCATGCGCAATGGCCGCGCCTTTCATCGGGCCTTTCATTGCTCCGGGACCGCATCCGGTGCACACGTTCAATTTTCGCAAACCAAGCTGATGACCCACTTCCTTGGTGTAGTCATACTCATGCCGGGAAATCGAGTGGCCTCCCCAGCAGACCACCATGTTGGGTGTCGTACCCTGCTCCATCACTTGAGCATTGCGCAGGATATGGAAAATAAAGTTGGTAATGTCTTCGGAAAACGCCAGATTAAAGCTGGAGCTTTTCTTAAGAATGCTGTTGGTGTAGACAATATCTCGCAGGACGGAGAACAGGTGCTCTTTGATCCCCTGGATCATTTCACCATCCACAAACGCCCGGGCCGGCGCATCTGTCAACTCCAGTTTCACGCCTCTCGGCTGTTGGACGACCTTAATATCAAAATCCCGATAGCGTTCCAGAACTTTATGGCCGTCATCGGATTCATTACCGCAATTGAGTACCGCCAGTGAGCATCGGCGGAAGAGGTCATACAGACCTTTTTCACTTTTGTCTTTAAGTCGGATCACTTCTTTTTTTGACAGCAGTTCCAGGCTGCCAGCAGGGGTGATGCGCGTATCAATACCTTTCATAAAGGGTCCTGTGCTGAATGCAAGTACGGTGGTCGTTATCGGCCGAGATCTGTTCGGGCGTGTTTTTTTGCGTACAGCATTTTGTCTGCCTCCTCAAGCAGCACGTCCATTTGAATTGGGTCTTCCTGGGAAAACTCCCGAATCGCGTAACCGCAGCTGACGGTGACCGGGCCGAACGCAGGCGGGTGCTCCGCCAGATAGCTGTTGATTCTGGAGACCACGGCATGCAGATGCTGTGTGTCATTGACGTATAACGCGACAAAAAACTCGTCGCCGCCCACACGGGCGATCAGATCGGAGGATCGGCACGAATGTTTCAGTGCGTCTGCCACGTGAATAATTGTTTCATCGCCCGCCGTATGGCCGTGAGTGTCGTTAATGGTCTTCAATAAATCAATATCAATAATCAGGAAGATAAAATAGCGACTGGCACGTTTCACGAAATGCATATGTTGCCGGGAGATCAGGTTAAAACCGCGGCGGTTGTACAGGCCTGTGAGATCATCTCTCAACGATAGATCGGTGACTTTTTCCAGCTCATCCAACAGCACCAGGTCCAGTTCCACCACGGAACGAAAATGGGCAATCACATCCAGGTATTTATCATTCAATGGGTGAGGCTTGAAGTCCATCACGCAGATGGTGCCAAAGACATTGTTGTCCGGATATTTGACCGGAAAACCAATGTACGTGTTGAAGCCATCGTCTGCCACTTCGGGATTGGTTTGCCATTCCGGTTGCTGAGTTGCATCAAACACCTGAAGTGTGCGGTTTTCTTTGACCACTTTGCGACAGAAAATATTGGTATCTTCCGGAATGATGCCTCCGGCCTTGTATGGATTTTCCGGTCCATCACTGGCGATCAGTACTTCGTAGCCATCTTCCGTGTGCCGAACAATAAACCCGGCCGGCATGTCAAAAGCATTGGCCATCATGTTGACCAGTTCCTGCCATTTTTCTTCGATTTTCGGGTTCAACATTGTCCGTGCCCCTTTCTACGGCTTATGTACAAGCATAGCGCAAACTGGCGTCTCCGTCTGTGGGTGAGCGAATCCCTTTTCCCCTGGGGACGATCCGTTTTATAATGCGCAACTTTTACGCAGTTCACCGCTAGTAGAGGTCATCAGGTCGCATCGCATGAAGTTTATTGTCAAACTGTTTCCAGAAATCACGATCAAAAGTAAACCCGTTCGCAAACAGCTTGTAAGTCGCTTGCGTGACAATATTAAGAAAATTCTGTTGCGGGAACATGCGGAAATTAAAGTGATCAGTCAATGGGATTTAATTGAAGTGCGCATGGAAAAAGCCTATCGCGCGCTCGGTAGCCCGGAAAACACGCTGCACCTGTCCCCTGAGCTGCTCACCCCGCAATTACTCACCGCGAGGGTGGCAGATGCACTTCAGCGAATTCCTGGCATTGCCAATGTGCTCTTGGTGGAGTCCCATGAACTGGGCGACTTTGACCAGGTGACAGCGCTTGCGATAAAAAATTACGCGCAGGAGATCGAGGAGAAATCCTTCGTCGTACGCGTGAAACGGGCGGGTCGGCACAATTTTACCTCCACGGAGCTGGAACGCTACATTGGCGGAGGGTTGTTAAAGGCTGTGTCTTCTTCACGGGTTGATCTCCATCATCCTGAGGTCGTGGTAAAACTGGAAGTGCGGCACCAGGAGGTCTTCATGATCAAAGCGCGTTATGAAGGGTTGGGCGGCTTCCCCATGGGGAGTCAGGAGCCGGTGCTGTCGCTGATCTCTGGCGGCTTTGATTCCGTGGTGGCCAGTTACCTGACTATGAAGCGCGGGTTAAAAACACACTTCTGTTTCTTTAACCTCGGTGGTTCCGCTCATGAAATTGGTGTGAAACAGGTTGCGCTGTATCTGTGGGAACGCTATGGCGCTTCCCATCGGGTCAAATTCGTCACCGTGCCCTTTGAAGAGGTGGTGGCCGAGATTCTGAAGTCGGTCCATCATGCGCAAATGGGGGTGGTACTCAAGCGTTTGATGCTGAAGGCGGCCTCTGAAATTGCTGAAGAGTTGAAAGTGCCGGCACTGGTGACCGGTGAAAGCGTGGCGCAGGTGTCGAGCCAAACTCTGCCCAACCTCTCGGTGATTGATCGTGCAACCGATACTCTGGTACTACGTCCGTTGATCACGATGGATAAGCTGGACATCATTCGCATCTCGTCGCAGATTGGTGCGGAGGAGTTTGCTGCCAATATGCCTGAATACTGCGGTGTTATTTCGGATCGTCCCACCACTCGCGCTAAATTGCATAAAGTGCTCGCGGAAGAAAAGAAAATGGATCCCTCTGTACTCACGCGCGCATTGGAAGCGCGCAAAATGATCAGTGTGGATGAAGTGATGGAGTCCACCTTGGTCGCCGGTGTGGTGGCGGTGGTGACTACGCCCGCTGTGGGTGATGTGGTGGTGGATATTCGTCATCCGGACGAACAGCAGAAATCGCCACTGCACCTCACCAATAACCAGGTGGTTAACATTCCATTCTATGAGTTAATGAATGAAGCGTCTAAGTTTGACGCAAATACCCGATACCTGCTGTACTGCAAAAAAGGTACCATGAGCCAGCTCCATGCCAGTCACTTGAACAGCATGGGGCGGGCGAATGTTTTAGTGTACCAGGAGACCTGAGCCGAGTGGCAGATGTGCCACTGGGCCTCGATTCAGGTGCAGTAGTTCAGGGCAGGTTAGCGGATGGCGTGCTTGAGTTCATCCAGAATTCTGAACACTTTCTGGCTAGCGCTCTCCATATGGTCCAGCTCACGTTTCGCTTCGGTTTTCTGTCCGTTTTTGCAGAAGTCCATGGCCTTACTGCCTGCCGAGTGCACTTCTTCGTGGGGGTGCTCCAGTTGCTTAAAGGCGGACTGGTTGGTGTAATTTTTTGCTCCATCGCCCCGATAATACCATTCGCCCAAGCGACATTCGCGGTGAGAGCGTGCGACTTGAGAGGCCTCCCGCTGGCCTAGGCAAACCTGATACACCTGATTCTTCCACACCACATGATCCAGTTTTCGTGCATCCAGGAACGTGCTGGTGGCTGATGTCTCCACGATACTGCGCATACTGCGAGAGACGTTGACCACCTGATCCATCAGCTGTTCGATTTCCGCGACTGCCGCCTTTTCATCTTCACTTTGCGCCGCGACTTTTTCCACATTGCGCTCAAGAATGTTACTGCTGGACACGATTTTGTCGACCAGGTTGGCAATTTCACTGCTGGCATCTGCCGCCTTTTGGGCCAGAGAACGTACTTCGTCGGCGACGACCGCGAAGCCCCGACCGGCTTCGCCGGCCCGAGCGGCTTCGATTGCGGCGTTCAATGCCAGCAGGTTGGTTTGCTCGGAAATGCTGTTGATGACATCCACAAAGTTTCGGATCGCGGCACTGTGGCTGTTCAGTTCGTTTGAAACAGTGACACTTTCCTGTGCGTGCGTGGATATCTCATTCAGCTTACTGACAATTTCGTCCGTGATTTCATGTGTTCGGCTGAACAGGTCTTCGGTGTCCGTCAGTTTGTTTTTCTCCTGAAGCAGTACCTCGGCAGATTCACTCAGCGAGTGTTTGATGCTTTCCAGTGAATCCTGCCCCCGAAATGACAGTCGGTTTTGCTCCTTTTCCTGGCTCAATTGACCATGCAGTTCAGCAACTTCCGACTTTTGAAAGGAAAGCTCGCTCTGCAGACGCGCGTTCTCGTCGGTCAGCGTTTGCATCTCCTGTTCCAGCTGAGCGATGCGTGCAGTGAGTTCTTCATTCTTTTTGTTAAAAAACATGTTGGGCGACCCTGTATAAAACCATGCATTATGTAAGGAGTTTGAGCGAAAAAGACATTCACTTAAGCATAGCTGGAAACCAGCATTTTGCGTGATGCGGGACAAATCCAGATTCTCTTGATTCCTGTCAATGTTTGAAGCCTCTCCCGGTACAACAATCAACTATGCTTTAAACAGGGCGCAACAGTCACCGAGATGGTGCCCGGAAGTACAGAGAATAACACCGTCAAGAACGGAATCAGGAGAAGTCCTATGATCACAGTCGATGAAATAATGAGTACGTCTTTGTACACGCTCACGGAACAGCACTCAGTCTATGATGCGAAACAGTTGATGACAGAAAAACAGGTGCGTCATGTGCCCATTGTTGCCGATGAAACCTTAGTGGGCATTGTATCGCAGCGGGATTTGCTGGCTGCGTCTTCTTCTTCCCTGCAAAAACTCACACTGGAAGAAGTGGAGGCGATGGAAAAACAGCACCTTCTCGGGGAAATCATGACGCAAAAAGTCTGCACCATTGACGAGCGTGAAAGCCTGAAAAGTGCGGCTTTACACCTGCGCCAGCACAAACACGGTTGCCTGCCTGTGCTGAGTGACGGGAAACTGAAAGGTATTATCACGGATACCGATTTTGTGGGGGTGGCGGTTCACCTGATTGAGCAAATGGAGGAGATGGAAAATTTCTCCCGGCCGGAGGACTTTTACGACGAGGAAGAAACCGCGCTGGAAGAGGATTTTGGTTAAACGTTTTGTAATGCCCCAGTCAGTGCGCTCCAAAAATGAAGGTGATACCATGGGGCAGTGGTGATTGTTTCACCAGTGGTCGCGGTAAACAGGGGTGCAGCATGACAGAAATATCCAACGGGAAATGGGCTGGGCAATCAGTCGCCTGGGTCTATGCAGGGTTCGCGTGCCTGTGGACGTTTGCCTCGGTGCTGCAGGCGGGCTCACATGGCCCGGTCGGCCACGCAGAAGTGGATCAGATCATTGAGCAGAAACTCAATGACTATTTGTCCAGCCCGGCGTTTGATCAGCGTGTTGAAGAGGCAATCGATCGATACGTGAAACGCCAGCAGGAAGAAGCGGCCAGAAAGAAGCAGGCGGCGTCGGAAACGGCGATGAAAAATCTTGCTCCTGTGGACCCAGGCAGCGACTACATCAAGGGGGATCCCAAGGCGCAGTTTACGTTGATCGAATATTCTGATTTCGAGTGCCCCTATTGCAAAACCTTCCATCGTAATGCACAGGCATTTATGGACAAGCACCCGGAGGTGAATTGGGTGTACCGGCATTTCCCGTTGGCATTTCATAATCCCGGCGCACAGCAGCAGGCAGAAGCCGTCGAGTGTGCGGGTGCTCAGGGTGGCCATGACGCCTTTTGGATGTTAACGGATGCCATCTTCAACAACACCCGTTCCGGGGGGAAAGGTCTGTCTGAGTCCAGGCTGATGGATTTGGCACAGGCACAGGGTTTGGATATGGCGGCGTTTCAATCGTGCCTCGCCTCTAGTGAGCATGCCAGCAAAGTGAAGCGGCAACATCAGGGTGGTTTGGCGGCAGGAGTGACTGGAACGCCAGGGAGTTTTCTTGTTAATCATCGTACTGGGAAGATGGTCTCAGTCCACGGAGCCCAGCCGGTGTCTGCGCTGGAAAAGGCTTTGAGTAGTATCAGCCAGGAATGAAACGTCAACACGCCCTAATCATTTTCGTCAGAATTTTTCTTTTTGGTCTATGCGGGTGGACGACGGTGTCGCACGCCGTGGTGGGTACCTGGCAAAGTGAAGGCCCCGTCAAAGTTCGGCTGATTTCGCCCGTCGCCGCGTTGGAGGGGCTTCAAACGCTGCCTCTGGGGCTGCATATTCAGCTGGAAGAGGGGTGGAAGACTTACTGGCGCACGCCTGGCGCGGCAGGAGCACCTCCCAGACTCAAACTCAACACCCCCCGTTTAACCTCACCGCAATGGCACTGGCCGGCCCCCGGTCGGTATGAGCAATTTGGTCAGCAGCTCTATGGCTATACAGAGGAGGTGCTGATCCCGATTGATTATCAGCTTGCGGGCAATGAAGAACTGCTGGATATCTCTGGCGATGCCTCGGTGTTTGTGTGTCGCGAGGTGTGCATACCTGTGAAGGTAAAGGTGGGGCTTCAAGTACCGCCCATCGCAATGGACGAGGCAGAGGAAGACTGGCAGGCAATTCGTTTATACAGTCAGTTTCAGAGTCGCGTTCCGTCGAAACGCCCTGCCACAGGCGTTGTGGCCCGGTGGAGCGAAGCTGGTCTGTATGCGTCTGTGCCCATGGCGGTGATGGGCGATACCCCCGACCTTTTCCCGGAAGGCATTGATATTGAAGAGTGGCCTGCCCCCATCGTGCTGTCAAAAGACGGTGCTGTGCAGGCGTGGTGGCTGTTTGATCGTCCAGAGCCGCTGGATGACGTGCCAGACCGCATTGCGCTGACCTATCGAGATTCGGTACAGGCCTTCACGGTGACACCCGCACTGGTGCAAAGCACCTTGCCGGTTATCCCTGAAGGGTATGGCGAAAGCGACCATGCGCCGGAATCCACCGCGGCTGAGTGGTGGGGGATGATACTGTTGGCATTGATCGGCGGCGTGATTCTGAATCTGATGCCCTGTGTGCTGCCTGTCATTTCCATCAAGCTTGTTGCATGGTCACATTTGAAGCATGCCGCTCGCGGCGTGATTCGCTTGCATGCCTTGATGACCACGCTGGGAATTCTCAGTCTTTTCTGGATTCTCGCGGGCGGGCTGATGGTGCTCCGAACCATGGGTTACTACGTCGGCTGGGGTATTCAGTTTCAAAGTCCTTATTTTCTTCTGTTCCTGGTAATACTGCTGTCTGTATTTGCGGCCAACTTCATGGGCTGGTTTGAGTTCCGGCTGCCTGAAAAGTGGCAGGACTCCCTGAATGAAGTCGGGAATCACTCCTCCGCCATGCTGAAAAGCTATCTGCATGGCATGACGGCAACCCTGCTGGCGACACCCTGTTCTGCGCCCTTTCTTGGAACAGCAGTGGCGTTTGCACTCACGCAGGAAGCGCTGGGGATCTGGGTGATCTTCACTGCGCTGGGCATTGGCCTGGCCCTGCCATACCTGCTCATCATGGTGTGGCCGGGGACGGTGAGCCGGGTGCCAAAGGGTGGACGGTGGTCGCTGGTACTGCGGCATGTTCTGGCGGGCGCGCTGTTGTTGACCGTCATCTGGCTGCTGTGGGTACTGGCGGCGAGTGTTTCGGTAATCGGGCTCGCACTTATCGCGCTGCTCGTCATGATTTCACTGACGCTGCTCCGTCGAATTCGGCTGGCTAATCTGCTGGGTGTCGCGGGTTTGTGGGTGGCCGCGGTCGTGACGGTCCAAGCCTCCAGTGAGTGGACTTATCACGGTGAATCTCAGGACATCTCTCACAGTGAATGGCAAACTTTCACCCGCGCGAACTGGAACGCACTCCGAGAATCGAAGCAGACGGTTCTATTGGATATTACCGCAGACTGGTGCATCACCTGCCAGTACAATAAAAAAGTCGTCCTGGAAACGCGCGAGATGTTGCAGTATTTCCGTGAGTCCGGTGTGATATTGATGCAGGCGGACTGGACGCACCCCAATGAGGATATTGAGCAGCTCCTCACCGAATACGGTCGGGCCGGCATTCCCTTCAATTTGCTGGTTGGTCCCAAAAAACCGGATGGCATTCTGTTTCCTGAAATATTGACAGAAAGCGTTGTGAGGGAGGCGGTAACGCAGGTAAAGTAAAGGGCATTGTTTTCTGGCTGGCCGGGAGGGCGTGTGGAGAAACAAAGCCAACTGAAAATCCTGTTGTTGCAGATTCGAGATCAAGCGCAGGTTCGACAAGAAGAGCTGGAGAGTTTTGCACGCTATGCCGGGCTTGAATGCAGCCAGTTCACTGTTCTGAATGTGTTTGATACGCCCACCTTTGATGCGTCGGTTCTGACGGGATTTGATGCGCTGTTTGTTGGTGGGGCCAGTGAAGCGAACGTGTTAAAGCCCGCGCAGTACCCCTTTGTCATGGCTGCTCAGCAACTGCTGCTGGATGCACTGGACCAGCAGGTCCCGGTGTTTGCCTCCTGTTTTGGCTTTCAGCTGGCGGTGCTGGCGCTCGGCGGTGAGATTATTCATCAGGAAACGGATTTCGAGATGGGTACTATTCCGATTACGCTTTCCGAACATGCACCGCATGATCCGCTGTTTCATGACACACCCAACCATTTCATGGCGGTTTCTGTGCATCAGCAAAAAGCGGTGACGTTACCAGAGAACTGCCAGCTCCTGGCTTATACCACTCAGTGTCAGCACGTTTTCCGCGTAAAAAACAAACCATTCTGGGCTTTCCAGTTCCATCCGGAGGTGGATCGTCGTATTCTTGTCGAGCGTCTGACTTTCTATAAGCAGAAATACACCTCCGGGGATGATCATCTGGATCGTGTGTTGGCATCTGCGTGTGAAACACCGGAATCCAATGACCTGTTGAGAAAGTTTGTTGAACGAATCCTGCTGGCCTGAGAGCGCTTCGGCGTAGTCGGGCTGGCAAACATTTACATCAGAAAGGGAGAAGACTCTTGGCAGGAAGCAGTTTGTTGGTGTTGCTGGATGATATTGCCGCGGTGTTGGATGACGTCGCTACCATGACGAAGGTGGCAGCAAAGAAAACCGCCGGCGTTCTGGGAGATGATCTCGCGCTGAATGCGGAACAAGTGACCGGCGTGCGCGCCAATCGCGAGCTTCCGGTGGTGTGGGCAGTGGCCAAAGGATCATTTGTGAATAAGCTGATCCTGGTACCAGCGGCACTTGCGATCAGTGCTTTTATCCCCTGGTTAATTGTTCCACTGCTGATGTGTGGTGGCTTGTACCTGTGTTTCGAAGGTTGTGAAAAAGTGCTGCATCCATTACTGCACTCCAAAGAAGACGATGCCAGGCACCACGAAGCCGAGCTAAAAGCGCTGGCCGACGCCAATGTTGATATGGTGGCATTTGAGAAGGCCAAGATCAAAGGCGCGATTCGTACGGACTTTATCCTGTCAGCAGAGATCATTGTTATCGCGCTGGGGACCGTCGCTGATGCGCCCTTTATGAAACAGGCAATGGTGGTCTCCCTGATTGCCTTGCTCATGACAGTCGGTGTTTACTCGCTGGTCGCTGCCATCGTGAAGATGGATGATGCGGGGCTGCACCTGGCGAAGCCCGGGTCTTCGAGCTTCAGTAATATGATTGGCAGACTGCTGTTGAGCACAGCGCCGAAGCTCATGAAGCTGTTATCAGTCTTGGGTACAGTGGCCATGTTTCTGGTCGGTGGCGGCATCATAGTGCACGGCCTGCCATTTGCCCATCACTGGGTGGAAGCTTCCGTTGAAGTGGCTCATCATCTGCCGGCAGTGGGGTCGATTGTGGGCGCACTCGTACCCACGCTGCTGAATCTGGTCGCCGGATTGGTGGCTGGCGCGCTGGCGCTTGCGGTCGTTCTGGGCGGGCAAAAACTGTTAGGGAAACAGCCAACCTAATCATAAGGTGATCGGTTGAAGCATCGTGCGGAATACAAGCAGCTGAGCCAGCGAACCCGCCAGCTGCTGAGTGGTCAGGAAAGTCTGGACGTGGATTTCAAGGCCACGGTAGAGGCCGTCAAGCAGAAAACGCTGGTCGCGTTTGCCAACTCCCCCTCCGGTGGCACACTGCTGTTGGGCGTTGAGGAGTACACCTCTTCAGATGGGCTCCAGCGAGGACGAATTGTCGGTTGTGCCGTCGATGACACCGCACGGCTGACGGTACAAAACAAAGCGTTGTCCTGTAATCCGCCGGTTCCGGTGGAAATCTTCGTGGAAAATGTCAGTCGCGCCCCGATTCTCCGTGTTGAAATCCCGCACAGCCTGAATCGACCTCACTGCACCAGTTCCGGTGAGTATTGTGTGCGTGCGGATGGCCGAAATCGCGCCCTGCTGCCTTCGGAGCTGCTGCAATTGTTTATGGATCGCGAGAGTGAGCAGTTTGTCAATCGCTTTAAGTCAGCAGTAAAAAAGCTGGAGAACCAACTGGAGTCCCTGGATGGTGAGCTGAAAGTCGGGGTGGATAGAATGATTTCGGATATCATGCGACTTGATCACGACACCTCCTATATTTTGAACGAGCTTCATGGGCGCTCGCTGGATATTCGAAAAGAATCTGAGCAGTCCAGGAAGCATGAGTCAGACGTGATACGCAAGCTCAAAACTATCAAAATTGGGCAGGACAAGAAGGTCAAAAACATCAATCGAAAAATCTCTGATCTGACGCTGAAGGTGGATGCGCTGCTGGCTCACCTGTCCATCGAAGATCCCATCAAGCTGAGAGCGCGCACACAGATTGAAGAGATGGTCAAAATGGTCAAGCAACAAAGTAATCCTGAACTGCTGGCCGATTTCATCGAAGTGCTTCAGCAGATCTATCCCGACATTGAGCACGAAACGCTGGTTGGATGGGGCGAGGATTTCGTACAGGAAAACACGGGAGACACGGATGACAACTGATTTGTCCTGGGACTGGCCGAATCCATTCGTCCACACACTGCACGTCGAGGAAAGTGACACCGATCGCCTTGGACACACCAACAATGTGCGCTATCTTTCCTGGATGGAGTCTGTGGCCTGGGCGCATATCGAAGCGCTGGGATTGGGCTGGGAGGTAAAAGCCTCTCTGGGTCGGGCGATGGCGATCGTGCGTACGGAAATTGACTATCTTGCCGCGACCCGGACAGGAAATACCCTGGTACTGGGCACCTGGATTACGGATTCGGATTACAAATACCAGTCTTCCCGGCATTTTCAGTTTATTTGTCAGGAAAGTAAAAAGACCGTGGTGCGCGGGAAAATGCAGTTCGCGTGCATCTCTCTCAAGTCAGGAAAACTGTCGCGCATGCCGGAGGCCTTTATTCAGGCGCATCAACGGGGCATTCAAGCGCTTGTGAACATGCCTGGCCCCCATTCTGAGCACTGCGATCAGGATTGCCGCGACCAGAAAAGCAGCGACCAGGAAAACATTCACCAGAAAAACAACGACCAGGAAAACATCGAACAGGAGAGCAGCGATGAACTATGAGCACGTTTTCTTATCCCGGTTCGGAGAATCCGACGTTCTGCAATACGGGCAAGGGGAGCTGCCAGCCCCCGGTGCCGGCCAGGTGCTGATCGAGGTTGCAGGTGCCGGGGTGAATCCTATCGACTACAAAACGCGAAACGGATTGGGTTTTGTGGCGGAACAGATTCGTGATGCGCTGCCCTGGACCCCCGGTTTCGATATTGCTGGCACAGTGATTGCAGTTGGAACAGGAGTAGAGCAGTGGCAGCCGGGGGACGAAGTGATCGGTATGCCGGGCTTTCCTGCAGGTGGTGGTGGCTATGCTACCCACGCTCTGGCCGGTGCTGACGCGCTGGTTGCCGCGCCAGACGCGATTCCCTTGAGCGAAGCAGCAGGTATCCCGCTGGCCGCGTTGACTGCCTGGCAAGCCTTGTTTGACTGCGGCAAACTGGAGGCCGGGCAGAAGGTGTTGATCCATGCTGGTGCAGGGGGGGTGGGTCATTTTGCGATTCAGTTTGCAAAATCTGTCGATGCCTATGTGATAGCGACGGGCTCTGCCGAGAATCACGACTTTTTGCATGAAATTGGTGTGGATGAAGCGATTGATTACCGCACCACAGATTTCCACGAAGACTGTTATGGTCTGGATCTGGTGATTGATGGTGTCGGTGGCCAGGTCGGTATGGACTCTCTGGCTGTGCTGGCAGGGTCTGGTCGACTCGTCACGATTCCCACCGTCACGGCGGGCAGTATCCGGGCCGCAGCAGACGCTTTGGGGGTTGAGGCAGTTGGCATGACGGTGAGATTTGATGTTCAACAACTGGAAGAAATTGTCGAGTTGATTGATACTGGAGAAGTCCGTGTACACATCGGGCATCGCTATATACTCACTGAGGCCGCCGCAGCACATCAGCTGCAGGAGTCCGGACACAGCCGGGGTAAGATTATCCTGACGCCAGAAAGCAAAAATTAAAACAAACGCAACTGTAGATGAACCCAAATCAGGCACGAAACAATAATGAGAGGGAACCATTATGAAATCGGTTAAGATCAAAGACTACATGACTCAAGGTGTGCTCACCTTCAAACCGGAAGACAGCGTGATTGATGCGTTGCGCACATTGCTGAAAAAGGGGCGTTCCGGAGCGCCGGTGATCGATGCCTCTGGAAATCTGGTGGGCATGTTGTCAGAAATAGACTGTTTGAAAGAAGCGTTGATGGGAGGCTACTATCAGGAGGTGGGTGATCGGGTCTCAGATCATATGTGCACACCGGTGGATACCGTGGATGTTGATCAGGACATTTTAACCGTCGCTGACTTATTCCTCAAAGGGCGTCGACGTCTGCCGGTGATGGAACACGGTAAACTGGTGGGTATTATCTCGCGGCCGGATTTTGCTCGCGCGCTCATTGAGCGGATTGATAATCCTTCTCACGGCTAGTCCCTCCCATGATCCTCAGGGACGCTGAGCGAGGTCACACGTACCGGGTGAGAATGGACTGTACGTCACTGAGGTAGCTCAGGCCAAACAGGTTGAGATGATTGAGCAGATGATACAGGTTGTAGATGTCTGCTCGTGTCTGCCAGCCTTTGACCGTTGGACGCGTCGCCTCATATGCCTGGTAGCAGGCTTCCGGCAAACGGCCGAACAGCATGGTCATGGCCAGTTCTGCTTCTGCCCAGCCATAGTAGGCCGCCGGGTCAAAAATGACTGGTGCGCTTTCGGTATCGAACATCAGATTGCCGCGCCATAAATCTCCATGAATCAGGCTGGCTGGTTGCTCTGGAATCAGGTCCGGCAGTTTTTCCCCCAATTTCTCGACCTGATCCACTAACGCGGGGGTAAGCAAGCCCTGGGTTAAGGCGCGTTGTGCCTGGGCGTATAAGCGTTGACGTGCAAAGAAGTGACAGCCATCCTTGCCCCTGGGTGTGTTGATTTGAGGTGTCGTGCCACAAAAATTGTCTTCTATCCAGCCGAACTCGGGTGCAATGTGTTGATGCAGGTGTGCCAGGTTTTCTCCAAATCGCTGCCAGGCTGATTCATTCCGCGGTGGCCGGGTTGATACATACTCCAGTACCAGGCCAAACTCGTCGCAATAGATCACTTTCGGGCAACGAATAGCGCCCGTACGGTCGATGGCCTGCAGTCCCCGTGCTTCAGCAGAAAAAAAGTTGGGGGGTGGCGCTGAGTGTGTTTTCAGAAAAAAGTGACCGCCGTCCTCGGTCCGCACCTCCCAGCAGGAATTGATACAACCACCCCCGATGGGAGTGGCTGATAGTGGGGTGGGAAGCCCGGTTGCCTCCCAGGGAAAGGATTCAATCGCAGCCATCAGGTGGTTTTGGGTTTGGCATCCTTAACGAGTTCCGCCACATTGGCAGCGATGGTGCTCTCCTCTGGCGGTAAAGGCATGATTAACCCGATGATCTCCCAGCCGGTGACCGGTTTCAAGGGGCGCGCCGTGGTGAAAGGCACCGGAGCCCCGTTTGGCGGGATGGCAAACAGCGGAATCAAGCGTGTGCCGTGTTGCTCGCGATATTGCTCGAATGAGTATTCGGTTGAGAGCGTCGTGGTTTTACAGGCGGCATCCCGGCTGATCAGACTCGCCAGTTTGCTGAATGTGACGGCCTCCCCAAACAGCCCCTGAGTGGTCTTCAATCGCTCTGCGGTTTTGTGCCGGCTGGCGGCTGATTCCTCACTGCTGTCGGATAAACCATACACATGCCCCTTGCCAAACAGGTCGAGGTAGTGGAAGGTACCGAGCGTGTTCATCTCTTTGTAGGGAGAGATCGCCAGCATGTTGCCAATGCCGGTTAATCCCAGGTGGTTCTCGGCATGCTCGGACACAGGATTGCCGTAGTACACCGGGATGTTTTCCATGCGCGCGGCCTTCACGTTCTCCCAGTTAGTGTCTGCCACTTTGACCGAGACGCCCTTGTTTATCAGCGCCTTGGCAATCTGGCGCGCGACCTTGTTTGCCCCGATGATGAGATAGCCGTCGGTGGCCGGCTCGGTCACTTGCAGCTTTTTCGCGATGGGTAAGGCGGTGAGTGATTGCAGAACCACCGTGGCGATGACGACCATGAACACCAGGGGCACCAGCAGCGCCGCCTCTTCAAATCCTTTGCTCTCCAATCGAAACGCGAACAGGGACGATACCGCCGCGGCCACGATACCTCGGGGGGATATCCAGCTCAGAAACGCCTTTTCCTGCCAGCTGAGCTTGGTTGGGATGGCCGACAGCCAGATGCTGAGTGGTCGTGCGATGAACAAAACTGCGACCAGTACCCACAGCGTTCCCCAGCCCAAAGCTGCCAGCGAGGCAAAGTCCAGTCGTGCTGCCAGGATAATGAAGAGTGCACTGATCAGCAGAACGCTGAGTGACTCTTTGAATTCGAGTATGTCATCTACCGGGACACCCCGCATATTGGCCATCCAGATCCCCATCACCGTGACGGTCAACAGGCCGGATTCGTGGGCGATGACGTTGGACAGCGCATACATGCCCAACATAAAGGTCAGCGTGCCGGCATTCTGCAGAAACTGCGGCAACCAGTGTCTTCGAAGCGCCAGGCCGAGAATATAGCCGGAAAAACAGCCAAACACGGTACCAATCAGCAGGGTGAAGGTCAGGGTTTCCAGCGTGCTGCCAAAGGGGTTGTTGTAACCGGAGATGATAACCTCATACACCAAAACGGCCAGCAAAGCGCCGATCGGGTCGATAATGATGCCTTCCCATTTCAGTATGTTGGCCAGGTTTTCCTTGGGGCGCACGGCACGCAGCATCGGCATGATTACGGTCGGGCCTGTGACCACCACGATGGAGCCAAACAACAGGGAGATCTGCCAGGACAAATCCAGCGCATACCGCGCAGCCAGAGTCCCCACGGCAAAACTCACAATCATACCCACACTGAGCAGGTTGCGTACCATCACGCCGTGGCCTCTGATTTCCTTGAACTCCAGCGTTAGCGCCCCTTCAAACAGAATGATGGCCACCGAAAGGGAGACGACGGGAAACAGGAGGTCCTGAAACAGGTCATCCGGTTTTATCCAGCCGACCATGGGGCCAGCGATAATTCCACTAATGAGCAGAAACAGGATTGCTGGTAAGCGCAGCTGCCAGGCCATCCATTGGCAAATGAGAGAAATAATGCCGATGCCTGCCAAAATTATGAGGATTGGACCTTCCATTTATCGCTATACTCTTGTGAATTGTGTGTTTTTGTTATGCCGAACTGCCCATAGTAGACGCGCTGTGAAGCGCTGGCGATTGTGGCCGGATTCTAGCTAGTGTAGAACCCTCTGCTCAATTTTTCAGGCATTTCTAACGTTAAATTAATTTTCCCGGCCGCACTTTTAGCGGTAAAACTGCTAAGCTCATCGCCATCATGAAGTCGACAGTGAGGTTTGCTTTAATGACGCTCCAGATACTCAAGAAGTCACATCGCGTGATGACCGTCCCCTCTCTTGGAAAAGAAATACGTAGTAAAAGAGAAAAGCGTATGAGAAGAGAGAAGCGTAAGTGAGCCAAACAGGAAAGACTGGTACGTCACTGTTATTGATGGTGTTCTGCTGTACGGCATTGAGCCTGCTGACCGCTTGCGGCGGTGGCGGCACGGCAGGCACAAGCGAGCCCGATAAGCCTCCCCGTTATTATCACCCCACGCGCCCGAATCTGCCTCCGGCGAATTATCAGGTGGTCAATGCTCCGGAAGTGACGGCGATTGGGCAAACCATCAGCATGGCAGTGATGAGTGATCTCAGTGAGATTGTACAGGTGTCCTGGGCGCAAACGTCCGGAGCGCCCTTGACGCCGTCGCAACCTCAGGGGAAGGTGCTGGCAGTATCCCCTGTTCAATCGGACACATATGCGTTCGAGGCCCATATGACGTTTGAGGATGGGAGCGTTGCTACCCATGCGTTTGGTTTTGACGCGGTAGATCTCGGTTCCGTGGTGGTGAACATTACTGCAGATCGTGCGGTCCTGATGGGGCAGACTGTATCGTTGCGTGCGCACCGCAATGCTGAGTATGCCGGGGAGCCCGTGACGTGGCGGAGCTTGAATGAGCCGCCGGTGGCGTTTGTGCGTGACGCACGAGATACCGCGCTCATCCACGTGACTGCGCCGACGATTGCACAGGACTCGGTGCTGGTGTTCGAGGCTTCTCTTGGTGACGATGAAGTGCCTGTCGCGCAGGATACGGCCGTGGTGCTGGTTGAACCTGCGCCTGCGTTGCCTTATGACCCTCGAAGGCTGTTCCATGAGCGATTGACTCGCACGCATGCCTATCGAGCGGAAAGTCCCTTCGCGGATGACCTTGCGTACTGCACCTATTCCAATGAAGTTTTTACCGATACCACCTGCGCATTTTTGAAGCTGCCCTTGCTGGGGCAGGCTGGAGACGTGCCCACACTGCCTCAGGTAATGGATCGTTTGCTGGTCTCCCAGGACTGGATGGGACAACGCTTTGAGGAGTTCCTTGCGTTACAGGCGGAAAACCCGGACTTTCTGCATCTTTTTCGATCCATTACTGCCATCGTGATCGCGGATGATGTTACTCGCTCCTTTTATGATGCCGCGACGGGGGCACTTTACTTGAAGCCAAAAATCCTGGCGTTAACACCTGCCGAACGATGGACGCTCAAGGAACCTGTGTCTGCGGAGACAACAACGCCTGAACCGCAATTTTTTACCCGCTGGCGGTATGTGCTTGACGGTCAACCCCTGTTGAGTGGTGGTTCGATTGCGTATGCGTCCACCCAAACCTATGCCATGGCCGAATTGCAGTTTGAAATTGCCCGCACGCTCTATCATGAACTGGCGCATGCGGCGGATTTTTTCTCCCCGAGCGCACTGGCGACCATTCCCGAGTGGCAGCGCCCGTATGAATATGCGTCAGAGCGGATGTTGGCCGGGGAGCTGGCGTCTGATCAGTTGACTGTCGCATTACCGGCCGCCATTAGCCCGGAGGATACGTTGCTGGAGACGCTGGCAGCCTGGATCTATGAGGATCAGGTTCCGGCAGTGTCAGGCTTGCATGGCACCACGGCGGAGGCCTTTGCGCAGGCCTTTGAGCAGGCACAGAGTGTGGATCCTTATGCGTTCACTGATCCGCTGGAAGATTTTGCCATGCTCTATGAAGCCTCGATGATGCAGCTGCGCTACGGTGCGGCGCGGGAGTTGGGTGTGTTCGATCGAAGTGCGCCGGGTACCTTGGTGTGGGGGCAGCATGGTCGGGTGGGGGATGAGCGCATACTTCAGCGGGCGCGCCTGGTGATGTCTGCGGTTCGAGAGGATCTGGATGCGGAGATTATTCTGGGGCAGATTGGTGCTGCCGAGCAGATGGTCGCCGGCAGCCCCTGGGCGATATCTTCAACGGGGTTAGCGGGCGGTCACCAATGAGGCTGTTGTATCCTGTGGCGCGGCAGGCGCCACGTGGGGGGTGACCTCGCCGTCAAACTGGCCGTGATCGAGAAAGGCCAGAATTTGGATTTTTACGGCGTCTTTGAAGCGCAACATGGCATGCCCGCCTTCCACCTCAACAAAATCATCCATGCCTTCCAACGGCATACTGGCGACAGACACCATGCCATCATTGGGCGTCGGGAGGAGAGATTCCGGCCAGAGGCTCCAGCTGCGGTAGCCGGCTATTACCCCCACCGGTTCCGGGAACGGTTTAAGCTCCTTGATAATGCCATCTTCCGTGAGCGTGGCAGCAGCAACGCCAGCGATGGACGTAAACCAGCCGTAGTGGCTGAGTTTTTCTGTGATTTCAGAACCATGGTTGGGCGGGCTGATCATGACTACCTTGCCAGCGCCGGGCAGGCGATGGTTTTGCAGGTAGGCGCGCGCGACAATGCCCCCCATGGAGTGTGTGACCAGGTGTACGGTGGTTGCCCCCGTTGCTTCACAGGTGTGCACCGCCGGCAACAGGTATTGTTCGGCGAGATCAGGAATCAAGGCCTCGGTCGACGGGTAGGAAAAGCTGACGGTAGAAAAGCCGTTGTTCTGCAGATAGCTGTCTATACTGCGCATCGCTGTGCCGGAGCGCCATAAGCCGTGTACCAGTACCACACAGTGTTCTGCGTGTCTGTTTTCCGCGGTATTTGGGTGTGGCGCAGTGGACACCGGTTGCGCGCTGCAGCCGGCCAAAGTCATTGCCAGTGCGGCGAGGGAAGTCGTGATCGAGGTCTTAACGACGGTACGAAAAGTGCGAAGATCCATCATCAGCAGGTTCTCGTGTTGGAGTGGAGAGGACGGTATCACATTAAATGACTGCTGGTCATTTATCAAGTTAACATTCGGTAAACAGCGATCGTACAGTAGATAGAAATCAAAGCACAGCAAAACCAAAGCACAGAGAAACCAAGCCACAGAAAACGCAGCCAAAAGAAAAGGCGACGGAGCCAGGCTCGGTCGCCACAATAAAACAAAACATGAAAGGTCTGAAAGGAATTCCGTCGGATTGAGACCCTAAAAAACGCGGAGGTACTGCTTTACCCTCCGCTTTAGGGGGATACTACTCAAATCCACGATTTAACTATACGACGGTTCCCGGAGGCGCTCTATGGTAAAAGTGTATGCCTTTGCTGCGTTTTGTAAGCGATGGGTTACACTCCGTGACGGAGGTGGTTCCAGTCCGCCGGGCAGGGTAGAATAGAGCGCGTTATAAAGCCAATTTCCAGATGCGAGGTACCGCTTGAAACAGTTTTTCCGGAATGTGTGTTCCCCGATACTGAAACCGCTGGAGTCGGGGACAGAGCCTTTTCACTATCAGGCTTCCCATCGAACCATTTTGCTGGTGGTGAGTGGTTTGTTCAGCTTTTTGGCAACGCTGGTGGTGGTCTTGATGCCGGGGACGGATGCGGGGCACTGGATTCCGGTGGTGGTGTTCGGCGCTGTCGCCGCTCTGGGGTTTATCGTCGGCCTGCTGGGTTCCGACCAGGCGGTAGCCAAAATATGGGGCTCTCGGAGGTAGCTGGCGCATGGCAAAAAGTTTGTTTCCTGTAGAAGATCACAATGCCCTCTACTTTTCTCGCACAGACCCTCAAGAGATTTTTGGCACGTTTTCTGACCATGCCTTTCAGCTGGAAGATAAAGTCTGGCCCAGCGTGGAGCACTATTTTCAGGCGATGAAATTCGAGTCACCTGAACAGCAGGAAAAAATCCGATCCGCCGGATCGCCCGGGCAGGCAAGGAAGCTTGGCCGATCCCGTTTCAAGCGAATCCGCCGTGACTGGAAGCAGGTGAAACACATCTATATGACGCGTGCGCTGTATACCAAATGCCGAGCGCACCCGGCGATTGGAGAAAAGCTGCTCGCCACCGGTGACACACGCCTGGTGGAGAACAGCGTTTACGATTACTACTGGGGGTGTGGCCGCGACCGACGTGGAGACAATCGCTATGGCGAAGTGTTGATGAATGTGCGAAAGAAGTTAAGGGAAGAGTTGGCAGAGCGATGAGCGGTGCTTCCTGCCTTCCATTCGTTTGCACACTCACTGTCCCCCCATCAATTCGGTTATGTGCTCTGGCGTGAACTCCGGAAAGATGGCCGACACATCCGAGAGGCCGTGTCGATACGTCAGTAAGGTGCTGAGCACCGAGCGATAGTCCGTAGTGATCGCCAAGTCACCGGGGCCATGGAGCTGGTGATCAGCCAACCCAGGCCACTCGCCTAATATCTGCCCTCCCTGGATACCGCCACCCAGAACAAACATGCAGCTGCCGTGGCCATGATCGGTGCCACCCGACGCGTTTTCATAGGCTCGACGCCCAAACTCTGTCATCACGACAACGGTGGTGTCTTGTGTGAGCGTGCCCAGGTCGGTGTAGAACGCTGCCAAGCCTTCCGCCAGTACCTGGAAATTGCTGGCGAGCATGGACTCCTCATTTTCATGGCTGTCCCAGCCACTCACATCGAGGTTCACCGCCTTCACGCCGACATCGGCTTTGAGCAGGGTAGCGACGTCTTTCAGTTGGGTCGCGAACTCGGAATCCGGGTAATTCTCCGCGCCAGGGTACTGAGCTGAATTGGATATCAGGGCCTGTAGCTGCCGTATGGTGGCAAAGGTGCTGTCCGCTGTGCTGCTGAGCGTTGTGTCCGTCGCGTACAGGGCGGTCAGGGTTTGCTCATAGGTCACAGCGGTATTCAGCAGCGAGAATGCCGCGAGGCTTTTCATCGAAATGGGCGAGAGTGCAGCATTTCGCAGCACTTCAGGTACGGTGGAGCCGAGCGCTACTGCACTGAGCGTCTCCGTTTGGCCCGTTTGCACCAGCGCGCGCGCCAGCCAGCCATCCGTCGTGGATTTGTCCCCGGGCGTACCGTGCTCCATGTAGTCCTGAGCATCAAAATGCGAGTGACTGTTGTCAGGCGAACCTGACGCATGAACGATCGCCAGATCACCGGATTCGTAGAGTGGGTAGAGTGCCTGGAGGCCGGCATGGAGCGTGAAATAGTCATTCAGCGGCGTACCTTCCGCCGCCGATGCACTGAGATTGGGGCGCAAGGTGGTGTAGCTCGCGTCGCCGGTGGGCATGACGGCATGGAGTCCGTCCATCCCGCCTCGCAGGAATACGACGACAAACTGACCGTCGAACTGGCTGCTGGATACCAGTTGGCTTGAAAGCGTAGAAACGAGAGGTGCCATGGTTTTTCTCCTTGTGTCTGGACTGCGTCACTCAGACGTTAAAGCCACTGAAAGTAGGGGGAGGCGAAAATCAAAGCGGCCACATCACGTGCCACAACATATTGATGCCGGGTGTTGAGCTCCTGAGCGCTGGCCTGGGCAAAATCAATCAACAACGTGCGACCTTCATCATCAATCTGGTCATGCAGGAGCTGTGTGATCAGCTGATTCACCAGATCGTCGACACTGCTGGAAAAGCTCACCCATTGTTCCGGCTGAATGAGGCTGCGTCTGCGAGGGCGCTCACTGGTGGCCGTGTACCCCAGCGCCTGGCTGATCAGATTCCAGCGGTTCAGCAGGCCTGACGTTGAAAGCCAGGCCTGGGTTGACGCAGGGTATCCTGTTGGCGGCGCGGCATCGAACGGCAGTTGGTCCAATGTGGACAGGCCCTGCATCAGGGCGCGCGTCGTCGTTTGCTGCAGGGATGTGCCCGACGTGCGGAAGAGGGCATACATTAAATCGTTGGGGCGTCGAAACTTCTGGTGGTCCGTGGCATAAAATTCATCGCTGCTGATCAGCGTGAGCAGCATTTGCTTGATGTCGCCATCGTCTCCCCAGGCGCTGGCCACACTCTGTATCAGCGCTTCAGAGGGCGCATCGGAAACAAAACGTTCGCAGAGTTTTCGGGCAACAAAGCTGTGGGTGCTTGGGTGATCCACCAACTGGTCCAACAGTCGCTCCCCTTCCGCCTGCCCGACTCCCGCCGGATAGAATTCCCCCATGACCTGCTTTTCATCGTAATCGTGAAAGCGCGAAATGAACTGGAACTGGCCACGCTGATCGCCACGCCGTGTGATGCTCCAGCCGGTGAGTATGCGAGCCACTTCTTCCACGTCATGATGGTGATAGCCGCCATCTACGCCCAAGGTATGCAGCTCCATGAGTTCGCGGGCGTAGTTTTCGTTGTAGCCTTCTTTTTTGCTGCTGTAATTATCGAGGTACACCAGCATTGCCGGGCTTTTCGCACTGGCGTGCAGCAGCGCTCGGAACGTACCCAGCGCATGGGCGCGGATCACCTCACGATCATCGATGGTCTTCAGTATGCGGATGGGGCCGTCCCGATGATACACATTGAGGTGATTGGTCCAAAAGTCCACCATCACCTCATAGAGTTGATACTGACTTTTGACCGCCCGGTAAATGGTGGCTTGCTTCAGTTCAGCGGCGATTTGTCCCGGTTTCATCGCTTCGTTTTCTGTCAGCTGCCCGAGTGCCTCGGTAGACATCACCACGGTGGGATACCAGCTCGCTACGGTCTGCTCAACCGTCGGGTCGAGTCCGCCTTGAAACAATTGTTCTTCAAGATAGTTCGTGAACCCCATTGCTTGAACTCGTGCCAGATCGTCGGCGTGCACCCCAAAGCTGAAGCGCTGCAGCAGTTGCAGTTCGGGGGAGGTTGCAGGCAGTGGCTGCGTGGCTGCCTGAACGACGCCTGCGCGCCAGAATCCCATGGCAGTGGCCAGCAGTGCGCTGCGCTTGAGTAAATCTCGTCGGGAAAGAGTCATTCTGGGTGTCTCCTTTTCCGGTTTTCCGTCATTGAGAGGCAAAAACAGTGTCTGCGAACAAATTTTTTCTGCTCGTTATCCCTTTAAACGCACGGCCTTACGATTGGTTGACACATTTTTTTGAAAAAAAATAAAAAAAGTTGAATCCAAATGCGGTTCCGCCTGCGTCCTAAGGACAAACCTACACACTTTTAGACAGAATTAACGAACAAGAGGAAGTATCTCATGGCAACCATTCAAACCCTGCGCACCCATTGTTTACGTGCCGAGAGTTTACGTGCCTATAGTCTGGCAATCGCTTTCGCATTCACCGGCGTGACCAGCGTCGCCTACGCAGAAGGAGACGTCCTCGAAGGCGGTGAAAAACTGCAGCCAGCCAAAGTGGAATTGGAGATACCAGCAGTGGTGATCCAAGTGCCCAAGCTGGAAATCAAATATGATCTGGATCTGGGCCCCCTGCCATTAGGTGAAGTTGAGCCCGATGAGTCCGTGATCGCGGTAGACCCGAGCCTGGTGAACCATTTTCATAAACGTTCTTGAGGCCATCGAAACCATTTGGCTTGGGATGACACCGGTTCTGTCGGGTAATCGCAGGAAAGAAAGCCAAATCAGTATATAGTGTTGTTTTTAGTCTATGGTTTTACTGATTGACCGACCAGAATGAGTGAGAAAAACGTGTATTCCCGAATGTTGACCTGTTTACCCCGTATACTCCTGCTGCTCAGCCTGCTGGGGTTTGTTCCCGCCTATGCGGACAATCATGCGCCCAGTGAAGAAACGACGCCGTTGGCGCAGGCTGCCACGGCAGAACCCGTGCCACCCGGGGAGGCGAGCGACCCGGATGACAGTGATGTGGATGTAGAGATCCACATAGACCAGAACAAGAGCGAGATTGCCGCCAAGGTGCTGAAAAAGCTTACCGAAAAGGGGATCATTGACTCTGAAGATGTGGTGTTTGAAACCAAAGAGCCCGAAAAGAAAACGCGCTCCCATCGCGGCGATGACGGCTTTGATGAAAGCGTGCTGGTGGGCATCTTTGCGGTTATTTTCATCTTCGGCATGCCCGTGTTTATTGTTGCCATTATCGGCTATCAAAACTTCAGAAAACAAAAACTGTTCCACGAAAGCGTTAATATGCTGATTGAGCGTGGCATGGACATTCCCCCTGAGTTGTACGAACATTTTGAAGGCAAAGCCAAGAAGACGAGTAATCTGAGCCGAGGTGTTAAACTCATTGCCATTGGGTTTGGATTAATCGTTTTTCTCGCGGCAGTTAAGGGAGAGGAGGCGGCCACCCTGGGTGTGATTCCTTTGTTTCTCGGCATTGCGAATCTTTTGATTCATAAACTGGATTCCCGTAACGCGTCTGGCTCCAATTAGGGGACGGAGCGCCTACGGAAATGGAGATCTCCGAAAGTTCACTGATCGCGCGAGTGGTAAAGTCAGGTGACCAGCACGCCTACTCGCAACTGGTGAGACGGTATCAGTCGCAGATACGGCAGTCGCTCCGGCAGTGGTGTAAAGAGGATCACGCGCTGGCGGATGATCTGGCGCAGGAAACCTTTATCAAGGCGTATCGGGCCTTGTCCGGGTTTCGGTCTGACGCGAAATTCAGTACCTGGCTCTATCGCATTGCCTACAATGTGATGGTCAGTTACTTTAGAAAGCAGCCAAAGCAGGTGGAGCACACCGAGGTTGAGGCGGTGGACGAAAGAAATGAAATGCTGGCGCAGGAGGCGAGGCGGGATATTCGGGCCGCCATGACGCAACTGAGTCCGGAGCAGCAGAATGCGGTGCATTTGTGTCTGCAATTGGGGTTTTCCCACCAGGAAGCCGCCGATATTATGAGTATGCCCCTGGGAACGGTGAAAACCAATGTGCTCAGGGGCAAAGAAAAGTTACAATCATTGTTGTCTTCATGGCAATCCGAGGTATCTGATGCCAAAACCTGATGAATTTGAACACTGGCTGCAGGCCGAGTACCAGGCGCAAGATTATCTGGACGATGATGGGTTCTCGGATCGCGTTATGTTTGCGCTGCCGGAGCGGCCTGCGCGTAAAAGTGCCTTTGGGTGGATTCAAATCGTCGCCGTCATGCTGGGCTGCCTGGTTGCGGCCTGGAATGTGCCGGTACTGGGCATGATCTATGACATAATAGCGACGGCAGACATGGTTCTGCTGGCAACTTCCGGGGCCGTCGTTTTTGCCACCAGTTTAGCGCTGGTCGTTGCCAGTGTGCGAAGCCGGGTGATCTGATATGGCCATGTTCGCACGCGCTCTGGGCGCTGGTTTTCTTCTGCTGGCCTTGTTTGGTTGGGCTGACGAGCGTACTGAGGTTCGCTCAATCCATGGTGTGTCCAAGATTAAAGCACTCGATGCGCTGACTGTGCATGTGGTGCAAGGCAAGGCGGCGGAGCTGCGTATGACCGGCGAAGATGCGGCGATCAAGGCCGTTGTGGCGGAACGGGATGGTGATCAGCTGGAATTTCGTACCAAGAAACAGGTGAGCGGGCTGTGGTCTTCGGACTCCGATGCCGTTATCGTGGTGGAAATTCCTGAAGTGGAGAGGCTGGAAGTCATCGGATCCGGTGAGATTTTTGCCGATGATTTGACGGGGCAGGACATTTCCCTCTCTGTTCAAGGTTCAGGAGATCTGGTGGTCAAACAGATTGCGGCTCGCACCGTGAACTGTTCCGTCATGGGCTCGGGCGATATACGTGTCGAGCAGGTCACTGCTGTGGAGGCCAATGCCTCCATCAAGGGTAGCGGGGATGTGTCGTTGGCCGGAGACGTGGTGAAACTTGCGGTGAGCGTGCTCGGGTCTGGCGATTTTCATGGTGAGGACCTGGCGGTGGATTCGGCCGACGGGTTTATCGCCGGCTCCGGAGATGTTGTCCTCTCTTCCGTGCGCGAAAAAAGCTTTTCATCCCTGGGCTCCGGCTCATTTCGTACGCTGGATCAGTAAGCGCAGTCATCGCGCCTTTCTTCTCAGTGCTTTAAGCACTTGCAGCCCATCACTTGGTAGTCCGGCGTAGCCTCGAAAGCATGCGGGATAGGTAAATGGGATCAGGGTTACTAACCCCTGAAATAAAGTATACCCAGCGCTGAATTGTAGTAAAAAGTTGAACCATGGCCCAAGATCACTGCGCGTAAACGTGTAGAGGGTCAAAGCCACGCCCAGAGAAGTGAGTGGGCCTGCTAGCAAAGCACTGACCAGCGACCCTTTTGGCAGTCTGGGGTGGATACTGCACAGGCCATGCCACAGGGAAAACGGTGCAATACGAAGATAAAGCCGTCCCAATTGTAATCGCCAGGCCTTATTGTGTGTACCCAGACGAATCACGACTCTTTTATTTTGCAGTAGTTGCGGCACCGCGTGCCCCAGTTCATGAATCAGTGTTAAACCAGGCATCACAAAGACAAAGCAGAGTGCATAACCGGTGATGTAGTAGGTGATCCATTGATGCATGTGGATATTTTGTCTAAAAAATGCGACGTACTACGCCATTAGCGCATCAATACGAATTTCGATATCGTTAAATGGCTCCAGTCGGACAGTATCGGTTTCGCGAAAAATACCTTGAAGAGCCCACTCTGTGCCTGAAAGCTTATACGCGTGGAGGGTCATTTCAATAGGATGCACCAACCAAAGGTATTGCACGCCGTAACGGGCGTACAGAGGCATTTTGATGGATTTGTCAACAGACTCTGTGGACGGGGATAGTATTTCACACACCCAATCAGGGACCACTGTAAACTTGTGGTTCTCTGGTACTGATGGAAGCCGTGCCAGCCTCCATCCAGCAACGTCCGGCACAACAACTTCCTGGTCGAGAGCCAAATGTACTTCTGGCTCGATCAAAATTCGCCAGCCTCCCGGTCCTCCTCGACCTCGTTGGTACGGTCCACCAATATCAATCCCAATATTCGTAGCGACGGCAACATGCTTTCCGGAAGGACGGGGGTGTGCGTACAATTGTCCGTTGAGAATCTCTCCGGTGAGTGATTCAGGCAGTCGCTCTAATTGCGTATACAAATTGTAGTTGATTGCCAGTGACATAGCGGCCCCCTTGAAAATACCGTCAGGAACACGGTGGATAGAGGTATTTTCGCGCCAAAGTGCGGGAGAATCAAATCGCTGTGGGGGTATATGGAAAAATTTCTTTGCAAAAACAAAAGGCGACGGAGTTGCCTCGGTCGCCTAAAAAACAAAACATGAAAGGTCTGAAAGAAAATTCGGTTGGATTGAGCACCCTAAAAAACGCGGAGGTACAACTGAATCCTCCGCTTAGGGGGATACTACTCAAATCCACGATTTAACTATACGTGCGGCGGGCGGATGCTTCTATGAGCAAAGGGTAAGGAATCGTGGTGCCATCGTAAGTGATGTAATGCCACCGTTACTGCGTGTAACGTCGTGTAGTTTTCGGCTGAAATTCGCGCAGTTTCCCCAATAGCGACTTTGCGCCTATATTGAAAGCAGAACGCACGTACAGGCAACCTGTATCGATCAAACTAGGCTCATCAGGAGGAATCATCATGACTGCGTCCATGCAGGAGATTTACATCCCGTCGGGGCATCCTCCCGCGGCCGACGCCCAGAATCATAATGTCATTCAACACGTGGTGGTTTTTACACGGCAGGCATTGATTAAACGACAAGTCACGGTTGCTGTAGAGGCTGGGTTGGTGCGCGTGTTGATTGGTGTTGAGAGCCAACGACTCGATCCGGAGTCTGTGCAAGGTGTGGTGTATGGTTCGGGTGAGGTATTTGGTATCCAGCATCGCGTGGAAAGCGTCACCTCGTCGGGGCATCCGGAAGCTGACCGTCTGGAGACTGAAAAACGTCGGCTTGAATATGAGCAGTCCACGCAGCAACGTCGCAAAGACCAGCTGGAAAAGAAACGCCGCTACCTGGACTCCATCACTACCTTTGCCAAGGTCGAAGTACCGGCGGAAATTCAAACGCACTTCCCCAGCGTGGAGAATCTGGGGGCTTTGATGGGATTTTTGGACGAGCACTATGCAGCGCTGGATGCTCAGCTGGTCGAGACAGAAAAAGCGCTGGATGGCCTCAAGCGTGAGTTGGACGCGATCAATGAAAATCTGGGCCGACATAATAAACCGAAACAGGCGCAGCAACATTTTATCGAAGTGTTGTTCCAGTCTGCGTCGGCACAAACGCTGAAAATCGAAGCCTCTTACCTCGTGCAGCAGGCTTCGTGGAAACCGATTTATAAAGTAAATGTGTCGGAAGCGCTGGATACTGTTGACCTGACATTGATGGCACAGATTAACCAAACCACCGGTGAAGATTGGTCTGATGTGCAGGTGACCGTGACCAATGCCGTGCCGCTCAGCAACACTCGCCTGCCTGACCCGGCGAGCTGGTATTTGAGTGAATATCTGCCGCCGAGGGCCAGAGTGCGGGCTGCGTCAATGAAACTGGGCAGCGGCGAAATCGCTCCCCCGGAGGCTGCAGAGAATGAAGCCGTTCTCGATGTGTTCGATGACGTCGAAATGACCGGAGGCGGAGACTGGGAGCCGGCAGCGGAAGTGACTCAGGCTGCAGTCAAAGAGTCGGAGCTGGCCTGCGAGTTTGCTTTGCCCATCAAGGTCAGCATTGACAGTGGTGGCGGGCAAATGATGTTGCCACTGCAAACACAATCGTTGTCCGGCCAGTTTTACTACTTTACGGCACCTGCCAGCTCGACAGATGTCGCGCTCGTGTGCACGGTAGCGGCGGATGAGCCGTTAATGGCCGGCCGAATGAATCTGCACTTTGGCGGGCAGTTTATCGGCAGCAGTCAACTTCCGGAAAAAGCGCCGGGCGAGGAATGGATTCTTAATCTCGGGGCAGATCCGAAAGTACGAGTGGGGCGCAGAACGATCACAGACAAACGCAGCGAAACGTTCCTGGGGATGATGGATCGATCCAGTATTGCGCGCGAAATGGCTTACACCATCACGGTGGAAAATACCAAAACCAAGCCGGTCAAACTTCAGATTGTCGATCGAATCCCGGTAGCCCGCACCGATCGCATTCAGGTGAAAGAGGTGACATATACCGTGGCACCGACGCAGCCGAACTGGAAGCAGCGCGAAGGTGTGCAGATGTGGGAATTCACCCTGGCTCCCGGTCAAAGTCAGGAGCTGGGTGTGCGCTTTTTTGTGAAGTATCCCAAAGACTTCACCGTGGCCGGGTTATGATCGGGAGTCTGGGGCATGCAAGCGTCTTTTGAGCCGGGATTTCGGTTGTCCCGAACAGATTGCGGAGTGATTGTGATCGGGGGTGTGCTTGCCGTTCTGGCTTATGCACATCTCCCGCCGTTTCATTGGATTATCGTGTGGGTGGTCGCGCACTTCTTTTTGTTTTGCAACGTGTTCCGGTTTGATCGACTGCCAGAGCTGATTTGGGCGGTCAACTTTACCGGGCAGGTCATTGCGCATTTTCTAGGGCAGTGGGTGACCTTCCCCTGGCTATTTGCGTTACAGGGCGGCCTTACGATGGTGTTAGTCGGGCTGGAAATACGCAAGCCCGGCTATCACGGTATCGCGTGGCAGACATTGAATCCGGGATTGCGAGAGTGGTTTGCGGCAAACTTCTCGCAAGGCGAGCGCTGAGATTGTTGATTGGCGATTTTCTAGGTCGGAATGCCGATGGTATTCAAATCATTCACCAGCATTTCTCGATAATCTGCCTTTTTGACCTGATCCGCCTGCGCCTGAGCGAGGGAAAGATACTCCTGTATTTGCGCGTGATCACCGGCTACCGAGGCTGCCCGAGCCAAGGCTTCGTAGGCGTAGCCGAGGTAAAACGGATCGAGTTGTGTGCTGTGGTCGAGGCATGCCTGCCCGTAAACCTGTGCTTCGCCGGCGTTTCCCAGCAAGGCATAGACGCGCGAAAGCTGCCAATAACCTATGGACAGGTTCTGATCGGTACAGTCCGGCCGCTGTTGCCAGTGGTAGAGGGAGGCGAAACAGGTGGCGATCATGCGCCGGTCATCGTCTGGAGAACGATCCGGTTTATCGATGAGGTCCCAGGTGCTGTTGAAGCAGTGCGCAGAGAAATGGTTGTGAGCAGCGGCGATATCGAAATCAGGTGGTTTTGACATGGTGGTTTCCAAATAGCGGGTCAGAATTGGGACACCGCGCGATGCAGTGCGTTGATTTGATCGAGAGCAGCATAGGTGTCCGGGGTTTCAGCACCGCCTTCCAAGGCACCTACGTAGATCAAATAGTGCCGTTTCCCTGCTACCGACACGGGGGAACCCAAACTCAGGAATTTCATCCCGTGCATTTCGAACTGGCCCATCATGTTTTCCTTCGCGGCGGGCATTTCTTTCATTTGATAGCGGTTTTGCAGTGGCTGTAGATAGTGGTTCAGGCTTTGTTCCGGCACTTCTTTTTCGAATTCAATCAGTTGAATAAAATCCGTGGACTCTTCCAGCCCCTTGCCATCTTTCGTGTAAAAGTGATTGACCAGATCCCCGCCACTTTTATTGATGACATGTTGATATATTTTGCCATTGAGCGTGATGTCTTGCTCAAACTTGCCAGGAATGAGCAGATAAGCGGCAATGCCGGCGACAAATACGATGAGGAGCAGGACGCGCATGGTGTTCACCTGTTGGGAATACTTTGGTGTAACTATAGTCAATAATCAGCGCTTTGGGACAGAGGTGTCGTCAATCGCTCAGCTGCGTTTTGGTTCGAGGTATTTGCCAAGTGGAAGCATCCCCTGTTTGGGTTTAGACTGAAGAGTATTCCTGAATTTTAAGAATAGAGACAGCGTTGTCATGGCTCGATGGTTACTTGAGTTACTCACCGGGGAGGGCGGTCAGGTTGAGCGTATTCCCCTGAAGCAGTTTCCTGTGGTGGTTGGGCGCAGTGACGATGCAGATGTAACCCTGGATTCTACTGATGTATCCCGGCACCACGCTGAACTCTGTGAAACGGGGCTGAAGCTCTTTGTTCGTGACTTGGGATCGACCAACGGTACCTGTGTGAATCACCAGAAAATTTCTGAGTTAACCCCCATTTTTCGGGGAGACGTGCTGCACTTTGCGAATGTAGAAGCGCGGGTGATTGAATACAAGGAAGAGCCCGCCGCAGTGTCGGGTGCGACGCTGATCATGCAGGGAGAATTATCCAACAAGATTCCCCTGGGTGCGCGTGATCTCATGTCGCTGTTGAAGCAGAAGCAGGTGGTGCCGGTATTCCAACCCATTGTGGCTATGAATGGCCAGCATGTCGCTTATGAATTGCTGGGTCGTGGGGCTCACCCCAAACTGAGTCCCGGGCCTGGGCCGTTGTTCAATATTGCCGAAAGTATCGGACAGGCCGTTCAGTTGAGCGAACTGTTTCGTGATGTGGGTATTCAGGCAGCCAGCCACTCAGGTTTAAAGTTACCTCTGTTTATCAATACGCACCCGCATGAGATGTTAAATCAGGAGCGCTTTCTGGATTGTATGCGTCGCGCCCGGGCGCAATATCCCGACATGACGTTTGTCGTGGAGATCCATGAGCAGGCGGTGACCAATATTGCCGCCATGCAGTCGCTCGCGGAAGCCATCAAAGCGCTGGGGTGTCGGATCGCGTATGACGATTTTGGTGCCGGGCAGGCCCGATTGTTGGAGTTAACGGAAGCACCACCGCACATCGTTAAATTCGATATCGCGTTAATTCGCAATATCCACCTGGCGGGTCAGCAGAAGCAGGATATGCTGGAAGTGCTGGTCAGCATGGTGAGAAAAATGGGGATGCAAGCCCTGGCTGAGGGTGTCGAGTGCGCTGAAGAAGCCGAAGTCTGTGCGCGCATAGGCTTTGACCTGATTCAAGGCTATGCGTATGGCAAGCCTGCTCCGATGGTCGAATGGCAGCCCCTTTGGTAAAGGTTACCGAAACACCTGCTGAACTGAAGGAGATGCGAACACGATGCCCATAGCGATTTGTACGTTGTCCCGACAGGTACCGGTCCCCCTAGATTCCGAGCGTGACGTGACCAAACTCTGGCGCGAAGCGGCTGGCCTGGACTGTCAGGAAATGACGGTGATGGTGACGCAGAGCGCTGCGGTGTACGGCAATATCTATGACGTGATCGCGCAATTGCACCTGCCGTCGGTCTGGTCCGAAGCGAACCAGATCCTGCTTCAGGAAAGTCTGGCAAGTGCGCTTTCCAGCTGGCTCAGTCTCTCGCCGAATCGCATCTTCATTCTCACCACGATCCTGCCCGCTGGACGGGTCGTCGAAGGTGGTGAGACTCAGAGGTGGTGAATGTTGGCGTTGGTCAATGTCAGGAGCCGACGATTTCCAGTAATTCCACTTCGAACACGAGTGCGGAGTTTGCGGGAATCTGCGGGCTGGGGCTTCGCGCACCGTAGGCAATGTTGGCCGGGATGTACAGTTTCCATTTTTCACCGACCTTCATAAGCTGAAGCGCTTCCTGCCAGCCTTTGATCACAGCGCCTACCGGGAACTGGGTGGGTTGGCCTCGCTCAATGGAACTGTCAAATACCGTGCCATCCACCAGGGTGCCGTGATAGTGTACTTTCACCGTGTCGCTGAGGCCGGGTTTGCCCGCATCTGCATCGGCCACCGGGGTGAGTATTTCGTACTGCAGCCCGCTCTCGGTGGTGCTCACACCTTCACGCTTGCCGTTCTCTTCCAGAAACGCGATACTTTTTTCTGCGTTGCCCTCCGCTTTGGCTTTGAGCTTGTCCATGTGTCGCTGCCTCACCTGTTGTGCCGCCGCCTGGATTTTGGCGTCATCAATCGCTTGTGTGCCCGCCAGAGCGTCTTTCATTCCCTGCGCAATGGCATCCGGATTCATTTCCATGGCCTGTTGCTTGAGGTTTTTACCTAACTGCAGACCGAGCCCATAACTGAATTGATCTACATCGGAGTTCAGCGAAACCTCATGGGTGTGTTCGTCATTGCAGGCAGAAAGCGTGATGGCCAGCAAACCAATGCCAGCAAGTTTGGTGAATCTCATGTGTGGTTGTGTCCTTGTCGTCCAGATTGCTCAGGGGTGCAGTTATACCATTGTTTTGCGGTATTTCGCACGTGTCACCGGGCGGAAAACTACGAATGTGACCCAATTAACACCAACACACACGCAAGCACTTCAAAGGCATAGGTGAGCCCGGCGGTGATCTGGCGCAAACGGAATTTTGAACCGAGCATACTGAAGCTGTGCAGCACCCGAATGAAGAGAAAACCGAATGCAAGCACAATAAAGAGTGTGGTGGTTTCCAGTGTCGAATGCAGAAAGTACAGAAGCAGGGTGTAGGGCACGATATGTTCCAGCGCATTCATGTGTGCTCGAATGGCTTTCTTCAACCGTTTGTTGCCACCGTCACCATTGGCTACCCGTTCCTGCATTCGAAGTCGGGAGATGTTCATCGCCAACAGCGTGATGAGCAGTATTGCTAACCCAAGGTAGAGGCCAAAGCTATTCATGTAAGACTTCCCTGATACAGATTATTGTAAATGTTCTGAATGCCCGAGAATAAAGGGATGCTGGTCGAGATTCCACTTTTTAAGCTGAAGACGATTGAAGAGAAACGTGCCCTTTTCGCCCGTTTGCGGGTAAATGGTCGCGGGCGGGGTGCCCTGGAGAATCTGCAGCGCAATTTTGCCCGCCGTAATGCCTTGTTGCTTGCCGTGGAGCACAATGCCGCCGATGGTTTTATCATCTCCAACCGCGAAATCCCAGAAGGCAAACGGCGGCACGGGGGTGTGTTGCGACGTCCACCGAATGACGACTTCAGAGTCGATGTGCCTGCCTGTCGCATCGGTCAGGGTATGGAAGAGTCCGGGAATGATGGCCTGATAACCGTTCTGTTTCGCCTGCAGCACTTCGCTTTGCCAGGTTTCCCAAGAGTCGATGCGCTTGAGCGATACGTGCCCATGCGAAATTTGTTTCTCATTTTTGCCGTCAAACACTTCCGATTGCACCACTTGGGAGGTGACGCCGGAATCCAGTAATACGAGCACATTAAGATCTTCGGAGGCGATGAGTCTTTCAATCAAGAAGATGGCATCGCTCAAGCGGGGTCGCTCCAAAACGCCGGTGATGTTTTTTGCGTCCTGTATACCATAGTGCCGGGGATTGTTGTTGATGCCCAGATAAACGACCGGTGTGGTGGTCTTGGCAAATCTGGGGCCGAGCAGCCGCAACGCGTTGTCGTCTCCCAGGAACACAAGCTTGGGTTGTACCGCCTGATAGTATGCCCATGCTGCCTCCGCCCGCTCGGCATACGCTGATTTGGGCAAACGCTTGGTGTCCATTTCAAAGTTCACCAGCGGGTAGCGATCCCCGATCACTGAGTGAATGCCCTCTTTGTAACTTTGATCCCACGGGTAGTCGGCGTGGTAGCTTTCGATGATCAAAAGCTCCTCGGCGCTCGCGACTTGTGATAGCCATACTGCCAGTACGGCGGAAAGCACTCTGTGACCCAGCATGAAATAATCCGAATATGTACTGCCTTTTATTCAAATATAGCGCTGTATCCGCCATCTGTCATAAGTCAATGCCGTTCACTCATTGAGCAGGCTCTTGGCGGGTAGCCGATGGATGAGGAAGTAGGCAATGCTCATCGCGAAAACCACAACGCCAATGGCAACGATTTGTTCCGCGGACACCTCGTCCAGATCCAGAATGATGACTTTTCTTGCAATCGCCATCAGTGCGGTGGCCAGCACAATTTTTACATGGATGACATCGTCTCTCAGGTACACGGTGATATTGATAAAAATTTCTATTGCGATCAGTACCGCCATGAATGCGCCAAACGTTGCCAACATATCGGAGATGGTGAGAATGTAGAGCGGTGGCGTGATCAGCTTCTGATACAACGTCCAAGCGACATCCACCACACCCATGGCGATGACGAAGACCATCAGAATGGCCAGCAGACGTACCGACCATCGAATGATGGATTGCAGATGGATAATCAGAGGTTCATTGTTTTCCATAGTTAGTGCGCGTTCGCTACCTCAACAGGAGAGATGAAGTCTTCAGGTTTCAAAGCTAATACGGCGCAATGCACCTGGTTGATCATACTTTCGGCGGTATTTCCGATGATGAAGCCGGGAATGCCCGTTCGACACACGGTGCCCATGACGAGCAGGTCAATTTCCTGCCGCTCAAGGAGCGGCGGTATCACGTCCTGGGCGCGACCTTCCACGAGGAGAGGGTGGACGACCTGATCCGTACTGGCATGCCGATCAATCAATTCATGCAGGGCTTTTTCTCGTAATTCGCGCTCTTTTTCCGCCAGCAAGGCAATATCCAGCGCATCTTTTCGGCCCCAGTGTTTCAGATAGCCTTCTCCTTCCAGTTGCCACGCGTGGCAAACGCTGACCTGCGCCTGATGGCGACGCGCCCAGGCCAAACCTTGGGCAATAATGTGGTCATTCAGCGCTTGTGCCGAGGCAGTCTCCACCACAGCATCCACAGCGATGAGGATTTTTTTGATCGGGTTGGTTTTCGGCGTGAGTGTTAACACCGGTCGCGTGGACTTGCGCATCAGGTGACGCGTTGTGCTGCCAAACCAGGCTGAAACTGGCGCAGAGGGGCGGGCCATCACTGCGATCAGGTCAAATGCCTGCTGGTGCGCAAATTCAATTATTTTGATAAAGGCAATGCCTGCCAGCACGGCCAACTCACAGTGTGCCTGCGGATTGTAAGCAAGAATCCTTTCCCGAATATGGCTCAGGCGCTCTTTTTGAAGGGCTTTTGCCTGATCCAGGAGTTCAATGCTGCTGCCCGAGTGCTGCTTCAGCTGCCCTCGAATAGTATTAAAGTCTTCAATCACGGAAACGAGGGTCAAAGAGGCTGCTTTTGGTAGCGAATCAGCAATAAATTGAATTTGTCGGTCTTCGAATTCCAACTCGGGCGCAATAGGGATCAGTATTTTTTCGTGGTTCATGACTCACCTCACTGTTTATGCAAATTCCCCGATTCCGGGATCATTGCCAGAGTGACACAAAATATGATTAGATAAAAATAGATATTATTTATGTGTTGATTAGATAGAAATCTATGCAAATGAGCATGAGAGGGAATGCATGACACAGCGTTTACATGCCCATGTGGGGACAATTCGACAGCTTGAGCTGGTGTGGGCGTTATATCGGCACGGCTCAGTGAAAGGCGCGGCTGACGCGCTGTTTTTGACACAGCCCACCGTGAGCATGCAGTTAAAGAAGCTTTCCGAGAGTGTCGGCTTTCCGCTCTATCAACAAATCGGGCGCAAGCTGGTGTTTACTGAAGCGGGGCTGGCACTGGCAGAGGCCGCCAAGGATGTGTTGCAACGCTTTTCTGACCTGGAGTCTCAGCTGGCCGATATGAAAGGGTTAAAAGCGGGCACACTCAGGCTGGCTGTGGTCACAACGGCAAAATATTTTATTCCACATTTGCTCGGGCCGTTTTGTCAGCGTTACCCCGCCATTGATGTGCAATTGTACGTGGGTAATCGAGAGAAAATCATCGAGCGCCTTACTTCTGCGGAAGACGATTTTTGTGTGTTCAGTCACCTGCCCACCGAAGTGGACCTGCATGCAAGCGAGTTTCTGGCCAATCCTTTGGTGGCTTTCACGCACAGTGATCACCCGCTTGCCCGCAAATCCCGCTGCACGCTTGCTGACTTGATGGCGGAGACGTTTATAGAGCGTGAAGGCGGGTCGGGCACCCGGCATGCGATTGAAGCCTTTTTCGGACAACATCGGGTTCAACCCCGCCGGCGCATGACTATCGCCAGCAACGAGGCCATCCGGCATGCGGTAATGGCGGGATTAGGGGTGTCGATATTATCCGAGTATACGTTAGCTCTGGGGTCCAGGGAGGGGTTGCATCAACTGGACATTGCCGGGTTACCCATTCAAACCCACTGGTACTTTGCCCGCTTGAGAAAACAGAAAAATTCACTGCTGGCGCAGACATTTATCGATTATGTGGATGCGGAAGGTCGGGCAAGATTGATCAGTCAACTAGCCGGCGATACGATCATTCAGGATATTGCGCCTTAGCATCAGGCTATCGTGCTATAGCATCAGAAATTGCGGTGGGCATGCTTTCATTCCGTGCCAGAGTCGCATAGGATGAGCTGAAAAAGGATCTGCGTTGATATGGTAGAAATCGAAACGTTTGTTCGGCACTTTTTGGCGGTCTATTTCCTCATGATCGGCCTGTATTATGCATCGCGCAGTTATGCGATGAGTGAACGGGAAGGCTTCAGTTTTATCGCCTATGGGCAACGATTTTCTGCTGGATGGTGGCATCGTCAACTCTTTAACGTATTCCGAGCCGGTATTTTACTGGTCTGTGTCGCCCGGCTGTTCCTGGAGATAGACCCGTATCTGGGCCGAATCGACGTACTGTATATCGATGGTGTGCTTTTGCTGGGAGTGATCGTGCTGCTGGCTGGTTACAGCATCGTGAGTTACGTGGCCGGATACATGCATCGGGACTGGTTTTCCGGCATTGCACCACAGTGCCATGAGCAGCACTTGATTACTCGGGGGCCGTTTGCTCGCTCCCGAAACCCGTTGTTTATCGGGATACTCCTGGGGCAACTGGGCTTTTTTCTGGCCTTACCGAGCCTGTTTTCGCTGGTGTGCTTACTGGTGGGTGTGTGGGTGATACGACGTCAGGCGATACTGGAAGAGTCCGCGCTGCTGGATCGGTACGGTGTTGCCTATCAGGCTTATCGAGATGCCACACCTCGTTGGGGAAGGTTAATCCCGCGTGGTGCCCATTGAAGCATTGCCCAGGGGATGATGACCCCGATGGGTCTGGCGATTTATTCTACACTTGAAGACGGTATCCCTAAAACACCGGAGGAAAGGAATATGTCCGAACTGGCGAACCAACATTGCGAAGCCTGTCGTGCCGATGCGCCCAAAGTCTCGGAGGATGAGCTCGCCGTGCTGATCAAAGAAATCCCGGATTGGCAGCCTATTGTGGTGGACGGCATCCTGCAGCTTCAGCGTGTGTATGCGTTTGACAATTTTGTGGCCGCCCTGGCGTTCACCAATGAGGTTGGTGCTGTCGCAGAGGCCGAGGGGCACCATCCCGCCATGCTTACTGAATGGGGCTGGGTGACGGTGTCCTGGTGGTCGCACAAGTTGAGAGGATTGCACAAGAACGACTTTATCTGTGCGGCGCTGACCGACAACGTATACCGAAGGTGCACCAATACGGGCGATTAGCGGACCTATCTCAGATGTCTGCCACCATCCAGGGGCAGAATGCGCCCGGTAATGAAACGGCTGGTTAACAGAAAGTCGATGGCTTCAAGCAGAGCGTCATAGCCGCCTTCACGTTTGAGGAGCGACTTGTCGAGGGCTTTGGTGCGATACGCTTCCTCATCGCCAGCATTGAACGCGAGCAGCGCGGGGGCAATGGAGTTGACGAGAATGTGCGGGGCAAACTTGGCGGCAAAGCTCAGCGTGAGATTATCCTGCGCTGCTTTACTGGCCGCATACGCGGCATGTTTTGCGCTTCCTCGGGAAGAGACGTAATCCCCGATGTGAACGATGTGAGCAGCGCCTTTGCCTGCTGCGTGCGCTTTCAATTGCGGTGCAAGCGCGGTGTTCAGAACGAAGGGTGCTGTCACATGCACTTGCATCATCGTCTGAATGGTATCTGGAAGCTCATCCAGCTCACCGTCGAGCGCCCAGGCTGACGCATTGTGTATGACAGCGCTCAAACGCTCGTGTTTGTCGGTGATCTGTGCTGCGAGGGCTGCAGCCCCATTGGGCACCTGAAAATCGGCATGTACCAATTCGATGCCAAGCTGGGCGGAACGTTCCAGAGAGGGTCTTGGCGTGCGGTAGGTGCCGATGACGGGCACACCTCTTTCCGCAAACTGCCGCGCCAGATATTCGCCGGCGCGCTGTCCGATGCCGGTAATGAGTACCGGGCTCATGGTTGAAGGAACTCAGCGCGCGTGTGGATATTTTCTTTGAAACAGCCACCCAGTGCCGTCGTGGTGGTTTCAGAATTTGAATCCATAACGCCACGGCTCTTCACGCAGTAATGAGTCGCTTGAATGCTCACGGCAACATGTTCGGTGTCCAGGAGCGTTTGTAACGCGACCAGGACTTGCTGGGTCAGACGTTCCTGCACCTGCGGGCGTTGTGCAAAAAAGCGTACGATTCGGTTGATCTTACTGAGCCCAATGATTTTTCCGGCGGGGATATAGGCGACTTTCGCAAACCCATCGATGGTCACGAAATGATGTTCGCAGGTACTCGTGAGATCAATGCGGCTGACTTTCACCATCTCCTGCGTGCCCATCTTGTTTTCGATCAGCGAAATCTTGGGGAATGCGGCGTAGTCCAGCCCGGAAAAGATTTCTTTCACGTACATTTTCGCAATGCGATGGGGTGTTTCCGTCAGGCTGTCGTCGGTCAAGTCGAGGCCGAGTGTTTCCAATATCGTCTCCATGGCTGACCGGATGCGATCGTACTTCGCCTGTTGTGTAAGCCCGGTGTCCACCATCGGCGTCTCCAACCCCTTAGCGAGCAGAGCGTTACGCACCATCAGCGCTGCTTCACTCAAGGTTGGGTGGGTACCGTCATGGTGAACGGACAGTCGCGTACAGGGGGCGGGTGCGTTCATAGCTTTTTCCTCGTCAAGGTGGTTGGCGTCAGAATGCCTATCGATGGTATTCCAGGGTCAGCGATACTGAATCAGCGAAGCGCAGGGCATGGGGCTTGTCGGCGGTCACACTGGCGTAGGTGACGGAGGGGTGGTCATAACATATCCCCAGTACATCGGTAACCAGCTTTTCGAGTAACAGAAAGTGCCCCTGTTCCACCAGTGTGATGATGCGTTTGGTCACAGTTTTGTAGTTGAGTGCATCATCGACCGTGTCTTTCGTGAGTGCGGCATCGGTCGCTTCATAGCGGATCTGAATGTTGAAGACGACATCCTGCAACTTTTCACGCTCTTCGGGATTGAACCCGATGAACGTGCGCAGCCGCAAGTTGGAGATGGTGATCAGTGGATCGCTGAGTGGCATATGCGTGTTTCCTGATTAGTAGGATCTGAAGTGTTTACGCTGAAAAGGCGACAGTGGTTTGCTTTCCTCGTATTTTTATCAAAGAGCGCCTGAGCCAGTACATCTTCAGCGGGTTCAAATTCGGAGTAGTTCAACCGTTCAGATTTCCAGGTGTTCGGCAGCATGGGATTCCTTCGGGGATGGTGAGTAATGAGACTACTGTAGTGCCTGTCGGCGGGCCAAAGCAACTCTATGACGCAAGCTGTTGAAATTCTTCAGCAAAGATTTCCTGTTTTATTTGCGCCCACGATGCGTGGTAGTCGAAATCTTGCGTTAGCGGCTGCCAGTGCAAACCATCAAGAAACACATTCAGGCCCCAGAAGAGGGCTTTTTCCAACGTGTTGGCATCACTTTTCCTGCGCTCCGATTTGCCAAAACTGGCGGCGATGGCATAGCTGGCGAGACCGAATTCCGAGGTCCAGGAGGCATTGGCAATGTACTGCGGCGTGGCCGGTGGGTGGAGCACGAGGTCTCCCGCTTGAATGGCATCTTCGACAAAACCGCCAGGAGTGCTTTTCTCTTCACCGAAGCTACCAGCGAAGGCATGCCTGCTCAATAACCCGGATTGATTTTGCTCGCTGGCAGTTGATAATGCCAATGTGCAGGGGGCGCACCTTTTACGGTGCGTCAGCCCCATGATTGTTAGAAGTAAAAATGCACCTGCCCAAATGCCTGATCGGTATTTTGGTTGGGAATCTGCGGTATGTCCTCATTGAATCGCACGCCCGCTCTCAGCTGGATGTGGGCATAAGGGGTATACTCATACACGGCGGAATGGCGTGTCTGCTCGTTTTCATCAATGTTATCGTCGGGATCGAAGAATTCTGTCGTCAATTTCACGTTATGGCCCTGAGCCACTTCGAAATTCCCTTCCAGAAACGTCGCGATGGCTTTTTCCGGTTCGCCGGGAATGTTTTCTTTTGAGTCATCGCGAATCAGGTCAACTTCGCCCAGAACGGTGAGTGGCCCATAAGTAAATCCGGCGAACAGATTCACCATGAGTCGTGCACCCGCCTCTGCGTCGTTGTAGATCGCGCTGCTGCCAATGCGCCAATGCTCTCGCACATACTCCCCGCGCACACCATATTGAAAGGCATTGTCATCGTTGGACAGGGCACTGGTCCCGTTGGAAGCAAGCAGATTGATCACGGCATCATTGAACTCCAGGCCCATTTCAACCCCATTGTCACTGTTGTCAAACGTGACTTGTGATGCTTGTCGGATAAAGGCGTCATCATCTTCGAGTCGTATGCCGTAGGGCAACATGATCTTGCCTGCGCGCACGTAATGGCGTTTGTCGTCACCGAACTTCAACATGCCGTAGGCTTCCCGGTTGAGGGCTCCACCGGGGGCAATTTGCTCATCCAGATAGAAGGATACCGGGAGGGATTCCGGCGTAATGGCCACATAGATCTGACCTGACTGCACTTGAAAACCTCGCGAGTCTTCACCATCGTCCGGTGATTCGGCATCGAAGTTGAAACGGAGGTCACCCCCGAAACGGATGGCGGGCGTGATTTGTCCCACATCGAAGTTACCCGCGCCGGTATACGTAGATTCCGGGAGCAGGGTTGCGCCGTAGGCGGCACCGTAGGTGGAACGCATACCACCGCCTATCGGATTGACGTGACAGGCAACGCATTTGTTGCCGGTTTTGAAGGCGAGATAGGGTTCGGCCTGGACGAGCCCGACGCACAAGAGCCCGGTGGCCAGTAATACTGCCTGAATGAAGCGTTGCATGATGATTTCCTCAGTCGAAATTGTAGGTAAACGTACCGCCGGGTTGCTGGTCGCTGTCACCATCGATGAACAAACCGTTGGCGTCCATCAGGGCAGGCAGGCCGGGTGAATTGATCTGGAGCTGGTAGCGGGTGGCATTACCTCGTTCGAGATGGATTTCCAGCGCCTGGGTGCTGCTTTGTGTGACCTGGTAAGTGGAGGCATCCAGCCAGCGGGGTTCATCGCTCTCCAACGTAAAGATCTGCACGCTTTCCGCGGGATTTTGATCGGCACTCAGGCTTTGGCTGAAGCGCACTTTAATCGCCTCTGCACTCACGTGTACCTGGCTGACTGAGGCGGCGGTGACAGCGCTCTGGCGCAGAGCGCCATCCGCAATCCAATCGCGCACCTGCCCAATCACTTCTGTGGAGAGCGGTGTTCCGTTCAGCGGCATGCGTCCCCCCACAATGCCCGGATTACCTTCCAGCTTCATCACGAGATAGCTGTCGTCCGGGTTATTCGGATTCACGCGGAGCAAATCCGGGCGTTCGCCCGAAGACACCCCCACCAGGAATTGGTAGCTGGTGTCGGCGGAGTCCAGTCGCAATCCTTGCGGTGCGCCGCTGCCTTGGTGGCAACGGCTGCAAATGGGCGTAAAAATCGTGGATTGCAGGGTCTCGAATTCGACACCACTGGCGGCCGGATCTTCCGGTGTCGGTGTTTCCGGAGCCGGTTGTTCAGGATCGGTAGTGCTCAATGGCAGGCCGCGTTCATCCAGTCCTTCACCGGAACCCGCGCCACAGGCGCTGAGTCCGAGGGTCGCCACGAGGGCGGCGGTAAGATAGCAGGGGCGATTCACAGGTTTCTCCTTTTGTCATCACAGGTTATTGCGATTGAGTACCCGGCAATGGTGGTTTGGTTCAACGGTTCGACCTTGTTTTCGACACCATCGCCGTTTTTGCGAACTGCATCACGGATTGACCGCATGCCAGGTGCCGTACACGCCGTTGAGTGTGCCGGTGCTTTGGTCACCCACAAAAAAGTAGAGTGGCGCGCCCCGGTAGACCCATTGACGTGAGCCATCCCCACGGTCAATGAGGGTAAAATCGCCAAAGTTTTGATCCGTCGCCGTCGCGTACAGCGGCGGCCAGGTGGATGCACAACCGCCATTACAGTCCGAGTCTGCGCCATCGCCATCCACATCGTTCAGGTCATCATCAAACAGGTACAGGGTGAAGCCGGTTCTGTCCGATTGCGTCGTGGCCTGCACGCCGCCTGCCACATCTGCGATCAGGCCCCGCGCGGCAAACACGACGTCCCCTGATGCAGCAGTAAACAGCTGAACGGGGGCTTTACGCGCAGCATGCCAAACACCACCGACCTGATCGCCGTTGACCTCCCCCGCTGCGCTGTCACCGGAGAAGAAGTACAGCGGCTCACCGTTTACCGCCCATTGTTGATTGCCGTCGTCTCGGGTGATCAGACTGTAATTACCATAGGCGCTTGCACCGCGATCTGCCAGCAGCGGGGGCCAGGTGGCAGCACAACCACCATTGCAGTCGGAATCCCCCAGGCCGTCGCCGTCTTTGTCTGTCGCGTCGTTATCGAAGACATACAGGCTTCTGCCTATGAGATCGAGGCGATCTGCTGCGGTACCACCACCGTTAACCGTCGTTGCCGAACCAATCACTGTGCCCAGTGCAGTACTCGTCGCAGCGAAGGGGCTGGGGCGGGCAACAAACCAGGTGTCGTTGATGCCTTCGCCGGTGGTATCACTGGCGTCGACGTCGCCATTGAAAAAGTACAGAGGCATGCCGTGATAGGCCCATTGGCGCGTCACGCCGTCATCTCGCGTGATGAGGGTGAACGCACCACTGGCGGTATCGGCTTCGGTTGCCGTGAGAGGGGGCCAGGCAGCTTCGCAATTGCCGTTGCAATCCGAATCCCCCGCGCCGTCGCCATCCACATCGGCCCGGTCATTCTCAAACGTGTACAGCGTGAGACCATTGGCACCGACCAACACCGTGCCGATGGCGGTGGCCTGGGTTACGCCCGGCGTGAAGGCCGCGGGTTCCGGAGCCGCGGGGGTATCAATCACTTCATCCTGGGTTTGATCAGGCACGGGTTGTGGCGTTGCATCGCCGGCGCTGTAGCCACTGTTGCTGCCGCCGCAGGCAGCCAGTGTCGAGAACAGGCTAATGATCAGGGCTTTCCGTGCGAAGCGCACGTTACTGGCATGGTGGTGGAGCGTGGGGGTGGTGTTTCCGTTCATGGGACATCCTCAAAAGTGTGGGGTAGAGAATCCGTTGCAAGCAATCGGGATTTGCTGAGTGAGTGCCTGGTCCCCCCAAAAAAGGTTCAGAAATTTTTATAAAATATTTTTGAACCGTTTTTGGGTTGCGGGGAACTCACGTACGAAACTAAAGAAATCACACTGGATTTTTAACGTATGGGAATGCCAGAATTGCACCTTTCATCCCGCGCAAAGAATAATAACGTGCTTACGGACCTGGACCTGGACCTGATAAAGCAGATTGCCCGTGAAAACATGGCAGCATTTGACGAATTCTGCCGACGCCATCATCAAGGGCTCTACCACTTTTTGCTCCGCACGTTGCAGCGACCTGAGCTGGTAGAGGAGGTGTTGAATGCCACGCTGTTTGTCGTGTGGCAAAAGGCTCACACCTTTCGGGGCGATGCAAAGCCGAGTACCTGGCTCTACGGTATCGCCTACAACAAAGCGATGAAGGCCGTGAGCCAGCTACAGCGTGTTCCCGAGTATGAGGCGGCCGAATTGTCGGAAATAATGGAGGCTGAAGCGGACATTCCCGAACAGCTCTCCGCAGATAGGCAAACACAGGAGCATATTCAACGTGCACTCTGTGGCTTATCGCCGGAGCACCGCGCAGTGGTGGAGCTGACGTATTTTCACGGCTATACCGTGACCGAAATTGGCAGCATCATCGGGTGTCCCGCCAACACGGTCAAAACACGCATGTTCCATGCTCGATCCAAGTTAAAACACCTGTTATCCCGCACCTTTCGCCAAGGAGTGTAAGCAGTCATGACTGAAGTAGAATTCAATGATGTACACCAGCGCGTGTCGGCCATGTTGCCCTGGTATGTGAATCAGACCCTTGACCCGGAGGAAGACCGCGAGGTGGAGGCGCACTTGAATCACTGCCTCGTGTGCCGACAGGAGGTAGCCCTGCAACGGAATGTGCAGCAGGCCGTTGCCAGTGCGGATGTGGGTGAAGAATCCCTGAGCCGTTCCATGCAGACATTGCACCAGCGCATCAGCCAGGAACAACAGCGCAGACAACCTCGGAAATCTCCCTGGTGGCAGGGACTTCAACACTTTGTGGCGATGCTCAAGCAAAGCCCGATGGGTATTCAGGGCGCGCTTCTGGCCCAAACTGCAGCGCTCGTGATTGCGCTGGGCTTTATCGGGTTCGGGGGCACGCCGCAGGTGATGCATTACGAAACCTTGTCGAGTTCCGGTGTATCGACCATCACAGCCGACGGGGCATCGCCTTTGTATAATGTGATATTCGCGCAGGATCTGACCGTGACGGAAATGCAGCGGGTGCTGAATGAAGAGGCGTTGCAGATTCATGCCGGCCCCTCTCCTGCCGGTGCTTTTTTACTGGCGGAAGCGGCGGTCAACGCGCATACTCTCGAAACCGATGAACGCATTCAGCAGCTAAACCACCGGCCGCAGATACGCTTTGCGACCCTGGCGAAATAATTCGGAGACAGAGGATGGCCTTACAGCGCGTACACCGGATTTTTTTCGGCATATTGATGGTGGTGATGGCGATGGTGATGGGAGGATGTGCCCACCAAACCGTCGAGGATACCAGCCCACAGGAAACCTTTCTGGTGACTGTAGTCAGTGCCGATGCCAGTCAACTGCAAGGCATCGCACAGACGCTGGGGCAGGAGTATGCACTCACGCTGAAAAATGACTGGCCGCTGGTTTCGATTGATATTCACTGTTTTATATTTCAGACAGCGAAGACGCGGGATCTCAACGATTTGTTCCACCGCCTTCGCATCGATCCACGTGTGGATTCGGTGCAGCCCATTCATCAGTATGACCTGTTGGCGTCCACGACAGATGATCAATCCGACCTGCAATATGCGGTAAAAGCTATCAAGGCGGATCGTGTGCACCCGTGGGTGACGGGGCGAGGGGTGACGGTGGGTGTAATCGATACCGGTGTGGATGTCGCACATTCGGATCTGGCAGGCCGGGTAACCCTCAGTAAAAACTTTGTGGGTAAAACGACGGATGAGGCGTACGCTGAAGTGCATGGTACGGCGGTGGCAGGCGTGATCGCCGCCCGAGCGGACAACGGGCAAGGTATTGTGGGCGTCGCTCCGGAGGCCAACATCGTGGCTTTGCGTGGGTGTTGGCAGAGTGAGCACAGCCAAAAAGGGCAGTGCAACAGCCTGTCCCTTGCCAAAGCCATTGACTACGCGGTGACACACAATATCCACATTCTGAATCTCAGCCTGCAGGGGCCGCATGATCCCATCATCGAGCGTTTGCTGGAACGCGCTTTGAAACAAGGAACGGTAGTGGTTGCGGCGTTCGACACTAATCCGGCGATGGGCTTTCCCGCCTCCATGGCGGAGGTCATCGCGGTGGCGGCAGTGTCAGACCACATCGATGAAGGCCCGATGAAGCGAAAACTGGTGGCTGCGCCCGGCGTAGACATTCTCACCACGGTCCCTCAGGGGCAATACGACCTGCTGCGTGGCAGTTCCCTGGCCGCGGCCCATGTCACCGGCCTGGTTGCGCTGTTACGACAACAAAACACCCGCATGACGTCGGGGGAGATCGCTGCATTGTTGCATGCGTCGGCCTGGGAAGGTTCGCAGCTCGGGGTGGTGGATGCGTGCAAAGCGCTGAGTTTGAATTGTTGATCGGCTGGGGCGCAAATTAGATGCCGTTATAGTGTACTCGCTGGTTTCGTCTGTCATGATAACCTTGTACACGGGCAATCGCATTTCGTAAACTTTCCCTTTCCCGCGTAAAAACTTCATAGCCTCCGGGAGTCGTTAAAATGCGGCGAGCGATACCGTGGGCGGTAAGAAAAATATCCATCGCGTTACTGTCAGGAACATCAAAAGGACACCCACCGTTGGTTGCAAGATAGCCATACATCGTTTGAGCTAGAAACGCGGCTCCTTCGGAATCCAGAAAATGTAATGTGGCGCGGTGATAATCTTCAATGGCATGTGTGGCTTCGTGAACGATCAACGCTTTTTCCGCCGGCGTATGGGCTTCCATAAAGGGCAAACGAATCACATCACGGCTGGTTGCACTGGTACCGTGGACATAGGAACCCGCGCCCATGAGACGGTTATCGCCATTAACTTCGCAGCTAAGACGAGTATGTCGAATACCCCTGGCAATGGTGCTATAATCGTGGCCCGATATTCGGACGGGGCCAAACCTGAAGTTTATGCGTTGAACTCTCTGCTCGCCCAGCACAGCAATAACCATTCTATCTTCGACTGACATCATTTTGATTGTTTCTCCTTTTTATAGATCTCAACAGTTAGCGCCCCACTCATACAATCCCCATCAGTTGAAATATAAACTTAGCCAATTTATTTTGATTTTGTGATGAAATTCTAACCAAAGGGGCTCATTGTTCTCCGAATACACTCTTCAACCGGGCTTGGCCTCATTCCCAATGAGTATTCATGAGGAGCCAGAATAATCACACTACAACAGCACGTTGATTGCAATTGTCAGCACGCCCATTGCCAGGAACAGGCCGATGATGATTCTAATGCCGTAGGAGAGTCGGTCTGACCAGTTGCCGACTGTGGCGTCCGCCTGATCGGTTTCGCTAACCTGCGTATTGAGCATTGCGGCGATGGTGCCTGCCCATTGCCGTGCATCAGCGTGGTTGGCTGTGGAGTCAATCAGATATCGACAGCCACTATTCGTTGCAAGCAGTACCTTGTAGGACACGTGAATGGTGGACTCATACTGTCGGTCATCGAATTTGGAAAAGCGTGAGCCGGAGGTCACGTGTTTTTGAATCAAAATGGCGGAGACCTGTTGAGAAGTCAGCTCGGTGGTAACCTGAAACACAAACCAGCCGCGGCGCAGACGGATGTTTTTCCTGTCGATATCTGTCTCCCGTTTGAATCCCGTGACGCCTACACCTACGGCGGCGAGAATCAGGCCGGCGAAGCTGAAAATCCCCTGTCCGAAATAGAGCCCGCCCACCAGCAGAGCGGCGCCCAGCAGGCTGTAGAGAATGCCGCCTAAGACAAGTCGGTCGCGGCGTTCCTTGATGGGGAAGGTGATTTCTATTTCAGTGTTCACGGTTTCGGTCATCCATTGGTATGAAGCGGATGCTTGGCCTGGCGATTGCCTTGCCAATCATACGTGGCCATCGTTTGAACATCAGGGCTAAATAACCGACTTGGAAAATAGCGTAAACCGGATCTTACCCAGATAACGAAAATGGTTAAAACGTCAGAAAATTTTACTATCAAATTTTAGCCAATTCTCTAGCCTTTGGGGAATTATTAAAAATGACTAATGTGGCGTCATATATGCATTTTCTTCACAAAGCCACGAATTGGAGGTCGAAATGAAAAATTTATTGGCACTCTGTTTCACTTTATTTCTGTCGCTGCCAGTCAGCGTTGCTCATGCCACTGCCATGCAAGTGGCAAGCAATGGTAACTGCTCCACCAATGATGTTCAGATTGGTGGAATTAAACCAATTACCGCTGGCGGTCTTGGGTCGAATGTTGGGGGCATGACCTATCCTATTGATGCGACAAGATGTCTCGGCTATGTCACAGATCCCGACAACGATTGGGGCAATGATCCGTCACCAAACATTGGTGCATTGGGGGATGGGCTACTTAATGAAGAGATTTCTAACCAAGGTTACTACATACCTGGAGACTATTTTCTGACCAATCCAAAAGATTCCATGGTTGACCTGGACGGAGATGGGGATGCAACTGACCCTGGCTGGATAAGGCTCGGTGGCAGTGAGACCGGAGGCACAGGGGAGTGGTCATTCGAGTATGACTTTATCAATGGCTATGACCTTGACGCCGTGCTGGATATCACCTTTGGCACCACTGTAGTCAACGGTGAAATCTTGGGTTACTGGAGCTTGTTCGTTGACCCGTTGGCGATCCCCTTCGCTACACAGGCTTTGGGGCGTCCGTCCATTTTCGACCACCTTGCTTTCGTGCTAAAAGGTCCGAATACCAACCGGCAGGGGGAGGATCAATTTGGCGAGTGGGCGGTGTATGATTTTAATTTCCACGACTTGATTGATGATGGTTTGGACGTCAGTCTGGGGGATACTGCATATTTCTTTGAGGGAACTTGGGATGCGGCCAACATTTTTGATGGTAAAGATACCTCTCATATCAGCATATGGGCTCACGATCCACCCGCAGGAGACACTGAAATACCGCTTCCTACTACTTTGACATTACTCTTACTTGGGCTGGTTGGACTGGGGGCAAACCATTCAAAGAAGCCATGCAGATAGCGGAATCATTGGGAGAGCAGCATCCTGCTCTCTGCCCCCTAAAAATGAGCCCACTGGGCCGAAGAGTATTCAATATGTCGGGCTTTTTAACTTGAATTGACATAGTCACTCTTGTTTCGGAGATCAAAATTTGTTTCTGTCACTGCTTGCTACCTCGATGCAAGATCTAGGGCATGATGACGTTTCATTCTCGGTTTCTGGTGTGACTAAAATTCCCTCATGCGCTCACGTAGAATGACTAAATCACGTCCATTTCGCCTGGCCGGACTGAAAAAGGCATCGATCTCAGCTTTGAAAGTAGCGGCGGTGTGATATTTGGATTTGAAATCGTGCGTACTCTACCCCTCTGTATCCCCCAACCAATCAACCAACTTCTCCCGCTCCTCTGCCGTCATCCCGGTCACGTTCCCCAGCGGCATATACTGGTTCTGCACGACCTGCTGAATCTGCACGCGGTGTTGCTTCGCGTGGGCAATGGTTTCCACCACAAAGCCCGCGGGTGGGGCGGCGAAGCCCGGCTGGGTGGGCCGCTCGGCGTGGCAGGTGGTGCAGCGCTGCTGGATAACGGTGAGTGCCTGGGCATCTGTCCAGCCCGTTCTGCCGGATTGTGAAGTAGACGTTGGCGAGGGTGCGATGGCCCAGGCAAGTGCGGCCAGAAGGAGTGCGGCCACGATCAGAATCCAGGGAGCCCGTTTGCCCTGATGCTTCAAGTTGAAGTAGTGTCGGGCAAAGGCAGAAATCAACCCGATGGCGGCCAGAATAGCCCAGTTGTAGGGGTGGCTGTAGGTCATGGGGTAATGGTTGCTGATCATGATAAAAATCAGCGGCAACGTGAAATAGTTGTTGTGGGTGGAGCGCAGCTTGGCGAATGCACCGAGCGTGGGATCGGGGGCCTTGCCTGCCTGCACCGCCTGCACCAGCGCCTTTTGCGCGGGAATAATACCGAGAAACACATTCCCGGCCATCAGGGTACCCATCAACGCGCCCACATGCATGTAGGCGGCGCGTGGGGCCAGGAGCTGGCACGCCAGCCAGGTCGCGGCGACCAGCACGGCAAATATCACGAGTCCGAACAGCGCTCCTCGGTTTTTCAATGGGGTGCGTAGCAGACCTTCATACACCAGTACGCCCACGAGGATGAATCCCAGACCAAACGCGATTGCCCCGGTCGGGCCCAGCGTCGGGTTTGCCGCGTTGACCAGAAAGCTCTCGGCATTGGCATAGTACACAATACCCAGCAGCACCATGCCGGTTAACCAGGTCGTGTAGGCTTCCCACTTAAACCAGTGCAGGGTGGCTGGCATGGTTTCCGGGCCGAGTTGATACTTGGCCACTTCGTAAAAGCCCCCGCCATGAATGGCCCAGAGGTCTCCCTTTATGCCTTTGTCTTTCTTCCATTGGGGCGGCGGTTGCAGGCTGTTATCCAGCCAGACGAAGTAAAACGATGCACCGATCCAGGCAATGCCGGTGATGACATGAAACCACCGGAAAAACAGGTTCAACCAGTCCCAGAGATAGGCCGTCATGGGGTGGGGCCTCCCGCGTGCGTGTATCTGCAGTCGCCGGCAATGTAGGTAGCGTGAATAACCCGGTCATCCGCCAGGGTGATGAGGGCAAACAATTGCTCCTCCAAGGTGCGGCAGCTGCGCATGCGAAAATCAAGCAATGGGGTCGCCTTGGGATCAACGACGATAAAGTCTGCCTCGTTGCCCGGCTGAAGTGACCCGATGCGATCCGCCAGTTGGAGCGTGCGGGCGTTGCCCAGCGTCGCCAGATACAGAGATTTGAGGGGCGACAGTGGCTGCCCCTGGAGCTGGCATACCTTGTAGGCTTCACCCAGCGTTCGGAACAGACTGAAACTGGTGCCACCGCCCACATCGGTAGCCACACTCAGGGGCACGCCTCGGTCCAAAAGCTGCCGTACATTCAGCAGGCCGCTGCCCAGAAACAGATTGGACGTGGGGCAGAAAGCAATGGACGCGCCGGTTTCCTGTAAGCGCTGGTGTTCGCGCTCCGTGAGATGGATGCCGTGGGCAAACACACTGTGGGCGTGCAGCAGGCCATAGTGGTCGTACACGTCCAGATAGTCGATGCGTTCCGGGAATAGTTCGCGCACAAAGGCGACTTCGTCCTGGTTTTCCGAGAGATGGGTTTGCAGGTAGGTACCGGGGTAACGCCGGCAGAGTTCACCGGCCTTTGCCAGTTGTTCTGAGGTGGAGGTGATGGCAAAACGGGGGGTGACCGCATACAGCTGTCGGCCCTGCCCATGCCAGCGTTCGATGAGCTGTGCGCTGTCTGCATAACTGCTGTCTGCGGTATCGGTAAGCGTTTCCGGGGCATGCCGATCCATCATCACTTTGCCACAAATCATGCGGGTATTGCGCGCGCTTGATGCCTGAAAAAACGCGTCAACGGCCTGTGCATGCACGGTGGCAAACACAAGTGCGGTGGTGGTGCCGTTGCGGAGCAGCTCATCGACGAAAAACTCCGCCACGGTGCGCGCATAGCTGGCATCGCTGAACTGCTGCTCGGCAGGGAAGGTGTAGATGTTTAACCAGTCCAACAGTTGTTCGCCGTACGCGCCCATGACCTCCACTTGGGGGTAATGAATGTGCGTGTCGATCAATCCCGGCAGGAGAAGTTTGCCCCGGTAGTCGGTCACCGGCGTGTCCGGGGGGAGCGTAGCGAGCAGGTCAGTCGCTGCGCCAACAGAATGAATGCGTCCATTCGCGGTAACGAGCAGCCCGTCCTCCCAGTAGTGATAGGCGTCAGCGCCCGCAGTGTCGGGATCGTCGAGAAACGTGAACACGGCAGCCCGGTAGGCGTGCAGGGTCGTTTCGGTCATCGGGCATCCTCCGTTATCCAGATTTCCTGGTGCGCAGGAAAGTGATACTCCTCGCAGTTGTTACCCGCACCTTGTCGGTCCACCACCAGAAAGTCGCTGACCCGATGCAGCGCCAGCAGGGGGTGGTGCCAGGTATTGGGGGCATAGCAGATGCCTTGATCTGCGCGGGCGTGAAACAGGTGCATGTGCTGTGGGTGCGGCTGAGTGACCGCCTCTGCGACGAGGATCAGGTAGGGCTGGCCCGAGAGGGGGTGAAAACTCTGGCTGCCGAGAGGGTGCCTTTCCAGCAGTTCGATACGCAGGGGGAGTGCCCGTGGTTGGCCCCGGAACAGGTTGATAACGAGTCGATCGTCGGGAGAGTCCGTGCGAAGCGTTGCCAGCGTATCAAACCGCTCGGTATTGCCGCCATTGATCCATTGGGGGGCGTGGCCCTCTGTGGCGACCACCTCGCCAAAGGGGGCAAACGCTGCCGCGGTAAGGGGGGTTGGGGTCAGTTCAATGCGCAGCCTGCTCTGTTCGCCCATGTCAGCTGCCCCGATAGCTCGACACGCCGTGCGCGGAAATAAGCAACGGCACATGATAGTGCTGCTGGGGCTCGGTCAGGCGGAAGTCGAGGGTCACGCAGGGGTAGAAGCAGGTGAGTCCCTGCTTCGCAAAGTATGGATCGGTATGGAAACGGATGCGATACAGCCCGGCTTGTCGGGGCTGCCCGGCCAGCCAGTCGGTGATGCGTCCGTCGGTGTTGGTGACGCCTTCGGCAATGCGCTCCCAGCCATGGTGGGTGTCGTCCGGCCGGGTTTGACGGAAAAGCTCCACCGTCATCCCGGCCGCGGGCTGTCCTAAGTGGGTGTCCAACACATGCGTGGTAATCGGGCTGGTCATGATGGGGTCTCACAAATCAGTTTTTCAATGCGTAATGCGGTAATTTTAGCCTGTTCTTCGGCGGCGATGGCCAATTCCTGGGACCGTGTGTTCTGAAGCCGGACGGTGAGCAGGTGCAGCATCTCTTCCGCGCTTTTCCCGGTAGCGAACACGATAAAGATGAACCCGTTTTGCCGTTCATAGCGCGCATTCCCCTCGGCCAGTGCGTGTAGGGTGGCTTCGCTGGCGGCTTGTACTGCCTGCTGTTCACCGGCAGCGAGGGCGTGTGTCTGGGCATATTTGGCGCGCAAACTGTGGACATCACCAATTTTCGGATGGCCTTCGAAGGCTGCCAGATAGTCCGGCTCGGCCAGTGTTTGCCAGAGTGTGGCGGCGGTTGCCTGCATGTCGTTCAGGGACGCAAACGGTCGCGCCCGAACCATGCCTTCTACCCAGCGCGAGGCGGCACAGCAGGTGACGAGATGAGCACTGGCTTCCGCCTCAGTGAGGGCGTTCAATTCCGTCAGGGTCATCGACTGTACCGGGCTCATATGTCAGGAGTGCCCCCTGCCGTGTGCAGACAGCCAAACAGACGCAATCGGCTGACGCCCCCATCCGGGTAAATGTGCAAGCGTACGTGAGAATACACTGCTTCGGGATGTTGAATCTCCGAGGCAAACGGGTGCTCCTGGTCTGCGTGCAGTCGCGTGCGCGGCAGAATGGTTTGCCAGGGGAGTTCGGGCAGCGGGTCGCCCGGGGTAAGTCGATCCAGTTGTGCGATATCGGCCTCGCTGAGGTCAGCACCCTCAAGATGGAAGCTCTCCGGGTAGTTGCCTTTGAAATGGGCGGTGTCTATGAGCACCTGGTGCAAACGCCCGCGACCGGCGAGTTTCAGCAACAGCCAGTCGGTGGGGCGATCCAGGTCCGGATTACCGGTGGGGCGGCGACGTTTGGTCTCCCAGCCATCGGCCATGGAATCGCTTCGCCCGGGCATCACGAGGTTGTGCATATCACTGAAAAACATATCCGAGCAGGCCAGCGGTTTTGCGCCGTTGATGAGGCTCGCGAGGTCCATAGGGGTGTCGGGCCGCAGCGGATGCTGCGCCGGGATCACCTCGCCATACACGCGCAATCGAGCGACGCCCCCATCGGGGTAGATGTGAAAGCGGATGTGTGTCCACCCCGTGTCCGGTGGGTGCGTCCCCGATGAGCCCGGGGGAATATCCAACAGGTTTTCCATGCCTGGTTGCACGGCCGTTTTGGGCAGAATTTCCTGCCATACCGTCGCGTCATTGGGCTCACCGGAAATGGCACAGGCCTCCAGAGAAACCGCCTGGGGCGCATTGCCGAGAAAGTGGTGCGTATCGGCGTTGATGCCGATGATTTTGCCCGCAGCTCCCAGTCGTAACACACACCAGTCGTGATCATAACCGTCGGCACAGGTGCCATCTTCCCGGAATCGTCGTCGACGAGACTCCCAGCCATCCATCCACTTGCCTCGGTCGGTGTACTTGTCGTCGATGAATATGGCTGGCCCCGGCTTGATGAGATTGTCCATTTCTGCGAAAAAGTCATCGGTGCAGTAGAGGGTCTGTCCGCCAAGGCGTGCCGCAGCGAGATCGACAAAGTGGTGGGAGAAGCGGTTGTGTTCAATGCGTGTCGCCATGGGCGTCAGGATTCCTTGGGGTCGGTAATAGAGAGCCGGTAACCGGTGCCGTGGGTGTCTATCGGCTGTTGAAATCTTTGCTTCAGGGTTTTCCAGCTGATCCCGGTGCGGGCAGGTGTGTCCGGCTGTTGTGCCTGTCTCAGCGCAATTAAACGACCAGCGAGGGAAACGGCCACTTCCATGGGGTGCTTCCCTGGCACCTCTGATAGGCCTGCCGGGCACTCCAGTCGTTGGAGGGCCGACTCGGAATAGCCGCGATGTGTCAGGCGCTGTCGGAATCGTTGTGCTTTGGTGTGCGAACCAATGAGACCCAGGTAGGGCAGGTCGTCCCGATTCAGTACTCGCAGGCAAATATCATAATCCAGTTGATGATTCTGTGTGAGCACCAGGACATGGCTGCCGGGGGATAACTGAGGCACTTCTTCCGCCGGTTGATCGGCCAAAATGGGCACCACGTTGGGCGGCAGTGGTTCCGGAAACTGCCCGGCCCGGTTGTCAATCCAGTGCACTCGGCAGGGCAGCTCTGCCATAATCCTGATCAGCGCCTGTGCCACGTGGCCTGCGCCAAACACCACGACGGGAAACGCCGATGGGAACTGCTCAAACAGCACGGTCACGCTGCCCCCGCAACACTGGCCGAGAGACGCGCCCAACGGAAAGTGATGAATCTCCTGCGCGGCTTTTGGCTGTAACAGCAATTGGCGCGCGTGCGTGATGATCGAAAACTCCAGCTGCCCTCCACCGATGGTATCCCAGCTGGATTCACCGGTGATGACCATTTTCGTACCGCTGTCTCGCGGGGTCGATCCTGCCGCCCCCAGGACGGTGATCAGAACGAACGATTCGCCCGCGCTCTGGCAGTGCTGCGCGGCTTCGGCCCAGTTCAGGGTGCGCATGTGTCGTCTCCCCCGGAGGATTGCCAGGCGTGAGTTGCCCGCACGGCCCGCAGGACTTCTTCCGGTGTGGCGGGCGCGTTCATGGGCGGGCTGTAGCGGTAATCGGCCAGACTGGCCACGGCATCCCGCAAGGCGCACCACACGGAAATCGCCAGTATGAAGGGCGGCTCCCCCACGGCCTTTGAGTGGTATATGGTGGCCTCTTCGTTGGGGTGGTTCTCCAGTAATTGCACATGAAACTCTTCGGGCAGGTCCCCGAGAGTCGGAATCTTGTAATTTGCCGGGCTGTTGCTTGTCAGTTTCCCGGTATCGTCCCACAGCAGTTCTTCCGAGGTGAGCCAGCCCATGCCCTGAATAAAGCCGCCTTCAATCTGGCCAATATCGAGTGCAGGGTTGAGGGACTGCCCGGCGTCATGGAGAATGTCCACCCGCAGTACTTTGTGTTCCCCCGTGAGTGTATCGATGATGACTTCTGAGAGTGCCGCGCCGTGGGCAAAATAGTAGAACGGACGTCCCCGGCCTGTGTTGCGATCGTAATGAATCTTTGGCGTTTTGTAAAAGCCCGTGGCGGATAAAGACACACGCGCCAGATACGCCTGCTGCACGAGTTCCGCGAAGGGAATCCGCTGTGGTTCATTCGCACGGGTGATCACCAGATGATTGTCGGCGAAGTGGAGCTGGTCTTCGGGGGTGTCGTAGTGCGCTGAGGCAAAGGCAATGAGGCGCTGTTTGAGTGTGTTGCAGGCATCCAGCGCGGCCATGCCGTTGAGATCTGCGCCGGAGGAGGCTGCCGTGGGGGAAGCATTGGGCACTTTGTCGGTGCGGGTGGCAGGCACCTGGATTCGGTCCAGATCCACCTGAAAGACCTCGGCAACCACCTGGGCTACCTTTGTGAACAGCCCCTGGCCCATTTCTGTGCCGCCGTGGTTGAGATGAATACTGCCGTCGGTATAGATATGCACCAGCGCACCCGCCTGATTCAGGTGCGCCACGGTGAATGAAATACCGAATTTTACCGGTGTTAAAGCGAGCCCTTTTCTCAGATAGGGGTGGTGCTGGTTGAAGTCGCGGATCGCGGCTTGCCGGGCCGTATAGGCGGCCTGTTCTGCCAGGTGGCGCATCATGTGTGGCAGCGGATTGTGTTCGATTGTCTGGCCGTAGTGCGTTTGATTTCTGGGGCTGGGCCGGCCGTCGGCATCGATCACGGTGTCGTGTTTGACGCCGTACAGATTACGCAGGCGAATGGTCAGTGGATCTTCACCGAGATGGCGAGCAATGTCGTCCATCATGCACTCTGCGGCCATCATCCCCTGCGGCCCGCCAAAGCCACGGAAGGCGGTATTGGAGACCGTATGGGTTTTACACCGATGACCGGTGATTCGGGCGGCATTCAAACAGTAGGCGTTGTCGGCATGGAACATCGCACGATCGACAATAGCGTCCGACAGATCCGGCGAGTAGCCGCACTTGGCGGCCAGATCCATGATCACTCCCTGAATCACACCCGCCTCCGAAAAGCCAACCTGATAGCGATTGTGGAAATCATGGCGCTTGCCGGTCATCACCATATCGTCCTGGCGTACCATGCGGAACTTCACAGGGCAACCGGTTTTGTGCGCCGCGAGTGCTGCGAGACAGGCCAGCGAGGCGGCCTGCGTTTCTTTCCCCCCAAACGCCCCCCCCATACGTCGCACTTCCACTTGCACCTGATTGAAGGGGAGGGCGAGTACTTCGGCCACCAGTTTCTGTAACTCCCCGGGGTGTTGGCTGGAAGCATAGATGGTCATGCCCCCATTTTCCTCCGGCAGGGCACAGGCAATCTGCCCTTCCAGGTAAAAATGTTCCTGACCCCGCAGATAGATTTCGCCAGTCAGTTGATGTGCGGATCGCGCGATGGCCGCCGTGGCGTCGCCGGTCTGCTGCTGATGTGCGGGTCGGACAAAACTTTGCGCAGCCATCGCCTGCTCGATGCTGAGTATCGCAGGCAGCGGGGTGTACTCGATTATCGCTCGCTTCACCGCCCGTCGTGCAGCCAGTAACGACCGCGCGGCGACGGCAAACAGTGGCTGCCCCACATAGTCAACTGCCTCGTTGGCCAGCAGGGGGTCGCCCGGGAATACCGGGCCAATGTCTGCTTTACCCGGCACATCGGCCAGGGTGAGCACCGCCACCACGCCGTCGGACGCGGCCACCGGAGTCAGATCCATGTGATTAATCCGGGCATGCGCCTGGGTGCTGAGACCGACCGCCAGATGCAGCAGATTCGACGGCTCGGGCAGATCGTCAACATAGCGAGCCTCTCCGGTCACGTGCAAGCGCGCACTCTCATGCGGGTGCGCGCTGCCCACGCCGCCTGAGCGGCTTGGCGTTGATGCCTGTGGGGTGACCGGGGTCAGGTTACGCATAAGCGTCTCCAAAATCCTCAATGCGTGCGGGTGGGCCCGTTCGGGTGTGGGGTGTCGTCATTTCATAGTAGCACTTGATGAGTAATCCCTTGGCACTTTCGATGCGGTAGGTGCCGCTGGCCCGCACGTCAGAAATCGGTTGGAAGTCGGAGTCGAGGGCCTGTGCGGCGGCGTCAAAACTCGCCCGGGTGAGTGGGCGTCCCGTCAGCGTGGCTTCCAGATGGGGGGCTGCCCTGGGAATCGCCGCCATGCCCCCCAGCCCCGTATGGGCGGCGGTGATCACCTGTTTTTGCTCGCGTTGTTCTAAATTTTGTTCCACGTTTTTTTCCACGCGAAGTTTTATCGCCAGTAACACGGTGGAAATGTCATCTTCAATCCGTTTGCTGAGTTTGAAGACTTTCAGCGTTTCTGCCGGGTGCAGTTTGGGAATACGAATCGCTCTGAGGTACTCGCCTGGCTGAAGCGCGGTCGTTTTATAGCCGAGGAAAAACTGATGAATTGGCAGCGTGCGAACGCCGTGGAGACTGGCCAGTTCCACTTCTGCCTGCAGAGCAATCAATACCGGAGGGGTATCGCCCACCGGGGACGCATTGGCGACATTGCCCCCCAGGGTGCCCAGATTGCGAATCTGCAGGGAACCCAGGCGTCGCAGCAATCGGCCAAACTCAGGGAAATGCTGGAGCAGCAGCGGCTCAACCTGTGTGTACGTGCAGGCGGCTCCGATCACCAAGGCTGTGTCGGTTTCCTCACACTGTGTGAGGGACTGGATCGCTCCGAGAGCCACCAGATGGGGCAAGGGCTTCAGTTGCTGGGTCACTTCCAGCGCGAGGTCGGTACCTCCGGCAATCAGCCGGGTATCCGGATGTTGGGCCAGGTGCGCTCGAAGCTCTGCCTCACTGGTGATGGTTGCTGATCCCCCAGCGGTGCACACCCCCTCAGGGTGCCACAACTGAACCGGGGGGGCGTCCCGCAGTTGACGCGCTGCTGCCAGAATGGGGCGGTAACCGGTGCAACGGCAAAGGTTACCCGCCAGTGCGCTGCGAATGTCCGCATCGGTTAGCGCTCTTTGGGTTGCCTGAGCACGGTCATGCAGGGCTGCCAGAGACATGACAATGCCGGGTGTACAAAATCCGCATTGTGCGCCATGATGATCGATCAGTGCCTGTTGCGCCGGGTGAAGGGGGGAATGGCTCAAGTCTGCCAGAGCATCCACGGTGATGACCGATTTCCCCTCGATCTGCACCAGGAGCAGCAGGCAACTATTCACTGCCTGATAATGCCAGCGGTCATCGGTTGCGTGTTCGCCCAGCAGAACGGTGCACGCACCGCAGTCCCCCGAGGCGCAGCCTTCCTTCGTTCCTCTGAGTGTCGGGTGGGCACGAATCGTAGACAGCAGTGTCTGATCAGCGTACTCGGCAGGCAGAGTGTGTTTCGTTCCGTTTAAATAAAAGGCAATCATTTGCGATTCCTGGCTAAGCCGAACCCGATGTATTCATCATACTGCCGCTCTCCCTCCGAATCAATAAGTTAACCGAATGGTTAAGTAATCTGCCGTTAGATTGGTTTTCAGTCTGCTCATTTTCTTTAAGGTTTTCGCATTTTACGTGATATAAGCACCAGATTTGACTAGGTGGACAAGAAGGCGATTCGGAATGGTGCAAATCCGTGGGGCGAATCGGGCTGGCATAAACCGATATTGGCTCCTCGGGGTATGCACGAAATAATTTCAATCTTCTGGCTTATCTGATAGCGTGTGCGTCTTCACCGTCGGTGATCATCCATCCGCTAAAAACTGTTTTCGTGAGTGAAGTTCAGGATTTTGGCAGGAAAGTTGCTCCCTGGCGCTTGTCCAAATAGTCAAGTTGACCGAATGAAGCGCATAGAATTACTGAACATCACCAAGCATTATCCTGGGTGCATTGCCAACCAGGATATTGATCTGAGTGTCGCCCCGGGCGAAATCCATGCGTTGCTGGGTGAAAACGGCGCCGGTAAAAGCACGTTGATGAAAATCATTTATGGCGTGGTCAAGCCGGATGGTGGGCAAATGCTCTGGGAAGGGCTGCCTGTGGAAATACGTGGCCCGGCACACGCGCGTGCCCTGGGCATCGGTATGGTGTTCCAGCATTTCTCGTTGTTTGAAACCCTGACGGTGGCAGAAAACATTGCGCTCAGTCTCCCCGCCGCCGAGGCCAAACCGCTTTCCCGATTAAAAATGCGTATCGCTCAGGTGTCAGCGGATTATGGGATGAAGTTGGACCCGGACCGCTATGTCCATACCTTGTCGATCGGTGAGCAGCAGCGCGTTGAAATTGTGCGTTGTCTGCTGCAAAACGTAAAACTGCTGATTCTGGATGAGCCTACCTCGGTATTGACGCCGCAGGAGGTCGATGCGCTGTTCACCACATTAAAGCAACTGGCAGCCCAGGGCTGCAGTATTTTATTCATTTCTCACAAGCTGGACGAAGTACGCACGCTCTGTGACTCGGCGACCATTCTTCGGCAAGGGCAGCGAACCGGGGCGTGTGTTCCTGCGGACACCTCGACGGAGGCCATTGCGCGACTGATGGTGGGCGAGGACACCCCGTTAACGGAGCACTATACCCGGGCAGCGGGAAGCGCTCCGTTTTTGACGGTAGAGGATTTGAGTCATCAATCGGGCGATCCGTTCGCCTGTGCGTTGAAAGCCGTGTCATTCGACGTGAAAGCGGGTGAAATCGTCGGGATTGCCGGTGTGGCTGGCAATGGGCAGGAAGAGCTGCTGTCTCTGCTGAGCGGCGAAGCACGTACGCAGGCGCACCGGGTGCGTTTTGGCGATCAGCCGGTGGGAAATTTACCGCCAGACAAGCGGCGTCAGGCCGGGTTGGGCTTTGTGCCGGAAGAACGGCTTGGTCGAGGCGCTGTGCCGGACATGTCGTTGGAAGAGAACAGTCTGCTCACCGGCTATCTCAGTGGATTGTCCCGAAACGGCTGGGTGCTTCGCCAGCGCGTCCGGGCGTTTGCGCACGAGGTGATCGAACGGTTTAATGTGAAAGCCTCGGGTATGCGAGCTCAGGCGAAGTCGCTCTCGGGCGGCAACCTGCAAAAATTTATTATTGGCCGGGAAATATTACAGAGCCCCCGACTGCTGGTGTGTGCCCACCCCACCTGGGGTGTGGATATCGGTGCGGCGATCCTGATTCGACATGCCCTCATTGACCTGAGAGATCAAGGCTGTGCCATCCTGGTGGTGTCAGAAGACATTGATGAGTTGTATGCCATCAGTGATCGGATGGGCGCGCTTTGTGACGGTCGGTTGTCACCCGTGGTTGATGCCAGTTCATTGTCCATCAACCAGCTCGGACAATGGATGGCCGGAGATTTTGGGGCTCAGGTCGATCCTGTATCATCCCGGGAGGTCGTGTGAGCATGTTGGGACTTCGACTGGAAAAACGGCCAACCGACTCGAAACTCATGGCCTACCTGTCGCCGGTATTCGCCTTGGGCTTGACGCTCCTCACCGGTGGTGTGCTGTTTTCTTTATTGGGGCACGATCCCGCGCATGCGCTGACCGTATTTTTTCTCGGCGCGCTGGGCGACCTGTACGGGTGGACGGAGTTGGGGCTGAAAGTCGCGCCTCTGCTCCTGTGTGGCATGGGGTTAATGCTGTGTTTCCGTGCCAAAGTGTGGAACATCGGCGCAGAAGGGCAGTTTATCCTTGGTGGTCTCGGCGGTGGCTATCTCGCGTTGGAAGTCATGCATCTGGAGGGCAGCTGGGTGTTGCCAGCGGTGCTGGTGTTTGGTGCGCTCTGCGGCATGGCGTGGGCGGGGATCACGGCCTGGTTAAAGACACGTTTTCACGCCAATGAGATTCTCACGACCATCATGCTCAACTACATCGCTCTAAACTGGTTGCTCTATGGTGTGCATGGGCCATTGAAAGATCCGGACGGATTCAATTTCCCGGAATCGGCACTCTTCACCGATGTGGTGTTGCTCCCGACGATTTTTACTGATTATCGACTCAACATTAGTCTGTTTTTTGCGCTGGCCGCCATGGCAGTGGTGTGGGTGCTGTTGTCGCGCACCTTGTTAGGATTCCAGATTGCCGTGCTGGGCGAGGATGCATCGGCGGCACGCTTTGCCGGTTTTAAGGAGCGCAGATTGATCTGGGTAGTGTTGCTGGCCTGTGGTGCTTTGTCCGGCTTGGCGGGTATTGCGGAAGTGACTGGCCCCGTGGGCCAGATTACGCCGCACATTGCACCGGGGTATGGCTATGCGGCCATCATCGTGGTGTTTTTGGGGCGTATGCATCCCCTGGGCATTCTGCTGGCCAGTACTTTGCTGGCCATGACGTACATGGGCGGGGAAATGGCGCAGATGGAACTGGCCTTACCCAAGTCGCTCACAGGATTGTTTCAAGGCATGCTGTTGTTTTACCTACTGGCGTGTGATCTTTTCATTGGGTATCGCCTGGTGCGTCAACCATCGTCTGTCTCCATTCCGGCGCGAGGCTGAGGGCTTACTATGGATATGGATCTCTTCGTAAACATTCTCTTCGCCACGGTGCGCACCGGTACCCCATTGGTCCTGATCGCACTGGGTGAACTGGTGTGTGAAAAATCCGGCGTACTGAATCTCGGTCAGGAGGGTATGGTGCTGATGGGTGCAGTACTCGGCTTCATCACGTCCGTTGTCACTGGCCATATGGGATTGAGTCTCCTGGCAGCCACGCTGGCGGGCATGACCATGGCCGCACTGTTTGGCTTTCTCGCGATCTCGCTGGTCACCAATCAGGTGGCGACAGGGCTGGCTCTGACGATTTTCGGTACTGGATTGAGTGCTTTTCTCGGCGCAGATTATGTGGGTAAAGGCATTGAGGGTATAGCCGCCTGGCCCATCCCTGTTTTGAGCGAATTGCCGGTCGTGGGAAAAGTTCTGTTCTCCCATGATCCGCTGGTGTATTTCAGCTGGGGGATGTTTGCGCTGGTTTTCTGGGTGTTTCGGTCCACCCGGCTGGGTCTGACGCTTCGCGCCGTGGGCGAACAGCCGGAGGCGGCCAATGCCATTGGGATCAAAGTGCTGGCCGTACGCTATGGTGCTGTACTGTTTGGGGGGGCGATGGCCGGACTGGCGGGGGCGTATCTCTCGCTGGCCTACACGCCGCTCTGGACGGAAGGCATGTCTGCAGGGCGGGGCTGGATCGCCTTGGCACTGGTGGTGTTTGCCAGCTGGAAGGCGGAACGCGTGTTGTTAGGCGCGTACCTGTTTGGTTTTGCCAGTATTCTGCATTTGGTGTTGCAGGGCTTAGGATTTGAGGCGTCGCCGAACCTGTTGGCAATGTTGCCTTATGGCGCGACCATCGTGGTGTTGGTGGTACTGTCCAGTGATGTGGTGAAAGCCAGGCTGGCCACACCGTTGGCTCTGGGGCAGCCCTATCGCCCACCGGTTTAACGATTTTTTCTACCCCGCGTAGTGCGATTTTGATAAACGATTGAAAGGAGAAGAGGATCTATGAAAGCAACAACGCACCGGCTGACCTCCTGGGTGGGTCGAATTCTGGTGGCCGCTCTGGCGGTGATGGGAGCCGCGGCGCAGGCAGAAGCACCGCTTAAAATTGGCTTTGTGTATGTCGGGCCAACGGGCGATGCCGGGTGGACCTACGCGCACGATGAAGGCCGAAAGTATATTGAGAAGCATCTGGGCGACCGTGTTCAAACCAGCTACGTCGAAAGCGTCGCAGAAGGGGCGGATGCCGAGCGTGTTATTCACCAGTTGGCGTCCAAGGGGCATGACCTGATATTTACGACGTCGTTCGGTTACATGAATCCTACTATCAAGGTCGCCAAGCGCTTTCCCAAGGTGAAATTTGAGCATTGCTCCGGGTACAAACGGAGTAAAAATGTGGGCACGTATTTTGAACGCGCCTACCAGGGCCGCTATCTGACCGGGCTCGTGGCGGGCAAAATGACCAAATCCAATGTGTTGGGGTATGTGGCGTCTTTCCCGATCCCCGAAGTAATTCGCGGTATCAATGCGTTCACCCGTGGCGCACAGGAAGTGAATCCGGACATTAAGGTAAAAGTGGTGTGGGCCAGCACCTGGTATGATCCGGCAAAAGAACGGGAAGCGGCCGAAACACTCATTCTGCAAGGGGCGGATGTGCTTACGCAACATACGGATTCCGCCGCAGTGATCCAGGCGGCAGAAGCCAAAGGTGTCTGGGCCATCGGCTACAACTCGGACATGTCACCTTACGGTGAAAAAGCGCACCTCACTGCCTCCGTGCACAACTGGGGGCCGATGTATCTGGCAAAAGCACAAGCTGTACTGGACGGGACCTGGCAGTCGGAAGATTTGTGGCCAGGTCTGAAAGAAGGGGCAACGGAATTGGCACCGTTCAATGCCGCTGTGCCTGAGGAGGTGCGTGCACTGGTGGAACAGAAAAAGCAGATGATCAAAGAAGGGAAAATGCGCGTGTTTGACGGACCGCTGTTTAACCAGGATGGGCAGGAAGTCGTGGCTGCAGGCAAATCGCTCTCAGACCGGGATCTGTTGAAAATCTCCTGGTACATCAAAGGGGTGGAAGGCAAACTGCCTCAGTCCTGAGGCATAACGCGGCAAAAGTCAGGTTTTAATTCTGCTTGGGGGATGCCGATTCATTTGATAAAATGACGGCATTGATTTCAAAACTGTGCGTCTGGTCAGCTTTTTGACCTGAGTGGCGTGCAGATGCGTCTGCGTCAAACCAGTAGGAGAGGCCCAAAGCACATGGAAACCTGGAATATGGAGGAAAACAAAGTCGGCCGGATTCGGGAGAAAAACAGCCTGCTTATTTTGGAGGCCGCTGAAAAAGAGTTCGTGAAGCACGGCTATAAGGGGACCAGCATGCAATCCATCGCGGATGCGGCTGGCCTGCCCAAAGCCAATGTGCATTACTATTTCAAGAACAAGGCCAACCTCTACAGTGCGGTGCTGGCGGACATTGCTGATCGCTGGAATGTCATTCTGGCGGAAATGACCGAGGAAGATAACCCAGCTGAAGTATTGGAGCACTACATTCGGGCCAAAGTCGATTTGGCCATTCAATTTCCGGCGGCGTCAAAGATTTTTGCCATGGAGATTATCCAGGGGGCCCCACACTTGAAGGAACACGTGCGTACGGAATTGCGGCAGTGGGTGCGCTCTCGCGTGCGTGTGATTCAAAGCTGGATTGATCAGGGAAAAATGGCCGCGGTTGACCCGCAGCACCTCATCTTTATGATCTGGTCCACGACCCAGCACTACGCAGACTTTGAAACGCAGGTGCTCACCATCACCAATAAAATGGAATATGAGCCCGATGATGTGCGGCAGATTGCCGATTTTCTCGTGCACATGATACTGACCGGGTGCGGCTTGAAGCCACCCCCCCGTCTGGAAGGTGGGCAACTTCATTTCCCTGAATGAGATAGCCATGATGGCTTTGTTGGCAGATTAACACCGAAGGATTGAGTCACTGCCATTTGAATACCGGAATGTTCCGGTTTTTCCAGTGACGCATAAGAGGTGTTGAACGTTCATGACGATAGCGAGAAATTCGAAAACGTGGTGGCTGAAAAATCCACTGGCCATTTTTACAGCCAACCCTGAGGACGCCCGTGGTGGGTTGGTGGTCTCAGGTGACAAAATTGTTGAACTGGTGCCACTGGGCGCTACGCCAGACACCCCGGTGGATACCGTCTGGGATGCTCGGCATCATGTGCTGATTCCGGGGTTGATCAATACGCATCACCACCTGTACCAGACACTCACGCGAGCCTATCCGCCTGCGCTGAACAAGGCACTCTTTCCGTGGTTGAATACGCTTTATCCGGTGTGGGCGGGCTTACAGCCTGAGATGTTGGCTGCTGCCACAGAACTGGGGTTGGCTGAACTGATGTTGTCTGGCTGCAGTACGATTGCCGATCACCATTACCTCTATCCGGAAGCGGTGCTGGATGCTATGGCAATTCAGGTCGAGGCCGCACGTGCACTCGGTTGCCGCGTCACATTAACCCGTGGCAGCATGAGCCTGGGAAAAGCTCAGGGGGGCCTGCCACCGCAGTCCGTGGTGCAGTCGGATGCAGACATCCTCGAAGACTGCGCGCGTGTCATTCAGCGGTTTCATGACCGAAGCGCTTCGGCATTTGTTCAAATTGCGCTCGCCCCCTGCTCCCCCTTTTCTGTTTCACGCGAGTTAATGACCCAGACGGCAGTGCTGGCGAAGTCGCAGGGGGTGCGTTTACATACGCATCTGGCTGAAACCGAAGACGAAACGGTTTTTTGTGAACGGATGTTTGGTGAGCGCCCGCTGGACTATCTGGAGGCGACCGGATGGCTGAATGAACAGGTGTGGCTCGCCCACGGCATTCATTTCAACCGCGATGAACTGGCACGATTGGCGAAGCACGGTGTGGGGATTGCGCATTGTCCCTCTTCCAATATGGTGTTGGCGTCCGGCATTTGTCGAACGAAGGAGTTTGAGGGGCTGGGCGGCGTGATTGGTTTGGCGGTGGATGGCTCTGCCTCGAACGACGGTTCGAATATGATGCAGGAAGTCCGGCAGGCACTGTTGATCAACCGTCTGCGCTATGCGGCGGATGAGGTGACGCATCAGGATGTGTTGTATTGGGCCACCAAAGGCGGCGCCCGGTTGTTGGGGCGGGATGAGCTTGGAGAATTTGCTGCGGGTAAACAGGCGGACATCGCCTGTTTCTCCCTGGATGCGCCGCGATTCTCCGGTGCGCATGATCCGTTGGCGGCGTTGGTGCTCTGTGGTGCGCACGCCGTCGACCGGCTCATGATCGGTGGTGCCTGGCGGGTGATGGATGGCGTTTTGGTGGGGCCGGATCTGCAGGCCATTCAGGCTCGGCATCGCTTGCAGGCAGAACGGCTGGTGGCAGGGTGCACCACTGGTTGAGATGAGGGAATGAGAAAAAGAGGATTAACATGAGTAAATACGAGCGGGATTTTTTTGTCTCCTGGGAAGAACTGCACAAGGCGGGCAGAATGCTGGCGCTCAAGTTGCATGATCTCGGCCAGTGGCAAGGTATTATCGCTGTAACACGCGGAGGGCTGGTACCTGCTGCCATCATCGCGCGTGAGTTGAATATTCGGTTGATCGAGACCATCTGCATCTCCAGCTATGCTGGCCAGAGCCAGCAAGGTTTTCAACTCAGAAAATTCCCGACGATTCCAGACGGAGGCAAGCATTGGCTGATCATCGATGACCTGGTGGACACCGGAAAAACCGCGGCGGAAGTTCGCGCACAGTTACCCAGGGCTCACTTCGCGACCATCTATGCCAAGCCTCAGGGGCTGGAGTATGTGGACAGTTATGTGGAGGAGGTCACCCAGAATACCTGGATACGTTTTCCCTGGGACATGCAGCTGAGTTATGCCGACCCGATCGTCAAAGGCGGTTGAGGATCGACGACGGTTGACGATCAATGTCGGCTGAACATGCGCCCGCTATTCCTCTGCTACACTTATAATCGCTGCTAACTATATTAGAGCATTCTGAAAGTGGTTGTGAGTGTCCGTTTCAACGGATGGTCTGTATCGCAACTTTTGGTCCATCCTTGGAGGATACCCAATTGTCGCCCCTCATGCTGTTTGCGCTCATCACGTTTCCGCTGTCAGCGCTGGCTGAATCTCCGCCAGCCTCTGTTCCGTCGGAATCTGTTTCGGCTGCGCCGGGTCCGGGCACGCTGCCAGTGGTTCACATCGTGACGGAGAATTACCCTCCTTATGAGATGGACCCGCCGGTCAACGGTCTGCGTGGCTTTGACTATGACGTGGTGACAGCGGCCTTCACGGAAGTTGGTTATCAGGCCAACATTGAATTTGCTTCCTGGTCGCGCGCGCTGGCGTTAGTGAAGCGAGGAGAGCGCGTGGCACTGCTGACCTGTGCGTATAAGGAAGATCGGGCACAGTGGTTTCACTATTCCGATGCGATCAGTAGCTTCACTATCGGCTTTTACACCCGCGGGCACCATGAGGGGGTCATTCCCACCGCCATCTCGGATGTGAAAGATGCCCGCGTGGCCTCGGTGCTGGACTATGCCAGCCTGAAGGAGCTGCAAAATGCGGGCATTGACGCGCAAGCCCCGAAATCCACGGAAGTTGCCCTGCAACAACTGGTGGACCGGAAATGGTTCGATTACTTGTATCTCGGCCAGGAAGCCACGGACTTCGTGGCTGCGCAAATCAATATGGCACACCGGATACGTTTTCACCCCGTGAGCAAGGAAGACTTTCATTTATGCTTCAGTCGTGCGGTGGATGGCGTGGAGGATGTCATGGGGTCCTTCAATCAAGGGCTGACCCAGGTGCGTGAAAAGGGGATTTACGCGAGCATTCATAAGCGGTATCGTTAAAAGACGGTAAAATAGCGGAGGTTGTATGCGCGCCTTAATTCTGCTCCTGCTCAGTACGCTCGGATTGCTTGGCTGTCAAACCGCGCCCGATCGCTCGGTGGTCATCACGCCGCTCTTGTTATCTGAAGCAGAGTCACTGTTCCCACTGTCGTCAGCGGTGGAATCCCATGATGAGGTGTTTCAAGCCTCTGAAGACATCAAGCGCTTTGTGCGTACTCATATCAGCTACGGTTCGGCGAGCAGCCATGATCGATTTGAGCGCCTGATAAAAGCGCTCTCCGACGATGATTTGTTGGCCATGGAGTACGATAGTCTGGAAACGTTATCGGCATCGCAAAGCTTTCAGCGTTTGCGCGGTAACTGCCTGTCACTCTCAATCCTTGCCTACACCCTGGCCAAAGAAGCCGGGTTGCAGGCAGACTTCTACGAGCCGGAAGTGCCGTATGTCTGGGATGAGCAGGGGGCATACCACTTCCTCACCCGGCACATCAGCGTGAAAGTATATGCGAACACACAAACCCAATGGCCCATCAGCTCTGCGTTTGTCGATTTCAGCGGTAATCCCAGCCTGCGTTTCCTGCCCAAAGCAAGGTTGGCGACCGAGACTGTCCTGGCTATGTTCTATAACAATCGCGCGGCGGATGCGCTGGCCCGTGAGCGTTTTCACGAAGCCTTTGCTTACGGCAGACAGGCCATTGCTGCTGACCCGGATTTTGCGCCACCGTACAACACGTTAGGCTTGCTGTTCAAACGCATGGGCCGTGTGGATCTGGCGGAAAACGCCTTTCGACATGGGCTCATGCGGGACCGGGATAACTATGCTTTGCTCAGCTCTCTGCATTGGACATTGCAACAGTCCGGCAATGCCGATGACCAGGTGGAAGCAGCGTATCTGAGGGCAGAGCGCAAACAAAAAAATCCTTTTGAGCTGGCCGTGAAAGCCGAACGCGCATATGAGCGTGCACAGTACCATAAATCGATTCGGCTTTACCAAAAGGCCATCGATCAAACCGCCTACGTGCACGGTTTCTACTTTGGTATTGCGCGCAGTCTGGTGGCCATGGGTCAATATGAACGCGCCTCGAAATTTATGGTGGTGGCGCAGTCCCTCAGCACCACCTTTGCTCAGCAAAAACTGTATGCCCGTAAAGTGGAGTTGCTGAAGCGAGCGCTGAATGGACCTGGCGCTAGCTCTTTGATGGAAGGATCCTGATACCGGGTGGCACCGGTAGAGGATTGAGCGCAATTGGAGTGTACTTGTGATGGCGTGTACCTAAGTGGAGTGCACAGAGTGGTCTGAGCGGGTCACACTCGGTTTGTCGCAGATACATTTCCGCTCATCGAATCTTCCTTGAGACGAATTCGGGAGTCGTGATACTTTTTCCGATTGCCCAGAGCGAGTAATCAGGTCGATGAATCTTACATTTAGCGCGTTACGTAATCCTGCCGGAGCGGCTGTCGGGATCTGTATGGTACTGCTGTTTGGGTTGTACAGCCTTTTCAAGTCGCCCATTCAACTCTTTCCGGATATCGAAAACCCGGAAATATCTGTGCAGTCTTTCTGGCGAGGCGCCTCCCCAAAAGAAATCGAGTCCGAAATTCTGGAGCCCATTGAAAACGTCCTGAAAGGGCTGCCCGGCGTGTTGGAAATGAACGCCAATGCCAACCCTGGCAGTGCCTGGGTGAATCTGAAGTACCGCATTAACACCGACATGCAAAAAGCACTCATGACGGTCATCAGTCGGATGAATCGATTGCCACCGCTGCCACGCGATGCGACGCCTCCGGTGGTGAACCTGGGTGGTTTTGGCGGCGGCGCACCCGCGCTCACCTGGTTTTTCCTGCAGGTGCTGCCGGGCAACCCGGTGCCGGTCGCTGATTTTGTGCCCTTTGCCCAGAATGTGATCCGACCGCGACTGGAATCCATACCGGGGGTTGCCGGGGTGGATATTGGGGGATTCAGTGCCATCGGCACGCAGGAACTGCTTGTGGAGTTTGATCCCATCAAGGCCGCGGAGCTGGGCATACCTATTCCGACGCTGGCCAGTGTGGTTGGGCAATCTGAAGATGTCTCTGCAGGCGTGGTGGATGTGGAGCGCCGCCGCTACACGCTCCGATTTGCCGGGCGCTATGAACCGGACCAGTTGGCGTCGCTGATCATTGAGTGGCGCGCCGGTAGCCCGGTGCGGCTAGGTGATGTGGCGTCGGTCTCGGTAAAGCATCGTGACCGCACCGATCTCGCTCGGCAAAATGGTAATCCGGCCATTGGCATTCGTATTGATCGCGAGAGCGGCGCGAACGTATTGGCCACGCTGAATCGCGTGAAAGAAGAAGTGGAAAAACTGCGTACCGGCCCGTTGAAGGAAAAAGGGCTGGACATGCAGCAAAGCTTTGATGCGTCAGTGTTCATCTACCGGGCCATCAATCTGGTGACGAGCAATCTGTTCGCCGGCATCTTGTTGGCAGTGGGCATTTTGTGGTGGTTTTTGCGGCGTATGCGCGCCACCTTGATCGTTGCACTGTCCATCCCCATTTCGTTATTAGGTACCTTTATTTTGCTGCGCCTGGCAGACCGGTCGCTCAACGTGATTTCACTGGCCGGCCTCGCCTTCGCGGTGGGCATGGTGTTGGACGCAGCCATTGTGGTGTTGGAAAACATTGTCCGTCTGCGGGAAAAAGGTCTGTCGGAAGATGACGCCTCGTTGAAGGGCGCAGGGCAGGTGTGGGGTGCGTTGGTGGCTTCCACAGCCACCACGGTGGCGGTGTTTGTACCGGTGATTTTTCTGAGAGATGTGGAAGGCCAGCTCTTCGGAGATTTGGCGATGACGATCGCCATTGCCGTAACCATTTCATTGCTGGTCGCGGTGACAGTGGTACCATTGGCGGCACGACAATGGTTGGGCAAACGCACGTATGTGGATCGCCACCAGGCTTTCTGGGCCAGGCTGGCTGGCTGGATTATGCGCATGACCAACACGTCTACCCGTCGCTGGGGTTTGGTGGTTGCACTGATCGGCCTGCCGGTGTGGTTGACGGTGTCACTGTTACCTGAGCTGGATTATTTGCCGCCGGTGAAACGTGACGCCGTGGATACCTGGTTCCGTTTTCCACCCGCCACAAATCTGGACACCATTGAGCGAGACGTCGTCCGGCGTCTCGAAGAGCGTATGCGGCCCTACATGGAAGGCACCAAAGAACCTGCTCTGAAGAACTATTATGTGCTGGTGTGGCCCGGTGGTGGCGGCACGATGGGCGCTCGGGCGAAAGACCAGAGTCGGGTGAAAGAGCTGGAAAAAATCATCAACGAAGAAATCACCGCAGCCATTCCCGATACTCAGGCATTCAGCTCCCAGGGGAACCTGTTTGCAAGCTTTGGCTCGGACCGCTCCATCGAAATCCACCTGCAGAGCAGTGAGACCGACAAGATCAAGCAACTGGCCAGAGAGGCGACCGAATGGGTGAAAGAGGTGCTGCCCGAAGCGCGGGTGCGTCCGCGAGGTAGCCTGGAAGAAGCGGAGCCGGAGCTGCGCCTGATTCCGGATGATCGCAGCCTGCAGGAGAAAGGCTGGACTCGGCGGGATATGGCCACCGTGACCCGCACACTCGGTAATGGGTTGTATGTGGGCGAGTACTTTAATGGCATCGAGCGGATGGATATCATTCTTCGCGCGAAAAAGTGGTACGACCCGGAAATGCTGGCCAATACACCCATCGCCCTGCGTATCGGGGATGGCAATACTGTACCCCTGTCGGAAATGGTGGATATTGTTCGCACCGTGGGGCCGGATCAGATTGATCGACTGGATGGGCATCGTACCATTTCCCTAACGGTTCGGCCGCCGGAAAACATGTCTCTGGAACGGGCCATCAAACAGATCAAAACTCAGGTAGAGCCCAGAATTCGCGCCGCCCTGCCGGAAGATGGCAGCATCAAGTATGGGGGCAGTGCTGACAGTTTGCAGCAAGCACTCGGTACGATGGGGGAGAACTTCCTTGTGGCCATGGGCATTCTGTTTTTATTAATGAGCGCTTTGTTCCGCTCGCTGAAAGACAGTGCCCTGGTGGTGCTGGCGATGCCACTGGCGACCTTTGGCAGCGTGGTGGCGTTACGCCTGCTCAATCTGGTCACCTTCCAGCCGCTGGATCTCCTTACCATGATCGGTTTTGTGATTCTGCTTGGCCTCGTGGTAAACAATGCTATTCTGCTGGTACACCAGACCCGCACGGGCGAGCGCAATGGGCTACCTCGCCGGGACGCGGTGGAACAGGCATTGTTGCTGCGATTGCGACCCATTTTTATGAGCACGTTGACCAGTTTGTTCGGCATGTTGCCGCTGCTGATCACCCCCGGAGAAGGCAGCGTGATCTACCGTGGACTGGCCACGGCAATTGTGGGAGGCATGAGTGTTAGCACGTTGTTTACACTGGTTCTGCTGCCCTGCTTTTTGCGTATGGGGGAGCGGGCGAGCAGTCAGGCGTCACAGGTGAGCCTGCCGGTATCCGGCCACCACTCGATCAAATCGGAAGAAAGTCTGAACGTATGAAAGAAAGAGTGATAAGAAATGAAGTGTGTTAAAGGAATTCTGGTGGGGTTAGGATTGGGTCTGGGACTGTGCTCTCAGGCGTGGGCTCAAAAACCCGACAAGCCGGTGGAAGTGGAAGTATCCCGCGTCTTGGAAAAGCGGGTGTCCTCCAGTGTGTGGGTACCAGGCACCATCATCAGCCGGGAAGATGCACGTATTGCGGCCGAGTTGGATGGTCGTCTGACCCTGTTGGTCGATGTGGGGGAGCGAGTCAAGGCGAATCAACTGATCGCGGCAATGAATGATCGCCCGCTGCAATTGCGATTGCGCCGGGATCGTGCGGATCTGGAGCGCTTGAAAGTGCAGCTGCAGTTTGCCGAAGTGCAGCTCAAGCGCACCATCAGTCTGTCGAAGAACAAAAACGCTTCCCAATCCCGGATTGATGAGCTGGAGCAGGCCCGTGATGTGTTGCAGCACGAAGTGGAGATTGCCCGCATCGCGGTGGATGAGTCGGCGTACCAATTGGAACAGACCAAGTTGTATGCCCCGTTCAGTGGCGTGGTGGTGGAGCGCTTTCAACAACCGGGCGAGTTCGTCACCGCCAGTGAACCCTTGGTGCGGCTCGTGAATATTGATGCGCTGGAGATCACCGCGCGTGCCCCCATGGTCATCAGTACGTTCTCCGGGCCGGGAGATACGGTGTTGGTGAAAGCGAAGGACAAGCAATTTGAAACCACGTTAAAGTCGATTATACCGGTAGGGGATACGCGCACACGGATGCTGGAGGTGCGTCTGAACCTGGGGAGTGGCTGGGTTGTCGGGGATGCCGTGTCGGTCAATCTCTTAAATGGCGAACCGCAAACGGCAACCGTGGTGCCGAGGGATGCGCTGATCTTCCGCCCGAATGCCGTGTTTGTGTATGTAGTGGATGATCAGGGGCAGGCAAGGAAAGTCAGCGTCACCCTGGGTACGGGCGACTTGAAGAACATCGCCGTGAGCGGCGCACTTTCCGCCGAAGACAAAGTGGTCATCCGTGGTGGAGAGCGTCTGGAGGATGGGCGCACGGTGGCGATTTTAAATGAAGACAAAGGCAATTCGTAGCTGGGAGGACCGCAAGTTGCCGTTAACTAACTCTGGATGTTACAAAAAGTGTAGTAGTGCTCCAAAAAACAGCAGCAGGATGCCACTAATCTCAATCCGGCGGTCGACGCCTGCTTTTGGGGTGTCTGGTTCTTTGACAAACAGGCTTTTGATATCCTGAGAGAACAAATCTGCCGATTCATTTCTAAGTGAGTAAATCCCAAAACAAACAAACGCTAGAGCAAACAGTCCGTCGGCCAGATTGGCTTTGGAGACTGCGGACCAAACTCCCATGATTGTCAGTGTAAAGCACAGCATCGCTGGCCAGTGAATTCTGCTTATATTTTCCATTGAATGATACTTCCTTTAAGTTAGTGCTCATGTCGTTAACAGTGCGACACAGTTACTTGAGTGGCAACCTCAACCTGTGCAGGTCATGGAAACGCGAGTACCAGGCCGAAGCCAAGCAATATTGAACCAAATATTTCAAATTTGGATATTTCTCTAGGATGGCGAGCAATCCTTGTTACGCTGGATAAGAATGCGAAATCGTGGAAAAACGCATCCGCTGGCACTTTTATGTACGTATATATACCAAAACAAAGAAATCCTGCGGCGCAAAGACCCGCGGCTATACTCCCATGGGCGATTGCATACCAAGCGCAAAAGATCGCGGCTGCAAAGTCCATCAGGCTGGCTAGGTGAATTCTTTTTACGATTTCCATGAATGATGTGCTCTCTAAAAAATGACGGAGGTGATTTTGTCTTTCTTAGTGGCTGTTGTCATGGACGATTTGCTGATTTTCTTGTGAGATATTTCTGCAATACTTGTAAGCCATCACTGCAAAATAAACGTTCAACTCTTTAGTGAAGGCGTGGCACCGCCGGTGATCTATACTGGCATTAACGTAGTCCGGTTTTTGTTCCAAAAACAGGGAGGAGCGGTGATGGCGCGCATTTGGATGGCTTTGATTGGTCTTGTTGGATCAATGATCTGTGCGGCGGCAGATATGGTGATCTACGCGGACGGCAACAATGCACCAAAAATTTTCCGCACTGAGTCGGGGGAAGCAGGGGGGATCCTTGCGGATATTCTTGCTGAGGTCTCTGCTCGCTCCGGACTCTCGTTTGAATATCGCTTTGGCCCATGGGCGCGAGTGTATCGTGAGGCAATTGAAGAAAAAAAGGGAGCGGTGATTGGTCTCTCCTACACCTCCGAACGAGCGAAGGTTATCGATTACAGCGAGCCCATGTTTACTGATGAGCTGGTGCTCTTTGGGCGTAAAGCGGATGCTTTTGAATACAACGGCATGGATAGCCTTCGAGGAAAAACGATCGCCGTAAAGATTGGTACCAGCTACGGTGATGACTTTGAACACGCGATTCAAACCGGCATGTTTCAAGTAGACCGGGTAACCAGCCGCGAAAGTCAGCTCAGAATGCTGCTGTATAAACGGGTTGATCTGGTGCTGATTGGGCCAGGTGCAGCAACGGGCTGGATACTGGTGGATCGCTCACCGGATCTTGCCAGCCGCCGTGAAGCGTTAGTTGCTCTCGAGCGCCCATTCAAAGCGGATCCGAATTACCTGGGAATTCCAAAATCGCTCAGCCAGCAGCCTTTCATTGAAAAGATAAATCCGCTTTTTCAAGCGATTAGCGAAGACGGTACGCTGGAGGAGATTCTCCGGAAAAACTTTCAGTAACAAAACTGCGTGCGGGTTTGAGATGTGCCGGGCTCTCAGGCAAATGGGTAGAGCCCGTGCATGAGCCTGATGTATGGTCATCATTGCAGCCTGTAGCATCAATCAACTCGATAGCAGCGCAGATTCAGTTTTAGCTGATATTGCAAGAGACTTTAGAAGTCGCAACATTGAGATTAAGTTTTCCAGCGTCAAATTCCCGGTGATCAAAGTGATGAAAGATTCTGGTCTGTATCAGAAAATTTATTTCTTAATCCAAACGATGCTTTGAAAGCCACATTTACAAACCCCTACTGTGGAAATGTTATGAACCCTATGCTGTCAAAATAATTGAGTCTGTTAGGGATAGTAGAAGTAATCTGATTATAGAGTGTAGAGCTGATTCTATCACTCCTGTATCTCACTGCGAAATGAGTTAATAGACTTTCCGCCAGATCTTCCCTGGTTGGATTGTCCTGTGCATATTGCGAGATATAAGTTGGATCACTATTTTGAGCTTGAATCCAATCGGAATGGGAAGCATGAGCTTCGTCAATGGATGTGTGTGTACCTTCATGAAACAACGTTTCTTCAATTATTCCATCGGCTTCATACAAAGCTGCCTGACCTGTGTGTATCAAGATATTCCGATTGCCACCACCAAAGGCTTCTGTGCCTTTGTGTATCCAAACCGTGTCCACATGATTTCTTAGTGTTGTGGGCAATTGACCGATCAACCGAGCATATTTTTCTGCCTCGATTCTGGCATCATCAACAGTTGAAAATTCTGGGTTAACCTGCACTTCTGTTGTTAAGCCATCACTAAATATGACATTGAATAAAAAGGCATTTAGTACTACCCAATTATTTTCTCGTCGATCAAACATTTGTCGACTACCCGTTCCACTGTAAGTGGCACTGACAAAGGCAGAAGGGTCTTGCTCAGTGATTATATCCGGGTCAATAAATATTGTTCCCCAAAATGGTGGCGTAGAAACTTCCACGGGATCATCATTTTTGAGTGAAATTACACCTAGGCATCGCTCAGTGGAGTCCTGGATAACCCAGATATGACCCTGATAGGTTTTCGCACTTAAACTTCCGCCCAATGGATTAATATTGCCGTAGTCAACGAGTTGGTTATCGAAATTTTTCCATTTAAGGCTAAGATTAGTCTCTGAATTGTTGATAAACATGCCTTCGAGAGCATCGGAGTTAACTGTTATAGACTGCAGACTATCTAATTCCTCACAAGAGGAATATTCAATCGACCCCGCTCCGCTCCATTGAAATTGTTGGATATCGAATGCTGTGGGTTTGATTGTATCTTGATAACTAAATTGACCTAAACCAACCAATGAAATCGTCGTAACTGTGTCATCGAACTCCACTATCAATTGGTCGTTTAGGCCTAAGACAGTAATTGAACGCCCAGTAATTTTAGAGTCTGAGATTGACAATTGGGTGCCAGTTTCCAAGATTACGTATTCAAGCTTGTTACCCGGCAACACAACTTTCTCAACATTACCATCCAGGACTAAATTTGGCGTACCTTGGACTGTTACAGTTTCGGACCCTCCGCTACCGTAAATATGAACATCAGTGGTTACAATATAGTTCTCTTCAGATTCTAGAAAAATTCGAGTTTCAGTCTCTGAAAAGGCTATGTTTGGGCTTAGAGCAAATATCAGTAAACTAATAATCTGTGGCCAATATTCATTTCTGATGTTCGACACTCCAGCGCTCCAAAACAGTGAAGTCGATTATTAACATCAACTCATAGGTAGAACATTAAGCAGCTACGTAGCGTAACTCAATGATATTATTGTGGATTCATTCTTCGATAAGGTGGATTGTTAGTCGCGAAACAATAAACCGACCCTAAAGCAGAATGAATCAACGTAAATTTACCACATTTCTCGAAAAACTCACCCATTCCCTTAATCCAGATAAGATAACGCATATCGCGAGACAAGAAGATTTCTGTGTTCGGCAGAGGCGAATTACGCCTTTTAAACTGGTCACGTGCCTGATTGCCGTGATGGCCTCTGGCACCATCGAAAGGGTGGCAGACATTCAGCGCCGATATTGTGAATTGTCTGACAGCAACATCACTTATCGTTCCTTTCACAATCAGTTTTCGAAGCCCGAGTTTCCTGAGTTTATGCGCGAAGTGTTGTCATCACTACTCACGGACTGGTTACAGCCTGCACTGGCCTTTCCAGAAGGCCACTCTTTTCATCAGTTTAAACAGATCCTGATTCAGGATGGCAGCTCTTTTGCCGTGAAGGATTCAATGAAGAAATCCTTTCCTGGTCGTTTCAAAACCATCAGTCCTGCCGCAGTTGAGCTTCAGGTAACCTGGATCTTCTGCCGGATCAGCCTTGTTCCATTTCGTTGACGCCCGACGCAGCCAGTGAGCTGGATTACCTACCAGATCCGCAAGTACTATCCGGGTGTTTGTTGCTGGCCGATCGTGGGTACTTTGACCTGGCGTGGTTTCAGCGTTTGCAGGACGTCGGAGGTTTTTATATCGCACGGGCAAAAAGCAACATCAACCCCACGGTTGTATCCGCTCACCAGAAAGATGGCAAAATGTTGAAGCATGTGCAGGGAAAACCGCTCAAAACGGTGCAAGGCAAGCTGCTCAAGCGACAACGAACGGAATTGATTGTTGCCTGGAAAAAAGGCAAAACCACGATCACGGCAAGGCTGGTTGCGTTCTGGATCAAGCGAGAAAAGAAATTTTCCTGGTTGATCACCAATCTCCCTCAAACGCAGTTTTCGCTGGACGAAGTCAGTGAAGCTTATCGGCTTCGCTGGCAAATCGAATTGTTGTTCAACGAGTGGAAATCCTATGCCAATCTGCGGCGTTTTTATACAGGGAAAGAGTCCGTGGCAACTGGCTTGATCTGGGCAACTATAGCGGCGGCTCTCATGAAGCGTTTCATTTGTCACAGCGCCCAGCGTATACTCGACAAAGCGTTATCCACTCGAAAAACAGCCATGCGCTGCACGGTGATCAGAGCAAGGATTTTTGTTTGGAAAGCCAAAGCAACAATCGTTTCTGAAAATTGAAAAAGATGTTTCTGATTGGCTGGCGGCACATTCGTCGATCGCGATCAAAGATATCAAGCAGACACAAAGTGGCGGAAGTTGGGCCGCATCGATTTTGACCATCTCTGTTTGGTATGAAGAAGCATAGCGTTAAACAATAGGTAATAAAAAACCGGCATGGATATCCATGCCGGTTTTTTGCTTTCTGTTTGCCGGGTAACCTGCGAGGCGGTGGCCTCGCGGGCATACTCGGCGGATTAAGCCACGATTAGAACGTGTAGCTTGCAGAAGCGTAGAAGGTACGACCCAATACGTCAACGTAACGTGGGTCATAGCCCAACTGGTGACCTGCACCTGCTGTTCTCAAAGACAGTGGTGGCTCTTCATCCAACAGGTTGTTGATACCTGCAGTCAGCACCATGGTGTCTTTGTGCTTGTACTGGGTTTGCCAGTCAAAGGTGTAGTAGGAAGAAACGTCCAGCTGAACGTCCACACAATCACCAAATGCATCCACTTCGGTTACGTAACACTCTTCTGCGGACTTGAACTGATCCTTATAGCCGGAGCGGAAGTTCGCTGCCAGAGTGTGTGCGAAGTCGTCATGAGACAGCGTGGTCTCCAACTTGATCACGTGACGGAAGGTTACGCCCTGGTTGCTCATTTCGTCGTTGAAGCTGCCCAGATCAGACAGCCAGTCATCATCGGTACCTGGACGGGTTTCACGCGCCTTCAGCATCAATGTGCCATTCAATGACGTTTTCAACTCACCAAAGGCAAACTTGTTGGTGATATCGGCATGCCAGTCAATACCCGTGTATTCTGCTTTACCGATGTTAACGGCTGCCTGAATGATCGCGAGTTCTTCTTCGCCGGTCGCCAGGTTGGTCTTGGTGGTGAACAGGTCACGATATTGCTCAGGATTGGCAAAAATTGCTCCTTCTTCCAGGCGTGTTACCGCATCTTCCAGTTCGATAGACCAGTAGTCTGCACCAAAGCTCAGCTCTTGAGTGGGTGCGTACACGAAGCCGAAGGTGTACTGGGTGGAAGTTTCAGGCTCCAGACCATCATAGCCTTGGCGGAATACGTTGTACTGGTTTGCACCGGTCAAACAGTATTGCGCCAGTTCGTCGGTAGGATCAAACGGACATTCGTAGGTGTCAGAGGTAACACCGAAGTCAGAACGTGGCTCACCGATTTGACGCATGGTCGCTGCTTTGAAGCCAGTGCCGTAGGCTGCACGGAGTTTCAAGTCGTCCGTTGCTTCGAAGGCCGCGCTGATCTTGTAGGTTACTTCACCTTCATCGTCGTTGACGTCACCACCGTTCAGCTTGTCTTCCACTGCACCGATGCTGTCATAACGCAGAGAGGCGTTGATATCCAACTGTTCCAACACAGGCATGGATAGCTCAGTGAACAAACCGTAGGCACGACGCTGCAGGTCGTAGGGCGTGTCCTTGCTCAAGAACAGCAGTTCTTCGTTCTCGTTCGCTGAGGCAATTTCACGCTCATAGCGGTACTGTCTGACATCAAAACCGGCTGCCAGATACGCGCTGCCGCCGTCCAGATCGAAAATTGGCTTACTGGCTTTCGCGTCAAACGCCAACAATGTGATGGTTGTGTCATCCCAAGGGCCAGAGTACACCGTAGGTGCAAGCGCTGCTTTGTCCGCATCGGTCAGCTCACTTGGGTGAGCAAAGATATTGATCGCGCCACTGGATACTGCGTCTACAAACGGATCAAGCAGCAACCAGCCCGTTGGGTAGTTCTGTTCCATGTTGTGACGAGAGAAGGTGAAGCCGGTGGAGTAATCGATATCATCCATGTTGCCTTGCAGACCGCCTACAAAGTGGATGGTGTCAGAGAACCATTCCGTCGTACGGTTGCCCGCAGGCAGTGCACGCCAGCGACCCGCGACAGACGTAATGTTGTCGATCTGGTCCTGGGTCAGGTGGGGGTGAATCTCATTCGCCACCAGTGCAGAGTCTGTCGGTACAGGTACGTAACCAGTTGGGTAAGGGGCGATTCGGGTGGTTTGATCAAAGTTGGAGTAAACGACGGTAGAGAAAGCTCTCAGGTTGTCGTTGATTTCCAGGTCGCCCTGCAGGAACAAACTGGTGCGATCAAATTCGGGGAAGATTTCCAGTGTACTGGTGTAGTCGAAGAAACAGTTTGCGCCAATCGCAGAGTTTTGCTCCGCACAGGCACCGGTTTCTTTGGCGTAGGGGTTGAACGTTGTAGTCTGTTCAACACCGTCGGCATCCAGGTAGCGAACTCGGGCGTTACCGGGGATGGCGTTGCCGGAACCGTTGAAGAAGTACAGGTCCTGACCATTGTGTGTAAAGTTGATGATACCGGTCTTGGCGAAGTCACGCTCACGTGAAGCCAGCTGGTCCTGGCGCTCGTGCACCAAAGAGGCAGTGATATTGAAGCCGTCGCTGTCCAGATCACCATAGCCACTGGTGACACTCACGTTCCAGCTGCCGCCGCCGTCTTCTTGCGGGCGATCAATTCGGCCTGCAACGGTGGTCTTCTGCACGTCTTTTTTCAGGATAAAGTTCACAACACCGGCGATGGCATCAGAACCGTACAGTGCGGACGCACCGTCCGTCAGTACTTCAACCCGCTCGATGGCGGCAACAGGAATACCGTTCAGGTCCACCTGACTTCCGCTGTCTGCGGGAGCCAGTCGTCGGCCATTCAACAGTACCAGGGTATATTCGGAGCCGATGGCGTGAATAGATGCGGTAGCAATACCGCCGCCGCCACCACCAACAGAGTCAGCGGCAGTGGTGAAACCCTGCATGGAGGGCAGCTTCTCAATCAATTCTGCCACAGTGGTTACACCGGATCGGTCAATTTGTTCTTTGGAGATTACCTGAACAGGCAAAGAGCCTTCGATATCAGTTCGCTTAATAGCAGAACCGGTCACCTCAATTCGTTCAACTTCTTGTGATTCTTGTGCGAAAAGCGGTGCAGAGAAGGCCGTGGCAGTCGCTGTAGAGCAAAGCAAGATGCTTTTAATCGCGCTGGCCAACTTATTCTTTCTGGTCATTTTATTGTCCTTTTAACGGAGTTTTGGGTGTGGCCTTGTGGGCCACCATCGTTCTTCTTGTATTAGACAGTGTAGACAAACCTGTGTGTTTTCTATCGCTGTCTTTCAGTTTCCCCAGCCCTGACGAGAGTGCTCTCGTTTAGGGCATACCGAATCTTACATGCTTATGAATGCTGATTACAATAATGTAACAAAATCGAATTAAAAAAAATTACGCCTTGTGCAAAAAAAGTCGTGTCAATCAATTTCACATAACTTTCAGGCATAATGGCATGCGACCTTGTGGGTCGGGATCTCCATATCTCTAAGTTCCGGTGTCTCGCGGCTGCACTGTTCCGTGGCACGCGGGCAGCGTGTTCGGAAGACGCATCCACTCGGTGGGTTGATGGGCGAAGGCAAGTCGCCCTCGATAAGAATGTGCTCACGCTTCGCTTCGACGTCCGGGTCCGGAATCGGCACAGCAGAGATCAACGCCTGGGTGTAGGGATGTTTCGGTGTGCGGTACAGATCCTCACTGCTGGCTACTTCCATAACCCGCCCCAGATAGAGCACCATCACACGGTCACTGATGTGTTTCACCACGCTCAGGTCGTGGGCGATGAAAATTAGTGACAGGCCCATTTCCCGCTGCAACTTCATCAGCAGGTTGATTACCTGAGCCTGAATGGAGACATCCAGTGCAGAGACCGGTTCATCACAGATGATCATTTTGGGTTCCAGAATCAGCGCACGGGCGATTCCGATTCGTTGGCACTGGCCGCCGGAAAATTCGTGCGGGTAGCGGTTGATCTGATTCGGGTGCAGGCCGACCTTGACCATCATCGCTTTTACTTTTTCCTTGCGCTCCGCTGAGGGCATTGCAGGGAAGTGGGTTTTCAGGGGTTCCGCGATGATGTCGCCCACCGTGAGTCGCGGGGACAGGGAGGCCAGAGGGTCCTGAAATACCATCTGGAACTGCTTGCGACGGGTGCGCATGGCTTTATGGTTGAGTTGACGCAGGTCTTCTCCCAGCCACAAGATCTTACCCTCCTGGCTGGGAATCATGCCCATAATGGCGCGTGCCAACGTGGATTTGCCGCAGCCGGATTCCCCGACGATGCCCAGTGTTTCTCCGGCGGCGAGGTCAAAGCTGATGTGATTGACCGCCTTAAGCTTGAGCGGTTTTGTCCAGGGCCAGGCGTTCTTGGGAATGATGTCAAACTCGACTTTCAGGTCGGAAACTTGAAGAATGTGCTCGCTCATGCCGACTCCTTGATGTTCAATTCAGTAATGGATTTGTGACAGGCGCGGAGTCGTCCTGCATCGACGGTTTCAATGTCAGGCATTTGTGCCTTACAGGTGTCGCTGGCTAATGCGCAGCGCTCGCAAAATGGGCAGCCGGCAGGCAAACTCAATAAATTGGGTGGATTACCGGGAATCGTGGCCAATTCACTGTCATCAGCATCCAGCCGGGGAACGGCATTCAACAGGCCTCGGGTGTAAGGATGCGTGGGGGTGCGGAATAACTCCCGTGTGCTGCCATACTCCATCATTCGCCCGCCATACATGACCAGCGTATTGTCGCAGGAGCCTGCAACAATGCCCAGGTCATGGGTGATGAGAATAATCGCCATCTGGAACTCTTTCTGCAGGTCTTTGAGCAGCTCCATGATTTGCGCCTGCACCGTCACATCCAGTGCGGTGGTGGGTTCGTCGGCAATCAGCAGGTCTGGCTTGCACAGCAGCGACATGGCGATCATCACTCGCTGTCGCATCCCGCCTGAGAATTCATGCGGATACATGGTCACGCGATTCGACGCTTCAGGAATGCGTACGGCATCCAGCATGCGGATGCTTTCCTGAATGGCGGCCTTTTTGGTCATGCCTTTATGGAGCATCAGAACTTCGGCCATTTGCTCACTGATCTTCATGTAGGGATTCAGTGAGGTCATAGGGTCCTGGAAAATGATGCCGATTTTGTTCGCGCGAATGCGGTTCAATACCGCCTCCGGCTGCCCTAACAGCTCCTGACCGTCAAACGTGACGCTGCCGGAAACGGTGGCGTTGTGCGCGAGTAACCCCATCAGGGAAAACGCCGCCTGGCTTTTGCCTGCGCCAGATTCCCCTACGATGCCAAGCGTCTGGCCTTTCTCCAGGGTGTAACTTAATCCGTTGACGGCGCGCACGACGCCATCGGGTGTGCTGAAACTGATTTCGAGATTGTTTACCGCTAACATGGTCATGATGATCGTTCCCCTTATCTGTCTTTGGGGTCTAGCGCATCACGCAGACCATCGCCAAGAAAGTTAAAACAAAACAGTGTGATGACGAGAAACGCCATGGGGTAGATCAGCGTCCAGGGTGCGGTGCGCATGTTGCCTGCGCCCTCGGAAATCAATGCGCCCCAGGAGGTGTGCGGTTCACTCACTCCCAGGCCCAGGAAGGAAATAAAGGACTCGAACAGAATCATTTCCGGCACCAGCAGTGTGGCATACACCACGACCAGCCCCAGAACGTTGGGCACAATGTGGCGAATGACGATGATGAAGGGGGACACCCCGATCGCTACCGCGGATTCGATGTATTCCTTATGCTTCAAACTCAGCGCCTGTCCCCGCACAATACGGGCCATGCTCAGCCAGCTCACTGCGCCGATAGCGACAAAGATGAGCAGTACATTACGCCCGAAAATCGCCATCAGAACGATGACCAGAAACATAAAGGGGAATGCGCTGAGCACTTCCAGCGTACGCATCATGATGCTGTCCACGCGGCCACCCACATAGCCGGAAATGGCACCATAGATGGTGCCGATGAACACCGCCACAAATGCACCCATGAAGCCGACCATCAGGGAGATACGGCTGCCCTGGATGGTGCGCTGATACAGGTCACGACCGACCGGGTCCAGCCCAAAATAGTGACCATTCTCCATACTGGGCGCTCCTTGCTCTTCGATGTTCCCCAGTGCAGACCAGTCAATCTTTTCAAAGTCCCAAGGGGACAGGTATTGGCCAAACGCCGAAAACAGAATCAGGATGGCCAGCAAAACGAGACTGGCCACGGCCGCTTTGTGGGTCATGAATCGACGCAGCGCGTCCTGCCAAAGGCTGCGTCCTTCGATGCCTTGCATGTTGTCCGCCAGGGCTTCCATGGCTTTGTTTTTGGAAGAAAAAATCATGGTGCTCTCCTCAGTACCGAACCCGTGGGTCCAGGTAGGTGTACAGAATGTCAACGATGGCGTTAAACACGATGGTCAGCACGCCTACAAGAATGGTGACGCCAAGAATCAGCGAATAATCGCGATTGATTGCGCCGTTGACAAAATGCTGGCCGATGCCGCCGGTGGAGAACACCTGGTCCACAATGACGGAGCCGGTGATGATGCCGACAAAGGCCGGACCGAGGTAGGAAACGACAGGAATCATGGCAGGCTTGAGCGCATGCCGCGTGATAATGGTGCGCCAGGGCAATCCTTTGGCTTTAGCGGTGCGGATAAACGGGCTATGCAGGGTTTCAATCATGCTGCCTCGAGTAATTCGCGCGACCTGAGCGATATAGGAAGTGGCCATGGCCACGATAGGGAGGGCGATGTATTCCAGCTTGCCACCTTCCCAACCGCCGCCGGGCAACCATTTCAGTTCCACCGCGAAAATCAGTACCAGCAGCGGGGCTAGTACAAAGTTGGGGAACACAACCCCGGTCATGGCGGCGGTCATCACGGTATAGTCCTGCCACCTGTTTTGCCTGAGTGCAGCCCATATCCCGATGGCGACCCCGATCACCACCACAAAGAAGAAGGACCACAGTCCAATATAAGCAGAGCGGGGAAAACTGGCCGAAATCAGTTCGTTGACCGTGTAATCCCGGTACCGGAATGAGGGACCAAAGTCGCCCTGGACAATATTGCTCAGGTAAATAAAGAATTGCTGATAGCCGGGTTTGTCGAGGTCATATCGGGCCTCGATGTTTTTCATGACCGCTTCGGGCAGGTTTCGTTCGGCGGTGAACGGGCCGCCCGGGGCCGAGTGCATAAGCACAAAGGAAATAAGAATCAGAATAATGACGGTCGGAATCGCTACTGCGATGCGTCGTAGAATAAAGTTTAACATGGTGCACACTACTACCGGGTGAAAAAGAAAAAGCACTGCCCGGATAGGGCAGTGCGATTACCAAAAAGCCTGCACGTCCGGATCGCAAACGTGCCAGCTGTTTTTTGACTCGAACTCAGTCAGCTTTGATGTACATGTCTTTGCTGTACAAATTGTTTTGCGGGTTGTCCACGGCGTAGCCCACGGTGTTTTTGCTGACCAGCGCTACATTGGTGTAGAAGTAAATGGGAATGACCGGGAACTCATCTGCTACAATGGCCTCTGCTGCGGTGTAGTTGGTGTTGGGGTCGGCTTCGAATCGGGCGTCATCGAGCAGTTTGTCGTAGTCGAGGTTGCTCCACTTGCCATCGTTATTGCCACTGTTGGTGGTAATGAGGCTCAGGAAAGTGGATGCTTCATTGTAGTCGCCGATCCAGCCGTACCGGCCCACTTCAAAGTTACCGGCCTTCTTTTCAGACAGGTAGGTTTTCCACTCCATATTTACAGGGGAAACCTCTACGCCCAGCTTTTCTTTCCACATCTGGCTCATGGCAACCGCAATGGCCTTGTGTCCTTCGTTTGTGTTGTACAGCAGCTCGAACTTGAGTGGATTGTCTTTGTTAAAGCCGGCTTCGTTCAGTAGTTTGATGGCTGCTTCATCACGTTGCGCCTGGGTCCAGTTTGCCCAGTCCGGCTTGGGGGCTTCAAAACCAGCGATATAGAAAGGGGTCAAATTGTATGCCGGAATCTGTCCTGCCTTGGTAATATGTTTGACGATAATGTCTCGATCCACCGCGAGTGTCAGCGCTTTACGAATGCGCACGTCGGAGAACATGGGCTTCTCCATGTTGAATTGGTACATGTAGGTGCCGAGCATGGGAGAAATCTTAAGCTCATCCTTGCGCTCACGCTTCATGCGATCCATTTGTGATACCGGTACTGAGTTGGTGAAATGCAGTTCACCCGCTTCAAAACGTTGTAGCTCTGCTCCATCATCTTCGATCGGCAAATACACGACCTCATCAATGATGGTGTTGGCGTTGTTCCAGTAGTTAGGATTCCGTACCACGACCATTTTTTCGCCAACACTCCAGTCTTTGAGTTGATAAGCTCCGTTGGAAACAATGTTACCCGGCTTGGTCCAGTTGCTGCCGTGTTTCTCAACAGCCTGACGGGGTGTGGGAAACATGGTGTAATGGGAGGTCATGATCGCCAGATAGGGGATGGGGGCCGTCAGTTTAATTTCCAGCGTATGATCATCCAACGCTTTCACGCCGAGCTCGGTCGGGGCCATTTTTCCGTTAATGATCTCCGTCGCATTCACGATGCTGGCGATTTCCAGGTAATAGGCATAGTTGGACGCCAGGTTCGGGTCGACCGCGCGCTGCCAGGCGTAAACAAAGTCATGCGCGGTGACGGGTGCACCGTCGGTCCATTTAGCGTCCTGTCTCAAGTTGAACACCCATACACGGTTGCCCTCTTTCGCTTCCCAGGAGGTTGCCATGGCAGGCAATACTTCACCCTTTGGGCCACTGTTGGTTAAGCCTTCGAACAGGTCACGGACGATATGCCCACCCACGGAACCTTCCACGAGTTGTGGGTCGATGGAGCCGGGTTCCGCGCCATTGCCGCGTACCAGCACCTGTTTTTCCGCCAGCGCGTCACCAGTGACAGGATGCTTTTTCAGTTCTTTCGCTGGTTTGCTGGCAGGTGCTTCGACTTTCGCTGCAGATTCAGGCGTCGCACTGGATTCTTCCCGGCCACAGCCGGAAAGTGTCACAGACAGCGCCAGGACCCAACCGAGTAACACCCGTGAGTTCATGCTCATTATTGTATTCATGTGGCGTTAAATCCTTGTTCAAGTTGAATTGGGTTCATAGCTGCTCCCTGGAAAACAACCTGGGGGCCCGGCGAGTACGTGCTTATACGGCCTTTTATCAGGTACGCGGGCGACACTGGAACTCATTTTCTGTCCAGATGGAATGCGCGGCTGATTTCATCAAACGGGTGAGCAGATATGCTGAGGAGGGATTGTAGGGGGAACGCTGCGAGAGAGCAAATGATTGATGAAAATGTGTTCGAGTTCCCCGATGGTTTGACCCACATGCTGCCTGCTGCTCAACAGAATCTGTGAATTGGGTGGATTATTGAACGCTGAGTAATGTTTTTCCTGAAAAATTGGAGTATCCTGTTCGGCTTGTTCTCGCATCATCGAAACCGCCGGGTTTCACATGTGATCATGTATGAACAAGCCCTGGTCCGCTTTATACTTTCCAGTCCGATACTTATATCGATGTAGCGCTCCTTGGCGAATCGTTGCCATACGAAAAGAACAGCCCATAACGATAAAAAAGAGAGTTAGATCCCGAGGTTTATTTTGCTGACATACGTGCTTCAGCGATTGCTGATTATGATCCCAACGTTTTTGGGAGCCACTTTGATTGTTTTCTCCATGACGCGCTTTGTGCCTGGAGGGCCCGTCGATAAAATTATCATGGAAAGTTCGGCCATGGCGGTGGAGGGACACGGTTCCCAAGGGGCCTCCCGTGCCAATCAGGGGTTGTCGGACGACCAGATTGAACAGTTGAAAGCCTTTTATGGGCTCGACAAGCCCGTGCACGTGGCCTACGTGGAATGGCTGTCGAACCTCGTCAAGTTTGATCTGGGAGAGTCCACGCGATACTTCGAGCCTGTCTGGGAAATGATAAAAGAGCGATTACCGATTTCGATCTTTTTTGGGTTCGCGACCTTCCTCATCAGTTATCTCATCTCGATTCCCCTCGGGGTAATAAAAGCAATCAAGCACAACTCACTCACAGACAATGCTTCGTCGGTGTTGATCTTTATCGGGTTTGCTGTGCCTGCGTATATCGTCGGTATCTTCCTGTTAACTGCGTTTTCCTTTCATCTCGAATGGTTCCCCATGGGCGGATTCCGGGATGAAGATTGGGAAGATTTTATCTTCTGGGAAGGGATGGTCGATATTGTCTGGCATTGTACGCTGCCGCTCATCTGTTATGTCATCGGTGAGTTTGCCGTGCTCACGCTTACCATGAAAAACAGTATGATGGAGAATCTGTCCGCCGATTATGTGCGTACAGCGGTGGCGAAAGGGTTGCCGTTTAATGTCGCCGTATTGAGGCATGCGTTCCGCAACAGTCTGATTCCCATTGCGGCGCACTTTGGTAACCTGTTGACGGCATTTCTGGCCGGCTCCTTCCTGATAGAGGTGGTGTTTAATATTAATGGTATCGGTTTGCTGGGCTATGAGTCGCTGGTGGAGAGAGACTATCCAGTGGTGATGGGCATACTGGCGGTGACCACGTTGCTTTTCCTCATTGGAAACCTGTTGTCGGACATCCTCGTCGCGCTGGTTGATCCGCGTGTTAAGTATGGGAGTTAATGCATATGTGGCAAATTAACCCTCAAACGGTCAAGAAACTGCGTCGATTCAAATCCATCAAGCGCGGCTACTACTCCTTTGTTTTGCTTTTCGGCATGATCGCGTTGTCTTTGGTGGCCGAGTTGCTGGTCAACAGCAAGGCACTCATGGTGAAATACGACGGAAGTTATTATTTTCCGACCTATTCAGATGTGATCCCTGGCGATCAGTTTGGTTTGTCCTATCGCTATGCCACGAACTACCGTGAACTGAAAGCCAAGTTTGATCAGGACGGCGGCGACAATTGGGTGCTCATGCCGATTGTTCCCTGGGATCCGTTTGAGCAGGACTATCAGGAAGGCAGTTATCCGCCCTACGCACCGGACAGTGAATCCGGTCACTACCTGGGTACCGACAAGAACGGTCGTGATGTGTTGGCGCGTATTGTCTATGGCTTTCGCATTGCGATTACGTTTGCGTTCCTTTCGATGGGGGTGTGCTTTGCCCTTGGCGTCACCATTGGTTGTGCCATGGGGTACCTGGGTGGGCGCTTTGATCTGATTGTTCAGCGTGGAATCGAAATCTGGAGTCTGGTGCCCTTTCTCTACATCATTATGATTGTGGCCTCGATCGTTCAGCCCGGATTACCGGCATTAACCGGATTGTTCATCCTGTTTGGCTGGATGGGTATTACCTGGTATATGCGCTCGCTTACCTACAAGGAAAAGGCAAGAGAGTACGTGGCTGCGGCACATGCGCTGGGCGCGTCGGACTGGCGTATCATCTTTAATCATATTTTGCCCAATACCATTGTCATGATCGTCACGCTGGCGCCGTTCTTTGTGGTAACGGCCATCAGTGCGTTGACGGCGTTGGACTACCTGGGATTTGGTTTACGACCCCCGACGCCGAGCTGGGGTGAGTTGTTGTTACAGGGGCGTAGCCGTCTGGATGCCATTTGGATCGTGAGTTCGGTGGTCACGGCGATCGTGGTGGTACTCACGCTGGTGCAGTTTATTGGTGAGGCAATTCGCGAGGCGTTTGACCCCAAGCGGTATACCCAGTATCGATGATATTGGCCGAGAGAAAACTGAACACCAGGCGTGCAGGGCGTAGTAGTGGCCTTTGGGGCTCTGAAAGAAACAACTGAGAGGAAAAACAATGCACATAATAAAAACGACCGGAATTTCAATGAGCTTTTGCCTGGGGATGGCGTGGGCTGGCAGTACCTGGGCGGCGAATTTGCCTGCAGACATCCAGTGGAATACGAATGATGATGCCCCCGTGTTTGCCAATCAAAACGCCCCTAAGGGCGGCAAGTACACTACCTGGATACAAAGCTTCCCGCTGACGCTGCGCGTTGAAGGGCCGGACTCGAATGGTTCTTTTGCTGGTTTCACCCGTCCGGTGCCCATCGGTTTGCTGGAAGTACACCCCAACACACGCGACTTTATTCCCAGTCTGGCCGTTGCCTGGGCCTTCGATGAAAACCATAAAACGGCATACTTCAAACTGGATCCGGATGCTACTTGGAGCGATGGTGAAAAGGTAACGGCGGATGACTGGACGTATATGTTTCAGTTCATGCGTTCCAAAGAGATTCAGGCACCGTGGTACAACAACTTTTACACCAGTGAAGTGACGGACATCAGCAAGATTGATGAGCATACCATTTCCATCACCATTGGCAGTGAAAAAGCGCCCGAAGATATTCTCTATATGCTGTATGACCTGGTGCCCAAGCCAGAGCACTTCTTGAAAGACAAGGTGGATGACAACTGGGTGCGAAAACACAATTGGACAATCGTCCCCAGCATCACGCCCTACGTGATCTCCGATGTTAAGAAGGGAAAATATATTACCTTCAAGCGTAACAAGGATTGGTGGGGTAAGGACAAGCGCTATTACAAAGGGCGCTACAACGTCGACAAGATTCAGGTGAAGGTGATTCGTGATCCGGAAGTGGCTTTTCAAACCTTCCTCAAGGGTGATCTCGATGCATTTAACCTGACCCTGCCTGATTTCTGGCATGTGAAAGCGCAGGGTGAGCCCTTTGATAAGGGGTATATCCACAAGTTGTGGGCGTATATGGATCGTCCACAAGGTGCAGCGGGCATCTGGCTGAATCAGGGCATGGATTTCCTGAAGGACAGAAATATGCGGCTGGGGATTGCCCATGCGCTGGATATTGACAAGATGATTGCTACCGCATTGCGTGGTGATTATATCCGTCTGGAGTCCACCGGCGCGGGTCATGGCGATTACACAAATCCGAATGTGAAACCTTTCCCGTTCAATCCGGAAAAGGCCATGGAGTACTTTGCAATGGCCGGGTACAAGGACATGGGGCCGAGAGGTTACCTGGTGAATGCGGCGGGTGAGGACCTGACGTTGAGTCTGAATTACAGTAGCATCACCCACAGTGACCGCTTAACGGTATTGAAAGAGGAAGCGAAAAAGGCTGGCCTGAATGTGCTGCTGAATCTCGTGGAAGGGGCGAATGGCTTTAAAGCGGCATTGGAAAAGCAACACCAGGCTGCCTTCATTCATATGAACACGAGCTACGTGCCGCAGTATTGGGAATACTGGCACAGCGATAACGCCAATAAACCGCAGACGAACAACTTTACCAATTCCGCTCACCCGGAGCTGGATCGGCTGGTGACCATTTTCAATACGGAGTTTGATAAAGCCAAACGTGTCGAAGCTGCGTGGAAGTTACAGGAGACGGTCATCAATGAAGCGGCCTATATCCCGTTCTACAAGATTCCGTATGTACGCTCCGCCTACTGGCGCTGGCTGCAGCTCCCCACACCACCAGCCACAGCGCTGACCAAAGAGCTGTTCTCTGATGGGGAATGGGATCTTGGATTGTTCTGGATTGATGAGCAGATGGAAGAAGAAACCCGGAAGGCCATGAAGTCCGGCAAAACGTTTGAGCCCGTGACACGCACGGATACCACGTACAAGAAGTAAAGCCGGAAACAATGAATCAAGAAGTGATACTCGAAGTCAGCGCTCTGGCCACAGAGTTTGATATAGACAGTGGTACCGTTCGGGTGCTGGACGGCGTAAGCTTTAATGTGCCCAAGGGGAAGACGCTCGGCATTGTGGGTGAGTCCGGGTGCGGTAAAAGTGTGACCGCCATGTCAATCATGGGATTGTTGCCGCATCCTTATGGCAGGATAGCGGGTGGGAAAGTGCTCTTTCAGGGCCAGGATCTGACCCAGCTTTCTCCCAAAGAGCTGTTCACCATTCGTGGGAATCGAATCTCCATGATTTTCCAGGAGCCGATGACGGCGCTGAATCCTGTGCACACAATCGGGCAGCAGTTGGTGGAAGTATTCAAGCTTCATCGGCCCGATCTCGATAAGCGTGCCCGTCTGGACGCAGCGGTCGAAATGTTGCGAAAAGTTGGCATTCCTTCACCGGAGAAGCGGGTGAGCAATTATCCGCATCAGCTGTCCGGTGGGATGCGCCAGCGAGTGATGATCGCGATGGCATTGGCGTGTGAGCCGGAAATTCTCATTTGTGATGAGCCCACCACCGCCTTGGACGTGACCATTCAGGCACAGATTCTGGATCTGATGCAACAGCTCCAGCAGGAAAACCACATGTCCATCATTTTTATCACCCATGATCTGGGTGTGGTGGCGGAGATCTGTGATGAAGTGGTGGTCATGTATGCCGGTCGGGTGGCTGAACAGGCGCAAGTAAACGATTTGTTTGAACAGCCTGCTCATCCTTACACTCAAGGCTTGCTTCAGTCGATTCCCCGATTAGAAGACACCCCCAAAACCCGTTTGCCCGTGATTGAGGGATTTGTGCCCGGTTTACAGGAAATGCCCCAGGGATGTCGGTTCCAGAACCGGTGCCCGAAGGTCAGTGACCAGTGCCGGCAGGTCCCCGAGCTGAAAGACGTACGATCTGCACAGGCAACCGATGATCAGCCCGCCCATTTGGCCGCGTGCTGGCATACCGAATCACAGTGATCAGCCCATGACGACACAAGACATCCTTCTCCGCGCTCAGGAGATAAAGCAACACTTTAAAATCAACAATGGCTTGCTCCGCCCTTCGCATACCGTGTACGCCGTGGATGGTATTTCCTTCGACATCAAGCGCGGAGAAACCCTCGGTTTGGTGGGTGAGTCCGGCTGTGGCAAAAGTACGCTGGGTCGGAGCCTGTTGAAGTTACACGAGCCAACTTCCGGGACCATTACGTTCGAAGGGCAGGACATTACCGAATTTTCCCGCGCACGGATGCGTTCGCTTCGGCAGGAAATGCAGATTATTTTCCAGGACCCTCTGGAGTCCCTGAATGGTCGCCATACGATTGGCACCATTCTGGAGGAACCCTATGTGATTCACAAAATGGGCACGCCGGAAGAGCGCAAACGCTGGGTGCTGGAATTGCTCGCAAAAGTCGGCTTGCCCAAAGATGCGGTGAACCGGTATCCCCATGAGTTTTCCGGTGGTCAGCGCCAACGCATCGGGATTGCGCGCGCGATCGCGCTCAAGCCCAAATTGATTGTGTGTGATGAGGCTGTGTCCGCGCTGGATGTGTCGGTGCAATCCCAGATTCTTAATTTGTTGATGGAGTTGCAGAAAGAGTTAAATCTGGCGTTACTGTTTATTGCGCACGATCTGAGTGTGGTTAAGCATATTTCTGACCGTATTGCGGTGATGTATTTAGGGCGGGTGGTTGAATTAGCGGATGCAGAGTCCCTCTACAATGCTCCCCAGCACCCGTACACCAAAGCGTTGATCAGTGCCATTCCACGGCCGGACCCCCGCCGAAAGTCCGAAAGACAGATTCTTCAGGGCGATGTGCCTTCCCCCATCCATCCACCGGCGGGATGCCATTTTCATACCCGCTGTCCCGTTGCGACGGAAGCCTGCCAGGGTACGGATCAGGTACTGAAGGAAGTTGCTCAAGGGCACTCAGTCGCCTGTATGATTGCCTGCTCAGTCGATTAATCTTGCACTGCTGGAAGAATACTCGCCAAAAAAAACGCCAACCGACAGGTTGGCGTTTTAGTCATACTTGGCTGACTACAGCGGTTAGCCCAGATTAATGCCGTTATTTTGGGCTTTGAGGCGAATGTAGGCTTCCCAGCTTTCCGCCGTTTTCTTTTCGCGCGCAAATTCCTTGGCTTTTTGTACCTGAGCATAAGCACTCTTGTACTTCTTCTGGTAGAAGAAAGCTTCGGTCAACGACATGTAGATCTTGCCCGCGTTCTTTGCGCCTCCCGCCAGAGCCTTATTGAGTGCATCCACGGCCTTGTCGTACTGCTCGGCCTCCAGATAAAGCGTGCCCTGCTTGGCAAACATATCTGCATCATTGGCCAGCTCCGCAGCTTCCCCATAGTAGGTGGCGGCCTTTTCGACTTCCTTGGCGGCATGGAATGTGTTGGCCAATACGGACAGTGTTTTGCTGTCTCGGGGAATCAGGCCTTTCTTAATGTACTTCTCCTGAATCTCCGCTGATTTAATCGGGATCTCATTAGTGGCGTACAGCTGAGCCAACACCTTGATTTCCGATTCTTTTTCCAGATAGCCCTGTTTGTAGGCCAGTTCCATGGTCTGCAGCGCTTTGGCGTACTGATCTTCCATCATATAGAAGGTACCCAATTGCCCCCACCATTTCTTGTCGTCCGGGAATATGTTCACGAGTTGTTCAAGAATTCGAATTGAATCCTTGTACTTCTTGCGCTCATAGTACGAGGACAGTTTCAGGATGTAGGGATTCTGGCTCGGTTTGCTGTAGATGCCAATGGCCTTGTCTGCCGGCTCGATCATTTTATCCAGCTGTTTCAACTCGAAGTAGCCTTGGGCGATGCGTACATAGGCGTTGGCATCCTCGGTACAGGAAGCCTTCATCCACGTGTAATAGTTGTCGATCGCCTGTTTGTACATCTTCTCCTGCATCTGCAGATCAGCGAGGAGCTTGAGTGCACCGTTGTGCTCCGTGCGGTTCAATACGTCATTCTGTACTGCTTTGGCAAGGTATTCGATGGACTTCTTTTCCTGTCCCTCTTTACCCGCATAGATGTAACCAACAAATCGATTGATATACGCCTGATCGAACTTGTCATCGGCATCGATGTCGAGCAGACGTTCGAGGGCCTCATCGATTTTATCCTGGGAATAGGCTTCAAAAGCCTTGCCCACTTTTTTCCCCGTGTATGGGCCGAGTGCCTTGGTTTTTTGTTTCGGCTGCTTGCTCAGGCAGGATTGATCGACCTTCTGGTCTGCGCCAGCTAACGCTGACGCATGCCAACCTACCAGGAGCAGGGAGAGGGAAACATGGCACAGGGATTTAAGCACAGTCTTCATGTGATCCCCTTTATTTATTTAACTTGAATACGAGTTCAACAGACATGCCGGGCTGTCTGACGGCTTTGCCATCCACGATTTTTGGCTTGTACTTCCATTTTCGCAGGGCGCGCATCGCTTCGCGGTTAAATATCCGGTTTGGCTCTGCCTTGATGACACTGATGTCGTCCACTTCGCCGGTTTCGGTGATGGTGAAAGACAGTTGCACAAAGCCCTCCTTGCCATCACGTGCGGCTTGCACCGGATATTTGGGCTCGATGCGCACGATCGGTGTGGCATCGCCTTCTTCCGCCCCGATGGTCGGGGCGTCCATACCCAGGGATTTACCGCCGCCGACATCGACTGTCGGGATGTTAAAACTCAGTGCGTCCACTGCATTCTGCTGGGGCTCTGGCTCAACCTGCTGTGGCTTGGGTGGCTGTTTGGGTGGCGGTGGTGGCGGTGGTGGTACACGGCGACGTGTATCCACCTTCGACTCCGGTGGCGCACCCACAATGTCAATGACAATTCGCTCGCTATTCTCTACGTTTCGCTTGGCCCCACCCGAGATCAGGTAGGCCATGAAAACAAACAGTGCGAACGTTATTGCCACGCCGGAGAGTATGGCAAAAAACGATCTGATCATTTTCTACTTCTCCGCAGCGATGGATATTTTGTCAATACCTGCTGATTTGATCTGGTCCATTACTTTGACCACCAGGCCGTGACGGGCTTCTTTGTCTGCCTGGATCACCACCATGTCAGTGGGTTGTTCCGCGAGCATTTTCTCAATGTTCGCGGCGACCCGCTCAACATCCACCATACGCTTGTCCATCCAAATTTCACCATTCTCGGAGACGGCAATAAAGATATTGGCGGACTTCTTCTGTGTGGCTTGCTCGGCTTTAGGCCGGTTCACGTCGATCCCAGCTTCTTTAACGAAAGAAGTGGTCACGATAAAAAAGATCAGCATGATAAATACGATGTCCAGCATTGGCGTCATATCAATGCCGGCATCCTCCTGATCGAGGTTTCGATTCTTGCGTGCCATAAATTCTTATCTCTTTAGTGATGCGGCAAACTGTCAATCAGCTTCTGCTTCGTTGTCTTGATCTTAATTTCCAGTCGAGAGCTAAAGAAAATGCCGGACAAAGCTGCGACCATGCCTGCCATCGTCGGGATGGTGGCCATGGAAATACCGGAAGCCATCAAACGGGGGTTACCGGTACCGGAAACCGCCATGACTTCAAATACGGTGATCATGCCTGTGACGGTACCCAGCAGCCCGATCAGCGGGCAGATGGCAACCATGGTCTTGATCAGCAGCATGCGTGCATTCAATAACTGATTCGCTCTGGAAATCCACGCTTCTCGTATGCGGTGTGCATACCAGGACGTGGTGTCCTGTCGGTCGTGCCATTGTGTGATCACATGCTTGCGGTATTGGGGGAATACCACCCAGAGGTAGAGGTATCGCTCTACCATCAGGGCCCACATGACAAACAAAGCAACGGCAACAATGTACAGCACGTCTCCGCCTGTAGCTAAAAAGTCCCTGACAGGCTCCCACAGTTCCATCAGGTAGAGCATCATTAGTTGCTCTCCTGATCGCCGCTTGCGGGTGCTACTTCGGCGTGCTCGGCGATGATGCCGGCACTTTGCTCATCAAGCACCTGAATAATGGATTTGCTGCGGCCGGACACGATGCTGAAGCAGAACAGCAACGGCAGTGCTGCGATCAGCCCCTGTGCTGTTGTGACCAGAGCCATGGAAATATCACCGGCCATGATTTTGGGATCGCCGGTACCAAAGAGTGTGATGGACTGGAAGGTGCCGATCATACCGGTGACCGTACCCAGCAGCCCCAGTAGTGGTGCAATGGCGGCCAGGATTTTGATGATGGCCACACCCCGCTCGATGCGCGGTGTTTCTTTGAGTACGGCTTCGTCGAGTTTGAGTTCGAGGTTTTCAACGTCCATCGACTTGTTGTCGTTGTACACCATCAGAATACGGCCAAGCGGATTGGATTTCTTGGGCGTTTTGATATTCTTCAGCTGGCTGCGAATCTGCATGCCGGTCAGTCCCAGCATGATCAATCGCTCCAGAGCGATCAACAGGCCCAGTGCCAGTACACCGGTGATGATGTAGCCAACCATGCCGCCCTGGTGGTAGCGCTCGATCAACGTCGCCTTTTGAGTCAACAGGCTCAAAATCTGGCCCTTGGAGGGGTCGAGGTAGAGTGCCTGGAAGCCTGAGCCTGCGTTATTGAAGCCGGAAACGAGTTTGACGACGTGTCCTTCAGGCTGACGACCCAGGGGCTGGATGGTCCGGGTTTCGTCATTGTAGTTCAGGTAGATGTCTTTGCTGAGCAGGTTAAATGTACCCAGACGTGTGACGGTTTCCTTGCCGATGGAACCGTCCAGTTGCGCCACTTCGGCCTCGAACTTTACGATCTTGCCAGATTCGGTCATCTCGGTTTGCAGGGCAATCCAGAGTTCTTCCAACTCACTCAGCGTGGGCAGTTCTTTGGCTTCTGCGAGTTTGTTCAGCAGGTCTTCCCGCTTGGGAAACTGTGCACTGATGATACTGGTGGACAGAGTGCCAATGGTTTCGCCCGCCGCCCGGCGCACGACGCCAAACATCTCGCCGAGGGTGCCTTTAGCGGTTTCCAGCTCAGCTTCTTTGGCGGACAGGGTGCCTTCGTTTTCGCTGAATTGCTGGCTCAGAGATTTGCCGCGTGCACGTTCATCCGCCAGCATTTTCTTGGCTTGGGCGAGCAGCGCTTTTTTATCCGCGCGTTCGCTCAGGAATTCGGATTCACGCTCTTTATTGATCTTTTTCTCGGAAATGCGATCCTGTTTCACCTGTTTCAACAGGTCTTCCAAGGTGGTGGGCTGTGCATGTGCCACTTGGCCCAGGCTCAGCAGGGCCACAGAGGTGAGCAGAATAAGGGTGTTTTTCAAGGATTTCATTGTGTCTTACTCCGCTGCCGGCACTGGTAGTTTGATCAGGTCAGGCGCGGTTTGCTTCCGCGCCATACGAATAGCCTGGGTCACCGGGCGTACGAACTCGTCGCTCAGTTTTTCCCATTTGCGCGCCTGGTTATCCCAGCGCCAGGCATTTTTCAGATCCTGAGACTGTGCCAGGAATACAATACGGCCAAGGTGGAAGAAATCGACGTTGATTTCTTTGCCATCCCAAGGCAGGCGCCCTTCATAGGCTTGCAGCATGGAGCCGTAATCGCTCTCGATCTGGTAGGCTTCAAGCACCTGGCGGTATTTTTCCGACGTGGTGACGTCTGAGCGACCCATGGTCCGGCGCAGGCGTTCAACACGCTCTTTGCGATCGTCCATGTTGATGGGGACGTCCAGCTCAATGAATTTTTCCAGGGTATCGATCATGTTGTACATGAGCGGAACCACGCCCTGTTTCGTGTTTTCGATCTGGCCAATCTGCCTCTCCAGGGATGCGATACCTTCGTTTTGGTCCGCTACCAGCCTGGCCACGTGATCGTTGTACACTTTCAGGTTTTCGATTTCATCGACGATGGTTCGATAATCAGCCAGCAGCTCGCGAGACTCATCGTAGACTTTATCGATGGTTTGCTGTGACTTGACGGCATCTTTGTGGATTTTATTCTCCTCGGATTGCACCGAGTTCAAATTTGCGGCAGATGCAACGCCGCTCACCATAAATGCAGCAGCAAACAAGGCTGATGCAGATCGTTTTTTAAATAAATTAACAGACATGTCTTGATTTTCCCGACGTGTTTAATAGCGCTTGGAACCTTGTGGGTTTCGTGCCTAGAGAGGTGGTGAATATTTACGTTTTATTTTTGTAAAGGCGGATGTTCTCAAATTGATCAATCGGTGTCAATCTGACCGCTTGGTCTGGTGTGACAATTGTGTCACGGAACGGTAAAACGGGGGCAAAGTGTCGTAAATTTGACGTTAAAGATCGAATTGTGGAGTTACTCTCGGACTTCCACCCGATTTCTGCCCTGATGTTTGGCTTGGTAGAGCGCTTCGTCTGCCTGTTTGAGCGTCGCGTTGACGTTTGGCTCAGCGGCGCTGCCCGGAGCGTACTGAGCAATGCCCAGGCTGGTTGTGGAGCGCAGGGTAGTCACTTCTCCAGAAGACGTCGATGGGATGGCTATGTCGTGGTTTGCCCAATCCAGTCGGATACGTTCGGCGATGCTAGCCGCCGTTTTCAGCGGGGTTTCCGGCAGCAGGATCACGAACTCTTCACCCCCCACCCGTGCGACGGTATCGGCGGCACGGACATTGGCCTGCAACAGCTGTGCGAGTGCCACCAGTACCTGATCACCAGCCGCATGGCCGTAAGAGTCGTTTATCTGCTTGAAATGGTCGAGATCCAGAGCGATCACTGAGAACGGTGCCTGAATTTTTGCCGAGTAGGCTTCCACTTCCTGGCTGTGCAGGTCCAGCCCGCGTCGGTTCAACAAACCCGTGAGCGGATCCTGGCAGGCATCGTCCCGCAGTTTTTGTTCCGTCATCTTGGTGGTGGTGACATCGCGTTCAATGGCCGCAAAATGTGTGACTTCGCCCGCCCAGTTGGTGATAGGAACGATATTAACCTCAAGCCAGTAGGGTCGGCCGGATTTCGAGTAGTTTAGAATCGTGGACTGGCAGTCCTGTTTTTTCTCCAATGCATCCCTCATTATCTGGCGCGCATCCGGGTTGGTCCGTTCCCCTTGGAGAAAACGCGGGCTTTTGCCAAGTACTTCGTCAGGCGTGTATTCCGTTAAGGTCGTAAAGGCTTGATTGACGTAGACAATTCTGGGGCCGGGTTCATCCAGGGGGCTTGCCTCGGTCACCACCACGATATCATTGGCAAAGTCCACGACCTGCTGGAAGGAAAAGTTATTGCGTTGCGTGCTGATGTCTACGAAAGAAACCACCACCTGAAAAATCTGGCCAGCTTGATCCAGCTCGGGCGTGGCACTGACACTCACCCAGGTGGGCTGGTTGAGCGTGGCGTCGAGAATCCCCAGTTCCAGATCTTTCAGGGGTTCTCGTGTGCGCAAAACCCTGGATACCGGGTAGTCTTCAATATCGAGTCGACTTCCGTTGGGATGAATAAAGTGCCAGTCTGGATTGGAAGCTTCCCGCCCCATCAGCTGGGCGAGATTCAGGTTCAGCATGTCTTGCGCCGCCTGATTCGCGTACAGGATACGGGTATCGTGCGCGTGTATCACAATACCGACATGGATCTGGTCAAACAGTTTTTCAAGGTCAAGAATGTGCGGGTAGGGCATGCTGGCACTGTGGTTCAATTCACGATGGTTCTTTACAGTGTAGATTAGCGGTGGGTTGTCAGCCACCGAACCAGCATCGGCGTGAGTTTTTCCGGCACTTCCTGATGCGGCCAGTGGCCACAGGGCAGTTGCTCATGGTGCATGGTGCTGGAATACAGATTGCGATGGTTCAATTTCCACAGAGCGGGAGGAATGCCGCGATCCCGCAGACCCTGCACGAGTAACGTGGGCACGTCGATACGTTCATTCAGCAGTTTGCGCGCCTGGTTTTCGCGTCGGGTAAGGCCATAAATGGCTCGGTAATAACCCAGTGCTGCCGCAAGTACTTCGGGGGAGGCGAGGGTTTGGCGAATGCTGGACTGATGACTGGCCGGCATTTGCCAGCCGGGATTCCAGCTGTCAATCAGCTGGTCAATAAACCAGTGCTGTCGCGCCCGGATCAATGGCTCGGCAATCCCGCGTAACTGAAAGAGCTGAATATACCAGCTGTGGGGCAAGTAGGCTTTTGCTTGTTTGAGTATGCCTTTGAGTGACAACCCGTAGGGCACAGACAATGAGGTGTAGCTGGCAAATCGCTCGGGCTGTTTGCGTACCATGGCGAAACCCGTGATTGCCCCCCAATCGTGACCGAGCAGGTGAACCCGAGCTTTATTACCTTGCGAGGTGGCAGTGTTGCCTTGCATGGGAGTATTCAGACTGTCGATCAGGTGCAGAAGCTGCGTGGCGACGGTCTCCACATCGTAGTGCCCGGGACGGTTTTGCGAACTAGCTTCATAACCGGGCAACATGGGGCAGGCAATGCGGAATCCTGCGGCGCTGAGCGCCGGCAGGAGAGGTCGAAAACTGTGATGGTTATCAGGAAAACCATGCAGGCAGATGACCCAGTCGCCTGCGCGGTTTTCCAGTCCGGCTATTAATGTGCTGCTTTTCAGGCCATTGCCCAGTGGGAGTGTCCGGAGCGTGTAGTGGGTCATGTCGACATCGATTCCCTATTGAATCCAAACGGATCACTGAGCCGGACCTTTCCTGAAGGGTCTGATCTCAGGTCAGATCATCGATCAAGTCCTGCTCGGTAAGCTGAGTGGCATTTTTACCACCGGCAAATTGCCAGAGTCCAGCATTTTCATAGTGTTTTTGCATGCGCGGGGACAGCAGACCGATGTGTTCCAAGTTGGGAATCAGGCGTTTGAACATGAGTGAACGGAATCGACGCATCGCGGGGGACTCCAGGATAAACTTATTCCACTGGTGTCGTGTCATCACGCCTTCAAACATTTCTTCATAGACCTCGTGACCCATAAAGCGGTTGCGCATGAGCAGGGCCACTTCAAAAGCCCAGTCTTCCCGCTCTCGTCGCTCGGAGTCGGACAACTCGTTCTTGAAAAACTCAGCGAGCGCCAGCACGCCATAGTGAACATGACGAGCCTCATCTTGAATCACATATTTCAGCAACTGCCGTAATAAGGGTTCTCGAGTATTGTTGTGCAGGGTGCCAAACGCACCCAGAGCCAGCCCTTCGATCATGATCTGCATGCCGAGGAATTTGATGTCCCAACGGGAGTCAGTCAGCAGGTCGTCAATGATCACGAAGAGGTTGTCGTTGATTTGGTAGGTTTTTTCCAGCTTGGTGTCCAGATAGCGCAGGAACACTTCGAGGTGGCGGCCTTCATCCATGACCTGGGTAGCGCCGTAGAACTTCCCATCCATCCACTTGACGCACTCGGTAACCTGGGCAGAAGCATACAGCGCACCCTGTTCCCCGTGCATGAACTGGCTGAGAAACCAGCACACCATATTGTAGTTTGCCTCGGCCATTTCCTGTTTGTTCAGCTTGATGCCGTATTCGCGCAGCCCTTCAAAGGGAAGGAAGTCCGGGTTGACGATGGGCACCTCCGGATTCATTGGGTCCACATCGATGTGCCAGGCGAGGTCTCGATTGCCATCCCATTGATTTTCGACGGCTCGACGGTAGAGTTCGTGCATTTCAGGGAAGTCGAGGCCGTACTGCAGGTCGAAGTGGGTCGCATGGGAGGAGGGCATCTTGACATGATCCGACTTCTTTCCCTGTCGCATAAACAATCCGCGCATCGCGGAAGGCGCTAAGGATGCCGCCACTTTGGGGCTTTTTACCTGCATCATCACGGAGACGTTTTCCAGTGTGGCTTCCACCCGGTTACGGGCATGCGAGGGCACGCCGTTAAGCATTTGGTCCAAAATCATTGTTGTTCTCCTTCAATTTCCAGTGTTACCGGGCTGGTGGCATAGGACACACAGGCCAGGCGATACCCTTGGGCGGATTCCTCAGCGGACAGGCAATTGGGCTCGTCGCTGATCACATTACCTTTCACCACCTTGACCTTGCAGTGGCCACAACCACCCACCTGGCAGCTGTGCGGCATGGCAATTCCGGCGGAAAGGCCTGCTTCGAGTAGGCTTTGGTCCGGTTGGGCAATCACATGTTTATGCCATTGGGGAAACTCGATTTCCTGGGCCGACAGGCTGTGGTTGGCGGCGTTGTGGTGGTTGGATAAAAATCGCTCGGTATGTACCAGTGATTTGGTCCAGCGTTTCGTGGTGAACACCTGCTGTGAGAGGGTGTTTAAGCCGTCCGGTCCGCACAGGAACACCTCAGTAGCTTCCGAATCGAGCCACGGCAGGTCAGCGAGGACGTTTTCCAGTCGCTCTGCGGTCAGACGTCGTGTCGGCTTGCCGCCGGTTTCCACCCAGTGCAGCGAAAAATTCGAGTGATTGTTTGCCAGCTCGGTCAGAGCTTTGTAAAAGATCGCATCCTGTTTTTTCTGTGTACTGTAAATGAGCGCACAGGGCTGGCCAGTCGCGGCTGTCAGGTGAGTCTGAATCAGTGGCAGAATCGGCGTGATTCCAGCTCCTCCGGCGACAAACAGCTTGGTTGACGGACTTTTACTGGCACAAAAGTCTCCATGAGGTCCGGTAAACTCGATCTGGTCTCCGCTTGAAAATGTTGAGTTGATCGCGCTCGAGACTTGCCCGCCATCTACGTGTTTGACAGTGATGCGTACCAACTGGCTGCGGCACAGGTGTGCATTCCCGTCAATCAGTGTGCCGCAGTTGCTGATGGAGTAGGCTCGCTGAAGCGTGTCGTTGTTCACGTTGACCCGGCAGGTGATAAATTGACCCGGTCGCCAGGTGAGGGATGCCCCGTTCAGATCCAGCAGCAGGGAAACCGTGTCCGATGATTCCTGGTGCAGGCTGTGTACCCGCGCGCTATAGGCATGTGCCATGCCGGTGGTTGGCTTGACGGGGGCCGCGAATCGGGTCCAGACAGCGCGATTTTTCGCTTGAATGCGTGGATCGATAATGGGCGGCTGGGTACGCCGAAAGGGAAGAATATCTGCGATGGGCATAAGCCACTCCTTTTTGTGGTTATTTACTCCATGCTATCGCGGTTAAATTGACATGTGCTGCCAATGTTGTGCGTGTTCCGCCAAACATGTGTGTTGATCTCGGTCACTATGCGGACTGTTTGGTTTTGGTTAGTATGGGGAAAAGAGAGCTGAGAGCGCCTATGATCAAGCCAGAAAATCCAGAATCAGGGAAGGGGAGTGCCGGTAAAGTGGCATCACGCGCGCTGGCGGAGTATGGTTTTCCGGTACAGTATGTGGAGATTGTGGAGCAGTTTCTGGTCAAGCGCGGACGGGATGCCCGAAAAATACTGACTGCTGCCGGGATCGAGCCGTCAGAGAAGTTGTATGAGTCAGGCGTCATTACAGGCGAACAGTTATACACCTTGTTTTCCGTTTGCCTGCGCGAATCTGATCCGAATCTGCCATTGTCTACCCAGTTGTTGGCACAATTTCCGGTGACGGCACATGGCTTGCTAGGTATCGTGGTGATGACTTCGCCGACACTACAGGAAGCGTTAGGCGCAGCGTTGAAGTTTTATCCTCTGGTGATGCCAGCTTACTCCATACAACAGCGGGAAGTACGGGATCAGTTGCATCTGGTTTTCGAGCCGCTGGTTGCGTTTGGTACCCTGACTGAGGCGATCACTGAAATGATCATTGGCGCTTTCAATTCGATCCAGCGCTATGTTGCACCCAACCACATTATGCTTGAGGTGCATTTTAAACATCACAATGCGTTTCCGCTTGAAGCGTATCAAAACTTCTCCGATGCCAGCCGCTTGTACTTTGATCAGCCGGAAAACAAGCTGGTTCTGCCGAAGGCCAATTTGCACTTTCCCATCTCAACGGCAAATAAGGTGACGATGCAGCAGTTTGAAAAAGAACTGGAAAAGCAGATCGTTCGATTCCGGCGGCAATTGTCTTTTCGGGATCGGGTGGCGGAGTATCTGCATAACCGTATTGCCGATAAGGAATCCGTCAGCATCGAGCTGGCAGCATCTGCATTGTGTTTGTCCGCGCGCACGTTGAGCCGAAAGCTGAGCGCTGAAGGGGCTTCCTTCAGTGATCTCGTAACACAAACGCGCATCGACGTGGCCGCGGAGTTGTTGCGGAACACGAATAAAACTGTCGGGCAGGTCGCGGCGTTTGTTGGCTTCGCCAGTGACAGCAGTTTTTGTCGGGCATTCAAGAAAGTGTTGGGTGTTTCTCCGACAGAGTTTCGTTCGAGTGAATAGCCTGTGTAAAAAACTTCCCGAGTGTTCCCGGGGAAAAAACTGGTTGAAGCTTGGTTTTGGTATTACATATAATACCTAGATGAGAAAAATAAATGTTGTTATAGACACCAACATACTGGTATCTGCGCTTCGATCAAACCGGGGAGCGTCATATAAGCTGTTGATGTGTTTGCTCGATAACACCAATTTTGTGCCAAATGTATCTGTACCGCTGTTTATTGAATATGAATCGGTACTAAAAAGAACGGATTTGATAAGCCATTTGTCACCAGATGAAATCGATGATGTACTGAATTTCATTTTAAGTAAATCGAGTGTTCGCAAGATTCATTTTTTGTGGCGGCCTTATCTCAAAGATCCCAAAGATGATCTTGTTCTTGAAGTTGCCGTCGAATCTAACAGCAAATTTATCATTACACACAATGTCAAAGATTTTAATCATATAGAAAAGTTCGGTATACAAGCCATTGGGCCAAAAGAGTTTTTAATTGAGAGAGGTGTTATAAAATGAGCACACTGAGCCTAAGATTGCCTGACTCTCTGCATGAACAGATTAAAGTTCTCGCGAAGAACGACGGTATTTCAATCAACCAGTTTATTTCTTCGGCAGTCGCAGAAAAGATGTCAGCGCTTATGACAGAAGAATATTTGGCTAAGAAAGCGAGTGCAGGATCCAGGCAGGCGTTTATTGCAGCGATGGAAAAAGTACCGAATATCGATCCAGATAAAGGTGATGAACTCTAGCTGTTCTTCTCCCGTCGTTTGAGCGCTTCTCATTGACGGGCACATAAGGTTTGCGATGGGTCATCTAATTTGAGGTAACTAGGGTTTACCCTAGTTACCAGTTTTAAAAGCTTTTGTTATGCTGGATCGCTTTAATGGTATAAATCCAAGGATTAGGATATGACGATGATCAATGCAGAAACGAACAGCGGCTCATTTGTAAATGATGGGTCCTATCCTCATTCCGACGCCCAGGTGATGCTGTCGGAATATGTCTTAGGCAATGGTCGTGTCGATACGCTGAAAATTGCTGAACGACTAAAGAGCATGGCAGAAACTGACCCGCAAAAAGCAGAAAGCGTTTACGCCGGCATTCAATCTGCTTTGGCAAGCTCGGGAAATGTGCTCGATAGGAGGCATCTAGAGCAGGATATAGCGCTGTTACTCAAGAGAGACAATAGCGTCACGAAAGGCTCAATCGAAGCAAGCCTCACGCCAGCTGAATTTGTGGTATTGCCTCCCTACCAAGTCGCCACTTACCCAAATGAAAAGTTTGCCACGCCGACTTATGTCAATCCTGAATCCCTGCACTCGATAACGTCGGAATGGGAAGGGCTAGGGACTTTGGAAAACTCCGTGTGGGGGGCTTTCAAAGCTCTGACAGTCATGAGGGGAGGCGAGCTGCTCAAGATCGGGCCTTTACTCTCTGGCGCAGGTGGCACAGCGACAGCTGGAGCAACCACAGAAAATCTATTTGTGCAGATGCGAACCACTACTTATATAGCGGAGGTCTCAGATTGGCGCGGAGACGTTTATTATGGCCCCTTTGGACGGCTTGGTGAGGTGAAAGCTATTGATTTTCATGAATTGTATAATACCAGAGAAATGACGCTTGAGGTAACCAGAGAGTATCGAGTTATGGCAGGGGACGAGGTCATTTATGCTTCAACCGCTGAATCGATTACTCCTTCCAAAGTTAAAGATTTCATCCCTAATGAAAATGGATTTCCGACTCATGACGTTTACCCGAAATATTAAACGATTCCGACTGGCACTCTTGAGCTTGTTGATGAGTGGCTATTCGGTCATCTGGTCGGGGCCAATCGCAGCTTCGCTTGAGGCGTTCTGGTTTGAAAAAAAGGCTTCGGATTTGTCCGATCAGTTATCTTTTCTCTCTAGCACACTCCCGGTTATCTCACTGCTAATTTTACTTATTGGCGTAACGCACGCAGTTCGCCCTTTCAGAAAAACATTCAGCAGGTTTATCGAAGAGTTTCTTTCTACGGCTTTGGTTTGTCTTTTGGGATTGAGCATAGTGATCCTGTACCAGGAATATATCTCCAAAACTGGCTTTAACCTGTCTGCCGAGCATTTTGGGATTATCGCTGTATTTATCATCTTTTCGCTTCAACACGCATACAAGAGGACAACTAAGCAAGATACCGCGTCAGCAGGGCAATAAATTCATCAAAATCAATCGGCTTGCCCATGTGGTCGGTAAATCCGATGGCCATGTATTTCTCGATATCGTCCTGCATGACGTTTGCGGTCAATGCGATGATGGGGAGGTGCTGGTACTTCGGATTTTGCCGAATCGTGCGGGTGGCCTCCATGCCATCCATGACCGGCATGTGGATGTCCATAAGAATCAGGTCGTAATCGTTTTGCGCCAGCAGTTCCAGCGCAACCTTGCCATTTTCGGCCTGATCCATCTGAGTCGCCTGCTCGTCAAGCATGGCTTCGACAATCTCACGGTTCAGGGCGTTATCTTCCACCAGAAGGATGCGTTTTTGTGAGAAATCGGGGGAGCCGGCGTTGGCAGTCTCGCTGGATGGTGGGGTCATGGTTGTCTCCGTAGTTGCCGTGGATTCTGCGACTTCAAAGGGCAAGTCCACCGTAAAACAGGTGCCTTGACCGGGCTGGCTGTCAACTCGAATCTGGCCACCCATCAATTCTGTCAGGTGGCGGGTGATATTCAGCCCAAGGCCTGTACCACCGTACAGTCGCGTCGTCGAGGAGTCCGCCTGGGTGAATGGCTGGAATATACTCTCCAGTTTTTCTGGCGCAATACCAATGCCCGTGTCTTTGAGGGTGAAGCGCACGCGTATATCTGCCCCTGACTGCTGAAGTAGCGAGGTAGTGAGAACGATGCCTCCTGACGGCGTGAATTTCACCGAGTTGGAACACAGATTCAGTAAAATCTGATGAATGCGCACGGGGTCCCCGAGCAAATCGTGTGGCACAGCCGGGTCAAGCTGGCAGTCGAACGTGATGTTCCGACTTTCACATTCGGTCGTAAACAGGGCATCTACATTGTGTAGCAGTTCCGGCAGTGGGAAGGGAATTTTCTCCACCTCCAGCTTGCCGGATTCCACCTTCGATACATCCAGAATATCGTTGATAATATTCAGCAGATTGGTGGCTGAGTACTTGATTTTGGACAGGTAATTTTTCTGTTGCTCGCTGAGGTCAGTGCGCAGGCAGAGTTGTGTCATTCCGATGATACCGTTCATCGGGGTTCGGATTTCATGGGACATGTTCGCAAGAAAAAGTGACTTGGCTTTGTTGGCTTCTTCCGCCTCTTTTTGGGATTGTTCCAGGCTGGTATTTTTCTGGCGCAGATCTTCTGTGCGCTCACGTACCCGGCTTTCCAGATTTTTTACGAGGTCCAACAGGAAGTCGTTAAAGCGACCGAGCAGGAGCAAGAGTGAGGAACTGACCATGATGAGCGAGACAATGTAGTTTGCCCAGGCCGTAGGGCTGGTGGCATAGCTCTCAACATTGAATGAATAGGCGTATGGCGTTTGTGTTGCCAGCCAGCTTTTGTGCAGAGAGATGACCATGACGATGGCAAAGACCAGTGCGCCCCAACGTTTACCGAAAATAGTGGCTGTTATCACTAATGCGCCGAGGAAAAATGCGAGGCTGGTGCTGAGCAGGCCGAAGCGGTAAATGCCGGCGGTACCAACCAGAAGGAGTGCGCAGACAAGGAAAGTCGCACGCGTCACAAGTGACAGCTTTGCCCGGGAGATTACGACGACCCAAAGGCTCAGGGTGAGCAGGATGTGCAGCAGCATGGTCGGGCGAAATCCCAATTCAGGGATTCGGCCGAGTGAACCCATCAGCCCGGGAATAGCCATCACCGCCACCATAATGAGGATGACGTTCACGAGTTGGCTCTTGATGGCGTCTATCTGGCTTTTGTGATCGTCTTGCGGCTGCATGGCACACTCGAATTCGAAAGGCTGTTTGATCAGTATAGTCTGAACCTGAGGAGAGGACGGGAATCGCCGATGATTGCAGGGTTCTGATTTGCCATGCCAATATCAACTGGAAAAATCGGTGAGCGCAAGGCTGGTCATGCCGCGAGCCACCAGAACGGCGTGTTTTTGCGCCGTTTGTTTGCCCAGGATGACAGTAAAGGTGGCAACCAGCATCTCTGCCTGGTCGTGCGAGACACTCAATGCCTGTTCATCCACCAAAGCACGCAGGGCAAGCCAGAGTTTCAGCGCTGTGTGTGCGACAAAGGAGCCCGGGAAATGGTGTTCCGAGATACTGGCGGTGAGCAGAGCGGGCGTTGCTAAGGAGATGCTCTGCACGGTCACGTCAGTCTCGATTGCTTCTTCTTCGGATACTTTGGCCAGCTGGTGGTAGGTATCCTGTGCCTGGGTGGCAGTGTCTGTGAGATTCAGCAGTGTTTTCAGCTTTTTCATGGCTGAGGTTTGCATGTCTTCTTCCAACGCAAACAACAGAGCATGGAGCAGTGTGAGTTGATGTTGGAGCGCACTCAGTTGATGGCACAGGGCCGTCAGGTGGCGGGGATTGTAGAGGGGCAGATGAAAAGTGATCCGACCGGCGGTCTCCTGCCATTCCGCCGTTTTTAGGACCAACAGTTGAGCCAGACTGTCGTCGTAGTGATTCTCCAGCGACGCGCGCAGCTGATCTGCCTGTGCCGACTTCTCCTTCGACTGTTTCTCTTCCAGGTAGCTGTGAATGCGCGTGAGTAAGCCGTGCGGATCACTGAAGCCTCGACTCAGCATCTCAAAAGGCAGGTTGAGGGGGTTGCCCACCAGGTAGAGCTCTTTGAGTTTGCCCAGTCCATAAAGCCCCAGAGGAAGGTGTTGGAGTTCGTTGTAACTGAGATCGAGCACCATGAGACTGATTAATTGTTCGATGCCGTCCGGTAAGGTGCTGAGCGTATTCTGGCGTACCCGCAGCTCGGTGAGATTGTGACAGCGCGTCAGGCTAGGCGGCAGACTGACCAACTGGTTGCCAAAGCATTCCAGGATCTGCAGGTTGCCCAGATTGCCGAGCGTAGGCGGCAATCGTGTCAGCTGGTTGACGGCAAGATCGAGTTGGCGCAGATTGGCGAGCGCACCCAATTCTTCCGGCAGCGTTGCGAGCTGATTTCCGGAAAGGTCGAGGGTGTTAAGCTGGGTGAGGCGGCCGATGCCGGCTGGAAGCTCCGTCAGGCGATTTCCACTGAGGATCAGTGTTTCCAATTGCGTCATCTGCCAGAGACTGTCTGGCAACGCATCCAGATCCTGGTAACTGAGATACAGCTCCGTCCCGCCCGACGACAGCGCTTCCTGGATAATTTGTGTTGCCGATGTGTTGCTGGTCACTTGTGAAAGTCCCACGTTTTTCTAGAATTTAGGACAGAAACCGGAATTTTGCACAGGTTGTATGCCGTTAAAGCGGTGGAGTGTCGCCATGAAATCCAAGATTGTCCGACCAGGGTACGTTGCTAAGGAGAGCGGACGCAAGAAGATTCCCGCGTCGGAACTGCAGATAGGCATGTATGTGAGCGAGCTGGATCGGCCATGGCTGGATACGCCTTTTTTGGTTCAGGGATTTCTGATTGAAACCAAAGAACACATCGAAGTGGTGCAAGAGTTCTGCGATTTCGTCTATATCGACGCCGTTCAGGAGCATTATGTTCCACCGGAAGAGCGTGCGGTGGCCGCGAAGCCCAATCCATCGCGATTTATCCATAAAGTCGCCTTTGAGCAGGAGCAACCACGTGCTTTAGGCACCTACAAACACGCGCGCTCGCTCACCAAAAGCGTGCTGGACGAGGTGCGGTTGGGGAATGCTCTTGATGCTAAAAAAGCCAAAGAAACCGTAGACGAGTGTGTTGAGAGCATCCTCAGGAATCCCGATGCGTTAACCTGGCTCAGCAAAATTCGAAACGTGGATGCCCACGTGGCAGATCACAGCCTGAACGTTGCCATTCTGGCCATCGCGTTTGGACGGTTCCTGGGCTGGGAAAAAGAAGACCTGCAAAAGCTGGGACTCTGTGGCCTGCTGCACGATATTGGCAAAATGAAAATCCCCCCGGCGTTGCTGCAAAAAGCGCCCCCGCTGACGGAAGATGAGGAGCGGGTCATGCGGGCACACACGCTGCACGGTCGGAACATTCTCATGTCTAACCCCAGCCTCTATCACGGGGTGACCGATGTTGCGCACAGCCACCATGAGCACCTGGACGGCAGCGGCTATCCTCGGGGCATTAAAGAAGTGGGGCTGTCTCCGAACGTGCGTATTATTGCCATCGTGGATTGTTATGATCGCATGACGATTCCACCGGAGGGGGGGCCTGCTCGCTCCTCCCTGGATGCGCTGCGGCACCTGTATTCTCTGCGCGGAAAACATTATGATGCCAATCTGGTGGATCAATTTATTCGCTGTATTGGTCTGTATCCGCCTGGCAGCATCGCTGAGTTGCAAAACGGGGAGGTGGGCATTGTCATTTCCACCAATTACAAAAACCGACGTCTGCCAAAAGTGCTGCTCCTGCTGAATGCAGACAAACAGGAAATTCGACCGAAAATACTCAATCTCGCGGATGAGACGCAACGGGGGCCTCAGGGAGACCACATGATCAAACAAATTCTCGTGGATGGCACCTATGGCATACGTCTGAAAGATCATCTGGAACGGGGCCTGGCGCTGAGTTAGCCTGGGCAATGCACCACGGTATAGCGTAGGGAACGCTGATGAAAATGATTCGACTGTTTCGCAAGGAGCTTGCTGCGGAAGCCAGCGTATGGGCCAAAGAAGGGCTGATTTCCACTGACCAGGCAGAAGCGATTGCGCATCGCTATGGGACGACGCTGCCGACCGGAGATGAGCGCTCACTGGGTTACTACATTCTGCTCGCCTTTTCGGCCTTTTTCATGGGTCTGGCGGTCATTGTGTTGATCTCAGCGAACTGGGAGCAGATTCCACGCAGCGTGCGCATGCTGAGCCTGATCGCGATGACCGCCCTCGCCAACGGCGCGGGTGTGCTGGCCGTACATCGGGGGCGTGATGCAGCGGGCCAGATCTGGTTGTTTCTGGGGAGCCTGTTTTACGGGGCGTCCATCATGCTGATCGCTCAGATCTACCATTTGGGCGAGCATTTCCCGGATGGCATATTCTGGTGGGCGATGGGGATTTTTCCCGTGGCTCTCGTCACGCGCAGTGTGCCGATCATGTTGTGGACCGCCTTACTGAGCTTTCTCTGGATGTTGGTGGAAGCCAATGTTGGATTCTTCCCTTCAGCTTACCCGCTTTTTGTTCTCGGGATGTTTTGGTTTGCGCTGAAGCAATCCCGCAGTGCGCTGATTTTTCTGGTAGCATCGGTGGGCATTATCATCTGGTTGGAGCTGCTCCTGGCTTGGTGGATGGGGGGCTTCTATCGGTTTGATGATTCCACAGCGCATGTTGTCTTTACGGGGTGTCTCTTTCTGGTGGCACACACGTTGTTCAAGGTGTTGGAACAGCTCAATTCGGCCCCCTTGTTGATGCATTATGGATTTGTGGCCCGATTGTGGGTGATTCGCGCAGGGCTGTTTGCTGTGCTGATTTTTGGTTTTCATGAGCCTTGGGAAGAACTCATCGAAGAAGCGTGGGATGGTACGCTTGCTCTGGGGATGTTTGTCGTGGCAGCGCTGTTGCAGATCGGGATGATACTCTGGCTTGTCCAGCGACACACCGACCGGCAGCCGGCCCGCCAAACCATCTTGACGTTTGTTTCATCCATCGGCTTCAGTGGGCTGTTCGGCGTGGCGTTGACGCTGGTCATCCGCCCGATTGAGTCTGTGAATCATGCGGCTACCCTGCTGCAGGTGATGACGAATCTGGTGGCCATCAGTGTCGGTATCTGGATGATTGTTCGTGCGGTGCAGGATACGCTCACACACTACTTTTACACCGGCATTCTCATGCTGATTCTCACTGCGCTCTTCCGCTATTTTGACCTGGTCGGGGACTACATCGGGGGCGCGGCGTTGTTTTTCGTCTGTGCGTTGCTGCTGTTTGGTGCTGCCCGCATGTGGCGACATCGGCTGGCACAGAGTGGGGAGGTGTGAAAAATGTCGACTAAAGTCATGATTTTGTGTGTGGCGGTCTTCGGGCAGATTGGCGTGCTTGTGGGTGAGTATTTGAACAGTGTGTACCCACTCTGGTGGGGGGAGGAGATTCGTCTGGAAGTGGTGCCCGTGGACCCCCGCAGTTTGTTTCGCGGCAATTATGCCCGGCTGAATTACCCGATTGACCAGGTGGATGGTTCCCAGGTAATTCAGGCAGTCGGGCAGGTGCGTAACGGTGAGCGGGTGTATGTGCCACTGCACCCGTCAGAGGGCGTGTACATCGCGGGCAGGGCCACTCTGCAGAAGCCGGAAAGCGGCCTGTTTATTCGTGGCCGTGTACGCGCGTCCCAGGGAAGCAGATTTGAAATGGATTACGGCATTGATGCGTTTTTTGCGCCGAAAGTGAAAGCGCTGGCGCTGGAAAAAAGTCTCCGCACGGGGGGCGTGGCCACCGTCCGAATTGCCTCCAACGGAAAGGCGGCACTGGTGGATGTTTCTGGCAAAGAGTGATCGATTGCTGATCGCAGGCAAAGCGACGGGGCTTATTTCGGGGTGATGGCGTCCATGCTGAGCGGGTAACGACCGATGAGCGGGTTGTGTACTCTGGAGAATTGCCGAAAATCGACGTCATCCCAGGTTTCCGGTTTCAGCATTCTCAGGTAGTGTTTTACGTTTTCTTGCGTGATCAGTGTGTAGCGAGATTGATAGACGCGAGTTTCGGGTGCTTCTTCCGCATGGTGCAGGTCATAAATCAAGATCAGGCTCCACCCTGCATCCATAAAATGGCCACCGACGGTGGCAGCCAGCCGGCCTTCCTGGACCGCTTGTATCGCATCTTTCGTCCAGTCGATGCCGCCCACCACGAGATTTGCCTCAATACCCCGGTCCGCCAATCCTTTCAGGGCACCGAGTGCCATGCCGTCGCTGGCGGCCCAGATGGTCGTCAGCTTTGGGAAGCGTTGACGGATTGTAGGCATCATGGCCTCAGCTTTTTCCAGTGACCAATAGGCGAAAAACTGCTGTTGCAATGTGACGGATGGGTGTTGAGTTAAGGCGTCCGCCAGCCCTTGCAGGCGTCGTGCCGAGGGCGTGGAATCTCGGCTGCCAGCAAAAGAGATCAACTCCACCTGTTTTGCGTTTCCGGTTCGGGCCTTAGTTTGGGTAATCAAGTAGTCGGCCAGCAGATAACCAGCCTGACGATCATCGGGAATCAGATGGCCTTGCCAGTGCGCGTAGCGCTCGCCGGGCTTTCCAATCTGTGGCTGGTCTTCGGCAGGAATATCCGTATTGAAAATAAAGGAGCGCACCCGGCGCTCTTCCGCTGCACTTAAAATTGTGCTGCCCTGGCCGATCTGATAAATATACAAAAGGGTGTCTGGCTTTGTTGGCCCGGAAAGTGCGGCCACTGCCCGTTCGGTGGTTTTGAATCGATTGGCGTCACCGTAGACCACGGTCAGATCGATGGCGAGATCTTCAGCGACCTCTTGCGCAAAGCGGGTGACGGCATCCCAAAATGGATTGCCGGGGCTGTCAGGATTCACCAGTGTCACCGCCAGACGTGTGTCCGCTGCAGGCACCAATGGCGAGCCCATCATCAGGCACAACAGCAGGCAAAACAGTCGGTTTGGCATGATCCCTCGATTGAACAGACCCATCGAGAGATAAATCTAGCAGAAACTGGTGCGCGCCTCTAGCACTGCGCTACTGTGGACTGTTTTTACTACGTTCATAATCTCTGGCAGCCCGGGACACGGTGCCCCCTTTACCGGTGAGAATCCAGCGCTTGACACGTCCCGCATCGCCGATGGGGGTGCGTTTTCCCAGAGAGTCCAGGAACACCATGCCAATGTTATGGCCTTCGATGGTACTGATCATTACCAGGCATCGCCCGGCTTCGGTGAGGTAGCCGGTTTTGCTCAGTGTGACGTCCCAGCTGCTTTTTCTTGCCAGCGGATTGGTGTTGGCGTAATACAGCACGTAGCGTGGTTTTTTGAAGCGTGCGTCGTATTTTGTGGTGGTGGAATACTCCCTGATTTCCGGGTACTTGGCTGCGGCACGGATCATTTTCATCAGATCCGAGGCGGTAGAGATATTGTCGCGTGACAAGCCGGACGCGTTGACGAAGCGGGTTTGATGCATTCCCAGTGATTTGGCCTTGGCATTCATGGCCTTTACAAAGGCTTCCATGCCGCCCGGGTGTGATTGCGCCAACACATTGGCTGCCCGGTTTTCCGAGGACATCAGCGCTAACAACAGCAGGTCTTTGCGTTTGAGCTGCGAGCCAATGCGAATGCGCGAGTAGCCGTTTTTGTCTTGTTTGCGTTGCCGTTTTACGATGCTGAGCCACTCATCCATGGGGGCTTTGGAGTCCAGCACGACCATCGCGGTCATGACTTTTGTGATGGACGCAATCGGAACCACCCGGTCGGCGTTTTTACTGTACAGCGGTTGATTGCTGTCCAGATCCAGCACCAGCGCGTTCACCGAGCCCAGTGCCAGATTGGCTTCCTTCAACTTGCCAAGATGGCTGGCTTGTGCGGGAAGGGAAGCTCCGAGGCTAACCGTGAGGAGCACTATAAAAAACAGAGGGAGAACCCAGGCAACGATTTGGCGGTAACCCACGCGTAATCTCATGGCTGTCCTGTCGAATCCGGTGACCAGAAAGTCGCGCAGTGTAACAGTTCGCCCGTCAGCGGCTCAAGTTAATCCCGGTTAATGGATGTCGCTGACGTAGAGGGAGCAGTGCGGGTGGGCTTCCGGTCTTTGTGGTGCAGGTAAAGACTTTCCAGCCCATCAAAAATGAGGTTCATTGCCCCGTAGATTCTGTCCCAATTACGTTCATCGTCGAGCTGCATACCAGCAAATTTCGATCCGAAGTGTTCCCGGATGGTCAGGTGGATGATACCCGCCCCCAGAAGGCTCACGATCTCATGGTCAAAGGGCGAGATGGGTTTCGCACCCAGCATTTCCCGCACCAGCATGATGGAGGTGTTGGCGCGAATGCCCACAAAGTGATTTGCCATGTCTGATTTTTCTACCATTTCCCAGGCGTAGATCGCCATGGTGTGAGGGCGTTTTTTCAATGCCTGCCGGAAATTCACAAATATTAATTTGCTCCGGTCTTTCATGGACAGCTGCTCAAAGTCTGCTTTCGGTATCCCGCGAATTTCATCAATGGTGGGCCAGAAGCGCTCGGTTTCACCGTAGGCCGCCAATAACCCTTCCAGTCCACCAAAATAGCGATAAATCAGGGTTTTACCTACGCCCGCCTGCCGGGCAATCTGGTTAACACCCAAGGCATGAAAGCCTTCACCGGCCAGAATATGTTCCACCGCATCCAGCAACTTTTGTTTCGTGTGCTCTTTGTTTTTGGTGGCTTTATCGGAGACTACATTGCTCATTGGGGCTTCCCGATCGTTAAAATTCTGTGAAATCTCATTTTTATGTTACCGCATGGTAACAAAGTTGTTGACAGGATCAAAATGCTTTTTGTAACATTGTTACCAGTCGGTAACATCAACTTTTCAGAGACAATAAGGAAAACCAATATGTCGGATTTTTCAGCAAACGTTCAGGATAAAATCACCTACGTGTATACGCCATTTGCACGTCGATTCTTGGGCTCGGGCAATACCTTCAGCCCCAAGCAGCTGGCGAAACAGGTGGATGGTCGGGTGGTGCTGATTACCGGTGGCAGCAGCGGCATTGGGCTGTCGGTGGCCAAGCAGCTGGCAGGTACCAAGGCGAAAATCGTCCTGGTTGCCCGCACCATGGACAAACTGCTGGAAGCCAAGCGTGAAGTTGAGATGAAAGGTGGTGAGTGTTTCGTGTATTCCTGTGATTTGAGCAGCGCACAGGCCTGTGACGACCTGATAAAAGAAGTGGTGGAAGACCTCGGCCGTGTTGACGTGCTGATTAACAATGCCGGCCGCTCGATTCGACGCTCCATCCATCATTCCTATGACCGTATGCATGATTTTCAGCGTACGATGGACATCAATTACTTCGGTGCCGTACAAATGGTGCTGGGGTTGCTGCCTGTGATGAAGCGGCAGGGCTATGGTCATGTGATTAACATTTCCAGCATCGGCGTACAGGCCAACGCACCACGCTTTTCCGCGTATGTGGCCAGTAAAGCCGCACTGGATGCCTTCAGCCGCTGTATTGCTTCCGAGATTACCCACAACAACATTCATCTGACCAACGTTTACATGCCGTTGGTGCGCACGCCGATGATTGCACCCACGAAAATCTACAAGCACGTACCGGCGCTGAACACCTTTCAGGCTGCCCAATTGGTGCTGAAGCCATTGATCACCAAACAGAAGAAAGTGTCTACCCCGTTGGGTCGTTTTTCCGAGGTTGCGTATGCGATTTCCCCAAAATCCATCGATTGGGTTCAGAATACCGCGTACCGGCTGTTTCCGGACAGCAATGCCAAGAATGCAGATGGGACAGAAGCGGAACTGAGCTTTGCTGGAAAGGTGTTTGCGCGTTTGTCCAAAGGTGTGCACTGGTAAGCCAGGCTACCCGCTCAATGGCAGCTCGGAAACGGAGTCTGGTTTCGCTGTCACCCTTTTGTCATACTGTGATGCAGCTTCCGTGAGCCCCTGATTATGGGGCTTACCGGAAGTGTCGTGTTTCTGTCGGGGCGCTGTCGTGGTGTCGTGCCACGGATTCACGGTACTGTGCGCCGGAAATGAATAAGGGTGAAACGTGGTTATCAGAAAATTAAGATTACAGCGCGGTTGGTCTCAGGAGCAATTGGCGGAGTTTTCCGGGTTAAGTGTTCGAACGATTCAACGAATTGAGCGAGGGCAGACGCCCGGGCAGGAGTCGCTGAAGTCACTGGCTGCTGTATTCGAGATGGATCTGGCCAGTTTACGACAGGAGCACGATGTGAATACGGAATCCCCGGTGACAATTACCCCTGAGGAAGAAGACGCGCTCGCTTATGTGCGCGATGTGAAAGGTTTTTACTCCCATTTGATCAGTTACGTCTGCGTCATGACGGGATTATTCCTGCTGAACTGGTTTACTTCGCCCGGTTACTTCTGGGTGATCTGGCCCGCGATTGGGTGGGGCATCAGTCTGGGCGTGCATGCGCTGAATGTGTTCGAAGTGCTGGACTTTTTCGGTCCGGAGTGGGAGCGAAAGCAGGTGGAGAAACGGTTGGGAAGAAAGTTGTGATGCCATCTTCCCGTTATCGGTTTAAGGGGCTCAGGCAGAATCCGTCTGGTTAACGTACCCCGGATGGTTCACTGTTTTTCTCCGCCGCCAGAGCAGGACAAACAGACCACTGCCCGCATACATCACCAGTGAATAGATCGACGGTGCAATCGCGTATTCGGTGTTGTGCAGTACCGTCGTCGCCAGAAGAATCGCCAGGGCGGAGTTTTGGATGCCGGTTTCGATGGTGATGGAGACCACCTGCTTGTCAGGCAGCCGCATGTGCAGCGCGATGAGCAAGCCGCCTAACATACTGATCACATTCAGCAAAATCGTGGCGGGACCCGCTTTGATGAGCGATGCCACCAACACATCACGATTGGCCACCATAATGCTCACAATCAACGCCGCGAGAAACACGGCGGCAAAGCGCGCTATGAGTGGGGCCAGTTTGTCAGCGATGCCCGGGGTGAAACGAAGCAGCAGCATGCCGCAACCCACGGGTACCACCGTCAGGAACAGCAGGGTGAGCATCATGCGGGCTACCGGTAATTCCGGCACCACTTCCCGACTGCCAAACAGTTTGAAGGAGAGTCCCAGGAGCACCGGGATGGTGACGAAGGTCACCAGCGAACTGATGGCGGTTAAGCTGATGGAGAGTGCCAGGTCTCCTTTCGCCGCCTGGGTGATCAAGTTCGAGGTGGTGCCGCCCGGGCAGACCGCGAGCAGCATCAATCCGATGGCCAGCGCCATCTCACCCGCCAGGAGCCACGCAATCATCAGCCCGATGGCGGGGAGCAGGATCAGTTGGCCAAAGAGACCCACAGAAACCGCTTTAGGGTAGTTGATGACACGGGTGAAATCTCGCACTGTCAGCGTCATGCCCATCCCCACCATGATAATGAACAGACACAGTGGCAACACAACCTCTGTCAGAAATGAGTTTTCCATTGGGGGCTCCTATCGTTTTCCAATGCGCCGAATGGCTGCAGGCGTGAAGTCCGCTTTCGAAGCACGTTGACCAAATCGAACGGGCTGATCGCTCTCACTGTGCAAGCCCATCACCAGATAGCGTCCGGCAATCAGGTCGATGACAGACTCGCCCGCCAGCCAGGGGGTGTGGGCATAGTAGTACTGTACGGCGTAACCCTCCGAGATACGCCAGAGATTGCCTCGCTCATCATATTGGTCAACATACGCGATTTGCCAGGTATCTTCATCAAAGTAGAACTCACGCTTGGCATAAATGTGACGCATGCCCTCTTTCAGTGTTGCGACCACTTTCCACACCCGGTGCTTTTCATAGCGGAGGTATTCCGGATTGAGGTGACCCGGCTGAATCAGGTCTTCATATCGGGTATCGCTGGCTGCCAGCTTGAAGCTGTTGTACGGAATGTACTTTTCCACCTTGCCATCCAGGTGCCAGTTATACCGATCCGGTGCTCCGGTGAACATGTCGAAATTATCCGAGGTACGCAGGCCGCTGGACGCGGTTCCGGGACCGTCATAAGCGACTTGCGGCGCTCGCCGAACCCGGCGCTGCCCTGCGTTGTAAATCCAGGCGTTGCGTGGCTGCTTTACCTGATTGATGGTTTCGTGGACCAAGAGCACATTGCCTGTGAGGCGGGAAGGGGCGGTGACCACTTGTCGGAAGTAAGTCATCACGTTGGCGTCATCACGGGCATCGTAACCATCCAGGTTTTCCGGGTTGACCGCTTCTTCGGACATTTTTACTTCATGAAAATCCCCATTGGTTTGGGTAATGATCTGTGAGTGATCTCGCAGCAGGCTACCACCCCGGTAGCGCAGGAAATGGTTCCAGAGCACTTCCAGCGCATTTTCCGGGATTGGGAACGGGTAGTAAGCATCAAAGTTTTCCACACCGTTGCCACTGTCGACCAGCTCTGAGGTCAGCGCATTTTGCCTGGCCTTTTGCGTCACCTGCGGCGGTAAATACGCCGTGCGCCGGCTGGGATAAATGGGCATCCGGTACGAGTTTGGATAGCGCTTAAACAAGGCTTTCTGGCCCTCGGTAAGGTACTCCTGGTGCTGGGCCATGCTGGCTGCGTCGATCGTAAAAAGTGGTGCGTCGCTGGCAAAAGGATCGATAAGATGCCCGCCTGCCCGATAGTTTTCCGGCGGTGACGACAGACCTCCCTGCCAGGCAGGAATAGAGCCATCCGCGTTGGCCTGAAGGGTGCCGCCCAGCGGCGTGAGTTCATTGCCCAATTGATTTGCCAGATCTTGCGACACTTTCGCACAGGCGGCATGGGAGATTACCAGTGCCAATGCACTGACTAGTACCGTTGATTTCATGCTATGAGACCTTTTTATTGTGTTGTGAACTACAAATTTTGTTGATGAATGCGTGTTGCGATGAATCGAAACCTGCGTGGAGCGCATCGTTCACCTCAAAAGGACACGCCTGCACTCAGCGCGAGAAAATCCCGGTCAGACAGGCTGTTGAAGCGGCCCCCAAAAAAGTTGCGATAACTCAGGGTGACGTCGTAGGTGTCGATGTAATCCGCTTTCAACGACAAGCCAACGGATTTGTCGCCTTCATTGAACGCTCCCCCGGTAATCGATACACCGGCGACATCCTGAGACCAGGACAGCGTTGGTGTCACCCCGATGCCCTTGTACACGTCTTCATAGCGCAGGCTGCTGCGGAGTCGATACCCCCAGCTGGTCTGGCTGATAAATCCGTCGTCGTTTGGCAGGCCCAAACCGTAATTGGTGGAGCGGCCATACGGGTGGTCGGACAAGTCATCATGAATATGGCTGACACCGACCTCACCAATGAGCACCAGGCGGGAAGCGCCAGCGAATCGGTTGAAGGTGCGCAGAAGCGTGGCTTGAGCCTGGGTGACCGCCACCCGATCCCATCCCGGAGTATCCCCCACAGGGTTCACTTCAGGAGAAAAGGTGGTCGGTGCCGCTAATCCAAATGCCGCGGCAAAACCGGAGATGACCTCCGAGCCGTTGATCTGGATGGGCTGATCCCTGCGATGGCTGATTTCGCCGGAAACGGCCCACTCGCCCAGATTGGTGTTGAAACTGAGGCCATACAGTTCGATGTCTTCAGGAAACGCCATGAAATATTGCGGGAACCCGTTCCGGGTGGTGACGCCCAGTAAGGGGATTCTGCTGTGGATGTTCATGTAATACAGGCCGAATTCGGTGTTATTCAGCGCTTCGGCAAAATAATGAAACGCGATACCGAACTGTCCTGAGTTACCGGGCTCATTGTCTGCCGCTCGCGTCAGGGCACCCACACCCTGTGGTACAGGCATACCTGCCAGTATGGCGTCCGGCACCTGATTGCTCAGGGTCAGCAAGGTGCAGCCATCCGCAGCCACATCCGATGTTGAGAAGAACGTGCCGCAGGCATCCAGCTCGGTTTTGGCCCAGTCCAGTTGGTAGAACCATTCCGTATTGAGCGACTCTGTCAGCGCAAACGAGCCGTACACCATGGTCACCGGCAGCAACGCTTCTTTGATCTCCGCGCCGGGGCGGCGGAACGCAGACACGTCAACGGGATTGACGGCGTTGATCCCATTCATGATAAACGTGCTCTCGCCCCAGCTCACGACTTGTTTTCCTACCCGAATTTCGGCGGGCCGATCCGCCACAACGAACTGGGCAAACACGAAGGCATCCAGCAGACCCACCCCGGAAAACTGGGCTTGATCACTGAACTGACGATCATTGAGCGGCGTGTTTGCCAAATAGCCATTGGGGCCATGCCCGTGTTTCACATCCTGGTCGCTCAGCGTGAAATCGTACCAGTAGTTGAACCGGGTGAACGCCCCAAGATTGTGGTAGTTCAGCTGTAGATCATGCACGCCTTTGATTGTCGTAGAGAAGGCGTCGTGTTTGTCGAAGTTCAAGTCGCCGTCATCGTTGGTGGACGACAGCGCAGTCCCCCCCGGGAAGTTGGCAGGCGTGACGTTGTGCGGATCAATTCCGGCCATACGCCAGCTTGATCCGACCACCAGACGGGAGTCGAAGCTGCCTTCGATGTCGCCGAGCGAAAACGTCACACTGTGTGCACCCAGGCTGAGCGGGATCAGACAGCCTGTCAGCCAGACGCGTGCGGTGAGAGAATGCTTTGTATTACACATGAGACAACCTGTTGTTTTTGTTTGAGGGTTTCGGGGATGATGATTCAGTGCTTGAAACTGTCGTTCAGCGACTCAACCAGTTGATACAGCGGTTGGAAGTTGCCCCAGACCACGAGATCAGAGCCGGTGAAGTTCCGCGTTTTCTCGGCGACCTCATGCGGAATGGTCTTCGTTGCTGTGCACCCCTGAAGTGTGAGTTGAGTTCTGCAGGCGTTCTCCAGCTGGGTGAACAGAGACACAGCGCTGTCGACGTCTTTTCCTACCGTCAGGAGGCCGTGGTTTTGAAGAATCAGTGCAATGTTGCCTTCGCTGAGTGCTGTGGCGATGGCGTCGCCTTCATTGGTGTGATGCACCACACCATCAAACTGACTGAACACCGCATGACGCTGATAGAAAACACAGTCATCCTGGGTCACCGGGCGTAGGGTTTCTCCCTGAGTCGACCAGGCTCGCCCGGCCGGGGAGTGTGCGTGTGCGACTGAATTGATGTGAGGGTGTGCCATGTGTATGCGGCTGTGAATCATAAATGCGGCGGTGTTGACCAGAGCATTCCCTTCCACCAGATTGCCCTCGTGATCCATCCGTACGAGGTCACTGGCTTTGATTAAGGAAAAGTGAATGCCGACCGGATTCACCCAGAACGTCGAAGGTTCGATGGGGTCACGAACCGTAATGTGGCCTGCCAGTCCATCGTCATAGTTGAGATGCGCGAAAATCCGGAATGCTGCGGCCAATCGGACTTTAATGTACTGCCGTTCCTGCGTCTTCGTTTCAAACACCGGAGGCATGGGGGTGGCACCGGTTTGACCATTACCGATTGCACCAATAGAGAGAGTTTGTTTGAGAGCGTCGTTCATTTTTTTGTTTTCCTGTATTGAATTTGATCAAATCGTATGCAATCTTGAGGTATGCGTCTAATGGTTAAAATTCAGGTAAATTGATGAATGAGATTCATATACGGGGTGACCTCAATCTGTTTCGGGTGTTCGTGGCCATTGCCGAGGAGGGCAGTACCACGGCTGCCTCTGAGCGCTTGCACCTGTCTCAGTCGGCCATTTCTCATGCCTTGCGCCGCTTGCGTGAATTGCTGAATGACCGGTTGTTTGTGAAAAGTGGTCGAAATCTTGTGTTGACCTCTCACGGGAGAATGATTTTGCCGAAGGTCATGCAGTCACTGGAGGTGCTCGGGGAGTGTCGTGCCCGCGTGGGGCTGTTTGATCCGCTGGAGAGTGAGATTCAGTTCAACCTGGGATTTCGGGATATTGTCGAATACCTGGTCTTACCGCACTTGATTGCCCCGATTCGGTTGGCGGGCTCGCGCCTTCAGTTTGTCAGCAAGCGGGTCAATCTGGACCATATGGAGGAGATGTTACTCAACGGCGATCTCGATGCAGTGGTTGATCTGGTGTACCCCGCGTCAGACCGTATCACCAGTGTGGAAATCGCCAAGGAGTACTTGTGCGTGATGGTGGGCCTGGCACATCCGGCGTATGACAGCGGTACGATGAGCATGGCGGAATATTCCGCCAGTTATCATGTGCTGGTGACCTTGGATAAACGGGAGCGGGCCTATGTGGACCAGCACATCATCGGTCTGGGCGCGCGGCGACATGTCCTGCTGCATTGCGAGCAGTTTTTTTCAGCCGCACGTGTGGTCAGTGAATCTGATCTGGTGTTAACGATGCCGTATTCCTACGCACATTTTCTGTCGAAGTCACTGCCCGTGCGGCTTTTGCCGCTGCCCTTTGAATGTGAACCCTTGCCCATTCGGCTGTATTGGCGTACGGGGGCCGATTCTGAATCCTACATTCGGTGGCTGATCGAACGAGTGAAGAAAATTATGGGCAATATGCCTGCATACACGCTGGTTTAAGATCTGGAAGTGAGGTTGATGATCGACGACTTTAGGGCGGGCACTGATGTGATCCTGTTGCCCCTGGATCTGCTGGGTTTACCGAAACGAATGGATCGGTTACGTTCTTCTTACCGTCTTCTGCACAAAGCGTTAAGGTACGCCTCTATCTTGAGGATGCCTGGCAGGATCTCCAGCAAGATGTCAGCCAGAACAGATTATTTCAATTTCGTACGATTGCGGCATCTGTCCTGCTTCAGAGCAGCACAGGAGTCGGGTTGCCTGATGGTCGTGTGATTTGTCGCGTGAGTCCCTGGAAAGAATGTGGGGTGACGGATGCAGCCTTCTCATCGTTTTGGCTCAAGATTGTATGTGATCTGAAGCCTCCAGAAATCTATCTGGAGGCTAATCCGCTAATGTAGGATCGGTGGATCATTGTAGGAGGTTTCGGTGATCGAACATGCGGTAATTTGAGAGGGTATGGTTCGCTAACGGCGGCGGCGACCTTGTGCCAGCGCTGGGGGATAAAAACCGCTATATTCATCGTACATCGCCAAGACACCAGGTTTATAAGTGATACCATAGAGCATTCCGGTAAACACTTCTGCGACAACTTCCTTCTTGTTTCTTGTTGCGTATTGACTAACTTCCATGGCTAATCCAACATTCGGAGGTGTATTAGCCTCTGGCGTCCAGAAAAAATCTGCTGCCAGCCTTTCATGAAGGTTATGGCCCAGTTCGTGAACAACAACAGCCGCGCAATAATCTGAAGAATTGTGACTGGCTACTGCGTTAGCTACACCTTGCGCACCCACCATGCCGGCGGTATCCACTGCTCCTGCTCCCAGCAATACCGTCGCTTTTCTGTTAGTGCCATCTGGGCCAGCAGAAAGATCTCTATGGTATGCAACGCTCTGGTACCCCCCCGCATTGGAGGTATAAAAATCAATACCGTCAGGAAAATCAAATCCCGCATCGATCACTCGCTTCAAACCATTGGTAATCCCTGCTAATTTCGCGTCTTTTCCAGGGTCGTTGTCATCTTGGTAGATTTTACACCGCACACCGCTAATCGTTCGCTGTGAATGGCTGTAAGCCTTTACTGCTGTTATCTGACGGCGCCAGGCCATCGCGTCATATTTTTGCCCTTCAGTTGCGTAAGTCAAAATTATGTCTCCTAAATGAGGTATTTGAGTACTGGGTTACAGTAACAGGTTTGAAGCGAATCACAGGTTAGAAATTAATCTGTGTCTGTCCTATTAAGCGATAACAAGCGATTTTCCCCATCATTGCTTTTTACAAAAGACCATAGAGCTGTTGTTATATCAATTAGATTTTAAGTAGCCATCTAACAGGATCACTAAACAGTGCGTATTCAGTAATAGCCACTAAAAGCATAGGAAGCAATAAATGCGTTTTCAAATTAAAGGCGAGGAATAATCTGGTTATGATCTTTCTTGTTCAGTGTTTCAAGCCATGGCAATTTTCATAGCGTATGTCTGATCCACAAAAACACTTGCCGTTGCCCTTTGCATGTGAACCCTTGCCCATGTGACTGTATTGGCGTACGGGGGCCGATTCTGAATCCTACATTCGGTGGCTGATCGAACGACTGAAGAAAATTATGGGCAATATGCCTGCAGATACGCTGGCTTAAGATCTGGAAGGGTTCGATCGCCAGATTTTTGGGGCACAGCCCGCCCAGCGTTTGAACGCATGAGAAAAATTACTGGCTTCGCTGTAGCCCAGCAGCTGGGCGATCTGTTCGATGGATAGGGAGGTGCTCAGATACTCCTTGGCCAGTTGAAAGCGGATTTCGTCCTGGATGCACTGAAAGCTGGCCTGTTCTTCGCTGAGCTTGCGACGCAATGAGCGGGTGGACAGGTTCAGGCGCTGCGCGACTTCTTCCAGGCCAGGAATGCTCCCCGGTTGGCGCACCAGCTCCTGCCGCACGGCTTCCACCAGCGGCGTAGATCGGCTCAGCGTTGCGAGGAGCTGTTCACATTGCTGGCGGCAGTGTGCGGAGGTTGCTGGGTCGCGCATGGGCATCGGAAGACTCAACACCGCACGCGGGATGGCGCACAACGCTACGTCCGCATCAAACGTCACCGGACACGGGAAGTAAGCGGCATAGGCACGGCGATGCTCGGCCTTCCCATAGGTGAGCTGGATTCGGCTGGGCTTGATGGGCATGCCCAGCGCTTGTTCTGCACCACTCAACGCGGCCGCAATTTCCCGATCCTCATACAGGCGTTGCACAGAGGGTGGCAGTGGGCGCATGGGTAGAAACTGCAGCGCCACTGCGTCATCTTGAGGCGTCAAACAGAGACGATAGTGCGTGAATGTCAGCGGATGAAAGTCCACCGCGAGTTTCAGTGCGTCGCCGATCGTGCTGGCACTCAACATGGCGTAGCCGAGCATGCCATAGGATTCCAGCCGATACGCTTCGCCCAGTTTCAAGCCCAGCAGCGGGTCGCCGCTTAACTGCAGTAACCGTTCATGGAATGCCACTTCCTGTTCGACCGTGAGCCCGGGCGACAGCTGTTCGAGTTGCTCACTCGTGATGCCCGTACCTTCGAGGCACTTCTCGGCTGAATAACCAAGGCCTGCCATGACCTGCAACGCCGGTCGCAGGGCTTTTATGTGGTGGGCGTTGGCGCTCAGGTCGGCGGGGTGCATCATCTAGCTAGCCTTTTTGCTTCACCTGCTGAGAAAGCATCGACTTCAATTCTGAAATTTCCTGCCGCAGAAGTCTTACCTCCGCATGCATGTCTGCCTCAATGTGCGCTTGTGCCTGGTGCATTACTTCCCGGGTCTCTTTCGCTTCCTGCTCGCTGAAAGTTTGCATGGCGTTGACGATGATGGCAATAAACAGGTTCAGCATGGTAAACGTGGCCACCAGGATAAAAGGCACAAAGAACATCCAGGCGTAGGGGTGCGATTCCATCACCGGGCGCGCGATGCCCATCGACCAGCTTTCCAGCGTCATGATCTGGAACAGGGTATAGAACGAGTGACCGAGGCTGCCAAAAAACTCCGGATGCGAGGTGGCAAACAGGTTAGTGGCAATGACGGCGAATACATAGTAAATCAGCAACAACACCAGCGCGATGGAAGTGAGCCCCGGAATCGCCCCCACCAGAGCGCCCACCACCCGCCGCATGGAGGGCACGATGGTGAGTATTCGCAGTACCCGCAATACACGCAGGGCCCGTAGCACAGCAAATGGCCCGGAGGCGGGAATCAGTGCAATGGCGACCACTGTAAAGTCAAAGAGCGACCAGGCGTCCCGGAAAAAGCGGCCACGATACACCAGAATTCTCGCCACAATCTCCAGCACAAAAATGACCAATAACACAGTATCCAGTTGATGGAGCAGGCCGCCAACCTGCGCCATGACGGTTGGGCTGGTTTCCGCGCCCAGAATTACCGCATTCAGAATGATCAGCGCGAGAATCGTGTGTTGAAAAATCGCATGCTCAATGAATACCTGAAGCCGGGCTAAGCCGGCGGGCGTAGGGTTTAATGTATCATCCCGAGTGGTGGGCTGCATGATGGCATCCTGTGTAGGCGGTAGTTTAGCGATTACAAATCGGGTTGTTTTACTGTGGGTCAGCAGACAGAGATTGCTCTGAACCTGTTTTGGCGGACTGCTGAGACACGATGAGCGCACGCAATTCACGAATCTCTGCCTGCAGATCAGCAATTGTCGGGTCGTCCTTATGCTCTTCTTCCCTCGCTTTGGCGTGCTCCTCTTCCATCACATTCACCACAATTCCGATCACCATGTTTAAAAAGGCGAATGCGGTGAAGAAGATGAAACTGAGATAGAAGATCCAGCTCATGGGATACACTTCCATCGTTTCGTATTGCACGTCTGTCCAATCTTCAAAGGTCATCACCCGGAACAGTGTGAGCATGGAAATGCTGATGTTCCCCCAAAGAACAGGATTGATTTGATTGAACATGAAGCTTCCGACGGCGGCATAGATGTAGAAGATGATAAACATCAACAGCATCACATAACCCAGCTGGGGCAGGGCTTTCAACAGACTGTTGACCAGGATGCGCAACTCGGGGATCACTGAAATCATTCGCATCACACGGAATACACGGACCAAACGGGCAAGCAGGGCCATTTCAGAATCTTCGATCGGAACCAGGCTGATCGCGACGACCAAGGTGTCAAACAGGTTCCACCCGCCTTTGAGAAAGTCCTTTTTCACGGGCTCCGCAATAAAGCGGATGATGATTTCGATCAGGAAAAATACGGTGATGCCAATATCGAGAAAACCAAGTACCGATAACACCGACTCCGGCAAGTTGTAGGTTTTTGCGCCGATTTCCAAGGCGGAAATGATGATGATGGCGATTACGAACAGTTCGAAGGCGCGGTTGCTCTTTAACGCAAAAAACTGATCTTGGAGCGAACGAAAATTCATAGTGAAACACGTACCTATGTGTGGGTGTCAGGATGCTGAACGGGAGGATTTGGAATAGCGCGGATTTTACAGGATTTATGGGGATTCACGATGAAATTTTCGTTATTTTCTCACGATTTTGGCCGTAATTCACATGTTTTCGCTGGATCGAACATTACTGTTTCCCGAAATATGTTCAACAATGGTCCTTTCTTATGGCGAAAAATTGAGCAGGTTAGTGCATGAAAACAACAACAGCTGCGCATCGAAATGCGGGGGGGCGTAGAGAGCCTTCGGTGATTATTATTGGTGCGGGTATGACGGGCATCTTGCTGTGCATCCGATTGCGCGAAGCGGGCGTCACCAATATCACAATATTGGAGAAAAAGGACCGGGTAGGGGGAACCTGGCGAGAGAATACATACCCCGGCGTGGCCTGTGATGTTCCGGCGCATATGTATACCTACGCGTTTGAACCGAATCCGGAGTGGAGCCATCGATTTGCCCGGGGGGATGAAATTCAGGCGTACTTCGAGCGTGTGGCTAATAAATACGGCGTGACCGAGGTGGTGCGGTTTAATGAACTGGTAGAGGAAGCGCATTATCAGGATTGCCAGTGGCAGGTCAGCACAAACAAGGGGCAGTATCGCGCGGATTTCCTGATCCCGGCCACTGGCATTCTGCACCATCCAGCCATGCCTGCGATTCCCGGACGAGATACGTTTGCCGGTGTGAGTTTTCATACCGCCCGCTGGCAGCATGATGTGGATCTGAAAGGCAAGCGGGTGGGGGTGATAGGCACGGGGTCGACTGCCTGTCAGGCTATTCCTGAACTCGTCAAGCAGGGGGCGGAGGTGTCGGTGTTTCAACGTACACCGCAGTGGATTATTAACATTCCGGATCGCGATTACACGGCTGACCACAAAACCGCGTGCCGGAAAAGTCCCAGTCTTCTGTACCGCTTAAGGAACAGATATACCTGGTTGGTCGAGCAAACGTTTTCCAAGGCCGTGACTGGGCACTGGCTTGCCCATCGACTCGTGTCTGCCGCCTGCAAACTGAACTTGACGTTCAGCGTGAAAGATCCTGCGCTGCGTGCGAAACTCACGCCCAACTACCGGGTGGGCTGCAAGCGGCTGGTGATCAATGCCACGTTTTATGATGCGATTCAGCAACCCAATGCCCACCTGGTGACCGATGGCATACTGCGTGTTGAACCGGACGGCGTGGTGACGGAGGGCGAGCAGAAGCACCCACTGGATGTGCTGATTTATGCCACCGGCTTCCACCCGTTTCACTTCATGCGCCCCATGGATCTTACCGGAGAAGGCGGAATCACCATCGATCAGGCCTGGGAAAAGAAGGTGCAGGCTTACCGATCCTTGTTTGTGCCCGGCTTCCCCAACATGTTTTTGATGCTGGGGCCCAACACGCCGATCGGGAACTTCTCCGTGATTGCCATGAGCGAAGTGCAGACGAATTATGTGCTCCAGGTGATTGACCACTGGCGTAAAGGGGAGTTCGATGCATTGGATGCCAAGCCGGAAGCCATGCAGGCATTTAATGCCTATTTAAAAGCAGGGATGGACAAAACGGTGTGGGTAGGGGGGTGCCAGAGCTGGTATATGGATGCGGATGGCGACCCGGCCATGTGGCCGTATTCCTGGAAGCAGTGGGTGAAGGAAATGGATGCGCCGATGATGGGAGACTTTAACTTATCCAGAAAACAGGACGCGGGCCGGGACTCGAAAGCGGCGTGACAGCGCTCATTGGTTCGCTCTAAATCCCCGGATCGTATTTTGGGTGCTCGTGCTGGCCAATGTTGGCGCGGTACAGGGCAAACGCATTTTCAATTTCTTTCTTGAGGGTGTCGTCCTCCCAGGGCTTGAGGAAGAAACGGTAGATTGCACCTTCATTCACGGCGGCTTTAACCGAATCAATGTCGGTATAGCCGCTGAGCATGATACGAACGGTGTCCGGGTACATGCTTTTAACGCGCCTGAGCAACTCAGAGCCGGTCATGCCTGGCATTCGCTGATCACTGATGATGACGCCCACGGAGTGTTTGGCGAGCAAATCCATCGCCTCTTCCGGTGTGTTCGCGGTGAGCACACGATAAGAGGATTTCCGCATCAGTCGCTTGATCGAAGAGAGTATGGCTTGTTCATCATCCACCACCAGGAGCGTTTCTTCTGTGCTTGACTGGACAACTTTCGGGGTGTAACTCTTCAATTGTGCCAGAAAGTCTTCCGCACTCACTGGTTTGCTGAAGTAAAAGCCTTGCAGGTAATCGCACATGAACCGCTGTAGCAATTGGCACTGAGCTTCGTCTTCAATACCTTCGGCCACGACTTTTAATCCCAGTGTGTGGGAAATCTGCACGATGAGGCGGGACAGTTGGGCGTCTTCAGCAATGTGTGTCATTTCCTGCACAAAGCAACGATCCACTTTCAGGCGATCCAGCGGAATCTGTTTTAAATAACTCAAATTGGAATACCCCGTGCCGAAGTCATCAATGGCGATGGCACAACCCAGTGCGCGAAGCTCTCTCAGCAATTGCACACTGTTTTCCATGTTGGCAATGATTGAACTTTCCGTGATCTCAAACTCCAGGAATTTGGGATTGACTTTATGGGTGTTGACCAACTCTTCGACATATTTTGACAGGCCTGGCTTGCTTAGTTGAATCGCGGACAGGTTAATGGCCAGCGTAAAGCCTTCCGGCAGATGAATTTGCCACGTCTTCAACTGCTTTATCGCCGTTTCCAGAACCCAGTCGCCAATGGGTTCAATAATATCGTACTTCTCGGCGGCAGGAATAAACAAGGCGGGAGAAACGAGCCCTTTATCCGGGTGATGCCAGCGAATCAGCGCTTCGCAACCGGTAATGCGACCATCCACAGCGCTCACTTGCGGTTGGTAATGCAGCATAAATTCCTGCTGCTCCAGTGCTCGTGACACTTCCGCCCGAAACTGGGCCTTTGAAAACGCCACGCCGTCCGCAATAGCACTCACAAACATGAGTCGCTGGTAGTCACCAGAGCTTTTGGCCAAAACAAGGGCTTCTTCCGAGAGGCTCAGCAGCTGCTCCTCAGTGTCACCGTGCTGAGGGTATAATGTAGCGCCGCCTATCAGATTCACTTTCAAGGGAATGTTGTTGAACTTAACCGATTGAGAAAAAACCTGTGTGATGTCCAGGTACCGTTTACTGGCCGCTTCTGCGGTTTCGGCATCCGGGAGCAAAAGGAGAAAGCGCGCGCCGTTTCCGCGGGCCAAACTCTCCCCCGGTGCGAGTTGTTCGTTGATCAAGCTGGCGATGAATTTCAGTAGCTGGTTGCTGGTTGCAAATCCGAGCGTGTCGTTAAAGTGCCGAAAGTTAAGAATATTGATTTGTACCACCGTGAATCCCGGTGAGGATGCTTCGGTGGTTTCAATCTCGCAGTAATTGATTAATTGATGTATGCGGTCTCGAAACAACACATGATTCGGTAGCCCAGTGATGTTATCGTGGGTGGTGGCGTAATCCTTAATGGCCTGATCTGTTCTGCGCTGTGTAACGTCCTCTTTGACGGCGACAAAATGACTGATTTCACCCGCGTCGTTTAAAAGTGGTGTGATGGTGACCTTTTCCCAAAAAAGATCTCCATTTTTCTTCTTGTTTTCAATCTCCCCAATCCAGGTGCGTCCGGAGAGTATGGTCGTCCACAAGTCGGTGTAAACAGACTTGCCAGTGCGGCCGGATTGAAATAAGGCGGGCCGATTACCCAGCACGTTAGCTGGTGTATATCCTGAGACATCAAACACCCGTTGATTGGCATAAGTAATAATGCCCTTGTCGTCAGTGACGATCACGCCAAAAGGGCTTTGTTCGATCGCGGAGGCAAGTGTTTTCTGCCAGTCATCATCTCCCTTTAAGTGATGTGCCAGGAGCTGCTCGGCAATCGGTTGAATCTTATCTAATGCCATAAAACCCATCCAGTGTTGTGATGCGGTATTACATTGCGTTATTTCTATCTGATGTTTTCAATTTAGAAGAAATTGACGCTTTTGTCATACGCCAAGTTATCTTTAGATTAGATCAATAATTGATCGATTTCCATGGGTGGTAATCGAACTTTTACCTCAGCTGAGGTATTACTGGCAGTTTGATCAAGAATGTCGCGCCTTCCCCCAGCGTACTTTGTACACTGAGATCCCCTTTATGTTGGTTCACAATGATATCCCAGCAAATGTTCAAGCCCAGCCCGGTGCCTTCCCCCACGGGTTTCGTTGTGAAAAAAGGATCGAACACTTTTTCCAGATGGCGGGGAGCGATACCGCCACCGGTATCTTTTATTTGCGCATACACCCATGTCTCATCCTGCCAGGTGGACAAGTAAATATCACCAGCTCCCCCGTTCTGCCTGATCGCGTGTGCAGCGTTAACGAGCAGGTTGGAAACGACCTGATTAATACTGCCGAGATTCATGGGCACGATTGCGGTGTTTTGCAAGTCTTGATGCACGGTACAGTGGTATTTGAGTTCGTTGTGTACCAGCTTCAGTGTGCTCGTGAACGCATCGTTGATGTTGTGGGGCGCAAGCTCGGTCGCTTCTTCTGCCCGCGCGAAATCTTTGAGATTCATGACAATTTCCCGGATACGGTTTGCACCTTCCCGGCAATCCTGTAGCAGGTCAGGCAGGTCTTCCTTGATGAACTCGTAATCATGTTTTTCTCTGAGAGCATTGAGCGTGTCGTCGGATTTGCAGAAGGGGGCCAGCGCTTCCGTTAATTCAATTAGCGATTCGGTATATTCGTTCAGGCGATTGATGTTGCTGGCGATAAACCCCACGGGATTGTTGATTTCATGGGCCACTCCAGCAGCCAGTTGACCGATAGATGCCAACTTTTCTTGATGGAGCAGGCGGGATTGGGTTTTTTTTAGGGTTTCCATGGAAACTTGTAGCTGTTCATTCGCGTGCGTAAGCTCCTGGGTTCGATTGTTGACTCTTGATTCAAGTTCATCATTCCAGTCTTTCAATTTCGAGCTTTGAAGAGACAGTTCAACGATGAGTTTAGAGACGGTATGAATTAGCGCATTAAAGGCAAAGTAAAAATCCCCGACCTCGTCTTTGCGCTCCAATGCTTCTCGATAGCGGTGAGTAATGTCGGTCAAGGGGGTAACCGCTTCGGGCGGGAGCGAGTCCTCCTTCTCCTTCTTGATCGACAGGTCTGCGACTGCTCGCCGGAGCAAGGTGGCCATTTGGTGGGCTTTGGTGAACGGCTTAATGAACAGGCGTTGAAAGGCAATAAACACCAGACCGGCAAACAGAACCAATTCGATGAGAAGGTCAAGAATCTCTTCCAAAATGCGGTCTTTCAGAATCCGTTCACGAGGCTCTGACGTGAATAATATGTGAATGGTTCCTATGGCCTGTTCTTGCCAAACAGCGGTGACGTCGACGAGTTGAATGTGGGGTTGATCAATTGCGGGAGCTAACGCACTTAAACTGCCTTCATAGCGACCGCGCCCCTTTAAAAAGCCAGACAGAGGCTCTTCTTTAGGCGTGATTTGGTGATGAACATTAATCAGGATGCCTTCCACCAACTCATGGCCAGAGAGCAGCTCAGTAAAATAGGTGAGGGCCTCCAGGTCGACGGACCAGATCAGCGGGGATAAGGACTCTTTGATCACTTCGGTGAGATAGGTGCGCTGTGCGTCGTCACGCTTCAGCGTGTTCTTGTAAAACTCATGCACGCTGTTGCTGCGGACCGCAACCATGAACGCGATACAGATCAGCACGATCACCAGTGTGATGCGTTGGGTGAGTTTCACTCTGTCCCCTGCGTTTTCAACGAAGTTACTGACGGCGGAGTTGAAGATTGTCAGGCATAGCTCTGAAGAGGTATCGCCTCGAAAAGCTGCTCAAGAAACCCGCATATTGATTCAAATATAGACTAGACTGAAAAAAAAAGTGCATTGCCAGTTGGAGCGTTGCTATGGTTTCTGGGGACATGAAGCCTGAAAAAAATTCTGAGAGCAGTCCGTATGAAGTGGCCTTAAGTGCTTGTATGGCAAGTTTGTCAGCGTTAATTGATCGGCCCCTTGCTTTATATGAACCGGAAACCTCATTGGATCGACGGATTCTTGGTGAATCATGGTTTACTGCAGGGACGGAAGCTGTGTCACCGAAATCATTGGATTTATTGGCCACACTGAACAGTGAAACAGGAATCACTGCGGCAAAGGACCTTGATGGTGAATCACGTTGGGTATCAATGTTACCAATGCAGGTGGATCAGTTGCATAGTTTCGGCTTGTTTATGATCTCCAGAGAAGAGCCTGATTCCCGAGTTATGGTTGAGCTACAGGCTATTCTGATGCCAGCGCTACGCAGTCTTGTGCAGGCCAGGGACATGGCGACGTTGCAGAAAAGCATGCGCTATCAAATCATCTGGGCAGAATGTCTGGAGTGGCTGAAAACCCTGACCGATGTGTCGAATGTATTCTCCGACGAGCTGTTACGTCGGGTCTCCTTGATTGCCGATGCGCCCTGTTCCTGCATGGTTGTTGAACCGGCATTGTGGAAGGAGAACAATCACAAGGAAGACATGCTCGCCAGTCCGGAAAAGAAAATGTTGACCCGGAACCTGCCTCGAACCCTCGCCCGTGCGTTATGTCTCAGGCTGAATGACCTGATTCAGGAGGACCTGACCAGTGTGCACACCATGCCCCTGTCGGAACTGGTCTCTGTTCAGGAGCGGGAAACCTTTGCTGGCTGGCACAGTGAAATGGAAGATTGTCAGACGGTGGCTACCGTGCCGGTTTACGTTCGGCAGCGCTGTGTCGCGCTGATGGTGTTGTTCATTCCTGCGTTCAGTCTGGATGTACTGACCCAGGTGTACATCGAACAGTTGTTGTCTCAGGTGTCCAGCAACATTGAAAAGGCGACCTTGCTGTCTGAGTTGGAAAAATCGTTCACCCAGGTGAAGCAGGAAAAAGAGGAACAGAACCGGCTCATTGAAACGTTGTCCAATACCCAGAATCAGCTGGTGCAGTCGGAAAAAATGGCGTCGATTGGTCAATTGGCGGCGGGAGTCGCACATGAAATCAATAATCCGGTGGGCTATGTGAGTTCGAACCTGTATACCCTGAAAGGATACATCGAAAATCTGTTTTCTCTCGTGTCTTCATTGAACGAGCTGGTGGAGTCCGAAGCGGGGGATGGCTTGTCTGAGCAGTGGCGGGCGCTGCTGAAAACCTACGATCTGGAATTTCTCAACGACGATGTGCAGGATTTGCTGAAGGAGTCGTCGGAGGGATTGGACCGGGTGAAGGCGATTGTGCAGGACTTGAAAGACTTCTCCCATGTCGGCGACACTCAAATGCAAATGGCTCGGCTCGATGATCTACTGGACAAAACCCTCAATATTCTCAACAACGAGCTAAAGTATAAGTGCACGATTGAGAAGGAGTTTTCGCCCGTCGAGCAGATCGAATGCGTACCGACGCAGATCTCCCAGGTTGTGATGAATCTGTTGGTGAACGCCAGCCACGCCATCGTGGATCGTGGTGTCATTACGATCAAACTGTGGCAGGAAGGGCCGCAGGCACGTATTCAGGTACGAGACACCGGGGGCGGCATCTCTCCCGAAAATCTGGAGAAACTGTTTGACCCTTTTTTTACGACCAAGCCTGTGGGTAAAGGGACCGGATTGGGGCTGTCCATTTCCTACGGCATTATTCGTAAACATCAGGGAAGTATCGAGTTCAGCAGTGAATTGGGCAAAGGAACGACGGTAGATATCGCGTTACCAGTCAAACAAAAAGCGATGGAGGAAGCGGATAACCATGCCTAGCACAGTAATCAGGGCCGTTGGGATCGGCGTACTCAAGGGAGCACTTCGTTATGTCGGCCGATGAGCAGAAAACGCCAGTAAACATGCCTGAACTTCCCGAGGACGCTGTGCTGTTCGTGGATGATGAACAGAACATCCTGTCGTCCATTCGGCGCGTGATTCGCCCGATCGGCGTAAAGGCATTTTTTGCCAACAGCGGCGCAGAAGGGCTCAACATCCTGGCCGAAAACGACATTTCCCTGGTGGTGTCCGATATGCGTATGCCGGAAATGGATGGCGCGCAATTCCTGGCTCAGGTAAAGGAGCGCTGGCCGGAAACGGTGCGCATTTTATTGACGGGGTTTTCGGATATAAGCTCTACCATCGATGCGCTCAATAAAGGGGGCATTTACCGCTACATCAGCAAGCCGTGGAACGATGTGGAATTGCAGCAAATTGTGCAGGAAAGTATGCGGCTGAAACGAGCAGAGCGCGAGCGTGATGCCTTAGTGGAGGTCACGCGAAAACAAAATGCCGAGCTGCAGGACCTGAACGCCAACCTGGAAAAGAAAGTCGAAGCGCGGACCGAAGAAATACGACAGGCCAATGATATGCTGGATTTGGCCTATCAGGAGTTGAATGAGAGTTACGACTCTTTTATTCGTGTTTTCTCAACCATGTTGAGTAACCGGGAAGCCCTGAAAAAAGGGCAGGCGCAACTGGTGGCGGATTTTTCCAAGCGAATCGCCGAAGCATTGAAACTGAAAGAAGAGGAAGTGCGGGACATCTACTACGCGGGCTTACTGCATCAACTGGGCAAAACCAGCCTGCCCGATGAACTGCTGGCGGTGCCGGAAAGCTTGATGAATGCCAATGAGCGCAAGCAATATGAGCAGTATCCTGCTTTAGGCGCAGCGGCCTTGACGGCGATTACCGGGCTGGAAAAAACGGCCAAGATCATTCGCAGCCATATGGAAACCAACGATGGTAAAGGATATCCAGAGGGCAAGGAAGGTAACAAGATTCGCCCGGGCGCCCGCATCATACGCGCGGTTCGGGATTATATCGGCCTTCAGACCGGGATGGTGCACAAAGAGTCCATGACCGCTGCGCAGGCCATTGCCTACATCAAGTCTGAAGCGGGGAAAAAGTACGATCGTATCGTGGCGAAAGCATTGGTGCACTTCAGCAGCGAGTACGATCTTAAGGACATGTACTCCAATGAGATCAAGCTGGAAACCCATTGTCTTCGCTCCGGCATGCGTTTGACCCGTGATTTGTGTAACGCCCAGGGCATTCTGCTCATTGCGAAAGATCATGTGTTGAACGAGAAAGTCATCGAAAAAATCATGCTGTTGGAAAAGATTGAACATCACAAATTTGTGGTGTTTGTGGCCGAAGAACACGAGACGGCAGAGCAATTTGTCGCTGAATAAGCCTGCTAAGCTAGGCAACAGGAGGAAGGCAGGATGACCCGAGTAGTTTTGGTGGATGATGAAGTCAATGTGATTAAAGCATTGCAGCGGGTATTGGCCCGAGAGGGGTGGGAAGTCATGGCCTTCACCAGTGCGCGGGAAGCTCTGGAGCAGCTGGTGGCCATGCCCATGGATCTGGTGATTTCAGACTACCGCATGCCGGAAATGAATGGGGTGGAGTTTCTGCAGGCGTGCAAAGAAGAGCACCCGGATGCTCTGCGTATTATTCTCAGTGGTCAGGCAGACATTGATGGCGTGATGGACGCCATCAACAACGCAGAAGTTTATCGGTTTATCACCAAGCCCTGGAATAACGAAGAGTTGATTCTGACGCTTCGACAAGCCCTGGAGTTTAACCGACTGAAACAAGAGAACGAGCGATTGGCTGCGACCGTCCGCCAGCAATCCAACATCATGAAAAAGCAGCTCACCGAGCTGCAGCGGCTGGAGAAAGAGTCTCCGGGGATAACTCAGGTCGATTGGAACGATGATGGCAGTATCACGCTGGACGAAGATGAACTCTCCGACGATATTGATGGTATCTATTGAACGGGTGAGAGGGTATGTCGACCTTTGAATTGACCTATCGCATTCGCACCGAAGCTGAGACGGTGATGTCATTTGCCATTGTGGTGGATGACGCCAGTTTTACGCTGCGTCCCGGATTGAGCGAGTCTCACCCCGATTGGGCGCGATTGTCTTTCCATCAGTGCAGTCATTGCCCATTAAAAGAGGAAACATCACCCTTTTGCCCGGCCGCCGTGGAGGTGGCAGGTATCGCGGAACAAGTGGGGGAGCTGATGTCTTATGAGCAGGTGTCTGTCGATGTCGTGATGCCGGACCGTACCATTCATGTGGACAGTACCGCACAGCGTGCGATCAGTAGTCTGCTCGGTTTGGTGTTGGCGATCAGTGGTTGTCCGCATACCGCGTTCTTCCGCCCCATGGCCCGTTTCCACCTGCCGCTGTCGACCGATCAGGATACGCTGTTTCGCTCCGTGGGTATGTATTTGATTGCACAGTACTTTCTGGCGCATAAACACGGTGAAAATGTACCTGATCTCTCGCTGGACGGTCTGAAACAAATCTACAGTAACCTGCATGAAGTGAACATCAAGCTGGCGCAACGCATCCGCAGAAGTGTCGCGTCCGATACGTCTGCCAATGCCGTGATTTTACTGGACATGCTCACCAACTTCATGCCGTTTGCTATTGAAGACAAGCTGGATGAGCTGGAGCCCCTGTTTGATGCCTACCTCGCAGACAACTTTGACGAGTTTGTGCGCGGCCAGTTTGCCGTGTGAGCAGTCATCCTTTGAGCCTACACCCTATGACCCTACACCCAGGCATCAGTCGTTACGCCGACGCGGCCAGGACGGTTTCCTCCAGTCCGAAATACTCCGCATACCGCTTATCTGCTTCGTTGCCAAACAGGATTCTGCACGCTTCATGCAGCCCTTCTGCCGCCCTGATGTCGCTTTGACGCACCACCAGAGAGATTTTGGACCGTCGGCGTAAAAAGTCGTCCAGCTTCGTAATCATTTCCCGCTCTGCCGCAAGTTCCAGTTCACACCGGGTATACTCGGCATTTTCAATCACCAGCTCTGCCTCAGCAGGGTTTTGCCTGATGGCCTCCAGCAATCGAAACGCCTGTTCGCCATAACGGCGCCAGAAGCGCGTGGAAAGCGGCTCAGATGAACTGGCATGCGTATAGCTGTCCAGCTTCATGGCTTCGCAAGCCTGGAAAAAACGGTCGCGAACCGGTGCTCCTGGCTCCCCGTACCACTTCGTATTGGGCTTGGGTACCGAAATGCCCATATCTTTGATCAGTTCGCACACTTCCTCACCGACATTCAGACAGTCGGTCAGCTTGCCCCCATAGATACTGATGTGACGTTGATCCAGGTTGGTGTCCAGCGCATGTTTTCGGGATAACTGCACCCAATCCTTTGCCGCTTCTTTTTTGCTCTCGATCACCAGTGGGCGAACACCGCAACGTTCCGAGATGATGTCTGCTTCCGTGAGTGGCTTTTCCAGATTCAGACGGGCATTAATGTTTTCGAGGACAAATTTTCTGTCTTCCGGCGTGACTTCCGTGTAGGGCGATTCCGTGCGGGTATCCGTGGTACCAATGCAGGTTTTCGGCCCCATCGGGATCACAAAAAAGAGTCGGCCATCGTCGGCAAAAAAGGTCAGCACCCGCTGATTCGGAGTCAGGCGATCCACGATCAGGTGAATACCTTTGGAGAATACATGGTGGTGCTGTGTCTGCTGGTGTGTTTGCTGGTTGTGCGCATCGGTAAACGGGCCGCAGGCGTTGATTAGAACTTTGGATTTCAGTGTGAAGGACTGCTGACCCACGCTGTCGTAGGCTTGTGTCTGCCAGTAGCCATCGATGAACTCAGCGCCTTGGGACTCGACATAGTTGGCGGCGGCGCAGTCATGATCCATTGCTGAGCGAATAAAATTGAAGACAAACCGCGCATCGTTGTCATGCAGATAGGCATCAGAGTACTCAAAGCCACCGTTGCTGCTTTTTACATCAATGATGGGTTCCCGAGTTTTGATTTTCGAAGGCGAAAACAGCTTGGGCAGCTGGGTGAAGCCGTTCCCCATCATCCAGTAGAGCAGGGTGCCCATATAAAGAAAGAGCGGATGAAAGCGGAAGCCTTTTTTGATGGTGGCAAAAAAACGGATTTCCTGGACTGTGGAGGGGTAGCTTTCCATCAACAGATTGCGTGACATACAGAGTTTTCGTACCAACGGAAACTCCATGGTTTCCATATACTTAATACCGCCCCACGCCAGGTTGGACGACTGTTGGCTGGTGAACCCTGCGAAATCGCGCTTGTCAATCAAGGCGACTTTCAGCCCGCGTGCGGACAGGACTGCGGCAGACACCGCGCCGTTGATACCGCCACCCAGGATTAGTACGTCAAATGACTCATTCTTCAGTTTTTCGATATTGCGCATTCGAAGATTCATGATACAAGCTCCTCGCCAGATTTATCCTTATATAGGGTCAAAGATACGCCTTAATGTTCATTATAGCAACGATATATATTCGAAAACGAAAATAAAGTCACAAGGCCATGTTCGAAATGTGAATTCTATTCACTTTTCATCTCCCATAACCGGTAGCATGTGCAGGGAACTTTGTTAATGACTCGTGGTCAGAGTTCATTTGGTGATTTTTCATTGGCACAATTCAGAGAAAAAGGCAGGCATCTGATGCAAAACTGGCTTAAATCCGTGTTTATCTCGCTGTACGTGACCGCCCTGGTGATCGTGTCGGGCCATGCGGCCTGGGCGCTGTGGACGACGGGTCTCAGTGGTGGCTGGATTGGGGTGGCCATCAGCGCGTGGGCCTGGTTGGTATTTTTTGTCTACCTCTTCACCGTTCGCGTTGCGCGCACCAGTGAGGAACTCCTCGGCTGGCGCGTCATGACCTGGATAGGTCTGGTTTTCGTCTGTTTGTTTGGCTATGGGCAGCCGGACTTTTCTGTGCAGATACTCTACGTGTTTGGTGTGGGCGTGCTGGGCAGTCACCTGTATGTTTTCTGGTATTCTCGTCTGGGGAGGTCGTCGTCGACGCAGCTTGTCGTGGGTGCGCGGCTTCCGGCTTTCGATTTGCAGGATGAGTCGGAGCAACCCGTAGCGTCCGGCAGTTGGGTGGGGAAGCCGACCTTGGTGCTTTTTTATCGCGGAAACTGGTGCCCCTTGTGCATGGCCCAAATCAAAGAAGTGGCGGCGCAGTACCAGCAGTTGGACGCGCTCGGCGTGCGTGTCGTGCTGGTGAGTCCCCAGCCGCATGCGAATACGCGATCGCTTGCGGCGAAGTTCAACGTGCCTTTCGTTTTTCTGGTTGATGCGGGTAATCGCGCAGCGCGTCAGCTCGGTATTGAGGCCAGACAGGGCACCCCCAAAGGGATGGAAGTGCTGGGGTATGACAACGATACGGTGATGCCGACCGTGCTGATTACTGATGCGCAGGGCACACTGGTGTTTGCCGATCTGACGGATAATTACCGCGTTCGGCCAGAGCCCGAAGACTTTCTCAAGGTACTGAATGACTTGGAGGTTGTGGTAGGACAGCGGGTTTGATCTGGCTTCTCTAGCATGCTTGGCAACTGTAAAAATTGATTTTGGTCAATTTTACATTTCTTTTGTTTACATAAGAGCGCTGATCCCTATAATACCCGACCGAATCAGGAGGGTATTATGACTGTTGAATTGTTTGAAAGTATTTCGCTGACTGTATTAATCACGGCACTGATTGCCTGGATGGGCTTTATTGTGTGGGATTTGTCCAAGCGTTCCGAGGCAGGCAAGTTCGGAACTTTTGTGTTGTTTTTCGCACTGGGTGCTGGCTGCATGGGCTTTGTTATTAAAACGGTGATGATGGAAACCCTGATTTAACCGGATACCTCGCCGGGTGGGTTTCTCCGGCGCAATCGAGCAGCCCGTATCCAGGGCTGCTGACTACTCCCCACCCCAAGTAGTGCAATCTCCCTCTTAATTCAATGAGCATTTAAGCAGATTGTACCCCAACATTACCCCATTTAATTGGGTAGCCCTTTCCGCTCACTTCTCTTGCCAGGCAGTCAATCTGTCTGAATAACGAACCAGCAATTTGATTAAAATATGTTCAGCTGCTATAGGTTGATGAGGGAGATTTAATGCTTGTCTGAAACTCTACTGATCTGAAGTAAGCGAAGGCGAGTGGTGAGGAACGGCAGCTGCATTGAGTCAGGGAAATGTCCTTTGGTAACACAAATTCTTGGATGTTGAATGTGAAAGAAAGGGCGTGTGCTCATAGCTGTTCAGGCATGAATTTCTGGAGGTTGGACTAATGTTTAAACTGATCGCACTTTTAGCAACATCAATTCTCTTCTTCTCCCATGTTTCTGCTGAGACAATCTTGAGGGTAGCTTATGAGGATAAAGTCCAGTTTCCCTACTATATGGGGGATGGGGCAACAATTCCTGAGGATAAACCGGGGTCTGCAGTAGAGCTGGTTCAGCTTTTAGAAACGAAAATCCCCGATTTAAGGGTGGAGTTAAAGCGATTTCCGTGGAAACGCTGCCTGTCCAACCTCAAGGATGGTCAGGTGGATGCCACCTTCAATGCTTCTTATAAAAAAGAGCGTCTGGCGATGGGAGCGTATCCGGAAAAAGACGGTAACGTGGATACAGCGAGAAGGCTTACAACGATTTCTTACTCTATCTATACCACCAAGCAAGCAGAATTCGTGTGGGACGGTAAGTCCTTTTTGAACCTGGACGGAAAAATAGGCGCTCCCACGGGGTACTCCATTGTTGGTGATCTCAAGAAGATGGGAGTTGATGTAGCAGAAACGGGGTCAACAGAAGCAAATCTGAAAAAAGTGCTGGCTGGACGCGTTGCCGGTGCGGCGTTACAAGATGTGACGGGAGATTTTTATGTGAGATCCAAAAAGGAATTCAACGATTTGGTGAAAGTGACGCCACCACTGAAAACCAAGCCCTACTATTTGATGATCTCTCATCAGTTCAAGCAGGCTAATCCGGAGCTTGCTGAGAAAATCTGGGATGCGATTGCAGAACTCAGGGAATCCAACCTTACTCAGCTATCGGAAAAGTATTTTGATTGATTCTGCCTGCGGTGGTCGTAGCTCGTACCATTATGAGATACTGGCCACTTCTGCTTCCGTCAGGTGTCGCCATTCGCCTGTTTCCAGGGTGTTGTCGAGCTGGATATGCCCAATCTGCGTCCTGTGCAGGGCTGTGACCTTATTACCCATAGATGCAAACATGCGCTTTACTTGATGGTACCGACCTTCCTGTATAGTCAATATCGCTTGTTTTGCTGATTTTATTTCCAGCGCCGCGGGTTTGGTCGGCGTGCTGTCACCGCGTAAAAGAACTCCTTTTTCAAAAACCTCGATAGCAGACGGTGCCAATGCCTCCGCCAACGTGACTTCATACACTTTGCTGCATTTCTTCTTGGGTGCCGTGATGTTATGCGACCACTGGCCATCGTCAGTAATGAGCACCAGCCCGGTGGTATCCACATCCAATCGGCCTGCGATGTGCAGGGTGCGACGATTTTCAATGTCCAGCAGGTTGAGCACACTCGGATGCATTTCGTCTTCTGTGGAGCAGATATAACCGATGGGTTTGTTGAGCATGATGTATCTGGGTTGATGCGCCGTCACCTGGCGACCATCAAACACGACCCGATCAGTCAGCGCAATGTGCTGTGCCGGTGACCGAACCACGCAGCCATTGACAGAAACCAGTCCTTTCCCGATACAGCGTTTGATTTGTGCGCGCGAGTGATCGGTGGCATCGGCGATGAATTTGTCCAGTCGAACCGTTGAGCTCATAATAATGGGTGACCTGTGGAGGGTGTGCGATGTTTGATGGTGGTGTGAGGGGGAGATTCTATGCGAGATTGGCCGGTAAGGCACGCTGAATCTCACGCAGGCACTGATGGCAGAGACACCCTTGCCAGTGTTCGGCGATGTGAGCGCGTTGCTCCCGTGTGAGAGACACGCTGCTGCAATGGCAAAGCGTCATCGATCCTACTTTGCACTCAAAGACGGTTTGGCAGCGTGGGCAGGCCACAGTTTCGTGATTTGGCATGGCGTCGGGTATGGTATTGGGTGTGTCAGGAGTGGTGTGGACCATGGTGCCTGCAACCGCTGTGGAAATCAAGCGGTCGGTGGCAAGGTCTGTTCCGGTGGCCGCTTGTTGAATTCGGTAATGAACCGGATAAAGTCCGCCTCCGGCAACGGCTGGCTATAATAGTAGCCCTGCACATCATGACAATCAGCGCGGCGAATGAAATCAATATGATCTTTTGTCTCTGCGCCTTCTGCGATGACCTTCAAACCGAGTGTGCGGCTCATGGCGATGATCGCCTTCACGATCTCTTCGTCGTCTTTGTCGACATTAATGTCCCGCACAAACGAGCGGTCAATTTTGACTTTCGTGACCGGCAACTTCTTCAGGTAACTCAGCGAGGAGTACCCGGTACCGAAGTCGTCCAGTGAAATGTTCACACCCAGTTCCCGAATCTGGTTGAGCTCGGCGATGACCTGATTCGGATTCTCCATCACCGCACTTTCGGTAATTTCCAGCTCCAGTCGCTCCGGCGGGAACGCATTCAGCGTCACCAGCTGCCGTACCTTTTCGGCAAAATTACCTGCGGAGAGCTGCTTGCTGGACACGTTGACACTGACCGTAATGTCTTCCACACCCTGTTCCTGCCACCGGTTGGCGCACACCAGTGAGTGGTGCAATACCCACTCTCCGAGGGGGATGATGAGCCCCGTTTCTTCCGCCAGCGGAATAAACTCCATCGGGCCGATCAGTCCCTGCTCGGGATTGTTCCAGCGAATCAGTGTTTCACAACCGCACACACGGCCACTGGTGATATTAATTTGAGGCTGGAAATACAGCTCAAACTCTTCATCCTCAATGGCCTTCCGCAGCAGGCGCTCCAGATGAAAGCGTTCGGAGGCTTTGGCGGACATGCTTTCGTTATACAGCTTGCTTTGGTTTCTGCCACTTTCTTTCGCGTGGTACATGGCTGTATCTGCGCACTTGATCAAGGTGTCCTGATCGTCACCGTGCAATGGGAACGTGCTGATACCGACGCTGGCGCCCACTACCATCTCATGCCCTTTAATGTCCAGCGGTTGACACAAGTGTTGAATGAGTTTGTCTGCCACCAGTACGCTGTCTTCGGGGGCGGCCAGTTCTTCCAGAATGATAGTAAATTCATCACCGCCAAGCCGGGAAACGGTGTCTTGTTCACGCACGGTTTCGTTCAACCGTTCCGCCACTTTGGCTAATAATTCATCGCCGGCGTCATGACCCAGCGTGTCATTGACGTACTTGAAACGATCCAGATCGATGAACATCAAACCGATGTTTTGATGCTTGCGACGGGCGCGGTAAATAGATTGCTTCAGGCGGTCAATAAACAGTGCTCGATTGGGGAGGCCTGTGAGTTGGTCGTAGTGCGCGAGATTGCGAATATATTCTTCCTGTTGTTTCTTTTCGCTGATGTCACGGAACAGATCGATGTAGTGGGTGATTTGCCCGGTGCTATCCCGCACCGCGGAAATCGTGTGCTGGGCCGAAAAGGTGCTGCCATCTTTGCGTTTATCACACAACTCGCCTTTCCATAAGTCCGTCTTACTGAGTACTTCCCACAGCTGTTGGTAGTCTTCGTCCGAATGTCGGTCTGACTTAATGAGTTCATCCGGTTGCCTGTTCAGTACTTCGCTTTCCTGATATTGCGTAATGGCCTCAAAAGCGGGATTGACGCGCAGAATGCGCCGATCCGGACCTGTCACCAGAATCGCTTCCGCCGAATGATTGAAGACTCCGTTGGCCAGCATGAGTGTGTATTCTGTTTGCTTTGGTTCGCCGACCTCCCGTATCGCCAGTACGGCGACATCCTCTCCGTCCAGGGGCAGGGTTCGAATGGAAATTTCCACAGGAATCTCCTCGCCGGATTTGGTAAAAATGGCAAGAGCCATGGAGCGTTTGTGTGAGGTGCTTCTGTACTCGGCCATCATGTGCTGGCGATGGCGGCCGTGCGCATCGCGCAGGGCGGGAGGAACCAGTGCTTCCACCATCAGCCCGATCAGCTCTTCCTGGGTGTAGCCTGTAAAGCGGCAAGCCGCCGCATTGGCGTGCTGAATGATGCCAGAACCATCAACGATCATGACGGGATCTGGATAGTGATTCACATCTAAGTTCATAGATTCGCGGTTTCTACTGCAAGCGTGGGTGCCATGTGTTGTAGTTTTTATTGACCTACAGTAAGCATAGGAAATTACCGAAAAATTGCGTACCTGGGTGCGCAAATTTTACAGGGTTTGGCAATTCTGCCGGCGGCGGAGGTGGGCGCTGAAAAGCAGTATCAGCACGCAGAGGGCAAGCACCGGGTAGGAGCCGAGGTGCATAAAGGGCGTGGTACCGCGCATCGGTACCAGTGTGCCAGTGAGTACCGCTTCCCGAAATTGCTCGGCGCGAGCCGCCAGCTGGCCACGTGCATTGATTATGGCGGTGACGCCATTGTTGGTGCCTCGAAGCGTATAGCGGCCGGTTTCGAGTGAGCGCATCTGGGCAATCTGCAGATGTTGCAAGGGACCGATCGAATGCCCGAACCAGGCATCGTTGCTGATAGTGACCAGGAAATCGCTGCGCTTGGCCGTCTCGGCAACAAACTCCGGATAAACAATTTCGTAGCAGATAAACGGGGCCGCCACATAACCGGAAGCGGATAACCCGGACTGTTCGGATGGGCCGGGCCGGAAGGCGGACATCGGCAGGTCGAGAAATCGAATGATACCTCGAAGAATCTGCTGCAGCGGAACGTACTCGCCGAACGGGACCAGCTTCTGTTTATGGTAGATGCCTCCGCCGTTGCCCAGGCTGGTGATGCTGTTATGCAGGATCGGGTGCTCACCGGATTGCTCGGGCGGTCTGCGAAAGGGAATGCCGGTGATCAATGCGGTCTGGGTGTCGGTCGCTCTGCGGGACAAATCTTCCACAATGAATTCAGCAGTGTCCTGAAAAAAGGGAATGGCCGTTTCCGGCCAGAGCAGAACGTCAACCGATGACCAGAGCGGCGCACTGAGCCGCTCATAAATCTCGATACTTTTCATTCGGTAACTTGGGTCCCACTTGAGGAGCTGGTCAATATTCCCTTGCACCAGAGCGACTTTCAGCGGTTGTACCGAGGTTGGCTGCGTGAACCGTTCGAGTGGCACAAGGGGTGCCGTGCTCCACACCAGCAACAATACCCCGGTGCTGGCCCAGAGCGCACTTCGCTTGCGGCCTGGCAGCAGATAGAGGCTGAGGAGTCCACCCGAGAGGACAACCGTCAGGGTGACCAGGTGAACGCCACCTAAGGGTGCAAGGTTCGCCAGCGGGGAGTCGATGTGGCCATAACCGAGGTATAACCAGGGGAATCCGGTCAGCACCCAGGAACGCAGCCAATCCGTGAACACCCAGGTGGCGACAAAAACCAGCAATGCCGTGCCAGTACAGGTAAAAGGCGTTGTTTTATCCGGTACCGTGGAGAGCGGGCTGAAACGGCGGAACAGGGCGACCTGAAGCACACAGAACACGGCTAAAAAAGCGACAAACAAAAAGGTTAACAGTGCGGCAAGTGGTGCGGGAGTGTAGCCGTATTCATGAATGCTGACATAAACCCAGGAAGCCCCGCTCCCGAAGACACCGAGGCCATAGCACCAGCCCACCCACAAGAGCCGGCGCGGTGGTGTGCACAGCAGAATCAGGAACAAAAGACCGGCGGAAATCAAGCCCAATGGCCAGACGTCAAAAGGCGCGTAAGTGAGTGTCTGCAGTGCGCCGCTGATCAATGCCAGCAGGGCGGGGAAGCAGAGATTCAGCCGATTCGCCTCAGGGGGTGCCTGACTCATTACACCTGTTCGAATTTGAGTAATCGAATGGATCGGTTGTCGGCGTTCAACACCGTAATTTTGAAACCGGCAAACTCAATTTGTTCGTCCCGATGCGGTACACGTCCAAATTCACGCAGCACGATGCCGCCAATGGTATCGAAGTCGCTCGCATCCAGTGCCATTTCAAAAAACTCATTGAAGTCTTCGATGGGGGTAATGGCTTTCACCACGAACTCATTTTCTGACTGAGGTTTAATCATGGTTTCTTCATCAAAGTCGTGTTCGTCTTCGATCTCTCCCACGATTTGTTCGAGTACATCCTCGATCGTGACCAAGCCGCTCACATTGCCATATTCGTCGATGACAATGGCCATGTGGTTACGGGTATTTCGGAATTCCGCCAGTAAGGTATTCAATCGTTTACTTTCGGGAACGAAGGTCGCCGGGCGAAGCAGGTCTTTGACGGCATCCCGGGTGAGTTTGCTGCGGAGAATCAGGTCAAGCAGATCTTTTGCCAGCAAAATGCCGATGACTTCGTCCGAGTCATCCCCAATCACCGGAAACCGGGAGTGAGCCGAGGTAATGATGCTCTGCATATAATCTTCGGGATCGTCACTGGCTTTGATTGTGACCATCTGCGGGCGGGGGATCATGACTTCGCGCACCTGCATCTCAGTCATTTGAATCGCGCTTTCCATGATGCTCAAAGACTCGGCATCGATGATGCTGTTCTTTTCTGCATCGCGGAGAAAACTCAGGATGTCGTCACGGGATTTGGCATCGTTGCTGAATGCCTGCGTCAGTCGGTCCAGCCAGGATCGGTTACTCTGGCTACTCGAACTCTCTTCACTCATGGTGGTGTGCAGTTCCTATTGATGATAGGGGTCCGGAAAACCCAGCTGTTGTAAGAACAGAATTTCCAGATTTTCCATTTCCTCGGCCTCGTCGTCAACCACATGATCATAGCCCTGCAAATGCAGCATGCCATGGATGATCATGTGGGCCCAATGGGCGGAAGAAGCCTTTCCTTGGTCGCGCGCTTCCTGCTCAACCACGCTGGCGCAGACAATCAGGTCGCCCAGTAAGTGTATATCGACTCCCGGGGGTGCTTCAAATGGAAATGACAGAACATTGGTTGGCTTGTTCTTATGTCGATACGTCGCATTTAGCTCCGTGATTTCTGCTTCGTCCACGATGCGTACGGTGACTTCCCATTCGTCGTCGGAGGATTGCAATGCGGTTTCTGCCCACAGACGCAGGTCTGCTTCTGTGGGGCACCCCGAATCATCGGTGGCGACTTGGAGGTCCAACAGTAAGGGCATAGCGTTATCTCGACCCTTTCTCGCGTTTCGCGTCTTTGGCGTTGGTGGCATCATGATGATCGTAGGCTTCAACAATGCGCTGAACCAATGGGTGTCGTACCACATCCTTGGCGGTAAAGTGCGTGAAGCTGATTCCGGGCACGTCGTTCAGCACGGTTTTTACATGCACCAGCCCGGATTGCTCGTGTTTGGCAAGATCTATCTGTGTGATGTCTCCGGTGATCACTGCTGTGGAACCAAATCCGATTCGGGTCAGAAACATTTTCATCTGTTCGCGGGTGGTATTCTGGCTTTCATCCAGAATAATGAATGACCGGTTCAATGTGCGCCCACGCATAAAGGCAAGGGGGGCAATTTCGATGACATTCCGCTCGATCAGGCGGGCTACCTGGTCCACCCCCAGCATTTCATACAGCGCATCGTACAGGGGGCGTAAGTACGGATCGACTTTCTGTGCCAGATCCCCGGGCAGAAACCCCAGCTTTTCGCCTGCTTCCACGGCGGGTCGCACCAGCAGAATGCGTTGCACATCTTCACGGGTCAGTGCTTCAACCGCACAGGCTACGGCCAGATAGGTCTTACCGGTACCGGCGGGCCCGATACCGAAATTAATGTCATGATTCCGGATCGCTTCGACGTAACCGGTTTGATTGCCGCCGCGTGGTTTGATCTGCAGCTTCGGGGTGCGTACAGGGTGGTAGGCGTTTGACACATCACCGCTGCTGATTTCCCCGTCCACACCGGTTTCCCGGATGAACAGGTGCACGAGCTCCGGAGTAATGTCGTTCTCGGCTTCGGTCTCGCGATACAGGTGGCGAAGCAGGTCGGCACTCAGCCGGCAATTGTGCTCTTCGCCTACCAGGGAAAAGTGGTTGCCCCGGTAGCTGATGCGTACCGCCAGACTGCGCTCAATCTGTTTCAGGTTCGCATCACAGGGGCCGCAGAGCGCCAGTAATCGCTGGCTGTCAAAGGGTTCGACTTCGAGGGTGGTTTTGAACGGGAGGTGTGCCTGTTTGTCCTGGCTCATCAGTATTTTTCACCATCAATTCGCTCGCCCCGGAGCGAGTTGGGCAACGCTTCTGAAATTCGGACATCCACGAAAAAACCGATGAGATTGGGATCATCCACGTTAAAGTTCACCACGCGATTGTTTTCCGTTCGGCCTTGATACTGCCCGGGATCTTTTCTGGAATAGCCGGTGACCAGAATACGCTGCGTGGTACCGACCATTTGCCGGCTGAAGCGTTGCGCATTCTGGTTGATGTAATGTTGCAATGTCGCCAGACGCTGTTTTTTGGTGTCTTCGTCTGTGTCGTCCGGCAGGTCCGAGGCCGGGGTGCCTGGTCGCGCGCTGTAGACGAAACTGAAAGACATGTCGAAGTCCATGTCCTCAATCAGTTTCATGGTGGCATTAAAGTCCTGCTCGGTCTCCCCGGGGAAACCGATAATAAAATCCGACGACAGGGACAGGTCGGGCCGCAGTTTACGCAATCGACGAATTTTGGATTTGTATTCCAGGGCGGTATGGCCGCGTTTCATCTGGGCGAGTATGCGGTCAGAGCCGCTCTGAACGGGCAGATGCAAGTGGCTGACCAGTTCCGGAACCTGGGCGTAAACATCAATCAGGGCGTCACTGAACTCAACCGGGTGCGACGTGGTAAAACGGATACGGTCGATGCCCTGAATTTCGGCGATGTAGCTGATTAATTCTGCGAGGTCGGCTTCGCCGCCATCGTGGGTTGCGCCACGGTAGGCATTCACATTCTGTCCCAGCAGGTTGACTTCCCGCACGCCCTGAGAGGCCAGGTGCACTACTTCGGCAATCACGTCATCGAACGGTCGGCTGACTTCTTCTCCCCGCGTGTACGGCACCACGCAGAATGTGCAGTATTTGCTGCAGCCTTCCATGATGGAAACAAACGCGGAGGGGCCGTCGACGCCCGGTGCAGGCAGCCGGTCAAACTTTTCGATTTCCGGGAAACTGACATCCACCACGCTGACGCCATTGACGGTGGATTCGCGAATCATTTCCGGTAAACGGTGCAGGGTTTGTGGCCCAAAGATCACATCGACGTAGGGTGCGCGATCCCGAATGCCTTCGCCTTCCTGGCTTGCCACACAGCCGCCAACACCAATTTTGAGATCAGGACGGGCATCTTTCAGTTTCTTCCAGCGACCCAGCTGATGAAACACTTTCTCCTGGGCTTTTTCTCGAATGGAACAGGTGTTTAACAGGAGAATGTCGGCGTCTTCAGCGGCGTCAGTGAGTTCCACTTTTTCGCTGAGCTTCAGAAGATCGGCGATTCGCGCGGAATCGTACTCGTTCATCTGGCAGCCATGGGTTTTGATAAACAGCTTTTTGGTCATAATTGTCTTACGGGTCTGGCAGGAAATGGGCACGCATTATAGTGGGTTCTGGGAAAAACGCCTAGTTTTTGGGCAGATATTTGTGCGATACGGGGTGTTTACTGCAGAAGTGTGCTATTATCCCGCGCCCAAAATGCGTTGTTCCGATTTCTGTGAAAGGTAAGTTCCCCATCCATGTCCATTCAAGCTGCAAAACAGGTCTATAAAATCATTTACTATAACCAGGAAGAAGTCTACGAAATCTACGCCGCCCGGATTTATCAGAGCGACATGTATGGTTTCATTGAGGCGGAAGAGCTGTTGTTCGGTGAACGCTCCCAATTGCTCGTGGACCCCGGGGAAGAAAAACTGAAATCTGAATTTGCCGGCGTGAAGCGCACGTTTATCCCGATGACTGCCATTGTGCGAATCGATGAAGTCGAGCAAACCGGGCAGCCAAAGATAAAAGCGGCGGGATCGGGTAAGAGCGCGTCGGTCACGTCATTTCCCAAGCCGGTCAAACCGGACTAGTCCGGTCCTGCCACGTCCATCATTATGACCCCGGAACGCTTTGACAAGTTGATCCGCACGCTGAATCAGCGCCAGCCGGATCTGGCGTTGTTGACGGACCAGATGCATAAGCCCCGAAATATTGCCGCATTGGTGCGTTCGGCGGACGCTTTTGGTCTGATGAACGTGCATATGGTGTGGGACGATCAATATCAGCGCCCCTACCGGGGCACCGCACTGGGCAGTCAGCAATGGGTGGACGTGCACCACCATGCCACGATGGAAGTCGCACTGGCGCAGCTTAAAGCACAGGGCCATGCCGTTTACGCCGCGCATATGTCAGAAAAAGCGGTCGACTTTCGCTCGGTGGATTATGCCGTGCCCGCGGTGATTCTCCTGGGGAACGAAAAGCAAGGGGTGAGTGCCGCTGCGGCCCAGGCGGCAGATGCGCACATTGTGATTCCTATGATGGGAATGGTTGAGTCGTTCAATGTGAGTGCGGCAGCCGCGATCATTCTCGCTGAAGCCCAGCGCCAGAGGGCGGCGAAGGGTATGTATGATTCCCGGCGACTGCCAGAGGATGTATTCCGGCAGGTTTTCTTTCGGTGGGCGCATCCACAGGTGGCTCGTTTTTGCGATGAGAAGGCGATCGCCTATCCCCCGCTGTGTGAGACAACGGGGGAGATCATTGACGCACCCGGCTGGTATGCTCGGGTGCGAAAGTGAGTCTCAGAGAGCTCGCCTTATTATGGCGTGACGGATGCCTGCATTGTTGCGTAGTCCCACTGGTGTTTCTCGTACAGTGCTTTTAATCGGCCGTTGTTTATCATCTTGGCAAATCGCTGGTCAAACTGTTGTGCGAGCATGGCGCCTTTTTCGGTCGGGGAGAAAACAAAGTAGAGCTTAAGTTGTTTCAGCGGCTGAATCTGATAGTGCTTTTCTTTCAACCCTCTGTCCTGCAGGGCAAATCGGATGTCTGCCTCAGCATCAATGAAGTAGTCCATTTTTCCGTCATGAATCAGCTGGAAAATTTTGTCTCGCGAGTAGTACTCATGTCGGTAGAAGTCTTCATCCAGATACTTTTCCAGTTCATAGCCCCGCATATAGGCGACATGTTTGTTGGTCAGGCTGGATAATCCGGTCCATTCCGCCGAGGAAGTCGCGGAGGCCAGAGACAGGGCTGCGACGGAATCCAGATCGAAATGGTGTTTGGGGTAGACGACGTTTTTCACTTCGTCCGCGTAGGCCCCCACCATAATGTCGATGAGTCCGTCCTGTACCAGGCCAACGGATCGCTTGTACGTCGACGTTTGGGTGTGAACTGACACGCCATCGACTTCATAGACTTCCCTTAGAATGTCCCAATACAGTCCGCGCCCGTCGGATTCCGTGGCATTGGTCCATGCTTCACTCTGCACTTTGATCGTAAGGCCGGACTCGTTGGCGATGGCCATGGCGCTGGCCATAAGTGCAATGAAACAGGCAAACAGACGACCGAGAATCCTTGTGATGAACATTCCTAAACCTCCAAAACTGACTGAATTTCAAAATATGAGAACTGGTTCACACAATAGTCTACTGAATAAATTATGAACAACAATGGCGTTTTATTTTCTGACTGTATAGTCAATGTTAGAGAGTGTAAGTCGCGCCTGAGCAGATGCATCTATACTGAGGAGAGCCGGGGTGACCGGCAGTGATTTAATTATTACCGAGTGAGCGAGCGTTATGAACCGATTACATTGTCTGGCCTTATTTGCGATGGTGGCATTGGTGGGCTGTGGAAAATCATCCACAGAATCCACTCAACAGGAAGCCAAAAAAACGCAGGAGGATGTGTTAATGATGCAGCAGCGAAAACTGCTGGAGCAGGCGAAGGAAATAGAGAAAACGCTGAAAGATGTCGATGAGCAGCGACGGAAGGCCATTGATGGTGAATAGGGGCTCAAGCTATCGGTTGTGTATTGTGGGATGTGGCAGGATGTTGTTTTGATCTGTGTTTGGCACGGTCTTGACGGTGCCTGCCGGCAGCGCACTTCGCTCCGACAGGATCTCTTTAAGTTTGTGCAGGTTCGGATTTGTATTTTCTCTGGACCAGTACAGGCGGACCTCGATTGGCAAGGTCCATTCTGAGTCGCCTGCCAGGCAGAGTTTGCCGTATTCAAGGCTTTCCTGCGCCAGCCGCCATGGTATCCAGCCAATACCGAACCCTTCTTTCACCATCGCCTTCACACTGACGGAGTGAAAGTTTCGGTTGACGGTCTGCAAGTGCAACTGTTGTGCGTGTGCTTCGATCAGGGTCTGCAGGGCGGGGCGCAGCAGGGATTGCTCGTGAAAATCGATAAATGGCAGGGGTTCCTGGGAACGCCCCGGAAGGACATATTGCGCTTTCCCTGCACTGTCAGCAGCACTGACGGGCACCAGCACTTCCTGGCACAGCGTGACATACTGGGTGGCGGCGGTATCATCTGCCAGGCGCATGTCCTCCATGGACGGGTGCCAATAGCACAGCATGGCGTCACACTGATTCTGGAGTAACGCACCGACAAACTGTTTGGCATTCCAGGCGGTGGAGTCCAGGTTTAACTCAACGTCCACGTTGTGGGTATCGCAGAGCGGCTTGAGCCAGCTTTGATAAAAGCACAAATACAAAGTCTGGCTGGTGGCAAATTTCAGTGTGTTTTCCTGTATCTTATGGGCACAGGCGCAGCGAGATTTGGTGTCTTTCAGCAGCCCTGAGATTTCTGCGGCACTTTTGAGAAAGATCTCTCCCGCAGGAGTCAGCGACAGTGGCAAGGTGTTGCGGTCAATGAGGGTCACCCCCATTTCTTCTTCCAGCATCTTGATTCTTCGACTGAACGTGGGTTGCGTGACGTTTTGCTCATCTGCGGCGCGGGAAAAATGCCGGGTGCGCGCGAGTGCGATAAAGTCTTCCAGCCATCGAATTTCCATAACGGGTCACACACGAAGGATCAATTGGTTCAGTTAAACAGTAGTATAGTGGATTTGCAGGGCCTTAGTCTTCGGGAATGCGATCCTCCTGAACGCCGTGACAGGCGACCCCCTGGCCTGAGCGGATGTCCAGCATTGCCGGGACTTCTGTTCTGCAACGCTCATCCGCGTAGGGGCAGCGCCCGTGGAATACACACCCAGAGGGGAGATTAACCGGTGTCGGAACTTCCCCATGCAGTTTGATGTGGTTTGGCCGGTCATCCCGCAGTTTAGGGATAGCGCTTAACAGCGCCCGGGTGTACGGGTGTCTGGGGCGTTCAAACAGCGTAGCGGTGTCGGCGAGTTCACACAGTGTACCCAGGTACATCACGGCCACGCGGGTGCCAAAGTGCTCCACCACCGAGAGATCATGCGTGATGAACAGGTAGGTGAGATTGCGCTGCGCCTGTGCTTCCATCATCAGGTTGAGCACCTGTGCCTGTATTGATACGTCCAGTGCGGAAATGGGTTCGTCCGCGACAATGAACTCCGGGTCCACTGCCAGCGCTCGCGCGATGCTGATGCGCTGCCGTTGTCCGCCGGAAAACTCATGCGGGTATCGCTTCCCCCACGCCTCATCGACACCTACGGATGCCATCACCTCTGCAATTTTGTCCTTGACGTCGGCGGCAGTCAGTGTGGGATTGTGAAAGCGAATGGGCTCTGCCAGGGTCTGCGCGATGGTCATTCTTGGATTCAGGGAAGCATAGGGATTCTGAAAGATCATCTGCATTTTTTTTCGGTAAGGCTTGAGCTGCCTGGCGGACAGCTGATCGATTCGTTGCCCCTGATAATGAATAGTGCCGCCGGACAGAGGCAGCAAGCTCATGACCATGCGCGCAATGGTCGATTTACCGCAACCGGACTCACCCACGACACACAGTGCTTCGCCTTTTTTTACTTCGAAGGTCACCCCGTTGACGGCATGGACGTAGTCCCGTTTCCGCACCAGTCGCCCGTTCTGGAGGGTGAGCTGGTCTAAAAAGTGATCATTCAATGGGAATTGCATGCGAATGTCCCGGGCGGCCACCAGGGCTGGCGTATCCTGAGTCAGATTCGGCGTTTTCGGCGGCACATAGAGCAGGGTATCCTGGGCATGCAGGTTGCCGGGTTCGGTCTCTGGTGCGGGGCTCATACCTGTGCCTCCTCGTCTTCATGGGTATGTACCAATCCGGCCACCATGTGGCAGGCAACCTGGCACCCGCCGGACTGCACAAAGGGGGGAACCTGAGTTAAACAACGATCCTGTACGTACGAGCAACGCGGGTTAAACGCACAACCGGAAGGGACGCTTTCCAACGATGGCATACTGCCCGGAATCTGGTTGAGTCGCTGACCCGGCAGTGTTTGCTCTGGCAATGCGTTAATCAGGCCTTGCGTATAGGGGTGTTGGGCGTCATTGATGATCTCTTTGGTGGGCCCCGCTTCAATGATTCGCCCGGCATACATCACCAGGGTGCGCTGGGTGATCTGCGATACCACCCCCAGATCATGCGTGATCAGAATTAACGCCAGGTTCTGCTCTTCACACAGCTGAAGAAGCAACGCCATAATTTCCGCCTGGATGGTGACATCCAGCGCCGTTGTGGGCTCGTCGGCGATGATAATGTCCGGATTGAGCAGCAGAGCAATGGCAATAATGATCCGTTGCTTCATGCCACCAGACAGTTCATGCGGGTATTGGTGGATGCGTGTTTCCGGGGAAGGAATCTGAACCTGTCTGAGTTTCTCGATACACACCGCTTCAATCTGGCTGCGTGATAGCCGGGTGTGCGTTTGCAGGCACTCCCGCATTTGTTCGCCTACTGTCATTACCGGATTCAGTGTCATCATCGGGTCCTGGAAAATCATGCTGATGCGATTTCCGCGAATGGACCTGAGATCGCGCTGGCTCAGGGTGATGAGGTTCTGGTTGTCGAAAAGGATTTCGCCGCGCTCAATGAAGCCGGGCCGGCTGATCAGATTCAGGATGGAAAAGGCCGCGACGGATTTTCCCGCCCCGGATTCGCCGACAATCCCCAGCCGTTCTCCGCGGTTCAGCGAAAAGCTGATGCGATTCAACGCGGTGACCGTGCCCTGGCGGAGCGCAAATTTGACTACCAGATCGTTGACTTCAAGAAGTGCCATGAGGATTGTCTACTGTCGTTGCTGCGATGAAAAAATTAGTTTTTATACAGTCTCGGATTAAGTACATCACGTAACCAGTCTCCCAGGAGGTTGACGACGAGGACGAGCACAATGAGTACTACGCCCGGAATCACCGTGATCCACCAGGACCCCGAGAAAATAAATTCGAAGCCGCTGGAAATCAACGAACCCAGCGAAGGTTGTGACACCGGCATGCCCAGTCCAAGGAAAGAGAGCGCCGCTTCAGAAATGATCGCGTTGGCAATCTGTACGGTTGAGATCACCAGCACGGGGGATAACGTGTTCGGGAGAATGTGCCGAAACATGATGCGAAGCGGACCAAAACCGATGACCCGCGCGGCATCCACATACTCTTTGCGCTTTTCTGCCAGTACGGAGGCGCGCACCGTTCGTGCGTACTGAGGCCACTCTGCAATGCCGATCACCAGAATCAGCATCAGGAGCGCAAGATCCTGATACAGCGCTGTGCCAAAGGCGGCTTGAAACACCGCCAGCGCAATAATTGCCACCATCATTGTGGAAAACGACAGCTGAATGTCGGCCAGACGCATCAGAAAGCCATCAATGCGCCCCCCAAAATAGCCTGCCGTCAGCCCGAGCACGATGCCGAGAAAGGCCTGTAACAGTACGGCGCAAACACCAATGGTGAGCGAGACGCGTGTGCCGTACAAAATAGTGGACCAGAGATCTCGCCCCTGAGCATCGGTTCCGAGCCAGAAGCGTTCATCGCCTTCCGCCTGCCATCGCGGTGGTATTTCAGAATCCATGATGTCGATTTGTGCCGGATCATAAGGATCAAACGGAGCAATGATCGGTGACATCAGGCTGGCGAGCACAATGACCAGGAAGATACTGACGCTGACCATGGCCACCCGGTCGCGTTTGAAGCTGTGCCAGAAGTGGGAGGCTAGAAAGCGCTGAAGCAGGGTGGGAACGGGTGCGTTGATGATGGAGGAGTTTGTATTGTTCATGACGCTTTCTACACCCCTTTGCCGGTAAGCTTTACCGTTGGATTAACGAGGCCGTAGATAATGTCTACGATCGTATTGGTGACCACGAAAATCGCACCCACAACAATCAGATACGCGACGATCAAAGGCGTATCCACACGATTCACCGCTTCCAGAAAGAGAAAGCCCATTCCCGGCCACTGGAACACAGTTTCGGTAAGAATGGTGTAGGCGACCATCGTGCCGATTTGTACGCCCCCGACGGTAATCACCGGCAGCATCGTGTTTTTCAGCGCATGCAGGAAGTAGATACGCCCGGGCTGCAGTCCTTTGGCCCAGGCAAATTTTACGTACTCTGACTGGAGCACTTCCATCATTTCTGCGCGAATGAGCCGAATAAACAGCGGTAACATGATGGAAGCCAGCGAAACGCAGGGCAAAACGAGATGAATCAAACCGTCTCGTGTAAACAGACCAGACTCCCAGATTCCGCCGATCAGCACCGTTTCACCGCGACCGTAAGAGGGCATCCAGCCCAACTCGATGGAGAAGAGGTAGATCAGGCCGATGGCGGTCAAAAACACCGGGACGGAGATGCCCAGGATACTCAGCCCCATGATGCATTTTGTCAAGAGGCTGTTGGGGCGAATGGCGGCATACACGCCGAGGGGAATGGAAAGCAGGATAATCAGGATGCTGGCACCGAACACCAGTTCCAGCGTCGCCGGTAACTTTTTGAGAATAACCTCCAGCGCAGGCTCTTTAAAGAAATACGAGGTGCCCAAATCGCCTTGAATGGCATTGCCCGCAAATCGGAGGTATTGGGTGATGAACGGATCGTTCAGGCCCATTTGTTCTCTCAAGGCCTGACGTTCCTCTTCCGAAACGGATTGGCCCAGCATTTCTCTCAACGGGTCGCCCAGGTTATCCTGAATGGAGAAACTGATGATGCTGATGACGAACATCACGATGAGGGCTTGAAGAATTCTGCGAACCAGAAATGCAAACATGAACGAGTAAAGCCGCCAGAGTCAACAGTGCGGGCCAGCGAGCGCCAGCCCGGTGAACAGGAGAGCGAGTGGGCCGTTATTTGACCACAAGATCGCCGAGATAAGGGAAATTCATCACATTCAGAATCGGTTTGGCATCCACTTTTCGTGAGGTTGCCCATGCCAGATTCTGCCAGTGAAGCGGAATGAAACCGGCTTCGTCATAAATGATCTTTTCGATCTTCTGCATGATCTGAGCGCGTTTGTTCCGATCGGTTTCTCTGTTTGCTTCCGCAACGAGGGCATCGACTTCCTTGTTGCAGTAATTGCCGCTGTTGTATTGGCCTGCGCCGGTTTCCTTGTTGGGGCACATCGCCAGAAACTCGTAGAAATTGTTGGAATCTTCCGTATCCGCGTGCCAGCCAATCATCATGACGTCGGCGGCACGGGCATCAAATTCCGGCCAATACTGTGCCTTCGGCATGGTTTTCAGGTCTACGTTGATATTGATTTTCGCCAGCATGGACGCCACAGTCTGAGCGATTTTATCATCATTCACATACCGGTTATTCGGAGCCATCATGGTGATGGTAAATCCCTTCTCATAGCCCGCTTCTTTCATCAACGCTTTTGCTTTGTTGACGTCATAGCGAGGTACCAGTGATTCGTTGTAGCCCAGGTAGCCTTTGGGTGAAAACTGGGCGGCTGGGGTGGCAAATCCTTTCATGATCTTCTTTACTATGCCTTCCTGGTTAATGGCATAAGCCATCGCCAGGCGCACGCGCGGGTCCTGGAATTCCTTGCGTCGTTCCTGATTCATTTGGAAGGTGATGACACGGGTTCCGCCCATCGTGATCAACGTGGTATTGTCAGCGTCTTCGATGCGCTTCAGGTCGGTGGGTGGCACCGGTGCGATAAAGTCCACATCGCCGGACAGGAGTGCTGCGACACGGGTCGGATCTTCCTTGATCGGTGTCATGATAATTTTATCCACATTGCCTTTGCTGGCAGCATCCCAGTAATTGGCGTTGCGCGTAAACTCCACTTTCACCCCTTGTTCGCGGTAGGTCACGGTGTACGGGCCCGTGCCGGAAATGTTCCGCGAGGCGAAGGAGTTGCCATGTTTCACGACATCGCCTTTGGGCTTTCCATTTTCATCGTTGCCGGAGTAGAACTGGCTGTCCATCGGGAAAATATACGTCGCGTTGTTCAGCACCAATGGAAAGGGCTCACTGGTGATCAGATCTACTGTGTGCTCATCCACTTTAACGGCTTCTTTAAACGGCGTGAAAATCCCTTTAAAGTCCGGGGATTCCCGCAATCGATTGAAGGTCCAGATAACATCCTCCGCAGTTAATGTGTTCCCACTGTGAAACTTGACCCCTTTGCGCAAATGGAAGCGCACCGTGGTGTCATTCAGACGTTCCCAGCGTTCCGCCAGGCGCGGTTCGAATCCGAGATCTTTAGTCCAGCGTACCAGAGGGTCAAACGTCATGTGGGACAATTGCAGGGTGCCACCTGAGAGTTGTTCGTGGGGGTCCAGCGACACGGGGTCTGCATCATAGGCCAGTTTGAGCGTGGCCGCCTGTGCGGCGCTGAGCCCAAACCAGAGCACAGCGCTGGCGAGCAGTGGAAGCGATTTTTTCATGAGGAGTGTTCCTTGTTAATTTTCTTATGGTTTTATGAACAGCCAGCACACAGCCTATACGAACGTTCCGTGTTCACCAATCGAAATAATGAAAGAGCTGATACAGAATCTGGATAGGTACGATAGTTCAGGAAGCTTGAGATTCCATCCAGTTCACACTATGCCGGATCGCAATTCAGTAGAATCCCCGCCGCAACTAATCAGCAGAAACACAACAAAGCCACAATAAAACCACAACAAAAACACAAGAACTAAAATTCAGGGATACCATCATGCAAGCCACGCCTTTTGTGATTGATTTAGACGTGTTTGCCGAAGACATCGGCGCACTGCGCAAGCGCTTGAAAGCCTCAGTCGGGCCAGACGATCTTCAGCATTTTCAACGAATTGAACTGTTTACCCGGGCGATGTTCTACGTAGGATTAGCCACCTGTTGGATGACGCCCAACCTGTTGTCCATCATGGCGCTGGCAATCGCCAGTTTTGCGCGCTGGACGATCCTGTCTCATCACATTTCCCACAAGGGGTACGATCAGGTGCCCGCTGCGCCCGAGCGGTATAAAAGCATCGTGTACGCCAAAGGTTGGCGCCGATACATCGACTGGTTTGACTGGATGCTGCCCGAAGCCTGGCATTACGAACACAACATTCTGCATCACTTCAATCTGGGGGAAGTGGCCGATCCTGATGTGCCTCAGCACAACAGTTATTGGATTCGAGACATGCGCGTGCCTGTCTTTTTCAAGAAACTCTACATCCTACTGGGCACAATGGTCTGGAAAGCAACCTATTACGGGCCGAACACCTTAAACTGCTTGATCAACAAAGCCTGCAAAGCCAAAGGGGAGCCGCAGCCGGGTTTTTGGTCGGTTGCACTCTGGTCTCCCCTGAACAAACGCTTCTGGTTGGTCGTGCGGCACAGTTGGCTGCCCTATGCCGCGTTCCGGTTTGGTGTGTTACCCGCGATCTTTCTCCCTTTGGGTGTGGATGCCTGGGAGAACGCGCTCATCACACTGGTCATTGCAGAGGTGATTTCCAATGTCTGGTCATTCTGGGTCATTGTGCCCAATCATGCCGGTAGCGATGTGTATCATTTTGATGAGCCAGCGAAGAATCGCGCCGAGTTTTACTTGCATCAGGTCGCGGGCTCGGTCAACTTCACCACGGGAGGCAACGTGAATGACTTCCTCCACGGCTGGTTGAACTATCAAATCGAACATCACCTGTTTCCGGATTTGACCTGTCGGCAGTATCAACTGGCGCAACCGGAAGTGAAAGCGATCTGCGAGAAGCATGGCGTTCCCTATGTGCAAGAGTCGATATTCAAGCGCATGAACCGCTGTCTCAACATTCTGGCAGGTACCGAAACCCAAACGAGCTGGCCCGGGATCGTTCATCCCAATAACTCCGCCGGGCAAAAGGCCAGCGTTCGCCGGGTGGGTCAGGCTGAAGAACGCGACCTGGTCGTGGGTGAGCCGGCGTTACAGAGTTAGTGGTTAGTGGGTTGGCGCCTTACCGCGGATTTGCCAATACCACGCGATATCGCGCCTCGCCCGCACGTAAGTGATCCAGTGCCGCATTCACATCCGCCATGGCGAATTCCTCGACTTGCGGGGTGATTTTATGGCGCAGGGCGAATTCCAGCATGCGTGCAATGGTGGCCGGGCTGCCCACGGTGGAGCTGGAGATGCTGCGCTGGGCGGCCATCAGAGTGAACACATTGACGCCCAATGGCTCGGTGGTTGCGCCAACGAAATGCAGTTTGCCACGGGGCTTCAATGTGTTGAGGTATTGATTCCAGTCGAGAGACACTGCAACTGTGGAAAGCACGAGATCGAATCGGCCGGTGGCCGAGCGAATGGCCATCTCATCACGGGAGTCGAGCGTGTGATGTGCGCCCATTTCCATCGCTTCCAGTTTTTTTGCTTCACTGGACGTAAACGCCGTCACCTCGCATCCCCAGGCACGCAGGAATTTCAAGGCCAGGTGACCCAGGCCGCCAATCCCAATGACCGCCACCTGATCTGTCGGTTTGATGTTTAGCTCCAGAATGGGATTGAACACGGTGACCCCGCCACAAAAAAGCGGCCCTGCAGAAGCCAGATCCATGCCCGTCGGGATAACCACGACCGAATTCGCTTTCGCACGCACCTTGTCAGCGAATCCGCCGTGGTGGCGAACGATGGTGGGTTGTGCTGCACGACACAGGTTGTGATCGCCTGACCCGCAGGACACACAGCGGTTGCAATAGCCCGAATGCCAGCCAAGACCTGCGATCTGCCCGGCCTGAAGTGTGGCGACCTGATCCCCCACCGCAACGATTTCACCGACCACTTCGTGGCCCGGTACAACCGGAAACTTACTGATGCCCCATTCATTATCAATGATGCTCAGGTCACTGTGGCAAACGCCGCAATATTTCACGGCCAGCTCAACCTCATCGGGCTTGAGCGGACCGGGATCATAGGAATAGGGGGTGAGTGGCGCGCCCGCTTCAAGGGCGGCATAGGCATTGATCATGGTGGTTTCCTGTGCGAGTTCAGTAACTATAGTCTAAATTACCCCAATAAAAGTGCGTAGTGGTACCTCTTTGGGAATTAATTGAGGGTTGATGTGTCGGAAAACGCTATGACAAATATCTATCACCTGCTCTAAACCGGTGGAAATCTACAATTTCCAGGGAATTCGTTTGAACAGTACCCATTTCCCGCCTGCTTGATGGGCGTCCTCCGGGGAAATCACCAAGGAATGGCTTCCCCCTGCCAATCCAGGTACTGCAACTCTGAGCGGCCATTGGATTGGAGCACCTTGTCGAGTCGCTCCGCTGCATAGTTCGGCGTGAAGAGTTTGTGAGCGGGGACATTTCTCTGAAATGGGCGTGAAAGCGGACTGTTTACCGTGCCCGGGTGATACGCAATGAGGCGACACCCCTTCGCTTCCCGTCGCAATTCGATACTGGCTGTTTTGAGCAGCATATTCAGTGCGGCCTTACTGGCCCGATAGCTGTACCAACCGCCGAGCCGGTTGTCCTCAATACTGCCCACCCGCGCAGAGAAAACCACCACCGTGCACTGTCGGCTTTTCTTCAGGAGCGGTCGCAGGGCCTGAATCCACAGCAGTGGCGTTATGGTGCAGGCGGTGAGTATGCTCTGGAATGCCGCCGTGTCGAAATCCGCCAAACGCTTTTCTGGTTGACGTGGCCCTTCGTGCAACAGGCCGTTGCAGATCAAAACTTCGCTGAGTTGATAGTCGGGATTCCTCGACAACAGGGTGCTCAGGTGCGTACTTACCCGTTGAATACTCTCCGCAGAGTAGTCACTCTGCAAACAGGTCACGTGATGGTTGGTCTCCTGCGTGAGCGCTCCCCGGGAAATCAAAACCACCCGCCAGTCTGGATGCTCCTGCGTTTTGCGGATCCAGTACGCGTTCCCAATGGCACTGCTCGCTCCAATGACCAGCAAAACAGGGGTGGGAAATGGGTGCGTCGCCATGGCAGACTCCTCGGGTACCTTTCAAGAGAGTACGTCTGCCGAAGCGGATTGGATGATTTCGCGATAAGGGAAGCTGTAGAGGATTTTCTAAAGCTACCTGGTAAGGTTTTTTATTGCCGGATTTTTTTCAAGAACGTCAACACTCGATGATTAAAGCTCCATCCCATTGCTTACCATTCAATCAAAACGGAAAGAAATAAGGCGTCAACCAGAGAATTAACACCATCGTCAGGAGTTGCAGTGGTACGCCGACTTTGACGAAATCAATGAACCGATAGTTCCCGGGAGCGATAACCAGCGTATTCACAGGGGATGCAATGGGCGTGGAAAAAGCGGTAGATGCCGCCAGGGCCACGGTCATCAAAATAGGCGCTGGCGCGATACCGAGCGCTTGCGCAGAGGCAATGGCTACCGGGGAAAGTAAAACCGTCGTGGCCGTGTTTGAGATAAACTGGCTGAGCAGGGACGTGAGGATAAAAAAGCCACCCAAAACGACGCGGGGACTTTCGCCTGCGGCCAGTGTAGACAGCCCATCGACAAAAAGTTCCAGCGCGCCACTTTTTTCCATGGCTTTCGCCAGAGGCAGCATGCCGGCGATCAGCATCAAGCTGGCGACGTTGATGGAGCGGTAGGCTTCCTGAAGCTTCACGCAGCCGGTGAGTATCATGGCCATGGCAGCGATTAAACAGGCCGCCAGAGTGGACGTTATGCCCGATACCATCAGAACGAGCATACTGAGCACAATGGCCAGAGCCCAGGGGGCTTTTTGACCGTGGCTGGGCGCATCCTGCATTTCCAGCGGGGTTTCCAAAACCACAAACTCCGGGTTTTGATTCAGTTCTTCAATGCTCTGCCAACCTCCGACCACCAGGAGGCTGTCACCGTACTCCAAGCGCGTGTTCTGGAAGTCCGCCGCCATAGGGGCATTGTTACGCCGTATGCCGATGACGCTCAGCCCGATACGGTCGCGAAACCGGGCTTCCTTGAGTGTTTTGCCGATCATGGGTGAACTTCGGCGCATGAGTATCTCGGCGGCGCCAAACTCCTGCTGTACCCGGTTTAGCTCACCGTGCGGGAAGCCTTCGCGAATCAACCCGGCAGCACTGCACAGTCGATCAATGGCAGACGGAGCGCCGTACACCAATAAGTGATCGCGGTGGTATATGCGGGTTTCTGATAACACGGGCATGAGTGTCGAAACAAAGCGACCATGGCGTTTAATGCCGAAAACGGTGACTTCAAATTCGGTGCGAAGGGCCGCTTCCGATACAGTTTTGCCCAGCAACGAACTGTTGGGCAGGGTGACCAAACGATGGAGCTGGTCATGAACCTGGTAGCGCTGGGCCATGTCGGAGAGGTGGATCAGTTTGTTGGTCTGTGACTGCGCTTCCTGTTTTGGCAGGAAGTAACGCGCCACAAATACGAGATAGAGGCTGCCGACAGCAAAAATGGAAAGACCGATGGGGGTGAAATCAAAAAACTGAAACGGTGGCAAACCAGCCTGTTTCATCAAGTTGGCGACCACCATATTGGGCGGCGTACCGATCAGGGTCAACATGCCCCCCATCAGCGAACCAAACGCCAGTGGCATCATGAGTCGAGAGGGGCTCAAATTGGCTTTGCGCGCCAGTGTGAGGACGATGGGAATAAACAATGCCACCGCGCCGGTCGAACTCATAAACGCGGACATGCCTGCGACCATGGCAAGCATGAGAAACAGTAGGCGGGTTTCATTAGCACCGCCCACCTTTAACAGAAAGTTGCCCGCCTGTGCCGCTACGCCGGTGCGAAAAAGTCCTTCGCCTACCACAAACAGCGCGGCAATCATCACTACCAGGGTGTTCCCGAATCCCGACACTGCCTCGGCCGGGGTGACCAGACCGGACACGGCCAATACGGTGATCACCATGAAGGCCACCAGATCCATCCGAATCTTGTCCCAGATGAAAAGACCAATAGTGGTGATGAGTATGGCGAGTACCGCCAGAATCTCGGTCGTCATGTTTCCTCCCGGAGTTGAGTCAGAAACTGTAGTTGATAAACCGAGTGCTGTGAAGATGAAGGTGCCGGCCATCGCGTGTTGAGATGACCGGCGTCAAATTTACCGCTGGCGACGTCTAATTCATTGCCATTGGCCGGAAATGGTAAGCGGTTGCATCACCCGTGGCGCTAGATTGTTCTCCTGCGCGGGAACCAGTTTGAGACTGTGGATTTCTCCTCCTCGCGCATCCTTGTGACCTGACGTGTCTTCAAACACAATGGCCAGTTGGTTGGCTTGGCCCGTGGGTCTCAGCATCTCGCGAGCAATCGGGAAGTGATCCGGGTTGGTGTTCATCCACATGTCGCGTTTTGCGCGCCCCCAGAATCCGCGGGAGAGCCAGGTGTCATCGCTCAGCCACCGGCCAATCAAGCGCCCATTCAGATAAATGGTGGCTTTGGCATTTTTGCCCGTCAATTCCAACGCGATGGGCGCGAGTACGTCAGCCGGGTTGGGCAGGTCAGCCGCATCGAAATTGGTGCGATACCAGAGCACATCGCCTTTTCCGAGCTGGGAAGGGGCTTGAGCGCTCTGCCACTCTGTCAGATTTTCGGTCGTCGCATAGTCGAAGCGCTCACCCGTTAATCCGGGCACAACGGACCAGTTTTTGAGCTCTCGCCAGCCCACTTTTGCCTGGCCGAACAGGCCTTTTTCTGAGTCGAAGCCCACCGCAGGCATGCGTGCCTGGGTGCCCATCAACGTACCTCGGGGGAACATAAAGCTGCCGTGACCCCAGATTTCCGTGCGGAAGGCAATCACGTTCTTGCCTTTCTTCAGGTAGGGGCGCAAGTCCGGGAATTGGTACGTGGCATTTGCCAGGTTTCCGTCGATTTCCGTACCCATCGGGGCGAGGGTGGTCAGGTACGTTCCGTTCACATAAATTCCGACGATGTCGCTTGCGTGCTCCACCCACAGGTCAGTGGGCTCCCAGAGCGGCAGCCAGTTCCACCCGGTCAATTCCAGTTCCGCGCGGTACCAGGCATGACCCCGGAGAATGTCGTTGGATTCGAGTGATTGGGGCTGACCCTGCCAGTGCTGCCATGTGCTGGTGTCTGCATGGGGCAGGGCGTCTGTTACGTCACTGCGCACGTAGCCTTCGGAGAGCAGTTCCGGTGCAAGCGCCGGCAGTGCTATCGGTGTTGATTGATGATACGCCGTCCAGTGTGGCGCTCCCGCTCCCGCTCCCGTTTGCGTTGATTGACGTGACACCTGCCATTCGGATGAAAGCGATACTGGCTCACTACTGAGCAGCCAGAGGCGGGTGGTGGACTGTTCCGTCGCCGCGTCGACGTGCAGCGATTGTCCGCTCAGCTGCCAGCTGCTTTCATCGACGTAGTCTGCACCCACCAGAACCACATCCACGCCGTTGCTGGAGTGAAACCAGGAGCGTGCGGCCAGCGCACTGTCCACGGTCACAACCCGCAGGATCTCGCCGTTGGCGTGTTGAATACGCAGCTCTTCCGGAGCGCCATAACGATAGGTGAGGGTGAGCCGGTCCGCGGCGTCCGGGTAAATCTGGAAGTGGCTACCCTGAGATAAAACGTCGTAGCCTCGTCCATTCAGGTCCAGCTGTAGCTCCCCTTCAGCCCCCTCGGGCCCTTGGACCATCAGCAGGGTTTCGCCATTGAATTGTCGAAGAGCGACGAGTTCGCTCGTGGTGTAGACCAACTGCCCGATGGCGTCTAAAGGCAATCCGGTGGTCAAAATGGTGGCACTGGTGGTGTCGGTGTCACCAAACTGGCCTGGGCCTTGGTCGCCCAGCACCGGGACGGTCAGTGAGGTGTAACGCGGAAATGACAGGTCTTCCAGGCGAATGCCCTGTACTTCAATGGATTGCGTTTCCCCAGAGCCATTAACGAGACTGATAAAGCGCGTGCCATTACCGGCGTCTTGCCAATAGTGCACTCGATCTTTGCCTTCCTGCGCACCAAGGTTCGGGTTCTCGATCGTGAGCCTGTTGTCGGCATTCGCCACCTTGCCAGAACGTATGGCTTTTCCTGCCGGGGCAAACCAGGGCTCTACGGCATCAAAGAAGAGATTGTCCCGACGAAAATCGTAAAATTTATCCCGCAGTAAGCCTGACGGGCTGATCGCGCCATTGTAATCGATGACGTTGTGGAAGTAGCCCACCGTGGGTGACAGGTAACCGGTAAGAATATTTTCCAGTTTGGAAAAGTCGAACACTTTGTTAAAGGTGTCGCCGTTGACGTCCAACACCACGGAGTTCAAATAGCCTTCTTGATGCATACCAACGACGTTGAAGGCAAAGGTGCCATCCATGCCACCCATCATCATCCGCTTGATGCGTGCGGGGTCCCGGTCCGTTTCGGTGGTGCCGGTCGGAAAGTTAACGTAGTTCCCCTCATGGCGGTGGGGGTTGTGCATGTCAGACAACAAGTCCCAGACCACTTTTTCCGGATGCTCACCGCCCAGGCCGTTGTACACATTCGGCATGGGAATAATGCCTGCCACATCGCCTGTGGCGGAAGCTTTGCCGTCACCCGGGCAGGTTGTTAACGGCACATCAATGCCATCTGCCCAGAGCTGGTCTCGCAGTGCGGTAAAATAACTGGCAGTCGGGAATTTGGCGAGCGGGTTTCGCTCCGGGCCACCCTCGAACCAGAATAGTTTGTCTACTTCATGAAACGTCTCGAACCAGTTGTACTCATTTTCAAGGGAGTACAACACAATCGGGCCTCCCTGGCTGGCCAGGAACGGTTTGATGTGTGTGTTGAGCTTGCTCAGGAAGCGCTTGACGTAAAAAAGGTAATCCGGATCGTCTGTTCGAAGATTCACCTTGCCATCCGCCTGCGTGGATTTTTTGGTGGTTTTCGTCATCAACCAACCGGGGACACCGCCGCCGTCCATTTCGTTCGTGATGTAAGGGCCAGGGCGGAAGTACACATACAAACCGTAGTCCTGTGCCAGTGCCAAAAACTCCCCGAGATTCGGCTGAGTGAAATTGAACTGCCCCTCCTCAGGCTCAATGACATTCCAGGGCACGTAGAGATCAATCGTGTTGAATCCGGCGGCCTTGAACTTGGCCAGCCGGTCGCGCCAGGCCTCCGGGGGGAGTCGAAACCATTGCAGTGATCCGCCGCGCAGCAGTTTGTACTCACCATCAACAATAAAACCGTTGGCATTGGCTTCCACGGTATAGGGTTGCTGATCATGGAGTGCAGCGTTACCTGCGAGGCTCACTGAGGCGGCCAGCAGGCCCAAAGTAAGTGCACGCAGGGTGTGGTGAAATGGTCGGGATGCATGAGTCTGACGAGATGGGTACTGCATAAGCCTGTCCTTTGCTTTGTTGTCTTTGTTTTAAAGACGTCTGAATGGTGACGTCTTGGTCACGCATATAAAGTGATACAAATGTACTAAAAAAGACAGACTAAAAGGGGTAAAAACGAGTTAAAATATAGGTTATGTGGCTGTAATAAAAGAAAAAATCCGTATTTTTGCGAGATTGAATAAATGTTACCCGTGCCACATATTTTGTACATGCACAATTTATTTGAGGGTTTTTTCGGGCTTTTGGCGCAGAATACGTTGGTGTCAATATATACGGATATTGCGAGCGCTTTATGGATGCAAAAGAACTGCACAAGTTAAATCAACTTACCTTTACCACAGCGAGTATTCAGGTCTCCCCTCAAGAGGTTGCGCAATTGAATGCGCGGCCGCCGGTTTTGTATGAACCCACATCGTTAAAAGGTTCATCACAATACAGCGGATATTATGTTTTTTTGACGGGGTACGCCGCCTATGTATTACAGCAGTCGATGGGCTCAATCTACTTTGGAGGCCTGACAAGTGAGTTAGACCGACTTCGCGCCCAACCCAGGCCGCAAAATGGACTGGTCAAAAAAGGTTCTGTTGATACGTGGATGCTAAAAAATTCCGCATCTCATGTTATTCAATACAGAATCATTAGCGGGCAAATTCTTGTTTATAACATTGAGCTCAAAGAAAATATTCAATTTGGTCTCAATCGACAGGAAAAACCTGCCCTGTATCACGTGAAGCGGAATGCTCAGGGAAACTGGCGAGTGACCGGGAAAGTGACTGAAGTACGGACCAGTTTTGCAGCGGTCAACGGCCAGTCTAATAATCTGCAAAAAGCGCAGTGGTTGATGGGAGAACATTTGGACTTTGAGTACGGCAAGAGCGACGTAGTGAATGAGTTTACACTGTACCACAATCCCAGTGATGGCCCGGGTTGGAAAGATACGTGGGAATCCGCGCAAGATAAAATGGGCTTTACCACCGATGTGACCAAACAATTTGCGAAAACGTTGCAAACCGCCAAACTTGCCAATCAGGAAGTGAAATGGGTGGCCCATAGCCAGGGCGGAATCATCTTTGCTGAGGCCGTTCGTTATACGTTGAACAACAATAGCAGCTGGGCCATTCTGGGCGGATTCAATGGCGTTTTCCGATCCGACAAGGGAAAAATACTCGATAACCACAGTGTGGCGTTTCACGGGAACGGCAACAATAACCTGCGTTCTAAGGTGCTTTTGGATCGGGCTGGAATTAAAACGGTGGCCACACGTGGTCATGACTATGATCTTGTTTACAATATCGTCGGGTTGAATACAGTAAACCCTTGGAAATTTTTGGGATCAGCCGTTTACTCGCCGCATGTGATGAATGGCTCTGTTCAGCAGAGTCCGCATACGATGATGCATAAAAATCTTGAGGATTGGGAGCGGAAAATGGAAAGTGGGAACGGCAAGGGACGAAATACGCTTCAAAAAGGCTTTCATGCGGTGGATAGCACTGCACGAATCACGATCAAACGGATAGAGAATTATTTGAAGTGATGCAGATACACCGTTTAACCAAAGTGTGGGTAATTTTTATGTTGAGTGGTTTGATTAAAGCGTTCGCCATGTCTGGCGCTCCTAAAGATGCCGAGTGGTATCCTCGTACGGTGCATTTTTCCTCCGGCGCTGCACTTGAATTCCACATGCCAGAAAACTTCAGCAAAGATATGCCGGCCGAAGACTTGATTGACCATGTGGATCTTAATCAGTTGGAGGCATCTGATCCTGCAGGTAAGGTGCTTATGCGGCGTTGGTGGGATTTTAAAACAGACAGTTTTTTTTCGAGAGATATTGGCTCTCTTATGATGAGTCTGCGAGTTAATGCGTCGGAAAGAAATTTATTCGAAGGCGAGGAGTTTGCGATTGAGCTGAGAGAAAGAATGTTGCAGTTACATTCCGAACACAATGATCAAGTACCTCATGACGAGTTTAGCGATTTTGGTATCATAATCCCTTACATCCAGCATTTCTTGTTTGCCGAATTAAAAAGTTTGGTGTGGATCAGGTATCCCCTATCTCAAGGAAAAAGATTCGAGGAAAATTACTCTATCCAGCTCGATGCTAATCACTACGTCACAGTGACATTCGAGGCTTTGCCTTCAGACGATGTGGAATTGGTGCCGTTTAAATCAAAGTATGCAGACCCTCTGGCGGAAAAAATTCTTAGTCTGATTCGCCTAGATCATTCCACACAAATTTTTGCTCAAAATGCCCTAAAGGTTAACTCGCAATTAAAAGAAAAATTGCGAGATGACTTAAAAGTGTTGGATCGTCAGCTTGACCAGAAATACCTGGCTGCACCAACGACACTGCATGAATAATAGGAATCGACCGACCTTAATCAGTGTCTATTGCGTACTGTTGGGGAATGCTCTGAGCACTTGCGCCATGTCTGGCGCCCCTAAAGATGCTGAGTGGTATCCTCGTACGGTGTATTTTTCCTCCGGCGCTGCACTTGAATTCCACATGCCAGAAAACTTCAGCAAAGATATGCCGGCCGAAGACTTGGTTGAGCAGGTGAATCTTAATCAGTTGGAGGCATCTGATCCTGCAGGTAAGGTGCTTATGCGGCGTTGGTGGGATTTTAGATCGGACGGTTTTTTTTCCAAAAATCTCGGCTCAGTGATGATGAGTATTCGGGTAAATTCGGCCCAGAAAGCGCTGCCTTCGCCGCTGGATTTTGCGGTTGAGTTAAGGGAGCGCTTGTTGCAGATTAACGCGGATCATCTCAAGGAAATTTCGTATAACGAGCATCCGGAGTTTGCGCTGGTCCTGCCTTATATTGACTCAATTCGACCGGTAGACGTAAATGATCGTACCTGGCTCAGATATTCGGTGTCCCAAGGGAAACGTTTTGAGTTAAATCTTTCGCATCAGCTCGACGCTTCGCACTATATAACCCTGTCTTTTGAAGCGCTGCCTGCTGATAACGTCGAGCTGGTACCATTCATGTCTACCTACGTTGATCCGCACATGAACCCAATTCTGGACTCTGTGCGGTTGGTACTCCCAGGTTGGGCCGCGGATGCTTCAGCCTATCGCGCTATTGAGGGCGTGCCTCAGCGTGAAGCTGACGCCCTGGATAAAGCGTTGGATCAAAAATATCTTTCCCAACCTGAACCTTGACTATGCCTCAGCCAATGTTCGCTTCCATGCATCAATCAAGTCCTGATTGTTTTCCTGCCAAGGGTGAAAACCGCGCTTGAAATACTTGCGCCAGGGGCCGAAATTCTTGCGGTAGAATCCCTCTTTGCCCCAAAAAAACTGGTGTGCCTCGGCGATGTGCTTGAGTGATGGCACGGTGCGATTCCAGAACAGTATGGCCCACGTGTAGCACGCCGTTCGAATCAAAAATTCGCTTGTCTGCAGGCGCATCACGCGATGCAGAAGCTTTTGATCCCCAACACAGCGTTGGTACACCTCAAAGGCGACAGATTTGTGCTCTACCTCTTCGACCGCATGCCAGCGTAACAGCTCCGCCAGTGGTGCAGGTGCGGGGGTCAGGAGTTCCGGGTGTCGGAGTACATGGTCGGCCAGTATAGCCGTGATATGCTCCATGCCCACCGTGGCTGCCAGCAGCACGGCCGGTGAGAAACGTTGTCGCTGTTTCTGTATGTGGCGTTCCAGATGCCTTTCCAGCCGAGTTGCGTGCAGGCCGAGGCGGTCAAAATGTTGATTCAGCGTCTGGTGTTGTTTGCTGTGGTGCGCTTCCTGCCCAATAAATCCTCGAACGGCCTGCTTTAAATCCGGGTCAGTGATCTGCGGTTGATAGGTGCGGACGGATTCGATGAACTCCTTCTCTCCCGGAGGGAAGGTGGCAGACAGTGCGGTGAAATACGCGGTGATGATGGGATTGCCTTTGTACCAGTACCGCTCGTCTACGGTTTCGAAGGCAAACGTCATCTTTCTGGGTTTCACTTCTACGGGTTGTGTGAGGCTGGTCATATCCCCTCCTGTTTGTGTCGGCATCTGTTATTGTTGTATGGTTCCATCGTCGCGCATCGGAGACAAAGAAAACAGGTGCGAAGGTGACAAAGGCATGGTTGAATCGGGCCAATGGATCAGGCATGCTATTTTGCCAGACTCATAAAAAGCAGATCGTCTGTAAAAATATATCTCTCAGCGGCGCACAAGAGGCATCATTGCTTGGAAATATTCGGAGAAGGGCAGTTCCCGGTGTCAGTGGATTATTTGGTCGCCCTGCAAGAGTACGCCGCAGAGCGTGGTGTTCCGCCCCAGCAAATTCTTGAGCATACCGGCGTGCCAGTGAGTGTGCTGGTGAAGCGTGATGCACGCATCGGGCACTTAGCCATGGATCGCGCGGTGCACAATGTACAGAAAGCCCTGAATGACCCCTTTTTGGCGATTGCTTATGGCAAACGTTTGACAATCTCCAAGCATGGGGGACTGGGCTATGCTGCGCAGTCCGCAAGCACCCTGTGGGAGGCAGCACGCCTGATCGAGCAATACATCCGCATTCGGTCCGGTGGGGGGGAAGAGTTTGAGTTGGTCGAGCGGGACGATCATGCCTGCTTTCGCATCTACCCTCTGGACGGCTCGACGCACTCGCAAGTCGCCCAGTTTCATATTATGTCAACCTTGTTCAGTATCGAGACCATCGGTCGATGGATCGCCAATGTTGCCCAGGACGCGTCGGTAAAAACAGAAATGTTGTTTGCGTTTGACTTTCCGCACGAGATTCCTGAGCGGTTCTTATCGCCGGGCCTGCATGTGCGCTTTAATGAGCCTGTGAATGAGTTGCGGTTTTCCCGCGCGTTTATGGATCGGCCGTTACCCCAGGCCAGCGCTGATTTGTCTGCCATCGCGCGTGAGGCGTGCGAGCTGGAACTGGAACGACTGAATGCCTTGCATACCATTGCCGGGGTGGTGCGTCACATTATTCGGGATAATCTGGGCAAACCCATGACGCTGGAGTCTGTGGCGGAATCTCTGAATATGTCGGCACGCACGCTCAAACGCCGGTTACACGATGCCGGAACGTCGTTTCAACACATCAAGGATGCTGAACGGTTTCGTCGGGCGATGACCCGGCTCGAATCTTCTGCAGACAGTCTCGAAGTGTTGGCTGAGGAGCTGGGCTACAGCGATGCAAGCAACTTCGCCAAAGCTTTCCGGAATTGGTCCGGTGTCTCACCCGGAGAATATCGGGAGCGGGTATTGAAATCGCAAACCGGGGCTCCCCATGGTTGAGCCTTTGCCCTGGCTTCCGGAGGCGATCTCGCTCCCGGTAGCCCTGCTTTTAGTGCTCTGTTCCGCCGTTACTTCCCTGCTCACTGCCGCGCTGGGTGCAGGGGGAGGCGTGATGCTGCTGGCGGTGATGGCGGTCGTATTGCCGCCGTTGGCGATCGTACCGGTGCACGGGGTGGTGCAGCTGGGATCAAACGTAAACCGTGCCGTGATGATGCATCGGCACATCGATTGGCCCGTGATCACGGTCTTTTTACCTGGGGCGATCCTCGGTGCGACGCTGGCCGGCCTGTTTCTAGTGCAGCTGCCTGCGTACATTCTGCAGCTGTCTATCGCCTGTTTTGTGTTGTATTTATGTTGGGGACCAAAATTGCCGAAGTTGGCTTTGGGTCAGCGTGGCGTTTTTTTTGCCGCGATTCTGACGACCTTCGCGGGTATGTTTGTGGGAGCCAGCGGGCCGTTGGTTGCGGCATTTATCAAGCAGATTCATACGGAGCGGTTTAAAACCGTCGCTACGTTTGCCACTGCCATGACGATACAACATGCCCCTAAAATTGTGGTATTCGGGATTGTCGGGTTTGCGTTCATGGACTGGTTACCGCTTATCGCGGCCATGATCGCGTCGGGTGCTGTGGGCACGTGGGCCGGGCTGCAGCTGCTGAAACGCTTTTCAAATCATCAATTTGATACACTTTTTTCTGTTGTTTTAACCCTGCTCGCGTTGCGTCTTGTCTGGCAGGCATGGCAAAGTATATGAATTTACCAATGGACTGACTTATGGGGGAATCATGAACCGAACGCTTTTACTTCTGGCCGCGTCACTCTCTTTGACGGGTTGTGTTTCACAGTCAACCTATGATGACGCGGTGACCCACAATGCCGCACTGGAAAAAGAGCTGAAAACAGCCATCGCCGATCATCAGCGGGCCAAGCAGAAAATGGTGGCAGAAAACGAAGAATTGGCGGAGGTACGCCGTAAGTTGACGGAAGAGATCGCACTGTTGAACACGGAAGCGCAATCGTTAAAGGAACGAAATGCTGTCGTGGTGAGCGAAAAGCAGGCAATCGAAGAAGCGTTGGCGGCCAAAGATTCGGCCATGAAAAACAAGCTGGCTGATTTGCGTTCAGCATTCTCTCAGGAGCTGGAAGAGAGTTCCATTAAGATCGAAATGCTACGCAGTGACATCAAGGTCGATCTGTCCGATGACATTCTGTATGCATCAGGTCAGGCGAGTCTGACGCCCGCAGGGGAGGCGGTGATTCGAAAAGTGGCCTCTCAGCTGGCAAACACCCCTTACCTGATTCGCGTTATCGGCAACACGGATAATGTGCCCATCCGGGGTAAACTGGCGGAGCGTTACCCCACAAACTGGCACCTCGCTGCTGCCCGTGCTGTGGGCGTCGTGCGCTTGTTACAGGAGGAAGGAGTGACCGCCGAGCGTGTGGAAGCCGTTTCCCGGGGCGAGCACTATCCGGTGGCGGATAACGGCTCTGCCGAAGGGCGCGCGGCGAATCGCCGCACAGAGATATTGCTTCGCGTTCAGTAAACGCCGACGCTTCCTTCCGGTTGGGTTTTGAATCGTCGGTGAAGCCAGAGGTATTGATCGGGATTTTCCCGGATCTTCTTTTCCAGGAAGGCGTTCCACGTGTGAGCGTCTTGTTCGGGGTTTTGTCCGAAACCTTCCTGAATGGGGGAAAACTCAATCTCGTAAGTGCCGTCAGGTTTGCGCAGGTGACTCACACAGAGTACCGTCGTGCCGGAGTTGCTGGCCACTTTTGAAGGCATGTCGATGCATCCGGCGGGTACGCCAAAAAACGGGACAAAGTACTTGCTTCGGTGTCCGAAGTCCTGATCGCAGGCATACCACACCATGCCATCGTCCGACAAAAACTGCACCAGCTCTTTGATCTGCCATTTTGAAAATGCCTGAATGCCATAATGGCGCCGACGACCTTGTTCAATCATCCAGTCAATGACCGGATTATCGTTCGGGCGATACATGTAGCCGGGTTTGGGCAGCAGGCAGGCAATGAGTGGAAGTGCCAGATCAAAAATGGTGTAATGCCCGCCGATCAATAAGATGCCTTTACCGCGCTTTCGTGCTTCCTGTAAGTGCGTTTCGCCAATCACGCGAGTTTGTGCCAGGATCGGGGTAATATCACAGAACCAGCTGTGGATGGATTCCATTAACCCCCGGCCCACCGACTCAAAGGCGCGCAATACCAGCGCCTCCTGCTCCGTCTCAGACAGGTCCGGGAAGCAGGCCTGAATGTTCTTTCGGGTAACTTTGGTACGCGACTTCAAGTGCTTCTTTGCGAACCTGCCCAGTGCTTCGCCTACGCGGATTTTTGTGGCAAAGGGCAGCAGGGAGAGCAGGTACACAAATCCGAAAATGATCCATGTCGGCCAAAGCACCGGGTGCCAGAGGGGTTTGTTCTTGGTTTTCTTTGCCATGATGTATTCCGCGGTTTGGGTAGCCGCTGATATTAGCGGGATCTACACAAAGACACAATTTTAAACAAAGCAAAAGCGCGCGACCGTCGCTATAGTGTAGAAAGAACTCTTCCCCGGGTGAGGCAGTGATGGATACCGCGATCTATGAATCCGTGATCCGGATTGGTCAAAAGTTGTTTGCTGAGAGCGACATGGCCAATCTGTGTGAAATGATTATTGACGAAGCACAGAAGATTACGCAGGCCGAGGGGGGGACGCTCTACCTGTCCAACCGTCAGCCACCGACGTGTCTGAACTTCTCGATTGTTCATAACAAAGCATTGGATGAATACGATACCCATTGCGGCACGCGCCCGTCGACGCTCCAGCCCATTCCCCTGTTTGATGCATCAGGGAATCAGAACCTTCGTCACATCGCGGCCTGTGCCGCCAACCGGCGCGAAATTATCAACGTGGCAGACACCTACCAAGCCAGTGAGTTCGACTTTTCCGGCGCTCATGCCTTTGATGCGCAGACCAGTTACCACACTCAATCCGTGCTCGCTGTGCCTTTGATTAACGACATCGGGGAATTGACCGGCGTTTTGCAGCTGATTAACGCCCGCACCCCTGATCGAGACGCTGTGATCGCGTTTGATAAGACGCTGGAGCCCATCATCGCCACGCTGGCGTCGTTTGCAGCATTGGCCATCAGCGCGCAGAATGTGTCCAACAGTAATCGGGAACTGCTGATCAAGCTTTCTGGTCAGTCCAACACCCAGGCGTTGATGGAAAGTATTCTGGTGGAGGCGCAAAAGCTGACACACGCAGAAGGCGGGTCGTTGTATTTGCTGCAAGAGAAAAAAACCGACAGCGCGTTGCATTTTATGATTGTGCGGAATGATCAGTTGAAGCTCTGTTACGGTGGCGTTCAGGGCGAAACCGTACCTTTTCCACCGATCCCATTGTATGAGCAGGTGGCCGACGAGTGGCAACCCAATCTTCACAACGTCGTCACTTACTGTGCCCACACCCGGGAAGAAGTCATCATTGATGACGCCTATAACAATGATCAATTTGATCTCAGTGGTGCGAAACGGTTCGATGAGCAAAACAATTACGCGTCACGCTCATTTCTCACCTTGCCTCTGCTGGATCACAACAAAGACGTGATCGGCGTCCTGCAATTGGTGAATGCGACGGACGCGTTTACCCATGAAGTGGTGCCGTTCTCCCAGCGAATTGTCCCGCTGGTGAAAGCGCTGGCGACCTACGCATCGATCGCTTTGGAAAACCAGCTGCTGGTGCAGGAACATAAGGAACTGCTGGACACGTTTATTCAATGTATCGCCAAGGCAATTGACGCCAAGTCTGCCCATACGTCGGGTCATTGCCAACGGGTGCCGCTGCTGACTGAACTGCTGGCAAAAGCCGCCTGTCACGATTTTGAGCGCTTTGCCACCTTCAACCTGGATGATGATGGCTGGTACGAATTGCATGTGGCGGCTTGGCTGCATGATTGCGGCAAGTTGGCGACTCCGGATTCCGTCCTGGATAAATCCACAAAATTGCATGGGCTGCAGGATGGCATAGCATTGGTCAACGCGCGGTTTGCCGCCCTGAAACACCAGACACAGAATCAGTTTCTCAAGAAGATTTTTGATCAGCCCGATCAGATGGAGAATATCAGGCAATCGCTTCGTGAAGCTCTGGATCAACTTGAGTCGGACCGGGCGTTCATTGAAAAGGCAAACCAGGGCGGGGAGTTTTTCACCGACGAAGACATCGCTCGGGTAGAACAGATCGCCAGGCGCACCTGGTTGGATCATGCCGGGCAACAGAGCGCTCTGCTGACTGAGCGGGAGGTGCATAACCTCTGTGTGGCGCGGGGTACGCTCAACGCCGAAGAACGGCAGGTGATCAATAATCATATCCAGGTGACCATTGATATGCTCGAATCGCTGAAGTTCCCCCGAAAGCTCCAACGAGTGCCGGAATATGCCGGGGGACATCACGAAAAAATGGATGGCTCCGGGTTCCCGAAAGGGCTGACGCGACAGCAGATGTCGGTTCCCGCCCGCATCATGGCAATTGCCGATATTTTCGAAGCACTGACCGCCAAAGACCGCCCCTACAAAGAACCAATGAGCGTGTCACAGGCATTGGCCATTATGCAGCGCATGCGGGACAGCAACCACATTGATCCGGACCTGTATCATCTGTTCGTTACCGCGGGCGTGTGGCAGCAGTATGCCAAGCGGGTACTGATGCCTCAACAATTGGACATCACGGACGCATCGTCTTTCCTGTAGTGCCGGGTCCGTGTCCTGGTTTACTTCATCAGACCCAGGCGGGGCAGCTCTTCCTTCGGGCAAATGCCGTATACCACCTTCAAACCGGCGGACTCTGCGATCTGATTCGCCGCTTCGTTAATGACACCCTTTTGCGTCCAGAACACTTTCGCGCCAATACGAACCGCCGATTCCGCAATGGGTTCGACCAGGGACGCATTGAGAAAAACATCCACCATATCAACCGGTTCTTCAATGTCTTCCAGCGTCGCAAACACCGTCTCGCCGTGGATGACTTCGCCGGTCAGCCTCGGATTCACAGGCAGGATGCGAAAGCCTTGATTCTGTAAAAAGTGCATCACTTCGTTACTCGGGCGGTCGGCTTTGTCACTCGCGCCTACGAGCGCAATGGTTTTGACGCTGGTCAGAATATCGGTGAGAAAACTGTCTGAAAACAATGCGATTACCTCGTCGGGATGTGTTTTTAATGTGAGTCCGCTGTGTTCAAAAGTGTTGTAACAATAAGTAAATAAAGGGAATTTTACTTTCAAATCATTACAAAAGTCCTTTGGACGCTCTTGGTATTTTGACCCATGCTTGTATGTAAGGCTCGTCGTTGTACACCGGCTCTGGAAGTTTGTTTTCTCCGGTTCGGTGGTGACGAGCCCTGAATATAATCCGAAAATACCGGAGAAAACAAATGAAAAAACTCATCGCGCCAGCGCTAATGCTGTCCTCCTCTCTAATGCTTGCTCCCATCGTCAATGCCGTAGATCAGCCTTCGCCATCGATGTGTGATTCCGCTGTGGATCAGGCGAAAGTCGTCCTGGAAATGATGCGGGGCACCGTCGAGCGCAACATGGGCAATGGTTCTTTGTCGTCGGCAGAATATGAACAGGCAAAAAGCAGTCTGGATCGTATGGATCCTTTGTTGACGCAGAGCAAATGTATGGCCAGCTCAGGCGTGGATTTGGAGATCTACGAGTGCTTGTCCTTGAATAAAGGTAATCTGCTCGGCTGCACGGCGAAATACGCTTCCTGATTTACGGGGCGTAACCTTCGTCAGTCATGGGGCGGATGCTGCTCAATGTACGCACATCACGCGCAAATCTGGTAGAATACCTCTCCCGTGTTCCCACCGGAGTGGCCTACCACTAACCCATGGTTTTCAGAGTTCTTCATAGCCGCCTTGGTCGTATTGTCTGGTACACCGTGCTCGCCCTCGTTGTGGTGCTTGCTGCCTATGTGGCGCTGGGCCGCCAGTTTTTTCCGGCTATTGCTGACTTTCGCCCCCAGCTGGAAGCGGAGTTAACCCAACAATTTAATCGCCCCGTCGCGATTGGCGCGCTGTTGGGTCTCTGGGATGGCTTGAATCCCGTCGTCGAGTTGCAGGATATTTCGGTAGGAGGCGAGTCTGGGCTGCCGCTTCGCCTGGCGCGGTTGAAAGTGGAGCTGTCTTTTTGGGACTCCATTCGCGCACTGGGTCCCAAGATTAAGGAATTCCGGTTTGAGGGTGTTCAGTTGCAGGGGCGACAGGCACCGGATGGCACCTGGCAATTCGACGCGTTGCCGAATCAGGATGCGACGACAGCGAGCACGCCCCTCCCGATCGATCTGCTTCAGCAATATCTTATACAACCCACCGTACGGCTTTCCAACAGTGATATCACGCTCACCGGGCGTTCGGGCGAGTCGTATCGATGGCGTATTCCCGATGCCCAATTGTCGTTTGAAGGCGCACTCTTCAGCTTGACCGGAAAGGTGTACTCGCCGGATAACAATGAATCCTTCGGTAATCTCAATGTTCAGGGAGGATATCGGCCCGAGAACGGGGGGGTACAAGCCCAATTGTACCTGGACTGGGATACAGGGGGCCTGTTGAGCGACCTGTTGGATGGTTATCAGTGGCAGGGCGTGTCGGTACAGAATCTGGCGACCTCGGGCAAGTTGTGGATCACCATGGCCCAAAGCGCGGTGCACCAGGTTCGCGCGCTGGTGGATGTTCCCGAGTTACGATTATCCCGTGCCACCAAGGCGGATCAGGCACCCGAAATAGTCCCCCCTCAGGTGCTGGCGCCGATAACAGACCTGCGATTTGATCTGCTGTGGTCCCGGGGGCAAGATCGCAGCGTATTGAGTCTCGACGGGCTCACCTTTAAGTGGCAGAACGAGATCTGGGCGCCGATGCAAGGAATGGCGTATTTCAAGTCAGACGTCACGACCGTCGCGATGGAGCATCTCAACGTAGGCATGTTGGCGGAGTTCGCCGTGCAAACCGGTCTGGGCGGGGAAGCGGGGGTGGAGGTACTTTCCGCGCTCGCGCCAGAAGGCACACTGCGAAACTTCTGGGTAACCGTGCCCCTGTCAGAGGATGATACGTCAGGATTTCGAGTGACTGCCGAGCTTGATCATCTTGCGGTGCAGGCTTATGACGGAAAGCCGTTGGCGCGGGCGATTCAGGGATATCTGGAACTCTCGCCGAATCAGGGAGAAGTAGTGCTGGATGCACCGGGCTTTGTGCTCGGTTTCCCTGAACTGTTCTCGCAGCCGTGGCAAACCGAACATGCTCAGGGCAGGGTGACCTGGGAAGTCGATGCGCAAAACATTGTGCATCTTCGCTCTTATGATCTGAAGCTTGATTTTGGGCAGACCGAGCAGGGCGAGCCAAGTTATGTGACCGGAGACTTTTACTCTCTCTTGCCCGAAGGGAATACCAACAACTGGCTGTCGCTGAGTATCTCACCGCACAACATTCCCGCCGACCGTACGACGGAATTCGTGCCGGTTAACCGGGTTCCGGGCGCGTTGTATGAATGGCTCGGTAAAGCGATTCACTCAGGCAGGGTGGCAGAGGGCGTCTATATCGGGCACGGCCTGGTGGGGGATGACGATGCCAGTGAGGCGTTTGCTTCCGCCATGCATTTTGGCATACAGAATGGCCAGGTTCAGTTTGCCCCGACATGGCCGGCGTTGGAGTCGATCACGGGTCGAGTCACTGTGACTTCCACTGATTTGTCGGTGAGCGCGCCCTCGCTGAGCATGGGGGGAATTCCGTACAAAGAGGTTTCGGCACGTCAGACCTATGCGGCGGGGAAAGATAATCCGCTGGTGGTCAGGTTTAAAACCACATTGAACGGTGGCACCGTAGACAAAGTGCTCCGTGAGTACCCGTTTTCGGATCAAACACTGCCGATTGCGGATGCCATTCGCGTGCAAGGTGTCGTGCCATTGTGGGGGCGGGTGGATGTACCCCTGTCCCGACCGGAGCAGACGGCCATCGATCTCAGCGCTAAGCTGTCCAACACTGGCCTGACCGTGCAGGGGGCGGACATTGTATTCTCCAGTATCCGGGGTGATTTGCGGTATACCAATTGGGGGGGGCTGAACTCCACGGGATTGAAGGTCACACTGTTTGATCGCGTCATGGATTTGGGCATAAGCTCGACTAAAAATGATGAGTCTCTCGACACACAGATTCAATTGACCGGGGATGTGGGGATTAACGATCTGGTGGACTGGGCAAAGATCGACCTGCCGAAGAACGCAGGTATCGAGGGAGAAACCCGTTTTTTGGCGGCTTTACTGGTCCAGCAGCCGTTGGCAGAGGATCAGTCTACCGTGAGCCGTCTGGATTTGTTCAGTGATCTGGTGGGGATTGAAATAGCCCTCCCGAAGCCTTTTTTCAAGATCAGCCCGGCGATACTGGACTTCCGCTTCAGTAAATTTATCCATGGCGCCTCCGAGCCGGATTCGTTCCGCATCGGAAATCAGGTATGGGGCGTCATCTCCCAGGAAAGTGGCGGACCAGCGATCACCCTGGCGTTGAACCAACCGGAGTTTTCTCATCAAACGTCTCCGGGTGTGCATGTCGTTGGACAGTTTGATGAATTGCATCTGGACGCGTGGGCAAACTATCTGAAACGGTTGGAGACTGCGCCGCAGCAGGTCGCTGAGCCCGGCGCCGCCGGGACACCGTCTCCCCCGCCTGAGGAACAAACGTCTTTTTTCCGGGATGCTTCGCTGGCTGTCGGGCGGCTGCGCTATGCCGGTTATGAGATTAAAGATACACAGTTCGCATTGAAATCCGGGGAGAATGATGACTGGCTGTTGGATTTTTCAGGCAAAGAGTTGAGTGGCCAGATTCAGGTTGCGGCGAGTGTGCTGTCACCTGCGGAAAATACCCCCCGCGCTCCCATACGTATTCATTTGGACCATATTTACCTGGCGGATGAAAGTAAAACCCAACAGGAAGTGGTGGATACCATTTCGACGTTGCCGACCACACAGGATGAAACGGGGTATGTGTCCATTTTCAGCCTGCCGGACGTGGACCTGGATATTCAACAACTGAATATCAATGGTGCTAACTGGGGCGCCTGGCAGTTGGAGAGCCGCCTGCGCCAGAATGAGATTGTGGTAGAACCCTTGCAGTGGCGTGTGGGAGACAGCATCTTTCAGGGGCGGCTGAACTGGAAACAAGAACCGACATCGGGTCACCAGAGCTCAGTGTTGATTGGCGAGTTAGCGCTGAATCAAGTGCTGGCGACCGCACAACAGCTTGGTTTCGAAGCACCAATGATTGATGCGGAAAATGGTACGGTGGATTTGACGCTGGTTTGGCCGCGTAGCCCGGATAAATTTGGTTTTGAAGGGCTTTCCGGGAATTTGGACCTGGTGCTTAAAAACGGGCAGATTGTGGGCACTGCCGGTTCGGCGGATGCGCTTAAACTCTTCAGTGTGTTTAATCTGGATACATTGGGGCGCCGCCTTCAGCTGGATTTCACGGATCTGTACCGGGGCGGTATCAGCTTTGATGAAATTGATGCCACGGGCCATCTGCAGCTAGGGGCGTTGACGCTGAAAAGTCCACTTGTCATGCAGGGTCCCTCCAATGCCTTCAAAGTCACGGGTAACACGCACCTGGTCAAAGAAACGCTCGACATGAATCTGGTCGTGGTCTTTCCGCTTACGGAGAATCTCCCGGTCGCGGCAGCCATGGTGGGTGCGCCCGCGGTGGGTGGTGCGCTGTGGGCGATCGACAAATTGCTGGAGCAGATAGGTGACCCCTTGAGCAAACTTACCAGTGCCAACTATCATATCTCAGGGACCTGGTCTCAGCCGGAAGTGGCATTGCAGAGTGTGTTTGACCGATCACCGGACAACGAGGAAGCGCCCCCGGTTGCTGGCCCACGATAATTCGTAACAATTCAGGAGTCTGGTATGAGTCAAACGATGCTGACCGCTGCGGTTGTCCAGATGGTGAGTACCCAGGACGTGGAGGAAAACCTTGCTGCGGCAGAGGCTTTAATCGCGTCAGCGGCGAAGCAAGGGGCTCGCCTTGTGGTGCTGCCGGAAAACTTTGCGGTATTGGAAAGTCCAGCGCTTCGTCAGGTGGCTGAGCGGGAAGCGTCCGAGCCCCGTATTCGGCCCTGGCTGTCTGAGATCGCTCAGGTGCACGGTATCTGGTTAGTGGGTGGTACCATTCCGCTCATGTGTCGACCCTCTGGTGAAGAGGTGCCCAACGGCCGGGTACGCGCTGCGTGTTGTTTGTATTCCGATACGGGGCAGTTGGTGGCGCGCTACGACAAAATTCATCTGTTCGATGTGCAGGTAGGCGACAGGCAGGGCGCTTACTGTGAGTCGTCGCGTATTGAGCCCGGTGATCAGGTCGTTGTTGCCAGTACGCCGTGGGGGCGTTTAGGGCTGGCCGTCTGTTATGATCTGCGATTCCCTGAACTGTTTCTTGCTTTGGCGCATGAGCAATGCAACCTGATTGCCATTCCCGCCGCTTTTACCTACACGACTGGAAAAGCGCATTGGAATACCTTGCTGCAGGCGCGAGCCATTGAATGTCAAAGCATTGTATTGGGCGCAAATCAGGGCGGCGTTCATTCTCCCGCCCGGCATACCTGGGGGCACAGCACGGTTATCGATGGTTGGGGAACCGTACAGAATCAGCTTATGGCTGGTCCGGGCGTGGTCTTGGCTGAGCTGGATTTAGCCCACCTTGGAGATATCCGGCGCAAGATGCCGATTTCCAGCCATCGGGTGTTATAACGGATCACGCCTCTGAGGCTTCAATGTACTGTTTCAGCTGCCGGAACAGCTTTTTCATCTGGCCGGTGTTTTTCTGGTGGTCGATGTCCTTCTTCGCCAGACGGATCGCTTGGCGCAATTGCTGCACATCCGTAGCCGGATAGGCGTCAATAAATTCCGTCAGGGCATCCCCGGCATCATTGACCAGCTTGTCTCGCCAGCCTTCGACCAGATGCAACAACCGCGTGTGGGTTTCCGAACTGCTGTCAAACGCTTCCAACGCAGCTTGTATCGCCTCGGCATCTTCGGATCGCATCAGTTTGCCGATCAGTTGCTTCTGTCGCCTTATGGCACCGTTCGACTTCAGGCGGTGGCACTCCTGCACTTCTTTCCGAGTTCGGTCGCCCAAAGGTATGGTGGCCAGTTGACTGGGGGAAAGCTTGACGAGCTCCTCGCCCAGCGCTTGCAGCGCATTCATTTCCTTTTTTATCTGAGTTTTGCTGGGGCCAAAATCTTCTTCTTCGTCGTATTCGTAATCTGCGTCATTCTGCATTCGAGGAATCCTGGGAATTGTGCTTGCCGGTGTGCTGCCCTCCGGGTCAGGCATAAACAAGGGTAGCCAGGCCCAGAAAGGACATGAAGCCTACCACATCTGTCACTGTCGTCAAAATTACACCCCCAGCGAGAGCCGGGTCAATATTCTGGGCTTTCAAAATGATGGGCAGGGTGGTTCCCGCGATGGCCGCGGCAATCAGGTTGATGACCATCGCAGCAGCGATGATGCCACCGATTCGCAGGTCACCAAACCAGGCGACTGCCACCAGTGCGACCACCAAGGCCCATAACATGCCATTCATCAGGCCAACCAAAAATTCGCGATTAATCAGCCATTTGATATTGCTCCCGCCAATTTGCCCCAGAGCCATGCCGCGAATCACCAGCGTCAACGCCTGGCTTCCGGCAATCCCTCCCATACTCGCGACAATGGGCATGAGCACAGCCAGAGCAACGACTTTTTCCAGCGTTTGATCGAACATGCCAATCACGGCAGAGGCGATAAATGCGGTGATCAAATTGATCCCCAACCAGACCGCGCGGCGTTTCGCCGTCTTCATCGTTGGGGAGAAGGTGTCTTCATCTTCGTCCAGACCGGCCATACTCATCAGTGAGTGGTCGGCATCCTCCCGGATAACATCAACAACGTCATCGATGGTAATACGACCCAGCAATTTACCCTGGGCATCTACCACCGGCGCAGAGACGAGATCCTTGCGCTCAAACAGATTGGCGACATCGTTGTCCGGCATATCCACAGGGATAACCTCGACATTGGTCTCCATCACTTCACGAACCGTGGAAGAAGGGTTGGACACCAGCATGGTGGTGAGCGGCAGCACGCCGATAAACTCATCTTTTCGATTCACCACCAGCAAGCGGTCAGTCATGTCCGGCAGGCTTCGATGGCGACGCAGATAGCGTAAGACCACATCAATTGTAATGTCCGGACGAATCGTGATGGTGTCCGTATTCATCAAACCGCCCGCAGTATCCTCCTCGTAGGAGAGCACCTCTTCGATGCGGTGACGGTCTTGGGAGTCCATGGACAGCAGCACTTCTTCAATGACCGTGTCCGGAAGCTGCTGCAACAAGTCAACGAGATCGTCGAGCTCGTAGTCCTCGGTGACTTCTGCCAGCTCTTCAGCATTCAACTTGCTGAGAAAATAGGCGCGGATGTCATCGCTCAAGTACTGCAGTATTTCCCCTTCGAGATCCTTCTCGACCAAGCGCCAAAGGAGGTTCCGCTCTTTGGGGGGGGAAGATTCCAGCAAGTGAGCGATGTCACTGGGGCTCAAGCCAGAGTTAAGAATACGACGAACCTGCTTGAGAGAGCCGCTCTCAAGGGCTTCGTTCAGAATCTCAACTTGTGACTTTTTTGCTTCTGCTGGGCTCATGGTCTCTCATCGCATACGCGCCAGGGGAGGGGGCGTCTTAACCTTCAGTATAATGCAGAAATCAAACTTTGGAGGTAGATTAAACTAAAAATCAAAAGGTTACGGGCTAAAGTTTAATCACAATTTTCAGTGAGCGCAGGGGCTGCTGGGGATGAAGGATTGTTGCTGCTTACTGTTCTTTACCAACTACCGTTCTTCACCAACTACGGTATTACTGTTCTTCACCAAACCGATCATTGATCAATGCGATGACGGCCGTTAACGCGGCCTCTTCGTCACGACCATCTGTTTCCACCGTGATGACGGTGCCAATGGATGCCGCTAACATCATCACAGACATGATGCTCTTCGCGTCAACGGTCTTACTCTCTTTGGTGACCGCAATTTTGCATTCGAATCGGGAGGCTGTTGCCACCAGTTTCGCTGCCGCACGGGCGTGCAATCCGAGCTGATTGATAATGGTGATTTCTTGGCTGAGCATACAACTCCGAAGTTTAGTGTTCCTGTCCCGGCGGAATTTTTGCAGGTAATTCTCGGTGTCGGATTTGAACGTTTGCCAGTGATGAACGAAAGAGTGCGCCTAGCTTCTCACACACATACACAGATCGATGCTGCCCTCCCGTGCACCCGATGCCGATCGTCATGTAGGTTCGGTTCGATGCTTGAAATGATGGCAGCCACTGGTTCATGAACTGAGCAATATCGGCGACCATTTTGCCAGATTCCGCATGATTTTCCAAAAAATTGATCACGGGGGCCTGTGTGCCGTTAAACTGTCGCAATGATGTATCCCAGTAGGGGTTGGGCAGGCACCGAACATCGAAGATGAAGTCAGCATCATGGGGAATACCGTTTTTAAATCCGAAGGACTGGAACAGAACGGCGAGTTCCTGATAACGATGGCCAGCCACGCGCTCCTTGATCAAGTCGCGTAACTGGTACATCCCGAGATCGGTTGTATCCAGTTTCAGGTCGGCCACGCTTGCCAGCGGCTCCAATAAGGCACTCTCGGCTTCGATGGCTTCGGCCAGAGAGCACTGATCACTGCTGAGCGGGTGTTTTCGCCGGGTGGCATGAAAGCGCTTGAGCAAGGTAGTGCTCTGTGCGTCCAGATAGAGCACTTCCAGTTCAATACCTCGACTCCGAAGTTGTTGGTACACATCTTCAAATCGGGCGATATCGTGACAGAGAGTTCGGGCGTCAATACTCACGGCAACCTTCTGGCGCGCTCGTGGAGCGCTCGCCGGGCCGATTGCCGATTGTGCGGTGACTTGCTCGGTAAGTGGGACCAGCAGCCCCAGCGGTAAATTATCGATACAGTAAAAGCCGACGTCTTCCAGAACGTGCAGTGCGGTACTTTTTCCCGAGCCGGACCGTCCGCTGACGATGATCAGTTTCATAACACTCGTGTTCTATCTGGGTGATGGATTGGGAGTTTGGCCGGCTTTATAGTATCAGCTATTTATGACAGTTTGATAGAGCTCTTCCTTGTTCTTGCAGGCGCGGAGTTGGGCGCAAAAAGCGGGCTGATTGAATTTTTCTGCGACCTGGCTTAACAATTCCAGGTGCTGGCTGTTGGCTTCCTTGGGAACCACCAGGACAAACAATAAGTCCACTGGAGCGTCATCAATGGCCTCAAAGGGCACCTTTTCTTCCAGTACCAGCAAAGCACCGATGACTTTTTCTGACTCGTCCAGCCGGCAATGAGGAATGGCAATTCCCTGGCCAATACCGGTACTGCCGAGCCTTTCACGGTTCAGTAGATTATTGAATATGGTGCCTTCATCCAATTCAGGATGCTGCTGTGCAATCAGTTGCGATATTTTTTCCAGAATTTTTTTCTTACTGCTCCCCGAAACACCCGTGAGGGTGAGTTCCGGGGTAAGAATTGACTGGATTGTGATTTGAGAATCAGTCATGTGTCAAAGAGCCTGGCAGAAGATTTCCTTTATCTGCCGGCAGCGCCGTGGGCTCGCGCGACATTTTTCTCTTTATGCTTTAGCACCTGACGGTCCAGCTTGTCCACGAGAAGATCGATGGCAGCATACATGTCTTCGTTCTCTGCAGTGGCGTGAATGTCTCCTCCACTGATGTGCAGGGTCGCTTCGGCGATCTGACGCTGTTTTTCCACTGAGAGCGTTACTTGAACGTTGCTGATATGGTCGAAGTGGCGTTCCAGTTTTTGAAGTTTGCTGGTGACGTAATCTTTCATTGAGTCAGTCAGATCGACATGGTGACCAGTGATATTGAGTTGCATATTTCACTCCTTATTATTGTCGATGTGCCCATCTTGCTTACCTTGGGCACCTCGGTTTATTGCCAGATAAAATCTGTTTTCCTATCTGGCATGTCAGTCTATTTGCGCTTGCCGGTCACTGTACATGCCGGTCATAGCAGGCGTTTTCTTTCATTTGAAGGCGGAATGGACATCGCCTCCCGGTATTTCGCAATCGTTCTCCTCGCCACTTTTATCCCCTGCTCGTCAAGAATCGAGGCGATCTTACTGTCGCTCAGCGGCTTCTTGGGGGACTCTGCTGCGACCAGTTTTTTGATAATGGCCCGAATAGCGGTCGATGAACACTCACCACCACCGGCGGTAGAAACATGGCTGGAGAAAAAGTACTTGAGTTCAAAAATGCCACGAGGTGTGTGCATGTATTTTTGTGTGGTGACCCGTGAAATCGTGGACTCGTGCATTTCCACGGCTTCAGCGATATCATGAAGAACCATGGGCTTCATGGCCTCATCACCATAATCCAGAAATCCTTGCTGCAGTTCCACGATTTTTGTGGCTACTTTGAGCAGTGTTTCATTTCTGCTCTGCAGGCTCTTAATGAACCACTTTGCCTCCTGAAGCTGGTCTTTCATAAAGGTGTTGTCTGCGCTGGAGTCCGCACGCTTGACCATGGAGGCGTAACTTTGATTGACCCGAATCTTAGGGGCAATGTCCGGATTCAGTTCAATACGCCAGCGGTCGTTCACCTTTTTCACGATCACATCCGGAACGATGTACTCGGGCTTGGTGGTATTGATACTTTCGCCAGGTTTGGGTGTCAGGGACTGGATCAGCTGTATCACCGATTTCAAGGCTTCTTCCTTGAGGCGGCTGCGTCGCATCAGCTGCGCATAGTCACGATTGCCAAGCTGGGTCAGGTAATGGCTGACAACCAGTTTTGCCTGTGGTAACCACGGGGTGTTTTCCGGGAGCTGGTGTAGTTGGTTTAACAGGCATTCCTGAAGGTTTCTACTGGCAACTCCCGGAGGGTCAAAGTGCTGAATGCGCCGCAACACGGCAATCACTTCTTCGATGTCCAGATCGTCGAATTCGCTGATTAATCCGGAGTAAATCTCCTCGACGGTCAGGCTTAGGTAGCCGTCGACGTCTACGGCGTCAATAATGGCCATGGCAATCGCATGGTCCGTTTCGCTCATGGGCGTCAGATTGAGCTGCCAGTAAAGGTGATCCTGCAGCGTTTCGCCGGCGGAATTTCTGTCATCGAAATCCATATCGTCATCGGCGACGGAACCCACATTGGTGGGGGCGTTCTGATAAATGTCATCCCATGCCGTATCGACGGGCAGGTCATCCGGGATGGCGCTGTCAGACCATTCTTCCGTTGTGTCTTCCCGTGCCTCGCTGGACTGTTCGCGGGATGCGCTCTCGTTGTCCCGGTAATCCATGTTGTCCAGTTCGGACTTATCCCCGGAAGTACCTTGCGCGGTATCTTCTTCCAGTTCGAGCATCGAGTTGGATTCCAGAGCTTCTTGTATCTCTTGCTGGAGGTCCAGTGTAGAGAGCTGCAGAAGACGGATGGCCTGCTGCAGTTGGGGCGTCATGGTCAGTTGCTGACCAAGTTTTAGTTGAAGCGAGGCCTTCATTACCATTTAGTTGCTACCACCATAACTAAGATAATCCTGGCGATTCTGGAACACGTTCATATGCTTTAATATAAGGCTTTTGTTAAATTCCGCAAGCAGCATGATGCGAAGAGCGTGCTAAAAGTTCGCGTCTTCTTTGCCGCAGATCAAATACTCGGAGCAAACACTACAGTTTGAACTCGTCACCCAGATACACCTCTTTCACCCTTTGATTGTTCAGAATGTCTTGTGCTGTGCCTTCAGCGATGATGTGACCGTCGCCCACAATAAATGCTTTCTCACAAATATCAAGGGTCTCACGCACGTTGTGGTCTGTGATCAGTACACCGATGCCTTTTTCCTTGAGGTGTGTAATGATTTGCTTGATATCACTGACAGAGATCGGGTCCACCCCCGCAAAGGGTTCATCCAGAAGAATGAAGGACGGCTCTGTCGCCAGAGCGCGGGCGATTTCTACGCGTCGCCGTTCTCCCCCGGACAAGCTCATGCCAAGGCTTTTTCGGATGTGGGTGATATGAAACTCCAGGAGTAAGCCTTCCAACTTCTCTTTACGATCTTTCTTCGAAAGCCCCTTACGGGTTTCCAATATCGCCATGATATTGTCTTCGACGGTAAGCTTTCTGAACACGGACGCTTCCTGAGGCAGGTAGCCGATTCCCCGGCGGGCCCGACCATGCATGGGCAGGCGGGTAATATCCTGACCGTCGATGAGGATGGACCCTTTGTCGGCATCAACGAGGCCGACGATCATATAGAAGCACGTCGTCTTTCCTGCCCCATTCGGCCCTAACAGCCCCACAATCTGCCCACTCTTCACCTCGATGGACACATCTTTCACGACTTCGCGCTTTTTATAGCTTTTTGCCAATGCTTTGGCCTGCAGCAGGCTTTTATTTGCGTGTTCAGACATTAGTTTTCTGTTCCGCTCGCCGGGGCACCGACAGATCCGTCATCGCCTTTCTCGTTGCCGTCTTTGTCGTTAGTGCCTTTCGGGTGAAAAATCAGCTCCACCCGGCCACCAGGCTCACTTTTATCACCACTTCCGCTCGCTGTGACAATGCGGTTTTGTGTATTGTATTCGATAACATCTCCCTGGAAACTGTTCTTTTCCTGTTCCAGTCGAGCGTTCTTCTGAATTCGGATCGTACGCGTAGCGTGGGTGTAAACAATGTTGCTGCCATAGGCATGAGTGGCAGGCTGATCCTGCTCCATTTGCTGTTGGAAGTGCGCCGGGTCGCCTGTGGCTTCGATGCGAATCAAGCCTTCATTGTTAGCATGGATGGTGACGATATCCGCTTCGAGTGTCGATGTGCCTTGGGAAATCCTGACATCACCAGTATATTTGGCGAAGCCTTTTGTATCGTCCAGTTCTGCTTTATCAGCTTCGATGTGGATGGGCTCGTTGCTGTCTGCGGTCAGCGCCCACGCAGCCGTGCTGAGCATGAGACACAGGACGGAAAGCAGTCCCCGGAGCAGTGTATGCAAACCGCAGCGGTCGCATCGATGATCAGATTGCTTCATATTATTTATTGGTACCTGGAATTGGGTGGTAGGTGCCTTTTACCCTGGATTGCAGCTCAATGCGTTTTTCATTGAGCCAGGCATTCATGCCGGTTGCTGCAATCTCATTGTTGCTGTCGACAATTCTAACGGGTTGATCTGTCGTAATAAAACGGGTTTCCGTAAAAAGTGTTAACTGATCCGAAGACAGAGAGGCGACAGACGCGGATTCTCTAGGATGTTGAACCCGTACCGACCCCTGGAGAATCAGTTTTTTTTCGTCCTGGTAGTACTGCCCCCGATTCGCATCCACCTCCCAGCTTGCTTCATTATTCTGGTAAATGGTCACCTTGGGCGCGCCAAAAATCGTTTCCTCGGAGTCTGGAAAGTGAATCCCCTGTTTGCTGGTGAACAAGATTGACAGATTTCCCTGTTCATCATATTCCCGGAAGACGCCTTTCTGCATAAAAGCGTCGGGTTCTTCGCCTTGACTGAGTGTATCTGTATCGATCGGGAGAGGTTCCTCGGAAAACCAGATAAAAATAAGCACCGTACCTATGGCAATAAAAAGCAGGACGTTCTTGGTGGTCTCTGACAGGTTTTCCAGCACGCTCAATGGTCTCTGTGAAAAGCCGGATTACAGGTAGCGTTCATGGATCGCATCCAGTAAGCCCTTGGCATCCAGGATGAGATCAGCCAGTTCGCGCACGGCACCTGTGCCGCCCTCTCTGCTCGTTACCCAGTGAGCATGTTTTTGGACAAAGGGATGCCCGTTCGGTACGGAGACGCCAAGCTTGACGGCGCGGATTGCGGCCAGATCGGGCAGGTCATCGCCCATGTAAGCGGTTTCATCCAGGCTGAGATTCAGCTGCTGGCAAAGCTCCTGAAGTGCGACCAGCTTATCTTCCCGGCCCTGCAGTAGGTGTTTAATGCCCAAATCACCCGCTCTCTTTTCTGTGAGCGGAGAGCTTCTGCCGGTAATAATGGCGACATCGACGCCGTTTTGCATCAGCAATTTAATGCCATGGCCGTCAAGAATGTTGAATGCTTTGAGTTCATCCCCCTTCGCGCTGAAATAGAGCTTTCCGTCCGATAGAACGCCATCCACATCCAGGGCCACAAGCGAAATATCCGTGGCTTTGTTTTTCAGTATGTTAGAAATCATAGGCATTGCTCATGTTGTCTGTACTGTCACGCCGGGCTGATTTAAAGCACCCCGGCCCTCAGCAGGTCGTGCATGTTGAGGGCGCCGACCACCTGGTTCTGCTCATCCACGACCAGAAGGCCGTTGATTTTTTTGTCTTCCATGATCGCCAGCGCTTCTGCAGCAAGGATGTCGCTTCGGGCTGTGGTGCAGTTCCGGGTCATCAACTCATCAATCACTGCGGTTCTCAGATCAACGTCTTTATCGAGTGAACGACGTAAATCACCATCGGTAAACAGGCCGACAAGCCGCGCGTCGGCGTCCAGAATCGCCGTCATCCCCAGACCTTTTTCTGAAATTTCCAGCAATGCCGCCGGCATCAACGTGCCGGACTGCACCGCTGGAATGCGATCTCCGGTGTGCATGATGTCTGCCACTTTGAGGAGTAGACGTTTGCCCAGGCTACCACCGGGGTGTGAGAAGGCGAAATCCTGCTCGTTAAATCCTCGCGCCTCCAACAAAGCGATGGCCAGCGCGTCGCCCATGACCAGCGTGGCCGTAGTGCTTGATGTGGGGGCCAGGCCGAGTGGACAGGCTTCCTTGGCGACGCTGATATCCAGGTTAACGTCTGCTTCTTTTGCCAGTGAAGAGGTGGAGACACCGGTCATGCTGATGAGGGGGGCGCCCATGCGCTTGATGAGCGGCAGGATGGTGACAACTTCTGCGGTGTTTCCCGAGTTGGATATGGCAATCACCACGTCCTGTGCGGTAATCATGCCCAGGTCACCATGGCTGGCTTCACCCGGGTGCACGAAAAAAGACGGGGTGCCGGTGCTTGCCAGCGTGGCAGCAATTTTCTTTCCAATATGCCCTGACTTGCCCATTCCGGTTACCACCACGCGGCCCTGGCAATCCAACATGAGTGCGCAGGCCTTGGCAAAGGTGTCATCCACTCTCGCGAGCAGTGCGTCAACTGCTGCACGCTCCACTTCGATGGCACGGCGGGCAGATTCAATAAAGTGTGCGGGGCTTGTCATGGTGTCGTGTATTCTCCCTGTTCAATCGAGGTGGCGATCAGTCATATTACGCCAACGATTGGCCAATTGTACCTAGATAAGCCAGATATGCCAGTAACATTACACCGCCTTCGCCCCGGCTCACTTTGCCTTTTTTCCGCATCACGTAGGCAAAGAGTGCAATAAGGCAGGTGAGTCCCAGCATAAATCCGTAATCGCGTCCGAAGGAGCCGCCTTCGATTTCGCCTGGATTGAGCAGGCCGGGCATGGGCAAAACGGTGAGCAGGTTGAACAGGTTAGAGCCAATGATGTTGCCCAGCGCGATATCATGATGCCCTTTCAGTGCGCTGGCCACAGAAGCAGCCAGTTCAGGCAGGCTGGTGCCCACGGCCACAATGGTGAGGCCAATGATCAGGTCGCTCACACCGGCCCAAGTCGCCAGCCCGGTTGCACCCCACACCAACAGTTTTGAACTGGCAATCAGGAGTCCAAGTCCGAAGACAAACCAGAGTATCGCTTCCTTATTGGATTCATTCGGGATCTCGTCAAGCTCCGCGTCCAATTCGGGTACGTCGGGGCCTTTGCGGGTTAACACGATGAGCGAAACTACCATCATGAAGAGTAGAAAGAGTGCGTCCAACAGGCTGAGTGCATTGTCATACAGTGTGATGTAGGCCAGAGCGGTGACAGTCAATAGCAGCGGCATTTCGCGCTTCAAGACGATCGACTTGATCGGGAGTGGTGCAATGAGTGCCGTAATGCCCAGTACCAGGCCGATATTGGCGATGTTCGATCCGATGGCATTGCCCACGGCCAGTCCACGGGCACCCTCCAGCGCAGCGGTTGCGGATACCAGCATTTCAGGCGCTGAGGTACCGAAAGCTACGATGGTCAGGCCGATAACCATGGTGGAAATTCCGGCGTTTCTGGCAAGAGAGACTGACGCATTGACAAATTTGTCTGCACTCCAGACAAGAAGTATAAGGCCGACGATGATGGCTGCAAAAAAGGCGGCTAATTCCATGAAATATTTTTAAAGATTGGGTTAACTGACGATCATTGGTTCCCTTATCGGGACAGCCAATGATATAGTTTTGTGCAGGATAAGCAATACTTGCTCCAGCGGGTGCAAGCCCTTTGGTCCGCTGAGTGCGGGTGACATGTTTAAGGAGACTGTCTTGAGAGTGAATGTGGTGAGTAATCCTGGTACGGTGCGTTCAGTGCTGAGACAGGGGGTGGTGTATGTGCAGGCATTGGTGCTGCTTTTGTTCAGTCACGCGACACTGGCCTTTGTGGATGCCCCGGAAGTTCAAAAAATTGTTGAGCTGAATACGGCTCAGCTTGTCAGTGAGCTGGAGAAACACAAAAGTCTTTATTACTCGGAACCGGACGCGTTCTACAAAAAAATGGAGGCCGCGTTGGAAGATGTGGTGGATTTTCGCCGCATAGCCGGGCGCGTCATGGGGCGGTATGCTCGCCATGCGGATAAAAATCAACGTGACCAGTTCGTGGAAACCTTCAAGAAGAGTCTGTTTTCTACGTATGCCAAGGCACTCGTGGAGAGTGGCGATTTCACCGTTCAAGTCATTGCGTCGAAAATGATTTCCGAACAAAACGATCGTGCCTCTGTTGAATTGGTTGTGACGTCAAGCTCAGGCAACAGCTACCCGGTGATTTACTCCATGTATATGAATGCAAAGCTGGAAAAATGGCTTCTTGAAAACATGATTGTGAACGGTGTGAACGTGGGATTGGCGTTCCGTGATCGTTTCGAAGAAGAAGTGCAAAAATACAAGGGTGATCTGAGTCAGGTGATTCAAAACTGGCATGCCGAGCTGGCTTCATCCACGCCTGCCAACTAGATCGCGCTATTTTTTTGTTGCCAGGCCGGTAATTAGGTATCATGTGCGCCCACCCACAGGTGGGCGTTTTTATTGATTATGGGATAAGTGAAATGAATGCAGATATTGTCCGGCAAAAAGTCTCGTCGCAGCTTGATGGGTGTGAAATATTCGTGGAGGGCGAGGGAGCAAACTACTTAGTGACCGCCGTTGGGGAAGTCTTTGCCGGACTGTCGCCCGTGAAAAAGCAGCAAGTGGTGTATGCTTGCTTGACGGACGAGCTGGCAGAAGGAACGATTCATGCGCTCACCATCAAGACCTTCACTCCGGATCAATGGGCTGCGCGCAGCTGATCATTCACCGTCGCAAGACAGATACGAGGAAAAACCGTGGATAAGCTGCTGATCACGGGGGGTAAGCCTCTGGATGGTGAGGTACGTATTTCGGGCGCTAAAAATGCCGCTTTGCCTATACTCGCTGCTACGCTTTTGGCGGACGAGCCTGTAACTATCGGAAATCTGCCCCACCTGCAGGATATCACCACCATGATCGCCCTGTTGGGTCGCATGGGGGTTGAGCTGATGGTGGATGAAAAAATGTGCATTGAGGTGCGTACCAGTGCTATTCGTGAGTATTCTGCGCCTTACGAGCTGGTGAAAACCATGCGGGCGTCGATTTTGGTGCTGGGGCCATTGCTGGCTCATTTCGGCCAGGCTGAAGTCTCGTTACCAGGCGGTTGTGCCATTGGGTCACGCCCGGTGGATTTACACTTACGCGGGCTCGAAGCCATGGGGGCGGAAATCCATGTGGAACAGGGCTATATTCGTGCGCGCAAAGCGGGTCGGTTGAAAGGCGCTCACATTTTTATGGATACGGTAACCGTTACGGGGACCGAAAACCTCCTGATGGCAGCGACGCTGGCTGAAGGACAAACCATCCTGGAAAATGCGGCCCGGGAACCGGAAGTCGTCGATCTGGCGGAATTCTTAATTGCCATGGGGGCAGATATCACCGGACATGGAACGGCGACCATTACCGTCAACGGTGTTCCCAGTCTGAAAGGCTGTACGTATAACGTGCAACCGGACAGAATCGAAACCGGGACCTTTCTGGTGGCCGCAGCCTCAACGCGCGGCCGCGTCCGGGTCAAGGGCACCAATGAAAATCTGCTCGAGGCGGTGTTGTTAAAACTGGAAAAGGCAGGCGCGCACATATCGACGGGCGCTGACTGGATCGAGTTGGACATGAAAGGCAATCGCCCCCGGGCGGTGAATATTCGTACAGCGCCACACCCCGCCTTTCCGACAGATATGCAGGCGCAATTTGTTGCAATGAATGCCGTCGCCGAGGGAACGGGCACGGTGATTGAGACCATTTTTGAAAACCGCTTCATGCATGTGCAGGAACTGAATAGACTGGGTGCATCCATAAAACTGGAGGGCAATACCGCGATTATTACCGGCGTAGAGCAACTGTATGGGGCTCCTGTGATGGCGACTGATCTGCGCGCTTCGGCCAGTCTTGTAATTGCCGGATTACTGGCACAAGGCGAAACACTGGTGGACCGGATTTATCACATTGATCGGGGATATGAGTGCATTGAAGAGAAGCTGCAGGGATTGGGTGGAACCATTCGACGGGTGACAAGTTACCCCTGAAACCGGAAATTGTTTGAGTAGCAAGATGAATAGAGAACTGACCATTGCGTTATCGAAAGGTCGAATCCTGAAAGAAACGCTGCCGTTATTGGCGAAAGCAGGGATTGAACCGCTGGAGGACATCAGTGCGAGTCGCAAGTTGATTTTTGACACGACCGCGGCACACGTTAAATTGATCGTGATTCGTGCCACCGATGTTCCGGTGTATGTGCAGTATGGTGGCGCAGACCTGGGTGTTACAGGCAAAGATGTACTGATGGAGCATGGTGCAGAAGGGGTCAGCGAGTTGCTGGACCTCGGGATCGCAAAATGTAAGTTGATGACTGCCGGTCTGCGTGGACAGTCGGCTCCGTCAGGGCGTATCAAGGTGGCAACGAAATTTGTTAGCCTGGCGAAAAACTACTATGCAACGCAGGGGATTCAGGCGGATATCATCAAGCTGTATGGCGCGATGGAGTTGGCACCCATACTGCAGCTGGCGGATGAAATTGTGGATATCGTGGACACAGGAAATACGCTGCGGGCAAACGGGTTGGAGCCGAGAGAGCTGATCCATACCATCAGTTCCAGAATGATCGTCAATGCGGGCGCAATGAAGACGAAATACGAACTCATTACGCCCATTCTGGATCAAATCTCTCAGGCGGTTAAGCCTTGAGTTTTCCTGATCGACACAGTGTAATTCGAGTGGTGTACTGTTCATGACTATAAAAGTTCGGCAATTGAATACCTCGCAGCCCGGTTTCAAGGAGCAGCTGGCGCAGCTGCTGGCCTGGGACGAAGTCTCCGATGACAGCGTCAATCAAACGGTCAAGCAGATTATTGCGGACGTACGGGCAAAAGGTGATGAAGCCTTATTGGCTTATACCAACCGATTTGACGGATTGGATGCGCAATCCGGTGACTCCTTGAAACTGGATAAAGCGACGTTGACCGCCGCGCTGGCTGCGATTCCTGAAAGCCAGCGTAATGCGCTGCAGCACGCTGCTGATCGGGTGCGCGCCTACCATGAGCGACAGTTGCAGACCAGCTGGCAGTACACGGAAGCAGATGGCACGGTGCTGGGCCAGAAAGTCACGCCCATGGACAAAGTCGGCCTGTATGTCCCAGGGGGCAAGGCAGCATATCCCTCGTCCGTATTGATGAATGCAATTCCTGCGAAGGTGGCCGGTGTTCGCGAGATCGTCATGGTGGTACCGACGCCGAATGGCGTAGTCAACGACATGGTGCTGGCAGCCGCCGCCATTTGCGGCGTCGACAGCGTTTTTACCGTGGGTGGCGCGCAAGCTGTCGCGGCGTTGGCGTATGGAACCGAGACCATCCCGGCGGTCGACAAGATTGTCGGACCGGGTAATATTTATGTGGCGACTGCCAAGCGAGAGGTATTTGGCAAGGTCGGTATCGATATGATTGCTGGCCCCTCGGAGATACTGGTTGTGTGTGATGGCCAGACAGACCCGGACTGGATCGCCATGGACCTGTTTTCTCAGGCGGAGCACGATGAACAGGCTCAATCGATTCTGGTTTGTCCGGATCAGACGTTTATTGATGCCGTGCAGACGAGTGTGAACAAACTCCTGCCGGAAATGAGCCGGTCAGCCATTATCCAGGAGTCATTGGCAACCCGTGCTGCATTTATCAAGGTCCGTGATCTCGAAGAGGCAGCGGACATTACAAATAGCATTGCGCCAGAGCACCTGGAATTGTCGGTTGAGAACGCGGAAGCGTATGCAGAAAAGATTCGCCATGCGGGTGCCATCTTTATGGGTAGATATACGGCAGAAGCGCTGGGCGACTACTGCGCCGGACCCAATCACGTTCTGCCTACTTCCGGAACGGCGCGATTTTCTTCGCCGCTGGGTGTCTATGACTTTCAGAAACGCTCGTCACTCATCGGCTTTTCCCGCAGGGGCGCAAGCGAACTTGGAAAAACGGCATCCGTACTTGCGCGGGGAGAGGGCTTGGAGGCGCATGCACGCTCCGCGGAATATCGAATTCTTGACGCCGACACCGATAAGGGCTGAACTGGGGATAATGTGATGAGCAGCGAAGCCAAAGACAAGGTCGCAGGAAAAGATCGTTCAGAAAGGTGGATTCGACAGGAGATAGCGGAACTGAGTTCCTATCATGTTCAGCCTTCCGACGGATTCGTAAAATTGGACGCCATGGAAAATCCCTACGCCTGGCCCGGAGAACTGACAGAAGCCTGGCTGGAACGGTTAAAGCCTGCGATGTTGAATCGTTACCCGGATCCCAAAGCCCAGAAACTGGCGGTTAAAGTTCGTGACTACTTTGGCATGCCGGCGTCACTGGATCTCATCTTTGGAAATGGCTCGGATGAACTGATTCAGATCATGGCTATGGCCGTCGCTGGCCCCGGACGCACGCTGCTCGCCCCGGAGCCGGGATTTGTGATGTATGGCATGATTGCTCGCTTCGTTGGAATGAATTATGCGGGTGTGCCACTGACAGAGCAGTTTGAGCTGGATGTGTCAGAGATGCTGGCGCAGATCGAAGCGCATGATCCAGCGTTGATTTTTCTGGCACAGCCGAACAATCCGACCGGCAATGTCTTTGATTTGTCTGCCACACGCGCCATTATTGAGGCAGCGAATGGATTGGTCGTGATTGACGAGGCTTACCTGCCATTTACGGATGCGAATCATCTTGATTTGGCGGCAGAGTACGACAATGTGGTCGTGATGCGCACGTTCTCCAAAATGGGATTGGCCGGGCTGCGACTGGGTATGCTGATCGGGCCACCAACCTGGTTGACTGAATTTGATAAGGTCAGGTTGCCCTATAATATTAATACGCTGACGCAAGTGAGCGCGGAGTTTGCGCTCGAAAATGTGCACGTGCTTGAAGCGCAGGCACTCACTCTGCGAGAGAGTCGACAGCGTTTATTTGACGCATTGAATGCGCTGGAAGGGGTGACGGCATTTCCCTCCGAGGCCAATTTCATTTTACTCAGACTCGCCGATGGTTTTGGTGCCAGAGACGTGTTTGAGCATATGAAACAGCAAGGCGTTTTGGTGAAGTGTGTGGATGGTGGACACCCGCTCCTGAAAAACTGTTTGCGGTTTACGGTGGGCGCAGCGGCAGAGAACGACCAGATGTTGCTCGCACTGGAGTCTGCCCTGCAAGCACGTTCGAAGCCCTGAGAAAGGATCCCTGTATGGCTGTCTCTCTGGAAACTCTGGTGAATACCTGTAATGCCTGGTTAAAGCCGGAAACGATCAGCGATTATTGCCCCAATGGCCTGCAGGTGCAGGGTAACGCGCAGGTAAGCAAAGTGGTTGGCGGTGTTACAGCAAGCCGGGCGATGATTGAACGCGCGATTGATGCCGGTGCTGATGCCTTGCTCGTTCATCATGGTTTTTTCTGGAAAGGGGAAGCGCCTGAGATTGTTCGCTACAAATATGAGCGCATTGCCCGTCTGATCAAGCATGATATCAGTCTCATTGCCTACCACCTGCCGCTGGATGTACAGCCCGAGTTTGGTAACAATGCGGAGTTGGCCCGTTTGCTTGGGCTGAGTGTCAGCGGCGCTTTGGCAGAGCAAAATGGCTACGCGCTGGGTTCCCTGGGGAGTGGTGGCGATGGATTGGGATTGAGCGATTTGGTTGACCGCATTCAGGAGCGCTTGCAACGTCCCCCTCAGGTGATTGAAGGGAAGATTGGGGGGCTCGTCAACAATGATCCGGTACCGTCTGTGGCCTGGTGCACCGGGGCCGCGCAGGGCTATTTTGAGCAGGCCATCGCCCAAGGTGCGGCGGTATATATCACCGGGGAAATTTCTGAACCAACTGTGCATCTGGCGCGGGAATCGGGCGTGCACTTCATCGCGGCCGGCCATCACGCGACAGAACGTTACGGCGTTCAAGCGCTGGGCCGGAAGCTGGCTGACACCTTGGGTGTGGCGTTTGAGTTCATTGATGTGGACAACCCTGTCTGACTCGCTTCATTTCCGCAGAATGTACCACTCGACCTTTATCTACTCGCAATTTGTTCAATAAAAAGGCAAAATAGCGCGCGAAATTTTCTCGCCATGTCAGGTTATATAGGTATTTGTGAATTATGACCCCGCTAAAGCGTTATCAAAGGGATCTGGAAAAAGACGACTTTCATTACGACCGCGCACAGGAACAGGCGGTCATGAAGCTCGATGATTTGTATCACCGATTGATTCTGGCCAGTGCAGTGAAACCGTTGAGCCGGCTGGGTGCCTTAAAAAACCGGTTCCAGAAAAAGCAGCTGTCGCCGGAGCGCGGATTGTACTTCTGGGGTGGCGTTGGGCGTGGCAAAACTTATTTGATGGACAATTTCTACGATAGTCTCCCGTTTGACCGAAAAATGCGGGTGCACTTTCATCGGTTTATGCAGCGGGTACACGCGGAACTGACTAACCTGAAAGGGATAAAAAATCCGTTGGAGGCTGTTGCAGACAAATTTGCGCAGGAAGCCCGGGTCATCTGCTTTGATGAGTTTTTTGTCAAAGACATTGGTGATGCCATGATATTGGCCGGCCTGCTGAAAGAATTGTTTGAGCGGCAGGTGACCCTGGTGTGTACGTCGAACATCGTTCCGGATGGGTTGTATCAGGACGGTTTGCAGCGGGCAAGATTCCTGCCGGCGATTGCTCTGCTCAATGAGCATACTGAAGTGGTTAATGTGGATGGGGGCGTCGATTATCGACTGCGTACGCTGGAGCAGGCGGAATTATATCATCATCCATTGGACGCCGCGGCGGACGAAAGTCTGGGTAAGAGTTTTGATGCGCTTGCTGTTGAACTGGGGGCGTCAGAGCGTGATTTGGAGATAAACAAACGGATCATTCGCTGCATTAAGCACGCGGATGATGTGGTTTGGTTCGACTTTAAGGCACTGTGTGACGGCCCGCGGAGCCAGAATGATTATATAGAATTGGCGAAAGAGTTCCATGCGGTCTTACTCTCCAATGTGCCAATCATGGGGGGAGAAAAGGATGATCAGGCTCGTCGATTCATCAATTTGGTGGATGAGTTTTACGATCGCAACGTGAAACTGATTATTTCAGCGGAAGCCCCGATTCATGAGCTGTACAGTGGTGGAAAACTGAATTTCGAATTCGAGCGCACGGAAAGCCGCTTGCTGGAAATGCAGTCTAAATCCTATCTGGAAGCGGCCCACAAGCCCTGATTTACAAAGCTCTTCTGTACTTGTCAGTACTACAGCCCGCCATTGGCGGGCTGTGTGTTTTTCATCAAATCAACTCAATAGCAATCGCTGTAGCTTCACCGCCACCGATGCACAACGCCGCCACGCCTTTTTTGCCGCCGGTTTGTTTCAGGGCATTGATCAATGTCACAATCAGGCGCGATCCGGTAGAGCCAACCGGGTGACCCTGGGCGCACGCTCCGCCATAGATGTTGACCTTCTCTGCATCGAGCCCCAGCTCTTTAATGGGTATCATCGCTACCATGGCGAACGCTTCATTGATTTCGTAGAGATCCACTTCGTCTTTGCTCCAGCCGGCTTTTTCCAACACTTTGGTAATGGCTCCAACGGGTGCAATGGTAAATTCTGACGGGTGTTGTGAGTTGGTCGAGTGCGCCAGAATTCTTGCCAGTGGCTGTGTGCCACGGTTGTTTGCCTCTGCTTCACTCATCAGTACCAGCGCTGAAGCACCATCGGAAATGGAAGACGCATTGGCAGCAGTAACGGTGCCGTCTTTTTTGAACGCAGGTCGCAGGGACGGTATCTTTTCGATATTGGCGTTGAAGGGCTGCTCGTCATCCTTCACCAGCACGTCCCCTTTACGAGTGGAAACCGTAATCGGGACGATTTCTGCTTCCAGCAGTTTCTCTTCAATCGCTTTTTGGGCGCGTCGCAGTGACCGAATGGCATAATCGTCCATTTCTTCACGGGTATACCCTTTTCGGTCGGCGACTTCCTGGGCGAAGGAGCCCATCAGTCGGCCGGTCTCCGCATCTTCGAGTCCGTCGAGGAACATATGGTCCATGGCTTGGTCACCGTGCCCCATGCGGTAACCTTTCCTGGCATTCAGCAGCACATAGGGCGCATTGCTCATGCTCTCCATACCCCCAGCCACCATAATGGTGTTGGTGCCTGCCTTGATCAGGTCATGGGCCAACATGACGGATTTCATTCCAGAGCCACAGAGTTTGTTAATGGTGGTGCACCCGGTGGCGTCAGGCAGGCCGGCGTTGCGTGAGGCCTGTCGAGCAGGTCCTTGCTTTAAGCCGGCTGGCAATACGCACCCCATGATGACTTCATCCACGTCACCACCCTGTAAACCTGCGCGCGAAACCGCTTCCTTGATGGCTACCGCGCCCAGATCGACGGCAGTGAGGCTGCTCAAGCTGCCTTGGAAACCGCCCATTGGCGTGCGCACGCCACTTACAATCACAATGTTGTCATTGGAACCCATAATTTTTCCTCTGTGTAGTCCTGATTGGACATCGGGAGTGAGTATCCCGACGTTGATAGCCTGTACTTTGTGTGTGGCACAGTGTTTATTTGGGGAAATTCTAACAAAACTGTCTGTGATACGGCTATTTTTTTGCCACATGAAGGGCTACTCACCTGAAAAATAAAAATTTTCACAGGAGTTGGTCGAATGGCAAATTAGTGTCTATAGTTGGTAGAAGGCTTTTTGTCGGACTCGTGAGGAGGTAGTATTGCTGTCTTATCCACGGGCTGGCATGACAGGATTTTTCGTGGATTCTGTACAAAGAAAGGAAGTTGTGTGTCATTTTTTGACAACAGGTCAAAGATTACCGACTAGATAATAAAACGACGGAGTAGCGTTCGATGATAAGAAAAACACTACGTGGGCACCATCTGGCCAAGTTACCTTTGGCTGCGGCCATTGCGGCTACGGTGTCAGGGCCAGTCAATGCATTTCAGTTCTTCATAGGCGATATTGAGGCGTCACTGGATACCTCGCTGTCTGCAGGGGTAAGCTGGCGTGTGGAAGACAGGGATGAGCGGCAACTGGCACAGGGTAACCTGGGGCCGGAGTTCGCATTTACGCAAACCGGTGCGTCTACCAACAACTATGATGACGGTAACTGGAATTTTGACAAGGGCGACACCTACTCCCAGTTGGTCAAAGGAAACTCCGAGCTTTTGGTGACTTACGAAAACTTCGGTGGTTTCGTTCGAGGCAAGTATTGGTATGACTTTAAATTGAAGGATGGCGACTTCGCCACTGATGATGTCGGTCAGACCCGTGTATTGAATTCGGATGCAAAAGACAACACCTCTGGCGCAGAATTGCTTGATGCCTACGTGTGGGGCGATTTTGAACTGGGCGAGATGCCGTTCAGTTTGCGTGTGGGCAAGCAGGTAATCAGCTGGGGTGAGAGCCTTTTCATTCAGGGCGGCAACTCCGTAATCAACCCCATTGATGTGTCAGCCATCCGTGCTCCCGGTGCGGAACTGAAAGAGGCGTTGATACCTGTCAACATGGTTTATACCTCGTTGGGCGTGTCTGAAAACGTGTCGGTAGAGGCATTCCTTCAGCTGGAGTGGGAAAAAACCCGCCCCGATGATTGCGGCACCTTCTTTTCGACAAACGATTTTGCGCCAGACGGGTGCGGACCTGTACTCCTCGCCGGGCAAATTCCAGACAGCCAGGCATTGGCTCAAGGATTCGTAGCCAGTCGGTTCGCAGACAATCAGCCGGACGATCGCGATCAGTTTGGTTTGGCCGTACGGATGTACCTGCCTGAGCTGAACAGTTCTGAACTGGGTTTGTACTTCATTCAATACCACAACCGCTTACCGATGACGAGTGGCCGGGTGAACAACCTGCTGATAGGCGACTTGTTCCCGGAATACAACATTGTGTATCCCGAGCAGGTGCGGAACTACGGTATCAGCTTTAACACCAGTACCGAGTCTGGTTGGTCCGTAGCAGGGGAATATACCTTCAAAACCGATGTGCCCGTGCAGTGGAACGCGTTTGAGCTGATCTACGGCGGTTTGGCCTCTGATGCGAGTTTGCTGTACCAGCGTGAAGTTGAAAAAGTCGGTGGCAACGCAGCCCTGCTGTTTGGTCAGGAGCTGGACGGCTTTGATCGCTTCGATATTTCACAGATTCAGTTTACGTTGATCAAGTTCTTTGATCAGGTGGCAGGTGCGAGCCGGTTGACCTTCGTGTCTGAATTTGGTGCTACCTACGTGCATGACTTACCGGACAAGGATGAAGCGCGTTATGGCCGTTCCGGTGCATTCGGTATCGGGCCACATGATGCAGCAACGTTGCTGGGTCGGCCGGTGAGCTGTGATGGGTCCGTTGCGGGTACCGGCGCTTCCAACATTAACACTGCGAACTGTGTAAACGATGGCTATACCACGGACTTCTCCTGGGGGTATCGTATGCGTTTCGTGCTGGACTACAACGACGTGTTTGCCGGTGTCAACCTGTCGCCAACGCTGGCGTGGTCACACGACGTACACGGATACGCGCCAGAGCCAGGCCCCAACTTTGTTGAAGGACGAAAAGCGCTTGGTTTGACGCTGAAAGCAACATATTTGAATGCTTATTCGGGGTCGATTGGTTACAGCGCGTTCTTTGGTGGTGGACGATATAACATGACTAATGACCGGGATAATATTTCGGCCAGCGTTTCGTACTCATTCTAAACGTTTAGCGAACAATTTCGGTCTGAAGAGGTATATCAATGAAAATGAATAAGAATGTACTCGCAACAGGGGTGATAGCACTGTCTCTTGCTGTTGCCAATGTGCACGCTAAGGTTTCGCCGGAAGAAGCCGCTAAGCTTGGGAAAGAGCTGACGCCCATGGGGGCGGAAGCTGCGGGAAATGCCGCAGGCACCATTCCGGCATGGACGGGTGGACTGAAAGATATTCCGCCCAGTTTTCAGCCGGGTACGGGATTCTATGCGGACCCGTTTCCCGAAGATGAGCCCAAATACACCATCGATGCTTCCAACATGGGGCAGTACGATAAAATTCTGACAGATGGCCAAAAAGCGCTGCTGAAGAAGTATCCGTCGTACAAAATGCCGGTGTTTGAAACACGTCGATCAGCGTTGTATCCGCAAGAGATCTACGATGCCGCGAAACGCAATGCGACAACCACGGAACTGGTAGAAGGTGGAAACGGCCTGTCAAAGTTTGAGCTGGCGACTCCGTTTCCAATCGCGAAAAATGCGTTGGAGATCATTTGGAATCACACCATGCGGTATCGCGGCGGTTCAGTCAAACGGAATATTGGTCAGGCCACGCCGATGGCAAACGGTCAGTACAATGTCGTAAAGTTTGAGGATCAGTTGACCTGGGTGTCCTCGTTAACGGATGCGAGCTCGGTCAAAGATGAGAACGTATTGTTCTACTTCAAACAGATCATCACCGCGCCATCGCGCTTGGCAGGGAACGTATTGCTGGCGCACGAAACAATTGACCAGGTGAAAGAACCCCGGCGTGCCTGGGTGTATAACGCCGGTCAACGTCGTGTGCGTCGAGCACCTCAGGTAGCTTATGATGGTCCGGGTACTGCGTCGGATGGTCTGCGTACGTCGGATAACTTCGATATGTATAATGGGTCACCTGACCGTTATGACTGGAAGCTGATTGGGAAAGAAGAAAGGCTGATTCCTTATAATTCCTATCGTCTGGCCTCAAAAGATCTGAAGTATGATGACGTTATCAAGCCTGGTCACATCAATCAGAATTACACGCGTTATGAATTGCACCGTGTCTGGCACATTGAGGCCACGCTGAAGCAGGGCACACGTCATATTTATGCCAAGCGGGTGTTCTATATTGATGAAGATTCCTGGGCAGCAGCAACGATTGATCATTACGATGGTCGTGGCGAGCTGTGGCGTGTTGCTGAAGCGCACGGGATGGTGTTCTATGATCAGAAAGTGCCCTGGTATGCAGTGGAAGCCCTCATGGACTTGCAATCCGGCCGTTATCTGGTATTGGGTTTGATGAATGAAGAGAAGCAGCCCTATACCTTTGGACTGGATGTGGATTCTAAAGAGTATACGCCTGCCGCACTGCGTAGAGCGGGTAAGCGTTAATCGCGTAACCGCTGGAACTGATAAAAAAGCCAACCTGCGGGTTGGCTTTTTTTGTTGCCTAGCAAGTGTATTGCTGGTGCATCTCCGTGAGCTTCTGGTCTTTTCGGTCCCAAATCTCCGTCACCCAGGCCTGAAATGCCTCCCTGAATGCCTGGTCTTCCATGTAGTTGCGACCAGCGAATTCCTCGGGGATTGGCACCTGCTGTACATCAACAATAATTTCATCCAGTTCACCAGAGAGTAATCCCCAGAAACTTCCGTTACCGTGTGGGTAGAGGATGGTCACATCCAGCATGGTTCTCAGTTCCTCGCCCATGGCGCCTACGACAAAGGCGGCACCGCCGGCTTTAGGTTTAAGCAAGTATTTGTAGGGTGAGTTTTGCTGCTTGTGCTTCGCAGCGGTGTACCGGGTGCCTTCGAGAAAATTAAACACAGAAATCGGGCTGTACTTGAATTTTTCACAGGCGATCCGTGTGGTTTCAAAATCCTTACCGCGCATTTCCGGGTGCTTTTCCAAGTACTCTCGGGAAAAGCGTTGCATAAACGGGAAGTCCAGCGCCCACCAGGCAATCCCGAGGACAGGCACCCAAATGAGTTCTTTCTTCAGGAAAAACTTAATAAAGGGGGTGTGGCCGTGCAGAATATTCTGAAGGATGGGGATGTCCGCCCAGGACTGGTGATTGCAGGTGACAAAGTACCAATCGTCGGTGCGCAGGTTTTCAACGCCAGTGACCTGCCATTTGGTCTTGTGGAGTAATCGCAGAAATGCGCCATTCATAAAGACCCACTTGCCCGCGAACCAGATAGCCACGTTGGTACAGACCAGTCCAACGGATCGAACCGGGACGATCAGTTTGGTGAGGCTGGCAATGAGAATAAATGGAAACGCGATGATGGTGTTCAGGCTGATAAGCAGTGTTGCAATCACTCCCTTTAACCAGTTAGGTAAAAAGTACAGCATTTGGTGACTCCCTTTCGATGGAACATACGCTAGTAATTGAGAGGCTGAAACCCGAGGTACCTATCACCGGCGGGAGATCAGCGATTATTGTTATTGGTTGTTATTAGTGATTATTCAGTTGTGTCTGCGGCAGGGTGTCTCGTGACGTGTTGAAGGTGTACGATTTCACCACATTTTTGTCATCAAATTTGATAAACAGGTCATCCGATTCCAGTGGTTTGAACGCTGAATAGTGGTAGTTCGCGTAGGTCCACGTAGTAAGACCATTCTCCAGTCCTTTTCTCCAGGGCTCGCCGAGCAGTGTGAGCACTTCTCCCTGAGATGTTTCGCCGGATTTAATCTGAAGGATGGCCTGGGTATCAAACTGGCGGCCTATGTTGGCACAGGCCTGAATCATTGCCAACATGGCGAGTAGTGCTATCCCTTTCCACAGGTTAGTCATGCTCGGTTTCCTTAATCATGTCCATAGTTTCCGGGTCGATGGGTTTTCCAAAAAGTGATTCCGTTTTATCTTGTGCCTGCGCCTTGATCTCCGGCGTAATATGGGCGGCAATCGCACCCAGCGCTGCGATCATCAACGATACATCATCCGTGTAGCCGAGGACGGGGGTGAGGTCTGGTATGGCATCAATCAGTGAGATAAAGTAGCCCAGTGCGCCCATCACGACGGTTTTTGCCCACATCGGTGTGTGATCCGACTTGGCGGTATAATACAGTACGAGAGACGAAAAAACGGTTTTTTCGCCGGCCTTTTGAAATGCCTGTTTAACCTTGTTCCAATACCCTTGTTCGCTGAACGTGGAGGCGTCTGTTACATCGGGATTGATTGACTTTTTCATACGCTCCCCCTGAATCGGGTGGTTTAAATGTGGTATACAGCTGTTAATTTTTTAGTTTAAATGAAATAGATTGCCCTTACTATGGGTAGAAATGTCACTTTGACTGGAATTGAGCCAGGGATTTGGGAAAAACAGGAAACGGGTAATGATTGGCGTGTTGAGATTTTTTAAGGTGGTGATTGGCGTGTTTTGGGGATTGGTTCTAATCAGTCTGTTTCAGGTATTTCCCGCGCAGGTGGCTTCTTTACTGGGATGGGCAGGTGTCGTGATTCTGCTGGTTCATGTCATCGAAGTGGCGCTCTTTACCCGCGATTTTGCGCAACTTTACATTGAACCCAAGTTTGAACGTTTGCAGGTGCTGCTCTTTGGTATCGTTCATTTGAGTGAGCTAAAGCTTAAAGCCGCACATTCCCGGCGGTAAAGCAGGGCGCTTAGCGCCCTGATATGTCAACTTTTGGGCAGGTTCAACTGCTGAAATCCCCATAGCAAACCTACGGCGTTTCCATGCTGGATAATGAGGTGCAGAGAGCTTCTGCCTTGTGATACAAATCCCTTGATACTGAGCGGCTCTCCAGCGACATCGCCAAAGTCGGCAATGACTTTGCCTGCCGTGACCGCTATTCCGGCTCGGGGTGATTCCGACAGTTCAGCCATGGGGGCAACTGCGGTGACCTTCATGGTTGTCGTGTTTTGTCTTGCCACGTTGCGCACCAAAGTCAGAATCGCCTCTCCGTCGGAGGTGATGGCCAGCGAGCTGCCATTGTAGGAAATCAGCCGGTTTTCGGTGCTGGTCATCCCGAAACTGTGGCCTTGCAATTGGTAGGTTTCGCCGGACAGCGTAGAAATGTCGGATGAAATTTCTACTGCGTCGATCAAGCCGCGCTGGCTGCCACTTTCAATGGCAAGCGTGATGCGCTCACCGGTTGGGGCGGCCACGCCGGCAGCAAAATCCAAGCCGGATCGCTGTAAGGTCACCCGCCCAATGTTCTTTTCAACCTGTTCCCGAATCTCCGAGTCATATACTGTGGAGGGGAGGTCGCTCAGCGTGTAAGTCAGGCTGGGTGTATTGGTTTGTGTTGCGCCTGAAGACATTTGCTGCCGATCACGTTCCAGCGTCACTTTTGTGTAGAATCCCGTGTCGTCGTCCGGCTCTGCGCCCTCGCTTACCAGTTCAGAGTTGATCTGCCAAAAGGCGGTTTGTCCGGTGACCGTGACTGCAGCGCTTGCGGAATCGCTGAGTGACTGCGTCAGCTGGATGACGCCATAATTCTTTCCGCCGGTCGCGCCAACCAGGCTAAGTTCCTCAACATTGGCAGGCAGGCTCATTTCGAAATTGAACTCGTTGGTATTTTCTACCACACGATTTCGCTGGAATTGATTATCACCGACGGCAGACAAGTCATAAACGCGACCGGTACTGGTAGATGCTGAAGCCAGAAAACTTCGAGACTCGTCACCGTACAGGCTGACGTAGAATGGGTTGGTCAGCCAACCTCGAATATTTGGCGTACTTTTTCCGGTAATGGACTGATAGGGGGTCTGAGCGAAGCTCAAGAAGCCATCAGTATTGACATACGAGCTGCTGGGCGCTGCCGAGAATGTGTTGACCTCGGTCGTTTGGTTCTCATTCAAAATAAATGATGAAGCATCTGGTTGGCTCAGGGATAGGCGGGTATAGGGAAGATCACCGAACAGAGAGTGTGTTGTGACGGTGGTGCGTAGTTTGGTTTCTGTGAGGCTGGGGTAAATAAACTCAGTACTGCCATCATTCAGGATGGATGTGGCGGTGGTTGAAACCCGGTTAAAAAGAAGGCTTCCGGTAGATGACTGGTCGGGTTCCCGCTCGCTCAGCCCCATGGAAAAGAATACGGAGTGATACAGTGACGTCGTGGTTTCCAGCAGGTTGGTGAAGTCCAGTGGCTGGCTGATCGCCCCGATATAGCCTTCATCCAGCACATTGGTGATGCCTGCGTCCACGAATTGCTGAAAGGTGGTTTGCTGGCTCAGAAATGTTTTTACCTGGCTGGCGGACTGGTTGTCCGGAATGGTGATATCGAAGGTCTGAACGCTATCAAGCACGCCAAACCAGATCAACAGGCGGGCTTCGTGCTGATTTTCGCAGCCGAATTGCGCGCCGCAGGGGCGAAGGTCGTTCATGGTAATGTTCTGTGCACGCATCTCGTCAACCAGCTGCTCAACGAGGTAGGTGGAAACGATGTTGACTTTGATGACACCTCCGTCGTTTACCAGCGGGGCCCAAAGCACGGTTCCATTGTCCAGCTGTGCCCGCACCAGGACGTCGATCTGTGCCGGGATATCCAGTGCGCTGTTGAACAGCAGGCTATAGGTGCCATCACCATTCTCTTGAGTGGTGTAGTCAAGTTGCACGTTAGGGGCCGCAGAACTGGTCAGATTTCGGCTGACCTGCATCACTGAAAGGTCGCGAACTTTCACCGGAGACAGGCCTCGGAAGGCCATTGCCTGCGCTGGTGTCAGCCATCGAAACAAGGTGCGATCCCAGCTGGCCAGCATGGCGTCGGTGGCCTGAACTTCCACGAAGATTTCATTGGGTTCCGGGCTGGGCTGGCTGTCCTCATCACTGGGTGGTTCAAAGGGGTCTTCCTGCTGGGGTGGGAACGAGTTTTCTGTGTCTTGCGCTACGCTGATGGCCTCACCGCCGTCTGAGCATCCGGTGAGCAGGAAAAAGAGTAGGATGAAAAACGAAACGAGTGTCACCTTCATGGGAGTCAACCTGTGGATGATGAAACATGGAACGCTCCGGCAGGTGTTGAAAACCAGAGCGTCGTTATCCTTATGCAGTTATCCAATAGGATAGGCGAGATTGCAGAAAATTCTAACTTACCAAACCGGGGAATGTGAACTGGTTACTATGATTGTTGGGTTGTCAGAAATGCAGACTCAGGCCTAGATACACGCCGGAATCCAGTGTAAGGCTTTTATCGTTTTCAAGCTCGGACTTGATATGGCGATACCCGACTTTTACATCAGCATTCTGAATCACGCGATAGCGCCCTTCGAGTTCGAGGCTGCTTACGCCGTCTGCATCAGCAAATGAGGTGATGGCGGGAGCATAATGCAATGACCCATAGGCGGACAATCCCGGCACTTCGGGGATGTTCACGGCGGCGTACCCCCCCAGACCCAGAGATTGTCCTTCAAAGTCATCCTGTTTGAAAAACAAGGCTTTTACCCCGATACCCGTGGTGGTGGGGTAGTTGCCAATGACGGTTTGTCCTTGGGCATGACCATTGAGGTCGAGCACATGACGTGAGCCTTTGTGGTACAGGTATCCGGCCCCGAAATTGGATCGGCTGGGATCCGGGCTGCCAGTGACCTTCATATAAACAGATTTGTTGCTGAGCGTGAAACTGGCCTCACCGGCGAGGACCTGTGCAGGCAAAAGACTGGTGGAAACTGCGAGACAGGCAGCTGCCCAAGGCAGGCGGGTTGTCTTGATCATCCTGAAACCTTTAATTATCAACAGATTGGCGCTAACAAGAGCGTGAAAGCTCTGACGTGTTGATGTTAACGGCTCCGTCACGGGAGTACAACCGCTATTTCTAGTGGCGGCTTGTGATTCAGGGTCTATGGATTGAACGCCGTATTGAGTGCTTCAATCTCCGCATGGATTCCCTCACACACGATGTGGCAGAGATCAAATATGAAGGGGGCGGCGATGGAAAAATAGGCCAGATTGCTTTCCTTGCGTCGTTTTACAAGGCCTGCATTGCGAAGTGCTGACAGGTGTTTGGAAATGTTGGGTTGAGACGCGCCTGTTTCCTGAACAAGTTGGTTGACGGACTTTTCTCCCGATTGCAGTGCGTGGAGGATGGTGAGCCGCATGGGATCTCCCAGCAGTTTAAACCGATGCGCGACTAACTCAAGCGCTTCAGGGGAAAGTGGTTTCGGAGGCGGGAGTGTGGTTGCCATACTAGAACCTCGGTGGCGTTCTACTGCGAATATAAAACACTCAAATTATACCAATTTAATTGGGAGTGTATACTTGTATATATAACTATATAGTTATAAAATAATTTAAATTCCACATCCAATGGATCTTTGTATGGCAAAAACCGTCTCTATTTCGGGAACCGGTAAACGCATTGCGTACTGGTCGATGCGGCATCGCAATGGGGTATTCACTGTTTTATCCCTGTGGGTTGTGATCAGCCTCGTTCTCATGTTGCGTATCCAGATAGATACCGACCCGGAAAACATGCTCCAGGAAACCCATCCTGCCCGCGTGACCCATGAGTATATTAAACATCAGTATGGGTTGTCCGACATGATTGTGGTGGGCGTCGTGAATGAGACGCATCCGCAGGGCATTTACAACCTGGAGTCGCTGGCGTCGGTCGCGTCGATCTCTGAATTTGCCCTGGGGATTGACGGAGTGGTCGCCAAGGATCTTATGTCGTTGACCACGGTGGATGATATTCACCAGCTGGGTCAAGGCACCATTCAATTCCGCTGGTTGATGCGGGAAGTGCCGGATTCACTGGAGAAAACGGCGGAAATACGCGCTTCTGTGGACCGGTTGCCCCTGCTGAACAATACGCTGGTGTCTGCCGACGGTCGGGCAGCGGCAATCTATGTGCCCATCGTTGCCAAAAAAGAGAGCTTTCGTATCGCAAACGCGCTCAAGGCATTTGTCGGGGAACAGCACCCGGATGCGTCCTTCTACATCACCGGCTTGCCCGTGGCCGAGGATACCTTCGGTGTGGAAATGTTTGTTCAAATGGCGATTTCTGCTCCGGGTGCAGCGCTCATGATTTTTCTGCTCATGTGGTTTTTCTTTCGAAGTACTGCGCTGGTGGCATCGCCGATGCTGATGGCCATGGCTGTTGTGGTGATCACGATGGGTGCGATGATCGGTGTCGGCTTTACGGTGCACATTATGAGCTCGATGATTCCAATTTTTTTGATGCCAATCGCCGTAGTTGACTCCGTACACCTGCTTTCCGAGTTCTCAGACACCTATGATGGGGAAGGACGTGTCGAAGACCGGGTTGCGGAAACGCTTGGGCACTTGTTCACGCCCATGCTGTATACATCAATTACGTCAGCAATTGGATTTGCGTCACTGGCGTTCACGCCCATTCCACCGGTGCAGGTTTTCGGCGCATTTGTCGCTTTGGGCATTCTTCTCGCGTTTTTGCTTACTCTGACCTTTATCCCCGCCTATTTGGCAGCGATGAAGCCGGCGTCCTTGGCGAAACTTGTGGGTGATGCTCAAAAAGGTCACGGGAGCGCGGGGCGACTGGCGTTGACACTGAAAAAGTTGGGACAAATCGCTATGGCTAATCCACGAAAGATCGTGGGTGTGAGTGCTTTGATGGTGATGGTCAGTATTGCCGGGCTAAGTCAGATTCAGATTAACGATAACCCGGTGCGCTGGTTTGGCAGTGATCATGACATTCGTGTGGCAGATAAAAAGCTGAATGAACATTTTGCTGGTACGTATGAAGTGTACCTGAATCTTAAAACTACACGAGCTGAGAGCGCGTGGGCGTTACTCAAAGCGCATCTGGAAGCGCCTGCGCTTGAGACAGGCGAGGGCAGCGTGGCGTTACCAGCCGCAATACGGCTGTGGGTGTCAAACAAAATGGTAGCCCTGGAGGAGGAGCAGGCGGCACCCTTCAGTCTCCTGCTGACAGAGTTGGACAATGCGCTCTTTGAAATCGAAGGCGAAGATAACCTGCGTGCGATTGAGGCATTGATCAGTGTAGTGACAGCACAACAGAGAGCAGCACGGTTTTTTCAGCAGCCGGAAGCACTGGTGTATATTCGGGATTTGCAAAACACCCTGCAGGCCAGCGGTTTTGTTGGCAAGAGCAACTCACTGGCCGATCTGGTGATGACGGTGTATCGCGAGTTGCGCGGTGGCACTCAGGGGCTGGCGATACCAGAAACGCCCAAAGCCGTGGCGGATACCCTCCTCAGTTATCAGGGATCCCATCGGCCACAGGATCTGTGGCACCTGGTGACCCCTGGTTACGATAGCAGCGTTATCTGGTTGCAACTCAGCTCGGGGGATAACCAGGATATGGTTCAGGTCATTCGAGCGGTGGATCAATTTGTGGCGGAGAATCCACTGCCACAGGGCGTGACCTTAGAATGGGGTGGGCTGACATACATCAACGTGGTCTGGCAGGAGGCGATGGTGAATGGCATGTTCAACAGCTTGCTGGGCTCGTTTGTGATGGTGTTCATCGTCATGGTGGTGTTGTTCCGCTCTGTGGTGTTCGGTCTGTTGGCTATGTTGCCGCTCACGATCACGATTCTGTTTATTTATGGTCTGATTGGCTGGATAGGCAAGGATTACGATATGCCGATTGCGGTGCTTTCCTCGTTGACGTTGGGACTCTCTGTGGATTTTGCCATTCACTTCCTGCAGCGTGCACGGGAGATTCAGCGGGAGTCGGGCCGATGGTCGCAGACAATGATTAAAATGTTTGACGAACCTGCCCGGGCAATTACGCGAAATGCTCTGGTCATTGCACTGGGCTTCACGCCGCTGCTGTTCGCGCCACTGGTGCCGTACAACACCGTGGGTGTGTTCCTGGCGACCATTATGTTGGTGTCCTGCCTGGTCACGCTTTGTGTGCTCCCAGTCATTCTCGCAAGTTGGGTGAAACGTGTTTAAACCTGTTACGGAGGTAATATGAACCGGTACAAATCTCTGATCTTGATGCTATTTGGGCTGTTTTTGTCCATGACAAGCGTCGCTGAAATGAATGCCAGAAGCATCATGGAGAAAGCCAATCTGGCAGCGCTCTATGCGGGCAACGATGGGCGCGCTGAGGCCCGGATGAAAATCACCGACGGGCAAGGCCGCGTACAATTCAGGCAGTTTACCATTTTGAGGCAGGACGTGCGGGATGGAGCAGACCAAAATTTTTACGTGATCTTCAGCCGACCGGATGAGGTCGCCCGAACGGTGTTTCTGGTGAACAAGCACACGGATCGTGATGATGATCGGTGGCTGTATCTGCCCGGTTTGGATTTGGTGAAACGCATTGCTGCGGGCGATAAACGGACCAGTTTCGTTGGCTCCCATTTTTATTATGAGGACATTTCCGGTCGGCATATCGACGCAGATACCTTTAAGCTAGTGGACTCGAGTAACGGTCTCTATGAGATCGAAGCGATACCGGTAGAAGCATCTCAGGTTGAATTCGCGCGGTATGTGGTGTGGATCGATCAAATCAGTTTTCTGCCAATGAAAGCGGAATACTACGATGCGCGCGGTAAGCTCTATCGGCGTGCAGAGACGTTGTCTGTTGAGACGATTGATGGTCACCCCACGGGCACGCGCCTGGTCATGCAGGATTTGCGTGACGGGGGGCAGACAGAAACAGAACTGCGGTTCGTTCAGTATGACATCAATCTGCCGGAGAGTATTTTCACGGAGCGGAGCATGCGGGTGCCGCCTGTCGAGTGGTTGAAAAGGAAGCCATGATGAGAGAGGGATTCCAGAACCTGCGTGATGCAGGAAAACGTATCACGCTGGCCATCCTCCTGGGCAGCAGTTTAACGGTCAGTGTGAGTGCGGCAACAGCCGCAAGTGCAGAACCCGATGACTGGGGTGACGATGCGTGGACCCAGCCAGAATCAGGATTTCAGTGGTCCGGTTTTATCGAAGCGCTCGTGGGGGTGCGAACGAATGACAATGACGCGCTTTCCAGCGACGCAACCGCAGCGGAAACGCGCGTGCGACTGGAGACCAGCCGGTATTGGGGGAGCACATTTTTTGCACTGAAGGCGGATGGCTGGTATGACGACGTGTTGGATAAGCCTTCTGCAGCGCTCGTGGAATTATCATTGGCGGGTCAGCTGGGAAAGTCGGTGGACTTTAAACTGGGTCGATTTGTTTCCACGTGGGGGACAGGGGATTTGCTGTTCCTCAATGATCTGTTCCCCAAAGACTGGGTGTCGTTTTTTGGTGGCCGGGAAATGGATTATCTCAAACGTCCGGCAGACAGCGTGAAGCTGGGCTGGTATGGCGATTTCGTCAACGTGGATGTGGTCTGGGTGCCCGTGTTTGCTCCTGACGACACCATCACTGGTGAGCGTTTCAGTTACTTCAGCCCGATGCAGGGTGAGGAAACAGCGGCACCTCCGAAAGTCGTGGCGGACAAACCGGACCCTGTTCTGAGTAATGGTGAGTTTGGCCTTAGACTGTCGAAAAAAATCAACGGTATGGAATGGGCTGCCTACTTCTGGCGAGGATTCTTCAAGCAGCCGGTAGGATGGGAGCCGTCACTGGGGCTACCTGACTACCCAAAGTTAACCAGCGTGGGTGGCAGCCTTCAAGGGAATCTGTTTGATGGCGTTTTCAATATTGAGACAGCGTGGTATCAATCCCGAGAGGATTCGCGCGGCGACAATCCGTTTGTACCTAACGATCAACTACGTTTCCTCATCGGTTACCAGCAAGAGTTGATCTCTCGATTGACCGGTGGTGTGCAATGGTATGCCGAACGAACCTTGGATCATGACGCGTTGATTAAGAACAGTGCGAATCCCCAGTGGGAAGCAGACGACTGGCGGCATGTCATGAGCGCGCGGGTAACGCATCGTGCTTTTCGAGACAATCTGGTCACGAGCGTGATGATGTTTGCTTCGCCCACGGATAAAGACTTTTTTATCCTGCCCTCGGTTTCCTACCGATTCAGTGATGCGCTCTCCAGTGAGTTGGGTGCCCGTGTTTTTGGCGGTGATGACACGTATACGTTTTATGGACAGCACCAGGACAATAGCAATGTGTTTGTGCGGATACGTGCTCGGTTTTAAACAACTATTTTTTTAGTAATGAGTGAGGAAAGTGAGATGTTTACCATTAATGAAGGATTGCGACTGTTAGCCGGTTTCTTTGTTGTGTTGAGTGTGGTGCTGGCGCATTACGTCAGCGAATACTGGTTATTGTTTACGATATTCGTTGGATTGAATCTCTTTCAGTCAGCGTTTACCAAGTGGTGCCCGGCGATGTGGATCCTGGCAAAATTGGGCTTTAAGAAGGAACAAGCGATCTGCGGTAAGTGACAGGTTAGTGTCTGGTGGACCGCCGTTCAGGCTCCGGGTCAAGGACGCGTGGCGATTTCCAGGTCCGTCAACAAACGCAGTGCTTCGGCTGCGTTTTCACCGCAGTTTTCCAAAGACGGAACAAATTGACTGCAGACACGAGGCCTTTCCGGACGCCCAAAGAGCTTGCAGCCATTCTGCTCATCCAATTGAACGCACCGCACGCCGGCAGGTTTTCCTTTCGGCATGCCTGGGATGGGCGAATCAATGGAGGGCGCGATACAGCAGGCAGCGCAACCCGCGCGACAAACGAAAGCTGGTGAGGTCATGTGCGTGATGGACAGTGGTTGATTTCCAGTATGATGAGGACGTCGTCCTGAACGCGCCATTGTATATCCAAATCATACAGGAGCACACCATAAATCCGCTCCGGGTCTTTTTGATAAGCGGGTCGCGGATCCATGGCCAAGGTCTGTTCGATAATGTCTATTAGCCCGGGGAAGTGCGATGCCCAGAGCGCTGCGGCGTCTCTGGCTTGCTGCTCCCAACGAATTTCCAGCGTTGCTGCTGGCGCACCACCGGTAAAGTTGTCCGTTGCATTCGGGACCGCATCCACATAGGGAAGATAAGGTTTGATATCCAGGATAGGGGTACCATGCAACATATCTGCGCCAACAATATCCACCCACAGTGTCCCACCTTCCTCGCGGAGTCCGGCAAATTGAACGCAGGACAATCCAATATGGTTGGGGCGAAACGGGCTGCGCGTGGCAAAAACACCACGTTTTGTGTTGCCGCCCATGCGCGGTGGACGGACGCGCGGAGACCATTGGCGATCCACGTTGGTATGGAACAAAAACTCGATCCACAAATGTGAGTAGTGGCAAATACCGTCGAACGCTTCAGGTTGGTGATAGGGCGGAAGCATTTCAATGCTGGCGGGCATCTCGACCAATCCGGGTTGCCGAGGTATACCAAATTTTTCTGTATAACCGCAATGCAGCTTGCCTATCGCGGTGACGGTGTGGATGTATTCACCGGTTTTTTGCAAACAGCACCTCCAGCTTGAAGGTTAACGACGGGCTGAGTTTGTAGTGATCATCTCTGGGAAAGGCGAGGAGCGGAATAATTTCGTAAAACAGCCAGTCGCGGTAGAGTTTTTCCCGGTAGGTCATTTCATAGTAATAGGAGCTCACCGGTTTGCTTTCCTTGCTCTCGGCCAGCATGCCGAGTCGGTAACGAAGTACTCGGTGCGTGTCCAGTTCATAGAACAGGTTCATCGTAACGGCATGCTCAAACTTGTCCTCATCCCGAATCCACTGCGTTTCAAAGGTTTGGCGAAAGAACAGCGCTTCGGTGAGGGAGCGATCAAAGTTAGTGATCAGGTTGGCCCCCAGATCCTCGTTGAGGAAATAGTACACACTGGTCAGCAGACTGGCGCTCCAGTCCGGTGTGAGTTGCCAGTCGATGGTACCCTTGGATCGAACGAAAGGATCTGGTGGAAAGCGGAATCGAATACCCAGATCATGGGTGACCGTCCAGTTTTTTTTCAGCTCGTTGATGACGCGCAAAGTACCGGTGGTGTCGTTGCGCCGGGTTTCATCCAGGCCGCTGATGCGCTCCGCCGTTCTGCTGGATAAAGACTTCCCTTCATCCGGGTCGTTTTCGATAATGATCCGGTACTTGTCTTTCGTCAGTGGCAGGTTAAACCGAAACTTGATGTCGGGATCGAAGTTGAGATCGCCCTGTTTTTTAAACGTTGGGCCCAGTCGAATGCGCACAAAGCTGGTGTTTGAGAAGCTCTGCGTTTGCTTACCGGCAAAATAGGCATCCATGCGGCTGCCGGTATCCGAAACCCACGCTGACCAACTGTTGCGGGTATCCAGTAGCCAGAAAAGTTGTTCTTCGATGAATGAAAGTCGCGTTGGGGGGACGTCATCGCGTTCCGGGTCATAGTGTTCAACATAAGAGCGAACTTCCGGTAATGCCTCCGGAAAATCCAGGACGCTGGGTTGGGGCGGTAAATCTGCCATAGCCAGCACAGGCAATACTCGTTCCGAGGCGTGCAGAATGCCGGGAGTGAAGATGGTGAGGCCAAAAAGCAGGGGCAGGCAGCGCAAAGCCTTGGTACACAAATGCAGAGCGCACCCAAAAGAACGCTTTGAATGGTGGCCCATTCTGCAAAAGGGTGGTACAGCGATACCCACTCGGCTAGTCATGCATTTACTCAATTCGTTTCAACCCTGATTTAGTGTACCCGGAATTGAGTGCAAGATTAACTCCTTAACCACAACAATACGTAAGGCAAGACCGTGGAAACATAGACGCCCATCAGCCCCATACCCAAAGCAGAAAATGCCCCGACGCGGGCGTCGAGCTCGAAGGCGCGTGCGGTGGCGATGCCATGGCCGGTCATTCCCAGGGACAGTCCCAGCGTCATTGGGGAGTGGTCTATGTACTTTGCCAGCGGAGCGCCTGTGACGGCAACGAGTATTCCCGTGAGAATGACCATCGCAGCGGAAAGCGAGGGATAGCCACCGATGGACTCAGAAACTCCGATCGCAAAGGGCGTTGTAATGGACTTGGGGGCAATAGAAAGCAAGACGGTCTCCGACGCGCCGAGACCCCATGCGATGAGCACCGCCAATCCGCTGGTGATGGCGCCGGAAATTATCACGCCGATGAGAATGGGGCGGAAGTTTTCGCGTATGAGGGAAAAGTTTTTGTGAATGGGAACCGCGAGAGCCACAGTGGCTGTGCCCAGCAAAAGATTCAATATGGACACCTGCTGGTTGTAATGGGCAAAGGGGATATCAGCACTGATCAATAACGACGTCACCAGTAGGATGCCGACCAGAATAGGTTGGGCGAGGGCGTGTTGCCGCGTGATTCGGTAGACCTGCTGGCCGGCCAGGTAAGCGCCGAGGGTGGCAGCCAATAGAAACAAGGCAGAGTCTATCATGGCGAGTTGATAGGTTTCTTCGATGCGTTTTCTTCGCCAGGACCGACCAGGGACAGACGCCTCAGAAGGAATAAAGTCGCGATGAAACCAATTGGCGTGCCAATCAACAGTGCGGCGAGCAGTGGCGCGAGGTTATCAAACACCTCTTGTGTGTGTGCAATAATTCCAACCCCCGCCGGAACAAAAAACAGGGGGAGATATCGAATCAACGTATCGGCGGTATCCGTCAGTGCTTGCCCCGGTTTTTTGATTTGCAGTGAAAGTAACAGAAGTAGCATGCCGATAATGGCCCCGGGAATGGGAAGCGCCAGCCAGTGATGAATGGCTTCGCCAATGAGCTGATAGAGCAGAATCAGGAAAAAGTAGGCCGGATGGATCACTGTGAGGCTCGAAGCGCCATACACTGCCGGATTTTTTCCGCTTGTTGTTCCAGAGTGTTCACACTGGTGCGAAAGCCAAAAAAGCCTGAAACGTGCAGGAGCAAACGAAATGCGGACTGAATCATATCGCCCCGTTTACGGGGTATCAGGTGGATATGAACGTGAGGAATCGTCTGATTGGCGGCTTTTCCGTCATTGATCAGCAAGTTGGTGCCTTCCGTTCCAAAGCCTGCGCGACGTTGGGCTTCAATGATTCGGTTGGCAATGTCAAAGAGGTGAGATTGGACCGCGTTCTCCAGCTCTTCCAGGCGGGACGCATGTGTTTTTGGGATAACCAGCACATGCCCTTCGCCAAGCGGGTGGATATCCATGAAAGCCAGGCACATGGGGTCTTCGTAAACCGCAACCGAGGCTTCCTTTCCACCGGCAATGTCGCAAAACAGGCAGCTCAACAGTGATCCCTCGTTTCAGTGAATTTCCGGTGGGTTTGACGGTGATTGCTGGGCAATCCATTCAGCAAGTTCTTCATCTGAGAGCGCGTCCAACGCATCCGGTGATTTGGATTTATCTGCGATTTTGTACGTTTCGTTGGCCCATTCCCCTAAATCAATGAGCTGGCAGCGTTTGCTGCAAAACGGGCGAAATGCGTTCTCGTCTGACCATGCCACGGCTTTTTTGCAGGTGGGGCAGGAGACGGTCATCACTTGTGTATCAGGCATATCAGGATGGCTCATGCGCGACCGCTTGCTGTAGATAAATTTGATGATATCGGCTGACCTCGTCCTGCAGGTGAGCCATGTCTCGATCGTTGACAATGATATCATCGGCTTTGCCTTTTTTGTAATCTCTCTTGGCCTGTGTGGCCATAATTTTTTCCACCTGCTCGGATGCGACGTTGTCCCGTTGCGTTGTTCGGGCGATTTGCAGGGATTCCGGGATGTCGATCAACAGGACGCGATGTACCAACTTGTGCTGATCCGTTTCAATCAACAGAGGCGACGATAGAATGGTGTATCGGGAGCGGCTGGCGTTGAGCTGCTGAATGATCTGACTTCGAATGATCGGGTGCAACAGCTCCTCCAGCCAGGCTTTTTCATCCGGATGGTTAAATACGATTTCCCGGAGTCTCGCCCGGTTGAGGTTGCCATCCGGCAGAAGAATATCCAGGCCGAAATGGTGAGCAATTTCCACCAGGGCCGGCGAACCCTGGACCACCACCTCCCTCGCGACCAAGTCGGCATCCACGACAGTGATACCGAGCTGCTCAAATATGTCCGAGGCGGCAGACTTTCCGCTGCCAATGCCTCCAGTTAAACCGACGATATACATGGGTGACTCCTTTCAATATCAACCTGAGGTTAGGCCACTGGCGGTGGCAGCATGGTGCTCCAATACAGTGCGATGATTTCGTTTCCCCACAGCAGGGCAATCCAGCCGGCGATGGCGAGGTAAGGCCCATAGGGAATCTGTGTATTCCTGTCTCTTCCTTGAAAAAGAATCAATCCGATGCCAATGAATGCGCCAACAAAGGACGACAGAATGATGATCAGAGGTACAAATTGCCAGCCCATCCAGGCACCCAGCGCGGCCAACAGTTTAAAGTCCCCAAACCCCATGCCTTCTTTGCCCGTAAGCAGCTTGAATCCCTGGTAGACTGTCCACAGGCTGAGATAACCGGCGATGGCTCCCCAAAGCGCAGATTCCAAGGTGGTAAAAACACCAAAAGCATTAATGATCAAACCTGTCCAGACCAGAGGCAGCGTCATATCATCAGGTAAGAGTTTTGTATCATAGTCAATCATTGTGAGTGCGATCAGCGTCCAAACGAGCGGCAGTGCCAGTACGCCCGCCAGGTTGATGCCAAGGACGCAGAGCGTCACCACCGAAAGTACGCCGGTGGTGATTTCCACCAGCGGGTAGCGCGGAGAAATGCTCGTGCCGCAGCCGCTACATTTGCCCTTCAGTACAAGGTAACTGATGACGGGAATGTTCTCCCAGGGCTTGATGGCATGGCCACAGTGGGGGCAGCTTGAGTTAGGGGTGCTGAGTGTGAGCTTTTCAACGGGTTCTTCCGGGAGCTCCAGAATTTCCCGGCATTGGCATCGCCATTCGTTTTCCATCATCTTGGGGAGGCGATAGATTACTACGTTCAAGAAGCTGCCGATGGCCAGGCCAACAACGCCAGCAAAGGAATAAGCCACCCACGGGTGGGATTGTAAGTAATGCAAAAGTTCAGTCATATCGTTGATCAGTAGGAAGAAAAAGGCCTGCAACTGCAGGCCTTATGATAGCATTAGAGCGAGCAATATGATTATACGACCTGGCCCATCTGGAAGATTGGGAGGTACATGGCAACGATCAATCCGCCGACGAGAACCCCTAACACCGCCATGATCATTGGCTCCATGAGTGTTGTTAGGTTGTCGACGAGATTATCTACTTCCTCTTCGTAATAGTCTGCAACTTTCTCCAGCATCGAGTCCAGCGCACCGGATTCTTCGCCGATGGCCACCATTTGAACCGCCATGGCAGGGAACGCGCCCGTGGAGCGCATGGAAAACTGGAGTTGCGTGCCGGAGGAGACCTCTTCTTTAATGCGGTAGACTGCATCCCGGAAGACCGCATTACCTGTGGCACCAGCGACGCTTTCCAGTGCGTCAACTAAAGGAACACCTGCAGCAAAAGTGGTTGATAGAACCCGTGCGAATCTGGCAACACTGGATTTGTCGATTATGTCGCCAACTATAGGAAACTTAAGTACATAGGCGTCCACCTTGTCAGAAAATTTCTGGTTTTTCTTTTTGAGATCCCGGAAGCCACCGATAAAAAGTATGATGCCGATGAGAATAATAAACCACCACTCCTGCATCCATTCTGATATGCCGATAACGAACATGGTAAAGGCGGGAAGGTCGGCACCAAATCCAGAGAACAGTTCTTCGAATTGGGGGACAACTTTTACCAGCAAAATGCCGGTGACAACCACCGCCACCACGACGACGGAAATGGGGTAAGTCATGGCCTTTTTGACTTTTTTCTTCAACGTTTCGGTCTTTTCCATGTACGTGGCCACCCGATCCAACATAGTTTCGAGTGCACCGGATTTCTCGCCGGAATCCACAAGGTTGCAGAAGAGGTCATCAAAGTGCTTCGGATGCTTCTTGAGGGCGCCAGCGAAGTCGTTCCCCGCAGATACATCTTCACGAATCGTCAAAACAAGGTCTCGCAAGCTGGGGTTTTCCAAGCCATCGGCAACGATTTCGAAAGACTGAACCAGTGGAACCCCAGCTTTCATCATTGTCGCCATTTGCCGAACAAAAATAGCAATATCAAACGGAGTGATCTTTTTACTCTTTGTTCCACCGCCGAACAGTGGTTCGGCTTTCTTTTTAACTTTTGTCGGGTTAATCCCCTGCTTTCGCAGATTAGCCTTAACCACTGCGGCATTGGCACCGAGAGATTCTCCTTTCGTTTTACTGCCTTTTTTATCCAGCCCCTCCCATTGGAAGGTGCCTAGTTTGTTTGCTTTTTGCGCTTTCGTTGCCATAATCGCTCTCGTTGCCGCAGTGGTGTTCAAAATATCGGTTATTTAAGTCAGTTTAGTCCTTAGTTACGCGGTTTGCCTCCTCCAGACTGGTTAAACCTTGCATAACTTTCACAAGTGCGGACTGGCGCAAATTATTGAACCCCGCCCGTTGGGCTGCTTTTGCGATATCGATCGAGCTGGCTTCTTTCATGATAAGTTCGGAAATTTCCGGGGTGATTTTGACGACCTCGTATATTCCTACCCGTCCTTTGTAGCCGCCAGAGCACTTATCACACCCTTTGGGCCCAAAAACCGTGAAATTTTCTGCCAGCTGAGCTTCGGTAAAGCCTTCGTCGAGTAATGTTTCTTTAGGAATTTTCACTTCCTGTTTACAGGCCGAACAGAGTCGTCGGCCTAAGCGTTGAGCAATGATCAAACTCACTGAGGTGGCGATGTTAAAAGCCGGTACCCCCATGTTGAGCATCCGCGTGAGCGTTTCAGGGGCGCTGTTGGTATGGAGTGTGGACATGACCATATGGCCGGTTTGAGCTGCCTTGATCGCAATGGATGCCGTGTCCAGGTCTCGAATCTCCCCCACCATGACGATATCAGGATCTTGCCGCAGGAAAGACCGCAGCGCTTCGGCGAAGGTAAGCCCTACACGTGCGTTGACGTTCACCTGGTTGATCCCCTCCAGGTTGATTTCCACCGGGTCTTCCGCCGTAGAAATATTCCGCTCTGGCGTATTCAAAATGTTCAAGCCCGTGTAAAGGGAAACGGTTTTTCCACTTCCTGTTGGCCCGGTGACCAGAATCATGCCTTGTGGCTGCTCCAATGCTTCCAAGTACATGGCCTTCTGCACTTCCTCGTAACCCAAGGCGTCAATGCCCATTTTTGCGCTGCTTGGGTCAAGTATCCGAAGCACTACCTTCTCTCCCCAGAGGGTGGGGAGCGTATTCACACGAAAATCGATCGCTTTGGTTTTGGACAGCTTCATCTTGATCCGGCCATCCTGCGGGACTCGCCGCTCAGAAATATCCATTTGGGACATAACTTTTAAACGGGCCGCAATCTTGTTGGCAAGCTTAATACTGGGTTTGGATACCTCGTGAAGGATGCCGTCTGTGCGAAACCGTACCCGATAAGTTTTTTCGTAGGGCTCAAAGTGTATGTCTGACGAGCCCCCTTTGATTGCGTCCAGCAACATCTTGTTGCAGTATTTCACGATAGGGGCATCGTCCGCTTCGGAGCGATCATCTTCGTCTTCCTTTACGCCGCCTTCGTCGACCTCAAGGCCGTCCAGGTCTGCATCATCCATCCCTTCCATTGCCGAATCTGAAGCATCCAGGTATTTCTCGATGGCCGCCCGAAGCTTGTCGTCTTCCACCATGATCGCATCGGTGTTTAATCCCGTATGAAATCGAATTTCATCCAGTGCCTGGATATTGGTGGGGTCAGAGACTGCAACAAACAGCCGTGTACCACGCTTAAACAGTGGGAGCGCGTTGTGCTTGCGGATGATCTTTTCATCAATGATTTTATCGGGCTGGCTGTCCAGTTGTAGTGCGTTTAAGTCCATCACGGGTACGCCAAATTCATGCGAAGCGGCGTAAGCGAGGGCTTTAGCCTTTGCTATGGAATTTTCTACCAGGTAGCTGATAAATGGGGTTTTATTGGCACTGGCTTCAGCAAAGGCATTTTTCGCGATATCTTCGTCCAGAATACCGTCGTCCACGAATTTTCGGGCGAGACCAGTGAGTACTACGTTGGGGTTTGCCATAGTGTCTACATTTCCTGAAGCTTGGTTTTGCCGGGCGAATCAGTGCCGGAGAGCAAAAAAAGAACTTTTTCAAAAGTTTAGATGGAATTTGGCAATTTTAAAGCCTGAGATGGTCAAAAAAGGAGTTCAACGAAGTAATTTTGTCAAAGGAGGCCTGGGTGACATAAATTTTCTGAGGCTGAGTGACAAAAATTGTCACATGGTGACGTTATATGAGGGTGGTTTGTAAGGCGCGGACACACAGGGAATACAATGGCTTTTGAGGTATGTTATTGAAAACAAGGTATAAAAAACATTTTCTTGTTTTTGGCACACCCTGTGCTAAATTCTAAACAAGGTTAGCGTTGGGTAAGCGCACCGATTCTTAAATGATTTGGAGGAAGTTCACTATGAAACAAGCAATACAAAAAGGTTTTACCTTGATTGAATTGATGATTGTTGTGGCAATCATCGGTATTTTGGCGGCTGTTGCAATCCCGGCGTATCAGGATTACACCATTCGTACCCAGGTAACGGAAGGTTTGAACATGGCTGCCGGCCATAAAAATGCAGTGAGTGACTTTTTTGCCTCTCGAGGCAGATTCCAGGACAATAATCAGTCTTATGGTATCGCGACAGCCGCCAGTTACACAGGTAACTATGTGAATGGTATATCCATTGGAAATTCAGGTTTGATTATCGTCACCTACGGTAACCGGGTGAATGCCAAGGTGGCTGGCAGTGCATTGGCGTTAGGTACTGCTAGAAACGCAGCCAATGGTATCGTTTGGATTTGTGGTAAGGCGGGTTTACCTGGCGGTGCGACAGCAACAGCGGGTGTGCCGGCAACGGCAACTACTCTGGATAACAAGTATTTGTCATCCGATTGTCGTAACTAATAATTGCATCGTGAGCTAGTTACGTGGCTCGAAAAAGCCAGCCCTTGGGCTGGCTTTCTTTTTTTGGAATCGGGCAGAATGAATCCAAAGTTAATACGTCAAGAAATTGTTTATTTTATTGCATTGCTGTTTCTGACTCTGGTTGCTTATTTGCCAGGGGTGTATGGCCCCTTTATTTTTGATGACCTCCCCAATATCACGCAAAACCAAAAAATTTTCGGTGTGTCGCCTTCATTAGACGGGTTCTGGCAGGCAGTTTGGTCTGTTGAATCTGGTCCCCTCCAGCGACCAGTCGCGATGGCCAGTTTCACGCTGAATGCGTGGTTGTGGGGCGTGGACAGTTTTTCTTTCAAACTGACCAACATTCTTCTCCATCTAGTTAATGTTTCATTGGTTTTTTTAGTCACCCAAAAACTCTACAGCAGGCTTTTGCAGGGTGGTGATCTCAAAAAAAACGCTATTGCTGCCTTTATCTGCGCCTCCTTTTTTGCCCTCCACCCCATTAATTTTACTGCAGTTCTTTATGTTGTTCAGCGCATGACCAGTCTGGCGACGGGGTTTATGTTGTTGGCAATATGGTGCCAATTGCTGTTGCCATTTTCATCGAGAAGCGGCCGCTCATTGTGGTTGGTCATTGGCTATCTCTGCTTCACTGTGCTGGGCATTTTATCTAAAGAGAACGCGTTATTGGTCGTTCCTATCTCATTGTTGATCGAACTTTGTTTGAGAAAAAAGACGTATTCTTCGCATAGCACAACTTACCGGTTGTTTTTCGCGTTTCTGGTTGTGGCGAATGTAATTGGGTTGTTATTATTTTTATTAAAGTTACCCACTTTGGCGAATTCCTATGGCGACCGACCCTACACCATGAATGAACGGTTGATGACAGAATCCAGAGTGCTATTCTTTTACCTCTTCGAGATTTTTATCCCCCGTATTCGGGATATGTCGCTGTTTCATGATGATTTTGTTCTCTCTGCAGGTTGGTTCGAACCTATTTCCACTCTCTATTCTAGTACCGGGATCCTTACTCTTGTTGGTCTATGCGTGGCAGGTGTTCGGAAAGCGGGTACATATTGGCGAGTTATTGCGTTGGTCATTGGCTGGTTTCTGGTAGGACATGCGTTGGAATCCACAGTGATTCCTTTGGAATTAGTCTACGATCATCGCAATCATTTTCCCATGATTGGCATCGGTTTGGGTATCGGGTATTTGGCGCTAGCCTTGTTAAACTGGCGTGAGCGGTACAGGCTGCCGCTTTACGTCACCTTAGGTTTATGGTTTTGTTTGCTGGCATCATTAACGGCATTGAGGGCCCATAGTTGGCGTTCCACCGAGAGCACCGTGATTGCAGAATCCAGTCGGCAACCCAATTCGCCCAGAGCCCAAGAGGCTCCCGCCAATTATTATGCAGCTCAGGTTTTGGGAGAGGGTGGCGGCAAGGAGCATCCTTTGTACGCCTATGGTCTGCAATATTTTAATGCCTCGATACAAGGGGATCCCGGCAGTATTACCGGGCTGATCGGGGTGATCGAATGGCACGAGAGGATGGGAGTGAGCAGCAATCCAGAATGGAGTGATTGGTTGGCAAAGCGATTGAACTCCGAACAGTTTCATGGTTATGAGCTTGGTCGATTCGTGGACCTAGTGATTTGCCAGGTTGAAAACGACTGTCATATCTCTTCGCAAGATTTCAGCCGTTGGGTGTCTGCAATTTTGGATAATCCAGGTATTTCCCCTGCGCGCAAGGCCATGATTGCCAATACCGCAACGGGGTTGGCGGTGAGTTATGGCTTGCCTGACGTTGGGCTTTACTATGCTCAAAAAGCGGTTGAATGGGCACCTGAAGAAGTGGAATTTTTATTGACGTTGGCTATATTGGCCAATAAGTTAAATGAAATTGAGATCCGGGATACGACTGTTGGGAGGATTCTTGAATACTCCCGGTCGCCACGTTTGATGGAGCGGCTTCGAGAATCCGGGATTAGTTTGAACAACAAGGAAAGTGCTTTGTGAGCGATAAATCCATATCGATTGTAATTCCCGCCAAAAATGAGGCGGCGTCATTGAAACGCCTCTTGCCAAAAATCCGGAGTTTGTATCCTGATGCGGAGCTGATTGTCGTAAATGACGGATCCACGGATAACACCAGTGCCATATGTGGGCAAAACAACGTGGTGGAGGTGTTGCACCCCTATTCCAAGGGGAATGGCGCTGCAATTAAATCCGGAGCTCGCCGTGCCACCGGGAAAACTCTGGTGTTTTTGGATGGGGATGGTCAGCACAAACCCGAGGACATCAAGCGTCTACTTACAAAACTGGATGAAGGCTTTGATATGGTTGTGGGTGCCCGTGATACCGGGTCCCAGGCCAGTATGGGGCGGTTGGCGGCCAACACCTTGTATAACCAGCTGGCCAGTTGGATGGTTAGCCACAGGGTGGAAGACCTTACCTCCGGCTTCCGAGCAGTGAATGCATTATACTTTAAACAATTCCTTCATATGTTGCCCAACGGGTTTTCATATCCGACCACAATTTCTATGGCGTTTTTCCGGGCTGGGTATTCCGTAAGTTATTTGCCTATACAAGCACCAAAACGTATCGGTAAAAGCCACATCAATTTGATGAAGGATGGAGTGAGGTTTTTGCTGATCATTTTCAAGATCGGAACCCTTTATTCGCCACTAAAACTCTTCACGCCCATCAGTTTGTGTTTCTTTTTTACAGGGCTTTTTTACTATATGTATACCTTTGTGTCGGATGGCAGGTTTACCAATATGTCGGCTTTGTTGTTCTCCACTTCCGTGATCATATTCTTAATGGGATTGATCAGTGAGCAAATTACCTCACTTGTTTTTTCAAGTCGGGCGACCGGCCGTGTAACAGATGGAAATGAGGTTTAGGATGACGATTCAGTTGGGTATAGATATTCAAGTCCTGGCCCACCACGATGAATGGTGCAGGTTGTAATTATTCTGATCAGGGAAGTAGCGTTACAACAGTTTTCCTCCAGCATTATTCCATTAATGATTACTGATTTTAGTGTGGCAACGGATCTGAGCTTGGTGAATGCGAGGGGTAGGATTTGGAGCGTCTAAAAGGGTTTTATCTCTACTTGCTACTGTGGAGAGTATCTTTGGGAGTGCGCTCAGTAGATAAAATTGGGTGGTGATGGCAGTAAAAATGGCTTCGATCTGGTCGTTGAAAAATTCGCGGAACATTGGGCAGAGTAAATGGATGGCTTGAGTAATTGAAATTCTCAAAAGCGCTGTATTGAAGAAAAATTCGTGTGAGCAGGAAAACAGGATGAAAGCGGTTATTTTGGCTGGTGGTTTGGGCACCCGCCTCAGTGAAGAAACCATTGTCAAGCCTAAGCCAATGGTGGAGATTGGTGGTAAGCCAATACTATGGCATATTATGAAGATTTATTCATTTTATGGGATAAATCATTTCATAATCTGTTGCGGTTACAAAGGCTATATGATCAAAGAGTATTTTGCGAACTACTTTTTACATATGTCTGATGTTACTTTTGATATGAAAAACAATAGTATGAAGGTGCACAATCAAAGAGCTGAGGATTGGACGGTTACGCTCGTCGATACCGGTGAAAACTCGATGACAGGAGGTCGGTTGCGCCGTGTACGTGAGTATGTCGAGAAGGATGAACTTTTTTGTTTTACCTATGGAGATGGCGTAGGTGATATGGATATTCGCAAAACCATAGAATTTCATGAAAAACATGGAAAACTGGCAACACTTACTTCGATTTATCCGCCTGCACGATTTGGCGCTATTGATGTTGATCGGGACACCGTAAGGCAGTTTACTGAAAAGCCGAAAGGTGGCGAAGGCTTGGTGAGTGGAGGATTTTTTGTGTTGTCACCAAAGGTGATTGATTACATAAAAGATGATTTCAGCAGTTGGGAAGATATTCCTCTGAAAACCATGGCAATGGAAGGAGAGCTGAAGGCCTATCGCCACGAAGGGTTTTGGCATTCGATGGATACTTTGAGAGATAAAACCTATTTGGAAGAGCTCTGGTCGAAGGGTTCTGCCCCTTGGAAACTGTGGGACAAATGAAAGTAGACCGCGAATTTTGGAAAAACAGAAAGGTTTTCGTTACCGGACATACGGGATTTAAAGGAAGCTGGCTGTGTCTCTGGTTACAGGAAATGGGCGCACAGGTGAGAGGTTATGCGCTTTCGCCACCGACACAGCCGAGTTTGTTTGAGTTGGCTGCGGTGGGAGAGGAGATGGATTCTGTCATTGGAGATATCCGTCACTTTCAGTTTCTCAAAGAGACACTTAAAGAATTCAATCCAGAAATCATATTTCACTTGGCAGCACAGCCATTGGTGCGAGTTAGCTATGCACAGCCGCTGGAAACATTTGAAACAAATGTCATGGGTACAGTGCATATACTTAATGCAGCAAGACTTTTACCTGGTGTGAAAGCGCTGGTGAATGTTACAACGGACAAATGCTACGAAAACCGGGAGTGGGTGTGGGGGTATCGAGAGAATGAGCCCTTGGGGGGGTACGACCCTTATAGTAGCAGCAAGGCGTGCTCCGAGCTGATTACAAATGCATTCAGCCAATCTTACTTTAACCCCATGTCGACAGGTTTTTCCGGGTGTAACGTTGCCACCGCCCGAGCAGGCAACATTGTCGGTGGGGGTGATTGGGCTGTGGATCGTTTGATACCGGACGTTTTAAGAGGGTTTGAGAATAAAGCACCTGTAGAGATTCGTTCTCCGCGAGCCTTGAGACCTTGGCAGTATGTGTTGGAGCCACTTTCAGGTTATCTCAACCTTGCACAGAGACTGGTGGAGGACGGGGCTGAGTTTGCCGAGGCATGGAATTTTGGGCCGACCAATGAAGATACCAAAACCGTGGAATGGATAGTAAAACGTTTGGCGGATGAATGGGGAGAGGGGGCGGAATGGCATCTGTCGGAGGGGAGTCATCCACATGAAACCCAGTGCTTGAGACTGGACTGTTCAAAAGCGGCCACTCGTTTGCATTGGGCAACGCAATGGTCGCTCACGCATTCCCTGCGGAAAATTGTGGCCTGGCACAAGGCTCATATGAATGACGTCCCGATGAGAGGCTATACACTTAATGAAATTAAAGAATATCAATTCTCACACTAAGATGAGTGTTCCATGAATCAACAAGAACTCCGTGGTCAAATCGGCTCTTTGGTGGAAGAGTATGCAAAGCAATACTTTTCTCCTCTCCCATTCCGTCCGAGTGAGGATAGCGTACCTCCTTCCGGCAAAGTCATTGGCGCGGCTGAACTATCATTGATGGTAGAGGCTGTTCTGGATGGCTGGTTAACTACCGGAAGATTTAACAAAAATTTTGAACAGGGTCTTGCAGCTTATATTGGGGTCAAACACCTTATCACTGTAAATTCAGGATCCTCAGCAAACCTGGTCGCATTTAGTACACTCACTTCAAGTCGCTTGAAGGACCGCGCTATCAAAAAAGGGGATGAAGTGATTACTGTGGCAGCAGGATTCCCAACCACGGTGAATCCTATTGTACAGTTTGGGGCTATTCCTGTGTTCGTGGATATTGATATAAAAACACACAACATTGATGTTGGACTGCTGGAAGCGGCGATCAGTGATAAAACCAGAGCAGTCATGATTGCTCATACGTTGGGTAATCCGTTTGATTTGTCAAAGATCCAAGCATTTTGCAAAAAATACAATCTATGGTTGATAGAAGATTGTTGTGATGCGCTTGGTGCAAAATATGACGGGAAGCATGTTGGTACCTTTGGTGATATTGCTACGCTCAGCTTTTATCCCGCACATCATATCACCACGGGGGAGGGTGGGGCAGTCTTTACCAACAGTTCGAGACTTAAGGCAATTGCAGAGTCTTTTCGGGACTGGGGGCGAGATTGTTACTGTGCGCCGGGACAAGACAACACTTGTAACGCCAGATTTTCAAGGCAGTTAGGTGAATTGCCTTTTGGGTATGATCATAAGTATACGTATTCCCATTTAGGCTATAACTTGAAAATGACGGACATGCAAGCGGCCTGCGGCCTAGCGCAACTGAGTCGACTGGGTGAGTTCGTGAAAAAACGACGTGAAAATTATGCTTATCTCAGAAATCGATTACTTAGGCTGGCGGAGTTCATAGAAGTGGCAGAAGCGACTCCTAATAGTGAGCCATCCTGGTTTGGCTTACCTTTGACAATCAAGGAGGGGAAAAACAGCGTGACTCGCCTCGAGCTTCTCAAATTTCTTGATGACAAGAGGGTGGGAACGCGCCTGTTATTTTCCGGAAACCTTACTTCCCAACCTTATTTCCAAAATGTGGAATACCGGGTCGTGGGGAGTCTGACTCAAACAAATAGAGCCATGAATCAGACATTTTGGATTGGTGTATATCCTAGTCTAACCCAAGCTCACTTGGATTATGCCGCTGAGAAAATAGAGGAGTTTTTTCAACAATATTCGGCAAATCGAATTCCAGTTGTTACAGAATGAATTCTTGAGTCTGAAAGACTGTGCAAGTGTCTGTCAGGTTACTTATCTGCAACAGCGCGCAGAGCGCATATGAGCTGGTTCGGGCTTTCCACTGTTTTCCAAGCTTTACTCGGAGTACTCTGATAGCCCCATTGCGCCAGGTAGAATTTTAACTTATTGATCTCGGACGACTCTCCATCTTCATTGCGGTCTCCAATGTAAATGGTTGATTGGATATTCAGTTTATGTCTGGCAATAATCTCCGATAGCATGTCTGCTTTTGAATTAAGAGCTGGTGAAAATGAGTCGAGGGCGTAAATGGCCGTGAAGTAGTTCACCCACCCCAGATGCTCTATGATTTTGATCGTTGGCGTTAGTCTTTTGTTAGTAGCGATAAAGAGCTGGAACCCGAGGCTGAGGAGGTGTTTGAGCATCGCATCAACACCTTCAAATATCGTGGTTTCCAGATAACCCGCAGTGTCGTAGTGTTTTTTGAAAGCAGTTGACAGTTTCTCCAGTGCCTGAGGGTCATGTGTGCCTGAGAGTAGTGCAAGCGTTTCGAGCAATGGAGGGCCGATCACATTTGATGTCAGAGGTATAATCGGTTCTATTTGGCAAAATTTTAAAGCACGGTCAAACGAATCAATAATCGCTGGCGCGGAGTCAATGAGGGTTCCGTCAAGGTCAAAGATAATCGTCTGCTTTGCGGGTTTCACGATGAGATACCTCTTTTTTGGGCTGCCGCACCCATGGCAAGAATGGATTGATCAAGGGATACCTGTAAGGATACGCCTAATTCTTCACGGGCACGCTTAATATCGGGGATGTATCGGTTGCGGCTGTTGTTAATGGTTCGATTGCCGAGAATTCGTACTGTTTTTTCGGGGCAGAGGAGATTTCGAACTCGATGTGCAAGCTCATCGATGGCAATAGCTTGATCAGATCCCACATTATAAGCGCGAAGAGATTCTCCTCGCTCTAACAGGTTCATCAGCCAATTCGCTAGGTCTGCCTGATCCATATAAGACCTGAATGGAGAGCCGTCACCATGCACGAGGATTTCTTCCTGAAAAACTGCATCACGGACGAAGTTGCCGATTGCAAAATGTGCATCCAGCGGAAGATCTTCACCTGAAAAAGCGAAGCACCTAGCGATGACGACTTGAATTGGATGCATTTTGCTCATGAGTGCGCAGATATGCTCAGCACTGCGTTTGGCAACCCCATAGACATTTTCTGCAATCAGTGGATCCGGCATACCAAGATGGTCTTCGGGGATGGCATCCATTCCTGTTGGTTGCTTGCCATATACAGCGCCCGAGCTGACGAACAAAAAACGCTCAGCTTGACAGTTGACTGCAAGTTCAAGGACGTTTCTCGTGCCTTGAACGATCTGATCATATTGGTCCATGAGGGTCATTGAACTGCGATGGGTGGAGTCTGTTGCGGCGTGGATGACGTGTGTAAACTTTTCATGAGTTATCATTGTGCCTGGATCGGTAATATCGGCATCTTTAAACCGAAGCCAGGGCAATGATAAGAATTCAGGGTGCTGCTCTGTCAAACGTGACGCTGAGCGACTAAGCACAGTAACGCCAAACGACGGAGTCGAAGTGTCGCTGTTACGCGACAGGTGACGCAGTAATGCGCGTCCAAAAAAACCGGTGCCGCCAGTAATGAGTAGATTCACTTTGTCTGTATGCCTCCTCGATTGCTGTAGTGTTCTGCGAGTGCCAACTCGAAATGTTGTGTGTCAATCAGCCTCTCTACGGCAGTACAGAACGACACCAAAGGTGTTGTATTCGTGGACTCTTAGATGAAAAGAATAGCCAAGGTTCCATGATGCAATGAGGAGAGGAATTTCAAAAAGGTGAGTGGGATCGTGGTAAACTGACACACATAAATTAGGTCTGGCCCGCCTGATTAACTGTTCCATTCCCTTGAGGGCTTCTATCTCGGCTCCCTCTACATCAAATTTGACCAGATTAGGATTCCCGGACTTTATCACATCGTCGATGCGCACGCATTGAACCGTCGTTCCACCTGATGCACTGACTGCGCTGGACATCGCTGCGTTGCTTTCAAAATTCATGATCTTGTTTTCCGACCAGACGCCAAGAGGTAACAGTATGCTATTCGCTGAAGGGGCTTGTTTGGCAGCCAATTGCTTGAAAACGTCGAGATCAGGTTCAAAGGCCACTAATGAACGGATTGAATACCCCGCTTTTACCAGGTTATCAATCGCAGTGCCAGTGTGGGCCCCGCAGTCGACCACGTCCAGCTCCGCATGGTATCGCGGAAGGTCAACGGGAACATACTCGTCACTCATGCTGGGTGACGGGCATCGGTAAATATCACCAGTTATTCTGTAATCCAGTATCGCCTGAAATAACTTTGCACTCTTGTCGTCAGCCATCAGGTTTTTTGCTTTCCTCAGGGCGTGCTCATGAGCCGGGTAGCTAAAACTGTAGTCGAGCCAGTATCCCGGAGTAGGCAGGTGCATGTTGAGGATGCTCTCTAAATTGATGAGAGAGATGACGTTTTTAAAAGCGAAACTGCGTAATTGTGAGTGAACTGTGGCCAGATCGACATAATGATTGTGTAGCGCGATCAGACAGTCAAATTCTCGAAGTTCCTTGTCTTTTAATAACTCGAGGCTGGATATCTGGATACCTTGATAGATTTCTCCCGCTTTATTCGCATCCAGTATAAAGGGTATTTTATGGCCAGCTTCAAGCAATGCATCAACAATCGCTTTACCGGTTTTACCAAAGCCATAGATGACCAGATTATCAGGCATGCTTTTAATCCATTGATAGTGTGTGTTGAGTCGTCAATTACAATTGTGTCCGGTTTTCTTCTGCCGGACTCTGTCAGCCAGGGAGCTGGAGCAGGTAGCAAAGAACGATGGCTTTCTTGCGCCCTAAGTCGACCTCGATTTGCCGCTCCGCAACCAACTTCATGTCTTCGGTGAGCCGGATGAGGCTCTCTTTGGAGAAAAAATTAATATGTTCATGCCAGTGCCTTTTGCGCTTGAGTTTGGATGCAGTATCCATTTCCGTCTGCATCAAGTCTTCGTAGGGAACTTCCAGGTAAAAAAAAGCGTCGCTGCTCATCATACGCTTTACAGATGAGAGGTGCTCTGCGGGGTAGGGTACATGTTCAATAACACTGGATGAGATAAACAAATCTACTGTGCCGGGAGAGGTCGTTTGGCGATCAAATCTGGATACCCCGGGTATCAGTGCCTTATCAGAAAGATCATCCACCATCACCTTGCTCGTGCGTCCCAAAAAAGGTGTATTAATACCGTCATCGCCGCCTATATCCAGAATCGTGCCCGGAACGCCGATATGTTCCTCGATAAATTGCTCGACTTCTGTGATATGGCTACTTCTTTTCTTGTAGAAATCATTGGTTTTCCCATATCCTGACTCAAATCTTGAGCGATCCGTGACGTACTGTGATGATCGGTATCCAGTATACAGGTTTGCCATTTCCTCATCGTCGAACCGAATGTCAAGGAACAGGGCTCCGCAGTCTTCGCAGCCAAGTGATTGACACAAAGGATAGACTGTTCCATTTTGCAGATCCTGGAAGCCCATCGATTCCGTGATTTCGAAAGGCTCCCAGCCGAACGTACGATAAGCCAAAAAGGGCATCAGGACTGCTGGATTTTTCAGTAATCTGTTCTGCCCACAACAGATACACGAGTTTGCAATTTTCATTAAGACTTCTCTGAGAGCTTCGTGAAAAACTGATTAATGGTTTTCTTCGGATTTTCGAACATGGCGGGAAACATCAAGCAAAGGGATGATCATTTCTTCTTCAAGTACGCTTAGCGGGAGCAAGGGTGTCATGTCTTCCAAGGGCATGGACACAAGGGTGCCGTCAGGTTGTTGCCTTGCGGTGGATTTAGGTGTGAGATCTTCGTCTCTCACAAGCTGAACGTCTATGATACAAGGTCTTGGAAGGCTCATGGCTTTTTTCAATTCAACATCAATACTGTTCGGGCTTGAAATGCGCATGAATGGAAGGTTGTAAACGTCGGCTATTTTCTGTAAATCCGGCAAAAAAAGATTTGCCTCTGGTCCAGTACCGACATATCTTCCTTCGAAGTAATTTCGCTGGGAACAGCGAATAGAGCAATATCCTGAATTGTTCAACACGATCAGGCAAATGGGGAGTTGGTTCGAATACATCGTCGCCAACTCCTGAATATTTAGTTGTAAGCTGCCATCGCTTTCTATGGCAATCATCTCGCGCATTTCGTTGCCAAAGCACGCGCCTATTGCAGCCGGAAGGCCGTAGCCCATCGCTCCAAGCCCTGAAGTGAGGAATATGCGTTGGTCCTGTTTGTTCTGAAAAACGGTGTAAAACGCTTCGATTGCCAGGCCGGAACTCCCTGTAGATACAAGAGTGCCCTCTGGAATAGCGTGTGAAAGGGCATCTGCCAATTGATAGTGTCCGATTTCCTTTGACGGGCTGAAAGGTTTTCCGTCATTGACTCGATAGCGATCCTTCCAGGACAGGCAGCAGCGTCGCCAGTCTTCGCACTTTATTTCCGTGGTCGAGAGGGCGTTTTCGAGTAATGATGACAAAAATCGATGGGCGTCGCCTTCAATCGCAATGTCAATACTCATGTCGAGTTTGTCGATTTCATTGATGTCAATGTCGACGATTATTTTCTTTGCATCCCGTGCGAACCCCTGTGGGTTATATGCTGTGATGATGTTATCCAGTCGGCTTCCTATACATAAAAGCAGGTCACAGTTCTGAACGGCAAAATTCGGTGCTCGCAATGCGACGACACCCGGGCGGCCAATATTTAGCGGGTGATCAAATGGCAAGAGATCCATGGCATTCCAAGTGGTCACCACTGGGATCTGCAGGCGTTCTGCAACTTCCCGGAACAGATCTTTCGCTTTGGCCAGGCGTACTCCATGACCAGCTAACAGAAGTGGTCTTTTGGCGACAGCCAGCATCTCCATAATCTGCCCGACCTTTCCCTCGATTGCTGCTTCGGGTTCGCTATTCCCGTGTGAGAGGCCGATCAATTCGCCTGGATTAATCTGTGCAGCCTGGACGTCAAGCGGTATGTCAAGCCAAACGGGTCCTCCACGGCCCACGTGCGCCATGTGGAAAGCCTGTTCCAGTTCGCGCCGAATTTCCGCCGGATTGATAACCGTCTTGGCATATTTTGTGACCGCGCGCACCATACTGACAATGTCTACTTCTTGCACACCCTTTTGCCGTAAGCCTGAGTTTTGTAATAAATCAGCACGTTTGACCTGGCCGGAAATGATGACCATCGGGACCGATTCTATCCAGGCACCCACCACTCCCGTAAGCGCGTTAGTAGCTCCCGGTCCAGTGGTTACCATGGCAACGCCAATTCCTGATTTATGAATTCTACCGTATGCTTCAGCTGAAATGACTGCGGCTTGCTCGTGCAAACACGCGACGGGTTCAATGTCAGGGTGTTTGCCAGCAGCATCAATCAGATGCATAGCGCCGCCCCCGGGAAGTAAAAAAATGTGCTCAACACCGCGGTTGGAAATGAAGTCAACAAGGTAGTCGGAGAGTCGGCAGTTCAAAGAATTCTTCATGACAGGGCTCTTTCACTCCATCCAATAGGTAAGAAGCGTTTTACGACTGGGGTTATCATTGATTTTCTTGTCAGTGTAGAAGGAATCGCTTTGGTGATGAGTGGACGAGATTTCTTCGATCACTGCTCCGGTGTGACTTTCAAACGCGTGCCTGACGCCCGGTTCGATATTAACAACATCACCGGCAGAGCATTTACGAGGGATGCCATCAAGCGACATGTGAACGTCTCCAAATAGGACATGGAAGGTTTCTTCCTTAACTTTGTGGAATTGTTCAGGGTGAGATTGGCCTGGGAGTAATACTAAAATTTTTTTACAGTACCCTCGATTTACAATCGTCATCATGGTTAACCCGACCTTATCAAAATTTTCAATCCCGTAATGATGTGATATCTCAAGATCGACCCCGCCCGGAACTACAATGTGACTTTCACTCAACATCGCGCGTACCTGTTGTGCAATCTTCCAGATTTTTTCCCGATTATCTCTGCAGTCTGTATTTTGTAAACAAATGGCCTGGTCTTTCAAGATGGGGGCTTTCGTCACAAAACTTGCGTATTTCGACCAATCGTTGGCGGTAAACTGGTTGTCTTCAGGAGGAAAGGCAAAGTAAATATCTTCGGCATTTAACGTTTCACCTGGGCTCAGGGCGCGTCGAGCAAAAACTCCCCGACGAAGTGAGGATAAATTCGCCAGTTCCAGCGCAGACGCATTGACTCGCTGGTCGCTGTTTCCGCAGAACTTGATTGCTGCTCGAGCGGCTGACAGCCAGCTTTTGACTTGATCTGGGGTGGCGGAATAGGCATTGATAGAGTATTTATCGGTGACTATGCCGACGTGCTTTTCAAAAATACTGGCACCCTTTGCAATAGCGAGCTTCACGGTGTCAAAGCAGTTCGGATCTTCATGGGTCGAAAAGCCTATTCTAACTCCGGGGTATCGTTTTTTAAGAAAATCTATCTGGCCAAGCTGGAGTTTATCGTCTGCTGTGGGGTATTCGCCCACACAGTGCATAATCGCAAAGTTCTTGTTGCGATGAAGCAAAAAACTCACCACTCGATCCAGCTCTTCCAGCGTCGCTCCCGCGGTAGAAGCAATTACCGGTTGTTGTGTTGTTGCGATTTTTTCCAGAAGAGGCCAGTCTGAAAAAGAACAGCTGGCGATTTTGATCATATCCAGGTTTTGTTCAGCGATAACATCGACGGAGACCTCATCAAAAGGTGTTGCAGCAGCAAGGAAACCCTGGTGACGTATTTCCGCAATCAGTTGGTCAAATTCTGCTCGTGTTAGCCGGGTTTCGGAAAAACGCTTGATATATTTGATATCTTGCCGGTTTTTCATTTCAGGATGGATAAAAGAATCGAGATCCCGATATTGAAGCTTGAATGCAAATGTAAACTCAGGGAAATCATCGCATATAGCTCTAAACTGTCTGATTAACTCAATACCATGGGCCAAGTCACCCATGTGGTTATTGGCCATTTCCAGCACAAAAAGATGGTCTGGGATTTTACAAGTCATTAGAGCTTTCCTTGTTTGGTTGATTAGTGTCTGGTGAGGCTTGGTAACGCGGTTTTTAAACCGGTAACTCCAGAATTGGCTAGCCGGGATACCCCTTTTCAATGAGTATAACCTAAAAAAAATGCTTATAGTGCCAAAAAGCGATTCTCAGAGACCACTTCCGGCCCGGTAGCCACATGCGAGGATTTATTGGCTTATGTGTACGTTGGAGCTCAAAACCGGTTAAAAACAGTTTGAATAGACCTTTTGATTTTTGCCCAAAATTTTACACGGAATCCTGCATGAGTGAAGAACAGGTGGATTGCACTTGCTATGAGAAATTTGCGTACAATTTTGTCTCTCCATGGCGTTGATCGGTGTGGGCCGCATTTGCCTTTTTGCCACCAGTGAAACCAGAATTTAAATCGGTAAGATTCCACAAGTCTGTTGTTTCGGCTGATGGTTGAGTGGGTGTACACAAACCTCAGTAACCTTAAGCGATCTCCAACATTTTCTGTGGCACTATCGTTGCTTTCGTGCTCTCGGTAGAGCATAAGCGGTTCTGCCAGCCACACCACTGGGCCGCGTTTAATCACTTTCATGAGAAAAGCCGCATCACTGTACTTACCTGCGTCTCGTTGATCAACTAACAAACCGTCAATGGATTTGCGTCGATAAATGTAGGCAGAAAAGGGAGCTGGTAAAATCACCTCGGCAAAATCCATATACACTGCCAGTAAATCTTCTACCTTTTCCAGTTTCATGTTGCTGGATAGTTTCCCCATTCTGGGTAGTAAGATCTGCTTGTTGTTCCTGATGGTCCAGGAATTGCAGGATGCAGCCGCAAGCTCTGGATGATCTTCCATCACCTTAAGTAGTGTTTTGATGTAGCCTGGCGCCATTACATCGTCGTCATGGAAATAGATTGCAAATTCGCTTGTACTCTCCGAAAACAATAGTGCGCCATGCTCACATGCCGGCACAGATGGTTTACGGCGAATATAATTTACGCGGGGAAATTCTTTTGCAATCATGATCTGCACGTCGTCACTGAGGGAGTTGTCAGACACGATGATCTCAACACCTTCGACGTTCTGGTCAAGTGCTGAGAGCAGCGCTTCCCTCAGGTACGTGGGCCTTTCGAACGACGCGATGAAGAGCTGGACACGAGTTTTATTTGGGGTATTGTCGGGATAGTTGTTACATTTATTGTGGTGCATGGTTGCTATCTGGTGGAAGATTCCTTAAAAGCGGAATTACCATAGTAGGTCAGATTAGTGACAATGGCCATACAATAGTATTTACCAGCAAGCTCCATTCCCTTGAGCCGGTGGGAGTTGAGTCATTTATCGAGCTAGCGTTTCAATCATGCAAATTAAAAAGAAGATATCTGGTTTGCGGCACTTGGCAGAAGGCTCCCTGATGGTTTCTGGGGCGATGTATTTCCGAGTATTGGCCCAAGGATTGGTTTTTCTGGTTATTGTACGTGTGTTGAGTGTTGAGGATTATGGCGCTTATTCGGCCATCTTGGCCCTGGCTGGAGCGATTGGTGGATTGGGCGGGTTAGGTGTTCAAACCATTATGGTTAGGGACATTGCCCGGCAACCTAATGCATTTGAGAAAGCCTGGCGTCATCTTGTGACCGTTCTGGTTTTCAGTTCGCCGGTGCTCCTTGCTTTTTATTATGTCCTTTCTGTTCTGGTGTTGCCGAATTCTGTTTCCTATCTACCCATTATTCTTATCGGGTTTGCTGAAATTGTGTGCATGCCCGTGATAATTGCAGCAATTTCTGCTTATCAGGGATTGGAGAGCATGGGTAAGATGGCGTATTTGATGGTTGCGCCAATCGTGCCAAGGTTTGTCGGTGCGTTGATGCTGTTTGTATTCTCTTATGCAATGCCGGCTGGGTACCTTTTGCTGGTCTGGACGCTACTGTACGCGGTTGCGGCAGCATTAGCCGCCGCCTATGGGCTTATTAATGTGCATAAAGATTTCGGCGCACCCCTGAAGCCCGGACAGATTGTCCCCTGGGAAAAAATTCAGGAAGGAGCTCCATTTGCTCTGGGTAACAGCTCTATGAGGCTTTATACCGATGCAGACAAGTCGTTGCTTGCTAGACTCGATAGTTTGTCCTCTGCAGGTGCCTATTCAGCCGCTCATCGTATTGTAGATATGGCAACGGTACCGGTGCAATCGTTACTGATTGCGGCATCAGCTCGTTTTTTCAGGGAAGGCGCGGCAGGAATGCGTAATGCATTTGTCTTTATATTAAAAATTCTGCCAGTACCGTTGTTGATTACCATCGTGATAAGCCTTTCCATCTTCTTCCTGGCAGATAGTCTCACTCTGTTGCTCGGGGAGAGTTACACGACAGCTGCTCTGGCCATGCGCTGGTTGGCCTGGATGCCGATTGTTGTATTGCTCCGGAGTTGTCTTCAGTCATTGCTGGGAGTGAGTGGCCATCAGAAAATTGCTTTGATCATTATCGCTATGGGAGCACTGTTGAATATTGGATTAAACCTTTGGTTTATTCCTCTCTACGGTTGGCGTGGTGCCGTAATGACTACGTATTCTGTTGAGTCTTTGTCCATTATCTTGATGTTTTGGGTTGTTGTGTCAGGAAGATCTCCAGGAAAGGTTGATTGAAAGAGCTTCTTTCCGATTAAGTTCTGTATCCATTCATTTGCGCTTACCCTTTTGAGTTTGTGCAGTAATACCCAAGTAGATTTTGATATAGTTCGTCACCATTCTTTCTGCATCAAACTCTCGTTCAACCCTGGCCGTGGAATGCTCTCCCATGGGTAATATTTTATCTTTGTGGGCGGCCAAATTCTCTATCGCTTTTACGTACTGGGCAATGTGGTCTGCTTCGCATACGAAACCGTTAGCACCCTCTTTCACAACTTCCGGTAGTGAGGCCCGATTCGAACATATAATTGGCAATCCACAGGCCATGGCTTCCAAAACGGCCAAAGGCATGCCCTCGAGGCGTGACGGGAACAGCAGGGCATCGGCTTTTTGCAGTGCCTGAATGACTTCGGCCTGAGAGTTTAGCCGACCCACGGCAATCAAGTTTTTGGGGATGCTTCCGCCTCCTATCAGCAACTGTTCCCGGGTACCTGTATATCGAATCTCCGCAATGTCCTGCACATTTTCCGCTATGGCAGGTAACAGGTCTATCCCCTTTAAATGCCTCATAGCGCCAAGATACAGCAACTGTAACTTGTCCTTGTCACTGTTCCTGTCCCTGTGGTGCCCGGGGGAGGGAACAAAGCGATTGGTATCCACCCCGTTGTATATCACGATACCGTCGATGCCGGTCAATGCTTTTACATTGGATTGGACATATTTGCTCACGCAAATGACCGCATCGGCCTGTTTAATGTTTTTCTCCTCATTGGAGCGAATCCACCATCGGTGGTAAAGTGCCTGTGGCAATGACTTATAGGGGTGTAAGGAAACATCGTGCACCCATGAGTGCACAGTGACCACAACAGGGATTCCTTTGGGTATCAACGAAGGCGGTAGCCAGCTGTTGATGTGGCAGATGCCAGCCCATTCGGGCGGTCGAGGGCGTTTAACAAGCCAGGGTGCCCATTCGCTGTGGTGTGGAAGCCAGGTGATTTCAGAGCGAATACCTTTGGCTTTGAGTGCTTCGCACAATCGAATGGTGAACATATCTGCACCAGAGTGCGCTTTTTCAGCTAGGAACCAAATGCCTTTCTTTAAAAGTGGATCAGGCATGGTTTATTGAGCAAAACGTACGCATTGGTGGTAAACCTGATATTGCCATCTGAGCGGCCATAAAGCCAACGCCATTGCCTGAGCTCCCCTTAGGGGAACACTCAAATAGCCGTTGGATTTGACCCAATTCCAGGTGAGTACATGCAGATCTTTCCATCGCTCCTGAACCTTGAGACCGGACTCATTGAATAACGACTCCCATTCCTCCAGAGTCCGAACCACTTCTTTGGCGTCTTTTTGGTTTGTTCCCCGGTACAACCCCAACTTTCGTGTCAGAAAATCCGCATTGGGCACCAGGAGAATAAAACGGGCATCCGGTTTGGCTACACGGACCATCTCCTTAAGCGCTATTACAGGCTCAACAAAGTGCTCAAGAGACCCGAGGCAGGTTATTACATCATAGGCCTCCTTTCTAAAGGGTAGTTGCTCAGCCGGTTGGGCGTAGAACTCGCCATCTGGAAGATGTTTTTTGCAGTGGTCAATGGCTTTGCTCGAAAGATCAATTCCTGCAATGTGTGCGCCTTTTTGTTTGCAAACATTTAACCAGTCACCCTTTCCGCAGGCGATATCCAAAACCTGATCACCGGGGGTTATCCCCAGTTTGTCAGCAAGGGCTTCGTAGTGTTTGGAGAGCTTAAATGTGTTTTCAATTTTCTGATAGTAAACATCATCGTAGAAACGCTTCAGTTTCTCTATTTCGTTGTTCTTTGGTTCCACGGGATACACTCTTGACTTGGTCAGTCGTCCATTTTAGATGGATCATCATTTTTATATTAGGTGGGATCATCCTGGCAATCCAGCTAATGATAAGTTTTTCATCATGTTACCAAAAACGAAGCGGGCGCGCCGGTCTGTTTCTAAGCTAGTAAAACTTTCTTGTCAAGGTGGCGCAGACATTTGAGTAAACTATTACCTCTTTACACTACAAAAGTCTGCTCACAAAGCGATCCGGAATTTTGGCCATTGTAATCGTTTCCATAGCTGCATCAGTGGCTTCACGGTTTTCCAGCGGTTTGGCTGCAGCAGTGTGGGGTGGATAATTCAGACCGCACTTGAAATGGCTCCGTGCGGGACGCCCATGCTTTTTCTGTTTGACCGATATCCCTGATCGATTCGCCACTCGTCAGCTTTTTATTGCCGATTGATTTTAAGCCCGATTGCCCCAGCTCTTTTCCTGAGCTATTAGCCAAACTCAAAAAGCTGTGTTATATCTAGTGTATCACACCCTATCCGCATAAAAGCCATCGCACAAGAGTTTGATATGCCGCACATTCTATTTGTAAATCCGCTTACCCTTCCAATGGATTTAATTGAGAGCACTCTGAACAAGGATGAGCCGAGTATGCAAAACCTTTCACAGGAAGGCATAAGCTTACCGATGGGTATAATGTACCTTTCGTCTTATATCAAAAAACACCAACCTTCTTATACTGTTAACCTGGTAGATTATCGACTCGATTTTCTGAATATCAATGAGTATTCATCGTTAGATAATTTCATTCGGGAAGTAGCATTGAAATACACTAAAAAAGCTCCAGATATTCTGGCCTTCTCTGTATTGGTTTCATCTTCCCATTTTTTTTTCAAAAGTTGTGTCAAGACTCTTAAGCAAGTCTGGGGTGATGCCACAGTTATTGTTGGCGGTTTCCATGCCACCAACTTTACCAGAGAGATATTGGAAATTTCGGAGATTGACTTCGTCTTTCGTGGAGAAGCAGAATATGCACTGAATGATTTTTTATCTCAATTCCCCGCGGTCGATGGAATCAGTATTCCGGGAGTGGTTACCAGAAGTAACTCTCTTATTGCCCCACTACCCAAGTGCCGACCGATTGTCTCGATGGATGAAAATCCAATGCCAGATTATGAGCTTATACCAATGGATGTTTATGCCCGTTTAAATACCAGAATGGTTATTAAGCGGTCGGATGGTAGAAAAACTCTATCTGCTGATATCATGACTTCATTAGGCTGCCCATTCCAGTGCACTTTCTGTGCATCGCGCACTGTCCATGGATTGAAGATGCGTTACAAATCGATAGAGAATGTAGTAGCGGAAGTTAAATATCTCCATGAGCAATATGGCATAAACCTGTTTATGCCTGAAGATGATTTGTTTACCGCACACAAGAAGCGAACCATTGCACTACTCAAAGAATTGCGAGCTCTAAAAATCCCCAACTTTGCGATGCAGTTCCCTGTGGCCTTATCCGTGAATACGCTTAGCTACGAATTGCTGGATGAGTTGATTGCGTCAGGAATGGATGTAGCTTCAATTGCGATCGAATCCGGATCCGCGTATACCCAAAAACATATAATCAACAAAGGAGTAAAGCTTGACAAAGCTCTAGATTGGGTCAAGTACTTACGAGAGAAAAAGATCTCTGTGCGAACATCTTTCATTTTGGGATTCCCTGGCGAAACACGTGCCATGATGCAAGAGACTATTGACTTCGCTATTACCCTTGGCGCTGATTGGTGCGATTTTTTTATCGCGACACCTTTGGCTGGCACTAAAATGTGCGAGGAATTTGTGGAGATGGGCTATATTCCTGATGATATTGATATCATTTCTCGTGGTTACTACGCATCTCGCAATTTCGACACGCCAGAAATGTCTGCTGTAGACCTTAGCAATCTCGTCTATCGAGCCAATCTGATCTGTAATTTCGTTAACAATATCAATTTGCGAATAGGCCATTGGGAGGCAGCTATTCAGCTGTTTACGCCTATCGCCGCTAAATATCCGTTTCACCTGGTAGCGCATGACTGTCTATGGCGCTGCTATAACGAACTCGGTCTTACCGAGCAATCGGAACAACGCCTGCAGATTATAGCAGAAGTACTTCAGAGGGATGCCAGATCAATAGAAATGCTGGAAAAATATGGAGATCTAATGAGTATGGAAGTTCGACAATTTTGTCTTGATTGGCATAAGGCTCATGGTTCTATACTTGAAAGCAAGCCCGACGTACAGTTCATGTCCCAATAGAATATGCCTCTCTTTTGCGTTGGGGTGGGGATCAACCAAAAACTGTTGCATTAGATCGTTATCTGCTCTTTTCAAGCGGCTTTAGATTTGCAAAACTGATTTTCAACCAGCTGTCTATGTTTTTACAAGTGCCAGTCCATATCATCATTGCCCATTTTCGAGTTTATTTTACGTGGAATCATCGGCGCTGAACCTTTTTCTCGGATTTTTTCCCGTAGCAGCTTTTTGTCATATCCCTTGTCCGCAATGATCACTTCAACATCCGGTGACGAATCGAGTAAGTACTCCACCTCGCTGCTATCAGACATTGAATCTTTTATAAACCGTATTCCACCGGCCGAAGTAGTCGGGCAAATCTCTCCAAGGTATTCCTGCGCGCAAGCGATACAGAATTCCTTCTACCATGAGTCTCAGGTTTCGCTTGTCATAGATCCCACATTGAAGCAAGATTAGCTTTAGCTTCGACCAAAGCTCGTCACTCAGCATGAACCGTGGCGCCGCAAACCCGTTTTTTGTTTGTGTGAAAGCAATAATTAAACGAATTTACGTGGTTAAAACAATAGGTTATGGGGAAAGTTCAAATAACTCTAGAGTTTTCAGGACGCCAGCTTGCCAGATGATCAATAGTACAAAGAGCTATGCTTTTTAATAGTTATGAGTTTCTTTTTTTGTTTATTCCTGTGGTTCTTGCTGTCAACTACAGTCTCAGCGAGCGGTATCGTAACTCTTGGCTAACGCTGTCGAGTTACTTCTTTTATGGGTACTGGGACCCAAGGTTCTGTGTTTTATTGTTTGCTTCAACCGGACTGGACTTTTTTTTGGGGCAGAAGATTGTTCTGGTCAACTCAAACCGGACACTTTCTTTAGAGAATTTTCGTAATCAATTGGCGATAAATCATTATTCGCCGAATGCAGTCGATCCAGGTTGTAATACCTGATGTAATCGGCCACGTCCTTTC
>JBPJFY010000003.1:0-384432 GCA_051208045.1 Oleiphilaceae bacterium G1-8
GTACCGATGGATGATGCGCAGCAGAACCCCGACCAGCGTACTGCCGGGTCAATATGCTGAGATCCAAATGTTCGATGACCTCCACGACGAACCGAGCAAGATGGCCCTCGGGCAGCCACTCGTCGACGGAGGGAGGTAGCAGATAATCAGTGTTTCGGTTGGCAGTGATAAAACGGCTCATGGAAATTCTGGCTCTCGATGTAAGAGTAATAGAGTGGCGTTATTATCTCACGTTTTGATGCTCAGAGTTAAAAGTCCGACAGGCTCCTAGTTAGCGGCTTCAACGATATTGACCGCAGAGATTAATTTTTCAGCAGCGCTTTTACCATTTGAGTCAGCGCCGAAGAGTGTGCCCTTTTGCCCGTCAAACACCGTTTGCTGGTCGGCATACTCATAATCACCCTTGGCATCGGAACGATTAATCCTCAAATCGGTGAAATTAAACAAGCTGGTGTCCGCGAGCTGGCTGGGAGCTACATTTTGCAAAGCGCTGAATATGGCTTCAATACGGCTCGGATATGAGGCCTCCCAGCCAGCCAGCATGGCTTTGATATTCTGCCGCTGCAAGTTTTCCTGTGAGCCACACAAATTACAGGGAATGATTGGAAACGCCTTGATTTCGGCGAAACGCTTAATATCTCTCTCTCGGCAATAGGCTAGAGGTCTAATCACAATGTTACGTTTATCATCCGAAAGGAGCTTCGGCGGCATCGCACTGAGCCTTGAGCCGTAGAACATGTTCAGAAACATGGTCTCCACAATATCGTCCTTGTGGTGCCCCAGTGCAATCTTATTCGCGTTTATTTCTTCTGCAAACGAGTACAGTGTCCCCCGCCTGAGTCGCGAGCACAGACTGCACATTGTTTTGCCTTCATCAATCTTTGAGGTAACAACAGAATAGGTGTCGCGATTGACGATGTAGTATTCAATACCGAGTTTATCCAGATATTCAGGCAGTATGTGCTCAGGAAACCCTGGTTGCTTCTGATCGAGATTCACCGCAATGAGCTCAAACTTCACTGGTGCACTGCGTTGCAGATTCTGGAGAATCTCCAGCAACGTGTAACTATCTGCGCCACCAGACAGACACACCATAATTCGATCACCGTCTTCAATCATATTGAAATCGCTGATCGCTCGCCCCACGTTGGCACGCAGTTTCTTCTGTAATTTGTTGAAGTCGTACTTCTCTTTCACTGCGTGAGTATTATTCACAGATTGTTGCATCATGTTTCCCGGTAACAGCGCTTCGAACACAAGCGCGGGATTATACATCACCCTAGGGATAACAAGAAATGTGCGAATAACGCCTGATTAACAACACTGAACAAGCAACTTAGCGTGCATTGAATGGGTTTGGCATCGTAGCTGTGTTGTTTTTTTGACGCAAATACCAATTACACATTGTAACTGACTAATAATTATGAAATATTTCGCCTGATTTCTTTTACACAAAAAAATGAACTACGTCACCATTTCTTGCTCCTGTTATGGCATTATGATGACGTACCAAATGTAAAATTGTGTATAATCACGGATTGGACCAAGGATGACTGAAAGGAAGCCAAAATAATGAACGTTGCAAGAAAATTAGGGAAACGAGAACTTAATCGACAAAACAATCAAAAAGCGATTCTCGATGCAGCCAGAGAGTGCTTTAGTGAAGCAGGATTCGATAAGGTGACAGTGCGGGATATCATTCGTCGCACCGGTCTTGCCTCCGGTACGTTTTACAATTACTACCCGGATAAAAAATCCATTTTCCTGGCATTGATCGAAGATTATATGTCCAGATTGGATCGACACCTGAACGGCTTCCGTGCCCAGGCTAATAATTTAAAAGAGTTTATTCAGAGTTCATACCTGGCGATATTTACTGCAATTTCCGAAGATCCTGTCGTCTACAAACTGGTACATGCGAACGACAAAATCGTGAAAGAAATCAGCGGCGTGAATATATTTGGCAAAGCCTTGAACAATCTTGAAGAAGATATTCGCTCAGCGATGACGACAGGTATTCTGCCTCAGATTGATACCGAGTTCTTAGCCGCTTCCTTCTGTGGTGTGGGCTATGAAATTGGACTGAAACTGGCAGAAACCAGTGCTGACCCCAAGCGCGCAGCTCATTTTGCTACGCTGCTTTTCTTAGGGGGATTGGATCAGCTGGCAAAATCAGATCAGGATTTCGGCGAAGTGGCACGACACAGCGATGTTGCCTGAAACCGCCGGCGGTTGATCAGACCAGAAACAATTCATCTGAAATGTTACAGGGAAGATCACTATCGTGAATTGGGCTCGTTCAGAGCCCAATCATAGGCATAGTCCACCCCTCTCTCCTCGAGCCCCCGCTTTCGTAGCTCCCGTGCCACATGAGCCTCAGGCTCCAAATAAGACAGCAGATGCTGGGTTAGACTGCGCTTATCGCCAAAATCCACACGATACCAATCATAGATACTCGACAGCGTTACCGACTCGCCCTGAATACTCACCCCTTTACTGGAATTAATAAAGGTTTTCGCCGCCTGATCTAATTGCCGATCCAGTGCAGAGGCCAGAAAAGGCTCAAAATACAGGTTAGGACACCCAATACTGGCGCAGTTCACCGCATAATGAATACGGCTATCTTTCCAAATGGGCCGGAGAATTCGGTGCTCAATATCATTAAGGGTTAACGCTTCGCCGTTCACTTTCAGAACCGGATCGTCCCAGGGACCAAAACTCAGCCACCCACCGAGCTTGGTAATACTTTTCAATGGGTAATTTTCCAATATCAATCGAACGGTAGCGGCATTATAAAGGTTTATCCAATAAGCCATCTGCTCTTCGCGATTAAGTGTGAGCGGATTCATCTGTTCCAGTTCTGCCACATAGCTTTTAAGCGCGATTACACCGCCCGGGTCTACCTGGGCATACTTTACCAACGCGTTTCCTGTTGCGTCCTTACTCAGGTACGTAGCAAGAAATGTCCTCCACTTGCCATGATCCACCATCTGGGTACTATTTTCGTCCGACTGATCCCAGTAAGACCAGAGCTCTGCCTTGGGTGCAGCATGTACACTGGGCGTAAAACTCATTAAAAAGATGTAAAAAACGCTTACCACAGCGCTACTTATCCCAGACTTCGTTACCATCGCCACCTAGATCCTTACTTTTTTGCCAATTGAAATACTTTCACGTTATGCTTTGAGTCAATGTATTGATATTAGTTCCCGAGATCACGCAGGCACAACACATTGCACATGGATTCTCTTTCCCAATTGATACCGGAAATGCTTTTTCAAACAATGAAACAAACCATTGTGGAAGCCGGTATGACTGGAATCTCTGAGTACGCACTTATAAAATCCATCGATGTCGATGATTTCCCTCACATCACCCGAATCGATCTTTCAAAACCTCACACCACATTTCCCTTTCATTTTGTTTTGTTCAACCGTCTGTATCGCTGGAAAAATGAACTCGCCGATCAGAAAAAAGGCAGGTTAGACATTTCAGCGCTGAAAATAACTTACCACCCCTACCACTCTCATGATCTTCAAGAAATCGACACCCATGACTCCCTCGCAGATTATTACTCCAATATAGCGAATTTTTATGAAACGCAAGGAGAGCGTCTTGATGAGATGATGAGCGGATTCTGGAACCGGTTTGTACGACGGGATGACATTCACCATGCCATGAAAACACTGGAGCTGAATACGCTAAAAGATTCCGCTCAAGTGAAAAAACAATTCAAGAAACTTATGATTATTCATCACCCGGATAAAGGGGGAACGTCGGAGAAAGCAGCGCAGTTAAACGAAGCAAAAACCACTTTACTGCGCTTTATGGGAGTGTAAAACTGCGGCCACAAGTGCCGCACATTTATATTAAAAGCCTAAGTTGAATTAGCTCAGGTTATAACCCGTTTCTTCGTGACCGGTAATATCCAGCCCAGAAACTTCATTTTCTTCGCTCACTCTCAATGGAGCTACCAGATTAACCAGCTTGAGAATGACAAAGGTAACCACAGCCGTGTAGGCAATCGTCGCAACGACACCAATCAATTGAACTTTTAACTGACCACCAACGGATTCAATGCCATCAGCAAAACCATACCCACTGAAAACACCGAGTTCCGTCGATGCAAACACAGCGACCATCAAGCTTCCCAGGATGCCGCCCACCCCGTGCACCGGGAAGACATCCAGAGAATCATCAATTTTAAGCGTGCGTTTGATAAACTGCGTCGCGAAGAAACAGACTGCACCTGCACAGATGCCGATCACAAGACCGCCACCGGGTCCAACAAATCCTGACGCCGGCGTGATCGTACCCAAACCAGCCACCATTCCGGTTACCGCCCCCAGAGCGCTAGGCTTGCCAAATTTGATCCATTCAATGGCAGACCACACCAAAACGCCCGCTGCGGCGGAAATATGCGTGACAACAATCGCCATCGCTGCGTCCCCGTTGGCTGCCAAAGCGCTGCCACCATTAAACCCAAACCAGCCAACCCACAGCATGCCAGCACCACACACAGTCATGGTCAAATTGTGTGGTGGCATCGCGGTTGTCGGGAATCCCCTACGCTTACCCAGCACCAATGCTGCCACCAGGGCGGCAACACCCGCTGTAATATGAACTACAATGCCACCGGCAAAGTCGAAAATCCCCATGTCGGCCAGCCATCCGCCGCCCCACACCCAATGGGTAACCGGCACATACACGGCCAGCAACCAGATTGCACTAAAAAGGAGCACAGCTGAAAATCGCATCCGCTCAGCAAATCCACCCACGATCAGCGCAGGAGTAATAACCGCGAACGTCATCTGAAACATAGCAAAGAGACTTTCTGGAATATCGCCGCTCAGAGTATCTCGGGAAATCCCGGCAAACATGGCCCGGGACATATCACCAATAAAGTTGTTACCTTCGGTAAAAGCCAGGCTATAACCGGCAATTAACCACAAAATGGATGACACCCCAGCGATCGCAAAACACTGCATCAGAACCGAGAGTACGTTTTTGGACCGAACCAATCCACCGTAAAAGAGCGCTAACCCAGGCAGCGTCATAAACAATACCAGTGCCGTAGAGGTGAGAATCCACGCGGTATTTGCACCATTTAGCGTAGCTTCCGATGCTGATGCCAACCCGGGCAGGCCGAACAACGCGAGCGTACTTAGATATTTCAATTTCATGAATAATTCCTGTCCTTAAACCCAAAATGCACCTAGATGATGCTTTTCAATGTATATGGCACCCTATTGGTGCATCGAATAATACCCTCGGTAACTCAACGGTATTTCGCAAAAGGCATTAATTACCTTTTATTTCAGACCTATACATATTTTTATTAATGTTTCCTGTAAAGAGAAATCATCTCTTCAGGCACCGTAACGCCCCACAATAATGCAATTATCGAGCCACATATCTGACTCGCACTAATCCAATGCATGTGTGTGCGGATAGATTGCGTTATTTTGGTTCAAATCAGACAGGGATTAGATCAGGCGAGATCGTCAATACCTTGATGTTGATTCTGATGGTGCACTTCAAAGTACTCGGTTTTCAACTTGCGGTAGGCTTTATCGGCCTCGATGAGAAGCAAAAGGTACAAGCGAATATGGGCACGTGATTTGATTTGCTTTACCAAAGAGCCGGCTTTGGAATGTTGGCCATAACCACTGAACATTTTTTTTCTCAGTACAGGGTTATAGTCATAAAGCGCTAATAGCCGCCAAGCCAATCCCTCCCGGCCTTCGAGTAACTTAATATGACTCAGTGCTCTGAACTCCATCTTCTTGCGTTCATCCAGGAGTGCACTGTAATTCGGTTCATCAAACAACAGGTTTCTTACATACCGGATACCAAAGGTGAGCAGCACTACCATCGCGCCAATTGCTCCACCGGTCACCCAAGCAGGTAAATACCCCCAAAACCCCATGATAACCACCGTCAAAAGAATACAGAGCGCAAATACCCAGTAGTCCCTTATCTTTTTCGCCTGGGCCACGGCGAGATTATCTGGATAATCTGCCATTTCCAGCCAATCAAAATTTGCCATCAAGACGCCTTCACACTCTTGAAGCAATCTCAACCGCTTCTGCTGAATCTTGGTATCCGCACTACCTTTCTTGTCGGTATTCAGAGGTACAGATGAGTCTTGATTTTGAGTGGAATCGTTTGTCTTTGATTCTGCTTTCCCAGGTTTCGCCTCAGCCTTGTCAGACGTTGGCTTTCGACCTGAAGTCTGACCAGTCGTCCTTTCATTTTTTTCGCTGGCCTGCCCGGATTGCTTCGCCTTATTCGCGGGGGCATGAAAAACATCTTCTGCCATACTGTCAGAAACATGCAGCCTGGGTCGCCCATCCATGACAGGGGAATCTTTTGGTGGAGTGCTTGAGTTTCTTGCCATACTGTTGCCAAAGTTTTTTTCATGCATCGGTAACGGCTGGTTGCGCCACCCCAGTGGTTTCCTCAGTTGTGCGCCCAACTCAGCCATTACCCTCTCCCATCTAACTATAACTGAAAAAGAATTACCGTAATTTTCATAGAGCAAAAAACGATCAGATATACGGTATTATCGGCAAGAGGTTACAAATCTTTACAGTTTTGTGTTTGCGCAACGACGATTTCTCGCACAAAACAACTCTATATGACTTCAATCAATTAAAACGTTGCGTAACTTGGGTTAAAAAACGAAAAAGCGATAAACTATAACCATATCTGTGCATATTTCTGCGAATTCGGAGGACACATGGGGACGCCCAACATACTCGTCAGGCAACATATGAAACCTGCAACACATACCTTTTCTCCCAACACATCTCTTCAGGAAGTAGTCAAGGATCTCATGCGTTTCAATATTACCGGTGGACCGGTAGTCGATGGTTCACAAAAACTGCTTGGCTACATTACAGAGCAGGACTGTATCAAGCAAATGCTCAACGGGAGCTACTACTGCGAAGATCACACCATTGCGGAAGATATCATGTCTACCGACCCGTTGATAATTTCGCCCAACGACGACATTATGCATGTCGCGGAAATGATTGTGGACAAGAAGCCAAAACAGTATCCTGTCGTTGAAGATGGCAAAGTGGTCGGTATACTGACCCGCTCCGAAGTACTGAAGGCGCTGAGTCGTGCACGGGAAGATTCCTGCTCGTCTCATTGATCTAAAGAAAAACACTAAAACGAAAAGTAGCACTCACCTTCATCATGTGAGTGCGCTTCCGCTATTTCATACCACTTGGATTTTACATGTTTACAGGAATTGTCCAGGGTAAAGCCTGTGTACATAACGTTCAGAAAAAAGATAACCTCCACACGATCACCGTGACGTTTCCGGACGGCGCTCTGCAGAACATACAAACGGGGGCGAGCATCGCAATTAATGGCACCTGTTTGACCGTAACCGGCTTTTCGGATAACCGCGCTACATTCGATGTCATCGACGAAACGCTTCGTGTGACCAACCTGGCGAAACTCGACGCCGGAGACTCGGTGAATTACGAACGGGCCGCCAAGTTCGGCGACGAAATCGGTGGGCATTTACTGTCAGGCCACATACATACCAGTGTGACACTGGAGAGCGTCGAAAAAACCGAAAACAATACCAAGCTGACTTTTGTTGCTCCGGAAGAATGGATCAAGTTTGTTCTGCCAAAGGGATTTGTAGCACTGAATGGTGCCAGCCTAACTGTAGGGGCGACAGTGGAACACAACCGGTTTTCGGTCCATTTAATCCCGGAAACATTGGCGATAACCACATTTGGCGTGCTGAAACCGGGCGACCTGGTCAATCTGGAAGTTGACAGCCAGACGCAAACCATTGTGCAAACAATTGAACAGCTTGGGCTCAGGATCCAACACTGAAACAAAGATAAAAACGAGGAATAATCATGCCAAAAGTTGCTGTGGTGCTCGCCGGATGCGGTGTTTACGACGGGTCAGAGATCTATGAATCCGTGATTACACTGCTTTCGCTGGATAGCCACGATGTAAAGTATCAATGTTTTGCACCGGATATTGATCAACTTCATGTCGTTAACCACCTGACGGGAGAAGTTGCAGAAGGCGAAAAACGAAACGTTTTAGTAGAAGCCGCCAGACTGGCCAGGGGCGAAATTAAACACTTAACCGAACTCAGTGCTGACGACTACGATGCCATCATTTTTCCTGGCGGGTTTGGCGTCGCTAAGAATTTGTGTACTTTCGCCACTGAAGGCACCAACATGACGATTAATGAGGAAGTCGCCCGTGTTGCCAAAGCATTTGCAGATGCCAGGAAACCCGCTGGCTATATCTGTATTGCACCTTCCATGGTCGCCTCCATCTATGGGGCAGGCGTGCAATGCACCATTGGTAATGATGAGCAAACCGCAGGTGCTTTAGAAGCCATGGGTGCCAAACATGTTCATTGCCCGGTAGATGATGTTGTAGTGGACTCTGAGTACAACGTGGTGACCACACCCGCTTACATGCTGGCAGGACGAATCTCGGAAGCTGCTACCGGTATTACCAAGCTGGTTGACCAGGTGCTGAAACTCATCAAGTAATGCGCGCATTTCTCGTTGAACAGGCCCTTCTGCCTGTTCACGCCCTCCTCGCTTACCAACGCCCCCCTCAGTTACCTACTCCCTCTCACTCCCACTTGTTCAATGAAAATATTATTAAATTAGTATGAACATTCTAATTTAAATTTTTAGTATGGCTACAAGTTAAACAAAAAGTTCACATCTTAAGCGAACTGATTCAACCCAAAGAGATGAAACAAGACATGTTAAAAGCCCAGGTGAACAATCTGCAGGAAATGAGCACGAAAGTGCAAGGCGTTATTGAAAAGCAATTGGCAAAAGCTGAGGTTGAAGGTTTAAAAGTTTTATCCGGTGTTGCGGGTGAAAAAGTTGAGAAGGGTGCAGCGTTGGCAGACATCTACGCCAAGATTCGCGCAAACAATCCTTCCGTTAAGCATTTGTTCCGCAATGTAGATACTGCTACCTACGACACGCGAAAGTCCCTGGAATGGAATCTGACAATGATGGCGGCCTACGCCAAGCTGCAGGCCGAAAAGGCGATCGAAAAAGACGTAGCACCCAAGTTAAAAGCTTATGCCGAACAACTTGAAGCGCAATTGGCGCAGTTGTCCGACAAGGCAAATGAATTGAAGAGTAAACTTACGAAGCACTGACCAGTTACCCCTCACTTCCTCTCACTTTGAGATGGAAATGCTTTTAGCCTCCTCCCCCGGAGGCTTTTTTTTGTCCTGAAGAAAAGGTACCCTCCAGACCTATCCATTTTAAGAGACATGGCGATGAACAACGAAATCGTAGTTTTGGGTGGCGGATGCTTCTGGTGTGTGGAAGCGGGATTTCAGAATCTGCCGGGAATACACTCTGTGACTTCCGGCTACGCCGGCGGACACTCAGACAAACCAGACTATAAATCGGTGTGCTCCGGAGAAACTGGCCATGCGGAGGTCATAAGACTGGAATTCGACGCCACCGTTATTTCACTCACGGATATTTTGGATCTGTTCTTCCACCTGCATGACCCGACAACGTTAAACAGACAAGGCAATGACATCGGCACGCAATACCGATCAATCATTCTGTATGCCAACGACAATCAAGTCCCCGTCATTGACGAGGCGATTAAAACCGCTCAGAAAGAAGCCAGCGCACCTGTCGTCACTCAAGTGGAGAAGCTGACGGAGTTTTATCCAGCAGAAAACTACCATCACAATTACTTTCAGGACAATCCCAATCAGCCCTACTGTTCGGCCGTGATTTCGCCCAAATTGAAAAAGTTTAGGGCGTACCTCGCGAGTAAAAACAACAGGTAGCTTCGAATTAAGGGGGCGAAGGCTTCTTGGCCATCACATGGATGTAACGGGCAATTGAGATGTAAGGTTCTTGCGCGCTAAACTGCATCTCAAGCTCCAACGTGTCTTCGAAAGATCGGTTTTCACTGATTTCCCGAGTCAAGTAATCTGAAAATACACGAACGCCAGCGCGACCCAGGTCAATGAAGCCTGATCGTGTCAACGCGCTATAGACATCCTCGGGCTCCAAGGGGTTGATTGGCGTCAAACTGTTTTTGTAACCAGCTAATTCACCACTTTTCACTTTCTTGAAATTACCGCGAATTAAATTCCGCAGGTTAATGCTATGCAGGTTATAGAACATAAGCGATAAGTGGCCACCTGGTTTAACGAGGCAGTTTAAATCCTGGATGGCACTGAGAGGCTCAGCCAACCATTCCAACACGGCATGGCAAAGCACAATATCGAACGTATCGTTCCAGCTATTCGCTGCCTGTTGTAACGTACAGCGCTGAATGGTAAGTCGTTGTTGTTGATCAGGTGGCAACAGGCTTGCGGCCTCTCTCGCATGATCCAGCATTTTTTCAGAAGGATCGCAAAGCAAGACCTCATAACCCAGTGCCAACAATCTCAGTGATAGCTGCCCCATCCCCCCGCCAATATCCAGGATACGACGTGGCCCGGCCTGGTTGAACTCCGGTATCAGGCGACTCAAATGCGCCCAGAGCACAGCGAGTCGGATTTCACCCTTGTTATTGCTATAAATCTTGCGAGCAAATTTATCCGCTAACGCATCAAAGTTCTTATCTTCCATGCTGTCATTCCCAAGAATCAGGAGGATTCTTCTGCGAGATACACGGAAAATTTGCCATCATTGTGCAGCGTTTTACACACTTTCAGTGTCTGCTCGATCAAAGAAGGGTAATTAAGAAAGCTGTTAGCAACCATAAACATACGCCCTTTTCGCTTCATATGATTCCCCACTTGTTGAATAAACTGCTCCGTCACAGAGTAGTCTGTTTTTACGCCAGTATGAAACGGTGGGTTGGTCATAATCCATTTGTAGCGTTGCGACACCTCAGACAATCCATTGGAACGCCAAAAGTCACCTTCCAGCCCATTGATTTCAAAGGTACGTTTCGCGCAATGAATCGCGAGTTCGCTGTTATCAACACCACTCACTTCCAGCTCAGGAAAACGAAGCTTCATTAATGCGCCAATGACACCTGCGCCACAAGCAAAGTCCAACAGATTGCTCTGAATGGGTTTGTTTCTCTCCTGCAGTTGCAGAAAATAGCCGGCAAGTGAGTTCAACAATACTTCGGTCCCTTTGTCCAGGCCACCCGAATTAAACACACCAGGAAGCCCGCACAGCTTGATTGTTCCCAACGCAGTTTCAATCGGAGTAATGGTTTCCCAATCAGACAGCGAAAACACTTCCTTGGTTGAAGTAAGTGTCACCTGCCACAATTGGCAGTGCCTGGCCATGTCAACCTTCAACGGCTTTCCGCCCAATTCAGACAACATCTTCGCGCCGCTGGCGATCCCTTCTTTTTTGGCTCCCAGCAGAAATACGGAGGCACCGGAATTCAAATGAGCCCTCAGCCAATCAATGCGAAAAGCCAACTCAAGTTTTGACTTAGGCATTAACACGATTGCTGAATCGAATGTTGTATCCTCAGGTGGTACGACACCAATGGACATGCGATCTGAGCGATCTTGTTGATATACCGCGTGAGACGTTGTGAATCCGCGAAACGTATCTGGCAGAGCCGCCAACACGTCGAGACTCGCACAATCCATAAGGATTCCGTGCTTTGCCTCGTTAAACAAGGCGGTATTACGCCCCAAAACCTGTGAATAGTTTTCTAACATAGCGTTTCTCAGTGATTAATGCCGATTGAGGGAGCTTAAGGTTTACTCTTCGGACTCCCATGGTGCTTGATCCACACGATTTTCATCTGAACTGTAGTAAAAATTGAGAACGCTGTAGTAACGTTCGGCAAGAATCCGGTTATCTGGCACCGCATATCGGGGAACACTCCGGACTGCATCCAAGGCAGCAACATCCAGTTCAATATCGCCACTTCCCAAAAAAATGTATGCCTCCTGAAGGTAGCCTAGGGGGTCCAGATGAAAGCGAATTATACCTCGTAATCGATGCATTTCTTTAACAGGTTTTTGATAAAAACGTTCCACCTGCTTCTGCATGCGAGCCAGATGCGCATTCACCATCTGTATCGTTTGGGATTCAATTTTGCTAAAGGGCTCTTCAATCTTGGTTTCCCTCATTTCACCATCATCCAGCATGTCGAGATTACCGAATTTTTCCAGAAACTTTTGGGGTATTTTCGGCTCACTCAGCGAAGTCTGTGTTTTCTCTCGTCTCGAAGGTTCTAGGGATGCCCTAGGTTTACTGCTATCAGAGCCAACTGCCTTCGTGATACCCCTTTCCTCTCGGCCAACCTCTGGGCCGCCAACTATTTCCTTTTCACTGTCGCTTGTCTCAATTTTCCTGTTGGATTGTTCAGTTGAAACGACCCGTTTGAGCGGCTTATTCACTTGCTTTTGTTGAGATTTAGATTCAGAAATTTTCTGTTCATCACTTGGCACCGTCAGGTCATTCGTCTTGGTAGGCTGTTGCAAACTTTCTTCTGAGGGCTGAGGTGCAAGTGCGACTTCTTCGTTCGCGCTAGACTTCTGCGATGGGGGCTCCTCCGGCTGGATATCCTCATTCGCACGTTCGCCGGGAGACTTCGTCAAGTCCCGCTTCCCTGCAACAATTTTTGCTTCATTTTTTTGCGTTTGATTACTCGACGCATTGATGCTGGAGTTGTGCAGAGGATTTATTTTTTCACTCTCTTGTGGCGTCTCGATCGACTCGTCCTTCTGTTTTTCCTCTTTTTCCTCTTTTTCTTGTTGAACGCGTTCCTCATTCTTTTTCTCCAATTTTTCTTTCTGCAAAACTACTTCAGGCTGAACGATCACTGGTTCTTGTTTCACTGACTCTGTTTTCGATTGTTTCAACTGAACCCGGTAGGTCCGTGAGTTGGTTTCTTCGATTTCTGGCTTAAGACTCAGGTAGCCCTTTCCGGCCAGAATCAGTAACACCAAGTGAATAAACAGGCTTACGAGAACCGTGGCACGAATGACAGGCGGCAGATAGCGGTGATAAATAGATGAAGTTTGATCCGTCAATTTTTATTGTTCTAAATAAGCTCCGGGTCTAGTAATATACCTCGAATAGCCAACAAATTGCAGCTCCGGTTCTTCAATGCGCGTCAACAGTGATTAGACCTTATGGCGGAAATCATCCCATTTAAACGCCCCACGCTGAAGGAAAAACACAAAGGAAAAACTTTGTGTAAAAATGGCCACCACAGCTGGAAAGTCGTTAAAGAAAAGCAGTTCGATGTTAAGCAGGGTAAATTGGTGACGATATACGAGTGTAAGCGGTGCGGGGAAAAAAAGGTCAAACTCTTATAGCTGTTGTATTGTGTTCCCTTCCTTTAAAGCGCTTAACCACTGAGTGATCTGATCACTTACCGCCGACTCGAGAAACAAACACCCTTCCATCGGGACCGATTCCAGTTCAACACGTGTGCCTTGATACGTGAAGGCCATATGAACGGCATGAAGGTACATTCGATCTGCAGAACCACCGGATTTTGTTGCCCCACCGTAATAAATGGGATCCCCCAGAATCGGGGCGCCGATGCTTCTCAATGCCACCCGAATCTGATGTGTTTTACCGGTGAGCGGTTGAATCAGAAACAGTCGCCCCACATTCTCCGCGTAGGTACTGATAAAGCGCGTGATCGCCGGATTGGAAACCGTTTTAGCCAATTTCCACGCGGAACGCCGGGCCTTCAGCATATCGCCTTTAATCATGCCCTGTTTTTTAATCGGCTTTTTGTCCGAGATAGCGATATAGTATTTGGTAATCGTTTTGTTTTTAAATTGCTCGCTCAAATCGGCGGCCGCTTCGGGTGACCGGGCGAGTAAAAGTATACCGGAAGTAAGTTTGTCCAGCCGGTGCACGAGAAACAGCTTCTTCTCCTGAAACGTCTGCTCCAGAAACGTGATGTAAGGCGTTTCCTGATCATCTTTGTGTACACTCACGCCAGGTGGCTTATACACCGCAATAAAATCAGGATGGGAATAGATAAGCTGCGTCCGATTAGGCATACCAACCTGCGCGCTACTCTCCCACAATCAACTGACTGTGAATCTCTTTCTTTTTGATAGAAAATCGATCCAATGCCAAATTCACAGGGAAGAGCGAGATTTGGGCGAGTAAATCTCTCGTCATGGTTATCTTGGACAATCCACGATACAGATTCCCATAGGTACCCGCCATCGCCACGATTGAGCGAGACAGATGTAGATAATCACTCTGTATTATGATGCCCAATTGATACGTATTGGACATCAACTGCATGACCGCCTGAAATCTCCGATGAACACCGGGCATTTTTTCACGGCGAAGCGCCTTCAATAACTTACCACGGATGGGCGTTATGTTTTTCTTATTGAGCGTCTCATCCAATGCCGCCATGATTTCCGCTTTTCGATCCCGATTTTTCTCCGGATCAGTGCTCATTTCAATCAATACATCCGAGAGCTGATTGGTGTCAGCCACGATGACCGCGACAATGTAATCCCACACCAGGCGCCATTTACCCCGCATATCAACCGCATTACCCCAGTCGATCAAGTAAAGCTGACCATCGTTGTCCACCATGATGTTTCCCGGGTGCAGGTCGCCGTGGAATTCCTGATAAATGATGAGCTGTTCCAGTATTGTAAACATGAAGTTTTCAGCAACTTTGCGCTGAAATTTACTCTTTTCCCGCCCGCTGAGTGTTTCGATGGCATAGTTCACAGCCATGGCACCTTCGAGAAACTCCATCTCAAGGATGCGACCGGAACAGGAGTAGAGTTCCGGCACGTGCCATACGGTAGAGTTTTTGCTTCGCTCTGCGAACCGGTTCTGTATCGCGGCCTCGTCAATAAAGTTCAACTCCTGCTCGAAGCCTTTCGTAAATTCTTTGATCTGTTTCGCCATGGATTCCAGAAAAGGTAGAATCTTTGAGTGCGGAGCCCAGTATTGACTGCTGATCAGCATCAACTCAATAGCCAACGCACCCATTTGGAACTCACGCTCAAGATTGTGCCGAGCCACCTTTACCACGACAGGAATCAGCATCTCTACGCCATTTTGCACAATCGGCTTCTTCGCCAGATACACGGAACCGATAGACCCAGACTTCAACGGTTTGTTGACGTTGAAGTTAAAATAAATCTCCTGCGGTGGCTTGCCGGTTTCATCGATGAACGCTTGCACCACCTCTTCCGCGGTCATCGGTTCAACATCTTCCTGAAACATCTTGAGTTCTGTGGCAATTTCTTCCGGCAGAAAATCGCTGTTGGCAGCAGCAACCTGGGCCATTTTTATAAACAATGGCCCAAACTCGCGGACCATTTGGGCCACAATCTCCGCCTGAGCATGAAAATCTTTTGGATCGGTTTGTAAAAATGGCTTGATGTACCGAATTGCCTTGATTTGACGACGCAAAATGTGAATATCGCCACGTAAAACCAGTACTTTTTGTACCATTTCACCAATCGTGACCTGGTTGACCTTCTTCAGGTGTTTAATCTTATTGATCAGTTCGACGAGCAACGGCTCATAGGTTCTCAATACCAGTCGAACAATATCCAGATTAAGTTCAACAAGCCCTTTCAGTTCCGGTGCGCTGATCAACTCATGAAAAAACAGCCAGAATTCATCCACAATCATATCCGGAATTTCTACCGGACTTCGAATGACGACCTGTTTCACCAAAAATCGAATGAGATTTTCCGTCGATTCCTCATTGGGGATCAGTTTGTATTTGCGAAGATAGATCGTGAGGGTACGTGAGTGTTCAGAGAGCGGGTGCTCATACAGAATGGAAAACAACTCATCCAGGGTATCACTCAGCTCTTGCCGGGTAATATCGGTATCTGTCACCAGCAAATGTGCTATCGGCACGAAGGCTTTGGGTAATTTTATGGTGCTTGCGGCAAAGGACCCCGCCCCTCTTAAAACACGATCAGTTCGATGTTTCAAAACAGGGAGATTAATCTCTATCAGCTTTTTGCCTGCGTCATCCCGTTGGGCCGGCCGATTTTTCTGGTGAATCTTGTTATCTTCCATTACGTGAGACTAAGCTTGAGTGCCATGACCCGGAGGGAAGATTCCCTTAATGCGCCGTTTCATGGTTGATTGAGTATCGAGTAATTTTTATCGTCAGCGTATTATAAACGTACGCGAAAAATACTACACGGTAAATTCCTATTAATATTTGGCCACAATTACTGACCGCAGGTCATTTACAGAATACCTCCCTCTATAGTAGGATCGTTTCGTCAATAGTCACGATTAATCTAACGAGGGATCTAACTCATGAAAACCGCCCTGATTACTGGAGCCTCCAGCGGAATAGGAAAGGAAATTGCCGAAGAACTTGCCAAAAAAGGGACACAATTAATCCTGGTAGCACGGCGCAAGGAGAAACTGGAATTGCTCGCGTCAGAGCTGGAAAAAACTTATCACATCAAGTGCTTCATTATTCCCCATGACCTGAGTACTCTTGACGCAGCGCAAACACTCTTCGACAAAGTTCAACAGGCAAATCTCACGGTAGATATTCTTGTTAATAATGCGGGTCGTGGCCACTACGGCAATTTTATGGCATTGGACCCGGAGGTAGAAGCTGGAACCATACAGCTGAATGTGGTCACTCTTACCTCGCTCAGCAAGCTCTTCGGCCAGGCCATGGTCAGCCGGGGTGAAGGATATATCTTAAACATTGCATCCATCGCAGGATTCATTCCCGGCCCGGGCATGGCCGTTTACAATGCCACCAAAGCGTTCGTTTTATCCTTATCTGAAGCCGTTAACGAAGAACTGAAAGGCACGGGGGTCAGTGTTACCGCTTCCTGCCCAGGACCCACCGAATCAGAATTTTTCACACTGGCAGGCACGGATGACCTGAAAAACCTGAAATACGCTCAAATGATGAAGGCCTCTGTGGTGGCCAAACAAGCCGTTGATGCATTGTTTAATCGGAAGCCTGTTGTTGTTCACGGCGCATCTAACAAAGCAATGACCTTCATGCCCAGACTTATGCCCCGAAAAACGGTCTCTCATATCGTAAAATCGCTAATGAAATAACCCCCGTCTTTGCTATTATGCTTATCACCTCCCGGTAATCACCGGGAGCCCTGTTTCAAGTTTCCAACATTCATTGAATCGCTGTTAAGGAATGGCTATGCGTGTTTTAGTTACAGGAGCAAATGGGCATATCGGCGCTAATGTCGTACGCGCTCTGCTGGTAAAAGGGTGCACAGTAAAAGCGTTTGTGCGAAAAAAAGCCGACTGTCGTGGACTGGAGGGGCTTCAAATCGACTATGCCTATGGCGATGTGATGCAACCAGATGAGTTAGTTGAGGCGGCAAAAGGTTGTGACGCGATTATTCATCTTGCGGCGGTCTATAAGACCATCGCAAAAACACCGGAAGAAATCGTAGAGCCGGCCATTGCGGGCGCAGAAAATGTTTTCCGGGCGGCACATGAAGCCGGTATTAAACGCGTCGTCTATACCAGTTCCGTGGCTTCTGTTGGCTTTTCTTACGATCCGAACGAACTGCGAACCGGTAACGATTGGAACAATGATGCGCATAATCCCTACTATATTGCCAAGACTCAGAGTGAACGCAAAGCTCAGGAATTAGCGCGACAGTACGATATCCATACGGTCGTCATTTGCCCCTGCATCGTGCTAGGCGCCTATGATTATCGGATTACCCCTTCCAACCAGCTCATTCTGGATTTGATTAATGGCAAAGGTCAAACCTATAACGGTGGCCTGAATCTGGTTGACGTACGTGATGTGGCGCAGGCGCATGTCGAAGCCCTCGACAAAGGTGAAAACTGTAAGCGTTACATTGTCGGCGGAGAAAACATTGAAGTAAAAAACATTGGGCGGATGGTAAAGGAAATGACCGGCGTAAAAGCCATTCACCTCCCCTTCGGCAGAAAACTCACATTGATGACAGCCCGAATCGTCGAGTTTCTATTCAAGATGCTCGGCGCTACCCCACCGTTCACCTATGACCTGGTGTATGAAGTGGCAGACCGGTTTGCTTATTATGAGTACGCAGATACGCTGCAAGACCTGGGCATTGCTCCAAAACGGGCTGAGCAAAGCCTGATGGCTTCCATTGAGTGGCTCATCAAAGTTAACAAAATCAAGCATTCCATCTCTGATAAGGTTTCCAGTCGATTCGACAAATTCAAAACCGAACATACCTGAGCCACCAGAGCATCTCAGTCAGCCCGCTTAGTGCGGGCTTTTTGATTATCGCTCGAAAGCCACATCCCTTCGTGCCGAAGAGATCGTCACGGTAAATCCGGCAATGACATCCAAAAGCGAGAGCAACATCAGGATAAGAAATCCTGGTGTGCCCACCTGCTTAACAAGGATAAATTCTATGAGAAACGCGATAAATACGAGCGTGGAGAGCGCGTGATCAATAATTGAGGCAACCGAGGATCGCGTGGCCTTAAACAGCTCGATCGTCATAATTATCAAACCGAACAGTACAAGCAGAATATCCGTCGTGATCTGAACTGCCGCACCGGACACCAGTGACAACGTGAACAATCCCTCCTGAAGTACGCTCTCTCCGCCAGCAAACGCAACAATGTTGTAGACAGCAAAAACGATAACAAAGAGTGGGATGTGCTTGAGCATAGTCTGATCCTGAGTCGGTCAATAGAGATGAAGTAATCCGAGAGGAAAAGTAGCACTCCAACTGACAGCAAGTCAAACGAACTCGGCAGGTTACTGTTGAAGTGTCGCCTCAAGTTCCTGCTGCATAGCATTGATTCTTTTGATTTTTTCTTCGCCTTCCATCAGTTGCTCCTCTGGAAGCCCCTGCACAGCCGCATATTGCACTTCTTCCTTCAGGCGGTTTACTTTTTCTTCCGCGGCAACAACATAGGCTTTGTACAACTTACGTGTTTGCTCCGCTTCATACAGAAGGTACTGATCGTGATCTTCCAGTTGCTCTTCCGTGGGCAGCTCCCGATCCAGTCCCGGGGACAGCGGCGGCATTCTGGCGTCGACCTGATTCAGTGACCGCGCGAAAGACTCAACAGCGACCACATCCATTTCCGCTGCGACATCTCCCCCCTGCTCAGCTGGTGCGGGTACACTCCCAATCGGCTCTTCGACAGGTTGTTGGCGAATCGCTGTACTTTGTGGGGTGAGATAATAGGCTGGAGGCGGCGCATCCGCGTACATTTGCCCCCCACCGTTGGATACCGGCTCATTTTTAGAGGCATTTTCTTCCATCATCCCCATCCATAAACCCACACCCACCGAAGCCACGCCGGCCAGAAATACAACAATAATGCGTCCCATGCTTATCCTGCTCCAATTTCGCTTTCTTACCGATTGATTACAATCTGTGTATCAGTTGATAATTCATTTGAATGTCTGCGGTCTCAAACAGCCGTGCCCGAGTGGCCTTAAATCGATCAATCAGTTTTTGTTGGGCAATTTCTTTCCCGGCGACATAGCGGACGGTTTCACTTTCAGGCGGATAATAACCATACTCGCGATGATCCACCAAAAAGAGCTCCCAATACACGTCTTCGCCTTTTATTTGAGGTGAGCGAAACGGTTTGGATACCATCCCGACCGGCAGTGCAAATACCACGGTCCGCAGCCAGTTCTTTTCCTCTCCGGCGTGAATAGTGCCCATGCTTCCGGGGCTGGCACCCTTAGCATCCGGTGCTGAAGAATAGCGTGCTGCAGCTTCCTCAAAAGGGAGACCGTCCAGAATCAATTCATACACATCACGCGCAACTTTCTCGTCGTTCGTCCGGATATGCCGTGCGGAAACTTGCTCTATGCGCTTAAATTTTTCTTTGTTTTTCGCATAGTAACTGCTTATCTCACCCTGTGTCACCTGTTCATACTCACGATTCAGGGCAGGATTATCGTCATGGATATCTTTATTTAATCCAAAATAGTTCATAACTTTCACTTTCAGGTGCCGATCCATGACCGTCCGTGAAAGTTCATCGTAATTAGTTTGCGTAATCAGTCCGCTCGCCACCAGCCAGTCTGTGATAAAAAATTGAGTCAGAATGACCTGAGCCTGATTTTTCAGGAAACCCTGATCATTACTGCGAAGTGCTATTTTGCCTTGAATATTCTGACCTTCGAACAACGCGCGCAACGTAAGGCTGCGCTTGCCGCCGGTCGGCAAGTCGACATGACCAACCTGCACAGCGTCCATCTCTTCCAGCATGGCGGGAGACGGTTCATGATTCAATAAAACGGTTTTTTCGGCAAAACGCGCCAACGGCACGTTGTTTTCAATGGAGGCGATTTTGTGCCATTCGCCGCCGAACGCTGCGGTAACGTGTGCCTCGATCTCTTTGCTGAATAGCTGACTCAGGATGCCGGCCACTTCATCCCTGACGACGGTTTTCATTGGATATCCCACCGGATCGGCAGTAAGCCTCAAATTTTGATCCGATAACCCTGTCGCATGATCAATTAACAGACGAGCTTCAACAATACTGTTCAATACAGACTCAGCAGACGCAGAATTGTTGCCTTGTCTGACATTCGTCAACAACAACTCAAAGGTTGAGCGATGCAAGAGACTGGCATCGACTTTCACCACAAGGTCCGGGTTGTCCATCGCAGAGGTTTTCGCCAATGCCTCTGTGCTACACAGAAAACTCATTGCAGCCAGACAAATTGCTGCCACTCTGCCACCGACGAATCGGTGAGCGTTTTTTGGAAAGGTGATCGACCACATAACTGATCCCTATACTTTAAGAGCAAGGCCGGCAGTGACTCTGCCAGCCCTTGAGTCAACGATTAAAACCGGTTGGCCGCATGGTTTAATACATGCACAACCATTGCAATCGCATGCGGTACGACCTGTTGGGCCACTTGCAAGCGGTCATAATGCCCTGTGCTGCTGAGTACTATCCCACCATTTGAATAGGAGAAAGCTCCCCCCTGTGTGAGCAAAGGACGAATATCATTACTTGACGCAGGGATTGCGTCGAAATAGTTCATGGCCTGATGCACTTTGTCCAGATCCCCAAGGTTTTCACGGTAATAGTAGTCATTCACCCAGGATTCCCATCCCGCATGGTTTTTGTCCGAGGTGGTCCACGTGTGATGGGGTTGAAGCAGGTCCGTTGTATGCAGCACAAATCCCAGCGTCTGCACGGTGGGCTGATTGGTAAATTGTTGGTACCAATACTGTCCCAGGTTATCTATCGGCTGGAAGGGCATTTTCTCAAAATCTTTATACATAGATTTTGAAGAAGTGCTGCCAATACGATAATTACTTTCGGTTTTACCGTAGGAGTTGTATTTGCTTTTATCTCGACTGAACCAGCCTTTCATACCACCGGAACCATCATCAAGGTAATCGCCATACAGCCAGCTGGCCGCCATATTGTCAATCGTGCCCCAGACAGTGAGTTTGTCGTAGTTATACCCGCCAAAATCATTGCCGTGCGCATCATGACCCTGTGTATGATTCTGAAAGTGCCAGTAACTGGTGTATTTCACAATAGAAGCGCCAAGGCTCCATACCGGTGCATATTGGCAGTCGCCAGTGATCGCGCCACAAATGAAGGTGTCTTCAAAATCGTCCACATCATACGCGCCCTGCCCCAGAGATTCCGCCAACTGAGTCATCGTAAAGCCCGCACTGTCGGCGATCTGTTTTAATTTGTGATACCCGGTTGTACCAGGGTTCGCTTCCATATACTTCACGGCATCGATCACGATGCGCTTGTGCGTTTCTTGTGTCCATGCCTGGGTTTCTGCGGATCCCAAAACCACACCTGTAGCCAGTATCCAGCTTAATTTGTTCTTCATGACGCTCACTCAATTGCTCTGCGGTTATTTTTTTACTGTTATTGGTGCAAATCCCTGCAATCACTCCCTGGTCGTCACTGTATGATACTGTGAATATACTTTCTTATACTTGTGTACCATTTTAAGATAAATTTGGTACATTTTTGCAATTATGCGCACTACGTCATATTCACAACCCCGGAATCTGTATCTACGAGGCAAACTTTTTTTGTAACCACTACATGTAGTATGCAATACACTACAGGAGATCGTTTTTTAATCAGTTTTTGAGAGAGCCCTGATGAAGTAAGGGCTCCCGGTGATGGTGGACTCGTTATCATCCATTCCTTGACTTTTTTTTAAAACATGCAGTGTTTAACCCGCCCGGTTTTAATTCAAAAAAAGTTTATTGTTCATAAGGGCAATGTCTTCACAAAACACTATATAGTGTTATACTCGCCTCAAAACACGGATATGTAGTAGAACAGAGTGCACCGGAGACAAAAACAGAACAACCGGGCAATGCCGTACTTTTCTATTGTTTACACACTGACCAGCACATGAAAACAACGATTAAATGGTCAGTTCCCGGGGGAAAAACCACAACATATCAGAATGCGATCACGCATCCTGCCTCCCGGACTCACTTAAGGACAGTGAAAACGCGCCACTATATATAGTGGTCATTTCTTGCCTAGAGCAAACTGACATAACAACGAATACGCGATAGACAAACTATCTCAGAGGTCTTTGGATGAACGCGAAAGTCAAATCAATCTCAAGCACGATCCCTATGCAGGATGCATCACTGGATATCTGGAGCACAAAATACCAATTAAAAACAAAAAACGGTGAGCCGGTAGATCAAAGCATGGGCGACACTTATGACCGCGTTGCCAAAGCACTGTCTGAAGTGGAAAACGACAAAATTCGCAACAAAATCTATAAAGAGTTCAAATGGGCTCTGGAAAATGGTGCCATTCCTGCCGGCAGAATTATATCGAATGCGGGTGCAGAACAGCATAAGCCGGCGACATCCACCATCAACTGCACGGTCTCTGGCATAGTATTCGATTCTATGGACAACATCCTGCTGAAAAATCATGAAGCAGGTCTTACCCTGAAAGCTGGCTGTGGAATCGGGTATGAATTTTCCACGTTACGGCCTAAAGGGGCCTATGTCGCTGGCGCTGGCGCTACAACCTCTGGTCCGTTGTCCTTCATGGATATTTTCGACAAAATGTGTTTCACCGTGTCTTCTGCCGGTGGTCGACGCGGTGCTCAAATGGCCACGTTTGATGTTCACCACCCCGACGTTCTTGATTTCATTCGAGCCAAGAGAGAAGATGGCAGACTTCGTCAGTTCAATTTATCCCTGCTTATCACAGAAGATTTTATTGAAGCGGTGAAAACCGACGCCGACTGGCACCTGTCCTTTCCCGTCACCATCAAAGAAGCTGAATACCTGGAAGTCGATTTCGCATCTTCCCCGGATTACGTATATCGCCAGTTCCCTGTTCAGGATGGTTATGTAACGAATCCTGAAGGCTTGGTCGCCTGCAAAATCTATCGAACAGTGAAAGCGCGTTTCATCTGGGATTCCATTATGACTTCCACGTATGATTTCGCAGAGCCCGGATTCATTTTGATCGATAAGGTCAATGAAATGAATAACAACTGGTTTTGCGAAAATATTCGTGCCACTAATCCCTGTGGTGAACAACCCCTCCCTCCTTATGGAAGCTGTTTGCTGGGTTCAGTGAATCTGACCAAATTTATTGAAAATCCTTTTACTGACAAAGCGCGATTCGACTGGGATAAGTACCGAAAGGTCGTCGGTATTTTCACCCGCATGCTGGATAATGTGGTGGAAATCAACGGCCTGCCGCTCCCGCAGCAACGCAAGGAAATCGAAACAAAGCGCAGGCATGGTATGGGGATTCTGGGTCTCGGATCCACCCTGACCATGCTTCGTATGAAGTATGGCTCTCCTGAATCTGTCGCATTTACCGAGCAAGTGAATCAGGAAATGGCTGTAGAAGGATGGCGACAAGCGCTCGCACTCAGCAGCGAGAAAGGCTGCGCCCCCATCATGGACGAAGATTTTACAGTAACCGGTGAAATGCTGGTAAAACGACCAGAAATGAAAGTTGACGGTATCAAAGTCGGCGATAAGATCAAAGGTAAGCTGTTACACTCCAAGTACAGTCGGTATATGCAACGCCTTGCGGAAGTTGAGCCCGAACTGGTTGCTGAACTCATACAGAAAGGCGCTCGATTTACGCATCACACCTCAATAGCTCCGACAGGCACAATCTCACTTTCCCTTGCAAACAACGTGAGCAATGGAATTGAACCCAGTTTTGCCCACCACTACTCTCGAAACATTATTCGCGAAGGTAAAAAAACCAAAGAAAAGGTAGATGTGTTTAGCTACGAGCTGTTGGCGTACAGACATTTGATCGATGAAAAAGCCATGCCGTTCAGTGAAAATCCGGAAGAACAGCTCCCCGACTATTTCATCTCGGCAGACGAAGTGACTCCTGCCCAACATGTAGACATTCAAGCTGCCGCTCAGCTTTGGGTTGATTCATCTATTTCAAAAACCGCGAACGTGCCAACCGAGTTTCCCTATCCGGATTTCAAAGACATCTACATGTATGCCTACGAAAAAGGGTTAAAGGGTTGCACCACCTTCCGATTCAATCCGGAAGCATTCCAGGGCGTGCTGGTGAAAGAAAAAGACCTGGAAAATACATTGTATGAGTTTACGTTGGACGACGGCAGTAAAATCTCGGTTAAAGGCAACGAAGAAATTGAGTATGATGGTGAGATCCATTCAGCCGCCAATTTGTTTGACGCGTTGAAAGAAGGCACTTACGGAAAGTACTGAGCCTCGGCTCAGTATTTCTCAACATCTGGTGGTGAACCAACAGCCAGCCACAGAGAAAAGGAATACAGCAGGTACACAGTTATGGCGGTAATTATTGATAAGAAAATTGTCGGTTATGCGGTGAAAAAGCAGGAACAGCAAACTGCGCCCGTGTCGGCAATGCCGGAAAATGCGCCGGTTGAAATGAATGAAAACATTGAACGTCCGGACTTTCTTTTAGGAACCACCTACAAGATTAAGCCCCCGATTTCCGAACATGCCTTGTACATCACGATCAATGACATCATTCTCAATGAAGAAACGGATCACGAAGTACGCCGACCTTATGAAGTCTTTATCAACTCAAAATCGATGGAACACTTTCAATGGGTAATCGCGTTGACACGCGTAATTTCCGCTGTTTTCAGAAAAGGCGGTGATGTTACGTTTCTGGTGGAAGAACTTCGATCTGTTTATGATCCCAATGGCGGCTACTACAAGAAAGGTGGCGTATTCATGCCATCATTAGTGGCAGAAATTGGCGCAGTGATTGAGAAACACATGAAAGCCATCGGGCTGATCGAAAGCGAAGAAATGAGCGATCTGACGAAACGCATCCTCGCCGAAAAAAGAGCAGCCTATGAGTCCAAATCCAGCGATCAAGGCAGTGCGAACGACAGCGAAAGCTACCCGGCAAATGCCACCCTCTGCAGCAAGTGTTCAACCAAGGCAGTCATTGTCATGGATGGCTGTGAAACCTGTTTGAGCTGTGGCAACAGCAAGTGCGGGTAATTGTCTAAAGGATATAACGAATTGTGCGGGTTTGATGGCTCGCATAATGAAAGCCCTGTTATGGAGGCCATTGGCCTCCTTTTTTTGTTCGGTTTTTCTTTTAATCGATTTTATTGATCTTCATTTCTACAAACGTGCATGAGTTTTGCTTAAATAGTTTCAGGATTAATTGAAAAGGACTCGATCTTATGATGATAAAAAAATGCCTTTTTCCCGTTGCTGGTTACGGCACCCGATTTCTCCCGGCAACCAAGGCAATGCCGAAAGAAATGTTACCCATCGTTAACAAGCCCTTGGTTCAGTACGGCGTTGAAGAAGCGGTTGAAGCCGGTATCAACGATTTTGGGTTTGTAACAGGTCGCGGTAAACGGGCCATTGCAGACCATTTTGATACCAGTTACGAGTTGGAAAAACAGATTGAAGGTACCGGAAAAATGGAGCTGCTGGCGTCCATCCGCAGCCTCATTGACAACAATCGCTTTGCGTTTACGCGGCAACGAGAGATGAAAGGTTTGGGCCATGCAATATTGTCCGGTCGAAACTTGATTGGTGATAATCCTTTCGCCGTCGTGCTTGCAGACGACCTTTGCGTAACGGAGCCTGGCACACCTGGCGTGCTTGCGCAAATGGCTCAACTCTACAATCAGTTCAGATGCAGCATCGTAGCCATACAGGAAGTACCCCAAGACGAAACCAACAAATATGGTGTGATTGCCGGGGAAGCTCTGAAGGACAATATTTTTCGCATTTCGGACATGGTTGAAAAACCTGCACCAGAGGATGCCCCCAGTAATCTCGCCATCATTGGCCGCTACATATTGACGCCCGACATTTTCGATATCATTGAATCCACGCCACCGGGTAAAAACGGTGAAGTACAGATCACCGATGCTTTGCTGACACAGGCGCAGAAGGGGTGCGTACTGGGATACAAGTTCACGGGCAAACGTTTTGACTGTGGCAGCATTCATGGGTTTGTGGAGGCCACAAACTTTGTTTATCAAAACATTTACAAAGAATAAATAGCAACAGCATGTATTGACGCTTTGCCGTAAACACACACGCCAGCGCCTTCTGTTGTTCGCTTCAAGCGCAGAAGGCGCACCTCCTTTGTCTCATAGGTTGCACTCACCACTCAACTAACGCACCACAATGGAGCGCTTCAAATGGCGTAATCGCCTTTCATCGCCTTCTCCAATCCCAGCGCTACTTTGCGTACAGCATTTGTAAAATATTGTTAACACATTACCCAACCCGCTCAGCTATTTACTAAACTGTGAATAACAGCACAGAAATCGTTTTGTGCTCCTCTTCGCAAAATTCAGGGGGACGTATCATGTCATTAACCATGCTTAGTCTTGTATCTCCCATGATGATGGCACTGGCTGACTTCAACGAACCATTAAAGCTCGCTAATGTGTATCTGTTTGAGCCACCCAAATGCGAACATCAGGTAATTTTTCCCCATCAACCTCAAAACGTCGGCGTGCTACGTTATGACGAACAGACTTATTCGGCGCAATTGAAGCTTCCAGATTCGTTTTTGAGAGCGGACTGCTCCTCTCTCAGCATATCCGATGACTACCCGCGTACGGAGCTGTTGGAAAGTATGATGCTTCAACAGATCAACCAGCTGGGAGGGTCTCGTGTCATGATCCTTGAATACAGCATCTCGGAACACGTGGCAACCTACACCGGGCAGGTAGTGTTAAACAACGCAAGCATCATGGTCAATGGGGCGTTTTACCTTGGAGAACACAGTGTGATGACCCTGACCGCGATTGATAAGTACAAAACGCAATCCAGTCCTGTCACCAAACGATTTATTGCGTCCGCCACTCACTTTGAGTGAAGACGTTTAGATAATTGAAGAAGAAGGCGTCAGGCGACTGCCTGGCGTGCCTTGACCAATGACAACCTGTGCTATGCTTCTGATAGCAAACTAAACAAAACAGAAAACTGCAGGTGTGATGAATGGGCAAGCCCACAGATGAAGAATTAAAAACAGCGCTCACAAAATGCGCGGAAATGAGAGAGCAAGGACAGGATGAGCACTTCCTTGCAAAATCGTTGTTTAGCCTGGAGTATCGCCATCGAAAAGCAGTACACCTCATCGAACACTTAAAGCGCTACTTTCATTCCGGCACCGACGCCTTGGCACACGGTCGATTAACGAAAGAGTTGGAAGAGTTTGAAAAAGTCGAGTATGGAGAAAATCCAGCATCACGTTTCGGTTTGTGATCGCACCGTTTTACATTACTTACCTGCAGGCGTTAATGCCCCATCAGTTGAATGATCAACTTACGATTTTCCTCATCGCTTCGCCGAAAACGACGAAGCAACTCGATTTCTTCCTCGGTCGGAATCAATTTTTCAATTTCCAATTGCAACGCATCCAGGCTTTGAGCCAAATCACCTTCTTCAATGAATCGCAATCCCGGCAGTTCGAGTTGTTGCTCCTCAACATCTGCCTCCACATCCAGGAAACTGTCCAGCGACATCCCCAGGTTCAGACACAAATCAATCAAATTATCCAGCGAGGGATAGGACCGGTAATCCCCATTCGCCTGTTCCCATGTGTGAACCACAGAAGCATCGACATTGGCCAACTGAGCCAGATCTTCAGCAGAGAGCTGTTTATCCTTTCTGATAGAAGCAATTTTGAGATTGAATTTTGAAAGGTACTTCATGTGTGTATCTTGTCGTCCCACCCAGGCCCATGAGCCCTAAGTTTAGTTCATTGCGTTCGCATTGTCTTGCCCGTACCAGAGATTAAACCGCACTGTTACATTACTTACAAATTGTTACGGTAAGTAACAGGTAACACCTGCTAAAATATGTGCGGTGCAGCAAAAGTGTGTGAGAGCAATTTTGTCTGCTTTTTTTGAGAGATGAGGTAGTCATGCAAATTAAAGATTCCGTTGTTGTAATTACCGGTGGTGGCCAGGGACTTGGCAAAGAGATGGCACTTGAACTGGCACAAAAAGGCGCGAACCTCGCGCTCATAGACCTCAACGAGGAGAAACTTAACACAGCCTGTGCGGAATGCGCAGAATACGGCATCACAGCAAAAGCCTACTTGTGCAATGTGGCAGACGAAGAATCTGTACAGAACACCTTTGAGGCGATCCATAAGGATATGGGTAAAATCTCTGTTTTGGTCAATAACGCCGGTATAACGCGGGATGGCCTGACGCTGAAGTACAAAGATGGAGAGCTGGTAAGCAAAATGAGCTTACAACAATGGCAGCAGGTCATTGATGTTAACCTCACCGGTCCGTTTCTTTGTGCGCGTGAAGCGGCACAATACATGATTGCCGGTAACGAAGGCGGCTGTGTGATCAATATTTCAAGTATTTCCCGCTCTGGAAACATGGGGCAGGCGAATTATTCCGCAGCCAAGGCAGGTATTGCTTCCCTGACGGTCGTTTGGGCAAAAGAATGGGCCCGATATAATGTCCGTGTCATGGCGATTGCCCCGGGCTTTATTGCCACGGATATGACGGCAGGCATGAAGCCGGAAGCACTTGAGAAAATGGCTAAAATGATACCCGCAAGGCGGATGGGAGAACCCTCCGAAATCGGAAGAACCGTTCAGTTTATTATAGAAAACGAGTACGTCACCGGGCGTGTCATTGAAGTCGATGGGGGGCTCCGCCTGTAGGCGAGGCTCCATTTTCTTTGAGGCTCCGTTTCCTTTTTCGGTGTTCTGAATCGGCGTGATGTTGTTTCAGAATGCCTTAAAAGGCCCTGAGTCACAAATTTCCGGATTGGAAATGGCAATACAAAAAAGAAGTTTCGGGAAATGGAGGCGCGGGTCGGAATCGAACCGGCGTACACGGAGTTGCAGTCCGCTGCATGACCACTCTGCCACCGCGCCTTAGGTACTTATAGAGAAAAATTTGGAGCGGGAAACGAGATTCGAACTCGCGACCCCAACCTTGGCAAGGTTGTGCTCTACCAACTGAGCTATTCCCGCTTGAAGGATTGCCGCTTTTTCCATGTTGCCTTTGCGACTTGCGAGCTTTTGAACTCGCCCTTAGGAGGCGCATATATTACTGTTTTATCACAAAGAGTCAACCCTGCCAGCCAAAATTATCTCGCTTTTTTTGGCATCAGTTCCGGCCATGCAGCTTTCAGGTAAATGAACATCGACCACAGCGTCAGAACCGCCGAAATATCGAGCAACACCAGGCCAAAATAGGAGAGATCTGTCTTTGGTGCGCATGCAAGCAAAACAACAATCGAAAACATCTGACAGGCTGTTTTTACTTTGCCGATATAACTCACCGCCACACTCGCTCGTTTGCCCATTTCAGCCATCCATTCTCTGAGTGCTGAAATCACAATTTCTCTTCCAACGATCACAATCGCAGGTACAGTAAGCCACATGGAGTGGTGCTCTTCCACGAGTGCGATCAAAGCGACGGCAACCATGAGCTTGTCGGCAACTGGATCCATAAAAGCACCGAATGGTGTAGTCTGGTTCCATTTACGCGCCAGATAACCATCCAGCCAGTCCGTGGCTCCCGCCAATGCGAATATCGCAGCGGAAGCGTAATATCGGAACTCCCAGGGAAGATAATAGATCACCAGTAGTACGGGGATCATCAAGATTCGGGATAATGTAAGTATATTGGGTAAATTCATGCGCTAACTTTGGTGAAACTGGTCATATATTGCCTGCGCGAGATTCTGACTGATTCCCTCCACTTTCGCAATTTCTTCTACCCCCGCTCGGCTGATTGCCTTTAAACCGCCAAAATAATGAATCAGATTCTTTCGTCGCTTCGGGCCCAATCCAGGAACTTCTTCCAGAGCAGATTTTCGACGCTTCTTGTCACGGCGCTGCCTATGCCCTGTGACAGCCGAACGATGTGCTTCGTCTCGTATCTGTTGAATCAGCAACAAGCCGCCAGCATGTGCGCCAAACTGGTATTCTTCCCCGGTAAACGCATCTATGATATTTTCAAGCCCAGGTTTTCTGGATGGGCCTTTTGCCACACCTAATACAATGATGTCTGAAATCTGCAACTCCTCGAATACCTTTCTTGCAGAGGTGAGCTGCCCTTTTCCACCGTCAATCAGCACCACATCCGGCATTTTTGCGTCCTCGGTTTTGCGCTTTCGATACCGTTTGTCGAGTACCTGCTCCATCGCGGCATAGTCGTCACCGGGCGTAATATCCGTGATATTGTATACACGATAGTCAGATTTTACGGGTCCGTCGCTATTGAATACCACACAGGATGCAACAGTTGATTCGCCGCTGCTATGACTAATATCAAAACATTCTATTCTACGGGGAATATCATCCATCTCTAAAGCAGCAGAAAACGACAGGAACCGCTTATAGAGCGTTTCCTTGTTACTCAAATGAGATTCCAAGGCGAGTGATGCATTTTTCTCCGCCAGAGATTGCCACTTCAATCGATCACCACGCACAACGGATTTTACACGGATTTTTTTCCCGGCGGTTTCCTTCAAAGCAGTTTCAAAAGTAGCCAGAAAACCGCTATCGCCAGGTACAATGATCTCCGACGGTAAATCCCGAACGCTTTGCTTTCCGATGTAAAACTGAGACAGAAACGACTCGCACACTTCATCTTCGCTCTCTTCCAAGCTCACCTTTGGAAAATAGTTCTTGGTACCCACTACCCGACCGCCACGCACAAATATCACATGGGCGCACGCGATTCCGGCTTTTTGTTTGACACAAACCACATCCACTTCACCTTGCAGTGCTTCGATGGATTGCTGCTCCTGAACATGGCGCAGATAGCTGATCTGATCTCGTAATTGTGCGGCCTTCTCAAAGGCCAGCTCCGAAGAAGCTTGTTGCATTTCCTCCATCAGCGTTTTTATCAACACCGGGTTTTTGCCTGACAGGAACAGCATTGCGTGCTGGATATCCCTTTGATAATCCTCTTCAGAAATTGCCTGAACGCAAGGCGCGCTGCAGCGTTTGATCTGATGCTGTAAGCAGGGTCTGCTGCGGTTTCGGAAAAAGCTTTCATCGCATTGGCGAATCTGAAATATTTTCTGCAGGAGGTTCAAACTCTCCTTGACTGCGCTGGCGCTTGGGAAGGGGCCGAAGTACTTCCCCTGTTTGCCTTTTTTCCGAACACGCTTCATTACCAGAGCAGGATAGTTGTGCGCATCATCAAGAAAAATATAGGGGTAGGATTTATCATCCCGGAGCAGGATGTTGTAAGGAGGTGACAGCGTTTTGATCAGGTTTTGTTCAAGCAGTAGGGCTTCAGTTTCACTATTGGTCACCGTAATCGAAACATCGCGAATACGTGCAACCAATGCTCGCGTTTTCGGCGCGAGTCCTGTGCTGCGAAAATAACTGGAAACCCTGTTTTTGAGATTGCTGGCCTTGCCTACGTAGAGAACATCACCGGCTTGCCCAAGCATTTGATAAACGCCGGGGAATGTGGGCAGGTTTTTCAGTAGTGCGGTGGGGTCGAATGTCCGGGCGTCAACGTCAGCCGAGTTTTTCTGCATCCAGCAGTCCGTGCCGTACGGCAAGTAGTGTCAGCTCAACGTCACTGGTGATGCCGAGTTTTTCGAATAAACGATACCGGTAGCTGTTCACCGTTTTGGGACTTAAACACAGCTTGTCGGAAATATCCTGCACTTTCTGACAGTTCACAATCATCGTGGCGATTTGCATTTCGCGTTCAGAAAGCTCATCAAAGACGCCTTTATCTTCCTTTTCTTCAAACGGTCTCAGCGCCATTTTCTGTGCAATTTCCGGGCTGATATAGCGTTGACCGGAATGCACCAGCCGTATCGCACGAATCATCTCGGAAATATGAGCCCCTTTGGTAATGAAGGCCGAAGCACCCGCCTGCATGACACGGGAAGGATATGGATCATCAGCAATGGAGGTAACGCAAATGATCTTAACTTCATCGTTCAGGCGGGAAATCTTTCGCGTTGCTTCCATCCCGCCAATGCCGGGCATTTTCAAATCCATTAAAATGATATCGACGGGGTGTTCACGTACGAAATTTACTGCATCTTCACCAGACTGCGCTTCACCCACAATCTCGAACCCGTTTTCATCCGCCAACATGCGTGATATTCCGGCGCGAACGAGGTCGTGATCATCAACAACGAGGATTTTTATCAACTTACACCTGCGATTTTGTGTATTTTTCGGCTAAACAGATGAATATCAGGTAATTATAATTCAAACCCGCTACTAAACCCTAGACCAAATTCCCTCGATTATTGCTTCAGTTAGCAAAAAAGCGACAAATCACCTACGCTAATATCAAAACCATACAAATAAAAACAGACAACGTTCAGAATTCGAAAAGATGAAGTCAGTCGTTCTCACGGGCGGTGGTGCACGGGGTGCCTATCAAATTGGCGTGCTCAAAGCCATTGCCGACATGTACCCGGATTTTGTGCATCCGTTTGACGTCATTTGCGGTACCTCGGCCGGTGCGTTAAACGCTGCCGGCCTTGCATCCGGGACTTCCCTGTTTCGTCACACCGTCGCTCGGCTGGAAGGTTTGTGGAGCGGTATCTCGTCAGAGAAAATATATCGTACCGACTTCTGGGGGTTGACGCGCCGGTTCGGTCAATTCACGAAAGCATTGATCAGCGGCGAAAGTGATCCACACCAGCCGATATCGTTACTGGACAATACTCCACTACGGGGTTTTCTCGACGCAAATATCGACTTTGATCAACTGAATAAAAACATTGCAGAAGAAAAGATTATCGCGCTGTGCGTTACCGCCTGCGGCTATCGAAGCGGCCAGAGCATCAATTTCTTTCAAACGCACCAACCGAATTCCGGGTGGCACCTGGGGCAACGCATTGGTTGCAAAACGTCAATCACCCTGGATCACCTGCTCGCCTCCTCTGCTATCCCGATGGTTTTTCCACCCGTAAAAATTAATCGGGAATATTTTGGGGATGGCGTACTGCGATTAATGGCGCCCTTAAGCCCTGCCATTCATCTGGGTGCCAGAGACATTCTGGTCATTGGCGTGTCAGCGAACCGGGTCAATCTGCCCCCACGGCTGCCTTCGATTGGTTTCCCTTCGCTGTCCAACATCATGGAACACATGCTGAACGGTGCGTTCATTGATGTGATTGAACACGATATGGATCGCGCGAAAATGATCAATCAGCTCATAAAGCTGATTCCTGATCAGGTGCGCCAAAAACAGGGGTTGGATATTCACCCCTTGGAAATAGTTGAGATTTCACCAAGTCGCCCCATTAATGATATTGCCCAGAAACATTTGTCCACATTGCCAAAAAACATCCAGCGTTTTGTTGGGTCCAATGAAGACGGACATGTTTCCAGCAGCAGCCTCGCCAGCTACCTGATGTTTGAAAAAGAATTCAGCATGGAGCTCATTGAGTTGGGCTACCATGATGCCCAATTACAAAGCGAGGAACTGACGAATTTTTTCAGTCGCGCCGATTCCGCAGATGTAGCGCCTCGAACCGGCAGCACCGACACTTAATATAAGGAACAGACTATGGAGTACGAGGGTTTAAAATCACTGGGATTAACATCTGTCGAGCATGTGGAAAAGTATTCTCTGCGTTCCGAAGGCGACCACGATGTACTCAAAATATATTACGAACGGTCAAAAGGGTCGATCATAAAGAAAAGCGAAAAATTCAAATTTCATCGGCCACGAAGAACCGTGAAATGGGACAGCAGCTCCAATGACTATTCGGAAGTGAGTGAGGTATCCCCACTACTGACCAAGGTATTGGCCGAACTGGATGCCATCACGAATCAGGACAAACGCGAGGCTGACCTGAAACAGCAGGTTCTGGAGGATTTAAAACACCTTGAAAAAGTCGTCCAGAATAAAATCAAAGAGATTGAGAGTAAGTTGGAGCGTCTGTAACGGGCTTACAGATACCATCACGGATGATGTCACAACGCGGGAAATGAAATTTTTACATTTGTGAAAGAGACTGACGCATCACTTTCCTGTATGATTGCCCAAATTCTGAGCAATGACCAAACCTTCAGATTCGTTCTAGATCTTTTTGGGCGCCTACTTTGAATTTCTTTTTTCCTATTGTCTTTATTATTGTTCTGCTGCTCTCTGGATGCGGCGGTGGTGGCAGCTCTCCTCAATCTACTGAGGGGCAGTCCAGCGCAAACACCAGTCAACTTTCGTGGATTGTGCCAGAAACGGTATTTGCCGGTGAGCGCATTGCGCTGGCCGTGCTGAATCAAACAAAAACCACCCACATTACACAAGTCACTTGGCAACAGACGTTCGGCCCGGCAATCCTTTTACTCCAGAATAAACAGAAGCTGGTGTCATTAGAGGTGCCACAGGCAGGAGACTACTCCTTTATTGCCACCGTCCATTTTCGGGATGGCAGTACCCAAACTGGAAACATATCCTTTACGGCAGAGTCAGGCAATTTACTGCAGGCTCAGGTGATATTGGATCGCTCTGCTTACTCCGGAGAAAAAATTTCTCTGAAGGCTACCGCCAATACCAACCTTGAGATAGAAAGTGTGAACTGGCGGAACGAGAGTATCCAGAGTCTGATAGACTTGAAAGTTGACCAGAACGAAATTTTCTTCACCGCCCCCACCGTGTTTGAAGACCAACTAATAACACTTACGGCCGAAATGCACCTGTCGTCCGGTGAAATCGTTACGGATCAAGTGACGCTTTTAGTGCAACCCGCTCCCGCCTATGAGGCATCCTGGTCATTCTTCCCGGAACACCAGTTGGCACACACCTTCCCAATGAACGCTGATTCGCCACAGGCAGAGCAATTGCGGGCCTGTGTTTACTCCAATCAACTGAGAAGCGCGAATTCCTGTACGTTCAATACCTTGCCACTGATCGCCACTGACAGCACTTTACCCAGTATTGATAAGATCATGGATCACGTGCTAGTCTCCCATGAATGGATGGGGAACCGATTCCGCGCTTTTCTTGAAAAATACGATGACTCGCTGGATTTCAGACGCATGCTGGGTAATGTTACCGCCATCGTCATTGCCAGCGACATCGAGCGATCTGCGTACCGATACTTCACCGGAGCAATCTATATAAAGCCGGACTACTTTGCGCTGACGCCAGCGGAAAGGCGCACACTCACACTTAGCCCGGAATCAGCGTCTATCAGCCCATCGGGCCCTACGCGGCCAGTGACCTCCTTTTGGCGTTACACCCGACAAAATACAGCCATTGTCACCGTGCCCAACCGGCGATCAGAGAGAACGGTGACCTTTGATGAGATCGAAATGAGCCTCGCCAGAGCACTTTATCATGAGTTGGCACACGCGACAGATTACATTTCACCCGCCCGAAAAAACCGGATTAGTACCCATCTCTCTCCTTTCGAGCTGTTGGAGGCGGAAGGAATAGACAAGCTCGCATCAAATGAACTCCGCGTAAATCACCCCTTGCTTTACAGCGAGCTAAACCACCTCGCTGAGAACTATTTTCTCAGCGCTAACCACACAGTGGTGCAAGACACCGCCGTACTCACGAATTTGTTTGAAGAAGATTACGCCACCGATTTGTATGCGCACTTGAACGCACAGGAAGATCTCGCCATGCTGTTTGAAGAAGCCATGATGCAGATTCGATTCAGTGCGAAGCGTGACATCGCGTTTGCCGATCAAAATCAGCCGGAAATCGTCTTCTGGGGACAGCGTGGTCGAATTGGCGCAAATCACATTCTTCCGCGCGTTGCTGACACTCTGGGGCTGCTCAGACCCGACCTGGACGCAGAAATTATCACATCGAATTTACTTGAGGCCCCGGCTGAAATTCGCTCCGGAAGCCACTGGCTGGATACGGCCAATTATCCTGAGTCAGCGACGCCGGATAGCAGCACCCCGGCGGATCTGGATATACCTCAATAACCGCGCTCAACAAGCTCCAGGGCATACAATGTGGCATGATTCAGCTGGATTCTGATGGATACTTCCCCGTCAAAATCCGGTTGAATGAGGTGATCCGTTTCATCACCGGTGACCCGATGTGATCCTACAACCCCAACCGCTTCATCTTCCCAAAAGATGTCGATGAACCCCGAATCGGCCCCCTGCCCTGATGTATTCAAATTAATGCGAATGTTTTTACCGGTAATATCCTGAGGCACAAGCTGAATCACTCCCTGGCGGGCGTGCGCACCGACTAACCGCTCTTTTGGAATGGAGGCACATCGAATCACCCAGGTGGGCTGGTCAACCTCTTTGGTATAATCTCTTTCGAACATGCCATGTTCGTAATTGTTATCTGAGTAGTACACCTTGATCTCGTCCTGATCAAATATTGGTGCTCCCGGCGTTGTGACCATCCCCCCAGCCGATCCATAATTTAAATCCCATGGAATAAAAGGACAATCACTGAGGCGCGACCAGGCAACGCCATCTGCGCTCTGTGCAAGAAACACTTCAATTTTTCCCTGATTGGTTCCGTTGGGAAGTTCTTTTTCTATCTCGAAGAGCCAAAGGTAGCCTAAGTAACCATCACCGTACCGAAACGGACACAGCCCATAGAAATCCGCCCATTCAAATCCACGCGCTTTTGCGATTCGATCCTCTTCCGGACCCGGCATCCATAGGGTCTCTGGCGTCGTCCAATGAATAAAATCCTCGCTGGTACTTCTTCCGACGCATCGTCGGGTTACTCCCGCGTCATCAATCTCATAGCGCTTAACCATGGCAACATACCCTGCATCATCTTTGTAGCAGGGGCTGACATCGCTGACCCAGGTTTTTTCGGTCGCGGGATTATGAAACGTCAACACAGGAATGGCTGGATTATCCGGGTACTCCTCAAAATGGAGTCCGTCCTTCGAATGCGCAATACGATACCCTTCCTCACCAAACGCAAAGAGCTTGTACGGTTCGGGCGTTTCAGGATCATAAATGACGCTTGGCATGTGGTACCCGGCAACCAGATTGGTGGGTTCTCCCCGGGCAGACAAATCAGGAGGTGCAGTAGCCTCAATTGACGTATTGCCCTGTACAACAGCATGCAGTGGTGCGCTGAAATCCGCCAGATTGACCATCGGTTTCGACCAATCGTAGCCGTCAACAGAGGTGGCGTACGCTACTTGAACCGCGTTCCCGCACTGGTAAAACGCTTCATACCCTTTTTCTGTTTTCAAAACAGAGCCATACAGGTTTACCCGCGGGATTTCCCAGTGGAACTCCGGCGTAATCAATGGTTGGCTGGGAGAGAGGCTGGCCTGAACAAACTCGATGTTTTCCATTCGACGAATGCGACTGGAAAACGGAAAGAGAACACGCAAGGTATCATCCTTTTCTACTTATTGTCATGGAATTACTTTAGTTTCATTGGGTCACTTTACGGCGAGACTGACCTGATTTCTGCCATTGGATTTAGCTTCGTACAGAGCCTGGTCTGCTTGTTTAAACAATGCTTTGGGAGACATTCCTTGTGGCGAAAGCTGAGCAACGCCCAAAGACACCGTTACTTCCAACTCTGACAAGTCATAAGTAAAGGGATGAGACTCCACCATCTCGCGAATTCTTTCAGCCACTTTAGCAGCCTGGAACACACCGCGCGCCGGAAGCAGCACGACAAACTCCTCGCCGCCGTAGCGAGCAATGACATCCCCTTCACGAATACCGGAACGGCGAATCAAACCACCCAGTTTATGCAATACGTAATCACCGGCGTCGTGCCCATATCCATCATTTAATTTCTTGAAGTGATCGATATCGAATACTATCAGCGACAGCGATTCCTGAGTAACTTTCGACTTTTTTACTGCCGTGTCCAGCGCTTTCAGAAAATACGCCTTATTGAAACATCCGGTCAATTCATCCGTATTCGCCGCTTTGGTGAGATGATCGTAGGTCAGACGCTCTGGATCACCGGGCGGAATAAATTGAAATGCGACCACGCCCACTTTGATCACATCCCCTTTTTTTAACTCCACCGAACCTGAAATGCGCTCGTTGTTAACGAATGTGCCGTTGCTGGACCCCATATCTCGGATACGGGCTTGCCTCGTCTGCGCATTTAAATCAATATAAAAGTGATATCGGGAAATGCCATCAAAGCCCAGACAATGATTGGTATCCTTGGCTCGACCGATTTTGGTAATTCCCGGTTTCAAATCCAGCAGGGTGCCATTCAGTTCGCCCCCCACCCCCAACAGGCAGGCATGGGTGTGCTTCGCATCGTCATCTGTTTTTTCCAACACCTTTTGCATATTACTCAGGACGAGCGTTTGATCTTCATCCTCAACCATAAAATTTTCCTGTAAACTCACCAGTGCACCTGCTCCGTCAGTCGCAATCCTATGTCTATGAAACTATTAAAGTTAAGTATAGACGAAGATTTTCATTGTCATGAGCATATTCGGTCATTACAGGTGGATTGGGGCATACGTTTGAGCCGATACTTGAGCCAGACCTCGTACCCGTTAAGTGCAAGATAATGAATGCCAGGCCACTTGAGGATACGCCAAAGCCAACCGTATTTCGTGTGCTGCCATGCCTGAATATTGGCATCCAACCCAATAAGCCAGTTTCCATTGGCGTCTCTCAAATGAAGTCGAGACAGCAGAACGGGTTTCGTCGGGGTATCTGCATCTTCTGGTAAGGATTGAACAGGAATGCATTCCAACGCGTCTCCTGCCAATACAGCCAGTTTCCGTACCTCCGCTACACAAAGCGGGCATTCCGCATCATAGAAGAGGCAATCTTTTTCGAAAGCAGGCACACCTTACTCCCCTTCCGGATCAATCTTCAGTAACGATTCTATTTTGTCCACCAGCTGCCCGCTTTGAGGGTGAACGTTACTGGCATACCAACCGGTCACCTCGCCTTTCCGGTCAACCAGATACTTATTGAAGTTCCATGAAGGAGATCGTGTTTGCCTGGCTAAATGTCGGAATATAGGATGCGCATTATCACCGGTAACCACTTGCTGCGAAGTCATCAGAAAGGTGACCCCGTAGTTTTTGTAACAGACAGACGCCGTTTCTGCGGAATTGTCCGCTTCCTGATGAAAGTCATTGGATGGGAAACCAATAATCACCAGCCCATACTCTTTATATCGTTTGTGAAGCTTCTCCAAGGAACCAAACTGATTCGTGAATCCACAGTGACTGGCAGTATTAGTGATCAGTACCACTTTGTCTGCCGTTTCAGCACACAGATCAAGCTTTTGCGTGCTGTGTAGTTTCGGCAAGGTATGGTTGATCCAGGCGGGACACGCCGCATAAGCGCTCTGAACGGACAACGCTGCCCATCCAGCCATCAAAAGCGCGCACGATCGATTCATAGAAGCTCTCCTGCTGTACCGTATTATTTTCTCACAACGGGTATACGCAGAGCGAGCCAAATTGGACGTACACAGCTTGAAGAATGGTACAAACTAGAAAATCAGGAAACGATCAAAACAGAAGGCTATCGACAGAGAAAAAATGGCGGTGAGCCAGGGATTCGAACCCCGGGCGGGCTATTAACCCGCGGCGGTTTTCAAGACCGCTGCTTTCGACCACTCAGCCAGCTCACCTTGAAGATGGTTCGGCGAACGCCAAACCCAACTTTTCATCGTTACTTTTATCGACTCAATCATCCAACTTATCGATTCAATCATCTACCAAAAGTACCGATCGCTGCACGCACCGGGCGACAGCGGAGTGCATAATACCTGAGTTATCTTTTGTGTCAACAGTTAATAAATATAAATCACGTCGGCCTCGCGCCCCATCATAGTGCTTACAGGCTTTTACTTGCCCTCTGATAATCCCTGGACGTGCAAACCAGGTTAAAATTTGGTAATCCTTTCCCAAAATCCACATTCCCCTTTTCACTCGTAGTTGAAATGAGCAAAATGATCATTATCATTAGAGGTAACGCTTAAAGACTTAAGGAGTCGCTTTACATGAGTAACGAAAAGTTCTCGAAATCAGACATCAATGCGATGTTTAATCGCAGTGCTCAAGCACAAGCAAACGTTGCAGACGCCGCGGTGGTTTCTGGCGATTCAGCAAATGTTGCAAGCTATGAAACCAGCAAGGTATTGAAAAACACCTATATGCTGCTCGGTATGACGTTGGCTTTCAGTGCGCTGGTTGCCTACATCGCCATGCAAATGAATGCACCCCACCCCGGTATTATCATCACACTCGTTGGTTTCTATGGTTTGTTGTTCGGTATTGAGAAGACCAAAAACAGCGCCATGGGCCTGGTTTTAACCTTCGCACTAACCGGTTTTATGGGTTACACCCTGGGGCCTATTCTGGCCATGTTTGCCGGCGCTAACGCCATGCATCTGGTGACCAATGCCCTAGGCATGACCGCCTTTGTATTCTTCGGCCTGTCCGCCTACGCACTGATCAGCCGCAAGGATTTCAGTTTCCTGTCCGGCTTCATTATGATCGGCTTTTTCGTTCTGATAGGCGCGATGGTCATTGGCTTCTTTGTGAACATGCCTGCATTGCAACTGGCGATTTCTGCTGGTTTCGTGCTGTTTTCTTCCGCCGTCATCCTGTTTCAAACCAGCGCCATCATCCACGGCGGCGAAACCAACTACATTTCTGCGACGGTATCGCTCTTCGTTTCCATTTATAATCTGTTCCTGAGCTTGCTGCAGCTGTTGACTGCCTTCTCTGGCGAAGATTGATTCATAGCTCTTTCAACAAAGGCCCCTGCTGGGGCCTTTTGTCGTCCTGAACACAGGCAAATCATGAGATTCTCGCTACTGATACATTACTCACCCACACAAACCGAAGGGGCATATACCGCACTTCAGTTTGCGCAGGAACTGATCGCACAATCCCACACCATATACCGTGTATTTCTCTATCGGGGAGGCGTGGCATTAGGTAATGAATTGGTCGTGCACTCCACCGATGAACTCGATATACAGCGTGAATGGCAAGCCTTTGCCAAAGAACACCAGCTCGATATGGTCGTCTGCATTGCCGCAGGATTACGCAGGGGGTTAATCAATGAAACAGAAGCTGCCCGTCACGGCAAACTCCAGCACAATTTAGCACCTGCCTACGACCTTTCCGGATTGGGACAGTGGGTGGATGCGGTGGCGTCTTCGGATCGTTTTATAACTTTTTGATACGGTAACTATGGCAGATTCAAAAAATTCCATTGTGGTGCTCATTACGAGCGCCCCTTATGATGGCATCGCCCACCGGGAAACCATGGATGCTGTATTGGCAATGGCTGCCTTTGACCAGCCTGTACAACCGATTTTTCTGCACGATGGGGTCTTCCAATTGCTGAACGAGCAGAATCCTGAGCGCATCAGCCAAAAGAATATCTCAAAAATGATCACTGCCCTGCCCTTATACGGGATAGAAAGCGTTTATGCGCTCGACGACTCCCTCTCTGAACGTCAGGTCAGTCCTCAGCATCTATTGTCACTTACCACCGTGATCGACCGACAGTGCATGAACACGCTGATTCAAGGTGCGTCCCATGTTTTTTCATTCTAGACGTTGAGTAGCCCATGACTTTACATATCATTTCAAAGCACTTCACCAGCAGTGAGGAGAAAGCCCTGATACAGGGGAACGTGCTCAGCGAGGATGCTTGTATCTTCATCCAGTCCGGTGTGTACCACTGCCAGTCCGGGTTTGTGAGCACATTAGCTTCGGTGAGCCCGGAGGTGAGCCTCTATGTATTGGAAGACCACCGCCTGGCCAGAGGATTAAACCTACCACTGCCAAAAGGTGTACAATCGGCCACAATGAAAACGTTTGTCACACTCACCGCAACACACAACAAAACAATCACCTGGTAATCTATGGCAGAACAACGGGGCATGAAAGAACACCGGGACAGTGAAGGCTTTTTGCTTGCCTACGAAAACTGGAATGAAACCCTGGCGTGCGAAATCGCGGCAGAGGAAAACATTACACTGACCCAACCACACTGGGAGATTATTCACTTGGTCCGGCAGTTTTATGCACAATTTGATTTGGCCCCGGTGAATCGCGCACTCGTAAACCATGTCAAATCCGAATTAGGGGAAGAAAAAGGTAACAGCATCTACCTGATGCAACTATTTCCGGGAAGCCCCGCCAAACTGGCCGCCAAGATCGCGGGCTTACCCAAACCGGCTAATTGCTTATAAAGAGTCCACTCATGACAACATTACCGCCAAACGAATCCAAACATACCTATGAAGAGCACCCTTTCGCACAGTACGTAAGAATTCTGGGTAAAGGGAAAAAAGGCAGCCGGTCTCTCACCCGGGAAGAAGCATACGATGCAATGAAGCAAATTCTGGCTGGCGAAGTGGAAGAGGTTCAACTCGGTGCATTTCTTATGCTGCTTCGCGTTAAGGAGGAAACCCCGGAAGAGCTGGCAGGCTTTGTCGAGGCAGTGAAAGCCACAATCAAAGCGCCTGAAGGAATTTCCGTTGATTTGGACTGGTCCTCTTACGCTGGCAAACGCCGCCATTTACCCTGGTTTCTGCTCTCCATTTTTTGTTTGGCAAATCAGGGAGTGCGCGTGTTCATTCATGGCGCCAGCGGTCATACGAAGGGTCGCCTGTACACGGAAAACATGCTGGAAGCCCTTGGCTTCCGTGTGAGGCAAACCTGGAGCGATGTTCAATCCGATCTGGCGGAGCAAGGGTTCAGTTATTTGAAACTAGCCACCATCTCTATCGAGCTGGACAGGATGATCAATTTGAGACCGATCCTCGGACTTCGCTCCCCCGTGCATTCACTGTCACGATTGATCAACCCACTCGATGCTCCCGCCGTCGTGCAAGGGATCTTTCATCCGCCTTACCTGAACCTGCACCAGCAGGCCGGCGCATTATTGAATTACCAGCATTTTACGGTCATTAAAGGTGAAGGGGGTGAAATTGAGCGTAATCCGGACAATGACATGCTGGCGCAAAACAGCGACGCCGGCACATGCTCCGAAGAAACCTGGCCCGCGCTTTTTGAAAAACGTCACATCAAAGGACAGGATTTGTCTCCGGATTACTTGAAAGCCGTTTGGCGGGGCGAGCAATCAGATGAGTATGGTGAATCCGCCGCCATATCTACCCTCGCCCTGGCACTGAAAACCATGCAGCGTGCGACAACTCAGGAAGACGCGCTGGTACTGGCCAAACAGTTCTGGGATAACCGAAACAAACGTTTCATTTAAAAAAACGATTGACCCGTTGTGCCACATCCCTGGGGCACTCCTGCAAATGCAGGTGGTGGCCCCCTTCAAGCATTTCATAGCGAAAATCCGATATGATCTTCGCCCGTGAGTTAAAATGCGGGCTGGATGCCAGAAGTCCTTTGTTCGCAAATACACCATAAACCGGGCACGTTATCGCCGCCAGAAAAGCGTGCACTTGCGATTCGGACAATCGCATCAGTGAAGCGTGGCGTAATCGACGATCTGATCGCCAGGTATAACCCCCGGCCTCTTCATTTAAACCCCGTTCCAGCAGAATCCGGATGGATTCCTCCGTAAGATTGCCCATTCCCAGCTTCCGCGCACTGATCGCTTCTTCCGGCGTGGTATAAACCGGTGCAGCACGCGGTGTTGCCAGTATCTTGTCAATTGCGCTGCCGAGCTGTGACGCGATGTTTTCCTCTTTAGAAGCAATCGGGCCTAATGCGTCAATCAAGAACAGCCTCTCCACCCGTTCTGGTACCGCTGCGGCCCAAAGACTCCCAACCACCCCGCCCAGTGAATGCCCCACTACGCCGATTTTGGGAAGTTTCATAACGCGGGCAAACGCTTCACAATCCTGCACATATTCCAGTAAATGGTAGTTTTCACTCATCGATCGATGGTCAGATGCGCCGTGCCCAGGAAAGTCCAGTGCGAACACATGGAATCGATTCAAATCCAGGTGGGGATTCATGTTGTCAAACGAGTTCGCATTGTCTAACCACCCATGTAACTGAATAAGGGGCGTGCCACTTGTGTTTCCCCACTCTTTGTAGGCCAGCTCAATTCGGCCAATGTTTACCCGCGTTTCAACCATGTCACCGTATCCAGAACAATTCATCAATTTCGCAATCAGGATTGACAACTATACTTATCGAAGACCCAACAGCAAGCTTATTCGTTACGAGGCGCTCAAGATCATGAACGATGAATTCTGGCAAAGTGAAGACCGCGACATACAGGAGGCAGAGTTACGCGAGCAATTACAGCAACGTGCCAGAACAGGCGAGCCCATGCATGCATTTAAGTTGCAACGCCTGGATCTGCAGGGATTGGACCTGGTCAATCATGACCACAAATCCGGCTACCAACTTATTCACGCTGATCTGTACCGGTCAAATCTGGCGGGAGGACATTTTTTTAATGTCGACTTTCATGGCACCTCATTAATGAAGGCAAACCTGGAGAATGCGAACCTCAACTATGCTGACCTCTCTGACTGCAATCTCCTTGGTGTAAACCTGAACAATGCAAAGCTAGAGCATGTTAATTGGGGAAAGCGCCTTCTTCAGGAATCGTTAGCTCGAAAAACGAAAGTCCGGGCAGAAAAAGTCGACTACTACCAACAGGCGGAAGAGATCTACCGAAATTTGCGGAAAGTCACCGAAGCCCAGGGATTATTCGAGACAGCAGGGCTGTTTTTCCGCAAAGAGATGGTGATGCGCCGCTATCAGATGCCGAGAAACAGCAGCAAGCGCTTCATCTCTAAAATGGTGGACGTGTTCTGTGGCTATGGCGAAGTACCGATGCGCGTGGTGGTATTTTCTTTAATTGCCATTTTTCTTTTCGCCACGGCGTACTTTTTCAGCGGTATTCAGGAGGGAGGGCAACTCGTTTCCCTCACAACAAGCCATTCGTTCTTGCACGGCATAGAAAACTATGCCCGATGCATCTACTTCAGCATTGTTACCTTCACGACACTAGGGTATGGCGACATATCCCCCATTGGTTTTTCTCGCGCTATTGCCGCGACCGAAGCGTTTATCGGAAGTTTTACTCTCGCACTCTTCGTTGTGGTGTTCGTTAAGAAAATGACGCGATAACTATTGTTATGCAGCACCAGTAAACAGACGGCAAAAATTCTCCGTCGTTTGTTCGGCCAACGCCTCAACGGATACGCCCCGCAACTCAGCCAACAGTTTAGCTACCTCCGCCACAAAGGCAGGTTCATTCGATTTGCCTCGGTAAGGCACCGGTGCCAGATACGGGCTATCGGTTTCAATGAGCATCCGATCCATAGGCACTTTCATCGCCACAGCACGCAGCTCTTCGGCATTTTTGAAGGTGACAATGCCTGAAAACGAGATATAGAAACCGAGATCGAGCGCCTGTTTAGCCATGTCCCAGCTCTCGGTGAAACAGTGCATTACCCCGGCCACGGAGGTATCTGCATGTTGCTTCATAATTGCGATGGTATCTTCGCGTGCATCGCGAGTGTGGATGATCACCGGCTTTTTACAGGTTTTGGCTGCGACCAGGTGATGTATGAATCGGGATTGTTGTTGATCTTTTGTGTCGGCCCCGTAGTAATAGTCCAACCCCGTTTCTCCAATGGCAACCACTTTGTCGTGGTTTGCCAACGCAACCAGCCTCTCTACCGTAGGCTCTTCCCCCTCATGGGAAGAAGGGTGAACGCCAACAGATGCGTAAATATCCGAATGCGCTTCTGCAATGGCAAGCACGTCGCTGAAGTGTTCAAGATCGATGCAGACGTTAAGCATTTTATCCACACCTTCAGAGCGAGCGAACGCCAGTGCGGCACTTAATTCACCCTGATACTTCTTTAAATTCAATCGATCCAGATGGCAATGCGAGTCAACAAACATGGTTCCGCCTACAGTCAGAGAAAGCGGACTATTGTAAAACCCTGCACTGGAAAAGCAATGTTCGTCTACATTGTGTGGGTTTGGCGATCGGAAGTGATGGAACCGGCAAGGTAGGTTTCTATTTTGTTGCGGGCATTTTCAGCATCGTCATTAAACTGCACACCAATGCCGGCTGCACGGTTTCCCTGAGCGCCCTTGGGGGTGATCCAGCATACTTTGCCAGCCACTGGAATTTTCTCTACCTCATCCATCAGATTGAGCAAGAGAAAAACTTCGTCCCCCAGCTGATAATTCTTCGCAGTGGGAATAAATAATCCCCCGTTTTTGATAAAAGGCATGTAGGCCGCGTACAGTACGGCTTTGTCTTTAATGGTGAGCGTGAGTATCCCGTGGCGTGCGCCCATACCTGGAGGCATAGAATTCCAACCCGATAAAATTATTTCAAGAACACACCAATGCGGCGGTGATGAGTCGCTGCCCTCACCTCATTGGCCATTTTCATCTCACTATTAAAAGTATCCTAAAATCACGAAAAATCAACCTGTTGTTCGTTTACGATTTTATGGTGCGAGCATGATCCATCAGCCGTACCCAACCGTTGACCATTGACTCAAGCAACAGCGTCTGGTTCAAGTTTGCGCCATGTAAACAGTCCTGTCGCCGCAATAGCAGCTCATCACGAAATTCATACAGGTTCTCCATGGTATTCCGAGTTGCCAGATAATGAAACATGCGCCCCCCCGTCCGGCTTTCCAATGCCTCAAACTGCTGGCCCATCACACTTTTTATCATGGCGTCTAACCAAATTACCTGACACTCAATAAACTGATCGATGCCCAGGTCAAAAACGGTCGAAAACTGTTCCGCAAACTCAACCGCAGACGTTTCTCCTTTGATGGTTTCACCAACCGCCTGTATCAGTGCATTTTCCTGCTGCAGGCCATTATTTTCTATGATGTTTTTTGCGCGCAATGGGCTGCCATGAGCCAGATTCAATGCCGCCTGGGCATCAACATCGTCCACGGCTGCTGTGCAGTTATCACGTAACCAGGCCAGCGCTTCTGCGTTCTGCGGGGTAGGTAGTTTAAGAATCTGGCATCGCGAGCGAATGGTGGGCAACAGTGGCCCCTGCTGATCGTCCAGAAGCAGGTATAAAGTATTGTCAGAAGGTTCTTCCAGATTTTTTAACAGTGCGTTCGCAGCATTGATATTCAATGCTGACGCAGGATCAAGAACAACGATTTTTAGCGCATTGATTTGTGCCGACTGTCCAACGAAATCACCTATCGCCCGCACCTGATCCACTTTAATGAATTGACTTCCCTCTTCAGGCGCACAGACAAGCACATCCGGATGGGTGCACGCCTCAAACAACCGGCAATTTCGGCACACCTGGCACGGTGGTGCCGCTTCTCCTGCACTGCCAGTCGAGTTTTCCATACAACTCAATCCCTGCGCCAGGTATAGCGAAAACTCACTCTTTCCCATACCCTCTGCGCCGGAAAGAATCAGCGCATGAGGCAGCGAACCGGATCGATAGGCAGTTATCACGTTATTGTAGGCTTGCTCAAACCAGGAATAGCTCTGCACAGTGAACCTTTTCCCCTTATATCAAAAAAACTTTATTAGATTACCATTTTCGAAGTGTATTTTTTTGCTTAATCTGTCTCAACTGCTTTTTCCCCTGACTTACCTGCCTCCGGAACTGAGTCAGCGCATTAGGGTTGCCTGCCGGGCTCGCTGAGGAATACCGCAGCGCTACGAACGCATTGGTCACCTCATTGATCACTCTTGCCCCCTCCGGAAACACGCTTTTTGCACGATCGGCAAAGTCCCTGGGGCCTTCCGTAATCAACCGTTCAACACCGAACGGTTTTAATGCGGCGCAAAAAGCCAGGTACAGCTTAACCTCCTCTGCCTGTGCCTGTTTTCTCGTTCGAATGTACGACCAACCATACAGCGCAAGAAAGGCGACCACCGAAAGTCCCACCAATGCCCCGGCCATAAACAGAAGGCTGTCATTATTAAACCACTCGGTGAGCACGGACGACTGAATTTCTTCGTTGTACCCCACCACCCATTTTTGCCAATTGTAGTTCACTGCATCCAATTGCCAGCGCAACCAGTTCACCACGCCAATATGGGCAAATCGGCTGGCTGAAAACGCATTCTTTTCGAGGAATGATCCCTCCTCTCGGACTGCTTCCCGAATGCCCGTATCAATGCGTGCTGGTGCAACATACGCGGTAGGATCAATACGCACCCAACCTTTACCTGCCAACCAAACCTCCACCCACGCGTGCGCATCAAACTGGTGGACAACCAGATAGGAGCCATCCTGAGAAAGATCGCCCCCCTGATAGCCAACAATAACGCGCGCCGGAATTCCCGCCAACCGCGCCAGAAAGGCAAAACTGCCTGCATAGTGGGCACAGAAGCCCTGACGTGAACTGAAGAGGAAGTCATCGACGGCCTGTTCACCATTCTCCGGTGGGCGTAAAGTATACTGAAAGCCTTCCCGCTGAAAAAACTCCAAAATATTTCCAAGATACCGTTCAGCGTTTTTACCTGACTGTTGCCACAACTCACGCCCGAATTCTCGCGTTTGGGGGTTCCTGGAACGTGGCAGAATCTGGTAGCGCCTGAGCTGAGCAATGCTCTTATCCTCTTCAGCCTGCCCTACATCCCGAATATCCGCCTGATACAGCGTCGCCTGAAAAATGTTTTGCTGGAATCGAATCAAGCCTTCGTCCGAAAGTCTGATATTGCTGCTGGCAGGTACACTGTTTTCCAACGCAAAAGCCCAGCGCTTCTCTGTCGGCTCGATGATCACTTTATAAGCAGCTTCCGACACGCGATCGTCCAGGCGCACATCCACAATCTTTCCAATGGGGGCGTACGGCTGAATTTCGCTGGCAGACCAGGCTCGCCCGTCAAACTGATCCAGAATCAACCCGCGCCAATAGAGCGATTTTTTCTCAGGAATCTCCTGCTGAAACTCCACCCGGAATGCGCGCGCATCAGATTGCGCCAACTGTGAAATATCCCCGGGTGACATCGTATCGGAAATTCCGGTTCTTGCCTGACCCGAGTTCAGCGGCACACTCCACAGCGGAGAAATACGCGGGAAAAATAGAAATAACACAATCATCACGGGCAGCGCTTGTAACAAAATAACACCGGTTTTCTTCACTCGAAAACCAAAAGACACTGCCGACTTGCTGGTGTGAATACTCAAGAGCAAATAAAACACCCACAATATGCAGCCCAACAGGTAAAGCAACGTGAACAATGTTTGATCGAACAAGAACGCCGTCGCCATGAAATAGATCAACAGCAGCACATAGGAATACAAATCCCGATAGAATTTCAACTCAAACAATTTCAAACAAATGCTGATGGTAAAAAATGCGACGGCGGCATTGACGGTAAATTGCCACCCCAATCCGCCCCATAAAGCCAGAATCCCCCCGATAATCAGCACCGCTTTGCCGCGCCACCCCGGTAGTCTTCTGCCGAAGTGAGAGAGCCCAAAACGGCCAGCGACTAACAATGCGATGTAGCCACTCACCAGCAGAGGGAGCCGCGACAAATGCGGAAGCACGAGAAGCGTAAAGGCCGCCAGCACCATGACCACATCCCGATCAGAGATGAAGTCTATCCGACGCCCTTTTTCGCCGAGCAAACCAAACACGGTTTATCCTCCGCTCACACTGTGTGTTGAAGAAAGCTGGCATAGGGCGAGCGCTCTGAGACAAGCCCGTTCATGACCAGATCCAGAATCAGGTTCAATACGTTCTGACTTCAAATCCAGTCCATAATAAACGCCCGATTTGGCTGCGCTGACCACATCAAAACACAAATGACTGAGTTTTTTCTCCAATGCCTGCCCGGCATAGTCATCCAGAGAAAAATAATGGGAGTCGGAGACTGGCCGCTCAAACTCCTTGATAAGCACATCCCCGCGTTTCGCATACTTTTTCCAATCCACCCGCTTAAGCGAGTCTCCTGGCGCATAGGTTCGAATGCCTTTGAAATCCTCCACCCCAGGCTGAGCCTGCAACTGCTCGCCCTCACGTGCGTCACTCCCCATTCGGTCCGGAGATCCTTCAATCGGCTGAGGATAGATGAGCGCTTCACATTCGAGATCAATCCATGACCACGCTCGGATCAGACCAAATGGGTATCGTGTTTCCACCAACAACCTGCCCGGAGTCAGCCAACCCCGTTGCAATGCCGTCATGGGTATGGCCAGTTTGATGACTTCTTTGTCGGAAGACACGTCCGGCGCGACTGCAACCGACTCGTCCGGCCAGCGTGCGGTAATTGAAAAATGCCGCATACGATTTTTACCGGACGAGACGGTCACTTCAAAATAACAGGTTTCACCCGCAAACACCGACTCAGCTTGCTTAAAACTGAACTTTAATCCGGACAGGTTTTGATACGAATGATAAATAATGACATGCAACAAACTGACGAGAAGAAAGGTCAGCAGATAAATCATGTTGTTTTGATAGTTAATCGCCGTGAGCAGCAGGATCAGCAACAAAACACAAAACAACAACCCTTCCAGCGTCGGGAAAATAAAAATGGACTTCTGATTCAGTGTCACTGACCTCGCCGGAGGAATACGTCTGTCCAACCACCGAGCCACCCGTTCCGACAACATACTGTAACTCAACCTTAATGTTTGCTACACAAATAGAAAAACGTAACAATTTTCACGGTCTGTCCCCTTGAAAACCAGCGGCAATGACAAGATACTACCATAAGAAGCAACCAATCACGGGGTTTCGCGATCCTTGCTTTAAGCGTAGCCCGAATCTGTAAGAATCTCGACTTTTTGGCCGAGCAGTACGAGTCGATAATAACAATTGCAGAACACTGTCCACCAAGCACATGGGGATTCATCCATGACTACTCAAGCACCACTCAAGTCGCTGCCGATTGCGATGGCCATATCCGTTGCGCTGGTGAGCCAGGCGCAGGCTGGCGTTAAATCACTCTCCAGTGATGAAATGACCGAAACCTACATCAAAGATTCTACGATTATCGTGACCCCTGCAAAGCGACAGGCAAACGATGACGAACGCCAGAAAAAGCTGGCCACATTGACCATTTCGCCCGGTGAAGCAGAAAAGTCCGAGGCGGAAGAGCAAGTGGAGTTCGAACAAATTCGCTCTGACGCGAGCAATCAGGTCAGCAACGCCATTACTTTTGCCGACATCGAAGCGGAACAGCAAAACCTGATTCGTCAGCAACAAATTTCTCTGGCACCCGCTGCCGATGCCTCCCTGTATCTGCCTGAACGCCCCTTACCGGATATTCCCGGATTCAAGGAGTTTATTGAGTCAGGCGTGCTGGAAGCGGATTACAACTTTACGCCGCTACTGGGTGGTACGGGATTGGAACTGGAGCGCTCCGGCAATCAGCTAATCATGGGTTTTGGTAATCTGAAAGGCGTGGATACCATCCAGATGCCCCAGGCGATCAACGAAGGCCCTGTGCAACTTGCACCACGCCCGGGCGGTGGTTTTGATTTGATTATTGATATTCCGCAGAACCAATAGCAGGTTCTGTAACTGAAAAAAGCCGCGATTGCGGCTTTTTTTGTGGGCGGTAGCGCTTAGTGCCCGTAGATGACGGTATCTGCGACGATATTTACGTTGTTGAAATACAAACCACCAATGGTGGGCTTGTCACCTAGGTAAATTGTCGGCAAGCCGATATCCGCTTGGAATTTAGTCAAATTAAAGCCGAGTGCAGTATTACCTTGCGCGTTTGTGGCGGTATATAGCTCAACGTCAACTTCTGCGCCCAAATCTGGAATTCCCGCACCACTCGATCCCCACAGTGAAATGGTCTCATAGTAAGACACACCGGCAATTTGAGCACCTTCTATTCGAATGGCTAAGAAGTCCATATCAGCATTCAGATCGTCAATGCCAAACGTGGTTTCAATAAAAGTATGGGCAGTTTGGTTGTCAATGCGCAAACGCGCATCAATTCCGATCCCCGTGAAATCCAGCGAATTAAACAACTTAGTTCCTGCATCAGCGCCTGTGGAATCCATCAGCACCCATTCGCCAGTACTAAAACCAAAGTCAACAACGCTAAAAGTACCAGCAGGTTTCATGATGGCGACAAAATCGCCATCTGCCAAAACATCTATGTCAATTTTGAGGTTGTCTAACTTATCGGATCTTGCAGAATTGGGAATCCATTGATTTCCAAAAAAGTGCGTTTTATCGGCACCAGCCAATCGGATATCCCTGACAGCAACTGAGCCGCCAACATTAACAGCATCCGCGTCGTGCCACCGAATTTCCCCAATGGTTAATTCAGCATTATCAATTTCAATGCTGATACCTGCTTGGCCGGTGATGTTTGAAAGTTGTGTATCTTCTAATTGTTGTATTTCCGCGGAAGCCGTCCCGCTTATTAAGACTGCACTCATCCCTGCAGCAGCCAACCTCCCTAACAGTTGGCTCATTGTTCTCTTTCCTCGTTATTGTTGATTTGTGTGTATCACGGTCATTTTTTTAGTTATGAATAAATCGTAACAAAATATAAAATTTTGTAATTTGAACGTGTTCTCAGTTTGAATGTGACGTCAGAGAAGTCATAAAAAAACCGGCATAAAGCCGGTTTAGTCGGTACAGAAAACGGTCAGTTAACGCGCCAGATCCTGCCCGTCCAGCCCTTTGATGGCTAATCGATACCCTTCGTTCGACTTGAGCAGGTAGAACAATTTGGCGTTGTCCTCTACAAAGATATCAACAATCTCATCATCACCGGGGGTACCCATTTGCTCTGACCAGATGATCTCACTGGTATCCGCAATGGAGTTAATATCCTGCCTGAACAGTATCGCATCTTTACCGCCAGCGTTTTGATCATTCTCTCTAAATTCACCGGTGGTAGAACCGCCGTAATAGCTGTTCTGATTCGCTTGAGAATGCGTCAACAACAGATTTTCGCCAGTAAAGCCTATGGCTTTGGTTTGTTCCACATCAAAGCTGGAGGTCAACACATTAAACTGCGCTTTTCGATTATTGAACGTATTTCTGGGCTCTGCATCCAGATCCGGCTCTTCCTCGTCCAATAAAATTTCTTCGGAAGATGTACCGGTGACAATCAAACCTCGTGCGACATTGATCAACGTCATCGTGTCATCCTGGGAGGAACCAATCTGCCTTAAAAACCGGAAACCTCCGCTCGTGGATGGAATCTTGGATATAAATCCGTCCACGCCGCCGAAAGACTGATACCCCGCCAAGCCTTCCGTTTCACCCAGGAAGAGTATATCCAGGCTCAATCTTTCCAGATATTTCCCAACATCATTGCCTTCTGTGCCAAATAGAGAATGCCACGCAATTTTGGGGGTTTCCTCTGACTGAAGAATCTTGGTAACAAACGCATCATACCCGCCCTTGTTCTCCAAAAACACGTCGTTATTACCTTCATCCACATATTGCCAGCTACCCAGTGATTTACCGGTAATATAAATATCATTGGAACGGGCAAGCATATGTGCAGCGACATCCTCCGCAGAAGAGCCGAACCCTTGGTTCCACTTTCTTTGATAGTTCACTTCATTTGAGAACTTTGAATACTTTACGACTTCAATATCAGAGTTATCCTGCGCCTGCCCCGTAGCAACAAGATTAAATCCTGCCACCAGGTCATCGAAATAATCATTATCCGGGTCGTTATCATCGTCCTGACTGTTTAAGCGTCGCTGTGCTGACACACCGAAGGCTTCAACAGACTGGCCCGTCACTAAAACAATATCTTCGCGCTTATTGCCAAATCGATCATAGATTCGGAGAAATCCTTGCTGCTCTCCCCCGGAAGTTCTATCACCCGCCAGCATAACGTTTCCATCATCATCGATGGCGATCTGCGCAAACCTTTCGCCTCCTTCATTCGCCTCAACACCATTTTTCCATTCATTGATGCGAACGACGATATCCTTTTCTTCAGACACCGCGCCAATTGACCCATAGACATTGTCGATAAACAGCCGGAAAGTTTCATCCGAACCCGACTCATTGTCACCATCGTCAGGTAACGTCACCGTAAAGGTACCTTCGGTTTGCTCGCCGGTAAACTCTACAAACCCGACAATGGGGTCACCTTCATTAGGCGACATGGCCAAATCCCCAGCCTCGGAGTCTGAACCCAGATTTACAAATTCATCCTGACTGGTTTTGGCCAGTTTTACCTGAATATAGGTGCGGAAGGTCAAATCTTTGAAAAGGGGTGTACCATCGGTATCAAAGCGATCAAATACCTGCCCCGGCGCTTTACTCAAGCGAACAGTATACGTACGAGAAGTACCTTCATTCTGCACGACCACCGGCTCTTCAGAAAAGGTCACAACGGGCTCATTGTCACGAATGGTGATGATGCCAGAGCTTCCAATATCAACTAATCCCTCCGGAACGCTGGTGAGTTTCACCGTTACCTCTTCGTCCGCTTCTGCCTTACTGTCCTCTGATACATACACACGCACATAACAGGTGGTCACACCCGCCGGAATAAACACTTCTCCCGGGGTAAAAGGATCATCAACATCTGGTTTTAACGCATCAAAGAAAGGCTTATTCTGTTCAGAATCACCATCGTAGTCCACAAAATAATCCGAGTTCGGTTTTCCTGAACTCGGATTACTCGCCTGGTCTTCGGGTAAACCATCTCGGAATTTCGTGGTGAGTTCGTAGTGCAGCTTGGTATCCAGCACGGAAGGATTATTCAGGTTTACCGGAACCAGCACAGGAAATACTTTTATGTACTCACCATCAATGTTCAGTTCTTTCTCTTCCATTTTCGGCAGTGCACAGGTCGTCGGCAGTTCACCATCCGGCACCTCTGGTTGGGTGATATTTCCAACCGTTCCTTCCGTAATTGTAGTGGAACCAACATTGGCCACGTTGGGTTTCACTTCAATGGTAAATTTCAAGGAACCGAATCTCGCACCATCATTCACCGAAATCTGCATGTCCTGGTTCTTGCCGATGTCTAAATCGGCCCGCGCGCTGCCAGTCACACCCGGCACACCACGCAGTATCACACCCGGACGTATCAAACTGTTGGGTCTTTCAAGCGATAGCCAATCCGGATTTTTGGTCAATGAATAATCAAGCAGTTTATCCCCACCATCAGCCCCCATCACATAATAATATTCCACACCCAAAAAGGCATTGCCAGGGGGAAATCCAACAAACCTGACTTCAGGCACACTCCCTTCGTTGGAGCAGGAGGACACCAAAATACTGAAAGAGATAACAACCAAGATTTGAGAAAGTCGCATGTTTATCCGCTTGAGTTATTCAAATTACAATTTATGAATTATAGTCAATCACACAGAGGATGATAGACCAGATTGAGCCATTTAAACTTCCTAACGAATCACAGATTTATTCTTTAGTTACAATCATCTAGGCAAAAAAAAACCCCGTAAAACGGGGTTTTCAACATGAGCACCTGAGCCGAAGCCCAGGTGATGTTTAAGCGATCTTAGTGACCGTAAACAACCATGTTAGCAGATACTTTCATGTCAGTGATGTACAGGCTACCGATAGTAGCGCCGCTGTCACCCAACTGGATGTCAGTCATGTCCATGTCACCTTCGAAACGGTTAACATCGAAACGCAGACCGTCAACAACGCCGTCACCATCAACGTCAGCTTTGCCGATAGAAACGTTAGCAAATGCACCAGTCAGAACGGTAGCAGTACCATCGTCGTAAGCAACACCAGTTGCAACCAAAGAGTTCAGACCACGGCTGTTATGCAGAGCGAAGCCCATTTTGGTAGCTACGAATGGGAATTCCATTTGTCCTTTCAGAGCGAAGTGAGCGTTGATGTTCATGCCGCCGTCTTGACCATCGATGATGATGTCAACAGGACCGATACCACCACCCAGAGCAGTTGCAGCCATCAGTACAGTACGTCCGTCAGTAGTAGTACGGCCGTCAGCAGATGCCAACGCGATGCTGCTTCCAGCTGCCATTGAAGAGTCACCCAAAGAAACCTGACCGATGATCATACCGAAGTCAACGATAGTGGTTTGAGTTTGAGCGTCCAGACCGATAACCATGTCACCGTCAGTGATAGCGTTAACTTGAACAACACCGCCAGCACCGTCAGATACGTTAGTAGTGTCGTAGAAAGCGATTGCTTCTGCATTGCTTCCAGATACACCGCTGTAAGCGTCTTGGAAAGCGATAACTGGGCCAGCGCCAACTTTACCGATACCGTAACGTGAAGAGAAGTCTTCACCAGCACCAGCTACGTCGATGTTGATGCGCAGGTTGTCAAGACCGATGTTGTTGTGAGTTGTACCAGGAGCAGCACCACCAGCTACTTCAACCAGGCCAGCACCACCCATTTTGAAACCAGTGATGAAGATAGAACCACCTTGAGTAGGATCAGCAACTTCTGCGTCCTTGTAGTTGATTTCGCCGATTTCGATCAACGCGTTGTTTACGTCAATGGTCAGACCAGCTTGACCAGTAGCTGCACTCATGGAAGCGTCGTCCATTGCAACCAGTTCAGCTTGAGCGGTAGAAGCAGCTGCGATAGCAGCAACCAAAGCAATTTTATTCAGGCCTTTCATTTTATTCTCCTAACAAGAATTTTATGTTTTGTTTTTTAGTTTCACCGAGATTTGTTTTTGTTCCCCGGTTGATTGTTATTCTATGTAACGGCGGAAATTATTCTGAGATAAAGGTCACAGTTTTTGGCAGGGAGGTTACATCGGGAAACATTTGATAACAGTATCACAGCCCGGAGTGCAACCTCGTTCACAGTTCTTGGGCGAATTACTTCCCCTGCTTGTTGTTTTTCAGTTTTTCGACCAGTTCTTTATGGAATATTTTTGCTTCGAACTCTTTGTCACCGGAACGACCCAGGTACTTTTTCCCGTCTTTTTCATTCACTTCAATGGCTCTTACCATGGCATAACCATTGACGTACTCCATTTCAATGTTGATCTGCTCTTTGTCTTTGCCATTTTTATCTTTATAGGCATAGCGATAGATAGTAGACACGCCAAGCAAACGCCCACTGTCCGCATTCGATAGCTCAGCCTGGCGTACCAGAAGCATCGCAGCATCTGCGGTGTACTTATTATTGCGATCCGTAAAGATAAAGTTCACCTTGCCATTCATATCCATACCCGCCCCAAAAGGCAGAAACTCAGGATCTTGAGGTAAAATTATGGCCAGGCGATCAGCAACTTTCTGAAACATGTACTCTATGTTCTGCTTTGCTTCCTTTTTACCTTCTGGCGTAATGGCGTGCGTTGCTGTTGCAAAGCTGAACGCAAGCAGAAATGATGTAATGACTGAGATTAATGTGCGATTTATCTTCATATTATTAGTCCTCACTATATAATTGTATGTCTGATCTCAATACCTTCATTCCCTGAAGCAGGAAGGGGGAAGATTCTACTATTCATCCAGAGTCTAAAAAACCTTTTTCCTTAAACATGAGAAAATCTTCACAGCACCGTTAGATTCCGGTCAGCCACCTTGATATCACTCACCAACGATTATGCCTGACGTACACCACCAAGACTTTGATAGCATTTTTGAGCATCAAACCTTAATCTCTGCTGAACAATTTGACGCCCTGCTTATATATAGTACATACATGCCCGGTTTTTTCTGTGCGGGTAATCCGACAGACATGAAGCAGTCGCACTGGTTTTGCGCCCAGCCGAAACGATGGCTCAGCAGGGAAGAAACGCAGAACCTCCCTGCTCCGCCTGCCCAGTCATTAATCGCGGGGCTCTGCGAATATCCAAATCGCTCAGAAGTAGGTATTGGCAAACTCCATGCAGGCCTGTATGACTGGGTAGCCTCCTATCTGGCCCCGGGGCAGTATACGCTCTATTATTCGATGACACTTGAGAGCACTCACATTGAATCATTACTTCTGGCCGCACAAAAAGCCAAGCGAGCCTCCTTCCAGTTAGAAGACAGGTTTGTCCAGGATGTGACCGAAAAGGACTATCACGCCAGCATAAATACAATACTCGACCATATTCACCAGGGCGACTGCTACCAGATCAACTACACGCAGCGTTTCCACGCACCTTATGTTGGTGACCCCTGGTATGCTTACCTGGCTCTCTGCAGTCAGCTTGATGCAGATTACTGCTTTTATATGCGTACTGAAAAAAAACAGATTCTGAGCCTGTCCCCGGAATTGTTTTTGACCATTGAGAATCAGCAAATCACTACGAAACCGATCAAAGGTACACGAGCCCGCAGCGTATTAAAGCATCGGGATGAACAGTTAAAGGTGGACCTGGCAGAGAGTGAAAAAGACCGCGCGGAAAATCTGATGATCGTCGATCTGCTCAGAAATGATTTGGGGAAAGTCAGCAAAACTGGATCAGTGTCCGTAAATAAACTATTTGATATTGAGAGCTTTCATTACGTGCATCATCTAGTATCCACCGTGACCGGCACGTTAAAAGACTCACTATCGCCTTTTCAGGCTTTTCTCTCTTGTTTTCCCGGCGGTTCTATCACAGGCGCTCCCAAGATCAAGGCGATGGAAATTATCGCTCATCTGGAAAACACGAATCGTGGCCCCTACTGCGGCTCTTTCTTTTATTGGTTACCCAATGGGCGATTTACTTCAAACATCGCCATCCGTACCTTTTATACGCAGGATGGGAAAATTTACGGGCATGCAGGAGGTGGCATAGTCAGTGATAGTGACCCAACAGATGAATACAATGAGTCATTAACCAAAATAGACATATTTATTCGACGCTTGGAAGATCGTTTTCTGAGGAAGGGTTAGGATATTAGGAATTTTGAGCAGCCACTAAAGACGAGGTACGAAACGATCACCGTACCACGTCTTTTCGGCCAGGATGAAAGGCCTGCTAAAAATGCTTCAAACTTGCTTTTTTGAACTCTTCCTTCAAGTCGTCATACGTATGCACAGCAGGAAACTGAGGGAATTCATCAATCACATTCTGCGGCGCATGGAAAAGAATACCTGCTTCCGCCTGAGTCAGCATCGTGGTGTCATTGTAAGAGTCCCCTGCCGCAATCACGCGGTAGTTCAGCAATTGGAATGCGCGTACTGACTGACGTTTGGGATCTCGCTGACGCAGCAGGTAATTCGTGATTTGGCCGGATTCCGCCACTTCAAGTTTATGGCAAAGTAAAGCGGGATACCCCAGTTTCGCCATCAATGGCATGGCAAACTCGTAGAAAGTGTCAGACAGAATCACCACCTGAAAGTGCTCACGCAACCAGTTAAGAAACTCTGCCGCACCTTCAAGGGGATCCAGCGTACTGATTACTTCCTGAATTTCAGGCAACCCATACCCATGTTGATCCAGCAACTTCAGACGCTGCTTCATGAGTACATCGTAATCAGGAATATCTCGCGTTGTCGCTTTGAGGGCTTCAATACCGGTCTTTTCCGCAAATGCAATCCAAATTTCCGGAATCAACACCCCTTCCAGATCCAAACATGCCAATTCCACGCGTTGCTCCTTTCTGTCTCTAATCAAGCTGTATCGAACAAAGCTATCACTCAATAAAGCCAGGCTTTACTCAAGCGATTGCTATTTGATGATGGTTTTTTGGAGTCGCCATGGTAATCCATATGCGAGGACTTGTCATGTCTCCTACAGACGTTTGAGTGACATGCCATATAATTGAAACAGCGACTATATATAAGCACATAGTATTTTTCGTTCTATTTAAATTTTGCTAAAGTCTCGCCTTTGTTTGCAGAAAACCGGACGCACCCCATGGCTACAGACTTTGACATTCAGCTCATTCCTACCTTTGAACAAGATTGGCAAACCAAGTCACCACGCGAAATTCTCAAGCTTGCGTTAGCCAGCTTTGATGAAATCGCCATCTCGTTCAGCGGAGCGGAGGATGTCGCCCTCATTGAGATGGCACATAAATTGACATCGAATTTGCGTGTTTTTTCCCTGGACACGGGCCGATTACACCCGGAGACCTACCGATTTATCGACCGCGTTCGCAACCATTATGATATTAGTATTGAAGTACTCTCACCCAATGCTGAAGCGGTTCAGGCGCTTGTGAAGGAAAAGGGCTTGTTCAGCTTCTACGAAGATGGCCACGGGGAGTGTTGTGGTGTAAGAAAAGTGCAACCGCTGAAGCAAAAACTGTCCACATTGGATGCCTGGATTACCGGACAACGTAAAGACCAAAGCCCCGGCACGCGCTCACACATTCCCGTGGTGCAGATTGATGAGGGCAACTCATCAGAAGCGAGACAGCTTATCAAGTTTAATCCACTTGCCAATTGGTCATCAAAGGAAGTCTGGGATTACATCCGCATGTCTGAAGCGCCCTACAACGAACTCCACGAAAAGGGTTTCATCAGTATCGGCTGTGAGCCCTGTACGCGCCCGGTACTGCCCGGTCAACATGAGCGCGAAGGCCGCTGGTGGTGGGAGGAAGAAACACAGAAAGAATGCGGCTTACATAAAAACTGAGTCAACAGCTATCCAGTGATTAAAACGTAGGAAGTTGTATGTCACGGAACAAATCATCAATATCCGATTTGTTGCTGATCTGACAGGCAGCATCGACCAATTCCCGGCTTAAATGAGGGGCGAATTTATGAATAAAATCGTACATGTAGCCCCTCAGAAACGTGCCCTTTCTAAAACCAATTTTCGTGGTGCTGGGCATAAACAACTTACTCGCATCCAACGCCACCAGATCTCTATCCGCATCATCATTAAATGCCATTCTCGCGACAATACCCACACCCAGTCCTAATTTGACGTAGGTTTTGATGACATCCGCATCTGCGGCCGTAAATACGACTTTAGGAACCAGACCTCTGGCCTGGAATGCGTCATCCAGTTTACTTCGACCCGTAAATCCAAATACATAAGTGACAATCGGATAATGCGCCAGTTCTTCCAATGTCAATTCGGGCAATCTGGCCAATGGATGGTTTCTGGGTACAACCACGCACCGATTCCACCGATAGCAGGGCATCATAATTAAATCAGAGAAGTGATCCATCGCTTCGGTGGCAATGGCGAAATCCACCGTGCCATCGGCTGCCATTTCCGAAATTTGCATGGGCGTGCCCTGATGCATGTGCAGTGATACCTCAGGATAGTCTGCCATAAATCCCTGTATCACATCGGGAAGTGCATATCGTGCCTGAGTGTGCGTGGTGGCGATGGTTAGCGATCCCTTCTTCTCATTGCTGAATTCCTGCGCAATTTGCTTGATGCCTTCTACCTTTTTGAGGATTTCTCCCGCTACCTTGATGATGGTTTCACCCGCCGGGGTAATTCGGGTCAAATGTTTTCCGCTGCGAGCGAACACTTCCACCCCCAGCTCATCCTCTAAAAGGCGAATCTGTTTACTGATGCCGGGTTGCGACGTGTACAGGCTCTGTGCCGTCGCTGATACATTGAGATCATGGTGCGCAACTTCCCAAATATATCTTAGTTGTTGTAGTTTCATTTTGGCTCCAGCTTTTCCCAGGCAACGGTACGAGGACATACGCTAAAAGATTGATTCCGCACGCAATATCCGCCCATTTCGCTTAACTACTTTTTGGAATAAAAATATAAACAAATATTCTTTTTAAGAATAGCAAAAACAGGATAAATTAAGCGCCTTGTGGTGCGCGATATTACTTTAATTTCAGTTTAGACCAATTTCATGGATATATTGTTATATATTTTAGCGGGTGCAGGCGTTGGCTTTGCCGTTGGTCTAACTGGCATTGGCGGCGGTTCGCTGATGACCCCGCTGTTGTTACTTTTCGGGTACCCCCCGGCGGTTGCTATCGGTACCGACTTGATTTATGCCGCAGTCACTAAAGCCAGTGGGGTGTTCGCTCACCAGAAGCAGCGAACCATTGAGTGGCGATTGGTCTTTCGCCTTGCAGCCGGGAGTTTACCGGCGTCGTTGCTTACCACCTACCTGCTCTCCAATCACTTTACCGACCCCGAAGAATACAAACATATTCTGCTGAGCACGCTCGGTATCATGCTGATATTAACGTCCATTATTATTATCACGAAGAAACAAATCATTTCTATAATGCATGCACCCGATCGACCCCAACACTTTTCAGTGCGGCACGCCCCCTGGATTACTGTTGTCATGGGCGTGGTTTTAGGCGTATGTGTGACTTTGTCTTCTGTAGGTGCAGGTGCTTTTGGCGCCGCAATTTTGATGCTTCTTTATCCCAGGCTGGATGCCGTCAAAATCATTGGGACGGACATTGCACACGCGGTTCCTCTCACGATGATTGCTGGCCTGGGCCACATGCACCTGGGTAATGTGGACTACATGTTGCTCGCTGCGCTGCTCGTAGGATCTCTGCCCGCAATTCACCTTGGCACCAGGTTAGGTAAGAAATTACCCGATAAAGTGCTCCAGCCAACGCTCGCCAGTATTTTATTGGTCATTGGCGTTAAATACGCATTTTTCTGAGGCAGCTCACGTCAGTTTGTGGCTGCCATATACGAGCATCATCCCGTCATTCCCTGCACTTTAGTTCCAAACACCTAGACAGTTTTTGGTAAAATTAAACTCGGCTTACTCAAGCAACTTTTTATAAAGTTGCTATTATTATTTGATTTTGTGTGAATTTTCGCTTAATTAAGCGATAAAATACCTGAACTCAAACATTGCCTCGGCTTTACGGAAATTTTAGACCGTGTTTATCGAATTATTCGAGTAGTAGGATGCTGTTACAAACCAAATTTTTTGCCCCTGCGAGCAACCCAAAATCCATCAAAAGGGATCGGTTGTTCAATCTTTTCCGGCTCGGTACGGGAAAGAAGCTCTCCATTGTGATTGCACCCGCGGGGTATGGCAAAACCACTTTGGTGGGGCAATGGCTACATGACACGGAGACATTTTTCACCTGGCTCTCTCTTGATGAGTCCGACAACGACCTGCGACGCTTCTGGCAGTACGTCATCGGTGCATTTGAACGAATTTTGCCAAACGTTGGTACAGAAGCCTCAAAGTTGCTGTCAAAAAGTGATTTCGACTATCTGGAAGCGGTGATCACGTCGCTGGTTAACGCATTGAGCGAACAAGCCAATACCGAAACGCCCATCGTTCTGGTGTTTGATGATTTTCATCACATCCACGATTTTGACATTCTTCGAAACCTCGTTTTCTTCATTGATTACCTGCCACCCAACGTGCATGTCGTTATTACCTCACGAACGGAACCAGTATTCCCCTTATCCCGATGGCGGGTCAAAAATTTTCTCAATGAAATTTACGCAGCAGACCTGGCATTTTCAGATGATGAGTGTTTCCGTTTCTTTAACGAGTTTATGGCGCTCGATATCAGTCGGGAGGAAGCCATTAAAATTCGGGATAAAACGGAGGGATGGGTTGCAGCCATGCAGCTTGCAGCCATTTCTCGCGAGAACCTACAGCACAGTGCCGGCATCAATCAGGCGATCAGTAACTACCATGGCTCCGATAAGCTCATCAATGATTACGTATTATCGGAAATTCTCGATCAGCAATCCGAAGAAATTCAATCGTTTTTATTGCAGTCTTCCTGCCTCGTTCGGTTAAACAGCCTGCTATGCGATACCGTGCTGGAATTGGAAAATTCTCAGGAGATTCTCAACAGTCTCGAACACTCCAACCTCTTCATTATTCCGCTGGACACAAGCCATCAGTGGTATCGCTATCATGATTTGTTCCGGGAGTCGCTGCTTCACCGGATTAAACAGGATAACCCCAAAGCGGTTCTTTCGATTCAGAAAAAAGCCATCGATTGGCTGCTGGAGCATGACCAGATTCACGAGTCCATTGATCAGCTTGTGCAATTACAGGACTGGGAGTGGCTGAAGGACGTATTGCAGGACCATGGCAATACGCTCATCCATGAAGGCAATCACCTTTCGATGCTGGACTGGATCAATTTGCTTCCACACGCCATTTTAGAGGATTCTCCCCAGTTACAAATGCTTAAAATTTGGGGGCTCTTTTTCAGCAATCGGATTGATACTATCCCTCCTTTGCTTGAAACACTGGAAGATACGCTGGATAGGCGGGTCGCTGATTCGCATCCAGATGCTGACGGCGCACTTGCACTGAACAGTGAGATTTCGTTAGTGCGGTCCTATCTTGCACGGGCTAAAGCCGACACAAAAAGTGCCAGTGATCTCACAAAGCAGGTACTGGAAGAAATCGACCACTCGAATATGCCCTTGAAGTCAGTGACCTATTACGGCATTGGCATTGACTGTTTTAACAAGGGAGAGCTGGCCGACGCAGAGAGCGCTCTCTCATCAGCCATACAATATGGCAAATATGAGCGGAAGCCTTCAGCGGTCATCTCAAGCTCTGGCTTGCTCACCTGGATTCTGTATTACAAAGGAGAGCTGGGACAGTCGATAGAGATTTATCAAGGTACCCAAGCCTGGTTAGACAGCTATTTAAATGATCCCAGCCAACCAAAAATGATCTCCTGCTGGCAAAACAGTGCGATGACCCGCGCTTACCTGGAGCGAGGCGAAGATGTGATTGCATCCAGCTTTTTGAATCCTTTACTGGAACACCTGGATTTGGGAACCGAACCCGGCCAACACGTAATCATTCAATTTGTACGGGCGCACATACTGTATAATTCGCGCAAGTTTGAACAAGCCATTAGTTGCCTGGAAGATGCGCAAAGCGTCTTTGAACGCAAAAAAGAGTCTATTCTCTATGAGCCTCCCAGCCTGACCGGCCTTAAAGCCAAGTGCCAGTTGAGACTGGGATTAGACAAGTTAGCCTTGGCCTGGGCGAACGCAAATTTGGAAAATGCGCCGGAGTTTTCCAATCCGCTCAATAAGGAAGAGCAAACGCTCGCCATCACACGTATACTGTTCGAAACCAATGACAAATCCGGTGAGCAGGTTAAAAGAGGTTTGGCCCTGCTTGATTCTATTCAGGCTGAAATAGAATCACATAATCATATAAAACATCTGATTGAGCTACTGATACTCAAAACGATTGGATTGCTTCGACAAGGCGATAAAGAATCCGCCCAGGCGAGCCTGGATCAGGCGCTCGCGCGTGCCCAGAAGGACCACTACACCGCTTTGTTTCAGGAAAATGCGAGCATCCTCGCGCCTCTCATTAAGAACTGTATTGCGGCGAATGTACCACTCAGTTATCGCTCAGAATTGATGCGTAAGCTGATGCAGTCAGACTCCAACGCACCGTCAGCTCATACACCCGTCATTGCTGCAACGTCACAAAGTCAATCGGTAGTAGATCAAACGAACCTGCATCCGCTATTGGAACCACTCAGCCAAAGGGAGCTGGAGGTGCTTGGCTTGATCAACGAAGGGCATGCCAATAAAGAAATTGCGGCCAAGCTGTTTTTGTCACCGGCCACCATCAAAGCCCATATACGAAACATTTATGGCAAACTAGGCGCAAAAAGCAGAACCGAGGCACTGGCCAGAGCTCGACAACATCAGTTGATTTAAGCGGCAGCAAGTGCGCTGAAAAAAGCCACAGTTCTCAATACGATCATTTTTTGCTCATATTTTTGTGAAGCAGCCCATAGAAACTCATTTTTTTATAAATTTGTATCAATTTAAGTGAGGATTAGTCCTTTTGGACGATCACACTACGCCCCCCTAAGCCTTATTATGTGACCATACTGATTAAGAAATCAGAAACGAATTCTTCATCAGGCCTTAATTTTGTTTTTTTTAGTTTCCTATCAGGGCCTCCCTAAGTTTATGCCCTACTACAGAGCGATATTACGAAAGTAATATCGCTTTTTTTTGCTCAACGCATTTTGAATGGCGGCAGAGAATCCAAAAGATACTTGCCATAGCGGCGAGAATGGATACGACTATCCAGGAGTGACACGAGCCCTGAATCGCTTTCCGTGCGTATCAGCCGGCCACAGCCTTGCTTTAATCGAATGGCCGCCTGAGGTAAAGTGATTTCCATAAAGGGGTTCCCCCCCCTGCTTTCAATCCACTCGGATAAGGCCGCGTCCATCGGATCATCTGGAACACTGAAGGGTATTTTGGCGATCACAACGTGAACAAGATAGTCCCCGGGCAGGTCCAGCCCTTCCGCGAAGCTGGCCAGTCCAAACAGTACACTGGTATCTTTCTTATCCACTTTTTCCTTATGCAGGCGAATAACCTCTGACTTGGTAAAGTCGTCCTGTCGCAGAATAGACGCTCTCGACTCTCTCCCCAATCCAAAAAAAACATCGTTCATTTGTTTACGGGAACTGAACAGAATTAACGCCCCTCGTCCGGGAGTAGCGTTCTCAATCAATTGCTCGACGAAGTTTATGACGTCATCCGTGTGCGCATCTACATCGGTCGGTTGTGCCATTTCACGAGGGATTTCTATTTCACTGACGGATGGATAATCAAAAGGACTAAGCAAAATTCGGAAAAAACTATCGTCACTCAAGCCATTTTTAAAGCAGAAAGACTGAAAGTTATTTCCAGTAGACAATGTCGCGGAGGTCAGCACACACGCATAGGATTTTTGCCACAAGCCTTGTTTTAGCAAAGAATCAGCAACGATTGGGCTCGCGCACACATCAAACTCCACATGATCAGAAACCACCATTCTGCGGATCCACTTCGCAATGGGGCGCGCTTTATCCTTGCGAATGGCAGCCATCATCAACCACAGGTCAGACGTGGATTCAGCACGTTGATACAGCGCACCGAGTACCGGATACCATAACTCGGCATCTTCTCTACTAAAATCACTACCAGTAGCCTCCTCTGACAGGCCCTTTTTGACCTCCACATGCAGCTTCTCCAGTTGAACCGTCAGTGAAGCGAATTGATTCTGGAGCGATTTGCACAAATCGACTAACTCATCGCTCAATACGCCCATTTCAAAACGGTAGGTTTGAACAGCGTCTTCGTCGGTTTGTACCGCCCATTCCAGAGAGCTTAATAACCATTGAATCATGTTTTCCAGATGGCCATCCAGATCTCGACCAATTGAACTCGCGTGTTCAACCACCTTCTGTAACTCAGGGCGGCCAACCAGATACTTCGTGAACTCTGTCAGGGATTTTGCTCCCTGGCGCAACCACTGCCGGGTTGATTGCAACTGACAATGATTGGAAAAATGCTGTAAGGCTTTGTCCGCAAGGTGATGCGCTTCATCGAACACGAAGATGCTCTCGTCAGGCGGTGGCAGGATAACACCGCCACCCAGCGCAAGGTCTGCCAACACCAGGTCATGATTGCACACCAGAACATCCACTTTGTCCCATTCATGTCGGCTTTTGTAATAGGGACAGTTTGAAAAGTGCGAACAGGCACGATTGGTACAGGAACGATTATCCGTGGTAAGCATGGCTCGATGAGCGCTCTCCAACGGCTCGGGCAATTCATCAAACTCGCCGCTCCACGCGTACGTCGCAAATGACTGAAACAGTTCAACCAGTTTGTCAGGAGCAATGGCAGTACTCCCTTCGGGTTGAACGCCCCCAAAGAGGTCTGCCGTGTCATCCTGGCCCTCACTGTAGGCCATCAGCGTTTCAAGCTTAGCCAGGCACAGATACCGCCCCCTGCCCTTTGCCAACGCAAAATCGAACTCGGTACCGGAGTTATCACGAAAGGCAGGCAGATCCTTATTGACCAACTGTTCCTGTAAAGTGATCGTGGCGGTAGAAACAATTAAATTTTTGCCAAGGTATTGGGCCACTGGGATCGCAGCAGACAAATACGCCAGCGTTTTCCCTGTACCCGTGCCCGCCTCAATGACACACACTCGTTCAGAAGGTGTGCCTTTTTCATGAGCTCGTGAGGATTCAAACAGGTAGCGTGCAATGTCGGCGATCATTTGACGTTGACTCGCGCGCGCCTTCAGGCCTTTCTTTTGTAGAAAAGTAGAGTACCCGGATTGTATGGATTGCTTAACGATATCAGGAATCATTGATGGGACCAATTCGTTAAGACACTGACGCGAAATAGCTCTCCCTCTTTTTCGAGCACCACCCCTTGCGGGGTGATTTGAACAACGCGCATCGATTGCACATACTCACCTTCGCGTAAATACACATTATTTATCATTACTCGGCTGGCTCCGACGTTCCGGGAATAAATATGGCTATTGAACGTAAGCGTTGGTATGCCTTGTTTAAACCGCTCAGGCATCGCATCGAGAAAAGGAATGTCCTCCTGAGGCTCCCCTTGACTGGAAGGTGCCGATGGCAGAGCCGCTGGTTCGGGCGCGGTTACAATTTCAGTGATCGGGTTGTTTTTACTGGAAATGTCTACTTCCACAACTTCTGTCGATTGCACCCTGACAGCTGTTTCTATTGGCTTGCTGTTAGCACCACGCTCCTCGTCGATGGGAGGTAGCTGGGGCAGTGACGCAGATGATTCCAGCGAACCTGACATAGCGTCCGCCATGGTCGTTGGGTTAGTTTCGATCAAAGCTGTCGCTCTCGATTCAGTGACACGGGCTTCCGGCATAGATACCGAGTTAACCGGCGGGGAACTACTCATGTTTGCCGCAACTGTTAGCACACCCCGATCCTGTTCAAATTGAGACAACCAAAACACCAGGGCAACGCCATTAACCAGCAAGGTGCCACCAATCAGAAAATAAATCCAGCGATGAGTTATCGGCTTTTTTATAAATGGTATGGGGCCTTGGCTGAGTTCTGGCACCGCGCCTCTATTTCGTTCGGCTTCAGATTTTCTGAGTGCATCAAGTATGGAAGACATGGCAGTTCCTACTCAGTATCCAACAAACGAGCGATAGAAGGCGATAACGTGCGCATTTCTGTATCCGTTTCCTGCATCAAACGAATGATTGTCAGATCACCTGCGATGCCATCAGCGACCAATCCCGTGGCTAATTGAAACCATTTGATCTGATCCTCAAGGGTATGGGTTTTATCCAGGGAAACAAAATGTTGAGCACTCTCTAGATCATAGTAATCAGGCACCGTAGTCTGTATTGTTCGCTCCGAACGTTCTCCCGCTTCCTGTGTCCATAATTGCCTGGTTTTGTAAAAACTTTCCTCCAGCCAGAGGGCTTTCGTCGCGGCCTGTCCTGGACGAATCACAGACGATTGATAGGGAGGTAGCGGCCAAATGATCTGAAACTCCCCGCGCCACAGTGCGTTAAGTTCGCTGACCATCAGTGTGCGCGCCGCATTCTCCTGCCGAATGGTGACCCTGGAACCTTCGACCGATACGACCGTGATATAGCCCTTGTTTTGATCGGGCGTGACGACTTTTAATATTCCAGGCAGGTTATATTCAACAAAAGCATTCCAGTTTCCGCTCGATTGAACACAACCAAAGTTCTGTGCAGCCAGCTGTCGGCAGAAATCTCGCCCTCGCCCATTTTTGTATGGCGCCCCCCACAACTGAGCCAGATCGGCCTGGGCAGACACTTCATCGCCGAGATCCAGATCTAATGGCGTCGATGTTATTGCTGGCTCAAGGATTGGCGCTTCTGGATTTTCTCTGTGGGTAGCAGGCAGTGTGCCTGAGGAAAGCGTAACAAATTCTGTGTCAGCCTGTGGCATCGTCAGCCTGTTATCCCCGGCAGACTGCTGTTGGAAGGACAGAGCAGTCACCAGAATCAATCCTGCCAGCGCGACACCAGCCCCCGTCAATGCCGGTCTGATCAAACCTCCCCACTGTGGCGTATCAGGGATTGACAACGGATAGATGACTTCTTTGGCCGCTTTTTTAACTATCGCGGCATCTACTTGGCTCTGCTCCTGAGAATAAGCGGCCAACAGCGCCCGATCACACAACAAATTGATCAGTCGGGGAATCCCTTTTGTGTGCTTAAACACCTGCTTAATTGCAGCGCTATTAAACAACGGCCGATGTAAACCCGCAACGGAAAGCCGAAACTTAATGTAGGCTGCCACCTCATCCCGATCAAGCCCTTCCAAGTGATAACGTGCTGTTATTCGTTGCGCCAATTGCCTGAGCGATTGCTGCTGCAACAATTGCTGCAACTCAGGCTGCCCGATTAAAATAATCTGCAAAAGCTTCTTTTCATGGGTTTCAAGATTCGTTAGCAGTCGGATCTGTTCCAGAACGGTGGGCGAAAGATTTTGAGCTTCGTCAATCATCAAAACGGTGTGGCGACCCCGGGCATGGGCAGCTAACAAGTAGTCGTTGATCGCATCTATATATTGCTTCGGGGAACGGAAACGCTGATGTGCAATCTTCAGTTCATCGCAGAGGGTTTCCAGTAGCTCAACCACACTGAGTTTCGGATTGATGATGTATGCGACATCCGTGTTTTCCGGAAGTTGCTCAAGAAAACCCTTGCAGACGGTGGTTTTACCCGTGCCCACTTCGCCGGTGACCAACACAAAACCGCCCTGCCCCCGTACACCATACAACAGATGAGCCAACGCTTCCTGGTGGCGCTCACTCATAAATAGATAGTGTGGATCCGGGACAATGGAAAAAGGAGGCTCGGATAAACTGAAATACTGACAATACATGAAAGGTCGCGGAAGGCGCAGAGTTAAAAAGGCATGCTAATGCAATTCATATCCCTGCACAAGCCACAATTTTCGCCTCGCCAATTGGAACTTTTAACCAGAGATCAGTCGGAGGTGCCCTTTTTGCGCTTTTAATTTGCCTTCAAGGCGGCTGATACAGTTTTCCAGAGTCTGACTGATTTTTGAGTGTGTTCGAATCATCGCAATTTTTGGCCAGGTCGCGCGCTCACCCTCAAGGATAAGTTGTCGAACAAACTCGTCTGACGGATTACTTAACACTTTGGTATAGTTTTTCAATGAGAGCACCGGGGCGATGGTCACGTCGCCTTCATATCGTTGGGCGAGAATGGTATAAATCTGCCCGGACGTTTGGCGCATTAACTCGGGCCCGTGTTGGCGACGGAGAAAATTAAACAACGCTTTTCCATGAAAACGGCCCTCAGCTGCAGTAATTCGCCAGGGTAAACTCAGCAGGGATGACTGATCGCGCTTCTTTGCCTGCCGCAAAAAAGGAACAATGTGCGGATTGGTTTGGCTTACGATGGAATAGTTCACATCATACAGGTGACGAAGGCGATCAATGGGCAAGTCACTCACCACCGAGCCATCGACCCACTTGAGGCCCGGCATATACTCGCATACCTCACCTCGGGCATTTTTTTTCATCAACGCGGTTGGCGGAAACACTCCGGGGACGGAACTGCTTGCCTGAGCGGCGCTCCACATCAGCATGTATGGAGAGGTGTATCGACTCAAGAGGCGCGGTTTCTGATGGTGGTGCGTTGGTGAAACGGTAATATTCACACTTCTACCACTGCGCTCATAGGACTCCTCAAAGGTAAGTTCACCGATATTGGATCGCAGGCAACTCTGCAATTGTTCCGGATCCATGAACCCTTTGCCTAATAGCCCTTTCAGAACACCATTCCATTTCCATGGTCGCAAATTGTGATTTACCGGGTCCAACATCTCAGGCAATTCGGCATCGCTGTAGCTGCCAAGCATCGCCGCAATAATTGCCCCCACACTCGAACCGGCGACAACCTTCGGTAAAAGTCCCTTTTCCCACAATGCTTTAATCACGCCAACATGAAAAAGCCCCAACGTTGCTCCTCCGCTGAGCAGCAAGGCGGGGCGCCCATAACTCAACAAAGTGTCCTGAAAAAACGTAATTTTCTGCTTTTCTGAGAAGTGTTCAACGGCAGAGTCACACACAAAGTTCAGCGATTGGCACACCTGATTGATATACTCTTCAATCAGGTGTTTTGTACCGATATGGCAACCGCAATAGAGCTGGGGATTCCCAATGTTTCCCAAGTCATGATGCAACCCTTCCCGGAGGGACCGTACCAGCTCTTCGGTGTTTTTTTCCTGATGCAGTTGCCGCAACGCATTTAATCGGTCATAGATGAGATCAAAGTTGTAGAGATCACTGACGAACTGTTCTTTCCATTCAGCATTGCGCTCAAGAAAATCCAGTTCCAACCCCAGCTCTTTCCACTGGTCATAGTGGGTGGCCTGCGCCATCAGCTGCCTGATTTTTTTCTTTCTACCAACCATACGCTCGCCTATCAAACCTATTACAGAGACCTGGTGTTCTGCGTCATTAACTCCAGTATAGGCGCGGAGAGCGGAAAGGCGTACCAGTCCAGCGAGGATTTAACACTATTTATACGATAATCCAACAGGTTGTCGCGGTGAGTATCAGAAATCGTCGAGGTAAGACTCATCTTCGGTGGCAAATGGATCGGCGACTTCGCCATCGTTAATCAGAAATTGGCGGTACTGCAGGTAGGTACTGCGTACAAAGGAGTATTTGTCCCCAATGATCAAGCCTTCTTTGGGAATCAGGTCCGCCCTTAAATCGACCAGTTTTAACGCACTCAAGCCAAACACTGCTCCACTGTTGTCAACGACCAGAGACAGCGTGTTCAGTGAAAAGGATTCAACGAGACGTGCACTGCCATCCCGAACGGTGGACGGCCCAAGAAACGGTAAAACAATGTAGTTGCCCTGCGGTATGCCCCAAAATGCAAGGGTTTGGCCCAAATCCTCGGGAGAACGTTCAAGACCAAACTCGGTAGCCACATCAAAAAAACCCAGGACACCAAACGTACTGTTAAACATCACACGACTGGTAGACCACATCGCTTTTTGGCCTTTCAGCTGCAATAACGAATTGGCGACGGTGTTCACATCGTCCAGATTGTTAAATGCGTTTGTTACGCCTTTATCCACTACTCCCGGGGTAACAAAGCGGTAGCCGGTCGCCAGCGGTTTCAGGAAATACGCATCCAACGACTCATTGAAGGTAAAAATTTTACGGTTTACCGTTTCCCACGGATCATTCTCGGGGTCTGGCTGCGCAGACACAGCAGGTCCCCAAAAAAACAAAAACAGCGAAACAATAAGCCTGTTCAGGCCTTTACTGAAGCTGAGCATATTTGGATTATTCAGACCCTTCGCAGAATGACAGAACCGGCGGAATATCCCGCCCCAAAAGAACACAGAATACCGTACTCACCGGGATTCAAGTCGTTTTTGTATTTATGAAACGCGATTACTGACCCCGCAGAGCTGGTATTCGCATAAGTATCCAGAATGACCGGGGCTTCTTCGGTCGACGCGTCCCGTCCGAGCACTTTTTTCGTGATGAGCAGATTCATATTTAAATTTGCCTGATGCAACCACAATCTTCTCAAATCTGTGGTTGAAAGCGTGTTTGCCTCCAAGTGTTCCAGAATCATTTTTGACACCAAGGGTACCACTTCTTTAAACACCTTACGTCCCTGTTGAACAAACAGTTTATCTGGTTTTCCTATGCCTGACTCATCCGTTCGATTCAGGAACCCGAAGTTGTTTCGAATATTGTTACTGAACTGAGTCACGAGTTTCGTGGAAACAATTTCAAATCCAGACTGTTTTTTAGCGCCCTCTGCTCTTTCGACGACAACCGCTGTACATGCATCGCCGAAAATAAAGTGTGAATCACGATCCCGAAAATTCAGGTGTCCGGTACAAATCTCGGGATTAACCATCAGTACGGCACGTGCCTGCCCGGTTTCAACCGCATTCACCGCCGCCTGCAAACCAAAGGTTGCCGATGAACAGGCAACATTCATGTCATAGGCAAATCCTTGAATGCCCAAAGCCTGCTGTACCTCCACAGCAACAGCAGGGTAAGCGCGCTGAAGGTTGGAGCAGGCAACGATGACCGCATCAATGTCTTCACTGCTGCGGCCCGACTCTTCCATGGCCTCTCGCGCTGCGGCGACCGCCATTTCACACTGAATTCCCGGCTCCTCATTTGACCGCTCAGGAATCAGGGGCACCATTCTGTGTGGATCGAGAATGCCCGATTTGTTAATCACATAACGACTTTTGATGCCTGAAGCCTTTTCGATAAACTCCACGGAACTTTTTTGCAGCGGTTCCAGGTCACCTTGACTGATTTGTTGTGCATGATCCAGGTTAAATGCATCAACCCAGGCATTAAATGAAAGAACCAGCTCCTCATTGGAAATTGACTCCTCGGGTGTGTATAAACCAGTTCCTGTTATTACTGCCTTCAACTCACGCTACTCCCACTTTCACAAACCTACAAGATGACATGGCTCACATTCTATTGCAATTACAACCGAATCATCAATGGCCGATAGATGACAATTACATGCGCTCATCCTGCACAGCTTGCCACTGCTTCTCCAGTCGTTTTTCTGATATGGTCATACGGGTTCCCAGCTGTTGGGCAAAACAGGAGACCCGATATTCCTCGAGCATCCAGCGATACAGCGACAGCGCTTCACTCTCAATACCATGTTTTTGGTACTGAGCAGCCAATTGCTGGTACTGCCCCAAACACTGACCCATAAACAAAAGAAACTCTCGTTCTTTTTTCATTTCCCGGGCCATTTTATCCAGGCGAACCAGCGTGGCCTGGAAATATCGAGGAAACTCGGTCAACCACTCCCAGGGCGTGTGCGAGAGGAATCCCGGATAAACCAGAGAAACCAACTGATTTTTAACATCCGCTATGGATGAAGCCAGTTGAAGATTGAGTTTGCCTTTCGTACGTTTCATACACTCATGGTACGGTGTAATAATATCAAACAGCGTACGATCAAATTCAATCGCCGCGTCAAAAAAATCGGCACGCTTACTCTCAACAATGGATTCATAGTGAGCCTGAGTATGAGGTAACGCGCCCCCAAACACGTGCTGCCGAATCAACGCGATAAAAAAATCATCCAGTAAATCAATTTTTTTGCCTGTGGGTGCGAACAGCAGCGCTGATTTATTAAAGTGGGATAATTTGCTCTCTGTGAATGCCAGCGACTCCTTCCAGGACAAAGCCACGAGTCGCGACAACCCAAGCAGATGATGATTTTTCGCAAACAATTCGTCCGTACTTGCCAGCAAGCTCACGGACTTTCTGTCGTCACGCACATAGGGAAACATGCGAATAACTACCCCCGCCTGTTTCTTTTTAATCTCTCTGGGAAGCTCTCCAAAGTTCCATTCTGTAATGCCCTCCTGCCCCCAAGTGCCCTCCATGCTCTCCATTGCACGCACCTGGACCTGTTCCTGACCATATCGCTCGATGATCTCGTCCAGATTACGACTTTCAAACAGTGCTCGCCCCTGCGCATCCACCACGCGAACATTGATTTGCAGGTGCGGATCTACCGAAGCCTCCTGCCACGCTTCCAAAGGCACCGTCACACCCGTCAGATATCTCAGCTCTTTGGCCAGTTGCGAGATCAGCGAATCCGACGATGGTGAGAGTTTTGGCACAACCTTTTCGACATAGTCAGGCACCGGCACGAAATTTCGGCGATACTGTTTCGGCAGACTCTTGATGAGCTGCGTGCACTTTTCTTTTAAAAAGCCCGGGACAACCCATTCCAACCGCTTTTCTGACAATTGCTTGAGTGCAGCGACGGGTGTAATCAGCGTGACCCCATCACTTTTTTCTCCCGGCTTGAACTGATAATCCAGCTTGAACCGAACGGAGTCCGTCTGATAGAAATCCGGATAGGCCGACAAAGCCGCCAATTCAGAAGCCTCATTCGTCAATTGTGCTTCAGTAAAATACAGTGATTCCAGCGCCTTTTTATCCAGCCCTTTCCACCAGCTGTCAAAATGCCGGACAGAAACAACATCGTCTGGGATAACGTTATCGTATAACTGGAATATCACTTCATCCTCCACGAGAATATCCCGTCGACGCGTTTTCTCCTCCTGGCTGGTAATTTTTTCAATTAACTTCAAATTTGCCCGGTAAAATGGGGCCTTGGTATGAATATCTTCCTCAACCAAGGCTGAACGAATAAAAATTTCCCGCGACAGCGGTTGGTCCACGTGTGCGTAGTTAACGCGTCGTTTGTGAACGATGGGTAAACCATAAAGGGAGATATTGACGAAACCAACGACCTGACCCCGCTTTTTTTCCCAGTGAGGTTCAAAATAATGAGATTTTGTTAAGTGTGCGGCGGCAGCTTCTACCCACTCCGGTTCTATTTTTGCTACAACACGCGCATATACCTTTGTCGTTTCCACCAACTCAGCACACATTACCCACTTAGGTTGTTTCTTAAACAGGGCAGATCCCGGAAACAAAAAAAACTGCTTGTTTCTTGCGCCTTTGAAATTGTTTTTCTCGTCCTTGATACCAATGTGCCCCAATAGCCCACAGAGCAACGACTTGTGCAGAGGATCATAACCGGCCGATGTTTCATTTTCTGTCAGCTTCAGCTCTTTCAGAATCAAATGTATTTGGCGATGGAGGTCACGCCACTCTCGATATCGCAAAAAAGAGATAAAATTTTTCTGGCAGTATTTACGAAACTGGCTATTCGTCAGGGCTTGTCTTTCTGCCTCCAGGGCGTTCCAGAGATTATAAAAAGACAGAAAGTCTGAGTCTTTGTCTTCAAACTGTTTGTGGGCCTGCGTGGCCGCCTGCTGTTTGTCATGCGGCTTTTCCCGGGGGTCTTGAATCGCCAGCGCTGAACAAATAACCAGCGCTTCCGCCAAACATTGGTTCTTGTGTGCTTCGATTAATATACGCCCAAGCCTCGGGTCAGCCGGTATACGTGCCAATAATCTTCCCGTTTCTGTCAGCTTTTGCTTTTCCGACACAGCGCCCAGCTCAAACAACAAAGTGTAACCATCGTTGATGAGACGATTATCGGGTCTTTCAAGAAAAGGAAAGTGCTTGATGTCTCCCAGGTTAAGTTGCGCCATTTGGAGAATAACCGACGCCAGATTGGTTCTTACAATCTCAGGATCGGTAAACTCAGGGCGAGAAACAAAATCTTCTTCCGAATACAATCGAAAGCAAATACCGGATTCAACCCGGCCACAACGACCTTTCCGTTGATTCGCACTGGCCTGGGAAATAGACTCGATGGGCAGCCGCTGCACCTTCGATCGAAAACTGTATCGACTGATGCGCGCTTTCCCCGGATCAATGACATAGCGAATCCCCGGCACCGTGATGGACGTTTCAGCTACATTCGTCGCCAACACAATTTTTCGGCCTCGCCCGGGTTGGAAGATCTTTGACTGCTCTGCAGCGCTCAATCGCGCATAGAGTGGCATGACATTGGCGTTCTTGACGTTACTGTCCCGAAGATATTTCGCCGTTTCGCGGATATCGCGTTCACCTGACATGAAAATCAGCACATCACCAGGCAGCTGTTTGTTCGCGCGTTCTTCCTGCTCAATTTCAGTAATGACCTGGCCAATTGCCTCCTGAATCGACACATCTTCTTCATCCGCCACCAATAGAGTCAGGGGGCGGTATCGCACTTCTACCGGGTAAGTGCGACCGCTCACACTGATAATCGGCGCTTGGTTAAAGAATTCAGAAAACCGTTCCACATCGATGGTTGCTGAGGTAATCACCAGTTTGAGATCAGGCCGTTTGGGGAGCAGCGTTTTTAAATACCCTAACAAAAAATCGATGTTCAAGCTCCGCTCATGGGCTTCATCTACAATGATGACTTCATACTTTCTCAGGTAGGGATCTGATTGTATTTCTGCGAGCAAAATACCATCGGTCATCAGTTTGACATACGACGCCGATGAAACCTGCTCGTGAAAGCGTACCTGGTAACCGATCAGGTCACCCAGTTCTGAACCGCATTCCTGCGCAATGCGCCCGGCAACCGAGCGGGCCGCCAAACGCCTTGGCTGCGTGTGGCCAATCAATCCTCGAGCCCCCAGTCCCATGGCCATACATATTTTTGGCAATTGGGTGGTTTTACCGGAACCTGTTTCACCGGCGACAATGACAACTTGGTGAGCAGCAAGTAACTTTGTAATTTCTTCAGCTTTTTCCGCCACCGGCAGCTGATCCGGAAAGGTCATCGGCGGAATCGCTGTTCGCCTGTGAGCGACACCAGAGATCGATTTATCAATCCCTGTGGCGATAGAGTCTGTGAAGCCTTCCGGATCGGACGTCAACACAACGGGTAGTTTTCTACCCTTTCCGCCCTTTTTGCTAAGAAAGGTTTCAACCTGTCGAATTTGTTTTTCAAATCGCCATACATCTTTTGTAGAACAACTTTTAACGTTTTTTCGAGCGTAACTCAGTCGCTCTTTTACTTTATCCATCACAGTGTTTTCAGACTTCCAAAAAACAAAAAGGTCGAGTAGATGCGGATCTCTCGACCTGTAATTCTGTATGATTGAAGCGTGTTACTTCTTCACTTCAGCGTCACGCAGCTCTCTTCTCAAAATCTTGCCCACGTTCGTTTTAGGGAGATCAACCCGAAATTCGATGACACGTGGGACCTTGTACGCCGTTAACCGCTCACGGCAATAGTCTTTAAGATCACTTTCTATTAATTCCGGATTGGATTTTACCGCAAATACCTTGACCGCTTCACCGCTTTTAAGGTCAGGCACACCAATGGCGGCACATTCCACAACATCCGGATGGCTGGACACCACATCTTCGATCTCATTCGGGTACACATTAAACCCCGACACCAAAATCATATCCTTTTTTCTATCGACGATACGCACATAACCATCTTCCTGAATCACAGCGACATCGCCGGTTTTGATCCAGTCGTCTTCCGTCATGGTTTTTGCTGTTTCATCCGGCCTTTGCCAATACCCCTTCATCACCTGCGGACCTTTCACACAGAGCTCACCAGGTTCACCTAGGGGTAAATCATTGCCGTCATCATCAATGGTTTTAATAAGCGTAGAAGGAATTGGCAGCCCGATCGTACCAATTTGTATGGCGTTCATCGGGTTAATAGAAACAACTGGCGAGGTTTCAGTCATACCGTACCCCTCTGCCACATCGCAACCGGTCACGGTTTTCCACATTTTTGCGGTGTCACTGGTTAACGCCATGCCCCCGGACGCTGTAATCTTCAGGGAGCTGAAATCCAGGTCCTGAAATTCCTCATTATTGCAGAGTGCCACAAACAGAGTGTTTAAGCCCAGAAATGCCGTGAACTTCCACTTCTTCATTTCTTTCACGAAGCCGGGAATATCCTTGGGATTAGGGATCAAAACGCTATGGTTTCCGGTCTCCAGCATTATGCCGCAATTCAGGGTGAAAGAGTAAATATGATACAGCGGCAATGGCGCTATGACGGTTTCCTGAGCCTCACCGAGTTTGCTTAAAAGCAAAGGCTTCACTTGCAATAAATTAGCGACCAGATTGCGGTGAGTCAGCATCGCTCCTTTCGCAACGCCGGTAGTCCCCCCTGTGTACTGGAGCACTGCGAGATCATCTGCTGCCACAGCCACCGGCTGAAATGAGGATTTCGCCCCCATGGACATCACGTCTACAAAGGACTTTGCCGTCGGAATACGGTAGGCAGGTACCATTTTTTTCAAGTATTTAACCGCGGCATTCATCAGTGCGCGTTTCGGCTGACCGTGCATGTCTGCCAACTCTGTGATGATCACCGTCTCGATACTCGTGTGTGGAAGCACCTCCTGCGCCAGATGAGCCATATTGGCGAGCACGATCAGCGCTTTTGCACCGGAGTCATTGAACTGGTGCTCCATCTCACGCTGTGTGTACAGCGGATTGGTGTTAACAACGACCATACCTGCGCGCATCGCTCCATATACAACTACCGGATATTGAGTCAGGTTTGGCAACTGAACGGCAATTCGATCCCCGGGTTCGAGGTTGGTATGGTGTTGCAGATAAGCGGCGAAATCCTGAGACAGACGATCAAGGTCACCATAGGTAATGGTCACACCAACACTCGTAAATGCAGGTTTGGCAGCGTATCGCTTGCAGGCTTTTTCCAATACTTCAACCATCGACTGATATTGGTTGGTATCAATTTCTGCTGGCACCCCGGCTGGGTATTTATCCTTGAAAAACTCCTGAATTTCGCTTTCTGTCATACCTGCTCTCCCCTACGCACTGCCTTGTTTGATTATTGTTTACGTAAAGAGAAGTTGAAAGACAGTGCTCTGTCTCAAACTTCATGCACTCTTTTGAATTATTGAGCTATTTTGTTACCTAGCCCCACCGTTAGTCAATGATTTTGGATTCGAATTGATTCCCCGTCTTTCCCCTATAACACCTCGGTGAATGAACGCTGGGGAGTGGTTCAACCCATGCTTCGTACCAATCAACATTATATTTAGAACATTAAATTTTCATTTGCGAACAAATTCCTTTTCGGTATGAAAATAATTCGATACTATCCGCCTATTGGAATACAACGCCCTGGCGGATGATCTAACAATAAAGGATGCCACACATGAGCCTGACCACCTATACCATTCCCTCGACTGATGATCACGCAATATTTGTTCGCGAATGGTCAGTTCCCAAAAACAGACAGGTGAAGGGCGCGATCCATATCTCGCATGGTATGGCTGAACACTCCGAACGGTATGATCGATTTGCCAAAGCGCTGAACGCCCAGGGCTTCGTCGTTTTCGCGCATGATCACCGGGGACATGGACATGCCATGTCAGAGCAACAAGGCGTATTTTCCCGTGAAAATGGATGGCAAAAAGTCCTGGCGGATATGGATGTGGTACAAAAACACATCAGAAACGCACACCCGGACGCCCCACTGTTTCTGTTTGGCCACAGCATGGGGTCGTTTATTGCCATGTCGTTCATTAAGCACTACCAGCCCGCCTTAAACGGCTTCGTTGCCAGTGGCTCCAATTGGGATGAAATCGTAAAATACCGCGCACTGATCCCAATTTTGAAGGCAGAGAAAATGCGTTTGGGGGCAGACAAGCCGAGCCCGATTGTGGAAATGCTTACTTTCGGCGCATTTAATGCCAAGTTTAAGCCCGCGCAAACCGACTCAGACTGGTTATCCCGCGATCCACAGGAAGTGCAGAAATATCTGAATGATTCAATGTGCGGCTTCTTCTGCTCCACTCAATTATGGGAAGACCTCGTGACTGCGCTGATCGACATTTCCACCAAGCAGGCATTCATGCAGTTTCCAAACAGTTTGCCGCTGTATATTTTCTCCGGGGATCAAGATCCCGTGGGCAATTTCGGCAAAGGTGTTCGCGCATTGGCCAAGCACTTTATCACTGGAGGCACGCTGGACCTGACACTTAGACTGTATCCGGAAGGTCGGCATGAAATGTTGAATGAAACCAACCGGGACGAGGTGACTTCAGACATGGTGAACTGGCTGATCAGTCGCTTGTAGAGGATTATGAAAGATCTGTATCAGACGCTGGCAAACAGGCACTGAGTTGATATAAAGTTGGCCACTACATTCAATTCTGACCATGAGGAAGCCACTTTCAATGGATGCGCTTGAGAACATCACTTACGACGAACTCCATGTTGGAGACTCTGCAACTTTCGTAAAAACGCTCACCGAGAACGAACTGATCTTGTTTGCTGCTGTGTCGGGCGATGTCAATCCTGTGCACTTGGATAAAGCATACGCCGAAAAGACCATGTTCAAAGAGCGTATCGCCCATGGAATGTGGTCCGGCTCATTGATTTCAGCCGCGTTGGCCACCGTCATTCCCGGTCCGGGCACCATTTACCTGGAGCAGCAGCTCAATTTCAAAAAGCCGGTTAAACTGGATGACACATTAACGGTGAAACTTACCGTAGCCGAAAAACTCCCCAAAAACAGGGTCACTCTGGAATGTCTCGTCACCAATCAGGAAAACAAAGTTGTTGTGGAGGGGACTGCCACGGTTATTGCGCCCACCGAAAAGCTTACGCTTGAAAAGCCGGTCCTACCAAAAATAACCATCGGTTAACTAAACCACAGGTTTTTAATGCGGTATCTTTCAAGGGATAAATCGTACTATACGATTTATCCCTCAAGACCAGAAGCAGGCTTAGCTCGGTAGAAAGTCGATTGGGAACTCAAAGACGGAACGAACGACGTTTGCGCGCTTTCCAAAATCGAACAGTTTGACCCGGCTCAGAATTTTATTCTCCAGTGCCGTATCCCCCAGCTCGGACGAGACCATTTCCACCGTGCTTACCGCGCCGGAAGGCTCTATGGTCAAACGAATCACCACCTTGCCCGCGAGTGCAGGATTTTTCCGTAAGGCACGCTGATAAATTCGATCGATCGCTGATTTGTTTCGATCAAACACTCGGCGAACTTCTTCATCACTGCGCTTACCAGCTTGTGTCTGACTTTGTTTTCGCGCTATCGCAACTTTCTCTTCCTTGCGCTCCTCCAGTTGCGTCACCTCTTTGGTCGCCAACGCTACTTGGTCCGCCTGAAGGCTGATCCCCTGGTTCGAAACCCCACCACTTTTTCGCGTTAACACGCTTTTATCGACTTTGAAGTCTTTTGGGCCCAGCGTTTCAGCCTTCAGTGATATTTGTTTACTGGTCGTCAGACTGGATGTATCGACCATATCCCGCATATCAGAAAGCTCATCAGCGAGCGCCAGCATTCCCGATGTTTTTGCTACCTCACGCGCCTCTTCAACGGTTTGCTTTTTCTGTATCTTGGGCTTGGGGGGCTCCGGTTTTGGTTCGGGTTTGGGCTCTGGTTTGGGTTCCGGCTTGGGTTCGGGTTTAGGCTCTGGCTCAGGTTCTGGTTCCGGCTTGGGCTCAGGAATTTTTACTTCTTTCTTCTCAACTTCCTTCTTTTCGACTTCCAACTTCGCCAGTATGGGTGGTTTCTTTTCTAATTCAGCCCGCGTGCGTTCGGGCAGATCAACACTGGGAATAACAAAAAACAACGGTAACGCCAGCACATAGAGAATGCCGATCGCACTCCAGAGGCGAATTGACTCCGCTTTCGACTCATTCCACGGAAGGTTTATCGTATAGGCAGAAGATTGAACAGCCATATCAAGCTTCCTTCTCGGCACGTTGATTGACCGCGAGCGAAATCTCTGTGAACTGTGCATCGACACAGGCTTTCATCACCGATTTCAATACCGAATACGGAAGCGTTTTTTCGCCCATAATCGTAATATGCCCACCATGCCCGGTCGCTGGGTCAATGGCAACGCCATCACGCTTCGCCAGGTAGCCCAGTTCTGTGGCCAGTTGAGGAATGTCCCCCGCACCTTTCTGAACATCCGTCAGAGCAACAATGGGCTTGCCCTGAACAATGATATCTTTGTCAGTGATTACGATGACCAGCGTTTCCTGAGGGACTTGATCTGCCGTCGACTCAGGCAGTTTCACTTCATTGTTTTGATTCAATACCTGCACATCCGATGAATTTACCATGAGGAAAAAGACCAGAATGGTAAAAATATCCATCAATGAAACAAGGTTTAATCCACCCTTTTGGTGCATCCTGGCGTAATGACGCTTTTTTCTTTGTGCGCGACGCGATGCTTTCATAAGTCTCCGCTTGTATGCTTGCCCAGACTCGTTGCTAACAGGTGAGGCCGGGAACGACTGCAATCCATTATTTGTACTTAATTCGCTTTCTGCTCTGGTTTTGACAGATCTGGCATCGCCTGAGCACCTGCCTCAACCGGCTGTGCCTCACCGATGGATATGTCGGGAAACAATTCGGCATCCACCAGGTTCGCCGCGACTACGGCGGGAAATGACCGAACGGCGTCCATGGTACTCACGAGTGTCTGATAGCTGGTATCTTTCTCTGGCAGAATGGTGATGTCTTTTTTATCCGGCATACGCGCTTTAATCTGCTTCAACATATCCTGAAGCGTTTTAAAATCATGGTTGTCGGACAGTTTGTCCACTTTTTTAATCAATCCGGCCTTGGAGTCGGCTAACATGAGGGCGTCAGGCCGAATGATCACCTGTAACTGAAGCGTCTCAGGCAACTCGGAGGCACTCTCACTTTGTCCCGCTGGAAAATTGAGATCCAATACACTCCGATGAGTAAACACCATACTGAGCAGTAACACCGGCACCAGCACAATCATCAAGTTCATGAACGCGGTGATATCCAATTCCGGATCTGAAGTCAGCCGTCTGTGCTTCCTTCTCATGACCCTACCTCCTTATTTCAAGCCCGCTTATGATTCGGTTTTGGAGGCAACCGTCTGATCAGATAACAGGTTCAGCAACTTGACCCCTGCCATTTCAAAGCTGTCGACGATTTCATTCGTTTTGGTTTGAAGCACCGAATGTAGCAGCAATAAAGGAATTGCTGACATCAACCCAAATGCCGTTGTATTCATGGCAACTGAGATACTTTGAGACAATAGATTGGCTTTCTCCGCAGGGTCCGCATTTGCAACTGCTGTAAAGGCTGCGATCAGACCAATAATCGTACCCAACAGACCCAGCAGTGTCGATACATTGGCCAGGGTTGCCAGATACTGGGTACGTTTTTCCAGCCTTGGGAGCGTTTCCATCAATCCCTCTTCCATGGCGTACTCAATTTCATCTCGATGGCCTTTGTTCAGCAGGCGCCGCAGACCTGCCCCAACAATCGCAGCGATTGCAGTGGCAGAAGAGTCTGCAAATTTAAGCGCTGAGGGGTAGTCCTTTTTATTCAACAATGGCAGAAGCCCCCTGTCGAATGCCTGGCGATTGGTCGCTTTCGTGGTTGAAAGATAGATAAACCGTTCGATTGCAATGGCAAGCCCTAACAATAAAACGATGGCGATGGGGTACATGAAAACACCCCCTTCCTGAAAAAAACGCACAACTGTTTCAAACATGAAACTACTCCCTTCAAACGCGTTCAGTATTGTGAAAATGGTTGTATTTCGACAGTCAGCTTGTCTCGAAAATATCGCAGCTTCTTGTCTTGTTCGGGTTCGGCATAATCAAATGAGCCATGGATCTCTGTCAGCTCTTTTTCTTCATCCAAAAAATGACCATAGCTTGCTTGCCATGGCACGACATAAAGTACCTTAGGTAATTCGCTGTTTCCCTTTACCGATAGGCCTTTCACCGTAACAGCAACCTCTTGCGCGTTCAATGCCAGGCTGAAAAAACTTAAGCAGGTGAAAACCCATGGGTAGGTCATTTTTCGGCAAATCAGTTTCAGTGTAGATAGATTCATCACCAACTCAACCTATTAAGGGGCCAAATTACGCTTGAGTACGGCTACGCGAGTAATGAGCGTGCTGTCCTCTGAGGCGGTAACTGCAAGGTATCGCTCGTACAGAGCAAGTGCCTCAGATTTGTTGTGGAGATACAATTCATTGTTGATGGCTGCGTTCAAGAGGAGAACCGGGTATGTTTCAGCAGCCGCGAAAGCTGACCGAAAAAGTGTATCTGCGCGAGCGAATGCTCCTTCCTGGATCAAAATATTGGCGAGGTTGTTTATCGCTACAGGATGACTTTGTTCAATGGCAATTGCATCCTCATACCACTGCTTCGCTCCTGCGACGTTACCTCGCTGCTCTTCGATGATCCCAAGATTAGCTAGAATACCCGGTGCGTCTATGCGGGTTTCTTTGAGTGCCAGCAATATCTGCTCTGCCTGATCTAACTCACCGGCAGATAAATGGGCGAGCGCTTGAGTGAATTGATTCTTTTCCTCAATCGAAACCGCCGCGTTTTTATCCGCAGCTGACGACGGACTTTTTCCCTGAGCACTGCCGGGTTCCTGGCTTAATACACCGTCACTCCCCGTCACGCTGGTGTTCGATGGCGAGGATGCACAACCGGCAATGAGTAGACTCCACCCAAGAGTATACGCAATAAAAATCGACCGACGTCTAATACAATTCACCAGTACTACCTATTCCCTGTAGTGAACGTTGATATTTGGCAGGTTCGATTTTAGCAAGGAATGCATAACTTTCCCTGACCCATTTATCATAAATACCTTTCAACGTGTTCTGTGTGTTCAATTCGTGAAGTGTAATGGCTTTTTCTTCAAACGGATAAGCCTGTTCTTCGAGTAGAATATCGTACTGCTCTTTTTGTAACTCATCCAATTTGGCCGGACGATCCGATCCCATGATGTCCTTAGCCAGGCGATAGTATATATCAGCGAGGGAGAACGTCACTTCCGTATTAATGGCGTCTACACCATACTTAGCCAGGCGTTCATAACTCTCCACGGTTTCTTTCAGCGCGGCTTTTTTCTTATTGAGCGACCGTTTAAGCGGTAACGACAGACGAATTTTTTCATACGCCATTTTCTTTTCAAGAGAAAGTTGCAGGAGAGCATTGGCCGCCAGAAGGGTCGACCGGTCGCCAGCAGACGCGCCCTGTCGTTCATGTTCGGCAACAATCACATTTAACCAGTACAACTCCTTTTTTCGACTGTTACGTGCTTTGTAGTAATCCGCAACGTGCTGTCGTGCTTCCAGAACCTCCTGATAAGGCATCGGATATACCTCGGCATACCGCTTGAATAATCGAAAAGCCGGCTCAGTCCGATCAAGCTCCTGATACAGGCGTGCTGCCTGATACAGGGATGTACGACCTTTTTCTGTTTTTTCGTGAGACTTTGCTATTTGCTCAAATTCATCAGCGGCAAACAGTTTTTGCCCTGACTCCAGATAGGCAACAATCAACTTATCCGGGATGGTCTGCGTGAGTTCATCCTTGGGATAGTCCTGACGAAACTCAACCAGCACCGGAATTGCACGCTCCCACTTTTCATGTTTCAACAATTCGCTGGCGGCATCATAGCGAGCATTCTTAGCCACTTTGGATTCCGGGAGCTGTGAGCCAATGCGAATCCATTCCTCGACTGCTTGATCCCATGAACCATCTGCGAGTAATTTCTCCGATTTTTTGTAGATGGAACGCGCCAATTGTTCTTGTGCTTCGTTACGCGCCTTTCGATCAAGCGACTTGAGCTCCAACAATCCAACAAACGATCGCTCACTGTCGTCATATCTTTGAAGATTGAAATAGGACTGCGCCTGTGCCTGCCAGAGCTTCACAAGAGACACGGGCTCCTTGGCAAATACACCGCTGCTCAACACACTTTCGGTAAGCTCAGTGACTTCCTGATACCTGTTGAGTCGGATCAGCTCATTCATGGTAACCAGAATCACTGGGCGCGCTCGACTGTCTTTAGGATTTGCTTCCGAGAATCGTTTCGCTAAATCAATGTAAGCAAGCTTGACAGATTCCGCACCGTTCTCTGCAGTGAGTTGTGTTTCAAACGCTTTTTTATAGGAAATCAGGGCAGAATATCCGGCTTCCGCGGACTGCTTATGTGGCGCATACGAGTACGCAGACAAGGCATATTCCTGAGATGCCTTTTCAAACAGGCCAGCTCTGAAATGTGACTCACCCGACATGAACTTTTTAGTCCCGGCCTGTGGGTCATCGGGAAAAAGTTCGGCAAAGAGTGCGTAGTTCTTGGCTGCAAGCAGGAAAGTGGCGTTTTTATCGGCCCCATTTTTCAGCTTCTGTGCCCGGACAAAATCAAAATGAGACAACTCGTCCAAAACTTTCTTGACGCGTTCACTGTATTCTTTTCTCAGGTGGTCCGGAGCGGATGCCAGAATATCCGTTCGATGGCCGTACTGATCAATGAATTTTCGCTTCTCATCCCAAAGATCACTGATAAAGTCCGCTTCACGTAAAATTTCAATATTGCGGTAAGCGAGCAAAGGCGCTGCCGGACTGTTTGGGTAGGCGGTGATAAAGTTGCGGTTTACAGCCACACTGTCCTGGTAATTCTGCCGCTGGTAATAATAGTCAGACAAACTGCGGTACAGCTGATCCACAAATGCCCGGCTACCGGATTTCGCCATGAGCGTGCCAATGGGATCTTTCGCGGCATCATAGGAAAAGATAATACTCATAATGCGTAACGTATCGTCAACGGTCTGTTGTAGTCCCTGTTTAAGTTCCTTTAATGACTTGTCAGAGCTGTACGCAATATCGAGGACTTCCAGAAAGTTAATCAGAGAGTCATTGGGCCTACCTTGTTTAAAGCGAGACCAGCCCAGCATAAACACCGACTTTTCATAGAACCGTTTCTCTCGCCCGGTTTCCATGGATTTGATATAGGCACGCTCCGCTTTCTCATAAGCGCCATTGGAAAAGTAGTTTTCAGCGATTCGAAACAATGATTCCGTCGCATACCTGGATTTGGGGAATTGCCCGGCCAGACGCTTAAGCGCGACCATCGATTCGTCCTGCTTGCCCAATATGTCATAGGCTTTCGCCGACTGATACAGCAACGCATCCATCGGGTAATCTGGATTGTTGGCCGCAATCAGCTTTTCGTAACTTTCCAGCGCGCGTTGATAAAAGGCAGCTTCTTCCTTTATCGACAGGTCTCTGTCTGTACCAAATTTCGATTCCAGTTCATTCAATCGCCAAAGCGACTCAACACGAATCTTCGGGTCACTGGACGTCTCAAACAGGACTCGGTATCGACGCATCACTTCTTTGATGGAAACACGCGGCTGTACAGACGAGCTAAAATTAATAAATGCGGGCCGCACATCGCCGATGGTTTTCGGTTCTCGCCCCAACTCAAAGCTGAATCCTTCCGGTTCGGCGGCATGGGAGATCGTGACATTGTGGAGTGCATAGCTAAGCAGCAATAAGAATCCCGTCAACCGGTAGACGCTTGTTCTATGCTTTCTGAGTGCGCTGCTGAAACTCATTGTGCGCCCTCCTGTTGTACTCTGGATTTTTCCTGCTCTTCCATGTGCACGACTGCAATCGTTTCATAGAGTTGGGCCAGTGTCAGCTGCGCCACCTCATACTCGGTTTGTACCGTCTCTTGCCTTTGGGCCAGGTCATCGAGCGATGCTACTGTTAACGCCTTATCCAACGCAGCGAGCGTCTTCCTGTTTTTCGCCAACAGGTTTTCTGTCTGGCTGATTGCCGCTTCCACGCGCTTCAGTTTGGCTTTCAATCCAACGGGGCCTTTCCTGACAACCTCTTCGATCCGTTGTATAGACTCTTCCAGGCTGGCCAGTTCAAATTGAACGGCATTGAGGTCTTCGGAAAGATTACCGATGTTCAGCTCAAACATTTCCTTAGCTCTCCACACAAGCAGCCCGTGAATGCGATGAACTTTTTCAACCATTTCCGCGTATTGCTCGGCCGACACAGCGCCTTTTGCCTGAATCGATTGCGCCCGTTTTCTCAGAGATTCAACTTTTCGAATTTGCTCCTGTACCTGGCTGGATGCGACGGACAAAAAGTCTTCGTTATCCACCGCTGTCTCTTTTTCATTTCCGAACTGCGTTATCGACTGTTTCGCGGATTCGGCGACCTGCCGAAATTTGCCTGCATTAATTTGCTGAGTAGCCCGACCAAATCCTTTTATCCGGTCATTCAACATTTTTTTGAAGATATTCAGGTCGTTTAATCGCAACTGCAGGTAATCAATCGACTTCTCAGAAAACACAATATCTTCCATGTACTTGAATCGCTCTGGATTATTCGCGAAATAGTTGAGATAAGCGGCCTTCGGCGTGTTCGTATTGACAGACTCATCCAAAAACGTATCCAAATTGTCCAGATTGCTCTTTTTAAGCATGGCTTTATTGAATCCAATGGACTTGATCGTCGTCTGCATTTCATTCAATGTACGTAATTCCTGCTCATGAACCGAAATGTTTTCCAGGTAGCTTTCGATCGCTTTCACCTTATTGCCACTTTTCAGGAAGGCGTACGCAATCCCGGCATACGCTTGAGACACGCCTTTCTGGCTTAACGGGTACTTCTTAACTCGGTACCAGGACTGAATGGCATTCCGGTATTGCTCGGCCTTGAAATAAGAAAGGCCGTGCAGATAAAATCCCTCCGCTGCAAAGCTACTGTCGATCAGGATTTTATTGAGGAAGTTTCTGGCCTTTTCATAATCAGCCTCTTCAAAGGCCAGCTTACCTGATGCCAGAAAAATCCGGTTCTGAAGATCCGACTGGGTATCCAGAAATACCAAAGCGTCACTGGGTGTGTTCAGTGCATCCGCCACCCTTAAAGACAGCAGAGGTCGCGACGCATTACTGTCTTTGTCGGCATATTTTCGGGCAAGATTGTAATACGCATAGCCGGCCCATACGCCCTCATCCATCTTGCTGATTACTTTTGCCGCTTTATTCAAGTCGCCACTGCGCAACAGGGCGGCAGAATGGTAACGCTGATAAATTGGCAACAGCTTTTTGTCGAGTTGATTGATTCGATTGAAAGCGTGCAAAGCATCATTATTGTTTTCGGCAAGATATTCCAGCTTGCCAAGTTCAAATGCCGCTCGTGCCGAGATGTTCCCCTCATGGTCCCGCATGATTCTTTGAAAACCACGCCGGGCTTCGGCCTCCAGACCAAATCGGGCCTGCGACTGATGCAGGTGCATTTGCGCATCGAGGGATAAAACAGTGGGGTCGCTTGGGAACCTGGCAAGCGATTCCAGATCTTTTTCCTGATAGAACGAAAACAATGCCCAGCGATGCGCCAGTTCTGCAGGCAGTGTATCACGAGGCTCCTTAGCGGCAACAGCAGGATGGAAAAACAGACCAAGTAGGGCAAGGATCATGGCGAGGATCGCCACCCTCGAATCACGACTCGGAGCAAGCTGCCTCAAAAAAGGATCGCGCCTGAAAACAAGCCGACTCACGGCGAATGCTGGCCCGTGCACTGATGCTATTTCCACTCTTTGATTTTAAATTCGGGCTCTTTTCTTCGAGATTCAATGATCTGAAGTTCAAGCATCTTGGGTTTTGAGGCTTTGTTGAAGGAGAATTTTTTCTCACGCCTGAAATATCGATCTGACTCTCCGAGCCCATTCAACACCGCTGTCAGGCTATGGCTACCAGAAGAAATGTTCCCGATATAAAGCCTTTGAACGCCGCCTTTCTTAAGCGCTGTCAGTTCAGACTCTTTATAGAGATAGGTGGTCGCCAGATTACCGTCGATTTTTAATTCCACAGAATCCAGGTCAAAATCAGACTGCGTTGAAAGCGAAAGGAAAACGGCAATTTGTGTATTGGCAGGATTTATCAGTGCCTCTTCAAGTTCATACAGCTCACGATTGAGTTTAACCAGATCCGACTTCAAATCTTTAACCTGATCCGCCAATGACTGATCCTGAGCCCAAGAATGTTCGGATGTAAACAAACTCAAGGAAATTACGAGCTGTAATACAACACCAAGCCATAATCCCTGCTTCATAAAAAACCATCCCATATGTTACAAATTGTTGCCAATCTTATCATGAAGCTAACCAGGCAAAGTGTATCTAATTCAAAATTTCCTTAAAATCATGACAAAAGCGGCCATCTGCTTACCCCTAACGGCCTCGGTCTGTGACAAGTGTCATAAAATGAAAGGGTTCGTTATCGAAAAAGCATAGCACTCACCTCCCCCATCGCAAGCATGGGAAAGCGCTGTAGAAGTTGTCAGAATGTTTTACAGGTGTACTTCATGTTGTGATCATAGCGTTTAAGACCAGCCACTATCTTGTTGTAATATCGAGATATTTTCTGTCTGGCTCTATATTTGCTGTAAAACAGGGAGCGGGGAAACTATGTATAAGTGGAGCTGCTATCGGCCAATAGGTGGCCAAACCGAGTTTAGCTGGTGGTCTCAACCCCACCAGCTTTTTTCTCTCTTCTTTTGATCTTTCTGCTTTGTCTCTTTTTCTTTGTCTGTTTATTCTCGGCTTCTCTTTCTTTCGGGGCTTTTTTTATCACTTGCTTAACGACTTCATACCTGCTTCCAGCCCTTCTATCGTCAGTGGGTACATTTCATTTTCCATTAATTGTTTAGTTATCCCAAGAGAGCCGCCTTCCCCCCAATAGTTTTCGGGCATCGGATTTAACCAGATCACCTTCCGGAAGTGGTCTTTCAGTCGCTGCATCCATACAGCACCAGGCTCTTCATTCCAATGCTCGATACTACCACCGGCGTGAGTGATTTCATAAGGCGCCATACTGGCATCACCGACAAAAATGACCTTGTAATCCGGTGTGTACTTGTGGATCAAGTCCCAGGTATGCGTGGTTTCGTTCATTCGTCGAATATTGTTTTTCCAGACACTTTCATACACAAAGTTATGAAAATAGAAATATTCCAAATGTTTAAACTCTGCACGACACGCTGAAAATATCTCTTCGCAGACTTTGATGTGAGGATCCATCGAGCCCCCAACATCCAGAAACAATAGCACTTTGACCGCATTATGGCGTTCCGGCACCATGTTTATATCCAGGTAACCACCATTGCGCGCCGTCGAGCGAATGGTGTTGTCCATATCCAGCTCTTCCGCGGCACCTTGTCGAGCGAACTTTCTCAAACGACGCAGCGCGACCTTAATGTTTCGAATCCCAATGGTGACCGAGTCATCCAGATCCTTGTATCCTCGCTTTTCCCAGACTTTTACCGCAGATTTATGCCGGGAGCCTTTTTGACCAATACGGAAACCTTCGGGATTGTAACCATTGGCACCAAAGGGGGATGTCCCTCCGGTACCGATCATTTTGTTTCCACCCTGATGTTTTTTCTTTTGTTCTTCCAGACGTTTTTTGAACGTTTCGATCAACTCATCCAAACCGCCCAGCGATTCAATTTTTGCCTTATCTTCCTCCGACAACTGTCGCTCGAATTCTGCGCGCAACCATTCATCCGGAATCGCCGCCTCCAGCATCATGTCCAGCGATTCAATTCCTTTGAAATACTTGCCAAAGGCACGATCAAACTTGTCGAAATGACGCTCATCTTTCACCAGACACAACCGGGCCAGGTAATAAAACTCATCGATGTTCGCGAATGCAAAGCGGTGTTGTAACGCTTCGATTAAATCCAGAAACTCTTTTAAGCTGGCGGGCACTCTGGCACGCCGAACCTCAAGAAAAAAATCTATCAGCATGTCGGTTTACCTGTAAGTTCGTATGCGGTCGACAATAATCGCTTATGATCGTCGACGACTCATGAATGCCAGACGCTGTAACAACGACACATCCTGCTCATTCTTCACCAGTGCACCGTATAAGGGAGGAATCGCTTGCGCCGTATCATGCTCCTGCAATATTTTTGAAGACAGTTCATCTGCCATCAACAGTTTCAACCAATCAATCAGCTCCGAGGTGGAGGGCTTTTTCTTCAAGCCTGGCACCTTACGCACGTCAAAGAATATTTCCAAAGCATCTTTCACCAACTCTTTTTTAATATTCGGAAAATGCACATCCACAATTTCCTGCATGGTTTGCTCATCCGGGAAGTTGATGTAATGGAAAAAACAGCGCCTCAGGAAGGCATCAGGCAATTCTTTTTCATTGTTACTGGTAATAACGACGATGGGGCGTTGCTCTGCTACAACTCGCTCTTTGGTTTCATAAACATAGAACTCCATCTTATCCAGCTCCAGGAGCAAATCGTTTGGAAATTCGATGTCGGCTTTATCAATTTCATCAATGAGCAAAATCGCTTGTTTCTCAGAGGTAAACGCTTCCCACAACTTTCCTTTAACAATGTAGTTGCTGATATCATGCACTTTGTCATCGCCCAGCTGGGAATCCCGCAATCGGGAAACGGCATCATATTCGTACAAACCTTGCTGAGCCTTGGTGGTGGATTTGATGTGCCAACTGATAAGCGGCATGTCCAATGCCTTCGCCATTTCTTCTGCCAGCATGGTTTTTCCGGTGCCAGGCTCTCCTTTGATCAGGAGGGGACGCTTCAAATGAATTGCTGCATTGACAGCCATTTGTAAATCATCGGTCGCAACGTAGTTTTCTGTACCTGTAAAATTCATGGAGCTCTGTTCCTGTTCAAAAATTCGAGTGCTTCAGGTTCAAATTATATTACGGTAAAAAAATCCGCAGCAATGGCCAAAGCGTCCATTTGGGAGGGCAATCTGGCCGATCCCTGTGCTATGCTAACGAATTCTTAGGGGCTACAACCCAAAATTCTCAAGGAAATCAACTCATGAGTAATCTGTATAACGATAATTCGGAATCCATTGGCAATACGCCACTCGTAAAACTCAATCGCATTACCTCAGGCAATGTTTTTGCGAAAATCGAAGGCCGAAATCCTGCTTATTCAGTGAAGTGCCGTATCGGTGCCAATATGATCTGGGATGCGGAAAAACGAGGTGCGCTGAAGCCGGGAATGACTCTTGTGGAGCCGACCAGTGGCAATACCGGCATTGCACTGGCCTTTGTTTGCGCCTCTCGTGGGTATAACCTTGTTCTCACCATGCCAGCGTCCATGAGCCTGGAGAGAAGGAAACTCATGAAAGCATTAGGTGCGGAATTGATTCTCACCGAACCCGCCAAAGGAATGAAAGGAGCGATAGATAAAGCCAACGAGCTTGTTGAGCAAAATCCCGAGACGCACTTGATTCTTCAACAGTTTGAAAACCCGGCCAACCCCGAGATTCATGAAAAAACCACCGGACCGGAGATATGGAACGATACCGACGGAGCCATAGACGTACTGGTGTCTGGCGTGGGCACCGGTGGGACCATTACCGGTGTTTCTCGCTACATTAAAAATACACAAGGCAAAGCCATTGTTTCCGTTGCCGTTGAGCCAACCGCCTCCCCTGTGATAACGCAGCAGATGAACGGTGAAGCGCTGCAACCTTCACCCCACAAGATCCAGGGTATTGGCGCTGGCTTTATTCCCAATAACCTCGATCTGAGTATGGTCGATCGTGTGGAGCAAGTGACCAACGAAGACGCCATGGAGTTTGCTCATCGACTCATGAAGGAAGAAGGCATTCTCGCCGGTATATCCTGCGGCGCGGCAGTGTGCGCAGCGGCGAGACTGGCAGCTCTGCCTGAATTCAAAGATAAAACCATTGTGGTAATTCTCCCGGACTCTGCCGAGCGCTACCTTTCCAGCCCGTTGTTTGAGGGCGTATTCTCTGACCAGGAAATGAGCCAGTAATGGATTGTTCAGGAAGATAGGCTCGCGCTTATCTTCCTATTTCTTATCATCTTCCGGCAAGTCATCAGTATCTGAGATATCAAAGTCTTCGAGGTTAAATTCCTCTTCGTCATCCTCTTCTTCCTCAGGCTCTTCCTCCGTATCATTCTCTGCCAGAATTTCATCGACAATATCATCTGCAGTTTTCCCATCCACAACTTCATCCTCATCAGAGTCGACGAGATCGCCCAAAATTGCATCCAGCTCCTCAGCAGTTGTTTCGGGCTCTTCCGGCTCAGGCTCTGGCTCGGGTTCTGGCTCAGGTTCCGGTTCCGGCTCATTGAGCTGGGGAATTTCTTCCTCAGGTTCCTCTTCGACAAAGTCAAGTTCGTCATCCAGATCCAGCGTTTCCTCGATGGGGTCCGGAATCGAAGGTTCATCCATGGGCGGCTCATCCACGGGCGCATCGGAAATAGGCGTATCATCAATTTCCATATCGCCCAACCCCATCAGCTCATCTTCTTCCGCAGCCTCTTTTTCTTTTTTCTTCCTCTTCAGTAACCAAGCCCCAAGCCCTGCCAGAAGTAATACCGCTGTTGTACCAATACCCGCCGCGACATACATCATGGTATTGTCTTCTTCAGGCTCAGGCACCTCTTCCTGCTCAAGCGTTTCCGGTATTTCTATGGGAGGCGGGACCACTGCTTCTGGATCCGGTTGTGGTAGCGTTTCCGGAGGTGCTTCTTCCACAGGCTCAGGCGCTGGCTCCTCTTTGGGCTCTTCCTGCGGTGGCTCAGGAATACTCGCGAACTTACCCGCAGAAGGATCGATCGGGAAGACCGCATCAAACGATCGCGGCGCAAACTGAAAATCATCGCCGTCCGCCTTCACCCCTTTCACTTTAAGATCAACCCGGTAGGTACCATCCCCCTTTGTCGGCAGAATAGGTTGCGTCCATGCGGTCTCTGAAGCATTCAACTCAATGGTTTTAATTTCGTTACTACCATCGGGAGCAGTAATGCGCGCAGCAATTCGGGTATTTTTTAGGTCGATATCATCGCTCAACGGCGAAATTGAGAGCAGATAACTTTCTGTGGGCTGCCCACCTTCCGAGGTGATTGGGGGAGCTACATTCAACTCAACATTTAACGGAGATCGCAGATTAATGATCTGCCGATTCTTGCGCTTAAACGTTTTACCATCAACCAGAATGGAGACTTCGTACTGCCCCACTTTGCTCAGTTTACTGATTTGGTCCTGAAAAACGCCATCCGCCGGGGGCGGACCTTCCGAAAGCCGCTTGGTTCCTGATTTACCATCTTCACGCGTAATACTCAGGTCGACATCCAACAATTTCAGGAAATCGGGATTTGTGAGCTTTTTCCCTTCTTCCTCAAAAAATGCTGCCACGTTTAGAATGTCGCCCGCGAAAAAGTTAATGGGCAGTTTATCTACTTTGAGCTGTAGATTACTGACGACCGTAACTCGACTGTCTGGCAGCAAATCCGCATCGATTGTCCAGGTACCCTCATAGGGGCGCTTCACGGTGATCAAGTCATAACCACCTTCCCGATACCAGTTGACATAATCGGGGCGATTATTTGCGTCGTAAACATCATTCGTCGGTGCTTGCAGGCGGGTTTCACGACTACCCGGTTTTCTGAAAATCAACGCGGTGAGTTCTTCCACGCTGGAGTCAATATCAAACTTATTCCCTTCCAGGGGGACTTGCTCGGCCGGTACGGCCTGATCGAATACCCGGGCAAATATGCGCGTTAAATCTTCGGAGGTTTCGGCGGTTTCCGAGGTACCCCCCGTCTGAACAGACAGCTGATCAAGAAAGGAAGCGTCCGCATTCTTGGACAGGGCGATCGTGTGTATCGTTGCGCCTTTTTCTTTAAAGGACTTTACAATATCACTCAGGATACGATTGCGTTCGTCGTAGTTTTTCTCTGGATCACGGTCGATATCGACCATGCCATCAGTCAATAAAATAAAGTGACTGTTTTTGAAATCATCAGAACGTGCAAAATCATTGCTGGATTTGGCCAATACGCTGCCAATGTTTGTGAAAAGTGCGACAGAGTTGATTTTTTTGGCTTCACGCTTTGCCATTTGACGCCAGGCTTTATCTACCGTGTCATGCTTGATAAGCATATTCACATACTGGCCAAATGTCCAAACGCCCGCTTTGCTTCCCTCGGGCACGAGTTCTGTGAGCAAGTTGACGGCTGGAATACGCAGATTGTTGGGATCATTTTTTTTCATGCTGCCCGAGATATCGATCAGCACCCGAACATCTTTTTGTTCCTCAGCGCCGGCAATGCCAGACAGCCCCACGAGAAACACAAGTCCCAACACCAGATGTCGAGCAAGCACCAATCCTGTTTTCACCCTAACCATAAAACAATCCAAAACACGCGCATGAAAAACCACCAGGTGGTGGTTGCCCCTATACTATTTATAGCAGTTTTTACAATAACTACAACGCGGTTCCAGAGGTGATGCTTGAAGATCTAACTGTTATGAATTGATTTATATGCGTTTATTTGATGTATGTCGACGCAGTAAGAGGCCGACTAATCGGCTTGAAGGTGAAAGAGCTTTCTCAGAACAAATTCCAGTTTTACCACAAGCAGCACAATAACAATACCGATTAATAGAGAAAAGCCGGCCTTTTCTGCCACATCGATATTGCCGAGCACATACTCGTAACTACCGACAAGAAACGCCGGTACCATCCAGTTTTCCTGGGCATTCGTGTATACCGGCGTGTACAGCACAACCACCAATGACCACTGAATAAAACGCCTTAAAGCAAGAAACGGGAGTTTTCGTGTAAGGCGAAAAAAGACCAGTGAGAATCCGGTCGCTGAAAACAAATAAACGATCCACGCGAGCAGATATTGGTTTTCCGTGGTGACCCATGCCAAAACATCATCCATTTGATTTTTTCCTAAACTCAAGTCCAACGAGAGGCGCTATTTGATACCAATAATGATATGGTCTTCCCAATCCTCTTCAGGCACCTCATTTTCAAACACGACCTTACCACGCACACTGATCTGCGCTTCATGAACGCTGTCACGAGTACCAGTGATCAACGGATGCCATTCCGGCAGAGGGCGACCTTCATAGAGCACCCGGTAAGCACAGGTTGTTGGCAGCCATTCAATGTGCTCAAGATCAGACGGTTTAAGCCAAATGCACTGAGGCACAAGTTCGTGTCGCTCCTGGTAAACCGTACATTGGCATTTGCCTTCATCCAAATATTTACAGACGATATCGGTGTAATACACCTCGCCATCATCTTCGTCTTCGAGTTTTTGCAGGCAGCATCGCGCGCACCCGTCACACAACGACTCCCACTCTTCCGATGACATTTCGTCCAGTCGCTTTCGCTCCCAGAAGGGTTTTACTTTGTCGGCTGACATATCCGCTATCCCCGAGAACTTTTCAAATAGCACTTCTCAAATTGCTCTTTTTTAGTTGCACTTCTCAACTTGTACTTCTCACTTCGTACTTCTTAAGAGGCACAGCTCAGGAATAACTGTTCTTGTTCACCACCGGATCTAATCCCAATCCTTTTCGATGTTCCACGAGCAAGCTTTCCTCTACGTCAGGCATTTGGAGATAAAATCCTTTGTCTTGAATTGCAGCGAGTAACTCTTCCCCGGAAATTTTAGCCAGCGTTTTACTGGCATCCAGCAACAAATCCATGACATGTACAGGTTTGCCGAACACCTGATTCAGCGCTTCGGGAATCGCCTCCAGCCCGGCTTTTTTGTCCACATATAAAAACATCCCTGCTTTTTTGCTGCTTTTATAAACCGAGCAAATCAAACGGTGGGTCATGATACTGTTGCCTCTGAATCGTTGTCCTGGTTTTGCGTTGAATTAAATTCAGCGACTAATGTTGTAATGCCGGTACCCACGCGTGACCAACGCCACCCCGCGTAAAAGTCCGGCACGAACAAATTGTTTTGTTTGCACGACACTGACACCAGCTCTTCAAGTACTTTATTGTTACTCAGCATCTCGACAGGCAAGCCGTGCTGTTGTGCTGCCGAACGAATACTTTTTTTCAACGCCTTGTGGAGAGTTTGCTGCTGTGGTGTCAGCGGTGGCATGATGCGCTGAAAAGCTTGATTCGAATCCTCATCCTTCAGCCGCTGAACAATCTGTGCCCCATACGTTTTAATTAACCGGGGCGCCAGCCCTTTTACCGTAAACAACTCAGCAACAGTACCGGGATTACTCTCAACGACAGGCTGCACCATTTTGTCCGGCAGAATGCGTGTGCGCGGGCGATTCTCCGCCATCGCCGTTTCTTCGCGCCAGCTGCAAAGGCTTTGAATCTTTCGCTGTTTCGAGACCGGCAGCTTCCAGGCTCCACGAAGTTTCAGATAGTACATCGCCGGATCGGAAGGCGCACAAATACCCTCGATGATGCGGGCGCACTCTTCTTCCACGATACCATTCAGTGATTGGGCTATCAATTCATTGTGCAGTTTTGGGTAGAGCTGCATCAAATAGGCGACATCATTCGCCGCATAGTTCATTTGCTCATCAGAAAGCGGTCGTGCGGTCCAGTCCGATCGCGTTTCAGATTTATCCAACTGAACCCCGAGCAGCGTTTGACACAGATTGGCAAATCCCAGCGACTGACCAATTCCCAGAAGGCCTGCGGCTGTTTGAGTATCGAAGATATGGACGGGTGTGATATTCAGCCAATGATGAAACAGGTCTATATCCTCACCAATCGCATGCATTACTTTTTTCACGCGTGTGGTCAGTAAAATGGCTTTCAGACCATCCCAGTTCATATTAACTGTCGGGTCAATCAGAAAAATTCGATGTCCTGCCGCGATTTGAACCAGGCCAGGATTTGAGTAAAACGTATCTGTTCGAACAAACTCTGTGTCGAGGCCGATCAGTTCATAGCCTTCACAAAAAGCCAAGGCATCATCCAGCTGGTGTTGCTGCGTAATGTATTCACTGTGCTGACTCATTTAAAGGGTTTCCTGCCGCTGAAAGCATAACTCAGAGTGGCGCCGTCCAGATAACCCAGCTCGCCACCCGTTGGCATACCATGGGCCAGACGCGTCACCGTGAGCGCATCGTTCTCGAAGATGTCTGCGATATAATGTGCGGTGGCTTCCCCTTCCATCGTCGGATTGGTCGCAACAACCACCTCAGTGCAGGCCGTACTGCGAACAAGCTTTGCCAGCTCGGGTATGCCAATTTCATCCGGCCCCAGGCCTTCGATGGGTGACAGACGCCCCAAGAGAACGAAATAAATTCCCCGGTATGCCCCGAGGTTTTCAATCGCTTGCATGTCGGTGGGCGACTCCACCACACAGATCACGGAGGCGTCCCGTCGGGGATTCGCACACACCGAGCACAACTCGGATTCGGTAAAGGTCCGACATTGCTGACAACGTTTGATTTCTTTCATTGCCTGCTGTAACGCGTCTGATAACGTTAACCCACCAGGACGGTCACGCTCCAACAGGTGGAAAGCCATCCTTAATGCGGTTTTTTTTCCTACGCCGGGCAAACAACTGAGGGCATCAACCAATTGATTGATCAATGGGGAAAAGCTCAAATGGACCGCCCGCTACTTAAAGTTAGCAGGGTTAAAGCCCGGAGGCATGTTGAACCCTTGGGTAAATCCGGAAATCTTGTCTTTATTCGCCGATTCAATTTTACGTACGGCGTCATTAACAGCCGCCGCCAGCAAATCTTCCAGCATTTCCTTCTCTTCCGACAGCACAGCAGGGTCAATCGTCACTTTTTTAACGTCATGCCGACCATTCATGATGACCTGAACCAAACCAGCGCCGGCTTCTCCAACCACCTCCGCATTCGCCAACTCTTCCTGAGTTTTTTGAAATTGTTCCTGCAATTTCTGGGCTTGTTTCATCAAGTCGCCCATATTCAAACCTTCAAACATACCAAACCTACTCTCTTTACGTGGAGATTCATTACTGAAAGTGTACCATTATCTGCGTGTAGACACACATTTCGCTCAATCTATGGGCTCGATGGAAGACTCAACCACGGTTCCTTCAAATTGCTGAACCAGGCTCTGTACAATCGGGTCGGCATAAATGACATCCACCGCTTGTAACCGCCTCTCCTCTTTCAGCCGCTCTCTCCGCTTTGCAGGCGTTTCAACCTCGGGAACACATTCGCGAAACACAACATCTTCGATTTCCTGAGGCAGTGTACCCTGGCTCAATATCGCTTCACGAATATTTTTCTTGTGATTATCCGTCAGTAAACGGGCGGTGACAGGATCGACCTGTAGCTCAATTACGGCAGGCGAACTTTGCACCCAGGCACAATTTGATGCCAAATTCAACGTCATGCCAGCCAGTCCGAGATTGCGGTAGTCCTCCCCCCAGAAAAAAGGGCTTTCGGTCACATCGTTTTGGTCTGGTGACGGCTGAACGGCCTGCAGACTATCAACATTTTCCGTTTTTTCTTCGGCCACGGCTAATTTCGGCTCTGCAACTGCAGGAGGCGATGGAAGATTAACTGACGGGGTCTCATCAGCGAAATCATCGGCATCCTCAGGCATATCAGGATAATCATGAGGAATCGATTCAAAGGCCGGGTGTGTCGTCGCCAACGCTGATGCAACAGCCGAACTATCGTCAGAATGGAGGGTGGACTCAGAAACTTGCACCGGCTCTTGGGAAACGTCTTCAGGCGACTTCAGGGTTTCAGAATTTTTTTTTTGCTCTTCCTGAACCGTACTTGGAGACTCTTCAGTTACGGGCTCTTGCGCCGGTAAGGGCGGACGCTCACCCAAGTCTTCAGCAGAATCAACGTTGGGCTTGAAAGCAAGCATGCGTAAGAGCACCATTTCAAAACCTGCTTTCCGGTCCGGACACAAGTCCAAATCCTTGCGCCCCATCAGCGCTATCTGATACCAGAGTTGCACATCTTCAACGAGGAGCGCTTGCGCCAGACGAACGATTTCTTCCTGATCTCCCAAATGATTCTCGGTGATACCGGGCACCATTTGCTCCAGCGCCACGCGATGCAACACATCAATAATATTGGCCAGTAACTCTTTGTAATCCGGAGAATATTGCACAATATCGTTAATCTGCATCAATAAATTTCGCGGATTCAATGTGGAGAGCGTCTCGATCAAACGAAGCGTCTGACCGTGATCAACCGTCCCCAACATCTCACTGACCTGAGCTTCATGCAACGCGCTGTGACAAAAAGAAATGGCTTGATCCGTCAGGCTCAACGCATCCCGCATACTGCCTTCGGCGGCCCTGGCGAGCAACCACAGTGCGCCGGTAGTATATTCAATCTGCTCTTCAGATAGAACGAACGACAGGTGCGAGACAATTTTCTCCGCCGGCATATTCTTCAAATTAAATTGCAGGCAACGCGATAAAATGGTGACCGGGAGTTTTTGTGGGTCGGTGGTAGCAAACAGGAATTTTACATGTTCCGGGGGCTCTTCCAGCGTTTTCAACAAGGCATTGAAGCTCTGGGTTGTGAGCATGTGAACTTCGTCGATCAAATAGACTTTGAACCGCGCGCGTGTCGGGGCATATTGTACGTTTTCCAACAGCTCCCGCATATCTTCCACTTTGGTTCGGGAAGCGGCATCTATCTCGATCAAATCAACAAATCGGCCTTCGCTGATTTCATTACAGCTGCTGCAGGTGCCACAGGGCTCGGAGGAAACGCCGGTTTCACAGTTGAGACAACGCGCAAGGATTCGACCCAGTGTTGTTTTTCCCACACCGCGCGTGCCGGTAAACAGGTAGGCGTGGTGGAGTCTTTGGCTATCCAGCGAATGAATCAACGCTTTGAGAACGTGCTCTTGGCCCACCATCTCTTTGAATGATTTTGGGCGCCATTTCCTGGCCAGGACCTGATAACTCATAAATAGCGGATACCGCACCAACTGTGACTAAAGATGCCAAATACTAACACAATCGATAGAGCATCAGACAAGTAATTTAACGGTATTCAACGTAAGAAAACAGCACAAGAAACAGTGTAAGATCAGAGAGGATGACATAGCAAGAGAGGTGGCGACTTCCGCCAGCCAGTTCTCGGCACACGATCCAACGTTGCGGCTGCTCCCTTCCGGGCCTGACCGGGTTCACGTGTTCACGTTGCGAGGAAACCGACGAAAGTCACCATAACAAGCGAGCGCGCATCATAACAAAAGCCGGATACGAAGTTCAATGAGTTTATTAACTTTTTCCAACGGGAAAGAATTCGTATGAAATTTGGCGGCACATACTAAATTTTTGTGTTAGCTTACAGTTGTTTACTTAAATACGCACAGGCACGCGACGGCACTATGAAGGCATTGAACGATATCATCTTCAAATGGTTAAGACACCGCAAACGGGTAAAGGATCTCATTGAGAAATCAGAAAATCTGCTCAAAGTATTGTCTGAAAATGACCGCGTCACCCGGGCGATGATTCTCGCCATGTCAGCGGTGTATCGAAACCGTGTCATTGACCGCTCTGCCCAGCTTTCAAAGGCCCTTAATTACACCGAGAAAATGAGTAAGGAACGCATTGGGCTTATTTTTGAACTCATGCAAGCCATCCAGACGAAAATGCAGCAGGAGAAAAATGCACTGGACCAGAAACTCGAAGCGCTGGAAGTACGAGAAAATGCGAAAGTGACCCACTGGCGCAAATCGCAATTGGGGATGGATCTCTGGATGGTGACCATTGGTACCGGCTACACGCCCAAAATTCAGACCACGGTGAATAAAGTCTGGCAACTACTCGATGAATCTTCCGCCGACCTTGACATTGCCCTGGAAAACCTGGAGCAGCTGCAAAACACGGTAAATGATCTGAGCCCCAGTCAGACGGAAATGTTTGGCGATATTTCCGACGCCCAATGGCGCGCGCTTTGTGCTTTTCGACCGTCATTTTTTAACGCCAAAACCGCCTTATAACCAAAACCCTCTTTTGTTAGGGCAAAAAAGACTAAGAATCGAAAGCCTGGCGCTTGTATAAGCACAATTTGCCGTTAGGCTTTAAGTTAGAACGATTCTACTCTTGCTTGGAAGCTTTTTCAGGACTCATCGCCATGGCTACGAAGCGGACTTGGACTGTCCAGTCACTCTATCTTGCGTATGGAGTGGCCCCGTTGGTAATACTCTCTTTTCTTTTTTCATTGTTTACGTTCTATGACGCTTCACCTACCGCATCCAACTATTTCAAAACTGCGGTCACATTGACGAAACAAATCGCGCCTGCCATTGAGACGCAACTCTATACCAAAGACCAGGACAGCCTGGGCAGGCAGTTGGAAGGATTCATTGAAGATCAACGAATCAGCCAGCTGCGCGTTCTGGACGCGCAAGACACTGAACTGTTTGTCTTTAACCGGGACGACAGCAAAACAGGCTATCTGCATAAAAGCAACCTTATGAAATCCGAGGTGATGCCTTCCAACCATGGCAGTTCAAACACCTTCAAACGCGACGTAAAGCTCGATGAGTCTGACTTTATCCTGGGCCGACTGGAAATCGGATTAGAGGAACAAGGGAAATCTCTGGCACAATTTTTTAACTCCTCCCTGCTGGTCGTTTTTGCCGTGATCATGCTTATCGCCTGGATGGCAAGCCGTTTTATTGAGGGGCGCGTACTCGAACCGATTGAGCACATAAAGCAGTGGTCAAACAGGGAAGGAAATAACACGCCATTCACACCGATAGCTACCGAAATCGAAGAGCTGGATTCCCTGCAGGAAGCGTTTACGAAAATGGTGGGCGATTTGGCGTCCAAAAATGCACAGATTCAGTATGGAACACAGCATTCCAGTGAAACACAACAAACTCTGGTGGAGCGCATTGCTACTCAGGGATTGTTTCTGGAGCGTATCACCCATGAACTGCGCAGCCCGTTAAACGGGGTGTATGGCATGTTGCAATTATTGAGCGATAACCCTGAGCCAACCATGGAAGCGGAATATGTCAACATCGCCAAAACCTCTACTGAAAAGTTAATGACGGTGACTGACCAGATTCGGGACTTTATTAACCTGGAAAATGGTGCGCTGCACATCGAGCCCCGACATGTTTCCCTGCCAGATGTAATCAAATCCATTTACCTGCTCTTTACTGATGAAGCCAACGCCAAGGGCCTGAAGTATGCGATTTCGGTACAGGGGGACAAAGAACCCATTCTGGCGTACGCCGATGATTCGCGGATTAAACAGATTTTATATGATCTGCTGAAAAATGCCGTAACTCACACTGAACATGGCGAAGTGCGGATTTCGACGACCATGACCGTGAGTAATCACCTCCAAATGGAGGTAGCGATTGATGATTCCGGAACCACGATCCCGGATTCACAGTTTAAACACGTGCTCGACCCCGTGAAATCGTTTTCCCTGAAAGGGGATAACCGTTTTGGCCCCTTCATTCTCAGGCTCATCAACATCAATAAACTGGTGATGTTGTTAGGCGGGACGTTCAGCGTAAGCCAGTCCAATTTTGGCGGGGTACGTTTCGTTTTGAACCTGACGTTCCCATACCGAACTGTCACTGCACAGGTGGTCTCCAAAGCGCCGGTCATTGATCATCCCGCAGCAAAAATTCTGCTGGTCGAAGATAATCCTGTGAGCCAGAAAGTGGCTCAGGCGTTGTTAGCAAAGTTAAACATGGAATGCGACATTGCGAGCAACGGCAAGCAGGCGGTCAACCTGCATCAATCGGATATGTATGATGTGATTTTTATGGATTGCCAGATGCCGGTTATGGACGGTTATGAAGCCACTCGCAGAATACGCAAGCACGAACAGGATCAGCGCAATCCCCGAACACCGATTATTGCCCTCACTGCTGATGCCCTGCCCGGCGTTGAAGAGCGCTGTCTTGAGGCTGGCATGGATGCCTACATCACCAAACCGGTGACGAAAGAACGGCTCATACAGATGATTGAACGCTACACAACGACCCAGGAATCAACACAACGGGTATAAATTGAACCCATTTTGATCAATGCGGGTAATTGAGTTTTCAATTGGCAGAGAGTGGTTGCTTTTGGCCAGGAGTTATATTAGAGTAGCGCCCCTCAACGGAGAGGTGTCCGAGTGGCCGAAGGAGCACGCCTGGAAAGTGTGTATACCGCAAGGTATCGAGGGTTCGAATCCCTCCCTCTCCGCCAAGTTTTTTTGATGAAAAGCCCAGCATAACGCTGGGCTTTTTGCTTTCTGGCGTTCGGTCGCAAGCGTCCGGAACTCAATGATTCATTGAGTTCGTTTCGCAGGCGAAAGCGATGCTTTCTTTGACCTGCTCCCCCCCTCTCCGCCAAGTTTTTCTGAATTACTCTACCTGAATAGGAAGAGAGACCGTAAACACCGTGCGACCCGGTTCACTCTCTACATCGATAGTTCCATTGTGTTTGGCTACGATTCGTTGGCAAATATCGAGCCCCATGCCACTCCCCTCTCCTGCCGGTTTGGTCGTGAAGAAACGATCAAAAATCCTGGGTAGCACGTCCGCGGGAATGCCTTCGCCATTGTCCTGAATACGAACGACAAGCTTATCGTCAATTCTTTCAGTTTGAACAATGAGTTTACCGCCTGTGCTCATGGATTGAACTGCATTGTGAATCAGATTCGTCCAAACCTGGTTAAGCTCATCTGGATAACAGGCAATACGAGGTAATTCCTGAAAATTCTCCTCTACTTCGCAACTCTGCTTGAGCGTACTGTGATAAAGCACCAGAACAGTTTTGATTCCGTCGTTGATATCAGTAACGATTTTGGTTCCGGTTGAATTGCTGTGGGTATAGTGTTTAAGCGCAAATACTATTTTTGAAGCGCGCGTTATGGCGCTTTGAACGTTTACATTATTGCGAGTGATCGATGAAATTTGATAGGCGAACTCAATATATTGATATGATTTTACGCCCATTTTTATCAGCAGTTCGAGAATTTCCGTATCTTTTTCTTCGATGCCCATATCGACTAACATATCGGCAATCTGTTCAGCATGATCGACATTTCGTTCCTGAAAATAGCGGGTAATGGCTCTTCGCTCCGCTCTTTTTTCCCTTGAAGTGAGGTTTCTATTTAAAAACTTTTCTGAAAAAAAGCTTTTCAGGTAGGCAATATCCGCACCTGTAGTGCTGGCCAGGAATGCCGGCAAATTATCAATCACTTTGGTGACGGATTTTGACGTGTTACCTACCGTCGCTTGTATTGCCCCCAGAGGGGTGTTTATTTCGTGAGCAATACCTGCAATGAGTTGGCCGAGGGCTGCCATTTTTTCTGCGTGAATAAGTTGTTGTTGGCTCTCTTCGAGATCTGATAGTGTGCGTTGCAACTCATCGTTGTTGATCTTTAGTTCTTTTGTTCGATCCTCGACCATCTTCTCAAGGGTTTCGTTATATTCTGCCAAACGTCCATAGCTTTCCCTTAAGTTTTCGGCCATGGAATAAAATCGTTTGGTCAACATGCCAATCTCATCGGAAGCGTAAATCTTGTTTAATGCCTGATTTGTGTTCGACTGATGTGCAAAGTTACCTTTTGCGATTTGTTCCGACTGGTGTGTCAGCGCGACAATAGGGTCCGTTAAACGCCGTGATAGAGGCGATATCACCGCATAAGTGACAGTCAACGTAATCAAGGCCATGAAAAATGTTTTAATCACGACATCTTCCGTTTTACTCGCATAATAAGCCTGAGACTCTGCCAGATCCTTCTGAAGCCTTTGAGTCGTAAAGCCAAGTATAATTTTCCCCCAGGGCCTCACATCTTTGTCCTGGACGGACTGAACTTGTTCCCCGCTTAGCTGGCGAAGATAGTAAAATTCATCCCGCTGATCGTGTATCGGAATATGGTATTCAATAAAACCTTCACCCTTTTCGTTTGTCGCATGAACCACGCTGATTTGGGTAACAGGGTCAACACTTTTTCCAGGTGGTGTCGTTTTGGTTTGCTCTAAGGTCAGTTGCTCAAGTTCGGGGCGAAGCGTGTTTAAATACACGAGCCCCGACTCGTCGTGCAAAATAGCGTAAGTCAGCCAATGATTGTTCGCGATAAGCAAATCAACCTTTTGCATTAATTTAAATAGTTCTTTGTCCGCGACATCAGCTTCAGCTTGTGTCTGAATGGATTTGGACAGTATCAGGGACTGGTCTTCGAGATTCGCGATCATCACCTGCTTACGACTCTCAAGCTCAGTGCGAATGATTGAAAATTGGGAGGTGAGATAAAAATACGTCAGAATAGAAAATACCAATAGAACAATCAGCCCCATGCTAAAAAGTAGCTTGCTTCTGATTCCTCTGAACATCAACACACCCTGAATTACGGCAACTGGTAGACTATTTTTATGGAGCCTTCTGCTGGTTTTAACGAGCCTTCAGCCGGAATTAAGAAGCCTTCAGCCGGAGTTAAAGAGCCTTCAGCGCGATGATCGACGCTATCTTGCCTTCTCCCTTCCACCGTGTCTCTGTGTAGATACCCAATTGCAGATGGGTTGTTTTGGATATACTCCAAAATTGCTTTTTCATCGCTCAGTTCGGTCGGCAGGCTTCCCCTCCCGCCAAACATATATGACGTTCGGTATCGTTTGATTTTTAATGGGCTCAGCCTCACAAGTTTTTGGTAAAACTGACGGTATGGCGCAGAATCGAATTTGCTATCCAGCAGAATCGGTCGAGTTCGGGTGCCAGGAAATAATCTGAGCCTGCCTAAAAAGATCTGCGCAACTTCATGTTGAGTCAGGTTATCTACCGGCAGCTGACTATTGACGACAACAACCAGTTCAGCGTGACCCTTACCGCTGAAAGTCAGTGTTGACGCCATGGCAACGATCAGAATTCCCGCTAATTTACGAAATGTAAATTGTGCAGCCTGACCACGGCTTGTAAATACAAGACCACTCAAAATACGACATCCAATATAATGCTGGTTAAATAATGTTTGTCCGCCAAGGGCAAGGTTGTGGTTTGGGGCCCCTTGTTATCAATATCAATGAACTGTGCTTCGAGCTTCAAAGCAATCTGGGAATGAAGATCAATCCGGCTCCCGACAATAAATGCATGGCGCACCTCAGAGAAACCTTGAACCAGGCTCAAATCCACTTGTCGAAGGGTATCGAGCAGGGGAACCGCTCCGGTCGGTATCTCTAATTCACTGCGAATGATCAGGTTTTCAATCTCATCAGCAAACGTGTTGTGGTTATAGCTGAGTGTAAAATAGGGAGAAAATTGATTAATTTGATAAATCAATGAAAAGTAAGCGCCATAGGTGTCTGAAGACACATCTTTATCTGTACCAAGAGACGCATACGCCTCGGAGACGAGAGTCCAGGCATTGTAATCCCACTGCGCACCGAGGCTGTGATACTGAAACCACGTCCCCCGAGTAGCGTGTGATTCGGCAATATCGATCAAAACTGGTGCTTGCAATGCTGCCGCCAACTGGGTGTATCCATCGGTCAGCGGTTTGAAGCTGCTGATTGTGACATCCGATTTCGCAAAGGTCACACCGTATCTTAGTTTCAACGTATTCAACCGATAAGTAACATTGGTTCCGAGCACCCATTCGTGGTCCAAATCAATGGCAATCACCCTGCCTTCGGTAGTACCCACAAAAGATTGAATTTCGATGTCGGCATCACCCAGGTTTTGCAGCCATAAAACATCCAGTCCCTCAATTTTACCCAGCGAGCTTTGTACCGGAGAATACATATCCGTTGGCAATCTAGCCCAGGCGTGAGAGTAACCACTATCGATGGTTTCAGAAAACAGATAGATCGGGGTGCGTATTCGGCCCAATCTGAATCTAAGTTGAGGGTTCATCTGAAAGCTGGCGAACAGCCACGATACTTGAGGCTCAAAGTCACTGACATCCGGATCAAAGGTATAACCTTTGGAGGTCACTTGAGCCGTAGCGGATAATCGGTCATTAAAATAGTAGAGGCCTTGGAGGCCGATGCGGGTATCCGATCGAAAGCTCCAATCATCATCAAAGTCTTTGTACAACAGGTTGGATTTGTCGACCGGCTCAGAATTGTACTCCCCGTAACGACCGACGCCGACAGAGGCGAATCCCGAAAAATGGAACGCAGAATCGGCGACGCAAACACTTGAAAGGAGACAAGCCTGCAAAAAAGCATGGATACGAATCGTGTATCCCATGTTTTTTAACCAAACGGTAAAGCGAAGAAGCATAGCTAACACGGCACGGTAATAAACGTCTGTTTACAGTGTAGTCCAGCTCTCTCAATAGTACACAGAGAATCGGTTCCCCCACGGAGGTCAACCAGCGTACGAAATAATGAGTCAGGGTCGTACGGGCGGGGAACGCTTTTTCAGCAGGTTTTTATGGCAATGTCGAATCTGTGTCTGAACTGCACCCTCGCCGGTGTCTGCTGAATTCGGCTCGCCATATAAACCGGAGAGGATGACATGTTCCTCTTCGGGGGGTGCTGCTTTTTTGTCATGCAGTTTTTTATGTTGTTTTGCCATTGCCGCGTCTATTACGTTCAAGTAAATACCTCCCCCATTAGCTAGCTGTTAATTTGTACACATTAACAGCATTGGTTGCACAATCAGGTACGAGAATCTCTTCACCACGCACATGAATCAAATATGGCATCCACAGTTCACCACGCTCAGGTATGGCACCCAAACCGCTGTACGCTGTGATAAAGTTACCTGAATGGTCAAACATTTTGATGGCTCGATTGACCAGGTCGTTTACAAATATCCCCTTTTCATTCACGGAAACACTGGTAGGCAGCAGGAAATTACTGCTTTCTGTCCCATACCCCGCCTGCCCGAAGTCGCCCATGTATTGTCCTTGCTCGGAAAGTATCTGTATTCGATTATTAAATTGATCAGCAATGTAGAGCATGCCATTGTACCAACTCACATCCGAAGGTGACGCAAATTGGCCCGGCCCCTGCCCCGGTTCGCCATAGATTGCTTTAAACTTGGGTATGCCCTCCTCTGTCATTTGCCAATGAGAGATTCGATGATTTCCCGCATCGGCGATAAAAATGTCCCCCGTTTCATCGTTGACTGAAATACCTTGAGGCTGGCTGAGGTTTTCTGCCGTGTCACCTTCACCCCCAAAGAAGTAAAACTGGTGGAATTCATTCAGCGTTGAGTCGTATCTCAACAAGCTGACGACACCGCTTAAGAAGTTGGTAACAAAAAAAACGACGGCACCGGGGTCCAGTTGGCCCAGTTGGTTTTTTGGCGGGTGATAAGCCGCCAGACCCAATGCGCCTGGTAATAGCCCGAACAGTGTTTCATTTTCCAAATCCTTCTCAGAGCGCACGGGTTTACTCTTCAACTGTCGATTCACACCGTCAATAAACCACCCTTTTAGCTGGTTGTTTTCTCCCCACGCGATTTTCAGCCAATGTGCATACCAATCCAAAGCGTCGGTGAAGTTTTCCGAATAAAATCGAATCCACTCTCCTGCAGCAAAGGATCTTGGGATTCTATTCACATATTTCGTAACGGAAAAATCAAGCGGCGAATCCAATATCTCACTACGCGCACTGGTGACGAAATGAAACTGGTTTTTCCGGTTTCGAACGGGCCCCAAGGAGTCCAGAGGTATCGCAGAGAAAGGTTCTCGTTTATAACGATTCACTTCAGCCAGAACAGGGTCACTGACCAACAATTGACCCGTACTGTCAGCAGCCACCTCAATTGGTGTAAAGAAGCCGGCCAGTGCTGACCGTTTTCGCCCCGTTCTGGTATAGCGAAGCACCTGATTGGTGTGCCCTCCAGGCACATAGAGGGTGTCCCCAATCATGCTTACGCCACGGACCAGATCAAGCCCTTCGATTTCAGGCGTGCCCGTGGCAGAAAACGGAATGCCATTGCCCTGGGCATCACATCTTACAATGTTATAAAAGCCGGTGTTGGCAACATAAAGGTACCCGTCTGCGTCTGAAGTTAACCCCTGAGGCCAGAGCAAACCAGGATCAGTCGCGCCACGAATTTTACGGATATCGTGAGAAAACTCACCGGTTTCACTGAATGCCGCCAGCCGTCCTCCACCATCCGGACTGACAAAAAACTCATCCGCAACAAAAAGCATGTTACCGGAAAACGCCAAACCGTTTGGCCCTGCCAAATTTAATTGCCGGTCTTCGATGCTATTACCAAACACGTATAAAACATCAATTTGCAACTGATCATCGTAGGCAAGCACCTGAATTCTTTTATTGGCCAAATCGGACACATACATCCATGGTTTGTCCGGGTGGTGGACGATTCTGAAGGGCATATTAAACTCACCCGGCTTACTTCCAGCCTGCCCGTAAACCCTTCTCACGATTTCCAAATCGCCGGAGGCGATAACAATGCGGTTGTTTCCCGTATCGGCGATCCAGAGGTTTCCGTATTGATCGCAACACAATCCCACAGGTGAGTTCAGCGTAAAATCAGGATTTGAGACTGAGTAAAAGGGTGTGTCAGGCACCTTACGATGGTTATCGGTTCCGAGGCTCTTTACGTACTCTATCTTCATTGAGGTTCCCGCCTTCAATTGTTAATTTCTCCCTCAGGGTGGCCATAATCCTTCTTGAACTAATGTTTCATAACTGGCTTCCAGTTTTTCCAACAGTATTTCTGCCTCAGGATAATGTTTTGATACGACAAACCGCGCTTCCAGCGCTGATATACGGTGAACGCGCAGGTTTTCAATGTTTGAGGATGCCAATTGCTGCTTCATCGGCCCGGTGTAATTCAGAAGATAGTCACAGCGCTTATATTTCAGCATTTGAACCGCTTGTTCGTGAGTAAACGCACGGCATTCAACCACCTTACTCGCCGGGCTTTGAATAAACGTCACCCAGCCGCCATAGCTAAATCCATGTACGGTAATGATCCGCTTACCCTCCAAGTCCTCTTTCGACTGAACGGGTGGTTTGTCGCCCAGCCAGTAACTGTTTAACTCGATGGTGGCTACCGTGGAGGGACCCACCAATGTGGTCCCGGTGAACTCAGGCAATGTGGACAGGCCGATCCAAAGATCCAGGTTACCTCGTGCTATGCTTTCCGCCATCCGTTTGGCCGGAAATGAACGGGCGGTCCACTCATAGCCTGCCCGCGGTAACACCATTCTGGCAAGATCGATCAGCATACCTTCTGCTTCTCCTGCCTCATTGGTAGAAAACACCGGGGGAAACTCGATGTAACCCAACCGCACAGGGGGAGGTTCTGCCTTCAAAACTTGCGCGCAGGTCGTAAGGCAAATAAACAGGTAACCACGCAAAGCATTCATGCCAGAATATCAATCCGATTTTTTAGTCAATCTGAGAGGTGGCGGGAAGGCTCTCTCAGGATGGCCGGGGCTATTGCCTGAATGAAACTTGGATAGAATAAACAACTATCTCTTACTGTAGCAAAGCGCTCGGCGATCATCAAAGCAGCCGAGGGGTTTACTTTCATAGATCCTCATCCCTATGCACATTTAACGTCAGTATTTTTGGACCTATCTCGACGAAATCACCTCACACTTCTGTGATTTATACAAACAGGTTATGATGGTTAACACATTTTTTTACTTATGCGCTGGTTCATTGCGCTTAAATTTATCATCCATATAGAAAACAACCATGGAAAAAAAGGAATTTTCTTTTTTCGAATCCCTCCGCGTCCGCTATTCAGAAATAGACGGCCAGGGTATCGTCTTCAATGCACACTACCTCACCTATTTCGACGTTGCGTTAAACGAATATCTTCGACATATCGCGTTTGATTACCATGAGATGGTAGCGACACTGCAACTGGATTTTCGATTGGTAAAATCCGAAGTGGAATACCTGGGACCTATTCGGTTTGATGACGTACTGAGCATTGGTGTGCGACCCGGTCGCGTCGGCACGACGAGCCTCACCTGGGAGCTAGGCATATTCAAACCGGAGGAAGAGAAGTGCTATGCCACAGGGCGCATCATTTGGGTATGTATGGATGTGACCGAACAAAAACCCCACCCGTTACCACCTCAGCTCCTCACTCAGCTCTCTTCAGCTCAATAATACCGTTGGGGTAACTGTTACTCCCTGGGCGGTATCTCTTCTGAACCGCCCGAAAGCATTGACCTGAAATTACCTATCAGACAATAGTACGCGCCCTGTTAACTGCTACACTTAGGTGTGGCAATAGATCCATCTCGCCAACAAAATTCACTTTACCTGGGAGATTCCCATGGCCAGTCTCAACATGAAAAGAGGGCTCGTGCTCACGTCCAGCACGGTCTCCTTCACCGTTTGTTTCATGATCTGGATGATGTTCGCCGTCATCGGTATTCCAATCAAAGAACAACTCGGGTTGAATGAAACGCAGTTTGGCCTGCTGGCGGCAACGCCGGTACTGACCGGTTCGTTGACACGCCTGCCGCTGGGGATGCTCACGGATAGATTCGGCGGACGAATCGTGCTGTTTCTTCTTATGCTCTCAACGGTCGTTCCCATTTATTTCCTCAGCATGGCCACAGAATTCTGGCAATTCATCGTTCTGGGCTTGTTTGTCGGCTTGGCGGGCGGCTCTTTTTCCGTCGGGATTGCTTACGTGGCCAAATGGTTCGACAAACAGAACCAGGGGTTGGCCATGGGGATCTTTGGTGCCGGGAACGCGGGAGCTGCATTAACAAAACTGATCGCGCCGTCTATCGTGGTCGCCTGGGGGTGGCAAATGGTACCCACCACCTACGCTGTGATCATGCTCGTCACCGCGATTCTCTTCTGGTTTACCAGCTTCGAAAATAAAGAGCACCGTATTGCCTCCAACGTGACTTTTAGAGATCAGCTGAAGGTACTCAAAGACCCCAACGTATGGCGATACTGCCAATACTACTCCTTCGTCTTTGGCGGTTATGTGGCTCTCGCGCTGTGGATGACCAAATATTACATCGGCGAATATGGCTTTGATATCAAAACCGCCGCGCTGTTGGCTGCTTGTTTCTCCCTGCCAGGGGGAATTTTGCGCGCCATCGGCGGCTGGTTCTCAGACAAATACGGCGCGCATTCGGTCACCTGGTGGGTCATGTGGGTTTGCTGGATCTGCCTCTTTATCATGTCTTACCCCCAAACCGAATTTACGGTAAAAACAGTTGAAGGGCCAAAGACCTTTGAAATTGCCCTGTCACCCACTGTATTCACCATATTAGTGTTTATCGTCGGCGTGGCCATGGCCTTTGGTAAAGCCTCAGTCTACAAATACATCTCGGATGAATATCCCGACAATATGGGTGCTGTTTCAGGGATAGTGGGGCTCGCCGGGGGGCTCGGAGGATTCATACTGCCGGTGATGTTTGGCGTATTGTTGGACCTCACCGCAGTGCGTTCTTCGGCCTTTATGTTGATGTATGGCGTTACCTGGGTTTCACTGATCTGGATGTACACCATCGAAGTCAGAAAAACGCCGATTATGGGCAGAACCACTCAACCCGAAAAAACCTGAACGTACTGCACCTGAACGTACCATAAAAGCAGCGGGGCCATCATTACCCGCCCCGCAAGCACCATTGCACCACACATTCCTCTGGCAATTCGGCAAATCTTGGCATAGATTGGGAGCACGCACTCAAGGAGCCAAATGAATGCCCCGCACACGTCCGCAACGAGCCAGACTTCATCGTGTTTTTCCTTTCACAGCACTCCTTGCCGGTCTTCTGCTTTCTGTTTCAGGCTGCGACGATTCCAATCAGAGCCAATCAGCGCAAAAAAGCACAAAATATCAAACGCATTGGGTAGAAGTTTATACTGTCACACCCACAACGCATGCGTTGAAACGCACGCGTTCCGGCACCATCAGCGCACAAACGGTCATCGACATTTATCCGCAGGAGGAGGGACAAATCCGTGAACTACCTCATCACGAAGGAGATCAGGTGCGTAAAGATGAAGTGTTGCTCAAGCTTGATGATTCCTTACTTCAAGCGCAATTAGCGCGAGCGACCGCATTGAGACAGCAAGTCGAAATGGACTTACAGCGATTAAAAACGCTTTTTGCCAAACAGCTGGCGCCTGCAGATGAAGTTGGTTTGAAGGAAACGGAATTAGCAGTCGCCCGATCCGACGAAGCTGTCCTGCGCACGCGATTAAACTTTACGACGATTCGGTCGCCTCTGAATGCCACCGTGATGGCTCGTCTCGCAGAACCCGGCAGTGTTGCACAAAAACAAACCCATGTTCTGACACTAGCCAATCTTGATGCTTTGGTCACTGAGATGGAAGTCTCGGAACTCCTGCTTTCCAGCATCCAGGTGGGCATGGCTGTGAGTTTACACATTGATGCGCTGAAGCAAACGGTGGAAGGTCAGGTAGCGCGGATCTATCCGGGAATTGACGCACGCACACGCCAAGGGCGGGTTGATATTCAATTCAGCAATCCCGGCGGACGAGCGCGCCCCGGCCAGTATGTTCGGGGGCAGTTTGAGTTCCGTATCGAAAATGCCATATTTCTCCCTTTCCGTGCGGTACAAAAAAATGATGAAACGCTGTTCGTCTGGATGATTAATGAAAACGGTAAAGCGGAGCGGCGGACAATTCAAACCGGCATTCAACAGGGAGACCATGTCGAAGTTGTCAGCGGATTGTCATCCGGGGAAAGTGTGATCACTCGTGGCTTTCTGGATTTAAAAGCGGGCAAGTCTGTAACAGTGGTATCACACGATGACTGATACCCAGAAAACTCAAGCTGTGTCCGAACAGCGGCACCAATCCGGCATTGCCGCCTGGTCCGTTCGTCACCCCGTCGGGGTGAGCATGATTGCCCTTGCGGTTATCGTACTGGGCAGTTTTTCGCTGGCGCGTCTGTCTATCGACCTTCTTCCCCACATTATCTATCCGGAAATTCGGGTACGCATCCTCGATCCCGGGGTCACCGCTTCCGTCATGGAGGACAAAGTCACGCGGCAATTGGAGGAACAACTTGCCATTACGGAAAATGCGGTACAGGTACAGTCGCAAACGAGCATGGGAAACACCAGCGTTGATCTTGCGTTTCAGTTCGGCACCGACATCGACATTGCATTACGCGACGCGAGTACCCGCCTGGATCGAGCCAAACGATTCCTGCCGGAGTCGATCAATCCGCCCATTATTTTCAAGTTCGACCCCTCGCAAATTCCTGTCACCGAATTTGTGGTGACATCGCCCCTCTGGTCCCCCCTGGAACTGCGGGACTGGGCTGACCACAAAATGCGGAACTGGTTTGTGAACCTGCCTGGCGTGGCTGCGGTAGAAGTGGGCGGCGGCCAACTCAGGGAGATTCACATTCTCCCGGACCAGTATCGATTACAGGCCGTAGGGCTCACACTGGAAGACGTGATTTCAGCGGTACAGAATCACAATGTCGATGAGCCCGTGGGCCGCCTGAGCGTACCCGGCAGGGAATTGTCCGGTCAGATCAGCAACCGGTTCTCTTCGGTGGCTGAAATTGGTCAGGTTCGCGTGAACACCAGACAAAACACACAGGCAACGCCCATCTATCTGCATGAAGTCGCCACCGTCATCGACACCGCAGATCAGGAGCGTATCAGGATAAGAGCAAACGGCATCAGTGGCGTTAAAATATCCATCCAGAAACAACCCGCAGCAAATACGGTGGATGTTGTGGAGGCTGTACTCCAACAGTTACGTTGGTTAAAGCAGCAGAACTTACTTCCGGAGGCTGTGCAGCTTATTCCGGTATCGGATCAATCGGTTTACATTCGCCAATCGCTTCAAAACTCCACAAAGGCAGCGATTTCCGGTGCTCTGCTGGCCATGGCAGTGGTGTATTTTTTCCTGGGAAACATTCGTCGCACGCTGATCATCGGCAGTGCGATTCCCATCGCCATCATGGTAACCTTCGTGCTCATGGGGGCTGGTGGGCTGACATTGAACATTATGACACTGGGTGGCCTGGCGCTTGGGATCGGCATGCTTGTCGATAACACCATCGTCATGATGGAAAACATCTACCGGCATCAAACGGAGGGGGAAGCACCGTCCGTCGCCGCACAGTCTGCGTCTACGGAAGTAAGTAGTGCTATCATTGCATCAACAACCACCAACCTTGCCGCCGTTCTACCCTTTCTCTTTGTCAGCGGCCTTACCGGCCTGCTCTTCAGAGAGTTAATTTTTACCATTTCTGCCGCGATTCTCGCTTCACTGGTGATCGCCATCACGCTGGTTCCCGCCTTGGCGGCGAAGGTACCGGCCCACAACCCTGGATCAACGGCATCCAATCACCCCGGGCAATCCATTCGGCAAGCTATCCTTCATTTCACAACGTTCCTTCAACACATCTATGTAGCCACGCTCGAAAATTGCCTGAGAGTGCGGGTGGTCATCGTACTACTTTTCCTGGCAGGGCTTGGCCTCTCCCTGCACTTTATGATGCAAAAGTCGCAAATTTTCCTCCCCAAATTTGACGATGGCTTGATCACTGTGCGAGTTACCGGTGACCCCGGTGCGCCGGTGGAACAACTCGATGAACAAATCCGACGCCTGGAAGACCTGATCCAGGCAGATCCTCACGTAGAAATGGTGTACAGCCTTGTCGGCGGCTCAGTGTTTGGCCGATCTCAACGTGAAGTATCGAACCGTGCCAGTATGGTGATTCAGTTAACTCCGCTTGGAGAGCGTGTTATGTCCAGCGGACAGTGGATGGGGCGCATGCAACAGCAAGTAACATCCCTGGCACTGGCCGGTATTAAAATCCGGATGTTTCAACGGGGCATCCGCGGATTACGCACTGGATCCCATGATGACGATGTAAGCATTCGCATCCAGGGGGATGATTTTAGTAGCCTCGAACAAATCGCTGAACAATTGGCAAGCGCTCTCAGAAACTTTCCTTGGGTGACCAACGTTCGTCATTCCCTCGAAGAAGAAACCACTGAGATTCACTTCACCATCGACAGAGCACGGTTGTCTGATCTGGGTTTACGCGTAGCCGATGTCAAACGCACGTTGTCCGTCGCCTTGGAAGGGGAAACCATTTCCAGTTTCATCGAATCTGACCGCGAACACGATATCGTGCTCAGATTTCCCGCTGCAAACCAGCATACGTTAGAGTATCTGAACGGCTTATTTGTGTATTCGAACAATTCCAACCTGGTGGTTCCACTGGCGGAGGTGGTGTCGTTTACGCTCAGAAAAGCGCCCGTTTCCATCCTGAGAGATAATCAAATGCGCATTGCAGAGGTCAGTGCGAGTTTAAAAGAGGGTGCGAGTGAATCGCACACGGGTGAACAGATTGACCAGCTCATCGCCAACACCGCTCTACCCTCAGGATTCAGTCTCTACAATGGTGGGAGCCAGGAAGCACTGCATTCCGCAGTCAATACCACACGAACGCTGCTCGCGCTGGCATTATTCCTTGTCTTTGTCGTCATGGCGGTGCAATACGAAGCGCTGCTGAACCCCCTTGTTATCCTCTTGAGCGTACCCTTTGCCATCATCGGCGTTTCCACCGGGCTTGCCTTGATGGATATGCCCGTCTCCATGCCTGTCTGGCTGGGATTAATTATGCTTGCGGGCATCGTGGTGAACAATGCCATCGTGTTTGTTGAGTATATTGAACTGCAAAGAGACAAGGGACTGAGTAAAGTTTCCGCGATCCTGGAAGCCGGGCGCTTACGGCTGCGCCCTATTCTCATGACCACGCTGACGACGGTGATCGGCATGTTACCGCTGGCCATCGGCACGGGGGAAGGGTCTGAAATGCTTCAGCCACTGGCCATCAGTATTGTGTCCGGACTTTCATTTTCCCTGTTCGTCAGCCTGATACTCATCCCCGTGATGTATGATCTACTTCACATCGCCAGGCGGTGACTGCGTGGCGCATCAATGCACTTTTTTAGCGAATTCACTTGCCCAAGCCTTTGTTTTGTCCTGGTGACACACCAAACAAGCACGATCCAGTGAAAGCCAGGCTTTTCGATCCTCATCTACCGCCATGAATTTGCCGTCTTCCGTAAACATGTTCCAGCTGCTATCCAACGAGATACGAAACACATGGCCTCGCACATCGCCTTCCGGAATCTCCCCTTCAGCAGTCTGGTGTTTTACTGCCACCGCAGATTTGGCAGTGCGTGGCATGTGACACGAAATGCATTCCGAGCGGTGTCCCTCAGTTTCCAACTTTACGGTTTGCTGTGCGTGACAACTCAAGCATGTTTTCTTCGGCCCTCTATAACCACCCCCACCGTACTTCACACTTTTATGTGGCTCGTGACAGGCGATACACTTCAGTGCTTTATGGGGGGAAGCCAGCAAGTCTTCATATTGTTCATGATGTTTAACCAATCCCCCACTTGCATCAATCTGCGTAACCTCGCCTCTTTTGTGGCAGTCGCCACAGCGTTCTTCCACGGAGAGCTTCGCTGTTTCGGGGTCGGCAACGTGCTTGCTGCCTGCACCATGACACCCTTCACAGGTAACGCCTGGTTGCGCCCAGGTGCCATGTATTCCAGGCAAACCATCCTGATGGGGCCCTTTCTCACCCGTTGGTACCCAGCCAGTGGTATGACATTCGCCACAGGTGTATGGTTTACGCGGTGACTTCTTCGCATCATACCCTGTCCAATGGGTGTCTTTCTTCAAGTGGGCGTTTGGCAGATTATATTGTCTCTGCGTGTCGCCGGTCAGAATATACCCCTCTTTATCCATAAACCGTGCTTTCCAGGCATAGCCGCCAATCACGTAAGACAGATCATCCCAATTCAGGCCTTCCGGCGGATTGGGCACACCCGGTGAGGTACCGTTTGGATACGTCGGTGCACTCCCCGCCAGTTTTTGTATTTTGTACGGGTGACCAGTGCGCAAGTAGGATTTGTACTCACTGTTGTGACACTTTTTACAGGTGAGGTCCCCCACATAGTCCAATTGGGCCGATACGTGGGGAGACAGTATGAATAGTACACAGAAAACGAGCAGAGCGATCTTTGTGGTTGTGGCTGAAGAAAAACTAAACGGGTGTGAATAATAGACCATGGCGAGATTCCTCAATCATGCAATCACTCTACACTGTAGTCTATCTCCTTACTTATTATCAGGTTAAACACCACTGAATTTGACGACGATCAATTATTCACCACTCAAACGATCACAGACAAGGTAACGCACCAGCACACAATAAACAGTGGTGACAATTTCGCGATTTGAAGCAATCCCAACGCCACCAGGCCAATGGCTAAATCTTTCCCGGACAGGATTCCTGAAGTAAATATCGGGTCGTACAAAGCTGCTCCGAGAATTCCCACCACCGCAGCGTTTACACCGGCCAAGGCGTTCACTATGCGGTGATTTCCTGCGAGCTGCATCCAGATGGGCAATACCGCTAAAACCAGTAAGAAGCCGGGCAGGAAAATGCTTAACAACGCAAGCACCGCCGTTGGAATGCTCACAGTGGCGTCCCCCATGAGCGCGCCCAGATAGGCGGCAAAGGAAAACATTGGGCCCGGAATGGCTTGAGCAGCCCCATATCCCGCCAAAAACTGCTCATCAGACACCCAACCTGGTACCACCAATGTTTCTTCCAGCAAAGGCAATACCACGTGTCCGCCCCCAAACACCAGGGCTCCGGACCGATAAAATGCCTCACTAATGCTGAAGAGCCCGCCCACGCTCAAGGAAAGCACGGGTAACCCCAGCAAAAGCGCTACAAAAAGTAGAAAAAACCATTTACTGGCTGTTTTCCCATAAGGAACAGTCAGGCTACCTTGGCCGCAGACGGGTGTATTCCTGCAATATTTCACACCCACCAAAGCACCGACAGCGATGGCGATTAACTGCACGAATGGATGTGCGATCCAAAGCACAACGGCGGCGGAGAGGATGGCGATGTACTTACGGGTGGCATCGAAACACAGTTTTTTGCTCATCCCCATTAAGGCATCGGCAACCACGACAAAAGCGACCACTTTCAAACCATGCACGATGGATTCACCCATGCCTGCGGGTATGGCGGGCAACATCATCGCAAAAAGAATGAGCAACAGTGCAGAGGGCGCGGTAAAGCCGACAAAAGCGGCCGCCCCACCCCACCAGCCAGCTCGCAACAAGCCAAGACTGAAACCTAACTGACTGCTTGCGGGTCCAGGTAAAAACTGACACAGTGCCAGTAATTGCGCATACTGATCATCGCTGAGCCAGCGGCGTTTCTGAACAAACTCCTGCCGAAAATAAGCTAAATGCGCAATCGGTCCCCCGAACGACGTGCACCCCAAACGCAGAAAAGCCAACCAAACCTCTACTACCGATCCATAGGGCGCTTTTGTTTGCGTTGGGGCAGATCCATTCATCTCTCTCATCGTATCCTACACTGGTCCAAAGCCTTTACTGGCCACGGAGGATACTACGGGTTTATGACAAAATGAAGCTTGCCTCAAGCCTACCCAGGTAACCTCAGCGGCAAGGAACGCGGGCGTTGCCCGGTTGCCCGGAACACCGCGTTGGCAATTGCGGGTGCTATTGGTGGTACACCAGGCTCACCAACCCCACTGGGGTTCTCCTTGCTCTCCACAATCTCAACAATGATCTCTGGCGATTTCTGCATTCTCAACAACGGGTAGTCATCAAAATTTGATTGTTGCACCTGCCCGTTGTCATAGGTGATTTCGCCATAAAGCGCTGCCGTGATACCAAAAATAATTCCGCTTTCCATTTGCGACCGAACCACGTCGGGATTCACTGCAATTCCGCAATCCACGACGCAATACACACGATGAACACGGATTTCAGCCTGTGCTTCCACTGAAATTTCCACCACCTGTGCTACATAGCTGTGGAAACTTTCATGTACCGCAATGCCGCGGTAAATCCCGGCTGGCGTATCACTCCCCCAACGGGCGAGCTTCGCAACACGCGCTAATACATTGTGCTCCCGTGAATCTTTTTTGAGGTGACGCACACGAAACTCGTACGGGTCCTCACCGGACTCATGCGCCAGCTCATCAATAAAACTTTCGACGTAAAACGCATTTTGTGAGTGCCCCACGGATCGCCAGAAAGAAATGGGCACACCCGCATCTGCATGCGTATGTCTCACCGAAATACTGGAAAACTGGTAGGGCACATTATCCGCTCCTTCGTACGGGGAAGAGTCTTCCGGAATAATAATACCTTGCATGGCCAAACCCATTTTACCCAGAAGTCCGTAAGTGAACTTAGGTGACCATGGGTACTGGGCGGGTGCTGCATCATCAATGAACCAATCAAACAATTTTGGCGCCACGATTTGATGATCCCAGCCAGTGACGCCACCTGTTTGATCAAACGTGGCCCGTAACCGATGCCAGGTTGCCGGCCGAAACCAGTCATGGCGCGTATCCTCCTCACGGGACCAGATGAGTTTGACTGGCTTCCCGGCAATCGCTGAGATCTCTGCTGCCTCAGCGACGAAATCCTGGGTCAGTCGACGCCCGAAGCCTCCACCAATGGCGGTGACATGCACGGTCACATCACTGGGTGACAGATTCGTGACCTTTGCCACCGCAATTCTCGCCATATCCGGCGCTTGCGTCGGTGCCCACACGGTGGCTTTGCCTGCCTCCACGGAGACCACACAATTCATGGGTTCCAACGTCGCGTGTGCCAAAAAAGGCGTATGGTATGTGGCCTCAAAAACTCGCCCTGCCTGAGCAACGGCGTCATCAAAATCGCCCTCCGACCGAATTGTCTTGCCAGCATCCGCATCCGCAGCCTGCTTAAACGCATCAAACATGCCGGCAGAGGAGAACGCATCCTTGTCTGATGCAGACCAGGAAACTTTTAACAACGTTTGCGCTTTACGTGCCTGCCAATATTGACCGGCAAGCACTGCTACCCCGCCCGAGGTTTCAAAAATACGATGTACCCCTGGGGAGTGCCAGGCTTCAGATTTATCGAAAGAAACGACTTTCGCCCCGTACACCGGCGCACGGGTAAGCACCGCATAAAGCATATCCGGCACTTCAATGTCTATTCCGTAATCAGTCTTCCCAGTGACCTTGCCTTGAATATCCAGGCGCTTGTTTTGCTTACCGATGTATTTGAATTCATGAGGTGCTTTCAGCGTTGGATTATCCGGTACCGGCTGCCGGGCCGCCAATTCAGTCAGCTCTCCATAGCCTAAAACCTTGCCAGTACCCACATGAATGACCTTGCCATCTTCCGTTTTGCACTCGCCCATATCACTTTGGAATACAGAGGCGCCCGCGCTGTGCAGCATCATGCGTGCTGTCGCGCCCGCATGACGAATTTGCCCCCAACTGGAGGACATGCTATTGCTTCCCCCCGTCATTTGTAATCCGTAATCAGGATTACGGTAAACATTGGCCACTGGAGCATATTCCACCTCAATTGTCGAAGGAGCCACATCCAGCTCTTCAGCAATTAATGTCGTTAATCCCGTATAGGTGCCCTGCCCCATTTCTACGCGATCCAACACGAAGGTGATCCGCCCATCTTTTGCAATTTCCAACCAGGCGTTTGCTTCCCAGGTTCCCTTCTCTTCGCCGGATTGCGACAGGGTGGCACACCCTGGCAACATTACCCCCAGAGAAAATCCTCCGGCTGCCGTCGCAGACGCCTTCAAAAAATTCCTGCGCGTTGTACTGATACTCAACTGATCGATACTCATCTGCCCCTACCCCCTCAGGCTTGTGTACTGTTTGCAGCGTCTTGAATGGCTGATTTGATTCGGGGATAGGTTCCACAACGACAAATATTCCCGGACATCGCCTGATCCACTTCATCCGGGCTGGGCATCGCATTCGTGGCGAGGAGTGCCGCAGCGGACATCAATTGCCCGGATTGACAGTAGCCGCATTGAGGCACATTGTGTTTGATCCACATCTCCTGTAAAACATGCGGAGCTTCTGCTGAACCCAAACCTTCAATGGTGGTAATATTCTGCCCGGCTATTGCGCCCACCGGAGTGATGCACGATCGAATCGGTTGGCCATTCAAATGTACGGTACAGGCACCGCACAACCCTTTACCACACCCGAATTTGGTGCCTTTCAGTTTTAAATCATCCCGTAACACCCACAGGAGTGGCGTGTCCTCAGCGTAAGTGATTTTTCTTGTGGTTCCATTCACATGAATTTCCATGCAATCCCCCTCAAAGGTTTATGTGCACGCGTAGGTGACATCGTTTTTCGTGACTTTATTTTTGTGTGACACTGATTTTCTGTGACAGTCTTGTTTTTGTACTGAGCATACTAACTGACCATCGGTCAGCTAATCAGGCCTTGCCTTTCGTCAATTCGCTTTTATTGGAATAGAGGTTACACTAAAGAAACCGCATAGAAAACGCACGATCAAAAGGAGAATACAATGGCGCTGAGCAGAGAAGTCCTTGAAGAGATTAATGTTCTGATTCAATTTCGGCGTTGTAACACCCAGGAAGGCATAAAGGTCCATTCCACTGCAGCTCAGGCCACCATCAATGCGGCAAAACGTCTTCATGCAAAGGGCATGATTACGCAGGCGGATGGGGGCTATCTGACCTTTGCAGGCAGAGAAACGGCTGAACATGCTGTTGCATTACATAATATGCTCACAATGGGGGATGCCCAGCAAATGGTGGATATCACCGCACCCACTGCAAATCTCTCATGAGCGCTTGATTTTTCCCTCCCAATCGGTTTTCCTAGCCACCCTTATCAGGTAGATACCCTTGAAGCAGGCAACGCAGACTCTGCTTCTCCGGGGCTACTGTTTATCCAGAATCCGTTCACTTCCATAACAGGGTAACACCGAAGACCATGGCTTTATTTGACGAATCCAGTAAACACCTTTCTTCATTCCCAGACACCGCGATACGTGTATTCCACGGCAGAGGTAAAGCATTTGAGGGCTTCGAACACATTAATGTCGAGTGGTACCCCCCCTTTCTGTTTGTTCAGAACTTCAAGGAAGAACAATCGGATGCCCTGACGGAAAATCTCACCCGCCTGTTTCAGCAACACCCTGAAATTTCAGCGATACTCATGCAGTCTCGTGGCTGGCCCGACCTCAACACAGAGGTATTCCAAAGCCGTGACACCGTGCAGCTCCCGGTCACCCAACGCGTAGCACTGACCGAAGATGTGTGTTGCGGAGTTAGCCTGGGCAAAAACCGAAACACCGGCGTGTTTCTGGATATGCGTCAAGGCTGGGATTGGGTACAAACCCACGCGGCAGGCAAGCGAATCTTGAACCTGTTTTGTTACACCGGTGTGTTTTCGTTATTTGCATTGAAAGGCGGTGCAGTGCAAGTAGATAACGTCGACATGGCCCCCAATGTATTAAAAATTGCGCAACGAAATCATCAACTCAATGAAGTACACGATGGCCGAGCCGCATTTTTTCGACGAAACATTTTAAAATCGGATCGATGGTTCGAGAATCGCACGCCCTATGATCTCATCATTATCGACCCCCCACCCTACCAAAAAAAGGCCTTTCACGGCTGGGCCCATTATGAGCAGCTGCTGGATACCTGTTACCGAGCGCTCGCACCCCATGGGCAGCTGTTCATGACGCTGAACAATCCTCAGGTATCCATTGATGAATTCATTCACGATATCGCGCGCCACTTTCCTGACAACCAAGGTATTGAAATTATTCCAACGGGTGATGAAATTCGGGAAGACGATCCGCAGAAAGGTCTGAAAGTGGCGGTGGTTCAGTTTTAACTTGAGCCACCGAATCAACTAGCACTCGTTCGGCTCACAGATAAAAGACACCTGCGCATTCACGTACTTTGGTTGGTTAATTTTGTTGCGGATGGTTTTTAGCGTCTTGAAGGGTTGCTCCACCACCGCGGCATTCGCCAACCATGCGGGCAGCTCACCATTGGGGTCTGCGTGAACGAAGTATTCTACATTGATTTTGCCATTATTCATGGGTTTGAATAACCAGTGCCCGGTTACGGTGGCCATGCGAACACACTCCTCACTCTCTTCCTTGAATCCGGTGACCGATTCAAACGCTATCTTGACACTCTTATCGTGCGCACTCTGGGTGATCACCGAATGCAGCACATAGTCGCGATCCTGAACAGGCCATGGTGCTTCAGAAACGTAATAAATGTAGTACTCGTTTTCGTCCACTTTTTTGAGCAGCTCTGACTTTTTGCAATCGTACAGCCACTCCGCAATATCGTCCGGGTCCAGGTGCATGGAGACAATCTGCTTCAGCGTCGCATCTATCTCCATGGACGCTTTAAACGCCTTGAAGTCTGACCCGTCAATGCGCGCAGTATAGACCTTTATCCCGTCTTCATTCTTTTCAAGCTTCCATGCAGTACCGGTTTCAGCCAGAACCATAACGCTGACCAGACAGAGCAGCATTCCCAAAAAATAACGCATGATTTTTCCTCCCCAAACTATTCAAGCATTGTATGCACAGTAAACACACGAAAGATTGATCGGGGTCAGATCGACGAAATGTTGCCGGGTAAAGTTAATACTCTCTGGGCTTCAGGGACGTTTTGAGGGTTTACCGCCCTGAGTACCTGCAATCTTTTGTACAACGTACTCAGAAGTACCCACACCCATAAGTTTTCTTAACTGGGGAGAGAGCCAGATCCACATCATTTGAGCGTCCCCTTGTGCATCGGCTGGCGATTTGTTGGAAGCATCAGCGGTACTATGCCCCTGATTGCTTGATGCCAGCACATTCCCGGAACGGCTGTTCGCAGAGAGAGAATTCGCGCACATAAGTGCCAGTACCAGCAGAAGCATTGGCCAACGGTTGTTTATGAAAATAATCCCCATGGCGGTCCACCTTAATTCAGAAGCGAAGGAAGCCGACTCACCACTTTATTCGCAGGCTCACGAGCGATAAAGATTTCCGCTTTCGCCCCAGGCTTCAATGGGCCTGAAGGCCACACGGAAACAGCCAGGACACCGGGGCCATTGCACGCCGACTCATCAATCTGTAGCAAATCATTCGATTGGTTCGTCACAATCCCTACTTCCACCTCCAGTCCGGGACCCGTAACAATTCTTTGGTTGGAAAAGTCGTAATTCACCTGCTTTTGTCGACACTGCGTGGTTGCTGTCCCCTGTTCAACGTCATAGCCCATGGGAAGCTGCTCTTTCGCCAGATAATCAAACAACAACTGAATGCGTTCCATTAAATTCTGTGACGACCGGGTGTGTTTCTGTTGCACTTTCGCCACGGCTTTTTGAACCACTCTGGCATTCGACCCGTCGCTGTAATCTGCCGGTTCGTGGCGATAATCGGAAATATGGGGCGTGAGAATAAACAAACGCTCCCGCTGGCTATAATCTTCAGTCTCTGAACGAAACACCTGGCCCAGAACCGGAATGTCGCCAATCAAAGGCAATTTGCGCACACTGTTTTTGCGTTCCTGTATGTGATACCCACCCACAACCAGAGAGTAATCCCGGTCGATCACGGCTTTCGTCGCAATTTTATTTCTCTGAACTCGCGGGTTTTCCGAAGGGCTCTCCTGAAGAATGCGGCCGTCCTCTATATCGACAACGAGCTGGATACGCGTACCGGCAGATTCCGAAATCTGTCTGGGAGTTACACGCAGCATGGTGCCTGCTGTCACCGGCACCACATTTGCCACACGCTCGCCCACCGTTTCAATATAGACCGTTTCACTGAGATCAATTACTGCCGGCTGGTTTTCCAACGTGAGCACAGACGGATTAGCAATAACGCTGGCTTCCCCGTTGCTTTCCAGCAATCGCAGACTGGCATAAAAGCGTTCGATGTCAGAGATCAGCATCGTAGCTGACCCGTTGGCGAACTGGTTGACTGGGTCCTGCCCCCTCCCTGAGATATTGCTGGCAATCCTCCTTCCCCGACTCAGTACCTGCCAGTCCACACCCAGGTCTTTTAACTTCCCTTTATCAATATCGACGATGACCGCTTCAATTTCGATGAGTTTCTGGGCCACGTCCAAGCGCTTAATGAGCGCTTCGTAGTACCCTTGCCGACTGGAGCTGTCATGAATCAAAATTGCGTTGGTTCGCACATCTGCTTCAACTCGCACCCCTTTACCCGAGCGTACCGTGGAACCGTTTGCCGTTCCCCCTGAACTTTGCCACGGGTTGTGCGACAGACGTTCCTGCGCAGAACTCTCCATCTGTTGCAACGTTTCCAGGTGCTCTGCACTTTTCTTCACATCATCGCTGCGCCGTTTTTCTTCCAGCAGATTCCTCAGCACACTGGCCACACCGGGTATCACGATACGGTCTTCGCGAATCATGATTTCCCGGTCTTCAACAGACGCGTGCTGCAATGGAAATACCATGATTTCTTCTTTGGTCTTTTTCTTGGACTTCTTCACTTTCATCAAAGACTGGACCAAATCAACATAACGTTCCGGGCCGGATACCAGAATCGCGCCCTCATCCGCAATTTCACCCCAACCGAATTTGGCTTCCAGAAGCCCAACTCCCTGTAACGCACGCTTAAGATCGGAAGCGCCTTCCTGCTCAATATTCAGGCGTTTGATCACGTTATCTGATATTGGGCTGACATACAGGGTTTTGTTGTAAACAAACCATTGGAGCTTGTATTTGATGGCGAGGCGATCCAGAAACTCGATGGCCGAGTCTGTACGAATCCATCCCTCAGAGTCACCTGCGATGCCAGGGGAAGCTTCCAGGCGCACGCCAAAACTGTCCGCAAAGTCCTGAAGAATTTTTTGCACAGAATCATGCCTGGCATGATAGGCATAGGCAGAAGAACGCCAGTGATCGGGTGGCGTAGCGGCGAGTGGAACAGCCCAGCAGAGCACCAGGACACATAACAGAGGACGCAGCAAGTAAAACATTTGATCTTGCACGGAATACACCAGGCTAGCGAACTTCGTTCAAAATCGCTTTGACGAGATTGTGGGTAAGTACCACATCCTGATTTGCCGCCCAGCTGGCAACGGACACTTTTCTCGATGCTTCGTTAAAGAGGCGAATATCTTCGGGCGAAGCGGAATCCATGTTTTGCGCTACTGATTGAAACTGATTAATGGAATCCGTGAAAGTAGCATCCAAACGCATTCTCAGTGCATCAACAGAAAACATTACGCGATCCTCCTGGCGATCTTGTTAACGGCTCTTTATTGGGTGTTGCCAGAAACCACAGAGTTCCTTTTTTTGAATATTTTTTTCAGGCCCTGATTAATGCTTTTTCGCGATGAAATAACCAATGTCATGCCTATCAAGATCAACAGGGCAATTGAAATGCTGTGCCCGACGGATGAAAAATCATACTGACTTGCCGCTGATGCGTGTTGCGCAATCGACGTGGCCGAATCTGCTGCGCCTCGTGGCGCCTGCATCGCGGTAAATCCCTTTTGCTCATAGGATTGTACTCCGGCGGGCATAAACACCACCGCAATATTTTTGCCCCCGGCTTCCGCCAGGCCGGGTATACTGCTCGCCACCATTCGACGCACTTTAGGCTCCACCACATCCGGATCCAACGCCTGCTGGTGCTTGATAAATACAGCAGCCGACGACAGCTGCAGGGGCTCTCCCGGCGCAATTTTTTCCGGCAGCACCACATGCACACGCGCAACAATCACCCCTTGTATTTGTGATAAGGTATACTCCAGCTCTTGGGACAGTGCATAAACATAACGCGCTCGTTCTTCCAGCGGTGATGAAATCATCCCTTCCTTTCGAAAGACCTCCCCCAGTGAGGCACGATTTTTTCGGGGTAATCCGCGAGCATTCAATATCTGAACTGCCTGGGCGATATCCTGCTCATTAATCAGGACCGACAAACCTTCTTTCGTCGTATGCTTGGTAGCAGGAATATGGTATTCCACCAGTGCAGCAATCACCTCATTCGCATCACTTTCGGATAACTGCGAATGAAGCTCCATTTTTTCTTTGCATCCGGTCAGTAGCAAGAGGAGCGCAATGACACGAAACATCGCTTGACCAGCCGACACTTCTTTTCGAATTCTCATCCCTGTTGTTTTTTGTACCACGGTATTTTACTCCCAAAAAACAAGTGGCGATGCCAGTGAGTTATTGAAGACTGGTCAACCGTTCGATCGCCTTCGTTGCGTTCCCGATCAATTTGGCGGTCATCAGGTTTTCCAGATAGTATTCAGACATCACCCGGTTCGCTGCAATCACATCCACGGGATTAAGCGATTTTGTTGCCTTGACAACCAGCCGTTCAAGCTCTTCACCTTTGGCTTCCATACTGGCAGACATGCTCTGCAATTTGGACAATACCGAATCAGAAATGGACGGCTCATCCCCCCGATTTATCGCGTTTTGAAATGCGCTCACGTCCTGAACATTGGCTTCTTGCGTACCATAAAGTGATACGGGCTCTGTACCTGGTGAGGCAGTCGTCGCATTGGCGCCGGTTAAGCTGCCCTGTATCGCGGTGATATCCATACGGTTGATCTCAATTCAAAGAACGTTTACCCCTGGTTGAGAAATACAACGGTGCTAACAACCAGGGGAAAGTGCTACTAACGCAAGTTCGGTACGATCTCAGACCTGGCTTGCACAAAAAGCTTACTTTTTGTAAGAAACCAGTCTGAACCAAGAAATCAGTACTGGATCGCCTTGCCTGACTGAGTGGCTGCGTTGACTGCTTTATTGGCGGAATCTACCTGACCATTTGCGATGGCATTCATGGTATCTGTCTGCATTTTTTGCGCTTGAAAATCCGCATTCATCTTTGTCGTCATTGCAGACATTTGATCCATTTTTTTCATCGCTTCAATCGATGCTGCTAAACCTTCGCCACCAATTTCCATATCACTTTCCTCGTTTTTTGTTGTATTGAAGTGGTTTGATTTGGACCTGCAGGGCGCCACTATCCGTCCCACACATCGCCAAACTATTCACTGAGTGTTGTGGCTGTTATGAAGGTTCCCAAATTTTTTTCATATTTATTGTGTCACCCGAATAATGGAACCAAATTTCAGTTAGGGACACAAACTCCTTAACCAAGCGTTTTCACATCGATGGAATCTGGCACAATGCGAAACAAACTCAATGCTCTTCTCAATCAGGTAAGCCCAATCGACCTGTCCCTCAACAACAAAGACAGTTGCAGCATGAAGTGCGCGAACGGGCTCACCTGCGTCGTCGAATACCTGCCAGACTCCCAACATGCCTTTGGTTATATCCCGGTTTCCCGACTCCCCAATTCTGACCGGGCACGTGCCGTATTGCTGCAGGAAGCGTTGAGTATTAACCTGCAACTGCAAAAGGAAGATGTGTTGGCGCTGGTGTATGACAACCGCATTGATCACGTGGTTGTGTGCACTCAACTTGATTTGGAAAGCACCAATCTGGAAGAGTTTGACCTGTGGTTGGGTAATCTGATTCAAAAGGGAGAGTATTTGCATTCTCGCCTGATCGAGTCCGGGCTGCAGGCATCACTCAACCAGACCCAGGAAATTCGCCGTGCCGCTCTGGTCGCCAAACAGGACGAAAAACGCATCCGGAAAAAAACAGGCGAAACACCAGAGAAACCCAAAGTGATGCAACCCACCGGCTTGAGCCAGTCCATCCATCATATGCATCTTGTGAAGATCTGATCCGTTCATTACCGAGCATGCAGGGCTTGCAGCTATCTCTCGTTTACACGTACCTCCCGCTTTCATTCGCCCTGCCGCCGGACTAAAATAGACCGCTCGACCACACCCGAGCGGCCAGAAACCGATGACTTTACAAGACCTACTCAATAAAACCTGCCTGATTGGGCTAACCTATCTCAATGCAGAGGGCGACACGCTCAAAACCACTCAACACGCGGGCAAAATTGTGGCGGTTGACGCCGAAAAAGGCATTACGATTCAATTGACGCTCTTAGGTGAAGCAAACGAAGCCCCGACGACCTTCCAGCTCCCACCATCCCTGGAACCCTGGTTTGTTGCCCCCAAAGGGCACTACAAAAACGAAGAACACCAGATTGACATTGATAATCCGAATTACTTCGTGACCTGGGATGTGGTAAAAAACGGGATGATACCGAAGAAGGTCAGCAGGAATGGTGGGAGTGGCACCCGAGAGTGGTGCCACCTGTGGTGAATTAGACGCCGGTCTAACCGATCGTATCAGGACCCCGATGAATTACAGGTCGCATCCAGATCACACAATAACGCCTGAATACTGATTTCTTCCGGATTATCCCCGGTGTCATCCACATTGGTAAACAGGAAATCACGAACCTGGTTGATCTGCTCGGTCGCATAGGGCAATCCATCCGACTGAATCGCGTCGGTAATGCGTTGGGCCAGACTCACACGATTGTTCAGAATCGTATCGTCATCGCCACCTGCCGGCGCACCATCGGCAATCGCTGTAGAAATATCCACCAGATCACGCGCACCGCTTTCCAACTCACTGGTCCAGAACTGAACACCGCCAACATCACCGTCCCGACCAAACATATTCCGGTAGAGATTGTTTATCAAGGTTTCCAGAGCGTCGCGATCCAACTCAGCAATTGTGGTGGCTGACCCGGGAATGATTCGATCACGAAACTCGTCTGAATCAGCAAATGCCGCCTGAATAGCCGCCAGACTCCCCTGTGCTTCCAGCTGTTCCGCCCAGAAAATCACCCCACCGCTGTCACCCGGTCGACCGTAAAAGGCAACGTACTGTTCCTGAATCGTTCGAATGCTCTCCGTGGACGGCCCGGTGGGCGTCTGATCGGTATCCGGCGTGGTGAAACTCAAATCGTCCAGAGCCACCATTCCGCTGCCTACATTCGTCATACGAAGCGATCCAATCAGGGTTTCGCCATCCCCACGCTGCACGGCCACTTCAGTCCAGTTGCTGTGAGTGGCGTTCACCTCACTGATCAGGCTGCCTGCCGAATCCAGCACCTGCAGGGTCGATGTATTTTGCGCAGATTGGCTGCGAATAAACGCGGTGAGTGCGTTTGCCCCGGCAGAAAGCGTGATGGTTCCCTCCCCTGTGCTGGTCCCGCGGCTGGTTACCCCTTCCGGGTCCAGCATCCAGGACTTCACACCAGAGTGGTAGAGCGCACCATTGCCAATGGTGAAGTTGGTTCCGCCGGTGAATGTCGCACTTAATTCTCCATCCGTAACGGTAAAGGTGCCCGCCGTTCGTAAATCTGCCGATTCCAGATTGGTTGAAAACTCCGCGGCTTGCACGATCGTTGGCAACATGCACATTGCCCACACTACGGCGGTGACGGTTTGCTTAAACGGAGGGTCGTCTCGTCCATACATGCTTTATACTCCCCAAATTGTTCTTGTTTCCTGTGGATGATCCTGCACTGTGGTTTTTAATCAGGCAGGCTGTAAGACAGCGCATCCAGAATTTCTGAGACAAGGGATTGGGTGATAAGTTCAGGAGATTTCAGTATGCAACGCGTTACTTTTTTCTGGCAATCACATGAAAGGTATGCCAATGCTTGGTCCTGCCCATTGCTGTCTCCCCTTCCCACTCATTTTCAAAAAAATGAACAATTTCAAAGCCGGAAAAAAGCGCTTTTACTTCCCCCTCTTGCAACGATGTCAGTGTGTAACATGAATCAGTTAACCAGGAGTCATTGGGACCCATAAAATCACCACAAAAAATGCCGCCCAGTTCAATGGCATCCACAATCTTTCCCCAAACAGCCAGGAATTCTCCCGGCGCACAGAAAAACAAACTCGCATTGGCGATCACCAGCCCACAGGCCGGATAGCAGAATTCTGCAAAACTACTCTCAGATACACGGGCCTTCGGATTATCCGAAAACCGCCTGCTGCACACCTCAATCGACTTTGGGTGATTATCGAAGCCATGCACTTCATAGCCGTTTTCCAAGAGAAAGGCCATGTCACTCCCGGTACCGCATCCGCAGTCGATGGCGATACGAATCCCGGAAGTATTCAACGAGAGTGCAGTTTCCGTCTGTCTGCGATGGGGAAAGGCGAGAACGCGGTCGTAATAATCTTCCGGCTGTGGTTTTCGTTGGTTAGGCAAATTTTTCATCCTGATTTATCACTCACCCCAAGTAGCCAGTAATTGGCTGATTATACGGATTTTTATCAAACGCTGTATCAACAACACACGCCTCCATACAATCCTGCGGAAATCGTGCTAACCAAAAAAATTACGGGCTATACTTGTGCCAATCCCCCCTTAACTTTTTGAACCGGATGAATAAATGGCTACGGGATCAGTGTGGAAAATCGACGACAAGGCCTGGATGAAAGCGCGAAAGGAAGCTTGGAAACAGGTAAAGGCAAATCTCAATATCATGGATTTTGTTGTGCCTAGGCGATCACACAAATATCATAAAGAGATGTTTTTTACCGGGTATCTGGACCCCATATTCCGAACCGGTGAAATCACGGCAAAAAATTTACCTGACCCCTTCGACGGCCACATACCCTTCTTCACGTTCTGGTATTACCCAGAAGTAGACTTGCAGGCGATGAAAGAGCTGTTTATGCAGGAGGATATTTCGCGGCTGCGTGGATCGAAGGAGTTGCTGTTTTCCCGTTTCAGCCCATTTGATTTTGTTACCGACTATGGAATGTTGGGGGGGGCGGGAGGGGTTGATGGTGAAACTCTTCTGCCCGGAAATGGATTGGAAGAAAACGTTGGTCTGTCCACGAAAACCAAGCAGTGAGTATCATCTTGCGTTACATCCAGAGACGGTAATGGATGAATGTTGTCAACAGACCGAAGTGCTATTAACCTCCAGATTTGCGATAAATCCGTACGCACCCGGTCAATATTTGTGGGATCACCTGTCCTACAATTTTGAACACTATCCTGTAGATTGTTTATCCGGAGAATACTCCATTCCGAGACTTGAAGCCTGTTTGCAGGCTATCTTGTCGTTTCAAGAGAAAGAGGATAAACCCGCGCTCACGAAATTAAGAAACACCCTCTACGAACGCTTTGAAGCCAAAGATTTTTCTGATCGGTTACTGGCATTTTGGGATGAACAGAAAGTCAAATACGAGAATAGTTAATGGAAGCAGAACTGGCAGTGGTGTGTGCTTTGGAAACCCCACAAATGGCAGAATTGTTCAAAACGTTTATGGATGAGGATACGCGTCCAATTTTAGAAGATGAAGTGGAAGAGGTGTACCGTGAAATCTTCAATACCATTGATGAGATTCAATATGCGGAAACGACAGAAATAGTGGATCAAAACAAACTCAAACTCTGGTTCTTTGTGGGGGGCGGGGATCACTACACAGAAATTACCTTTATTCTGGATACGCTGAAAAAAGCGGGTGTGAAGAAGCTCAGCGCCGCTGTTTTCATGGATGGGTTATTGCAGGGCATCCTCAAAAACGAGCGGCAATCAGTAGGGCACGCGTTGGCTTCTGACGTCGAGGGTAATTCAATGGACGCGGATCAGGTGTTTGAGATTTTGCTCGAAACATTAAATTAATCTTCCAACCAATCCACAATGGCCTCTTTCCAGGCCAGGAGATCACAATTATCAGATTCCAACAGCAGAAATCCCGTTGACCAGACCTTCTCCCCGGCGTCATTGGAGGCCTCTCGGGCCCATTTGATTTCCGCTGTGAGGTGAAACTTTGCCTCCTGAATTTTTACGATGATTGGCAGCAGAGCGCCTTGAGGAAGCGGGATGGGGGCGTTGGCCTGTATGCCGTTGGCACTCAGGTCCAGCGTTTCGCATTCAATTATCTCACTCGCGTCCCCCGATTCCGGGTCTTCGGCCCCCACTTCGACAAACAGGCTGACCAAAGCCACCAACCGGGTTTCCACCCGCTTTTCATCGGAGGCAATCCAGTTTTGGAATTCACTGTCCAGATCATCATTCATTTTTTTGACATCCTGATACGACTGACTGTTCTCTCCAGCGACTCATCAAACTCCGCCCCTGAATTAAGAATACGTGCCCTTCCCTGAATCAATTGCTCCAGTAAATCGCTTTCGATAATTTCAAAGCGGTTCAATCCAAAGCGGTCAACAAATATCCATTTTTGCGTGGAGCTTGTTTTCACCGCCAGTTTACCTTTTTCCTTCTTGCCATTACGCTCGTATTCCACCCAGGCACCCAACGTCACGCTCCCCATCTGAGTGAGGTATTTGGACTCCAATGCCAGCCGAATCCGCTGACTCTCTTCCAGTGCCTTTTTCTCCGCTGCCTGCTTGATGCGCTCCGCCTTTTCGCGCGCTTCGTTGGCAGCACGTTCCTTCGCCTCTTTTAACGCCAGGGCTTCGGCTTTTGCCTTTTCAAGCGCTCGTTGTCGTTGTTTCAACTGGGCTTCAGACACTTTATTCAAGCCCTTGACGGTGTCCTCAAACAACATCTCCAGGCTCATGTAGTCCGGCAGAGGCTTCCAAACACCGGATCGCAATGACTCGTCTGCCTTCTGAAGCGTCACCAGTCCTATTTTTGCTCCCAGCTGATTGGCGAGTACAAGCTGCCCCGTCAAACTCACCACCCCGGCGATTTGAAACCGGGAATCGGTTTCTGAGTTTCTCAGCCAGCTTTTATCAGCAATCAACGTTTGGATTTGAGTGTTGATGCTCCCCGGGCTGCTCTGGGAATGAAAACTCTCCGGCGCATCCGGAAACAGCTCTGTTTCCACTTCCTGGTTCTGAAACAACTGAATAATCAATGATTGAAGCACACTCAATTGCTGATTAATGGTTTCATCCAACCCCTGCCGGGCTTCGAATACATGCGAGAGGCGATCAACAAGATCTGGCGAAACTTCCATGAACTGCGGGCTGGTTTTCTGGGAGAGTGGCGCAAAATCGTTTACCCCAAGGCAGCTGACCACGTCAGCGGTGAGCTGATTCAGCTCTTCCTCCTGTGATTGCTCCAATCCAAGGGAAAACCAGCGTTTTAATGCCGGTTGCCAATGCTCTGTGAGAAAATCAATGACACACACAGGAAAGCATTTGCCTTGCGCATTGCCAAATACCAGGCGGATCGATGCAGCATTCGCGTAATCCGCCCGTGCTAACCCGGTTTCCGACTCCATGAGCCGAACAACCAGTTTTTCACGCCGCTGTTTTTGTTTTTCAGAGTCCGATTTTAACGCATTCAGCAAGCTGATGAGCGCTTCCGGCCGGAACAGCTCATCGGAAAAAAACACGGCGTTCATTGCATCTATCGCGCGCGCCAATTGGCTCAGCGCCGGCCCTTGCGAAGCGCCACTGCCAATATGATCTTTCAGGAAGACATCAATGATTTTGAGCAGATTAATGGCAAATTTCGCTTTGCTTTTTGCTCTCACCAACACAAAGGCAATCAAGTAGCGCCATTTGTTGCAGCTTTCTACAATGGCGTCGGAGAACAGGTTTTTGCGGAAATAACCATCGAACAACCGATCCGACAGAAACAGACTGTTAACCAGGACGGGCCTCAACGGCGCATTTCGATAATTGACCTTGTACCAGTCGATCAGCGTGGCAGACTTGTCCAGTTTCAGGTCGGTCAATTCCGACACAAGTTTTTTTTCCGCATCAGAATCAAATTGATGGCCGCCTCCCAGGGTATAGAAAAGTTGAGGCACGCGCAGGTTTTTTAAAATATCTTCGAGTTGATCCACACAGGCTTCCGGACAACCGTGATTAAGAAAAGCAGTTTGTAGAATTAACACTATAGGAAATTACCCATTAAGAACAAGCTCAGCCGGTGATTTCCCGTGAATTAAGAACCTTTTGCCTACCCAAACCGCATTTTCGTGCGCGAAGTCTGTTACATCCTATCTGGAGGTTCTATAATGCCTGCAATTTTTGGATTCAAATTCACGAACTATTGGCCAGAACCATGACTAGCAATGCGATTAACAACGTTAATGTTGAAAAAACGGAAGTCCTGATCACACCAGACCAGCTGAAGCAGGATATCCCCCTGTCTGAAACGGCGCGCAGCACTGTACTCGCCGGGCGCGAAACCATCGAGAATATTCTGGATCGTAAGGATCACCGACTGTTTCTGGTCGTGGGCCCCTGTTCGATTCATGACGTTGATGCAGCCAAAGAGTACGCGCGCAAGTTGAAAGTACTCGCGGAAGAAGTGAGCGATACCCTCTATCTCGTTATGCGGGTTTACTTCGAAAAACCCCGTACCACCGTTGGTTGGAAAGGACTGATCAACGATCCTGAAATCAACGATTCCTTTGACATCCAGAAAGGCCTTCACATTGGTCGCCAGTTATTGATGGACATAGCGGAAATGGGCATTCCTACCGCGACAGAAGCGCTTGACCCTATTTCTCCTCAGTACCTGCAGGATACTATCACCTGGTCTGCCATTGGTGCGCGCACCACTGAGTCCCAAACCCATCGTGAAATGAGCAGCGGGCTTTCTGTCGCCATTGGCTTCAAGAACGGGACAGATGGAAGCCTGGGTGTTGCAACCAACGCCATGAAGTCAGCCCAACACCCACACAGCTTCCTGGGTATTGATGCCGAAGGTCATGTCGCAATCATTCGCACCAAGGGCAACCCTTATAGCCATGTGGTTCTGCGTGGCGGTGGCGGCAAGCCCAACTACGACTCTGTGAATGTTGCATTGTGCGAAAAAGAGCTTGAGAAAGCAGGCCTGCGTAATTCGATCATGATTGATTGCAGCCACGAGAACTCCAAAAAAGACCCGGCCATTCAACCCCTGGTCATGCAGGATGTTGCTCACCAGATTCTGGAAGGGAATAAGTCTATTGTGGGCTTGATGATCGAGAGTAACCTGAACTGGGGCAGTCAACCCATTCCGGAAAATCTGCAGGATCTGAAATATGGCGTTTCAATCACTGATGCCTGTATCGATTGGGAAACCACGGAAAAAACCATTCGCGAAATGCGTGTTAAATTGAAAGACGTTCTACCTAACCGAAATTCATGAGTATGAAACAACGGTAGTTCACGAAATCAGGCCCGCACCCGCGGGCCTTTTTTACGTTTTATGCTCCCACCTTTTTTCATTCCGTGATTCTATTCCCGTCTGATCATTCCACAATCAAGGAATCCCCTCAAAATCACAGAGTCCGACTATCTTACAGAAGCAGACTATAGTTAATGAAAGCCTAATAGCTCAGCCTAGAAGAGTCTTTCATTATGCAACTGTTTCTTTTGAGATCCACCGAGCAGCCCGATAAGGAATTCCTGCTAAAGCCCGGCGAGAACCTGATTGGGCGAGACCCGGCTTGTCAGATAAACGAGCAAAATCTTCAGCCACTGAATACCTCTCAACTATCGCGAAAGCATGTGGCCATTCAACTCTCCGAAAGTGGAATACAGATCAGGGATCTTGAGTCCACGAACGGGACATTTGTGAATAAAAGCCGCATTTCCGGGGAAGCCCGATTGAAGCATGGTGATGTGATCATTGTCGGAAAAATGGAGTTTTGCGTGCTTCGAGACTCCGACGCCGATGCCACTATTCTGATGGGAAAATTGACGCGAAATGACTGGAAGAATGCTGAATCTTCCATTGAAGCACACGGTCTCTCCGGTACGCAAACTGTGATTAAACGCGCGTACCCCCTACCCGCCGGATGGGAAAAAAATCAGGATGACTCTTTCTTTTCCAATGAAAAGTTCACCGGAGAAAAGGTCAATCAGCTGATCGAGCAAGAGCGACTGAGTATCCCGGAAGCCAGTGCAGTGCTGGTTGTTTTGAGTGGTTTATCGGAATCCCGATTGTTTTTTCTCGCGCCACAAACCATCAAACAGGCGTGGACATTGGGGCGAGACGCCAAAAACCTCATCGAACTGAACGACGCCAGTATTTCCGGCAAACACGCTACCCTGCTTAATCAAAATGGTATTTGGGCCATTTGTGACCATGAATCCACCAACGGTATGTATGTTAACCTCAAACGGGAAACCAAAACGATGCTGCATGACAATGACCGCATTCGGCTGGGTTCCATAGATCTGTTGTTTCGTCTGTTAACCCCAGCCAACGCGTCTGCTTAGGGAGACCCCATGATGAGTGCACAACCCTCCCCTCTCGAATCTACGGCTTTACAAAGCACCTATCTCATTAACACAGAGCTGTATTTCAACGACCTGTTGTCTCAACTGAGTGCCGAAGAACGCGATGGTATCACCCAGGAAGCAATGTCACTGGCCCGAGCTTTTTCCACATCGTCACATACGACCTCGGATTTTGAACAATTAATGGCAGCACTACCTCTGGAAACGGAGCGAGGAAGGTCGCTCTTCTACCTGGCAGAAAGCTTTTTACGTACCCGCCACACGGGCACGCGCAAACAGTTGATTGAAGATGCTTTTGATCCCGCCGTGTGGAACGAACCACTCGGCGCAGAAAAAACGAGCCTTTTGGTGCGAACCGCACTATTCCTGTCTCACGTGGTCAGCCAGATGACTCATACGTCTGATGGCAAACCGATAAAGTCGAAAGGCATGCTTGAGAACTTGAAGCAGTATGTGTTGCATAATGGGCTTGAGAAAGTGTTAAGCCATTTGGCACATCATTTTGTTGCCGCGGAATCGATCGAGGACGCCGTCGAATCCGTACAGCACCAGGTTGTCTCGGGTTATCTTCACTCCTTTGACATGCTGGGGGAAGCGGCAACCACATTCGCGCAGGCGGAACAGTTCTATTCACAATATGAAAGCGCGATCGATCAACTGGGTGCTGCTGGAAGGGGCTGCTTCAAAAACACCCCAGAGATATCCATTAAAATCAGCGCTTTGGACCCGTGCTACTTCCCGGACAAATACACCCAATGTAAACCTCGGTTACTGAAAAAGCTGGAAACCCTCTGTAAAAAAGCGGTAGACACCGGCGTGGCTGTCACCCTTGACGCCGAAGAGTCATTCCGGCTGGAAATGCAACTCGACTTACTCGCTCACCTGCTGAAAACCCCCTCGATCTCACCGGCAGGTGAACTTGGACTGGCCGTTCAGGCCTACCAGAAACGCGCAACGGCCACATTGGCTTACCTGGAGGAGCTGTGCGATCAAACACAAAGCAAGCTGCATGTTCGGCTCGTTAAAGGTGCGTACTGGGATACGGAGATTCGACTGGCCCAGAAAGCGGGTATCCCGGATTACCCGGTGTTCACGCGGAAGCATGAAACCGATTTGAACTACTTTCTTTGTGCCAAGGCACTGCTTCTCTCCCCCAGATTAACCGGGCAATTTGCTTCGCACAATTTAATCAGCCTCGCCGGGGTGCGCTCGTTAAGCAAGCAGCTGGGTAACGCCAACTTTGAGATACAGAAACTGTATGGTATGGGCGATGCCATACACCAACTGCTGTCGACGCAGTACGAACAACCCATTCGTATCTACACGCCCATTGGGCAATATGACACCCTGCTCCCCTACCTGGTTCGCCGGCTCCTCGAAAATGGTGTCAATTCGTCGTTTCTGAATCTCTACCAATCCGGCGATTTTACGGCCAGCGTTTCGGAGGAGCTTGTTCTCACCTTCGAGCGCTATACGGCTTCACCATCACAGCGCGGTCAATTACCCCTTCCCAAAGAGATCTATCACCCTCAACGTAAAAATTCGGAAGGTGAGCACGTGGATGCGTTTTGCCATCAAGCACAGTGGTACTCACAGCTCTGCGAAGAAACGACGGCCTTATATCACAACAACCCTGTGATCCACAGCCGGCTGGGAACGTTGCCGGCCCAACCGAGTGAGCCTGTGGAGCGTTTCAGCCCGGTGGCGTCTGAATTGAAGTTGGGCACAGTACATCAGGTAACCGCACTCGACCACGAAGCGCTGGTGCAGGCCGCTGAAAAAGGCCACGCCGAACTCAATGAATTGTCTGTGAAAGGCCGAGTGGCGATTATCAAACGTTTTGTGGAGTTGCTGAACCGGGAAAAGGCGCGACTTCTTGCGCTGATCGTTGCGGAAACCGGGAAAAACGTGCGCTCAGCGCTGGATGAAATTCGGGAGCTTGAAGATTACTGCCATTACTACGCCCATCAGGCAAAAATACTTTTGGGCGATCAACCGCTGAAAGCCCCAGCGGGCGAGTTGAATCGGCTGACACTGGTGCCACGAGGGATCAGCCTGTGTATCAGCCCGTGGAATTTCCCTGCGGCGATTTTCGGCGGACAGATCATTGCCGCGTGGTTAACGGGAAATGCAGTGATCGCTAAACCATCCAGCGAAACGCCACTTACCGCGCATTTTCTGCACCAGCTATTGATAGACAGTGGCACTCCCCCCGACTCTTTACATTTGCTAATGGCTCCATCACGGCTGATCGCACCGATGCTGAAACACCCATCTATTGCCACCGTGGTTTTCACCGGTTCCTGGAACGCCGCACGCAATATTAACCAAACCCTCGCGGACAGGAATGATCAGATTTGCCCGTTTATTGCGGAAACGGGGGGATTAAATGCCATGATCTGTGACAGTAGCGCGCTGTCGGAACAGGTAATTGGCGACGTCCTACGATCAGCTTTCGATTCGGCCGGTCAACGCTGCTCTGCCCTGCGTTTACTCGCTGTGCCCGCTCAACTGGTGGATTTTTACCAAAATCAACTGGTGGCTGCAATGAAAACTCTCACCTGCAGCACCCCTTATCTCCCTGAAACGGATTGCGGCCCGGTCATCAATCAAAAACAGTTCAGCGAACTCAGCGCCTACCTGAAAGCGCTGAAGCAGGAACAAGTTCTGTTTCAATTAAAGGTGCATCCCAGCGATTCAAACGCAGCGTGGTTCTCACCGGAGCTGTACCTCGGGCCCACCCTGGTACGCATCAACGCCCTGGATGAACTCAAAGAGGAGTTGTTCGGGCCCATACTACACATCATGCCTTATGATGAGAGTAATGCAGAAGGTTGGTTAAACGAACTGAATAACAAAGGCTTCGGCTTAACATTCGGCATCCACAGCCGATCCCCATCGCGCATAGAATCTCTCAGCCGCGCGGTGCGCGCTGGTAATGTCTACATCAACCAGGCAATTATTGGGGCGACGGTAGGGAGTCAGCCATTCGGTGGTGTGGGTTTATCCGGCACAGGACCGAAAGCCGGTGGCCCCCATTACCTGACGCGGTTCTGTTACGAGAAAACATTATCGCACAATGAAGCGGCATCCGGGGGCAATCCTGCTCTGTTTAATCAAAATGACCGGTAAACCAATGTTTACTTAATAACGTACAAAAAGTAAACAATGTTCAAATCCGCGTAGAGAATCGTGACATTTTGTGTATCTATGCCATAGTGAAAGTGTAAGCAAATTTTAGCCTGGCGACCCTGGTGACTGTATGGGTACTCAACACAGAGAGTATATTCGACACCCGTCTTCTATTCCGCTGGATGTGAAGTGCCAATCGTCCGAGCAACAACTGCACCTTCAATTGCATGACGTGAGCTATGGCGGTTTATCATTCATTTCTCCGGTAGAATTGGCGGTTGGAGCAATCATCCGCTTAAAGATACGCGCAGTGCGGCCTATTTTTAAGGTGAATGCGGTGGTGCAATGGTGTATTGAAAGGGATCACCACTATGAATTGGGCGTAGAGTTTCTGGATAAAGAAGATGCCTTTCGAGTAAGAATGGTGGAGCAGGTCTGCCACATCGAGGCGTACCGGCAAAACGCGAAGAAAAAATCCGGACGCAGACTCTCTAAGGACCAGGCTTCCATTGAATGGATTGAAAAGCACGCGCCTGACTTCCCGCAACAAGATGCCTGATCCCCCCCCCGATTATTTGCCCTGCAACGCAAAAAAGGCACCCGAAGGTGCCTTTTCTAATGATGAGCTCATCGGCGAGCGAATTTAGAGTCGCGCGGAATCGATGATGCTATTCAGTGTAGCGCTGGGACGCATCGCTTGCGTGGCCTTGCCGTCATCCGGATGATAATAACCACCGATGTCGGTATGCACACCTTGCGCGGACGTCAGTTCACTCAAAATTGTTTGCTCATTCGCCTGAAGCTGCTTGGCTACTTCGGCAAATTTCGCTTTCAATTCAGAATCCTTATCCTGCTTTCCTAATTCTTCCGCCCAGTACATCGCCAGATAGAAATGGCTGCCCCGGTTGTCCAGCTCACCGGAAACGCGCGAAGGCGATTTATCATTTTCCAGGAATTTCGCTGTCGCTTTATCGAGTGTATCGGCCAGAATCTGTGCTTTCACGTTACCGGATTTCTGAGCGAGATCTTCCAAAGAAGCACCAATGGCCAAAAACTCGCCTAAAGAGTCCCATCTCAGGTGCCCTTCTTCAAGAAACTGTTGAACGTGTTTCGGCGCTGAGCCCCCGGCCCCCGTTTCGAACAAGCCACCACCAGCCATGAGCGGCACAATGGAAAGCATTTTCGCACTGGTGCCGAGTTCAAGAATCGGGAACAGATCCGTCAAATAATCACGCAATACGTTACCGGTCACGGAAATCGTATCTTTGCCACGATGCAATCGTTCCATGGTCCAACGAATCGCTGTGTCCGGCGCCATAATGCGCAGGTCCAATCCTTCGGTGTTCTCTTCTGCCAGATACTCGTTCACCTTCTTCATGACGCTTGCGTCATGGGGGCGTTCTTCATCCAACCAGAATACCGCTGGCATACCACTCACGCGGGCGCGACGTACAGCCAGTTTGACCCAATCGTGGATGGGTTCATCTTTGGTTTGACACATACGCCAGATGTCACCTGTCTCGACATCATGCTCCGTCAACACAACGCCTTCCTGGTTCACAACGCGTACAGCGCCATCACCCTTGAGTTCAAATGTTTTGTCGTGTGAACCGTACTCTTCTGCCTGCTGTGCCATCAAGCCCACATTCGGTACGGTACCCATTTTTCGTGGATCAAACGAATCGTGGTGTTTACAGAAATTAATGACTTCCTGGTAAATCGTGGCGTAGGTACTTTCGGGAATTACCGCTTTGGTGTCCTTCAGTTTGCCGTCTGCGCCCCACATCTTGCCGCCCAATCGGATCATGGCTGGCATGGAGGCATCAACGATCACATCGCTGGGTACATGCAGGTTTGAAATGCCTTTATCCGAGTCCACCATCGCCATTTCAGGACGATTTTCGTAACACCGGCGGATTTCTTTCTCAATTTCAGAGCGCTGAGAAAACGGCAGATCCTGAATCTTCTGGTGCACATTGCTTAATCCGTTGTTCGGATTCACACCCAGTTCCTTGAACAGGTCGGCGTACTTTTCAAAGGCATCTTTAAAATACACAGTCACCGCATGTCCGAAGACAATCGGGTGTGACACCTTCATCATCGTGGCTTTAACGTGCAATGAGAACAACAATCCGGCACGGCGCGCACCTTCCAGTTCTTCTTCATAAAACTTGCGTAACGCCTTGATTCGCATACGCATGGAATCAATCACTTCACCTTCCAGCACCGGCACTTCTTTCAATAGCGTGACGTTTCCATCATTGTCGACGTATTCAATACGCAGCACGTCTTCTTTGTCCATAATCATGGACTGTTCGCTGTGATAAAAGTCGCCGTCGCGCATGTGCGCAACGTGGGTGCGGGACGCCTGGCTCCACTTGCCCATGCTGTGGGGGTGCTTGCGTGCATAGTCTTTCACACAAGCGGGTGCACGTCGGTCAGAGTTACCTTCACGGATCACTGGATTTACCGCACTGCCCAGCACTTTGGAGTATCGGGCACGTACATCCTTTTCCTCATCCGTTTTCGGCTCATCAGGAAATTCCGGCACATCGAAACCATGTGACTGCAATTCCTTGATTGCATTTTTCAATTGTGGAATGGATGCACTGATGTTTGGAAGCTTGATAATGTTGGCTTCTGGGTCTTGGGTGAGTGCACCTAACTCTGTTAACGCATCCGGAACCTTTTGATCATCTTTCAGCTTTTCAGGGAAATTCGCCAATATTCTCGCGGCAAGGGAGATGTCACTGGTTTCAACGTCAATGCCGGCATTAGAAGTAAATGTTTGGAGAATGGGTAATAAAGAATATGTGGCCAGAGCGGGAGCTTCGTCTGTTTTTGTGTAGATAATCTTTCGGTTTGCTGTTGTCATGTTTTCCCCTACTTGTAAACGGCTAGGCCCTTTTGAGGACTAGTACAATAGATAGTTTTCCATTCACGCTCAATAACCCTTAAGTCTAGATCATGGATGGCGATCCGACAGGAAAAATGAACTGTACGCGTAATTGGAGTAATTACCGGGTAAGTGATCAGAACAAGCTGAATCGGAGCGGGAATATAACAGAATTAAATGAATATTTCATGATTCTTCATTCAACTCGATAGAGATATGCCGTTATTTCCGGGGAAGATTTTTTCGTGCGAGCGCCCGCAATCTATGGTTCAGCTGCTGAATATCTTCTTTGAGTCGGGTTTCATCACCTAAATCTACGTCGGCCAGGCACTGGTATTTGTCCACCCAGGCGAGCACACGCGCCTTCATTGCACTACCGGCATCCGTGAGTGCAATTTCAACGACGCGTTCGTCCTGACGGCTGCGTTGTCGCCGTATCAGACCATTCTGCTCCATTCGTTTCAGCAAGGGGGTGAGCGTACCCGAATCCAGATAGAGTTTCTCACCCAGCCCATTTACCGTGGAAGCTTGGCGAGATTCCCACAACACCAGCAATACCAGATACTGGGGGTACGTCAGGTGGAGGTCATCCAACATCGGGCGATACACCGCATTCATCGCCCGTTGCGCGGAGTACAAGGCAAAGCACAGCTGATTATCCAGCTTCAGGAACTCGTCTTTCTCGGCCATGGTACTCCCCTCTGTGCAACAACGTCAGTCTACAGATCAGGCGATCAGCTGCTTGATGTCCGATTCAATGTCTTTTGGCTCGGTATTGGGGGCGTAGCGCTTGAGCACCTTACCGTCCTGGTTTACCAGGAACTTGGTAAAATTCCATTTAATGCCTTCGCTACCCATCAGACCTTTCTTTTCTTCTTTGAGAAACGCATATAACGGATGTGTGTTGTCCCCGTTCACGTCAATTTTTGCGAACATAGGGAAAGAAACCCCGTAATTCAACTGACAGAACTCACTGATCTCCGCGTTGCTCCCCGGGTCCTGGCTCAAAAACTGATTGCAGGGAAAGCCAAGGATCTCCAGCCCTTTGTCTTTGTACTCCTGGTACAGCTTCTCCAGGCCTTTGAACTGGGGTGTAAAGCCGCATTTACTGGCTGTATTGACGATCAACAATACCTTACCCTGAAACTCGCCCATGGATACGCTGTCGCCGTTAATTTTCTGCACATCAAATTGATAGATTTCGCCGCTCATTCTGTTCATCCTCTTGAGAGTTCCGATTGACAGAGCGTATTTAACCACAACTTTATATTGTGCACAATTCATTTGCTGGCAATTTTGTTTATCTTTGTGAAGAAAAGAACATTGATGTCGGTTGCAACCCTGCACCAACCTCAATAAAATCGCTGGTTTACAGGAGAAATGACCTCGACGATTTTTTCCTGGTTTGATTTATTCACCTCTCTGCCTTTGGCAGGCTAATGCCTAGAGACCCCGTTATGCGCGAACTGAAAAAATCCGTAAAACTCTCCAACGTCTGTTATGAAATTCGCGGCGTCGTATTGAGGGAGGCGCGCAGGCTGGAAGAAGAGGGGCACCGTATCCTTAAGTTGAACATCGGGAACCCAGCGCCCTTTGGGTTTGATGTACCTCAGGAGATCCAACAGGATGTGATCTTTAATCTGCCGCAGGCACAGGGGTATACCGACGCTAAAGGCATCTTCTCCGCCCGGAAGGCGATCATGCAGAATTGCCAGCAAATCGGCATCGCCAACGTTGAAATTGAAGATATTTTCATTGGTAACGGTGTCAGTGAACTGATCGTGATGGCGATGCAGGGATTATTGAATACCGGCGACGAAGTGCTTATCCCCTCCCCGGACTACCCGCTCTGGACAGCGGCGGTATCCCTGTCAAGCGGTACTCCGGTGCACTATCACTGCGATGAAGCCTCAGACTGGTACCCGGATATCGACGATATTAAGCGCAAGATTTCGGATAAGACCAAAGCCATTGTCGTCATCAACCCCAATAATCCAACGGGCGCAGTGTATTCCAAAGCATTGTTGGAACAAATTGTCGAGTTGGCGCGCCAACATAACTTGCTGGTACTTGCCGATGAGATCTATGACAAAATTTTGTATGACGATGCGGAACATATCCCATTGGCTTCACTCGCCGATGATGTCCTGTTTTTCACATTCAACGGCTTGTCCAAGGCTTATCGTGCCGCTGGCTATCGTAGCGGCTGGATGGTCATCAGTGGCAACAAATACCATGCCAGAGACCTGATTGAAGGCATCGATATGCTGTCTTCCATGCGTTTGTGTGCCAACGTCCCGGCGCAATTTGCCATACAAACCGCGCTGGGGGGCTACCAAAGCATCCGGGATCTGACCAGCGAGGGTGGCCGGTTACGGGAGCAGCGGGATAAAGCTTGGGAAATGCTTACCTCCATTCCCGGCGTCAGTTGCGTTAAACCCAAAGGCGCACTCTACCTGTTTCCCAAACTTGACCCCAAACGCCACCCAATCTCGAACGATGAAAAACTGGTCTACGACTTGCTGGTTCAGGAAAAGATTCTGCTGGTTCAGGGAAGTGCCTTCAATTTAACGGATGCACAGCACCTGCGGGTGGTGTTTCTGCCACGGGTGGATGTGCTGGAGGAAGCGATGGGTAAGTTCGCCCGATTTATTGATAAATACGCGCAATAATTATGGCCGATATTCACATAGAAGATTTTTGCAAAGACGCCGGTAAAATACTGATCCAGCTGTTCAATCACTTCCCACGCCCGACCAGTGTGTATGTGGAGGACATAGCCGGTGACGACCGCCCGGATGAATATGGCCTGCACAGTGACCGACATATGGCCTGTTTCGGCACCATGCTCTGGTTAGCGGAGGAAGGGTATATCCGGTATGTGGATACCATTCGCCAGGAAGCCATAGATCAAGCCACCTTGACGCATCGCACCTTATCCCTGTTGGCACGGGTAAGCCAGGACAAACTGTTGCTCAACGATCCCGCGTTGTTTGAGGGAGGTGCAGAAAGCACTGACATTCCGTTGCCTAATGAAGTGGTTCTGGAAAAGAAAACCAACATCAATTTGTTGCGTAAGGCGATTGCGAGTGGCTCATCCACCCGCATTTATAGGGTCGTACATGCCCTGTTGCTGGAACACTGAAAAGTGGTCGGCTCAGTGGGAAACCGGATACATGACAAAATCGTCGTACCCGACACAGATCGGCCACAATCCCGACAAGCGTTTATCCAGCTCCGGACAGCCAGTATCCACATGAAGTGGGCGTCCACCCAGGGCAGAGAGCTTTGTGCGACTTCCCACAACACTGATCTGATGATTTGCGACTTGACGTAACACATCCACTGAGAATTGCTGATTCCCGCGACCAAACAGATACCCCTGCCCGCCAGTGAAACTCAAAACCAGTTTCACCTCTGACGCACAAGACAGCGCTTGCAGGATGCCTTTCTCATCCACATCCGGGACAACTGCAGTGGGAGAAAGAATATCCACCCCCAACAAGGTACCGCCATCCGGCAGTAAACGCGCCTTAATGGCCTGGGTTGTTGTACCCGCACCGACCAGGTAGGTCGTCTCCGGCTCAAACTCATCCTCAATAAATGCGGCGATTTCTTCCTGTACCAGCGCTTGATCCTCAATGCCACCACACTTGACGGACTGCAAATATTGATGACATTGCGGGGTAATCAGCTCGCCGAAATACCGGCTTCTGACCTCGCCGTTTCTCAGCGCAGATTCATCAATATCACGTACTTCAGAAACGCCCAGGTTGACCAGTTCCCCATCAACGAGCTGACGAACCAACTCTGCCGTCGCTTCGGGGTGAATGCCAAACACCCCGGACTGCATTTTCACACCAGAAGGCAGACCAAGTACCGGCAAATCCTTGCCAGCAGCGTGCAATACATCCCGCGCCGTGCCATCGCCCCCGGCAAATACCAGCAGGTCCACGGCCATTTTGCGCATCTGTTGAACGGCATAGGTGGTATCATCGCCCGTCGTGGTGGTATGAGGAATGGAGATGAGTTCATCAACAGAGCAGCCAGCCGCTTTACAGGCATCCTCCCCCATGCTGCCTGAACAAGTCACCAGGCGAATGCGGTCCCGCCACGGGCGCATACTATTCAAAAAGCGCAATGTACGGGGGATGACAGGGCTGGTGTAGCCGCTCTCTGCGGCCTGCTGAGCGGCAAGTCCATCACTGCCTTTGAGCCCGGCAGCACCACCAATACCCGCAACAGGATTAAGTAACAAGCCAACGGTCAGCATCTTAACCCTTAATGACGACTATTGAATTCATAAAGAAAACTGGTCAGCGTGAGTAAGTCGGTTTCGGACAGCTGATCAAATTCAACACCGAATAGGTAGTGAGAGCCGGATGGCCTGTCAACGACATTTTGATTTCTAATGACACAGGGCAGCATCAGGCTTCGCTCTGTACCTGAGACTTCCAGTGCAAATTTGAGAATCACTTCATGGCCTTTTTCGCCTAACATTTGACGGGAGAGCAACCCTGCGCCTTTCGGGCTGATGTCTTGTACTATGGCAGCTTTGGGCCATTCCCCCAGAACGATATCGAACTCTGTATCGACCAACACCGGAATATCTACATCAATACGCGAGTTTTTTCTAACCTCAACAGACACAGTTTCCTGAGGAAAACTCAGATGATAATGACGATAAGGTTGCTGACTTCGATAACTTACTTTTGTCGCAAAAGCGAATGCCTGATTACGCACCATGCCACGCACGGTGAGTTGCGTTGCCTGTTCCAGCTTAACCTCGCGACCCTCAAACGTTGGGGGCGCGATTAGAATGCTATGGCCTGAAAAATACCCAATCAGTCGTGTTTGTAATTTTCTCTTGGGCGAGACAGTTTCTAAAATAAGCGAGTCACCAACCGCCAGTCCCAACCGCTGAAAATTTTCCTTAAGCGACTTTTCAGCGCTTTCCAGTTTTTTTGATTGTCCGACGAAAGCGGCATTGTCTGCCATATTGTTTGCTTGACCTCACGAGATAATTTTGAAGCCCAGCGCATTGAACTTATGCAACAACCCGGCTTCAACATTTTTCAATTGAATTTTAATATTGCAAAATTCGCGCCGGGCCGGATAGTGTTTTCTCATGTGGTCGAAATGCTGTGCGAGGGTTTCCGTCGCGAGATTTTTCTTACTCTTCAGTTTCCAATTATCCACGCGTACATCATACGAAGCACGGATTGCTGTGGACAGTGCCCAGGTTTCATCTGCCGCGCTGCTGAATCCCAGCTTGGTCAACGGGGGCTCGGGCAGAAACTGACCTGCCTTATGTCGAGCGGGAAATCCGAGAAACTGACAGAGCTCGCGATACACCATTTCACTGCCGATGGCCTTGCCATCCAGGCTGTAACCGGCAATGTGCGGCGTACCAAGAATGACCCGATCAAGCAGTTCAGGATTGATCGCCGGTTCATTCTCCCAGACATCCAACACCACGCGAAAATCCGGGGTAGCTTTCAGCTTGCCCACCAGCGCCTGGTTATCAATCACGCTGCCTCGGGATGTGTTGATTAGGTACTGATGATTGGCCAGTGACGCCAGTCGGGCTTCATCGAACAGGTGGTGGGTTGGATGGTCGCCATCCTCAGTGAGTGGCACATGCAGGGTGAGTATGTCCGCCTGAAGCACTTCCTCCAGAGAACACAATCCCTGCGCGCCCTCATCTTGCAATGGCGGATCATTGATCAACACATTGACGCCAAACTTTTTCAGCCGTACTGCCAACGCTTTGCCAACGTTGCCATACCCGATGATGCCGACGGTTTTGTCCTGAATTCTAAACTGATCGTATTCAGCCAGCAGGGTTAACACGCTGAACACATACTCCACTACTGAATTGGCATTACACCCGGGCGCATTGGCATATTTGATGCCCTGCGCATCCAGGTAGACCGTGTCCAGGTGGTCCAGTCCTATCGTGGCCGTGCCCACGAAGCGCACACTGGACCCCGCCAGCAGAGCTTCATTCACTGGCGTGACTGATCGTACCAAGAGCACGTCAGCATCACGCACCTGATCGGCTGTGAGTTGCCGCCCGGACACCCGTGTTATCTCCCCCAGCTGGCTAAAAAACTTATCCAGAAGCGCAATATTTTCATCTGCCACAATCTTCATGGACACTGCTCCCCTGACGAGAAGGCAAACCTTCGCGGGCCATGCTGAAAAATTTTTACAGGTTGTGGAGGTTCCTCTTGCGGGCGCTGGGACATGCGTTTAGCCTTTCTGTTTTCGTGGTGAGCAATCTAGAGTGTTTTCTGCTCACAGGTGAGTTTCATACCAAGATATTGTTCGATATCTGGAATGGCAAAGGATTCATCTTCACAGGCCAGACTGATGGCAACACCGGTCTTTCCCGCCCGGCCGGTTCGACCGATACGATGCACGTAGTCTTCCGCATCGTCTGGCAGGTTGTAGTTGATCACATGCGTCACGTCGTTGACATGCAGCCCCCTTCCCGCAACGTCAGTCGCTACTAACACCTTCACCTTACTGCTTTTGAACTTATCTAATACCCGCAATCGCCGGCTTTGCGTAATTTCACCGGAAAGCAGTTCGATATCAACGCGCTTTCTACTGAGGTATTCCTGAAGTTTGCGCGCTTCGTCTCGACGATTGGTAAAAATAATAATTTTGCCGTCGGCATTTTCACGAATGATGTTTGCCAGAATGGCCCGCTTGTCTTTCTTTTCGACGAGATAGACAATCTGTTCGACTGTTTTCGCTGCTACCGAATCAGACTCAATTTCCAGGTATTCGGCATCTACGGTCCATTGTGACGCGAGATTGAGAACATCCTGGTTAAAGGTCGCACTGAACAGCAGGGTCTGGCGATATTCCTTCGCCGTTGTTTTTCGCAAAATGCGCTTGATGTCGGGTATGAATCCCATATCCAGCATTCGATCTGCTTCATCAATGATCAGCAGGTCAATTTGATCGAGATAAACGTCCTCACTCTGTAAAAAATCGATGAGTCTTCCCGGCGTCGCAACGAGTACGTCAATCACATACTCTCGTAGACTGTCCCGTTGCTTGTCGTAGTTCATTCCGCCGATGGTGGAGATAATATTCAGCTTTCCGCCTTTATTGAGTTGAATCGCGTCTTTTTCGATCTGTAACGCCAGCTCCCGGGTGGGCGCGAGAATCAGAACACGAGGCTCACTGGCAAATCGCTCAGTCAAATCTTTGGCATGGTTCAGCAAATAATCGAAAGCGGTAATCAAAAACGCTGCTGTTTTGCCGGTGCCTGTCTGCGCTTTACCAATCACATCCTGCCCGGCCAGAGAGACCGGCAAAGTTTCTGCCTGAATCGGTGTGCACTTGGTAAAACCACAGGCATTAATGGCTTTGAGTAACGTTGGGTTCAGTTCAAGCGACTCAAAGCCAATGGCGTCATCTTCGGTTGAGGGTGAACTTTCTTCAGTATCGTTGTTTTGTATTACTTGTTCCGTCACTCCAATTCCTCGAGTAAAAATAACCGTTTATCTAATAATAGACCAGGACGGAAAAATGCTAACAACGCAGAGCTAAAGCGTTTTGCCCGGGCTGGCACCCCATTATTCATGTAGAGTTGTACCTGAGCAAGCACATTTTGTTTGAAGCGAGCCTCGGTCCCGGAGTTCTGGCCACTCAAATTGTCCGCACTGATACAAAATGGCAAACCCGCTGATTTGCAGAAAATCCATTCCAGTGCCTGAGGTTTGATCTCCACACGTTCAAAAGCGCTTTGCTGCTCGGAGGTGCGTCCATCCGGCTGGTACCAGTAGCCATAATCGACTTTCTGACGTCGCTCCTTACCGGCCACACACCAGTGAGCCACCTCATGAAACGCACTCCGGGGGTAGTCCTGATAGAACAGAATTCGGTGCCGTTCCAGAGGGCCAGCTCCCTCCTCACCTGCGGGTAAATAGATGGGTTCCGGCTGGTTTCCCACCAACACGGTCTGGTACCGTTGCTCAAATGCGTTGCTGAAGAGCTGACAGATCTCCTGACACATCCGGGCATCATCAGAGAGTTCATCCGTTCGAAGGGGCGATGCTGTGTTTGACTTAGACGAATTGGACTTAGACGAATTGGACTTAGACGAATTGGACTTAGACGTAAGGGACCTGGAAGTATGGGGCATAGCGGTTACACACATAAAGGTTTACACATAATGGTGATGAAAAAACACTCCAACAATTTCGCCGATACTCGACGTTTTTACATTATTGCGGCACCGGATGCGCTTCCGCTTTTATTCGCCGGATGTTTCCACTATTCTTGCCCTTTCTGACCGGGTGGACAGTCTTTAAATTTTTGACCCACCGGCAGCCGCCTTTGTTTTCTCAATAGTGCAGTATGACAGGACAATTCTCCCGCCACATCACCGAACTGAAAGCGCTGCTTTCCATCGGTATTCCGATTCTCATTTCCCAATTGGCACAAATGGGTATGAGCGTGACGGATGTTATCATGTCCGGGAACCTGTCCGCAGACGATCTGGCCGCCGTTGGCATAGGAGCCAGTCTCTGGACCCCATTCATGCTGCTCATCGCGGGCGTCATTTTAATTACCAGCAGCATGATCAGCAATCATCATGGCGCAAAGAACCCCCAAAAAATTGTAGAAACCGCTCAACAAGGGATGTGGATGGGGCTGTGGCTGGGAGTCATCGCCTGCATTTACGTATTAAACATTGATCCGGTGCTTAAACATTTGCAAATCAGTGCCGTTGTTGAAGCCAAATCGATCGGATATTTAAACGGGCTGGCACTGAGCGCCCCCATGATCGGCGTATATTTCGCACTTCGAAATTATTGTGAGGCACTGACCTACACCCAACCTGTCATGGTGATCATTGTTACGGGGATGCTACTCAACATCCCTATGAATCTGATTTTCATGCACGGATACTTTGGCCTTCCCGCCCTGGGAGGTGCTGGATGTGGTTGGGCAACAAGCGTCGTGAGCTGGGTTATGCTGGGGCTGTTGTTGATACACACCCAGAAAGATCGACGCTATCAGTCGGTGTACCTGTACCAACGATTCACCCTTCCGCAATGGCAGATACAAAAAAGCATTTTTTCGTTGGGCCTGCCTATTGGCATCGCCATTTTCTTTGAAACTTCACTGTTCAGCGCGCTGTCTTTGCTGGTCGCCAAGTATGGTTCCGTCATTTTGTCCTCCCACGAAATTGCCCACAATGTCGCGGCCATTATTTTCATGATACCCCTAAGCCTGGGAATGGCCATCACTGTACGTTCCAGTTTTCTGTTGGGCGAACAAAAATATCAGGAGGCAAAACTATCGGCCTGGACCGGCATCGCTTTTGCGCTTTCACTGGCCGTGCTCTCGTTCGTGCTCACCCTGTCTTTCCGATTCAACATCGCTTCTCTGTACACCAGTAACCTGGCTGTGCTGGATTTTGCCGCCTATATTCTTTTGTTTACCGCGTTCTTTCAGTTTTCCGATGCCGTACAGGTATGCAGCGCGGGCGCGCTCAGAGCCTATAAGGACACAACGTACCCCATGGGAATCACCTTTCTGGCCTATTGGGTGATTGGTCTTCCCGCAGGGTATATGTTTGCCGAGACAGATTGGCTGGTGCCTGCACTTGGCGCTGCAGGGTATTGGCTCGGTGCAACCAGCGGGCTGACCTTCGCCGCTGTTTTACTGGGGTACCGGCTCTGGAAAATCAGTAACAGATATGAAACTATTTAAACAGGCACCGGTCTAACCGGGAATTAACCACTCCTTCGGCCACTTTTTATGACAAAAACCAGCTTCCTACTTGGCTTGCTCATGGGCCTTATACCCGTTGCGGCGTTCTCTTCCTCATTTCAGGACCTGTTAAACAACCAAGCGAGCCAAACCGGCATGGAAGAACCGGACTTTTTACCGGTGGAAGAGGCGTTTCAGTTTACTTACGAACTATTGCCCGGCGGAGTCCGTCTGCACTGGCAAATTGCTCCCGGTTATTACCTTTACAAAGAGCGATTTACAGCCAAACAGGCGAATATTCGGTTAAACCTGGATCAGGCTACGTTTTCAAAAGAAGGTGAGCCAAAGGATGATCCCAATTTCGGCCGCGTTCACGTGTACCACCATGATGTGTACTTTGACCTGCCAATCGAGTTTGGTGAAGAAGATGCCTCTGAGATAACGGTCAGCTACCAGGGGTGTGCTGAAGCGGGCTTATGTTACCCGCCACAGAAACAACAGGTGCTGGTCACCCGACAGTAATTAAACGTCAGCACGCCCTAGTCAAACCAGCGCAGCTCATCACGTAGATTCACCACGTCCCCAATAATAATCAACGTTGGCGCTTTGAAGGGCTGACCACGAGATTCTTCCTGCCCCAGGGCCTGCACAATGTTTTCAAGCGTACTGGTCAATACGCGCTGTTCAGAAGTGGTTCCCTTGGATACCAATGCAATGGGTGTTTCAGGTTTTTTCCCGTGAGCCATCAACTGCTGCGTGATGGTACCGAGCCCGGTGAGCCCCATGTAGAACACCAGCGTTTGTCCATCCGCAATGTACTCCTGCCACGGCAAATCACAGGTATCGTTTTTCAGGTGGCCGGTGATAAATCGGACGGATTGAGAGTAATCACGATGGGTCAGCGGTATACCTGCATAACTGGCACATCCACTGGCGGCAGTAATGCCTGGCACCACCTGAAATGGAATGCCCGCCTGGGCCAATTCGCCGATTTCTTCACCACCACGCCCGAAAATAAAGGGGTCACCTCCTTTTAGACGAAGGACCCGCTTCCCTTTCTGCGCCAGTGATACCAGTAGCGCGTTAATGCCTTCCTGCGGCAAGGTATGGTTGCTTCTTTCCTTGCCCACATGGATTTTTTCAGCATCCTGCCGCACTTTGGCGAGAATTTCGGGGGATACCAACCGATCGTACACCACCACATCTGCCTGCCGAATGAGACGAAGCGCGCGTAGGGTCAACAAATCCGGGTCACCCGGGCCGGCGCCCACTAAATAGACTTCCCCTTGTGCCGTATAGCTTGCTTCATCCAGCTTCTGTTGCAACAAGGCTTCCGCATCAGTCTCATTTCCGGCGTAAACCAGTTCAGCAAAATGGCCATCGAGATTCGCTTCCCAAAACCGTCGACGCGCATTCAGGTCGGGCATTTTTTGATTGACTGCCTGACGCAGTTTGGCTGCAATGTTAACCAGTCGTCCATAGCTGGAAGGAATGGCCGCCTCCAGCTTGTTTCGTAACAACCGGGTGAACACCGGCAACTGACCGCTGCTGGATACGGCCGCGATGACCGGAGACCGATTGATGACCGAAGGAAAAATATAGGAGCTGAGCCTGGCATTGTTTACCACATTGACCAGCAGGTTTTGTTGTTTGGCCAGGTGCGCAATTTCTTCGTCCGTTTCTGACTCCGTCGCGGCCACCACCAACATTTTCCCGGCAAAATGCGCTGCATCGAAAGGGCCCTCAATACAGGTGACGCCTTCTGCGGCCTGAAATCCTGCTATCGGTTCTGCCAGCTCGCTGCACAGGAGCGTGACATCCGCTCCTGCCAGCCGCAACAATTCGACTTTTCGAGCTGCTTTTTCACCATTTCCCACAACCAGAACCGGTTGTTGTTTCACATCTACAAAAAGAGGCAAAAACGCCAGTGTATTCATGATGCCATCTGCTCTGCAGCGCGGGTCACATGCCCGCAGGTTATTATTTTCCGATGTACTGCAATCCACCCATGTATGGTCGCAACACACTGGGTACTTCAATGGTGCCATCGGCCTGTTGATAGTTCTCCATCACGGCAATCATCGTGCGCCCTACGGCCAAACCGGAACCATTTAACGTGTGCACCAATTCCGGTTTTCCGGTTTCAGGGTTTCGCCAGCGCGCCTGCATGCGTCGCGCCTGGAAATCCCGTGTATTACTGCAGGAGGAAATTTCCCGATACTTCTGCTGACCAGGCAACCAGACTTCAAGGTCATAGGTTTTTACTGCACTGAAGCCCATATCTCCGCCGCACAAGGTCACCACACGATACGGTAACTCGAGATTCTGCAGCATCATCTCTGCATGGGAGGTCAACGCCTCCAGCGCCGCATCAGACTCGGCAGGTCGCACGACATGCACCAGTTCGACTTTATCAAACTGATGCTGACGAATCATGCCGCGAACGTCCCGGCCATACGATCCGGCCTCGCTCCGAAAACAGGGCGTATGACACACAAACTTCAAGGGCATTTGTGCGTCATCTAGAATGGTATCTCGTACCAGGTTGGTTGCAGGCACCTCGGCAGTGGGGATGAGATAAAAATCCCGCTCACCCGGCACTTTGAACAAATCTTCTTCAAATTTGGGGAGCTGCCCGGTACCAAAAAGACTGTCTGCGTTCACGAGATACGGCAAATACAACTCTTCATAGCCATTTACCGTGGTATGCATATCCAGCATGTATTGCGCGAGCGCGCGATGCAAACGGGCAATCTGGTTCTTTAATACCACAAAACGGGACGCCGACAGTTTGGTCGCGGTTTCAAAATCCAAACCGCCCAACGCCTCACCCAGGTCCACATGGTCTTTAGGGTCAAACTCAAACGATTTTGGCGTGCCCCAGGTACGGATCTCAATATTGTCATCTTCGGATGCTCCGGCGGGAACATCTTCATCCGGCAAATTGGGAATTCCCTGCAGAATGTCATTCAACTCCTGCTGCAAACCATTCAACGCTTGTTTGGATGCTTCCAGTTCCGCGCCAATGGAATCCATCTCAGCGATCAGCGGTGCAATATCCTGCCCCTGCGCTTTCGCCTTGCCAATGTTTTTCGATCGGCTGTTACGCTCGCTTTGCAGGCTCTCAGTACGGGACTGTATTTCTTTCCGTTTGGCTTCCAGTTGGTTGATTTCTTCCACTGGCAATTGGAAACCTTTCTTTTTCAAACGGGCCGCAACCTCGTCAATTTCTGTTCTGAGAAGTTTGATATCTAACATGGGAAAAACACAATTCCTGCAAATTTAATTATTGAACTCTACGACGATACTTCTGTTTAAGGTACTTCTGTTCGTTTGTCTGGTGGCGATGCTTCTGCCCGTCATCGGCAGTTGATATTCGTGAATAACACCCTACAGCTTACCAAGCTGCATGCCTAAAAATGTCGACAAAACGCATAACACCACACTCGAAATCACATACAAGGCGGCAGAAAAAACTCTGCCCGATTCCAACAAGGAGACGGTTTCAAGCGAAAACGTGGAAAACGTGGTAAACGCCCCCAAAAATCCCACCATGACCAACGCCTTGACCTCGGGTACGGCATGGAGTTTCTCAATCACGAACACATAGACCACACCAATGAGAAAAGATCCCACCACATTGACCACCAGGGTGCCATAAGGAAAAGCCTGATTGAACAGGGCATTCACCCAGCCCACGACCGCATACCGCCCCAGCGCACCTGCCGCACCACCTAGCGCAATCGCTATCAGCGTATGCATGGTAAAGAGTCCGGGCAAATGATCATTAAGCAGTCCAAGGGGTCTAAAGGGCGTAGTTTACCGCAGCAAGGCCAAATTTGGTATTTTCCAAACCGGGAAAACGATCAGGTCGGATATCTTTTTTTGGTGGATTGAGCATTCAAATCCCGTAAACGCGCCATCTTTTCCCCGATTTTCGTTTCCAGGCCACGATCCACCGGCTGATAAAAGGCCGTACCAGCGAGCATCTCAGGCAAATACACTTCTCCGGCTGCGAAAGCATCCTGCTCATCATGGGCGTAACGATAGCCTTCGCCCATTCCCTGCTCCTTCATAAGTTGGGTGGGTGCATTGCGAAGATGCATCGGCACCGGGTAATCCGGGGATGCTTTAATCAGTTTCATACAACGATTAAACGCGGTGTAAACCGCATTACTTTTCGCCGATACCGCGAGATACACTACTGCCTGGGCCAGAGCCAACTCGCCTTCCGGTGCCCCGAGACGTTCAAACGCCTCGCAGGCGTTCAGGCACAGGGTGAGTGCTCTCGGATCTGCGTTACCGATGTCTTCCGAGGCCATGCGCACGAGCCTGCGCCCCACGTACAACGGGTCACAGCCCGATTGAACCATTCGACAAAACCAATACAGGGCGGCATCCGCATCGGACCCACGCACAGACTTATGTAGCGCTGAGATCTGATCGTAAAAATGATCGCCCCCTTTGTCGAACTGCTTTTGGTTTTCATCCAGTATGCCCAGAATATCGGCGCGGGAGAGCGTGAACAACACTCCATCTGAAGCTTGGCCTGCCGCCAGGGAGGAATACTTGTGCTGAACCACGATTTCCAGCATCGTAATCAGCCGGCGCGCATCTCCATTGGCGTGTGCCAGCAGTATGGAGGCAGCATCTTCTGCTATGCTGTAGTGGGTTTGATGGTCCGAACCGAGCACATCCAGCGCTTTTTGTACCAGAATGAGCAGCTCATCCTCCGACAGGGGCGTCAATCGATAGACGCGAGCCCGCGACAAGAGTGCTGAATTTAACTGAAACGACGGATTTTCTGTCGTCGCTCCGATAAACGAAAACGTTCCGTTTTCAATATGGGGTAGAAAGCCGTCCTGCTGGGATTTGTTGAAGCGGTGCACTTCATCCACAAATACCAGGGAGCGCTGTCCCCGTGCCTGTCTGGCCGCATTGGCTTTTTGAACAGCGTCGCGAATATCCGCCACGCCGCCCGTCACTGCAGAAATGGGGAGGAATTGGATATCATTCTGCTCGGCAAACAGCCGGGCAAGACTGGTTTTTCCGGTACCTGGCGGCCCCCAGAGGATGAAAGAGTGCAGCACACCCCCTTCCAGTGCTTTACGAAGCGGCTTGTCAGCGGCTAACAAATGCGACTGGCCAACATAATCCTGTAAGGACTTTGGCCGCAAACGGGAGGCCAGGGGCTCGAAGTCTGAAGACGTTTCCGCCTGAAACAAATCATCCACGTTTTACCGCCTCGGAGCGCTTCCTCTCACTCTGCAATAATGTCCACACCGTCAGGCAGCTGCAGTTCGAAATCTGCATCACTGAGCGAAGGATTCATCTCTACATTGAGAAACGATAATGTGGTTTTCTGCCCCAGACCGTCACGCAAGCGCATCTCCACCAACGTTCCCTGTACGAATTTCATTTGAAGGCGATCGAACAGCGATTCTTTGGAGAGTGGCACCAATGAAAAAACACGCACACCTTCCATGGACTCACTGGTCACTTGGTAAGTGGCTTTGATTTTTGCCACATCACCGCTCAACAGCATCGCCGGCGATTGCCGTTTTTCTTCGTCCATTTTCTGGATAGTCACTTGCTCCAGATCCGGATCGAAAACACTCACTTTTTCACCATCGGACACAACCACCTGCTCCAGCGGAGGATCGGTGTGCCAATAAAAATAGCCGGGTTTCCTGGCTTTTAATGTACCGGAGGTCTGCTGAATGGCCCCCGTTTTGTCGGCAATAAACTGAACAAACTGTGCCTGAAATGTCTGAACCCCAGACAACAGCCCGGCTAATTCGTCCACAGGTTCGGCAGCTGGGGCCACCATGGACACTGCAGATGTTGATTCAGTTGCATGCGAAGATGCAACACTTACCGCCGCCATAGCGGCCATGATAATGGTTAAAACGACACCGAAATGTTTGGAAAACATCGCACTCACACTATCCTTATCCCTTGGGCGGAGGGGGTGCTAACACCTCCCGCGCGCCATTATGACCGGCGGGACTGACCACACCGGCAGACTCCATCGATTCCACAAGATTTGCCGCGCGATTATAGCCGATTTTGAGTTTTCTCTGTACGGCAGAAATAGACGCCCGGCGCGACTCGGTAACAAAAGCAACCGCTTCATCGTATAATGGATCAGAATCTTCCGACCCATCACCACTCCCTTCACTGGGAATACCCGGCACGGCGTCCGAGTCCCCCCCTTCAAGCACATCATCAATGTATTCGGGCTCGCCCCGTTGTTTCCAGGCCTCCACCACACGATGCACTTCATCGTCTGACACGAAAGCGCCATGCACACGTTCCGGTAAAGAAGTGCCCGGAGGCAGGTATAACATGTCACCATGACCCAGCAGCTGTTCTGCTCCCCCCTGGTCAATGATGGTCCGAGAGTCCACTTTTGAGGAAACCAGAAACGAAATTCGAGTCGGAATGTTTGCTTTGATCAATCCGGTGATCACATCGACAGAGGGTCGCTGTGTGGCAAGCACCAAGTGAATGCCCGCTGCACGCGCCTTCTGGGCGATACGGGCAATTAGTTCTTCCACCTTTTTGCCAACGATCATCATCATGTCTGCAAATTCATCGATCACCACGACGATAAATGGCAGCGTTTCCAGCTCCGGTCGATCCGACTCGGCGTTATCGAGAAATTCATCCGGTTGCCATAATGGGTCACGAAGCGGCTCTCCGGCCTTTTGCGCATCTTTCACCTTGCGATTGAAACCGGCTATGTTACGCACCCCCATATGGGCCATCAGCTTATATCGCCGTTCCATTTCCGCCACACACCACCGCAAACCGTTGGCGGCTTCTTTCATGTCAGTAACTACCGGCGATAACAGGTGCGGAATGCCTTCATAGATGGACAATTCCAACATTTTCGGATCGACCATCAAAAAGCGCACTTCATCGGGTGTTGCTTTAAACAAGATGCTTAAAATCATGGCATTAATGCCCACGGACTTACCGGACCCCGTCGTACCCGCCACCAGCACGTGAGGCATTTTTGCCAGATTGGTGATGACCGCGTTGCCGGCAATATCGTTACCGAGTGCCAGCGTAGTCGGCGATTCGCTTTTCTCATAATCGTCTGAATACAGTACCTCACTGAACCGCACCACTTCGCGCACTTCATTAGGTATTTCAATACCGATCACGGATTTACCGCGAATGACCTCAACCACGCGCACACTGAGCACCGCCAATGAACGGGCAAGATCTTTGGCTAGATTGGATATCTTGGCCACTTTCACGCCGGGTGCAGGTTGAATTTCAAAACGGGTGATTACCGGCCCGGGATTGACCGCGACCACTTCAGCGACAACACCAAAGTCCTTCAGCTTGGCTTCAAGAAGATGCGACAGTGATTTGAGGTATTCCGGCGAAAATCCGCTGGTTTTATGTGGATCAGGCGGATCCAGGATGGCGATGGACGGCAATGGCCCTTCACTGTCATCAAACAGCGAGCCTTGCGTTTCTTTCACCGCTCGCGTACTGGTTTTTTGCTTTTTCTCAAAAGGCTTGATTTCGATATCGTCCTCACACCCCGCCTTCGCTTTCTTGGCAGACTTTCGAGCACTGACCTCTTTGAGCTTTCCGACAATCGATTTATCCGGCTTGCTCTCCACCCTGGGTTCCGGTGAACTTTGTGAGGCCACCGGGGCAGGCTTGGAGGGCTTGGAAGCAGTCGTTTGCCCGGTTTCTGACCCCTTACCGGACGACTTGAGCTTTTGCTGCAATTTCTCAATCAAAGTGGGCTTGTCCGCCTCACGCGCAGCGTTTAACTTCTCCGCAGCGTTTGCATGAATGTATTCATTGGGCCGAACATCGCCGCTGACTGCGGCGACTGGTGTATGCAATGTGGGTACAATGTCCCGCGTTACAGAACGCTTTTTCACTAACTTGTTCCACCCAGCCACACACAGTGCCGCCCCCTTTAAACTCATAGCGCCCAGCCAATCCATGAGCCGCAGCCACGACAATCCGGTAAACACGGTGACGCCAAACAGGAAAAATGAAACCAGGATGAGCGTGGTGCCTACCAGGTTAAAATTCTTCATGAGGAACATGGCCATCAGATCACCCACCTTCCCTCCGGCATCTGCCCCTAACCCCGCTACGGAATACAGGGCCAGGAAGGCGGTTGCTGACAGGAGAATCAGCACCAACCCTAACCCTCTCAATAAAAACAGGGGCCAGTGGAAAGGCAACTCAGACTTCCGATGACGAAACATTTTCCAGGCACGAAATGCCAACAGTGCGGGAAAGCAGTATGAGATATAACCAAAAAAATAGATCAGTACGTCCGCAAACCAGGCACCAGTACGCCCACCGTAATTAGAAGCGACGCCATCCGTGCCCGTGGTTGCCCAACCGGGGTCGTTGGGGTTATAGCTCACCAGCGCGATTAACATATAAACGCACAAAGCGACCAAAAAAATCAGTGCACCCTCTTTAATGCCATGATGCACATAGTTATTGAAGTGTTGCTGCTTGTGTTGTGATAGAGAACTTTCTGACATAAGACTACACAGACTTTCCTACCGGAAAGTTTTATTCAGAATTAATTTAAGAAACACGCTTAGTTAATTGATAAGTATAGATCTTTTGACCCGATTTAACAGCATTCATTTTCTGTCCATATTTCGCTAATTCAGCGTATGTGACTATGCTATGCTTTAAGAATCAATCACGCGGGGGTTTTCAAATGAAAACCGGGAGCGCATTCACATTCGCACTGTTCACCCTACTCCTTGGAGGGATTACTTCCGACGGCAGCGCCTGCGAGAAAAAAATGCGTTGGAACGATGACCCGCCCTACAGTTATACGCAGCAAGATACCCCTGATAAGATCGTGGGTATCAGTGTCGATATCGCCAAATTAATCCTTTCTCAACTGGATTGCCAGTTAATATTCGTCAAGATGCCCTGGGCACGTGCACTGAAAGAAATCGAAGCCGGGCGGATTGATTTCGTTGATGGCGCTTACGTGCGCCCGGAACGAGAGGTCTACGTACACTTTTCTTCAGTAGGATTTCACTCTCCCAACATTTTATTCGAGCGCAGGAAAGAGGCAGAAAGACGCTCACTGACATCCCTCGCAGAGATAATGGACGGAGACTACCGCCTTGGCGTTCAAATCGGGGTTTCTTATGGTGGTGAATTTGATCAGCTCAGCACGAATGAGGGCTTTCAATCGAGGCTGATCAGAGTCAGCCAACGAGAGTCTCTCTAGCAGCTTCTGGCGTTGAGCCGAATTGATGGTGTGATTGCGGATGAGATATCCGGTCGTCTGGAGATAAAACAGTTAGCTCTTGGAAAAACGATCACCCCCACCCCTCTGGTTATTGAGGACAAACCTGCTTATTTCATGTTTTCAAAGGCAACCACAAGCAAGGAATTTGTCGGCAGATTCGATGCGGTACTTCAGCGGTTACGTAAAGAGGGAACGCTAAACAGCATCGTTGAACACTACCTGAACTAGAGATTTTTGCCTTCAGACACTGATCTTAAGTACCCGCGTCAACGACTCATAACCACCTCTGCGGTCATCGAGCGGACATACCGCTCCAGGGTATAGCCTGGTCGCGCATCTAAACCGGGAGCGGTTTCGTTCCGAAAAAGCCCTGAACCGGAAACTGCCGGAACAGTTTCCAGTTTCACATCCTCAAACTGCTGAATATTTTCCAGTTCAAATGTGGAAAAACTCTGCGACACCGTTAACTTGGCGGCTTTTTCAACAAGGAAAGATTTGATTTCAGCCCACTCTGCGCCATGATTTGATGTCACGGAAATGACATAGCGCGAGTCTGATAAGGCATGTTGGTTATAATTGAGCACCAACTCCTTTTGTTGCAGTCGCTCCGTTGTTGCACATCCCGAAATCAGCAACACGAGTGCTGCCAGACCAAGCCAAACAGCGGACAATTTCTTCATAATTTCGCCAACCCTTTCCCTAAATCTCGAATAATGTCCTGCACATCTTCCAATCCAACAGAGACCCGAATTAAACTGTCCGTGATGCCGGCGCGCTTCTTGTCTTCGTCAGACAGTCGCCCGTGGGTGGTCGTCGCAGGATGAGTCACTGTGGACTTCGTATCGCCCAAATTAGCGGTAATGGAAAGCATTTCCGTACCATCGATCACGGCCCAGGCAGCTTCACGCCCGCCTTCAACCTCGAAGGAAAGCACGCCCCCAAATCCCTTTTGCTGCGCCTTGGCTAAAGCATGCTGGGGATGGCTGAGCAGCCCGGCATAGTGTACTTTGGTCACTTTCGGTTGCTCACTGAGCCACGAGGCAATGGTTAACGCGGCCTCACTGTGAGCCCTCATTCGAAGTGACAGAGTTTCCAATCCTTTCAAAAACACCCAGGCATTAAAGGGGCTCAATGTGGTTCCTGCGGATCGCAAAAATCCGAAGACTTCCGTCATCAGTGTCTCACTCCCGACAACCACCCCGCCAACACAGCGACCTTGCCCATCCAGATATTTGGTTGCAGAGTGAATAACCACATCTGCGCCAAGCGCGAGCGGCTGCTGCAACGCCGGTGTACAAAAACAATTATCTACCACCAATAACGCGCCAGCTTGTTTCGCAATGTCACTGATTTGTTTGAGATCCACAACTTCACACAGAGGATTCGACGGCGTTTCAAGAAACAGTATTTTCGTTTCAGGCGTAATGGCGGACTGCCACTGGTCATAGTGCACAAGATCCACGAACGTTGAGGTCACTCCCATTTTGCCCATGTACTTTTCCAGAAGCACATTGGTCGTGCCAAACACACTGCGCGAACACACGATATGATCGCCGGTTTTTAACAGCGCCATGAACGTAGCCAGAATCGCCGCCATGCCCGAGGACGTTGCTACAGCTCTTTCTCCGCCTTCCAGCGCAGCCATCCGCTGCTCAAACATACTGATCGTGGGGTTGGTAAAGCGCGAGTAAATGTTTCCAGGCTCTTCACCGGCAAACCGGCGAGCGGCTTCCGCGGCGGTGTTAAACACAAAACTCGACGTTGGAAATATCGCCTCACTGTGCTCCAACTGCTGTGTTCGCTCTTGCCCCGCGCGAATAGCCAATGTATCAAACGCGGCTTCGTCCAATACAGAATACGGGATGTTTTGATCAATATGTCTCGATTTTGCCATGCTCAGTTAACTCAAACGACTGACGATTGTCCCTGTGTTCCTTACAGAGAATAAAAAGCAGGCCTGAGCCTGCTTATGGAGAACTACTTTATCATAGGCCGCGTGCGGCTGACCACACTCAGTCGCTGTTGTGGATATCCAGCACTTCGTTGTCGGAATCCAGGTTCAAATCCTTATCCTGCCTTGCTTTGTTGGCATCATTTCTGAGGTTTTCCAGCCGGGTCAGATATTCCGGGGTGACATCACCGGTAATGTATTCACCATTGAACACGGAACAGTCAAATCCATCTACCTGAGGATTCCCCCCCATGGTTGATTCAATCAGGTCATCCAGATCCTGATACACGAGCCAGTCCGCACCAATCAACTGTTCCACTTCTTTTTCAGTTCGCCCATGCGCAATCAGCTCACTGGCCACCGGCATGTCAATACCATACACATTTGGATGGCGCACCGCAGGCGCTGCAGAAGCAAAATAAACCCGCTTCGCACCGGCATCACGCGCCATTTGCACAATTTCCTTGCAGGTTGTTCCGCGTACGATGGAGTCATCCACCAGCATCACGTTTTTGTCCTTGAACTCCAGCTCGATGGCGTTGAGTTTCTGACGAACGGATTTTTTACGTTGATTCTGGCCAGGCATAATAAAGGTTCGACCAATGTACCGGTTCTTCATAAAGCCTTCACGAAACTTCACCCCGAGTTTAAGAGCCATTTGCATGGCGGAGGTTCGACTGGTATCCGGGATCGGCATCACCACGTCGATGTCGTGCGTTGGGCGCAGTTTTAGCACCTTCTCTGCCAGCTTTTCACCCATTTTCAGCCTGGACTTGTACACTGAAATGCCATCCATGATGGAGTCCGGACGGGCGAAATAAACGTGCTCGAAGATGCAGGGAAAGAGCGAATGATTGTCTGCACATTGCTGGGCATACAGTTTGCCTTCGGATTCAATGTAAATGGCTTCTCCCGGTTCAATATCCCGAATGAGCGTAAATCCTAACGCACTGAGCGCAACACTTTCCGAGGCCACCATGTACTCTACGCCTTTCGCCGTTTCACGCTTGCCAAAACAAGCCGGTCGAATGCCCCTGGGGTCACGAAATGCGACAATCCCGTAACCAGTGATCATACAGATGACCGCATATGCTCCCCGCACTCTGCGATGCACTGCTTTGACTGCTGCGAAAATATCATCTTTCGTTGGTGTCAGCTTACCGAGTTTCTGCAGTTCATGCGCGAACACATTCAATAGCACCTCGGAGTCAGAGTTGGTATTGATATGCCGCAGGTCCGACCGGAACAACTCTTCCGTCAGTTCATTAACGTTGGTGAGATTCCCGTTGTGCGCAAGCGTAATGCCATAGGGTGAGTTCACGTAAAACGGCTGGGCCTCAGCAGAACTCGAGCTTCCCGCTGTGGGGTAGCGCACATGGCCGATGCCAACATTCCCTTGCAGCCGACGCATATGTCGCGTGCGAAATACATCCCGTACCAATCCATTATCCTTCCTTAAAAAGAATCGCGTATCCTGAAAGGTAACAATCCCAGCGGCATCCTGGCCACGATGTTGCAGAACGGTCAGTGCATCATAAAGCCACTGATTCACATTCTCTTTTCCAACAATTCCAACTATACCGCACATTTACGGGGCCCTCTTAACGAAAAATAAACTGCGTACTTTTTGTCATGCCTACCCGGAATATAGCAAATTTTCCACCATATGCCGCTCACCACCCGTCCAGCGTTCCGGAATCAGATGTTTTGCATTATCCTGCCAACATCCTCACCAAAAGTCTTGCGGGACCATTGTTCAATTAACTCAAACCGTTTTATCAATATCGATTCTGACCACCAGGGATCATTAGGCAGCGGGGTATATCGCATGAGTGCAATCGCGACAATAGACACGATGATTCCTCGCCCTACGCCAAACACGATACCGAGAATTCGGTCCGTGGCGGTTAAACCGGTAATTTTTACCAATTCAGAGATCAGGCGGTTGACCACCGCACCGACAATAAGCGTGGCCAGAAAGAGAAGCGCAAAGGCGATAACCGCCCGAATCGAGGGGGTGCTGATTTGACTGGAAAGCACCACTTGGAGATTGTCTGAAAACGTGCGCGCAATAATAAATGCAGCCACCCATGTGAGTAACGACAACGCTTCTTTAATGAAGCCGCGCTTCAGACTGATAAGGCCGGAAAGGCTGATGACGCCGACGAAAACCCAGTCAGCCCAGTTTAATTGCTCCATGAATACCAGTTCGGTGATTTGGTCGTGTTGCGTTTAAAGGCGCGCATTCTATCAAAGATTTGGTTAGAGTAAACAAAAATGCGCGGCGTATCAGAGCTCAACACGTTCTGAGCCACTAGTACTCCACAACAATACTGTTCACTTTAAAAAAACGATCCAGCGATTGTTTTGCCGATTTCGCAGACGATTCTTTTTCAAATGGCCCCGCTAACACTTTAGACAATGTTTTTCCCCCGCTTTCAATTTTCAGCAGGTGCGAACTGAATCCTTTTTTCTTGATTTCAGCGGAGAGATTTTTTGCATTGTCCTGATCTCCGAAGGAGCCGATTTGCACCATCCACTTTCCGGCAAACTGGGCCTTATCCGAATACAGTGATACCGATTGAGCCGATTTATTTTCAATGGGTTTGGTTTCTGCTTTCGGTGTACGTTGCACCTCAACGACCTTACCTTCCTCAACAACTCTCGTTTTCACTGCCACGGACGCTGATGCTGCCTTCTTTTTCTCTGCGCTGTTTTCAAATAGCCGTTCTTCTACCCGCTGCACTTCGTCCTTTGCCGCTTGATCAATGGCTTCCACGCTGACCACGGTGCCCGAGGTGGTGGACTTGGCCTGGTCAGACAGACGATCCAATGCGGCAGTATGCGCATTGTCAACCGAAGACAGCGCAGGTTTACTGGGCAGCACAATATTGATGACTTTTTCTGGCGGTTGCTCGGGGATGGGAACAATCAGATTTTTTGTCTGTTCGTGTGGGCGATCAAATATCATGGGAAGAAAAATGACCGCCAGGGACACGAGGACAACCGCCCCCACCAACCGCTGCTTCAATCCGGAGTGAGCAAACCGGGTATCGCTGTCATATTCGTCGTGCTTAAACACCGTCGCACGGCTACTCGGCTTCTGTTGCGTCAAAGGCTCCCTCCTTAATTTTCAGTGCTTCTTGAAACGCCACTACCGTGTAGAATGAACCAAATACCGCCAAGGTGTCGCTTTCCCGCGCCACTGAATTTGCACATGCCAGCGCTTCAGTGGCGCACTGTGTCACCTTATAATCACAACCGCTGGCTTGCAGCAACGCACTGACTTGATCAACGGTGGCCGCACGGGGCACATCCAATGCCCAGATCACCCAAAGGGAAACGGTATTTTTTAAGGCATCAATCACTGATTGAATATCTTTATCACGTAAAACCGAGAACAAGGCAATGACATTACCGCCCTGCCTGGCTTTTTCAATACGCAGCAAGCTATTCAGGTAGCGCGCCGCATGCCCATTGTGAGCAACATCAAAGCGCAATCTGGTATCACTGTCAATGGACTGATAACGACCGGGAACGTGCGGCAATACGCTAAGTTGCTCCATGAGTTTCGACGGTTCATTTCCTTCCAGAACAGCCCCTTCTACTACTTTCCCTTCTACCACCTTCTCTTCTAATAGCAGGTAGGCCTGTATCGCCGTCGCGAGATTCGATACAGGCACGGGAATAATCGGCCAATTCAGACGTAAACTGACTAAGTCACCTGAAGCCGCCTGAAAGCCAAAATCAACCGGCACATCACAATCACCCCCTTCTGCAATGGCATTCACCAGGTCGCAACTGTTCATCGCACGATATGCCTTGCCGGAAGCGTCGTATAATCCGTAATCCCTGCCCCACACCTTCAGAGGTATCGCTTGAGCCTGGGCTTGTTGAAGTACGCTCATGGGCGGATCGAATTCACCATAAAGTGCTATTTTTCCCTGTCGCATGATCCCGGCTTTTTCGTACCCAATCAGCTCACGGGTTTCACCCAACCACGCCTGATGATCCAGATCCACGGCAGTGATGATGCTCAGGTCTGGATCAATGATATTCACCGCATCCAGCCGCCCACCCAGCCCGACTTCCAGTAGCACATAATCCAGCGCTGACTCGGAAAATACCAGCAGCGCAGCAAGCGTTGTAAATTCAAAATACGTCAGCGCCGTGGACTTTCTGGCTTCTTCTACACAGCGAAATGCACGCAGGAGTGTCTCATCTGACACATCTTCGCCGGCAATGCGAATCCGCTCGTTGAACCGATCAAGATGAGGGGACGTGTAGCACCCAACTCGTTTTTCACTGCCCTGCAACAGCTGCTCCAGCGCAAACAGCGTGGTGCCCTTGCCATTGGTACCTCCAATCGTGACCACGCGCCGGGCAATGGGACCGAGCCGCATTCGCCGAAACACCGTCAGCAAGCGATCCAATCCCAGTTCGATCTCTTCCGGGTGGAGCGATTCCAGATAGATTAACCATTCATTCAGGCTGTTTGACTGAAACTTCATTCTTCACCAGAAGATTAGCGATCAATGGCCTCTCGAACAGGCGCAAGAAATGCGACCAGTTCTGCGGAAATTTTCTCTGGCGTACTCTGATTGGCCTCGAGAATTCGTACGATACGACTGCCGATGATCACGCCATCACACACCCGTGCAACCGCTTGTGCAGAGGCAGCGTCATGAATGCCAAATCCCACACCGACCGGCAATGATGTTTGTTGCTTGATGGCTGCCACTTTCTCTGCCACGTCGGCCACATCCAGACTGGCAGACCCTGTGACACCTTTGACGGAAACGTAGTACACATAGCCGCTGCTTTGGTTACAAATGATTTGCGTACGATCCGGTGTTGTTGTGGGTGCTAACAGGAAGACACAATCCAATCCCTGGCGCTTCATCAGGGCCACGGTCTCCTCACCTTCTTCCGGCGGCATATCCACAATCAGCACGCCGTTCACCCCGGCATCTTTTGCCGCTGCTGCAAATACGGCATAGCCCATGACTTCAATCGGATTTAAATACCCCATGAGCAGAACCGGGGTGGTTTGATTGCTTTCCCGAAATGTTTTAACCATCGCCAGCACATCTCGCAACGATGTGTTGTGTGCCAGAGCCCTTTCACAGGCCAGCTGAATCACCGGGCCATCTGCCATGGGATCAGAAAAAGGTACACCCAGTTCAATGACATCCGCACCAGCATCAACCAATGCGTGCATGATGGATACCGTATGATCCGGGTGCGGATCACCTGCAGTAACATAAGGGATCAAGGCTTTACGGCCTTCGGATGCCAATTTGGCAAACGTTTGTGCGATTAGACTCATGCAATTGCCACTCTTTAAATTGTGGTTAGTCGAGGTTATACGTGAATACCATCAATCTGTGCGATGGTGTGAATGTCCTTATCACCTCGACCGGACAGATTCACGACGATGACCTGTTCAGGAGACATGGTTGCTGCGAGCTTCAGCGCGTACGCTACAGCGTGGCTGGATTCCAGAGCCGGCATAATGCCCTCAACCAGGGTGAGCGTTCGGAACGCATCGAGGGCTTCAGTATCTGTCACAGACACATAATTCGCCCGCTCAATGTCTTTCAACCAACTGTGCTCAGGACCCACCCCAGGATAATCCAATCCGGCAGATACAGAATGGGTGCCCATGATCTGGCCGTTTTCATCTTCCATCAAGTAGGTGCGATTCCCGTGCAGAACACCGGGCTTACCGGCACACAGAGGCGCAGCGTGCTCGCCGGTTTCAATACCATGACCGCCTGCTTCCACACCGTACATGGCCACAGATTCATCAAGAATGAATGGATAAAACAGACCAATAGCATTAGAGCCTCCACCGACGCAGGCCACAAGTGCATCCGGGAGTTTGCCCTCTTTTTCCATGACCTGAGCCCGCGCTTCCCGACCAATCACTGACTGAAAATCACGCACCAACATGGGGTACGGGTGCGGCCCGGCGACCGTTCCTATGATGTAGAACGTATCGTCCACATTGGTGACCCAATCACGCAACGCTTCGTTCATGGCGTCTTTGAGCGTTTTCGTACCGCTCTCCACCGGTTCCACCTCTGCGCCCAGCAGTTTCATTCGATACACATTCAGCGCCTGGCGCTTCACGTCTTCACTGCCCATGAACACCTTGCATTTCAGCCCGAGCCTGGCCGCGACAGTCGCGGTTGCCACACCGTGTTGACCTGCGCCGGTCTCCGCGATCACTCGGGGCTTACCGATGTGCTTTGCCAGCAGAGCCTGACCAATGGTGTTATTTACCTTATGGGCACCGGTATGATTCAAATCTTCCCGCTTGAGATAGATTTTCGCGCCACCCACTTCCCTCGACAGTCGTTCAGCGAAATACAGTGGCGAAGGTCGGCCAACGTAGTCGGCCAGGTCCTGATCAAATTCCTTTTGAAATTCAGGATCATTCTTTAACTTTTCATATTGTGCCAGCAGCTCATCAAGCGCCGGGATGAGCGTTTCGGAGACAAACCTTCCGCCATATGGCCCAAAATGTCCCTTTGGATCTGGCGTATTTTTCAGCAGGTCCTCAGTAATCGTTTTTTGCACTTTGCACCTCATTCACAAATGCCCTCATGGCATTTTTATCTTTAATTCCCTTGGATTTCTCTACCCCGCCACTGACATCAACGGCATAGGGAACGCATTGACGGACAGCTGCCGCCACATTGGATACGTTTAAACCACCCGCCAGGATCAATCGATTTCGACTATGTTCGGGCAAGAGCGCCCAATCGAAGGTGGTTCCTGTGCCACCAGGCACCCCTTCAACGTACGCGTCAGTCAGTATACCCCTGGCTTCAGGGTGATCACGCAACGCCTGCTCAACACACTCTGTGTTTTTGACTCGAACCGCCTTGATATAAGGCCGATTGAATCCGCCGCATTCGCCCGCTGATTCGTCGCCATGGAATTGGAGTAAATCCAGCCCGGTGATATCTACAACCCGTTGAACATCCGTGCGAGCTGCATTGACAAACAAGCCGGTAGACACCACAAACGCTGGTAGCTGCCGAATAATTTCAGCCGCCACCACGGGTTCAACATGACGTGGACTTTTTTCGTAGAATACAAATCCCAGCGCATCCGCGCCGGCGTCAACCGCCGCCAACGCATCTTCAAGGCGCGTGATGCCACAAATTTTGACTCTGGTACGATGCATGGATAACAACACGGGAGTGATGGGACTGATGGGTTATGGCGTAAAAGGTGATATTACATAAAGAAGGGGGTAATAGGCAATTTTGGAACACCAAATTCTTCCGGATATTCGACATCCACCAAATAAAGCCCGTAGGGTTTTGCCGTTACACCGCCCTGTTTTCGATCTTTTGCGGCCAAAACTTCCGCCACCCAGGACGCCGGCTTGTCCCCACTCCCCACAGACATCAGTACACCGGCAATGTTTCGTACCATGTGATGCAGAAAGGCATTGGCCTTTATTTCAATTTCCACGATCAGCCCGTGACGCTTTACCCGAATATAGTGGACGTTTCTGAACGGCGTATTTGATTGACATTCCACCGCCCGGAAAGAAGAAAAGTCCTGTTCTCCTAATAAAACCTGCGCGGCAGAGTGCATTTGACGTTCATCTAACGGCTTGTGACACCAGGTTAAACGCTTATCATGCGCGGCTGGTTTTACAGGCCCATTATAAATAAAATATCGATAGGTGCGCGCCGTCGCACTGAACCGCGCACTGAATTCCGGGGATATATTGCCAAACCAGTGTACTGCAATATCGCCCGGGAGATGTGTGTTGACACCCAGCACCCAGGATCGCAAATTTCTCACCGACACAGTATCAAAATGCACCACCTGACAGGTGCCGTGTACAAAGGCATCGGTTCGTCCGGCACAGACGAGTTCAACCTCCTGATCTGCAACTTTGGAGATTGCCCGGTTCAAGGCTTGCTGAATGGTGGGAAGTCCGCTTTTCTGGGCCTGCCAGCCATGATAGTTGGCACCATCATATTCACAGACACAAACAACACGACCAGCCCCGATGTGAGTGCTGGTCGTATATTCGATAGGATAATTCATCAGGCTTTTTGGTTAATTGCACAAAGCCGGGAATTTTATTGATGTCGTCTGGCTTAGTCCAGGTCTTTCATCAACTGTTTTGCTTCTGCCTTCTGGTCATCATTGCCTTCAATGGCAACTTCTTCAAGAATATCACGCGCCCCCTCCTGATCACCCATGTCAATATATGCACGTGCGAGATCCAGCTTGGTAGCCGCTTCGTCCGTCCCGGAAAGGAAGTCAAAATCTTCTTCTGCTTCTTCGGATTCAACCTCATCCGTTTCCGCCTCATGCACCTCTGTTTCGTCAAGCAAATCAACGTCGTCAGATTCATCAACACTGTCTAAAGAGAAGCCTTCATCCAGCACTTCCGAAATTTCCAGTTCTTCCAGCTCATCGTCTGCATCAAGATCGCTTAAATCCAGCGCTTCTTCCAACACCTCGCCATTTTCGTCTTCAATGGACAGATCACTATCCAGCGCCACCTCTTCAAGATCGTCATCCAGGTCTAGCTCGCTTTCCAAATCCAGAGCATCAACCAGGGTTTCATCTTCGTCTTCCAGCACCTCTTCAACCATTTCTCTGGGAGGTGCGATGATGGTTTCAGACAGGTCGGCTTCCAGCTCATCCTCATCAAGCAAACTCTCTTCTTCCAATTCATCGTCTTCGTGCTCAATGGTTTCATCCACGGAATCCATTTCCGCATCCAGCTCTGCGTCCAAATCCTCCAGCGACAGGTCTTCATCCAGATCCAAATCATCCAGATCATCCATGTCATCGAGATCTGCCATTTCATCACCCGCCAACACAGAAGACACTTCTTCCAGATCTTCTTTGACAGACTGCAGGTCCAGCGTATCCTCTTCGGCGTCCAGATCCAGCGACGCTACCTCATTTTCAGGTGTCGCTTCATCCAGATCCGCCGGCACAAATTCATCTTCCGTCAGCGCCGTTTCTTCAAAATCGAGCGTTTCATCCAGATCCAAATCTGGCTCTTCTGTTAATGATTCTTCGGTCTCGAAATCAATATCGAGGCTTTCTTCCTCCAGCTCGGGCTCTTCGGACTCCATTTCAAGGTCCGCTTCATCCAGCTCGAAATCGAGCTCAGGCTCCATGCTGGATGACGAAGGAATTTCTACCTCAGTATCGAGCTCTTCTTCCAGCTCTTCGGCTGCCATTGAGGCTTCGGACGTATAAGCGCTCGACCCGGATAGCAGGTCTTTCTCAAGGTCATCAATAGAAATCTCGGGCTCACCTGCATCCGGCATGTCTGCTCGAAGCTCATCCGCCCGGGCAATCGCAATCTCATCACCCAGCGCATCAATCTCGTTGTATTGCTTATGGAACGCTTCGGTTTCGCCCATCTGCTTGTACACTTCAAGCAGTTTCAGGCGCAGATCAGAGCGACCCGGTGCATCGGACACGCCGTTTTCGAGTACTTGTGCGGCTTGATCCAGTCGACCATACGCAATGTACACATCAGCCTCTGCGAGCGGATCTTCCGCTTCGGGCTTGCCAGAAGATGGTGCCGTTTCGTCTTCATCAGAATCTTCGAGATCGGAAGTATCAAAATCGAGATCGATTTCTTCATCGTCGCCAGCTTCCACCGCCAGACTTTCGTGGAAGTCACGTTCTTTTTTGGCATTGTGTCGGGACAGTCCGATCAAGCCCAGAATAAGTACCAGCGCGCCAGCAATACCGCCGCCCAGATAAAGGGGATTCGAGAGAATGGTATCAACAATATTCTCTTCCGGAGGCATTTGCTCAGTTGGCTGAGACAACTCAGGCTTGGGTGCCATAGTCGGCTTAACATCCGCCACCACAGGTGCTTCCGGGGTCACATCGACAACGGTCTCCGGCTCGCCCATTTCAGGTGTTTCTGTCTGGGGCATTTCACCCATGGGCTGCTCAGAAACTTCCGGCATCATGGGCTGTTCAACCGGCATTTCTGTTGACGGTGTTTCCATTATTTCAGGCGTCATCGCCTCAACCGGGGATTCTGGTTGAGTTTCGGCAGTTGCGGTCATGTCATCTACTTTGCCAAACTGGTTTTGCAGATCTGCCAGTTCGTCATCCTTTAATGACAACAAACGCTGTAACGTCTGTAACTGATCTTCCAGGTCGCGCACCCGACTATTGAGTTCATCATTTTCGACGCGGGCTTTATCCAGTTTCTCCAGTGTGACCATCAGATCGGAGTCTGCTGTACTGGTACCACCGCCCAAACTTGACGTACCCGCATGTGCCCCAGAGTCACCTGCATCCTGCCTCTCAGCCTGCGCAACAACAATTTTAAGCTCAGAGCCGGTTTCTCCGGCTGACATGGAAGGCGTGGAAGGCGCATCCGGCCGTAACGTGCTATCTACCGTTCGGGTGGGCAGGCTGCGGCCTTCTTCAAAGGCCTCATTCTGTACAACAACCTGTTGAACGGCTTGTCCGCGGGACCGCGCGGCTATGTCATCGGCGCTAGGAACACGCAAAATCTGACCGGAACGCAGAATATTGATATTTCCATTCACGAACGCTTCCGGATTCAAATCCTGAAGGGCCAGCATGACCTGCTGGGGAGAGTAAGAGCGATCCGGTCGTACCTTGAGAGCGATCCCCCACAACGTATCAGATCGTCGTGTCGGGCCATAGGAGCTTCCATCACCCGCAGGTTGTGCTGCCGGACGTGCTGTCGGTCGTGCAGTAGCTGCAGCCGTTTGCACACCGGTCTGCTCCTGAAGAAGTGCATCTTCTTCATTTAACACTTCAATGGGCGGAAGTCCGGTGGTCATGGGCGCACTGGTTAACCGGCCACGCGACGTATCCGAAGAAAACAACGGTGGGTCAATCAGCATGGCATATTCGCGAAGCAATCGCCCGCTTGGCCAAATAACTTCAACCAGAAAATTCAGATACGGCTCGCGCACAGGCTTGGAAGTCGTCAATTTGATGACGGTGCGCCCCTGACTGTTTTCACCTACTTCAAACCGAATGTCTGAAAGGAAATACAGCCTGTCTACGTTGGCTTTGACAAATTCTTGCCGGGATGCCAGTGCCGGTAATATCTCGTTTTGCTGCAGTCCCCGAATGTTTACCAGCTCTATCTCAGCGCTCAACGGCTGGTTGAGCGAAGAATTCACTTTTGCCTCACCTAACCCCAAAGCATTGGCAGTACCAGTACCCATTGCGCTGACTAGCGAAAGAGCTATTGCGAGCTTGCGCATCATAATTGACTTCCTTTATTTGTGTTAAACAGCCCAGCAACCAGTTGCGGTCTAAACAGCACTTGTTATTTATTATGCGCCCGAACTTATTTGATTTTATTCAGGTTTCACATGTAGTTGATACACTAAGTACCAAGTATTGTTTATAAATCCTGTTTTATCAAAAAAATTCCCTTCCGATAACGCTGATCACAGATTCTGGTTTCCCGAGACAGAATCCTGCAACAATCAACGTGATTTACAACTGACTTAACTAAAAATAATAGAAGATAAATTTCGTTTTACACGAAGAATTAGTGATTTAGCCCACGCTTTTTACTGTTTTCATCAAAAGTACGCGATTTTTTATTATTTTTTAATCAAATACAAAAAACCCTGCTGTGAAATGCAGGGTTTTCAATATCATTACTTCGTGAGACGGGGGTGTTACTCACCCAGAAGGATGCGCAACATTCTGCGCAACGGTTCTGCGGCACCCCAGAGCAGTTGGTCACCCACAGTAAACGCAGAGATATACTGAGGACCCATCGTCAGTTTTCGAATACGCCCAACAGGCACCGACAAACTCCCGGTGACTACGGCGGGCGAAAGCTCTTTCATTGACCGGTCTCGATCATTGGGCACCACCTTCACCCAATCATTTGCACCCGCAATGATCTGCTCAATCTGAGCAACAGACACATCTTGCTTCAGTTTAATCGTCAAAGCCTGGCTATGACACCGCATGGCACCCACACGAACACACAACCCATCAATAGGAATTGGCTGCGCCGTCAAACCCAGGATTTTATTCGTTTCCGCCTGCCCTTTCCATTCTTCGCGGCTCTGGCCGGTTTCGAGCTGAGTATCAATCCAGGGAATCAAACTTCCGGCCAGAGGTACGCCAAATGCTTCCGTCGGGAACTCACCCCCACGGATTTCGTTGGCGACAATTCGATCAATCTCAAGAATTGCTGCCGCCGGATCGTTCAGTTTGTCTGCGACGGACGCATGAATCGCCCCCATTTGGGCGATCAATTCCTTCATGTTTCGCGCGCCGGCACCCGAAGCAGCCTGATAGGTCATGGGAGTAATCCATTCGATCAGGTTTTCCTGGAACAAGCCGCCAATCGCCATCAGCATCAAGCTGACGGTGCAGTTTCCGCCAATGAAGTTTTTCGTTCCCGCTGCCAATGCTCGATCAATTACCGCCCGATTCACGGGATCGAGAATGATCTCGGCATCGTCAGCCATACGTAATGCCGATGCAGCATCAATCCAGTATCCCTGCCAGCCACTGGCGCGCAACGCAGGATACACTGTCTTGGTATAGTCGCCACCCTGACAGGTGATAATAATATCCATTTCCGCCAATGCGGTAATATCGTTGGCATCTTTTAACGTGGTTGTCGTTGTAGCATACTCAGGCGCAGCCTGACCCGCCTGCGATGTCGAAAAAAAGGTTGACTCAATCAGGGAAAAATCGTTTTCTGCCTGCATTCGATCCATCAATACGGAGCCTACCATGCCCCGCCATCCAACCAATCCTACTTTTTTCATCGTTAAAACCACTTTTACTCAACGCACTATCGTGCAAAAAAAACCAATGATGTTTGCCCCACCCGCCCGCCATTAATGCAGGCTTAGGGGCGCAACATAATAGCCCAAACGCCTCAGTTTTGAAATGCTTAACGTCCCACCACTGAAGCCCCATGACACTGAAAATCCAATGGGAATATCACCTGAAGAGCCAAGGACTCGCCGCTCGCGCATTTTCTTCATACACTCGTATGGACTCTGCTTCCTGCAGAGTTAATCCAATATCATCCAGTCCATTCAACAGACAATGCTTTCGGAAAGCATCCACTTCGAACGCATAGGTTTTTCCATCCGGACTTTTAACACACTGGTTGTCGAGATCAATTGCCAGCGTAAATCCTTCATTGGCAAAACACGCGGCAAACAGACCATCAACCTCCGACTCAGAGAGAGTGATCGGCAGTAAACCATTTTTGAAACAGTTGTTGAAAAAGATGTCGGCAAAACTTGGCGCGATCACGGCTCGAATCCCATAATCGTCCAGCGCCCAGGGGGCGTGCTCTCGACTGGACCCACAGCCAAAGTTCTGTCGCGCCAACAGGATACTGGCCCCCTGGTAGCGAGGTTGATTCATTACGAAATCGGCATTCAGCGGACGGGTTGAGCAATCCTGCCCGGGTTGACCTTCATCCAGATACCGCATTTCATCAAAGAGGTTTGGGCCAAACCCACTGCGTTTGATGGATTTCAGAAACTGTTTGGGAATGATCATGTCCGTATCTACGTTGGCGCGATCCAACGGCACGACAATTCCGGAATGCTGAGTAAATGCTTTCATGTTTCTCTCCTTCAGACCAAGTCGTTGACGTCAATGAAATGACCCGCAATCGCCGCGGCCGCAGCCATCGCCGGACTCACCAGGTGTGTCCGTCCACCAAATCCCTGCCGCCCTTCGAAATTGCGATTCGACGTAGACGCACAGTGTTCACCATTGCCCAGTTTATCCGCGTTCATTGCCAGACACATGGAGCAACCCGGCTCGCGCCACTCCAGCCCTGCTTCCTTGAAAATCTTATCCAGGCCTTCCCGCTCAGCCTGTGCCTTTACCAACCCTGAGCCGGGCACAACCAGCGCTTCCTTGATATTGGCAGCCACTTTCCGACCTTTGACCACGTCGGCCGCTGCCCGCAGATCTTCAATTCGTGAATTGGTACAGGAACCGATAAAAATTCGATCCAATCGAATATCCGTCACCGGCATGTTGGCTTGCAACCCCATATACTGCAGGGCACGCGCAATGCCTTCCTTTTTAACTGGGTCTGCTTCGTCCGCGGGATCAGGAACGCGCCCATTTACACCGACCACCATTTCAGGTGATGTGCCCCAAGTTACCTGTGGCTGGATTTCCGACGCATCCAGCTCAACAACTTTGTCGAACACAGCATCTGCATCACTGTGCAGCGTGCGCCAGGCGGTCACCGCTTGTGCCCACTGGTCTTCCGTCGGGGCATACGGGCGACCTTTTACGTAGTCAATCGTAATGTCATCAACGGCGACCAATCCCGCCCGTGCACCGGCTTCGATCGACATGTTACAAACGGTCATTCGACCTTCCATTGACAGGGCACGAATGGCGGAGCCACCAAACTCCATGGCACAGCCAGTCCCTCCTGCGGTCCCGATCTTGCCGATAATCGCCAGTACGATGTCTTTGGCAGTAACGCCTGGCTTAACCTCGCCTTCCACCTTGACCAGCATATTTTTCATTTTTTTCTGGACCAGACACTGGGTTGCCAGCACATGCTCAACCTCCGACGTGCCGATGCCATGCGCCAGTGCGCCAAATGCGCCGTGAGTGGAGGTGTGCGAGTCTCCACAAACAATGGTCATGCCAGGTAACGTAGCGCCCTGTTCCGGCCCGATGACGTGAACAATGCCCTGACGCTGGTCATTCAGTTTGAATTCGGTGATCCCGAAAGCATCGCAGTTTTCATCCAGCGTTTCCACCTGGATACGTGAAATCGGATCAACGATACCCGCAACACCTTCTGAACGGTCGGTCGTCGGCACGTTATGATCCGGTGTGGCCAGGTTTGCATCCAGACGCCAGGGCTGACGATCCGCCAGGCGCAGCCCTTCGAATGCCTGAGGTGACGTGACCTCGTGGAGCAGTTGTCGGTCGATATAAATCAACGCAGAACCGTCTTCGCGCTGTTTGACCAAGTGGGCATCCCACAATTTGTCGTAAAGTGTTTTTCCGGCCATGACCGTCTCCCTTGGGTTTGTTAATCAAGCGTAGTGTACATGGATTTTCAAATAAACCGCATTTATGTTATTTATATTTTGCATTCCATAACGGAATACATATCGATCTGGAGCAGCAACCTATGGACACGGTTTATCTCACGGCATTTATCGCCACCGCTGACCTGAGCTCAATCTCCCTGGCAGCAGAACAGCTGAATTTAACCCAGCCTGCGGTCACTAAACGCATTCAGAATCTGGAACGGCTCTTAAACGTCACCCTGTTTGATCGTTCGCAGAGAACATTGATGCTGACGGATGCCGGTAGAGAACTTCTGCCGATGGCCCGAAACATCGTGGGCGAGATTAAAAACCTGCATCTGATTGCACAAAGACCCGGCCAGGCAATTTCCGGCGAACTCAGTATTGTGTGCAGCCACCATATCGGGTTACACCGACTCCCACCGGTATTACAACGCTACTGTGAGGCCTATCCAGACGTAAAACTCAACTTTACCTTTGCCGAGTCTGAAAAAGCGCTTCGCAAACTCGCCAACCAACAGACAGACTTTGCTTTCATCACCATTGATGAAAATGCGCTCAAAACCTACCAGGTGCATTTGACGTTGACGGACAGGATGCATGCGGTGTGTGCGCTCAATCACCCGTTGAGCCAGCACGCGAGGAGGACGCTAACGGATTTGACAGAGTTTGATGCCATTCTGCCAGACGAACGCACCTATCTCTTCAGTGTGGTAAACCAGATTTTTAAAAATCACAACCTCACCCTTCCGATCAATATGACCACCAACTATCTGGAAACCATAAAAATGATGGTGAATGCGGGACTGGGATGGAGTGTGATACCGGATTTAATGATCGACGAATACCTGCGCGTGCTCAACATCCCTGAACTACAGATCGACAGAAGGTTAGGTATCATTTCATTGAAACGGAGACTACTGAGTCGGGCTGGGCAGGCATTTGTGGAAATGACAGAGGAAGTCTGGCATTCCCACAAATAAAGCGTTACATCGCAATGCTATCGGGGTTAGTGATTGATAACATCCACGATGCGTTGTTTAACATACGCACCCGGAGCATCTTCGATCACTTCCAGCTCGCGATCTCCAGGCTCTCTGGCGGCAACCTGGTCACCCGCGAACTGCTCAACCCAGGACTTCCAGTTTGGCCACCAGGAACCGGCCTGTTTATCCGCAGAACTCAACCAGGCATCCGCGCTCTCCGGTAGCGTTTTATTGGTCCAAAATCCGTATTTCTGGGCGGCAGGCGGATTGACTACGCCTGCAATATGCCCGGAGCCGGACAACACAAACGTCACGTCACCTGAGTGGACTTTCGCGCCTTTGTAGGTCGCCTTCCACTTGGCAATGTGATCCTGCACGGTGGACAAAAAGTACGTAGGTGTTTTGATTTTGGTGAGATCAATTTTAACGCCGTTCAGCTCAATACCTTCCGGTTCGATCAACTTGTTGCCTAAATACATGTTACGCAGGTAATACGCATGCATTTTCGCAGGGAGATTGGTGCTGTCCGAATTCCAGTACAACAGGTCAAACGCCGCAGGCTTTTCCCCTTTCAGGTAGTTGTTGATGAAAAACGACCAGAACAGATCATTTTCCCTGAGCAGATTAAAACTGAACGCCATGGACCGACCATCGTAGAAACCGGTTTTTTCCAGCTTCTTTTCAATGCCACGAATGGAGTGCTCGTTGATGAAAACGCCGATGCCTCCCGGATCGGAAAAATCCATCAAGGTCGTCAGGTAGGTCGCGCTCGCGATACGTGCCTGCTGCTTTTTCTTGTGGAGATACGCCAAGGTACAGGACAGCAGCGTCCCCCCCACACAGTAGCCAATGGCATTGACCTTTTTCTCGCCGGTCGCCATTTGCACGGCGTCCATCGCGGCAATTGCTCCTTCAACCATGTAGCTGTCAAAGCCCTTGTCTTTTAACGACGGGCCGGGATTCACCCAGGACACCATGAACACGGTCAGCCCCTGATCAACCATCCATTTCACGAGAGAGTTCTTCGCGGTTAAATCCAGAATGTAGTATTTGTTGATCCAGGGTGGAATGATCAATACCGGCACCTGATGCACCGAGTCAGTGGTCGGTGTGTATTGAATGAGCTGCATCAGTTCGTTCTGATATACCACCTTTCCTGGCGTTGTCGCCACATTCTGGCCTACGCGAAATGCGCTAAAATCCGTCATGGAGATGTTCAACATGCCAGGATTGTTCTTGTAATCCTGCGCGAAGTTCTTGATCCCTTCAATCAGGTTACCGCCTTTAGTAGCGATGGTCTTTCTAACGACTTCCGGATTGGTAATGGCAAAATTTGACGGCGAAATCGCGTTCACAAACTGCCGGGTAAAAAACACCAGCTGTTCGTGGCTATGCGTCTGCGTCCCAGGCAGAGATTCCACCAACTCCATCGCGCTCTGTGCGTAAATCAGATAGGCTTGCTTCAGATAGTCATAGGCGACACTGTCTGACCATTCCTCATCGGAAAAACGGCGATCCCCCGCCTCCGGCTCTACCACCGAATTATACTCTTTACCAAGCACCCGTTTTGCTGTGTTCTTTATAAGAGAAAAGTGCTTCTTTACGAAGCCGGATTCCTGCTTCACCAGTGTTTTCGGGTGCAGAACGACTTGTTCCACCATGTCACGATACGAACCGATCATATCGAAGAGTGTCGCCACCTGTGAATCATCGACATTCTCGTTTTTCGAAAAATAATCTTCCAGATATTCCTTATATTTTCCCGTTGCTGAGTTGAACGCTGAAAATACCTGACCCGCTGCCTTTTGGGCAATATTGTCGGAGGTTTCCCCCGGTGCTGCATCGTTTGTCTTTACACCCATGTCTCTTCCATTTGCTTTTTTGCTTACGTTAATTGTCTCGACCTTGCGCCGCTTCGCGCGATCACTGCGGAAGCGACTCGGCCGAGTTTACTGCCGTCTACTAACTGCTTTTCTTTTCCGGCGCAGGTTTCAGCGCTTTTTCCCCGCCTTCCAAAAAGGCAGAACGGATTTCCGCACTGATTTCCATCGCCTCTTTAGAATCCCGCAGGATTTTCTGACCCAGTTCCGAGAGATAACTCGCCTGACTGGTCGTAAAATCCTTCAAGCTTTCCAGGTCATGAATATTCATGAAAAGCTTTGCCTGCTCGGCAGACATTTCAGCGTAGGAACGCAGCGCATTCACCTGAAACTCAGAAAGCTTTTGCCCGGATTCCCACATTGCCTGAGAAACTTTGGTCATTTTCTCATACGCATCTGTGGCCTGTTGACTCATTGAATTGAACATACTCTCCATACATTTCTCTCCTATTGTTGTCATTGTAATTATGGGGGTTTGCCCCCTACTTAGATTATTATAAATTTCGTCTGTGACAACTTAGACGCCGATCAAAATTTTATCTGGTTTTTTGGGGAAAAGGCCAGATAGGCCACGATCCACGCCACTACCCCTACCCCGCCTGAAACCATGAAGAGCGCTCCCAAACTCATCACCTCGGCCAGATAGCCACACACTAACGCACCCAGTGCGCCACCTGCACCAAAGCTCGCTGCACTGTATAGCGCCTGCCCCTGCCCTTCATGCTCCCCAAAGAAAGTTTCATGCACAAACTTGATCGCAATCGCATGCATTAAACCGAAAGACGCTGCATGTCCGAGCTGTACAAGCACCAGGACACTCAGGGAGCCGCCTGCATAGGTCGTCACCACCCACCGAAGGGTGGTGACCGCCAGAGCAAAAAGCATCAGTGAGCGCAGGCTGTAACGCTCCAGTAAGCGATGCATGAAAACAAACAACACCACTTCTGCGAGGACGCCTTCGGCCCACAAGAGTCCAATCACACTCTTTGAATAGCCGTACTGCTCCAGAAACAGACTAAAAAACGTGTAGTACGCCCCATGTGACACTTGCAACATCAAACTGATGACAAAAAATGCGACCACAGTTTTTTGCCGAAGAATATCCACTAAGCCTGCAAATGAATGCGGCTGTTCACTTTTCGGCTCAACCAGTGGAACCAGTGAGCTCAACCACATGGCCAATAAAATCAGAAACAAACAGAGCGGTAAATGAGCAATTGGTAGATAGTCAAACAGCGCACCCAGAAGAAACACCGCTACAATAAAGCCAATTGATCCCCAGAGCCGAACCTGGCTGTAACGATCTTTATGCGGAGCCAGATTGTGCAGCGTAATGACCTCAAACTGGGGGAGGATGGCATTCCAGAAAAAACTGAAGAAGACCATCGCAAATGCATACCACCAGAAGCCTTTTTCAAGAAAAAACAAGAGAAAACTGGCGCTGCTTAAAAACGCGCCCCAACGCACCAAGGTAAGCCGGCATCGCCATCGATCACCCAACCAACTCCACAAATTAGGTGCCAACAGCTTGGTGATCATGAGGATGGACATGAGCTGTCCAATTTCAAGATGGGTAAACCCCTCAGAGTCCAGGAAGAGGCTCCAATAAGGGGCCAGTCCGCCGAGGAGCGCAAAAAACCAAAAATAAAAGTTCGACAGGTAAAAGTATTTTTTCACGGGCGAACCAGGCGCCTTCGCCGCGGTCAGGGATGATCCAGGCATTAGCGCTACCATGCGCTTATGCGAATTGTATTTATTGACCGGTAATTACAGGGGTTTCGCATACGACACCCTGATTCTGTCCCCGATGTCGAAGAAAATGGTCCATCAGTGTGATCGCCATCATTGCTTCAGCAATGGGTGTGGCTCGAATACCCACACAGGGGTCGTGCCGGCCGTGAGTCACCACTTCAATGGGGTTCCCGTGCACGTCAATGCTTTTTCCGGGCAGGCGGAGACTGGAAGTCGGTTTAAGTGCGATGCGTGCAACGATCTCCTGACCCGTTGAAATCCCCCCCAGGATGCCGCCTGCGTTGTTCGAGAGGAACCCTTCCGGCGTCATTTCATCCCGATGCTCTGTGCCTTTTCGATTGACAACGGCAAACCCTTCTCCGATCTCTACACCTTTCACAGCGTTGATACTCATCAGACTGTGAGCGAGTTCAGCGTCCAGACGGTCAAAAATCGGCTCACCCAAACCGGGCGGCACACCTTTCGCGACGACAGTTACTTCTGCTCCAATGGAGTTACCTTCCTTCCGGAGCTCATCCATGTAGGTTTCCAGCTCAGCCAATTTACCCGGATCAGGGCAGAAAAACGCATTGTTATACACTTCACTCCAATCAAAGCCCGCGTCATCCGTCACAATCGGCCCCAACCGGGACAGATAGCCCTGGATTTCGATGCCCACGGTCGCTCTGAGGTATTTTTTGGCGATCGCTCCCGCTGCCACGCGCATTGCGGTTTCTCGCGCCGAGGAACGCCCCCCGCCGCGATAGTCCCGAAATCCATATTTCTGGTTATAGGCATAGTCTGCGTGCGCCGGACGAAACTGATCCTTGATGTTGGAATAGTCCTTGGATCGCTGATCGGTATTTTCGATAACCAGCCCAATCGGCGTTCCGGTCGTTTTTCCTTCAAACACGCCAGACAGTATTTTTACCTGGTCTGGCTCGCGACGCTGCGTGGTATGTCGCGAAGTCCCCGGCTTTCGCCGGTCCAGGTCATCCTGCAGATCAGACTCCTGCAGGGACAATCCCGGAGGGCAACCATCCACAATGGCACCGAGAGCCAAACCATGACTTTCACCAAACGTGGTGACGGTGAATAACTTACCGATTGAGTTTCCTGACATAACAATCCATTCACTATTTCTGGGCCCGGCGACCCCACTGCGTGGTGGCCAGACATAAAACTGAGCGACGTATTATACACGTTGCCAAAGGAGAGCGGGAAGACTGAGCTAACTCGCACCCCGATCAAAATCCGATTGGTACTGATCAATCTCATCTGCCGTCAGCAAGAAAACACCGCCACCACCGCGCTCAAACTCGATCCAGGTGAAGGGTACATTCGGGTACTCTTCTTCCAGCGCCTGCCAGCTGTTGCCCACTTCCACCACAAGCACGCCCCCATCATTGAGGAAATGACGTGCCTGTTTGAGAATGCGACGGGCAATGTCCAGTCCGTCAGCACCGGCAGCCAGCCCCAGTACCGGTTCTTTGGTGAACTCTTCCGGCATGGTATCCAGATCCGACTGATCTACATACGGCGGATTTGACAGAATCAGATCATACTTTCCTGTCACGCGTTCGAACAGATTGCTTTCGATCGCCGTCACACGTGATTGCAAATTGTGTCGCGCAATATTGGAGGTCGCCACCAGGAGCGCATCCCGGGAAATATCCACGATATCGACAGCCACGTGCTCATAGACCATTGCTGTTGCCAGGCCAATACATCCGCTGCCACAGCACAGATCCAGAACGGTTTCTACCTGCGTCATGTCTGCCCACGGGGAGAACCCGTTCTCGATCATTTCCGCAATGGGTGAACGCGGGATCAGTACGCGCTCGTCCACAAAGAAAGGAATGCCTAAAAACCAGGCTTCTCCTAACAGATAGGCATTGGGAACTCGATGATCAATACGCTGTTGAATCCGCTCCCAAAGCAGCCTCCGCTCCTCCACCGTCAGCACCGCATGCAAAAGCTGAGGGTTCACTTCATCCGTGAGATGGACGCTGTGAAGTACCAAATGGACCGCTTCATCCCAGGAATTATCGTTTCCATGACCATAAAACACGTCGGACTCATTCAGTCGCGAAAAGCAAAAACGCACATAATCAATGACCGTCGTCAGTTCCTCAGTGAGCGTTCTTGCATCAAACCGTTCAGCAAGGGTTTTTCCTGGTGCAGCATTACCAGGCGGGCATTCCGTGTTGTCATGCTGGTTATTCAAAGGTGGCTCTCTTTAATTTTTTCAGGTGGGTAGCGGCTCAAAAAAGGCCGAGCTTTATTCTGTCGCCGCGAATTCGATAATCAGCTGACTGCTCCCGGCCTGATAGGTTCTCGGAAAAACACCCAGAGGAAGCATTTTGATGCTGGCAGGAGCAATTCCTTTGGCCAACAACCAGCGTCGCGTCGTTTCAACGATATCCGTACATTCAGCCATTGCCTGTGGTGCAGTCACGCCCTCCGCTTCCAAACGACACAAAATCCAGAGTTCATGATTAGGAAATCGCGACAGTTTGGCGTCAATCTGACGGTGCAACGAATCGGTGAGAATGTCCAGCTCCTTACTTCGGTCAAAGGCGACCGTCATCACCAAATCAGACGATTTGGTTTTTTTCGCGAAAAATCGATCAAACTTTGTCGGTACCTGGGCGAGCTTCATCATCTCTGTGTAGGCATAAACCCGGCCATTTCCCCTTTTGATCGTATAGAGCACGACCATATACGGCGCATCATCCAGAGTCAGCGCAGATACCGAATAAAATTGTTCGCGATCTTTGCCATAGAGTTTGGACTGGCCGAATATTCGATTTGCCCACACGTTACTTTCGCCGCAATCCCGGCTCTCGCAGGAGAATACCACCTGCCCGCCTGCCCCCTCGATTTCCTGTTGTAAAGCCTGATACACCTGCTGACTGTCATGCCCTTCTGAAATCCACTGAAGTTGGGACTCACCTTGCACTTCCACTCGAACAGAGTTATCCATGCGCAATGCATTGTTGACCCACTTCACCTGACTTGCCACGATCAAATGATCTCTGACATCGAATGAGCGCGTGTCCTGAATCTGACCGAAGGGTGACTGCAACCGGGAAGCCAGCTCCGACCGTTCACTGGCCATCCCACTGGTCATGCCTGTGATTAGCCCCAAAAACAAGGCACAGGAGCAGGAGAGAAATCGAGCGAACGTTTTATAGCGGTTATTTATCATGAGTAAGTCGTTTACTTGGTTCGGGAGTAAGTTATTTTCGCTGCCCTTCATTGAACAACGAACTCAAGCCACCTTCAACTAATCCTGATCCCATCTTAACAAAGGATTGGGTCGTTTCCCTAAACGTATGTGCCGGTAATTCCCGTATGGAGTCTTTCATCCCCTTTTTTACTCCGCGCGCGATATTGGCTTCCATTTCACCGGCGATGCCTTTCAACTGCTCCACCTTGTGTGTTAGAGAAGGCTCAATGCGATGCTTGTACAGGATGAAAAGAAAAAAAGTGGTTAATACACTGCTCAATACCGCGGCAGCCAGAGCAACCAATACCAATGTCATTATGCTTCCTCCGTTTTCTACCATCAGCAATCCCAGGGCGAGCCTAATTACTGACTAAAAAAACATCGCCCACTGAAGCAAGCCTGCCACCGCACCGATGCACCCACCTATAAACATTAGCTGCCATTCTTCTTCCTGAAAAGCCGGGCGAAGCACATCCTGAAACTCTACCGGCCGCAATGCAGACATGCGTCGCTCAATTTCGGCTGCGACAATCGGTGCTCGGTCCTTGTTGAACTCCGGATCATGAAAGGGTGCTACCGATACGGAAATCGCCTTCTCGTGCAGTGCACGCTTAAGATCCGCATAGCCGTGCGCACCCACCGTTAACTGCGCAATCAGCTTAATGATTCCTGACTGATCCAGGGCAGGACGAATATTTTTTTGGATGATGGCGCGTGTACGCCCCCCATGGCGACCATAAATCATATGCCACGCCACTTTTTCGACGGTAATCAATTCTTCTGCGATGATTTGGCTCCATACAGCGGACACCTCGGCCTGGCGCTTCAGAAAGAGCCCCTGAAGGCGGTAGCCAAACAAATTGCGAGGATTTACCGGTCGGAAAATCAAATTGATCGCAATCCAGTTGGTAACCCAGCCAATAAAAAAGCCGGCACCCAGCAGCGTCCAGAACGAGGGATTGGCAGCCCACAGAGGCATCACCAGCAATCCCATCAAAAATCCAAGCACCAGACCACTCTTGATGATGAATTTGAACTCTTTGTCACCAGCTTCCTGAAAGATACGCACCATCAAATCAGGGTGCTCTTTCAATTCCGACACTAACAATTCCTTCAGGTCAACCAACTCCCCGAGCTCGTCACCAAATTCCGCCACCAACGCCTCAACACGGCTTGGGAGCTGCCGGCGCGCCCATTCATAGACGCGCTCTTTGAGTGCATGAGGCAAGTTGTCCCAGAGGATGTCATGATGGTCGTACATGATCTCATCAATGTACTCCTCTACCCTGGGAATGGTTTGACGCAAAATCTGCTGGGTGATTTTTTCTGGCTCCAGCTTCATAAACACATCATGCATATCGCCAAAACGATCGACTGTACGGTCGACGGAAATAACCGCCATTTTTTCAGAGTTTTTGGGGATGACGCCTTGCCAGCAAAAGATTCGCCCCACCCCCAGACGTTCCAATGGGTAGAAAGTAAGCTGAACCGCCAGCCAGTTCGTGGCCCAACCCAGTAAAGCCGCGATGACGGGAAAGCTGGCAATTTGAAGAAAGGTCAGTGTGCCGATCCATTCTGGAAGAAAAGTTTCCATAGTCGATTCTTTGAGGGTATCCGTTCAAACCAACGTAAAAGAAGCAAGGCATTGCTGAAAGGCAGCCTGCGAGATCGGGGCCAAGAAATAGCTAAAAAAAGAAGTTGAGTCAACAAATTCTGGAACGGATGTCACAAAACGTGACATCCTCGCGCTTCCAGATAGCACTGTTTACTACCAAATAGCACTGTTTACTACCAGATACCACTGTTTACTACCAGATACCACTGTTTATTATCTGATAACAGCGTTTACTGCCGGATAACAGGTTTACTGCCAGATAACAGCGTTTACTGATAGTAGGCGTTGTCGGTGACCGTGTGATCGGTAATGTCAGCGACGCCCTGAAGCTCTGGGATGTGTTCCAGCAGTTTCTTTTCCACCCCTTCCTTCAATGTCAGGCTCACCGCACTGCATCCCTGACAACCGCCGCCGAACCGAAGAATGGCGATGCCATCCTTGATTTCAACCAGGGTAACTTCGCCGCCGTGCGACGCCAGCCCCGGATTAATGTCGGTGGCTAAGATGTAGTTCACCTTCTCGGGCAAAGGCGAGTCAGGAGAGATATTGGGGACTTTTGCGTTGGGCGCTTTAATCGTCAACTGGCCGCCCATACGATCCTTATCATAATCAACCACCGCTTCTTCCAGATAAGGCAGACTCAGCGCATCGAGATAAACCACCAGTGTTTCGTAGTTGATTTTCTCATCTTCGACTTGCACCTCATCAGGCCGACAATACGCCAGACAGGTTTCCGCATTGCGGGTTCCGGGCTGTGCGACAAACATGCGCACAGCCATCCCTTCAACGTCCTGCTTACTCAAAAGTCCGGCCAGATATTCCTGAGCAGATTCAGTCACTGTAACCATGGTCTCAATCACCTGTTTTAAATTTGACGCTATTCTACGAAATGTTTCCCTCATTATAAAGCCTGAGTAAAATAGTCGGAAACTAAATCTCTTGCCCGAGGTCAACATTTTGGTGCGTTTTTTTGTGTGTCGTTACACTACTGGATCGCAAAACCACGCATGAATTGGAGCGAAACGCGGATAAATCTGATACCATCACCGCCTTTTCAGCCTCGACACCTTAGCCGTAATACCTTAGCAGTAGTTTCAACCGGAATTTATGACGATGAGCACGATCAGCAACCGACAAAGCGAACTGGAATCCCTTCTCAAACAACGCATCCTCATTCTGGATGGCGCAATGGGAACCATGATTCAACGTCATAAACTCCAGGAAGCCGACTACCGGGGAGAACGGTTCAAGGACTTTCACAAAGAGATCAAGGGCAACAATGATCTGCTCAGCATTACCCAGCCCGAGATCATCAAGGACATTCATCGCGCCTACCTACTCGCCGGTGCAGATATCATTGAAACCAACACCTTCAATGCCACGGTCGCGTCTCAAGCCGATTATGATATGACGCATCTTGTGCACGAAATTAACGTTGAGTCCGCGCGCATTGCACGCGAAGTCGCGGATGAAATTTCCGCCCAGACACCAGACAAGCCGCGCTTTGTGGCCGGTGTGCTCGGCCCCACATCCAAGACGGCTTCGATTTCCCCGGATGTTAACAATCCCGGATATCGCAATACCAGTTTTGATGCGCTCGCTGAGGACTACTACGCCTCTACCCGCTCTTTGGTTGAAGGCGGGGCGGACATCATTCTGATCGAAACTATTTTCGATACGCTGAATGCAAAAGCCGCAATCTACGCTGTTGAAAAGTTTTTTGACGATACCGGCACACGACTGCCCATTATGATTTCCGGCACCATCACGGACGCCTCGGGCCGCACACTCTCCGGCCAAACCACGGAAGCTTTCTGGAATTCCGTCCGGCATTGCAAGCCCATCGCCGTCGGCCTGAACTGTGCGTTGGGAGCAGATGCCCTGCGCCCCTACGTAGCGGAGCTGGCAGACAAGGCTGAATGCTTTGTCAGTGCGCATCCTAATGCCGGTTTACCGAATGAGTTTGGCGAATACGACCAGACACCGGAAGAAATGGCTGCCATTGTGACAGACTTTGCCCGAGATGGCCTCGTCAACATAATCGGCGGCTGCTGTGGCTCTACTCCCGACCATATTCAAGCCATATCAGAAGCAATGAGCCAGATCCCCCCGCGGGAGCGAGCCACCCCCAAACCGATGATGCGACTCTCTGGATTGGAGCCCTACAACATTTCTGACGAATTGCTGTTCGTCAACGTCGGGGAGCGAACCAATGTCACCGGCTCTGCCATGTTCCTGCGTCTGATAAAGGAAGAACTGTTTGAGGAAGCCCTGGCTGTCGCTCGCCAACAGGTAGAAAACGGTGCTCAGGTGATCGACATCAACATGGACGAAGGCATGCTTGAGTCCAGCGAAGCCATGCAGACGTTTCTGAACCTGATTGCCTCTGAACCCGAAATTTCACGGGTACCGATCATGGTAGATTCCTCCAAATGGGATGTCATCGAAGCCGGACTGAAGTGTATCCAAGGCAAACCCATCGTGAACTCCATCAGCCTCAAAGAAGGGGAAGATGAGTTTATAGAAAAAGCCCGCGACTGCATGCGATACGGCGCGGCCGCTGTCGTAATGGCGTTTGACGAAACGGGCCAGGCAGACACCTATGAACGCAAGATCGAAATCTGCAAACGCTCCTATGAAGTTCTCACCGGCATTGGCTTCGCACCGGAAGATATCATCTTTGATCCCAATATTTTTGCGATCGCCACGGGTATTGATGAGCACAATAACTACGCCGTAGATTTCATCGAAGCCACGCGCTGGATTAGAAACAACCTTCCACACGCCAATGTTTCCGGTGGAGTCAGTAATGTGTCCTTTTCGTTCCGGGGAAACAACCCGGTTCGGGAAGCCATTCACTCCGTTTTCCTGTATCACGCGATCCAGGCCGGGATGAATATGGGGATTGTGAATCCAGGCCAGCTGGTGATCTACGATGAAATCGACCCTGATTTGCGTGAGCGTGTTGAAGACGTGGTACTTAACCGTCGCCCGGACGCGACCGAGCGGCTGCTGGAAGTGGCGGACCAGTTCAAAGGCGACACTCAAAAAAAGAAGGAAGAAGACCTGGCATGGCGGGAAGCACCTGTAAACAAACGCCTTGAGCATGCACTGGTCAAAGGCATTACCACCTACATTATTGAGGACACGGAAGAAGCCCGACACAAGGCGACCCGCCCCATCGAAGTGATTGAAGGGCCATTGATGGATGGCATGAACACTGTGGGCGATCTATTTGGTGCGGGTAAGATGTTTTTGCCACAGGTCGTGAAAAGTGCGCGCGTTATGAAGCAAGCCGTGGCGCACCTGATCCCCTTTATCGAAGCCGAGAAAGGGAACAAGGCGGAAACCAAAGGCAAGATTTTAATGGCGACCGTCAAAGGAGACGTTCACGATATCGGCAAAAATATCGTTGGCGTTGTGCTCCAGTGTAACAACTTTGAAGTCATCGACCTCGGTGTCATGGTGCCCTGCGAAAAAATTCTGGAAGTTGCCCGAAAAGAAAATGTCGACATCATTGGTTTGAGCGGATTGATTACGCCTTCCCTCGATGAAATGGTCCATGTCGCGAAGGAAATGCAGCGCCTGGGAATGAATATCCCACTGATGATTGGTGGTGCCACCACGTCTAAAGCACACACCGCTGTGAAAATCGAGCCCAACTATGTGAACGATATCGCCGTGTATGTCACCGATGCCTCACGCAGCGTGAGCGTTGCAACACAGCTGCTGAGCGATACACTCAAAACGGATTTTGTCACAAAAACACGCGAAGAATACGAGCAGGTGCGTGTACGCCGCGCCAACAAAGCGGACAAGAGCCCCATTCTCACTTACACAGACGCTCTGAAAAACAAACCTGAATTCGACTGGGAAAGCTACGCGCCTTGTACGCCACAATTCTTGGGTCCCAGGGTCTTCGATGATTTTCCACTGGAAGAGCTGGTGCCCTACATTGACTGGACACCGTTTTTCATTTCCTGGGACATCTCCGGTAAGTATCCACAGATATTCGATGATGCTGAAAAAGGAGAAGCAGCTCGGACACTCTTCGATGATGCACAAAAGATTCTGAAAGATATTATCGAGCAGAAAAAAATCCGCGCTAAAGGCGTCATCGCATTCTGGCCAGCCATCGTCGACGGCGATGACATTCAGATACTGGATCACGATGCGCTGGAAGCGTCGACCGTGGCCCAGTTTCATATGCTGCGCCAGCAGAGTCAAAAAATGAATGGAAAACCGAACTACTCCCTGGCGGATTTCATTGCTCCCAAAACCGCTGGCAAGGTGGACTATCTGGGCGGCTTCGCTGTGACAGCGGGCATTGGCGCAGAAGACCTGGCAAAAGCGTTTGAAAGTCAACATGATGATTACAGCAGTATCATGGTGAAAGCCCTTGCAGACCGGCTGGCGGAAGCGTTCGCTGAAAAAATGCACGAGCTTGTTCGCACGGAGTTCTGGGGGTATCAGAAGGATGAGTCCTTGAGCAAGGCAGAACTCATCAAAGAAAAATACTCCGGGATTCGCCCTGCGGCCGGATATCCTGCCTGCCCGGATCACACCGAAAAAGGCACCCTGTTCAGCCTCTTGTCGGCAGAGGAGCACACGGGCATCCGTTTGACGGAACATTTCGCCATGTACCCTGCCGCCTCGGTGAGCGGCTTGTACTTCTCCCACCCGGACGCCCATTACTTCGCGGTCGGTCGACTGGCGAAAGACCAGATCGAATCGTATGCAGAGCGTAAAGGAATCACGGTTGCCGAGGCGGAAAAATGGCTGATGCCCAACCTGGCCTACGACAATTAGCCCGGCCCGAATACCCGCAATCCGATAGCCTGGGTTGCGGCAAAAGCGCGGCGGAGTAATCCGTCGACTTATAACGTCAGCTTATTAACTTATTTATAAATAATCGTTTTAAGAATAAGGAAGAGCTGGTATTTTATGCCCCCAAATTCAGAATAGCGTCTTTTTTCCAGAGAAAAACAGCACGCTTCCGCAGTATTTCGCGGCAAGATTCAAGAGTGAACCATCAAGGTAAAGACACATGTACAGGTATGATGAGTACGATCACAAAATCATTCAGGAGCGGGTTGCTCAGTTCGGCGACCAAACTGACCGGTATTTTAAGGGCCAGCTGAGCGAAGAGGAATTCCTCGCACTCCGACTGCAGAACGGCCTGTATGTGCAACGGCTCGCTCCTATGCTGAGAATTGCCATCCCGTACGGCATGCTGAGCAGCACTCAGCTGCGCCGACTGGCTGATATTTCGCAGAAATATGACAAAGGGTACGCCCACTTTACCACACGACAGAACTGTCAGTTACACTGGCCAAAAATGGAAGATGTACCCGCCATACTTTCTGAGCTGGCCGATGTGGAAATGCATGCCATTCAAACCAGCGGCAACTGCATTCGGAACACCACCACCAGCCATTTTGCGGGCATTGAAGCAGACGAAGTGGTTGATCCACGCCCCTACTGCGAGGCAATTCGTCAGTGGTCTACATTGCACCCGGAATTTGCCTACCTCCCACGGAAGTTCAAAATCGCCGTCAACTCCCATCCTGATACCGATCATGCGGCGATTCGTTTTCACGACATCGGCGTTCAAATCGTCAAAAATGATCAAGGACAAATAGGTTATCAGGTGTATGCGGGCGGCGGACTGGGTAGAACCCCCATTAAGGGCGAGTTGATTCACCCCTTCATCGAAGAGCTGGACTTGTTGACTTATCTCGAAGCCATTGTGCGGGTATACAACCGCTATGGCCGACGGGATAACAAATACAAAGCTCGAATTAAAATACTGGTGAAAGCCATGACACCAGACGTGTTCGCACAGAAAGTTAATGAAGAATGGGCACACTTTAAAGAGTCGCCGACGCGCCTGACTGAAGCAGAACTCGATCGCCTGCGGAGCTTCTTTACGGCGCCCGACTATGCAGAGGCAACGGATGCCCCCGATACGCTCACCAGCAAGCTGGAAAGTGACAAGGCATTTGCCATCTGGTACGAGCGCAACACGCACCCACACAAGCAGCCCGGGTACCGAGCTGTTACGCTGACGCTGAAAAAGCTGGGCATTCCTCCGGGCGATGTGTCGGACAAGCAGTTGAAAACAATCGCACAACTGGCGGATGACTATTCCTTCAGTGAAGCACGGGTAACTCATTCTCAAAATGTGGTGCTGGCAGACGTTCCACAGACCGAGCTTTACACGCTCTGGCTCAAGGCAAAAGAAGCCGGTTTTGCCACCCCGACCCTGAACATGATGACCGATCTTATTTGCTGCCCTGGGGGTGATTACTGCTCGTTGGCGAACGCGAAATCCATTCCAGTCGCCGAGCAGATTCAAAAACGATTTGATGACCTGGACTACGTCTATGACATCGGAGAACTTGAACTCAATATCTCCGGATGCATGAACGCGTGTGGCCACCACCACATTGGCAACATCGGAATTCTGGGCGTTGATAAAAAAGGCGAAGAGTTCTATCAAATATCGCTGGGAGGCGCTTCAGGCAGACGGCTGGGCAACGAAGCCTCCAGCCTGGGTGCTATTCTCGGTCCTTCATTTGCCCGTGCAGATATGCCGGATGTCATTGAAAAACTGATTCGCGTATATATTGAAAATCGAACAGAGGAAGAGCTGTTCATTGATACTTACCAACGTATTGGTATGAAACCCTTCAAGGAGCGTGTGTATGACAGCGTTAATTAAAAACCAGTCGCTTCAATCCGATGAATGGACAATCAATACGGAAGCCGAAAGCATCAACGACCTGAATGCTGAAGAGAAAACACTGGTTTCTCTGGCATTCTGGGCCGCCAACAAAGACCAACTCACCGGCAAACCGGGCTTGGGATTGTTCCTGAACAGTGATGACGAGGTGGAAAATATTGGAGAAGGGCTTGCTGGCCTGGAAGTCATTGCCATTAACTTCCCCAAGTTTGGCGACGGCAGAGGCTATACAGCTGCCCGCTTGCTGCGCGAACGTTATGGGTACACGGGTGAAATACGTGCCGTCGGCGATGTCCTGCAAGATCAGCTTTTCTACATGAGCCGATGTGGTTTTGATGCCTTTATCGTGCGATCAGACCGAGATGCCGAACAGGCGATCAACGGCCTCAAAGCCTTCACCGAGGTGTATCAAGACGCTGCAGATCAACGCCAACCGCTGTTCCGCAGACGATAAATCTGGCGGATGCCTGGCCCATGGAGCCAGGCCTCTTACTCCGCAAACCTAAAAGTCTGTTTGTGCGCCCTCGGCAGCACAGGAAGAACACTCTATGCTCCTGAGGGTTCTTTATCCTTGAGACTCTTTATTCTTAGGGTTCTTTACGAAAGCCTGGCTGAATGTCATTACTTAGAAGCAGGCTGTTGTAAGCGTTTCTCACTTTGTCCACCACTTCCAATGCCGTTTTTTTACTGAGCGCCATATAACCATAGGATTCTTTCACAGTAAGTGCTGATTCAATTTCTGCGACCTTGGCAGCCGCACTGAGATACGCACTCATTGTATGCGCATTTAACAACACAAGATCGGAACGCTCATACATGAGCAAATTAATGAGCACCACCTGGTCATGCGCGAGATCCAGCTTCTGGAACCCTGCTTTCTGTAAAAAGGTGTGTTTATCGCTGTTTCGATTCACCGAAATCAAATATTGCTTCGCCTGCTCCAGATTTGTTAGCTGAATATCCTGACGTGACTTGAGTTTATACAAATGCCAAATACTGGGAGGGACCACCTCTCCGATCCAGTGAAAGCTGGCTTCTCGTTCTTTTGTTCGCGTAATTGGATAGATAAGTGCATTGTCCATTGAACTTGCCGTATGAAATGCTCTCGCCCAGGGCAGCAGTTGGATGGTGTAACCGAGATTGGCACGATCCAGCACTTTCCGAACAATTTCCGTCGCTGACCCCACCACCTTTCCCTGCTCTGCGTAACTGTAGGGTTTATGGTCCTCGGTCAACACCAGAACCTGCCCTGATTCACCGTACACCAATCCGTTGAAACTTAATAAAGTACACACAAGAAAGAGTACCAGACTCGGCTTTTTACACATACTCAGAACGTCACCCAAAATTGAAACAGTCTTGTACAAAGTATAGACAATAACGCCCATCTGATCGGGTCGATCCCAAAAAGAAATTTTCTGGCGACGGTCCAGTTTTCGAGATTATGCCTTACACTTAGAGAAAGGACGTCGCCGGAGCACTCACCCCAGTCATGCATGACCTGAATATCGTTGAATCGTTTTTCTTAATTTTCTCCGGTGCGGCATTGTTTGCGACCGTAGCCCTGTTTACCCGCCAACCGCTGATCATTGCTTACATCGCGCTGGGAGCGCTGATTGGCCCCTACGGGCTCAATTACGTCAGCGACCCGACCTTATTGGGAGAAATGGCTGAAATCGGCATCATCTTCCTGCTTTTTCTGATCGGTCTGGATATGCAGCCAAAAAGCTTGGTTAACATGCTGCGAAAAGCCACCGTGGTCGCCCTTGGAACATCGGTGTGTTTTCTCGCGGCCGGGTTTCTGGTTGCTTTCCTGTTTGCCTTCAACACCACGGAATCCATCATCATCGGCGTGACGATGATGTTCTCCAGTACGATCATCGGCATTAAACTATTACCCACTACCGTACTCCATCACAAACACACTGGCGAACTGGTGGTGGGTTTACTGCTCCTTCAGGATGTTATCGCCATTATCGTGCTGTTGGTATTGGGCAGCTCAAAGGAATCGTTGTCGATCGGGCAATACATACTAACTGCATTCTATCTTCCCATGCTCGTACTAGGATGCTACCTTTCAGTCAAATATGTCCTACTGCGCCTGTTACAGACCTTTGATCGGTTCCATGAGTTTATTTTTCTGCTGGCCATTGGCTGGTGCTTAGGTGTCGCTGAAGCGGCAAAAGCCATCGGCCTTTCCTACGAAATTGGCGCATTCCTGGCGGGCATCAGTCTGGCGACCAGTCCAATCTCTCTCTATATCGCTGAAAACCTTAAGCCCCTAAGAGACTTTTTCCTGATTCTGTTTTTCTTTACCCTCGGAGCAGGCTTTAACCTGGGCATGCTGGGCGCTGTCATTCTTCCCACGCTCATATTGGCCGGCCTGATGGTACTGGGGAAACCTTACGTATTTGCGTATTTTCTGGGATTTATCCGTGAACCGAAAAACATTCGCATGGAGGTTGGAGTGCGCTTAGGTCAAATCAGTGAATTTTCGTTGTTGATCGCCTTCCTGGCAACATCAGTGCAATTGATCGGGGAAAAAGCTTCAACGCTGATTCAGGCCACCGCAGTAATGACGTTTTTCCTGAATTCCTATTGGGTTGTTTTGAAGTACCCGAGCCCTATCGCAATTTCCGACCGGCTGAGACGCGATTAAACGCATATCAGCCCTTATTTGGCGCGATAGATGATGCCTGGACTGCAGTGCACCATCTCAAATTTGTCCGGCAGATTATTCAATGATTCGGAAGCACCAAGAACAAGGTAGCCGCCGGGCTTCAGTACCCCGTGCATACGACTGATAATATCTTTCTTCAGGTCCGCAGAAAAATAGATCAGCACGTTTCGGCAGAAAATGACGTCAAATCGCCCCAACCCGGTATATCGATCAAGCAAGTTTAACTCTCGAAAATCAATACAGCGTTGAAGATCTCTGCTGATTTGCCAGGAACCGTCCGGCGTCTTGGAAAAATACCTATCCTGACGCTCTTTGGACAACCCACGCCCAATCGCCAGCATTTCGTAGGTGCCTGATTTTGCGTTATCCAGCACGCGTTTTGATATGTCCGTGGCCACCAGACTCACACCACCCCGCAGTTCAGAGGGCTTGGCTCGCTTGTGTTCGTCCGCCACCATGGCGATGGAATACGGCTCTTGCCCGGTCGAGCAGGCCGCCGACCAGATTTTCATTGGCTGTGTGCCGAGTTTTGGTGATAACTCGGGTATGAGCCGGTCCTGAAGAATACGAAACGGATGGGTGTCTCGAAACCATAAGGTTTCGTTCGTCGTCATGGCATCAATCACCGTCTCTTTCAGGTTACCCCGGAAACTGCGCTGAAGCTTTTCCACTAACGAACCTAACGAGTCGACGCCCTCCTCTTCCATGATCTTGCGAAGTCGACTTTTTACCAGGTATTGTTTGTTATCCCCCAACAGGATGCCACAGGCATTTTCGAGAAAATTCTTAAATGCCTCATACTCTTCCCGACTCGGATCTTTATTGATCATCCGCTCTTCTCTCAGATACAGGATCGGTGCGCCCAGAGCGCATTATCGCTTGGGAATCTCAGTATCGATGATATACATCACGCGCTCGGCCAATTCATCTGGACTGAATTTCGCCATAAAATCGTTCGCACCCACTTTCTCGACCATGGCACGGTTAAACACGCCACTCAGCGAGGTGTGCAACATGATAAACAGGTCTTTGATTTCCGGATCATGTTTGCACATGGTGGTCAGGGTATACCCATCCATCTCAGGCATTTCAACGTCCGAGATCATCAAAAGAATGTGGTCGCTGATTTTCTGGCCGCTGTTCACCAGCTCTTTCAGGTAATCGTAGGCTTGTTTACCATTATTTTTTGTGACGGTCTCCAGGCCAACCGCATGCATACAGTTTTGTATCTGTTTACGCGCCACTGCGGAGTCATCCACCACCAGAATCTTGTGCTCACGCGGCGTCTCACTCTGCTCAACCTTACCCAGGACGGTTTGGCTCACATTGTCCTGCTCTGGCGCCACTTCGGCCAGGATCTTCTCTACGTCAATAATCTCAACGAGGTGATTATCCAACTGGGTTACGGCCGTCAGGTAGTTTTCCCGCCCTGCGCCTTTTGGTGGCGGGTGAATCTCACCCCAGTTCAGGTTAACAATGCGCTCAACCCCTTTAACCAGAAAGCCTTGGGTTTTTCGGTTGTACTCTGTAATGATCACGAAGCAGTTCTCTACCTCGCTATCAGGAATCGCACGCTGCCCCGTGGCCATCCCCATATCAAGAATCGGAATCGTGCCCCCACGAATATGCGCCACACCACGAACCACGGGATGCCGCTGCGGAATCATCGTGAGTTTGGGGCACTGCAGTACTTCCTTCACCTTAAATACGTTTATGCCATAGATCTGCTCGCCCACTAGACGAAACAATAATAACTCAAGCCGGTTTTCGCCAACCAACTGGGTGCGCTGATTTACGGTATCTAATACACCAGCCATATATCTTCCTCGGTATCCTCAAGTGTTACGCATTGTCCCGATCGATGCATTCGTCAGCGCGCCTAAGCCGGCATGCTACTTGCTTAACCTCTGCCAGACTGACAATTTTCTGTCGAACTGCGGTAGCTCACTCCTGGTCACCCTGGATCGCCGTTTTTTTGACTCACCACAAACAGGGCAGCACAGTATGCCAGTATGTAAACAAAAGTATCCCTCTTCCCAAAGAATAGGCCATATTTTACAAATTGGCAGAATTGCACTGTATTTTCTCCTGTTTTTTTTACCCGGCTTCACACAGGCATCAGAAGTCGCCATCAAAATCACCCAGACAGCCGACGAATTTATTCGACTACATCTCGAGAGCCTCGTGGAGGAGGAAAAAATTAGCCGGTTTGACTACCATCTCGGCAAGATTGATCCGCGTCTCACCTTACAGGACTGTGAGGCGCAAGACATGAGTATTCGGCTGATCAGTTCACCCCTGCGCTCAACGCGAAACTCGCTCGAAGTGTCGTGCCTGACCCGCTGGAAAATCATCCTGCAGGCAAGAATTGACGTACGTTACCGGGCACTGACAGCTAAACTGACACTCCGCAGAAATCAAATCATTACTGAATCCGACATCGAGTATTCAGACCTTCCTGCAAACAAATTGCGCTACGGATATTACCAAAAGCCGGAAGAACTGGTGGGGCTGGTGGCAAAGCGATCTGTGCTTGCCGGACAGCCAGTTACACCGAATCACATTAAATCGCCACTGCTCGTCTCCAAAGGGGACAACGTGGTGATCAGCGCGAAATCAGATATACTGAATGTAAGAATGGCGGGTACTGCAATGAGTAACGGCAGCCAGGGAGATCAGGTTCTGGTACGTAACAACAAGTCGCAGCGTGTGGTGAAAGCCTACGTCGTGGAAAGAGGCATTGTAGAAGTGCCTCTCTGAGCGGGGCGGCGCGCATATTTATTATGGTATTTTTTTCAAATTAAGCTAAAGGTCCAGCTTTACCGGCCGATAACTCTAGCAGAGTCAGAAAAACGTCTCGTTTTTTAATCAGGATATAGTGCAATGGTCATCGACTTCAATGGGGCTCCCCCCAGCCAGGGGCCTTCGAAAAACAGAATTGGCGGGCAGGCTTCCCAAGAGGCGAAGCGATCATCCGGTCAAGAATCCGGCAAAGCCACGCAAGCGCCCTCTCCCACTGGAGAGAATGTCAGCTTCAGCGCAAAAGCACAGGGCTTTCAAGCACTTGAAAGTTCGATCAAAGACATGCCAGACACGAATAACGAAAAAGTGGCGGCGTTAAAGGCTGCAGTTGAAGACGGCAGTTATCAGGTTGACTCAGAGAAATTGGCCCAGAAAATGCTTGATTTTGATTCAAGCATGTTCTGAAAAGGCCAATGACAATGACGATTGCACTGAAGACCCTGATTCAATTTTTAGACGACGACATCCAAGATTTAACTCTGCTGACCCAGGTCCTTGATGAAGAGAAGAACGCACTCCAATCAAGAGACCTCACCCTCCTGGAACAAAACCAGCTTCAAAAACAACATTATCTACAGCGGATGGAGCAACGTGCTCAGGCCAAGCAAAGCTACCTGGAGCGCGCCAGTGCGCCGAAAACACCGCCTGCCTTTTCCCTGCTCATCAAAGTTTCAAGCAATGAAGCATTGAAAGAAAAGTGGCAAACCGTGCAATCTTTGCTGGAGCGGTGCCAGAGTGCCAATATCGTGAATGGCAAAATCATCAGCCATTCTCAACGCAGGGTAGGAAAAATGATGGACATTGTGCGTGGGCGAACGAATCAGCCAACGCTGTATGGCAGTGAAGGGAAACAACAAAGTATGGCTGCGGGTTATATGCTCGCTAAAGCATAGTCTCCCCCACCGCAGTATTCGCAGCGCCTGCGTGACAGGCGCTTGACTGCAGCAAATCAGCCCTTATTAGAAGCGTGGCCGGATCGTGACATCCATTTGCATTTTAATGTCGGTAAAATAGAGGCTGCCAAACGTGGGGCCATTAGAGCCTGCCGGTCGAATGTCTTCCATTGCAATCCGATCGATCTGCGACGGAAATGCCAACTGAATACTGCCGTCCGGGTTAAAGCGCGTGAGTTGATCAGAGTCGTATCGCACACCTTCCACCGTGGTTTTCGCATCCAGAAAATTCGTAATCGGAAGGGCCAGGTGCGCCATCATTTTTACCTGGCCGATTTCATCGCTGTCTTCTGTTGATTGGTCTTTTCCGTCACGGGTGTTCTGCACAACCTGTGTTAACCACTGTACATCCTCCAGCAATCCTTGTGCGGAAACAGAGCCCATCTCCTCATCCTGAAGCGGCTGCAAACCAGAAGCTTTACTGAAATTTACCAACTGTGAGGCGGAGGTTCTGTTTTCTGGTATCACTGCGCCTGCAGAACCCGAAGCCATAGCCACCATTGGCTGCAGCGGACTGACAACCACGGCTACCAGCGCTGCCGCATAACGATATCGTTCCTGATGCTTCAGCGTGCGTCCGAGGTCTTTCTCGGTAATCAACCCCTGGTCAATCAGCACCTGACCCAGCAGAATCCCGCGCTCTCGTTGAATGATTAGAGCAGCATCCAGCTGTGCCTGGGAAATGTACCCCCTGTTAACCAGCAGGCGACCAAGACGCGACTTGTCGAGCTGTTTGTTAGATGTGAACATTGTACACCCCTATGTAATTATTCGTGGAATCGAGTACTGCCGCCAAGGTATATACTGATCGCAGATACCGGATATGTATAGGTATTGTTATTTACAATGCGTAAAATTTTGTTAAACGAAGGTCTCAGATCACTTGCACCCTGTGACCCACAACTCACTTCTGGCACGCTAGTTCCATCACCTTCCGAAGAAAACTCGTTGATTTTCGTGCCGCTTTTTTAAAAAATAGCAGCTTTCAAAGAATCTGCGACGCAATCACACATTTTAAATCCCCAAAAGGCATAGACATGACATCACAACGAACTCACATCCTTTCCCTGGTTGGTACTTTGTTACTTTTTATCTTCAGTGTCGGCGCCCAGGCAGAGAAAGCACAAACCAAAGTGCTCATCAAAACCAATCATGGCAATATTGAAGTCGTACTTTTCGATGACAAGGCACCTGAATCGGTGAAAAACTTTCTGCAGTATGTAAACAGCGGCTTCTATAACAACACCATTTTTCACCGGGTGATCGCTAACTTTATGATTCAGGGCGGAGGATTTACCGGCGATATGGTCCAAAAAGCCACACAACCCCCGGTTCGCAACGAAGCAGGGAATGGCATTCATAACAACCGGGGCACACTCGCCATGGCCCGAACCAACGATCCCAATTCGGCTACCTCCCAGTTCTTCATTAACGTCGTGGATAATTTTTATCTTGATCGCAATGAGCGCAGCCTGGGTTACGCGGTATTTGGCAAAGTGACTGAGGGTATGGATGTGGTTGATAAAATCAGCACAGTAGAAACGACTTTTTCCGGCGGCATGCGTGACGTGCCTGCTGAGCCTGTCGTTATGGAGTCTGTGACGGTGGTGATGCCCTGACTCGAGTCCTGGTCAAGCGCTAATGATGGACAAATCATTACCCTGCCTGCCTTTCGCGCAACTGGACTGGGATGAGCATAATACGCCACAGTCCAGTGAGCATGGCGACATCTACTTCTCCCGGGATAATGGCCTGGAAGAAACGCGCTATGTATTTTTAGCACAGAACAAACTCGCTGAACGCTGGCAAAAGCTGTCTCCCGGCAGCCGCTTTGTGATCGCAGAAACAGGGTTCGGCACAGGATTAAATTTTCTCTGCGCCTGGAGTCTCTGGCGTTCGCTACCCGGCACCACCACAAGCTCATTGCATTTTGTATCGTTCGAAAAGCACCCCTTGATGACTGAGGACCTTACCCGCGCCCTTTCCCAATGGCAGACGCTGCTGCCACAGGAAGTTGAAGCTTTGGTCGAGCAATATCCGCCACCGCTTCGAGGCATACATAGACTGTCATTCGAGCTTGGGCGAGTTAAACTCACGCTGATTTTTGGTGATGCAGTCGATGGGCTGCAGAACAATCACTTCCTTGCAGACGCCTGGTTTCTCGACGGTTTTGCGCCGGACAAAAATCCGACCATGTGGAACGACACACTACTGTCAGAAATCGCACGCCACTCCACCGTGGGCACAACTCTCAGCACATTCACCAGCGTCGGTCGTATACGTCGCGGCCTGCAGGAACAAGGTTTTCATGTGGTGAAAGTGCCGGGCTTTGGAAAGAAGCGCGAGATGCTGACCGCCGCGCTGACCTCCCAAAATCCGCATCGAAACTACCCTGAATATTTTACCGAAATCCATCCTTGGGGAAATTTCTGTCGCCCTCCGGTGGTTTCCAAGGGCCCGGTGGTGATCATCGGCGGAGGCCTCGCGGGTGCCTGGTCGGCGTTTGCCCTTGCTGAGCGAGGAATCCAGGTCACCCTCATCGAACGCCGTCATCGGTGTGGTGATGCTGCCTCCGGTAATCCCCAGGGAATTCTTTACTGCAAACCGGGTCGACAGTACACGCTGGCAACACAGCTCGGCCTGCATGGCTGTCTGTACAGCGTACGAGCTTTTAATCGTCTCACACGGGCGGATAAGCGGGCCACGCCACTCTGGTCTCACTGTGGTACGTACCTGCTTGCCACCAATAAAAAAGCCGCGGAAGATCAGGACATTCTGAAAACGCAGGCCAATTACCCAAACGAACTTCTACAGCACCTGAGCCGGGAGCAGATTTCCAGTCGCGTTGGCACACAGGTCGCACACGGGGGCATGCTTCTGGGTGCGTCAGGCTGGGCCAGTCCCGGGAAAATGTGCCGATACCTCGCCCAGCACCCTAACATAACACGGGTGGAATCTACCCAGATAGACGAACTCCGTTGGATCGAGAACGAGCAACGCTGGGAACTGGCCGGAAAATCAACCTCAGCGGAGTCCTTGCAAGAGCAATGGTTTTCCCTTCGTGCGGAAAATGTCATCATCGCCAGTGCCCACGAGGCGGAACGATTTCAGCAAACACAGGGCATCCCCATCAAAAAAATCCGGGGTCAGATTACTCAGGCCGAATTACCCGCTCACACGCAAGAGCGCGTAGAGGCAGTGGTCTGTGGTGACGGCTATGTCTGCCCCCCTAAAAACAGTCAATTGTGTTTTGGCGCTACGTTTAACCTGAAGAGTGACAACCTGGAAGAAGACCTTGTGGATCACAAGGCGAATATCGACACACTGGCCAGTATGACCCCAGCCCTCGCCGAAGAGATTCGAGAGCAGCCCATGCACGCCCTCAGTGGTCGGGTTGGCTTCCGGTGCACCATACCCGATTACATGCCCGTCGTGGGGCCCATCCCTGAAAACACTGCCCTGATGGAACGATTCTCTCGATACCGGCATCATGCACAGGCCAGGATTCAAAGCACCGGAAGTTACCTCCCCGGCTTATTCATAAATATTGGCCATGGCTCGAAGGGTTTGTCGACGTGCCCCTTGTCCGCGGAGATCATTGCAGCGTACCTGTTAGGCGAACCCATGCCCGTGACATCAGCGCTATTGGCCGCGATTCATCCGGCACGGTTCACGATCAAAAAGCTCAAACGAAACGAAATCTAGGCCAGCTTATCACGTTACCCTGTCAACCAAGGGTTATGCTAGAGTTAAATGAAACGGTTTGAGATGCGCCATGCCTTTTTTTATTCACGATGTTAACCATGGAATCAAGTCGCCGATCGATCTGCAAAAGATCGGAGATCGGCTGGCCCGTGCAGAGCCGTTGAACAAAACGGCCAAAAGCTCATCTCATCTTGCACAGGAGTTGGACCATCTAAGCGAACGGGACCTGCTTAAACACACCAAACAATCCTTTTCAGCCACACACCAGGGAGAGTCCCATGCCTACAGCGGAGATCCCACTGAGCTCGTGGCTGAAAACATTATGAGTACACCGGTACTTTTTGCGCGTGTTGGGGACGCACTCCAAACCATGCAGGTGACGATGAATGAACATGAAATTCATCATCTGGTGATCGTGGATGAAAACAATTTCGCAATCGGTATCGTTAATGCTTTACGCATCGACGCTTACCTGTCGCTCAATCCAGCTCAGGATGAAACTTCGCACTTTCCTCCAGATCTTCTGTCTCCCATACTTTCAACAACCAACAATACGCCCATCAGCCATGTGGCTCAGGCGATCCTGCAAAGTGGGCAAGACGCGATCCTGGTTTCATCCGCGAATGAAATCGTCGGACTGATTACCACGAAAAATTTTCTCCGTCTGTTCGCACAAAAGGCAAGCACCTCCGTAGAGGCCTGACAGCTCTTGATGTGGGTGAATAATAAATATGTTAAAGCAGTAGTTGCGTCTTCCGGTAACCATAAGAAACAGACTATCGTTAGCTCTCAGATTCTATCTGTAGAAGGGCTTAGCTTCTTTTGGAACTGGGTCCGGAGTTTTCGCATCGCGGTCTTAATCAGTTTCCCAGGCTTCCGATGATGATTATTTCACTGGATTTGTTGTGGCTGGTTCCGAAATCCAGTAAAAACGGACCTCTCTGAGGGGGAAAATACGACGCTTTCGGGGGGATCACAGACACTGTAACCGGATTTCACAGGCACAGAGGAGTAAGATTCCGCTTATACGCTTGTTGAAGATAGTTCGAAAATTCAGAGCCTGATTTGTTCAACACGGCCTTGCCAATTTGATAGGAGGCTTGTTCAAGTGAGTTCTGGCTGTTCATTCATTTCCTCCAGAAATACAGGGAACCCAGCCAAAGTCCAGACTGGGTTGTTTGAGCGAGAGCGTAACTCGATTACTCAATCATTTGCGTTATTTCAAAATCGCCATCGTTATCAGTATCAAGCCTGTACTGCATATAGTCAGGGAAAAACTCCACTTCCAGAGTGCCTGAAGTTCCGGCTAGCAGAAACACTCCACCGTAAATTTGAGTGCGAGAGGTGCGATCCCACAACACGGGCTGGGCAATAGTTGCTATTAGAGAGCCACCCCAATCTTGCATGGCCATATCAAATGCACGTTCTGAGTCCAGGGCGTATCTTGTTTCCCACGAATATGTAGTTGGCAGCTCGTTGAATGACAGTTCCGCATCCGCTAGCATGTACTCCCGCCGATCACTACCCGCACCAGTCAATTGATAGTACGAGCTGGCAGTCAGCCGCAAAGACCGCAGTTCATCGTAACCAATTGCTATTTCAAGAGAGCCATGTTCATAAGCTGCTGGTCCATTTGATGAGCTGGAATAAACGCCATACGCATTGGAGGTAAATCGAGCAGATGCATTGTAGCTGGCAAACCCATTTGAATCATGGTATCCGCTCAGGACAGAAATCGTTTGGGTACCAGTGTTATAGTAGCCGGAATTCAAATAAGGTGATGTACACGACTGATAGGTGATGGTACTACTCACGCCGGCAGGGATACGTAAAAAGCTGTTCTCCAGATAGGAATCTCCAGTAAATGTCGCGATCATGGAGCCGCCGCGCGAACACAACTCAGAGCTGTAATCGATACGTCGATCACTGAAGACCTCAAACTTTGATGGGTTGGCTTCATTCACGTTTAAGTTGAGGTAGAGATCATATGCGTACCCTTCCAAAAAATCTCTGAGGCTGGTGGCGATTCCAGCGGCATTAGCTTCCGATATGGCAACGTCTGAGTACGTAGGAATACTGATGGCAATTTGCTTGGTTGGTGTTTGGCCCGACGATGGGGTAGTTGTTTGCGACGACGATGGGGCGGGAGAGCTGTCTCCGCCACCACCGCCACCACAGGCGACCATGAGAGATGATAGTGCTGATACGATGAGTAGTTTTTTCATTGTTTTGTTTCCTGTTAGATTCCCTAGTTTTGCCCATATAGAGACTGTCAGGGTAGTTTTTATAATGAACATTTATGTATGCAGCAGGAGTGAAGCCCTCGCTGATAACTAGCAGGCGGAACTAACTATGAAAGTGTCTTCTATAGCCTAAGTCGTCTTCTTCTTACGGAGGAAATTCAAACCCAACAAACCAAAGGAAAGCAATAGCATTGGTGAAGGTTCAGAAACATTAGAATTTTGTGGGGTTACCTTACCGAGAGTGAAACCCTGCCAACTTTCATAAACATTTGTCGTCCAGCTGATACTACTAAGGCTGCCAGCAAACTGAATCACCCCGTGAAATTCGTAGCCCATTAATACATCACCGGCTGAATGGATAAAAGAACCATCTCCCCAGTACCCTTGACCTTCGCTAATTACAGTGAATGGGGTATCAAAGTCATAAGCAACACCGACGCGGGGCTGCCCCAAACTGACTATTGCCATTACCGGGTTTAAAACAGGAGCAGAAAAAGTGAGAGTATTTGTCACTCCTCCCCAAGCTGTAGCGATCATTTCTGAAGACGTTGGTGCTGTGCTAACAACCGAACTTCCTGTGTACGGCGCTGAGGTCGAATTAGGCTCGATCCAGTAGTCCGTACCATCACCTAATTGAGCAAAGTGAACATCCCCACTGTACGTAACTCCAACGTCTCCCATGATTCCACTTGCAGAACCAGAAGGACCCGTAACTGCACTAGTCCAGTCAGTCCATTCAACAATATTTGCGGTGGCATGCTGAGCGCTTAATGCAATAGCGCAGACAGCCAGCTTGAATCTCTTTCCCATGGATGAGGCTCCCTATTAAATTATGTATAGTTATTGGTAATTAGGTTCAAAGCCCGGGATTTTAGTTTTTATTACATTAAATTAATGTGAATTACTGCATATATTTATTCGCAGTCAGCTTTGCCTAATTTCGGCGATTTAGCCTTTAGAAGGAGAAAAGTTGCTTTAAGGAGCCGATCCAAGAAAGACAGGCTGATATTTCTTCCTACCAGCCAAAAATGTCTGGCCTATTAGTACCTTGGCCTGCACAGTTGTTTGACATCATTCTGTTGTTCATTAGCATTGATCCAGTAAACTTCACGCACAAGTTACAAATGAGCTCGTTATTGCTCAAAGTCAATCCCATGCCCTGGGATTCAACGCAGATTGGTGCCTCAATAACCGAATCCCTTATAGTTGTCGTTCCCCAGGATTTAACTCCAACGGAGTCTGATACGATATGAACATTAGAGTAGTAACTTCCTGATACAGGTCCGACAATTATTTCTCTGCCATCAGCATCTCGCCTTACTTCCTTATTGTTTGCTCCCACGATTAAACTAAACAAAACAGAGAGCAGTGGTAATTTTTAGCTGATTCATAATTTATCTCTTCCTTAGACTTACAAAAATAATCAACTCAGAATGTTCAAAAAAAATAGATTTTCTGCCATTGGCTTAGAAATAACGCAATTATTATTGGCCCTAGAAATTAGTTTCGCACAGACTGGTTACGGACTATCGGATGTGCGTTAATCTCACCTAAACTCATTATTTCGCATCGTCGATATTATGAACTGGTTTAAACACAGCACCAAGATGTAAATGGCCAAGACTTATTGCGCTGGTTCACAAAAAAGTTTAACTCCTTATTACGTCGGCATGCTCCAATTACCGATTTCGTTTTTCGAATAAAGCTTCGGCTTTTGAATAGGACTGGCAATTCCAATGGGTCGTCGTTTTTCCCCTTAGAGAGGTCTGTTTTCACTGGACTTCGGAACCCGCCACAGCAAACCCAGTGAAACAATCATCATCAGAAGCTTGGGAAACTGATGAAGACCGAGTTGCGAAAACTCCGGACTAAGCTTCCAACGAAGCTTAGTCCTTCAACAGACAGAATCTGAGAGCTGGCGATAGTCTGCTTTTTATGGTTAGCGGTAAAAACCAGTTAACCAATTTATTTCACTACCACTCTTAATCCGTGGGGTATTGCGCCAGTAACGCCAGTAACGCTGCTTCATCCCAGACTTCTATGCCTAAGGATTCTGCTTTGGTTAACTTGGAGCCCGCCGCTTCACCCGCAATAACCAGGTCAGTTTTTTTGGACACACTTCCGGTAATTTTTGCTCCTAACGCAATCAACTTATCTTTTGCCTGATCGCGAGACAAAGCATCCAAGGTGCCTGTAAGCACGATGGTTTTGCCATACACCCCACTCTCTTCGACGTTTGCCACCACATTGTGCTCCGGTGAAACCGGACTCACCCCCGCCTCGAAAAGTGCTTCAAGTACTTCCGCATTGTGCGGCTGCCTGAAGAACGTGTGAATATGGTTCGCTACGATCGGTCCAACGTCGTCAACCTCTTCCAGCATTTCTCTGGAGGCTTCACGAATGGGGACAAGCGAACCGAAATGACCGACTAATGCACGTGCTGTCGCCTCACCCACCTCGCGTATGCCCAAGGCAAATAGAAATCGGTCCAGGCTGACGGTTTTAGAGCGTTCAATGGCATCCAACAGATTGGACGATGATTTCTCCCCCATTCGCTCCAGACGCTTCAAGTCATCGATCTCTAAGCGGTAGATATCCGTCAGGGTTTTCACCTGCCCATTATCCACGAGCAGTGCTACCAGCTTTTCTCCCAGCCCCTCGATATCCATGGCTTTCCTGGAAGCAAAATGCCGAATGGCCTCTTTGGTTTGCGCGGCACAGAAAAGCCCCCCAGAGCACCGCGCCACCGCCTCTCCTTCCAGCTGTTCGACATCTGATCCACACACTGGACAGTGCGTCGGCAAGTCGATCTCAGTGCGCGTAACGTCATCGTTTTCGTCCGCAGGAACCACACGGGCAACCTTGGGTATCACGTCCCCAGCTCGACGAACAATCACACGATCACCGATGCGTAAACCAAGCCGGGCGATTTCATCCATATTGTGCAGCGTGGCGTTGCTGACCGTCACGCCCCCGACAAATACCGGCTCCAGTCGCGCGACCGGTGTGATTGCACCGGTCCGCCCCACCTGAAAATCCACCCCAAGTAAACGAGTGACTTCTTCCTGGGCGGGAAACTTATGCGCAATTGCCCAGCGGGGTGCACGAGAGACAAAGCCCAGTACCTGCTGTTGTTTTCGACTATCCAGCTTGTAGACGATGCCATCAATATCATAGCCCAGCGCTGATCGACGTTTCATCAGACCGTCATAATACGACAGGCAGTCTTCAATCCCGTCAACTACCTGTATCTCTTTGTTCACTCGAAATCCCCACCCCTGAAACGTTTTTAATATCTCGTAGTGGGAATCGGGCAACTCGCCTCCTTCCGTGTAACCGTACCCATAGGCACACATTTCCAACTTCCGCCTCGCTGTAATTTTTGGGTCCAGCTGCCGCAAACTTCCCGCCGCCGCATTTCGTGGATTGACGAAAACTTTCTCACCTTTCGCTTCAGCTGCCAGATTGGTTGCATCGAAGGCGGACTGAGGCATGTAAATTTCCCCACGCACCTCCAGAACAGCAGGATATCCTGCTCCCATCAACTTCAACGGCACGGATCGCACGGTTTTGACGTTACCAGTGATATCTTCCCCGGTGCGTCCATCACCCCGCGTTGCAGCCACTTGAAGCTTGCCATCGACATACAGGAGGCTCACGGCAATCCCATCCAACTTAGGCTCGCAAACATAGCGAAAGTGTTGATCTGCAGGCAGCGCATCTTGTATTTTTCGGTGAAAATGCTGCACATCTTCGCTTTCAAAAGCATTTTCCAGGCTGAGCATTGGCACCCGGTGCTCCACCGCCGCGAATGCGCCGTCTGGTTTTCCGCCAACACGTTGGGTCGGTGAGTCTGGTTGAATGTATTCAGGATGGGAAGTTTCCAATGCCTTAAGCTCTTGCATCAAGCGGTCATACTCAGCATCGGGCACGGATGGATCATCCAGCACATAGTATTGATAATCGTGACGTTCAATCTGGCTGCGCAGTAGATCAATACGTTCTTTTACAGACATAACGCGGCATTCCACTTAATAGGGATCGGTAATAGAGGCTCTGGATCGGGCGAACCAATCGCCGCCCATTCAGGAAAGAAAATATCGTAGGCCGTACAGAATCAATGAACGAGTGATAATTGCTGCTTGCGTTCAAATTCCCGGATACGTTGGCGACAGTGCTCAAGCGTCTGCGTTGTCACCGCACTGTGGTTTTCGTCTTTGAGTTCGCCATGCAGGTTTCTTACGACACACTGTGCCGTCTCAACCATGTAATCGAAGGCCATCATGTTATTTGTGGGTCCGGGCAGGCTGAGAAAGAAAGAAACGCCGTGCGTGCTCAGCGTATCCATTTCCGAGAGATCAAAGTAGCCCGGTTCAAATGAGTTGGAAACACTGAACTGTATGGGACTGGAGGTGTCCACTTCTTCGTGCCGATGGAAAATCTGATAGCTGCCATGAACCAGTCCACAGGCTTCAAACAACATTTTCAGATCCTGCCCCTGAAACCCTGCCTTTTCCTTGCTCTCCACATGAATAACAATGAGCTCTTTGTGGCTTGCCGTGTCATGGTTGCCAGATACCTCGTCCGAGTTAGCCGGATGGTCTTCAGGAAGCTTGAATCGTTTCGTTAAGGTCTCGAAACCCTTTTTCATACGGTCTGAAAAAGTGATTGAGCGAGCGGCGGCAGGAGCCGCGTGTTCCTGCTCTGCGTCAGGCAGGTTAACGTCGCGCTCCGAATCTGGCGATGCCCCACCTTCTTGATGACTTTCCTGACTTGCGATCACATCCAGGTCATCGTCCTGATGATCGTCCTTGTAAAAGGAGGGCTCTTGATCAGGGTACGCCGAATCAACGAACCCTGTGTCATCCTGGGGATGGTCGGCTGAAGTCGGGTGATAATCATCCACAAACTCCCGGTGGGAATCCGCTGCGACATCACCATCACGATAATTTCCCCAATCTTCATGGTGAGCAACCGGAGGTTGTTCTACTAGATCTTCAGACCACTGGAGCGCTTCGGGCGCATGGGTACTGTCCTCTTCGACAGGCAAATCCTGGGGAGTATAAGATTGCAGGCTTTCGATTTCTTCAGACAGCTGCGCTTCGACCGTGCCAGCCTCAAATCCAGAAGAGACAGGCATGACGCTGGGTTCAGGCTCCTGGCGAGACTTTAATGTGTTCAGAAAAGCTGACTCAGGCATGGCTTCCATTGCCTGGGCAGGCCGAACAACCCGTGCGCGCCCATTGGGAAGTTCAGGGTTGTAATCATCCCCGTGGACAGGTTGTCCTGCCATCGCTTTTTTGAAGTCTTCCTGTTCTTTTTTATCCCGACGAATACGGCGATAAGCATCCAAAATAATGCCAAGAATAACCACCGCGCCAGCAATGACCAGCCACTCGCGAAAACTCAGTTCCATAACGAATATTAACCTTTAATACAAAGCCTGCAGCCAACACATAACTTAACAAATGACCACACAAATAAAAACCTTTTTATCTGAGCAAAGACGCCGCTTACGCCGTTGCGAGTGCAGCAGCCTCTTCCACATTCACCGAGACCAACCGGGAAACCCCCGGTTCGTGCATCGTCACGCCCATGAGTTGATCAGCCATTTCCATAGCAATTTTGTTATGGGTAATGTAAATAAACTGAACCTGAGACGACATTTCTCGCACCAGATTCGCATAACGAGCCACGTTGGCATCATCCAGCGGCGCATCCACTTCATCCAACATACAAAACGGCGCTGGATTGAGCTGAAAAATGGAGAAAATGAGGGCGATCGCCGTCAGCGCTTTTTCACCCCCGGACAACAGATGAATGGTGCTGTTCTTTTTCCCGGGGGGACGCGCCATGATGGACACACCGGTTTCCAACAGATCATCCCCGGTTAAATCCAAATAGGCCGTACCGCCGCCAAACACTTTTGGAAACAAATCCTGCAATCCCCCATTCACGGTGTCAAACGTTTCCTTGAAGCGCGCTCTGGTTTCCCGATCAATTTTACGGATCGCATTCTCCAGCGTTTCCAATGCCTCATTCAGGTCGTCCATCTGCTCCTGAAGGTAAGACTTCCGCTCACTCTGTGTTTTATACTCATCAATCGCCGCCAGATTGATGGCACCGAGCCGCTGGATTCGGTTCACCAGTTTCTCGATGTGCACTTCCAGAGATTGCCGGGTCGTGCCTTCTTCCAGCGTGTCTTTGAGCGTATCGATATCCTGCCCCGCTTCCCGCAGTTCATCCCGAAAACCATTTTTCCGAATCTCCACGGATTGGGCCTGAAGCCGCAGTTCCTGAACGTCATTACGAAAATCCTGAACGCGCTGCTCGATGCCTAGACGCCCCTGCTCGGCATCACGTAATGACTCATCCAACTGTTCTTTTGTGACCCGAATTTCCGCAAGCACATCCTCGTCCTGCATTTTTTTCTCAAGAAGGATTTCCAGCTCCGCTTTCATCTCTTCTACCGGATCGTCATCCCCCGAAGCCTGCGCATGGAGCGAATGCAGTTTTTCCTCGATTCTTGCGATCTGAGACTCGATTCGCTGCGCGCTTTGAGTCATCGCATTTCTTCTGGACTGCACGCCCTGAACGCGCAATTGAAGCTGATGTGCGGAATCTTTATGGTGACGGGCAGCATGTTTGATTTCATCATATTTGGCCCGAACAGTATCGCGCTCGGTCAGCAAGACCTCTTTTCTGTCTGCACAGTCCACGGTAATCGACAAAGCTTCCTGCCAGTTTTCGCGGACAGCGGCCAACTCTTCAATCACCGTTTCAATATGTCGATTCAACTCAAGAATTTCCGCCGCATGCGCTTCGCCCCGCTGCCGGATCTGTTCATGCCTCGCTCTGGCAACATCTACTTTGGATTGTAATTGATGTTTGTTCTGAATCTGATCTGCAATCGTACGTGTCAACTCAGCAACCGTACGTTCCAAGAGGGCCTGCTCGGCCTGAACCTGATCAATTTTGCCTTCCAGTTGAACACAGGTTTGTGTGGATTCCGTCAGCTGAATCTGCAGGAGGTCAATTTCCCTCTGACGCTCCAGTGCACCGCTCTCCGGATTCGATTCATCGAATCGACGTAACCAGTTCCGCCCCACAATGTCGCCGTCACTAGTGACTAACACTTCAGAGGGCGCAAGGCGTTTTCTGCCGCTCAGAGCGACGTCCAGTGTTTCAGCCGTGTACACCCCACTCAGCAAGCCATTCAATGCAGCATGGCCGGTGACACGCTTTTCGAGCAATGCCACCCCACCCCAGTCGAGAAGATCGTTGTTTTGCGGCCCGCCAAGCCCATCCATGGCTTCTACCGCTGCAAGATTGACACCTTTAACGCGTTCCAGGCCATCGACAATCACGGCAGACATAAATGGGGAAAGTATCGCTTCTACCGCGCGCTCCCAGCCAGCTTCGATGACCAGGTGCTTTGCCAGCAAATGGCTTTCATCAAGCGATACTGCCGCCAGTTCACCCTTTATGACGTCTTTGTCCGTCCCCAGTGCAGACTCTTGCAAAGCCTGCAAACCGCCCAGCTTGCCCTGCATAACCTGAACAGAACCGCGCATGTCACTCAGTTCAGCACTGAGGGATTTTGCCTGTTCGCGGATAGAGAGAATGTGGTCTTCTTTTTCGTTCTTTTCGATCCTCTGCTCTTCGAGGCGCATCGAAACCTCTTCGATTTCTTCCTGATGCATCAACAGGCTATCTTCGTCGACTAATTGCTCAAATGCGCTTTTTTCATCCTGAAGACGAGTCACTTTTTGACGGGATTTGAGAATGTCCCCTTCATACTGTTGAATTCTGGCCTGTGAGATCTCTGCCTTGTTGCGCTGCTCTGAAAACTGATGGTTAAACTCATCCCAGCGCGTCTGCCAGCCCTGGAGCGCGTCTTCTGCATCCGCAAGTTGTTCGGAGGTCTCCTCAGCGAGTATCAGAGACTCCTCCAATTGTGGTTCAAGCTCATACAGCTCTTCATCAAAAACCCGGGATTGCTCAAGCTCGGTGGCCAGTTCGCTCTGCAACTCGGCCAGCAGCCGTTCATTCTCCGCCTTCTCCTTGGCCAGGTTTTGCTTTTTTTCCTGTTCATGACGGATCGACTGCTCGATCCGGGATATCATGGCCCCGGTCTCGTAAAAACTTGCCTGGGCGCGTTCAAACCCGGTATTAGTATCCTGAACACGGATACGAAGCGCTTCGATTTCACCGTCATTTTTAAGGCGATCAGTTAAGTATTTCTCCAGGTTGGTTTCAGACTGGGATATTTTAAGCTGAAGCCCATCAAACTCCCGAGCGAGCGACATCCAGTTATAGGCCGCAAGCTGACTACGTTTAAAACGTTCTTCTTTCTTTAGTTCGGTATATTTTTCTGCGGTTTGCGCCTGTTTGTGCAGATGAGCAAGCTGACGATCCAGTTCTTCGGTGATATCAGTAAGACGTTCCAGATTTTCCTTGGTTCGTCGAATGCGATTTTCTGTTTCTCGACGCCTTTCTTTGTACTTGGAGATGCCTGCGGCTTCTTCAATATAGACACGCAACTCTTCCGGTTTGGACTCAATAAGACGGGTAATCATACCCTGTTCAATAATAGCGTAGCTTCGTGGCCCAAGACCCGTTCCAAGAAACAGATCAGTAATGTCCCGACGACGGCATTTCGTGCCATTCAGGAAGTAATCCGATGCGCCTTCCCGGGTTACCCGGCGTTTTACAGAAATCTCGGCAAACTGGGCATACTCACCGACCAATTTGCCCTCATTATTGTCAAACACCAATTCGATCGACGCCTGCCCAACGGGTTTGCGTGTGGTCGCGCCGTTGAAAATGACATCGGTCATCGATTCTCCACGCAAGTGCTTGGCTGAGCTCTCCCCCATCACCCAACGTACCGCGTCGATGATGTTTGATTTTCCGCAGCCATTGGGGCCGACAATGGCAGATAAGTTACTGGGGAAAGGGACACTGGTCGGATCAACGAAAGATTTGAAACCTGCCAATTTGATGGATTTTAATCTCATTTATCGAACCAATTGCCTTTTCTTAACCAAGCAGTGCCGCATCATCGGCAATTTGCGCCAGAATGTGCAGCACAGATACTTTCTGATGTTCCACGTAACTTTTGATAATGCGCGTTATTTTGACCGTGTCCTGTTGCTGAATCGCAGGCACCAAGTCACTGAAGAACGATTTGGTGTATTTCGTTGCATCTTCCTGACGACTCAATGCGATGTAGTAGGTTCGGCTCAGTGCGGGCTGCAGGCTGGCAATGGTTTCCTGAAGATAAGGATTCGCTGCCACCTCACAACAGGTGTCGATGAATTCAAACCCGGTTTTCATTAACCCCTCAAATTCGACTTTTTCTGCCGAAGCCTGACGGTTAATTTCCCGCACTACCTTAAATAACGACTCCAGCTCTACTGGCGACAGTTTGCTGGCTACGCGTGTCATGAGCATCGTCAGCAGACCGATGTACATATCATACAAAGCAGACACCAGTTGCGGTGACAATGGGGACACCACAGCACCTCGCCGGGGGAGCACATCGATAAGATGTCTTCTTTCCAACAGCAGCAAGGCTTCTCGAACCGACCCCCGACTGACATTCAACTCTGCGGCGATTTTTTGCTCAGGTATGCGCTCATTCGGTTTCAAATCTCCCCGGATGATCCTCAATCCCAAGTATTGAGCAATTTGCTCAGACAAACTTTCCGGCGCCTGAAATCGCATGACCAACCTTCTCTACGTAACGAACCGAATCACGATGGAAACGCCGGATTCTAGCACAGTGGGCCAGTGTACCTGAATAAAAATAACAGCACCGCGCGGCCTCACATTTGATGAGTAAGGCGTCATTCATTTGCCGCTTTTCTCCTTTGACGCATGCCATAGTTACAATTTTTGCCGTCAAATTCCCATCACACCGGAGGCAGGTTTGCCAACCAGATCACACTATCTACCTGTATTTTAAAAGACTTTCTATTATTGGCAGACCTTTCGCTATCCATCATGAAAAGCGGCAACCTCTATCGTGGCAGCGGAGCGTTTACATGAGCAACAACTTTACAAAAGCGGAACCGATTGATTTCAACAAAGCACGCCTCGTGTCCACCTATCAGGATGTGAGCAAGCGGTTTGTCGAACCTCAGGATATTTACACGCGCCTGGCACGTCGGTTGCAGACCACGCTCGACATCCGAATGGTCATTCAAATTTTTATGGAGCACCTCCAGGAATATGTGCCCTATGATCATTTTGAGTATTATGCGGAATCCTGCGGCATTCATTTCGGCTCTTCCAGAAAAGCAGTGCACAGTTGCGACTACCACCTTGCTCTGCCACAGGAAGATCTCGGTAATCTCAGATTGACGCGCAGCCGAAAGTTTTCAGAAGAAGAGTTGGCATTGATCGAGAATTTATTGTCTGCGCTGGTGTACCCGCTTCGCAATTCTCTGCTTTACAAACAGGCTATTGATTCGGCGTTGACTGACAGCCTCACTGGCATCGGCAACAAACGTGCTCTGGACGTTCAACTTCACCGAGAAGCCGAAATCGCAAAACGTCATCACCATGATTTGTCCATTATTGTGATTGACGTAGACAAGTTTAAACGCATCAATGACCAACATGGCCACTCAACCGGCGATGACATCCTTCACCATGTGGTCAAAACCATTGAGTCTGTGTGTCGCAAGAGTGATTTGCTCTTCCGTTTTGGTGGCGAAGAATTTGTGGTTATTCTACGTGAAACAGATCTGGTTGGGGCTTACACCATTGCGGAGCGCATCCGCAATGAGGTCGAGGGCACCCGAGCTTTCCATGGGCAGCATGAAATCCCCGTTACCATCAGCCTCGGCGTTGCCACATTTGAAAAAACCGAAACTCTGGCCAATTTATTTGATCGCGCCGACAAAGCGTTGTTCCGTGCCAAAAACAGCGGTCGCAATAAAACCTGTACCGATGCCGTTAACCCGCCTGAATTCACTGAATCTAAAGCAGCAGAGGCCTGATGCGCCGGAACGGCGCTGTTATCGCCGCCGCACCGGTTTGCTCCTTGGCGATTTTTGCTGCCCACGACCCGCAGGCACAGCGCGCGATTTTGATTTCTTTCGATCACGTACAAGCTTTTCTTTTCGGCTCAACGAAACCTTACGCCGCGGGAGCCCCACCAGGTCACACAGATCATTCATTTCTCTCTGACCTAACTCTTCCCATGAGCCAACCTTCAGTCGTGAAGGTAAAAAGATACAGCCAAACCGGACACGTTTCAGACGACTAACCGTCACACCCTGAGATTCCCACAGTCGTCGAACCTCGCGGTTCCGCCCTTCCATCAAAACCACATGATACCAATGATTCAGTCCTTCTCCGCCTGCATCACTGATATCGGTAAAGCGTGCCATTCCATCCTCAAGATACACGCCTTCTTTTAGATTTTTCAGTGCTTCAGCCGTCACTTCACCGAAAACGCGCACGGCATACTCACGGTCCACTTCGGTCGATGGGTGGGTTAACTTGTTTGCAAGCTCGCCATCATTGGTAAACATCAACAAACCTGACGTATTGAGATCCAAACGCCCGATAGCAATCCATCGGCCGGTTTCCAGCGCAGGCAGCTTCTGAAAAACCGTGGGACGCCCCTCTGGATCTTTTCTGGAAGTGACTTCACCTTCCGGCTTGTTATAAACAATCACCCGACAGGACATTTCCTCTGCTTTCTTCAGGGCAATCTTCTTCCCATCGACATAGACGGTATCGGTATCCGCCAGCCGCATGCCCAGTGTTGCCAGTTCGCCGTTCACGCGTACCCGGCCTTCCTGTACCATCTGTTCGATTTGTCGGCGAGAACCTATGCCGAGTCTGGCCAGAACCTTTTGTATCTTCTCTTCACCGGGTGCCGGTACTTTTTCAGTCGTTTCTTTCATTATTTCCTTTTTTCCTCAAGCAGAGTGAGTCACTAGAACTACGCCCTGGTGCAACGGGTGAATCCTAGTGTAACGGGTGAATGTCCAGCACATTGCCGGAGCGCTCATTTTCATCCGTTTCCTCGTGCTTTGGTGCGTTCGATTGTTGGAACTGAGCCTGTAATTGCATTTCAATTTCCCTGCTGATTTCTTCCAGATCTCTGACCTCAGCGAGTGGCGGCAATTCGTCTAGGGACTTTAACCCAAAATAATCCAAAAAAGATTTGGTGGTCGCATACATCGCTGGTCGTCCAGGGACATCACGATGCCCCACCACACGAACCCACTCCCGCTCAAGCAGTGTTTTGATGATATTTGAACTCACCGCCACCCCCCGCACATCTTCAATATCCCCACGGGTGATGGGTTGTCGGTAGGCGATCAGCGCTAACGTTTCCAGCAACGCACGCGAGTATCGTTGTGGTCGTTCTTCCTTCAAGCTCGCCAGATAGGGGGCATACCGCACACGCACACGAAATCGATAGCCTGAAGCCAGTTCAACGAGTTCAAGCGCGCGATCGGCATAATCTGTTTTCAGCTCGGCGATGGCCGTATTAATCTGATTTTTTGTCGGACTCAATGTCTCCGCTAGCAGATCCCGGATCTGATCGGTCGAGAGTGGTTTTTCATACGCAAACAACAGCGCCTCCACGACGTTCTTAAGATCCTTCATTCACCCACACCTTTCGCCTGGCATCTCAATCGGGTGGGATATTTGTTCGCATATGGCATCAGGCGCTGCTCCGTGCTTTCACATGAATCGTCCCAAAGGGTTCATTCTGAACAAGGTCAACCAACTGTTCTTTAATCAGCTCCATCACAGCCAAAAAGGAAACAACCACCCCTCCCCGGCCTTCGCTGAGCGTAAAAAAAGATTCGAAGGGTACAAACTTATCCGCCGACAGGCGCTGCAGAATGTTACTCATACGCTCCCGGGTAGACAGTTTTTCCTTTTCAATCTGGTGACTTTCGAACATTTCAGAGCGACGCAGTATCTCGCTGAAAGCAATGAGTACTTCCCGTAAGCTGACCTCAGGATGTGCCTTAGGGACTTCGAACTCTGGCAAATCCGCCTCCACCTCAAAGGTGTCTCGATCAACCCTGGGCAACTCATCCAGATCCTCTGCGGCTTTCTTAAAACACTCATACTGCTGGAGTCGACGGATTAACTCGGCTCGAGGATCAACTTCTTCCTCGTCATCATCCTGACGCCGAGGCAGCAGTATTCTGGATTTGATTTCCGCCAGCGTCGCCGCCATGACCAGATATTCTGCGGCCAATTCAAAGCGCATGGATTTCATGAGCCCAATATATTGGATGTACTGCTCGGTGATCGCGCTCACATCAATACGCAGAATGTCCATATTCTGCCGTCGAATCAGATACAACAGCAAATCCAGCGGCCCTTCGAATGCCTCAAGGAATACTTCCAGAGCATCCGGAGGAATATACAAATCCTGAGGGAGCTGCGTAAACGGCTTTCCATCAACCAGCGCGAAGGGTAACTCCTGCTGCACCAGCATTTCGAGACCATTTTCGCGGATCTGCTTCTCTGTACTCTGATCTGTCTCCTGGGGCTTTGTCGCGCTCGCGTCATCTCCTCCCAAAGCGTCTTCGTTTATCTCATTCATTACAATTGGCAGTTCATTACGATTGAAAGCTCATCACAACTGCTTGCTCATCACAATTGATAGTTCAAACCCATGGCTTTACGTACATCATCCAGCGTGCTTCGGGCCACATCCCGAGCCTTCTCACTGCCTTCTTTAATAATTGACCGCACAAGGCCCGGCTCAAGCTCATATTGTCGTGCCCTTTCAATAATGGGTTTTTGTTCTTCAATGACCGCATCACAAATTTTAGATTTGCAATCCAGGCAACCGATACCGGCCGTCGTACAGCCTTCTGTTACCCACGCTTTGGTTGGATCATCGCTGTACACTTCGTGCAGCTGCCAGACTGGACAATTTTGTGGATTTCCCGGATCTGAAAGCCTGACACGCTGAGGGTCCGTTTGCATCGTACGTATTTTATTTACGACAGAATCTTCGTTCTCGCGCAATCCAATCGTATTGTTGTATGACTTGGACATTTTCTGCCCATCCAGACCAGGCATTTTCGATGCTTTCGTCAATAATGGCTGGGGATCAGGCAGAATGACTTTCCCACCGCCGATCAGATAGCCATACAACCGCTCCCGGTCTCCCAGGGCGATATTCTGCTGCTCTTTCACCAGGGCTCTCGCCGTCTCTACGGCGTCCTGATCGCCCTGTTCCAAAAATGCCTTGCGTAATCGGCTATAGAGCTTGGCATTTTTTTTCCCCATTTTTTTGATCGCGAGCTCCGCCTGTTCTTCAAATCCGGGGTCTTTACCGTAGATATGATTAAACCGCCGCGCGATTTCCCGGGTCATTTCGATATGCGAAACCTGATCCTCACCTACCGGCACCAATCCCGCCTTATACATGAGAATGTCAGCACTTTGCAGCAGTGGATACCCGAGAAATCCATAGGTTGCGAGATCCTTCTCTTTGAGTTTTTCCTGCTGGTCTTTGTACGTGGGAACGCGTTCCAGCCAACCTAATGGGGTAATCATCGAAAGAAGAAGGTGAAGTTCCGCGTGCTCAGGTACTTTGGATTGTAAGAATACGGTCGCCGCTCCCGGATTGATTCCAGCGGATAACCAATCAATCACCATGTCCCAGCAACTTTGTTCAATTCCCGAAGGGTCTTCATAAGAAGTGGTTAGCGCATGCCAATCTGCAACAAAAAAAAAGCATTCAAAGTCGTGCTGCAATTCAACCCAGTTTTTTATCACACCATGGTAGTGTCCTAAATGCAGTTTTCCAGTCGGTCTCATACCAGACAAGATGCGCCGATTGGCTTCAACGGAACTCAACAGATTCTCCTTTTCTCACTTTTTTGGAATAAAGCGAATAATAAACAATGTTAACAATTAAACAAACAGGATTTGAGATTATCACTCCCTGTGAAACAAAAAAGGCAAGTGCCGCTCAATGAGCACTTGCCTTTTTGCGTCAGCGAGTAGAAGACTGGTTTTACCAGCCAGTCACCTCTGCCAGTGCTTTACCAATGTCTGCCAGGCTCTTCACGGTTTTTACACCCGCATCTTCCAGAGCGGCGAATTTCTCATCTGCCGTGCCTTTACCACCAGAAATGATGGCACCGGCATGGCCCATGCGCTTTCCGGGAGGTGCAGTTACACCAGCAATGTAGGAGACCACAGGCTTGGTGACATTATGCTTGATGAATTCAGCCGCTTCTTCTTCCGCAGATCCACCGATTTCACCAATCATCACGATGGCTTCTGTCTGCGGGTCTTTTTCAAACATACCCAGGATATCAATAAAGTTTGATCCCGGAATGGGGTCACCGCCGATTCCTACACAGGTAGATTGACCGTAGCCATAATCAGTCGTTTGCTTAACAGCTTCGTAAGTCAGCGTACCGGAGCGAGACACAATTCCCACCTTACCCGGCTTATGGATATGACCAGGCATGATTCCGATTTTACACTCTCCGGGCGTAATGACGCCTGGGCAGTTAGGACCGATCAGACGCACGCCAAGCTCATCACATTTTACTTTCGCATCCAGCATATCCAGCGTTGGAATACCTTCCGTGATACATACGACCAGCTTGATACCAGCATTCGCTGCTTCCAGAATGGAATCCTTGCAGAAAGGGGCAGGCACGTAGATCACAGAGGCCTCTGCGCCAGTCGCTTCCACAGCTTCCTTCACGGTATTGAAGACAGGCAATCCCAGGTGCGTCTGTCCACCTTTGCCCGGAGTAACTCCACCCACCATTTTGGTGCCGTACTCAATGGCCTGCTCGGAGTGGAACGTTCCCTGTGAACCGGTAAAGCCCTGACAAATAACTTTCGTATCCTTGTTGATCAAAACACTCATTTCACACCCTCCTGAGCAGCCTTCACCACAGATTCTGCGGCATTGGTCAGGCTGGTTGCAGCAATAATATTCAATCCACTATCCGCCAGTTTTTTAGCACCCAAATCAGCATTATTGCCTTCCAGGCGCACAACCACCGGCACCTTCACACCGACTTCTTCCACAGCACCAATAATACCGTCCGCGATAAGATCACATCGAACAATACCGCCAAAAATGTTTACCAGAACAGCTTGAACATTTTCGTCAGACAAAATAATTTTAAAGGCTTCGGTAACACGCTCTTTGGTTGCGCCGCCACCTACGTCCAGGAAGTTCGCCGGTGCACCGCCATGCAGTTTGACAATATCCATGGTACCCATTGCCAAGCCCGCACCATTCACCATACAGCCAATGTTGCCGTCCAGTGCGACATAGTTCAGTTCCCACTCTGCGGCATGTGCTTCACGCTCGTCTTCCTGGGACTTGTCCCGCATACCTACCAGTTTCGGCTGACGGTACAGCGCATTGCTGTCGATGTTTACTTTCGCATCCAGACAATGCAGATTACCCGCATCGGTGATTACCAGTGGATTCACTTCCAGCAACGCCAGGTCCTGCTCAGAGAACAGTTGGGCCAGGCCCAGGAACAGTTTAGTGAACTGTTTGATTTGATCACCTTCCAGTCCGAGCTGGAATGCAAGCTCTCGCGCCTGGTACGGCTGGGCACCCACCAGAGGATCAACCGTAGCTTTCAGGATTTTTTCGGGTGTTTCGTGGGCAACCTTCTCAATTTCTACACCGCCTTCCGTCGACGCCATAAACACAATACGGCGTGAACTACGATCAACAACCGCACCCAAATAAAGCTCTTTTGCGATATCAGTGCATTCTTCGACCAGAATCTTGCTTACAGGCTGTCCATTCTCATCCGTCTGGTAAGTGACCAGATTTTTGCCTAACCACTGGGAAGCAAAAGCTTTGATCTCATCTTTATTGCTCACCAGTTTTACGCCGCCAGCTTTGCCGCGTCCACCAGCGTGGACTTGAGCTTTTACTACCCATTTGTCACCGCCGATCTTGTCCGCCGCTTCTGCTGCTTCTTCAGGAGTATCGCATGCATACCCTTTAGAAACCGGCAAACCATACTCCGCAAAAATCTGTTTTGCCTGATATTCATGTAGATTCATGGCTAATTTCCGTAATGATCCATTGAATGGTTTTTTGAAAGTGTTCAGCAAGGGGGTCCCCCACTGAACAGTTTTTACAAACGCGTTAAGAAGTTGCTACTTCTTCTTTTTTCGATTTGCAATATGAATTGCGTTGCCATCCACCGCAAGTGCGGCTTCATGTACTGCTTCGGATAAGGTCGGGTGCGCAAAGACGGTTAATGCGAGATCTTCTGCACTGGAGCCAAACTCCATGGCAATGACGCCTTGCGCAATCATTTCTGACGCCTGTGGCCCAACGATATGCATACCGAGAATTCGATCCGTTTTCGCATCCGCCACAATTTTCACCAGACCACTGGTTGCATTTGCTGCCATTGCCCGGCCACTGGCGGCGAAGGGGAAAGTGCCGGTTTTGTAGTCAATGCCTTGAGCCTTCGCCTGCTCTTCCGATTTACCAACCCACGCAATTTCCGGGAAAGTGTAAATAACCCCGGGAATACACTCGTAGTTCATCGCTGCCTTGTGACCAGCAATGCGCTCCGCCACCATGACACCTTCTTCAGAGGCTTTGTGTGCGAGCATAGGCCCACGAACCACATCACCAATCGCAAATACGCCTGGCACGTCTGTTTGGCAATGGTCATCAACAAAGATAAAACCACGCTCATCCAGGTTTACCCCACTGTCCGGAGCCAGCAGCCCTTCCGTGTAAGGCGCACGACCGACAGCCACAATAAGCTTGTCGAACTTCATTTCCTGCTGGCCTTTAGCATCTTCAAAGGAGACATAGACCAAGCCTCGCTTGACTTCCGAGCCTGTGACTCGAGCCTTCAAGCGAATATCCAGTCCCTGGTTTTTGAAATGCTTCAACGAATCTTTGGCGATTTGTTGATCGACCGCGGGTAGAAACGTATCCTGCGCTTCAAGAACCGTGACTTCTGAGCCCAATCGAGCCCAGACACTTCCCAACTCCAAACCAATAACGCCTGCGCCGATAACACCCAGACGCTTTGGCGTTTCAGTAAACTCCAACGCTCCCGTGCTATCAACAATGACATCCTCATGAAGTGGTGCAGGCGGTATCTCGATGGGTCGAGAACCCGAAGCAAGAATCACGTTCTCAGCGGAATATACCGTTGTATTACCGTTGTTATCGGTGACCTCTACCTGCTTTCCGCTTAACAGCTTGCCAGAGCCATGTATCGATTTGACGCCATTTGCCTTGAACAGAGAGCCTATGCCGCTGGTCAGGTTGGTAACAATCTGCGCCTTACGCGCGATCATCTTGGGCACATCCATCGTTACATCAGAAACATTGATTCCATGCAGAGCGAAGTCATGCTTGCTTTCTTCATACTTATGAGAGGACTCGAGCAGTGCTTTAGAAGGTATACAACCAACATTCAGACAAGTACCGCCCAACACCTGCTTGCCGGACTCTTCATTTGTCCACTTTTCAACACAGGCGGTTGATAACCCCAGCTGAGCCGCTTTTATGGCAGCCACATAACCACCAGGTCCACCACCAATAACAATCACATCGAACTTTTCAGACATTTCTTTTTCCATTTACGAAGCTGAATTAAACATCGAGGAGTATACGGGCAGGATCTTCAATGAAATCCTTAATGGCCACCAGGAACTGTACCGCTTCTTTCCCATCGATCATTCGGTGGTCGTATGACAGTGCCAGATACATCATTGGCAACACCACAACCTGACCGTTGACGGCCATCGGGCGGTCTTGGATCTTATGCATTCCCAGTATTGCCGTTTGAGGGGGATTGAGAATAGGTGTGGACATCAATGAGCCAAATACGCCACCATTGGATATGGTGAATGTACCACCGGTCATCTCTTCAATGGACAATTTGCCATCGCGGGCTTTCAGACCGTAATCCCGGATCGCTTTTTCGACATCCGCCAGTCCCATCGCATCGGCGTCACGTAAAACCGGAACGACCAACCCTCGATCGGAAGACACTGCCACACCAATATCCTGATAGCCGTGATACACGATATCATTACCATCAATTGAAGCATTTACCCCCGGGAATCGCTTCAATGCCTCTGTTGCTGCTTTAACAAAGAATGACATAAAGCCCAATCGTGTGCCGTTATGCGTCTTTTCAAACAGGTCTTTGTACTGGTTGCGCAAGTCCATGACAGGCTTCATGTTGACCTCATTAAAAGTGGTCAACATTGCCGCATTGTGCTGTGCCTCTACCAGGCGCCGTGCAATACTCGCGCGCAGGCGGGTCATCGGTACCCGTTTTTCCGGCCGCCCTTGGCCAGGCAGATTCAGACTCGGCATATTCGCGGTACTTGGCGCAGTGGATGCGGCGGGAGCAGCAGGTGCTGAGGCTACCGGTGCCGCTGGCTTACCGGAATCCATATGGAGAACCACATCTTCCTTAGTGAGCCGGCCGCCCTTTCCAGTCGCGTTGATGTCCGACGGATTTAACCCCTTCTCCTCGACCAGCTTACGCGCAGCGGGGCTCATAATCACTTCCTCAGAAGCGCTGGCCGCTGCAGCGGTTGCAGGTTGGGCTGCTTCGGCTGCAGGTGCACTCGCGGTGCCGGCTGCACCGTCGGCAAAAATACCGATTAACTCACCACTCAGAACCGTCTCGCCCTCACCTTTGATGATTGACTCGATGACACCATCCGCAGGAGCAACAACTTCCAAAACCACTTTGTCGGTTTCGATATCAACAATCAACTCGTCTCTCTCAACAGCTTCCCCAGGCTGTTTGTGCCAGGTTGCAACCGTACCGTCCGCAACAGACTCTGGAAATGTCGGTGCTTTTATTTCAATTGTCATTTTTTATCCTTTCTCAAAATGCCTATCAAACTTCAAACGCGTCATTTACCAGACGAGTCTGCTCTTCTGCGTGAACTGAACTATACCCTGAAGCCGGTGCTGCCGATGCAGGACGACCCGCATACTTCAGGTAGATTTTGGGGTTAACGGTATGTGCCGCGTTCCTCATGTGATGCTGACTACAGTACCAGGCGCCCTGGTTCATCGGTTCTTCCTGACACCAGACAACATCCGTGATTTTAGGATACTGGCCCAATACTTCTTCCAGGTCGTCTGCCGGGAAGGGGTACAACTGCTCAAGGCGAATAATGGCGGTATCTGTGATACCATCCGCTCGCCTTTTCTCCAGCAACTCGTAATACACCTTGCCGCTGCAAAGAACGACCCGCTTTACCTTCTTATTGTCGATTTCACCATTAATCTCTGGAATGACCGTCTGGAACGATCCCTCGGCCAACTCATCCAGCGTGGAGATTGCATCTTTATGCCTGAGCAAGCTTTTTGGCGTGATCGCAATCAATGGTTTGCGCAAGGGTCGTTTCACTTGACGTCTGAGCATGTGAAACACCTGAGCGGGCGTTGTGGGCACACACACTTGAATATTGTGTTCCGCACACAACTGCAGATACCGCTCCAACCTCGCAGAGGAGTGCTCAGGCCCCTGCCCTTCGTAACCGTGGGGCAGCAGCATGGTCAAGCCGCACAAGCGATTCCACTTGTGCTCACCACTTGTTATAAATTGGTCAATCACCACCTGTGCACCATTGGCGAAATCACCAAACTGTGCCTCCCAGATCACCAATTTGTTGGGGTTCGTGGTCGAAAAACCATACTCGAAGGCCAACACCGCTTCTTCGGAAAGGAACGAATCGTACAACTCAAACTCTGGCTGATTTTCCGCTATGTTCTGTAACGGCAAATAGGTCGACGCATCTTTCTGGTTGTGTAACACGGCATGACGATGCGAAAACGTGCCTCGTCCCACATCCTGCCCAGTGATTCTCACCGGATGACCTTCATGGAGCAGCGTGGCATAAGCCATAACTTCGGCATAACCCCAGTTGATAGGCATGGCGCCTTGCGTCATTTTGGAACGATCTTCCAGAATTTTCTGTACCTGTCGCTGCACCGGGAAACCTTCCGGTACGAAATCCATTTTCTTTCCGACGCGCTGCAGAGTTTTCAGGTTGATTCCGGTTTTACATTTTGCCGTCCACTCGTGACCGATGAAGGGAGTCCAATCCACGTAAAGCTCTTTATTGGGCTCTTTCACCAGACTCTTGGCCACGTGTCTGCCTGCATCCAGCGCATCCCGGTATTCTTGTTCCAGATCTTTTACGCCTTGCTCGGTCAAAACACCTTGAGAGACCAGAGTATTGGAATAAATGGACACCGTAGAAGGTTGCTTTTTGATCTGCGCATACATCAACGGCTGGGTGCCGGAAGGCTCATCCGCTTCGTTATGTCCACGCCGTCGGTAACAGAACAGATCAATGACGATATCTTTCTTAAACTGGTTGCGATAATCCACCGCCACCTGTGTAGCGAACAATACTGCTTCTGGGTCATCACCATTCACATGCAGAATGGGCGCCTGAACCATCTTGGCAACATCGGTACAATATTCTGTTGACCGCGCATCTTCCTGCTTACTGGTGGTAAAACCAACCTGATTATTAATGACCAGATGAATTGTCCCGCCGGTGCCATAAGCACGCGTACCGGACATCTGGAAGGTTTCCATGACGACACCCTGACCAGCAAAAGCCGCATCACCATGCATTACGATGGGAACTACCTTTTCTCCGGTCAGATCGCCTCTGCGATTCTGTCTTGCCCGTACGGAGCCTTCTACCACAGGAGAGACAATTTCAAGGTGAGACGGATTAAACGCCAGCGCAAGGTGAACTTCCCCTCCCGCGGTCATTACGTTCGAGGAAAATCCCTGGTGATATTTTACGTCGCCAGAGCCGCCCTCATGGAGCTTCTTCCCTTCGAATTCGTCGAACAGCTCTTTTGGGTTTTTCCCTAGCGTATTGACCAGCACATTCAGTCGACCTCGGTGCGCCATGCCAATCACAATTTCTTTGGCACCATAGCTCCCGCTGCGCTGGATAAGTTCATCCACCAGAGGAATCAGGCTTTCCCCACCTTCCAAACCAAATCGTTTTGTTCCGGGGTATCTGGAACCCAGGTATTTCTCCAATCCCTCAGCAGCAATAAGGCGCTCCAGCAAATGCTTCTTGGTTTCAGAAGAGTATTCAGGATGTGAACGCACAGACTCCATCCGCTGCTGAAACCATCGCTTTACGTTGGTATCAACGATATGCATATATTCAGCACCAACGGAATCGCAATACGTTTGCTCTAATCCGTCGATGATATCCTTGAGCGGCAACGTGTCTGAGCCAAAAAACAATGAACCTGTCTGGAAGTCGATATCCAAGTCCGCACGCGTCAACCCGTGATAGTGAATATCCAGATCTTCCACCGTCTCACGAACCATTAAATTCAGCGGGTCAAGTTTGGCTTTTTGGTGTCCCCGGAAGCGATAGGCATTAATGAGCTGCAGCACTTTGATCTGTTTCTTCTCATGCTCACTCGTAACACTGGCAGGAGTGCTGCTTCCCGCGTATGCCAATCGATTCTTGGAAATATGAAGAAACTGTTCACGAATTGAGGAGTGAGAAATATCGGCCGTTATTGAATCGTCTACGCGAGGTAACTTTTCAAAATAACTTCGCCACTCTTCAGGGATGCTGTTTGGATCAGATAAGAATTTTTCGAACAGCTGCTCAACGTATGCCAGGTTCCCTCCGGCAAGATGAGACGTTTGCCAAAGCTGTTCCATTAAGCTTTCTTGCATGTATTGCTCGCCTTTTAATTTCGGGGACAAGCAAGTGAGAAGCCTGCACATCAAGCATCATAGATGATCATTTTGATGAAACCGCTGCCCACCGAAATTACGGATGTTTTCCGTATCCCCAGGGTTTTTTCAGCCTAGACTACGGTACTTTTTGAGTACCAGTAACCACCATATACCAGTCAATGCTTGTCTGAGTAGAGTAAATCCCGAACAGCACCAACCGGCATCATCAAAAAAGTATAGCCCGTTTTTTGATCACGAGGACGTATACGAAGGTATATTTCGAAGATCTGTGGAAATATACGAAAAGAGGGCACCAAATACCGGCCGCCCTCTACCACAAAAAACGATATCAGGTCGCTCTTTGCAACAGCATGTTGCGAATGTGTCCGATTGCCTTGGTGGGATTCAAGCCTTTCGGGCAAACACTGACACAATTCATGATGCCTCGGCAGCGGAACACACTGAATGGATCATCCAGACCCGCTAAACGCTCGGCAGTCGCTGTGTCACGACTATCAATCAGGAAGCGGTATGCCTGCAGCAACCCTGACGGCCCGATGAACTTATCCGGATTCCACCAGAAAGACGGACAGGCGGTCGAACAGCATGCGCACAAGATACACTCATACAATCCATCAAGCTTGTCACGATCTTCAATAGATTGCAGTCGCTCAATGGCAGGCGCTGGCGTGTTATTGATCAGATAAGGCTTCACCTTCTCATACTGAGCGTAGAACAGCGACATATCTACCACGAGGTCCCGAACAACCGGTAAACCGGGAAGTGGTCGCAAGACAAGCTTGTTCTCTTCCACAACCTCAGACAGCGGTGTGATACACGCCAAGCCGTTGCGTCCGTTCATGTTCATACCATCCGAACCACAAACGCCTTCCCGGCACGATCTGCGATAGGCTACGGTTGGGTCTTTTTCTTTCAGAAGCCCCAATACATCCAGAACCATCAAGTCCTTACCTTCAGGAATCTCGAGTTCGATATCCTGCATAAAAGGCGCTTCGTCTCGATCAGGATTGTAACGATAAATACTGATTAACATCTTGGCCTCTCTTAGTATGATCTGGTTTTCGGCGGAAATGCTTCAACGGTCTTGGGAGAAAAGTTAACATCGCGCTTGCCCACGCTCTTGTCAGCAGGGAAGTACAAAGAGTGCTTCAACCAGTTCTCGTCATCACGCTCGGTGAAATCATTACGTGCATGCGCGCCACGACTCTCTTTCCGTGCTTCCGCCGCTACTGCCGTTGCATAGGCAACTTCGTAAAGGTTTTCAAGCTCCAGCGCTTCAATACGCGCAGTATTGAAAGAGTCACTCTTATCTTCCAGGTGCAGACTCTTCAGCTTGCCACCGATTTCGTCCAGCAGTTTCAAGCCTTTCTGCATGCTCTCACCTTCACGGAACACACCAAAGTAAAGTTGCATGGTATTCTGAAGCTCATTTCGAACATCAGCCACTTTTTCACCGCTGGTCGATTCGTTCAGACGACTTAAACGCTTCATTGATGCGTCAATGTCAGACTCAGATGCATCGTCGGTAGAAAATCCTTCCCGCAGGGACTGCTCGATCTGGATACCCGCTGCGCGACCAAACACAACAAGGTCAAGCAGCGAGTTACCGCCCAAACGGTTCGCACCGTGAACAGAAACACAGGCAACCTCACCACAGGCATACAAACCTTCAATAACCTGATCTTTACCTTTGGCGTCTTGCGTCAGGACCTGGCCACCAATGTTTGTTGGCAGGCCACCCATCATGTAGTGACAGGTTGGCACCACAGGCACCGGCTCTTTCACCGGGTCAACATGTGCAAATGTCTTGGACAGCTCACAAATCCCGGGCAGACGCAGATTCAGAGTTTCTTCACCCAGGTGATCCAGCTTGAGAAGTACGTGATCCTTGTTCGGGCCACAGCCACGACCTTCTAGAATTTCAAGTACCATGGAACGTGCAACGACATCACGACCCGCAAGATCCTTAGCGTTAGGCGCATAACGCTCCATAAAACGCTCGCCTTCGTTATTGATCAGATAGCCACCTTCGCCCCGACAGCCTTCCGTCACGAGCACACCCGCACCCGCAATACCGGTGGGATGGAACTGCCACATTTCAATATCCTGAACAGGGCAGCCCGCTCTGAGCGCCATGCCCACACCGTCACCAGTGTTAATCAACGCGTTAGTCGTAGAGGCGTATATACGTCCCGCACCACCTGTTGCCAGCGTCGTTGCTTTCGCTTTGACATAAACGGTTTCACCCGTTTCAATGCAGATCGCAATCACCCCCACAACAGCGCCTTTCTGATTCTTCACCAGATCGACCGCATACCATTCATTCAGGAAGGTAGTACCGCCTTTCAGGTTGGCCTGATAAAGCGTGTGTAACAGTGCATGGCCGGTACGATCCGCCGCTGCGCAGGTACGCGCTGCCTGTCCGCCCTCGCCAAAATTCTTGGACTGTCCCCCGAATGGACGCTGATAGATACGCCCTGTTTCTGTTCGAGAGAATGGCAGCCCCATGTGATCCAACTCAAATACGGCTTGAGGCCCGACAGAACACATGTATTCAATCGCGTCCTGGTCGCCAATGTAGTCTGAGCCCTTAACAGTGTCATACATATGCCAACGCCAATCATCATTGGGGTCTGCGCTGGCAATTGCGCAAGTGATGCCGCCTTGGGCAGACACCGTGTGAGAACGCGTCGGGAAGACCTTGGTAATACAGGCAGTTTTAATTCCGGATTCAGTCAATTGCAGTGCAGCGCGCATACCCGCGCCACCGCCACCTACGACAATCGCATCGTAGGTTAAGGTTCTTAATTTAGCCATCTATTACAGTCCCCAAAGAATTTGAACGCCCCAAACGAAATACCCGAACATCACAAGGCCACAGCCTGATTGAAAGACAAATCTGACAATCCCGTTCTTAAGGTAATCGGTAGAAACAGTCCACAAACCAATCCAGGCGTGAGCACCCAATGAAATCAAAGCCAAAAGAGAAAAAATCTTCACCCACGTTTTAGCAAACAGCGCAGACCAGGTTGCAAATGTCCAGTCTGAACAGAGCAGCACATTCCACAGCATAAATATTGTGTACAGCGCAAGAACAACCCCACTGACACGCTGAACCATCCAATCGTAGACACCACTACGACCGAAACTTGTAACATTGGCTACCATAACAAGATCCCCGCTAACAGAATTAGAACAGCACTGGCTGCAATTGTGATTTTTGCGCCTTTCACACCACCTTCCAGAGTTTCACCGATTCCGATATCCATCAATAAGTGCTTCACGCCTGCGACCAAGTGATATAGCAGCGCAGCTGCAATACCCCAGAAGAAAATCTTCACAAAGAAGCCATCGAAAAATGCTTTCAACTCATTGAAAGATTGTTCGCTGGTTAAAGACGCTTCCAGCGCCCACAGCAGAAACCACACGCCCACAAACAACGCTACCCCCGTAATACGGTGAATAATCGATGTAATCGCAGGCAGCGGGAAACGGAACTTGGTTAAGTCGAGATTAACGGGTCGTTTTTTATCCACGGCTCTTTACACTCTAATTTATGCGCCCCTGATGGGACGGGTTCATATTGGAAGCGCATGAAAAGCGCTCTGCCATAACTACAGAGTCAAAGTTTGAACATTCGTTGGAGGTACCCCCAAAAACATTCGGTTTACTGAGCAGTTTCGGTGCACCACTCCAGATAGCTGAATGCCCCTTTTCAAAGCACAACATCAGGGCTGTGCTCCTCTCCAGTGCACCCAGCAACGCCGTTGGAAACGTCGCATATCCGGGATGATTTCGGGTTCCGAATTATAGTGGCGAGCTATACAAATTACAAACTTCTTCAGGAAATTAGGCACAGGATCTGCTTAACCAGCCCTTTAGGTTAAAATATAATCGAGATGTATGTTTTTCGAGCTATAATGAGTGAAATTTCGGCTTTTGGATTGACAAAAAAGATCAACATTTTATAGTGCTTGCGCCGAATTCAGCTCAGAACCAGAGACTTCGAATGCGGAATTCGACTTTCGGGCACACTTCGCTTTTGTGCAGTGCAGTATTCCCGCTATTATTAGACTAATTGCTAGCCCGCACACATTACTGGTGTCAACCAGACACAATGGGGATTTCCCGCCAGGCACTAAACCAATGAAAACTCAATCTGGGTTTAGGGGATATATAAACGTAAGTCTTATGTCAGATCCATAAGATAAAGAATATAAAGGCTAGTTGGCGTAATAAACTACATAGGAGAGCACCATGTCTGAAAAAACCGCACAGGTATCGGTGAATGGCAAAACGGTTGACCTGCCCATTTACAGTGGCACTGAAGGGCCTGCCGTGATTGATGTACGACCATTGGCTCAAGAAGGTCTGTTCACATATGACCCCGGCTTCGTTTCTACCGCAGCCTGCGAATCTCAGATCACTTTCATTGATGGGGCGAAAGGCATTCTGCTCCACCGCGGCTATCCTATTGACCAGCTGGCTGAGAAGTCTGACTACCTGGAGGTCTGCTACCTGCTTCTGCACGGTGAACTGCCAAGCGAAGAAGAATCTAAATCCTTCCGTGATACGGTCAAAAACCACACCATGGTTCACGAGCAGCTTTCCCACTTTTACAACGGTTTCCGCCGCGATGCACACCCAATGGCGGTCATGTGTGGCGTTGTTGGTGCCCTATCCGCGTTCTATCACGACACCATGGATTTTTCAGACCAGGAGCACCGCGAAATCGCCGCGTTCCGACTGATTGCCAAGATGCCGACCTTGGCCGCCATGTGCTACAAGTACAGCATGGGGCAGCCCTTCATGTATCCGCGCAATGACCTCAGCTACGCGGGCAACTTCCTTCACATGATGTTCGGTACACCTTGTGAAACCTATCAGGTCAATCCGATTATCGAAAAGGCCATGGATCGCATCTTCCTGCTCCACGCAGATCATGAGCAAAACGCCTCAACGTCCACCGTACGACTTGCCGGTTCCACGGGTGCCAATCCGTTTGCGTGCATCGCCTCCGGTATCGCAGCCCTCTGGGGGCCCGCGCATGGTGGCGCGAACGAAGCGGTACTGACTATGCTGGAAGAGATTGGTGATGCCTCTCGCATTCCTGAGTTCATTGCAAAAGCGAAAGATAAGGACGACCCATTCCGCCTGATGGGCTTCGGTCACCGCGTGTATAGAAACTTTGACCCACGCGCCAAAGTTATGCGAGAAACTTGTCATGAGGTACTTGCAGAACTGGGACTTTCCGACGACCCGTTGCTGCAGATCGCTCAAGAACTGGAAAAGATTGCGCTTGAAGACGAATACTTCGTACAAAGAAAACTGTACCCGAACGTGGACTTCTACTCTGGCATTATTCTCAAAGCCATTGGAATTCCTGTTTCCATGTTCACCGTAATTTTCGCAATGTCCCGAACCATTGGCTGGTTCGCGCAGTGGAATGAGATGATTGGCGGCAGCTATAAGATTGGCCGACCACGACAACTCTACACTGGATACACTCAGCGCGATTATCCAGAGAAGTAGCACTTTCGGTACTTCTGCTTGCAAAAGGGCCCTAGCGGCCCTTTTTTGCATTCTGAAAACATAAAATTATTTCCACTTGATGAGGCAAATTCATGAAAAAAATCACGTTTCTCGGCCTTGGTGTCATGGGATTCCATATGGCAGGGCACCTTGCCACCGCCGGACACCAGGTGACGGTCATGAATCGCTCCAAAGAAAAAGTGACCCAGTGGCTGAAAAAGTTTCACGGTGCCAGTGCAGACACACCAGAGCATGCAGTAAAAGAGGCTGACCTTATTATTTCCTGTCTCGGCGACGACCAATCACTGATCGACACCTACCTTGGCGATAATGGCGTACTTGCCTGCGCAAAAGCCGGCACTGTGATCATAGATCACACCACAGCCTCCGCAGAAATCGCTGAAACCCTCTATGCTACAGCACAAAAACACAGCGTAGGCTTTCTAGATGCACCCATATCCGGAGGTGAACAGGGAGCAATAAAAGGCGTACTCACCATCATGTGCGGTGGAGACGAAGAATCCTTCACAAAAAGCGCACCAATAATGAACCACTATGGACGCGCCGTCACACTCATGGGCCCATCCGGCTCGGGTCAACGCACCAAAATGGTTAATCAAATTGCTATCGCAGGGTTGATTCAGGGCCTCGCAGAAAGCCTTCACTTTGCTACCAACGCAGGATTAGATGCCCATAAGGTCATTGAAGTGATTTCTCAGGGAGCGGCCCAGTCCTGGCAAATGGACAATCGACACAAAACCATGCTCGCAGGCGAATATGAGCACGGCTTTGCTGTCGATTTGATGCGCAAAGATCTGGAAATATGCCTGAAGGAAGCCAACCGTAACGGCAGCACTCTCCCTGTCGCAGCGCTGGTTGATCAGTTCTACGCGGAAGTACAGCAGATGGGCGGCAATCGCTGGGATACATCAAGCCTGCTGGCTCGCCTCAACAGAAATACCGCTAAATAGACCCGGCGCGAGAGTTTTTTCTCGCGCACTATTTTTTACTTTTACCCTGCCGTATTACCCAGGAACCGTTCTCAAAATGTGCTGACCAGCCGGTAGCCTTACCCTCAACCTCAGTCATAACATACTGTTCCTGCATCTTTCGACTAAAGCGTATCACGGCAGGATTTCCTTGATCATCCTGCTGAGGCGCTTTGAATAAATAGGCATGCTTTGGATCAATCTCATGCTTATGCGGCAACAGTTCAGAGACCAGTGGAGCGCGCGTTTCCCGGTTCTTCGGGAACTTGCTCGCAGCAAGGAACAAGCCGCTCGCACCATCCCTCAGGACGTAATGGTCATCCACCTTTTGGCAGGCCAGCTCAGGCATGCTCACGGGATCCATTTTTGGAGGTGCTGGCTGCCCATTTTTCAGTAACTTTCGAGTATTCGAGCATGCCTCATTCGTGCAATCAAAATATTTTCCAAAACGCCCGGTTTTCAATTGCATCTGGGCACTGCAACGATCACATTCCAGTACCGGTCCGTCGTATCCCTTTATTTTAAATGCGCCGGACTCAACCTCATAACCCGGACAATCTGGATTGTTACCACAAATATGAATTTTTCTATTCTCATCAATGAGATAACTATCCATTGCCGTATCGCATATCTTGCAACGATGTTTTGTTAACAGCAGTTTCGACTCGCCTTCATCATCGTCTGATCGCACTGCCTCATCCCCGGAAACAAGGTTTTTCGTGCTTTTACAACGTTCTTTGGGTGGCAACGAGTACCCCGAACACCCCAGAAACACGCCCGTACTCGCCGTTCTGATCTGCATCGGGCGTCCACACTGCTCACAGGGAATATCAGTTTCAACCGGCTGATTCGCGCGCATACCCTGCGCTCCCGATTCCGCCTTGATCAGCTTCTGCGAAAAGCCGCCATAAAAATCATTCAGCAACTGCTTCCAATTCTTGTTACCACAGGCAACCTCGTCCAACATTTCTTCCATGTTGGCCGTAAAACCATAGTCCATCAGATCATCAAACGATTCTACCAACCGGTCTGTGACGATATCCCCCATTTTCTCGGCATAGAAACGTCGATTCTCCAACCGGACATAGCCACGATCCTGAATCGTCGAAATAATCGACGCATAGGTAGATGGCCTGCCAATCCCCCGCTTTTCCAACTCTTTCACAAGTGCGGCTTCCGAGAATCTGGGTGATGGCTTCGTGAAATGTTGCTTGGGATCCAGCTTGGCGAGCGTCAACGACTCACCCGCACGCACATCCGGCAAGACCACATCGTCATCCTTCTTCATGAACTCAGGCATTGCCTTCAAATACCCGTCGAACAGCATGACGCGACCACGCGTACGCAACTCGTAACTCCCCGCTTTCACCATAATGGAAGAACTATTGTACTCGGCATCCGTCATTTGACAGGCAAGGAACTGCGCACGAATGATCTGATAGAGTTTTTCAGCGTCCTTTTCCAGCCCCTGAATATTTCCGTGAGATATAGATACGTCGGAGGGTCTGATGGCTTCGTGCGCCTCCTGGGCTCCCTCTTTGCTGCTGTACAAGCGAGGCGCATCTGGCAGGTACTTACTGCCAAAGGCGTCTACGATGTGGCTTCTCGCAGCCTCAATGGCATCAGCACTCAAGTTTGTGGAGTCAGTACGCATATAGGTAATGTAGCCTGCCTCATAGAGTCGCTGAGCGAGCATCATGGTCTTTTTGACACTAAATCCCAGTCGTGTACTCGCCGCCTGCTGCAGGGTGGAAGTAATAAATGGCGCATTGGGCTTAGAGCGTGTCGGTTTGTCTTCACGCTTTTCAACCACGTAAGCCTGCCCTTCCAACGCAGCAAGATGCTTATCCGTTTCAGATTTGCTGAGTGGACGAAAAGCCTCTGAGTTGTGCTTGGCAATCTGAAGCCGCAACGCTTGCTGCTGGGTGGTTTGGGTGTCCGCAAAAACTTCCCAATATTCTTCCGGCACAAAAGCGCGAATTTCTCTTTCGCGCTCAACGATGAGGCGAACGGCGACGGATTGGACGCGCCCTGCAGATAGGCCACGGGCAATCTTACTCCACAACAGGGGAGAGACCATGTAGCCAACCACACGATCCAGAAAACGGCGCGCCTGCTGAGCATCAACCCGGTTGTAATCAATGGTTGACGGCGCATTGAAGGCCTCTTTTATGGCCTTTTTCGTAATTTCGTTAAAAACAACGCGCTTATATCTTCCATCATCGCCACCGATGGCCTGTTGCAAGTGCCACGCAATTGCCTCCCCTTCTCTATCCAAATCCGTCGCAAGGTAAACTTCATCCGCAGATTCTGCCAGTCGCTTCAACTCAGCGACGACCTTTTCCTTCCCAGGGAGAATTTCATACTGAGCAGACCAACCATTTTCGGGATCGACACCCATTCGATTGATTAACTGCTCACGTGATTTGTTTTTCTTGTACTCCGCTTTTTCATCTGCGGACATTTTGCGAGTTAACGCAGCCTGCTTCGCACGCTCTTTAGGGTCTGAAGCGGTTTTGGAGCCAGAAGTGGGTAAATCACGGATATGCCCGACACTGGACTTCACCACAAAATTATTTCCGAGGTATTTGTTAATCGTTTTTGCTTTAGCTGGTGACTCAACAATTACCAGTGACTTACCCATAAAAGACAACTTCCGGTTTTATTAATAGCGATTAATTCTTAGCCGGTTCCGATTTCAGAACACAACGTTTGGCGACATATATAAGGTGTTGAACGCCATGGGTCAAGGAAATTGGCGAAAAATTTCCTTAAATCAAATACAAAGAACTGGAAAATTCGACCTATACTGAAACAGTATTTACACGATTATATTCCCAATTGAATCAACTAAAGGCTTGCTCGCACTCCCATGCTATTCTGGATTGGCGCGATATCACTCGTCGCATTATTTATTGGCTCAGCTTTTCTCAGCACTATTGCCTACAAGAAGCAACAAGCCATCAAGCTCACCAAAAGCAAGATTCGTCACTACAAACGTAAAGCAGACGAACTTACCGACATACGCAACATTCTACTCCGCACCGATGAGGACTATGAATCTATCCTGATCATACAAACCATGATCTGCAACTACACAAAAAAAGCATTTGAATTGGATCAAACCAACGAAAACCTGAAAAAGGAGCTGGACCAGGAAAACTTTTACCTGGATAACTACAATGCTGGAAAACGGGACAATGAGATTGAGAAAGCCTTTGACAGTGACAGCGAAATTGAGTCCGCGAACATTCGGCTGAACAATTTCGCGCGCATTCTTTTAAAAGCAAAGAAAACCGGTGCCGTCAGCCCTGCGAAATGCGCCGACATTGCCCGTCGAATGCAAAAACTGAGATTGGATATTGAAGTAGAGAGCCATTTAAAGCAAGCCAGAAGCTATCTGGCCAACGATGACCGGGTTCTGGCACAATCCCACCTCAAGCAGGCGAAAGAGGCTCTGAGGGGCAGTCCGCTCGAATTCCCGGAAAAGAATCAGCGGATCAAAGATATTGCCGATGAAATCAAGACGGTCATGCGCTCACTTGTCGGCACCAGCGCAGATACCGAGATGACCGAGACCGAAAGCTCGCCCGGCGAAACTGATGCTGAAGAAAAACCCAAAAAAGCTCCGGAGAAACCAGCAGAAGACACTAATCTGAAGAAAAAATTCTAAAAAAAAGCGCGAATCAATCGCGCTTTTTCACGTTCAGCGTGTCAGCTTACAGGCGTTCCCACACTGTGGAAATCCCCTGTCCGAGGCCGATACACATTGTAGAAACACCCAATGTGCCGCCTTTGTTTTCCATCACATTCAACAATGTGGTAGAAATACGCGCACCAGAGCATCCCAGCGGGTGACCTAACGCGATCGCACCACCATTCAGGTTCACTTTCTCATCCGCGACATCCAGCAACTTCAGATCTTTCATAACAGGCAAAGACTGAGCCGCAAATGCCTCATTCAGCTCCCAAAAATCAATATCTTCGATTTTCAGACCAGCACGCTTCAGTGCCTTCTTGGTCGCAGGAACAGGACCATAGCCCATGATAGCGGGATCACATCCAGCGGTCGCCATTGAACGGATTTTCGCCCGAGGCGTCAGGCCAAGCGCTTGTGCACGCTCTGCTGACATCAGCAACATTGCTGCTGCACCATCGGTCAACTGCGATGAGGTACCCGCAGTTACCGTTCCACCTTTCGGATCAAACGCTGGACGTAACTGACCCAAAGACTCTGCAGTCGTTTCGGGACGAATTGTTTCATCGTTCTCAATAAGCACTTTGAAACCGTTGTCGTCATGCGCTTCTACCGGAATAATTTCGTTTTTGAAACGACCTTCGATAGTGGCTTCGTGCGCCAAACGGTGAGAGCGCGCGCCAAACTCATCCTGCTGCTTTCGGCCAATGCCGTGCATTTTAGCCAGCATTTCTGCAGTCAAGCCCATCATGTTTGAAGCTTTCGCGGAATACTTACTCGCAGCCGGGTTGTGGTCAAAGCCTTTCGTCATGGATACGTGACCCATGTGCTCCACGCCACCCACAACAAATACATCACCGTTGCCTACCATAATTGCTTGAGCCGCAGTGTGAATGGCTGTCATGGCAGAACCGCACAAGCGGTTTACGGTTTGGGCGGAAGAGGTGTGAGGAATTTTAGTTAACAATGAAATCTGGCGAGCAACGTTGAAACCCTGCTCCATCGTCTGGTTCACACAACCCCAGATTACATCTTCCACTTCATTGGGATTGATCGCAGGATTACGTGCAAACATTGCATCAATCAGAACAGCAGACAGCGTTTCAGCACGAACATTGCGGAAACAGCCATTCTTAGCTCGTCCCATTGGAGTTCGCACGCAGTCGACTACGACAACATCTCTTGGGTTAAGACTCATAAATAATTCTCCGTATGGTTACCTGTTTCAGCAATTAGCCGAAATACTTCTTGCCGGATTTCGCCATTTCTTTCATGCCTTCAGTCGGCTGATAGAGCGGCCCGAGGTCGGCGTATTTTTCTGCCAGCTGGCAGAATTCGGCCATTCCAATCGAGTCAATGTAACGAAGTGCACCACCTCGGAATGGAGGGAAGCCTATACCGAAGATCAATCCCATATCCGCTTCTGCTGGCGTGTCAACAATGCCATCTTCCAGGCAACGTGCCGTTTCAATGCACAGAGGAATCATCATTCGCTCGATGATATCTTCGTCAGTGAATTCCTGACTTCCACTGATGACCGGCTTCAACATCTCATAGACAGAATCATCTTTAACTTTCTTCTGCTTGCCTTTCTTGTCCAGCTCGTACACATAGAAGCCCTTATCGGTCTTCTGGCCAAAACGTCCTGAGTCAAACATGACGTCAATGGCCGTGGTACCTTCGTGCTTCATACGGTCCGGGAAGCCTTCAGCCATCACCTCACCCGCATGCTTGGCAGTATCCATGCCAACAACATCCAACAGATAAGCCGGGCCCATTGGCCAGCCAAACTTCTCCATGATCTTGTCGACGCGCTGGAAGTCTGCGCCATCACGCACCAGACCAATGAATCCACCAAAATACGGAAACAGGATACGGTTAACGAGGAATCCTGGGCAATCGTTTACGACAACAGGCGTTTTACCCATCGCTTTTGCGTAAGCGACAGTTGTCGCGATTGCTTTCTCACTGGACTTCTCACCACGAATAACCTCAACCAAAGGCATCATGTGTACCGGGTTAAAGAAGTGCATACCACAGAAGTTTTCTGGACGCTTCAGATTCTTCGCCAGCAGATTTACTGAGATCGTGGAAGTATTGGTGGTCAGAATCGTATCTTCCCTTACCACACCTTCTACTTCACACAGTACAATATCCTTAACTTTAGGATTCTCAACAACCGCTTCTACCACCAGGTCAACCGATGCAAAATCACCATAGGACAACGCTGGTGTAATGTTATTGAGGACATCCGCCATCTTGTCTGCGGTCATCTTCTTGCGATCAACCCGCTTAACGAGCAGCTTCTTGGCTTCCTTCAAACCAAGATCAATACCCGCCTGGTTGATGTCTTTCATAATGATTGGCGTGCCTTTCAGGGCAGACTGATAAGCAACACCACCACCCATGATACCTGCACCCAATACGGCTGCCTGCTTAACATCGCTAGCCAGAGGCTCAAGATCCTTCGCCTTTTTCTTCAACGCTTGGTCGTTGAGGAACAGACCGATCAGAGACTGGGACACCGTGGTTTTTGCCATTTTGGCAAACCCTTTGGCTTCCACTTCAAGCGCTTTGTCACGTGCCATGCCAGCGTGCTTTTGCATGACCTTGATGGACTCAACCGGCGCCGGGTAGTGAGGACCCGCTTGACCAGCAACAAATCCCTTCGCTGTTTCGAAGGTCATCATGCTTTCCATCGGGTTCAGCTTCAGTTTGCCGGTTTTCTCTTCACGGCGCGCTTTATAGTCAACTTTACCTTCGTTGCACTCTTTCACCAGAGCAACTGCTGCGTCCAGCAACTGTGCGGGAGCAACCACGGCATCCACTGCACCATACTTCAACGCTTCTTCAGGCTTGAATTCTTTACCCAGACAAATCCACTCGATCGCATTGTCTGCGCCGATCAATCGCGGAAGACGAACGGTACCACCGAATCCGGGAAAAATTCCCAGTTTAACTTCGGGCACACCAATTTTTGCCGCCGTGGACATAACGCGGTAGTCAGTTGCCAGACACATTTCACAACCGCCACCCAAAGCAATACCATTGATTGCTGTTACCGATGGATAGGGCAAATCTTCGAGGTCGCTGAAGATTTTGTTCGCTTCCAAGTTGTTTGCTACCAGCTCTTCTTCCGGGCCCGCAAACAATTCTGTAAACTCGGTGATATCCGCACCGACAATAAAACACTCTTTAGAGCTGGTAACGACCAACCCGTTGATCCCCTTGGCTGCTTTCAACGCATCAGTTGCAGCACGCAATTCTTCTATAGTCAGTCTGTTAAATTTATTAACAGATTCGCCTTCTAAATCGAAGTTTAACTGAGCAATACCACCTTCGATTTCTTTGACCGTGATGGCTTTACCTTCGTAAATCATCCAGTGTTCTCCAAGCGTTATTCGGATGCCAGGTTTTACCCGACATTACAGTGTGTTTATACCGATAGCAGTAACAGAACGAACAAAATTCATACGCTCGTTTGAATCGGGTGTGCAAACCATGTTAAAAATTTGGTCATTTGTCAATTGTAAATAAGGCCACCCCATCGTCTGAAATAACACAACACCTGTGCAAAGGCGACATATACCCTATATATTCAATACGTTACAGATCACGCACTTATTATGTGGTTTCACAAACAGTTACAAATTTTCTTTCCTTTTTTGCGATCATCACACTACTTACCTTGGGATGGATCCCGGCACACTGTTTGTATATTGCCGACAAAGCGCTACAATTTGAGATACCAGCTATGCTTGGGTAAGCTGCCAACTAAAACAAATATGGAGTTACACACATGAGACGACGAAGTCTCCTTCACACATTTAACGCACAATTTTTTGCCCTCTCGATCGGCATGCTACTTTCAATCTGTAATACCACCCAGGCAAATGAAACGATTGTCAGCAACATCAATCGTATTGCAGTAAATGGCTACGAAGCCGTTAATTCCTATTACAATTTTGGGGCGAATATTGGCGATAAATCGCTCCTAAGCAACATCAGCCAATCGGTTTCAGAAATGGAGGCGTCGATAAAATCCCTTAAAGCTGCGTCAACGGATCAGGATATCGCCGCCGAGATAAAGAAACTGGATGAAAACTACACTACCTTCAGCACACTGGTGCGCACCAACGTCGAATACGTTCAGGAAAATGGTTACCCTGATCTTCGCCTGTCTGATGACCTGGCGAGAAGTAATAAATCTTTCGTTGAGGATCTGGCCACATTCCGTGAAAAAATCCTGACCATGTCCGACTACCAACCCAACAGTGAAGCGGAATCCTGTAGACAAGTGGCGTTGACCCTGGCCAACCTGATGACCAAGTACTCGGCACGCAGCACATCCAGCGTAAGCCAGGTATTTCAAGGCAGTGAGACGGAACAACCCATCGCAGAAATCGTCTCTCAAGTCGATAACGCCATCTCCGGATTACAATCGAGCAGCAAGAACAACGCTGAAACCAAAAAGCTGCTGAACTCGACATCCACCAAGTGGAAATTTGTAAAGCGCTCCTACCTCAACTACAACGAAAAAAACGTAAATTATGTCATCAACTTATACACACAGAAGATGATTCAGGATATGAAAGAAGCCGAACTCGCGTTCCTGGGAAACTAGTCTCCACTCTGGAGATGGCACGGAAAAAGCGAGCAGCCCTCCTGCCCGCTTTTCTTTTTATTTAGCACTCTCTGCGCAACGTTGCCAGCAAACTTTCAGGCAAGCACCCAGTTCATCCCACTTTTCCGGAGACAACCCCTCCCCCCATACAAGCCGGACTCCTAACGACGTAAAGGACACCTTAAAAAAGCACGCGGCAAACGGCGCTAACTGATTGCAGATTTCTACCAGGACTTCCTGTTGAACATTTAGCGTCGTTCCCTGTCCAAGTGCTTCCGAGCTGGCGAGTAACGCCAGCTCAAATTGCGCAGGTTTGACATCCGACAGCTTATCTCTGGTCAGCGAATAAACCATCACCGGACCATCAATGCCACGCAACCTCTCCTCCGACGCCTTACCCATTTTTACACTGAATCCCGACTTCATGGCGGCGGCCCTCAGGAGCATTTGACGCTTTTCCCTCGGCGACGGCATAATCCAAAAAATGGAGCCGGCCACAAAAAACATAATAAAGCCCACAATCAACCAGGTCACATCGCCCCCTTACTAACATACGCCAAACACGTGAATTTCTTCATTTTTTTCTATTCTCTGTTTACACTAAAGGGAGCAAAACCGATCCTTTTACTGACATTACATACAAAGGACCCCCTCATGGCCAATTATCGCAATATCCTGGTCGCCGTCGACCTGAACGAGGAAACCAACGTCGTGGTTTACAAGGCATCTGAGATGGCCAGTCAATATGATGCCCAACTGAGTATTGTGCACGTTGTAGAGCCTTTGGGCTATGCTTATGGTGGAGATATCCCCATTGACATGACTGAGGTACAGTCGCAGCTCAAAGGTCACGCCGCAACTCAGCTGCAGAAAATTGGTTCACAGTTTTCTATCCCGGAAGAAAATCAATATGTTGTCATCGGAAGGCCAGAAGCTGAGATTCACCGCATGGTAGAAGAAAGTGGTTACGACCTTGTGGTGGTTGGCAGCCATGGCAAACATGGCCTTCAACTGCTCTTCGGCTCGACGTCCAGCGGTGTGCTCCACGGCTCAAACTGCGATGTACTGGCGGTCAGACTGACCGGCAACAGTTAAGCCTTTCCGGATTCGAGATTGGATTTGAGCTTTTGAAGTTGAGACTCCAGGGAAAAACTCACACTGGAAGACATGGAGAAAAAGCTCAAAAGTGCCTTCAAGTTAGAATCGCTTTCACAGGCGCTGTGAATTCTTTGCCAGAGCGCTTGATTTACCAGCTGGAGACGCTTGTTTCGTTCGACCAAACCAATCAACTCCCAATCAGGCTCCTGGTGTGCTCGCAGATTGAAATATTGATGCAGCAAATAAATCGACACAGAGCGCATGATAAATTCATCACTCGATGAAAAAGGCAAATGATGAATCGCCATCGGCTTGAGTTCCGCCAGAATCGGACATTGGCTGGTGGCCAGAATCAGACCCATTAACGAGCGTAACCCTTCTTCCAATCCGGTACGTTTTTCATAGTTTCGATCCGTACCGATCACTTTTACATTCACTTTCTGAAAGGCGGGTTGCGCTTGAAAATCCTTCACCACCTGTTGAATATCCAATGCCGCGGGACAATGCTTGTGTTCTGCTTTATTCAACGGACAATTGGAGCACTGACAATAACCCAGCTCCGTCCATTCTTCGGCGACCCCCTTAGATCCATCATCCATGTGACCCGTACGAGCAACATCCACCACGTAACCCAGAGAGGTGCCATCATCGAAAGCAAATTGGTAGCTATACTTCATGCTCATAGGAAAATCTTACCTGCAGAACGTTAACTCCATAAGTGTAGACCAACTTGCCGGTTTTCCACCGAAAATATCCAGATATTCCAGACCACTTCACATTATTCCTGCATAGCCTCAAGCTCTACCCACCGATCCATGAGCACCTCAAGCTCCGCTTCTATTTCAACGATGAGATTTAACACTTTCGCGACCTCATCATGCGGTCGCTGATAGAAGCCATCTTCCGCTCCCTCTGCTTCGAGTGCAGCCTTTCGGGACTCCAGTACCTCAATTTTACCCGGCAAGTCTTCTAGCTCTTTTTTCAGCTTATAACTGAGTTTTTTAGGCCGCGCCCCTTGTTTTGGCTCGGTTTCCGACTTTATGCTCCCGGTTGAATGGGTGACAGAATCATCCGGCTTTTCTGTATTTTTCGATCCCATTGTGTTGAGCGATGGAAACCCCGCACCTTGCCGCACCCAATCCACATAACCGCCAACATACTCTCGCACACACCCATTCCCCTCAAAAGCAAAGGTACTGGTAACGACGTTATCGAGAAAGTTTCGATCATGACTAATGATGATCAGTGTACCTTGATAGTCAGAGAGCGCATCTTCGAGCAACTCAAGCGTTTCTACGTCCAGGTCGTTGGTTGGCTCGTCCAGCACCAGTACATTGGAAGGTTTACTGAAAAGCTTAGCCAGGAGCAAGCGGTTTTTTTCGCCGCCTGAAAGCGCTGAAACAGGGGTTCTGGCACGCTCAGAGGTAAACAGGAACTCATTCAAATACCCCATGACATGTTTTGACTTACCATTAATATCAATGAACTCCCGCCCTTCGGCCACATTATCAGCCACTGACATGGACTCATTTAACAGCGCTCGACTCTGGTCGAAATAGGCGACCTTCAAATTCGTACCCTGCTTCACAGCGCCAGAGTTCGGCGTTAGCTCTCCAAGCAAGAGCTTTACCAACGTGGACTTTCCACACCCATTTTCGCCGATCAACCCTATCCGGTCATTTCGCAGTACCACAGCTGAAAAATCAGAGATAACAGGTTCACCGTCATACGAAAAACTCAGGTGCTTGGCTTCCGCAACGACCTTACCGGAAATCTCTGCTTTCTCCAGGTCCAGCTTGACATTGCCAGTGCGATCTATTCTTTCACTTCGCTCCTGACGCAGCGCTTTCAAGGCCCTGACACGCCCTTCATTTCTCGTACGACGGGCTTTGATCCCTTTGCGAATCCAGGTCTCTTCTTCTGACAGTTTTTTGTCAAATAAGGCATTTCTCCTGGCTTCTTCTTCCAACCACTTCTGCTTATCAATCAAATATTGATCATACGTACCACGCCAGGAAGTGAGATTTCCACGATCCAGTTCGAGAATCTTGCTGCTGATCTTTCGGATGAACGAACGATCGTGGCTGACAAACAACACTGCCCCCTGATACTGCAGAATCTGATCCTCCAGCCATTGAATGGCGGGAATATCCAAGTGGTTCGTCGGCTCATCCAGGATAAGCAAATCCGGCTCAGCCACCAGCGCTTTTCCCAGCAATACGCGACGCTTCCACCCACCAGAAAGATCCCCCATACTTGATTCAGCAGGTAAACCCAGCCTGTTTACAATGGTTTCCACTCGATTATTGAGCATCCACCCGTTCTTTGCCTCGATCTCATGCTGAACGTGAGCCAATTTCTTCATGGTCTCATCCGTCATGTCCATTTGAGACAACGTGTGGAACGAGGCAATCAGTTCACCCAAGCCCTCAATGCCGCTGGCAACAACTTCAAAAACCGTACGATCATCTTTGTCAGGTAAGTCCTGCTGCAGCACCCCAATTTTAAGCCCGTCAGCCACCCATACATCGCCGGAGTCTGCCTTGATTTGCTGGCAAGCCAGTTTCAACAGCGAACTCTTGCCCTCACCGTTTCGTCCCAGCAAACAAATCTTTTCACCCGCATCGATATGAAAGGACACCTGGTCTAAAAGTGGCTTTAAACCATAGGCGAGAGAGACGGCATCAAACTTTAAAATGGGCATTCACACTCCAATTATTTAAACCATTTCAATTTTCTGGACTATGCTTTTAGTAGTAGGGCCCCGTAACAAGGGTACGCCACAACTTGAACACAAAGCCCCTCATTTTATCCTAATTTGACGTTACATGCGGAGAATTTGACATTGTCCTATACAAATAAGGGATCTTCCTCTGAAAGGCCGGATTTGGACTGGAGCCAGGTCAGAGAAACAATCAGCATGCTCACCCTGGCAGTGGCACAGATGGAAACCACAATGACCGATGGCGACCAATCTGTCGGCGAACTCAGCCAGTCGTTTACTTATATCGCAGATAACATTACCAAACTTGTCGATGCCGGTAACCAGCTCAGCGACAGCACGGACACGGCTGAAACCATTCGCCAGATACAAGCCAGCTCGCACGAGATTCACACGAAGGTGAACCAGGCGATCATAGCATTCCAGTTCTACGATCGACTGACGCAGAGACTGCACCATGTTAAAGCCGATTTGCTTCACTTAAGTCAGCTGATCTCGGACCCATCCAGACTCTACAATCCGAATGAGTGGAAGAAACTTCAGCACGAAATTTCCCAAAACCATACAATGGAAGAAGAACGCATCATGTTTGAGCACATCATGCAGGGGGCGTCCGTAGAAGAAGCGCTTTTAATCTACCAACACCACTTCCAAAACAAAAAAGACAGTGACGATCACACCGGGGATGACGTCGAGCTATTCTAGCACTTCAATGCGATCCCCCACATTCAGCTCGCCCCCACTTAAATGTACCAGGTTCTGACCAAAGCAGACCCCAAATTCGTTTTTTCGGTAACCGGCAAGCGTCATCAAAGGCTCCCTTCCCTTTTTACCCGTTTTTGGATTCACGGTCGTCATAACGCATCGACTACACGGCTTAACCACTGAAAATTCAATGTTGCCAATCAGAATTCTTCGCCATTGATCTTCTTCATAGGGTGCTGTTCCCTGAACGATCAGATTTCCACGAAAGCGGTTTATCCCAACGGGCTCCTCCAGTCTCTGGTTCAAATCCGCGAGAGACTCAAGTGAAAGCAGCAAAAAAGGGAATCCATCCGCAAAACTAACCCGCTGATCCGCATTAAAAAACGCTCGGTCAACCTGCCGAAAGGTACTCTCCGGCATATAAACCAGCTCACAAGGCATGCTTAAAAAGTCTGACAGGGCTTCAGACAATTCAGGTGCCGCTGCTACGGCTGGGACCGAGTCGCCCCACACACACACCTCTCGAGCCTGCCCCGTGCCCGGAGATGCCACACGAAACGAATTATCCGTGGGCAGAGTGACTTCAAGGAAGCCCTCACTATCTGTCACACAAACCTTCGCAAGTTGCGGATGTGTTCTCTGGGTGATGAACTTTCCCTCCCCATCTACCAACATCCAACGCCGATCCCCCGTCAGCCCAAAATCATCAACAGACCGGGAAGTCACGGAGACGGGCGATAACGATTTAACCGGATAGTAATTAATCTGTACCAATTCCATAGCGCAGTATTTCCTGTGAAGACACTATCAGGTCTTGGACTTTATATAATTCTGCACCTCAGTCGCAAGCTCATCCGGCTGAAACTTGGAAAGAAAGCCGTCACAACCTACTTTCTTAACCATGGCCTTATTGAAATTACCACTCAGTGATGTATGAAGGATGACATGAATATCCTTAAGCTTAGGATGCTTCCTTACTTCCGTGGTAAGCCGATAGCCGTCCATTTCCGGCATTTCTGCATCGGTAATCACCATCAAGAGTTCATCATTGATATCCTCAATCCGGTCAGACCAGCTCCGTAGCAGGTTAAGTGCTTCCAGACCGTTTGACGCGGTGATGACATCCAAGCCCATTTTATCCAGTGTAGATTTTGCCTGAGCGATTGCTACCGGGGAGTCATCGACGATCAGTATCTTTTTACCCACCACCTTTTGAATGACGTCTTGTTCGACAATTCCCTCAGAGACATCGGTAGTGAACGGCACTATTTCTGCGAGTACTTTCTCAACATCAATGATTTCTACCAGCTCATTTTTGTATTTTGTTATCGCCGTCAGATAATGTGAGCGCCCCGCCCCCTTTGGTGGCGGCTGAATATCTTCCCAGTTCATGTTAACGATGCGATCCACCGCGCCCACCAGGAATGCCTGCACCTTTCGATTGTATTCGGTCACAATAATGGTTGAATTCTTGTCTGCAGTCAGCGGCGGCATTTTAATCGCCATACTGAGATTGATTACCGGTACCGTATTACCGCGCAGGTGCGTTACTCCCGCCACGACCGGATGCCTGTGCGGCATATGTGTTAGGTTGGGGAGCTTGAGCACTTCCTGTACTTTAAACACGTTGATCGCGAAGACTTGTTTGCCTATGAGCTTAAACATAAGCAACTCCAGACGGTTCTGCCCCACTAATTTCGTTCGCTGGTCAACCGTATCCAGTACACCGGCCATTCAAGCCTCCAATCACGTCGATATTACACTCTGTTAAGTGTAGACCAACCCACCTGATTCGTGAGATTTAATACGAAATTGAACAACTTGATCACATCCAGAAGATGCAAGTGAAGGTCGCTAAAGAATTCTGAGAGAAAACGAAAGAGAAAAAAAATGGAGCGGGAAACGAGATTCGAACTCGCGACCCCAACCTTGGCAAGGTTGTGCTCTACCAACTGAGCTATTCCCGCATTTGATTCGTTCAGAGGAGTGGCTTGCTCCTCTGAAGATGGAGCGCATTATATGGAACGATATTTTGGTATGCAAGCAAAAAAACGGATTTTTTTCACATTTTTAACACAATAAAAATGCGATCATTTTTTGTGCTAAATCAGCAGGTTATTCCGCCAACTGATTTAAAATACCATCGATCAGACGCTTCCACAGGCGACGCTGAAATGCTTCGTTAATATTACCATCCGCGATGACGCCATCGTATTGTTGGCTATACACCGTGCTGATAATCATGGAGGCATTTTCTTCGGGCGTTTTTGATCCCAGATTTCCAAGAATGGAAGCGAGACTGTTCTGCCACACTTCACGGTACTTACGCGCAAGCGGCTTCAGCATCTCGTCTCGCAAAGATTCCAACAGGAATGCCTGCTCAGCCAGGATTTCATTTTTTCTGAATCGAATCTGTGACTTGACAAACTGCATGCCCAGATTAACGAGATCATCCGATAGTTTAGATCGAAGTTCGCGCGAGCGTGTGAGTTCATCAAAATCATAGGACGTGATGAGTGATTGAACCTGGCCATAAAAATATTCCATATTTTTTTGGCTGTTTTCAGCGAACAACATGAACGCATCACTGATCAATTCGTCAATATCTTTAAAATAATAAGTTGTTGATGCCAGTGGAACACCCGCCTCTTTGGCGACTGCTCTGTGTTTGACACCTCGAATACCTTCTTTGGCAACGATGCGCAGCGTCGCTTCAAGAATGAGGCGCCGACGGTGCTCACTCTTTGCTCTTGCTGCTTTCCTGCCCTGATAATGGATGGAGCCTTGTAACGACTCTCCTACCGCTTCAAGTTTACTGGTAGATTGCATGTCGATTTCCTTCAATACCTTGCCTGCTCACACTTTTTGTGTTTTTTTTCATTTTTATTGGCCAATCAGCTATTTTCTTTGAAAGGCGGGACAATTTTATCAAAAATACCTGATCAATCGACGAACCAGTCCACTTTTTGGAACGTATATCCCACAAACACTGTAAAAAACCCGACAATTCAATGCGTCTCTGGACCCTAAACTAGGAACAACGCACAAAAAATGAAAAAGAACCTCGTTATTTTATTCGCGCATGGCAGCACCAACGCTCACTGGAAGCAACAAATGGAAATCCTGGCACATGACGCTCTGGCACTTGGAAACCACATCGAAATCGCCTACATGGAACTGTGCCAACCCGATCTCGACTCGATCATTCTTAAAAACGATCCGTCTACCATCGAATCTATCCGACTCTTGCCGCTGTTTCTCGCCAGCGGTAAACACCTGCAAAAATGTATCCCGGACATCGCGCGCTCAGCCAGTGAAAAGTACGACATTCCCATCACTCTCCTTCCAGAGATTGGTGTGCACCCACTCCTGTCTGAAGCCATAAAGAACATCGTCAGTGAGGCAGAACGCAAGGAGATCCCATGAATGTGCTGATCACCGGAGGTACCGGATTTATCGGTCAACAGCTCGTTAAACGTCTGACCAGCGCAGGACATCACTGTGACGTTTTAACGCGTCAAAGCGCAGATCGAGTGGCAGAGCTGTTTCCCGAGGAGCATTCGTTAGTCTCAGCCATTCACACCCTTGTTGATCTACCAGTTAATAAACATTATCGCGCCGTCATCAACCTCGCTGGTGAACCCATTGCAGACAAGCGGTGGTCCGACCAGAGAAAACTGACACTCCGCGACAGCCGCGTTGCATTGACGGAACAATTAATTGCTGCCATCCAGCAGTGGGATATAAAGCCGGAAGTGATGATCAGCGGCTCTGCCATTGGTTATTATGGGAATCAAGGCGATGTTCCCTGCATTGAAAGCACCCCGCCACGAATGGAGTTCACCCACGAATTGTGTCGCGACTGGGAGCGGGCCGCCAGGCAATGTGAAGCAATGAATGTGCGATGCTGCCTGGTTCGTACCGGTCTCGTGGTGGGCCCGGGTGGTGGCTTTCTTGATCGACTGATCACCCCGTTCAGACTGGGGCTGGGCGCAAAACTCGGTAGCGGTAAGCAATGGATGTCCTGGATTCACATGGCCGATATGATCGAAATATTGATGTACTTACTGGAGACCGAATCAGCCTCAGGCGTATACAACGCGACCGCGCCTAATCCAGTAACAAATAAGGATTTTACCCGGCTGCTGGCAGATGCACTGAATAAACCCGCTTTATTTACCATCCCCTCGCTGTTACTGAATCTGGCTTTGGGCGAAATGGCGGTACTCTTATTGGGAGGCCAGCGTGTACTGCCGGAAAAACTAAAGCAGGAAGGTTTTCAATTCCAGTACCCCACCCTGAGAGAATCTCTGCAGGCAGTATTTTCACGAGATTGACTGCTCCACAAGACGCCCAAGTCTCACTTTTCCACCCGCCCGGTTGTCGGGGCGGAGCAGTTAGGCTATGCTCCGATTGAACGCTTTCGTTTTTTTACGCCAGAGCCTCGACTTTTCCGAATCGTGTTGGACAGCGCGCAAGAAGTTAAACCCAGCTCTCGGAAATGCCACTCTTTTGACCGAATAATATCGTGCAATATACCTGCTTTTCGACGAACAAGATTCCAACACTCGCGTTAGATCGTGTTACTGAGCAAAATAGATGCTACCAGTCTTCTTCCTTGCGGTTAGTCAGGGCTTTTTTATTATCGTGTATCTGTCTTTTTCCCGCCGCTCTCTACGCGCAACAACACAGCGACGGGTTAACGATAAACAGCAAACCTCCGGCTGAAACCATTAAAGTCGGTTACGTTGACTTTGCCCCCTATGAGTTTCTTAACGAAAAACAGGAAGCCGACGGTATTTTTATCAATATCATCCGAAAAATTACGCAGGAGGCGGGTTTCCAAGCGGAGTTTTTTCATCTACCAATCTCGCGCCTTTATCTCTATCTAAAGGAAGGCAAAATTGACGTATGGCCCGGTTTAAAGTCGGTTCCTGCCCTTCAGGGTTATGTTTTGGAAAGCCAGTCCAGCCCGATGACCATTAACCTGTGCCTTTTTTACACCAATCCCAATTTGAAATTCAGCGGATTTGAAAGTCTCACCAAGGAAAAACTGATTCTGGTCAATGGTTACACGTACGGCGGGCTTCTCTATAAGCTTACGGATAAGTCCGCTGGCTACGATGTCAGCTTTACGCCGGGGTCTCGATCAGGATTACAAATGCTTGCCAAAGGCCGAGGAGACTTTTTCCTCGACTATCTGGAACCCATCAGCATCGAGTTGAAGAAGAAGTCCATGCCCAACCTCAGTTACCACGTGATCAAACAGAGAGATGGCGCATTTGTCGTTTCTCAGAAAGCCCCCAATGCCGAGCGTATTATGGCAGAGTTGGAACGCGCATATCATGAGCTGGTGGTTCGCGGCGACATCGTTCCCCACGGACAGGATCTCCGGACAAACTCAGGAGAGCAGCCGTGAGAAAACGGGCTCCTGAACTCTGTATTTATGGTCTTGCACTGATTCTCGGATTCGCAGGAATCACCCCGGTTTTCGCGAGCCAAAATTTTCAAAGCTGTTCGGTCATTGCCAGCGAGCTACTCACCGCTGCACAGCTCCATTATAAGGGTTTCAAACTCACCGAGCTCTACGAGTCATTGCCTGGACTGACCGCGAAGGGTAAGGAGCGCTTAACGGAGACGTTTCAATCCATTGAGCAGCACGGTCTCGTATCCGCCTTTTCCGCGATCAATTCCAGGTACGCACGATGCGCCAAACAGGTTTTCCAAATCACCGGCAAGCCTTCAGCAACCAGTTCTGAGTCGCTTTTCTATTTCTGCTCCGGCGAGAACAAGCTCAGATACGAGTTTATTGTTGCCTTTGCCGGCAATGTTGACGTAGAGCAACTGGCTAAAAAAACGCCTTCAGCGCGCAGGCAGCTGGTGTACTATATGTGGGACATTTACAGTAAAAACGGACTGGAATCCGTTTTTGATTTCTCTGCCACCGAACTGAAACGCTGCATCACACAATAATTAAAAAAATAGTGTTGACAGTGTCAGGTCGGTTCCCTAGAATACGCGCCACATTGATTGAGCAGGTCATCACGTCCCATTCGTCTAGAGGCCTAGGACACCGCCCTTTCACGGCGGTAACAGGGGTTCGACTCCCCTATGGGACGCCATTTTTTTTTGGCCTGTACAATCAAAGTTCAGGATCTCTCTTTTTCCCTTCCTTAGCAGCGTAATAAACAATCCCACCAGTAATTACGATCACTGAACCAACGGTCAGTAAACTCGTAATAATGATCGAATCCATATACATAACACACCTCTCACCCTTGACCAATTAGTTTCGACAATAACCCCAAGCGCTTACGCCTGTTTAGGTATTACTATATCCTCACAAACAAAATGGCTTTTGATAGAGGTCAAATTATTCTATAAATATTTCTAACCAAATCCCCCTTAAAAAAAGACAAACAGGGAATCTAGGCTATTATTATCAACATGTTCAGAATTAAAGCCGGGATCAGGTGATCGCGACATTTCGAGCCCATATGCGCATCCCTAAGATGCTGCTGCAGGCCAGCACGTTCTTTAAACGCCCACACAGTGTATTGAACAGTTAAGATGCCCTTACTACTCAATCGTATAGCTTCGTTCAGGAAAAGCTCACCCCTTTCGTTCAGGATGCTGGCATACATACTGCTCTGCAGCTCCATTTTTACGTTGGTGGCCGCGTCTATACAGATTTATTCGGATTATCGGCAAGATCTTTCTCTGGTAGATGAGCGTATGCATGTCATCGAAACCAGCTATATGAGCAGTCTTTCACGAAGCCTCTGGTCGCTGGACCAAAAACTGCTGCATATTCAAATGCAAGGCATCCTCAATCTTCCTGATATTGTACACCTCAAGCTCACCATTTATCCGGATTCTGTCGTGACGATGGGCGATGTTCCGCCCCAGGTAGCCACCATACAGCACACGTTCAAACTCAGACATGAAAGCGTGGAAGTTTACGAGCTTGGCGAGCTGACCATCACTGCCAGTCTCGAAGAGATATACCGCCAGCTCGAACAAAAGGTCATTGTGATATTAACCACTCAAGCCTTTAAGACCTTTTTTATTTCCGTTCTGATTCTTTGGATATTCCAATATCTGATCACGCGACACCTGGGCGTCATGGCTACCTACGCACGCGGTCTCAGTATCGACAATCTGGATACTCCTCTGGAACTCGATCGCAAAAACTCAGAGTCCAAAGATGAGTTATCAGACGTCACCGACTCCATCAACCAAATGCGTACCCAACTGCTGGAAGACATTCAACGGCAGGAAAAAGATGCGATTGAAATTCGACGTCTGTCTACCGCATTGGAGCAAAGCCCCTCTTCTGTGCTGATCTGTGACCAGCACTGGAACATCGAATACGCCAACGCCAAGTTTGCCCAGTTAACCGGCTACGAAACACAACAAATACGTGGAAAACACCCGAAAGACATTTCTGAGTCCGGCATTTCGAGAGAAGAGAACGAACACCTGTGGGAAAACATTCAGCTTCAGGTACAGCGGGTGGGTGTGTGGCAGGGCGAGATGCACAATACACGTAAGACCGGAGAAAAATTCTGGGAACAGGTCATTGTCACCCCCATTAAATCGACAGAAAGTGCCCCGCTTCAGTATTTGATTATGGGCGAAGACATCAGTATTCGTAAGCGATATGAGCAACAACTGCTTCGCCAAGCCAACTATGACATTTTAACAGGCCTCCCCAATCGCATGTTGGCGCTCGACCGGCTGAAATTAGCGCTTGCCCAGGCACGAAGGGATGACAGCTTCGTCGGCCTGATGTTTCTTGACCTGGACAACTTTAAACACATCAACGATACCATGGGTCATGATGCCGGAGACTCCCTGCTTATCGAGGCGTCGCGTCGCATCTCGTCCTGCCTCAGAGGCACCAGCACGGTGGCTCGACTGGGGGGTGACGAGTTTCTGGTTGTGCTTCCGTCTCTGGAATCTCCTGAGGCTTCAGAGCAGGTTGCTGACCGTATTTTAAAAACATTTTCCCCGCCTTTTCTTTTAGGGAATCAGGAAGTCTTTGTCAGTACAAGTATAGGAATTGCCATCTACCCGTCCGACAGTGACAACAGCGGCAGCCTGTTACAAAATGCTGATGCAGCCATGTATCAAGCCAAAAACAAAGGCAAGAGCGCTTACGAGCGCTACTCACCGGAAATGAAAGAGCACTCTCAGGAACGCATCCAGCTGGAAAGTCGGTTGCGCAGGGCCCTCGAACTGGACGAGTTCCAACTCTATTATCAGCCCATTGTGGAAGTGGATACCGGTGTTGTGTTGGGTGCCGAAGCGTTGATTCGATGGATTAACCCGGCCATGGGACTCATTTCCCCGGATAAATTCATACCGTTGGCCGAAGAAACCGGATTAATTATCCCGATTGGCGAATGGGTGCTGAAAACTGCCTGCAGAGATATGAAGAGCTGGCAGGATCAAACCGGGATGAATCTCACTATTGCCATCAACGTATCTCCACGTCAATTTCGCGACATTAACTTTGTCAGCACGGTACTGGATGCCCTGGAACAGAACCAGCTGGATGCCCACAATCTGGAGCTGGAAATTACCGAACGGTTGATTCTGGATGACTCCATTGAAACGTTCCAGATTCTCAACTCTCTGGATAAAAAAGGTGTCCGCCTCTCTGTTGATGACTTCGGTACCGGCTATTCGGCCCTGGGTTACCTAAAGAGTTACCCTTTCGACACTCTAAAAATTGACCGCTCCTTCGTTCAGGACGTCATTCATGAAGAAGAAGACGCCGCGCTGGTCACCGCCATCATTACCATGGCTCATAGCCTGGGGCTCAAGGTCATTGCCGAAGGGGTGGAGGAACTGGAGCAGCTGGGCTTCCTGAAGTCCCATGACTGCGATTATGCGCAAGGCTACTACTTCAGCAAGCCGGTCGAAAAAGACGCGTTTTCGGATTGGCTGGTACACAATCAAAAGCAATCTGCCTGACCTCAGTTCCTGTAATTCGGCGCTCACCAGTCAGGGAGGATTCACCTAAAATTAACGTGAATCAAGCGACATCCGCCGACCTCTGCCTTATAATTCGCCGCAAAACTACCCTGAAGTGTGCTGATTGATGCTTTTTGCATCTCAGTGAGTTCACTTCACCTCCTATATTGTACTGTCACAATACTAAATCACAGGGTGAGCGACATTGACTAAAGCTTTATTTATATCCCCTACGGCCGAAAGCTCTGGCCTGACGTCTGTTTGCCTGGGATTGGTGCGAGCACTGGATAATTTGGGCGTCAGAGTGGCCTTTTTCAAGCCGGTCACCCAAAGCGTCGTCAATGGCCGCGGTGTGGATCGCTCCATTCACTTTATCAAAGCTAAAACCCAATTGAATCCACCCGTACCCCTGGAGTACGAACACGCCCAGAACCTGATGAGCCAAAAAAAAGGGGACGAGCTTCAGGAACAAATTATCGCCGCTTACAGCGAATGTGTAGACCATGCCGATATTGTTATTGTAGAAGGACTGGTACCTGAAAAAACCTCCCAGTATGCAACGGCAATCAACGTGGAAACAGCAAAAAACCTGAATGCTGATGTGATTCTTGTTGCCTCCCCCGGTCAAATGGCACCTAATGATCTCGACAAACACTTGAATATTGCGGCGCGTCATTTTGCCGCCCCCGAAGATCCCGAAGTGATCGGCTGCATACTGAACAAGGTGAATCAACCGGAAGAATTCAACCGCTACCTCTATGCCCCTGAAAACAGAAGCCTGGCAAAAACCAAACGCTTCAATTATCTGGTGGACTGTAAAATCTTTCAGTCAGACAACTTCAAACTGATCGGTTCCATTCCGTGGCGGAAAGACCTGATTGCGCCTCGAACAGCAGATGTGGCCGAACAGTTGGAAACCATCCCAATCAATGAAGGGGACATGTATGGCCGCCGCGTGAAAAACATCGCCGTGTGCGCCCGTACTGTACCGAACATGGTAGATACGCTGACGCCAGGCACCTTGATCGTCACACCAGGTGATCGAGAAGACATTTTGGTTGCGAGCTGCATGGCCGCTTTGAGTGGCACACCCCTGGCAGGTGTTATTCTGACAGGCAACCTGAACCCGGACCCTCGAACATTGAAGTTGTGCTCCCAAGCGTTTGAGACCAGGCTTCCGGTCCTTGCGACACATACGGACACCTACCTCACCGCGCGAAAACTGTCAGAGCTCAATACAGAGGTTCCGGTTAACGATTTAGAGCGCATCGAAATCGTCATGGATATGATCGCGCACTTAATTGATGCAGACTGGCTCAAAGGCCACTGCGCCATTTCCCGTACCCCGAGGCTTTCCCCGCCGGCATTTCGTTTTCAACTTACACGCCGCGCTCAACAGGCCAATAAAATCATTGTTCTTCCCGAAGGGAATGAGCCCCGCACCATCGAAGCCGCGGCCATTTGTAGTGAACGTCAGATTGCCAGCTGTATACTCCTTGGCAAGCGCAGTGAAATACACTCTGTTGCCGACATGGCCGGAGTTAAACTCCCCAAAAACCTCACTATCCTCGACCCTGACCAGATTCGCGCCAACTATATCCAGCCGATGGTTGAATTCAGAAAACACAAAGGCTTAACAAAACAAATGGCAGAAGCCCAGCTGGAAGACAATGTCGTCCTCGGCACAATGATGGTGGCGCTGGAAGAAGTGGATGGACTGGTCTCCGGTGCGGTTCACACGACGGCCAACACCATTCGCCCTGCACTGCAGCTGATTAAGACCAAACCGGAGGCGAAAGTCGTTTCATCCGTGTTCTTCATGTGCTTACCGGATCAGGTACTGGTTTACGGAGACTGTGCCGTAAATCCGGACCCCAACGCCGAAGAGCTGGCAGACATCGCAATACAATCCGCTGAATCCGCACTTACATTCGGTATTGAGCCCCGCGTTGCCATGATCAGTTACAGCACCGGAGATTCCGGTACCGGTCATGATGTGGAAAAAGTAAAAGAAGCCGTGCGAATCGCCCAGGCAAAACGTCCGGATATTATGATTGATGGCCCATTGCAATACGACGCTGCGGCGATCGAAAGCGTGGCTCTGGCCAAAGCACCCAACAGCAAAGTAGCTGGAAAAGCGACTGTCTTTGTATTTCCGGACCTCAATACAGGTAACACCACCTACAAAGCCGTTCAACGAAGCGCGAACGTCATCAGTATCGGCCCGATGTTGCAAGGCCTTCGAAAACCCGTGAATGATTTGTCACGAGGAGCGCTGGTGGATGATATCGTATTTACGATTGCATTGACCGCAGTACAAGCCACACAGCACTAGTGGTGCCAAGCTGTTCCGACTAAATGAAAAAGGGGCCGACACAGGCCCCTTCTTCATATCACTTTCGATGCTATTTCCGCGATTTCTGCTTTTTCTTCAGCTTTCGGATATGCTGCATCATACGCGTTTTCTTCTTTTCCTGGCGTGCAGACAGCGTGTTTTTTCGCCCTGCATAGGGGTTTTCACCGGTTTTGAATTCGAACCGAATGGGTGTTCCCTTAACTTTTAATACTCGTCGGAACGTATTTTCCAAATACCTTTTGTAGGCTCCGGGCAGACTCTCCGTTTGATTACCATGAACGACAACAATCGGAGGATTTGATCCTCCTTGATGCGCATAACGCAATTTGATTCGTCGCCCTCTGACTAACGGGGGCTGGTGCTCTGAAACACAATCTTCCAGAATTTTAGTCAGCATGTTAGTCGACCATTTCGCCATTGCACTTTCATAGGCGGTCTCGATCGCCCCATACAAACTGCCTACGCCGGTGCCGTGTAACGCAGAGATCAGGTGAAGTTCGGCATAAGTGATAAAGTTCAGGCGTCGACTGATGTCGGTCTTAACAACGTCTTTCTGGTAGGGATCCATACCATCCCATTTATTAATCGCTAATACGAGCGCTTTTCCAGCATCAATAATGAATCCAATCAAATGCAGATCCTGCTCAACAATACCTTCGCGAGCATCAAACACCATCACCACAACGTTCGCATCCTCAATTGCCTGCAACGTCTTGATGATCGAGAACTTCTCAACAGCTTCTCTCACATTTTTCCGGCGACGCACACCCGCCGTATCAATCAATGTATATTGCTTGCCCAAACGCTCATAGGGAATGTAAATGCTGTCTCGCGTGGTGCCCGGGTGATCATAAACAACCACTCGATCTTCCCCAAGCATTCGATTTACCAGCGTGGACTTACCCACATTCGGGCGACCAATAATCCCGATTTTTATGCCAGACACCTTCTCTTCTTCGACGCTTTCCGGCTCAAAACCGCTGAGCGCTTCTTCCAGTAGTGATCGAACCCCGCGATTGTGAGCCGCCGCAGTCAACTGAATGTTTTCAAATCCCAGCGCGAAAAAATCGGCACTGGCAACGTCAGGATTCATGCCGTCGATCTTGTTAACGACCAGAATGGCTGATTTGTTTGTGACCCTTAAATGCTGGGCTATCATCTCATCGGCGGCTGTTCGCCCAGATTGTGCATCAACGACAAACAACACCAAGTCAGCTTCATCCACCGCCACGAAGGATTGCCGAGCCATCGCCTCATCAATCCCCTCCTCATCCCCGGAAATACCCCCGGTATCGATGACGATGAAGGATTGATCATTCAGCTTCCCCTCTCCGTACTTTCTATCCCGAGTCAGTCCGGGCAAATCAGCAACCAGTGCGTCCCTGGATCGCGTGAGGAGATTGAATATTGTGGATTTTCCTACGTTGGGACGACCCACCAAAGCAATAACAGGTAACATCAATTTTCTCTCAACTGAATGGCAGCCATTTTTCCACCATTACCGTAAACATAGAGTGTTTCCTGCTCTGACCGCAGTGGCGAGCGGACACCCTCGGAGTCAATCCGAATACGGCCGACGACTCTACCGTCTGTTTGAGCGAGAAAGTGGACATACCCCTCAAAGTCCGCAATGGCGACTGTAGTACCCAAGATAACTGGATTGGTCAAACGCCGGAATGCAAGGTCATGATTTTCCCAGACTTGAGAGGCAGTAATGCCATCAAACGCTCTTAGGACGCCATCGCTGTCTGCCACAAATACCTTTTGAAAACCATTGGCGACAGCAACCAGGCTGGAAACATCTTTCCCCCAGAATTCGCCGCCGGACGCCGTTTCCAACATTTTTACCTTCCCATTGAAAGCGACACCGTATGCCGAGTTTTCATCAATCACTGTATGCGCATCGACATCAATCAGTCTTTCCAACTCTGTCCGGCCACTGGCTTCACCCAGCACGCGGTTCCACCGCTCCAACCCTGAAGCCTGATCAAGGGCCACCAACTCGCCATTAGAAAACCCGGTAATGACCACGTCCTGGTAGAACTGTGGAACTGAAGTACCTCTGACGGACAACAACGGCTCGTCTGCAGAGTATCGCCACAATTCATCGCCGTTTTCTGCACTCAAAACCAGCAACTTGCCGTCAATGGTCTGCACAAAAACACGGCCCTCATTTGGCTGGGGCGGCGCAAGCGCTTCACTGGTCAAGCCGACTCTGAACTTTTCAGATATCAAGGAGTCCGCATCATCGAATCCTTCATTCAATTTCGTAAAATCCAGCGCTAAAGACACCAGTTCGCCATTTTTCGTCGTGTAGTAGAGCGCAGACTCGTCACCACCCAATCCACCGATCACCGGCTCATCACGATCCCACTCTGCAATAACGTCACCAGACGCTCGGTCAAGCACAGAAATGAGCCCTTCCGCATCAACGGTGTACACCCGCTCATGGGTATAAAACGGTTGCAGAAAAAGATAATCGCCATCAGAGCCAGACCCTACATCCTCAAGCCACAGCGTACTCACCGTCACTTCAGGTGAAATATCTTTCAGGTCCACCGGCTCTCGCTTCGGCTCATCCGAACTGCAACCCACTCCCAGCACAACAAGCAAGAGAAAGGGCAACCATGTTTTCGCTCTGTAGATACAACTATTCACCGAGATCACACCTCAAATTCCCGGTTCCGCAGACAGGTAGGAAAGCTTCATTTCAAGCAAAGAATTGCCTGTGCTCTCACTATCTCCCTGAGCCGCTTTACTTTGCTCATAGGCATTCCGCGCTTCTTCTTTCTGTCCGTTTTTCAAAAGAATATCCCCCTTCGCTTCCAAGGCAGAGGCAAGATAAGCTTTTTTCTTAATGCTATCCAACATAGTGAGCGCTTGATCGTTATCACCTTTTTCTGCCAGCACTCTGGCCAATCGTTCTTTTGCGGTTACCTGGATAGCTTCGTCTATGCCATCTGCGTTCACTACCAGCGTCAGTTCTGCCACGGCTTTGTCCAGTTCTCCGCTGTCTACATGATGTTTAGCCAGGATCAATGACCCAAGCATCGCATATCCCGAAGCACCGTACCCTTCTTTCAGTTTGCTGCCAAGCAGGTTAAGTGTCGGCAAAGATTTCTCGCGTTTTTCCGGGTCTCTGGCCTCAATACTCGCTTCCAACATCTGTTGATAAATGGACGACGCCTCATATCTCTTGTTGGCTTCGTTGTTTTGATAGGCCTTCCATCCGAATATTGCGGCCAGTGCCAAGCCAACACCAATCAGCAAGGAATTTCCATTTTCCTTCCACCAGCGCTTGAGCGCTTCGACCTGTTGTTCTTCTGCTGAATGATAATCCACTTTATACTCCTGATCTTAAAAGTTTTTATTCTCTGCTGCCCTTTCACACTGCCCCTGTCAGGCGTGAAAAAGTGAAAGAACCAAATCCACGGCATCCTTTTTCGAGACCGTCTGCTGCCCTCCGGTTATCTGGCCGGAAAGCGCACCTTCCCCTCTCAATAATTTCACCGTTACCTGTTCGTTGTTCACCTCATCCTCACCGATGAGCAGCGCTACTAGCGCATTGCTTTTATCGGCTTTTTTCATCTGACTTTTGAAACTGCCACCCCCACAATGACTGACCACCCGGAGGCCTCCTTTCTCACGAAGCGCATTCGCCAAGCCAAACGCATAGGCGGTCACAGACGCACTCTTTCCTACCGCAGTGACGTACACGTCGGCATGGTTATTCACTGACGCAGGATACAGGGACAGTTCTTCAAGTAACAAAACCAGTCGCTCGACTCCCATGGCAAATCCCACCGCTGGTGTGGGCTTTCCGCCAAGTTGTTCGACCAGTCCATCGTAGCGCCCTCCGGCGCACACCGTGCCTTGAGCACCCAATTTAGTGGTTACCCATTCAAATACGGTTTTACCATAGTAGTCGAGACCACGCACAAGTCGTGGATTCACAACATATCGAACACCAGCCGCGTCAAGGAGAGATTTCAATCCCTCAAAATGAAGGAGGGACTCTTCATCCAGATAATCAAAAAAATCCGGCGCGTCTTTCAACACTACCTGTGTGCCGGTATCTTTGCTGTCCAGAATACGCAAAGGATTGGTACCCAGGCGTCGCAGGCTGTCTTCGTCCAGTTGATCTTCACGGCCAGACAGGTAATCAACCAATGCAGATTTGTAACTTTCCCTGTCAGCATTGGTTCCGAGTGAGTTGATCTGCAATTCCACGTGGGGTAACAGTCCAAGCGAATCCCACAACTTATGCGTTAGGCCAATGACTTCTGCATCGATATCGGGACCGTCAAATCCGAAACACTCCACCCCGATTTGATGAAATTGCCGGTATCGGCCTTTTTGTGGCCGTTCGTGACGAAACATGGGCCCGGTGTACCATAAACGCTGGGTTTGATTAAAGAATAACCCATGCTGCTCACCTGCGCGCACACACCCGGCTGTACCCTCCGGTCGAAGCGTTAGACTATCGCCATTCCGATCTGGAAAAGTATACATTTCCTTTTCGACAATATCGGTCACTTCCCCAATGGAGCGCTTGAACAGCTCCGTTTGCTCTACAATCGGCATACGAATCTGCTGATAGCCATGCGCGTCCAAGAGCACGCGCACTGTTGATTCTACAAAGTGCCAATACGCCGTTTCGCCGGGGAGAATGTCATTCATCCCCCTGATTGCTTGAATTTTTGCCAATGTATAAACCTTATGGTCAATTCTATAGGATTAATTGATGCGGCGGGATTTAGCTGGATGATCGCGCGATCAAACCATCACCGGGGTGCCTCTGGGCATTATCGCTTTCAATCGTCGACTGTAACGCCTGCGCCTTTTCCCGGATTAAAGATTCCAAATTATCCACCAATTGGTCATTGGAAACTTTGTGGTCAGGCACACCAGAGACATAAACGAGGTTATTTGGAGTACCCCCGGTCAACCCAATATCCACTTCTTTTGCTTCTCCAGGGCCATTCACCACGCAGCCAATGATGGCAACACTCATTGGTGTATTGATATCCTCCAGGCGCGCTTCCAAGTCGTTCATGGTTTTCACAACATCGAAATTCTGACGGGAACAGCTCGGGCAAGCAATAAAATTAATTCCCTTGGCTCGAAGTTTCAAACTTTTGAGGATATCAAATCCGACTTTGATTTCTTGTACGGGGTCCGCTGCCAGGGATACACGAATCGTATCCCCAATGCCATCCATTAATAAGAGCCCGAGCCCTATCGCAGATTTCACTGCACCTGAACGAAAACCACCCGCTTCGGTAATGCCAAGATGGAGAGGCTGATCAATTTGTGTGGCAATTTTTCGATACGCCGCGACCGTCATAAATACATCGGAGGCTTTCAGGCTCAATTTAAAGTCCGGAAAATTATGTCGGTCCAAAATGTCCACATGGCGCATTGCCGACTCAACCAGTGCATCCGGCGTGGGTTCCCCATATTTTTTCTGTAAATCTTTTTCAAGAGATCCGGCATTCACTCCCACCCGAATAGGAATGCCATTGTGCCTCGCTGCTTCAATCACTTCACGGATGCGATCTTCACGGCCAATATTGCCGGGATTTATTCTGAGGCAATCTACGCCGTAATCCGCTACCTTCAACGCAATCTTATAGTCAAAATGAATGTCCGCTACCAGAGGGACGCTCACACGCGTTTTGATCTCCCTAAACGCCTCTGCTGCCTCCATACTGGGAACAGAGACCCGAACGATATCCGCTCCCGCTTCTTCCAACGCCTGAATCTGGCCAACGGTTGCGTCGACGTCACAGGTTTCGGTGTTGGTCATACTCTGAACAGATATTGGCGAATCGCCCCCGACGGGCACATTCCCAACCATGATCTGTCGGCTTTTTCGCCGGTGAATGGGTGATTCAAAGTGCATTATTCAAACCTTTTTACGACTCTACTGCTGCCCAAGTGTGATTTCGGCACGTTTTTTCCAGGTTTTATGGGAGGAAAGATCGACCGTTAGCTGGTTAAACGTGACCGAAGCAACCGTCGCATCACCGAGCACCAGCACAAATGGCGTCACCCCAGAGTAACTGATTTTGTCTCCAGCCCTTTTCAGGCTCGCAATGACGGTCCGTCCATTCCCATTTTTGAGTTGCACCCAGCAATCTCCGTTAAACTCAGCCTCAACGGATCCATAATCCCCGACCGAATCCGCCGGTCCTTCCCCTCCACCTTCGGGCGAAGACGAGCTCATCACCGCACTCACATCAACCGAAGCGCTTACTCCTTCCGCTTCATCTTCGGGCAGCGGATCTATGGAAACTGCCGGCTCAACCATAACCGCCTGAACTGGGTTTAAAGCAGAACTGACTGGGCTTTCCTGCGAAAGCACTTGTGCTTCATTGGGTGCTTGTTCGTCTCCTTCATCAGTAAGTTGGGCGACGGGCTCACTCATGTCCTCCGTCACCTCAGCAATCGGCTCAGGGGTAAGCTCTGCTGCAACTGAGTCAACTGTCGACGTGACTGCACCTGAAATTTCGAGACTCTCATTCATCGCAGAATTGCTTTCCGGTACGACCTCTTCGACCACTTCGTTCTCGAAAGAGCCTGCCACCGACCTCAGATCCAGCGCAGCGTTAACCTCTGCCTGAGTGGTATCGCCGCTGTCGGTCTGAACGGTTTCCTCTGGGGGAGCTGCGTCTACGGTTGCAGGCCTTTGTGATTCAGTGACACTCCAGTTGTTTATTTGGGCAAGAAGCCAATGATGTCCACCGAGCTGCCAACCTATCAGCATGCCAATTCCCAGGACTGCAACCACCAAAGCAATCGCTTTTCCCGTACCCTTACCGGACTGCTCCTTGCTGGCAGGGGCAGCGTCTGCCTTTGCCATTTCCTGATCAAGCATCATATGATCCAATTGGGTCAATACTTGATCTTCTGGCAAGCTTACCAATCGCGCATAGGATTTTACGTAACCCTTCAAAAAAATCTGACCGGAAATCTCGGAAAAATCGTTTTCCTCCAAGGCAGTGACAATGGAAGGTCGCAGGTGTAATGCGTCTGCGGCATCCTGAATGGAAATATTCTTGGCTAGCCTCGCCTTGCGGAGCATGGACCCGACATCAACCAGATTTCCTGCTGATTTCTGGACACTATTCATCGGCAATAGAATCCCTGTATCGCATGTATTCACTCGACTGTGGATACAATACTTTCAACAACTCAGCATAACCATTTTTCAACTGAGTATTTTGAGAGTAATCGGCAATTTGTATTCCCAGGTACAAACTGAGCGGAGTATGAGTCACTCCCGTAGAAGCGCTGACCATCCGCAAAAACTGATTAAAATAGCGTTGTGCAGCGGCATAGTTCTGCTCATTAATCTGCAGGTTAACGACTGAGATTAACAAGTCCGGTTGATCCGCATTCAATACCAGAGATTTTTCGTAGGCCTTGAGGGCTTCTCCGTGGTTTCCTAGTTTACTGGCACACAACCCCATATTCGAGAAAACCTGCGCGCGTGAGGCAAACTCGGTGTCCTGCGACGCGGCTTCAAATTGATTAAATGCTTCCTGAAAGCGTCCCTGCGAATAGAGAAACGCGGCGTAGTATGTGCGACCACGGGTAAATGCCGGATCAAACTTTAAACTTTTTACGAACTGGGATTCTGCCAGTGAATTCTCCCCTTCCTTCTGGTAAACCAAACCCAGGGCGGCATGCGCACCAGCACTTTCCGGGTCCAACTCAAGCGCTCGATTCAGTTTTTTACGCGCGCGTTCCATGTTGTTACGTTCAATGTAGGCCAAGCCTAACTGAATATGGGAGGTAACGGCTTTTCCTTTGTCTTCCTTGGCACCAAACGGATTGGTCGTGGTGGTTACACACCCGGCAAATAAGGCGCAGACTATAAGCGACAAAGCAATATTCTTGTTCACCCACATTCGTGCAGCACTGGGCATCGTTATTCGCATTCCACCATTCCTAATTCTATACGCGCCAAAGAATAACCTTGTTGCAGGATTTTTGCTATATAAAAGGCCATAATTATGCCGTATTGCACCCATTCGCCCAATGCAGGTTAGATCAGCTGTGCAACCGGAATGTACCGCTGACTTCTCCTGGTGCGATCTTCTACGCGGCCAACCAGCTGGCCACAGGCCGCATCTATGTCATCCCCCCGCGTAGAGCGCACGGTGGCCACGAATCCGTATCCGGAAAGAATGTTTTGAAAGACCTCCACCTGTTGCCGGTCGGGCTTTTCATACCCGCTATTGGGAAATGGATTAAAAGGAATCAAATTAATTTTGCACGGAATATCAGCAAGCAGCTTTGCCAGCTTCTTCGCATGATTCGCCTGATCGTTGACGCCTTTGATCAACGTGTATTCTATGGTCGCCTTCCGACGATCGGGCAACTTGTCCAGGTAGCGTTTGCATGCCGCCATTAATTCTTCAATGGGCCACTTTTTATTCACCGGAACAAGCTTATCGCGCAATTCATTCGTTGGCGCATGTAACGAAATCGCCAACGAAACATCGGTCACATCCCCTAGTTTGTCCAGTGCCGGTACTACGCCCGCAGTACTCAATGTCAGACGACGCTTTGAAATACCGTAGGCAAAATCATCCATCATGATACTCATGGCATCCACCACGTTATCAAAATTCATCAGCGGTTCGCCCATGCCCATCATCACAATGTTGGTGATGGGCTTCTCGCGTGTTCTGTCCCACTCACCAAACGAGCGCATGGCAACCCATACCTGACCAATGATTTCATGGGAAGACAGATTTCGATTGAAGCCCTGTTTCCCTGTGGAGCAGAAACTGCAGTCCAGCGTACAGCCAATCTGAGAAGACACGCACAGCGTAGCGCGCCCATTGTCAGGAATCAAAACCGTCTCGACACTGCTCCCCCCGTCCAGCTTCATCACCCACTTATTGGTCCCATCGGACGACACATCATGGTAGATCACTTCCGGCTCACGAATTTCAGCAATGTCACAAAGCTTATGGCGCAGTGCTTTACTGATGTTGGTCATGAGGTTGAAATCCGATACACCATACTGGTGAATCCACTGCATCACCTGCGTCGCACGGAATTTCTTTTCGCCAATAGACTCAAAGTATGCTTCCAGCCCAGCTCTGGAGAGACCGAGTAAATTTTGTTTTGGGTTGGAATCTGTCATCTGATAACCTCATTTTCACGGACATTTTTGCCCTACAAACCTGTACTCTGTGGTCCATTTACCACGTGCCTTAAATGCACAAAAGTCAGGCGACCAAATCGGGCTGCCTGACTTTTTTAGTTTCGCTCTTACCCCGCAAATGTAAAGGGGGACTGAACTACCTGCGAATTAGCCGCGTGGGCAAATCTCAGCATCAGTGAAGAAGTAAGCCACTTCTCGCTCTGCAGAGGCAGCGGAGTCTGAACCGTGCACTGCATTCGCATCAATTGACTCAGCGAAGTCAGCACGGATAGTGCCCGCTGCAGCTTCTTTCGGATTGGTCGCACCCATCAAATCACGATTTTTCGCAATTGCACCTTCACCTTCCAACACCTGGATCATCACAGGTCCAGAGGTCATGAAAGCCACCAGATCAGCAAAAAATGGACGCTCTTTGTGTTCTGCGTAAAAACCTTCCGCCTGCTCCTGGCTCAAATGCACCATTTTTGACGCAACAATGCTCAAACCCGCATTTTCAAATCGCGCATAAATCTGACCAATTACATTCTTAGCAACTGCATCAGGCTTAACAATTGAGAGGGTACGCTCGATTGCCATTATGTTTCTCCAACGTCTAATCAAAATTTTTGAGGGGCGATTATACGCCGCCTGCAGGAAAAATTCACGATATTACTCGGGGTATTTTTAATTAGTTAACCAATCTCCGGTAGGCTTCCAGTACTTTACCGGCCGCTTCCTGTACCTGCATCTGGCTGGTGGGGCGACCAAACGAAAACCGGAGACTGCTGTGGGCACGAGCATCATCGACACCCATCGCCTTTAATACAAAAGAGGGCTCGACACTCGCCGAAGTGCAGGCCGACCCAGAAGATATTGCCATGCCATTCAACGCAAGCAGCATGGATTCCCCCTCCACGTTATCAAAATGCAGATTGACAATGCCAGGGTATTGGTGCGTTTGGTCGCCATTTACCCCAATACCTTCTGAGGATAAGACGACGGAGAGGAACGTTTCTCTGAGCTGGGTCACATGCTGGAGGTCCAGAGGTTGCCGCTCTCGTGCGACATCAAACGCCTTGCCCATGCCAACGAGCTGGTGCGTGGGCAGTGTGCCTGATCGCATCCCGCGCTCATGTCCGCCGCCGTGAATTTGAGGCAGCACTCTGACACCAGAGGTACGATTTACATACAGTGCGCCAACACCTTTCGGACCATAAATTTTATGTGCAGAGAATGACATGAGATCCACATCAAGTGCCTGCAGATCGATGGGGAGCTTCCCCACAGACTGCGCTGCATCGACATGAAAGCATGCATCATGAAATTTCAGCAACTGTCCGATTGCAGCCAAATCCTGTGTTGCGCCCGTCTCATTGTTGACATGCATAATGGAAACGAGGCAAGTGTCATCCGTCAAAGCGGCTTCCACCTGCTCGGGTGACACAATCCCCCCCACCCCAGGCCGGATACGTGTTACTCTGAATCCCTGCTCCTCGAGGTACGCGCACGTATCCAGCACCGCCTTGTGTTCAATAGCTGAGCAGATGATGTGGTGCTTCGACGCATCCGAACCTTCGGCAACGCCTTTAATGGCGAGATTATCCGCTTCGGTCGCTCCTGAGGTCCACACAACCTCTCTTACATCGCAATTCACTAAATCCGCAACGCGTTTTCTTGCCAGCTCGACGCGCTGCTCCGCCTTCCACCCATACAGGTGTGACCGGGAAGCCGGATTACCGAAATCGCCGGACAGCAACATGCAGTCAGCCATTTCCTGAAAAACCTGCGCGTCAATAGGTGTGGTTGCTGCATAATCCAGATACAGCGGTAGATTAGACATAAGCTCGCCCGTCGAGTGCGTTAATACTGAGAGTGAAGATCAGGATTATACTACGCAGATTTGGGCGTGTTGACGGTTCACTCTCAACACGCCTTAACTGCTCACGCCAATAATTTCATCGCGTCCGGAAATCGGATTGGCGTGACCATGACTGGCTCTGACCTTGGCATCCTGACGCTCCGCAATCACCTGAATTTCTCGATTCTTAACCAGGTCTTGCAAACTTATGGAGCTCAGAAACTGATGAATTTGCTTGCTGAGGTCAATCCAAAGATGGTGGGTAAGACACGTCTCACCTTCCTGACAATTGCCTTTGTGCTGACATCGAGTTGTATCGATTGACTCGCTTACGGCATCAACAACCTCTGCTATGTAAATTTCCGCCTCATCTCTACCAAGCTTGTACCCACCGCCCGGCCCTCTGACACTGGAAACCAAAGATTGTTTTCTCAGCTTTGCAAAAAGCTGTTCAAGATAGGAAAGCGAAATACCCTGCCGTTGCGATATATCTGCCAGACTCACAGGCGCATGCTTACCATGCAGTGACAGATCCAACATTGCTGTGACCGCATACCGGCCTTTTGTGGTCAATTTCATAAAAGGATTCGTTCCGTACGGGTACCGAAGCCCAAAATTATGTAATAACCAACCAATTCAGTCAACAATTACGTAGAGCCTGTCTTCTCCCGAGCAGTAATACAAGGATCACCCATACTATCAAAATCTTCCTGATTGATCGCCGGCATGTGTTTATACGGGTACTCTTTGTCGAGCTTTTTCAGCGCTTTACACATCTGTTCCATTCTCTCGTCGACAAGGTGCATATGATCCAACATGCTTCGTATTGACCGCGCGACGGGGTCAGGCATATCATCGCTTAGGCCATAGGCATCAAAACCAATTTTTTCCTCCATCGCTCTGCGCTTCTCGTCCTGAGCATCTTTAGCAACAATCACCCGCCCCGGGATACCCACCACCGTCGCATTAGCAGGCACCGGTTTCGTAACAACCGCATTTGAACCCACCTTGGCATGATCCCCAACGTCAAACGGACCGAGAATCTTTGCGCCAGCACCGACTACCACACCGTTCCCCAATGTCGGATGTCGTTTTCCTTTGTTCCAACTGGTTCCGCCGAGGGTTACCCCCTGATAGAGCGTCACATCATCGCCAATGATTGTAGTTTCCCCGATAACGACCCCCATGCCGTGATCGATAAAAAACCGGCGTCCGATGACTGCGCCCGGATGGATTTCAATCCCGGTCAACCAACGACTGAAGGTGGATATGCTGCGGGCCAACCACTTGAATCCGCGCTTCCACAAGCGGTGAGCGAGCCGGTGAAAAAGCAACGCATGCAAACCGGGGTAGTTCGTCAATACTTCAAACGTGTTCCGTGCAGCAGGATCACGATCAAAAACGCTGGCAATATCTTCTTTAATATTTGAAAACACGATTGAACCGCCTATTGAATCTATTCTGAAAGCTCAGGGCTTCACCGCCTGGTAAGTTTCAACGTAGACTTTAAAATTCCCCGAAGAATATTTATCTCCGCCTTACCCAGACCAACCCGCATATACAATCGCCGGAGCCGCGGCATGAGTTGTCGAGGATTCGCTGGATCGTAATAGCCGATCGCCGTAATCGCACGCTCCAGGTGCTCAAAAAACGACTCCGTCTCCCGCCAACTTGCCAGCTCATCATCCCAATCTTCCGGTGTACTCTGCGCCACGGGCGCTGCGTGAGGATTATTGTTATTGGGTTGATGCTCACACTTTTCAAGCCACGCCATGCGAATTTCATAGCTGATCACCTGGACCGCCATCGCCAGATTAAGCGATGAGAAAGCCGGATTGGCGGGAATAAACACATGCGCATGACAATATCTCAGCTCATCGTTACTCAGCCCCCGATCTTCTCGACCAAAGACAATGGCAACAGATTCATCAGATCGTTCATAGACTATTTTTGAGGCGCACTGTCGAGCGGTTTCTGCAGGCCAATCAATTCGCCGAGCGCGTGTGCTGGTGCCCACTACAAACGTGCATTCCGTGAGAGCTTCAGGCAAAGATGACACCACAACAGCATTATCAAGGATATCCGTTGCGCCGGAGGAACGACTGACAGCAGACTCTTCCACTTTACTCGCTCTCGGCGCAACCAAATACAAGGACTGGAGGCCCATGTTCTTCATCGCACGAGCCACAGCACCAATGTTGCCGCTGTGCGACGTTTCCATTAGGACAACCCTGATATTCTCCAATCTTTACTCTCCACATTTAAATTCACACATCCAAACCCACAGCCGGACGGCTCGATCATGGGCGCCCTCCAAAAGCGTTGACACAGGTTTTATCCACACGCCAGTACAATAGTTGTTACTTCGTTCTCGCGAGTTTGTTAGAATACCGCTTTTTTATCGGCGAGTCCTGACACAATGCAACCAATCATCAATATTGCCTCAAGAGCTGTACGGCATGCAGGCGAATTTCTACAGCAGTTTTTGCAAAGGCAAGAGTACAGCCAGGAAAGCTTGAGCAGAACCCTGGAGACCATCCCTCGAATTGAGCAGCAAATTCATAAAACTCTGCTTCAAAGCCTGAAAAAAACCTATCACGATCATTACGTTGCAGAACTCGGTGAAACAGAACTCTCCGCCAAGCCTATTGCCTGGTCTGTTCAACCGGTCATCAACCCTCTGGCGTTCGCCCGCGGATTACCAAGCACCCTACTGAGCCTCACCTGTCTGCACAACGGCAAACCCGAGCATGTGGTACTGTTTAACCCGGTTACCGGCGATGAATACACCGCATCACGAGGAGATGGCGCAACACTGAATGGCAAGCGTGTGCGCGTCGGCACTAATCATAAATTTGAAACTTCGGTCGTATCTGCCAATTTGTTTAACAGTCCACGCAATCTCGATAATCACGCGGTTTCCGACCTACACAAAGACATACTTAAAAGCTCCCTGGCGATGGCGAGCAGCGGATGCGCCGCACTTGACCTGCTAAATCTGGCGAGCGGCAAGCTGGACTGTGTGATCGACCTGAATATCGACCTGTATGAGCTTTCTCCCAGCCTCCTGTTTTGTCGGGAAGCCGGCGTACTCTATGCAGACATTTCCGGGACACCCATCAGCCACGAATCGAATAATATCGTTGCCGCCAATCCAAAACTCTTCAAAGCCGCCGTTCAAAAACTCTATACCTATCGCGGCAGGCTCTAATGCGCAGCGGTAGACTCTAACGCACAACTGAAAAAAAGGCTGATTTCAAAATCAGCCTTTTTTTGTTTCAGGGCACCTCCTCCCCAACCTCTTCTTTCACTGGCTCCATAAGGTCTTCTTTTATAATCCCCATAAAGAGCAACGCGTTACTTGCGACGTAGATAGAGGAGTAGGTTCCCACGACCACACCAATCATTAGCGCATAGGAGAAACCGGAAATCATTTCCCCGCCAAACACGGCCAGCGCGACCAATACAATGAAGGTTGTTACCGAGGTCATCAACGTTCTGGACAGCGTCTCGTTCAACGATGTATTCACTACATCGAAAGGCTCCATTTTACGCAACTTTCTAAAATTTTCCCGCACACGATCAAATACCACAATGGTATCGTTGAGGGAGTAACCAATCACCGCCAAAATTGCCGCGAGTACGGTCAAATCAAAATCCCACTGAAACAGTGAAAACGCGCCAAGCGTAATAATCACGTCATGCGCCAATGCAATGACCGCCCCCACAGAAAACTTGAACTGGAAGCGGAAGGCAACATAAACCATGACCACACCCAGGGCGAGCAACATACCCAAACCGCCCTGCTCACGCAACTCCTCACCCACCTGTGCGCCCACAAACTCGGCACGCTTCAACGTCACAGGATTGTCCGAGGTATTAAGCTGCCCCAGCACCTCCTGCCCAATTTTGTCGTTAAAACCTTGGGACAAGCGAACCAACACGCTCGTTTCCGAACCAAAATTTTGAATAACCAGCTTTTCGTAGCCCGCGCCCTCAAGGGTTTGGCGAATTTCCGCAATGACCGGTGGCTTTTCATATTCCACTTCAATGAGCGTCCCACCAGTGAAGTCCAAGCCAAAAGCCAATCCACGAATAGCCAATGATGCAACGGAAGCAATCAAGAGAATAAGCGAAAACGCCGCAGCAATTTTCCTTTTCCCCATAAAGTCGATTTCTTTTTTCAACATTACCTTTCCCTTAAATGGATAGCTTTTCCAGTTGGCGACCACCATAGATGGCATTCACAATCGATCGACTAACTAGGATCGCAGTAAACATGGACGTCAATATACCGATGGACAGCGTGACGGCAAACCCTTTCACAGGACCTGTACCCACAGCAAACAAAATGACAGCCACTAACAATGTGGTGATATTGGCATCAAAGATCGCGACAAATGCTCGACTGTAGCCGGAATGAATAGCCGACTGCACCGGCAATCCATTTTTTAACTCCTCCTTGATCCGTTCAAAAATCAACACATTGGCATCAACGGCCATACCTACGGTTAGTACGATACCGGCAATTCCCGGCATGGTGAGCGTAGCACTGAGCATAGACATCACTGCGACCAGTAACACCAGGTTGAGCACCAGCGCTGCATTGGCCACCAAACCAAAGACCCGGTAGTACCCAAGCATGAACAGCACGACGAGCCCAAAGCCAATCATGACGGAAGTGACACCCGCATCAATATTCTGCTTACCCAGACTGGGGCCCACGGTACGCTCTTCCACAAAATATATCGGCGCAGCCAATGCACCCGCTCTTAAAAGCAACGCCAACTCGGATGATTCCGCCACCGAATCCAGACCGGTGATGCGGAAATTGCTGCCAAGTGTCGATTGTATTGTGGCCAGACTGATGATGCTTTTTTCGATATCGATGCGACGGTTTTCCGCCTCACCTTCGCCTGAGTCACGCACCTTATGCTCGATGAACAGCACGGCCATGCGGCGTTTGACGGCATTACGCGTCACATTACTCATGATTTTGCCGCCCTTACCATCCAGAGTGATATTTACCTGCGGCTGACCATTTTCATCAAAATTTGCACTGGCATTGGCAACACTCTCACCCGTGACGATAATGTCTTTTTCGAGACGTGCGGTACGCCCGGGACTGTCTCTAAAACTGAACTCATCCACGGACGCCTCATCCAGACGGGCCTCCAGTCGAAACTCAAGATTGGCGGTTTTCCCGATAACACGTTTCGCACGCGCTGTATCCTGCACCCCCGGGAGCTCCACAACGATGCGATCCTGTCCCTGACGCTGCACCAAAGGCTCTGCCACCCCAAGCTCATTGACGCGGTTGCGCAGGGTGGTCAGGTTTTGTTTCACCGCATAGTCGGCAATTTCACGCACCTTAGCGTCCGTTAAGGTGAGCATCAGGTAAAAATCACCTTCCCGCTCCTCCTCTTTAAAGACAAACTCCAGGTAAGCTGCGCGAAGAACATCGTATGCCTTTGATCGCTCATCATCTTTCGTGAACTTGATTTCAAGCACCCCGTCATCCAGATGCTTGAGTCCGCGGTATCGAATTTTTTCTTCTCGCAGATTCCGCTTGATATCCCCTGAATAGATCTCCAAACGATTAGAAATCGCCTGTTCCATGTCCACTTCCAACAGAAAGTGCACGCCACCCCGCAAGTCGAGGCCGAGTTTCATTGGACCTGCCCCAAGACTATTCAACCATTCCGGTGTCGTAGGCGCGAGGTTCAAAGCGACAAGAAAGTCTGACCCCAACGCCTTTTTGATCACCGGCTTGGCAGCAAGCTGCTCTTCCCCGGACTCAAACCGAAGCATCGCATTGTTCTTACCCATCTCAGGGTCGCGATAGGGAATATTGGCAGCATCGAGGGCCTGTTTAGCTTTGTCGAGCACACTGCTGTCAATCTGGGTGGTTGCACTGGTTCCGGTAATTTGTACAGCGTAATCATCCGGGTACAAATTCGGAAGTGCGTAGAGCCCACCAACCAGCAAAATAATGGCGAGCAACAGGTTTTTCCAAAGGGGGTACTTATTGAGCATGGGCTGCCCTTTCTAATAATTGAAAAACGGGAATTTTATACTTCTTTCAAGGTGCCTTTTGGTAAAGCCGTCGCAACCGCTACCTTTTGTACTTTGATCTCGACACCATCAGCGACCTCGACCACGATAAAGTCATCCTTTACCCGGGAAATCTTTCCGGCAATTCCGCCATTGGTAATCACTTCATCACCTTTACCCAATCCAGCCATCAGCTCTTTGTGCTCTTTAGCGCGTTTTGCCTGTGGTCGCCACATCAGAAAATAAAAAATCAGAATGAACCCACCGAAGAACAGAATATTAAAGAGCGCACCGGGGCCCTCTGGCTGAGGCGCATTTGCCAGTGCCAACGTCGGCGCCACGCCAAACAAGCCAAACAGTACCAAGTTCAGATATTTCATTACTTTCTCCAGATATGTCATTAAAAATAAAAGCGTTTATTCGATCATGAATTATAAATTTCGGTATCAGATCACAGAATCTGCAGGACGCTCTTTACCGATACCCTCATAGAAGGCAGCCACAAAGGCGCTCAATGTACCCTGTTCAATCGCGCTTCGCAAACCTTGCATCACGGTCTGGTAGTAATGCAGGTTGTGAATGGTGTTTAACTGCGCTCCGAGGATTTCCCCACATCGATCCAAATGATGTAAATAAGACCGGGAAAAGTTTTTACAAGTGTAACAACTGCATTTTTCATCTAATGGCAAGGTGGACGCCTTGTGCGTGGCATTACGGATTTTGATCACACCCGAAGAAGTAAAAAGGTGCCCGTTTCGCGCGTTACGGGTTGGCATCACACAATCAAACATATCCACACCCCGCAGGACCGCTTCTACGATATCCTCGGGTTTTCCCACGCCCATCAGGTAGCGCGGCGCGTCCCGCGGCATTTCGCGGGTGATGTGATTGAGCACTTTAAGCATTTCTTCTTTGGGCTCACCGACGGATAATCCACCAATCGCGTACCCATCAAACCCGATATCCAGCAATCCTTTGAGCGATACGCTTCGGAGATGGTTATACATCCCCCCCTGGATAATGCCAAACAAAGCCGACGGATTATCACCGTGCGCCTGCTTGCTTCTCGCGGCCCAGCGCAGCGAGAGAGCCATGGAGGACTCCGCTTCCTCTTCCGTTGCCGGATAAGGTGTGCACTCATCAAAAATCATGACAATATCGGAGCCCAATGCACGCTGGACTTCCATAGAAATTTCAGGCGTCAGCTCGACCAAAGAACCATCAATCGGTGAACGAAACTTCACACCATGTTCCGTAATCTTCCGGAGATCCCCAAGACTAAACACTTGAAAGCCACCAGAATCCGTGAGAATGGGCTTTTCCCACTGCATGAAATCATGCAAATCACCATGTGCTTTGACGACTTCTGTACCGGGCCTCAACATCAAATGAAAGGTGTTTCCGAGAATTATCTCTGCCCCTGTTTCCAGAATATCTTTGGGCAACATCCCTTTTACGGTCCCATATGTTCCAACCGGCATGAACGCAGGGGTTTGAATGGTGCCACGGGGAAAGCTGACTTGTCCACGGCGCGCTTGGCCATCCGTATGTGTCAGACAGAAATTCATACTACATTGCCGGTTCAAATTATTCTCCACCACTGGGGTTATCTGTTTGCTGCTAATGCCTTCTTAATAAATAAACATGGCATCGCCATAACTGAAAAAACGGTACGCCTGACGTATCGCATGATGATACGCGCATTCAATTTTTTCCTTACCCGCAAACGCACTCACAAGCATCAAGAGGGTTGATTTAGGCAGGTGGAAGTTGGTGATCATCGCATCCACCGTGTTGAATACGTAACCAGGGTATATAAAGATATCTGTGTCGCCCGTGTAGGATTGACGATTCGCGGCCTCCAGGCTCCTCACAGAGGTGGTTCCAACGGCGATGACCCTTCCCCCCCGGGCTTTCGCCGCTGCCACTTTCTCACAGACGGATTCCGACACTTCGATCCACTCGGAGTGCATCTTGTGCTCTGATATGCACTCGGCCCGAACGGGCTGAAACGTCCCGGCACCGACGTGTAGCGTCACCGTTGCCGTATCAATGCCTGCACTCTGTATCCGGTCAAGCAGTATCTGATCAAAATGCAGCCCGGCCGTCGGTGCCGCGACCGCACCTTCCACTGCGCCATAAATGGTCTGGTATCGCTCTTTATCTTCCTCCGTATCCTCGCGACGAATATAGGGAGGAAGCGGCATATGGCCCACCTGTTTCAGAATGTCCGCCAGAGGCTCTTCAGTGGACTTGATTTCAAAAAGCGCCTCGGAACGCCCGGTGACATCGATCTGAAAACCATGCTCCAACAGGATTCGTGATCCGGGCTTAGGCGCTTTGGAAGCCTTGATATGAGCCAAAGCAGTTTGACTCCCCAATATGCGCTCAATAAGAATTTCGACTTTCCCACCCGTTGACTTTGCCCCGTGGAGGCGAGCGGGTACCACGCGCGTATTGTTAAACACCAGCAGATCATCCTTCGTGAGAAGAGACAACAGCTCCGGAAACAATTTGTCGGCGATTTGACCGGTCGACCGATCCAGTGTCAACAGGCGGCTTCCTGTGCGCTCGGGTGCTGGATGTGTTGCAATCAACTCATCAGGCAAAACATAGTCAAAATCTGAAACACGCATGAAAAAGCCACCGGAAAAATAAACCGCATAATCTACCTAAAATTGGCCTTTTTTTCTAGCGAACAACCAGGATTCTCTGCCTTCCCGGCGTTTTTGCTGCATTTCGAGAATTGTTGAACAAGAGTGTTGACGTGTCTGGAGAATTCCATATAATACGCAGCCTGTAGCAGTCAGACAGATTGTTTACATCAGCTATGCCAGAGTGGTGAAATTGGTAGACACGTCGGATTCAAAATCCGATGCCCTAACAGGCGTGGCGGTTCGAGTCCGCCCTCTGGTACCACCTTTAAAACTCATTCGCGTTTCTCCTTTCAAACATCTGATTTCCGAGCATTGTCCCGCCGACCGTGAATGCAAGCCAATAACCCCAACGCGCCTCACGCATAAAGCACTCGCAACAAGTTCGTACTTCACCAGAACACCAACTTCCAAACGGCCATTTTTAGTCCGCTTTTCTCATTTTGCAACACATCGCTTTCAGCAGCATCCATTTCAGCTCTCCAGAAAACGAAAGCTGCAGGAAAAAGACACAGAAAAAAGACATAAAAAAACCGGACGTCTCCGCCCGGTTTTTTTCAGCAAAGAAAGATTACTTCGCTGCTTTCTTCTCTTTTACTGCTGCAATAACTTCGTCTGCCACGTTTTGTGGACAAGGCATGTAGTGCGAGAACTCCATAGAGAACTGACCACGACCAGAAGTCATTGTACGCAGATGGCCGATGTAGCCAAACATTTCTGCCAGAGGTACGTCTGCTTTGATGCGCACACCTGTCACGCCGGCTTCCTGATCTTTAATCATGCCACGACGACGGTTCAAGTCGCCGATTACATCACCTACGTGATCTTCCGGTGTAAACACGTCTACCTTCATGATCGGCTCAAGCAACTGAGGACCAGCCTTGGGCATAGACTGACGGTATGCACCCTTTGCAGCGATCTCAAACGCGATCGCTGAGGAGTCAACCGCGTGGAAAGAACCGTCGTACAGCTCAACTTCAACATCCAGCACAGGGAAGCCAGCCAGCGGGCCTTCAGCCATCATCAGCTTGAAGCCTTTATCTACTGCAGGCCAGAATTCCTTGGGAACGTTACCACCCACAACCGAGGAAGTGAACGTATATCCGGAACCGGGCTCCCCAGGACGGATACGGTAATCGATCTTACCAAACTGCCCTGAACCACCAGACTGCTTCTTGTGCGTGTAGCTGTCTTCAATCGCTTTGGTGATGGTTTCACGGTAAGCCACCTGAGGCTTGCCTACGTTCAATTCAACGCCGTAAGTACGCTTCAGGATGTCTACTTTGATGTCCAGGTGCAATTCACCCATTCCCTTCAGGATGGTATCACCGGTTTCTTCATCCGACTCAACCTGGAAGGACGGATCTTCAGCAACCAATTTACCGATCGCAATACCCATCTTCTCGGAACCACCTTTATCCTTCGGTGTTACCGCAATGGAAATCACGGGATCCGGGAATACCATCGGTTCCAGCGTACAGGGGTGATCAACATCACACAGAGTGTGACCGGTTTGTACGTTCTTCATACCGATAACCGCAAGAATGTCACCCGCTTGCGCAGTTGAGATTTCATTACGGTCGTTAGCATGCATTTCCACCATACGGCCGATACGCTCTGTTTTACCGGTGAAGGAATTAAGAACGGTCATGCCTTTTTCCAGCTTACCGGAATAGACCCGGATAAAGGTCAACGCACCAAAACGGTCATCCATGATTTTGAACGCCAAGGCGCGGAATGGTTCATCAACAGAAACTGTGGCAACTTGACCCGTTTCGTTACCTTCTTCGTCTGTCAAAGGCTGGGGATCAACTTCGGTCGGATTCGGCAGATAATCAACAACGGCATCCAGCACCAGCTGAATCCCTTTGTTCTTGAACGCAGATCCACAGAACGTCGGGAAGAAGTCCAGCTTAATCGTACCCTTGCGGATGCACCGCTTCAGATCTTCGATGGAGGGCTCTTCACCATCCATGTAAGCCATCATCAGGTCATCATCCTGTTCCACAGCGGTTTCAATCAGCTGCTCGCGGTATGCTGCAACATCATCCACCATATCTTCCGGGATATCTTTGACTTCATAGTTTTCAGGCAGGCCGGTATCATCCCACACATAGGCTTTCTGGGTCAGCAAATCAACCACGCCGACGAAATCATCTTCCGTACCAATTGGCAGGGTCATTACCAAGGGGTTAGCACCCAGAACGTTCTTCACCTGATCTACCACACGGTAGAAGTCCGCACCCATTCGATCCAGTTTGTTTACGAAGATAATACGGGCAACTTCTGAGTCGTTCGCGTAACGCCAGTTGGTTTCAGACTGAGGCTCTACACCACCGGAGCCACAGAATACACCCACACCACCATCAAGCACCTTCAGCGAGCGATATACTTCAACGGTAAAGTCAACGTGCCCAGGGGTGTCGATGATGTTCAAACGGTGATCGTTCCAGAAACAGGTTGTCGCAGCAGACTGGATAGTGATACCACGCTCCTGCTCCTGTGCCATAAAGTCAGTTGTTGCCGCACCGTCATGCACCTCACCGGTTTTATGGATTTTACCAGTGAGTTTAAGAATTCGTTCAGTCGTAGTTGTTTTTCCCGCGTCTACGTGCGCGAAAATACCTATGTTTCTATATTTGCTTAAGTCAGACATTGCTCTTCCCGATAGTAAAGGATCAAATCCGCGCGCAAGTTTACAGCATTTTCATAGAAAAAATCAGGTGATTTATTGGTCAAATGTCATTTTTTTTTGAAATTCATGCGCTGATTGATGAAATCCTCACCGAGTTCAGCTTTTTTTACCCTCAACGTGGCTAAGCGCCGTGGTGTTTTGCCATTCATGGCTATACTGAAAGTACTAATTTTACCAGGCATTGGAATAAATGATGGCCATCTTCAACTATCCAACGGATCGTCTGGCACTACTGGATGATTTACTGGAGGAGTTCAAAGAAGCCGTAGGCACCAGCGAGAACAGTATTCTTGATCTGGAAAGCGATCCAGGCAATGAGTCGCACCTGCGTGCGCTGTTTCGCTCCGTGCACACTACCAAAGGCAATCTCGCCATTGTTGGTATCACGCCCATGATTGGGGTCATGCAGGCACTGGAAGATGTTCTGGACCTGGTACGACAGAAAAAAATTCCCTTCACGAGCCATGTGGGGGATGTGACCTTATTGCTGCTGGACCAGGTCAAAGGATTTATTCAGGACTGTTATGAGTCCTTGACAGCAGAATGGGACGAAGAACTCATTACCGAAGTCACGGCGCTGATTCGATCGTTATCCGACGCCGATTACGCAGAGCGGCAAGACATTCTCTCGCGAACCACCTTCTTGCTCGATCCGGCCACGCAAATTACGGAACTCAAAACAGACGTCACCGAGATCGCTCCGGCCCTGGACGAATCCTGGATCAATATTCTACAGGACGAAGACCTGGCTTTTTTATTCGAACAGGCGAAGTTGGCAGAACACCGCGCCCAGTTCTGGCATGGAAGAACAGAGCGCTTGATTCGATTGATGCTTGAATTTAACAAAGCGGCAAATTCAGGGATTCAGAATGAGGAACTGGTTGCCGCATTGCTTGCCCATGATATTGCAATGGCATACACGCCGCTGACCATCCTGAACAAATCCGGCAAGCTCAACCGTGACGAACAAACCCGGATGCGACACCACATCGATGTGGGGTACAGCCTGCTGGAACACTTGGGGCGGTTTGACATCGCCAGACAGATTCTACTCCAGCATCATGAGTTCAGTAATGGTGAGGGCTACCCCAATAAACTGACAGAAACGAACATCTCCCCTGGCGCAAGTATGATGGCCATTGTGCATGCTTTTGAGTCCATTTCACATGGTTTGACGGCATTGACACTCACTCGACGACCGATGGCACGGGCCATTGTGGAGTTAAGCCGCAACACTGGAACTCAATTTTCTGAAAAATGGATGGTGCCCTTTCAGAGAGTACTGCAAAATGGCTGGCTTCGATAAAACAACCCACGGATTTCAATGGCTGACTCACCCTCTTCTGCGAAGCACTCCCTTCGATCGCTCCTTCCTGCACTGACGTTTGGTATTGCCCTGGTTCTGACCTATACACTTTACGCCACCGCGTTCTCAGGGCCCTGGCTCCTGGATGATCAACCCAACATCGTACAAAACCCGGGCACTCGGTTGACCATCCTGTCCATCGACTCATTCGACCAGGCTGCCCGGTCAATGCAGGTGTCAGAATCTGACCGACTGAGCCGCCCCATCAGTTTCCTATCGTTTGCTCTCGACTACTATTGGTCTCTACCCGTCGAATGGCGTGGGTTACCGAATGTGTATCCCGCTGACGACACACCCTACCGCAGGCAGATAAAACAGGCAAATCTGTTCATTCATTTATTCACCGGAATACTTCTGGCTCTGCTGACGTCCCAGCTGCTCAAGTTGATGGACTCGCCGCGAAAACCGATTCCAACGTCCTTGCACCGCTGGTTACCGCCAGTTGTCGCCGTATTTTGGCTGTGGCACCCCCTTATGGTCAGCACGGTGCTGTATTCAGTGCAACGCATGACCAGTTTGTCCGCGTGCTTCACGCTGATGGGCGTATTGGGATTTATCCATTTCCGGAATCAGCTCAAAACATCTGGCCGAGGCATGGTTGGCGGTATTATCTGCATCACCCTCTTCACTGCCCTCGCCTATGGAAGCAAAGAAAATGGTGTTTTGTTGCCAGTACTCTGTTTTGTGATTGAAATTGCCTTTTTTCGGTTTGCCTTCCCCTCACCAACGCCGCGAGTGATCCGGCGTGGTTATGTCGCGCTGATCAGTGCTGGCCCGGTGCTGTTACTTTCTGGACTAGCCCACATCGTGCTCACAACGTCCGACGCGTCCATGCTATCAAACCGGGGCTACACACTCTTGACTCGGTTTCTGACTCAGCTCCCCATCCTGTGGGAGTACGTCAGTTGGTTTGCATACCCGGTGAATCATCGGCTAATTTTTTTGCATGACACTTACCCACTTGCAGTCTGGCCATCGGTTCAATTAATCCTTACCGCCAGTGGCTGGCTGCTGATACTGGGCTTGTGTGGTTGGTTACTCGCCAGAAAAAAAGCACCCTGGCTGAGTTTTGCCATACTCTGGTTTCTGGCAGGACACGCCATGGAGTCTACGGTGATTCCGCTGGAATTGGTGTTTGAACACCGTAACTATCTCCCCTACATGGGACTCGCTTTTGGACTTCTTTACTGGGCAGGCAGCCAATTGACCCGGGTGGATTTTTCGGCTTGGTTCAAAGGCTTTCTGGTTTTTATGTTTGTATTTACCGTGCCCTATATTCTGACGATGAACCGTGTTCAGCACTGGCAATCCACTGAGCAACTGCTGGCACACTGGCAGCAGGTGAACGCACAGTCCCCCCGCGTCTGGGCGCAAACTGCCGAGTTTTTTTACTTGAACCAGAAGGATCCACACACAGCTCAGGCAGCACTGGAGAAGGCGTTCGAGCTCGCCCCGTGGGAGGCCGGCTATGGCTTGGCTCAGATCGCACTTCACTGTGGTCATGGAGAGACAGAACGCACTCTCGCGTCGGATGAATTTACCACCCTCATACAGAAAACGCTCACCGGACTGGCCCAGCGACCAAACACCGCCTACACCACCAATCAGTACAACAACATGAAGTACTTGTGCAGCGAGCACGTGCTGGCCCCCCGGTTAGCTCCTGTATTCGAGATCGCTATCACGGCGGGTATCGAAACAAAAAAGGGGCCAGAGGCCCCTTCCAAACAGTAAGCTTACAGGGTCAATACCGGAACTCGCCAGACTCAATTTTACTCTGAAGTTCCGGTGTGACCTGCGTGTAGTCATCTGTGCCGGGTAACCAGACGTAGACGGGGTTGTCCTGCTTGGCCAAATCAAATCCTGCGTCTTTGAGCGGCGCTTTTTTATGTTTGAAGGTACCTGTCGTTTCCATCCCCGCACTCACACGAATAAACACCGGGATCGCATAATGCGGGAGCTCGGTCTTCAGGTGCGCCAGGAATTTTTTGAAATCAAACTGAGTGTGGTCGATATCAAAGCGAATGGATGCCATACCGGCCCGCCCGTTGGTATTCGGAATCTCAACACCATACACCACAGTTTCACTCACGTGGTCATACCCATCTACAATATGCTCCACTTCGGTCGTGGAAACGTTTTCGCCTTTCCACCGGAAGGTATCACCCAGGCGGTCGACAAACTGTGCATGTTTAAAGCCGAGATCACGCATCATATCCCCGGTATCAAACCAGGAATCGCCGGGCTTGAACACGTTGCGCAAGATACATTTTTCGGTTTTCTCCGGATCTGTGTACCCGTGGAATGGTGTTTTTGGGGTAATCTCGCCGATTAGCAGTCCTGGCTCTCCTTTGTCCGCTCGGATGAGGTGCCCCTGGCTATCTCGCACAGGTGCTTCCGCCTCTTTGTCGTATTTCACGATGGCATAGGGAAAGGGAGAAATGCCCACGGTGTTATCGAAATTGAAGATATTGGTAAAACCAATATTACCTTCACTGGAGCCGTACAGTTCCATGACCGTTTCAATGCCAAACCGGTCTTTGAACTGGCGCCAGATGGAGGGGCGCAGTCCGTTACCCACGATCACTCGTATCTTGTTATCACGATCGTTGGGCTGTGCGGGTTTGTCCATCAAGTAACGGCAGAGTTCGCCTACGTAGCCGAAGGCTGTGGCATCGTGCTTGCGAATGTCTTCCCAGAATTTTGAGGCACTGAATCTTCTGGCCATGATCAGCCCGGCATTGCCCGCCAGGACGGAGCCCCAACACACGGCCATGGCCGTAGCATGATAGAACGGGAGAGTCACATACATTCGGTCTGTACTTTTCAGACGCACGGCACCGTAGCCGAAAGCGCCATAGGCTTTCATGAAGCGCCCGTGATTAAAGATAACTGCCTTGGGCAGTCCGGTTGTCCCGGAAGTGTAGATATAGAAGCAGGGATCTTCGAGGAAGATATGACCGGTGGTGTGGGGGTTGGTCGTTTTCATGGCTTTGATCTTATCCGCCAGATTGATCCAGCCCTCAGGCGCTTTTCCACTGGTATGCAATGTATCGGCATCTGCCAGGTAATAACGTCTTTCGTGAGGTACGTGGAGTTGATCTTCCACTTCCTGATACCCTTCCAGCAATTCCTCACCCACAATGGCAGCCTTGGGCTCAACGAGGTTGATGCTATGCACCAGCACTTTGCCTTTCTGAGAGGTGTTGATCAGCGCGTTTACCGCACCAATTTTTGCACAGGCTGAAACAGCAGCCAGTAGTTCCGGCCTGTTTTCCACCAGGATGGCGACGGCATCGCCCTTTCGGACGCCCTGTTCCATCAGGAAATAGGCGATCTGGTTAACCCATGCGTTGAACTGCGCATACGACAGGAATCGGTCTTCATAGATGATGGCCGGGCCGTGGGGGTTTTTCTGTGCCGCCTGCTCCAGACACAAACCAAGCCCGACAGGCTTCGTTGGATCTGTAAGTTTACTCAGCTTAACGCCTTTGATGGTGCCAGGCAGGCCTTTCAGAAAGCCTGGCAATTTCTTCGCTACCTTTGAAAAGGTGATGATATCTGACTGGGACATAGTTCTTCTCGGGGTTTCATTTTCACGTTGTTATTGTGCTTCCTTGTACTGTGTTCCTGTTTACGATGACAACCTTGTGGGTGTGAACAGACACAGAAATCCCACCACCAAGCACCTGCTCGGTCATGGGATGAGCAAAGGATTATGAAATATTACGGACGAAGGCTCAAGGGCCTTGTTGGCTCGGTTACCGATATTTTCAGCCAGTGACAGCGGTTATTTCTTGCGGCCAGGGACGGTACGGTTGCGTAAAAAATCCTGTAACGAGCCCTTTAACTGATCCAGGAACCCGGCATTTTTATCGTCATCTGCTTTTACCGCAGCCGCCTTAGGCGCTGCGCCAGCCACCGCGCTTTCCCCATTCAAACTGGCATACTCTTCCTCATATTTTACATAGGTTGCCAGTAATTTTTCGTAGGCGATGCCAGAGGGTGTGATGTCTCTCAATTCACAGATTTTTTTCAACGCTTCTTTAAACGCCGCTTCCAGGCCGTAAGCATTAACAGAGACCGACTTAAATCGGGCAGGTTTTTTGGGCTCTTTGATCCGGATTTTAAACTCCGTGCATGGCTTTCGGCCTTCGCGTACACGCGTCTGAAGTTGCAGACCAATGATTTTACCATCTTCGTGGACTAATCCTTCCCCGGACAGTTTCTGACTTTCATGAAATGCCTTGCGCCGCTGCTCCAGGTCTGAATCCACCTTCTCAGCTTCTTTCAGCGCTTTTTTGTCGCTTTTCCCGATACGAACATAGACCTGGTGTTCTTTACCGTTCCAGGCCTTGGTAACGCGATAGTACTTTCGATCACCATCAGTGAATAAAGTAATACCCATAATGAGTCCCGCTGCTGATTGGCTTTATTTTTGCGCAGCCTGATATAAGGAGAAGGCGCCGATTGGTACGGCGTGCATACCAGACCTCTGATTAATTAAAACGCAAAAACGAGGGAGGTCAAGGCAGAGAAAAGTTTAATTTGCAGATTTTTTACCCAATTCTCCCTTGCTCACTCCCTGCCCGGCCATCAGATCATCCTGAAATGCCTGGATCACCGCATTAAAGTCGGTCAAACAAACTCAAATTGGCGATACGTGAAAAGCTGGAAAAAGCGGCTTCCAGAATGGTGCTTTCAAGGCTGAGCTGACTGCTTGCCTCGGCAAAATCCACGTCCTGCAGCTCCGAGAGAATCTCTTTGGTCAGTAACTCCACGTCGAAATGCATTTCCCGTGTGGTTTCTACGGTGTTGAGTCGGGCACCAATTTTACCTCGGGTTTCCAGAATAGCGGTTTGCGCGTTGTCCAGGTTTGCCAGGGTATCATCCAACACACCGGTAAGAATTTGCCGCCCTGTCGAATTGTCTTGATAATTCTCCAGGCCGTAAATCAGTTTCTCAACCGTCGTGAGCAACGACTGCTTCCTGGTAGACTCCACAAAAAACGTATCGCCAGGTGATGGCGCACCGATAATTTCGAATTTCACACCATGGGCCAGAATCGGCTGTCCCGAATTGTAGGGCTGTGGATTAAAGAGGATTTTTCCTGTGGTGGGCTCAATAATCGAAAAATTGGGCCCATTGGGAACAATAGCGGTGACCGCATTAAACTGAATTTTCATGTCTTGCGGATAAAACGCGTCATATTCCACCTGATCAACAATTTCGCCGGTGGTGATGATGGACGGTGGATCGGCGATGTTATTGGGATTCACCGCAGTAAAAAATGTGTTTTGCGCGGCAGGAATATCCACAAAAACCGTTTTTCCGTTATCACTGGACGGAATGATTACACTGGTGTCGATCTGCAGGTTCCTTTGACCTTCATCGCCTCGGTACTCATATTGACCCGATTCATTGAGCTGAAAAGGTTTCGTCCCCCCCTGAAACCCGGCAAATACAAACTCTCCACTGGGATCCTGAGAGTTCATCATACCCGCTAACTGGCTGAGCCGTTCTTTGATTTCCGATGCCAGGAACAGTTTGTCATCCTTGTTTTGGGAGCCATCACCGGCTTGAATGGTCAGTTCACGCACCCGGATGATGATATCATTAATACCACCCAGCAAATCGTCTTCCTGTCTCAGACGGTTTTCGAGCAAGTCGATGTTGCGTTGATATTGCTCGACGACTTCCAGATCCTGGTTGATCTGAAGGATGCGCGTGGCAGCCACCGGGTCATCGGAAGGTGTTTGCACCTTCTTTCCACTGGACAGCTGCAGCTGTGTGTTCTGCAGTGCGGAGTTTACTTCCTGAATATTATTCAGACTGCGGTTAAACAATTGTGATGTGGAAATTCTCATCGCCAGAACCCTGAAAGCTGTGTAGCCAACCCGTTAAAATGACTGCAATAGCGTATTGAAGATTTCCCGGGCAATCGACACCACTTGTGCCGACGCATTGTAGGCCGCCTGGAACTGGATCAACCGACCCGCTTCTTCATCCAGGTTGACACCGGAAACTTCATGCCATGCATTTTCTGACTGCAATAATAATGCCTGACTTGAGTCCCGATCGATGGTTCGTTGATTTGTGATGGTGCCAATCTTCTCCACCATCTGGGAATAACCGTCATTGTAGGTATTCACACCTCCGCCAATAATACCCAGACTCTCCAGACCGACCAGGGCAAGCCCATTTCGATTGTCCGAGATGCCTCCCGTGTTGTAGCCAATGGTAAACCGGTCCCCTGCCTGCGGTTCACCTGAGATATTCACGAGAAATCCCATATAGCTTTGCTGCAGGGACGGTGTGACGTTGAATACACTGTTGTTACTCGCAATGACAGATAAACCGTTCCCCAGGTGGACATCCAGATACCCGCCGATGGCACTACCCTGCCCGGCATTGACGGTTGTCGGGCCGGCATTGTTTGTCACCAGATCCACACTGTCCCCCACCCCGCCGGTCACCTGGACGACGATGTCATATCCGGTCGTGGATCGCACGCGTACACTCACACCGTCGCTGATGGCCACCATGTCGAGGTCTTGTAAGTTTGAGTTTGCATTGATGGCAGCCGCGACATTATCAGGATCATAGAGTGCCGGTGGTGCCACGGTGATGGCTTCTCCGTTGATCGTGAGCCCCATGGTTGCGCCAGTAAAATTCTCGATGCGCACTTCGGACCATGCATTTGCACTGACCCCTTGAATCTGGTTTAACGTGTTCGCCATTGTGCGGGCACTTTCATTGGCATTCAGGTTCACCGCAGTGGTGGTCACCACCCCGGTATCCGGATCACGTGCGTTAACTGTAAAGGTTTGTGCGCCATACCCATTGTTGAACGGCCCGCCGCCTGGTGCCGGAATTTGTGCCACTGTCGTGCCTGCGGCGTTGATGTACATCTGCCCGGGATCATCTGAAAACAACTGGTTTTGAAGACCCGACACATAGTGCTGGTTAGCCAACGGTGGGGACAATGGCACCAGATTAGCCGGATCAGAACCGTCCAGCACCTCATACACATCGTCTGTTAAAAAGCGCACAACCATCGGCGGGCTCAACGTATCCGGAACCTGGAAAGCAGGCAGTGTCTGATTGGTCAGTGGGCTTTCCACATCCAGCATGGTCCCCGGGCTGATTACCGCATTACCAATGTTGCCCAGACTCGCGTCTGTTCGAATGGGTGCAGCCAACGCAATCTCTTCAACACGATCAACAAAAAGATCAAAATCTCGCGCCCCATAGCGAGTGGGTTGAATCAGAAATTCATCCCCCTGTTGGAAACTGCCGGATTGCAGAGTAATCCGGAAGCCTTCCACTTCAATTTCCGCGGGAAAGTAGCCAGGTAAGGTGCCGGCCCGCACCGTATCCCCCGTCGACAAGCGGCTCAGCACATAATCCTGATTGGTAGGCCCTTTGAATTCGAGTACATAGTCATCGGTGGTTAACTGAGTGGTGTCGATAATGTCCACACGCCCCACACGATCAAGGGGCAGCACATTGTTGTCATTGCTGACAAAACGGCTGGTTGCTGAAAGGTCGCTATTCACATCCGCGAAAAAGTTACCGCCGAGATGCCCCTCCAGATCCATACCCAGACGATGCTGCTCATTAATGGAGTCCGCCAAGACTATCCCTAAACGCCCCATGGCATTGGTCGTTTCGCGCAGCACGCCATCCCGAAACTCAATGATACCACCGAGCTTGCCCCCGGCGATGGTTTGCGTGATCACGCGCGATCTCCCGTCCGGATCAATGATAGCGATATCCCGCTGGGATGGATCCATGGTACTTTGCTCGATGGTCAATTGATTGCTCACATTGCCCACCACCAGCGCTTCACCGTTGCCGATAATGACATCCACCTGACGATCACCGCGCTGAATCACGTTGACCTGTACCAGCTCACCCAGTTCACGCAGCTTTTCATCGCGCTGATCGAGCAAATCATTGGGCAAACTACCACCACCTCCACCACTGGCCAGAGTGATCGCATGATTCAATTCAGCGATACCCGATGCCAGACTGTTTATGGTGGATACATGAGCAGACATTTCCTGCCCAATGATTACTTCCTGGTCCTGTAAACGTGCGTAGAGAGAGTTAAATCGGGTAACCAACCCTTCAGACTGGCTGAGAATCAGCTGCCGCTCAGGAATCGAAGTCGGGTCGTCCGAGCCACCCTGTAACGCCTTGAAAAAATTACTCATCGCGGGTGAGAGGCCGGTCGTGACATCTGCCAACAAGTTGTCCAGCACGTTGATGTGGCTGACAAAGGAATCCTGATAGTTGTACACCGTCGTATCTGCCCGATACTGATCAATCAGAAATTGATCACTGATACGTTGAATATCGGAAATGTTGACGCCCGCACCCTGGTAGCCGTAGCCAACAAACTGCGATGGATTGGTCTCGAAGATCACCTCTTGCCGACTGTATCCCGGCGTATTCGTATTGGTGACGTTGTTACCGGTAGTATTCAACGCAGACTGGTGCGACTTGAGCCCGGTTAATCCGATGCCGATCAAGCCAGCCATGGTGGGCCCTCCTCAATCTGCTCTGATGCGGTATTAAGATCCACCATGCTTACCCCTGGTGATTCTTAATGGCCGACTTCAGCAAGTCGCTGTTGAATATCCGCTGAATTTTTTCACTGTAGCGGGGATCCGTAGCGTATCCGGCGTTTTGCAGTTCCACAGCCAAGTCTGCCGGTTGGGAAAAGAGTTGAGTAGCCTCTTTGTATCGCGGGTTCTCTTTCAAAAACGCGACATAATCCCGAAAGCTCTGTTCATAATTGTCATACGCCCGAAAGGCGGCTCGTTCTTTCATCGCCGTGTTGTCACGATATTCCGTTGTCACAATATTGACTTGTTCGCCTTGCCAGCGGTGATCCGCTTTGATACCAAACAAGTTGTAACTCGGTTCGGCTGCATCGCCGGTGATCATGTGTTTGCCCCACCCCGTCTCCAGCGCGGATTGAGCCAACATGAATCGTGCATCCAGTCCGGTGTCATCCTGTACTTTCTGAGCGATCGGGAAAAGCGCGCTGACAAAGGCTTCCGGGGACTCGAACGTGGTCGGCAGGTTCACCTGGGGGATCACTGCCGGCGAGGCGCTTCGTTCTTCATTTGCCAGTTTTTGTTCCGCCGAAGCCAGTATGCTCTCCCAATGACTATTCACCACATTGGCCGCGGGAGCGGCCGTTTCCGGCGCAGTGTTTTGCGTTCCTACCAAACGGTCAATTTCAACCATCGCATCGATCATGCGGACGGCTCTCTGGGCCCGTTCCGTGCGCGGGTAGTCCTGAATGGAGGTCTTCGCTCCCGGCGGGATGTCAACGTTCTGATCTATGCCATAATTGGCAGACATTTGACGATACAGTGATTCCGCAAGACCAATACCTTCGCCTTGCGACAGGGATAATGCCAGCTGACTGTCAAACATCTGCTGATAAAATTCACTCTCATTGCTTTTAAGAAAGTTACCTTCCTCGAAGACTTTGTTGGCGTCTCGCATGCTTTTCATCATCATGGAAACAAACATGGACTCGAACTGACGGGCGACCTCTTTCAACGCGCCAGATTCATCCTCTTTCGCCTGCGTTTTGATGTTGTTCAGATTATGAATATCCGTGTACACGCCTGCCGATTGGAAGGGATCTCTTTGAATGTTCATAGTCGTCTCCACGCGTCCTGTTAGATAACAATCAACTCGCCTTTGATCGCGCCAGCCTGTTTCAATGCTTCCAATATCGCCATGATATCGCCGGGTGCCGCCCCAATCCGGTTAATGGCTTCCACCACCTCGTTCAGCGTCGTAGCCGCACCAAATTTGAATGCCCGGGCAGGCTCCTGGTTCACGTCTATGTCCGACTGGGGTACCACCACGGTTTGGCCCTCACCAAACGGACTGGGTTGACTCACATCGGTGGTGTTTGAGATGGTGACCACCAGATTGCCGTGTGTCACGGCAGCAGGCAGTACTTTGACATTACGGCCAACGACAATGGTACCTGTTCGGCTGTTCACGATAATTTTTGCGGCTTCCTCCCCCGGTTCCACCTCCAGGTTTTCAAGAATCGAGAGAAAGCTCACCCGCTGGGATGCTTCCCGAGGCGCTTTTACCTGTACCGACGCCGCATCCAGTGCCATAGCAGTATCCGGCCCCAGCAAATTATTGATTTTTTCGGCCACGCGTTTTGCGGTGGTAAAATCCGGCTGATTAAGATTAAAGGTCAGCGAATCTCCTTTGTGAAAGGCATTCGGGGCAGACTGTTCCACCGTCGCGCCATTGGGAATCCGCCCGACGACAGGGACATTCACCGTGATTTTTGAGCCATCCGCACCGTTGATACCGAATCCCCCCACTACCAGGTTTCCCTGGGCGACGGCATAAACCCGACCGTCCGCGCCTTTCAACGGTGCCATCAGCAACGTGCCGCCACGTAAACTCTTGGCATTGCCAATCGAGTTGACCGTCACATCAATGCGTTGCCCGGGTTTTGCAAACGCCGGCAACGTGGCATTCACGGAGACCGCCGCCACATTTTTGAGCTTTGGATCGCTCCCGGCCGGGATACTGACACCAAACTTGTTCATCATGTTCCGGAAGGTCTGATTCGTGAACGGCGCTTTATCACCACTGCCATCCAGCCCTACCACGAGGCCATAACCAATCAGTTGATTGTCCCGCACACCGGCAACCGAGGCCATGTCTTTCAATCGGTCTGCCTGAACAGGAAACGTCAACAACAAAAGCAGTACGGTCACTGCCAAAACCAGAATACTCAGAACCCGGCTGTCAATTTCCCGGGATTCACGCAGTACCCATGGTCGCTGCGATGCAAAGCCGCTTTTAACGTCATGGGACACGGATACACCCTTCATTGCTTTACCTCCACTCAGGCCGGAGTTAATCTCACCAAGCGTCATCAGAATGGCCACCACTCGCTGTTAAAGAAGCGCCCTGCCCAGCCCATACGGTTGGCCTGATCAAAATCCCCCGTCGCACCATAGGCAATACGCGCATCAGCTATTTTGGTGGACATCACTTCATTATTTTCGCTGATATCGGCGGAACGAATGAGCCCGGTCACACGGATGTACTCTTCCCCTTGGTTAAGCGTCAACCACTTTTCACCCTGAATACGCAGCAAACCATTGGGCAGCACTTCCGAAATGGTGACAGCAATGGACCCGGACAGCCTGTTTTGCTGGCTGCTGTCTGCCTTTCCCGTGAACTCCCGCTCCATCGTCACATCCGTCGCCATACTCAGGTTGCTCGCGCTCAGGGTACTCCCCAGAACATTACCTTCATTGAAGGTCGTCTCATTGTCTTTCTGGAATTTGGTTTGACTGGTTTTGGACGACTGCGTTTGCTCCTGCAGCGTCACCATCAGAATATCGCCCACACCATGGGCGGTCTGGGCGGTATACAGGCTGCCGCCTCGATTGACCTGATACAGGCCACCATCCACAGGTTCCGGCGACACCAGGCGCGCCGGTGGCGTATGGCGATACACCGGATCACCTGGCACGGGGTGCTGACGCTCCACCGTAGCACAGCCACTGACCGCTACCATCAATACGCTGTAACAGAAATAGTGCTTCAACTTCATTCTCTGCTCCCGCCCCGTGAGGCACCTGAAAAACCTGCAATCACATCCGACCACTTGCCAGAATCTGTGCTTCTGGCGCTGTAAAACGACCGCTGTACGTCTAGAAAAATACGCCTAGGCCTAGAGGTTCACGCCTAGAGATTGTTGGTGATGTACTGCAACATACTGTCTGCCGTTTGTACGACCTTGGAGTTCATTTCATACGCGCGCTGCGTCGTGATCATGTTGACCAGCTCTTCAACCACTTCCACATTGGAATTTTCCAACATACCCTGTTCGGTACTGCCAAAGCCATCCAGCCCAGGCGTACCCTCCACGGGAGCGCCACTGCTGGCAGTTTCATTGAATAGATTTCCTCCGGCAGACTCCAGCCCGGCAGGATTGATAAAATCCACGACCGTTATATTTCCGATGGCTACCGCCGTCGTTGCCCCCGCCGAAGTCACCGATACCGAGCCATCTTTGCCAATGGTGACCGAAGTGGTGTTTGCAGGAATCTGGATCTGGGGCTGCAACGCAAACCCGTCAGCATTCACGATGGTGCCTTCCGAGTTTAAATGGAACTGACCATCGCGGGTGTAGCCAATCGAACCATCCGGCTTCAGAATCTGGTAAAAGCCGCGTCCGTTGATGGCAACATCCAATGGCTGTTCCGTCACCTGCAGGTTGCCCTGCGTAAACTCTTTTTGCGTCGCGACGACGCGCACCCCGGCCCCAAGCTGAAGGCCTGATGGCAGTGTTGTATTTTCAGAAGATTGCCCACCGGGTTGTTTTTTCGTCTGATACAAGAGGTCTTGAAAATTTGCGCGGTCGCGCTTGAAACCTACCGTGCTCACGTTAGCCAGGTTGTTAGAAATCGTTGTTAATGCGGTGTCCTGAGCGCTCAGGCCGGTTTTACTTACCCATAAAGCGGAATGCATGGTTACTCTCCTGAGTCAAAAAAATGACTGGTATTCTCTACCTAGGAGATAAGCATATTGCATGCCAGAAGAGGCATTGAGAGACTAAAAAAAAGACAATAAAAATGGCAGCTCATTACTGAGCCACCACTTGGTAGGAATCAACCTGATTACGTGAGATTGGGTCAGGTAACCGGTTGTTTAAGACATTTGCAACAGCCTGGAAGCGGCTTCACTGTTGCTGTCAGCGGTTTGCATTACTTTTACCTGGAGTTCGTATTGTCGCGCCAACGACATGATTTCCGTCATCGCTTCCACCGCATTGACATTACTGCCTTCAAGGAAACCCGCCTCCACACGAACCAATCCATCCGCTTCCGGAATGGCCTCGTTAGGCTTCATGTGAATCAGACCGTCCAGCCCCTTTTCGATGGTGGACGGATCAGGATTCACAAATTTGATTCGATCAATCACCGCCAGTGCTGCCGGCCCTTCTCCGGCAGGGATGATGGTAATGGTGCCATCCAGACCGATATCCACCTTGTCCGCTGGCGGAATCACGATCGGGCCGCCATTGCCGTTGACCGGCAATCCACTGCCGGTTCGAAGCTGACCATTTGCATCCACGAATAAGCGACCATCCCGGGTGAAAGCCTCTTCACCTTCGCCCGCTTCCACACTCATCCAGCCCGGCCCCTTGATGGCAATATCCAGATCACGCCCGGTTTCAATCATCGAGCCCTGCTCAAAATCCGTCGCCGGCCGTTCACTCATTGCATAGGCGCGTGTTGGAAAGTAGTCACCAAACACGGGCATGGATCGTGCTTGCGCCAGATCCTGCTTAAAGCCAACGGTATTGACGTTCGCCAGATTGTTCGCATGCGCCTGCTGCGAGTACATGTTTTGCTTAGCGCCTGTCATGGAAATATAAAGTGCCTTATCCATCCTTCTACTCCGGTAGAGAGCGCAGCGACGGGAAACCGTCGCCTCAGCTACGTTAAAAGAGATTATGTGAGATAAAGCAATTGCTGTACCACTGTAATATAAAAACGAATGCTCGCGAAACCAGGGTCAGGCGAGCTATCTATGATTACCTCAAGTTGATAATGGTCTGTGTCACTGTGTTTGCCGTTTCGATTGTTTTGGCATTTGCCTGATAGTTGCGCTGTGCGATAATCAGGTTGACCAACTCGTCCGATAAGTCCACATTCGAGTCTTCCACCGCACTTCCCTGAATCGTACCTAATACGCCGGTTCCCGGCGCACCAATGATCGGATCACCAGAAGAGGCTGTTTCCACCCAGGCGGAATCACCCACAGGAGCCAGCCCCTCGATATCGTTAAACGTCGCCAGGGAAATCTGCGCAAGCACGACCGACTCGCCATTAGAATACTGTGCAGAAATGTTACCTGAATCATTGACTTCGAGATTCACCAATCGACCCGTGGTAAAACCGTTCTGGATCATATTGGTCACCGCAAAAGGGCTCCCGAACTGCGTTGTACCCGACAAGTCAATTTCAAAGTTGGAACTTGTTGGCGGATCCGGAATGGGCAGGACCCCACCGTCCACCACATTGATGGGTGAAGCGGCACCGTTGTCCCGGCCACCTGAATCTTTGGGTGCCCAGTTGGAGATGAGAACCGTGTCGGATAAGTCTGTTCGCAGTTGACCATCTTCATCGAAAATCAACGTATAGGTAGCCCGCGTTGGGTCACCGCCCGCCGTCACCGGGTCTCCTACATCGCGCCCATTGATCAGCGCGTGCATTTGCCAAGTGTTGGACACCGTGGTCGATGAAGCCGCCTGCTTGACGAAGTACATGGTTAACACATGCGCGTTCCCCAAACTGTCATAAATCGTCGTGGAGGTAGAGTGGTTATACGTCTCCGGGTCCGTTGGATCAAATACATTGTCTTGAAAGGGCGCACCCGTGGTTGAATTATAGATATCTGTGTTTGCGGTCGTCGTGCCCGTATCAAACACGTCAAGTGTCACCCCTTCCTGGGTGATAATGGAGAGGATACCCCCAACTACCGCAGTCACACCGGCTGCAGGAAACGCATGACTTCCCACAATCGTATTCGATCCATCTAGGCCATCTACGGTCAGATCACCTGTACCGTTACCATCATCAGTATAGGTAAAGAGTAAGTCTGCGCCTTGACTGTGCGTGATTAACAAGCGCTCTGACGCCAAACCGGCATTTTCCACCACGGCAGAAACCCCACCGAGGGCGGACGCATTAATGGCAACTGCCAGCGCACTCACCGTCGCCAAATCCCCCCCTGAAAAGGTCACCCCATTGATCGCAAAGGAATCAGCCGCTTCCGGGTTGAAGTTGGCGGTTTGGATGGCGGCTCGTGTCACCGCCGATGCTTCCACATCCGGCACATTTGTGGTAATCGCAGCGGCGATAGCGCCTGCAGACTGGTTCGCAGTGGTGGTCAGGGTGTCCGTCGACCCATCCGAGTTGGTAAACACAAAATCCACCGAAGGGAATCCGTTCGTGGTGCCGGCAGTAATCGCACCGACCAGCGTACCGTCAGCCGCGAAGTTCTGACCCCGAACTTCCAAAACATCTTCCGATGCATCCAGATTGAGCTGTGGATCCACCAGCGTTGTTCTTCTGGGGTCCAGGTTCTGGCTGGTCACCTGAACATCGCCACGTACACCAGACACCACCCCTTCATCGGTCGCGTCAAACCCCTGCAGGCGCATGCCCTGGGAGTTCACGACAAATCCATCGAGATCGATCCCGAATTGGCCCGACCGGGTATATTTGGTCACACCCTTATCTTCCACCATGAAGAACCCGTTCCCGTTAATGGCCATGTCCAGGCCGCGTTCAGTAAACGTTATGTTCCCCTGTTCAAACAGCTGTCTGACGTTGGCGACCTTCACCCCGTTCCCTATCGGGTTGGCTGACGCGCTTAGAAAGCTGTTTGCGTAGAGGTCCATAAACTCAGCCCGGGATTTTTTAAAGCCAACCGTACTCGCGTTGGCGATGTTATTCCCGGTAACCTCCAGGTCTGTTTGCGCGGCGCTCAGACCACTCAGTGCGACATTAAACGGCATAGCACACCTCTTGTTTTAATTAATCTGACGAACTTCACTGAGTGGCATTGCACCAACGCCAGCAAGATTCAGCGTTACATCACCACCACTTCCAATAGAAACGCTGTCGACATTCGTACCAATCATCGTTTCCAGCTGTTCAGAGCCTGAGCCATAACTCGCCTCTGCATTAAAGGTATAGCGACCATGCGGCATCGGCTGACCATACATATTCAGCCCATCCCACGTAAAACTCACTTGACCGGCAAACTGTTGCCCCAGCTCAATCTGCTTCACCAGCTCTCCGGTTTCGTTCATGACATTGATTCGCAGGTTTGATGTACTCGCCGGTACATCCACAGCGCCTTTTATCGTCCCATCGGGCAGCATCGGTCCTGTTGACGACTTCACCAATACAGACCGCCCAACCAGTGCAGACGCCTGGAGCGCCTGGGTAGAGCGGAACTGGGCGACAGCTGAATCAATGGTGGAACTCATGTTCTGCATTTCTTCCAATGAACTGAACTGAGCCAATTGAGCGATAAAGTCGCCATTATCCTGAGGTTCCAGCGGGCTTTGGTTGTTCATTTGAGCCAGCATGAGCTCCATAAACTCGTTCTTTCCCAACTCCTGTGAAGGCGTATTGTTCTCCCGCTGCACGACATGCTGGGGAATCAAATCCGAAACACTGGTTGCTGAATTCACTCCACTCATTTTCGCCTCCCGGGATTATTGACCGAGCGTCAGAACACGCTGCAACATGGTTTTTGTTGTGTTCATCACTTCTACATTCGTTTGGAAACTTCGGGAGGCTGAAAGCATGTCTGCCATCTCTTCCACGACGTTCACGTTGGGATACATAACATACCCTTCCTCGTTGGCCATTGGGTGGCCCGGCTGGTAACGCATTTGCAACTCAGCATCACTCTCTACAATGGCTTTGACTTCCACACCCCTGGATTCCAGACGCTCGGGAAACAGGGAGGAGCTCGTGGACCCGGCCATGCCATCCTGCTGCATATAGCTTTGATGAATGGCGGCAAATACCGGTTTTCTGGCTTTGTAGGTTTCCTCAGTACTGCTGCTTGCCGTTTCTGCATTAGCAATATTGCTTGCGGTTGTGTTCAATCGCACAGACTGCGCACTCATACCGGAACCAGCGATGTTAAAAATCTGAGTCAGGGACATGATTACTCTCCTTTAATGGCGTTGCGCAAGCCTCTGAATTTTGCGTTCAGAAACTGGAAGGTGGCTTCATAATCCATGGCATTCTTCGCGTAATTGGCGGTTTCGATGTTGGTATCTACCGTATTGCCATCAATGGAAGGTTGCGTTGCATTGCGATACATCAGGCCTGGCGTGGTCTCAGCGCTCACGGTCAGGTGTTGCGCATTCGTCTTTTCCATCGGCAGATTGTCTGCCATCTGCTGATCAAAGAAACTCTTGAAGTCCATATCGCGTGCTTTGAATCCTGGCGTGTCCGTGTTGGCCAGATTATTCGCCAGAACTTCTGCCCGCTTGACGCGAAAATGCAGTGCCTGTTCGTGTATACCAAGGGCTTTGTCGAATGAAATTCCCATTGCCAGTCTCCAAAAAGCGGCAAATAACTATTGATGAAGGGAATAAAGCAAGCAAAATGCCAGTTTTCGAATTATTGGTGGATTGGCTGAAGAATAAGCCGAGAAACACCATCTAAACAGTGCGTTAGCAGTGCGATTGTTTAGATGGCAACCAATTTGGTCAGATCACAAGGGGCAAACACGCTATTCCCAACGGGAGAAGTATTCCGGCACCGGTAATAGAGGACGATTTTTAATAGACCCCGAAGGCGTGCCCACATAGAGAAAACCGGTGATTTGTTCACGATCAGTCAATCCCAGTTCACTCTGCACCCAGGAGTGATAGGCCATTGGCCCGGTACGCCACATAGCGCCAAAATTTTCCGCCTGTGCTGCCGCAAGGATGTAAGACATTGCCGCCCCTGCAGAAAGCAGCTGTTCTGATTGAGGCACTTTAGGATGCTCACTCATGCACACAATCCCGACAATCAGCATGGGTGCGCGCAACGGCATTGCCAGATACTTGTTCACCGCCTCTTCACTGAGATCCGGTTGATCCCGAAGCGCTGCCTCCGCAAATACCTTGCCCAGTTTTTCTCGTGCGGCCCCCTCAATGACCAGAAACCGCCAAGGCCGCAACAAGGCATGATCCGGTGCACTGAGCCCGGCCTGAAGAATTCGATCCAGTACCTCGCCCGCGGGCGCAGGCTCCGACAGTAAGGCAATAGAGTTGCGCCGAATCAGCAGATCAGAAGGGTTGCCGGGGTTTTCTTCGTTTGTTGAAGCCATAATTTTCCTGTCTTTACGATTTCGTTGCGGGAATTGTGCATCTTACGAATAACTGGTATGTTTACCAGCCTATTAAACTATAATAATCAAGTACAAAAAACTCCCGGATGATCCTAACGAAAAGAATTCCGTCCGGCAGAAGTAGAGGCTGTATCAGCATCCGGGGTATACAACACGATGAATTCGATGGCTTATGTAGCTGAGCGGTCAAATATGGAGACGACAAGAAAGCCTGCAGCCATTCCTCCCATGCCCGATTACAACGCGCGCGTACTCGCTTATCTTACCGGCGCGCTGATCGTTTTATCCGGGGTGATGGAAAACCACTTTGAGCAAGACCTGATCTGGATGCTGCCTGGTGCGCTCATCTGGCCCCATGCACTTTATTTTATTGTTCGTTTTACCGGGCGCCAGAACGATACCCTGCTCCGCCAGCGTTTTTTGCTTGCCGATTCTTTCCTGGCCGGGCTTCAAATCGTACTCATTGAATTCAGTGTGGTGCCTTCGTTATTCATCTTTTTAATGCTTCAGTTCAGTCTGATCATCGTGGGGGGCATGAAGTCCTGGCTGGTGGGCAGTCTGTTTTGTCTGGCTGGCATCACAGTTACGTCCATCCTGTATGGGTTCCACCTGGCGGAAGCCACGCCCTTCAGCGTCGCCATCGCCTCAGGTTTGGGTGCCGCCATGTATGTCTGTGTCACTGCCTATTACACACACCAGCAGGCCAAGGCACTGGTGCACGCCAAGCACCAGATTCAGGTGCAGCGGGAACAATCCATTGGCCTCTCCCATAAATTAGCCAAATACTTGTCCCCCCAGGTCTGGCAATCCATCTTTACCGGCGAGCGGGATGTAATTCTCGAAACCCAACGCAAAAAGCTGGTGGTGTTCTTTTCAGACATTAAGGGCTTTACCGACTTATCCGAGGAGATGGAGCCGGAAAGTCTGACTGAAATCCTGAACAGCTACTTCACCGAAATGTCCCAGATCGCGCTGAAGTACGGCGGCACCATTGATAAGTTCGTGGGTGACAGCATTATGGTGTTTTTTGGCGATCCCACCAGTCGCGGTGCGAAACAGGACACCCTGGCGTGCGTCGCCATGGGCATCGAAATGCGCAAGCACATGAAAATATTGCGCCAGAAATGGAAAAGCCAGGGCATACGCACACCGCTGCACATTCGAATGGGAATCAGTACAGGATATTGCACCGTTGGAAACTTTGGCGCAGAAAACCGAATGGACTACACCATCATCGGTAAAGAAGTGAACCTTGCCAGCCGACTGGAATCGCTGGCAGACCCCGGTGAGATTCTCGTGTCTTACGAGACATTTTCTCTGATCAAAGACACCATCATGTGTCGCGACAAAGGCGAAATCACCGTCAAGGGGTTTAACAAACCCGTCCCCATCTATCAAATCGTGGATTTTCGACGGGATATCGGCGACAACCAAAGCTTCATGGAGCATGAAAAAGAAGGGTTTGCCATGTATCTGGACACGGAAAAGGTACACACTGGAGATAGAGAGATGATCATTACCGCTCTGGAACATGCTGCCCAGAAACTCAAGCAGCCCTGACGGATTCTCTCCACACCGCTATTGGCGCATTAACTTCCCATTCAACACCTGATACGGTGGCTGCTCTGTCTCTGTGGTGCGGAAGGGGTTGATATCCAGGCCACCTCGTCGCGTATACCGTGCATACACAGACAACGATTCCGGAGACCAGGCGGCTTTCACATCCGTAAAAATACTTTCCACACAGTGCTCATGAAAGTCTTGCTGCTCCCGGTAGGACACGATGTATTTAAGCAAGCCCGTTTCGTTCACCACAGCCTCGCGCCCCCAAATAAACAGCGTCGCCCAATCAGGTTGCCCTGTGACCGGGCAGTTGCTTTTCAAGAGGTGACTCACGTAAGCGAAGGTGGCTTTTCTGACGTTTGCGCCTTTGCCGTCCAAATCACCACCGAATGACGATCCTGTATGTAACAATGCGGCATCATGCGTGTATTGCGCGATCTCAATGTCCTGCTCATCCAATAGCACAAAGCCCTGCGTATCCACCCACTGATTAAACGTTGACACACCTTCCAGTACTCGGTGTGACACCGGCTGAATATCAACAATTACCGGTCTGCCAGCCGCCGCACTCAAATCTCTCACCAACGTCGCCTGCACTGCATCGAGTGTGTCAAATCGACTTTGGTTGAAAGAGTTCAGATAGAGCTTGAATGATTTGGATTCAATGATATTGGGGGAGTCTGCAGGTATCACAAAGGTCACCCAGGCCACTCTGGGCATACCAAGGGAAGACAGCCAGCTCAACTCAAATCCATTCCAGATGTCCTGACCAGTGAATGGCAGGCAAGACGCTTCAATACCCAGTTTCCGGCGATTTTCCTGTCTCGGAATGGGGAACAAAAGGGAGGCGTCGTACTCTTTTACGTAGGCCGAGTTTTTGCCGAGCGGGCTATTTCCCGCATGATTAATCGAATCAGTCATTGTCTCACCCCCACCCCGCGATTGAGTAAATGTAACGCAAACACGAACAACACTGTGATGAAAAACAGGATCATCCCATAAGAATACAAAATATCGATGTCCGACACACCCAGCACGCCAAAACGGAAGGCATTCACCATATATAAAATCGGATTCGCCATGGAAACGGATTGCCAAAATGCCGGCAGCAATTGAATGGAATAAAAAACCCCACCCAGGTAAATCAGTGGAGTAAGCACAAAGGTCGGAACAATGGACACATCATCAAATTTATTGGCGTAAATCGCATTGATAAATCCACCCAGAGCAAACAATATCGCCGTGAGCGTCACGATGGTTATCACCACGAAATAATTGTGAATCTGCAGCTGGGTAAAAAACATGGAAATGACGGTGACGATGAGCCCCACCGCCAACCCTCTCGCCACTCCGCCGGAAACATACCCGGTCAGAATTACCCAATTGGGCACGGGTGAAACCAGCAACTCCTCAATACTGCGTTGGAATTTCATACTGAAAAACGAAGACACTACATTGGCATAAGCATTGGTGATCACCGACATCATGATCAGGCCCGGGACAATAAAGCTCATATAATCAAAGCCGTCCATCTCACCAATGCGTGAACCAATCAAATTGCCAAAGATGACAAAATACAACGCCATCGTGATGGCGGGCGGGAGCAGTGTCTGAGGCCAGATGCGCGTAAATCGCCGGATCTCCCGAATGACAATGGTCATGAACGGAACCACGATACGCTGACTTAATTGGGGTGAGATCACATTAACTCCTGCTTTCGACCATGCTGACGAACAATTCCTCCAAACGATTGGACTTACTCCGCATACTGCTGACTTCGATGCCTTTCTTCGACAGATAGTCAAACAGAGCATTCATCGAGCAACCTTTCGGTACATCCACTTCCATGCTGCCATCTTCATTTTGTCGAAATGTGAACACATCATGCGCCGGCACTAAGGCAGGTGGTGTGCGTATATCCAGAACGAACGTTTCCAAATGAAGCCGTTCCAACAGCGCTTTTTTACTGGTATTTTCCAAAATGCGTCCTTGGTCGATAATCGCGATGTTACGGCAGAGCGCTTCCGCTTCTTCCAGATAATGTGTGGTCAATATAATGGTAGTGCCACGCCGGTTCAGCGTGGTGAGAAATTGCCACATGGAACGGCGCAATTCGATATCAACACCCGCGGTCGGCTCATCCAATAAAAGCACTTTCGGCTCATGAATCAATGCCCGTGCAATCATGAGCCGCCGTTTCATCCCGCCGGAAAGCAAACGTGCCGCAGTCTCACGCTTTTCCCACAATCCCAGCTGCTTCAGATAGTGCTCTGCACGATCGCGAGCAACCGCAATTGGAATACCATAGTACCCCGCTTGCGTAACAACGATATCCATCACTTTTTCAAACTGGTTAAAGTTGAATTCCTGTGGTACAACACCCAACTGCATTTTGGCTTCTACCGGGTGAGAGTCCAGATCAAAACCCATGATTTTTACCTGACCACCGGTCTTGTTCACCAGCGAGGATAAAATGCCCAGTGTCGTGGATTTGCCGGCGCCATTTGGCCCCAACAACGCAAAAAAATCCCCTGCCTGCACCTGAAGGCTGATCCCGTGGAGCGCGACGACACCTGACGCATACGTTTTTTGCAGATGATCAATTTCCAGTGCGTAAGACATCGCTTACCATTTCCGCTAAAAATGAAAGGCTTTTAAATGGTGTCGAAACGAAAAATATCAATAGTTCACCCCGGTAATTCCCTTTGAATCCGAACAAGATGTATGATTTTGCGAAATCTATTTCAGTTTCCTTGGCTTTTGCCGTCTATAATCCCATGCTTGCGTATACTCAAATCTTAAGGCAATGATTTATGAAGAATTACTACCGTTCACTGCTCCTTCCAGTCAGTCTGGTACTGGTAACTTCTGCTTGCAGTGAGAGTAGCAGCAGTTCAAGCACACTCACCGGCCAGTTGATGTTTTCCGGTCTCAACGGCCTCAGCTATAAAACGGCCACCCAGGAAGGCGTACTCGATGAAGCGGGTACCTACAAGTACCTGGCCGGTGAAACCATTTCCTTTTCTCTGGGCAATCTGCCACTCGTTGAAGATGTTCCCGCCCGGGAGTTCCTGTCATTCCTGGAGTTCGGTATCGACGAGCGAGTGGAACTGGACGACGGTACAGTGGAAGAAGGGTTTTCAACACACGCTCAGGCGGAGGTTAATGTATCCAAGCAGGGCTACACAAATAACCTGTCCCGATTTATTTACATGATGGGTGACATTGTTAAATCTAACTCAGCTGGCAATGACCCGATTTTCATCACGGATTGGACCATTGAGCAGCTCAATGCGTATTTGTTGACCGATGCACCTCCGGTAGATTTTAACGTGTCGATTGATGAGTTCGAGGCAGAAGGCTCCCCATTTAACCTGATGCTGGAAAATATCTGCTTTTTCCCGGAAGATTTTATTGAGTGTGAAGAGCCGCCAACACAGGCGGAAATTGACGAAGCAGAGTCTCGCTTCGATGAGAACGGCGACGAGCGTACCGATCTCGACCCGGATAAACTCTACAAAGAAGACCTTGAAATCAAAAAGAAAATCATTGCAAGCGGCGTGCGCACCGCCAGCCGAAAATCTGACGCACAAACTGCAACCGCGCTACAGAATGATGCCAATGACATTCACTCAGTGCTGTCCGCAGATATTTATTTCAATGAATACAGCGCCAATATCAAAGAGGGAGACTTCACACCCCGCACTGTCGAAATACGTTCGGAGCGATCACCTTTTGCACTTATTGATATGGAAGTCGTCAGTCTCAACGAAAACATTGCCATCGTTGATTCTTTTGATGTGGAAAATAAGACGTTTACCTTTACATCCATTGGCAAGCTTGGCGAAGAAACAACACTCATTGTCAACTTGAAACAGGTGGATGATTATCGTTGGTACAGAAAAACCTTTCGTGTCCTGGTGGAATAATTCTGAAACGCGCCGGCTCAGCACCTCAGCCCATGAGGTGCTGCATACTCCAGCGTTGGGTTGCGCCCGTCACCTGGTACTTGCTTAAGTCCATATCTATTGAGTCGTAGGAAAGACTGTTGCTGATTTGAATTGGCCGGTTGCGTTTTTCATTCAGGTCAGACAAATCAATCACTTTACCCGCCTTCATTTCCTTTTGATCCGCACTGCGAACAATCATCACTTTAGGCTCCAGCCGACGCGTCGTATTGTTGGTCACCACAATACCAATTTCACGCGAGGAAAGTTCGACCACAGATCCAGTGGGATACACGCCCACCGCCATAATAAAGTGCTCCACCAAATCTTCCTGATACTCAATGTTTCTCAGTTCATACAATCGAGAAATCGCTTGCGCGGGTGTGAGCGGAGCACCGCCCTGACAGGGAGAAATCATTTCCTGATAGGTATCCACCAATCCAGCAATTTTGCCCAGAAGCGGAATGCGGTCTCCGGTAATAGCCTCAGGGTACCCGGTACCGTTGTGACGTTCTTTGTGATGCTTAACGACCGAAATCACCTGCTGCGAAACACTGCCGCTTTCTTTCAGGATTTCCACCCCATAGTTTACATACTTCTTATACTCATCAAACTGGGCAGCATCCATACCACCTCCATTTTGCAGCAGCGCCCGTGACAGGCGCGCTTTACCAATGTGTGAGAATAAAATACCGGTAGCAAGGTTCTTCAGCAAATCCTTGCTCAAGCCCAGATGGCGTCCAAAAACCAGCCCCCAGACAGAGGCATTAATGCAGTGAACGAAACCCTGGCCATCTTTTTGACGAAATCGCCCCAACCACACCATTGCATCCGGGTTACGTACCACGCTGTCCACCATACCTTCAGCAACCGCTTCCGTTTCATCCAACGAAGCAGGCAAGCCTTGATCAAGCTGACGGAAAACGTCGCTCAAGGCTTGAGCCATGCGGTCATGCAGGCGTTTGGCCACTTCCACTTCTTTCTTTAACGTGGATGAGGTTTCGTACGCTTGGGGATTCTTGATTTTGATGGGGGCACACTTGACCACCTTGGGGCCGGAAGTAGTCTGCGCTTCTTCCTTATGCGCACGCCTTTTGGATTCCGGCGCTTCAATGCCATTGTCGGTATAGCGGAAGCCACTGCGATCCAGACTCTGATCAACCATGACGGTTTTGCAAAACGCGGCAATTCGTTTGATGTCGTGTTCGTCCTGAATAAAAAATCCCTGAATGGGGAACGGAGTCTGACACCAGGGTCGATCCAGGTCAGACACATACATGCCCACCTGCAGCTCTTTCACGCTGACTTTTACACCTTTGACAGCCATATTCCACCTCAACCTTTCCCGCGAACGGGTAAAACAGATATCTCTTAATAAATTTCGTTAGAGTGACTGTCTCAAATCTGCCGTCAAGACTCAATTACAGTTCTGTGCCATCTCGTTACGTTAATTGCACAATACTTTTCAAAATGTAGGAATAAGCGTTCTGTCACACTTTCACGCTGCCCAGTGCACAGGTTTCCTGAGAAATGACGCTACCTACTTTTTCTTTTTGCAGATTTTATCGCTGAGCGTGGGCGGTTTTTGCTCCATGCTGTGAAGTGGGACCTTTTTCGTGAACAGGGTGTACGGGGCAACGGAAGGCTTGAGATAATCCCGATTTTTCAGCTCACCATCTACTTCATATTCCACTGAACTCGGCCAGCATGAGATGGTAATCTCGATCTGACGACTCAAGTCACCAATCCGACTTGCACCCGAGCTGTCAGAAATTGTCGCACACACTTCTTTCGTAGATTTGACTGGCTGGCCATCAAATCCCAGGTCCAGTGCTGGTTCACCACAAGCGGCAATACCACGGGAACCACACGGATGTGTTTCAGAATCAGCATCTTTGAACACCAGCACCCGTTCGCTGCACTGGGTGACCAGCTCAATTGGCGAGGCACTCACGCCAAACACAGAAGATTCCGATGTCTGCCAGGAAACGACCACGATACGCTTTTCATCTTTGGAGTTATAGGACTCAAAGCTGCCATAGTGGGAGTAGTAACTTGCACAACCGGTTAAGGCAAACAGCATCGCCAAAACACTCAATGTTTTGGTCAATCGGATAATCCGGCTGCAGCCGGTAAAATAGTTCGTTGTCATAGTGGGAAATAACCGAGAAATAACTGTGGGGGTAACAAGGCGCGTTTATTGATCTTCCGGCTCATCGGATTCGTTGGTGAAATGCAGGCCATAACCATCCATCCCTCGCCGAACCACAACCATATCCAAAACAGGAGCCGGAATCGGCAATCCTTGCATCTGCACTTTGACTTCACTGCCCAAGCCAGGAAAATTATGCTCCGTGTTCACTACCACGAAAATTCCCGTGTCGGAAATATCCCGCGTATGGTAGAAAAACTCCCCTGAGCTTGAGTGCGTAATTTTCACTTTTGCATTGAAGGGCGTTCTGGTCGCCGTTCTTTTTTCAGATTTTGCTGTTTTTTCTTTCGAATCTGTCAACCGGTCACCTCATAGATCCTGACAGGGCACATCACCAAAATTGCCCGCTTCTTTCAAGCAAACCTGCTTAGCACAACAGAAAGCGAGAAATCTCCGGAAATCCTCAGGCTAAGTCATTGAAAGCATGATGATCAATTCTTCAATGATAGCAGTAATCCTGAACGCACACCAAAAAGGCATCACAATTCTTACACACGGAAGCCAGGCACATCCAATGAAAATTCTTGACTTCTCTCATCATTTTAATGAGAATTATTTCCATTATCAGTTTTATCACGTTTTTTACACATAACCTCTATTGGACTCATCATGATCTCTAGATTTTCTGCCCTCACCCTCTCCATTTGTGTTTCCGCATCCGCCGTGGCTGAAGAAGTAAATGTTTACTCGCTTCGCCAGGCCTTTCTGATGGAGCCCCTGTTTGAAGCATTTACCGAACAGACCGGCATTAAAGTGAACTACACCTTTGCCAAAAAAGGATTAACGGAACGCTTGAAGCGCGAAGGAAAGAACAGCCCGGCAGATATTCTTCTGACCACTGACATCGGCAACCTGTCTGCAGCGAAAGACGCTGGCGTGCTGCAGTCCGTACAGTCAGATGTGTTAAACAACACAATCCCGAGCCAATACCGTGATCCGGAAAACCAGTGGTTTGGCCTGACCACCCGCGTGCGTGCAATCTACACATCGGTAGATCGTGTTCAGGATGGCGCAATTGCTTCTTACGAAGATCTGGCGGACCCCAAATGGAAAGGAAAGATCTGCACACGCTCAGGAAAACACCCATACAATGTCGCCTTGATCGCCTCAATGATTGCCCACCATGGGGAGGAAAAGGCGGAGAACTGGCTGTCCGGCGTCAAGGCCAATCTTGCCCAAAAACCACAGGGCAATGACCGTGCGCAGGTGAAAGCCGTCAAAGAAGGCGTTTGCGACATTGCTATCGGTAACAGCTACTACTACGGAAAAATGCTCAATGATAAAGAGCAGATTGCCTGGGCCAATGCCGTTCGCATCGTGTTCCCAAATCAAAATGATCGCGGATCACATGTAAATATCAGCGGAATCGCGTTGACGCAAAGTGCGCCAAATAAAGCAAACGCTGTTAAATTCATGGAATTCCTGGCCAGCGACGATGCTCAGAAAATCTACGCCGAGAAAAACTATGAGTACCCAGTGAAGTCCAACGTCAGTGCATCAACACTTGTTTCTTCCTGGGGACAATTCAAATCAGATATCCTCCCTCTGGCAACAACAGATGCTAACCGCGTTGCCGCCGCAAAACTGGTAGACAAAGTAGACTTTGACGGGTAAGGTGCTCGGCTTACCCACATGAAGAAAAGCCCGATGATTCATCGGGCTTTTTGCGATGCTGATGACGCCCGAATACGCACCCTCAAAAACATCCATCCTCTCCGGCAAAGCCTGGCTGGTTGCTTCAACAATTACCACCTTTGTGGTCGCACTGCCTGTACTGGCAATCTTCTATCTCGCTTTTTTTCCGGAAGAAAACATCTGGCCGCACCTGGCGTCCACCGTACTACCCCACTACATCACGACAACACTCCTCTTAATGCTGGGGGTCGGCATCGGCTCCACCCTGCTGGGGATCAGCACAGCCTGGCTGGTTGCAAATTGCGCATTTCCTGGGCGCAAATATTTCAGCTGGATGCTCCTTTTGCCTTTCGCCGTGCCGGCCTACGTAATCGCCTACACCTATACCGACTTTCTGGAGTATGCCGGCCCGGTCCAATCTGCTCTCCGGGCTCTGTTCGGCTGGCAGTCACCCGCTGACTATTGGTTTCCAGCCATTAGAAGCCTCGGGGGCGCTATTGTGGTGATGTCTCTGGTGCTCTATCCCTATGTCTACATGCTGGCACGCAGTGCGTTTCTGGAACAATCTCCTTCCCTGTTCATAGCCAGTCGAAGTCTGGGAAAAACACCGCTTCAGTCATTTTTTCAGGTTTCTCTGCCAGTCACGCGGCCTGCGATTATTGCTGGCCTGTCTCTGGTGCTTATGGAAACACTCAACGACTTTGGTACGGTGGATTTTTTTGCGGTACGTACGTTGACAGCGGGGCTCTACGATACCTGGTTGAACCTGGGAAATATCGGGGGTGCAGCACAAATTGCCTGCGTTATGCTGATCTTTGTCGTTTCGCTCATTTATTCAGAGCGATATTCGCGCAGAAAGATCAAGCTCTATCAAAATCGCATCAACCAGCACAATAACGAACGCATCCGCCTCACAGGCGGCAAAGGTGCACTGGCAGTGCTGGCCTGTGGCATCCCGGTACTTTTAGGTTTTCTGCTGCCCGCAGGCTTACTCAGCTGGTACGCCATCAAGTACTTTGAACTCAGCTGGAACAGTAACTTTTTCGCCTACTCACAAAACAGCTTTACACTGTCCGCTGCCTCCGCATTAATGACAATTATTGCTGGCATTCTGCTGACATACACACACCGGCTGTCTAAGACCACCTTCAGCAAGCTGCTTGTACGAACAGCCAGCCTGGGTTATGCAATGCCTGGCGCGGTGCTGGCCGTGGGTGTCATTATTCCGCTCGCTGCATTTGACAACCAGGTTGACGCGTTTGCCCGCCAGTTTTTTGATACTTCAACCGGCTTGCTCCTCAGCGGCACCATTTTTGCGCTAGTGATGGCGTACAGCATCCGTTTCCTGGCGGTGGCTGCCGGCGGTATCGAGGCCAGCCTAGAAAAAGTAACGCCTAACATGGACCTGGCTGCACGGTCTCTGGGACTGAACACCTACCAGGCTTTACGACGAGTTCACCTTCCTATCATCAGTCGTGGCGTGCTGACCGCTGCGCTGATCGTATTTGTCGATTGCATGAAAGAGCTTCCCGCCACGTTAATACTGCGTCCCTTCAACTTTGAAACATTGGCAACTTATGTATACCAGCTCGCATCAGACGAGTTACTGGAAGAAAGCGCGCTTTCCGCACTGTTGATCGTCGTGGTTGGAATCATTCCTGTGATTCTGCTCAGTAAAACCATTGACCGCCGTACGGACTAACGAGCTTTGATTTTCAAGCAATAAAAAAAGGGCCACGTTACGGGCCCTTTTTTCATTACGGATTTAAATCACTGCCACAAAATAGGCTGACGTGCTCCGTACCACTCTTCCAGCTTGCCTTTGTAGGCATCTTCGATCACGTTCCGCTTCATCTTCATGGTTGGCGTAAGGAAGTTGTTTTCAATGGTCCACTCATCGCTGACCACCGCCAGGAATTGCAGTTGCTCGTGATGCTCGATACTCGCATTCACATCCTTCAACAATTGCGCCAGACTGGCTTCCAGTTCCTTACGGAATCCTTCGTCACCACGCTTGGCTTGTGCATCTTCTGACAGCACAATCATACAGTGCGGCTGAGGGTATTCAGCACCGGCAACACACACCATTTCCACGTGTGGATGCGCAATCAGCTTGTTCTCAATCGGTGCAGGCGCGACGTATTTACCTTTACTGGTTTTGAAGATTTCCTTGATTCGACCGGTCAATTTCAATCGACCCATTTCATCCAGTTCACCTTTATCGCCGGTTTTCAGGTAGCCGTCTTCAGTAAACGTTTCTTCTGTCTGCTCGGGTGACTTGTAGTAGCCCATCATGGTCGCCGGGCTCTTCACCTGAACTTCACCCACCTCACTGATGCGAACATCCACACCAGGCAACGCTTCTCCCACATAGCCAATACGGGCGCGACCCGGCTTGGTCATGTGCGAGTAGGCAAAGTTCTCAGACATCCCGTAGCCTTCCAGCAGTTCCAGGCCCAGCCGGCGGTACCATGCCATGATGTCTTCTGACAGAGGTGCTGAACCACTGCCTGCGAATTTTACGTTTTCCAGACCCAGACCTTTCAGTACCTTCTTCTTGATCAGGCGGTTTACCAGCGGGAACTTAAGCAGCTTTTCCAGTTTTTCTGGAGGCAGCTTCTTGAAAATGCCGGACTGGAATTTGGTCCAGATACGTGGCACAGCCAGGAACAACGTAGGCTTAGCACGCTGAAGGTCTGTTACGAAGGTGTCCAGTGACTCTGCGAAGAACAGGTGGAAACCTCGGTAGAAAGAGCCCATTTCAACCACGAAACGCTCAAATACGTGTGAAAGCGGCAAATAAGACAGCATGCGCTCATTGGAGGTGATATCCAGCGCATCCACAACACCTTCCGCCGCATAGGCCAGGTTGAAGAAAGACAACATAACGCCTTTAGGACGACCAGTACTTCCGGAGGTGTAAACGATGGTGGCCAATTCTTCCGGGTCACGTGCTTCAACGTCTTGCATCGGCGGGAACTTGGCAATGATGTCATCCCAGGTTTCGTAGTCATTTTTCGGGCTCAGCGGGTAAGAAACGCATTTCATATCCGCAGGTACACCCGGCTTCATCATCTCCCAGTCATCCAGCTTGCCCACAAACAGCAACTTGGACTCACTGTGCTCAAGAATGTATTCGACGGTGTCCGCATTCAACGTGGGGTACAGTGGTACAGTCACATGGCCCGCCATCCAAATGGCGAGGTCTGACATGATCCAGTGTGCACAGTTCTTGGAAAGCAATGCAATATTGCTCTTGGGGGGCAAATTCAGAGATTTAATATAAGACGCCATTCTACGCGCTTCGCCTACTGCACGTTGCCAGGTGAATTCCACGACCTCGCCATTGCCCATTGGCTGAGTCATGTATATTTCGCCGGCTTTTGCTTTTTCCCAGTGCAGTACTTTTTCTAGTGGCAGCGTGACTTTGGTATTAGTTTCCATTTTGAGTTTCCTTGCCTCTCCAGATGTCCCCTTTTTTGGGGGGTTGTAGTAATCGGTTCTATCGAAATTGCTCAACGAATCGTTTATTAGTGTAGTTAAAAGTTGAGACTTGTGTGTTTCATTTTTTTACTCTGTAACTCGGCATAATACTGCCATGAGCAGGTGATTTGAATAGATTTACTTCACGTTTTCACACAAGAGCGTAAAATTCCCGTCAGTTTCATCCAAAGAGCTATTTTTTGTACACAACAGGACGTAAGCCCAAGGGGTTAGGATTACCCCGTGGACGTTTGTACCACAAATTATCACATGGTAATTTGCCTTGGCGCGCAGGTAATGCTAAAACGTTTGAAGGTAAAAACAGCCACTACTGATGGATTTTCAGCATATATGTTCAGATGCCGAGTGTGTAAGGTGGGCGAAATGCTACCGGCAGCCCAGGAAACAGAGCCTGAGTATACAGAGAAGTTTCAATGCACCGAGTGCGGGCATACTGCTATCATTCCTTCCATGACAATTATTGTCAGCCAGTTTTTTTCCGGACTGATTGGCGGTCTCATTACGCTGTTTCTCTTTATCGAAGAACTGTCCAGCTTGATGAAAGCCTTTCAGTTCAATGTCACTGAAGGGATGACACGAAACGTTTTTCTGGTATCCATCTCTACATTATTTATATTCGGCTTCACCTTTATCCTCTACCGAGCTTATCGAGACTACCAGATCAGACGTCTCTATCGCGCCTAACGACCTCTTTTCAACTTAAGGCACTATTATGAAACGAGTTTTGCACTCCCTGTGTTTCTCAGCATTGGCAACGCTGTTGCCCTGCACCTCAATCGCTGCGGACAAATTCGTCGCAATCACACAAATCGTTGAACACCCGGCGCTTGATTCCGTGCGCAGCGGCGTTAAAGACGCTTTGAGTGAGAAAGGATTCAATGAAGGCACCAATCTCAAGTGGATGTACGAAAGTGCGCAGGGCAATCCAACCACTGCTGCGCAGATAGCGAAAAAGTTTGCCGGTGCAAATCCGGATGTCATCGTCGCAATTGCGACCCCATCCGCGCAAACGGCAGCCGCAGCAGCAAAACAAACACCCATTGTGTTCAGCGCGGTGACCGACCCGGTTGGCGCTAAACTGGTCAAGCAACTTGAAAAACCCGGTGCCAATATCACGGGCACCACTGACATGTTACCCATGAACAAGCATGTGGAGCTCGTACACACGCTGGTACCCACCGCAAAAACCATTGGCACCATCTACAATCCCGGTGAAGCCAATTCCGTCACGCTGATCAAAATGCTGGAAGAAGCCACCGGGGTCCGCGGTCTCAAAGTACAGAAAGCCGCTGCGACCAAAACCGCCGACGTATTGGCCGCAGCCCGGTCACTTGTTGGCAAGGTGGATGCTATCTACCTGTCTACCGACAACACCGTAATTTCTGCACTCGAAGCGGTCGTCAAAGTGTGCAAGCAAAACAAAATTCCACTAATTGCGGGCGACACCGACTCCGTACAACGCGGAGCGATTGCCGCGCTGGGGTTCAACTACTACGAAATTGGAAAACAAACCGGCATGATGGTGGCGCAAATACTCGAGGGTGCCAACCCGGGTGACCTTGACGTGCAGAGCATTGAAACGCTGGATTTGCACCTGAATTTGCAGTCTGCTGCCGATATGGGCGTGACGATTGACACGTCTTTGCAAGCTCAGGCGAAAAAAATCATCCAGAAATGACCTTGGTCAATTCCTGTCGGGCAGGGTTTTCGTATAGTGGCCTTGCCATATGAGACATTTCTTCCTCTTTTGGAAACGGGTGGCCTGAATTAAGGCCACCTCCTTTTCTTTCCCTCTGAATTTTTATACGCTACGCCTTCTCTGCACCACCACATAGCTTGACCGACCTGACAGGAAATCACTTTGTCTGACATTGCTTTTTACGGAGCGCTCGAAACGGGGCTACTGTTTGCTTTGGTTGCCTTTGGCATATTTATCTCTTTTCGCGTACTGGATTTTCCTGACTTAACGGTGGATGGAAGCTTTCCGCTCGGCGCCGCAATTTCGGCCACACTGATTGTAAGTGGCGTGAATCCATGGCTGGCTACCGGCGCGGCACTTTTCGGGGGTGCGCTCGCTGGTATGATCACCGCGCTGTTAAATGTGAAGCTGAAAATCCTGCATTTGCTGGCGTCGATTCTGACCATGATCGCGCTTTACTCCATTAATCTTCGTATCATGGGAAAGCCCAATATTGCGCTTCTGGGGGAAGAAACCGTGCTGACCTTTCTTGAGCAAACGGGCCTGCCCTATTATCTCGTCAGCCCCATCGCCTTCGCGATCGTTGCCCTCGCGGTTTTGGGTCTGCTGGTGTGGTTTTTCAGCACCGATACCGGCCTCGCCATGCGCGCTACGGGTGCCAACCCCAAGATGGCCAGTGCGCAGGGCATCTCCACCCCGGGCATGATCGTCCTGGGTATGGCGGTATCCAATGCTCTGGTCGCGCTGGCCGGGGCACTGTTTGCCCAAAGCCAGGGGGTTGCTGATGTCACGATGGGCGTGGGCGTTATCGTCGTTGGCTTGGCATCGGTGATTGGTGGCGAAGCCTTGTTGTCCACTCGAACGCTTTTTCTGAGCATTCTCGCTTGCTTAATCGGTGCGATTCTCTACCGGCTGGCCATCGCACTGGCATTAAACGCCGACTTTATCGGCCTGGAAGCACAGGACCTTAATCTGGTCACTGCATTACTCGTCGCGTTTGCCATTGTGCTCCCCGGCGCAAAATCCTCATTGAAAAGCTCGCTGGCCGCACGAGGATAATTCTGATGATTACAGCCCAAAACCTACAGGTCACGTTTGGAAAAGGCACACCGCTGGAAAATCGTGCGCTGCGCGGTTTATCCATCACCATTCCTCAGGGGCAATTTGTTACCGTCATTGGCAGCAACGGTGCGGGAAAATCGACGTTTCTCAATGCACTCGCAGGGGATATTCTCTGCGACACCGGCACGATTCAGATTGGCGAGCACGACTTCACCAAGACAGTGACGCACAGGCGCGCTGCTCGGGTTGCCCGGGTATTTCAAGACCCCAAGGCTGGCACCTGCGAAAACCTCTCCATTGCCGAAAATATGTCTCTGGCAATGAAACGCGGACAACGTCGCTGGCTCAGCCTGGCCTATCAGGCTAAAAACATGGCCCTTTTTAAGGAGCGACTGGCCCATTTGAACCTAGGATTGGAAAACCGGCTGAATGACAAAATGGGGTTGTTATCCGGCGGGCAGCGACAGGCTGTCAGCCTGGTCATGGCAACGTTACAACCGTCAGACATTCTGCTGCTCGACGAACATACCGCAGCATTGGACCCCAAAACAGCCGAGTTTGTAATGAGCCTGACCCGGCAAATTATTCAGGAGCAGAATCTCACTACCTTGATGGTCACCCACAGTATGAAGCAAGCGCTTTCCGTTGGTGATCGCACCATCATGCTGCATGAAGGGCAAGTCGCTTTCGATGTTCAGAACCCGGAGCGCCAAGACCTCACCGTCAATGATTTGCTCAAGCTTTTTGAGAAAGTGAAAGGCGAAGAGCTGAGTGATGATAATTTATTGCTGGGATGAGGACTCTCGTGAAGAACAGCCACTGAGCGGGAAAAAAGACAGCTTTATCGGCACTAATCGACCATCCCTAAGGCAATCTTCAACTCATGCAGCGTACCGCCATTAAGAAAATACACATTCAGCGCCAGTGATAACACCAACAGTAGGATGAGAAAGAGTACGCCGGCATGACTCTGCTCACGGTCGCTGAGGTGCTTTACCTCCCTGCCCGCAAAGATGTCATCGTCGTCAATGCGGGAAATAGCGGTGGCTTTGTCATCCACTAACGCATTGATTTCAGAAAGCACGGCATCAACGCTTGGGATACGCTGATTCGTATCCAGCTCCAACATCCGCGCCAGCAGAGTTTGCGCATCTTCGGGAAGTTCCAGATATTGCTTGCGACGGATTAGCTTGCCATCTTTGTAGTCCGGCAATGAACCGACGAGCATTTGAAAAAAGATAACACCCAGCGAGTAAATGTCCGTGAGCTCACTGACCTCTTCTCGTCGAGGACGGTACCAGTTCTCTGAACCGGCATCTGCCTGGTAGTGCTCATCGAGACAGAAGTCCGTGAGCTTCGCCTGGAAGTTATCCGTGAAGAGCACATTACTCGGTCGAAGGTTGCCATGCACAATCCGGTTTTTATGCGCAAATGACAGCCCGCTGCAAACTTGTCGGGCAATGATCACAAATTCATCCAGGGCAAACGTGCTGACCAGTCGATCTTGCAGTGAGCCACCACTCAGATACTCCATGACCATTATAAACACGTCATCTTTTCGGGACGTTCCGAGAATATTGATGATGTTTGGATGTTTGAGCTGCGCCAGTATTTTACTTTCTTTGTAACCCGCAAACTTGCCAATTTTCTTTTTGATGATCAACAGATTGTGCGCCTGTTTTTCTTCAAACAGATACACCGACCCATACCGGGATTCCTTCACCACATCCAGCAGACCAAACTTTTGCTTGATTTCCTGCATACCCTGGTTGGCGCGAGCCATCTGGGCGGTGCCGAGGTGTTTGCCACGCATGGTCAGCAGCAGACGATTCTTAATGTCTTCGACAGAGTGCGGGCGCTTTTCCGGAGACTCATGAAGGCACTGCATCACCAGCCGATCCAGCGTGCCTTCCAACTTGGGCTCGTAGGCGGAGGGTGGCCGTATTGCGCCTTGAGGGAGACGACCGGTAAATATTTCGTACATCATCACGCCCAGAGAATAGATGTCGCTGGCCGCAGAGGTGTATTTTGCGGAGACACCCTGCTCCGGCGCCATATAGCCATCCGTTCCTAAAATCAGATGCGCTTCCGAATCTTTTGCGCTCTCATCCTCAAAAAACGTGGCAATCCCGAAATCCAGAAGGCGGGCATTGTCATCCGTATCCACCAACACGTTGGCGGGTTTAATATCCCGGTGAATGATCCCGGCTTTGTGTGCGTAAGACAGCCCCTTACAGATCTGGATAATCAGATCAATTTTTTTATTGAATGGCAGTGTATTGGCGCGAATTACATCCGTCAGGGTTTTCCCCTCAACATATTCCATAATGAACACCGGGCGCCCCTTACTGGTGGTGCCTTTATCGATGACGTGAATGATGTTCGGATGATTCAAGCGAGCAATGATCAGGGATTCGCGATGAAAGCGCTCCCGAATGGAGGGATCTGAAGAGAGTTGCTTGGATAAGACCTTGATGGCAACAGGCCGGTCCAGAGAAACCTGCAACCCGCGATAGACGGTGGCCATACCGCCTTTACCAATGACCTCCTGGTATTCGTATCGGCCTTCTTTCATTCAGCTCCCCAACTGGCGCGGTGTTCTTTTTGTTCTTTCAGGTATGGTATTGCATCAGGGCCACGGTGATGTTGTCCCGCCCCCCGTTATTGTTTGCTGTTTCGATCAGGCAATGTGCCTTATCTTCCAAAGATAGCTCAGATTCCATAATTGTGGCGATATCTTCATCATTCACCTCGCCCGTCAGCCCATCCGAGCACAACAACAGATAATCCCCTTCTGACAATGAGCCTGACACTGTATCAATGCGAAGTAATTCAATCTCTCCACTGCCGAGCGCATGCATCAGCACATGCCGAAAAGGGTGTGTCGCTGCTTCCTGACGGGTAATCTCCTCTTCGGCGATCAAGTGTTCGACGTAGCTATGATCCCGCGTCAGTTGCTGGAGGTAGCTGCCGTTCCAGATATACGCACGGCTGTCCCCCACCCAGGAAATCTGGAAAATGGCGCGATCGATAGAACAGGCCACAATCGTGGTGGCCATGCCATCGTAATCCGGCTTAGCGATCGCAGCGTCTTGAATGGCGACGTGTGCAGACAGAATAGCTTGCTGCAGAGATTCGCCCTGCGCCATGCATTGAACGACCGATTCGCAGGCAATCTGACTGGCTACTTCACCATTTTTATTACCACCAACGCCATCCGCCAGTACAAATACACTGCTTTGCGGTGCCGCCAGCACATGATCTTCATTTTTTAACCTAAGCTGACCCACATGGGTTTCAGTCACAAAATTCAGCATTCCATTTTTACTGTTGGCCAGGCCAACGTTTTCCCCTCGACATTGATGAATTAAAAATTCCGTGGTCCAGCTGCAATAATACCTTTTATTCAGCGTATTTAGCGGCTATTCCCAAGAATTTTTTTAAGCAGTTTCACTATTGCGTGTCTATACTCATCCAGTATAGATTGTGTTCGGGATTCTATTTAACAGAAAGGTTGGGTTGATGCTAAAACTACAATTCAGGGATAGGCGCCAGGAGTCTGTGTGGCTGGTAGATGATGAATTTTCAATCGGTTCAGACGCAGAGAACAGTCTGGTCATCAAAACCGGCGACGTGCATGGCAAACATGCGGAAATTCTGCAAACGACCTCCGGGCAACTCTTCATTAAAGACCTCGGATCACCCTCCGGCACCTATCTCAACGGCAACCGCGTTAATGCAGACACAGAGATCAACGCAGGCGATGTACTCAAGCTTGGCGAAGTTGAACTGGAGGTGATTGACCCGAAAATGGCCGTTGCTTCCCCCCCGACGGTGGCGCGTGCCGCGGTTGAGTGGAAAGTGATTGCCACGGCCAGCTGGATGAACGGCCAGATTTTTGAAGTAAAAAACACCATGACGATCGGGCGAGACTCCAGTTGCGATATCTCAATCCCGGTAGAGCACCTGTCACGAAAACACGCAGAGCTCACCCTGCAGGACGGCAAACTGTTTGTGACCGACCTGGGTTCCTCCAATGGCACGTTTGTCAACGGGAACCGTGTCACACGAATTGAGCTGCACCCGGGCGACAAACTGAAGTTTGATGTGGTCACTTTCTCGATTGATGGCCCGGCGCAGGAAGAAGCCCCGGACCCGAATAAAACCATCATTCGACCTGCCATCAAAATCAACCCGGAAGACCTTCCCAAACGAGAACCAAAAGCGAAACCGGCAAATACTGGCGATCAGACCGTTCCTCGGGCTGCGCCACTCAAAAAACCAGCAGGAAAATCACCCAAACCTTATGATTGGGTGACGGAAGAAGAGCAACCCAAATCCGAAGGCACCCCCATGGCCAGCATTCTCTCCATCCTCGCGGCCGTTATAGTGGTTGCGGGTTTGGCCGCCATGTTTTTGTTGTAACTTCAGTTTCCGGATCATCGTCTATACTTTATTTCCTACCCGCCCGCCTGTTTGACGGGCTTCTCATACAACAAAAACGGAGTACTCACCATGTCCCAGTTTGATGAAGTATTGAGCGCGTGCAAAGCACAAATGGACAAATGTAATATCGAATGTGATGAATCCCTGCTACAAGCCATCGCCAAAGGCTTGGGCCCATCCATTTACAACAAAGATTCCAGCCTGGTCGCTGCCGGGGATAAAGGGGAAATTGACGCGGTACGCACAAATTTCATCGCGAAAAAACTCGGTGTGGAAGGCGAACAGGCGGATGCAGCAATTGAACATGCCATTGAACAAATTGGCTCATCCAACCGTCAAAAGCTTCGTCCGGTGTTTTATTACCTGATTGTGAAGTTCCTGGGCAAAGAAAGTGTGTATGCCTGAGCAGGCAACCGGAACGATGATAAGCCACCGAACCTCTGGGTCGGTGGCTTTTTTGTTTAAACCGCTCGCGCCACAGGCACCATGTTTTTAAAGGGTGCGGTAATGGCGTACTCTTCTTCCAGATAGTCCCGAATGTTTTCCGGGCAATTGATGTAAAAGAGCATGAAATCCCGCTTGGTCTGGATGTCATGCGAACGTGCAGAATGAATCAGTAACTCCACCACCTGCGCCTCATCGGTTAACCGAAACCGGAGTTGGCTTTTTTTCCTGGCATGGGAAGATAACTGCTTGAGATAATAGATGGCAGTTTGATTGAATATCAGCATAAGGGCCTCCACAAGGCTGCACAAGATCTGCGGGTAGTTATCTCCCGAACACCAAATCCCTGCGACGTTATTATTATTGTTCAGAGAGGTTGACCCTTCCCGGCCATAAATTCACTCCTCCCCTATGTAACAAATATAGCCGCACTCTTTCTGATAGCTCAACATCCAATAATAAAACAATACAATTATTTACAAACAGTAATATTTCAGCGCATTACTGAGGATCGTCCTGTACGAGTTCCATTTTCAGTTTTTCCAGGAAGGGCTCAATATCCTTGATATCCTGCGGATCGGCTTTCGGTGCGGTCGGCATTTGCGCAGGCTGCATCATTTGCATCATGGCCTGCTTTTGTTCAGGCGTCAGATCCGGATTAGCCATCATCTGATTCATATGCGCCTGCATCTGTGACTGGTAGTCTGCCATGCCCGCCATCACCGTCGCCATCATGGCCTTGATGGTACGACTATAAACACCCGCCCACTCTTCCACCGACCCAAAGCCGTGCTTTTTCACGACGCTGGCAACATCGTCATACATACCTACCCGCTGCACAGCGGTAATGATTTTCTCTGGTGTGATGTTCAGGGAATCTGACGTATCGTCGGATGGTTCATCTTCATATAATTCTTTGCCGGTCGTGCGTTCCAGAGCTTGCAGCTCCTTGGCCGAGCTCATGAGATTATTCAGCACGGTTTCTGTTAATCGGGGTTGTGCGCTCAAGGCATTCGCCCCCAATAACGCCAGCAATAGAACAAATTTCGCTAACACCTTCATATTTTTATACCTGTTTTTAATTAAAAGCGGATAACTGAACAATTTTTCATCACAATTCAGCCAGCTTCTGTGGCTTCTTGAGTGTAATTGAAGCTTTCAAAGATAACCAAAGGAAATTCAAACGAAATGCCGCTGCGCAGGATAAACAGGCAATAATTAAGCACGAATCATTCTAAATGGCAGTTTTCAGGCGCACTATACTGAGAAAGCATAGCAAGTTAACAGGTCTTTCATTTCGTTCTCTTGCTGAGAAGATACCCATTCATTCCAGTGTCGATGGATCGGCACTCTTTTTTCTTTTATCCCGTCAACACGCCCTAAACCAGCCACAGATCCAGCACCGGCAGGCCGATATCTTCTGCCATCGCCAGCTCCAGTGTGGAGATTGTACTGTCTTGTCCACGTTCTGGTTCCGGTGACATCAGGTAGCCATTAAAGGCAGATTCACTGAGGTGTACCACGGAAGCGCTATCCAGTGGAATTTCACCGCCATAAATCACCTGGGCATGCTCGCCAATGAAGCGGTCTTGGGAGGAAACCAGTGTTTGGAACGTGGTGGTGTAGGAAGAGTTGGTCAGTAATGCGCTGAATCCCAACATATGCCCGATTTCGTGGGTCATGACCGTTTGAAAGCTGAATTGATCGGCCGTTACCGAGCCGTCCGTTGAAAAGTCATAATACCCTTCCTGGCTCAGGAAATACGTCGATATCGTGATCTGGCCATCGAAATCCGTGCCATTTTCATCAATACCATGAATCAATTCATAGCCGACAATATCCTGCACCACGCTTTTGCCGTTAAATGTCTCGCCAATAGTCGTGCCAACAACAGATTTCGCCAGCGCCAGATCCGTCGTACTGTCGGTGGACACAACATTGATCTCAATACTCGCATCACGGTGGCCTGCAAGATACTGGTCCCACTCTGCCCAGGCACTACGAATGGCCGCTTCAATCTCGTTTTGATACTGACCCATCACGCCCGAGGTGTCCGAAAAGTGAATGGAAATGGGCGTCGTGGTGTTACTGACCACCTCCTGCGCGTATTGTTCCGCCTGTGTGACGCTTTCTGTGGTTTCTGTCACCTGGGTCAGTAATTTGCGGGCTGCAGGAATGTCGGCACTGGTGTATTCGAAAGCGGCGCTGGCCGCCTGGGCATTAAAACCATTCGCAACCAGGATTTTATTGGCGACGATCGTCTCATCCTCACCTTGTGCCCCCAGTGCAATGTCCATCGCTATGCGCGCCAGCGTGGATTGGCCAGAGGTGATTAAGTCCGCATACCAGGCCCGTCCTGCCGGATCGGCATCACGATTAAACAGTTGCTGATACAACCCGTCAATCAGTGCTTCGGTCGACAGCGTACCAAAGCCCGCCAGAAATTCGGGCGAGGTGCCGAATGCAGATAACGCGCCATTCAGATCCGATGAGGCATCAAACACACCCGCCCAGTAATCGATACCGCCCTGATCGCCCGGACGACCGTAGTACGCAACATACATCAATTGAGTGAGGTCGATACTCGCCTGGCTTGCCATGGTCTCTCCTGGGGGTGGTACGATTGAATTCAGAACCCGGAGAGGGTATGCCTCAGAGGCTGACTTTTCCAGCCCCCATGTGCGGCTCAGCGACCTGGTTCACATTTATCGCTGCCGGATCGAGCGGCCAACCACGCCGCGGTATCCGGCCAGATGTAGTGTGGCGCCTTACTGCCACCCAGAATACCCATATGCCCGCCGGGTACCGCTTTAACCGTCACATCGGTCGAGCTCAGGTGCTTCAACATCGCTGTGCTGCAATCGTGGTTGACGATATTGTCCTGTTCACCGCAAATCAGCAGCACATTGGCGCGCACATTCTCCAAACCATGGCGTGGTGCCCGCTGTGGAAGTTTGCCATGTGCAAGGGTGTTCTCGACCCAGAGATACTGGATGACATCCTGAATGGTTGCGCCCGGATACGCCACCATATCATCCAGAAACGCGCCATTGGTGGCGTGAGAGATGACATATTCTTCGCGGTGCAGGTTCTTCAGTAAATCCCAGTAACCACGCGCGCTGTTCACAGGGTTCGTCAGTTTGAACGCCAAAGCATTGGCCCAACCCGGCGACCGCCACCAGCGCTTACGGGTATCATGCACTTTCCAGCCGGTTTTCTGTTCCAGCCAGGCCAGATTACGGGAAATTTTCTGGTATTGCTGCCCAAGCAGTCCATTGGCGTGATAATCGCAGGGCGCACCAACGAGCACCAGGTTTTCAATATCTTCGTCCCCGAGTGCGGTGTAACACAGGGAGAACAAGCCGCCCATGCTCCAGCCGTGGAGGGACAGCTTCTGGCTGCCACTGTGCGTTCGCACCTGCTGCAGTAGTTTGGGCATCCAGGTCTCGTAGTAGGCGGCCAGGTTGAAATGGTTGTGGCGTACGGCGGGCTTCCCCCAATCAATCATGTACAACTCAAACCCTTGCGCCCGCAAATATTTCACCAGTGAACGTTCCGGGAACAAGTCATAGATAAACATATTCACTGCCAGGGGCGCGACCAACACCAACGGAATAGAATGTGTGTGCGGCCGCACCGGCACGGACTCCCCGGTCATTTCAATTTCTGACGTCGACAGCGGGGGGTAGTAACGCAATCGAACGATGTCTTCCTGCCAAATCACCTCAAATGGTGTTTTCTCCGCCTGTACCAACGCACCGGCATTCATAAACCGTTGGCGCGCATTAATCACGGTAGACTGTATTTTGCCCAACGATTCTCTGGACCGAACGGCTGCGTTCTGGGTTGCCTGCAACATCGTGACTCCTTTTGCTCACTGCTGAGTTTTTTCACTACTGACACAGGCTCCAGTCTAAAAAGTCTCAAAAGACAAGTCATTGGCCAGAAATGCCTTTTGCATCACCTTTTCGATCACTCCCGGTTTCGTTATCTTGACAGGCGCGCATACGAACTCATAATATACTGTACATATATACAGTTTTTTTGAAGGATACGAGTTTACTCCATGGCGAACCCTCACACTGAATCCACACTCAGCAAAACGAACCCGCTCAATGCGCTGCTGAATCAGTCTCGTGTGTGGCGTGGTAAAGCCGTCTCCCAACCGGGTACAGCAGTACATAGCAGTGGCTATCCGGGCATGGACGACCTGCTTCCCGGCGGCGGCTGGCCTGCCGGGGGGGTCGTGGAAGTGATCACTGCTTCGTTTGGTATTGGCGAGGTTCGCCTGCTCGTGCCCCTGATGCGCTCACTCTCGCAAGAACGGAAACAGTGGATACTGTGGGTCGCCCCACCTTTTCAGCCCTATGCACCCGCACTGGCCCAGCTGGGCATTCATATCGACCGGATAGTGGTTGTGCAAACACAGGACCCAAAAGAGCAGTTATGGGCGATGGAGCAAGCCTTGAAAAGTCAGGCCTGCTCACTGGTACTCGGCTGGCCCGGCAAGATGACCGCCCCCAACATCCGTCGATTACAACTACAGGCAACCCAGCACCAAAGCCTGTGCTTTTTGTTTTGCCCAAGCGAGCAGTTGCAACAGCCCTCCCCGGTCTCCATCAAGATGCATGTTCAGGCGGGCGTTCAGGCGACACGCCCAACCTCGCCGGTTTCCGTGTCTCCCACACGAACGGATTGTGTTTCTGTGCAACTGTTGAAGCGCCGGGGCAGCTGGGCCATGCATCACCCCGCATTGATTCAGCTTGCACCTTACCATTTGCTGTTTTCAGAAGGCATCGCACAAACAGCCACTGCGCTTGACGATACTCAGCCTGAAGAGAGGGTGCCTGAGAACGTGATTACCGGCCCGTGGTAGTGGCAGGTGCACGCCCATGGCCACTCACACACCTCATCGCCCCGCATTATGGCTGTACTTGTGCTTTCATCAGCTCCCTGTCGATATGTATCAGAGAGCGCTGGCGACACCACAGCCTATCGCTGTTTTATCCGCTCCGCCCGCACCACAGGTGCTGTGGGCAAACATGCTGGCTGAAGAAAAAGGGATACAGCCGGGCATGGCGCTGCATACCGCATTATGTCTTGCGGCGGATCTTCATTACACGAGCTATGAAGAAACACGGGTATGCGAACAATTGAAACACTTGGCCCAGTGGGCCTACGCCTACTCTGCCACAATTGCATTATACCCGCCGGATGGGCTGCTCCTGGAAGTTGGCTCCATGACACGTTTATTTCGCGGACTCAATCCTCTGGTCAGCCAGATGCAAGCCGACCTGGAACATCTGGGATTTAGTGTACACCTGGCGACCGGGCACACACCACTCGCTGCCCGGATTCTGGCCTGTGCCGCCATGGAATGCCTCAGCGAAGACCCGGAGCAGATTGCCCGGCAACTTTTATCCGTGGAACTCAGCCAATGCTTTTTGCCGGAAGGACAGGCAGCATTGTTAAATCGTATGGGTATCCACCAGCTGAAGCAGCTACAGGCAATCCCTGTGGCGGAGTTAGGCCAGCGCTTCGGGAAAGCCCTCTGTGATCATCTGGATCGCCTGTCGGGCGCGCTCGCCGCCCCCCAAACCCTGTATCAGCCGCCGGAGCACTTTGAACGTACCCTCAGCTTCATGCATGAAATCGAGCACACCACCGGCTTATTATTTCCCATCAAGCGACAATTGGGCGAACTGGCGCTGTTTCTTCAGATGCGCGCACAGGCTACAGATCATATCGCGCTCACACTGCAACACCGGGATGGCACCCAGACCCACCTTCTGGTGCGCAGTGCCGTAGCACAAACACAACCGGATGAACTGCTGAAGCTGACGACACTGAAGCTCGATACCCTGGTACTCCCTGCGCCAGTCACCGGATTAAGTTTCCGGGTGGATCACCTGCAAGCCTATCAACCCGATGCACGCGATTTGTTTGACACACCACAGCACCAGGAAGACGCCACCCAACTGATCAACCGCCTGACGGCCCGGCTCGGTACCACTGCCGTTTATCAGTCCAACTGGCAAGCCGACCACCGGCCGGAACAGGCGGGTACACTGCACCCCGTCTATCAACTCTCACGTATGGCTGCCCGACTCGCCTCTGCCTATCAGCCTCCGACTGCCATCGCACCATTACGACCGACATGGCTGTGTCCTGCCCCCTACCCCATACACAATACGCCGGTCACCATACTCAGTGGCCCGGAGCGCATTAACAGTGGATGGTGGAGCGAAAACAAAGTCACACGAGACTACTACATCGCCCGATTTACCCATGGCGGCGTCGGCTGGATTTTTCAGGACACCACCGGAGACTGGTTTTTACATGGCTGGTTTGGCTGATTCCGAGGTCACCTACGCAGAGCTGCACTGCCTCACCAACTTCAGCTTTCTGCGTGGTGCCTCCCACCCCGAAGAGCTGGTCGCACAGGCAATCCAGCTGGGCTACCGTGCGCTGGCGATCACCGATGAATGCTCCGTCTCCGGCGTAGTTCGCGCGTTCGTCGCAGCAAAAGACCGGCCTTTGCGCATCATTATTGGCAGTGAATTTCATCTCTCCGATCCGGCGGTTCGACTTTTGTTGATCGCCAAAGGCCGAACCGGCTATGGCCAATTGTGCCAGGTGATTACCGATGCGCGTCGTCGCGCACCCAAAGGCCAGTATACACTTCAGCTGAACCACCTTACGCCAGATCCGCTCTCGGACTGCCTGGCGATCTGGCTGCCTGACATGACAGACTACGATGGACACGTCACCCCTGAGCACCCCCAAGCTCAGATTGGTCGAGCATTGAGCGAATGTTTCCCTGAGCGGCTTTGGATCGGCGCACAGCGTCAGTTAAACGGCTACGACGAACAGGCCCGGCACCTGGCACAAACTCTGGCAGACCGCCTGCGCCTGCCCATCGTGGCGACTGGCGGCGTGTTAATGCATATACCCCAACGAAAAAAACTGCAGGATACGCTGACCGCCATTCGATTGAACACCACCGTGCAAAAAGCGGGCAAGGCTTTGCTCAGTAATCATGAACATTATCTGCGCCCGATCACTAAACTCAAGAAACTGTTCCCCCGCCCCTGGCTCGCGGAGAGTGTAAAAATAGCCGATCTGTGTACGTTTTCACTCGGCACGCTGCGATATGAGTACCCCAGCGAACTGGTACCCGCAGGTATGCAGGCAGACACTTACCTCAAAATACTCGTCGACCAGGGCACGCAAAAACGCTACCCACAGGGGCAGCCACTGCCCATTCTTCGACAAATACGCCGCGAGCTGGACTTAATCAAAGCGCTGCAATACGCACACTACTTTCTGACCATCCATGACATTGTCCGGTTTGCCAAATCACAAGGCATCCTCTGTCAGGGACGAGGCTCCGCCGCCAACTCGATTGTTTGTTATTGCCTGGGTATCACCGAGGTCGACCCGACTCAGGTGTCCTTGCTCTTCGAACGGTTTATTTCCAAAGAACGGGATGAACCACCGGATATCGACGTGGATTTTGAGCATGAACGCCGCGAAGAAGTCATTCAATACATCTATCAGAAATACGGGCGGCACCGGGCGGCTCTTGCCGCCACAGTCATCACCTACCGCGGGAAAAGCGCCATCCGGGATGTCGGCAAAGCGCTGGGGCTGGACTTGAACCACCTGGAGCACTTGATTGCCAGCATTGACTGGCGAGACAAAACCGAGCGTTGGCCCGAACAACTGAGCCAGCAGGGGGACACCCGGCATGCCACCGCCCGACAGCTCTCTGAACTGGTCAGCCAGATTCTGGGGTTTCCCAGGCACTTATCTCAGCACGTCGGCGGCTTTGTCATTTCTTCCGGCCCCATGAGTCAACTGGTGCCGATTGAAAATGCCGCCATGGCAGATCGCACCGTCATACAGTGGGACAAAGATGATCTGGAAGCTCTGGGCCTGTTGAAAGTGGATGTATTGGCGCTGGGCATGCTGAGTGCGATTCGTAAATGCCTGGCGATGCTGCGACAATCCCGGGGATTTCCCGCCAGCCTTGCCGACATTCCCAAAGAAGATCCGGCAGTCTATCAGATGCTGCAAAAAGCCGACAGTGTGGGTGTATTTCAGGTGGAATCCCGTGCGCAAACCAGCATGCTGCCACGGCTCAAACCGGCCAACTACTATGATCTGGTTATCCAGGTGGCCATTGTGCGCCCCGGCCCCATTCAGGGAGACATGGTACACCCCTATCTGCGGCGGCGTAGTGGACAGGAAACCGTCAGCTATCCTAACAAAGAAATTCAGCAGGTGTTGGAGCGCACCCTGGGCGTACCCATCTTTCAGGAACAAGTGATTAAACTGGCCATGGTGGCAGCAGGGTTCACCGCTGGTGAAGCTGACCAGCTGCGTAGGGCCATGGCCAGCTGGAAGCGAAACGGAAAGCTCAAACCCTTTCAGGATAAGCTGATTGAGGGCATGACAGCCAAGGGCCACAGCGCCGATTTTGCTGAACGCATCTGCCGTCAGATCAGTGGATTTGGCGAATATGGCTTTCCGGAATCCCATGCCGCCAGCTTTGCTTTGCTGGTGTACTTCTCCGCCTGGTTGAAATGTTATCACCCGGCAACCTTCTGCTGTGGCCTGCTCAACAGCCTGCCCATGGGGTTTTACTCCCCGGCACAGCTGATTCAGGATGCGCAACGCCATGCCATACCGATCCTGCCCATCAGCATCAATCACAGCATCTGGGATCATGAGCCCGCCTTCTTTGACACAGAGCAACAGCCTGCGATTCGCCTGGGGTTCCGTCTCGTACGCCAACTCAGCAAGCAAACCGCACTCAGGATTATCCAGCACCGCCCGGCTCAAGGGTATGACAGCATCCCGCAACTCCGCACGCGTGCAGGGCTCTCCTCGCACGAGCTGGAAATTCTGGCCAGTGCCGAGGCGCTGGCTGAGTTTTCAAACCACCGCTATCAGGCACGCTGGCAAATCCGGGCGCAGCAGCCTGAGCGCCCGCTGTTGAAGGAGGCCGACCAAGATGCCCCCGCTTCTGCTCTCGACACCACCTACCTGCCCGCCCCCAGTGAAGCACAGGATATGCAGGAAGACTTTCTTTCGCAGGGACTCTCCATCGACAAACATCCCCTCGCGTTGCTGCGTAAAGCTCCCCCTCATGCGCATCGATGGCTGCTGCAGTGCAAAACCACCGCACAACTCACCCGGATTCCGCATAAAAGCCTGGTGTCCGTTGCCGGACTGGTTACCGGCAGACAACGCCCGGGTTCCGCCTCTGGCGTTACATTTGTTACACTGGAGGACGAATTTGGCCATTGTAATGTGGTAGTCTGGCTGGCAACCGCCCGGGCGCAGCGCAAAGCACTGATCCAATCCAAGCTCTTGCAGGTAACAGGTATTCTGGAACGCGAAGACGAAGTCATTCACCTGATCGCAGGCCGACTGACCGATCGCACCGCAGAGCTGAAAAAACTTTATGGCTCAGGCGAGTTCAAGCTGAAAAGCCGGGACTTTCATTAACAACAACGATTCACTTGAACAACAACGAATCATTTGAACAACAACGATTCACTGGATCGAATAAGGACAGACGATGCGCGAAAACACTCCAAAAAAATTCTCACACATCATTATTCTCGGTACAGCCCTGTCACTCACGGCGTGCTCGGGTATGCGCCCGGACACGCTGGGAGCACAAAACGGCAAGCTCGCCCCCTGCCCCGACAAACCGAACTGTGTTTCCAGCTTTGCAGACACTGAAGACCATTCCATCAAGCCATTCACCCTGGCACCGGAAACAAATAATGCAGAAGCGGCCACCGCCGCCATGAAAGAAGCACTGAACAGCCTGCCGCGAACCCAGGTGGTCCAGGAAGACGCCGGCTACCTGCATGCGGAGTCCACCAGCATGCTGATGCGTTATGTCGATGATGTAGAAATTCTGGTCGACGCGGAAAATGGCGTTACCCATGTAAAATCTGCATCGCGTGTCGGTTACAGCGACCTGGGCGTCAACCGTGACCGCGTGGAAACCTTACGGCAGTACCTGTTGGAGAAACAAAAGATCACGGAATGATTTACGCAGTGCCTGGCCAAACGGCCGGGCCATTGCCTTATCAAGCCCGATCAACTACCCTCAAAGTATGAAACGAGCCAGACTGTCCCCTCATTATGTTGTACCCCTGGCCGCCCTGATGGTGATATCCCTCGCGGCAACGCCACCGCACGTTGCAGCTTCAGAGGAAGCTCGGGTATCCCTGGTACTGTCTGTCGACAATTGGGGCGATTACATCACTCAATCCTTACCCGATCAAGGGGTTATGACGGAAATTGTCCGGCAATCTCTGGCGTATGAGGGCACGTCTATTTCTCTGGACTGGACTCCCTGGAAACGCATCGAAGCCATTGAGATAGACACCAACAATGCCTTCTCATTCGGCTGGATTAAGAATTCTGCCCGTGAAGCACGCTGGCACTATTCCAATCCCTTCTTTGAGGGCGGCAATATCTTTATCAGCCGCGCCGATAACCAGATTGTCTGGAAAACGTTCGAAGACCTCAAGCCCTTCACCATCGGTATCACCCGAGGTTACAGCCACGGCGAAGCCTTTGATACCTACATGAAAAACCTGACCATCACGTATGCCAATACGGATACCACCAATATCAAAAAGCTGCTCGCAAAACGCATCGACCTTTTCGCCATCTCTCCCCGTGTTGCCAAAGCTGAAATTGAACAGCATTTCGCAAATCGAAAGCAGGAAATTCACTTCATACAGAGCCCGAAGCTCACCGAATGGAAAACACATTTCGTGTGCGCCAAGGTGAATCCAGACTGCCTGCCGACCATCGAAGCATTTAACAAAGGGCTGAAACGTTATCAGGACTCCGGGCGCTACGCCGCGCTTGTGGCACAGTTTCATCAGCTGTAACGCTTTGGAAGTGCAGAGCAATGCTCCGCCTGGGATTAGCTTTCTTCGGTTTCAGCCGCGGGCGACCGGGACACCCAGAAGTGGACTTTCTCGGACAACTCATCGAAGTCGACCGGCTTACCAATAAAATCATTCATCCCGCATTTGAGTGAGCGCTCCTTATCTTCCTGAAGCACATTTGCAGTAAGCGCAACAATGGGCAGCATGGTCATTTCCAGCTGATGACGAATCGCCATCGTCGCTTCAAACCCGTCCATCACGGGCATCTGAAGATCCATCAGCACCATATCAAAGACATTTTCCTGCACTTTTTTCACGGCATCCTCGCCATTCATGGCGTAATCGCACTTCACCCCGATTTCGTGGAGCATCTCGCCGACAATCATGCGATTTAATTCAATGTCCTCGACGACCAGTACCCGACGCTGGGAAAGGTCGGTCAACACGCCCCCCGTCATCGATCCACTGAAGCCAGAGGATTCCGGGCCCACTTGTTGAGCCCCCATATTCAGTTTAAACGCAATGGCAGAAGACTGCGGCGATTCCTGCTCAAACTGAAGTTCCCCCCCCATAAGCTCAACAATCCGCCGACTGATCGCCAGTCCCAAACCGCTCGTCGCAAAGTCCTCCGAGGGTGACTGTTGAAAGTAGTAATACGGCTCCAGCACCTTGGTCACAGTCTCCGCGTCCACTCCCGGCCCGCTGTCAGAGACCTTGAAGCGAATCACCACGCGTTGCTCGTCTGCCAGTTCCTGAATCAGATCGATGTGCACATGAACAAAACCCTCCGCCACCGTTTTCACAGAATGGGAAAGCAGATTGATCAATACCTGCTTCAGCCGGCCCATATCACCCACCAACTCACTCGGCAACAATGGATCAATGTACACCTGAAAATCTATGCCTTTACGATCAAACTCATTACTGAAAATACTACGTAAATCGGATTGCACCACTTGCATATTGAACCGGTTTTCTTCGAGGAGAAGGTGATTCACCTCCATCTGGGACAGGTCTACAATATCGTTAATCATGCTGACGACCGTGGAAGCTGCACCGCGAATATTTTCGAAGTACATTTGCAGCTTTTCGGGATCTTGTGTATTTCGGGCAACATCACTCAGCCCAACAATCGCGGTAAGCGGTGTTCGGAGTGAATTGCTGATGTTCGCGAGAAACAAACTTTTGGCCTTATTGGCCTTGTCTGCACGCTCTTTTTCTGCACGAAACTGCTCTGTACGGTCACGTACCTGCAACTCCAGATCAATGTTGCGTGTATTCACCTCTTGCTGAATCTGGTCCTTGATCGCGGACCCTTCATCGAAGGAGCGCAGCAGTTGATTCATTTTGCTTGCAAGCAAACGCATTTCCCCGGATGAAAAGCGTTGCTTCAAAGCAATCCCCTCCCGAAGATCCGTCAAATCCACCCGGTCCAACATAGTGGCCATTTCGGTAATCGGACGTGTCAATGACCGGTAGAACACCACAAACAGGATCAAGGCAAGCAACATGCTACGTACCACCCCGGAGAGCAGGATCAAAGCAGAGCGCTGTATGAAATCAAAGCCCTCGCTGTAGGGGTCTGCGACCACAATCAGGTAACCAATCACCTTCCGCGCACGATTTTTCTCTACGGTCAGCGCAATCTCTTTCTTAACCTCATCACCAAACAAAAAAGTGACCAGGGGCCGCAGCGACTTCTCTGTCAATGCCCGCTCATTGAACGCCAGACGCTCATGCTTTTCGGACTCAATACTGGCAACCACGGTGTTTGCGTACGAAAACAGCCCTTTGACCACACTTTGCGCCAGTCCTTCATCCAGGTTCCATACAGACTCCGTCGCCGGTTTTACACTGGACTCAATCAGGGAGTCCAGGGTCGTCTTCAGCGCTGATCGCTTCTCAAAATAATCAAACGTAATCTGAAGCGTGCTCAGTACAACCCCAACAATGAACGCAACAATGACGGCATTGCGTGCCTGTTGAAACGCCAGCTTTTCACCCAGGGGTATATTCATTCACTGTCCAGAAAGCTATTTACAGTTCTTACCTACATCTACTAGTGTAGCTGTTTACCGCCAAAATCCTATCTCCATTCTGGCAGAACACACTGTCTTTACCGATACAACACACTATCAATACAGGTACAACGCTATGAACCCGTCCACTGAGCAAATCACGTGCAAGTTTATTATTCAAGGGAAAGTTCAGGGCGTTTGGTTTCGCGCCTCCACGAAGCAACAGGCTGACCGTCTCAATATCAGCGGTTACGCCAACAATCTGCCCGACGGCAGCGTGGAGGTGCTTGCCAGCGGCAAACACCAGGACATCCTTACACTGGAGCGTTGGCTGCATACCGGCCCCGAATTGGCCCACGTGCACAGCGTACTGAAATCAGAACTTCACGATGACGAAATGCCGCCAGCATACGACGGATTTATCACCGGGTAACCCATCAGAAGAAGTACACAAACTCCACCTGAACATGATCTTCATACCGCAGGGCTGATGATTTAAATTTATCCGATGGATTAGCGAGTACATTCAGTAACTGCAGCGGGTCTTCAGGATAGGCTGTCCCTCCGGAAAACACCCGTGCTTCGGCACTGACTTTCATGTTTTGTGCAATTCTGCGGCTGCCTTCAACGGCGTAATAGACATCATTGGATTCAGGGTCCCAGATGCCGCCCAGTAACACCTCGCTGGACGCCGTGTCATTTGCCGTCCATCGCCAGCCGACAAACCAGTCATGCTCAAAGGGTGTCGCTGCGCTGTCACCCCGATCGTCCCAGAGGTACTCTATCAGCCACCCCAGATCGGAGTCGCCTCCCATAATGCCCACCTGGGTATATTCGAATCCAGTGGTTACCGCCGTATAGCGATCCCCAACCCCGCTGCGCGAGATACCCTCAAACTTCAGCAACCATTGCCCCAGAATGTACTGAAGCTCCAAACCGGCCTGGTCAATCGTCGTGTAATGCGGTATGAGCTTTGGCTGCGCGAAATCACCATTGAACTGGAATACCGGTTCCCGACTGGTACCGGAAAACCAGGAAATCGCATAATCCAGGGTGTCCCAGTGATTGGAATACCGGAAAGCAAAATCCTGATGCGCATCCTCGTCATCCGATGCATACGTTGCGTTATCTGTATCAATTTCAATCGGCGAGCCTAACCGCCCGTCTTTCCCCGGGAAAGTTCGTTCGCGGAAATACCACAGCCAGTAGACGTCAATATTTCCCCATTCAGACTCATAGGCGAACTTAACCATGGGTTGCCCCAGTTTATCCTCCCCATCAATGCTTTCTACCGCATCGGTCTGGTTAATGATATCCACCAGGTGCAAGGATTCGGTAACTCCCCAGAACACCTTACCAATGCCCACCTTAGTCTCCCAGCCGGCATCTCCAATATGCGTCCAGATCAACTCCCGCACATCATAGTGGCTGCGTTCACTGTCCGAGCTGTCCAACCGGCCGAACAACGTGATCTCAAAGAGGTTGCTGCCCTCCTCGGTGAGATAATCAATCTCCGGCTGCAGGCGGAGAGAGCCATTGAGCCGATCCTGTTTATTCTGCCCCTCTTTCGGAAATGCCCGTGCTTCAATCCCGACTTCACCTTTAAACCAGCCGGCAGTTTCAGCGCCGATATCGAATCCACCAAAATCAAATTCCTCACCGAAGCCAACTTCTTCAGACACTGCAGGCAACGTTTCTCGAGCGAACTCAGGCTTTGGTCGCCGGTCGGCCAATGCAATCAATTGATCGGGCGTGGGTTCTACGCCCGCAAGATAAGCAATCGGACGCCCAAGTAAGAGTGCGCGTTTTCTTCCAATGCCTTCCACCGACCAATAGGAAACATCCGCTGGTACGGAAGACAACGCTTCCGGCGTAATGCGAATCAGGGTATTACTGCTGAATTGTGACCACGCGATGGAAGTCGGCGTATCACTGCCGGTCAACTCCCAGCCTTCGGGATGGCGTAACTTCACAAATGCCGGTGGCACACTGGAGATGATCAGGCTCATCGGATGATTCACAGACATCATGGCGAACTGGTTATTCGCCGTATACTCAGCGGTCAATCCCGCGGCCTGCGCCAGATAGCGAATTCCACTTAAAACCGGGTCAGACTCGCCCGCCAAACTAGAGTAATTCCCGCCTGAATTACGAATCAGTTTTTGATAAAACGGCTCACCTTGATTGCCGATCTCCAATACTTGCAGATTTACCTGTTTTCGACGCATTACCGATGAAAGCGTGTTCAGTATGTAGTCATCCAATAGCGCATTTCGAATGGTACGGCCAGTTTCATTACCCCCGCCTGTAATCAGAAGAATGGTCGGCTTCGCGTTTGTCTGGCTGTTATCAAACAACACCGATTGAAGCGCGACGCGCAGATTGCGTTCCCGCTCCCGCCATTGCATTGTGCCGATGGCAGAAGAAAACTGTTTTCTCTTTTGCTCTGTGAGAGGACCGTAAGGCAAAATGGCTGACGCCTCTTTTCCAAAAGCCCACACCCCAACAAAATCACCCTCTTGGTACACAGAACCCACGGCAACCTCAGAAAACACTTTCCGCAGTTCAGACTTATCCACGAAATTGGTCATTGCAGATGCGTCCACCAGTATCCGTATATCCGCAGGTGCCCTGGCCTGAGCATACGCAACCGATACCAGTAGCTGAACGGTCACCACGAACAGAATAAACGCTCGAAAGACGTGACGATGGAGTAAGAGAGACTGTTTCATATCCGGCCCTTTTTGTGGATCTGTGCGTGAAATTCGATCTCCGGGAGATGACACGCTTTATATTCAAAAAGTTAGCACATTTTATTAAAAAATGAATGCAAAACTGTTCACATGGGTCGAAAGATCCGTTTTTTCAACAATTTCAATGAAATTAACAGTTTACAAACCCTCCTACACTGTATATATTCACAGATACTGTATAAAGACACAGAACATGCATCCACCACAGGCAGCAAAGGGTACAGGAAATGAAGCTCACCAAGCGCCAACAGGAAGTTCTTGATCTCATTAAAGATCACCTCGATGACACTGGATTCCCCCCTACGCGCGCCGAGATCGCCAAAACCCTCGGCTTTCGGTCTGCAAATGCGGCAGAAGAACATCTAAAAGCCCTTGCCAGGAAAGGCGTGATTGAAATGATTCCCGGTGCCAGTCGTGGCATCAGGGTGCTTACCTCAGATGCTGAAGAGCCAAAAGGCATTCCGATCGTTGGACAGGTGGCAGCAGGCCAACCTATTCTCGCCGTCGAGAATGTCGAAGAATACTGTCAGGTTGAAGCCAACATGTTTCATCCGCCGGCAGACTACTTTCTCAGAGTGAACGGGCTCAGCATGAAGAATGCAGGCATATTGGATGGTGACCTGCTCGCTGTGCACCGGACCAAAGATGTACATAATGGTCAAATTGTGGTGGCCCGTCTCAATGATGAAGTTACCGTGAAACGCTGGCAAAAGCAGGGACAGGTCATTCGCCTGCTGCCTGAGAACGAGGACTTTCAAACGATTGAGGTGACAGCAGGGAACGATGTATTTGAAGTGGAAGGCCTGGGCGTGGGTATCATCCGTCAGATATAGAGTCCACTCTTCTCGGGTGACCCGCGCACTGCCACCCAGTTGACCTGATGACTTGTCAATGAGTTGCACTGATGACTTATCAATGAATGGTGGCGTTGTCTAATTCTTCGTCCATCAATCCGTTGGGGTGGGACAAATCGCCAACCATCTCAATGCCGGCACCAATCATCGTGCGAGCAACGGTGGTTGTGTGTTCTTTCAAAAACGCTTTCGCTTCTTCGGAGAAAGAGATAGTTACCAGGCTATGTTCATCTTCACCAGATCGTTGTAACGCAAAATCGCCATTTTCCAGTTGAACAATTTCCAGGTATGAAGTTGGCATGTTTTCCTCCCCCAATCGGGGTTAAAGACAAATGTGAAGGTGCCATAAAGCGCGACCCGTTCGCCTCATGATACCCGATCTGGGGCCGAAACTAAACCTGCGTCATCGGCACTACCCTTCCCAGCCCAGCTCCCGCACCTGTGTTATCTCGTCATCCAGACCCCGTAAAATGTCTTGGAGCAGGCACACCATCTGTTCCGGCATGCTTCTGTCATGCGTTGTTGAGCGGCCAATAATATTGGCTTCCGCAGGCTCAATGGACGGAAACTTCTGAGCCAGCCCTTTTGCGATGGACTGGTTAACGCTGTTCAAAACCCGTTCGGCATTGACCAACTGCCCCAACCAACTCTGGTCATCATTTACCAGGCTCAACAGCCGCCACAAACTCCCTGACTCCTGAGCGGTGGATTGCTGCACTTTCGCGACCAATTCCGCCAAACTTCCGGCCTTCACAGCGTCCACACTCTGCCCCGCGGACAGATTGGCTACCGCGGTTTCTTTGCACAGGGACAAAGCCGACAGTGATATCAGTGAAATCGTCCCGGCAAACAGTGCGATCGCCGGCGCATCACCCAGCGCGCTCTCCCCACTTTCTGATTTTGCCTTCTGCCCCGAGATTATCTTGTCCAGCTCGGCAAGAGAGAGCTTAGCCAGATACTTCTGTTCATTTGCAAGATTCAACCACTGCTGTTTACTCAAATCGCCAATCCTTTCTTACACCCAAACTCACCGGCAGCCAAATTCTGAGAATCAAACAGATACCAATTCAAGGCAGGAATTTGCTACACATCTGATTATTTCTACTATTCTTACATTAATACCCCAAAATAACATCTATCCCGAGAGAGATAACATTGAAAAGAATAGGCATTCTTACCGCAATCGCACTCATGGCAGGCCATAGCGCACTTTTGCAGGCAAAGGTCTCCGAACAGGAAGCGGCCCGACTGGACAAGGACCTGACACCCGTCGGTGCAGTCAGACTGGGCAATTCTGCAGGCACTATCCCGGCGTGGACTGGCGGCCTGACCACACCGCCCAAGGGGTACAACGAAGGTGATCACCATATAGATCCCTATGCGTCCGAGCAGCCGTCGTTCAAAATCGACAAAACCAATGTTGATAAATTTAAAGACAATTTAACGCCGGGACAGATTGCGCTCATCAATCAATACGCACCAGGCTACTTTCTTAACGTGTACCCCACCCACCGTAGTGCGGCGTACCCGGAGCATATCTACCAAAAACTGAAAGACAATGCCGTGAAAGCCCAGTTGCTTGAGCTGGGTAACGGTGTTTCCAATACCATTGCGACGAGCCCCTTTCCCATTCCGGCCAACGGTTTGGAGGTTTTGTGGAATCATATTCTGCGCTACCGAGGTGAGCAGGTGGAATTCCGCTCCGCTTTCGTCACGCCGACACCTGATGGAAGCTATACACCGGTCCTGACCGAATACAATTACTTTTTTGCCTACAGCGAGCCCGGCGCGCAGCTGTCGGACATTGATAACAAAATCTTTTATCTGCAAACCAATGTGATCTCGCCCACCAAACTGGCCGGCACACTCAATCTGGTCCATGAAACCCTGGACCAGGTGCGCTCCCCGAGAAAGGCCTGGCGCTATCAGGCCGGTGAACGGCGGCTACGACGGGCACCATCGCTGGAATACGGCACGGATTTCCCAAACAGCTCCTCCCTTAAAACAGTCGACCAAACCGACATGTATAACGGTGCACCGAATCAATACGAGTGGACACTCACGGGGAAAAAAGAGATCTATATCCCTTATAACTCGTATAAGCTGGAGAATCCGGATTTAAAAATTGAAAATATTATTCAACCCAAACACATCAACCAGGACCTCGGTCGCTATGAGCTTCACCGGGTGTGGGTCGTTGAGGGGGTATTGAGAGATGGTATCAAGCACCCTTACCATTTCCGTCGAATGTATTTTGACGAGGACAGCTGGCAGATTGTGCTCACTGAAGAATACGATGAAGACAAGAAACTCTGGCGCGTGTCTGAGGCGCACTCCATTACCTATTACGAAAAACCACTCCTCTGGAGCGGCCTGGAAGTCACCTATGACCTGAAGTCAAGGCGCTATTTTGCTGACGGTCTGAACAATGAGGAAAAACCCTACAATTTCAATCCAGGGTTTGATGCCAAGGACTTCTCAACGTCAGCGGCCCGTCGTGCCGCCAAGCGTTAACTACGAGCGCCCCAAGACAGGTATTACTATGGCAACACCGGTACTTATTTGCGACGACTCCACCGTCGCCCGCAAACAGATGGCAAGAACACTTCCCACTGACTGGGAGGTGGATATCACGTTTGCCAAGAACGGGGCAGAAGGACTGGATGCGCTCCGTGAGGGAAAGGGCGACATACTGTTCCTTGACCTGAACATGCCTGTCATGGACGGCTACGAAGTGCTTGCGGAAGTGGCGAAAGCAGACCTGCCCACCATGGTCATTGTGGTCTCGGGTGATATCCAGCCGGAGGCCCACGAACGCGTTAAAAAACTGGGTGCGGTGGCTTTTATCAAAAAACCCGTGGATGCCAGTGAAGTTGCCAAAATTCTGGGGGACTACGGCGTTTACCGACCCAATGAAGAGCCGGAGGAATTTGACTCCTTTCAAGACTTTGATGAAGCCGTGCTCGCCCACGCAGGCGAGTCCAATCTACTGGACTGCATTCAGGAAATTTCCAACGTTGCCATGGGCCAGGCGGGAGATAAACTCGCGCGCTTGCTGGATGTTTTTGTAAAATTACCCATACCCAAGGTGAATTTTCTTGAGGTGTCGGAATTGCAGATGGCACTGACGTTTTCTGAAAAAGAAGACACCTACTCTGCCGTATGCCAGGGGTTTATTGGCGCAGGCATCGCCGGAGAGGCACTGGTAATCTTCAGTGACTCCAGTTTTGTCGACATGGCCCAACTGTTAAAGTATAAGGGCGAGATTACCCGGACCGCCGAACTGGAGCTGTTGATGGATGTCGCCAGCATACTCGTGGGTGCCTGCACCAACGGTATCGCGGGCCAGCTGGATATTGACTTCAGTCTGGGTCACCCGGTCGTGATTGGACAGCACGTGAAAGTGTCTGACCTGGTGCGGGGAGGTGCTAATCGATGGAAAAAAACGCTGGCTATTGAGCTGACCTACCAGATCGAAGGCTATGCCATCACGTTTGACTTGCTGCTCCTCCTGACGGAAGACTCGGTGGAGAACCTGCAAACGCGCTTGTCCTTTTTGATGTAGCAGACCCCTGTTGTTAGACACATGAACACACGATACGACACACCCACACTGAGAGATAAGAAGATCCTATGACCGCTGAACATCTCGACATTACCGAATTCCACTGGCTCATGGATATGCTGCAGACGATCGATGTCGGCCTGGTTGTGCTGGACAAGCAGTATACGATCCAGGTGTGGAACAGTTTCATGGAGAACCACAGCGGACTAAGGCCGGAGCAAGTCAAGGACAAAGATCTGTTCAGTATTTTTCCGAACATTGATAAAGAGTGGCTCGTACAAAAATCACAGGCTGTCTTTCAGTTGAAAAATCGTGCATTCACTACCTGGGAGCAGCGCCCCTACCTTATGCGCTTCCTGAATTATCGCCCCATTACCGGCACAGCGGATTTCATGTACCAAAACATCACGATTTCTCCACTGGTGTCCATTGATGGCGAAGTAAAACACATCTGTATTCTCATTTATGATGTCACCGATATCGCAACCAGTAAAATGGCTTTGCAGGAGGCCAATGGTGAATTGGAGCGACTGAGTCGCACTGACCGCCTAACCCTCCTCAACAATCGTGGGTTCTGGGAAGAATGCCTGGTGCGTGAATATGCCCGTTACCAGCGTTATCATCACACCTGTTCATTAATCATGTTTGATATCGATCACTTTAAAAAAGTGAATGACACCTACGGCCATCAGGCCGGAGACGAGGTTATTCGCCAAACCTCAGCTGCGCTGAGGAACAGCTTGCGTAAAACCGATATTGCGGGTCGCTATGGCGGGGAAGAGTTTGGCGTGATTCTGGTAGATACCGATGCGGAAGGGGCAAAAATATTTGCCGAACGTCTACGTGAGCATATTGAGGGGCTCACGGTAACCCACGAAGATCAGGCCATTCGATTTACCATCAGCCTGGGGATTGCAGCACTGGACGACCAGTGCTCAGATTACAAACAATGGCTCGAACATTCTGACCAGGCCCTCTACCACTGTAAACGTAACGGCAGAAACCAGAGCGTGATCTACACCCAGGCGCTGGATGCAGAAGGCAAGGGTCACGATTAACCCACGGCTGGACGGCGGCGCACTATTAAAGATCCATAAACTCAACGATCACGGTTTTTATAATGAAGCCCGCTACCCCGGCAAATAGACCAATAAACAGAATCATCATACCAAACCGACCTGCCTTGGATTTTTTTGCCAGGTCGTAAATGATATAAGCCATAAAGGCGATCAGCCCACTCACCAACACTACCGTTGAATAGTATGCAAACTGCTCTTCGCTCATTCCCTACCACCTTATCTTGAAACGTCGCTCGCCGCGATCACCTTGCCGGCTGGGCCGACTGGAGTGCGGCTATTATAAAGAGGCGGCCGCCAATAACCAAGCCCGGTGCTTCCCATGGCTTTCGTTGTTGTACTTTCCCGCACTCAACCGAGCGTACGGCTCGGGAACCGCACCGGCTTTCGCCCTTGGCATCATTGTACGCGCTGGTTATGATAGCCCCCCTACATCACTAATTTCCCGAAAACCAAGGGAAGACTAACCGAGGACCCCTCATGAAATATTGGCTGATGAAGTCCGAGCCTGACGTGTTTGGCATTGATCATCTCGCAAACATGCCCCAACAGACAGAACATTGGGATGGCGTAAGAAATTACCAGGCCAGAAACATGATGCGCGATGAAATGCAGGTCGGAGATCAGGTCTTCTTTTACCACTCAAATTGTGATGTGCCAGGCATCGTGGGACTGGCAAAGGTGGTACGTGCCGGCTACCCGGACCACACCGCACTAGACCCAGAATGTAAATACTTTGATCCCAAAAGTGATCCGGACAATCCGCGTTGGTTCATGGTGGATATTCAGCTGGTGCGGAAATTTAAGCGGACAATTTCCCTCAAGGAATTAAAAGAAACCAAAGAGTTGGAAGACATGCCGCTGGTCAGGAAAGGCAACCGGCTGAGTGTCATGCCGGTAGAGCAAAATCAGTTCGAGTTTGTGCTTACCATGGAATGAGGAACCGACAGGATCAACCGGTCCTGATCAATCGCAGCACATCGTCGCCCGAAAAAGGCCAGCAGAGTACGACCTCTGAATGCATCTTGCGCAGAACGGGAATGTGTTCTGCGTATTGAGCCATCAGCTGGTCATCCTCGGCAATATCAATCACGCTCAAATAGATTTCCACCTCCGTAGAGGGTGACTGAGCCACACTTTGTGCAATCACTTGCTCGGCAACATCGCACAAGTGACAGCCGGCCGTGGAGTACAATAAAAGCTCGATTTCTTTTTTCATTTTACGCTGGATTTCCCCGGCTGTTTTGACAATAATTCAGACTCTGTTGGTTCAGTAAGTTCATTCTGTCACTGGCCAATCACCTACCCATCATCCCCGGCAAATCGCTTTACTGATGTTTGCCCCGGGGAATGAATCCTTAAGACATATCGTCCGAACAATAAAGAGAACATATGCTGTTTAAGAATATTTATATCTATCGCTTTAGCAAACCTTTTACCCTCAGCCCGGAAGCATTGGAAGAAAAGCTCGCAGAAGCTGCCATTCAACCCTGTGGTCCGCAGGAAACATTTCGCCAGGGCTGGGCCTTCCCCCTGGGAAAACACGGCGCACAATTCGTCCACACCAGCAATGGCAACATGATGCTGTCCCTGGCAAAAGAGGAGCGTATTCTACCATCCTCCGTGATCAAGGAAATGATGGAAGAACGTGTACAACAGATTGAAGAAGAGCAGCACCGGAAAGTCCGAAAAAAAGAAAAAGATGAACTCAAAGAGCAGATCACGACAGAATTGCTGCCACGTGCGTTCAAACGATCTCAGTACACACAGGGGTACATTGATAATAAAAACGGCTGGTTGATCATCAACACCTCCTCGGCCAAAAAAGCCGACGACTTCACCAGCTTTTTGCGAAAAACGCTTGGTTCCCTGCCCGTCATGTTCCCCGAAGTACAGCAAAGCCCTTCAGCCATTATGACCAGCTGGCTGCAGGACAGCGATTCACTGGCTCAGGATTTCATCCTGCGCGATGAGTGTGAACTGCAATCCGAAGGGGAAGACAAGTCTGTCGTACGCTGCAAAGGTCTGGATATTGAAGGCGACGAAGTACAAGGCCACATCCGTGCAGAGATGCGCGTAGTCAAACTCGCCCTCGACTGGCAGGATCGTATCTCCTTTGTCCTCAACGAAGATTTAACCCTCAAGCGCATCAAGTTTGGTGAATTCCTGAATGAGAAGCTGGAAGACAGCCAGGCCGAAAGCGCTGCAGAAAAGTTTGATGCCACATTTGCGCTCATGAGCCTGGAGTTCTCGGAGTTGATTGAGCGAATTCTGGCCTTGTTTGGCGGAGAAGACCGTTCGAAAATTGTCGATGAACCTCAAGCGGCCTGAACGAACTCACAAACACCCACGGCCATTCCAGTGTGGAAAGCTACACTCTCAAGAGTGTAGCTTCTGCAACTGCCAGCCGTCCTCCGGCTTATTCAACGGCAGTTTTAACTCCATCACCTCTTCTTCGTTGTTGTAGAGGGTCTTGAATCCCAATTTTTTTGCCAAGGCCAGCATGGGCTCATTTTCCGGCAAAACTGATCCGATCATCTCCACCGTTCCCTTGGAGCGACAATAATCAATCATTTTGTTCATGAGCGTCGTGCCCAGGCGCTCGCCCTTCATATCATCCCTTACGATGACCGCAAACTCGGTCTGCAGGTTATCCGCATCGGTCCAGGTTCTTACTACCCCCAGGGTTTCCGATGGCGCATCCGGCGCCGCAGTCATGGGAGCTGAGGCAACAAACACCATCTCCCGGTCATAATCGATTTGAAGCATTTGCACCAACTCATCGTGACTGAATGATTTGCGATAATGAAAAAATCGAAACCGAATGGACTCCGGCGACAACTTGGAATGAAACTCAATGTGCGCAGGCTCGTCCTCCCCCTTCACCGGGCGTAACTCGACACGTCGTCGCGATTTAGGCAAGGTGACCCACTCACACAGCTCCTCCGGATACGGCTGTATGACGAGACGCGCCTGCTCATCCAGATCAATCGCGACATCCACGGCTACCACCCCGCGCCGATCAAACAGGAGGGGAAGAATTTCAAGACCCTTGATTTCCGGAATATCAATCACGATCTGCGACAACGTCACGAGTGTTTCACACACAGCCTGAATATCTTTCTGGGGCTGGTAACTGTATTCTTTCAACAGCTTGTACATGTGTGTTTGCCGCAATAAATCCCGCGCCAGGGTCATATTCAGCGGAGGCAGCGCGACGTGCCTGTCCGCCATGACATTCACGCTCGCCCCGGCAGCGCCGCACACAACAATTGGCCCAAAAGTTGGGTCACGGGTGATACCCAGACTGAACCCCAATCCTCCGATGTGCTGGTGCGTTTCATGTACGGCAAAGCCCACAAAACCACTTTCCGGGAAATGTTCCTGATACTGGGAAAAAAGCAACGCGCAGGATTCGCGAATGGAGTGCTCATCGTTGAGTCGCCTTAACGTCGCTTTATAACGACCTCGACCGGTTTTCTCTTCCAGAAACGGGTGTGCTGCCTGCTCATGCAACAACGTCAGATTGATGGCACCATCTAAACTGTTAAACACTTCGACCACCTGATCCACGTCATCACAGTACCAGGTTTTTACAACAGGAATGCCGTAGTCGGCAATCACCTGTCGGGCCTCTTCGTTGGTTAAACTCCTCCGCTTCTGCCGATGGGCGTTCGTTACAATACCCCGCGCATGAGATCTGTCCACACTGTGATCAGAGTACGAAGACGGTGTTTCTGCCAATAAAGTTTGTGTACGTTTATGATTGACCTGATGCATGAACGCCTGAATCGCTTTTTCCGGCGAAGAAAACGTGGGAATGCCTGCATCAAAAAAGGCCTGTCGCGCATCATGAATGGTGCTGTGTCCTAACCAGCAGGTAAACACATTCAACCGCGAGCGCTTGCATCGGTTAATGACGGCATCCGCCACCTGCAGACTGTCTTCCGTGAGAGAGGGCGCAAACATCACCAGGACATTAGAAACGGAAAAATCCTGCTCCAGAATCTGCAATGCCTGATCATAGCGTTGTGGTGTGGCATCGTAATCCAGATCCACTGGGTTGCGTTTGTTCCAGTACGGGGGTAACAGCGCTTCCAGGGCGGCCATCGTTCCATCGGACAAATACGTTAACTCCCCGCCCAGCGTTGATAGCCTGTCCACCGCCAGCACACCGGGACCAAACCCGTTGCACAACACCATCAGATGCTCCTGTTTCACCGGTTTCATTCGGGTCAGCGTTTCCAGAGCGTCAAACATTTCGTCCAGCCCCTGCACACGCAGCACCCCGGCACGCCGCAGCACCGCATCATAGATATCGTCGCCGTTGACAATGCCGTCCGGCAGCGCACGCGGAATCCACTGAGACTCCGCCACCCGACCACTTTTTACCGCGAGAATTAACTTACCCCGGGAAGCAGCACGCACTGCGGAGATAAAACGGGAGGGGCTGGTGATATTCTCCAGATGCAACAGGATGGCTTTTGTGGACCGGTCCTGCGCGAGATAATCAATCAGGTCATCCGGATCAATATCTACGCCATCCCCCAGGGTAAGAAAATGCGAGAAGCCAATCCCCCGTGACAGTGCCCAATCAATCACAGCGCTGCTGATCGTGCCGGATTGGCCGATAAAGGCGATCTTACCGGGCAACACCCCCATGTGCGCATAGGTGGCGTTCAAGTTACGTGATGGCACCATGACACCGATGGTATTCGGACCCAGCAGCCGAATGCCCGACTTTTTAGCGGCGTCTTTGACCGAATACATCAATGGTCGGCCGGATTTGCTGTGCATCCGGGACAGCCCTCCGGTCAGAATCATTGCCGTTTTTACTCCGGCTTTTCCAAGCTGCTTCACCAGTGCCGGCACGGTTTCCGGCGGCGTACAGATAATCGCCAGATCAGGGGAGTATTTCAGCTTACTGACCTTACTCACACATTCAATGCCGTGTACCTGTTCATACTCTGTTGAGTTGATGACGATCAGTTTGCCCGCATAATCGGACGCCAGCAAATTACGCAGTACCATACCGCCCATGTTCTGGGACCGTTCTGACGCCCCGAGAATACAGATCGATTTCGGGTTGAATAACGCCTCAAGGTAACGAGTGCTCATGGTCGTCTCCGGATGTCGAGCAAGGATTTCACCTAATTAAAAAGAATTTACTGGAAAATGCAACCTAGCTGATCAAGCGTGCAGGCAAACAGCGATTCCCATGACCTGGGTCAGTCAAATTCTCAGCTTAACTCTTTTTAATCCCGTGTGACCCGTTTATCATCAAAGCTAAGTTGAATAAAAATGAAAAGAAGCCCTGCATGAAAACTGCCTATATTTCTCATAATGACTGTGAGCTCCACGACATGGGGTACGGCCATCCGGAAAGCCCCGCTCGCCTGGCGGCGATTCAAAACCAGCTGCAAGACACGCGCCTGGAACAGGAAATGGAATATATTCGCGCGGAAGAAGTCAATCCGGATCATGTTCTGCGTGTACATCCCGCCCGCTACGTGGAAGAACTCGACATGCGCTCACCTCACAATGGTCGGGTGATGATCGACGGAGACACATCTCTGATGAAAGACACCATGCGTGCAGCCAAACTGGCGGCTGGCGCAGCGGTGCAAGCGGTGGACCTGGTACTCTCCGGCCAGAACAAAAACGCGTTCTGTGCCACTCGCCCCCCGGGCCATCATGCGGAGCGCAACACCGCCATGGGCTTTTGTTTTTACAACAACGTTGCCGTGGCAGCCCAACATGCCCTCACCTTTCATGCCCTTGATCGAGTCGCTATCATTGACTTTGATGTCCACCAGGGAAATGGAACCATCGATATTTTCCAGAACGATCCCAGAGTCATGGTCTGTTCCAGTTTTCAACATCCGGCGTACCCCAACAGCCATTTCGCGGTATCGAAAGATCACATCATCAACACGCCGCTGAATGCCTACACCAAAAGCAAGGATTTCCGAAATAAGACAGAGAAGGATTGGCTTAACCGACTACAAAACCATAAGCCTCAGCTTATCCTCATTTCTGCAGGCTTTGACGCCCATAGAGAAGACCCGCTCGGCGACGTCGAGCTGCTTACAAATGACTATACCTGGGTGACTGAAATGTTGGTGGATGTTGCTAAGAACTACTCAGACAGCCGAATTGTGTCGGTGCTGGAAGGTGGATACAACTTGAAAGCCCTGGCGGAGAGCGTGGAAGCACACCTCACCGTCCTTACTGGCGCCTGATCACAAAGGGTTTCCCGAGACACAGCGACACAGAGCCACAAAAAAAGGAGCATTCAGCTCCTTTTATAATGCGCTTGTACGAATACAACGCGCTTGTACGTGCAGGTGTCGTGCCAGGCCTTACACCAGCCCTTTGCTGACGACTTCGTCCCGAATACCGTCCCAGCCCTCTTTCACCGTTCGAATCAAATGGGCGCATTCATCAATAATGGTCACATCATTTTTTACGTTCGCTTCGAACAAACGTCGCTCAATGTAATCGTAGAGCGCTTCCAGGTTGGCAGAAAATTCTCCCCCCTTTTCATGATCCAAAAAGCTGCGCAATCCGGAGACAATCTCGATCGTTTTATTGATCAGATTGTTTTTGCCTTCAAAATCTTTGGCAGTAATTCGGCTTTTGGCCATCGCCATTCGCTCCAATGCCCCGGCTAACAGCAACTGAATCAACTTGTGCGGATCTGCATCCACAATACTGGTTTGAGCGCCGACTTGCTGATACTGACGTACTGCGTTCATAAATCACCCTTTTATCATTCTATCGTTGGTTCAGGCCAGGCACTGTTGCCTCACATACTTCAGTTATCGGCCAAACCATCAAATACTTAAACAACTTTTCCCGGTTTCTTTGAGCTTAGCTTACTTCTTGCTCGATGCGCTCTGGGTTAACGCAGATAACTGAGCAGAAATAAAATCCAGCGTACTATTCAATCGATTGATCACCAGATCCGCCGAAGTAAACTGGCGAATCAAGCGTTCACGCAGGGACTCCACACGCTCATTGAGTTTCAATCGATCGGCGGTCACCTGATTCAATTGGTCCGTCAGACCATCTGTGCGGGCGGTCAATGAGCCGTCAACACTGATAATGCTGGTAAACAAGTCGACAAACCGATCGGCAGTGCCCTTGATTATACTTATCGTACCGCGATCCCCGGTGGTGCCACCGGTCACGTCGATGACAATCCCTTTCGCGTCATTTTCTGCGGTCAGGGAGAGTTGCTGTCCAACACCAGTCGCGGCCACCCCATTGATGGTACCGGCAACATCCACGCCATCCACACCGGTCGTTGCGGTAATGCCCAGTTTGGTTTGGATTTCACTGTCGACACTGGTGAACTCTACTTTTGACGCGCTGCCATAACTGGTCGACGTAAAAGTGAGCTGATTCGAACCATCCACACCCACCGACACAGACACGCCCGCACCCTTGAGATTGGTATCCGCGTTGATTTGTGTCTGAAGCTCTGTAATCAGCTGATTCATGGTGTAGGCTTGACCGGGACCCGGTGCTCCGGTCACGGTAATCACGCCGGATGACACACCATCCACGGAAAACTGAAAGGTATTGTTGGTATCCAAAATCGAGACACCACCACTCACATCCACAGTCCCCGTAAAGCTGCCATGGGTCGCCAGTTGGCTGATATTCACGGCATAGTCACCGGGAACCGTGTTTATGGATTTCGCCACAAATTTCATGTCCGGGTCAGACACGCGCCCTTGATCGGCAAACAGTGCCACCACATCATCCGGGTGGTCGTTCAGCGCTGTCTTGAATTCTTCACGATCAAATTCAATAACGCCGGTATCTTTGTTCGTCGAAATGCCAACATCCACCAGTGCGCGCACATTGGCATTTTCAAGCCCGGGAATCAGGCTGCTTAAAATGTTTCTGGACTGTGAAGAAATCAGCCGTATGGTTGAATCCCCCAGAAGCACGCCAGACTCTTCCGGCTTTTCCGCATTGTAGGCAGACAACTCGGTAATCAAACTTTTGAATTCGTTAAACTTGTCCACAAAATCCCGTACCCGGTCCGCCACCTTATCGGGGTCTTCAGCCACGGTCAGTGTGGCGGGAGCGCCGCTGTTGGTTCCGCTTAAAGTGAGTGTTACCCCTGTGATCAAATCACTGATAGTATTGCTGCTTCGGGTTACATCAATCCCGTTGAATTTAAAGGTGGCATCCTGGGCTATAACCGACTGGGTCAGGTTTTTGTCCGTCGCATTGTACGCCAGTTGCGACAGACCTGAGGCATCGGCATTATTGCCATCGTCGTCCGACACGGTAATGGAGATCGCATTATCGGCACCGGTTTGATTGGAGTTGATTACCAGGCGGTAACCTGATCCGGTGTCGATGACAGACGCCGTGGCGTCAATGGAAGACTCTGCATTGATCGCATCCGCCAGACCGGTCAACGTGTTGTTGGTGCCATCAATCGTAATATTCACGGAATCTGTTCCCACCTGAATGGTGAGCGAGCCGGTACCTAAAGGCGTGGTATTGTTGTCAACAAACAGGTTCGAGCTTAAGGAATGTGCCTGAGCAAGTTTGCTTACTTCCAGCGTGTAATTGCCGGACTGGGCTGTGGAGGACAGCGTTCCGCTGAAGGATGAGTTACTGGAGGTAAAGGTCTGTTCCCGCATGGCTTCGGGATTGCCCAACGTTCGCGCAGGTAACCGAAGTTCGGTAATCGCACTGCGCAGTCTGCCATACGCAGACAACTTCGCGTTCACCTCTTCTTCTTTTCTGTCCAGCCGTGCCTCGGTGGGAGCACGTTCTGCGTCAGCCAATTTTTCAATCAGTTCACTGGTTAAGACCCCGGAACCGATTCCTACAGAACTGATACTTGCCATTTCACCATCCTCATTCACCAGCGCCCAACAACCGCTGGCTCTCTTAGTATAGCTATCGGCAAAAAGGGGCAAAAGTTTGCCCCTTTTTCGTTACAGTTTGTAAGCCTGACCCTGGTTTTCAACCAAAACGCTATACTTTCATCGTAAAGAGACTCAATGGCTCTTCTTGCTGCAAGTTGCGCGCCATCTTCAGTGCAAGCTCATCAGGTATTTGCCTCACCACCTCATCGGTGTTGCGATCTACGACTTTTACGACCATCCGCCCGGAAGTATCATCGACATTGAATTGGAGATCCCGCTGAACCGATTGGATGTAATCATTCAACTTGGTTACCGCTTGCTCCAGTTCCTCGCGCTGCTGCTCCTGAGCCTTGACCAAAACGCTGCCGGTTTGATTCTGTTCCGCCTGCTCTGCTTTTTTCACACTCGCCTGCGAATTACCTGCAACGTCCGCTGTGGTGCTGCCTACCTGTTCTGGCTTCTTCTGAGGTGATGACGCAACACGACCCGACCGTTCAGCCACATTGGCTACCCCGGCCAGGTTAATGCTTCCAAGTTTTACGTCGTTCATATGTCACCTCTATACCGGTCAAAAGACTGTGTGACTCTGGTCGCATGGACCAGAGTCACTCTTTTAGACCGTTTCAGCTTACTGCAGCAGCGACAGCGCTTGCTGTGGTCTGGCGTTTGCCTGTGCCAGTACGGAGATACCTGCCTGTTGCAGTACCTGAGTTCTGGACAATTCTGCGGTTTCCGCAGCGAAGTCAGCATCCTGGATTCGAGAGTTGGCGGCTGAGAGGTTTTCGCTCTGTACTGCCAGGTTCGAAATGGTGGCTTCAAATCGGTTTTGAATCGCACCCAAGGTTGCCTGTGCTCTGGATACCTGATTGATCGCATTATCAATCGCGCTAATCGCATCATTGGCACCCTGCAGCGTTGAGATATCAATATCTTTCAACAATGTGCCGGTCTCACCACTGCCATAGGTTCCAGCAGTGAAGCCTGAGCGCCCAATGTTGGCCGGTGTGTTTGTACCTATTTCAATTTTACCGGAGGAAGTCAGGTTAATCGAGCTTAATGTCGTGGCCGCAGTCAACCCCGTATCCGCAACGGTACCGGCGATAACAACGTTACGCCCATCGTCAGCAATGAGCTGAAACTGGTCGCCATCCACAATCTCGGCACGCACACCGCTTTGCTCGGCCTTCTGGTTAATGTTGCTTACCAGGTTCGCCATTTTTTCACCGATGTTCGCTCCTGACGCCGCTGAAATCGACACACCATTGATGGTGAACGCCGCGGTTGTTGTGGCGGTGACGGCTCCCGACGTTATCTGTGTCGCCGCTGCTGTTGCGGTTACGCCAGTTTGTTCCGATACCTGATTTATCGCTGCTGCTTTGGCAATCGCACTGGCGTCAGCGTTCACGGTAGAGGCCGTATCTGCTGAGGATACCGAAGCACCAATTACCACACCGTTGACCGTCAGGTCGCCTGACGCAAAGGCCACGTTCGTTACCGTGCCCCCATTCACACCACTGTTACTGCCACTGTAGGTACCCACTTCGATACCGGCATTCTCCAGTGAGTTACCGGTGTTACTGGTCACCGTAAAATCTGTACCGTCTTTGGACACCAGGTTAAAGGTACCTGAATACGTATCTGCCGCTGCAAGACCATAGGTCGTTGCTGCACCCACCAAGGTAATGTTTCGACCGTCGGCAGCGGTAAGAGAAACCCCGGCTGCCAAGTTGGATTCGTCTACCGAAGCAACCACACCGGTCTGATCCTGGAAGGCATTAATCTGACCCGCGACCGCTTTCAGGTCGGCGCTCAGGTTGGCTGCCACACCGGTACCGGAGATCGTAATTGAGGTGCCGTTCAGAGTGATCGCAAGCGCTGCTGCGGCAACGTTCGCTGTTGTTGATCCGCCAACCGTATTGGCATTCACAACCGCTTCCACACCAGACAAGTCAGACACTTTGTTTACTGCAGCTGCCAACGCAATCGCAGACGCATCTGCACCGACAGTGGAAGCACCATCATCCGCCGAACTACCTGCACCCACAGAGATACCGTTCAGTACCAAGTCGCCTGCAGCCAATGCCGTGCCGGTAATGGAGCTGGTACTGATCCCATCGCTCAGCGCAACGCCCAGCGTATTTTCCGTCGTGGCTGCAATCGAAACATTGATGGTTTCACCGACGTTTGCCCCAGTTTGGAAGTTCACGCCTTTAAAGCTTCCATCCAGCAGTTTCTGACCGTTAAAACTGGTTCTTTCAGAAATACTGGCGATCTCAGACTTCAGCTGATCCACCTCTTCCTGGAGCGAGGAACGTTCCAGGTCGGTATTGGAACCGTTGGCGGACTGCAGTGCCAGCTCTCGAATACGCTGCAAGCTGTCACGCATACTGTTCAGTGCGCCTTCTGCCGTCTGGGCTAGCGACACACCGTCGCCTGCGTTTCGGCTGGCCACGTTGGTTCCCCGAATCTGCGCAGTAATCCGGTTAGAAATGGCGAGACCCGCCGCATCATCTTTTGCACCGTTGATACGTAAACCTGAAGAAAGTCTTTGAAGCGCACGGTCACCCGCACGTTGCGAGGTGTCCAAATTACGTTGGGCCGCAATGGACGCTAAGTTGGTATTTATTATTTGAGGCATTTTCGCTTCTCCTATCGATACACAATCACACTGGATTGATTGAAAGGTTAGACGCGTGCCTGCAATCATTTTCGAACGCAGTGCGCTTCACCTGTTACTTCGTTTAACGGCACGCTTAAGAGAAGCTTTAGTAATTATTTTTTATCTGAGTGTAACGAAATGTTAATTACTCTTTGGCGAGGGAAAAATCCGGTGACGCATAGCTGAGGAGCTGCGTGGCAGCGACCTCCATGGAGTACTTACACTCTACAAAATCTTTACCCCGACACCCCATTTCCTGGCGCTTCAAGGGATCTTTTAATAACGCCAAAACGGCCTGAACAATATTCTCTACGCGACTGTCGGCAACCAACAGCCCGGTTTCACCATCAATCAAGGATTCACTCGCGCCCCCCGCAGACGTCGCGACGACGGGAATCTGCATTAATTGTGCTTCCAGCAGGGAGTTCGCTGTGCCATCTGCATCAGAGGTTTGCAGAACCACCGTAGAGATGGACAGATAGGGAGAGACATCATCCACCGGCCCTATCACTTTCAGATGCTCAGTGAGCTTCTTATCGGCAATCACTTGCTCAATGTCACGCCGTAATCCGCCGCCACCCAAAATAAAGCCTTTCGTGGCAGGATTGACTTTTACCAAAGCCTCTATCGTTTCCACAAACAATGCGGGGCGTTTCTCACTCGATAGGCGGAATACCCCCCCGATGACCACATCCCCTTCATTAATCCCCAGGGTGGCTTTGAGCTGTCGTTGTGTCGCCGGGCTACAGGGCGCGTACTTTCGCGTGTCCACACCGTTCCGCAGCAATTGAATCTGTGCAACCGGTATACCCAGCCATTCCGCATAACTTTGGTTGCCACCCTCCGAGTTCCCGGTTAGCAGCAAACGTGGCGAACGAACCAGCTCCTGGTAATACGGCAAATACCATTTTTCATAGAACGAAAAGTGCGTCGGATTTACATTCCTGAAAGAAGTGACCACCGCCGGCACACCGGCAAGTAATGCCCCGATGCCACCCGTCAAATTGGCCAGATCGAGAAAATTGACCACCATCATCGGGTTTTCGACCACCAGATGAGAAAAAACGGGAAGCAACAAACTACCGATAAAATAGCTCTGATGCGTCAGTACTTTCAGGTGGCTCAGCGGAATCAGTCGACACAGCTCCGCCAAATCCAGTCCGGGCGCGACTTCGCTCGCCACAACGATCTCAATTCCCTCATCCCGAACCATTTTCTCGTAGTGCGCACCTTCTCCCACCAACGCCAGTAAAACGAATAATTTTACGTCGTAGCCACGCTGCTTGAAGGCGATCATTAAGTTGCAGAGCTGACGCTCCGCGCCGCCCGGGGACAGATTTGGCAACACAAAAATAATTTTTTTGCTGTTAGCTGAGGCGGGCGATCGTGTAAAGTTTTCTGCCAACGCCTGTCTCAGCTGTCGCCGATTGCGCCGGTTTTCCAGCTCATAGCGCACCGCGCGTTTGCCTTCTTTTAGCAGTTGCCAAGCCTTCAAGGGGGTATCCCGATTAAACAGCGTTTCCGGGGATGCAGACACAATTCGATCCTGGCGTAATTGCGCGTGAGCACCACCGAAGGAGGCACGTAACATGGACCGGAAGTCCCGGGCCATCGAAGCGCGTGTGTAATTTACATACACCTGATTTTCCTGATCGAAAATCAGCGGGAAAACAGCCGTGTCTTCTTTGCGCATTTTGCCCAGCACAAGCATACGCCATTCACCGGCTTCATACAGCCAAATACGTTTTACGCCTCTTTGCATCAGATAGGCTTGCAGTGAGTACACATCTTCACGAGACACATCCAGAAAGGCCACCTCATCGTGCCGGGTAAACTGTCTTCTTTCGGTAAAGAGCATTGACCAACCCGCTTCGGGATGGGCCAGCCAGTCGCAGCCGGCGTATCCGTTCATCGACCACAAGGGCACCGCTGATACGCCAGCAAACAAAGACGCGGCACATATCTCTGGAACCGTCACACAAAACACACTCACGTGACTGTTCACTTTCCAGTTTCTTAATCCCAAAGCCAGCCACGGGCGCGGGTCCGCCACAGCGTCCGAAGCGATGTTGTGTGCGGAAATATAGTGATGCAGATGCAACAAACACCAGAATTTATAATTTTGGGCGTCCCGATTCGCCCGGTAGATTTGCAACCAGCGCTTTATGGACGCCTTGTCCAGCCACCAATTGGATTGATCGCATCTGGATAAAACATTGTCGTTGATTTCATTGTACAGCTGATCCCCCCAATCAGAGGGCGGTATGCCAAATCCCTGCTTGGGCCGATACACCCATTCTTTGGGGTAGTATCTCAAGGCAAGCTGCTTGAGCAACACTTTCCCTACCTGAGGATTGGCCACCAATGCCAAAGGCAGCGATTCCGCGAATCGCGCAATCTCACGAGTGAGGAAGGGCGTGCGCACCTCCAGCGCGTTTCTCATGCTCATCCGGTCAACCTTCGCTAACACGGCACCTGGCATGTAATGCGCCACGTCTGTTTTGCGTAATCGTGTGATCAAGTCATCCGCACTGGCATTTACCTCACTTCTCAATTGCGCCAAGTGCTGCCTGGCGGCATCTGGCAAATCCCCCATCACCTGTTTGACTTCGCCTTCGTTAAACACCAGGATTCGACTGGAATAATACTCTGTACCCCACTGGGTTGTTTCGGGCCGGGCGTGAAAGTCTGCCAGCGTCGTGAGGTATCGCCCATACCCGCCGAACAGTTCATCCGCACCATCGCCTGAGATCGCCACCTTAACGTGCTGGCGTGCAAACTCACAGAGTTTGTACGTCGGCAACAGGGAGGTGTCTGCATTAGGCTCATCAACCAGTGCCGCAATGTCGTGGGACGACGACAAATCGCCCGGGTTAAGCAACTTGATCCGGTGGGACACAGCCAAATGCTTCGCATACAAGGCAGCCTGCTCATGCTCTGATCCGCCCCACCCGTCGAATCCAATGGAAAACGCTTGAACCGGGAAGTTCAGCTTTTTTTTGGCAATGGCGGCGACTATGGCCGAATCTACGCCGCCGGACAAAAAACATCCCACGGGCACGTCGGCATGCAGCCTTCGCTGCAGACTACGAATCAAAAGCTCTTCCAGTTCATCCGCAAGCGACTCCGCATCCCACTGCCCCGACATTGGATTGGGATTAAAGGTAAAGTGACTCCGTACGCTGACCTCGCCGGAGGGTGAAATTCGCAGGCAATGCCCTGGCAGCAACTTTTTTGCGCCAGAATAGATCGTTTGCTCGTCGTCAAAGTACTGCAACATCAAATACCCCCCTATTGCGCCAGGGGTGGTGGTCTTGTGAAAATCTTCGAGCGAGCCCAGTGCCGTCAGTTCAGACGAAAAGTGAAAAGCACCATTGATCCAGGCATAATAAAACGGTTTTTCGCCAAACGGGTCACGAGCACAAAAGAGTTCGCGGGACACCGTGTCAAAGACGGCAAACGCGTACATCCCGTCAAAAAGCTCCAGACAGGATTCTCCATACGCCCGATAGGCTTGCAGCAATACCTCCGTATCTGACTGCGATCGAAAGCGCGTACCTTTCGCCTCCAGCCGTTGACGTAGAGCTTGAAAATTATAGATTTCACCATTGAACGTAACGATATAGCGCCCATCTTCCGACATCATGGGCTGGTGTGCGCCGGCAGACAGATCAATAATACTCAGCCGCGTATGCGCCAGCCCAGCCCCCCCACAGTCTGAAAGCCAGGTACCTTGATCATCAGGGCCACGATGTGCAATCTCGGATTGCATGACCAACAACCGGGCTTGAAGCTGTTCCCTGGAATAAAACGCCTTGTATTGAACAATTCCGGCAATACCGCACATAAATCAACGACTTATTCTGATTAGTAATTATCTTGACAGGTCACTCGATGCATTCACATCACAGCAATGCACACACTCCCAACACCCCCGCCATACCGACAATGCCCAGAAACACCACCGCATCCCAGGGAAATCTGTCGCCGTGTAATTCCGCCGCTTCTTTGATGCGCGCATCATCAATGCCCATCGCAATAAGCTGGTCGTAAATCTGACTGGTGGCCGTGCTTGTGATCACGATGTAGTCATAGGACACATCATGAATCTGGTCCGCGCTCAGAATTTCCACCCCCAATAAGGACCGCCCTTGCTTGGCAGGATCATTGTCGACCAGCGCAACAATGTCGAAGCTTGCCTTGTAACGCGGAAGAATTCTGCGCCCAACCAAACCTGCCCCGAACAGCAATAACTTACTCATATCTCTTTTCGGCCTTTTTCTGTGTTACCGTCAATCCGCTGGCATTACCTGCCAGAGGTGTACACCCAAGCAGGATTCGCTTATAACAGAGTGTAGCTCGAAAAAAACAAAGGGTTGAACATTCATACAGTTACACTAAACTCTTGTGTGCAAGAGTCAAGAATTTGCTTGAAGCAGGCTCGGCTCACGGTGCACCCTCATCAACTCTATAAAGCGACAGGCGCGGTTTTGTGAAAGTAGAAAATGGGAAGATTGTTCAGTTTACTCAATCGTTTGTTACAGCGGCCAATGGCTTTTGGGGAGCATTTCTACGAGAGGTGGAGTTTCCGTACGGTCTCAACACTGATTTGATACATGCCATGGCAGGAAAGACCGTCGGCGATGAGTTTAGCCTTGAGTTTAAAGCCTTTGATCACTTGATTTACGATGACTCACTCGTCTTCAAAGTACCAGTGAGCAAATTCAATGGTATCGAATCTCTTCAGCCGGGTATGGTGTTCAGATCCGGTAAACTATTCAACAGCACACATCAACTCCAAGGTGTCATAAAAAGCATCAACGGCAGTGTAGCTGTCATCGATTGCAACCACCCCATGATTGGACAAAAAAATATAATCACCAATGTTTGCATCATCGAGGTGCGACCGCTCAGAGGCAACGAAATATCTGGCAATTTCCCCCAAACGATGAACATAGTCACCTGATCAACTTTTTATAGCAAAAAATTCATGAGTAAACTAAAAAACGTTCTCATCTTTGGCGCTGGGCATTTCGGGAAATTAGTATTTGAAAATACCCGGCATACCGTTATCGGATTCGTAGATAACGACCCTGAAAAGCAGCATTCGATGATGTCTGGGCTGCCGATTTATGCACCAGAACAGATTACCCAGATAGCACATGAAGGCATCATTATCGCTTCTTCCTTCGCGTATGAAATCCGCAATCAACTCCTGGCAATGGGTTTTTGTGACGACATTTTGCCTGACTCAGTGGCAACTCAAGCGGCTAAAATCACGCCGGTAAATCACAAGAAAATCAATCGTCCCCCGGAGCAAATAAGCGAAGATGCAACCTACGCCATCACTGTTGCCAATAGCTACCTACAAAAATTCAACGATGATTTTCATTACTTTAAAGACAAATGTGTTTTAGAGCTCGGGCCTGGGATTAACCTCGGTGCAGCATTGGTGCTGCTGGCCTGGGGAGCCAAGTCGGTGATTGTGAGTGACCGCTATCTTCCCACCTATACTCCGGGCTACCACGACGCTGTGTATCGCAAGATACTTGATCAGTTAGAGAGCGATGGGAACTACGAATCTCTTGACCCGATACACATCAGCCTCAAAACAGAAAGCCATGACAATGGTAGGATGATTACCGCACAAAAACCTCTAGAAGCGCTCGCAGAAGATTTTACCCGGCAAATCGATGTATCCTTATCGAATGCGGTATTTGAACACCTGTACAATCCGTTAGAAGCCTTTATCAGCTTGTACAAATGCATGAAACCGGGCGGCGTGGGCAGCCATCAAGTCGATTTTCGTGATCATAGGAGTTTCGATAGGCCATTGGAATTTCTTCTCGCAGATGAACTTTCCTTCGTTAACCAGCTTGATAAGTTTTACTGTGAATTCGGAAACCGGATGCGCCCCTACCAAATGAAAGCACTGTTCGACTTGGTCGGATTTAAGGAGGTTCGTTACGAAACGAACTTGCAGGCCAGTGACGAATATTTGGCAGAATTTATCCCACGATTAAGGAGTAGTGCCTCATCCCCTTATTACAGCATCGAATCAGATCAGCTCAAATCCATCAGCGGCCTGTTCTCCCTCAAAAAATAAGAGGCTATGACACAAAAAGTGCTCTTTATTGTTTAACTGTGTTCGAGTGAGTGATGGAGTTAACCTGTAGGGCTGCAGACCGTTTATCTGATTCGCCTAATTATTTTGCCATTTTTGCCGATACAAACAGCATGTGTGGAACAAATATCCAACTATTGCCTTTAAAGTTTAAGTTAGGCCATGACAAATTACATAGGGAGAGCATGGACACGTCATTCGTGCTCCCTCGGAGCTGTTCTCAGCACGGCAAAACGCTTGGCCGTCAGCTCCCGGCAAAACTACAATACCAACGCCCAGCCAAGGAGAACAACCAATGATGACACAGAAGTTACTCCTTTTTGGGGCTGGAGGCGCAGGCAAGAAATTCATGGAAACCTTCCACGATAACGTGGTGTGCTTGGCCGACAATGATCCCGATAAACAGGGAAAAACTCTGGCCGGGAAAGAAATCATCGCTCCCAGCCAGATTCAAAATCAGGAGTTTGACGCCATTGTGATTGCTTCAGAATTTGAAAATGAAATCAGACAACAGCTCGTTGAACTCGGTTACGGCCCCCAAATCGCAACAATTAAGCGCCGTTTTGTTTCATTAGCTAGAGATGACGTCGAGGAACTGGTTTTCACCCATGGTGGCAATACCAATGAACCAGTTTTGCAAACAATGCACCTGAACCTCACCTCGGCCTGCAACATCCATTGCCGCACTTGCCGCCCGGAACATAACAAATATAAGGCAACCTACCTGGACAGGGAAACCATCGAAAATATTGTTCATGATGTTTTCGACAAAATCACCCATCTCAGACTGGACTCCTCGGGTGAGCTCACGCTTTCCCCCCATTTGGAGTACGTGCTGGAGGAAGCGACCAAACGTAACATCTCAATTTTTATTTCAACGAACGGCACCAAGATCGATGAGAAGCTGGCGGACCTGATTGTCCGCTCTTCTGTGGAATACATGCAGGTTTCACTGGACAGCCCGGATGAAGCGACAAATGAATGGATTCGTAAAGGCGCTAAACACAAGGACATCCTGCGCGGTGTGGATCTCCTGGTGAAGGCAAAGAAAAAGTACAACAAGCACTATCCGGAAATCCACTTCCATGGCGCAATTCTCCAGCAAAATGTGCATCAGCTGAAAGACATGGTCCAGCTGGCCAAAGATAAGGAGATTGATGGCGTTACCTTTGCTTACGGCTTCATTCACTCGTACATGAACCTCGAATGGTCCGTCTTTTTTGATCGCGAACTCTGTAACGAGAAAGTTGCAGAAGCGAACGCCCTCGCCAGGGAGCTGGGCCTTTTCTTTGGCGCGCCAACCAGATTTCTTCTTGACTCAGATAAAAAGCCCAAAGAAAAGTACTGCCAATACCTGTTCAATTGGACCTACGTAGACCCTTCCGGCAAAATTTTTCCGTGCTGCACAGGCGCGGGTGAATATGTGGTGGGCGATGCAACGACAGAGAAATTGTCTGACATCTGGATGAACGATCGATACCAGAAGCTGAGAGAAACGTACAACACCGACTCACCAGAATGGGACAAATGCTCGCGTTGTTACATGTTAACCGGTTGGGATGCCGATGATTATCGAGTGCACTTTGATCCGAACCATTGGCGGGAAGTGAAAGCGCGTCTGGGAATGGCACTCCCCGAGAACCTGATCTGTCGTTCGGGTTGATTACAATTACGGAAGAGGCTTATATGCACGACTTACAAAAACAAAAGCTGCTGAACATCGAGAGCCGTTTAACGGAGCATAGTTTCCCGCCGCAATTGGTGATCGAAAACACTTCCCACTGCAATCAGCTCTGCGTTCACTGCTCCCATCGAGAGATGGAACGCCCCAAAAAGCACATGACTCGGGAATTGTGGAATAAGATCGTGGAAGAAATTGGTCAGGTGTCACCGCACACGGAAATCTGGCCGACCTTTTACGGTGAAGCGTTAATTATGGGTCCCGAACTGTGGGACCGAATTCGCTATGCAGATCGCGCCGGCTGCAAAAACCTTGTGCTGAACTCCAATGGCACCCTGCTTCATCGGAAAAACCATATTGATGAGATTCTCAAGTCGCCGTTAAAGCGTTTCATTCTGAGTCTGGATGGGTTCACTCGCGAGACCTACGAAAACATTCGCGTATTAGGCAAATGGGATGTAGTGTACCCCAACGTCCAGACACTGTTGGAAGAGAAAAAGAAAAGAAATCAAGCCTACCCGGAAATCACCTGCCAGTATTCCTTGATGGACGAAAACGAACACGAAGTAGAAGCCTTCCGGCAATTCTGGGAAGACAAAGGCGCTCAGGTCAAAGTGCGCCCCAAACTGGAATGGGGGGCGGTCGGCACCGTTCGATCCGACAAGCTTGACCACGAAACACCCTTTCGAATCGCCTGCCCCTGGGGCAATAATACCATGGCCATTCACCAGAATGGTGATGTCGTTGCCTGTGCGGTTGACTATGAAGGCAAGCATATCGTCGGTAACCTGAATGACATCACTGTTCAGGAGGCTTGGAACCGGCTGGGCGATACGCTTCGCAGCAAACACCGAAACCACCAGTGGAACGACATGCCGGATATCTGCAAAGGTTGTGCAGACTGGCAAACAGCGGGGGCGGAATACAGCAAACCAACACTGCAAGGCACCCGCCCCTTCTGGTATCAGGAAGGTGTCACCGATTATCGTATCCAGGCAGTTCAATTGGATAATCACAATGAGTAACCAGCGGTCTGTTCGCCAGCAGGACATCATTTGCACAACGTCGCAGCCATCGCCTGCCCCTCAGGCAGCACCTCACTATGGCCTGAGGCCTGAGGCTGTCGAGTACCCAATGATGCTGGTGCTTTCCTTCGTTTACCCCTGTAATGCAGAGTGTCCGAACTGTCCATATACCAACTCGACGATTCGTAATGAGTATTTGGATACGCCTCACATGCCCGACGCAATATTCAAAAAAATAGCGGATGAATCCGGCCAGTACGGTGCGTATCTAAGAATTTCCGGCGGCGGTGAGCCCATGCTGCACCCCAACGCGGTTGAGCTCCTTACCTACGCCAAACAGGTTGGTTGCAAAGTGGGACTCATCACCAATGGTTCCTGCCTGAACGAAAAAAACGCCCGTGCACTCATCTCGGCCGGCATTGATATGATCGAGTTTTCGGTGGATGCCTGCGACGAAGCAACCTACGGGATCGTGCGAAAGGGGTTGGACTGGCAGCGGCTGCTGCGAAATGTTCGCCGCGCACTTGTGCTGCGGGATGAGCTGAAAAGCCAATCCAAAATTGTCGCCTCCGGCATCAACCAGAAACTCGTGGATATTCACGCCGTGGAAAAATTCTGGCGGAGTGAGATTGGCATTGACAACTTTATCAGCCGCAAATTTCTGACCTGGGGAAACAACACCCAGATCGACCCCACACTTTCCGCCGATGACAGCCCCTACCTGGACACCGCACAAACCCCGTGCCCCTTTATATTTGAACGTTTAAACATCGACAGCCGCGGCAATGTGATGGTGTGTGGTTACGATATCGCGGCGAACACCAGCATGGGTCAGGTTGGCAAACAATCCATTCGAGAAATCTGGCATGGGGCAGGCTTTGACTATTACCGGCAGAAGCATCTAGCCAATCAAGGATCGGAAATCTCACTCTGTGCAACCTGTCCGGATTGGAAATATCGCTCGTGGAACCACAATTACTGGAAAGTGGTGCAACAGGCCGAGCAGGAGAGACGTCATAAGCTTCGGCTCAGCGAGCATGATGACTTTCAGACCTGCCAAATAGACCTGTCGCCAAAGTAAGGAGTGTCCATCCCTCTCTATGTGTGGAATTATCGGCTTCAGTGGCCCCCCCGATCCCGGCGTCTTACGCCACATGACGACTAAACTGGTCCACCGCGGGCCAGATGATGTTCAAACCTGGGAAGGCAATCGGGCCTCACTCGGCTTCACACGGCTGGCGATTCTCGATCTCACGCATGGTCAGCAGCCCACCATGTGCGCCGCCGGCGATGTGGTCTCCGTGTTTAATGGTGAGATCTACAATCATGCCGCCCTGAGGGAACAGCTCCTGGCTGCGGGTTACCCGCTCACCCAAGGACATTCAGACGCCGAACTGATCCCCTATCTCTATCAAGCGTTCGGCGCGGACTTTGTCTATAAAATCGAGGGCATGTTCGCCATCGCCCTATACATCCAGACAGAAAACACCTGGTTACTCTACCGTGACCATGCAGGCATTAAGCCGCTGTATTACAGCCTGAAAAACGGAACATTCATTTTTGCCAGTGAAATCAAGTCACTGTTGGCGCATCCAGGGGTGTCCAATACGCCGAATTCAGAAGCCATCTACCACTTTTTTACGTTTAAAAACGTCCCTTCCCCTTCTACCGCCTTCAAGGACATTCAACAACTGCGCCCAGGGGAAATGATCAGATACCAGAACAACACCCTGCACAAAAACTTCTGGTGGAGAATCCAGCCCGCCACCACTCAGCTGGATGACCATGAAGCCGCCCAGCAGCTGCACGCCCTGCTCCAGCGTAGCGTGTTACAACAAGCCAAAGCAGACGTTGAAGTGGGTGCCTTTTTGTCCGGCGGCATAGATAGCTCAGCAGTGGTGGCCCTGTATGCCCAACAACATCCCTCCCCCATAAAAACGTTTACGCTCACCTATGGTAAAGAGCATGCGTCAAAGTCCCGGGACCAACAAAGCGCATTGCTCGTTTCAAAGCACTTCAATACAGATCATCACGAGCTAACGTTAACGGAAAAGGGGTTCTGGGCTAATGTTGAAGACATCGTTTCTGCCTTTGATGAGCCGTTTTCCGGCGTTAACTCCACATTCTTTTTATCCCGTTTGATTGCCAAACATGTGAAAGTCGCTCTCTCTGGTGATGGCGCTGACGAACTTTTTGGGAGCTATCTACCGCACCGCCTCGCTCAACCGCTTCATGACTATGCCAACGCTTCCTTGCTGGAGAGACAAAGCTGGCATCACCCTGAATTCAGCAGCCAACAACTCGAAACGCTCATTAAATTGCCCACAGAAAGTGAACGGCGCATGGCGCAGCTCCTCTGGACGGACAACGAGAAAACATCAATCTTTACGCCAACTTTTGCGCATGAGACGCGCCACGCATCCTCTCTCGGGCTGATCAAGCATTTCTACCGGCAGTCTGCGCATCTCACGCCACTGAACAAAGCGCTTTATTTCGATTTTCATTGCCTGCTGCCTGATCAGGTACTTACCTTTGTTGACCGGTTATCCATGGCCCACTCTCTGGAAGTCAGGCCACCTTTTCTCGATCGTCACTTGATCGAGTTTGCCTTCTCCCTGAAAGATGAGCAGCGGATTCGCGGTAACGAAGTCAAGTGGCTACTGAAAAAGTCCCTGGAAACGTTGTTACCAAAAGAGGTGGTCTTTCGTAAAAAAGAGGGCTTTATACCGCCCATCAATTATTGGCTTGAAAGAGATTCCTGCCGTCAAGTGGAGGCTTACCTCGACCCGGAAACCATCAAAAAAGTCGGAGTGTTAGACTACGCCGCTGTCCGGAACATTGCTGATCGAGCCAAAGCGGGGGACTACCTGTCTCAAAACAGACTCTGGAACATCATGATGTTCTGCGCCTGGTCGAAGAGGTATTTATGCTGACCTCTTCCAACGCACACCAGAAGATAACGCCACATCCGAAAACTATTGCGATTCTGCAACCCAGCTACCTGCCCTGGCTAGGGTACTTTGACCAGATTGCGAGAAGCGACCTGTTCGTGTTGTACGATGATGTTGCCTACGATAAGCATGGCTGGAGAAATCGAAATCGCATCAAAGGGGGGGACGCCCCACTCTGGCTCACCGTACCCGTGCTCAACCGGGGTCGCACAGGCCAGAAGCTTTGCGAGGTAGAGATCGACAACACCAAAAACTGGCAAACGAAGCACCTGAAATCGCTGACCCAATACTACCACAGGTCAAGATACTATCATGAGGTGATGGGCCTGATGGAAGACGGCCTGAACTCCCCTGCTTCCCGGCTTGTGGGCCTTACTATTGGCCTCATTCGCCAATTGATGGATTATCTGAGTATTCGCACCCCGCTGGTAAGATCGTCAGAACTCGACATTCCCGGAGAAAGAACAGAACGACTCGTTCGCCTCTGCAATCACTTTGAGGCAACCCGCTACCTCACAGGAGATGCTGCAAAAAGCTACTTGGACGAGACACAGTTTACAGCGCATCACATCACCGTCGAGTGGCACAACTACACGCACCCGACCTACGCTCAGCCCGGCCTGTTTGTCCCGTACCTTTCTATCGTAGACCTACTGTTTCACCATGGACCAGACAGCCTGAAAATACTCAGCAACACGCAAGGACCCAGGGAATGACCCCAGAGAGCAACGTATGAAAACCATATTAGTTACCGGTGGTGCCGGATTTATCGGAAGCAGGTTTGTAAAACGCATTCTGCAGAACCAGCCGGACACCAAAGTGATCGTACTTGATGCGCTCACCTATGCAGGCTCGACAGACAACCTGCCCGTGGATTTTGAAAACTCACCGCGCATAGAGTTCTGGCAAGGCAACGTCACGAACGTGGAGCTGGTCGAAGAGTTGGTTTCCCGATCCCATATTATCTACCACTTCGCTGCGGAAACCCATGTGACCCGCTCTATCTTCAGCAATCGCGTCTTTGTGGATACCGATATTATCGGCACCCATGTGCTGTCAAACGCGATCGTAAAACACCGGGATCAGATCGAGTTGTTCGTTCACATTTCAACCTCTGAGGTATACGGTACAGCGCTCTCGGAAAAAATCGATGAATCTCACCCACTGAATCCCATGAGTCCGTATGCCTCGGCGAAAACCGGCGCAGATCGTCTGGTGTACTCCTACTGGGCAACCTACAAAATCCCCGCAGTGATCGTGCGGCCCTTCAACAATTACGGCGCGCATCAACACCTTGAAAAAGTGATTCCCCGGTTTATTACCAGCTGCATTCTGGACGAACCTTTGATCGTTCATGGTACCGGGGAAGCCGCCCGTGACTGGATTTTTGTTGAGGACACCTGTGACTTTCTCGAAAAACTGTTATTCAGTGCCAAAAACGATATCGTGGGTGAAGTGTTTAACCTGGGTACCGGAACGCATACATCGATCATGCAAATTGCCCATCTGGTTGCCGATCTCATGCACGTGAGAAACCCGAAAATTGAACTCATTCAAGACCGCCCCGGCCAGGTGTTGCGGCACACCTGTGACTTCTCGAAAGCGTCCTCCACCACCGACTGGTCTCCAGCAACCAGCCTCGAAGATGGCTTGTTAAAAACCATTCAATGGTATCAAACCCATCCGGATTGGTGGCAGAAGCAACTGTCTTTCAGGCACTTCCCGATATTTTTGGAAGACGGCACAAAGGTAATGCACTGATGGATCAAGTACCGTTTTTTCAACATGATCTTGGTGAAGAGGAAATCGCAGAAGTTCGGAAAGTTCTGAGCGGAAACATCCTGACCACCGGGCAGCAGGTGTTGGAATTTGAAGCACAGTTTGCCGAATATCTCGGTGTGAACCACGTTGTTGGCGTGACCAGTTGTACCGGGGCACTGCACCTGTCTCTGGCAGCACTGGATATCGGCAATGGTGATGAGGTGATCACCACCCCGCTGAGCTTTATAGCAACCGCAACGGCCATCATACAAGCCGGTGCCACGCCGGTCTTTGTCGATGTCGAGCGACACACCGGCAATATTGACCTGAAAAGAATTGAATCCGCAATTACGCCGCGAACCAAAGCGATCATCCCAGTTCATCTTTACGGCCAGATGGTTGACATGCTCAGACTCAGGGCCATCGCCGACGCACACAGCCTTCACATAATCGAGGATAGTGCGCACTGTATTGAAGGCGCTTACCAACAAATCAAACCAGGCACCCTAGGAGACACGGCGTGTTTCAGCTTTTACGCCACCAAAAACATCACCAGTGGCGAAGGCGGAGCAATTGCGACGAATAACGACGCATTGGCCAAAAAGCTAAAACTGCTCAGACATCATGGCATGGACAAAACCGCCTTTGACCGCGAGAAAGAAGGATACAGCCACTGGGATATGCCGATTTTTGGCTGGAAGTACAATATGGATAATATCCAGGCGGCACTTCTCCTGCCGCAGTTAAATCGGATTGACGCGAACCTTAGAAAGCGTGCAGCGCTTGCTCACCTCTATTACGAAAGATTAAAAGAAATTGATGGCGTGAGCACATTTGACATCAAGCCCGAAGTGCGACACGCTCACCACTTGATGCCCATTCGCGTCTCGCCCGCGATCAGAGATCGCGTTGTGATGGCATTGCATGAGCGCGGCATCGGCGCGGTTGTGAATTATCGGCCGATTCATCTTCATGCTTATTTTAGGGAAAAATATGGATTCGAGAATCGCCACTATGTGGCTGCCGAAGAAATCGGGGACTCGGTTCTGTCTCTTCCCCTCTACCCCAATCTGCGTCATGAGCAAGTAGAACACGTCGTTGAGCGCTTATCGACCATAGTAAACACACTTCAGCCCAATCCCAACCTCTGAAGATAGACCTGTGCCACCGCTTCTGGAGTGCAATAGTGCTTAACAAATTCGGTTGATTGAAAAGAGATACGCTCACGCTCAGATTTTGACTCATACAGCCTCGAAAACTGCTCAGCAATCTGTTCAGGCGTTTCGGCATGGCAAAAAAAGTTCACGCCTGGGTATAGCCGCTTGAAAACCGGCAAATTAAAATTAGACACTACCGGCACACCAAACCCCATTGCATCTATGGCAACCAATCCCGGAGTGGTATTTCCAAACTGATCACACACCACGTCTGCAGACTGAATGCAGGTATGAAAAGTGGACATATCCATCTCATCCATCCAAATTACATCGTCGCTCAGTCCTAACTGCTCTACAAGCCACTCTGTTTCCCGAATATGAACTCCTTTCCTGATAAGCACGAGCTCTGCACATGCCCCATGTTCCAGAAATATTTTGAAGGCTTTCAGCAGTAAATCGGTTCGTTTGTTGTCTTGATCACACACTCCCGTTGGTAACGGTCTTTTCCAACATAATCGGGCCCCATTCAGTATTCTAAACTTTTTATTGCTAACTTTTCTTTTGTTGCTAACCTTTTCAAACTCCACATTCGTCATGTATAGCTCTATTCTATTCTGCTGGGAGACCCCAATGTCAGTCAGCACTTCATCAATGGAAGCAACACTGCCAACAGGTGCGGTATGCACAGCAACAGAATTCCGTATTCCTTCCCGCTGCCGCTGAATAAACTCGGTAAGGATGCTCCGGTAGTATAGGTACCCCTTTGACTTGCGATATGCATTCTCAAATAAACTCGTCTGGTGCTCAACCATCGCCCAGTTTGCATAATAAGAGGCATCAGAACCACTTAACACCGACAGGTAAGGCAGGTCACAATACTTTGCCAAGCTCGGCCCAACACCGTTCAACACCATTGCATCAACATCATGGGTTAAAAAGTTGATAACCTCATCAATGCCATACCCTCCAGCAATATACTTTTCTTCCGGTAAATCCGAAAAATCTTTAAGCCAGTCGGGGTACTTTTCCACAAAACTTGGATTACGAGATTCAGGCCGATGAAGCAGTTCTTTTCGGTTTATTACTTGAACAGCGTTAACACCGAGCTTTCTCATTGCCAGAACAATGGTAGTCATGGTGTTGTTGGTGTTTCCAAAGAAGCTAATTTTCACTGGTTAACCGTTATGCAGTTGGAAGATTACTAACTCTTGTATTCATCACATGCAGTATCTCCTGTAAGGAAGTCATCCGAAGAATTTCTTCGTCGGAGAAGCTCAGTTTAAACTCATCTTCCAAAGCTAAAACGATGTTGATTTGTTTAAGCGAATCCCATGATTCAATACCAGTCATGCTGACATTAATACTGTCGTCAATGGAATCAAGCTCCAGGATGGTCATTACGATCTCTTCAACCTTTTTCTTCATACACGACGCCTATATAGCTGGGGTTGTTAATTTCAAAATCATTCACATTCAGTCTAAACGTTTCTTTCACCCCGGATACTTGCGCTCTGCTGAATCCAACTTTGGGGTAAAAATCGCGAGTTTGTCCATTTTTGGGTGTTGGAGAGAATGAGGCATAGACACGCTTCACGCCTTTCTTCTCCAAGTGCTGGATGATCCGATTGATAAAAGCAAACTCGATATTTCTGCCCAATACTCTGCAGCTCAGCAAGAAAGCATCAATGTTCGCCTCAAGACTACGCGTAGTCACGATCGCCACCCCGGTAAGCCCATACTCACCAAACGCATCTTTCACTGATAATGAAAACACAGACGTATCCTCTCTTTCCATCAGAACATCAATCTCGTTCTCATTAAACCGCATTGTTGTGAGATTGAATTGATTGGTTCTATTGGTCAACTGAGCGATACGGGCAGTTTGAGAACGGTTGTCTTCATAAATGGTAATTTGCAGCTGAAGGGAGTTCAGGTAAGACTCAAGCGACTCAAATTGCGATTTAGCCACTTGGCGACTTTGCTCTTCTCTGTACATCCTCGTGCGGTCGGTATCTTCATTTGTGACTTGGCTGTTTATAAAGAGTGTTCTAAGTGATCGAACCAGACCAGGATAATCATACAAATTGGATGGAACCAGTGACGTAGTGATGGATGGAAAGCACTCTTTAACCCGGCTCACCTCAAAGGCACTGTCATCCAGAAAGACCATATGATCCAAAGAGATATTTAAAACCTCTGAAAGACATTGAATGTTCTTCGCTTTGTCCTCCCAGTTGGCATAAACAAGTGCGAAGTCTCCCAAAGACAACGGAAACTCTGGATGGGTCAAAAATACTTCACTGATGTCTTCTGGATTATTTTTGGAGCAGATACAAATCAGGCCACCCGCTTTCTTAATGGACAGTATCAGGTGTTGAACCTCAAAATAGAATTTGCCAATATCATGCTGTGAAGAAGCGCTTATACCATCAGTCCCATCCTCACCCACAATTCCATGCCACAGAGTATTATCACAATCGACAACAAGTACTTTTTTACTTTTCCCACACTGCTCCAGAAGAGCATTGGCGATATGCTGACAGTAAATGTCCAAACATTTATTACTATAAAGCAAATTAGACCGGTAAAAATGAGACCAGTTGATGGAGTCTGGCAAGCCACAAATGGCACGTATCCTCTCGATATTTACCACCTCAATGTTCGCTTGCTTTTCTTTTTCAATAAACCTGTTCAGCGCGGATATAATTTTCGTTAACCGAGGCGACGCAGCCCAGCCGCTATCAAACACCCAAGCTGAAACCGAGTTAATGTATACCTTTTTAACCTTTGTAAGGTATTTGAATAGCAGAGCAATCTCGCGCTTGCCTTTTTCAATACACTGCTCAATTTCTTGATCTGATAAGGAGTCATGCCGGTACCACAACCCATCATAGAGCCCATGAACCTCGTAAAAAACCAGATAGAACTCTTTATGAGAAATATCATGAGAAATCAATTCACTGATCTCGCCATTGAGCACTCTGACTTTTGCCCTAATCCCCAGCTTTCTAAGTTGGAATTCCAGTATCTCTTTAACAGGTGAAAGTGTCGCGTTCGACAAAACATTCACCCAAACCTCAGTACCAGATAGCGTAGCCAGTAATTTTGCGTTCTCTTTTATTAACTCCAGGTACGTCATTTTACGACAAATGCAGCAATCTTGGGGGCAATATTTCCTTCACTCTCCGCATAAGCACACTCTTGTACAGAGTTAAGTATTTCGAACCCGGCATTTTCCAACTGCACTATCACTTCATCGGCATGCCAATAAAGATAGATATGGTCAGCATTCGGCGCGGTAAGCGCGGCCGTGATAAAGCCGACTCCACCCGGCTTAAGGAGCGACCTTAATTGGTGGAGGTACGAGAGCGGATCGCTCAAATGTTCGAGCACCTCAACACTCTGAATACAATCTTTGGCAGGAAGATGCTCCTCAAGGATATTAACGTCCATGGATGTGTATTCGCTGCCAAACCCCCACTTCTCAATGTGCTCTCTCGTAAACTCCCGAGAATAAGGGCTAATGTCTATTCCAAATCCACGGACGCCTGAAATTCTGTTCATGAGTTGGACGGAGTAAAACCCTGTGCCCGTACCAACATCATAAAACTCTTTCACACCAAGCTTTTTCGCAGCAGGAATGAAATGTTGATGGTAAAAAAGTAGTTGCCTGAAGTGATGTGGCCAAAGAAAATTTGATAAAAAGATACCGGACAAATACAAGTCATGCATGTAACTCTTGTTCAAATATACGTCGGTCAGCGCTTGCTCGTAGCTCTTCGACTTGTATTGCTTATCTCTGTTAAAATCATTCTGCAATCGCATTGCATCGATCGCAAACGCTCGATATCCACGTAATGCATTACGCATCGCTTCCATGCTGTTTCCGAACAATCTTGAAAGGTGGTTGTCAAACTGACGCTCCCATTCCTCGCCAAACTCCTCCTTCATCTTTAAGAAGCTTTTGGCAAATATTCGAGCCTCTTCTTGCATCAGTGTTTCAAAAATATCCGTGCTTTTAGTCATTATTTTACCGTTTCTTTATAAACACATGTCGCTTGCCCTGAGATACAGAGCGTACCATCCTGCTTTTTTGCTTCCAGCTTTAGAACCACCGTTTTCAGTGACTCAATGACCCGAGTGACAGTAACTGAAAAATGAATTTTGTCACTTACGTATACCGGTTCGTAAAAGTCCAATTTGATTCCCCCAATGACAGAGTTCTGACCAGGCAGCTTGGTACCAAGAATGTGAGAGAAAAAATTGGACAAAAGAAAACCATGAACAACTTTTTCAGAATACCCCTTGGATTGAGAGAATTGGGTACTGGTGTGAAAGGCAGCGGTATCATTCGAAAATTCGATAAACCTGGTGACCAACTCCTCTGAAAACCTCACCGTATCTTGATAACGCTCTCCGAGGGCAACTCTGTTGTTTTTTCTTTCAGGCACTGATTCACTCATAATAACTTGGCCATTCATTATTTTTTACCCGCCCCAAGTTGCTCTCTACCGCCAATGTAATGAATGGCTGAAGCTCGAGGGCATAAAAATTGATGTTTTTTTCGCTCCACTCGTTGTAGAGCGGAAATTTATTGAGAAGTGGGATCAGCTTTCTTGGCTTTATTCTTTTTCGAATGAGTGGATTTACGACATCAGATTCAATTGTTATTTCCTTGCCTGCCTGATTAATACACCGAAATGACTTAACATAATAATAATCCCGATACTCGCTAACATTTGAGTATTGAAGCAGTTCATAGTCCGGTATGTGTGCAAAACTATTGGTGTTGCAGTCCAACCCTATACCCACAACCTTTCCGCCCAATTCAACAATTTTTCCGAAGGGAGAAGCCTCACCAAACACCCTTACGCTTGAGCTATGATTTTTAACAATTTCCATGGCATGCTTCCCCCTGGCGGCCACGGACGCCCATGGATGAAGAGATCTGACCGTTTCCCCGTGTCGCCTGAACACCTCACTTGCCAGACAAATTCGCGCAGGTGTGTGCCGCACACTGAAAGTGGTGCTTGATGACATATAAGCATCATAGGTTCGATCATTAAACGGATAAGAGGGCATACACACCGTTGCTTTCGGGTCAAAATATTGCTCAACGGCTTTGAAGAAATCAGAAAGCGAAAACAGGGAAGCAAACTGGTCACTCGACGTGTGAAAAAAAACTATATCACTCTGTTTCAATTTCAAGCGCTCAAAAATTTCACACACTTTGTGAATAGCCGCTCTATCTGCCATTACACAATACTCCCTGCTTTCATTCTATCTACGCACCCTTCAAACCTTTAGCTATTCAACCTTTGCACCAAGCAGCAGCTAACAGCTGGAGCTTATCCACAGTCTCTAACAGCGTCTCAGTATAAAAATGTTCATTTGCCCGGTGGGGGTTATAGCCTTTCCCAGGGCCAAACAAGACACAGGGCACCCCCACTTGAGAAAAGTGCCTCATGTCGGAGGTACCCGTGGAAGGCACAAAGTCAGGTGGGGAATAGTTGTTGGCGATAAGAGCGTTGGCAAAGCAACATTCAAAATCATTGTTCACATTTTTGGATGGTGGTATTCGATTACCGTTCCACTTAACGTGTATCCGGACATCCTGATCTGCGCGCTCACGTTCGGCGCAGTATTCTTCAATGAATCGCTTGATTTCAGATTCTTCAAAATTAGGGGTGTAGGAAACATAGCACCCAGCGATAGCATGTACCGGCAGGGTTAGAGTCTGGTTGTCTGACGAAAAGCGTTCAACCACGAACTGATTGGGGCTGGGATAGATTTGCCATTCAGGAGGTATTCTTTGATTTAGCGAGTAAATCTTTTGTTTAAGTTGAGTCACCAGTTCAGCAAGAAATTCAGCCGCATTTACTCCAGTATGCGACACACAAAGAGGAGCTGGTTTCCCTGCAACCTCAATATCAAACTGTATGCTCCCGGCATGCTGATTGATGGCTTTATCTCCCCGGGTACCATCAACAATCACGGCCCCATCGCCACAATAACCCTCCTGTAAACACAGTAAAGAGCCATTGCCAGTGGTTTCATCTTCAAGCACAAAGTGAAAGGTGACCTGAGGCCTTTCATTCACGGGCAGGCTCAAGAGTCGCTTCATTAACGTAAGTGCAATGGCAACACCGGCTTTATCATCCATAGCCCCACGCCCGTAAACAATTTTTTGCTCATTGTCGTAGTACCCCTGGAAGGGAGGATGATCCCAGTCTTCTTTCCTGCCCTCTGGCACCACATCCAGATGTGAATTTATAACCAAGGAGCGGCCTTTTGGACATCCGGGCAGTCTAACCACGATGTTAAAACGATTGTCCATTGCACTAAATGGCGGCAAGGCCTCAGGAAGCTTCTGCAGTTCCGCGTCGCGAAAGTAAACTCGTATCGGCTCTTGCCCCAACGACCTGACCAGAGACTCCACATACGCCAATATTCCATGTTCATTTTCAAACGTACTCGGAAACCGGATCAATTCTTGTAAAAGTTCAATCGCTGCCTGATCTTCACTAACATCTTTTTTTATCATTGTTTGGTCATTGTCACCTTAGACGTTACTTAACTCTGGAGTAATCATCATTCTGATGCCAGGAATTCAGAAGCAAGCACACCCATGACTTTTATATCGTGATACTTTCCATTCACATACACATGGTTGCGAAGTATACCTTCGCTCTTGAATCCTAGTTTTTCGAACAATCGAATTGCTGCCTTATTATATACCGCAACTTTCAGCCAAATTCTCGACAAATTCAAGGAGTTAAACGCATAAGACAAAATGAGCGAAACGGCGTCTTTTCCACAACCATTTCCCTGATCGGCAGCTCTACCTATGACGATACCAAGAACCGCATGTCTTGAAATCCAGTCAATATCGGTCAGGCTAACCATACCCACTAGACTGCTCTGCCCAATTTTTTCGATACCAAAATAGGCTGAATCCGGGGAACTCTGTCTCAAATTGCGCTCATACCAGTTTTGTTCCATAGGGACCGTAACCGGAAAGCGATACCCCAACACGCGTTCTTTCAACGCCGGATCATTCCGCCAAATTATTGTTGTGGCCAAGTCATCCATCATCAGCGGCCTGAGCTTCACTACCGCCCCTTCAAAATTTGTTATGTCACCCATCTTACCTTCTTCGAGTTGCATCAAATCTGAAACATCCTAATGGACTTGGCTCATCACCATTACCCAACCCATGCCCCCAAATAAGTATCCCAACACACTGACTACGTTGAATGATAAAGGCTTTAACAAGGCAATTCGCCAATTCGGCGCTAACCAATCAGGTCATTAAAATGAACCTGCGCTATACTTAAGCCCTTAGGTAGCACAGAGAGCCTCTCAAAAACACTTTGATACAATTCCTGAAGGAATTACTCCAGTGTGCAAAAGCTTTTCAGCGAAACCATTTTAAAAGCATAAACATAGACAAAAGAATGCACAACTTATCTTGCGTGTAAAATCATCAGCAACTATAAAAACAAACGGCTGAAAAACTGTAGAATCAAAAAGGTATTTTTCATTTTCAAAATACCTTAGATTAAACCAACCCCCTTCAAGTCGGTAAACCAACCAAATGGAATCGCCAAGGTATCTATAGATGATAGTGTATGAGTTTGGAAAAAACTGGCAAAAGTATTTGGATGAAAATCTTTCTGAAGAGAGAGTGATTATCGCTCAGGCGCACATGCTCAAATTCTTCCGCCTGCCGAATTTAGCGGGTAAAACGTTTCTGGATGTGGGTTGTGGCAGCGGCATCCACTCGTTGGCAGCCATACTCGCAGGTGCTGAAAAGGTCGTAAGTATTGATATAGACCCCGAATCAGTTCAATCCTGTAGTTCCTTACATAAGAGGTTTGGCGCTCATAAGAATTGGTCAATCATTGAGGGCTCAATCCTTGATGAATGTTTTGTCCGCTCTCTGGGCACCTTTGACCTGGTTTATTCCTGGGGTGTGCTTCACCACACAGGAAATATGTGGTCTGCTTTAAAGAACATCTGTATACCTCTAAACCGCGCTGGCACACTCTATGTCGCGTTGTATGCAGATGAAGTTTACCAGAACCCATCACCGGAATACTGGATAAAACTCAAAGAAGACTACAATAAAGCGAGCGCTGAAGAAAAAAGGCGCATGGAACAGGAGTATGCGTGGCAGCATATTTTGGCTCCAATTGCACAAGAGGGTAACAATCCGTTAATTTACATGGAAAACTATAAGAGCAGCCGAGGCATGGAGTTTTGGACGGACGTGCGAGACTGGTTGGGCGGCTATCCGATTGAATTCTCTACGACGTCAGCTGTATGTCGTTTTTTTAGCACATCTCAACAAATGGAGCTACTGGATGTTTCGGCAGGCAAAGGGAACACGGAGTTTCTGTTTCGCCATAAGAACTCTTCCAATTACTGGGATAGTATCCTGGATACATTTAAACGGGTTTACCCAACGGGTAAATTACATCACCGAGAGGGGTATTCTTACTACCTGCCACTTGATAAAAACTATCAGGATTTTTGTGACGACAATGAGCACCCAAATCGCTCGAGCCTACTGATGTTCGAAGACGGAACTCTGCTGGGCTTTCCACACGCAATACATAACGACATTGCGCGCAAAGGCCAGGGACGTTTTTCCCACTGGAAGGACCATCTTGTTTTTTCAGCCTCTGATAACTCTGATCCCAGAACCAATGGAAGAACGTACGAACTCAGAATCCCCGAATAAGACAAGACATCATGCCAAACGCTTCAAAACACGATTACAAAATACTCAACTGCCTGCTCCTATACAAGACGATCTCGTCGACTACGAAATCTACGTACTCCAGAAATAACTCAATCTAAATCCAAATGTTATTGCTCATGACTCCTACCCAGGTTCCCCAAGGAAAAATGCCAATTGGACGTAGACAGTCAGCTTCCACGCACTTATCAACAAATGTTTTTATTTTTGTCTGCTTTTCTGGTGCACTTGATGACAGATAATCATCAATCACTAAAATACAATTATCGCCCAGGTGGTTGGCAAAACTTGTTAAATCTCGTTCGCCCCCCCCATCAGCGTCAATGAAAATTAACCCAATAGTTTCGCCAGCTAATTTTTGTACCACCGCATCAATGGTTTTTTGCTCATTACTCCACCCTTCTATCAAGCACACTTGGTCTTGAAGGCCAAATGTTTGAACATTTTTTCGAAAGTCGCAAATGATATCGCTCGATGGAACATGCGGATGAGATTCATACTCGCCACCCGATTCTATCGATAGGATTTTCCCCGAGTCATGTAGCCTATTACCCATAGCCAGCGCGATGGTAGAGCCACCGATGTATGGGCCAATTTCCAGTATTCGCCCTTCAACCACTTTACCCAGGTAAGACAGTATAAGCAGCACCTCAGGACTTAACATTGATATTTTATTCAACTCTCGAATGACAGAGTAATTTCGATGAAACTCAACACCCTGTGCGTAGTAGGCCAGCTGCTCAGGATTGGGGATAGCGCCTTTTTCCTTTGCGCTCTCATCCATCACTTTATAGAACGCTTTGAATTCTAGGAGCCTGTCGGACTTTTAACTCCGAACATCAAAGCGTGAGATAATAACGCCACTCTATTACTCTTACATCGAGAGCCAGAATTTCCATGAGTCGTTTTATCACCGCCAACCGAAACACTGATTATCTGCTACCTCCCTCTGTCGACGAGTGGCTGCCCGAGGGCCATCTTGCTCGGTTCGTCGTGGAGGTCATCGAACATTTGGATCTCAGCATATTGACCCGGCAGTACGCTGGTCGGGGTTCTGCTGCGCATCATCCATCGGTAC
>JBPJFY010000004.1:0-321397 GCA_051208045.1 Oleiphilaceae bacterium G1-8
CATCTGATCCTTCCAACGATAAAGCATGTTCGTTGCGATACCCAAAGATTTGGCAGCTTCAGGAATGGAATAACCCTGCTCCAGAACGAGCGCCACGGCCTCTTCTTTGAATTCTTTCGGGTATTGCCTGTAAGTTCGTTTTTCGCTCATTATGACACCTTTCTGATTGACTGTTATTGTCTCTCATTAAAGTGTCCGGTTCCATTAGACCAGAACACTATGACTCTCTAGGCGAAATTCCAGATGAAGTGCAAAAAGCGGCTATAAAAGCAGGGCAATTCGATACTGCGATAGGTTTACTAGAATCTACTATCATGGGTGGTCGAGAAACAGTCCGACAGGCTTTAGTAGGTGCTTTGACCCCCGACCTAACCGCAAAAAATGCGACAGCTACTCATGAGGCGTTGCTGACTCTCAGCAAATGTCGGAACGGACAAACTCGAATTATTACTACAAACTTTGATCGGCTTTTTGAGCAAGTCATTTCCAACAAACACCTTTCAATAAATCAGTACCAAGCTCCACTGCTTCCAGTCCCCAAAAAAAGATGGGACGGTCTAGTCTATCTGCACGGTATGTTAAGCGCAAAACCATCCCCTAAAGAACTACATAATCTGGTAATCTCGAGCGGCGATTTTGGATTAGCATATTTGACTGAACGGTGGGCAGCTCGGTTCGTTAGTGAACTATTTAGAAGTTACACTGTTTGTTTTGTCGGATACAGTATTAACGATCCAGTCCTCAGATACATGATGGATGCACTTGCCGCTGATCGTTTACTGGGTGAAACTCCACCAGAAATGTTCGCTTTCGGCAGTTACTCAAGGGGACAGGAAGAGCAAAGAGCGAATGAATGGAGTGCAAAAAATGTAACTCCAATTCTATACCGAGAACATAATCGACATAGCTACCTTCATAATACACTTCGAACATGGGCTGCCACATATAGAGATGGCGCTCAAGGTAAAGAGCGCATTGTGATAGATTCAGCCATTACTCTTCCACTAACAAGCACAAAGCAAGACGACTTTGTTGGACGTATTCTGTGGGCGCTTAGTGACCCTAAAGGGTTGCCTGCAAAGCAATTTGCGGAATTGAACCCTGTGCCTTCATTAGATTGGCTAGAACCATTGAGCACTAATCGCTATAGTCACGAGGACCTTGATAGATTCGGCGTAGTCTCGACAAAGCCCACAGACAACAAGCTCAACTTCAGCTTAATTCAAAGACCAACACCTTACAAATTAGCCCCACTGATGACTATCGCGGATACTGGTAACACCAGCCCAAGATGGGATGGCGTAATGCGTCAGTTAGCCCGGTGGCTAGTTCGCCATCTAAACGATCCTAAGCTTATACTTTGGTTATCGAATAGAGGCGGTAAATTGCATGAAGATTTAATCTGGTTAATTGAAAGTCGTTTAGAAGAACTAGAGAAGCTAAATACTGAAGGAAACACGATAGAATTAGCTTTAATTCAAGAGAATGCCCCAAATGCTATTCCCGAGCCATCTATGCGTACCTTATGGCAATTGCTGCTTAGCGGGCGCATAAAGTCATGGATGAGCCGATCAGACATATTCCATTGGAGAAGACGCCTGAAGCGAGATGGGCTTACCGCATCCTTAAGACTTGAGCTTCGAGAAGTTTTGGCACCTCGGGTTGCTATACGAGAGCCTTTTAGCTGGTCGGACAATAGAGAGACAAGTGACCAGCCTAGGCGGATAAAAGACCTTGTGGAGTGGGAAGTTGTGCTCTCATCCGATCATGTTCACTCGAGTATCAACGACATCTCAAAAGACGAGAAATGGAATGATGCGCTACCAGAACTGCTTGGAGATTTCACGTCTCTTCTACGAGATACACTCGATCTAATGCGTGAGCTAGGCGGAGCTGATGAAAAAAGAGACCGGTCCTATTTAAATCAGCCATCTATCAGCAAGCACCCCCAAAATAAAGACTATCATGACTGGACAGCATTAATTGAGCTTTGCCGGGAGTCTTGGCTCGCAACTGCTCGAATATCAGTTGAACGCGCATGCACCGAAGCTGAGACCTGGTGGAGCATTCCGTTTCCAGTTTTCCGGCGTTTAGCATTCTTTGCCGCCGCTCAACAAAATATAATACCTACTGCCAAAGCGCTTGAGTGGTTACTATCCGATGACGGATGGTGGCTATGGTCTGTCGAAACAGAGCGAGAGGCTATTCGTTTGCTAGTGGCTATAGCTCCCCGTATGAACAACACTTTGTTGGAACAACTTGAGCAAGTAATCCTATCTGGCCCTCCTCGATCAATGTTCGGTGATGACATAGAACCTGAAAGATTTAGAAAGACTGCAGATCGAGAGATCTGGCTAAGATTGGCAAAATTATTTGATGCTGGAGCGTCACTAACAATTTCGGGAAAAGGAACGCTAGACTCACTATCAGCTGATTATCCTGAATGGAAATTAGCAGAAGATCAGCGAGACGAGTTTCAATTTTGGGTAGGTCGCGGCGATGAATGGCGCAGATTTGTAAAAACACCTCTTCGCCGCTCTGATCTCGTCGAATGGCTTAAAGCAAATCAAACAGACACTTGGCAGGAAGATGATTGGCGTCAACGGTGTAGTGAGGACTTTTCCACCACAGCTTGCGCACTTTATTCATTATCTAAAGAGGACATCTGGCCAATCGATAGATGGCGAGAAGCTCTACAGGTTTGGTCTGAGGATAAATTACTCAAACGATCATGGCGCTATATAGCTCAAGTTGTAATAACCGCTCCTGATGACACACTAAAAGAATTAGCTCACAGCGTTAGTTGGTGGCTACAGGCTCTCGCAAAAACCTTTGATGGCCAAGAAGAGTTGTTTCTTGGTCTCGCAAACAGAATACTATCCATAGATACTGAGGGTGGCGTTGACAGCAGCGACCCTGTGATGAGTGCAATCAATCACCCTGTCGGGCATATCACTCAAGCGCTTCTGCATTGGTGGTATCGCACTCAACTTGAGGATAATCAAGGGTTACCAGAGGAGCTTCGACAAGTATTTACAATGCTTAGTCAAACAAATGAAGAGCAATATCGACACGGACGAGTGCTGTTAGCAACACATGCAATTACGCTTTACCGCGTTGCCCCTGATTGGTCGAGGCAGCACCTGCTTCCATTATTCGATTGGAGCACCTCGGAAATAGAAGCAAGGTCTGCTTGGGAAGGTTTTTTGTGGTCTCCACGTCTCTATCGCCCTTTGTTAAGCGAAATCAAATCATCCTTTCTAGCCACTGCACAACACTACGATTCCCTCGGTAAACATGACGAACAGTATGCATCTCTAATTACTTTTGCTGCATTAGACCCAGGCGATACTTTTACAAAAGCTGAACTCAGTAACGCAATTCGCGCTCTACCTCAGGCTGGTCTGCTGAGATCTGCAAAATCACTCGTTCAAGCATTAGAAGGCGCTGGAGAAAAACGAGCGGAATACTGGAGTAACAGGGTCACCCCTTTTCTTCGCACCATATGGCCTAAAACCAGAGATTTCGCGTCTCCATCTATCGCCGAAACCCTTGGCCACCTATGTATAGCAGCAGACGAAGCTTTTCCAGATGCTTTTGCAACTCTTAGAGTTTGGCTTCAACCACCAGAACATCCAAATTACTTGGTTCACAGATTCCAGGCAGCGCAGTTAGGTTCGAGATTTCCTCTTCTCTCTTTACAGTTTTTAGATTTAGTGATTAGCGAACAAGCTCAATGGATCCCTAGGGACCTAGAAGATTGTTTAGAGCAAATTATAACGACAGATCCAACGCTTGAAGAAACCGAAGAATATGGACGTATACACGGCTATGTTAGACGTCGACACCAAACTTGAACTCATAATCTACAGTAAATTATATGATCATTTTTGATATAGAAGCCTCCGGCTTACACCAAGAAAGCTACCCCATTGAAATCGCCTGGCAGGACTCTAATGACCGAAACAATTTCGATTCTTTCTTAATCATTCCGGCAAACAGCTGGACGCACTGGGATGATTACGCTGAAACCGAAATCCACCACATTTCCCGTGACTCAGTTGTTGAACAAGGGATCTCGATCGAAGATGCATGCTTGAGATTAAATAGGTCATTGGTGGGCGAAACTATCTATTCCGATGCTGTAGAGTATGATCGGCGCTGGATGATGAAATTGTTTGATGAAGCAGGAGTTAAACCTACTTTTAGCTTTGGCTCAGTTTTAGATACGTTACCAGAGGGCGGAGAATTTAGATTAAGCCAATTAACTGATAACGCATATATAAAACATCGAGCTCTCGACGATGCGAGACAAATCGCCGGATGGGTGAATCAATTAATAAATGAAGAATAAGTGATTTATTCGGAAAGACCCTTAACCAAATCTGAAATAGCCTTAGCTGGCTCCAAATCAAGTGACTTAGTAATTTCAATCAGCTCAATCAAATCGATATTTCGATCGCCGCCCTCGTATTTGGACACATAAGACTGTGGTCGACCTAGCTTTTCAGCAAGCTCTTGTTGCCTAATATTCTGACTCTTCCGCAGATCTCGAAGCAAAGACTGCAATTTCTCATATCTAGGGTCTTGCTTGTTCACTATTTCTATCTCTATTGTATTAACAAATTGTATCTGACTGAGAAGAAATGCAAGGCGAAAGAAGCAGAAGTTTTACGCTGAATTTAAGGGCCGCGTTTCAAGGTTACTTTTTACTCAAAAAACCAAAATAGGCCGATTTCTTGAACGATGAGTAACATACCCCTGAAAAACCTGTTTCATGAACGTAGGCACACGTGCGAAACAAAACGACATGCCTACGAAACAAAACGACAAGTTAAGCGAAACCCAATAAAAACCTCACACCTCGGCAAGATTCCCCTTCTCCTCCAACCAAGACTTCCGATCCGCGGCCCGCTTCTTCCCCAGGAGCATGTCCATCATTTCATCCGTACCGTCTTCGGGTGCGACCGTCAGCTGCACCAGTCGGCGGGTATCTCTTGCCATGGTCGTTTCCCGCAGTTGCAGCGGATTCATTTCGCCCAATCCCTTGAAGCGGGTGACCTGCACTTTGCCCTTTTTCTTTTCGGCTGTGATGCGGTCGATAATGCCCTGGCGTTCGTGCTCATCCAGCGCGTAATAGGTTTCCTTACCGATATCAACCCGGTACAGCGGCGGCATGGCGACGAACACGTGCCCAGCGGCCACGAGGGGGCGAAAATGTTTCACAAATAACGCGCACAACAAGGTTGCGATGTGCGCGCCGTCGGAATCAGCGTCGGCGAGAATACACACTTTACCGTAGCGGAGCTGATCCAGATTATCCGAACCGGGGTCGACACCAATAGCTACGGAAATGTCGTGCACTTCCTGGCTGCCCAGCACTTCAGCGGGGTCCACTTCCCAGGTATTCAGGATTTTCCCACGCAGCGGCATCACCGCCTGATACTCACGGTCCCGTGCCTGTTTGGCGGAACCACCGGCGGAATCCCCTTCCACGAGAAACAGTTCCGACGCCATAATGTCTGAACCGGAGCAATCTGCCAGTTTGCCAGGCAGAGCCGGCCCTTGGGTTACCTTTTTACGGGCCACTTTTTTGCTGGCACGCATACGTTTTTGGGCGTTGGCGATGCACAATTCCGCCAGTTGTTCTGCTTCGGCAGTGTGTTGGTTTAACCACAGGCTGAAGGCATCTTTGACGACACCGCCAATAAACGCCGCCGCCTCCCGGGAAGACAGTCGTTCTTTGGTTTGCCCGGAGAATTGTGGGTCTTGCATCTTGCCTGAAAGCACGTAATTACAGCGCTCCCAAACGTCATCCGGCGACAGTTTCACGCCTCGTGGCAAGAGATTGCGAAATTCACAGAACTCCCGTATGGCCTCAAGCAAGCCTGTGCGCAAACCGTTGACATGGGTGCCCCCCTGTGCGGTGGGAATCAGGTTCACGTAACTCTCCTGAATCTGTTCGCCGCCCTCGATGTACCACTGCACTGCCCAGTCTACGGCCTCGGTGTTGCCTGCCATGCTGCCGGTAAAAGGCGTGGCGGGACAGGTTTCGTAGGAGTTCGTGTGCCCCTGCAGGTAATCCCGCAGCCCGTCTTCGTAATGCCATTCATCCTTTTCACCCGTGGCCTTGTTTAAAAAGGTGACCTTTAAACCGGGGCACAATACCGCTTTCGCGCGCAACACGTGTCGCAGGCGAGACAAGGAAAACTTCGGGGAGTCGAAATACTTTGGGTCCGGCAGAAACGTGACCGTCGTGCCCGTGTTGCGCTTGCCCACCGTGTCGATAATTTCCAGATCGGAGGTTTTATCGCCATCAGCAAAGGTAATACGATGCAGGTTCCCATCCCGTTTGATCAACACTTCCAGTTGAGAAGACAGCGCGTTCACAACGCTCACGCCCACCCCGTGTAAACCGCCGGAGAACTGGTAATTGTTGTTGGAAAATTTACCACCGGCATGCAGGCGCGTCAGAATCAATTCGACCCCGGGCACGCCTTCCTCTTTGTGGATATCTACCGGCATCCCGCGCCCATCGTCAGACACGCTCAACGAGCCGTTTTCAAACAGAACCACATCAATCTTGGTGGCATGCCCGGCCAGCGCTTCGTCGACACTGTTGTCGATCACTTCCTGGGCAAGATGGTTGGGACGGGTGGTCTCGGTATACATTCCCGGTCGCTTTCTTACCGGGTCGAGGCCACTCAGAACTTCAATCGAATCAGCATTATAATTATCGTTGGACATAAATCAGACAAACTAACCTGCAGTGTATGAGTCATTGGCGGGTTAGCTTATCCAATTTTCAGAAAAAGGCAAAGCGTTCTGCGCTTACTTCACGGGAACACTGGCCGGAAGCCCCCGGAAAGGCCCTTGAATGGTCACTTTTCGATACCCTTGATCCGGAACGGTGACCAAACCACAGGGGTACGTGAGCATTTGCGCGACCATGGCACCTTGTGGGGGGGCACTCTGATCAATATTAAGAATCAGTTCACTGCCTTTTGCCTGGGCACCGCCCTGCCCGAGTTTAAAACCATATCCCAGACTGGGCTTCATTCCCAGGTACACCAACACACCCACCTGGCCGGAAGGCACTTGCAGTGTTTTACCTCCTCCGCCTACCAGCAGCAGATCATCCAGCTTGACTGATTGCACCACGTCTGCACGCACGGCACTATCAAAATATTTACAATTTGCCCAGGAACCCGCAACGGAAGAAGTTACCGGCACCGCAGGCAAGTCTTTCTTCACATTGCCACCGCCACAGGCCACCAACGACAGGGTAGCAGCAACGGTAAGCCCGCTTTTAAGTAGGTTGCTGAGTTTGCTCATATTAAATTCCTTCATTACAAAGTGCTCAGGGAAAGCGACGATAGCCTTGAACCGGTCGATTCAAGGATGACGTTGAATTGGCCGCACGAATGCTGGTCTGCCCGAAGCCCAACAGATAATGCGTGGCCATATCCAGTGTGGTCAGGTCGTTTTGCACATTGAGAATCTCCGGCTTGTTGAGTACCGGAAATTCCGCACAGAATTCCCCTTGATCACAAATAAAGCCGTCATTATCCAGGTCTGTGCCTGCAATCAGGTAATACTCGTCCAATTCAACGTTGAGGAAACGATACAGGTACTGCCCGTCGGCTGCAACCTCCACCTCCTGTTGAGTATCAGGGAAAAAGTCATCTTTGGTGGATGCCCGGATCAGCAACACATACTGGGTGCCGGCATCCAACCCGCTGATTGCAGGATCGGCAACCTGCATAATAACCGGAATTGACGTGTTCTTCCCCAGACTGGAAGTCACCGAGATGATCCCCGTATACACGCCGATGTCGAGCCCTTCACGATTTACGGTGACCTGATATTCCCCCAATTGATCGGAATTCACCGCACCGCTCTTCACGGAGAGCCAATCCTGATTGCTCGTCACTGCGGTGACCGCCAGAGGTTGATTCCCGCCGTTTGTCAGCCGCAGCGTGAGCGCAGTGAGCGTGGAGCCGAAGTTCATTCTACTGGGGTTCACGACCAGCACAGCGGGAACATCCTGACTGGAAGCAGCAACGGCAGCCCTGGACGCGTCAATCAGCCCAAATCCGAACTGCGCGTCTTTGCCGGTACTGCCAAGATCCGTCGTGAGCGCATTGGTCTCCAACAAAGTTTCCACATTCGCTGCCGTCAGCGACGGATTCAACGCACGCATGAGAGCCATCACTCCGGCCACGTGAGGCGTCGCCATGGAAGTGCCTTGCAGTAGCAGGTAGGTGTCCAGATCCCAGGTGCTGAAAACGCCGTCCTGCAATCCATCCCCATCCAAATCCTGTCGTAAATTCCCGCCGGGGGCAGCAACATCCACCCACAGGTCATCCGCCTGCCCGAAATTGGAGTAATCCGCTAACGCCTGATCGGGCCCCACGGCACTGACGGCAATGACGCCCTCGTTGGCCGCCGGATAGATTTTCTCGGCGGTGCCATCGTTACCGGCGGCGGCGACGATCACAACATCCTGCGCGCGCGCCTGATTTATCGCATCCTGCACCGACGCACTGAAGCCAGGGCCACCCAGGCTGAGATTGATCACTTTGGCTCGCTCCGCGTCGGAAAGCACCACACCACTCCGATTGGGAAGGCCCGCTGCAAATTTGATCGCTTCGATGATGTCCGCGTCTGTGCCCCCGCCAGACGAGTCCAACACGCGTATGGGAATCACTTTGATCGGGCGTTTGCCGGTTTGATCCGGAGCGCCAGCGACACCGGCGACCCCGAGCTGATTATTTGTGAGCGCTCCGATGGTGCCGGCGACATGCGTGCCATGAAAACTGTCTGAGCCCCCATGGAGTGACCCGCCCTCATCGGTTGGATCTGTGTCGTTATCGACAAAGTCAAAACCGGCAACCACTTGTCCCGCCAGGTCCTCATGGGCGCGAATACCAGTGTCAATCACTGCCACCCGTGTTTCCGTGAGCACGCTTTGCTGCACCAGGCTCCAGGCTTGAGGCACATTGATCAGCGGGTAATGCCACTGCGTATCAAAAAATGGATCATTCGGTGTGAACAGTGCATGGCGAATGTAGTTCGGTTCGGCGTAGAGCACGCCGGGCTGGGCACGTAAGGATTCAATCGCAGTAAGCGTAAGCTGTTTGATTCGCTTTTGCTCCTCCAACACGACACCAGACACCGTTTCGGTGGCAGAGCTGGCTATATTTTTACGCACCCAATCCCCAAGATCCACCAACGCCAATCCATCAGCGGACAGCTGAACAAATCGTAGGTCGGCCAGACCATCGGGTGATGGAAGTGCCAATTGCACACCGCTGGCCTGCTCTGCGGTGTAGTGTGACACCAGTTCAGGCGAATACCGCACCAATGCTTGATTAGGGACAAATTCCCGGTCTGGATTCAGCTCAGATTGCGTGGCCGCCTGCGTACTGCCCTGCCCCACCACGAGCTGATACAGCCCGGCACGGCCTCGTGCATGCACCTGCAGGAAGTAGTCACCATCCGCGGGGACAGTTAACGTTTTTACGGCATTACCTGCGGTAGGCGTGCGCGTGTCATTTCCTGCGGCATCCAACAAACACAAGGCTTGCGTCACACCATTGCTGGAATCCACCGAGTACAGGCTGACAAGCTGGTTCTGTTTCAGAGAAATTTTATAGAAATCGTCTTTGTCTTCCGGATACGACGCGGCAAATCCAGCACCCGCAGAGTGAACGCCAGCCGCCAGACTGACAAATCCCGACACCGCCACCGGGTTCAATAACTGTTGGGCCTCCGCCAACGTATTATTGGACGCAGATTGCGTAAGGAAAGAGGAATCTGCGGTATCGGAATCCATCATGACACCGGACGGAATGCGTATACTGCCGGACACAGAAGCGACCGCCTGAGAATTTCTCCCGGAGACCACTGACTGAACTGAGCGCGCAGGCCATACAGCCGCCATGGAGGATTCGCCGTGACTCGCCTTGCTGATCGCGGAGGCTACCGGATCGTTCGCGGGATCGCAGGCGCTGAGCGCTGGGTTGCCGCCATTTCCACTCTCTCCATTTCCACTATCTCCACCCTGACCACCTCCACTCCCGCTGCCACCATTCCCGCTGGAACCTTCGTCACCGGCAGACCCGCCCCCGCCACAGCTGACGAGTAATACTAACATCATGACACAGCAGGCCAGCCGCTCGGAAAGTACCGCCGATTTACGCTTTTTTATGTCCATACACGCACGCATCCCATTCCCTTATGTTTCGCGATCCTGGCCTGCGGATGTGTTGATTATCCGCTGGCATTCACGTGAAAACTTAAAACCAATCAATTTGTTATCTATACTGTAGATCATTCTGCCATGATGTACGCAATATAGGATTCAAACAACGGTGAGCCAGTATAAAATTAAGCCAATTTACGATTTAAAAGATGTCAAATTGCCGAAGGTCTGGGGGCGGCCGCTCAAAGCGCTCGCTTCTCTCGTCGGCTCACCCTACGCTAATCCCATCGTTAAACATCAGCTGTTAAAAGAGGGGGGGCTCGATGAGTTGCGTGCCACTCAGGTCGACACCACCCCCATGATGATGCCGAAACACCCACCGGTAAACCGGGCCAAAGCCGCCGACATAAAGGGCTCGGTGAAACAATTTAACACGCGCCTCGAAAAACAGGCTGAAGGAAAACCGGAGGGCGAGTCGGTATATCACTCGGTGTCGGATTACATTCGCGCCTACCAATCCGGAGAAAGCACGCCGGAAACCGTGGCCGAGCGTTTGATTGATGCGCTGACCGCCCAGAAAGAGACGGTGAATGCGGTGACGCACTTTAACGAGCAGCACATTCGTATGCAGGCCGCAGAATCCGCAGCACGTCTGCAACGCGGCGAGCCACGCAGTTTGCTGGAAGGCATCCCGGTCTCCATAAAAGACGAACTGGATGCGGTACCCTACTGCACCAGTGTGGGTACCCAGATTTATGGGCAAGACGGGTCCTGCCGGGACGATGCCACTGTGGTTGCCCGATTGCGCGAAGCCGGCTGTATCATCATCGGCAAAACCAATATGCATGAAATCGGCATTGATCTGAATGGCTTTAACCCCCACAGCGGGCTCTGCCGGAACCCTTACAACACGGCACACCACACCGGGGGATCGTCCAGCGGTTCTGCCGCAGCGGTCGCGGCGGGATTAGGGCCACTTTCCATCGGCGCTGATGGGGGAGGCTCCATTCGGCTTCCCGCCGCCTTGTGTGGCCAGGTCGGGTTGAAAGCCACCTGGAGCCGCATCAGTGAGCACGGTGCCGCCCCCTTGTGCTGGAGTGTTGCCCATGTTGGCCCCATCGGTAATTGTGTGGATGATGTGGCCTTGGCGTATCTCACCATCGCAGGCCCGGACGCGCAGGACAGCTGGTCTCTCGCACAGCCGGAATTACATTTGGCCAAGTACAACAAAGACGACTTATCCGATGTAAAAATTGGCGTGTTCTCTCCCTGGTTTGAACATTCCGATAAGGAAGTCGTCATTGCGTGCCGAACCGGGCTTCAACACCTGGTTAGCCAGGGGGCCAAAATTGAGGAGGTCTTTATCGACAAACTCAATGCTCAGCGGGTGGCTCACGCGCTCACCATTACGACGGAAATGCTGACCGCCGTAGAGAAGGAATACCACGCCGATCCGCTAAAATTCAGCCTGGCTACGCGCATAGCGCTGGGATTTGCCACCGCATTTACCTCCGCAGATTACGTTAAGGCCCAGCGTATTCGCGCCTTTGCTGTGGAAGAGTTCAATCGCATATTTGAAGAAGTGGATGTGATCATCACGCCCAGCTCGCCTATTACCGCCCCACTGATCAATGAAAAATCATTGCCCGAAGGTGAATCTGATTTCGCCATGGCGACCAAACTGATGCGATACATGACCCCGTCCAATCTCACCGGGCACCCCGCCCTGTCACTCCCGGTGGGCTATGACAAAAACGGCCTTCCCATCGGCATTCAGATCATCGGCCGTGCCTGGGAAGAGCATGTACTGCTCCGCATGGGCAGAGTGCTGGAGCAGCACATTAATAAGCAGAAGCCGGAGGTGCTGTATCGGTTGCTGGATTAATCCCCGCTTCTTTCAGACAGCAAAACGGCCGCAAAAGCGGCCGTTTTCACTGATTCAGCACTCGAATCAATCATTCAACTCCACGAGAACCGCCTGTGCAGCACGCTGGTGCGTAATCGCTGTGGGATGAATCTCGTCAAAGAAGACAAAGGAATCAAAGTTATAGTTACACTCGGGGTTGGAACCTGCTCCGGTTAACCCGTAGTAACAGGCATCCGTGTTGTTCGTGTAACCGTAATCCAGGTAGTTTTTCAAAATATCATCAAAAAACGCATACAGATTAAACTCTTCGATGGCCAGGCCGGTTTCATCTTCCACCGTGAGCACCTTATACTCCAGGTTCAGATTGTACACCTCAGAAATCACGCGTGTGACGCCTTCCAATCCGGCAGCCAGAATATAGTCATACAATGAATCGGCTTCCGCCCAGGCTTTATCAGCGGCCAAATCCGTGTTCGGAGTCGCACCGACATCCGGCGCATTCACGACCAGAATGTTTTTTGCACCACTGGCAGCCAGCTTGCGCAATTGATCACCCACGGAATCGGCAGCATTGGTCACGCGCTTGTAGGCCTTGCGATAGGACCCCCAACTGCCGTCAATCATGATATCGCGGGCGGCGAAGATATCATTCCCGCCAATCATCACAATATACAGCGCATCCGCGGGTGCTTGCCCACCATGCAGTTGCAGAAAGGCGTTTACCTGAGTGGGCAGGTTGATGTCGGGAGTCGCTTCGTTACCGTCTTCATCCACCGCTACGGCACTGGCTACCGAAAAATTGTTGCCATAGTTCCCGCCGGTTGCCTGTGGGGGTAACAGGTGTAGCGAAGGTGTTAATGATTTGCCCAACGCGCCGGCAACCACTTCAACCGCCACGGGGCCATTGGTAAACCGTTCCGGGATCGTGTTGTCCTGCGTAAAGGCGCGCAGGTTGCCATTGTCTGACAAGCTGTCGCCAAAGACGTATACATTGCTGTAGCTGGCCGAAGCGCTGGCCGCAGAAACCGCTAAAGCAAGTGACGCAGCGCCAAGGGACGCTTTGGATATAAGCGTTTTCAGGTGTGTTTTCATCGTAGTTTCCGTTTCTTCTCTATTATTGTGTTGTTGTGATTATTATGGTTGTCGTTATTATGATTTTTTCGTTATTTTTGCTTGCTTATTATGATGTTGACTAGTGCCTGAATTCAGGCAATATTGGCGAAATTATTCTTGTTTTCTCTCGCCCATCGCATCTGCCTTCGGTACGTTTCCGAAAAGCAGAGTGACCCGCACACACACTCCCCTGACAGAGGCTGTTCTTGTCTTTTTCCTATCAAGTCCCCACACGCTACGCTGGGAAGGATAAGCGCATACGTTCGTTGTTCTTTTTCTTGGTTATTCTTGTTTTTCTGCGTCGTTGTTCTTGTTTTTTACACTCTGCACTATCGGCTAAAAAAGCACCTTCCATGGTGACGATTCAAATCCATGTGACCACTCAGAGCCATTTCATCTTGCCAAGATTTGCCGGGAAAGTTCTGTCAAAACAGGTCAATTTGGGTAACTTTTTGCGTCTAACGCACTGAAAATTGAACCTTTTCACACTTTTTTGATCGTGGCGGGCAAAATTTTACTCGTGATAGGGGATAGCCGTGGTGAAAATTGATCCACCAACCAGCCGGCAAGTTGCTTGTGGATGAAAAAAATAACATTGCCCCGCTATTACGACAGAAACGATGGGGCAATTGGGAGGCGTGTTTTATACGGTGGAATACGTCGCCATCAGACTGGCGCTTCAGGAAAACTCACCCGAATGCGCCTTGTAAAATTGATTGGCGGTACGACCACTTCGGCCGCCTTTCATGGTCGCAAACTGGATGGCTTTTCGATACAACGCATGTTTATCGACCACTTCCGGAAACAACTGATCGATCATTTCCAGATATCGTTGCTGGTTGATGGGATAAAACGACAGCCACAACCCAAACCGGTCGGACAGTGAGACTAATTCCTCGACGGCTTCCGTGTGGTGGAGTTCACCGCCCATAATTTTCGCGCCTTCATTGTCCTTCATATATTCCGGCACAAGATGACGACGATTCGACGTCGCGTAAATGAGCACGTTGCTTGGTGGTAATTCGATGGAACCTTCAAGAATACTCTTCAAGGCCTTGTAATGGCTTTCACCGCGCTCGAAAGAGAGATCATCACAGTAGATGACGAACTTGAGTTTGAGATCGCGTATGTCATCGACGATCTCCGGCAAATCCAGCAAATCATCTTTGTCGACTTCAATGATTCTCAGCCCTTGCGCCTGATACTCATTTAACAAGGCCTTGATTAAGGAGGATTTCCCAGTTCCCCGAGACCCCCACAATAGCGCATTGTTCGCTGGTTTACCCGCCAAAAACCGTTCCGTATTGTACTTCAGCCGGGCAATCTGTTCATCCACACCCAGCAAGTCGGAGAATCCGATGGGATCAAGCCGGGTCACTGCGCGCAGTGCCTGCTTGCGTGCCCGCCAGATCGCCGCCGGTGTCGTTTGCCAGTCCACCGTCGTGTGCGCACTGTGTGTGTGGGTATCGTGCACGAGTGACATCAGCGGTCCTCCCCCCAGGGTGAAATCAATGTTTGTTGAATGCCTAAGTGGCTGAGAATTCGAGCCACAACAAAGTCGATGAGATCATCCACCTGCGTGGGTTGATGATAAAATCCGGGGCTGGCGGGCATCACGGTCGCGCCCATCCGGCTGAGTTTGAGCATGTTCACCAGATGAATTTCTGAGAGCGGCATTTCCCGCGGCACCAGAATCAACGTTCGCCGCTCTTTCAAGGCAACATCGGCTGCCCGTTCAATCAAGTTATCACTCGCGCCGCAGGCAATGGCGGACAGAGTCCCGGTGCTACACGGGCAGACGACCATCGCCGCAGGAGCGCCGGAGCCGGAAGCGACTGGTGCCATCCAGTCTTCTTTTCCATACACGCGCAGCTGCCCCTCTTTCGCGCCTGTCAGTTGCTGCAAGGCCTCTGCCATTTGCGCTGCCTGCGCCGGCAGTTTGTGAGGCGTTTCGGTGCTGATCACAATATGTGCCGCTTTGGAAACCAATACAGAAACTTCAACCTGAGCCTTGACCAGACACTCGATCAATCGCAGACCATACTGTGCGCCCGACGCCCCGGTTAAAGCGACCGTCACGCGCGTTGGCGTATCACGCATACTCTTTACACCCCTTGCTCACAGGTCGTAAAAGCGTCCTGGAGACGCGCAATCATCTTATTGTGAATGCCCCCGAAACCGCCATTGCTCATAATCACCACATGCGTTTGAACTCCGGGCTTGTGCAGCGCTCGCACCGCATTGATGACCAGATCCTGCAGTTCTTCCAGTGACGTGCCACTGAATTGTCCCGGAACATTCACCGCATTAGCTAACCAGAACAAATTGGACAGGTTCGCCCAGATTGCAGCATCTGCGGTGTTTGCACTGTCAGCAAGCGTGTGCTGGTGAACACCAGCTTTCATGGTATTCGAGCGTGGCTCAATGAGTGCGATGATGGGCGCTTCGCCAACGCGTTTTCTTAATCCGTCCAATGTGGTGGCAATGGCGGTAGGATGATGCGCGAAGTCGTCATAGATCGCCCATTCCGGCGTTTCAGCCAACACTTCCATTCGCCGCTTGACGTTTTTAAACTCGCACAGTGCGCGGGCGGTCACCTCCGGCGTCACCCCGACATGGCGGGCGGCGAGCATCGCAGACATTGCATTGGCCAGATTGTGAGTGCCGGTTAACGTCCAATTCACTTCGGCACGGATATCTCCATCCGAAAACACAAACTTTCGGCCATCCTCGCTTAAGGGCGTTAACCACCAGCCTGACTCGGACTCTTGTGCGATTTGATACGTAACCTGCTCACTCCAACAGCCTTTTTTTATGACATCGGCAATTGCTGGTACATCCTGGGGATAGATGATCTGGCCCGAGGCAGGTACCGTACGAATCAAATGATGAAACTGTCTCTGTATATCCGCCAATTCGTCAAAAATATCAGCGTGGTCAAACTCCAGATTATTGATGATCAACGTGCGCGGGCGGTAATGAATAAACTTGGAGCGTTTATCGAAGAAAGCGCTGTCATATTCATCCGCCTCCACCACAAAAAAGGGGGTGTTTCCCAAACGCGCTGACGCTTCAAAATTGCCAGGGACGCCGCCAATCAAAAAGCCGGGCTGCATCCCCGCGTATTCCAGAATCCAGGCCAGCATGGCGGTCGTCGTGGTTTTGCCGTGGGTGCCGGAAACCGCCAGTGTCCACTTGTCTTTGAGAATATGGCGTGCAAACCACTCAGGTCCGGACGTATACGGCAACCCCTGTTCAAGCAAATATTCCACGGCTGAATTTCCCCGGCTCATGGCGTTGCCGATCACGACCAGATCGGGATGAGGCTGCAGATTTTCAGGAGAATACCCTTGCATCAACGCGATGCCCTGAGATTCCAGCTGGGTGCTCATGGGCGGATAGATGCCTTCGTCAGACCCGGAAACCTCATAACCTGCCTGCTTCGCCAATACCGCCAGACTCCCCATGAATGTGCCACAGATACCCAAGATGTGGATGTGCATAAAACGCGCTGTTCCTTCTATTCTATCGATTAGCGGTAAATTCCTAGAGGGTAGGATATAATGTCTGCCGATACAACCGGTAAGGTTCTCACTCGCAGATTTAAACAGGAAATCACACATGAAGAATGCGTTCTATGCTCAGTCAGGCGGAGTCACCGCGGTGATCAACACCACGGCCTGTGCTGTCATCGAAACTGCACGCAAACATTCTGACACCATTGGTAAAGTCTTTGCCGGGAGAAATGGCATCATCGGCGCTTTACGCGAAGAGTTGATCGATACCAGTCTGGAGAGCCCGGAGGCCATCGCCGCATTGCGACACACGCCGGGGGGTGCATTTGGTTCCTGTCGCTATAAGTTGAAGAATATTCAGGAAAACCGCAAAGAATATGAGCGCTTGATTGCGGTATTCAAAGCCCATGACATCGGGTACTTTTTCTACAACGGGGGCGGAGACTCCCAGGATACCGCCCATAAAGTCTCGCAGATAGGCGAACAACTTGGTTATCCGATCACGTGCATCGGCATTCCCAAAACGGTCGACAACGACCTGCCCTTTACCGACACCTGTCCCGGTTTTGGCTCGGTGGCAAAATACGTGGCCATCGCCACCCGGGAAGCGGGTATGGATCTGGTGTCCATGTGTGAATCGAGCACGAAAATTTTCGTGCTGGAAGTGATGGGCCGCCACGCGGGCTGGATCGCGGCAGCGGGTGGCCTGGCGAAAGAATCCGAGGAAATGCCGCCTCACATTATTCTATTCCCGGAAGTAGCCTTCGACCGGGAAATGTTCCTGGCCCGTGTAAACAAATGCGTAAAGTCTTACGGCTATTGTGTGATAGTTGCATCGGAAGGCGTGCGATATGAAGATGGGCGTTTTTTAACCGACTCCGGCGAAAAAGATGCGTTTGGGCACACCCAGTTAGGGGGAGTCGCGCCATTTCTCGCCAATATGATCAATGAAACCCTGGGCTATAAGTACCATTGGGCTGTGGCGGATTATCTGCAGCGTGCTGCGCGACATATCGCCTCAAAAACCGACGTCGACCAGGCGTATGCAGTTGGGCAGGCGGCGGTAGAACTGGCGGTTCAAGGAAAAAACGCAGTCATGCCCATTATTGTGCGAGAGTCCGACGCGCCGTATCAGTGGTCCATCGGCGAAGCGCCCCTGAGCGAAGTAGCCAACCAGGAAAAAATGATGCCCGAAGGATTCATCGCCCCCAATGGCTTCGAAATTACCGACGCCTGCCGCGCTTACCTGCAGCCCTTGATTGAAGGCGAAGACTACCCGCCCTACCACAACGGACTGCCGGTTTATCAGCGATTAAAAAACACGTTGGTGCCTAAGAAGCTCGATGATGCGTTCGGTGATTGAACGCATCATGACAGCGGGAACGACTATCGCCTGAACAGCCTGCGCTCACACTCCAGACTGAAGGGTGAAATGGTTTTGCCCGGTTCAAAGTGGGCGCGCTGGCCGTAAGTGCCTGACGACTTGGCGTGGCTACGCGCCTTTTGACGAATCTGCTCCAATCGGAGTTCCTCGCCTCCGAGCAACAAATCGTCTGCGGTGTTTTCCCATCCTGGGGACTGTGGATTTGGTTGTGCATTCATCCCTTACTCTCCTCATTTCTCTTGTTATTGTGTCAAGTAAGTGCTGTCCGAAGACAGTGTTACACCAGCCCTGGTGGAAAATCCTCCATCACTTTTTCTAATTTTTGGTTCACTTCATTTTGCGGTGTCGTGGTACTGATGCCGTATTTCGGCGCTTTCACCCGCCACACCGTTTTTTGAGTCTTGATATCCACCATCATGATGCAGAGCGAACCGTGTTTCTGCATTTCCCGGTCCAGCTCTGAAATTCCCTGCCCCTCAGAAGGGTCGGCCGGTTTGGTGGTGTAATAACGAATCTCCATATCCGGATCTTCGTCGGTCACCGACAATCCTTTGGCGATCATCGCATTCTGTATCGCATCTTCGACGTTCTGCATTCTCAGCGGCTTTTCACCTTTTAAGGCAATCGCCTGCATTCGATAGGTTTCATAATCATCATAGTTGGCGGCGCGCGAGAAGGCCACATCCTTCAACACTTTTTCATCCACCACCGCTTCTGTGCCCTCCAGGCGGAAGCGCAAGGCCAGATTGTTTCTTGAATCCGCATTGTTCAGCGCAACTTCTTTGGCAATTTTACCTTGCTGCACCAGATCAAACAGAGAGCTGTCAAACGACTTACACCCTTCGCCTTTCTCTTTTTCCAGCGCTTCTTTCAATTTGCTGAACTCACCTTCATGGATAAGCCCCGCGATATACGGCGTATTGATCATGATTTCCAGTGCCGCGACACGCTTTCCACCAACGCCGACTGGCAAACGTTGCGACACAATTGCCCGCAAATGGGAGGACAAATCTGTGCACAGTTGTTTGTGTGCCTCCGACGGGAAGAAGTTCACAATGCGATCAATGGCGTCACTAGCACTGCTCGCATGCAACGTAGACAAGCACAGATGACCGGTTTCCGCATAGGCGATGGCTTTTTTCATCGTGTCCGTTTCACGGATTTCACCGATCATAATTACATTGGGCGCTTCACGCATGGCGTTTTTCAGCGCGATCTCATAGGACTCGGTGTCCACACCCACTTCCCGCTGGTTCACCAGTGACTTTTTGTGCTCATGCACAAACTCTACGGGTTCTTCAACGGTCAAAATATGGCCTGGTTTGTTGGTGTTTCGGTAGTCAATCATGGCAGCCAGGGTTGTGGATTTACCGGTCCCGGTCGCCCCAACCACCAGAATCAGGCCCCGATCCAGCATCGCCAGCTTTTTGAACTCCTCCGGCATATTGAGTTCATCCAGCGTCGGGATTTTCGCACGAATGTGTCGAGCGACCAGGGCAACCTCGCCCATCTGTCGAAACACATTGATACGGAAGCGGCCGGCATTTTCAATGCGATAGGAGACATTCAGCTCATTGGTCAGCTCATATTCCTGAATTTGATCCGGCGTCAGAATGGAATAGGCCAAAGCACGTGCCTGAATACTGGTCAGCTTATCTTTGGCCATCGCACGGAAGTCCCCTTCAATCTGCATATACGGGGGCGCACCCGCAGACACAAACAGGTCTGTGGCATCTTGCTCGATCATGCTTTCTAAGAGGGAGTGAAGTTCCATTGCCGCTCCTGGGGTCCCGAGAAAAGTGATGTACCCTCAAGTCGCCGTATCTCAAGTAGAAGTACCTGAAGTAAAAGAACCTGAAGGATAAGTACCTTAAGTAATAGCACGAAACCTCGAAAAGCGCCGGGCTGATTCAGTTTTTGTTCAGATTAGATCACATAATCTGAAAGCATCAGAGAAACGTGAGTACAACAGAAGGGAAATCCCATGAACAAGCAATCAAAAACCTCAAAACTTTCCACCGTCCTCCTGGCCATGACCCTCACCGCCGGGGTGACTGCACCCACGCTTTCCTCCGCGGACGACAAATTCGGGCACAGCCGAATCGAATACGCCAAAGTCACCCGCGTAGAACCCATTACCCGTGAAATTGAACGTCGAGTGCCCGTCGAGGAATGCTGGACAGAAACTGTGCGTTATGACGCCCCACCCGCTCGCGGTGAGAGTATGACCGGCACAATTCTGGGCGGTGTGATTGGCGGTGCCATAGGCAATGCCGTGGGCCACAAAAAACGCAACAAGCAGGTCGGCACGGCGGTTGGCGCTATTCTGGGGGCATCCATCGGACATGACATCAGCCGCAGCTCCCGTTACAGCGAACGTGGTCACGATGTATACCGCGACGAAAGACGTTGCGAAACCCACTACCAGACCCATTATGAAGAGAAGGTAATCGGCTACAATGTATGGTACCGTTACAACGGTGAGAACTTCTCGACCCGCATGGATCGAGACCCTGGCAAGAAAATCCGGGTACGTGTTTCGGTTACGCCACTATAATGTCACACTCTCGGGCAATCCGAAAAAACACAACCCCAGTTTAGGTTGACTATGATGCGAACCTCGTTGTTGATATGCGCTATTTCCAGTGTATTGCTGTCTGTCACCGTGCACAGCGCGCCCTTTGAGCGCGCTGAGGCCAAGAGAACCCCGTTTTTCCTGGCACAGTCGGACGTCACCAAACAGGAAGCCGCGGCACGGGCCAAAAAACACCCCAGTGATAAAGTGCTGAAGGTGGAACAGGGGGAAGATGGCGATGGGGCCTATTATCGCGTCAAGATTCTGGGCGCGGATGGCCGGGTGCATTGGGTGCACATTGATAAACGCAGCGGAAAAGACCGACGACCCCGAAGATAAAAAGAACTGACTCATGCGTATACTGATCATTGAAGACGAAGCAAAACTTCGCCAGCAACTGTCGGACCTGCTCACCGAAAAGGGCTATGCGGTGGACGCTGCTGACAATGGCCTGGATGGTGAATTTCTAGGACTGGAACACAATTACGACATTGCCGTGATTGACCTGGGGTTGCCCGGTAAAGATGGTGTGAGTGTCATTCAGACGCTGCGGGACCAGCAGCGAAACTACCCTATCCTGATCCTCACCGCGCGCGGGGATTGGCATGACAAGGTCGCCGGGCTGGAAGCCGGTGCTGATGACTATCTGACCAAACCCTTCCATGTGGAAGAGTTACACGCACGCCTGCGCGCATTAATCCGGCGATATGCCGGCCAAGCCAAAAATGAACTGCAGTTTGAAGGCTTTTCGCTCAATTTGACGGAAAAAACAGTCCGCATGCAAGGCGGCATGCTCGAACTCACCGCTTACGAGTACAACACACTGGAATATCTGGTGTTAAATCCGGGAAAAGTGGTCTCTAAGACGGAATTGACGGAACACCTGTATGACCAGGACTTTGATCGCGACAGCAACGTGATAGAGGTGTTTATCGGGCGCTTACGTAAAAAGCTTGACCCCGACAGCTCCTTGACCCCCATAAAAACTATCCGCGGGCAGGGCTATCAATTTACGCTGACGCCCATTGACAGCTGACCGTCTTCATGGCCTTTTTTTCCACGCTGGGACAATTTCTCTCAACAGACTCCATCCGCCGACGCTTCCTGTTTGGCTGCTTCATTCTGCTACCGCTTTTCCTGAGTCTGCTTGGGGTTGTGTTGGATAATATCCATCAACAGAGCCTGATCCGTACGGCCCATGCATCCTTGCAACTGCATTTGCACACGCTCATCGCCGAAGCGGAACCCGAGTTAACGGACATGAGTGTAAACGGCCAACGTCTGGTGCAGGTACGAATGCCCGAACAACTGATTGATCCGGATTTGAACTCTACCGTATCCGACCTGCAGGGATTTATCTTTGGTGTGCCTGATCAGCTATTGTGGCAATCCCGCTCAGCGGCCATCAACACCCTGACCAAACACCTGACACCGTCAACTTCGGAACCCGGGGAGATTATTTATTCAGTCATTGAACCAAATCCTGCACCGTTTGGTTTTTTCGTTGCGTCATTGAGTACCGTCTTTGAAATGGCGGCGCAGGAAGTCCGTTTGACGTTTGTCATCGCCAAGAGCCAGAAAAACACGACGCTGGAAATGCGGGCGTATCGGCAGTCCCTCGCACTCGCTCTCAGCCTGATCGGGTTCATTCTGGCGGGCAGCTTGTTGTTGATCGTCACCTGGGGGTTACGCCCGCTGACCCAACTGGCAGAAGACATCACGCGTCTCGAACGCGGTGCCATTGACCACATGGCATCGGACTACCCCACCGAATTACATAAAGTCACGCACAACCTGAATCAATTGATTATCAGCGAAGCAAATCAGCGGGAGCGGTATCGAAACACCCTCAGTGATTTGGCCCACAGCCTGAAAACACCGCTGGCCGTTTCGCAGGGTCTTCTGTCCGAGCTGCCGGATACAGACACTGCGGGCCGGGAGCTGGAAGAGCAGATCACGCGGATGAACCAAATCATCCAGTACCAATTGCAGCGAGCCACCAGCGTCCAACCGACGCTGGGCAAACAGCAAACCCCATTGAAAGCGGTGGTTGACCGGTTAGTTTCAGCGATGCAAAAGGTCTATTATGAAAAGCACATGAGCGCGGATATACAGTTGGACGAAACCATACACGCCCCCATGGAAACGCGGGATTTGACCGAAATTCTGGGCAATCTGGTGGACAACGCATTCAAGTATGGTGACCGGCAGGTACGTATCACCCACACAAGCCATGACGAACACTGGCGGCTGGATATCGAAAACGATGGCCGCCCCGTACCCGGGCATTTGAAAGCCGAAATTCTAAAGCGGGGAGCACGCGCCGACACAGCGTTGTCCGGGCAAGGCATCGGTCTGGCCGTGGTCACTGACATTGTCAGCAGCTATGGCGGCGCAATTGAAGTCACTGACTCGGCACTTGGGGGCGCCAAAGTCAGTGTGACACTGCCTCAGTAATCGATCAGTCAATGTAGATCGCTTTGTAAGAGGTATACATGGTGATAAACATGATCGGGCCAAGAATCAACCAACCCAGCGCTAATGGGATGGAGGCCAGAACGGCGAACACCATGGCGATGATTCCGTACCAGAAGAAAGGCAGAATATTTTTCAAACAGCCCATAAAACTGTTCTTCATCGCGGCAAACGGCGCTTGATCATTCAAGATGACCAAGGCAGGGGCAAACCAGATAGCCATCATCAGCGGTATCCACAGCGCTACGAAAAACAACCCCACTACAGCGAACATTGTACCCATCATCGCAGGATCAGGACCTGCACCGGAACTCATCCCCTGAAACATACCGGCAAGTTCTGAGCCACCCACCAAATAGGCGAGCAGGCCACCCACAATAAACAGCACGATCATTAGCACCAGCATCAACACACCCAACAGAAACAGGCTGCCAAACTTGGTTTTGAAACCAGCGAAAAGATCACCAATTTCCGGGCCACTGCCACCATCACTCTTGTAAGCTGCCACCATGATTCCCCCCATAAAGACGGGACCCAGGAACGTGGTAAGCAAGCTGACAATCGGTATCAGGGACAATACAATCAAAATGACCATGTAAATCACTGCAATACCTATCCAGGTACCAATATTTTGCTTAAACAAAGCAAACGCGTCCGCAATCCAGCGCCATCCCTGCCCGATCGGTCGTCCCACCGGATCATGCAGGTTTAATTCTGCTTGCGATTCCACGGCCACATCTGCGGATGGGGCTTGATACGGGTTGTTCGTTTCCACGTTACTCTCCTTGTTTCATTGAAAGATCCCAAAAGTATAGACACTCATCCCGAGATTGATTAAAAAACATCATGGCGATTACAAAAGCCCGGCGCGCTTTATCTCCAGATAGCGATTGATGACGGCAACTGTGAGGTTGTCTGGCGCACTGTCCAACACATTTGCTCCCTCCGCACGCAGTCGATCGGCTGCCTGGGTTTGCCGACGCAGGTATTCGGTTGTTCCGGCATAACGTAACGCGGTTTCCAGGCTTTCCACCGGATGATCCAACACATCCAATATTGCCTGCTCATAAAGATTGGCAATCAACACCAGATGTTTGCGCTGAAGCAAACGCACCGCTACCAGCAGATCATCTAGGTCGTCATCCCGCAGGTTGGTTGTGATGATAATCAGTGACCGTTTGGGCTGGCGTTGCAATAACTCCTGAGCCGCCGCAAGGTAGTCTACCGCTACCTTTTTTGGGTACAAATCATAAAACTGATGCAAAATCGACGAAATATTCACTGCGCCCTTCACCGGCATCGTCCACCGGCTTTCACTCCCAAAGCTCATCATTTGCACTGCATCGCCTTGCTTCAAGGCAATAAATGACAGCATCAGCAGACAATTCAGGCAGTGATCGAAATGGCTGGTCGCGCCGTCCCGTGTCAACATTTTGCGGCCGCTATCCAGCATCAAAATCACCTGCTGATCGCGCTCATCCTGGTACTCGCGGGAAATCAATTTCTGACGACGTGCGGTGGCCTTCCAATCGATCTGCCGAATCGCATCGCCGGCCCGGTAATCCCTGAGCTGATGGAATTCCATACCCTCACCCCGTCGGGGTTTCTTTTTAATGCCCATCTGACTGCTGTGATTATCTACGGCCAAAAGCTGAAAACCTTCCAAGGCTTTGAAATTGGGGAATACGCGCGCTTCATCCACCTTGATGTAATGTCGGTGAAAGCACCAAAAGCCCAGAACAGATGGCATGGCAAACGCAATTTTTGGCAACTTCAGCTCACCGCGAACCAAGGGTCGAAGGCGGTAGGTTACCTGGCTTGATTGACCCGGCTGAAGTTGTATACGCAGCGGCAAGCCTTCTGTCTGACAGGAGGATGGTAGCCAGTCGAATGCGGTCAGCATCATGGGTTTGACAAAGCTGTGCTGAACATGAATATCCACATCGGACCACACTTCCAAAGCCAGATTTTTCGTCAATGTACGCCTCACCTCCAAAGGTGCACTCTGCCAGGACAACAACACATCAGCGATCATGAGCACCAGCAAGATGACAACCAACCCACGGGTCACCAACCGGATGTCATCATAGGCCCAGGCATCGAGTACTGCGCCCAATTCACCAATAAACAGAAGGATAGCAAAGACAAACACCAGCCAAAGCGCTTTGCGGGCCGGTCTAAGTCCGTGAACTTTCAAAGCGTGTGTTGTATTCATCAGCGTCGCGGTGCGGAAACCTCATCAAGGAGCTGCGTTAACAAACGATCCACCGATACCCCCTCAATTTCCATATCTACATGCAGCAAAATCCGATGCCTCAGTACCGGCAAGGCAACACATTTGACATCGTTGGGTGTCACGTGATCCCGACTTTCCAGCAAAGCTTTGGCTTTTGCGGCCTGAATCAGATTGATACTTCCTCGGGGGCCTGCCCCACGCGCAATCCCGGGCCAGTCACGTGTTGCACGAGTAATCCGCACGGAATAATCCACGACCTCATCATCCGCGAGAATCTGGAATACCCTGCGCTGAATCGACTGAATCTCCTCGGGTGAGGCCACAACATCAACTTGGCTCAAATAGTCCGTAGTGCCCCGGCTGGGCGCGGTTTGCCCCTGAACGATGGCCGCCTCATCTTCACTACTGGGGAACTGGATCAGTAATTTCATCATAAAACGATCCAACTCCGCTTCCGGCAGTGGATACGTGCCCTCCTGCTCAATGGGATTCTGAGTGGCGAGTACCATAAAAGGCGCATCCACCGGCAATGCACGACCATCAATGGTCACCTGCCGCTCCTGCATTACTTCCAGCAAGGCAGACTGCGTTTTAGCCGGTGCTCGGTTGATTTCATCCGCCAACAGCAAGTGTGTGAAAACCGGCCCCTTTCGAATTTTGAAGGTTTGGCTGTCCATGTGGTAAATAGAATGCCCGGTCACGTCACTTGGCATCAGGTCCGGCGTGAACTGAATACGTGCAAAACGGCCGCTGAATGTCTTTGCCAAGGTTCTCACCAGCAATGTTTTGCCGAGACCAGGTACGCCCTCGATCAACACATGGCCACCTGCAAACAGGGCGATCAGCACTTGCTCGACGATCTCGGTTTGCCCCAGTACCGCTTTTTCGACTTCTGAGCGCATGCGGGAAGTCACGGCAGAGGTCGCTTCCAGCTGTTCGCCAGATACTCTTTGGTCAGTCATATGTTTTCCTTTAAAAATTTTAAAGCCTGAATCGTCTGTATCAGTTGATCCGGGTGCGCGGGACGGTCAATGCGCATGGCGGAACTCACCAGTGATACGGCACATCGCGCCTGCGCCGCCAAACGTTGGTCCTGCTCGTCCGGGGACTGTTTTCTGATGCTTGCGTAATGCACTTCCATGGCGCGCAAAACATCTTCCCGCAGGCTCAGAATCAGGGCTTGCCCCTGGTTTTGCCGCCATTGAAATCGTGCACTTGCGTCTATGTGTTCAAGCAGCCTGCGTTGTCGGTTTTCAAATGAAGTAAACACGGGCCCGATTCGGTTGTTTTTGTGCCACAACCACAGGCACAGTAATACCAGTGACAACCCGACAAACAAAGGGAAGTTGTCCAGCAGCAGTTGCACAAGACTCGGCGCATCGCGACTGTACAAAAACCAGACCTTGTCGCTATAAGAAGCTAATTGCCAGAGAATATAGGCATGATCCAGGCAGCCAATGGCATGATTCTTCCACAAATCCAGACTGGGCAGAAAGCTGATCATGCCTTCACCAACATCGAACTGAAGCATCAGTCCGCCATTATCATCAAAGATTCCGGCTAAATCTTCCGCACTATCAGCGTGAAGCCTCAATGAGGAAAGTACATTGATTTGCAGCACCGATTCCTCCTGATTAAAGCTGAACTCTGTATGTGCTGAAATCTGATCACATACCTGAAAATCTGTCAGGCCAAGCAGACGCCCCCAACGGGATCTTCCGGAAAAAGCATCGTACAGCGCATCATCCTCGGAATGTTCGTTTTCAGTCAGACTCACACCAAATTCAGTAAACAAGTGGTCAGTCACGGACTCCAAGTCAGGCACATAAGGATTTGACGCAGAGATGATCAACTGCCCTCCGCGCTCAACCCATTTCAGCAAATGTTCAGTCCGTTTGGGCGAAAGTGAACCGTAGGCATCAACGAGTACGATTACATCGCCGTCACCGATTTCCATGTTCGCGTCATCCAGTTGGCGAAAATGGCCTTGCAGCTCTACCTCCACATTCAGCCGGGACAAGAATGTTTTGGCCGCAAAAAAAGGCTGTTGGGCTACCTCTGCCGTGGGCCCACGATCAATCTCCTCGGTAACCCATTCCGTGTTCAGGTACACAAACGTGCCCAGCGCAATAAACAACCCTATGACCAGCACCAGCCAGGCGGAATTACGCATGGGATTCCTCGCTACCTTCCGTCACACTGCGATCACCCACGGAGGAATCTGCATCAAAAACACGACGCCATTCGAGGCTAAGGTCAGCCCAGGTGTCATTATTCGGTTCACGATGACCGTAGGCTAATGCCTCCCAAGCATGAGTTAACGCTTCAAAGTACTCAGCCACGTTGTCGTCTGCATGCTGTCGAACGCTGCTTACACAGTCCTGTTCCGTGTCTCCTTCTTTAAAAGGCACATGATGCTGATTGGCAAGGCGGGACAGCGCGCCGCGATAAAGCAGACTCAGGGCTTCTCTCAGGCGCGCTGAACGCCAAAGGCGCGTCGCTTCCGCAACCACATCCTCAGGGAGTGATCCCTCTCGAATATCCAGATTGAAAAGGGTTTCCGGCACGTGCACCGACGACTTCTGTGCTCGTGAAAATTTCAGGCTCAGAATCATCTCCCGATTGCGGTAAACCAGATAAAGGCAGATGAAAATTACTGCCCCCCAAAGCAGCCACTCAATCGAAGAGGCGATCCACATTACGACATCACCCACCCACGAGGGCACACCTGAATCCATCGAGGAATCACTGGCGTCAAACTCCCACTCTTTCAACCATTTGGGATAGCGAGTAACCTCTTTATGGTGGAAGTCGGGCCCGAGCAGAATCTCCCCGATTTCCCGGCGAGTGGACTCCGGCGTTTGGTGTGCACTGTTTTCAGGGGTATCTGCCAACACCGGTTCAATGCTCCCTACACTCAGCAAACCGATCAGCATTAAAATGCCGACAGAGGAAGCAGTTAAACGAGTCGTGGTACTTTCCGCCCGATTTACAATGCGGCGAAATCCAAGTTCAATGTCCCAGCCCTCCAGGATCGTGCGACGATTTAAATACAGCGCAAAGCCCCCCGCCACGTAAAAAGGCGAAAACAGAGAAATCGCGAGATAATACAGCACGTCAGCCACATAGGGGGCTTCAATCAGCTCCATGAAATCCACATCCATGTGTTGCGGAATCAACATGACGACCAACAGTAATAATGAGATTTGTATAATAGCTTCGAGATGCGCGCCAATAATCGTCAGCCAAAATCCAGTGGAGCTTGTGTTATCCCGGTGTAACACGCCCAGGCGTTGTTTACGGGCTTTGCCCTTCAAGCCTTCGAGCTGAACTACGGCCAAATCCAGAGAGCGGGTTGGACTCAACCGACGCCAGGTCAGTGATGAAATGAGTTGTTGGCGCCCATAGCGAAAGAATCCTCTGGCCACCGCATGCCAGCTGAGCTCTTCCCCAAAGACAGCCCGGCTTAGAAACTGAAGGTGCATACGTTCAAAGAGCGGCTTTAACCACCAGATAACCAGACCAGCCAGCGCACTCTCTCCTTCGAAGGCGATTAACAGCAACACGAACACGGGCAGTGTAACAACGAACCAGGCCAGATAAAGCGGTTTCCACCAGAGCGGCACCATTTTAAATCCCAGGTCTACCGCTTCATAATTCCCTCTTGGGCGCGCGATAAAGCGCATTTTATCCGGATTCACTCTGCTGCCTCACCCACCAGAAAAAAGTAGGCTGCTACACCACTCCAAAGCACAGCGCCGACACTGTATTTTATCCAGGCGGAAATAGCGGCATTTGACGACCAGAAGGCCTCGACAAACGCGGCCGCAATCAACATGAGTATGACACCATACATCATATGAATGGCTTCCCGTGCAGCCAGCTTCAACGCATGGATCCGCCGATATGGTCCGGGAGCAATGAGTGCATAGCCGAGTTTAATCCCGGCAGCACCGGCGAAGGTAATGGCAGTAAGCTCGAATGCGCCATGCCCAATGACAAACGTATAGAACGTTTCTGCCGAACCCAACGCAGTGAGATGGCTCGCAACCGCCCCGAAAACCACGCCGTTATACCCCAGAAAAAACAGGCTACCCAGGGCAAATACGAGCCCGGTGGCAAACGTACGGAAGGCGACGCCAATATTGTTGGCAATGTAAAACCCAAACATGCGCACATCAGTCTCGGCTTCACGATCCCGCCCCACACGGTCCGAAGAAGGATCATACATAGACTCAAACCGGGCAACATCATGGGCGTCAAACACGTTGTAAATCAGATCCGGATACCACCACACCAGAAGAAAAACCAATACGATCGGCAAATAAAAGACAGCGCTGGCAACGGCAACAAACACCCAGTTGCGTCGCACCACTGTCGGGAAGCCAGTACGAAAAAATTGCAGTAACCGATACAAAAAATCAGAACGAAAACGATACAGCTGCTGATGCCCCCGGCGCACCAGCGCATTAAGTTCTTCAATCAGATTGGGCGAATAGCCCCGCGTTTTCGCCACAGAGATTTGTTGGCATAGCTGGCGATATCTGGCAGGAAAATCACCCGCTTCTGCGGCTCCCCCTTTTTCCAATGCATCCAATTGCGCGGAAAACGCTGCCCATTGCGCGCGATATCGAACTTCGAAGAGATGCTGTTTCATCGAGAGACGACCCTTCCCATCGTGTGATTGGCCGAGGCATGCAGTGCCGCTACGGCGTCCTGGTCTCTCACTTCGAGGATCGGCGTGAGGATATTGGCCAGTTCCTCCTGCCGTGCCACAGAAAGCCCGGCGGCACGCTGAGAAAACTGGACGATGGTCTGCTGTTCCGGCAGTTGCAGCGCCACAGGAAACGGCCGTTGTACTTCCGAGCCCGAATCAAAAGCTAACGCCGCACGCTCTTCGTGCACAACCAAAGTGTCAGCAGCTATATCACCCAACCTCCGGCACTGTGCACTCAATGAAATTGTGAACCAGGCGGCGACATAACCAAACGGCAAAAAGTCCACGACGCGCAGCAAATTCCGGATTAACGCGCTTGGCAGGCGGACCGGCGTACCATCCGCCTGAACAACGCGCAGATGCATCATACGCTTACCGGGGGTAGCGCCTTTGCCAAACACCTCAAAAACTACCGGGTAAAACCATTCCAGCAGGAAAATAACGATGGAGAGCAATCCGGTACCGACTTCGCCCATCCAGTTGAGCACAGTGGCAAGAATGATAAACACAACTAAGCGGATGGAAAAATCGATCAGAAAGGCAAGCGAACGCACGAGCCCGCCGGCAGGCGTCAACACCAAGTCAATCCCTTCGGGGGTTTCTATATCAATGGCTGTTTCCAGTCGTTGCTTGTCGTCCATGAAAAACACTTTCTAGCTGGCAGGAGACGAATAATACCATCATAGTGGTCATCTGCCAGTGTTTCCATGCGAATAATGTGATGGCAAGCCTGGAAACTTTCTATCGCCTCTAGCGCCCCAATTTGAAGCATAGTATCTCATTCCCGGCTTGAAGCACGGATCAATCTCGCCTATGGTTAGGATATAGTCCGCTCCTCTGTGGGAATCGTATTATGCAACCACTCCCCCGCCTGCTTTGTCTCTGCCTCGGATTACAGCTATTGCTGGTTTCGGGGGCGAAGGCCGATGCCGAGCTGTGTCCGCACCCGGTAATTATCGGCTGGGAGCCCTGGCCGCCTTATCAATATGTCAATGAAGACGGCATTCTCACGGGCGTGGATATCGATATGGCTTCCGCCATCATGTCTGAACTGCACTGTCAGATCGAGTTTCAACAGGTCCCCTGGAAACGCCACCTCCAAGGGCTGAAGGAAGGATTGCTGGACATTGCGCTGGGCGCGTCAAAAACACCTGAACGGGCTGAATATGCCCACTTTTCAACCCCCTACCGACAGGAACTGAACAGCCTGTTTGTGCGTCGCAACACCGACACGGAAAGCATGAACACCATGGAGGACTTTCTGAAAGCCGGAAATCGGCTGGGTGTCACACTGGGGTATTTCTATGGGGATGAATTGCAAGCACTAATGAATCAACCCGAATACAACACACGGGTGTCTTACGTGAGAGACAACATTCAGTTGTACCAAATGCTGGACAAGCGGCGCATTGATGGCTTTCTGGCCGATGCGCTGACGGTTTCCTACCAGTCTCGACAGTTCCCGGAAATACTCGAATTCCAGCCTGTTCTTTATGCGAACTCTTCTCACATTTACATTATGCTTAGTAAGAAGAAAGTTGATATCGCGTTCGTTAACAAACTCAACAAAACGCTGGAACGAATGAAAGATACCGGCGTACTGTTCAAAATCAACAGCCGGTACATCATTCCTGAATACCAGATTGAAGCCCCCTGAAAACACGTTGCCGCATGAAAATCAGGGAGCAGTAATACCACGCCCCACAACCGCCAGTGCTTTATCGAGATCTTCCTCCAGAAATTCCTTTTCAGTGCACATGAAACGCCCATCGATCAACAGACTGGCAATACCATGTACCATTCCCCAAGCAGAGTTGGCCCACACCAGCGGGTCTTCAACCGCAAATGCCCCCCGACGAATACCATCATCAATAATACTCACAAACGCCACTAATGCTTCGTTCCCCGCTTCCCGCAACTCGTCATGATCCAGGTCTGGCGGAATCATCGGGCCAAACATCAAGCGGTACAACTCGGCATTTTTCTGGGCAAACAGCACATAAGCTTTACCACTGGCATGCAGTTTTTCCTGAGGGTCGTCGTGTTCCTGAATGACACGCAGCGTTGCATTTCGCATCTGGCGAAATCCTTCTGCCGCAAGCGACGCCAGCAAATCTGTCTTGTCCGCAAAATGCCGATATGGCGCTGTTTGTGACACACCAACGTCTCGCGCAAGTGCCCGAAGACTCAGCTTGTCCGGGCCCACTTCCCGCAGTTGCTCCAATGCTTTATCGAGTAAAGCCTGTTTCAAATTTCCATGGTGATAAGACTGCGCTACTGCACTCATCATAATGTCCTGTTTTACCTGCTACCCTGCATTCACTCTGATAATGGCTTCCGTGATCAAACTGCCATCTTAAGTTTAACGTAATATTTACAATGACAACATCTTTTACGGATTTGTGCTTCCGCTCCCACAGAAATCCAGGAAGCATCGCTCACCGTACACTGCACATTATAACGCCAATAGTGACAGTGATCACATAATTGACAGCGAAAACATTGTTGACATCGAACACATAGCTTCATATTATGTTTTCATTGCTTACATTTCAACCTTAGATTGCTTACCCTTTCTCATATGGCAATCAAACAGCTTTCCGGGAGCGTCACTATGAGCACACATTCCACCTCCTCTTTTCGTACCCCATTCTTTGCCGCAGCAGTAGCACTGCTCGTGACAGCTCTCTGTGCCGTGGCTTTGCTGGTTTCCGCCACACCGAAGTCGGAAGACAGTGCACCTTCAAAGGACCCCGTAGTGGCGGTTACCAGTGCGACGGTGGAATATCAGCAAATCGCCCAAAAGGTGTATGCCTCAGGCAAGCTGACGCACAAAGGCCGGCAGGCTTTGGGCTTCAAAATCAGCGGCACGATATCCCAGCTCAATGTTGAAGAAGGTCAGCCGGTAAAAAAAGGGGATGTGCTGGCGTCTTTGGAGCTGGAAGAGATCAATGCAGAGCTGGCCAAAGCCAAGAGTGTACACACACAAAGTCAACGTGATCTGACCCGACTGACCTCTTTATACAAGAAAAAAGTCATTCCCATTAATCAACTGGAAGACGCACGAACTGCACTGGAAGTGGCGGAAGCCAACCTGGATCTTGCCATTGAGAAAAAGCGCCAAGCCGTGCTCATTGCCCCGCAAGATGGCATCGTACTCAGCCGCTTCGTGGAATCCAGCGAGCTGGTGCGGCCTCACCAAACCGCCTTTGTGATTTCCGATACCTCCAAAGGCTGGGTGATTCGCACCCAGGTGAGTGACAAAGACATCGTGCGTATCAACAAAAATGACGAAACCCGGATCAAATTTGATGCCTACCCTGGGCATTTGTTCCAGGGCGCTGTCTCCGAGGTGGCGGCGGCCGCAGATACCAGCACCCTGCTGTTTGAAGTGGAAATACAAGTAGCCCCGGAAAATTACCGTCTCCTCGAAGGCTTTATTGGGCACATGGAGATCGTACCCGCATTTACCGATCGTATCGCCTATGTACCCGTTGAATCCGTGGTTGCCGCGGACAAAAATCGGGTGAAACTATTTCAGATTCATGAAGACCAGACCGTGAGCCTGGAGGAAGCCTCCATGGCGTGGCTGGAGTCCGGTCAAATTGCGATTCGAGAAGGGCTGGAAGAAGGCGCAGTGATTGTGAACAAAGGGGCGACCTTTCTCCACGAGGGTGCAAAAATTCAGCTGGCTGATGCACAGCAGTAAGCGGGAGAAACACGATGAATATCCCTAAACTCGCCATTCGTAATTATCAATTTACCGCCATTATCTTACTGATGTTGGTTGCGCTGGGTGTGAATTCTTTTTTCACGATGCCCCGTGCAGAAGATCCTCAGTTTGATTTTCCCATGACGGTAACGACCATCGTCTATCCGGGAACCAGCCCGCAGGACTTGGAAAAACTCGTCATCGACCCGATTGAATCCGCCATTAACGAAATTGAAGATATCAAAGTCATCCGCACTGATATCGAAGATGGTCTGGGCATAATTCGCACCGAGTTTTTGTACGGCTCTGATCCTGACGAAAAGTACGATGACGTTGTTTCGGCCATTAACTCGATTAATGCTGACCTGCCTCAGGATATGCAGGTATTAAAAACGGAAAAAATCTCCCCCGCCGACACCAGCATCATGCAGATTGCGCTGCTTTCAACTCAGGCAAGTTATAACAGCCTCAAGTACTGGGCTGAGAAACTGGAAACCCGAATAGAGCGAATTCCCGGCGTTAAACGCGCAGACATCGACGCACTCCCAGATCAGCAGATTCACATTCAGATTGATGTTGCGCGCATGGCCGAACTGGGATTATCACTGGAACAGGTCGCCGCTCGGATTCAAGCCTCCGCGACCAACATTCCTGGGGGCCACGTAAACAGCAGTGATCGCCGGTTTACGGTGCATACCAGCGGTGATTTCGATAATCTGGAAGAAATTCGCAATCTGGTCGTAAAAAACTCGCCCAACGCCACGCTGTATCTGCGAGATATTGCCGGCGTAGAGCTTGCCGACGCACTTCCTCGCCACCGGGCAACTTACCACGGAAACAAAGCGGTTTTCGTATCGGTCGTACAACGTAAACATACCGACATTTTCGGTATCACTGGTGCGGTCAAAGAGGAGCTCTCCGCGCTTGCAGCGGAAATCGACAGCAACATACAAACCCAGATTATATTTGACCAGAGCAAAAGTGTTGAAAAGCGGGTTAATGGTTTCTTTGAGAACCTCTCTCAGGGATTGCTTCTGGTTGGCTTATTCACCCTGGCCATTCTGGGCTTTCGCGCAGCGACGGTCGTGATTCTGGCGATCCCGCTTTCCATTCTGGTGGGCATGGGCTGGCTGGATATGGCGGGCTTTGGCTTGCAACAAATGTCCGTTGCAGGTTTTATTATCGCGCTGGGTTTGCTGGTGGACAATGCCATCGTCGTCACGGAAAACGTAGGTCGCTATCTGCGTATGGGGTATTCCCGACGTGAAAGTGCCATAAAAGGAGCCTCCGAAGTCGCCTGGGCGGTCATCAGCGGAACAATGACCACCATTTTAGCCTTCTTTCCCATACTTATGCTTCCCAATGACTCAGGCACCTTTATGCGATCCATGCCTGTGACCGTGGTCCTAACCCTGTGCGCATCGTTAATTATCGCCATTGCACTCACACCGCTGATGGCCACACGCTTCCTGAAATCCAATGAAAAAGCGCATGACAACCGTCAGATCACCGGAAACATCCACGAAGATGGCAATTGGGTGGTTCGCCAGCTTGATCGCTTCACCGAAGGCACATATCAGCGCACGCTGAATGCAGCACTCACCTACCCCAAACTGGTCATGTTGGTTGCCGTGGGTGTCTTTGCCGGATCCATGATGTTAATGAAGGAAGTGGGCGTCAGCCTGTTTCCGAAAGCGGAAAAACCCATGGTGATGTTAAACATCGAAACTGCCGAGGGCACCAGTTTTGCCTCAACCCAGCATCTTGCGGAGCGTATTGCGCTCACCTTGCAGGGGTATGAGCAGATCAGCGACGTCACCATCAATGTAGGGAAAGGAAATCCTCGCATCTATTACAACATTCCCTCCAAACGGGAGAATGCGAACTTTGCTCAGCTACTGATTCAAACTGACAACGAATCCTACAAAGAGACAGAACTGCTTGTCACCGAACTTCGAGCGCGATTTTCCAATGTTCCCGGAGCAAAAATCACGCTGCAGGAGTTTATGCAGGGGCCCCCGTCCATTGCGCCGATTGCCATACGCATTACTGGCGAGGAACTGAATCAGTTGCGCAAGGTATCGTCCGATGTGGAAGATATAATTCGCAAAACACCGGGAACGGTGAGCGTCGATAATCCCGTCGGTCGACACAAAGTGGACATGCAGATCGACATTAACCGTGAAAAAGCCGCGATTCTCGGTGTGGATTTGAACAAACTCGACCAGAATATCCGCACGCACCTGGTGGGTCTCCCCATCGCCAACTACATCGATCCCCTGGGCGACGAGCACGACATCATGCTGACACGCTCCGGCGCGCCTACCCCGGAGTGGGAAGCGTTCCAGACATTAAAGGTGCAAAATAATCAAGGGCATATGATTCCGCTGAATCACATTGCAGACCTGACACTAAAATCCGAGATTCCCCGGTTTCAGCATCACAACACTGAACGTATGGTACGTGTCACAGCCGATGTGTTACCGGGCTTCCAGGCGGAACCAGTGACTAACGCCATTGTGGCGCAACTGGAGCAGTACCCCTGGCCGGAAGGCGTGAAATTTCTCGTGGGTGGTGAACAGGAAAACCGCAAGGAATCCTTTGCCGGCATGACACAGGCCCTGCTGGTCGCCATGCTGGGCATCTTTGCCGTGCTGGTCATGCAGTTCCGGTCCTTCAGACAGCCGGTTATCATCTTTACGGCCATACCGTTTGCTCTCACCGGCGCAATCCTGGCGTTATGGCTGAGCGGTTATACGTTTTCCTTCACGGCATTTATTGGTTTGATCTCGCTGGTGGGGATTGTCGTGAACAACTCGATCATTCTGGTGGATTTTGCCAATCAGGTACGCCTGAACGGTCACCTGAATCATCAAACAGTGTCTGTCCGCGATGCCATTATAGATGCCTCTAAAACGCGTTTGCTGCCGATAATACTCACCACATTAACCACCATCGGAGGACTGCTGCCACTCACGCTCTCCGGATCGTCCATGTGGTCACCCATGGGCTGGGTCATTATTGGCGGCCTCACAGTATCCACCTTGCTGACCTTGCTGATCGTGCCCGTACTGTATCAGTGGTTAACCCCGGAGGCGCTTGAGTTGGACGAAGAAACGGTCAAAACAGAGGTGCCTGTGCTGGATCACCAGATATCATCCTGAGCAACGATCAGGCGCGCTTGCTGAGAGTCATCAATACCTATGAACCTTCAGTACCTATGAACCTTCAGTACCTATGAAGCTTCAGTACCTGTGAACCTTCAGTACCTGTGAACCTTCAGTACCACTGCAGGCGGTATTCATTGGCTCTCAGCCATTTTTCCTGTTCGATGTAATCCGGGCACTGCTGTGCTACCAGATTCCAGAACGCACGCGAGTGATTCATGTACTGCAGGTGGCAGACCTCATGAGCAATCAAATAGTTTACCACCGGTTCCGGTGCCATCATGATCTGCCAGTTAAATTGAACAACGCCTTTTGACGAGCAATGCCCCCATTTGGACTTGGTCTTCCGATAGCGAACTTCCTTCAATCGCGCCTGTTCGCCGATTGCCATCGCCAGGGTATGCGCACGAGGCGTCATATACGCGTTGGCTTCTTTCCGTAACCAGGACTCAAACAAGCCTTTGGCGGTTTCGTCCGGTGATTGCAAGGTATCCAGAGGGTGACTGGCGGAAATGTGCAGCATCAATTGATCCGCCACCCGTTCAACACGGTTCTTACGCCCGTATCGATACGAAATCCTGAGAGGTTCCCCCAGAAACCAGATTTCCCCCCCATGGGAAACACGAAACAAATTTTTCTTTTTGTCTTCCTGCTCGGCGAGTTTTCTCTGCACCCACTCAGATTTGCTTTGCACAAACTGATGAATCCAGAGTTCGCTGGTTGCATAGGGAGCACGCACCTCCACCCCATCGCGACCGACATGAATGGCGACGCTTTTACGATGGCTGAAGCGGATGCGATACTCAAAAGCTAACTGTTTTTTCAGAAGATGCAGCAGCACTGCTTCCTGTCCTTTACGTGAATACTTCCAAGCTTTGAGAATAATGAAAGCCTTGCCTTAAGGCAATCATAAACTTCACCACATCACATTGCACCGTTACGGTGCACCTGTCTCATTTCGCAGCGCGCTTTTTGGGGCGCGAATTCGAACCAACTATTTTACATTGCCAAATCAGTGACTTATAAGAGGTATACCATTTGGCATACTTCCTGCTGTATACCCCTTAGATTCTCAGCAGTATGGATCACAGACAGCACTTTGGCAGGATTTTATGAAGCAACAGCTTGTAGTCATAGGTAATGGTATGGCGGGAATGCGTACCGTCGAACAGCTCCTGGCATTAGCGCCGGAGAAATACGACATTACTGTGTTCGGTGCAGAACCCCACGGTAACTATAACCGTATTATGTTATCGCCGGTGCTGGCGGGCGAAATGGCCTTTCGGGATATCATCACCCACGATCTTGACTGGTATCGGAGTAATGGCATTACCCTACAATCAGGGCCAGAGAAAAAAGTGGTGCATATTGATCGCCAGGCTCAGGCAATCCACTGCCAGGATGGGTCAACACAGGCTTACGATCGTCTCTTAATCGCTACCGGGTCAACGCCCTTTATTCCTCCGGCAGAAGGAAACGATTTACCCGGCATTATTGCCTTTCGAAAAATTGAAGACGTTGAAAACATGCTTCAAGTGGCAAAAAACAAAAAAAGTTCAGTGGTGATTGGGGGTGGTCTTCTTGGTCTGGAAGCCGCGAACGGCTTACTCATGCAAGGCATGCAGGTCACCTTAGTCCATACCAATTCGGTATTGCTCAACAAGCAGCTGGACGCCCCGGCCGCAGAACTGCTGCGCGCGACGCTCGAAAAGAAGGGCATCCAGTTTAAAATGAAAACCACGGCGATTAAGTACCATGCCAACGCAAAGGGCGAGGTGTCTTTCGTTGAACTGGCGGATGGCACGTTATTGACTGCTGATCTTGTGGTTATGGCGGTAGGTATTCGACCCAACATGGCGCTCGCCCAATCGGCCGGTTTGTATTGTGAAAAAGGCATTGTCGTTAACGACAACCTGCAAACCTACGACCCAAAAATCTATGCGGTCGGTGAATGTGTTCAACATCGCGGAGACCTGTTTGGCCTGGTTGCGCCATTATGGGAACAAGCCAAAGTCACCGCACATCACCTTGCGGAAACCGGGCTGGGCATTTATCACACACCCACGCTGTCCACCAAACTCAAAGTCACCGGCATTAACCTGTTTTCTACAGGCGATTTTATCGGGACAGACAACTGCGACAAAATTGTTTTTTCTGATCCGTCGAAAGGCATCTACAAGAAACTCATTTTACAGAATGATCGAATCACCGGAGCCGTCATGTATGGTGACACGAAGGACGGTAGCTGGTATTTCGATATGATGAACAAACAAACCGACACCCATGATTTCCGTGATTTACTGGTGTTCGGTAAAGACCTCGTTCAGCAAGCCGGGTTCTCCCCCGTAACGACACCGTAGTAATTTATATTGCTATCGGATGTCGAGTCCGCACCCCAGGCTACGCTCCCAACCTGGCCTGGGGTGCATTTTTCCGGCACCCACGTGGTTTTCTCGATTTTTTATCGTTATGAGCGTAACAACACCATGCTAATAGCCAAAGAGGCCAATCATCCAGCAACGAGCGACACACCAAGCACGACCAACACAACCTGTGCCTACTGCGGCGTAGGCTGTGGCATTCAGGCGACAGTACTCGATGCTGCCAAGCGCACCATTGAAATCCACGGTGATCCGGATCACCCGGCCAACCAGGGCAGGCTCTGTTCAAAAGGCACCGCATTGGCTGAAACCATGGGCCTGGATAACCGGCTGCTCTACCCGGAGGTCAACAACCAGCGTGTTGATTGGGAAACCGCCCTTAACACCGTCGGGGAACGATTCAACGCCGTTATCAAAGAACATGGCCCCGAAGCGGTCGCGTTTTACGTTTCCGGGCAGTTGCTCACCGAAGATTATTACATTGCCAACAAGCTCATGAAGGGGTTTATTGGTGCAGGCAACATCGACACGAACTCGCGCCTGTGTATGTCCTCCACATCCATTGGCCATAAAAGGGCCTTTGGTTTCGATGTAATGCCTGGCACCTATGAGGACATCCAGCATGCCAACTTGATCGTGCTGGCGGGAAGCAACGCAGCCTGGTGTCATCCGGTACTGTATCAACGCATTGTTAAAGCCAAAGAGTTGAACCCCAAGTTAAAAGTTGTCGTTATCGATCCCAGATATACGGATACCTGCGCTGTCGCCGACCTCCATTTACCCCTGCAATCCGGTACCGACAGCTTACTGTTTAACGGATTACTGAATCATCTGGCACAAAACGGTAGTCTGGATACTGAGTTTCTATCCCATCATGTCGACGGCAGTGAAGAAACGCTGCGCACAGCAGAGGAAACGGCACCCTCAGCGGCATTCGTCGCCCAGGCCTGTGACTTGCCACTGGAAAGCGTTGAACAGTTCTTCCAGTGGTCTAATGAGACCGAAGAAACCATCACTTTCTTTTCACAGGGCATCAATCAGTCGTCATCCGGATCAGACAAAGTATCAGCCATCATCAACTGTCATCTTGCGACGGGCCGCATTGGTAAACCCGGTTCCGGGCCTTTTTCACTCACCGGCCAACCCAATGCCATGGGGGGGAGAGAAGCAGGCGGCCTGGCAAACCTGCTGGCAGCCCACATGGAGTTCAGTGATACGGAAGTAGACCGAGTCAGCCGTTTCTGGCATTCCTCCACGGTCGCACAGCAACCCGGACTGAAAGCTGTCAGCCTGTTTGACGCGATGCATCAGGGAAAAATCAAAGCCATCTGGGTCATGGCCACCAGCCCTGTGAACAGCCTGCCGAATGCCAGCAAAGTGAAAGCGGCATTGGAGCACTGTGACTTTGTGGTCGTTTCCGACATCACGAAAGACACCGATACCGACCGATACGCCCACGTACGCTTCCCTGCTCTGGGGTGGGGCGAAAAAAGTGGTACGGTCACCAACTCCGAGCGTCGCATCTCACGTCAACGCGCATTTTTGCCCGCGCCAGGCGAGGCCAAACCGGATTGGTGGATTATCTGCCAAGTGGCCAAAGCCATGGGCTTTCAAGAAGGTTTTAACTTCAGCCATCCCGCCCAGATTTTTGACGAACATGCGCGTTTATCCGCCTTTGAAAATGATGCGACACATGGCTTACGGGATTTCAACATTGGCGGATTGAGCGATCTGTCGATCGCGCAATATGATGCACTCTCCCCGGTACAATGGCCGGTGACAGCCTCTGCTCCCGAAGGAACCGCTCGGGTGTTTGCAACGCCCCGCTTTTTCACTGCCACCGGAAAAGCACAGATGGTGCCTATCACACCACAGGCACCCCTAACGCCAACCAGTGAAACTTACCCACTCATAATGAGCACGGGCCGCGTGAGGGATCAGTGGCATACCATGACGCGCACCGCATTGGCACCCCGCCTGAACACACACCGGCCTGAACCGTACGCCGAATTACATCCGGATGATGCCTGCGCTTTAGGCATTGTTCACCATGCGCTGGTAACCGTTACCAGTCGTTTTGGCCAAATGATTGTGCGCGCTGAAATCAGTGCCCATCAAAAGCCCGGTCATGTTTTTTGCCCATTCCACTGGACGGAACACCTTGCCTTGAATGGCGTAGCCAATGAGCTGGTGAATCCCAACCTGGACCCCTACTCCGGTCAGCCCGAGAGCAAACACACGCCTGTGCGAGTGTCTCCATTTCATCCAACCCGTCATGGTTTTGCCCTGAGCAGGCAGCCACTGCCGCTTCGAGAGGCAGACTATCGCGTTTGTGTACCCGGTAAGGCATTTATGCGCTATGAACTGGCCTGGGCGACGCCATCAGAAGTAACAGCAGATTGGGCAAAGTCATTATTAGCCAGCGCACCGAAAGCAGCGACCTGGGTGGAGTATCGGGATGATGCCAAGGGGAATTACCGCCTCGCCTGTTTTGTGGGATCAAAAATCTACAGTTGCCTGTTTATTGGCAATACCCACGCCCTGCCGGAACGGAATTGGCTCGCCACACTGTTTACGCAGGATGAGGTGAGTGATGCAGAACGTCTGGCCCTGCTCTCAGGCAAGCCTCCTGCCGGGGTAAAAGATTGTGGGCAAACGGTTTGCGCCTGTTTTGGCGTGGGCGAAACCACGATCAAAGATGCCATCAAAGAACGGGGCCTGAAAACCGCGCAAGACGTGGGTAAACACCTGCAAGCCGGGTCGAATTGTGGCTCGTGTATCCCCCAGATTAAAGCACTAATCGGCGCTTCCACATAAATCGTGATTTTTTAAAAAGCAGGGGTTGACGCGCGTAGGTATGCTCTATATTATACGCGCCTCAACTGAAGACGTTCCTCGATAGCTCAGTTGGTAGAGCAACGGACTGTTAATCCGTGGGTCGCTGGTTCGAGCCCAGCTCGAGGAGCCAATTTCTCTGTTATACCCCCCCCCCTCCCGAATACACTGGCACTGCACGGATTTCATCCGTGGTGAATGCGATGCATCCACCTAGTTCGAGCCCAGCTCGAGGAGCCAATTTTTCTTTTGTATCCCCCTTGAAAACACTGGCACTGAACTCCTTCATAGCAACCTAACCACTGCGCCAATTATTAATACATAAGGACAGCCTTATGAATATTTACCTCGAAATTCAAACGGCTTCCCTTTCTCACTTAACTGAAAATTTCCAAGCTACTGTAGGCAAAAGCATCCAGCGCCACTTTAGCCATAGTGGGCTTCCCCGACGATCTGAACCCTGAGAGCGTCATAACAGGATACTTCTGAAAACCAGGGGCTGTTTATTGACTTTATAGCAGGGAATAAACATATTTTTAATAAAAAAGGAGTTCATATCCATTTTTACAAATTTTTGATGACGAACTAAACACTTAAACGAACTTGTCACGCCTATCCAAGACAGGTTTAAACTACCAGACCGCTAAGCCGGTCCACCGCCGGATTTCAAACAAATCCTCCAACCTGATAGCCAGCACCCACCATTTATGAACGATAAGTCATACTTTTATATCCCGCTGATTTGTTTTACGTAAATTTGCATTTTATGATCTATATTTCATACACTTAGCACACTTTTTACTTTGTCGCCTAGTTGACAATCTGTTGATGTCGGAATCATGAGACCTATATTTGTAACGCAGCACACACTATTATCTCTTCGACTTTTCAAACAGTCGTTTGAATCAAATTGTTCACCATAATTTCTTGCAATCATTAGCCATAGAGTAGTCGTATGTACAAAGCGTTATTTAACAGCTACGCAACACACTGTGTAAGATTTCTTGTTATTAGCATTTTATGTGTCAGCACGAATGCACTGCTAGCGCATGAAATTGAAGCCCAGATAGTGAAAGAGATAGGTTTTACCGCTACGATTCATAAAAATTGCCGTGTTGTTTACCATGAGCTTGATAAGAACACGTATGTCGTTTGCCAAAAAGACGGTAACCTTAAAGTTCGCACGGTAATCTGAGGCTTTGGCTCACATCACCATGCATTTATCAAACACGCTTTGGCATTTTGAAACAGCAAAACCCTGTTTTTCATAAAACACATGAGCATCGGCGCGATCCTGTCTGGTTCTTACGCGGAGTTTTGTGATGTTCTGCGTTTGCACCCAAGCCTCGGTATAACGCAGCAACTGGCTTCCGACACCTTGCCCCCGATGCTTTTGCGCCACAACAAAGCCGCCGATTTCAGCAAACGGATCTGACTCTACCAGAAACGCAATGAAAACATGAATCCAGCCAACGACACACCCTTGGTCATTACAGGCAACCAACACCCGGTGATCATCCGCCCTCAATAGTCGATCCAGCCTTTTCTTCATCGCAGATACGGTCGAAGGGTAGCCAAGTTCTTTGGCAAGATCCACGATACTGTGCACGTCATCCCCGGTGGCCTGACGAATAGAAGCCGAGCTGCTCATACGTTACCCTCACAACACCTGTTACGGTGCAATGCCCATGTCATCCAATCGCAGCAGTATCTGCATTTTTCGCTCACGGGCAATGTGCTGCCAGTGCACGTTTTCCTGCGCGCCAATCATTGCATACAGCATATTCAGGCTCGTACTGGCGTCTTTCTTTTTCAGCGCAGCATACATTTCAAACGGATCAGTCTGGAGAAAGGTGCTCACACTGTGTATACCAATGGAGGCCAGTTGTGCCTGACTTTTGAGGCCAAGCCCCTTCAGGCTGGCGAGAGATGATGAGGAATTGGCGCTCATTTAGCTTTTGGAAAGTGCGGTCAGTTGATAACTCCGCACAATCAAATACAGGGCAAATCCCACAACCACCCCCGGCACAACACCAAGTACCAGGCAAATCCAGCCGTGCTTCACCGCCAGATTAACGCGTTCATACACCACCCAGATTGCCATCACAACCCAGCATAAAATCACATCCGTAGAATATCCGGCAGCAAATGGATTTACGAATCCTGCGGCAAACGCACCAAGGATATCTGGATTTTCAAGCAGTGGTGGAATGACCACCACCGCAAATACCGCACAAAAGATAAGAGCAATGAGAGCCACGAGCACTCTGAAGTGATTTTCCGTCATGAAACATCCTTTTTCTTTTAATCTACAACTTCCAGGTATTGAGTAAACATGGCCGCCTGTGTGCGGTTTTTAATGTCGAGCTTTCTTAAGATTTCAGACACATGCGTTTTTATGGTCGTTTCCTTAATGCCCAATTCATCCGCAATCTGCTTGTTGAGATACCCTTTCCCGATCATGATAAGCACACGCATTTGCTGTGGTGTCAGTTCCTGGAGCTTATGGATGACGCTAAGGTCCTCAGGCGAAGGTGGACTGGCCTCCAGCGCCTGCTTTACGGATTCGGGTAACCAATGATTTCCGGCCAGCACGGATTGAATGGCAGCTTGAATCCATTCGAAGCGAATTGATTTGGGGATATACGCCATCGCCCCTTCCCGCATGGCGTTGGCGATGGTTCTAAGGTCTTCTGTCGCACTAACGACGGCAACGCCTATCTGGGGAAATTCCCGACGTATCTGCATTAATCCCAGTAACCCTTCATTGCCGGGCATTTTGAGATCCAGCAGCACCAGGTCGATGTCTTGATTTTCCCGAAGCAGCTCAAGGGCATCGTTAAAATTATCCGTATGGGAAACGTCGACGTCGTTGCCGGGTTGCTCACTGATAACGTTGATCGCTTCTTCCAAAGCACGGCGAAACAGCGGGTGGTCATCAGCGATAAGAATGTGGTAGTGCATGCGGCTCGCTCGTTTGTTTTTTTTCCATCGTAGCGGCATTTTGACAAGAACTCAACGCAAGCCCATGGTTGCGCTGAGTTTTCTTTTTCGCCGTCAGGCTGCACGGGTTCGAATATCGTCGAACTGCCAGTTGATGAGCAAGGCACCGTTACGATATACCGGAAGTAACAGGTTTTCCCGGCCATGTAACTCCCCTTCCCTCACGGTTTCCCATTCACCGCTGTTCGGATTGACGCACACGGCTAACCGGCCTTTCTTGGAGCGCTTCCCGGAATCCGTGACCGGATCTTTAAACACATCGCGCCACAGTCCTTCCACTTTGGCCGCTGAGGCCTTCATGGCAAACTTGAGCGTATCCCGATTGACCTTTTGCAGCAATTCTGCCCCCATCCCAAAGGCAATGTTCTCTGCGCTTTGTTTGCGCAGCGCCATCGCTTCCAGTATGGCCTCGATGGTTTGCAATGACACACCATCGCCCTGGATCACACGAACACAGTCGGGCAACACGCGATACCCTTTGCTGTTAACCGTGCAGCCAAACACACGGATGAGTTTTTCAATCGTCTCTGTCACGATGTTGACCGGGTCGCCACTGTCTGGACGAATGACCAGCGTGCCCCCGCTGTTTTCGACCTTTTGCTTCAACTCTTCGCCCCAGAGGTTATCTATGGCATGCCACAGGTTATAGGAATCGCTCACTACGGCGACGAGTTTTCCCGGCCCGGAAAACTTCTTCAGCATGTTCTCATAAGCCCGGTTCTCGTCGGCTCTGCCCCACGCTGTGATCGTGCTGTGCTCGGCAGCAGGAATCGAAAATCCAGCCATTGGGCAGTCATAATAGCGCCGTGCTGCCATAATGCCACTGAGCGTATCGGTACCTGCAAAGTTTACCAGGTGTGCAGCTCCGCCAATGGCGGCGGCTTCTTCACTGGTCGCTCCCCGCGCGCCAAAGTCATGAAGTTTGAATGGTAAACTTTCACTGGAATCTGACGTTCGTTCCAGATAGCGTCGAATCACCTGTTTGCAGTGCCAGGAAACAGTGGCCACCGTGGTTGGATACCAAACCGCTCTCAGCAAAGCAGTTTCCAGGTAGCTTGTGAGCCAGGCGCAGTTGGGATCGGTATTTTGAATTTGAACCAATGCATTTTTTACGGGCACCACACTCCCTTCCGGTAACGCCTGAATCTCCACCGGCAAATAACCGTTGTGAGTGTTTAAAATATAAGCCCACCCGGCGTCATTAAACGGCAACCCGTGACTCGTGAGCACTTCGCGCGCTTCGTCAATATCCGCCTGCGTGATCGGCTGACTTAAATACTCTTTGAGAAACATCTGCAAACCAAAAAACACGGCCTGTTTGTACTGCCCGCCTCGCGACTCGATATAGCTGGATACATAGGTCGTGCCCGGTGGGTACTGCAGGTAGTGCGATGCTTTGTAGGAGTCTACATTCAACAATATATTGCGTGTTTTCATGATGGAAATCCTCCATTATGGGGTGAAACGCCGGGTCTATCCCTGCGCTGTCGTGTTTGGCCGGAACGGGATGACGGGTTCAGTCAGTTACATTCCGAGCATTTCCTGAATGATGAAATAATGATCCTCAAACATGGTTTCCGGTTGAATGTCTGCCAGCGGCACCCAAAGTGCTTTTCTGGCATCATCACCACCTTTCACTTTGGGCAGGACGCTGCTTGGTGCCAGCTCAATATGGTAAGCATGTGTGATCGTACGGCCACGCGCAGAACGGTGCGGGTCATCAAACACCGAAGCTTTGCGAATACTGCCTTTCAATACGGGCCCCGGGACTTTTAGCCGCGTTTCCTCGCGCAATTCACGAATGCAGGCATCCACGAGCTTTTCTCCGGAATCAACAAACCCACCCGGCAACGCGAGCAATCCCTTTCCCGGGCGCGCCTTGCGCTCTACCAGCAACACATGACCACTCTGCACCACAACGGCATCGACCGTCACAAACGTTACCGGATACGGTGCTGCAGACCACGCCTGCTGATAGGATTGAATAAACGCATGTTCTTCACGCACCTGAGTAAACGCCTCCGTTTGCCGGAAGGTGTGCAGAACCTGTATCGCGCCCTCTGGCAAGTGGGGGGTCAATGTGGATTCGTACTCCCCGTCAATCGCGGTAAAAAATGCCTCCCTCAACGGTGTCGCGCTCAGTTTGTCGCGATTTTCCACGCCGACCTCTTCCCACTGGGGAAACAGATTGAGGTAGTAGGATGTGTGATCTTTCTTGTGACCGATTAAGCCAATGCGCGCCTGACGATGCGGCACACCGTGGTACGCCGTAACAAACCCGTTAACGGTGCTCTGTACACTGCGCACCCAGCCTTCGTCGTTGTAAAGGGCGTCCATCAATGGCGCAACCATCAGGCGTTGGTTGTCTTCTTTGCTCACAGAGGCTCGTATCATCTGTTCGCGTTCCTGCACAAGCCAGGGATTGCGTAACGTGCGCGGCTGATGCGCGGAACCACACAAAACAATGACATAACGGGATTGAGCCAACCCGGCCTGAATGATCGCCAGATGGCCGTTGTGAAAGGGCTGAAAACGCCCAATGAAAACAAGAAAATCAAAAGGCTCGGCACCGGCCCGGGATTGATTGGGTAAAGTCATCAGCAAGCTCCTCGCTGAAATTGAGTGAAACTGGGTCTGCCCCTGTTCCGTGTGATAAAAAGGTAGTCTACAGTGCGAATGAATCCCATCCGCTGATTGATATAGTGGCATTATGCCACTATATTGTCAAGAAAGTATTGTGATCATGAGGAAGCACCGGGATGACTGACATTGCCAACGAATCAGACTATCTGAAAAACTACGATCCCAGCCGTTATACAAAGCCACTGGTCACGGTGGATGTGGTGATTTTTACGCTGATAAAACAGCAGCTCTGTGTGTTGCTCATTGAACGAGACAACCATCCCGCCAAAGGAAAATCAGCGCTGCCTGGCGGTTTTGTGAAAACCGGTGAAGATGACTCGCTGGAAGCAGCGGCTTATCGAAAGTTGAAAGAGAAGACCGGAATCAGCAGCCCCTATCTGGAACAATTGGGTACGTTCGGCAATTCCTTACGGGACCCACGAGGCTGGTCTTTAACCGTCGTGTACTTCGCACTGGTCAATGTGGATTCGGTCCAGTTGCCCGCTTCATCGGCTAATCGCCTGTATTGGCAACCATTACCTGAACTCAACACCCATGCAAATTTGGCCTTTGATCATCAGGAAATCATTCAGGCCGCGCGTTCGCGTTTACAGGCAAAGGTGCGATACACCAATCTTCCTGTACACCTCATGCCCACACAGTTTACCTTAACCGAGCTGCAATCCGTGTTTGAAACACTGCTCGGTCGTAAAGTGGAGAAAAAATCCTTCCGACGCCGGGTATTGGAAGCCGGTGTGATTGAAGAAACAGGGCACTACCAAACCGGCCATCGGCGCCCTGCAATGTATTATCGTGCGCGCCCCGGTGAAGATCCGCATATTTTTGCGCGCAGTCTGGATGCCGGGCCGGGATAATGAGTACCTCCATCCAAAGTAGGATTAACGAAAACGATAGAATCACGTACATTTTCATCAAACCACAAAAGAATAGAATCATGCCAGACACTGCAATGAACCGACCGGAAAAGATCTATTTTTATGGCACTTGCCTGATCGACGTACTGTATCCCAGGGCCGGGCTGTCAGCCATTCAGCTCATTGAACGAGAAGGTGTGGAAGTTCTGTTTCCCCAGGCACAAAGTTGTTGTGGACAGCCACCTTATAATTCAGGCTATCGAGAAGAGGCCCTTGCCGTCGCCAGTGAACAACTGGCGCTTTTTTCTCTGCCTATTCCCATCGTTGTCCCGTCCGGCTCCTGTGCCGGCATGATGAAACATCACTATCCCGCACTGTTTAAAAACCACCCCCTTGAACCACTCGCCAACGCGGTGGCAGAACGCGTTTTTGAATTTTCGGAATTTTTGCATCGCGTGTTGAACGTGTCATTTCAGGATCTGGGCGAGCCGGTCAATGTTGCCCTGCATACGTCCTGCAGCAGCCGGCGGGAAATGCACGTGACAGAAGATGGTAAAGCGTTGTTAAACCAACTTGCCAACGTGCAATGGGAAGAACCGGTACGCGCGGAAGAATGCTGCGGATTTGGCGGCACATTTTCGGTGAAGCAGCCGGAAATATCAGCCGCAATGGCGGAAGATAAATGCAGAGCGCTGGCAGAGACCGGGGCGAAAAATTTTGTCAGCGGTGACTGTGGCTGCTTGATGAATCTGAACGGTATGTTACAGAAAAAGGCTGCAACGCTGTCCGGCACCCATCTGGCAGAATTTCTCTGGCAGCGCACCTGTGGAGGAGGGAGATCATGAATCCCCAGTCCTTTCGGGCAAGTGCCACATCAGCGTTAGAAAACAAGCAATTGCGCGACAATTTTCGTGGTGCAATGGACTTTTTACGCGATAAACGCAAAGCCGTTCTAAACGATGAAGAGGAGTTGTCGCGCTTACGTCAAACGGCACATGCCATTAAAGCGCGGGCGTTGAGTAAGCTCCCGGAACTGCTGGAGCAACTTGAATCAAATTTGGAAAAGAATGGTATTCAGGTGCATTGGGCAGAAACCCCTGATCAGGCCTGCGCGCTGATCCATCAAATCATCACTGATAACAATGGCACACGGGTGGTGAAAGGAAAATCCATGGTCAGTGAGGAAATTGAACTGAATCACTACCTGGAAGAGCGCGGCATTGAGTGCGTGGAAAGTGACATGGGGGAGTATATCGTTCAGCTTGCCAAAGAAACCCCGTCACACATCATCATGCCCGCCATTCATAAAAGTAAAAACGAAATTGCCCATTTGTTTGAATCACAGATTCCGAGTACAGAGTACACGGATAATGTCGATGAGTTGATCGGCACAGGCCGGCGCGTTCTGCGAGAAAAGTTTGAACAGGCCGACATTGGATTATCCGGGGTCAATTTCGCCGTCGCAGAAACCGGTACGCTCTGCCTGGTGGAAAATGAAGGGAATGGACGTATGTGTACTACCGTCCCCAAGGTGCATATCGCGGTCACGGGCATTGAAAAGGTGGTCGAGAAACTGTCGGACATTCCTCCGTTGCTCAGCGTACTGACGCGGTCTGCCACCGGCCAGAAAATCACAACGTATTTCAACATGATCTCCCATCCGCGCCAACCCGGTGAACAGGATGGCCCGGAACAGGTCCATTTGGTGTTACTGGATAATGGTCGCAGCCGCATGTACCAGGACAGCGAACTCCAGCAAACGCTGCGATGTATTCGTTGTGGGGCATGTATGAACCATTGCCCGGTTTATAGCCGAATTGGCGGGCACGCCTATGGCACCGTGTATCCGGGACCGATTGGACAGGTTGTCGCGCCACAAATGCTGGGCCTGGATAAAAAAGGAGACATGACAGAAGGCTGCTCCCTGAATGGGGCCTGTGGGGAAGTGTGTCCCGTCGAGATTCCCCTGCCCGACCTGATTCGACGCTTGCGGGAAGAAAAGCATCTGCCCGAGTCCTACCGAGATCGCAAGCAGGCAGGCGTCACTCATCCCCTTGGCTCAGGGTCACAGCGTACACGCATACAGACGCTGAGCTGGCATGTGTGGCGGATGATTTATCAGCACCCCATGATTTATCGTGTGTTTTCGTGGTGTGCGACACGTTTACGCCGATTGACACCAACGCGCATGGGCCCCTGGACAGAGCATAGAAAAGCCCCGATGCCCGCAGAGCAAACCCTCCACGAATTGATGAAGAACCGAAACCGGAGGCCTCAATGAGTTCTATAAACGCTTCAAACACAGCTAAAGCCGCCATATTCAACCGGCTTCGCTCTATGCGTTCCAAACCAGATCAATCCACCCCACAACTGGTGTGGCAGCCCCGGAAATGTGAAACAGGTGCAGATCGATTGGCTCAGCTCAACACTGCACTGGAGGCATCCCATGCGGAGGTCATTTTGACACACGAGGCGGACTGGCAGAGCCATCTTAAAGCGGTTTCCCAACGCGACGCACTAACTCACTGGGCCGTGTCTACGCAGCCTTACATCACCGATGCGTTATCGGCATTGGCAACAGAGTTACCGGACGCCACGTGGACAGACTTTCAATCAGATGGTAGCGGCTCCATCAAATCCAGACTGTTCCATGAAACCGATGCCGCCCTGACGATGGCCAGCGCGGCTTTGGCGGATACGGGCACGCTGGTACTCATTCCGGGAGAACAAGAACCACGCAGCTTATCCCTGATCCCGCCGGTACATGTGGTATTGCTGCGCTCGAGCACGATTTACGACAACTATACGGACTGGCTCAGTGAACAGCCCTGGCCACTTCAGAGCATGCCAACAAACGTTATCCTGGTTTCGGGCCCTTCTAAAACAGCGGATATTCAACAAACATTGGCCTATGGTGCGCATGGACCGAAAGCACTGATCGTACTGGTACTTCAAGATGTCTGATTCCGCCGTATCAATACTCAGCCCAGCAATACTCAGCCCGGCAATGCACACAGCGCCTCTCCAAGAGAAATTTGCTGCATTAGTCACTGACTTACGCACCCAATTACTGGACGCCCTGATCATTGACGATCCACTCAGGCTTTTGGCCTATGGCACCGACGCCAGCTTTTATCGGTTGATTCCCAAGGTAGTTGTTGAAGCCAGTAATGCTGACCAGGTGAAAACCGTATTGGCATTGTGTCATCAGTATGAATTACCCGTGACGTTTCGCGCCGCCGGTACCAGTTTATCCGGGCAAGCCATTTCAGATTCCGTGCTTCTGCGCCTCAAAGGCTGGACAGACCATGAAGTTCTGGACAATGGCGGGAGAATCAAGCTCCAACCCGGTGTGATTGGTGCGCAGGCAAACCGTTACCTTGCTCCCTTTCAGCGGAAAATAGGCCCTGACCCGGCTTCCATAGGCACCGCCAAAATTGGTGGCATTGCCGCCAACAATGCGAGCGGGATGTGTTGTGGCACTGCCAACAACAGTTACCATACACTGACCGACATTCGTGTAATTCTGCACGATGGCAGCGAGTTAAACACCGCCGATCCAGTCAGCCGTGCGGAGTTTTCACTCACCCATGCCCCCTTGCTGGCATCATTACAGCAACTCGCTGTAGAAACGCGCCAAAATCTCGAACTTGCTGACAAAATTCGCCACAAATATCGACTGAAAAACACGACCGGATACAGCCTCAATGCGCTGGTTGATTATTCAGACCCCATTGATATCCTGCAGCACCTCATGATTGGCTCGGAAGGTACGCTGGGATTCATCTCGGAAATTACCTATCGCACCTGCGTCGAACACCCCTGCAAAGCCACGGCCTTGGTGCTTTTTCCGGACGTAAAAACCACCTGCGAAGCCGTGACCGCATTAAAGCAGTGCCCCGTTTCCGCCGTGGAATTGATCGACCGAACCGGGCTGCATGCCATTGAAGCGGAACCTGGTGTGCCACCTCAACTGAAAGCGCTTTCCGACGATGCTGCTGCGCTCTTAATCGACGTTCGTGGCGAATCCCATGACCAGTTGGTAGCCGCACTGACACAGGTAGAAGCCACGCTGCATCTTTTCCCACGATTGAATTCACTCGCTTTCACACAGAATGCCGATGAAATCGCCCAGCTTTGGAAGATTCGAAAGGGTTTATTCCCTGCCGTTGGCGCGTTGAGACAAACCGGCACCACCGTGATTATCGAAGATGTTGCCTTTCCCATCGAGCATTTGGCTGAAGGCGTTTTGCAGCTTCAGCAGTTGTTTAAACGCTATAAATACACCGACGCCTTGATCTTTGGTCATGCGCTGGAAGGCAACCTGCACTTTGTGTTTACTCAGGATTTTTCCACGGATGCAGAGGTCACGCGCTACCGGCAGTTTATGGATGCCGTTGCGGAGCTGGTCGCGGTAAAGTATGGCGGATCGCTGAAGGCGGAACATGGCACCGGCCGGAACATGGCGCCGTATGTTGAACTGGAATGGGGCAAAGACGCGTACGCGCTGATGAAAAAAATCAAGGCGCTGTTTGATCCCGCCAATTTGCTCAATCCCGGTGTGATTATCAATGATAACAAGCAAGCCCACATTGAAAACCTCAAGCCCCTGCCACCGGTGGACCCACTGGTCGATAAATGTATTGAATGTGGGTTTTGCGAGCCTCAGTGTCCTTCGAGGAACCTGACGTTAACACCGAGGCAACGCATCGTTATCTCACGGGAAATTGCCCGTCTGCAAACGGCGACGGATGCACCGTCAGTCGCCCGGCTGAAGGCACTCCAGAAAGAATATCGCTACTACGGCGACGACACCTGTGCGGCCTGTGGCCTATGCGAAATGGCCTGCCCGGTAAACATCAATACCGGTGACCTGACCCGAAAGCATCGAAACGTTCAGAATGCCAAACATTTTAGTCGGGCCGAAAAAGCCGCGCACATTTTTTCAAGGATCGTGAAGCTCACTCGTCTGGGTTTAACCCTTGCAGACCAGACCCATCGCTGGATCGGCCCGAACATCATGCAAAGGTCCGCCCGAGCGTTAAACAAAATATCACGCGGCGCGGTGCCTGAGTGGCACCCCTATCTGCCTGCATCCGCCTCACAGCCCCCGAAAACCGCCCAGGAGCTCCCTCAAGGTAATCTGCAGCCCGTGGTGTATCTGCCCAGCTGCGCGTCGCGCACCATGGCACCCGCGCGCGGAGACCGGGAAACACGGAGCCTGAGTGAAGTGTTTACCTCACTACTCGATAAGGCGGGCTACTATCCCATCTACCCTAACAACCTGGATCATCTCTGCTGCGGCCTTCCCTTTCAAAGCAAAGGCATGTTCGATCAGGCACGCAGTAAGAGCCAGGAGCTGGAGCGTGCCCTGTCGATTGCCAGCAAGAATGGACAGATTCCCATTGTCTCTGATACCAGCCCCTGTAGTCTGCGTAGCCAGCAGGCATTCAAACATCTTCGCCTTTACGATTCTGTAGAATTTGTACATGACGTCCTGATGCCTGCGTTGCAGTTTACCCGCTGCAATGACGCTATCATGGTACATGCCACCTGCAGCACCACACGGCTTGGGCAATCGGACAAACTGCTGGGGCTGGCAGAGCGCTGCACGCCAAACATTGTCGTTCCGGAAGACGTCACCTGTTGTGGATTTGCCGGCGATAAGGGGTTTACGCTCCCAGCCCTCAACGACGCTGCACTGGGCTCTCTAAAATCTGCCGTGCCTCCCGGATGCAAAGAAGGCGTGTCCACCAGTCGATCCTGCGAAATTGGCTTATCCAAAAACAGCGGTATTCATTACCATTCCATTCTATACCTGGTTGACCGGTGCACAATCGGGTTGGCCCGCTAACAGGAGCGCATCATGCTTACGCCCATCACGAAAATTCTGTTTGCCACCACGCTGGATGCTTCCACCCGTGCTGTCACGCGCATGGCCGCCAGTCTGGCCGTTCAGTACAAAGCTCAGGTTGTATTGGTGCATTCTCTGGAACCCCTCAGCCCTTATGGCCAGGCCCTGATCGAACAAAGCCTGCCTGCTGATCGACTCAAGGAGATCCGGGAAGAAGGCAAACGCAACTTTCTAAAGCAGCTGGAAGAAAAAATCACGAATTTCTTTCACGATGAGATGGTGACAGAGGAGAGTCATCAAAAACTGCTGGCAGACATCGTTGTTCAGGAAGAGTATCCGGAGAAACTCATTCTTGAAACGGCCAAAGCGCACCAGGTCGACCTGATTGTTATGGGTACTCAGCATCGCCATGGATTACGTAAAGTGTTTCTGGGATCAACGGCGCGCAAAGTGATGGACCATACCGAAGTCCCGGTGCTGATCGTGCCGCTGGATTAAGCCGTTATTGAGCCAGACAAAAGCGGTTTTTACCCTGATTTTTCGCGCGGTACATCGCGGTATCCGCCGCTTTTTTCAGCTCTCGTTTGTTTTCGGCATGGTGAGGAAACAGGGCGACACCAATACTTGCCGTCACCTGAATGCGAAACTTTTCAACAACGGTAATATTTTCAATCTGTTGCAGCAGTTTTTTACAGATCACCGCCACTTCCGATTCTTCGCGAATATTGGCGCACAGCACCAAGAACTCGTCTCCGCCAATCCGGCCAACCTCATCACTCTCGCGAAATTCGGAATTTAAAATTTCCCCAATACGTACCAGCAGCGCGTCCCCCACGTCGTGGCCATAATTGTCATTCACCTGTTTGAAGCCATCAAGATCGAGATACAGTAGTGCGAAAGACTCCTCATACCGTTTGGCTTTTTTAATGGCCTGATCCAGCTTGTCTTCAATCATCTTGCGATTACACAAACCGGTCAGTGGATCTTCATAAGCGAGCTTCGAGAGTGTGCGTTCGGTGATAACCTGGTGGGTTACATCTGTGATGGTATAGATGAGGTAGTGCTGACCATGAATATCCAGCGGACGGCTGAAAATCTTCGCGTAATTGATGTCTTCCTGCTGGGTTTCCCGGTTTGTGTGCGTAATAACAAAGCAGGCCCCCTTATAGGGTGACACCAGATCGTGCATACGCTTTCCGCTCATATCGGACATGGCGAGCTGGAAAAAATCCCGCGCTGTTTTGTTCGCGTGCAAAATGATATTTTCCTGATTGGCGACCACCACACTGGCGTCCACGTTGTTGACGATGCGGTCCAGCACGGTTTGATTCGCGCGACTGATGGCCAATTCGGAAAAGAATCGCCGCACAATATAGGCGAAATTGAAGAGTGCTAACACAAAGGCCCCGATCTGGAAAAAACGAATCAGAGAAGCGTGTTGGTTGGCCTGTTGCTGCTCATAGTGCGTAAGCTCGTTCATGAGAGAAAGCAGTTGCTGGTTTTTCTGGCGGGTAAACTGCTCCAACTCAAACACTGGCGAGGTCACAGATTGATCGAACCTGGGGGGCGTTTTCCAGCCTTCCGGCAGATAGCTGGATGCCCCATTCAATGCGGTAACCGCGTCATAGATACGTGATCGCCACTGCCCCCAGATCTTTAACGCATCAGCAATGACCCGCCGCTGCTCCCCGGTGCTGGCCTCGGTGATCATGACTTCCTGGTCCGCCTGGGTGGAAGGCACCAATCCGCCATACTGAAAGGCATTTAGCGTACGTTCAAAGAGAGAGGCGTTGTTCAACAGCTCATTCAATGACAATGCTGCACGGGCATCAGAGGCCTGTACATCAGACAGCCACTGATACACGTTTTTGGCAATATTCTGGGAGAGCATACGTTGACGCCCGGCGATATTGATCTCACGGGCGTCTTCTTTCAACCGGGCAGACAGATAAAAGTTCAAACCGAGTACGAACATATCCAGGCTCACGAAGATACAGATCAAAAAAATCAGATTTTTGATACTCTTCCGCTGGATCGGCAGCATTTGTTTACCTCATCTGCCAAGTGAACAGGTGATGATCGTACCCGGCCAGACTGTCAGGAAGGCTCTCGCATGGTGACCAGCTCTTCTGCAGCCGTAGGGTGTATACCTATTGTAGTGTCAAAAACCGATTTCGTCGCGCCGGCTTTCATGGCCACGGCTACGGCTTGAACAATTTCACCCGCGGATTCCCCCACCACGTGTACGCCCAGCACCTTGTCCGTGGTGCGGTCGACCAGCATTTTCATGAACATTTTTTCTTCACTGGCGGTCAGTGTATGCTTCATGGGGGTAAATCGTGATTTATACACATCCACATCAGAAAACTGTGCCCGAGCGGCCTCTTCCGAGAGTCCGACTGTACCTATGTTAGGCTGGGTAAATACTGCCGTGGGGATCAACTCATAATCCATGTTGACGGGTTCACCAGACACAAAATGACGTGTTAATGCCATGGCTTCAGCCAGAGCCACTGGCGTCAACTGAAGGCCACCGATCACATCGCCCAAAGCAAAAACCTGTGGGTTGGATGTAGCAAAATTACCATCAACGACAATTTCACCCTTATCATTGCAGTTGACTCCGGCTTCGGACAAATTTAATCCCCCAACCAGAGGAACACGACCCGTCGCAGCCATCACCAGACCGGCCTGCAAGCTTGATTGATCAGACAGTTGAACGGTAAGTTGTCCGCTGTCACCCGCCTCAACAGATTCGATGGTTTTTCCGAAATGGAGATGAACGCCTTTTTTCTCCATCTCGTCACGAATAAAGTGTCGGACTTCTTCATCAAATCCACGCAGGAAAAGATCCCCACGATAGACGAGATGGGTTTCCACACCCAGGCCGTGCAGAATACCGGCAAATTCTACGGCAATATAACCACCGCCCCACACGACCGCTTTTTCTGGCAGTGCGTCCAGATAAAACATATCCGCAGACGTACAGAGTAAATCTTTGCCCGGAATGTCAGGCAGGAAAGGCGTGCTTCCTGTGGCTATTACAATTTTCTCGGCGGAAATGGTCGTCGATTTATCTTCCGTTTCTACGTTGAGTGTTTGCCCATCGACAAATGATGCGAAGCCTCGATACAGCTCAACGCCGCTATTGACCAGGAGCTTTTCATAGATCCCGTTGAGGCGCTGAATTTCTTTCGTCTTATTATCCCTGAGGGTTGGCCAGTCAAACCGAATGTTGTCACAATGCCAACCATACCCGGCCGCATCATGTAAGTCCTCACCAAAGTGGGACGCATAGACAAACAGTTTTTTAGGTACACAGCCTACATTAACGCAGGTCCCCCCCAAAAAAGTTGACTCGACAATCGCGACACGCTTGCCCTGACTGGCGCACATACGGGCCAACCGAACTCCACCGGAGCCGGCGCCGATGACGGCAATATCATACTCTTTCATATCGATTCCACGATTTATTGGTTTCTTCCGGCGAGCTGATCCGCGGGTTTAAACAGGACAACTTCCGTCACCGTGCCCAGCTGCACTTCGCCCATCTGTTCATAGCCCAAGGATTTGTAAAACTCGATGTAACGCGAATTTCCGGTATCAAGACCAATACCGACCGACTTAGGATTCTCTGAACACAAATGTTCAACGGCCTTCAGCAAGGTGGTGCCAATGCCCTGATTCTGGTACTTGGGAAGCACACCCATCAAAGGGAGTTCGTGGTGTTGGTCCGAAGGGAACAAGGCTGAAATCTGCTCGTGGTAATCAATATAACGTCGCGTGGAAGCGAGACCCGCCGTCAACATCATGCGCAAGCGCCAGTTAATCTGGTCCGCCAGATTAAGCCGTACGTTCGGGCTACCAATGAAGGCTACAGCGACCAACAACCCATCCACCGTGATCCCGATCGCATCCTGGCATTTGGCAAAATGCAACTCGATCAGCTCGCGCAGCGTAGCGCGTATTCGTTGATCATAACCGGGACGGTCAAAGTCGAAGAGGTATTTAAACGTGGGATCGTAGTGATAGGCCTGATACAGGATCGCTTTTGCTTCATTAACGGAATTCTCATCCAGCCTCACCAGGTCAATATCTTCATTGCCCGGGGTATGATCATTTACTGTTTGTTCCGCGGCTTCCATTGTTGTTTTGTTCTCCTGGAAAATCCGGGCCAGATGACCCATGCCATATGATTTACATTGCCAACGTCAAACGTCCATTAATGTAACCTGACTGCTCAGCTCGATCGATTGCAATTTCCTGTACAGAAATATCATATGTTTTCTCAAGAGAATCAAGCCAATTTACCAAATTATTAAAGGGAACACCTTCTAACCACACACGTAACTTGTTGTTTCCACTGGGCTCAAATCGTTTAATCTCTACCCCGCTTTTACGACCGGAACTGGTTACAATGGAAATCGATGACTGATCCGAACCGGACTTCTTTTGCGCAGAGCCGATTTTCTTTGCGGCCTCTCGCGCTTCGGCCTCATTGGCCTTCACATAGTTCAATGACTGTACCGCCGCATCCCGCGCCTTTTTGCTGTCCTGGTAATAGCCCCAGGTTGGTGCCCATAAAAGGAAATAAACGACGCAGAGTATGAACACGATGATCAGGATCTTGACCGCCTGCTGATCCCGGTCAGGCAGCGCATCATACGAACGCGAAAGCTTTCGTCCAATGGGAGAATTTTGAAGCTGTTCAATCATAGCACTATAGTACCCAAGGAGGAGCATGTTACCCGAGGAAGAGCATGCTGATGAGAATTTTAACCGGCGGAAGTAATCGTCAAGCGCCCACGAACAAAGTCTTTTTCTTTAACGGCCGATCCAATTTTTACACTGAGGCCCTGCTTATCCAATGCATTTTTGAGCATATCCAGCTGTTCCAGTTTGGACACCTGTAACTCCACCGACAGCTCACCTCGCTGCGAATTGAAATTAATGTTCTTAAATGACATATCCCGCTGTAGATTAGCCCGTTTAAACTCAGAACCCGTCAACGTAAGCACGTCCAGAAAACTCTGCCCCCCGCCCTGCTGTCCGGCCTGAATCAATTTACTTTTCAGGAAGCGCTCCACCTTATCCGCAGTGACTCGTTTTTCCCCGGGAAAGATGGACTGATACATCTTCAACGCCTGCTGCTCGTAACTTTCTGCCTGTTTCTGGTAATACACCCCTTGAGCGACGTTGAGACCCAGTTGAATGACGAACCAGACAGCCACAATGGCGGCCACGCCCATCCAGTTTTTCAACCCACTGGTTCGCTCCGATTTTTGGGCGAACTCCCCCTGACACAGCTGTGGAGCAGCATCCGGGTCCTGTAACCAGGTCTGTGCCAGTAATACAGAGGAATCGCCCGTAAAAGGCATTACTGTGGCCTTCGATCCACACACTTGCTCGATGGCGGCCACATGGATGGTCTCTTCGTCCATGGCCGCTTCGGGAAGATAGCACCTCAGGTTAATCTGGCCACTCTCGCCATTTTCGTCTGCGGGTACAATTCGCTCGAGGTACCGGCTCAGGGCCGATTTGGGTACTTTCCAGAACTGCTGATCCTTTCTAAGCAGGGCAACCCGATCAAGCAACAGCACACTTAATGCCTCGGCTTTCGTTTCACCGTCCAGTGGAATCAACGCAGCATCCGGCACCACGTGATAGATCGGCAACGCGAAATTTTGAAGTTCATCCAGGAAGCGCGCCATGATGTTACGCTCCACGATGGTCACGGGAATATTTTCCTGCCTGGGTTTTCGCTGTCCTGTAACAATATGCACATCGTCAATATCGCACGCCAGTTGTTCTTCGACAGCAAATGGTAACGCCTGGGTGAGAAATTTTTGTTGCTTGAGTGGAATAGATACTTCAAATGCCGTCGTGTACTCTGCAGGAAGCAAAGCGACCAAACGCACATTTTGCACATCACTGCGCGCCATGGTCCGCAAAATCGAAATATCGCTGTCCCCAGCACCTCTGGCAACACACTGTCCGGTCGTCTCCAGCAAACACCAGTCATAGCGAAGCACACCCTCAACACTTTCCGGCGTGGTGGCGACAGATTCGCTCTGCCCGGCAGCAGCCGGAACTTTTTCAGCCAACGCTTCATTTGCGCCATCCTGCTCAAGCAGAGTGCTGAAATTTGTGGGATAAACGACTAATTTAAATGACATTGAGTTCCTGTATCAGAATTCTGTAGCACGCGCTGGTCGACACACTACAGTAAAACCTGCTGTTTGTTAATAATGTATTTCTGCCCAAAGTCTCGCGAGATTAATTCTGTGCGCCCGTTGGCGTCACGATGGACAACTGAAACCATGCGGACCACTTTATCCCCCAGAGTGATACGAGTAGAAATCTGGAAAAAGTTGGTCTTTACCGTCAGCCGAGTTGTCTGCGGTGCATCTTTGAAGGCGTCCGTTTTGTACAGATCCTGAGCCTGCTCAAACGGGTCTTCCCGACGTAATTCGACTACCTCCTTGGCGTCTTCCAGACTCAATTTATCGTAAAGCGCCATGAGCAATTCAGGGGTACAGGTATTGATGTTTAATCCCAGTGTTCCCCGCGGCAGCACACTCATATGGGGAGCCAGTTTCTCATATTCTTCCAGCGTAATCTCTGAAATCAGCAACATTTCCGAAAGGTGCACAGCACCGGAATTGGGCGTTCGATAAGGCGGGTCGGACAGCAGGTAGACATCATCCTCTGCGCCTTTATATTTGTAACTCTCTTCGTCAGTATCCACCCAGTCGACAAACTTTTCCGCATTGACAGAAACGACACCCAGTGCATCCAGCAAATCCTGTAACCGTTGCACCATTTTCTCATCCGCCACCCCCTTGTCATCGACCAGGTCATTGATATTAAAGCGGCCTTGCAGATCGTCTACCTGAATTTCAATCGTACCTAACTCCATGGGAAACGTGGCGGCGTACTCCGCCCATATTTCCTTTTCATGGTCGATGTACTTTTTATCCTTTTTGTCTTCATCAAAATCACGCGCCAGCCCGACGCGGGCAAACAGCTCAGCGCTGATGGCCAATTCCACTGCCTGGGCCTGACTGAACAAGTTAGCAGATTTTCGTACGAACAGGTTCTGCTGACGGGTCACACCGGTGGTAATGATCACGATTAAAGCGGTGACAAACACCACAATAATCAGCGCAACGCCCTTTTGTTTGGCGGGTAATGTATTTGGGGAATGCACCGCTCGACAACTGACGGTCATTGTGACACCTCCCGGCAGAGTCTGGGAGCGCTGATGTCAGGTATCAAAATTGTCACTCTGACCCTCCTCTGCTCCCATGGTCCCCGAATCGTCGGAACCGCCTTCGGACGCCGACCCGGCCCCCTCGCCCGTGCCGTCTCCGGCACCCCCATCGTTCCCGGACGTGGTCTCAAGTGACACTAAAACGGGCAAATCATACAGTCGATGAAATTTGCCATACGCTCGATGTTCCACATCGATTCGGAGCGCTCGCGGAACGATCTGGTAACGGGTGTCGTCTTCAGTACCCAACACAGAATCCGGCGGCCATTCATCCACCCAGGCGTTATCTGGCGTTAAAAACTGAATTGAAAACGTTTCAATACCTTTCATCAGCTCCATACTGCGCGGCTCACTGTCCTGTGCCCGATCGAGCACCGCCCAGTTCAACCGCAGCAGCGTTTCCCCGTCAATCGCATACGCCACCCGCTGCATTTCACTGCGCTTATAATTCAGGGGATTTCGCCATCCGGCGCGAACCAGCTCAATTTTATACAATGTATTACGATTGGTGAGCGTGTAATCGCGATCCCCAAACTCGTTTCGAATCATACGGGAAGAAACCTGCTGAAAATCCCGGTCCAGGAAGAGCATGAGCCGTTGCAGCTCCTGCAGCCCATCAGATTGTCTTTCGAGTACTTCCTGGCTCCGCAGAGAAAGCCCTAACAGCTGCCAGATTCCCACACCGATCAACGCAGTGACCGTAATCGCAACCAACAGTTCCAGTAACGTAAAACCGGTCTGCGTCGCTTGAGCGGGTCTTCTCGTTCTCTGCATCAGTTCAGATCCGCCACAAATCCCGTGAAATCAAGCTCCTTGAACAATTCACCATTTTTAAGTTTGCGAGATATTTCAACATCCACACGCATCAATTTGGCGTCTTCGGTGGCGCTGATCCTGGTCACCGTCTTCCACTCATTCTGCGCAAAATCCAGATCTTTTTTGGTTTGTCCGACGGAGGGGGGCTTACCGGCTAAACGCAGCTCTGCGAGGGAGTTTTGGGCGATCATCGTGGCGAGTGTACGGTGCTGCATACGTTGCTGTGCGTTGGCCGCAAGGGAGAGTCCTTTGACAATCCCTGTCGCCACCAAACCGAAGATGATCAGTGCGATCATCACTTCCAGCAGCGTAAAACCGCGTTGCCGGAACATCAGTATTCCAACTCGCTGGCGGGTGTTATTAACTCAACACCATTAAACCCGTTGCTGGATATTCCGAACGCATCATCAGCAATGTCTGGCATCTGAAAATACAGGGTAAACGGCGTGATTTCACCACTGGAAAAAAAAACAATCTGCGGAAGCGGCGCAGCTTCTTCCGTGTTGGGTTGGTCAGATAATGGCAGCGCCGGCAGATCTTCACTCTTTTGCAGACTCACGGTCATCCACTCAGGGAGAACCCGATCCTGAAAAGGCACCTGGCCATACGCTGTCCAATTCTGGTTGTCTTCGTCGTACCGCAAGAAACGGTAACCGTCACTATCAATAAAAAAACCCAGCTCCTGGCTGTTCAGTATCGCTTCATCCGTGACGAGTCGAAGCAGCGCATGCACCCGTTTCAGTTCATTCATCAGCTCTTTGTTCTGGTTGTTCGCACCAATGGTGAGCACGGATACGCTCGCAACCACACCAATGAGTACCAGAACAACGAGGATCTCAATGAGCGTAAATCCTCTCGTAAGTTTTTGTCTGGATTGGAAACTACGCACCGGAACGCACCTGACGCTTACTGCTTATCCAAGTCCCAGATACTGATGTCGGCGTCTTCGCCCTCGCCGCCTTCCTTACCGTCAGATCCGAGCGAATACAAGTCGTAGGGCCCACTCAATCCCGGGCTCAAGTACTGAAACTCATTATCCCAGGGATCTTTGGGTAGCGATGGCATATACCCATTGGGATTCCAATTCTTCGGCTCAGGGAATCCGCTGGGTTTTGAAACCAATGCTTCGAGTCCCTGCTCCGTGCTCGGGTAGTTGTAGTTGTCGACCTTATAGAAATCCAATGCGTTGCCGATATTGCGCAGCTGGATTTTTGTGGAGCCAACCTTGCCCTCACCCAACTTGTCAATGACATTGGGCCCGACAATCGCTACCAGCAAACCGAGGATAACCATCACCACCATGATTTCCAGCAGCGTAAAACCTCGACTGAAACGTCGGGAATTTCCAGTATTGTTGTTGCGGATTTTCATTCACATCGCCTTTATGTTAACCAATTTTTTAAATTTCACTAAGCAATCAAGTTGCTCATGTTCAGAATCGGAAGCATGATGGCCAGCACGATAACCAGCACGATTCCGCCCATCAACAGGAGCATCAACGGTTCAAACAGGCCGACCATGGTTGCAATTAGGCCTTCCAGTTCGAACTCCTGATTTCGGGCGGTGCGCTCAAGCATTTGATCCAGCTCTCCTGACGCTTCACCGGACGCAATCATATGGACCATCATCGGGGGAAAATAACCGGTCTGCTCCAGTGAGCTGTGCAGACTTTTCCCTTCGCTGACCTTTTGCGCCGCTTCTTTCACTTCGTTTTTCAGGAAATCATTGCTCAGAACTTCACCCGAAATACGCATTGCCTCGACCAACGGGACGCCACTGCTGTTCAGGATACTCAGAGTACTGGCAAAGCGGGCAGAGTTTGCTCCTCGAGAAAACTTTTTTACAAAAGGTGAGTCCAGAAGCACCTTATGCACCAGCAGCCGGAAACCTGTCCGGCGCATGGCCCAACCAAAGGCAACGATGCTCCCAATGATCAATCCAAACAGATAGATACCGTAATCTGCCAGAAAATGGCTTAAGTTCAGAATCCATTGCGTTAAGGCGGGCAAGGGTTGGCCATTGTTAACAAACACCTTGATAATATCCGGCACGACATAGGACAGAAGAAACACCACAATGGCGACTGCAACGACCGTGAGAATGATGGGATAAATGGCGGCCAATTGTATTTTCTGCCGCGCCTGCTGGCGCGCTTCGGTGTAATCCGCCAACCGATTCAACACCAAATCGAGATGGCCGGCATGCTCTCCGGCCGCGACCGTGGAACGATATAACCGAGGAAATGCATTGGGAAATTCCGCGAGACTGTCTGCGAGCGTATAGCCCTCCAGCACTTTACTGCGTACCGCCAGAATAATGCTTCGTATTTTGGGCTTCTCACTTTGTTGGGCGACCGCTGTGAGCGCTTCTTCGATGGGAATGCCGGACTGAGACAGTGTGGCGATCTGCCGGGTAACCAGCGCCAGGTCACGACTGTTGATCCCGGTACCTTTGCTGCGCCCACCCTTCTGCCCGCTGTGCTTCTGCGTGGTAGGCTCGACAGTTATCGGAACCCAGCCCTTAACACGCAGCTGTTGCCGCACCTGACGTTCACTGTCTGCTTCGATGGTTCCCTTTTTGTTCTTACCGTTGGCATCAACGGCTTTAAATTCAAATGCTGGCATGGTTATCCCCGCTGAATAACCCTGAGCACTTCTTCAATCGAGGTGATGCCTTTGAGTATTTTGGCGATGCCGTCCTGATTAATACTCGGACCTGCCTGCCGCGCCACATGCTCCAACTCCATTTCGCCGGCCTTCTTGTGAATAAGATCTCTCAGGTGCTCATTCACACGCACCACTTCATAGATCCCGACGCGTCCCCGATATCCGAGATGATTACACTCTTTACAGCCAGTCGCTCGATACACCGTAGGCGGGTTGTCGACATCGACCCCGAGAAAATCACAGTATTCCTTGTCCGGGGTGTACGCTTCACGGCAGTCAGTACATAACACGCGAACCAGTCGCTGGGCGATGATGCCGATCAGTGAGGACGAGATCAAAAAGGGTTCTACGCCCATATCAATCAGGCGCGTCACAGCACCCACGGCACTGTTGGTATGCAGAGTTGATAGCACGAGGTGCCCGGTCAAACTCGCCTGCACGGCGATCTCCGCCGTTTCCAGGTCACGAATTTCGCCGATCATCACCACATCAGGATCTTGACGCAAAATGGCACGCAAACCACGCGCGAACGTCATGTCGACCTTGGTATTTACCTGCGTCTGACCGATACCCGGCAGATTATATTCGATAGGATCTTCGACCGTGAGAATGTTTCGGCTCTTGGTATTGATTTCACTCAACGCAGCATAAAGCGATGTTGTTTTTCCGGAGCCGGTGGGGCCCGTCACCAGAAGGATGCCATGGGGCTGATGAATCAACTCCTTCATGATCTCAAAATCCCGGTGCTCCATTCCCAGGCCTTCCAGCATGAGTCTGCCCGCCTGCTTGTCCAGCAGTCGCAATACGATACGTTCACCATTTACCGAGGGCATGGTGGAAACCCGGATGTCAACTTCACGACCACCCACGCGCAAGGAAATTCGACCATCCTGGGGAAGCCGCTTTTCGGCAATATCGAGTTTGGACATGACCTTGATACGAGAAACCAATAAGGGTGCCAATGCACGCTTGGGCTTTACGATCTCCCGAAGCACACCATCGATCCGGAAACGAACCACCAGTTGCTTCTCAAAGGTTTCTATATGAATATCCGAGGCGGCATTCTTGATGGCTTCCGTGAGAATGGCGTTAATCAACCGGATAATGGGCGCATCGTCTTCCTGCTCCAGGAGATCTTCCGTCTCCGGAACGGAGTCCGCCAGGCTGGCCAGATCCAAATCGTCACCCAAACCTTCCACCATCTGCATGGCTTCTTCCGAATCGTTCTGGTAAGCGTGGGACAACAAATGCTCAAATTCATTGTCGCTGACTTCCTCGAAGGAAAATCGCCCACCGTTAATACGATTCGCTTCTGCCAGCGCGGTCACATTGGCCGAATGCTTGAACGCAATCACCGGCGGATTACTTTGACCGTTTATCACGATGCCAAACTTCTTGGCAAAAGAGAAAGGGAGTCGTTGAAACATATACTGCGCGGGCCAAAAATTAGTGAGGTAATACTGACGGGAACACGTGAATCTTCGTCAGCTAAGCATGCATTTAATCCCTACAAATTCTAAACTGTGCACCACCGTGCACAAGTTACTCTTTATTAAGATTATTGAAAGGTGAAAACTATCATGCTTTCGTAACAAAAGTGAATGCTTTTTGAGACTATTTGCCCAAAACCTTATATAGTGCACAAACTGCGACAACCTTGAATTACGATTCGCCATGACACAGACCTTATACGCTCGACTTCCCCTGCTCTTAACCATCACTCTCGGGATCGCAATGATGGCCGCTGTGGGATTGCAGGTTTTCATTTTCACTAAAGAAGTTCGCTCAGAAGATCAGGGAACTCCTGCCTTGAGCGCTTCCGAGAATGCCGGTATCGGAACGAAAAACAACCGTCAGCCCGTTCGCGCTCCCCGCCTGATCAATGATCTGTTCGGTTCGCAGGCAGCAGAACAAAAAGTCGAGGAAGTGAAACCGCAGGAAAATATCCCTGAAACCAAGTTGAAGCTCACACTACGGGGAGTCAGCGTCTCTGCCGATCCGCAGCGGCGCACAGCCCTGATCGAAGGGCCTGACCGGCAAACCAATGTGTACAGCATTAATCAATCCCTACCGGGCAATGCCACACTGTATGAAGTACATAACAACTGGGTGATCATCAATCGATCGGGCGCGCTCGAAAAGGTATTTTTCCCCCAGGAAGCTGACCCGAATGCCGCCATAATTGCCCAGACCACCCGCGACTCAGAGCCAGAAGAAGAACCGCCGGTAGAATACAACCCCGAAGAAATGGGCATTCAGGAAGAAACCGAGCCCGAAGCGGCAAATGAAAACAACACCGCCGGGGGCATTTCCGAAGACAGAAAAGAAGAAATAAAACGCAGACTGAAAGAGTTAAGAGAACGCATGCAACTCAACTGATCTACAGGATAGATGCGAGTGCGAAAGTGCCTGAATTGAGCTACCTTTAATAGAACAGACAATTTACGTGGTCACTTATGCGCGATCAACGCTCATCACGTCAGACAGACAGGATTCGGTAGACGATGTACGAATTCAATCGAAAATTACTCGCACGCCCGGCATCTCTTGCGCTCTGCTTTCTCGCTCCATTTCTGACAGCACTGGAACTGGGCAATCAACTGCTGGACTATGCAGAACAAAAGTTTGGCCCCGAAGCCAAACAACGACTGATCAACTGGCAGGAGTTAGCTAACTCACCGCCCGAAGCCGAAGAACTGGACACTTTGATCAAAGTAAACCAGTTTTTTAACAAATCAAAGTTTGTTTCAGACATCCAGCATTGGGGCAGAAAAGACTACTGGGCGACCCCGGTTGAAATGCTGATCACCAATGCCGGCGATTGTGAAGATTATTCCATCGCCAAGTACTTTACACTCCGTGAATTAGGCATAACCGATGACAAGCTACGCATCACCTATGTAAAAGCGCTGGAACTCAATCAGGCTCACATGGTACTCGCCTACTACGCATCACCGGATGCAGAGCCACTGATTCTTGACAACCTCATCAATGACATCAAACCAGCATCCCAACGCACGGATCTCGCGCCGGTATACAGCTTCAATGGTGAGGGTTTGTGGTTGTCCCGCCTGCGCGGTGAAGGAAAACGCATCGGCGATGCTGCCAAACTCGACCGCTGGGTAGAAGTAAACAAACGATTGCTGAACGAAGTGAGTAAAGCGGCAGGGTCTGGCGTGGCTTTGTAACAGCCTTATCTTCTTGTATATGAAGCGGCGATATTTCACTCCGTGACACTCAAATTCTATGTTGACGTTTACGTAAAGGTAAATTAGCATAGAATTATTCCCTACTGGAACCATCTCATGAGCAAACCAAAGCGCACCTATCGCATCAGTGATCTCAGCAAAGAGTTCGATATCACCACGCGTACCATCCGATTTTATGAAGCAGAGGGCTTGTTAGCCCCAACCCGGGAGGGTACAACGCGAATTTACGATGATGAAGATCGGGTGAAACTCAAGCTCATCATGCGCGGAAAACGGCTGGGTTTCAGCCTGTCGGAATCCAAAGAACTGATTGATATGTACGATCCAAACACTGGGAATATCAATCAGTTAAAACATCTTCTTAAGAAAATATCTGAACGCAGAACCCTCTTGGAGCAGCAGCTTCACGATATCAATTTAATGCAACATGAACTGGATGAAGCTGAGATTCGCTGTCGAAACGCCATGAAAGAAGCGGAATCCCAGTGTGCACACCACGCTTTAAAGGACAATTAACCATGGCCAATCCATACAACGCACTCAATTTTAACCTCGGCGATACTGTCGACATGCTTCGTGATCAAGTTCGACAATTTGTGGCAGCGGAAATCGCACCCGTCGCCGAAGCGACTGATCGAGACAATGCTTTCCCCCTGCCCGTCTGGAAAAAGCTGGGCGATATGGGCCTGCTCGGCATGACGGTCTCTGAAGAGTATGGCGGTTCTGGCATGGGTTACCTGGCACATGTCGTTGCCATGGAAGAAATCAGCCGCGCTTCGGCTTCCATAGGGCTCAGCTACGGTGCCCACTCTAACCTGTGTGTTAACCAGATTTTTCGCAATGGCACACCGGAGCAAAAGGCAAAATATCTACCCGGCTTGATCAGCGGCGACCATATTGGCGCGCTGGCCATGAGCGAACCTAACGCCGGCAGCGATGTTGTCAGCATGAAGCTTCGGGCAGAGAAAAAATCGGATCATTATGTGCTGAACGGCTCAAAAATGTGGATAACCAATGGGCCGGATGCACACACCTTTGTGATCTACGCCAAAACGGACGTACAGAAAGGCCCCCATGGCATCTCCGCTTTTATTGTAGAACGTGACTTCCCGGGCTTTAGCCGGTCACCCAAGCTGGACAAGCTGGGCATGCGCGGCTCGAATACCTGCGAACTGGTGTTCCAGGACGTAGAAGTGCCGGAAGAAAACGTCCTTGGCGGTGAGAACCAGGGAGTACGGGTTTTGATGAGTGGTCTGGATTACGAGCGCGTCGTATTGTCGGGCGGCCCCACCGGCATTATGCAGGCCTGTATGGATGCAGTGGTACCGTACATTCACGAACGCACGCAATTTGGTCAGCCGATCGGCGAGTTTCAGTTGATTCAGGGTAAGGTTGCAGACATGTATACGCGCCTCAATGCCTCCCGAGCTTACCTGTATGCCGTTGCCCAGGCATGTGACCGGGGCGAAACAACCCGCAAAGACGCGGCCGGGGTAATTCTGTATTGTGCAGAAACCGCCACGCAAATGGCACTGGACGCTATTCAGATCCTCGGGGGTAATGGCTATATCAACGATTTCCCGACAGGAAGACTGCTCCGCGATGCCAAACTCTACGAAATTGGTGCTGGAACGTCGGAAATACGCCGCATGCTCATCGGCCGGGAACTGTTTAAAGAATCCGCTTAACTCAAGAGTTTAACTTCATGGCGATCATTACAACACAGGTTCACACGGGCTCGAGTCAATTCAAAGAACGCGCGCAGGCCATGCAGCAGTTACTGGACGATCTTCGCCAGAAAGTTGCACAGGTTTCCGCCGGTGGGGGTGAAAAGGCCCAGCAAAAACATTTGGCCAAGGGTAAACTGCTGCCACGCGACCGGGTAGCCCAATTGCTTGATCCGGGCTCACCATTTCTGGAGCTGTCGCAGCTGGCCGCCTGGGAGGTTTATGACGATTTTGTCCCCGCAGCGGGCGTAATCGCGGGCATTGGCCGCGTTTCCGGTGTTGAGTGCATGATTGTGGCCAATGACTCCACCGTAAAAGGGGGAACCTATTACCCCCTCTCGGTAAAGAAGCATCTGCGGGCTCAAACCATTGCAGAAGAAAACCACCTGCCCTGTATCTATCTGGTGGATTCCGGCGGGGCGAACCTTCCCCAGCAAGATGACGTTTTCCCGGATGAGAACCACTTCGGGAACATCTTCTATCGCCAGGCAACGATGTCTGCCAAAGGTATTCCCCAAATCGCTGTGGTGATGGGATTATGCACCGCCGGCGGCGCATACGTACCCGCCATGGCCGATGAAAGCATTATGGTGCGAAATCAGAGCACCATTTTTCTCGCCGGTCCCCCGCTGGTGAAAGCCGCTACGGGGGAGACGGTCACAGCGGAAGAACTGGGCGGCGCAGACGTGCATTGTAAAATCTCCGGCGTAGCGGACCATTACGCTGAAGATGACCGGCATGCGTTGCACCTTGCGCGGCAATGCATCAAGCACCTCAACCACCACAAGCCTGCCAATGTAACGATACACGCTCCTCTTCCTCCGAGGTATCCAGTGGAGGAGCTGAATGGTATCGTTCCTACCGACCTGAAAACACCCTATGACGCACGCGAAGTTATCGCGCGTATTGTCGACGACTCAGATTTGGACGAATTTAAGCAAAACTACGGAACGAGTTTGATCTGTGGGTTCGCACGCATCCACGGCTATCCAGTAGGCATACTTGCCAATAACGGCATCTTATTCTCTGAATCCGCGTTAAAAGGTGCGCACTTTGTTGAATTGTGCTGTCAACGGAAAATTCCCCTGCTTTTCCTGCAAAACATTACGGGATTCATGGTGGGGAAAAAGCACGAAGAAGCAGGGATCGCCAAACACGGCGCTAAACTGGTAACGGCAGTCGCCTGCGCCCAGGTACCCAAGTTTACGGTCATTACCGGCGGTAGTTTCGGCGCAGGAAACTATGGCATGTGTGGCCGCGCCTACCACCCTCGCTTTCTGTGGATGTGGCCCAACGCGCGGATTTCCGTGATGGGTGGTGAGCAGGCCGCGGGCGTGCTTGCACAGGTAAAAAAAGACGGCTTACAGCGACAGGGTAAAAGCTGGGCCGCGTCAGACGAGGAAGCCTTTAAGCAAAACATTACCGATCAGTTTGATCAACAAAGCCACCCTTATTACGCCTCTGCCCGGCTCTGGGACGACGGCATTATCGCGCCTGCAGACACCCGAAACACATTGGCTCTGGCGCTATCTGCAGCCCTGAACGCGCCAATCGAAGAAAGCCGATTTGGCATATTCCGTATGTAGAGAGAGTCCACATGGTACAGTCGATAGAATCTCTTAACTTTTCTGCACTCACCGTGACTGGCGAAGACGGCGTGTGGCGGGTAGAAATGCGTCGGCCGGAGGTCAATAATGCGTTCGACGACACCGTCATTCAAGAATTGATCACTGCATTTAACCACCTCTCAAACCTACCCTCCTGCCGGGTAGCGGTGCTCTGTGCCGCCGGAAAACACTTCTCCGCCGGTGCAGACCTTCGGTGGATGAAAAAAATGGCCCAAATGGATTATGAGCAGAACCAAACGGACGCGCTCGAACTGGCCAATCTCATGCACACACTGTATCACTTTCCAAAGCCACTGATCGGGCGGGTGCAGGGTGCCGCCTATGGCGGTGCCATTGGGCTCATCGCCTGTTGTGATATCGTGGTCGCCGAAAACCAGGCGCAGTTCTGCCTGAGTGAAGTGAAGCTTGGCCTGTCGCCGGCGGTTATCAGTCCCTATGTCATCCATGCGATCGGGGCAAGACAGGCACAATACTACTTCCTGACGGCAGAACGATTCTCGGCAAATCAGGCCCAGGAGTTAAACCTGGTTCATCGCACCTGTGCACTGGAAGATCTGGATACCGAAATCAACCAATTGACCACTACGCTCCTTAAAAATGGCCCCGGAGCGCTCGCCGCCAGCAAGCAACTGGTGCGTAAGTGGAGTGAATCCAGCTTTACTGAAACGCTGACACAATACACAGCCAATGTCATTGCAGGACTTCGCGTCTCTCAAGAAGGACAGGAAGGTATGGCAGCATTTTTCGAAAAACGCCCGCCGAACTGGCCGACAAAGTGAGTTCAATCATGTTTAAAAAATTACTGATTGCCAATCGAGGCGAGATCGCCTGCCGCATCATAAAAACCGCGCAGCAAATGGGCATCCACTGCATTGCTGTGTACTCCGAAGCGGACAAGCACGCCCGGTTTGTTGCCATGGCAGACGAAGCCTGGCTCCTAGGGCCGGCGGAAGCGAAAGAAAGTTACCTCCGAGCCGACAAAATCCTTGAGATTGCGAAAACCCAAGGCGCGGAGGCGATTCACCCCGGTTACGGGTTTTTATCTGAAAATGCTGAATTTGCGCGGCTGTGTAAACAAAGTGGTATCGTGTTCGTTGGTCCCGCACCTGAAGCCATCGAAGCCATGGGCTCTAAAAGTGCAGCGAAAGCGCTGATGGCAAGCGCCAATGTCCCTCTGGTGCCCGGCTATCATGGTGAAGACCAACAGAGTGCATTGCTGGAAAAAGAAGCGGACAAAATCGGCTACCCGGTACTGCTGAAAGCCAGCGCAGGCGGCGGTGGCAAAGGCATGCGGATCGTTTCCCGTGCAGAGGACTTTTCAGCGGCTTTTACCGGTGCGAAACGGGAAGCTCTCTCCTCATTTGGCGATGACCGGATTCTGGTCGAGAAATTCATCGTTGAACCCCGGCATGTTGAGGTGCAAATTCTTTGTGATAATCACGGCAATGCCGTTTACGTGCATGATCGAGACTGTTCCATTCAGCGACGCCACCAAAAAGTCATCGAAGAAGCACCTGCGCCCGGCCTATCCGTCACTGTGCGGAAAGCGATGGGCGAAGCAGCGTTGGCCTGTGCCAAAGCCATCAATTACACCGGCGTCGGTACGATAGAATTCCTGCTTGACGTCAACGAGTCGTTTTACTTCATGGAAATGAATACGCGCCTCCAGGTGGAACACCCGGTAACCGAGTGCATCAGTGGCTTGGATCTGGTGGAATGGCAATTACGCGTTGCCGCCAATGAGCAACTGGATTTTACACAAACGGACATTCCTGCCCACGGTCACGCATTTGAAGCGCGCATCTACGCAGAGTCGCCGCTTGATCAGTTTCTTCCCGCGAGTGGTACAATCACTCACTTACATTTTCCGGCAGAGTCACAGAACACCCGCATAGACACTGGCGTTCAAGCGAAAGATGAGATCAGTAGTTTCTACGATCCCATGATTGCCAAACTCATTGTTTGGGGTGAAAGCCGGCAGCAAGCATTGAGCCACATGACTCAAGCGCTCCAACAAACCAGAATTGGCGGATTGAGCACCAATGTCGCTTTTCTCGGCAGGATATTCCAACACCCCGAATTTGCTGACGCCCGACTATCCACATTGTTTATTGAAGAACACCAACACACGCTGTTGCAACCTCCCACCCTGGGTGAATCCCTCGCGATACAGGCGGGCATCGCCCATGTGTGTCTTCACTACATGAACAGGCCGCAGAAAAATTGCCCACGGGCCGTGGATATTCACTCCCCCTGGTGCGACAGGACAGCCTGGCGACTCAACGAGCCCGGCATTGAGAGCTTTGAGCTCCTGTGGAATGACACGCCACTGTCCTTCAAACTGCACTTGACTGCGCCAAGTGGCATGGATACGGGACTTAGCTTCACTCTGCAGTATGAGTCTGTCACAGAGACGATCACAGCCTCCCTGGATAACACGCTCGTCACCGCAGATTTTGGCCACCACAAAATCAAATTCATCATTGAACCAGAAGACACATTTTTTACGCTCTATAAAGACGGCCAGCCATACGCGTTCGAAAATGCGCGATCCTTTGGCACCGAGGCAAAAACAGCTGATGAACATGGACTCACTGCGCCAATGCACGGTAAAGTGATCGAAATTTTCGTTAAACCAGGTCAATCAGTAAAACAAGGCGACCGCCTCATGATTATGGAAGCGATGAAAATGGAGCACACCATTTCCGCGCATGAGGATGGCGATGTCCACGAAATTTTTTATACCGTGGGGGACATGGTCGCTGAAGGAGCGCTGCTGATTGACCTGAAACCGGAGCAAACCGAATGAATATCTCCATCATGGACGTTGGCCCCAGAGATGGCCTGCAAAATGAGAAAACCACTCTGAGTGCCGCTACCAAGCAACAGCTGATTGAAAAACTGGTGGATGCGGGCATAAAACGTGTAGAAGCCGGGAGTTTCGTGTCGCCCAAATGGGTGCCTCAAATGGCAAACTCCGAAGAGGTATTTGGCCTGATTACGCGACAGCCCGACGTTGAGTACTCTGCGCTGGTGCCCAATATGAGAGGCTTCGAATCCGCACTCGTTAGCAAAGTAGACCGAATTTCAGTGTTCACCGCCGCTTCCGAGGCCTTTTGCCAAAAAAACATTAACTGTTCCATTGAAGAGAGTATCGATCGTTTCCAGGAAGTCATGCGCGCAGCCAGGGAAGCCCGTATCCCGGTAAGAGGATATGTTTCCTGCATAGCGGGCTGCCCCTACCAGGGCACGGTCCCCTATGCGGATGTTGTCAACGTTGCAGAAAAACTGCTCAACGCCGGTTGTGACGAGATTTCGCTGGGTGACACCACCGGCGTCGGCACCCCCCATCAGGTAAAAAGCACAGTAAGGGAAGTCCTGAAAGTGGTTCCCGCTTCCCAGCTTGGCGTACACTTCCATGACACTTACGGTCAGGCGTTAGCAAACACCTATGCCACCATGGAGCTCGGCATCACCATTATCGACGCTTCCGTCGCTGGATTAGGCGGCTGTCCCTATGCGAAAGGCGCTAGCGGCAATCTGGCGACCGAAGATCTGATCTACATGCTGGAAGGCATGGGCGTGAAAACGGGTGTAGACCTGGAAAAGCTTATTGCTGCCGGCAACTGGATTTGCGACCACTTGGGCATCGAATCACGATCCAACGTCGCCAGAGCATTATCCCAACGTTAATCCCCAAACCTCAGCAATCAAGAGGCTATCCGCATGAATAACAGCACGAGCTTTCAGCCACTCTGGGCACCGGAAAACGACCAGATAAGCAAGACAAACATGCGGAAATTTCAGACGTATCTTGCCGAAAGAGGCCATTTATCGCTGTCAGACTACCCAACACTTCACAAGTGGAGTATTGATCACAAAACAGAATTTTGGCAATCCATCGTCGATTTCTTCCAGATTCAAGGCAACTTTGAGGGCCCTGTCCTACAAAGCCCGAAAAGCATGCCCGGCGCAAAATGGTTTCCGGAGAGTCAATTCAATTTCGCCGAAATACTCCTGCAAGGTGAAGACAACAACACCGCGATCATTTCCATTGAAGAATCTGGGGCGCGCACGGAGCTTTCCTGGCGCGACCTGCGGGAGACAGTGGGCAAACTGAGAAATGCACTGCTAAACAGTGGTGTTATGCCCGGAGATCGCGTGGCGGGCTTTGTCCCCAACAGCTATCACGCCATTGTGGCCATGCTCGCGACCGCCTCAATAGGCGCAATCTGGTCTTCCTGCTCACCGGACTTCGGCCTGCAAGGCGTCATTGATCGATTTGGCCAGATCCAGCCCAAAGTGTTATTCGCAACAACCGGCTATGCCTACAATGGTAAACATATTGACACCTCCGAACGTGTACAAAAAATAATTCACCAACTCCCTGCCATCAGCCAGATCGTGCTGATCCCTTTCGGGAAGCCTGACGGTGCGACAGCAGAAGCAAAAGTGTTCGGGCCGTCCAACATTACTGCCTGGGAATCTTACCTCGCAAACCAGGACAGTGCGCTGTCGTTCACGCCCCTGCCCTTTGATCAGCCGCTGTACATTATGTACTCCTCCGGCACCACTGGCGTACCCAAATGTATCGTCCATAGCGCAGGAGGTACGCTGATTCAGCATGTAAAAGAGCTTGGCCTGCACGTGGGGATCAACGAAGGTGATCGAATTTTCTATTACACAACCTGTGGATGGATGATGTGGAATTGGCTGGTGAGTGCGCTTGCACTCAAAGCAACCGTTGTCCTCTACGACGGCTCGCCTTTTTTTCCAGACGGGAACCGGTTGTTTGATCTCGCTGAATCGGAAAAACTGGCCGTACTCGGCAGCAGTGCCAAGTTTTTCTCCGCCTGTGAAAAAGCGGGTATCCACCCCAGGCAGAGTCACAACCTTGAGACACTCAGAACACTGCTCTCCACCGGCTCACCACTTTCGCACGAAAGTTTCGACTACATCTATCGTAACATCAAGAGTAACGTCTGCTTGAGCTCCATCAGCGGTGGCACCGATATCCTCTCCTGCTTTGCCTTGGGCAATCCGATGATCCCGGTTTATCGGGGAGAACTTCAATGCGCAGGTCTGGGTATGGATGTTGCGTTTTATAACGAGAAAGGTGAGGCACTGGCGAGCGGCAAAGGGGAACTGGTGTGCCAAAGCCCGTTTCCCTCCATGCCAACGGGCTTCTGGAATGATCCCACGGGTGAGAAGTATCATCATGCCTACTTTGACACCTACCCCAATATTTGGGCGCATGGCGACTATGGCGAGTTTATCGCACACGAAACACAACAAGGAATCATCATCCACGGTCGATCCGATGCGGTATTAAATCCTGGCGGCGTACGCATTGGTACGGCGGAAATTTATCGTCAAGTGGAAAAAGTGGAAGAAGTGCTTGAGTCAGTAGCGGTAGGCCAGCAATGGCAGGACGATGTGCGAATCATACTCTTCGTAAAACTCAGAGAAGGTGTATCACTGGACAGCAAGCTCATAGAATCTATTAAACAGGCCATCAAGCTTGGAGCAACGCCCAGGCATGTCCCGGCAAAAATACTTCAGGTTCCGGATATCCCCAGAACCATCAGCGGCAAGATAGTTGAATTGGCCATCAGAAACATCATTCACAATGAGCCGGTAAAGAACAAAGATGCCTTGGCAAATCCACAGGCACTCGACTATTTTTCAAACTTGGCGGAGCTGACAACCTAGCAGGAATAAAGGTTTCGCTGCCCCCATAGAATGGTGTTGCGATCACTCACTCAATTTTTCGTCAATTTTTATGAGTTGTGCTTGTAACACTTCGAGTTTTTTCGCAATCAATTTCTTCTCAGATTTGGATTTGGTGTGCTTGAGACGGTCTTCCAATTTTGCCGCCTTTTTCCGCAACTCTTTCTTTAACTCTTCGTAGGTCTCTGTTTGTTTCAATTTCTTACGGAAACCATTGCCAAACAAGCTTTTAATCTGATCGATGATTTTCTTTTTCATACCGCATTACCTGTTTTGACTGATTACGTGGATTTCGGATGGGTCCAAAGCGACCTCGCGTTCTAGTGACGCTTTTTCCGAATCCTTACCGATAAAGACAGTTTCGCCATATGAAATCAAACTTCGACACACTTCCAACGTATACGCACAATCATTCAACACAGACGTCCCGATTGCCGGGGTGATCAAGCCCTTCCTTAACCATTCGGCGACTTGTTGCTGGCGTTCCTTATCCATATCCTTAGTGATCAATTTCAGCGCATCCATTGAAAGCAGTGACGATTCCGTATCATGCGTTTCTGCGGCATGATACAACTCTCGTAATATTGTAATTATTTGAATTCTCATGGAATTATACAAGTGCCTGGCATGAACATTTTGTGAACTTATTGACTTCAATAGATTCGTGCGCAAATGCTTGGTGGCTTTAACTGCGTCCACCACGTTCTGGTTTGCGGATCGAAACCAATGTAACCGTCCAGCTTGATGCTCCTCCCAGTTGAAAGGCACCTTGGAAACGAACAGGACCACCTCCCCGTATAAGCTCTTCACATGGTTTTCATATTCTTCTTCCAAATCATACTCGTTTGGCTTGTTAGCGTCGTACACCACCTGCTCAACCGGTATATCCTGTTTCACATACTCGGGCTGAATACACAACCCCCTGCTGATGATCGTGAAAGCATTCTGAAACACATGGATCGTTTCATTCCGTACGGCTTCAACGGCGGTATCCGGAAAATCCAAAGCCGAACCATATAAATACTTTGGCGCAGATACAGAATTCGCTTTTCCGGTGATCAGCTTTTCCAACATATGCGCTATCAGTTTGATAAACGGCAACATGACAAGGATACCCAGCAAATTAAACAGCGTATGAAATAACGCCAACTTTAAGGTGTAATCCTGATCTTGAATGCCCAGTCGGTTCCCTAGCCAATCAACAGCAAACACAAACTGATGGATAAAACCGATGGCGATGAGCCCGGTCACCAGATTGAAAAGTAAATGCGCCCCAGCCAGCCTTTTTCCCTGCTCATTGGCACTGAGCGCGCCAATGATGGCAGTAATGGTCGTACCAACGTTAGCGCCGATTGCCAAAGCCAGCGCATTATCATAACTAATCTGACCCGCTGACAATGCGGTAATGATCAACACCAGAGTGGCATGGCTGGACTGCATGATAACCGTTGCCAGGATGCCTATGCCGCTGAAGAGAAAAACGCCGGCGTAGCCGCCAACAGTATACTGGCTTAAATCAATGTCATCACGAAAGGCTTCAAACCCTACCTTCATGAAGTGAATACCAAGAAAAAGAAAACCAAGCCCGGCGAGAATGTACCCGCATCCCTTGATGTAGCGGGACTTCTGGAACACGCACAATATACCGAAAACCAACATGGGCATCGCATAGGATGAGATTTTCACCTTCAAGCCTAACCCGGCGATCAACCAGGCACCGGTTGTGGTTCCCAGGTTTGCGCCAAAAATAATGCCGATACCTGCCAGTAAATCGATTAAACCCGCGCTTAAAAATGAAATGGTAATCACAGAAACCAGCGAACTGGACTGCATCAATGTGGTCGACACCGTGCCGAACAACAGGCTTTTGGGGAGCGTGTCGGTACTGTTTTTTAACAGGCTTTCCAATACACCACCGGTGAATGATTTAAAGCCCTGCTCGAGGAAAAGCATGCCAAACAGAAAAATGGCAACACCCGCGGAGATATCCGTGAAATTTGGGCTAACCCACAGGCCATAGGTTAAAAAACATAAAATCCCGAATATGGTAAGCTTTTTTAACATGAGAACATTATGTATCTCTGCCGTTCAGGGCAGTTAGCGTGATAAGAAGATCAATTGGTTAAAAATAAGTATAGCTAATGACACTGAAAGAGGGGAAAGGATACGAAGAAGAATTCGGGAAGTGGCGTTTGCCTACAATATTAGTACAAAACAAAAAGCCGGTTAATTAGCAGTCTATGACTAGTGGTTAACCGGCTTTGACAAGCAAGCAACAATTTACTGTTTTAGCTCAAATTACAGCTTTTGCTCAAGCTCAGGAAGCGCTTCAAACAAGTCTGCAACCAGACCGTAATCTGCAACCTGGAAAATTGGGGCTTCTTCGTCTTTGTTGATGGCCACAATGACTTTACTGTCGGACATACCAGCAAGGTGCTGAATTGCGCCGGAAATACCAACCGCGATGTACAACTGAGGTGCAACGATTTTACCCGTTTGACCTACCTGCATATCATTGGGTACAAAGCCCGCGTCAACCGCAGCACGGGAAGCGCCAACCGCTGCTCCCAGCTTATCAGCAACCGCTTCAAGCAGTTTGAAGTTATCACCATTCTGCATACCTCGGCCACCAGAAATCACGATAGCAGCGCTGGTCAGTTCCGGACGATCAGACTTAGCGATTTCTTCACTGACAAATGCAGAAATACCGGCGTCTGCCGCTGTAGCAACGGCTTCAACTGCCGCAGAACCACCTTCGGCTGCCACAGGATCAAAGCCCGTGCTACGTACGGTTACGACTTTGATGCCATCGCTTGATTTTACAGTAGCAATGGCGTTTCCAGCATAAATAGGACGCACAAATGTGTCAGGCGCTTCAACACCGATGATGTCAGAAATCTGAGCTACATCCAACAGTGCCGCTACACGAGGCATGAAGTCCTTACCGGTGGTCCCTGCTGAACTCAGGATGTGGCTGTAGCCTTTGCCAAGCTCAACCACCAGACCTGAAAGATTTTCAGCCAGGTGATGTGCGTAGGCTGCATTATCAGCAACCAGCACTTTGGCAACACCGTCGATTTTTGCTGCGGCTTCACCTGCTGCACCACAGCCACTGCCCGCGACCAGTACATCGATGTCCCCACCGATTTGTTTCGCTGCAGCGATTACATTCAGAGTTGCGCCTTTAATGGATGCATTATCATGATCCGCGATTACCAAAATGCTCATGATTAAATCACCTTCGCTTCATTTTTCAGTTTTTCGACCAGCTCATCTACGCTACCCACTTTAATACCCGCCTGGCGCGTTGGTGGGTTTTCCACCTTCACGATGGACAGGCGTGGTGCAACATCAACACCCAAATCTGCAGTAGACAGGGTTTCAAGCGGCTTCTTCTTCGCCTTCATGATATTCGGCAGTGAAGCATAACGTGGTTCGTTCAAACGCAAATCGGTCGTGACAACAGCAGGCAGGTTCAGAGCCACAGTCATCAAACCACCATCTATTTCACGAGTCACGTTGACTTTATCGCCTTCTACACCTACTTCAGAAGCAAATGTACCTTGAGGCATACCCGCCAACGCAGCCAGCATCTGACCGGTTTGGTTGTTATCACTATCGATAGACTGCTTACCAAGAATTACCAGGTTTGGCTGTTCTTTGTCAGAAATTGCTTTCAGCAACTTGGCTGCAGCCAGAGGTTGGATATCTTCATCCGTTTCAACGTGAATACCACGATCTGCGCCCAACGCAAGCGCTGTACGAATTTGTTCCTGTGCGGTTTTAGGACCGATAGAAACAACAACGATCTCAGTGGCAACGCCTTTTTCTTTCAATCGAACTGCTTCTTCAACAGCGATCTCACAGAAAGGGTTCATAGCCATTTTCACGTTGGTCAAATCAACACCAGTGTTGTCAGGCTTTACACGTACTTTTACGTTATAATCGATAACTCTTTTAACAGCGACCAGAACCTTCATAGATTCCTCGTTTTTAAGCAATGAATTTAAATTGACCTTTTTGAACGGTAGTGACAGCGCTCTTCGCGATAACATTGTTCGTAAATGTCACCGTGTTTTCAAACGACTGCTATACTAAATGGCACACCGTTTTTGGTGCCCCTCCTCACCTCACCTCAAACCAATCATTGCCAGATCATTGTTTGAGTGTGATTACGCAGTAAGGAAAGCCAGTCAAATAGGCCCCAAGTTGTCCTAACTGAACAAAATATGAACATGCCAGGCATGCAAAAGCGCCATAATACTGAACGTAATTTTCATTTTGGTCAATAGCCGAAGCGCCAACAAAACCACATTTGACAGCAAAAATTCATTTTTATTTGCCTGTATTCATATGTTTTTCAATGCTTTAGCACTTTTCAAACAAACGTTTGTTTGATGTCAATTTTCTGGTACACTCTAAGCGCTATTATTCTGTATAATGCGTCGCGTGTTTTGAACAGCGTCGAATTCCTTGTGCTTGAACGGTATTCGGCTTTAATTCTCGTATCAATTGCAGTTTGGTTGTCGCTTTTTCGGGCTGCGGTTAGAGAACATTCACTTCAGTATTAAACAAACGATAGAGGAGATCGATTATGGAACGCGAATCTATGGAGTTTGACGTCCTAATCGTAGGTGCAGGGCCAGCAGGCTTGTCAGCCGCGTGTAAAATAAAGCAACTTGCGAAAGAAGCCGGCGAAGAAATCAGTGTTTGTCTGGTTGAGAAAGGCTCAGAGGTTGGCGCACACATCCTGGCAGGAACCGTATTCGAGCCCAGAGCACTGGATGAATTGTTCCCTAACTGGAAAGAAATGGGGGCACCTCTCAATACGCCGGTCAAAGGCGATGATATTTTGATGTTGAGAGGGCCGGAATCCTCCGTCAAAATCCCGAACGCGTTTGTTCCACGCGGAATGCATAATCACGGCAACTATATTATCAGTCTGGGAAATCTCTGTCGCTGGCTTGGAGAACAGGCGGAAGCGCTGGAAGTTGAAGTTTATCCAGGATTTGCCGCTGCAGAGATTCTGTACCGTGAAGATGGCAGTGTAAAAGGCGTGGCTACCGGAGACATGGGGCTCGATCGCGAAGGCAACCCGAAAGACAGCTTTATGCCCGGCATGGAACTGCATGCTAAATACACACTATTCACAGAAGGGTGCCGAGGCCATCTCGGCAAGCAGCTTCTCGAAAAGTTCAAGCTGGAAGAAGGCAAAGATCCACAACACTACGGTATCGGCATTAAAGAGCTGTGGGATATCGACCCATCTAAACATGAGGAAGGCTTGGTACAGCACACTTCCGGCTGGCCATTAAGCGAATCCGGCTCGTCTGGTGGGTCATTCCTTTACCACATGGAAAACAATCAGGTGGTCGTCGGTCTCATTACCGACCTGTGTTATGAAAACCCACATCTCAGCCCCTTTGAAGAATTTCAGCGATTTAAGGCGCACCCGGAAGTGCGAAAGTACCTTGAAGGTGGTAAGCGCGTTTCCTATGGGGCACGTGCAATTGCGAAAGGCGGTTTTAACTGTTTGCCCAAGATGACATTCCCGGGTGGTTTGATTCTCGGCTGTGATGCCGGCACGCTGAACTTTGCAAAAATCAAAGGCTCACACACGGCAATGAAGTCCGGCCTGCTCGCAGCAGAAACTGTTGTTGAAGCCCTGAAAGAGGGCAAGACAGGCAGTGAAGAGCTGGTCGCATTCGAGAAGCGCTTCAAAGAGTCCTGGCTGTATAAGGAACTCTACGACGTGAGAAACTTCGGTCCTGCCCTGCACAAATTCGGCAGCGTTCTTGGGGGAGCCATTGCCTTTATTGAGCAAAATATCCTTCGAGGCAGCATGCCCTTCACACTGCATGACACCACGCCGGATCACGCAAAAATGAAACCAGCTTCAGAATGTCAGAAAATCAACTATCCCAAACCGGATAATACACTGACGTTCGATCGCCTCAGCTCCGTATTCCTGTCAAATACGAACCATGAAGAAGAGCAACCTTGCCACCTCAAACTCAAGGATGCGGGCATTCCCATTGGTGTGAACCTGCCGAAGTACGATGAACCCGCACAACGCTATTGCCCGGCTGGCGTATACGAGGTGATGGAAAAAGAAGACGGTAGTAAGGTGTTCCAGATTAATGCGCAGAACTGCGTACACTGTAAGACCTGTGACATCAAGGATCCGGCACAGAACATCACCTGGGTGACACCAGAGGGTGGTGGTGGCCCGAACTATCCCAACATGTAACAGCCTCTCATCAAAAACCGGAGTTCACCTCCGGTTTTTTAATTTAATGCACTGCTCTTTCTCTGTCGACTATTCCAAAGCAAAGAACGTATTGGCACTATAAACACCCAACTGGGTCTCCCCGTTTAAGCTTACCGTTTCCGCAAGCTCTGCCAGCCGATAATACACCGGTCGAGAGAGCAATCCTGTGAGGCTTCCCCTTACAACAACAATGGGGACACGATCCTCAGCCTGGCCGCTGAACTGAATGGGATGATTTTTGTCCAGCGCAAAACAGTCGCCAGTGAGTGTCGTAAACACAATAATACGGGAACGCCCCTCACCTTCTTCTTCCATGCCGGAGATCAGGAAAGGAACACACTCTACTTGAATTCGCCATTTTTCGTTGGGGGTAACCAGAAAATAATCGTCCTCTTCCATTTTCAGAATGGTAGAAAACAAATTGGCGATTTGCTGGCGTTTTATGGGTTCGCCTTGATACCACCACTCACCGGATCGCTTGATTTCAATGTCAATATCCCCGCTTAAAGGCGGATTCCATAGATGGACGGGCGGGAGTTGATTTTCTTGCAGATCGTACTGTGAACGGATTTCTGCAACAACACCCTCGATATCATTCTTCACTGGCTTTTCTCCTCAACTCACGCGATCACAAGCTTACAACCCTCTTTGCCACTCCTGTCTGAGTGGAATGGTTCCCGGCCGATTGATCGCCTGATCTACCGTGGCCAATAATGCCTCCTTGTCCTGGCCCAAGGTCCCTTTAAGCACAAGATAGTTCGACGCATGATCGGAGCGAAAGACCGTATTTTCCAATTCAAAATGTTCAATGAGCGCGCGAATTTCAGTGAATAGCGCCATCTGAGTCAGGGGCTCAAAGGTTCCTTCAAATCCCTCCCTGAAGCGCTCGTCACCCATCGGAAATGACACAACCAATGTCGAGACAAACTCAGGCTGAGTTTCGTTCATCAGTTTGGCACTGTTAATCGCGTGCTGCTCCGAATAGCGCATGCCACCCAAGCCGTTGAGAATCATCACCGACGACTTGATTCCTGCAGCCTTGAGTTTGAGCAAGGCCGATTTCGATGATTCGAACGTTTCTCCTTTTTTAACCAGCCGCAGCACTTCATCATCGCCTGATTCGCAGCCTACATAAACCATCGTCAAGCCTAACGCCCGAAGTGCTTTCAACTCTTCAACCGACTTCTTGCCGACATTTCTCGGCAAACAATACGCGGTGACCCGCTCAACGTTGGGAAAATGTTGATTAATACACACCAGTATTTCGTTGAGCCTGCGCGACGACAATGTCATGGCATCACCATCGGCGAGGAAAAATCGCTGTATACCCGGTGACGCCTCAGCCACCTGCTTGATTTCCTCTTCAATCTGCGCAAATGGTTTCGGCCTGAACTTTTTTTGGGGCGCGGTATACATCTCGCAAAAGGTACACTGATTGTACGAACACCCGTTGGTCACCTGTAGGATCAGAGAGCGCGCCTCTGACGGAGGCCTGAAAACGGGTTCTATGTAGTCAATCGGCAGATAATTCATGGGCATAGTCATTCTTTAAGGTTTCTATATGCGTATTGTAACACGCTGAGCTGGTCGATATGGTCTGATTAGCCAAGCATTTCATCCAGTCCTAAGCTACGCAGCTTTTCCACTACCGTTTGCCGGATTTGTTCGACGGTATTTAGCTTTAGGCAACGCTGTGCAGTCAATTCGGCCTCTTTCACTGGCACTGAGCGAATCAACGCTTTGATTTCTGGAATATGGGAGGAGTTTAAACTCAACTGCCGCACACCAAATCCCAACAGAATGAATACAGATACCGGGTCATTCGCCATTTCACCACACAGACTCAGGGGCATATTCAACGACTTGGCAGAGTCACAGATTCGATGAATCTCCTGGAGGATGGCAGGATGCACCGGATCATACCGGTTTGCAACGCGACGGTTGTTTCGATCCAGGGCCAACAGATATTGACTTAAATCGTTACTCCCAATAGACACAAAGTCGATATCATTACTCCAGAGCGGTAGCTGCGAAATGGCTGCAGGCACCTCAATCATAATGCCAATCTTTGGCCTCTGATGAGTAATGTTTTCCTGAGCCAGCTGCTCACAGGCATCGGAGACCAGTTGTCGAAAACCTTTAATTTCTTCGGTCGATGTTACCATAGGGACGATGATGTGCAGGTCCTGACGGTTGCCCGCAGCCACAAGCATCGCTCGCACCTGTGTCATGAGCAGCTGAATATTATCTAAGGTAAACCTCACGCCCCGCCAACCCAAGGCGGGATTTTCTTCATCAGTAAACTGAAAGTAAGGCAGAGGTTTGTCACCGCCGACATCGAGCGTACGCATGTAGACAGGTTTACTTTGATACGCATCCAGGACCGTGCGATAGCTTTCTATTTGATCACTTTCACTTGGAAAGCTACTGCGGGACATAAACAACACTTCCGTACGATATAAACCGATGCCCTCTGCGCCATTTTCCAGCCCTGGGGACAAATCTGCATGCAACCCCGTATTCGCCAGCAACACAACCCGGTGGCCATCCAGGGTAATTGCCGGCTCGTCTTTTAGCGCACTGAGTTGCTTCTTCAAACGCCGCGCTTTTGTTTGAATCTGGCGATATTCCGAAACGAGCGTAGACGTAGGAAAAAGAATGACTTTACCGGTATTGCCATCCACGATGATTTCATCACCTGCCTGCAGGTTTTGAATTGTACCTGTTCCCATTACGGCGGGGATACCCAATGCATTGGCAAGCACAGCGGAATGAGACAGGGACGTCCCCTCATAACTGACGATCCCCGCCAATTTCTTCACCGGTATGCTTGCTACGTCAAAAACGCTGACATGTTTGCCGACCAGCACGACCATGTCTTTGGCTGTGAGCGCAACCGTGCTCTTTGCATTTCTGAGCTTCCAGGTCAGGTACAACTTGTTCCCTAACTGTTCCACATCTTCGAATCGGGCTCGCAAATAGGCATCATCCATCGCGCGAAACGCGTCAGAAAAATATTGTACACTGCTCTTTAACGCGGCAGGCAGGGAGCCCCCGGCTCGAATTTTGGACTCGACCTTTTCACTGAAAGCAGGATCAGACAGGAAGTACGTGTACGCATCAAAGATACCGGACACTTCGGCGGAAAGTTCGTCGCCAAGGTCCAATTGCTTGTTTTTGATATCCTCAGAGACCAGCTTGATCAGTTCCTGCCACTCCTGCAGGGCACAAACAACATCTTCACAGCCCTCGTCCACGACATTTTGAAGGTCAAACTCTTCAGTCGCACAAAATTTCACGCGCCCGATGGCCACGCCGGAAGAGGCTTTTACACCGATTTTGCGAATATTACGTGTTTGGGCTGCGATGGCGACCGATGGTAACACCCCAAGAATCATCGCAAGCTGGCTCGCCAACGTGACAAGAAAAGCTTCCACGTCCGTGCTGAGCTTTCCCTTTTTCAAACTCTGAACTACCAAAACACCGATCACCTGCCCCAGATAGACCAAGGGAACACCACAGTAGCCGTGATAACGCTCTTCTTTGGTTTGTGGAATGTAAAAATATCCCGGATGATCTTCGGCGTTATCCAAATTCACCGAATGACGCAACTTAACCACTTCACCTGCAATACCCAGTCCAGGTGGTATGACCACATTTTCCGTCATTCTCAAGCCAAAGGACGCCACCAAATGCAAAGAGCCGTCCTCCTGCATTCGATACAAACTACACACATCCACATTGATCAGGTCGATAACGGTGTCTACGATGAGTCGCATCTGCTCTGCAGGCGACTCTTTCAATGCAACCTTTTGAAGCAGGTTTGTCAGTTTAAGTATCGCGTTATCCATCAACTCACCTTAGTTTTGACATCAGATGAGATGAAGGATAAACGAAGCGTTGAAAAACTGTAAGTAGGCAAGTTGCCGGAATCGGTACCTGTTAGCGAGGGGGATCTACTCTGTGTGATACCGACGAGTTCAGTCGAAACCAACCAGCCACACTGTGCCGTATGGTGAAACTTGGAAGCACTTCGTGCGGAAACTCTTCGCTGAGGAAAATAACAACCGTACCCGCCTCAGGGTTTATCGTTTCAAGCTTTGTTTTGCCATCTTCAGCATATAACACCAACTGACCGCCCTGCTCGTCTGTCCAATGGTCGTTGAGATAGGTTACCAGCGTTAAAATGCGATTGGCCTCCCCACGGAAAGCGTCGACATGCTTTTTGTAAAAATCGCCGTATTCATACCGCGCCAAGTGACATTCAAAAGAAAACAGCCCAAGAAAGAGACTTCGATTCAGCTGTTGTTTCAGTTCTCTGGTCCATGTGAACCATTCGGTAAGTTGAGGGTTCGACTCCACGAGCCAAGCCACTTTGTCACTTCGGATTTCCGTGGCATGAACATTGTCTTTTCCTCGACCCACACTTGCGAGGTGGTAATCGTGGACATGGACATTCGCATGGCCTTTCAAGCTGTTTATCACATCAACGGGTAATGCATTGCGGCGAACAAAGTAACCGCACTCTTCAATGCTGGCAGCAATCTCTTCAAACAGGGTGAGATTGATCACCTCATTGGACTGAGGGAGTGGCGTTCCCGGGAAACCTATTTCCATTGCCATGTTCTTCAATCGCCAGAAGCGCTGGCAAAACATTGGGCCAGCATTTCATCGTAGTCAAAAGATTGATTTGGATCGGCGGCAGTGATGGCTTCTATCTTTTGCTGCACTTCCGCATAACAGGAGTCTAACTGATTGTTGTCCGCTTGATCAGTGAGTCCTTCCAGGCAATCATTGATAAGCGCGGTACGTTCCTGCTCGGTGGCGGCAGACTCTGCCGTTGACTCACAATAACTGCGGGCCGCTTCTTCGTTTGCTTTTGCTTCGACGGCAAGAAGCGAGAGTAGACACACAATCAATAATGAAGCGCTTTTAACCATAACCCCTCCTCAAATAAGAAGGGGCGATTATGGTTAAAAGTGCGTCATGAGAACAACGAAATAATTTGATAATGACGACAATATTTTTTAATGGCTGGTACCCAGCATATATTCCTGATCCGGATCGACAACCACTTTGCCCGCCATGGCCTGCCGACCAAGCAACATCAGGTAGGTCATCCCTGAACGATCAGTTAATGTCAGCTCTATACTCCAGCGCTGGCCGGCCATTTCGATCTGTGTACTGACCACATACCGTTTTTCCTTGGTCGCGTTTGAGCTTTTTACGCGTCGTTTGTCGCTTACTTTGGCTTTGCATGGCACGAGCTGATCCACATTATGAATATCCGGGTGAATGTCAAAACTCACCCAGAGTTCGCCATCGAAATCAAACTCCTCAAGGTTATCCACATGAAGTGAGGACGTTTGAGCCCCGGTGTCCACTCGAATGTTCAAATTTCTGATATCAAATTCGGGCAGGTCACATACCTCCAACGCACCCACTACGACTTTATTCTGCCATTTCTGCACGAGTTCCCCCAATTTAAGCTGTGCTAGGACATCGTTAACCCATTTAACATATCCGCGTCTTCAGAATTCAAATCATCATGCATAATTTCAATGTGTTCCGCGACATCATCCGGTCTGCGGAAATACGCAATATGGTACATCGCCTCACCTTCCTGGGCCAAGGGAATATTCTGCTTCCCAATGACGATACCTTTTGCATTACTCAACACAGAGTCCAGCACCTGCCCAAAGGGATCCTTGATCACGGCGAGCACGTCCCCTTTCTCGACATAATCGCCCAGCTTTTTAACATGCGTAACAAAACCACTGTCCGTGGCACGTACCCAGCCGCTTTGTCGGGCCACAAACGGCTCAACCATACTGGGCTTGGAACGCCGTCTGGCCAGCATGCCAAGATGGCGCATCACATTGATGACCCCGTTGACGCCCGCTCGTATGCTGATTTCATCAAAGCGCAGAGCTTCCCCGGCTTCGTACAACAGAATTTTTGCCCCCTGATTGGCCGCGCTTTCACGTAATGAGCCATCCCTCAAGTTTGAGTTGATCAGCACCGGCACGCCGAACGCTTTCGCCATCTCCAAGGTCTCCTCATCGTCCAAATTCGCCCGAATTTGAGGTAGATTGGTTCGGTGAATCGCCCCGGTGTGCAAGTCGATACCATAATCACACTTTTCGACAATTTCTTTGAGAAACAGATTAGCCATGCGCCCCGCCAGCGAACCTTTTTTGGAGCCTGGGAAGGACCGGTTCAAGTCACGGCGGTCCGGCAAATACCGGCTTTGGTTTAGAACGCCATAGCCATTCACAAAGGGTACCAGCACCAATGTGCCTTTGACCGAGCGAATTGTCTTGCTGTTGATAATGCGGCCGATAATTTCAATGCCATTAAGCTCATCTCCATGGATGGCGGCACTGACAAACAACGTTGGTCCGGACCTTTTCCCGCGCTTCACAAACACTGGTATGGACATGCTGGTGTCGGTGTAAAGGCTGACGGTGGGTAATTCAATTTTTTTAGTTTCGCCGGGAGCAACCGTTTCACCCGCAATCTCGAACAGGTTCTTTGCCATATACTCGATTTGTCTCGTAATGTATTAAAGTTTATCGACTCGATCTGAATCCACGGGAGAAGAGTGACCATACTCGACTCCGGCTCGCTTTCACCTTTCTGATCACCCCTTACCTTTCGTTCGGGTCTGATTCGGTTTGGCATTTTTCTCGATGTATTGAAACACCAGTTTGGCGACATCTTTTTTCGTTGCTGTTTCTATGCCTTCCAACCCGGGGGATGAGTTGACCTCCATGACCACGGGGCCATGCGCTGAGCGCAGAATATCCACCCCACACATGGCCAGCCCCATGGTCTTGGCAGCAGAAACCGCACACTGCCGCTCTGCAGGCGTAAGCTTAACAATCTGAGCTGTGCCACCACGGTGCAGGTTGGAACGAAACTCCCCTTCTGCGGCCTGACGCTTCATCGCCGCGACAACTTTATCTCCCACCACAAGACAGCGAATATCCGCACCACCGGCTTCTTTAATGAACTCCTGTACGAGAATGTTTGCCTTTAACCCCATAAACGCTTCGATAATACTTTCCGCGTTCTTGTTGGTGTCTGCCAACACAACCCCTATTCCTTGCGTACCTTCCAGCAGTTTAATGACGACTGGCGCTCCACCCACATTTTTGAGCAAGTCCTTGATATTGTCCGGGTGGTGGGCAAATCCTGTACGCGGCAGCCCGATACCTTTGCGGGAAAGAAGCTGAAGTGAGCGCAGTTTGTCCCGGGATCGACTGATAGCGACAGACTCATTGATTGAAAAGGTGCCCATCATTTCAAACTGACGAACAACAGCGGTGCCATAAAACGTTACCGATGCGCCAATTCGGGGAATAATTGCATCGTAGCGCGGCAAGGGTTCACCATTGTATCGCACAGCAGGTTTGCTGCTGGTAATATCCATGTAACAGTGCAATGTATCAATGATATCCACCTCGTGCCCCAAGGCTTCACCAGCCTCCTTCAAGCGTCGTGTTGAATAGAGGTTGGGGTTTCTAGATAGTATTGCTACTCGCATTTTTCTTCCTGTACTTTTTTAAATGAATTTCAGGCGTGCCAGGCCCCTCACGAGTTAATGATGTAACTCTCGACAGTTTTTGTGAAACAAAACCATTTTGTCGTTACTACAAAGAATAGTTGATTTATCAGCATAGTCGTACATTGCATAATGAGCCTCGAAATCAAATAATCCGATTGTTAAGAGACACACATGACTCAGGCTCCCCTGCTCACGCTGCCAGAGACCCAGCTGGACATCTACCGTTGTTTTTCGATTTCCGCCATTCAGTCCGCTCCCACGCTATACCACGCGGTGATTACCAAAGGCGGCCAAATGCTCCAACAGTGTACTGCCAATAGCGAGCATTCCCTGATCGAGCTATCCAGAAAGCAGATTGACCAATACTATGCGCTGCAGCGCCCGCTTTCCCTCGCAGAGATTTCCAGCGAGGACCTCCGACAGGCCTGTACAAAAGCGCTCTCCGGTTTATCAGCCAATAAAAACACTATGATTTTATTGCTCGCTCGAAGCCCGAAGTACGCACTCCCCATGGAAACGCTCAAGCATGCTCTTGGAAGCCGTGCGACGTATGATGTGTACCGAGCACTTTCCGAGTTTGGCAGAAATCTGTGTGACGAATTGAATGCCTCCATCGTCTTACCCGAAACAGGCGATCCTTTCCTCCAGCTGATTATTGATACATTCGATTACTATCAACACGGAGGCATCGGGATTTCAATTCAACTGAAAAGTGCCGTAAGATGTGCACTGAACTCATAATAAAAGCGACTTCATGGACACCGAACTTCTTAAAACGTTTCTGGAAGTAAAAAACACCCGCCACTTTGGAAAAGCGGCCGAAAACCTCTACCTCACACAAGCGGCTGTGAGCGCGCGAATCAAACAACTGGAAAACATTCTCGGTGGCCCCTTGTTCACGCGCTTCCGAAATAACCTGCAACTCACCATCACCGGAGAGCGATTAATCCCTCATGCTGAAACCATTCTGCTCGCGTGGGACCGAGCCCAGCAGGATGTTGCACTGAAGAAAAAGCAGAAACAGGTATTTGCAATGGGGGCGACCAGTGGACTGTGGGACATGATTCTCCAACAAACACTGTCATTGGTACACGCAAGTCACCCGGAGTTAGCGCTGCGGGCAGAAGCACTGAGTCAACCTGCACTGGTTCGGCACCTCATGGAGCGCACGCTGGATTTCGCACTACTTTTCGAACCTGCGAAACTGGCTGAACTGGTGTCAGAGCCTGTGGTACCGGCAGATCTTGTCCTGGTGAGCTCAAAGCCGGACCAACGTGTGGAAGAAGCCATCAATCGTCGTTTTGTTTCGGTGAATTGGGGAATATCCTTTCAGATCAGTTATTCTCAACACTTTCCGGATACCGCACCTCCGGTACTGCACACCACACTGGCGAGGATCGCCCTGGAGTTTATACTCGAACACGGGGGCAGTGCTTATCTCCCTCACCAAATGGTTGAGCGATTATTGGGAAGTACACTCCATCTGGTCAATGGTGCGCCGGTTATTTCCCGGCAAGTATTCGCTTGCTACCACAAAGACAATACGCGCACTCAGGAAATTGACATGGTTTTGAGCGCTATTCAGGGCATTCATCGCCCGGTAGAAATGACTGAACGACTGATCAATGTATAGTTCTGATTAATGTTTAGTTCTGATCAGTTAAACAATTCGACTTGGAAAGGAAAACACGTTGTCTGAGATCTGGTGGAATGGATTCGAGTTAAGCGAAGACCGGCAAAGCACACTTACCTTGCCCGGCATTCGTTTAACCGTACGCCATCTGAAACATGAGTGGCAATGCGAATATCGACGCTTTAAAGAAGAAGATTCTATACCGGACAGCCGACACGAGATTACTCATGAACCTGCCGAAAGGGTAACTGAACTGCTCCCCCAACCCGGGTCCTACACGCCACTGCCCAATATTAAACTTGAACGCCGCATTCTGAACAGTCGCAACAATTTTGTGCGTTTTGTACCGAAAGCCGGAGACAAGCCCTTTGTCATTCGCCCCCACATTCCCATTAATCTGGCGCCATCCACGGTTTCAACCATCTTTGTCAGTACACCCATCTGGGTTCAGGTACTCGTAGATGATGACCGTAAAACCCTGTCTGACATCCCCGTGTCCGTTCCTTCAGACACGTGGATCGGTAAGGATCGGATGAGTGGCGAACTCTGCTATGCTGGAGCGTCCACCGGGCGCTTGACTCTGGAGCTCTTGCCTCTGAGGAAAGATCGCGTGATTACGCCGGTGGAGATCCAGAATCTCGGCCAGGATAATCTGTATCTCGAACGTTTCAGCATTTCGCTGCCGCACTGCTCGATCTATGCGGATGACACAGGGAATCTGTGGACCGAGCGTATTCGGTGCTGCCGGGAGAAAGAATTGGACAAAGCAAATATCAAGGTCATGCCCGGTGCACCAAGCTTTGCCGGTCATGCCACCCTTGTTTCAGCCCCCAGACAGCAGATTCACAGTAGCCATATTGCAAAGGCCGTTTCAGTACTGTTTGGCTAGTACAGTTTCCATGTAATAGAACGAAAACTAAAAGGCACGCAGACCTTGGACTCTATCACCGACTTTTCATTCAGCCAGTTTGTCGATTCACTGACTCTTTTTTCCTGGGCCAGAGCAGCAGTTTATGTAATTCTGGGTTATGGGTTGGCCAAAATGGCCAGTGGGTTATTCGAAGGCGTTTCCCGTGCGTATCTTGGCTTACACCAGCTGCGCATTTTGAAGCGCCTAGTGTTTTACGTCGTCTTTGGTCTGTTCTTTGTTTCTGCCCTGCGTGAACTGGGCTTCAAACTCAGCGTCCTCCTGGGAGCTGCAGGCATTTTATCGGTCGCCGTGGGTTTTGCATCACAAACATCCGCATCGAATTTGATTAGCGGACTCTTTCTTTTAGGAGAAAAGCCGTTTCAGATTGGAGACACCATAGAAGTCGACGGTTCCATCGGAGAAGTCATCTCCATTGACCTGTTATCCATAAAACTGCGTACGTTTGACAACCAGTTTGTTCGCATCCCGAACGAGTCCATCATAAAGACCAAACTGACCAACAAAAGCCGTTTTCAAATACGCCGCGTGGACATAACCATTGGGGTCGCCTATAAAGAAGATGTCGTAAATGTACGCCAGCTCTTGTTGGACGTCGCCAAAAAACATCCGAGTTGTCTCGACTTCCCCGAACCCATTTGTGTGATCACCCGGTTTGCCGAATCTGCCGTCGAATTTCAGTTCTCACTCTGGACGAAAAATGCAGAACTGCTGAATTTTAAGCATGAAATCCTGGAAAAAGTTAAGTTGGCATTCGATGAAAAACGCATCGAAATCCCGTTCCCGCATATGACCCTCTATGCCGGTAGCGATTCTCAGCCATTTTCAATTCAAACCATGCCGCCTAAGGGAGCAGACACGCCATGACACAGACTAAGGATCAGATACTCTTTCCGGTCAATGACCATGTGTGCTACCTAAATCATGCTGCTGTCGCGCCCTGGTCTGCAGGTACGGCCGATACCGTGAAGCAATTTGCCGAGGAATCTGCCAAGTATGGGGCGACGCACTATCCACGCTGGTTACAGACGGACGCTCATCTGCGTGAAAATCTCAGGCAACTGCTCAATGCACAGTCGACCGAAGAAATCGCGTTGGTGAAAAACACCTCAGAGGGGCTGTCTTTTATCGCTTCCGGAATCGAATGGGAGGCTGGGGATGAAATTGTCATCACCAACCAGGAATTCCCGTCCAATCGAATCGTTTGGGAGGCACTTTCAAATAGGGGCGTGACAGTGACCGAGGTCGATGTCAGTGACTTCGCCACGGCCTCAGAGCGCCTGTGTAGCGCGATTTCAGCAAAAACGAAACTCGTGTCAGTCAGTGCCGTTCAGTATGCCTCCGGCCTTCGGTTAGCGCTTGCGGCTATCGGGGCCAAATGTAAGGCGACGAACACCCTTTTTTGTGTTGATGCCATCCAGAGTCTTGGAGTAATCCCGATGGACTGTCAGCACATTCAATCGGACTTTATTGTCGCGGATGGGCACAAGTGGTTGTTAGGCCCCGAAGGATTGGGGGTGCTGTATATCCGCCAGCCGCTCGTCACACAACTGGCGCTCACGGAATATGGCTGGCACATGGTGAAAGAACGTGGCAATTATGACAAAAAAGAATGGGAACCTGCCCAAGATGCCAAACGTTTTGAATGTGGCAGCCCTAACCTGTTATGCGCCCATGCACTTAATCACAGCCTCACGGAGCTGCTGAACATTGGTATCTCCCAGATCGAAATCCTGGTGTCCAAAAAAGTACAAATACTCATCGATGCGCTGAAAACGATACCCGGATGTACCATCCTCTCTCCGGAGGATGCTCACCTTCGCGCGGGCATCGTGACTTTTCGTGTGGATGGTGTGGATACCGCAGCGCTCTACCGACACTTGATGGCCTGTAACGTAATCTGCGCACATCGGGGCGGCGGGATTCGATTCTCTCCTCACTTTCATACACCGGATGAGCGGCTTACTGAAGCCGTGACACAGGTAAACGCGTTTTCGAAATCGTAGAATAACGGCTGGCCTTCCCAGATTGCAGATCTACAGGTTACACAACACCCACTTCACTCCCACACCCCGGAAGAAATTCTGAGCAGGCGAGCTCTATACATTCGGCGGTCATGAAGCCACGGCCAGCCCAATCTGAATTCGCAGTGATTTGCCCCAGCAAACTCCCGACAAATGGCATATGAGACACCAAAACGACGCAATCACACTCAGAAGGAATAATTTCGTGTAGCTCCAGTAGCGCCTGCTCCGCATTGTCGTCCGGAGTAACCTGATCAAAGGTCTGGACTTTTAATGACGTGGTCTGCGCTAAGATCGAAGCCGTCTGTTGCGCCCGAACATAAGGGCTGGCAATCACAACGGCCGACATGGCTCGGGATGAATGTGTTTCCTTGAGGTACTTTTCCTTCAAGAAATTCAAGCGCTGAGATAAGCGGTCCCCAAGCGCTTGAACGGATGTTTGGCCGGAAGCTGTGAGCTGGCGATCAAAGTCTGTTTTCGCTCGTGGTTCCGCCTCGCCATGACGGACAATAAACAACACTTTATCCATCTTCACTGCCGCTACTTTCCAGATGATCCTCGCGAGAAAGAACGAACTCTACATCAGTACTCTGCTGGCCCAACATCAAGGTAGAAACCACTTCCGGAATCTTTTTACCTTCAAACATGATCGCATACAACCCGCTGACAAGAGGCATATAGATCTCTTTGTCATCAGCCATCCGCTTGACCTGTTTGACCGTATTCACGCCTTCGGCCACTTCGCCAAGTGCATTAACTGCTTCGTCGAGTGGCGTGCCTTTTCCCAGCGCAAACCCTACTCTGAAATTCCGACTCAGGGGGGAGAGGCAGGTCACAATCAAATCACCCACCCCTGCGAGCCCTAAGAATGTCAGTGGGTTGGCGCCCATTTTTTCCGCAAACCGACTCATTTCCGCCAAACTGCGGGTAATCAACATCGCTTTCGTGTTTTCGCCCATTTCCAATGCAGCGGCCATTCCCAGGATAATTGCATAAATATTTTTAAGCGCTCCTCCCAGTTCAACACCATAAGTGTCTGTGTTGGCGTATACCCGGAACGACGCCGAGCCAAGCACATTTTGTATTTGACTTCTTACCTCAGAACTTCGACTTGCAATAACCGTTGCCGAAAGCTGGTGTAAACCGATCTCTTTCGCAAGATTGGGGCCACTGAGAACACCAATGGGGTTCTCTGGAAAGAATTCGGTGAGTATTTCACTCATGAGGTGAAAGGATTCGGGCTCGACACCTTTGGTCGTGCTCACAAGGATTTTATCGCTTTGAATCAGCGGTTTGACCTGTTCACACACGTCTCGAAATGACTTTCCGGGAATCGAGAAAAAAATGATCTCACAGCTCGCCACCGTTTGAAGATCGGAGGTTGCCGCCAAGTTATCAGACAGTCGATAACCGGGCATGTACCGACTGTTCTCTTTGGATGTATTAATTAACTCTGCCGCGTTTTCATCACGCATCCATAAGGTGACTGCGTGAGCATTCTCAGCGGCGATGTTGGCGATGACTGTGCCAAAACTTCCCCCGCCAAGTACGCAAACCCGGGTGGTCAGTTCACTTTTAGTATTCATCTAGAAAGGCTCGTTTCAGTTGAAAGTGCTGCGAGAAGCGTCCCCCAAGATCAATCAGGCTCATTCTCCAAAGCAGCAACCAGGTCTTTAAATTCTTCCTGATTGGTTTGATTGAGATTCATCAGCACACGGTGAGCCTGGATGACATTCAACCGAACTTCATTTTCGGTAGAATCCAGCAACGGTATTTCTTTCAGCTGTTCAACATTGCAGGCAGGCGCACTGAGAATCAGAAAAATTCGGTCGAATCCCATGCTTTTGACAATGCGGGTGACATCTTCATTGGTGGAAATGATGGTTGGAATGATGCCGTTTTTTTGCTTTGCTGCGACGGCGATCTTCGCCAGGAGGCCAAGCGTTGTGCTGTCTACGATCTCCGTTTCTGTCAGGTCAATCACAACAGCCTTATACTCGGGGTTTGACAACATCCCGTCAATCAATTGCTCCAGCGTCATACACAGATTGAGGCGTATTTCCCCAACAAACTTCAAAACGTAGATTCCATCTACTTCCGCCTGAAGAATCTTGAACTTAGGCATCACCGAACTTCGTTTCCGTTAAGGTTAAAATAGCAATATCATCGGGCAAATCGGATAATCCGGACAGATTCAGCCCTTTACCAAGAAGGGCTATAGTCTGACCCTCTTTGGCGATAAGTTCAAGCAATCTCGCCTCTTTTTGTGTGAGCGTTTTATCATTTAAAATCTCGTGTACACCATCAGAAAATATCACCAGACTGAAGTTTTCCGGCAATTCGATGGTATATTGGTTGAATTCCGCGTTGTCGAACAACCCGACGGGCATCCCGGAGCCTTCGAGGTATTCCACCCGACCGCCACCACACAGAATGGGCATCGGAAAATGCGCGCCTACGGCATAAGTTAACTGGCGGGTTTGCGGCTCGATGATTCCCACAAACATCGTCACGTGTTTGCCTAACTTGGTTTCCAGCAATTCGTGATTTACCCGCTCCAGATACCGTGTCGGATTCAGGATATCGTCACTCGATCCTCGGCGGAGATTTCGCAACAGCCGATTGGATAGATTCTTCAACAATACCGTTACAAACGCAGAAGACGCCCCGTGCCCTGAGACATCGGCGAAGTAGAACAGTACGCGATCATTGTCGAGCTTAAAATAGTCGAGAAAATCTCCGGATAGATACAATGACGGCTTAATGAGGTGCTCGAAATACAGGCCTTCGATGGTTTGCGCGTTTTCGGGCAACATTTTCATCTGCACCTTTAGCCCGGCATTCTGATCCGCCTTTAACTCGGCTATACCCACCTTCAGCTCTTTGTTTGCTTCCTCCAGTTCTTTACGATAACGCTGATTCAAACGGAAAATGCGTGCACGGGAAAACAGTTTATTCAGCACAGAATCGAGAATGGAGGTATCTTTCACCGGTTTGAGCACAAAATCTTCTGCCCCTGCCCTTAACGCAGACACCACGTATTCAGCATTTTCCGCATGAGAAACAATAACGACCTGTGTCAAATGGGTATCTGACTGCAACATCTTCACCAGCTGTGAAACATGGTCATTGTGCAGATCAGCAAACACCAGATCGGGGCGCTCTTTGCCCATACATTCTGCGGCATCCGCTAACGAGCTTTTACTGTAAACATAAAAACCCTTGGATGTGAGGTAGTTGACCAGACACTGACGCGCTTTGTCGTCTTTGTCTATCACCAGTATTTTTTCGGATATCACCAGCAGAATCCCAATTCTCTTCCTTTCCTACTTAGTATAGGTATCCCACTTCAATTTGCTATGCTCCATTATGCTAATTCTTCCTTTTCCGGATCGAACACGTTAGAGTGACGAGCACTACCGGCAAGAAAGTAAAATGAAGGAATGAACACCATCGCTGAAATTCTCGGCGGGCATGATAAGTTGATCATGGACCCGGTGCATGGAGGTATCGCGCTCTTCCAACAGGAGGTCGCCATAATCGACCACCCCCTCTTCCAGCGCCTGCGGAATATATGCCAGAATGACATATTATCGCTGGTGTTTCCCGGCGCAACACACTCCCGGTTTCTTCACAGTATCGGCGCCATGCATGTATGCACCCGCATGTTGACGTCGATGATTGATGCCTATGTACGTGACAGGCGTCATCGCAAAAAGTTTGACGTGAGTGTGGAACATCTCGAATCCATTAACTATCTCGGTAAAGTGGCTCGATTGGGTGTATTACTCCATGACATCGGCCACTCCAGTTTCTCACATCAGTTTACTAAGACAGAACAACTTCGGGCATTAATGGCAAAACCTGGGCGCTTCGAGCAACTCTGGGCTGGCATCGATTACACCCACATCTATCTACACCCGCCCGAAGAACTTGAGCACGAACACTATTCTGTTCGGTGCAGTTTTGAAATCTTTCAGGAAATTGATCTGTCACGTTATGGTTTGGACCCACTCGATATTCTGGGCATTATGGAAACGACAGATGTGGAACCCACAGAGCAGTTTCTGCATCACGCCAAAGTATTCTGGGAGTTTATTTCCGACCCGGCGTCCTTCAAAGACTCACTGATGGACAAAGACAGCACACTGAAAGTCGGGAAAATGGTTCAAAATTTTTTGTCCTCCATCGTCTCGGGCGAAATTGACGCCGATCGCGCGGATTATATGTTGCGTGATGGCTTCCACAGCTCCGTATCCATTGGCAGCTTTAATCTGGACCACCTTCTCAGCAACCTTCGGTTCGGCTGGAATCTCGAAATGCCGTGGTTAGGGCTGGCGATTACGAAAAAAGGTATGAGCGCACTCGAAGACTTTGTCTATAGCCGACACCAAATGTATCGGCAGGTGTATGCCCATAAGACTGCTCTGGGTTTTGACTGGATCTTGCGTGAAGCCATATCTGAGGTGCTCAACGATCCGGAAAGCTTTCGGTACATTGATCGCTGCCTAAGCAACATCTCAGAATTTGAGCAGCTTACCGACCATTATTTCTGGGAGTCTTTCCGAAGAATCGCTCGGCAACTCCCTGAAAGTTTTTCACGCTGCATCATCGACCGGATCAAGCTGAGGCACATTGACACGGCGGAGAATCTAAGCGATGACGACATACTCAATAAGCGCAAAGCGCTGGCCGAAAGGTTAAATACGGACCTGTCCAGCATCGTTACCTGCACCATGAAAGCGCGTTTTACGTCAATTCGAGAAGACTTCAATAAGATCAAAGTATTGGTAAAAGACTCAATTACCGGCCAACGAGAATTGAAAAATATTACCGAAATCAGCAATTTTTTTAATAAATTCTCTGACGACACAATCGTTCACTTTTACCTGAAGCCTTTCGTTTAGCGCTTTACTCTGGAAAATTCTTTATGAAAATCGTTACTTTTAATGTGAATGGATTGCGTTCTCGCCTGCACCAACTGGAAGCGCTGATTTCTTCCTACGCTCCCGATATTATCGCCCTTCAGGAAATCAAAGTAGCCGATGAACAGTTTCCCCTCGAAGACATTGAACGTCTTGGGTATTTCGTCGAATACTTCGGGCAGAAAGGACATTATGGTGTGGCAACCCTGTCGAAAAAGGCGGCGACCTATGCACAGAAGTCGTTCCCGGACGACGCCCCTGACGCACAGAGAAGATTACTCACCACGGGGTACGACACAGCCGACGGCTTATTGCATGTTATTAACGGTTATTTCCCACAAGGAGAGAGTCGGGCCCACGAAACGAAATTCCCAGCCAAGCAAAAGTTTTACAGTGACCTGCAGAGCTACCTATCGACAAAATTTCAACCAGATGATCACATGGTAGTATTAGGTGACTTTAACATTTCTCCTGAAGACAAGGACATCGGTATCGGCGAAGACAATAGAAAGCGTTGGTTACGCACAGGCAAATGCAGCTTTTTGCCTGAGGAGCGCGAGTGGCTGGGAGCAATACACCAGTTTGGTCTGAAAGATACCTATCGCAAATTCCATCCGGAAAGCACAGAGAAGTTCAGCTGGTTTGATTATCGATCCAAGGGGTTTGAACGGGAGCCGAAACGGGGGCTGAGAATCGACTACCTGTTGGCCACTTCACCGTTGTATGACCGTTGCATATCAACAGATATTCTTTACGATATTCGTTCGATGGACAAACCATCCGACCACTGCCCCGTACTCTCAGAATTTGAGGTTTCTTAATCGCTTCCAAGCGATTATTATATCCGCAGATACCACCGGAGAATCACTGTATTCTGGTAATGAACGCCAAGGATGACCAGAGAGCTATGAAAACCAAAGAAAGGATCGTTATTACGAGCCTGGACCTGTTCAACGAGTTTGGTGAACCCAATGTCACCACATTGCAGATTGCCGATGAGATGGACATCAGCCCGGGCAACCTGTATTACCACTACAAGAACAAGACTGAAATACTGAACGAATTGTTTGATCGTTTTGACAAGCAAATGCAACAGGTACTGGATGTCCCGCAGACCGAAGAAATCACCATCGAAGATCAGTGGTTGTTCCTGCACCTGCTCTTTGAAACCATCGCTCAATTTCGCTTTCTTTATCAGGATGTCGTCAACATCTTAAATCGCTACCCCAAAATCAATAGCCGATTTAAGAAACTGCTCGATAAAAAGTTCAAAGCGTCACACACAATACTCTCAAGCCTCGCGGCACAGGATTTGTTGAACGCCAGTGAGGATGAAATTCAAGCCCTGTGTCACAGCATTGTGCTGACCATTACGTACTGGATTAGTTACGATATTGTGTTTAACAAGGTCAGTGGAGAAGAGATTAATCTGGCCAGAGGTATTTATCAGGTCATGTCCCTGGTTGCTCCCTACCTGATCCAGGAGCAACGGGAAATTCTGGAAGAAATGGGTAAAGCCTATTTGGAGTGATGGACCCGTTGAAAACCGTTACTTGGTTTTAGCTTTGAGCGCATCGATCTCTTTTTCCAAATTCTCTACCTTTTGGGTCAAGTCATCAATATCTTTCTTCGAGGGTATGCCCAGGCGCCCTAACGCACGGGAAACGCGCTCATCAAACACACTTTCGAGTTTGCCCAGGGTACCAGATGCTTTTGTTTTTACATCTTCCACGGTATCTTCCACTGCCTGAATCTGTTTTTTCACCGTACTACGGGTTTTATTTTCGATTTCTTCGCCTTCTTTTACCAGTTTTTCGAAAAACTTCCCGGTGTCTTCCTCGGCTTTATTGTATGCGCCAAGGCCTGCCAGCCAGATTTGTCGCGCTGAAGCCTTAATCTTATTCGAAAGCATGTGACTACCATCATCCTTCGATTCGATTTCCTGATTCTCATCAACTATGTTTTCTTCGAGGGATTCAGGGGCAGCTTTTTTATCAGACATGTTTAAAACCTGTAAAATATTGGCGAGTAGGCGGAATATTATCTCAGAAAGGTAATCGGTAAAACAGCACATGCGCGTAAATCTTGAAAATTTAAAACACAGTCACCAGTTCGCTCTGCTCGCCATCGATATGCTCATGTTGCTGCTGTTAGTAGTCAATCTGGTTTGGCTAAGCCTGGACACACTGTACGGGATTGCTCTCATCAATGAATGGCTGGCATTACACTTCTCAGGGGCCCATAAATCCTACGCGCCGATACATGCAAACTTTCTATTGATCGACTTGATCTTCGTATCAATCTTCTTAACAGAATTTATTTTTCGGTGGGCGGTTTCAGTGTGGCAAAAAGAGTATTTTCGGTGGTACTTTTTTCCGTTTGCTCATTGGTATGACCTTATTGGGTGCATTCCTGTTGGCCCGTACCGATTTCTTCGCGTTCTTAGGGTACTCTCTATTCTGTATCGGTTACATAAATATCGTATCGTTGACTTGTCACAATCCGCCATTTATCGATTCCTGAGTTTTTATTATCAAGCCTTTGTTGAGGAGGTCTCCGATCGCGTGGTTATCAATGTGTTGCGGGGAACTCAGAGCGAAATTGATGCCGGCTCGCCTCTGTTCAAAGACGTGGTGGATCACATTCTGGTGCCCAGAAAGCAACTGTTGGTTAACTGGCTCTCAGAGCACCTGGAAAAAAAGACAGGTCAAGCGCTCCACCAGTACGAGCCGGAGATAAAGGTGTATATACAGGAAAAAGTTTCTCAGGCTGTCACCCAAAATACAGAATTTGAACGCCTGAAATCAGCACCGATCGTCGGTGACATCGTCGCTGATACGCTATCAAGCACGATCTCCGACATCGTTTTTCAAACGATAATCTCCGTTCTCCAAGACCTTTCCACTAAAGATAACAAGGTGTTAGTCAATGATGTGCTCAACACACTTTTGGATCCCGTTGAATCGAATGAAATTACCAATCAGGATGTACGTGAAGTAATCAACGAAGTCATTAACCGAGTTATCGAACAAGTCTCCATTCAAAGGTGGAAGGAAAGTGCAAGCTAGGCTAGTTTTTACAGTAAGCAATGCAAAAAGCGGTACGTTCATGCGATCACTCGGCACGTTGTCTAACTGGATTATTAAGTGGCTTAACTATGAAGCTCCGGCGACATACGTGCCAAACAGCGACTTTTCGCGGGTTCGTTTTGAAGTAAAACCCGGTGATGTGATCCTCATTGAGGGGCGAACTCGTGTGAGCAACGTCATAAAGCTCATCACGCAGAGTCGATGGTCGCATGCGGCGCTCTACATCGGCAGAATTCACGACATTGAAAATCCTTTAACGCGGGAAAGAGTGAAGTCATTTTTTGATGGCCAACCGGACATCCAGCTGATCGTAGAAAGTGAATTGGGCATGGGTACGCTCATTCGCCCACTAAACACCTACAGCAATTATCACATCCGTATTTGCCGCCCCAGAGACCTGACTTACCATGACTCGCAGCGAATCATCAACCAGTCGATCAGCCGCCTTGGGAACGAATATGACGTTCGGCAAATTTTTGACCTGGCTCGATTTCTGTTTCCGTGGTGGGTTATGCCACGGCGCTGGCGCTCAACGCTGTTCGAAAGGCATATTGGCACGCCCACGAAAACTGTTTGCTCAACGATGATTGCTGAAGCATTCGCGTCAATACGATTTCCTATTCTGCCTTTGATCAAGGTGTCAGAGCAAAATGAGTTCCGTTACTACCGGCGCAACCCCAAGCTCTGTACTCCGAGTGATTTCGATTACTCTCCGTTTTTCGACATCATCAAATACCCGTTCTCCTATAACAAATCAGACCTTCCCAGTTACCGCAAAATGCCGTGGGCAAACGTCAATGAATTGTCCCCGGAAGAAACCGGTCATTATGTGCCACACGAAGACAACAACCATCCCTCCCAGTGAAACTGACGGTTGCCCTGCCGACTTATACCGATATGGACTACCCGCGTTCAGGATTATGAAAAACTAAGATTAAAAAATAATCGAAATCCATTTGCTAAATTTCAACATTGTACAATAATTATACTATTCGGTTGTTTCAACCCTGCAACCGGATTGAGAAAGTCTTTCATGGATACTACTCACACTACCCCGTCACCACCCCCTGGTGAACGGGGTTTTTTATTTGCGAATGCATCGGCCTCGACTATCTTTTATTTAAAGTAAGGTTAATCTGGATCAATGACAGAATTTGATTGTGCATGTAGGCTTTAACAAGTAGCTGAACGTTCAACTTTATCGATAACAGGTGGGATGGGTAACATGTGGGCAGTTATACAGGTTTTCTGTGAGCAACTAATCACCTCCCTGACAAGCTTGGTTCTGCCCCACTGGATGGCCCACAAATCCCCAGATGCCAGACACTTTTATCGTAGAAAATTCACGGATGGCTACGCGAGAAAAAGAAAATTTGTAAAGCAGCTGTGGACAACCTCCATGTTGGTCGTGCTCCTCTTTCCGACACTACCTCTTTTGGTAATAGCGATAATGTTTACGTCCTTCCTCTCTTTCTGTATTCTTGACGAAACCTGATCGTCGGCCTTCGCCCATCTATGAGTATTGACTTTTCCACCCTGAGCCACACCACCGGCGCGGTTGCTTATTTTCTAGTTTCTCTCGTTATTTTCCGGGGATACCTGAGGAGAACGATCGACCGAGCCCTTCTCATCGCGTGCGCACTCTCCTGCACCTGGCTGGGCATGATCGCGCTGCAGGCCAACTTTGGCCTACCCTCCTTTGAAATTCGTTATTCCACGGAAATTCTCAGGAATCTTGCCTGGGCCTTTGTTCTCATCAGTATCGTCGTGTTTAAACACAAAGAAAATGCAGAAACACGGGGGTTGTTCCATAACATAAAAATCGGCGTGGTTATCTTTTACCTCGCGATATTTGCTGTGTTGATTCTCGAAGCATTTACATCAGCCGACTTTTTAACCGGAAAAAACCTGCTGGCACTGCAGATCGCCTCTTCCGTTCTCGGATTAATCCTGGTGGAACAGGCATGGCGCAATGCCTCGTCTTATGGCCGAACCAATGTGCGTTATCTGTTTATCGCAATCGGGGGGATGTTTGCCTACGATTTTTTCCTCTACAGTGACGCGCTGCTGTTTGGTGCGATCAACGGCGCATTCTGGGATGCTCGCGGTGCGGTAAATACCTTGATTAGCCCGCTGATCGCGGTCACCATGGTCAATTCACGCAAGCAGCCGGTCTCAGTCCAGGTGTCACGCCAGATGGTATTCCACACCGGTACGTTATTCATCGCTGGTGTCTATCTCCTCGTCATTTCAACGGGTGGATATTATATCAAAGCCTTTGGCGGAACCTGGGGAGAAGCGTTGCGTGCGATCTTTTTCTCAGCGTCACTGATGATCATGATGGTACTCATCAGCTCAACGACGGTTCGTGCCAGGTTCATGCTTTTTATCAGCAAAAATTTCTTCGACTACAAATACGACTATCGCGAAGAGTGGTTAAAAAGCATCAATTTATTGATGGATACCAGCAACCAAAGCCCCTTGGTCCAGCGCGTCATATTTGTCTTGGCCTCGCTGGTGGAAAGCAACCGAGGTGCACTCTGGCTGGCCGATGAATCGGGCAATCTGACCGCTGAAAGCTACTTGAATATAAAGCCAATACGCCACACTCAACTCGAGAATTCGGAAGAGATCGTTGAGTTTTTTAAAGTCAGCAACTGGATTATCGATTTAAAACAGTACAAAGCGGACCCAACAAAGTACAACTATCTGGACATTCCTGAATGCATCCACCGGCTGGAATCCCCTTGGCTGATTATTCCTTTGTACAACCAAGGTTCACTTTTTGGATTTGTGGTGGTCGGTGAACCCGTTGCCCATGTTGAGCTCAATTGGGAAAACTTCGACATTATCAAAGTAGCTGCCAATCAAACTTGCAGTTTCCTGGCGCAAAGCATTTCTCAGGACAAACTCGCACAAGCCAAGCAATTTGAGGCAGTCAATCGCACCTCAGCCTTCATGGTTCACGACTTGAAAACGATCATAGCGCAGCTGTCGCTGCTCACAAAAAACGCACACAAGTTCAAAAGCAATCCGGATTTTATCGAAGATATGATCAAAACCACGGAGCATACCGTCGATAAAATGCACCATCTGCTGCAACAGATTCGGAATCCTTCTTTGCAGCAAAACCTGAAAAGTGTCGAGTTGAGAGCACTTCTGACCAAATTAACGGAACATCACCAAAAAGGTAAACCTGCGCCGACATTCACGACGGAAGAGCAACGGGCCAACGTTCTTGCAGATGAGGAGCAATTGTTCACGGTGATCGGTCATATCATCCAGAATGCGCAGGATGCAACGCCCAAAGATGGCGAGGTAACCATCAGCCTGAAGAAGAGCAAGGGTGTCGCCTACATATTCGTTCAGGACAGCGGTTCCGGAATGAGTGAAGAATTCATGAAAAATCAGTTATTTAAACCCTTTGTGAGTACAAAAGGATTAACCGGTATGGGTATCGGCGCTTATCAGAGCCGCGAATACCTTAAAAAGCTGGGCGGAAACATTGAGGTCACCAGCCAGGAGTCCATTGGTACCTGCTTTACTCTGCACATCCCTCTTGAGCATGGCACAAAATAAACGCTAAACTACCCAAGGCTCATTTCGCCAGGTATTTTTTTTACCCATTCACCGTAAAAACAGACATTGCCAGGAACCTTTCGTGACCAAAAAACTACTCATCGTTGAAGATGATCCAGGATTGCAGAGCCAGATGCGTTGGTGTTTCGAAGATGTGGAGGTGCATATGGCAGACGACTGCGACTCAGCGCTGGCCATTCTGCGACGCGTCGAGCCGAGTGTTGTTACTTTGGATCTGGGTCTTCCGCCCGACCCTGGCGGATCTGCAGAAGGTTTTCGAACGCTGGAAGAAATTCTTAAACTGGCCCCAGATACAAAAGTCATTGTCGTTACCGGACGGGAAGAGAAGGAAAACGCGGTTAAGGCCATTGGACTCGGTGCAACGGATTTTTTTCAAAAACCCCTCGATGGGGATATTTTGTCCTTTATCGTCAATCGTGCGTTTCGAATTTCCGAACTGGAGAAAGAAAATCGAGAGTTAAGCGAATATCAATCCAACTCCAAAATCAAGGGTATAATCGCAGCCAGTAGTCAAATGCTCAGCATCTGCCGAACAATAGAGAAAATTGCTCCTGCCGATGTTACGACACTTATTCTTGGCGAAACAGGTACAGGAAAAGAAGTGCTCGCTCGCGCTGTTCATGACCTGAGCGGGCGGAAGAAGAAGCCATTTGCAGCAATCAATTGTGCTGCAATTCCTGAAAACCTGCTGGAAAGCGAGTTGTTCGGCTATGAAAAAGGAGCTTTTACGGGAGCAACCACCACGAAAAAGGGAAAAATCGAACTGGCAGACGGGGGCACACTGTTTCTCGATGAAATCGGTGACATGCCGATGCCCCTCCAGGCCAAGCTTCTGCGTTTTCTTCAGGAACGAGTGATCGAACGGGTGGGTGGCGTCAAGGAAATTCCCGTGGATGTGCGTGTTGTCTGCGCAACGCATCGCAACGTCCAGGAATTAATCAGCAGCGGTGAGTTCCGGGAGGATCTTTATTACCGCGTCAGTGAAATCACCCTCAACGTCCCCCCTTTGCGAGACCGTGAAGGTGATGCACTGGTGGTTGCGCAAGCACTCCTGAAATCTTCCGCCAAACAGCTTGATCGCGGCTCCCTCATCTTCTCAGATGATGCCATGGGCGCAATACAAAGCTATGCCTGGCCGGGAAATGTCCGGGAAATGATCAACAAGGTACGACGCGCAGTCATCATGAGCGAAGGAAAAAAAGTGACAGCGGAGGACATGGAACTGGAATGCAATAATCAGGAAGTGGAGGACATCTTCAACCTCCGGCAAGTGCGGGAACAAGCGGAAAAGAAAGCGATTCTCCAAGCCTTACAGAGCAGTGATTTCAACATGACCAGAGCAGCCAAGTTGCTCGGGGTGACACGTCCCACGCTCTATAGCCTCACAGATAAATATAATATGAATATTCAGTAAATGGTCTATAGTCATTAGTAACGGTTCGTGACCTGACGTTAGGTAGCATTGATGATTGTGAAGGCAGCGTTACAATGAGTGTAAGCGGCAAAGTTGGTGTAAACGATTATATCGACCAGGCGAAGGAGCTTTTTGCGCTCCCGGAAACAGCAATCCGTCTGCAAGAGCTGCTGAATGATGATCGGTCCTCACTCTCCGATGTAGCCGATGTGGTGTCCATCGACCCTAACCTGACTTCAATGCTTCTCAAGGTCGCCAACAGTGCCTTCTATAATTTCCCGTCCTCAATAGACACCGTATCACGGGCAATTAATGTCATTGGCTCTGAAGCGGTGTTCAACCTTGCACTGGCGAGTTCCGCAGTGGACTGCTTTCAGAACACACCGAAAGACGTCATCGATTTAGAGTTATTCTGGCGTCACAGTGTCGATACCGCGCTTATCTGTAAGGAATTAGGCCAGCAAATCAAAAGTCGAAACAAAGAACGATTGTTTGTGATCGGTCTACTGCACAATCTGGGTGAATTGATTTGCGCCACAGAAACACCCGAACGAGCCAAAGAATGCACACTTATCTCAGAAAGCGTTGCTCCCTGGGCATTGCAAAAGGAGGTACTGGGTTTTACTTACGCAGAACTCTCCATGGCACTACTCAAGGCCTGGAAGCTACCACCCGAGATTTATAATACCGTCGGCCATCAGCATTCCCCGGACGAGTCTTCCTTTCCAGTGGAGGCCGGACTTTTGTTCCTCTCTACCCGACTCGCTTTCAACCTTTCTCTCAATCATCAATACGATGGGGATGATCAGTACTCCGTAGAGCTGGCGGCCAAACTCGGCTTGACCGCCGATCACATCCAGGAAGCCATTGAGTACGCGAATCTTGAAGCAATCAACATTCTTTCAATACTTAACCCGTTGGCCGGGGCTATTTTTTAGGGGCCTCCAGAAGCAAGCTCTTCAAAGCGCTCACCGGAATGGCGTAAGTAATGCCACTAGGCTTTTCAAGCACGGCTTCTTTCGTTTCTTTCACAAACACCTTGTTTACTATGCCGACAACTTCCCCGGTATCGGGCAAATACACCGGACTCCCGCTGTTTCCTGGATACGCAGTGGCATCCAGCTGGTAAACAAAGAAGGGATTTTTCAAGCGTTTCAGCGCCTTAGCTGTCAGCTGGCTCGCCCGATCAGCGGGTATCACGATGGGCGTGATACTGCTGATAATCCCGGTATGAGTGACAGCGTAAAATCCCAATACAGCCCCAATCGGGTAACCCGTAAACACGATTTGCTTGCCAATACGCAACTCTGTGCGGTCATCATAAAGCGATAATCCAGGGAGCTTCTTACCTGACGGATTGGCGTAAGTGAGCAGGGCCAGATCGTTTTTTCTATCCTCAGCAACCACTTTGGCAAAGAACATTTCCTGTCGATCCCCATAGCCGTAAAAAACAGCCAAGCGTGTGCCCTCGACTTCCTCAATGCCTTCAATCACATGGTAATTTGTAACCACATAACGCCCATCAGCAACAACAAATCCCGTCGCCTTCAGATGAGCGTTGGGTGCGGCCAACGGATTAAAGCTTCCAACGCCCACCACAGACCGGGATACGCTTTCTATGGTGTCTTCGAGGCTCGTCTGCGCCCTGACGCCAGAAGATGCAATAAAAAAGATCAGCAGAATCCAGGTTGTTAATTTCGTTCTCATCATCAATCTATCCTTACTCAAAGCATCTCCCAGAGACATCCACTCGATATATCGAATGGACGGACACTCACCGCATTTAATTAAGCCAGTAATGCCTCTATAATACGTTACTGTTCAAGAATAAGTTACTGTCTGTGACTGAATCACCGCAAAAAGGATTTCAATGACTACGTTGCTCCACGACTTGATCAAAACTACAGCCATTCGCACTCCCGAAAATGTAGCACTTACCGACAACAAGCAGAACAGTTGCAACTACGGCGAGCTGGCTGAACGCGTCACTCAGGTTGCCCGATCACTAAGCAACCTCGGACTTCAACGGAATGATCGGGTGGGTGTTTATTTACCTAAATTACTTGAAACCGTGGAATCCTTTTTTGGCACAACAGAAGCAGGCGGCATCTTTGTGCCCATCAACCCATTACTGAAACCCCCTCAAGTTCAGTACATTTGCGAAGACTGTAATGTTCGAATTTTAGTCACTCAAGCACAACGACTGGCCACATTGCAGGAATCTCTGCGCCAGTGCGCAGACTTACATACCATCATCACTATCGGAAAGTTTGATCAGGATAAAATCGGACATATCCATGTGGTCGAATGGGAAACCTTTATTCAGCAGTCCCCAAAGTCAGTCCCGATTCAATGCCAGCCCACAGACAGTGATATTGCCGCCATTCTCTATACCTCTGGAAGTACGGGAAATCCAAAAGGTGTGATTCTGTCGCATCGCAACATGGTGGTGGGTGCGGAGAGCGTCGCCCAATACTTATGTAATTCATCGGAAGACAAGATACTGGCCGTACTCCCCTTTAGTTTTGATTATGGATTGAGCCAACTGACCACCGCTTTTCTGGTGGGCGCACAATGCCATATCATGGATTACCTACTGCCCAATGATATTGTGAAAACAGTACAAAAACATGAGATTACCGGTTTGGCAGCGGTCCCTCCACTGTGGGCGCAGCTGTGCAAGCTGACCTGGCCCGACGGTGCGGGAAATTCTTTACGCTATTTTACCAACTCCGGCGGTGCCATGCCGGAAGCGACTCTCGCCAGCTTGCGCAAGATCTTCACAAACGCCAGCCCTTATCTTATGTACGGCCTGACCGAGGCTTTTAGAAGCAGCTACCTCCCGCCGGAACAAGTGGACACCCGTCCCACCTCTATGGGTAAAGCAATCCCAAATGCAGAATTGAAGGTGGTGCGCGAAGATGGAACGGAGTGCGCACCAAACGAACCGGGCGAGTTAGTCCATCTGGGCCCCCTCGTGAGCTTGGGGTATTGGAATGCACCGGAGAAAACTGCAGAAAGATTCAAGCCCGCCCCAGGAGAATTACCACAAATCACCACACCGAGAATGTCCGTGTGGTCCGGGGACACGGTGTATAAAGACAATGAAGGCTACCTGTACTTTGTCGCACGAAAAGACGACATGATAAAAACCTCCGGATACCGGGTCAGCCCGACAGAAGTGGAAGAAGCTTTGTATACATCAGGGCTGGTCACGGAAGCCGCAGCCATTGGCGTACCCCATAACACATTGGGGCAAGCGATAGTTGTGTTGGCAACAACGGTCAACAATGCGAGCATGGATGAACCTTTAGACGTCAAGTTGTTGCGTCACTGCAAGCAAACATTGCCCAATTTCATGGTGCCAACACAGATCATAGAGCGAGCGTCTCTTCCTCATAATGCCAATGGTAAAATTGATCGCAAAGCGCTTTCCGCCGAATACCAGAATATGTTTGATAACGATGTAAAGTAGCTGTCGCCAGGACGGAATTATGCAAAAAGTTAAATCCGCGCTCCATGCAGACATGGATCAATTTCATCAGGAATCCGGTCAACTGATTCTCGGACACTATAACACCCGCGAATTATGGGAGTTGGCCGGTCACGTTCCTTTTTATGCCTACAGCAAAACCGTCATTGACCAAAAAATCAGGCATTTCCGCGAGCATATCCCCGCCGAGATAGCGCTTCACTATGCCATCAAGGCTAATCCCCTCCCTGTCGTCGTAAGCCACATTGCACCGCAGGTGAGCGGGCTGGATGTCGCCTCACTCAAAGAGCTACGTGTCGCCTTGAGCTCAGGTATGAGCGCCGAACATATCAGCTTTGCCGGGCCAGCTAAATCAGATGCAGACCTGCGAGGCGCCGTAGCAACCGGGGTAACGCTCAATATTGAATCATTTAATGAGCTCAAACGCATCAGCAGCATCGCTTCGGAGCTCAATAAACGAGCCAACGTTGCAATTCGGGTTAATCCGGATTTCGAGTTGAAGTCTTCGGGAATGAAAATGGGGGGTGGACCAAAGCAGTTTGGTGTTGATGCGGAACTAGTACCGGAATTGATCGCCGGTATAGACACCTCCATCGTGTCACTGAAAGGTCTTCATATTTTTTCCGGCTCTCAAAACTTGAAGTCGGAAGCAATCATTGACGCGCACAACAAAACATTTGAACTGGCAGAAAGAATCAGACTCGCATCGGGCACATCCTTCACTAAACTCAATATTGGCGGAGGATTTGGCATCCCTTACTTCCCGGGCGAACAAAAGCTCGACTTGTCGGAGATTGGAACAAATCTCAATAGACTTCTCCACACCTACGCTGACCTCACCCGCAACTCTCAGCTCATTATCGAGCTTGGCCGTTACCTGGTTGGTGAAGCTGGAATCTACGTGTGCCAAGTCACCGACAAAAAAGTGTCCAGAGGGACAACCTATCTCATGTGTGACGGAGGGTTGCATCATCATCTATCCAACTCTGGTAATTTTGGCCAAGTGATTCGCAAGAATTATCCCGTAACAATTCAAAAAGCCAATCCATCCCTGTGCGACGATGAAAGAGAAGTGGTCACTGCGGTGGGACCCTTATGCACGCCGTTGGACACCCTCGCAGACAAAATGGATCTCCCCAAAGCGACTATTGGGGATTTCCTGGTTGTATTCCAGAGCGGCGCTTATGGGTACACTGCGAGCCCTCTGAATTTTCTCAGTCATCCCCCACCTGTTGAGTTATTTTTGTGATTGTGGTCAGATACAGGCAAACGAGCGTTACTTGTCATTGGACAATAAAACAGATAAAGCACTTGTACTATACATAGGGAACTCACCATGACCGGGCATAAGCACTCGAATCTACGCTTTCACCCCCAATTTATCTTAAACACACGCCATAAACCAATACATCTGCTCAAAGCCAGTCTGTTGGTGGCGACGCTTGGTCTCTCCGCCTGTGGAGATGAAAAGTCCGACGCTGATTATCTGGCTTCAGCCAAGAATTACCTGAATAACGGTGACGTTCAGTCTGCATCCATTGAATTGAAAAACAGTCTGCAACAAAATCCTTCTAACAGCGAAGCGCGTTACCTCTTGGGAACGCTCTATTTAAAGCAACAACAAGGCGCACAAGCAGAGAAAGAGTTTAATCGTGCCGCAGAAAACGGCTATCCCAAATCAGCATTGGTGGATGAACTGGCCCAAGCGTATTACTACCAATTTAAATACGACGACCTGTTAAATACCACCATTCAACAAGAAGCTCTATCCCCGGAAGAAAAAAGTCAGGTGCTGTTCCTCAGAGGGATGGCCAACCTGTCCCTGCAGAGAAAACAAGATGCAGAAGCCGACCTGGCGGAAAGCGCCAAAGCCAATACCGGTGGTAAATTCAGCCTGCTATCCAATGCCTATCTGGATGCTGTGGATGAAAAGCTCGACTCTGCCATGCTGACGACATTGAAGGTCCTGGAATCGTCACCAGACTTCGCAGAAGGAAACATTCTCGCCGGCAAGCTTTCTTTCACCCAAAAAGATATTGAAAAAGCCGTGCAGTTTCAGGCGAAAGCCATTGAAAGTGAACCGAACCGTTTACAACTCTATATTGATATGGCTCGCTATCAAACCGCAGCAAAAAACTTTGACGAAGCAGACAAGAATATTGATGTCGTGTTGAAGGTAGCACCCAATCATTTGCCATCAAATCTCATTAAAGCCAGTCTGGCCATCCAGAACAAAAATTGGGAAAAAGCCAGAGAACATGCCGATAAAGCACTCGCAGTGAGTGAAATCAACAAACAGGCCAAACTACTTTCAGGCATGGCGAACTTCTATCTGGAAAACTGGGAGTTGAGTCGCGAAAAGTTAAAAGCGGTGGCCCCATTTCTCGGGGATCAGCATATCGCGAAACGAATGCTGGCCTACACAGAGTTTAAACTTGGCTATGCGCAGAATGCGGATGACATTCTAAATTCGATCGGCTCCACTGAGAAGCAAGACTCGGCTTTGTTGTCACAATTCGGCACCAAGCTGGTGCAACAAGGTAATATTGAAGAAGCGCTCAAACTCTATGGCAAGGCTTCTGAAATCAATCCTGAAGATGCCGGTATAAAAACCCGCCTGGGTTTCCTGAAGTTACAGCAAAATAATTTGGAAGGTGTCGCAGACCTGGAGTCTGTCATCGCTACGGATGAAGATGACCAATGGGCCAGAAGTGGCTTGGTACGTTTTCATGTTTCGCAAAAAAATTATGACGAAGCTGAAAAAGTTGCTCGAGAATTCATCAATGCTAAACCCGAACTATCTGACGGCTACCTGCTTACTGCATCGGTATTCGCCGCACAAGAAAAGTTTGCTGAAGCACTGACTTTCTTGAACCAAGGATTGTCAAAGCTACCCACGGATATAAAACTACTCATTGATAGAGCGAAAATACTTTCGATTCAGGGAAACCAAAAGGTCGCGCAGGAAACGCTAGATCAAGCGTTAGCACAGGCACCCTATGATAAAAATGTCTTGATGGCTAACTATCGCTTGGGGAAAGACCTTTCTGAACGAAAGTCAGCACTGGAACAGATTGAAAAGGCCGCTCAGGCAAATCCAGAAGATGACAGCTACAAAATGCTCTATGCGCTTGCACTAATGGATCAACGAGATATCGAAGGTGCTTACCAGCAACTCAGCGCTGTCAGCCCCGAAAGCAGTGTTTACAGCCGCGCACAAATGGCACTTGGTAACATCGCAGCCAGGCAAAACAAATTGGAGGCAGCCCTGAGTCACTTTGATGAGGTTTTGTCCCAGGATAAAACCCTGAAAATGGCCTATCAGGCCAAAGTGGTTACCCAGGCAAAAATGGGGAAACAAAAGGACGCTCTGGAAACCATTGAACAGGCACTCAATCTTTTCCCCGGTGATCAAAACCTTCAGTTAAAGGAAGTGGAGTTACTGCTGAATCAAAATCAAATCAACCAGGCTGAGAAGAAGGCAAAAAGATACAGTATCACACACGGGGAGTCACACATTCTTGAGACTATTCTGGGTAGACATTACATCAAAGGTACTGAAACACAGCGCGCGCTAACCCACCTCGCAAAAGCACACGAGTTAAACCCTTCAACCTTTACAGTCATTAATTTGGCACAAGCGCACACCAAGTCAGGCAAGAAAAACCTGGCGTTGGAAACAATTAACGACTGGATCAAGTCCAACCCCAATGATCACGCAGCGCAAATGTATCTCGCCAATATTCAGTTAAATACTGATCACAGTTCCGCAATCAAACAATATCGTAGTTTACTGGAGAAAAATCCCAATAACCTGGTTGCCCTGAACAATCTCGCCTGGGCTTTGGGAGAGCAAGGCGAATTGGCGCAGGCACTGACCTTTGCCGAAAAAGCCTTCCAGCTGAGAGCAGTTCCACCGGTCATTGATACCTACGCGTATCTGCTGTTTCAAAACGGTGAGCACGATAAAGCCCTGCCGCTATTGAAGCAAGCGCATGAACAGGCAAAAAATGAGCCTTCCATTGCTTACCATTACGCGCTCGCCCTTGACAAGAATGGAGAGAAAGAGAACGCAAAACAAATACTGGAATCCATCATTGAGCAGGATTTTCCGGAAAAGGCCAATGCTCAGGCACTCTTGAACTCAATGTAATCCTTACAGGCCGGCACCAAATTAATCTCCTACAGGTTAACTTGGTGCTATGCTTTCTTCATCCACTCAACAAACTCTCCGCGTTACCTTGCTGACAGCTCACGGTAACCTTGACCCGCTCGACAAGGACAAAACCATGGTCAGCGACACAATTTCCAATCTATTACTAAAATATCGATATCTGCTTTCTGTATGTTCCATCGCGCTGGTTGTTTTGCTTGGGGCAGGAACAAAAAACCTGTATTTTGAGAGTGACTACAAAATTTTTTTTGATGCCTCCAATCCACAGCTTGTGCAGCATGAAACCATAGAAAATGAGTACACCAAGTCCGATAACGTCACCATCGTGATATCAACGGACCGAAGCACACTCTTTAATTCCGAAGATCTTACCGCCATTATCAATATTACCAAGGATGCCTGGACTCTCCCCTACTCCATTCGGGTCGACTCACTGACTAATTTCCAGAACACTTATGCAGAAGGTGATGAGCTGATCGTAGAGGATCTTGTGCCAGAAAGCGTTCTTCAAGACCCAATATTAATTGAAAAATCAAAAACCACCGCATTAAACCAGACCGAATTGGTGGATTTCGTACTTTCAAAAGACGCAAAAACAACATCCGTCACTGTTTTGCTTCAGCTGCCGGACGAAAAATTTGAGAAGGATGCCGCTACCTATGAGTCCGTTGAAGCAACTCGTGCTCTGATCAAAAAATATCAAGCAGCATCTCCCAATCTATCTTTTTATCTCACTGGTCAAACCACGGTAAATGTTACATTTAACGAACTCTCAAAGCGGGATAGCGGGTTCTGGTTTCCGATTATGTTTGTGGTGATGGCTGTCTTGTTGGTTGCATTATTGAAATCCGTGACAGGCATGATCGCCACGCTCATTATTATCATTACCAGTGTGGGATCCACTCTGGGCTTGATGGGTTGGTTTGGCATGCCTCTGAACCAGATAACAGCAGCATTACCCGTCATCATTCTTACATTGGCCGTGTGCGACTGCGTGCATATTCTGAACAACTTTTACTTTCATCTTGCAGACCACCAGGACAAATCCCTGGCTTTACTGAATGCACTGAAAACCAATTTCACCCCCGTTTTTCTGACTACGCTTACCACTGCGATCGGCTTTCTAAGTATGAATTACAGTGAGACACCACCGTTGAGAGAGTTGGGTACCTGGGCGGCCATCGGTGTCACGTTCGCCTACATTTTCTCGTTGACTCTACTGCCATTGCTCGCAATTTTACTGCCAGCCAAAGGTCGTAGAGAAGCTTCCGCAAAATGGAGCCATCGATTCACGCATTGGTTACACAAGCACTGTAAACCAGTTTTGATTATCACTCTACTCGTGTGCGCAGGGTTAGTTTCCCAAATTCCTCAGAATGAACTGAATGACAATACACTGGGGTACTTCAAGGAATCCGTCCCTTTTAGACAGGCTGCAGACTTTCTGCAGGAGAACCTGACGGGGTTCGATAACTTTAACTACTCACTCCAGTGTAATGAGGCCAACTGTGTTAATGAGCCCGAGTTTTTGCACAAAGTTGAATCTTTTGTCAACTGGCTGGAAGCTCAACCGGAAATCGTGCATGTCGTCAGTTATACAGATATCATCAAACGCCTTAACCGCAATATGCATGCAGGTGACGAAGAATTTTACACCATTCCGCCTTCCCGGGAACTGGCTGCCCAATACCAACTGCTGTATGAACTTTCCTTACCATTCGGTTTGGATCTAAACAATCTGATCAATGTAGACAAGTCAGCACTCAAGGTCACCGCGGTCATCAAAGGGCAAAAAGCACAACAACTCCTGGAAATTGAAAACCGTGCCGATAAGTGGCTGAACGAGAACCTTCCCGGCCTTGCCTCGCAGGGTGCAGGTATATCACTAATGTTCGCCCATCTTGGGCAAAAAAACATAAACAGTATGATTACAGGCTCGATTGTAGCCTTGGCTCTGGTTACTCTGACACTGATAATTGCTTTAAGATCAATCCGTTATGGACTGATCAGTCTGCTTCCCAACTCCCTGCCAGCAATTGTTGCCTTTGGCATATGGGGGCTGATTGTTTCCGAAGTCAACGTGGCAGTTGCAGTCGTTTTCTCGTTTACGCTGGGAATCATCGTGGATGACACTGTACACTTCTTAACTAAATACCTGAAAGCTAAACAAACTTCAGCCAGAAATGCCCTCTACTCCGTAGAATATGCCATTTCAATTGTAGGCAAGCCCATTATTGTTACATCTTTTGTGTTAGGGACGGGCTTTACCGTCCTCGCCCTTTCAGACTTCAATGTCAATGCATACATGGGGGCGATGGTGGCTATTACGATATTTTTGGCCTTAATACTCGACTTGATATTGCTTCCCCTTTGTCTGCTGTTTACAGACCGTCCGCCAAAGCACGCATAAAGTGTCAAGTTGTTTTACATTGATCTACTTAGCCCTGAAGAACAAAACTATAAAATATTATATATCAATACTTTATACATATTGGCATCAAACATGCTTTTGCAACAACACGATTACAATGAGATTTGTGAACACACAAAAGGAATCTGAAAGATGAATAATTTAACTAAAGCAGCACTGTTGTCAGTAGCTGCAATAAGTGGTACAGCTGCTGCTAATCCAATATCCTTAACCAGCGGCTATGGTGCAACAGACTTTTTTACCGCACTTGGTGCCACTAACTTGGCTGTAACTTCAACTTACTATAACAATGGCTCAGTCAATCAAGGCACAGAAGCAACTGACTTAGTAAATCAGATTCTAGGGTTTAACGACGCTGGCAGCGGCGTCATTGATACCTTAGATCCACTAGGTGCAGGAAATGCTGCGTCAGCGGGATACGGGGCTGGAAACGACTGGGTGCTGAACTTTGCATACGACATCAGTGGTTTTGCCGTTTTCAATGACCTTGATGACGATGGCAACCTATTGAATGGGTTAAATCCAGATGGAACCATTGATGCAAACAATAATGGCATCATTGATCAATTTGACGGCCCATCTCCAACCTTTACATCTGGCACATTCAAAATTTTCTACGAAGACCTAAATGACTCTTTGAATAACACACAAGTATTAGAGCTCAAGTTGGTTGGCTTTGAATTAGGAACAGGCGTCATCCTTAAAGCTCAGACTGACTGGGCATGGTATGCAGGCGGAAACTCATTCATCGAAAACTTTTTCGTTGATCAGACTACTGGGCTAACCTTCTATGATGCCAGTCAGACAACTCCTGCTACTGTAGTAAATTTTAGGACTGACTTCAACGTAGACCCCAATTATCTGCCAACCTGTGTCGATGTGGCATGCGCAACACTTACGCGCACCACTGACCTGAACATTTCTGCAACCTTTCAAGTGCCTGAGCCAAGCTCAATTGCTTTATTGGGTCTCGGCCTGTTGGGCTTAGGTGCAGCAGCACGTCGCAAGGCGTAAAAAAATTCGACAGATTCCTGTCTAGTAAAAAAACGGAGCTTCAGGCTCCGTTTTTTATTTGAGCAAGAGTTTTTTCGCAATGATAAAAGCGATTCTTTGGAGTGGGTGCGAATTACCTCCTGGCCGCCACGTTTTAACCATTTTATTTTTATACGCGTCAAAGTGGAGCCCATAGGGCGCTGATACCACCTCACCACGACCCAACAACACTTTCAACGCATTCGTTCCAGCAATTCCTGCACAGAGATTAATCGCCATTTGGGTTGAAGGCCCTTTACGCGCATTAAAGTCTGCTTTTGAGGCATCAACCAAATAATCCCTCTGAAGCATGGAAGGCGAAAGCCCGATCAAAAACCGAATTAACTGCTCCTCTTCTGTATACCCTTCGAACTTAAAATAATCATCAAACGACATTCCACCAGGCAAAAAGGAAAGAAAAGCACACCCCATTCCCAAAGGAGCTGCAGTGATCGCCGGAATTTTCAATCGCTCACACACCCTGAAAGCCAACTTTCGCGCTTCCAGCGCAAAAAAATCCAGGCTATCTACATACAGATCAACCCCCTTAAAGAAGGCATTTACGTTGCTGGCATCAATCCCTTTCTCAAAGACTTGAATCACCACCTCCGGATTAATTTCCTTTGCCCTTTCCTCCATTACTTGCAACTTCGCTCTTCCGATGGTGCGCATATTTGCACCTTCCTGGCGATTAAAGTTATGCACTTCAAAGTCGTCAAAATCTGAAATACGAAAGCGACTTACTCCCAACCGAACCAAGGTAATCAGATGTGCGCCACCGACCCCTCCCAAACCCGCAATGGCTACACATTTTGAGCGCAGCGTTTGTTGCTCTTCTTCCGTGACCCAACCGATATTTCTTGATATCGCATCTTCGTAGCAATACATTACACCCTCTCGAAAACACCAAAATCATCACACAAACCACCAAACCCTATCCTGATGAACATAAACTCATGGGACGCGGTTTTCCAAATTGCATCCTTACCACTATACTGAAGGGAGGTTTCGGTATTGAATCGTGTCTTTGTAGCCATCGATTCATTATCAATGACAGTCACTAGCGAGCTCACTTCATTTGAAGGCAGCAATCGCTTAAGGGATAGATTAGACCATGAGTCTGTTAAAGTCTCTTTCACAAAATAAATATGTGGGAAAACTGGTCAGCGGTTTTGTTTCAAATCGAGTAAACAAAGAAGTTGAAACCATTTCGGAACATTTTGCGCGATTTCTTGAGTCCAGAATCGCCACAACAGAAGAAGAAACGAAGGAAGTTTTTCAAATACGCCACAGCGTGTATTGCGAAGAACTGAAATTCGAATCAGAAAGGCCAAATAAACAAGAGAGTGACGAATATGATGACTATTCTATTTTTGGACTCATAAAACATCGCCCAACCGATCGATTTACCGGGTGCGTTCGGATCGTCGCTCCCCAGAGGGAAGGCGAACTTCTGCCCATCGAGAAGTACTGCTCATTTGCCTATAAAGACAGCGACATCAAGCCTTCCGACTTTAAACGCTCTGAAATCAGCGAAATTTCTCGACTCGCTGTTCTATCTCACTTCAGGCGCAGAAAAGAAGACAGGCATGCCGGCGCAGCTACGGGTGTCATCAATCAGGAAACATATTCAACCGATGAATTGCGTTGCTTTCCATTTATATCTGTCGGGCTGTATTTAACAGCAGCGTCTGTAGCCATTGAAAATGGATCAGACCACTGCTTTGTGATGATGGAGCCTCGATTGGCGAGAAGCATGGCTCTCATTGGCATCAAATTCAAACAATTGGGCGAGCCTGTTGAATATCATGGACTCCGGGCGCCCTATTACATCAACGGTAAAATTTTTCTGGAAAATCTATCCCCAGGCTTCAAATCGCTGCACAGCGCCATTGACTTGTCTATCAGAGACCAACTGGAACCACTTCGACTTTCGCGAGAACGCCGAGCAAACAACCTCACCTGAATCTGAAGTCACAATTCGTTGATCGAGCTTTCAATCATTTCGTACAGCCGCAGTTGATCTTCTGAGAAGGATAGATTGTCAGCCGCACGCTGCCAGAGATAAGGCGCTCGAATTCCATGATATTCCATTGGCCGACCAACCCGGTCGAACCTGATCCCCATTCGGGATAAAAGCACGGCAAGCCGCGGCTCCATCATCGTAAACCCGTGCGTCAAACTAGCGCTCCCTTGAAAACGGGCCACGCAGCAATAGGCTAACGCAACGCTGACAACGGAATAACTCAATCGTGCTACCTGCTGCTGAGACAACTTCCCGGAGAGCGTTTCCATCAAAGACAAGCGGCTACCGGAACATACAGCCAATCTTGATATCTCAGCGTATTGCCCCGGTGCAAGTGAGGTTATCTGGCCGTGATGAAACAAAGCACCGGAGCAGAATAATTGAAGTGGCGTTTCGTGAATCCCAAAATCCGTCTGACTGAGAATGAGGCGTACCGTGCCAACGCATCTACCAGATGTTTTTTCAGTGACCAGAAAGTGCTCTGAATGGCGATCAAAGCCATCTTTTTCCAGCCTGTCAGAGAATTTATCAGCAGGTTCAAAGGCGTTATCCTGACAGTACACCTTGTACCTCAACCGATAAACCTCTCTTAGTAACTCCGGTGTATTCGCCAGTTGCAGAGAATAATTGGCTTTAAAAATATCAACTAACGAACAGCGCTGACTATGGCGCTCTACAACGCCAATCGTGTCCCGTTGGATAAACCTAGCTTGCGCAACAGTCATGCAACCCCCATATTTGTGAAGTAACAAGCCGGCATGCATTTGTGCTAGTGGAAGGGGTAACCTTGATCAAATTCGCTCGGACAATCCTGCGAATACACCATTGATTCAGTCGCGCCATGTGACCGCAAAAAAGCAATACTCAACCCTCTTCTGTACAAACCGTGAACCAGCATTAAAAAGGCTGGGACGTATTGCCTCGCTATTATGAATGTCGCTAAACATCAACCACTGGCCAACAGAAGCGATTAAAATGTTATTCATTTTTTATTATTTTCTCTCACCGAAGCAGTTATTTAAATTTTAGCCCCGATGGTGTAGATTTTAGTAATTCAAAACATAAATGTGAACCTAAGCACATTAATTATTTGTTAATAAAGCAATTTTTTAATCGCCACCGTCGCTTGTGCGAATACCTTTACGAAGACAGTTTATCAAATATTTCGCTTCGTCTTTTAATCTATGTTTTAATGTGTTTTACAATTAAATGGCATCATAAATGCTTATTTGGTGATAAAATAGCTAGTAAACGCCGGATATGTAAAATATCCTGACAAAGATTTTCCAAGGTCGTAAAAAAATGGAACAAGTAACACCTGAATCACCCGAGAATAAGGAAAAAAAGTCGAAGAGGGAGACCAATTCGTTAACTCCCAATCGCCGCTCACTTATTAAGGGGCTTGCTGGAGCACCATTGATACTTTCCATGGCCAGTCGGCCCGTATGGGCTACCAAGTGTTCAGTGTCAGGGCATTTGTCAGGTGATCTTTCTAATCACCACGCCAATGAGCAGTGCACCTACAACAGCTTTAGCCCTGGCGCCTTCAAACCGAGCAATGGGCACTGGTACAGTTATTTCTGGACAGGCTACTACTTTCTTTCCCCTTATAAACTGACTGATGATATTTCAGTTTTGTTGCCCTCTGAAACCTCTGGAAAAACAATTCTACAGGCATTGGAAGATGGGCCGGGACCACTTAGACAAGCTACTGCTGCAGCACTGAATGCGTATATATGGGAGAAACTGGTTGCTCTGTTCAACTTAGGACAGACGGCAGACCCTGCTTATCAAGAGATAACCTCGAAGGGATACTTCTTCCCCTTCACACTGGCAGAAGTTCGCGCCAACTACAGCAGCAACCCGGACTATTATTCCAGCTGGGACATTTACCAGAACATTGACTAATTGATGACTTACAGTCTTTCGCAACACCTCTCCTGCCGTTTTTTTGAAGATGGTGTTGCGCTATTTGATCGATTTCGAAATGACACCCATTTTATCCCCACCCCTTTTGACAAACCAATCCAACTACTCCAAACTGGTGAGCTGACCCTTGAAGCATTGACTGAGCAACTGGAACGAGCCGGTGCATTTCCTCAAACAGATACCACTTGGGCGGACGCGCTTGAAACATTTCTCGAACAAGCAATCAACAGCCATTTGATTCTAAAAGATGACCTTCAATGAATGCCTCCCGGTAGGCCCGTTCAATTTTCGAGTTCAAACAAACATTCCTGCGGTCGCCAGCAACTTACGGGCCATGTATCATGATTATCCAACCTTGGATCCATACACCACCTTTATCGATTATGATGTAAGCGTGCTCCGCGCAAAGGGGGTCAGGGGCTGGATTAAACCACAGGTAGATTTCTTTTTTGACGACTACAAACCATTCAATCCCCTTCCACTTGATCAAGCCTATGCCATGCTCGAATGGGGAATGAACTGGTGTATCGCCAATCATGCGCATCAGTTCTTTATTTTGCATGGAGCGACCATCGAACAACGCGGAAAGGTCATCATTCTTCCTGCACCGCCAGGATCCGGGAAAAGCACGCTCTGTGCAGCGATGTCCTTCTCGGGTTGGCGGCTGTTCTCGGATGAGCTTACGCTTATTGACCCCGAATCACTCAGCATTACACCCTGCACGCGGCCAATCAATTTAAAGAACAATTCAATTGACATACTTGCCCGGCGGGTCACCGGCTCTCAGTTCAGCACTCGATCGGAAGACACAAAAAAAGGTACTGTCTGCCTGATGCAGCCACCCAATGAGAGTGTTCGCCGAATGCATGTGAAAGGAGACCCTTGCGCCATTGTATTCCCCAAATACGTACCCGACGCCGAAGCGAATTTGTATCCCATGAGCAAATTGTCTTCACTTCAATCCATCATTGATAATAGCTTTAACTACCACATCTTGGGGGAAAGAGGCTTCGATTCCGCCTGCGCCTTGCTTAATCAAGCTCAATGTTTTCGTCTTGAATACAGCGTATTTGAAGAGGCCAACACACTTTTATCACAACTGATTCAGCATCAATAAGGGCAGCCCCCATGAGAACTTTATTGGATGTGATGAAACAACCGGATACGTCCCAAACGCTTTCTGCCAAAGAATGGGAGCTCTTGATCAACCAAGCGCGTGCATCAAACTTGCTGGGCCGAGTTAGATACCTTCTCGAACGTGATGGAAAATTGAGTTACATTCCGGCTCGCGCAAAATCCCATCTTGATGCCCACCAAATAATCGCTGAACAACAAGCGAGGCAAACCCTCCTTGAACTGAAAGAAATTCACCAGGCGCTGAGCGCATCAGTTTCACCTATTGTGATACTGAAGGGGAGTGCTTATGTCGCGCTCAAGCTACCCTGCCATCTTGGGCGAACATTTTCCGATATCGACATTCTGGTGCCGAAAAGTTGTGTCCAATTAGCAGAGCATGGCCTGCTTTTTAACGGGTGGCAACGATCGCTCGTCGACGATTACGATGACATGTATTATCGCAAGTGGATGCATGAGATACCGCCTCTCAAACATGCCTCCCGAGGAACCGTTGTCGATATTCATCACAACATACTACCTCCGACCAACGCCAGTGTTCCGGATGCTTCTAAATTTAACACTCAGACGATAGAGGTTGATAATGTCGGGCCGGTAACTCTGCTGGATGATTTTGACTTGATTGTTCACTCGGCAACCCACCTGTTCAGCGAAAGTGAATACCATAACGGGCTGAGAGACTTGTCCGACCTTGACTTGATGTTCCAACACTTCATTGAAACCACCCACCATAAACACCAATCACCCGAAGAGTTCTTTAACCACTTGATTCAACGGTCACAGGCGCTAGGTTTGGCCCATTTCGTTATGTTAGCCCTCCTATTCTGCACTTCCGTTCTTTCAACAAACCTGCCTGGTGAGACCAAAGTGCACGTTGATCGTTACTTTAAGCAAACCAGACTCCATGTTCTTCGACGCTTTTGCTTCACGCAGGCCTTCACCCCCAATCACAAGTCCACTAAATCATGGAAAAAAGCGCTAGCCCTGTTCCTGCTTTATCTCCGAGGGCACTATCTGAGAATGCCGTTGAAACTGTTGATACCTCATTTGTTCCACAAAGCCTTTATCACACCGTTTGCAGGCATGACAGACAAACCTGAAAAATCCTCTGCCCTGAAGTAACACAATTAACAGCGCCGAATGAAACTAATGTCTTAAAAGATATACACGTCATATGAATCAATATGTTACTATCCCTTCAATTTGATTGGATGCACATTTGCAACCATTGTTTCAGGGAAAGATACACCACCTATGATTCGCTTCTTATTTGAAAAAGCCGGTAAAGGAAACAAGCTCCCCATCTTGATTTATCATCAGGTTGTGTTGGAGTCCGACTTTCGAAGAAAATTTGATCCAACCATCGTGGAATTTGATCAGCAAATGGCGTGGATTAAGCGGTTTTTTAATCCAGTCAATCTGGTGGACGGCATAAAGGCTGCAAAGCAGGGTGAGCTGCCTGAGCGCGCCATCGCGATCACCTTTGATGATGGTTACGCCAACAATTACACCAGTGCACTGCCTATCCTGCAGAAACACAATATCCCGGCAACATTCTTTATCGCATCCGACTTCCTGGATGGTGGCATCATGTGGAACGATGCTGTTCTTGAGGCATTCATGCGTGCCCATGGCGGGCTGGATTTTCAGCACATCGGGCTTGGCCGCTTTGCGCCGGCAACCGGTGAAGAAAGACTTAGTCAGGCTCAAAAACTTCTGGGAAAATTGAAGTACCTCCCCTTTGATGAGCGGGCGTCTCTGGTACAGGAAATTACCCGTAGTCGAAATCTGCCTGATGACCTCATGATGACTTCAGAGCAACTGAGAAGCCTCGCTGAGTCCGGCATGGAAATTGGCGGCCATACGCTGTCTCACCCCATCTTAACTCGGGTGACACTGGAAGAAGCTGCCCGGCAGATTTGTGAGAATAAAACCACGCTGGAGCAAATCACTCAATCCACCCTAAGGAGCTTTGCCTACCCCAACGGAAAGCCCGATGCGGACTATAATCTGGATATTACTCAAATTGTCAAAGATGCGGGTTACGAGATCGCAGTCTCTACCAGTCCTGGCGTGTTTTCCCCTTCCGGCTCCAGTTACGAAATACCCAGATACACACCATGGCGCAGAAATTTTTCGGGGTTTGTGAGTCAACTTTGGAAAAATTACCGTACTCCTCCCACATACTGCGCTACAGAACAATCCGAGCAGACAAATTCCGTAACAAATTGAAGCGGTTAGTCACCGACACGTCGAAAACGAGGCCCATCATAGTCTGGTTTACTCACCTGTTCGACGAACATTTCATAAGGGCGCACCCATAGCGATTGAGGATTATCCAGAGGGTGGTACAGCACCAGCCATTCTTCTGTTTCCGAGTGGCGCACAAGTTCTATCACCCGATAGCGATTGCCTTTGAAGTGTGCGTAAACGCCTAACGTCAATTCCGGGCGGTCAGCTTCGTGAATTTCCATGGCTAATTTTACTCCATACCTGATTGAAGTTACGGGGCGATACACCTTGGGCCAATCAACCGTTTGATGCTGGCTCATGGACTGCGTGTGAGTTCAGCCTCTCCAGGACATCCCTGATGGAATATGCCCTGGGAGGCGTTAATAAACCTGATACCCGAGACGACTCAGGCCATGATCGAGCTTACACGGATAGTTTCAAGGTCTTTAACGTGCGTGCACGAATTGCTCTCAGCAGTTCATCATCCGCATTCAAATCCGTACCGTAAGAAGGAATCATTTCTTTTAACGCTGTTTGCCAGGCGTCAGACGCCAGTTGCTCTTTAAAACAGGCTTGTATTACCTGAAGCATGGCACTGACAGCGGTTGACGCTCCAGGCGAAGCGCCCAAAAGTGCCGAAAGTGTACCATCCGAGTTTGATATGACCTCCGTCCCGAATTCAAGCTTTCCACCTTTTTCACCACAGTCTTTGATGATTTGTACCCGCTGCCCGGCGACAGCAAGCGCCCAATCCGTCTCTTTGGCTGCCGGATAATACTTTCTGAGCGCATCTACTCGAGATTTATGGCTCTGAACGGCTTCCTTCATCAGGTATTTGGTTAAGTCCAGATTGTCCGCCCCCACCCGTACCATGGGGCGAAAGTTGGCACGCTTGACAGAGGTGGGTAGATCAAAAATCGATCCTTTTTTAAGAAACTTCGTTGTAAAACCCGCGAAAGGCCCAAACAACAGCGCAGGCTTATCATCAATAATTCGTCGGTCAAGATGGGGCACCGACATCGGTGGAGCACCGATAGGCGCTTTACCGTAGACTTTCGCTTCATGTTGAGCGACGACATCCGGATCGTTGCACACCAGCCACTGCCCACTGACAGGAAAACCGCCGTACCCTTTTGATTCAGGGATGCCCGACTTTTGCAGTAGCTTCAGTGCCATCCCGCCGGCCCCCAAAAACACAAACTTCGTTTTTAGTTTGACCTTTTTCCGGGAGTTCCGGTTCTTAGACAGCACCTTCCAGGTCCCATCTTCATACCGGCTGATGTTTTTTACGTTGTGCCTGGAAAGCAATTCAAAGCCATCCAGAGATTGAAGATGCTTCACCAGGTAACCGGTGAGCGCACCAAAATCAACATCTGAGCCATGGTCCACCCGGGTTGCTGCAATCTTCTGACCTGGATCCCGCTCACCAACCACCAGAGGCATCCATCGCGCTATTTCCTCCGGATCTTCGGAATATTCCATGGTCTCAAACGCTGCATGTTGCTTCATCGCTTCGAATCGTTTCTTGAGGAACGACACGTCTGTTTCGCCTTGAACAAAGCTCTCATGCGGCGTACGGTTTATAAATTTCGCCGGCTCAGGCAAAGCGTCAATATCAACCAGGTAAGACCAAAGCTGCAAAGTAATTTCAAACTGTTCATTGATGGTGAGTGCGCGAGTAACATCCACATTTCCCTCTGCATCTTCCGGCGTATAATTCAGTTCGCAATAGGCTGCATGGCCTGTTCCGGCATTATTCCACCCGTAGCTACTTTCCTGAGCTACCTCGTTCAAACGTTCAACCATTGTGATTTTCAGTGTTGGATCAAGCTTCTTAAGCAAAATTCCTAATGTGGCGCTCATGACGCCCGCCCCCACTAAAACCACGTCCACAGTTTTAACTGTCATATCCACTACTCGTCTGTGATTTAACCAATGATGAGGTTTGTCTCTGTGGGATTGGGTATACCCCACTAAAACGGTTGGGCATTATATGACATTCAAGTACAGTTGTTTACTAAAACTTTGACTGTGTAAAATTCTGTAAAATCGGGGTTTTCAACGATGTTTATTGTAAAACTGTTAACCAGTAAATATTTAAACAATCAGTAATCATTGAAAATAGAAAGATCATGAAAAAGTGCATGAAATATACAAAATAAGAACACACACTCACACTGAAACAAAAAAATCTGGAATGGATTTCCCAAAAGCAAGGGTAAAAGGACGGCTTATCTAATTTTTCAATAGGGAGACGCAGTATGAAAAATAAGAATATCCCCGCATTAAAACTGGTCATGGCGGTCGCAGTCGTGGCGCTTTCCGGTTGTGCATCAATCAAACAACAATATGGAGACGTGGTCACTTACTTTAAAAACAGTAATTCTGATCAGTCCATATCCCATAAAAAGTCACGATCAAAAGAGACTGAATATGCGGACGCAACTCCGGAGCAGGCTGAATCATCAGAAACTCAACAAGCTTCCGCGCAACACTCTGTGAATACCTCGAACGCTTCGCCCAGCAAGCAAGTGTCACCCCAAATCGTAGCGCAAACCACCAACACGCCACCCGCTCAAAGTTCTAAGCGATATGGTCACCACAAAGCTATGCAGGATATTATGGCGATTACGCCATCTGTCAGTAGCGGCCAATCCATCCCCGAGGTGACTAAGCAACAAGCACCAGTGACTACACAACAAGCACAGGTGTCGACACCGCAGACAAAACCTCAAAAAGTGGTGAAAGAGGTCGCGCAAGCTAATCAGATACAACCTGCCCAGAAACAACATACCCAAAAACAACCTGCCCAGAAAAAAGCTGCAGCGCCCGCGAAACTTCAGGAAAAACCGGCCGTTGATTCAGCGCCTCAACAAACGCCGACCGTGGCGCATCACAAACCCGTCGAGGCAATTGCGGCACCGGATATAAAACAACCGAAACTTGTTGGCGAAGACCCTCAGCAAGTTGCCAAGGTAAATCGCCTTACCGAAACGGAGCCTACAGCAGCAGGTATTGCCCCGCAAGCAGTTTTGATGAGTACGACGAATCCGATGCATCCGGAAGAAGTGAAAAAGCCGACGCAGCAAATCAGTATGAGCGCTGAGGGTTGGATACTGGAAACGGGCTGGGCACCAAAGTCTGAAAAATGCCGACTGACAACCGACACCTTCGAAATCACACAAAACGATTATTCCACGCAGCTATGGCTGGATATTTCAAGCAATCAGCTTTCCGTGGTCACCTCGACCAATGTCAATATTCGACAAAAAGGCGTAGGCATTCAGTTTGATGGACAGAAGCTTATCCCGTTTTCCGCCAATCAATTTGCGAATACGGCAGTAGTTAATCAGGATTTATCGAAGTTGCTCCTGGCCAGCAATGAACTTAACATTTACATTGGCGGCAATGAGTTCAACGGCGTTCAACAGGTTTCTATTCCCCTCCAGGGATTAAAACAAGCCTTCAAGGAATACAAGACTTGCCGGTAACAAAAGTTGTGGGAATCCATGGCTTGACATCCAAGCACTGAAAGCGCACATTGGGGTAGATTCTTCTACCCCTTTTTCATTTTCAGAACACATGATTCATAAGAGTCAATTCAGAGCACCGTTTTGGTCCCGAAACGCCCATTTACAAACCATCTGGGCTTCCAAGGTAAGGAAATTTCCACTGCGTCCGAGTCGGACGACTGAATTTCATCTGGAGGATGGGGACTTTCTCGATTTGGTGTGGTCCAGCAATCCTGACGCCACTGAGCATCCCATTATTGTGCTCTTTCATGGGCTCGAAGGCAGCGCTGAATCCAATTACATTATTGGTATGCAGGCCGCGCTGGCTCTGCAAAACATGACCAGTGTCGTGATGCACTTTCGTGGCTGCTCAGGTCGACCAAACCTGCTGGATCGCGGGTACCACTCAGGCGAAACTTCCGACGCGAAGTGTTTTATTCAATCATTACGCAGAGCCTACCCCAACCGGCTGATCGGAGCCATTGGCTACAGTCTTGGTGGAAATATGCTGACAAAACTGCTGGGGGAAGAGGGAGCGCAATCGCCCCTGAATGCCGCAGCTGTCGTTTGTGCGCCACTGGACTTAGCCGCCTGTTCACATCGAATGGCCAAGGGATTCTCCCGGCAATACCAACGTTATTTGCTTAAATCCATGAAAAGCAGCGTGGAGCGAAAAATATCAGGCCGAGGCTTCAGACACTTTGTTGCGCCAGACTTGGAAGAAATCAGGCAAATGCGTTCATTTGTCGATTTTGATGACAAAATCACTGGCCCGCTGCATGGCTTTCAGGGGGCCGCCGATTACTACTTGAAGTGCAGTGGCAAACCCTTTGTTCGAAACATTAAGACACCCACCCTGATGGTACACGCGAAAGATGACCCGTTTATGACTGACCAGGTCATTCCTGACGCATCAAGCATTCCAGAATGTATCCACTACGAAGTCAGCAACCACGGTGGGCATGTGGGTTTCGTCTACGGCTATCCTTGGGCGCCGCGTTACTGGCTTGAAGAGCGATTACCTGCCTGGTTTTCCGAGCAGTTCCAAGGCAGCTTTTCCCAGGGCTAGCGCTGGTTGTATCTCCTGCAATGAATGGCTCAATCAATCACTTCACAGGTACGCCGTTGGCCAAAGTTCACGCGACGAATCCGGTCTTGACCCGTTTGAACGAACGACACCAGTGCAGCCTCATCACTGCCTTTGCCAAGCATGGTTAAGGCCCCCCTCAGGTAGTCCATTTTATCATGCATCATGCGAGAAACCCGGATCATCGCATCATAGGGGTTGCTGGAGCGCGCCACTTCCTGTTCAATTCTGAATTGAAGCGTTTCGAGGTGCTGCCGTGTCTCCGGCTTGGCCTGATCAATCAGGGACTGGATGATCGACTCTTTGAGCAGATCAAAAGTATCCGGCTCATTTTTTGCCAGTTCCGCCAGATAATCAAAATCCGGCAAAGGGATATATTTGGAATTCATACGCTCGACTACTAACTGGGTTCCTTATTCCTTTGCATTCTGTCCATCCAGACAGAAAACTGCCCAAATTTTACACGATTTGAAAAAAAGATGCGCGCGAGATATCACTTATTTGGTATCCATCCGCGTATCACCCATGGCACAACCGCTTAAATTTTCCAATTCGCTTGGTAAAAACCTGAGGGCATTGTCTATACTCATAACAATTCATTGGAGTGAATCAGCGGCATTGAGCGGTTGATTTGCTGTGAACCGCCATCCCAACTGTAAGGAAAGCTACATGTCAGCTAATAATTATCGCCTCGTAACGAGAAGTGATTTTGACGGCCTGGTTTGTGCTGTGTTGTTAAAGCACCTCGATATCATTGATGACATAACGTTCGTTCACCCGAAAGATATGCAGGATGGCATCATCGACATCACCGACAATGACATTACGACTAACCTGCCCTATGTGCCGGGTGCTTATCTTTCATTCGATCACCACCATTCTGAAACGCTGAGAAATACCGGAGATCGGCCAAATCACATCATTGATCCGGACGCACCCTCGGCAGCACGCGTCGTATGGCAACACTACGGTGGTCATGACGCCTTTCCGGAAGAATGGGATGAGATGATGGAGGCTGTGGACAAAGGTGACTCTGCGCAATTTACTCAGGAGGAAGTGCTGGATGCGGACGGGTGGGTTCTGCTGAACTTTCTGATGGACGCCCGAACGGGCTTAGGACGGTTCCGAGATTTCCGCATCTCAAATTACAATCTGATGATGGATCTGATTGACTACTGTCGGGATCACTCCATTGAGGAAATACTGGAACTCCCGGATGTTAAAGAGCGGAGCGACATGTATCTGGCGCACCAGGATAACTTTAAAGAGCAGCTCACGCGATGCTCCACCGTGCATAAAAATCTCGTCGTACTGGATTTGCGGGAAGAAGAAACCATTTATGTGGGCAACCGATTCATGATTTATGCATTACACCCGCAGTGCAATATTTCCATTCATCAGATGTGGGGATTGAAAAAGCAAAACACTGTGTATGCGGTCGGTAAATCCATTTTCGACAAAAGCTCCAAAACCAACGTGGGCGAGCTCATGTTAACCTACGGGGGTGGCGGGCACGACGCAGCAGGCACCTGCCAGGTGTCCAACGATCAGGCAGAAGCCACATTGTCCGCGTTAATTGAAAAAATCAACACGGATGGCTAGGGCGTGCCCTAATCTAACGTTCACCCTTTCTGTGCAATACAAACTGCTTCATCGCATCTGTGAGGCGTGAAAGCTGTTCGGTGGAAATAATATAGGGTGGCATGATGTAGAGCAATTTCCCGAAGGGGCGTATCCATACGCCCAGGGATACCAGAAATGCTTGCGCAGTGGCCATCTCGACGGGCTCCACTAATTCAACGACACCAATAGCACCCAATACTCTGACATCTCCAACGCCCTCCACGGCTTTCAAAGGCAATAACTCGGATTGGAGCTGGCGTTCAATGCGTTGAACATTCGATAACATGCTGTCAGGATAGAGTTCGAGGCTGTGTTGCGCGTCAATGCTTGCACAAGCCACATGGCAAGCTAGGGGGTTTCCCATGAACGTAGGCCCATGCATAAAAACGCCCGCGTCGCTCTGACAAATAGTCTCCGCCACCGTTTGTGTCGTCAACGTGGCAGCCAACGATAAATATCCGCCGGTGAGCGCTTTACCCAAGCAGAGAATATCTGGCTCAACACCCGCATGTTCCATTGCGAATATACGACCAGTGCGTCCGAATCCCGTCGCAATTTCATCAAAAATAAGCAAAATGTCAAACTCATCACAGAGCTCCCGAATGACCCGCAAATACCCGGGATTATAGATACGCATGCCACCAGCACCTTGAACGACGGGTTCGATAATCCACGCGGCGATTTCCTGGTGATACTGTTGCAATACCTCCCGCCATTCTGCAATGAGACTGTTACATAATTCAGTCTCTACGCCATTTGGGGGGGCTTTAAGGAAAATGTTTTCCGGAATAAATCCGGTAAACAGGCTATGCATCCCATTGACCGGATCGCAAACGGACATCGCGCCCACCGTGTCGCCGTGATAACCAAACTGGCAGGCGGCGATGCGATTTTTCCCGCTAATCTTTTTCCCTTTCCAAAACTGTAATGCCATTTTCAAGGCAACTTCTACTGCCACAGATCCCGAATCTGACAAAAACACTTTTTCCAGTTTTTTTGGCGTTAGCTGAAGCAGTCGCTTGCACAATTCGATGGCGGGGGCGTGGGTGATGCCACCAAACATCACATGACTCATGGCCTCTATTTGCTCTTTTATGGCGGCATTCAGGCCGGGTACATTGTAGCCATGAATCGCACACCACCAGGAGGCCATACCATCAGTGAGCCGTGTACCATCTTCCAGAATGAGCTCACAGCCAGCTGCCCGAACAACAGGATAACTTGGCAAAGGCGTTAGCATGGATGTATAGGGGTGCCAAATATGCAGTTGATCGAACGCTTTATCTAAAGCCATACCCTGTGCCTCTTTTTATCTGTCTTTACCAAATTGCTGGCTATTTTAACCATTGAAGCTACCTTGAGCACAAGTTAGAGTTTGCTCATCTTTCCACACTTCCGATTTAATGAGGCATGTATGACTCCCCAGTTTGACCTGATTGTTTTTGGCGCGACAAGTTTTGTCGGTCAAATTCTGTGCAATTACTTGATTGAGTGTGATGACGAGGCGGCGGGCGTCCGCTGGGCCATCGCTGGACGCTCCTCCGAAAAGCTTGAAAACCTGAAACGTTCCCTGGGCCTGAAGGCTGCAGATCTTCCTGTGATTGTTGCAGATGCGGCTGACCCCGGCGCACTGGAGACCATGTGTCAGCAAACACGCGTGGTAGTGTCCACCGTTGGCCCCTATGCACTTTATGGTGAGCCTCTGGTAAAAGCCTGTGCGGAAAACGGCACGGATTATTGTGACCTAACCGGTGAGGCACAATGGATTGAGAAAATGATTTCAAAGTATGCGGGTACAGCGGAGGCGAGTGGCGCTCGCATTGTGCACTGTTGTGGCTTCGACTCCATCCCTTCTGACCTGGGTGTGTATTTCTTACAGGAACAGGCACAGGAAAAATTCGGGGAAAACTGCGACCGCGTGAAAATGCGCGTAAAAGCCCTGAAGGGTGGTTTTTCAGGCGGCACCGTTGCCAGCATCGTCAATGCTGTGAAAGATACCATGGCAGACCCTGCTGTACGGAAGTCCATGGCGAATCCTTACTCCATCTGCCCCAAAAATCATCCGTTTACCACCCGACAACTCAACCAGAAGTCAGCTATTCTGGACGAAGATTTCGGTAGTTGGACTGCGCCCTTCGTCATGGCGGCAATCAATACCCGTGTCGTATTCCGATCCAATGCGCTATTGGACGCCAGATATGGTACAGCCTTCCAATACGATGAAGCGATGTTGACGGGTAAAGGATTGAAGGGCCGCTTTGCCGCAACCACCGTCTCTGCGACGATGGGAGCCTTCATCGCGGGAACGGTGCTCAAGCCATCACGGTGGGTGCTTGAAAATTACGTGTTGCCCAAGCCGGGTGAAGGGCCCAGTCCCGCCGAGCAGGAAAGTGGTATGTATGATCTACGCTTTTTCGGTAAAACACCTACCGGAAAAACAGTGTCGGCCAAGGTCACCGGAGACCGCGACCCAGGCTATGGATCAACCGCAAAAATGCTATCACAAGCCGCCATATGTCTTGCGAAGGATATCGACAAGGCTTCTGCGAAAGGGGGATTCTGGACGCCATCCACAATTTTCGGTGACAAATTGATCCGTCGTTTGACGGCTTATGCTGGATTAACGTTTGAGACCGTGGAACGTTAAAAGCGGAAATATCGACGAGTTACTGAAAGACTAAACGCTCAGTGAGGCGGCCCTCGAACAGGGTGTCGCCGCCTCAAAAATCCCACTCACTTACTACGCTCCCACAAATTACATCGATTTGTCCTGAGCAAACTCGCGCCGTTGCGCAACTTGGTATCCACGCGCTCAAACAGAACGCTGGCAACCAAAAGTGACACCGTTAAGCCAAGCAGGGGGTAAAGCGGATCGCCGTCCAACACGCCGTCATACATGTACCAAGAACAGCTGGCCAGATAGCCTGAGAGAAAAAGAAGAATAACCAGGAGCGTCAACTCAAATCGTAAATCAAAAAAACGGTGCGTTGCGCGCGCTGAATCCATGCAATCCCTTCCCTTTATTACACTTATTTGACGTTTGCGTCATTCTAGCAGGTTTACATCGATGTGAGATTAACCTGATAGAACTTTTGCTTATATTGTTATCGCAAATTCAATCATTAAACAATCATCCACTGATCGTTTCTTTACGATTTGTCACCTCTCCCAGTGATCATCTACGCCAACTGAATTACCGATTTTCGAATCTACTTGATGTTTCATTCGTATCTTATTGAACAGGCGTGTAGCACTTGCATTTATACAACAAATTTAACAATTTTTAAAAGAAAAGTCCTTTTCACTCATTCCGCCATCGCTTAATCTGATAGTAAGGCGATTAGCCTTCATGTGATATAGGATATACATATGCTTCCTTTTTTGTGATAACCGCCCTTACCTGTGTTTGGGCGGCTTTTTATTGTCTAATGCCACAGAGCAACCGCCTGAATCGCCTCTTCCGTCAGAGGTTTGACCAGTAATCCCGTTTCCGTCACGAATACCTCATATGCTGCACCCGAGGCCATCGGCACAAACGCGCTACTGCCATAGAAAGCTTCAACCAGATTAAAAAACTCATACGCCGCCAACACACCACGCAGGTCAAAATAACGATTCTGAACTTTCATCTCATAGAGTGTTCTTGGTCTACTCTGCTCTTCAAGCACTTCATGATACCGTCCGCTGATTCGGGTAAACTGGTACCCATTGCTCAACCCAAAGCGTTGTAACAGTCCTCTCCAAACGAGAATTTTTGCGTCAATTTGCCACAGATCCCCGGCCACGGAATAACGGACGGGATTTCGATCCTGAAAATGCAGCGTGAGTTCATAATCCTGCACATCTTTTTTTACCATGGTCACCTGCGCAACCGATTGGCCGACAGGCTGAGAGTCATAACTCGAGATGATGGCAGCGCCAGCGAAAAGAAACACCGATGCGGCCAAAAGGAAAAATGCAAGACAGCCCTTGAGCCAAGCCAGTACCCACCCCCGGCTGAAAAGCATGGGCAACGCAAGAAAAGCGATCACGCCGGCGATGATTGCCGTGATGACGGAGTAAGAAAAAAAGGACATATCTCAAAGCGAGAGCACCCTTTTTCAGGTCGCTCTATACCGCATAGTTAATTGATTTCAAACTTTCTTCGGACAACTTCAACAGCTCTTCGTTGGGCGATTCCCGCTTTGACAAGCCGTCAATGTAGTATTCCAGCGAGGTCAAAACGTCAGCCAGCGTTTCCAGGGTTCTTTCGTCTGGATTTGCCTCGCGCTCTGAAAGCTCATTGGTGATCGCTTCGTTGGACTTGTCAATCGAGGCCGCCAGGCGGTTCTGGGAAATCATCTTCATGCTTCCGGAGATGCTCTCCAGTGTCGTCGCAATATTAGCAAGATTCATTTTATCGAAGTTGGACTCGATATACGCTGTAATGGCGCGTTTCGTGAGTGCAATGCCCGAATGAGTTTCCTCAATCACCACTTTCAATGCTTCAGACAAAAAGAGGTTGTCATCGGAAAGCCGCGCATCCACATCAGCCAAATCATCCACTTCAGCAGAAATGCCGGCATCCACCATTAACTTGCACGCCTGCTCCAGGGCGATAATCGCGTCGGCAATACCCAGCAATTCATCCTCAGTCGGGGTCGCACCGGTTTCGCCCCAATGATTCATGAGCGTTACCTGTGCACGCACGAGTTCTTCAAGCTTCGTTAGCTCCAACATGCACAGTATGTTCGCAAGACGCTCCAGACTGCTGACGATGACCTGAAAGTCAGTCACATCAGGATCAATTCCACGCTCAACGATATCGAGTTTGTCTTTGAGCTGCGTGACATCTTCCTGCATGGCATCCGACAGGGATTTCAGCACATCCACCCCGGGACCAAACAACAGCTTTCGGTGGCGGTACATGTTCTGATCGTTGAACTCCAGTGCTTGCTTGCCGTATTGCTCAAGCAACCAGGAAGAGTTTTTGTTTTCCGAGCCGCTGACTGCCAGCAGATAAAGCAGCTCTCGAATAATGGAATCCGGTGCGGCCTTCGACGTAGCCACTTTCCCCAAATACACCATTTCCTTGGTGTATTTTTCAATTTTCATGAACAGTTTTTTACGTGAATTAGTAATTTCCACGCTGCGTTCGCCCATGGCATCGGCCACAATGTGGAGCAAACACCAGAAATTTCTCAGTGGCGTATCGCCGGACAACCGGGAAAAACCTTCCATCGCGCGCGCCAGCATTTTGTAACCCACATCAATGTTCTTTTCCCGGATGAATCCGAGCAATGCGATCTGGTACATTTGTCGATAACGACGGGCATGATGATCAAAGTCGTCGGCAGGCAGAAAACTTTCGCTGCTGAAAGGTTCCGTACAGTTAACCTGTTTATTGGCCTCCACATCAAAAAAATGAGAATCCGGGAACGCCTTAACGTTTCTTGCCATGCGCAACTCATTAATCATCGGCAGGAGCAACTCAGGGTGGTCTTCACCCAGGTTTCTGAAATACTCCACATACCGACGCAAAACAAAGAGCGCATTGTTGAGCGTGGTCAACAGATTATTCTTGTCGTCCGTTGCGCCAACGGGCACTTCATTCGCCAGAGACACAGCTTCCTGACACAACATAACGCCGCCCTGAAGCTGAATCAGAACAAAAATACCTCGGAGCTGGTTGATGTAATCAACACAGTTTTGTAAATCTTCGCTGCTTTCCCTGTTCTCCTGGAACTGCTCCAGACTTTGCTCTGACTGGCGAATGGTCGCTTCTACTTCCGTATGCACCAATTCGAATGAAGCGGCGTTTGCTGCGAATGAATGAGCCATTGGGTGCTACTTCCTTAAACACGTCTTCTGTTGATGACCAGTTTTCAGGCGAAATCAACAGGAAAAATTACACAACAAGTCTTTGTTTATTACTTAGTTATATCACAAAATTCAGGCATCACAAGAAAGCACCCGCCTCCACAGCGCACCTTCGCTCTTTTTATCAATGGCATCCAGCGCGGCTTCATGCGCTGAGAGCGCTTCCCCGTCCGCTCGGATCACGCGTAAGCGGGGGCGGTTCGCATCCAGCCGGATGATTTCCGTCGCACTGTCTTCGTCACCGTCTCCCTGCCCTTCCAGCATCAGCTTCGTCTGGCCACCGGTCATGGCCAGGTAGACATCTGCCAGTATCTCGGCATCCAGAAGTGCGCCATGCAACTCACGGTGACTGTTGTCTATGCCATACCGTTTACACAGCGCATCCAGGTTATTTTTTTGTCCCGGGTGCTTTTTACGCGCATAAAGCAACGTGTCCATGACGGTGCAGTAATTTTCCGTCCGCTGGTAAGGCGCGCCCAGCAAGGCAAACTCGTGATCCATGAAGCCCACATCAAATGCGGCATTATGAATAACCAGCTCGGCCCCCTGAATAAACTGAAGAAAATCGGCGGCAATGTCGGCGAAAAGGGGTTTATCCTGAAGAAACTCATCCGTGATACCGTGGATGTTCACACTGTCACCCACTTCAATGTCCGGTTTTATGTATTGGTGGTAGTTCCGCCCGGTGAGCTTCCGGTCGATCACTTCAACACAACCGATTTCAATGATCCGGTGTCCCTGGCTGGTTTCCAGACCCGTTGTTTCCGTATCCAATACCACCTGTCTCACGACTGTTTTACCTCTTCAACGCCAAGATTTGCCAACGCATCGGCAATTTCATTACCCTCATCCCCTGAATGTCCCTTAACCCAGTGCCATTTCACTTCGTGTCTGCTTTCTTCGTCATTGAGCAGCTGCCAGAGATCAGCATTTTTTACCGGCTTTTTAGCCGAGGTGCGCCAGTTGTTTTTGCGCCAGTTGAAGATCCATTCGGTGATGCCCTTTCGGACGTATTGAGAATCCGTGTATAAATCAACGGAACACGGCCGCGTAAGCGCTTGCAACCCTTTGATCGCTGCCTGCAGCTCCATACGGTTATTGGTGGTGGATGCTTCACCACCATACAGTTTTTTCTTATGATTACCATACTGCAGGTAAACCCCCCACCCACCTGGGCCAGGATTACCTTTACAGGCACCATCCGTATAGATGGTCACTCGATTACTCATGTACGTACTCTTATTGGCGGGAGGAATTAGTCATCTTCTGTCGAAGGCAATGCGGCGCGATTCAGGCCATTCGCTACCGGCATCCCCACGACTTTGGCGGATCGCCATTTTGGCTTCAATAACAGCATGGCACCTTTTTGCTTTCGGGTGAGCAGGCAATAGTAGGCCCCCAGAAAAGAGGGAAGCGGGCGAATGACATCGACCTCATCCACAGACTTGATGGTGCGCGGTTGCACAGGTAAGCGAGGAAACCGATACTTAACACTGCCAATACGAAAGTCCAGCAGTTCCAGCCAGTCTTCCAATCGACGGCAACTGATAAAGCGACCCGACCAGGGGGCCCCCTGAGCCCCTTTCATTCGGCGCACCAGCCCCCACAAACTATGGGGATTGAAGCCGATAATCAGCATATGCCCCCCTGAGCGAAGCACGCGGGCGGCTTCCCGTAATGACTGATGAGGTGCAGCGGCAAAATCCAGGGTATGATGAAGAACAACCAGATCGACAGAGTCAGAGGCGAGGCTGATTTCTTCCGAATTACAGACCAGCGTGTTTTCCGGCATATCCTGTTCCCAGACCGGGACACAACCAAATCGATGTGCGAGTGCGCTGCTGTTGGCAATGGGCAAGCGGTGGCTCACCATCATATCCAGCTGGTGCACCCCATAAAGTCCATTGACCTGATGCGCAACGACCTTTCTCTGGTCTGCAAGCAAGTCCCGCCCAAGGGCCGTCTGGTACCAGCACTCCAGTGCTTTTTGTCGATTCAGGCACTCATCAGAACTCAGTGTATCCAGGTGCTTCACAGGCCCCTTTTCCTCACGCAGATTATCCGGATGTCTGTTTGCAATTGTGCCACAAAGATTTACCATAAGCACAGAGAAAATCGGATAACAAAAAATAATGGGCCTGCCTATGATCACTGTTCACCCTATTCCTGCGTTTAATGACAATTACATCTGGACCATCATAAACCGCGAGCAAGGGTGCTGTGTTGTGGTTGACCCGGGCGATGCGACGCCTGTTCACGCATTCCTGAAATCCGAAAAACTCAGCCTGGTGGCCATTTTTGTCACTCATCATCATCCTGACCACACAGGTGGCGTAAGCGCGCTGCAGAGTGCTTTTGATTGCCCCGTATTTGGCGGTTATGAAAGCCGTTATAAAGGGATTACTGCCCCCCTGAAACAAGACGACAGATTTTCAATGATGGGCTTCGAGTTCAGCATTCTGGAGGTACCCGGCCACACACTGGACCATATCGCCTATTATTGCAGCGACCTGGACGGCCAGGAAGCGCTGTTTTGTGGCGACACACTGTTCGTGGGGGGCTGTGGGAGACTGTTCGAAGGAGATGCGCCAACCATGTTACATTCCTTGAAAAAAATTGCTTCGTTACCGCCATCAACCCGCGTATATTGCACACACGAATACACCTTGAGTAACCTTCGATTTGCGGTAACGATTGAACCGGACAATCAGGATTTAGCTACATTCACCTCTGAGTGCGAACAAAAACGACAGCAGGATGTCCCTACCGTGCCATCCACCATTCAAACCGAACTGCGTATCAACCCGTTTCTCAGAACTCAATCAGACACGGTAAGAGCCGCTGCAATCGCGCTCAATGACTTGAAATCCCCCACCGAAGAAGAGGTGTTTGCGGCCATTCGTCACGCCAAAGACAATTTTTAGGGGTGCCCTGCAACAAAGCACAAAGTTGCAACACCCCCGTTCACTCATTACACTGGCTCCCCTATTGAAGTCACTGAAGCTGTTATCATGCCGTTTATTTTCAGAGCAATCTTGCTGATTGCCGTCACTGTACTCGCGTCCTGCGCAAACCTGGAATCACTTAAACGCCCCTCACTGACGGATATTTTCAGTGCCGAATCTACAGACGGCACAGACACGGCATCAGATGCGTCTTCGCCAGCGAAAGCCGATACCACGTTGACCGGTTCCCCAGAGGCACCGGATGTGGTGGGCCCAACAGTGAGCGCACCGGCAGACTCTGCAAATCCAAACGACCGAACTCTGCGCCCGGAAGACATCACCGCCACTGACCCCCTCAATGCGCTGGATGAAAATCTGCTCGAAGAAGCAATCGTAGAAGAAACTGACCTGCTCAGCCGGATACGCGCTGGATTTCAACTGGACCTGGATCAAAACCAGCCGGAAATTGAACAACACGCTCGCTGGTACGCAAAAAACCAAACCTACCTTGATCGTGTCTTTGCTCGATCCGAGAAGTACCTGTTTCACATTGTGGAAGAAGTCGAACGCCGTAATATGCCGTTGGAAATCGCTCTTCTTCCCGTCGTCGAAAGCGCTTTTGACCCCTTTGCCTACAGCCACGGGCGAGCAGCCGGACTTTGGCAGTTCATCCCCAGTACCGGGAAAATGTATGGCCTTGAGCAAAACTGGTGGTACGACGGACGCCGAGGTGTCATCCGCTCAACCAACGCGGCACTCAGATACCTGGGTTATTTGAGCGAAATGTTCGACGGAAACTGGCAGCACGCGCTGGCATCCTACAATGCCGGCGAAGGTACCGTACTCAGAGCCATTAAAAAGAACAAAAAAAGCGGAAAGGAGACCGATTTTTGGTCGCTTAAGCTCCCCAAAGAAACCAGCGGATATGTGCCCAAACTCCTTGCCATCGCCCGCATTATTCGCGACCCGCAAGCCTACGGTGTGCAACTGCCCATAATCGCGAATGAGCCTTATTTTGATGTGGTGGATGTCGGCTCACAAATCGATCTCGCCCAGGCCGCTAAGCTGGCAGAAATCGATATCAAAGAACTTTACCAACTCAACCCGGCGTTTAACCGGTGGGCCACCTCCCCGCTTGGACCTCATAATCTCATCGTCCCGCTGGAAAAAGCAGAAATTTTCCGTGTAAATCTCGCCAACATTCCGGAAGAGCAGCGTTTGTCCTGGCAGCGCTATAAGATCCAATCCGGCGATTCGCTGATTCGTATCTCCAAAAAATTCAACACCACTCCGGACGTTATTCGCAGCGTGAACCGATTAAAAGGCAATAATATTCGGGCCGGAAAAACGCTCTTGATTCCTGTTGCGTCCAAACCGTTAACTGACTACGACCTGAGTGCAGCCTCCCGATTGGCAAGCAAGCAAAGCCAGGGAGCGTCCGGGACGTCTAAGATCACCTATACCGTGAAGAGCGGCGATAACTTTTGGGATATCTCACGAAAATACGGCGTCAGCTATCGGAAACTGGCAAAGTGGAACGGTATGGCCCCCACCGACCCGCTCAAGCCCGGCCAAACACTGGTCATCTGGAGCAAGAAGTCAGCCGGTTCACTCACCACCCTCGCGAAGTCGGAAGAAGGTCGCGGGCTGGTTCGCAAGGTCAGGTACAACGTACGATCCGGTGACTCTCTGGCCCGTATTGCTGGCAAGTTTCGAGTAAAAGTCAAAGACATTGTGAGCTGGAACAACATCAACCCCAGAAGCTACCTGCAACCGGGGCAACGTTTGACGCTGTATGTGGACATCACCTCAGTGAATTAACCTCTCAGCCAGCAAAGCGCTCTCATCGCTTTGCTGGCTGAGTACTCCGGTTAGCAATCACAGCAAGGCAGACGTTTGCCTGCTGCGAAAAATGGGAGAAACCGCTCTCGTAATTGTCATCGAGGGAGCGCTGACTGTCTCCCATGTCACCATAGAGCACTCCCACGCGTTTATCACCTACTGCCAGCGGAGCTATCAGGAATTCCTGCACTCCGGCCAGTTTAGTCAGTTCAGAGGGTACCAACTTTACCAGTTCGGATTTTCGGTGAATCTTGAGGGGTTCACCCCCTTGGAAAATAGCATAGAAAAAATTCGAGCCGGAATTGTCATAGGTAAATCGAAACTTGTTCTTCCAGGTGGCGGTTTGCTCACCCAGTACATGTTTGGCTTCCAGGTATTCACGATTGCGATCGAAGATCGCCATGGCAACCCGCTCCAGGCCCACTCCATGGTGAAGCCCTTCCAAAATGGATTGAAACACCGTGTTCATGTCACACCCGGACATGATCATGGAGTTCAAATCCTTCGTAATTTCCAACTGGCGCGCTTTACTGGGCTTAAGCAACTCCAACGATTCGTCGATATCAATCGAACGCGGTGCCTTGTCGGTGCTGGGCATTTGCGCCACTAAGGCTTTATTGCCATATCTCACCGCTATTTCCCTGGCCTCCTTCGCCCCGGCAATTACATCATCTGCAACTTCACGGGCACTCTGTCCGGTTTCATTGGCAAGTTCTTTTTGTACCATCTGAAACGCGGAAGAATTCCACCCCTTTCTTGCCGCCAGACTGATACGCTCCCCCCAGATAATGGCTTTTGATTGTCCGGAGGGCTCTTGCCCGGGTTGCAGCACTTCCAGCAACAGCTTGCCCAGATTCCAGCGCTTGGTGATACTGATGGCCAAGCGGGTGAACGACACGCCAATGTATTTTTCTGCCAGACGGTCCTTGTCTTTTCGAGTGAGGTCGAGCGTGTATTGGTCCGACAGTTCGTGCACGTTGGTGGCAGGCGTTGAAAGCACAATAAGCTCCGCCAGGTTTAACAGCATGGCACTCACGAAAACCTCTTCACGTGTTTTGGCGCGCGCCTTCCGACAAAGATTGCGCGCCTGAACAGCCGCATGGGTGGTTTGTGCGATCACTTCGACCAACTCAGTGGGCGGGTTGCTCTTTAACAGCACCTCAAGCATTTTAATGGAAATACAGATCGACTTGATGGTATCAAAACCAATTTGAAATATGGCGCGACTGATGGTGGTGATCGCAATGTGTTGTGGGTTGAAGTGGATACTGTTGGCCACACGTATTACCTGTGCAGAAAGCGAACTGTCTTTGAGAATAACCTCAGCCAATTCCGCCGCAGAACTTTCATCTGAGGAAGTCAGATCATTCAACTTCCTGACGACTGCGGCCAACCCCATCCCTTTATTCTTTTCAAACTCAGTAAGCCAGGCTTCTAAACCACGAATTTCCACACCATTGCCTTTTATTTTAATCTGCCTATCTTAAGTGTAGAAACCTCGGGCCAGACAACAAGTTTTCCAGGGAAATTGCGGGTTTTTAATTTGCCATTTCACGTAAGTTCGGGCTCAATACAGCCAAACACAATAAAAATGGGGCATTACGTTGATTACAATTTGTTCAACTTCATTCAGGTCGTACACTTTCCAACCCGTTTACGCCGCCGCAACGTTCCTTGTTCTGTTAATGACAATCGGCATGGCCGCAGAGGTTTCTGCGGGCGACAAGGTGCATGGATTTGCCATGCACGGCCAACCCAAATACCCTGCCGATTTTACGCATTATGACTACGTTAATCCGGATGCGCCGAAAGGCGGTACCGTCAAGCTTAGCGTGGTAAGCCGAGGCAGCGGATTCGACAGTTTTAATCCCTATATTACCAAGGGCGATCCAGCCTCCGGTTTAGGGTTGATGTATGACACCTTGACCAAACGTTCAGACGATGAGGCCTTCTCCCGCTACGGGCTTGTCGCAGAATACATGGAAGTCCCTGAAGACCGTTCCTGGACAACTTTTTATCTGAACCCTAAGGCTCGTTTCAGTGATGGCAAACCGATCACGGCAGAAGATGTGAAATTCAGTTTCGACACACTGAGAGAAAAAGGCACACCCCTCATGGCCTCTTACTGGGCAGACGTCACTGAGGTAAAGATTCTAAACCCGCACACGATAAAATTTATTTTTAAAAACGATCAAAACAGAGAGCTACCGTTAATTCTTGGAGAGTTCCCTGTGCTGCCAAAACACTATTGGCAAGATAAGGATTTCGCCAAATCTTCGCTGGAGATTCCTGTCGTCAGTGGTGCATATCGCATCAAAACATTTGACACTGGCAGAAGCATCACCTTCGAGCGCATTAAAGACTACTGGGGAGCAAACCTGCCGGTAAACAAAGGATTCTATAACTTTGATGAGATCAGCTACGAATATTATCTGGATGATACCGTCGCCCTGGAAGCATTCAAAGCCGGCGAATATGACTTCCGACAAGAGAATACGTCAAAAAATTGGGCCACCGCATATACGGGCAAAGCCTTTGACGACGGCACTTTGATAAAAGAAGCCATTCCCAACAACAATCCTACCGGTATGCAAGCCTTTCTTTTCAATACTCGAAAGGAGATCTTTGGTGATGCCAGAGTGAGAGAGGCGTTGGGGTTTGCATTTGACTTTGAGTGGACTAACAAGAACCTTTTTTACGGCGCGTATACGCGCACTCATAGCTACTTCTCTAATTCAGAATTGGCAGCTTCCGGACTCCCCCAGGGAGAGGAGCTCGCCATTCTGACCAAATTCAAAGACAAGCTCCCCCCGGACGTATTTACGAAGCCGTTCCAGCCCCCGAAAACCAATGGTGACGGCAACATGCGAAAAAACCTGCGCGCGGCTATCAACCTGATGCGCGAGGCCGGTTGGGTCATTAAAAATGGCCAAATGATCAACCAGAAAACCGGCGCGCCGCTCACTTTTGAAATTATGCTGATATCCAAGAACTTTGAACGCATTGTCGAGCCATTTATTAAGAATCTGGAAAAAATGGGGGTACGCGTCACCATGCGGCTTGTGGACTCCTCCCAGTACATTAATCGCTTCAGAAGCTTTGATTTCGATATGATTGTGTACACGATCCAGCAATCCAACTCACCCGGAAACGAACAGTTCGATTTCTGGCACAGCAGTGTGGCAAATACGGAAGGAAGTCGAAATTTAATTGGCATCCAAAACCCCGTAGTGGACGACCTGATTGATCTGGTCATCACGGCAAAAGACCGAGAGCAGCTTATTCAGCGAACACGGGCACTGGATCGAGTGTTGCTCTGGAATCATTACGTCATTCCCCAGTGGCACCAGAATGCGTATCGCGTGGCACACACCAGCCAGTTAAAACGTCCTGCCGTATCCCCAAAATACGATCTGGGCTTTGAAACCTGGTGGCATGAGAAAGCTACCCAGTAGGACGCAATCCCAATCATGCTGACCTACCTTCTGAGACGCCTGCTGCTGATCATTCCCACATTGATCGGCATCATGCTGATCAATTTCGTGATAATTCAGGCTGCGCCCGGCGGGCCTGTTGAGCAAGCTCTGGCCCAACTGGAAGGGATGGATACCGGTATCGCCGGCCGGCTTGGAGGTGGCGGAGACGGTGCAGGCACCAGCTCTTCAGAATCAGACTATCGCGGTTCACAAGGGCTCGACCAGGCGTTGGTCGAAAAAATCAAAAAGCAATATGGCTTTGATCGACCTGCCCATGAGCGCTTTTTCCTGATGCTAAAAAACTACGCAACATTTAACTTTGGCGACAGTTTTTTCCGGGATCGCAGTGTCGTTGACCTGATTATCGACAAATTGCCAGTGTCCATTTCTCTCGGCCTCTGGTCTACACTGATTATCTACTTTATTTCCATCCCCCTTGGCGTGCGAAAAGCGGTATCCGATGGCAGCCGATTTGACGTTTGGACCAGCACCGTCATCGTGATTGGCTACGCCATTCCGGGATTTCTGTTCGCCATTCTGCTCATAGTTCTGTTTGCCGGCGGCTCCTATTGGGATCTGTTTCCGCTCAGAGGGCTCACCTCCAGCAACTTCGAAGAATTAAGTCTAGTTGGGAAAATCTCAGACTACTTCTGGCATCTTATTTTGCCGGTCTCCGCAATTGTGATCAGCGGTTTTGCCACACTGACCATGCTGACAAAAAATTCTTTTCTGGATGAAATCAACAAGCAATACGTCATCACAGCCCGCGCGAAGGGCCTGGAAGAAAACCGGATTCTGTATGGGCACATATTCCGTAATGCCATGCTCATCGTTATTGCCGGTATGCCCGGCGTGCTGATCGGTATATTTTTTACTGGTTCATTTCTCATTGAAGTCATCTTTTCTCTGGATGGATTGGGGCTACTCAGTTTTGAGTCCACGATAAACAGGGACTACCCCGTCATTTTTGGGTCGTTGTTTATTTTCACACTGGTTGGCTTATTACTGAAAATAATCAGTGATGTCACCTATATCCTGGTGGACCCTCGCATCGATTTTGAAAGCAGGGAGGGATAGCAGTACGATGAATCCCATTAATGAAAGACGCCTTCAAAATTTTAAAAACAACCGACGCGGCTGGTGGTCTTTGTGGATTTTTTCCCTGATCTTCTTCATCACGCTTTTCTCAGAACTGATTGCCAACGACAAACCGTTGATGGTGAGTTACGACGGTGCCTGGTTCTATCCTTTTCTACAAGCGTATCCGGAAACCACTTTTGGTGGCGAATTCGCAACCGAAGCGGATTACCGGGATGCCTATGTGAGCGGGCTGATCAATGAAAAAGGCTGGATACTCTGGCCACCGATTCCGTACAGTTATGACACGATAAATTACAACCTGACTGTGCCAGCCCCCTCTCCGCCTGATGCGGAAAACTGGCTGGGTACGGATGATCGGGGGCGCGATGTCGCGGCACGCACGCTCTATGGCTTCCGAATTTCTGTGCTCTTTGGTCTGACGCTCACGCTGTTCAGCTCCGTCGTGGGTGTCATCGCAGGTGCCATTCAGGGCTTTTACGGGGGTAAGATTGACCTGTTAGGACAGCGATTCATCGAAATCTGGTCAGGACTCCCCGTGCTTTACTTGCTCATCATTCTGGCAAGTTTGGTTCAACCAAACTTTTGGTGGCTGCTGGGCATCATGCTGCTGTTCAGCTGGATGACACTTGTGGATGTTGTGCGGGCAGAATTTCTTCGTGCCCGCAATTTTGAGTATGTTCGCGCTGCGCGCAGCCTGGGATTGAGCAATCGAGGGATCATGTTCAAACACATGCTGCCTAATGCCATGGTCGCCACTCTGACATTCATGCCATTTATCCTGACCGGGTCCATTACCACCCTCACCGCGCTGGACTTTTTGGGCTTCGGCCTGCCGCCTGGTTCGCCGTCACTCGGCGAGCTCATTGCTCAAGGCAAAGCAAACCTTCAAGCGCCCTGGCTGGGCATTACCGCGTTCATTGTGCTTTCCGTGATGCTCACGCTACTGGTGTTTATTGGTGAAGCCGTCCGCGATGCGTTTGACCCAAGAAAGGGACTGTGACAAATTCATGACGAACACGACACCCCTAGAAATTACACGCTCCATGACTGCAGACCGATGTCAAGAGAACTCAGGCGAAGAGCACTCAGGCGAGCACGTATTGGAGGTCCGAGACTTAAGCGTTTCTTTCCGACACAAAGATGGGGATCGCCATATCGTTCGCAACATCCACTTTTCCATACCCCGTGGCCGAACGGTCGCACTTGTTGGCGAAAGCGGTTCAGGGAAATCGCTGTCTGCGCTATCGATTCTCAAGCTGCTCCCCTACCCAAAGGCATTCCACCCATCCGGGCAGGTGCTCTTTCACGGACAGAACATTCTGGATTATGACGACAAAACCATTCGGCAGCTCCGAGGTCATAAAATCAGTATAATTTTTCAGGAGCCCATGACGTCCCTCAATCCGCTCCATACCATTTATAAGCAAATCAGTGAAACGCTTTTACTGCATAAAGGCCTGAAAGGAAGCGATGCCCGTAAACGAACGCTTGAGCTTCTGGAGCTCGTGGGTATCCCCGAGGCGGAAAAGCGCCTCAACAGTTATCCGCACGAATTATCGGGAGGGCAAAAGCAGCGCGTGATGATTGCGATGGCACTGGCAAATGAGCCTGAGCTGTTGATCGCCGACGAGCCCACCACTGCGCTGGATGTCACGGTTCAGAAACAAGTACTGGAACTGCTTCAGGAGCTGCAGACCAAACTCGGCATGGCAGTCCTGCTCATCACACATGATTTGAACGTCGTTCGCCATTATGCTCACGCTGTGTATGTCATGCAACAGGGGCGCGTGGTCGAAAGCGGGCCCACCGAGCAGGTGTTTAGCACGCCACAGCACCACTACACAGAAATGTTACTGAATGCGGAACCACAAGGTACCCCAGAGCCCGTGTGTGCCGAAGGTGCGCCGCTTCTCTCAGTCACGGATTTGCGTGTCTGGTTCCCGTTAAAAAAGAACTTTTGGGGGCGACCCACGGAGTTTGTAAAAGCCGTTCAGAATCTCTCCCTCACCGTTTATCCGGGTGAGACCCTCGGAATTGTCGGAGAAAGTGGCTCGGGAAAAACCACACTCGGACTCGCCATACTGAAACTCCTGGACTGCCAGGGGACGGTCTTGTTTGATCAACAGGCGATACAGGCGCTTGACCAAGCCGACTTTCGGCCACTCAGGAAACAAATGCAGATCGTCTTCCAGGATCCCTATGGGAGTCTCAGCCCGCGCATGTCCGTGAGCCAGATCGTCGCTGAGGGTCTTGAAATTCATCAGTCAGGGGATGCAGAAACACGGGAGCGAGCCGTTATCCAGGCTTTGGAAGATGTTGGTCTCCAGCCAGAGGACAGGCACCGCTACCCCCATGAGTTCTCCGGCGGACAGCGACAGAGGATCTCGATTGCCAGAGCCCTCGTCCTTAAACCCAGGCTGATCATTCTGGATGAACCCACCTCAGCACTCGACCGAACGGTGCAAAAGCAGGTCATTGAACTGTTGAGGACCATTCAGAAAAAGTACCATATCAGCTATCTGTTTATCAGCCACGATCTAGCCGTCGTTAAAGCGCTCAGTCATCGAGTGATGGTGATGAAATCCGGACACGTTATTGAAAGTGGCGATACGCACACCATCTTTACGTGTCCACAAACGGACTATACTCGAACGCTGATGGAAGCTGCGATGATCAGCACTAACAACCAGCCATCACGTTCGACAGCACACTGAGGATCCCTCTATGTTATCTGGAAAAAAGGTATTGATTGTTGGCATCGCCAGCAAGCTTTCAATTGCAAAAGGCATTGCTGACGCGTGCTACCGTCAGGGGGCAGAGATTGCGCTGACGTATCAAAACGAAAAACTGAAACCCAGAGTTGAAAAATTCGCTCAGGAGTATGGAAATGCGCCCTGCTACCCCTGTGATGTCAGTTCGGATTCTGAAATTGACGCGTTGATCGAAGCACTCCAAGCACACTGGGGCACCATCGATGTCATTGTGCATTCCGTGGGTTTCGCACCGGGCGACCAGTTGGAAGGTAATTTCGCGGAAGTTACCACGCGCGAGGGGTTCGCGATTGCCCATGACATCAGCGCTTACAGTTTTATTGCGTTGGCGAAAGCCGCACGGCCCATCCTGGCACCCAATGCGGCGTTACTCACGCTCACCTATCACGGCTCGACACAAACATTACCCAACTATAACGTCATGGGCTTGGCAAAAGCCAGTCTGGAGGCCAGCGTCCGCTATCTCGCCAATGCTATGGGACCCAGCGGTGTGCGGGTGAATGCGATCTCTGCAGGACCAATACGGACGCTTGCGGCATCAGGTATCAAAAGTTTCAGAAAAATGCTCGCAGAAAATGAAAAGCGCACCCCATTGCGAAGAAATGTTACCATCGATGAAGTCGGAAACGCCGCATCGTTTTTGTGCTCCAACCTGGCGAGCGGCATCACCGGCGAAATCATGTATGTCGACGCTGGATTCAATGTGACTGCCATGGCAGAGCTCACGCCAGAGTCCACAGAGTCCGATTGAAACCACAAAATCAGTGCACATTTTGATTATTTTTCTTTAAATAACAACAAAATGAGGCACATATCACTGTAACAACGTGTAATAAAGGGTATTTTTGACATCTGTACCATTTTACAGGGCAATTTGTTTCAGCCTAGCGGAGTAGTCAAGCGTGAATCAGCATTTTAGAATTATTGCCACCCTATTTTTAACCGTATTACTATCGTGGCAACTGGCCGGGTGTTCCAGTTTGAGCTCGGCAATGAAGGCCAGCCCGACTCTGGCTAATGCCATGGGCGTGGCGGATATTCCTTATCAGGATCTTGAAAAACTATACACTGACGAATATTCAAAATTCGTTGAAATCAATGGCGTAAACATTCATTACCGGGATGCAGGTGAAGGCCCGGTTATCGTCCTTGTACACGGCATTATGTCTTCGCTGCACACCTGGGATGGCTGGGCCCGTCAACTCGAAAAGTCCTATCGCGTCATTTCGCTGGACGTTCCGGGCTATGGCCTGACCGGCGCACCTGAAAACATTGACGAGTTCGACGAAGACTATTTGATCAGCTCATTCAGCAAGTTTATTGACCACCTGCGGCTCGAACGCTTTGACCTTGCAGGCAATTCTCTCGGCGGATACATTTCGGCAAGATATGCGTCGGATAATCCCTACAAAGTTAAACGGCTGATCTTGCTGGATCCTGTCGCGTACCCGCAGGAAGTTCCCTGGATTTTCAATGTAGCAACAGCACCCGGCGTGAAAACCATGGGCCAGATGGCGCAACCGCCGCTGCTGGTCACCATGAATGTGAAAGAAACCTATGGCGATCCCTCACGTATCACCGAATCAAACATGAACCGGTATGTACATATGTCCCAGCGTCCTGGCGCAAAGGCAGCCTACATCAAAACCATGCAAATGTTGAAGGATCGATCTGCCAACGAGGCCCCTATGCCGTTTCATCGCATTACTGCCCCCACATTGCTGATGTGGGGAGGCAAAGACAAGTGGGTTCCGCCTCGATTATCTGAACGTTGGCAGCAGGATATCCCCAACGCCATTGTGAAAATTTATCCCAGTGCCGGCCATATGCCCATGGAAGAAATACCCGAGGCCACTGTGAAGGATGCGGAAGCCTTCCTGAATGGTGAACAAATCAGCTTGTAAGATCAGCCCTTTTTGATCCAGTAGCGGAATTGTCCCTCTGACTCTTCCTGCGCCAGCAGCGCATGTCCCAGAAACTGACAGAATTTCGGGATATCGCGCTGCGTAGACGGGTCAGTGGCTCGCACCAGCAGTACGTCGCCCACCTCCATTTCATCCACTTTTGCATGCAACAGCATCACAGGCTCCGGGCAGAAAAGACCACAGGCGTCCAGTTCAAGATTCGCATCAGACACTTCCATTATTACTCCCTTCTGCACCGGATTGGTGTGCTATGCTGATAAATGTGCGAAGCACGATTTTTTGAAGCTGCGTATGATAGATGAAAGTAATAGTATAAGGGAAATACCATGATAAGAGTTATCATTGAACGACACATTGCTCCTTCACTGGAAGAGCATTTTGACAGAATAGAACGCTCAATTTTGCAGAGTGCTGTGGCTGTCCCAGGTTACATATCCGGTGAATCGTTCAAAAATGCAAACGACCCTAATCACCGGTTCATATTGTCCAAATGGAGAAGTATTCAGGATTGGCAGCAGTGGCAGCAATCTGAGGAGCGCAAAGAGCTGATGTCCCCAATCCTACCACTGATGGACCGGGACGAAATCGTCACTATTCTGGAACTTTCCTGATTTGCCCCTGGTATGCTACAACCCAACCAACGGGTTGTTGCATACTTCCACCCTGAGGTCATTGCGCATTTCAACAGTCACTTCTATGCTTGAGTGAAGGGCCGTCGAATAAAAACCAGTGAAAAGTAGCCACGTGACCGAGCAAACCCATCAATCCCCATCGTTAAACGAACGGTTAACGCCTGAAATGGCGCTTGTCACCTCCACCGATCCAGACGGCGTCATCATCGATTGTAATGACAGCTTCCTGGAGTTGACAGGCTATAGCCGTCAGGAAGTGATCGGTGCGGCACACAACATCATCCGCCACCCAGACACGCCAGACAAACTGTTTGACGATATGTGGCAAACACTCAAAGCTGGAAAGCCCTGGTTCGGCATACTCATGAACAAGGCGAAAAGCGGTGAAGGTTTCTGGGTCAACGCATTCATTACGCCAGTCAAGGATCAGGGGCTCATTATCGGTTATGAGTGCGTCAGCACCAAACCCAATACCCAGCATATTTTGCGGTCGCAACTCGTTAGTCAGCGCATCAAACACAATGCCAAACCCGTGGTGCCGAGACACCTGAAAATTCCTGCGGTCGCTACCGGTGCCATCTTGTTTCTGACAATCGCGTTTACCGCCACCATCCTGACCGAACTGGTGCCCTCTCCCTGGTCCTATGGCGTAACCTTTGTGTTCAGCGCGATACTTGGCAGCATGTTTACGTTTCATCTCACCCGAGAGTCAAGAATTCTTGTAGATAAGGCGCGACTGATTAATGACAACGCCATCACTCAGTTCATGTTTGTAGGAAAGTCTTCTGAAACCGCGCTGATTCAAACGATCTTTAAATTTTATGAAAACAAGCAGGCGGCGTTAATCTTTCGACTTAAGGATACGGTCAAACAGATTCTCAAAGATACGAACGAAACAGAAAAGCAGGTGATAGAAAGCAGTAACTACATTGCACGACAGAAGACCCAGGTAGACAAAACGGTTAATCTCGTACAAACCATGGACGGACAGATTAGCGTTGTGGCCGATTTGGTGAATGAGGCGCAGGAAGCCAATCATTTTTGCAGCAGTCTGGCGGAGCAAACCCAGGCTCAGTTTACCGAGTCCAGGAATGCGATTCACGCGGTGAATCAGCAAACCGACAAGGCGTTCGACATTTCCAACAAATTAGTCAAGGACGGCGAATCCATCGGAGGCATTGTTTCCCAAATCAACGCGATAGCAGAACAAACCAATTTACTGGCGTTGAATGCCGCCATCGAAGCCGCTCGAGCAGGCGAGCAAGGCCGAGGATTTGCCGTTGTTGCGGATGAAGTTCGAGACCTCGCAGTTAAAACGCAATCCGCTACCGAATCCATTCAGGGCATTATCGAAAATCTGCTCGAAGACACGGTCGCGTCAAAAACCATCCTCAATCAAAGCAGGCAAAACGTTAATGACACCCTGGAGGCCATCGATAAAATGGCGGAATCACTGGGGAATATGAGCGAAACCATTCATACCTCCGGCAATCAACTGACTCAGGTAGCGACCAGTGCGTCCAGTCAGCAACATATCTCCAGTCAGATCCTTGATCAGATCAACGATGTGGGTAACCTGTCGACACAGGCTTCGGCCCAGGCGGAATCTACTCTGTCACTCTATCGGGAACTGCGTAAATTGATCAAACAACAGGAACGACTGATCAACCTGTACAAGTAACCTGTGACTCATGCAGTCAGGGCCGGATGCACCTTAACCGCCCGACGCCAGTACCTGCTCCATCCAGCGCTTAGTCATCTTAGCACTTTGAGAGATTAATTCGGCCTGTGAAGCACCGGATTTTACGGGCGGCTTGAAGTCGTGATTCCCTCCAGGTAAAAAATTCAGGCGCACATCCTTATATAATTCGGAGATGCCGCCGAGCTCTTCCTCCTTTCCAAACGGATCACGTGTGCCCTGGATGATGCACAGTGGCCGCTCCAACGAGGGAAAGTGCATGGTCTTCATGGTTTCCGACTTGCCTGGCGGATGAAAAGGGTAGCCAAAACATACCGCACCGGCCACGCCAGACAGCTTTTCCTGTCGATCCTTACGCACCTTAGCCAGAATTGCATCGCTTTCGGCACTCACCAGCAGGGAAGCCATCCGCCCGCCCATCGATTTCCCACCGATAAACAGTGGAATCGACGTATCCGTCAATGAGCCAATCTCCCTCAAAAAGGAATCAAGCAAAACTGGTGCTCGATCCGGAGGACGTTTTTTACCCGTTTCCAGGATTTTTTTCATATAAGGAAACTCAAAGCGATACACCGCAATGCCTTGCGAACACAACTCTGCGGCCAGTGCAGTCAAAAACTCACTATCTCTTCCGGCGCCAGCCCCGTGGGCAAGGAGTAGATTCGCCCTTACCTCTTTTGGTAGATCCACCAAATACTCCGAACTCACCTGCTCCTCCGTCTATTTTTTAATCAAAGAATTACGCATTTTTGCACAAACGAACTATAAATAATGGCTGAGGTTGCAATTCTATCATTTTTTATCGTGTGTATTTTCAATAGGTTATTAAATCCCCCACGGATTATATTGACATGTGTCATTGAAAATACAGTCCCATTCGAAGATACTTGCGCCCGCAAAATTATTAACTAGTGATTGGTAAATACTATGAGCACAGGAAACAACAACGAAACCTATAACTACAAGGTGGTAAGGCAGTTTGCCATTATGACCGTGGTTTGGGGTATTGTTGGTATGGCAGCTGGGGTGTTCATTGCAGCACAGCTTGTCTGGCCACAATTGAACTTTGATCTCCCCTGGACCAGCTTTGGACGCCTGCGTCCCCTACACACCAATGCCGTAATTTTCGCGTTTGGCGGAAGTGCACTTTTTGCAACCTCATATTATGTGGTACAGCGAACCACTCAGGCACGCCTCTTCTCTGACGGTCTCGCGGCCTTCACTTTCTGGGGCTGGCAAGCCATCATCGTCGCTGCCGCGATCACTTTACCGCTAGGCTACACCAGTGCCAAAGAATATGCAGAGCTGGAGTGGCCGATCGATATCGCCATCACGCTGGTGTGGGTTGCCTACGCGATTGTGTTTTTCGGCACCATCATGAAACGGAAAATGAAGCACATCTATGTCGCCAACTGGTTCTACGGTGCCTTCATTATCACCATTGCTATCCTACACATTGGTAACAGCATGGAAGTACCCGTTTCACTGTGGAAATCCTATTCTGTTTACCCTGGCACCATTGACGCTATGGTGCAGTGGTGGTACGGCCACAATGCGGTAGGCTTCTTCCTGACTGCCGGATTCCTCGGCATGATGTACTACTTTGTTCCCAAGCAGACCGGAAAGCCAGTCTACTCCTACAGACTCTCGATTGTTCACTTCTGGGCACTGATTTCACTCTACGTCTGGGCGGGCGGCCACCACTTGCATTACAGCGCACTGCCTGACTGGGCACAAAGCGCGGGCATGATCATGTCCTTGATCCTGCTGGCACCTTCCTGGGGCGGTATGATTAACGGAATGATGACGCTGTCCGGCGCATGGCACAAGCTGCGTACCGATCCCATTCTTCGTTTCCTCGTGGTTTCCCTGTCTTTCTACGGTATGTCTACATTTGAAGGCCCAATGATGTCCATCAAGACGGTGAACGCATTGTCGCACAACACCGACTGGACCATCGGTCATGTGCATTCCGGTGCGCTGGGCTGGGTCGCCATGATTTCCATTGGTGCGATCTATCACCTGATTCCAAAACTGTTTGGCCTGACCAAAATGTACAGCACCAACCTGATCAATACACATTTCTGGTTGGCTACCATTGGCACCGTACTGTATATCGCCTCCATGTGGGTGAATGGCATCATGCAGGGATTGATGTGGCGCGCCGTGAATGCAGATGGCACGCTGACGTACAGCTTTGTTGAGTCTGTTACTGCGAGCGCCCCTGGCTATTTCGTTCGACTTCTGGGCGGCTTGGTGTTCCTGTTGGGCATGTTCATCATGGCCTACAACGTATGGAAGACCGTAAACCAGAAAGAAGCGACAGCGGTTGACAGCGTTCCTCAGACCGCATAAGGAGTACGAAAAATGAATCATGAAATCATAGAAAAAAATATGGGCCTGATGATCGTGCTCATTATTGTCGCAATCAGCTTTGGTGCCTTGGCTGAGATAGTTCCGCTGTTTTTCTCCAAAGAGGTGAATGAACCCGTTGCCGGCCTGAAGCCGCACAATGCACTGCAGCTCGAAGGTAGAGACATCTACATTCGTGAGGGCTGTAATGTGTGCCACACACAGATGGTGCGTCCGTTCCGCGCGGAAACCGAGCGCTACGGACATTACTCTGTTGCCGGCGAGCATGTGTGGGAGCACCCCTTCCTGTGGGGCTCAAAGCGTACCGGTCCCGATCTGGCCCGTGTGGGTGGGCGCTACAGTGACGCCTGGCATCGAGCGCACATGTATAACCCGCGTGATGTGGTACCGGAGTCGATCATGCCTTCGTACCCCTGGCTGTTTGAGAACAAAGTCAACGCAAGCATGACGCCAAAGAAAATGGCTGCGCTTCGCTCTGTCGGCGTACCCTATACGGATGAGGACATTGCCACCGCCACCGAAATGGTCGAAGGCAAAACAGAAATCGAGGCACTGGTAGCGTATCTCCAGAATCTCGGTACCGTTTTACCTTCCAAACGCTAATCATTGGACGTAAATAGTTCTATGGATATAAACACAGTTCGCGGTATTTCGACCTTTTTCGTTATGGCAGCCTTTTTGGCGATCTGCTGGTGGGCCTACGGGGCCGCCAGAAAAGATCGCTTCGACGAAGCATCCAATTTGCCTTTTGACGACGACGATATCGCCGAACGAACCACCAAGAAGACGGAGAAACAAAGCCATGAGTAACTTGAGCTCGTTCTGGAGCTTGTGGATCAGCATAATTGTGATGGGCACCATTGTGGGTAGTGCCTGGTTGCTCTATGTGACCCGCAAGAGCCAAACCACTGATGAAGAAACCGAAAAAACCATGGGCCACGCCTTTGATGGCATTGAAGAATATGACAATCCGCTGCCGAAGTGGTGGTTGTACATGTTTGTCGGCACGATCGTATTTTCACTGGCCTACGTGGTGCTTTACCCAACGTTAGGTAACTTCCAGGGCATCCTGAACTGGTCTTCAGCAAACCAGTGGGAGAAGGAAGTACAGCAGGCGGACGAAAAATACGGGCCGGTTTTTGCGCAGTTTGCCGATATGTCGGTGGAAGACATCGCAAAAGATCCCAAGGCACTGGAAATTGGCCAGCGCCTGTTTGCCAATAACTGTGCCGTATGCCACGGTTCCACCGCCAAGGGCAGCTATGGCTTCCCGAACCTAACCGACGAAGACTGGCTCTATGGCGGTACACCAGACGCGATCAAACACTCGATCGCGCATGGACGCCAGGGCAACATGCCCGCCAAGGGGTTGAAGCCGGACATGAGCGGTAAAGACATTGATGATCTGGTAAATTATCTGTTGGCCTTCACGAACCGTTCCCAGGATGCAGCCTCAGCAGAGCGCGGTGAAACCATGTTTGCGACGGCCTGTGCGGCATGTCATGGACCCGACGCAAAAGGCATGGCGGCTCTGGGCGCTCCTAACCTGACCGATGGCGTATGGTTGTATGGTCCTTCTGCGGCCCAAATCAAACATACCATCGAGAAAGGTCGCGCCGGTGTAATGCCTGCACAGGAAGAACGATTGGGTAAAGACAAGGTCCACTTGTTGACTGGCTACGTTTATAGTCTCAGCAACAAGTAATCGCGATCGGCAGCAAAGGGACTTGCTGGTGAAAAGAACGGAAGCTGAGTCAGCTTCCGTTTTTTGTGTATGTTGTATTAGATCAATGTTTCTGTAAAAGATTTCATATTACCATTAGCTATTACTTTATATCGTTTTGTTAGTGTAGTATGTGTACGCGATTTACGGCGAACGTGAATAAAAAATAAAAATAAATCGGCCAGCGTTTCCCTTGATCACGCGGAAAGCTAACGCAAATTTATCGGAATTTTTTCAATCGGCGAAATCAGAATGACAGAAAGAATCCCCGCAGAAGACCTCAGCGCAAAAGTCGACAAGCTCAAACAAAGCAAGGTACCGAAAACACAAACTGTTGAGCTCTACGCCAGTCGAAAGAAAATCTACGTTAAGGAAATCACCGGCTTCTTCCAAAAAATTCGTACATGGTCGTTGTGGGCGTTAATGGGGATGTATTTTGCTTGTGCCTGGATATCGGTGAATGGCAGTCCATTGATCCATTTTGACCTCCCGGAGCGAAAATTCCATTTGTTCGGCACCACTTTCTGGCCACAGGACTTTGTGCTTCTCGCATGGTTGTTAATTATCTGTGCGTTTGGCTTGTTTTTCATCACAACAATGTTTGGCCGAATATGGTGTGGCTATACCTGCCCGCAGACGGCCTGGACATTTATTTTCATGTGGCTGGAAGAGCGTATCGAGGGCAGCCGTAATCAGCGCATGAAACTGGATAAGTCTGCCAACACGTCCGGCAAAGTGCTGAAAAAAGTAATGAAACACGGATCCTGGTTGCTCGTGTCTTTTGCCACCGGACTGACCTTTGTCGGCTACTTCTATCCCATCCGGGAGTTGGTACCGGATCTGATGACATTCCAGATCGACAGTGGCTGGGCACTCTTCTGGATCGCATTCTTTACCGTAGCGACCTACGTCAACGCGGGATGGCTGCGCGAGCAGGTCTGTCTCTATATGTGCCCCTATGCACGATTCCAGTCCGCGATGTTTGACCAGGATACCATGGTGGTTTCCTACAACCCTCATCGAGGGGAGCCTCGTGGAAGCAGAAAAAGAACTACGGATCATAAGAGTGAAAACCTGGGCGACTGTGTTGACTGCAACATGTGTGTTCAGGTCTGCCCGACCGGGATTGATATCCGGGATGGCCTCCAGTATGAGTGCATCGGTTGTGCTCTCTGTATTGATGCGTGTGACCAAATCATGGAGAAGATGAATTATCCCAAAGGCCTGATCAGCTACACAACAGAAAATGCCCTGGATGGTCATAAAACCCATCTGGTACGTGCCAAGTCCGTCGGCTACCTTACGGCGCTTGTTGTGATGATCTTTGCTGTGGTCTATTCCGTCGGCACTCGAATTCCACTGGAGCTGGACGTGTTGCGGGATCGAGGATCATTGTACCAGTTCACTTCCATGGGATTGATAGAAAACACCTACACGTTGAAAATCGCCAATATGGCCGATGTAAAACGCACGTTCAGCATCAGCGTTTCCGGCATTGATGGTATTACAATTTCGACACCGACAGAAATCGACATTGCGAGTGGTGCTGTGGCGTCGCTCCCGACCAGTGTAGAAGTCAGCAGTGACGCCATCCAGAAAACCAACTCTGAAATCACATTCCGGGTGCAGGCAAAAGACGATGAAACGGTACAGTCAGAATCAGACAATCGTTTCCTTGGCCCACCTCCGGTAAGATAACGGCCTTGAGTCTCTCGCCGGTTTTACCTGCCGGAGACTCAGCCCCCATCAAATTTATTATCATTCGCTCCTTTCGGTTGTCTCACATTATGGTTAATCAAAACTCCGTTCCGCCTTGGTATAAACAGTTCTGGCCTTGGTTTTTATTGTCTATTCCCGTGGCCTCAGTGATTCTAAGTATGCTGATGATCAGCCTCGCCATCACGCGCCCACACTCCATGGTCAGTGATGATTACTACAAGGATGGCCTTGCCATCAATCAGGATCTGTCAAAGGATACGGCCGCCATTCGGCTGAACATTTCGGCCAGCGCTCACACCGATCACGAAAGCAAGCAACAGCAAGTGTTACTCAGCGGTCTTCTCCCCGATACCAACTACGATTACCTGCTGCTGAAACTAGAACACCCCACCCTGCCGGTAGAAGACAAGCTGTTCCAGCTTATCCCCAGCGAAACACATCATTACAGCAACTACATTGATGAATCCATTGAGGGAAAACGGTATGTCACCCTGACGCCGGCCGATGATAGCTGGCGTCTGACCGGGGAGGTGGAGTTTCCCCTGACACACGTAAAACTCACACCGAAGCCTGTGCAGGGAAATCGCCAACCGTGATCCAGACGGAAGCGGCTTCCTGTTTTCATTGTGGCCTGCCAATTCCTGCGGGTATCACGCTGTCACTCGACTATGACAGGGAACGTCGCGATTTTTGCTGTGAGGGCTGCAAAGCGGTCAGCTACTCCATCATTCATAACGGATTGGATGGCTACTATCGACAGCGGGAAGCCATCCCCGAAAAAGCCCGGGAACTCGATACTCAACTGGAGCAACAGCTCGCGCTCTATGACCGGGATGATATACAGCAGGAAATTGTGGAGCCCAACAACGAGGAAACCGACGAAAGCTCTCACACAGTAAAACTCTACCTGGATGGTATCACCTGCGCCGCCTGTATCTGGTTGATCGAAAGCTACACCAATAAGATCCCCGGCGTGTTGAACCTCACGGTGAATCATACCAATCACGTCGCTACCCTCAACTGGGCGCCTCAAGAGATTCAGCTAAGCCACATTCTCACAGCCATTTACCAGATTGGCTATAAAGCCAGACCGTTCAAGACCGATGAAGTTGAAAAGGCACAGCAAAAGGAGCAGAAACGTGCTGTGCTCAGGCTGGGTTTGGCCGGCATCGGGATGATGCAGAACATGATGCTGTCCGTTCCGTTGTACCTGGGAACCACACAAATCAGCGATGAGTTTCTGACTTTTTTCCGGTGGATTAGCATGATCGTCGCTACACCGGTTGTGTTCTATTCCGCTGCGCCTTTTTTTCGGGCGGCACTCCGTGATTTGAAAACCCGACATTTGACCATGGATGTTCCGGTCTCCATTGCGATTTTGGCGGCCTTTTTAGCAAGCTGCTGGATCACGGTGAGCGGCGGTGAACATGTCTATTTCGATTCGGTCTGCATGTTCACATTCTTTCTGACGCTCGGGCGATTCTTGGAAATGCGCTCGCGGTTTAAGGCCAGTGCGAGCATGAACAAGCTGGCAACATTGCTTCCTCAAACCGCAAACCTGATCTCTCCTAACGATGAAGTAACGGTAATACCCACGAAACAACTGAAAGCTGGTGATCATGTGCTGGTGCGCCCCGGGGAGACTATTCCCTGTGACGGCGAGGTGATAGCAGGCGTTTCCACGGTTGATGAGTCTGCCCTCACCGGCGAACATTTACCCGTTACCAAGACCGTTGGCTGCGCAATCATCGCAGGCACCATCAATACAGAGTCTCCACTCTCCTTACGGGTCATTTACACCGGTGCGGAAACTCGCATTTCATCCATTGTGAAGCTTTTTGAACAGGCCATTTCCGAAAAGCCGCGCGCCGCCCAAGTGGCAGATAAAGTCGCCAGTTATTTTGTCGCTGTGTTATTGATCACATCACTTACCGTGTATTTTTTCTGGTTCCATGAAGATCCACAAAAGGCCTTTGAGATTACTTTAGCCGTGCTCGTGGTAACCTGTCCGTGCGCTCTGTCCCTGGCAACGCCAACCACCTTTACCTCCGCACTGGACGGATTACGACAGATTGGTTTCCTCAGCATTCGCGGACACGTTCTCGAAACTCTGGGACAACTTCAGCGGGTGCTTTTTGACAAAACAGGAACGCTGACACGGGGTGAACATGTGATCGTCGAGACCTCATTTTTACAGTCTGCTGAGGAGCAACGTTGCAATGGCATCGCCATTGCCATGGAATCTCGATCCTCTCACCCGCTCGCACGCGCTTTTACACCGGAGGCACTGCCCAGTATCCCCTGCAATCCCTCGAATATTCAGCAAATCACCGGGAAAGGTATCGCCGCAACTATTGCAGGCCAACAATATCGCCTTGGCTCTTACCGCTTTGTGGCTGAAATTCTCCCGAGTATTCTGGAGGATGACCTGCAGCAGCGGGAGAGCTTACCCCTGCCTGACAAAAGCTTAAGTACAAAAGTATTCTTGGCCGATGAGCATGCGATTCATGCCGTATACCACTTGCAGGATGCGATTCGTGCAAATGCGACAGACACCATCCAATGGCTGAATCAGGCTGAGATCAAAACTGAAATACTCAGTGGGGATACTCAAAGCACTGCCACCGCTGTAGGAAAAGTGATCGGCATCGAGGTATGCATAGGTGGCGCGACGCCGGAAGAAAAACTCGATCATTTGCGTCACCTGAGAGGTCGAGGCGAGAAAATCGCTATGGTGGGCGATGGCATTAATGATATCCCCGTCATGGCGGCCGCCAACCTGTCCATCGCCATGGGAAAGGCCAGTGATATTACCAAGGTTCACGCGGATGCCATATTGCTCAAAGATGATCTGGCCGTTATCCCGCAGGCCATTGTCATGGCTCGACGCGCCAATCGGATATTGCGACAAAACCTGACCTGGGCTGCCGGGTACAATTTGACGGCGTTACCTTTGGCCGTCGCAGGATACATCCCCCCCTATCTCGCGGCAGTGGGCATGTCCTTAAGCTCACTGATTGTGGTATTGAATGCGCTTCGAGCCAGAAAACCGGTAAACTTAGGGTAAGACTTCTTCAGGCGTTCGTTATGGAAATTTTGTATATATTAGTTCCCCTTTCGATCATTCTCGTTTCTATTGCGGTCTATCTGCTGGGATGGGCAGTGAAATCGGGACAGTTTGATGATCTTGAGGGACCAGCACACCGGATTTTATACGATGATGATGAACACATGATTCCAAAATCCACCAAGAATTCCCCCTCCCCCGAGAACACAGAAAAAGGTCAGGCGCCGAGTGAATGAGTTAGGTCCTTATCTGTCCGCGATGATGATCGGTTTCTTCGGCTCGGCACACTGTTTGGGCATGTGTGGTGGTATCGCGAGCGCGCTCGCACTGAAAACCCCCACTGGCCCCAGCTTTTACCTCAGACTGTTTTCTCAAACCACGCTCTATAACCTCGGAAGAATTCTGAGTTATATGACACTGGGCGCGTTGGTTGGCCTGATTGGTGTCACCATTGCTGAAGCCTGGTCGACGTTCCAATATCTCCTTAGATCAATTGCTTCACTGATGCTGATACTGGCCGGTTTTTATCTCACCGGTTGGTGGAATGGCCTTCGCCGGCTTGAGCAGGGAGGAGCCTGGCTATGGAAACAACTCACACCGTTGAACGAGCGCATCCAGCAATCATCATCTGGTGCCAAACCATTACTGATGGGACTGGTATGGGGCTGGTTGCCCTGCGGTCTGGTTTACAGCGCACTCACGTATGCGGCAGTGCAAGGCAGCGCGATCAAAGCGGCCAGTGTGATGCTGGCCTTTGGACTCGGGAATTTACCTGCGATGATCGCCACGGGATTCCTTGCCCGATTCGTTCACCGTATTCGTCAAAACCGGCAGGTGCACATAGTGAGTGGTTTAATGCTCATTGGCTTTGGCATCTGGAGTTTCCCCGGTTTGAGCGGGCTGCTCATCGCCGGGCCAGCAAATTGAGCCATCCTCCTGAATTTCTGGCACGCTCTGATGATCGGCATCCCATTGCGTACGCATTGATTTTAAAAAACGGTATACGGTGGCGGTTGCCTGTATGGCCTCACGCGGAATAAAATCCCCGCACACTGTGCACTTATGTAGTGTTCGCGCCAACCAATAATAGCGTACGACCGGAACCTGATGCGATTGCGCATATTGAATGGTGACTTTTGCATGTTTGTCTGTTGCTTTGTATAGGATTCTAGGAAGTTGGCTTCCTGCTGCATCATAGTTCAACGCAATTGCGATATGAGTAGGATTTACCACCACCACGTCCGCATTTTTCACATCTGCCAGGGATGGTTGTGGTGATTGCAATAGTTCGCTCGCCAGCGTCTTTCGTTTACTTTTAATATGGGGATCGCCTTCGGCGTTCTTCCGCTCCTGCTTTTGCTCCTGATGGGTCATCTTAAGGCGATCATCATGGAATCGCTTCTGAATTAGCAGGTCCAATCCGCTGATGGCAAACAATAACAGCATCACAGGATAGAGCACGTTGCCAAGAATGTCGGACACTCCGGGAAGCACATGCAAAGCGCGCACGCCAGACAACCCCAGCAGGTCGTTCAGTACAGATTTTAGCAGCACGACGCCCAGAAAAAATAACAGCACGGTTTTCAAAATCGAAGTAAACAGTTCCCAGAATTTGTCTTTTGAAAACAAATTTTGAATCTGCTTCACGGGACTTAACTTACCGGGATCAGGTTTGATTTTCGTTGGCGCAAAAACGAAGCCTGATTGCAACCAGGTTACCGCAATTTTAAACAGACTCGCAAAGACCAACGCCCCTCCGGCCATCAAACCAAACAACTTCAGGCCGTCCATCGCCATCAGTTCGAGGCTATCACCAAACGGGCGGGCGCTCAGCGATTCGGAAGCGTCTGTCATACGCTGGAACAACGCGAACGCAGCTTCACTCCCCTGCTCCAGAACAAAATACACGCACAGTACGCCAGCAAACTTGAGCACATCCTGGCTCTTGGCAACCAGACCTTCTTTACGGGCATCCTGTTGCTTCTTTGGCGTTGCTTTTAACGTTTTCTCGGACACAGGGTACCTACGACGGAAACAACAGGGCGAAGGAATGATGCAGCAGTTTGAAGTTCAGGAATTCCGCCGTACCATGCTGCCATAACATCGATCCATACAAATACAAGACAACCAAACCGGCCAGGCTTTTCACCGGCATCGCCATGAAGTACACCTGTAACTGGGGGCTGTACAACCCGACAAACGCGAAGATCATTTCAATGACCAGCAAAGTTAATATCAAAGGCAATGCATAGATGATGTACTGCACGCACATGGCGTTAAAATGCTGGATAACCGTCTGGGTAGCATCCTCACCTACGGCAGGTAACCAGGCCGTCACAGGCCATAGCACATAGGTTTCTACCAGGAAGCTGAACAACCATGCAAAAGCACCCAGCTCAATCATGAGTACAAGCGCAGCCTGAAGCAGAAGCACGCCCGTAATGGATGTCATATTGCCGGTTTCCGGATTGATTTGCTGGCCCATAAGCGCGCCACGCTGTGTGTCGAAAACGGTACCGATGGACTCAAACAGCCAAAAAGGCAGTGCTAAAAAAAATCCGACCAATAATCCAATGATGGCCTCTTTGCCGTACAGGCCAAGGATTTCGTACCAATCCATCGCCTGAATGCTGGTATCATGAAATATGGAAACGGATACCGGCAGGGAAATACCCAGTGCCACCCCAATGCGCAGTATGCCCTTCAAGTATCGTCCTGATAACACAGGCACAATAAGAAAACAAACGAGAATACGAGGCAATGCCAGCGCCATGCTTGAGATAAATTGATTCAAGGGCACAATGGCTTCGTACATACACCCTCACAAAGACGGTATCAAAGCCAGAGACTGAGACGCCAGAGCCAATAACTCTCCGCCTACCCAGCGAGCAGAGAAATAGAGTGCAGCCCCCACAGCAACCAATTTCACCGCAAAAGGCAGCGTTTGATCCTGAATCTGGAAAATCGATTGAATCAATGACACGGTCACCCCGGAAATCACCGCTGCCAGTATGGGTGGTGCAGTGAGCATCACGACCAGCAGTACGCCTTTTTCAAAAAAAGACAGCACCTCATACATAAGTCCGCACCCTACACATAGGAAAGTACCAGTCCATTGAGCAATTTGCCCCACCCATCCACCAGAACAAACAACAGAATCTTCAAGGGTAAGGAAACCATCATGGGCGCAACCATCTGCATGCCCAATGCCAGCAGTAAGTTGGAAACGATTAAATCGATCACAAGAAAGGGGATGTAAATCAAAAAGCCAACTTCAAAGCCGGTTTGAAGCTCGGAGACAACAAACGCAGGAAGCACAACACTCAAATCATTTACCGTGGCCTTGCTCGCCATCTCTTCCGGCCACAGCTTCATCACCGATTCCAAAAACAAAGTTTTTAACTCCGGTTTGGTATGCTCCTCCATAAAGCCTTTGATTGGCGTTACCACAGAAATGGCATGATCAAAAAGCTCTTCTGTTTGCAGTGCTTTGAAATCGATGTTTTTTGCAACATCCGTCACTTCATGAAATGTCGGGGCCATCACCAGCACGCTGATGGCAAGGGCAATGGCATAGAGCGCCATGGTAGGCGGTGCCTGCTGAACCCCCATGGCGTTTCGAACGATGATAAGCACGATCGCGATTTTAAGAAACGACGTGGAAATGATTAACAGCAACGGGAGTAACGCCAGCCCCGTCAGTACAACGGTTAGCGTGATGGGATCAAAACCCGGATTCACAACCAGGCTCCTTGTGGTGACTGCGTTGATGGACAAATAGGTCTACTTCGGTGTTGAGTACTTGTGACAAAGCGCCCGAGAGTGAGACTTGTCGTGCTTTTAACCAGCTGTGCGTATGCCCCCTGGCAGCCTCAACAAGCACCCGAGCTGCGCTCGCACCCGCGCCGCCGGGCTGAAGGTTCACCTGCAACATACCCAACACGGGCAGGCAAACCGAAAACCGGGCCATCGAGGCAAGGCTTGGATTCTTATGCGCTTGTTGCCACACCCCATGGAGTGTTTGTACAACAGACTCGACCGTCGGCAGATTCTGAGACCAGGCAGTCCCTGATAACGGCTGCCCACCCGCCACGGCTGAATTTTTGGCGTTGGTCATTCCCACGGGGAGCGGAGTTTCGATACCGGTCGAAGGTTGAGCAGAACTGACTGCGTTATACCGAACGTCTGAAAAATGTTCCGAAAAGGAGGCCTTGGCGCACAACTGATCAAACCATTGAGTATCTTTCCGACAGGCGTCATTCTTCTCGGTCACATCCTGCCTTAACGGCGGCGACGGAGAATGCTGTGAAAGTTCCGAAATACTCATCTGAAACGCAGTTCGTGGTAAACCTGAACGGAAACTACCATGAGATCGCCAACCGTCTCTCGCCTTCGAAAAGCAATTGATGATCCTGTATCGCAATTAGCTGGTAGCCTGCTAATGAGTCGCCAACATAGAGTCGATGGCCTGAGGCGGTCACGATATTGCCATATTGTCCCGACGTTACCTGAACAATATCGAAGGGCAAAGCAGCTTCCAGACTGGTCACATGGTTTTCGATAGGTGCCGGAAGCCGTTGCTCCAACGCCATTCGTTTCAACATGCGCGCGAGGATATTAATCTCACTTTCAGGAAGCTGCCCCGTCACAACCCAAGCGCTACCCACTCGTTTCAATTCAATACTTTCTGGCAGCTCTCTCGCCGCCCGCATGGACCGGAATACTTGCATCAAGTACTGAGTATGTTCCAGGCCAGATTCAACAGACGTGCGCTCAGAGGTGGTATCACTTGCCTCCACCCATTGGCCAGAAACTTCCGGTGATTGGAATTGCTTGGCAGAACTGACCGTTACGGCAGTAGCTTGAGATTCCATGCTGCCACGGGCCGCAGATATCGTCCAAAAACAGATCGCAATACTGGTCAGCACAACCAACGCCGGTTTAATCCAAAGCATTTCATCCGACGTTTGAGTCCCCACAATTTTTTCTTTAATTTGGGGGACAGGAGTACGGGCAACTTGCGGTTTCGCCTTTATCAGACGCATGCGAATACCCTGTACCTCTATTTCTGCGCCCATTGTCAGCGTCGACATGTCAGTCACCGGGGAACGCCCGGGTTGGCCTGTATTCTGAATGAATACCTGACCAGAGGACTCGGAGAGAATCGTGAGCATTGCGTCTGTTTTGTTCTCGCTGGCTTCGATCACGAAACACGCCGATGTAAACTGCGGATCAACCAGAAGCACATCACAGTCATCTGATCCACCAACGACCAACGGTCGTGAATCCAGGGAATAACGCTGCCCCTGGCTTAACCCATTCTTAATTTCCAGTTGAATCATTTTCTACTGCCCCTTTTTTGCCAGTCCTATGCGGCCGCATAATCTCCGGAATCGCACTCGGAGTAACTGGATGCACTTTGTTCGACACACGTTTTTTCTTTCCTTGTTTGTGCGGGGGATGCTCCCACCTCCCCCAATGTGTATATGCGTAGATCTGACGTTATTTCGGTAAACGACAACACCGGAAGCTGAAACAGATCATTCTCAATGACCCGCCGTATCACCCGCCGTATATCCCCAGGCACTACCAGCGCGGGTGGCGTGCCTTCGGGGGCAGGATCAGCCGAAGCGTGTTGAGATGAGGTCGGATCGACGCTGGCAGAGATCAAATCAGCCACCGCTACAATCAGCCTGTGCGTTGTTTCCGGATTCAATGCCAGGTAGCCCCCATTGGCCATTTGCTTCATGGCCGCCCGAAACTCCTGCTGAAGGGGCTCGCTGAGAAAGATGGCTTGAATGCCCATGTTTTTCGAAAAAGAAGCGCAGATCTGGTGGCGCAACGCAAATCTGACCTGCTCGGCCAATGCCGCAGGATCGCGCTCCTGTCCGCCATTTTCAATCAAGGCTTCGGCAATCTGTCTGAGCCCACGCAGTGAAATACGCTCAGACGCCAGGCGTTGGAGTACGTCGGCGAAACGGGAAAGCGGAATCACCCGCTCCAATTCCTTCGCCAATTCCGGTTGTTCGGACTCCAGCCAGCGCATCAACGCACTGGCTTCCTGAATCCCGATAAACTGCGCACCCGTTTGCAGGAAAACACGCTCAAACCGTTGGGACAGCTGCGCTTTTCCCTCCAGAACAGGGATGCCGACTTCATCCAGCTCCCGACGATACGCATCGGATAACCACCACCCGGATTCATCTTCAACGACCAGCGTCGCGTTCCCCGAGGCTGAATCAGGCGACGTTGATTCAGACGAATCCGCGTCCATTTTCAACGGATCTTGCGGGCCTTTAATTAAGGTAAGTTCGGGACGCTTGGTTTTCAGCCCAATCATCAGTTCTCGAAAGCTACAGGTCGCGATCAATGCATCGGGCAGGTATTTTCCCTGCAGACGAACCACTTCATTGACATGAAACTCAAAGGCATTTGCGCCCAGGGCTTTAAGCTCGACGACCAACGAAGGGAGCGTCAACCCGAGTTTGGAGACAAGAATATTACGCGTTCGACGGACCAGCCGTGACAAAGATTCGACATTATCTTTCGGCATGCTTTGGTCGATGTAAAGCACATACGGTCTGAGCGGGTCAAATCGACGCACATCCTGCTCCCCGCTCAGCACAACTTCGTGCAACGATTGCTCCGTATTTTCAGTACGCTTCAGCTGCGTTTCCTTGAGAAACTGTTTTCGCGTGACTCCGACACCAAAGGCGACAACCCCCAAAACCAAAAACGCCATCGACGGCATTCCCGGCACAAGCGAAAAACCGACCATCGCGCCAGACGCAATCAGCCACGCCTTGGGCTGGCTGAGTACCTGTTCGGCCATTTCTCTGCCAACATTGGCCTCGGCATCCGAGGCATTGGTATTCACGCGCGTGACGATCATGCCAGCGGTCAAGGAGATCAGCAATGCAGGAATCTGCGCAACCAAACCATCGCCAACAGTAAGCACGGAATACACCGGTACCGCCTCGCCAAAACTCATACTGTGCTGAAGCACGCCTACCGTGAATCCACCAATCAGGTTGACGGCGACGATCACCAATCCGGCAATGGCATCCCCTTTCACAAACTTCATCGCGCCATCCATCGCACCATACAGTTGGCTTTCCCGTGAGAGCGCATCGCGACGTTCACGTGCGGCATCGGCATCGATTAAGCCCGCACGTAAATCACTGTCGATGGACATTTGCTTCCCTGGCATGGCATCAAGGCTGAAACGCGCCGCCACTTCGGCAATTCGCTCTGAACCTTTGGTGATCACCAGGAACTGAACCACGGTGAGAATGAAAAAGATGACCAGACCCACGACAACGTTGCCACCCACGACAAAGTCACCAAAAGCCTGAACGATTTCGCCCGCATCAGCCTGGAGTAAGATTAACCGGGTTGTGGTGATCGAAAGCGCGAGCCGGAAGAGCGTGGTCAGGAGAAGCACACCGGGAAAGGTGGAAAAAGCCAGCGGACCTGGCAGGTACATGGCAAACACGACCAACAGTATGGCGGCGCAAATATTGAAAGCTATCAGCGTATCTACCAACCACGTCGGCAAAGGCATGACCATCATAAAGATAATCAGCAACACAAATATGGCCGCTAATATTTCCGAATGATTAATCACTCTCGTCGACAACTGGCTAAATCTACTGAGTACTGCTTCCATGGGATTCATCGCGCGATTTTTTTTAGTAAGTGTCTCAAGTTCGCAACCGGTTCGCTTGTATCGTTCAATTTTGTGAACCAGATCAAATCTAACTGCGTCATCATCCCCCTGGCTCAAAGTCTTGCCAGCACTGTCTCAGCGCCACTTAGTTGAACACGAGTACCAGTAAATCCTCACCCATATGGGGGATTAAGATTCCAATTTGCGCGTGTTTTCATTGAGTTAAGGTTTTGGTTTGAAGGAATCAAACTCCGGCCATGATTTTCGCCGGTAAAAAAACCTGCAATAAAAATAAAATAATGAGAACAGGAGAACTCAAATGCCACACCCAGCCGAGGCGAATCGTTGCCTGAATTCCGCAGTCGTAGCTACGCATTCCTGCCAACGTTCCAGAGACACAGCCAATAACTCAATATCCACCGTTACCCAACTCAAACCCCGGATTGACATCGACTATTTGTTCCGCTCCCGATATCAGCAGCTCAAGCACTTTATTCTGCGTCGAGTCGCCAATGAGGATGATGCCGAAGAGCTCGCCCAGAACACCTACATAGAGGCATTGTTAAAAGCAAGCAGTTACAAAGGACTTTCCCGACCCGATGTCTGGCTCTTTGGCATTGCACTCAACCTGGTGCGCAATCATCGAAAAAAAGAAGCCAATCGCCAGAGAGTCTGGGAAGAGGCGTTCTTGCCAGAACAGATCGAAAATATCGACAATAATCCAGAACGGGAAATTGAGAATCATCAAATACTTGATCGACTGGAAGGGGCGATGCGGCGTCTCCCCGCTGAGATGCAAATGGTTTTTGATACCGTCGTCATCGAAAATCGATCGTATCAGGAAGCGGCAACCCTCGTGGGCGTTCCCACCGGGACCATTCGGTCCAGACTGTCTCGAAGCCGGGAGAAACTGAAAGACGCCATCTTGGCCTAACCCCCGACATCAAACACGAGCCGTACATCAAGTACGGCTTTTTCGATCAAAAATGACCTTATTTGACCTTCTTTTCCTCGAACTTCTTTTCGTCCCGTCACACTGATTATTGGACACGCAGTATTGTGTCAGTACTCCGCTGATTGTTCATGACAATCATAACATTATAAGTAAGCGGCAGACTGCCCAATAAAAATAAATGCAGTCTGCCTATCAAGGAGACAATAATGATAGTAAATGGAACTTCTGCTGCGATCACGACCGATCATATCGAACAGAACAATAAAGCAGCACAGAGTGGGACAACCACGCATTCGCGTGATTTGATCCTTTCAACTATCGACAACACCCGTGCGGCCGGATTGAGCACTGCGCTCAATAATAATCAGCCAAACCCTTTAAACAGCAGCGCTGCGACGTTTTCGGCGTATGCTGAATCTGCACCCGTCATCACCCGGGAACTGTCTACGGACGTTGCCAAAAGTGCTCTGGATGATGCACTGCTCTCAATGGACTCCTACGCGGATTCCGGCGCACCGGAAGGATTTACCCGCTTATCCGCTGAAGCAATCAATCAGAAAGCAGGGAAAGAAGTGCTTTTACAGGACGATGACTCCGGTTTCTTTGCTGCGGTGTATCAGAACAATGACACTGGCGATATCACCCTTGCTTTCCGAGGCAGTGAATCCAGCTCCTGGCAGGAATTTCAGAATGACTGGCTAGAGAGCGACGTTGGACAAGCCTTCTTTACCGTGCCTGCCTCGTACAAACAAGGCGCACAATTGGCTGGTGAAATACGATCAGCCTTTGGCGAACATAATGTGAGCCTGACCGGGCACAGTCTGGGCGGTGGCATCGCAAACTATGCGGCGATTGAGCATAACCTCGATTACACCGTATTCAATGCGGCCGGGCTGGCACAGCACACAGTCAACTCACTTGGAGATAAAGTGGGCAGTTACACTGGCGAAGGCACGGTTATCAACGATGCCTATGATCCTCTGACCAATTACGGCGGAAAGTTCAACGACGAAACCTGGGGCAATAATGCCAAACACATTGGCTATGATACGCTGGTCTTCGTCGACAACAACTCGTTCAATAACTGGTGGGATGTCGCGTTCAACGTAAACAAGCGTGTGGACGCTCACAATTTGAAGAACGTTTTACCTCAACTGCAGCAATACGCATCATTGGCCTGATCCGTCCTGGGATAGATTAAGTCAGTCGCTTTCCAGCCTGTGCTAAGTGCACAGGCTGGCTTCTCATTCAGTGAGTGATTGACGACTTTTGCCTTTTCCTAATCCGATCACATTGCCCAGCACCATGATGGCTCCTCCCATAAGTACCCACATGTCCAGGTTTTCATCGTAGAGCCACATCGCCACAAGGGCGATGAAAGGCAGCCGTAAAAAATCAATGGTCAACACCGTGGACACCGAAGCGTAATACAAGGCTCGAGTCATACAGTAATGAGCAAGCAATGCAGAGATACCGATCCATACCAGCCAGAAGATTTCGGAAGACGTTGGCCATTTCCAGACGGAGAGGCTGAGTAGCCCACCGATGGGAAGTTGAATCAAGCACATGAAAAAGACAATCACCAGCGTACTTTCCGATCCGGCCAGAGAGCGCGTCGTCACATGCGTCAAGGCAAATCCGATGGCCGCCGCCAACACGACAAAAGAAGCAGGCTGCACAATTTCAATCCCCGGTCGGACGACAAAAAGCACGCCAACGATGCCCAGGACGATACCCGCGCATTTTCGCTGGGTCAAACGCTCACCGAGCAGGAAGTACGCGAAAAGGCTGGCCCACACTGGCACGGTAAATTCGAGGGCAAATACCTCAGCAAGCGGCAGATAGGCGATCCCTACAAACCACCCATATTGCCCCCCAAAATGAAAAACGTTCCTGAGGACGTGCGCTTTCAACTTAGGTGTTCGAAACGGATTTTTGCGATAGAACAGCAACAGCAACACCGTCATAATCAGTAGACCCACAACACTCCGGGCAAAGAGCATCTGGAACACATGCATCTCTCCGGAGAGTTCTCGCGCTCCCACGGCAATACTGGAAAAGGACACCACCGCCGCCGCCATCCAGCTCGTCGTGCGCAGAAAAGGTTCATTTACCACCCGTTTAATCCTTCTCTATGCACAAATTCCAATAGAAACTGCATAAACACCTTAGTTTTGTGAGGAAGAAACTGCGCATGAGGGTAAATCAGGTTAATTTCATAGGGCGTTCGCCGTTTCCCGTGAAACAACTCCACCAATGTGCCATTTTTTAGATCGTCATCTATCAGGTAGGTTGGTAACCAGGTGAGCCCCATACCACGTTTCACCGCCTCGTAAATCGCCAAAAAGTCATTCACCTTTAGTCGCTTTTGCCGCTCGTTCAACTTCACACCAGGCATCAGAGATTGCTCCAGCTTTACAATCGACTGCATATTAGCAGGATAAATCAGTGCATGTTGGCTTAACTCTTCCAGTGTCTCCGGGTACCCCTGCTGTTCAAGATAGGCGCGCGAAGCACAAGGTACACGCCAACCGCGCAGTAAGGGACGAGCAATCAAACGGGAGTCATTGAGTTCGCCCATCCTGAGTGCCAGATCCAGCCCCTCTTTGATCAAATCAACGTATTCATCACTGACCATTAACTCAAATTGAATGTCCGGAAAAGAACGATTAAATTCGGCAATCGCTTTCATCAGCACCTTATTTGCAAAAGCGGGCGTAGAGGTCAGTTTTAAAATACCAACGGGTTTTGCAGATAGGTCATGAATCAGGCTCTCCGTCGTCCGAACTTCCTCCAGAATTCGGCAGCAGCTCTCAAAAAACACCTTGCCGGATTGCGTTAAACTCAACGTCCGTGTCGTTCGATTTAATAATCGGGTGCCCAGTTGTGATTCAAGATCTTTCAATTGCCGACTGACGGAAGCACTGCTGGTTTTCAACATATCAGCCGCTGAGGTAAAGCTGCCCTCAGACACCAGTGTTTTAAAAAAATAAAAGGAATAAAAATAGGACATACTCACCTCAACCTACTTATTATTACGTATTATGCAACAATGTATTTCTCCTCGATACATTTATTGCATATTTCATTTCCAATATACTGTTCTGGTCGAAACCTGCCGTTAGGGTAAAGCTATGATGAAATTTGATTACGTGTTAAGAAACCGCCGAAGTATCCGGCAATTCAAACCGGACCCGGTGCCAAAGGAAATGTTGGATGCGTTGCTGAAGAATGCCCTGCACTCACCCAGTTCATCAAATACTCAGCCCTACCGATTAGCCATTGCCACCGGGGAAGTCAAAGAGCAACTGAGGGAACAGCTCACCACGAAATTTTCGCGTGCAAATGCGATCAATCGATCCCCAATGCCCCTGAAACTGATCAAAGGCGCGCTAAGCAAGGATCTGCCAGATGGCGATTTCAAGCCGAACAATCAGTATCCCCCGGAACTGAAAAAAAGGGCCTCTGCATGTGGCCACGGGCTATACAGCACCCTGGGTATAGAACGCAATGACCGCTCAGGCAGAGATAACCAGATGCGTCGGAACTTCGAATTTTTTGACGCACCCGTAGCGATTTTTGTTTTTATCCATGAGCGATTGGGTGTTTACAGCGCGTTAGACGCCGGCATTTTTCTCCAATCATTGATGCTTTCTGCAACGAACATGGGGCTGGGTACCTGTACTCAAGGTGCTCTGGGTTTGTGGGCAAGCCCCGTAAAAAATCTGTTTGATGTACCATCAGATTACAAATTGATCTGTGGCATGTCGCTCGGTTTTCCTGATGAGGGTCATGCTGTTAATCAGTTCCAGCCGGAAAAACGGGTAATAGACGAGCTGCTCATTCCGCTCAAATAACCTCAAGGTAACTTCAATACCATTTCACAAGGAGTGCCCTGTTCAACGCACTCCTTATCGTGCTGTATCAATTTCTTCCAGACCGTTGCCTCCAGTGTGTTTTCCTACACTCGCTTCACCCTTGGTCTACACTTATCAGACAAAGAAAACAAGTTACCTTGGAGCATAACGATGGGTTGGTTCGAGCGCAGCCTCTTTAATAAGATGCTTGCCATTAATGTGGTGGGTGCACTAACCATTGCGCTGGCCGCTGCATTCTTTCTGGCACGCATGATCGAAGGATTGGACAGTTATCGCTCGCTCAACCTCAACGAGGCCGCCAATCAAAAGCACATCACGCAGATTTCTATTCAATTTGAAACACAAATAAAAGAGTGGAAGAACCTGCTGCTTCGTGGCGAAAAGGCAGAAAATTTGACTAAATACTGGTCACTTTTTGAAGAGCAGGAAGCGCTTGTGCAATCTCTCTCGCGCACATTATTGGAGGCACTGCCTAAATCCCCGGAAAAGAAAAAGCTGGAGGAGTTTATGGCTGCTCACCGCGAAATGGGCAGCGATTACCGGAATGCGTTGGAACGGTTTAAATCCTCCAACTTCAACATCAAGGTGGGTGACGCCGTGGCTAAGGGGTTTGACCGAAAACCCGGCCAGCTCCTGGATGAGCTGATCGAGTCGTTGAATACCCTGGCTCTTGACAAATTGGCAGACTCCAATCAATTCTCGACCCAAACGACGATCATTTCTGCTGGCATCATGTTCGCTTCAATCCTGCTTTTTGGGGCTGTCAGTGTTTTCGTCAGTGCCAACATACTGGTGAATCCAGTCATCGAACTCACACGAGTCCTGGAAAATCAAAGCAAAGGAAAATTGACTGACGAAATTGCACTGAATCGAGCCGACGAACTGGGCATCTTGGCTGGCAGCGCTCGCCGCCTTCAGTCCTTTCTCAAAGATGTGTCAGACCACTTGTTGAATGCCAATGCCTCGCTTCAGAAATCTACAACCGCTCTGAAGAGTGCATCCAGTGACGTTGCCCGGCAAGTCAAAGCCACCCATGGCAAAACCAATCACATCGCAGATGCTACTGAAGAAATGGGAGATACTGCCAATCAGGTATCACACCATGCCCAGTCCGCAGCGGAACTGGCATCTGAAGCCGACCAGGCGGCCACCGAGGCCGTGGGGAACATGCGTGACGCCAACCAGGGCATCCAGCAACTGACTGAACAGGTCGAGAACACGGCAGTCACCGTAAAGGAGCTGGAAGAACTCGCAAACAATGTCGGTACCGTACTGAGCGTGATTCGAGATATCGCGGAGCAGACCAACCTGTTGGCATTGAATGCCGCCATAGAAGCCGCTCGTGCCGGGGAGCAAGGACGTGGTTTTGCCGTAGTCGCCGATGAGGTAAGAGGGCTGGCCAGCAAAACACAGGAGTCTACGGAGGAAATCGAACAAATCATTGAAAGTGTACAGAATGGCGCTCATAAAACAGTGTCCGTAATGAACACCAGCCGGGAGATTACCTCACAAAGTGCAGAGCGTTTTCGTCTGGCGTCGGAAAAACTGGAACTGATCTCCGGAAGCATCGGTCAGATCAATGATATCAACATTCAAGTCTCCACCGCCGTCGAGCAACAAACACGAGTGACAGGGGAAATCACTCGTACTATTCACGAGGTGGTTTCGCTGGTGAATCAAACGTCGGAAACAGTGAATGGAACCTTAGGCGTCGCAGACAGCGTGGGCTTGATGGCGGACCAGTCTAACAAGCTCTCGCTCCGATTTGAATCGGGTATTTAAACACAAAAAAGGCTCCAATCTCGGGAGCCGGAAAACTACAGTAAACTCTCATTCACTGTCAGACAAGGAAATTTTGGGTCGTCTCAGTGACCCGTGTTGTGACTCGGCGTAACAATACCCCGATCAATCAACTCTTCAATCAAATCTGGATCCAGTTCGTGGCAGAAATTGCGAAAGTACCGTTGAATAATCAGATCCTTGGACTCAGAGGATTGGTTAATTAAATCCAGTCGGGACCCTTCGTCAGCCAACCGGAAACGCAAACCAAACTTCTTACGAAACTGAAATTCCAACTGTTGCAGGTGAAATATACTGGCCTGACTGAATATGATTTTATCCATCGTAGTGACCTCTTTGAGCAGCGGTTCAAGGAATATGATTGTTTTACTTTTCCCTCTACTAAAACTTTACTACGCACTCAGGAAAAAGAAAGCCTGTCACAGAAACGTCCTTTTCAAACCGTTAGATCCTGTATCTTGCTATCTCTTTGTTTTTCTTTATTTTTAACCGTTGACATTGCTTTTACATTTAACAAACAATTACATAAAGCTACACAATTGCGACGCAACGTAACGCCCAAATCGCCTAGCTGTCCGGGTCCAGCATGCCAGCCATCATCAGAATCTCATCTTTGGCTGCAATGAGGTCGTCAATCACCTCAGCGGCTCTATCCGGATCAAGTCCAAGGCGCTCATAGAGTTCATCCGTAATCACTTGAGCCGCACCCAGCGGAATACCGCGTTCGGACAACAGATTCCGCGCAACATATAGAATGCCTGCATAATTGGCATTGATACCGTCGAACTCTGGCGACTTCTGATGCCGTAATGCAATCACCACTTCCTCAGGCAGATTCCAGATGTGCATGAGCCGACTTCCCATCTGCTCACGGGTGATACCCAGCAGGAAGTGCTCAATGTAAGAGTTGTCCACGTGCCGATTTGCCTCAATATAGCGACAAATCAAACTGAAGTGCGGCGGAAACACATGCGCCAGCACCAGATAACCCAAATTATGAAGCAAGCCGGACAAATACGTGAGCCCGAACCCCGGCCGCATATCTCTTGGCAAGGTATTCACAAGCGCACCACTCGCTGTAGCCATCCAGACCGCTTGCTGCCAGTAATCGAGAAAACCTTTTGGGCTCTCTTTCGGCTGTTGAAGCGTTTTTCCCAGGGCTAAACCCATGGACAGATTCATGACCAAATCAAAGCCCAATACGCGCATAATCGCATCATGCACCGATTTCACTTTGCCTGGCGCTGCATAGAATGATGAGGATGCCCAACTCACCACCTGAGCAGATAAACTTGGATCGGTCTCGACCACATCCGTCAATTCATTGATACCTGCTTCCGGATCTGCACGTAAATGTATGATTTTCTGCGCCGTTTCAGGTAAGGGAGGCAATTCCAGCGTATCGTCCAAGCGTTGTTTGATCCGCAGGTAAGTAAACTTTTTAATGGCCTGGGTTATTTGCGCCACATCATCCTCAAAATCGCAGGAGTTAGCGGAGATTTCCTCCAGAGGAACCGAAAACTCCTCTTCACGCGCCTTTTCCAGCAGCACGTTAAAAGAGCCGTGTGTAAAATGAACCAGGTTTTCCCCGTCACCCGCCTCGACATAGACCTCCGGCATCGCAGAGATGCGTTGATCCACCACACAGGGCATATCGGTAATTTCCGGTAATGCTGGTAGATTTACCAGACTCAATCGGGCACGAATGCTTTCCTCGTCATCCGGGGACAGCGCTTGCAGTTCTCGCCCGAGTTTCGTATTCAACGCATCTACATCCAGCAGGCAGTTGGCGGGCACTAATACCTGGATGCGTCCAAGCACGTCATGCATCATCACACTGATCACCGTCTGTGCGCTCAGTGCGGGAGATTTCGCGACGATTTCTGTCGTCACACTCCCCTTTCCTTCCGGATCGGGTGAATTTTGAAAGCGACTGAGGAAAGTGTTCACTGCATTTGGAATCGACATGGAAAGTTCCCAACTAATTTGACCTGAATTCGCATGGCGCATCACCCATTCTGAAACCAGACATGTTTCCGCGCTGATAAAATGAGTATAGTCGGTCTATCCAGAAAAGGTGGCTCTCGGCGGGAGGAATTACATAATCGGCCTTGTTTTATTACCACACCACTGATTCACATAAACAGCAGGATACATCAGCACGGTTCATGGCTACCGAGAGTGAGCATTAGACGTCGGCATACATGATGCGAGACCCGATCCAACGCTGCATCATCCCCTGTATGGCCCCAGGTTTGTCTGCATACTCGGTGGCATCTTCTCTCACGGCCTCAAGCCAGCACTTGTCCCGCTGCAAGTCGGCCATTTTAAAGCTCATCAGCCCGGTCTGGCGTGTACCCAGCAGCTCTCCTGGGCCACGAATCTCCAAATCCTTTTCCGCGATCACAAAGCCACTGTTGCTTTCACGCATGGCTTTCAGCCTTGCCCGACCATTCTCCGAAAGCGGCGTACTGTACATCAGCAGACAATAGCTGTCCTGATCCCCGCGCCCAACCCGACCACGCAACTGGTGTAACTGTGCCAGGCCGAGCCTTTCCGGGTTTTCGATGATCATCAACGTCGCATTGGGCACGTCCACACCCACTTCGATCACCGTCGTCGCCACGAGTAAATCCAGAACACCTTCTTTGAATTGGTCCATGACACGTGCTTTATCGGCAGATTTCAACCGCCCATGGATCAAGCCAACGTTCAACTCAGGCAGCTGTGCAACCAGCGCGTCAAACGTCGATTCTGCGGCTTGACACTGCAGCACTTCCGACTCTTCGATCAGCGTACATACCCAGTACGCCTGACGCCCTTCCTGACAGGCCAGCCTGACGCGCTCGATTACCTCATTTCTTTTTTGATCACTGACAACCGCGGTAACAATCTCCTTTCGTCCCGGGGGTAACTCATCAATCACAGAAGTATCCAGATCTGCGTATGCACTCATTGCCAAGGTACGGGGAATGGGTGTGGCAGTCATGATCAGCTGGTGGGGCACAAACCCGGCCTGACCTTTTTCCTTCAACGCCAATCGCTGATGCACCCCAAAACGATGCTGCTCATCCACAATCACCAACGCCAGACTGTCAAAATGCACATCATCCTGAAACAACGCATGGGTGCCCACAACGAGAGAAATCCGTCTTTCACCGACATCCGCCATTAACTCACGTCGGGCTTTGGCACCCGTTTTACCGGATAACCAGCCCACACTAATGCCCAGCGGTCGAAACCAGTTTTCAAAATTGATTCGATGCTGCTCTGCCAAAATTTCAGTGGGTGCCATCACCGCCACCTGGAAACCGCTGTCAATCACCGCGAGCGCGGACAAGGCCGCCACGATCGTCTTTCCAGACCCTACATCACCCTGAACCAGCCGCATCATTGGATGGGGGAGTACCAGATCCGACAGAATTTCGTTAATGACCCGTTGCTGTGCCCGGGTGAGAGAAAAAGGTAACTCGGATAACAGCTGATAAAACAAATGTTGTGTTGTAGCGCCTGTTGTGAAACTTTCTGATCCATAGTGTGCAGCGATAGTATGTGCGCGATGTGCTTTCACAGAATGGCGCATTCGAAGCAAACTGAAGTGGTGGGCCAACAACTCTTCATAGATGAACCGGGATTGCGCCGGGTGAGTTCCGGACAGCAACCGGGACAGATTGATCTCCAATCCTGGCTCATGAAGCAATCGCAGGGCCCCTTCGATGGGCGGGAACCCGTATTTTTGGCACGTACGCTGGAACAGATACTCTCTCGGGGGGTGTTTGGGCAAGCGCTTCAGGGCTTCCCGTATCAATCCCCGCAACCGGTTTTGAGATATCCCCTCTGTCAGCGGGTATACCGGCGTCAACGCCTCACTCAGTTCAGGCCATTCTTCACCCTTTTTCACCTGGTATTCCGGGTGATACATTTCCAATCCATTGCGCCCGAGCCGCACATCACCAAAGAAACGCACCTCATTTCCAGCGGTAAACTGCTTCTGCTGCGCTGCATTGAAATAGTAAAATCGCAATGTGATGCGTCCGCTGGCATCCTCAACAATCACTTCAAGACTTCGTCGCTTCCCAAAGTTGATCTGGCTGGCAACCACCCTCCCCTGCCCCTGAACGGTGTCTCCCCGATTGATACTACTCAGAGGCCAGAGATGAGCGCGGTCTTCATACCGAAAAGGCAAATGAAACAACAAATCCAGCACCGACCGAATATTCAACTTTTCCAACGTTTTTTCGACCGATGGCCCGACCTTGGGCAGGTCAGTGACAGGTAATTCATCCAATCCGTGCACGTCTTACTTTTCCTGACTGGTGATGCGACACTGCCCAGCGGCAAGAGCAAGCGTATCAATCGCTTTCGTTCTCGGAAAAGTGACTCGCCAGGCCACCGCTACGGTTCGACTCGGTGCAGGCGCATCAAAGTGCCTGACCTCAACCAGATCCGCCAGATTGCTTGGCCCGGTAGCGGCAGACAACGGCAACACACTGATGCCAAATCCCGTAGCCACCATTTGCTTGATCGTTTCCAGCGAGCTGCCCTCGGTGATCAACGCCCCTTTTTTAACTTTGTTGGCCTGCTGGCTGCTCTCACGCTGCACCAGCGCTTGCTCGATCTGCGGGCAGGCATCCAGCAGCTGATCCCGAAAACAATGACCCGGCCCCAACATCAGTAAATTGTCCGAGAGTAAATCCACGGCAGAAATACTCTTTTTCTTTGCCAATGGGTGTTGTTTGGGCAGCAACACCACAAAAGGCTCATCGTAGAGCGGAAGAGTCAGTACTTCCGGCTCTTGAAAAGGCAGAGCAATGATAATCGCGTCCAATCGAGAGTTTTTCAATTTTTCCGTAAGCACCGAAGTATAGTTTTCTTCGACATACAAGGGCATGTCCGGTGCAACTCGTCGAATTTCAGGCACCAGATGCGGAAACAGATAGGGGCCGATGGTATAAATTGCCCCCAACTTTAACGGCGCGGCCAATGGGTCCTTCCCTTCCTGTACAATATCCTGAATCATCCCGGCCTCGTTTAGGACACGGCAGGATTGCTCGATCACTTTTTTACCGATCTCCGTGGCAGCCACCTGACTCTTACTGCGTTCAAACAGCACCACCCCCAACTCGTCCTCCAGCTTTTTCACGGCAACACTCAGGGTGGGCTGACTCACGTGACATCGTTCCGCCGCTCTGCCAAAATGTTTTTCTTCAGCTAACGAAACAATGTACTTAAGCTCTGTCAGGGTCATGGCGTTGCCTTTATCTCAGGAGAAATGAATGAAGGATAATCATATACTTATCATTGGTGGCGGGGCAATCGGAATGCCAGTAGCCAAGCAACTTGTGATCGACCACGCGGTGACCGTTGTCACCCGATCCCCTTATATGCAAAAGCAAACAGAAACCACCGGAGAGTTGAACTTACTCACCGCCGACATCTGTCAGCCCAACACCCTCGAAAGTTGTTTGGCGCACAAACCCGATGTCATTCTGGTGTGTGTATCACCGCCAACATTTTCGGAAGCGGCGTACCAACAGGTGTACGTGACCGGCATTCAAAGTTTGCTTCTTGCGCTCAAAAACGTATCTCACAACCCCAAGCACTTGTTTTTTATCTCCAGCACGAGCGTCTATCACCAAAATGATGACAGCTGGGTGGATGAACATGCCCCCACGGAACCCGGCAGTTTTTCCGGCAAAGCGTTACTGGAAGCCGAGTCAGAGCTCACCCGGTCATCAATACCAAGCACAGTTATCCGGTTTTCAGGGATCTACGGGGGAGACCGCACGCGACTCATTGAACAGGTGCTGGAGGGGTCACACACAACTTATCTCAAAGAAGCGTACACCAATCGCATTCATGAGCAGGATTGCATACGGCTTATTGTTCACCTCATAAGGAAATGCCTCATCGGCGAACCACTCCAGCCGCTTTACCTGGCATCAGATTGCCAACCCACGCGCATGGGGGCAGTGTTTGATGTCATTCGACATGAGCTCATCGCAGGAGGCATTCCCCTCCCCGAAGCCACGCAAGACGGCACGAAGGGAAAAAGGCGCGCGGGCAGTAAGCGGTGCAGTAACCGAGCTATACGCAAAACGGGTTTCTCGTTTCTTTATCCAACTTTCAAGGAAGGATACACTGAAATGGTTCGACGCTACATTGAACAACGGCAATGATGGCAGCCAGTTAAAGTTCCATGATGGCATCCATTTCCACTTCTGCCCCCTTAGGCAAAGCCGCCACACCCACCGCTGCGCGCGCCGGATAGGGTTGCGTGAAATAGGTGGCCATTATTTCATTGACGGTCCCAAAATGACTCAGGTCCGTCAGATATATATTCAGCTTGGCAATCGACTGCAAGCTCCCTCCGGCAGCGACACACACCGCTTTCAGGTTTTCAAATACCTGGATAATCTGCTTATCCATCTCTCCTTGCACCAGTTCCATCGTTTCCGGATCCAACGGAATCTGGCCTGACAAATACACCGTGTTACCAACCTTCACCGCCTGAGAGTAGGTCCCGATCGCCTTCGGCGCATCCGGCGTTTGAATTACAGATCGATTTGACATAGACGTTCCTAACTTTTTACCCGCGTTATATTGGTCACAGCTCGTAAAGCTTTTATTCGTTTCATCACTTTGGCCAAATGTTTTCGGCCTTGCACATGAATAACCAAACTGATAACACTCAACTTGGCACTTTGTTCTTCCACATTGATCTTCTCAATGTTTCCTTCCGCTTTCGTTACCGCAGTTGCCAGTTCAGCAATGATACCCCGCTGTCTTTCCAATTCTACCCGGAGAGCGACGGAAAACTCATCAGTAATATCTTTTGCCCACTTCAGGTGAATCCAGGGGCCATCCTGGGTTGATAGACGGTTTACCTTTTCGCAGGTTTCAGAATGAATCACCATGCCCTTCCCGGAATCCATTACCCCCACAATGGGGTCGCCGGGAATCGGTTTACAGCACTTCCCAAACTTCAGCACCAGCCCCTCGGTACCCTTTATCATAAACGCTTTGTCATGGGTTGGTTCATCGACCGACACCAGGTTGGCAGAATCCGCCAGATCCTCCGTGACCAACTGCCGAGCGATAATAAACGCCATTCGATTACCCAATCCGACCTGTTCCAGAAGGGCTTCAAAACTATCAACCTGGTTATGCACCGCAACACGCAGCCGTTGCTGATCTGTGATCTCCGCCAGCTTTTTATCAAAGCTCTTCAGTGAACGTTTCAGCAGCTGACGGCCCAGATCAATGGATTCCGTTTGTTTCTGTTGCTTGAGGTAGTGCCGAATACTGCTCCGGGCTCGCCCGGTAACCACAAACGACAACCAGGCCGGGCTGGGTTGCGCGCCTGGCGCGGTTATAATCTCCACAGTCTGACCGCTGCTCAGGGGGGCGCTCAACGGATACAGATTTTTATTTACTCGGCACGCGACGCAAGCATTCCCGATATCCGTGTGAATACTGTAAGCAAAGTCGATCGCGGTAGCGCCTGCCGGTAATTCAAGTATTTTCCCTTTAGGTGTAAACACATAGAGTTCGTCTTTAAACAGATCAATCTTTACATGCTCAATAAACTCCAGCGAATCGCCCGTGTTTTCCCGAATCTGCATCAATCCTTTCACCCATCGATCTACCCGCATTTGATTCGCAGAGAGTGCTTCAGATGCATGCGTTTTATAAATCCAGTGTGAGGCGATACCGTGATTCGCAAGTTCTTCCATGTCTTTGGTGCGAATCTGAATCTCGATATTCACGTGCATACCAAACAACGTGGTGTGGAGGGATTGGTAGCCATTTGCCTTGGGCATGGCGATATAGTCTTTAAAACGGCCAGGCAGTGGCTTGTAGACGTGGTGGACAGCGCCCAGAATCCGGTAGCAATCATCCTCGGTTTCCGTGATCACCCGAAAAGCATACACATCCATGATTTCATGGAACGATTTACTCTTTGTTTTCATTTTCTGATAAATGCTGTTCAGGTGTTTTTCCCGACCGATGATCTTTCCATTCAGACCGCGCTTTACCAGCTCCTGTTCGAGGCGATTTTTAATTTCAGAAATAATCTCTCGATGATTCCCTCGAAGTTTTTCAACGGCTTTCTTGATATAACTGGCGCGCATAGGGTGCAAAGTGGAGAATCCAAGATCTTCCAGTTCGACACGTATGGTGTTAATGCCTAATCGATTGGCAATCGGCGCATAGATATCCAGAGTTTCCGTTGCTATTCGCCGACGTTTTTCATAGCTGAGCGGCCCCAGTGTACGCATATTGTGAAGTCGATCCGCCAGCTTGACCAAAATGACCCGAATGTCTTTTGCCATTGCCAGAGTCATCTTTTGAAAGTTTTCCGCCTGCGCTTCCGCTTTGGAACGAAACTCGATCTGGGTAAGTTTACTGACACCATCCACCAGATCAGCTACCGTATTACCAAACTGGGCGGCAAGCTCTTCGTAGGTGGTTTCCGTGTCTTCGATGACATCATGGAGCAGCGCAGCCATGAGACTTTGGTAGTCCATTCCCATTTCAGCAAGTATTCGACATACGGCCACAGGATGCGAGATATACGGATCACCGCTCCGTCGGTACTGCCCTTCATGAGATTCTTTGGCAACGCGAAAGGCACGCGCCACCAGCGTGACCCGGTCCGGTTCCAGATAACTTTCGAGAATGCCTCTTACATCCCCAAATGCCTGATCAACAGCACACTCTCGTGTCTTTATCTCTTCACTCACCTGCTGCAACTGATATAACCCCGGCGCACAACGAATTCGACCCAACACAGCAAGGATTCGAACCCAGAAGGCTGTGTAATTCAGGAATTGATTCAGGAAACAAGCGTTTTAACGCCCCAGAAAAACAAAAAGCCCGGAGACACTCGTCACCGGGCTTTTTGCCAGCCTGCCTTCTACCTATCAGTATATAGCCATAACGGCCAAAATTCACAGACTTCACAAGGAATTCTACAATATTTTTTGTGGTACCCGACAGCGCAATCCATCGCTCTTTTGCACCTTGGCTTAGTCGTCGTTGTCTTCCTTTAAAATATCCCGACTCACCAGACCTTTTGCGATTTCCCGCAGAGCAACCACGGTGGGCTTGTCATTTTCCCACTCCACTTTTGCTTCTTTTCCGCCAGTAACCAACTGCCGGGCCCGCTTGGTAGCAAGCATAACCAACTCAAAGCGGTTGTCTACATTTTCCAGGCAATCTTCTACCGTTACTCGTGCCATTTTTACCTCGAATTAATGATGGGATATACGCCAAACCGGCGATTTTAGTTTTTTGGCGAGAGAAAAGCAAACTTCGTAATTAATTTAATAAATCCTCAATCAGGCTTTGAAGTACTGCCTGCTGCACGCCGATCCCCAGTGAACGTGCCTTAAAAATGGCTTCCAGATTAAACAGTGCATCATTGAAATCGTCATTAACCACAATATAGTCATACTCACCATAGTGGCTCATTTCGCTCACAGCCTGTGCCATTCGTCGCTCGATGACGTCATCTGCATCTTTTCCGCGGTTCGTAAGCCGACTCCGCAGCTCTTCGCGTGACGGTGGTAAAATAAAAATCCCACAAGCGTCCGGAAAGAGTTTTCGAACCTGCTGAGCCCCCTGCCAATCAATCTCCAGAATAACATCACAGCCCATATCCAGCTGCTTGCGAACCTCGGACTCAGAAGTACCATAGTAGTTCCCAAACACTTCCGCATGCTCAATGAAGTCACCCTGATTGACCAAAGCCTTGAATTGTTCAACGGATACGAAGTGATAGTTGACGCCATCTTCTTCTCCAGACCGCTTTGCCCTCGTCGTATGAGATACGGACACTTTGATGCGCGCGTTTTTGGACACCAGAGCCTGTACCAAACTGGTTTTCCCTGCCCCGGAAGGAGCAGAAACAACATAGAGTGCGCCTTTTTGCATGAGATTTTAGTTCCTCTTACCCAGAAAGATTAGTTAGCCAAACACGCGCAAAATCACTCAATGTTCTGCACTTGTTCTCTCATTTGCTCAATGATAACTTTCAACTCAACCGCGGCATTGGTGGTGTTCACCACAATCGACTTAGACGACAAGGTATTCGCTTCCCGGTTAAGCTCCTGCATCAGAAAATCCAATCGTCGCCCTACCGGCTCCTTCATACGCAAAATTCGCCGTACCTCTTCCGTATGGGCATTGAGGCGATCCAACTCTTCGGCGACATCCGCTTTTTGTGCAGCGATCACCATTTCCTGTTCCAGTCGATTGGGGTCCAGTTCTGCCACCACGTCAGAGAGGCGATCAATCAGTTGTGCTTTCTGAGCGGCGAGTATTTCAGGCATCAACTTACGAACCGTCGACACAATGGCATCCACCTGACCCAGCTTCTCATCAAACAGAGGCGCCAAACTCGCTCCTTCCCCCGCCCGCACGTCAACCAGCTTCTCAATGGCTTGCGTGTAGGATGACTGGAGGTCCGCCTTCAAACGATCCATATCCAGATCTTCTGCCTGTAACACACCCGGCCACTGCATGATATCCAATGCACTGATGTGGGCGGGATTATCCAGAATACGATTAATCTGGTTCGCAGCCTGATTCAGCTCTGTCACTAATGACAAGTTCACTGCCAGCTTATCCGCCTGCGCCTCTGGGGGCTTAAACCTCAGCAAAGTTTCCACCTTCCCCCGCTTGAGGTACTTCTTTTGAATATCACGTAAAGCCGACTCAATTTCCCGATAACCATCCGGCAGCTTAAAATGTGACTCCAAATACCTGGAATTCACACTACGAACTTCCCAGCAAACACTTCCCGACTCTGTTTCCACGTCTACGCGTGAAAACGCTGTCATGCTTTTTATCACAGATTTCTCCCTGCTGTTATTTGTGATGAACGGTTTTATCCCGTGCAATGAACAATTAAGTTCAAGCAACCCGATGTGACCCGTGTTAGAATTCGCAATCTCTGTATATTAGCGCATTAAACAAAGGAAAACACATGAGACCGAGTGGCAGATCTTTTGATCAAACACGCTCCATAACCATTACTCGCAATTATACCAAACACGCAGAAGGGTCCGTTCTGGTTGAGTTCGGTGATACTAAAGTCATCTGTACCGCCACCGTTGAGAACTCCGTGCCTCGATTTCTTCGGGGTGAAGGCAAGGGCTGGATCACCGCAGAATATGGCATGCTGCCCAGATCAACGGGAAGCCGCATGAACAGGGAAGCCTCAAGAGGGAAACAAGGCGGACGAACCGTAGAAATTCAACGCTTGATCGGCCGCTCTCTGAGAGCCGCCATTGACCTCGAAAAGCTCGGCGAAAACACGATCTACATTGACTGTGACGTCATTCAGGCAGATGGTGGCACCAGAACGGCATCGATAACCGGCGGATGTGTCGCGCTCGCTGACGCCGTACAGCATCTGATCGATACCAAAGCGATTCGTGAGGATCCACTGAAACAAATGGTGGCAGCAATCTCGGTCGGCATATTCAATGAGCAACCGGTTCTGGATCTCGACTACCTAGAAGATTCTAAAGCAGAAACGGACATGAACATCATCATGACGGACAAAGGTGGCTTCATAGAGATTCAGGGAACGGCTGAAGGCGAAGCCTTCGCCGAAAATGAATTTCAACAAATGCTCACCTTGGCAAAAAAAGGCATCAATGAAATTTTTGAAATTCAAAAATCCGCACTATCCAGGTAGATTTCGCCACCGAAACAAAAAAGGCCTCCGACGAGGCCTTTTTTCTGAAATCCACCTATACATTCAGTAATCTAGGGCATATCAATATCGTAGTCCACGACAACCGGTGCATGATCTGAAAAACGTGTTTCATCATCAATGAAGGCATTGTAAACCTTGGAGCGCAGGCCCGCCGTTGCGATTTGATAATCCGTTCTCCATCCCGCCTGCTTTCGCCACCCTTTTGCCCATTCGGGCCACCAGGTGTACTGCTTCTTTTCTTTGCACACTTCGCGAAATGCATCAATATAACCGAGTGATTCAAAAACTTCGTCAAACCACGCTCTTTCATCCGGATAAAAGCCTGACACATCCATCTTATGATATCGGGGGCTGGCATCGGTGACTAAATGGGCACTCTGAAAGTTTCCGGCGAAAATAAACTGTCGCCGTTTTCGTAACGTTTTCTGTAGATGGCCCATAAAAGCACTTAAGAACTGATCTTTTTCTTCCTGCCGGGTGCCATCACCCAGAGCGCAGGGCGTTAAAAGGCATGCTACACTCACGTGCTCAAAGTCAGCCTGCAAGAATCGTCCCTGTCGGTCCGCCGGTTCATAGGCAAACCCATACATGATGGCCTTGGGAAAATGGCGCGTATAAATCGCCACGCCCCCATCTTCTACGTTCTCAGCATCCAGGAAATATGCTTCATAACCTTCCGGATGATACAGGTCATCATCAAAGTCATAGACCTTTCCCTGAATATCCTGAACGCAGATGACATCTGCATTTTGAGATTGCATCCAGTCAAAAAAACCATTCTCGGCAGCCCTTTTCAGGCCATTAACACTAATTGATACTACCCGCATAGATGTTTCCTGATCACATTTGCGTGTATGATACCTAATTCGATAACGGTGAAAAAGAACAGATTAAGGTTAATTCCACAATGCTCGCTTACCAAAAAGAGTTTATCCAGTTTGCAATTGAATCAAATGTACTCAAATTTGGCGAGTTTACGCTCAAATCGGGCAGAACGAGCCCTTACTTTTTTAATGCGGGTTTGTTCAATACTGGCATGGCGCTGGCAAAACTGGGGCGTTTTTACGCAGAAGCTTTACAACAAAGTAAAATATCTTACGATGTTCTCTTCGGTCCGGCCTACAAGGGCATTCCTCTGGCGTCCGCAACCGCTGTCTCCTTGGCTGACAAGTTTGGCGTCAATACGCCGTACGCCTTTAATCGAAAGGAAGCAAAAGATCATGGCGAGGGCGGGACCATTGTTGGTGCGCCGCTTACTGGAAACATCCTGATTGTGGATGATGTCATCACCGCAGGCACGGCTATTCGAGAAGTGATTAGTATTATACAGGCACATCAATGCACGCCTGCTGGCGTTGTCGTCGCTTTGGACCGGCAAGAAAGAGGACAGGGTGAACTCTCGGCCATTCAGGAAATCGAACGAGAGTTCTCCATTCCAGTAATCAGCATCATCACCCTAGCGCATTTACTCGATTATTTGGAACAGGATGATTCGGACATGAGCCGGTTCGCCGCTCCCGTAGCCGCCTACCGGGCGACGTATGGAATCTAAAGAATGTGCGTTTGCCACTTATCATCACGTTTCATAATGGCTGCACCATTGTTAACCCTCTTTTGTTCGTCTAAATTGTAGAGAGTGAAAATAACATTGTTCGTTATCTCACACTATGAAGCAGGTACTGAGTCTGAATAGGATCACAATGCACAAGCACTTACCGTCGGTTATTTTTGTTACAGCCAGCCTACTCATTGCTCAGTTAGCTGCTGCACCAACACTATATCGCTATAAAGATGCAAAGGGGGAAACTGTACTTGATACTACTGTACCCCCGGAATACGTTAAAAATGGCTACGAGGTGCTGAACCAAGGCGGCTTGGTTATTAAAGTGATTCCCCCAGCTCCCACAGAAGCGCAATTATTGGAGAAACAGCGTCAATTGGAAGTTGAGGCAGAAAAACAGGAACAGAGAGATAAAGATCGGGAGCTACTGAGACTGTATAGTCACCCGGATGAGATTATTGTGCTCTGGCAACGACGAGTAGATGACATAGGCTCATTTATAAAACTCAAAACGGATAACATCGAAATTCAGAAGAAAAAGTTGGATGATCTACTCTCTAAAGCTGCCAACCTGCAGCGTGCTGGCAAAACAGTCGATGATGGTCTGGTCAACAATATGACGCTCATAGAAGATAAAATTACTGCGATGGAAAACGAAATTGCCAACAGCAGGATTGATATCGACATGGAGAGTCTGGAATTCCAACGAAAAATGGATCGCCTGATTGAGCTCACGGACCGTTACCCGACGTTACCACTACCCGGCGGTTAATGCCCCTTCACTTGACTGAAGTGAGTAATACCTCAAAAGATCCATACTGTCTGTGCTCCAAAGTTAGCAGCCCCTTACTGGATTCTATCGAGGTGGATGCATTCAAATCCTTTCTTTGTGTCAATACCATCAGGTATTTCTCGCCCGTCTGAGGCGTAATTAAAAAGCTTGACTCAAGAAAGGCGTAGCGAACCCAGTTTTCCGGGTAGTACTCACTCGACGCATTATAGATAAGTCGTGTGGGAGTGAAATCACCATCAAGAAATACCAGCGTTGGTATCATCACGCCATCTCGCTCAAATGTTTTCAATCTCAGGTAGTACGGTTTTACAGCAACGGGAAGTTGAATGATGTCATAAGGGCTTTTTCCCGTATCAAAGATATGTGTCGGAGACTCTTTATCAACTTCGAGGAATTGGGGTTCATCAAACTCCAGCTCGGAAACGAAATCGGTCTCCAATACTTTACAACACCGCTCCGAGAATTTGGCCAACACTGACTCGGTACTCGTCACGCCCATAACCTTGAGCGCATCTTCATTTACCGTTGGCAATAAGGCGTCTTTCAGCGTAACTTCTGTGTAGGCAGAGACCGTGGGAGCCGCCTCGTGCAGCGAAGGAGGATTTAAGAGTATTTTCTTCTCGCCACTTCGTCGGTACACCGTGGTCTGAAGGTTTCCATCAGCATCAACCCAGGTATAATGAGCGATATCCTCTTCAGGTCGACGATAACCTTGTCGAACCAACTCATCACCATCGACAAAGTCTTCTGGATTCACAACGGTAAGATCAGTGGCAGCATTTGAGCGCGCAGTGTCCCTCTTCGGAACTTCCCGCACAACATTTTGACCGAATCGCGCTTCAGAAACACTTTCACCTACTGATTCAACAGCAGGCTCACTCTGCTTTTGCTTAACCAGCTCCACAGGCGCGGACTCATCAAGGACTGGTTGCTCCATTGGCGCAGAGGTCTCCTCAGATGGAGCATCTGACTGAATGAGTGGATTTTTTTCTTCAGAAACGGGCGAGAAACGCACGTTACCCTCATCATCGACCCAAGTGTGATACTTCTCCGCAAGCGCGGTTTCGGCAAAAAGCACACTAAGGCAAAACAAAAAATAACGTGCAAGCTTTGTGGTCATTCAGATGATACTTAGAACTTGGTTCGGAAATTGATGCCTGCTGTCACAACGCGCAAGGATGTTTTTACATCCAGCCCAGCGTAGGGGTTATATACGATGTTCGTAATATTGTCGCAGTTCAAGTTACAACTGCCGTCAGCAGGCGTGAATTGAATCGATTGCAAGTAGGTTAAACTCAAATCAATCACCGCGTCTTTCGACCATTGGTAACCCAGCCCAACCCCATACATTCGGGCATTACCAAACGGCGCCATGATAGAGAACTGATCATCAGGAATAACAGTATCTCTCAGCTCAATCCCCGCACGTAAATCGAGACGCGTCGTGGCGTGAAACTCTACACCAAAACCCCAGTTCCAAATATCCGTCATACCTTGATTCAATGACAGACTGGTGGCAGTAGCATTGTCTGGTGACAGAATTCGTGCCGCGCCCAGGAATTCGAGCTGGCGATCAAACTGCAAGTGGAAAGCATCCCAGGCTCGGAAGTCTGTCCAGCCAAGATCCGCATTTACCGTCAATTTTGGGTGTACCTTCACACTGACTCCCGTCTGGAAGTGCTGCGGATAGGTCAAATCGAGCGACAAATTTCCTTTCTCACTCGGAACACCGGATGGCAATGAAAGTATTGCCGCTGTAATCGCACCCACAACCGAGCTGTTGAATCGTTGCCAGAATCCGTAAAAATCTTCCGTGTACTCCATCAGGAACTTGCCTTTCAACCGCATATCGGCTTCACTGGCGTAGCTCGCCCCCCAAGTAAACCAATCAGTCGGACTCCAGGTGACACCCAAAGTGTAACTGGGCGAGAGTGTTTGTTCCAATTCAAGCTCAATAGCGCCAATATCATCCCACGGGCCGACGTTACCACCGCACAGAGTAACCCAAGGCGCTAGAGGCTCATCACCGGATTCACAATTAAACGCCTCCTGAAGCACTTCCGCCACACCCAGCAACATGTTCGGTGCTCGCATCCATTGCTCCGCTGAGAGGGCAAAATAAGAAAAGTGAACGCCAGCGCCAACGGACCACTCATCATTGATTTCGTAACCAAATGACGGTGAAAGGTAAGTGATGCGTTCCAAGCCGGCAGCTTGAGGCTGGTACCTCCCCGGATCACTTGATTTTCTGTAGAATCCCGCCGCCATGGGAATGAATAATGCGTTCCCAAATGTGAATTTTGATCCAGGAGGATTGTAGCTGAATCCATTGTGCGGCACCGCCCCCGGTATATAAGGCGGTAATTTTTGAAGACCGAAACCCGGTATATACAGCGCTAGTCTATTTACATGACTGTGGGTGTTCGCCACCGGGTCATTTTCCAAGCCGTCAATGCCGAAAATATTGTATCCTTCCGGCGCATTGAAGTTGGCATCGATATCCATGTATACATTGATAATCCCGGCCTCAAACTGGCGACCCTTAAGGCGGGTTAAACCTGCCGGATTGAAGTGAATCGACATAATGCCCGGCGGATCCGCCGTCACAGCATTACCCAAAGCCATTGCTTTAGGGTCCGGTATCAGGTTTTGCGTAAGCTGAGCATACGCCGAGTTTGGGTTATACGCCAATAGCACTACGCATAACACGAATAAAGAATGTAAAGCTTTTCTCATCAACATCGCGATCAAGACTCCGTGTGCTATTTACTGTTCTTTCAAACCGTCGATATTGATGGGAAGGGAAACCCCTAAAATGATGTCAGGGGAATCTTCAGTCATGCCAAACCCAACATTCGTGTTTACGATGGTAGTTTCGCTTACACGCGTTCCAATGGAAAAGCTCATAACTCCGCTCACCTGATCCTGAGAGGATGAAGTAAATCGCTGCCCGGCCGAGAGCAAAGTCAAATCCGTTTCAGCCGAGTAGGAGATCTGAACAGAGCCACTCAGGGAGATATCGTAGGACAATGAATAGGCAAAACCTCCAGAGAAAGCCATGTTATAACCAGGCTCTACTTCGATAAGTAGCGCACCGCCGCGAACCTGATCCAAACCGTCAATCGGTACGGAATAGCCAATGGTTCCCGATCCAAACAGCACAACAGGGTCCAGTACTTTGGATAAACTGACACCGGATGTCAGAGAATAATAACCACTCCCTGTGGATAACTGGCGACTGGTATCAATCTCGTAAGGGCTCGTTCCTGTGCGCGTTTTGATGGAGGCAAAAACAGTGGATGATATTTTGCCCGGTGTGTATGGAATTGGCTGCCATCGGATACCAAAACTGACATCACCCAAGTCCGTGTTATTCAACTCTGACTGAGTGTCATACTTGACCACCAAGGGTATTCGGGCATTGAGCGTCAAGTTGTTCAACAAACCAAAATCTATGGAAAATGAGTTTGTAAATGTATGAGACGCCGCAGGCGTAATATCTGCATTACGGAACTGCCCGTTGACCACATCCAGATCAAGACGTTGATCACCGAAATAACTGTAGTCAAATGAATACGATAGAGAATACTTCCCTTGCTTGATCAAAGAGTAGTTTTTCTCCGCTGCTTGAAACACTTCTTCCAACTGCTGTGCAGAGTCTGTATCCCCTTCCTGCTTGGTTAACGCTTCCCGGGCTTTGTCGACATTACTTTTTGGCTCTTCCGCCAAAACAGAGCTACTGAGTGAAAGCATTGAAGAACAAACAAAAACACAAGGCACTACCCAACGATTCATTCCTGTTTCCTTTTGCGAAGCTTAGTATCCAAAAATTTGTTTTACTTGCGGTGGTATCTCAAACGCTTGGTGGTGTTCTCCACCGTACCATCCGGATTATTTTTCATACGCTCAAGCTCATTAATAATGCGATTCTCAAGCGGCAGGTTGAACTGAGGAAACTCCCGAGTGGTCAGCGCAGTGATCGTCTGATCATCAATAAAGCGCATATCCTCTTCCCTCAACTCAAGCCCGTCTACCGGCTTAGTTTCACCGGGGAACACAACAAAAAGTACATTTTGATCCCACTTTTCCTTGAAGGACTCCAGGGTAAATGAAATATTTCCCATGGAAGGGTCTGCAACAAATACTCGCCCATCCTTGATCGTGCGCACCACAACAAAGTGCTTAAATCCGCCATGATGAATAGGCACAATTGCTGGATGATCCAGTGCTACCAAGTCATCAATCTCTGCACGAAATCCACCTCCAGGATAACCCAACGCTGTAACAAGCCGCTTCATATCCAACATGGAGAACCCACGCCTTTCAACTATTCGCTCACTTTCTCCATAATGAAGCAAGCCTTCCATCACTTGCCGCTCTTGAAACTTGCGACCGAGATAGTGTTCCAATAGCGTAGTGAGTGCTGCTGAACCGCAGCTGTAGTCATATGCCTGGCGAACGATATTACGAAACTTCTGCTCTACGAAGGGTTCGACCACGGGATCATGCCGAGGATACGCTACTTCAACATCGCCGATACGCAATTTTTCTTCAATTACCAGCACCGCGGGTTTGTGAGGCGTTACTTCCGTCATTTCCCTTGTCATTTCGAATGCGATCAAAGACCCAGCTAAAACCAGAAACATATGCTTAAACGTCTTCCCTTTCTCGTTGGTGGCTTTATTTTGTACAGTTATAAGTCGCTGCAGGCATGTAACCACATGAAATATAACGATACATTAATTAACATTTTTTAAAAGATAACCAGTGCTCAAATTAATGGTGCCATTCCGTCGAAAAAGCCCGAATTGAGCCGTGTCTCCCAACTACACTTAAGTTAGTCTTCGGTCTCCTAACAATAACCTTAGACCATTCGATCCCGTTCAACCATGATATTTGGACACGCAAAAAAAAAGAGCACTTAGAAGTACTCTTTTTAACGAGTCAGGCAATAACAATGACTACACAATAGTCCAATTACAGCCGTTCAATCTCAGCACGATCCTGTAAATCATCCAATAAAGCACGATACTCACCACCACCGCTCTGCCCCGCAATTGCCTGCTTGAACATGGATTTTTGTTCGTCATTCAGATTATATCCATCATCTTGTGCTGCAGATCTTAATACGACCAAGGAAACCTCTGCATCATTTTTTCCCTCAATGATCGCATACGTACTTGAGTTCCCTTCAGGACGCTTAAGTTTAAAAACATTCTCCAGCACCTCTCTGCTCGCTCGATTGTCACTTCGCGCCAGCTTATCCAACGTTTTGACAGTCATGGCATGCTCAGCCTGTTCGATATCCAGATCCGCCAGTGTCACACCACTTTTGAGCTTATCTGCCACCGCCATCAAGGATTGCTCCGCCAACGTTTTCTTTTTCGATACCACCAACGCATCGATGATATCCTCTCGCGCCTCTACGACGGTCTTCTCACGAACCGGCGAATATTTTGTGGCGCGAAGCACTATAGTCTGGTCCTGGCTCAGCTCAATGGGCTGACTATTCAATTGCTCTTTAAGCACATCATCGGAGAAAGCCACTTTCTGCACCTTCGCTGAACCCAACACTCCTTCCCCCTGATCCCGATGTACCGTGCCTTTTTCAATCGTTAGCCCCAACACTTCGGAGGGCTCCACCAAGTCCGGAGACTCATAACTCAAATCCGCCAGACGCTGATTCAGCTCAATATACTGGTCCGTTGCCTTTTTGACCTTTAGCCCGGCCATTAAATTGTCCCGCACCTCCATCAGCTCGGGTGTTTTTGGTTCACTTTTCGCGATTAACTTTATTAAGTGAACACCAAACTCGGTAACCACAGGGCCAGAAACGTCACCAACGGCCAGTTTATCCACCGCCAACTCAAATTCTTCTGCGTAGGTACCACGGGGAGCCATTCCCAAGTCACCACCACTCTCTGCTGAACCGATATCTTTGGAATATTCTTTAGCCAAATCACCAAAATCACCCCCTGCGTTGATTTTGGTGCCCAACTCAGTCGCCAGAGCTACCGCAGCCGTCTCATTTAACTCATCGGAGAGTTCAATTAAAATATGGGCAACCTGGCGCTCTTCAGGGCGAACAAAACTGTTTTTTTCCGCTTCGTATGCTGCAACAAGCTCTTCCTCAGAAACCGTAATGCTTTCAGCAATTTTGTTTTTATCAACCAACACATAAGATACTTCAACCATTTCATCCGTGGTCAGCTTGGCGCGATTAGACTGATAATAGGCTTCAATCTCTTCGTCAGAAATGGCCGGTTGACTCATATTCTCCAAGCCGATTGTCACCAGATCAATGCTTCGCTTTTCTGAATCAATATCCATCAACAAAGAAACTTCGGAATCCGTTACAAACGAGGAAAGAGCAACGCCGTTTCGTATCTGTGCAATTTGTATTTGTTTCTTAAGAAAGTCTTTAAATCCATTGGTCGTCATACCAATATTTCGGATGGCACTCAAGAAAACCTCATTGTCGAATTGACCATCTGAATGAAACTGAGGCGTCATACGAATCTGCTGAACTAAAGCGGGTTCGGAAATATCAAAAGACATGGCCTCCAATGCCTGTAAAACGAGCTTTTGCTCAATCAACTGATCCAGAACCGCCTTATTCAGCACATCGTCATCAATCAGTGATGGATCAACTTTGTCTCCCATCTGGTTTATAATCTGTCTTCTTTTCAACTCAACTTCCCGCAGGAACTCTCGCTCGGTAATTTCTTCGCCATTTACCGTGGCAACCTCAGGCTCACCACTCAAGCCCCCGATAATGGAATCCACACCAAAAATTGAAAACGTCACAACAATGAAGCCAACGATGATCTTGGCCATGGTGCTTTGAGCATTATCCCTAATATTTTGTAACATGATTGCTCCGATAAGAAGAGTAAACCAGCACCCCTTCCTGTTAGTTCAGATAGGGAGATAACAAAAAGGCGCATTCAAATGCGCCTTAGTCCGATAACAGCCGTTTCTGGGACAAACTGCTTCGATTTTTCCTGATAAAATCAGGTATTTAAAAGCTATTAATTACACGCATCCTTCAGCGCTTTTCCAGCTTTAAATGACGGCACTTTAGCTGCCGCAATTTGAATTTCTTTACCAGTCTGGGGATTTCTTCCGGTTCTTGCCGCTCTTTCCTTTACAGAGAAAGTACCAAAACCGATCAAAGTCACTTGGTCACCATCTTTCAGTGCACCAGTGATTGAAGTTGTCATTGCATCCAGTGCACGTCCAGCAGCTGCTTTGGAAATATCGGCAGATGCCGCAATCGCATCAATTAATTCAGATTTATTCACACTAAACCCCTTGTTTTTGATTAGCTCCAAAAAAATAACTTTTGAGTGTTACCTTTCCAGACGAAATGATTATTTTAGCCCTATTTTTTTATTGTTCCAGCGAAATAAGAACAAATTTTTCAGCCGAACGCCGCTTTTCTAGCGGGCTGACGGTGGATCAAGTTATACCAACTCACTTTAATCCGTGTCAAGCAACGAACCCACTAATGCGTGTTTAAACGGTCATTATTTTCTGATTTTTCCTCTGACTTCCTTGAACTGCCTTTTTTTTGATCAGATTCATTTTTTGTGTCATTGTCAGGCTGATAGGCCAAAGAAATCGACAACACCTCATCAATCCACTTCACCGGCATGATGGTTAGCTTTTCTTTAATATTCTCAGGAATATCTTTCAAATCCTTTTTGTTTTCTTCAGGGATCACCACCGTTTTAATCCCACCACGATGCGCAGCCAGCAACTTTTCCTTAAGCCCCCCTATCGCGAGCACCTGCCCTCGAAGAGTGATTTCTCCCGTCATCGCCACATCAGCTTTGACTGGAATACCCGTCAATGTAGACACCAAAGCAGTACACATAGCTATACCAGCACTGGGACCATCCTTCGGTGTTGCCCCTTCCGGCACGTGAATATGAATATCATTTTGCTCATGAAACTCATCGTTTAGCCCAAGGGAGGCCGCTCGACTCCTGACCACAGTAAGCGCTGCTTGAATCGACTCCTGCATGACATCCCCAAGGGATCCCGTTTTTATCACCTTTCCCTTGCCTTTGACACTGGTACACTCAATCGTCAGCAGCTCACCGCCCACTTGAGTCCACGCAAGTCCCGTTACCTGACCAATACGATCTTCCTCTTCGGCAACACCATAATTAAATTTCCGAACACCTGAAAACTCTTCCAGATTATCCTCGGTTACCACCAGCGTCTTAGCTTTGGACTTTTTGCCTTCCAACAAAAAGTTTTTCACAGCTTTGCGGCAGATTTTGGAAATCTCCCGCTCTAAGCCACGAACCCCAGCCTCTTTGGTATAGTAACGCACGAGGTTCCTGATCGCAGATTGCTCAATCTTCAGTTCCTGAGCGTTTAGCCCGTTCTGCTTCGTCTGTTTGGGTATGAGGTAGTTTTCACTGATTCTTACTTTCTCATCCTCTGTATAACCGGGAATTCGAATGATCTCCATTCGATCCAGCAAAGCGGACGGAATATTCATCGAGTTGGAAGTGCACACAAACATCACATCAGACAGGTCATAATCTACTTCAAGGTAATGATCATTAAATGTGTGATTTTGCTCTGGATCCAACACCTCGAGCAAAGCAGACGCAGGGTCCCCTCGGTGATCCATGCCCATCTTGTCGATCTCATCCAAAAGAAAAAGAGGATTTTTTACACCCACTTTAGATATCTTTTGAACCAGCTTGCCAGGCATGGAGCCAATATAAGTACGGCGGTGCCCGCGGATTTCCGCCTCATCCCTTACCCCGCCGAGCGCCATCCGCGTGTACTTTCTATTCGTCGCGCGGGCGATAGATTGACCGAGAGAAGTTTTTCCTACGCCGGGAGGCCCTACCAGGCACAAAACAGGCCCTTTCAACTTCTTCACACGCCCTTGAACGGCAAGATATTCCAATATGCGGTCTTTCACCTCTTCCAACCCAAAGTGGTCCTCATCCAGAATTTCCTTGGCCTTAGAAAGGTCGTGCCGAACTTTGCTTTTCTTTTTCCATGGCAGGCTTGTCATCCACTCAATATAGCCACGGACCACTGTCGCCTCAGCAGACATGGGCGACATCATTTTGAGCTTGGACAGTTCAGAATCCGCCTTCTTCCTGGCCTCTTCAGGCATACCGGAGGACGCAATCTTTTTCTCAATTTCCTCAAACTCGCTCGCACCATCCCCTAGGTTGCCCATTTCCTTCTGGATTGCTTTCATCTGCTCATTGAGATAGTACTCGCGCTGGCTTCGTTCCATCTGTTTTTTAACCCGGCCACGGATCCGCTTCTCCACCTGAATTAAATCAAGCTCAGCATCAATCTTGCCAAGAATTAAATCTACTCGGGTAGCTACATCCAGTTGCTCCAGCACTTCCTGCTTTTCTTCGATCTTCATATCGAGATGGGCAGCAATAGTATCCACGAGGCGAACGATATCGTTTATGCCACTCAAAGAGCGTGTAATCTCGCTGGGCACCTTCTTGCTCAGCTTCCCGTACTTTTCAAATTCAGCGACTACCGTACGAACCAATCCCTGCTCTTCACTGATTTGCTCTTCATTTTCTTCCAGATACTCGATTTCTGCCTGAAGATAGTCGCCATCACTCTCGGACACTTTGACCACCTGAGCCCTTTCATCACCCTCCACCAGCACTTTTACCGTACCATCAGGCAATTTCAGTAACTGCAGGATGCTGGAGACGGTACCTACCTGGTAAATGTCACTTAGGCCAGGGTCCTCTTCCGAAGCGTCTTTTTGAGCTACCAGTAAAATGCGTTTACTGCCTTCCATCGCCGCTTCCAAAGCAGCAATTGAGCGTTCTCGTCCAACAAAAAGCGGGATCACCATATGCGGAAAAACCACAACATCCCGCAAGGGGAGCATAGGCACAGTTTCCGTGGTTGTATGTTCAGTATTTTCAAAAGTCATATAGACACCTCTACAGCCCTGGAGAACGCTGCAACTTTTAAATTCGCGATATTCTGAGTGGCCCTCTTCAGATAACAGGCCACTGCCGGGAAAAGTCTTTTAGTATAGATGGGGCAAAAGTATGGAATTGCAAGTAGGCTTTACCTGCAGCACAATTTATCCGCTTCCTGGCCAGATAACCGTTCAATAGGAGGCTCATTAGAAGTGAGGGCGACGCACATCACCCTCAACCCTCAATCAATCTTCAGGAACAGCTTTCTGGTGCTCTGTATTTTGATAAATCTTGATTGGATCAGACTCGCCATTGATCACAGATTGATCGACAACCACTTTGGTGACATTATCTTCTGATGGAATTTGATACATAGTATCCAGAAGAGTCGCCTCCAAGATTGACCGCAATCCACGAGCGCCTGTTTTCCGATCCATTGCTTTCTGTGCGACAGCCTTTAACGCATCCTCACGAAAGTCAATATCAACGCCTTCCATTTCAAACAACTTGGCATACTGCTTAGTCAGCGAGTTCTTTGGTTCGGTCAGGATCTGAATCAGTGCAGCCTCATCAAGCTCGTCCAAAGTAGCAACAACGGGCAGCCGTCCTACAAACTCCGGAATTAGGCCATACTTCACCAAATCTTCTGTTTCAACATCCTTCAGGGCCTGCCCGACAGATTTGGCGTCTTCTTTACTTTTCACCGTGGCTGAAAACCCAATACTGCTTTTTTCAGATCGGTCACGAATCACCTTATCCAATCCAGCGAAAGCCCCCCCACAGATAAAGAGGATGTTCGATGTATCTACCTGCAAAAACTCCTGTTGCGGATGCTTCCGTCCCCCTTGGGGCGGAACAGACGCTATCGTCCCTTCGATCAGCTTAAGCAGCGCTTGCTGAACACCCTCACCAGACACATCACGCGTAATGGAAGGATTATCAGACTTTCTGGAAATTTTATCGATTTCGTCAATGTAGACAATGCCCCGCTGAGCTTTCTCAACATCGTAGTCACATTTCTGAAGCAGCTTCTGAATAATATTCTCAACGTCTTCGCCAACATAACCCGCTTCTGTCAGGGTTGTCGCGTCAGCAATCGTAAATGGCACGTTGAGGAGGCGAGCCAGTGTTTCAGCAAGCAGTGTTTTACCGCTACCGGTCGGCCCAATCAACAAAATGTTACTCTTACCCAACTCAATATCGGACTTTTTGTTGTCATACTTCAGCCGCTTGTAGTGATTATAAACGGCAACCGATAAGACAATCTTCGCGCGTTGCTGACCAATCACATATTCATCAAGTGTTTCTTTGATTTCTTTCGGAGTCGGCAATCTATCTGAATTCTCTTCAGAGCTGCTCTCATGGATTTCTTCGCGAATAATATCATTGCAAAGATCCACACATTCATCACAGATAAACACCGAAGGGCCTGCGATCAGCTTTCTTACTTCGTGCTGGCTTTTCCCGCAGAACGAACAGTACAACAACTTGCCGCCATCATCGCCCTTACCGCTTTTCGTATCAGACATTCAAAATTCCTCTTAACCCGCCTGGTGACCCTGTACTTTTTGTTTCGCCCATGACCTTGATCTGCTGAGGCCATGAGGTGGAGACTTGCCGGCCACCCTTATAATTACTGGCTACTACCAAGTATTAATTATTCACACCCCTTTTATCAAGTACCGCATCAATTAATCCGTACTCAACAGCCGCCTCTCCAGACATAAAGTTGTCCCGATCCGTGTCTTTCGCAATGGTTTCCAGATCCTGGCCGGTATGAAAAGCCAGTAAATTGTTTAGTTTGTCCCGAATTCCCAGGATCTCGCGTGTGTGGATTTCAATGTCCGTTGCCTGGCCTTGATACCCACCCAACGGCTGATGAATCATCATTCTTGAGTTCGGCAGACAGAATCTTTTCCCTTTGGCCCCGCCAGCCAATAAAAACGCTCCCATGCTGCATGCCTGCCCGATACACATCGTGGACACGTCTGGCTTAATAAATTGCATGGTGTCATAAATCGACATCCCTGCAGTGACGGAACCACCTGGAGAATTAATGTACAAGTGAATATCTTTATCCGGATTTTCTGACTCAAGGAATAATAGCTGGGCAACAATCAAATTTGCCATATGATCTTCCACTTGGCCGACCATAAAAATGACGCGCTCTTTCAGAAGTCTGGAATAAATATCAAACGATCGCTCCCCTCGAGCAGTTTGTTCGATCACGATGGGAACCAAAGCATTTGAGATCGTTTCGTTCATTTAATTCTCCATTTTGTCATTTTTTGAACTTTGGACGAGCACTTCCTGGGGTGTGTTGCTACCACTCAAAAGTATAGACCACACTTTTTATAAATTCGTACTGAAAACAACATATCTTGGGCCATGTTGCCCAAATTCAAGCCTTGAGATAAATTAATCTTACCACCAGCCAATACGAGAGGAAGCATTTCATTTCCTTCCCCCAGAAACGAAAACAGCCGGCATCTGCCGGCTGTTTTCAATCGAACCAATTACGCCTGACGAGCAGGGGGAGCAACGGCTTCTTCGTAGCTTACTGCTTTCTCTTCAACCTTGGCTTTTGCCATGATCAAATCGATAACCATATCCTCCAGAACAACAGCCTCGATTTGAGACTTCTGCTCTGCATTACCCTTATAGAATTCTACAACTTCTTCCGGCTCTTCATAGGTTGATGCAATTTCGTTAATTCTCTCTTCAACCTTAGCCTCATCAACTTTCAACTCATTGGAAGAAACAATTTCGTTGAAAATCAAGCCAGTCTTCACTCGGGTCTCAGCTTGCCCCTTAAATATTTCTGAAGGCAAGTCTTGTGGCTTCATTTTTCCGTTCATGCCGCCAAACTGCCTGAAGGCTTCCTGCTTCAATCGGTCAATCTCTTGCTCGATAAGTGCTTTAGGCACATCAATTTCATTGGCAGCAATCAGCTTATCAACAATTGCTTGCTTCAGTTTGTTCTGTACCGCCTGCTTAAGCTCACGATCCATATTTTTACGGATTTCAGCACTGAACTCTTCTGATGTCTCGCATCCAGGAACATATTTAGCGAAAAACTCTGCGTTTAGCTCTGGCAGCACTGCCGCTTCTACAGAGTGAATCTTAGTTTCAAATTTGGCTTCCTTACCTTTCAAGTGTTCGGCGTGATACTCTTCCGGGAAGGTCACATTTAACGTCACTTCATCCCCGGCTTTCGCGCCAAGCAAGCCCTCTTCAAATCCTGGAATCATCTGGCCGCTACCGAGGGTAACCTTGGCACCTTCAGCGGTTCCACCCTCAAAGACTTCGCCATCAACGAATCCCTTGTAATCCAGAGTAACAGTATCCTTATCTTCTGCAGGGCGCTCTACCACTTCAGATCCGGCCTGTTGACGCACAAGAATGTCCAGCATCTTGTCAACATCTTCATCCTTGATCTCAGAAATCAGCTTCTCCACCTCAAGCTCTGCGAAGTCCGCCAGCGTCAACTCAGGATACACTTCAAATACAGCAATAAACTCCAGGTTTTTCCCAGCGTCCATTTGTTTTGGTTCAAAGTGTGGGTAACCTACCGGATTAATTTTTTCTTTTTCCAGCGCATCAATAAAGCTGTTTCGCATCACTTCGCCAAGAACTTCCTGACGAACAGAATCACCAAACCGTCGCCTAACAACCTGAAATGGCACCTTCCCCGGACGAAAACCATCCAGACGAATTGTCTTGGCAGTGCGCTGCAGCCTGCTTTCAACTTCCTTATCTACCTGCTCAACAGGCACTTCAATCGTCATTCGACGCTCAATATTAGAGGTTGCTTCAACGGAAACTTGCATCTCTTACCCTCAAATCCAAATTCATTGCGATAAAAACCAAGGCCGGGATACTAAGTATTTCGACCACGCAGTACAAGTGCCTGATTACAAAAACACGCACCAATTCAATTAAAATGAGAGATTCAACCAGAGAACTTAAAGATGGTGCGAAAGGAGAGACTCGAACTCTCACGGGTCACCCCACTGGAACCTAAATCCAGCGCGTCTACCAATTCCGCCACTTTCGCTTGATCACTTACTTCACAGAGGAATACTGTGAGAGAATGGGGTGGACGAAGGGGATCGAACCCTCGACCGCAGGAATCACAATCCTGAGCTCTACCGACTGAGCTACGTCCACCATAAATCTTGCGAAACCTGCAACACCTACTTAAGTTGACACTCGAGTAGTTGAAACTCTACCTATCAGCCAAAACTCTCAAGAGTACCAGTACAGGACTTCGCCAACATCCTACAGGCTTTTACGCCTAATGGCGCGCCCGGTAGGATTCGAACCTACGACCCACGGCTTAGAAGGCCGTTGCTCTATCCAGCTGAGCTACGGGCGCTCAACCCCTGCTCACCAACTCAACATAACGCTACTAAAGCGTTAATGCCTGAACCGAAAAATTGGTCGGGGTAGAGAGATTCGAACTCCCGACATCCTGCTCCCAAAGCAGGCGCGCTACCAGACTGCGCTATACCCCGATACATGAGATAGTGTCTCAGCAAAGATGGCGCGAATAATACTGATCGATTTACCAAACGTCAACGGTTCTTTGATTTTTTTTTGAAAACCTAACCCTGATGCTTCAGCTTTCTATATAGGTGCGCAAAAATCACTCACCACAAAACTCTTCACTCAAAATTTCGAACGAACAAACCGCTTTGACTGACCTTAAATCCATGCCAAAATACCGTTTTTTCATCGTGAGATAGATTTTCGTAAAAATGACAGCACAACTAATCAATGGAAAAGAAATTGCCGCAGCAGCTCGGGCAAAAATTGCAGAAAGGGTTCAGGCCCGCATTCAAAGTGGTAAATCTGCACCTGGTTTGGCTGTTGTCCTTATCGGCAACAATCCGGCTTCAAGTGTATATGTACGCAATAAAGTAAATGCCTGCAAAGAGATTGGTTTCACTTCGAAAAACCTCACATTTGAAGAATCCATCACCCAAAAAGAACTTCTCGACCTGGTGGCAACACTCAATAAAGATCCCGAAGTACACGGCATTCTCATCCAGCTACCTCTGCCCGAGCATCTGAACGCAACCGCAGTGCTTGACGCCATAGATCCCAAAAAGGATGTTGACGGATTTCATCCCTACAATATTGGCAAGCTAGCGCAGCGCTCTCCCAAACTCAGACCCTGCACACCCAAGGGGATCATGCACTTGCTAACGGAAAGCGGAATTCCCGTCAAAGGGGCTGACGCCATTATTGTAGGCGCTTCAAATATCGTCGGTCGCCCTATGGCTCTGGAGCTGTTACTGGCAGGAGCAACCGTCACGATCACGCATCGCTTCACCAAAGACCTGGCAAAAAAAGTCAGCGAAGCGGACATTGTTGTTGTAGCCACCGGCATTCCGGGACTGGTGAAAGGAGAGTGGATTAAAAAAGGCGCCACTGTAATTGATGTGGGTATAAACCGCCTTGCAGACGGCACGCTGACAGGGGATGTTGAGTATGAGGCAGCCAAAGAAAGGGCCGGCTTCATCACACCTGTACCTGGCGGGGTAGGACCAATGACCGTTGCGATGCTCATGGAGAACACTCTGGAAGCAGCAGAAAACCAGTCTTAAACGCCTGAAGCGAAACAATTATGGCAAACCCGGCCGTAATTGTTTCGCGATAAACTCACTCCAGGAAATTAATCCTGTGTCTGCAATTTGGCCCAGGTGTCGCGCAGGGTTACCGTACGGTTGAAAACCAGCCTGCTCTCACTGGACAAAGCAGGATCTTTTATAAAGTACCCCTCCCGCTCAAACTGATAGGCGCTCTCATAGCTCTGATCAAGTAAGGCTGACTCCCCTTTACACCCTGTAAGCTCGATGCAGCTTTCAGGGTTAAGCAAACTGATGTAATCTCCTTCATGCTTATTACTGTCTGGCGCGGGATCTACAAAAAGGCGGTCATACAAGCGCACCGTCAAATCCAGACAGTCGGACTCTGACACCCAATGAATCACGCCTTTCGGCTTATAGCCTTCAGGATTTTTCCCGAGTGTTGCAGGATCATAATCTACGATCACCTCAACAACCTTACCCCGCTCATCCTTCACATAATCAACGCAGGTAACCACATACCCACCTCTCAAACGAACTGCAATATCAGGGGCTAGCCTCTTCCACTTTTTTGGAGCCACTTCTGCAAAATCGCCAGCATCGATATAAATGTTCTTTGACCAGGAAACCGACCGACTTCCAAGCTCCGGTTTCTGAGGATGATTTGCTACCGCCAGGGTTTCAACTTCCCCCTCAGCGTAGTTACGGACTGTCAATTTAATCGGATTCAAGACGCACATCGCTCTGTGCGCATTTTCATTTAAATCTTCCCGGATGGCGAACTCCAACATCGCCACATCGACGACACCTTCACTTTTGGTCACTCCGACAGCCTCACAAAAGTTTCGAACACTTGCCGGAGTGTATCCGCGCCTCCGCATGCCGGCAATGGTGGGCATTCTAGGATCATCCCATCCTTCCACATGACCTTCATCCACGAGTCGCTTCAACTTTCGCTTGCTTGTCACCGTATAATTAAGATTAAGACGCGAGAACTCTATTTGCTGAGGATGACAACCTATGGAAATGTTGTCCAAAATCCAGTCATATAATGGCCGATGATCCTCAAATTCCAAGGTACACAGAGAATGTGTAATGCCTTCGAGCGCATCCGAGATCGGATGCGTAAAATCATACATAGGGTAAATGCACCATTTGTCCCCAGTTTGATGATGATGTGCGTGTCGAATCCGGTAGAGAATGGGATCGCGAAGATTCATGTTGGGGGAAGCCATGTCGATTTTTGCACGCAGTACGTGCTCACCTTCCCTGAACTCACCATTTTTCATGCGCTCAAAGAGTGCCAGATTTTCTTCAAGTGAACGATCTCGATACGGACTGTTTTTTCCCGGCTCTTTCAGTGTGCCACGATATTGAGATGCCTCTTCAGGAGACAAGCTGCACACGTAAGCAAGCCCTTTCTGAATCAACTCAACGGCAAACTCGAAAATTTGATCAAAATAAGAAGATGCATAGCGTACTTCACCTTCCCAGGCGAACCCAAGCCAGGCAACATCCTTCTGAATTGCATCAATATAATCCTGCTCTTCTTTTTCAGGATTGGTGTCATCAAACCGTAAATTACAGACGCCACCTTCATATTGCTGTGCGATACCAAAGTTAAGGCAGATCGATTTTGCATGGCCTACGTGCAAAAATCCGTTTGGCTCAGGTGGAAAACGCGTCACTACACGACCACCCTGTTTTCCGCTCAACAAATCCGCATCGATAATATTCTTTATGAAGTTTGAAGGTGTCTTAGTTTCCATTTCGTTTTATTAGCTCAATCTGACAAGTTAATTCGACCCGGCATTATAGCGACTCCACGCCAAAATTGCTCTTAATCCTTTGTTTTTAGCAACACAAGAACAAAGTCAAAAAGAAGGATTCACTCCGAGATAAAAGAAAAGAAATTGCAGAAAGCCGAGGGAATCCTATATCCTACTTCGCTGATGAAAAAAAGCGTGCAAATTCAGCCACTCTTTATTTACTAAGGCAGCCTGAGATGCACACATTTAAATGACCACCGCAGAGGTTTATGATGATTCTTTTAACTACCAGCATGGGTGAAATCAAGTTAAAACTGGACCACGAAAAGGCTCCCGCCACCACAAAAAATTTCGAGCAATATGTCAGTGAAGGGCACTACGACGGACTGATTTTTCACCGAGTCATCAATAATTTCATGATTCAGGGAGGCGGTTTCGATGCAGATATGAGCCCCCGGAAAACAAAAGATCCTATTTTGAACGAAGCCAAGAACGGTCTGAGCAATAAAAAAGGCACCATTGCCATGGCTAGAACCATGGACCCCCACTCTGCAAGCGCACAGTTCTTTATCAACGTCAATGATAACGGATTTCTGGACCATACGGCAGAAACCACCGAGGGGTGGGGATATGCCGTATTTGGAGAGGTCGTTGATGGCATGGATGTAGTCAACCGCATCAAAGAAGTGGCCACCACAATGAAAGCAGGTCACCAGGATGTGCCCGTGGAAAGCGTGATCATTGAAAAAGCAGAGATCATAGAAGAGAACTAATGCGGCAAACCTTATTCATCTCTGACTTACACCTGGAAGAAAGCCGGCAGGACATCTTAAGCGCCCTGGAACGCTTTCTGGCGCAGCATAAGCACACTTGTGATGCGCTTTATATTCTGGGCGACTTCTTTGAGAACTGGATTGGTGACGATGAACAGAGCCCGCTTCAGCGCCATGTTATCGATCTCATTAGCGCGTATACCCAGGCAGATATTCCTGTTTACTTTCAGCATGGAAATCGCGACTTCCTGATTGGCCAGGAGTTCGCTCAATTGAGTGGGTGCCAATTACTCGATGAAGAAACGGTGATCGACCTCTATGGCCATCGGACCTTACTGATGCACGGTGACAGCCTGTGCACTCTGGATAAAGGGTATATGAATTTCAGGAAAAATGCCCGCAATCCACAATGGCAGAACGCTTTTTTGTCCCGGCCGCTTGCTGACCGACAAACGGTCGCCCGACAGCTGAGAGAAATCAGCATGGCTCAGAACAAAGGCAAGGCCGCAGAGATCATGGATGTCACACCCGATGAAGTGGTTCAGGTGATGGATAAGCACGCTGTGAATCTGCTCATTCATGGCCACACGCATCGCCCCGACATCCATGATGTAACACTCACGAAGGGTAACGGAAAACGAGTAGTGCTTGGGGACTGGGATAAAAACGGCTGGTACCTCGCAGTGGATTCCAGCTCCCTGCAGGAAGCCCAGCCGCACTATCAACTTCAGCCATTTCCACTATCAGCACCTTGAAACCAGCAGATGCCGGGGTGATTACTCCGGCATACCGCCATTCGGACACATCACTATTTCGGCACGCCACTGTGGAACCGAAAATTTTCATCCGCAGAACAAATCAAATCATTTTCTATCTCCAGAAACGCTTCAATTCGCTGATCAAGAGAAGAACCGGACAATTTTTGCGCCAGATTCAGGTAATCTGAATAGTGCCTGCCCTCAGACTTTAATAACGAGAGATAAAACTGACCAAGCTCATCGTCCAAATAGGGCGCTAACTTGGCAAACCGCTCGCAAGATCTCGCTTCAATAATGGCCCCAACGATTAACAGGTCGATCAAGCGTCCAGGCTCTGACGTTCGTACAATTTTCCTCAACCCTGAAGCATATCTGGATGGCGCTAAATGCGTGTACGCAATACCTCTTTTTTTTATCAATGCCAATACTTGCTCAAAGTGCCGAAGCTCTTCCCTCGCGAGGCGTGACATTTTATTCAACAAGTCCACACTATCCACATAGCGGTACATGAGGTTTAACGCTGATGACGCGGCCTTTTTTTCACAGTGCGCATGATCTATCAGCATCACATCCTGATGCGGGAGTGCCCATTGAACCCAGGCGTCCGGGGTGTCAATGCGTAAAAACGATCTGATTTCAGCTAATACATCTGTCTGCATATTTTTTTGATAAATAGTAAATTTTCACTTTAGAAATATTCGTAATAATAGTGCGCTATTATACCCACCCCACTCCATCGAACAACGCGCATTTAGGGCATTTGCAGCACATACTCACGATTACACAGATCTGGCTACGACCAATGTATCAACCGTATCACACCGCCGGAGACCCCGCCATTCCTTAACTTTTGGTCTATTATCCTTTAAAATACCGCACCTTAATTGACATGCCTAAATCAATTTTGCCGTGATACATCGGCAAGGTTTTTTTAACCCCAGAAGGGTTTCAACTTTAGCGAGGTACTAAAAAGTGCTGGAAGCATACCGCAAACATGTAGAAGAAAGAGCGGCCTTGGGTGTTCCTCCCAAGCCATTAACTGCAGAACAAGTTGCCGGATTGGTCGAACTACTCAAAACGCCACCTGCCGGAGAGGAAACTTATCTGGTCGATCTTCTTGAAAATCGAATTCCGCCGGGTGTTGATGAAGCGGCTTATGTAAAAGCGGGTTTTCTCACGGCTATCGTTAAAGGTGAAACCTCCTCACCGCTCGTGTCGAAAGAAAAGGCTGTAGAACTGCTTGGCATGATGCAGGGCGGCTATAACATCTCTACTCTGGTAGAGCTGCTTGATAACGCAGAACTGGCTGAACTGGCAGCAACTCAGCTAAAAGACACGTTACTGATGTTCGACGCATTCAATGACGTTAAGGAAAAAATGGATGCAGGTAACGCTTCCGCCAAGAGCGTTATGGAAAGCTGGGCGAACGGTGAATGGTTCAGCAAAAAGAAGAAAGTTGCTGACAGCATTAAAATGGTGGTATTCAAAGTCACCGGTGAAACAAATACGGATGACCTCTCCCCGGCACCTGACGCCTGGTCCCGACCAGACATCCCGCTGCACGCCCGTGCGATGTATAAGATGACACGTGACGGTCTTGAGCCGGAAGACCACGGCACTACCGGCCCAATTAAACAAATCGAAGAAATTAACTCAAAAGGATTGCCTGTCGCCTTTGTTGGTGATGTGGTAGGTACAGGTTCATCGCGTAAATCCGCCACCAACTCGGTTTTGTGGTATTTTGGCGATGATATGCCTGGCGTACCTAACAAGCGTGGCGGCGGCGTGTGCATTGGAAACAAAGTTGCACCCATTTTCTTCAATACCATGGAGGATGCAGGTGCTTTGGTATTTGAAGCTCCAGTAGACGACATGAATATGGGTGACATCATCGACATTCGCCCATACGAAGGTAAGATTTTGAATGAAGCCGGCGAAACCATCTCGGAATTCAAATTCAAATCCGACGTTATTCTTGACGAGGTTCAGGCGGGTGGTCGAATTCCCCTGATCATCGGTCGAGGCCTGACATCAAAAGCACGCGCCGCGCTTGGCCTGGGTGCAACTGACCTGTTCAGACTTCCGGTTGACCCAGAAGCAGGAAACAAGGGCTTCTCTCTGGCACAGAAAATGGTCGGAAGAGCATGCGGCCTTCAAGAAGGTCAAGGCGTCCGCCCGGGAACCTACTGCGAACCCAAGATGACGACTGTTGGGTCCCAGGACACCACCGGTCCAATGACCCGTGACGAATTAAAGGATTTGGCTTGTCTGGGCTTCCAGGCGGACTTGGTCATGCAATCATTCTGCCACACGGCAGCCTACCCCAAGCCTGTTGACGTAGAAATGCAACACACGCTGCCAGACTTTATCCGAACCCGAGGCGGTGTAGCACTGCGTCCAGGAGACGGTGTCATTCACTCATGGCTGAACCGCATGCTGCTTCCGGATACCGTGGGTACCGGTGGCGATTCTCACACGCGCTTCCCAATGGGCATTTCCTTCCCCGCCGGATCTGGCCTGGTAGCATTTGCTGCTGCAACAGGCGTTATGCCTCTGGACATGCCGGAGTCAATTCTGGTTCGCTTCAAAGGAAAAATGCAACCCGGCATCACGCTGCGAGACCTTGTCCACTCGATCCCCTTCTACGCGATCAAGCAAGGCTTGCTGACCGTTGAAAAGAAAGGAAAGATCAATGCATTTTCCGGACGCATTCTCGAGATTGAAGGCCTTGATCACCTGACAGTTGAGCAGGCTTTTGAACTGTCCGATGCATCCGCAGAACGCTCGGCGGCAGGCTGTACCATAACCCTTGGCGAAGACTCCGTTAAAGAGTATTTGACCTCCAACATCACCATGCTGCGATGGATGATCGCTGAAGGCTATGGCGATCCACGCACATTGGAGCGCCGCGCCCAAGCCATGGAAGCGTGGGTCCAAAACCCACAGTTGCTACGAGGCGATGCTGATGCAGAGTATGCAGAAGTGATTGAAATTGACCTGAGCGACATCAAGGAGCCTATCGTTTGCTGCCCTAATGACCCAGACGATGCCAAGCTGCTTTCTGATGTTGCCGGTGACAAAGTTGATGAAGTATTTATTGGCTCCTGTATGACCAATATCGGCCACTTCCGTGCGGCTGGTAAGCTGCTTGAGCAGAATAAAGAAGCCCTCAAGACACGCTTCTGGGTAGCTCCACCTACCAAAATGGACCAAAGTCAGCTTTTGGAAGAAGGGTATTACAACATATACGGTAGAAACGGTGTCAGAACCGAAATCCCGGGTTGCTCACTTTGCATGGGTAACCAAGCGCGTGTTGCCGCCAAGTCTACGGTACTGTCAACATCAACCCGGAACTTCCCGAATCGGCTGGGCGATGGCGCAAATGTGTATTTGACGTCTGCAGAACTGGCTGCCGTTGGCGCAATTTTGGGCAAACTGCCTTCCGTCGAAGAGTATATGGAGTATGCCGCGACCATCGACAGTATGGCCGGTGATATTTACCAGTATCTGAATTTTGACAAAATGGAAGAGTATACTTCGAAAGCCAGCAAGGCTTCCGTAGCATAAATTGCTCCGCTAGACTGCCCTTCTTTAGGGCAGTCTTATTTACTGCACCTGCCAGCGATCCGCTAGCGACTTAGAAACCCCTGAATTATTTCACGCAATTGACTCTGCACCTCCTCAAGAGGCAACGATGCATCCACAACCTTAATCCGAGCCGGATCACTTTTTGCCCTCGCCAGATACATGGCCCGCACCTTTTCAAAAAAGGTCAACTTTTCCCTCTCGAATCGATCCAACTCTCCTCGCTTGGCTGCCCGCCGCATACCGAGCTCAACAGGCGCATCAAGTAGAATGGTCAGATCAGGCTGGAAAGCATCCTGCACATAACGCTCCAGGACTTCGATATTCTTCAGATCTACGTCTCGCCCTCCCCCTTGATAGGCATATGTCGCATCAGTAAATCTGTCTGACACCACCCAGGCTCCCTGTTTCAGCTTTGGAAAGACAAATTGGTCCAGGTGTTGACTTCTTGCAGCAAACATCAGCAACAACTCGCACTTTGACGAGATGATTTCGCTCGTTGGCTCGAGCAACAGCTGCCTGATTCGTTCAGCGTAAGGCGTACCACCTGGCTCTCTGGTGATCACGCACTCCACACCATGGCGGTCAATCAGCCCCTGAATAAACTCAATATTTGTTGATTTTCCAACTCCCTCAATCCCTTCCACAGTGATAAAGCGCCCAAACTGTTCGGTACCACTATTCATTTCACCCCCAAAGTGCTTTTCAGCTAAACCGGCCTACTGGCCAAGTTGATACTTCCTTACTGCTCGATTGTGTGCCTTTAATGTATCGGAGAATGTATGGCCTCCGGACCCATCCGCCACAAAATACAGTGCACTGGTTTTCTCAGGATTCGCGACAGCCTCCAAAGAACGAGCACCAGGCATAGCTATGGGCGTCGGCGGTAATCCGGATATTCGATAGGTGTTATACGGGGTATGCTGCCTGAGGTGCTTCCGAGTGAGATTGCCATCAAACTGTTCACCCAGCCCATAGATCACGGTTGGATCGGTTTGAAGCCTCATCCCCATATTGAGCCGGTTGACAAACACACCGGCGATCTTGTGCCGCTCGCTATCCAGCGACGTTTCTTTTTCTACAATGGACGCGAGAATGAGCAACTCATAGGCTGATTTGAGCGGAGTGGACTTATCCCTCCCCTCCCAATGGCGTTGAAGCTGATTCCGCATTTTTTCTAACGCAGTTTTGAGAATAATTACATCGGTTGTATTTTTTGAAAAGTAGTACGTCTCCGGGAACAACCAACCCTCAATGCTCGACTGGTGCAATCCCAGAATATTGGCTGCCTGTGACTCAGTCACTCCCTCCAGGGTAAAACCTACCGACGGATGAGCCTTAAGGGCTAATAGATAATCACGGTACTTCCAACCCTCAGGAAAGGTAATGCTGTGCTGAACGACCTTCCCTGAAGTAAAGAGAGCAAGCAAAGCCGGGTAGGTATAAGCATTCGGTATCTTATACTCGCCATACTGAATTCCGGCTCGCGCGCCTGTGTGCCGAGCCAATAACGTAAACCCAACTTTGTCTCGTACAACACCCAAAGTGACCAGTCGATCAGATACGGACTGAAAGCTTTCTCCACGATGAATTTCAAAGGTGGACCAATGCGCTTCCGCCTGGTATTCAACCGTATGTAATGCATTCCAGTAATACGCTGCATACAGCCCAACTCCCCCGATAATCACTGCAGATATCAGCAGGCAGACTAAGAGTATTTTTTTCATATCGCCTCGATAGAGTGACCCAGTGTGCTGTCCAGATAAAGCTGTAGCTTTCGGCAGCTCGTGGAGATTTCCAATGATCGACCTCGAAGCGAGGATACCGGCACCACCCCAAAAACACTGTTAACAAAGGCTAATCCTGAAAAGTTGGGCAGATCATCCAAGTGAACCTTGACTGACTGAATCTCTACCCCGGTCTCCCGATGACCGGCGCACAAATACGCGAGTCCAACTCCCCGCACTCCCGCCACGGATATCTCTGGCGACAAGACCCCTTTTTCCCCAAACAACAACACGTTTGACTTCACACCCTCCACAAGATAGCCCCTCTGATCACACACAAGCGCTTCAAAACGGCCATCTAACTCCATCGCACAAAACACTTGATCAAGGCGATTAAGGTGTTTTATTCCAGCCAAACGGGGATTGTGTGAAAGGCGGTAATCACACACATTGACCTCAATTCCCTCTCTTTTTAATTCGGTTGAAGGCGCTGTGTATTCCGACATCGAACACCAGATATTTGGAGTCATTTGGGTCTGGACAAACTGATAACCACGCCCCCCTTGACCACGGGTAACAATCACTTTCACTACCCACACACCAATTGGCGCGTATTCAGCCATTTTCAGAATTTGTTTCTCAACATCCGGGACAACTGAGTCCGGTATTCTAAAAACCTGGCAGCCCAAGCGTAGGCGATGAATGTGGTACTCTAATAACGGGACTTTGCCATGGGAGACCAATAGCGTTTCAAACAGACCGTCACCGTAGGCAAAACCCCGATCATCAATCACCCCACTTTCCAAACGTTCGCCATTCTTGTAAAACAACATAAGCGGATTTAAACCAATAAAAAAACCGCGTCAAAGCGCGGTTTCATTTGCCTGGTGTAAATTTCTCTCACTGATTCGCAATAATGTAGTCAATTGCTTCCTGAACGGTGGTGAGCTTTTCTGCTTCCTCATCCGGAATCTCAGTTTCAAATTCTTCTTCAAGCGCCATCACGAGCTCAACAGTATCGAGCGAATCAGCACCCAGGTCATCCACAAACGCCGACGTGTTTTGAACATCGGACTCTTTGACGCCAAGCTGCTCACTGACGATCTTTTTTACTCGTTCTTCTACAGTACTCATATTTCCCTCACTCATTGAGATAACCAGGCTTATGTGCGTGCTAGTCTAGTTTATCGCGATTATCCATACAAGCACTTAAGCCAACTAATTTCGGCTGCCCGGAATCAGCCCATATACAAGCCACCATTCACTTGGACCGTTTCTCCGGTGATGTAGCCAGCGCTCTCCGAGAGCAAAAATGCCACCACTTCTGCCACTTCCTCCACCGTACCCATTCGTTGTGAAGGAATCGCCTGTTCAATATTTTTCCGCTGATCATCGTTCAGCTTTTTAGTCATATCTGTATCAATAAAACCGGGTGCCACACAGTTCACCGTTATCCCTCTACTGGCAACCTCTTTGGCAAGCGACCGGGTAAATCCTTCAACGCCAGCTTTCGACGCCGCATAATTGACCTGGCCCGCATTTCCCATGGAGGCGACCACGGAACTTACATTGACAATGCGCCCCCACCTTGCCTTGGTCATTGACCGTAAAACCGCTTTACTCATGCGATACATGGAGTTCAGGTTGGTGTTCACAACATCCAACCACTCCTCTTCTTTCATGCGCATCAACAGATTATCTCGAGTAACACCGGCATTGTTCACTAGAATGAGCGGCTCGCCATAAGCAGTCTTTACCTGCTCAATCCCCTCTTCAACGGAAAGAGAATCCGCCACATCCAGCACGATGCCATCACCGGGTAAACCCCAAGTAGAGAAATAGTGAGAGATTGCGGACGCTCCCTCCTCCGTGGTTGCTGTGCCAACAACCGTTGCTCCTTTACTGGCCAGGCTTTTCGCTATCGCCTTGCCAATGCCTCGACTTGCCCCGGTAATCAGAACAATTTTTCCTTCCAATGACATAGTGCTCTCCCAGTGATTCCCTCAAAGGTTGCCAATTCTCTTATACATTATTCAAATTCTCAATATCACCGAGCGCTAAACAGTCGAGCTTCTTGGATATTCTTTTATTGAGGCTGGTAAGCACTTTGCCTGGTCCACACTCAATCATGCGCTCCACCTTCATGTCAGCGATGCCGGATACGGTCCTGGTCCATTGCACAGGTGAATGTAACTGCAGCACCAGATTTTTCCTGATGCTATCCACACTTTCATGCGCCTCGGCATCCACATTTTGGACCACCGGGTACATGGGACTATCTACCTTAAGATTATCCAGGTATTGTGACAACGCATCTGCTGCCGGCTTCATTAAGCTGCAGTGTGCAGGCACGCTCACTGCCAGCGGTAGCGCACGCTTGGCACCCGCTTCTTTCAACTGAACAACTGCTTTTTCGATGAGCGATTTTTCACCCGCTATCACGACCTGACCGGGAGCATTGTAGTTGACCGGCTCAACCACTCCCCCTGTGGACTCCATTATTTTCTTGCACACTTTTTCAATGGTTACATCATCCAGCCCCAGTACCGCTGCCATCGAGCCCTGACCCTCTGGTACAGCATTTTGCATCAGCATTCCGCGATGTTGCACCAAAGCCACTGCATCGGTAAAAGAAATTGCGCCAGAGCACACTAATGCGGTGTACTCTCCCAAACTGTGCCCAGCCATCACGAGATCCACCGACTCAAAGCGATCTTTAACCACTTGCCATATTGCATATCCGGCCACCAACACAGCGGGCTGTGTCACCTCCGTTTTCCCAAGCCTGTCCTCCGGCCCTTCCAGACAGACCTGATACAAATCGTAGCCAAGAACGTCGGACGCCTGGTCATAGAGGGGCCGAATCGCAGGAAAGGCTGTATAAAAGTCCTTCATCATTCCAACAAACTGGGACCCCTGACCTGGAAACACTATTGCAACCTTACTCACCAACTTCTACCTTCCAAAGCATATTTATTTCAGTTACCCTGACAACCATCACATCAGCCAGGCATCAAGCCGCTCATTCATCCTGGCAGGTGCATTTTGTTTAACACCGTTCAGCGCTTGACGAATTGCCATTTCAAAGGCAAATTGATCCGCGCCACCGTGGCTCTTGATCACAACGCCCTGTAATCCCAAAAGTTCCGCACCATTATAATACGAAGGCTCCAATTGCCGCCGAATTGCCTTAAGCAGTGGCAACGCCAGCAACCCTACCACACGCCCATACAAGCTTCGTGACAACGTATCCTTTATAATGCTGAGCACAAGCGACACAATTCCTTCGCCGGTTTTCAACGCCACATTACCAACAAAGCCATCACAAACTATAACGTCTGCCACTCCTGTGAATATGGCATCACCTTCTATGAATCCAACGTAATTGACGCCTTCCTGCTCCCTGAAAAGGTGTGCCGCCAACCGCACCTGCTCATTCCCTTTTATATCTTCTGTCCCCACATTAAGCAATGCCACCTTGGGCTGACTCACACCAGAATCCAGCTCGGCATGGATCGCTCCCATGATACCAAACTGCAAAAGCTGCTCTGCGCTACAGTCAACATTGGCACCGAGATCCAACAAGTAACACTCCGCATTTCGCGCAGGAATTCGCTTAACAATGGCAGGTCGATCTATACCTGGCAGCATACGTAGAATCGAACGTCCGAGAATCATCAGAGCCCCCGTATTGCCGGCACTGACGCAAGCCTGGGCCCTACGCTCTTTCACAAGACCAAGTGCAACAGCCATAGAGGATTGCTGTTTTTTACGAAGCGCTAATGAAGGCTTATCTGTCATTTCTACAACATCTGGCGCATGAACAATTTCTAATCTCTGCTGCACAGACGAAGCAATGGAGTGCGTAGCGAGAAGCGATTGAAGTACAGCTTCATCACCCACAAGTAAAAGAGAGGAGGCTTCGTGTCTTTTCAGGAAGGACAGCGAGGATCGGACGGCCACATCCGGGCCAAGATCCCCGCTCATTGCATCAACGGCAATACAAAAGCGATCAGCCAAGACTTAGTCTTCTGACTTTTCGATCACCTTTTTTCCACGATAAAAGCCGTCTGCTGTTACATGGTGACGACGATGAGTCTCACCTGTTGTTGGATCAATGGAAAGAGTTGCTCCAGTCAGAGCATCATGAGAACGTCTCATTCCTCTTTTTGATCGCGTTTTACGATTCTGTTGAACTGCCATTTTACTTTCTCCGCCTGTTATTTCTTAACTTTAAAATCCGCCAGCACACTGAACGGATTAGATTTTTCTACTACGACCGACGTGTCATCCTCGGACTCATCAGATGCATCATAATCGAGCGTACATTCTCCTGGCTCATGAGCCCCAAACGAAGGAAGACTAAGCAGCAGCTCCTCTTCGACCAAATCTGCGATTACCAACTCACAGCCATCCAATAAGTAAGGATCATACGACTTTGGCAGATTCTTTGCCTGATCATCAGAATAGACAATGCATAACTGAACGTCAGGTTTGAGTTCTTGAGTCATTTTGTCGAGACAACGCTGGCACTCAAGCACAACCGTTGCTTCAATTTTTCCGGATACGAGCGTACGCCCCTGCTCATCTTTATGAAACCTGAGACACACAACCACATCACCAGCATGGCCCAGCGTCACTTCTTCCATTCTGAACAGTTGGCTAAAGGCTAAATTTCCTTTTAACTCAATCTGTTGCTCTGCAAACTTGTTTGGGTCAACAGAGACAGGTAAACCGGTACTTGACATAAGCGCGCAATTTTATTGATCTAATAGGGAGATGTCAAAAAATAATTGATATTCAAGTAGATTGTGTCTAGTTTTTCACACCCCTAGATTAAGGAATTGAATCAACATGCTCGTCCTGGCCTCAACTTCGCCCTTTCGCAAAGCACTCCTGGAGAAACTACGTATCCCTTTTATCTGTGTCGCACCCAACATAGACGAGACTCCCAAGCCAGCCGAACCTCCGGAGGCACTCGCCCGACGCCTGGCCTACGAAAAAGCGAAACAGGTTGCAGACGACTACCCCGGCAAACTCATTATCGGCTCTGACCAGGTAGCAATCCATTCACATTATGGCCAACTAAACAAACCCGGAAACTATGAAACCGCACAAAAGCAACTCCTGGCCTGTAGTTCCGCACGTGTCACCTTCTATACAGGCCTGTGCCTGTTGAACACCCGCGACAATTCGCACGCAGTTACCGTGGACGAATTCGAAGTCCAGTTCCGCCCCCTCACAGAGCACATGGTTGCCCGGTACTTGCATGCCGACCAACCCTTTCAATGCGCAGGAAGCTTTAAAGTTGAGTCCCTTGGCATACGCCTGTTTACCGCCATGTCAGGAAGAGACCCAAACAGTTTGATTGGGCTTCCACTGATCAGCTTATGCGACCTTTTACTAAACGCGGGAGTCGACCCCCTGGACTATGGTGAAGATCATGCCTGATTCTACCTGATTTGATACGCACCACCTTCCACGGTCAACTTTGCGAGCGCACTGGCAAAAGACGCACCGAGAGACTTCGTAAATCGCTCTAATGGATCAGGTTTCGGCGTAAAGTCGACTATTTTCTCAGCGCCGATCTTCTCCCTTGCTACGTAGGAGGAGCTTCCCAGACCATCAATGAGCCCCATCTCCAGTGCCTGCTCGCCACTCCAGATCAAGCCACTGAACATATCCGCTGTCTCCTTCAAACGATCTCCCCGCCCTTTACGCACCTGATCGATGAACTGCTCATGCGTGGTTTGCAGCACCTTTTTCCAGAATTCAACCTCATCCTTCTGTTCGGGTGAAAACGGGTCGAGAAATGTTTTATGTTCTCCAGAGGTATAGATTCGCCGTTCTACACCAATCTTCTCCAAAACATCAACAAAACCAAAACCTGAGGCCGTCACCCCTATCGATCCCACCAAGCTGGCTTTATCCGCATAAATCTCATCCGCAGCGGCAGCAATATAGTAAGCACCAGAAGCACCCAAATCCGAAATCACCGCATACAAGGCGGTGTCCGGGTGCTTTTCTCTCAATCGTTTGATTTCATCATAGACATATCCGGATTGAACAGGACTCCCACCTGGACTGTTAATTCTTAACACGACACCTTTTGTTCGCTCATCCTCAAATGCTTTTCTCAACCCGGTCACGATAGCATCCGCAGACGCATCCTCACCGTCAGCGATAACGCCTTTGACTTCCACCAGCGCCGTATGTTCGGCACCGCGGGACATCCCGTCATCCACGCGGGAATTGAATAAAAACAGCAACGCAAACAGGTATCCAAATGTCAGCAGCTTGAAAAATATTCCCCAGCGCCGCGCCTTTTTCTGCTCAGAAGTAAGCGTTAAGATTAACTTTTCAATGAGTTTCCACTCTTTCCCCGAAGCAGGCTTTGCGGGCTGGGGCCTCGGCGTGCTCGCCATACTTTCAGAGCCACGCCCGGGCTCTTTCCAATTGTCTTCCGACATTCAACACCTCAATAAACAACTTTCTGTTTTGACATCTTACCAATTGGTGATTACCGCGACCATCTCTGACAAGTCATCTACGACAGCATCGGGATGAAACTTTCTTAATTTATCCACGCCATGCACACCAAAAGAAACGGCAATTTTTTTCATTCCCGCGTGCTGTGCCATTTCCAGATCATAAATAGTATCACCTACCATGACACTCTCCTTGGCACCGACATTTAATTCTTCCAGAATTTCGAGCAGCATTTGAGGATCAGGTTTTGATGCTGTCGTCTCCGAGCAGCGATAAGCGTCGAAGTACTTTCTGAATCCGGTATGATCTAACGCCCGCTCCAAACCTGTGACGCCTTTTCCCGTTGCCACCGCCAATAGATAGCCTTGCTTTTTCAGCGCTTGAAGCACGCTTTCAACTCCGGAAAATGGCTTGACGCTTCCATTTTCTTGCCCATAAAAGTGGTCTCGATAAAACACCTTAAACTCTTCGAGCTGCTCAACAGACATTTCGGGATACAGCACTCTGAGCGCACGATCCATCGCCAAACCAATCACACCCGCATAGGCATGATGAGCCAATAAATGAAAACCCATTGCGGTCGCTGCATGGCGCAGCGAGTTAACAATATGCGCTTCGGAGTCTATGAGCGTGCCATCCCAGTCAAAAATGACCAACTTAATCGCCCCAGGCAACTTAGCCACCACCTAAAACACCCTTTCCAGGATTCCCGAAAATTGATCTGAGTATGGCGCTTCAAACGTTCTTACCTTTTCACCGGGCGCGAGGGCAACCGTTAAAGTCCTGGCATGCAGCATTAACCGCATACGCAAACTCCCTAAATCCGGCTCTTGCAACTCGGAGCTCCAGTACTTTTTATCCCCCACAATCGGGTGCCCCAAATACTGGCAGTGCACCCTGATCTGGTGCGTGCGCCCTGTTACCGGCTTTGCTTCTACCAAGGTAAAGCTTCCCCCGGCTTGAATAACTCGATAATCTGTTCGAGAGGGCTTCCCATCCTGCGCTACTCTCACCATCCGCTCCCCGCTTTTAAGTACATTTTTCTTCAGCGGGGCTTCAACAACTTTGACATGTTTTGGCCAACTGCCAACGACTAAAGCGTGGTAACGCTTATCCACGGAATCCTCTCTGAGACATGCATGCAACCACTTCAGTGCAGATCTCTTTTTGGCAATCATCAGACACCCAGACGTATCTCTGTCCAACCGGTGAACCAGCTCCAGAAAGTCATGCTCTCCCCGTGAGGCTCGAAAAGCCTCCACCACCCCATAATCCAGCCCGCTGCCTCCATGCACCGCAATACCCGCCGGTTTATTCACGATCAGCACCTGCTCATTTTCAAAGAGTATGGCATCCTCGAGCATCTGTATCACCTGCCCTCCCGGAACTGCACCCACCTCTTTTTCCAGCATTGTCACCGGAGGGATTCGAACGATATCACCCACAAATATTCTCGTATCCGGCTTGACTCGCCCTTTGTTGACGCGCACCTCTCCCTTACGAATCATTTTATAGATGCGGGTTTTGGGCACCCCTTTCAGATAGGTAATCAGGAAGTTGTCCACGCGCTGATCATCTTCCTTTTCTGTGGCCGTATGAAACACCACCTTTTTACTGATTTGCTCCATTAAATTCGAAAACTCTTTTACTTTACAGTGAATTAATGATATACAGATGTGCTGTTGAGGTTGGGACAAGCAGGTAATGCGCCAACACGATATAGCGGATTCTAAGTAGTGAGTGATAAGGAATCAACCAATGATCACTCCCGGGCATAGAACAATCTGTCAATTTGCACTATTGTACGGTCGATCAAGCCGGAATCCGACATCCATATCCAAGCGCCCTTCGCCCCAATGAGCACCAAGCCGCGAAATTCTGGTCGCCAAAAGTGACAAAGAGACGCAGCCAAGCGTGATAAATTTCAACAGGCAGTGAACTATTTTGACAAGTGGTCACCACTATAAAGAACCATTTGCAGATACATTCTTCCCCATGGGAAGGTAATCAAAACGCGCAATCAGACTGCGTTGAGGTAGAGTGTTTCATATCAGGAATGATATTTGGCAGTCCTGTAAACTGATTTAAGCCGGGCGGCGCAACGATTGATCGTCAGGTACTTACCGAAGTCATTGTTCGGAAACCAAGTGCCGAGTTGCCCCACTATTGAATGAGCGCCTAATTCGAGCGCCAGACACTTAGATCAAACAGTACAGGAATTCGTGAGACCAATTATATTCCTGATCCAGGTACCGGTTAAGTAACAGAATTCACATTCTGGATTTTTCGTCTCCCTATCTGATTCAGAAGGGCACAAAATTCAGAACGCCAGCTCCCGAAGCTAGGAGATATTGGCAAGACAGAACACGCACGTACGTACCTCCCACAAAGAGGTAGCAGCATATGCACGCAGGGCAAAATCTTTGAACCCAAAGCGAGACCTGCACGTATTTGCGTACTCCGTCCTACCACACTCCTTATAGACTGTGGGGGTCTGTTGAATTTCCGAGTAACCCACCTCTCTCTCCGCACTTTGAATGCCTTAATCAGGTATACAATTTAGATGAAGAGAATGTTGATCAACGCCACTCACACAGAGGAGTTGCGAGTCGCATTAGTTGACGGGCAAAAGCTGTATGACCTGGACATTGAGTCCGGTGTCAGTCAACAAAAAAAGGCAAACATTTACAAAGGTAAAATCACACGACTTGAACCCAGCCTCGAAGCCGCATTTGTCGATTATGGGGCTGAACGTCACGGCTTCCTTCCACTGAAAGAAATCAGCAAAGAGTATTTCTCTACACCGCCAAGCAAAATCAGCGGCAAAATCAATATCAAGGAAGTACTTTCTGAAGGCCAGGAAGTTATCGTTCAGGTGGACAAAGAGGAGCGAGGCAATAAAGGCGCCGCTTTGACGACGTTCATCAGTCTCGCCGGCCGGTACTTGGTACTCATGCCCAATAACGCAAGAGCTGGCGGTATTTCCCGACGCATCGAAGGGGACGAAAGAACACAGCTCAAAGACGCCATGTCCGGGCTGAACACACCCAGAAATATGGGCGTCATCGTGCGTACCGCTGGTGTGGGACGAACCACCGAAGAGCTTCAGTGGGATCTTGATTACATCTGTCAGTTCTGGGAGTCCATTACACACGCTGCAGAAAGCCGATCGGCTCCCTTCCTCATTTATCAGGAAAGTAATGTTATCATTCGGGCGGTCAGAGACTACCTGCGACAGGACATTGGTGAAGTTCTGGTGGACGACAAGGCAATCTACGAAGATGTGGTGAATTTCGTGCGCTCGGTCATGCCGACTTACGAGAGCAAGATAAAGCTGTACAGCGATGAAATTCCACTGTTCAGCCGCTACCAGATTGAAGCGCAGATCGAAACAGCATTCCAAAGAGAAGTCAAACTGCCTTCCGGTGGATCTATCGTCATTGATCCCACAGAAGCACTTGTTTCCATCGATATCAACTCAGCGCGCGCAACAAAAGGCGGCGACATCGAAGAAACGGCGCTACACACCAACATAGAAGCCGCTGAAGAGATAGCCCGACAATTGAGATTGCGCGACATCGGCGGCCTCATCGTCATTGACTTCATCGATATGACACCGGCAAAAAATCAGCGAGAAGTCGAGAACAAAATGCGCCAGGCCCTGGAGCTTGACCGCGCACGTGTGCAGGTGGGCAAGATTTCCAGATTCGGATTGCTGGAGATGTCCAGACAAAGACTGCGTCCTTCTCTGGAGGAAACACGGGCGGATGTCTGCCCACGATGCTCCGGTCAAGGCATAGTCAGGAGCGTAGAATCCCTGGCACTCTCCATCATGCGACTCATCTACGAGGAAGCGTCCAAGGACAAAACCGGCAAAGTACAAGCCGTAGTGCCTGTTTCCGTCGCCTCTTTCCTGTTGAACGAAAAGCGGGAACGCATTTCTGCTATTGAGAAAGAGCAGGAAGTAGCAGTTCTGATCGTGCCGTCTGCCGAACTCGAAACACCACATTACGAGATTTTGCGTATTCGTGAAGATGACAGCGAAGGCCAGGATTCTAAAAGTTATGAGATCTCTGCTGCCAACCCTGTTGAAGAAAGCTATACGCCAGGCGCTAAACGTGAGATTGCGCGAGAGCAAGCGGCAGTTTCATCGATCACACCTTCCATGCCCGCACCAGTGTCTGAGCCGAAGAGTTTGATGAAACGCATTTCTGCTCGCCTGAAAGCATTGCTCACTGGGGCTGAAGAAAGCGAAACTGCAGAAACGCGCAAAAGCACTGCAAAAAACACGCAATCACCATCGGATAGAAAGCGTGAGCCTACCCAGAAAGGCCCAAAACGGGAGAGAGGCAAACGACAAGACGGTTCGCAACGTGACAACAAGCGCACCTCCAATCGAGATGACCAGAGACAAGACCAACGCGGTGGTGATGGGCGAAGAGACGGCGGTCGTAACTCGGAAAATCGACGGGATACGCGCCGTGACGACTCAAACAAATCCGATAACCGGAACGAAAGTCCGCAGTCGCGCAAGCCCAAGGAAAAAAGCGACCTGCCAAATGAGTCAAAACGACCCAGACGTGATCGCTCTGAAAAAGGTGGTCAACAAGCCAGGGACGAAAAGTCGAGGAGACCAACCCGAACAGAGCGGAAGTCCGAGCAGGATGACACCAAAGAGCTACAGCAGCCAGCCGTCAAGCCGGCTCAGCCTGTAACAGATACTGCCGAACCTAAAGAAAAACCAGCGACAGCAGCGCCAGCTCAGGAAAACGAAGAGAAAAAAGAAGCGACTGGAAATACGCGACGACGCCCTCCGCGAAACCGCAATCGCCAGCCTGCAGAAAACACAGATAGCGCTGCGGAAAAAACTGCTAAGCCCAGCGAATCAGTGCCTTCCACAGAAAACGCTGAGACAAAACCAGCCAAGCCTAAGAAGGATGCTACCGAAGACAGTGCCCCTGCTAAAGGAAAGGAGGCCAATGTTCAGCCGGAAGGAGGCGAAGATCAAAAAGCGCCAGCTTCTGCCCCGCCACCGGTGAACGAGGCGGAACAGAAACCCGTCAGCGCTGAGAACAAAGTGGAAAAGGCGAAAGAAACAGCCCCTCCCGCTGAATCGAAGAAAGATGCGCCCACTGACAACGCAGATAAGCAAAGCGAAACGGACTCCCCGAAAGAGCGTCAAACGAGACGAAGACGAACTCGACCCGGAGGCCGGGCCATGAATGATCCACGCCATCAACGTAAGAAATCAGATGCGGAAGCGGCCCCCCAAACGCAATCCAAGCCTGCTTCCGAAGCAGTGACGCCCAAGGCACAAGAAGCCAATACAGTTTCTGAGAAAAAAGCGCCACCGGCTACGGACAGTCAGAAGAGTAGCGGATCCGAAGCGGCAGTAATCGAGCCTAAGCCAGCGGATTAATCAGCCCATTACAGCAATTGGGCCGGCCCACAAGCCGGCCCACGGACCTGAAGCATGAACTCAAATATCCTGTCTCCAAAAAAGGTTGACCAGCTGGAAACCTTCCTTTTTTCTCCGGCTCTCGAAGAAACGGCAATGGATTACTACGAAATTGTGGGTGCAGTTACCGCAAATCTCGTCAGCCCCGTTGAACTTTCCTCCGCAATGCTGGCGGAACTGATAACAGGACAAGAAACCAATGCCACGCTACCGAAGGAAATTCAGGACATTATCCTGGAGATAAAAAGCAAGGTTCAGAAAGGCATTGAACAGGATGAGAGGCTTCTTTTACCCACAGAATCGGGCTCAGAGCTTGAAAGTATTCAAAACTGGTGTAGCGGCTTCTGCCAGGTCTATTTTTGCTCAGAAGAACAATGGCTTTCAGCGGACGAAGGAGCGGTGGCAGAAATGATGTTTCCTATACTTTCTCTCTCAGGACTGATGGACGAAGATGAAAGCTTTATAGATGTCAGTAGTAACGACGAGTTGATTGAGTCATTCTGTGACCAACTCCCCGAACTGGTCTTGGACCTCTATCTTCTGTTTCACGCCAAGTAGCGATATATATAAATAATTAGTAGCACGATGCGTAAATAAATTGAAACCTTTTTGAGGTTACGCCTGAAAGACAACCTCAACACACCGACCCTGATCAGATACCTGGAGAGATTTACTAAGCGCCTGCACCAACTTCAACCCCCTGCCGTAGTTGAAGTCATCATTGTCAGAAGCTTCCAGCACGCGCTCAAAATCGAATCCGCAACCACTGTCTTCAAAAATAATCTTCACCGTGCGCTCATCAACACCAGGATCGAAAGACATTCTAACCCGGATCCGATGGTTGTCCCTCAATTCACCTAGCCGGCGCTCTCTCTGAGAGTAATATTGATCAAATCCGTCTTCCTGCATTTTAAGGCCGGAATCCAGCTCCAAAATACCATGCTCCAACGCATTCGAGTAAAGCTCCTTTAGAATCGTGTGGAGGATATCTTTCTGTTGCAGGAATATGGAATTACGCGGAAACATACTGACCAATTGCTTGATAGGGTCAACAATGGAAACAAACTCCCGCTTTTTTAATGCCACATCGATACGCCAGGGAATGGGAATCAGGCTGGACCTCACTTCCTTCGACACGAAATCCGGTAACTCCTGCGCGGTGACTTCAACGATAGAAATATCATCATCCTGCTCCGTACCACCTTTAAACGCATGAAAATCATCTACAACCCGAGTCACAGCTGAGCTGCTTTCCAGCTGCATAAGAACCCGCTCAAGTCGCTCACCACCATACATTTCACCCTGATCGTTTGAGCCTTCAATGATTCCATCCGTGTAAACAACAATCTTCTGACCGGCCTCCAATTGAATTAACTGGATATCGCTCTCAAACTCATCCTCATCCAGCGCGCCCAAAGGCATATGCTGGCTCTCCAGGGTACTTGCCACCCCCCCGTCCTGGTTGATGATGTAGCCATCAGGAAGACCGCCCCCCCAAACAACCGCTTGTGTCCCGGATTGATTCATCTCAATCAGCGTAGCGGCACAAAACATTGTGTCCGGCAAAAACTTGGCTAACGTACTATTTAACGAAGCAATGATTTCACTGGCTGGAAAGTTCTTCTTGGTCATGGCGAAAAACACCTGTGACACGGGTATTGCGCCGATAGACGCCGCTAATCCATGCCCGGTAAAATCCCCAAGCAACACATACATGCCCCCCGAAGGCTTCGGGGTTACGAGAAAGATATCACCATTAAACATGGACATCGGGGATAAGAAATGCTGAATATTAGGCGCATCGATGAAGTTTTCCTTCATCGCATTGCTTAATACATGCTCCCCCATTTGGTGCTCCTGCTGCAGGCGATTGTGCAAATAGGTGAGCTCTTCATTTTTTGCGTTGATTTGTTGATTCAGTTCCTGTGTTCGCGTGTGCGCATTTATTTTGGCCTGAAGCACCACTTCATCAATGGGTTTGGATAAAAAGTCATCCCCGCCCGCATCCAGGCATTTAATTAACGCCTGATCATCTGACATGGCCGTAAGAAAGATCACAGGAATATAGTTCGCACCAGCCAGTTGCTTGATCTGTCTTGTCGCCTCGTAACCATCCATCACGGGCATCATGACATCCATCAAGACAATATCCGGCTGAAACGCAGAAAACCGCTCGACAGCCTCCTGCCCATTCACAGCCTCTTCACACACATTGCCGGAGTCTTCCAATATCCAACGCAGCAACTCTCTGTTCGACTTTTGGTCATCAACGATCAGTACACGCATGCGAGAAGCATCCCATCAATCAAAATTGAATTTTTTATCGAAGCGTGAAATGAGAAAAATCTTTTTAATGCCCGGCTTGCAGTTCTTGATTGAAATGGGCGCGTTGTCTCCCACCGACTTCTTCATGTTCAGCAACATCCCCAACGCCGAGCTGTCGATATGGTCGACCTGTGCCATGTCAATGACATATTTATTGTACGGTCCCACCCCATCGTAGCTCTTTCGAAACTCTTGAACCACATTAAAATCAAACGTTCCGGCGATAGCAATTTGCAACTCCTTCCCATCGCCAGCTTCCCGTGTTGAAATAGTCATAGATACTCCTTACTAAAACAAAGAAATTTCTCCGGCAGCACTCTCTTCTTCGCCACCCTTCGACGCCTCATTGTTTCGACGTCCCTCCAGTTCTGACCGAACGGTTTCAATGTGGGCGACACAGTGGTCGATCCTCTCCATCAAATCACCCTCACGAATAGAAATCGCGTGCGACAACGCCTGACTGATGGACATGACGCGCAGAGCCAGCTGCTGAATGTGATCTGCATATTGCAGTGATATCACGGCCTGGCTCACATCGTTGTTAATACTGGTAGATAATCCCGAAAGCTCACTCACTTGATCTTCGATATAGTGATTTACCTTTTCCAACTCGTCCAACATGCTGTCAATATGCCCCCGAGCATTGATGGCAATATTCATATCCAACGAGGCAATCTGTCCGACAATATTTTTAACATCTCCAATCGCGTTCTTCGCATCTTCGGCTTTCTGTATGATTTGATCATTCAGATTGTTCGAGTCTTGAGATAGCTTTCTGACTTCGTCAGCAACCACCGCAAATCCGCGACCGCTTTCACCTGCGCGCGCTGCCTCTATCGCTGCATTTAAAGCCAGCAAATTGGTCTGATCTGCAATCTTTCGAATATCGCCGAGGTAGGCAAACATTTGATCAAAATGCGCGACCATATCTTGAATTTCATGCACTGCCTGAACACTTTTGTCACTGACATCCACCAGAATTTCTACGTAATTGTCGATAATATCACCGAGCTTTACCGCAAATGCATCGACAGTAATGGCATCTCCGTCGCCGGAACGTGACCCCTTTAATCGTTCAATGACCGACAGCAGTTTATCTCTCTGTAAACCGGATTTGTCCGACAGGCCCGTGAAACTCTGACTTAAACTGGTGACATTGTCCGTAGTCAACGATTGAATCTCCTCCGCATCACGTGCCAGGTGGCCAGACTGTCCTTTTAGCAACTCATCTAACTTTTGTGTGAGCCGACTAACCCCCTCCTGTACCTGCCCATCGGACGCTTTTCGGACATCTCGTTCCCTGGACGCCCTCAGCAAAGCAAAAACAGCCCATCCCCAGGCACAGGACAGTAAAATAACCAACACTACCCGCCAGACAACATCTGCGTTAAGGAACTGAGCCGCGATGGCGACAAGAGTCAGAAGGAGAGAGAGAGACAATTGAACCGCTACTTTTTGCATGCAACACTGGTTTCCTGAACGTGATAGGAAAAAAATGACCCGCGATGACAAAACACCGTCTGGGCCAAAGTGCACATCGGTGGTATGGGGCATACTCATTAAGTCTAGCTTCAATCTCTAAACTTGCCACACCCGGAACCACGAGCATGTCGGGGGCATTCTCCGCGTGAGTCAAAAAGCAGGAAATGAAAGGCGCACGTCAGGCGGCAGGTAACAGTCTCTGAATGAGGGGGGTGAGGTTTTGAGGGAGACCGGTGTGCTTACCCAACTCGCACCAGGGGTAGCCAGGCATGTGAAAATCACTGCCTTCACTCGCAAGCAAGCCATACTGGCGGCAAATATCGGTCAGCAAACCGATCTCACCTTGCTTCTGAGCGGACGTGGATACCTCCATCGCCTGACCACCCAAAGCAACAAAATCATCCAAAAATCGCTTGAGCTTGCTCACGGTCATTTTGTACTTTCTGGGGTGAGCGAGCGAGGCAAACCACGGCCGGCCAGCCAAAGACTCCATCAACTCCTCTAAGGTTGGCCAAACCGCCTTCACATCACCGGGCTTTCCGCTACCCAAATACTTGCGAAAAGCTTCCGCATGACTCTCGACATAGCCAAGTTCGACCATCGCCGACGCAAAGTGTGGCCGACCAGGCACTCCGAATTCGCTCTGATTTTTGGCCTGAATCAGCAAATCCGGCAGATTGAACTTTTTCTCCAGACGATCTGCAATCATACCCGCACGCTCAATGCGACGGGCTTTCTGAGCCTCGCAAAGCGCCATCATCTCAGCCGATTCAATCTCAAATCCGTAACAAAGCACATGAATATTCATACCCTGCCAGCTACAGGACAATTCAACGCCGCTATAAAATGCAACTTCCAACTTCCTGGCTTCTTCTGCAGCCTCTGCCAACCCGTCTATGGTATCGTGATCCGTGAGCGCCATCGAGCGCACGCCACAGTTGACTGCCCGCCTGACCAGTTCCGAGGGGGACAAGGAACCATCCGAACAAGTTGAATGCATATGGAGATCGACTGTTTGGTTACTCATAGAGGAATTACTATTTCTTCAGAAAGTTTCTTTATGACCGGCATTCGTTATAATAGAGGCCCACTTCTAGGATACCATTTTAAACAGCCTCCCATGAAAGCATTTACTGATTTTTTCCCGCTCATCGTATTCTTTGCGGTTTACCAGTACACCAAGGATATTTTTACGGCAACAGCGGTGCTCATAGGTGCAACCATCGTCCAGGTAAGCTACTTATGGATACGCTTTCGCAAAGTTGAAAAAATGCACTGGATTACGCTAGGGATGGTGATTGTTTTCGGTGGACTGACTGTAGCACTTCGTGACGATGCGTTTATTAAATGGAAACCCACGGTCATCAATTGGCTTTTTGCGCTGGTGTTTATTGGCAGCGAATTCATTGGCAAGAAAAACATCATTCAGCGCATGCTCGAATCCAATCTCACCCTGCCTCTTGATGTCTGGAAAAAGTTGAACCTGGCCTGGGCTGCGTTTTTTATCTTTGCGGGTGCGTCCAACATCTACGTCGCGTATAATTTTTCTGAAGAAATGTGGGTTGATTTTAAAGTGTTCGGCTTGTTAGCCCTCACCTTCCTTTTTGTCATCTTACAAGGACTGTTTCTTTCAAAGTACCTGAAAGAAGAACCTGATGACCCCTCCTCCACACAACAGGAACAGCAAAAATAACTATGTACTATGCCATCATCACTCAGGATGTAGATCAAAGCCTGCCCTTACGTATGACAGCACGGCCCGCTCACCTTGCGCGCCTGGAAGCATTGAAACAGGAAGGACGCTTGTTGCTCGCAGGCCCGCATCCCGCTATTGACTCTAATGACCCGGGAGAGTCCGGATTCACTGGCAGCCTGGTCATTGCGGAGTTCGAAAGTTTGCAGGCAGCCGAATTGTGGGCTCAGGCTGACCCCTATGTTGAAGCCGGGGTTTACCAGTCTGTGACGGTAAAACCATTTAAAAAAGTACTCCCTTAATCCAACACACCTGAAGGCAAGCCTTTCGTGAAAAACATTATCGTCGCACTTATCCTGTTTACTCTGGGTAACATTTCCTACGCCAAAACACTGTATGTTGATGACACACTGAGAATCAACCTCCGAACGGGACCAGAGACCAGTTATCGAATCGTCAAATCCATCGTGAGCGGGGCGAAGGTTCAAGTCCTCGAGGAGGACGATGCGACCAAATGGACAAAGATCCGAGAGCCTGGCGGTATTGAAGGCTGGGTTCCCTCCCGCTTTTTGGTCGAAGAACCCATCGCTCGAGATAAGCTTCAAGCGGCTCTGGAAAAGCTCAAGTTGCTGGAAGACAAATCCGGATCACTGGGAGCACGCTTTCAAACGCTTCAGTCTGAAAACCAGACTCTCTCGACAGCAAAAACAGAACTCGAAAAGGTCAATCGCAAACTCTCAAAGGACCTGGAGGAAATCACAGCGATCTCGCAAAATGCTGTTCACCTGGACAACAGAAACCGAGAATTACAGGAACTTAACCAGCAATATCAACACGAAATCGAAAAATTGCAGGTTGAAAATCAACGACTTTCAGATAAAAACGAAACCGAGCTATTACTCGCCGGCGGCGGATTAATCTGTTTGGGCATTTTGATCGCTATTATTATACCCTCCATGAAGCGGACGCGAAAAAGCGACACATGGGTTTAAAAATCAATGAGATACAGGATACTTCTAGATTTAGTAGTAACTATTATCGTTGTGATAACATCCGATAAATGACAGGAAAAGCCTCAGGGGGGACTTACCAGTCTACTCCACAACCGGGCCGAATACCATATATAGTGTAGATATTTGAACACATATACAACATATTCTTAGTGCCTATTTTTTTATAACAATTTCTACTTTGACACGAATTTTAAATAATCGTATAACTTAACGGACAAAAACAAGAAGGGGTTACTTCTACGATGTTGCAAGATATTATTCGTGATTTTAGTGAAAAAAGAGACTTTATCCGGATGCGGGTCGATACGGAGATCACTCTGAGACCAGCAGATTCAAACCAACCTATACGTGCTGTTTGCCGAGATCTCAGTGGTACCGGCATGCTAATTGAAGTGGGCGAAGCGATTGAAGAAGGAACGGTGTTATTCGCCTGCATTCCATCTAATAACGAAGCATTCCCATCACTGGAATCCACAGTGAAAATTATTAGATGTTCACCGCTTGAAAATGGGAATTACCAGCTGGGTACCGAAATCGTTAATATCCAAAGCTGAGTTAAAAAAAGCCAATACGCTGCAACCGTATTGGCTTTTTTATCACATCACAGGAGCTTTTTGTCCGCGACGATTACGCCATTGTTATCTGCATAGATATAGTCTCCTGGCTTGATCACGACACCGCCAAATTTAACTGCCACATTTAATTCCCCGATTCCCTTTTTATCCGTCTTCATTGGGTGCGTTCCCAGCGCCTGCACCCCAAGTTTTGTTTGACCAATAACATCAACATCCCGAATACAACCATAGACAATCACCCCTGCCCAACCATTGTCTGCGGCTTTTTCTGCAAGCATATCTCCGAGCAGTGCTGCCCGCTTTGAAGCTCCTCCGTCAACGACGAGTACTCTGCCCTCGCCCGGCAAACCAACTTGCTCCTTCACGACGGAATTATCTTCAAAACACTTAACGGTGACGACTTCTCCGCCGAACGCTTTCACGCCGCCATAGTTGTTAAACATGGGTTCAATGACCTGAATGTTTTCGGCAAACTCATCGCATAAATCGGGTGTTACGATTTCCACAGTTATCTCCTCGTTTGTTGATCATATATTACCGGAAAGCACCACCTGCACGCCTTCCGGTTTTTCATTCCGAAAAACAGAAACAGCACAGCTGAACAATCTCGCCGCCACCTTTTCGCCTTCAACCGGCTTTAAGTGCTCAAGGCGCCCTTTCATCAAGGGTGAAATCATTTTCAGGCCTACGGCCCCAACTTCCTCACCAAACCGACTTTCACTTCCTCTATCCCCCAACAACAATGACGGGCGCACGACGGTAAGGAATGGAAATGCCAGGTCTTTCAAGCGATGCTCCAACTTGCCTTTTACACGATTGTAAAAGAACAGGGATTTCTCATCAGCACCCATGGCGCTCACCAGCGCGTAATGAGGCACTCCCGCTCGTTTCGCGAGTTTCGCCGCTTCAAAGGGGTATACGAGATCCACTAACTCAAACGCTTCTTTGGATCCCGCTTTTTTGATCGTTGTGCCAAGACAGCAGAAAACCACATCAACCGAACCATGTGCTTCAAACACCGATGCCAGTTCCGTAAGCTCACCCACGGGATTAATCAGTTTGCTGTGCGCCAGCTCCAATTTCCTCCGGGTGGGTGCGACGACTCGACTAAATTCAGGCGCATTAAGTAACTGCCGTAGAAGCAATTTCCCAATCAGGCCTGTCGCCCCGAGAATCAGCGCGGACTTGTCAGTAACCTTATTCATTGAAGCACCTTAGCGTTTGATATTAATCCGGGCAGCGATGCAACAGGCGGCCTTCGCTCGTGGGGCTTAAGCCACCAACGCACCGCCTGTGCCCTGCGTTCCGGCTGACTCATCCAACCAGTCACAAACCTTTTTACCCACTTCTTCGATGAGGTGTTGTTGTGTGACTAACGAGTGCGGCAGTTTGTTTTCTTTTTCGTCATTCACGGGTATTTTCAAGAGCAACTTGCTCTTGGAGCCTACCGCGTCATAAAACTTATCGTAGTAGGATTTTTTATCCGCCATCCTGGAAGTGGGTGCAATGGATAACAGCGGTACGGTGACGTTCTTTAGCGATTTGAAATAGTTCAAACCCTCTTTTGACTTCCAGCCTTTCCAGGTTTGCCACTTCACGGCTTCAGCGACGAGTTTACTGGGCTCGTTTTCCGGACCATAGCCATTCAAGTGCCCTTCAATCACATCCTGCCGCTTCCTCAGCCAAGCACCAATGCGCGCTGTCAAAGGCATGTTTAACACCCAGTGCATGTGCCCTACTTGCGTTCCCAACAGCACAGCGCCAGCAATATGGTTGGCCGGGATGGCGCTCACACCCAGCGAAGCCGAGAGCGCAAGCCCACCAAAATTATCCCCAATCCAAACCGGGCGCTTACCCGTTTTTTCGATAATGAAATCGTTTACGGCGGGCAGATCAAACTCAATGTAATCCCGAAAGGTATTGGCAAGATAGCCTTTGTTCATCGGTGAAAAGCCATGCCCCCTTAACTCCGGCATCCATACTTCATACCCCTGACGAGCGAAGTAATGCGCTAATCCCGTCCCTGGAAATGGGAGCCATGCTAAGCGGTTTGAAAATAGCCCGTGCAGGAGCACCAACGGTCGCTTGGCACTCCCCTTTTCTGAAGCGGAATACCGCGTCACAGCAATCTCAACAGTTTTGTCCGGACTGTTATTTGGCTTGAGCAGATAGGCATCTTCAAAAAAGTTACCATGCACTTCCGCTGATATCAGTCTCACAGGAAACAGGTTGCTACTGCTTTGCATGGTTCACCTCAGTTTTCCGCCAGGAAGAACCAGGTATCGAGCACGGAATCTGGATTCAGTGAAATGGTGTCAATTCCCTGCTCCATCAGCCATTTCGCCAAATCAGGATGATCAGAAGGTCCCTGCCCGCAAATACCTACGTACTTACCCGCGTTTCTACACGCTTGTATTGCTTTGCCCAACAAGATCTTGATGGCTTCATTTCTCTCGTCGAACAGGTGGGCGATGATGCCAGAGTCACGATCGAGCCCCAATGTCAGCTGCGTCAGATCATTCGATCCGATGGAAAATCCATCAAAACTTTCGAGGAACTCTTCTGCCAGCAAAGCGTTTGCAGGAAGCTCACACATCATGATCACCCGCAAACCATTCTCGCCGCGCTTGAGGCCATTTTGAGCCAGGAGGTCTACGACCTGGCGTGCTTCACCCACCGTGCGAACAAAAGGCACCATAATTTCAACATTGGTCAAACCCATTTCATCACGCACTTTCTTCAGTGCACGGCACTCCAGTTCAAAACAGTCTCGGAAAGTTTCCGAGATGTAACGTGAAGCGCCCCTGAAGCCGAGCATCGGGTTTTCTTCATCTGGCTCGTATAACGTGCCACCAATCAGGTTGGCGTACTCATTGGATTTAAAATCTGACAATCGCACGATCACTTTCTTGGGCGCAAAGGCGGCGGCCAGAGTAGCAATACCTTCCACGAGTTTTTCAACATAGAAGTCCACCGGCCCGGCGTAGCCAGAGATCTTTTTCTCGACGGTTTGTCTGACCTCGCGAGGCAATGAATCAAAATTCAGCAGCGCTTTTGGATGGACGCCAATCATCCGGTTAATGATAAACTCCAATCGTGCCAGCCCCACACCTTCATTGGGCAGAGCCTGAAAATCGAATGCGCGATCGGGATTACCCACGTTCATCATGATTTTAAACGGCAGTGTGGGCATGGAATCCACGCTGTTCTCTTTCAGCTCGAAATTCAGCAACCCCTCATAGATCATACCGGTATCCCCTTCCGCGCAGGAAACGGTGACCTCTGTTCCTTCCTGAAGTACTTCCGTGGCATTCCCGCAGCCAACAACCGCCGGAATTCCCAGCTCCCGCGCGATAATTGCGGCGTGACAGGTACGGCCACCACGGTCGGTCACGATGGCGGACGCCTTTTTCATCACCGGCTCCCAATCAGGGTCGGTCATATCGGTTACAAGCACATCACCAGGCTGAACACGATCCATTTCACTGATTGAGTTGACGATACGAACAGGACCGCTGCCGATCTTTTGCCCAATGCTTCGCCCTTCGACAATCACCTTGCCCTTTTCTTTCAACAGATAACGTTCCATTACCGCCGCCGTGCTACGGCTTTTCACTGTTTCGGGACGCGCCTGGACGATGTATATTTTCCCATCAATACCATCTTTCGCCCACTCGATATCCATCGGACGCTGGTAGTGTTTTTCAATGATCAGCGCTTGCTTGGTCAGACTGATAATATCCTCATCACTGATGGCAAATTTCGCTCGCTCAGCCGGCTCGACTTTCACGGTTTCAACGGTTGCCCCCACCTTGACGTCGTCGGAATACACCATTTTTATGGCTTTGCTGCCCAGGTTCCGACGCAGGATAGCCGGGCGACCGGCTTCCAGAGTCGGTTTGTGGACATAAAATTCATCGGGATTAACCGCCCCTTGAACGACGGTTTCCCCTAACCCGTAGGATGCGGTAATGAAGACCACATCCCGGAAACCAGATTCTGTGTCCAGGGTAAACATAACGCCACTGGAACCGGTTTCGCTGTGCACCATTTTTTGAACACCGGCAGACAGCGCTACCTGAGCATGATCAAATCCATGATGCACCCGATATGAAATCGCACGATCATTGAACAGGGAGGCAAAGACTTCCTTGACGGCATGCTTGACGTTTTCCAGGCCGGCAATGTTCAGGAAGGTTTCCTGCTGACCGGCAAAAGACGCATCAGGCAAGTCTTCCGCCGTTGCGGAAGAGCGAACGGCCACCGCCATAGTGTCATCGCCTTCCGTCAGTTTCGCATAGCCCGAAGCAAGCGCCTCATCAAAGGTCTGGGGAAAGGGCATGTCCACAATCCATTGACGGATTTTTGCACCGGTTTTGGCAAGTGCATTGACATCACTGACATCCAGCTGGTCCAGCTCCTGATGAATCCGGGTGTCCAGGCCATCTTTGGCCAGAAATTCACGATAGGCTTCCGCTGTGGTTGCAAATCCTAGAGGTACCGACACGCCTACACTGGAAAGATTGCTGATCATCTCCCCCAGGGAGGCATTTTTCCCTCCCACATGATGAACATCATTCATTCCAAGATCGGTAAACCAGGCTATGTACTTATCCAACGTGCTTCTCCCTATCTGAGTGTACTTTGTGATCACTATCTCATGTCGAGACGGTATCAAGGGGCCTAATAATACTCTAATTTATTCCACTGTTCCTCCCATATTTGTACTATTATTACGCGAAATCATAGGATTAGGGCATAACCGGGTAGGCTGAATGAAAAGAACGGCATTTTTTATTTCGGATGGCACAGGCATCACTGCGGAAGGCATTGGGCAGGCATTGCTCGCCCAGTTTGACCAGATCGAATTTGAAAAAATTACGCTGCCATACATCGATACGCTGGAGAAAGCTACCAAAGCTGTCGAAGCGATCAACCGCACAAGTGTGATCGACGGTGCGAAACCTATCATATTCGAAACCATCGTCAACGAAGAGATTCGTGGGGTCATTGCAGCATCTGAGAGCTTCATGGTGGACACGTTTGGTACATTCCTGTCTCATTTGGAACAGGAGCTGCAAACGAAATCCAACTCCATGGTGGGCAAGTCCCACTCCATGAACAAGAATATCGACGCCTATGAACGCCGTATCGCTGCCGTCAACTACGCATTGGACAATGATGACGGCGGCCGCACTCGCATGTATGATCAGGCCGACCTCATATTGGTCGGAGTTTCTCGCAGCGGTAAAACACCCACCTGCCTGTATCTTGCGCTTCAATACGGGCTGAGAGCTGCCAACTACCCCATCACCGAAGACGATCTGGATGATCAGCGTCTCCCTGCTGCCTTAAAAAGCCACAGAAACAAGATATTTGGGTTGACGATTGATCCCGACAGGCTTTCGGAAATCAGAAATGAGCGAAAAGCCAATTCACGCTATTCATCACTGAAACAATGCATGCACGAAGTCGAAGAAGTGGAAATGATGTATCGACGAGAGCGCATTCCCTATCTCAACACGACACGATACTCCATCGAGGAAATTGCCACACGGATTATGGCTGAAACCGGAATTGATCGACGCGTCAAGTAATCCCGGCTTCAGGCCTGGCGATTAAAGCACGACCGCTTCGACGCCCATTGCCTCCAGAGCATCTTTTTTGGATGAACTGGTCACAATACCAATGCTCGCCTCACCAGTAAGGTAGGTTTGGCAAACACGCTTAAGGTCATCGAGGGTCACCGCCAGTATTCGGGAACGAAACCGTTCCCGCTGCTCAGCACTTCTGCCAAACAGATTATTGTGAAATGCGCTCTTTGCTTCGCCGGCTGGCGACTTGGGCTTATCAATCTGTGAAACTACGCCAAGAATCGCCTCTTCCAGCGCTTGTGCCTCATGCGCTTCAGTTAACATCCAGGTAATCGACGCATCAAAATCCGCCAGCGTTTCATCCAGCCTGGGATCGCGATAAGAATAGAACCGGAAGGCGGCAACGGCGCTATCCTGCCCTGCTCCCCCACCATAGGCGCCACCCTGCTCCCGAATGGCACGATGCAGATAGCCGTTGCGTAAAAAATTGCCCAGCACAGTGAGCGGAGCGGCATCTTCATGCTCGATTGGCACCGTCTGGTAGGCCTTGGCGCAAAAATTTACCTGCGTGGAGGTCAGCCATGCTTTCTTGACATGATTGCGCATGGGTGTGAGTGTAAAGGGTTTCTGCTCAACCGCAGAGGAAGGCCATGCCTTACCCAGCGCATCAGTACATTGTTGAGACTCTTCCCTCTCCGCCACCACCAAAAACTGTTTGGCTCCCTGAGTTATGAGCTGGTGCAGCGTTTTCAGCTGCTGCGCAAATTCAGCCATATTCTCACTGCTTTCCAACGCCGCATCCAGTGCGCGCACCCGGGCAATACTGCTCATTCCGCCAAGATGGTAGGCCAGATTGGAAGTTGAACTGAACTCACTGCAGGCAACGCCCATAGCTAATGCGTGCCCGTTGGACGTCACCGATTGGTCTTTTTTGGCACGCACCTTGGAAACCAGCTCCCGCAACCGCTCATGCTCATCAAATCGTGCCTCCAGCACAGTGGCACGCAGGAGGTCAGCCAGTGCCTGCTTGTTTCGGGCCAGCGCTTTACCTGAAACCACCAGGTACCCTTTGGCGTCCTGCTCATCATCAATAGTACCCTTGATCGTGGCGTAGGCAGAGATGCCACCGCTGACTTCCGACTGCCAATCCTGTACCGCCAGATAGTCTCGCCCCCCCAAACCAATCTCGGTCAGGCAGTAGGTATACAGTGAGAGCAACAACGCCTGCGCCTCGGTGAGTTCGGGTAATGCGATGATAACCTGCTGATAAACCAGCCCGTTTGTGCCTTTTTTGTAGCTGGTTATCGGCACCGCACCCTCTATCACCTCCCCTTTGGGTACAGACAGGTGCAACGGCACGTCTTCTACGGTGACCTTCGGCAGCACCGCATCGTCATCTTTACGTGCCTGTCGCTGCTTTAGTTGCTCTGCCAGCGTGACGACCTGTTGCTTCTGCTCCTCTTTCAAAGTGCTTTTGAGCTGAGCCAATTGCGCTTTTCGATAATTTTCCCGCTGCGCTTCCAGACCGGTATCCGGCACCAATGACAGCGTCACCCGGTGAGGATTATCCAACAGCAGCTTTTTCACGAGTGACTTTATATACTCTGGATCATCAATTTTTTCCCGCAAGCTCACGAGCACAGGCTCCAAGTCCAATAACTCAATGGCATCCCCGCCGTGGATCAAGGGAGGCAAGGCAGACAGAATTAACTGAAGGCCATAAGGGTAGCTGTCACCGGAAATTTCCCGTTGACTTAACTCCAGCTGATGCAGCACCGCCTCCACCCGCTCTTTGGGAACACCCTCTTGTGCGACTTTTTCCAGCGTGGACAGTATCAACTGCTCTAACTCAGGCACTTTGTCAGCATCACTGCCTTCAATGCCACAGACAAAGGTCATTTCCCGATTCGAATCTTCCAGGCCACACAGTGGGGACGGAGAGTGCCCCAGGCTCGTCGTTTCAAGCGCGTGCAACAATGGAGATGCACTGTTCTCGAAAAGTACGTTTACCAGCAAGTGGGCTTCCAGATTGGTCTCCAAATCAAAAGAGTGGCCAAGTAACCACCCCATAACAATATGTGTCTTATGTTCCGTGGCCTCATTGTCTGCCAGAGGGTATGCTTCGCGAACGCTGACCGGAGAAAAGTAGCGTTTTTCATCCGGGATGGTGGTGTCAATCGCCAGTCGGGAAAAGCGATGGAGCGCATACTTCTCAAAATTCGCCTGATGCTCCGCTGCATCGATATCGCCATACGTCATAAATACCGCATTGCTGGGATGGTAGTGCTTCTTATAAAACGCCTGTAATTGCTCGTAGCTCAGGTCCACGATATGATCTGGTTCACCGCCACTGTTGTGATGATAGGTGGTCGAAGGGAAAACATATTTGGTGAGGGTTTGCCATAACTGACTGACCGGCGAGCTCATCGCTCCCTTCATTTCATTGTAGACAACCCCTTTGTACTCCAGGTCGGAATTAACATCGCCCTCTGCGGCAAACTCTACACGATGACCTTCCTGGGCAAAATCCAGCGGATCAAGTCGCGCAAAAAATACACTGTCCAGATACACCTGAAGCAGATTGTCGAAATCTTTTCGGTTCTTGCTCGCGAAGGGATAGGCGGTCCAATCACTGCTCGTAAACGCGTTCATGAACGTGTTCAATGACCGGCGAATCATCATAAAGAATGGATCGCGCACCGGGTAGCGCTCGCTCCCGCACAATACCGTATGTTCCAGGATATGTGCGACGCCTGTTGAATCCTTCGGCACCGTTCGAAAGGCCACCAGGAAAACATTTTCCTTGTTATTCGCTTTGATATGAAAGTGAATCGCGCCGGTTTCGACGTGCTCATATTCTTCGATGTCAACGTGGAGAGACTCAACTCGCTGTGAACGCAGTAATGTAAACGCCATATCTGAATTTCTTATAATCCTGGTAAAGTGGAACAAGTCGCTCCTATCTATGGAGGAACGACACAAGGCATGACTGAGCAATTCAATCATCCGGTTAACAGTATAGTATCAGGCAATCCTCAACACTCGGCAAGGTGCATTCCGCTGTAATCTGTGTGCTCGGGTGCAAAGTACGTGCTTTCCGCCCGATTCTACCTTTGAACCGCTATACAGGCAGTGGCCTTGATTGATAGTTGGTAAAGTCAGGAATATCCCGCTGGTAAGCGTCAAAGAGAGGTGAGCTCACGATAAGATCTGCGGTACTGGTGTTGCATGCCACCGGAATATTCCAGAGCGTGGCCAGTCTGAGCAGTGCTTTAATATCCGGATCATGAGGCATCGGCTCCAGGGGGTCCCAGAAAAACACTAATGCATCCACCATCCCTTCGGAAATTTTTGCCCCAATTTGCTGGTCTCCGCCAAGCGGCCCACTTTGTAACCGAACAATAGACAGCTCCGGAGCCTCCGCCAGCAACAACCCTCCGGTGGTGCCGGTCGTATACAGATGCCTTCCTGCAAACATTTTCCGGTGTTTCATTACCCAGGCACGAAGGGTAGACTTACAATTATCATGCGCCACCAACGCAATGGAGTGGATACCCGGCATAGACCTTTACCTCGACTGATATTTTCCCGGACACTCTACCTTGATGCAGCATGTTTACCAAGTCCATTTCAATGCCGATTTTTTCTGATACACTGACCTGACCAACCTTATTTACCAGATATATCGCATGACGAACGAGCGCGTTAACGACCCCACCCCCTCAGAAGGCAACCAGGCTACACAAGAAACGCTGATCGATCCTGCGAAATCCTACACTCGCCCGGATTTAAAGCGGGTAACAGCGGAAGCCATCGAAAAAGCCGAGAAAAAAAGTCGCCGGCGCAAACGCGAGCGGTCACAGGTGGATATTGAAGCTTATTGGCTGGAGCGAAAGACCTACCTGGAAAAGATTCAGCGAATACCGGAGATGAAAACCCGGTACTTTAAAGCGATGATCATCTATCTCCTGAGGCGGTTCCTCTGGTCTTTTGGCTTTTTTCCTGTCTTCCTCGCCATTTGGATTCCCCTGATTCTTAATCGATTCAATCCCGTGGCCACGGTATCCAATTTGCTGCCGCACCTTGAAAAATTTGTTCTCTCCAATCCCGAGGCACAGGCAGCCACCATGCAGACCATCTGGCTTGCCTGGTTCTCCATTGGATTTATCTTCGCCATTTTCGATTTTGTGCTCACGCCCTATAAATCGCCTTACGAATACGAGGCTGATGTACACATGCGCGCATGGGAGCAATTACAAAAAGCAAACAAATCCTGACCGGGCCACATACGGGCCGTGCACCACGCCCGTTTAAAGTGTGATCTCACTTCCATTTCACTGAATTACGTTGTAAATCAGTTACATTCTGTAGCAAATCAGTCTAACATTAATCAGATAGATGAGTTAAAGAGGTTTGAATAGCATGGTCGATGTTAGACCGCTTCTGTTTATCAATGCGCTCGCATTCATGTTGCTGCTAACGGCAGGATTTGCGCAGGTCACATCCCACAAATCCCACTCCGGGGCTGAAATCCCCCCACTCTATACAGAAACCTCGACTATAGAGCAGCCAACTGCAACCAACGCAGAGGCCTATGCCCAATCCGCGACCACGGGAGTGGCTGTCGAACAAACTTCTCAAACACCAGAGACCACCACGGACTACGTCGATGAAATCACGCCAGCGACGGCCGCGTCGGATGATGCGATTTTTGCTGACACACCTCCAGAAACCACCGAGGCGCCCGACCCCATCTTTGCCGACACAACGGAGCACTCCAGCGAGACAATGGCAGCCCGCCCGGAAGTCGAAGTAACAGCGCCAGAGGAACAGGCACCGGCCATTGCCAAAACGCCAGAGCCTGCGGCGGCTCCGGCACCAAAAGCACCCACCCTGTCCAAACCCATTGCAGACAAAGTCGAAATGGAGCAGGTAACCTTTGTGGCACCTGCCCCCATTGTGGCAGCCAAGGCAACAACCGGCCAACTGACGATTCGATCCAATGTCAGTGATGATATGGTGCTGGTAAATGGTAAACCCTATGGAAAAACGCGCCTTGACCTGACGCTCAAACCCGGAAACTATGACATTGAAGTCGCCAAATCCGGCTATGTCAGCTGGAAAGGCTCAGCCCAGATAGTCGCAGGCAAAGAAAGCACGCTGATTGCACGCCTGGAAGAGTACACGTCCGTCGAGTATCGAAATGGAAAATGGCGTGGCGGTATCATTTCCGGTGAAGGTGTTTTTGTTGATTCAGACGGCACGGAATATACTGGCTCCTTTGTGAACAAGCTCTTCCACGGCAAAGGCAGCATTCGATACCCGGACGGCACAAAATATTCCGGCGACTGGTTTGAAGGCAAGATGCAGGGACGAGGCTCACTGACCCTGTCGAACGGCGACACCTATATTGGCGAGTTCAGAGAAGATCAATTCAATGGCGACGGCACACTCACGAAAGCCAATGGAGACATTTACTCCGGTTTCTGGGTAAACGGTGCACTGAATGGGCAAGGCAGCCTCACCACGAAGAAAGGACTCCTGTATGTCGGCAGCTTTTCCGACAACCTGTTCCACGGAAATGGCAATCTCACCTACCCGGACAGCAGGCACTATGAAGGCGGCTTCTCCAACGGAAAGTACCACGGCAAGGGCATTGAAACATTTGCCACCGGGAAACAATACTCCGGCCAGTTCATGGACGGTCAGTACCATGGCCAAGGGGAAATTCAGAACCCTAACGGCAGCAAGATCAATGGCACCTTTAAGTTTGGCCAACCCTACGGAAAAGCCATTCTTACCACTCCGGAAGGCGAGGTGTTCACTGCTCGAACAACGGAGCCGGGTGTCTGCTATCGGGATAAGAGCTATCGCGCCACAACCTGCCCCCCGATGGAAGGCTGGTAAGCGTCGCAGAATGAGCTATTTTTTGTACACCCATTTTTAGATTGTGAGCTAAAATTTAGGAAATATCCGGGCTTTACCGGGCTACATTGAGGTAATTAATGGTGATTAAGAACGCATTACTGGTAGATGATTCTAAAGTGGCACGATTTGCCCTGAGTAAACTACTGGAAAAAATTAATCTGGAAGTCAGCATGGCGGGCTCTGCGGAAGAGGCGCTTGATTACCTCAATACTCATGACCAACCGGACGTAATTTTTATGGATCACCTCATGCCAGGCATGAACGGTGTCGAGGCGACCAAAGCCATAAAAAGCAATCCTACCACGGCCAAAATTCCGATCATCATGTGCACCTCCAAGAAAACCGAAGAGTTTATTGAGGAAGCCCGAGAATATGGCATCTATAGCATTTTGGCCAAGCCACCTCAGCCACAGGGATTGACGGATATTATTGAAACGCTGAACGAAGATGTTCAACACGGCAACCTGCCCGAGCCGCTGATTGATCTGTCGAACTATCAGCCGGATGCGGGCGAAATGTCCGGCCAGAGATTGACCGCTGATGGTGAGAATGCCATTCCGCTTCCCAGCGAGATTATCGAACAAGTCGCACATTCTTCCGTCAAAACGCACATCAACACACGCTTGCATGAATTGCTGAGTAACCTGTTTGACGAGCAGTATGACCACTTGAGCCGATTGATCGACGAGTCTAAGAGCGATCAACACAATCAGCTTCAGGACACCATTGACGAGTTTCGCGCTGAATTGAAACAGAATACTTCACAGCTGAAAGACGAAATTGCTGCGGAAGTCAGCCTGTTTATGAGCAATCAGCTGGTAGAATTCCGCAAAGAACTTGAAACAGGCTCGCGTGGCGGTGGTATTTCCATGGAGCAAATGGATGAACTGAAGGATCATATGACGTCCGTACAGTCCATTGATACCGACTTCTGGCAGACACTACAGACAGAGGCCATTCAGCAGGCGCATGATATTTCCCGGGAAACGGCTGAAGATATTGCGCAACGAACGATCGAATTGTTTGTACAGCAGCAGAAAGGTGCATCCAACAAGGCGTACCTCATTGCGCTCGCCACCAGCATCGGCGTATTTACTGCCGGCATTGCGTTCCTCTCAGGGATGTTTGGTTAAGGCCACCCTGGATACCGGTGAGTAACAAGATTGTATAGTCTTCTGAATGCTTTTTTCAGGCATGCTCACCTTTTGCGACCTGTTTCAGTAAACTGTTCTGTCGCCGTCATTCTCACTCGGGAAACAGAACCACGTCTGCTTTTGATAGAGCGAGCCAGACGTGTCGGAGACCCCTGGTCAGGTGACCTGGCATTTCCCGGAGGTAGGCAATCTCAGGCCGATCCCTCACTGCTTTCTACGGCGATCAGGGAAACCCATGAAGAAACCGGCATTACACTCCCCCTACCAAATAGCGCACTTCGGCTCAAAGATCGCCTGACCAAATCTCACAACACACCACAGCCGATGACGATCACCCCGTTTGTTTTCGAACTGGACTCCCCAGTTCCCACGCAACTGAATTACGAGGTTGCTTCCGTCATGTGGGTAAGCATTCATCAACTTCGCAACACAGTGCGACGTAAAATGCGCTGGAAGATCGGCAAACTGTCCGTGCCGGTGACATATATTCCCCTGGGAGAGAAGCGTTTATGGGGGTTAACGTTGTCAATGGTTGACGAGTTGCTTTTGCGTTTCGAGCAATAATTTGCGCAGATCAGGGAGAGGCAGGGGCTTGGCAAAATAAAACCCCTGATAGCTGTCGCACTTCCATTGGCGCAACTTTTCCAGTTGCACTTTGGTTTCTATTCCTTCGGCCAACACGCGCTTATTCAACTGATGACCCAACGCAATGATGGTCGTGATGATTACCCCATTTTCATCGTTGGTTTCCAGGTCCTGCACAAAAGAACGGTCTATTTTCAGCGTGTCCACCGGCAGTCGGGAAAGATAGCTCAATGACGAGTATCCCGTACCGAAATCATCAATGGCCAGCTGAACACCGACAGATCGCAACTCAGCCAAGGTTGCAGTCGCTTCAGTGATGCTGTCAATCAGCATACTTTCGGTAATCTCTATTTCCAACAATGAAGCAGACAAGGATGATAACTTCAACGCGTTTGTTACCTGTTCCACCAGGCAATCCGACTCCTTGAATTGAGAGGCAGACAGGTTTACAGCAACTTTGATGGCCAAACCCAACTCGCCATTTAATGCCCTGATATCCTGACAGGCCTTGGATAGCACCCACTCACCCAGCTGCGGCATAAATCCGATTTCTTCTGCGACGGGTATGAACTCACCGGGAGACACCATGCCGGCAGGCGTCGGCCAGCGCAAGAGCGCTTCAACCCCTTCAAGTTCACCAGTAGACAAGTCAATTTGTGGTTGATAATACACCTCAAACTGCTCTTCGTTCACAGCAGCCCGCAGACGCCGTTCGAGATCCATTTGCCCCACCGCTTTTGCGTTCATTTCATCCATATAGAACTGAAACTGATTGCGGCCGGTGGATTTTGCGTGATACATCGCCAGATCGGCTTTGCGTAGCAAGTCGTCTGCATCCGTGCCATCGCTCGGCGCAATGGTCACACCCGCACTTGCCGTCAATGAAACATTAGTGTTGCCTATGGCAATCGGCGCGGCCAGCACCTCCATCAACAACTCGCCCAACTGAACAATCTCCCGCACATGGGTAACCTTACTCATCACGACAACAAATTCATCCGCCCCCAGACGGGCCACGGTATCATCTCCACCGACCACACTCTGGAACCGGCCGGCAATTTGCTTCAATACCGTATCCCCTGCCTGATGCCCCATTGAATCGTTGATTACCTTGAACCGATCCAAGTCCACGAAAAACACAGCAACGTTCCAAATTTCCCCGAAAGAAGCCTTGATGTACTGACGAACACGATCCAGCACCAGACGCTTGTTCGGCAACCCCGTCACGGGGTCATAAAATGCCAGCTCCGAAATCCTGCGCTGCGCTTCCCGCAAGGCGGTCCAATCTTCGCTGGTCGATACAAAATTAATGATTACGCCCTCATTGCTGCGAATCGGCGACACCACATCTTTCGACCAATAGTCTGAGCCATCCTTGCGCCGGTAGTGCACTTCCCCTTTCCATTGCCGGCCATTTTTCAAGTCGGTCAGTACCTGCTCATAACGATGCGCTTCTGCGTCATCAAAACAAAGCAAAGTTGGACGCCTGCCGAGCACCTCGCTGGATAGATACCCGGTCAGCCGCTCAAACTTCGGATTGATGTATTCAATGTCGCCATCCGCGGAGAGAATCATGATTGCGTCAGCACTTTGATCAACGGCACTGGACAGTTTTCTCAGCTGATTGGCGTTCTGTGCCCTTTGTTGCTCAATAACAATATTCACCAGAGCACGACTCAAATCTTCCGCTAAATTCGTCAGCAGGTCTCTGGTTTTATCGTCAAATGCAAACTCCTTTTCCGAGTAGATCGCCAACACTCGCTCTACCTTACCAGCAACGATAACAGGCAGGGCGGCAATCGAGTTAACACCGATGTGGGCCGCACGCTCAGCATAGTGCTTGAAATGCACGTTGGACTGGATCGAATTGATGCACACGATATGCTTTTCTTTGAACGCACGTACAACAGGGGATTGTGCCATGTCGGGGTTGTCGAGACTCAAATCCAGACCCTCAACATACCGACGGGCTGCGCCTGCGATAAATTCCGGGTGGATGCGCGCACCCTCGAGGCACGCGACCCATGCCAGCTTATATCCACCCTCCTCTGTGATGAGTTGTGCAATTCGCTCGACCAGCTCATCACGGTGCTTCATTTGGGCAATCGCGCGATTACTCAGAGTTAAAATCTCATAAAGCCGATTCAAGTGGGAGATCTGCTCGTTTTTTAAGATCCAACGGGTCAAATCTCGTCCAGTCGCCAAAATGACTTTTTGCCCGTCCCGCGTGAACGTTGAGAGCGTGAGGTCAACATAGATTCGTTTGCCACCTTTTTGGCTTGCCCACACCTGGAATTGTTTTGGTTTTCCGGTGGACGCCACCTCACCTATCTGCCGTTTGACCAACGGATGGCTGTCCGGATGAATCTGCTCGACGGTGAGTGCCTTCAATTCATCCAAGGTATAGCCAAGCCCGGCGCAACCACTGGGATTGACGTCCAGATACTGAAACGTCTCAGGATGAACAAGGTAAATGCCTTCAAACGCCTGAGAGGACATGGATTCCCATCGACTGTCTTTCTCTTTTGAGGACTTATAGACACGTAACAAGGCGGTAAAATTTCGAATGGTCGACGGCAAGACGAGAAAAGTGAAAATCAATGCACCCAGAATGAGTGAAGCCCAGTCACCCAACGTCGCAAAATAAAAGTAACTTGCAATGGCCACCAGAATCGACGAAAAGCACAGGGGCAAGATGTAAATGACAGCGGAACGGTTGTACTGCCAGGCACGCGCAGCATACACCGCCGCACTGAAAGCGATCAACAACCAGAGAAAGCTGGCGATGTAGCCTGGCAACCCAATTACCACGACAATCCCCTCGGAGCTAACGCGCTAGACAGCGGACAGATGAAGTACACACCCTGTTATTTTTATCCCGTTACGAAATCGTCGACACGGACTTCTTTTCAGTATAGTTGAAATACCACACAACGAAGCTTTTTGAATTTTTTATTACACCACAACATGTTATCCACAAATATATTTCACTTGCACTACACTAATGTTGCATTACCAGTTGACGTTATCTTAACCACCAACGCATCTCAACGGGTGAAGAGTAACAATGCGTAAGTTTTTACAGGATAAATCGCACCATGCCAGCAGTTTTGACAGAGAACGTCAAATTGGAATACCGAACCTTTGGCAACCCGGATCACCCAACCGTGTTATTCATTGCTGGGTTAGGCGCACAGATGACCGTTTGGCCACGACAGACTTATGAACCCTTAGTGTCTGCAGGGTCCCACGTAGTTCTTTTTGACAATCGCGATTGCGGGCTGTCCGGCAAGCTTTCCCGCTTGGGCAAACCAAACTTGCTGAAAACAAGATTGAGGCAACAAGGTGCTCTCACCTTTCAGCATTACAACCTGAACAATCTAGTGGAGGATGCTTTTGGTCTCATGGACAAACTCAAGCTGTTCCGGGCCCATGTCGTCGGCAGCTCCATGGGAGGAATGATTGCTCAAAGAATGGCTCTGCAATTGCCACGCCGAGTTATAACACTCGCCACGATTATGTCGGCTGCAGGTGGGCAGAACCTGCCTGCGCCACCATTCCGCTTCTTTTGGCAGGGGATTCGAGCAGCGTTTGATCGATGCGAAGCCTCTCGAGTGCAAAGCCAATATCGATTGTTGCAGCTCCTAGGCAGCACGACTCACCCCGAAGCCAAGGACATTCTGATGCGACGAGCCATAACAACGTAATGCGCTGTTATTACCCCGAAGGCGTACGCAGGCAACTCTATGCCCTGCTGAGCACGACGGATCTTACACAGAAAGAACTTTCAAAGATCCAGTGTCCCACACTAATAATGCATGGCGATGAAGACCCCCTGATACCGATTCGCGCCGGCTTGCATCTCGCCACATGTATCAGCGGTGCTCGCTGGAAGCTGTTACCCGGGATGGGGCACGATATCAACTCACATAACGACACGCGCATTGGCGATCTCATCTTGGACCATCTGGATCGTACTCCATCGAACCGATGCGCAGAAGGTCAGTCGGCGGCATAGCCCGTAGTCCATATTGTTCCCTGCTTACTTATACCTCACCAACGAATTTGGTATCATAGCGCCGTTTGAGTCAGGGGTGCTTTCGGAATGAACCGTCTTTTTGTTGATAATCTCACCGTCATTGATTTTTCTTATCTCGACGCCAAGCGCGGCATCGTCGGAGAAAGCTGGATCGTCGATATTGAGCTGGAAGGAAATCTTGACGATAAAGGCATGGTTTTCGATTTCGGGCATGTGAAAAAAACCCTTAAGAACCGGATTGATCAAACGGCAGATCACAAGCTCATCATTCCGAGCCAGATGCCCGGCGTCATCCTGAAGCAGAAAGATGGCAGAATCGATCTGGGTTTTCACAATGCTGACAACGAAAAATGGATTCATCGCTCGCCCGCCTCTGCAATCCTCCTGCTTGAAGCCGAAGAAGTCTCCGCAGAATCGCTCTCAGGCTTTCTGATAGAGGCATTCGAACAGGATCTTCCGGACAACGTTGACGGCATCAGTGTGGCCCTGAGGAACGAAATTATCCCCGGCCCCTACTACCACTACAGCCATGGCCTGAAAAAGCACGACGGCAATTGTCAGCGCATCGCTCACGGCCACCGCTCAAAGATTGAAATCTACGTCAACCAGACGCGTGATCATCAGCTGGAAGAAGAGTGGGCCAACACCTTTCAGGATATTTATCTCGGCACTCAGGAAGATGTTAACGCGGGAGAAGCTTCCGACGAAAACAATGTCTGCTTTTCCTATGATGCGCCACAGGGGTATTTTGAACTCTGTTTACCGGATCGTCAGGTGTACTTGATGGAAACCGACACGACGGTTGAGTGGATAGCCACGCACATCGCGGAAGAAGTAAAACGCCAGTTACCGGAGTGCGATATTTTGGTTAAAGCCTTTGAAGGTGTGGGCAAGGGAGCGATCGCAGAAAGATAACGCTTCACGTGCGGTTTGCCTGAAGGCAAACGACCTTTCTCTCGATTGAGACAGGATTCTAACGAGTGAGGCTCGATGCGAGGAAGCTCGCGCAATCCGAAGAAATACACAGGAAAAAGAAAAGATGGCGTCCCATAGGGGAGTCGAACCCCTGTTACCGCCGTGAAAGGGCGGTGTCCTAGGCCTCTAGACGAATGGGACGTCTTGGTGGAGCCAGACGGGATCGAACCGTCGACCTCAACGCTGCCAGCGTTGCGCTCTCCCAGCTGAGCTATGGCCCCGAGCAACGGAGCCGTATGTTATTGATCTGGCAGTGCTTCGTCAAGCAATTTTTCAATTTAATTTAAAAAAGATCCGATCCCGCTTCCCAACCCCTGTCTAGCCGGCAATATCTGCGTACTCTTTCTCAACACGTTTCGTTTCTTTCTTCGAGAAACCTCCCAACAAGTCCAACGCGAAGCGCAGTCTTGCGCGGGTAATGTCGGGCCCGAGCACAGCCATGGAATCCATGACAGACCAGGAATTGGGTGTTCCCGCAATCGCAACGAATATCGGCGCCATAAAATCACCCATTTTGAGCGACATTTTTTGACTGAGATATTTAATGTCCGCGAATATGTTGTCTTTCGTCCATTGCCTTTGAGCCTCCAAACGCCACAGAGTAAACTGAAGTACGCGTTTCACCTCCCCTTCTTCCAGTTTTTTATGGGCAAAATGGTCCGCAGTCAGCGGTAACATCCCAGACACCATAAAGCTGCTCATCGGCGCAATGTCCGAAAAGGTTTCCACCCGGCTTTGAATATGCGGCACCAACTCTGACCACTGCGTGTTACTGAACAACCAGCCTTGAACACGAGCCACAAAGTCTTCCGCAGACAGGTTTTCCCTGATCCACAAGCCATTCAACCAACGAAGCTTTTCAATATCAAAAATGGGCCCACCCAGAGACACACGCTGGATGTCAAAGTTGCAGATCATTTGATCCAGCGAAAACTTTTCGCTTTCATCCGGCATGGACCATCCCATGCGCCCAAGAAAGTTCAGCACGGCCTCTGGCAAGAACCCCATCCGCTCATAGAAGGTAATGCTGGTTGGATTCTTGCGTTTACTCAATTTGCTCTTATCCGGGTTGCGCAACAGCGGCATATGACAAAGCATAGGCATTTCCCAGCCAAAATACTGATACAACAAGAAATGTTTTGGCGCGGAGCTGATCCACTCTTCCCCTCGAATGACATGAGTAATTTCCATCAGGTGATCGTCTACCACGTTCGCCAGGTGATAAGTGGGCATGCCATCCGACTTAAGCAAGATCTGGCAATCGACCTGAGACCAGTCAATTTCAATCGTGCCTCGCAACATATCCTGAATCACACAGGTACCCTCATCAGGCACTTTCATGCGAATCACGTAAGGTTCACCGGCTGCCAGACGTTTTTCAACTTCAGCTTCCGGCAGTTCCAGGTTGCCCTTGATTCCGGGATTCAATCCCTCTGCCTTACGCGCTTCCCGAATGGCATCCAGCTCTTCAGGCGTACGAAAGCAGTAAAACGCATGGCCTTTTTCAACGAGTTGGTCTGCGTACTGACGATACCTGTCTTTGCGTTCACTCTGACGATAAGGCGCATGCGGCCCCCCGACATCCGGCCCTTCATCCCATTCTATACCCAACCATTTCAGCGCATTCAGTATGTCCGATTCAGACTCACTGGTACTGCGCGTTTGGTCGGTATCTTCAATTCTGAGAATAAACTGCCCTTCGTGTTGGCGGGCAAAGCACAAATTGAACAGTGCGATGTAAGCGGTTCCAACGTGGGGGTCACCCGTGGGAGATGGAGCAATTCGTGTTCTCACAGTCATGAGTTATTTTTCCTGATAATGCCGTTGGCAAGTAGTAAATAGAGTAAACAGGGGTTGGACTGATTCGCAAAAAACTTAACTCGCAAACTCGATCCGCGACCTAATCAATTTTCGACGTAATCAATCTGCTACAAAGGGATTGGTTTTTCGCTCCTGACCAAAGGTTGACATGGGGCCATGCCCAGGAACAAACGAAACCGCCTCTCCCAGTGGCCAAAGCTTTTCTTTGATTGAGCGTATCAGCGTATCATAATCGCCTTTGGGAAAGTCTGTACGCCCAATGGAGCCTTGAAAAAGCACGTCACCTACGATGGCTAGTTTTTCCTTTTCACTGAAAAACACAACGTGCCCTGGTGTGTGGCCCGGACAATGCACTACTTGCAGCACTTCTTCACCCACCGAGACCGTATCACCGTCTTTTAACCATTGGTCAGGTGTAAAAGTGCGTGCCAGAGGGAAACCAAACATCTGGCTTTGTTGAGGCAATCCTTCGATCCAGAATTCATCTTCCTCATGAGGACCGACGATAGGAACGTTAAACTGGTCAGCGAGATCTGCTGTACCACCTGCGTGATCAATGTGCGCATGCGTTAACAGGATTTTTTCCAGCGTAAGATCGTGCTTTTCAAGGCATGCCTGAATCTTGGGCAAGTCTCCCCCCGGATCGATAACGGCTGCTTTTTTTGTCGCTTCACACCAGACAACGGAGCTGTTTTGCATGAACGGGGTGACGGTTACAATTTCAAATTTCATAAATTAACCAAACCGATAAATTACCAACAAGCCGGACACCAGCCTGTTTAACAAAATTTGGGCGGGATTGTATCAGATTCGCGTTCTATGGCACAGCGAGACACCGTATCCGGTGGCATATAAATAGCGGTGCACTTGTTGTATACTTGGCCCCCGTAAAACCACCCTCCCCTGGCAGCGTCCCCATTACGAAACAGGTTCATGACGTAAATATGCAGTTTAAATCCCTCCTATTTGGCTGGCTTGTCGTCGGCGGATTACTCTCAAACGGTGCACTCCGAGCTGACACACACCCGGCATCGGAATATCGGGTAATGACCTCCATTCACCCACTGGCGCTGATTGCAAGAAGCATTTTACCCACCACTATTGCGGTGGATTCACTTCTTCCAAGCAATGCGAATCCGCACTTTTACCACCTCAGACCCTCGGATGTGGGAAGGCTGCAGAAAAGTCACTTGTTCTTTTGGGTCGGCCCGGGCCTGGAAACTTTTCTTGGCAAGATTGTGGAGAACAAAGGGAGCCAGGCAATTGCGTTCACGGAGGCATCTGCCGAAGCGGAACACGGTCCCCCGAATGCACATGACCACTCAGGTGCACACCATCACAGCGAAGATCTTCACCTGTGGTTAAATCTCACCCATGTGGATGAAATCGCGGAAACCATTGCGAGTCACGGCAAAAAACTGGTGCAAGATGACGAAGCGATGCGTGATGAAATCGATCGCCGACTCATTGAGTTCAAGCGCAAACGGTTAGCACTCATCGACGCTTACCAGGAAAAACTCCACACACTGAACGAATTAGCGCTGTATTCTCGACACGACTCCCTGGGTGGCCTGAAAGAAACGTTTGGGCTGGTGATTCAGGACACTGTGAGCCAGACACCGGAGAAAAAGCCCGGATTGGCTAAAATTGCATCACTCAAAGAAAAAATGGAGGGAGCCTCAAACGCGTGCTACCTCTCCGAATCAATTGTGGAGGATCGCTACCGTGAACAATTGGCCGTGCCTGTCGGCATTCGGGTAGTGACGCTGGATCTCACCGGGGCCGCCATTCCGCTGTCTGAAGAGGGCTACTTTGAAATGATACAAAATCTGCTGGATGAGCTGTTGCTGTGTCGGGCGTAAAATGACCTGCTAACCACCACTCTCCTCTTGCAGGTCGGGAAATTTCCCGAGTATCGCTTTCATCTTATCGATGTTATTGATGAAAAGATCAACCAATTGGGGGTCAAAGTGCTTTCCTTTTTCCTTTTCCAGAATCGCCAACACTTGTTCCAGCGGCCAGGCCTCCTTGTAACAGCGGCTGTGCACCAGCGCATCAAAAACATCGACCAGTGCCACGATGCGACCAAAAATGTGGATGTCTTCCCCTTTTAGACCGGCAGGGTAACCGGAGCCATCATATTTTTCATGGTGCTGACCGGCTATTTTTGCCGCTGCGGTCAGCAGGGGGCGGTTGGATTTCGACAGAATCTCTTCACCGATCTGAGCGTGGCCTTGCATAACCGACCATTCGTGGTCGTCGAGTTTGCCCGGTTTGAGCAAGACATCATCAGGTACGGCCACTTTACCGATATCATGCATCGGAGCCGCCATATACAGTGTTTCACAGAGCTTTGTTTCGAGTCCAGCGAGTTCACCGAGTAGCTTGCTCATGTGAGCCACACGTTTGACGTGATTACTGGTTTCTTTTGATCGTCCTTCAACCAGATCTCCCAAAGTATCAATTATCTCAATTTGGGTGTTATACAACTCCTGATCCAGATAAAGGTTGTCAAAAGCGATCGTCACATTCGTGCTGAAAATCTCCATGAGTTTAAGGTCGATATCATCCGTCTCTACGACACCATCCAAATACAGCAGGTTCACGTGCCCGCCTTTTGTGGGAAAGTAGCCGACGAACTTATCCTGTTCCACAATGGTGCGTCGCTCTGCTACCGCACGATCCAGGTAGCCACGCACATCTGGCGTGATGGATTTGCTGTTGGGCTCGGTACCTGTGGACGCCAGCACCTCGAAATCATGCGTCCCCTGACTCACTACCGTGTATCCGTGACAACGAACGAACAGCGTTTCTTTGTCAATGTGCAACAAGGAGGCAAGCTGTACTAACAACCCTTCGGCAAAGAGTTTCAATGACCGCATTTCAAAGAGATTGGCAGAGGCATTAATCACCTGCTCCAACCCCTGTCGATAATGATCCAGTGTTTTTCGGGACTGCTCAATTTTCATGATATCGTCATACGAACGCAGTGCCGCGTAGGTGGAAGTAAACAGCTTACCACTGTCTAAAGACGTCTTTTCCTTGTAGTCATTGATATCGTAATTAACGATCACTTCCCTTTCGGGTGCGGACCCCGGTTGGCCCGTTCGAAGAATAATGCGCACAAAGGGGTTGTTCATCTCATGGCGAATGTATTCCACCACTTTGAGGCCGGCATCATCGGACTCCATGACCACATCAAGATAGATCAACGCGATATCTTTTTGCTCCGCAATGATCTTGCGTGCTTCCTCGCCGCTGTACGCGCTGATGATCTGGGTTTCGCGCCCTTTGAAGGTAAACCCACTGAGGGCAACCCGCGTGATGGAGTGCACTTCAGGTTCGTCATCCACCACCAGAATGATCCAGGGGGCATGGCCGGGTTTGGTTTCTTTCGTCGACTTTTTCAGGCTTTTCTTGAACATTCGGTATTCTCAAGGGACATGGGGTTTAGACGGCCACCTGGCCTTTTTCCGTCAATTCCTTACCAAAAACCATGGTAAATGTCGCTCCTTGACCCGGTTCGCTCTGTACTTCAATGGTTCCCCCCATTTTCTGGGTAACCAGGTTATATATGATATTCATCCCCAGTCCACTTCCGCCATTTTCACGGTTGGTGGTAAAAAATGGATCGAAAATCTTGGCGCGGGTTTCCGGGGACATCCCTTTTCCATCATCCGAATATTTCACGACAAGGCTTTTTTCCTGCTCGGAAACACTGATACGAATTGTTCCAGTGTCCTCCGGACCATAGGCGTGAATCAGCGAATTATTAATCAGATTCGTAATGATCTGAGACCAAATACCGGGATAGCCGCGGGTAACCAGGCTCCGCTCACAGGTCACATCCACTTTAATCCTCGTCTGCTTAAGCCGGTTTCGCAGGCTCATCAGAATTTCATTGAGATACTCCAGTACGGCAAAAGGCCGGATGGTTTCATGCGACTGGTCCACAGCCACCTGCTTAAAGCTTTTTACCAGGTCAGCCGCGCGTTGAAGACTGATCACAATGGATCGCGCCAGCTCTTTGGAGTCAGACATGAACCGTTCAAAGTCATCTTCCTCCAAATCCTCCGCGGCGTATTTTTTCTCAATTTGCTCCACCAGATACTGGAAATGCGTAATCCCGGTCAAACTGAGCCCAACCGGCGTATTGATTTCATGGGCTACACCGGCCACCAGGCCTCCAAGAGAGGCCATTTTTTCGGACTCAATGAGTTGTGCCTGTGCCTGCTTAAGATCTTCCAATGACTTTTGAAGCTCCAGCCGGCTTAATTCGAGATCTTTTTCTTTCTGACGTCGCGCTTCAATTTCCTGTTTGAGATCTTTTTGTTTGCTGTCCAACTCGGCGATGACATTATTCAATGACTCGGTTCTCTTACGCACCTTGCTTTCCAGGTTTTTATTCAACGAGTCGAGCTCTGCCATGGAGACCACTATCTTATCCATCATCCCGTTCAGGGCATTTTCCAACAGCTTGAGCTCATTCCCCTGGTTGGTGGCAACAAATATGCGTTTACCCTTGATATCGTCCGGGTCGATACCTTCTGCTTCCATTGCCAAACGCCCCAGCGGTTTCGCGAGCAGTCGGTCAAACAGGATGATGATGAGAAAAAACAGCACAATGGTTTTGATGAGTGCGCTGACGACAAGAATAACCGTCCCTAATTCGATTCGATCAAACACAATTCGCTCATTGGAATACACACGAGCAATGCCAATGGTTTGAACGTCTTTACCAAATTTAAACTTGAGCGGAAACTCGTGCCAGAACACCCCTTTGATAATGCCGCCGCTTTTGTCTTCCGTTACCTGCCCATAGTGTTCCAGAATTTTGCCATTCAGGTCATACACTTCAACGCCAGTAATAGTTGGCAGCTCGGTAATCCCCGCAACAGTGACGGACAACTGGTCTTTATCCAAGTGCCAAAGCGCTTGCGACAAGCTGTCTTCAAAGGTGCGTTGAATCGTATTCAACTCGCGGATGATATCGCTCTTGGCGTTGTCATAGACAATCAGAATGTGCATCACGGTAACCACAATGGTCACAGCGATGTAAATGGACAGGACGATCTTCAGAAGCCTCGTAGAAATCGAGTGCCGGATTTTTACGGTTCTTGTGTTATTCGTCTCCATAATGGACAATCACACCTGCCAAAATCGCCTGTCTAAAGATGCCAATAATTTCAGTGTATATGGGATACCATTTTTTGCAAAAACTGGTCAGGAAATCCCGGGCATACTCTGGACGGCGAACTTCCAATTTCTACCACATTGAGGTTAAACCATGTCGCAAAGAACGACCCTGGAGATTCTGGACAATAACATTGCCATTGTTACGTTGAACCGTCCAGAGAAGTACAATGGATTGGACATGGAGATGTTCGACAGCATTATGAAAACCGCGAAAACCATCAAAAAGAACAAAAAAATCCGTGGTGTCATCCTGCGCGGTGAAGGCAAAGTGTTCAGCTCCGGCCTGGATGTTAAACGGGTCACCAAAAGTCCCGCCTCCATCATCAAACTGCTGGTGAAACCAGGGCGGAAGATAACAAACCTCGCTCAGGATGTCGGCTACATCTGGCGGCAACTTCCGGTGCCCGTTATTGCGGTGACGCACGGCATGTGTTTTGGCGGTGCTTTTCAGATTGCGCTGGGAGCGGACTTTCGATACACAACTCCTGACTGTGAGTTTTCTATCATGGAAGCAAAATGGGGATTGATCCCGGACATGTCTGGTTCGATCACGCTCAGAGAGTTGGTGCCGGTCGATGTAGCGAAAGAACTCACCATGACGGCACGCGTTTTTGATGGCAACGAGGCCAAGGCACTCGGGCTGGTCACTAAAGTCTCTGACACACCTTTCGAAGATGCACTGACTTTCTTTGGCGAGTTGGAAAGCAAGTCACCGGACGCCATTCGCTATGCGAAGCAGTTATTTAATACAACCCGCACGGTCAGTGACAAAGAAGCACTCGATGTAGAAACAAAGCTTCAAACCAAACTCATTAAAAACAAGGTGTTGAATCTGGAAAACCTGAAAGCATTGCTCTGAATAACCCCCGCATAAGTTTCACACAGGCCGCTTTTCCGGTGAGATCAAACCGCTCCGAGCAGACACGCCAGCTTGCCCGGAGCACAAGTTTCATCATGAGTAGCTTCAACTCTTCCTCTTTGAGGCAATCCAGTAACTGAGAAACCGGTAGCTGAACAAGATACATCCAGAGTGACTCTTCGCAGGTTTCATAGGGGCGACTCCCCAGTGCAAAGGCCGTAACATCTCCCGCAACATACGTTGGAGTCGGCCCTTCCTTTCTCGGTAAAGCACGAAAAAGAGCCAGTGCAGAGGCCTCGTCCAACGTATCGAAAGCATTCCGCAACCGCAATTGACCCGTGTGTGCGAGCTTCTCAGTCAACTGCCTCACCAAGCCATCAGCGCGGCTGGAAACCGCTCTCAGCACCATGCCGGAATATAAGCCAGACGCGGCATCTTTCTGACTTCCCCAGCGCGCAAAATTAAACGCATTGTTGGTCCAAAACCGCAAAACGTCGGGCGTTAACGCAAAACTGGATGACAAGTAATCGACCCCCTCATCGATTGCCAGTTGATGTAATGCTGTCAGGAGTTGCCCCCCTATCCCCCGGTTTTGCAGGTTGGGATGCACCACAATGCGAGTCACCCGGTAAGTGGTGAGTTTCAACATCTGGCGCATTCCCTCGTGGCATATGAGGGAATTGGGCACCAAGTGCCCCTGAGGGCGACGACGCCCCAGATATATCGCCTCTTCCAAAGCAGGATCATCAATCCCGCCTTCCCGGCACGCCCAGAGCACGCCGGCAACCTGATTGTCGATCAGCGCAATAAGCACCCGCTGATTAGGCACATCCAACAATCGCATCATATCCAGGGGGCGCGTCTGATAATGCGCTTGCACTAAAAGCCCCATGACCTGGTTTAATTGCTCCTCCTGAGGTCGGGATAACGCGGCGGAGGGCTGAAGAGCATCGTAAGCCCAGGAATGAATGCACATGCCTTGTAGCTCTGCGGGTGACAGGGCCAACAGCGGTGCCGGTTCAGCATCCAGGAGCAGTGCTTTGAACAGCAGGGGCTCCAATGGATCGAATTTATCCCAGCGGACAGGCTCAGACAAATGCACATGCTCCCAACGCGGATATCGTTTGGCCAACGTCTTTTGGAACGTAATGCCGAAGCCTTTTCCTGCCCCTTCGTAACCATGCACTGTGGATGAAAAGATGACTGGTATTCCCATCGCCAGCAATCGGTCCAATACAAACACCGGCAGACTCGCTGCTTCATCCACCAGCAACAGGTCACAGGCCGACTTTTCCCGGAGAAACACATCTTCCGGGTAATAGTTCACTCTGGTTTCCTGCTGTTGATCCTTCATCAGGCGCATTGCACCCGGTCTTTCTTCTACACGCCGCAGAGCAACTTCTGAACTGGTTTCCTCTGGCGTTTGCGTGTGTTTCTGAAGCGCTTCAAACACCTGATACACACACGACAAATTCGACGAGGTTATTGCAATCCGTAGCCCTAGTTCCATTGCCAAGTGAAGTACAAACAATCCCAGCGCATAACTCTTGCCCCTGCCACGATCTGCGGTAACCACAAAAGGTGCGGATTTCCCCTTCGGAAACCAACGGTGTAAACAGGCAACGAGTGATTGTTGTTCGTGAGACGCATACAGGGAAGAAACCGCACAGGCACCGTCTTCAGCCGCCGAGTCATGTTCCGGTAATCGCCCCCAACTACAAGCAACTGTGTCAGCGGACGTTCGCACCCAGGATACCGATTCGTCACTCGCCATCACCGACATTAACCGAAGAAAGGTATTGGGGTGAGCACGCTCGCTGGACTCACCAAAGTTGAGCAGGCGACGGTACTGAGGGTTGTCCGTAGCTACCCACTCAGACTGGGGCGGCACCAGCACACACAACACACCACCCTGCCGAATCGTTCCTGCGACGACACCCAGCACATCGGGGTCAAATCCTGAGTGCAGGTGCAGAATGATCGACTCCGTTTCCTGCCCCAACAATCTCTTCGCTGCTTTAAAGCCCAGCGCTCCCGTATTCTGCGCCTCACTGCACTCAGAGATCGTTGAAGAGGCCAGGCCCACATGCTCCAGAAGATCCCGTGCATAGGCCATAGCGGCACAGGATGTGCCTTCAATGATGACCACCGCGCGCATACGTTTCTCTTCCGCCTGCAGGCACAAGGCACGGAAGTCGTCCAAAGCGAGTGCGTTAATCATTCGTTCGAAAACCAAGCGCTTGCTTGGCACCCTCGAACACCGTATGATCAACCCTTTCACCCATTTTTTTGACGTTTACTCTATGCACTCAATTCTTCAACCATTGTCTATTCCCGTCATCTGCGCCCCGATGTTTCTCGTTTCGGATCCGGATCTCATTATCGCGTGTTGCAAACAAGGCGTGGCAGCCACATTTCCCTCACTCAATCAGCGAACCTCAGAAGGATTCGGTCTTTGGATCGAGACAATAAAGCAAAACCTGCTGCAATACCAACAAACTACAGGCAGTGAACCTGCCCCTTTCGGCGTCAATCTGGTCGTTCATAAGACGAATCCACGCATAAAGGAAGACCTTGCAGTCTGTGTTAAGCACCAGGTTCCTTTCGTAGTAACCTCACTCGGCGCAGCGAAAGAGGTCGTAGACGCCGTGCATAGCTACGGTGGGATTGTCTTACATGATGTCACCAATGCGTACCATGCCAAAAAAGCGGCCGAAGCTGGCGTTGATGGAATCATCGCTGTAGCAGGAGGCGCTGGCGGCCATGCTGGCTCAACGCACCCCTATGCACTCATCGAGGAGATTCGCGCGGTTTTTGACAAAACCCTGATTCTGGCGGGCTGTATGAACCGGGGCAGTGAAGTCGTCTCAGCTCTGGCAGCAGGTGCTGACTTTGTCTACATGGGAACGCGCTTCATCGCGACGGAAGAAAGCAATGCACCTGAGGCATACAAGCAAATGATTCTTGATTGCAGTGCATCCCAGATTATCTATACGCCCGCAGTGTCTGGTGTGAATGCCAGCTTCATGGCGCCCAGTCTTGAACAGGCGGGGTATGACATGTCGGCTCTGCATCAATCCGCACACGTCAACTACGGGGAAAAACTCAAACCCGCCGATGACGAGGCCAAAGCCTGGAAAACCGTCTGGTCAGCCGGACAAGGCTGTGGTGGCATTCACTCGATTCCTACGGTCGAAGCATTGGTTCAGAGCATCCGCACAGAGATGCAAAGCACCTTGCAGGCGCTCCAGAGTAAAACGCGATGTTGGCTGTGACCTGAACTCAGGGAGGATGTGTAATCCGCAGGTTCCCTCGCGTTCGAGAAGCCGGTAAACTGCAGCCTCAATTCCCAATAGAAAGACCGATTATGGATATCAGCGCAATCCGCCGCGAGTACATGAGTCAGGGCCTCAGCCACCAGGACCTGAAAGACAATCCCATCGATCAGTTCGAGGTCTGGTTTGAGCAGGCATGCAACGCAGATATCCTCGACCCCAATGCGATGACCCTGGCTACTGCAGATCAATCAGGAATGCCCTCTGTTCGAACCGTATTGCTTAAGCTCTTTGATTACCGGGGTTTTGTGTTCTTTACCAACTACGGCAGCAAAAAAGCCAAGCACATTGCCGAGAATCCCCAGGTAGCCCTGCTTTTCCCCTGGCTTCAGTTAAACCGGCAGATCAAGGTACAAGGCAGCATCGAAAAAATTTCCAGCGGTGAATCACTGAAATACTTCGCTTCACGCCCCAGAGGAAGCCAGATTGGTGCCTGGTGCAGTCAGCAAAGTGAAGAAATTACTTCACGTCAGTTCCTGGAAATGAGCTTTGCCAAGATGAAGGAAAAGTTCCAGGGTGGGGAAATCCCACTACCCGACTTTTGGGGGGGATACCGGGTCATTCCCACCTGCATTGAGTTTTGGCAGGGGCGAGAAAGCCGCTTGCATGACCGTTTTGAATACCAACAACAAGCCAACGATGAGTGGGCCGTCAGACGGCTCGCCCCATAATTTTCCCGATGGCCAACTCAGTGTTACCGTTTCTCACGGTAACACATCACGCCACGGGTAACACTTTCCCGTCGGCTGCCATGACCATTACCCGCTTCGTTGCATCACAAAGTGAGAAACGCCTCACATCATTTATGTTCATTTGTACCAATTTCACCCATTTGGGGGATTGATGGTACTTTTGTCCCATTTCAGGCCTAAAACCTGCACTTCCTCTCGTGATTGAGCTGAGATTCATTCACGGTCAGAACAAAAACAACACCGGTCGTAGACTACTCACTGGCTTCAATCGCCACAATAAAAAAGCCTATGACAAAAACAATGAGGAAAGGAAAACCTGAAATGAAACTGAAAAACCTACTTGCAACTCTGATTGTGTTCAGCCTTTTTAGCATGCCCAGCCACGCGGGCTGGTTCGACTGGCTGTTTCCGCCATCCACTTACACAAAAACGAAATACCCGATCGTTATGGTGGGTGGGTTTCTGGCCTTCGATGACATTCTTGGCATTGAGTACTATTACCGAATTCCCGATGAACTGAGAGAAGATGGAGCTGTGGTCATCCCGGTAAACCTGTCTGCTTTCAATGGAACCGAAGTTCGAGGCCTGCAATTGCTGAAAAAACTGGAAGAACTCTCCATTGAGTATGGCACGAACAAGTTCAACATCATTGCACACAGCGGCGGTGCGACCACCGCCCGGTTTGCGGCGGAAACAGACAGTAAGCACATTGCATCCGTCACCTCTGTTCATGGCAGCAATGGGGGCGTTGGTATTGCTGACTGGATCAGTGATGTGTCTGACACATTGGAAAACAGCGGGTCACTGGGTACTGGCACCCGCGATACTCTGGCAAATCTTATGAATCTGTTAGGCAAGGCCGTGGAAGTGCTCGCAGGCCATGATCCTAAGGATTTCCCACAAGATTCACTGGCCATGCTGGACGACTACACGAGCCTCAAAACAGGTCAATTCAATAAAGATTATCCCGCCGGTGTTCCCAAAACACACTGCGGCGAAGGTGATTATGTGGTCAACGGCATCCGTTACTACTCGTGGGGCGGTACGTCCGTGTTCACCAATGCACTTGATCCGCTGGATTACTTCTTCCTGGTTTCCAGCCAGTTCGACAATGACAAAAATGACGGTTTGATTGGGCGTTGCAGCAGTCACTTAGGGCAAGTGATTCGCGACGACTACCGGATGAACCATGTGGACGCCATGAACCATATCTTTGGTCTCCATGGATTATTCACAACTGATCCCATCACGGTTTACCGTCAACACGCCAATCGCTTGAAAAAAGCGGGGCTCTGATTCTCGGGTTCAGGCCTGCCTGGGAGAACCAGTCCTCTGGTTCTCCCTTTTTCGTTTTACACACGTCAAAAAAACGCCTTGGCTAACTCCCCCACCCTGCGAATGGCACGCTCGCGCGTTGTGCTCCAAGCCTCTGCGTAACTGATGCGAATTGAATGCGGATATTTTCTGGGATTAGACGAAAAAATTTCGCCTGGAGAGACCAGAATCCCCTCCTCCCGGGCCTTAATGTACAGCTCTGTGGCACGCACGGTACTCGGCAACTGTAACCATGCTACAAAGCCACCTTGTGGACGCGACATGCGCGTTCCTTCAGGAAAGGCTTCTGCCACCAGGTCCATCAGGCGATCACGTCTCTGCCGGTAGGCTTCCCGTGCCATTCTAAGATGACGGTCATACCCGCCATGTGCCAGCAGTTCCGCGACCGCCAGCTGAGGCAATCGAAAACTGGTCACACTCGTTAAAAAACGCTCGTATTCAATTGCCTCCTGATACCGCCCGGGAATAACCCAGCCGATACCTAATTGAGGTTCAAGCGTTTTGGACACCGAAGAGCACAACAGTACTCGGCCTTCCGTGTCATAGGCTTTAACCGCTTTGGGGCGCACATCAGCATAACAGAGCTCACCATAAATATCGTCTTCAATCAACGGAATATCGTGCCGTTCAATTAAATCAACCAGTCGCTTTTTATGCTTATCCGGCATCAACGCCCCTACGGGATTGTTAAAGTTTGGAATGGTAAGAATCACTTTGATGGGCCATTGCTCCAGGGCCATTTCCAACGCGTCCAAACTAATGCCGGTCTCCGCATCTGAAGGAATTTCGATGGCCTTCAAACCCAATGCTTCCACCAATTGCAGGAGGCCATAGTAACAAGGCGATTCAACAGCGATAATATCCCCGGGTTTTGCCAGCGCTCTCAAGCAAAGCGCGATTCCTCCCTGGCATCCGGGAGTCACGACAAATTCCTCGGGGGAAACATGAACACCCGCATCCACCGCTCGCCGGGCGAGCTGCCGCCGGAGCGGCTCGTTACCTTTCGTAGAGTCATAGCCAATCCCCAAAAATGCTTCGTTCCGCACTTTCTGCGCAAATATTTTCTTTAACTGATTGATGACCGGAAAATCCGAGCTGGGCACCGCAGCACCAAAACTCACAAATCTCGGGTGGCTGGAATCCCGCATGACCTCCATAACACGCTGCATGGACGACACTTCCGCGGGCAGTGTGGACTCCTGATTTAACACCGGAGGCTTGACCGCTTTAGGCGCAGCTTGTTTCACGAAGTAGCCGGATTTGGTTTTTGCGTAGATCACTCCGCGATCTTCCAACAACCCATAGGCAGCAACGATCGTTGAAACACTCACTTGCTGAGAACGCGCGAATGCGCGAATGGATGGGAGCTTGTCTTCGGGGCGATAGACGGATTGACGGATTTTTTCCTGAATCTGATCCGCAATACGTGCGTACAACAATGACTCACTGACTGAACTGTTATCTTTGGCCATCCACTTATCCTCAGGTGTACTGCCAGATAGCGTAACGCATATTCCTGAAAATAGACAGAAGTACAGTTTGTTCAAATTTGAATATCTGTACCCTTACATTTTTAACATACAAACAGCCTATATCTATCTGTTATTATTGATATATTTATCATTATCCACATTTGTACCCCTTTTCTTGGCTATTCTTTGCACCGCACACATACAGTTTGTGAACTTTGTGAGGAGCACAGGCAGAACACAACCTCATCTGTATCGCTAAAAGATATTTTCTCTGATTCTGTATCCCTTTATACGATTAATTTACCTTATAGCTATCCTTGAACATCCAAGGATTTACCTACTGGAATCGATACATAAAGGAAAACGCCATGACAACACAAACCGTGACCCTCAGAAAAACAGAACCCTTTCGGTTGAAAAAGCACATCAGTGCCAGTGTGGCATCTTTGATAGCGGCAAAAAACCGCATTGTATTGGCTCGAAAAATGGCCAGAGAGCGTGCGATTTTAGCTCAGCTTCCCGACCACCTGCTGAAAGATATTGGCCTTTCTCGGTACGACGCTGTGAAGGAAGCCGAAAAAGATTTCTGGGATTTGCCGGCAAAGGGTCGATAACACGCCCTAATTGATGCCATGTTTATCCATGACAGCAACTTTCCTGATTTCCGTGGCATTAAAGTACATCTCTCGCAAGCGGTTGATTTCCGCCGCTTCGTCTGAGGGTGTCAAATTGGCCGAAACCAGTTGCAGCCTTTCGCTACGATAGGCTGCCAGTCGGTTCTGAAAATCTTTGCGCGCTTGGTCCAGAGTGGCAAAGCGTTCGGCTTTTTCCGTCCCCATCACTGCTGCCCGAGCGGCAAAAATTTCGCCCTCACTGGCGCCGGATTGGCGTAATTCCTGAATCTGATCGGCCAATTGCTCCCGCCGTGAGTCCTGATGACGAGCCTGGCGAATCGACTCAGGAAGAGACTGCGCTAATTCAAGCAACTTGTTCTCTTTTTCAACATTGGAGAGCGAGGGATCATTCAGCACGGTGAGTTTCTTAAGCGTGTACTGGTCAACCACCTCCTGTTCACCATAAAACGCTTCGGCCACTTGCACGCCTAAATAGGATTGCCGCAGTGCTTTAAGCCGGGCGAGACGATCTTCCAGGTCGCCCAAATGATGTGCATTCGCTGTCAGGGGGTTAATGTCGCCGAGCTCTGCCTGCAAATCGGCCACCGCCTGCTTGTACTGAAGGTAGCTTTTTAATATCGCCAATGCTTCAGATTTGGCTGGTTCACCCAGACTCTGAGAAATCATTTCCTCCATCATGTGCTCCAGCGCTTCCAGGGAGCGTTCACCCACCGTACCGAGAAAGTAATCAAAGAACCTTTTCACCGACTTATCCACCAACAGGTGACCCTGTGAATCGACACGAAAACCACCATCCACATCGGTACCTTTCAAAGAATCCGGCAGGTCGGGGGAAAGCGAGGGCGCTACAGGGGCTTCCTGACGGTCTTGAGCAGCCGTAACACTCGATGAGGAAGCGGATTCAGCGGCTTGGTCAATGCCTGTGGACAGTTGGGAAACGCTTGACTGATCATTTGCCCCGTCTTTTGACACAACAAATGCAGTCAACACGGCCCCCACGAGGATCACGCCGAGTGAGGTCCATAATGTCTTTTTGATCCTTGGCGTATTTTGACTACTCATACTCATCTCGACTTCTGTTCCCAGTTTACTCCAATGAATGGTTTAGCTCGTGTAACTTTACCAGTGTGCTCAGCGCCTTAATGTGTACCATTGTGCATATTTGAAAATTACCCGCGCTTAAACTCGCAAAACACCCATTTTTTGGTTATTCTTTCGCCCATTTCCGGTTGCAGTAACACCTCACTCGTCATGTCTGAAATTCGAATACCACAAGCTCCCTTGGAGCGCCGCTTCTCCGTTGCCCCCATGATGGAATGGACGGATCGTCACTTTCGGTATTTCTGTCGCCTGCTCTCCAGGCGCGCAGTGCTCTATACCGAGATGGTGACAACGGGCGCCTTGTTGTATGGTGATGCTCAACGCTTTCTCCGATATTCTGCGCAGGAGCATCCGCTGGCGCTTCAGTTGGGAGGCAGCAATCCGGATGAACTGGCGAAGTGTGCCGAGCTGGCGGAGCAATGGGGATACGCTGAGATAAACCTGAATGTCGGCTGCCCAAGCGATCGCGTGCAAAACAACATGATTGGCGCTTGTTTAATGGCGCACCCGTCCCTGGTCGCCCGTTGTGTGCAGCACATGCGTTCAGCAACAGGCCTTCCGGTGACAGTGAAACATCGGATCGGTATTGATGATCAGGACAGCTACCCATTGCTTAAGGGGTTCGTGGAAAACGTCGCGGAAACTGGTTGCGAAACATTTATCGTGCATGCGCGAAAAGCGATCCTTCAGGGCCTGAGCCCCAAAGAAAATCGCAGCATACCGCCATTGGTCTATGACCGTGTGTACGCATTGAAACAGGATTTTCCATCCCTGGAAATTATTATCAATGGCGGTATTAATTCAATTCAAGCCTGTCAGGCACACCTGGAACAGGTGGATGGCGTCATGTTGGGCCGTGAAGTCTACCAGAACCCCTGGATACTTCATTCCGTCGACCAACAGATTTATGGGCAGCCCGAAGTAACCAGGACCCGGCACGACATCGTTGAACAATACCTGCCTTACATTGAACAGGAACTGGAAACCGGCACATCACTGGGCTACATCACCCGGCACATTCTGGGCATTTTTCATGGGCAGCCGGGAGGCAAGCGTTTCCGCCGCTATCTGAGCGATAACGCACACAAACCCGGCGCAGACGCGGATGTCGTCAGGGAGGCGTTGGCCCAGGTAATTCCTCTGTGCTCGCCGCCAGCGAACAAAACTGAAAACTTGTTCCATCAAACAATCCGCGATCACTGAGCTTAAGTTCCGGAATCACCAGCAGGGCCATAAATGATAGCGTCATAAACGGCGCATGCAACGGGCTCCCCAGATTCCGTGCCTGTTCATTCATCTGCTTATATTGGGGCCCGACTATTTCGCACGGTTGATCACTCATCAAACCGGCAATGGGCAGTGGCAGCGATGTCACCCCGGCAGAATTCACCGCTGCCAGCCCGCCTTCTGTTTTAATGACCTCATTAATCACGGTAGCCAGATGTTCCGCACTGCTCCCAACAGCCACGATGTTGTGCGAATCATGGGCAACGCTACTGGCAATCGCGCCATCCTGTATGCCAAATCCGGTGACCAGCGCTACCGCTGGCTCACTCTCCGAATAACGATTCAACACCACAAGAAACGCAATGTCCTGCGAGGCATCCGCTGCAATCCAGCCATTCGTTTCCGGGACGTGCCGTATGACTTTCCGGGTATACAAACTTCCCTCTTTTACCTGAATCACCCGGCAGGGGCTCCCAGGGTGCGGTATCTGTAACTGTTGTGGAGTGACTTCCGACGCTACAAAGCGGTTGATGGGCGTCACAGGTTGACTGTCAAGCAGACACTTACCGTGTTTCGCCACAACTTGCCCTTGAATCCATGCAGTCTCCACAGCGAAGGATTTCAGGTTATCCACCAACAGGGCGTCAAAGGAATCCCCCGCCTGGAGCAGACCCAGCGACAGACCGTAATGTTTGACTGGATTAAAGGTTGCCGCTCGAAGCACGTCCATAAGGGCATACCCTAAATTGATGGCACGAACCACCTCGTCTTTCACGTGACCCACCTGAAGGTCATCGGGGTGCTTGTCATCACTGCAGAGCATGACCGAGTGCGGATGTGTCTTGAGCAAGGGATGCAGCACATTGAAATCCCTGGCTGCAGACCCCTCCCGGATAAGAATGTGCATACCGGCGGCAATTTTATCTTCAGCCTCCTGCAGCGAGGTGCACTCATGATCCGTGGAAATCCCGGCGTGTACATATTTGGCAGCACGATCGCCTTTCAAACCGGGCGCATGACCATCCACAGGCACACCAAACTCCTCCGCCAGGCTCAGTTTCGCCTTCACGTCCGGATCATCATTGAGTACACCGGGAAAGTTCATCATTTCCGAAACGTAACCCGCCTGACCGGAATGAAGCAACACGCGCATATCGTTCAGCGTAAACTCCGCACCAGCGGTTTCAAAGGCGGTGGCAGGTACACAGGAGGGCGCACCGAACAAGATCGTGAACGGCGTCAGTTTGGCGCGGTCCACCATAAATCGGAAACCTTCCATCCCAAGTACATTCACGATTTCGTGCGGATCGGACACCGACGCCAGCGTGCCATGTGCTATTGCCGCACGTGCAAACTCATCAGGAATCAACATGGAGCTTTCGATATGTACATGGGCATCCACAAAACCCGGGATGAGATAAGGCGCTCGCGCTCTTTCCTCGCCAACCTCAACCACCTTGTCTATCTTTCCGGCGCTCAGGTGAACCTGTCCAAAAAAAACACGTTTTTTCACGACATCCACAATATTCGCAGCAATCGTATTCATCATGCGTCTCCTTTTCTCCCATTCTGGCATACTCGTCGACACCAAGAAACCGAAACATGCGACCAGCCAATTGCTTTGCTGTGCATTGCTTATTAACATAAGGCGACGAGTACCGGAGACCGCCTGATGTGGCGAAGGTACTTCCGCTTGAGCGCGCTATATAAGGACCAATCATGCCATCAAAACTCGCACAACTCAGCCAAATGACGACCGTCGTTGCCGATACCGGCGACCTGGAGATGATCAAGAAGTGGCAGCCGCAGGACGCAACCACCAATCCATCCCTCCTGTTAAAAGCTCTGCAACAGGTCACTTATCGACCGCTCTTGAAGGAAGCTCGCGAATGGGCGGCGAAACAGTACGAAGCTGAAGCCGCTCAGCTTGCCGGCGCTTCAGATTATCTCGCTGTGCGTATTGGCAAGGAAATTCTTGATGTTATCCCCGGCCGGGTTTCGACAGAAGTGGATGCCAGACTGTCATTTGATACGGCGCGTACCATAGAAAAAGCCAGGAAACTGGTCGATCTCTATGAAGCACAAGACATCTCCCGGTCTCGGGTATTAATCAAAATCGCTTCAACCTGGGAGGGCATCCGTGCAGCGGAACTGCTCGAAAAAGAAGGTATTAATTGCAATCTGACCTTGCTGTTCAGCTTTGCACAGGCGGTAGCGTGCGCGGAGGCCGGTGTCTTTCTCATCTCCCCCTTTGTGGGTCGCATTCTGGATTGGTACAAACAGCACGAAGGGCGAGACAGCTATCCCCCGGAAGAAGATCCCGGTGTTGTTTCAGTCACCAACATCTACAACTACTATAAGCAACATGGCTACGCGACCGTCGTGATGGGCGCTAGCTTCCGCAACGTTGGTGAAATTGAAGCACTGGCAGGCTGTGACCGCCTGACGATCAGCCCAGACCTGCTTTCCCAATTGGATGCGGACAGCGGCAGTCTCGCACGAAAGCTTACACCCACAGAGACTCAGACACCCACGGCCGATCCGTTGTCAGAATCAGACTTTCGATGGATGATGAACGAAGATGCTATGGCTACTGACAAGCTGTCCGATGGCATCCGGCGCTTTGCAGCAGATCAGATTGCCCTGGAGCAGCTCATCAAACACGCCTGATCGGTGCAAACACCGCAGAGACGAAGTTCAGGCGCTTACTGCGCCTGGCCTTTTGCCCGCAGATAGGGTCCCGGCAATAATCCCACTCGCTGGTTGTTCACCGCTGAGTAGGTCGCTATTTTTGACAGCCTGGGCGTGGGATCGCTGATTGAGCCGGCGATCTGCGTCACTACTGCAGAAACCAGCATGCCGCCAAGCCCGCCACCGCCATCTCCCGAAGACTCCTGCGCATAGGCGCGACCGCTCCAGAGTTCCAGGCCAGTACGCGCATCCACCAGACGCCAATGGGATGAGACAACTGCGACAGATGACAGAACCTGATATTGCTGCCCCCAGTCATCAATCGTCACGTACAACACGGCATCAGCACCAAATATGGATTGCAACTTATCCAGGGGTGCTGCATTCATTTCTGCCGGTGTCGGCAGACCATTATCCTTCATAAACTGGTCAACCAGCGCTACAGGGAATACATAGTAGCCTTTTTCAGCCAGCGCTGAGGAAATCGAGGAAATGAAAATATAGGGCGCGTTGACCTCAACCGAGTTGTTCATGGGCGGAATGACCAGAATCGACTGCGGATTGGCGGCCTTCAATGCGGAGTAGTCAAAAGGTTGTGTAGCACACCCGGTCACCAGCGCAATCCACAGGAACAATAACAAACCATAGCCCCTGGAACCAAAGACCCTTGAACCATAGACCCTTTTCTGAATACGACTGCTCATTGACTCACCCTCTTCTTCGCCCTTTCTACCATCCCATCGATGAACAGGGCTGACTCAGGAAACACATTTTTTTCCATTTCAAATGCCTGCATAGCCGCTTTCATATTTCCCTGTCGCGCATAGATCATGCCCAGATGCGCATACAGCCCCGGCGGTACCGCCATGTTGACGTCCTGCGCGGATTGAATGCTTTCGTTCAATCGCTGAATTTGAACTTCATTGGTTGCCTCACCGGGATCTGTGTACATATCCAGTAATACGGACTCATACTCCCCCCAGTAATACAGATTTTTATGACCGGCACAGCCAGCCAAAAGCACCAGCAAACACATGCTGAATAGTTGGTAAATTTTCACAATTACGCTTCCGGACAACGGCCAGGCAATCAATGATTGCCTGGTTGAGAGAGGAAAAATCAGTTGAGTCGAATAACACCACTGTCGAGGTCACGAACAAAATTGTTCACCACTTCCGTGATGGCGAAGTTCAAAACTTTGCCATTCAGGGTAGCGTCGTATCCGGCCGTCCCTCCAAAGCCGACAATCTCTCGATTGCTCAGCGCGTACTCCCCGGCACCTTGTGTGGTGTAAAGAATCGCGGAGGTTTTTACGTCCACAATGGAGAGCGCTACCTTGGCATAGGCGACTTGCTCTTTGCCGCGCCCAAGAATGCCAAAGAGCTGCTTGTCGCCCACCTCTTTGCGGCCAAACTCGGTGACGCTCCCCGCAACCACATAACGTGCACCGGTTAACTTCTGATTGACGCCGGCAAGTGCAGCTTCGCGCGCCAAAGCGTCCATGTTTTCCCGGTCCACCAGATTAAAGCGATTGGTCTGCTGCAAATGGGTTTTGAGAATCGACTTGGCCTGATTTCCCAATCGATCATCGTCCGACGAAAACAGCCCTTGCATGTAGTTGGACTTGTTCTGGAAATTTCCGACGACCAGCGTCGAACGCTCGCCGACATAGGAGGTCCCGTATGAGGTCACCTTTTGGGGCTCAAGGGCTCGATGGCTCTCAGTGGCACACCCGGCAAGTAAAAAAGCACTGACGAAACCAATGGACAGTACAGGTAAGACGCGCATTCAATTCTCCATTCATGACTCTATCCCAAGAGCGCCAGTATACAACGTCTGCCCCAATAAGCACACGAAAAATACGGTCGGCGGAGGCAGGGTTTAGCGTCGTGCTGCGACTTTACCTTCAATGACGTACACTACGTCTTCAGAGATATCGGCCAGGACTTCCTGGGCTTCAAGGCGTGCGTTCACATTCGCTTCCGACACATCCTCCGGCGAAAGCAGTTCAACCAGCTTGATGTAATTGGAAGACAGCCGGTCTTTAACGGCGGGCTCTATCCGCCCCTCCCGTTCATTGATTTCCTGTAGCCAGCTTTCCAGTTTTTTACTGGCAAAGGTGTGGTCGCCATTCATTGGCCCGGCTTCCGCATCATTGTTAATTTTAATCCGGTGCTCTATTTCTACGAGTGCGATCAATGCAGGAATATCCTCCCGCCGCAGAAACACAGAATTGGACCATAAAACATCCGGTTTCCAGGCTTCAATCCAGTTCGGCAGGTTCTCTCCTGGCATGGGTTTGGCAATCTCGTACCCTTGGGCCAACTCGCACCCCAGGTTGACCAGATACTTGCCATGAGCCACGGTTTCAACACCTTCTGCAATGATTTTCAGATCAAACGTCCGCGCCAGAGCGACCATCCCTTCAAGAATGGAGAGGTTTTTTGGATATCGGAACATTTCGATGACAAAGGCTTGGTCAATTTTTATTGTATCCACCGGCAACTGTCGTAAATACGAGAGCGAGCAATACCCTTTGCCAAAATCGTCCAGCGAGAAGGTCACCCCCAGTGCTTTGCACTTTTCCAGGTTGTGAACCGCCACGTCGATATCCTGAATGGCGACCGACTCCAATACTTCCAACTCCAGCCGCGAGGCATCCACGTTTGGATAGGCGGCCAGCAGCTTTCGGAGCTTTTTCGGAAATTCCGGATGCTGGAGCTGAATAGTATCTATATTTACGCTGACCCGCAAATGAATCCCCAAGGAGTCCCATAACACGAGTTGTTTTAACGCTGTCCTGATAGCCCATTCACCAATATCAATCATAAAGGGGTGGTTTTCCAGATAGGGCAAAAACTGGCCGGGTGCACGCAGTCCCGCTGTGGGATGATGCCAACGCAACAACGCTTCAACCCCGACAACCTTACCGGTGCGCATATTGACTTTTGGCTGGTAGAACAGCTGCAGCTCATCTCCATCCAGGGCAGCTTTCACCCGTTTGATCTGGCGGATACGGATTTGGCGTTTCTGTTCTTCACTGGAGTCAAAATACCGCTCTGCACCTTTGTTTTCCCGCTTGGCCAGATACAGAGCATAATCCGCACATCGCAAACACCCCTCAGCATCCTGCTCATGCTCTTCGTCCTCCAACCCCTTGGCATAGATACCCGCAGTGAAATCCAGTAAAACACGCCAGTGATCAATCACGAACTCACGCTTTAAACAAAGCCGTAAAGCAGATAACTGGGATGTTACATGATCGGTGTCGCGCACCAGAACGACAAACTCATCACCGCCGATACGCGCCAGATGCCCGCCCGGCATTATGGCGTCCTGCCACCGTCGCACCAGCATCCCGAGTATTCGATCCCCACCTTCAACGCCCACCTGGGTATTATTTTTCGCAAAATCGTCCAAATCAATGGAAATAACCGCCACATTATCGTGGTCTGTCTGCTGCCCCAAATACGTCAGCAATGCCTGCAGGACGCCGTTTCGATTCAGCGCACCGGTTAATGGGTCATTATAGGCTAGAAACTCCAACTGCCCTTGATACTCAAGCGCTTGACGCTCAAGCTCTTTTTCTGCCTGAGCTTTAATGAGATTGTTGACCTTTTCCTCGGCGACCAAACGGGCATGAGCCTCCCGATTCAACTGCAACGCACTGCTGCATAATTTGTTATACAGCTGAACCAGGGTCGTTTGCACTTCAGAGGAAGCCAGGATCTTCTTTTTGGCATTGGATTGTGCATCTGGCAGGCTATAGCCAAAGTTTTCAATTTCCAGAATCGCGGTTGCAAAATAGCGATCTGATTGAAGTATGTGCACAATCAACCAATTGGTTAAAAACTCAAACAATCCTTCGATATCATAGCGCCGCTGGCCATCGGCAAAAATAAACTTATCAATTTGCAGAAAAAAGTCATTGTGCAGCTTCTGGTGGTTGGCATAAAGGGAACTCTCGCTGAGATATCGAGACCAGATTTGTTCTTCACAGTGAAAGTGAAATCTTGCGTAATCCAGCAGATTATCCAGAGCCAATTGTTGGTTTGAAGCATCCGTTTCTGTAATCAAACTCCACGCTGCATCGTTAATAAGATCCATCAGCTTTTTATGCTGATCATCCAGGCAGGCAATGCCCACTTCGAAATGCACATTCCAGGGAAAGATTTCAAATTTTTCCGGGCTTGAGATCATATCCATTTCGTTACACTCCGCGCTGAGCCGTCACCGAGGATTCCTTATTTCTAGAATAGACTTAAGCACATTTAATACAACCTCTATCGACACTTTGGTCAGGATTTCGTAAAGTGATTTAAATTCAACAGTACACCGCACTATGATTTCAGCCCTGCTCAACACCATTGACAAAATCTGCCAGCCAAAAGTGACAGAATCGGAGTCGAGTCAAAGCGCCGTTTTATCCGCGCTGAGTCTTCTTTACCTTCTTGCCGACGCAGATCACCAGTTTGAAACGCGTGAAGAGAAAAAAATTGAAGAAATTTCTCAGCAACTCTATGGACTGGATCAGGCGGCAGTCCACGCCGTACTGGCGCAGGCCCGGCGCTCGGCCAGTGACTCCACTTCGCTCTATGAGTTCACGCGGCACATCAATGACACTTTTTCTGAAGAACAGAAGCTCCAGCTGGTTGAGGTGATGTGGGACGTTGCCCATGCTGACGACGAGTTAAGTAAATTTGAAGAACATTTTATCCGGCGAGTGTGCGATCTCATTTACGTGCATCATGCAGGCTTTATCCAAATGAAGCTCAAATCACAAGAAAAACGACCGATATAGCCTACACTGAAAGATCAATAGTGATCGCTGCCCCAGATCGAGAAGGACTCCCTTATGCTGATTATTCTTGGCCCTGAAATCACGCCAGTGTCTGGCGAGTACAAAAATATTTTTGAGTTCATCGAGAAATTCCCAGGTATTACCCACAAGATTCATCAGGTTCAGGGAAAACAGCAACTGCTGACAGAGATTTACCTGCTCGGCGACACCCACACATTGGATATTGATCAGGTTGCCGCACTGCCCGGCGTTGAAAAAGTGATCCGGATTTCCGAAGAGTACCGCATACTGGGGCGACACAAATATGAAAACCGGGTGAGTGGTTTTGAATACAATGGCGTTCAGTTCGGTCAGGAAAATCTGAACCTGTTTGCCGGGCTGTGTGCCGTAGACAATCCCAAAAATGTGGAAACCATGATGCGCGCCCTCAAGGACAATGGTCTCAACTGCACGCGCATGGGAGCGTACAAACCTCGAACGAATCCTTACTCTTTCCAGGGGCATGGCAAGGATTGTTTACCCTGGGTATTTGAGCTCGCGGGAAAATATGGCATAAAAGTAATTGCCATGGAGGTCACCCACGAAGCACACATCGGAGAAATCTACGACTCACTTCGCGCCACAGGCAATCCTACCGGTGTGATGTTGCAGATTGGCACGCGAAACACCCAGAACTTCGAGCTGCTCAAGGCGATTGGCCGGCAGAAAGACTTTCCGGTGCTGCTGAAACGAGGGTTCGGCATTACCCTGAACGAGTCTTTGAATGCTGCCGAGTATCTGGCCAGTGAGGGCAATTCCAAAGTCATCTTTTGTCTACGTGGTATGAAAAGTGACGCAGGTAAACCACACCGGAACCTCGTGGACTTTGCCCATGTGCCGGTCATCAAACGACTCACCCGCATGCCCGTATGTGTTGACCCGTCCCACTCCGTCGGATCACGCGACGCAGACCCAAATAACATTCTCGATGTGGTCCATGCGGCCGCCCAAGGGGTCATCAGCGGCGCAAACATGGTGCTCATTGACTTCCACCCTAATCCAACCGACGCACTTGTAGATGGCCCTCAGGCATTATTGATGCACGAACTGCCAAAATTTGTTGAAGATATGACCCTGTGCCACGAGGTGTATCTAAAGCGAAAAGCCATCTACGCAGCCCCTGACGAGGACGCCAAATCTTGATCATCATTGGACATCGAGGTGCACGTGCTGAAGCGCCGGAAAACACACTTTCGGGTTTCCAGTTGGCCGTTGCAGCGGGCATTCTGCACTTTGAACTGGACGTACAATTATCCAAAGATGGCCAGTTGATGGTACTTCACGATCCCACGGTCACACGCACCACGGGAAATCGTGGTCACATTGCCTCCTATACCCGCAAAGAGCTGAGTAAAATGGATGCGCGGAAAAACGTGGCGGGCTGGCCCGTATTTCAGGGAATTCCCGCTCTGGAGGATGTTTTGAATTGCACGCCAGAGGCCTGTACGTTTCAGTTTGAGGTAAAAACAGATCGTCGCACACGGTTATTGAAGTTGTGTTCAGAACTGGTGCTGTTGTTTGCGGAAAGGGATTTATACCAGCGCGTGCGCGTGACCTCGTCCGACTCGAAGGTACTTAAACGACTCAGGCAGGTTGCCCCGTCAATTCAAACCGGGCTGGTCGCAGAACACCGATTTCCGGACCCGGTAAAGCGTGCAGTCGGTCTGGGCTGTACTTATTTGTGTGCTCGATATCAGCTGCTTACCCGTCGGTTGATCAATCACGCCCATGACCGCCATTTGCATGTATCCGCCTGGACGGTGAACGAGCTTGGCATCGCTGAGAAGCTGCGCTGTGCGGGGGTAGACAGCGTGATCACTGACTACCCGACGAGCATGTACCAGCACTTTGCCACAGGCTTAGCGCCTGACTAAAAAATACGATTCAGGCCATTCAATGCAGCCACACGATACGCTTCCGCCATCGTGGGATAGTTAAACGTGGTATTTAAGAAGTAATCCAGCGAGTTCAGCTCACCCGGCTGCTTCATAATTGCCTGGCCGATGTGTACGATTTCCGCCGCTTGGTCGCCAAAACAGTGTATACCCAGAATCTGGCGGGTTTCTCGATGAAAGAGAATCTTCAGCATGCCAACCGCCTCACCGGTAATTTGCGCACGCGCCAGATCTTTGAAGAATGCCTGTCCGACCTCATACGGTACTTTCGCCTCAGTCAGCTGGCTTTCCGTCAGCCCGACCGAGCTGATTTCCGGTATCGTATAAATACCTGTTGGCACATCATTCACAAACTGGCAATTGCCATCATCCAGAAAATCTGACGAGGCCGCTCGTCCTTGGTCGTACGCGGCACTTGCCAGGCTGGGCCACCCGATCACATCCCCGGCAGCATAGATATGAGGCAGTTCTGTTCGGTAGTGCTCATCCACTTTCAGCTGTCCGCGCGAATTGGCCTCCAAACCAATGTTTTCAAGCCCCATATGGTCAGTATTGCCGGTACGCCCATTACACCACAGGAACGCATCTGCTTTGATTTTCTTACCGGACTTCATTTCCAGAACAACCGAATGCTCTTCTCCATGAACGGATTCGAATTCTTCATTATGGCGAACCAGTACACCGTTGTTTCGCAGGTGATAACTTAACGCGTCAGAAATTTCATCGTCCAGAAAAGAGAGCAAGCGACTTCCTGGGTTAACCAGATCAACCTTCACCCCCAGTCCTGCAAAAATCGATGCATACTCGCAACCAATAACGCCCGCGCCATAAATAATCATCGTGCGAGGCGTATGACTGAGGGATAAAATTGAATCGCTGTTGTAGATACGGCGGTGATTAAAGTTAATCGCAGGCGGGAGATACGGCCGAGACCCGGTCGCAATCACAAAATGCTTCGCCGTAATGACTTCCTGACTTGAAGCATTTCCCTTGATTTCAATCCGGTTCGCATCGAGAAAGTAGGCTTTTCCGGTAAACAGATCCACTTTGTTTCGAGCATAAAATTGCGTGCGCAGCTTCACCTGCTTACCCATCACCTTTGCCGCACTTTGAAGCACATTGGGAAACGAAAACCAACGAGGTTCACCAATGTCACGGAACATATTGTTGGTGTTGAAAGTAATGATTTGCTTGACTGCATGCCTGAGTGCTTTCGACGGAATGGTGCCCAGATGTGTACAGTTACCCCCGACCTGTCGCTTATCTTCGATAATGGCAACACGCTTTCCATTTTTGGCGGCACTCATTGCCGCGCCTTCCCCCGCTGGCCCTGCACCGATCACGACAACGTCATAGTTTAACTCAGGCATAACTCACTCCAAACAAAATGAACACAACAATCCCTATTCGAACTGCGTATCTAATTTTCGATATTGTATTTAATCAATCGGTAAAGCGGGCAACTATTGCTTATTGCTCATCGCGTCATAGCCCAACTCATCCGTCTGTTGCTTTTTCTGATTCTCTTTTTCGCATTTGCTCTCGTCACCACCACAAATTTCACAGGCGACATCCATACCCAGTTTTTTCATTCCACCGCACGAACCCGCGATAGGCTTTCTCCCTAAAATAACCCCCACAGACATCGCGATCACAAATATGGCCATGACGGCAAAAACAATTAAAAATGTAGTCATTGGAGCACCTCAATTTGCTAGATAGGGTTCAAATGCTGGCGAATAACGCGTTTTAAAGCCAGTTTCATCACGGTATATCAAGTATACCGCTACATCATATTGGACTGCATAGGCATACGTATGTTCCTCTCCCATGACCATAAACATGGTGGCCATGGCATCCGCCATCATGCAGGAAGGGTCAATCACCGTCACTGACGCGAGTCGATGAGTTACCGGCTTTCCTGTCTCCGGATCAATGGTGTGAGAATAGCGTATACCCTCCTCTTCATAGTAATTTCGATAATCACCGGAGGTGGCCACAGCAGCATTGTTTACTGAAATCGCCTTAAACACCTTACGCTGCTCAGTTTCCGGTGACTCAATGGCCAATCGCCAGGGCTTCCCGCCGGGTTTCAGACCCGATGCTCTAAGCTCCCCGCCAATTTCCACCAGAAAGTCAGTAACCTCGGATTTCAGCAATACGTCCGCAACTGCATCAACGCCGTAGCCTTTTGCAATCGAGGAGAGATCCAGGATGACCGCCTTGTTTTTTCGAATCATGACTTCATCATCATTCATCTCCAAAAACTGATAGCCCACACGTTCCTTCGCCTCTGCAATTTCTTCCGGCGTGGGCGCTTGCAGTGGCCGAGCTTGAGGACCGAAGCCCCACAAGTTTACCAGAGGCCCAACAGTCACATCATACGCACCATTTGAGCGCTCACTCAGCAATTGCGCAGACTTGATGACATGGAACGTGCTGCGGGTTAAGGCAAACCATTGCCCAACGGGAGATGTATTAAATTGTGATAGCTCGGAGTCATTTTTGTAAGTAGACATTTGGCTATCTACCTGGTGCATGGCCTGCTGGATCTTTTGTTGTAACAAATCCAACGTCTGCTGATTCGCGTTACTGGGTAATACGAGCTTAATATTATACGTCGTGCCCATGGTGGGGCCGGACAGAGCAAAAATCGCCTGCTCATCAGAGGAACATCCAGCCATAACCAGGATGACAATCATGGCTATGGCTGGTTGTAGGCGTGGTTTCCACCACCTTGGGCTTACTTCACGCAAAGGCTTACTTAACCACCAAAATCATCCAGCAGGATATTTTCATCTTCCACACCCAAATCTTTCAGCATTTTGATCACAGCGGCATTCATCATCGGTGGCCCACACATGTAGTACTCACAATCTTCTGGTGCCGGGTGGTCGCGCAGGTAGTTCTCATAGAGGACGTTATGAATGAATCCGGTGTATCCGGTCCAATTGTCTTCTGGCTGGGGATCTGACAGGGCGATATGCCACTTGAAGTTGTCATTTTCCTTGGCCAGCTCATCGTATTCGTCCTGATAGAACATTTCCCGCATGGAACGCGCACCATACCAGAAAGACATTTTCCGTTTGCTGTGGATGCGCTTTAACTGATCAAAAATATGCGACCGCATAGGCGCCATACCCGCGCCACCGCCGATAAACACCATCTCGTGATCGGTTTCCTTCGCGAAAAACTCTCCAAACGGACCATATACGTCAATCGTATCGCCCGGTTTCAGGTTAAACACATAGGAAGACATTTGCCCCGGAGGAAAACTGGTGCCAGGCGGGGGCGAAGCAATACGGATATTGAACTTCACAATGCCTTTTTCCTCGGGGTAGTTCGCCATGGAGTAAGCACGAATAATCGTTTCCTTCACGACGGATTTGTACTTCCACAAATCGAACTTGTCCCAATCGCCGCGGTACTCCTCTTCGATCTCGAAGTTTTTGTAGTCCACTTCATGCGCCGGTGCTTCCAACTGCACATAACCACCCGCGCGGAAGTCTACGTTTTCACCCTCGGGCAACTCCAACACCAGCTCCTTGATAAACGTTGCCACGTTATGGTTGGAGCGCACCGTGCAGGTCCACTTCTTGACACCGAATACTTCTTCCGGTACTTCAATCTTCATGTTCTGTTTGACCGGCACCTGACAAGCCAATCGCCAGCCTTCCTTTTCTTCCCGCTTGGTAAAGTGCGCCTGCTCGGTCGGCAGCATGGAGCCACCACCTTCAAACACTTTACACTTACACTGGGCACAGCTTCCGCCGCCCCCACAGGCAGAAGAAAGGAAAATACCTTCATTCGACAGAGATTGAAGCAACTTTCCCCCGGCCGGGGTTGAAATTGCGTGCTCCGGATCATGATTTACTTCAATTGTCACATCCCCCGAACTCACCAGTCTGGCTCGGGCTACCAAAATCACAGCCACCAAAGAAAGGACTATGACGGTAAACATGACAACGCCTAAGATAATTTCTGCATTCATGTTGTTACCTACTCTTTATTTTCGCCAAACTTACAGAGAGATGCCTGAAAATGACATGAAGCCAAGGGACATCAAACCTACGGTGATAAAGGTGATGCCCAGCCCACGCAAGCCATCCGGTACATCACTGTATTTAAGCTTTTCACGAATTCCCGCCAACGCGATAATCGCCAAAGCCCATCCAGTGCCTGCACCAAAGCCGTAGACCACACTTTCACCAAAATTATAATCCCGCTCAACCATGAAGAGAGATGCCCCCATGATTGCACAGTTCACCGTAATCAAGGGCAAAAACACACCCAGCGCGTTATACAGATCCGGAAAGTACTTATCCAGCACCATTTCCAGTATCTGTACGAGAGCGGCGATCACGCCGATGTAGGTCAACAATCCCAGGAAGCTCAAATCCACTTCCGGGAAGCCAGCCCATGCCAGCGCGCCGTCTTTAAGGAACGTGGTGTAGATCAGGTTGTTAACAGGAACCGTGACGGTCAACACAACGACAACTGCAATACCCAAGCCGCTCGCCGCTTCCATCTTTTTGGACAATGCGAGGAAAGTACACATCCCCAAAAAGAACGCCAGTGCCATGTTCTCAACAAAAATGGCTTTTACCAACAGACTAATATAATGCTCCATCAGAATGCCTCCCTGACTTTGTGTGCCGACATTTTATAGTCCGGCGCTTCCACCTGATCCGTCTTCCAGGCACGCAAGCCCCAGATAATCAAACCAATCAGGAAGAACGCACTGGGCGGCAATAGCAGTAACCCGTTGGGTACGTACCATCCGCCATCATTCACCGTGGGAACAATGACAGCCCCGAAAAGCTTACCAGCACCAAACAACTCACGAACGAAGGCGACAGCAATCAAAATGGCCGCGTAACCCGCGCCATTTCCGATACCATCAATAAAGCTCTTCATGGGTGGATTCTGCATGGCAAAAGCTTCCGCTCGTCCCATAACGATACAGTTGGTAATAATCAGACCGACAAACACAGACAACTGTTTGCTGATTTCATAGGCATAAGCCCGCAAAATCTGATCAACCACGATAACCAGTGAGGCAATGATGGTCATCTGTACGATAATCCGGATGTTCGATGGAATCTGAGACCGAATCAATGAGATGGACAGATTGGAAAACGCGGTTACGAGACACACAGCAATACCCATAACAATGGACAGGTTCAAGCTGGTTGTCACGGCGAGCGCAGAACAAATCCCGAGGATCTGTAATGCGATAGGGTTATTGTTGAAAATCGGATCAACAAGTAGTTTCTTGTTTGACATCTCAGACATGATTATGCCTCCTTCCGCATTTTATCCAGATACTTCTGGAAACCGTCACTTCCCAGCCAGAATCGCAGCAGGTTGGAAACGCCATTACTCGTCAAAGTCGCACCGGACAGACCATCGACACCATATATCGCGTCGGGACTATTACGATCTACCACCCCTTTCACGAGTTTAATACGGGGTTCCGGGCTTTGTGCCAGGTCATACACCTTCTTGCCTGGCCATTGCGCTTTCCAGTTCGGGTTATCCACCTCACCACCCAATCCGGGCGTCTCGGCGTGCTCATAAAAGCCTAATCCTACGATTGTATTAGCGTCACCTTCCAGAGCGATAAAGCCATACAGCGTGGACCAGAGTCCGTAGCCTTTGACCGGAAGGATGATTCGCTCAATTTTGCCCGCTTCTTCCAAAACATACACCTTGGCGTATTTGGCTCTGCGTTTGATCGTAGCGATGTCTTTCTCACCATCAATAACGACGGACAATTTCGGATCTTTTGATGCCTTTTTCTGGTCGTAGTTATTGATATCTTTTCTGTTTACCGCGTCCACGGTCACGTATTCCCCAGTGGATACGTCAACCAGTTTCGGGGTAATTTTCTCGAAAGTGCTTTCGATGGCTTGCTTACCGGAGCCTGCTTTCAACAGACCGGCAGCGACCAGGATGTTTTCCTTCAGGTTAAGCGCTTTGTTCTTTTCCTGTATTGGCTTCAGGATAACCACAGAAGCCGCAACGATGACAGAGCACACCACACACAGAAGGAAAGCAACGAGTACGGTTTTCTGAATTGAATCGTTTTTACTAGACACGAGCCAATCTCCTCTTGATATTGGCCTGCACGACCATGTGGTCAATGTACGGCGCAAACAGGTTAGCAAACAGAATCGCCAACATCATGCCTTCCGGGAAGGCCGGATTCACGACGCGAATCAATACCACCATCACACCGATCAATGCACCAAAAATCCACTTCCCGGTATTGGTCATGGAGGCAGACACAGGGTCCGTCGCCATAAAGATCATACCGAACGCAAATCCGCCCAGTACAAAGTGCCAGGCTGGCGTGATACCAAACATTGGATTCGTCTCGGAACCAATCATGTTAAACAGCAGCGAAGTCGCTACCATCCCAATCAATACACCGGAAACGATGCGCCAGGAGGCGATCTTTGTAAGCAACAACACAGCGCCACCGATCAGAATGGCGAAGGTTGAAGTCTCACCGATAGAACCTTGCATTGAACCAAAGAAGCTGTCGACCCAGGTATGCTGTGCTGTCAGTGCTTCAATACCACCCGTTTGGGCAATGCTCAGCATGGTAGCGCCACTGAATCCGTCCACTGCAGTCCAGACAGCATCACCAGACATGCTGGCAGGGTAAGCAAAGAAGAGGAAAGCACGCCCCGTCAGAGCCGGGTTGAGGAAGTTTTTACCCGTTCCTCCGAATACTTCTTTGCCGATAACCACACCAAAGGAGATGCCCAAAGCCACCATCCACAATGGAATGTCCGGCGGCACGATCAATGCAAACAGGATTGAGGTCACAAAGAAACCTTCGTTAACTTCGTGACCACGCACCATGGCAAACAGTACTTCCCAGAATCCGCCGACCACAAACGTCACGGCATAAATGGGCACAAAGTACATGGCACCGTAAACCAAATTATCCCACAAGCTGCCAGGGTTATTTCCGGCGAACCAGGAAATCAGCACGTGGTGCCAATCCTGCCCCCAGGCTGCCATCAGTTCAGGATTTGCCGCCAGCGCACTGTTGGCTTGAAAACCCAGGTTGTACATGCCGTAAAACATGGCCGGGAACGCACAGAACCACACTGTGATCATGATGCGCTTCAGGTCGATACCGTCACGAACATGCGCTGTGGTTTTTGTTGTCGAGCTGGGTGAATAAAAAATGGTATCTGCCGCTTCATACAACGCGTACCACTTTTCGTATCTGCCCCCTTTCTCAAAGTGAGGCTCCATTTTATCCAGAATTTGTCTCAAACCCATGATCAACCCTCCTTCTCAATACGCGTCAGGTTATCCCGCAGGATAGGACCATATTCGTATTTTCCGGGACACACGAAAGTACACAGTGCCAGATCTTCTTCATCCAGCTCCAGACAGCCCAATTTTTGCGCCATATCGGTATCACCCACAATCAGTGAGCGCAACAATTGCGTGGGAAGAATATCCAGAGGCATGATTTCTTCGTACATTCCCACAGGTACCATGGCACGATCGCTGCCATTCGTGTTGGTAGTGAAGTCAAACAGTTTTCCACTGGTCAGCTTGGACAAATAGATATTCATCGTAGAGAACCGGTCGGCACCAGGCGACAGCCAGCCCATAAAGTCACGCTGATTACCTTCCTTCAGCACTGTCACCTGATTTGCAAAGCGCCCGAGATAGCTCACGGCACCTTTTGCGGTTCGACCACCAAACACGGAACCGGAGATCACGCGATTATCGGACGACGTATCCAGTTCACCCTGCGTAAGCTGGGACAAGTCTGCCCCAACCTGTGTGGTGAGTAATCTGGGTTTGTTGACACGCGGACCGGCGAGTGCCACCACACGATCCGTATAGAGCTCACCGGTAACAAACAATTTACCGATGGCGATGACATCCTGATAGCCTACGGTCCAAACGGACTTATGGGCATGCACAGGGTCAATGAAGTGGATGTGTGTTCCTACATTGCCTGCAGGGTGCGGGCCAGAGAATTTTTTCTTCTCGATGAAGGTTGCCGTTTCAACGTTGAGTTGCCCTTCATTCCGGACACACACAAACACCTTACCCTGAGTCAACTGAGATAAAACCGTCAACCCGTGATTGAACGCATCAATCTCCGTTCGGATGATCACTTCAGGGTCGGCCGCCAGTGGATGGGTATCCATTGCTGTGACGAAAATGGAGTTCGGCACCGCATCCAGCTCTGGCGTTTTGCTGTATGGCCGGGTACGGATTGTGGTCCACATCCCGGATTCCACCAGATTTTCCACGACTTCTTCACGTGGAATTGAACCTAACTGGTCAACACTGTACTTTTTGAACTCAACGGCGTCGTCACCTTCGACTTCAATCACAATCGATTGGAAAACCCGCTTTTCACCACGATTGATTTCGGCCACCACACCGGCAGCAGGCGCAGTAAACTTTACGCCCGGGATTTTTTTGTCTTGGAACAGCACCTGACCTTTCTTAACGCGGTCTCCCACCTGCACAGACATCGTTGGCTTCATGCCATGGTAGTCAAAGCCAACCAGCGCAACGCGGTTAACTGGATTACCTTTCGAAATGGACTGTTCAGGCGCACCGTTAATGGGCAGATCAAGGCCTTTTTGAATTTTAATCATTCGCCCCGCCTAGATTTTAAGAAATGAATTTTCCGCCAATCGTCACTTTGTTTTCGTTCGCTATTTAATTCTTCAAAAATGAAAAATCTCAGCTCCCAATGCACAAACAAAAACAACATTGTGGCATGGAATTGGCGTACCAAAAAAACGCACCAATTATAAAGAGGCTTTGTTTTTATTTCCACAAATGTGACGCATTTAAACAAACGAATTCCAACCCTATCAGTCTAGACCAGATCTGCGAATGCAAATAAAAAACCCGACAAGCAAACGCCTGTCGGGTTTTCATTGATCCAGATTAAGTAGCGGCTAACTAATCTTAGTTTGTCCCTGGAAATGCGGGGTACGAAACATTAGCCATCTGATTCACGATACGTACCACCTGAGCACTATAACCTGCCTCGTTGTCATACCACACATAGAGTACCAACTTGTTACCGTTCACGATGGTTGCCTGCGCATCGACGATGCCTGCATGACGAGAGCCGACAAAGTCAGAAGAAACCACTTCAGGCGAATTAACGAAATCAATTTGCTTCTGAAGATTGGAATGCAACGCCGTTTCACGAAGATAGTTGTTGATTTCCTCACGGCTGGTGACTTTGTCCAATGTCAGGTTCAAAATTGCCATGGACACATTTGGCGTTGGTACGCGGATGGCGTTACCGGTCAATTTGCCCGCCATTTCCGGCAAAGCTTTCGCCACTGCCTTGGCCGCTCCTGTCTCAGTCAACACCATGTTCAGCGGTGCACTGCGACCACGACGACTGCCTTTATGGTAGTTATCAATCAGGTTTTGATCGTTGGTATAAGCGTGCACTGTCTCCACGTGACCGGTTTCAATGCCAAACTCATCATAAATCGCCTTCAGGACCGGCGTGATTGCATTGGTCGTACAGGACGCTGCAGAAAGAATCTTGTCCTCTGCCGTGATCATGTCATTGTTGATGCCAAAAACGATGTTCTTGATATCACCTTTACCAGGCGCAGTTAACAGGACCCGACTGACTCCCTTGGACTTCAAGTGCAGGCCCAGGCCTTTCTCGTCACGCCATTTGCCCGTGTTATCGATCACAATGGCATTGTCGATGCCATAGCTGGTGTAGTCTACCTGATCCGGACCGTCGGAATAGATCACTTTGATGTAGTTACCGTTGGCAATGATTGCGCTGTTTTCTTCATCCACAGAAATGGTGCCATTGAATGAACCATGCACAGAGTCCCGACGCAGCAGACTGGCACGTTTTTCGAGATCATTTTCCGCACCGCCCTCTCTGACAACAATGGCTCGCAGGCGCAGGTTGTTACCTCCGCCCGCCTTCTCGATCATGATACGCGCGAGGAGACGGCCGATTCGACCAAAACCGTAAAGAACCACATCTTTGGTTTCCTGCTCGGCTCGCTTGCTGGCTTCCTCATCGAACTGCCCTACGACAGGAGCCAACTGGCTTTTCAGAAAGTCTTCCAGAGACTGGCCAGCGCCCTCCTTTTTATAGGTAATGGCCAGCTTGCCGATGTCAACGTGCGCATGACCCAGCTTTAACTCATCCAGAATTTTGAGCATGGGGTAGGTGTCGTGCACTGAGAGTTCCTGATGCTCAACCTGACGCACAAATCGATGTGCCTTGATAATCCCAATCACGGACTGATTGATCAGCGCACGACCGTAGATGGAAGTGACGACATTGTTCTGTCGATAGAGACGACCGATGAGGGGAATCATGGATTCCGCAACCGCTTCGCGTTCTTTCCAGTCTGTAAAGTTAGTGTCTTTCAAATCCTGAGTCACTTTTGCACCCTCTCAGATTGCACGATAAAATTGGGCGCACATTATCCAAATATGACGACGTTTAGGCAAATTTTTAACGTAAAATTTCGTACCCAACCATGTGACAACCATCAGGGCAGCGGCTAAAATGTCGCGCTCCTAGTACACGACGATAAATCCGAGCCACATGCCATCACAGCACTCAGCACCCCCGAAACTCTTCACCATTAACGATTTTCGTGAGAACAATCAATCATTTATCTCCGGCCTGACCGGCCCGGCCCGTGGCCTGCTGGTCGCAGAAAGCGCGCTGAGCACGCAAAAGCTGCATCTTGTTATTGCCAAAGACATGGAGCAGGCACGGCAAATCGAATCTGAAGCCCGGTTTTTTCTGGGCCGGGAAACACCGATTGAAACGCTGTCTCTGCCCGATTGGGAGACGCTTCCCTACGACTTGTTTTCACCCCATCAGGACATCATATCCACCCGTATTTATACGCTGTCCCAGTTAAACAAAGCGCAGCAGGGCGTGCTCATCGTACCTGTCGGCACGTTGCTCCATCGATTGGCTCCTGCGCGGCACCTCAGAGCTTTGTCTTTGGTGCTTGAGGTCGGTAAACGACTGGATGTCCAGAGTTACCGGGAAGAGCTTGAGTCCGCAGGCTACCAGAATGTAGAAACTGTCTACGAACATGGAGAGTTCACCGTTCGTGGCTCCATCATTGACGTGTTTCCCATGGGCAGCAAAGTGCCCTATCGCATCGAATTGTTCGATGACGAGATCGAGACGCTGCGTTCTTTTGATCCGGAATCACAGCGTTCCGTTGAGAAAGTCCAAGCCGTCTCGCTGCTGCCTGCGAACGAATTTCCCTTTGATGCAGAGTCCAGAAAGGCATTTATCACGCGCTGGCATGAGCGCTTTCCTGACTGCCCGAAAGAAAGCCCGCTCTATCAGGATATCCGCTCCGGCATCAAGCCTCTGGGTGTGGAATATTACCTCCCCCTTTTTTATGATGAACTGTCGACAATATTCGACTATTTGCCCAAGGACACCATCGTCGTTCAACTTGCGGATGTTTACTCGGCAGCAAACCACTTTTGGGACGAGATTAGGCAACGCTTTGAAGATCGGCGCTATGATCGCCTCAGACCCATTCTGACACCGGATGAAGTGTTTCTACCGGTAGATCAGTTTTTCTCCGAGCTGAAGCCTCGCCCGGGTTTTAAAGTAGCTAATGATGCAGCTACTCCCGAGACCAACAAAGATCAAGGGCAGGATTTCGGCTGCCAGCCTGTCGCTGATATCGCAATCAACCACAAACTTGCTGATCCTTTGATCGGTCTCAAGCAGTTCATTGAAAAGCACTCGACCTCCACATTGATTTGCGCAGAATCGGCAGGACGCAAAGAAGCGCTGATGGAACTGTTCAAAAAACACCACCTGCCGTTTAACGAAGTGGACGATTGGGCAAGCTTTCTCCAGCATCGAAACAACGCGGATTCAACCGCCGTTTCGCTCGCCATCTGGCCCTTGGAACACGGCTGCATCGTGCCGGCGCAACGCATTGGCATCATTGCAGAAGCGCAGCTCTTCGGCCAGCGGGTGGCCCAGGTTCGACGACGAAAAAAAGCGGCAGATCAAAGCGACGCCATCGTAAAAAACCTGACGGAGCTAACTCTGGGAGCACCCGTGGTTCATATCGATCATGGTGTTGGCAGGTATCAGGGCCTTCAGACGATCGAAATAGACGGACACGCAACGGAATTTCTCACGCTGTCGTACGCCAATGAGGCCAAACTCTATGTGCCTGTGACCTCACTGCACCTGATCTCGCGGTATAGTGGTACAGACAACGACCTGGCTCCGCTCCACAAACTGGGTACCGATAAGTGGACAACGGCCAAACAAAAGGCGATGGAAAAGATTCGCGACACTGCCGCTGAATTGCTGGAAGTGTATGCCAAACGAGAAGCGCGAAAAGGATTCAGCTTTGCTTCACCCGACGACAGTTACGAGCAGTTTTGTGACAACTTCCCGTTTGAAGAAACTGCCGACCAGCTCACCGCCATCGAAGCCATTGAAGCGGATATGTTGTCGGATCGCCCTATGGATCGCCTGGTGTGTGGCGACGTTGGCTTCGGGAAAACAGAAGTCGCCATGCGAGCAGCATTTCTCGCCACGTATTCAGGAAAACAGGTGGCCATTCTTGCACCGACAACGTTGCTAGCCCAACAGCATTATGAATCCTTCAAAGACCGCTTCGCCGAAACTCCCATCAAAATTGAAGTACTTTCCCGATTTAAAACAGGAAAAGAGTCCAGCCAGGTTACGAAAAATCTCTCCACCGGTCGCACGGATATCATCGTCGGCACACACAAGCTGCTCCAGGGGGATATCCGGTTCAAGAATCTGGGCCTGTTGGTCATCGACGAGGAACACCGGTTTGGTGTCCAGCAAAAAGAGCGCATCAAAGCCCTGAGAGCGGAAGTCGATATCCTAACATTGACCGCCACGCCGATTCCCAGAACGCTGAATATGGCCATGGGGGGAATCCGGGATTTATCCATTATCGCCACGCCGCCTGCGAAACGATTATCCGTAAAAACCTTCGTACGGCAAAGCGAAACTGCCCTGACCAAAGAAGCCATACTGCGGGAAATTCTGCGCGGCGGCCAGGTGTTTTATCTGCACAACGAAGTGAAGTCCATCGAAAAAACCGCGGCAGAAATCGCTGCGCAGGTACCCGAAGCTCGAGTAAGCGTGGCCCATGGGCAAATGAGGGAGCGGGAACTTGAGCAGATTATGTCTGATTTTTACCATAAAAAGTTCAATGTGCTGGTGTGCACCACAATCATCGAAACCGGTATCGACATTCCCAGCGCCAACACGATTATTATCGATCGCGCTGACAAGTTTGGTCTGGCACAGCTGCACCAGCTGCGAGGGCGTGTTGGTCGCTCTCATCACCAGGCTTACGCTTACCTCCTGACACCCCACCCAAAATCGCTAACCAAAGATGCAGAAAAGCGACTGGAAGCGATCAGCGCTGCTCAGGATCTTGGCGCGGGTTTTACCCTGGCGACACACGATATGGAAATTCGTGGCGCAGGCGAGTTACTGGGCGAAGAACAGAGCGGCCAGATACAGAACATTGGTTATTCGCTGTATATGGAATTACTCGATCAAGCAGTAAAATCCATTCAGAAGGGGCAGGATATTTCCCTGGAACCATCCTCAAATGCGGGAGCGGAGATTAATTTGCGCATTCCGGCACTGATACCGGACGACTACCTTCCTGATGTGCATTCACGTCTCATTCTCTATAAACGCATCGCCGGCGCAGGAACATCCGATGAACTGGTGGATCTGCGCACGGAAATCATCGACCGGTACGGGCTCTTGCCGGAGCCCTTGAAAAACCTATTCAAGCAAACCCGTCTCAAACAAAAATGTACCGCGCTCGGGGTAACCAAAGTCGATGCTGGTGCGTCCTCAGGAAAAATTGAGTTTGCCGAGAAAACCCATGTGGATCCTATGAAGATTGTTCAACTGGTACAGAAAAAGTTTGAAAAATACGGTATGAAAGGAGGCAGCACCCTCACGTTTAAGCTGGATTCTCAAACTGCCGATGGTAAACTGCGCGAAATCGATCTCCTGTTGGATGCTCTCAAATCGGATGACTTTTCTTATGAGTAACCTCCGTTGTACACATAAACGGCTTTCATGGCACGCTTTGTGGCTCTTGTTGACAGTGGTTGCTACGCCAGCGCACGCAGAAACTGACGCGCCCATCCCGCCGGATGAGAACTGGTACCAGATAGAAGTATTGTTGTTCGAGCGGCTGAATACGAGTGAATTTTTTATCGACCCTCCCACCCAGACGCCACCGGTCCTGCAGCCAACAAACTGGCACACACTGGTGAACACCCCACCACTCACCCCCAATCAATTTCAGGTGGTACCACCGGAAGAGAATACGCTCAGACAAAACTACTGGGACAAACTGGCCCGCAGCAAGAACTTAAGACCAATCTACAGCACCGCCTGGAAACAGGAGCTCATCAACGACACCCCCAGAGCGCCGATAAAAATCCAGATTGAATCCTCTCATTCAACAAGCAATCGGCCTGTTTTGTATCAGGGAACGTTGTCCGTTCGTCGATCGCGCTATCTGCACGCCGACATTGACCTGGCACTGGTCGAGTTTAATGAAAGCATGCTTTCACACTTTGATTTTACTCAACCCTCGTTGCTCCAACCTCCGCCATTGCTCATTGACAACCTGGCCGCGTCGCAAGCTCTCTACCCAACAGCAGACCTGTCTCACTCGCCTGTCTCGGCGCAACAAAACTGGGCGTTAACTGTTTTTCGGCTTAAAGAGTCCCGTAAAATGCGCAGCAAAGAGCTGCATTACATCGACTACCCTCAGTTTGGACTGATTGTGATCGTGCACCCCACGCACATGCCGGACTATGCCAAAGAGATTCCGCAGGAAGATCTACCGGTATTGGAAGAGATGCAACCTCTTGATGCCGACCAGGAGAATGGCGCAACTGATTCAGCGACATCTAATTCAGCGACATCTAATTCAGCGACAGCGGAATCATTCACACCTGCGCCACAGGGTGCTCCCGCAGCGCAAGAGGAATAAAGCACCTCTGTATCAAGAGGTGCTGACGACCTCAGCGACAATCGCACACACCTTATCCATGCCCGCATCAATGGCGGCATGAATTTCTTCCATCGTGATGATGTGATCTGTCTTGCCGGCGGCCCAGTTCACACTCAGCGCTACACAGGCATATTCGAGATTCATTTCAGCGGCGAGTGCGGCTTCCGGCATGCCCGTCATCCCCACAATATCGCAACCATCACGCTCCATTTTTTTGATTTCTGCAGCGGTTTCCAGCCGGGGCCCCTGGGTGCAGCCATACACGGCATTATCACTCACGGGGATACCAAGCGTATTCGCCGCCAGGAGTAGGGTTTGCCGAAGCGATTCAGTAAAGGGAAAGGTAAAATCGATATGCGTTACCTGATCCAGGTCATCTTCGAAAAACGTCGACGCCCTGCCCCAGGTATAATCAATAATCTGGTCCGGAACGCACACATGGGCCGGGGCCATTTCCGATCGAATCCCGCCAACGGCATTCACGGCAATGATTTTTTTGATGCCCATGCCGGCCAGCGCGGCAATATTTGCCCGATAATTAACTTTGTGAGGGGGAATCGTATGAGGATTACCATGACGGGCAAGAAACGCTACTTTTTTCCCGTTGATTTCTCCCAGGGAAATCGCTGAAGAGGGCACGCCGAACGGCGTATCCATTTCTTTAACATCGTAAATATGCAGGCCTTCAAGTTCCGTCAGCCCGGTTCCACCAATGATTGCTATTTCTGGCACGATAACTCTCCTAACGTGTCGCCGGGTCTACGATGACGTAGCCGTGGGTTGAGTAAGACCCGCAAACTGCGGCGCACTCAGCGACACGGGTTTGCTGTCTGAGATGTGGTGAAGCGTTTGCGTCGGAAACGCAATTTCAGCCCCGGCTTCGCTGATAATCGCCATAATTTTCATCAGCACGTCCTGTTTGACTTCGTGGTACTTAATCCAGTTCGTGGTTTTCGTGAAGGTGTAGACAAAGAAATCCAGTGATGAAGGACCAAACGCATTAAAATTGACCATCAGGGTCTGTGTGGTATCAATCTCTTCATGCGATTTCAGCATGTCCTTCACCTGCTGAAGCACGGGTTCAATTGTTGAAAAATCATCATATCGTACACCAATCGTTTCATAGATTCGACGATGGGACATTCGCGAAGGATTCTCAACGGTAATATTCGTGAACGTTGAGTTGGGCACATAAATCGGTCGCTTCTCAAAGGTACGGATTCGTGTGGTACGCCACCCTATGTGCTCAACGGTACCTTCAATATTTTTGTCGGGAGAGCGCACCCAATCGCCTACAGAAAACGGCCGATCCAGGTAGACCATCAAACCGCCAAAGAAATTGGCCAGCAAATCCTTGGCCGCAAAGCCAACCGCAATCCCCCCAATCCCGCCGAAAGCCAGTACGCCCGAGACGCTGTATCCCAATGTCTGCAATACGACCAGCACACTGGTGATGATCACGGAGGCGCGTAACAGTTTGCCCATTGCTGAAACGGTCGTATGATCCATCGGCTGCTTCATCTTTTCCGGTGAAACGACGATCTTTTCCGCACCGGAAATAAAGCGCACCAAGAACCAGGAAAGAGAATAAATGACGCCAATCTGCCGCAACGGCTCTATGATGCTGAACGCTTTAGACCCCGAGTAGGATTCAGCTAACTGACCCGCCAGCGTCAACCCGATAATCCAGATAAACAGTTTCACGGGTTTGTTTGCGGCATTCAACAGCGTGTCATCCCACAGGTTACTGGTTTTCGACACCTGTGTTTCCAGCTTATCCATCACTTTTCCCGCGATATAACTTAACAGACCGGTAACAAATACGATGGTAAAGAGCGTGAGTACAGCTCGAAACTCAAAGGTCGTGACGCCGACCTCCGTAAACCATTGATCGAGATAATTAACTTCCACTTAACGCCTCCTTTTTCCCAAAAAGATTACCCTTCAACTCTTCAACTCTTCAACTCTTCAACTCTTCAAGGTAAGCAGGGCATTTACGTTCTGCATTTTAGCACGCCATTCCGGGGTGTTCTGTAATTGAGCCAATTTTGTCCCTTCACCTGTAAACTCATGATTCCAGCGCCCGCACATGGTTCGCAGTTTGTCGCAGGGTGAGACTTGCCTGGATACCATCCAGTCCAATACCGCTTTCGCCCCCTGTCGGTGATTACAGACCAGCACCATATCGCACCCGGCAGCCAGCGCGACTTCTGCGCGCGATTCAAAGCTGCCAGCGACCGTAGCCCCTTCCATCGTCAGGTCGTCACTGAAAATAATCCCTTCGAAGCCAAGCTGGTCCTTAAGTACCTGCTGCAACCAAAAAGATGAAAAGCCCGCCGGATTCGGATCCACACGGGAGTAGATAACGTGAGCAGGCATAATGGCCTCCAAACCCTGACGGATTAACTGGGCGAAGGGCTCAACATCGGCTTTCAAAATCGCATCCAAATCACGATGTTCTTTGGGAATATCCGTATGTGAGTCCGCTTCGACATACCCATGTCCGGGAAAGTGCTTGCCAGTGGCCGACATCCCTGCCTCGCGCATCCCTATCACCAGCGCGGTTGCCAGCTCGGCCACCACATTGGGTTGATTTGAGAAAGCGCGATCGCCAATTACCTGAGAGTATCCCCAATCCAGATCCAGCACGGGAGCAAAGCTGAAGTCCAGGCCGGACGCCAACAGTTCCGCCGCCATAATCCACCCGGCACTCCTGGCCGATTGCAACGCGATATGAGGCTCGTGTATGAAAAGCTCACCAAAGTGTCGCATCGGTGGCAGCCGGGTATAGTCGGAACGAAACCGCCAGACTCGCCCACCCTCATGATCCACAGCAATCAGCAAGTGCGGATTTATGCGCCTCATTTCCTGAATCAAGCGCTCAACTTGTTCGGCGGACTGGAAGTTGCGGGAAAAGAGAATGACTCCCCCCACCTGCTCGGAAGCCAGCAGCACTGTCTCCTCTGAGGACAAGGTGATGCCTTCTAAATCGAGCATTAAACGGCCAATGGACATGACGCTTCCTTTTAAAATAACGAAAAGGCCCTAAAGATAACGAATTGATCTCAGAAAGAAAACTCTCAGGCACGGTTGCATGAAAGGGATTAGCTCACAGGGAGATTATGACGGGGGTATAGACTGGCACTTGATTGAACAGCGAAATAACATCCTGATTTCGCATACGGATGCAGCCGTGTGACAGCGGAACGCCCATCTGACATGCGTCGGGGCAGCCGTGAATGTAGATGTATCGGCGCATGGTGTCACAGCTACCCATCCGATTATACCCGGGCTCCAAACCGCTTAACCAAAGTATGCGGGACAGAATCCAGTCTCTTTGCGGATGAGCCTCTGCCAAGGCGGGCGAGAATATCTCCCCCGTGGGGCGCCGCCCCACAAACACCGCCCCCAGCGGTTGAGATGCCCCGATCTTTGCTCGGATGATGTGCTTGCCTAATGGAGTGCAATTGCTCCCGGAGGCTTGCCCGGTTCCCTTGAGCGCGGTAGAAACCTGCCAGGAATCCACCAGGGATTCGCCCCTCAAAAGAGCGAGGGTTTGCTGCCCCACCGAAACCTCTATGCGAAACTCGGACACGTGAACGCCTTGTGATGTAAATTCGGTGGTATTCTACCCGAAACTGGCGACCAGTTTCTCTAAATCGGCTGGCGGCGCTTTCATGCCTGCGGCGACAAACGGCACCAGGCGCGCGACGATGTCCGTCGTTGACGTGCGGACACCCAAGTCACTGTGCAGGATATCTGACAGCGCATCACTGCTGGACATGGTAAATGCCATTGCCCCCATCATGAACTGAATTCGCCAGAATCGATCAATATTGCTCAGTTCCGGTGTCGCATCTTTAAATGCTTTCATAAAACGACGGAAGCTGTTTTTGTATTCGGATTCCAGGTATTTTCTCAAATGCCCCTGGGACTGGGTATACGCCAGTCCGAGAAGACGCATGAATACCGGCAAACCATTCTTGCTGCGCGCCGGAATCCTCACGATGGAGCTGGTGAGAATCACCAGCAAATCTTCCACCCCGACAGTTAACTCGCCATTGACTGCCCGTTTGTCCAGTTCCTGGTCAATGATTTGCGCAAACGGTGAGAGGAAACGGGCAAAGACCGCTTGAATCAAGGCATTTTTGGAGCCGAAATGATAGTTCACCGCCGCGAGATTCACATCCGCTTTGCTGGTTATCATTCTGAGCGATGTTTCTGAAAATCCCCGCTGTGCGAACAACTCTTCTGCAGCATCCAGGATTTTATCAACGGTATCCGATTGTGCCATAAATCACCATTCCAAACATTTGTTTGAAACATACGTTTGATTGGTCACCTTGTCAAGACATCGCCCCTGCCCCACGTCGTTATACCCGGAAAGTTTTGTCATTTTTTGTAAAAGACAGGCCACATTATGATCCAACTCAACACCTGACGGCGCTGGCATAAACATAATAAGTCAAACATGTCCACAGGTGCCCCGCATGATCGCAGAACCAGTAAAACTAGACACATCAGAAGCTCTGGCCTTCGCGCTTGACCACCCGGAAAGGCTCGTTCGACACCTGCCGCTGGGCCGCCTTCTGATCCAGTCCCAGCTGATTTCCCCGGATCAATGTGCCAATGCGTTGCGCATCCAAACCCATACGCATGAAAAACTCGGCACCATACTGATCCGGGAAGGCATCATCAAAGAAGCGGATTTGCTGCAGCTGGTCAGTCAAAACCTGAACATTCCGTTCATCAATGCGGCAAAATTCAAACCCCCGGTAGAAATTGTTGACCTGGTGCCGGCTGAGTTTTCACGGACGCACAACGTCATCCCGATTATGCTCCACCATGAGCGACTGGTCGTCGCCATGAATGATCCCATGGACAATGAGGTCCTGAATTTACTGCACTTTTTGTCGGGTCGCGTGATTGAACCGGTGCTGGCCAGCAGTGATGCCATTGAGTTCGCTATCAGCCAGTCCTATGGCTTTATTGATGATGAAGAAGCCCTGCGCACCTTGCCTGTAGCGCCCCACGAACCTCAGCTCAAGGAGTATCAGGCCAAAAAGCTGGCGGAAGATAAACCGACGGTACGTCTCGTCAACCACATCATTCTGGATGCCATCAGCCGACGCGCTTCCGACATCCACATCCGCCCCAACGAACTGGATGTCGATCTCATTTTTCGAATTGATGGCGCGCTGGTTAAAATCCGGTCATTCAACAAATCGCTGCTCCCTTCGGCGGTGAGTCGAATCAAAATCATCAGCGGAATGAATATTGCGGAGCGCAGAGTGCCGCAAGATGGCCGAACCAAGATTCATGTTCAGGGGAAAATTATTGATCTACGGGTGTCTGTGATGCCTGCGCTCCATGGCGAGAGCGTGGTGATCCGCATACTTGATACGTCGGCGGGCATGAAAGACATCAGTGAAATAGGGTTTTCCAAGGCAGATGAAGACAAATTCCGACGTTTAATCCAGCGCAGCTCAGGGTTGATTCTGGTGACCGGGCCGACCGGATCAGGAAAATCAACCACGCTCTATTCCGCATTAAAGGAAGTACGGCAAAGAAACATAAACATCATTACGGTCGAAGATCCGGTGGAATATCAGATTCAGGGCATCACCCAACTACAAATCAATCCCCAGATTGGCTATACCTTCGCACGCGCCCTGCGCCACATCCTGAGACATGATCCGGACACAATTATGCTGGGCGAGATCCGGGATGAAGAAACTGCCAAGATGGCCATTGAAAGCGCCTTAACCGGCCACCTGGTGCTGTCCACACTGCATACCAACAGCGCTGCATCAACGATTACGCGTTTGCTGGAAATCGGCATCCCCCCCTACCTGGTCAAGTCGACAGTACTGGCTGTTCTGGCACAGCGACTGGTACGGAAAAACTGCCCTCATTGCCTCCAACCTGTCACCCTGACCGCCAGCGAGCGAAAGATCTTCAACTTGCCGGAAGACACCCGATTCTATCAGGGTTCCGGGTGTGACCATTGTCACCAGACCGGTTACGCCGGTCGACTGGCCGTCTATGAGCTGCTGGAGGTAGACAGCCACATCCGGCAGCTCATCACCCCCAGTTGTAACGAGCTACAACTGGAGAAAGTTGCCCACGAGCACGGCATGCGAGGTTTGACCCGGCACGCCTTGTCGCTGGCAGAGAAACAACTCACCTCCATGGAAGAAGTGTTTCGTATTCGCACCAGCTAAAGCGGCTAAGGTGGCAAGATGGCCAAGGTGTCCTCTGGAGCTAAGGGAGCTCCACGCCCCTGGCCGCCTCATAGAGCCGGTACCAGTCCTCTCGGGACAATACTACCTCTGGCGCTGCAGCACATGCCTGGATACGTCCCGTGTGCGTCACCCCCACCACCGGTTGAATGTGGGCGGGATGCCGCATGAGCCATGCCAGGGTAATCGCCTCAGGGCTCACGGCGTGTTCTTCCGCCAGCTTTCGCACATAGGCAGCGGTTCGTTGCACAGGCTCAGGTTCATTGGCGACGTCCCTTCCCGAAAACCGACCTTGATCCAGACAGCCCCACGCCTGTAACTGAATCCCATGGACCTGGCAGTATTCCACTATCCCACTCGCAAAACCGCTGGCATTACTTTCCGGGTCTACCCCTGCATTCAACCAATCATGCTGCCCCAGACTCATCTGTAACTGATTTACGATCAGTGGCTGTTCGATAGTGCGGCTTAGCAGGTCCATCTGCGCAACATTCATGTTAGACACGCCAAAAAACCGAACTTTTCCCGCCGCATGGAGTCGATCCAGAGCGCCCGCCACTTCTTCGGGCTGCATCAGCGGGTCAGGACGATGTAACAGAAGTACGTCCAGATAATCAGTATTCAATCGCTGCAAACTCTGATTAACACTCTGTTCAATCCATGGCGCAGAAAAATCATAGCGCTTCACCGCGTTCTCATCGGCAAACCGAATACCGCATTTGGATTGCAGAATAATCTCCTCCCGCAATGAAGGTTGCTCCGCAAGAATGCGTCCAAACACCGTTTCTGCTTTACCAAAGGTATATATATCTGCATGATCAAAAATGCGCATACCGGCGGCGAGCGCTGCCTCCACGACCTGCCGGGCCTGTCTGACATCGTCATTACTGACCGGTTGCGTGTTCCACCCCCCGCCTAATCCCATACAGCCATAAATCAGCGGGGTCGCATCGGGAAGCCATTTTTGTATAGGCAGCTCTTTTTTATTCGTGTCCATATCAATTCCTGAAAGGTTAACAGTCGGTAGCACTCAGGCCACCCGTTGTTGCCCCCAAGGCGTTATACGCCATATCGTAATGACTCCAGTGTGTGTGGCGAATGTGCTCGTCTACCCACTCTTTCGACGCTCCCAGAACCAGCGCGGCACTCGCTCCAGCTATTGCAGCGGTGCACGGCGATTCGCCCTCACGTTGCAATTTGGTCGAGACCGCACCAGCGATCAGAGCAGAGAAAAAAAAGTGCGCCACTTTGTCTTCAGAAAACCAACGGTCAACGCCCTGCTTCTTCGTCGGTGTTGTCGAGCAAGCGCTCAGATACACGACGAGTGCAACACACAGCGTTGATTTTCGAGCTTTCACGGCCACCGCCTTGTTGCCATTTGGCAACACCGTAACCCTCTGTATTTTCACCAGAATATCCTTGCACAGGATTCATTGTGTCGCCGACTTGCAACGAAACATGAAAAAAATAGTTCAAGAGACGGCTACAGGAGCTGTCGCACATTGAAATCGCAGGTCACTTCCGGTCTTACGATTTGTTTTTATTAGATTATTTTAGTTTCTGGCACATTAACTGGAATGTACCAGATGATCGTTTATATCATACAGGAAGAAAACTATGAAAAAATTTACATCGCTACTGCTTTCGCTCTCACCGGCTTTGTTCATTGCCGGCCTGGCTGAGGTCACACAAGCCGCGGAAATCACCGAAGCCAACGTGATTGCCTCTGAAGCGGAGTTTATTGCTCTGGATGCAGACAAGAATGGCAAGCTGAGCAAACAGGAAGCATCTATCGATGACAAGCTGGTCACGGTATTTGCCCATGCAGACACAGACCAAAATGGTGAAATCAGTCGAATGGAATACATACTGTTTGTGAATGAGCCTTCGGCAGCAGGCGAAAAGAAATAAAAGCGGGCGATTCAGAGTCGAAAGCCCCAGGGATGGGGCTTTCTTTTTTCAGGCAGGACTATTTGGTCAATTCCAACAACAGTTTGTTCAGGCGGCTCACGAACGTACCCGGATCTTTGAGGTGCTCTCCTCCGGCCAGGCTCGCTTGATCAAACAACACCCATGCGAGGTCATTAAACCGATCGTCATTGGTTTCTTCATTCAAACGCTGAACCAGCGGATGCTCAGGATTGACCTCAAACGTTGGCTTGGTATCCGGCAATGCCTGACCCGCTGCCTCCATGATCTGGCGCATTTGAATGCCCATATCGTGCGCACCCACCACCAGGCACGCCGGGGAGTCCGTCAAGCGATTGGTCACGCGCACATCTTCCACCTTCTCTGCCAACAGCTCTTTCAACTGCTTTAACAGGCTTTCATAGGTTTTGCTGGCTTCTTCAATGTGTTTTTTGTCTTCTTCGTCCTCGACCTTACCGAGGTCCAGCTCACCCTTGGCAACATTCTGGAACTGCTTGCCATCAAACTCCGTCAAGTGGCTCATCAACCATTCATCAATACGGTCATACATGATGAAAACTTCGATGCCTTTCTTACGAAAAACCTCCATATGCGGGCTGCTGGCCCCCGCGGCATAACTCTCTGCCGTGATATAGAAGATCTTTTCCTGGCCCTCTTTCATACGCGAAACGTAGTCTTCGAAGCCTTGATCCTGTTTGTCGTTGCCGGAGTTTGTAGAGGCAAAGCGCAACAATTTCGCGACCTTCTCGCGGTTACTGAAATCTTCTGCAGGCCCTTCTTTCATTACCTGACCAAAGCTCTTCCAGAATTCCGCGAATTTCTCAGGCTCGTTTTTCGCCATTTTCGTCAGCATATCGAGAACACGCTTAGTGAGTGCACTCTTCATGCTTTCGATGTTTTTATCGCTCTGAAGAATTTCACGCGATACGTTCAGGGAAATATCATTGGAGTCCACGATACCTTTGACGAACCGCAGGTAAAGTGGCAGAAACTGCTCGGCGTCATCCATGATAAATACACGCTGAACATACAATTTCAATCCCTTGGGCGCTTCGCGATTGTAGAGATCAAACGGTGGTTTGCTCGGGATGTACAGCAGGCTCGTGTAATCCAGCTTCCCTTCAACACGGTTATGTGACCAGGTCATCGGATCCTGGAAATCGTGGGAAATATGCTTGTAGAACTCTTTATAATCTTCGTCTTTTAACTCATTTCGGGCGACCGTCCACAATGCCGTTGCATCGTTCACGGTTTCGTCTTTCGGTGCTTCCGGCTCTTTTTCCTTGCCATCCTCATCGTAGGCAGGCATAGGCATCGACTTCATCACTACCGGGAAAGAAATGTGATCAGAGTACTTCTTCACCAGACTTCTCAAACGCCAGTTATCTGCGAAGTCTTTTTCTTCTTCTTTCAGGTGGAGCGTAATCTGGGTACCGCGACCGGCTTTTTCCACGGGTTCTATGGTAAAGCTACCGTCTCCGCTGGACTCCCACTGCACACCTTCTTGCGCGGTCAACCCTGCTTTTCGTGTTTGCACCGTAACTTTGTCTGCGACGATAAATCCAGAGTAAAAACCGACACCGAACTGACCGATAAGTTTCGCGTCTTTCTTCTGGTCGCCAGTTAACTGCTTCAGGAATTCAGAGGTGCCGGACTTGGCGATGGTGCCCAGGTTTTCCACCACTTCGTCACGCGACATGCCGATACCGTTATCGGAGATCGTTACCGTTCCTGCTTCCTTATCAAACTCTATGCGGATTTTCAGGTCCGGATCGTCTTCGTACAGCGCATCGTTGGCGAGAGCGGCAAAGCGGAGTTTATCTTCGGCATCAGACGCGTTTGAGATCAATTCCCGCAGGAAGATTTCCTTGTTGCTATACAGCGAATGAATCATCAGGTGAAGTAACTGTTTGACTTCCGCCTGGAACCCCAGAGTCTCTTTTTTCGCCTCTACAGACATCGTATTATTTTCTCCTGTCTTTGGTGAACAATCAGTTGTCTTTGATGAACAATTGGTTGCAACAGGAGATGGGGGTAAAAGATTTTTTTTCAAGGCTCAGAAAAAACCCGGAACCGCAAGAATGCGACGAACAAGCATTAATCCGGGTATTTTCGGCGAATTTCCATGATCTGATCAAAAAGCTCCAGTGCTTTGTCGACCAGCGTGGGATCAAAATGCTTGCCCCGCTCTTTGGTAATTAAATCGATGATGTCTTTCGCAGGCCAGGGCTCTTTGTATGAACGCTTTGAACCCAGCGCGTCAATGACATCGGCAATGGCCATAAGACGCCCTTCGATGGGAATGTCTTCGCCAGCCAATCCCTGCGGGTAGCCTTTACCGTCCCAGCGTTCATGGTGATGGTAGGCGATGCTCGCCCCAATCTTGGCCAGAATCCGTTTCGAGTGACGCAGCAGGTCATACCCGATCTGGGCATGGGTTTGCATAATTGCCCACTCGTCCGGATCCAGTTTGCCGGGTTTGTGCAGAATGGTCTCGGGTATGCCGATTTTGCCAATGTCATGCAGTGGCGCGGCGTATTTGATAATTTGAACAAACTCTTCTTCGTAGCCCAGCGCGCGGCCCAGCAACTCACAAATGAGTGCGACGCGTCGTACATGCGCGCCCGTTTCCTTGCTCCGCTGCTCAATCGCATCGCCCACAATGTACATCAGTTCCTTCTGGGTTTGCTGGATATCCTCTTTCACGGAGATGTTTTCAAACGTCAACGCGACGTTGGTCGCGAACACATCCAATAAATGCTTTTTGTTGGCGTCAAGCTTCTGCGTCGGCGACACATACAGAATATTAGCCGAGTGCTCACCGGTAGAGATATACCGAATGTATTCTTCGGTTGTGTAGGAGCTCTCGCGCGTCTTCATGGCCTCAGCGATGGCGTTGCGCGCTTTTTCCGGAATCTCCGGGCTGGTCAGCGATTCACAGACATCAATACGGGTGTCCGATGCCGCCAGAATCATGACTTCTGTATCGTGCAACACGTTTTCGTTGGTATACGCCAGATAAATCGACTGATTCCTTAAATTCAGTAACGTCGCCATCTGCCGAATCACCGCAGAACCAAAGGCCAGAAAATTCTGGCTCATGATCACTTCTGAGGTGGCATTCACTACATTGACGAGCCCCAACCTTCCCTCATCAATGGTTCGTAAATCTCGGTAGGAGCGAATAGCGGAATAAGTGGTGGTTTTCAGCCGCGTCGCCGTAAGCTCGGTTTTGTTCTTGTAGTCATTGATGTCAAAGTCGCGTATGACACTTTCTTCCGGCGCCTGCCCCGGTTGACCCGTGCGGATAATCAAACGCGTTTGATGATTCCGGTTATCTTCCCGTATCCAGCGTATCAGATCCAGGCCGGCTTCATCGGTTTCCATGACCACGTCCACAAAAGCAATGGCAATGTCCTTGTTTTCCCGAAACAACCGTCGCCCTTCTTCTGCAGAATGCGCGGTGAGAAACAGCAAGGGGTGGCCATCCACTTCCAGCCCTTTAAGCACAAGCTGCGTGACGGACACTACATCGTGATCATCGTCGATGATCGCCACTTTCCACTCGTGGGTTTTGATGCGCGTTTCTGCCGCTTGTTCACTCAGCGGTTTGACATTTTTCTTGAATAGCGGTTTTGCCACTTAAACACCTGTATACAGCACGTGCACAATCGGACAGTTACTCTATTTGTAATAGATCTGATTTGCGCAAAAGTCAAACCGTGTTCGTACCAAAAAAGTGCATTTCCTCTAGTCTTCAAGCCACCTCAATTGGTCGTTATCAAGGCAGCTAGTCAAACAAAAAGTGAGCTCGCGCGGTGGCAATGGGTTTGGTGCGCGACTGTTGCCAGGCATTGATCATGACGTTGGCAACGCGATTCCCCTGTCGAGTCAGTTCACATTCGACATAGGTTTCCCTGTCCAACCCCGCACGCAGATAATCAATGGAAAAATCCACAATTTTGGGCATCCTGGGCGTTTCCTGATGCATCAACAGGTAAAGCGATGCGGAAAGTTCCATAAAACCACCAATCACACCGCCATGAATTGCCGGCAGTATGGGATTCCCGATGTTGCTGGCTTTCGGCGGTAACCGGAACAGCACATCGTCGCCAAATCGTTCTATTTGCATTCCAATGGTCTGGGCATACGGAATGACCTCCAATACAGCGCCATAGTCCCCGTTTTTGTGCGCGTGAATCAATAGCTCTCGAATGGTTCGCGTTTGTACTTCCGTCACTGCACTTCCCCTTTTACCAACTCGGCAAAAAAGGCCGGTGTATTCTCTTTGCCAATGCGCATAAAGGTAGCCACGCAATGGGCCACGCGGGATTCGTTATCTTTGTTTCCATCCGGGTGATCACCGGATTTTACCTGAAACGCCTGGCACCGGGTAAAAATCAGGTTTGGCGTAATCCGATACGTGTAGGCACGCGCATAGACAGGCTTGTCGGGGGCTGCGGCGCGCATATAATCCACGCGCAGGTCCAGCGTTGGACATAGCTCAAAATCGTCTAATGCGCAGATGATACAGGAGCCCGACGCCGTATCCATCAATGTGGTGATCGCCCCCCCGTGAATCACGCGCGTTTCATGGTTGCCTATCAGTTTTTCGTCATAGGGGAGCATTAATAGCAGTTCATTCTCCCGCGCTGCCACCACAGAAACGTTCAACTCCCGACACTGGGCCAGCGTATTGATAAAGCGAGACGTTTGCCCCACAAGTTCTTCATTAGTTCGCTCTGAACGATTTTTATCTGACATATCTCTCTTCTCAATGGGCTTGCTCTTCTCAATGGGCGTTCTCTGTGAGCTCCCTCTGCTGAATTAGCTCGCGTTTGATCACTTGCGCTTCGGTGCTCTACAGATCTTCGAACACTTTACCTAAGCGCAGTGCCTTCAATGCGCGGGAGCGAAACTCCCGGTGATATAAAATTCCCACAACGATTGCCGACATGATAATAAATGCTGCTGGATGCACAAACCAGCTGAGTACAGCCAGGGCAAAATAGTAGGAACGCAACCCCTGATTGAAGGCATCCCCCGCGAGGTTGGCTACCCTGGCGGCGGAATTGGCAAAGGCTTTCCGTGCCGCCGGGCTCACTGAGGAATCATCCACAAGGGGCGCGCTGTTGATCATCACGGCACAAAAATTGTATTGCCGCATTGACCAGGTAAATTTAAAAAAGGAGTACACAAACACCACCAGCAACAGCGCCAATTTTGTCTCCCACAGCAAATGGCTTACCCTACCCCAGGGCAGCCCCTGAAACAGGGCCAACGCTTTGTCGGTATAGCCGATGGCCGTCAGGATGCCGGCGATGATCAATAAACTGCTGGAAGCAAAAAACGCCCCATTGCGCTCAAGGTTACCGGCGACGGACGCATCGGCAACCCGATTATGCGTTTTGAGCACGTTCTGCATCCAGTCAAAACGGTACAGATCCAGCGTCGAGGATAACGAAGGATAGGCCCTTGAACGCTTGGAAGAATAAATGCTGTATCCTTTCCAGCACAGCAGGAACCACACCACCGATCCAAAATCCAGCCAATTGTCCGATAAAATCATATGACGTCCATCATTCTATATGGTACTTTTTCGATTCCTACACTCTGTATTCCCACAAAAACAACAATTATGATACGCGATATCTGATCGACAGTTGACAACTATTTGAAGAGGACACCCCATGGCTCCAACGGTCAAACCCGGCAATCCGAATTTTTCTTCCGGCCCCTGCAGCAAACGGCCCGGATATGATGTTTCCCATCTCGACATTTCTACGCTGGGCCGATCTCATCGAGCCGCCATCGGCAAGAAAGCGCTCAACCGGGCCTGCGTCGATACGGCTCGAATACTTGGTTTACCGGAAGGCTACCGCGTTGGCGTCGTGCCGGCATCTGATACCGGAGCCATGGAAATGGCCATGTGGTCTTTGTTAGGTGAGCGGGCAATTGATATCTTCGCCTGGGAATCATTCGGCTCCGGTTGGGTTACTGATGTTACTAAACAACTTAAACTGGACAACGTCACGGTGTACGAAGCCGGTTATGGCGATTTGCCCGATCTCAACCAGGCAAACCCAGCGCATGATGTGATCTTCACCTGGAATGGCACGACTGCGGGCGTCAAAGTACCCCACGCCAACTGGATCGCGGATGAGCGGGAAGGATTAACGATCTGCGACGCCACGTCCGCCGTGTTTGCCATGGAAATGCCTTGGGAAAAGCTGGATGTCATCACCTTCAGCTGGCAGAAAGTGCTGGGGGGCGAAGGCGCGCACGGGATGCTGATTCTGAGCCCGAAAGCCGTCGCACGCCTGGAAAGCTATACCCCGCCCTGGCCCATGCCCAAGATTTTCCGCATGACGAAAAAAGGCGCACTCATGGAAGAGATTTTCGAGGGTTCAACCATTAATACGCCGTCCATGTTGTGCGTGGCAGACTACCTGGACGCATTGGACTGGGTTGACAGCATCGGTGGCCTGTCCGCCTGTATTCGCAAGTCCGAAGAGAATCTGGCGGTCATCGAAGCTTTTGTCGCGGAAAATGAGTGGATTGATTTTCTCGCCAACAGTAAAGACACTCGATCCAATACCAGCGTGTGCCTGAAGCTGGCTCTGGATGAGGCGCAAATCAAGCAAATGATTAAACTGCTTGAGAGCGAGCAAGTGGCTTACGACATCGGCGCTTATCGGGATGCCCCGGCTGGATTGCGCATCTGGTGTGGCAGCACCGTTGAAAAAGCCGACCTGGTAGCGCTCATGCCCTGGCTGACCTGGGCCTACGAGCAGGTCAAGTAGTTACTCCCTCTGAGGCCGTCCCACGGGCCGGCCTCTGCAGTATTGGGTTCCTATCGAATCGCCTCAGCACGCCGCTGGGAAAATAAAAACAACATCTGTGAGAAAACCCATGAAAAAAATCCGTACCTATAATCACATCGCTTCTCAGGGCCTGGATGTTTTCCCGAGAGACGACTATGAAGTCGCCAGCGAAATTCCTTCGCCCGATGGCATATTGTTACGCAGCCATAAACTCAAGGAAGAAACCTTACCACCCACCGTCAAGGCCATTGCTCGTGCCGGAGCGGGTACCAATAACGTGCAGGTTGAAGACTGTACGCGTCAGGGCGTCGTTGTATTCAACACGCCCGGCGCTAATGCCAATGCTGTCAAAGAGCTGGTGCTTGCCGGCCTGCTGCTCAGCTGCCGGGGAATCGAGCAAGGTGTCTCATTTATCCGAAGCAACAAAGACCGTTCTGACGCCGAACTGGCTGCCCTGATGGAGCAGGAAAAGAAACGCTTCAAAGGCTCAGAGCTCGCCGGTAAGACTCTGGGCATTGTCGGGCTGGGTGCCATTGGCTCTCTCGTCGCTGACATCGCCCTGGCACTGGGCATGAACGTGCTGGGGTATGACCCTGCAATCTCGGTGGAAGCTGCGTGGCGGCTCTCCAGTGATGTACAGAAAATGGAGAACCTGCAATCCCTGTTGGCTCACTCAGACTATGTCACGCTGCACGTACCTGCCATTGAGGCTACGCACCACCTGATCAACTCAGATTCACTCAAATCGCTGAAGCCCGGTGGCGTGATCCTTAATTTTGCCCGAGACAGTATCGTGGACACCCCGGCCATGCTGGAGGCACTCAACAGCAAACAGGTCGGAAAATATGTCAGTGACTTTCCTGTCGCCGCGCTGATTGAGCACCCGAATGCATTGCTGATTCCTCACTTGGGCGCCAGCACACTTGAAGCGGAGGAGAATTGTGCGGTCATGGCAGCCCGGCAAATGCGCGATTATCTCGAAAACGGAAACATCACCAACTCGGTGAATTTTCCGACCATTCGTTTGGAGCGAAGCTCCGGCTATCGCATTGCTTTCGTGAATGAAAACGTCCCGGGTGTGCTGGGGCATGTACTGTCCATTTTTACCGATCGCGAAATCAACGTTATCGACATGTTGAACAAAAGCCGGGAAAGTATTGCCTACAACCTGCTCGATATCGAGCAGGAACCCACGGACGAACTGTTGGCGAGCATCAATGAAATTCCCCATGTCCTGCGGGTAATGGCGCTTTAAAAGGAGATCTGTATGCAGTACCTACACACCATGGTTCGTGTCAAAGACCTCGACGCCTCGTTGCACTTCTATTGCGATCTTCTTGGATTGACGGAAATCAGTCGACAGGATCATGAACAGGGCCGATTCACGCTCGTTTTTCTCGCTGCGCCTGACGATGAGGCGTTGGCCCGAGAGCGCAAGGGCCCGATGGTGGAGCTGACTTACAACTGGGATACGGAAGCGTATCAGGGCGGCAGGAATTTCGGCCACCTGGCCTACCGGGTGGATGATATTTACGCTCTTTGCGAAAAGCTGCAATCGGGTGGCGTAACAATTAACCGTCCCCCCAGGGACGGCTACATGGCGTTTGTGCGTTCGCCCGATAACATCTCCGTGGAGTTACTGCAGAAGGGTGATCGCCTCCCACCAACAGAGCCCTGGGCCAGCATGCCAAACACCGGCGAGTGGTGAGCGATTAGGGATTAGTGGTTAGGGATTCAGCAACTCATTCTGCCAAGGCCGCCAAGGTGGCTTGAATGGCCGCCGGGCTGTCTTCCAACATAAAACAATGTCCACCCGGGCAGGATTGAATCGTACTGTGCGGGTGGATTTTTCTGAGCTTGATTGCTGCGCGTCGAACAAAGGGGTACGTCTTTTTTCCATACAGCATCGTAACGGGCATATTAATCCGATGAATCGAGGACCAAAGCTGCCGAGGATAACTGCCGAAGATACCAGCCTCAATCACCGGCGGGCATTTCAGTCGAACGCTACCATCGCTTTCCTCCCGTGTTGCATCCGAGGCATAACACGCCAACGCCTCCGTACTCCAGTGGGCAAACATGCCCTTCCCCCGCAAGGATTCCACGACGGATACACGGTTCGGCCACTGCGTACGACGCTTAAGCGTCAATTCTGACAATTTGTTGATAGAGCCATACCCCACAAAATCCGCAAAGGCCATTGCCCCAATCATGGATCGGGAGAATAATACGGGATCCAGCATTACCAGTTGATCGAAGGGATTCTCCCTACAGCCAACCATAAGGGAAGAAAGCACCCCACCAAAGCTATGTCCGACGGCAATTTTTTTCACATGCTTCCACGGTTGTCCCAGCGTTTGCCATACGGCAAGGCAATACTCCGCATTGGCATTCCAGCCACGAAACGCACCAGCTGCATCGCTCTCACCATGTCCTTGTGCGTGTACCAGAAAAAGATCGTAATGAGCAAGCAGCGGGGTGAGAAATGGTGCATACGTCAAAGCGCTGAATCCATTGCCATGTATAAAATGAATGACCGGCTTCCCGGTAGGAGGCGTGTGCCAACCTCGTAACATCAGCCCATCCACCTCAAAAGACCAGGGTTTCATACTGGCCTGCAATGACCGCACCAGCGGATGTAAATCATTTGCACTCATTCGTAAAAGCTCCGGAGCTTATTCAACCGATGTTGATCCTCTGCTGATAGAAAGGTCACATGTTCTGCAAGTTCGCTCAAAGAAAGATTTGGATAGCCATGATCCCGCAGAAAATGAATCATTTTTAGCGTCTTAAATCCGTCAAACCAATCCAACACAGATTTCTGCGCCGACTGTGCCGAGGCATACTGATGCTTTATCACCCGCAGCTTCTGCTCAAGATCAGCCGTCTCGGCATAGGTGTGCAGCATATAGCGCTCATCTGTGGTCAATTTCGGGCCACACTGTTCGAGTGTTTCTTCAAAACTCAGGCCAGCTCGGTTTCCACCATTCTGAATGGCCTGAAGCAACGCCGCCTGGAAACACCTCAATACGTCGAAACACCGCGGGTGATAAAAAATGGGAAAAGAGCACAAATCTGCGCTGTTGCTGACCAACGCCTTCAGCGCGGGCCCGGTACCAAACGGCACGCGATGGCTTAACCGCCCGGTGAGCGTTATTTCAGGGGACGCCAGAGAGACGACCTTCCCTACCTTCGCTAATTTGTTCAGGAGATAAAAGTCCTCTCCCCCTGCTCGCTTCGGAAAACCGCGCACAGAAACATAGTGTGCAAGATGTATCGCCAGCGTACTCCCAATCGTACTGAAAGCGTAGGGTGACCGGGCATAGACCAACCCCGCCACATAATACCTGAGCTTAAAATCGTACAGTTGACTCACTTGTCCGAGGGCTTCGTTCTGGGGGACATGCCTGAACGGGAAAACTACAGCGCTGGTTGTATCATCACAGGCTTTCAGGCCGGCGTCGATATACCCAGCGGGCAAGTGCACATCGGCATCTGTGTTGAATACCAACGGCGTGAGCACTCGCAACTGTTTGTAGAGCGCGCACACCAGATCAACACCTATTTTTCGCGCCCGGCCGACCCCTTGTTTCTTCGCGATCAGGTAGTCTCTTTTCGAGCAGCAATCGACCAACATGCAGTCCGGCAGTCGGCCATCTGCATCCCGTAACCAGGCTATTTGTTTTCCCACAGGCGTTTGCCGGGCATAGCTGGCTAAGAGATCTGTCAGCAATTGACGGGTCTGTTGAAGTGGCACCTTGTCCGCATCCACCGGCGCATTGATCACCAACACCACCAGAATATCGCTCCCCTGATCAAAAACGCTGCGAAGCAGCGCCAAAACTGAAGCAGCCGGTTCGTCATAGCAGGGGATCACCACCGCCGTTCGATACTCAGCAGACACCCGTTCGGGCAGAAATTCGACCACTTCAGGCTCAGCATACGTGGCGAGATACCGGTTAAGATTTTGCTCATTGCGCATGAGTGCACTTCACAAGGTCAGGTAAAACGATTCAAAATTTGAAAAAAACGTAACCAGTTGTTACATTTAAATCGTAATAACAACAATAATTCAGGAGCCAGCTCCTACCAACTCGGGTACAACACAATGACGAAATCCACCTCACTGAAGTACACCACCATTGGCAGTTTAATAACCTTTCTTTTCTGCTTGGCCGTGACGCTCTAAGATCTGAAGCGTTCAAGATTCCCATTGCAGCACTTGTTTCGGCGGAACACGGGTCACCGTATTCAGCTGAAGCAGCGTAACCAAACACACCAGCGCCGTGGTACCGGCGATGACTGTGGGCCACAACCCCAAATGCAGGGTCACTTTCATATCAAACACCAACGACATCAACGTTGCGACAGCCAGTTCGGCGCAGAGAATCCCCCATGCTGCGGCAAGCACACCAATAACGACATACTCCGTGAGCTGCCCGCCTCGCAAAAGCCGGGTGGTCCCCCCCAAGGCGCGCACCATTGCCCCCTCTTTCATACGTACCTGAATCGACGTATTAACGATCGCTACGACCACTAACACCGCACCTGTCCCGACAAGCAACAAGAGCAATTCAATTGCGCCGGTTACTTGCTGGATGATGGATCTTATCCGCTCAATAAACTGATCCACTTCCAGAATCGAAATCGTTGGAAACGCGGACTGAATGCGATTCAACACCCCTTTCTGGCCTGCTGTTAAATGAAAGCTGGTAATTGACGTCGCCGGAAACGGATCAAGTGAACCCGGATTGAACACCATGTAAAAATTCGGCTTCATGGAATCCCATTCCACGCTTCGCACATTGGTGACCCTGGCCTCCATTGGCCGGTCACCAATCAGAAAGCCAAGCGTATCTCCCACGCCTACCCCCAGCTTCCCGGCCAGCTGGGATTCAATCGACACTTCCGCCGGTGCAATGGCGGAGCCTGACTGGCCGACAGTTTCATCCCACCATTGACCGACCACCACTTTATTGGTCTCGGGGATGGCCGCGCTCCAGGTGAGGTTTAACTCGCGATTCAGTGCGCCAATTTCCTGTTCTTTGGAGACAACCTGCTTCACGGGCTGGGCGTTAATGGTGACCAACCGCCCGCGAATCATCGGATAGATAGCGGTCATCGCCACATTTGACTCACTCAGTAACTGCTGCAACGGCGCTTCCTCATCCGGGCTGATGTTAATGAGAAAATGATTCGGCGCATCTTCCGGCAGAGAGTTTTGCCACTCACTGACCAGCGATGTTCTCACCATCAGCAAAATAACGAGGACCATTACGGCCGCCGCCAATGAAAAAACCTGCGCACTGACCTGTTTTCCGTGCCTGGCAAGCCGATGAAGACCCAGCTTGATCACGTAACCTGGATGGCGAGTGAACCAGCCTAATTTAGATACTCGATTCAAACCCCGCAACACAATCGCAACCAACCCCGCTGTCAACATAAGGAGCGCACCCAGCCCGGCGACCAAGCCGGAAACCAGTCGCACATTCCCCACATACAGCGCCAGCAACCCCATCAATCCGACCGCGGTAACCAGCATGACTGGCAATGACAGAGACACCTGGTGAGCGGACTCCCGTAACACAATCATCGGCGACAATTGTTTGAAGTGCCCCAACATCGGCACGATAAAGGCAAAGGCACACACCAGAGTGGCGATCAGCGAAAGTGCGCCCAGCTTCATGACCGATGTAACGGCCAACCCTGAGATGCCAGGAAGCGCAGCAAATCCTGAAAGCAGAGAAACACCCGAAGAAAATATGAATCCCCCGGCGAATGCACCCAAAATCCACCCGGTGCACGAAACCAGCGCCAGCATCCAAAAGTAAATCAAACGAATCTTACTATGACTGCAGCCCAGAGCCTTCAATAGCCCCACCTGGTCAAACTGCGCGTAACTGAACTCACGCCCGGCCACCAGTATGGCGATGATGGTTAACACAAGTGCGAGTGCGCCACCCAGCGCCAGATACTGTTCCGCCTTTTCCAGCGAGGATGCCACTCGTGGCCGCCCTTCTCGTACCCCTTGAAATTGCTGCCCGGGCAACAAATCCGATCGCAGTGCTTCTGCATAGCGCTGCAGATCCACTTCTTCACCCGCAAAATAGTACACATAGTCCAACCGACTGCCTGGTAACAACAATCCGGAGGCCCTGGCATCGTCCACTGAAATCAACACTCGGGGTGCAAGTGACGCAAAGCCCACCTGCATGTCAGGCTCTTTCACCAATATTTTTGTTACTTTCAGGCTAAGTGTACCCAGCGAAAGCTGACCGCCCAACGCCACATCCAGCAGCGCCAACAAGCGCTCATTTACCCAGATTTCTCCCGGTGCTGGCGCACTTTTAGATTGCACGACATCTGCGCCTTTCTCGGCTTTCCACTCCACCACACCACGCAAGGGGTAGTTAGCAGACACCGCTTTGACCGCGACCAGCTGCATTTCATCGGCATGGCTCAACATCGATCGGAAATTCAAGCCCTCTGCCATTTCCAGGTCGTAATCACCCGAACGGGCCAGCCAATCGGGATTGACCGGTTTTGAACTGGTGAGCTGTCGATCGGCCGCAAGTAATTCCGATGAACCCGATAGCAGTGCACTGTTCAACGCCAGTTGAAAGAGCCCGATACAGGAGATCGTTGCCGTTGCCAATACCAACGACACCAACAACATACGAAAGGAACGTTGCCGCGCCGTTTGCCTCAAAAACTTAAGTGCCAGCGTTAACGAGTGCATCACACGACGCTCCCACCGGCCAGATGAATCACGCGCCCACATCGCGCTGCAAGCTTTTCATCGTGAGTGACCAACACGAGCGTTGTCTGATGCTCTTCGTTCAGTTCGAATAACAAGTCAGAAATCTTTTCCCCTGTTTTTGTATCCAGGTTGCCTGTGGGCTCATCCGCGAACAAGATTGCCGGGTGACAGGCGAAGGCTCGGGCGATGGCCACGCGCTGCTGTTCACCGCCGGAGAGAGAGGAAGGAAAATGATTGATTCGGTGCCCCAGCCCAACCCTGACCAAGAATTCTTCTGCGAGCGCACGCGCATTGCTTTGCTGTTTTAACTCCATGGGTAACATGACGTTCTCAACTGCACTGAGTGACGAAAGTAATTGGAACGACTGAAATACAAAACCGACTTGCTGAGCGCGCACCCCAGCCCGTTGCTCCTCCGTCATCCGGGCAATATTCGCACCGTTTATCAACACATTCCCTTCGGTAGGCACATCCATACCCCCAAGTATGCCCAACAGCGTTGTTTTCCCTGATCCGGAAGCACCACAAATCGCCACGGACTCGCTTCGATTGATATCGAGACTGACGTCCCGCAAAATTTCGATTGTCTCATCTCCAAAGCGGACGCGCTTACAAACACTTTCCGCCGTTAAAACGGAGTCGGAAGATACTACAGATTCGGGTAATGCAGACACGTTGGCATACTCTCTTGTTCAAGTCTCGACCATTCTAAAAGAGAACAGAAGTTGACTGCACGGACCCCGCCCTTAAATTATCGTAATGAACCGGGATGCGCAGACGATTTAAACTACGGCCTTATACGCATTAACGAAGCGATTCGATTCATGAAGCTGTCCTCTGTGCACCCCGTTCTCCACTTTTTCCTGCTTGTTTGCTTGCATGTTTACGTATTAGGAGCTGCAAATGTGCAGGCAGAAACGCAAACCCAAGCCAATAAAATACTCGTCTTTGGCGATAGCTTGAGTGCTGCCTACGGAATTCGGGAAGAAAAAGGCTGGGTGGCACTGCTTCAGGAACGCGCTGGCAGCTATTCCCCTGCCTATCAGGTGATCAATGGAAGTATCAGCGGTGAAACGACCGGTGGTGGACTACGTCGGTTGCCTCGGGCGCTCGCTGAACACAATCCGAACATCGTGATCCTGGAATTGGGGGCCAATGATGGCTTACGGGGCTTTCCACTCAACATTATCCGGAAAAACCTGGAGTCTCTGGTCGCACTCGCGCAAGCGCACAATGCCCGCGTGTTGATTGCAGGCATTCACATCCCACCCAATTTTGGCCCGGCATATACTGAGCGCTTTTTCACCCAGTTCCATCAAGTGTCTGAACAGTATAAAACAGCCTACCTGCCCTTTCTTCTGGATCAGGTTGCGCTCACGCCTGGCCTGCTGCAGGACGATCGACTTCATCCCACAGAAGAAGCTCAACCGCTCATACTCGACAATATCTGGCAGGTTTTGCAGCCGTTACTTTAGGTCACTTCAAGACCAGTACATCGCAGGGCAGCCGATCCAGGACATACTCAGTTGTACTTCCCACGGTCAGCTGAGCTAACCGCCCACGACTCATCCCCCCCATTACCACAATATCCAACCCGCTCTCTTCGGCAATGTTGGGCAAGAGTTGACGCACATCTCCCTCTTCAAAATGCAACTGAGCGGAGACTTCCACATCGGCGGAAAGTAATCGCTGCATAGCCACTTCATGACGCTTTTTCACCGCAACTTTTATTTCTTCTACCTCAGAAGCCAACTCATCCAACTCCAGGAGCAATCCGGTAGGTGCAACCTCAAATGTGTGGATCACATGCAACTCGCCGGGCAACGTGCTGCACAACGCATGGGTGGCGTCGAGAAGTTGATGAGATAAGGGGCAGGTACCGTCTTCGCCGGTTTCCTTTATCGGATCCACAGCGGCTCCTATCCGAATAGTGGTATCGTAGTCTCGGTCTTTGACAAACAATAACGGCGTGCCGGACGCACGTATCAGGTGCCAATCGGTATGAGTAAAAATACTTCGGTTAATCACGCCATGATGATGCGTCTGCTTGATAATCAAATCGGCTTTGATTTCCTGGGCGCGACTCAGGATCGCTTCATGTAGCGGGTGCGCCCATTCCAGATGACAAGTAATGCGCTCACTCGGAATGCCGAGCTTTTCAGCCAGTTGCCCCATGGGCTTGAGTTTTTCAAGCAAAAAATCATGTTTTGCCTGTTCCAGCTTCTCAGCACTGTAGAAGTTTTCCAGAACCACATTCAGCCGATAGTCAAACACTGCCAGCTCAACGCCCGCTTTATGACGAGAGGAAAACGTTTCCGCACGCTTGATGATATTTGTATTGTCACCATAAGGGTCAACAACTACGAGAATTTTGGAAATGTTCATTTGATGCTGTCCTCCAGAATACCTGCCGTCCTTTTATCCAGACGATGTTCTCCCACGCCTCGCTAACAGTAAATGTAGCGCGATCACGCATGGATTGCGTGGTTTAAAACTGCGTCGTCGGTTATTTTCCATTTTTTTCCAGCTAAGGTGTTGACGCACCGCAGGATTATTATTAATATTCGCGCCGCTGATGACGTTCCTCGATAGCTCAGTTGGTAGAGCAACGGACTGTTAATCCGTGGGTCGCTGGTTCGAGCCCAGCTCGAGGAGCCATTTTTCTCAGCACACTTCTTGTCGATTATGGTTAAAACACGGATTACATCCGTGGTGAATGCAGTGCATCCACCTAGTTCGAGCCCAGCTCGAGGAGCCATTT
>JBPJFY010000005.1:0-300168 GCA_051208045.1 Oleiphilaceae bacterium G1-8
TGGCTGACACCGGGTATTTCAGTCGCACGAATGTAGAGGCCTGCAGCAAAGCAGAGGTAAAGCCGCTGATCGCGATGAAGCGGGAGGCGCACCATCCGGACGTATTTGCACGCTTCGCCCCGGATGCTCCAGCACCACAAACGGACGACCCGGTAGAGCAGATGGTGCATCGGCTGAGTACGCAGGCCGGACGAGCACTTTACGGGCGGCGCAAACAGACGGTGGAGACTGTATTCGGTATCATAAAATCGGTACTGGGGTTTCGACAGTTTTCCCTTCGTGGACTGGAAAGTGTAGCGGGAGAATGGTCGCTGGTGGCAATGGCCTGGAACATCAAGCGGATGAATGTGTTGAGAATCGCCTGAAAAGGGGTCTAAACAACGCTATTGCTCGTTGAGGGACGTGAAATGCGTATCAAGAGGCTAAGTAGGTTTGCAATCTGCTTTTTCCGTTCAATTACAGTCAGGAAACGCACTGTGCAGCAATCGCGCACTTAAGTCCGACAGGCTCCTAGCACACCTCTTTTCTCTGATTTGTCTTACGCCCATGGAGGAATGGGTGGTCTTACGCACGTAATTTCTTTTCCAGCCTGTTTGGGTATTCAAATCTCCTGTGCTGAAGGGTATCATTGCTAGCCAGGGTGATCCCGCTATCCATCGAACTATTATCCTTCTTTGAGCTCTTCGCAGGCGCGAAAGTCAAAGGAGCCACGCCGGGGGTAAACATGGTCTTTTTGAAGCGACTTATTCTTGTACTGTTGGTTTTGGTTGTCTTGGTCTACGGAGTGATATTTTCCATCAACAATAACCAAACCGTGGTATTGGATCTTTGGCTTGTCCAGCTCCCGCCGCTCTGGCTGTCTTTTTTGATCATCGGGTCGTTTGCGACTGGGGCGATACTCGGTGTTTTCATTTCACTTTACAGTGTGGTGAAGTCTGGGGCTCAGAAAAAACTGTTGGAGCGACGGATCTCCAAGTTTGAGCAGCAGTCCGGTTCGAGGGATTTAGCCACAGGCGCCTGATGGAGTTTTCTGTACTTCTTATTGTTGCCGTCTTGTCTTTTTGCGGCGGGCTCCTGATCCGCCGCTTTCCCATTAGTTTTTCTCTTCCCCCGTTTTTCTCTTCTGAGAATAAAAAAAAGTTAAAAGATCAAGCAGCGCGTGTTGTTGCTGGCCAGAATGAGGCGGTCATCAATGATTTCGTTGCCAAGCTGGACTTGTCCCCCGCAACCCTGGGTATTCATTTGTCTGCTGCGGCACATTTTCGAAAGTCCGGTGAAGTAGAAAAAGCTATTTTGATTCATAGAACGGTTCTGGAAAATCCCGCGCTGGCAGAAGGCATGGAAGATGCGGTGTCCTATGAATTGGCAAAAGACTACATCGCAGCAGGATTATTGGATCGTGCCGAATCGCTGTTGCAGGCACTCTTGGTGACTAAAGACTTTCGTGCGAAAGCCATCGAGCATCTCGTTACCATCTATCAGCGTGAAAAGGAATGGGATAAGGCCATTCAGGTCGGGGAGATGCGGGTGGTGCGCGATGATCAGCAATACGCCGCTTTGTTGGCACATTTTGAGTGTGAAAAAGCCGAGCAGGCGTTAAAAGCTGGCACGCCGCTAAAAGCTCAGGAGTCCCTGGAAGCTTGTCGCCGTTATGTAAAGCAGTTTCCAAGAGCGACGTTGCTGTGGCTTGATATCGCGATCGAGGCCCGTGATGAAGCTATGTTGCTGAAATGGTTAAAGTATATCTTCAAAGAAGGAACAGAGTTGGAGCGGCAGGTGGCAATCGATAAGGTTGCCTTGTTGCCCGTGTGGGATGTTGATCGATTGCAATTGCCGGATATACTCATGCCCGCCGTGAAAGCGGGGACAGCGGGTGTGAAAGCGACACAGTTCATTGCAGACTGCCATCTTCGCCATCAACGGGTGGAGCAGGCGTTTCAGGTCTTATTGCAGGCGATTGAATTGCAGCCGACGGAGCAGGGGATTACGCGTTTGCTGGATTGCCTGGCTTCGCACTCTGAAATGTTGACCGCAGAGGAGCATCGAAAAGTCGCATTTGCCTTGAAAAAAGCCGTCGAAAAGCTGAACACACATACACCGGAATTTCAGTGTGTATCGTGTGGTTTTTCCGGGAACAAGCTTCACTGGCTTTGTCCCAGTTGTCATAACTGGGGGGCAGTACAACTGTATCAGAATCCATCCATAAAACGTAGCCAGCCCTTTCTCCAAGGGGTATTTAAAGAGAGGACAGTCAAACAGCATGAGTGATCAAAAAGTTATCGTAGCGCTGGATTACAGCGGCTTTGATGCGGCCATGGCGATGGCAGCCCAGTTAGATCCCGCGATGTGTCGCGTTAAAGTGGGTAAAGAGCTGTTCACCGCCTGTGGGCCTCAGATCGTCAACGCACTGCAGGATAAAGGATTCGACGTGTTTCTTGACTTGAAGTTTCACGATATCCCGAACACAACCGCAGCAGCTGTGTGCATGGCCGCTGAACTGGGTGTGTGGATGGTCAATGTGCACGCCGGTGGTGGCGAAGAAATGCTGAGAACCTGCGTTGAGCGATTGGCGAGCAGGAAGGCCGAAGGTAAGCATGTTCCGCTGTTGATTGGTGTGACGGTGCTCACCAGCATGAATCAGGAAGGTCTCGCCCAAACCGGCGTGGTGGACGAAGTGAGTGTTCAGGTCATGCGATTGGCGGGGCTGGCGAAATCTTGCGGCCTGGATGGTGTTGTCTGCTCAGCGGAAGAAGCCGGGCTTCTGAAAGAGGCATTTGGCGCGGATTTCAAGCTGGTCACACCCGGAATACGGCCCGCGTTCGCCGAGGCAAATGACCAAAAGCGCATTGTGACGCCAGCACAAGCGCTGAAAAACGGAAGCGACTATCTCGTCATTGGTCGGCCCGTTACCCAGGCGGTACAGCCGGTGACCGCCCTGAGCGCGATTCAGAAAGAGATTGCTGGCGCAGGTTGAACCGCGCGCGAGGGGGGTAAAATAACGCTACCTTTTATGCTGCTTAAATGAGATACTAGCCGATTATTTTATCCTCCTCTTTTTCTCTCCCTTAAAGGAACATCCATGTCTGAAGCAAGTGACCCCACCTTTGATGCTCTTGGCCTGCCTGCGGAAATTCTCCAGGCATTGAAAGATGTCGGCTATGAGACGCCTTCGCCCATTCAGGCGGAGACCATTCCTCACTTGTTGCAGGGACAGGATGTGCTGGGTCAGGCTCAGACGGGCACCGGTAAAACGGCGGCATTTGCGTTGCCTATTGTGGCCCGGATTGACCTTTCCAAGAACAAACCCCAGGCATTCGTTTTGACGCCTACGCGCGAATTAACCATTCAGGTGGCTGAAGCCTTTCAGAAGTATGCGGCCCACCGGAAGGGCTTCCATGTACTGCCGATTTACGGTGGGCAGAATTACAGCTCGCAGATCAAATCACTCAAGCGTGGCGTGCACGTGGTAGTCGGGACACCCGGGCGTGTGATGGATCATATGCGCAAGGGTACTTTGGATCTGTCAGGGTTGGATACGCTGGTTCTGGATGAAGCGGATGAAATGCTCCGAATGGGATTTATTGAAGATGTGGAGTGGATACTGGAGCAAACACCGCAAGAACGTCAGATTGCTCTGTTCTCTGCGACCATGCCGAATGAAATCAAGCGTATTGCCACCAGTTACCTGAATGATCCACAGGAAGTCACGATCAAGGTTAAGACTCAAACTGCTTCCACCATCCGCCAGCGCGTGTGGATGGTGAGTGGCCTGCACAAACTGGATGCGTTGACACGGATTCTGGAAACCGAGTCCTTTGACGGCATGATTATCTTTGTGCGCACCAAACACTCCACCGAAGAGTTGGCCGAGAAACTTCAAGCGCGGGGGTATGCTGCCGAGGCGTTAAATGGCGATATGGTACAGGCATCCCGGGCGCGCACGGTGGCTTCACTCAAGTCTGGTCGAATAGATATTCTGGTGGCTACGGATGTGGCTGCACGCGGTCTGGATGTTGAGCGCATCAGTCATGTGGTGAACTACGATATTCCCCATGATACCGAATCCTACGTGCACCGGATTGGTCGTACCGGTCGTGCGGGTCGTGAGGGGGAAGCGATTCTGTTTGCATCGCCGAGAGAGCGGCGAATGCTGCGGGCAATTGAACGCGCAACCAACCAGAAAATTGATGAGCTGGTACTCCCCACAACCCAGGATGTCAATGATGCCAGGGTTCAGCGATTCAAAGATCGCATTACCCAGGTGCTGGCGGAGGAAACAGATTTGGCGCTGTTTCATGAGCTGATTGAGCAGTACCAGAATGAGCACAATGTACCTGCGGTTGAAATTGCGTCTGCGTTGGCGAAGCTGGTGCAGGGTGACGATCCTCTGTTGCTGAAAGAGAGCGAAAGAAAGCCGGCTAAGGCGCGTCGAGAGCGATTTGACAGTGATGAAGGTAGCGAAGGCCGTGGACGACGAAGAGACGCTCAGCCTCGACGGGAGCGCTCGGAGCGAGGCGCTCAGGAGCAAATCGAGATGGACCTGTATCGCATCGAAGTTGGCTACGATCACGGCGTAGAGCCCAAGCATATTGTTGGGGCGATCGCCAACGAGGCCGATTTGGAAGCCCGGTACATTGGGGAGATCGAGATCAGTGATGAGTACACTTTGGTCGCACTGCCGTCCGGCATGCCAAAGGAAGTATTAAGGCATTTGCAGAAAGCGCGAATTTTGGGTGTGCCGACACAAATGCATCTTGCTGATGGAGAGGCAGGTTCCGGTGCGCGAAAAGGCGGCAAGGCGGAGGGCAGGCGCCGAAGTAGCGAACGTCCGGATCGGAAGCCTCGGTCGGCAGGGCCACGCGACAAATCGGCCAGAAAAAAAGCACCTGCACGTAAACCGTCACGATCAGGTCGGGACGGCTGAGACGGATCCTGCTGCAGTGTTCAGTCTGGCATGCTCGGTGAGGCCCGTGTGAAGCGGCTTAGCCCCGAGCAATCCACAGCGAGTTGTATAGCCAATAGCCTGCTCCCATAGAGGCGACCAAAACGAACGCAAACCAGAGCCAGAATGCGTCAGGCGCTGTTTCGGGGTGCGATTTTTCCTCAGCCATAGTAAGAGCGGACTGTTTTGCCCGCTCTTCGGCCAGCTCAGCAGTTAAGCTGCTTATTTGACGGTCGAGATGCTGCGCCAGAATGTGGTAGTTTCGCCGATTGGCGCGCCACTGCGTGTCGAAGATATCCCCAACGATGGGAATGAGCCCGATCAGGGTTTCTATACCCACGTTCACACCCATGCGCATCAACTGCCATCGCGGAATGCGCAGCTGTATTCCCCGCCACAGAAAAAATGCCGACGCCAACGCACCAGCGATGTCTCCTGCGACCGGTATCAGGCCAATCAGCGCATCCCAGCCGATGCGGATCTGTGTTCCGGGCAGGGTAAATGCTTCATCCAGGGTTTTGCTGATGCTGTCCAACTGCTGCTTTTGCTGTTCCAGTGCAAAAATCTCGGCGCTGAGCGTGTTAACTCGCTGGTCTGAGGTCATAAACTACCAGGCCGCTTCCGTTTTTTCTGATGGCGTGGTGGCTGCGCCCAAATTGGCCGATTCCGTTTTTACAATCGGGCAGTTAACGATGATCTCCGTTCGTTCTATGCTGACTTTGCCTGTGTCCTGTGCAGCCAGAAGGGCCTCTTCAGAGGTCAGCAGCTTTCGATCTTCCGTCGTCCATCGCACAAAATAAACTTGCCAGATCGGGCTGTAATTTTTATCCAGGCTGGTGTACCCAAGGGGGGTTGGCGAAGAGGGTAATATGCTGCCCTGATCTCGATCAGGGAATACGTAGACGCGCTCGACGGCGGATTTAACGCCTGCGGGGCGCGGGCGAGGCAGTATGGCATCCGAAAGTCTGGGTGCGTAGTTTGCTCCCATCATTTCTGCCATGCCTTTGTCGGAAATATCTGTGGTGATGTAATACACCTTTTGCCCATTGAACCAGCCACCGAGCATTGGCAGTGTAATTGCTGGTGCGCCGGATTTGCCTGGGTTACTGGCGCAGGCGGTTAAAAGGAGCATGAAAGCGGAGGTTAACAGGATTTTTGTCATGACGGTTTCCCTGGCGTCCTTGGAGGTGTAAGTTTGCAGATCATTGAAAACAAGCATAGTTCCTTAAAATTCCAGCGCCAAGCCCGGGGCTGGTCTAGAATATCTAGTATGCATAATAAGAACAATGGAGTTTCACTGTGAGTAGTCCCGTCAAAATCAGCGAAGCGGCTCGTGATGTCGCCACCTACCTCACTACGCTGCTAAAAGAAAATTGGGTGGAAGTGCCGATGTTACCCGAAGTGGCCAGTCGTGTGTTGGCCCTGTCGAACGATCCGGATTCCGACGCTGCCCAACTCGCTAAGCTAATTCAATCCGATCAGGCATTGGCAGGCCACGTGATGCGTATTGCCAACTCTGCGGCGTACACACCGAATGCTTCCATGGTCTCGCTTCAGCAGGCTATTGCGCGCTTGGGTATGGGGCTGATCACGGAAATTGCGCTGGCAGCGTCCGTGAATGCCAAACTCTTTAAGGCCCCCGGGTTTGAAAAACGAATCGCAGATATCTGGTCGCATGCGCTCACCACCGGGCTTTGGGGAAAAGAGGTGGCTCGTGTGGCCAAGAAAAATGTGGAAGCCTCCTTTCTGTGCGGCTTGTTACATTCCATCGGCCGGCCCGCCATACTGCAGGCCGCTTCCGAATATTGTGGTAAACAGGAACTCACTCTGACTGAGCAGGAAATGTTGTTGCTGGAGCAGAAGTTCCATGTGCTGTTTGCGTCGCAGATACTGAAAAAATGGGAGATGCCCGTGATTGTGCAGGAAACGGTTAAGCACTATCAGGACTACCATCAGGCGAAAGCCAACCGTGAGCAGGCAATGATTGTGTTTGCAGGAACTCTGCTGGCGACGGCCATGTTATGGCCGGAGTCGGCCTCGATGGAGTCGGTGGCAGAAGGAGAAGTGTTTGCCGATTTGAATCTCTATGATGATGAAGTGGAAACACTCATGGCACAAATGGACAAAGTGAAAGCCGGTCTGGAGGCCATGCGCTCATGAGTATTGAGACACAGACTGCAGCGGGTGGACGTCATTTTGATGTGGTGGTCATCGGCAGTGGGCCTGCTGGCCAGAAGGCGGCTGTCCAGGCTGCGAAAGCGGGCAAACAGGTCGCGCTGGTCGAACGGGACAGACAATTGGGGGGCGCCTGTGTCTATCGGGGCACTATTCCGAGTAAAACGCTGAGGGAAAATGCGTTGCGGGTGGCCAAAATGCGGGAAAATGCCGCGCTGTGCAACTTCAAGTTGGCAGAAGACACAGAGTTGGCAACGCTCATTGATCGGTTAAACCAGGTATTGAAAGCGCATGATACCTACATGGTGAATCAGATAGAGCGTAATCGCATCACCCGGATTCACGGCAGGGCGCGTTTTCTCTCACCGACGTCACTGAAAATCACCTATGTGAAAGGTGAAGCGGAAGAAATTTCTGCCGAAAACTTTGTGATCGCGTCGGGCTCGGTGCCCAGGCACCCGGACAACATTCCGATTGATCACGAGAACATTTTTGACAGCGACTCCGTTCTCTCCATGTTGTATTTACCCCCCAGTCTGACGGTGTTGGGCGGGGGCGTGATTGCCAGTGAGTATGCGTCTATTTTTCAAGCGCTGGGCGTCGAAGTCACGATGATTGACCGGTACCCCCTGCCGTTAGGATTTATGGATGCCGACCTCACGTCGAAGTTTGTGCACGCTTTTCAGGAAATGGGGGGAACCTGGCTGGGCGAGAAACAGGTGAAGCAGGTGCATTGGGATGGACTCACCGAGGTGATTACGGAATGTGAAGACGGCACCATCGTAAAATCCTCGAAGTTGCTGTGTGCTGCAGGTCGCGTGGCCAACGTGAAGGATCTGGATATTCAGGCGGCCGGTTTGGCGCTCAATGAGTCCGGCAATATTTCTGTTGATGCCTTTTTGCGTACGCGTGTGGAGCACATTTACGCCGCTGGAGATGTGATTGGTCCACCCAGTTTGGCGTCTGCGTCCATGGAACAGGGAAGGCGTGCGAGCTGTAATGCCCTGGGCATTGCCGTTGGGCCGCTCAGCAGCATGATTCCGTCCGGGATATACGGTATTCCGGAGTTGTCTTCTGTGGGGCTGACTGAGCAGCAGGCGCGAAAGCAGCAGGGGGATGTACTGGTGGGGCGCGCTAACTTCGAAGAGGTGTCTCGTGGGCAGATCAACGGCATCAAGGATGGCATGCTGAAAATCATCTGTGATGCTCAGGGGGAGCAAATTCTTGGTGTGCAGATTGTCGGAGAGGGCGCTACAGAGCTGATTCACATCGGACAGATGGCCATGCTGTCCCAGGCAACGGTGGATATATTTGTGGAAAGCATATTCAACTTCCCGACGCTCGCTGAGGCCTATCGTGTCGCTGCCTTGGCAATCATCGGGCAGCGCAGCCAGAACGCAAACAAGTATTAACGTGGATTGGCATGGTGGTAGCGTTTAGATTTTTTGTCACCCGGGCAACCGCTGCGGCGTTTTGCCTGTTCATTCAGAGTACATTGCTGTGGGCAGAATCCGGAACGCCGGTGCAACTGCTGGCGGCGGCAGACCCCTGGCCACCTTATATCGATGAACATCACCCCATGGGCGGTGTCGCCGTGGCATTGGCGGATGCGGCGTTTCGTACCCAGGGGTACACGGTAAGAAATCGTCTCGTGCCTTGGGCGCGGGCACTGGAGGAAACTCGCGCGGGGCGAAATGACCTGATTCTGGATGCCTGGTGGTCTCAGGAACGCAGTGTGCAGTTCATGTATAGCATGCCCTTTCTCGATGGCCCGCTCAAGTTCATACGTCACAAGAATGACCCTTTTGAATTTCATGATCTGTCGAGTTTAACGGGAAAATCGGTCGGCATGGTCCGTAATTACGCCTATGGTGATGAGCTTATGAGTCTGAACACCTATGATAAAGTGGACCTGACCGAGTTCATGCAGGGGGTGAAAATGCTTGCCCTGCGTCGAATCAACCTTGCCATTGAGAACGAGCTGGTGGCACGTACACGCATTTTACAGGATGCACCGGAGCTGTTACCCCAGCTTGAGTTTGTTGAACCCGCGGTGAATAACAACTTTATCTATGTAATCGCCGGATATGCCCACCCCAATCATGTGGAGATGATCGCTGCGTTTAACGCTGGCTTGCGAACCATCCTGAAAAATGGAACCTATCACAAAATCCTGTCTGACCACGGCCTGGCCATCCCTGAAATGTTTAAACATCAGGCAAAGTCGGCTCAGAAGTAGAAACATTGCACGCCTTGCACTATTCAAGTTATTTGTAAAGAAATGAAACAAAACCGTTGTTAAACCAAGAAAATTTATGCAAGATGATAGGAGTATGTCAGGCATCGTGTCTTTAGATGCCGGCGTCATTCAGTCCCTGCTTTTTATAACGAAAAACAAGGTTGATGCCAGAGAGAATGAGCCATGACTTCCTCCTGTTCCAATAACGCCCCGCTTCGCCCGGCGGGTAAAAGCATTTCGGGCACACGTACGATCCAATTAGCACGAGCTATCCCGTTAATTGGCGCAACCGCGCTACTCATCAGTAGCCTCATTGGGTGCGCGAACCAACCCGATAAGCAGCAAACTGTCAAGCCCGTTTCAACGGCCTCGAGCGAAGCCTTGACGGGGGTTTATGAAAAAATGGATGCCTTGCTTACCCGCGCTGCGCCTCCTGAGATTTTGCCGGAAGATATGGCCAGCCTTGCCCTGTGGCAGGCTGAGCAACGGTGGTGGGAAAACGTGCCGGAAGAGGCAAATCTGCTGGTGACGGAATGTTTGCAGCTTCCCGGGTGCGATCAGGGACGGCTGGCAGGCTTTCAGTCCGATTTAATGTCCCGCCAAAATGAAATGATGATGATTCATCAGGATTTATTGGAGGCTGTGCGCAGTGATATCGTCAGTGAGGCGGAGCCCGAAGATGTAGCAGCAGGTGTGGAGGTCATGCCCCAGCTTGCGGGTAATGAGCCCATGACGGATACACAGCTGGAGGGGATTCGCCAAACCGAACAGCTATTGAATGGCACGAATTTTACGCAGCTGATCACCGTCAATGATCGTGTAAAGGCAGCGCTCGATGATTGGCTGACCTGGGGGCGACCGAATTTACTGCTGGCCTATGAAAACTACCAGTATTTGCGCCCATTGATCGCCCCGGTGTATGAACAGGCTGGCTTTCCGGAAGCTCTGCTCTTTGCGATGATTGCAACGGAGTCGACCGGTAAGGCGCATGCCAAGTCACGCGCCGGTGCAGCGGGTATTCTGCAGTTTATGCGATTCACCGGGGCCAGATATGGCCTGAGTGTGGTGGATGGCTTTGACCAGCGATATGATCCCGTTATGGCGACTCAGGCGAATGCCCTGTATTTGAATGAACATTTGAAGATATTTCACAACAGCCTGGAAAAAACGTTGGCCGCCTATAACGGTGGTGAAAACCGCATGATCGGACTGCAGCGAAGAAATCAGGGCAAGAGTGTGTGGGATAAGAAAATCTACTACGCCTTACCCAAGGAAACGCGGGATTATGTACCCAAAGTACTTGCCGCTGCCTGGTTGTTTATGCATCCGGAGGATTACCGACTGGAATTCCCGAAAGTGGATAACACATTGGCGGAACTGACCGTTGCCCGGGATACCTCCATGAGTGAGCTGGGCGTCTGCCTTGGGCAGAATGGCGCGCCAACCGGCTGGTTCCGCACGCTGCGAAACCTGAATCCGACCTACAAGCCTCAGGACGTGATTGAGCAAGGGGATCGTTTACACATTCCTCAGGGACTCAAAGCCATTTATGAGTCGCATTGCAATCAAACGGATGAAGCCTTTTTGCAGCTTGCCAAAGAAATGCATCGTGCGAATTACCCGGATGGCGCCAAGATGGCCTTTTATGTGGTACGCAAAGGTGATACCGCAAATCGGATTGCCGCTCGGTTTGACTGTGTGTCCACACGTGAGCTGACCGCCATCAATAATATTCGTCCGCCAAGATATACAGTTCGTGTGGGGCAGGTGTTACAGGTTCCCGAATGCTGAGGATTCGCGTATGCTGTCAGGCTTTTTGTAAGCAAAGGCGATAAAGGAGACAGCATGATTTGGACCGTATACTTATCGGGTGAAATTCATACGGACTGGCGTGGTGACATAGAGCGCGCCTGTCAGGCGCAGGGTTTACCTGTGGAGTTCACCTCGGCAGTCACTGATCATGAATCCAGTGATTCGGCTGGCGATCACATGGTGGTTGACACAGGTGCTGAACCCACGGGCTATTGGCGCGATCATAAGAGTGCCAAGGTCAACGCAATTCGAATCAAAACCCTCATCGAACAGTGTGATATCGCTGTGGTGCGATTTGGCGATAAGTATAAGCAGTGGAATGCCGCTTTTGACGCAGGCTATTTGGCCGCCTGTGACAAACCTTACATTACCCTGCACGATGCGTCGATCATCCATCCGTTGAAGGAAGTGGACGCGGCAGCAATGGCCTGGGCGCAGACCCCGGAACAGGTGGTTGAAATACTTCGATATGTGACTTCAGCATAGCCTGACCGGCCATCGCAACAACTGATTTGAAAGCCAGTGTGTACTGGCTTTTTTTTCGTCTGCTGTGCTGTGTTTCTCTTGTTGCCCGGTGTTTAACATTGCAATTCAATCAGGATTACATAAAATCACGATGAACAATGGTTCAATTAAAGTCAGGAGAGGCTAATGAGTGAGGTGATTTGGTTAACGGGGTGCGCAAGTGGTGTGGGTCAGCATCTGGCAAAAATTCTGGTGGCACAGAATCATCGGGTGGTGGCGACGGATTTACACATCGCGCCTATCGAGGCACTTGCCCGAGCTGAGGGATGGCCTGACTCGGTCCTGATCAGAAAACTGGACGTCACGTCCCGCAACGACTGGGCATCGGTATTCAATGAGGTCATGGAAAAATGGGGAAAAGTCGACAAGCTGCTCAATGTGGCCGGGTATATTCACCCGGGATATGTGCACGAGACAGAAGAACATCAGGTAGACAGACACCTGGACATTAATGTGAAAGGGGTGATGTACGGTAGCCAGCTGATGGCTCGACATATGGTGCGTCAGGGATATGGGCACATTGTCAACATCGCCTCTCTGGCTGCGTTGGCCCCGATTCCCGGGATTGCGCTATACAGTGCGTCTAAGTATGCCGTGCGTGCGTTTTCGCTGGCTCTGGCTGAGGAGCTCCGTCCTCTGGGCGTGCACGTGACCGTGGTTTGCCCTGATGCAATTCAAACCCCTATGTTGGCACTACAGGAGGATTTTGAAGAAGCGGCATTGACGTTTTCCGGGGATCGTGTGCTGTCCGTGCAAGACATAGAGCGTGTAGTTCTGGACGATGTGTTCGGTAAAAAACCGCTGGAAGTGGTATTGCCCTGGCACCGCGGCCTGTTAGCTAAGCTGAACAATCATTTCCCGTGGGTTTCCAGCTGGATAGCCGGATCATTAAAGAAAAAGGGCCAGCGCGCACAGGCTCGCCTCAAAGGGTTACGCTCCTGAGAATGGATGAAACAGTTTTCTTGCACTAGGCTTAACTGAACTTGCATAAATTTTGTTCAGTAACAGATGGGGCCAGTGATCGTGGTAAAGTGTTCCAGATTTCTCCATTTTTTACTCGTTTGGCAGCTGTTAGGACAGTCCTCTGGTGTGATCGCGTCGCTACCGGCAGAAGTGCGCATTGCAAGCCATCATTTGCCTCCCTATCACTGGCTGGAAAATGAAGCCCGACTGGTGGGGCCCGCGAGGGACCGGTTGGCCTGCATTTTCGAGAAGCTGTCTATTCCCTGGCAGGTTGACGTTTTTCCCTGGGCCCGCGCACAACATGTGGGCAAGGAGCAACAATACGACGGTTTTTTTATTGCTTCGAAAAACGGTGAACGGGATGTCTACGCCACTATTTCAGCGCCTTTTTTGTTTGATCAATGGAATTTTTACTACAATCCCGGGCGCGTATTCGACTCAAAAGCGCAGGACCTCACTGGGCGCACGGTTGGTGTTTTATTAGGTAGTAATATGGAGTTGTGGCTGGAGAAAAAGGCCTTTCAATACATTTCTTCCGCCGTCGATTATGACAAGCATTTTCAGATGCTCAAATTGGAACGGCTCGACATCGTCATGGCTACCAGTCAGATATATCTGGCTGAGATGGAGAAAAAAGGCTGGCCCACAGGTTCTTTTGTGGAAGAACCAATTCGAAACCTGAAACTCGGCGTGTACTTTGGTCATCATTTTCTTGAGGCTTACCCAGAGTTTTTGCCAGCTTTTAATGCGCGGGTGACCGAATGCCTGATGCTTTGAGCACACGCGGTCTGCTGGGTTACTTCCTCCTGATCGCCTGTCTGGTGGTCGCACCGGCCTGGGCGAAACCCAAAGTGCTTTGGTTGACAACCCTGAAGCCTAACCTTCAGGAAGCTTCCGGGTTCTGGGTGGGGGTTCATGATGTGATCCATGCGGCGGCGGAAGACCTGGACGTAGAATTTGAAACTTTATATACCCGGGAGAACCATATCAAGATGGTCCAGGACTTCCAGTCGATTGTCCGGGATCCAGCAAAACGACCGGATGCGGTGCTGTTGCACAATTTCAAGGGCCAGGCTGAGGCGGTACTTAAGTTGGCCGAGGCGGCAGGTGTCTACTCGTTTGTTTTCAACTCCAGTTTCAAAGGTAACCTGCTGCCACGTTCACTTTATCGTCGATGGGTTGGTGAGATGTATCCCGACGATGTCACGACCGGCTATGCGTTAGCGAAAATCCTCGAGTCTCAGGCGCGGAAGCGCGGGATGATGCCGACTGATGATTCGATCCCTATGATTGGCATTGCCGGCTTGATTGCGTCACCTGCATCCCAGGCACGTGTGAAAGGGGCGGAGGCCTGGCTCAAAGAAAGCCAGCATTTGACCTCCTCTCAATTCTTTCACGCCCAATGGGCTAGAGATCGCGCTGACTGGGTGTTTACTCAAGCCATACAGCGCTATCCGGGAGCGAAGATTGCCTGGGCGGCAAACGACAACATGGCGCTCGGCATACTGGACGCCATGAAACGGTTGCGTTTAAAGCCTGGCGAAGACGTGTTGATTGGCGGGGTGGACTGGCTGGACGATGTGCTTCCGAAGATTCGACAGAATCAGGTGGCGGTGTCGATGGGGGGGCACTTCATCGAAGGTGCCTGGGCGTTGATTCTGACGTATGACTACCTGCGAGGCAAAGACTTCTCTGCTGTGGTCGGAACGACCATCCATACACGCATGCTGGCACTGACACAGGAAAATCTGGCGCGGTTTGGTGACCTGAAGTTTAAGCTGTCCAAGGAAAACCTGCGTAAAATAGACTTTCGCACCTACAGCCGGTTTCACAATCCGGCGTTGTCCGAGTATCCCTTCGATATTGGTGAATTTCTGAAACAGTTGTGAATTGTCACTTCATCGCTTTTGACAAATGGCAACCCTGGTGCGGCAAAAAACACGACTTCTGTTCACATTTTTGACATCATCATCAAAAAGTTCATGAAATTATTCGGTGAACCCGATTCAATCGGCACCTGTACGCTCAATCATCAGGTGTTTCGCATGGAAGATCGAACACATCAGTCGCTCCTGTATCTGTCTGACAAGCGCTCCCTCTATTTGGGGCGATTGGGAGACTCGCTCTCGCAGTGTAACGCTGCGGGTGCCTTGCTATTTTCGTTGGATGGCACGTTGTCTGTTACCGATCAGGCGACGCAGTTAACCTATGAAAGTCGCAGCTTCCTGCTCCCAGTCGGGTGCCGTGCCAAGATTCACATTGAAGACAAACCGATTGCCGTGATTTTCCTGGAGCCTTTAGGCAGGGATCTGGCTCGATTGGCGACCAAAATGTCACAGCATGTGGTCAGTGAGGGTAAAAGCGTCCTTTACAGCGGGATGGCAAATGAAGGTAAGATCATTGCCTCGGCACGAAAACTGCTCAAGTCAGATGCCAGCGCAGAAACCGCTATTGAAGCGTTGGGGCAGTGGATTGGAACGGATGAAGATCATGACAATCTCGTGGCGGACAAGCGGGTGGTGCAAGCCATTCGAATTGTGAAAGACACCTACTCTGAAAACATTTCCGTGGAAGAGATTGCCCGCCGGGTAGAACTCTCTGTGCCAAGATTGATTCAGTTGTTTAAACAGGTGACTGGCATTCCTATCCGGCGGTATCGCATGTGGTACCGGATTTATATGACGGCCATCCGAGCTTCTGAAGGGCTGCCTTTGACAGAAGCTGCCATTGCGGCTGGTTTCTCGGATTATTCCCAGTTTTCGAGAACGTTCAAGGATATTGGTGGGGTTAATCCCTCAGATGTTCTTTCCGCCCGGGATCTGGTGTCCATTCGCGTACTCGGCGCGACAAATTCCTCCGCTCAGCGAACGCAGGAAAGCTCAGTCCACTCCTGTGAATGTGCCTGAAAGAAAAGAAAAGAAAAGAAAAGATACGATAAGTAGAAAGAAGAAAATAAGCCCACAAAAAATTACCAGCGTGTCAGAGAGTCTTGTGGGCTTGAACCATGGCACCCGTGCGTTGGTTCGAAAGAAGATTCGGAGATTCAACCAAAACCTGAATCGCATGATTCAGCGCAACACCACCGAGTTGCCTGACCGTAAGTGGCAACTTATCCCGAAGGGCATCTCCCAGCCGTGCTGTGTGTCTATTAAACCTTTTCTCGACGCCTTTCTCATGAACTAATTGATTATTTCCCAAATTTTTTCCTTTTTGAAGGTGGAAATTTCGAATAAGAATAGTTTGAGCAAGTTGTACGATCGTTTCAAATTGAAACAAAGACTTACATGAGAGTGTGACGAGCAACACAGCAAGTGTGAAAAATGGTTAAAGGGTGCTCATATTCGTTAAAAAAGGCATGCAAGCTGAACCTGAATTGGTTTTAATAATGACACCAGAGACACAATAACAACTTAACCGTTCCGAATATTGTTCGAGTTGAATTACCAGGAAGGTTCCTTCGATTGGAGTAAGAGCAGTATGGAAAGAAAACAACAAAAAGCCATCATTTATACGTCGCCACAGCGATCGTTGTACATTGGCCGATTGGAAAACATAGTGAAGCGGGTGAACGTTTCTCCGGTTTTCCTGGTTTCCCTGGAAGGGGAGCTGACGTTGTTGGATGCCCCTGACAAGCAAGTGTATCGAAGCAGGAGTTTTTTGATTCCCGCTGGAATGGATGTGACCATTCAGACCCATGGCGCCATGGTAGCCCAGTGTTTTATGGATGACTATCGGCACGATTATGTGCGGATGGTTCCGCAAATGCGCGGGCGCGTGGATTATGGCAATGGCGCGGCAGTGCACTACGATGTGCGCGACGAGCCCCTGATGGTTCTGAATGCGCAGAAAATTCTGGAGAAAAAGCCAACGGCGGAGTTTGTCTTCCGGCTCTATGATAAGTGGAACGAGCAGGCACGCCTGGCTCAGGAAGAAGTGAGTGATGCGCGGGTGACCAAGGCCATTCGACTGATTAAAGAAAACTGTGACCAGAATATCTCTGTGGAAGAGATTGCCCGGCAGGTGGATTTGTCTGTTTCCCGGTTAGTGCAATTGTTCAAGCAGACTACGGGAACACCCATTCGTCGATTTCGGTTGTGGCACCGCATTTTTTCCACCGCAGTGAAATTGACCAAGGGCTATAGCCTGACGGATGCGGCCATCAGTTCCGGTTTCGCAGATTACGCTCAGTTCTCCCGGGTGTATCGAAAGCTGGGTGGGGCCAGCCCGGCAGCAGCGAAAAACAACACAGAAATTCGTGTTTTTGCCGGGTGAGATGTCGTCGGGTTATTCCTGGCCCACCTGTTTAACGTCCGCCCAGTTGTAGTGCTGCGTTTCATCACCCAATGTGATACTGAATGACTCACAGGAACTGAGTGTAAGAACTCCGGTATTGCCTTCGGCGGTCCAGAACTCGATGGTACCGCCGGTGAGCGCGCCGTTGCTGCACGCGACGGAAACCGGCTGCAGCGTTTTGGCCTGCACGTAACCGTTCCTCTCTTCATACACCTTTGCGCTGGCGGCGTAAGTGTCTTCGCCCGCCGTGGTCACTTCTTCATCTTCGATCATATAGGTCTCGCCGGTGTACGGGTCGACAAACTCCGGCTCAAACCATTCACAGGTTTCATCAGACGCCTCGTCCAATTGACCATCGTCATCCAGCGTAACGTCGCCATACGTACACCACTCCTGTGCGTAGGCTACGTAGTAGCTATCGCCCCAGGAGTCCTCGTAGTCGAAGTCGTTGTATTCGGCAAAAGATTCGGTGTAGTTTTCAGACCATTCTGTGCTGATTTCTCCATTAAACCAGTACCAGGAATCATCATACAAATCGTAGAAGTAGAAGTCCGTGTATTTCACGCGGTCCGAGAGTGCGTCTTCGCTGTACCACCACTCTTCACGGCCACTCAGGATGGATTCATTGTCTTCGTCGTGGCAGTCGGTGTAGGAATAGGAGGAATAGCTGTAGTCGTCTTCGTGGAATATCGCCGCGTCACCCTGTGTACAGAAGCTGTCTTCATAGATGATCCCGGTGGCAGATGCGCCTGTTTGCGCGTTATTGCCGGATTGCCCGCCGGACGTTTTGGCATTTGTTTTGGTCTGATTAACAATGGCTTTTTTGATGCCACGGGCGGCGGCGACACCGAGCGTTTGCTGGTTGTCGGCGGTCAGGTTGGCGACGTTCATGGTCATGGTGCCGGAGGCCAGTACAGAGACGGACTTCTTGACCCCAAATACCGTAGGATCCGTTTCCGCATTGACTGTCAGCATCATATTACGTGCGGAATCGACATTGCTCAATGAAAACTGTTTACCGGAGGCGGCCAGTTCGTCGGTAAACTTCTGGCTGACTTCCGTGCGGTTCGTTAGGGTTTGCAAGTCTTCATTCTGTGCGCCGTCGGCAATCTGAATGGCGGCTGAGGCGAGGGTGGTGTCTCCACTGTTGATCTGTCCGGTCCACCAGTCCAGACCAGCCGTTTCGGCGTCTCGCCCAAACATTTGCTTGTAGAGGTTGTTCACGAGCTGTTCGTTCGTGAGGGTGCCAAAGCGTTTGGTAAACTCTTCCGAGGTGGCGAAAGCGTCAATAATGACACTTAAATTGCCACCAGATTGTTCAAGTTGATCGGCCCAGAAATCGATGCCCCCCGGATCGCCCGGGCGACCGTAATAGGCGACGTACATTTGTTGAATGCGCAGCTTCGATGACGCATCTGCGCTCAGCGCTGTTTGCGGCAGGCTGCCACATAAACACGCAAGAATAAACACAACGCCTGAGTGGGAAAATTTGAGCATAGCGGTCCTCCTGTAAGGGAGTGTGGGCGGGTATCGCCTGTCAATGGCTGATGATTTCAGTGTAGCATTGCCGGCCGGGTTTACTCAGGTAATTCTGTGGGCAGACTCAGAAGTTGTTCGCGTAACCAGCGATTCGCCGGATCGTTGTCTGCGTGCTGATGCCAATACAAAAACACGTCAATGGGCGGCACCGGAATGGGGAGTGGGTGAATGTCGGTCTGTAAGCTTCGATTAACCACGTGGGCATAGCTCTCTGGCATAGTAACGAGGTAGTCTGTGTGCTGCGCCGTGTGGCAGGCGACAAAATAATGCTGACTACGCAGAGCGATGTGCCGGGTCATGCCCAGTCTGGAGAAGCCGGAGTCTTCGAACCCCATCCCCTCTGCCCGCGTTGAGACCAGAATATGTTGCGCGGCCAGATAGCCGGCCTGGTCCAGTCCGTTGTCAAAAGCAGGGTGGTTTTTGCGTGCGACGACAACGAAGTGATCCTGCCGGAAGCGTTGATGCTGAATCGGGTCTCCAAAGGGGAGAAAGACATCCATGGCGAGATCGAGTTTGCCGGACGTGAGCAAGCTCTCAACACGCTTTCTCTCGACGCGTTGGCTGATCACTTTGACGTAGGGGGCTGATTTTTCCAGTACTTGCATCAAACCGGGCAGACAGGCGGCTTCCGTAATGTCCCGCAGTGCTAGTTGGAAAACGCGTCGACTTTGCGCAAAATCGTAGCGGGTTTCGGGTTCGAGGGTTTGGCGTAAGTCTGTTATACTCCGCCGAACTTGATCAATCATGCTGCGCGCCCGTGGTGTAGGTTCCATGCGTGTGCCGCGCCGCACAAACAACGGATCGTCAAAGGCATCGCGCAGTCGGGCCAGGGAGTGACTGACAGCGGGTTGCGTCAGGTGCAGAACTTCGCTGGCTCGGGTAAGATTACCCTCGTCATAGATGGTGATAAACACCTGAAATAGATTGAAATCAATACGGGGCGTGGCCATAAGTGCGTTAATAGCTTTCTGACTGTTCTCTGTGAGTGGTCACCTGAGCCGGTGCTGTCAGGTGTAGGTTTGCCTCAATGGTCAGTGTAGCAGGAGAATGTAGGCATGGAACTGTTTCTACTGGTGGCGGCGCTGATCATTGCGGTCGCGATAATCAAAGGGCGTTCGTCCAGGCGGTCGATGACTCCGGAAGACAAAGCCTGCGTGGATGCTGTGCTGGCAGCGCTGAGGCAGGATGCAGCGACGGATGCGCACAAAATTGCTGAAGTATTCAAAGCCCATGGGCGAACCCGGGACGACGTAGGGCAGGTGAGTTTGCTGATCAAACCCCGGCTGTTTGGTGTCGCGGGAAGCAAGGAAGAGCGGCAGGATATGATGCGGGAAGTCAGTCGGGCAAAAGGTCTGCTGTAGTCTGGCTGAGATGGCGGTAAACCATCAGGGTTCACGGTAAATAATAAGAGAGAGCATGCGTTGAAGTACCAAGGATTTTACTCGTTCAATCATAAACAGACAGAAAAAATCGGTGTGCTGCTGGTGAATCTTGGCACGCCGGCGGCACCAACGGCCAAGGCTCTGAAGCCCTATCTCAAACAATTTCTCTCTGACCCTCGGGTGGTCGAGATTCCACGCTTGATCTGGTGGTGTATCCTCCATCTCATCATCCTGCGTATTCGGCCGAAACGGTCCGCTGAGGCGTATGCCTCGGTGTGGACCGACGAGGGCTCGCCGCTGGAAGTGCACACGCGGCGTCAGGCACGCTTGCTGCAAGATCGGTATGCCGGCCGACATGGTAAACAGATTCTGGTGGACTGGGCGATGCGCTATGGCTCCCCCAGTATCACCGAGAAAGTGCAGGCCTTTCAGGAAAAGGGTGTGCGCAAGCTGGTCGTATTGCCGTTGTACCCTCAGTACAGTGGGGCGACAACCGGGTCCACCTTTGATGCGTTAGCCGAAGACTTCACCCAACGTCGCTGGTTGCCGGATTTACGCTTCGTGTCCTGCTATCACGATTTTTCGTTATACATTGAAGCACTGGCCGGCTCTATAGAGGAGCACTGGCAAACCCATGGGCGCGCTGAGCGGTTGGTGATGTCCTACCACGGGGTACCTTTGCGCTACCTGCATCAAGGTGACCCCTACCACTGTCACTGCTTGAAAACTTCCCGCCTGCTCGCGGAGCGGCTGGGATTATCTTCCGACGAGTACATCACCACCTTCCAATCCCGGTTTGGCAAAGCGGAATGGCTGAAGCCCTATACGGACGCCACTATGAAAGCGCTGCCGGGCCAAGGGGTGAAAAGCGTACAGGTGGTGTGCCCGGGATTTGCGGCGGATTGCCTGGAAACCATTGAAGAAATTGGCGACGAAAACAAAGGGTATTTTCTTGCCGCTGGCGGCGAGCGATTTGAGTACATACCCGCGCTGAACACCCGGGACGAGCATATTTTTGCTCTGGAAAAGCTGGTGGATCAGCAATTGGCGGGCTGGAATCTTCAATCGGTGTGTCTGGATGAGGTGGAAGCCCGCGCGGAGCGGGCGAGTGAGCATGCTTTTAACCAGCGCGGTTCCACGTGATTGATTGTTTTTTCAGTTCTGCAATGCACACACGTTTGGTGCCATCAATGCTCCAGAATCTGACTCAGGAATAACTGCAAACGATCCGTTTCCGGGTGATCAAAGAATTCGTGTGGCGTATTTTGCTCCACGATTTCCCCGCCATCCATAAAGATCACCCGGTCAGCCACTTTCTTGGCGAAGCCCATTTCGTGGGTGACACACAGCATGGTCATGCCTTCCTCGGCGAGTTCCACCATAACGTCCAGCACTTCTTTGATCATTTCCGGGTCCAGCGCAGAGGTAGGCTCATCAAACAGCATAATTTTGGGTGACATGCAGAGTGAGCGTGCAATAGCCACCCGCTGTTGTTGCCCGCCGGACAGTTGGCCGGGGTACTTTTTCGCCTGATCCGGAATTTTTACGCGTTCCAGGTACATCATGGCGGTTTTTTCCGCTTCGTCTTTGGGCTTTTTCTGCACCCAGATCGGCCCCAGCGTGAGGTTTTCCAGAATGGTCAAATGCGGGAAGAGGTTGAAGTGCTGGAACACCATACCGACCTCACGGCGAATGGCTTCGATGTTTTTCACGTCTTCCACCATTTCTACGCCATCCACAATCAACGAGCCTTTCTGGAACTCTTCCAGCCGATTGATGCATCGAATCATGGTGGACTTGCCCGAGCCGGATGGACCGCAGATGACAATGCGTTCGCCTTTTTTTACCTGCAGGTTGATGTTCTTCAGCACGTGAAATTGGCCATACCATTTGTTCAGGTCTTTCAGAATAATGATGTCTTCAGCGGTGTTTGGTGCCATCTCTGTGGTGTTGTCGTTCACGGTTAAATCCTCGTTCAAATCAGTTTCCGGGAGGCTGTGCGAGCCCGATTATCGTTTGTGGCCGGTTTCCAGTGTCTTTTCCAGATTCCGGCTGATGACGGACATGCCAAAACAGCATACCCAGAAGATGGCAGCCACGAAGAGGTAGCCTTCCGTCGCATGTCCGCCGAGCCAGTTGGAGTTGGTCAGGGCGGATTGCACGGTGTTCAGAATTTCAAACAGACCAATGATGATCACGAAGGTCGTGTTTTTGAACAGCATGATAAACGTTGCGAGAATATTGGGGATCGAGATTTTCATCGCCTGCGGCAGAATGATCAACCCCATTTTCTGCCAGTACCCCAGACCCAGCGAGTCGGCGGCTTCGTACTGGCCTTTCGGAATTGCTTGCAGCCCCCCACGAATCACTTCGGCCATATAACCCGCCATAAACAAGGTAAGCACAATGAAGGTGCGGAAAAGCTTGTCGACATTGAAGCCTTCCGGGAAGAAGAGTTGCAGCATGACCGAGCCCATGAACAGGAGGGCGAGCACGGGCACGCCGCGAAAAAACTCGATGAAGATAATGCTCACCGTGCGAATAAACGGCATCTCTGAGCGTCGACCCAAGGCCCAGAGGATGCTGATGGGTAAGGAGAAAATGATGGCGGCGGTGGCCAGAATAATGTTCAGGGAGAAGCCTCCCCAGAGGTCCGTGGCGACAAACTCCAGCCCGAGGGGCCGACCGTCCAGCAACATCGCACAAAAGATCGGGTAGATCACAATGCTCAGGGTGCCGGCAGATTTTCTCAGATGCTTCGGAATGAAGTATTGTGCGGCAATCAGCACCGGCAAAAGGAGGAGGGATACATTGACCCGCCAGATTTCCTGCTCGGGATAACTGCCGTAGATGAGCTGTTGCATCCAGGCGCTGATAAACACCCAGCATGCCCCTTCTTTCGAACAATCATCCTGGGTGGTGCCACGAAAGTCAGCGGAAATAAGCAGCCAATCTACGATACCCGGAACAAGGTAGAGTAGCGCAGCCAGGATAATCACGGTCGTGATTGAGTTCCCAATCGAGGAAAACAGGTTGGCTTTGATCCACACCAAGGGGCCCACGGAGTTTTGCGGAGCCGGCAGTGCAGGGGAGGGTTTGAATTCTCTCATGATGCGATCTCCGGATTATTTGCGTTCCACCAGAGCAACTCTGGTGTTCAGTTTGTTCATTAAAAAGGACACAATCATGTTGATGAGCAGGTAGGTGAGCATCAGCATGAAGATGATCTCGATGGCTTGGCCGGTCTGATTGAGCGTGGTACCGGCAAAGACGGTAAACAAGTCCGGATAGCCGATGGCGGTGGCCAGCGTCGAGTTTTTGATCAGGCTTTGATATTCGCTGTTCAACAAGGGAACGATGACACGCATCGCCTGTGGAATAATAATAAGGGAGATAATTTTGTTTTCTTTCAGCCCCAGACTGCGTGCGGCTTCCGTTTGGCCGTGTGGAATGGACTGCACCCCGGCACGCACCGCTTCCGCGATAAATGCCGCCGTGTAGAGTGACAGCGCTACTGCCAGCGCCATCAACTCAGGAATAACCGTGATTCCCCCCTGGAAATTAAAGCCCTGCAAGGCGGGGATATCCCAGGTAAAAGGGATGCCTGCTACAAACAGGCAAACCAACGGCACGCCAAACAGAATCCCCAGGCTGGTGGAAAATACAGGATACTGGAGACCGGTCAGGTCCTGGCGTTTGTGCGCCCAGCGACGCAGCACAAAAACGGCGATGATGGCAGCCACAATGCCGGTGTAAACAAGCCAGGCGCCGGTTTGTGGTACCAGGCTGGGCAGATACAGTCCCCGCACATTCAGGAACACCGTATCGCCAAAATTCAGACTTTGGCGCGCACTGGGCAATGCTGCCAGCACAGCGAAATACCAGAAAAAGATTTGCAGCAGGGGCGGAATGTTGCGAAAGAGTTCTGTATAACAAACGGAAATCTTCTTCACGAGCCAGTTGTGCGAGAAATAGGACACGCCCACGATAAACCCGATGAGGGTGGCAAACACGATGCCGATCACAGAAACGAGTAGGGTATTCAGCAAGCCCACCACGAAGGTGCGGCCATACGTGTACGTGGCATCGAAAGGGATCAGGGACATCAGAATGTCAAACCCGGCTGTCGTACTGAGAAAATCAAATCCGCTCTTGATCCCGCGCACTTCCATGTTGTGGATCGTATTGGTCACGATGGAGTAGAAGAAATAGACCAAGCCGAGGAGAAGAGCGAACTGGTAGAGGTAGGATCGAATCTGCGGATTGTTATAAAACGCACGCTTGGACGGCGTACTGGATGCATCCGGTATATTTGCCATGAGACTATCCTGATGGTGGTTGCTGCCTGATGGTGGTGACTGCGTGATTGACCAACTGGACAAAGTGCCCCGGCCGGTGAGTCAGCCATTCTTATTGTTCTTTCTCGATGTTCTTTCTTGCTGTTCTTACTGAGTGTAGCTCAGGATGAACATTCGCGTGACATACCGGAGGGTGCCGCGGCAGTAACCACAACACCCTCGGGGGAACGCGATGTCTGATCAGCGGATCGGTGGCGAGTACATGATGCCGCCATTGTTCCACTGTGCGTTGAGGCCGCGGGAAATGTTCAACGGTGAGCCGGTGCCCACATTGCGTTCGAACATTTCACCGTAGTTGCCCACCTGTTTTACAATGTTGTAGGCCCAGTCTGCAGCGATGCTCATTTTTTCGCCTGAATCACCTTCCACGCCCAGGAACCGTTTTTGTTCCGGGTTACCGGAGCCTTTCATGGCGTCTGCATTTTTACTGTCTATGCCGAGGAATTCGCCTTCCACCAGCGCAAACATGGACCACTTGACGATGTTAAACCAGGCATCGTCCCCTTGTCTGACCACGGGACCAAGCGGTTCTTTGGAGATGACTTCCGGCAGTACCATGGCATCGTTGGGATTCTTCAGGCCGATACGAATGGCGTACAGCTGGGATTGATCGGAAGTGAGTACGTCACAACGGCCACTCTCGAAACCTGCGCGGGTTTGGTCAGAGGTGTCGAAGGTGATCGCGGTGTACTTCATGCCGTGCGCGCGGAAGTAATCCGCCAGGTTCAGTTCGGTTGTGGTGCCGGCCTGAATACACACCGCCGCACCATCCAGTTCTTTCGCGCTTTTCACACCGAGTTTTTTCGAGACCATAAAGCCCTGGCCGTCATAGTAGTTGACGCCGGCGAAGTTCAAACCGAGGGAAGTATCCCGCGTGTGGGTCCAGGTGGTGTTACGGGAAAGCACATCAATTTCACCCGACTGTAACGCGGTGAATCGCTCTTTTGCTGTGAGGGGTTTGTATTGCACTTTTTCGGAGTCGCCTAAAACGGCAGCAGCCACGGCTCGGCAAACATCTACGTCCAGGCCGCTCCAGTTTCCTTTTTCATCTTTTTGGGAAAAACCGGCAAGCCCTGTGCTGACACCACATGAAAGCTGACCGCGTTTCGTTACTTCTTCCAAAGTTCCCGCGTAGGCACCCAGAGACATGCTGACCGTCAGGCCAGCAGCCACGATTGACGCGACTTTTCTCATCGTATTCTCCTGATTTTTGTGAGTGTTGTTTTTATTCGATTCTTTCGGGGTTATGGCATCCTGATCCAATGGTCAGCATGCGATCTCGTTAGAAAGAATGATAACTAAACACCTGATTACCCTGTTTTGTCAAATGCGTTCGCCTTCAGTTTCGACGAAAGTTGACCATACTGTGTTTTTTGTCGGTATCGAGATCGGGTATGCAGAGTTCGTGCCGTGAAGAAATATCGTTATTTGGGCGTTTTCATAGTGGAATACGGCTGGCTTGACCCCGTATGAGCCCCTCGTGAGTGCAGGTGCACCCAAAGTAAACGATCTATGTATAAGTGATAATAATAGATTTGAATTAAAACTATTCATTTGAATAATTTATTGGGGGTGACGTATAGTTTTTGCCATGCCCAATTTGTTTGTCACTAATCCCAATTTGTTTGTCACCATTAATGAAGAGGATGACCCCATGGATTTCGCCGTCAGTGAAAAAGCGCAAGATTACATTCAGCGTGTTAAGCACTTTATCGAAACGGAAATTTTACCCATTGAAGATGACTATTTTCGTGAGCTCCGATCATTGGAAAACAAATGGGTCGTGCTGCCCATTGTCAAAGAGCTTAAAGCGAAAGCAAAAGCCGCAGGTCTCTGGAATATGTTTTTGCCCATGCCGGAGTACGGCCCGGGATTGAAGAATGTGGAGTATGCGCTGGTCGCAGAAGAAACGGGCAAGAGCTTTCTGGCACCGGAGATTTTCAATTGTAATGCACCGGATACCGGCAATATGGAAGTGCTGGTGCACTATGGGTCAGACGAGCAAAGAGCACGCTGGCTGCAACCCCTGCTGGACGCAGAAATCCGATCCGCTTTTTGTATGACGGAGCCCGGTGTTGCTTCTTCGGATGCGACAAACATGGCCGCCACGGCGATTATCGAAGGCGATGAAGTGGTGTTGAATGGCCGAAAGTGGTGGAGCACTGGAATTGGACATCCGGACTGTGAAGTGCTGATTTTCATGGGACTGACTGATCCAACGGCGCCACGGCATGCACAGCACTCCATGGTACTGGTGCCGAAAAACAGCCCGGGGGTAAAAGTTGAGCGCATGTTGCCAGTATTTGGCGACCTCGACGAGCCTTATGGTCATGGCGAAGTGAGTTTCACCAATGTGCGTCTGCCCAAGTCTGCGATCATTGCGGGGCCAGGGCGAGGATTCGAAATTGCTCAGGGGCGACTGGGCCCGGGTCGAATTCATCACTGTATGCGTGCTATTGGTGCGTCAGAGCGCGCACTGGCGTTGATGATCCAACGAGGCGCGGCGCGGGAAGCGTTTGGGAAGCCGATCATCAATCTGGGCGGGAATCGTGATATCGTTGCCAATGCACGCATTGCGATTGAGCAAGCCCGTTTGCTGACGCTGAAGGCGGCCTGGATGCTTGACACCAAGGGGGTGATGGCGGCGATGAGTGAAGTCTCTCAGATCAAGGTGGTGGCACCCAATGTGATGCAAACCATCGTCGATCAGGCCATTCAGATCCACGGTGGTGCGGGGATGAGCGAAGACTTTCCGTTGACCCAGCTGTATGCCTATGCGCGCTGTCTGCGCCTGGCCGATGGCCCGGATGAGGTGCACCGTGGCCTGATCGCCAAGATAGAACTGGCCAAACACGGGGTGAGAGGACGCGGTAAGTAACCGGACAGGAAGCAGACGATGACAGCAAAAACAGTATTTATTACCGGCGGCGCCAGCGGCCTGGGCAAAGCGACGGCGATGTTTTTCGCTCGCCGTGGCTATACCGTGTGCATCGGTGATGTGAATGATGAGCGCGGCGAGGAAACAGAAAAGGCGTTGCAGGCCATACAGCCTGGGTGTCTGTACCGTCATTGTGATGTTTCTCGCGCCAAGGATCTGGAAACTATTCGAGGCGAGCTGGTTCATCAGTGGGGCGGTGTGGAAGTGGTGATCAATAATGCCGGTGTGGCCGGTGTAGCGGGCTACATCGAAGACTCGACGCTTGCCGACTGGGACTGGGTGTTGAACATCAATCTGCTGGGCGTGGTACGAGGATGTCGTGCTTTTATCCCGACGCTCAAGCAGCAGGGCTTCGGACACATTGTCAATGTGGCGTCCATGGCCGGTTTAATGAATGCGCCGATGATGAGCAACTACAATGTCAGCAAGGCCGGGGTGATTTCCCTCTCGGAAACCCTGCGGACTGAGCTGGCCTCGTTTGGTATCGGGCTTTCGGTCGTATGCCCCGCCTTCTTCGAAACCAATTTGACAGAATCCATGCGTTCCACTGTGCCCGGCATGGAAAGTAAGGTGCATAAACTGATGGCGCGTTCAGGCGTGACGGCCGATGATGTGGCTCGTGCCATCTATGAGGCGGTGGAAGCGAACGAGTTTTATGTGCTCACCCACACGCAGGAAAAGCGCATGTGGCAGTTCAAAAGGTTTTGGCCGGATGGTTTCGCCTACCTGCTCAAGCGGAAAACAAAAGGGTTCATGCCTAAGTCCCACTGACCCAGGTGCCAATAGCTTCAAGAGATGATAACTATGACGACCATTGATCAAGCGAAATCCATACGGGAAGGCGAAGAGCTGGATGTGGCCCGCGTGGACGCCTATCTGAAATCGGTATTGCCGATGCTGGAGGGACAGCCAGCCATTAAACAGTTTCCGGGGGGGGCGTCTAACCTGACGTACCTCATTCAGTATCCGAACCAGGACATGGTGTTGCGTCGTCCGCCTTTTGGCCGTATCGCGAAATCCGCGCACGACATGATGCGTGAGTCCGACATATTGAAAGCCTTGAAGCCCGTGTACCCTTACGTGCCGGAAGTGCTTGCACAGTGCCGCGACGCCGAGGTGATGGGCTACGATTTCTATGTGATGGAACGGATAGTGGGGATCATTCCCCGTCAGGATTTACCTGCTGAGTTGAACCTGTCTGAGACCGATGTGCGCAAACTGTGTCTCAATGTGGTGGACAAGTTGATTGACCTGCACTCTGTGGACTATCTTGCTGCCGGGTTGGAAGGCATGGGCAAGGGTGGCGGTTATGTCGAACGCCAGATTACCGGCTGGAGTGGACGGTATCAGAAAGCCCTGACGGACGACGCCACGGATTTTCAAACGGTGATGACCTGGTTAAAGGAAAAAATGCCGGCGGACGTGAAAACCTGCATTATCCACAACGATTTCCGGTTTGATAACGTGATTTTGAATCCGGACAATCCCTTTGAGGTCATTGGTGTGCTGGACTGGGAGATGGCCACGCTGGGCGATCCGCTGATGGACCTGGGCAACAGCCTGGCTTATTGGGTGCAGGCGGATGATGTGCCCCAGTTTCAGATGATGCGTCGGCAGCCAACGCACGAAAAGGGGATGCTCACCCGCCAGGAAGTGATTGATTACTATGTTGAAAAAACGGGGCTGGCGGTGAAAAGTTTCGATTTTTACGAAGTCTATGGCTTGTTCCGTCTCGCGGTCATCATCCAACAGATTTATTATCGCTATTATCTCGGGCAAACCAAAGACAAACGTTTTGCCGGGTTTGTACACGCGGCCAAATATCTGGAACAACGGTGTTTGGGCCTGATTGAAAAAAGCACGTTGTAATCGGGGCGAGCATGAGCAGTATTTATCTGGTACGACACGGGCAGGCCTCGTTTGGCAAGGAAGATTACGATCAGCTTTCTGAAAAAGGATTTCAGCAAGGGGCCTGTCTGGCACAGCATTTTCAGCGAGTCACACCGACGGAGCTGGTGTCCGGCAATATGCTGCGCCACCAGCAAACCGCGGACGCCTATCGAACGGCTGCCCAGGTGACGCTGCCTGTGTACCAGGATGCGGGCTTCAATGAATTTGATCACATGGACGTTATTCACGTCTATAAGCCGGCCTGGCGGGATCGTGGTCAAATGATGCAGGAACTCGCCACCGCCCCGGACCCGAGAAAGGCCTTTCAGAAGCGTTTTGCTGAGGCCATAGTTCGATGGGCGGACGGTGCGCATGATGCGGAGTACGTGGAAAGCTGGCAGGCGTTCCGCGCCCGTGTTCTGGCCGCGTTTCAGCGGGTCCTTGATGCGGCGGGATCCGGTCGGGAGGTGATTGTTTTTTCCTCGGGTGGTCCGATTTCTGTGATCTGCGGCCACTTGCTTGGGCTGGGTGATCGCGGCATGCTGAAGTTGAACGAAAACCTGGCCAATGCCAGCGTCTCCCGGGTGCTTTTTTCCGGTGCGGAACGCCGCAGAGCGAGCTTGCATTACTTTAACAACTATCTTCACCTCGAACAGCCAGACAATTCGTTACTGAGCTATCGATAAACTTTTATCTCTGAGAGAACTGGAACATGGCGACAACCCAATTGTTTGATTTAACTGGAAAAGTAGCCCTGGTGACCGGCGCAAGCCGAGGCATTGGGGAAAGCATTGCCAAACTGCTGGCGCAGCAGGGAGCAAAAGTCATTGTGTCGAGCCGGAAAATTGAAGGGTGCCAGGCGGTGGTGGATCAGATTACCGCCGCAGGCGGAGAAGCCGAGGCGATTCCGTGTCACATTGGTGACATGGCGCAGATCAACAGCTTGTTTGAGCAGATTGATGCCAAGTATGGCCGGCTGGATATTCTGGTAAACAACGCTGCGGCCAATCCGTACTTTGGACATATCCTGGATACAGACGCGGGGGCATTTCAGAAAACCGTGGATGTGAATATTCGCGGCTACTTTTTCATGTCTGTAGAAGGCGGCAAAATGATGAAGAAGGGGGGCGGGGGAGCCATTGTGAATGTGGCCTCTGTGAATGGTGTGATTCCCGGCGCTTTCCAGGGAATCTACTCGGTCACCAAGGCGGCGGTCATCTCAATGACCCAGGCCTTCGCCAAAGAATGCGCCGGACTTAAGATCCGTGTGAATGCATTGTTGCCCGGCGCGACCGATACCAAGTTTGCATCGGCACTGACGACGAATGATGCGATACGAAAAAAGTTGTTGCAGCACGTGCCTATGAATCGCATTGCGGACCCGGATGAAATGGCCGGGGCGGTGCTGTACCTGGTTTCTGATGCATCTACTTACACCACCGGCACTTGCCTGAATGTAGATGGTGGCTATCTGATCGGGTAATTTCTCTGGCACATTTCCTCCTCAATGACTTTACTAGTAAAAGAGTTGCAGAGGAGGAAAGGCGATGTCTAAGAAAATAAAGCACATCGGTGTTCTCACCGCCGGTGGTGATACGCCTGGGTTGAATGCCGCGATTCGTGGATTGGGAAAATCGCTTCACCAGAGTCAGCGCGTGCATCTGGTGGGGTTCAAGGACGGCTTTCGGGGGCTGATGGAAAACCGAAAGATCGTGCTGGACGAATCTGCCCTGTCCGGCATTCTCACACTCGGTGGGACGATCCTCGGCACCAGTCGGGACAAACCTCAAAAAATGCCCATGGGGGATGAGGTGCTCGACATGACGGAGACCATCGTCAAGGTCTACCACCGGCTTCATCTGGATTGTCTGGTTTGCCTGGGCGGCGGGGGGACACAGAAAAATGCCTTTCACCTGCAGCAGCAGGGCCTCAATGTGATAACGCTGCCCAAGACCATCGATAATGATGTGGCGGGGACGGAAGTCACCTTTGGCTTCAACACCGCACTTGGTATTGCGACCGATGCAATTGACCGGCTTCACAGTACCGCCCACAGTCATCATCGAATCATCGTGGTTGAGATCATGGGACATAACGTGGGCTGGTTGACGCTGGGCGCAGGGATCGCGGGCGGTGCGGATGTGATCTTGATCCCGGAAATCCCCTATGACGTGGAAGTGATTGCGGAAGCCATACGGTCACGCAGCCGCGCCGGAAAGAGTTTCAGCATTGTCGCTGTCGCTGAAGGGGCGGTGTCGCAACAGTATGTGGCGGCAATGAAAAAAGCCAAAGCCAAAAAGAAAAAGGCGACCGGCAAAGCGCGGGAGAAAGCCGCCAGGGAAGTCGAAGCGCTCCTGAAAAGTCATCAGAATCATACCTTTCAGCTTGCGCAGCAACTGGAAATGCTTACTCGCCTGGAGTCACGCGTGACCATCTTGGGGCATGTGCAACGGGGAGGCACCCCCTCAGCCGCGGACCGCCTGCTGGCCACCTGTTTTGGCACTACCTGTGCAGATCTGGTGCGGGCGGAACAGTACGGCGTAATGGTGTCGACGGATGGTAAACAGACATTTCCCGTACCGCTGGAAGAGGTGGTCGGGAAACGCAAAGCTGTCCCCCAGGATCACCCCTGGATTGAGAGCGCACGGCAGGTTCAGACCTGTCTGGGGGATGAGTGACTATCAGTCTGGTAAGTCCGAACGGGAATAGTGAGATCAGCTAAACAGCCCGTACCGGTCTGCCGTGTTATTGGTCTGTGTTAACTCCAGCTCAATGTTTGCCAGTTGCAAGGCGGTTTCCGGTGCCAGTTCAGAAGGGTTGAACCAGAGGCCGTATTGGCAGCCAACATCAATTTCATGCACATGAATGATTTGGACGACAATGCTGGCGATTTGAAGCCGGTTGTCGTAGGTGAAGGAGAGGCAGCCCTGATCGGATTCCGCGAGAGGGTCCGGGGTAAAAATGGCCATGCCTTCCCGATGAAAATTTACGGGTGTGCAGTCCACCGTTTCTTTGTTGATGGTGATTGCGCAGTTTGAAAAATGGTCTCGGCAGAGGAGCCGGGGCAGGGTGCGTTTCTCGCTGGCTGAGGTGCTCATACAGGGGCTTCCGGAAGTTAACGGTGAAGGACCAGACCTTTTTCAATAAAATCCCGAATGTCTACGCCATGGGTGCCATTCGGAAGCTCGTGGGCGATCATATAGGGGGCGCCATCTGCGTCGCAGGGATTGTTTGCCAGATCGACGACATGTTGGCGCACCCAGGCTCTTTGGGCGTCCATGACCAGAATGATGCGCGGCTTGAGTTTCATCGTCTCGTTGGAGGCGATCACAATGCCAATTTCGTTGTTGGTCATTTCCACAATCGAGCCCGCCGGGTACACGCCGATGCATCGGATAAATTCTACCGCCAGTTCCTCGTCGAACTGCTTGCCTTTGTTCTGATAGATGATGTCCAGCGCTTCCATGGAGGCGCGACCCTTGTCGTAACACCGGCTGCTGGTGATAGCATCATAGGTGTCAGCCAGCGAGACGAGCTTGGCGTAGTAGGGGATCTGGTGTGCCTTGAGCCCGCGTGGGTACCCTCGCTCGTCCATGCGTTCGTGATGACAGTAGGCGACATCCACCGCTGATAGATCTGCTTGGGGCAATGAAGTCAGCAGACTCCGCCCATACGCGGGGTGCTGTTTCATGATATGAAATTCTTCATCGGTAAATCGGCCAGGTTTGTTCAGTACTTCCAGAGGCACTTTGGCTTTGCCCACATCGTGAAGCATCCCACCCACCTATTCTGCGAATTTCCTTTTCATCATGGCCCAGGTGGCGAGCAAAGGTGACGCTCAGAATACACACATTCAGGGAGTGCTCGGCGGTGTATTCGTCTTTATCTTTGACCTTCATCAGCCAGGCCAGAGCGTCGTTATTTCTGAGAATGCTGTCGACAATGTTATCGACGGTCTCTCTTGCCTGATTCATGTCGATCATCCTGCGCAGCCGAATCCCTTCCATGATATCCTTGGCGACACTCTTGGCCGATTCGTAACAGCCCTGGGCCGCAGAAAGTTCCTTTTCTACCGGGATTTTATTGATGTAAACGACTTTCTTTGTCGCGGGCGGCGAGCCTTGTTGCTTTTTTCTGGCCTTCTGGAGATCTTCCGCCGAGGGCTTTTTGAAGAACCCGGTGGTGCGGGCAAAGAGGCCTTCCTTTTCTTTTCGTCGCTCTCGCTTTTCGGCGACTTTCAGGACACCTTCAATATAGACAAAATCACACTGCTGTTGCAGTGCATGAAGGTCTTCCTGATTTTGAATGACGAAGCCTTGCAACAAAAAGCTGGTTTCCAGCCAGGGGCTGGTCAAGTTCTACGACGTGCATGCCCAGTTCAAGATCATCCACGGGAATTCGCGTTTTTACCAGGGTATTCATGATTTTTTCAGGTGTCTCTTGGCGTTGGATTTTTGTTTTTGCCGGGATAGTACCTAATCTGGCGATGATTGCGGCACGTCAAAAGCTTGATGGAGTTCAGTGATCGCGGATCGTATGGCCTCCAGCATCGCTGCGGACGGAGGTGTGTCCGATGCTAATGTCTGCTCCGTCATGTCGGCCAGGCTCTCCAGCTTTTCTGCACCGATGTTACTCGCCATCCCTTTAATAGTATGGCAGGCATCACGGATACGACCAGCGTCCCGCGCGGAAAATGCGCTTTCCAAAGCACCGAGATGGCGCGGGCATTCTTTGAGAAATGTGGCAATCATTTTGGTTACCAGCTCTTCCCGTTGTCCGATGCGTGCGAGAAGCGCGGGTTTGTTCCAGATCTGTGGTTCCTCTGGTGTGCCCCTGACCCCGATCTCGTCAGTCGCCTCCATAACGGTCTCTGTTGATTCAAAGGTAGTGCCAAAAATGTGCTGGTTCAAGGTGATCTTCAATTGCCGATTGTCGATCGGTTTGGCGAGGTAGTCATCCATTCCGGCTTCAATGCACTTTTCCCGGTCGCCTTTCATCGCGTTGGCGGTCATGGCGATGATGGTGATCTCTGTGAAGGCGGCACCTGCGCGCCCCTGACGAATCTGTCGGGTTGCCTCATAGCCGTCCATGATCGGCATCTGACAGTCCATGAGGATCATCGAATAGGGGTGGCCCGCCTGTTCCGACTGTTTCAGTGCATCAATGGCTTCTTTCCCATCGCCTGCGATATCGCAGGTCAGGTCGAGCTGCTCCAGCAACCCTTGGGCGACCACCTGATTCACATGATTGTCTTCGACCAGCAAAATGCGTAACTGCTCCGGCCAGACGAAGCCATCGGTGGGAGGAAGTTCTGCGTCATATTCCGTTCGCCCACTCAGGGAACGAACATAGTGACTGGTCACCAGAGGCGTGGCCTGTGACAGCGCATCGCCTCGGTCGATGACGATGGAAAGCGCATCATGCAAATCAGAGGGGGTGGCGGGTTTCGGGAAGTAAGCATCGAATCCAATGTCCGCGAAAAAACGGGCATCACCGCGTTCGGCAATCGATGTCATCACGATGAGCTTCAGACTTGCTAATGCCGCTTCCTGTCGAATCAACCGGCCCAGTTCCGCCCCGTCCATCTCCGGCATTTGATAGTCCAGTATGGCGACATCGAACTGCCTTTCCTCTGAATTTGTCGGGTGTAACAGCATGGCCAAGGCATCTTCGGGCTTGTTGCATACCGCGACTTCCGCTCCCCACAGGCTAAGTTGCCCACGCATGACCTCACAATTGGTGTGATTGTCATCGACGACCATCACTCGGGCACCTCGAATATTTGTGCCCGGCAGACTGTTTACGGTTTGGTCGCTGATGCCCAGTTTCAAATGGAAGGAGAACTGGCTACCTTTACCGGATTGGCTGCGCACACTGATGTCTCCCCCCATCAGTTGGCAGAGCCGTTTGACGATGGCTAAACCCAGGCCAGTACCGCCATATCGCCGTGTGGTGGAGGCATCTACCTGCCGAAATGCGTCGAAAATGGCATTCAGTTGCCCGGGCGGAATGCCAATGCCGGTGTCTTTTACCTCACAAAAGAGTCGTAAGTCTGACTCGCGTTCTTCCAGTTTGGCAGTGATGAGAATTTCACCGTGTTCCGTGAATTTTATGGCGTTGCTGACCAGATTGGTGAGTACCTGACGGAGACGCCCTGGGTCACTTTTGACCATAGGGCGGGTGACCTGGCTGATGTCCAGAATCAATTCCAACCCCTTCTCCTGGGCCCTCAGTGCCATGCTCTCGGCAAACTCGCTGAAGACCTGGGGCAGGTTGAAATCCAGCTCTTCGATATCCAGCTTACCGGCATCCACTTTGGAGAAGTCGAGAATATCATTGATGAGTGTCAGCAAGGATTCCGCGCTGGCGCGAGCCAGTGTGGTGTAACGCTTTTGAATGTCCGACAGCGGCGTTTTTTCCATGAGCCCGAGCATACCCAGCACGCCATTCATCGGCGTGCGTATTTCATGACTCATACTGGCCAGAAACTCGCTTTTCGCCTTGGCGGCGGCGACGGCTTCCTGCTTGGAATGCAGTAGCTCCATTTCAAAGTGTTTTCGTTCTGTGATGTCCGTGCGAATGGCAATGTAATTGATGGGTTTGCCATCGGCTCCCATAAACGGAGTGATGGTGGTGTCCACCCAATACAACTTGCCGTCTTTTCGTTTGTTACAGAACTCGCCATGCCACACCTGGCCCTTGCCGATGGTGCGGTACATTTCGGTAAAGTACGCTTTGGGGTGTGCGCCTGAATTCAGAATGCGGTGGTTCTTGCCCAGCAACTCTTCCTGTGTATACCCGCTGATGGCCGAAAAGCGAGAGTTAGCATAGGTGATGGTTCCCTTCAGGTCCGTGATCGCTACAATCGCGTGCTGATCCAGTGCGAACCGTTGATCGGCGAGTTCGGCCAATGCGTTCTGTGCTTCTTTGTTGCTTTTTTCCAGTGTTTTTTCGAACTCATGCCGACTCTTCAGCATGGTGTTGAAGGCACTAGATAAACGCCCAATCTCATTGTTGCTGGATATGTCTATCTTCTGGTCAGTTTCACCCTTTGCGGCGGAATAGCTGATTTTGGCAAGCTTCTCTAATGGCTGCGTGATGGTCCGAGCAATCATAAATGCGAGAATAAGAGCAACGAGTAACGAGATTACGCACAGCGTGGTGAATAAGCGACCAAGCAGCGTGGCTGAGGCCAAAGCGCGTGACTGGTCGGCTTCACTGACGAGATACCACTGCACGTTCCAGATATCTACCGCCTGCACCAAACCGATGACGGGCGTGCTGTCGGGGCCCTGGTAGGTTTGGGTCATGGAATAATCACCCGACTCGTGAGGCGATTCAACGAAATTGGCGTCCGAGAGGTTTTCTGTCGCCGCCGTGATGATAGGCCGCGTGAGCACTTCGTGGGTGTTAGTGCCCAGAGCCGTTCTCAGCAACCTGTCTTCTCCTATCAGGTAGTGAACCTGATAGTCTTCTAAATTGTTCTTTAACAAATGGTTGATTCGATCCACTCTGAGTTGTATGGCAAATACACCAATGCGCTCGCCCGCATCATTCAATATCTGTGCGGTAATGAATCCGGCAATTATATCGTTGGATGGCGTATAACGTTCGAAGTCGGAAAACAGCATATTGCCCGAGGAGAGTGTCTCCTTAACAGTTTCCGCAAAGCGCGTTTCTGAAAAAGCGCCTGTGATCAAATTGGTGCCTAAATCGGTCTCATTGGCGAGTGTAAAAAGTATGTTTCCTTTTAGATCTATAAGGAATAAATCGTAAAAATAATCGTACCCAAGAAAAGTATCGAGTAAATCATCCTTGTATTGATCAGTGAGTTCAGCCCACTGGTAGCTTTTAATGTATGCTTCTGCTGGCATATTGCTGGCAGTCAATCCTTCGCGCAGGCGTAAAAGAAACTCGGCATTCAGATTTTCACTTGCCAGCTGAGCCAGGTCAGCCCGTCGATAATGGAACCAGTTGTCAAGGAACCGTTTTTTTTCTGCCGCAGTTGTAATGAGATCCCGTTCTGCAGCTTCAATCAGACTCCGTGAGGCTTCCTGGTAACCCAGCCAGGAAACGAGTACAAGTGGAGCAAAGGAGAGGAGGAAAAACCAGAATACCAATTGGTCACGCAGGGACGCCCGATATTTTCGAGAGGTCTGCTGATCTGAAGGCGAGTGAACTTCAGCGCCGGTCGACATTATCCCCCCCCGGTGGCAGGGACGGTGTGGTGGAAAACCGGAATTGATCGTCGGCCATTTGTTCCACATCAATCGTAGACTTCAGTATTCGGCCTTCTACGGCCAATCGCATGATTTCCTGCAAACCGGCTTTATCGACGTTGAGATTGCGGTAATTAATCACCGCGAGCGCGGGGTCGAGGCTGGCAATGATGGCCCGTCGGGTGTGGGCAGGGATATGCTTTCGAACGATGCGCACGATCTCTTCCAGAGCGCCGCCGCCCTCGATGCGCGCCTGTTCGATCAATAATCCCGCACGGTGAATGGTGTGCATGACTTCCCGTACGGCAGCCTGTTTGTTGTGAATCGCCTCGTTGGCCGCCAGCGCAATGCACTCCACATGGCCGTTTGGCCAGGGCAGAACATCCTTTGAATACCAGGCCACTTTACCAAAGCCTTCCGTTTCTACCACATCCGCCCAGGGGAGGGATTGCTCAAATGCTGCGGGCTGGGCTCGATTACTTTTCGTTCTCAGAAAGACAGGGGATTCCGGGGGCGGAACAGCGAGTGACAGCACTTCACCGGGCGTGTGCGGCACGGTGCTGAGTGTGAGGCCGAAATTTTTGAGGTACTGGTACAGCACCACATTATGGGTGGACAGCTGGTGTGGCACGCCAATCCAGGTGGGTGAGCCACTGTGACGGTACCATTTTGCCAGTGCCTGAGCCACCTGAGCGTCAGGCTTGCGCCCGGATCGATCGTCGGAGAGCTGAAGTTCACGCAACAGCTGATGGTTGACGGCCAGTGCGTTGCCGTCTCGGTGCATCAGGCCAATCCAGCGGAAGTGGGGCTTTTCGTGAAACATATCGATGGCCAGCGGGCTCATGACAAAGGCCATATCGGCGTCTCCGGCCTGAAACCGGGCGCGCAGCAAGTCCCAGTTTTTCATGAGTTCGATACGCAGTTCCGCGTGCTGAAACTCCGAGCCGTATTTTTCCAGCGCGACGAGTCCCGCATAGTGATCCGCCAGCGGGATGGTCAACGCAGTGATGACCTGCTTCTCAGCGAGTGCCGCGAATGACAGCCCCCCCAGAAACAAAGCCGGGATGAGCAATGCTTTTACGAACCGCGAATACAGAGGAGATCTCATCGTTTGTCTGTCATTTCTGTGCCGAGTTTACCGTGGTGTGCCCTAGGGCGGGCCCTAATTAACTGTAGTCAAAAATCTGCAATCTGAACAATGCAGCGTCGGTTTCCGTGCCGCCGCCCCTTTTCATTCCCCGCGGATCGCCTTATCCTGTGCCACCAGCACACAACAGAGAGGAAACCCGGCGTGATCCGGCCTGATACCCGAGACTATCAACACCTGTTCCTGACCGATGCTCCGATGATTGACTTGAGAGCACCCTGTGAGTTTGCGCAGGGAAGTTTTCCGTCTGCCGTCAGTCTGCCGCTGATGGACGATGAGGAGCGCCGGAAGGTTGGCACGTGCTACAAGCAGCATGGTCAGGAGGCAGCAATCAAGCTTGGCCACAAACTGGTCACTGGCGAGGTCAGGGATCAGCGTATGGCTGCCTGGCAGCGTTTTGTTCAGGCGCACCCACAGAATGGTTATTTGTTTTGTTTTCGTGGGGGATTACGCTCGCGCACGGTGAAGCAGTGGTTGCAGGAAGCAGGGACACCCTTTCCACTGGTGGAAGGTGGGTATAAGGCAATGCGCCGTTACCTGATCGATACCATTGATCGCGTGTCCATCGGGGCCCATTTTATCGTGCTCGGCGGCTTGACCGGTTGTAATAAAACCGGATTTGTCAGTCGCCACCCGGATCATGTGGATCTGGAGTTTTTGGCGCATCATCGGGGTTCCAGCTTTGGGCGATTTCCGACGCCGCAGCCCAGCCAGATTTCCTTCGAGAACCGGCTGGCAGTCGCATTGTTGCATCGGGAGTCGGCGCAATCCCCCTTTATTCTGGTGGAAGATGAGGGCAGAATCATCGGCAGCCTGAACTTGCCCCTGACGCTGCATACCGCCATGAAAAGTGCGCCGTTGGTTTTACTCACTGAAACCTTTGATCAACGCGTGGAAAACATTCTGGACGATTATGTCATCCGAATGGTTGACCTCTATTTTGCGGATTCCGAACTCTCGGCGTGGGAAAGTCGTTTTGATGCCTTTTCCGCGTATTTGCTGGGTTCTTTGGATAAACTGCGCAAACGATTGGGCGGAGAAAGACATCATGCATTGCGAGCGGTGATGCAGGAAGCATTGGCGTGTCAGCGAGCGCAAAACAACATCGATTTTCATCGGCGCTGGATCACCGAATTACTGAGGGGCTATTACGATCCGATGTATGCGTATCAGCTGGGGCAGAAAAAGGAGCGTGTCGTGTTTGAGGGCGATGCGGCTGCAGTCACTGCCTACCTCTCTGAATACCGGGGGAACTTACCCGCCTGAGAGCTCGCCCAGTCCCTGAAGTAGTAACAGGCTTTTTTCCTCAATACGCTGCAGGAGGTTTTGGGCGGCGCTATCGTCGATGGTCGTATTATTCAGTTTCTCCAGCAGGCGTTCTGCGTGGTAGTGGATAGACTCGTGTGTTGCCTCCAACGTTTCGAGCGTCGCTCTGTGGGCGGGGTGGTTCTGCCGGAAAGGGTTGAGCCATCGACCGAAGTCACAGAGATTGGTGTCGAGCGTGGGTGGTGCCGGGTTGCTGCCATTGATGTATTCGATCAGGTGCCTCAACCAGTGGCGGTGTGCGGTTTCCGCCACAAGCAGGTCATAGCAATGGGGCGGAATAGGCGAAATGCGTTGCCAGGTCGCATCGGGCTTCCAGTCGTGGATCCATTCTCGAACGCGGTCGGCACGCATCGGGCGGGCAATACCAAATCCCTGGACAGTTTCACACCCCAGCCGGAGCAATATTTTGCAGTGTTCCTCGGTTTCTACGCCCTCTGCAATGCATTGCATCTGGTAGGCGCGCGCCAGGTTAATCACACCACTGGTGATGGTCAGATCGTCGATGTCATGGAACAGTTCCCGGATGAATCCCTGGTCAATTTTGATCTGAATCACCGGGAGCTTTTTCAAATAGGCGAGCGAAGAGTAGCCGGTCCCGAAGTCATCCAGCGCAAACTGAATGCCCATTTCAACACAGGCCTGCATGTTGAATATGACGCGGGCAACATCCTGAAGCGCGCTGGTTTCCAACACCTCAATCATCAAGCAATCGCCGATCTGACGCGGTGAGGGTGGGGTGAAGGCTCGAATCCTTTCCGGAAAGTTTTCTTGCTGGAGGTGGTGTGCACTGATATTCACGCTAATGGGAATATCCAGCCCCTGCGCATGCCATACGGCGGACTGCGCAAGGGCATGTTGAATGACCCATTCTCCGACATCAATGGAGAGTGGGTGGTCTTCAATCGCCGGAATGAACTCCACCGGGCTGATTAATCCTCGCTGTGGGTGGTTCAGCCGGATAAGTGCTTCAACGCCCAACACCTCCCCGGTACGCAGGTTTACCTTGGGTTGATAATGCAATTCAAACCAGTGAGCTTTCAAGGCATCCCGCACCAGATCGAGCGCACTGTGTTTGCCCATGATTTCCTGATCGAGATGGCTGTCGAAAATGTGATACTGGTTTTTGCCGCGCAGCTTGGCTTGATACATTGCCTGATCCGCCTGCCGGATGATCTGATCGGGCTCTGTCACTTGGGTAAGCGGATAAAAACAGACGCCGATACTGGCGGAGACCTGCAATGTCAGATTCCGAATGTCGATAGGCTGGGCGGCGGCGGTAAAGAGCCGCGAGATGACGGGTAAGCCGTCCTGTTGCCTGGCCAGGTCCGGAATTACAGCAACAAACTCGTCACCACCGAATCGCGCCAATGTATCACTTTCCCGCAGTGCTTCATTCATATTCCGGGCAATCTGTTTCAGAAACTCATCGCCCATCTCATGCCCGTAGGTGTCGTTAATAAACTTGAAGCCGTCCAGGTCAATGAAGCAGATAGCGACGAGTGTGTGCTTGCGTTGGGCTTGAATGATGAACTGTGAGAGTCGGTCGCCCAGCAGCACCCGGTTGGGGAGTCCGGTTAACAGGTCAAAATGGGCAATTTTTTTGAGCTTTTTCTCGTTCTGCTTGCTGGTTGTGATGTCCGAGAAAATCCCAATGTAGTTTTCAACGGCACCGAGATCATCATACACTGCGCTGATGGTTAAGTGTTCGGCATAAATGTCACCGCTTTTCCGGCGATTCCAGATTTCACCAGACCAGTACCCGTGCTCTTTAATGGCTCCCCACATGTGTTCATAGAAAAGGCTGTCCTGTTGCCCGGATTGCAGGATGCGCGGATTCTGGCCGAGGATGTCTTCGCGGGAATAGCCGGTAATGCGCTGGAAGGCGTGATTCACATCAAGAATTTTGCCATCGGCAGAGGTGACCAGTATGCCTTCGTGGGCTTGCATAAATACCCGCTCTGCGAGTTTTTGCCCTTTTTCGGCAGCTTTGCGGTGCGAGATGTCGGCACGCAGCCCGGACATCTTGACGGCCTTGCCGTTGGCATCCCGTTCGGTAATGCGTCCGCGGTCCAACACCCAGATCCAGTCACCATTCTTGTGTCTGATTCGCACCTGGGTTTCAAAGAAAGCGGCATCACCTTCGAGGTGTGCCTGGAGCTGCAATCGTGCCAGCTCAGCATCCTGAGGATGGCAGAGGTCAAAAATGCGACTGGCGGTAACCGGCATCAGTTCCTGCCGCGCATAGCCGGCAATCTCAGCCCATCGTTCATTCACCTGGACATCATTTTCGGGGATATTCCAGTGCCACGTACCAACTTCACTGGCATCAATGACTTCCGAAAGTTTGTGAAGGCTGTCTGTCAGCGCTTTGTTCTGACGGGTCAGATCACCCTGGGGGGCAAAGGACGTGTCCCTATCGTCTGGCGGCTCAATCATTCCGTATATTCAATCTGAAGGATGGGGAGGTAAGGAACAAATTACGACGCTGAATCATCAAATTTTAACAATTTGTTAATACAACATGCTGCGCAGGGTCAAGTTTGTGCTACCGAAAGGCAAGCATAAAACATTAGCTGCGATTACCATAGCCGCAGTTACAAAATGCTACAAAAGGGAGCTTCTCCATGCTGCAACAAAATGCCTATTCCGCGGCTGATCTGAAAAACCTGGCGGCGGCTCGCCAGTCTACCAGCCAGTTGCCGAGTGGCAATATGTCTGTTTTTCATCGAATTACCACCATAGCCGATACCGGAGGTCGTTACAAAAAAGGTGAGGTGGTCGCTGAGTTTGATATCTCGCCAGAACTGTGGTTTTTTGATTGCCATTTCCCCGGAGATCCGGTAATGCCCGGGTGTTTGGGGCTGGATGGCTTATGGCAGCTGGCGGGATTTTTCCTGTCCTGGAAAGGATTTGACGGGCGTGGGCGAGCGCTGGGGTGCGGTGATGTGAAATTTTTTGGTGAAATCCTGCCGCAGACAAAACTCGTTACATATAAAGTGTATCCCCGTCGCATTCTTGAACGAGATATGACGTTGATTATCGCAGATGGTGAAGTGTTTGCTGATGGGGTGCAGATCTACGAGGCACGTAGTTTACGCGTCGCACTCATTAACGAAAAACTGGAGTACGTCGCATGATGATACCGAATGGAAGACGGGTCGTTGTAACGGGCATGGGCATTGTCAGCAGTCTGGGCAGAAACCAGGGGGAAGTGCTGCATGCGTTAATGGAGTCGAGGAGTGGCATTGGTGTGAATCCCGGCCATCAGGAAGCAGGCCTTCGCAGTCATGTTTCCGGGGTAATTGATATTGATTTGGCCGCACACATCGATCGAAAACAGTTGCGCTTCATGGGAGAGGCTTCCGCCTGGAGTTACCTGGCATTTCAGGAAGCCGTCAAGCAGGCTAACCTGTCCAGCGCGGAGATATCCAACGAGCGAGTCGGTTTAGTGATGGGCGCAGGAGGGGCTTCTACGGCGAATGTGGTTGAGTCCGTTGACTTGCTGCGGGAAAAGGGGATTCGCAAAGTGGGTCCCTACCGGGTCACCCGCACCATGAACAGTGCGATCAATGCCAATTTATCCACCCCGTTCAAGATTCGGGGTATCAATTATTCCATCACCTCCGCCTGTGCGACCAGTGCGCATTGCATCGGCGTCGCCGCGCAACAGATTCAGTTTGGTTTACAGGACAGAATGTTTGCCGGCGGAGGGGAAGATATTCACTGGTCGCTTTCCTGTCTGTTTGATGCCATGGGCGCATTGTCGAGCAACTATAACGACCTGCCTCAGTGTGCATCCCGGCCCTATGATCAGAATCGTGATGGTTTTGTCATCAGTGGGGGGGCGGGAGTCCTGGTGTTGGAAGCCCTGGATCACGCGCTGTCGCGTGGTGCGCCGATTTTGGCTGAACTCACCGGTTTTGGTGCGACCTCAGACGGTGCCGATATGGTGACGCCGTCGGGTGAGGGCGCGGTGCGGTGTATGCGTCAGTCGATGGAAACGGCCCGCCAACCGGTGAACTATGTGAATGCGCATGGTACCAGTACCCCGGCTGGAGATATCACTGAGTTGAACGCTATCGGCGAAGCATTTGCTGATCAATCACCGGCGATTTCATCCACTAAGTCACTGTCGGGTCATGCTCTTGGCGCTGCCGGTGTGCACGAAGCCATCTACAGTTTGCTGATGCTGCAAAATCGATTCCTTGCACCCTCCGCCAACATTGAGACGCTCGACGCGGCGGCGGCGGGATTTAATATCGTGCGCGAGCCAGTGTACGAAGCGCCGCTTGATTGTGTGATGTCGAATAGCTTCGGCTTTGGTGGCACGAATGCCTCTCTTATTTTCGAAACGTGGCAGGGTGAATAGAGAAATCATGATAATTAAACCCAGTATTCGCAATTTTATCTGCACCACCGCGCACCCGGTCGGTTGTGAAAAACAGGTGGCGGAGCAATTTGCTTTGGCACAGCAGGCAGGCCATTTCAGATCCTACAGAAACGTACTGGTGATCGGATGTTCGACAGGGTACGGGCTGGCCTCCCGTATCAGTGCTGCCGTGAATGGCAATGCGAGCACGCTTGGCGTGATGTTTGAAAAACCGCCGACGGACTCAAAAACCGCCACGGCAGGTTGGTACAACAATCAGGCGTTTGAAAAATTGGCGTTACAGCGCGGCCAGAAGGCGATCACCCTCAACGGTGACGCGTTTTCTGAGGCAATGAAACAGTCGGTGGTAGACACGGCTCAAGCACACTTCGGCCCGTTTGACCTCGTGATCTACAGCGTCGCCGCGCCACGCAGGCAGGATGGTGCATCGGGCCAAATCTGGCACTCCGTACTGAAACCGATTGATCAGCCTTTTGAGGGCATTACGCTCGACACCGACAGTATGACCATCAAACCAGCATCCATTGCTCAGGCGACTGCTGACGAAATCGAAGGTACGGTCAAGGTGATGGGGGGAGAAGACTGGCTGCGTTGGATGAAGGTCTTGCATCAGGCCAAGCTGCTGGCCCCGGGCTGCCGAACACTGGCGTACAACTATATTGGGCGGGAACTCACCTGGCCCATCTATGGGAAGGCGACCATTGGACGGGCAAAAGAACATTTGCTGGAGACCGTGTCGCAGTTGAATGCCTTATTTTCAGATCAGGGAGGACGGGCTCAGGTCGCTGTGCTGAAAGCGGTGGTGACTCAAAGCTCTTCCGCCATTCCTATTATGCCCCTGTACATTTCCTTGCTGTTCAAGGTGATGAAAGAGCAGGGGTGTCATGAAACACCGATGGACCAGATCATTCGCCTGTTCCGGGATCGCCTGGGACTGCCTGACCCGGATGGTACAACGCCAATGGTGCGGGTCGATGAACTGGAGTTGAGTGATTCCGTTCAACACGAAGTGGCGCGTCGATGGCAACAAGTGAACAACAGCAATCTTGCGGAACTGGCAGACATCGACGGGTATCGAACGGCCTTTCTCAACTTGTTTGGCTTTGGAACGACCAGCGTGGATTACGCTCAGGATATTGATCACAAGACCGGCGTTCCATTGATGCAAATGGTAAATGGTGCAAACGGTTAATGATGCAAGAGCTTAAGGGTGCAGGAGGCGCAACGCAGTTCCATGGATAAATTGTCGAAATCATCGGTTCCCGCACTGGATATTAAGGGGTTAGTTGAGCAAAAGGACTGCTTCTGGGCCGCAGAACGGGTCGCAGAAAAGGCCGCTGAAGTGAAATCACTGGCGGCAGGAGCGTATGAGCAACACATATTGAAGCCCGTACGAAGCACCCAGCGCATCAGCGCGCGTAAAGCACTGGCATCTCTGTTCAAAAAGTTGTCGAAAGAAGTGGATAATGGTCCGTTGTTTGCCGCAGAGGGGTATCTGGTGATACCTGAGTCACCAGGCAAAAACGACCAGCAGCCGGGTGAAAACAGAACACTCAGGAAGGTGGGCATTATTGGCCAGAACAAGGATGTTTCTCAGGGCGTGTGGGGGGCAGAGCATCATGCCCAGGCAGCCACGCTGGCGGTGTCCTATGCGAAACGGCGGATGCCGGTGATCACCTTTATCGATACACCCGGTGCTGATGCGGGTGAGCAGGCCAATGGTCAACTGCAGGCGCACAGTATTTCTCGCCTGATCAGCACGATGGCGCAATTGCCCGTACCCACCATCGGCGTGATTTGGGGGACGGCCTACTCGGGCGGTGCGATTCCCCTGGCCGCAACGAACCTTCTGTTGTCGGTAGAAGATGCGCTGTTCAGTACCATTCAGCCCCAAGGGTTGGCAAATATAGCCCGGAAGCAACACCTGACCTGGCAACAGTGCGCGCAGCGCGCAAGCGTGAGTGCCAGTGAGTGCGCTTTACAGGGATGGGTAGACGCCATTGTGGCCTATTCGCCCGTGGATGGGCGAGAAGGACTGTCGCATATTTCGGAGGCCTTAGGATATGGTTTCGACGCGCTGGAAACGGCGACGCTGAGTGGCCTCGCTGCGGAGACAACCTCCGGTGGGGATGACGGTGAGTCCGGTCGGGTGTATGCGCAGTATGGCAACCTGATTCGGCGCTATGCGTCTGAACCGTTGTCGATGTCCGGTGTGAATCATGTGTTTTTTGGTGCAGCGGAGTCCAACGCCAGTGGATTGCCTGCCGTTTCCGGCTACCTGTTGCGTTTACTCCGTCAACAACAGGTGTTATCGCGCATTCGTTGTGATGACCAGACGGCACTGTTTGCCCAGCAGGAATCAAACGTCATTGCACTGTCCGGTGCGTCGGATGCCGTCACGGAAGTAAAATCAGCGGGGGACGATACCGTCTTCCATGACTGGCTCAAGCGTGATGAAAAGCTGGTGTATGAAGAGCGCTTGTTGGAGCGTTATAAAAAATTTGCAAAAGCGAAAAATGAGCTCCACGAAGAGCGCGGCGCATTCTTTTCCCTAGTGCTGGGACGGCCGGAAGAAAATTATCAGCAGGCTCGGCAGTCGCTGTGCTTTGAGGTGGGATTGTATCTCTATAACCGCTGGAAAATGCATGCCAGGTCGGGTTTTCTGGCGTTTGAGGCTTACCTGGGCAATCTGAAAACGCAGGCGATGGACACGGCCGCGATGCCGCTGAATGCAGAAACCATCTCCGCAGAACAAACTAATTCAGCTCAACAAACTATCTCAGCTGAACAAACCATCCCGGCGGAGGAAATTACCCTGGCGCAGCTGATTCACCTCAGCGAACTCGCGAAGCCATTGTTGAGTGTTGCTGCCCAGATGCGTCGCTTTGATGCGCTCTATGATGGTGTGCTGGGGCAGCTTGAACTGGTGGCTCAAGAGGCCAACCGCCATCATCAGCTGAGCCGGGATTCAGTGGGACAGCTGTTGTCTGCAGCGATTGAAGAGTCCGAAGGCGCTGCGCCATTTTCTGAGAACGAAACCAAAGCTTTCTCCGGGTGGCTGAAAAACCTGATGCAATTTTGCGATTTGGACTGGTTCCTCCGCGGGGTAGCGGAATGGAAACAGCATCAGCATGCCCGATTGTCTGAGAGTTTGTTTGTTTTCATCACCTATCTGTTTGAAAAGCTCATTCCCCGTTACCTGCAGGCGATGGAAGACGGCAAACCTTTTGATGGTCGCATCAGCCCGACCTGGATTGGGCGAAGAAAAGATTTTTGGCACCGCTTGTCCGTGGCCTACTGTGACCTTCAGATTCAGGCACTGCAGCGGGAATACAAAGGTCACTGGCCAACGTGGCAGGGGTGGGTGGATGAACTCTGTGATGGGTTTGAGCCGTTGAATGAAGGGTGGGTGTCTTCGGACCCCTGTGCGTTTCCCGGATTCTTGTCCAGTCTGAAATCGCAAGCCGATAAAGGACAGATCCCGGCGGGCATGATTACTGGATTGGCGCGCTTAAAACAACCCGGACAACACGTAGGGTTATTCGTCTCCAACGTTCATTTTCAGGCTGGCGCGCTGGATATGGCGAGCGCAAGAAAGGTGCTCGCCTTGATTCAACAGTGTACCGAGCAGCGCCTGCCACTGGTTGGCATTGTCTCTTCGGGAGGCATGCAGACGAAAGAGGGGGCTGGATCGCTCTTTGCCATGGCGGCTATTAATGAAGCATTGTCATTGTTCCGTCAGTCCACCGGATTACCCGTGGTGATGATTGGCTTCGGGGACTGCACGGGGGGCGCTCAGGCAAGTTTCGTCACTCATCCTCTGGTAAAAACCTGGTATGTGAGTGGAGCGAATATTCCTTTTGCGGGACAAATTGTTGTTCCGAGCTATCTGCCGTCGACCTGCACGCTGGCCAATTACTTGAGTGACCAGTCCGGCGCGATGCAAGGTGTGCTCAGTCACCCCTTTGCCAACAGCTTTGATCAACGATTGCGGGAGATTGATCCAGCCATGCCTGCACCCTTCTGCTCAATTCAGCAGATGCTCGTCGCAGAGCTCCAGGGGAGTACGCCCCTTCAGAGCATGGACAAAGGTGCACCCGGCGTAACAAAAGCGTTTCATGCGCCGAGTAAGGTGCTGATTCATGCGCGGGGGTGTACGGCGGCCAAATTGATCACCGACATTCGTAAAACGGGGACACCGATTGTTCTGGTGCAGTCAGATCCAGACATGACCGGGTATCCAGCCGAATTGTTGGGCGAGGGTGACGAGTTAGTCTGTATCGGTGGCAATACGCCCGATGAAAGCTACCTGAATGCCAACAGCGTGCTCCAGGTGGCGAGTATGACGGGTGCCGATGCGCTCCATCCCGGCATTGGGTTCTTGTCTGAAGATCCCGACTTTGCCAAACGCTGTCAGGTGCGCGGGCTTAATTTTATCGGGCCGGATTATCGCGCGATGGTGCTTATGGGCGACAAATCCATGGCACTGAAGGCGGCTATCGCAGCAGGCGTGCCCGTCGTTCCCGGTTCTCATGGCGTGGTCAATGACATTCAGCAGGCGCGCAAAGTGGCGCAGAACATTGGTTTCCCACTGTTGCTGAAGGCCGCTTTTGGCGGCGGCGGCAAAGGGATTGCCCGGTTGGATCACGCAGATCAGCTGGCTGAGACCTTCACCCGCCTGAGTCGAGAAGCCGAAGCCGCATTCGGCCGAGGTGACTTGTATATGGAGCGGTTTGTTTCGTCCATGCGCCACATTGAAGTACAGGTATTGCGTGACCGTCATGGACACTGTCAATTGCCGGGCATGCGTGACTGCAGTGTACAGCGACAGAATCAAAAACTGCTGGAGGAATCCGGCAGCACATTGCTCCCAGCGGCCTTGGAAGCGCAAGCCTTCACTTATGCGGAACAGATTGCGCATCAGGTGGATTATATTGGAGCGGGGACCGTGGAGTTTATTTTTGATCTGCGCAACGAGTGCCTGTACTTCATGGAGATGAATACGCGCCTGCAGGTCGAACATCCGGTGACAGAAGCCGTGTCCGGTGTAGATATTGTTCCCAAGCAACTGGCCATCGCCGCAGGTGAACGTATAGACAGCATGCAATGGACGCACCGGGGGTACGCCATTGAAGCAAGAGTGAATGCAGAACAGGTTCGTGTAGTGACCACACAGGATTGCAAAAAAGCCATCGACTGCCAGCCGTCTCCCGGATTGATTACGCAGCTCAGCCTGCCAGCGGATGAGCACGTGTCTGTGATTCGATGTGTCGACGCAGGGAAGGCCGTTACTCCCTTCTATGACAGTCTCATTATGCAGGTGATTGCTGTGGGCGATACCCGTGAGGCAGCCATGGATCGCCTGGCAGGTTACCTCAGAAACATCGATATTCAGGGTGTGCACACCAATATCCGCTTATTGGTGTCGGTGCTGGAAGATGCTCAGTTTTACAATGGTGAGTTCGATACCGGCTTTTTGTCCGCCTTTGCCGCACGAATCTCCCCGGAAAAAGTTGAGAGTGAGGACCCGGTGCATCTGGTGGATCAGGCGGATGTGTTTATTCCCGGCACCCTGGAATTGAAGGTACTGGCGCCCAACACCAGTGTATTTTATCGATCGGCCACACCGGAAGAACGACCGTTCATCAGTGAAGGAGACGTGATCGATATTCACCAGACATTGTGCCTGATGGAAGCGATGAAAGTATTTTCGCCGCTCAAACTGGCGCAGTTGAACAAAGGGGTTCAGCCCCTCTACGAAGAAGCCCACAAATATCGGGTTAACCGGATTCTGAACAAAGACGGTGATCAGGTAAATGCGGGCGATTTATTGTTTGTTTTACAGCCGCTCGACGCGGCGTCCTGACTGTTTGGAGAGAATCCGTTTCCAGACAGGTTAACTGAAAGAGGAATCAACCATGGATACTATTGAAAGTCGTCTGATTAAAATTGTTGTGGAACAGCTGGGGGTGGATGCCAGTCAGGTAGTACCCACCGCATCATTTGTGGAAGATCTGGGGGCAGACTCCCTGGATACCGTTGAACTCATGATGGCATTGGAAGAAGCGTTCGACACGGAAATTCCAGATGACGAAGCAGAAAAAATTCGCACAGTTCAGGATGCGATGGATTTGATCAAGGCCGCATTGCCCGCCTGATTCCCCCTCCCGGGTGACCCTCAGTCCACCCGATCTTGTCCAGCCCGGCTCCGGCTCGCTTAGCGAATCGTGATCCGGGTATTTTTCTTTGTGCCTCCCGAATGCTCAAGTACGCTACACTTCAGATAAAGCGTACCCCTTAATTTCTCGCAAACGAAGCATCAGGAGAAAACATGGCGTCACATCAACCAAGCACACTGGTGGGTATTCTGTGTGCACTTACCCTTACCGGCTGTGCCTCGCTCAGCAAAGAAGAGTGTATTCAGGCGGACTGGCGACTCATCGGTTTCGAAGATGGCGCCAAAGGGCGCGCTTCCAGCTATTTGGGAAACCATCGAGAGGCTTGTGCAGAATATGGTATTACACCGGATCAAACCAGATATCGAATGGGTAGGGAAGAAGGACTCACCGAATACTGCCGACCGTACAACGGCTATCAAGAGGGGCTCAAGGGTGCGAGCTACCAAGGGGTGTGTCCTGCCGATCTTCAGGACGCGTTTGTCGATGCCCATCGATACGGCAAGCAGATACATGAGGCGACGCAAGCCATGGAATCCCGTGAACAGTTAGTGCGGGACGCCGAAGACGACCTCAAAAAAATCAAGCAACGGCAGCGGGATGCAGAAGCCCAGCTCATTGATGCCAAAACCAGTAAGGAAAATCGGGCAGCGCTGTTACAGGAAGTGAAAGAGCTGGCGCGGGAGCAGGGGGAAAAAGAGGCGGAAATCGGGCAATTGAAAGAAGAGCGTGTGCGATTTGAGGCTGAAATTCAGCACTTAAAGGCACACAGCCCTTACGAGTAACGTGCGGGAAACGCGGCGAGGGCAAAGGAGGAAGACGATGTCACCCTCGCCGGAAACCGAAATTGCTTAGAATTTCGCGCCCAGTTGGAGCCACACTTTGGTGGTGTCCACACTGAAGTCTTCCGCATTGTATTGCGCAAACTTCAACAAGGCATCGTAGTTTTTGCCAAACTTCTGGGCAATCACCAGATCCAACTCGTTGCCATATTCCGCGCCGCCTTCATTGGCGTCAAACTGGTGGTAAGTTACCGCAATTTTGGGGCCGGCCAGCTTGGTGGAAACGGTCACGTAGGCATCTTCCAATCCGTTCGCAGGCGTTGCCAGGAACTTGTCTGCCCAGCCGTTGAACTTGTGATTGGTTCCCAGTGGCGTTCTGAACGCATATGCGCCATCATCAGAAGACTGGATCTCATAACCCAGTTTCGCGGTAATGCCCTTGACGTCAGCACCCAGTTCACCCAGGAAGTAATCGGCATCGTTGTCTGCTGCATTGTCGGCATTCTGTCGTGCATATTCCGCGGTATACAGTACGGTCAGTGCATCGGTTTTGGTTTTGCCGTCAAAGCGCAGGCCATAAGTGTCGCTCACATCTTTCAACAGATAGGCATAGGCTGAGATGTTTCCCGCCGCCAGGCTGCTGTTTTTCAGGTTGAGCAGGGTGTACTCGGTATCTACGGTGCTGTCCAGAATGTTCTTCACGTGAGTGACATAGCTTGCGGTAATGGTGGTTTCCGGCAACGCTTTGTTGATCAGCGTGAATGCGTCGTAGGTTTGCTCGTTTTGTCTCCAGCCCACACCACCGACAAAGCGCTGATTGTCCAGAAGAATTCTCTGCCGCCCAAATCGTACGGTAGTTTCTGCTGGTGCCGCGTAGTTCAGATAGGCCTGGTTGACACTGGTATAAGTGGGGTCAGCGACCACTGCATACTCTGACTTTCCATTTTTCAGGTCATTGTAATCATCGCTGAATACTTCAGAGCCGTTATCAAACTCCAGAACCGCAGAAGCACCCTGATAAGAGAGGGTTTCAAAGGTCAGGCGCGTTTTCAACGTGGATGCTTTCGCTTCCTTTTTGCCTTCCTGATCAACAAATTCAAATCTATATCGAAGATTGAGGGTGGCATCGCCATCAGTAATTGCTTGTTCCAGGGAAGTTGCTGGCTCAGCGGCGAAAGCGCTGCTTGCGCTCGCAACAGCCAAAGCAAGTGCGGAGAGTTTCAGGCAAGTGTTCATTGTGGTACTCCTGATATTGAATACGAAGAAAATACACTAAAGGTGTACTTCAGGTGCGAAGATTAATGTGTTTGGCTTAACCACTACTTGATAATCATCAAGCGCTGGAATATTCATTTTGGTGCAGAGGAATTTGCATGAATCGCCAGCGATTTGGTTGGCGTGTTTCCTTCCAAATCCGCAGCTCTAGTTGGCACAAATAAGGCCAACTAGTAAAAATACCTAATAATTACAAATAGGTAGTCGTGATTTGTGTGATAATCATCAGGTTGTAGGAAGAATACCGGTGTGTCAGTGATTCTATATTGGTGCAGCAATTGCACTATGGGATTCCCTGGTCTGTGCGCTGAATGCAGGCATTGGTGCACGCTACGCCTCACCAAGAGTCAGACGCGTATGACCCGGATTGGCGCATATCATCATTCATGCTATCACTTTGCAATACGCCCTTAATGTTCAGCTGCCAGGCATGATGCGCCGGGAATTGTGCTACGATTGGAAAGTCTGCTGATTTCCGGGAAGAGGCCGCACGTTGCCGAGTTATTCTGATCAACTTCACCATTTACTCATTTTTGCGCAAAGTATCGGCATCGGGTTGCTCATTGGTTTGGAGCGAGAGAAGCACAATGATGCGATTGCCGGTATTCGTACGTTTCCATTGATTGCCATCGCCGGCACGCTCTCAGGGTATGCGTTTCATATCGCCTCCTACCCCTACCTGGGCGTGGTGATGGCTCTGGTGACAGGGGCGTCGCTCCTGTTGGCACAGTCCATTCAGGCAAAGCGGGTTCAGACGGACCTGAATACCACGTCAGTGATCGCTGGCGTCATCACCTTCAGTGCCGGCTTTCTGCTTTGGTTTGATCACAATCTATTGATTACGGCCGTGGCGATTGTGACGACCATTATTTTGTATTTTAAAGACGAATTGCACGCCATTTCGAACAAGCTGTCTGAAAAGGACGCAGTTTCTTTCTTTCAGTTTGCCGCGATCGCATTCATTTTGCTGCCAGTCCTCCCGGATCAAACCTACGGGCCGTATTCTGTGATCAACCCTTATCAGGTGGGCTGGCTTGTGGTGTTGATTTCCGGCATCAGCCTTTCCGGTTATCTGGCGCTGCAAACGTTGGGACAGCGCACCGGGCTTTTTCTGGTCGGTCTCTTTGGCGGCTTGGTTTCCACCACGGCCACAACCATGGTTTATGCCAGGTATACACGCACGCAGCCAGGATTTGTTGCTTCGGCGACCACGATCATTATGTTGGCGAATCTCGTCCTGTTTGCCCGCATTCTGGTGGAGGTAATCGTTGTCGAACGCTCTGTCTTACCACTGTTGGCCCCGGTAATGCTCTGTGGTCTGGTGTTCAGTCTCGCTTATATCGGCTGGTTGTTCCTCCGGCAGGACCGCAATGAACAAGGCACGCCGGAACTGAACATTGGGAACCCGACGGAACTCAAATCTGCCCTGGGATTTGCCCTCATGTTTGCGGCTGTTTTACTGCTTGTGGCCTGGATGAATGAAACCTTCCAGGAGCGCGGCGTGTATTTGGCGGCATTTTTGTCCGGCCTGACCGACGTGGATGCGATCACGCTTTCCTCATTGAAGCTGGTGAGTACCGGGGAGTTACCGCGCCAGATTGCAACCAATGCCATACTTGTTGCGTATACAGCTAACCTCCTGTTTAAGTTTGTGTTGGTGACCACCCTGGGGGTGGGAAAACTGCGTTTACAAGTCGGTATTGGATTTTTGGTTTCACTGATGGGGATTGTCGTGGGCTGGAACTTGATTCCCTGGTTCACGAGGCTGCTGTAATGTCGATGGCATGCTTTGGCTGGAAAGTGCTCAGGCGTATTGGATTTTGTACGCTGTTTTCGCTGACCTGTCAGGCGGGTGAAACTCTGGAACGTCGTGTGTTTGTCTCGGAGTGGGCAAACAGCGGGATGACCGGTTGGCAGGAGCGTTCATTTGTCGGGCAAACCCGCTACACATTAGTGAAAGAAGATGGGCAGCCGGTGTTGAGGGCTGAGAGCGAGGCGTCCGCCTCAGGGCTGTTCAAGGAGCTGCGGGTGAATCTGCGCGCTACCCCCTGGTTGCATTGGCGCTGGCGTGTGGCAGCGCCGCTCGCCGGATTGAAAGAACGGGAAAAATCTGGTGATGACTACGCTGCCCGGGTTTATGTGCTGATTGCGGGTGGCTGGTTTTTCTGGCAAACCAAAGCGCTTTCCTATGTGTGGTCCGGGAGTGAGTTGAAGGGTGCTTCCTGGCCGAATGCCTTCGTCGCGGACAATGCTCGGATGCATGCGGTGAGAGATGCCACGGATAGCTCCGCAATGTGGGTAGAGGAATCCCGTAACGTGTACGAAGATCTCAAGGCCGAATTTGGTGAAGAATTCCCTCACATCGACGGCATTGCGGTGATGACAGATACCGATAACAGCGGCCGGTCGGCCACCGCCTGGTATGGGGATATTTATTTTTCAAATCTGCCTTAGCGCGCAGAATCAGTCGACTAGTGAGGCCATATCAGGCAAGTGTTTTCGCAATATTTGATCGTAGTCGCCGTTCTTTCGAAGCTCCGCCAAAGCGCTGTTGAACTGATTCAGTACTTGTAGGGCATTGGGGTAGTCCCGGGCAATAATAAGGTGGTGGCTGTTGTGTGCCAGCGCCAGGGGGTATAGGCGAAACTGTTCCGAGCGCCAGCCAGCCTCTTTTATTGTGGCCCAGCCGACGGGTTCGCTGATAGGCACGGCATAAATGCGACCGGCTAACAGCAGCTCGAAACATTTTGTCAGCGATCTGGGTTGCCAGAGGTGGGATTCGTCCGTGAGAATTTTAGTTTTGATGGGTTCCAGGGTGTAGCCCAGTGGCCGGCAAAGTACATTGTCTTCAAGGCTGGCGGCATCTTCGTAAAAAAATGCCTGTTCGGCGGTCAGAAAGAATTTGACCGTCACATCCAGCAGCGTGTCAGAAAACAAAAAATCCGCTTCTCTTTGGGCATCCCGAACATAAGGAAAGGTGCCCAAGGCTTCGTGATCTTTGGCCATTAGGTAGCCGCGTTTCCAAGGTAAAAAACGCACGCTGGTAGCAATACCTGCTTTGTCAAACGCCGCCGTTACCAGCTCTGTGGTAAAGCCCCCCTGTGGCAGGTCATGGCCGGAAAACGGGCTATAATCATTGCCGGTGACCAGCAGCAAAGGCTCCTCTTCTTCTGCCTTGGCGCTGACACTGGATAAGATGACCAGTGCAAAGAGCGTCATCAACAGCCTCGATAGTTTGTGCATCGGTACGTCCCCGGATGGTGAGTTCTCGTCTATGGACAACTATGCGTTGAGGTTTCATATTGTATCATAGTCGTATCCTGGTGGTTTGGGTATGCGAGAATGGTAGAAGAGATCATTGGTGGGGTGCCACAATGCCGCTATGCTTCTAGAAAACGTGATAGCACTAAGAAACAGGAGTGAATGATGATCATTGAAAATAAAGTGGCGGTGATTACCGGCGGGGCATCCGGGTTGGGTGCCGGTGCCGCCAGGGTGTTGGCAGCGGCCGGAGCAAAAGTTGCGCTACTGGATCTCCAGCAGGACAAGGCACAGGCACTCGCGGAAGCGCTGGGCGGAATTGCGGTGTCATGCAATGTGGCCGATGAAGCCAGCGCCATCGCTGCCTTTGATCGCGTGAAAACCGAGCTGGGTGCGTGTTCGATCGCGGTAAATTGTGCCGGCATTGGCACCGCCGGACGCATATTGGGCAAAGAGGGGCCGATGCCGCTGTCGGCGTTCTCGAAAACCATTCAGGTAAACCTGATTGGTACGTTCAATATTTTACGGTTAGCGGCCGACCAGATGCAGCGCAATGATCCCAATGAGGATGGCGAACGCGGGGTGATCATCAACACTGCTTCCATCGCCGCATTTGAAGGTCAGATTGGTCAGGCGGCTTACTCTGCATCCAAAGGGGGCGTGGTCGGGATGACATTACCGGCGGCCCGAGAGTTAGCACGATTCGGAATTCGCGTAAATACCGTAGCACCGGGCTTGTTTAAAACGCCGATGATGGAGTCGTTTCCGCAAGAGATTCAGGATGCCTTGGCCGCAGGCTTACCGTTCCCCTCCAGGCTGGGTCACCCCGAAGAGTTTGGTGCGCTGGTGAAGCACATGGTGGAAAACGCGATTATGAACGGGGAGACAGTACGCCTGGACAGCGCGGTAAGGTTGCAGCCCAAATGAAAGCGTGTCCCTTGGGCTGAGCAGCATTACCGAAGAAACGGGTTCAGCATTCTGCCAAAAAAGCCGGTCATTTTCAGCGGTGCATCCATCACCGCGAAGCAAATGCAGTCGCGCTCCATGGCGGCGGTTGGTTGATGCACGGTTTGCGTATCAGCCAGTATAAAGTCGCCTTCACCGTAGCTTCCCGATTTGTCGGCGAAGCTCCCTTCCATCACCAACGTGAACTCGTTGCCCTGGTGTGTATGTTCCGGCAGTTCTTTCCCAGCAGAAATTTTGTAAAACTTTGCGGTGAAAGCGTCATCTGAAAAGGGCAGCACATACTCGCGAACGCCAGGTACCATGCCGGACCAGGGAATCTGATCGTAGTAGCCGGGCACAAACCGTTGCAATGGCCTTGGAATCCGCAGGTCTGTGCACTGCCTGACCAGTGGTGGCTCCTCTGGCTCATCCAGGCGCTGCATCAAGGTGGCGAGCGTATCCGGTTCCACGCTCTCCTCATTTACGTCACTCAATAAATCGCCACCTAACTGATCGTATACGCGGATTTGCTGTGTACATTTGCTGCAATGAGCCAGGTGACAGGCCACCATGATGCCGAGCGCGTTGGTGAGTTGCCCCGCGGCAAACTGCATCAATAGATCGTCAGAAGGATGATAATTAGCCATGATATATTTTCTTTCGCAATTGTATCGAGTTTCTTCATTGCCAGACGGAGCCGCGATTTGATGGTGCCGAGCGGTAAATCCAGTTCGGCGGCGATTTCGCTGTGAGTTTTTCCCTCGAAATACACCTTGTACACAATCTGCCGCTGCTCTTCCGGCAGGTATTCAAGCAATTTACGCGCGGCCCGACCGTCCAGATCACTTTCTACCTCCGAATCCATCGATTCCCCAACGGGTTCGGGCCACAGATCGTCGGACTGAATCAGTTCGTATTTGGTTTTTCGAGCAAAATCAATGCGTTTGTTACGTACTATGGTGTACAGCCAGGTGGTCGGGGAAGCGGTGTTCGGATTGTACGTGTGGGCTTTACGCCAAACCGTCAGCATGCACTCCTGGAGAATTTCTTCCGCATCGGCGTGTGTGGCTCCACAGCGCACCGCATAAGCCTTGAGCTTGGCTGCCATCGCATTAAACAGTGCCATGAACGCTTCTCGGTTCTTTTCTTCTGCAATGGCATGAAGCCATTGTACCAGGAGCTGGGTTTGATTTTTGGGCGTTTCCATTCGTCCTCGCGTCAGGGGTTACGTCAAGCCGGTGGAGTGAAACAGACTGGGTTACAAGATAGCGAAACTCCGTCACGCCGTAAAGCATTCGCAGACGTTGACTCCGAAACTGACTGATCCAGAGACGTCGAATGGCCGTAATCATCCACTTGACTCAATGGTTGAGTAGAGACACTGTTAGAGTGGGCTCAGCGAAAATTCAGGTGAACGAGAAGGAGAGTCGACGTGCAAACTGACTTTGATGCGATTGTTGTCGGTGCGGGCATGAGTGGCTTGAGTTGTGCGAGCGCACTGCACGAAGCCGGGTGGAAAGTATTGGTATTGGAAAAGTCACGAGGAACGGGGGGGCGCTTGGCCTCAAAACGGTTGGGGGAAGACGCCTGGGGCGTTGCCTCGGCAGATTTGGGGTGTGAAGTGATTCGAGCGTCTTCACAGCTGTTTCAGGATCATTTGAGTATGTGGGGAAAGGTGGGATGGTTGAGCTATCAGCCGGATAGCCTCGGGTGGTCTGTTGTGGAGCGCAGTTCACGTCTGACGCGATCTTTGGGGCAGGGCATGAATCTCAAGTTCGAGCGCCGGGCGTCGGAGTTGCGCTCATCATCCCAAGGCGTGGAGGTGGTGTTGGAGAGCGGGGAGATTTTTTCCGCTGCAAAGGTCATCCTGTCTGCGCCGCCGGCGCAGTCGGCTGCCTTGTTGAACGGGTGGGGTTCGACGGCGGGTGCGCTGCAAAATGAACTGGGGCAAGTGGCAATGTTGCCGCAGTGGGTGGTGATGGTATCGATTCCCGCGGCACACGTGCAGAAGGCAGATGATTTACTGTCAGCCTGGACGCGCGGGGGCGGCGCGATGTTTGACTCGGTGTCAGTCGAAAGCCAGAAGCCCGGACGAAAGACGCTGTCGAATACAGATCGTGAGACACTCGTTCTGCGCATGACTCCACAGTGGACAGCCAGACACTTGCACCAGGACCAAGAAGGTGTGGTCGAGGCGGTGATGCAGCTATTACAGCAGGTGGGTCACCTGGATGTCACCTCAGCCAAAGGGCAAGCGCATCGTTGGCTATACTCCAGAGTAGACAGCCAATCGTTGTTGCCCGGGAGTTATCGGACGATAGGAACAGAGGTATTCCTGTGTGGTGACTACTTCGATCACCGGGATCTTCCCTGGGTCCGGTGGGAGGACGGCTTGGCCGGCGACGCACTGGAGAGTGATGTGGAACGCGCCTTTCTGAGTGGCAGAGCGGTAGCGGAGGCCTGTTTATCAAAAATTTCCGTCGCCGAGTGAATCCGATCCCCGGTTCTCCCCGTATCAAGATAAGTGATTGAATTTTAACTCAGGATTGAACGTTGATGTTAAACATGATGTGGTTTCGTTCCGACCTTCGTGTCTACGATAATCCAGCACTTTTCGATGCGATGGCTCACGGGCCGACGGTCGCTGTCTATTTTGTCTGTCGGGATCAGTGGGCATCACACGGTGTTGGGGAAAACAAGCAGGGGTTTGTTGTGGCACATCTGACCGCCTTACGGAGGGAGTTGAACGCGTTGAATGTCCCGTTGATCATGCTTGATGCCGGATCGTTCAGCAGGGTCCCTGCGCTGGCATTGGCTCTGTGCGCAAAATTAGAAGGGCTGACAGGAAACAAAGTCAGGCACTGGTTTTTTAATGCCGAATATGAAGTGAATGAGCAACGACTGTCAGAAACAATGAGTGCGTCGCTCTCCAAGGCGGGCATGACCGGGCACATGTCGCACGATCAATGCCTGATTGAGCCGGGGAGCGTGCGAAACGGGCAGAACGAAGCCTTTAAGGTGTTTTCAGCCTTCAAACGCAGTGTACTGTCAAATCATGTAGCGCGGATTCGGCCGTTGGTGAATCGGCCTCAGCCGCAGGAGCCTTTGGCTTTTCGCGTTGAGATAGAAGCGCTGTCCATACCGCCCGTACAGAATCTCTTGCCTGCCTTGGCTGAACGCTGGCCCGCGGGGGAAGAAGAGGCGCATGATCGCTTGAACAGATTCGTAGAAAACGCGATTCGCGCTTACTCGGAAGATCGAGATCACCCTGCGCTGGCAGGTACCAGCACGCTTTCCCCTTACCTCGCCGTGGGTGCTTTGTCCGTCAGGCAGTGTTGGCAGGCGGCGGTTCAGGCCAATCACGGGCGCGTTGGAGAGGGCCAGCCCGGCGTCGCCATGTGGATGAATGAGCTGTTGTGGCGGGAGTTCTACCGACATTTGATGTTCTTCTACCCGAAACTGTGCAAAGGGCAGGCATTCAAGCCGGAGACTGAGGAGCTGCGATGGAACCAGGCGGGGCCAGCCTTTGACGCCTGGAAGACCGGACGCACCGGGTTCCCGATTGTGGATGCAGCGATGCGTCAGTTACTGCAAACCGGGTGGATGCACAACCGGCTGCGTATGATCGTCGCGATGTTCCTGACCAAGGATCTGTTTGTGGATTGGCGGTTAGGTGAGGCACATTTTATGGCGCACCTGATCGATGGGGATTTGGCGTCAAATAATGGGGGCTGGCAATGGAGCGCTTCCACCGGTGTGGACGCCGTACCCTATTTTCGAATTTTTAATCCAACACGCCAGTCAGAGCGGTTTGACGCCGACGGGGACTTTATCCGTCATTTCGTTCCGGAGTTGGCGTCCGTGCGCGGAAAGGCCATCCACAATCCGCCGTCGGCGATCCGCGCGCAAGTGGGTTACCCGGAGCCGATAGTGAATCACGCGAAAGCCGCGGAACAAACCAAGCAATGGTTTGCTGCGCTCGGCAAGGGGAACACCGAACGCGAGCAATCTCCACGGCTGGCGCAGGACGATCTCTTCAGGAGGCTGGCATGAGTCAGGGCAGTCAGAATACGATCGCCTGGTGGCGGGATTTAGTGTGTTGGTTCGATACCGAAGCGGGCCTGCGCCCCTCTGATCCTGCGTTGAGTCGTCGCGTGAATTGGGTGCGCTGTGTGCCATTCTTTGCATTGCACGTGCTCTGTCTAGGGGCCTTGGTTACAGGGGTAAGCCCGATCGCGCTGGCAGTCTGTGTGGCCTTGTATGTGGTGCGCATGTTTGCCATCACGGCGTTTTATCACCGCTATTTTGCCCATAAAAGCTTTAAAACATCTCGCGGGTGGCAGTTCTTTTTTGCAGCCATAGGAAACAGCGCGGCACAACGTGGGCCGTTATGGTGGGCGGCACATCACCGGAAACATCACAAACATTCGGATTCTCCCGAAGACCTGCATTCACCGGTGGCACATGGCTTCTGGTTCAGCCATGTGGGGTGGTTTACCTGCAATGAAGGGTTTGTGACCGATCATGATGCGGTAAAAGACTGGTCAAAGTATCCGGAACTTAGATGGCTGAACCGTTTCGATATTGTCGCACCGACGGTGTTGGCAGCGGCCACCTGGGCGTTGGGCGCTGTGCTTGAGAGCTATCTCCCGCACTGGGGGACCACCGGGCCCCAAATGTTTGTGTGGGGTTTTTGCGTGTCGACGGTGCTGCTGTTTCACGGTACATTCACCATTAACTCGCTGGGTCATGTGTGGGGTTCGCGACGGTTTAATACGCGGGATAAAAGCCGTAACAACGGGTGGCTCGCCCTCGTCACCATGGGGGAGGGGTGGCACAACAACCATCATCGTTTTGCTGCGTCCGCCCGGCAAGGATTTTATTGGTGGGAGATCGATGTGACCTACTATCTGTTATTGGGCCTCAAGCGGTTAGGCATTGTCCACGACTTGAAGCCGGTGCCCGCCAAAGTGTTGGCTGAAGGAAGAGGGGAGAATCATGGGTGATGTGCAGATGATGCTTCAGATTGACCATCCCGTACAGGCATTCAAACAACTGTTTCGGACGCTGAGTGCAACCAACTGTGAGCGTGCTCTGTTGGCGCAAGTGTATGCACCGCATCTGGTGTTTGAAGACAGTTTTCACCGGATTGAAGGTTTGGATAATCTGCAGGAGTATTTTCAAAATGTGTATAGCAATGTGACCTTTTGTGAATTTGAGTTTATCGACGAGTGGGTGGCCGAGGATTCCGCAATGCTGACGTGGAAAATGCGCTATGCCCACAAACTCTTGAAACTCGGCAAAACCATTGAAGTGGATGGCGCAAGCCATCTCAAATTCGATACGAAAGTGGTTTACCACCGGGATTACCTGGATGGTGGAGCGATGCTCTATGAGCAGATTCCGTTACTGGGTACCGCAATTCGACAGATCAAAAAGCGCATGGTGACATCGTGATAAAACAGGCAACCAATACCCAACAGCCCGGACAAAAAATCGCGGTAATCGGCGGAGGCATCGCTGGTTTGACGGCGGCCTATCTCCTCAGTGAGCAACATATGGTTAGTTTGTTTGAGGCGAACGACTATCTGGGGGGGCACACGCACACTGAAGACGTGACGCTGGGAGGGCAGGTCTACCCGGTGAATACAGGGTTCATCGTATTTAACGATTGGACGTACCCCAACTTTATTAAACTCCTGGACCGCCTGGGTGTGGCCAGCGAACAGTCTGACATGAGTTTCAGCGTACGCTGTGAAAACACCGGACTGGAGTACAATGGCACCAGTCTGAACAGCCTGTATGCACAGCGCATGAACATGTTTAATCCCCGATTTGCCCGCATGGTGTACGACATTCTGAGATTCAACCGGGAAACAACGGCGGAACTGCAGGAAGGAAAAATTACCGGTGAGGAAACTCTCGGCGAGTACGTCAATCGCAAGCATTACTCGCGCTCATTCGTGAACCACTACATTGTTCCGATGGGAGCGGCGATCTGGTCCTCTTCCGAAGAGGCCATGATGGCCTTCCCGTTAAAGTTCTTCCTACGGTTTTTTAACAATCATGGCATGCTGAGTGTCGACCAGCGCCCCACCTGGCGAGTGCTGACGGGTGGCTCACGCAGCTATATCGCACCAATTTCACAACCCTTCCAGGAACGGGTGCACCTGAATTGTCCGGTGGAGACGGTGCTCCGCGAGGATCATCAAGTGACGGTGGTGACGCAAGGGGGTAAGTCAGAGGTTTTTGATCAGGTCATCTTTGCGTGCCACAGCGATCAGGCGTTAAAAATGCTGGGGCAGCCTACGCCGGAAGAATGTGCAATTCTGGGCGCGTTACCTTACCAGGAAAACCAGGTCACTTTGCATACCGATGTCTCGTTAATGCCCCGGAAAAAACTGGCCTGGGCCAGCTGGAATTACCATATTCCCCAGCGCGCTAATCAGTGTGCGATGGTGACCTACAACATGAATATGTTGCAAAACTTTCACGAAGCGCCGGAGACGATTCTCGTGACATTGAATCGGGCCAATGAAATCCGGCCCGACAAAATCATCAACGAGTATCGCTACAGCCACCCGGTGTTTACGCTGGATGGCATGGCAGCACAGGAAAAGCATGATCGCATCAGCAATCATCATCGCACGCATTATTGCGGTGCCTACTGGTTCAATGGATTTCATGAAGACGGCGTCAACAGCGCGTTGCGCGTGGTGAAGGCGTTCGGAGTGGATGCGGTATGAAGCATAGTGCTCTGTATGCAGGCCAGCTGGGGCATCGACGCTTTTTGCCGCGTCGCCACCAGTTCAGCTATCCCATTTTTCAATGGTATCTGGATCTGGATGAACTGACCGAGGTGTTTCAGAGCCATTGGTACACGTCGCTCAATCGGTGGAATCTGGTGTCTTTTCGCAGAGAAGATTACCTGGATCCTCACATACCGGAATTGAAGCAGGCCGTGATTCAGCGTTTGGCGAGTTATCCCGATTTGGCGGCCCGCGTAACCTCCGTGCGGATGCTGACGCATGTGCGCTACTTCAACATTATCTTCAATCCGGTCACCTTCTACTATTGCTTCGACGAACAGGACACGCTTTGCGCCGTGTTGGCGGAGATAACCAATACGCCATGGAACGAGCGTCATACCTACGTGCTGCCGATCAGCAGCCAGGGCAATGGGGTGTACCACAACGCAGAGCAGGGGCGGCACGAATTCGGCTTTGATAAAGCATTTCATGTGTCGCCGTTCAATCCGATGAACATGCGGTATCGGTGGGTGTTTTCAGAGCCCGACGCGCACCTGAGTGTTTTTATGGAAAACCGCATGGCATCTCAGGAAGGAAGCGCTGAAAAACATTTTGATGCGACGCTCACCCTGCACCGCGACAGCATCGAACATAACCTGGGCCGTGTGTTGATCCGGCAACCGGCCATGACCGTAAAAGTTGTGTTTGGAATTTATTGGCAAGCGCTGCGTCTCTGGTTAAAACGCACGCCGTTCTACGACAACCCGACCACCGTAAAGGAGCCATGATCATGTCATCTTTGAGTGATGTCACCACAGATACGTCGTTACAGTCTGCCGCAAAACCGCACGGTGGTCAGCCTGCATGGGCAGATACGGTAGCGCGCAAACTATTGTTTTCTCAGCTACGTCGCTTGCAGAAAGGCCAGTTGGAAGTACGGGAAGGGCAAAATCGCTGGTTGTTCGGGGAAGCCATTCCTTCCCCGGGCACTCACGCCGTCACAATGACGATTAAAGATACCCGCTGTTATCGGGACATGGTAACCGGGGGCAGCATCGGCGTCGCGGAAGCCTATATGACCGGGGACTGGGAGGTGGATGACCTGACCGCGTTGATTCGCCTGATGGCGCAAAATCTGTCGGTACTGGATGACATGGAAGGCGGTTTAGCAAGACTGTCAACGCCAGTGTTGAAATGGTTACACGCGCGAAACAGCAATACCGAGAAGGGCTCCCGTCGTAACATCGCAGCACACTACGACCTGGGCAATGATTTTTTCAAGCTGTTTCTCGATCCGACAATGATGTATTCCAGCGGTATGTTTCCCCATGCCGAGGCCTCCATGGAAGAAGCCTCCCGATATAAGCTTCAGCGTATTTGTCATGCCTTGCAGCTCACCGAAACGGATCACGTGATCGAAATCGGGACAGGATGGGGTGGCTTTGCGATCTACGCAGCGCAGAACTATGGCTGCCGGGTCACCACCACTACGATTTCCGAAGCCCAGTTTGAAGAGGCTCAGGCACGAGTTGAGGCGGCGGGCCTGGAGGACAAAATCACTTTGCTGAAAGAGGATTACCGGAACCTGCAGGGCCACTACGACAAGCTGGTGTCGATCGAAATGATTGAAGCTGTTGGCTGGCAGTATTATGAGACGTTCTTTGCCAAGTGCTCTGCGTTATTGAAGCCGGGCGGCCAAGCGCTGATTCAGGCGATCACCATTCGTGATCAGAGATATGAGTACGCGAAACGGAACGTCGACTTTATACAAAAGTACATTTTCCCGGGAAGTTGTATTCCCTCGTTGCAGGCGTTGCTCACCGCGAACATGCGGGCAGGGGAGTTCAATCTGGAACACCAGCACGACTTTGGCCTGGATTATGCGGATACTCTGCGACGTTGGCATGAGGAGTTTCTGATGAACGAGGATGCAATACGGCAGCTTGGGTACTCGGAAGAGTTCATGCGTATGTGGCGATTTTATTTAAGTTACTGCGAAGGTGGATTCGCTGAGCGCACCATCGGGGTGTCGCATCTTCGGTTTCGGAAGGTTGGGTAGAATTCCAGTGCTTGTTTGTTACGTCATTCGCTTTGCGACTCTTGGGAAAGCTTGCGCCTTTGCACGGAAAGTTGTAAGTGTTAGGCGTTTTTTTGCGATGCTTCGAGGGCTTTTTGTGCGTGAAACACCGCTGTGGTAATAACTGTCAGTGATCGCCCATACAGAGCCACGATGGTGACCAAGGTCGCAATGAGCCATGTTTTTATCGAGTGCTCGTTTCTGGGTTTCAGTGAACTCTAATAGCCTGTCTTGATCCACAACACTATCTCTGAAGGGCTCAGTCAACATAACGCGTTTTGATACTGTAAGAGTCTGAATTTTCCTACTTAAACCTTGGCAAAACACCGTGAGCCAGGGACAATCAATCGATAAATGATCCCTTCGCGACGATGTTGTTGACATGTGTGCACAAGTGGATTCTTTCTTACCTTAAAATATTCCTTGAACTTTACCGCCTTATCCCCATCTATATTAACCGTTAATCGTTGACAGCTTTGTTTTGGGAATAGTCCCGGATACAGGAGAACATAACAATGTTTTTATCGGTTGATTGGCGTATGGTGAGTGCGCGTCCCCCTCCGAATTGACCTGCATTTGTTCATCACATAGCAGGATAGCCTGCACTTTTTGTAACTCTTTTAAATCAAAAGGAGGGATGCATGCTGGAAGTTAACCAGTTGTCCAGACAATACGGCAACTTTCTTGCCGTAAGTAAAGTGAGTTTCACTATAGGAAAGGGTGAGATTGTCGGTTTGCTCGGCCATAACGGCGCCGGTAAAACCACGATAATGAAAATGATCAGCGGATACCTTGAGTCCAATACAGGCTCGGTCAAAGTTGATGGGGTTGATTTAGATTTGAATCCGAAAGAAGTACAAAGTCACCTGGGATATTTGCCGGAAAGCCTGCCCATCTACCCGGAAATGACAGTGGCAGACTATTTAGATTTTGTCGCAGACTTAAAAGGCCTTCGATATAACATAAAAAAATCAGAGATAAAGCGCGTTATCAAGGCAACAGACATTTCTGCGAAAATGCTCGCCCCTATTTCAACGCTTTCACGCGGATTCAAGCAGCGGGTTGGTGTTGCGCAGGCCATTCTTGGTCGACCAAAACTTCTTATATTGGATGAGCCTACCAACGGGTTAGACCCTGAGCAAACCCAGCATATGCGAGAGTTAATCAAAGACGTGGCCAAAGAGGCAACGGTGATTCTGTCAACGCACATCATGCAAGAGGTGGAAGCATTGTGTACGCGCGTTTTGATGCTTCATGACGGAAAGCTTGCAGTGGATGCACAACTCGAAACATTGCGCCAAAGCAATCATTTGCTACTGGAGACATCTTTGGACGCGGCTGGCATGCAATCTGTGTTGGCTGTTGCCGGTGTCAAGCATGTTGAGCATCTTCATTCCGAAGGCGAGGTGAACACCTACCGTATCCAATTTAAGGCAGAATCCAGGCCGCGAGAACTGGCGGCATTAGTCGCTCAGGTAATTTCGGAGAAAAAGGCCTCGCTATTTCTCTTGCAACCTGAGTTAAGAGATCTGGAAACCTTGTTCAAAGAGGTGAATGAAGGACGGTTTGTACATGAGGGGGATCGTGATGCAGCCTAATATCGAATCAAGAGTTACGATCAAACGTATTGCAGGAAAAGAAATTTCATTATTTTTTGCCTCGCCCATCGCTTATCTGTTTTTGGCGACATTTGCTGCCGTGACATTATTTGTGTTCTTTTGGGGGGAGTCGTTTTTTGCCAGAAATATTGCGGATGTAAGACCACTGTTCGAATGGATGCCGGTGCTTTTGATTTTCCTGTGTGCCACGTTGACGATGCGGCTGTGGAGCGAAGAGCGCCGCAATGGCACGTTGGAATTTGTGCTGACGCAATCGGTGCCCCTTTGGCATTTTGTCTTGGGTAAATTCCTGGGTTGCCTGTTCTTGCTGGGGGTGGCATTGCTTGTCACATTGCCCTTGCCAATGACGGTCGCATTCATCGGGGAGCTGGATTGGGGGCCAGTATGGTCTGGATATATCGCCACGCTTTTTATTGGTGCGGCGTATTTGAGCATCGGACTGTTTGTGTCCTCTCGCAGCGACAATCAAATCGTGAGTTTAATCAGCGCGTCGGCGTTAGCCGGGCTGTTTTATCTGGTGGGTTCAACAGCGATTACCAGTTTTTTTGGTAATCAGGTTGCGGACTGGCTGCGGCTGTTCGGTACGGGGTCGAGATTTGAATCCATTACGCGAGGCGTGATTGATTTTCGTGACATTTATTACTATGTCAGTTTGATTATTGTGTTTCTCGCATTGAATGTTTTGTCGCTGGAAAAAGAGCGTTGGGTGCACGAGGAGAAACGAGATCATCATCGTTATTGGCTGGTGTTCACGCTGCTGATCGTGGCGAACGCCTTAGGTGCCAATCTGTGGCTATCTCAATTTGATAGTGCTCGTTTAGATGTGACTCGCGGCAATCAGTACTCGATTTCTGAAGCAACAGAAAGTTATTTAAACCAATTGCAAGAGCCTCTGCTTGTTCGGGGGTATTTCAGCGGAAAAACCCATCCTTTGCTGGCACCACTGGTGCCGCAAATGCGCGACTTGATTAAAGAGTATGAGGTTGCTGGTAAAGGAAAAGTAAGGGTGGAGTTTGTTGACCCGTTAAGTTCTCCGGATCTCGAAGAAGAAGCCAATCAAAAATACGGCATCCAGCCTGTCCCTTTTCAGGTTGCTGACCGATATCAGTCCTCGATTGTCAGTTCCTATTTCAATGTATTGATCCAATATGGTGATGAGCACCAAGTATTGGGTTTTAGGGATCTTATTGAGGTTCAGGCGCTTAGTGAGTCTGATATTGATGTTCAACTACGAAATCCTGAGCATGATTTAACCCGGGCGATAAAAAAAGTGCTGCGAGCCTATCAAGCGGGAGGAAATCTCTTTGATACCGTTAAAACCGACCTGGCATTTACAGCGTTTGTGTCTGCGGATGAAAAATTGCCTGAGAAACTTCGCTCTTTTAAAGCCGAAGTGAATGCGATTGTAGATGAGCTCAAGGCGCAGTCATCCGGCCGTTTAACGGTCACCTTTGTTGAACCGGAAGCAGAGGGAGGCAAAGTTGCGAAAGAAATCGCAAGCAATTACGGCTTTAAACCTATGGCGACCAGCCTATTTAGTGATAAGCAATTCTTCTTTTATTTAACGCTGCAAGGTAATGGTCAGATTGTTCAGTTGCCGCTGGGTAATCTGAGTAAAAGCGAATTTGAGAGGAATGTCGATGCCGGCATTAAACGATTCGCATCCGGGTTTACCAAAACGGTCGCTCTGGTTACACCAAAAACAGACTACTCCTCTCCCTATGCCAGCGCAGATGCCCGGTTTTCCCAATTAGAAAACTTTCTAAGTGCCGAGCTCAATGTGGTGCAGGAGGATCTGAGTGACGGGGTGGTCTCGGGAGAAGCCGATATTCTCTTGTTGGCAGCCCCAAAAAATCTTGATGACAAGCAGCTCTTTGCGGTTGATCAATTCCTGATGAAAGGTGGTACAGTCATTGCCGCAACGTCGCCTTACGCTGCCAATCTGTCTAATCGCAACTTAAGCCTACAGAAGCAGAGTAGCGGGCTCGAGCCTTGGTTGAAGCATCATGGTATTGCAATTGAAGAGTCTTTGGTTCTGGATCCTCAAAACTCGGCATTTCCCGTTCCGGTTACGCGTAATGTGGGTGGTTTCAGGCTGCAAGAGTTGAGAATGCTCGATTATCCCTATTTCGCTGATGTGCGCGGTGATGGCCTGAATCGTGACAACCTGATCACTTCTGAGTTACCTCAAGTGACCATGGCCTGGTCATCCCCGATTTTGGTCAATGAAGAAGCCAATAAGTCGCGTCAGGTGACCAGATTATTGAGCAGCTCGGAGAATGCCTGGCTGTCGACCTCAATGGATGTCATGCCGAAGGTCAACAGGCAAGGTGTGAGTGCCTTTTCACCAGAAAGTGATCAAGCCAGTCATGTCCTCGCGGCGGTTACCCAGGGACGATTCGATTCTTTCTATAAGGACAAGTCTTCGCCTTTGATCGAGAAACAACAAGAAGGTGATGAAACTGAAGCGGAATCAGAAGCAAGTGATACCTCTGATGACAAAGATCAGCAGCTTCAGATTGATAGTGTCATCGAGCGATCACCAGAATCTGCCCGTATCATTCTGTTTGCATCCAATGAATTCTTAAATGATCAGATTATTCAAATGTTGGGTAGCGCGCAGCAATCCGAGTATGTCAACTCGGTGCAAATGGTGGCGAATGCCGTGGATTGGTCTCTTGAAGACGAGGGCTTGCTAAGCATTCGATCACGCGGTCACTTCAATCGAACTTTGCCTCCTATGGAGCAGTCGACTCAAATGTTTTGGGAATACTTGAATTACGCGCTGGCCGGATTGGCTATTTTCCTCATTGCTCTTTGTGAGAAGCGTAAGCGCGCTGTGAGGAATAAACAATACTTAGAACTCTTGGCTGCTTAAGGAGGAGAGATATGAAGAAAAATATTCCTTTGTTGGTTGGCGTATTCGTGCTGCAGCTGACTATTGTTTTCTTCGTGTTTTTATTGGAGGAGAGTCGCACAGGCGATTTTTCTTCAGAGCCCTTGATGAGCTTTGAAAGTGCTCAGCTTGATAAATTGATTATCAGTGATGGTAATAGTGAAGTCGTCTTATCCAAAAATGGTGAGCAGTGGCGGATAAGCGACAAGGGTTTACCTGTCGCAGATGAGAAGCTTGACCAGCTACTGGAAAAGCTTAAGAACCTGAAATCGACATGGCCGGTTGCAATGACATCGTCAAGTCATGAGCGTTTTGAAGTGACTGATAATAAAGTGCGCAGAAAGATAGCGCTCTATCAGGGCGACAAACCCCTCGCAACGCTTTATGTTGGCACTTCACCAGGCTTTAAAAAGTCCCATGTGCGTGTCGATGATCAGGATGAAGTCTATGCGTTGGAATTGAATGCCTACGATGTCCCCGCGAGCACGAAAGATTGGCTGGAAAAAAACATACTTGCCGTTCAGTCTGTAACCAAAATCAAAGGGAAAGACTATACCCTGTCAAAGGAAGGCGATTCGTGGCAGATTGATCCTGTTCGGGAAAACCGGGAAATCCATACAGACCATGTGAATAACCTGGTTAAGGCTGTTGGCGCGTTCCAAATAGTGGATGTCGCCAATGACGCGCCAGAGTTTACCGGGGATAAACACACACAAATCCAGGTAAATAATGGTGGCATCCATACAATTTCTCTCATGGAAAAAGAAGGAAAGTACTATGTCAAACGAACAGGCTTTGATCAGGAATTTACATTGAGCAAATACGAGTACGAGCGCTTAACCAAGCCTGATCTGGAATCGTTAACGCGAGAAATAAAACCCGATGATTCAGCAGCACAAAACGAAGCGGATGATGGTGCGCCTGTAACGGAGTCAAAAGAAGAATAGGAATAACTGGCGAGAGGGGGCGATGTCATGCCCCCTTTTTCTACGAATTCCATAGCTTCAATGCCGATGACTTAGCTCAAAGGGAATAATGCCGATGGAGTGAAGTTGCTTTCTCAGCGTAGCATCCTTTGAATTCTGCCACCTTTTCAGTAAAGAAAAGATGTCTTCTGCATTATAGTTGAGTTCGATGGTGCAGACTCGGCTGATTACCTGAAGTAGTTTTGGGAACCTTTCTGCAAGCTCATAGAATAAATCGGTATCTCCATACTCGTAGTCCGCCAAGGCGTGATAGGCTCCCCCACCCATGCCAATGAAATAGTCTTTGTTGATTCCTTTTTTCGAGAAATGCTCAAAAAATAACGCACCCATAAACAACGCGCTATCTCCTAACTGTCTAAGCATGATATTGCGCTCATAACTGGTTTTCGCGTTATTAGCGGTTTCATATATAAGCGCCAGTGTGGGCAAAAAATAATTATCATTTTCTCTACAGAAAAGTCGCCTGCTTTCACTGAAATGGAGCAGAAGGTGAATGAGGTAATGATTAAGCTCGTCCGATAGCGGAGGAAGAAGTCTTTTTGACTCTCGATGAATACTTAAGGAAAAGTGCTCTCTTAGTGTTAACTGGCTTATGGTGCTTCCTTTGTTAACCATGAATTCACCTCTATAAAAATTTTTCGAGATTGCCTCTTGAATCAGTTTTAAATAGCCCTAATTACATTTTCGGGAAAGTTTTTCCTGACAATTATTGTCTTAGGTTATCAATCATTTTAGGAGGAAGTGTATGACTTTGAAACCTCTTTACGATCGAGTGGTTGTACGCCGGTTAGAGGCAGAGATAACCACTAAAGGAGGCATCATTGTCCCTGACAAGTCGGCTGAGAAGTCTACTCAGGGGGAGGTAGTTGCTGTTGGCGGTGGCTTAGTCACTGACTCAGGAGACATACGAGCGCTATTGGTTAAAAAAGGAGACCGTATTCTCTTTGGGCAATATGCCGGATCCCAGGTAAAAGTGAATGGTGAAGAGCTTCTAATCATGAAAGAGTCAGACATTCTGGCAATCGTTGAACAGCAGCAAGTAGAGGAGAAAGCAGCATGAGTGCGAAAGCGGTAATCTTTTCAGATCGTGCGCGTGAGCGTATGTTGACCGGGGTAAATATTCTGGCCGATGCCGTGAAAGCAACCCTGGGTCCTAAAGGGCGTAATGTTGTGTTAGACAAGAGCTTTGGCGCCCCCAGAGTGACAAAAGATGGGGTATCCGTAGCTAAAGAAATTGAACTGTCTGATAAGTTCCAGAACATGGGCGCACAGATGGTTAAAGAAGTCGCCTCAAAAACCGCCGATGTGGCGGGTGACGGCACAACTACCGCGACGGTGTTGGCACAAGCGTTGATGCGTGAAGGCAATAAGGCGATCGCAGCCGGTATGAACCCTATGGATTTAAAGCGCGGTATTGATGCTGTTGTTAAAGCAGCGATTAGCGAGCTGCATGATCTGGCCAAACCTTGTGACGATAATAAATCCATCGGTCAAGTGGCGACGGTATCCGCTAACTGGAATAAGGACATTGGCAATATTCTGGCTGAAGCGATGGAAAAAGTGGGTAAGGATGGTGTTATCACTGTTGAAGAAGGTAAATCACTCGAAAATGAGCTGGAAGTCGTTGAAGGTATGCAGTTCGATCGAGGGTACCTGTCTCCCTATTTCATCAACAATCAGGAGAAAATGCAGGTTGAACTCGACAACCCGTATATCCTGTTGTTTGACAAGAAGATAAGCACTATTCGTGATTTATTGCCAGTGTTGGAGAAAGTGGCCAAAGAGGGCCGACCTTTGTTGTTGATTGCCGAGGATGTTGAAGGTGAGGCTCTGTCTACGCTGGTGGTTAACCAGTTGCGTGGTGTACTTAAAGTTGCTGCAGTAAAGGCTCCCGGCTTTGGTGATCGACGCAAGGCCATGCTCGAGGATATTGCTATTCTGACCGGCGCGACCCTGATCAGTGAAGAAGTTGGATTGTCGCTTGAGAAAGCGGAGTTGGCACAGCTTGGAAGCGCCAAACGTATCATTGTTGCAAAGGACACGACTACGGTTGTGGATGGCGCAGGTGACGCGAAGGCTATCAGCGCGCGCGTGTTACAAATTAAAGCTGAGATGGAAAACACCAGCTCAGACTACGACCGTGAAAAACTGCAGGAGCGAGTCGCTAAGCTGGCCGGTGGTGTTGCCGTTATCAAAGTAGGGGCTGCTACTGAGGTTGAAATGAAGGAGAAAAAAGACCTCGTGGATGATGCCTTCCATGCAACTCGTGCTGCTGTGGAAGAAGGTATCGTTCCTGGTGGTGGTGTGAGCCTTGTCCGTGTGGCGGATGCTGTTGCAGCAAAAGGGCTGGTACTCGCCAATGAAGACCAGGAAACCGGTGCACGTATCGCACTTCGTGCGATGGAGGAACCTTTCCGGCAGATCGTGAGTAACGCAGGTGTTGAATCCAGTGTTGTGCTGGAGAAGGTACGAAATGAGAAGGGTGCATTTGGTTACAATGCTCAGACGGGCGACTACGGTGATATGTTGGAAATGGGCATTATCGACCCGGCTAAAGTGACCCGCTCGGCTTTGCAAAATGCTTGCTCGATAGCAGGCTTAATGCTGACAACAGAAGTAATGATTACCGATGCGCCCAAGGAGGATAAAACTGGCCCGGCAATGCCGGATACCAGTGATTGGGCATAATTATTAGCTCTGCTGTGGACAACATTTTTTAGGGGGGCAATGCCCCCCATTTTTATTACTTTCTTTTTTATGAAGTGGCAAAATAATAAACAATTATTTTAAAAAAAATTGTTGAAAATTAGTTCTCTGGCCCTACATTATTTTACGTGAGAGGTCGTCCTCATGGAGACCGATCACCATTGATTGTTTTTATTTTATATTGCTTCTAACGGAGGATATACCATGAACGCAATTGACCTTACTCCACTGTATCGCAGCAGTGTTGGTTTTGATCGCTTAGGATCACTGATCAACCATGCGTTAACAGCAGAATCCACTACCAGTGGATACCCTCCCTACAACATCGAGGTTCTCGACGAAAATCGCTATGCCATTACCCTTGCTGTGGCTGGATTTTCACAGGAAGAACTGGATATTCAGGTTGAAAAAGGTGTGCTGACTGTACGAGGTGATAAACACGCAAAAGAAGAGCGTACTTACCTCTATCAAGGCATTGCCAATCGCACGTTTGAACGCAAGTTCAATCTTGCCGATTACATTGAAGTCACTGGAGCAGATCTTTCTAATGGGCTGTTGACAATCAGTCTGCTGAAAGAAATTCCGGAAGCGATGAAGCCAAAATCCATTGCCATTAATCAAGATGGCAATGTGTTGGAGCACAAAGCTGAAGAGAAAAGCGCCAAAGGCGACAAAGCAGCCTAGCACTGGCGAGGGGGCATATCTGTGCCCCCTCAGTTTAACCTTGAAGTATTTATCCTGAGTCATTGGAGGTGTCCCATGAATATCGAAAAACTAAAACCCTGGAATTGGTTCAAGCATGAAGATGCTTCTGCTCACCAGATTCCTGTTTCAAAAAGCAATACGCTTGGTGAAAGCTCACCAGAGAGTAGGTCAGTTGCCACCCCTGAGCATCAGGCAATGGGGTCTTTACTGCAACTGCATAACGAAATGGACCGCCTGTTTGATGATGTGTGGCGCTCATTCGGTATGCCTCCGGGCACAAGGCTTGCGCGACCGGCATCGATATTTAACAACCGCATTTTTGATCATTCAATCATGGGTGATTATCGAGCGAAATTGGATGTATCTGGCAGTGAAAAAGAGTATGAGGTATCCATCGATCTGCCTGGACTGTCAGAAGAGAATATTCAAATTGAATTGAATGGCAATACATTAACGATTAAAGGACAGATGGAGGAAAAAAACGAGAGCAAAGATAAACAATACTATCGAGTAGAGCGGAGTGTCGGCTCTTTTCAACGTACTTTGTCTCTGCCTGAAGATGCTGATCGGGATGAGATTTCAGCCAATATGAAAAATGGCCTGTTAAATATCAAAATTCCGAGAAAAGCATTGCCTAAAGATGATGTGAAACGTATTTCAATTTCATCGTAACTTTATGGGCTAAAAGGTAAGGGAGGTGGTAATCCACCTCCCGCTTTCAGGTTAAAACAAATGCGGAGAAAAATGCTATGAAGCAAAAAGTCGTTGTCCCATTTTTTATTATAGTTATGCTTTTATTTGGGCAAGCGCAAGCTGCGCTACCGAATGTGACCACTGATGGAAAGCCTTTTCCAACACTTTCGCCCATGATAAAAAAAGTGCATCCTTCTGTGGTCAATATCTCAACATTTTCCACTCAGCAGTACAGTAATAATCCCTTGTTGAACGACCCTTTCTTTAGGCATTTTTTTAATATTCCAGAGCAACGACAGTTTCAACAGCAACCCAAAAAGCGCCAGCAAAGTGCGGGTTCTGGCGTGGTCGTTAACGCTCATGATGGCATTGTCATGACCAATTATCATGTCATCAAAGGAGCTGACGAAGTTGAAGTATCATTGGCTGACGGGCGCAGCTTCGAAGCTAAGGTATTAGGAGAGGATGCTGAGCTGGATATTGCCATTCTTAAAATAAAGGCCGATGACCTGATTGAGGTGAAGATTGCCGATTCGGATCTGCTGGAAGTGGGTGACTTTGTCGTCGCAATAGGCAACCCTTTTGGTCTCGGCCAAACTGTTACGACCGGTGTGGTAAGTGCATTGGGTCGAAGCGGGTTAGGGATTGAAGGCTACGAAAATTTCATACAGACCGACGCTTCTATTAACCCCGGAAATTCTGGCGGTGCTTTAGTCAACCTTGCTGGCGAGCTGGTTGGCATTAACACAGCCATTATTGCCCCTTCTGGCGGCAATGTGGGTATTGGCTTTGCTATTCCATCCAATATGGCAAAGGCCAGCATGGAGCAAATCATCGAGCATGGTGAAGTCAGGCGTGGACAAATTGGCGTTGGCATACAAGATATCACTCCCGACTTGCGCAAAGCTTTCGATATTGAGAATGGTCAAGCTGGGGTTCTAGTGACGAATGTAATGAAGGACTCTCCGGCAGAAGATGCTGGATTGAAATCAGGTGATGTCATTATCGCAGTGGATGGTAAAAAATCGGCATCAACCGGACAGCTTAGAAGTCAAATAGGCATGAGAGCAATCGGCGAAAAAGTAACGTTGACAATACTTCGAGAAGGTGAGGAGAAGGTCGTCAAAGTTGAAGTGGGCAAGGCTGGCTCACTCGAAAATCTAAGTGGACGAGTACACGAGTTGCTAGAAGGGGTTCAGTTTGAAAACGAGCCAAATCAAGACGGGGTTCGGGTCGTTAGTATTGTGCCAAAAAGTAAAGCTGCCTACAGTGGCTTAAGAGTGAGTGATGTTATTGTTGCGGCTAATAAGCGTCGAGTATACGATCTTGAATCTTTACAGAATGCTCTGGCTAGGAATCAATCCTCAGTGCTTTTACAGGTTAATAGAGGTGGAGGCTCGCTGTTTCTTGTCATTCGATAGACGATAGCCAGCCTCAGCGCTGGCTTCGCTAGCCAACTGTATCAGTTGGAGGTGAAATATGGCTCATAATAAAGCGGTAGGCGGAGTAGCAGCGGAAGTGATTGCGGAGAGCGGAAAACAATTGTTCGTATTCCAAAGATACAAGGTTGATTCAGTTAGGAGAAAGCACGATGTCCAAGAATGAATTAGCGCTTAATGGCTTTAATTCAATAACAGGTGGATTTCAATCCTACGTGAATTACGCCTACAGCCAACCAATACTGACTGAAGAAAGAGAACGTGAACTGTTTTCGAAATATGTCGAAGGCAATGATTTGGATGCTGCACGCCAAATTGTCTTGTCGCACTTAAGGTTTGTGGTTTTCATTGCCAAAGGTTATTTAGGATATGGTCTCCCCATGGAAGACCTTGTTCAAGAAGGCAGCGTTGGCCTTATGAAATCTGTAAAAAAATTTGATATCAATTATGGTGTTCGTTTTGCTAGCTTTGCTGTGCACTGGATAAAATCAGAAATTCAGGAGTACGTAGTTCGAAACTGGAAGCTGGTTAAAGTTGCGACAACTAAGGCGCAGAGAAGGTTGTTTTTTAATTTACGTAGTTTAAAAAAGCAGCTTGGATGGATGAGTCAGGATGAGGTAAGTGAAGTCGCTAGTTTTCTTGATGTTAGTGAAAAAGACGTCGTCGAAATGGAATTGAGACTTCGGCAAGCAGATGAGTTTTTTGATGAAACATTTGGTGATTCGGCTACCGATGATCATGTGCCTGGCGCTGCTCATTCTAAACTGCTGGCGGATCGTTCAGGTTGTCCAGAACAACATTGGACGAATGAGGATTTTAGTCGTCGGTGTATGTCTGGCGTTAACGATTTTGTCGAAGAGCTAGACGAAAGAACCAAAGATATTTTTTCCAATCGTTGGCTCGTCAAAGATGAAAAGAATAGAGTTAGTCTTAAGCAACTGGCAAAAAAGCACTCTATTTCATTAGAACGTGTCAGGCAGATAGAAGCGCGGGCGTTAGAAAGGTTGAAAGTTGAATTACTTAAGAAGGGGCTCGAATTGAATGAATAGTAGTCCCTTGCGCTGGTGATACAGCCCGCCTATAACTATGCCATGATCATCCAATAAATTGGATTCACATATTATCCGGCAACCTGGGCAGCCTGGTTGGCGCAAGAGGGGGGAGTGTCATGGCCATTCTGGTTCGAGGAAATAATCTGGACGGGGCGGAAGCGCGGCGAAAATTCGATAATGCGATCCGTTATTTGAAAAACTCTGCGTTGGCGGATGACATCATCACCGACTTGCTGACCATCAAGGATTTGCTCACTATTTATGTGGGGACGGACAGCAATCCCAAACGTATTAACGTGTATGCGCACCCACCTCGCGAAAGCAAAATGTCGGCAGGCACGATCTATTGGGACCCCTCCGTAGAAGTGGGGGTGCGCGATAAAGTGAAGAATTACAAAGGCGAGCGGTTACGCCCGGATGTGCCCTGGGTGCAAAAACACGGTACCTGGACCTGCTGTGGTAAGCGCTTTGGTACGGAACGTGATCAGGAAGGCGTGATCAGTGCGCCGATGTGTCTAATGCACGAAATGGGGCATTCGGTGCAGTTTTTGTCGGACAAAGAGGGGTATCGGGCGATTAAAGAGGGCAGTGGTGTTCGCCCGGATCTGGAACAGCTCAATACCGAAGCCATCGAACAGCCCATTATTCTGGAGTTACGGGCAAAAGGGATGGCGGAAGGTATTCGGTGGGACTATTTGCACACAAGGTAAGCAGCGGCTTGCGCAGCCTGGTGACGGCTGCATAGATCAGGCGTCATCCACTTTGGCCGCACCGCGCTTCAGCATCACCTTGCCACAGTGGGGGCAGTGGTAGTCGCCTTCATCATCCACTTCCATGGCTTCGATGAGCCCGTCAACAATGTCCCGGGCTTCTTCCTTTTCCAGCCCGAGACGTTTCCGCTCCCGGGTGAGGTGTCTGCGTTCTGATCGGGAAATGACACCATCTGCCAGCGCTTCACGGGCTTCTGCCTCATACTTGGCTTTGCGCAAATCAATCTCGCGGTTAAAGCCTGACGCGATGATCCCGGCGGGGAGCGCGGCGATACCAATGCCAATGATGCTGATGACCATGGCGAGCGCCTTTCCGCCCGTGGTAATGGGCACCACATCACCGTAGCCCACGGTGGTGAGGGTCACCGCTGCCCACCAGATGGCCCGTGGGATCGAGCCAAATGCCTGGGGTTGATCATCGCCCTCTACCAGATAAATACCTGCCGAGGCCAACAGCAACAGCATGACGAGAATAAATATGGCGGACAGCAGGCTGCTGGACTCCTTGCGCAGCACCGTGAGCAGCATGTCCATTGAGCGTGAGTAGCGTGTGAGTTTGAACAGTCGGACGAGTCGGAGCACGCGCAGATAGAGGGGGTCCAGGGTAATAATGCCGACCAGATAATACGGGGCAATGGCAAAAAAATCGATGAGGGCCATGGGGGTGAATACGTAACGTAATCGCGGCCACCGTAAGTGGCTCAAATGCGGAAAGTGGGGGGCAGTCCACACCCGAAGGCCATATTCAATGGTAAACACAAACACACTGAAGGTCTCAATGGCGACAAATAATTCACGATACTGCCGCCGAAAAACGATTTCGGTTTCCAGTACGATAACCACCACATTGATGATAATCAACGCCAGTATAAATGCATCAAAGAGTTTGCTGGGCAGCGTATCGCGTACTTCTACGATATCGTACACTTTGGCTCGGAGCGTTTTTTTCAAGGACAGCCTTCCGATCGGAGAAAATCTCTTTCAGAATAGATGCTCATTACCGTTTTTGCACGTTGAGCAGGATGGCCGGCTTGTGGTAAAAATGTGATGCCCGTCACGGAGGCTGATGGTTCATTGAACCCGGTGAGGGCGGCATGATGCCTCCGACGCTATCTGATGGCGGGAATGATCATTCCCATACTGCACATACCCCTAACAGTTGTTATCGCTTTGAAAGGATGCTGTCTTCGAAGCTCTTAGAAATGGAGAGAGAAATGAACGTGATACACTCGTTGAAACTTGCCTGTTTGCCTGTGGCTATTGCAGCTGCGTCTATCGCAACTCAAAGCCAGGCGGCTTGTATGGATCGTGGTTTTTCCGACATAGAAAACAAGGTGATGGACGCGTACATCGCTTATTATGGTCGGCCAGCGGACCCGGCCGGTCTGGCCTGGTGGGCGGAGCAGCTCGAAGCCAATGGCGGCGATTTGGGGGCGATTATTGATGCCTTTGGCAGCTCTCAGGAATTTGTGGATCGCTATGGCTCCTTGAGCAACCAGGATCTGGTGAATAATGTTTATCAGCAGCTGTTTGGTCGTGACGCGGATACCGGTGGTCTGGGCTGGTACACCGGCTTGCTGGACAGTGGACAAAGCACGTTGCAGAAAATCACGCTGGATATTATGGGGGGGGCAACCGGAGACGATGCACCCATCGTGGCAAACCGGAAAAATGTTGCAGAACACTTTGTCACCCAATTGGAAGTCGCGTCGGACGTGACCATTTCCGGGGACACCTATAACACGTTGATGCAGTCGGTGCTGGGTGATAGCAGCACCGCAGAAGCGGCCTGTACGTTGGTGGACACCACAATCGTTTCTCTAGGCGGGGTGCTTGATGGCGGCGATACCGGTGGAGATACAGGAGGGGATACAGGAGGGGATAATGGTGGTGATACCGGCGGTGGCTCCAATGGCGGGCAGTCCGGCGTTACCAATCAAGGCAGTGGAAATTGTATTACTCCGGCTTTCCCGGCAGCTGGAAAGTCTGCGACCTATGAGGTGACTACAGCAGGTATTTCTGACGTCAGCACCATGACGATGACCGTGACGGAATCTACGGGTACCGTTTTCACGATCAATACAGATCAGTCTACCGTCACCAATGGGCAGACAATCACCTCGTCATCTACGGTGAAGTCGATTTTCGACATTAGCAATGGGGCGATGGCTCTGGTGTCTTCAGAGGTGACCGCCGATTCTTCGTTCATGGGGTTTGTGACCACAAGCCAGAGTACAACCACGTATTCACCCTACGAATACTCAACACCGGTCACTATTTGTGAAGGGATGTCCTGGTACTCGGCACCTGTGACTGCGACTTCGGAAGGATCGACCACAACGAATGGTGTCACCATACCGCAGCCGTTAAATACGTACACTACCAGTGGGTATACCGAAACCGTTGAAAGCTTAAATGAGTCGGTTACCGTACCCGCCGGAAGCTTCAGTACCATCAAAATTAAAGTGTTGGATGACGACAATAGTTACAGTTACTCGTGGATGGTCAATGCCAACTGGTTCGTGAAATCAGAGTCCTACGACAAAGACGGTAAGCTGATAAGCACCATTCAAGCGACGTCTGTTTCGAACTGATCTTGATGAGGCACATCACGAGTTGGAGATGTGCCGGCTTCAACTTGCTCTATGCAGAGGCTTAATCTGACAGGCTACTGCGTATAACTCCTGACCACTTCCTCCACCGCGCCCTGCGCTTTGTACTCAGCCATCGCTTTGTCAAACAGCGGGATGATCCAGGTGAAACTGGATCGCTTGCTGACGAGCAACGGAAAAGGCACGGAATCAAACATGGCGGGCTGCATTTCCAGTGTGTTCCCCAGTTTTTCGCCATTGATGATCACTTGGCCGGCAGCACCAATGTGTATGGCAACGTCATACCTATTGGCAGCAATACTACGAAAGCACAGATTAATGTCTTTCAGGTAGTGCACCTTAATATTGTGTGCGCCATAAAAGTTCTGTGCCCAGCCATTGCCGATCATATCGCACACGCGAAACTCATTCAGCCGTTGCACGTTGTCCAGCGTGATCGACTTTAGCGCTTTGTAGTGTTTGCTTTTGACGTTGATAAAGGCACGTTCTTCCATGGTGTACACGATTTCTTCACTGGCAATACTGTACTCCAGCCGTTGCGGGGTCGCCGCCGTGATAAACGCATCATTAACGCCACTTTGAATATTGGCCTGTACGCGCTTCCAGGGGTAGCCCTCGATGTCCAGCTGAATGTTCAATTGACTGCCCAGCACATCGCGGGCGATATCCACGAGGATGCCGCGCATTTCTCCACCTGAATCCTTATAACTGTAGGGGGGCCATTTGTCGTTAAAAGCCAGCTTGAGCGCGCCTGTATCTGCATTGACGGCGCAGGTGTTGCCTAAAAGGAGTGGGAGCAGCAGGGCGACAAGTCGCGGTACGAACGAGGTGGGCGCTGTGTTTTCACTGTGAGTATTCATGTAGGAGACGCTCGGTGGAAGCACACGTTTATCAGTATAGATCAATAATTAGGGCGTGTTGACGTTTCATTCTCAACTTCTGCCAATGCTATTTTCCGTCCGGCTAGGCGGAATGAGTGTGATGTAGTTATTCTACTTGAACGAAAGACAACGACGTTCGGAGGGAAAATAGCGCAGGCCCTGCGGGTTGTGACTAAAATTCCATCACTCATTGTCATTCGTCATTCATTTGGAATAACCAAACCTCATTCCTCATTTCGCGATTGATGGAATTTTAGTCACAACAGAAGCTGAGAATGAAACGTCAACACGCCCTAACATTCGTGGTGAATCTTTGTGTGGAAGGCGTGAATGTGGGCTATAGTTAGAGGATTACGGCCCGTATTTGATTAAAAAGGATGACTGAGCGGGAATCCCCCCTTCAACAATAACAAATGACTGAACATACCGATTTGACCGATTCTGTTGTGCCAGACAGTGGCGTGCACCGCGAGCAGTCCGCTGCCCATTGGCGATTCCGGCAAATGGTCACCGTGCTCTACGGTAATTCATATACAGCGCTCTCCGGCAGTGTGATCGGCATGGGGGTTACCGCCTTCGTACTGGCGGATGTGTTTCCCGCTTGGCAATTGTGGATCTGGTTTGGGGTGGCTTTGTTGCTCAGCCTCGCGCGTTTGCTTGTGTATCGGCGCTATACCTCAAATCCGGAGGCGTGCTCACCGCAGGCATGGCTGGGGTGGCACCGTGGGCTCACCTTTGTTTCGGGGTGCCTGTATGGCGCGCTGGGTGTGCTGTTTTTCGGTGATAACCCGTTGTATCAGGCGGTGGTGATCTTCGTCATCTGTGGCATGGCCTCGGGAGCTGTGGGTACGTACGCCGTGGATTTGTTGACTTATAAGCTGTTCCTGTTTCCGGCGGTCATTCCGTTAATGGGGCGAATTTTGCAGGAGGGCGAGCGACCCCACCTGGCCTTGGGGATTCTCATCGGTGTACTCACGCTGGTATTGATGAAAGCTGCCCGGCAGGCGAGCCGAATAATGACAGATAACATCGATCTGACTTTCTCGCTGCAATATCGAGCGACCCATGATTCGCTGGTCGGATTGCTGAACCGGGAAGAATTTGAGCATGTGTTTGAAGATCGTACGGCCGGTCAGCACGTGACGGCTTGCCTGTTGTTTATTGATCTGGACCACTTCAAGGCAGTGAATGACACTTTGGGACACCAGGCGGGGGATAAGGTGCTGAAAAGCATCGGCGATATTATCCGTTCGTCCGTGCGAGCAGATGATGTGGCCGGGCGAATGGGAGGCGATGAATTTGTGATTCTGCTCTGCCCGGCAAATGTGGCTCAGGCAGAAATTGTCGCCCAGCATATTCTGGACAAGATCACCCGTTATCAGGCCGTTTTGCCGGAAGCCCATCCTCGCCTGGGTGCCAGCATTGGTATCGGATATTGTGTGGATGAGCCCGTCAAATACAAATCCATGATGCGTGCCGCCGACATGGCCTGTTATGAAATCAAACGTTCCGGGAAAGGCGCTTTCGGGCATCACCGCGTGACGGATGTTTGACCGTATCGGGATGTCGTCCACTTTTCTATTTCTAGTTTTCTTATTCTAATTTGCCAGCTTAGGATGATCGGGCAGGGCCGTTCAATCTCGACCCATTCATCATCGTTTTTTAACAAGGACCGAGTCATGGGAAAATTACTCTCTATTCAGAAGCAAATTCAAGAAAACGTAGAAACCGTCATTAACAAAGCGGAAGAGCAGTATCTGGCACTGTCGGACAAAACTGCCGAGTTCACGAACAAAGCGTATGATCAACAGAAGCAATTGGTGGTTAAGTTCTGTGCACAGTTGAGAGACTTCAACGACAAGGCGGCAGAAGCCTCCGCAAAAGTCATTTCCAAAGTTGAAAAAGAGCCCACCACAGAAGACAAAGCAAAAGAAGCCGTAGACAAAGCGGCAGAAGCGACGAAAACGGCGATTGAAAAAGCTGCCGTCGTTGCTGAAAAAGCGGCAACCAAAGCAAAAGCTGCAGCCGAAGAAGCGACAGCCTAAGCGCCCCTTATGAAGGGTGTGATGCATTTTTTTCCGAGGTGCAAACCCCGTCATACGCGATAACGCCCCACTCGGGGCGTTATACCCAGCGGACTTTTTGGTACAAAAAAGTCAGAACCGAATCCCCTCCTTAAATAATGTGAGTTGCGTCTCATTTCTTGTGCGAAATTGACATAAATTGCCCTATTTTTCCTATTGCTTGAGCCGGGTTAGCTGTTAGTCTCATAGTGCCTAAGTTGTCGGGAGATTCCCGTGGCGGACCAATAACAAAAACAAAAAAACAGCAAGGTTGGCCTGGTATGAAGAGTCGTGTTGTCGTTGCGAGCGTATTCGTCATTGCGGTGGGAACCGCGTTTTATCTGGAATCACCGGTTCGATGGGGATCAGAGAGGCCGGACATAGGAGGTGAGCACAAGCGTGCATTGGCTCCTCAGTCGCCGACACACCGGTCGACGTCGCTGGACGTGCCCCCGGTGGTGGAAGCTCTGCCCTCAGTACCGGTTGTGTCGGGAGCTCAGGCAACGTTCGAGTTATCGCAGGCGGATGAACAAAATCCCTATGCGGAAGAAGCCCTGAAAGCCCAGTTTATGCAAGTGGCCGATCAATACGAGGCTGCCATGCAGTTCCCCTCGGACTCTCAGCCGATTTTCAGCGAGGCAGCGCTAAAACGCTACTTACCGCCAGACACCAGTGATGTGGAACTCCCTTTTCCGCTGCCCGGTTATGACAAACCGGTTCAGGTGGCGATTCACATGGAGCGTTACCAATACTTTCATGGTGAGACCATTCCCGTCGGCCTGGTGATGAAGGGCGTAGATCCTGGTGCCCAAGTGCATGCGGTGATTCAGTTAAGAACGCTCACCGGTGAGACGCTTCAGCAGCAAACGCTGGTGGCAGATGACGATACCAGCGCGCTTTACACCGTGGTGCGCCCGGGACAGACCGCTGCCCAATGGCCGAATGAACTTCAAGTGCATGCCTTGGTGGAACTGGATGACCATCGCCTGACACTCGCTGCGCCATTGCGCTACCATGCTCCGTCTGCGGTCATTGTGCAAACCAACGGAAGTACCGTCATTGGTCCTTATCTGCACGTTCCTCTGCTGGTTCAGTTGAATCAGCCCGGCTATTACTTTGTCAGTGGCAATCTCTACAGCGCTCGGTCCGGCAAGCCTCTGCTGCATTTGGAAGCGGAGGGCGCGCTCACTTCGGCCATGGCATCACTGGACCTTCGTGCCCATATTGCCGCACTGAAAGTGAGTGGTGACGAAGGCGACTACCAGTTGAAGGATCTGAGGCTGGTTCGTGCTGCGGAGGATCATGAGCAGTCCGATGTCGCGGGCACCACCGCTCAGTCGTCGTTCCCGGTGACCGGGCACCCATTTTCATCTTACGAAGATTCACCTTACCAGGACCCCGATGCCGAGGCTCGTTTGGCATTTCTCAGGAACCTGGGCGCACTCAGCGAGTAATCGCGCAAAAAGTTTCAGGACCCCACGCATTCTCCGGGTGGTCAGACCCGAGGAGGCGTGTGCCGTAGAAGCAGGGATTCCTGGATTCCAGGGGCTTCACACACTCTTTAATCATCCACAACAAGTTTTATTGTCCACAACAAGGTAACCTCGATGAACAATACAATAATAAAAGTCATCCTCTGTCTGTCGTTATTTGGTATAACGCTGGGCGCGCAGGCAAAACTGGCAGGTAAGAATGTCATTCTCGTACACGGGTTTCGCTCAACGGATCTCAATGACAAACCGAATGATGGCCAGCTTCAGAACCTGGCGAATCAATATTGGTCTGCTTACTGGGGGAGCCGAGCGGAAGCAAAGATCTACTGGTCTTCGGCTGATCGCATCAGTGGCGGCGTCAAGAACAAAGTAAAGGCACAGTTTCAGTCGATTCAGAACAGCGGTTTGTGTACCGCTGGCTGTGTTATCGTGACCCATTCGACCGGGGATCTGGTCACGCGATATGCGTTGAAGAACCTCGGCGCGTGGGGCATCGATAAGAATAAGTTCAAGATTCTTGCGGTGCTCGATTTCGCGGGTGCAGGCGGCGGGACGGAAATAGCGGACATTGCGGTCGCGATCTCTGAGGGCAGCGGTTGGGTGAACAGCGCTCAGCGCTGGGCCATTGAGCAATTCATGGGATTCACACCGAAACAGGGGCAGATGGGCGTTCTGATTGATTTGCAGCCCAATAACGCCCGCAATCTGGCGGTGTCGAATGATGTTTATCCGCGCCTGCGATTTGTCGGCACGGGGTCCGAGTATGCCGGTGTGACCAAGCCGTTCTTATCCGGTGCGGACGACAGTGTGGTACCGCTGCACAGTGCCTGTGGTGCCAGCAGTAAGGGAGCCTATGACTCCTGTAGTCGAAGTGTTGCCAACAATGGTGAGTTGAAATCGGTCAGCAAGGCACCGGGATCACTTTGGTATAACCACTATGTGGTGCTGATGGGTGAAAAAACCGGTCATGGGGGCACCATTAATACGTCGAAAGGCAGTGAAATGACCACCGTCAGCAACAACTTCAACCGCAACGGCATCAATGTGGATTTCGCCACCAAAACGGAATCCAAGTGGTGGAGTTGGGGCAAAAAGGTGCGTTGGGTGAAATACAATGGCAACTGGGCGTCTAACTACAGCATGTCCAGCGTTGTATATGGCACGCTGAACAACTAGCGGAAGCTCCTGAGCGTATCCGGCTTGACCGGGTACGCGTCTATCTCGTCGAATCAAATCACTTCCTTTTTTCAAAATTCAGGTTGTCTAACAGTCCAATTCACTGTATTTTTAATATTCTGTTAACAAGATCACAAAAACACACATTTCTTTACGGAGGTTGTGCCGAAGGCAGTATCCGAAATCGCAGTACGGAATGAAGCAGTACCAATGGCAGTAACGCAAGCAGTACCGGACAATAAAGATAATAAGGAAGGTTACTATGAAGCAGGCAATACGTCATGGGCTGAGTGCTCTGATTCTTACGATGCTCACACTCTCCGCATGGGCCAGTCAATCCGGCGCAACACGATACCCGATTGTTCTGGTGCATGGTCTGTTTGGCTTTGATTCCATCGCTCAGGTGGATTATTTCTACCAGATCCCTGACCGGCTGCGCTCGGTTGGTGCCGACGTGTATACGGTTAAACTTTCCGCAGTGAACTCGAACGAAGTGCGGGGTGAGCAGCTGGTGGGACAGATTCAGACCATTCTCAGTCTCGCCGGTGCGGAAAAGGTAAATCTGATCGGGCACAGCCAGGGCGGGTTGGCGGCAAGGTACGCGGCTTCTGTGATTCCTGAACAGGTGGCCTCGGTGACAACCATCGGCACGCCGAATCTACCCTCAGGCTTTCCTTTGGGGGGGCTGATGGATACGGAAGTTCCCGAGAACTCACTGGCAGCCAAGGCTTTGGCGCTTTTGTTTGAGTCCATTGCACAGTTGATCGATCAGGCCAGTGGCCATGACGAACTGCCGCAGGATTATTCCGCGTTTCTTGCCTCTGTCAGCCCCGGCGGGCTTCAACAGTTCAACATGCTGTATCCGGGCGGGGTGCCGGACACTGCCTGTGGTAATGGTGCCGCTGACCACGGTGGCGTGCGCTATTATTCCTGGAGCGGTGCTTCCGCCGTGACCAACATTCTCGACCCCTCAGATTGGGTGCTGGGTGTGACCGTTGGCCTCTCCGGTGAGGCCAACGATGGCTTGGTCACCCGATGCGGAAGCCACTTGGGTAAGGTGATTCGGGACAATTACCGCATGAATCATCTGGATGAAATCAATATGCTGTTTGGTATGCATGCGCTGTTCACCAATCCGGTGTCCCTTTACCAAATTCATGCCAATCGCCTGAAACTGGCCGGGCTCTAGCCGCGCATTGCTGCACGTGCTACGGAGCGCTGGAGGTCAGCCAGCCACCGGTTGCCTGAATGGGGCGCTGGCTGTCTTTCGGCGTTAACCAGAAAGCCACAGCCAATTCCGAGGTGTGCTGCTTGGGGTAGTCAGGCAGGGTGGTCTCCCATTGCTCCTTGTGGGGGGTAGACTGCCCATACCCCAGCACCACAAAGCTGTGTGTGAGTGTTTTTCCTTCATTTTCGCCACTGGTAATCCGGCTGTCTATATTCATGCCCAGCACCGCGATGTTTAACTGATACTCACGGTCGGTGAGCCGAATCTTCCAGGCACTTTCCTGAACCGGCGTGAAGTCAGCGCTGACGTTTTCCCCGTTCAATGCAACTTTCAGTGTGCCAGTGGGGGATTGCGGTTCAGGCGCGTCACGACTTCCCCGAAACCACTGCTTCCATTCAGCGCCGGCAATGACAAAGCCGGGTGTGTAAACGCTTTTCACCAGTCGTTCTTTTTTGTAATTGCGTTGTCGGAGGCTGAAGTGGGGGTGGGCAAACCGATCCTGCCAGCCGAGATAATCCCAGTAGTCCACGTGAAATACCACGGGAACAAAATCTGACCACAGTTGCTTATGATGCTGCAGCGTAGATATCCAGGCATCCGCTGGTGGGCAACTGTTGCACCCTTCGGAAGTGTAAAGTTCCAGGAGAGGAATTTGTTTGTCTGAGCTCGAAAATACTTTTGCAGGCTCTGACTGTGCAAACCCTGTGACTGTGAGGCCGCTCAACATAGCGGACAGGATGACGGGAAATTTGCGCATTGATTGTGCTTTCCTCAAAATCAAATTCGTAGGCAGCTATAGACAACACAATCAAGAAAAAGTTTCCATGGGAATACCAGTGCCTCACTCCCCTTATTCGAAGAGCGAGGCGGGCCGCATTTAGGGCGTGATCTTTATGCAGGTAGTAACAGCCGCAATATGGTTGGTATAACTTCTCAGGTTTTTGGCGGTGAGCAGTCCCCCGTTAAAAGCAGGGTTTTCAATGATATGACTGTAAGTGACTTCCCATCCGGACCCGGATCCAAAGCCCGTTGACGTGGCGACATAGTCGGAAGGACAAATTGTGTAGACTGTCACACTGCCTCCTGCCGCTGCGCTACCGAAGTTTTTGGAAATGACTTTTTCAATGCTGCCGGTGCTGAATGCTTCGCAAACGACGGAGCCGTCCGTCATCACTTCTTTGATTGCAGAGTTTTCAGGGCAAACACCGTCGACAACATTTTGCTTCATCTCGAGCTTTTGCTGAATATCTGCGATTTCGACCTGAAGAGCTTCTATTAGAGCGACATTGTTGTCGATTTGCGCCTGGAGGCCTTCATTGAGAGAAATTACGTTACTGTTTACCATAATAAGCGCTGACTGAAGGCTGGCGATCAATTGCTGATTCGCTGAAACCTCACCCTGGAGTGCGTCAATATCTCCGCTGGCTGCGGCGATTGATTCCTGAAGTGTCTGATTGGCTGCCTGAAGACTGTTAATTTCCGCCTGGATGGACGTCACGTCTGAGATGTTCTGCTGAACGAGCGTGTGAAGAGCACTGTTTTGCTGATAAAGCGTAGTGATAGCTGATTCATTGGCGGTCATGCGCTGTTCCAGCGTATCCACTTTTTCAACCAAAAGGTCGACTTGATCCTGTAGCGATGAAATTGCTCCTTCGACTTCAACAATTTGACCTTCAATGGCAACAAACGGCTTACCTTTGGGTGTATTATCCTTTGCGCTCGCGGTAGCTGTCGCTAATGTGGCAATCGTGAGGCAGAGCAATGATGTGCGTAATTTCATAATTAGAGTTCCCTGATTGTTTTATAATCCAGAGGCAACCCGGCGATCACTTAATCTGGACACAGTCAAGCAACCCGTGGTTTTCCGTTCCAATGCGTGTAGCTTCCTTGCATGGAGTGGCTTTTTCTCTTTGTTATGCCCGCTTTTCGGGGTGGGAAGATTTTAATGCAAATCTGGCGATCATAGTGTCAACCAATGCACAAAAAATACTCAAAAAACGGTTTTGGCCATAAAGTTGGCGTGAAAGACATTTGTGTTATACGGTTATTGGCATCAAAATGCTTACTTCATGCGAAATTCATACGTATAGCGCCACTGCAGCGGGGTTTATAGATGGAGTCAGCAAATCTACGCATTGTTGCCGGGCCAAGGGCATACGCCCACATACGCAAGCACGGGTTGAGCCCGGAGGATGTGTCGGCGGTTTTTGGGGCCTCCGGAGCGGCGAAATGGTTGTCGATTTATGGGCTGGACCGGGCTATCTTCGAGACCTGGCTGGCGGAGAAATCGGCACCTTTGCATCTTTTCGGCACCTCTATCGGTGCCTGGAAGCTGGCCGCGGCGATGGAAACGTCGCCGGGATTGGCCTTTGAGCGACTGGGGCAGGCGTATATTGCCCAAACCTACGATAAGAAAGTGCACCCGCAAGAGGTGGCGGCGCAGGCTGAGCGTATTATTGAAGATTATTTGTCCGAAGCGCAGATGGCTGATATATTGGCGCATCCAGCCTGGAAGCTGCATATTGGCACGGTGCGCAGCAAAGGGTGGATGGCGAGTGATGACAAATGGCGGTTGTCGCTGGCGCTTATGCAGGCAGCAGTTTTTAACGTGGGGGGCAGAAATGCGCTCACGCGCCTGTTCGAGCGTGTGGTGTTCAGCAGCACATCGGGGAGTTTACCCCTGTTTCAGGGGGATGCCTATCGCACAGAGACATTGCCGTTAACTCCGGAGAATTTTCGACAAGTATTGCTGGCGACTGCGTCCATTCCGCATGTGTTACCTGCTGTGCGGGACATTCCCGGCGCGATTCCAGGGAGCTACCGTGATGGCGGGGTGTTAGACTATCACCCGGTACCCGCCATGATGACCCACTTTGATGGCCTGGTGTTGTACCCCCATTTTTACCCGTATCTTGTGCCGGGTTGGTTTGACAAGTTTATTGACAGCCGAAGAGCCCGTGGTCCGATGATTAATAACGTGGTTATCGTTGCGCCGTCGGAGTCTTATGTGGCCAAACTCCCGTACGCGCGCATTTCGGACCGCAAGGACTTTCTTCGATTCCAGGGGAACGATGAAGAGCGCATGCGCGTCTGGCGCATTTGTATGTCTGAGAGTGAGCGCCTGGGCGAAGCGTTTCTTCAGCTGGTTCTCTCTGGCGACATTTCAAAGCAGGTAGAGCTGGCTTCCTGAACCAGAGCGCCAACACGGCCTAAGCAACGCCAGCCCACTGCAGAATAAATATGCCCAGGCTGATGGTGAAAATGGACACGGCGGTAGTGAGGGTAATAATGGTGGCTGCCAGTTCGGCGTTGCCGCGCATGGCCTTGGCCATCACAAAGCCTACGGTGGCGGAAGGGCTGGCAAACATCAGAAACAGCGTGCCCAGTAACACGCCGTCCAAGCCAATGGTATAAGCGCCGGCAGTCATGATTGCCGGGAGAATGATCAACTTCAGTCCGCCGGCGTACACAGCCAGTGCACCGCAGGATTGCAACGATTTCAGGTTGATTGAACCGCCGATACACAATAGGGCCAGGGGAAGTGTCAGGTCGGCCAGATATCCACCGCTGGTGATCAATACTTTTGGCAGGGGCCACTGTAACTGATTCACCGCAATGCCGGCCAGAATGGCGAGTATCAGCGGATTTTTCAGCAGGCCAAGCAGTGTGGTTTGCACAAGCGAGGTACCGACCACTTTATGGGATGCGGAGAGCGCCCATACGGAAAGTACGTTGTACAGCAAGGTGAGAAAAGCCAGCAGGATAGAGCCAATGGCGAGGCCGGTTTCGCCATACATATTGGCGCATAACGCCAGGCCGATGATCCCCATGTTTCCCCGGAAAGCACCTTGCACAAAGACCCCCCGATTTTTGGGCGGTAAATTCAATCGGCCAGTGAGGTACCAGAGTGCAACTACTACGGCACAGGTACTGAGCATGGCATAGCCGAGCTGCGTGCTGTTCAGCACATGATCCAAGTCTGCGGCGCTGACCTTCAAAAACAGTAACGCGGGAAGACCCAGCAGAAAGACCAACTGCGTGCCCGTCTCGATAAACCCGGCACTTAACCAGCCAGCGTTTTTTAATCCCCAGCCCAAGGTGACCAGAATAAAAATGGGAAAGGTGATCTCTGCGGTCGACACCAGTAGATCCACGAAAGCGCTCACGTGTGTGCTCCAAAAGGGCAGTATTATACTGTTGTGCTGTATCGGATACGAGCGCTTCAAGCAGAAGCCAGAAGCCCCTTACACCAAAGACAGGAGCGCTTCGACCAATTTCTGGTTGTCGTAATAGGGCGCGCTGTCGGCGGAGATCAGGTCGGTATCGATCAATTGAATCCCCAGTGCGGCGAGTGCCGCGCCATCCCACTGTCCCTCATACTTACCGTTTTTTTGATCCACCAGCACAAAGTCCAGCACCGAGTTCGGGTTTGCTTGCCCGGGATTTATCAGCTGTGACCGAAGAGCATGGACGCACTCAAGCAGGGAGAGGCCAAATTGTTCCGGGTCTGTGCCCAGGTTGGGAACATACACTTTCGGGGCAGGGTTGGATTGAATGGCTTCAGCTACGCCGTCCGGAAGAAAGTTGGCCAGTACGCTGGAATAGAAGCTGCCAGGGGGGTAGCAAATGAGTTCCGCGTGCTCAATCAGCTGTCGGTTCGATTCGCTCAAGCGCACTTGGGCAGGTGCATACTGGTCCGCGTCGGCGGAGAGCAGGAGCTGTTGGATTCGACCCGTGATGGGGGCCGTTTCCTTTCCGGTGATCCGATGTTGCGCACAGATTTGCTCGCCATTGGCAAGGTTGACGCAAAGATGGAGGGGCGACTCAACGATGGCCCGAACCGTGCCTTGAACATGCACTAGTTTGGAAAACAGGAAAAGTATCTGGTCCAGTTGATGCCCGTTTTGCAGATAGCCTCCCGCCAATATCAGGTTCCCGATACTCGCTCCGCGTAAGTCAAACGCCTCGGGCATGGCGGCGGCAAAGCACGCGAGTTGTTCCCGAATGATATTCCGCATGGGGTTGGCAATAGTGCGAACAAGTTTGGAAGAACCTTCTACCAGGCTCAATAGCTGTGCTCTAAGTACATCCGGCGACTGGGTTTCAGACAATCGATGGCTGAACAGCTCGATCACCTCCGGGTGGCCGCTGATGGACTCATCTGCCAGCGCCATGAGTCGACTTCGAAGGTCGCCAATGGCGGGCATGTGAAAGGCACTGCGGAGCTTGGCCGAGCTGCCGCCGGAATCAAACGTTGTCACCAGGTGAATGGAGTTATGCGTGTATTGCTTGAGTACCTTGCTCAATCCGTTGATCGCACTGCCACCGCTGAAGAACAGAAGATGCGGGCCAAGTTCCGGCGCTTTTCGGTAGCGATTGACACGTAATGGATCAGGAATGCGTGCGCGACGCGTTAACCGAACGTTCCCCATAGACTCAATTCCTGCCTATAATGCCCAATGATAGTTAGAATAGCGTAAAATCGGAATTTCTGAGGCTATACTGCGTTATAACCGTCGGAAACCCATCAAGGAATTGCCCGACTAATGATGAAAGAGTTACTGTTGCTTAGGCATGGCAAGTCAGATTGGCGCAAGTGGGTGGATGATTTTGAGCGCCCGCTGAAAAAACGAGGAAAGCGTGGGGCCCAATTGATCGGGCGCTGGTTGCTGGATAACCAACGTGTGCCTGAATTAGTCTTGTCGTCGCCGGCGGCTCGCGCCAAGACCACCGCTGAACATTGTTGTAAAGTCACCGGTGTGGATGATGCCAGTATCTGGTTTGACGATCAGCTTTATTTGGCGGATCAGGACTGCCTGTTCCGTGTGTTGCGGACATTGCCCGAGAAGTATCAACGGGTGATGATGGTGGGTCATAATCCGGGACTGGAAGAGCTATTGAGCGCACTCGTGACACCGGCTCCTAAAATACCCGCTGATGGCAAGTTGCTGCCTACGGCGACGTTGGCCTGTATTCAGTTACCGGAGGCCTGGTCGAGAGTGGAAACGGGCTGCGGAACTCTGGAACAGCTTGTGCGTGCCCGCTCCTTGGAAACTGTCTGGCAGGTCGTGTGACCGGTCGGAGCGATGCGTATCTGCGCCAGTATCTACTTTTCAACAATGGTTTGTCGCGCTTCGAAACGGAATTTGCCGCTCCCCATATCTTCGGTAATCTTTTTCCCGGTGTGCAGTATATTCACCCAGACATTGGTGTAGATCATCCGGCTGGCGGACACGAGTGCGGCCTTGCTCTTCATGAGCTGAATTTGTAGCTTCTTTTCCTGTGCTGACAACGACTCTCGTTCGGTCTTGAGTTTGTTTTGCTGGCCATCCAGCTCCGCGACTTTTTTCTGGGCCGCTTCCGTAGGACCGGACAGTTTAATCCGGTTACTCATGGTGTGCAGGGCGTCGTGAATCGCAATCATTTCCTGATCAATTTTTTTCATCTGGGTCATGACCGTTCTGAGCTTGGGAACCGTATCGGGTGAGGCGCCAACGCGTATCGTAGTCGGCACGCTGCCTTTGGTGCCAAGGGTTTTTGTGAGTACCCGGTTAGCTGCCTGTGCGTCCCCCCCAATGAGGTGGCCTTTGCCGCGTTCCTGACCCAACAGGATTGAATCACCGGCTTTGATGGCGCTGTGGCTGATATACTCTGCCACAGAGATATTGCCCTTGGCTTCTATCTTCGCGCAGGTCACGAAGCGGGCGGAGACATCACCGCCACTGATAATCTCGGCACCGTATTGCTGGTCGTCTTTGGCATCTTCGGTGTGGATTCCCCCGATGAGGCCCTGGTCAATGATTACACTGCCGGAAGCGATGATTTTCGACTTGCCGACGACGCCGTTCACCACTACTTCACCATTGGCTTTGATCGTCATCCCATCGGCGACATCCTCTTTGACATGCACCGATCCATCAAAATCGATGTTTCCGGTGGCGAGACTGACATTTTTCAATACCAGCGCAGGATCAATCGTAACGCCATTTTCCAGCAGTATAGGATGCCCTTTGATACTGGCGATTAACAGGTTTGGATCATCGGGAGACACTTCAGCGCCTGAAACGTTCGGATTAAAAGGCAGTTTATCTCCCTGAGGGGCCGGGATGGGGCGGCCGAAGACATCGGTGCCCGGACGGCCAGGCTGAGGGGCTGAGCGTTTCATGAGTGGTGTGCCAGGCTCGACCAGAACGAACTCGATAATATCGAGGTAATTGACCTTGCCTTTGTCATCTTCCGTCGGGCCGGAGCACACGATGGAGTCCACCAGTTTTTCAAACCCCGAGCTCTTGCCCTTCACCGGCTTACGGCCTTTGGCGATGAGCACGGGCGTGTTGTCTTTTGCATAGCGTTCTGCGGCGCTGTCGATGGCTTCCTTGATCAGTCCGGTGGTCATTCCAGCCTTCTTAATGGCTTTTACCAGCTCCGATTTGTTGGCTGGCGCACCCCCATAGGGCGGCGTAAACGAAGCAAAGGCCATCAGGTCATCGTCATCAGTTTCCAGGTGCACCTCGCCATCTCGCCGTTCTGCGATGGAAAATGAGGGATACTCCATCCCCATCTTTTCCAGAAACTCCAGCGATTCCGCTTCTTCATCGGGCGTGAAGGTTTTTTGTGGGACTGCTTCAGCGTCGTTTTGAGCCGCTTTTGCGGTTAAGTAATCCGTCAGCATTTGCTGGCACTGCTCACCCAGTTCCTTTTCCGCATCCAGTAACTCGTCGACCTGTGTAGACAGAAGGAAGTAGGCACCGTAGCCTTCTGCCGCCAATTTTTGCGAAATGGATTCTCGTGTTGCAGGCGTTGGAGCACGGTCACTGATCACCGGATTGAGGTCGGCCCACACCAGAGCATCTTCCTCTTCAAAGCGGAACTGAAGCGAAAAGCTGAAGGACGGCAATCTGAATCTCCCTATTATCAGATCAAATTCAAGGCGGCAATTGCTTATTGATCATGGTTTTAGGTAAAGGATAGCTGGAAGTGTGGTTGGGTGCCAACTTCATGGTAGAACTCTTCGTTTTTCCGGGTCTGCGAAAGCAATTTTTTGGTTGTCCGTTTTTTACTGGTGGGTGTTGCATGGTCTATATATTATGACGCACCTGTTAAATTAATTGACTCTGGGGCGTTGATAGCAGAGATGGATTCGCAGTCACCGTTAAGCACTTCCAGCACCGATCTGGGTGAGCATCAAGGCCTGTCTGCCCGGCGTTACCCCTGGTTTCTGCTGGTGCTCATTCTGCCTGTGCTGGTGTACTGGGTGAATGCGGTCAATGTCCGTATCGAGCGGATTGATGCACTGCACGGGAAAGTAGAAAGCCTCCAATGGGTCGCTCAGGCTGCCGCCTGGGTGGCGGATACGGAGGTGTTGCGGGATCTGAGCCTGATTGCTTCCCACATGGAATCGAAAGAGGCCAAAGCGCGTTACTTTGAGCTAAAGAATCAACTGGCGTCATCGCTGGATTCGGCAGCCAGTCAACCTGAATTTCAGCAAAATTTTTACTCCTCAACGGCGCGTCTGAATCAGCTCTCCGCAAAAGTAAAAACGCTTGACCTGTCCATCGGGATGGAGATGGGGGCGGAAGAAATTACCTATGGGCGACATCAGGAGGTGACCGAAGATTTTATGCGATTCCTGTATCGCTTCCTGGATCAGTCAGGCCTGCTCAGTGGTGAGCAAAAAGAGTTGATTGCCCTGACCAGCTTTGCGAGTGAAGAATTGGATTTGTTTTTCTCCGCGGCGGGGATTGCGCGTGGTTATGGTACCTATGCGGTGGGTCGAGGGTATGTTATCTCTCGTGGTGCCATTGAGCTGGAAAAAAGCTTTGATACGCTCGTGGTGCTGCAGAGTGATCTTGCCACCAAGCTGACCGACATTCCCTTGGCGCAAACGCGGCCAGGCAGCGGGGATCAGATGGACCGTCAGGCGTGGCTAAAAACCTTACAGCTCTCGGCTGAATTAGCGACCTACCTGGATGATCATGTGATTCAGAGCGGGGAGTTGACGATGAACTGGCAAGCGTTTTTTGAAGGCAGCAGCCAGTACATACAAGGCATCAAACAGCTTCGGTCTCAAATCTATCAGTTTGTTGAAATGCGCTTGGTGTCGGAAGTTCACCGACTATGGTGGCAATTGGGCGGTTTGTTTTTTGGGTTTTTTCTGACCGGGACTGTGGTTGTGCTGGTGTTTCAGGAGCGGGTTCGAGAAGCGCGTGTCCTGGCGGGTGCCCGCCAGGAAAAACTCATTGCGCAGGCTCAGGCGAAAGCGAAAAGTGAGTTTCTGGCGAGTATGAGTCATGAAATTCGTACGCCCATTAACGGGGTCATTGGCATGACACAACTTCTGTCGGCCACTCCATTGAACGAAGAACAGTCGCAGTATTTGTCGGGCATTGAGTCCTCCGGCGAAGCGCTGCTCAGTATTATTAATGACATACTGGATTATTCGAAGATTGAGGCCGGGCGACTGGACATTGAGTCTCTGGAGATTGCACTTCCGGAGTTCCTCGACAACTGTATTGGTCTGTTGCACCCGATGGCGGAAAAAAAATGTCTTGCGCTGACCGTTGATGTGGATGTCACACTTCCGCTCGTTCTCATAGGTGACCCCACAAGAATCCGGCAGATTTTGCTGAATTTTTTAAGTAATGCGGTGAAGTTTACGGAAGCTGGTGAGGTCGTTTTACGCTGCGAGAAAGTGGACGTCGGTCCGGGAGACGGCGCAGATGGGCAGCGAGCTGATGACGAATCAGGTGAGGACGAGGCGCGCATTCGATTCTCTGTGCTGGATACCGGCATCGGCATTCCGGAGGAGAAGTATGCGACCTTATTCCATGCTTTTGAACAGGCGGATGTGTCCATTACGCGACGGTTTGGCGGGACCGGTCTGGGCCTGACCATTTCAAGAAAACTCGCCGGACTTATGCACGGGGAAGTCGGCGCTCAACCCCGCGCCGATCGTCAGGGTACCGAATTCTGGTTTGAGATGCCGTTGGCTGCCGCCTCTCACAAACGCTTTGGCCAATGGCTCCCGGATGCGTGCAACGAACTGTCTGTCGGAGTGGTGAGGGACGATGGTGGTCCTGTCACGTACTGGGAAAAACTGCTTCAGGGGTGGGGGATTCGTTGTATGCACCTGCCTGATGCCGCCGCCATGGCTCAATGGCTGCAGGATACGGCACAAACTTCAGAACGGCGGACTCTCCTGCTGGTGGATCCGGCGCGCTTGTCAGATCTGGAAGCGCTTAAAGTGCAGGGAGTTCCTCTGCTGTTTTGCGGCAGCAAAGAAGGGCGGTCCGACACGTGGGCGCAGGGCCTCCCTGTGCAGTGGGTGTCACCTTCCTTCCCGATACAACAACTGAGGCAGGGAGTGATGCAACTCCTGGGTGCGACACCGTCGTCCCGTGCCCATGCGAGCAGTCCCGGGGTTGATTTCACTGGTCTGACGGTGTTGGTGGCGGATGATAATCGCGTGAATCAGATGGTGATCAAGGGGCTGCTCAAACGCTTGCATGCCGCTTGTGTGCTCGTGGATGATGGACAGCAAGCGGTGGATCGCTATCAATCGGACCCGGATGCGTTCGATCTTGTCTTAATGGACTGGGAGATGCCGGTGCTGGACGGGATTGAGGCCGCTCGCCAAATTCGCGCCTGGGAGCAAACTGAACCCAACCGCCGGAACATTCCGATGATCGCGTTGACCGCTCATGCGCTGGAGGGATACGAAGCCACCGCGTTACAATCCGGCATGCAAGGATACCTGACGAAGCCTATACTACTACAGAATCTCGCGGAAAAGATGGCTTCGGTCTTGGGGCGTAACCTCTGAAACACTATTCGGCTACACAGAATTCGAATACACAACACTCGGATACACAATGCTCGGATACACAGCACTTGGATACGCAGCACCGGCTGGCGGCGCTCCAATGTTTCATCCGGGGCCTGGTTGGGTTGATGGCGGCGTGCATAGCGGGCATAACCTGTGCGTCAGACAGTCTATCCGGCCTGACTCCCATAGGGGCCATGCGCGCTGGCAATGCGGACGGCACGATTCCCGCCTGGGCACCAATGCAATGGTCGGCGGCTGAGTTTCAACAGGCGATTGATCGCCTCGAATCGGAAAAGCCCGTGCATATTGTTCGTGCCAGCTCCGCAGAACAACACTCTCCCTGGCTGTCGCCCGGCCTGAAAGCGTTGATTAAGCAGTATCCCGACACCTTTTCTGTGCCGGTTTATCCCAGTCATCGAAATGCGCAGCTGCCCCCCTGGTTGCTGGAAAATGCCAAAAAGAATCATCGAGACGCAAAAATCAGCGCGAACGGGGAGGAAGTGACTTTTGCCTGGCCCGGCATCCCGTTTCCTGTCCCAAAGACCGCCAAAGAAGCCATGTGGAATCATCAGCTACGATGGAAGGGCCTGTTTTTGAAACTCGATACCATCGAAAGTGTGGTCAATCGTAACGGTCAGTTTTCTCTGATCAAAGACAAGCTGGAAGTGTACTCGGTGTACCATAATCAGGATCGGCCACGTGAAATCACGGACTGGCGGTACACGTACTACCTGTCCTACATTCAGGCTCCCGCCAGGCTTGCTGGTGGCGCTTACCTGTCCTATGAAACCATGAAACCTGAGAGCAATCCGCGGCAGGCCTGGATGTACGTGGCGGGGCAACGGCGAATGCGGCGATCTCCGGTGATGGGCTATGATGCCCCGACGTTTACCTCAGACGGTTTGCGTATGATGGATGAAATCGACATTTTTAACGGTGCGATGGACCACTATGACTGGCAATTAATCGGTCGACAGGAAATGTACGTACCCTATAACAACAGCCGTTTGAGAAAAGCGCTTGATGATCCGGAACTGGCGCTCACCCCCGGGCATGTTAACGCCGAATACGTGCGCTTTGAAAAGCATCGGGTGTGGGTGATTGAAGCCCGCCTCAAACCAGGAAAACGCCATATTTACCACCGACGTACTTTTTATCTCGACGAAGACACCTGGGGAATTCTGTTGGTGGATATTTACGACCCCGATGCCCTGCTATGGCGGGTGTCGATTCGCTATGCCGCACATTATCCGGAAATCCCGCTGATGCTCACGGCGCTGGATGCGTTTCATGACCTGTTCAAGGAAACCTACTACATGCAGGCCGTGCCGCACGGTGCTGTGGAGCACGAGATGACGCCGCCTCCCAAAGGGTATTTTGTGCCCGCGAGCGTGCGGCAGCGGTTGCACCGTTAGTTACTGAATTGTCTGTTCCTGAACCGTCCGTTCCTGAATCGTCTACTCTGTTGAATAGCGTTCCAGAAATATTTCGTAGTGTTCACCATGTTCTTCCTGAACAAGTTTGACCAAACGGTAGTGACGTGTTTTGTCCAGCCACAACGTGGCCGGGCGACGATCATCGGGTTCTTTCGTTTTTTGAACCACCACGGTGGGCAGGGATTGGTGGCCAACGGTAATCGACTCTTCCCGGATGAGTGTGAACACATACGTTTTCAGGAGGCCGCCATCGGCGACAGGAAACCGCAATGCGGTTTTGCCTTCTTGCAGCGCGAGGCGAAGTTGCAGGATCAGGCTCAGTTTGTCCTGAATATCGCCCGGCACTTTCATTTGCCAGGGCTGATTTTGCACATCGTTGAGCACTGTGCCGGTGTGGTGATTAAAACTCAATCGTGCCGTTCGATCCGTCACCGCCCAGCCCTTCAAGTGGTAACCGTAACTCTGCGGGATGATTTTCTGCCCTTCCGGGGAAGACTCGATGATGAAATGGCTGGTCTCGTAGAGTGTCGCACCCAAGGTTTTCACCTGAAACGTGTACAGCCAGCTCTTGTCCTCCAATTGCCGCAGAGCGCGGTGTGCAGACTGGCGAAAAGGCAGGCCGGAACTGATGCGCGCCCGGTAGCTGGCCTCAAACGGGCTGATGATCGCCTCAGATCGGAGATCGGCATGGATGAGTAAAAACAGCAGGGGTAAAAATCGGATCAACAACATAGTCTCTTTGGCATCACACCCTCACTATAGTCGATTCCTGACGCAGCTGCCTCTGGAGAGAGCAAATTGACCGGTTTGACTGATATTGATGCGTAAGTCGCCATTGCAGCGTTACGAACGTACTGCCACCATGACAAAAAAATACCTGTGATTAAAGGGGCGTAACATGAACTATGTCGGGGTGGTTGAACCCATGTTTCTCAGTGTCGCCGACCGGTTTGTGCGACAAATTCCCAATAACGGTCGCAGCGGAGGGGCACTCTGTGTTTACTTCCGGGGAGTACCGGTCATTGATATTTGGGCAGGCTGCAAAGATCATGGGGGGGCACCCTGGCAGAAGGACACCCTGGTCAACTGCTTCTCGACGACCAAAGGGGTGGCGTCCACCCTGATACATGTTCTGGCAGAGAATGGCATGTTGGACTACGATGCACCGGTTTCAGCGTATTGGCCAGAGTTTCATGTGATGGGGAAGGGGGCCATCACCCTGCGACAAGTGCTTTGTCATCAAAGCGGACTTCATCGTATTCGCCCATTAATTGATGATGCGCTGGACATGACAGATTGGTCGTTGATGTGTGACCGACTTGCCCAAAGTGGCCCTGCCTGGCATCCGGGCAAGCGGTCCGCTTATCATGCGTTGACCTTTGGTTGGCTGGTTGGGGAGGTGGTGCAACGTGTGACCGGCCAGACGTTTTCAGCCGCACTGAGTCAGTGGTTGACACAACCTCTCGGTTTGGATGGCATGTATATTGGTTTACCGGAAGCCGTTTTTTCGCGGCGGGCCCTGCTCGCGGGCTTCCCCCCCGAATGTCGACCTGTTGAGGTGGATCAGGTTCGTCCGCGCAAGCGGAAGCGTCGACGCTGGCAGTCGGCCATGCAGTCGCTGCTGATCAAACAGGGGTTTCGACTGGCAGGTGCTGATTGGCGTGAATCCAAGGCCGCACTCGCGCCGAGAGGCATCCGCCGATTCAGTTTTAATGATCCCCGTGTGGTAGCGAGCAGCATCCCGGCGGCCAATGGCATGTTTACCGCGACGGACCTGGCCCGCCTGTACGCGATGATTGCGGAAGGAGGCGAGCTGGCCGGCGTGCGCTTATTGTCACCCCAGCGGGTGAAGGCGATGGGACGAATACAGGTGGATGGCGCAGATAAAGTTTTGCCGGTGAATATGAAATGGCGTTTGGGCTATCATCGTGTGTTTTCCACCGGCGCCCGTCTGCCTTCCGCATTCGGGCACTTCGGCTGGGGCGGTTCAGGAGCCTGGTGTGATCCCGTGAACCGCCTGGCGGTCGGCTTTGTCGTGAACAATCATCGCAGCACTTCTCCGGCAGGTGACCTCAGAATCATGTCATTGAACCGAGCCATTACTGAGCGAGCCGCTGAATACCGGCGCGCAATGGGGAGATGATGGTGCTTCAGTAGATGGTGCTAAAGCCAGATAGTACTGCAGCAGTTTAGTACTACATCAGTTAGTGCTATAGCAGTTAGTGCTATAGCGGTTAGTATTACAACAGATAGTACTACAGCACAGAGACCTGATTTCTGCCCTGTGCCTTGGATTGATATAAGGCCTTGTCGGCACGCACCATGGCTTGATAAATGGATTTTTCGCCGGATTGCGCCAGTGTCAGCCCCATACTGATACTAATCTCGATGGCCCTCTCCTGAATGGGCACGGAGGATTCTGCGACGGTCGCGCGAATTCGTTCTCCCAGTGAACGTGCTTCTTCAAGATTGGTTTCGGGCAGCACGATCGCAAATTCATCACCACCAAACCGACCCACGATGTCTTGCTTTCTCACCAGTGCCTGAAGGATTTTACTGAGTTCAATGAGTACCAGATCGCCGGCATGATGGCCCTCTGTGTCATTCACCGACTTAAAGAAATCGATGTCGAGCACCATCACAGAAATGTTCTGTGTATAGCGCTGGCTGCGGATGACTTCATCGTTGGCCTGATCAAAAAAACTCCGGCGATTCAGCAGTCCGGTGAGTTCATCGGTGGTGGCCAGCTCATCGAGTTTGGCGTTAGCGCTTAACAGAATGTCATTCAATTGTTCCTGTTTTCTTAAAGCGTCGTTAAGTTCCTGGGTTCTTTTCTTTACTTTCGCTTCGAGTTCTTCGTTGTGACGCTTAATCTCTTCGTTATATTGCCAGAGCTGGATCATTCCGGCGAGTGTGTGACCCACGGAGGACAAAAACAATCGGCTATGGTTTGAGCGCTGACGCGCGTTGGTAGTTTTGATCTGCAATACACCCGCCAGCTGCCCATTACTTTTCAGGGGGGCGCAAAAGGTTCCCTGTGCATCCAGTTCGATTTCCTGGGGCAGTAAAGACAGATCACGCGCCGGTATTGCACGAGTTCCGTTAGCCGGATGCTGCGCGGTGAAGGTAATGGTCTGGCTGTGCGTGTCTGCGAGGTCAATCGTGCCTACGCCACTTTGGCTGAACAGTTCGCTGGTCAGAAGCGTGTGCAGTGCTTGATTGAGTTGAACTTCCAGAGGCTCATCTTTCAACACCAGGCGGGTAATCTCATTCAATACCCGGTTTCGCATGTGTTGATAGTCCAGCTCTTTCTTGTGAAAGAAGCTTTTCAGAGCGCTTTCTACGGTGAGAATAAGGTCATCCGCATCCCAGGGTTTTGAAAAATAGCGGTACAAGCCGGCTTTGTTGACTGCCTGACCGATCGCTTCCGTGGTCGCTTGCCCCGTGAGCAGAATGCTCAATGTGTCCGGACTTTTTTGCTTGATGATGGCGAGTAACTCATCACCGTACATGCCATCCATAATCTGGTCGGCAATGATCAGTGGAAACGGGGTTTGACTGGCTATCAGATCGTCCAGCACTTCCAGTGCTTCTTCGCCGCTTTCTGCCAGTTCGATCTGGTATTGATCGCCTAGCCCGTGGTAAAGCTGTTTCTTTAAGCTGTTGAGAATGATTGACTCATCATCCACACAGAGTATCACGGGCTTGGCCACACGCATTTATCCTGAAATTGATCGTATTTTTATTGTAGTGAAGCGCAGTGTTCTTTTGCTGATCCGGCGCAATTTTTTGTTAAGTATAGTTTAACTTATGAACAAAAAACATGGTTTGCACTCAAACAGTGCTTCCTACTTTGGTTCAGGTGCGTTGCGCACAGAGTGCCAGAATTTTGCTCACCAATTCTTCTTTTACCCAAGGCTTAGTGAAGCAGGCGTCAAGGCCGGCCTCCTGCTGTGCACGCAGAATGGCTTCTTCGTCGGCGTGTCCGGTCAACATGATTTTTACGATCTGCGGGTGCTGCTGATGCAGGGCGATCAGAAACTCGTCGCCTTTGACCTCGGGCATTAACCAATCCGAGATCACGACCGCGACATTTTCGCCATCGTCAAACAGTTCTTCAATGAGTTCTTCGGCTTCTGCAGCGCTTTCTGCAACTTCAATGTGATAGCGATCACCCAGGCAGAACCTGAGTTGGGCTTTGAGACTCATCAAAATCGTGCGGTCATCATCCACACAAATGATGTAAGGGGCCGACATGTAGGGCTAGGTGCTCCGATTGTATGAGGAAGGTAAACAGGTACTTCGTTCACAATAGTATAAGTTGGCTAGGCAAATCAACTTACTTTTGATCCTGATCCCGGGCAGATTCGTTTTTGTCGGAACATAATGGGCAGGATGCCGGATATTGAGGAAACATCCCGGGGAGAAAGCATTGCAGCGTGCACTGCAAAGCTTCCAGGTTCCCCAGGTACGGGAGAGGGTCAGCCATTCATCCGAAGAGGCCGGCAGACTGATAATTATGGTCCGGCAGAACCGTACTCAAACTGTTGCTCACCATATGCTGACTGAGGATGTCACCCAAAACGTCGCGGTAGTCCGTCGCCATGGCAAGGTACCGCCCGCTTTGCAGCGCGCTGGCGTCCAAGCCGGGCCAGGTGCCGTATAGCCCCCCATTAACGCCTCCCCCGATGGCAAACCAGCACGACGCGTAGCCGTGGTCTGTACCCCGGCTGCCATTTTCGTGGGCTGTACGTCCGAACTCGGTGCACGTAAGCAGTACAACGTCCTGCATGCGCGGCCCAAGATCAGTGACAAAGGCATTGATGACGCTGCCAAATCGTTGCAACGCGGTGTAATGGCGTCCACCTACCGCACCGCCACCCTGGTCCGAGTGCGTGTCCCACCCCCCGATACTGACCGTCGCGGCTTCCAGACCGACGCCAGCCTTAATGATCTGGGCCAGTTGACGCATCTGCCGACTGGTACCGTCATTGCCATAACTGGCGCCGTTTTCCGGTACATAGGTGGAGGCATCAATGTCGCGTAATGCGCTGAGATCATCAATCATTTTGCGTCCGAACTGTTGCAGCAGCGAGCGATAGGCGCGGCCATCCGCACTCAGGTCATCATAGGAGCGCGACAGGTTGGACAGCAAGGTCGCACTTTCAGATTCCGGAATCCCGAGATTGAACGTTGACAGGTCATTGATTGCCGAGACGGTGACACTGCCACGCAACGCCTGGGCGGTGTCGGAACCGAAACTGGCGGCCCGCACGTCGCCCGGTCCCGGTGTGACCTGCAGATAGCGATTCAACCAGCCATCGATGTTCCTGCTTGCGTAGGCAGATTCAATGTATTGTTGCGAATCGAAGTGTGACCGGCTCGCGTTGGGGTAGTGCACTGCCGGCAGAATGGCCAGACGATTGGCATCATACAGCGGCTTCAGGTCTGACAATGCCGGGTGCAGGCCAAAGAAACCATTCAGGTCCAGCGCAGCGGCAGGGTCCGCCGCATTGGGAGGGGCAATGGCGATCGTACTTCGCAGACCATAGTAATCATTGTCGCCATAGGGAACGACCGTGTTAAGGCCATCACAGCCACCGCGTTGAAACAACACCACCAGCGTTTTTCCTGCCGCTGCGTGGGCCAACTTTATTTTTGGCGAAAATGGATTTCCAGAGAGTGCGGCCATACCCGCTACCGTGGAGGTCGCCATCGTTTTCAGGAATTTTCTTCTGTTCATGATCGTATGCTCCTGCACGTTTTACTGGAATTGATAACCGGGGAAACTCATGACATGGCCGAGTAACCGTCTCAGCAATATCTCGGCTTCCGGCGCATTTCTGTCAAAGGCCACGCCATTATCGTTGAGTATTTCCAGACCGATCTGAAATTCGGTCTCGGTGTAGTCTCCACCCATGGCAATGTCGAAGAAGAAGGCGACAATCGCTTCAGCCGATGTCAGGTTGGCATCCGAAATCAGTTGCATCACATCAATGTAGTTACTGCTTGACGCATTGAAGTTGAACGCGACCTGATTGACGAAGCGATTGCGTTGCAGGATCAGGTTACTGTTGATCCAATCCGCGCTGTCTTCGGAGTTTCCGGTCGGTACGGGATAGCTGAACAGGGTCATGCCCATGTTGCGCAAAGCGCTGTCCATCGCTGACTGACTGAAATTGGCGGAGTAATTTCGAATCACACTGCTTAACAATTCCAGCGGTGTTTTGATCTTGCTTCTGAAATTACTGGCCGAACTGAACTCGGGAGACTGCACCAGGGCTTCCACTGCCGTGCTGATGCGACCATTAGAGGTTTGCCAGGCGGCTTCACAGGCACTCAGTGTGCTGGCGGCCGGAGCTTCACTCACCAGCAACACGGCCAGCTTCTCACAGGTACGTGCAATGGTCGCCGGATGCATCGCCAGTACATCGAGCATGGTTTCACCTTCGCTCAATCCGGTGCCGGAGAGGCTGGTACCCATGACGACTTTGCTGGTGTAGTCATGCTGTGCAGCGTTGAAGAAGAACTGATTGTTCTGCACGTGCCAGCCGGTAAACACCTTGGCAAGTTCGGCAATGTCAGTTGACGTATAGCCGCCATCCACGCCCACGGTGTGCAGTTCCAGCAGTTCCCGCGCATAGTTTTCGTTTGGTGCGCCCTGTACATTTTCTGCGTTGTTCAGGTAATAAATCATCGCCGGGCTTTTAGCGCTGACTTCCAGCAGGTCACGGAAGCGGCCGAGCGCGTGTTGTCGGAAACCATTGTTTTCCGCCACCTCCAGCGCTACCGAATCGTGGGCATAGAAGTTCGTGTTGAAGTGGTTTTCCCAGAATTGGGTGAGCACTTCCTGCAATTGTCGCTCGCTGAACAACATGTGCTGAATCGCCCAGAATCTTAAGTCGGTGAGCGACTGAGGCTGATAGCCTGCGATAAACAGGTCAAACACTGAGTTATCAATGGTGTTTGGATTCAGTTGCTCTTGCAGAAATGCGCTGGCACCGATGATTTGAATACGGTTGCGCAGATCGGGTGTTGAACCGAACGTCAATCTGCTCAGCATCTGTTCTGCTTCGTGCTCGACGGGTGCAATCGGGAATGCTGCAGTAATGGTGGTGGTATGACCAGCTTCATCACCGGCAGTCAGTTGCACCTGCAGCGACTGCCCGGGCGTTAACTGCCCGTTTCGCAGCACAAGCTCCCATTGACCCGTCTGGGCATCAAACTGCACGGTCTGATTCTGAAAGACCGTACCCAGACTGCCATCGATAGCGGTGGCGACCAATGAGGTGACGGCAACATCATCCGCGACCGTGCCCATGAAAATGACGCCGGTTTTAGGGATCGCACTGCCGTTGACATGAGAGGTGAGGGCCAGTGTGGGAGCTTCCACGTCTGTAATCTGCGGGCCCACCTGATAAATGGCGGACAGGGAAGTGGCGTTGTTATTGCCATCCAGTGCAGTGATCGTCAGTTCGATGGCGGAGTCCGGCACGAGCAGAGATTGTGCCACGGCGAGTTGCCACAGCCCGGTTACAGCACTGTATTCGGCCTCCAGCGTGGTGGCGGTTTGTCCGGGTGGCGAGATTGTCGCGCTGATCTGACTGATCAGGTTGTTGTCACTGGCCGTACCACTGAGGACAAATCCTCTGGAAGAGACTTCCTGTCCCACCACGGGATCGGTAATGGCTAACTCGGGAAACTCTGTATCCGGCCGGTCGGTGTCGCCCTGGGTGATGCCGAATGCAAACGGGCCTTCTGCAACGATCACTCCGCTGTAGTAATGTTTGTTTTCACCGAAGGGATTGCTGGTTTTTAACACGTAGCGATCGCCGGTGCGCAGCCCTTCCAGGTCAAAAATGATGGCACCGGTGGTGTCGGTCGTTGCCTGCTTGTACCAATTGAATCCGCCATCGTCTTGAGCGATGTAGGCGGTCACTTTCTGGTTTACGATGGGATTCTGGTTGGTTTCATCAAACAAGCGCACGGGTACGCCACCGACTGAAAAGTCAAACTGGCCATAGCTGGTGATGACGGAGCTGTAGGTGTATCCACCATTGTATGGCTGGGTCTTGAGATAGTATTCGGTGCCGGCTGTGATACCGCTGAGATCAAAGGTGACCAGGCCCTGTGCATCCGTCGTACGGCGCGTAATCCAACTGTTCGAGCCATCCGGATTTTTGCGATAGACGGTGACCTCCTGATTGGGCAGGGTTTGCCCGCTGAGGGCATTCAGCAGTCGCACGGTCACAGGGGGATTGCCCACCAGAAACACGTGATTGCCTGCCTGCACAATGGGATCGCTGTACTGGGTTTCGCCGGAGACGGTGCTGGCGGTGCTCAGCCGGTACGAGTGTGTGCCGTTCAGTTCAGGCAGGTCGATGCGAAGCTTTCCTGCGGTGTCGGTCACTGCACTGCCAAACCATTTCCACTTGCCTTCATCATTCAAGCGGCTGATGGTCACTTTGGTATCAGCCAGGGGATTTTGAGCACTGCTGCTTCCATTCAAGACGGTCACGCGTACCGTGCCCAGAGCCAGTTGGTAGTCGCCGGGCTGGGTAAAATCCTGAGACTGCCAGGCGTAGCTGTTAAACGGTTTGGCGTATAAATAATACGTGCGCCCGTCACCCAGACCTTCCAGATCCAGTGTGAGCGCGCCGCTGTTGTCTGTTTCCTTGCGGGTGTGCCATTTTTTCCCACCATCGGCCAAGCGTTCATACACGGTCACAGAGACCGCCGACAGGGGTGTTCTGGTCTCATCATCTACCAGCACAACACTCAGGGGCAGGTTGCCCACCACAAAATCGTAGCTTCCTGCCTGAGTGATTTCCGGACCATATTTGGTGCTGTTGTCCAGAGGGCTTTTGGTTTTTAAACGATAGCGCTGGCCGTCGCGGAGTGCGGGCAGGTTGAGCTTCAATTGCCCTTGCGCGTCGGTGGTGGCCTTGCTGAACCAGCCAAATTTGCCGTCTTCCTTGAAACGCTCGATGTAAACTTCCTGATCCGCGAGCGGTGCGGCTGGCTGGGTGTTTCCGTTTTTCACGGTCACCTGAACATCGCCAATCATCCATTGGGTTTCTGCCGGCGTGGTGAACAGGTCGGAATACGCGGTAAAGCCATTGTACACTGACGTTTTTAGGTAGTAGTTGCGGCCACTGCCCAGTCCGTCCAGATCAAATTGAACCAGCCCCTGCGCATCGGTTTTTAGGCGGGTTGTCCAGCGATTGGAACCGTCAGCCAGCTTTTCATAGGCGGTCACTTCGATATCGGAGAGGTGACTCTGTGTGGTGGCATCTTTCACTCTGACTGCCAACGGAGCATTGCCAACAATAAATGAAAAGGGTCCTTCAGCGGTAATGGCATCGCTGTACTTGGATTGCCCATTGATCGGACTCTTGGCCGACAGACGATAGGTTGTACCGCTGTTCAGTCCTGGCAGGTCGAGACGAATCACGCCACTCGTATCTGTCGTGATGCCGGTGTACCACTTGTATTTGCCTTCGTCATTCAGATACTGAACGGAAACGCCCGTCTCCGCGAGCGGCGGATTTCCCGGCGTGGTGCCATCCAGAATGGTTGCGCGGAAGCTGCCAATGGGCCACTGCTGAGAGGTGTCGCTATCACTTATTGTCAGTTCTGAGCGATAGTTATTGAACACTTTGGTTTTGAACCGATAGTGCTCTGAGGCGGCTAAATCGGGGAGCGCAAATGAAGCCACGCCTTCTGCTGAGCTGTAGGCCTTGGCCTTCCAGTGCGCGCTGCCGCTGGATGAAACCACGTAGGCATCCACGCGATAATCGGCCAGTGGGCTCAGCGTTTCACCATCCACCAGCGATAATGTCACATTGCCCGCCCAGGCGGCGTGGCAAAATAGCAGGCTGATAAAGACGAAGATTCGGAAAAGCCCCGTTTCGATTTGGTTGGTATGGGGCGGCTGCCCCTTCCTGAGTCGGTACATCATGTTAAATCCCTCTTAAGCTCCGTGAAAACAGGTTCCGTGATGCTTGTATCTTCCATTTTTGAAACACATGTCATTTTTATTATATAAATCAATGAGTTCCAGCATCTCAATTTGCAGTATAGCGAAAAAGATCGACAGAGTTGACTGAATTATGCTCAGGGTTCACGTTGCCGATGCGCACCGGTTCCGGTTTTGGGGTAACGCTTTGTAACTGGTGACTCGGGTCACAGGAATTATGAGACCTCCGGATGAATTGTCGTCTCCCTGACAGTTGGATGTCGGCGGGAAAGCGCATTGGGAATTTGTGGCCTGGTTAACAGTCTGAAGTTGCCTCCCTCGATACACTTTTTTAAAACGTGACAGGGTGTCACATTAAAAAAGTCCCAGTAAAAATTTGTACGAAAGTGCAGATTGAGAGACGAATCACAATTCGTAAAGAAAACTGTGTGATGACGCGAACTGTGACTCGATTGACGCAATCGGTGAGCGCGTTTGATGAGTCTCTACATTATGATGGACATTCCTTACAAAAACTTACAAAAGCAGAGCAAGGCGAATCTCGATGAGCAATCAACCCGTCATTTCAGAATCCATGACATCGGACTACGGCACAGCAGAAGCCGTGTTGCCGGTGGCACTCAGTCACCTGGACTCGCCAGCAAAGTTGGCAGAAGCATCGGGTGTTGGTGAATTTTCTGAATCAGAGCGCATTGCTTATTTGAAGCGCTACGGGGGCCATGTACTGTCTTTCTGCTCCATGCAGCCGGATATGCGCTATTTTGATATGCCGGGCATCGGCTACATGAGCTTTATGAAGAGCTTTACCGGTAAACCTTTTTTACTGGGTGACCCCGTGTGTGCGCGGGAGCATATGCCGTTGATGCTGGATGCCTTCCTGAAAAAGTACCCGAACGCGGTATTTTGCCAGGTGACTCAGCACGTGATGCAGCACCTGAATAAAGCACACCGCTATTTTGGAACTCAGATGGGTTCCCAGTCTCAGATTGACCTTTCACGATGGGACCTCAAAGGGAAAAAGAAGCAGGTGATTCGTACCGCAATCAATCAGGCCAAGAAAAAAGGCGTGGTAGTGCATGAATCGTTTTGTGCGGACCAAACCAAAGAGATTTCAGAAAGCTGGATTAAAACACGCAAAGTGAAAAGCCAGGAAATTCGTTTCCTTATTCGCCCACTCGTGATGCCTTACTCTGAGGGTGTGCGGAGCTTCTATGCTTATGTCGATGACAAGCCGGTGGGTTTCGTATTCTTTGATCCCATTTATGAGCACAACCGAATTGTCAGTTATGTGCCCAATATTTCACGCTCCAGTGTTGAGTTCAATCAGGGGCTGTTCTATACCATCATGAGTCATGCCATGGAGGTCTTTCAGTCGGAAGGGTTGAACCGACTGGATTTGGGATTGATTCCCATGAGTATGGCGAAAACGGACGAGGCTCAGGAAAGCCGCTGGGTCAAGAATGCGATGCGCTTATGCTACAAGCATGCAAACTTTTTGTATAACTTTAAAGGCATCGAGTTCACCAAGTCTCGCTTCCGTGGGGAAGTTGAGCGCACCTACATTTGCCACAAGCGGGCCGTTCCTCTGTTTGATTTCATTGGCATGTTCAAGATATTACGCGTGATCTAGCCATCGAACGAACGTAAAAAACCGGGTAGCCATTCAAGCTCCCGGTTTTTTGTGCGCCTTACTTTCTTATCTATCAGCCATTACGCAAAGTTTCTGTTTTCCAGCTGGTAGGTGAATACATGCCAGGCATGATTCAACACGGACTCTGCCAGTTTCGCGGTGTTCGTCCAGTCAGGAATCAGCCAGCCACCAAAGTCGGCACGGTCATTCACACCCTGTAACCATACGGTGTCACCGTACTGACGGGTTTGACCCAGTAAACCATTACCCAGGGTGCTGTCATCCTGTCGACCGTTCCAGTCAGAGAGCCAGTCGCCTTTCACATTCACATTGGTGATATTCGCAGCATTTGCCGTATTCAGGTTGTTGTTGCTGATGGTGCCATCTGAAACGCCGGCGGCATCAAATACAATCGCTTCATTCCCGGTCGCTAAGGCTGCTGCGGTAGCTAATCCGCCGCCCAGGCTGTGCCCCGTGAACGAGAGTTGCTTGTTTGTGCCGTTTTCAGCATTGTATTGATCCAACTGTGCCTGTAAGTCCCGACCCAGGGCAATCGCACCTTCGTACTGTTCGGAATCACCAAAGACCTGTTCTACGTTTTCAGCCCAATCTTCCAGCGAAAGGGGCTCTGTGCCCCGGAAAGCCACCACCATGTCGCCGGTATCGGTGTTTTCAAACACTTTGTAATCCAGGCCCTGGTCATTGCCAAACCACCAGTCTATGTCATTGCCAGTGCTGCTGACTTCACGGTAGTTGGGAGTGTCAAACTCCTGATCGCGAATGTCACGAATACCGCCGAACAGGGCCATGCCCGTTTCTGCCACGACGGTGTCATCCCAGTCATACACTTGAGACGACAACTTGGCGAAATCCAATGTTTTTTCATAGTCCGCTTGAGTCATGCCGGCCGGTAAACCGTCGTTGGCAGCACTTGTTGCTGCACTGGTGACCAGGCTTGAGGCACGATGAGATGCGGTAGTGGAAAGGGCAGGGGAGGGCGAGATGGCTTGTGATAAGCCTGCTTCGCGTCCACCATCAACCCGACCCTCAATGAGGTTACCGACGTGGCTGACCACATTCTTAACGGCGTTCGTTACGGTTGATGCGATGTTTTCCACTAAGTTTGATATAAACATTATTACTCTCCTCGGGGAATGCCCGCCAACCGGCGAGGCAATACTGATATTCCCTTATTTTTGTATTCATCAGATAAGGTGAGATGCCGCCATACCAGACACCAGGGGTGCTTATTTTTAGGCGGCATTGGTGAGTGTCGTTTCTGGTACGAAAGTTCCGTCGCAAATATGACCATTGAGCACAAATTGTTATTGCTGCCCGATTTGTTTGGGATAAACTTCGGGGATCTGTTGGAAATGATATTGTTGAAAGGGAGTTTTTCGAATGTATAAGTGGTTTACCCTTGCCGGGTTTGTGATGTTAACCGGGTGTGGCGGGAGTAGCTCTTCGGGGGATGTGGATTCCGCTGATGGCCAGTCTGCCTCGGCACTTGTGGGCACCTGGATCAGCAATTGTTCTCTGTTTGAGGATGATGGTTCTTACTATATTGATACATGGACTTTTACTGAGACGACCTACACCACGGACAGCGAATATTTTCATGATCACCTGTGCAGCAGCCCCAACGGACTGACTGACAGCTATCTTGGAGAGTATACGGAAGGTGCGCAGGAGATTGCGACCGATGGAGTGGAAGTCACGCGTATTGTGATGTCGTTCTGGAGCCCGTCCTGGCCATCCCATGTCGAGCCACAATCGTTGGAATTCATCTACCGGGTGACGGGTGCTGACCTGCAGTTAGGTGATTACGTTGCCGGCGAATCCCCCAGCCTTGATCCGGACTACACGCTGGTCAGGCAATAAGTAGGCATTGCTCTCCCCCCACGGCTACGCAGTATTGCCTGCGAACGCCGTGGGGGGCTCTCAGTGATCAGGACTGGAAGTAGGCCTCCAGATCGTCCGCGCCACCAATGTGTTTGCCGTCGATGTAGACCTGCGGCGTCGTACCTTTCCCGGTCACGGCTTGCAGAGTGCTGTAACTTACGCCGCCATGACCCAGCTCAATCTCCTCAAAGCGCATGCCTTTCTCGCTCAACAACGCTTTGGCACGATGGCAGTGCGGGCATCCTGGTTTACTGAAAACAGTTACCCGTGCCGGTTTCAAGGCGTTAGGGTTGATGTAGTTCAGCATGGTGTCCGCATCGGATACTTCAAAGGGATCGCCGGGTTTCTCCGGCTCGATGAACATCTTTTCGATCACGCCGTCTTTCACCAACATGGAATATCGCCAGGTGCGCTTGCCGAATCCCAGCTCTTTTTTATCTACGGCCAGGCCCATGGCTTCGGAGAACTCGGCATTGCCATCTGGCAGAAAGTAAATGTTCTCGGCGTCCTGATCCTCTTTCCAGGCATTCATCACAAACGGATCGTTCACCGACAGGCAGATAATGCTGTCAACGCCCTGATCAGCGAAGGTTTTCGCCAGTTCATTGTATCTCGGTAAATGTGTGCTCGAGCATGTCGGTGTGAATGCGCCGGGCAGTGCAAAAAGTACCACGGTCTTGCCTTTGAACAAGTCGTCCGTAGTGACCCTTTGCCACTGATTGTCGACGCGTATCGGAAAGCTAACCTGTGGTACTGAGTGGCCTTCTTTTGACTGAAACATCATGTATTCCTCGTGGTTTATTGGGCTAAGAATTATCAACAGGGTTAGAGTAAGAAATTTCTATCTATTTATGAAATTAAATAAAAGAATGGATTTGATTGTGAAAATATATCGAAATTAAAAGGTGCCCATCGTCTCGTGGATCATGATGGCAAGATTCTCGTGTTTTATTGGCGCGATATTGATCTACACTTAGTGAGTAATAACGAATTCTGCTGACCGGATGGCTGGATTTGTTAACAAACCTTTGGAGTGGTATCAAATTGATCAAAAAAATCACGGTCGACCAGCTAAAAGTCGGAATGTATATCACGGACGCCTACAACCAGTGGATTCCGAGCGGGGCCGCGTCGCGCAAAGGAAAGATCAAAAATCAGGAAACCATCGACAAAATCAAGAAGCTGGGAGTTGAGATTCTGCATATCGATACCGAAAAAGGAATCGATTGTCCGGAAGCCGAAGAGTTTAAACCCGACATGGAAGCGCGTCTGCGAGAGCAACAGAAAGATGCCCAGGTGATGCAGAGCGGGGTCGCTGCGCCCAGCAAAGTCTCGCTGCAGGAAGAGCGTGGTAAAGCCGAGAAACTGCACTCCCAGGCCAAAGAGATGATAGGCGGCGTGCTTGACGACGTAAAAAATGGCAAAGGCATTGACGCCCAGGTGATCACGAACATGGCGGATGAGCTGTCTGCCTCTCTGGATCGCAACATCAACGCGCTTTCCTGCTTGTCCCGCATTCGCGCGAAAGATGCCTATCTATTGGAGCACTCCGTTAATGTGGGCATCATGCTGGGTATCTTTGCCAAGTCAATGAAACTGGATCGTGCCTTGATCAGTGAATTGGTTACCGGGGGAATTCTGCATGACATCGGCAAAATTCTGGTGCCGGATGAGGTGCTAAATAAACCCGGCAAGCTGGAAGCGGAAGAGTGGGAGGAAATGAAGCGCCACGTAACCTATGGTGAACAGGTGCTTGACCAAACCGAAGGCCTGTCGGATCTGGTGCGTTCGATCTGTCGACTCCACCACGAACGACTGGATGGCACCGGCTATCCGCGCAATTTGAAAAATGAGGAAATTTCTCTTTACGGCAGAATGTCTGCCATCGTGGACGTGTATGATGCGATTACCGCGGACCGTGTGTATCATCAAGGCATGACGCCCAATGAAGCGTTGAAAAAGCTGATAGAGTGGAGCGTTTTTCACCTCGACAAAGATCTGGTATATGCCTTCATTCGTTGCGTCAGCGTATACCCGGTAGGCACCGTGCTGGAGTTGAACAATGGTCGCGCAGGTGTGGTGATTCAAACCGATCCCATCCAGCCCAAACGACCTGTTCTACGCGTGTTTTATAACACGCGGCATCGGCATTACATCGACCCCTATACCCTGGACTTGTCGTCCGGGCGCACGGAAGAAACCGTGGTGGGCACGATCGATACGCGGGAATGGGGCATTAATGAAATGGATTTTGTTTAGTTGCATGCATTTTCTGACAGTGCGCTGGGGCTGACTCTTTCCGTCTTTTGAAATACTTCCATAAACTGATCAATCATCGTTGTCATTCCTGAGAAGGCAGGAATCCATTGATAAATGAAGAATGGACCTTGAGGGCATTTCCCCCTTTTTCACGCTTTCTAAGGAGGTTTTTCAGGGAGAGGTGAACTATCCTCTCTAACACACTTCGTGAAATCAGGTTAAGGAAATTCCTATGACTACTTATCGTCATCTGCTGTGCGCGCTCTGCGTTGCTGTGTTTGCTCCTCTCTCCGTTTATGCCGGAGAGATTGAAGATGCTATCCAGGAGGGGCTGTCTGCCTATAAATCGGGCGATCTGACTACCGCTGCCGCCCAATTGGATTATGCAGCGACGCTGATTCGACAGGCAAAAGCGGGCAAGATTACCGCAGTGTTTCCCGAGCCGTTTCCAGGCTGGGAAGCGGATCAAGCGGAAAGTAATTCCGCCGGGGGCATGATGATGGGTGGCGGCATTACTGCCAATCGATCTTACAGCAAAGGTGATGCGCGTGTGGACATCCAGTTGGTGATGGACTCTCCGATGTTGCAGTCGATGATGGCTATGTTCAGCAACCCGTCGATGATCGCCATGACCGGGGGCAAGTTGACCAAAGTGCAGGGCCACAAAGCCATGTTCAAAAAAGAAAGTGAAGAAGATATGCAGATTACGTTAATCGTTAACAATAACGCACTCTTTACACTGGATGGCTCGGGCGTATCTGAAAAAGAGCTGAAGGCATACGCGGAAAAGCTTAATCTCAACGCTTTGAACTAGCGCGAAATATTTACAACAGGGTGACTTCCGTGCAGCAGTATCGTGTCGAGTCCTGGTCAGAATTCGTAGAGATTGCCGATGGATTGGATGGCTGGGCCTTTCGCGGCCAAAAAGACGCCTCATGGGAGCTTTGGAGCGCGATTTCCCGCCAGCTTAAAAAATTCTGCCCGGAGCCTGAATCCTGGCCGGAGCGCGAAAAACGCGCGCTCCGCATCTTCCAAAGAAAAGCACACAACTACCTGAATGACCCGCGGGTGCTGGAAGATGAGCTTCGGAGCCTGGCTCTGATGCAACACCATGGCGGGCCCACACGCCTGTTGGATTTTACCAAATCCCCGTATGTCGCGGCATTTTTCGCGCTGGAGGATATGGCCCATGAAGCCGCTCTTTATGCGGTGAATACGCCCTTATTGTGGTCGGCTACGCCCAAACACCACCCGGAACTGCGACGTGATGTGATTGATCCGCGGGAACCGTGCAACTTTCAGCGATATTTTATCGATCAGCACCTTCCGTTGGTATGGACCGGGGAGCCCGGGCGGATGGACAAGCGCATCCTTGCCCAGTCGGGCACCTTTGTAGTGCCTGGCATTCTGGATATGTCGATTGATGAAATTCTCAAACAGGCCTACGAGGCACCGGAATCGCTGATTCAAAAGTACATCTTGCCGAAACACATCCGGGAAGAAGCGATGCAAAGCCTGTACCGAATGAACATCACTTACGCCACACTCTTTCCGGACCTGGATGGGCTCGCGAAAGCGTCTGCCCTGGAGTTGGAGGTGATGTGGAAAGGGCTGGTCGCTTACCCCAAATCGGATGTGTGAATGGAAACGTCTGTTTATGAAACACCTAAATCAGATCTGAATGAGCCAAGCAAAAAAGACTATGTGCGATTGAAGAAAATCGCCAGACGGCAGCGCGCGCTCCTCATTTGTATACTTATTCAGATTCTCCTGAATCCTCTGGTTTCGGTGCTGGGTCTGCAAAGCCGGTCGGTAGCGGTCGTGTTAACCGTGGTCATGCTTTTCCTGCTCATACTGATTGTGGTGGATGCCTGTCGACTCTCGATGCTGTTTAATCATGTGGTGGTGACCGTACTACTTACCCTTTTTGCCATAGTACCTTTGTTGAACCTGATCGTGCTTCTGATATTAAGTCGACAAAGCACAAACGAACTGAAGCGGAATGGCATTAAGGTAGGGTTGTTGGGGGCCAATCCAAAGAAAATCGGGCATGAGATCGTGTAGGGGCAGCATTGGTTGGGTTAGAGATCAATATCCGGCCCCTTGTTTAGCAAGCTGCCAACTGAGCGCAGTAATAGAGCAACGGCTTTGTAGGGTAGATCCAATAGCAAGTCCAGATAATCGATGAAGCCGGTTGCCGAATCCTGTCGCTGACTGCGCTTGGGCAGCAGGTGATGCACTAGCCAGAAGCTGAGGATATCACCGAGCAGCACGTAAGCGCTAAATCCGTGGGCAATCATGTCATAAACGAGATAGCAGCCTGTGGCAAAGAGAGCCACGGCCAGAATCGTTCTTAGTTCGTCCAAATCCTATCTCCTCTATCGAGCAAGCATCTTACACCTGACGTTTAATGTACTTGACCCGCTCGCAATCGTCCAACGGGAAATCGGAACGACAATTGTTGACCTGGCGCATTGTCCCCACTCAGTGGAATGATCTATTTTGTAACTAAGCGTTGATTACCGGGCAGAATGACAGGCGTTGGAAGAATTATGGAACATCAGCTGATTGAAATTGTGAAATTGGCGGGCTATGCAATTGAAGTGTTTGGGGTGATCGTCGTAATCATTGGTTCCGGGGTCGCTACCGTCAATTTTTTGCGTACCTTTCGAGTGTTACCGGAGGGCATCGCCTACCGGAAGTATCGGCAGAATCTTGGGCGTTCCATTATTCTCGGCCTGGAATTCCTGATTGCAGGTGATATCGTGCGAACGGTGGTCGTGGCGGAATCTTTGGAGAATGTGGGGATACTGGCCTTGATCATTCTCATCCGAACCTTCCTGAGTCTAACGCTTCACTTGGAAGTAGAAGGTCGTTGGCCATGGCAGAAAGAAGAGCGTGAGCCATAGGGCCAGTTTGCTTAAACGGCCTTAACTAAAGGGAAAGAGTTTTGCCAGTAAGGCAGGTACTGCTGTTTCCACCCGCAAAATGCGTTGCCCCATTCGGATGGTTTCAAAGCCCTGTTCGTTGAATTTGGCTACTTCGTAGGGGGTGAACCCGCCTTCCGGGCCGATGGCCAGCGTTGTGGGCTCTGACAGCCCTTCCGGACAATACCCATCCGTGTAGGGGTGCGCAATCAGCTTGCGGGACTTTTCTGCGATGGCGGGCACCAGATCTTCTACAAAAGGCTTGAACCGCTTGTGCAGGTGAACTTCCGGGAGGCAGGTGTCCTGCGCTTGTTCCAATCCCAGTGTGAGATTCTCTTCGATCTTTTCTGGCGAAAGCCAGGGGGACGACCAAAAGCTTTTTTCTACTTTGTAGCTGTTGATGAGGTAAAAGCGCTTTACGCCCATAGCGGTGGCGCATTGTAATACGCGTTTCAGCATTTTAGGCCGAGGCAGTGCGAGTATCAGGGTAACCGGGAGGGGCTGGGGTGAAGGTGTGTTCAACTGCACTCTGTCGAGGATCGCCTGTTGATCATTCAGCGCACGCAACGTACCTGTACCCATCAGGCCATTGATCTGACCCAGCCGGACGGTATCACCGGGCGATGTTTTGAGAATTTCCCGCAGGTGGCGCAGCCGGTGGCCCGTCAATACGAGTGATCCATCGGGTTGCCGTTCCGATTCTGCAAACAACATCAGGTTCACAGGGGCCTACCGTATCAGGACGCTTTAGGTTCGACAAAGCGTCCGAAGAGCACGCCTATCTCAAACAGGAACCACATGGGTACCGCCAGCAGTGTTTGAGAAATCATGTCCGGGGGCGTGAGCAGCATGCCCACGACAAAGCAGCCGACAACTACGTAGGGCCGTTTTTCGCGGAGGCTGGCGACAGTGGTCATACCGGTTTTGATCATCAGCAGTGTGGCGATGGGAATCTCAAAGGCCAGCCCAAAGGCCAGGAAGAGCTTGAGTACAAAGTTGAGGTAGCTGCCAATGTCCGTCATGACGGTGACGCCTTCGGGGGCTGCACCGGTTAAAAAGGCGAATACCAGCGGAAAAACCACAAAGTAGGCAAACACCGCGCCCAGATAAAACAGTGCGACACTGGACACCAGCATCGGCAGGGCAAACAGCTTCTCATGTCGGTACAAACCGGGAGCGATAAAGCTCCATACCTGATAGAGCACGTACGGAATGGCGACGAAGATAGCCATCACCAGAGTGAGTTTTAACGGCGCCAGGAAGGGGGAGGCCACTTCCGTGGCAATCATCGTACTGCCCTCGGGAAGAAACTTTCGAAGTGGCTCAGAGAGGATGAGGTAAAAGTCGTTGGCGAAGTAATAGAGGCCCAGAAAAACCACCATCACGGCCAGCACTGCCCGAAGCAATCGGTTCCGCAATTCCAGCAGATGTTCGATCAACGGTTGCTCGGACTGTGCATCTTCCGGCTGTTCGTGGTCCGGCATCTTGTGATCCGGAGATGGGGTAGAGGTACTCACGTGTGGCTGGATTCCTGACTCTTCGCTTGCGCAGCAGGTGGGTGAATGCTTGCCTGACTGGCAAGAGATTCCGCTTCTCCACGCAGGCTATGGGACTGTTCTGAGATGGATTTTTCGACCAGATGTTCATAGTCTTTGGCTTCGGACAGCGCAGAGTTGACCGTCGACTGAATCTTCTCCAATCCGAGTGTATCACCTTCCTGCTTGAGCTTATCCCGCAACTCCTGGGTTTTGATCTCCCGATCAATTTCCTGTGTCACCTGACTAACCATACGCTTTGCGGTGCCAATCCATTTTCCTGCAGTTCTGGCCGCATGCGGGAGCTTTTCCGGCCCCAGTACCAAAAGCGCAATGATGCCCACCAGCACCAGCTCTAGAAAACCGATATCAAACATGCCTGTGCCCCATAGTCAAAGCCGTGTTCACCAAGTCCTGCGTGCGCTCAGTGAGACTCTTTGTTGGGGGTAACAGGGTTCGTGGGTGTCGCCTGTTGCGTGTTCTGGCTCTCGATCTTCTGCGCTGGCGCTTCCGGTGATTTGTTATCTTCGTCTGAAACGGCTTTTTTGAATCCTTTGATAGCACCACCCAGATCGCTGCCGAGGTTACGCAGTTTCTTGGTGCCGAAGAGCAACAAGATGATGCCAAGAATAATTAGTAATTGCGTTACACTGATACCCATGTCGTTTTCTCCTGAACAAGTGTCGTAGCCAGTTCACTTCCTTGCATGGTTACGGATTGGTTGATCTGTTTAGTGTACTACTTTGGCGCGCGGGATGCTTTCTCTTCCAGACCGGACAGGTCAAACCGGCGCTCCAGTTCTTTCAATATGTCTTCTGCAGTCAAATTCAAGTGAGAGAGCATGACCAATGAGTGAAACCAGAGGTCAGCCGTTTCGTAGATCAGGTTTTCCATGTGACCTGATTGCGCGGCATCCTTGGCGGCGAGAATGGTTTCAATCGATTCTTCGCCCACTTTTTCCAGAATCTTATTGAGGCCTTTTTTGTGCAGACTGGCCACATAGGATTGGTCGGCAGCGGCTGATTTTCGCTCATCCAGCACCTGCGTTAACTGCTTTAACACATCATTCATTCGGATGACTTTTCCTTGTACATGTCTTGGGGATTTTTTAGCACAGGCTCCACTGCTTGCCACTGATCTCCATCAAGCCGGAAGTAAAAGCAGCTCCGGCGACCGGTGTGACAGGCCACTTCGCCGATTTGCTCCACTTTCAGCAACACCACGTCACGGTCACAGTCCAGGCGGACTTCATGCAGCTGCTGCACGTTGCCAGAGGACTCTCCCTTTCGCCACAACTGTTTGCGCGAACGCGACCAATAAATCGCCCGCTTTTCCTGCAGGGACAACTGCAGGGACTCGGCATTCATCCAGGCCATCATGAGAATTTCGCCGGTTTGATAATCCTGGGCAATAGCGGGAACCAGACCGTCTGAAGTCCAGGCAATTTGCTGAACCCAGGGCGGCAGGTTGCCGTCGGCCAGAGGGGGTGAAGCGTCGGATGAAGATTGCATAGTGCCCTTAGAATCTATCGTGGTGGCTGAGGTTTTCCTCAGCGTTTCGTGCCGGGTTTAAACAGTAAGTATAAGCCGATCCCCGTCAGGAGGATACCCTCCCACGGTAAGTCTGTGGCGTAGGTCAATAGTCGGGGTTCGAAAACTGCCGCCGCCAAAACCAGGCACGCTATGCCTGCAGGCTTCCGGAGGGTGCCATGAGATGCCTGCGATTCTGGGCGGTTCCCTGGGCGCGGCAGCCCTCGGTTTTCAAGGGCTCGTAAGTGACTGAATGTGTCGTGAATCAGTTTGGGCATTTCCGGCGCCTGTTCGATCCAATCCGGCAAATGCTGCTGGATGTTCTTCAGCATGCCGGGCGGGGCCAGGCGATCTTTCATCCACTTTTCAAGGAAGGGGTGTGCGGTTGCCCACAGATCCAGATCCGGGTAGAGCTGTCTGCCCAGGCCTTCGATATTCAACAGCGTTTTCTGCAACAGTACGAGTTGCGGTTGCACTTCCATATCAAAGCGGCGGGCAGTCTGGAAGAGTCGCAGTAAAAACTGGCCAAACGAGATTTCCTTGAGTGGGCGCTCAAATATAGGCTCACAGACTGTTCGAATAGCAGACTCAAATTCATTGACACGCGTGGTTTCGGGTACCCAGCCAGAGTCAATGTGCAACTGGGCCACTTGATGATAATCGCGATTGAAAAACGCGAGCAGGTTGCGCGCCAGATAATTCTGGTCCATCGGGCTGAGTGATCCCATGATGCCAAAATCCACAGCGATGTATTGCGGGTCGTCCGGCTTTTCCGGGTTAACGAAAATATTACCGGGATGCATGTCTGCGTGGAAAAAACTGTCACGGAAAACCTGAGTGAAAAAGATCTCTACCCCTTTTTCTGCAAGCAGCTTGAGGTTTACGTCGTGCTTATTAAGAGTAGCGATATCCGCGACGGGAATACCATAGATTCTTTCCATCACCAGCATGTTAGGGCTGGTAAACGGCCAGTGAATTTTGGGAATGTAAATCAGGGTGGAATGATCAAAGTTTCTGCGTAACTGGGAAGCATTGGCGGCCTCCCGTTGCAGGTCAAGCTCGTCAAAAATGGTTTGTTCATAGTCTCGCACCACGTCAACCGGGTGCAGCCGGCGTCCATCCACCCAAAAACGCTCCATGGCGGAGGCCATGGTATACATCAGCGCGATGTCCTGTGCGATGATCCGTTCAATTCCGGGGCGAATGACTTTAATGACCACATCTTCGCCGGTTTTCAGCCGGGCGGTATGCACCTGAGCCACAGAGGCAGACGCAAGTGGCGTTGCGTTAAAGTCATCGAAGGCATCGGCAATTGGCCGCTTCAAATTGCGGGTGATGATGTCACAGGCTTCCGCGCTGCTGAACGGCGGAACCCTGTCCTGCAAGTTCACCAGTTCCTGGGCGATATCGTCCGGGAGCAGGTCGCGTCGCGTCGAAAGAATTTGTCCGAATTTGACAAATACGGGGCCCAAGTCCTCCAGAGCCAACCGAATACGCTGTGCTCGCGGCAGGTCTGATTGGCCGGGTATCAGTCGCCAGGGTGCCAGCACAATGAGCAATTTTAACCAGGGAGGCAGTTGATCGTGCGGGATTAACTCATCCAGACGGTATTTTGCGAGTATCCAGAGTATTTTAATCAGACGGAAAGTTCGTATCACTGCGCATCCTTGGTTTGCGTGCCGACGCGGCGGTCTGAGAGGCGGTCTGTGAGTGCCTGGAGGCGTGCTTCGAGGGCGTCAACAGTGTCAGACAACGCATTGATCTGATGCTGTTGGTACTGCTGCTCGCTGCGTGTGGGGAGCAATCGTGCTTCTTCCACCAGATATTCCTCAAGATTGCTGAGCAATGAGGTGTTCAGGTTCCTTCCCCAGCGTGAGCTTCCTCGTAATGTCCGCCCCATCAGGTGTGCCGGAATATCGCCAAGATGCTCTGCGAGCAGTGCTTCCCAATCCACATCAATGTGGCGCCCCAGGACCAACCATTGTTCCAGGAGGACTTTGTCTCCGACCACTTTCACATCGTGCGATTGTGGTGGGAGCGGTTCCGATTCGACCAGAAGCAATCGCGCCAGCGTCAGCGGGGTGGTAATCAGCGTGCAATCCGGTACGCCGTCCTGTGCCGGGCGAGAAACGGTTAGTTTATCGCCATCCGTGTTCAACTGCAGGTGCGCAATGGGCAGTTCGATGGTCAAACACGTATTGGCGAGTGCCTTTAACCGTACCCGTGTCGCGGGAGATTTGTCCAGTGCACGATTGATCGCACTCTCCAGCGGGTGCAACAGCGTTGCTGCCCATGGATCGGATTGGCCCTGACTTCGGGTCGTCAAGGTTTAACCCCGGTGTGCAGCGCGACAATGCCGCCGGTCATATTAAAATATTTACAGCGTACCAGGCCGGCATTTTCCATCATGGCTTTCAGTGTTTCCTGGTCCGGGTGCATGCGAATGGATTCTGCCAGATACTGATAGCTTTCGCTGTCGCCGGCAACCAGTTTGCCCATCAGTGGCAGTGCGGTAAACGAATACGCGTCATAGGCTTTGCTCAGCAGCGGCAACGTCGGTTTGGAAAATTCCAGAACCAGCAGTTTGCCACCGGGCTTCAGGCAGCGCGCCATGGAGGCCAGCGCTTTGTCTTTGTCGGTGACGTTACGCAGACCAAAGGCGATGCTGATGCAATCAAAGCTGTTATCAGGGAAGGGCAGCTCTTCGGCATTTGCCTGCACGATGGAGATATTGCTCCCATACCCTTTGTCCAGCAGGCGATCACGCCCGACTTTCAGCATGGAGTTATTAATATCAGCCAACACCACCGAGCCGGACGGGCCAACAAGATCAGAAAACTTCATGGTGAGGTCACCGGTGCCACCGGCGATGTCCAGTACCTGGTGGCCGGGGCGCACACTGCTCACTTCAATCGTGAATCGCTTCCAAAGACGGTGAATCCCCAATGACATCAAGTCGTTCATCAAATCATACTTTGAGGCAACCGAATGAAACACTTCGGCGACCTGGTCCACCTTGGTGTCTTTGTTGATGGTTTTATACCCGAAGTGTGTGGTTTCTTTGTCCTGGTCTGCTGACTGGCGCTTATCCACCGTCTGTTCGGTCATGAGGCTTTCCTGTATCTGATCGAGTTTAACTGTGCGCTATTCTACATAGATGCGGATGACTTGTCTTTGACTAAAACATCGCACTGAGTTGAGATACAATAGATAAAGGCGGAGAGGAATTTTTCTCCATTCGTAGTATGTACTCTTGGGTACCCCTGTTGATAAGAAGAATATAAATGTCCGTTATCGAAATTCAGAGACACCACACCCTGGACCATGAGCATGCCGTTGCTACCGCCGACAAGCTGGCGCAAACCCTGGCGTCGCGATTTGATGTGCATTACACCTGGGATGGGGATACGCTCCATTTTTCCCGGACCGGTGCACGAGGCACGTTAACGGTCGAGCCAAGCCAGATACATATACGAATGGAACTCGGATTTTTATTGCGCCCCATGAAAGGGAAGATCGAGCGGTCTATCCATGACCACCTGGATGGTCTGATTGAAAATGCCTGATCGCGGGGTGTGCAGGGGGAATCACTACAGATGGGTGCTTGGTTCGGGTCGCCCAGACTCACGCGCTTGTCCGATTTTTGTTCAGTGTCGACATCCGCGCCAAACACCTTACTTCATCGGTCTAACCGGCAAGCATTAATGCAGTGGCGTAATAGTGAAGTTTTAGAATGGATGCTGTGTCCGTCTTGGCAAAAATGCTATACAAAGCGGTCCCAACAATATAAAACGCTTACCAGGATAAGAGAATCAAGCCATACCGGGGAACACTTAAAGTGAAAAGCTGGGAATGGTTACGGCATGGAAGCGTTTACTGAATAATGTCCAAATCCGTGGAAGCGATGATTCTCAGGAACTCTCAATCTGGAGTTAGCGATGTTAAAAAAAGGATTCTTTCTACTATTCATCTTTTGTGTGCACGGTTGTGGCAGCGATAGTGCGCAACTCAATGATGAAGAAAAACAAACTATAGATGAAGATGTTGCAATACAGAAATTGATCGCAGAATCTCCATGTGGACACATACCTTTCAGTTTTGGTGATTATTTCATTTGGTTCCAGGGGAACAATGGGGCTGCAGGCCCGAGTGATTTTTTAGCCTCCATGTATTCACTAAATACGAGAACAGACGAACAGTCAGAATTGACTTCTGACATTATAGCTACGAGTGACGAATACACTGATTGCCGACTTTTAGATGATATTGTGAAGACCCCGGAAGGTATTTATTTTTGGGTATCTGAAGCGGAAGGTAAAAGTCTTTGGATCACAGACGGAAGAGAATCGGGAACGAAAAAGCTAAAGTATTACTCAGGCGTCGGTTCTGTTTATTCTGGGAGTTTTCTTCGAAATTATGTTGCGCAGTTAACCCCCTCTGTAATGGATTCTAACGACTTTTTTTATGTAGCTTCTGATGGCACTGAAGAAGGTACCCGATTAGCTAGCGAAAAAGAGTATCGTTGCGAGCTTAGGGGGTTTTGCCAAGAGTCATACAGTGCTCATGGTTTCTATGGTTATTCGCATGCAAAAGGCAGCGGGTTCGAAGTTACGTCTTATAAGACAAGTCCATACGACCAATCAGTTGTTACTGTTCTAGACACCGTCACCCAGAAACTGACAGATATTACCTCGTGGCTACCTGGTGGGACGGTTGAAGTGTTCTCTATCCCCAACCTGTCATTTGCGAATCCCAGCGATCAATATCGCGTGCTATTAGAGATCTCAGACGAGGTTTTTGGTCCTACAAGTATTTGGGTTACAGATGGGACAATGGAGGGCTCCAAGCTCATTGCATTCTTAGATGATCCCTCAGAAATATCAAGTCCAATGTTTTTCGATGCTAATATCGGATCCAGTGTGTTTAGTGAAGAATACTTTATAGATTTAGTGAGCTGTAAGATCCATAGTAATGACGCCTGTCATTTGTTTATAGAGGAGCGAATTGTTGCCCATGAGGAGAGCGTAAAATTTACTACAATGAGCGAAAGAGAGCTAGCGCATTATGAGCCCTTATGGCTGTCCAATCCATCGCTTCAAAATCTATTATTAGAAGAGGCTTACAACAATCCCGTAATACATCATTACGAGAGATTCAAGTTTTCTGAATATAATCTATATGATGTTCCCATAGGTTTTAAGCTAGTATCTACCCAGGTAATAAACGACAGAGTTTTTTTATATCTAAAAGATTCTGAAAAACGGGGGTATAGAATTGTGGAAGTCTCATTGAAGTCTCCTTAACGCCCATGAGGCTGACCACGTTATCCCCTGCTGGTCCCAGCAGAAAGCAGGGGGGGGCTGAAAAATTACTCTCCCCTGGTTTCAACTACTGGCTTATTGAAAAAGCGATTCCAGACTTTCTGCATCCAGAATGCGCTCACCCCAAATTTCCAGTTGGGTGCCGCTGGCGGTAGCGAGCTTTTGCTCCACCCATTCGGGTAGCGTGCCCCAACGCTTTACGAGCTCTTTTTTCAATACTTTGGCAATTCCGATTTCTTCTCCTTTCGCAATACCAATCCGTTCGCCCTTAGCGATACCGATTTGCTCGCCTTCCGCCTTCCATTTTTCCTACCAATCCCGTGCTAACATGCTCTCAATCTCCGTTAGACTTTTTACTTCGTTCACCTGAATTTCCGGCAATCGCCGGTGCAGCATATGGATGAGCCATTCTTTGATGGCCCGCCGCAACGTGTTTTGCTCGGGGCGTGTCAGCCAGATATTCAGGTTGGCGGCCACCCGAGCAAATTGCTGGTGATCTTCCGCCAGTTCGGCGCGAATAATCGCCGCTGTCAGATTTTCCTGCGTTTCCAGCTCGGTGGCTGAAAACCGTCCTTCATCAATCCGCCAGTACCGTAACTGCGGTTGAAACCTCTGTAACGATTCCGGTACGGGCTCTAGCATTTCCTGTAACGTCAGTGCTGCATTCCAAGGTGTGTCTCCATTGTATAACACAATGGGCATCACCGGAGGAAGTTTTTTAGGGTTCGGAATCTTCTTGCTGGCAATCAAATCCTGATACAACGAGCCAATGTACGTTAAAAAGCGCACGGGCATGCTGTGATCAATGGTCGACTGAAATTCGAGAAGCAAGTATACGTAGAGCCACTGATCCCGAAATTTGACGCGCCAGATCACATCATCACTGCGCTCCCGGAATTCATCCGTCACATAGCTGTTGTTGAGTTTTTCCAGCGTCGAGAAATCCAGCTCGCGAATCCAGTCTTGATTCACAAAACCGACGAGCAGGTCTTCTACCATTTTGGCAAAGCTGTAGAGTTTTTTGTAACCGGTATCGTGGTGATTTGACATTAAGGCGCATCCTTGCGAGTAATGAGGCGGTAGTGTAGCGGTTTGTTGTTTGCAAAGTACAGTGCATTGCGACTGTCAAAAGCCTGTATGTGCGCGCCTGGAGTGATCGCATCTCTCTACCAACGACGGCTAACTGGGAATCGGCTACAATTCAAACACCCTATCGCCGCTTAATTAAAACGACCCTATTGGACCGGCAAGTATGTCGGCACAGCTCCATCAGTCGCCTTCAGGATGTTTATTCAGATGGATCTGGGGCGTTAGGAAATTGCGAGTGATAATGGCGGCTCGGGCCCTGTTAGTTGAATTCTTTGAGGGAAGTAGCCCATTCATAGTGCTAAGTACGGTAAAATTGACGAAAGGTGTTCATTATTAATAGGTGAGCTAAACAACCGTCAAGATGAAACCCTGATTTCGTTGTACCTTTTTTTATTGGCAAAATGTTAGCTGGCCAGAGGTAGCAGCATGGCAAATAAACCTGATTTACATACAGAGCGCTTGAGTTATGCGAGAACGCTGCTTTCAATGTGGGCACTGGTTTTTATCATTCTGTTTTTCAGCATCGCTCTCCTAGATAGTTTTGTAATGCTTATTCCATTTCTTGTTGTCGCACTCGTTGGGAATTTGCACATCACGGCCATGCTTTCGGGAATAAAATGTCATAGGTGTAATGGAGAGGTTTACCTGGCATCGAAGAATTTTATGGCTATCGTCAGTGGCAGATGCCCTCATTGTCGGGGGCACTTGTCATAACGAGGTATTCAAATCAGTTAGGCTTATACGGGAAACAAAACCGAATAAGTACTGAAAGCCGAGTCAAAAGCCTGTCATCCAAAACTACAAATGAAGTGCATCTGGATTGCCCGAAAATATCTGGTCCAGTATGCGGGTTTCGCGCTGCACAATCAGGTCGAGGAGTTCACCAACGCCGGACATGGCGTTGAATGCTTCAAAACCTCTCACCAAAAAGTCATGCAACGCGCCCAGTCCGGCCATCTCGGCAGGCTTTCGGGCCATTTTCAGTGAAAATAGTAAAAATCGGCTGCGTGTGTATTTTTCGAGGTCGTCACCGATATTCGCAATCAGTTGAATTTGATGCAGGCGGGTTTGCTTGTCGGCGCTGCCGGGGTAGGCGGAGACATAGTTTTTTTCATCAATGTCACCGTCGTCAGCGTGATCAAAGAGGCATTCGGCCAGGTGCAGGTCCATCTTCTGCGTCAGGTGGTTAAGTTCGACCAGAGAGGCGACGATGTCCAATATGGCATCGGGCAGCAGCTTGATCAACTTGGGGAAGATTCGGTCAATGTCGTCATCGCGCTGGTAAAAATCCTGAGGGGAATACAGGTCTTGTAACAGAAAGGCGAGGCCTTTTTGATAGCGCGGCTGGTCATAGAGGTCTTGGTGGGTTTTCCTGAGTCGCTCGGATTGCCACTGCGCGATGCGCTTTACCTGGGGTTGCCGCGTTGACTGACGGTTTTCGTATCGAAACTCATGGTAGGCCAGCAGTTCGTTTCTTAAGCGCTGCGCCGCAACGGTTTGGGGCTGTGCATTGAGTAGTTTTCCTTTGTACATCGACGGCTTCCTGAATTTTCCGGCCGTGCCTGTCTCAGTGATGGGGTGGCACGCGCGTACCGTATTCTAATGGAGTCGGCGGGAATTGGAAGTCTGGTCGCAAACACAAAAGAGCCACCGCGTGGTGACTCTTTTATCTGTGCAGCGCTTATCTGGCCGGTGCGGGTTAAGCGTAGGCCGCGCGCTTGAGAGGTGCTTCGGGTAAGTCCGCAAGTGCGGGTACCCAGCCGGTATCATCCAGCGTGACAAAATGGCTGTTGGCATCTGTTTCGATAATCCGCACCCGGTTAGGGCTCTGTTCTGCACTGGCGAGCATCGCATCACGCGCCAGAATACGGTCCACTTGCGGGATCAGGAACGTACCATGGTGAATGTGCTTATACACATCGCACTGGGTTTTTTCCATCCATGCCATGATGTTTTCAATGTTTCTGACGATGGTCAGGTGATTTTTCGTTGCTGTGAACAACTTGCTGAGCAGTTGTTTTTTCCGGGGATTCATCTTGCCGAAGAACGTTTGGCCGTAAGAGGAAGAGGGCGTGCTGTTGACCAGTCGAACAACCCAGGGCCACATGCCGTGACTGACCGGATCGAGCAGGGCGCGTACCAGGGCATGCAGCTGGCCCTGAGGCAGCACAGGTGCTTCTAGAACGACATCAACATGCTGATAGAGCTCGGGCTGCTGGCGGATGGCTTCAACAATGACCGCGCCACCACGTGAGTGACCGTGTACCCGAATCTTCTGTGTGGTCGGGAGATTCAGGATCGTTTGATTCAATATTGCCGCATCGTACTCGATGGTGGCTTCAAGATATTTGATGGGTACAGCCCATTCGGGCTTTTCGATCACCGGACCGCTCACAGGAATATGGTAATTACTGCAGGTGAGCAGGATGAGTTCGGTAGTGGGATCTTGATAGCTCTGGGTAAAATAACAGTGGTTTTCCAGGAAACCGTGTACACCAATCACTGTGTTTTCGGCTTTCCCGCTGTGGTTCCGGACGGATACCGCACCGGCGCCCACCTGATACACCTTACCGGAGAACATTTCCGTGTACGATGGATCAATGCCTTTAATTAACTTACGGGCATGGCTTGCTTTCATTAACAGCACTCCCCAAAAATGTCGCCAAATCGTTTAATCGTCAATTGTCTTTACTCCGGATGTTTCCGGTACCTTCTCTGACTGACAATCCTTGCTCAAACGAGATTGTTATAGTTATTACCCACGTTACAGGGAGCTTTTCTCCCTATATGCGGGCGACGGCCGAGAATTCAACTCTGTACCAATTCATGGGGTACGCAGTTTTTTCTTTCTCTCTTCAGTCTGCCACTTCACCATATTGTGATAATGACCCTGATCATTTTTTTAACAGTTTGTTACTCCTTTTTATGTGATCTCACCCACACCACCTATTAGACTTTAGTCGTAGCGGCGTGAGGATTTTCGTCAAATTTCCCTAACTCATTGATCTGAGTATAAAACAGCGTTTTCAAAAGGCGTGTTAAATTTTGTTACAACATATGTCTGAATTGTTTCATAATGAAAGGTTCCGGGATGCTGAAAAAAGGAAGCGTGGGGTGAACAAATCATTTGAAGGTGCGTCAGGGCGGGCTGGCGAATGGGTCAATGGTGTCGATCATGCCTGGTTGCGAATGGATTCCGCCACAAATCCGATGATTATCAATGCCTTGATCATCACGGATCAGCTGGATGAGGCTTCGCTGAGCCAATTGCTGAAGCAGCGCCTGCTCAGTTTTGACCGGTTCAAACAACGACCGGTTGAGCACATGGGTGTGCACTACTGGGAAGATGACCCACTGTTTGATTTGAAAGAACACATTGAAGAAGTCAGGCTCACCACCGATACAAAAGCCAGTCTGCAGGCGTACGTTGGCCAGCACGTGAGTCGGCCCTTGGACCCGCGTAAACCTTTGTGGCAGATCAAACTGATTCAGGGGTATGACGCCGGGAGTGCGGTTTTTCTGCGAGTGCATCACAGCTATGCGGATGGCGTGTCACTGATCAAAGTGTTTGACCACCTGACGGATACCCACCCGGAGGAGGCCTCCAGTACACCAGCATCGCCGCCTTTCCGGAAAGCCAATGGCGGGGCGAATGCCTACCCGTTGCCGTTTTATCAGAAAATGGTAGACCTGGCCTGGCACACGGCGGAAAAGACCATGCAGTTCAGTGCAAAAGCTTCTGAGGAGGGCTTGCACATCCTGAGAGACCCCACGGTGCTGAGTGAATATGCCAAAGATACTGTGAAAGCGATTGGTGAGTTGTCACGCCTGTCTCTCATGCCGGGCGACAGCCTGGGCAAGTTGAAACCGCCTTTGACCAGCCAAAAGTGTTGTGCCTGGTCGGACCCCGTGCCGCTGGATGAAATCAAACGCATAGCGTTGGTCCTGGGGGGGAAGGTGAATGATGTGTTGCTGGCGATTATGTCGGGAGCATTGCGCGAATATCTCATCGGGCGCGGTGAGGCGATTGATGGCAAGGTGATTCATGTGGCTGTGCCGGTCAATCTTCGGCAGGGCGAGCAGGAACAAAGTAAAGCGCTGGGAAATCAGTTTGGTACGATATTTGTTCCACTGCCTGTGGGGCTGGATTCCCCGCTGGATCGTCTCTTTCAGCTCAGGAAGGATACCGCCCTTCTGAAGTCGTCCCCCCAGCCGGTCATGTCGTTTGGGATGCTCTATGCGGCTGGATTGCTCCCCAGATCGATCCAGCAGAATGTCCTGAATCTCTACAGTAACAAGGTCTCGGCGGTGCTTTCCAATGTGCCAGGCACCCGTGAACGCCGATACCTCGCGGGCCGCGCTGTGCGTCAACAAATGTTTTGGGTGCCGCAAACCGGTGATGTGGGATTGGGGTTGAGCATGGTGAGTTATGGAGGCGAAGTGCAGTTCGGGGTGGTGAGCGATAAGAATATCTGCGATCAACCGGAGCAAATCATGGATTCGTGTCTCCACGCATTGGCAGTCTATACTGAGTTAGTCAACAAAATTTCCGCGTGAGGGGAGGTGTGTGATGCAGCTGAGTAATGATGCGTTATCCAATCATGAAGTGACCATCTGTATGAAAGGCGGCGCTGTGCTTGGGCCGTTTCATGCTGTGTGGAGCAAAGAATCCACAAGTGACGTGAGAGAGTTATCCAAAGAGTATGAGTTGTTTTTGCAGGGCAATGCCCAAACTCGTTATAAATATCACTTGCATGATACCTACTCAAACAGCGTACATTCATTGATAGTGCGTTTTGAGGAAGTGGCGGCCATCTATGACAACGTGAAGTTGCGAAGCTGAATCTGGCGGTTGAATCTCAAAAGGCCCGCTCCGCTGCACTGGCTTGAGCCGAAGCAGCGGACGGACGGTGAAAGGCTGTGTGAGGGTTACTCGATATAGACCGGGCTGAAACCCACCGACCAGATGATGACCGTCGCAGCAAAAAGCGAAACGAGCATCACCAAACCCACAGTCATCACGGCACTGGAAAACATGAATCCGCGTTCTTCCGGGATGCCCATTACGATGGGAAGCCCCTGATACAGCAGCACGACGGCATAGCCCATCGCGGCGATGCCAACGAGTAATACCACCCAGATAGAAGGATAAACCGCTGCGACTCCGGCGATAAACAAGGGGGACGCCGCGTAAGCAGCAAGGGTGTAGCCGCGTGATTTGCCATCGGTAACGCCATAGGTGCCCGCGAAGAAATCAATGAATTTGCCCATGATGAAAACGCCACAGTTCATAGCAATGTAAAACAAGACACACAATATCATGGCACTTGTGGGGGTAAGGCGCACCGGATCACCTCCGGCGATTTGCCATCCTGTGATGGTGGACCCGATATAGCTAGCCACCGCAGGTATCAGCGCGAGTATCACCACGTGACCAAAAGGGGATTGGTCGCTTTTTTCACTTTCCAGACGAATAGATTTCCATTCAAGAATGGGGTGAGTAATCAGCCCCAGTGCTCTGCCAAAACTCATGCACATTTCTCCTGTATTTTTGTTGTTGTGTAGAACTGCCATACATTTTGTGTATCAAAGAATCACCTTTCGGGATACCTCTACTAGCATTGTTGAATTTTTAACCTCGCTGGTCAAGTCAGTTTTCTTGATCGAGATTGTCGTGACATCGTATAGAAGGCTCTTGCCCTCTGGCCTGCTTAAAGGGTGTCACACAAGTGTTCCGCTTATCAGTTGATTATTGTATGCTACGGTTCCAACAGCATGTGTCATTTTTTTGGTTGGGCAAAAGTGAAGTATTTTGGGTTGATTCGAACGATATTGGCTGCTGGTTTTATACTGGCAGGATGGTCGCCATCGCTGATGGCGGCAACAGCGGAATTCCGACCGGCGATTCTGTTTAACTCTTCGGTATTAAAAGACCAGGCATTTAATGAGTCTTTGTTACGGGGGATGGATACTTTCAAGAACAAACGCGGCGTTGACTATCGCATGGAAACCGAGCCTGATCTGCAAAAGTATAGCGCTACCCTGGAAAAACTCGCGCTGGATAAGTTTGATCCCATCGTAGTGCCCGGATTCAGTGTCGCCGACAAAGTGCAGCAGATTGCTCAGCGATACCCCCAAACCACATTCATCGCCATTGATTACACCGTGTCCGCATCCAATGTGTATTCGGTGCTGTTTCACGAACAGGAAGGCGCGTTCCTTGCGGGCTATCTTGCGGCGGAAGTGTCTCCTTCCACGCGATTTGGATTTATCGGCGGAATGGATGTGCCGGTCATACAGAAGTTTCGTAACGGGTTTGAAGCGGGATTGAAGTTCGCGAACAAAGACGCTGAATTGCTTTCAACCTATATCGAGAATCTGATCGGAGAAGACGAACGCTCGCTGGTAAGTCCCTGGGAGAGCCGGTCGCTGGCGTCCAAAGCCGCGCAATCGTTGATTGATGAAGGTGTGGACATTCTTTTCCCTGCGACCGGTGGTGCAGGGATAGGAGCAATTGATACAGCCGCAGAGAGCGGCAAGCTGGTGATTGGCGTCGACACGAATCAGGACGGCCTTCGCCCGGGTAAAGTGCTGACGTCGGTAGTGAAAAAGCTGGACCATGCGGTGTATGTCGCTTTGCTCAGTCATCAAAAAGGGCGTTGGGTCAGTCGGGTCAAGCATTTGGGTGTGGCCCAGGGCGCGGTCGATATCACCATGGATGAGCACAATGCACCGCTGATTCCAGCCGAAGTGAAGCAGCGCCTGGAGGCATTAAAGCGGAAGTTGCTCACCGGGGAACTCCACATCGCCGAAACGGGCGAAGTGACGCGCTATGATTTCGCAGAGACACAAACCCAAACGCCCCCCATGCTGGTGTTGGGCATGACCAGTGAACACCAGTTCCCGTTTACCACGACGCAAGGTGAAACCATCAACGGTATCAAGCCTGGATTGATTGCGGAAGGCATGGCCTTACTCAATCGGGATCTGGGTGTGACGATTCGGTTGGTGCGAAAGCCTTACAATGAACTCATTGCCGATCTTGAGAACAACGTTATCAATGGGGTGGCGATGTTCTCGTTCGATTTTCACCACAATTCGATTGCCAAGTTCCCGGTAAACGGGAATGAAATTGACGTATCCAAACGCATGTTTACAGAGCGGTGGGCACTGTTTCAGCGAAAAGGCGTTTCGGTACCCTGGAATGGGGAAATCACCGAGGCACTGGGGCCCATCTCTGTGTCGTCAGAATCGTCTATCCTGCCGGAAATGAAAAAGCTTTCTTCGCAGATTGTAGAGTCGGATACGCTGGCAGGGTGCTTTGAGTCGCTTCAGCGAGGTGAAAAGGATATTCTGGTTGCCGCACCGGATTTACATGCCAGGAAGGTACTGAAAGACATTCAGGGACAGGTGGCCGGGTTGATTGAACCGAACATTTCCATGCTGATGCCTTATATCACCGACAAACACTATTATCTTGCTTTTTCCAATCAGTTTTTTGAGCAGTATCCCCAGTTTGCCCAGCGTGCCTGGAATCAGGTGTCCCAGCTCCGCGAGTCGCCGGAATTATGGGAAGCCAGTGACAAGTATTTTGAAGGGGAAGCCAAAGACACGGTAATGAATGAGTAAGGTGCCTGAATTTTCTCTGGCCTGCCCGGTCTGTAAGTCTCCCCTGGCGCTCACAGAGCGCGTATACCGCTGTGCGGAGGGGCACGCCTATGATCTGGCCCGGCAAGGGTATGTCAATCTTTTGATGAGCCATCGGAAGAAGTCGAAAAATCCGGGGGATGATCGAGCGATGGTGCTGGCGCGCTCTGCTTTCCTGAATCAGGGGTATTATGCGCCTTTCCTGCAACGCGTTATTGAAAACACCCTGCAAGGCAACACCGGGGAGCGAATACTGCCATCGCTGTTTCTGGATGTGGGATGTGGTGAAGGGTATTACACCCTGGGATTGATGAGTGCGCTGGAGGCGTCGGCGGATTCCGGGGTATGGAAATACACCCCCAAAGGGATCGGGTTGGACATTTCAAAAGAAGCGATCCTGGCCGCTTGTCGGCGAAATCAACGTTTCGAGAACATGAGCTGGATGGTCGCCAGTGGCGCGGATATTCCAGTTCAAACGAACGCAGTCGATGTGTTGCTGTGTGTGTTCTCACGGCTGATGCCAGCAGAATTTCTGCGTGTTTTGCAACCCGAGGGCCGTTTGGTCGTGGCGGGAGCTGCAGAGAATCACCTTCAGGAATTACGCTCGGTTTTGTACGATGAGGTTCGACAGAAACCGTTCTCTGTCGATGCGGAACTCGGCCCGGGTTTTCGGTGTATTCAGCGCGATCGGTTCAGCTTCCGGTTCACCATGAATGAACCGGAAGATCTGGACGCACTGCTCATGATGACGCCACACGGCTGGCGAACAGCGCCAGACAAAAAGACGCGCATTCATGCGTTGTTGGGCAAGCCAATCACCGGTGACTTTCAAATAGAGGTCTGGGTGCCCGCGTTGGAGTCAACAGGATCGGATGAAGGAACGCTTTCTAACTAAATCGGACGTTTTGATATGGTAAAACCACGAACTTTCCTGGTGCAGTGTGCGCTTGCCGGCGTTTTGCTCGGGGGCGGTGTGCTCTCGGCAGATGAAATTGCTGGCGATCGAATGGTAATGGACAGAAACAATACCTCCGCCATCGAGTATTCTGATGGTTGGGTGCGTCTGGTGCCCCCCGTTTCTTCTGTGACGGCCGCCTATCTTGCGCTGACGAATCATTCACACAGTAGCGATACACTCGTTGGGGTGAGCTCTGAGCAGGCAGACAAAGTCGAGCTGCATACGATGGATATGTCTAATGGCATGATGAAGATGCAGCAGGTTCAGCAGGTGTCATTACCCATGCATCAGCGCGTCGAACTGTCGCCGGGCGGTCTGCACATCATGATGATGGGATTAAAAAAGCCTCTTACCCTGGATGATCATGTAACGCTGCGATTGGAGTTTGCGGAAAGTGATCCCATGACTGTTACTTTGCCAGTGCGGCAGGACGCGGGTGAACAGGAAGAGCGCGCTATGGACCACTCTTCCTCCCACAAACACTAGTTGTGTTTTGTGACGATCAGGGACGTTTTACAACGAACCCTGTTCGTCGCGCTCGATGGCCTCATCGAGTGCGGCCAGAAAGCCTTCCCGGGATTTGAGTTTGGTTTGGTGATGCGCCTTCATGTTCAACGTATCCCGGTAATGTGCAGCCACTTCCTGTGCGCGGCTCAGCACCGAGGCGGGCTCAACAAGTTCATCCAGAAAGCCGGCGTTTTGCGCTTGCTCCGGATCAAAAATTTCAGCGGTATTGACTGAGCGCTCAAAGTACGGGATTGCCAGGCGGTTGTGGGCTAATTCGATGCCTGCATAGTGCATGGTGATGCCAATGGCCACTTCGTTCAGCCCGATTTTAAATGGGCCTTGCGCGCCGATACGGTAATCAGACGACAACAGCAAAAAAGCGCCTTTGGCAATCGCATGTCCCTCACATGCGGCAATGATGGGGGTGGAAAACGCCAGTAAGCGCCGGGACAAACTGGAGCCCGCTTTCACCAGGTTCAGTGCGTCAGGCAGGCTTTTCTGCATGGTTTTCAGGTCGTAACCGCCTGAAAAAATGCCGGTTTGTCCGGTAATGATGACCACCGCTCCCGCCTCTTCGGCCTGGTCGAGTGCCGCGTGAAAGGCGTCAATCACTTCGTGGGATATCGCGTTGACCTTGCCATTGTTCAGACGGATCTCGGCAATCCCCTGGTCCAGGGTGAAGTCAATTAGTGCAGTCATAGAGGTCTCCTGAAAACGGGTGTGTAAAAGCCAGACAGGCAAATGCGGATCAGGGGACAGAGTCTATCCCGAAAGCGCGGGTAAAGCGAATGGATATTTGCGCCGAAATTTTCATCGAGACTGAAGAAATTTTATGATGATATCAACGGCTTCCCCCGGTTCAGAGGCATATTGGAACAGTGCTAAATCCTCTTCACTGATCATGCCTTCTTCGACCAAGGCTTCCCAATGAATGATTCTGTCCCAGTATTCCCGACCAAACAGAATTACAGGTAAGGGGGCTATTTTTTTTGTTTGTATCAGTGTTAGCGTTTCAAACAACTCATCAAGCGTGCCGTAGCCGCCAGGAAAGGCAACGAGCGCTTTAGCGCGCATAAGGAAGTGCATTTTGCGCATGGCAAAATAGTGGAATTGGAAGCACAGTTCCGGGGTGATGTAGGGGTTGGGTGTCTGTTCCTTTGGAAGGACTATATTTAGGCCGATGGATTTTCCACTGGCCTCTGCACAGCCTCGGTTGGCCGCCTCCATAATGCCTGGGCCTCCGCCGGTGATAATATGAATGGGCTTTCCAAAATCACGAGCAGTTTTTTCTGTGAGTAACCTCGAGAAAGTACGTGACTGTTCGTAATAGCCAGCGTGCTCCAGCAATTTAGTTGCCTGCTTTAGACGTTTTGCTTTTTCAGGCGTATTATCCGGTAAATTGTTGGCCTCTTGATAGGCCGTATCTGCTGCCTCAAGTGACGGCGACCGGGCACTGCCAAAGACCACGACAGTGTCTTGGATGCCATGCTCACGCATGATGAGATCCGGTTTGCTGAGTTCCAGTAGTAGTCGTACCGGGCGCATTTCATCACGCAGAATAAAGTTGTGATCATCAAATGCAAGCTTGTAGGACGGAGACTGGATTTGCGCGGTGCTGTTGGTTTCGTTTCTCGCGCGGTCAACATCCTCTGCGGCAGTAGGGAAGATTCTAGGCGGATTTCTTTCGTAACTCATCTAAGTGTGTAAATCCTGAGTTGGGTTATGGTGTTTCGACCGGGGAGTGAAAATGATCCGGTTTTACTGCCAGCACAGAGCAGTGTACCTGCTCTAAAATTGACTCGGCGGTGTTGCCGATGATCAAGCCGGGAATGCCGGTGCGAGCCACCGTTCCCATCACAATAAGATCTGTTTGCAAGGCCTTTGCCTGCACTGGTATCTCCTTAGCCGCGTCCCCTTTGATCAAGTGTTTTTGAGGGCGTATAAACGAAAAGGCTTTTTCCCCAACACTTTTCTTCATGGCGTCAAGCAGCTCATTGATATTTGCTGCGTAGGTCAGCCGGGCGTCTTCCACATATTTGTTCACTTCATCGTCCGGAAGTTGAGCAAAGCCGCTGTCTCTTAAAAAGCTTTCCGCATAGGCTTGCCAGATGCTCACGACATGCAGATCGGTGAATTCATCTACCGAGAATAGGGATGCATAATCCAGAATTTTCAGGTTGAGGCTTTCCTGGGCAGATTGCGCCTCGTCTGACTCTATTTCATCATCCGAAACGTCCACCGCTGCGAGCACACGCTTAAACGGTTCGGACTGTCCGGGTTTCAGCATCAATACGGGGCAAGGGCATTTACGAAGTAGGTGCATGTCATCGGTTCCAAAAAGGCGATCCAGCCAGTCTATGTCGTCACTGCATTTGATGACCAAGTCATGCTGGTGCGCAATCACGCGCTGTATTGCTTCGATAAAAAGGGTGCCGTGGCCTACGACGACGTCGATTTTTTCTGAAGGTGCTGATTGGCCAACCCATGCCTCCAGTGCCTGTTTCTTTTGGATGGCCGCGTGTGAAAGCGCGCTGTTAAAGTCTTCCCGTGTTTTAAACCAAGTTTTCCAGGGCCCAAGGGGTTTGATGAAGCATGCAACAGTAATTTTCGCCTGGTGGTTTGTTGCAATATTGAGCGCTTGGGTTAACGCTGTTTCAGAGAAATTTTCAGGTTCAACAATACATAAAATATTTGTAAAGCGTTTCATTTGAATGCCCCTTGTTGAGTGTATCGAGCGTTGATTCTGAGCAGTTTACTCTGTCGGCTTTTCGGTCACGGGTGGTTGTTCCGGTTCCGTAGGCCTGGGGAACAGCTGGAAGCTGGGCAGTTGTCTCACTAGCCAATATCCCACGCTGAGTGCAATGACTAACGCTGCCAGCCCCAATATCTGCATGTCTGTGACGGTCTTAAGGTCCAGTATAATGACCTTTCGTGAAACTGCCATGAGTGCGGTGGCCACCACAATTTTGACATGAATAACTTCATCCCGAAGATAGATGGTGATATTGACGAAGATTTCGATGGCGATCAAAGCGGCCATAAACGCACCAAAGGTCGCGAGCATGTCTGTCATGGTGAGAATCAGGATGGGCGCAGTCACCAGTTTCTGGTAGATGAACCAGGCGATATCTATGACGCCCATGCAAATCACGAACGTCATGAGCACCGCCATGACCTTGACGCATCGTCGAATAACTGATTGCAGATTATGAATCAGTTTGTCATCCGTAGGTACCATAACTCAGGTCTGTTCCTTTTCTTGAAGCATGAATGGTGTTCGCAGTCGGTATTGCACTACTCGCTCTATTTCTACCACAAAAAGCACAGGAAGCGAAAAAAGGATCACATTGAGCCAGTCAGCTACCGAGAGTGAGGAAACACCGAAGGTGGCTTGTGAGACCGGTAGATAAGTGAACGCGAGTTGTACGCAGAGCACGCCCAGGATCGCCGAAAGTGACGGCAGCAGATTGTGCAATTGCCGCGCCGAAAACACGGAGTGTGTGAGGCTGCGACAATTCAGCAGGTAAAAGGCTTCAATCATCACCAGCGTGTTGACGGCCATGGTTCTGGACAGCTCAAGGTCTGCACCGGCATTGCGGTAGTTGGAAAACTGCCAGAAAATGAGGAAAGCTGCGCCCAATCCGACGATCAGGAGACGAATCAGGAGGGTTGGTGTGATTAACCCCTGATTGGGTGCACGTGGTGGCCGTTGCATCACGCTGCCTTCTGATCGCTCAAAGGCCAGGGCCAGGGCCAGTGTGACGGCGGTGACCATGTTAACCCACAATATCTGGGCGGGGGTAATGGGCAGCATACGCCCTGCGAGAATGGCGAAAATGATGACACAGGCTTCCGCCAGATTGGTTGGCAATATGAACAGAATGCTTTTAACAATATTGTCGTAGACGGTTCTGCCTTCTTCCACAGCCTTGGCAATGGTGCTGAAGTTGTCATCCGTGAGTACGATATCGGAGGCTTCTTTAGCAGCGTCCGTACCTTTTTTACCCATGGCGACGCCGATATCGGCAGTTTTCAACGCCGGCGCGTCGTTCACCCCGTCACCGGTCATGGAGACGATATGTCCTCGGCTCTGGAGTGCCTGAACCAGTTGGAGTTTGTTTGCAGGACTGGTGCGCGCGAAGATATCCGATTTTTCTGCGGCATCGGCAAGTGCTTCCGGTGTCATGCTGTCCAGTTCTGCACCGGTGAGTGCATTGTCCGCATTCAGTCCCAACTCCCGCCCGATAGCACGTGCAGTGACCGGACTGTCTCCGGTGATCATTTTGACCCGAATGCCTGCCTGATTGCAGGCGTGGATGCTGCTGATGGCCTCCTGGCGAGGTGGATCACTGATCCCGACCAGCGCAACGATGGTGAGTTCGCCTTCCACCAATGCGTGAGAGAGACTGTGATCGGCATCGTTCCATGAGCGCTCTGCCAGCGCCATCACCCGCATGCCGGCGACGGCCACCTTTTCGAGCTCTGTCTGCCAGTATTGGGCATCAATCGGCTCGACACCCTTAACGCCTCGCTGTTTCGTACAATAATTCAGAATCCGGTCAGGTGCGCCTTTGATGGCGAGGAGTTTTTCGCCGTCTGTGTTGTGATGCAGCGTCGCCATATAACGCTTTTGTGTTTCGAAGGGAATCTCATCGATTCTCGGCCAGAGGCGTTTGGTTTCACCACTCGCCAATCCATGCTTCATGGCCATAATAAGCAGAGCGCCCTCCGTCGGGTCGCCGTTCAAGTGCCAGTCATTGCCCTCGTGGCTCAAACTGGCATCGTTGCAGAGAAGGGCGATCAGCGCAGCCTGATTGACGAGTGGGTTGGCTTCCAGTGGAACATCGCCATCATTGATTGCATGAAATCCGCCCTCCGGGCGATAACCTTCGCCGCTCACTTTATAGGCGCTTTCTGCGGTGACCAATGCGCGTGCGGTCATGGCGTTGGTGGTTAACGTGCCGGTTTTGTCGGAGCAGATCACGTCTACCGATCCCAGTACTTCAACGCAAGGGAGTCTCCTTACGAGCGCTTTATTCTGGGCCATGCGCTGGACGCCGATGGCGAGCGTAATGGTAACAATCGCGGGAAGCCCTTCGGGTATGGAGGCTACGGCGATACCAATGGCGGCTTGAAACATTTCGCCAAAGGAGAAGTCATGCACAAACATGCCGAACAACATGGCGGCCAGAGAAAGAAACACGATGCCGATGCTCAGTTGCTTGGCAAAGGCAGCGAGTTGCTTCTGCAGCGGGGTGACAGGGAGTACGGCTTGCTGCACCAGCGTGTTTATCTGGCCGATCTCAGTTGCCTGGCCGGTGCGGCAGACAACCCCTCGTGCCACGCCATAGGTTGCCATGGTGCCCATATACGCCATATTCTTGCGTTCAGCGAGTACGGCCTCTGCTTCAACGGGGGATTCCCGTTTCCCCACCGGCTGGGATTCGCCGGTTAACGACGACTCGTCGCAGCGTAAGTCCTTACAGTAGATAATGCGCAGGTCGGCTGGAATCTTGTCTCCCGCCTGCAGACTGACGATGTCTCCGGGTACGAGGCTCTGACTGTCGATGCTGATTTGGTTTCCGCCACGGTAGACCAGACAGTTAGATCGTGCCAGATTGAGAATGGCTCGCAGCGCAGATTCCGCCTTACCTTCCTGGACAAAGCCAACGATCGCGTTGATGAGGACAACCCCCAATATAACGCCGCCATCCAGCCAGTGCCCTAACAGCATGCTGATCCCGGCGCTCACGATGAGCACGTAGATCAGCACATTTTTAAACTGGCGGGCAAAGCGCACCCAAGCAGGCGTCACATGCCCGCTTTGCAGGGTGTTTTCACCATACTTCGCCAAGCGATGAGTCGCTTCTTCCACGGAAAGGCCTTCCTGCGATGTGCCTAATGATTGCAGCACCTGTTCAGATGGCAGACTGTGTGGCTTCTCCGGTAGATGAATAGCGGGTGTTTCGTTTGACATAACTGCTCCTTAAAAGACGAGTGTGTCTTCCTTGCTCGGGATGGCGGCATTGATGTGGTGAGTTTCCCACAGTGCATCGGAAAGGGCATCCAGCGCTTCCGGCTCGCCATGCACCAGTGCAAACTGGGTCTCTGCCGGGAAGTTGGCGGCCCAGGCCATAAGTTCGGTTTTCCCCGCATGGGCTGAGAAACCGCCTAAAGTTTCGATTTGCGCTTTGACCACGTATTCCTCACTGAACAGGCGAACGGTTTTTAGGCCGTCCACCAATTTGCGCCCCAAGGTATTTCGTGCCTGAAAGCCGACAAATACAATCGTGTTTCTTTCATTCCAGATGCGTTGTTTGAAATGGTGGCGGATGCGACCCCCTGTGCACATACCACTTCCGGCGATGATCAATGCGCCTTGCTTGATTTTATTGATCGCCATGGATTCTTCCGGGGAAACCGTCAGCTTGAGGTGAGGTAAAAAGTTTTTCAGCAGGGACTTATCCCCTTCACACAAACCTTTAATGCCTTCGCAGTCCAGCGTATGGAGCCAGCGGTCATACACTTTGGTCACTTCGATCGCCATGGGACTGTCTAAAATCACTTGCCAGTTGTCGAGCTTACCCTGGCTGTGCAGCTTACCCAGATAAAACAACAATTCCTGAGTGCGCCCAACCGCAAATGCCGGGATGATAATGTTCCCTCCTCGGTCCCAAGCTTCATCCAGCAATTCGCCAAACTGTTGAATGGTGTTCTCCAAGGGGCGATGATCGCGGTTACCGTAGGTGCCTTCCATAAGAACGATATCTGCGGCGGTTGGTGTGGCAGGATCGTGGAGAAGCACGGTATTACGCTTGCCCAGGTCACCGGAAAAAATCAATCGTTTGCTCTTGCCTTTTTCCATCAGGTCCAGTTGCACGATGGATGAGCCCAGAATGTGCCCGGCATCCAGAAAGGTGAGGGTGGCTTTGTCCGAGAGTTTTACCGGTTTGTTATAGAGTGCTGTTTTGCACAGCTTCAATGTTTTGTCCACATCGGCCCGCACATACTCCGGTTTAAGCTCTGGCTTGCCTTTTCTTGCGCGTCGAATGTTTTCCTTTTCCAGGTCACGCTCGTACAAACCGACAGCATCCATCAGCATGATTTCGAGCAGGTCGGCGGTGGCCTCGGTGCAGTAGATCGGGCCTCTGAATCCGTAATGAACAAGTTTGGGGAGGAGGCCGCTGTGATCCAGGTGGGCGTGCGACAGAATGACGGCCTGAATCTCTCCCGGATTAAAGGAGAAGCGTTCGTTCTGGTAACGGTCGACGGCGTCACCGCCCTGGTGAGCTCCACAGTCCAGCAGAATTTTTCCGCAAGCGGGTGAGTCCAGCAGGTGGCAAGAGCCGGTCACCTCTTGCGCTGCACCGAGAAATTGGATAGTTGCCATAGAAACTCCTTCAAAACGCCACACTTATTTTCCAATTAAGTCTATGGAGGTTTGAAGGAGAACTGATTGCTGTGGATCAAAGATTTGATCGACTCTTTCTTGCCGGCAGTGTTGGTTACAGCCTTTTAAGCCAATTCTCCATTTGGTCCATCGCGCCAACGAGATTGGGGCAGATTTTATCCAGGTAAGCTTGATCCAATGCTGAATCTGCATAGTGTGTTTCGGCTTCGTTCAATGCGTCTGTGCCATCAAAATCCACAAACGCCATGCGAACGGTAAGAAAATTATCCGCAAAGCCAAAGTCGGCGGCGGGCAGCATCGCAACACCCGTTTCCTCCAGCAGTGCACGACAGAGGGCAGGTCCATCATGAATTCCGCGTTTAGCAAGTTGGAGCGCGTACGCATCAAAGCCCGGGAACAGGTAGAACGCGCCTTCTGGCGCATTGCAGGTGAGCCCCATAGCAACGAGACGACGATGAATATAGCCGCCTAGGTGGCGCAGAATTTTCCGGCTGGTGGTGAGGTACTGGTCAATTTCCGGGCTGCCTTTGAACGCTGTAATGGCGGCATATTGGATAGGTGCGCTTGTTGCCGTGAAGGTTTCACTCGCGATAGTGGCCATCGCATCCAGGAGTGGTGAGAGTGAGGGGGGAAAAACAAACGCGCCTAGACGCCAGCCGCCTGCGCCGCACCATTTGCTTAAACCCGTGCTGATGATCGTGCCTTCCGGATACCAGGCAGCAATGGACTGGTGGTTGCCTTCGTAATTGAGTTCACCATAGATTTCATCGGACAGCACGATCACCTGATACTTTCTCGCCACCTGCGCCAGCGCGGTGAGTTGTGCCTCTGAATAGGTGCAGCCTGTGGGGTTATTCGGGTAGTTCAGAATCAGCAGGCGCGGGCGCGTGGGATCGCTTTGGCAGGCGTTTTCAAGTTCTTCGGCCGTGAGCTGCCAGTTGTTTTCTGCGGTGGTGGGCAGCCAATAAATATTTCGTCCGATAATTTTCGCCTGAGGGGCGTAGGATACCCAGCTGGGCTGCGGAATGATCAAGTCACCATAATAGGCAAGTTGAAGGATGAACAACAGTTCCTTGGAGCCTGGCCCGATAATCACCTCATCGCCCGTACGGGCCACGCCCAGCTTGTTGTGAAGATAGCCCGCGATGGCTTCGCGCAGGGCGGCGAGGCCTTTGACCGGCAGGTAATCTTTTTCGTGTGCGTGCGCTTTCAGTGCGTCTACGACCTGCTCGGGGACAGGGAAGGGGGATTGACCCAGTCCCAGTTTATATATCTTCTTGCCTTGTTGTTTAAGCGCGTTGGACAGCTCATTGATGCGGAGTGTGGCCGATGGTGGCATACCGCGCACATTAAGATTGAGGCTGTTGGGCTGGAATAGCGATTCAGGGTGGAAGGAATCTGCTTTGGATTGCTCGCTCATCTGGACTCTCCGTTGCTGAATGTTTTAGTCAGGGTTGAACAAAGACTAGTCAAGGGCGGCAGAACTGCAAACCAGACAGGAGGAGATTAGCCCCTGAGAATCAGGGGCAATGGTGGCAAAGTTTATTGTTTTTCGACCTCATCAGGTGTGTGCCAGTTGGCAGACAGTACCCGATCACCGTAGACATAGTAGATGCTGTCTTCGTGAAGAATACCGCGCTGCACATCCACCCAGTTCGGGTAATCTCCCGGATTGGTTGCCACGTCGGCAGTGACCACGCCTGCGCCCTGCAGCGAAGGAGCGGAGGCATTCAGGCTCAGGTCATAGAGGTACAGGCCGGTGAGCTTCCATTCCGTCCAATCGGAGGGGTGCTTTTGAGGACCGGTATGCAACTGCACAGGAAATGCCATTCGATACTGGTCTTCTCCGAGAGAGAGGAATGAGAACGCTTTATGGGTGAAACTGACGTCTGTTTCGGTGCCACGCGTCCCGATGCTTGTTTGATTGATTAACGCCGGTGCGGTGATGTCCTTGACATCAAACAGGCCGAGTTGTACCCCTTGATACCAGGCGGTTCCGTCGGCAATCTGCGCAGACTTGCCAATGCCGATCAGGTAGTCGCCTACGGGATGCAGGTAGTCGGAATAGCCCTCCACATGCAGCTCGCCGGTCACTTTGGGTTGTGTCGGGTTTGTCAGATCCACCACGTAGAGCGGGTCGGTTTTCTGATAGGTAACAATGTAGCCTCGATCGCCGTTGTAACGCACGGCATAGATATCCTCATTGGGCTTGCCGATGGGGGTGGTGTCTACCGCGTTGGGAATCTGTGCTACCTGTGTCAACTCAAGGTTGCTTCCCTCTTTGAGTACGGTCACCCTGTGCACAGGGTAGGCTGGCGCAACCTCTGTTTCCGACGTGGATTGGTCATCCTTGACCGGTACGTCCTCCAGAAACATGGGTTCAACGGGATCTACCACGCCGGCATCCGGAAACTCTGTGGAAACCGCAATCAACGCACCGTCCTTTTCGCCGAGCCGGAAGGCCGGGGAGCGCCATCCCAGTGTGCCCGGAATGGTGCCGCTGCCGCGATATTCTGTTTTCTGATCGCTGTAGGCGAACTTATGCACCGCGGTATCGTTGTTCCATTGGTCGTTGAACACATACAGGGCCTGCATTGAGGAGAAGATCCCGCTGCTGTAACCTGCAACGCACGTTGATGTGAGTGTGTCTGGCTGGTTCAAGTTGATGGCAGAAACGGTGACTAGCGCAGGCGCAAAATGTTCGTCGTTTTCTGAGTCCGGCACGAAGCATTGGCTCGCGTCAACCAAGGGAGCGCTGTCTCGATGGGTCGTGCGGTAAGTGGGCAACAGATTTTCCAGCGGCAGATCGTCGATCAGGCGGTTATTGGCAGCCAGTGTCGTCTCATCCACTGCGTACCATTCCAGTTCGGGAATGTTGGGCACATACCGGGTGACCACATAGAGCATGTCTCCGACCCGACGACTGTCGATCAGTGCGCCATCAATGGTCGTGGACCACGTGACTGCCGCATTTTCCGGCGTGTTTACGTCATAGAGGCTGACCGAAACGGAGGTTCCTCCCCAGTAGTCGTAGCGGAACCAGCTGCCCCAGGAGAAGTTCTGGTCGCTGCCCACCACGGCGAGCTGCTTTTGTGTGCCACTCTGCTGGAGGTAAAGACCCTCGATAAACTGCGCGTTACCCAGCTCGATGCGGTTCACCTCGGTGGTACCGGGGGCAGTACCCTGGTGTGTGCGCAGGATGCGAATGGTACTGGTTGCTTCGGGGTAGGGCGTGGGCGCAAAGGGTTCGTCGGCTTCGACTAACCGGTCCTGGTCTGATGAATCCGGAATGGGGCCTGCGCCGTCCCCGATGCCGCCATCAGGTTCCACCGGCATAGGATCAGACGACTCCATGAGCGGGGGGGCGCCATCACCGATACCACCGTCGGCTTCTACGGGAATGGGGGTTTCCGAAGCGTCCGACGTTGTATCGAATGCCTGTGGTGAGCCCCAGACCGTGTATACCTGTTGGTTTGCCGCAATATAAATGTACTCGCCATCGTATTTCACCAGATCGGCTTCGTCTACACCCGCGACCTGTGTGTTGGTGTCAGAAAACCGGGCGCCATCACCACTGGTATCCCCGGCTTCAGGGGTGTCTGCTCCCACGCCATCATCTGCACCCACAGTGACAAGCTCGTTTGGATCTAAAACTGCGCTGCCCGTGGTTCGGCGTAAACCCTCTTTAATGTAAGTTTCCAGAGCGGCGGCATCACCTTGTATCAGCTTGACACTTGCAGCGCTCGCACTGTTCTCTTCGGGGGTGGATGCGCTACCCGAACCGCCGTTACAGCCGGCTAAAAAGCCGGATACAGCAACCGTCAGGGCAGTCGCCAGACGGGATAGTTTCATTGTAATCGGCAGCTTGGGGATGGGGCGAGGCTGCCGGGGAATGGGTAAAAACGTGATCATGGTCCTGTCCTTTTTTGTATTGATTACATCCTAATCAAATTAACGCGAGAGTGAAACCATTATCGTGAGAAATGTGGAAAAATTTCCATAAATGATTTCATGATTTGGAATATATTCCATAAAAATGACTTTATCAAGTGAAAAGTGCCATGAATTTCGCTAGAATGATTCTGCCTTCTAAGATTTGATATTTTAATAATTTTGGAATACATTCCATATTTTAAATGAGTGGAAGCCTCACGCCCTGATGTCAGAAATACGAGCAAGTTTGATTCAATCCGTGTTTAAGCTGCTACGCCCCTTGGTGCGAGTCTTGTTGCAGCAGGGATTGTCCTATGCGGAATTTGCAGAGATTGCAAAAAAGGCTTACGTGGATGTCGCGGAGAAAGAATTTCAGATTCCTGGCCGCAAACAGTCTATTGCGCGAATTTGTGTGTTGACCGGGATTCACCGGAAAGATGTCAATCGCCTGCTCGCTGAGCAATCTTCCGGTGAGTGGCACATTGAGCCGTTGAGTCGAGCCGCGCGTGTGATTGGTGGTTGGCTCAGTGATTCGCACTTCCTTAACAAGGCCGGACGGCCGGACCTGCTCCCCTTTGATGGTGAAGCAGGGAGTTTTTCCCAGCTGGTAAAACGCTACAGTGGGGATATGCCTGCCCGAGCGGTGCTGGATGAACTGAAGCGCGCGAAAGCAGTGGAGGTGACCGATACGGGGAAGCTCAAGCTGGTGTCTGAAGCCTATGTCCCGGTCGCGCTGGATGATCAGATTCTGCAGGTACTGGGGATGGCCGGCAGTGATCTTTTGAATACCATCGGTTATAACCTGACAGCGCCACCGAATGGTTCCCGGTTGCAACTCAGTGTGGCGTATGACCGGCTTTCACCGGAGGTTGTACGCGAGTTCAAACAAATGGCCGAGAAAGACGCTCTCAATACACTGAAGCGGTATAACGCGTGGCTGGCGGAGCGTGATGCGGACAATCCAGACCTGCCCTCGTCCGCCCCTGACCCACGCGCTCCAGGCACACGCGAATCAGACAGTCCAATGATGCGTGCCGGATTGGGTATGTATTACTTCGAAGAGCCGGCCAGTCTTGGGTCGGATCAATCAGCGACTGCCGCAGGGCGCAAATCTTCAAGGAAGTCAGACGGATGAAACAAATGCAACGATTCCCAATGCCTTTGATACACAGCGTTTTAAGCACGTGGATGGCGATCGTGCTGGCGGGCTGCAGTGGCGGTTTGGTTGGATCCGGAACGGGGTCCGGGGGCTCAAATGAGATGAACCCGGGCTTTGATACCGGCGACGGCTTGACCGGCAGCGAAAGCGATGAGGCGTTTCCCGAGTTCCGGTTTGTACCCGACGACGGGATTCGCGTTGCCTGTGCATCGCAACCCGAGATAGGACAGTTTGAAGACCGTTGGTATCTTTATCACCGCTCCGAAGGGTCTGGCGAGCGGTCGATGGCGGTATCAACCTCCAAGGACGCGCTTCAATTCGATGCGCCTCGTGCTCTACCGATGCGCGAGCAGGCAGGAGTCGTGGAGCTGGACATTGTCGGTTATCCGGCGATTATTGCGCTCGCCCCGGAAGGTGAATCTGCGCTGATGAGCGCGCCCGCCTGCGCACCGGTGTCGTCACGTTGGTTCTATTCTGATGATTCTCTGGCACGTGCCGGACAGGGTATTGCTTCCAGTTGTTCGATGGATGGTCGGTGGTTTCGGGCTGAAAGCGGTCTGCGAGTGCAGTCGGAAGATGGTGGGCTCGTCGGGCGCATGACCGCCTTTGTAGCAGACGGTGTGTTACACCTCTATACGGAGGATGGGCGGTCACCTAATGACTTTGGCGAATACCGACAACGTATCTGGCATTATGTGGATTCAACGGGCACGGGAGAAGCGCTCCAGCTGATGAGTGATGACCCGCTTAAGAACGATGCCACCTATGCAGGCGTACCCAGATATCAGGCCCCTGTGAGCGCTCTGCTTGGCGGTGGTCAGGTGCTGCTGTTAACCGGAATGACGACCGGTGGTGATCAAACCACACTGAACTTGCCGCACGGGGAGATTACCGGCTGGCGGTTTGACCCGGAAACTGGGGACGCTGGAGAATTTGTCCCTTTGGCGCAGAACAATGGCGTGCTCATCACAGTTCAGGACTTTATTTCTGCGGGATTGAGTGTCACAGCGCTTCATTCGGCGAGCCTGGCAATATTGCCGGATGGGGGGTACCGTTTATTGGTTGAAGCCTCTATGCCTGCTTCCGCATTGGCGTCTTCCGGTGACGCCGTTTCCTGTGGCGACAATGAAAGTGTGCCGGTGATCCTCTCCGCGACATCCCGTGCAGAGCTTCCCGCTGAGTAAATGAAAGCAGGGCGGGTTCTCATCCATGAGAGCCCCTCGTAAGAGACTGTGACCAATCCATTGGTCGTTCGTTACCTCCTGTAGTCCCTGCTCATGCATCATCCTTGCATGGAAAGAATTATATGACTTTTGCGTCACCAAAAAAGAGGAGATTTGCCATACTTTCTGTAGGATAAATCGCACACATATTGAGCAATTACTCAAACGTCGCGGAGGAAATATAGGCAAAAACCCGGATCTTTCTCTGAACTTTGCTTCGCCGACCTTGTCCTAGAGCTAGATGGATATGATTCCGTGGGGAGGCAGCCATGAGAGGGACAACGGAACTTGTTTGCTATGACCGGTTTATGCTTCGGTGGTTGTTTCGGGGACTGTGTTTGGGGGGAGCGTTGTTGGCGATGGTCGCCTGGCCTTTTTCAACGCTTGCTGCAAGTATCAATGGATTTGAAATTGATGACCCTCTGGTACCAGCAAACCAGATCATGCATGGCGGCCCACCACGTGATGGTATTCCAGCCATTGACGACCCCAGGTATGTGCGTGCCTATCAGGCCAGCTTTCTGAAGGAGGATGACCGTGTGCTCGGCGTGTTTTATGGCGGCCAGGCAAAAGCCTACAGCATCGGTATTCTAAATTATCATGAACTGGTCAATGATCGCTTTGGTTCTGAGCGATTGGTCGTCAGCTTTTGCCCGCTTTGTGGCACAGGCATGGTGTTCAAAGCCGATGTGGAAGGGAAATCACTCAGCTTTGGTGTATCAGGCTTACTGTATAACAGCGATTTGCTCATGTACGACCGGCAGACGGAGTCTTTGTGGTCGCAAATTGAGGGCAAAGCAGTAAACGGCGTGTTGAAGGGACACTCACTGGTGCAACTGCCGGCAACACACACGACGTGGTCGGCCTGGAAGAAGGCCCACCCGGATACCTTGGTGCTCTCGCCGGAGACGGGGCATGTGCGTGATTACAGTCGTTCGCCGTATCCTGGATATGCTCTGAGTGAATACACGTACTTCCCCGTATCATCAACGAACCGAAAGTACCACCCGAAAGAGCGTGTGCTGGGTATTCACTTGGGTGGACAAACCAAGGTGTACCCCTTTGTTGAGCTGAGCAAGACCGGGAAGTCCGAAATACGTGATGTGCTGGGTGATCACGAGGTCGTTGTGCGCTTTGATGCAGAAAACCGAAGTGGCATTATTCTGAATGAAAAAGGGGAGACGCTGGTGAGCGTGGACGCATTCTGGTTCGCCTGGATGGCTTTCTTCCCGGACAGTCTGGTGTTCACTCACGATCCATAGGTAGTCACACACTCAGCTATCGATCACCCGCTGAGCTATCGATCACCCACGAAGCAAGCGTTCACACAGTCAGTAAGCCATCACACAAGACAGGTCAGGGTTGCTTATCGCCATTGATACCAAAGTACAGCGTGATTTCTTCCTGACCGATGGTTATGTCTTTCAGCACTTTTTTCAGGGCTAGGTGTTTTCTTTCTGTGGCATTGAGTTCGTAGATGGGGAGCTCGTTTAACTTGCTCATGACCAGCGTGTTAACCACATCCTTGCATCGATTCATCACAGGAGAGGGCAGCCCCTTGATGCGCATCGCGTGAATAGCTGGATGACTGAGATAAAAGCACCCGAGCTCAGGCTTATAGGTGATACCGGAGGACAGATCAATGGCACCGGACACTAACTCAGCAGCGCTCTCCGGGCTGGCCATTTCCACACAGACTTCGCAGCCGATGGTTAACCGGTTACTGGTCGGCATGAGCAGCAGGCGTGGGGTATGCAAACGCACGAGGAAGCGCTGCCAGAAGGGTTTTTCGATGGGGAAACTTTTCTCCAGGCGCTCCTGCAGTTGTTTTCGGCTTATTTTCAGTTTGGGGCGAAAACGATTTTGGTCGGGCAGTAACCCGGTAAGATTCTCAAACCAGTCACGCTTGCCCACGGGTGTTTGCCGGGCAAACGCCTTTAATTTATTGAATAATCGGGTAGTGCGCTCCCCGGTAAAGTTGGCCACGCCATGATCCTGTCGGTTGCTCCTCACAGGCGGCATTTTGGCAAAAATAACGGGGTAGTGCCAGCGAAAAGCGGCGGGGTTCAATCTGTTCCGCGTCTTCTCCGGTTGATGACATCAATCACGACGCCCGACATCGGTGTGAACCGGGCAATGCGAAACGCCAAGTCACGCACGCGACCGCGTTTGAGCACCCGCAGCTCGGGTGCTTTGGGCAGATACCACAAGGCGATGCTGGCACGAAGCACGGTAGAGAGTAAAAAGATGACGGCGACCGGCCGCTCTATTTGCAGGTGGAGTCCGGCGAGAGAAATCGCCTCGGGAAGCCAGGTGATAATGTACCCTCCTGCCATCGCCCCGATAAATACCGCCAATGCCCCCAGAGATGCATGTATTGCCGCATAGCTGGCGAAATGGATGTCTCGGGGCTTCTGGTCGTATAAATAGTTAGCACTCGCGAGGGTAAAGCCGCTCCATGCAATGCCGCCAAGCGCTTGAATGGCCAGAATGTAGATGAAATGATCTGAAAACAGCCACAGAAGTGGTAAAACGGGGATGATGCAGCCGCCCAGTGCCATGACGTAACGGTTGCCTTTCTTGTCACAGACTTTACCCCAAAAGGGGAGCATCAGGAACTGAGCCAAAATCGAGGAGCCTGTACTCATGGTGAATTGGGTGTAGGAAAACTGAAGATCCCGCAGCATGTAGACGGCGAAAAAAGGGCCTGAGAGGGCGACAAAACATTGCATGCCCGCCATGAAGATGCTGAATCGACGAAATGCCTGATCCCCCCAGAGCGAATACAAATGCTGCATTGACTGCATGAGGCTGTGACGCTCGCCGAGAGTGGGCTGCGTGTGGTCATCGTGCATACGTGACAGGAGCAGCGTTGACAAACTCCTGCCCGCCAGAGCGACCGTAAACAGCAGGGCAAAACCGGCCCAGGTCAGCCCGTGTTCGTCGGTGAAAGTGAGCAGCAGACCCCCCGTAAAAAAGGTGACAAAGGAGGTGAACATGGCGATCCGGTTACGACGGCCGAAAAAACGACCCCGCATTCGATCCGGTACCAATTGACCCATCCAGGCCCGCCAGTGGGGCATGATCAGGTTTGAGCAGATGTGAAAGAACGAAAGTGCGCCCAGGAGTACCCAGAAGGGGTGCGTAAAGGTATCGGGGATCGCTGCGAATACCACCAAAGCCAACATCAGGGTTTGCAACGCGGCACTGACGACAATCAAACGGTGGCGATGCACCCATTGGCCAAACCAGACCGCAATGAGCTGGCAGATGCCGCCCAGGAGTTGTGGTAGTGCGGTAAGCCAGCCGATTTGAACCGCATTTGCCCCGAGAAAAACAGCAAAGGCGTTGACATACTGATCAAAACTCCCGGTCATCAATGCGGTGGCAAAACTTTCGCGCTGCGACAGTTTCAAACTGCGCTTGAGACGAGTCGTGTGTTTTCTATCCGGCGAGGGAGCGCTCACAAGAACAACCGTGTTAAGAGGGATGGAGAGCAGGCAATGTACCTCCTGCTCAACCCGCATTGCAAATGGTTTCGCTTGCTCCGACGAGTGGACCGGCGGGTAGTTGCAGGGTTACCGAGTTAGCTGCCCGAAACGTAATTCGCCAAATGAGAACGTGGGCTTTAATCCGGGAAAGCCCCAATAGGCCGTAAGCTCTGACGAGGGAACAAAATTGTAGAACTCCGGGTGTCGTGCTGATTTACCGGCAATCGTCTTTTCCATCACCATGGAGAGGTATTGGTCCAGGCCGCCTTCCTGTGTGTTACCGTTGAGAATGACTTCCATACCTGTGTCTCGCGCATAAGCCCGGACCCCGGGAATGCGGGAATGCAGTGGTGCATAGCTGTCTGCCGAGACGCCGTTTTCACTGGTGACGAGCAAACCCTCTGGCGTGTGCGCGACCAGAGAATGATTGCCCTCCGTATGGCCGGGTGTGTGCACAAGCGCGATGGCGTTCCCCAGGGTGATGCTTTTGTCCAGCAGTATGACTTTGTCCAGCGGCACGCCCTCAATTCCGTGCGGGCAGTACCAGTCTTTTTGCGGCGGCAACAACGAGAGTGTGGACAGCCACTCCTGTTTCATGACCAGCAATTTGGCATTGGGAAACAGGGCGGGCTGGGTCGCTGTGCCCATCCATCGGCGGATATCCTGGGTATGCAGGTGATCATAGGAGATATAGTCCACTTGTTCCGGGCGAATGCCAGCGCTTTTCAGGGCTGACAGCACATCGTTGTAAACCGGCGCAAGAAAGCCGCTCAAATAAGGGCTTAAGGGGCCCAGTTGATTGGTCATACGCTTGAAAAAGGGTGTTTCCCGATTCCCTTCAATGTCGGAAGGGGAGAAGAGCAATGTTTTTACGCCCTCTGGGGTATCAAACTGAAGAATAAACAGCCGGTTCATAATGTGCATGTAGGGGGTGGTTACTTTCGCCGCATTATAGAGCCCGTACCGGGTGGGGTAGGGCGCGCGAATCAGGTTGATGGAGCGATAAAAACGCACCTGTTGGTTCTGGTCAAGAAAGTCGTCCCGAAACTGGCGGGAAGCTCTCACCACGGCCGCCATACGCGCTTGGGGGGAGGCACTTTCGCGCACCTGGTCAAAATGGTGGATGGGTTGGAATCCTTTGTTAGCGAGTTCCTCCACGGAAAGCGGGAGGCCGTTTGCGGTCTGGGCATAGGAGTTCAGGGTGACAGTCTGGGCAGTCATAATGATGGGTAACCTGTAGAGACACTATTTTATTAATGAATTTATGTTCATTTAAGTTGTGTATTGAATAGCATTTGATCAGTATTGTCAATAAGATGGTGGCGGGGGCAGTTAAAGCCTGGCTAGGCCTGAAGCACCGAGTGCACCATGAAGTGCAGTTGCTGTTGTATCAGGTTGCGCGCCACCTCGCTGTCTGGCCCCGGGTTGGCGTAATGCGATTTCGAGAGCTCACTGGGAGAGAGGGCAACGTACGGGAGAATCCGCGAATGGGTATTCAGTAGCAGGCCATGCAAGGCATTCAAGAGAAACAGAAATCGTTTCTGCAAACCCGGATCATCCTGTTGAATATCTGCACTGCGCAGGAGCAGTGCGGCATAGAGATGCTGTTTCAATCGAGACAAAACCGTCAGTGCGTAGTCCAGTTCGCGGGCTGCCAAGGGTTCATGTTCGGTATTGAGGTAGTCGCCATACACTTTCGGCGGGTGTGAAACCAGCCGATAGAGTTCGATATTGGTGTACGCATGGTTGAAGAATGTGGATACGATGTGTTCGAACCGGCTTACAGGATCTGAGGGGTGACGCGCTTCAATGTCATCCATGAGATCAATCAGCTGCCGAAAAAAAATGATTTCTACTTCGAGAAAGATCACATCCTTACTGGAAAAAAAATGATACAGCTTACCCACCGCCATGCCGGATTGCGCCGCCAGGGATTTCATGGTCATGGCGTCAAAACCGTGTTGTGTGATCAGAGACAGAGCAGCATCCAGAATACGCTTGCGATGCTCAACGACGTCGGGTTTGGGTTTGGCCATGGATTGTCAGGTTGATTGAGTCAGAAGTTAAGTAATCAGGTGGTCAACGAACTGCGACCACGCTCAGAGTAGAAAATGGCGGAGCAATCGTCAACTTACCAGGTCTCAGAAAAGAAAAAAGGTGCCGAAAGGGCACCAAAGCACTGGAGCTACGTAAAGGAGGCCGTTCAATCCTCCAGGACGGGTCTACCTGGGTTTAGAGCTGCCAAGTATTTAGATCTACAAATATCAGATTTGATAGTGTGTTTCGAAATGGGCCTTACGCCGCATCACCTTTTTCACATAGGAATACGTTTCTTTGGGGGCGCGCTGCCAAAGGCTCCAATGAAGTTCTTCCAGCGTTCGTGGCTGGCCTTTCGTCAACATCTTTTTGACGTTGCCGACGCCCCAGTTGTACGCCGCCAACACAAGACCATCCCTCAATTCTTCGTTCTTCACCTGCTTGAAGTAGTGCTCTTTGAGTAATTGCAGATAAGCCGAGCCGAGTAGCAGGTTGGTGTACGGGTCTTTCAGGTCTGATTTTGTTGGCTCACCTTCCTGCTTTAACACGCGTTGCCACACATCTTTACCGCCCTGGCCGGCGATGACCTGCATGAGCCCCACCGCGCCAGCATGGCTTTCTGCGTGTGTTCTGAAATTGGATTCGGTTTTAACCACTGCGAGGATCAGAGCTGGCGCTACATCTGTTTTGGCACTGACTTCTCGAATGTACGCGGCAAACGGGTAGGGATCGTTCTTATGGGAGTCGAAGTATGGGTCCGACGATGGGTAATGTGAGGACAAGCTAGACTCAACATCCGGGCTGGAGAATTTCGCGCCGGACTTTTTAACTGTCGATTGCGTGACGCGATGCTCTGCTTTGTTGACGGACTCGATTTTGACCGGTGTCAGGGTCCACAAGCGACTGCCGATTACCGACGACAGGACCAGCGCAAACGTCGCCAGTACCAGCTTGCTGGTGAATTCGGGGTTTTTCATTCGGGATTTGAGTTGGGTCAGCATCCTAGTGATAACCTCGTCACATTTTTATATTTAAACTGATTATACATTGACCAATTTCGAAGTCTTTTTGATCTTGGTAAGGGTTTGTTACCTAAAGTGATCACGGTGTCATGTTTGTGTAAGCAAAGCCGGTTAAGTGCTTGAATCCCGGTTCCCGGTGTTTTGTAACAGCGTGTAACGGCTTCATCTTGAGTTTGAAGAAAAAAGGAAATGAGGTTTTTCCCGGTCGAATGCGCAAAGTTTCTGTGATTTATGTCTGTTACTGACAGATAATGATTTGTGAAAGGTGTTTCAGGTTGTAAAATGGAGGTTCATTTTGTATCTACCATTCTGCAACGTCCCTGTGGTACCCATGCTGGCCGTCAACGTGAATTCAAAGGAGTGAGTATGTCGACGATATCCTACCGATTAGTATCCCGAAAAATGGGCGAGTCATTGAAAATTCGTGTCCCGGACAGTAACGGAATGGGCAGTGTGGAGATTCACGTAGATTTGACACGCGTGGTGGGTGATGAGGTGCGTATTGGTGTGGAAGCGCCCATAGGCGTGTCTGTGCTGGAGTCCGAAAGCCATCAGGAGTTGCGGGATTCCGTGGTGTTGCCTCGTTAACTGGCGTGGGTGTCTACCTGTTTGAAATACAGGTGCGCGCTCTTTTTACTGAATTCCATTTCTTTACCCGTGGTGAATCGCACGGAGAATGATCGCTCCAGTTCCTGAGTGACCTGACCTTCGCCAAAAATCGCGTGGTGTACCCGATCCTGTTTCCACAGCGGGCACTCCGTTCGAGTTGGCCCACGTTCCTTGCCGGTGCGTTGACCTCCTGTGATACGGCTCATGAGCCTGGCACTGAGACTGGGTTGTTCCAGAGTGATGCGCTCCCGAGCGCAATAGCGTTCGCAGATGGGACTCAGTGGCGCCAGTGCAGGGGGGACTTTCACCGCTGTGGCGTCCGTGTGTGCATACAGCGCATTCGCCAGCCAGAGCGAAGCCTCGACCTGCATTTCCCCAATAAACCGACTCTGATTGTCAGCGGCCCCGGGTGGTGCAAAAAGGTGGAGAGCCTCGCGTACCCGGGTCATTGCCACGTAAAGCAGACGGCGCTCACTTTCCAACAGCAGTGGGGTGATTGGCTCATCTTTGTGGTGGTAGGGCATGAGGGCATCGGTGAGTCCGGGCAGGAGTACGATGGGCCACTCAAGCCCCTTGGCCCGATGAATGGTGGTGAGGTTCACGCCCTGACTCGCTTTTACCGCCCGGGCCTGATGTTTCAGCCGGTTAAAATGCACGATGGTTTCCGTGGGTGTCGACCGGAGGGTTCGGATGTAGTTGATAAAACCCTGTAACGTATTCACGCGCTCTTCACCACTGTCATAAGTAAATGACGCGCTGCGCAACTGGTTCAACATATCTGTCTGTTTGACGTAATCTGACAAAAGTTGTGCGCTGGGGAAATGTTTGCTGTCGCGTGCCAATTGGGAGAGCGCGGCGATGAAGCGCTTTATCCGGTGTTTTTGCAGGTTGCCGAGGCGTTCCAGAACAGGCCACTGATCCACCGAGAGGGTCGAACTGCCGGACCGGGACAGCCACTGACTGAGATCTGTCACTTGCTCATCCTTCAGGCCGCAATGAGGGAATCTGAGCAGTTCCCGGTAACGATTTTGCTGCTCCGTTTGTGTCAGGTGCATGAATTGGTCACAGGCGTATTCCAGCAGGATCAGCAACCCCTTCAGTTCACGGCTGGCCAAAGCCCCCTTGTTTTCACCGGAATAGTAGGGGATGCCGGCATTCAGTAACGCCAGCTCGATCTCAACGGTCTGGCTCCATACCCGACAAAGAATAGCAATCTCGGCAGGGGAACGCTGGTCGGCCAGGTACCGCTGTGTCAGCGCCAATACATCGGAAGCGTTTTGTCCCGGCTCAAGTGTGCAGTGTGTTTCCATGACATCACTGTGGGCGTGACAGAGCACGTTTTTCCGACCGCGATTGTGATGGATCAGGTGGTTGGCCAATAAGGCCACCCGGTGACCATATCGGAAACTGTAGGAAAGCGTTAACTCGGTGGGGCTGGGAAAGTCTTCGGCAAATCGACGCAGGATGAAGTCGGGTTGGGCACCGCGAAACTCGTAAATGGTTTGATCCGGGTCGCCGACCACCGTCACCCGAGCGCGCTCACCGGCAATGTAGGTTAGCAGTCGATGCTGAATCTCATTAGTATCCTGATACTCATCCACCAGAATCAGGTCCATTTTGTTGGTCACCATCTTAAGCAGCCCCGGATGCTGGTGGATCAGCTTTACCGGTTCCCACAGCATGTCGGAAAACGAGATCCGGGCGTGCTCTTTGCGCCACTGTTCAAACAGGTGAAAAATTTTGATAACCAAAGGGCGCTTGAAGGTTTCACTGTTGAGTTCGTACACTTCTTCCGCAGATCGCAGAGTGGTCTTCACCAATTCAATAAAACTGATGGCGCTTTCAACATACTCTTTTTTGTTCCGGTTCAGTTCGGATCGCTCATTTTCCGGTACGGCTTTGCGCAATAACTGCCAGACTTGATATTGCACTTCCTGCTCGGTAAGTACCTCCGGGTGGATAGGAGGCAGGAACGTTTCCTGGATAAAACGACGGTACAAGCGATAGCCCATGGCGTGGTACGTACGAATCTCGGGGAGTGCAAATCGCGTTTTTTGGGCAGTCTGGCTGGCCTGTTTAAGGGCAAGCACTTCCGGTAACTTCTTTTCAAAGTCCTGTTTAGCGCTTTTATTGAACATGAGGATCAGCATGCGCTCAGGATCATGTCCCTCGATCAGCAGTCGACAGATGCGGTGTGCCAGGGTGGTTGTTTTCCCGCTGCCGGCTACGGCGGTAATTACGCAGTGCTCAAACCCGAGATCAATGATTTGTTGCTGTTCCTGAGTAAGATTCATAAAGCCTGAGTGCGTCGGAAAAGCCTGCAATCATACCTTTCTTTGACGGTTAGGGGGAATATCTTTACGGTGTGATGTTTTTGGTTTTAATTTGCGCGCTTTTCAGGCCATAATGAACAACTTGTAATACAAGGGGCGATCCCCCAGAACAGGGAAGAAAGGATGAAAAAAATAATCAAAACGATTTCCAGTCAGGGCACTCACATCGTTCTCGCCGTAGCCATTGGCGCGAGCGCAGCAGGATTTTCCGGATGCGCCATGATGGGTGAACCCAAATCGGAGCCAGCACCACCGCAATCGCTGTCGGCAGATCAACCAACGCCCCTGATGCGTGCGGCCGCCGCAGGTGAAATGGATACGCTTCTGTCCTTGATCGAAGCTGGCCAGTCCGTGAATGTGTCAACACCTGAGGGTACGGCCCTGAGCTGGGCCATCGATAACAAACAAATGAATGTGGCCATGTACCTGTTGGGCATAGGCGCCAAACCGGACATCGCAGTACCCTCCGGTCAGTCATCTTCGTTGATGAAAATGGCGCAGGCCGGTGAAACTCAAATGGTCAAACTGTTGCTGGCCGCCGGAGCGGATGTGAACTATGCCGACCAGGTCGGAAATACGGCGCTGGCAAAGGCAGCCTATGAAGGCAACCTGACCACGGTCAAGGCCCTGCTGGCAGCTGGTGCTAATGTCAATATCGCCCCGGAGGGCAACTCTTTACTTTCACACATTGTTGGCAACAATGATTTGCTGTTAACCCAGGTGTTGATTGCCGCGGGAGCCGACGTCAACAGTCGTGGTGGCCAGGGCATTACGCCGCTTGAAGTTGCCCGGCAAAAAGGGTACAAAGATCTGGAAATGCTGTTGGTGCAATCTGGCGCCCAGTAATGATTTTCGCCTGATTTCGTCTACACTAATGAGTGCGTCTCTCCGGTAACGGTATTGCAGGCGCACAACCGCTCTCTGGCTGGGTGATTGGACTGTCTCAGCAGGGAATCTTTTCAATTCAGCACATCAGGGTCGGATTTTGAGCTTTCCTGTTATACCTGGTTATCAAGTCAAGAGTATTTTAGGGCAAGGTGGCATGGCCACCGTGTACTTGGCCATTCAGGATACCTTCGAACGTCAGGTCGCATTGAAGGTCATGGCCGAGCACCTGGTAAAAGACGAATCGTTTGCTGCCCGTTTTCTTCGGGAAGCTCGCCTGGTTGCCAAAATGTCCCATCAGAACATTGTTCCGGTGTTCGATGTGGGGGCGCACGAAAACTATCACTACATGGCCATGGAGTTTTTGCCGGGTGGTGACCTGAAGAAAAAAATGCGTGCAGGCCTGGCGCTCATAGACTCCGTAAAAATCGTGCAGGCAGTGGCCCATGGCTTGAACTATGCCGGCACGAAGAATCTGGTGCACCGGGATATCAAGCCGGAAAACATTTTGTTCCGGGAGGACGGCAGTCCGGTTATTTCCGATTTCGGAATTGCACGGCAGGCCGATTCCAAAACCAACATGACGATGACCGGTGCGGTAATCGGTACGCCGCACTATATGAGTCCGGAGCAAGCGGAAGGGGCGGAAGTCGATCCCCGCTCAGACCTGTATTCGCTGGGCATCATCGTCTATGAAATGCTGACGGGGCATGTCCCGTTTCAGGGCGATTCCGCCGTCTCGATTGGTATAAAGCACATCACCGAAGATCCCCCGCCGCTCCCGCCTCAGGTGGCTGCTTTCCAGGAATTCATCGACATCGCTCTGGCAAAACACCCGGAAGACCGCTACCAGAGTGGCGCTGATTTTTCCGAAGACCTGGCCATGATTGCGGAGTCGATGACAGACGCGGAAGCAACGGTGGTCATTTCCAAAGAGGAAATGCAGCGCAGCTCCAAGAGTGGCACCCGTGCCGCGCGCACGTCTGCCAACCGCAGTCGGGCCACCAGCGCGACCCGCTCAACGCGAGCAACCCGAGCGACGCGGGCTTCCCGTGTTCGACCGGGTGAAGCACCACCCCCGTCCAGTCAGTCTCACGGGCGCTTGTGGCTGGGTGCGCTTGCGGCGGTGGGCGTGATCGGGATTGCTGGCGTGATCGTGCTTGATCCGTTCAGTGATTCTGTGAGCCAGCCAACCACTCCGTTAGTCACGTTGCCCACCTCGCCCGATAAACCGCCGGAATCCGTATTCGGTACCAAAGCGGCAAAATTGATCGGGGATGCAAAAGCCGCGCTGGCCGAAGATCGATTGTTTGAGCCCCCACAGAACAATGCCCAATATTACCTGACCACTTTGCTGGCCCTGGTGCCAGACAGTGCAGAAGGCAAAGCCGCGATCGCGGAGTTGTTTTCCCGGTATTTATCCGGTGCCGAAACGGCGATCGCCGGCAGCCAGTTGGATGAAGCCACCACCTACCTTAATCAGGCGTCTCAAATTTCCTTCTATATCGGAGATGAAGCGCAACAGGGGCGATTTTCTGAATTGTACCGGCTGTTGAATTCACAAAAGCAACGCTCACTGATCTCGGAAGAAAAGTCCCGTTTACTGGAAGACCTCATCGCCAGAGCGGATGCTGCCCTCGCGAAAGATGCATTGACAGCGCCCAGCGAGAATAATGCCTATGACCTGTTTCAACAAGTGCTGGTTGAAGATCCGGAGAACGTCGCAGCGAAAGCAGGCATCAGTAAGATCGCGTCGCGATTCCTGGAAAAAGCGAGAGCAAAAATTGATGAAAAATCCTTTGGCGTTGCGAAAGCGTTTGTCGCCGCAGCGATTCAGGTAGAGCCTGGCAATTCAGGAATTGGCGATGTGCAAAAGCAAATTGTTGATGCCGAGGAAGCAGAAGCGAACAAGCTGCTGGAATCTGAAAACCAGAAACTGGCTGAGCTCGAAAAAGCCCGAAAACTGCGCGAGTTGGAAATTAAGCGAAGACAGGAGCAGATTGATGGCTATTTGTCGAAAGCGGAGGCTGCCCTCACTGCAGGCAACCTGACGCGTCCGCTGGGTAAAAATGCGTTGGAGTTTTTCGAAAATGTGCTGATTCTGGAACCCGCCAACATTGCCGCTTTGCAAGGTAAGGAAAAAGTGGGGCAGGCAGTGATCAAGCAAGGTGTCAGCGCCACAGATCAAGGGAAATTTGATCTGGCGAAAGCGCTTTTTGCGGAAGCTCGCAAAATTGTTTCCTCCGTGGTTGAGGTGAGTCGGGCTGAGCGCCGATTGCAGGAGGCAGAAGAAAGTGCACGCATCGCCGCACTGGTCGCTGCAGGTGAGCAGGCGTTGAAAGACAATCGTCTTACCAGCCCTGCAGGTAATAATGCTCTGGAATACTTTGATCGTGTGTTGAAGTCTGACCCGAATAATCTCAGCGCGCGCCAGGGTCGAGAGAAAGTCGGGATGCGGTATCTGGATTTGTCGCGGGCAGAAATTGCAAAGAGTGACTTTGTGGAAGCAGAAAGCCACTTGAAAAAAGCGAAGGAAATTTCCACGTCCAAGGTAGAAATCGCTACGGTCGAACGCTTGCTGGAAGAGCAGCGCAAGAACGTCAAACTGGATGATGTGATTGCGAAGGCTGAGAGTGCTTTCGACAGCGGCAGGTTGACCAAGCCGGATGGGCAGAGTGCGCTGGACTATTATCGCATGGCGCTCTCGGTGGATGCTCAGAATGTGAAGGCGAAAGCGGGAATACAAAAAATTGAGGATAAATACCGGGCCTTTATCGAGCAGGAACTCAAAGCGTTCAATTTCTCTGAGGCGGAAGCCTATCTGGCAAGCTGGCGGGCGTTTACAAACGACACACAGGCCATTAATGATTACACGACATCTATTGAGCAGGCCCGAAAAGCATATGGGGATCAGCAGAAACTCGCCGCTGCCAAGCGAGCGCAGGCTGAGGAAGAGCGCAAGCAGCGGGAGCAGGAAGCGGCCGCAAGAAAGCAAGCCCAGATCGACACCCTCATCGCGAAAGCAAAATCGCTTGAATCCAGAAGGCGGACACAAGATACAAACAATCAGCTTCGCGGTGTTTACCAGGACATCCTGGCGCTGGACAGCCGCTCGCGAGAGGCGAACACGGGTTTAGCGGGCGTCAGTGACTTTGATGCGAGGCTTGTACAGACGGCCATAAAAAGTAAAAAGATGGAACAGGCCCGTCAGTTGATTGATACGATCAGAAAATCCACCCCCGGCTATGCGGGCCTCAATGGGCTGGAATCGGCTTATAACGACGCGTTGGCGAATAACGAGGAGTTCAATGCCTTTATTCAGCGGGCAGAGGAATTGATCAACGTGCCGTATAAGAAACCTGGGCTCTTTGGGAATAACGACAAGGCCCGCTCGACGCTGGTTAATGCCTACCGTGCCATCGAGGACGCCAGGAAAATTCTTCCGGCGCATAGCAAGGTAAGCGCCACGTTACAGAAACTGGATGCAAAGTACGGCCAGATTGTCGGCCTGCTCATGCGGGAAGGAGATTTGGAAGAAGCGGGCAAGTTTGTGTCCGATACGAACCAGTATCAGTGGCCGGGTGAGCAAATGGCGGGACTGTCGAAACAGCTCGCAGAAAAGCAGAGCGCACAAGGCAAAGACTTACCGCGGGCAATTGGTGCCTTCTAGGGCTGTAATTGGGGCTTCTAGGACTGTTATTGGTGGCTTTTAGGGGCGGTATTGGTGCCTTCCGAGGCTGATGAAATGATTTGTTGGGTAAAAAAAGAAAAGCCCGGCAGAGAGTTCTGGCGGGCTTTTTTACCTGGTTGCGGCAATGATGATCAGGAGGCTGCCTTAGAAGTACATCTGCATGCCCAGTGTGGCGGTGACCATGGTTTCTTCGGTTTCGACGGAGCCGGAGAAGTTGGGCGTTTTATCATCGGCGTCCATGTCGTACTCCTGACGACGAATGTCGACGAAGTAACCGGACTTCTCGGTCAACGGAGCAGACCAGGTCAAGCCCAGGCTGAATCCCTTGGAGTCGCCCTGGTAATCAAACGCCTGAGGATTGGCTGTACCTTCCAGGTAATTATCCGTGTACTCGCCGTCCATCAATGCATAGGCGATACTCAGCGAGAGCGTGCCGAGTTGCTGCACGGGCAGCCCGTAGCTCGCGCCTAAAAAGAAGCCTTTTTCCTCATACTTTTGCTCATAGGCGGAGAGGCTGAGTAGCTCATGATCTTTGGCCAGATTGGATATGACCGTGGGGAAACAGGGGACTGTCGTCACACACTGACTGTTGTTTTGTTGTGCGCCCGGATTGTCAATATAACGGGGATCTGGTGTTACGGTCGTTTTACCCACCATGTAGCCACCAAACGCATTTAATCCCTGCCACACATTGTAGCCCACAGTGATGCTGAAGTCGTTTCGTTCCACTTCCGAGTTGGCTTTGGTAAAACCGTTATCTGCATCGGTGAAATTGTCGCTGAAACTGGTGTCGTACTTGATGGAAACGTACGCCTTGTCATAGAGGGCAGTCAGCGCAAGATTGATCGTTGGCAATGTGGCATCAAAATCACCGCTGATACCGGCATTGCTACCACCAACAAATTCCTGTTTGAAATCCAGTGTTTTGTACTGGAAAGCGACTTGCGGGATCAGTGTGACTCCCCCTTCCAGTGCGTTTACGGTTGGTGCATATGCGCCAACAAGTGTCGCGGCAGCGACCAAACCGGAGAGTTTTGAGTATGAGGCGAGTTTCATGTGGTGCTCCTTGTCGTGATGGTCTTTTTTTAGCGTGAGGGTCTTTTTCTACGTAGTTTAGCATGGTATCACCAAGCCGAAAGTTCATAGCGGTACTCTCTGGCCGAAAGTAGCGCTAAGTGCCGGAATTTATGCGTTCGGGGTGTACAAATGATCAATACACGATATAGTTTAAGGGAGCCGGCAAAAAGTATGGACAGCCCGGCAATCCGACGATATTTCAGGGACCAGCGCACGCGTAGGCTGGATTCATTTCGCGTCGGTATTTTCCTCATCAAGAACGGACCCTAAGGAAAGCAGGTTTCACGTGGCGAAATTTCCAAATATTCCAGGCTATAAAATAGAAAAAGTATTGGGCAAAGGCGGGATGGCCACCGTGTATCTGGCCGTGCAGGAAAATTTTGAACGACACGTTGCGCTCAAAGTGATGCACAAAACCCTGATTGAAGATGAAAGCTGGTCGCAGCGGTTTCTTCGGGAAGCGCGCACGGTTGCAAAAATGTCTCATCAGGCGATTGTGCCCGTCTATGATGTGGGGTCTGCGGGCACGCTTCACTACATGTCCATGGAGTTTCTTCCCGGGGGTGACCTGAAGGAAAAAATGCGGAAGGGTCTGACGGTTCTGGACTCCATTTCCATTATGAAGTCTATTGCCAAGGGGTTGGACTACGCCGGATCAAAAAAGCTGGTCCATCGAGATATTAAACCGGAAAACATCCTGTTTCGTGAAGATGGTTCTCCCGTAATTTCGGACTTTGGCATCAGTCGACTCACCGATTCAAAAACGAACATCACTGTCACCGGCTCCATGGTCGGTACACCCCACTACATGAGCCCTGAGCAGGCACAGGGCATCGACGTTGATCCCCGGTCAGATCTGTACAGCCTGGGCATTATGCTGTATGAATTATTGACCGGCGAGGTGCCCTTTACCGGGAATTCAGCCATTAATATCGGTATCAAGCACATCTCTGAAGCCCCCAAAGCCTTGCCGGACGAACTCAAGGGCTTTCAGAAAGTGATGGACAAAGCGCTGGCCAAAAATCCGGACGAACGTTACCAGAGCGGTGAGGAGTTTTGTGCTGCATTGTCTTTAATTGAGTTCAGCCTGTCTGCCCAGGATGAGGCAACGGTCATGATGTCCTCTGCGGAGGTCCGACGATTGACGAACGCCAATGAACGACGGGTATCCGCTTCGTCAATCAGTCCGGGCGTGGGGCGTCGATCCGGAAGCTTCGAGCAAGACCAGGCATCTGGCGCATTCGGTGGTTTTCTGGCTGATCCTAAAAAACTGTTCTTGGGAATTACCGGCGTGGGCGCACTCGTCATTGCGGTGCTTTACTTTGTCGTCGGTAAAGAGGGGTCGTCACCCGACGCCGGTTTTGACGACAACAATGTGCAAGTGGTGCTGAAAAGCAAGGCGGATAAGCTTCTGGACCAGGCACGCATCGCGATGGCAGAAAAGAATTACTTTGGTTCCGGGCAGAACAATGCCCAGTACTTCGTGACAACTTTATTGACCATCAATCCCCGGCACACAGAAGCGCTTTCCATGCTGGACACGCTTTTTACCAGTTATCTGGATGAAGCGGAGGAGGCCATCAGCCGCCAGCAGGCGGAGGCGGGGGATGCAGCATTGAAGCGTGCGTCAAGCCTGGCATTCTATGTGAAAAATCCGGATCTGTCCCGCCGCTTGATCGAGTTGAATAATCAGCTCAATGTCGTACGGCAGCAGCAGTTAGTCAGTGAAGCGCAGCAGACGTCCAGCGAAACGATGGAGAACGTCGAGAGTGCTGTAACAGCCGCGGGCGTGCCTTCAGAGAGCAATGAGACTGACGGACAGCGGGGTGTTCCCGAGACGATGGACCCCTTGGAAGTCGCCGTCGCTCAAACTGCGCCAGAAACGGTTATTGGTGAGCCATCTGTAGTCACAACCGAATCCGTCCCGGAGGCCAGTGATGTGCTGGATGAAGAAGGGCCGGAATCGGAAAGCGCTGAGGCTTTTAGGGAACCAGCAATATCTGAGGCGCAGGTGGAACGGCCGGCTGAGAGCCTTCTAGACGATGCTGAGGTGAGTGCGTTGCTTGTGCAAGCTGCGTCAGCGTATGAGCGTGGTCGTCTTTCCCGGCCGGCTTCGGATAATGCCTTCTCACACTATGTCGCCGTGCTCAATGCCCGGCCTGAGTCGATGGAAGCCTCCGAGGGTTTGGCGCAGGTCTTTGCCAAGTATGAGTCATTTGTGGATCGAATGATTGCAGCGCGGAATTTTGAACGCGCCCAGTTGTATTACGACGGGCTTGAAGCGGTGCTTGCACGCAAGACAGAGATCGCTCATGTCACGGCCAATGTGGATGCCTTGTTTGCCCGCTATTCTGGCGTGGCTGGCCAGAAGCAGCAGGATATGACCCAGGCTTTCGGAGAGCTTGAGAAAGAACTAAACGTGCTGTTTTCTAGAGCGGAGGGGATTCGCCAGAAGGGCCTGAATGATTCAACCAATGCCCAGTTGCGACTGATCTATCAGCAAGCGCTCAAGCTGAGTCCAACAAGCTCCATAGCGGCAAAAGGGCTGCTGGCCACCAGTGATTTTGAAGCAGCGCAGGTGGTGGAGCAACTGGAACAGGGAAATCAGGTGAAAGCCTTGCAGCATGTGGCGAAGATTTCATCCACCACGCCGGAGTACCCTAAACTCGCTGAGCTCCGATCGACGATTCGGCGTGCAGAAAACAGTGCACGACAAGCCAGTACTCTGCTGGCCAGAGCAGAAGGATTGATGAATTTTCGCTATGAAAAGCCGGGTCTCTTTGGGAATAATAAAGATGAAAGGAAAAAGCTCAGAGAAGCCTATGCGCTGATTGCCGAGGCGAAAAAAGTACACCCGTTTGAGCCCGGTGTACCGGTTGCGCTGAAAAAGCTGGATCAGAAATATGCGTCAATTATGAATACGCTGCTCAGAGCCGGAGATCGGGACGAAGCGAAAAGCTTCGGTCAGGACACCCGGCAGTATGAATGGGAAGGTGCGCAGGTGTCTGACCTGATGAAGCGCATCTGACGGCAGCCCTAAAAGGTGGGGCGAACGTAATAAATCAACAGCTGTTCCCGCTGGTCAGTTGCTGTGCGCGTGGATTGCTGGACTTCATCTTCAAAAAGCCGATAAGTCCCGGGTTTCCCCGGGTAGAGAACCCAGTCGGTGGGTTGATTTGTGCCGCGATTGATCGTCTGGATCAGAAGTGCTCGGTTCACCGTGGCGTCATTGAGATTGAGCTGAGCAGCACTCGTAATGAATTCGCCCGTCCATTCCTGGATGTCGGCTTGGGCTTTCACCCTGGGTTCTTCTCCGTTGCGTTTTTCCAGCCAAATCAGCTGATATACGGAATCTGCAGAGTCCTGCCGCTTGGTCAGTGCAATCAGCCGAATCTGGCCCGAGGCTTTATCTTCCTGCCAGGCGCCGAGTGACAACATCATGTCAATGTTGTCCGGAATCTGTATCTCGGTAGACGCGCTCAATTGTGCTGCATGGAATAAGCTGGCCAGCCAGATGAGTAAAAGCGGTAGAGAGAATGGTCGGGTAGAGAATGGTCGGGTGGAGTATGGTCGGATAGTCGAGTGAGCAAACAACTGCATTGGAACCTCTGAGTTAACTATGATTGCATTACAGGGTTGCGACAGCGGAAGGAAAATACCCTCAAAAGTTTGATCAGTGATTAAACTTAAATCCAAAAAGGAGCAGGGCGGCGACGGAAATTACGAGCAGGGCTAATCCCAGGTACTTCGCCTTCCGAACCTTGCGGGTTTGCGGGGTGACCTTTTTCTGGGGTGCAGGAGCTTTCACAAGACTGTCGAGCACCACGCGTCTTTTCGCGCGATACTCATTGGTATTCAGCTCACCACTGTGGTAGTGGTTGGCGAGTTGCTGCAGGTCTGAGTTGATATTGTGATTCGATGCCATAGGTCACAGGAATCAGGAGGATTGAACCACCACGAAGGTGAAGTTGTCTCGAGCAGGCGTACCTAAACAGGCGTCAGCCATTTTATCTGCTACTTTGGTGAAGTCCTTGCACTTAGTTAAGGCGAATAACTGGGATTCTTCAAGTTCGTTATATACCCCATCCGAGCAGAGCACAAATCGGTCGCCTGGCTGAACATCAAAAGCATTCACGTCGACTTCCACGATATCATGAGCACCCATAGCCCGTGTCAGCACATTTTTAAACGCGCTTTTCTCGGCCTGTTCCGCGCTGATAACGCCTTCATCCACCAGTCGCTGTACTTCGCTGTGGTCTTTCGTGAGTTGAACAAACTCGTCGCCACGCAGGCGGTAGAGTCTGGAGTCGCCTACCCATAGTACGACGCCCATGTTGCCCCGAGCCAGCATACACACAACGGTGGAGCCCACGGTGACGCCATTCAGCTCTTTTCTGCTGTACTCAATTAACTCACGGTTGATTTCAATCAGCGTATCTTCGACGAGATCGACGTAATCGGAGATGTAGGCGCGAGGCGCCAGTTCGTCCAGGCGCCGAACGATCGTCTGGCTGGCAACATCACCGGCCTCATGACCGCCCATGCCATCCGCTACGACCCAAATACCGGATTCCGTTTTGTCCAGAAACGAGTCTTCATTGCACTGGCGTACTTTTCCCACGTTGGTGTGGGAGGCGGACTGCCATTGAAGAGAAATGTCACCCATGTCAAAAATTCTTATAATTCAGTTGTATGCGTACCAAAGATAACATACGGATTAGTATCTCTTATAACTATACTGCATTTCTCAGAAATATCCTGTTATTTTTGTGTTCCAGAGTAATCCGAGGGAAGGTGTGCCAATTAGTTGAACTCGTTCCAGTACCAGTTTTGCCAATGCCCGGTGAGCATGGCGGTATAACTGGCAGGTCGGGGCAGCTTGTTGGAGGCAAGCAGCACCGGCGGAATCTGTTCGCTGCCGGTGGACCACCACAGACAGACAGGCTCGCTTAATCGACTCAATAAAAAATCGCTGAAATTGGGCATGGCCTGGAGCAGGCGGTTTTCCGGGCTGTCGATGTGGATGACGGCCTGAAAGTCCTTGTTTTGGGTGAACTCTTCCCCTATCGCGAGCTCATCGGATTCCAAGCCCGGATCGCCTAATTTGTAGGCGATTTCTTCGAGCGTCCAGCCAATTTCCAGCGCTTCCAGCACGATATTTTCAATCTCGGTGAACCAGGGGCCCGCCTGGGTCATGAAAGAAGCCAGCGCTGTATCCGCGGGAAGCGCGGTCGCCACGGTGAGCGGGTAGTAGCGGCCGACTTTGTCCACGCTGGGAATGATGATGCCGGACCAGCAATTGTCCTCATCAATGACCCCTGAAGACAGGGCAAACCGCCAGATCGGGCCGATCAGATAGAGGTTGAGCCAGTTGTCCTGCAGGTCTTCCTGGCTTGCCAGCAGGGATTTTTGCAACCAGTTATCCCATACGCTGACAAACATTGGATCCAGGTTATGTTGCACAAAGTCACCGTGTGCGGGTAACTTGCCATACAATCCTGTCATGGTGACCACTCCTTGTTGTCTTTATTCTTCTTTCTGTCCGCTCATAGTGATTGCGGGCAATCGTACTGACTGACCCAGCTGGAACGGAATGGATTCAGGAAGCTGTTTGCTTTTAACTCGTATTGAATTCTCCGTTTCTCCACATCGAAGGTCACATAAAACAAACTGGCCTGATTGGTGGTTTCTACCTCAGACTGATCGAGGATCCGGAAAAATGCCCACTCGCCGGCGTAATCCTTGTTGCGCTGAGTTTCATTAATGTCTTCAAACATCAAACGAATGCTAGTGTCCCCGGGCGCTGGCCAGGACAGGGATTTAGGCAATTTGGGACCATGCGTGTAACGTAACCGTACATCGCCCATGTCCATCTCGAAGCGCCGTACACTAGAGTCCATCTTGCGGGGTTTGATGGTGAAATCGATGCCCGGTTGAGAGGCGCTCTTACGGAAGAATACCTTCCGTATGGTGTCTGCGCGCTGCATTTGTGCCAGAGCATTCTCGGAAATGCCCATAGAGCGCCCGTTGAGAGAGCGCTGAGACCAGCGATTGCCTTTCTTCACGACAAATGGCGACAGGCGTTTGAGGAAAAATGACTCTTCAATCCCACCCGGCTTGAAGTACTCGGCAAAATCCACCAGTGCAGCATCGCTGCTGGCATTCTTCGTGAAGGGGTATCTACCCTGCAGGGAGGATTTGTAAATGGTATAGACCTCACTTAACCACAGTTGGTTGAGGTGCCCTTTACCGGAGTTCAACGCGACCTTCCAGCTTTGATCGGCAATTTCATCCAGCCACCGGTTCACAGGCTTGGGTGTTTGTCGCGACGTTACCATCAAGCTGCGCAGGGGATCTTTGCCTGCGCCGGCAAACCGTTCGGTAGCAAAGCCAAAGGCGGCGGCCTGCTGGTTAGGTGCCAGCGCAAATCCCTCCAGCAACTCACTCACGTCAGAAAGGCGCTTTTGAATCGTATCCAGCTCGCCATTGTCCGTAAACTGGTGGTAATCCGCAAAATTCGTGTCGACAATCGTGGGTGGTAGCGCTTTGCTGGTGATGGCTTCTTTGGCGTCGGCCAGCAGGCCTTGTTCACCCTCTTTTCTTGCCAGCAACTTAACTCGCGGTGTCAGGCTGGTTTCAGCACTGGCGATTTCGATAATTTTATTGATCGGGGAAGAAGCGATAGATGTGGCGGACTTCAACGCTTCACGTGCGTCTGCAAGGTTCTGGAAGCTGCGAACAGACAAAGACTCCAGGGCACGTTTCCAGGTTTCATTGTATTCTGCCAGATAAAGTGTTTTGACTTTGTCGCCAATGATTTCAATGTCTTTATCGCTGAAGTCTTCGCTGACTTCGGTGCCCAGAATCCATTGCTCAGAGGCATATTGCCGGATCAAGGGCGAATCTTTTGAAAAATCCAGCTGCCCATAACCGTTTTTAGTAAACAGGAAGGGGACACGCAGTTTACCACCGGATTTTTCGAGGTCGAAGACATCTTTGATTTCGCGGCCTACTTCGGTCGCCAGGTTGATTTCCCGTGAGTATTCCGGGTGGTTGCGAATCTGGTTATATATCCGGCGTTCAATCGGCACTTCCCGAGCTTTCACGCGCGATGATTCAACGACCGCAGGTTTGAGTTGGGTGGCCTGGAACTGATTGCCCAGCGTTTCATTTTGTCCAAGTGCATCATGCAGGTAGGTACCCATGGTTGCCTGCAGTCCAGCCTTGGACTGAAGCTGCTCCGCCCAGTCGGCCTTGAACCAGCGATCAACACTGCCAGGCTCCATACGCGACGCATCACCCAGCATTAAGTAAACACGGAGCGCATTGTACAACTCATCGTCGGATGGGTTAGATGCCAGCACAGACTGCACGCGATCGGCCAGCGCAGGCAAATAGTATCGCTGCAGGCCAGCGATGTAGGCCTCTCTGGCCGCCTCGGGCACGGATCCGTCATACATGCCCAGGCTGGAGAGCCAGGGCACGGAAAGCTCGGTGTAGACCTCCCGTGCTTCGTCCAGCGGGGTGACGATGGCCGCGACGTTGTCCGGCGTGTGCGGGGCCGCCTGGGCGGCTAAGAGTGCTTGTTGGTGTTGCGTAATCTTCTCTTCGACCTGGGCCATCATCTGTTTGTTTTGAATGAGCGACGCGCCCCATACGCCGATGATACCGAGCGTCAGCACCAGCATGGCGATGATGCTGACTCGCCGCACCACTTTCATTTTGCGCTCAAACGCCCGGTTCAGGCCGACGATGCCCGCCTCGCGGAAAATAATTTCGTTCAGCAGTTTATTAATAAAGTACGCTTTACCTTGTCCGGGCGCCGCGGAAAGGGATTTGACGTCGATGCCGTAACTGGACGAGATCGAAGACAGAATCCGGTCGATTGGTGTGCCTTCCTGCGTGCCACTGGTCAGATAAACGCCCCGCAACAGGGGCGGGTGCTGGTAGCGGTTGTCTGAAAACACTTCCCGTACAAACTGATTGAGAATGCTTTTCAGCGTTTCGACTTGTGTCGGGAAGTTTTGTATTTTTCCGAGGCGCGTGGCATCGCGCTCGTTGTGCATTCGCCAGATCAGACGTTCATTAATGCGTTTTACCAGTGCATCAAACTCACCGCTGAAGTAATCCAGCGTGACCTGATTGCTTTCCTTGTCGTACGGGAAGCTGATGCCCCAAACCTGTTCCCGGTCCACCTGACCGAGATCCTCAAAATACTCATTGAAGCCGGCAAGCAAATCGCACTTGGTCACCACGAAGTAAATGGGGAAGTTGATTTCGAATTTGGTGCGCAGCTCATGAATTCGGTCGCGAATGGTGTCCGCATGCTGGGATCGCTCGGATCGGCTCAGCATGAGCAATTCAGAAATGCTGATGGCCACGATCACGCCGTTGATCGCTTTGCGTGGCCGGTGTTTTTTCAGCAGCTCGAGAAAACTGTGCCACGCAGACTTATCCACCTGCTGTTGGCTGTCCTGCGTGGTATAACGGCCTGCCGTATCGATCAATACGGCCTGATCAGTAAACCACCAGTCACAATTTCGAGTGCCACCCACGCCGCCGATGCCTTTCAGGCCAAATTTTTCCTTGAGTGGGAAGTTGAGTCCGGAGTTTGCGAGAATGGTGGTTTTGCCTGCACCCGGGGGGCCAATCACGAGATACCAGGGCAGTTCATAGACCGTGCGTTTTTTACCTTTTTCCCCAAACCGCAGGGTTTTAATCGTGGAGAGTGCGTCTTTGAAGCGTGCCTGCAGTGCCGCCGCTTCTTCGCTGCTGACATGATCGCCGGAGCCGGGGGCCGGGCTTTTCTCAGATTCTTTATTGATATCGGCAATAAAGTTATCGTTCTGGCTTTTATCCTTGAATTGCAGTCGCAGATTATTCAATCCCCACAACACCAGGATGATCATGATGATGACCAGGCGAGTCATCGGAGAAAGGGGTTCTGGCGGATTGCCGAAAGCGATGTAGCCGCCCCCGAACCAGATTGCCAGTGACAGCGCAATCAGGCCAATAATGCTGAGAAAGAGTGGATTCTTTAAAAATGCAACCACGCGCATGGGTGTGCTTCCTTTTTATCTCGTGCTGTTCCGGTCACTGGGCTGGCGTTGTCAGGTCGGTGCGACTGGTGGGTGACGCGACGCTGACCTGCCTGAGTTCCTGTGCAACGGCGTCCGTGGTTTGGTTTTGCCAGAGTCGAAATCCCGCGTAGGTGGCCACCAGAACGAACAGAAAGACACTCATGTATACCCACAGCGGGATGTATTCTGTTACGGCTTTTTCCTGTTGCTCCAGGCCGCGCCATCGTGGGGACAGATCCCGTTCAAACTCCCCACGCTGCCGGGAGATGGTGTGGTAGAGATTGTCTCTGATCTGGGCCAACTGATGATGGCCCCGCTGGTCTAATCGGTATTTACCGGCGAAACCCTGTGCGAGAATCAGATAAATCAATTCCAGCGCGTTTATGTACTTTGCGGGTGTTTCCAGCAGGCGAGACATGATCATGAAAAATTTCTCGCCACCAAAGGTTTCGTTATGAAAGGTGCTGAGCAACGAGTGTTGTGCCCAGCCGCACTCGACGCCCCAGGGCGTATTCAGTATGGCTTCATCCAATGCGGTGCACAGGCAATAACGGGCGGAGATGACAATCTCGTTGGGGGTATCCTGTTCTTTTAGCTGGCTTTCAAAGGCTTTGATCTCATCGATCAGGTGGTTGCGGAGGCCGTTGATGTCCTGATGCCGGGCCTGGTTTCTTAACTCGCCCAACAGAGCAAGCAGATTGGCGGACGCAGCAACGATTCGATTGAGTCCAACCAGACCACCGGCTTCTGCTGAGTCCATGGTGACATGTGGGCCGGGTGCGGCAAATCCCTGTGTGGGCTGGCCAACACGCGCTTCGCGCTCGCGCCTTCTGGGAGGCTGTCGCTTGTTTCGACCCGGCGTGGGAACGACCAGGGTGCGGTCACCGCCACCACCGCCGCCAATCCCCGGGCCGATTATGGTTCTGTCGTCGTCACTCATCATTCACCTTCCTAGTCTCTGATCGCCCAAAATTCCAGTTCCATACCAGGGAATTCCCCGGCGACATGTACGGCAAATCCGCCCGATTTTTTCATGGATTGCCAATACTCGCTGCTGCGATCCAGCTGAAAGTATGTAAAACCGGCGTGATAGGGGATCTGCCGGGGGGCAACGGGCATGACCTGCAAACCGATGCCGGGAAGCTGGGCATTTATGAGTTCCCGAATTTGTTCCACGGGACCAATTTTTACCTGTGAAGGAAAACTGGCCCGAATCTTGTCACTGTGGATATTGGCTTTCACAGCGAGCACAAACGAGGCTTTGTCCAACAAACTGCGATCGGAAATGGGTGAAACACGAATACCGTATTTTCGTTCCACCAGCTCCAGGGAAATGGCGGACTGTTCCAGCACGGTACTCAGGCTTCGCCGCAATTCCTGCAGCAGGGGGGGCAATACTTGCGTGAGCTGGTCATGCAGGTAAGAGGCAAACGCCGGAGGGCGGTGCGTCGGACTGGTAAACGTGGCCATTTCGCCGGCCATCTGCACCAGTTCATAGTACAGGTCATACGGGTGAATAATGGGGGCGGCCAACAGGAAGTCTGACGCAGGTTGCAAGCGGTTGAGCAGCTGAAGCAACAGGTAGTCATTGATTTCTGCGGAACCTCCGCGACCACTGTCCTTCATTCGTGCGGCCAGTGTTTCCGCCCGCTGGCTGATCAGACCGGAAAACTCCTTCAGGAATCCGGAAACGTTGTTGTTAATGCGCGCGTTCAACAGTGGAGGAATGTAGCCCTCATCCAGGATGATGGCATTGTCTTCGGTACATTCTTTGACCCGGAGCACCCCGAGGGTAATAAATCCGCCGCGGTCTTCATTTTCCAGTAACAGTTTCAGTTGAAGCTCGCCAACCTGAATCGCGCCTTCATCGCCTTCGCCGGTGACGTTGTCAATCAGATGGCGATCGACGGCCTTGAATCGGGTGATGCCCTGATTTTCCTCGCCAACCTGCACATCCACCGTGCCTGGTCGCCGGATCGCCAGGCCCAGATAGATGACCTGATCACGCGTGCCGGAAGGAATGTCGCGGGCATGGAGTCCGGTGTCCACTTCCGGGACCTGAATGGGGGTGCCGTCGGGAAGCACGGCTTTACAGCGATTAATCGCGACTTTGCCGAGTTTGAGGAGTTGAGCATCGATTTCGAGTTCCTGAAATCCCCACTGGTAGTTGCTCAATCCCTGGATTCGGCCTTCCAGCAGGCTTTCCACATAGCGGTCCTGTTGCTGGAAGTGTTGGGGTCTGAGAAACATTCCTTCAGACCAGACCACCTTGTTACCTGTCGACATTGCGTCTTCCCGATTGTTGGTTACTCGTTACCGATTGCGTTCAACGGCTACTTTTTTTCGGCCATGGATAGTCGATTCACGCGTACGCTGAATTTATTGTTCGTATGCGGTTCAAGTTTGAGCAGCAGTTTGGCTTCCGCCTTCTGATATTGAATATACTCGGTGACCACGCCGATATAGGTCGTTTCCGCCGTGAGTTCGAAGAATTCGCTGCGGGTTTCACCGGGAATGAACTCTTTCAATCGCACTTTGTTCATAAGGTCTTTGCCCAGGCGGTCTTCGGCATTTTCCATGAGCGATATCAGGTCTTCCTGTTCAAACTGGCGGTTATTGCTCAGGAACAGTAAATTAACAACCACCGGAGATGCTCGGCCATTGGTGTCCGGGTTCACATCTTCAGCAATTTTGAAAAACAATTTTGCGCTGGTATCCAGGTCGAGCTTTTCCCGCGTGTAGGCGCAGCCGGTGATGATCACCGTGGCAAGCAGGACGGCAAGGCCATTCCTGAGCGTAGTCCAGATGGCTGGGCGATGGGTTTGTGTGCGTGTGGTTTGAGCTGGCATTAAATCGTGCATAAATCCCTCTAGCGAATTAACTCTAATGCAATGGTAAATTAAGGGGTTAGTATAGTGTGTTTACCAATAATAGTTGATTACGACGTGGTTGTTGAGTCCAAATGTACTCATCGTTTACGGTTCATCTTTAACTCGTTCATGCGTTTCTCATAAGCTGCAGCGAAAACTTCCCCGAAGAGGCGTTTAAAACTGTCTTCTTTGTCTGCAACCAGTTTTTCATAATGGGTTTTATAGTTCTCCCAGGTTTGACCTTTGCGTGATCCCAGGAACCCCTTGTTTTTGCCGCCAATGGCCTCTTCAAGCGTCAGAGGGTCAAACGATTTGACCGTGGATTCATAGGCCGTGCGCATGGCATCAAACAGTGCAATCTGATGATCCGCCAAGTCCGCAAATCCGTCCGCAATGGCGTCCGGGGCCGGCATGTAAGCCTTCCCTGTTTTCATGAACATGTTTTCCAGGGCGTCATCCGGTGTGACGGAGAACTTCAGCGGATTGTTCTCCGCCGCCTGAATCATGGTCACGTTCATGCGAAACTCGCTTTTGATTTGATTACGCGCCCGCAGTGATGTCATCAAGCCTTTGACGGTTTCCTTGATGACTTTGGCCACCAATGTCGGGAACGCCGTTTTTTGTGCGTCAGACAGGTTGGTCAGCCCAAGCTTGTCCGCGATGTTGCTGTTGTCGGAAGCACTGTTGTTGGCAGCACTGCTGTTGGCCACACTCGCCGGAACGCTGGCTTCTGCGCGAGGTGCTGGCACGGAATCCGTTTCGGATTTTCTTGCGGATGACTCAGCGCGCGGTTTTATTCGGGGCCCCGAGTCAGGCTTCGGTTGAGATTCGGCTGCAGGATTTTTCGCTTCGGGTGCCTTTTCCTTGGGCAGGGCCATGGGCGTCGGAGAGGCTGCCTCAGGCACAAAGTGGTCTTTTGAAAAGTCGTGATCAAATGCGTCCTGGATCGCTGGCAATTCTGCGAGGTGCTCCGGGCCGATCAGGGTTTCGTCACTGGGCAGAACGGGCTTGGACGCCAGTTGTGTGCGCGCTTCTTTGGCCGTGATCGGCGTTTCCAGAGGCGCAGGCTCCGGTGCGGGTGTGGGCGTTTTTACTTCCTGGGCCGGGGTTTTAAACTCCGGTGCGGGTGCTTTGGGGGTCGCTGCATCAGATGCACCCAGGAAATCATCCAGCGCGTCAGTGTGATGGTCCGACGGTGGCTTCGATGAAGCAGCGTTTAATTTATCCGGAGTGATGGCCTCAAACGTGGTTGTGACGGCGGATGCAGGTGCCACTTTGGGTGGAGCTGCCGGGGTGGGTGCGCTGGGTTCTCCCTCATTCAATCCGAGAAAGTCATCCAGCGGAGAAGATTCTGCATTGACCGGCTCAGCCTTAACTGGTTCGGGCATAGGCGGTGTTTTCGGTGGAACGGGTTTGGCCGGCTCCGGGCGAAATGGTGCGTCTGTATGGTGGATAGACGGCGCACCAAGAGCAGCCAGTGGATCGTCTACGGATTGTGGTGCCGGTGTGTCATTGTGCACTGGCGCGTTGCGTTTACTGGATGGGCCGCCGAACAGACTGTCGTCGTCTGGAATCCGTGGGATGTCCAGACGGTTCATGTTGGCTTGGCTGGGCGGAACCTGAGACGCTACGTGTTCGTGACTGCTGCCGCCTGAAAGCAGGTCATCCAGAGAAAATGGATCACTTTCTTTTTTCTGTGAAGATCCGGCCAACGCGTCCAGCGGGTCCTGACTGTCATTTTTGTGTTCGATATCACCGAACAGATGCGTGGCTTCTGAGCTGCTCGACGTCATGGGCTTACTGGCGTAGGATTCGCTGGACGTTTGTTTTTGGGGAATCGGGTCGAGCCACTTATCCAGGTCATCAAAGGCATTCGCTTCTGCAGGAGTGCTGCTGCCTGCGCCAGAAGCCGGAAGTGCAAATCCGAGGGTTTCGTCCGTAGCGATCGGTTGCTGGGGATCTTCAACAATATCTACCTGCAGCGTATAGTCCCCAAACACTAGCAGGTCGCCGGCCACCAACTCTTTCTTGTTGCCGGGGCCGATGGGGTACTCTTCGTCATTGAGGTAGGTGCCGTTGGTGCTGGCATCCTCCAGAAAAAACTGGCCACCCTGGTAAGAGATGCGACCGTGGGTGGATGAAACATGACGACTGGGATCGGGGAGAATCCATTGGTTGGCGGGGCCGCGCCCAAAGGTACCACCGGACTCTGAAAACTCTTCTACTTGACCTTCCATTCCACACCCTTCCGGGGCTGTTGTGATGGATAATACCAGTTTCATCTACGTATCCTTTGTAATCCCAATCGTTTCTCTGTGCAGCTGGCAAGCCGACCTGCAGTGAGTATACCATTCCTACCTCGTCTGAGGGGGGAGATTGCATCGATCACTCAATTATTTGTTTTGTGTGTCAGCAGCGCTTTTTTTACCAGTTTTTCAATGCGTTTCAGTTTATCTTTCACTTCGCCGGTCTGCATATAGGCATTTGCGGTAAAGTTGAATTCAGCGCCATAACGATATCCGGGCGCTGAGTCGCTGCGATGGCGAATGACGGCAGCGATGTCAGTAATAAAGATATCGACTTGATCGATTTTCAGTAAAATCTGCATGATGATGGATTGACCCTTGCGGTAGCGTGACTTGCACTGAAAGGCAAAGCCGCCGTGGTGGTAGTCAACCATTTCCACATTGCGCCACTTCAAAAACAATCCGTACTTCACTTTGACGCGGGTGCTCAGGGTCAGTGTCGGCAGACGCTCGTAGATACGGCGATCACCGTCGCGCTTTCTCGCAGACAGGGGGTTGTGCCCGGTTCCTGGCAAGGTTTTTTCTACATCCACAATGCAGCATGCTCCCACGTCGCCGGAAGGCGATATCTTTCAACAGACATCTACTTACTATAAACCAAAAATGACGGTTCGGCACAGGAGGGTGCCAGGTTGAGATGTTGTGGGGCGGGGGAGCAAGGAGTGCCAGAGAGAATCTGGCACTCGAGTCAGTCAGCCGGGGTGTTCGGTTATAGCTTTTTGCCCAGTTCCAGGTCGTAGCCCACGATGCCCTGGTTACCTGCGGTGTTCTTCTTGTCTGCGGCAGTGTAGATCATCTGGATCTTGCCGAAGCTGAAGGACAGGCTCTCTGCTGGTGGGCCAGCATCTCCTGCTGACATGCTGTAGGAGCTGATCAGGGTGTTTTCCAGCTCGTACTTCACATACTCTTCCACTTTGTCTGCGCCGGTTTTTACGACGTGGATAACGACCTTCTTACCCTCAGATCCGACCAAGGCTTCCTGGAACAGGCCGGAAGAAGCGCCGTCCATCATTTTGCTGACCGTAACTTCGCTGATGCTGGGGCGCGTCGCTTCACGGTTGGACATGTGTCCCGCTTCCATGCTGATGCCTCGACCCACACCAAATTGCAGTGAGTCCAGACGGATCATGTCTTTGTAGCCTTCTGCGGTCACGTTGCCTTTGATTGAACCGCCATCCCATTCCAGATAAATTGCCATGTTCGTATCCTCGTTTCTCGTCTCTTGTTGAAGTGATGTACAAGCCTTTATGCTTGCTTACCTGTAAAGGCGACAAGCGCTAAGTGAGGCCCTCATGCTCACCAACATTTTTTTTCAATGTGTAAATATTTGTGAACTGGGTCAGGTTCTACGGCTAAAATTCGCGCTTTTACCGGCGGGCGGGTATCATTTATTGGTGAGAACCTGAAAAGGCTACAAGATGAAGCAGTCTGTCACCTACACGGAAACTACCGAGAGCGATTTTCGGTATCTGTTGACTGGGGGGGAGTGGTACACCGACCCCGGCGAGCCTTTGGTGATTACTTTTTCATTTCCCTCAGCGGTCGACCACTACGCCATCAATCCTGAATTTGGCTATGCACCACAGAGCGCGTACGATGAACCTTTTCGTGCGGGATTCTCATCGTTGTCGGAACATCACAAAGCCCTGGCACGGCAGGCACTCGCGGATCTGTCTTATGCGGCCAATATTCACTTTGTGACGTCTGAACATCCCGCGGAGGCGGACATCCGGATTGCCTTGACCGATATCGAAGCCTCCGTCGGTTATGCCTATACCCCTTATACGCAGGAGGCTTACGCTGAGTCAGCCATAGGGGAACCCCGAACGCCCACAGATGAATCCGGTGACGTTTGGCTCAGTGTGGACTGGGTGACCGACAATCTGCCGGATGACTACTTTATTTCACTGATCACTCATGAAGTGGGACATGCCTTGGGGCTGGATCACCCTCATCAGAATGGTGATTTCGGTGCATTTGCAGTGAACAACACGCTCAGTGATGTTTCACAGGACTACGCACGCTATTCTGTCATGTCTTACAACAGGTGGCCTCAAACGGTGGCAGAGTCGTCAATCAGTTACAGTACCGTTGCGCTCACGCCGATGCCGCTGGATATTGATGCCCTGCAATACTTATATGGTGCGCCCGCCAATACCACGGATGATGTGTATACGTTGCTGGGGAAAGGGGAGTGGAACCGGCAAAATGTGGATGCGGACTATGCCGCATCAATCGGTGCTCAGTATCACGAGTATCCCAGCGGGTATGTGACGATTGTGGATGCGGGTGGCGTCAATGCGTTGCGGCTGGCATTCGATCTGGGTGTCACCATTGATCTGAGACCCGGCAGCTGGTCCAGCACGCTGGGTGGATACGAAACCTTTGGCGTGGATGCCACCGGCGCGCCCTTTCAGGATGAGAATCTGTATATTCACGAGACTACGGTGATTCATTCGGTGACGACGGGCGCTGGAGACGACACGATTATCGCCAACCTCTTTGGCAATACCATTCACTCGGGCGCCGGTGATGACCGCATTCTGGTTTCCGGCGGTGACCACCGGGTTTATGGCGGGAATGGCAATGATGCGGTCGACTTTGGTGCGGTCAGTGTGAGCGAGTTTCGTATCGAAATGGCGCTGGATGACAGCATGCTCTTGACACACCTTCCGTCGATGGAAACGACAATGCTCTCGGGCATTGAGTCCGTTGTGTTTGGGGATAGGGCGTTCAGCACCGATGCACTGCGGGACGAGGTTTCTGCATTGGGCAAATCTCTGATACTCTCCGCCGTCACCGATGGTGCGTCTCCCTTTACCGTGGCTGTCGGCGAGGTGGGTGCGCTTGAGGCGCAACTGTATCGTGTTTACCTGGGCGGGCTGGGGAGAGTGCCGGATGAGATCGGCTTTCAGTGGTGGTTTTCGGCGCTGGAAGCCGGGACGCACAGTTGGACCGAGGTGGCGACAGGATTTACTTCTGCCCCTGAGTTTCAGCAGTTGGCGGATCAGGACCAGAACGGTGTGGTCGCCAATGATGAGCTGATTTTTCACCTGTACACGACGGTACTGGGACGCCCCCCTGATGCGGATGGGCTTGACTGGTGGCGTGACCAAATGGCGTCGGAGGCGGTTACCGGGTCTGAGGTTCTTCTGGGCATGGCACAGTCCGAAGAGTTCGTGTGGCTTACCGCGTTGACCGTTTCAGATTTCTTCATGATTTAAGTGCAAAAATTGATCTTGGCTAACTGCCCCGTTGCCGGTCGATGGTAGATTGCCGCCTGTGGTGTTGATCGACATGCGGAGGGATCATGACGGAAATTTTTAAGAACAAAGGGTGGGGTGTCACGTTTGCCGGAACCGGGATTAACCTGGCCCTCGGTGTCTTGTACACCTGGAGCATCTATCAGTCGGCGATTGTCGAGTCCATAGACGCGGGTGGTACAGGTGGTTTCAACTGGGACAGGGCGTCGGTGGGTGACCCCTATGCTGTGGCCTGTTTGGTGTTTGCGTTCACCATGATTCTGGCGGGAAAATGCCAGGATCGGTATGGGCCAAAAATCACGGCATTTATCGGTGGCATCCTCGTGGGTCTCGGCTTGTTGTTGATTTCCCAAAGTACCAGTTATATGGCCTGGGTACTGGGATTTGGCGTGCTGACCGGGGCTGGCATCGGGTTTGGTTACGCGTCTGCCACGCCACCGGCCCTGAAATGGTTTCCCGGTGGACAGACCGGGCTCATTGCCGGGCTGGTCGTAGCGGGTTTTGGGTTAGCGCCCGTGTATATCGCGCCCCTGGCATCCTATCTTGTGACGCTCTGGGGGCTGCAGGGCACCATGATGTTCTTCGGCATTGCCTTTTTCCTTGTTGTCGGCATTTTGTCGCGGTTTCTGAATAATCCGCCCGCCGGCTATGTTCCCGTAGGCCCTTCCCAGAACGGAAAGGACGCGGCAAAAACGGTGGAAGCTCCGCCGGAGGTCAATGTGCCTGTCTCTCAAGTCCTTCGCACCGGTGCATTCTGGAAACTCTGGTTATTGTATTTTATTGGTGCGGGCGCCGGTCTGATGGTGATTGGCAGTGTTGCCGGCATGGCGAAGCAGAGCATGGGCGAAGCGGCATTTATTGCTGTCGCGATTATGGCGGTGGGTAACGCGTCCGGCCGGATCGTCGCAGGCGTGGTGTCCGATGCCCTCGGGCGCAATGTCGCGCTGGCTATTTTTCTGGCGCTGCAATCTGTCAATATGTTTCTTGGGGTGCTGGTGGTGTCTGCCGAGGGCGCAGTCGCATTTTTTATTGTGCTGTCTGCCACGTTTATTGGCTTCAATTACGGTACCAATCTGGCGCTGTTCCCGGCGTTCTGCAAAAGCTGGTGGGGGCTCAAATCAATGGGCGTGAACTACGGTGTGCTGTTCACGTCCTGGGGTGTGGGTGGCTTTGTGATGACGCGGTTGTCCGGCATGATGGTGGCGGAAACCGGTAGTTTCGTCTGGTCTTTTGTGGTTTCCGGCGTGTTGCTGGCGATCGCTGCCGTGATTGCCTTGACGCTCAAACCACCCGTTCATTCAGCCTGATCTCTTCTGTGCCAGGTAGGCAGTGGTACTTCTGCCGCGCTTGCCTGGCCCGACCTCCTTGTTCTTCAAACAGAATTTTACAGTTTATTTCGCAATCCATACCAATAATTGCTTAATCGTACCTATACTGAAGTTATGTCCCTTAATTTTCAGTAAAGATGATTGCTATGCGTATTCTTGGTTGCCTGCTCATATTCGCGTTCTCATGCGTGGTGAATGCTCAAAGCCAGCTTAACGGTATTTCACTGTATCGCTACCTCAATAAGGAGTTCTTTATTGCGGCGTTATATACGGAGGAAACCGGCAGTTCAGCGGACCAGCTGTTATCAAGTGAAAAGCCGATGAAAATGGTGATGCGGGTCACCGTAAAGCGTTGGAAACCCAAGACGTTCAAGCAAATGTGGATCCGGGACCTGTCTCTGAATAATGAGTTGGAGAGTCAGCCGGAACTGGCCAGGCAGCTCGTAGAATTTACCGATTTACTGAAAGAAAACCTGACCACTGGCGATGAAATCGTGGTGAGCTATAGCCCCGGTAGTGGAACGACGTTGATGTTGAATCAACAGGAAATCGAGCAATTGCGAGGGAAAGAATTTTTTAACGCAGTATTGAGAGCCTGGATAGGCAACGCGCCACCGTCACGTCAGTTTCAATCGGAAATTCTGGGGGAAAAGTCTGCGGCGACGAATGAAGTGATGGACCGCTACAACGCCCTGGAGATTCAGCCGGAGCGGGTAGCGCTGGTCGCCAGTTGGCGTAAGTCGGAAACGGCGGAAGCGGAAGCGTTGGTCAAGGCCCAGCGTGAGGCGGAGGAGCGTGCCCGGCGTGCGGAAGAAGAGCGCATCGCTGAGCAAAAACGGCTTGAGGAGCTACGCCAGGCGGAAGAGCGCCGGATCGCGGAAGAAAAACGCATAGAGGAGGAAAGGAAGCGGCTCGAAGAAGAACGACGCATTGCGGAAGTGAAGCGAAAAGAAGAAGAACGAAAGCTTGCGGAGGAGCAAGCGAAGGCGGATGCCAAGCGTAAGGCGGAGCTTCAGAAATTGGCGGAAGAGCGCCGCATCGCGGAAGAAAAGCGTAAGGCGGAAGAACAGAAGAAAGCAGAAGCCTTAAGATTGGCCAAAGCCAAAGCTGATGAAGAAAAACGCAAGGCTGAGGCAGAGAAGAAGCGTCTGGAAGCCGAGCGGAAGAAAAAAGAAGAAGAGGAGCAAGCGCTGGCCCTGGAAGCTCAACGCAAGCAGGAAGAAGCAGAAAAAGCCCTCGCCGCCCTTCAGTTGAAAGCGGTGGAAGAGGTGGTGGAAGAGGACGATGTGGGCAAGATTCTGACCACATCAGCCAAACTCTCGGCGGACCAGAAAAAAGAATGGGAAACGTATAGGCAGGAGATTGTGAAAGAAATTGAGGCAGAAATCGAGTATCCGGCCTGGTCCAAGAAAAACCGGCATCGCGGTGACGTGACGGCGGATGTGACGCTGAATCCTAACGGCTCACTGAAAGAAGTGAAAGTCACTAAGAAAACGCGTTATACGCTGCTCAACGACGCCATCGAAGCAGCCATTGAGAAAATCGGTGAATTCGAAGATTTCCCGGAATGGGTGAAGGACGAAACAGTGACAGTGAGTGTCAGTCACACCTTCAAGCCCGAAGGTCGGGCACGTTAATCCGGGGAAAGGCGGCTCAGTACATCGATGAGTCGTCGTCGGTCGACTGGGGAGGAATGCGCAAAGCCCAGCACCAGGCCTGTCTTAGCATTCTCTGACGCAGGCAGGTAGTACTGGGAAAGCGGGCCACCCCCAAAGCCGGCATGCTTCAGCTGCTGCATCAGCGCCAGGTCACAGCGGCCAGATGCACTCAAGGTCAGATGCATCCCCGCACTTTGCCCGAACACCTCAAATTTCCCAGCCAGTGCCTGTTGAATCAGCCCGGTAAAGTCTGACCACTTCTCTTGATAACACTGTCGCATGCGCCTGAGATGTCGCGTGAAATGACCTTCTGTGAGGAAATCGGTGGTGACCGCCTGGCTGAACCGGGGAATGTCGCCGGTCGTCAGGTTTTTCGCATGACAGAATGCGCCCACGAGTGACTCCGGTAACACCAGATAGCCCAGCCGGAGACCGGGGAATAACGTTTTACTGAAACTTCCCATGTAGATAACGGGCGTATTGGGGGCCATTCCCTGCATGGCGGCGACGGGCTTGTTCAGAAAGTGGTATTCACTGTCATAATCATCCTCAATAATCCACACCTGATGTTCTGCCGCCCAGCGCAGTAAACGCATCCGCTCGGACGCAGGCAGTACACCACCCAGCGGGTACTGGTGGGAGGGAGTGGTGTACAGGAGTTTAGGGTACCTGCCCGTGGTGATCGTGTGTTGCATCAGCGCGGTCAGGTCGAGACCCTCGCTCGTGACGGGGACCGGAATGACATTCGCCTGCGTTAACTCAAACACCGATCGTGCGCGTCGATACCCCGGGTTTTCCATGGCGATAGCCTCACCTGGCTGGAGTAGTGCCCAGGCACACAGGAACAAAGCATGTTGCGCGCCTTGTGTGATGAGCACTTGATCCGGGTGGCAGAAAACGCCTCGGCAAAGCTTGAGGTAGTCTGCGATGGCTTGTCGCAACGGCGGAAACCCCGCGGGGTGATCGTACCCTTGCAGCGCACGCCGTTTGGCATGACGATGCGTCAACGTACACCAGATTTTGTGGGGGAAAACGTTCAAGTCGGGCAGACCCAGCGTGAAGGGGGGATGAGCCGGGCTGTCATAGTCTGGTGGGGTGGTGCCCTGAAGTGGCGTTTGAAAGCGCGTCACAGGCATGGTGTGCGCTGCCAACGGGTCTACGGTTGGCGGGGGGAGCGTCTCCAGCGTGCTTGTGATTTGCCCTGAGACAAAGACGCCTTTGCCTGCCTGACTTTCCAGGTAACCTTCGGCTTTCAGTTGTTCAATCACCTGCAATACTGTATTTCGGCTGACTCCGGCCTGCTTCGCCAACAGGCGTGAGGCGGGCAGTTGGGTGCCTGGCGGCAAGCGACCTTGACAAATCCATTGCGTCATTTGCTCGCGCAGGCTGTTTTGCAGGCCACGGGCAGGGTCCAGTTGAAGTGTGTTAAAAGCAGGCAGCTCCATCAGCATTCCTATTCTGTATGACTGGTACCATAAAATTATTCAAACTGGCTCTTTTGGTGAGGCCGCGATGCCATAAAATAGCATGACCATTTGATCAATAACAACGGAGGGTGACAGTGATGGATTCGGGTGAGTTGGCAATCAAGCCACGAAGCCAGGTAAAGCGCGTAGCAAAACGGGCAAGTTATCGTAAAAGTGACGTGTTTCAGCTGGTGGATGACTTGAAGATGGGGCATGTCGGCTTCGTGTTAGATGGGCAGGTCTTTGTTATCCCGATCACCGTTTGGCGCGTCGGTGAATATCTTTACTTGCATGTGGTTAACAAAAGTCGTTTGCAACGGCTGCTGGAAGCCGGGCAGGAAGTCTGTATCTCTTTTGCGGAAACGGTCGAATGGGTGCTTGCCAAGTCCGCGTATCACCACAGTGCGAATTATCGGTCTGCCGTGTTGTATTGCCGAGGGGAGCGTGTGCAGGATGAGGCGACCTTTGATCACGCGTTTGCAGGCATCATCAATCAATTGGAGCCAGGTCGATGGGATGCCGTGCGTAGCCCGAATGCATTGGAGCGAAAGGCCACCGCACTGATGCAATTAACGATTTTGGATGGCTCATTCAAATCCCGTACCGGAGGGCCCAACGAAGAACCGGAAGACCTGGCACTGCCGGTGTGGCATGGCACCCGGCCCGTGTGTCCTTTTCATGGCGAATGACCGATTTGTAGCGATTCACTCTTTGCGCAGAACGATACTCACACGACGGTTTTTTTGCCGGTTTTCCCGGGAGTTGTTGGGCGCGATTGGCTCGGTTGCTCCATAGCTGACCGCGCGCAGGCGGTATTCGCTGACGCCTTCGCCGGCAAGAAAGTGCAATACTTCACTGGCGCGGGCGGCACCCAGTTCCCAGTTGGAGGCGTACTGCTGATTTCGGATCGGCCGATTGTCCGTATGCCCCTCAATCATAACGTTACCATCGGCCCGCATGATCATGGGAACTAATGACTGCAGAAGACGTTTGCCGGATGTCTGGAGGTGATTATCTGCCGAGCCAAACAACAGGTCATCCGTAATATTGATCCTCGCCATGCTGCCGGTGAGGGTGATCTCCAGTTTTTCCTGAATGCGCAGCTGAGACAGGTCTTCCCGCACCGATTTTTGCCACTCGGTCTCGGCAGTGAGTTCGGGCTGCGGCTCGGCGTCAAGGGTCATCTCGGCAGGTGGTTTTACTGCGACTGAAATCACGGGTACAGGCTGTGCTTCAGGCAGTGGTTCCGGCTGAGGTTCGGGTTGTTGGGTGACCAAAAACAACACGACAAAGATCGCCGTAAGCTGCACAAATACGTCCAGATAAGTAAGCATCCACGTGTCGAGTGTGTGCTCTGTTTGACCTTCTGCTTCTGGATTAAACGGTTCCGGCCACACGGAATCATAGGGTGGCGTGGCGACAGTTTGCCGCTGGAAATCGTTATGGGAAGCTTGCATGGACGCCTCGTGTTAGCTGGCTGATCTAAGAATCGGGCGGGGAGTCGTGTGACTTCGACGCACGGGTTGCATCACCTGTTCAATGGCGGACAGTGCTTCTTTCGACGTAATCTGCGCGGGTGAGTCCGGTGGCGCGGGCTGTGTGCACAGCGAGAGGAGTTGGTCGCGTACCAGTGCAGGGCTTTTGCCGTCCGCAATGAGCATGATGCCTTTACTGATGAGGCGCATGGTATTGAGTTGGTGCTCAATCTGCCGCTCCAGTTTTATTGCGATGGGCTTGAACACCAGGTTCGCCAATAACAAACCATAAAACGTAGTTACCAGTGCGATACCCAGGTTCGCGCTGACCAGATCGAATGACTTCTGCTCAATTACGAGCATCATATTCACCAGCCCAACCAGTGTGCCCACCATGCCAAAGGCTGGTGCGTACACCGCCATGGACTGGAAGATCTTGACCGCAGACATGCGTTCCGCCCTGAACTGGTTCATTCGCCAGCTCAGCAAGTGCTGGATCTCGGCGGGGGATTCCCGATCAAGCAGACCTTGCAGCCCAGCCTTCATGTGGGTGTTGGGTATGCCGTCGATCACCTGTTCCGCCGCATGGAGGTTGTTACGGCGCAGTAAAACGGTAAACAGGAAGAGCTGCTCGATGTATTTATGGTCCGAATTTGGGGGTTCCTGCCGTGCAGCCTTTGCCTCCGCATAGGCGCGCTTGACCTCTTTGACCGGGTAGCTGGCAAAGACTGCTGCCGCAATGCCTCCCAGCACGATAATCAGCCCGGTAAGATTCAAAAACTTCAACGGTTCGGCGGCAGAGGCGAGGATACCTGCCCCTGCTAACACGATACCCACTAAAAAGGCGTGAGTCGTCCAGGCACGTTTTCTGCCAGACCGGGTGGGGGAGACCGGTGGTTTTTTTCTGTGTGGCTTCTTCGGCGGCACTTGTGTGCGTTGCTTTGCCTGTGCGGATGCCCGCAGCGCGGTTCCTGGTGGTGTGTAAAATGCCTGTTTGCCCATGGTTGCCCCCTTACGGTGCCTGAAAAGCCATTCGTATAAAGGGGATAGCAAGCTTTGTACCAAGCGGAAAGCGGCAAGGGATTGCCGGGGCGGTGTCAGGTGTTAAAGCACTATTCGGCGGATGTGCTTTCCAGCGTTGAGCTTTCTATTTCCGTGTTTGCTAAGCCTGTGTTTTCTGCGTCGGTGATTGGCCGGAGGGTTTCCTGCGTGGGGGCCACGGCAAGCAGAGAGGCGTTCTCTGTCTGTTCGGCAACCTGTTCAGAGAGCGTGATCAGAAACTCATTCATGAGTGTGGTGTTGTCTTGGAGTTCGTATTGCGCCGAAGCTAACGACGCCAGCTTCCGGGTCAGATGTGCCGTGCTGATTTCCTGTTTCTGGTCCTGTTCATTAAGACGGTTCTGAAGCTGGGCAATCAGGGTGGATTGCTGCGCCAATTGCTCAGAAAGGTTGCTGATCAGAAACGCCGGTAACAGAAACAAACCGAGCACAGCAACACGCAAGCTCCACCGCCGCCATGTCGGCGCGGGTGCGTTGTGGGCACTCAGCGCTTGTTGAATGGCTGCCTGATGATCGCTCAGAAGCTGGATGAGCTGATCTTCCGAGAGTTTCGCGGATTCTCTCTCCGGCGTGCTTGCGGAACTCCCCTGCTTGAAGCTGTGAGGTGGCTGACGGCTGCTCAGGTCAATCACTGTTTCAGCGTGCGCACGTTTGTCTTCAGTAATGCGTTCGATGATAGCGTGCACCGTATCCAGTTCGGGTTGTTTGGAAATGACGCCGAGTGCGCCCAGCGCTTTGGCTTCATTTTTGTATTTAAGCGCACTTTGAGAGGTGTACATCACCACGGGGATAAATGCCGTGGAGGGATTGGATTTCATGCTTTTGAGCACCTGAAATCCGTCCAGTCCGGGCATGATATGATCCAGAAAAACAATATCGGGTATTTCTGTCTGCAACAGGCTGAGCGCTGCCTCCCCGGAGCTGGCCTGGAGGATATTGACCTCCAGTTGCCGCAGCATGCGGGCCAGCACGAACCGTGCCGTGGCAGAATCATCAACGATCAGTGCTTTGCAGGTGGTCATTCCCTTTATCTCAATCTGTTCCTTCAGCGAATTGCCTGAATAATAACCGGTTGAGTTGTGGTGTGTCAGCAAACTTTCCGGGGAGGTGTCAGAACTGAGACCGGGTTTGCAGTCCAGGGGACTCTTTAGATAAGTGATGCAAAACCTGGCTACCGACTAAACTTCACCTCCAGAATCACCGACGAGTGCGTGCGTTCCACGCCCGGTAAATGCCCGATGTCATCCAGCGTTTTGCTTAATTCTTCGGTGGTTTCGGTACTTACCATCGCGATCATGTCGTAGTCGCCACTGATGGCATACAACGCCGTGATCTGAGGAATATTTCTCAGGTCGAGGTTGGTTTTCACGCTGTGCTTGGGGGCCACTTTGATCAGCACGTGGGCAGAGAGCAACCGCCGCTTGTAGTCTTCGCCATATTCCACGGTATAGCCTTTAATTACGCCTTCCTGCTCCAGGCGCTGTATTCTGCCCTGAATGGTTGACCGGGCGAGTCCCAGTTTACGCGCCAGATCCGACGTGCTCATTCGGGCATTTTCACATAACAGCTTCAGTAATCGGCGATCAAGGTCGTTCATTAAATTGATAATCCTGTGCGTTAAAATAACGGATGAAAGCATTAATTTGTTAATTTTAGCAGTATAAATCGACGAGAAGGAAGCGCATTCTTGTAAGTATGAATACTTGCCAGCGACTTTCTTTCGCGGGCAGCAGATATGACCTAAACAGATCAAACGACACGAATAGAATGAGGGGACCCGTATGAGCAGAACATCCATCGCCTTGATTGGGGGCGGCAAAATTGGTGAAATGATTTCTTTGTTCCTGATTGGTTCAGGCGATTATCAGGTGACGGTTTTTGATGCGTCCCAACAGCAACTGGATCGATTACCAGAGCAACCGGAACTGACCAAAGTGTGCATGGATGTTTCGGATTCAGACGCGCTGGCGGAGAAGCTGAAAGGGCATTTTGCCGTGCTGAGTGCGGCACCGTACTTTCTTACGGTATCCATCGCTACGGCGGCCAAAAATGCGGGCGTTCACTATCTTGATTTGACCGAAGACGTCGCCAGCACCAAGCAGGTCAAAGCCCTGTCTGAAAATGCAACGGCGGCCTTTATTCCCCAGTGTGGCCTGGCACCAGGCTTTATTTCCATCGTGGCAGCAGATATCGCCAGCCATTTCGATGAGCTGGATACCGTGCGCATGCGCGTCGGCGCGTTGCCACAGTTCCCATCCAACTCGCTCAACTACAATCTTACCTGGAGTACGGAAGGGGTGATCAATGAGTATTGTGAGCCCTGCGATGCGCTGGTGAATGGTGAGCTGAAAACACAACCCCCGCTGGAACACCTGGAACATTTTTCGCTCGATGGCGTGCGCTATGAATCCTTTAATACCTCTGGTGGCCTGGGCACGCTGGGCGAAACGCTGGCGGGTAAGGCGCGCAACATTAACTACCAAACCATTCGCTACCCGGGTCATAGAGACATCATGAAAACCCTGCTGCAGGACCTCCGATTGAGTGAGCGCCGGGAGCTGTTTAAGGATGTGCTTGAGCACGCGGTGCCTGCGACCATGCAGGATGTGGTGTTGATTTTCGTTTCTGTCAGTGGTCGCAAGGCGGGCAAGCTGGTGCAGGAAACCTACGCCAACAAGATTTACAGCGAAGAGGTGCACGGCCAGGTGCACAGCGCAATTCAGATTACGACGGCGGCAGGCATTTGTACTGTGCTGGACCTGTTGCATGAAGGCAAGTTGCCCCAACAGGGTTTTGTGAAGCAGGAAGAGGTGTGCCTGGAAGACTTTCTGGCGAATCGCTTCGGGTGCCACTATAAACAACAACAAGCACATGCCGCAGCCTAAGGGGAGGAGACGAATGAACGTACAAACGCGATTTAAGCAAGCCATTGATGCCATTGGCCTGGATACCACGCTGGTTGATCAGGGTGATCTGGCCGTACATTCCCCGGTAGACGGCTCCTGTCTTGGGCATGTTCAGATGGACAGCCGCGAAGCGGTGGATGAGGCAATCAAATCTGCCCATTCCGCCTATTTAGCGTGGCGCGTTGTGCCTGCGCCCCGTCGCGGTGAGTTGGTGCGGCTGTTTGGTGATTCCCTGCGGGAACACAAAGAAGCGCTGGGAGCACTCGTCACCCTGGAATGTGGAAAGATTTATCAGGAAGGTCTGGGTGAAGTCCAGGAGATGATCGATATCTGTGACTTTGCCGTGGGCCTCTCGCGTCAGCTGTATGGCTTGACCATGCCTTCTGAGCGCCCCGGACATAAAATGAGTGAGTACTGGCACCCGGTAGGCACGGTCGGTGTCATTTCCGCCTTTAATTTCCCGGTCGCAGTGTGGGCCTGGAATGCGGCATTGGCCCTCGTCTGTGGTGATGCGGTGGTGTGGAAGCCTTCCGAAAAGACCCCCATTACTGCGCTGGCCTGCATGGCTATTTTTGCTCAGGCGGCGAAAAAGTTTGGCGGCGTACCGGAGGGATTGGTGTCCGTGGTCATCGGTGAGCGCGCAGTGGGTGAACAATTGGTCGATGACCCGCGCATTCCTGTGATCAGTGCCACCGGCAGCACCCGGATGGGACGTGAAGTCGGGCCGAGAGTCGCGCAACGCTTCGGGCGCAGCATTCTGGAACTCGGTGGCAATAATGCCATGGTGGTGACTCCTTCGGCGGATCTGGATATGGCGGTGCGTGCGATTTTGTTCTCTGCCGTGGGTACGGCAGGGCAGCGATGCACGACGTTACGCAGGTTGATCGTACACGAGAGTATTCGGGAAGAACTGGTCACGCGATTGGAAAAGGTCTATCAACAGTTGACCATTGGCGATCCGTTTGATGCAAAAGTGCTGGTCGGGCCATTGATTGATCCGGCGGCGTTGCAGGAAATGCAGAACACGCTTGGTCAGGCGCGCAGCGGGGGCTGCAAGGTGGTGGGTGGCGATCCGTTCACGTCAGAAGCACTGGGTGAAGGCGCGTACGTTCACCCGGCGATTGTGCATGCTGAGCCGGAGCACGCGTGGGTGCAAAAAGAGACGTTCGCCCCGATTTTGTACGTATTGAGCTATTCCGACCTGGACGAAGCAATTGAGATTCATAATGGAGTACCTCAGGGGCTTTCCTCTTGTATCTTCACGCGTGACCTGTTGGAGGCTGAGCGATTTGTCTCTGCCGCGGGCAGCGATTGTGGGATTGCGAATGTGAATATCGGGCCGAGTGGGGCGGAAATTGGCGGTGCCTTTGGCGGTGAAAAGGAGACTGGCGGTGGCCGGGAGTCTGGCTCAGACGCCTGGAAAGCCTACATGCGCAGAATGACTGCCACGGTGAATTATTCGAAAGAACTGCCGCTGGCGCAGGGCATCGAATTTGGTCTGGGTGACTGATTGCCATGAATCGCGCCGAGATTATTCACGCGAATTTTATCCAACGTGTGCAGGCATTGGACTTCCCCCCGCCGCTTTTACACAGCGGGGAGGGTGCGAATGATCTGTCGAATGACTTTCTGGTGGATCTGTTTGAAACCCAGGTGATGAGCCGGCTGCTGGATCTCACTTCGCGTCGACTGGCGGCCCGAAAGGAAAGCTTTTACACCATTGGCAGTTCAGGCCACGAGGGCAATGCAGCACTGGCCGCGGCGTTTCGCGTGACTGACATGGCGTTTCTGCATTACCGGGATGCCGCTTTTCTGTTGCAGCGAAGCAAACAGCGCCCCGGACAAACGCCATTGTTTGACATGCTGCTGTCTTTCGCGGCATCCAGTGAAGATCCGATTTCTGGTGGTCGTCACAAGGTGTTGGGCAGCTTAGCGCTCAATATCCCGCCGCAAACCAGTACCATCGCCTCCCATCTCCCCAAAGCCGTGGGAGCAGCACACGCTCTGGGCTTGAAGCATGCGCAATCGACGCTGCCGGAAAGCGCGGTCATTGTGTGCAGTTTTGGGGATGCTTCGGCGAATCATTCAACGGCGCAGGGCGCGTTTAACACGGCCTGCTGGGCGTCTTTCCAGAATTCTCCGATGCCCATTGTGTTTATTTGCGAAGACAACGGCATCGGCATTTCCACACCGACACCGCACGGATGGATTGAAGCGAGCTTCCGTCATCGTCCGGGGCTGCATTATCTTGCGTGCAATGGGCTGGATGTCGAAGACAGCTATCGAGCGGGTCAACTGGCAGCCGCCTATGCCCGTACCCATAAGAAGCCCGTTTTTCTGCATATGAAAACCGTGCGCCTCACCGGACATGCGGGGTCGGATGCCGAAGTGGCGTATCGTACACAAGGCCAAATCGAGGCGACCGAAGCTCAGGATCCGCTGCTGTACACTGCCGGTTTGTTATTGGCGCGTGGCGCGCTTACGGGGGAACAGGTGCTTGCCCTGTACACCCAAATGGAAGCACGCATTGCCCGTGTTGCGGAAAAGGCCATCGCTCGCCCGAAGATCGCGTCGGCGGCATCCGTGATTGAGCCACTTGTGCCGCCCGTGCGCAGTTATTGCGCTGCGATGCCGGTGGCCAGTGAGGCGCAACGTGAAGCCCTGTTTGCAACCGAAAAGCGGGCGTTCAGCCAACCTCAGCACATGGCAAAACTGATCAACCTGGCGCTGGCGGACGTCCTCCTGCAATATCCTCACACATTGATGTGTGGCGAGGATATTGGCAAAAAAGGGGGCGTGTATGGGGTGACGCAAGGATTACAGAAAAAATTTGGTCCTGCACGGGTGACGGACACTCTGTTGGACGAACAAAGCATTCTTGGATTGGCGATCGGGGCCGCGCACACCGGGCTGTTGGCCATACCCGAGATTCAGTTTCTCGCCTATGTGCACAACGCGGAAGATCAAATACGCGGCGAGGCAGCGACATTGTCATTTTTCTCCAATGGCCAATATACCAATCCCATGGTCATTCGTATCGCGGGATTGGGGTATCAAAAAGGCTTTGGTGGCCACTTCCACAACGACAACTCCCTGACGCTGTTTCGGGATATCCCCGGTGTCATTGTCGCTTGCCCCAGTAACGGCAGAGATGCGGTGCAGATGCTGCGCACCTGTGTTGCGCTGGCCCATGAGCAGCGGCGTGTGGTGGTGTTTCTGGAACCCATTGCGTTGTATATGACCCGCGATCTGCATGAAGAAGGCGATGGGCTCTGGACGGCAGAATACGAACCACCGGGTACGGGAAGCACGATTGCGCTCGGGCAACCCAATGTGGTGGGTGAGGGGAAAGATTACTGCATTATTACGTATGGCAACGGCTTCTACCTCAGTCAGCAAGCCGCCCGACAGCTTGAACAGTCTCATCAGCTGGACGGGCGAGTGATCGATCTGCGTTGGCTCGTGCCCCTGGATGAGAATGAAATTCTGGCCGCCATTGAAGGCTATGATCGAATCCTGATCGTGGATGAATGCCGGAAAAGCGGGTCACTCAGTGAAGGCGTGGTGACGTTGTTGCATCAGCACAGCATCGCGGCGCGCATAGAGCGCGTCACTGCTGTCGACTCGTTCATTCCCCTGGCAGCGGCGGCCAATCTGGTGCTGCCGAGCGTGGAAGATGTCAAACAGGCGGTGCTGGCACTGATGGAGGTGGACCGATGAAAAAGGAAACCGCAGTCGTTATCTGCCCGGGACGGGGCACCTATAATCAGACAGAATCCGGCTATTTAGCACGAAACCATGCTCTGGATACGGACTTTGTTCGGGGTGTGGATCAGTATCGTCAAGCGCAACAACAGGTGCCGGTGTCCGAGCTGGACAGTACCGCCTGGAAGATGGGGCTGCATGGCACGGGGGACAATGCGTCGGCGCTGATTTATGCCTGCGCCTTGTCCGATTTTCAGGCGATTGATCGAGAACGCTATGACATTGTCGCGGTGGCAGGCAACTCCATGGGCTGGTATCTCACTCTGGCATGTGCCGAAGCGCTGAATGCCAGCAATGCGGTGCACTTGATCAACACGATGGGTACCCTGATGCACCACGAGGGTACGGGTGGGCAGGTAGTGTACCCGGTGGTGGATGAGTTCTGGCAGCGGGATGATGAGAAAATTCGACGGGTGGAAGCGGTCATAGCGGAAGCGAAGGATGATCCCAAAAACAGCGTTCACATTTCCATAGACTTGGGCGGGATGATTGTCTTTGCGGCGAATGACGCGGGCGTACGCTTTTTGATGAAGCGTTTGCCGCCGGAAGGGGAGCGATTCCCCATGAAGCTGGTGCATCATTCGGCGTTCCACAGTCCTCTCCTCACGGAGATTTCTGACAAGGCGCGAACGCTGCTGCCGGAATCATTGTTTGAGCCACCCCGTATCCCGATGATTGATGGTCGCGGTCAGATCTGGCAACCTTATTCGACCTGCCTGGAACGATTGCACAGCTACACACTGGGGCATCAGGTCGTGGAAACCTACGATTTCACCCGTTCCGTGGAAGTGGCCGTGAAAGAATTTGCTCCGGACCGGGTGATCATTCTCGGCCCCGGCTCCACTCTGGGAGCCCCCGTCGCGCAAGCCTTGATCGGGATCGGCTGGGAAGGGTTGAACAGCCGAGAGGCGTTTGAAGCTCGGCAGCAAGAGCATCCATTTATCCTGAGTATGGGGCGGGACGAGCAACGGAAAGTGGTAATTTAAAAAGTCATTTGAAGAGCGCCGGTTCGATTTTCCTGGACACGCGGTAAATACATCCCTGTACGCTCGGCTGCCGCGTCCTGCGGCAGACGGTCCAGGAAAATCGAACCGGCGCTCTTCGAGCAATTCCAGACATCCATCAAATGATGTGAGCGAGAGAACACCATGAGCAATACAACAAACAGCAGTAAAGTCGCCTTCAATTGGCAGGACCCACTTCTCTTAATGGCACAACTGACCGAAGAGGAGCGGCTGGTGTACGACACCGCGCACCAATATGCGCAGGAAAAACTGCTGCCCCGAGTGCGTGAAGCGTTTCGACACGAAAAAACCGACCCGGCCATCTTCAGGGAGATGGGAGAGTTGGGTTTACTGGGCTCTACCATTGATGGCTATGGTTGTCCCGGCGTGAACTATGTGAGTTATGGGTTGATTGCTCGGGAAGTGGAGCGAGTAGATTCCGGGTATCGATCCATGATGAGTGTGCAGTCCAGCCTCGTGATGCATCCGATTCATGCCTACGGTTCTGAAGCGCAGCGCGAGAAGTACTTGCCCAAATTGGCCTCGGGTGAATGGATCGGCTGTTTTGGCCTGACTGAGCCCAATCACGGTTCAGATCCCGGCAGTATGCTTACCCGTGCGAAAAAAGTGACCGATGGCTACCTCCTGAGTGGTGCAAAGATGTGGATCACCAACTCACCGATTGCTGATGTGTTTGTCGTTTGGGCCAAGGATGATGCGGGCGATATTCGCGGCTTTGTACTCGAAAAGGGGATGAAAGGCCTCTCAGCGCCAAAGATTGAAGGCAAGTTTTCCCTGCGTGCTTCGGTGACGGGTGAAATTGTGATGGATGAAGTGCTGGTGCCTGAGGAAAACATGCTCCCGAATGCCAAGGGATTATCCGGTCCTTTTGGTTGTTTGAATCGCGCGCGGTATGGGATTGCCTGGGGTTCGATGGGCGCGGCGGAAGCCTGTTGGCATGCGGCTCGGCAATATACGCTGGATCGAAAGCAATTTGGGCGTCCACTCGCGGCCAACCAGTTGATTCAGAAAAAGCTCGCCGACATGCAAACTGAAATTACCCTGGGATTAACCGCGTGTTTGCAACTCGGTCGTCTGTTTGACGCCGGCGAAGCGGCACCTGAGGCCGTCTCCCTCATGAAGCGCAATAATTGCGGTAAGGCTCTGGAGATTGCGCGAGTTGCCCGCGATATGCATGGTGGTAATGGCATATCGGATGAATATGGCGTGATCCGCCATGTGTTGAATCTGGAATCAGTCAACACCTACGAAGGCACGCATGATGTGCACGCACTCATTCTCGGGCGAGCGCAGACGGGCATTCAGGCTTTCTTCTAACCGCACTTTCGGCGACAGGGAAGTTAGACTTGTCGCCGTCCTCTCATTGTTCCCCCTAAATCTCTACGCTCCTTGATAAGCGTCATCCGTCATTGTGAGTTCACCCAAAAATCAGTTACACTCTGTATGTACAAATGTAGGTATGGAAGGATTCATGCGCTTTGAATGGGATGAGGTGAAAAACCAGGCCAATATTCGCAAACATGGAATCGACTTTAACGATGCGATCGAATTGTTCGATCACCCGATGTTAACGCTGTTGGATAAGCGAGAGGAATACCCTGAAGAGCGGTGGGTGTCGATAGGCTGGCTTCGCGCGCTGGTGGGAGTTGTGGTTTACACGGAAAGGCAGGGAGATGTGATTCGAATAATTTCGGCGCGGAAGGCAACGCGTCAGGAGGTGAGACGGTATGAGCAAAGTATCTGAAACAGACTGGAAACGCTTGCAGGCGATGAAAGATGAGGAGATTGATACCAGCGATATTCCGGAGCTGGACGACGGTTTTTTTGAAAATGCGGAGTTGAAGCTCCCGCCGAAAAAGTCGATCACCATGCGTTTGGATGCCGATGTTCTGGATTGGTTTAAATCACAGGGGCAGGGCTATCAGACGAGGATTAATCAGCTGTTGCGAAAATATATGGAAGCACAGGAACGCCATCACCATTCATAGGTGACCGGGTAGTTGACTCGGCAAAGGTTAATCTTTCGCCATTAATTCAGTGACCTTGCTGCGCAAGTGATCAATATAGCCTGTGTGGAAGCCCTGAGTGGCTTCCGCAATCCGACCCTCCTTGGTAATGAGAAAACCGGACGGAAACCCCGTGAGCCGGTAGAGTCGTGATGTCTTGCCGATGGGGTCGGAGACGATTGGAAACTCCACCGGATAGCGTTCCAGAAAATTCAGAGCGTCGGCGGGATCGGCATCAACATTAACGCCGATAATCTCAAACGGTTGGCCGGTCAATTCGTTTCGCAGGGCGTTGATCATGGGCATTTCGATGCGACAGGGCGCACACCAGGACGCCCAAAAATCCACGTACACCACCTTACCGCGATAATCACTGAGTGAAATGGTGCGCTGCACCGCTGCCTGAAGGTCTTTGTCGACCCTCTGGTCTACTTGGTCTTCTGAAGGTATCTGCTTCAAGGACGGCAAGGAAAAGTCAGGAGCCATCTCACCCGTTTCAGCCTGTGCCCGCTCCATACCCAGCATCAGAACCGTAATTAAAACGATGGCAGGCAGAATGTATCGCACGACAAACTTCAATGAGTCTACGAGCGTGGAATGGTACTGATGTGAATCCGTCATGTGTCCCCGTGTGGTTGTCGCTGCTTTAAGCGTTAGGCGCTACATCGTCGAAAAAGTTCCCGACGGCGAAGAAATTCAGGCCGATTCGGCCTAAACTATCGAAAAGCCCTGATCAGAGAGTGCCCCATGAATCCGTTAAAATATACCTCCGAAGAAATAGCCGATATGCTGGATAAAACGAACTGGTCGTCGGGATTCAGCTGGGACCAGATGAAACGGTTGAGTCAGTTTTTTCAGGTGTACGGCGCATCCAGTGGCCAGATTCTTTTTGAACAAGGTGCTTCTGACAACAGCATGGGCATCCTGCTCAAAGGGTCCCTGAATGTGGTACGCTATTCGGACGGAAAACGCAGCCAGCTGGCGACCGTGCGTGCGCCCCAGCCATTTGGTGAGCTTTCATTGATTGATGGGCAGCCGAGATCAGCGCATATTGTCGCAGCGGAAGATGTGGAGTATGTACTCATTACCAAAGCCGGGTTGGACGAAATGGCGGCAGAATATCCGTTAGTCGCCTATCGCATGCTGTGGAAAATATCGTATATTCTGAGTCAGCGGTTGCGAAGCACCAGCGGCCAGTTGGCTGAATATCTTGAAGTGAATTAACGATCTGGTAAAAGGAAGCGCATGCGCTTGATGAATGAAAAACGCAGGACGCCTTGGTGCCTTCTCGGGTGGTGGGTCTTGTTATACGCACTTCAGTCCCAGGTGCTGTACGCTCACGAAGAAACAGTGGGGGCGGTGAGCGTGCCATTGCGTCTGGCCACGGCCAGTGACTTTGTCCCCTACGCCTATCGTCTGGCCAATGGCGAATGGACGGGCATTGATGTCGAGATTGTTCACCGCATATTTGAAGAGCTGGATATTCCTTTCAAAATTGTCGATCTTCCGAGAAAGCGAATTACCCTGATGCTCCAGGAGGGCGTTATTGATGGCCTGGTCTCTACCTCCGCTTACCAGATTGAAGAGATGCTCCAGCAGATGTGGTTGTCCAGCGAAATTTACTCTTCCGAGGTTTCGCTCTTCGCCAGAGCAGACACGATAGCGATTGATCCCGAGCAATTGCTGTCAGCCAACCAGGAGCTCCGATTGGGAATGTTGTCTGAGTTTACCAGTGACTTACGTGTTAAGAATCAGCTCCCGGAGAAACAAATCCTTCGCGTTTTAAGAGATGAGCAGCTGGTAAATTTGATGAAGATTGGGCGAATTGATTTGGCCATTTCGGAAGATATTGCGTTCATTTATCAGGCGCGGAAAATCGGCTATTTTGATCAAGTCAAACCGGTTGCAGAATTGGCCAGTCGTGCCAGTCGATTTGCGCTGGTTGCTTCGGTGAAAGAGCGCTTTCCTGACTTGCCCGATAAAATCAATCACCGGATAGAGCATCTGTTGTCGTCAGGTGTGATTGACGACGTGATTGTGAGTTATCTAACCCTCGGGCCTCAGGTTGTCAGTAGTGGCCCAGCACCTTGACGGCCTCTGTGACCTCTTCCGCGGGAAGATAGCCGATAGCCGTGGGTTGCTGCTCCAGCGCCTGGATGAGTTCTGCGCTTGTAGCCACTTCTCTGGGAGGCTGACCTTTGCCGGTAAACAGCAGCTTTGACCAGTACGCCCGTAGTTGGCTTTCCGACTTGTTCAATACTTTTTCGTAAAACTCTTCGCGGGCTGGCTCGCCTTTTTTTCGGTTAAGTGGGATCACTGCCTGCCCGTTTGGTAAGGTCTTCAACTTGCCCAGAAAGATGCGAACAATCTCCTGGTGGGCCAGACTTTGCTGAAATGAAGGATGAACAACGATGGCGATTTCGGCGCGAACAAGAGTCGCCCCGAACAGAAGGCCGATATAAAAAGGAGCAAAGACTCGCATACGATAGCGCACGTTTCCCCCTTAAAATACGGTGTCGATGGCAAAATTGAATAGAGTGCCTTCATCATCCGAATGGTTGAACTTTAGTCGGGTGATTTCAACCTTCAGTGCACTGCTGGCGGCAAAGTCATATCGCAGGCCGAGTGAGAGTGCCTCGGTATCTGAGTCAGCCACCAGAGACTTCGCCGTCGCTTTAGCGATATCCAGATCGGGACTGATGCCATCTGGAATTACCGAAAGAAACTGGAAATCCGGGTCGTCTTCTCTCGCCTGATACGTCACGTGCACCAGAAAGTCACCAACTTTGTGGCCCAGATGCACATACCAGGCCGTATCATCGGAGATGATGGATTGCTCCTTCAAGTCGGTGATGGTGTATTCTGCTGTCAACAGCCAGTTGCGATAGTCCACGGAGGCTGCCAGGCTGTAAAATCTTGCGACTTCGCCCTTCAATTCCAGCGTATCGGCCACGGAGTCAAAGCCGGCCACCCGAAATCCATCGAAATAGGGGAGAAATGCGGCAGCGGTAACCACATCAAAGTCAGCACGATTGGCCGAGGCGCGTAACGTCAGCCAGTCGCGTACCACTGAGATGTTAGCGCCGGTAAAATGGGTTAAATCCACATCGACGTCTTCGCCCGCTGACAGTGTTTTCTCGTTCAGCCGCCCATAGTAGGCCTGAATGGTTGCATCCCAGTTCGCCAGACTCATCTGGTACACTGTGTCGATGCCTTCAACACTGTTGGAAAACAAGCGGTAGACCTCTTTTGGTGGGGTGATCCACGGGTACGCATAACTCACATCCAGAAAGTCCGAATACAAGAAGAGCGGTGCCCGGAGCCGGCCGATGCGAAGGTCCCAGGCTTCGTTCACCGCGTAAGACAAATAGGCCCATTCTGCCTGCACATGGTAGTCCTCGGTGCCTCGGGCCAGCAGCTGGCCAGTGGCGACCAGCCGCTCATTCACCTGAGCGCGTACCTGCAGGCCAATACGCGTCACGGGATTAATCTGCAAATCATCATCATAGCCTGAATACGTATCGCGTGAGTCATTGCCATCGTAGATGCCGGCGCCGGCGGTGAGAAAGCCGTTTATCGAGAGTCCTTCATACTCGATGGCACTCACGGAGGCTGACAAACACAAAGCGAAAACAGGGAAGAGCGGGTAACGAAAAAACGTCATATCCAAGTGGCCAACTGCAATTCATTTTGAATAAGCAAAGAAGGTCACCGGCCGTTTGTCAAACAAAAAAGGCGCAGATGCGCCTTTTGGAATCAGGGTTGGCTGTTAGAACGACGCCATTTTCTGAAAGATGTAATAGCCGGCTTCATCACTGTCCATCGCGCGGATGCGCTCCATTTCTTCCGGGCTCCAGAGTTCAGAAACGATGGCATCCGCCAGCCCGCAGTGACAGGAAATCAAATGGATCGTCAACACCTGTGCGTGCCAATGTCGCTCCACACTGCGCGTGCCCCGCAAGCGCTTGTAAATGCTGCGCGCACCGGTTTCCAGGCTGGTCGCCATGCCGCCGAGCACGGGTACGATCTGCTCGCCTTTTCGGCGCAGCTTACGCTGCTTTTTGTTGATGATGTAAGGGAGAACGGCGTTGTAGATGGTGTCGTGCTGTAAACGACACCCGTCGCAGCTGGCATGGGCCGGCCCATTACCGTGGATAAATTTCAGGTTGTTGATGTGTTGATTGGTTTTGTACGCTGAGACGCCAGCAGCAATGGAAGATCCCACTGCATAAGTACCGGCGACAGCGACCGCGCCAATGCCGGTCGCGCTCAACGCCACGGTGCCGCCGGTGGCTGCAGTGTAGGCCATACTGCCAAAGCCTGTTTTCGTGGCGGTTTGGAAAGCGGTAGAGCCGGTACTGGCCACCACATTCCCCAGTGTTTTTACCGCACCCCAGTCGCTGTGCGCCTGATCTGCGGAGTGAATGCTTTTGACATGCCCCCAGTTGTGCATGTTCACGCCGGAGCGATCCAGTCCGCGATCGATGTCTGTGACCAGATCGCCTGCCTGGGTGGCTTTTCGGCTAAACCAGTTTTTAATGCCCATGAGTTCAATTCCTCTGTGTCGCGCTTATTATGTTGTTTCTCTCTAAAGCCCGTATGTAAAAGTTTGAACGAGCTCGTCACTTATTACAGAGTGCGAAATTTCCTTTAAAAAACCCTCAATTTTGTGACTAATTGTTTCACGTTAGCAGGAATGTCCCGCACCTTCGAGCCTGTCTGCTATCCTTTTTGTGACATTTCGTAAGCGGCGGTGGGTGGTGCCATGCTTGGATGGCTGGCGGTTTTCTACGCGGTGATCACACAGATCGCATTTGCGTTTCAACAATCCGAGTATACCTGGCAGCGCCACACCATCAGTGAGCTGGGCGTGGCGGGCAGCCCGTGGCAACGCGGAGTTGCCTGGGGGGCATTTTTTCCGATCGCTGTGCTGCTGTTCGTTCACTTGGGAAATGCCTTTTGGATTGACCAGATTTCCTGGGTTGTGTGGGGATGCTTAAACGTGATTCCTTTGGCCTATCTGGGGGCAGCATTGTTTCCCTGTGATCCGGGAGCACCCCTGCTTGGCAGCGGGCGAAATCGATTGCATATGGGATTTGCCGGGCTGGAATACCTGATTGGGCCGATGGGGTTGTTTTTGTTGATCGGCGCGGACAGCGTGATCGCGTTTCTGCTCCTTATTGTGATCTGGGGCGGTAGTGCACTTATGGTCATGCCCGGTTTTCAGGCCTGGCGCGGGCTGATCCAGCGGATTGTTGAGTATACGCTATTGGGAAGCGTTGCTTATTTGACCTGGTAAGCGTACTCGGCGATCTGCGTCTCCGGCATGGGCGGGGCAAGATAATCCCCTTGCAAATAATCACAGCCCAAATCGCGCATTGCTGCAGCCAGCGCTTCGCAGTCAATGCCTTCGGCCACGACGGCTTTATTGAGGGTTTTTCCCAGATTGATCATGGCTCGGGTGCTGGCCTGAGACTCATGGTTTTCGAAATAACTGCGTACATACGATCGGTCGATCACCAGAGCGTCCACGGCATGTGTTTTCAGGTATTGCATGGAGTAGTATTCTGTCCCGAAATGATCAATGGCGATGCTGATGCCCAGCTGCTTAAGCCGGTTTAGCTGGGCAAGGGCAGACTCCTTCATCAGTGTGCGCCCTTTGAGTTCCAGTCTCAGATGATGCGGTGGTACTGAATAGGTAGACAGGATATCCTGTACCTCATTGGTCAGGTTCTCCATCAAGAAATGTGCGTTAGAGATATCAATGCTGATCCAGCTGCGCTCATCAAGTAGTCCGCTTTCCCGCCAGCGGGTGAACTGCGCCACACTTTCTTTGATGACCCAATGGCCAATTCGCGTCAGGAGCGGTGTATCCTCCAGCAGCTCAAGATAGGCGGCGGGATCAATCACGCCATGCAGTGGCGATTGCCAGCGGAGTTTTGTTTCTACTGCCCGGAGTGTTTTCCCGATCGCGCCAAATATCGGTTGATAGTAGAGGCAAAACGCCTGGGATTCCCACGCCTGCTGTATTTCCTGAATTTTTGCGGATTTGTCATCCGCGATGGATCTTATCAGGCCATCACAAAACTGATAACTGGAGCCCATCGTACTCTTGGCCTGATACATAGCTGCATCTGCCTGATTCACCAGATGCTTGGCAATGGATGCCACTTCCTGGTGTGTGTTACCGGAATCTGCTTCCCACAACGCGACACCAATGCTGCAGCGGGCGTTGATTGCCTGACCGTCGGGTATCTTAATGGGGCTGTCGAGTGCATGAATGAGTTTTTCGGCCACCGCCTGGGGTTCGCCCAGGCCGCGATGGTCACAGGGGATAATCACGGTAAACTCATCTCCGCCCAGTCGTGCCAGAAAATCCGAAGAGCGCAGTGCTCCCTGAAAAGCGCGGGCGATACCTTGCAGAAAATGATCGCCGGCTTCGTGACCGAGCGTATCGTTGATGGTTTTAAAATCATCCAGATCGATGAACAATACCGCCAGATCCTGTTGCTTTCTGATTGCCTGGGCGATCGCTATGTTCAAATAACTGTGAAAGCCTGAGCGGTTTGCCAGTCCAGTCAAAGTATCATGCTGTGCCCGTTTTGATAAGTCCGTTGCAATTTTGTTGCGCTCTACCGAATAGCGAATCACTCGCAATACGGTTTCCCGGGTAAACTGTCCTTTGGTGAGATAATCCTGAGCTCCGGTGCGTATCGCCTGTAGCCCCAACTCATCATCATGCATGCCGGTCACGACGACAACTGCTTGATGGGGAAAGCTCGATCTCAGCGATTCCAGTCCCGCCAGTCCATGGGCGTCCGGCAGGGAGAGGTCCAGCAGGGCCAGGTGAAAAGGCTGCTGATAGAGTACACGTTTGGCGTCAGCAAGAGAGTTGACCGAGACCAGAACCAGTTGCTCCCCAAAGATTTTTCGTAATGAAATTTCCATCAGGAGTACGTCGTCAATATTGTCTTCGATATGCAGGATGCGCAGTGTTTCTTCGAGTCTGTCGAGCGACGCCACGGGCACCATATCGCTTCCCCTTTTGTTGTTCTTCCCTTTAAATTAGCATTTTGGCCTCTGAATGCTAGGTCCCAAACTGCCGATACCTACATCGGATTCTTATATCAATAGATGGTTTCAGTCTGAAAATTCAGGCTGTTCTGGTGAGTGCCATCACTTTTTGGCTGCCTGCCCGGGGCGCTGAGTGTGTACGCGTTTCATCGCCAAATATTTGGCTTGCGATGCGCATGAAAGTTGGCAGAAATCGGAGGAATCTTTCTGCCCTAAGGGACATGCTTTATTGATAATGATACAAATGTACAGATACGAGTCTCTATTGTGAACTATGCTTCATTTTTTTAAAGGAATCTGTGATTAACTCTCGCCAGTCGAAACAATGACCGTCCAAACAAACCAGAGGGGAGAGTAAAGTGAGGCAATCATTTGTGTTGATTGGGTTGGCTCTGATGCTGAGCGTCAGCGGGTGTACGCAAATGGAGTCGGTCACGGTGCCCTTTGTGCCAGCGAGCAAGCTGGATGGTTCGGCAGAGCGATTCCCGGGCCAGTTTATTGCGGGGGCCGCCACCGTGGATATTACACCCCCTCCCAATTCGTTGCCCCGCGCCGGCTATTCCATGTGGTCAACCATGGGCGAAGGATTTCGAACGCGACTGTACGCTCGGGCCTATTATTTACGGGATGCGGAAGGGGATGCCTACTTGCTCATTCAGACCGATCTCACCTCCGGTTCACGAATACTGCATACACGCTTAGGTGAATTGTTAGCCCCCACCACGGACATTGATGCCAGCAACTTGACCATCACGGCGACACACAGCCACTCTGCGCCGGGGCAGATCGTCGGTAGTCAGTTTTATAACAAGCACATTTCTCACAAGGCCGGGTTTGCGCGCGACTATTTTGAATTTGTGCTGGACAAAGTGCATGCCGCTGCTCAGGAAGCTTATCAATCCGCCGGGCCGGCCACACTCGCCTCCGGAACCCGAGATGTATGGGGGTTAACGCGCAATCGGTCGTTGGAAGCCCATGTTGAGAATGAGACGGTAGCGAACAAAAGTCAGGGTGATCATCGCACGTTTCACAGTGTGAATCCCTCGATGCATATGGTGCGCATCGATCGGCTTGTCGAGGGTGCCCAACCCAAACCCCTGGCCGCTTTTGCTTCATTTTCTATCCATGGCACGGCGTTGCCCGGAGATGAAACGCTGTACAATGCGGATCTGTGGGCCTACATGCACCTCGATTGGGCCAATGCCATTTTGAAGAGAACGGCGGGCGACGCGCCCGTGCATTTTTCGGCGTTTGAAGGCACGCATGGGGATGTCGCGCCCGCCAGCCGTTTCGGTATGCTGGGTTACATCGAGGCCAAACGCGTGGGGCAGGCACTGGGTAAAGAGGCGTCCCGATTGTATGACCAGCTGGGTGTGACGCTGAGTCAGGAGGTGAATATCCAAACCGCTGCTCGGTCAATCAATATTCGCAAAGCGTACCGGATTGAAGATGTTCAAATCTGCGATGAGGCGGCGGCAGGCATGACCTTGGCAGCCGCGCCATTGGAGCACACCTCACCGGTGATCGGATATCTGCCGTTTTTCAAACAAGGTTCCCGGCGGTGGGGCGAGGAAGAAGACAACTGCCAGGGAAGAAAACGTATTCTCGGCTTTTCCTGGTTACAACCGTTGTTTGAGCCAAAAGACAGCTTCCCGGAAGACGTGTTATTCCAACAAATCCGAATTAATGATCTGGTGATTGCGCCGTTCCCCTTCGAGTTGACCGTGGAATCCGGGCGCCGTATCGAGTCTGAACTCCGCAGCACGTTTGACGCAAAAGGCTTACCGATAAAGCACATTATGGTGACCAGTCTGGCCGGGGGCTATACCGGCTACATCACGACGCCCGAAGAGTATGGGCGCCAATATTATGAGGGCGGCCATACGCTCTACGGCAAGCACTCTCTGCCGTTCTTACAGGCTCACTCCCGGCTGTTGGCGTCGGACTGGTTGTCCTCGGGAGGGAACGTCGTTGATATGCCCGCACAGTGGCAGTATCACTTTGAGATGCGGGATTTTCTTCCAGCAGCGGCAGACCCACTCGGTGAGCGGCGGGAAGTGCAAACGCCCGTTTTTACGCATGCCGAGGTCAATGAAGAAGGGCGGTGGGCATTTCGCTGGGAGGATGCGGCACCGGCAAACATGCTGTTTCATCAGCCACTGGTGTCCGTTGAAATGCGTGCTCAACAGGCCGACGATTGGCGGCCGCTGGTTCGGGAGGGTGTGGCAGTGAATGATCAGGGGTACGACCTTTCCGTGCGGATGATTTCCGGGCCAAACGAGCAGGGGATGGCGGTGTATGAAGCTTCCTGGCATGATCCGCTTTTCCAGGGAGAGTCCATTGCGTACCGGTTTGCTATTGCGCCACGGGAGTCATTTCCTACTTTTTATTCCAGTGAATTTCATTAAAAAAGTCTATGTGTAAATAATTACGATAATTTAGAAATAAAATAACATAATAAAAACAAGTATATAAATCCGCATCATGATCAACAATTGATCTATAGGTTGACATCGTAATATTTTCAGCGTACAAATGTGCGCTGAAAATACGAGGTATGCTATGATCAATGTGCAGTCGTTGAGTCGCCGGGTGGCGAACTCACTATTCAATACGCCGTCATTGGGGGCCTGGGTCGAACCAGTCATTCAGTTATCGCGTCCCGGTTGGCGTGCGGGTCGGCACAGCGCCGTGGTTACCGGGGTGCAGCGATATGCCTTTTCTGACCCGGGTCACGTAGACCTGATCCGAGTGACGTTGCGCCCAGCAAGCGCGTGGTCAGGATTTCAATCAGGCCAACATATTCAGCTGACGACCCGGATTCAAGGGGCATTGCTCACCCGGACTTTTTCGCTGTGTTCAACGCCTGCTCGTTTCAGGGAAACCGGATTGATTGAGGTGGCGATTAAGCGGCAGGCGTCGGGCAGGGTAACCGAATGGCTGTGCGACTGGCTCACCGAAGGCAACGTGCTGCATATCTCTGAGGCACAGGGCGACTTTCAAGTGAAAGATCCGGCAAAACCTGCGCTTTTCATTGCCGGGGGCACGGGGATCACTCCTCTGCTGAGCATGGCGGGGACGCTGGTCACTCAGTCGACAGCCAATGTTCGTATGATGGTCTATACCCGTTCCGGGGAGGCCATCTTTGAAGATGCGTTGAAGGTGCTTGAACGCCGGTCAACACAGCCTCAACCTGCCACATATGCCTTTGATGTGTATCAGCTGATTAATGGGCTTGTTCGGCCCCAAAGCACCGGTTTTGCGTTTAACTCCTGGGAGACGGATGCCTCCGGACATTTTTGCCTTGAGCACCTGCTGGCCTTTTGTCCTGACTTTGGCGACCGGGAGATCTATATCTGTGGCCCCATAGCGATGATTCGCTCCACCTCTCGCCTGCTGATAGAGCAGGGCGTTCAACCGCACCAGATTCATTTCGAGCTGTTTTCTGCCGGGCGAAATGATGGAACACGCGGCGATGCGGTCGTACGCATTCAGGATGGTGATCAGCGTTATGAAGTGCAACTGGCGGATGGTCACGGGCAAACGTTGCTTGAAGTGGCGGAATCACAGGGATTGCAACCCCATTATGGGTGTCGGCAAGGGGTGTGTCATGAATGTAAGTGCACCAAACGCAGTGGTCGTGTGTATAACCGACTGACGCAACAATGGTCAGACTCTGGTGAAGAGGAGATACAGCTGTGTGTTTCCATCCCGGAGGGCGAAGTAGAGCTCTCGTTGGCCGAGCCACAGAGGTTAGGAGTCAAGAGCGCAGGAGCAAAGGAGTAAAGGGATATGGTTAAGGCGTTAACTCAGGAACAGTTTGAAGGTCTCGCTCAGGAGTTGGATCAGATACGCGATCAGGCACTGGCCAAGGTAGGCGAAGAAGATGCGCGCTATATCCGTCGCCTGGTTGCCTGGAATCGGGTGCTGGAAATCAGTGCACGTATCGCCCTGGTATTGGGCTTTCTTCATCCGGTGTTCTGGATTGTGGGCGTTCTGATGCTGGCTGTGAACAAGATCCTGGACAACATGGAAATCGGCCACAATGTGCTGCACGGGCAATACGACTGGATGAATGATCCGCACATCAACAGTCGTGTGTTTGAATGGGATATTGCCTGTGATGCTGCCTCCTGGAAACGGACACACAATTACATCCACCACACCTACACGAACATCATCGGGAAAGATCGCGACTTCGGTTATGGGCTGTTCCGACTGTCGGAGGACTATCCCTGGCGCCCGGCTAATCGATGGCAGGTGATCAAATACGCATTATTGAGCCTCTGGTTCGAATGGGGCGTAGCCTATCATGAGCTGGCGGGTGAGCGCGTCTTTTTTGGGAAGAAGCGGTCGGAATCTGCGGGGCCATCCATTGAAATCAACTGGCTGAAATCCGCGTTTTACCGCAAAGCGCGACGACAACTGTTGAAGGATTATCTGTGGTTCCCCCTGTTGGCCGGACCGATGTTTTTACCGGTGCTGGCGGGCAACTTTATCGCAAATTTGATTCGTAACCTGTGGGCGTCCACGATCATTTTTTGTGGGCACTTCACTGAAGAGGTGCACACCTTTCGTGCGGAAGACTGTGAAAATGAAACCCGGGGCCAGTGGTATTATCGTCAGATTCTGGGGTCGTCCAACATGACGGGACCGAAATGGTTTCATATCCTCACGGGGCACCTGAGTTGCCAGGTCGAACACCATTTATTTCCCGACGTACCTGCGCCGCGCTATCGGGCCATGGTGCCACACGTGCAGGCCGTGGCGCAGAAATATGGCATTCCTTACAACACAGGGTCGTTTTGGCGACAGTATGTGACGGTGGTGCAGCGAGTCATTAAATACTCGTTTCCGACCCGGGTTTCCGGGTCAGAACGGCTGGCCATCAGTGAGGCATAAGCTGGGGAGAGAGATCGGTTTCCAGCCAGGTGCGGATTTGATCCCGCACCTGTCGGTAACAATCCAGTTGACCCTCTGTTGAGCTGGCGGTAGAGGCCAGCTTCGGGGGGTCAGGAAAGGGTTGGTGAATGTGTTTCACCGTCTCTGGCCAGGCGGGACAGCTCTCTGCAGCGTTATCACATACCGTCACCACAATATCAAAGTGTTCACCGGACAAATCATCCAATGTCTTGGAGTATTGCTGTTTCGTACTGAGCCCAACTTCCTCCATCACCTGTTCGACATTCGGGTTCATGCCATGCGCCACGACCCCGGCGGAAAACGTGTCCAGCTGGTCCGGGAACATTTGTCGTGCCCAGGCTTCTGCCATTTGACTGCGGCAGGAATTCCCGGTGCAGAGGAAAAGTAGTTTCTGTTTTGCCATATGGGATATCTCCGTATCCAATTTTTCTCAAGTTAACAGCAGCCACCACCCGCGGTTGTCTCCCCGGTCTGGTCAAAGGGCAGCAGGGTGCCACAGCCATCAAAAATGCCGTAATGTCGTGTCCAGTCACCATAAAACTCAAAGTGCTCTTTGAATCGGGTTTCATGCAACATGCGATAGGTATTTCCGCACACCGGGAACATTTTTCCGGTTTCGATCAGGTGGTGTTTGTCCAACCGGAACATTTCCGGCGCGCCGTCGATGGTGCCTTTGTAGCGTACCGCCTGGCCGTAGTCCTCACACTGAGGTTCGAGGCCATCCAGCTTAAATAATCGGTAGGTTGCCGAGTAGAAGCGCACACTGCCCAGTTTTTCTTCAATCTGCGCGTTCTCGATAGTCAGCGGGCGATCCTCCACCAGCCGTGGATCAGCAAAGCCGGCCTGCTTGGCGAGGTTCACGAAATCGTTCCAGTACAACGCCCCGGACAGACATTCACCATACAGTACCGGGTCTTTTGTTAAGGCTTCAGGTACCCGGCGATCGGCATACACATCGGAGAAGTACATCTCGCCACCGGGCTTCAGCAGGTTCCAGGCGTGTTGCAATACGGCTTTTTTGTCCACGCACAGGTTCAGCACACAGTTCGACACGATGATATCGAACTGACTGTGAGCCAGCTCCAGTTCATCCAGCTTTTCCAGATAACCGTGCAGGAATCGCACGTTGGGCTGGGTGAATCCGAAAACTTCTTTGTGGTAGTCAATATGCTTGTTTGCAACTTCCAGCTGTTCTTCGGTCATATCCACACCCGTGACGGAACCTTGTTCCCCCACCAGAGCACTGAGTACATAACAATCCCGGCCTGAGCCACTGCCCAGGTCCAGAATATGGCAGTCTTTCAGCTGATTTGGCGCAATCAGGCCGCAACCATAGTAACGGGCCAGAACCTCATCGTGCACCTTGGACAGAATATTCTTTAAATAGACCGGTGGGGCATCTGCTGTGCAGCAGGCATTGGTTTGTAAATCATCCGAATGGGTCAGGGTTTTTCCGTAATAGTCCTTCACATCTTCTTGCATGTAGCTCTTAAACTCCAATTTGGCTGAATGACACGTTTGAATACAGTTTAGCAGCTATGATTATAATCAACGCGCTGGGAAAGTCCGCTGATACCGGCGGTGTGTTAGTATGCGTAGTGATTAGACGCTCAAACGCCAAATAGTTCCCTGAGATCGTAGAAAAAAATGGAGAAAATGGTGTGATAACCCGGTTGATCATGTGGTGCCGCCTTGTGTTGAGCCTGCTGTTGCTGGGCACGTCTGTTGCCTGTGCAGAAAAACCGCCCGCGTATCACCTTGAGGAGGTGGCATCAGGCCTGGGGGTACCCTGGGGGATGGTCTTACTCGATGATACACGGATTTTATTCACGGAGCGTCGTGGCCGGGTTGGGGTGTACAAGCTTGCCACGGGTGAAACACGCTATCTGCCAGGTGTGCCTGCGGTGCTGGCAGAAGGTCAGGGAGGCTTGCTGGATGTTGCTGCGTCCCCCGTCATTGCCACCGATGCGAACCCAAACAACCGGTGGATTTATTTTACGTACAGCAAGCCGGTCAATGGGCAGGGGCGTACCACTCTGGCTCGTGCCCGTTTCACCGGTGATCGGTTGATGGATTGGCAGGATATGCTGGTCACGCACTCCGGGACAAATACCTCGCGACATTACGGTAGCCGGATCGCTTTCGACGGGGCGGGCCACCTGTATTTTTCGGTCGGTGATCGTGGGGAGCGACCCAATGGCCAGGATCTGACCACCCATGCGGGGTCCATTCTCCGGGTTCAGCTGGATGGCACCGTTCCTGCCGACAACCCCTTCGTGGGGCGGACGGATGCGCTGCCGGAAATCTGGAGCTACGGTCATCGCAATCCGCAGGGATTGTTCTGGGATCACGAAACGGGACAGCTCTGGGCGATTGAGCATGGCCCGCGGGGTGGCGATGAAATCAACAAAATACAAAAGGGCGGCAATTATGGCTGGCCGGTGGTGTCCCATGGCAAAGAGTATTGGGGGCCCATTTCGGTCGGTGAGGCGACACACAAGCCGGGGATGATTGATCCCGTGAAGGTCTACATTCCCTCGATTGCGCCCGGGAGTTTACTCCGCTATTCCGGCAAGGCATTCCCGCGATGGGCAGGCTGTTTGATGTCTGGAGCTCTGGCGCTCACTCATCTGAACATCATTACGTTGGACGCCTCACAGGTTCCGACCAGCGAGGAGCGGATACTATCTGACCTGGGCGAGCGTGTCCGTGCGTTGGCGGAGTCTCCGGAAGGGTGGATCTATTTCAGTACCGACAGTGGTCGAATCTACCGGCTACGTCCATAAACAGTCAGGAGTGCACAGTGAACAGACGAACCTTTTTGATCGCGGGGAGCGGGGTGATCTTCGCAGGATTGGCCGGAGGGTATGTGGCCATCGGCCGGGGAGATCCCAACCTGCTATCGATAACGTCAGTGTTTGAACGACTGGATGCCCTGTCGCCAACAGCGATTGCCTTCTCGGGAAATTGGTCCGCCAGTCACATTTTTCATCATATGGCGCAAAGCATTGAGCTGTCGATGTCGGGTTATCCTGTTCACAAATCAGACCTGTTCAAGTCGACGGTGGGTCCACTGGCGTTTTCAGTCTTTGCTGCCAAAGGCAAAATGAAACACAATCTCGAAGAGGATATCCCGGGCGCTCCTGTGGATGCGCTGGCACAGGATGTGGCCGTCGCTCTGCAGCGGTTTCGCAGTGCTCTGGAGACATTCGAGGCCCATACGGGCGACTTGCAACCGCATTTTGCCTATGGCCCGTTAACGAAGGAGGAATATCGACTGGCCCACGTGCTTCACTTCAATAACCATCTGGAGCGTTTGAACACCCCTTCCTGAGACAATCCGAGCGATTCCTGCGATAAGCGGAAAAATGTGCACGACAGGATCACGTATAATGAACGATTGTGCGTGTTTGTTACGATGGGAAGTATCACGTCTATGACTATGGTTAACCGGCTATTACAGGGTCTTCAATCCGATCGGCTCTGGCAGTTCTGGTCGCTCAACGTGTTTGGGTGGGCTGGCTATGGTTTTTTCACTGTGCTTGGCGCGATTGTCTGGCAGAAGCATCTGGAGTATCAGCTGTATTTTGCGCTGATCGCTACGTTGGTCGGATTTGTGCTGAGTCTCGCGATGCGAGCGCTTTTCCACCGATTCTGGACGTTGCCCCCGGTACGCAGAGGCTTTTGCTCACTGGGCGTGGTCGGGATTGCCAGCGGCCTGTGGGCGATATTCAAACTGGTCTATTATTTCAAGTTGATGGAGGTGCTGGGGCAGGATACCAACGAATGCGTAGCCAAAGGTAACGAAGAAAAAAACTGGGGCGTTGCCGAGTTTCTGAGTTGGTATACGTATTCCTTTTTTATCATTCTCTGCTGGGCAGCGCTCTACTACGGGATCAAATTCTATCAAGCGCTCCAGGAGGAGAAACGCCGTTTGGCAACAGTCACCATTATGGCCCATGAAGCGCAGTTAAAAATGCTTCGATATCAACTGAATCCGCACTTTCTGTTCAACACCCTGAATGCCATTTCCACACTCATTCTGGACGTCCAAACAAAGACTGCCAACGCCATGGTGACCTCGCTTGCCAAATTTCTGCGTTACACTCTTGAAAGTGATCCGATGCAGAAGGTGGATCTCGCCGAAGAGGTGAATGCGCTTAAGCTGTATCTGGATATCGAAAAAATCCGTTTTGAGGATCGGCTGCAACTCCGTTTTGATGTTGATGAGCCGGCCAAACACGCGCTCATCCCCAGCCTGCTGCTCCAGCCGCTGGTGGAAAATTCGATCAAGTATGCGATTTCAAAGAGTGAAGCCGGTGGGTTGATTGCCCTGGAAGCGCGGGTCGTTAATGAGAGATTGCACCTGGTGCTGTCCGATGATGGCCCCGGGCTGCCACAGGCCGCGCTTTCGAATCCGGAATTCAGCGGTGTGGGGATTCGGAACTTTATGCAGCGGTTAAAAGAAATCTATGGAGAGCAGCATGAGTGTACTTTTGATCAGGCATCCCCGACTGGACTCCAGGTGAGAATTGCCATACCGTATGAAACGCGTAAACCTGATGGAGGTAACTGAATCCCGTGATCACCGCGCTCATTGTCGACGATGAACCCCTGGCCCGCCGTGGCCTGCGTATTCGACTGGAAACCTTCCCGGAGGTGACAGTCGTCGGGGAGTGCGCAAACGGGCGTGAAGCGTTGGCATTCTGTGCCGAGTCTCCGCCTCAGCTGGTGTTTCTGGATATCCAGATGCCAGGGCTGGATGGCTTTGACGTGGTGAAAGGCTTTCAGAGTGAATGCATGCCCTTGATCGTCTTTGTCACAGCGTTTGACCACTATGCGGTCGAGGCGTTTGATGTGCATGCCGTGGACTATCTGCTGAAACCCGTCGATGAAGAACGTCTCGCGAAGGCAATCGAAAAGGTGCGGCAGAAGTTAAGCGATCAAAGCGTACATGCCGATAAAGCGAAGCTGCTCACGCTCATCGGCGATATCACTGGGAAGCCGGTGAACACTTTGGAAGAGGCGGCCCAATCGCCCGGTGGCGTGAATGCCGGAGAGAAAGCGACGCTGCATGTCAAAGACGGCACGCACACAACTCTGGTGCCCCTCGATGAAATTGACTGGGTAGAGGCCGCCGGGGATTACATGTGCCTTCATGTCGGCGACACAACACACATTATGCGATCGACCATGGGGTGTCTCGAAGCGCAATTACCCACGCCACCCTTTCAGCGCATTCACCGGTCCACGCTCGTCAACACCCAGCGTATTAACCAGATTATCACGCACATGAATGGCGAATACATTCTGGCGTTGAATTGCGGCGCGCGGCTGAAAACCGGTCGAGCGTTTAAAGATAAAATCAAAGCGCTGCTCGGTTCGCCTCCTTGAAAAACGGTTTATCGTGATGTTATCCCCATTCATCGCATCTCGCTTTCGACCCGGAGTCAGATGGTTTATTGTAGAAACCATGGTAATCACACCGTACCCAATCAACCCAAGCACGAGGAGAAAACCACATGAATACCGCCATTCATCTCAGTGATTCCATCAGTGCATTATGGGTTCTGGTGGTCGCGATGGTTTTATCGTTGGCTGATATACCGGGTGCCACCCAGACGAGCGGATTCGACCTGGAACTCAATGTCCCCTGTGGCTTGGAATCTCAGGTGGCAGGAATGGAATTGAGCGGGAAAAGCTTCGGGGAACAACTCGACGTGATGACGGAAGGAATGAGCCGCGTGGTCGAGACCCTCTTGACCTATGTTACGATGGTCGTGGATTACGTGGTGGTGTTTGTGTCTCTGGTCAGTGAGCTGATCTTTTGGATCAGCTCCTTGGTATAGCCCCAGGCGACTCGGAATCGAAGCGTTTCGGGGCTTTTTTTATCAGGCAATTTTAGCCACAGACAGTTTCGCAGAGAGCGCCGCCTGTTTGTTCAACACGTTTTCAATACGCATCAGGTTTTTGGCCGTCTCGCTGGTCGGATTCTTAACCACTTTCTGGTCAAACTCCAGACCATACTCATAAAAGCCCACCAGCTTGTTGATACGCACAACGCGCGCATGAATCGGTTCCACGGTGATATCGCCCATGTCCAGCTCCAGGTGAAGCGACAGAGTAATCAAATCATCCACACGGTATTCCCGGTTCGTTTTGATGCACATGCCAAAATAAGAAAAGTCCTTGGCACGGGCTTCTTCCCAAATGCTTTTCAGAATGCCCTTGGAGACCCGAATTGACGACTTCAGATTGGCGGTTGGCATGCGTTTTCTCGCACGTAACTCCGTAATCACTGCTCATTCCTCTGGATAACAATTTTCCGGCAGTGTAATAACCAAACGATCTTAAATCTGTTTTCCAGTTGGCGTTTTTACATTTGGAAACAATGAATTGAGCACATTGTTCAAACATTTGTTCCATTTTGAGATGGGGTTATCAAATGTGGTGTTCTCAACGATAGATGTGCGCTCCATGCAAACTATCCCGATCGTCCACCCTGATTCTGCCATGCCTTTGGATTACGCTCGTCGCCGAATTACAAAAAATAATATCGCCGCATATTGACGAAATTCAACGCCTAAAATACGATCATTACAAGCTTGAGTGGCTTGACGCTATGTTCAGGACAGTGGATAGAGCTTAAGTATTGTCGGGGCAGTCAGCACGTTCGTGCGCACATGATCATCCGCAGATACCCAAACCCGATCTCGCTTGATATATCGCAACTCTTCCTTTCGTAAACATCCGGCGATGCGCTTTTGCGCGTGCGCGTCGTGAGCAGTGCAGCACCTTAGTGGAATAGGGTGTTGTTCTGTGATGCTAAGCAAGGCAGGCTCTGTAAAAATCATTCATGTATTTTTTAAAGGTTTGTCCGATGAAAAAATTTTCTACGTTTGTTTTGGCTTCTGTATTGGCTTCAACCCTGTTTTCACAGACCGTGATTGCACAGGAAGAAGAAATGGCTACGCCCTCCCCGGAAGAGCAGTTTTTGACGCTGGACAGCGATGCGAACGGCACCGTGTCGGAAGACGAGTCAGCAGCCGATGAAGGACTGGCTTCCGTATTCACTGAAGTAGACAGCGACGGTAATGGCGAAGTAAGCCAGGAAGAGTATTTAGCCTACTTCGCGTCAAGTGCATACTGATCTCTAACCGACGTACAATGACAGAAACGGCGCTGTGCAAGCGCCGTTTTTTGTTGGTGCGCCTATTGAGATCACCGACTGATTTTTCTACAATGCGCCGCGTTTCACGGATGATTTCGAGCAAAGAATGCTCAACAATAAGGAGGTTGTATGATGACCCGCACATGCGTATCGGGCTGGCTTGTGGTTTGTTTTTTGGTACTCGCCGGATGTGGCGGCGGTGGTGGTAGCGATGGCAGCGCTGGAAGTGAAGGGCCGAGTCCACCCTCCCAGAACAGCGGCACGGGTGTGTTGTTTTACACGTTTGATGAGCGGGTAAAACGATACGATCTTGCCAGCGATACGGCTGAGTCTCTGCGATTCGCCAACAGTTCACCGTTCCCCGCTTTAGATAGTCGCGAGCTGGTTACCGTCTATGAGTTCGAGGATTCTGAATCCGCACGTGTAGAGATTTTCGGTGTTGATGGTGTTTCCAAAGACCATTTCTATGTGACCAATCACTCCTTCGGCGTCGCCAAGTTGTCACCCGACAGACAGCGTGTGCTGCTGGGGCAGAAGATAAGCTCTTCGGATGGCATCTCGGTATTTGACCGTCGTGGCAACCGGCTGTATCGGTTTGTCGAGGCGTTCGGGCATGTTTACCTGGATTATGAATGGGTGAACGATGCCGAGGTGCTGTTATCCACAGAAGCGGGCGAAATTTACCAGCTTACCCTGCAAACCGGCGCAACTCGTCTGATCACGCGTTTGCCGTTCGGTGCTATTGAGGATCTTTCGCTGAGTCCGGCGGGGCATCAAATCGCCTTTACGGCTGTGGATGATGACGCGTCGCATATCTATGTGGTCAACCTGGATGGCACATCCCCCTATCAACTAACCACCTCGCAACACTATGAATACGGCCCCACCTGGTCGCCGGACGGGCGGCAACTTGCGGTGCTTGTAGGGGACCTTCCCGTTGGCAATTTTTATTCCTGCGACTCCATTTACCTGATCACACCTGCGGGAAATACGGTAGATATGGATACGGATCGACATCTGGCCGAGTACCGTTCACCGGATAATCCGGAAAAGAGCAGGGAGTGTGTGGATGGCCTGGTGTACTGGCGACCCGCTGTGTCGCAGCCCTATTTTGCGGGTACGTCGAATGGCTCCGGCCGCAATGCGGGGCTGAGTGGCGAGATTTTTTTTGGCAATCGTGGGGATTACGGTATTTCCCCATTTTTCGCGCATGCGCCACTTCCGGGTGGGAACGTTAGCAAGATTCATCGCACCGACGGGCGTGACTGGTCATTCTTTCCTTCGTTTGATGGTACGGAAGTCACCAGCAAGTACGACACGCCGACCACAGACAGCATTATCATCCGGGACCTGTATGGCAACGCGCGCGAAGAAATTGACCTCAGCGCAGAAGCCTATGGCTATGCACGTCTCTCGCCCAGTGGTACCTATCTCGCCGCCGGGCGAGAATCCAATGCCTGGGCCCGGGTTTCCGAAGGCGTGACGCTGTTTACTCGAGATGGTCGCGAACTGAGAAACCTGCACGCCGATGATCTGGGGTCCATCGTGGACTGGGACTGGACGCCAGCGGAAGAGTTGCTCTTTATTGCGGATCAGGCACTGTACCGGCTGTCCAGCGTCTATGCCACACCTGAAAAATTGTTTGATTTTCCGGATTGGGCGAGTCAACTGGCCATTTCTCCCGATGGATCACAAATCGCGGTGCGCATGAATCTACATATATGGAAAATGAATCTCGACGGCTCGCAGCGCGTGCAAGTGACCACGTCAAATACCAGTGAAAGCAGTCCGGCGTGGTCTCCTGATGGAAAGCACATTGCCCTGGTGAACTTTATTGATGTGGTGGGCTGCGACAAGATGTATGTGGTTCCGTCTGATGGCGTGAGGATCACGGTTGGTGAATATAGCCCGCAACGGTTAATCAAAACCATCTATGATTACATTGACGGCGAAAGCAGCTGCTCGGGGCAGCGCATTGCCTGGCGGGAGTAAGCGCTCATCTGGCTGGTGAAGCCCTCGCTCCGGCACCAATGTGTGCGCCAATGTAAACTATTGCAAATTGCGCGCGCAACGATCAAAAAGTTCATGCAATTTCCCTGATTTGCTTGTTAAATGGCGGGAGTCAAATTTTAATCGGTCAGATTCATCCACGGTGAACCGGCTGAAAGTTAACGAGCAAGGGCAAAGGAACATGTTTGGGGCGTTGCGAAAACCACTGGCGGTAGATTTTGATTCGCTGTTTGGGTTGAAAGCGAAGAAAATGGTCAAAAAGGCGGGCGAGTTGGAAAAATCGCCCGAGGTGCTCCAGGCATCTATGGAATCGTTTGAGACCAGCGCTTATGATGCCTTGCGCATTCCCATGTTAACGAAGGCATTGCAGCAGGATGAAGAGGTGCGGGCTCAATACGCGCATCCGAAACTGCCACCGATAGTCACAGCCATCGTAGATCACCCGAACGGCATTCCCTATCAGGCAACCACTGCTCCTAGAACGGCTATTGCACCACCGGTGTTGAAAGACATTGTGGCGGAAAACTGCATGCCGCCGGTACTGACAGAAGCCGCCAACCAGGAGATTTCACCGAAATCCACACCGGTAATGCGCGTAGGCGTTTATGCCGACTCCAACGCTTACTATGGCCAACTGATGGACGCATTCTGCGGGGTGACAGAGCCAGTGGAATTTGTGCACCATACGCTGCGATCCATCGTGGATGGGGTTGAAGAGCCAGGGATTCACGCCTGGATTGTGAATATAGCAGAGTCTGAAGATATCCTCGCTCTGGAAGAGTTAGAGCGCACGGAGCACCCAAATACGCTCTTTTTGTTTGAAGCTGAACTCACGCACCAATGCATTGAGAAATTTAATTCCTTTCTGAAAGACTGCGTTAAAAAAGTCGTGCAGGCATGAGGCGATGCGGGTTCATCCCGATGATCCTCTGAGGACTTCAGCAAGCCTGCTTGAGTGATTGGACAGTAACTTAGAGCGTTAACTTTTTACGGGGTGCTTGGCCAATTTTCTCTGAAGCGTACGCCGGTGCATGTTCAGCGCGCGCGCGGTAGCAGATATATTGCCTTCGTTTTCCGCCAGGACACGTTGAATATGTTCCCACTCCAGTCGTTCGACGGAAGGCGGGCTGGTGGAAATGGCAACCTCCGGATCGCCACTTTGCAATGAAAAAGCATGCAGAATCTCGTCGGCCGTGGCGGGTTTGGGCAAATAGTGTACTGCACCTTTTTTAACGGCTTCTACGGCGGTAGCGATACTCGAATAACCAGTAAGCATTACGATTTTCATGGCAGGATTTACCGCGATCAGCTCCTGGATGAGAAAAAGACCGGAGCTGTCAGGCAGCTTCAGGTCCACTACTGCCAGCGCTGGCTGGAACGATTGCGCCTGCGCGATGCCGGATTCAACCGTATGCGCGGCTGCCACCTCATACCCACGCTTTCTCATGGCTTTGGCTAGCACCCGGGTAAATGTCTCATCGTCATCGACGAGCAGCAAACGTGTTGATAAGGCCGTGTTTTCTGCCATAACTCAATCTACCAGCATGCGCAGTGGAATGGTGAGTGTGACTTGAGCGCCACCACCGTCACGATTGAAGAATCGGACTTGCCCGCCCAAAGATTCCACGGTGGCATTTACAAGCAGCAGGCCAATGCCGAGCCCTTGATGTGTGTCGACTTCGTTCGCGTTGGGTGTTTGCGTGTGTTCTAATGAGATGGCTCGCTTGAGTTCACGAGTGAGGCCTGGGCCCTGGTCCAGAATCGTCAGGCGCAATTGCTCGTTGTCCCAGCCACACTGGCACTCAATACTGATGGGTGACACTTTGTAGGCATTATCGAGCAGATTGTGAATGGCCAAACCAAGCGACTCTTCAAATCGAATTTCAGGTGCTGATGTCAGGTGCTCGGGTTTCCAGGTAAAGATCAGCAGGCCCGCCGGGTGGAGCAAGCGCCATTGGTCGATGACACTGTCAATGAAGGCTTTGAGTGACAGTTTCTCGGTCGGTGCACTGTGAATACGATTCGCACGCTCTGTTAACTTGCCGAGAATACTTTTGCAGAGTCGTAATTGATTCATTTGCTCCTGCAGGTCCTCGATGAAACCTTGGCGCTGTGTCTCCATGTGACAGGCCGGATCTTTAAGGTCTGCGAGAATTTCCGAGGTAATCACGGTCATTGTGGAGAGCGGCGTACCGAGTTCGTGTGCGGTTCCTGCGGCCAGCGATGCGATGCCGATGACGCTTTCGTTGCGCAGGATACGCTCACGTGACTGGGCCAGTCGGGATTCAGTTTCCCGTCGGGCGGCGGCAAGATTTGACACAAATATAGCAATGGTGAAAGCGCTGATCACGAAGGTGAGCCACATACCGGCAATGTGCAGCGAAAATCCGCTCATGTCTGCGTGGTGGCTGTGCGCATGCAGTGTCTCTGCCAGTGTGTTCACAGGCACGTAAAACTGGCTGACCACCGTGTACCCAGCGATCGCAACCAGCGCGATCCATAAGGTGGCAGACCGGGGAAGTGTGGTGGCCGCCATGGTGATCGTGATCAGATAGAGTGTTACCAGAGGATTGGTCCAACCGCCGGTAAAGTAAAGCAGGATGGTGAAGAGAAACTCATCCAGAAGCAGGCTGAAAAATGCGATATCGTTGGGAAAAGTGTGGGTTTCCTCTCTGATTGAGATGAGTGATGCCAGCCCGATCATAGCGGCGTGAATGAAGAGGAAAACGGTCACCAGAACATAGGGAAAAGCAAGGGCAAGCACTTTGGCGGCGACCATGACGGCAAGCCAGCATACGACCAAGCTTAAGCGAACCAGATTGAACTGGCGATGGTTGAGTTGCTTGGGTGAAGAGGTAAGCATAAAACTTGCCGATCTCAAGAAGACGCTCACGATGGATAAGAAAAAACGGCATGCTATCTTGATCCGCGAAAGAAGCCAATCCTTTTTGTGTCAAGATAAACTCTTGACATTGACGCTTTGGTGAAAGGGTCAAAAAAAAAGCCGCTGTTTTAGCGGCCTTACTACTGGAGTGGTGCAAATGAGCTACGATCAGGTTAGCGATTTTCACTTCCTCATGGAAGTGACAAATTGTCGCACCTTATCTCATCGGCACCTGCTTGGATGTGTCGGCAGTCAATCCCTGCTTTTCTCCAGGCACCCAGAATGCGCCGGAGCGGTCAGTTAATCCACTCAACATATCAACGACCAACCGAAGATCGCGTATCGGCTGATTAAGTACTTCCAGCGTTGTTCTGGATCCCAGACTGGGATAAGCCCCACAGACTTCTCCGGAGACACAGGGCATGTAGTCATGATCGATGTCGGAACTGCTGTAAAGATAATACGTGCCGACCGGCACGTCTTCGATCACAAAGGTCTGGCTGCCATTGGTCTCGGTGGACAGTGCTCCGGTGACGTAGTCAAAGCTGTCCGCTTCAAGTAACAGCACATATTGCTGCGTGACACGGCCTTGTGTTCGTACTTCACCGACCTGTAACGTGACCGTGAGGCGGTGGTCGGAACCCGATGAGTTCGAGATTGTGATGAATCCGGAGTGGGTGCCGGCCGTCAATCCAGAACGATTGACGCGCACCTGATAGGTACCAAGACCATTGCCGTCCGTTTGTTGCTGCGTCACGGTCATCCAGGAAGTACTGGGTACGATACCGGTAATGTTCAAAGTGCCCCCACCCTGATTCCCGAGGGAAAAGGTGGCGACAGCGCCGTGCCCCAAAGCCAGGCTCGTGGGTGTCACCGCCAATCGTGGATCGGGTTGGGTCGGGGGGCTCCCCGAATTGGCCAGCCGTTTGGCGGCTTGCACCGCTTTGTAGGCGTTGATGAGTCCATGGCCAAATTTGCGATCCCAGCCGCGGGTGCCGATGTCGTCTGTAATTTCACCATTGGCCAGCAAGGTATCGACGTCATCCGGAGTGAGACCGGGGTGGACGGACTTCATCAGAGCAACCACACCGGCCATATGTGGAGAGGCCATCGACGTGCCGTGATAAAACCTGGATATTGGCTGCTGGGTGCCGCTGGTATCGTCTGCGAGGGCGCTTAAAACGCCGTCCGGGTAATTGTCGCCGTTATCATCGGCAGACAGATTACCACCTGGTGCAGCCACATCAATCGCTTCGCCAAAGTTTGAGTAAGGTGCGCGCTCATTGCGAACATCTACTGCAGATACAGAGACTATGCCGTTGTAGGAGGCTGGGTACATGAGTTCATCTGTGTTGCTGTTTCCGGCAGCCGCGACCAGGATGACGCCTTGCGCTCTGGCTTCTGCGTAGGTATTTTGCCCGAATGTACTGGGTGCGCCGCCACCATAACTCATGTTGATGATATCCGCACGCTTCGCCGGGAGCCGCCCCGAGTCGTTTTGAAGTCGGGCGGCATATCGAATGGCTTGCAGGATGTCATAGTCAGTGCCACCGCCTTGACCCAAGACCCGCAAAGGCATGATTTTGGCCCCCCAGGATATTCCCGCAACGCCATAATCATCATTGGTACGCGCGGCGACGGTGCCCGCCACATGGCTGCCGTGATAGGAACTCTGCCCTCGCTGTGTGGAGTCGCCTATGTCGTGGGCGTCGCTATCTATACCATCGCCGTCGAGAGATCTGTTCGGGTCACTGATAAAGTCATAGCCATCAACCAGTTTACCATTGAAATCCCCGTGATTTGTCAGTATGCCGGAATCGACAACAGCGACAATTACCGGGTCACCGGTCTGACCGGTGGTGATATCCCAGGCTTGGGGTAGCTGGATGTGTGGGTAGTGCCACTGGTACGGGTAATGTTCGTCATTGGGCGTGGCCAACGGATAAACCAGGTAGTTGGCTTCTGCTGCACTTACGCCGGGTGCCTGGCGCGTGCGCTTGATGTCGATAAGCGTCATCACTTTGGCGTAGGCTTCCGGGTTGAGTGCTTTCAGCTCACTGAGGGGGGCCACTTTGCCGTCCTGGCTGGCGGTACGAATCTGTCGGAGATACTGTGCCTCACGATCAATCTTCGCCAGCGTGGCACGTTGGGGATCCTGATGGGACAGCGTCATTTGAGGCAGATTTGCTGCCGCTTGAAGCGCGAATGTCTGCACATCCCGCTCCAGAATCATCTGGTTGGGAATAAAGTCCATGCGTGTGGTCGGCGCGATGGTGCTGGCGCTCGATTGGCTCGCATCCGGTGGCAAAAGCTGCAGCACGTATTTGGAAATGCCGGAATAGGCCATCACCGCAATGTAGTATTCACCATCTTCGGGCACGACCAGCGACTCATACTCCCCTTCGCTGTATGAGCCATCCACGGGATCAAGCTGTGCATTGAAGATGATTAAATCCAGGTCGCCCTCGTAATTGCTGTCCACTTCGAACTGGTCGTAGTCGATCACCTGCATCTGTATGAGCTGGCCTTTTTGCAAGGTTGTTTTGTAAACGTCGTACTCGTCCCCATACAGAGCGAAACGGTCATACTCCAGAATTTCCCAGGTACCTTCTGCCGAGGCGAAGCCGTGAATGGTCACCACGTTGTCTACGTGTTGCGCCTCTGAGAAGTCATCGTTCGCCTCATAGGGAGCCAGGGGGTCATTCACATCCCTGTCGTAGTCGATGGCGGCTGCACTGACGATGGTCCCGGAAATCGAGAATTTACCGGAGTTCTGAGCGCATACCAGCTTGATGTTTGTTTGATCGTGGTCGGAAACTTCCCCAAATGTGTTGCTCAGCTGACAGGTTTGCCCGTTGGGCTGGCTGTGGGCCGACACACTGTAAATATCGCCGCTGCGTAACTTGGTTTGAAAGGCGAATCGGCCGTTATTGCGCACTGCGAGCGATTCTGTTTTGTCCCCGTATTCCATTTTCAGGGTCATTTCGCCTTGCAGCCCACTGGCATCCCCACCAATGGTGTAGGACAAATAGTCGTCGCTGTCGCCAGGGGGCTGGTCGCCGAAGAGTGCACTGATGTATCCGCAGGCGGCAGCCGCGCCTTCTTCGCTGGTGTACACGTTGGCGAGCAGCGACTCGGTCATGAGGGAGGTCGCGGGATAGCGTTCTGCCAGCGTCAGGTAATGGCGTGCGACGCGATTGCGGTTTTCGATGATCAGCCGGTCGGCATTTTGTGCGCCGGCCAGAATATCCAATGAAATGCTTTGCAGGGATTTTCGGCCGCTTTCAAATTCTCCCACCCAGTAGTCCAGGCCCGGGCCATCCGGTTGCCGACCAAACAATTGCAGATAGAGGTTGCGTACCAGTTGTTCACTGCCAAGATTGCCGTAACGGCTGGTAAACTCTTCGGAATCGCCGAAGGAGTCAATGATACTGGTCAGCCGCCGTTCGCGTTGCAGACGATCCGACCAGTACGCCAGCCCACCTGCATCGGCCGGGCGTCCATAATAGGCAATGTAAGCGTCCACCACCTGCAATTCCTGCGAATTGAAACTGCGCGCGTTGCAGCTGGCAGACAGGGGGGAAGAAAAAAAACTGACGAGGGCAAAAAACAGTGCGACCGAGGTCGTCCAGCGGTGTGCATTCATGCGGTTAACATCCTTTTACTGTCGTTACCGGTCCGTGGTAACGGGGGGAAGTATACTTTGCTCCGTTTGACAGTGCACCCTAAATTGCCAAGGTTGTGAAGCGTTACTCTACATTGCTGGTATGTGCAGCGGATTCGTCGATGAGCGTCCGGATCAGCGATGCTGCCTGATTCGCCCAGAGTTGGTAGGCGGATTCGCTCGGGTGAAACCCATCCTGCGCGATGTATTGGGGTGTCAGAGGAAAAGGGATGGCAAGTACCTGTGTGATGGGGGAGGTATGTGCCGGTGTGGCCAGGTGGGACAGGTGCTGATTAAAGAGTCTGGCTTTTCTGCCAAGATACCACCGCAAAGGCTGGGGGAGTGCCGGGAACTGGTGCATCGGCGGAACGGCGGTAAAAATCGTGACTCGGCAACCAAATCGATCGTGAATTAGCTGGTTTAATTGTCGCATTTGCTCGATCCAGGGTTTGACCCGATTGGGGCTGGTGACATCGTTCACCCCCAGGGATATGAGCGCGACGTCCACCGGATGGGCGGGTTGCTGCTTCAGCCGGGTGAGTGCGTCGTTGGCCGCATGCCCGGTGGTGGCACACAGTTGCCAGCGTACGGAATAGGTGTCACTGAGCGTGTCGACCAGCCGGCCTGAGAGTGCGGCATTCTGGTGATTGGCTCCCACGCCAGCGGCGGCCGAATCGCCCGCAATCAAGAGGTTCAGGGCAGGCCCCCGCCCTTGGGTACCGGCCCGTGCGCCGGCGGGTTCGGGCAATTTTGGCGTGAATCGTCGAGCATAAGCGCCCTGAGCCACAAGTATGGGGCCCAGAAGCAGGGTGGAGAGCGGATGATCCAGCATAGGTGCGCGCCTGTGTTACCCCTATAATTAAAGCAGCCACTTACAATTAAAGCAGCCACTTACAATTAAAGCAGCCATTCGCCGTGGCCTGCATAGTGCAGGGAGCTGAGCATGATTTCGGTATTGTCGATATTCTCAACAGAATCCGAGAAGCGTGCAAGCACTTCTCCGCGTGCCATACCGTCCTGTAGTTGATCCACCCAGTAAATTAAACCAGCGTCGTCAGCGTTTCGATCCAGCACGTTCAGGTAAAGCAAATCGATGTACTCCACATTGTTCAGGTGGCCAAATGACTCTGAAAACTCATTTGAGTGGTAAAAGTGGTTGCTGATGGTGAGCATGGAAACGCCATCTTCCCATTCATCGATCCAATAGTTAAGCCCACCCTCATCCGGCAGTCGATCAAACGCGGCGTTGTATAGCCGGGCAATAGCCAGAGCATCGTCACGGCCAGCGATACTGTAGTCATACGTGGTTGGGCTGGGCACGGTGTAGGTTGTGATCAGGTCTTCGTAGATTTCCAGGCTGACCGCATCATGCCAATAGCCGGAATCCCAGCTTGCGTCCACGTAGTACCACCCGGAGTAGGGGGCAATAAAATCGGTGATGCTGTCTTCACCGTAGGTGTGATCGTCATTGATCGCAATGGCATGGCCAAAGTCGTCATACAGCGTGAGTTCGATCGGATCAAAATAGCTGGTGCTGCATATGTCGTAAAGTGCGCCCTCAATGGCGTAAAAAGAGAACAGGCTGGTGTCCAGGTGCGAGTCGTAATCACTGAACTGAAATGCATAATCGTACGTGGAGTACGGATCGGTAACTGTCCAGGTGATGGTGTATGCCTGATTCTGCTCCCAAGTGGTCAGGGTGGGGATATGCTCAATCACCGGGTAATCAATAATGACGGTCATAATGGCTTCCTTGTTCGGTAGTTTTCTGTACGGGATAAAGAGGGGCCTGGTCCAGAAGATTTCTTATCCGAGCCCTCCGATCTATGGCTCCAGAGTACGCGGTGTAAAATGAACGGATTCTGAATCGCGAAGAAAAAGTTTCCACCCGGATTTTCTGATAGAATCGTGGGTCACAATGAGACGGTGTTTTGAGGCAGGTGTAATCAGCTTATGGACTTTGTTGTTGGTCAACGGTGGATCAGTCAAACCGAACCCCAGCTCGGGCTGGGAATGGTCATAGAAATCAGTGTCAGGCACATTGCGCTGAGCTTCCCTGCGGTGGAAGAAACCCGAACGTACGCCAAGCAAAGTGCGCCGTTAAGCCGGGTGCATTATCAGATCGGTGACGTGGTAGCGACTCGCGAGCATGAACAGGTGACGCTGACAGACGTGCAGGAGCACAACGGTTTGTTTGTGTACCGTGGATTGGACAGTGAGGAAGAGGTGGTTCAGTTCACTGAAATGGATCTGGATGCCTTTGTGCAGCTGTCTTCCCCCAAAGACCGGTTGTGCAGTGGCCAGTATGACAAGAAAAAGGCGTTTGAACTGCGTGTTGCTGCCCTGAACCATCTGCACGAACAGCAATGCTCCCCCGTGAAGGGCTTGATTGGTGCCCGCACCAGTCATTTGTCTCATCAGGTATATATTGCCAGCGAGGTGGCGCAACGCTACGCTCCCCGCGTATTGCTGGCTGATGAGGTGGGTCTGGGAAAAACCATCGAAGCGGGTATGATTCTGCATTATCAACTACACACTGGTCGCGCCACGCGTGCGCTGATTGTGGTGCCTGAAAGTCTGGTGCATCAATGGCTGGTAGAAATGTTGCGTCGTTTCAATCTGCGGTTTTCCATCTTTGATGAGGAGCGTTATCGGGCCATCTTGGGGGAAGATCTGGAAGACATGCCTGCAGACCCCACACTGAATCCGTTTGAAACGGAACAGCTGGTGCTGTGCAGCCAGGCGTTTCTGGTGCGCAGCCATCAGGCCATGGAACATGCGGTTCAGGCAGGGTGGGACATGCTGGTGGTGGATGAAGCGCACCACCTTCACTGGGAGGTGGATGAACAGGGTGAAGTGCATGCTGGCCCGGAGTATATGTGTGTCGAGCGCCTGGCGCAGACGAGTAAGGGGTTGTTGCTGTTGACTGCGACGCCTGAACAGGCGGGATTGGCCAGTCACTTTGCGCGTTTGCGATTGCTGGACCCGGACCGGTTTTTCGATCTGTCCCGGTTTGAACAGGAAGAGCAGGGCTACCAGGGATTGAACCAGGTGGTGAAGTCACTGCAAAACCAGGCGGGTGGATTAACAGAAGCACAAAAGCACACCCTCAGCAGTTATCTGGATGGCATCACGCCATCGGATGCGCAGCTGGTTGATCCAAATTTCGTGCAAGGGCTGATCGCGCAGTTGCTTGATCGGCATGGTACAGGCCGGGTTTTGTTCCGCAACACGCGAACGGCCATCAAGGGTTTCCCGGAGCGTAAGCTGTTACCTCATGCATTACCGCTGCCCGAGTGTTACCAGCGGGATGATTGCCGTGTCGGTGTACCTGCCTTGACCCCGGAGGCACGCCTGGATGAAACTCTGTGGCTGGCGCAGGATACCCGGGTTTCCTGGTTGAAAGACCTGCTGTCTGCGCTGAAACAGGAGAAAGTGCTGGTGATTTGTGCCCGCGCGGAAACGGCTGTCGCCCTTGAGCAGCACCTTCGGTTGTATAAAGGCGTACGTAGTGCTGCTTTCCATGAAGAGCTGACACTGTTGGAGCGGGATCGAGCCGCCGCATATTTTGCGGACGAGGAATTTGGTGCTCAGGTGCTGATTTGCTCTGAAATTGGCAGTGAAGGACGGAACTTTCAGTTTGCTCACCACCTGGTACTGTTCGATCTGCCATTGAATCCGGATTTGCTGGAGCAGCGTATTGGTCGACTCGACCGGATTGGTCAGGCAGAGACGATCCATATCCACGTGCCATACTTTGAGCATGCCGCACAGGAAGTGCTGTTCCGCTGGTATCAGGAAGGAATCGGGCTGTTTGAGCGCAGTGTGGCAGCCGCCTATGCCATTTTTGAGCAGTTTGAAACGAGATTACGCAAGCAATTGGCAGATCATGCGGACGGTGAGGCGTTGTCCACTCTACTGCGCGATGCCCACTTGCACACCGAGGAAGTGATTAAGGCCCAGGAGGCGGGTCGGGATCAATTACTGGAGTTGCATTCCTGCAACAAGGCCCGGGCGGCGAGTATCATTGAATTGATTGAAACCCAGGAAGACAGCACGGCGCTGCTGGATTTCATGGAGCTGATGTTTGAAGTCTACGGGGTGGATTGTGACGAACATTCGACCTTTGCGCGGATACTGTTGCCCACGGATCACATGCGTGGCGGGCACTTTCCCGGGTTGTATGATGATCCTGTCACCGTGACCTTTGATCGCGAACAGGCGCTGTCTCGGGATGACATGCAGTTCTTGAGCTGGGAACATCCGATGGTAGTGGATGCCATGGATATGTTGCTCAGTTCTGAGTTGGGTAATGCCTGCGTGGTTTCTATGTCTGTGAAAGCATTACCGCCGGGAACGTTATTGATGGAAGCGGTGTTTACGGTGGCGGCGGTCGCCCCGAAACAGCTGCAAGTGGAGCGCTTTCTGCCAGTCACCCCGATTCGATTGCTGGTCGATGTGAATGGTAAAGATTTATCGGGCGTGTTGCCCCACGAAAAACTGAATGACCTCGTTCAGAATTTGAAGCGCAACGTGGGACAGGCGGTATTGAAACAGGTGCGCGAGCCACTGGAACTGATGCTGGAAAAAGCCATACCGATGGCTGAAACGCAGTTACCCGAGATTCGCGCTGCTGCCAAAAAGCAGATGACGGATACGCTCTCTATTGAGATTGATCGTCTTGAAGCGCTGAAGAAAGTGAATCCATCCGTGCGCCAGGAAGAGATTGCCTTTTATCACGAGCAGCTTGAGCAGGGTTTGGAGGCCATTGATAAGGCGACATTGCACCTGGGTGGGGTGCGATTGGTGGTGAATTCCTGAGATATCCGGCTCAGGGCAATTCAAATTTGTACCCTACGCCGTATACGGAGTGAATCAGCGGTGTTTCCAGTGCGCTGTCCGAGAGTTTTTTTCGGAGTTTTTTGATGTGGCTGTCTACCGTGCGATCGCTGACGATACGGTGATCCTGGTAGATGTGTTCCATCAGTTGATTGCGGGAATAGATGCGCCCAGGTTCGCTGACCAGCTGCTTGAGTAAGTGGTATTCAATCGCGGTTAAATGGACCTCGCGGCCATCCAGTCGAACTTCCTGCTTGGCATCGTTCATGGTGAGCGGCCCCAACTGACGCTGTTCCGCAGAAGTGACCGTGGCCGCAGGTTGGGAGCGCCGAAGAACGGCCTTTACGCGCGCCACCACCTCCCGGGGGCTGAATGGCTTACAAATGTAATCATCAGCACCGAGTTCCAGGCCCAGTAAACGGTCAATTTCTTCCACCCGGGCGGTCACCATGATGACAGGTGTGTTTCCCCGTTGTTTGATTTCCCGGCACAGTGTGAGACCGTCTTTGTTCGGTAGCATGAGATCCAGCAGAATCAGTTCAGGGGCATGGGCGTTCAGTGCCGGTATCACCGCATTCCCGTCGTGTACAATTTCGCAGGCATAGCCTGATTGAGTGAGATAGTCAGCGAGGAGTTGCGCAATTTTGGGTTCATCTTCCACGATAAGAATCATGAGGTGTCCTTTTACTGGCGGCCGGGCTCATCGGCTCAGCGGGATCTGGAGAGTGACTGCCAAGCCACCCTGTGTTGATTGACTTGCGCGTATCGTACCATTGTGGGCGTCGACAATTTTTTTGCAAATGGCCAAACCGATGCCTGCACCACCCAATGCCCGGTTTCTGGAATGTTCAACGCGATAGAGGTGGTCAAACAGGTAGGGCAGTGCCTCAGGTGGCACCCCGGGACCGGAATCCTCAATCGTCAGCTCCGCCCGATGATCATCGCCTGCGAGTGTAATCATTATCTGTGCTCTGTCTTCAGCATACTTTACTGTGTTACCCAACAGGTTATCGATGAGTTGTGTCAGGCGGGTCTCATCGCCATAGACGGGTACCGCCAAACTGGGGACGATACAGTTAACCACAAAGTCTTTGCACTGAAATTGACGGTCATGTTTGTCGATGCTGTCCTGTAGGATTTCTCTCAGATCCAATTGGGATTTCTGGTACTTTAAAGCACCCAGTTCTGCGTTTGAAAGCTCAAACAGGTCTTGAATCAGTTTTTCCAGGTGGCGGACTTCCTGATGAAGGGAGGACAGGTTTTCCTGACTGAGCGGCCGAATGCCATCTTGCATCGCTTCGATTTCCCCTTTAATAATGGCCAGGGGCGTTCTGAGTTCATGGGAAATGTCCGCGATCCAGCGTTTTCGCATTCCTTCGTTGTTTTTTAATGTTTCCGCAAGTGTTCGGAAATCTTCTGCCAATGTGCCCAGCTCGTCCCGTCGCCGATGATCCAGCTCCACATCATAGTGCCCCTGAGCCAGAGCGTGGGTGGCCTGACCGAGTTTCGATAACGGCTTGAGAAAGTGACGTGCCAGCGGAAAGGAAAAACAGATAGACGACAGTGAAAGTACGCCGGCAACCACCAGAAACACAAGATTCTGGTTGGCTCTGAAGGCGATATCAACCGCTTCCGTCAGCTCCTTTTTTGGTGGCATCGCCAACCAGCCTACCGTTGTGCCGTCCAGTGCAATCGGTACCGTTAAATACTTGTCGTGGTACTCACCTATCACCGGCTGCTTTTGAGCGTCCATAAGCGTCGGGTGCCGGGGTTCCCTGGGTGGCGGTTCCCCGGGGGGTGGGCGTCGCCCGTCTGGCGGCGCGCCACCCTCATGGCGCGGAGGTGGTCGGCCATGGGGGGGGCGCGGTGGCCTCCGGTCACCAAATGTCGGATTTTGATCCTGTTCACCGGCCGCCTGCCTCAAGATCTGCGACCACAGGTCGCGCTGTTCAACGAGAGGTTCCCAGGTATGGTTACGGGCATAGAATTGGGCAAGTGCGCTGACCAGTTTTTCTTTCTGTGCTAATTCTCTTTTGGAAACATAGTCCATCAGCCCGGCGCTGAAGCTCCATTGCATGGCAAAAAAGGCCGAACTGATCAGTGCCAGAGAACCGATGATCAATCCAAATATCAGTTTGGTTTGTATTTTCATGGGGTGGTGGGTCCGAGTTAGCTGTACGTATTATGTCAACCTTCTCTCAACGGCGTACAACCTCGGATGCGCATTTCCTCTTTTTTTCCACATTTCCTGACATTTTCCTCTGCAATTTGCACGTACTGTGGAAATGTCTCATAGACTGGAGTGTAGAAAATGAATCACCAACAAGAAAGACAAAAACGAGAAGGACGTTTGTGGGCCATGGGCCTTGTGAGCGTTTTGGGGGCCAGCACCGCGTGGTCAGCGTTGCCACCGTTTCCTGCTGGATCACAACCGAGTGTTCCGCAGCAAAGTGGGCCAGAATTGATAGGGCCAGAATCGATAGGAGTCCAATCGACAGCTACACGGCCGCGCGACGCGGAAGCAGGTGGGGGGGCTGCAGCGCAACGTGGCGCGCCTCCGGCTGATCGGCCTGCGCGACCGACACCTGGAGCTGGGGGCCCCGGCCAAGGGGCTGACACCGAATTGGATTCGCAGTTGCAGGAGATCATTACCCAGTTTGGGTTGGATCGACCGCCGGTAAATCGATCTACTTTGCCGTTCATTGATGCTCCTCTGGCTCAATTGGGTAAAAAACTGTTTTACAGTAAGAGCCTGGGTGGACAGTTGGATTCAGCGTGTGTTAGCTGCCATCACCCGATGCTTGGTGGTGCGGATGGTCTGAGCTTCTCAGTGGGGGTGGATGCAATTCATCCGGACCTGCTTGGCCCGGGCCGACGTAATCAGGCAAGTACCATCGAAGTACCGAGGAATGCGCCCACAGTCTTCAATGTGGGATTGTGGGACACGGGTTTGTTCTGGGATAGCCGGGTGGAAAGCCTGGGGAAAGAGCCGGGGACGAACGGCAGTGTCTCTGGCATCCGAACGCCGGACAGTCCTTTAGGAGTGGCCGACACGATGGCCGGAGGGAATCTCGCTGCGGCGCAGGCCGCTTTTCCCGTCACCAGTGCAGCAGAAATGAAAGGGGAATCCTTTGAAGCAGGCAGTACCAATGCGGATATACGTGCTCACCTGGCGGCACGGTTCGGAAATTACGGGGTGGGTACGGGTGAACTTGCTGAAAATGAATGGTTGTCTGCGTTTCAGGAAGCCTATGGGGTGGATGCTGCTGCGGAATCATTGATCACGTTTGACCGTATCGCAGAGGCCATTGGCGAATTTGAGCGTTCTATGGTGTTTGTGGACAACGCCTGGTTTCGTTATGCCGCTGGCGATATCAGTGCGTTAACCACAACGCAGAAACGGGGCGCATTGCTCTTTTTCACGCCGAGTCAACTGGGGGGGGCTGGCTGTGCGGCCTGTCATAATGGGCCGCTGTTCAGTGATGGGCAACACCATGTGGTCGCATTCCCGCAATTTGGTCCGGGCAAGGGGGATGGTAATGCGGATGATTTCGGCCGGCATCGGGAAACCAGCGCTTCTGAAGATCGTTACGCCTTCAGAACCCCCAGCCTGCTGAACATTGCCGAGACCGCGCCATTTGGGCATGCGGGTACCTTTGGGTCTCTTGAGCGCGTGGTCAGGCACTATGTGGACCCTTCACGGTCGCTTGAGCAGTTCTTTGAGCGTGAGGAGTGGTGTCGTTTACCGCAGTTTCGTGGTGTAGCAACGTGCGCACAGCTTTTTCCAGAATCCCGCGCAAACAGTCAGGCAGCGCTTAATCAACTTGCACAACAACAAGCCTCGGGCGCTTCGTTGTTAGGGGATGTCCGGCTGAACGATCAACAGGTGCGTGATGTGGCTGCTTTTATGGGGGCACTGACTGACCCATGTGTAACCATTAGGGACTGTCTGGCTCCGTGGATTGCCGACGAGGTGGCAGACAATCCCGATGGGCAGGTGCTGATCGGTGTGGATCGACGGGGCAACCCGCTCTAATGTGTACGAGGGCGACTGACTTGCCCTGTTATTCGGTGGGTCAGTCGTGGCTCTTTTTCTGGTCGAAATACTGGCTGAGCTGTTGTTTGAGTGCCTTGGGAATATCCCGGATGATGAGTGAGTTCGCTGACGGATCGTAGACGATCGAGCGTTCGATCAAATCGGAAGAAAACGAGAGGCTGATGCCATTACCTTTGCCGGAGAATTTCACCAGTTTCTTGAGTTTCCGGTAGTCAGGTCGCAGTTCCTGTTCAGGGTTCTCGAATGCGCCGCGGGCAAAGTGAGCAAATCGTTCCGGTGCCTCCTCGTCGACCACCGTGGACAGCTCGTCAAACGTGACCGGCTCGCCGGATTTATGCTGTTCGACGCAGTAGTCGTAGGCTTTTTTTCGAATGACTTTGCCTGCATTTTCGTCGGACTGATGGCAAAACTGCTCGATAGCATCCAGAAAGGTTGCCGTATCCTGCTCGATGTTCGTGGCATTCTGAAAACCGACGGCCTTGGCAAACGCCTCGCCGGCTTTGGCGATATTACGTGCGGAAAGCACACAGAGATAGCTGTTGCTGTGGGGGTCGCTCAACCAGTCTTCCACTTCCAGTCGCGCTGCGATGTCCAGACGCGCCGTATTGAGGTACTCTGTGGCTTCGAGATTCAGGCCCGACGCATAGGCAAACCCCGACTCGGTTTCCGTGCCGAACACATGTAGCCGTCGCCCTTGCTCTACCTGTTCCTCCACATAAATCAGGTAAACGTCCAGCTCGGTAGGGATCTCTTCCAGATGCCGCTTGAACTCCTGCGTGATGTTACGCGCCCAGCTGGTAAATCCGAGCTTCTGATCGATCAGCTCACGGGTCCAGCTGCCGCCAGGAAAAGCGGCCGCATCTTCATGAAAACGACCGAACTGCTTACCGGGCTTGCTGTTAAAAAGCCGTTTATAATGGCCAAACAGGCTTTCCAGGTCGGCATTGTTCGCCAGTTCCTGAGGGGATTCATCCACCACCACCGGACCGTCTTCCGGCGAGCGGGTGATGTGGTGCACCGTGATGTGAGAAATCGCCATAAATCCCCTCGCTCAGGTTCTGGTTCAGGCTTCTGAACGGATCGTGAACTGTTCGGTGACGCGATCACAGGTCTCGGTATCATCCGCCGTCAGAACGCGATCCGCTGTACTGGCTACCGCACTGTCCGCCTCGGACGCCACCAACGCAATCAAGCCGGCAGTTCGAACCGCATCAAACAGAGACGCCGCAGAAGCACCCGCCAACGCGGTTTCGTTCAGCACCAGAACGGTCTTACCCATATCGAACAGTTTGCGCTCCAACAGCGTAGCCAGCTTGGTGCGCTGCTCGCCTGTGCAGGCAATAATCAGCGGTGTCTGATCGTATCGAGAGGTTCGCTCTTCAGACGTAACCGGTTTGTGCGCTGCCACACCATCGGTCTTACCGGTGATCATGCCCGCTCCCACGGTCACGTTCGAGATGCGATCAATGATGATAAACGCACCCGATGCCCGGTTTTTCGGATAGGGGTCAAAGGCAACTGGCTGATTGAGCACCAGCTCACACAAGCCAATTTCATTCAGATGCAACTCACTCGCTTCGCTTTTTTCCAGCGAGTTGACATCAATGCGATGTTTGACGTGCGCGATAGAACCGGATACCGAATTGCTGGCCAGCTTGATGTTATACAGCTTGCCCGGGCGCATCAGGTCTTCGTTCATCCAGACAACATGCGCATTGAAGCGACTGTCCACCATGGGCAGATTGTCTGATTTGACGATCATGTCGCCGCGACTGATATCTATCTCATCTTCCAGCGTCAGGGTGACGGCCTGATCGACGAAGGCTTCGTCCAGACTGCCTTCAAACACCACAATGTCTTTCACCTTGCTGGATTTGCGAGAGGGCAGTGCTGTGATCACATCGCCTTTGCGAATGACGCCGGAGGCGACGGTGCCGCAAAAGCCACGAAAATCCAGGTTGGGACGATTCACGTACTGTACCGGCAAACGAAAATCATCAAAATTCTTGTCTGCAGCGATCTCTACCGTTTCCAGAATTTCCATCAGCGGTTGGCCGGTGAACCAGGGGGTCTGCTCGCTGCGGTTCACGACGTTGTCCCCCTTCAATGCGGAAATGGGCACGTAGTGAATGTCTTTCAAATTCAGTTGTTGAGAGAAAGCGTCGTATTGCGCTTTGATTTCGTTAAAGCGCTCTTCGCTGAAGCCCACCAGATCCATCTTGTTGATCGCCACCACGATATGGTGAATGCCCAGAAGCGATGCAATAAACGAGTGTCGGCGGGTTTGGGTGAGCACTCCATGGCGGGCATCAATGAGAATAACTGCCAGGTTCGCCGTGGAAGCGCCCGTGGCCATATTACGCGTGTATTGCTCGTGTCCGGGTGTATCCGCAATGATGAACTTGCGCTTTTCCGTCGAGAAATAGCGGTAGGCGACGTCAATGGTAATGCCTTGTTCACGTTCTGCCTGCAGGCCGTCCACGAGCAACGCCAGATCCAGCTCTTCCCCGGTGGTACCGGATTTCACGCTGTCTTTTTTCAACGCTTCCATATGATCTTCATAGATCATTTTGGAGTCATGTAACAAACGACCGATCAGGGTGCTTTTGCCATCATCCACACTGCCGCAGGTCAGCAGGCGTAACAGTTCTTTTTGCTCGTGCTGCTTCAGGTATTCGTTGATATCTGAGCTGATTAATTCGGATTGGTGTGACATTAAAAGTAACCCTCGCGTTTTTTCTGCTCCATCGAACCGGCCTGATCGTGGTCGATCACGCGTCCCTGGCGTTCTGAGCTGGTCGCCAACAGCATTTCCTGAATGATTTCCGGTAATGTGGTTGCTTCGGATTCCACGGCACCTGTGAGCGGGTAACAGCCCAGCGTTCGGAAGCGTACAGAACGCATTTCCGGCTGCTCGCCATCGCGCAGAGGCATGCGCTCGTCATCCACCATGATCAGCACACCATCCCGGTTCACTACCGGACGCTTGGCGGAGAAGTAGAGCGGCACAATTTCGATGTTTTCAAGGTGGATGTATTGCCAGATATCCAGCTCGGTCCAGTTGGACAGAGGAAACACTCGAATGCTTTCGCCTTTGTTGACTTTGCCGTTGTAGATATTCCACAGCTCCGGACGCTGGTTTTTCGGGTCCCAACGGTGATGCTGATCCCGGAAAGAGTAAACGCGTTCCTTGGCGCGAGACTTTTCCTCATCACGGCGGGCGCCGCCAAATGCCGCATCGAAGCCATACTTGTTCAATGCCTGTTTCAAACTCTGGGTTTTCATGACGTCGGTATGTACCGCACTGCCGTGGGTGAAGGGCCCGATTCCCTGCTCCACGCCTTCCTGGTTGATGTGGACGATGAGATCCATGCCGTGCTTCTTCACCTGGGTGTCACGGAATTCAATCATCTGGCGGAACTTCCAGGTGGTGTCCACATGCATTAGCGGGAAGGGCAGTTTACCCGGATGAAAGGCTTTACGGGCCAGGTGCAGCATCACGGACGAGTCTTTACCGATGGAGTACAGCATCACGGGGTTGTCGAATTCAGCGGCAACCTCCCGAATGATATGGATGCTTTCCGCTTCCAATTGTTTGAGATGGGTTAAATCATAGTTCGTCATGCGTCTAAACCTGTACGTCAATGAACCGGCGTTATTCCGCCTTTGCAGGAACAACGGCTGAAAATTTGGACGCGTACTATACCAAAAATTGGGGGGGTATAAGAAGCGGTGATTTTAGAACGATATGAAATAAATTTATGACCAAACCGAGAAACGGGAACTAAATCACGTCCGGGGTGGAATTAATGTAGCAGTCGAGCAAACGGACTTCCTGCGTGGCAAGTTGGTTGAATTCCAAGCCAAGATGGAACGTATCCCGGGAAGTTCGGCGGGTGTAGATGATGTTGCACTCGGTGGTGATTGGATGATGCTCGCGCGCTGCCTGACCTTTTTGAGGCAGTGAGAAATGCAAGGTGACCGGCACGGTGTTCCTGCGACAGGGTGCGCGGGATTCAGTAGGAGGGAGCAGCTCTTCTAACGTCATTCGGTCACAGGCAACGGAAACGCCCGCGACAGAAATGTCGACCAGTCGCGCTGAGAGCATCTGGCCGGCCCGGGATTCGAGGGCGACATCGCCTCGGGTTTGAATTCGGTGGTGGTAGCGTAGATTCGCGGTCATGCAGCCTGCATCAATCATTCAGTCATTTTTTTGATTCTAAAAGGTAAACATTTGCTGCGCAACCGGTCACACAGGTAAACCTGTGGGACTTGTGCAAAGGAATGTTGGGATTTGTGACACTGCTTTGAGTTGTGTTGCCCGCTCAGGGGAATCGGCGTTTGCGACTATTAAAACACCAGCCAGTTGAGATAAAATGGCGGATTGTTCTTAATTTGCCTCGTGTTCTTTCATTTACTCTTTAAGGTACGCCGTTTTGTCCGATCAGCCCAGCGCCATTATCGCCACCTCCACCACTGCCGAACCTGCCCGCTCACAAGATTTGCCTTCTCAGGTAAAAGCCTCACTCGGAAATAAACCGGGGAAAGTGGGGTGGGTCTCTCTGGGATGCCCGAAAGCGCTCGTGGACTCCGAAAACATGTTGACCCGACTGAAGAGTGAAGGGTACGAGATTGTGCCGGACTATCAGGGGGCAGATCTCGTGGTTGTGAATACCTGCGGATTTATCGACAGCGCCGTACAGGAGTCGTTTGACGCCATTGGCGAAGCCATGAAGGAAAATGGCAAGGTGATTGTCACCGGGTGCATGGGCGTGAAGGAGCAGGAGATTCGAGCTCAGTATCCGGACGTGTTGAGTGTTTCCGGCCCCCACCAATACGATACCGTGGTGAATGCCGTGCACGAGTATGTGCCGCCACAGCATGACCCCTTTGTGGATTTGATTCCGCCGCAGGGGGTGAAGCTGACGCCAAAACACTATGCCTACGTGAAGATCTCGGAAGGGTGCAATCAGAGCTGCACGTTCTGCATTATCCCCAGCATGCGAGGCAAACTGGTCAGTCGTCCGATGGCGGAGATTCTGGCGGAAGCGAAAAAGCTGGTCGACAACGGCGTGAAAGAGTTGTTGATTGTCTCTCAGGACACCGGAGCCTATGGCGTGGATGTCAAGTATGCGCCGGTTGAGTGGGAAGGGAAAACCTACCAGAGCCGCATCAAGGATTTGTGCGAAGCGTTGGGTGAGATGGGCGCCTGGGTGCGATTGCACTATGTGTACCCTTATCCCCATATTGATGATTTGATCCCCTTGATGGCTGCCGGGAAAATCCTGCCGTATCTGGATATTCCTTTCCAGCATGCGAGCCCCCGGATTTTGAAATTGATGAAGCGCCCGGGTGCGGTCGATAACCTCCTGGCGCGGATCAAAAAGTGGCGGGAAATCTGCCCCGAACTGACGATTCGCAGCACGTTCATTGTGGGCTTTCCCGGGGAAACAGAAGAGGATTTCGAAACACTGCTGGCGTTTCTGGAAGAGGCACAATTGGACCGGGTCGGGTGTTTTGCCTATTCGCCGGTCGAGGGTGCTGCGGCGAACGCGCTGGCAGATCCGGTACCCGAAGCGGTAAAAGAGGATCGACTGGCCCGTTTCATGGCCGTGCAGGAACAGATCAGTGCGCAGCGGCTGCAGGATCGGGTAGGGCAGCGGATGCAGGTAATTGTGGACGAGGTGACGGAAGAAGGATCTGTCGCCCGCACACCCGGTGATGCGCCGGATATTGATGGGCTCGTGTTTATCGATAATGTCACAGAAGTCTCCCCCGGCGATTGGCTCGAGGTGATTATCGAAGAGGCGGACGAGCACGACATGTGGGCGCATCTGGCAGACTGAGTCTATACTTTCCAGGGAGTATCAAACAGGTACTCCCCGGGCTGTTTGAGTTTGATTCGCTAGAGCTCAATCCCTCCTGAATTCTGATAAAAATAAGACCATCTGGTGCCTGAGTCGCCGGGCGGTGAGGGGTAAATCATTTCTTCCAAGTTTGTCACAACACTATTGGTGTGTCTGTTGCTGGCTGTGGGCGCAACGCTCGCGGTTCAGCATTGGGTGATCTTACCGGGCTTTGTGGAGCTGGAGCGCAACAAAGCCAAGCGTGATTTGGCGCGCGTGATGGACTCCATCGATCGGGAGATCGGCTATGTGCGACAGGTGGCAGCGGATTGGGCGGCCTGGGATGATACCTACCGATTTGTACAGGATCGTAATACCCCCTATATCGACTCCAACTTTCAATGGGAGTCGCTGGAAGCTTCCGGAATCAATTCACTCTTTGTTTACAATCACAATCACCAGCGTGTATGGGGTGAGACGTACTCGTCTCTACTAGGTGGGCGAGCTGATCTGGATCGTCAGACGCTGGGGCGCTTCAAACAGTGGTCGGAAACGGTTCAACAGAGCCAGCAACTGACACCGTTGTCCGGATTCATGCTGACCAACCGGGGCCCGCTGATGATTGTGGCTTATCCCGTGCTGACGAGCGAGAAAAAGGGTCCGGTAAGGGGTGCTCTGATCATGGGGAGATTTCTCAATGCCCGTCTGCATGAGACCATTCAGCAATATACGCGTGTAGATTTCAAGCTCACTCCGATTACCAAAGACACACCGGAGTATTTGTCTCAAATTGTTCGCAAAGCGCTGGGTCAAGAAGGTTATATTCAAACGCAGGATGAAGAATGGCTGAATGTATTTGGTGTCGTCTTTGATATTGATAAAGCGCCTGCGTTACTGGTCGAGGCGCACATTCACCGGGACATCATGGCACGCGGGGTGTTGTCGGCGCGTTTGGCGGCGGTATCCATTCTGTTTACTCTGCTGGCGACCTTGGTGGTGGTTGCTGCCGTGGCACTGTCCAGTCTCCGAACCATGAAAAAAGCCAACCAGCGTGTGTTAGAGCTGGTGGAGGAGCGCACCCGGGAGCTGGCGGTTGCCACCGCTGAAGCGGAAATGGCGCAGGTGGAGGCCAGTGTTGCCAATGACGCAAAATCGGAGTTTCTGGCCAACATCAGCCATGAAATTCGTACCCCGCTGAATGGTATTATCGGCCTCGCGCAGATGGCGAGCGATACGGTGACGGATGTGAACCAGCGTAACATTCTGTCCACCATTCTTCGTGAGGCAGACTCACTGATTGCACTCATTAACGACACCTTGGACCTGTCGCGCATTGAAGCCGGCAAGCTAGCGCTGGACTGCCACCCGTTTGATTGCGTGCAGCACCTGGAAGATATCGCCTGTGATGTGGCACTCCGTGTGGATGACCGGGACATTGAAGTGACCTGTTATGTTGCGCCGGATGTACCGCGAAAAGTGCTGGGAGATCGGCGCCGGCTTCGCCAGGTGTTGTTGAATCTCGCCTACAACGCCTTGAAGTTTACAGAGCAAGGGCAGGTGAACCTGCGCATGGAACGAGCCGGGGATTCGGCGCAGGCGGCCTGTCAGGCCGATGAATGCGTTTTGTATTTTTCGGTGGAAGACACCGGAATTGGCATTCCGGAAGAAAAACAACACACCATTTTTGACCGATTCAGTCAGGCGGATAACTCACTCAGCAAACGCTACAAAGGTGCCGGGTTGGGCACACATATCGCGCAGGAGTTAGTCTCTATGATGGATGGAGACATTGGGCTGGAAAGTGAAGAAGGCGTTGGCAGTCGGTTCTGGTTTACGGCCAAAGTGTCCGTGCAAGCGGAAGCAGGCACCGCGGTGGACTGGCAAAGTGCTCAGCCCGGCAAGCGTGTGCTGATTCTCGACAGTTGCGGGTCGACCTGCGATATCCTGTCGGTTTATCTGAGGGCCTACGGTATTGCGGCTGAACAGGCGACAGATCTGGAAACCGCTTTTGATCTGGCCAGTCATGCCATGCTGGAAGACGCCCCCTTTGACCTGTTGCTCATTGATGAAAAATTCCTCCTGAAAGAGCGCCCGGGGGAGCTGGGTGCATTGCCCGCCGTCGTGTTGTCTCGTATTGGGCATACCGGTGTGATCGATTTCAATGATCTGTCACTGGATGTGAAGGGCTTGTTGATCAAGCCGTTACGCTGGGGACTGCTCAAAGCCTTACTAATGACGTGCCTGGAAGGACGAAAGCTTGTGAAAAAGAGCGTTGAGCCCGCTTCTGCGCCGGCCAACGTGTCTGCAGTCACCGTCTTGTTGGTGGAGGATTACCCAACCAACCAAATGGTGATGATGGCCCATTTGCAATCCGCCGGCTATGTGGTGGACCTCGCAAATAACGGGGAAGAAGCGGTCGCCAAGTGTCGGCAGAAAGCGTTTGATTTGATTTTGATGGATCTTCAAATGCCGGGAATGGATGGCTATGAAACCACCAAAGTCATCAAGAATCAGCGCTTGAGTGACGCACCAATCGTCGCGATGAGCGCGCACGCGATGCCGGAATATCGGGAGAAATGCCTGGCCATTGGCATGGCGGATTTTCTGGCCAAACCGGTCAAACGGCATGTGCTGATTGATAAACTGAACCAATGGACTCAACAGATTTCGTCAGAAAAAACGGCAAACTTGGCCAAAAAAACGACGCTTCACTATACTGAGGGTTCAGATAATGACGGGGTGGTCGCAGAGCAAAGGACGGGTGTGCCTGTCGCCATTTTCGATTATGACCTGGCTCTGGATGAGTTTATGGGCAATGCCGAGTTGCTCGAAGAAGCCGTTGAGCGCTTCACACAGGATACCCAGGTGCAGTGCAAACACATGCTGGGCTGGGCGACGACCGGAGAGTTGGAGCGCATCCGGCATGAGGCGCATAAGATCAAGGGAGGCGCGGCGAGTATCACGGCTTATCCGCTGTCAGAGGCGGCCGCCAGCCTGGAGCAGCAATTGATGGGCGCAAGTGGCTCTGAGCTGTCAACAGAAGCGTTCGCCGACAGTGTGCGTAATCTTCAGCAGGCGTTTGAGCAATTCGCTCAAGCAGTAGAGCACACATTGGGCAAGTAGACCCCTGAAGGGAGCCGGCGATACCGGCTGATGTGTGATGACTGGTAGAAAACAAGGGTGAGACGATAAGACAGTATGTACCGATTTTTAATTGCGGACGATGAGCCTGCGACACTCGCAAAGATGAGTGCAATATTTTCCAATGTGGGTGAAGTGGAAACCGCCTATGACGGGACAGAGGCGGTAGGATACTTCATCCGGGCCATGCAGGCGGGGAAGCCGTTTGATTTTGTGGCGTTGGATATTGATATGCCCAAGTTAGCCGGCACCATGGCTCTGCAGCGCATCCGGCAATATGAAGAGTCCATTTCCGGTGTCGGTAAGCCTGTGCGTACCAAAGTGGTGATGATGACGTCGCATAAGGATCGTCGTCATGTGGAAGCTGCCATCAAGTATGGTTGCAACGGCTATCTGGTAAAACCCGTGAAACCCGTAGATGTCTACACCAAACTGCATCAGTTGGGATTTGAGGGCATGGATGTGCCCGATGTGGTGGCGGCTCCTGAAACGGCGTCATCCAGCAGTGAGAAGTCACCGGGTTCCGCACCTGCAGTACCGGAGTCCCCTAAACCGACACTCAAGCACGCCATCGTGGAGAAAGTGAAGGAGTTAAAATCCGGCGAGTTGAGCCTGCCCTCTCAACCTGACGTGTACATGGAACTCAAGCGCCTGGTGGAAGAGGGCGCAGACCTGGAAGTGGTGGCGGATTTGTTGAAAAGCCACCCGGCCATCACCGGCAAATTGATCAAACTCAGCAATACCGCGCGGTATCGTGGCATGAAGGAGAATATGAGCCTCGCCGATGCCATTTCACGACTGGGGCTGGAAGAGACCGTCGATCAGGTGTGCGCCATTGGCACCAAAGACATGTGTACCGATATCGATCCCAAGTACAAAAAGTACGGGGAAGAATTGTGGCAGGATTCGCTGGCCTGCGCTTATGCCTGCGAAGTGTTGGCGAAAACGCTGAGTGTGAAGCTGGAGGTCGATCCCTTTACGATGGGTCTGATGCATGATGTGGGCAAGATCGGGCTGCTGCGCATTTTTGAAATGCTGGAAAAGTCCGGTCAGTTTGACTCAGAAGTCGTGTGGGAGGATATGCAGCCCATTCTGAGCCAGTATGAGGGCGTGTTGGGCGCGATTTTATTGAAGCAGTGGAGCTTGCCCGAGGAATATCAAAAAGTCGCACGCTACCACGGGGATGAAAGCTTCAGCCCCAAAGCGTCCGATGAAATGAAAGTGGCCAATCTGGCCATACAGGTGTCCAAGTTGATGTTTGCTACACCGGGCGAGGATTCACGCGAAGCGATAGTCGCGAAATATCAAAAGCTTTTCCCCCAATTGCAGATCACCACGATTGAATCCGTGATCGAAAAAACCCAGGCGGCCTTTGCGGAGGGGGTGAAGGCGATGGCTTGATGGCTGCAGCCCCAGGAGGCTGCAGCAGAGCCTGCTTACATCTTGTCCAGTGTATCAATTCCCAGCAGGGTGAGCCCCTGTTTCAGCGTTTTTGCTGTTGCTGCACTCAACTGCAGTCGGCTCGCACGATCAGCGTCGGTGACACCGTCCTTGTTGATTGGGCAGGCTTCGTAGAAGCTCATAAACGCGCCGGCCAGCTCATACAGGTAGCCACATAAAAGGTGCGGCATACCACGCTCGGCCACACGTTGTATTGTGTCGCCAAACTGAATGAGCTTTTGCGCCAAGGCTTCTTCCGCAGGTTCCGCCAGCGTGACATCCCCGGAGAGCTCCGCCACAGACACGCCCGCTTTGCGGAAAATGGACTGGATGCGGGTATAGGCGTACTGCAGATACGGCGCGGTATTGCCCTCAAATGCGAGCATGTTGTCCCAGTCGAAGATGTAATCTGTCGTACGATTTTTGGAAAGATCCGCATACTTCACTGCGCCGATGCCAACCGCCGTGCTGATCGTGGTGAGCTCTTCCGGCGTGAGGTCTGAATTTTTCTCTGCCACCAGTCGGGTGGCGCGCTCCACAGCCTCATTGAGCAGATCTGTGAGTTTGACGGTGCCGCCGGCACGGGTTTTGAAAGGTTTACCATCTTTCCCTAACATCATGCCGAAAGCGTGGTGTTCCAGCGTCACCGACTCCGGCACGTAGCCCGCCTTGCGCACGATACTCCAGGCCTGTTGCAAGTGTTGCGCCTGTCGGGAGTCGATAAAGTAGAGCACCCGGTTCGCATGCAGTGTTTCATAGCGGTATTTGGCGCAGGCGATGTCGGTGGTGGTGTACAGGAATCCCCCATCGCGTTTCTGAATGATCACCCCCATGGGGTCACCATCCTTGTTCTTGAACTCATCCAGAAAAACGACGCAGGCTCCGTCGTCTTCTACCGCCAGGCCTTTCGCTTTCAGGTCTTCAACAATTCCGGGCAGCATGGGGTTGTAGAGACTCTCTCCCATGGTGTCCTTTTTGCTCAAGCTGACGTTTAATCGGTCATAGTTGATCTGATTCTGCTCCAGCGTGACATTCACCAGCTTGGTCCACAGGGCCAGGCAGGCATCATCTCCGCCCTGCAACTTCACCACGTAGCCTCGGGCGCGTGCTGCGAACGTTTCGTGTTCATCATAGCGCTTTTTTGATTCCCGATAGAAGCCTTCGAGATCCCCCAGACTGGCATCGGCAGCTGTCGGATTGGCGGCCATAATGTCTTCCAGGTGGGCGATCAGCATGCCAAACTGCGTTCCCCAGTCACCGATATGATTTGCGCGAATGACCGTATGGCCCAGAAATTCCAGGGTTTTGGCGATACTGTCCCCGATGATGGTGGATCGAATGTGCCCAACATGCATTTCTTTGGCGACGTTGGGGGCCGAATAGTCCACCACGATGGTTTGAGGCGCGTCGGCAACCGGAATGTTCAGCGTCGGGCTACCCAGAATCGCGATCACCTGTTGTGACAGCCAATCGGTATTCAGGAAAAAGTTGATAAAACCGGGGCCCGCGATTTCTGTTTTGGCCACGCGTCCGGAAGCGGGCAGTGCTGCCCGAATTGCCTGGGCGATTTCCCTAGGATTTTTGCGCGCGGGCTTGGCAAGCAACATGGCGAGATTGGTGGCAAAGTCGCCGTGGGATTTGTCTTTGGTTACGTCTACCTGAATGCGCGGTTCGATGTCATCAGGGATCACGCCATCCTGTTTGAGTTGCTGCAATACCTGAGTCAGCAGTTCAACAATATGGTTTTTCATGGGCTCTCTACCGGGGAAATCAATGGAAAGTGCGTATGACGGGCGTCAAATCAAGGGCGCAATTCTACTGGATGGGGCGGGGAAATGCCAATTGATGCGAGTAAATCGAGGTACAGGGTTGACACCACTAGTGGCTCATTCTATCGCGCAGGGCTGTACGGGGTGCGCGACCCCTGGGAGACACCGCTGCCTGTTAGGCAGCGATTAGAGTCGGTATGTTTTCGTCGTCGAACTGGAGACAAGATTCGCTGACTGCCAAAGTTGGGAAAGCGCTATAGGCTTTGTGCAGGAAGTCCATGTGTTCTGCTGACAAATTGACAAAGCGGAAAACGATGCCAAGTGAATCGCCCACTGTTCTCAAGCGCACGAACCGCAGAGGGATGTCATGCAGCTCGATCAACGTTGATTGGGTGTCACATAAGGTTAACTGGGAGATTGTACCCTCGTTATTCTTGGGAAAGAGTGCATGCAGGTGCTGAGTATCCAGGTAATGTTGAATGTAAATACAGCCACCACGCAAATTAAACACGATGGGATAGATGGTGTTGTCTTTTTCTGGAAGACTGTTCGTAAAGGCGGGTTTAAACAGCTCGCACTGGGCAAAAACGCGTTTACCGCTTAAGCGTCTCAAATCTCTACCTTGCTGTGTCATACTGCCTCTCTCGTTTGAAAGTTGACGATGGGTGAGTCCGATAATCAAGACAATTCGATTTTATTTATTGTTGTCCGGGTTATTAAACCGTGGTGCGAAGGCAGGAGCAAGGATTGTGTGACGACAATTATTAGGAATGTGACTTGTGCGTCATCGTGTAAGGAAGTGCATCCCAAATGTAAGGCTTTATATCTCGAAGCTTTGCAACGGACAGGTTGATGGGTAGCGAGCAAATTGCTTCGCTGTTCCGGTGTGCGACGTTCTGATGCAGGGGATCCGAACCCTGGTCGTTTTGGAACTGGCTAAGCATCCGCAGTACGCTTACCAAAGTTGCTCTCAGGCATAACGGCCTGAGAGCTGGAGTTCATCCTGCGAATTTGCTTTATTCTATCAGCGTCGCTTTTTTCTGGATGTCTGCTGGTAGTTGGATCTGCCACTTCGCCAGTTGCGCCTTGCTGAAAAAATACCGGCCTTTATCACCAACTTTGGGGCTGATATCGGCGGGTTTTGCGGCGCCGGAAAGTATTTGATCTGCCATTTCTGCAGCGGCTTCCCCTTGAGTTTGACCAAACAAGACCAACCCTCCTGCCGTGGCATTAGCACCGACGGAAAAATCCCAAAAGCCGAAGATGGGTACGGGCGCATTTTCCGACGTCCACTGGAGCACCTCTGCCGCAGGTTGGCTTGCACCCTGTGTATCCACGATGGTGTGGTAAAGGCCAACGACAATTGCATTGTAATCATTGTCTTTTGCGGAGTTAACGGTTTGCTTCCACTCATCCAAGTCACCAATGAGTTTCAGATCCACCTGAATGCCACTGATTTCGATACTGGTATTGTTTTTAAACGTTTCTTCGACGGCCGCTTGAGATGTGGTACCTGAGTCAAACAGCACCAGAATTTTGGATACTTTGTTGTTCATCATTCGGCCAATCTCACTGATGCCCCGCTTATAGAGTGGCCGCTCCAGGATGCCTGTTACCTGATTCATTTTGGCCAGATTCAGGTTGCGTGGATTGCTGTTGATGCCCAGAAATACCGTGGGTGTGCCAGAGGCATTGATTTTTTCTGCGAGAAATTTAAACGCATTGTCATCACCGAGTATCACTAAATCTGGTTTGGATGCTTCAAATCTGGCAAAGGCGGCATCCGCTTTCCCCTGAAACTCACTTTTCGGAATACGCTTGGTATCCATTTGAAAGGTGTCAATGGCGTATTTCTCACCCAACACAGCGCGCAAACCCTCCATGTAGGAGGCATCCCAAGGGTACTCCGCATGATAGCTTTCAATCACAAGTATTTTGCGTTGTTCCGCTTGAGCCAGAAAGCTCAGGGTGACCAGCAGCGAAAAGAAGAGTGTTTTCAAGGGCATCGTGGGCCTCCAGTGATTGCGTGATTTTAGTCGTTTTATACACAGACTTTTATGAGTGTAGTCAACGACCAAGGTTCGGAGGAGAATTACCCACAATGCGCCAGGCCTGTTCCCGCTTAGGGGGGAGTCATCGGACACTTGGTCAGGTTTTCCGTATCAGGCTTCGCGTTTGGTGTTTCCGAAGCGGTGTAGGTGAGGTCCAGCGTGGCTGTGTCTCGCACGAAATCCAGCTGGACGATGTCAATATGCTGGATCACCAGGCCCGTGCGTTGGGAGAGATCTGCCCACAGGTGTGCGCGCCGCTCAGGTCGCAGGTTGTCAATGAGTTCGTATTCGACTCGCTGTGTGCGCCCGGATTGCGTCAACCAACAGCCATCGCAGAGCCAGGCACTGGCGCAGATCACTGTGTGTAAGGCGGTGAGCTCAACGGGATTTAACGGACCCACTGCGGAAAGCAGCGACATGGCAATAACCAGAAAAAGGTAAGTCATTTCCTTGACGGAAATGGATTCTGTGCGATATCTGAGCATGGAGAACACGGCAAACAGGCCAAAGGCAAATCCCATCGACAGGTCCACCGAATGGAGCAGGGCGGTGACAATAAAGACCCCAACCCCGAAGAGGAGAAACGCAATGGCATGGTCTCGGGTACCGGCAGAGACCTTTGTATGACGGCGACGGAAAAAAGCGCCCAGATAGCACCCATACACGAGCACAAGAATGGCGATCATGTTGATGCCGAGGGTGAGGAAAAAGTCGAGACTCAAGGTTTGAAACATCGGGGTCACCTATAGGTTAAAGGGTGCAAACTGAAAAATTTCGCAAGGCGTGCAATTGGGGTCTAAACCGGTTGTGCTTGAGATGCGTGTTGGTGAGCACCGAGCCCATGCAGTATTTACTGAAACGGCAGGGGCGGCTGCGCATCTGCCCCAGTAAGCGAGAAAGCGGCGTGCACGCGCGGAGCCTCTGTTGCTTGTGTTCAATAATGGCCAGATCAGGCAGTGCGATGGCGTTTCCAGACCCGAGGTCACGGAAAGTCAGCGTGAAATCCACCGTCAAGCGTTCTCCCTGGGCTTCATTGGCAAGGGCTATTCGCCGATAAACGCCCCACTGGAGCGGGAGCAGTTCATCCGGACAGAGCGGAATCTGTGATTGCAGGAAGGTGTTCGCGTTCAGCCCGGTTTGTGTTGCGTCGGAACAGCAAAAACGGTGTTTTTCCGTGCGCCCTTTGTTTGTTTTGTGTTTGACCTCCAAAAACGACTGATTGGTATCCAGGTAGTCCCGCTGACGTACTTTCACTCGATGTCGCTTCCCTTGGTGGTGGGCATGATAAAAGTCTCGCTCCGGAGTGTCGAAATACGTGGTTTGGTAAGTGAAAACCTGCATGTTGTTAATGGTCAGGATGGAATAGTGCGCTTGCAGCTGTGCAAGCACCTCAGGCAAATACGTCAATGGAAGCAGGTACTTGCTGTCCACACGATTCATCAGGCTTGCAGACTTCAGGTCCGACAACTGATGTTGCCGGAAGCCCGAGAGCACGGACAGGTTCACGTTGGCGGGGGCGTGCACAGGTGCATTCATGATCAGACTCCGGTGTAAACTTAACGTAGGAAGGGGTTAACCGTTTCCACCCGGGCCAAAGCCTGGGGGCTGGCCGTTACCGGGAGGCTGCCCCGTACCTGGGCCAAATCCGCCACCAGGAGGCAATTGTCCTGTACCGCTGCAGCTTCCGGAGCCATCGCCACTGGCGGGCAGTGTGCCGTTCAGTTGCTGTTGTATGCGATTAACGCGTTCTTCGGCGAAGCTGAGTAAACCGGGTACGTCGCCAATGGCTTGCGTTAGTCCTGCCTCAAATTCGCTGGGGCTATAAAACGCCGTGGGATCGTTATAGACAGCGTCGCGAATCAACTGTGTGATGTTGTCGGCCTGTTGTGCAAATGAAGCGGCTTCCAATCCGTAATCGATGAGCAGTTGGATGTATTCGTGATACTGTTCCCGGTAGAAGTCATGTTGCAGTAATTGGGCAATCAGCGGCCGATCAGCGAGCGCTCCGGACGTGGGCTCATCCAGATATAAATTGAGGACTTCTTCGGACGTGCACCCCATGGCGAAACTGCCAAACGACTGGTTCATATCCCAGGGAATGACCGAAAATACCTGGTTGTTCTCATAAAGGTAATAATTGTGCGCGAGCGACCCTTGATAGCTGTCCAGGTTGCCCATCACCGTCGACACGGCCAGATAGCGTAATACGGCATCCACATCGACCACCTGGGTTAAGGCGTTGGTATCTTCACCCTGATGATTGAGCACATCCACAAAGTGCAGGAAGGCGAGATTGTCCGAGCTGTCTTCATTGGTTTTCAGTTCAACGGCGGTATAGCTTGAGAATTCATCACCAAACCAGGCGAGGGTGTGCCCCTGACCATTGATAATGCCGGTGGCGTCGGGCTTGTACAGGTCGCCGGAGGCATCACTGTAATGATTGGCCAGAAAGGCATCGTCCACTTGCTCCACCAGCCCATACAGGCCATGCAGCTCGCCGTTGATGTAGAGATTCACGAAGGATGTACTGGGTGCCGGCACATCCATTTCTCTGAGCAATGCATACGACAGGTGCTCGCGAATGTAGGTGGGATCTTTGAACTGATTGTTCAGGTTGAGCTTTTTCCGATTGAGCAGGCGTTGACCATCCACGTACTCATTGGTGTCCAGTTTGAAGCTGAAACGCGTACCGCCGCTGTTTGCCACAGACGTCAGCGATGAGTTCCCTTTGGTACGAATAGCGATGTTGTCCAGCGTGACACCTTTGTAGGTGACCGATGCCGGATGGTTTTCTTCGGCGGTTGCGTTGGTGAGCATGTCTTGCCAGTCAGCGGCATCCAGCGTGATGTACAGGGACTCTACCTGTGTGTTGTCGAAGACCACAGCGTCCTGATTCGCCGTTTCCGGCGTGACCTCCAGCGTGCGAAGCGTCCAACTGCCATCCGGGTAAGCACCGTAGCTGTAGCCCTGAGGCGCATCGCTGTCTTCCCAGGCCAGATAGTCTGCCGTCTCACCCAGCAGCATGAGGCTGAGACTGTCGGAGCTGCCCAGCTTGAAGGGGACAGAATAGACGCCCTCGCCGAGAACCTCCGTGGTTGCGTAAATGCGCAGGTAGCCGCCGGGTGCCAGCGTAACAGCCGGTAGTGTTGTCACCGTGCTATCCGTATCGTCATCCACCACGGTGTAAGTACTCAGATCCAATGGGGTAGCGCTGTTGTTATAGAGCTCAAACCAGTCCGGGCCATCGTCCTCTGCTTTGGTGACCACTTCGTTGATCACCAGCGGGCCGCGCTGGGCTGGGCTGTTTTCTACATTGGGTGTGGGCGTGAGCGTGCGAACACCCTGGTAGCGGCCATAGCTGAAGCCAGCCAGTGCCTGACCCTTTGACCACTCGAGTTGATCCATCAGATCCGTCCCCTGGTACAGTTTAACGCCATCGCTCGCACCCAGTTTGAAGGGTACCGTGTTACCTCCATCCAGCGCGTCTTCGGTTGCATACACCACGTAGTATTCGCCCGGGCTCAGCGTGACGGCGGGCAGGGCGTAGGCTTGCGTACTGTCTTCGTCTTTCACCGAGTAATCGCCGAGATAAACGGAGGCATCGCCGGATACGTAGAACTCAATCCAGTCCGGGCTGTTATCGGTGGTTTTGGCCACCACTTCATTGATTCGAAGGGTTGGAAAAGAAGCCACGATGGTGTCTGTAAGTGCCTCATTGGAATCACTTGCTGTATTGGCTGCACCACGTGTTGGTGTCAGGGTAGCGGTAGCGCCGGTACCGTCTGGTAAGCGGCCATAGCTGTAGCCTTCACTGGCGTCACCGTCCTGCCAACTGAGTTGGTCGATGGTGGTGCCGCTAAGGGCGAGTGTAAGGCTGTCTTCGCTACCGAGCTTGAATGTGACGCGGTAAGCGCCGTCGTCGGCGGTTTCGTCAGTCGCTTCAATAACAAAATATTCACCGGCGTTCAGAACAATATCCGGCAGTGGTTCGGGTGTGTGCGTCGGATCATTGTCCACCAGTGTGTAAGCAGACAAATTTACCGAGCCCTCGGTGACATAGAGTTCAATCCAATCGTTACCGCCTGCGGCATCCTTAGCCACGATTTCATTGATGACCAAGGTGCCCTCAAAAACTGTACTACTGTTCCCCGCGGCATTGGCATCGTCGGTACCAATGTCATCTGTGGTTGTTGAGCCGCTGGAGGACCCGCCACAGGCAGCCAATTGAGCGATCAACAGCGCCAGCGGTAGACGTTTGTATACAGTGGGATGATTCAGCGGAAACGAGGGGAGAAACATGTCTGAAGGCTCCGGGTTGTGAGTTGAGCCTCCAGAGTACGGGGTGAATATGGAACAAAATCGGCTGAATTGTGCAAAAAAAGTGAAATGCGCTCTGTCAGCCTGTGGGCGGCTGACGCAACAATTGGTTGAGCGCTTGCCGGGCAGAAGTTTCCGCTTCATCGTATTGGGAGGTCAAGTCGCCCTGTTGGCGGGTTTCTGTGCGTTGCCAGGGGAGCGCCTGGATGGGTATAAACACATAAAAACCATTGACCAGAAAGAAGCACCAGAGCGCCAGGAACACACTGCCCGTGTAGAAGTAGGCCGCCGCGCTGGCGAGCAGACTCATTCCCAGTACGACAAAGTCCAGTGCGTACCCCAGGAAGGAACGATACCGCCGGAAAGAACGCACAAACCAGAGACTGAGCAGGCCCGCCGATGCCAGGTAAAGAAAAGTGGCGTTCAGCAGCATGCCGATGAACAGCGTGACTGCGAGAATAAGCGTGATAGAAATTGCGCCGGGTTTCCCATTTAAGCGACTCGTGAGCCAGCACACGTAGGTAGATCCCGTGAGTGCGGCACTGAGTTTCAGCGCAAAGAGACCACCGAGAATGGGGGTGCCAACATACGCGATCAGTGCACCTGACACACTGAAGAGCAGGCCCCACCAGATATGCGGATAAAACGATTCGGAGGTGTTCATGATTTTGCTCCCGTTGATGGGCCAAAGGCCTGTTGCCTGGTGAGATTACGGCTTTGCAATTCTCTCAGCAGGGCGATTTCGACGTCCGCCTCAGACACCGAGTCCAGTGTTTGCGCATCTCCTGGTGTGGCGTCTGTCGCAGAAGCATCTGGCGCCGAGGAGATCACATGGGCAGCTTCCGCCTGCAACGTGGCCAGTCGTTCTGATTGATCGTTGATGCGTGCCGATGTTTCGGTCAGCACCTGGGTAAGCAGGTGTAATTCATCCCTGACTTTTGCCAGGTTCTGTTCTGCATTAAGTTTGCGTCGAACCAGGTGCCGAGCAAGATTCTCGTTACCAGCCGACAGACACAAGGTCATCTCCTGCGTGAACTTTTCCAGAGCTTCCTCAAGGTAGGCTCGGCGCTGGTTTAAGCCCTTCAACTGTTTCTGTTGTGCGACCTGTTGTGCCTTCATTTCGGAAAGCAAATGTTTCATCTCCCGGATGGATTGCTTGAGTGTGGCGACGGGATCTTCCAGTTGGTCGACCAGTGCATGCATGTCGGCCTTAAAAAGTGTATTGATTCGTTTGATCAGTCCCATGAGTTGTCTCCTGAAAACGTTGAGGGTGTAGTGATAACAGTACCGCGTGCGTGGGATGGTGTGCAGACAGGATTTGGTAAAAACAGACGGGATGTTTTTTACAAAACTTTTACCTGAATTCGCTGGATGCCGGGTGCATGGCACAAAGATGCCTGCTAGGCTAAAAGCATGAAAACGAAACAGAAATTATTCATTGTTGAAGATGAGCCTGCGATTCGTACCGGGCTGGTGGATGTGTTTGTTTATCACGGATACGACGTGGCGTTTGCCAGTGAGGGCCGCGATGCGCTTGAGCGTGCATTGCATGGCGACTACGACCTGATTTTACTGGATGTGATGTTGCCCGGCATGGATGGTTTTGAGATCTGCCGCCGCATTCGTGAAGCCAACAAAGAACAGCCCATCATTATGCTCACTGCGAAAAATACCGACGAGGAAATCATTCAGGGTTTGAGTCTGGGGGCTGATGATTACGTAGCAAAACCCTTCTCCGTCGCACAATTAGTGCTGCGGGTGGAAGCTGTGCTGCGTCGTTGCCGGCCGGATACACAAGCAGGTGACCGACTGCATGTGGGGGATGTGGAAATTGATACCCTGAATCTGGTGGGTAAACGGGGCGATACGGAAGTGCCGTTTACCCGCCGTGAGATTGATATTCTGGAGTACCTGCGGGGCAATGCTGCGCGCCCCGTGTCCCGCGAAGAACTGCTCCAGAAGGTGTGGGGATACAAAAACGGGATGGAGATTGAAACCCGCACGGTGGACATTCACATTGCAAAACTTCGGCGTAAGATCGAATCGGACCCCAAAGAGCCGAGCGTGTTATTGACGATACGTGGTGAGGGGTATCGTTTGGTGTTGCCTTCCGCCGGGCCCGACGAGTCACGTTAATATGGCCAAAGGCAAGCGCGGCAAAACACCCGGATTACCGGATCGCCAGAAACGTCTACGGCGATTTGCAGTCTTTTTCGTACTGGTGCTGTCGATTCCCGGATTTCTGCTGGCTTGGCACGCCCTCGGTCAACTCAAATGGCAGACGTTTCACCAGTACAGCCAACTTGCACAGGCCTTCACGCAGGAGGTTGACGGGCAACTGAATGCGTTCCTGCTCAAACAGGAGGCGCATAGCGTCTCTGAGTTTTCCTTTTGGACTGGCACCGCTCGCTCACCGCTGGCCGCGCTCCCGGATACCGAACATGCGCCGTTAGTAGGCTACTTTCAGATTGATGAAGCAGGCAGGGTATCGTCGCCCTTGCTTCCCGAGGCATCGCTGACTGACTTCAATGCATCCCTGACGGAGGCGGAACGCAAAGACCGGCAGCGTCAGTTCGACAAAATTACGCAAATACTCCAGCAAAACCAACTGGTTCAGCGCAGGGCCCGGCTTCCTGCTGCGCCCATGGTTGCGCCAGCACCCGGCGATCTGGCGGCACCGTCTGAGTCGTTATCCGGCATGTTTGACGATATCAGCCTCGATAACGCGGAGGCTGATATGGCGGGGGCGGCACTCGAACAGGAAATGGTGGTGTCGGCGGAACCCGAGTTGACGAGTCGGGTGAGCAAAGCGGACAACCTCCAGTTGTTCGAATCCTACGAACGCAACCAGATTGCGGAGAAAAAATCCGCCAACCGGCTGGGTAAGGTCAAAGATTTACCGCTTGAAGAAGTGTATGTGCAAGCACCTGTGGCGCAAGCGAAAAAGGTGGAGTCGATCAAGCAAAAACGGGAGTCCCGAAAAGAACAGGTTGCCGTGATAAATGCCGATGAATTGAAAAGCAGCCTGGTGGAATCCCGGCAACAGGCACCGGTGGTCCGCCTGTTTGAGAGTGAAGTCGAGCCATTTCAACTTCGGCTGCTTGATAGCGGCCAATGGGTGCTGTTTCGCCAGGTGATACGCGAAGGAAAACGATGGGTACAGGGGGCAATCTATAATGCTGCCCCCTTTTTAGAGGAATACGTCAAGCAGCCCTTCCTGGCACATGTATTATCCGGTTCGAGTCGATTGATCGTCGCCTATCAGAATGATGTTGTCGAAGCCTATAGCGGTCACGACGGATCACGAGGCTACCCACTGCAACGTTCGGATCTGTCAGGTCAGATACTTTATCAGGCACCGTTGTCTGCGCCTTTTGATCGGGTTCGCCTGATCTACAGCGTTCAGGAACTCCCTCGGTCAGACAGTGCGCCGGTATTAGGGTACACCCTTGGGGCATTTTTGCTGATGCTGATGGCGGGTGCATTTTTCATGTACCGGCAAGGTGTCGGCCAGCTGAGGCTGGCGCAGCAGCAACAGGATTTTGTGTCTGCGGTCAGTCACGAGCTGAAAACCCCACTCACGTCGATCCGGATGTACAGCGAGATATTGCAGGCAGGTTGGGCGGATGCCACCAAACAAAAAGAGTATTTTGGCTTCATCCATGATGAAAGTGAACGGTTGACACGGTTGATAAATAACGTGCTTCAGCTGGCCCGCTTTCAACGCAGTGAACTGGTGCTGGATTTAACTCAAGTCACCGTGACGGAGTTGATGGATTTGCTTCGATCGCGCATGCAAAGCCGGTGTGACAACAGTGGATTTACACTTGATATCCATGTTGCGCCGGATATCGATCATGTCGCTGTCACCGTGGACAAAGACGCGATGCTGCAGGTAATGATCAATCTGGTGGACAACGCGATTAAATTCTCTGCGCAGGCCACTGAAAAGCACATTGAAGTGCGCGTGGAAGGTGCGGGATCTGCCGTCGCGCTCTCTGTCCGTGATCACGGCCCCGGCATCCCCAAACAGGATTTGAAGCGTATCTTTGACCTATTTTACCGCATCGAGAATGAAATGACCCGGGAAACCATAGGCACGGGAATTGGGCTGGCACTGGTAATGCAATTGGTACAGGGTATGGGAGCAACCATTCAGGCGGAAAACATGGCAGAGGGGGCCAGGTTTACGTTGTTGTTGCCTTGTGCGGATTTATAGCTACGAGCATCAAATTTGATCGTGTTCTGCGCCGTCGCCGTTTTACTCGTCCTGCAAGATCGATTCGTAGTCCTGCCCGCCATAGAAGATGCCAATGATTGAAACTACCTCGGTATCCACATCAAAGGCAATCACTGCCCGCTTCTTGTAATTGGTTATTCGCAGACCAGGGCGTACGTCATCGCGTTGGGTGCCTCGAAGGGGAAATATACTCAGGCTCTCGCAGTAGCTCACGATAGCTTCAGTGTATCGCGCCGCAATGCCTGGCGAGGTCGCCACCGCGACGTAATTGAAAAGCTCGGCAATTTGCTCCAGAGCCTCCGGACTGAAGACAACGCGATAGCTCATTGTGTTTTTGATTTCTCGGCGGTCAACCGAGCACGTACCTGCTCAACGGTTACGGCGCGAGATGGATCTGCCTTCAATGCATCATAGGCAGGACCGACCTGATTGTGTAGCCAGTTTTCTACGGCGCGATCCCGCGCCATGAGCGCGCGCAGACCATCCCGAATCACTTCGCTTTCGCTTGCGTAGTCGCCAGAAAGTACCTTTGCTTTCACCGCGTCCGCCATATCTTTAGGAAGGGTGATGCTCATCTGTTTGGTGGTTCGCATAATCAGGCCCTCGTGGTATGGTATGATTAAATCATACTTCTTTGGCCGACTGGAGTCCAACCTTCTCAGGAGACTCGCCGGATTTTCATGCTTTGAGAAATAGCCTCGTTTTGATAATACCCTGTCTACAGTTTTATCTGTTTAATTTTTTACTTGCGAAAGTAACCGACATGACCGCCGGTTCACGGTTAAAATCGCCAAGCATGAACCACACAATTTACCCCAAACTTGATCCTCTGACTTGTTATCGACACATCTGGTGTTACGCTTATAAAGAGCGATTCAAGCGGTAGAGCGCATGCGTGGGATATTGAACAAACTGTTGCCCGATGTCGGTAATCTTTTGGAGTGGGAGCCCGCCTCCAAAGCGACGTTACTGTTGGGAATTACCACGCTGATTCATACACAATACATTCTCTGGGCAAATTATCAGATTGTGTTTGCTGAGTCTGCCGGCAATCTGGCGTTTGTTAACGTCGATTATATCGCTTACCAGCTGGATCGGCTGGGCTGGATTGTCTATTTTTCTCTGGCGCTCTTCATTGGGGTGTTTCTCTTGCGCAGGCGGTATCCGCGTGCCCGTGTCTTTGAGCACATTGCCGCCGAGTATTTTGCGATTACCATGAGTTATTTCAGCTATTTGATCGGGAATCTGTCCATTGCGACGGGTGTGGTGATTGCGGGTGCGCCGGTGTGTGCCTTCATTCTTTTCAATCGACAGGTGGTGCTCTGGGCGTTTGCGGTGTCTTTGCTGGCACAGGCGGTGATTTCTGCCGGGGGATTGATGGGATGGCTGGAATACGCACCCGTTGTGCGTAATATGGTGCTAGAGGATGGTAGGGTCAGTGCCTACTGGTTGAGCAATATGTACTGGTTTACCGCGCCGCATCTGGCGCTGCTGGTGGTGGCGGCTTATTCCTCATTGAAGTATTGGCGCAAGCGTGAAGAGCAAGTGAAACAATTGAGTCTGACCGATGTGCTGACGCAGTTAAGCAACCGTCGCAGTGTGTTGGATACCCTGGCGAAGGAAGTGGCACGCAGCGCGCGAAATGGCACATCGCTGTCTATTGCGATTGTCGATCTGGATCACTTCAAGCACATCAATGATACGCTGGGGCATGCCGCTGGTGATCGTGTGCTGGTGGCCGCTGGGCAAGCGTTAAAATCCGCACTGCGCACCAATGATCATATTGGCCGCTACGGCGGTGAAGAGTTTTTATTGATTCTTCCGGAAACGCGTATTGATGATGCGGAGCAGTTGGCGGAACGGTGTCGGCATCAATTGGAACAACTCCCCATCGTATTGGATAGTGGCGTCGTCACCCATGTCACAGGAAGCTTTGGTTTGTTTTGTAATTGTTTGAATCACCAGGAAATGCCCGAAAAAATGTTGCACTTCGCGGACGAAGCTTTATACAAGGCGAAGGAGTTGGGGCGCAACCGTGTGGAAAGTGCGCCGGATTTACCGCACCGGCATGCGGAAGCCAAACTCAAAGCGACGGTCTAGCCCCAAGCCAGGCTGCCTTCTCCAAAGGCGGTATTGAATGATGTGGTATTGAAAACCTGCCCATCCAGGGAGGTGGGGATGCCGGTCAGCGTCAGTGTTACCAAGCCGTTGCTGGACGCAGACGTGATTTCCAGCAGGCCATCACTACCGCTTTCGTTGACTACGGTCGGGGATATTCCGTTGTTGAAGGAGATTTTGTCACCGGTGTTGAAGCTGGTGACCAAATAGTCGTAATTGCCCTCAAGAAACTGCAGCAGGAAATCTCCCGTGCTGGCGTCGGTGTTGCCTGTGGTCGAGATCACCGCATGATCGCTGCTCACAAACACGTCGGCCTCGCTCTGCCCACGGGTGACAGAACTGTTTTGCTCACTCACGCGGGTGAGCAGTTGTTGCGCCGCCGGAATGTCTTCAGCACTGTAGTTGTAGCTGCTGCTGTCTACTTGTTGGGTGAAGTAGTTGGCTACGGCAACTTTATTGTCGACCGTTGTTTTATCGCTACCGGAAGCTCCCACGGCAATATCTTTGGCGATGGAGGCCAGTGATGCGGCACCGGAATCCAGTAGACCGACGTAAAAATCAAGCCCCGCCTGTTCGGCATCCCGGTTGAACAGTTGTTGGTAGAGCCCGTTAATCAGGTCCGAGTTGCTGAGGCTGCCAAAGCCATCAACGAACTCCTGGGAAGCGCCAAATTCGGCCAATTGCGCCGTTAAATCTGCAGAGGCATCAAAACTGTCCGCCCAAAAGGTCTGCCCACCGGGGTCAGCGGGTCGTCCGTAGTAAGCAACATACATGAGTTGTGTGAGGTCCAGTGACGTTTGACTTGCCATGAATGCGGGCTCCCGTGTGCCGTGATCTTAGATTCTCTCACTATAGCAGTCACAGAAAGAGGAGGCCAAATAACCGGGCTCAGGAATCGCTACTCGGCAAGTGCTTGTGTTAACAGCCCATTGAGCACGATCTCTTCATAAGTCACAAACCCGAGGATATCTCCGGTACCACACACCGGTGCGCCGGCCAGCCCAAACTGGTCGAAGAGTCGCGCGCAGTTCTTGATATTCATGTCGGGGCGTACTGTGATCACCGGTTTGGTCATGATTTCATAGAGGTTAACTCGGGAGATAGCCCGGTTTTTCGCCAGCACTTTTTTGGCGATGTCGCCCAGAACAACGATGCCGTACTCATCGTGCTCGTGGCGCTTTCGAATGATTAACGAATGCGCATTTTTCTCCTTCATGATTTTAATGGCTTCCTGAACAGTCAACAAACCGTCCACTTCGACGAAGTCGTTGTTCATCACATCTTGTACGCGGGTTATCGGGGTGTTCACAGTTCTTGCTCCACTTTTGCGGTGAGTTTCTCAACCTGATGAGATACGCCGACGGCATCTTCAATGTCCAATTGAATGGCTAATCCGGTACCGGGCGATGTGTCAAATTCTCCTTCCTCGGAAATGGTCTCCAATATTCGCCGGCACAGATGTTCTTCCACGACGAACAGCACGACATCCCGCTGAGTTTCCAGGGTAAGCCCAAAAAAGGTTTTGGTTTTGTTCATGCCCTCGCCACGCGCGTTGTTGATAATGGTGGAGCCCAGCGCACCCGCTTTTCGGGCAGCTTTGATGATTTTGTTGGTTTTGGAGTCTTCAACAAAAGCGACAATAAGTTTGAAGTGCATTTAGAGGTTCTCCTGTTCGAGTGGGGTGTCCTGCGTTGCTTTCCGTGCGCGCGCGGATTTTAATTCGGATAGCTGTGCGTATCCCATGACGCTCATCATCGGGAACAGGCTGGCGAAAGCGATCAAGCCGAATCCATCAATTAATATGCTCCTGCCTGGAATGGTTTCCGCCAGGCCCAGTCCCAGTGCCGCCACGAGCGGTACGGTCACCGTCGACGTGGTGACGCCGCCGGAATCATAGGCCAGGGGAACAATCAGTTTCGGCGCAAAAAATGTTTGTATCACGACAACCACATAGCCGGTAATGATGAAATAATGAATCGGGGTGCCAACAACAATGCGGTAGCACCCCAGTGAAATACCAATGGCTACGCCGATGGCGACGGCGATACGCAGCCCCCACACGCCAATAGCTCCGCCGGAGACTTCGTTCGCCTTCAGGGCGACTGCGAGCAGGGAAGGTTCAGCAATGGTCGTGCTGAAGCCTACGGCAAAGGCAAATAGATAGACCCAGTAGTAATCCTGCCAAGCCACTTGTGCAGGCATGCTGTCAGCACCCGCGTAGATAAAGGAAGGGTGTGTCAATTGCTGGGCCATCACTTTCCCCAAGGGAAACAAGGCCTTTTCCAGACCGATGAGGAAAAAACTCAAGCCAACAATGACATAAACAAAACCAATGAGAACACGACGTACATGGGGGATCGGCTTGCGAATAATCAGCCATTGGAACCCAAAGATCACTGAGGCAATGGGAAGGACATCCCGTATGGTCGCAAGCAGCGTAGTAAAGAAGTCTGCAATCATGCGGTCACCATCCCGTAGGCCATCACAAAAATCATGGGGGTGAGGGAAGCAAGCGCGATCAGCCCGAAGCCGTCGATCATGGGATTGCGCCCCTTGATGGAAGAAGCTAGACCAACGCCAAGGGCAGTAACCAGCGGCACGGTGATGGTGGATGTGGTGACGCCGCCGGAATCATAGGCAATCCCGATGATTTCTTTTGGGGCAAACGCGGTCATTATGATGACACCGATGTAGCCCACGATGATAATGTATTGCAGAGACCAACCCAGCAATATTCGAATCACCCCGAGCACAATGGCGAAACCGACGGAAAAGGCAACGGTGAGGCGGAGGCCAAAGGCATAGCTGGCCTGGCTGTCTTCGGTGGCTGCGATGACGCCGGAGTTGGCGGCAATCTGTGCCGCCTCGGCGGCCACGGCGATGAGGGCTGGCTCGGCAATGGTCGTGCCGAAACCCAGCAGAAAGGCAAAAACAATCAACCAGAACAGACTGCCTTTGGCGGCAAACGAGCGTGCCAGCGTTTCGCCGATGGGGAAGAGCCCGGTTTCCAGCCCGAACACAAACAGCGTGAGGCCGATCACGACGAACAACAGGCCGGTAATCATTTCCAGCGTGTTGGGAAGCGATTGTTGCAGCACGATAAACTGGAAGAAAAGCACCACCAGAACAATGGGGGCGAGATCCGTAAAACTGCTCCAGCAATACCGTCCGAGAATTCGGAGATTGTTCAGCAAGCGCACCCTCCTGATGTCGTGTCGGTTTTCCTCATACTAGCGAAATGGCTCAAAATAAGTTTGACCGGTATCAACAAAAGGTATTTGACAACCGATGACCTTCTCTTTACTCTTGCGCGCAAATCGATCAGGTGTTCAGAATTTCTGAATGAAACGGGAAGCCGGTGGAGTTTGAAGCGATTCGAACTGATTCCGGCACTGCCCCCGCAACGGTGATAGGGTGCGTTGCCAACGTTTGCCACTGTGTTCGCATGGGAAGGTGTTGGTGACTCGCGGTGAGACGCTCGCTAGAGTGTTACGCTGTCTGCCCTTAAGTCCGGAGACCGGCCAGTTCGAACGGGCAATCAGCACGAGTGATTGTCAGCAGCATTGCGGAGGGCAGTGCAGGCGAAGCGTCTCGGCCGCTCCATGGATTCGGAGTGTGAGAATCCGGCGCAATGTCTTCCTGTTTTCCCCCTCTTTCTGTCTGACTTGTCTCGTGTTCCTCTGCATCGCTTTGGATGAATGAATGGAACATCGTTGGATATCTGCGCCACATTACCGATCAGTTCTCGTCAGGCGAGCGTTTTTCGCCGGTTGCCTGGGATGCGCTGCGTCTGTTGCTTTCGCCACCGAGTCGGTGGAAACCCCGGAAACGATCACCATTCATGGGGATGCTGTACCGGCAGATGACGTAGATGTGCTGAATCAAGCCGGGTTCATCACTGTGATTGATATGAAGGATGTGTCATTGGCGGCATCCACTGTCAGTGAGGTGCTGGCCGCCGAGGCGGGCATTCAGGTACGTGATATGGGGGGATTGGGGGCTTTTTCCTCCGTGTATCTTCGGGGAGCATCCTCGCAGCATGTGAACGTGTACCTCGATGGCATTTTATTGAATGATTTGGCCAGTGGCACGGTCGACCTGTCCCGCATTTCCGTAAACCAGGTTGACCAGATTGAGATTTACCGGGGCTCGCCGCCCATTCAGTTTGGTCAGAGTGCTATTGGCGGGGCCATTAATATTCGGAGCAAAGCCAGTGCTCGGGCAACGACCGGGGAGGTTGTGTTGGGGTATGGCTCGTTCGAAACGCAGAAAATCAGTGCTTCGGGTACCTGGGCGGTGACGCCGGCTCTGTCGGTAAACGGCTCGCTGGGGTATCAGGCCAGCGACAATGATTTCGAGTTTTTGTTCGACAACCGAACGCCATTGAATCCCCGGGATGATGTGGTTCAGAAGCGCCAGAATAATGAAGTGGACATGAGCAATGGTCTACTGGGGGCACGCTATCGTCTATCTGACCGGTACTTCGTGCAGTTTAAAGGCCAGCATCACCGCAAGCACCAAAGTCTGCCTGATCTGTTTAACTCGCCATTAACCGATTCAGCTCTGGATCTGGAAATGAGCCAGCTTCAGTGGCAATTGAATGATAGCGCCTGGAGGCAGGGAAGTTATACCGCGAATGTGTTCTGGGGGGGAGAAAAGCTTCACTACTTTGACCGTCAGGGTCGCATCGGTTTTGGAACACAGGACGACGTTTCCACATCCCGAACGCACGGTATCGAATGGACTGCTGTCCAAAACTTATCCCCCCATCAGATCACGTTGCAGTGGGAGTGGAAGAAAGAACAGTTTCGCAATCGCCAGAACTTACACGAAACACCGGAACAGAAGTTTAATCGCCAAACGCTGTCCGCGGGGGTACAGGATGATTGGACCCTTTTCGATCAGGCTTGGGCCTGGCAGGGTGCGATGCGCGTTCAGTCCATTTGGGATGACGGGGCACAGCCAGTCGAAGGTGGCTATCAGCAGGTGGATGAGCAGGAAGCGTTCGTGACGGCGCAGCTGGGCACCCGTTATGACGTACTGCCGGAAATGGCCATTAAGTCCAATCTCAGCCGTGCCGTGAGAATCCCCCGTCTTTCGGAAAAGTTTGGTGACCGGGGCTTGTTCATCGGCAACGAAGAATTGACAGAGGAGACTGCCATCAATCTGGATGTCGGGGCTCAGTGGCACTTTGCCGACGGACAGGCCAGCATGGCGTTCTTTCAGCGGTGGTTGTCGGACGCCATTGTAGCAACCTACGATTCCCGTGGTGTCGGCCAGTATCAGAATATCAGCGAGGCTGAAGTGTCCGGCATTGAACTGTCTGCCGACTGGCAATTACTGCCGTGGATGGGGCTGGGCCTTCGCTCTACGGTGCAGCACACGGAAAACACCAGCAACATCTCTGACCAGAAAGGCAAACAACTCGCCGGCCACTACGCACAGGCGCATGCTTTGCGGGCGTCGGCAGACTACGCGCAATTTGGCGTGCTGGCCGAGTATCAATTAGAGCGCGGTGGCTATTACGACTCGGCTGAGTCGACAGCGATTCCGGCGAAAAAATTACTTAATGTGGGGCTGACCTGGCAACCACCCGGGATCAGTGGCGCGCTAGAGTTCAGTGTGCGTAATGCGCTGGATAATGCGTACGAAGCCTTTAACGGCTACCCGAGTCCAGGGCGACACTATTTTGTGGCTTGGCGACAGACATTTAACCCTCAGTGAATTCAGGGCGTTAACGTGCCCCCAAATGTAACCTTAGCGATCAAAGGAGAAGAAAGATGCAACAATGGGCGAAACTGGCAATATGTTCCGCAGTGAGTGCAGCGCTGTTGAGTGGCTGCGGTGGCAGCAGCTCCTCAGGCGCACTGGCCGGGTCCGGGAGTTCCGGGCAGAGTTATGCTGTGGTGGGGGCGGTCAGTGGTGACTTCTCTGCCAGCAGCATCAGCCTGGTGGAGGATCTGAACGCCCTGGAGATCGTCAATGGTTATGCGGCTACCGATGAGTCTGATATGGTCGTGGCAGCGCATGGGGACTATTTCTATCGCATCGGTCGATTTCAGCAGGACAACCTCACGAAATACAGTTTAAGCAATCCGGCGGTGGCCGAATGGCAGTTCTCCGTCAATGACGGCCAGGAGAGTGCCAATCCTTACCAGCTGGTGTTCGTCAGCAACGAAAAGGCGTATCTGTTGCGTTATGGCTCGGCCAAAATGTGGATTATCAATCCATCCGTCACGGCAGATCAGGAAGATCAGTTCAAGATTGGGGAGATTGATCTGGCTGCCTACGATACCGTCGACGGTAAGCCGGAAATGGCAGCCGCCGTCATTGTTGATGGTAAACTGTTTGTGATCATGCAGGCCATGGACACCCTCGGCGGTTATGTTCCCGGGGATGCCTGGGTAGCTGTGATTGACACGACGACCGACACGGAAATTGACACGGGTAAAGGGGGGAGCCTGAAGGGCATTCCGCTTTCAGTGCGTAATCCATTGGATATTGATGCCCGCAACGGTGCCGTGTATGTCGCCGGAGCAGGGCGGTATGCCGGGTTTACGGGCACCCCCGCGGAGTATACGGGCGGTATCGAAAAAATTGATGCATCCTCTTATACGTCCACGCTGGTCTTGGATGACGGAGATGATGCGGATCATCCCTATGGCCAGATTACCGGCCTGGAATTGATTTCGGACGCGCAACTGGTGTTTCGGGGCTACACGGGGTGGGGCAGCGAAACGTTGTATCAGCTGGACCTGGCCACAGGTACTGTGGACAGCGCAGCGTATAATGGCGTAGTCAGCCAGGACATTCGAGCGCTCGAATTGGACACGTTAGGACGTTTGTGGATAGGCCTGGCGGATTTCGCCGCACCGTCTATTCAAATCGTGAATGCGGTAGAGCAAACAGAGGTAGCCACGTTGTCGCTGACGCAAAACCCCAGCAGTCTGGTGTTTTCTCAAACCGGCCTGCAATAACTTCCTGCCATCAGGAGAATGGGTGTGACTCCACCGATCATTCAACTCGACAACGTCACCTGGGCCGTCGGTCGGCGCAGGATACTGGATGCCGTCTCTCTGAACGTGTTTCCCGGTGAGTTTGTTGGTCTGGTGGGGCCCAATGGGGCAGGCAAGTCTTCCCTGCTGCGGGTGTTGTATGGCCGAATCGTCCCCGATGCCGGCCAAGTCTCGCTCGCCGGGAAGACCCTGTCGACGTACTCAAGACGCGCACTTTCGCAAAAACTGGCGGTGGTGCTTCAGGAAGCGTCATCCAGTTTTCCGATCAGCGTGCAGGAAGTGATTGAGCTGGGTTTGATCCCCCATAAACAACTGCTCGACTTTAATTCCGAAGCAGACGATGACGACATTCGTCGCGCGGCTCAAAAAATGGAAGTGGTGCATTTGTTGAACCGCCCGTTTGATGATTTGTCGGGCGGTGAAAAACAACGTGTGATGATCGCCCGGGCTATTGTTCAAAAGCCGGAAGTGTTGCTGATGGATGAACCGACCAACCATCTGGATGTGCAACACCAGATAGATGTGTTGCAGATGGCAAAGCAGCTGGGTGTGACCGCGCTGGTGAGTATCCATGATCTGAATCTGGCGGCTGCTTTCTGCGATCGGCTGGTCGTACTAAATCAGGGTGAAATCGTCACCCAAGGCCCACCACAAGCGGTGTTGACGAATGCGATTCTGCAAGAGGTGTTTTCGGTGTCTGCGACCGTCGATACGCACCCGTATTCCGGACAGCCCAGAGTGACGTACCATTACCCCGGCCTGGCGGACGGAGCCGGAGCGACATGATGCGCGCGTGGGCCTTTCCCGGTGTGATTGTCGGGCTGTTGTTCAGTCTGGTGCTCGCCAGTGCCATTGGCAGTGTCATGATCCCATTTTCGGATGTGGCCCAGTCACTGTTTGTCTGCCCCTGGGTAGACCACTGCGCCGGTGTTTCCCCGCTGTTCGATAAAATTCTCTGGCAGATACGCCTGCCTCAGGTGTGTATGGCAATGCTGACCGGAGCCGGGTTGGCGATGACTGGCGCGATTCTGCAGGCAGTCACCCGTAATCCGTTGGCTGATCCCTACTTGTTTGGCATCTCCTCAGGCGCTTCCCTCGGCGCGGTGATCGTACTTTCTTCTGCGACGATGGTTTCTGTGTCCATTACGGTCGGAGCAATGGCAGGCGCGATGCTGTCCGTAGCATTGATGCTGACGCTGGCGGGCAGGGCAGCGGCGCGAGTGGAGCATTTGTTGCTGTCCGGTGTGGCAGTCTCCTTTATGCTCAGCGCTTTTACGAGTCTGATTCTCTATTACTCCGAGCCGGACACCGCCGCCACACTCCTGTTCTGGATGATGGGCAGCTTTGCCAACAGCCAGTGGTCCATGTTGATCTCTCCTGCCATCGTGATTGTGGTCGGGCTCGGCTGCTTTCTGATCTATCGCCGCTGGTTTACGGCATTGCTGGCCGGCGAGGAGAGCGCGCATACGCTCGGTATACCTGTGAACCGGTTTCGCCTGGGTATGTTGCTGGTGTGTGCAGTGATTACGGCGGTGTTGGTGGCCAATGTGGGAGGTATCGGCTTTGTGGGATTGATGGTGCCCCACATGGCACGTTTTTTCGTGGGCGTACAAATGGGGCGATTGATTCCATTCTGTGCTGTTCTGGGCGGACTGTTTATGGTGTGGGTGGATGTATTGGCGCGCACCTTGTTATCCACCCAGGTGTTGCCGGTGGGGATTGTGACGGCGGCCATCGGCAGCTTTTTCTTCTTTTTCCTGTTGAAATATCGAGCGAATAATGACACAGCTTCCGACCTTTGAAATACGCCCCGTGATGCAGGACCAAACGCTGCAGATTCAAGCACGGATTGACTCGAAAACCAAACCACCAGGGGCATTGGGTGCGCTGGAGGCGCTGGCTTTGGCCATGGCGCGGATACAAAATGACGAACACATCCGCATTGAGAAACCGGTCATGATTGTGTTTGCCGGTGATCATGGCATTGCAAAACAGGGTGTGAGCATTGCGCCATCCGAGGTCACGCAGCAGATGGTGATGAACTTTCTGCAGGGTGGGGCTGCGATAAACTGCTTTTGCCGATCGTCTGGCATGGCGCTGGAAGTGGTGGATGCCGGTATACTGAGCCCGATTGAGCACGCTGACTTGTGCGCGCAGCGATTGGGGGCGGGTACGGAAGATTTTTCACAGGCACCGGCGATGTCTTTTGCCCAGGCAGTGGAAGGCGTGATGCTGGGGGCAAAGGTTGCGAGAAAGCATGTGAAAATGGGATCTTCTGTCATTGGCTTTGGTGAAATGGGCATCGGCAACACCTCATCTGCAGCGGCGTTGATGGCCGCAAGCCTCGGGTTGACCGCTGAGGTCTGTGTCGGCAGAGGCACTGGCGTGGACGATAGTACACTGGCCCGAAAACGGCAGTTGATTGATCAGGCATTGGCACTGCATGCGCCTCGCATTGCGGCAGCGCAGGGTTGTGCAGTCACACGGCTGGCCTGTTTGGGGGGATTTGAAATCGTTCAAATGGTCGGGGCGATGCTGGCGGCGGCAGAAGCGAAAATGATCATTCTGGTCGATGGCTTTATTGCGACGGTGGCAGCACGGTACGCCATCGAACTTTACCCGGCGAGTCGGGATTATATGGTGTTTTGCCATCAATCCGGCGAACAGGGGCATGCGGCATTACTGGCGTCCATGGCTGCCCAGCCCTTGCTCGATTTGGGGTTACGGCTTGGTGAGGGCACGGGAGCTGCGCTTGCGCTGCCTTTGATACAAGCTGCTGCCGGTTTCTATAATGACATGGCGAGCTTTGAGCAGGCCGGGATCGCAGACGTCGGATGAAGCATTGGGTGAAAAGCGAGCTCAATTTGTTGGCCCTGGCGGTGAGCTTTTTCACCCGTCTGCCGGTGCCTGCTAATCTTGATTATTCTCAGGCGAACCTGAATCGCGCCAGTCGCTACTTCACTTTAGCAGGTTGGTTGGTGGGGGGGCTGGTTGCTAGTGCCTATGGCCTGGCGTCACTGTGGTTCCCCGTTTCGGTTTCCCTTGTCCTCAGCATTTTGGTGAGCGTGCTGATCACCGGCGCTTTTCATGAGGATGGTCTGGCGGATACGGCTGATGGACTGGGTGGTGGCTGGACGACGGAACAAAAACTTCGCATCATGAAGGATTCCCGGTTGGGGACCTACGGCGCCGTTGCGCTCTGGTGCGCATTGAGCCTGAAATTGGCATTACTGCTGGCCATTGCCGACCGGGATTCCGGCGGATTACTGGTAGTGAGCCTGATCATTGCGCACCCATTGAGTCGTGCCGTCTCCACCTGCCTCATTTTTTGTTTACCCTATGTCTCGGAAGCAAGCACCGCCAAAGTCAAACCGCTGGCGGAAAACCAAGAGCCTGCGGACTTGGTTGTGAGCCTCGGGATTGCCTGTGTGGCGCTGTTTTTCGTTCCCGAGGCCACTTCACTGTTGGCGTTGCTGTTGTTTTTCACGGGCTGGGGATGTCGCACCTTTCTGCGCCGGCAAATTGGCGGCTTCACGGGCGATACCCTGGGCGCAACCCAGCAGGTCAGTGAGTTAGTGATTTATGGTGTGATTCTCGGCGTGTGTGGAGGAATGATATGATCCACTTGATCACGGGTGGTGCCCGGTCTGGTAAGAGCCGGTTCGCCGAGCAGTGCGTCGCAGACATGGCAAAAGCAGACCCTTCGGCATCCGTGTATTATCTGGCCACGGCGACCGCCGAGGATGAAGAGATGCACGAGAGAATTCGTCGGCATAAGTGTTCTCGTCCCCCGGCATGGCAAACCATTGAAGTTCCCCGTCTGGTAAGCGAAACTGCACAAACGCTGACTGCGGGTTTGGTTTTGATGGACTGTATGACGCTCTGGCTGAGCAACTGGCTGTGTGATGGGGAAACGGAAGGCTGGCACGCTGAGAAACAGAGGTTTCTCCAACTGTTGACAGAGACCCAGCACTTGAAAAAGACACAGCAAGACTGGGTGATTGTGACCAATGAAGTGGGCAGTGGAATCGTGCCGATGGGGGCGTTGACGCGCCGGTTTGCCGATGAAGCCGGCAGGCTCAACCAAAGCGTCGCTGCCATCGCGGATCAGGTGACACTGGTGGTTGCGGGCTGCACCTTGCCGCTGAAGCCACCGACAGAAACAGGCGTTTGACCCATGTCGACCATCCCACACACGGATCTGATTTTGATACGACACGGTGAGCCAGAACTGGCCGGAACGATGTTGGGATGGACAGATTCTCCGCTGACTGAGCGGGGGTGGTGCCAACTGGCCGAGACCTGCAGGGCATTGCCCCTGCCGGAAGTGATGGTCAGCAGCCCACTCGCGCGCTGTGCCCGTTTTGCACGGGCGTTGTGTGAGGAGCAGGGGCGGACGCTGGTCGAAGATGACGCCTGGCGGGAGTGTCATTTTGGCGAGTGGGATGGATTGGCATTCCAGGAAATCACGGCCCGATCACCTGAAGCGTTGGCACAGTATTACCGCCATCCGGCAGACATAGCTCCGCCGGGCGGAGAAGCCTTCATGGATTTTACCCGGCGGATAGAAACAGCGATCCAAGATGCTTTAACGCGTTACGCGGGCAAGCGGGTCGGGATATTCTGTCATTCAGGCGTGATTCGAACCGCCATTGCCTGGTGCCTGCAGATGAATTACCAGCAGGCGGCTCATATTCACCACTTGGTGATCGATTATGCCAGTGTGACAAAAATCCGGGTCTATCAGCAAGGACAGGAAGCATTGCCTCAATTGCTGTGTACCAACTGGCTGCCCGGAAACCCTTAATCACCGCACACAGCGATATAGGAACAGGCATGGATAAACAGGAAAAACACAAGCAGAAATCCCAAAAACTCAAGGAAAAGGTCGATGCCAACATCGCAAAAGCCCAGGAGGAGCGAGGGATAGTCATTGTGGTCACCGGCGATGGTAAAGGCAAGTCGACGTCCGGATTCGGTACCGTGGCGCGTTGTGTCGGGCATGGCTACAAAGCGGCAGTTGTGCAGTTTATCAAAGGGACGTGGGACTGCGGGGAACGCGCGCTGTTAGAGCAGCATGGCGTGCCTTTTGCGGTAATGGCGACGGGATTCACCTGGGATACTCAGGACCGTGCAGGTGACATTCAGGCTGCCGAAGCCGTGTGGGAACAAGCCCAACAGTTTCTGGCAGATCCACAGTATCATGTGGTGTTGCTGGATGAGCTGACGTACATGCTGGGCTATGACTATTTGGACAGAGAAGCGGTATTGGCAGCCATTCGAAATCGACCGGAAAACCAAAGCGTTGTGGTCACCGGACGCGGGGCGATCCGGGAACTTAAGGAGCTGGCAGATACCGTGAGTGAAGTCAAAGACGTCAAGCACGCGTTCCGGCAGGGCGTGAAAGCACGTAAAGGGGTGGACTGGTAAGTGATGCGTGTCTGGTCATTGCTGCTCGGTATTCTGGTTGCCGGTACAGTTCATGCTGAGGCGATGCCCGCCCAGCGAATTATCGCTCTGTCGCCCCATGCGGTCGAGCTTCTGTTCACCCTCGGAGCTGGGGATCGGATCGTGGGCACGGTGGAGTATGCCGACTACCCGGAAGCGGCCAAAGCCATTCCAAGAATCGGCAGCTATCACGGTATTCAAATCGAACAAGTCGTTGCGCTGGCACCGGACCTGATTGTGGCCTGGAAAAGCGGCAATAAGGTGGCTGACTTGGAAAAACTGTCTTCGCTGGGCTTTTCTCTGTTCTATACCCATCCCAGGAACATTCCGCAGATCGGTGAGGACTTGAAGCAACTCGGAGCGTTGACCGGGCACACCAAAGAAGCCGAGAAGGCTGCCGCCGATTTGAATCAGCGTTATGAGAAAATTCGCACGCAGTACGCAAACCAGCAGCCGGTACGTGTTTTTTATCAACTGTGGCATGACCCCCTGCGTACCGTAGGTGAAGGCAGCTGGATCAACACGCTGATTGAGGACTGCGGCGGGCAAAACCTGTTTGCGACCGCCGAGAGTGATTATCCGCTGGTGGCCATGGCGTCAGTGATCACAAAAAATCCCGAGGTGATCGTGGTCCCTCATCACAGCGGCAGCGTTGGTGCGAAAGTAGAGATCTGGAAAAACTGGCCGGAAGTTGACGCTGTGCGTAATCAACGCATCCACACACTGCATGGGGATCTGCTGCACCGCTACACCGTGCGCGCACTGGAGGGTCTCACCCAGCTCTGTGAGGTCATTGATCAGGCCCGTCGCAGTGCACCCCGATAGGGAGGGATCGGCGACTTTCGGGCACAGCGCACGAACGCCGGATTAATTGTTTGAAAAGTGCACAAATCAAGGTAAAATGCGATGGTTAAATGGATTTTACTCACCCTCAATCAAGGATGATTCGGCTATGCCATCTACGTTTTTATGGCGCTCTGCTTGTGTGACTTTTGTAGCGCTCATTGGCCTTCATGGCTGCTCAAGCCCCGCAGAAAGCGCTTCGCCCCGGTTTCCAGAGCGGGACCATATCAAGCCCGCGAAGAAAGGGATCACAGATGCCGATATCGAAGCGGTACTGGTAGAGTACGGCACTCGCTTCTCCATGGGAATGAGCGGCAATACCTCCACGACCTATGAGGCGGACCCCATTGTCCTGTTTAAAGGGGGAATCGGGTGCGAAGGCGTCTCTCACAACCTGATCAACGTCAGTCTTAAAGATATTGCTAACGAAGAGGCTGACTGCTTTGTCTGGCGAAAAAGACGCGGTCAGTATGAGATAAAGTGGGACGAGGAGGATGGCTGGGAGGAGTCCGAGGAAACCCGCTATGAACGCGGCCGGAAAGACCTGCGCCTGAATCGAGTTATTCAGGATTTTGACTCCCTGGGTGGGGGAGAGCTTACCTATACATCGCACTACTTTTTCAAATTTGCCGGGGGGTTCGATCGGGATTTTGCCAATCGCGTATTGACGATGGATAAGTATGGGTTGGGGACGCATTTCGGCACCTTTGACAATCATACGTCTCGTGAGGGTTCCGTTACAGGTACGAGTACCAATTATTATGAGCTGACTCCCGCTGACCAGATTGTGGATGAAAGTCCTTCGGGCAGTGAGGTAGCTGTATCAAAGAGTCGGAAATCCCGGCCAGACCTGACCGGCGAGTACTACATCGACGGCCATACCATTGAGTTCTTCAAAGCCGATGGTACACGGGAACGTCAAATCTTTGCCATCAGCCCCTGGCTGAGCTCTGTTGTGGTTGGCGATGTGTTTTACAACTATCTGTTACCGGCTTACCTGGAGCCCTTTAAGCGCGTGCTCAATGATGTGAATATCTCACCCGATGAGTCAGTGTACCTGGCACGTTCCGATGATGAGCATCAACGCATTCGGCTCTCAGCGATGGCCATTCAAGAGGGCGTGGGCAGCGAATTTCCGACATGGGCAACAAAAGTCGTTGAAAAAGATGTGGAACGTCAGGGTGGTTCGGTGGCAACGCTGGCTCACAAAAACAGCCCGGTGCCGGGCGTGGAGCTGTTCATCCAGCCTGCCGACCGACGGAAGAAAGGAGCCGCCATGTGGGTTTATCTCGCGTTCCAGGACCAACGTGGTAACGGTTACCTGTATAAAGTCATGTGCCTGGATGAAACGCTGGCGAAAAAATATTTGCCCGAGCTGTTAATGGCGGGCAGGAAGCTCATGAAGTCCTAAGCTTCCACTACCAGCGCTACCTGGCAACTTGCTTAACCTCAATCTGCCGTTGAAGTTTAGGGCGAGCCTCTTCATGGTTACCTGAGTGCCCTTGCGCGGTAGCACCAAACGTAGACAGCACCTCTGAAATAAAATCCAGGTTTTCCAGGTTCAGGTTAGTGACTTCAACGGTGTTGAGGTCACTGATAATCGGATACCCGCCACAGGTTTCACCCAGCGTACAGATGAACGTATCATTGTCGACGTCTGAACCTCCGGCGATACTGTACGTCCCGGGGCTGACACCGCTGAATCGGTAACTGTAGACGCCATCCCCCAGATTTTGCGGCGTGGCCTGTTGCACGGTATTCCGGTCTTCATCCAACAGCAGGATATACAGTCGACCCGGATTCACGGTAACACTCGTGGTGCCCACCGTCATACTCACTTGTACTTTCACCGTGTTGGCGTCGCTCAGGGTGAAGGTGATGGTTCCCGTATAGGAGGAATCACTGAGGCCGGAGCGATCAATGGTCACCAAATACGTACCGAGCCCTTCAGCATCTGTGTTGTTGGCGGAAACACTTAACCAGCTGGCATTGTCTTCCACTGTCGCGATGGAAACGGTTTGTCCACCCGCGTTGGACAGGGTAATCGTGGCACTGTCCGACCCGCCCAGGCTCAAGCTGTTGGGCGAAGCGGTAACGACGGCGGGCAACATAGCGGTGCCTCCGGAAGCCAAATCCTGTGCCGCTTGAACCGCCTTGAACGCGTCAATGATCCCGTGGCCGTAGATATTGTCCCGTCCTGAAACGCCGGCATCGGTGGTGATCGCGCCGGACGCCAGCAACGTATCCACATCGGTCGGTGACAGATCCGGATACACGGCTTTCATCAGCGCGACCACACCGGCCATGTGCGGCGTCGCCATGGACGTACCCTGATAGAAGCTCAACGTCGATTTACGAGTACCCTGTGAATCATCCACGATGGTGCTGAGCACACCATCCGCATAGCCATCCTGGTTATTATCTGAGCCTGTGTCGCCACCCGGCGCTGCAACATCAATTCGCGACCCAAAGTTCGAGTAGGGCGCGCGGTCACCGTTGTAATCGGTCGCGCTGACGGAAATCACGCCATCGTAGGAGGCTGGATAGGACAGCTGAGATGTGTTTTCATTGCCGGCGGCGGCGATTATGATTACCCCTGCATTGCGCACAGACGTAATGGTGTTCTGGGCCGACTGAGAATAACCCCCCCCGCCCAGACTCATATTGATGATATCGGCCTTCTGTGCCGGTACGGTTCCACTGTCATTGCTCAATCCTGCAGAAAACAGCATGGCCTGGTTGATATCATAATCGGTACCGCCGAATTGCCCCAGGACTCGAAGCGGCATGATTCTGGCACCCCAGGCAACGCCTGCGATGCCAATGTCATTGTCGCTCATGGCGGCCACCGTGCCCGCGACATGCGTTCCATGCCAGCTACTGGAGTTCAGCTGCGCGCTGTCACCCGGATCATCTGCGTTTGGGTCGATTCCGTTGCCATCCCGAGCATTTCTTGCGTCGGAAATAAAATCGTAACCATCCACCAGCTGACCTTGCAGATCTGCATGCTCCAGAAACACACCCGTGTCAATCACCCCGACGATCACTTGACCACTCGCAGGTGTCCCGGTGGTGACTTCCCAGGCTTCGGGCAAGTTTATCGCCGGGTAATGCCATTGCAGGTTGTAATATTGATCATTCGGCACTTTCATCGGATGCCGCAGGTAGTTGGGCTCAGCATACGCCACATCATCGCGCAGGCTGAGCTGTTTGATTTTCATCAGCGTTTGCCACTTTTTCAGGGCGGCCGGATTCGCTTTTGCCAGTTCCTGTTCTTTTTCAGTCGCGCTGGCTGCATTGAATCCTGCATCTGTATTCCAGCTCGCCAGGGTGGCGCGCGCGGTTTGAGTGTGAGTCGTGTGGATGCCTGATTGGTCGAGTGAGTCCACCTGTTGTGTGGACAGCGAGGTGCTTCCATTGGTTGCCTGTGCCTGGAAACCGGGGTCGGATTTGAACTGCACAATGGCTTCGCCAGGCATAAAGTCGGGAAGCGTAGATGCGTCTGCACCGCTTGACGTGACGGCGTTCAGTTGAAGGATGTATTTGGAAATGCCATTGAATGCGGAGACTTCGATAAAGTAATTGCCGTTTGCTGGCACGGATACCGATTCAAACTCATCGGTAGAGAGCGAAAAATCGACGATATTCAGCTGCTCATCGTAAAGGGTAAGGTCCAGGTCGCCGGTGAACAGATCTTTACCTGAAAAATCCACCACCTGCAGCCGAATTTCCTGATTGGCCTGTAGATTAACCGCATAAAAGTCCGAGCGATCCGGGGTGAGGGCAAACCGGTCGTTCAGGTTTCGCGACGTACCGAATGAGCCTTGCGCACTGGCATAGCCACTGACGGTCACAAAATTCGTCAGGGCTTGTGCATTCGCTGCAGAATTATTGCTGACGTTGGCCGTGGCTTGGGGATCATTGATGTCGCTGTCAACATCGGTGCCGGTTTTGGTGGAAATCGTCCCAGACAGAGAAACGGTGATGTTAGAGGCGGTGCACAGTACCGAGACATCCGTGATATCCTGCGTGCCAACTTCGCCTTGTCCCTGGGAGACGGAACAGATTTGCCCACTGGGCATCGAATCAATCGTGACGTTATAGATAGCGCCCGTGTTGAAATGTTCCGAAAAGGTGAAATTGCCACTCCCGGTCAGGGTGAGTGTGTCTGCACCATTGTTTGACAATGTTAAGGAGCCCGCGAGACCAGTGACCGAGCCGGATACCGTATAGAACTGATTGGTCGTTTCGGTGCTTACCTGATTCAATCCGGTCAACGAGAGCGCGACTTCCCGATCAGTGAATTGCAGTGAGATGGTCTGGTTCAGGCCGCGGATGGTCACTGATGGAGCAACGTTCGCGGTTAACGTAACGACCGTACCCTGGGTTGAAATGCTGTAGTCGTTGAATGCCCCGGGTAGCTCCAACCGTTCAATATTGCTGTCCAGCGTGACATCAACTGAATTGCCAAGAATGGCAGTTTCTGCGCCCTCCGCGCCCAGCAATGTCACCGGAATGGTGAAGTTGAGGTCAGCCAGTCGAAGGGTTTCATCTGCCGACAGGAAAACCCGCTGGCCCGAGACCGTGGCTGCCTCAGAATCTTGGGGTAAAAGAAAAAGTGTGCCGCTACTCAAAAGCGTGGCGGCAAGTAAGCGCATGCGCAAACCGGGCATGTGATTTCTCCTGTTGAGTTCCTTCTCCACCCTGTATCGGACGGTCGATCTTTACAGGATAGCAAATGCCGCAAAATCAGCTACTGGCGTCCCCGTTTTAAGGCAGCGTGGTGTACAGCGGTTCCACATCTGCATTAAAGTTGATGGCCATGACCTGCCAGCCTTCTTCGGCTTGATAATACGTGATCTGCCACACCAACGCCGCCTTTTGATATTTGATCAACCAGGTGTGACGCTCAAAGGCATTACCTATGGTTTCTTTGCGGATGAGCGCATGACCGGTGCTGCGGCCTAACTCAGTTTCAATGAGCTTGCTCTGCTTGAGTGCCTGCTCGAGTATACTGCCAAACTCGGCATCGCTGGCGATGGCGTATCGCTGAATATTGCGATAGGCTTTCTCGGTCTTTTCCTGAGCCACCTGTTCAATAAATTCAGTGCTCAGTGTCAGCATCTCGTTGCGATTTTCCAGTTTGGCAGCGTGAAGTGTGGAGCCAAAGGTAAACAAGAGCGCCAGGCTGAAGGCGCGGGTAATACCATAGTTCATAGTTTGATTCGCTTAGGTGTCTGATTCTTCCCCGGATTTGGGAGGATAAGTATAACGGGCGATTTCTTTGTCGTCTGCTACGGATTGCATGTGCACATCAAACCCCCAGAGTTTGTGGATATGGTGCAGCACTTTCTCTGTATCTGCGCTCAGGGGAACGCCATTGACCGGAATATGGCGGAGTGTGAGCGATCGGTCCCCCCGCACATCTACGTTCCAAACTTGTATATTCGGTTCGCGGAAGCTCAGGTTATATTGTCTCGCCAGTTGCTCTCGCACATGCCGGTAACCATTTTCGTCATGAATGGCCGAAATTCTGTACTCGCTCTCCATTTCGTTGTCCACAATGGAGAAGAGCTTCAGATCACGTATTACCTTCGGAGACAAAAACTGCAAAATGAAGCTTTCATCCTTAAAGTTGCGCATGGCAAAGTTCAGTGTTTCCAGCCAGTCTGAGCCGGCGATGTCCGGGAACCACTGCTTGTCTTCTTTGGTGGGCTCCTGGCAGATACGTTTGAGATCCGAGTAGATAGCAAATCCTAAGGTGTAAGGATTCAAACCGGAGTACCACTTGCTGTCGAACGGAGGTTGATAAATAACCCCCGCCTGGGATTGGAAAAACTCGATCATGAAGCCTTCGGTGACCAGCCCGCGATCATACAGCTCGTTCATGATCGTATAGTGCCAGAACGTGGCCCACCCTTCATTCATGACTTGTGTCTGGCGTTGTGGGTAAAAGTACTGTGCGATCTTACGCACGATGCGTACGATTTCCCGTTGCCAGGGTTCCAGCAGGGGGGCGTGCTTTTCGAAAAAGTACAACAGGTTTTCCTGCGGCTCTTCCGGAAAACGTTTTTGTTTCTGTTTGGTTTTTTCGCCTTCTTTCACCGGAATCGTCCGCCACAACTCATTAACCTGTTGCTGGAGGTACATTTCGCGCTCCTCCTGGCGATGTTGCTCCTCTTCCGCAGAAATGGGGGAGGGCCGCTTGTACCGATCCACACCGTGATTCATGATGGCATGGCACGCATCCAGAATGGATTCCACCGCATCGACGCCATATCGGTTTTCGCACTGGGTGACATAGTTCTTGGCGAACAACAGGTAATCGATAATGGCGCTGGCATCGGTCCAGGTTTGAAAGAGGTAGTTGCCTTTGAAGAAAGAGTTGTGGCCATAGGCGGCGTGCGCAATCACCAGCGCCTGCATCATCATGGTATTCTCTTCCATGAGATAGGCGATACAGGGGTTGGAGTTGATCACGATCTCATAGGCCAACCCCATTTGACCGCGCTTGTACTGTTTGGAGGTATTCAGAAACTGTTTGCCGAAAGACCAATGATGGTAGCCTACCGGCATGCCGACGGAGGAGTATGCATCCAGCATTTGCTCGGCACTGATAATTTCAATCTGGTTTGGGTAGGTGTCCAGCTTGAAATCCGCGGCGATCCGGGCGATTTCCTCATCGTAGCGTTCAATGAGCTCAAAGGTCCATTCGGAACCGGTCGAAATCGGCTGTCTCTTGCGCTTGGCCTGTGGCATGCGGGCTTCCTCGTTAAAACTGGCCTGTCCGGAAATCAGAAGGCACTAGGGTCACACACGTGGAGAAGAGCTGCTATGTTTCATTATAGACTATGCCGTTTTGGTCTCGGATTAAAAATGAGTAAACTGCGATGATGTGCAAAGAGCGAGTGAGAGTATGCCAACGTGACAGTTAACGACGCATTAGTTTTTGGAGTCTGGCTCTCGGGAGAAAACGCGGGGCAGCCCTATGAGGGCAATCTGGAACTTTCCGCGAGGGAGCGAAAGGACTTACTGTGGGTGCACTTGGATTATACGGCACCCGGCCTCTACGAATGGCTGCTAGAGCATACCCATCTGGATCCCTTGGTGGTGGAGGCTCTTGTTTCTGAAGAAACACGGCCACGGGCGGTGAAAGTTGGCGAGGGCATGTTGGGTTCGTTGCGGGGTGTGAATCTGAACCCACAAGCGGACCCGGAAGACATGGTGGCGATTCGATTCTGGGCAGATCCTCATCTGATCGTGAGTACCCGAAAACGGCGGCTGCGGATTGCACAGGATATTGCTGACAGTGTGCGGATCGGCGAGGGCCCAGGTACCGCTGGGGAGTGGGTGTCGGTACTCAGTGCGCGATTGGTCGAAGGCATGCAGGAAACGATTGACAATATTGAAGAGCGCGTCGATGACTTTGAAGAAAAAATGCTCGGCCACCACATGACCAATCTTCGGGAAGAGTTGGCCATTACCCGTCGTCAGGCGATCGAAATGCGGCGTTATCTCTACCCACAGCGGGAAGCGCTGGTACAGATGCAAAATGAAAAGTTCGCTTTCTTTTCCGCCGATGACCGCGCCAGACTCAGAGAAAATGCCGAACACCTGGTGCGTTATCTTGAGGATCTGGATACCGTACGTGACCGTGCGGCAGTCACTCAGGAAGAGCTGAGTGCGCGAATGTCGGAACAAATGAATAACCGAATGTACGTGCTATCCATCGTGACCATGATTTTTCTCCCGCTGGGTTTTCTAACCGGGCTGCTGGGGATCAACGTCGGGGGAATGCCGGGTGTTGAAAGTGGCTCCGCCTTTACCGTGGTTGTGCTGATCATCATGGCCGTAGCCGGGGTTCAAATCTGGTATTTGAAGAAAAACAAGTGGTTTTGAGCAGGATAGCTCTGCGCAGTCGTACTTGAAAATCGCCGGGGCATGGGAGGATCATGTGTTAACATCAACAATCGCGGAAGATCGAACTTAGTATGGATCACAAAAACAATACTTCGGAGGTTTTAATGAAACTCAACTGCCACTGCGGAAACGTTCAGCTGACGGTTCCCAAAGCCCCTGCCGCGCTCACACGCTGTAATTGTTCGATTTGTCATCGTCATGGCGCTTTGTGGGGCTACTATGAGCCTGGCGAGGTCAGTGTTCATGTGGGCGAGAAGGGAGTGCACGCCTATCGATGGGGCGATGAGAACATTGACTTTATGTTTTGCCAGCACTGTGGTTGTGGAACGCACTACGAAACGACGGAAAAGTGCGAAGTAAACAAAGTGGGCGTGAATTTTCGCATGACGTCCCATAAAGCCATTGAACATATTCGAATCCGTGATTTTGATGGCGCGGATACCTGGGAGTTTTTGAACTAAAAACCCACTGAACTGCGTTGGGTTATGGAGTATACTGCGCGCTTTTCCCGAAACCGGGATCGTATACTGACCAGGAGAGTAACCCTGTGACCTGTTTTCGCCCTTGTATTGATTTGCACCAAGGCCAAGTGAAGCAAATAGTTGGTGGTAGCCTGAACGACGAAGGCGCGCAGACCAATTTCGTCAGTACTCAGGAAGCCCCTTGGTATGCCAACCTCTATCGAGAGAAAGCGCTGACCGGTGGGCATGTGATCGCGCTGGGGCCGGGGAATGAAGACGCTGCATTAGCTGCGTTGAGTGCATGGCCTGGGGGCATGCAATTCGGAGGCGGCGTCACCGTGGAAAATGCAACGCACTATCTGGACGCGGGCGCATCCCACGTGATTGTCACCTCTTGGCTGTTTGACAGCGGTGAGTTCTCGTTTGAGCGCCTGGAAACCCTCAAGCAGCGCATCGGCAAAGATCGACTGGTGCTGGATTTAAGCTGCCGGAAAACGGAAGATGGCTGGCACATTGCCACGAACCGCTGGCAAACGGTCACCAGTACCGCCATTACGCCGGAAACACTCCGCGCACTGTCCAGCCACTGTGCCGAGTTTTTGATTCATGCGGCCGATGTGGAAGGTCTGCAGCGCGGGATGGATGAAGCATTGATATCGTTGATCGGCGCGCACAGTGAAATTCCGGCCACCTATGCCGGAGGGGCGCGTTCACTGGACGATCTGGAGCGGGTTGCTGCATTGTCGCAGGGACGGGTGGATCTCACCATCGGGAGCGCGCTGGATATTTTTGGTGGTAACGGCGTGACTCTGGATGCCTGTATCGCATGGAATGCCGCCAACCGTGCGCCGTAACAAGTAGCGCAGAACCAGGTCGAACACGCATCACCGTGAAGGGTGACATGAGGGGTAGTGAGGGGAAATCATTTTGGCAGAGATCGGTCGAATCAATTCGTTAAAGGTCATAAAAACCGCGCCGCAGGGTGTGTATCTGCAAGGGGGCTGGTTGGGTGAAGTGTTGCTGCCTACACGCTGGGTGCCTGAGGGGTGTCAGATCGGGGATCAACTGGATGTGTTCATCTATCTTGATTCGGAAGATCGCTATATCGCCACCACGCAAACGCCACTGGTACAGGTAGGGGAGGCGGCAAGCCTCAAGGTAGCGGATGTGAATGACTTCGGTGCCTTTCTCGATTGGGGGATGCCCAAACAACTGCTGGTGCCGTTCAATCAGCAGCAGGTGGCGATGCAAAAAGGTAAAAGCTATGTGGTGTACGTGTACACTGACGACCGCACCCATCGTATCGCTGCCTCCAGTAAACTCAATAAATTCATTGCACACCGGTCTGAGGGATTCAAGAATGGCCAGTCCGTTAAGTTGTTGATTACGGACAAAACCGACATTGGCTACAGTGCCATTGTAGAAAACCGGTCCTGGGGAGTGCTCTTCTACAGCGATGTGAACCATCCATTGCACATTGGTCAAACCGTTCCCGGATTCATCAAGCGGGTTCGGGATGATGGCAAGATTGACTTGAGTTTGCTCGCCCCCGGTTATGCCAAGGTAGAAGGCATTGGTGCAAAAGTGTTGGCTCAATTGAAGAAGCAGAATGGTTACCTGCCCATTTCGGATCGCAGCGATCCGGAGTTGATCAAAAAGCAATTTGGCGTGAGCAAACGAACCTATAAGATGGCGATCGGGGGCTTGTTCAAGCAAAAGTTGATCACTATCGAAGAAGACGGCATTCGAATTACGGAGAAAGGCAACAATGCATGACGCCTCATCGGACCCTCTCCACGGTGTGACACTCGAAAAAATGATCACACAGCTTCAGGAAAAATATGGCTGGGAAGGATTGGGTCAACGCATTCAGATACGCTGTTTTACCCATGATCCCAGCCTGAAATCCAGCCTCAGATTTTTACGGCGCACCCCGTGGGCGCGGGCCAAAGTCGAAGAACTCTACGTGCAGATGGTGCGCGGCCCCTGGAAAGTCAAACCCAATATGAAGTGAGCCGGCGTTCTCACCCCCGAACGAATCAAGCGGAGAGTCTTTTCAGCAGCCGCATGAGCGGCTAAAATTGCGGCATTTTCTACCAAACAATTTAGTACAACAATCAGTAATACAATCAGGAAGACAACATGGGTCGAGCTTATCAAAACCGAAAAGAATCCATGGCAAAAACTGCTGCCGCTAAAACCAAGGTGTACAGTAAATACGGCCGTGAAATTTACATGTGTGCCAAGTCAGGCGGCATTGACCCGGCAGGCAACCTGACACTGCGCGGATTGATGGATCGCGCAAAACGGGATCAGGTGCCCTCGCACGTGATTGATAAAGCCATCGAAAAAGCCAAAGGCGGCGCGGGAGAAGATTACTCTGTTGCCCGCTATGAAGGCTTCGGCCCCGGCAATGCGATGGTGATCGTGGAGTGTCTGACGGACAACCCGAACCGTACCTTTGGTGATGTGCGCCAATGCTTTACCAAAACCAAGACGAAAATCGGCACGCAGGGCTCCGTGAGCCACATGTTTGACCATTCTGCGATCTTCGTGTTTAAGGGAGACGACGAAGAAGCGGTACTTGAAGCCTTGATGGAAGGGGATGTGAACGTCTCCGACATCGAATGTGAAGACGGAAACATTACCGTGTTCGCGCCGCAGGACGAGTTCTTCAAAGCGAAACAGGCACTGACTGCTGCTTTGGGAGAGATCGAGTTTGAAGTGGACGAAATCCAGTTTATCCCACAAACTACCACCCCGGTAGAAGGCGAAGAAGCGGAGACCTTCCAGAAGTTTCTGGACTTGCTTAATGATGTGGATGACGTTCAGAACGTCTACCACAATGCGGAATTGCCGACTGAGTAATCTCTTCGATTTGCATTGATGAGTGTTGAGGGCAGCCAGATAGAGCTTGGTTGCCCTCGAGACAGGTTACGCCTGGACAAGTTTTTCCAGCGCGCTGACATACGAATCCACAATTGCCAGAGAGCCTTGCCAGAATTCAGCCGCTTCGATGTTTTGACCCAGATGCTTCTGAACGCAGGCTTCCGCACTCATTCTCCCGGTATCACGAAGCAGATTTCGATAGGCGTCACTGAAGCTGGCCCCTTGCTGATCTTTCTGAGCGTACACACCCAGGGCAAAGAGATAGCCAAACAGGTAAGGATAATTGTAAAAACCCAGTTCCGCGATCGAGAAATGCAGTTTGCTGGCCCAGAACATATCGTCGTACTGATCGAGACTGGTTTCGTACCACTTGGCCCACGCGGCGTGCATCAATTGTTTCGCCTGGTCGGTGGAGACCTTCTCCTGCTTTCTTGCCTCTACGAAGTTACGTTCGAAATCGTATCGCGCCGGTATGTTCATTAAAAAGGCGATAGCAGCATCGGCCTCCTGCCATAGGATTTCGCGTTTGCGGGCATGATCACCCGCATTGGCGAGCAGATGCTGACGAACCAGCGTTTCCGCGAAGATACTGGCGGTCTCCGCCAACGTCATCGGGTAGTCACACTCCGTGTATGGTAGGTCCCGCAGTAACCAGGCATGCCAGGCATGCCCCAGCTCATGCGCGAGTGTCAGTACATTGCTCATTGTACCTTCGTAGGTCATAAACACCCGTGGTTCGCCGGCCTTGTGGAACTCGGTACAGAACGCACCTGTGGCTCTATTGGGCGTGGGGTCGCTGTCAATCCACCCTTTGCTGACCATCAACCGGACGAACGCCGCCATGTCCGGATCAAATGCCCCAAACGCTTCGCAGATCAGGTCAATTGCCTGTTCGAATGAATACGATTCACTCTCATCTGAGGCTTCCTGGCGTGCCGGGGCCAGAAGATCCCATGGCATGGCCGTTTTAATACCGTTCCAGTGCGTCATGGCGGTCAGGGCGCGTTGACCAATCGCTCTCTGGTGATAAGTGGTCTCCATCAGTGTGTCGAGTGTGGTGCGCGTGATGTGACCATCGTGGCAAGCCTGATCCAGATAATGGAAGGGTTTAGTGTGTGAGCGCCGCTCAAATTCGTTGAGCCGCCAGCCATTGATGGCATTGAGTCCTGCGATAACCGACTCCTGATGCACCTTCCATCCAGACTGTGTCGCTTTCCAGGCAGCCTCCCGCGTGTTCCTGTGTGTGGAACAGGTTAGGTTAAATGCACTGGCGAGCCCCATGGTTTTGCCTTCAACGTCGACCTGAATGGAAGCAGCCAGTTTGAAATACTGGTCATCCCACGCCTGGAGTCCATTCACCGCCATTTGGAGCAACAGCGTTTCCTCCGCTTCAGAGAGCAGGTGAGGCGCCTGAACTCGCTGATGCTGCAGGGAGAAGCGAAATGCTTTCAGTTCCTCAGCCTCAACAAGCGTGGCAAACGCTTCGTCTTCCAGTCGCATGAGTCGCATCACAAATGGCTTTTCACCTTGTTCGATGCGTGCATAGAGGTCGGTCACCCGACTAATGAGTTTTTCAGCCGGTTCGTTAGTGCTGTCGACCACGTGAATAAGCGTGGCGAAAGTGCTCATATCGTTCAGAGTAACCTTCATGGATTCAAATGCCGAGAGGCACTCAGCCACTTGATTCGCCTGGCTTAGACTCAGGTCAGGGGCACGCGTTGTCCACAACGTAAGTTGAGATTTTACTTCAGCGATTGCCGCTTCGATAGCGGGATCTTGCAAGCTGGTGTAAATGTTGGTGTTATCAAATTTCATGATGTTTTATCCATTTAATAATTCAGCTTCTTGTTCTGACTGGTACTGTTTCCGGTAGAGATCAAAGTAATGACCTTTTTGCTTAATCAGGGCTTCATGGGAACCCTGCTCAATCAATCGCCCGTTCTCGATAACCACAATCTGGTCCGCCTGCCGGATGGTGGACAACCGGTGAGCGATGATGAAGCAGGTGCGCCCCTTCAATACCTGACGCAGGCTTTGTTGGAGCCGTGCTTCGGTTTGTGTGTCTACCGAGGCGGTGGCTTCATCCATCACCAGAATCTGCGGATCATGAATGATCGCCCGCGCAAAGGAGATCAGTTGCTTCTGGCCAATGGACAGATTGCTGCCACCTTCACGAATTTCCGTCTCGTAGCCTTTGTCCATCGCCATCACGATATCGTGCAGGTTCACGGCTTTGGCCGCTGCGATGACCTCTTCATCGGTGGCATCCAACTTCCCATAGCGTATGTTGCTCTTCACCGTGCCGGAAAACAAAAACGGCGTTTGCAGCACGATACCCAGATTGGACTGGAGCCAATGCAGGCTGCGTTGCCGATAATCTATACCGTTAAACCGGATTTCTCCCGCCACGGGTTCATAGAAACGACACAATAGCGAGACGATCGTGGATTTTCCACTGCCGGTCGGGCCAACCAGGGCCACTGTGTGGCCTTTTGGCACGGTCAGATCAAATCCTTTCAGCACAAGCTCCTCAGGCTTGTAACCGAAGTCCACCGCTTTGAACTCGATCTCGTCAATCTGTGCATCACCGCCATCCGGTGTGCTTGCCTTGGCCTGTCGGGCCTCCGCCATCAGCTGCTTCACCTCCGGTGAGTCTTCTATATCGGGGTCAACCTGCAGCAGGCCGACGACCCGTTCTACACAGGCTGTCGTGCGCAGCAGGTTGGCCAGCGTGCCGCTGACTTCCAGCATCGGGTCCATCAGAGTGCGTGCATACGTCATAAATGCGATGAGCGTACCGAGCGTCAGTGCGCCTGCGACCACCTCGGTGCCACCAAGCCACAGGGCAATGCCGGTGACCAGACTGACAAACACGTTCACGAACGGAAAGAACGCGGAACTGAGCAGCAGGTTATACATGGAGAGGTCATACATCTTCCGCGTATCTTTCTGAAACTCAGCCATGTTTTGCTTTTCCCGGACCAGTACTTTGGTCGTTGGAATGCCCGCAATGGACTCGTTGTACACCGCCGTCAATCGGGAGTTCGTTCGCCGCAGCTCCCGTGAGCTGTCCAGAATTTTCTGGTTAAACACCCAGGCAATGGCCGCCAGAAACGGAAACAGGGCAACCACGATCAGACCGAGCTTCCAGTCGAGCACGATGAGCACAGCACTGATGCCGAGAATCAGCGGGATCCCCCAGAAAAGATCCAGAGTGCCCCAGGCAACAATGCGTGCAATCCGAGCGGTGTCAGACGTGATGCGTGACACCAGCCAGCCCACGGCGTTGTTGTCAAAAAACGAAAACGACAGTGTCTGTAAATGCTCAAAACTCCGCTTACGCAGGGTATACATCAGCCCCGTAGACAAGCGCCCGGTGGTGCGAATAAAGGTACGAATACAGAATGTGAAGATCGCCAGCAGCACCACATAGAGTGCTCCCCATCCCCACAAATCTGCGTCGGTACCCTGGGCGACAATTTCGTCCACGACCTGTTTGGTGATCAAGGTAAAAGAGGCTTCGACGGCAGCCGTGGTGAGTGCAAGCACCATGACCTGATGAAACAGTCTTTTCCTTAGTTGGTAACACATCTCAAAGATGGTTTTCCACCCCCCGGTGATGGGGGGATTGGATGCGTGATCCTGGTTCATTTCATGCCCTCCCAAGCAAGCCTGTGGGGAGCCGTACTGAGCTCCTGCTCAAAGCGGGCTTTCTGGCCGCTCTGAATCTCCCACAATTCCTGATAAAATCCGGGTTGATTGATCAGTGCCCGGTGTGTACCCTGCTGTGTCACACGCCCCCCCTGAATAACCAGAATGCGATCCACTTTCTGGCAAACGCTGATCCGGTGCGTGATGATCAACAGGGTTTGTTGGCCTTTTTTACGCTGCAGCGCTTGAATGATCTCCTGCTCGGTACCGGTATCCACCGCACTCAAGGTGTCATCCAGCACCAGAATGGGCTGCTCCTTCAACAGGGTGCGTGCGAGCGTCACCCGTTGTTTCTGCCCACCACTCAGGCTCACTCCGCGCTCTCCGATGACCGTCTCATAGCCGTCCCGGAAGTTCTCGATCGTGTGGTGCACCGCCGCCGCGCTGCTGGCACTCACCATGGCGTCATCCGACGCGGCCAGGTCGCTGAATTTGATATTTTCCTTCAAGCTCCGGCTGAACAGGAACGGCTCCTGAAGTAATGAGCCGATCTGCCCGCGCAGGCTTTTTCGCGCCATGCGCGTGATTTCTTCGCCATCCAGCCGGATTGCTCCGGATTCATAATCGTGCAGGCGCATTAACAGCTGAATCAGCGTACTTTTGCCAGCACCGGTGGGGCCAACAATGGCAATAGTTTCTCCGGCCTCGATGGAAAAGCTCAGGTCTTTAATGACCGGCTTGCCAGGATCATAACCAAATCGTACCCGGTCGAACTCGATGCGGCCGGTCAGACGCGCGGGCAGGGCTGTCGCCTCCACTTGCTCGGTTTCTTCCGGTGCCTCCAGGATCTCCTGAATACGAGTAATGGCGACGGTGGCCTTGCCTGCCTCACTCAATTCTTTGCCCAGTTGGCGAATTGGGAAAATAACCATGGTGGTGTATCCGATGAACGCAAAATAAGTGCCCACGGTGATCACGCCCTGACTGGCAAGCCAACCCCCACCGAACAGCACAATGGCACTCTGCGCCAGACACAGCAGGTCGGAAAAAGCCCAGAAATCTGCAAACATGCAAATCAGCTGATAGTTCATATCGCTGTAATGGGCATTTTTTTCATCGAACTTGGCGCACTCGTGGTCTTGACGGGCAAACGCACGTACCACCCGAATACCGGTCAGGTTTTCCTGCACAATGGTGGTGAGTTCGCCCTCCGCTTCATCCACGCGCTGGAAGAAATCCCGAACACGGAAGAAAAACCGGTGAGCGCTGAACAGCACAATCGGTACCAGCATTAACGCCATCAGCGTCATGCCGACATGTTGCAGAAACATCAGCGGGATCACGATGCTGAGCAGAATCAATGTGCGCCCGATGTTCATGACCTGCACCGTGAGAAACTCACGCAATGTGTCAATGTCCGAGGTGCAGCGCTGTAAGATGTCGCCGCTTTCGGTGTTTTGCAGGTAGCGTTGCGTGAGGTGGTGCAAATGATGGTATAAATGATCACGCAGATGTTGAGCCGTGGACTCACACGCCCGGGAAGACAGGTAGTCTTTGGCGTACATCAGAATACCCGAGGCGATTGTCACCAGAACAATGGCAATACCGGCCAGCCATAGCTGATTTACCAGTTGGTCCGGGCCGCCCGCGAGATGAATCAGATGCTGCGCGAAGTCGTCTTCTGTGACGCGAGGCTCTGTGAGTACCCGGTCGATGACGATTTTGCCGATGGTCGGCACCAGATACATAAAAAAACTGGCCAAACCCACCGTCGCGACCGCACCGAGGTAGTACCATTTTTTGGCTTTGATCAGGTCAATCAGTACCTGAAATTTGTGTTGTGTCTTCGTATTCACCGCGAAGGTCCTTCAATTTTTATTATCGGGAACGAAAAAGCCCGCTAAATGAGCGGGCTTTCGGGAATACGAGAAATAGAATAAACACGATTCCGGCCCGCTTGCGTAAGTCGGGCCGGCAATAAAGTCAATTACAGCCCGAAGGGAGCAAACTCCGTATGCGTCAGCATGACGCCGTTGTAAGATGGAAGAAGAATCATTTTGCTACCAACCTCTTGCGCTGTAAGAGAAAGTAAAAATCAGTTGAAGAAAGGCCGTAGGCGCTGCATCATCGCGTATTGGATGAGGCGTGCTGTTGTGCACGGGCTACGAAGGCTAAGTGATCGAGAATAGATCAAAACAAAAGCAGTAGCAAGCATTTTTTAACGCAAATTGGGAAGTGGTTTTTGGACTGGCGTGGATGTGGGGATTGGTGTGAATTCAGGTGATAGCCATCGATCGTATTTGATCAGTTTGCATGTCGCTGTGTTGCTGCTGGGGATGACGGGGTTATTCGGCAAGTTTTTAGCCTTGAGTCCACTCACGATCATTGCAGGCCGCTCATTATTCACCGTGCTTTTTCTCGTGGTGTGTCTGCTTGTGCTGAAGATTTCGTTCACTGCCGGGCGGCGGCGAAATCAGCTGGCCCTGGTGGCTTCAGGCATACTGTTAAGTCTCCATTGGTTCGCGTTTTTTCATTCCATCCAGTTGTCTACCGTCGCGGTTGGGGTGATTGGTTTTTCCACCTATCCGGTGTTTGTGACATTTTTGGAACCGTTGCTTTTTCGTGAGCGGATTCGTCGGCAGGATGTGTTCAGCGGTATTCTCGTCTTTGTGGGGCTTCTGTGTGTGGTACCTGAGGTGGATGTTACCGGTACGCGCGTGGAGGCGTTGGCCTGGGCGGTGCTGTCTGGTGCGATTCTCGCGGTGTTTACCATACTGAACCGGCGCTTGGTGCGAGACAATCACTTCCTTGTCATCACACTCTATCAGCACGGTACGGCAACATTGGTGACGTTACCGTTTGTGGCCTGGTTTGGCTGGTGGCCGTCTCTCAATGAAACCGGGCTGCTGTTATTGTTGGGCGTGATGTTTACAGCCATCCCCCAGGCATTGTTGGTGCGTGGATTGAAGGTGGTGAAAGCCCAGTTGGCCAGTGTGTTGGTCGGGCTGGAACCGGTGTACTCCATCGTCTTTGCCATGGTGCTATTGAATGAATTTCCGCCTTTGCAAACACTGCTGGGCGGAGGAATTGTGGGGCTGGCGGTGGTGCTGGCAAGTCAGGCGCACAGGGGAACTGATCCTGTGGTACTTCGCCAGGAAAATACGTGAGAATGAATATGACTCAAAGTCAGAGTAAAGAAGCATGTTATCAGGAAGCACTTGCAGCAATTGAGGCATTGATAGAAGGTGAAACGGATTGGGTGAGTGTCTTGTCCACGGTCGTTTGCGAACTCCATAACCGTATGGATTACTTTCACTGGACGGGTTTTTATCGGCTTGTGTCTGATCCGGTGACCGCGCTTAAGGTGGGCCCTTATCAGGGCGGCCACGGTTGCCTGACTATTACTCTCGATCGGGGCGTCTGCAGCAAAGCCGCGCGAACAGGGGAGGTGCAGTTAATCGAGGATGTGAATGCAATTCCACATCATATTGCCTGCAGCTCATCGACACAGAGCGAGATTGTGTTACCGGTGCGTAATCGGCAGGGCAAAGTGTGTGCGGTGCTGGATGTGGATTCAGATCATCCGGCTGCGTTTGATTCAGTGGACCAGGCATATTTGGAGGAGGTCATGGCGCTGTTGGTGGATTTTGCTCCCTAGATGATTCCTGCGAGATACCGCACCACACCATCACCAGCACGCTTGCCGGTGGCAAAGCAGGCGGTCAAAAGGTAGCCGCCAGTGGGCGCCTCCCAGTCGAGCATTTCGCCAGCACAAAACACGCCGGGTAACCGGGTGAGCATCAAATCATCATTCAGTGCTTCGAAAGGTACGCCGCCTGCGGAACTGATTGCCTCATCCAAGGGGCAGGTGGCCAGTAACTCAATAGGCAATTTTTTCAGCGTTTGTGCAATGAGCGGGCGTTTCCCCAGTTGCGCTTTGTTGAGTACTTCATACAGTAGCGCCACTTTTACCGGGGAGAGTTTCAACTTGTTTTTCAGTACGTGGCTCAATGACTTGTTGGTCGGGGCGGAAGTGAGTTTGTTCAGGAGATCAGTTTCGGTCCGATCCGGACACAGGTCGAGGAAAAGTGTGGCCTTGCCTGTTTTCTCAATCCTGTCTCTCAGCGTGCTCGAAAAGGCATAAATTACGCCACCCTCAATCCCTTTCTTGGTCACAATGCACTCACCTCGGATGTGATGTGACGTTCCTTGATTGTCTGTCACCTGAGCGGCGATGTTTTTAAGCGGCGCGCCAGCAAAGCGCTCAGACAAGTGCGGTGACCACTGACTAATGAATCCGCAATTGCTGGGTTTAAGGTCTTCAATCGTCAAACCCTGTTCGCGAAGTATGGGTACCCACGCGCCATCGGACCCCAGTTTTCGCCAGGAACCGCCACCTAACGCGAGAACGAGGGCGTTCGAGGGGGGTACCAGTTCAATGGCTTTTTCTGGTGTGCCCGTGACCAAAAACCGCAGGTCGCCCGTAGTGGCGTCCCAGCCCAGCCAACGCCGCCGTGTGTGTACGATCAGCCCTTGCCGTTTTAATCGATTACGCCAGGCACGAAGTAACGGCGCGGCCTTCATTTCCTTGGGAAATACGCGGCCGGAGCTACCCACGAACGTTTCAATGCCGAGGGTATGAATCCAGTCAATCAGGTGGGGGGGACCAAATTCCAGCAGCAAAGGGGTGAGTTGTTCCGCTCTGTGGCCATAGCGTTGATAGAATGGCTCAAGTGGTTCTGAATGCGTTATGTTCATGCCGCCGATGCCAGCGAGTAAAAACTTGCGGCCGGGGGAGGGCATCGCATCGTAGAGGTGCACGCTGTGACCGCTCTCCAAGATGCGTTCTGCCGCCATCAAACCCGCTGGGCCGCCACCGATGATGATTGCGTGCTTCATGTGTGATTACCTGGGAGAGGAAGCGGGTGCAGCATCCAGTACACCCTCATCAACAGTCCCGGATGCGCCCGTTTGCTGGGAAAGGCCTACGCCGACAAAAATCAGCAGAATACTTAACCATTGGATGGGCAAAATCACCTCGCTGAGGAGCGCCATGGAAAACAGGAGAGAAAAAACCGGTAGAAGATTGGTATAGCTGGCGGCCATGGACGCGCTGAGGTGGTTCATGGAATAGTTGTATAATCCGTATGCGCCCAGTGTGACCACAACGCCCAGGTAACCGAGCACCAACCACAGGTCTGTGGAAATGCTTTCCGGAAGCGGTTCAAGCAGCGTAAACGGGAAAAAGAAGATCGCGCCGATGAAGCTTTGCATCGCGGTGAGGAAAAAAGCGGAATAGCGGTGAATCAGGTGTTTTACCAACAATACGTACCCCACGGCGCAACAAATGGCGAGAAACTCAAGAAAGTTTCCCAGCAGTGCATTGGGGGCCTGGTCACTTTGCTCGCTGCTGAAGGTCATGACCAGCACACCAAGGATAGCGACAGCAAAGCCGGACCACTGCAGCCGGGATGTTTTTTCACCAAGGAACAGATAAGCGCCCAGCGCGACCATCACAGGCAATGTGGCCAGCATCATCCCGGCCTGGCCAGCGCTTGTGTAGACGAGCGCTTGGGCCTCAAACAGAAAATACAGGCAGGGCTCAAAGATTGCCAGACCAATCAGATACTTCCAATCACCTCGCTGGTAAGAAAACCGGTTCGACAGGAAGGGCCAAAGTGCAAGAATGGCCAAGGACCCAATCGCCATGCGAATGAATACGACGAGCATTGGAGAAAGTTCTGTGACCGCGACTTTCAGCGCGACGAAAGAACTTCCCCATATGGTCATGGCAAGCAATAAGGCCAGATGAGCGCGTACTACGGGTGATTTCAAAGCAGCGTACCAAAAAAGGCGAGAGGATGCCTGAATTGTAATCGATTCGCAATGAGGCCGGCAAAGAGTTGACGGTTATTTTACAAAGTGTGCGTCGACTTGCCTGAGTTATCGGTCCGAGACAACGCAGTTCCTGCCATCTCTTTTGGCCTGATAGAGTGCGCTGTCTGCCCGGTGGATTAATCGCTCCAATCCTCCATCGGTTTTCTTCAGCTGGGCGACTCCTACGCTGACGGTCACGTGCAGTTCAGGAGCGCAGTCCCCAAAATCGTGCTCGGCAATATGATTGCGTACCCGTTGAGCTACGGCAGTGGCCTGGTCGATGGATGTGCCGGGGAGCAAGGCCATAAACTCTTCTCCCCCGGTGCGGCCCACGTAGTCCTGATCGCGAATTGCTTCAAGCGAAACCGGGGCGAGCGCTCTCAGTACGGCATCTCCGGCGGAATGGCCGTGCGTATCGTTGATGCGTTTGAAGTAGTCGACATCAAAAACCAGCACGGAAAAGGGGGCGTGTGTCTCTTGCGCCTGCCGGGCAAGGTCCTCGCCAAGATGAAATATGCGCCGGCGATTGGGTAGGCCGGTGAGCTCATCCGTGATCGATAAGAAGTGCAGGTGCTTATTTCGTCGTATCTGCTTGCCAATCAGTACAATCAGCAAAATGACCAGAATACTGCCCAGCACGATCACCGCAGTTTGCAGGCGTCGCCGTTCCCGGTTGGCGTCAAGCTGCTGCTGTTTCAGGGCTGTTTCGGCTTTTAATCGCGCGTTTTCCGTCTCCTTTCGGGTGACATCAAACTCGACTTGCGTGTCAATGGTTTGCTGTTTCTGAAGGAACCTGTCTTGCTGGGCCTGGCTTTCCGTGTAAGCTTTCATGGCGAGGTAGGCCTGTTCCCATTCGTGGAGCGCTGCATGCGCAATGGCGTTTTCTTTTAGTACCCAGGCGAGAAAACGTTTGTTGCTTACCTGTTGTATGTGTAGTTTGGCTTTATTCAGCTCCACGAGTGCTTCTTTATGCAAACCCTGGCCATTAAACGCTCTGCCCCGAAACAGGTGGATGAGGCCAATGATACCTGCGTCTGGAGAATCCCGGTAAAAAGACTCAACGGCGTCGAGGTTTTTCATCGCTTCATGATACCGCTCTAATTTGGTTTGCACGCCTGCGATGTTCAATCGGGCAATGGCTTCGTCTCGGTCTCTCGCATTCTTTTGTGCGAAGGTGAGGGCCGATTGAAAGAGTGCCAAGGCTTCCTGAAACCTGCCCATGTCTTCATATACGAGGCCGATCTGGCTTTGTACATCCCGGTACTCGAACTCATCTTCCAGTGCGAGCGCTCGTTCTTCCAGCTGTGCGTAGTAGTGGAGCGCTTGCTCATAATTGCCAATGCGGCGGTAGGCATTGGCAATGGAAGCAAGATTCACGCGTATCCAGTAATCCAGGCCGGATTTTTCATAAAATCGTTGGGCGTCGATGAGGTCGCGAATTCCCATCGCCAGGTCGCCCTGATAGGCCCGGAGTTCGCCACGGGAGGAAAGCGCATCGGCAACGAGTTGGGGGTTTGTCACAAGCTGAACGGTCGCCACAGCGGCGTCATAATCTTTGGCTGCCGCATAGGTGTTTCCGGATTCCGCGTGAATCCAGCCTCGGCAGATCAACAGATCCGTGATGGCTTCCTGGTCTGCTTTCTCACGTGCGATGATGAGGTAGCGGTTGGCTCGTTCCAGTGTGCGTTTAAATTCTTCTTCTGTGTGTGCTTCTCCGCTCCAGCAGTCCAGGCGCTGCCAACGAAGCGACTGCTGTGGCGCTTGAGTGAACACGTAATCCTTGAGATCGGAGAGTACGGCGACATATTCTTCCTGGTTTTGGTAATGTGTGTGCTCCAAAAAGCGGAACGCTTCTTCCATTGTTTCGGGCGAGAGGACCGGACCTGGCAATGCCTGCACCTGCGCGCACCAGATAATACACTGGAGGAGAACTGCGGCTAAGACGTGTCGCACTATGTTTGCCCTGCGTTTTGGCGTATGGGTATTCGGGAAAGACTTCCGCTTCCTGTTGATCACTTATGCAATTATCCGTTAGATAAGTAATAGGTGATATTGGGCGAAAAATCAATCCGGTCGATAACCGTTTTGTACCGCCTGCTCACGAGTGATAAGGCCAAAATTTGCATCGGTGTCGTCATCAAACTGCTCGATCAACAATGCGCCCTTTCGGAGTTGCTTGAGCAGCTGTGTCTTGTCCTGCTCCAGATCACCCAGATACCCATCAGCCCCCTGGGTGATGAGAACAAGATGTTCGAGGAAGCTGTCTCGCGTGTCTGCGTTAAGCGAGTCGATAAAGTGTGCGGGCAGGATCATGGGTGCGCTCGTTTGATTTGGGGGAGTGTTATCGGGCAGGGATTCTAGGTTGTCAGAGCCAGTCCAGCAAGCCTTTCTTAGCGGTTGAGCACATAGTTTTCCTGCGGCGTCCCTTGCAGGTTTTCAATCTCTACAGAGATGGACAGCCGATGCAGGAAAGCATACGTCTCCCCGCTGTCATAAACCTCTGCAACGGCGTGTTTGACCTTGTCGACCAGCCAGGGAGATACGGAAAACTTCAAGGTAATGGCTTCCGCCTGATCCAGTCGCTCGTCATACCATTCTATGAGTTTCGTCGTGAGCCGCGAAAAATAAATGGTAAAAGGTTGAGCTTCCTGAGAGGTGAGCAGGCAAACCAGCGTGTAGCGTTTCATGATGCCCAGTTTTTTTCGCATGGTTTCGTCAAAGTGCAGTCCGTCCGGATTTTTCCGGTCTTGCGCCTTGTCTTTGGGGTGTGCCTTTGATTTCGCGGCAATAGCCGCGGGGGTGTTGGCGGCTGGCGTTGGTTGTGCGGCCTGATTCACTGGGCCGGGCGATTGGGGGGAGTGTGCTGATGCCTTCGAGGGCGCTGCGCCGAGCCGCATCTTGTCCAGGGCGCGGATGAACTCCGCACAGCTTTGGAAGCGATCCTCTGGCTTTTTGGCCATGCATTTGTCGAGTATGGGCTGAAATTCGTCGTGAGACAGAGTGAGTTCCGGGAGCTGGTCCTGCACATGTTTCAGAGCGAGGGCAAGAAAGTCGTCACTGAGATACGGTGGCTCGCCTTCCAGTATTTCATACAGCACGACACCGAGAGAGTAGATATCGGTACGGGCATCCAAAGCTTTTCCATTGATCTGTTCCGGGCTCATGTACACCGGCGTACCAATAACCAGCCCGGCCTGTGTGAGTGCCTCCCGGGCATTTTGCGGTTTGGCCACGCCAAAATCCGTCAGAACACCGGAGCCATCCTTACGAAAGAGAATGTTGTCGGGCTTGATGTCCCGGTGCAGGTAACCATGTTCGTGCAAACACCCCAACGCAGAGGCAATCTGGCTGAGCAACGCGATGACCTCGGACTTTTTCATGCCGGTCTTCAGTCGATCCGGAAGCGCACCACCACTGAGATAATCCATGCTCATGTAGTAGTGGCCTTCCGCCACGCCGACATCGTAAACAGGCACGATATGCGGGTGCGACAGTTGAGCAACAGTTTTTGCTTCCCGCAAAAAGCGTTGTGCAAATTCCTGGTCAGACGCTGCCTGACTATCAAGCACTTTGAGCGCTACTTTTCGGCCAAAGGATTCCTGCACGGCGAGATACACGGTCGCCATACCGCCCCGACCGAGTTCGCGGATGATTTCGTAACCGGGAATCTGCATGTGCCCTCCAAATCTAACCTCTAACAGAGCATAGACCGGGATGCGACGATGGGAAATACGAATTTATTGAGTCCGCTCAGGAAAACTCATCGGGTATCTGCACGATAATTTAAAGCGCGTGCTGCCGAGTGAAACAGCGACGCGCAATCTGCGTACGAATCCAGAATAGCGACGCATCAGGCACGGAGAGATACTGGAAAAAGCCGAAAGGCCGGCAGCCGAAGCTACCAGCTCTCAGTCCAAAAGATAAAGACCAGATCAATCTGACGGATGAAGAATTCCTTATTATGCTGGTTTCGGGCGGTGGATTCGATCAATTTTGTCTTTTTAGATGATGCTCACATTGATGTTTGTGCTTTTATTCGCAAGCACTTCTAGGAGCCTGTCGGACTTTTAACTCTGAGCATCAAAACGTGAGATAATAACGCCACTCTATTACTCTTACATCGAGAGCCAGAATTTCCATGAGCCGTTTTATCACTGCCAACCGAAACACTGATT
>JBPJFY010000006.1:0-274867 GCA_051208045.1 Oleiphilaceae bacterium G1-8
TGGCAGACACCGGGTATTTCAGTCGCACGAATGTAGAGGCCTGCATCAAAGCGGAGGTAAAGCCGCTGATCGCGATGAAGCGGGAGGCGCACCATCCGGATGTATTTGCACGCTTCGCTCCGGATGCCCCCGCACCACAAACGGACGACCCGGTAGAGCTGATGGCGCATCGGCTGAGTACGCAGACCGGACGAGCACTTTACGGGCGACGTAAACAGACGGTGGAAACGGTATTCGGTATCATAAAATCGGTACTGGGATTTCGACAGTTTTCCCTTCGCGGACTGGCAAGTGTGACGGGAGAATGGTCTCTGGTGGCAATGGCCTGGAACATCAAGCGGATGAATGTGTTGAGAATCGCCTGAAAAGGGGGCTAAACAACGGTATTGCTCGTTGAGGGACGTAAAATGCGTATCAAGAGGCTGAGAAGGCTAGCAACCTGCTTTTTCCGTTCAATTACAGTCGGGAGACGCACTGTGCAGTAATCGTGCGCTTAAGTCCGACAGGCTCCTAGCTGGTGAATAATTACGAATCTTTCTTAACTTCTACCGATCCATTCAGCAGCTGAAGGTCATAGTGTGAGATCAAAGCATTCTCCACTAATTTACTGTTATTCAGATTCTGCTCACTCATCCAATGAACCAACCACTTGGGAAGAAAAACAGTCATCGGTACACTTCTTTCCGGGTTATCTTCTTCTACCGTTTCTATTGGCTCATACAGTTTTATTCCCACCAGTCTTCCATGTCTGGGTTCGGATTTGTCTGGCCGCTTGCATAGCAGCATCATCGCGTTGGATAGTGTCAGATCATTTTCTTTCATCAGTTTGGTCAGTACATCTACCGTGTTGATTTCATAGCTGTACGGTTCAACGGATTCTCCCCTTACTACCACAAACTCCACGTAGAACCGTTTCCCCTGCACTAACTGCTCATCAGTAAATCCTTCCGTTTCCTTTAATAATAACTCACTCAATTCGTTTTCAGACGGATGCCGGGGTATCGTGCGAATAAGCTCTACGGATTCCACAATATTTAAAGTACCGTCTTCAGCTGCACTCTCTCTTAATACCGTCATTTCACGTAACGAAAAAACCAACAAAATAGTCAACTCCATTTATACTCTATGTAGAAACCAATGCTTCAGTAGGATGATCGGTGGTTGTGACACACGCTCCCTAATCAGCTCATTATAGGTTTATATTTACCTACCTACCCGAAGATTCACTCACCCGCGATCGCGGTAAATATACGATTGCTCCTAGTTATTCAGCCGGTATAATTCATACAGACCCAACATCAGTCTCTCCAAATCTTTTAATTGGTAGCTCAGTCCCGCACTATGCTTAAGCGGTTAAAGACCCAACACTTCAGAAATCTCGGTACGCTGGATCTGGAGTTCCACAACAAGCTCAACCTCATCAGCGGTTCGAATGGTTCCGGGAAATCTTCTCTATTAGAAGCAATCTACGTTAACAACTATGGGAAGTCCTACCGGACAAACAAAATCCAATCAACAATACAATTAAACACTCAGGAGTTTGTGCTGTTCTCCGAGCACAACATATCAAATCACACTGTGCATTTGGGATTCTCAAAATCCGCTGATCACGGTAAACTGTTGTTAAATGGACAAAATCAACGGTCTTTTTCCACATTTTCTTTTACCAATCCTATTCAGATAATCGATCCAGGATCTTTTGCGCTGCTGGAACGAGGCCCTGAAGAGAGAAGAAAGCTCATCGATTGGGGAGTGTTCCACGTGGAACATTCGTATTTAACTGTATGGAAACAGTTTAAAAATGCCATAAAACAAAGGAATGCTCTGCTAAAGCGTGGTAAAATTGAGCACTCTCAAATGCGTTTCTGGACTCAACAATACTGTATTTACAGTGAGCAAGTCACTGAACTTAGACTAAAATACTGCATTACACTACAAGAGATTCTTGAGGGACTCTTGGAAAAATCACCACTCGCTGATAAAAAACTGTGCATAGTTTTTTATCCTGGATGGGACACCAAAGATTCCCTGGAAAGCATAATTGATAGAGACAAAGAAAAAGAACAACGATACAAGCATACATTGCATGGCCCCCATAAAGCAGATTTAAAATTTACCCATCAAGGTAAACCTGCAATCGAAGTTCTCTCTCGGGGTCAGCAAAAATTACTAATTGCGTTATTGAAATTATCTCAGTTACGCCTGCTGGAACAGTTTAAAAACAACAAACCCATATTATTGTTCGATGATATAGATTCTGAATTGGATGCAAACTATTTGTCTGTTCTGTTAAAACACGCTTATCAGTATTGTGATCAAATTTTTCTAACTTCAACTTCTCAATCTGTTTTAGAAAATCATACAAAATCCAATTCAGCAAAAATGTTCCACGTGGAACATGGTTCGATCACCTCGACATCTCGTCTGGAGTAAGACAACATGAGTGAGAATAAAGAATACGATTCTTCGAGTATCAAAGTATTAAAGGGTCTGGATGCCGTTAGAAAGCGACCCGGTATGTACATCGGGGATACTGATGATGGCACTGGACTCCACCACATGGTTTTCGAAGTCGTAGACAACTCTATTGACGAGGCACTCGCTGGCTATTGCTCCGAAATTCGGATCACGATCCATCCGGAAGAGTCCATCACCGTATCTGACAATGGTCGAGGAATCCCAACAGATATCCACCCGGAAGAAGGTGTATCTGCGGCAGAAGTCATCATGACGGTTTTGCATGCTGGCGGTAAGTTTGACGACAATACCTATAAAGTATCCGGGGGATTACATGGCGTAGGTGTATCTGTGGTGAATGCCCTGTCTTCACAGTTAAGGCTCACCATTCGTCGCAATGGAAAAGTGCATGAGCAAACCTACCATAACGGGGTACCAGTCGAGCCACTGAAGATCGTCGGTGAAACCGACAAAACAGGAACCGAAGTCTTCTTTGTTCCTTCACCGGCCACCTTTAATAACATTGAATTCCATTTTGACTTGCTGGCAAAACGCTTGCGCGAACTCGCGTTTCTCAACTCAGGTGTAAGAATTGTTCTGGTAGATGAGCGTTCCGCAAAACAGGAATTGTTTGAGTACGAAGGCGGATTACAGGCTTTTGTCGAATACCTGAATACCAACAAGAATGCCATCAACCGAGTATTCCATTTCAATACACAGCGAGAAGACGGCATCGGTGTTGAGGTTGCGTTGCAATGGAATGATGGATTCCAGGAGAATATTTATTGTTTCACGAACAATATCCCCCAACGCGATGGCGGCACACATCTGGCCGGATTCCGCGGCGCATTGACTCGCTCCCTAAATACGTACATCGAAAAAGAAGGGTTGTTGAAAAAGACCAAAGTCGCTACATCCGGAGATGATGCCCGAGAAGGACTCACTGCGATCATTTCAGTGAAAGTCCCAGATCCAAAATTTTCCTCACAAACAAAAGATAAACTGGTTTCCTCCGAAGTTAAATCCGCCGTTGAACAGGAAATGAATCAATTGTTCGGTGACTACCTTCAGGAATTCCCGCAGGAGGCGAAGTCCGTCGTTAACAAAATGATCGATGCCGCACGTGCCAGGGAAGCGGCAAGAAAAGCACGAGAAATGACGCGACGGAAAGGTGCACTCGACATCGCGGGTTTGCCTGGAAAACTGGCCGATTGCCAAGAGAAAGATCCTGCCCTTTCAGAACTGTACATCGTGGAGGGTGATTCTGCCGGAGGATCTGCAAAACAGGGTCGTGATCGAAAAACCCAGGCCATCTTGCCGCTCAAAGGTAAAATATTGAATGTTGAGAAGGCACGTTTTGATAAAATGCTCTCCTCCGCTGAAGTAGGTACCTTGATTACCGCATTGGGGTGTGGCATCGGTAGAGAGGAGTTTAATGTCGACAAGCTGAGATATCACAGCATCATCATTATGACGGACGCGGACGTGGATGGATCACACATCCGTACTTTGCTGTTAACATTCTTCTTCCGTCAAATGCGCGAAATCATTGAACGTGGACATGTCTTTATTGCTATGCCCCCGTTGTATAAGGTGAAACGCGGGAAGCAGGAGCAGTACATCAAAGATGAAAAAGCCATGGACAACTACCTCATTAACTCCGCCCTGGAAAACACACAGCTGTTTGTAAATCCGTCTGCTCCAGCAATTCAAGGCGCAGCCTTGGAGTCACTGGTCAATGAGTACAAATCCGTCATGGCCGCTATCGAAAGAACGTCCCGTCGTTATCCGGAATTGATCCTTGAGGCCATGATTCACTCTTCGAAACTCAGCACCGAAGATTTGAAATCCAAAGACTCTGTCCAGAACTGGGTCACCGAAATTGAAAGCAATCTCGGTGTAGACCACAAAACGGGTGCCAGTTATGTCCTTGGCATCAAAGAGGACCTTGAGCGCAGCTTGTACTTGCCAAAAGTGGATGTTTTTGTGCATGGCCTTGGCAATGAATTCGTACTCCAAACCGATTTCTTTGAGTCTCCAACCTACGATGCCATCACTAAGCTGGGCAGCACCTTGCAAGGTTTGTTTGAGGATGGTGCCTACGTTCAACGCGGCGAAAAGCAGGAACCGGTTTCCTCTTTCAAAGACACCCTGGCCTGGTTAATGAAAGAAGCCCAGCGAGGATTAAACGTTCAACGCTACAAAGGTTTGGGTGAAATGAATCCGGAGCAACTGTGGGAAACCACGATGGACCCAGGCACACGCCGCATGATGAAAGTCACGATCGAAGATGCAATTGCTGCTGACCAGATATTCACAACGCTGATGGGCGATGAAGTAGAACCAAGGCGTGACTTTATTCAAACCAATGCACTCTATGTGACTAACTTGGATTACTAAACATCAAATTAAACACTCTTCGCACGTAAAGATCCCGAGTCACAGAATACGGATCAACGTTGCAAAACCTCACTAGCCAGGGTTTTTATAAAAGACTCTGGTTTTTTTTGCTTGTCTGAAGCGGAGGTATACCGGCAGCGTAATATCGACGGATTAAAATCCGTACCTAATACTAAACAGGATAAGAAGATGTCTAAGCGGATAAAGAAAGAAATACTGAGGAGGGGATACAATCACCGCTCACACCGAATGACTTGGCATGAGCGGTGACAAAGGCCGGATTAATGAAGCATGTTCAAACGATCATCCATAAACATGTCCAGCTCCGGTGCCAGAACATGTACGTACCGATCAAAGTACAGAAACTGTTTTAATAGCAGGGCAAATTCTCTGGGGAAGTGCAAGCCGTGTTGCTCCCCTATTTTCACGATGTCCATCAAAACAGAATTGATTTCCTCGTCTTCGTTATTTGGCATCTTCTCGTAGTTAGGCACCATTGAGTCTAACTTTTGGTATAAGCGACGAATATCATCCGCCAGCTTTTGTTCATCCACGTGCTTTTTGGTGATACCAATGCGTAACATGGCATTCGCCATGCCTTCGAAATTACCGACCATAATCGACGAAATAAAATCCGACATCGCCTGCCAGGCGCCTTCAGGGATTCGACCCACAATACCAAAATCAATGAATCCGATTCGGCCATCTTTGAGGACCATAAGATTGCCCGCATGAACATCCGCATGAAAAAAATCACACTGCGTTAAACTGGCGAACCAGGTGTTCATGGCAGTGATCAATGTGCGTTCTGGATCACTGCAATAGCGACGAATGGTTTCTAAATCCACCAATGGCACACCATAAAAGCGCTCCATGGTTAACACTCGGCGGGTGCTGCACTGTTCATACACCTTAGGAACAATCACATCATCATTGCCTGTGCGTTGAAGAAACAATGCGAACTCTTTGAGGTTGTTGGCTTCCTTGATGAAATCACATTCCTCCATCATCGTCTTTTGAATCTCCTGCACGATGCCGGAAAGAGAGGTCCAAGACAGTTTGGGGGCGATTTTTTCCAGCGTTCTCGCCATGACATACAAGAAATTCAAATCCGTAAGCAGAATATTTTCGACGCCGGGTTTTTGAATTTTGAGCACGACATCTTCTCCGGTTTTTAACCGGGCGGCATGTACTTGCGCTATGGACGCAGAGGCCAGGGGCGTTGAATCAATTTCCTGAAAGATGTCCGAAAGCGGTTGATCAAACTCTTCTTCCAGAATGCGTTTCATAACGGAAAAAGGAAGCGGCGTTGTCTTATCCAGACAATACCGGAACTCTTCAACGAAGTCCGGGGGAAAGAAGGTAGGCGAGCTGGCAATAAACTGACCAAGCTTGATGTAGGTGGCACCCAAACTTTCGAATGTTTGACGGATCACACGTGCAGTGGGCGGTCGATCTCCCTTGAGCCAGTTTACACCGGTCTTGGATAATACCAGTGCAGTCTGGCCAATCCTCACGGTTCCCTTTACTGCATCCGTTAGTCGCAACATACGTCTTCCCTCTTTAACTCCAATTTGATTCCCATCGGAAATGTTGGATTACCTCAAAGCCTCATCGGCATGACTACATACAATACACTGGGGCCAGTGTATGGCTCAATAAGCGCACTGCTGTTTGGATTCGACAAGGTAATCTTTACCTGCTCTTCCTGAATACTATTCATCACATCAATCAAATAACTGACATTAAATCCGATTTGCAACGGCTCACCCTCATAATCCACCGACTGGTAGACCTCTGCATGCTCGTGCTCGGGGTTATTGGCCACCACCTCAATCTGACCCGGTTCCAGGTTTACCCGTACACCACGAATGTTCTCGTGACTGAGAATCCCGGCACGTACGAGCGCACCTTTTAACTCAACCCGGTCTGCGAGAACAATTTTGTCCCCACCTCGTGGGATCACTCGGTTGTAATCCGGGAATTTCCCTTCAATCAGTTTGGACGTAAAGGTGAAGTTGCCAATCGTTGAACGAATGTGGCTGTGATTGAATTCGAGTTGAACGTCGCCTTCTTCCGACAACAGTCTCCCCAATTCCAATACCCCTTTTCTGGGAATTATGACCTGATGAAGCTCACTGACCGCTGCCAGCGTCGGAATATCGGCTGAAGCCAGGCGATGACCATCGGTTGCAACCAGACGAAGTGATTGCTCATTCATTTCGAACAACATGCCGTTCAAATAATAACGAACATCCTGTTGGGCCATGGCAAAAGCCGTTGAATCCAGTGCCTGTTTTAACTCGGCTTGGGGCAAGGTAACAGAAAAATCGACGTTCTCATTTTCCGTATTAGGAAAATGCTCTGCAGGCAAGGTAGCCAGAGTAAACTTATTCCGACCGGAGCGTACATGCACTTTCGTGGCTTCCAGTTCGACCTCTACCGGATAGGCCGCATCCAGCGAGCGACAGATTTCTGCGAGTTTTTTGGCGGGTACAGTAATTTGCCCGCTACTCTGGATATCCACTTCATCAACACGACAGATCAATTCTACCTCAGTATTCGTGCCGGTCAGTACAACCCGCTCATCTTCCACTTCAATCAATACATTTGATAATACCGGCATGGTTTGTTTTTTTTCTACGACGCCGGAAATCATTTGCAGCGGTGCCAATAAAGCGTCTCGAGCCAGGGAAAATTTCATTCTTTATTCTCTTACTGTCTAATTTATTCGAGTTTCGTTGCAGTTTTACTGGAACTGAATCACGTGGTCAAAATACGCATAAAATTCTGATAATCTTCACGGATGCTCGCGTCATTTTCTCGCAGTTCAATAATCTTCTTACAGGCATGAAGCACCGTTGTATGATCCCGACCACCGAACGCATCACCAATTTCCGGAAGACTGTGATTGGTAAGTTCTTTCGAAAGTGACATCGCCATCTGGCGCGGACGAGTAATGGAGCGATTTCTCCGCTTTGACGTCAAATCTGCTACTTTAATCTTATAGTATTCCGCCACAGTACGTTTGATATTATCAATACTGACTTGCTTCTCATGCAGAGCAAGCAAATCTTTCAAACATTCCCGTATAAAGTCGGGTGTAATTTTTTCCCCGGTAAAATGTGCATTGGCGACGACGAGCTTCAACGCGCCTTCCAATTCTCGCACATTCGAACGAATTTTTTGTGCAATAAAAAAAGCGGCTTCACTGCTGAGCTTGATGTTCGACTGTTCCGCCTTTTTCATGAGAATCGCCACGCGGGTTTCCAGTTCCGGCGGTTCCACCATCACCGTCAAACCCCAACCAAAACGCGATTTCAACCGCTCTTCCATGTCATCGATTTCTTTCGGGTAACGATCACAGGTCAGAATAACTTGTTGACCGCCTTCCAGTAACGCATTGAATGTATGGAAAAATTCTTCCTGAGAGCGCTCTTTTTTTGCAAAAAACTGAATATCATCAATCAGCAACGCGTCTACTGAACGGTAAAACCGCTTAAACTCGTTTATCGCATTCAACTGCAAGGCTTTCACCATATCCGCAACAAATCGTTCGGAGTGCAGATACACCACTTTTGCATTGCTGTTTCGGCGAATAATTTCATTACCAATCGCATGCATTAAATGCGTTTTACCCAATCCAACCCCGCCATAGAGAAACAATGGGTTGTAGGCCCCGCCAGGATTATCCGCCACTTGCACAGACGCCGCTCGAGCCAGTTGGTTGGACTTCCCTTCCACGAACGTCTGAAACGTAAAATTCGAATTCAGAAAATGTTGATGGATAATAGAACCTTCCACTTCTACCGAGCGCTTTTCCTTTTTTATGACGGAATCAGCAGGTGACTGGCCATGCGCAGGTGATTCCGCACCTTCTCTGATCCGCGGGGTTTTTACCGTGTCCGGTGCTGCAGCAGATTTTGACTTTACGGAACCAATACGTAATTGCACGTTCGGCGCACTTTCTTCTGAAAAATCCGAAAACAGCTCTTTTATCCGGTGAATAAACTTCTCAGACACAAACTCCAACACAAATTTGTTGGGGGCATAAAGAATGACATCTTCACCTTTATGATCAATTTGCAATGGTCTGAGCCACATGTTGAACTGCTGCGCAGGCACTTCATCCTGCAAATGCGCCAAACATTGATTCCAAACACTCTGGGCCACAATGATACCTGTAGTACTCAATCTAGAAAACGGATGAGAAACGATGCGTTTCCAACAACAATTCAACCGCAGTGCAGGTGGTAATTAACCATGCCACGGCCCGAATTGCAGTTTTTACTTCCTGGGTAATGACTTTCTTTTTATACGTTTTTTATAGATGTTCACGAAAACGTGAATTTTCCCCTGGCGCAAATGTTCTCAACCACTCATCCGACATTTCTTTGGCAGGGTTTTGTATTCTAACGGGACTACCTGGATGTTTCCACCCCGGTACGTACTGTTTATTAAACCACCTGTTGATAACTATTATGATAATAATCATATAGATAAGTACTTAATCACAGCGTTGTTAACAAAATTGAAGTCAAATAAAATTTACTGAACATGAACCAGTCCCTGTGGATAACTTGTCGTTAACCTTGTTTGCTACTCTGTGAGTAACCTCTAGAAAACTCTGTGAACACTTTTTTTCACATTTCATTCAACCCCAAATGACAGCTTTCCCACAGGCTCATACCGTCTTTTTCCGAGCAATTATTATTCTTCTACTTCCTTGAATTATATAGGCTAATATGAATTATCCACACAGATCGCTCTAGCTAATAAAAACAACAACAACAATCTTTAAAAAACTATACTTCTTTTATTTTTTATTTAAGACGCAAATCGATTTGAACTTACGGAACAAATACTTTAAACTCCTGCTCCCTTTTTGGTGGATTAGTACGTATTTTGTACTGTCCAAATCAAGTCAAAGTGAGTAGCGAGAAATGAAAAGAACTTTTCAGCCAAGTAATCTGAAACGTAAGCGTACACACGGTTTTCGTGCCAGAATGGCAACCGCAAATGGTCGTAAAGTATTGGCAGCACGCCGTGCAAAAGGCAGAAAGAAGCTAACTGTTTAAAAAGGTTAGTTTATGAAGTCATACGGTTTTCCCCGGCATCTTCGTTTACTGAATGCCGGGGATTTTCGTCATGTGTTTGAAAACAACATTGCGAAATCGTCAAACCGTCATTTTCTGTTACTTGCCAGTCACGGAAAGAACGAAAGTTCTCGAGTTGGTTTCGTATTCTCTAAGAAAAACGTGCGTAGAGCCGTAGATCGAAATCGCATTAAACGTCTTTCTCGTGAATACTTCCGTAACCATCTCCCCGATTACGCATCACTCGACATCGTCATTCTTGCCAGAAGCGGTGTTGCAACCTGTGATAATGCGTCAATTCATGAGCAACTCTCCTTTCTTTTTGATAAACTCCGTGACAAATACGTAAGGCAAGCGAAAAAATCGACACACTGATGGACTAAGTGCACACGTTCACCATGAAAACATTGGCTTTGTACCTCATTCGATTTTATCAATATGCCATCAGTCCAATGTTTGGAAGCTCCTGTCGTTTTCATCCAACGTGTTCGGCCTACTGTCACGAAGCGATTGCTACACACGGATTTTTCAAAGGCACCTGGTTAGGCATAAAACGCATCGCACGTTGTCATCCATGGGCTCATGGTGGAGTGGATCCCGTACCCACTTGCACACGTGATAGCCATTCACATATTCATTAATCAATTTGGCGAATTAAAGATGGATTTACCCAGAGGTATCATTTTTGTTGGTCTGGCAATCGTTTCTTATTTGATGATTCTGGCCTGGAACGAAGACTATGGTCAGGTTGCCCAACAGACACAAACCGAGACTCAGTTCCCTGCAGACATTGATCAACAAATTGACACTCCTGCAGGCATTACCCAGGAGTTTACCGCACCTGAAGCAAGTGCAACCGCCTCTTTGCCTCAAACGAGTTCGTCATCAGATATCATCCGCGTTACCACGGATACCTATGACCTGAAAATCAACCGCGTCGGCGGTAACATAATCAGCAGCGCGTTATTGCAATACAAAACCAGTTTGGGCAGCGATCAACCGTTGTATTTGCTCGAAAACGGTACCCGGAGAACCTATCACCTGGAAAGTGGCTTTTATGGCAAAAATGGGTTTGATTCCTTGGCAAACCAGGGACCGGCGCATTACCAAAGCACAGCAACCGAATACCGTTTAACAGATAACGAACAAACCCTGGTGGTAGATCTGACCTTTCAGGGTAACAACGGCATCAGTGTCATTAAGCGCTACACTTTCGAACGCGACAGCTACCTGATAAAGCTGGACTATCTGCTTGAAAACACCGGGACCGAAGTGTGGCAGGGAAATTTTTCAGGCAAGATCGTACGGGATAGTTCAGCAGATCCTTCCGAACAGAATGCCATGGGCATGCAATCTTTCCTGGGTATGGTGTTGTCCAGCAAAGAGGAGCCTTATGAAAAGTTCTCCTTTGATGACATGCGTGAGGAAGAGATCAGCAAAAAAATTACGGGAGGCTGGGTGGCCTTTATCCAGCACTATTTCATTTCTGCCTGGGTACCTGAACCCGAGACTACCCATTTTTACCAGTCAAAAGTCAAAAATGGCCAGTTTTTGATGGGCTTTATCAGTCCGGAAACGGTACTGAAACCGGGTGATAAAACCACCGTGAGCGCGAAAGCTTACGTTGGCCCGAAAATTATTGATCGTTTGGAAAAAGCCGCAGATAAACTGGATCTCACCGTCGATTATGGCTGGTTATTCTTTATCTCCTATCCGCTCTTCCTGTTGCTGGACTTCTTCTTTGGATTCTTAGGCAACTGGGGCTTTGCCATTATCATGGTGACCGTCGTGGTGAAAGCGCTTTTCTTCCATTTGTCTGCCGCGAGCTATCGCTCCATGGCTGCGATGAGAAAAGTGGGTCCGGAAATGCAGCGTATCAAAGACCAATATGGTGATGATCGTCAGAAAATGTCCCAAGCCATGATGGATTTGTATCGCAAGGAAAAGATTAATCCGCTAGGTGGCTGTTTACCGATTCTTGTGCAAATGCCCGTGTTTATTGCTTTGTACTGGGTGTTGCTGGAAAGTGTCCAGCTTCGCCAAGCGCCTTTCCTGCTTTGGATTACGGATCTTTCCATCAAGGATCCGTACTTCCTGTTGCCGATTCTGATGGGCGCCAGCATGTTCATTCAGATGTCCTTGAATCCTGCGCCACCGGATCCGGTTCAGGCCAAAGTCATGAAGATGATGCCGGTGATCTTTACCGTCTTTTTCCTCTGGTTCCCGGCTGGACTGGTTCTGTACTGGTTGGTGAATAACATTTTGTCGATCGCTCAGCAGTGGTATATCACTCGACAGATTGAAGAAGGGGCCTAATTGAAGCGGTCTGACCAGGATACGATTGCCGCGCTCGCCACCGCGCCCGGAAAAGCGGGCGTGGGCATCGTCAGACTTTCTGGCCCAAACAGCCTTGCGCTCGCTGAGCGTATTGCGGCGTTTTCACCCAAACCACGTTACGCTCACTACACGCCTTTTCTCAATCAAACGGGTGACGTGATTGATGAAGGCATTTTGCTCTACTTCCAGGCCCCGCATTCCTTTACCGGCGAAGATGTTGTTGAGTTTCAGGCCCACGGTGGGCCGGTTGTCTTGGACATGATTCTTAATGCACTGCTGGCACTGGGTGCGCGATTGGCTCGCCCCGGCGAATTCAGTGAACGGGCTTTTCTCAATGATAAACTTGACCTCACGCAGGCAGAAGCCATTGCAGATTTGATCAATGCAGAATCTGAGCATGCCGCAAAATCTGCTGTGCACTCACTTCAAGGCGAGTTTTCAAAAGAAATTCATCGGTTAACGGATCAGCTCATTCAACTGCGTATGTATGTGGAGTCCGCCATCGATTTTCCGGAAGAAGAAATCGATTTCCTCGCGGATGGCGTGGTGTTGGAAAAATTGCAGGGGGTCATTTCTCAGGTCGAAACTGTTTTTCAGCGCGCACGTCAGGGCGCGTTGTTACGTGACGGCATGAAAGTCGTGATCGCCGGAAGGCCTAATGCGGGAAAGTCGAGTCTTCTCAATGCTTTGGCAGAACGTGAAGCCGCCATCGTCACCGCCATCGAGGGTACGACGCGGGATGTGTTGAAAGAGCATATTTTGATTGATGGAATGCCGCTGCACATTGTGGATACCGCTGGGCTGCGGGAGAATCCGGATGAAGTCGAGCAAATCGGTATCAACCGCGCACTGGATGAAGTGCACACTGCCGACCGTATACTGTTGTTGGTGGATAGCGTGACAGAAAAGCGTGCTGAAATTTCTGCCCTTTGGCCGGCATTTCTCGGGCAAACGCCTCCCGTGGAAAAAGTCACCATTGTGAGAAACAAAATTGATCAAACGCATGAACCACTGGGGATGGATCTCCAGGCTGACGTTCCGACCCTGCATATCTCTGCCAAAGAAAAGCAGGGTATTGATCTACTCCGGCAACACCTGAAGCACGTCATGGGGTACGCGAACCTCAGTGAAAGCACGTTTGTGGCGCGGCGGCGGCATTTGAACTGTCTGGAAAACGCATTAACTCTATTGAACCACGGCAAAGAACAATTGACGGTACATCAGGCCGGTGAGCTGCTTGCCGAAGATTTGCGAGTAGCGCAAGATCACCTCAGCGAGATTACTGGTGAGTTTACGCCTGACGACTTACTGGGCGAAATATTTTCCAGTTTTTGTATCGGAAAATAACCCTTTCTTGGTATCTTATCCTCTCAGGCTTCCCGTCCGGGGTGAGTCAACGTGACGAAATTGATTAGCAGAGGATGGAATCAATGAGCTATACCCCTACTGAGCTCTATAACGATGGGATACATCAGTGTCTGATGTTCAGCGATTTGTCTGAAGGGGAAGGCGTTCAGTCAAATCAATTTCTGATTATGGATGCGAAAGATCGTGCGTTGATCGATCCGGGTGGCGACTTATCGTACAGTGCGCTATCCCTTGAAATATCGAAGCATTTTCCACTGGCTGAATTGAAGTACATTTTTGCGTCACATCAGGATCCGGACATCATTTCTTCTTTGGATCGTTGGTTGTTGCATTCGCAGTGTCAGGTAATCGCGCCGCGAATCTGGTCCCGCTTTCTCCCTCATTTGGCTTCTGACTACGTTAATCAAACCCTGGAAGGCTCTGTGTTTGATCGTATCATCGCAGTGCCGGATGAAGGGATGGTCATCCCGTTTGGTGCTTCCGGTATTGTGTGCTTACCCGCACATTTCCTGCATTCTGCGGGTAATCTTCAGTTTTACGACCCTGTGAGCAAAATCCTGTTCAGTGGTGATCTCGGTGCGTCCATGATGCACACAAAGGATGAAGATATGTTCGTTGAGGATGTCGCTGATCATGTTCAACACATGGAAGGATTTCACCAGCGATACATGGCGTCAAATAAAGTCTGTCGGCTTTGGGTGGAAATGGTCAGCCAACTGGACATCGCCATGTTAGTGCCACAACATGGAAAAATATTTCGAGGAAAAGAGCAAATCAGCCAGTTCTTCGCCTGGATTTACAACCTGGATTGCGGTGTGGATCTTTTGCAGGCGGCTGATTTTGTCGTACCTGAATGGTAACTGACCAATGTTGTGGATAACTTTTCCTGATTCATAGTTATTTTCTCTGTTCTGTTGAATTAATCCCAATAAAACAATCGTTTATGTATCTTCATGAGTCGTGGAGGCTGAGAGTGCGTTGTGGATAAGTGTGCTGATAACTTTTTGAGAAGATGGGGATAAGTTGCTGAAACTTAAGTAAAACCATCAGTTCATTTTACGTGTCACGTAGAACGGGCGACAATGTTCTCTGAAATTTACCGTATTCTCGAAAGAATCCCATGAAATAGTGTAAAAATTAAACAAATTGTACTGATAACCAGGAATCGAATAGCGTATAATGCGGGCCTTTTTTCAGTTTACTTAGTGTGGAGTAGCGTGTGGATTTTCCGGATCGTTTTGATGTCATCGTGATTGGTGGGGGGCATGCGGGCACAGAAGCCGCATTGGCTTCGGCGCGCATGGGGTGTCGGACATTGCTGCTTACGCATAATATTGAAACCCTGGGTCAGATGTCCTGCAATCCGGCCATTGGCGGGATTGGAAAGACCCATCTTGTGAAGGAGATTGATGCGCTGGGCGGCGCGATGGCTCAGGCCACCGATCTGGCAGGTATCCAGTTTCGTGTGCTGAATGCGCGTAAAGGTCCGGCGGTTCGGGCTACACGTGCACAGGCGGACAGAGTGCTCTACAAACAAGCCATTCGAACGATCCTGGAAAACCAGGAGAATCTCACGATTTTCCAGCAGGCTGCCGATGATTTGATCGTGGAAGGTGAGCAAGCCAAAGGCGTGGTCACCAACATGGGCATTCGGTTTCACGCCAATGCCGTGGTGCTCACTACCGGAACGTTTTTGGGTGGCGTTATCCACATTGGTTTGAACAATCACAGTGGCGGGCGTGCGGGTGATCCCCCTTCCATCGCACTGGCAAAACGTTTACGTGAACTGCCGCTGCGGGTTGATCGCCTCAAAACCGGAACACCGCCGCGTATCGATGCCCGCACGGTGGATTTTAGTGTCATGGAGCCCCAACCCGGAGACACACCGACACCAGTGATGTCTTACCTGGGTCATGTCACCGATCATCCCGAGCAGATTCAGTGCTACATTACAAAAACCAATGAGCGTACCCATGACATCATTCGGAGTGGCTTTGATCGGTCACCGATGTTCACGGGTGTTATTGAAGGCGTTGGACCGCGTTACTGCCCTTCGATTGAAGACAAGATTAATCGATTCAGCGATAAGAATTCGCATCAGATTTTCGTCGAGCCTGAGGGTCTGACGACGCATGAATTGTATCCCAATGGCATTTCCACATCGTTGCCTTTTGACATCCAGCTGGCAGCGGTGCGTTCGATTGCCGGATTTGAAAACGCACATATCACGCGACCCGGTTATGCGATTGAATACGATTATTTCAATCCGATGGATCTGACCCATGCCCTGGAAAACAAGTATATTCAGGGGTTGTTTTTTGCTGGTCAGATCAATGGCACAACCGGGTATGAAGAAGCTGCGGCGCAAGGACTCTTAGCTGGCCTGAATGCTGCGCTGAAAGTGCAGGCGAAAGATCCCTGGTGCCCCACCCGGGATGAAGCCTATATTGGCGTGTTGGTGGATGATTTGGTCACACTGGGCACCAAAGAGCCCTATCGCATGTTTACCAGCCGTGCCGAGTATCGGCTGCTGTTGCGCGAAGATAATGCGGATTTACGCTTGACGGAAAAAGGGCGTGCACTGGGTTTGGTGGACGACGCCCGTTGGGCAGCGTTTTCTGTCAAAAAAGAGGCCATTGAACAACAACTGTCCTACTATCGGTCCACATGGATACAACCGGATTCGGCCGCCGCACAACGGCTCAACACACGTTTGGAACGTCCGCTCAGTAAGGAGTATGCGCTGGCCGATCTGTTAAAACGACCGGAACTGACTATTCAGGATATTGAGGGCAGCCTGGAAAACACGATTGATGATCGGCGGGTGGCTGAGCAGGTGGAAATACAGACCAAATATGAAGGTTACATCCATCGTCAGCAGGAAGAAATCCAGAGACTCAAGCGCCATGAGGCCACCCGTATTCCGGAAGGGTTTGATTACACGGCGATCTCTGGTTTGTCCAATGAGTTGTCCCAAAAGCTGAATGAGGTTCGCCCGGAAACCATCGCGCAGGCATCACGCATTCAAGGCATGACACCCGCTGCTGTATCTTTGCTGATCATTCAACTAAAAAAACGAGAGCTGGTCAGTAAGAAATCAGCATAAGCGACACAGATAGAGAGGGATTGGTGTACAGTCAGCAGATCGCCGCAGGTGCGCGGCAAATGGGCCTGGCGTTGAATGAACAGGTCTTTCAACAGTTGGGCACCTACGTGTCGCTGTTGGATAAATGGAACAAAGCCTACAATCTTACGGCAATCCGTCACCCGGAAGACATGGTGTCCCGACATATTCTGGATAGTCTCGGGGTGTTTCCTGTCCTGGAAAAGCTGCCTGCGAACCAGGTGATCGATGTAGGCACTGGCCCCGGCTTGCCGGGAATTCCCCTTGCACTGTGTTTTCCGGATCGGCACTTTACCCTGCTGGACAGCAACAGTAAAAAGACAAGGTTTCTAAATCAATGTAAAATGGAGCTCGGTTTGGACAATGTGTACATTGTTCACAGCCGTGCGGAAAATTTCACACCGGAACGCGGATTTGACGTAGTTGTTTCCAGAGCGTTTACGGCGTTAAGTAATATGGTCAAATGGTGTGATCATTTGCTGGCCGACGAGGGTGTGTATGTGGCAATGAAAGGTCTGTATCCAGAAGAAGAAATCAAAGAAATTTCCGACAGTCATCGTATTGTGGAGATTTCCGAGTTACATATTCCTGATACCGAGGGTGCCCGTCACCTGATCGTGTTCGCCAGAGGCCAATGAGCTATCCGCAGGGGTACACGGGCCGGTTAAAATGCATAAAGGATTGATACAGGGGAAAGTGTTGTGGCGCGAATCATCGCAGTGACAAATCAGAAGGGTGGCGTGGGGAAAACCACGACCTGTGTAAATCTTTGTGCGTCACTGGCTGCTATGAAACGGAAAGTGCTGTTGGTGGATCTGGACCCTCAGGGTAATGCCACCATGGGCTCAGGGATCGACAAATACGCCTGTGAGTATACCGTCTATGAGGTGCTAACGAAAAAGCAGCCCATTGATTCGGTCATTGTGCCTTCAGAAGCGGCAGGCTTTGATGTCCTGCCCTCCAATGGGGATGTCACTGCGGCAGAAGTTGAGCTGATGAACGAAATTGGGCGGGAATACCGACTCAAACTGGCATTAAATGAAATTCGCGAAAATTACGAGTTTATTCTCCTCGACTGCCCTCCCTCGCTCAACATGCTCACGGTCAATGCACTGTGCTCAGCAGACAGCGTGATGATTCCCATGCAGTGCGAATATTATGCGTTGGAAGGATTAGCAGCACTGATGAATACAGTGGACCAGATTAAGGAAACCGTGAATCCAGGATTGGACGTTGAAGGGCTGCTGCGCACCATGTACGATCCGCGTAACAGTTTAACCTTGGATGTTTCCGCCCAATTGAAGGAATACTTCGGCGATAAGCTGTATGGCTCGGTGGTACCGAGAAATGTTCGCTTGGCCGAAGCGCCGAGTCACGGTTTACCGGCGTTGAAATACGATAAATCTTCCAAAGGTTCCGTTGCCTATCTGGCGGTTGCGGGCGAGCTGGTTCGGCGAAACCGTCGTAAAACAAAACAGGAGAGTGCGGTGCCTGCTTAAGCGGTCATTGTTATACAATCTCTCGTCATCTATTAGCGCACAGCAAAGAATAAGAGCACCATGGTAAGAAAGAGTAAAGGGTTGGGCACCAAAGGGTTGGGTGCTCTGCTGAATAGTTCCCGCGGGAGCGGGTCAAGCCAGGAAACTGACCTGGACGGCGAGTTGAAGCACTTACCCGTGGAATTATTGCAACGTGGCCAGTATCAGCCACGTCGCGATATGGATCCAACGTCTTTGGAAGAGCTCGCAGAGTCCATTCGAAAACAAGGTGTGGTTCAGCCGATTGTGGTACGAGCCATCAGTGAGGGCCGATACGAAATCATTGCCGGTGAGCGACGATGGCGAGCGGCCCAACTCGCCAGATTAGCGGAAATTCCAGCCATCATTCGTGATGTGACGGATGAAGCTGCGATTGCCATGGCCTTGATCGAAAATATTCAGCGAGAAAACCTGAATCCCATCGAAGAAGCCATGGCATTACAACGGCTTCAGGATGAGTTTGGACTGACACAACAGCAAGTGGCGGAAGCCGTGGGGAAATCCCGCACCACCATTACGAATCTGTTGCGGTTGCTCGGGCTCACGGGCGAGGTGCGCATGATGCTCGAGCACGGCGATATTGAAATGGGGCACGCCAAAGCGCTGTTAGGGTTGACCGACGGGACGCAGATACAAGCAGCGAGGACTGTCGTGGCGAGAGGGTTGTCTGTGCGCCAGACAGAAACGTTGATTCGTAATCTCCAACAGGACGCCGCCAGTGGCAAAGCTCCCTCGCGAATTGATCCGGATCTGAAGCGACTGCAAGATGATCTGTCTGATAAACTGGGCTCACCGGTCAGCATCAGTCATTCCGCGAAAGGAAAAGGGAAGGTAACTATTTCCTATAGCTCTCTGGATGAGCTCGATGGAATTCTCGCCCACTTGCAATAATGTGGTGATATAGCAAAAAAGAATAATAATAAATTTTTTATTTAAACAAGTGTTTTAAACGATTGTTATACTACATCTAGTGATTTGATCACAATTGAAGCACAATTTGTTTTAATTCAAAAAATAGCAGACTAATTTTTAAGCGTTTTTTTGATGGATACACCGGCAATTGAGTTGAATGACCCAACCAATATCACTATAATCTGCGTCGCCTTTGGGTCATTGGAATAAAAAATGCACCACAAAGGGGCGTAGACTCAACGATTCGATGCCCATTTTGCACGCATCCGAGAGTGAACGTAGTAGTTAGTGAAGTGTCGTACAAACTGTCTGAACACGTATGCTTCAACGAGTGACGACAGGTGAGACAGCGAATGAAACAGCGTGGCTTGATATCTCGTCCACCCATCATGAAAATCATTGCCGTGCAAGTCGTGGTAATGGTCAGCGTCTCGCTACTGTTTTTGTTGAAAGGATATACGGCGGCCTATTCAGCGCTGGCAGGAGGGTGTGTTTTTATCCTCCCGAATGCATACTTCGCATACAAAACGTTTAGCCACGGCGGGGCTAGCCAAGCTCGCAACATTGTAAAAGCCTTTTACGTAGGTGAAGCGGTTAAAATTATTCTCACGGCAGCACTGTTTACCATGGTGTTTGTCGGGGTAAAACCGCTGGATGTTCTGGCTATGTTTGTAGCCTATTTTTTAGTACTCGTATCGAACTGGTTGATGCCTTTAATCATCAACTATAAACCGCAGCACTGAGTGCATGCAGGATTGCATCACTCTAACAAGTTTGAGAGTTAAGTATGGCAGGCGAAACCCTCACTGCATCTTCGTATATACAACACCACCTTCAAAACCTCACGTTTGGTAAGCATCCTGTTGAAGGATGGATGTTTGCGCATACACCACAACAGGCACAGGAAATGGGCTTTTGGGCAATTCACGTTGACACCATCGGCTGGTCTGTTGCGTTGGGTGTATTGTTCCTGTGGTTATTCAAAAAAGCGGCGAATATGGCGACTACCGGTGTGCCTGGCGGTCTTCAGAATTTCGTCGAAGTGATGGTCGAGTTCGTTGACAACAGCGTCAAAGAAACGTTTCACGGGAAAAACCCGGTCATTGCGCCATTAGCGCTCACGATTTTCTGCTGGATTTTCCTGATGAACCTGATGGATCTGGTGCCGGTTGACTGGTTACCACGATTGTTCCAGATTATCGTTGGAGATGACCACGCTTACTTCAAGGTTGTACCTACCACGGATGTGAATGCCACACTGGGTATGTCGCTTTCCGTATTCTGTTTGATTATCTACTACAGCGTCAAAGTCAAAGGTGTCAGTGGCTTTGTCGGTGAGCTGACTTTGCAGCCTTTTGGTAAGTGGATGATCCCTTTCAACTTTTTGCTGGAAGGTGTAGGATTGATCGCCAAGCCGATTTCGCTTGCACTGCGTCTATTCGGTAACCTGTACGCAGGTGAGCTGATCTTTATTCTGATTGCGTTGCTGCCTTTCTGGGCACAGTTTGCTTTGTCTGTTCCATGGGCAATCTTCCATATTCTGGTAATCACGCTGCAGGCATTTATCTTTATGATGCTGACCATCGTGTACCTGAGTATGGCGCATGAAGATCATTAAGATTTAACCCTTAACATTAACTTTAAACTTAACCTTAAATAGTAATCTCAGGAGTCAAAATGGAAACTGTAGTGGGAATGACCGCAATCGCCGTTGCACTGTTGATCGGTATGGGTGCTTTGGGAACTGCAATCGGATTTGGTCTGTTGGGTGGCAAATTCCTTGAAGGTGCTGCACGTCAGCCAGAAATGGTTCCAATGCTGCAAGTTAAAATGTTCATCGTCGCTGGTCTGCTTGATGCGGTAACCATGATCGGTGTTGGTATCGCGTTGTTCTTCACTTTCGCTAATCCGTTTCTTTCTCAGGTTGCTGGTTAATTTAGAGCAAGTTCTGAATAGAAACTAAGATATAAGCGAGAGGTGTTGACGTGAACATTAACCTAACAATGATAGGTCAAGCGATCGCATTCTTTCTGTTTGTCATGTTCTGCATGAAGTACGTATGGCCACCGGTCATCGAAGCGCTTCGAGAACGACAAAAGAAGATCAGCGATGGCCTGGAAGCTGCAGACCGAGCGTCACGCGACCTTGAACTGGCTCAGGAAAAAGCCGCCAAAGAGCTGAAAGCTGCAAAGCAGCAAGCGGCTGAAATCATCGAACAGGCGAACAAGCGTTCTAACCAGATCGTTGATGAAGCAAAAGATCAGGCTCGCACCGAAGGTGAGAGACTGTTGGCGGCGGCCAAGGCCGAAATGGAGCAAGAGATTAACCGGGCCAAGGAAGCACTGCGTGCGGAAGTGGCCAAGATTGCTCTGGTAGGCGCGGAAAAAATCCTGGAAACCTCTGTGGATGAGGCTGCACACGGCGAGATGTTGAATAAACTCGCTGCAGAAATGTAACGGGGTTGAAGCAATGGCAGAATTATCTACCTTGGCACGACCTTACGCAAAAGCCGCTTTCCAGGCGGCTAGCGATGACAAGCAGCTGACCGAATGGTCGGCTATGTTGTCTTACGCGTCGCTTGCAGCTCAAGACGAGCAGATGAAAAAAGTACTGGATCACCCGTCTCTGACGAGTGACCAAAAAGCCAAAGCTTTTGTTGATGTATGTGAAGGCAAGCTTTCCGAGAAAGCACAGAATATGATGCATATTCTGGCGGAAAATAAGCGGCTTGCCCTACTCCCCCAGATTGCGTCTTTGTTTGATGAATTGAAAGCGCTGCAGGAAAAGTCAGTCGATGTTGCAGTGACAACCGCTTTCGAATTGTCAGGTGAACAGGAAGCAAATCTGGTTAAGGCACTGTCTGCCAAGTTGGATCGAAAGATTACGATTTCGTCCAGCACAGACAAGTCCTTGATTGGTGGAGTTATTATACGTGCGGGAGACCTGGTCATTGATGCGTCAGTGCGTGGGAAACTTGCGAAATTGGCCGAAGCGATAGGTTCCTAAATATTTAGGTTTGAGGACATTGGCATGCAGCAACTGAATCCTTCAGAGATCAGCGAAATAATTAAAAAGCGCATCGAAAAACTCGATGTGGCTTCAGATGCCCGCACAGAGGGCACAATCGTCAGCGTATCCGATGGTATCGTATTGATCCACGGTCTGGCTGACGTAATGTATGGTGAAATGATTGAGTTCGACGGCGGTCTGTACGGTCTTGCGCTTAACTTGGAGCGTGATTCAGTCGGTGCGGTTGTACTCGGTGACTATCAAGGTCTTGCAGAAGGCCAGAAAGCCAGATGTACCGGTCGTATCCTGGAAGTACCTACAGGGGAATCTCTGTGTGGTCGTGTTGTGGATGCGCTGGGTAATGCGATTGATGGCAAAGGCGCAATTGATGCGTCCCTGACAGCACCCATCGAAGTGGTTGCTCCCGGGGTAATCGCCCGTCAATCTGTTGACGAGCCGGTTCAAACCGGTTTGAAAGCGATTGATACCATGGTGCCGATCGGTCGTGGTCAGCGTGAGTTGATCATCGGTGACCGCCAAACGGGTAAAACCGCAGTGGCAATTGATGCGATCATCAACCAGAAAGACACCGGCGTTAAGTGTATTTATGTTGCGATCGGTCAGAAGCAGTCTTCGATTGCTGCGGTGGTACGTAAGCTGGAAGAACACGGCGCGATGGATCACACCATCATCGTGGCAGCGGGTGCTGCGGATCCTGCAAGTATGCAGTTCCTGGCGCCTTACGCAGGATGTACGATGGGTGAATATTTCCGTGACCGCGGTCAGGATGCATTGATCGTTTATGATGATTTGTCCAAGCAAGCGGTAGCTTATCGTCAGATCTCTCTGTTGTTGCGTCGTCCACCAGGCCGTGAAGCCTATCCCGGTGACGTATTCTACCTCCACTCCCGTTTGTTGGAGCGAGCTTCTCGTGTTAATGCCGACTACGTAGAGAAATTCACCAATGGTGAAGTGAAAGGTAAGACCGGTTCCTTGACCGCGCTGCCGATCATTGAAACGCAAGCGGGTGACGTATCTGCTTTCGTACCTACGAACGTAATCTCGATTACTGACGGTCAGATCTTCCTTGAAACCGATCTGTTCAACTCAGGTATCCGTCCTGCGATGAACGCCGGTATCTCGGTATCTCGAGTAGGTGGTGCTGCTCAAACGAAAATCATGAAAAAGCTGGGTGGCGGTATTCGTCTGGCTTTGGCACAGTATCGTGAATTGGCGGCATTTGCCCAGTTCGCCTCTGACCTGGATGAAGCGACCCGTAAGCAATTGGAGCACGGCCAGCGCGTCACTGAATTGATGAAGCAGAAGCAATTCAGTCCGTTGAGTGTGGCAATGATGGGTATCATCCTTTACGCAGCGAACGAAGGTTACCTGGATGATGTGGACGTGAAGAAGGTCGTTGACTTTGAAGCATCCCTGATTTCTTACATGAGTGCTGAGCAACAGGAATTGCTGAAAAATATCGGTTCGGAAGGTAACTTCAACGACGATATTGCGAACGCAATTAAAGCTGCAATTGAAAAATTCAAGGCAACGCAAACTTGGTAATCGAACAAAGCTGAAGGGATAACCTTCAGCTTTTTTTCCAGGTTTGTTGCGTAAAAAGGCAGTGAAATTATGGCCGTCGGAAAAGAAATACGCACGAAAATTTCGAGTATTAAAAGTACGCAAAAAATTACCAGTGCCATGGAAATGGTTGCTGCCAGTAAAATGCGTAAAGCTCAGGAAAGAATGAGTGCCGGTAAGCCTTATGCAGAGCGAATTCGTTCAGTAGTGGGTCATATCGCCAATGCGAATCCTGAGTATCGTCACTTGTATATGCAAGAGCGTGAAGTGAAGCGTGTTGGTTATATCATTGTTTCAACCGACCGAGGCTTGTGTGGAGGCTTGAATACAAACGCCTTCAAGAAGGCCCTGGAAAGTATGAAGCAGTGGCATGATCAAGGCGTTGAGATTGATATCTGTGCTATCGGAACGAAAGCAAACAGCTTTTTCAAAACCTTTGGTGGAAAGATCGTTTCAGCGGTTAGCCATCTGGGTGATGAGCCATCCGCAGCGCAGCTGATTGGTTCAATCAAAGTCATGCTGGATAGTTTCGGTGATGGGTCGATTGATCGACTTTATCTGATCCACAACCAGTTTGTGAATACAATGACGTTAAAGCCAATTCAGATTCAGCTTCTGCCTCTGTTGGCTGCAGACAGTGATGAGTTCAAGCATCATTGGGATTATATCTACGAGCCTGATGCAAAACCGATCCTGGACGGATTATTGACTCGCTTTGTTGAGTCACAGGTATATCAGGGTGTTGTGGAAAACAATGCATGTGAGCAGGCAGCACGTATGGTTGCGATGAAGAGCGCGACAGATAATGCTGGTAATATGATTGACGAATTGCAGTTGGCTTACAACAAAGCGCGTCAGGCAGCCATTACCCAGGAGATTTCTGAAATCGTGGGTGGCGCGGCAGCTGTTTAAGGTTTATTTAAGATTTTTGCGGAATTGACGAGGAACCGAACATGAGTAGCGGAAGTATCGTACAAATCATTGGCGCGGTAATTGACGTGGAATTTCCACGGGATAGCGTGCCAAAGGTTTATGATGCGCTGAAAGTAGATGGTGGTGCAACCACTTTGGAAGTTCAGCAGCAATTGGGTGATGGTATCGTTCGAACGATTGCCATGGGAAGTACAGAAGGTTTGAAGCGCGGGCTGAACGTCAGCAACTCCAATGCGCCCATTTCCGTACCGGTAGGTATAGAAACACTGGGTCGTATTATGGACGTGTTGGGCAACCCGATTGATGAGAAAGGTCCAATCGGTGAGAAGGATCAGCTTCCAATTCACCGCAAAGCACCAGCGTATGCGGATCAGGCGGCTTCTGCTGAGATCCTGGAAACGGGTATTAAGGTTATCGACCTGTGTATCCCGTTTGCCAAAGGTGGTAAGGTTGGTCTGTTCGGTGGTGCGGGTGTTGGTAAGACCGTTAACATGATGGAACTGATCAACAACATCGCGAAAGAACACTCCGGTTTGTCCGTGTTTGCGGGTGTGGGAGAGCGTACTCGAGAAGGGAACGACTTCTACTACGAAATGAAAGAATCCAACGTACTTGATAAAGTAGCGATGGTTTACGGGCAAATGAATGAGCCTCCAGGTAACCGTCTTCGAGTGGCTTTGACGGGCTTGACCATGGCGGAAAAATTCCGTGATGAAGGCCGTGACGTACTGTTGTTCGTTGACAACATCTACCGTTATACCTTGGCAGGAACCGAAGTATCGGCATTGTTGGGTCGTATGCCTTCTGCGGTAGGTTACCAGCCAACACTGGCGGAAGAGATGGGTGTACTCCAAGAGCGAATCACGTCAACCAAAACTGGCTCTATCACGTCAGTTCAGGCGGTATACGTACCTGCGGATGACTTGACTGACCCTTCTCCAGCAACCACGTTCTCTCACTTGGATGCGACCGTTGTATTGAGCCGTGATATCGCTGCTAAAGGTATTTATCCAGCGATTGACCCACTGGACTCCACCAGCCGTCAGCTGGATCCACTGGTTATTGGTCAGGAGCACTATGATATCGCGCGTGGCGTTCAAACGGTTCTGCAGCGTTATAAGGAACTGAAGGACATCATCGCGATCCTGGGTATGGACGAATTGTCAGAAGAAGACAAGCAGACCGTATCTCGCGCACGTAAGATTGAGCGATTCCTGTCTCAGCCTTTCCACGTTGCAGAAGTGTTCACTGGATCACCGGGTAAGTATGTTTCCCTGAAAGATACCATCAGTGGATTTAAGGGAATCCTGACAGGTGATTACGATGATTTGCCAGAACAGGCTTTCTACATGGTTGGTGGTATCGACGAAGCTGTAGAGAAAGCGAAGGGCATGAAGTAACATCTTCTTTAATGTGAGGCAAAGCATATGGGAATTACCGTGCATTGCGATATTGTGAGTGCTGAAGAGGAAATTTACTCCGGGCTTGTGGAAATGATCATTGCCGCAGGCTCCGAGGGTGACCTGGGTATTGCACCCGGGCACACGCCACTTTTGACGCCCCTGAATCCTGGCCCGATCCGGATCGTGAAGCAGGGCGGCGAAGAAGAGATCATTTACGTCTCTGGTGGTTTCCTTGAAGTGCAGCCAAATGTCGTTACAATTTTGGCGGATACAGCACAACGAGCGACAGATGTCGACGAAGCAGCTGCTATGGAAGCGAAGAAAGAAGCGGAAAAAGCGATTGCGAATCAATCTGGCGAGCTGGATTACTCACGTGCTGCGGCTCAGCTGGCGGAAGCTGTTGCTCAGCTGCGCACAATTCAGCAACTTCGCAACAAGTTAAAATAAAGCAAGTGCTTGTGTTGATTTAAAAGGGTAGCCTGGGCTACCCTTTTTTCATTTAAGAAACAAAATTTCCTGACTAACCATCAATCTTCAGGGATCGAAATATGACCGTAGAAGTTATTGTTCTCGCCGCTGGTCAAGGATCACGGATGAAATCTGTCTTACCCAAGGTGCTCCATCGCGTGGCAGGAAAGCCCATGCTCCAACACGTCGTGGATATGACCAAGCAACTCGATGCCACACAATGTCACATCGTTGTGGGTCACGGTGCAGAGAAGGTAAGGGAAAGTATTACTGATTCAGTGGTGTGGGTTGAGCAAAGAGAACAACTGGGTACCGGGCATGCGGTGTTACAAGCGCTGCCGGGGCTTCAGGATGACAGCATTTGCCTGATTCTTTACGGCGATGTACCGTTAACCAGTCATCAGACCATTTCCAGTTTGGTTTCCCATGTGAAACCGGATACCTTGGCATTGCTTACAGTGAAACTGGATGATCCTACTGGATATGGGCGAATCGTCAGGGATCAGAATCATATTGTTCATGCCATTGTTGAACAAAAAGATGCGACCCCCGAGCAGTTGAAGATATCAGAGGTGAATACGGGAATCATGGCGGTGAATGGACATCACCTCAAAGCCTGGTTGCCGAAACTGTCCAATAACAATGCGCAGGGAGAATATTATCTGACGGATATTATTCAAATGGCGGTCGGTGAAGGCGTTGAAATTGTGGTGGCGCATCCCGCTCACGAGCAGGAAGTACAAGGCGTCAACAATCGGGTCCAACTGGCTCAGCTAGAGCGGTGGTATCAACTGCAGCAAGCGGAAACGCTGATGATCAACGGGGTGACGCTTGCGGATCCCCAACGTATCGATGTGCGCGGTAGTTTGGATACTGGTCAAGACGTGACGATCGATGTTAACTGTATCTTTGAAGGTAACGTAACTTTGGGCGATGGTGTCCAGATCGGGCCGAATTGCGTCATCAAGAATGCGTTCATAGGTGCGTATTCCCAGATCGCCGCCAACTCTGTTATTGAAGAAGCGGACGTAGGTAATTCTGTGACCATCGGGCCGTTTGCCCGGGTGCGACCAGGCACCAGGCTGGGCGATCGTTCCAAGGTGGGTAATTTTGTGGAAACCAAAAAGGCATTGGTGGGCGCAGGCAGTAAGATTAATCATCTGAGTTATGTGGGTGATGCAGAACTGGGTGAAAACGTGAATGTGGGTGCCGGTACGATCACGTGTAACTATGATGGTGTGAACAAGTTCCAGACGATCATTGGCGACAATGTGTTTGTCGGCTCAAATACGTCGTTGGTTGCTCCTGTCACGGTGGGCGACAACGCCACCATTGGTGCCGGTTCCACCATTACAAAATCAGTGGCGACAGAACAACTGTCTGTGGCGCGTGCCCGACAGAGAAATATTGATGGCTGGCAGCGACCTGTGAAGGGCAAATAAGGAAGTAAACCATGTGTGGAATCGTCGGCGCAGTTGCGCAAAGAGATGTTGCTGAAATCTTATTGGAAGGCCTGAAAAGGCTGGAGTATCGTGGATACGATTCGGCGGGAATTGCGCTGTTGACTGCTGAGCGAGACTTTGCCCGTGTTCGCCGTGTGGGTAAGGTTCAGGCATTGGTTGATGCGGTATCTGAATCACCAGTACGGGGTGGCACTGGCATCGCGCATACGCGCTGGGCAACCCATGGTGAACCGAATGAAAACAATGCTCACCCCCATGTCTCTAAAGGCCCGGATCAGACAAGCGAACGTATTATTGTGGTTCATAACGGGATTATCGAGAACCACGCGGTGTTACGTAAAAAGTTGATAGAGGCGGGTTTCGTTTTTCAATCCGATACGGATACGGAAGTCATTGCTCATTTGGTCAACCATGAGATGAAAACCCATGGGACGTTGTTGGCTGCTTTCCAGGCAACGGTAAAACAACTGGATGGGGCTTATGGTACCGTGGTGATGGATACTTCCGACCCGGAACGAATTGTCGCTGCCCGGTCCGGCAGTCCACTCGTCGTGGGCTATGGGCTGGGAGAAAATTTTCTGGCTTCTGACCAGCTTGCTTTACTGCCGGTTACACGACGGTTCTCATTCCTGGAAGAAGGGGACGTGGTGGAGCTGACCCGACGGTCGGTGGCCATCTACGATCACACCGGGGCCCCGGTTGAGCGGGCGATAAAAGAATCTGATGTTAGTCATGATGTCGGTGACAAAGGGCCGTTCAAGCATTACATGCTGAAAGAGATTTTTGAGCAGCCAATTGCCATCAAGAATACGCTGGAGCATCGAATCACCAATGGACAGGTGTCCGACACCGCTTTTGGGGAAACCGCGACTGCGGTGTTGCAGGGTATCCAGCACGTGCAAATTATCGCGTGTGGCACCAGTTATCATGCGGGGATGGTGGCGCGGTATTGGTTTGAGGAATATGCCGGCGTCTCCTGTAATGTAGAGATCGCTTCCGAGTTTCGCTATCGAAAATCCGTTGTGCAACCTGATTCGCTTCTGGTAACCATTTCCCAGTCGGGAGAAACGGCCGACACGCTGGCGGCGTTGCGATTGGCGAAAGAATTGGGGTACCGGGCCAGTTTAACCATTTGCAACGTACCCGGGTCGTCCCTGGTGCGTGAGTCTGATCTGGCTTACATGATGAAGGCCGGGCCAGAAATTGGTGTGGCCTCCACGAAAGCATTTACGGTGCAACTGTGCGGCCTCCTGTTGCTGGTGGCTTATCTTGGGCGTGACCAGGAGAATGGCGAATCTGTGGAACGCAGTTTGGTGGCGGCATTACAAACGTTGCCCGCGAAAGTGGAATCCGCCCTGGATATGAACGATGCCATTCAGGCTCTGGCGGAAGATTTCGCGGACAAACAGCACAGCTTGTTCCTGGGGCGGGGTGATCAATATCCGATTGCGATGGAAGGTGCATTGAAGCTGAAGGAAATCAGCTACATTCATGCCGAAGCCTACGCAGCCGGAGAGCTGAAGCATGGCCCCTTGGCTTTGATCGATGCAGACATGCCGGTCATTGTGGTCGCACCGAACAATGAATTGTTGGAGAAACTGCATTCCAATGTAGAAGAGGTGCGTGCTCGTGGTGGCTTGATGTATGTGTTCGCTGACCGTGGCGCGCATTTTGAAAGTGACTCGACGATGAAGGTGCTGGATGTGCCCAACTGCGAACGGGTGGTTGCGCCGGTGCTGTATACCATTCCCTTGCAGTTGCTGAGTTACCATGTGGCCTTGATCAAAGGTACGGACGTAGATCAGCCTCGTAACCTGGCGAAGAGCGTGACGGTGGAATAAACCGTTGCTATCGAATTAAAAATTCTGTCAGAGAGTAGCATGGCAAAGTAGTTAACCAAGTAACCAAGTAACCAAGTAACCAAGCTGTTTACTGAAACCATTTGAGCTCATCTTAACTTCGATGAGCAAGGATGGTTTTTTTATGGCCAAGAAACTAGTCCACGAAGTGATTATTGACCGTGGTTATTGTGAATAACTGGTTTGCTGAACAGGGTGGTGCAAAATATCTGGATAAAGTGCTGGGAAATCAACGGGATACCGTTCTTGAAGAATTGAGCGAGGCTATTTGGCCGTTGACAGGAAATTAAATTTAGATTCCCTCTTATTTTATTTTTAGCTTTAAGTTAAATTAAAGCTCTGAGATATTTTAACTTTGGCTTAATTTGAGAGAACATCATGGAACGAGGTACAACAGGTCGTTATGTGTCCAGTATTGCAGGGGGGGTAAAATGTCAGGCATTTATTCCGGCAGCATTACCGCCTCAACCACCGTTGCATTTAGCCAACAAGTTGCAGGGCCGTATCAACCAAGCCATGTTAGCACTTGGCCGCTTGGATGCTATCAGTACCTTACTGCCAGATGCACGGCTGTTTCTATATAGTTATGTGCGTAAAGAAGCGGTGATGTCCTCCCAGATTGAAGGTACGCAGTCCTCGCTAAATGACCTAATGCTCTATGAGATGGAAGGCTTGCCGGGTGTACCTATGGATGATGTGCAAGAAGTCTCCTGCTATGTGAGTGCTTTGGAACTAGGGGTACAGCGCATTCGGGAAGGGCATCCGATCGCCTTTCGTTTACTCACCGAACTTCATGAAGCATTGATGACCTCCGGCAGAGGCATGAGTAAAGGGCCTGGCGAATTCCGTAAGAATCAGGTGTGGATTGGTGGTTATCGGGCAGACGAAGCCACCTTTGTGCCGACGCCCGCGAACGAGTTGGCTGAGTGCTGGGCTGAACTTGAGCGCTTTCTAAATGACATCCCGGAAGAGACCGATCCGCTTATCAAGGCCGCGCTGGCCCATGTGCAATTCGAAACCATTCACCCCTTTATGGATGGTAATGGCCGCCTGGGCCGACTCTTGATTCCTTTAATACTGGTGGCTGCAGATGTCCTGAGCGAACCGCTGCTGTATCTGTCAGTGTTTTTCAAAAAACACCGACAGGTCTATTACGACCGATTACAACAGGTGCGCCTGACCGGTGACTGGGAAAGCTGGCTGCTGTTTTTTGTCGATGCGGTGACAGAAGCGGCAACGCAAGCAGTGAACACGGCTCAGCAGCTCAACGCTCTGCGCAACACGCATCGTGCAATGCTTGCAGATTTAGGGCGCATGGCTTCTTCGGCACACCAAGTGCTGGATGTTTTGTTCGAATACCCCATCGCTAACATTAATACACTGGTGAAACATGGGGGCATCACTGCCGCCACCGCTGGAAAAATCATGGATAAATTAGCGCAACCCGAGCTGGCATTGGTGCATGAACTCACCGGTCAAAAGCGAAACCGCGTGTTTGCCTACAGCGCTTATATCGAAATTTTGAATCAGAATTAACAAAAAGAGAGCACATGACCCACAACGACATCGCACAAAAAATCTGCTGAATCCTTATTGACAATAATTAAAGCCGAACGCAAAGCGATGAAGCCCACTAAGAAAACCCGCGGCAGGAAGAAAGTCGGACAGGTGATTTTTTGAAACCCTGCCAATGAAATTCACACCGTACCTACTTTACCTGATTAAATGATACGTTGTATCATAACCTATCATTTGCTCTCATAAACAGGGGTTCCTTATGCCGTTAGCCTCGCCTCTACCCGTGACGGTGCTTTCCGGTTTTCTTGGCGCAGGAAAAACCACGGTATTGAGTCATATTCTCAATAATCGCGACGGTAAACGTGTCGCGGTGATTGTGAACGATATGAGCGAAATCAACATCGACGCATCTTTAATTCAGAGCGAGGTTGCGCTGAACCGAAGTGAAGAAAAACTGGTTGAAATGAGTAATGGGTGTATCTGCTGCACCTTGCGGGAAGACCTGTTGATCGAAGTGACCCAATTGGCCAAGGATGGGCGGTTTGATTACTTGGTCATTGAGTCAACAGGCATATCCGAACCCTTGCCCGTGGCCGAAACGTTTACCTTCGCGGATGAAAACGGCGTAGCTTTGTCGGATATTGCACAACTGGATACCCTGGTCACGGTGGTGGATGCCGTAAACTTCCTGCGGGACTATGAGGAGGCCAATGCACTCCAGGACACCGGAGAATCCTTGGGCGAAGACGATCCGCGCAGCGTGGCCGATTTGTTGATCGACCAGGTTGAGTTTGCGGATGTGATTCTGCTCAGCAAAACAGATTTGGTGGATGCTGAAACAATTGATCGATTGACAGCCATTTTGAAGACGCTCAACACCGTGGCTGAGGTGATTCCGATCGCCCAAGGCCATGTGGCGACGGATCGTGTGTTGAACACCGGTTTGTTTGACTTCGAGCGGGCGCAACAGGCACCGGGCTGGTTGAAGGAGATGCGTGGCGAGCATGTGCCTGAAACGGAAGAGTATGGTATTGCCAGCTTTACCTATGTGGCCCGTAAGCCTTTTCATCCACAGCGTTTTTATGACTTTTTACATCACACCGAGCAGTACGGAAAGCTGCTGCGCTCGAAAGGATATTTCTGGCTGGCGACACGGCCGGAATTTGCAGGTAGTTGGAGCCAGGCCGGGGGAATGGCGCGTTATGGATTTGCAGGGATGTTCTGGAAAGCCACGCCGAAAGCGGATTGGCCGGTGGACGAAGACTATCTTGCTTCCATTCGAGAGATTTGGGAAGAACCGTTCGGCGATATGCGTCAGGAACTGGTCTTTATTGGTCAGGGATTGGACCGGGAAAAAATGGTCGCTGCGCTGGATGCCTGTCTGCTCTCAGATGAAGCGCTGGCCAAAGGGGAAGCCCATTGGTTAACACTTGACGATCCTTTTCCTGCATGGAGCGAAGACGAATGAATTTGGTTGTGCCTGAGATCGCCAATCCCCAATCTGGTTGGTCACCAACACAGCTTGTTGCAGACACAAATCCCGCCGCCTTGGCTGGTGTGTATGATGATGGCGTTAATCTCGCCGTATGGCGACGATCACTGCCCTCAGAACTGCAACGGGCCGTGGCCATTTTTATGGACGCGAATCCGACGTTTCAAACGTCATTAACCGTGTCCGCGAACGAAGTATTACCGCATTTGTTGGAGGAATTGACAGGCAGCGATTCAGCTAACGTTCTCTGCGAAGATATTGCGGTTCTGGTGGATATGTTTTGTTGCCTGTTTGATCTGGATCGCGTGGGATTGCGGATGAATGTTCTGGGCCGTGCGATGTGTCCGCGATTTCATGTGGATCGTGTGCCCTGTCGGCTGGTGACGACTTATCAGGGACCAGCCACTGAATGGCTACCCAATCGTGCAGCCAATCGCAGTAAGCTTGGCCACGGGGCAGGCGGATTACCGGACCACGCGTCCGGCTTGTTCCAACACAACGATGATGTTCAGCGATTGAAGACGGGTGACGTTGCTCTGCTCAAGGGCGAGTTGTGGGAGGGTAATGAGAGCGCTGGAGTTATTCACCGCTCGCCTTGCATAGAGCATCCACGTTTGCTGCTGACACTCGACTTTAATTTCTGACAGATGATGTACTTACTGTCGACGCGAAATGGCATAAAATGGGGTTGAATGCTGTGCCGGTATCTCGCGCTCAACGCGTGTGTATTTGAGGGGGCAGCGGTAAAAGCGATCAATGACACACAGTGGAATCAATCATCTATGATCAATCTACAATCGATCATTGACCATGCAGAGCGGCACTGTCAGCAGCATGGTACCAAATTGACCGACAAACGAAAGCTGATCTTGTCTGGCTTGCTGAAGTCTGACCAGGCCATGTCGGCGTATGAGTTGATGGATTATTGCAAAGGTGAGTTTGGCGAAACGCTTCCTGCCATGTCTGTGTATCGCATTCTGGAATTTCTCCAGAAAGAACAACTGGTACACAAGTTGAATCTGGCCAATAAGTTTGTGGCCTGTTCTCACATTGCCTGCGATCACGAACATGCGACACCCCAGTTTTTGATCTGCGGTACGTGCCAAAAAGTACAGGAGATCAATATTGATCCCCAGGTGTTGCAGGGATTGAAGCAAAATGTGCTGGATGCCGGTTATCGCTTATTGAGTCCGCAACTGGAAATGAGTTGTATTTGTCACGAGTGCGACACCTCCGGTGACGCCCTGAAGTCAGTGCGTTGAGACGGAAATACATCAAATGCGTGCATCTGGTCGTTTATTGGCATGGCCACTCCTGCGGTGGGCATTACTGTTCTTTCCCGCCGTTGTGCTCGCCCATCCGCACAGTTGGATCACCCTGAAGGCCGAATTTTTGCTGGATGAAGAGAGCCGATTGACTGGGCTCATCCAGCATTGGGAATTCGACGTTTTTTATTCGATGATGGCTCTGGCCGATGCGCTCAATGAAAATGGCGATGAACGGAAAGCCCTGCGGACTCTGGGTGAAGGTATGGTACGGAACTTAAAAAAACACAATTATTTTTCGGAGTTGGCGATCCAGGGGCGGCGGATCAAACTCTCACCACCCACGCAATGGTCATTGGATACGGTATTGGTTGACGGTGAGCGTCGGCTGGACATGAAAATGCACTTTACGTTTTCCTCCCCCAGCGCGGTTGAAAACCAAACCCTGTCCTTGCGCGTTTTCGACCCCACTTACTACATCGACATGCGTCATTACACGGCGACTCAGATCATCGTGCACGCAAAAAATGCGACAGAGTGTGCGACGACGGTAGAGTTGCCGGATACTCCGGACGAGATCATTGAATACGCGGCCAGTCTGGATAAAAACCAGAAGAACACGACGGGGTTAGGCGACCAATTTGCCGAGCGGGTGTTGTTGCGCTGTCGGTAGAAGTGAACAAAAGGAATATTGAATCATGATCGATGCCCCTCGGAGGCGCCCTTTCCTTATTTCGTTGGGCGGTCTGATAGCCCTCAGTGCGGCGGCCACTTTACTTGCGTTGAATTGGCAGAGTTTGGTCACTCATATTATTGATTGGCAAAAGGTGTTTCACGGTTTGTTGGCTACCCACGTGAGGCAAATTTCCCAGGACCCGCTTAGCCATGGGTTGGCATTGATCGGATTGAGTTTCGCCTACGGCGTGTTCCATGCCATCGGGCCGGGCCACGGCAAGGCGGTGATTGTGACCTATCTGGGGTCGCACAAAGAAACTTTGAAGCGTGGCATGGTGATCTCGTTGCTGGCTGCGCTGTTTCAGTCAGTGGTCGCCATTGGCTTGGTGATTGTACTGGCTGAACTGCTGAGCATTCGCTTTTCAGACATGAATGCGTATGCGGAAGACATAACGACGGGCAGCTATTTATTGGTGATGTTGCTGGGGGCCTACTTGTTTTTCTCTGCGGCCCTGCGCTGGATCAAGGGATTGCGCTCGCAACGAGATGCCGCTCTCGAGCATGAGTCGGGTCATGCCCATGGGCACGAACACCATCATCATCGTCATCACCATCACAATGAACCTGATCACGGGGAACACGGCTGTTGTGGTGGCCATCATGCGCATCAGGTGGCGCCGAAAGAATCCTGGTTGCAGAGTGTGGGCGTCATTCTTTCAATGGGTATTCGCCCCTGCGCCGGAGCGATAGTTGTGTTGATCTACGCAAAACTGGTGGGCGCTTTTGCGTATGGCGTGATTGCCACCCTGCTGATGGGATTAGGCACAGGGCTGTCGATAGCAGGCATCGCTTTGGGCACACAACTGGCCCGCCAGTGGTTTGAGCGACGCGTGTATTCGCGTAGCGCCCGACTGGTCTCTCATTCCGGGCCCTGGTTGAGAATGACGGGCGGACTGGTAATTTTTTTATTGGGATTGAGTTTGTACCAGGCAGCGAGCCAGACAATGCCGGGCCATCCGTTGATGTAGAGTCAGCGGATTCTCGGCGTATGCTCAGTCCCGCTTGACTTCCCGCCACTGCGACGATACATTTTAGCTGCATCTCTCGAGTGCCTCTTATCCGCAGAAAGGGCTGAGCCTATCGAGAAGTTAATTCTGCACATTCTGTTTCATACGATTGATTCTTCCGGCAGGCGGACACGGAAATAATGGAGCGTCGTATGTCTAAATTACCCGTTGATATGGGGTCGTTTTCGATCCTTTCTGAATCTACACTGGCCCTGCGCGAGCATCATAAACAACAAGCTGAACAATTGCTGGAAGCCTATCACCATGGCGATGAAGCGGCTGTGTCTGAGTTTCGGCAACGTATTCCTGGTGCACAATCCCCAGACTTTGTGCCAACGTTGTTGCATGCCAGGCTGCTGGTGAGTAGCAGCGGATTGAAGGTAAAAAATCCTTCTCTGGAGAAGCTTAAAAAAGACGCGAAAGATCTGCTTAAAGCGCTAAAGTCAGGGCAGGCCGCTGCGTTTGAGCGATGGGCAAAACACCACAACAAAACACCCAACGAAGTAAAACTGGCCGACGCGCAATTGATTGTGGCGAGAGAAAACAGCTTCATCAGCTGGGCGCGGGCGAAGCAACACATTACTCAGGTAGTGACGGCGAAGCAGCGTATTCAGCAACCTGAGGCGGTGGATGCCGATTTAAAAACCCTGCATATTCGCTGCGGCAATGACATAAAAAGTGCGCTGGAATCAGGAGGATTCGTTGGGGATTTTTTAGAGATCTGTAACCCCTTCCCGATGGGACAGGTACCCCACTTTTTACCTCGAGAGCCGTTTATAGAAGCGCGGGCGAACTTTTTACGAGATACGTTCGCCGACAGCGTGCCTCCAGAACGGATCGACTCAGTGGCGTCAACATTGCGGGTCGAAGAAGAAACGCTGTCTCAGATTGACCAGAATTATGAACGAGTGGTGTTATGGTTCGAGCATGATTCCTACGACCAGTTGTGTAAAGCCTATGTGCTGGCCCATCTGGCATTGAATCCATCAAGTAACGTGGTGGTTGAATGTATTCAGGTGAAAGACTTTCCGGGATTACAGAAGTTTATCGGTATCGGGCAGGTGGTGGGGCAGCGCCCCGAAATGATCTATCTGTTGTGGTCGCAACGACGAAAAGTGTCTCAAACAATGATCAATTTTGGTAGCCAATGCTGGTACGCGTTTACGAACAATGATCCCACTCGGCTCTGGCAATTGGTACAATCCACACCAGCGGTATGCACTATCATGAGTAATGCGATGATGCGCACCTTGATGGAACTGCCTTGGGCGGCCAACGGATTGTCCCTGACGGAGTTTCTCGCCCTGGATATACTGGCAAACGGGGGCCCCATGCGGCCCGGTGCGATTTTCAGTCTTCTGATGTCAGAATCCGAACCGTTACCCTACTTGGGTGACATTATGCTGGCGTCCATGCTTCGTCAGTTGAGCGATGGTGAACAAGCGGCCATCGAGGTGGTCGAACGCTACCCGGATGAACACCCGATGCGGCAAACGTTGTTGCGCATTACCTCTGTTGGAAAAGCACTGATTGCCGGCCAGGCGAATTGGCTTGAACTGCAGCACGCTGATCGATCAAAGGCGCGGTTTGTCGGAGGCGTACAGATTTCGCCTGCTGCCAAAAACTGGTGTTGGCATCCGGGTCGAAATCGACCGGTACTTAAATAAGTAGTGGTGATTTCGCAACACGCCCTGATATAAAATCAAAAGCTTACGTCATTTGCAACGATGTAAGCTCTGTACAAGGCTTTCAATCAACTGGGTATAGTGTTGGTTACCCGGCGGGATGGAACTCCCCAACGGATCCATCACGCCAATGGTGGTAACGCTGGTGCCTTGAGTACTGAGCAGGAGCTGATCCAGTTCCTTTGCTCCTGTGTTGACCAATCTCGTTTACCGGATGTTGCCGGTGGTGATTCCCCGCGATATTTCTGGCAAGGAGATATAATTGGAGCATCAATATTTTTATGCGCTGGAAATTCTGGACGTGGATAACGACATTCAACGTGTGCTTATCAAGGGAGAGCCCAATTGACCGAGAATGCTCAGCACAACACCATACACGCGGTGCCCACCAACCTCATCACCGGATTTCTGGGTGTCGGCAAAACCTCAGCGATCCTGCATTTGTTGAAACTCAGACCTTCAAGCGAGCGATGGGCCGTTTTGGTGAATGAGTTTGGCGAAATTGGTGTCGATGGCAGCTTGTTTCAAGGGCAACATGGCGAAGGGCAAGGGGTGTTTATCCGTGAGGTGCCCGGTGGATGCATGTGTTGTGCGTCCGGCTTGCCCATGCAGATTGCGCTCAACCAGTTGCTGGCTCGTGCGCAACCGGATCGTTTGCTGATTGAACCGACGGGATTGGGGCACCCGGTGGAGGTGCTTCAGACGCTGTCAGCGGAACACTACCAGAACACGCTTTCCCTGCAGAAAATTATTACCCTGGTGGATGCCCGCAAGCTTTCAGATGAACGTTACACCGGGCATGAGACATTCAATCAGCAAATAGCCATTGCCGATGTCGTGGTGGGCAACAAGCGTGACCTGTATAGCACCGATGACGAGACACGCCTGGTGGCGTATGTCAAAAAGGTCGCACGCAAAGATGTCCCGGTGTGCCTGACCCAGCACGGAGAAATGGCTCTTTCGTTGTTGTCCGGCGCGACGGCGTCCGTGGCGAAACATACGCATCATCATTCGACTGACCGCACGGTGACGTCAGCGTCTGACCTTCCCCTGCCAGCGTCCGGGTTCGTGAAAGCGCACAATGTCGGTGAGGGTTATCGAAGCATGGGATGGCGCTTTTCACCAGAGAAAACCTTCAGTCATGCAAAACTGGTAGTTTTGCTTAGCGGCTTGGAGGCGGAACGAATGAAAGGCGTATTTATTACCGATCAAGGCATGTTCGGATACAATCTGACGGCGGATGCGCTGACCGAAATTGAGCTGGATGAGTGCATGGAAAGTCGGATTGAGGTGATTGGCGTTGATTTACCGGATGGTTTGGAGTCCGGTTTGATGGATTGCTTGGTCAACGTGTAATGTGCAACATCAAATTGATCTTGAGCTAATATCTCCGCTACAACATGAGCAAACTAAAATGGTGCGCTATTAAATGCCCTAATGGCAGAATAGTAGAGCACCATAATCCAGAGCGTTACAGGTATGCATTGCCGAGTATTGCTTTGGATTGATTTCCCGGAGTTCTATTCCCTCTTTCAGCTGCTACACTGTCTTATGTTCAGTTCTGAATATAGGAAACAGCTTTGAAAAACACCGTGCTTCCAATTCATATTGGTGTATCAGGTCACTGTACAATTTCTGAACGGGATGTACAAAAAGTTCATCAGAAGTTAAGAGATCGGTTCCGAAAGTTAAGACAAACATATCCACACACAAAAATACGGCTTCTGTGCAAATTGTCGCCGGGGATTGAGACACTTGCTGCCGAAGCAGCTTTGCTAGAAGGATTGTCGTTGTGTGCAATTTTGCAGAAAACTCGTACAGTATTGGACGTTGATTTCGCTGGTGACGAGGATGCGGATAAATTTACATGGTTACTCAACCGATCTGAGAGAGTCATCGAATTAGACTCTCCCAAAATGAATGGGCTACACGATGTGGATGCCACCCGATTCATCGTTAAAAACACGCAACTTATGTTCATTCTAAGAAGCCGGGACTTCAGGCAAGGTGGTGAGGCTGCAAGTTGCATGAATATCGCTCCCGCAACAGTGATGGAAATGTGTAACGCAGGCGTCAACGACCAACGATCTTTTTCATTGTCTGCACCCGACAAAACTTACTACGAACAGTTGTTCTTCGAAGCGGATGAATTCAGCGAATCAAAACCTACGGTAGTTATTGGAATTTCCGGCCATAGGGATATTCCTTCGGAAGATGGGCCAATGATTGCCTCACGGTTGCGCGATCGATTCAGCAGGCTACGGGCTGTTCATCAGGACGCAGACATCGTGCTGTTGTCGGGACTTGCGTCTGGTGCTGACACGATTGCGGCCCAAATAGCGCTAGAGCAAGGATTTTCACTAATCGCTGTGCTCCCTATGCCTAGATCGGAATATGCGAAAGACTTCGAATCGTTTGAGGAAAAACAGGATTACCAATCCTTACTTTCTCAAGCAAGTGAGGTGATTGAACTGCAATCCGGATTGCAGATTGACTTTAGCGACCAGTCTGTTAGAAATTCAAGCTATGAGCATTTGGGAAAATACCTGGTTGAACACTCCAACCTTCTAATCGCTGTTTGGGATGGTATCACTAAACAAAAAGACCAGGATGGTGTAGAAAAAATTCTTACTGGCGGAACAGCTCACGTTGTGGCAATGAGCAAGCAGATCAATCATTTGCGTTGTGAACAACTGATGGCCCGTCGAACAAAGCATAAGAGCACTCCGCCAGCCATCAAAATTTCTCCCGGGGAGTGGGTTCTTTTATCGGAGGCGGACGAGTCCATTTATCAGCTCTTTGAAAAGACCGAGCTATTCAACCGAAGTGCTGAGAATCAGGCAAGTGAGAACGCAGAAAACTGTGTGTCCCAGTTGTTGAAAGACACCTTGTTCAATGATTTTCCTGCGTCAATTCAGCCGGTAATTCGTGCGTACGGGATGGCGGACAGCTTGGCACAGATTCGGCAGAAGCAGAGAAATCAGTTAATTAAAAATGTCTCACTGCTGGCGGTATGTTCGATCAGCGCGCAGCAAGTCTATGCCGGATTGTTTATGAACTGGCAATGGTTCCTGGCACATACTCTTCTGTTATTTTTGACATTTTTCTTTTACTTCGCGCGTTTTAGAGGAACAGAAAATCGAGAAATCCAATTTGTCGAGTGGCGCGCTCTGGCAGAAGGATTGCGGGTTCAGGTATTTTGGCTCTCTGCGGGAATCAATGAACGCTGTTCGGATCACTATCGGACGACCAAACTCCATGAGCTAGACTGGGTTGTTGAATCCATCAATAACCTGATGTTGGGCGTTAAATCAGAAAACCCGTCAGTGAGCAAATTGGAGTGGGTGGGCAAAACATGGATTGAAGATCAGAAGAACTATTTTGTTGGCACAGCCAACAAGGCACAACAGCTCGCCCGTAAGGCCTCTAAATTGCAACTGATCTGTCGGACGTTATTGCTCGTGGCTTTTGGTATGATGCTTCTAACGCTTTACACCACGCTATTTCCGTCTTTTTTGGATAGCTATGTGGATGAAATGCTTTTGGTAGTCGCCATGGCGTTTGTGTTCTTTGCATTTACCAAAAATTACAGTGACCAAATGGGGTATGAAGAGCTGAGCCTGCGTTACAAACGGTCTGGTTGCTTTTTTGAGCAAGCCCAACTTCAATTAGACAAGGCTTTATACCCGCCAACGGATTTGAGCCACGCGCATAATGTTCTGATCACCATGGGGAAAGAAGCGTTAAATGAAAATGCGGCGTGGCTGCAGTTGCACAATATGAATCCGTTTGAGTTTGATGTTGCATAGAGAGTTTTAAAAATGGTCTTGGATATGGATAACCCTTTAGAACACAAAATCAGGGGAGTGCCGCCAGATCCTGTTGATATTTTCATCAGTTATCGACGCCAGGGAGGAGCTACTGCCGCCCGTTTCTTGGCAGACAGGTTGAGAGACAATGGTTTCTCTGTTTTTTTGGACACCAAGTCAATTGGAAGGGGTGATTTCGAGCAGCCGATAGCCGAAAACATAAAAGCAGCTGGCAATTTTCTTTTGATTGTTAGTGAGAAGGTCTTTGAGTCGGAAAATGTGTGTAACGAAGTTAGGCTCGCGATTGAACTATGCAAAGAGAATAGCGATTACGAGATTTTACCCGTTTTCATCAATGGGCTAACAGATTTTCCAACCATGCCGCTTGGGTTTGATAAAGATATTGCCTACAAGAACGCCTTTTTTTTGAATCATGATACGTTTGATACCGAACTAACCAAGCTAATTGAGAACCTAAACACGAGGCATAAAGAGTTTGTAGATAAGTGGATGGAGTTCAGTCTAAAAACTTATTCAGATCCTCTCATGGATGTATTGAATGATCTTTGTGTCATCTTTCCGGAGGAGAAAAGCGCTGTTTTAGAGTTTCTTTCACGCAAGTACAGGCAAAGTTGGACGCGAAACAGGCGCAGACAAAAGAAAGTTATCGAGCACTTTCAACAAACTGTGCTTATCAAAGACCTAAAGATATTTTTAAAGAAACTCGGTATCGAACATCGAGGAAGCGCAAGTTTGATCCGCAGAAATATAGAGCATTGGCTTAACAATAAAAATAGTGTGTTACCAGAAGATATTCCGAAAACGCAGAAAGATCGATTTGAAGTGTTATTTGAGGCCGTTTCAGGAGTGTTGTTTAATGATACCAAAACCGGAGGCTTGCCAAAGCTTAAACAACATCTTCGCAAGTTGTGCGAACAACAAAATACTCATGATGCCTCCGTTGTGAATAACAACGTAGACTCTTTAGTCAATAGTCTTTTCTGGAATTCTCACGGTGATATTGCATCCCTATTGGATTCTTTGAATTTATCTGAGCAGTTGGTGAAACAAATTGCCCAAAAAATACTCAATACTGAAAAAGGTCGCAAGAAGGAATTGATTGAAAGGCTACAAGAATGGGTCGATTACAAAATTGAAGCTGAGAAAAGTAATGAGTAGCGACAACACCCTTACGGTGGTGCACTTCACAGAATCATCGCTGGCTCAAATTATCGCCTCTGGTTTAGAGGCCTACGTTGTCCCTCATGAAAAAGAAGAAAATACATGGACTGGCATTGAGACGTTTATGACCCTGTGGGGGAGCGAGACACAAGCAGATGGCAATCATTGCTTTAACGTCCAGTTTGCCATTCCATCTACTTCAGCGATGCGGGACTATGATGGCGTTACCCCGTCTCCGAGTATGTATGTAAAGCAGGATATTATGTCTGCATATTTTCCTCAGTACCAGATGATTGGCGATTTACATACCCATCCCTGGATTCGTGGTCGAAGCTCAGGGATCAGTGCGGCGCGAATCCGAAAAGAAGGGCTCTATGAACTCTCGATGCCTGACATTGAAGCAAGCACAGGTTGTGCTTGGGATAAGCAACACCAAGGCTACCGAATTGCTGCTGTCTTTACGTTGATTGATATGGAAAAAGAAAATACCGCGAAAGATGGTCCTATTGGCACCAATACGATTGAGTTTTCACTCAACAACTACAAATGCTGGCTGACCGTCGTGGCGTTTGACTTTAAATCACTTGATGAGTTAAGCGCACAGGATAAGGAGTTTGCCCAAGCGTATCCTGACTGTATTGATCAGGGTATGGCAATGATTCTCAATTCAGACGTCATCATGCATGCCCCTCTGCTTTATACTCTTTTTGAACACCAACAATTTGGTTCGGTAACGGGCAAACGAAAACTCAGGCACATCAAAGGATAGAAGGGTATGTCAGATCTCATTTTCGATATCATCATGGATGACGAACAGAATTTGGTGTATTCCGGCCAAATCAACCCCCTGACGGGATTGGCCCATGGTAAAGGGCAAGCCTTTGAAAACGGCGTGTGTATCTATGAAGGCGAATTTATTAATGGTGAGTTCGAGGGCATGGGTAAGGAATACTTCCCGGATGGCGATTTAAAATACCAGGGTGAATGGCTTGATGATGAGTATCACGGCAAAGGTACGTTGTATAATCAGGAGGGTGGTGTCATCTCCGCAGGGGTTTTTGTCAAAGGGGAGTTTCAAGGTGCTACCGTCAAGAGCAAAAAGTCGCCGGCAAAACGCCCTGACAAATCATCGGATGTTCGCGCCAATCAAAAGAAAGTAGAAGCGCTCGTCAAACAATTGAACCAGCTTATTGGCCTGGACAGCATCAAAGAAGAAGCAAAAAGCCTGATTAACCTGGTTAAAGTACAGAAAATTCGCAAGAGCCGAGGCCTCCCGGAGTTGGACTTATCGCTCCATCTGGTTTTAACCGGAAATCCAGGGACCGGTAAAACAACGGTCGCTCGGCTTCTGGGAGAAATCTATCGCGAATTGGGTGTGTTATCAAAAGGGCACTTTATTGAAGCCGATCGTTCAACGCTTGTGGGAGGCTACTTAGGTCAGACGGCGATATTGGTGAAAGAGGTCGTTGAGAAAGCATTAGGGGGCATGCTTTTTATAGACGAGGCTTATTCACTGCATCAAGGGAAAGATGACGACTACGGCAGCGAAGCGGTGTCAACACTCTTGAAGTTAATGGAAGACCATCGAGATGATCTCATCGTTATCATTGCTGGCTATGAAGAACCAATCGGGGAGTTTTTGCAAGCCAATCCGGGGTTGGAATCCAGATTTAACCGATTCTTGCACTTCCCTGACTATACGGCTGAACAACTCATAAAAATTACGCAATTGCATTGCGAAAAAAATGCGTATGAGCTTTCCGATAGAGCGACGGAAATCATTGCCAAAATCTATAAAGCCTTGCTGAAAAAGAAACCCAAGAATTTTTCTAATGCGAGATTGGCACGGAATATTTTTGAAAAAACGGTGATTCATCAAGCCAACCGATTGGCGCAGGACTCGAACATCACGGATCAGGAACTAAAATTGATCGAACTGGAAGATGTTCAGCAAGCGTTGTTGAAAAAAGAGATCACGCTGTAAAGGTAGTCTGGATAGAATTATGCCAAAACAAGTCGATTTGATGCCGTTGGTCATCGTTTTTACCCTATCTTATCTTGGCGGCTTTTTTTGGGCATACAACGAGAAAGGATTGTTGCAAGTTGATTTGAATGCACTATCTGGAAGAGTCATTCGGGATCTCCACACTGCTCTTACAGAGACAATTACAACCGCGGCCATCGTATACGGTGCGTTACTGTTTGGTGGCTATTTCCTTCACTTTGTTTTTGATCAGAAGTACTTAAAATTTTTGGTGATCGCTGTTCCCCCTCTGATGATCGGATATTTGACCGTTCACTTTATCAATACATGGCGTTCCTACAATTTTGGAATTCTTATTGACGCTTCGAGAGATCTGGTGGATATCCCGGCCTCAGACGTCGAGAATAGCTTGATGGAATTGCTTACCTTGAAGCAGTTTTTTTCACATGGAGAGCGCGAATCATTAACTTTGTCTGAAATAGAAAGAGTTGACAATTACACTTCCCGGAAAAGCGGCAGAAAGTTTTATATCACCCTGTCCGGGAAATTTGGCAGCAGGCAGCTTGCATTCGCCTCAAAACAAAAGAGAGATGAAACGCGGAACGCACTTTTTGCTGAGTTTAGAACTGCCACAGGTCACACGCTTAATGGTGATTTAAATATCGATTATTAATTCTCTCAGAATCATCTGCCTCGATAGACGGTTGCGAAGGTAAGAATGGCAAAAACAAAGAAAAGTGATGAGTTTAATCCGGCAGGTTTGTTCGTATTGCTAGCGTTTAGTACAACATTGTTAGCTTGTGTTGCTATTGTATTTGGCCCGATGCTGTTGTTTGTACTTTGGTTCGTAAACAAGCAGGACAAAAAGTATTTTGTTGAAAAGGTTATTGCTGGCAAGACCGAGGTAGGAAGCCTTACCGAAGAAGAAAGTGCCTTACTTGAAAAGGCAGAGAACCGATATAACTCTTTCATAAGGGCACGAGACCAAATTGATGCGTTGGGTGGTGATTTGACCCGCAAGGATAACGGCTACTTCTACAACAACAGCAAACTCGGTAAACAGCTCAATCCTAAACTTCATATGGTCAATCAAATGATCGAAAACGCTTCGAATGAAGCTCGACAACTGAGAGAACTACCGGAGCGCAGAAATGCGTCGATGATAAAACTTTATACAATGGGTACTGCCGTAAAGACAGGGCTGATTGCGTATCCAGTGACCATGATCCTGGCGTGGCTGATATGGAAAAACATTGTTGTCTCATCGATAGCAGCTGTTGTGGTGACTGTATCTCTCATGTTCTTGGTGCTGTCTGATGCTTACTTTGGTTCTTCTAAAAAGCGAACGTACAAATCCAAGGTGTTCGACAGACATTAAATTTGCACAAGTTGTTTTTTCGGTCAGTTACGAGAAAATTTGGCGATTGGTCTGACTTGATTAGGCAAATCCGAATGCATAGATATGGAGTGTACAGTTTAAAGCATTTGAACTGACGCCGGAGAGTAATGCGTTGAGGGCGAACCTGTTTACGCAGATGACCGCATTACTCTCTCGCATCCTACCTTGTTATAAGCCACTTCCCTTCTTCCTCTTTCGGTCTACATTCTATTACTCGACGAATGTGACATAGATTTTACCAGAGGTTGTACCGGCGATATCCTTGATTTGAACGTGACCGCGCGTGCGTTGCTGGAACAAACCGTAGGTTTTGTGCGCATTATGAGTGAGCGCAAAATCCATGATGTTTTCACCATTACACACAACTTTTTCAGCCACCGTTGCGTATTTCAGTCGATATTCCGACATTTTTAGACTCAGACCCAACGGGCTGTTCTTCATTGTGGATTTACATACGCTGATCAAGGCTGATTCAATGTATGAGTCCATGTTGTCTGCCTGAACCGGGCTGAACGCCACGCTTGCCGCGAGTGCCACCGTAGAGGACAGTGCGGCGATGTTGAATGTTTTCATTTTCCCCTCCATTTCATGTTGTTTACACCGTGCCTATTTAAAGTACGCGTACTGGCAAACAAACGCCGGTCGAATTCCTGAGGAAGTTCTGATTTCTATGATTCTAAGCACATCAAGGAGTTAGGTTTTCTCCGGAAATTGCTGTGCAAAAGCTGACGAAAACCTGTCAGGACCATTTTGAGTGCTATACTTTATCCACTGTTCTGAAGGCGACGCGCAGGTGATGTCATGGAGTCTCAGGTCACGCATTTCGGTGAATACGCTTACCATCCGGAACAACTGCTTCTGCAGGGAAAGCGCAGCAGTGTGAAGCTGGAGCCCAAAATTGCCCGGCTGCTGGAAGTCTTCTTGAGTCACCCCAACGAGACGTTGACGCGGGATGACTTAACCCGGCTGGTGTGGGCTTCTGCCTTTGTCAGCGATGACGCGATCAACCACTCGATTTCCAAATTGAGAAGCTTGCTGAATCCCGAGGATAAGCACGCTTACATCACCACCATTCCTAAAGTAGGCTATCGCTTTGAACCGGCCAACGTGGCTTCGGAGGAAGCGCTGATTCAGCCACGGTGGCCGGGCGTAAAATTCGTTGTAGTGATTCCCTTCGCGGTGGGTTTGATGCTTTTGGCCTGGTGGGCGCTTTTACCTCAGCCACAATCGTCACCCAGTGCAGACAACCGGTTTGCTCTGCCATCTCAAGCGGTCCAAAGCGCTTGGTATATGCAGGCAAGAAATGACTTTCAAGCCAAAGAAAATCTCACCGAAGCGCTTGCACGACTGGCAAAGATTACCCAGGAGTTTCCGGAATTTCCCGAGGCGATGGCGTTGAATGCCGGTATCTATTGGTGGTTGGGGGAGCAGGGAACGTTGCCACAATCGGAAGCGGCGCAGGCGGTGAAGAAGATTGCTCATCGGCTGGAGTTAAGCTATCCCAATCATCCGGTGCTGTATAGTCTGCGCGGACGGATCTGTGAAGTGGAGGGCAAACCCAAAGAGGCGGAACTTTTCTATCAGCGCGCGATTGGCCTGGCGCCGGACAATGCCGACTATCATGCGAAACTGGCCCTGCTGCTGGCAGATTGGCAACCGGAGCGGGCGGAGCCCGTGATTCAACAGGGAAGAGCCATCGCGCCGCTCAACGCACGATTAATTGTGGCGCAATTGTCGGTACTCGCGTATCGGGGGGAGATGCAAAGTGCGCGGGAGTTGTTTCTCACGTCGTTGTCTCTGGTGGAGTCGCCGGAGCTTGTATTCCGCCGGATGCTGGCCCTTGAAATCGCCCAGGGAGCACATGCCCATGCCCTGGCGTTGATTGAGACGCATGCGTCCCTGATTGCGCATGCGCTTCCAGAGATTCTGGATTATTTGTCCTCTCTCGGGTTTGATGCGGTCACACATCCCCTCTGGTCACAGTTGGAGGCGCGTTCGGCGGGTAATATGGGCGTACATTTGGGCTATCTCACGCACTTGCTGGTCCGGTTGGAATGGGAAGTGCTGTTGCCTGAACTGGACGCCATGGCAGTGGGCCATCACGTCCAGACACCCAACAAGTGGCATGGCAAGGATTACTGGATTGCCTTTCGCTACTGTTATCTCAATTGGCACGCTGGCCGTTTGGAGGTAGCGCAACCGGTGTGCGAGCAGGTGAGTCGGGCGGCCATTGATGCCCCCGGTGTGGTCGATGGTGCGACCAAGCTATTGTTGGCCACGCGGGCAACCTACCACCTGCCGTTTACTCCCGAGGAAGTGGCGCAACTTCGTGCCGCCATTGCGCGCTTCCGGGCAAAACCGGTATTGTCTCCCCAGGATAATTTTGAATTAGCTCAGTGGTATGCGCTGAACGGCCAGATGGCCGAGGCGATGGACGCCGTGCGCGATAGCAGCTTACAAGGGGTGATTGTGCCTGCGTATCAGTTTGGCTTGCTGGATCGGTTAAAAATTTCGCAGCAGCCGGCTTACCCCGAAATTCAAACCCGGTTGACACAGAATGCAGAACGGTTGCAGGAAGAAAATGCGCATCGGTTATCTGCCATTCAGGGTTTATTGTCTCAGGCATTAGGGAGTGCTGAGTGAATGCATGAGTTGTCGTTGGTTGAACAGATGTTGGAACTGATCGAGGAACAGGCTCAGACGCAGGCCTTCACCCGTGTGCAGACAATCTGGCTGGAGCTGGGCAGGTTGTCCTGCGTGGAACCCTCGGCTTTGCTGTTCTGTTTTGATGCCGCAAGTAAACATACCCTGGCCGAAGGGGCAGAATTACGCCTGAATTTTGTCGACGGTCAAGGTAATTGCTTGGATTGTGACCGATCCTTTCAAGTAGAAACGCGGTTTGATCCCTGTCCGTTTTGTCACAGTCAGCGAGTGACGATTGATCAGGGGGATCAAATGCGCATCACTCAATTGGCAGTGGAGTAAGAATCATGTGTACCACCTGCGGCTGTGGCCATGGGAATGTGCGATTGGACGGTCAGGCCCCGCATTCGCCTGTGGCGGATCAAGCGCAACGGGGATCGTTGGTGCGCTTTACGCCGGCATCTCAGGATGTGCCTGAGAGGAGCCGACCTTCGCCGGGCGCAACCAATGCCCGTATCGTGCAGATGGAACAGGATATTCTCGGCAAAAACAATGCGTATGCGGATAAAAACCGGGCGCAACTAGCGCGGCAGCAGGTGATTGCGTTGAATCTGGTGTCCAGCCCGGGGTCGGGGAAAACCGCCGTATTGGTGGAAACATTGCGCCAGATTCAGGCGCGTTGTACCGGCGGTGTGGCCTGGCAGCTTGCCGTGATCGAAGGGGATCAGGAGACGGCCAACGACGCAGAACGCATTCGGGAAACCGGAGTGCCTGCGGTACAGATCAATACCGGTAAGGGTTGTCATCTGGACGCCCACATGGTGGGGCATGCCTTGGCAAAGTTTGATCTGGCGGCACTGGATGCGGTGTTTATCGAGAATGTCGGGAATCTGGTGTGCCCGGCGGCCTTTGATCTGGGTGAGGATGCGAAGGTCGCCATCTTGTCGGTCACGGAAGGCGAAGATAAACCGCTGAAATACCCCGATATGTTCCATGCCAGTCGATTGATGTTATTGAATAAAGTGGACTTATTGCCCTATCTGGACTTTGATGTCGAGGCCTGTGTGGCCAACGCCCGACGGGTAAATCCGGACATTGAGGTGATAGAAATTTCTGCGAAATCCGGAGCGGGGATGGACGCCTGGCTGGCCTGGCTGGAGCGACTGCGACGGCAGAAGCTGCAACTGGAACTGGCGCAGTTGCAGCAGACCACAGAAGCCATTCAGTCACGCTTGAGTCGAGCATTGGATGGCCGTGTCTGAGTCGGAGCTTCAGGCAAAATGGGTTATTCACGGGCAGGTGCAGGGCGTCGGATTTCGTCCGTTTGTGTATCGGCTGGCTCGGCGGCACGGTTTGACCGGTGAGGTCTGGAATCAGCGGGATGGTGTGCATCTGTTGCTGCAAGGGTACAGGGATCAGCTTGCTGATTTTCGAGCCGGCTTGCTGGCGACCGCCCCCACAGCGGCGCATATTGATCGGATTGAAGAGCGCTCCACAGCGCCTTCCGGCCAATGGACAGAGTTTCGAATCCGGCCATCGCGGGATACCGCTTTCGGGCAACCGTGTACCCGGATACCGGCGGATCTCGCGCTCTGCGATGCCTGCCGGGCGGAGATGCTTGACCCCGACAATCGTCGCTATCGTTACCCCTTCATCAATTGCACGCACTGTGGGCCAAGATTCACGCTCATTGGCGCACTTCCCTATGATCGGTCGCAAACGAGTATGGCGTCGTTTACACTCTGCCCCGCCTGTCGGTCGGAATACGACCATCCGGAAGATCGTCGCTTTCATGCCCAACCGAATGCCTGTGCCCGCTGTGGGCCTCAACTGCGCTTTCTGACCGCACAGGGTGAGCCGGTGGCCGGTGACCCCCTCAAGAGCGCGGCAGCACAACTTCAGCAGGGGGCGATTCTGGCCATCAAGGGGATAGGCGGGTATCAGCTGGTGTGTGATGCCACCCGACCTGATGTGGTTCAGCGATTACGCACCCGGAAGCATCGGCCGCACAAGCCGTTTGCGGTCATGGCCCCCAACCTCCCGTCACTGAGGCAATGGGTTAACTTACGTGAGCAGGAGGCGGCACTTCTCACCGGGCCCATCTCCCCGATTGTGCTGGTAACGTCTAAATCCGACTGGCCAGAAGTTGCACCGGGGATGGATCGACTCGGAGTCATGCTGCCTTACAGCCCCCTACATGAGCTGTTGTTCTTTGAGACAGCGGGACGGCCGCCAGCGGATCAATGGGGGCAGCAGGTTTTTCCGCACTTGTGGGTGGTAACGAGTGGAAATGTGTCCGGTGCACCGATATTTATTGACGATGCCGCGGCGATGGCTGGTCTGTCCGGCATTGCCGATGGGTTTTTGATCCATAATCGAGAGATTCTGGAACGCTGCGATGACAGCGTCTGGCTGGGTGGTGAGCAGCCTCGTGTGGTGCGCAGCGCCCGGGGCATGGCACCCCAGAACACCACCCTGCCCCTGGCACTTCCGCCGGTGGTGGCCGTGGGTGCCGGGTTGAAATCGACGGTCTGCGTGGCATCCGGAGAGAATGCGGTGCTGTCGGCCCACATTGGTGATCTGTCGCAGCTCGACAGCTGTGAGGCATTTGATCACACAGTGAGCCACTTGCTGGCGTCGCTCGCACTCCATCCGGAATGGATTATTTCGGATCTGCATCCCGAGCTTTACAGCACGCAGTTTGCCGAGGCTTACGCGCGGTCGCACGACATTCCCCATCTACGGGTCCAACATCACCATGCCCATGTTGGCGCGGTGCTGGCGGAACAGGGTCGGAATCCCAAAGATGACACTCCCTACCTGGGGATTGCCCTGGACGGCATTGGGCTGGGGGAAGATGGATTGCCCTGGGGCGGCGAGCTTTTTGTGTTGTCGGATCATCGCATCACGCGACTGGGGCATCTGCGTCCGCTGCCCTTACCCGGGGGTGATGCAGCGGCACGCGAACCCTGGCGGATGGCGGTGGCAGCGCTCTCTACCATGCCAGGCGGTGAGGCCTATCTGCCGCGGTTTGCGCATCACGCCGGTTATCCGGTGATTCGACAGATGCTCGCCGGTCAGGTGCAGACGCCGTTTTCCACCAGTGCCGGTCGCTGGTTTGACGTGTTTGCTGGTTGGCTGACGGGCTGCGAGTACAGCACGTTTGAGGGCCAGGCGGCGATGACCCTGGAAGCGCTGGCACGGTGCGCGGGTGACGGGCAGCTCGCGGGCTGGCCGGAAGGTTTTACGCTGTGCGATGGGGTGCTGGACTTTTTACCCGCACTGGCCCAGTGTGTCGAGCATGCTGTTTCTGAACCTGCCAAGGCAGAGGCCGCATGGCGCTGGCACGGCACTTTCGTGCTTGGGCTGACCCGTTGGATTGATTGGGCGATCCAGCAAACCGGTATTCGCTCGGTCGTGGTAAGTGGGGGATGTTTACTCAATCAGATCGTGTATGATGGCTTAAGACAGGCGTATCCAGCCGAGAACGGCGGTGATGTTCAATTACTGATGGCCGAGCGCATCCCCTGCAACGATGGCGGGATCAGCCTCGGGCAACTCTGGATTGCCGCGTATTTGGGCTTGTTTTATTCATCCTGATCAGGAATCACGTGCAGCATGTGTTTAGCTATTCCGGTAAGAATTGAACAGGTACTTCCTGATGACGAAGCGGTGGTGGCCCTCGACGGTATTCGAAAGGTCATTTCCGTCGCGCTGGTGGAGGATGTGCAGGTGGGGGATTATGTGATTCTGCATGTGGGCTATGCGTTGAACAAGCTCGATCCGGATGAGGCGGCGAAAACGCTGGCACTGTTTGCCGAACTCGACGCGTCACACGCAGACGGCGCCACATGAAGTTTGTGGATGAATTTCGGGATGGCGACCTGGCACGCCGAATCGCGGAAAAAATTCGTACCTTGGCTCAGCCGGACCGACCGTATCATTTCATGGAATTCTGCGGGGGCCATACCCACGCCATTTTTCGCTATGGCCTGCCCGACCTGTTGCCAGCGAATGTGAAGATGATTCACGGGCCAGGGTGTCCGGTTTGTGTGCTGCCCATGCACCGCATCGATCAGGCCATTGAACTGGCGACCCGGCACAAGGTTATCCTGTGCAGCTATGGCGACATGATGCGCGTACCTGGCTCGCACCGGACCAGCTTGCTTAAGGCCAAGGCACAGGGAGCAGATGTGCGGATGGTCTACAGCACCACGGATGCCCTGGCCATCGCGGAGAAAAATCCGGAGAGGTCCGTGGTGTTTTTTGCCATCGGCTTTGAGACCACCACGCCGCCGACCGCTGTGGCCATTCTGCAGGCGGAAAAGCGGGGGCTCACCAATTTTTCCGTCTTTTGTAATCATGTGCTGACGCCTTCTGCGATCACCGCCATTCTGGATTCACCGGAGGTGCGGGAGTACGGAACGCTGGCGTTGGATGGGTTTATCGGCCCGGCCCACGTAAGCACCGTCATTGGTAGCCAGCCTTATCGATACTTTGCGGAGGAATATCAAAAGCCGGTGGTGATTGCCGGTTTTGAGCCGCTTGACGTGTTGCAAGCCATTGCGATGCTGATTCAGCAGGTCAACACCGGGCGGGCAGAAGTAGAAAACGAATTTACCCGGGCGGTGACCGAGTACGGCAACGAAAAAGCAAAAGCGGTGGTGGCTGACGTATTTGAACTGCGTAAAGAATTTGAATGGCGGGGCTTGGGGCGCGTACCTTACAGTGCTCTGCGGATTAAGCCACGGTGGCGTGCCTGGGATGCAGAACACCAGTTCGCACTGACCCGCACCGTGGCGAAAGAAAACAAAGCCTGTGAATGCCCGGCCATTTTGCGTGGCGTGAAAGGCCCGACCGACTGCTCGTTGTTCGGTACCGTATGCACGCCGGAAAATCCCATTGGTTCCTGCATGGTATCTTCAGAAGGGGCCTGTGCGGCGTACTACAGCTATGGACGACAAGAATAAGGGAAACACTGTGCAAAAATACCGACTTCCTCCCGTGGATCTCAAGAACGGCGTTGTGGAAATGAGCCATGGGGGTGGTGGCCTCACCATGGCGGCGCTGATCGAGTCGCTGTTTCTGGCGGCCTTGGACCATCCGCTGTTACATGAATTGAGCGATCAGGCGCAGTTCCCCAGTCCTGAGCCGTCAGCACAGTGGGTGATGGCCACCGACAGCCATGTCATTTCCCCGTTATTTTTCCCGGGCGGCGATATTGGTTGTCTGGCCGTTCATGGCACGGTCAATGATGTGGCCATGGCCGGTGCGACGCCGCTCTATTTGAGTGCCGGTTTTATTCTCGAAGAAGGCTTTCCTCTGGCCGATCTGCAGCGCATTGTGCAGTCGATGGCAGCGGCGGCCAAGGTCGCCGGCGTGGCGATTATTACGGGAGACACCAAAGTGGTGGAAAAAGGCCACGGCGACGGGGTGTACATCACGACCACCGGATTCGGCGTGAGTCTCGATGGCCGAAAGCGCTCGGTGCGGGATAGTCAGACCGGCGATAAAATTCTGATCAGCGGAACGGTGGGGGATCACGGCATCGCGGTGATGTCCCGGCGGGAAAATCTGACGTTTGACACCGAGATCTGCTCCGATACGCAATCCCTCGCCGGACTGGTTGCCGCGATGGTGGATGCCGTGCCCGACATTCGCTGTCTGCGCGATCCTACGCGGGGGGGACTGGCGGCGGTGCTGAATGAGTGGGCCCATCAGGCCCGGATAGGCATGGTCATCGAAGAAGCGCAGGTACCGATTCATCCCCAAGTGCGGGCGGCCTGTGAGTTTCTGGGATTGGACCCGCTGAATGTGGCCAATGAAGGCAAACTCGTCGCCGTTTGCCCGGCAGAGCACGCGGAACGTCTGTTGGTGACCATGCGTGCTCACCCGCAGGGCAAAGACGCCGCGATTCTGGGCGAGGTGACGGAAGCGCCCGCCGGCGTTGTGCAGATGCAGACGCAGTTTGGCGGCAGAAGGCGGGTGGACTGGATCAGCGGTGAGCAGTTGCCGAGGATTTGCTGATGCGCATATTGCTCCTCTGTCACGCATTTAATAGCCTGAGCCAACGTTTGCATGTTGAGTTGCGCCAATGGGGGCACCAGGTACGTGTTGAGCTGGATGTGAATGACGCGTCGACACAGGCGGCGGTAGCAGCGTTCGCGCCGGATTTGATACTGGCGCCCTTCCTGAAGCGGGCCATTCCCGCCGCCGTCTGGCAAAAGGTGCGTTGTATCATTGTGCATCCGGGCATTGTCGGTGATCGTGGTCCGACCAGTCTTGATTGGGCGATCCTGAACCAGGAGACCACGTGGGGGGTCAGCTGTTTGCAGGCGGAGGCCGCCATGGATGCGGGCCCGGTCTGGGCCAGTGTAACCTTCCCCCTGCGTCGGGCCCGAAAAAGCAGCTTGTACCGCAACGAAGTGACCGAGGCGGCGGTGTCGGCGGTACAAACGACGCTCGAGCGTCTGGCCAACAACGAGGCCTCCACTCCGTTGGCGGCGATGGATGCCGGTGTGACCGGCCAATGGCGCGATGCTGTTCGGCCGCAGGATCGAGAGATACAGTGGTCAATCGATGATACGGCCACGGTGTTGAGAAAAATCCATTCCGCAGACGGCGTGCCCGGCGTTCGGTGCGTGTTGTTCGGGCGAGCCTTTCATCTGTACAACGCGACTGCCGCCGCGGGGCACTCCGCCGAGGCAAAGGCGTGCCAGCCTGGAGAGGCCTTGGCATTTCAGGGGGATGCCCTCGGCTTGCGCACGGTGGATGGGGTTATCTGGGTGGGTCATTTGCGGATCGCCGAACCGGCGGAAGGTGAACCGCGCTTTAAACTGCCTGCCCGTAGGGTGCTCCTCACGGTGCTTCCGTCCTTATGCGCGCCACTGCCACAGCGCAAGCATGAAGTGCCTGTTGTGTCAGCGACCGACGGGGCAGCCCCTTCTGCAGCACTCGCTCTGCAGGGAAGGGAGATCGGTGTCGTCTTCTCCGGGCGCATCGGTTACCTCTTCTTCGAGTTTTACAACGGTGCCATGAGCACAACGCAGTGTGTGGCGTTGCGCTCAGCGTATCAGCAGTTGGCCGAACAGGATGTGGACAGCATTGTCCTGATGGGCGGTGCTGATTTCTGGTCTAACGGCTTGCACCTCAACTTGATCGAAGCGGCGGAGAGCCCTTCAGACGAATCCTGGCAGAACATCCAGGCCATGAACGATCTGTGTGAGGCGATTATTACCACGACAGACAAGCGCACCGTGGCGGTGCTGAGAGGCAACGCTGGCGCCGGGGGGGTGTTTCTCGCCCTTGCCTGTGATCACATTTACGCCCGTGAAGGGATCGTGTTGAACCCTCACTATAAAGGCATGGGCAATTTGTATGGTTCGGAATACTGGACGTATCTCCTGCCGAAACGGGTGGGCCTGCAGCACGCAGAAAGCATCATGCAGGCGCGTTTGCCTATGGGTACAGCGGAGGCAAAATCGCTGGGCATGATTGATGTGGTGGTGCCTGGGACACCCGACGCGATGGAGCAGGCGGTACATCGCGACCTGCAGTGCTGGTCTGCGGAAATGATGGCGTCATGGATTCACCACAAGCGTCAACAACGGGCAGCGGATGAAGCCGCCAAGCCGCTGGCAGATTATCGCCGGGAAGAACTGGCGCAGATGCACCTCAACTTTTTCGGGTTCGACCCGAGCTATCATTTTGCCCGGTTCCACTTCGTCGAAAAGATTCCGAAGGCCCGCACCCCCGCCTTTTTGACCCGGTAAACTCCCGAATTGCGAAATTTTGTAAATGCCCCGTGATTTTTGTTCGGCATCTCTTGTATTCCCAAAAAATTTTTATATTATTCGCGCACTTCTTGTAGATAGCCAATCCGAGTACAGCGCCGAATTTCTGGCTTTCGTGCGACAAGGCGATAGAGCAACTATCCAGGAGTGAAATTGAAGATTTTGTCTTTAACGTCACTCAATCGTCTGCTCTACACAGCCGATGTGACACTATTGCTGAGGTTACATAAAACGCCCGTGAACGAATTTGCTGTCTCTTCCCCCCTTTCCCTGGTTTCCGAAAAAAACATGTCGCGTCAGGACGAATTGTCCTGGTTGGTGAAACAACATGGTTCCCCTCTGCTGATTCTTGATTGTGACAGTGTGCGCACGCAATACCGATGTCTTCAGCGTGCGTTGCCGGGCGTGGTATTGCACTATGCCTTGAAACCGCTTCCGCATCCGGCCGTGGTGTCGACACTGTTGTCAGAAGGCGCGAGTTTTGATCTGGCCAGCAGCGGTGAAGTGGATATCGTGCGCGATCAAGGGGTGACACCTGATGCCACCATTCATACGCACCCCATCAAGAAAGATGAAGACATTCGGTATGCGCTGGATTACGGCTGCACCACCTTTGTGGTCGACAACAAAAACGAAGTTGACAAGTTTGTGGATTACCGCGACTCCGTGGAACTTCTTTTGCGTGTCAGTTTTCGAAATGCAGAGGTATTTTCAGACCTGTCCAAAAAATTTGGTTGTACGCCCCGGGAAGCCGTCTCGATCATCCGCTATGCGCATAAAAAAGGGATTCGTATCAAAGGATTGAGTTTCCATGTGGGCTCACAAACCACTCAGGCGGATAAGTATGTGGTGGCGATTCAACAGTGCCAGGCGATCATGGCAGCGGTGCAAAAAGCCGGTCTGCCGGTGTTGAACACCCTGGATATTGGCGGTGGTTTCCCGGTCAGCTACCCTGGTTGTCATATCGACATAGACGCGTTCTGTGCGCCCATTCGGGAAGCTTTGGCGGATTTGCCGGATACCCTGCATGTGTTGGCCGAACCGGGTCGATTCATCGTGGCCTATGCGATGGAGGGTGTGTGCTCGGTCATGGGGCAATCCGTGCGTGAAGGCAAGCCGTGGTATTACCTGGATGATGGCGTGTATGGCTCTTTCAGCGGATTGATCTTCGACCACATGGACTACCCCATCGATGTGGTGAAACGCAGAGGCAAACGTGTGTCCTCGGTTTTGGCCGGCCCAACCTGCGACAGTATCGATGTTGTGGCTGAGGATATTTTATTACCGCGTTTGAAAAATGGTGACCTGATTCACACCACTATGCTGGGTGCTTATTCCTCCGCCACCGCGACGGATTTCAACTTTATCCGTCGCGCCAAAATCATCACCGTAAATGATGTGCAGGACTTCGCACAGACCGACTTGCACGTCGTGTAGGCACGCATTTCTTTCCCGGTTTTTTGCTCCCCGTGGTTCTGGCGACCGGGAGCAAAAAATTTTGCACCGCACCTGTGACTTTTCTATGGGTGGCGTCGTCTACCCACTTCTGATCGACACTCTCAGGAGGAAAAGAAAATGCATCACTTGCTCAATGGACTGCTCATTCTGCTATTGACCGGGCTCGTCGGGTGCGGTTCTTCCCTGCCTGATCTGGCAGAAGACTCTGAGCCTGCGTTGTCTCAGTTGAGTGGATTGAGCGAACTGAAAGATCCGAGTGCCCGCAAGGCGCGGTTTGTTGAATTAATGCAACCGGTGATTCAGGCAGAGAATGAACGGGTACGTACCATTCGTACCGAGATTAAAGCGCTGCGCGATGACGCCTTTCATGGCCAGCTTTCGGAAGCGGAAAAACGCTGGCTGAACGCGGTGGCGGCGGATTACCGAGTGGTGGAGCCCGTAACAGAGCCGGCTTTCTTTGAGCAATTGCTGAAAAAAGTGGATGTGATTCCGCCGTCGTTGGTGTTGGCCCAGGCCGCACTCGAATCTTCCTGGGGAACGTCGCGCTTTGCACGTCAGGCCAATAACCTCTTTGGTCATTGGTGTTTCGAAAAGGGCTGCGGCATTGTGCCGAAAAAACGGGCCAAAGGAGCGACGCATGAGTTGGCGCGATTTGACACGGTCAATGCTTCGGTGCGCGCCTATATGTTGAACCTGAACCGTAAAGAACAATATGAAGCGCTGCGCGTACAGCGGTGGAAGATGCGTCACCTTCCGACCAAACCGGTGGCCTTTTCCGGTTTTGAACTGGCGAAAGGCCTGAAGTATTACTCTGAACTTGGCGAGCAGTACATTCGTCGCGTGCGTGCCTTGATCCGCCAGAACAATTTATCTGCCTATGATCAAGTGATTTAAGGTATGGTAGCAGCCAACACACCCACCCGGGTTCACAGTGAGGAGACGAGATGACTGACGAATTAGCTGATCTGATCGAAGAAGTGGTGGAAGCGGGCGAGTCTGAAAACCAGACACGGGACGTACAAACCATCCTTGCTACGCAGGATTCGGAAGAAATTGCCCTGTTGCTGGAATCTCTGCCGCTGGAGCAGCGTCTCGACATCTGGCAGAAGGTCGATGCTGAAGACAAGCTCGACGTGCTGGTGGACATGCGAAGCGATCCGCGGGAAAGCATCCTGGATGCGATGACGCGGGAAGAGATTGACGAGCTGCTGACCGATCTGGACGCCGAAGACCTGATCGAGCTGGCGGAATCGTTACCGAACCGCGTGGTGGACCGTGCTTTTCACAAGATGGATGAAAAGCAGCAAGCCTGGTTCCGCAGTGCCCAGGAGTATAAAGACGATCAGGCGGGTCACTGGGTCGACCACGACATGCTGATGTTGCCGCACAATGCGAAAGTGCGTGATGCGATGCGTCTCCTGCGACGTGAACACCCGGATTACACCGATGTGATTTATCTCATCAACCGTGCGGGTCAGTTTTCCGAAGCGGTGAAGATCTCCGCCGTGATGGGCGAGCCGGACCACATTCCGTTGGTGGATCTCAGTGAAGAAGAGTTCACGGTGATTCACGGGCAGGACGATTCCGTCGATGCGGGATTGAAAGTTCAGCGGTCGGGGTTTGCCGCGCTGCCGGTGGTGGATGAGCAGGAAAAGATTCTGGGCCGGTTGGATATTGGTACGGCCAGTGAACTGGTCAACGAGTACTACGAAGGCCAGCTGATGGCCAACGCGGGGATGAGCGAGGACGAAGACTTGTTCTCCCCGGTACGGAAAAGTGCGCAGAATCGAGCGGTCTGGCTGGGAATCAATCTGTTAACGGCCTTTGCCGCCTCCTGGTTTATCGGCTTGTTTGAGGCCACCCTGCAACAGGTGGTGGCGTTGGCGGTGCTGATGCCGGTGGTTGCCAGTATGGGTGGCATTGCCGGGAGTCAAACGCTGACCCTGATTATACGCGGCCTGGCTTTGGGGCAGATTACCCCTGCCAACTTGGCGGCACTGCTGAAGAAAGAGCTGAGTGTGGGGGGGCTGAACGGAATCATCTGGGCGGTGGTGATTGGCATCGTCGCCAGCCTGTGGTTTGGCAACTCGATGATTGGGGTGGTGATTGGCCTGGCGATTCTCGTCAATATCGTGGCTGCGGCGTTGTCGGGTGTGTTTGTACCGGTCCTGCTGGATCGGTTGAAGTTGGACCCCGCGTTGTCCGGCTCGGTGATATTAACCACCGTGACAGACATTGTGGGATTTGTGGCCTTTCTGGGATTGGGAACACTGTTCCTGATTTAACCGGCCGGGTCAAGAGTGGAAAATGGAACCATGTTTGAATTAAGTACTGACATTATTATCTGGGCGGGGATTCTCTTTTGTATCTCCCAATCGGCCATGTTTTCGGGGCTGAATCTGGCGTTTTTCTCGCTGAACATGCTACAGCTGGAGGTGGAGTCCACGCATGGCAACAAAGCGGCAGCACGCATTCTTGCCATGCGCAAAGATTCCAACTTTCTGTTGACCACGATTCTGTGGGGGAATGTGGGCATTAACGTGTTGCTCACGCTGCTGTCCGACTCGGTGCTGGCGGGTGTGTCTGCGTTTGTGTTTTCCACAGTGTTCATCACCATGTGTGGTGAAATACTGCCGCAGGCCTATTTCTCCCGGCATGCGCTGCAAATGGCCTCTTTGTTAGCGCCTGTGATGCGTTTCTATCAGATTGTGCTGTTCCCGGTGGCCAAACCGGCGGCGCTGATTCTGGATGGCTGGCTGGGCAAGGAAGGCATCGATTATCTGCGGGAAAAGGATCTTAAGCGCGTGATTCGGAAACACGTGGAGGCCGACGAAGCCGATGTGGATCACGTAGAAGGCATCGGTGCGCTGAACTTTCTGGCGATTGATGATTTGAAGGTATCTCAGGAAGGCGAAGTGGTGGACCCGGTGTCGATCATTCGATTACCTACCCGCGTCGATTTACCGATAATTCCGGACGTCACGCGCGATCCTTCCGATCCATTCCTCCAGCAAATCAATGCCAGTGGGCACAACTGGGTTATCCTTGCGGATGAAAAGGGTGAACCCCATTTGTTGATGGATGCGGATGGCGCGCTGCGCGCCGCGCTGTTTGATATCGCGCATCCTTTTGATCCGTATCACTTCTGCCATCGCCCCCTGATTGTGAAAGATACTGATGTGACCATCGGTGATGTGATCGTGCATCTGAAGGCAAAAGAATCGGCAGATGATGCCCAGCATGACAGCGCCATCGAGTTTGATGCCGTGCTGGTGTGGGGGGAACAGCCCCGCATCATTACCGGCGCAGATATTCTCGGCCGGTTGCTGAAAGGGATTACCGCCCAGCTGGACCCGGTGAGTGTGAAGCCTGTCGTGATGAAGGCGGACAAGCCGGAACCGATCATCCATCAGAAAGATGTGCCCAACAAGAAAAAGGCAAAATTGAAAACCATTGATAAAGCCGTGTGACTTTTTGCACGGTGGGGGCGTCTATACCCCATAATCTCAACCACACATTAGAGGGATAACAATGAAGAAGCGTTTCAAATTGGCAGTGGCGATGGCTTTGGCAGTGAGCGCGGGTTGCGCCACACAGGTCAAGCTGACCGAGAAGGAAGTGGCCAATCGATTTCCGGAGCTGGCGACCTTGTCCCAGTCGCTGGGCCAGGCGGAAGAAAATCAAGTCAGCCTGTTGTCGTCTTCGTTGTACGCGCAAGCCAAAAAAGGGTTTGATGATGCCAATCAGTGGGCAGCCGGTGGCAGTGATAAGGCGCGTGTGTTCGCGGCCAATGCTTCTACCGCCCTGCAACAGGCCGTGCAGTCCACTGCGGTAGCCAAAGATGAGCTGGCGATGGTGCTGTTGGCCAGAGAGCGTGCGATTACTTCCGGTGCGGACAAAAAATATGCGGACAAGTTTGTGTCAGCAGAAAAGCAACTGCGTGAGTTTGGCGATCTGATTGCCAAGGGGAAGCTGGCGGACGTGCGTGAAGACCGTCAGTCCCTGGCGCAGCGCTATGCATCGCTGGAGCTGGATTCGCTGAAAAGTACCACCGCTTCTGAAGCGGCTGGCGTCATCGCCAAAGCGGTGTCTGCCGATGCGGACGATTACTCGCCGGTGATGTTGAAAAAGGCCCAGGAAGAGTTAACCCTGGCAAGAAAAGTGCTGGAAACTGATCGCACTGCGACCGACAAAGCGGCCAATCATGCCCAAATGGCCAGCTGGTATGCCAATCGCGCGCTCCAGGTGACCGAGGTGATCAAGGAATTCAAGCAGAGTGAGATGACCGATGAGCAAATCGTCCTCTGGTATCAGGATCAGGTGAGCCGGGCTGTGTCTCCCGTTATCGGTCAGGTGGACTTCAGTATGACCAACAAAGCCGTGATCAATAACATCGCGGCCAGCTTGTCGTCGTTGAAGGGTAAGTCATTGGATCTTGCCAGCCAAATGACCGCGCAGCAAAGCAGTTCCAGCAGCTTGTTGGCAAATAAGGAAGCGGCTTACGAAAAAACACTGGCGGAGACCGAGGCCCGTTACCGCGCTATTCTGGAGCGAAAAGAAGCGGAGTATCTGGCGAGCTTGGCGAGCAAGGATCAGGCATTGGCTAAATTGCAGTCTGAAACGGCCGCAGAACGTCAGCAGGAAGAGCAAATCAAGCAAAAATTCGCTTCTGTGCAAGGCCTGTTTGATGCGCAGGAAGCGGAAGTCTATCGTCAGGGCAACAATGTGCTGATCCGCGCGTATGGTTTTAGCTTTGCGTCCGGTAAGAGTGAAATTCAGTCCTCTAACTTCCCGTTGATGAACAAAATCATTCAGGCAGTGAAGCTGTTCCCGGCGTCGTCCGTGGAAGTGTCTGGTCATACCGACAATCGGGGATCTGACAGTCTCAACATGAAACTCTCAGATGAGCGCGCCCAAAAAGTTGGACGCTTCCTGGTGGATGTCGGTAATATCGAAGATAAGCGCGTGTCCGGCAAAGGCTATGGAAAAACGCGTCCCTTGGCATCCAACGAAACCGATGATGGCCGTGCAGCCAATCGTCGGGTGGAGATACTCATCGTTAACGGGTAATCCCCAGACGCAGTGAGATATTCCACGAGGAGATAACCATGAAAAGTGATGAAGAACTCGAACAGGCACTTAGAAAACTGGCGCAGAATGAGCTGGAAACCGAGCTGACGCCTTCCCAGGTACACACAGCGGTCAACAAGGCCCATGAAGCCGTGGCTTACCGCGAAGGGTTGGGGTTTCTCACCGCCCTGCTGTGGGTGTTGGTCGCCGGTTTTGGGGTCAAAATGTGGGGCCAGATTCAACGGGCCAAAGGGGCTTCATCACTTTCCCCGGTCGGGCATAAACAGGGAGATAAATCATGACACTGGATTCCTGGACGCAGGCATTCACCACGGCACTGAGTAACTTCTGGAGCAAGATTGCGGTTTTTCTGCCGAATTTTATTGCGACGGTGGTGATTGTCATTGTCGGATTGATTCTGGCGAGACTCATCGGGCGTGGTGTGTCCATCGGCTTGAAAAAGATGGGCACGGATACACTTTGCGAGCGCATCGGGGTGGTGAATCTCATGCAGGCGGCGGGTGTGGACATGCCTCCCAGTGCAGCCGTGGCCGGCCTCATCAAGCTGTTTCTGATCCTGCTGATTGTGTTATCGGCTGCCGAAACGCTCGGTTTGGAGCGCATCTCTGCCGTCGTGGATCAAATCGTCCTTTACCTGCCTAAAATGCTGGGTGCCATTGCGGTCGTGATGGGCGGGATGTTCATCGGGCACCACGTGAAGCGTGGCGTAGGCCGCACCATGAAACACTTTGGTGTGGACTATGCCAAAGCCGTGTCACAAGTGGTTTACGGTATTGTGCTGTTGATTACGGCGTCCTTGGCCATTAATCAGCTGGACATCTCCACGGGTCTGTTTGATTTGTTCTTTGCCATCGTGCTGGCCACCGTGGGGCTGGCGGTAGCGATCTCGTTTGGGTTGGGTGCCAAAGAAGTGTCCTCCCAACTGATCAGCGGTGTGTATCTGCGTGAGCAGATTTTGCCGGGTGAAATTATTGTTTATCAGGGCGAGGAAGGCATTGTGCTCGCCGTCGGCTCGGTGAATACGTTGATTCAGGTCGGGGAGCAGGTCAAGCGTATTCCGAATGCCATGCTGATACAAAGCGTGTTCAGCACGCGCAACGACGGAGATGAATGAAAGCGCGACTCGCGCTGAACAAACTCAGTGATGCACAACTGGTCGTCCTCGCAAGACAACAACTCCCCCATGCGTCCAATGCCTACGAAGAACTGATGCGGCGCTACGAAAAAGCGCTGCTCAGTTTCTGCCGCAACACCTGCGGCAGTCAGCATGACGCCGAGGATGTACTGCAGGAAGTGTTGCTGAGTGTGTTCCATCATCTCTCTCGATTTCGCGGCGAGAGTACGTTTAAAACCTGGCTGTATCGCATCGCGTACAACGAATGCGTCTCATTGATCCGACGCCGGAAAGATCATGATGAACTGAATCCGGAAACCGCGGATCAGGCAAGTGAGCGCGACGGCGATCAAGCCAGCGCGCTGGTGGGTGATACCTCCGGTTTTTATCAATTGTTGACGCACCTGGAAGAGGAAGACCGAAGCGTGATTGCGTTGCGTTTGATCTCTGATCTGGAGTTTAAAGACATCGCCTCCATCACCGGTGCGGGCCTGAGCGCGGTAAAAATGCGCTACCAGCGTGCGCTGAAAAAGCTGGAGCCCTATATTGAGGAACAATAACATGCGTCATCTCCGCATTGCTGTGTTTGGATTTACCCTGTTGTGGGGACACTTGGCATTCGCACTCGGGTTCACCGTCAGTAAAGAACAAATGATGGTGGCGATTCAGCCGTTTTTCCCTTATCCGGTCATGCTGGGTGACTGGCATGTGCAATTGAAAGAGCCGGATCTGGGCTTCATGGCCAAAGAGCAGGCCATGTCACTGGATTTGAAAATGGATGTGGCTTCCGGCAAAGAAACGATGTTGCTTGCGGGGAAAATCCGGGGTCAGGTGGTGTTTGATGCTAAAACCCAGCAGCTTCAACTGGTGAAGCCCCGTGTGGAGAAGTTGAACGTGCTGTCAGGCAAAATCACGGGGATGGACGACACCCTCAATAACATTCGTACCATGTTTGGCCGGGATTTACCGGTCATCGTGCTGTTTGATATCAAACAGCTCAGTGGCGGCATGGCCATGTTTTCACCCTCCAGCCTGACCATTGTGGACAACGGCGTGTCCATTGCTTTTTAGCCAGGCCTTTAGTGATGATTGGTCTTGTGTCTTAGTAGCTGCATGTATATGCATGTAATTATGCCAAAAATTCAGCCACCTGTTGCCATACCTCCGGTTGCCGTATGATCGCTCGATGGCCGTAGCCCTGTGTGGTGATCAATCGAGAAAACTGCCAGTTCCTGGCGATCTCCAGGGCGTCTTCATAGGGTATCTCTGCGTCATCCCGGTCATGGATAATCAGCCCTTCGGCGCGGAACGCTTTGATGTTTGTTGCTGTATCCAGCGCTTGCGTGGGCAGCCCCACAACCTGCTCAATGGATTGAACGAAACGGCGGGTGTTCTTAGCGCTGAGGCCGATAAATGCGGAAAATCGGGTCAGAACACGCTGGATTGACGACGGGCTGGCGATCAATACCACTTTTGACAGGCTGGACTCGGTAGCGAGCGCTTTACACACGGCACTGCCGCCCATGGAGTGAGCGATGACGCTTTCAAACGGCCCCAAGGTGCGGTAGGCGTGACCCACGGCCTGGCTGAACAGGAAAATATTCGCCTGCTCGCCCGCCGAATGACCATGCGCCGGGCCATCCAGGGCGATCACCTGAAAACCGCGTTCAAGCAGCGCATCCACAAAGCCGGACATTTGTGTCGCCCGGCTTTCCCACCCATGAACCAACAGTACCTTCCGATGCGAAGTTCCCCAGGAAACTGCACTCAAACCGTTGTCGAGCGCAATGCGTCTCCCGGTTTGTTCATTGGCGGCCTCCCAGGCTTTCGCGGGAAACTTCCGGGGGGTCAGAAACAGATTCTGCGCTTGATGAACCGTATGGCGTGGGCGGAGCAAGCCCATGACGCGGTTTTTTGTTCGAAACAGGGTTAATGGGATGTTCATTGTCGTGTCCTCGTTTATATATGCGTATACATGTATTTGTGGAAATTTTTCAGTCCTTTAAGGCTATGACCCGATGACTGAGATCCAGTAAGTCCATGCGCGATTGTTTCCCTAACTTTTGCGCGACAAAAGCCTGAGCATTTTCCCAATGTGGCTTGGCTTCGCGATACAGATCCTTCCCTTTGCTGGAGAGCGAGAGCTGCTTCTGCCGGCGGTCGGCGCCGGGTCTGGACTCAATCAAGCCATCACGCATGAGCGGTTTTAATGCACGTGACAGCGTCGTTTGATCCAGCACCAACACGTCCTGTAGCTCTGAATTGGTCGTAGTTTTTAACAGGTAAACGGCGCGCAACACGGAAAACTGGCTCGTTTTCAGCCCGCAAGCGTTCAAGTAGCGATCATAGAGCTGGCTTAAGACTCGATTCGCTTTGCGTAATTCCAGATTCAGGCAATGATTTATTGTGTCCATACTTTTACTATACATGCGTATGCATGTATGTCAAGCGTGGGGAGTGCGTGTGACAGGAATTGCATATGGCGGCTTGCAGAATGTGAAAAGTCTGACTAGGGTAATAAGGCGACGTAATGACGTCATACCATCATGAAAGAAACCGAGGAGAACCCTTCATGGCGAATAAAAAAGCAATCAAAAAAGAAATCAAACTGCGCAAAGGAAAAATTGCCCGACAGCAGAAAAAGATTAAAAAATTGAAGAAGAAGCTGTAATCAGCCCATTCATGCGCCCTGGGCTGATCAGCCTTTGGCGCGTGTGTTCGCGCCTGAGCCTGCCACAGTCAGCGATTCGGCGGTATAATGCAGGCCAGTTCCCAGGTGGCAGACACTCGAATGAAAGAAAAAAAACGCAGTAAGAAAAAAGGGGCGGAGGGCGCCAAGGCGGTGAGCCCGGTATCGCCATCGCCAAACGCGCCCGATGTGAAAGACAAAGCCAAGAGTAAAAAAAACACCTCGTTGCGCTTGGATAAAGCGACGTTAAAAGCGCTGAAAATTCACGCGATTGAAAACGATACCAGCGTTCAAAAGTTGATCGAAACACTCATTCACGACTATTTACGTCTCAATAAATAAGTGTTTGAACGATCTTTACGATCCCTATCCCGACGAAGACCGCCGCTGCAGCAATACGAGTTGCATTCAGTGGAATGCGCTGCATCAGATACTCCCCCAGAAAAACCACCGGTACGTTGGCGAGCAGCATGCCCAGGGTCGTGCCGAGTGTCACCCAGACAACCGACAAATACTGAGCCCCCAGCAACACGGTGGCAATTTGAGTCTTGTCCCCGATCTCTGCGAGAAAAAACAAAAGCGTCGACACGAGGAAGGCACCATAGTGGTCGAATCTGCCTGACTCTTCTTCCTCTTTATCCGGAATCAGCAACCAGAGCCCAACGGCGATAAAGCTGCCAGCAATTAACCACTGGCCCCAGTTGGACTGGAAAAACTGCCCCAACCAGCTGCCCAGCCAGGCAGAGGCGGCATGATTGGCCAGGGTGGCGACCAAAATACCGGCGATAATGGCCCATTTGTTACGAAAACGCGTGGTGAGCAGTAACGACAACAGCTGGGTTTTGTCCCCGATTTCCGCCAGGCTGACGGTAAGGGTTGAGGTGATGAAAGCTTCCATAGGGCGACCTGAAAAATCCAAGTGCACATTGTAGGAAATATGCTCTACATTGATACTGATGCGAATCAAAAATACAGATTTAAGGTTGCTTACCGCCCTTAGACGCAGGTTCCACCCCTGATCAATCCCATGTTCAGAAAGGCACCGGGTATTCACGGAAGACCGCGTGGATATCCGCCAGTGCCGCTTCCGACAGCGGCATGCTGAATGCCGCGATGTCTTCTTCCAATTGTTCGAGTGTCGTCGCGCCAATGATGGTGGAGGTAACGCCGTCAATGTGATCTACCCAGGCCAGAGCGAGCTGTGATGGCGTATAGCCATGTTTTTCAGCCACGCCCACATAGGCCGCAATGGCTTTTTCGGCCAGCGGATTATCCCGGAACAAGCCATTGCGTTGTGACAGTGTCCAGCGACTGCCTGCGGGTCGTGCGCCATTCAAATACTTACCGCTCAGCGCTCCACCCGCCAGCGGTGACCAGGGCAGAAAAGCCACATCCTCACGGACACAGTTTTCGATCAAGTAGGGCCAATCTTTGGCGTGGATGAGCGAAAACTCATTCTGTATCGAGACCATGCGTGGCAAGTTGTGCTTTTCCGCATGACGGAGATAGGTATTAATGCCCCAAGGCGTGTCATCTGACAGGCCGCAATGCCGTATTTTCCCGGCTTTGACGCATTCATCCAGAGCCAGCAGAATTTCCAGCATCTGCTCTAAATGGTCTGTCGTACGCACGTCGGAAAACCGGACCTTGTTCGGCCAGTGCTTGGAAAAATGTGGCGAGGTTCGGTTGGGCCAGTGCAGTTGATACAGGTCGATGTAATCGGTTTGCAGGCGTCGCAGTGAATCGTCCACCGCTTTTTTTACCGCTTCGCCGGTAATGTCGGCACCGTCCCGTATCCAGGGGATGCCATTCCCGGCAATTTTCGTGGCAAGTACGATGTCGTCGCGTTTTTCCGGATGACGGTTCAGCCAGTCACCAATAATCGCTTCGGTCTTGCCATAGGTGTCGGGGCCTGGAGGTACGGCGTACATTTCTGCGGTATCCAGAAAGTTCACCCCCTGCGCTAATGCATAGGCAATCTGGGCGTCCGCATCCGCCTGGTTATTCTGTTTTCCCCAGGTCATGGTGCCCAGACAGACTCGTGATACCTGAAGGTCGGTGCTTCCCAGACGAGAATATTGCATCATTTGGCTCCTTAGCGGCTGAACAATGGGATAAACGATTACTGTAGCCATTTTTTGACCGGGGAACCAGTGGAATATCCTGTCGAGTCGGTCAATTGCATTGATATTTGGCACGATTTGCTAGGGATTTTCCGGTGGGGCCTGAGTAGAATGAGGACAAGCAACAATGACGGTAGGTTGCACATAGGTTCAAGCTTAATAAATCGGGGGTGAAAATGCGTCTTTCAACGTGGCTGGGTTGGGCAGTGGCAATCGTCGGAATACCGGTAGTATTGACCGGCTGTAATAATGCGCAGCAAGACGCGCCTTCGGTGACGCAAGAGGTAGTGCGCCCCGCCAAGTTGTTCACGGTGGAGGTGGGCAGCACCGGCCAGATTCGGAAATTCCCCGCAACCTCGCTGGCCAATCAGTCGGTTGAAATGTCTTTTCGTCTGGCGGGGCAACTGGTTGATCTCAAATTGGTGGAAGGGCAGTTGGTCCAGGCGGGTCAGCCGCTAGCGCGTCTTGATGACCGGGATGCCAACAGCCAGTTACGCGACGCGGAAGCAAATTTCGATTTAGCCCAGGCAAATTTTGAACGGACGAAGAAGTTACTCGCGCGCAAGCTGGTGGCGGATTCCGATTTTGACCTGACCACAGCCCAACTGAAAACCGCGGAAGCGGCGTTGGCTCATGCGCGTAATTCGGTGGAGTACACGCGTTTGGAAGCCCCTTTCTCGGGGGTGATTGCCCGTATGTACGTCAAAAACCATCAATATGTCCAACCGCGGCAACCGGTGCTGTTGCTGCAATCCATTGATAAGGTGGATGTGCAGATTCAGATTTCGGAAGATCTGTTTATGACGGCGCGTCGCGATGGTCTTCCGCCGGAATTTCGGCCGGTCTTGACGTTTCCCGGTCATCCAGATAAGCAGTTTGTTGTGCAGTATAAAGAACACAGCAGTGAGATTGATCCCGCGACCCGCACCTATGCAGTTACATTCACGCTTGATGCCCCCAAAGACATCTGGCTGGTGCCGGGTATGTCAGGTGATTTGGCCCTTGATCTGGACATGGTTTCCGGACGCCATACCCAACAATTTGTCGTGCCACTTCAGGCGGTGATCAAGCGGGACAGTGACGGTGAAACCGTGGTGTGGGTGTATTCAGAAGCCACTCAAACGGCCTCACCTGTGCCCGTCACCCTCGGTGCCATCCGGGATGCGGGTGTGGAAGTCGTGCGTGGATTGCAGGGCGGTGAGCGGCTCGTCGTGGCCGGGCTCAACAGCATTCACGAAGGGCTGAAACTTAAGCCCCTGAAGTGGGAGCGGGGTATTTAAGCCATGAGCTTTGCAGAGTATTCCATCAAAAACAAAGTCATCAGCTGGATGTTTGTGCTGATTCTGCTGATTGGCGGCGGCATTTCGTTTACCAAACTGGGGCAACTGGAATTCCCGGAGTTTACGATCAAACAGGCCGCCATTGTCACCAACTATCCCGGCGCTTCCCCCACTCAGGTCGAAGAGGAAGTGACCCTGCCGCTGGAAAACGCGTTGCAACAGTTGGGGAATATCAAAAACCTGACCAGTGTCAGCAGTGCCGGGCTTTCCCAGATTGTCATTGAAATGTCCGAGCATGTGCCTTCCCACCAGCTACCCCAGGTTTGGGATGAGTTACGCCGCAAGATTCGGGATGAGCAGGAAAACCTGCCGCCGGGCGTGCGTACACCTACGGTGTTTGATGATTTTGGCGACGTATTCGGGATTTTCCTGACCCTGACCGGTGATGGCTTTGACTATCGTGAACTGGAAAACTACGCAAAATTTCTGCAACGGGATCTAGTGCTGATTGACGGCGTTAAGAAAGTCAACATCGCGGGCGTGCCCTCGGAGCAGATCGTGGTGGAGGCCGACAATGCCAAAGTGACGGCGGTAGGCATGTCGCCCGATACCGTGTCCGCCATTCTGAGCAATCAAAATGTGGTGTCGAATGCCGGTAGTGTGATCGCAGGCAATGAGCGTGTTCGGATTCACCCGACGGGCGAATGGGATGGTGTGGAAGATTTGCGTCAGCTCCTGGTGAATCAGCCGGGCAAAGCGAACTTGGTGCGGTTGGGGGATATCGCTGACATCAAACGGGTGTTCAAGGAGAAGCCCCGGAACCTGTACCACACCGCCGGGCAGGCCTCACTCAGCCTGGGGATCTCCTTTGCCAGTGGGGTGAATGTGGTGGATGTGGGCAAGGCAGTGGCGGCACGCATTGCGGAACTGGACAGCATGCGGCCCCTCGGGATGGAAATTGCGACGCTGTATAATCAGTCGGAGATTGTTGAGACTGCGGTGAGTGGATTTCTCATTAATCTGGCGGAATCGGTGGGTATCGTCATTGTCGTGTTGCTGCTTTTTATGGGCGTGCGCTCAGGCGTCTTGATGGGAGTCATTCTGCTCCTGACCATCCTGGGTACCTTCATAGTGATGCTGATTTTTGATATTCAGCTGCAGATCATTTCTTTAGGCGCGCTCATTATTGCGTTGGGGATGTTGGTAGACAATGCCATTGTCATCACCGAAGGTATTTTAATCGGGCTTCAGCGCGGTCAGACCAAGCTGGAAGCGGCCAAAAACGTGGTGTGGCAAACCCAGTGGCCGTTGCTGGGAGCGACTGTCATTGCGGTGGTGGCGTTTGCGCCCATTGGATTATCGCCGGATTCGGTCGGCGAGTTCTGCGTGTCGCTGTTTCAGGTACTCTGTATCTCGCTGTTGATCAGCTGGATCACGGCGATTACCCTCACCCCTTTTCTTGCCGATCTGTGGTTTACCGAGTCCAAACTCGGTGATTCGAAAGCAACTGCTGACCCCTATCAAGGCGCGTTCTTTGCGGGGTATCGGTGGTTATTGGACAAAGCCATGCATCACCGTTTCCTCACGATTCTCCTGGTGGCGGCCATGTTGGTGCTTGCAGTCGGGAACTTCTCGAAAGTAAAAAATGTGTTCTTTCCCCCCTCCAACACGCCGATTTTCTTTGTGGATGTCTGGCTGAAAGAGGGCAATGACATTCGTTCGACAGAACGATTTGTGACCCGACTGGAAAACGATATGCTTGCCGATGAGCGGGTGGAGGCGGTTGTTTCGACCATCGGCCAGGGCGGCGTGCGGTTTGTGTTGCCGTATGCGGTGGAAAAAACCTATGCCGCCTACGCGCAATTGATTGTGCGCATGGGCGACCTGGATGCCATTCTGGCGTATCTGCCCGTGCTGGACGCGCATTTGAAGCAGCACTACCCCGAGGCGTTTTTCCGGATCAAGCGAATGGAAAACGGCCCGAGTCCGGCCGCAAAAATTGAAGCGCGCTTCAGTGGCGAAGACCCGGCGGTGTTGCGACAGCTGGCCGACCAGGCCATTCAGGTGTTGCGGCAGGAGCCAACCGCTGTGAACATCCGGCATGACTGGCGAAATCAGGTGTTGGTCACTCGTCCGGCGCTCATCGAGGCACGGGCGCGAGAGGCAGGCATTACCAAATCTGCGCTGGATGATGCTCTGTTGACCAACTTTGAAGGGTACAAGGTGGGCACCTACCGCGAAGGCAGTCGCGTGTTGCCCATCATTCTGCGTGCACCGGATCAAGAGCGGCTGAGCATCGACTCTATGAGCAGTCTGTCGGTATGGAGCCCGGAACGGGGCGTCTATGTGCCCATCACGCAAGTGGTCGCCAATTTTGATTCCGAGTGGGAGAACCCGCTGATCATGCGCCGGGACCGGAAGCGCACACTCTCCGTATTGGCTGATCCTGACATGTTTTCTGATGAAACGGCCGATTCGGTGTTTCGCAAAGTAAGAGCCGGTATCGAAGCCATTCCCCTGCCTGCGGGCTATCATTTGGAATGGGGAGGCGAGTACGAAAGTGCGCGCGATGCGCAAAGCAACATTTTTGCCTCATTGCCACTCGGCTACCTGTTCATGTTTTTGATCACCGTATTTTTATTCAACTCGGTGCGCAAGTCATTGTCGATCTGGTTCAATATTCCACTGGTTATGATCGGAGTGACTTCCGGCCTGCTCCTGCTCAACGCACCCTTCAGTTTCATGGCACTGTTGGGTTTGTTGAGCTTGTCGGGCATGGTCATCAAAAACGGCATTGTGCTGGTGGACCAAATCAGCGCAGAACTGGACGAGGGCAAAGCGCCTTATGAAGCCGTGTTTCATGCGTCGGTGAGTCGTGTAAGGCCAGTGGCGATGGCCGCAATCACCACCATGCTGGGAATGATACCGCTGTTTTTTGACGCGTTCTTCAGCTCCATGGCGGTGACCATTGTGTTTGGCCTGGGCTTCGCGACGGTACTCACGTTGATTGTGTTGCCGGTCACCTACTGTCTGCTGTTCCGAATCCCGCACAAAGTATGGGATGAGGCAGCTGGGCAGCATTAACCCCATAAGACAACGAACAAGGAGGGCAAAAAGCAGGGATGCGGGTTATACTATGGGGCGGGACGGCCCACAAATGAATAAAGCACATTGAGATAGCAATACGCATGACAGAAGAGATCAATTACCAGAACAATCCCCTCCACGGGCTGAGTCTGAAGAGTTTGCTCACTGAGCTGGTGGAGCACTACGGTTTTGAAATTCTGAATGCCTACCTCAATATCCATTGCTTCAAGAATAAGCCCAGTATTGAGTCCAGCCTGAAGTTTTTGAAAAAAACTGACTGGGCCCGAGAGAAAGTCGAAAGCTTTTATCTCTATCAATACAAGAGCTTACCACGGGCCTCTGAGGAACAGTTTCAGTTGGCTCCCCGTGACCGGATCATTCCGGATGATCAAAAACCCGGGGAGCCGGCCGAACTCAGCCTGGAGGATGCGGAACGCTTGCGCGAAAAACGCACCCGAAAAGCGGCCCAGCATGATCGTCGAGCCAGTCGTCCGCCAAAGCCGCGTACTTCCGAGCGGGGCACGCGAACACGATCAGACAAGCCGTCCGATCCCTGGGGCAGCTGGAAAGGTTAAGTAAGGAGCCGGTGTGCGTTATTTTCGCCTCTGTCTGCTAGTCAGTACTCTGATCGCTTCGTCCGGATGGGCGGGTACTGTGTTACGTTTTGCGTCGGTCGAAAATGCCTACATTCAGAAAATCTCTGAAGCGGTAGTTCAAACTGCCTATGGGCAAATGAATATTGTGATTGAGGTCGATTGGCAGCCCCCGGCTCGCGCGCTGGTCTCGTCGAACAGCGGGCGCTTGGATGGGGAATTGAGTCGCATCGACGAGCTCTCTGCAACCTACCCCAATCTGGTTCGGGTAGGCATACCGGTGAACTTTATTGAAGCCACCGTGTTTAAATCCCGCAGCAAAAAATCGATCCTCACCTGGGAAGATCTCGCCACCAAGCGCGTAGGCATGGTGACCGGCGTGAAATTTGCCGAGAACGCACTGGCAGCGTTACCCGCTGTCAAAGTGTCCAGCTACGACAGCCTGTTCAAAATGCTGCAGAGTGACCGGTTCGATTATGTGGTTGCGCCGCGCACGGTGGGTATGGCGTATCTTCGTCAGTCCGGTGATCAACTGCTGGATTACCAGTTCCCGCCGCTTGAGCGCATTCCCTTGTACCATTACCTTCACGAGGACAATCGCCATTTGGTGCCAGCGTTAGAGTCCGTCTTACAGAAAATGACCCAGACCGGGGAAATTGAGCGTATTCGAGAGGCGTGGCTGAAGAAACTGGGTGAGGAGTAGCAATGCGGGGGAGCACTACCAAATCCTGAACACCCGCTTGGTTAAACAAAAATTGCGTGTTATCTGAGCCTACTCATCTTTTTTGTTCACAATCTGAGGTTTTCGTTCTTCCCGAGAATACTCTTCGAGCTCATCAGGAAACGACTCTGCGTCGGATGCGTTAATAGCGTCAGTGTTGCCCGAGATCACACCGCGCTCCTCAAAATCAGCCGGAGCCTTGAAGAGCTTATCGCTTCTGGCTTGAGCTCGCTCAAGTATCCATTTGTCAAACTCAGGTGTACCCGGAGTGGGACGTTCCTTATTCATCATAGATCCTTGTAACAGTAGTCTCTTTTTTGATCGTAAGAGCATCCCCAGCGCTATTTGCCCTATTCCTCCCTCAAATTTTTTTTGAAGAACACTACAAATCAGGAAAAACAATAAAATACAGTGATTTGAAACTTCTGCTTTTGCTGAACTTAGAGACATTCCACTTGAAGAACCAAAAGCAGGTCATCGCCAATTGCGGTGGGGAGCTGTTCCAACTGGCTCGGCCGTTACATATCGAAAAGGACAACGAGGCAAACGATGACACCCATACCTAGATAAACGGCTCTCAGGAGATCATCCTTGCCTTTCACCAACTTGACGTTTAGAGAGACGGTAATAATGTCCTCATTATTGAGGTAGGGTATGATAATTTGCCAGAGGAAAAAAACATAGATTAGTCCCAGAATGAGATTAATTTCTATGGAGTGTGCGCCGATGAATAGTCTCACAGCGATAAACAATGAAACAGCAATTACCCATTGGGCCTGTTTACTGATTCTTGCAAGCAAAACAATCTTCCTTCAATGTCTGCTGGGTAGCTTTTTCTACTGCCAATTCAATAGCTGTGTTCAACTTTTCCCTTTTTGATCCGAAATCTGTGAGTAATTTACCCACCCCTTTTCCTGCCGCTAACGAGGCGACTTCCATTCCTGCATCGGCAAATTTTTCATTTCTAACCTGGTTAATGATCGAAACGATTGTTTTTGCCTCTAAAGCCACACCGAGCCATTTATACGGAATCGTGGCGAGATCAACGGTCGTTTCCATCCCATTTCTCAGGTCTTCGGTTTCCGTGCTGTTCCACCAGTTCGGCAGTTCGCGTCGGATGATGTTAATGGGATTTAATCGATCTTCTTTGTGTTTGGTTTCAATGGCGTCCTGTACGTCTGCGTTAAAGTGTGCCAGCTCTATTGGGTTGGCCCCATCCTTTATAAGTATGGCCTCGATGTCTTTGGCCAGCTGGTTTGCATGCTCGCTCAGCGCGATTGTGTGCGCGAGTGACTTTGTGTCCAGGCCGGTGACGGGGTGCTTATGCTGTTGTACCAGAGCCTTAAGTTCGGTTGTTTGTGGAGAATCTGATTCCGGCGGGCGGGTTACCCGGCAATCAGTGGCGGTGATGTCCATGGTGATGATCCTGTTCGTTCCTTGAATGTGATCATGGTACGCGATTCACCCTGCTCTGGATACTAGGGAAAACCCTATATCGATGTGAATGCGAGGCATGTGCAATAAGTGAGTTTGGCTGTGTCAGAAACTCGCCGGGTTATTCCGCGGAATTCAGCGTGAAGTCCATCAAGGCAAGCTGTCAATAAACGCTGTCATGGCCCGCAGAATCACTTCAGGCTGCTCCAAATGTGGGGTGTGTCGGCAGTCATCCACCAACAGCGGTGTAGCGCTTCCCTTGATGCCCTGCACAATCTTCGTCACCTGCGTCTCTGTAGCGTATTGGTCCTGTTTGCCTTGGCAGATCAAGGCCGGCACCTGTATGGCGGGGAGCAGGTATTCGATATTCCATCGGGCAAACCCGGGCGCCAGCCAGGTCGTGGCCCATGCCTGGAAGAGCGGGTCTGTATTGTCGTCGTGATAGTGTGTGAGTTTGGCCAGTTTGCCCTGGGCATAGGCCTGAGCGGCCTGTTGAATGCCTGCGAGCGTTTCCGGCTCGACAAACACGTGGGCAGCTTCGGTGATGAGCCCGCGCAATAACTGAGGTTGTTCAGCAGCATGGATCAGCGCGATGCTGCCGCCATCCGAGTGCCCCACCAGCACATAAGGTTGGCTGGGGATGCTGTGCTCAAGTACGGCGGGGAGTTCCATCAGTGCGGCATAATGGAGGTAGTGTACCGTGCGAGGATCAGAAAGGGCGGCGGATTGACCATGACCGCGCCGATCATACACTAACCCAGGGTAGCCCAAGGCGTGGCAGAGTGTATCGGGAAAGCCCTGCCACAGGGTATCGCAGCCGAGGCCCTCATGGAGAAACACCAGTACCGGGCGTGCCCGATTGCCTGCAATGTGCCGGATATGTAGCCCGCTGACCGGCACGGCTGAATTCACTTGGGCGCTCGTTCGTCGTTCTCTGCCATGGTTTTGGCCGCATGCGCACCGTCTTCAGCGGCTTCAAAAAAGTCACTGGCCATCTGGCCAATGGCCTGGTTCACGTCGCGAATGGCTTGATAGACCTGTCCTGCAGTGGCATCGTGCTTCTCTTTCAATTGGTGCAGTTTTTCGTTGTCACCGGCGTTTTGCTCGATCACGGAATACGCCGCGTCGGCAATGGCACTGTGAGCGCTTTCGACCGTGCTGACGGTGGTATCTACTGCGGTTTGGATAAAATCTTTCGCGACTTCCAGGTTGCGAAATACGCTTTTGATCATCGTAGTATCCTAATAATGAAGTGTTGCCTTCCATGCTAACCGGTTACTGCGGCAGACTCAATTGGTGTGTGATTCCGGGGTGACGCGACGGTACGCAATCGTTCCTGCAGCCGAGGCGGCAGAGAGTAGTAACCAACGCGTTTGAGCACGGACAAAAACTGCGTGCCAAACCCCCCGGTGTTGTAAGGCAGTTGGTGTTGCTGGCAGATGGCGTGCACTTCCTCCGCGATTTCCGGGTAGCGATGCGCTGGCAGGTCCGGGAACAGATGGTGTTCGATCTGATAGCTGAGGTGCCCGCTCATGATGTGCAGCCAACGTCCGCCGGTGAAGTTACTGGACCCCAGCAACTGCCGATAATACCAATGGCCCCGACTTTCATTGTCGCAGTCTTCCGGGCGAAACGTCTGCGCGCCTTCGGTAAAATGTCCGCAAAAGATGATGGTGGACGCCCACAGGTTCCGTGTCAGGTTGGCAAGGGCATTACCCAGGAGCACTTTGGGGGCCTGCACGCCGGCCAGGAGGGGAAACACCACGTAATCTTTGAGCACCTGTTTTTTTGCTTTTTTGGCGAAGCGTTTGAGGAAGGGGAGTTTGTCTCGCCATGTGAGCTCTTTATTTCGGATCTTATCCACCTCCAGTTCATGCAAGCCCACCCCCCATTGAAAGAAAACACTCAACAGCGCGTAATTGGCGAACTGGAACAGGTGCCGGGGTCGCCAGGGGGTATCGTTGGTAAGACGCAGCACCGCGTAGCCATAGTCCCGATCCTTCCCGAGAATATTGGTGTAGGTGTGGTGCTCGTAGTTGTGAGTGCGTCGCCAGGATTCACTGTCACAGATGGTATCCCATTCGTAGGTTTGTGAGTGCAGTGTGGGGTCGTTCATCCAGTCGTATTGACCATGCATGACGTTGTGGCCAATTTCCATGTTTTCCAGAATCTTGGAAACGGACAGCAACCCGACGCCGACGCCCCAGCCAATGGGGGTCAGGCTGAAGTGGATCAAACCACGGCCGCCCAGTTCGCAGGCGCGCTGTCGGCGGATGATCCCGCGAATGTAGTCGGCATCACGCTGGCCCAAATCGGCCAGTATGCGGTGGCGTATGGCGTCGAGTTGTTGGCCGAATTGTTCGAAATCGATCGTGGTTGGGTCGATGGTATGCTGTGTCGGCATAAGTATGCTCCTGAAGTGATTTGGGGTGCAACGGTGGTGAGTGCGTGCGTTAGAGCGCAACCACCACGTCGCCCACGGGTTCCTGAATGCAAGGTTGGATCAGCGCGGGCTCTGGCCCGGATACCTCGCCGGTAAAACGGTTGCGCACGCGACCGGCGCGTTTTTCGCATTTGCATTCATGGCAAATACCCGCCCGGCAGCCATATTTGGGCGTGAGTCCGGACGCTTCCGCGAGTTCGAGCAGGCTGGCTCCGCTGGACGTGGGAATTGAGTGACCCGAGTCAGCAAATTGCACGGTACCTTCCTCGTTGCTGGCCGAAAATGCTTCCGGGTTGTGTGCCGAGACCCCACCAAACGATTCCTGATGCAGGTGCGTTTCGGGAACCCCGAGTTCTAACGCCAGCTTGCGGGCGGTTTGCATAAACGGGAGCGGCCCACAGAGCAGCCAGTGCCGTTCAGAGGCGTTGGGTACCTGGTCGACGATATGAGCGAGCGCCAGCTGGCCGACAGTGTTGGAAGCCATGGGCAGGTAAGTGAGCTGTGCGTGTGTGGCCGCCCAGTCCTTGAGGGACGAATGACCGATCCAATCTGCCTCGGTGTTGGCATAGTTCATCAGAACAATATCACGCCCTTGCGCAGCTTCAGATGAGAGCATGGCGAGAAATGGCGTGATCCCACTGCCGCCGGCCAGCATCAGCAGCGGTGTCTCATTGTCCGGCAATACAAATTCGCCGCCGATGGGCCCCAGACTCACCACATCGCCCGGATGCAGGTCATCATGTAGCGCGTTGGAAACAATGCCGTCCGTTTGACGCTTCACCGTGAGGGTGAACCATCCATAACGCTGCAGCTGTTCTGGCGGGCTTGAAATGGTGTAGTAACGGGTGTGACGCACGCCGTTCACTTCCTTGAACAGCTGAATGTGCTGACCCGCCTGGAAAGCGGGCAAGGTTCGGTTGGGTTTCAGGGTGAGTGTGATGGTGGCGTCCGTGTCCTGATGGCGGTGCAGCACACGGGCTACGGTATGGTTTTTTGACCAAGCGGGATCAAGTTCAGTTAACACAAATTCACTGTATGTTTGTATCCAATCGCTCCGGTAGAGTGTTCGGGTCAGCTTGTTCAGGGCAGCTTTCATGCGGGGCATCCTGTTTGTTCGTGTGGGTACAAGGCCTGCATCGGCTTGTACAGATCCATTTAAGTGTACGACTGTATACTAAAATATCCCGGCTGCATTTTTAAGTCAACAGTTGTACACTTAAATTCTTTCGATGATGAATGGAATACAGTTGCTGATAGGAGTTTTCCGTGAAAAGTGCGTGGTTATGGTGCATATTGAGTTGAATTCAGTGTACAATTGCGCACTATTACAAAGGCAGGATCGAGCACGCAGAAAAGATGGCCAGTCGAGAAGAAAAAAAGCGACTTACACGACAAGCATTGATGGACGCCGCGCTCACGCTGGTGGGTGACGGGCAGAACTTTGCGCACATCAGCCTGCGCGAGGTGGCCAAGCTGGCCGGGGTGGTGCCTACCGCTTTTTACCGGCATTTTCGGGATATGGAAGAGTTAGGGCTTAATCTGGTCGATGAAGTAGGCATGACGCTTCGCCGGTTGATTCGCAGTGCGCGTCAGGCTGAGGTGCCCTCGGCGGAGTTGGCCAGTAACTCGGTATCTTTGTACATGCATTATGTGCAGGCGCACCGGAATCTGTTTCTGTTTATGGCACAAAGTCGCACCGGCGGCACACCAGCGCTGCGCCACGCAATCCGGAACGAACTGCTGTACTTTGCCCGCGAGCTTGCGGTGGATATGCGCGACTATGCCGGGTATGCCCATCTGAGTGCGCAGGACCTGAATGACATATCACAACTCATTATCACCACCGTCGCGGATACCACGGTAGACTTGCTGGACTTGCCAAATGGCCCCGAGCAGGCGGAATTGGAAGCCCAAACCTCACGACAGGTGCGTATGATACTGATTGCCGCTTTGCACTGGCGTCAATCCGGACACGAAGAGGTACCCCACCCGATAACATAGCCCTGTCCGCGCTTTTCGACTAAGCTTGGGGTGCTTTTCTGTCAATGAAGACAACAACAAGAATGAGAGAGACACCCGATGCTGTTATTTAATCCCCTGCAACACAATATTGAATACCTTGACCCGGACACCAAAGCGTTGATGCAGAAAGTCATCGACTTTATGGAAAACAAAGGGCTGAAAAAGATCAAGGAAGACTGGCACAACAAAACCTGGAATCATGATTTTGTTGAATTTTTGAAAGAGAATCAGGTTTTCGCCACACTGATGACTCCCGCGGGTTACGGCGCGGAAGGCGCGCGCTGGGATACCTGGCGGAATGTGGTGTTTGCGGAAATTACGGCGTTTTATGGCATTACGTACTGGTACACGTTTCAGGTGTCGATGCTGGGACTCGGGCCGGTCTGGCTGGGCAGCAATGAAGCGATCAAAGAGAAAACAGCCAAACTCCTGCAGGACGGCGCAGTGTTTGCATTTGGCTTGTCGGAAAAAGAGCACGGCGCTGACATCTATTCCTCCGACATGATGCTGGACGCCAAAGGGGATGGGCAATATGTCGCCAATGGGGATAAATATTATATTGGCAATGGCAATGAGGCCGGGCTGGTATCGACGTTTGGCAAGATGTCCGATTCCGGTGAGTATGTGTTTTTTGGGGTGGATTCGAAGCATCCCAATTATCGCCTGATCAAAAACACCGTCAATGAGCAGAATTATGTGGCGGAGTTCGAAGTCTCGGAGTATCCCATCACTGACGCAGACATTATGGAGCGCGGTGACAAGGCCTGGGACAACATGCTCAACACCATCAACATCTGTAAGTTTAATTTGGGCTTTGGCGCGATTGGCTTGTGTGAACACGCTTTTTTTGAAGCCATTGACCACGCGGCGAACCGTAATGTGTATGGCAAGTATGTCACCGACTTCCCGCATGTGAAGCGGCTCTTTACCGACGCCTACGCGCGCCTGTGTGCGATGAAGCTTTTTGCGGATCGTGCGACGGATTACATGCGTTCTGCCTCAGAGACTGACCGACGTTATCTGCTCTTCAATCCGATTGTGAAAATGAAAGTGACATCGCAAGGGGAGGATGTCATTAATCATTTGTGGGATGTGATCGCCGCCAAAGGTTTCGAGAAAGAACCGTTCTTTGAGATCGCTGCCCATGAAATCCGCATGTTGCCCAAGCTGGAAGGCACGGTGCATGTGAACATGGCCTTGATCATCAAGTTCATGAAGAATTATTTCTTCAATCCGGCAGAGTTTCCTGCCATCGGGAAACGGCAGGAACCGGCCAACGATGACTTTCTTTTCAACCAAGGGCCCACCAAAGGGCTGGGTAAAATTCAGTTCCACGATTATCAGGCAGTGTATGATGCCGTAAATCTGCCCAATGTGACGGTGTTCAAGCAGCAGATTAAGGCGTTTAAAACGTTCCTCATCAAGGCGACGCCAGATGAGGCACAGTCGAAAGACATTGATTACCTGCTCGCGCTAGGCGATTGTTTCACGCTGGTGGTGTATGGGCATTTGATTCTGGAAAATGCGGCATTGCTGAAGATTGAGGATGACGTTGTCGACGAGATTTTTGATGTGCTGGTGCGGGATTTCTCCCGCTATGCGGTCAACATTCTGACCAAGCCCAGCAACACCGAAACGCAGCAAACGCTGGCCCGTGAGCTCATTCAGGTGCCCGTACCCGATGCGGCGCGCTTCAACCGCATTTGGGAAAACAACGTATTTGTGCTCAAAGGCCAGTACGCGATGAAAGATTGATCGCGCTTATCGAGTGACCCGAAGGCTCGGGTCACTCCGTGCGCTCTTTCAAAAACGCCATAAATCGCGCCCAGGATTTTTTATCCGCATCCTCGCGGTAGCGGTCGTCTCCGAAAACTGTGAAGGCGTGCGGCGCGCCGCTGTAGGAAACCATTTCGTGAGGGACGCTCGCTGATTCCAGCTCGTTAGTGAGGGCCGCAAACTGCTCCATGGGGATGGCGGTATCCGCCGAGCCATGTAACACCAGAATGGGTGCCTGGGCTTTTGAATAGTCTTGCCCTTCCGGCGTGGAGAGTCCGCCATGAAATGTCGCGAACCCCTTCATCGCTGCGCCCGCTCGTGCGTATTCCAGCGCTGCTGCGCCACCGAAACAATAGCCCATGGTGACGGCGTTGCCGGTATTCGCGCCCAGAGCGCTGGCTTTGTCTGCCGCCGCCTGGATCAACGCGCGCATCTTTTCGCGGTCTTTGAAGAGTTCACCGGTATGTTGTTTTTTGTCTTTCACTTCCGTGGGGCGCACGCCTTGGCCAAACAGGTCGGCGGCAAACACCGAGTAACCGGCCTGTTGCAGCATGTCTGCGCGCTTGATTTCGTAGTCTGTCAGGCCATCCCAATCGTGGATGAGCAGAACTGTGGGGGCATTGGGGCCTGCAGAGGTAAAGTAGCCTTCGTAGGCTTGGTCATTGTGATGATAGACCACGGTTTCTCCCGCCAGGGCAGGCGCGGCTGATGCGGCGACAAGAAAGCTCCATAGGGCGGTTCGACAGGTCGTTTGCATGATGATGACTCCTTGTGGATGAGTGAGTAATGCGGCACGAGACATGGCAACCTTAAGTATACGCAATAAACGCAGGCCCGGATGAGTGGGACACGGGTTTCACACTGGAAAGCCAAGTACCGCTTGAGGTATGCTCGGAGGGTGGGCAATACGCCTGTTCAAAAAAGGATCAACAATGAACGAATTTGAAGCACTGGCCAGTACCCTGGCGTTAACCATGGGTGTTGGCTGGGCCAGTGGGATCAATCTCTATGCGGCGGTGCTGGTGCTGGGATTGGGCGGTATGACCGGCAATATTGCATTGCCGGAGTCTTTGCAGGTGGTACAAAACCCTTTAGTGGTTGGGGTTGCCGGCCTGATGTATTTTGTCGAATTTTTTGCGGACAAAACCCCCGGTGTGGATACCGGATGGGACAGCATTCATACCTTTATCCGGATTCCAGCGGGGGCCATGCTGGCTGCCTCTGCTGTGGGTGATGTGACACCGGCCCTGGAAGTTGCCGCCGGGTTAATGGGGGGTGGCCTCGCGGCGGGTAGCCACGCGACCAAAGCAGGCACGCGTGTGATGATTAACACCTCGCCGGAGCCATTTTCCAACTGGGCGGCATCGATCACGGAAGATGTTGCGGTGGTGGCCGGACTGTGGGCAGCGCTGAATCACCCCATGATTTTTATCGGGCTGCTGGTGCTGTTTGTGCTGTTCATGATCTGGTTTTTGCCCAAAATCTGGCGTGGCATCAAAGCCGTGTTTCGTAAGGTGGCCAGCTTTTTTGGCGCAACCTCCGACACTGAAGATTCTGACCCCGGAGGGAACAGGCCCGGCGACGGGGATGCTCTGGATCGCATCGCCAAACTCAAGTCCTTGCTGGATGCCGGCGCCATCACGCGCGAGGAGTTTGATCAGCAAAAGAAGCGTTTGCTTCAGCCGGAATCTAATTGACGGAAGCTAACGTTGATCAAACACCGCAATGGTCTGCTGGCTGATGGCCAGCAGTTCTCCCTGTTCATTCCAAAGATGGGCGCGGGTAAAGCCGTAACCATCCCTTGAAAAATCCAGCCTGGCCTGATAGGCGCAGTAATCTTTCGGCGAAACAGCGGGCATCGGGTGCATAAACTGCACCGACCAGCTTAACGAACTTGCCGGGCAGGGGGCGGTTGGCCAGGGAAGCGTGGCAGGTGGCCAGGCGTCAATGTAGCCTAGCACATGGGGAAGCGTGATTTCGGGCTCCGGTTCGGCCAGCCTGACCCAGCCACCGAACACCTCCGAGGGTGTGCCTGAGAAGGGTTGGCCTCCCCAGGCAATGTACATATCAAAATGCTTGATGAACTCAGGTGTGACGTTGGGCAGAAAGGGCAGTTTCTGGCACTTCGAACGTTCCGGTACCTGTGGCATACGCGCTGCCGTGTGTGCAATCGCCGAGGCGCGGGCCACACCAAACGTGGCCAGCATGATGAACTTCACTTCACCGTTCTGCAGAGCTTGACCAGTCAACTGCGTGACTGAGCCGCCTTCACGGAGGGTGCTCACCTGGATCTGCATTTTATCCGGAAAAACCGGTGCCACGAACGACGCACTGAAATCCAGTAGCAGGCGTTCCCCGCCGATGTGTTTTTGCATCGCTTGCAATACAAAGGCACCGACTAAACCGCCAAACGTTGAGCGACCCTGCGCCCAGTCTTCTGAAATGGTGACTTCACAGTGCGGGCCGGTGACTTCATTCATTAGGGTTTGAAACTGCATGGATTTCACCTGTCTGTAATTCGAGCGACAAAAACAAGAGAATTGAATGTTATCAGTGTTAACATTTGGCGTCAAATCCCGTCAGGTCCGTACAATCTTGCAAAAATTTAATTTCCCTGATGGATTTTTCGACATACACTGAAGGGAATCACGAATCTTTCCCCAAGACACCCACGTGTGAGGAGGTGAGTTGAGCGACAAACCCGCGAGCAAACATCAAGATGGATGCAGCAGGTGCGCCGTCAGTCATCTTCGACGCCCCTGCTTTGAGGCCTGATACAGGCAATTTGATCCACCGTGAAAGGCAGGAGAACGTGAGATGCGTTGGGAACCCCGATTTATAACCCCGGAAGCCGGGCGAAGCTGGCTGGTCGATGAAGCGACCGCTTATTCCATCATCACAGCGTGTTTACGCTACGGACACACCATTCGATTTCGTTTACAACGTGAAGGTTCCAATATCCGCGTCATGCTGAAGGACGTCAGCTATGACAGCGACGGATATGGGCTCAATGCTACGCCGATGAATTACCTGGATATCTACCTGACGCCGGCACTGGCCGTATCTGGCGCGACGGAGTTCTGTGCACAGACCAGTTGGTTTTGGGTGGACGATGATCCTTGCGGTGAACATCTGGGTCGATGGATCGGCGAGAGTTTCTAGCCGGAAGCGCGCGCCACCTGTTGGCGAACCTCCATCGGATACACGCCGCTCCAACGATGGTAACTGCGCGTGAATGCGCTCTGATTGCTGTATCCGAGCAGTAACGCAATATCGGTGAGGCGGTATTGGCTCTCGGTCAGATAGTGGTTTGCCAGCGTAAAACGCACCGAGTCCAGCAGGGCACGAAAGGAGGTGCCCTGTTCCTGAAGTTTACGCTGGAGTGTGCGCTGGCTGTAGCCCATGGCGGCGGCCACATCGCGAATGTTGCAGGTGTTGTTGGTCAGGGTATAGCTCAGCACTTTGGCGACCTGATTGATCCAGTCCCGGGACTGGAACTGCACCGAATCATGGATGCGGTTGGCCAGTTTACTCACGATAGGTTCGATATCCTGCTTGAGAATCCGGCTGTCGACGGTGATGGAGAGCTGATTGGCTGCGAATGCCACCGGGCACCCGAAGTAGCTCGCGTATTGCCGTGCGCGCGCCGCATCCTGCTCATCCCGCAAGAAGTAACAGCCGCGAATCGGGTGGGTGTGCCCTAATAATTCGTTCAGAATGGTCACCGCACTGGCTAGCGCGTAATCCTGAAACTGCACCAATTGTTTGATTTGCGGAATCTCACAATGGAAGCTCACTTGCATGTGTTCGTTCCGCACCTGGATGTCCACCTGGTAGCCGGAAACCAGAAACCGCAGATACTTGATGATGACGCCCAGTGCTTCGGACAAATCCCGACAACGATTCAGCATCGGGCCCAGCGGGGCCAACACCATAATGTCCTGCTGACGGGCCATTTGGAGCGCGATGTCCGGGAAGTTCAGCTGGTCCGCCGTGTTTTCGAGGAGGTAGACAAACTGTGCAAACGGAATCAACAGATTCTCGTGGGTAAAATTGGCTTCACTCAGACCGACCGACGCATACAGTGCGGCAGGGTCGCCCCCACGCGCACAGACGAGCCGCGAATAGCCCGTCAGGAAGCTCGTGCTGATGTAGGGAATTTTCATGGGTTTCAGCGCTTCATCCAAAAATGGTGATCTTATTATAGTCAATATGGCGTAAAATGGTTAGAAACTGGCGCGATATGATAAATCATCATCTCCACGTGCGCTAACATACGCACAGGATTGATGATTGGCTGGAGAACGACAATGAATGTAAAAGTACTGTCTCAGGATGATATGGCGACTGCGGTGAATGACTTGAATACGGCGCATTGGCAGGATTACGCAACGGGGATTGCCTGGGGAACCCTGGGTTTGTTTGCTGGCGTGGTCGCGGGCTATGTCAGCCTGTTCACTCTGTGGTTTTCCGGCACGATTGGATTATTTGAGGGCATGCTTATTTCCACGCTGTTGCTTTATCTGGCGTTTACGGTGGCTCATGAAGCCGGGCATGGCAACATCGCCCACGAAGTGCGTTGGATGAAGCCCTGGGAGCGGGCAATGGGCTGGGCGACCACGCTGCCCTTCCTGATTGTTCCTTTCGGTTTGTTTGCCCGTATTCATGATTATCACCATGCGTTTACCAACAGCCCGGATCAAGATCCGGATCACTGGGTGAAAGGTCATCGCTGGTGGCAGGCGGCGCCGCGTGCTTTGACGTTACCGCTAAACTACTTTTATCTCACCGTCACCCGATTTCGTAAAGACCCAGTGATTGCCGCGACACACCGCAGTTCCTGTATCTACTATGCGGGTACGCTGAGTTTTATTGTCATTATGGTGATTGCCGGCTGGGGCACTGAAGTGTTGATGCTGGGGGTGTTGCCGGCATTTCTGGCGAGTTTTGTACTGGGCATGCTCTTTGACTGGGTGCCACATCAACCGGGTGGGCAGCAAAACCGTTATCAAAACACACGGACGTATCTGTTTCCCGGCCTCAGATTCCTGACGCTGGGGCAAAACTATCATCATATTCATCATTTGTATCCGCGGGTGAACTGGTATGCCTATCATCGCGTGTTTGACGTGATCCGGCCTGAATTGGAGCGTCAACAAGCCCCGATCGAAGCGTTGAAACCGTGGCCTTTACGCCTCAGCCCATTTCGCCACAACCAAAAGCAGACCTTGCCCGGCTATGGCAAGTCTGATTTTGCACATCAGCCTTCCTCGTTGGCCGGTACACATCAATTGACCTTACGCGTGGAGAATATCCAGCGAGAAACAGAAGACTCGGTGGCGATCACGTTTGCGAATCAACGGGGGAAAAGCCTGCCGTTTCGTGCCGGACAATACGTGACCGTAACTCAACGTGTGGGCACCGAGCGTGTCACACGGTGTTACTCCTTGTGCGAGTCGGTATATGCGAATCGCTTGTCCATTGGCGTCAAGCGCGTAGCCGGGGGCGTATTGTCCAGTTACCTGAATGATGTCCTGCGGATTGGTGATGAGTTGACGGTGAGTGGGCCCTTTGGGGACTTTGTCTACGAACCCGGAGATGCGCGTCGTGTCACCCTCATTGCCGGTGGCAGTGGCATCACACCGATTCTGTCGATTCTGCAAACCGCACTTCTGGGGGATGACCGTGCAGAAGTGCATCTGATCTACGCCAATGCGCATCCCGATGCAGAGATGTTTCGCTGGTTGATCAAAGCACTGGAGGCACGTTATCCCGCACGTTTGCGTGTGACCCGAATCTATCAGCAGGCACCGGCCTCCTGGCAAGGGCTCACAGGCCGGCTGACGCCGGAAATTCTGGCAGGCCTCGTCGAGGAAGACGCGCATGCGGTGTTTGGTCGCTTTTACATCTGTGGGCCCGAAGGCGTCAAGCATCTTTCTGTGCAAGCCTTGCAGAGTTTAGGTGTGCCGCAGAGTCAGATTCTGGTGGAAGACTTCACCCCCCAGGTGGTGGAAGCGCGTGGGGAGGTGCACCAGGTGGCTATTGCGTTGGCGAATGGCGCACAGCATTCACTTGCTGTGGCAGAAAACCAGACCCTGCTGCAAGCTGCGCAGGCACAAGGCGTTCCTTTACCCCATGCCTGTGGCGTTGGCCAGTGTGGCTGTTGTGCCCTGCAGGTGCTGACGGGCGAGCATACGCTAACCCAGCCAGAGCCACCGGGGTTGCTCCCCGGGGAGCGCGACTCCGGGCGCACGCTGGCGTGTCAGTGTTTGCCTCGTTCTGCCATGTCATTGGCGGAAGGGCACTCAATCCTGGAATGAGCCTCAATATTAGGGTATATCAAGGAATCGGCAGGGGAGTCCGCCCTCTGCTGTCAAAAGCATGCGCTCAGCGCATTATGCCGCATGAGCCGTTCAGGCTTGATTACATACTCCGGATGCGCTTTATTTCAGCGTCTCCAATGCCTAAAGACTCAAGAAACGTCTGATGCTCATCCGGTTCCATCTCTTCAAACTTCTGATGCCATTTAATCATCGCCTCGTCATCCAGGCCAGACGCTCGCATGATTTCAACCCATCTCTCTTTTGTTACCATCGTATTCTCCAACAAGTTAGAGTCCTGCAGTAAAGCGATAACCGCCTTCTGCTGGTTTCTAAGTGTTTGAATCTCGCGCTCCAGTTCCTTGAAGTGTTCTCTCAGAATCTCAGCATGAGATTTTTCGGCACGATCAAGCAGGTGCGAAATGTGCGCGACAGGAATACCAAAAGACCGATAAGAAACAATCGCTTGTAATCGGTCTATTTCCTTTTTACCGTACCATCGGTAGCCATTTTCGGATCTACGAGCGGGTAACAGCAGGCCCTCCCGCTCATAGTAGAGAATGGTTGACCGTGACAGGTCAAAACGTTTGGCGAGCTGTGTCACAGTAAACATAACGGTTACCCATGCTTGTCGAGCGCTTAGACTGAACCCTGCACCTGTAGACGAGTCAACCAAAACTCCTGTGATTCAGTCACTTTTGCTCTGCATATTTTCTTTACACCCAGGCTTTGTTTTACTGAAGCTTGTGTCTTATCCATCTCTGCGGAACGTTTAGCTTAATAGCTCAATGGCGTGCAGGTTGACGTCCATAGCCAGTCCTTTGAAATACTTAAGGGCAAACATATGCGGCATCTTTTCTTGAATGCTGGCGGCAGCTGAGGACGATTGGCAAAAATAAGCCTCCCGCAATATGATTTAGGCTACACTAAAAACCTATTGCTGCAGCTGTTTGATTCATGATTGTAATTTGGTAATTTTTTGCAATCTGTATTTTATAATAAGGAGCTCCCGGTCAGTGGATGAAGATAAAGTTTCCTCAATCACAACTGTAATATTTGAAGATGGCCAGTTACGAGAAACCAGCCAAAATAGCTGCGTGGAACAGTTGCCGAGAGGATGGTGTGAAGTATTTCTACGAGGGACGGGTGTTTCCGTAGCAATTGGGCGGAGCGTTCACGACGGAAGTATTCTGGGAATTGACCTTCTAAACAGTGAGTCGAAGGTTGTATCTTCTAAAGCGGAGGTGATGCGGTTTCAGCGGAAGGATGTGCCCAAGGAGTACGCCGTATACAGCAACGGCAATGAGAGTGGTTTTTTAATTCTGTTTTCCTTTGACGAAAGTTTTGCCATCGGGCATTCGGAAGCAATGAGTATCAAATTTCGCTTTTCTAATCATCAAAGCCTGACACTTCAGCCGCAAGAAACAAAAAACCTGGATCGATCGAGTTTGTCTGCTTTGCTTGGTCCATGGAATCATCGAGACAAGCTTCACCGTACCGCTGTATTACCTATCTACCATCCGATATTAAAAGAGGTGTTTGAAACCGAGAAAGACTGTACCGTGAAGCGGCATGATTTTGGCGAACCTGTGGAGAATCCTCAGATCTCTCTCATAATTCCTCTTTTCGGCAGAATTGATTTCATGAAATACCAGCTGTCAAATTTTGCGAGATATAAGACCTTAACACGAGCAGAACTTATCTATGTGCTGGATGACCCGAGCTTGAAGTCTGAAGCATGGGATCTCTCTCTGTGGTTGCATGAAACATTTGGCCTCAATTTTACCCTGCTTGAACTGGAGCACAACGTGGGATACGCACGAGCCAACAATATTGCGGTCGAACACTGTCGATCGGCGTGGCTGGTCCTGAAAAACTCCGACGTGTTGGCTGTGGATGGGGAGTGGTTAGACCGCTTATTGAAGCACGCGAGCACGCTTGAGAATCTTGGGCTGTTAGGTGTTCGCCTTCTTTATGAGGACGGCAGTATTCAACATGATGGCATGGTACCGCGGACATTGCCTGAATTTCCGGGAGTTACGTTCAATGATCATCCATATAAAGGCTGGCCTGAACAACTGGTTCCTAACACCCAAGCACTTGAAATCGTGGATATGGTCACTGCTGCTTGTGTTTTGATTCGAAAAGCCACGTTTCAAGCGGTAGACGGTTTTGACTCCCATTATTTCCTGGGTGATTTTGAAGATTCGGACCTGTGCCGGAAAGTTCAGGACTATGGTTGCACTAACTATATAGCAAGAGATGTTTGCTTGTTTCATTTAGAGAGGCAGTCCCAGAACCAAGTGGGTGACTTGTCCTGGAAAAACAAGCTGACATTGCTGAATGCTGTGTATTACCAGTCTCGACTTGACCGGGTATTTCGGGCGACGTCGAAGGAAAGACAATCAAGGGATTCTCTGGAATGACACGAATACTATTTTTGGTGCATGGTCACCCTGCGATAAACAAAGGCGGTGGTGAAATTGCTGCGTGGAATCTATTTGATCGATGTCGAAAGGAAGGGATGAAGGCACTATTGCTTGCTCGCACCGACACCGCAGCTCATCCGGGAACCGTTTTTTCAGTGAGGTCACCAGATGAGATTTTGTTTCATTGCGGTATCCACAACCTGTTTGACTTAAGCAACCCTGGCGCAATCCATGTGCACAGGGAGATTAAAAAACTCGTTCTCGAGTTTAAGCCGGACATCATTCACGTCCACCACTACTATGGTATTGGGGTTGAAATTTTTCGATCCCTAAAGCAGGCAGCGCCATTCGCCAAACTTATTTTTACTCTTCACGAATACATGGGAATGTGTATGCATTATGGCACCATGGTACGCACTAACGAATCGGAGCTGTGTTACGAGGCCAGTCCAGCAGATTGCCATCGATGTTTTCCACAGCATACAAGTGGTGACTTTTTTTTACGAAAGCAATTCATTCTTGATCAGTTTTCATATATTGATCACTTCATTGCCCCCAGCAATTTTCTTAAAAGTCGTTATTGCGAGATGGGCTTGGCGGAAAATAAAATCACTGTGCTAGAAAACCTGTTGGACCTACCGGATGTGCTTCCACCAAGAACGTTGGGAGAAGGGCAAGCGCGAGGGAAATTCGGCTTCTTTGGTCAGATATCGCCCTTCAAAGGGGTGAACGTGCTGTTGAAGGCGGTGAAGCTAATGCCGAAAAGTGTTCGTAAGAAGGTACACATTGAGATTTATGGCGCGAATCTGGACAGGCAGTCGGAGTCATTCCGGAACGAGTATGAGACCCTACTCCGTGAGTGTCATACGACGGTTTCTTTCAAGGGGAGATATGAGTCGCGTCAGCTTCCAGCGCTGATGTCTGAAGTAGATTGGGTGGTTGTGCCTTCCACTTGGTGGGAAAACTCACCGATTGTTATTCAGGAAGCTTTGGCATCAGGGCGCCCGGTGATTGGCTCGGATATCGGAGGCGTGAGGGAAAAAATTGACGAAGGGGGAGGGCTTTTGTTCAGAGCAGGTAATGCGGGCTCGTTGGCGACAGTAATGGAGCATGCGATGAACGAACAAGTTTACAATGCATGTAGAGAGCGTCTTAAGGTGAAAAGGGACAACTTTGTACTGTACCAACAATTGTATGCTCAAATGCTGGAACGTTCTATTTGCGTGATGGATGGTCTAGATGAAAAGTGAGACGGATGCCCAATTTGATGAAATGATACCACCAGACAGTATGAACTTTGTCGGTGCCGGAGACTTTTTATCGGTTGGTAGGGAGTTCAGGGAAATATTTGTACAGACCGGTGGACTTAAGTCCTGCCATAGTGTCTTAGACGTAGGTTGCGGGTTAGGGCGTATGGCAATCCCGCTGACGAACTATATACAGCATCCCGGGCAGTATTGGGGGATTGATATCGTTAAAGCAGGTATCGATTGGTGCAACAGTCAAATTGCCAGCCGATTCAATCACTTTCACTTTTTGCACACGGATGTTTATAACCAGCACTACAATCCCGGTGGACGCATACCTGCGAGGATTTACCGTTTTCCTTTTGAGGCTGATACGTTCGATTTTATCTTCTTAACCTCCGTTTTCACTCATATGTCGTTGAAAGATCTCACTAACTATCTTAGAGAAATTACGCGGGTCATGAAATCAGGAGGTCGATGCCTTTCCACGTTTTTCTTGCTGAATCGCGAGTCCGAAGAATTGATGTTGACTCCGAAAAGTGCCCTCAGTTTTAAATATCAATTGAATGGGTGTTTCACTGTAAACCCCAATGACCCTGAAGTGGGTATTGCCTATTCAGAGATAGACTTGATGCAGGTAATGCACCAAGCCGGGCTTTGCCTGTCTAGACCCATTGAATATGGCACCTGGTGTGGTAGAGAAGCGGGGCTGACCTTTCAGGATGTGCTGGTGCTAAAAATGGCCGATGAGGGGTGAAAGCTACTCAGTGCAGCTGATTTGCAAGCTAAGGGAGAGTGACTTTGGAAATTAAAGAGAAAGGCGAAATAGGAAAATAGGGTGTTCACCGATATATATTTGATAGGTACATCTAACTCGATTAAAAAAGGGTCAATTTCACTCGCGCTGGCTACGCTGTGTGAAGATTTTGGACTTCAATTTCACAATTATTCGCTGGGTGGATGTTCATCCCGATATGGGTTGCACACGCTACTATCCCGTCCGATTCAAAAAGGCCAACCGGTTTTTTTGGATTTTTGTGTGAACGACGAGCTGTTTTCTGCAATTGGAAGACGCTCCAGAAGTGATTGCCAAGAAGACTTCGAGATGCTTCTGGATATGGTCAGAACGAACCACCACCCCTACCTGATTATCACACCGGCAAGGGGATACTGGAATGGTGAAGATTCGACCGCAGATTTCCAAAGAAGTTTGGCTCGAAAGCACGGGGTTGAAGTTATTGATGTTTCGGAGCCTATTCAACAACTTAGTCAGACGATGGGGCTGGGACTGGATTGTTTTTTTGAAGACCGGTTTCACCCCTTCCCTGTCGTAGCGTATGAAACTGTTTACAAGAAAGCGGTTTCCAAACTCTTTGGAGGTTCTCTTGCCGTTCGCAAAGTACAAAGCCAGCAAGGTTTCTCAGTATCGACCTCATTGTTGAAAGATGAGGGATGGACTTTCAAAACAGGGCACGCGATTCGACTGGAAGGCTTTCAGCCCCGGTCTATTTTGATCTCAACGCAAACAAACTGTTGGTTGCAATTTTCTGGTGATAAGGGGCTTTTACCTTCTATGCTGGTTGCCTATGGTGGGAAGCCAGGGAAACTGTGTGTCGACTTGCCTGAGGGAGAGATAGATGAAATTGTAGTCAGTGAAGTGCCCTCGGGTAATGAAGTAGTTGCCCATTTATCTAAAGCCGAACTGGCAGATAAACCTATTGAATTCTGTCTGTTTTCTTTGCTTGGAAAACAAAGTGAAGTGGAAATCAATTTTTTTGCAATTCGGCAGTCTTTAGAGCGAAACAGTCTTTTTCAACTGAAATCTGCAAGTTACTTTATCGCAAGTGAGCGATTCACGGACGCGAGAAAAGCCTTGGATAGAATACAAACTGAAGATGACAAGCAGCTCAGCGATCGTGCTGCCTTATATCGTCGGTTAGCAACGTTTGAGAAGCGTTGATATGACTTATTGTTAAAAGCTTAAGAGGTAAAGTGGTGAAAGGGGGCGAGTATTGGTCACAACGCACAGAGAAAGCGCCTGCAGTGGCCAATTCCGGGCGATGGGATGCTTCCAAACGAATAACCTCTCATCAGAACCAGAAAATTTGTGGGAGGGACCTGCCTGGAAAGGGGAAGGGATTTGTGCAGCGCCTGCAAGATATCTTTCGAACCCGGCCAGCTCAGCGAGGTGTATCAATTGGTTGTGGAAATGGGGCGAAAGAGATGCACCTGCTGGAGATCGGGCTTGTACAACATTTCAGTTTATTCGAAGCATCTCAAGCTCGTATTGAACAGGGGAAAGAACTCGCTCTGAAAAAGGGGCTGGAGTCACAGGTAGATTTTTATCTTGTGGACAGTACGCAAATGCCCGATGTGCACGATGTCGATCTGGTTTACTGGAATGCTGCTCTGCATCATATGCTGGACGCAGAAGCTGCTGTTGACTGGAGTTATCGGGTTTTGGCACCCGGTGGATATTTTGTTATGGATGATTATGTCGGACCCAACCGGTTTCAATGGACTAATTTGAGTTTAGATGTCAATGATCGAATACGGGCGCTACTGCCGGATCATTTTTTTCAGAATCCTCAAGTGAGCGGTAGACTTTTCGCAAGACTCACTCAGCGCGTGAATGAAGAAAAACTCATAGAAAAGGATCCAACTGAAGCAGCTGATAGTGAACATATTGTCTCTGCGATCTTGAAATATTTTCCCGATGCTGACGTTATTCCCACCGGGGGAAGTGTTTACCATTTGGGATTGCGACAGATACTTCAGAATATGGATGAAGAGAAAGACAAAGTAGTTCTGGATCTGATACTGCTGATAGATGATTTGCTGATTGAACTGGGTGATTACCACTTTTGTGTGGCTGTTGCGCAAAAATGAGGAATTCACACCCTTCGGATCCGCCATTCAGTATATTTTATTCGGAAGATGCCTTTTCAACAAATCAGTTGTTGATGGGAAGGCAGATGGCGGGGGTGTATTTCCTGAGAGGTGTCGCCCGGTACTGGCCTGCGGGTCGTATCTTTGCTTGTGGTCGCAAAGATAGGGGCGCTACTTTGATGGACACATTGCAGCGAGATGGTTTTAAAGGTGAGGTCATTTGGGAGCCTTCCCCGGATGGAACGCACACACCAGCACAACACGCGCTTTACTATCCATCGCCGATGACCAGGGAGCTTGCTCATTTAAGGTCGATGACGTCGCCATCAGCATACAGTCTCATTGGGGTAACCCACAGCCTCAGTTCAAAAGCTTCGATGGAGTGTATTAGCGCGATGGTTCTGCCACCCTTTCAGCCGTGGGATGCCATGGTTTGCACGTCCAATGCAGCTTACGCTGTGGTTCACCAGATGCTTGAAGAGGTGAAGAGTTATTGGGCAGAAATGGTGGGCGCCACGAAATTTGTGGATCCGGTTTTGCCAGTCATTCCGTTGGGAATTGATGTGGCTGCACAGTCGTTTCGGGGTGATCAAAAGAAACGAGCGAGGCAGGTGCTCGGCATTGGTAGCGAAACGGTGTTTTTGGTTGCCGGTCGGTTGGCATTTCACTCCAAAGGCAACCCGGTCCCACTCTATCAAGCGCTGGAATCAGCAGCTCAGGATAATCCTGTCGTCTGTATTGAAGCAGGAAGCTATCCAAATGAAGAGGTTAGAAAGAGCTATCTCTGTGCCCAGCAAGCATTGGCACCTTCTGTTCGATTTGTATGGTTGGATGGGCGTGACAACGCGCGGTATCAGCTAGCCTGGCAAAGCAGTGATGTGTTCGTTTCTCTATCGGATAACATTCAAGAAACTTTTGGACTAACTGTGGTTGAAGCGATGGCAGCCGGTTTGCCTGTGGTCGTGTCAGACTGGAGCGGTTATAGGGATCTCGTGCAAGACGGCGTCGAGGGATTTCGAATTTCTACTGTGCTTCCAGCATTTAGAGGTGATGACGGTTCTGCAACAGATTATCTCCTGGGAGTAGAGAGCTACGACCATTACATTGGTGGTCTCAGTTTGACGACGGTTGTCGATCCTGTGGCACTGAAAGCCGTTATAACAAAACTTGCTGCAAGTGCCGAATTAAGAGCTGAAATGAGCGAAGCAAGCCGCATTCGGGCAAAACGCTATGATTGGTCGGTAATCCTGCCTCAATACGTAGAGTTAACAAATCATTTAAAACTGCTCAGAATGGCATTATCGAAAAAAGAAAGCAGAGCGTGGCCGCCGTTCGAGTCACCTTATAAGAGGTATCAGCCTTTTGCCAGCAAAACTTTGCCATTCAGCTGTCGTGTACATTTGAGTTCGGATTATGCAGAGAAATTGCAGTTTCTGCTCGTTCTGAAGGTGGCAAACTACGCAGTGATCAACTCTCAGGTGACCCAGGAAGCGATCTCTGAAATGATACAGGCACTAAAGCGCTCTGATGGAACGACGGTGCAGGCGTTGCTCGAAGCGATGACGGTTTCTCGAGAAATTGGTTTGAAGCTGATTATGTGGTCCTGGAAATTTCGTCTGATAACGATTGCGTAGTTAATCCGCAGTGAGATTACTTTGTAAGCAAATGATTTATGCTTGATTATTACGCCAGAGGAAGCCTTAGCGCTGCCACTTATGACCTGGTAAATATTTACTGTGGTGAATTCATAGCGGGTGATATTCAGTTTTATTCAGCGATTGGCGGCATGCAGGGTGGCAAGGTACTGGAGCTGGGTTGTGGTACTGGGCGGGTGACAATGGGGTTGGCGGAAGCGGGGTATCAAGTCACTGGACTGGATGCGTCGGCAGGCATGCTGGAATTGGCACGATCGAAGTTGGCAATGCAGACAAGCAAGATTCAACGTCGAATACAGTATGAGCAAGGTGATCTTTCTGATTTCAATTTAAACGACCGGTTTGATCTTGTTGTTGTCCCTTATTATGCGTTTAACCATTTGCTTACTCCTTTCCAACGATACCGCGCTTTAGGTCTTGTCAGACAGCACATGAAAACAACCGCGCAAGCGGTACTGCATACGATTCCCCAAGTGCGACTGATGAAAACGCTGGGTGAAGAAGCGCTCGTGAAGAACGATTTGAGGGTAGCTATACCTGATTCGTTTGGAAAACAACTTTGCCTCGTTATCAGGTCGCTGAGTCATGTAGCGCACTGGGAGGACTGCTTTACGGATTTGGAGTATGAGTTCAGTATTCACTCCAAAACAGAAGGTGTGGTGCTTAGTCGTCAAGAAAGACTCCGCTACGCTTGGGTCTCAGATGAGGAAATGATTTCTTTTTGTGAAGCGCAAGGATTAAGTGTCCTTCACCAACACAGAACTTTTTTGGAGGGTGTCGGTGGTGATGAAAACATTTGGACGCTGATTCGAAGTCCAAAATACAATCTGATATAGCGAGGAGAATGGTTTTCGTACTGGAAAGGTACGACATACTTAGATTATCTCATGTTCGGGTGCCACATTCTTTGGCGTCAAGTGAGCAAACAAAGGCCTTGTCATCTGGTGTGACAAAAAGCATGTCTACATCACCGGCAGTTTCTGATGTGGTGTCTTCAAAGCCGAGATAATCGATAAAAGTAGAGTGAACAATAGCAACGTCTGGTCGATGCACGGAGCTTTTGACAACTTTCTTCAATAGCTGCCCATCAAATAGCAGTATGGCTTTTGCTGGTAACCCATACAGTGGGTCCAGGGACCAGCCGGAGAAAAAACATCGCTCTCCCTCATTCTTATATGTGTCAACGTGGTATAAAAAATCTCGGTCAATGTAGCGGAATCGATGAATCAGCAAATTGGAATTTCTGACATAAAGCTCAACACATTGGTCCTGCTTGTGGAGCATTGCTCTTGTGCCTCTAATGGTTCGAATATCAAACATGCCACCAGCTCTCTTTGTTCGTGTGTAGCTCAGTCAGCGAATTGTAGTAATCTTCTAATGAGGAAGGGTGTGATAGGAAGGTCTGGATTTTCTGACTCAGAGGCAAAAAACTGGAAGCGCACTGTTTCTCATCAAGAAAGCAATTGATGAGAGCAAAAGCGGCGATGTTCTTTCCTGCAGCTACCAAATGGCGACTCTGCAGTAACTCAGGGATGTGCTCCCTGTCAAACTCAAAGCCTTTAGGTTTGTACAGAGCTTGCCCCAGGGGGAATACGGGTACCCCCAATATCATTGCTTCAAAGCCAACACTGCTGTTGATTGTTACAACTCCGTTAAAAGAGCGTAGAAAGCTGATGTAATCTTTCTTTGGTACTTCTTGCTCATACCAGAAAGCACCCGGTTGACTCTCAACCAATTTCTTACATCGATAGTGATCATCATAGACCATGCCACCCCGGTGAAAAGCGCCCGGATGAGGTTTGAATACCAAGTCAGTGTTTGTACCGCGAAAAATGTCCAGGACTTCTTGAACAAATTCAAACGAGCTATTGTAATTGGATCCGATGAGAATGTTAGCATCGTCGCCAATTTGAAGCGGTACCAGCACATCATTTCGTGAAGTCAATCTTTCGGTATGATGATAGGTTGTGAAGTTGAATTTCTGATCCAGAAGCTGTTCAGTATTGAGTGGATTTGTGTCGAGTTTGGTTAGAAACTCTTCGCAGGATGGCAACAGTTTGCATTTTTCCTGAATGTAGGACAGGTCCAGTTGTGCCAAGGAGGCAAGGCCATTGATACCAAGGCCGTCAATATAAAACGAAGGTGGGAACGGATTCCGCATGGTGGCCAGTTCCATGAAAAAAGGTGTCGCTCCCATCGATTTCGCTGCATTTGCGACCAGATTGTTTTGCCCCCAAAAGATGACAACATCAAAATCGAAGACCTCGCGTTTGATTCGCGACAGGTACGATAAGTAGACATCAAGCGACTCTTTGGGAGTTCCCTCCATCAGGTTAACCCAGAGGTTTAGCCCATCGGATGCCCAGTTTCTCAAATTCGCCTGAATCGCTTTCTCTTCTGATTTTGTGGTTGGAATCAAAAAAGAGGTCAGCTCAGGTAATTCCTTCTGCACGAGCTCGTAGGCCAATTGGTGGCAGGCGACGCGGATTTCAGTGTTACCCAGACCGCCATCCGGCTGGCTCCAGGCGAGAATCTTTTTTCCCCATTTGGACAAGAGCACAGCTTGGTAGTGAAAAAACTCGTTACGAATGGGGTGGGGTTCCAAATAGAAGAGAATCTTCATTCGTTGCTCCTCAGCTCCTCAATTGCATGGGTAAAACTACGATCTAACTCTGAGAGCGTGTCGGCGATTTCCTCTTCTGTTGGTTGGATAGAAAAGGCATTTTTAATGTCATTGAGCCAGTCTGTTGCGACTATCAAGGATGTTTTTTCTGAGTACTCTTCCAGCGAGGGTAGTTCACTGGCGACAAGCGGGTTTCCACAAATGATGGCTTCGGTGTATTTGATGGCCGATTTTCCTCGACTGTTCTCATCGGAAACTACAGGCGCTATGCACACGTTTACTGAGCAGCACAATTTGAGCATGGGGAGGTATTCCAGTCGCTCAAACGGGGCAAGATAAGGTATCAAGGTGGTTGGCGCAGAACTGACAAGAAGTGACGGAACCAGGACCTGAGCATTTTCTTGCTGACACACTTCTGCCAATGCACCGCCAATCATGTTGAAATCCTCTTGATGACTGGCGCCACCGGCAAAATACCCGATGCGTTTTCTGTCCCGCTGCTTGGTTTTTCTAAGTCGGGCAAGTGTCTGAGTTATTGTCGTTGGCAGAGTATTATCAATTTTGACAATCTTTGCGTGTGGCTTGAGTGCCAGTATTTTTTTAGTGAGGTAGTGGGAACTGGTAATAAAATTGTCAAATACATCAAAGGCGTTTGCCCAATCCTTGTATCTGGCAAGAATCAACCCCTTTCGTGCCCAGGATTTAAGGGTAGAAGAAACATGATATGTAGAGACATCGAATATCAAGTCGTCGTATGATGCATAATGGGTAATTTGAGCATCACGAAGTTTTGTAATGAGTTGGAGCAATTCGGCAGATTGGCGGGGGCGAAAAAAAATTACGCTGGTGTAGTTTTCTATGCATGGCATTATCTCGGTGATTTGACCTTCGTGCGCCAGGTCGCACTGGATTCCGCGTTCGAGTAGAAGTTCAGCAAAATTGTAACAGCGGTACCACACGGAAGGGTCCCCCACCATTCTCTCCATATTGAATGTGTAGCAAACGATTAAAATACGCATGGGTTTTCAGCAGGTTTCCTTTTCAGTGATGGGGACGTTGCAATCAAAGCTAAAATGCTCTACTCATGGCTAATCTTCTGTGAATGATTTTGCGAGGCCATCTGACAGTGGTCTAACCACGTACTCCAGCATCGTTCGTGCTCCTGTGTTGATGTAAACTTCTGCGGGCATGCCAGGGTGAAGCGCCAAGTCAGCCAACAGCGTGATGCTCTTTTGAGTGAGCTCAACTCGGGCGGAGTAAAAAGGCTGGCCTGTTTTTTCGTCAATCAATGCGTCTGCGGCGATTCTGGCCAGTTTTCCTTCCACGGTGGGAGTTGTTCGGCTGTTGAAGGCACTGAAACGTACATGCGTAGTTTGGCCGACATAGACCCGGTCAATGTCTTTCGGTTGGATCTTCACTTCCAAAACGAGCTCTTCAGCTTGCGGAACAATATCCATGATGCGGTCGCCTTGTTGTATCACGCCTCCCACCGTGTGAATGGCAAGATCCAGCACGATGCCTTTGACAGGTGCCTTGATTTGTGTTCGCGTAAGACGGTCTTTCAAACCACGAATTTTTTCATCTAAATCAAAAAGTTGAGATTTAATCGAACCAAGCTGATCAACGACATTGGAGCGAAAATCTTTGATTACCTGCAGCTGCTTTAAGCTTACTTCCCCAACTTCCAAATTGGCAGCTATGGCGTCTGCTTCAAGTTCAGCGACTTCGCTCAGTACCACAGAATAGTTGCGTTGCAATTCCCGTAGTCGAACTTTGTCTGAAAACCCTTGTTTGACCAGGCGCTTGTAATCTTTAATCTCATCCGCATAGGAAACGAGAAGTTCTTGCTTGCCTTTTACAATCGCATTGATGCCTTTGACTTTGCTCTTCAATTGTTCTTCTTTTTGGCGTAAGAGTTCTTGCTCTCCTTCCAGCGCGGCTTTGCGAGCCATGAACACGCGCGTTTGAGAGTCAATCGCTTCCATTGCTCTGGCGTCACCTTCAAAGAGGAGATTGGAAAAACGAATAGTGCTTTCTTCGTCTCTTTCAGTATGCAACCTCGCTTCTGTGGCTAATGCAATAAAATATTGTGACTGATAGATGTCCAGCTGCGTTTTGAGTTGGGTATCATCCAGCTTAATGAGCTTCTGGCCTGCCACGACGCTGTCGCCTTCTTTGATATACAGATGTTGCACGATGCCGCCTTCCAGATGCTGAACCGTTTTTCGTTTGCCTGAGACTGCGACAATGCCTGGTGCCACGACAGCGCCCTCAATCGGCGCCCACGCCGCCCACGCACCAAATCCGCCGAAGGTGACGCATATTACGAGGAGTCCAGTGACAATCGGTTTTCTGAACCGAATGCTCAACGACTCGCTGTCAGATAATGGCTGCGCTTCAACCATGTGACTCTCCGTTGTTTACGTTGCTGAGGCATCAGAGCTTTCCTTAAGTCGCGGAGGTGCGCAGCGGGGAGGTGTGGTAAGTACCTTCAGGTGTTTTTTCAAGATAGCATCACTGGCGCCAAAATCCGCGATCATTCCGTTGTGCAGCACAATCACGTGATCCATTTGCAGTAAAATGTTTGGTCGGTGAGCAATAATAATCAGTGTAGTACCTTCCGCTTTCAATGTTTTAGTGAGGTTGATCAGCGCTTGTTCACCATCCTGGTCCAGGTTCGCATTGGGTTCGTCCAGGATCACAATGCGCGGATTACCATAGATTGCACGCGCCAGCCCAAGTCGCTGGCGTTGGCCTCCGGAAAGTAGACCACCAACCTGTCGAACCGGTGAGTCATAACCTTGAGACAGATTCAGAATCAACTGGTGAACTCCGGTCTTTTTGGCGGCCTCAATGACTTTGTATTCATCAATTTCTTCAAAACGGGCAATGTTTTCTGCGATGGTACCGTCAAACAATTCCACATCTTGAGGCAGGTAGCCCAAGTATGGTCCCAGCCGGTTGCGGTCCCACTGCTTTAAATCCGCCCCATCCAGTCGGACAGTACCCTGTGACAGAGGCATCAGTCCCAAAAGAGCTTTGGCCAACGTTGATTTTCCTGCGCCGCTCTGGCCGAAAATGCCAATTTGGCTGCCTGGTTGAATCTGAAGCGTGATGTTATTGAGCACGGGCTGCTTCGTGCCGGGCACCGTCACGGTGATCTGGTCTGCAGAGAGCTTACCTTCAGGGGGGGGAAGGTTCATCGATTCTGTTGAAAGGTCTGAAGCCAGCTTGAGTGCTGCATTGAGTCGTGTCGCCTGTCCGCGGGCTGACAGAAAAGCCTGCCACCCGGAGATAAGTTGATCAATGGGTGAAAGTGCTTTGCCCATGAGAATCGTCCCGGCAATCAGCATGCCGGGTGTGATTTGATCCGTAATCGCCAAATACGCGCCAAGGCCGATGCCGGTGGACTGGATGGTAATGCGAAACGTACGGGCTAGCGCGCTATATTTCCCTGCCACATCGCCTGCTTCAACCTGCAGTACATTGGCTTTTTCTGCATTGTTTTTCCAGATGGCTTTAATGCGCTCCACCATCCCCATTGAAAAGGCGACTTCTGCATTAAACATGGCTCGGGCTGCAAAAGCATTGACCCTGCTCGAAAGCAGTTCCGCTTCTACCGATTTTGATCGGTTTGCGCGCTCGCTGAACCAGGTGATGATAAAAAGCATGATCATCCCTCCAACGGCCAGCAAGCCAAAATAGGGGTGAAATGCAAACATGATAACGACGAAAACGGGAGTCCAGGGCAAGTCAAAGATTGTCAGCAACGTCTTGCCGGCAATAAAGCGTCTGAATCCTTGGGAGTCTTGCATTAGCTGGCCGTTTGGGGCGCTTGGTTCGAGCAGTGCTTGGCGGAAGGATAGGTCAAATACGTGTTCCGAAATGGTTTCATGAACGAGAGTACTGATGCGATTTAGTAACACCTGTCTGCTCCACTCGAGAAATCCGTACGAAGCCATAAGAAAAAACATGATCAGAGTAAGCATGACCAAGGTTTCCATGCTTCGACTGGCCAACACCCGATCAAACACGTTCAGCATATAAAGGGGGGGGACCAGGAGAAGGATATTGGCGCAGAATGAAAACAGCAGAACAAACAAAAGTAGTGGTCGAGCCGCGTGAACCTGTTGAAACAGATTTCTGATTTCTTGTGTGCCGGATTGTGGTTTCATAGAGAGCCTCTGGCCTGCTCGCTGACTTCGCTCTGAGGCAATGATTCGATGAGTGCAATCATTTGATCAAGGCACTGATGCATATCCAGCTTGTGCAGGAGTTCTTGCGAAAGCGGTTTGCTTTTTTTACCTGTTTTAGTCGTGACATTGACCAGGCGAAGAATTTTCTGTGCCAGCTTTTCCGTGTCAAAAAATGGGATGAGTTTTTTGTTGTCTTTAACAAACTCCCGCACTGGGGCTGTGTCTGAAGCAATGATCGGGATGCCCATCACCAAGGCTTCGATAAATGACCAGGACAACACAAAGGGATAAGTGAGGTAGACGTGCGCGTTACTCAGCTTCAATAGCTGAAGATAGGTGTCATAATCAACTTTGCCAAGAAAGTGGATACGAGAGTGATCCAGCGCGGGGCCAAGCTCGGACATCAGAGCGTCCCGCCAACAGGTATAGCCCGGTGGTGCATTGCCGTAGCTGACGTCATCTCCACCAATAATTACAACGCGGACAGTTGGGTCTTTTTTAAAAACCAGCGGCAAGCTGCGCATAAACACATGAAAACCGCGCATGGGCTCCAGGTTGCGAGCAACGAAGGTAATGATTCGGTCTTTTGGGGTCAATGTCAGGTTATACATCGGCAAATCTACCGTAGCGCTCTCCATTGAGCGCAGTCGTGCGACGTCCACCCCCTCATGGATCACGCGGATTTTCTCCCTGAAGGAATCCGGGTAGGTGGATTTTTGCCATCGTGTGGGGCTGATGAATACATCGCCGGATTGCATAGCATGGAGGTTGGCGGTGTTCTTAAGCCGGACGACGCGCTTAAGTGTAAAGTCGTCGGTCATGAACTCCGGGTCAAAATTCACGTCCTGTCCGTCCCAACCGTAAAAGTATTCGCAGTACACCACCAGTTTGGTTTCCGGCCAGATATCTTTAAGAAATAATCCTTCTCCCCAGCCTGGGTGCACGTAAATCACATCCGGTTGAAACCCTTTGTTGTGCAGCTTCAGACATAAATTGGATACTGCCTCTCCTCGGATGGTGGCACACTCAAAATCTCTGTTCATGGCATGAGAGTTCGGGGTGCTGGATCGATCAATGGCGTAACGGAGGTAGGTGACGCCGGGAAGTTCAGGCTTAGCCTGATTGCCCAACGCCACAACTTGATGGCCGCGTTTGGCCAGAGCAGGTGCCAGATGGAGAAACTGCCCCGGAAAATTTTGATGGATGAAGAGAATATTTAGCGACATAGTGCCTTTATCTCCTGGAGCAGTGCGTCGCTGATTGGTGCCATGCTTGCCAGTGCCCAGAGATCGAAGCGCGTCCCCCTGGTAACGTGAATATTGGAAAATCCTGCGGTACGCAGGGAATTTCCCAGCGAGTTTGCACAAAATACGGATCTGTGTTGCATAAACGTCTGTCCTTGGGCCACAGATTCTCGGTGCCCCATGAGCATATCAAAAGGAGTAACGGGGCCACTTGGTGAGTCATACAGCGTATCCATCAATCCCCCACGGGCGATTATTTTGGCGATTTGCTCAACATCGGGGAGGCTGAGCAGCAGGAAGCCGTCCGGCATCAGTACCCGTCGGCACTCACTCAAGGCCAGAGGCACTTCATGCCAGGGGAGGTGCTCCAGGGTGTGTAATGAGATAACGGCTTCCACCGAATGATTGCTGACCGGGTTCAGGTCGACAATGGAAGCGACAATATCCGGATTGAACTGTGCATCGGCATCAATGCTGATTTCTCTCCAGTCAGAAGTTAACAGCGAAGGTGGAAAAAAGCGTTTGGTGCTGTTACCGCACCCAATATTCAGCAAGGTCTTTTGGTTTTCGTAGTGCGCATAGGAGGTGTTGCCAGCCGGCTGATAGGGTGAAGATGAGGGCGCCGGTTTGGCCTGAGGTATCACGTGCATAATGACCTGTTCTATTTTTATTATCGTAGCATAATGGCTCTCGGGGGTAATGCAAGTCCATTAAAGGAGCCCTTGTTTACCACCAGATTCAAATTTGGGTTGTAGGCGGGGTCATTTAACAACAGATCGCCCCAACGCGCTCTAAAAACACCAAATTCACGTTCTGCCCTAGCCTGTTGTTGGGGTGTGACATCCTTTCCGCGCGTGGATGACTCATTGTGTATGAGTTTGGCGTCCGGTGTCCACAGTATGTGTTTGTTTTGCTTTCTCACTTTCAGGCACAAATCTACGTCATTGTAGGCGATAGGCAGGCCATCCTCGTCCAGGCCCCCCACCAGTTCATAGTCTGATTTTCTTATCATCAGGCAGGCCGCGGTCACGGCGGATACCTGTTTGGTAACCCAGTTGGACTTCAAGTGCCCAGGATCCGTATCGTGGAGGGTTTCACCGAAATAGCCCGCCATGTTGTTGATGCCCAGCAGTACCCCACCGTGTTGTACCATTCCGTTTGGCCAAAGCAGTTTGGCTCCCACAATACCAACATCCTCTCGGAGCAAAAGTGACACCATCTCATCCAGCCAGGCAGGCGTGAGTACTTCGGTATCGTTGTTCAGAAGCAAGAGCACTTCCCCTTCAGCATGCCGGGCCGCAAAGTTGTTGATTGCCGAATAGTTAAAGGGATGTGGGTAATGAAGCACAGTGTGGCCTTGTGATTGCAGCTGTTTCAAGTATGCCAGCGTATCCGGTTGTTCCGATTGGTTATCTATGATCAGCAATTCATAGTTGGGATATAGTGTTTGTTGCGTAATACTGTCGATGCAGGTCTGGAGTAAGTCGAGTTTATCTTTGGTGGGGATGATGATGCTGATAAGGGGCTGTCGCGCCAATGGCCAGGTCGCTTTGTCTGTGCCATTTTGCCGGGCTTGAAAGAGGGTATCCGGCCAAATTTTTTTGAATACCCGGCGTGCATCATGCGGGCTGTGCCACGGGGAAGCATTCGTATGGCGGTGGCAGGCAACGTAGGGTAAGTGTTTAATCGGGACATGACGCAGCTCACAGGCGCCGACCAGATCATAGGAGAGCTGTCTGAGGTAGCCCCCCCTCTGCGTTGAGCCAGTCGTGGCCAGACACGCATGTACAATCGAGTTTGGTACCAGAAGTGTGCCCTCTAGGTAGTTTTCATTGATAAACAGATCCGTATCCCAGCCGGGTTTAAACACCGGCTGAGCATGCATGCCATCACAAGTCAGGGTGTCGTGGTCGCTATAGATCACGGCATCTGGATTATCTGCGGCGGCGTGCGTCAGCGCTGACAAGGCATGGCGGGCTAAATGGTCGCCGGCTTCCATCATCAGAGTGAACCCTTGTCTGGGTAAATGCCTGCCTGCTTCGGAAGCGTTTGTCGCAAAATGTAGGGTAAAAGGTTTACCGCCACGTTCAGCGTAGGTGTTAATCCAGCTACGCGCCTGTTGATAAGCCAGCGTACCCGAATCATCCGGCGGCGTAAGTACGCAGATTTCATTGGGCAGGCTGGTCGCCATCAATGAGTTCAGGGTAATCGCGATATCCTTTGTTGCAGACTTGTTGGGGGATGGGATGATAAGAGCCGTACAGTGCCGTGCTGCTGAAGGTGAATATGAGGGGATGTGGCCAAACAATGCAAACCAGTCAGCATACTGTGCGAGGTCGACGAAGGGATGAAGAGCGTTTTGTCTCACAGCAAGGAGTGCGGTAAACGCATCGGCTTTTTCCTGCGGTACGTGCTCTGCCACGTGTTGCCGAAAATACGTGGCTTCACCCTCGGCATAGCACAGAATGTTGAGTGGACTGCCCCGCAGGATGTGGCCCGACGCAGTCAACACGTCAACTTGGTGGAGTCGGCCATCGGCCAGTTTGAGTGGCAGGATAAGCGAAAAGGGCAATGGCTGAGCTGCGTCATGCGAGCCGGTGATGTCGACCTGGGTGAGTGTTTTTCCTCGAATTTGAGCTAGAATTCGGAGCGGAGAGTCACTGGGTCTGGTGGGGCTGACCCACCCCTCAACCGTCAGGCCACCTTTATAGGTGACACAAGATGCTACTGAAGACATTTGACTCCCGGGTGTATCTGAGCTTTCCCGCCAGCAGAAGACGCGGAGTGCCCGCGCCTGTGCTGCTGAACGTGGATGAGGTTACACCCAGTCGTCGAAAGTATTAACATCGCCGGAATAGGTGTCTACCGCCTCATCGGACCAGCCAAAATCAGCCAGGATGTCTGCCCGGGACTTGGACCCATCGGCCAGTGCCTGTTCATACCAGGCTTTGCCGGGAGCATCGGCATCCCGACCCAGTACTTTTTGATACATTTGATCAATAAAGTCGCCATCGCTGATTTTTTCCGGGTCCAGCATGTCTGCTTCTGTGAGCAGGCGCGCGGCCACGTCTTTCAGGCTGCTCGAGTCCACCTCTTCGTTCAGAGAGGTCAATTCCGCAGAGGAGACCTGTTCGCCAAAGAAGCCCTGGGTCATTCTTGCCAGTGACGCATCTTCGCGGTTGGATTCGTTGACGATGACGCCTCCCCCTTCGAACTCCACGTATTCGGCGTTGGAGATGATGGCCTTCTCGCCGGTCGTGGTGTCGGTCACGATCAGCCTGCCATTCACGACGACAAAGTCGTCATCGGACTCGGTCTCGACTTGATACTCACTTCGCGCACCGGCAAACAATACTTTATCCCGGCCCACGCCGCCGTCCAATGTGTCGGTGTCTGCGCCGGCAGGTACCGTGTCAGACCGCGTGCTCCCTGGTACGGTATCTGAGCCCTGACTGGCCATGGCCGCTTTATCTCTGGCGTGAGGTTCGCCGATGGAAGGCAAGATCTCTACACCAAAAACGGTGTCATTACCGCTGCCACCTCGAATGATATCGTCCCCGGCACCCCCATACAGCAGGTCATTACCGGATCCGCCTACCACAGTATCCGAGCCCTCCCCGCCTAGTATGGAATCCGAGCCGGACCCACCGACAACACTGGCACTGCCATTACCGGTAAGGATTACGGTTTTACCGGTGGTACCGCTCAACTGGACCGTAGTAGATTGGCCTGAGGACATCTGCATGGTCACTGTGGGAGTCGTGTCTAAAATCGTTGTAGTACCTCCGATGGTTGGAGACACCGTCGTTATGGAGGATTCACTAATCCCTAGTTGGTCGAGAAAGCTCGATATTTGCGCGCCATGATCTTGTGATACTGTTGGCGTGTCAAAAATTCCGCCGGGAATTGTCGCCATTGCTCTGATCTCCTGTGAATAGTTTCCGGTACCAAACTCCACCAAAGTAGATTAAGACTAGTGCATGGGGAGTGGGTGCGCAAGTCACCCGGTGAAAAAATTACGTTTACCTGGCAGTAGAATCAGTCACGTTTTTCAACTGACAACTTTAAGGCCACCAAGTGTTGGCCCGGAGGTTTGGCTGTGCATTCGTTGTCATTTCGAATGGGGTAATGAATGCCGTCTGAGAAAACGGCGTCACCTTGTAACGTATACTGATCGGCGGCCTCCCCGACCAGTGACAAGGTGAGGGCTTCAATGCCGGCGGATCGATGGCGCGTGCCAGCAAATCCCCCTGATTTTGTGGGCGTGGTAGGGCCCAGATTCTGAACGCGCACAGAGTAGGCGATGTCGACATCTTTCGGTTTTTTTTGCCAGTGGACCACAATCCCTTCAATGCGATGGTCGTTTTCCGGGTTGCCCAACCAGGTATTTTTGGGGGCTAATGTATCTCCGGTGCGTTCAATATGCCCTCCCAGTAAAATAATCTCGGTTTCCGGAGCTTGTTTAGGGGAAGACACTGCGCTCTCCTGTGGCGGCTTTTCCTGTGGGCGCATGGCGCTGCGTATGGCCGCGCCAGCGATGCGATCAATGGATACAGGGGTGAATTCCTCAGTGCGTGACAGAGAAGTTGCGACAAGATGGACAGGGCCACCGGAAACCCGTACCACGATCACATCATCCTCCCGCTGGAGGGTGTTTTCGTTAACATGCTCGCTGCAAAAAAAGTCGGCATTTCCGGTTTCCTCTGTTTGTAACGCTGGAGCCCGCACAATGATGGTGGCCTCGTTGGCTGCCGGAATTCGCTCAAAACGGATAAGATACATGCCGGGTTTGAGTACAATGAGCCTGGAATGGGGTTTGGCAGAGGGGGTGGTCATGGGATGATCCTTTTTGTTTTGATTTTCGTTCTGGGTGTATTCCCTGAAATCTAAGAAATTCTAGCGTGCGCTAGTACAGACCACAACTGGAAGCGTAGGGAGCTTCCATCGGTGATCAGAGCAACTGAATCCAGCAGGGCCGGCCGTTTGGGCCGGTGTCCTGATTGTTTCTGAGTGCATATTGTTTCGCCGGCCTGAAGTTCATGGGCGGCCTCCGTCTGAATCCGTTTTCTTGTTAGATGGCTTGGATGGTGCACCGAATTCCGCTTCCAGCGCGCGCAATTGGTTGGAGATTTCCACCATTTTATGGTGATTCCGGAGGTCAATATCAAACTTCTTATCCATCAGACGCACCAACGGAAAAATGCTGGTTTCCATGGTGTCTGCCAGTGCGCGCAGGATCTTGTCGATGCCCGGAACCGGTTGATTGATGACTTCCACCTTTGGTGCGGACTGAGCGCTCGTTGTCGTGGGCGTTGCCTGTTGCAGCGCCTGTAGTTGATCTGCTATCCGGCCCAGTGTCTTGTCGATGCCAGTAAGTGATTCGTTGGCGGCATAATTGGTTGAGGCGTCGGAGCCGTTAGAGCGTGTGTTGGCCGCCTGGGCGATTCCGCTCACGGCTGCCACCAGGTCGACCAGTTGCCCAACGACTTTCCCGCCGATATCTGTGTTATCGCCGCCCATGGCTTTGTGGCGCAAAAAGTCTTTCTTGATCTGTGCCCAGCGCTGCGACTGCGACTCTGTCATGTTGCCGCGCAGTTCTGCCAGTTTTAAAAGATTTTCTTCAGCGCCACTGGTCAGCAGTTGGGACTCGCCGAGATAATGGTCTGAAATCATCTGCAGGAGTTCCTGCTCGTTCATCACGGCGGAGACTTTCTCCGCCATTTTGTTCATGTTCCGGTAACTGCCCTGAAGCTTGAAGGAAGGCTCGGTTCGATACCGGTCATCCTGAGCGGCAGAGAGTATGTACTGCTGGTTAATTTTGAGCACGATTTCCTGAATGCGGAAGAGTTTTCTCAGCACATCCTTGATTTCATTGATTTCGGCGCCGCTGTATTGGTGACTCAGGTCGGTGGTAGCGATGCTTTCGCCCTGCGCCATTTTTACCAGCTTGTAAATGTCGCTCATTTCCCGCGTGGCCAGTGGGGCCAACACGGCATTGGAGGTCAGTGCGTTTTCGATGTAGCTCAACGCAAACTGTTCTTCCATCCCCCCCAGAATGTCCCCCAGGTTATAGATGTCAGCCCGGTTGGCGAGCATATCCGGCACTTTGAACGCCTCGCCGGATTCGGTGTAAGGGTTGCCGGCCATCACCACACAGAACTTTTTGCCCCGCATGTCGTAGGTTTTGGTGTTCCCTTTCCAGACGCCTTCGATGCGCCGGGTACCATCACAGAGGGAGATAAACTTCTGTAGAAATTCGGGATCGGTGTGCTGAATGTCATCCAGATACAGCATCACATTATTGCCCATCTCCAGCCCCAGATTGAGCTTTTCCAGCTCCTGGCGCGCGGTGGCATTAGGCGCTTGAGCCGGGTCGAGAGACAGGACATCATGCCCAAGTGCCGGACAGTTGACCTTCATGAAGATCAGCCCGAGTCGATTGGCGACATATTCCATCAGCGTGGTTTTGCCGTAACCGGGTGGGGAAATCATCATCAACAGCCCCATTAGGTCGGTACGCTTGTTTTCCCCCACGGTGCCCATTTGCTTGGCAAGATTGTCGCCGATGATGGGCAGGTAGGACTCATTGATGAGTCGATTGCGCACGAAGGAACTCAAGGGCTTGGGATTGAACGATTCCAGGCGGAGTGCGGATTTTTCTTCTTCAATGATCTGCTGGCGCAAGTGCAGATAGTCGCGATAGCCACGCACCACGCGGTGTTCGTGGTCGTCCAGCCGGAGCAGAAATTCATCCAGCGCGAAGGTAAGCTGGCGGTTCTGCAGGCGCGGATGTTCGCCCAGCAGATCTGTGATCGTTAATTCGACGTCCACTTCGGTGGGTCGGCGCTCCAACAGCCCCTCATTGTTGACCAGCACAATGGCTTCCGGAATGTAGCGGCGCAGATGCGTCATCTGCTTGCCCTCCACTAGCGCCGTGAGCCAGGACGCGCTGATATTCCATCGGGCAGCCGGTTGGCCTTTCAAGCGCTCCAGCGACGCCTGAAACTTACGCCAGGCCTCGTCATCCATGGCGCGTTTGAGCTCATCCGCCAGGAATTGGGCGTATTTGCTGCCGATGAAGTCGAGTCGCTCGCGGGCCAGTTCTTCCACCAGATAGTTGGCTGCCCGCACGGTATCACGCGCGGTCACCGGGATCGGGTGGATGCTCAGAAAATCAGTCAACGCCGCCTGAATCTCGTCGCGAAGCAGACCTTTGGCGGCATCGGCACGAAAGAGCTGATGCATTTGAACCGCCGATTGCGCCCGTTCCTGCCACCCTTGTGCCCGGATTTTGATCTGCCGGACGGTTTCGGAAGCGGTTTTATCGGCCTGGGTGATATTCACCCAGAATTTTTGTGCCAGCGCGCGGCTGAGCGGATCGAATCGAAGCAAGTCTGCACTGTCTAGGGCTGGCAGCACGGCTTTCAGAATGCAGGTGGCATCGTGATCATGCACGCCTTTTTCGTAGCCCTCTTTGTAGCGTGGCGTGGCAAAAGTACGCACGTGCTTTAACAGGGTGGCGTCGTCCAGCAACGCTTCCCGTAATTGCGCATGCGTCAGGTGTTCTTCGCCGTTGTCGGCGGCTTGCAGCATGTGGTAGGCCAGATATTCCGCCCGATACACGTGGGGCGATTCGGAGACCAGGCTCATGTCCCAATATTCCTTGAGTGCCAGCAGCTCGGGCCGGGTAATGGGCTCGAAATAATCTGTCCCGGTGAGGTGCACCGACAGGGTACCGCTGCGCGGAATAATCGTCAGATCCAGTGCCTGGGTGTTGACACTGAACTTGTGTCGCGGCCCGAGCTTGATGACATTACCACCCGCTTCGTAGATATCCGTTTTATCCCGCAAAGCACGCAGCGCCTGTTCCTTGATGGATTTAAACCGGGCTTCCAGATCATCGGCTTTCACCGCACTGTCCAGCTCGCGCAGGCGCTGCACCATTTCACGCACCTTCAGCACCAGCGTATCAGACGCAAAATAGGTGTTCAGGTCATCCTGGGCGCTAAACTTCATCGAGCGGCGTTCGATACTGGCGAGAATCCGGTCTCCGGCGTCGGTCACCGACTGAGCTTTCCGTTGGCGCTCGTCCAGTAATTGCTGTTTGTGGGATTCGAACGTTTCATACACCTCTTCACGCTTGGCAATGATGTCCCCGAGAAACTGGTCGTAGTCGCTGAACTGGCTTTCCAGTTCTTCGAGTTGCACCAGCAGACGGGAGAGTTGCTCTTCGCAGCGCTCAGGCGTGGTCGACATCCCCAAAGCATTCGTGATGCTCTGGGAGAAGAGCTTAAACTGCGCGCCAAACTGCGCGATTGCTTCTTCTGAGCCCAGGCTCTTTTGCTTGTGTTTCGCGGTCGCCTTGGATTGGTTGAGTTTGGCATACACCTCTGAAATGGCATCCACAATGCGGGTGCGCAAGGTGGCATCATCCACTGACAGCGAGGCCATCAGCTCGGAAAGCAAATCCAGCCCGCTCGCGGTGGATTCAATGGTGTCAATCAAGGGTGCCAGTTCATGGTTGGTTTCCGTGCGGGCAATTTCCTGATTGAGCTGATCAATTTTATCCAGATACGGCGCGAGCGCTTGTTCATCGGACAGAAAAGCCACGGTTTGCTGGCTCAGGGTGTCTTCTGCCGCCAGCAGCTCCTGTTCCAACACCTCGATGCGGGGCACATCAATGTAGCGGTATTCTTTGATGGTGGTCAGGTGGCCGCGCTGGTGCCGCAGGGTATCCAGCGCCTGCACGAACTGCTCGGCCAGTTCCCAGTTTTCCGGGCGCAGGCTGCGTAGCAGCTCCGCCTGCTTTTCTTCCGCCTCCTGCATGGCTTTTTGAGACTGCTTGCGAATGCTTTGTACTTTCTCAAACTCGTCCAGCACCAGCTCGGCGGTTTTGATAATTTCGCGTAACACCAGGGCGAGGGCGGCTTCCTCTGTGCCCGCCGGTCGGTAGTTTTCTATCCAGTAATGGGTATCAAAAATCTTTGACGAGGCTTTCCCCAGCTCGTCATAGGCCCGTGCTGATACCGCCTGATTGTTGATGAGGCGGACCACAGCGTACAGGTCGGAAATCCCGCGCACCAGTTCCGCGTTACCGATGCGACCGAAGAAGCTCTGGCTGACGTGCGATTGGCTCGCATAATCCTGACTGACGAAGGGGGTTTCCCAGATTTGCATGGGATGCACGCGTGTCGGCTCCCCTTCTGCGGAGAACACCACCAGTTTGCCATCGTCTGCCAGCGCGTAGCCGTGCCCGACAATCGGATTTTGCAGCGTTTTGCTGATCAGGTTATAGCCAAACAGGCCAACACTGCCCTCTCTGGGCTCATAAAAGGCGTACAACACATCCTCCCCGTTGGGGGAGCGGATCATGCGCTTGAACTTCATTTGCGGCGCGGCTTGTGTACCGGCCTCCAGGTCAAAGGTTTTGTATTCACCGGTTTGCAGGTAGTAACCACCGGGAAAGATCACCCCATGATCCTCCGGGAGCTGCACACAGGACTGGCCGATGGCATCCACTTTCACCACCGATTCTGTCATAGTGTTGTAAATGAGGTAGCGCCAGTTTTCCTCCTTATAGGGGCGAATTTTCAGTAGAATCAATGCACCCAGCTCGGCAAAAAAGAACTGTGCATCCGCCAGGGACTGTGTCTTGTCTTCCACGGGTTCGCGGTAAATGCCCAGCCCGTCCTGGGTGTTGTTCTCGATCTTGACCGTGAGGTCGCCGCCGACGGTTTCCACAAACACCTTGTCCAGAATATTGACATGGGGATGCTTGCCGTTGACGATATCTTCGCGCCCGGTAGACCGCCACTCAAAGTCGTAGGCAGGTGGCAACTGAATATCCCGCTCACCCCGATTGTCGATGTAGTGAATTTGCTTTCCGTCTGCCGAGACGGACCAGCGGAACACGCGAATGTCTTCTAGTCGCTCCCCGATCTGGAAACCGGCGAGCAGTTTGCCATCCTTCAGCGTCAGCTCGACCAGATGCGTGTGCTTGTAGTAACGGTACAGCTCGTCGAAATCACTGACAAACGAGCGCTCGGCCAGAAAACTGTCCGCGGCATCAACGGCTTCGAGGTCAAAACCCTCCTCCGTGGCCTGCAGTTGAAAAAGGGAGAACACATCCTCGACTTTGGTTTCCTTTTTCAGGCCGATGAATACGTTATAGCCGAACAGCAGGTGATTGCCGATTTGAACCATATCGCGGCCGGTGCAGTTGTTCTCGGTTCGAACGCGCACACGCGACACCACGTGCATATCCGACGCACCGAATTCCTGCAACCGCGCTTCATTCAGCGCCTGGGATAGGGTTTGTAGCTGCTTTCCCTGTTCCAGCAGACGTTTTCGAATGACCTCATAGGCACCGCCTGAGGCAACGGCATCTTCGACCTGGCTCTGTTGAGACGTGTCAGCCTGGAGATGTTGCTGAGCCATACGTGCATCCTTATGCGCAAGCGCACCGGCCATTTACCGGGCGCTGAGGTGAATGAACAGCAGACTGCGTAAACCGCAGAACACGACAACCATAGATTAGTGCGCGGTTTCCGAATCCGGCTTCGATGACTTGCCCTGATTTTCCATGACCTTGGCCAGAATCGCGCTCACGGTGCTGCTCTTGGAGGCCAGCCCATCCACGGCCTTGCCCAGTGACAAGGACTTGGCAAAGGTATCAAAGAAGTGCTCTTCGCCGCCGACAATATCGATGTGGGCTTTCTGCAATGCGGTAGAGAGCACTTCTGCATTTTCGCGGGCGATGTCTTTACCCGCTTCGATGGAGGCCATCGCTTCCTTGAAGGCGGTTTCCAGGCTCATACGGAATTCTTCGTGGTCGCGCGCCTTGTCGCTCATGGAGCCCATGGCATTGAACTTTTCCACCAATCCGTCCGCTTCCGCCTTGAACTGCTCGCGGGTGACTTCCGCTTCGGCCATACCGATGTCCTTGCGGGCTTTCGCGTCCGCCGCGCCTTTCGCTGCCGTGACTTCGGCATCCGCCATCCCGGTTTCGCGGCGTGCCCGGCCTTCGGATTCACCCTTGGCGGCAATCACGGCGGCTTCTGCCAGACCTTCTTTCTGCAAAGCGTCGGCTTTGGCTTCCTGCACCTTGGCTTCTGCGAGGCCGGAGGCCGCCTGCTCGGCTTGTACCCCTTCCGCCAGTTTCTTCTTGGCATCCGCTTCTTTGGCGGAGGCCTCCAGATTCGCCTGTGCCATCGTGGTGATTTCGATGGCTCTGAATTTGGCCGATTGCTCTTCGGCTTCAGCCGCCTTCACCTGCTTCACTTTGTCTTCTTCGGCCTTGGCTTCGGCGGCCAGCACTTGCACCTGCTTGGCGCGATCCGCTTCCGACACCTCGCGCACTTCCTTGATGCGCTCTTCTTCGATGGCCACGGTTTTATCCACCGCCACCCGCTCACGAATCACATTGGCGATCTCTTTCTTCTCGATTTCAACGGCTTTTTCCGCCTCGATCTTTTGCAGATCCACCTCACGTTCCCGCGCCACAATTTCCAGATCCCGTGCCCGAATTACCTTCTCCTTCTCGATGGCAACCGCACGCTCCCGGTTCTGCTCTGCGACTTCAATTTCCCGCTTCTGGTTTTCGGTTTGTACCTGAAGGTCCTGCTCAACCGAGATGCGTGCAGATTCCGCTTTCTTCCGCTCTTCTTCCTGCACCTTGGCGATTTCGGCTTTTTCCCGTGCCTGAATGGTGCACACTTCCCGCTCCTGACGCGCTTCGGCATCGGACTGCTGGCGCTCCAGCTCCAGCATGGCTTCACGGGTTTCGACGTTTTTCTTCTTAATCGCCAACGCTTCATTCTGTTCCAGATCGTTGGTGATGACGTTCTGGTTGGCGGTCAGCTCGGTGATCTTTTTGATGCCTTCTGCATCCAGAATATTGTTGGGGTCCAGCGCGCCTTTCGGGGTTTGTTCCAGATAGTCGATGGCCACGTCTTCCAACACATAGCCATTCAGGTCGTCGCCGATCACTTCGACGATTTTCTCCCGGAACTGCAGTCGGTTTTCAAACAGCTGAACGAACTCAATCTGCTTACCCACGGTTTTCAGCGCTTCCGAGAACTTGGCGGCAAACAGATCGTACACGGCGTCTTTATCCGAGGCGCGGCTGGCACCGATGGATTTGGCGACCCGCAACACATCTTCCGGGGTCTCGTTCACACGCAAATAGAACGCCACGGTGATGTCTGCCCGCATATTGTCGCGACAGATCAACCCGTCTTTACCCCGCCGATCCACCTCCAGGGTGATCAGCGAGATACGCATCAGCTCTTTTTTGTAGATAATGGGGTAGACCAGCGCCCCGGTAAAATGGACTTTCGGGGTCGCACTCATGTCGTTGACGATCAAGGCGGTGCCTTGTTCGACCTTGACATAAAACGCCTTGAACAAGGCAGCAAACCCCATGACGAGGACGAAAACCCCGCCAATCCCCAGTGCGATCGGCATTAATACGGATAAATCAGCCATAGTTGTCTCTCCATTGCGTGGATGGTTGATGTGCGTTGCGTGTTAGTTCAAAAATTCCTGTTCCGAGATCACGTGGTAAAGGTTGCTTTCCGGCTGGTATTCCAGCAGGACCACGCGATCCCCTTTGGTGAAGGTGTCCTCCCCGCGGCTGCGCGCCTTGAGAATGAGCCCGGCACCGCCATCGGCAAGGAAGACTTCGCCGAAGGTTTGATTGAGTACAGACGTGCGCACGATGGCAGTCTGACCCAGTACTTCTTTCGTGGTTGTCTGGCTTGTTTTTTTGAAAAACACGCGCAGGGGTTTAATGATCTGGCCGGTGATCAGCGCTGCGACGTACAGACTGCCGATAAACACCGGGAGCCCGGCCAGGTAGCGCAAAATCCCCTCGGGGATGAAACCGAAGAAAAAGTGCACAATGAAGTAGCAGATAAACCAGCCGATCAGCGACAGAAACGAGATAATGATCGTTACCGGCACGCCGAACAGGCCGAGTTTGAGCATCAGGCCCGCAAGCACATCGGGCGCGGTGAAATTGTGATCCCCCCCGGCGGCGGTGGCGCTCTCGGGCAGGTCAAAATCGAGCACATCCAGTTCCACGAAACCGAGCACTGCCACGAGCCAGTAGAGCAGGCACAGCGCCAGGAGAAACGTAAACACGGCCGTGGGAAAAGACGCAATGTTCTGGTAGAACGGGTCCATTTTCTCACTTAACAGTATGGCGAACATGTGCGCTCTCCTTGGTGTCCTGGGTATCGTGCCCCCGGTACCCGGGGGCGGACCTTACTTTTTCTTTTTCAGTCGTGCCAGCACGTCATCAGCGCTCTTACCCGCTGGTGCGATGCCTGCCTTCTCCAGTTTTTCCTGCAGCGATTGCTCGGCAGTTTCCGTTTCCAGTTCGCTGGCGGCATTGAGCTTGGCGGCAGTCATTTGCTGCTTCTCCTTGATGCGTTCCAGCGACTCGGTGGCGGTGCGCAGTTTGGAGTTCGAGCCCGCATAGCGCGCGGCGACGGTTTCCTGGGCGCGCTGAACACTTTCGGTGGCTTTCACGGTATCCACCTGCTGTTTCAAGCGTTTCAAATTCGCTTCCGCCTGTTTAATGGCACTTTTCAGTTTGGCCGCATTGGCACTGTACCCTTCCATGGCGGCTTGTTCGGCGTCCATTTGGGTTTCGAAATCCGCGACTTTTTGCGCGACTTCGCGGGCCAGCGCTTCATCGTTTTTGTTGAGCGCTTGCAGGGCATAGCCTTCGTACTCTTTTACCGAATCTTTCAGCGTTTTTACCTTTTCTTCCGAGACTTTCTGATGGGCGATGATCGCCACCAGAGATTCTTTGGAATGCTTTAATTCTTCGGAAGCATCGCGAATTTCCTGGTCGAGAATACGCAACGCCTGACTGTCTACGATGGCTTCTCCTGCCTCGTGCACACCACCGCGTAAGGCAGTGATCATTTTTGACCAAATATTCATACTAAGTCTCCCCAATGACTGTTCGATCATGCTTCGTTCATGTGCACAGGTGCGCGCAAAAACTCAGCGTAGGCCTCGGTCGCCTGAATGACGTTTGTGGCCAGTATTTCAATTTCAAACACGATGTTTGAGAGCAGTGAGCTTGCGCTCAGCGCGCCGAACATGTGGTAGTAGTCCCGACCATCGGTCATGGCATCCAGACTGATGGTGGACAGTGGAAAATATTTGTGGGTGCGCAGCACTGCGTCGTTGAAGGCATGAACATCGGTGATGTCTTCTACCGGCCACAGTACGGACTCAACGACAATCTGTTCGCCCGCCACCGTTAAAAACAGGGGCAGGTCGCCGAACTGTTTCATCACAATGTGGAGGGAGGGTTCCACCCCTTCGATCAGCTCTACCGTAGCGACACCCTCTGACCACAACGGCTCTTTACGCAAGGCGTCGAAGAGTTGGTGGGTGGTCCACAGTGCGGCCGGTTTGGTTTCAGTTCCCATAACACGTTCTCCTGTATTTACCCAGGTGGATACACCTGGCTTACGAAAGTGTTGTTCGACGGTAAGCAGCTTTTTGGCATGCTCTGGCAATATCCAGACTTCTTTTTTGACCAGTCCCTGGTCGCGAAGCCGCCGCCGAAATTCCCGTTGATAATCTGCTGATGTTTTTTTGTTCATGATTAAAATTTATACTCACATGTAATAAAAGTCAATATCACATGTAATATTTTTGGGTGAGACTGTTTACTAAAAATAGTCCATGGGTTGCGCTTGATCTAATTGTGTCGGGACTTTTCTTGTTACTGGCAATGGAAAGGGGGAATCGCTACAGTGTCGCATTACCTCAGGAGCGTTATCGATGATAAAAAAAATAGTGTTGGGATTGTTGGGGGTTGTTGTACTGGCGGCGGGATTCGCGGCCCATGAGTGGTATGCCGAGAAGCCGTTTTTCTTTCGAGCGTTTGTAGACAGGGAAGTGTTGAAACTGGCATTGGATGAGCCTGAGGTGCTGACCTCTCTGGGCTTCCTGGAAGCCGCCGGTATTCGCGGACACAATGCGCATTTGAATGATGCGAGTGTGGAAAAAGAAGATCAGTTTTTCGCTGACCTGGCGCGTATTCGTCGTGTGCTACAGCACTACGATGATGCCACGCTGTCCCCATCGGAACAATTGAGTAAGCAGATTGGCACCTACTTTCTGGATCAGCTGCCTGAGCTGGAACGGTTTCGGTTCCACGATTACCCGGTGAATCAGCTGTTTGGGGTGCAGAATGGATTCCCGAGCTTTCTGGATGCCCAGCACCAGATTCATACACAGGAAGATGCACAACACTACCTGTCTCGTCTCTCGGAGGTACAACGCAAATTTGAGCAGGTGCGGGATGGCCTCATCGTTCGGGAGAACAAGGGTATTTTGCCGCCACGTTTTGTTGTCGATCGGGTGCTGACAGAAATGCAGGCGTTTGTGGCCCAGCCGGTGGTGGAGAATATTCTGTACACCTCCGCCAAGAAGAAAATTGAAAAGTCCGATGGCTGGGACCCGGCACACTCGACCCCCTTTCTCTCCGACGTGGCCAAGGCGATAGAAACGCAGGTGCATCCGGCGTATCGCGTGCTGATTGAGTATTTCGAGCAGATCCGGGAAAAAACCGGCGCCGATGACGGATTGTGGCGCTTACCGGATGGAGAAGCCGCCTACGAGTTAGCGCTGAAGCAGCATACGACCACCGACATGACCGCTGATGAGATTCATCAGCTCGGATTAGCGGAAGTGGCGCGTATTCAGGGCGAAATTCTGGGCGTGTTGGCCGGCGAAGGTCGGGATGTGTCTGGCGAGTTTCGTGATGCATTGGCACGACTGGCCGCAGAAGACCGCTTCTATTACGAAGATTCCATCACGGGCCGAGAGCAGATTCTGGCGGATTACCAGAAGATTCTGGATGAAATCGGGCAAGGGTTAGGGGACGCATTTAACATTCGACCCAACGCAGGCATGGAAGTGCGCCGTATTCCGGAATTCAAGGAAAAAACAGCGCCGGGGGCCTATTACGAGCCGCCAGCCATTGATGGTACGCGCCCTGGGCTGTTTTTTGCCAATCTTTACAATATTCGAGCCACGCCCACCTACAAGATGCGCACGCTCGCCTACCATGAGGGCATTCCCGGGCACCATTTTCAGATTGCGCTGGCCATGGAGGTAGAGGGCCTGCCTTTGTTTCGGCGATTCCCGCTGTCTACAGCGTATTCGGAAGGGTGGGCGCTGTACGCCGAGTACCTCGCCTGGGAGTTGGGCTTCCAGAACGATCCCTTCGACAATATCGGACGTTTACTGGATGAGTTGTTTCGCGGGGTACGGCTGGTGGTGGACACGGGTATTCACGCCAAGCGCTGGACGCGGGAAGAGGCCATTGCCTATATGATGGACAACACGGGCATGCCTGAATCCGATGTGGTGGCAGAGGTGGAGCGTTATATTGTATTGCCGGGCCAGGCGACGGCCTATAAAGTGGGCATGATGAAGATTCTGGCTTTGCGAGAAAAAATGAAACTCGCGTTAGGCGACCGCTTCACCTTAGCTGACTTTCACGATGTGGTACTAAAAAATGGTGCGGTGCCGTTAGAGGTGCTGGAGCAACTGGTGGATGCGCATATTGAGGCGCATTCGGGGTGAAAGGTCCGCATCAGGGTGCTAAGTCGCCTGATGCGGACGCCGTGTGGTTTAGAAGATTACATTCAGTTCCGCGGAGCACTCGGTGGTGCCCGCATTGCAGATTTTGTACACATAAGCGCCGCCGCCTTTGACATTCAGGGCATCAGTGTAGCTTCCATCGTTTGCTGTCGTTGCGATGAGGCTGCCGTCGCGGAAAATGTCGACGTTGCTTGCGGTCGCGCCTGACCAGGTCAAGTCGACGCGCTGACTGCCTTTAACTTTGTATCCGGATGCGGAAGCGTCAATGCTTTCACCGCCGCCAGTGCCGCCGCCTGAACAAGGAGACGCCGTCAGGTAGTCATGGGCGGCTTTGGCCTTCACGATACCATACCCAAAGCTCTCATCTTTACCGGGCGCTCCGGCATCCTCTGCCGTGGCTTTAAGAGCTGAACGAATCTGTTCGCCGGAACAGTCCGGATGATTCGACCATACCAGGGCAGCCACGCCGGAAACGGCGGGTGTGGCCATGGAGGTGCCGCTCATCAAGCCATAATCCGCTGTGCCGATTTCAATGGTGGCGGCACTTGCGTTGAGCAGCGTGCTGCGATCTTCAAGTGCTGCGCCGACCGCTGGAATAGAGGTGGCATTGGCTTCGCCCAATGTGCCGTAGAGCATGCCCGCTTCATTGTTAACGATGATCGCACCGAGGCCCCCGGAGTTTTCACAGTTCAGTACTTTATCGTGGAACGAGATGTTACCGCGGTCAATCAGGCAGATTTTGCCACTGGCGTTGGTGTCGGTCGCTTCGGCTGTACTCATGTAGTAAAGCGAACCGGATGCATTTCCGGAATTCTCCATGGAAGAAGAAGCGACTGCGGCACCATCTGCGATTAAGCTGGCTGTGGTTGCGAGGCCAGCAGGATAGGTGGAGAGTGTGTCTACGCCACCGGCGGTGACTTCCACACAAATAGTTTCATCCGTCTTTGCTTTCTTGCCTCGGCCACTCAAACAGGAGGGGAACTGGGAAAAGTCAGCGATGTTGTTATCCGCATCGTTTGCACCGATCATCATGACCGAAGAATAGCCTGCCGGGTAGCTGCGTACGTTGTTGCCGTCATTACCTGCAGCAGCAATGACCAGGCCACCGGCTGCCTGGAATGTGTTGAATGCACTCTCTTCGGTGTTGTTTGCACCACCGCCACCCAGGCTCATGCTGATGATGTTACTGCCAGCCGCCGAACAGAGTTGTGCGGCTTTGGCCAAATCCGAGGAGTAGCCCCAGCCGTCTTCATTAAAGACTTTGATGATGTGCATTTGCACGCCGGGTGCCATCCCGATAACACCGATGCCATTATCCGCCGCACCAATTGTGCCCGCGACGTGTGTGCCGTGTGGGCCACCATGATCAAACCAGTTGCCGGTACCGCTGTCATTGTCGCCGGTAATGTTGCCCCAGTTAAAATCGGGGTTGGAAGCATCCAGGCCTGAGTCGATGACACAGACCTTCATGCCTGCAGAAGGATTGAAGGTGACCTGGTCGGCTTGGGACTGATAGACCGCGTAAGGGGTTACCTGAGTGATTGCCGGGTCTCCTGCGTCATCGTTATACAGGGCAGTCGGGTAACGTCGTGCATCTTCTTCTATGAGCTGGATATGCGGGTTGTTCAGTAATCCTTTGACTTGGGCGAGGTCTTTGTCAGTGAATGTGGCAGCGAAAAAGCCTTCGCCATCGACATTCACTTCTGCGCCGAGTTTGCGCGCCAGGGCTTTGACGATGCCCTTTTTGGCGTTGTCGACCTGAATGATGTAGCGTTGGTCTTCAGCGTGGGCGACACCTGTGCTGGCTGCGATGGCGATTGCGAGGGCTGAGACAGAAAACAACTTGCCTTTCATCGAATTACTCCGGTAATTTTTGTCTTTGTTGGGATCGATCCGTGTATCGGATTGTTTCAATACTAATCAGATTATGACAAAAACGTAATCAAAACTAGTACAAAATTTCCAAATGTGACTAGGTTGTCATTTGTGCCTGGTATGCGACAATATGTCACATTTACAATATTCCTCTGCCTGTTACTCTGCGCGTTTTGACATTACGGATAGAGTAACAGCATGGATTATAAAGTCAGCACGTTTGCCGTCTGCCTGGTAGTACAGTCGGCAGCGTCGATCGCCGCAGAAACGACGACCACTGAGCTTGCCGCAGCAGCCAGCCCACCCCAGTCCGGTGCGCCAGAGCAGATTACGGTGTGGAGTCGACAGCCCACCGGAACCCAGTCCGGGTTGACCAGTCCGATCAGTTCTCTGTCCCCCGAAGATTTAAAAAGCATCAACCTGACAACGACGGAAGATGCCGTGAAATATGAACCGAGCGTGATTATTCGTCGCCGGTTTATCGGGGATTCCAACGGTACGCTGGGGATGCGCGGCTCGAACATGTTTCAAACGCCGCGCTCGATGGTGTTTGCGGATGGTGTGCCGCTGCACTACTTCCTGGAAACCCGTTGGAGTGGCGCGCCACGCTGGACGATGGTGTCGGCCAGTGAGATCGCGAATATCGATGTGGTGTATGGGCCTTTTTCGGCGGAGTACAGCGGAAATGCGATGGGTGGCGTCGTGCTGATCGAAACCGCCATCCCGCAAACGCGTGAATTCCACATTGATGGGACTTGGTACAATCAACAGTTCGATGCCTATGGATTCGATGATGCGGTCGACGGTTTCAAGGGGTTTGTGTCGTACGGGGATCGAATCGGCGATGCCAGCGTGTATTTTTCCTACAATCGGTTGCAGGGTGAATCCCAGCCACAGTCCTTCTACTACGGGCGAAATTCCAGCAGCACCGGGACCGCCGTGAGTGGTGCGATTCAAGCCAATGACAAGAATGGCGCTCCGCAATGGGTCTTCGGTGATAGCGGGGTGGTGGACACCACGACCAACAATTATAAGATCAAGGTGGGTTACCATTTTGACCAGTGGTCGGCGCTGCTGAATATTGCTTATGAGGATCGTTTGTCGGAAACCGAGTCAGCCAATTCGTACATTCGTGATTTGCAGACCGGAGAATTGCTGTGGGAAGGCACGGTGACCCAAGGTGATGACAGTTTCTCCATTGGAGCGAAAAACCTGGCAGAGAGTGCGTTGAATCGGGACAGTCTTAATCTGGGGCTGCGGGCGAAAGGCGAGTTGTCTCGAAATGTACGCTGGGAAGCCGACCTCAGCCGTTTTTCCGTGTTGAAAGATGAAACACGCAGCGCCAAGGTCAATCGTCTTGCGCCGTCTTACGATGGGAGCGGGCAGATCAAGGATTATGATGACACGGGCTGGTATACCGGCAAGGTCAAGTTTCAGGTGGATGAGTTGGGGCGTGAGGGCCTGAGCTTGACTGGCGGCTTGAGCCATGAGGCCTATGAACTGAATATCGATGGGTATAACACGGCAAACCATCTTGTGGGCAGCAAAGACGAGCAAACCAGCAGTAATGGCGGTAAAACCCGTCTCTCGGCAGCATTTGCCCAGTTGAGCTGGGCGTTTATGCCCGCCTGGGATGCCGTTGTGGGTGGGCGGTATGAGCGTTGGGCGAGTGAGGATGGCTATTATGATCAGGATGTCGCAGACACGCCCGAACTGGATCTGGCGTCGGTGCCCGATCGCACCGAGCGTCGTTTCTCCCCCAAATTTGCTCTGGGTTATCAACCACTGCCGGATTGGTCTGTTCGCTACTCGGTCGCGAAGGCCTACCGGTTCCCCATTGTTGAAGAGCTGTACAATCAGTTTGAGTCGTTCACTGCCAAGAGTATCGCGAATCCGGAGCTGGAACCGGAGAATGGTTTGCATCACAACCTGATGATCGAGAATCGATTGGGTCAGGGGTATGTGCGCGTGAATTTCTTCCGGGAGAACGTCAAGGATGTGATCGAATCCCAGACGGAAACGGTGGTGGGGCCAACCGGCAATGTGTCCGTACGCACTTTCATTCCTGTGGATGAAGTGGAAACAACCGGGGTGGAAGTGATTGTGAATCAACACGATGCGTTGATTGATGGTTTGAACGTTCGGTTGAATCTGGCGTATACCGACTCAGAAATCGAGCGGAATGATGCCAATCCCGATTTTGAGGGCAAACAATATCCAAGAATGCCCTACTGGCGGGGCAATGCATTAGTGAACTATCGTGTGTCCCCCGCGTGGTCGGTGGCCGGTAACGTGCAGTACGCCAGCAACAGCTATGGCAGCCTGGACAACAGCGATACGGAAAGCAATGTGTACGGTGCGCAGGATGGTTATACGCGATTCGGTGCCAAAGCGACCTGGGCGGCGAACCAGAACACGCAGGTGCATGTCGGGGTGGATAACATCACAGACGAAATCGCTTACGTCGCGCATCCCTGGCCGGGACGCACCTTTTACTTGTCTGCGTCGTATGATTTGTAATCGTCATCGGGGTGTGTAGGGAGGCATTCATGCACTTCATCCGTTTGTTTGGATTCTTCTGTCGCTTGTGTTTTATCAGTGCTGGTGTGATACCGGTGTTGCACGCAGCGAGCCATGAGCATGCGCCGGAATCTGCATCGGACGCTTGTGCCAGTCTCGCTGCGCTGCCGAGTGCAGACTGCGCGCGCTCGCCAACGCCCGCGTTTGGCCGGGATGGGCGTCTCTGGTTGGCCTGGTATCAGCGCGGGCACGTGTATGTGCAATCCTCCGGTGATCTGGGGCAGACGTTTTCATCGCCGGTGGTGGTGAATCGGGTGCCCGAGCGTGTGGATGACCAAGGCGAAGACCGGGTGCAGATCCGGATCGGGCCCGCAGATGAAATCTATCTGGTCTGGACGCAAAAGCTGGAGAAAAAATACACGGGCCACATTCGCTTCAGTCGCTCCCTGGATGGGGGGCAGCATTTTGATGATCCGGTGAACGTGAATGATGACCTGGCGGAAATCGGGCACCGCTTTCCGGCAATGACGGTGACACCGGCTGGTGAGGTGACGGTCGTGTGGATTGATAAACGCCCGCTGGAAGCGTCGAAGCAGGCTGATCAGGCCTATCGGGGGGCATCGTTGTTCTATGCGCGCTCTCAGGACCGTGGTGCCAGTTTTCAGTTTAACCGCACGCTCATCGATCATGCCTGTGAATGTTGCCGGCTGGCGATGGGATGGGATGGTGACACTGCACCGGTGGTGTTGTATCGGCATGTTTTCCCCGGTCAGATACGGGATCATGCGTTGATCTATTTTGATGGGCAGGGCAGGCCTGGGTCCCCGGTGCGGGTCAGCGAAGATGACTGGCGTATCGAAGGCTGCCCGCATCATGGGCCGGCGTTGGCTTCGGCGGGTCCGGTGCAGCATATGGTGTGGTTTACCCAAGGCACACAGCGCCAAGGGCTGCAGTATGCTCGGGCTACCCAGACGCATACGGGCGTCGAGATCAGTGCGCCCGTGCCATTTGGCGCGCCTGCCAGCGAACGCCCGGCGGTGGCCGTGATGGGTACTGTGGTGGCCTTGGCATGGAAGCGCTTCACCGGGGAGCTGACGGTGGTGGAGGGGGTGCTGTCTCGGGATGGGGGTGAGACCTGGAGTGACCCCCAGACGCTGGCATCCACTGCGGGGGCGTCGGATCATCCGATATTGATCCAGAATGGCAAGCAGGTATACCTTTCCTGGCGCAGCGAGCCAGAGGGGTATCGGTTGATCCCGCTAGGGACGCTGGGGGTGGACTCATGAAGGCTGTTATGCGACGCTTGCGAGCACTGCTGTGGCTGGGCGGATGGCTTTTATCCTTGGGGGCAGGCGCAACTCCGCAACCGCTGTCGCAGATGGACGTACTGCCGCTTCAGGCGGGCTTTCAGGGCAAAGGGCATCTGCTGGTATTGTGGTCGGTGGACTGTTTGCCCTGTCTCAAGGAACTGGCGTTGATTGGGACTTTAGGGGCGGAAAAGTCCGGGTTACCGATCACGCTGATATCCACCGATGAGGAGGTTGCCCCGGAAGACGTGGCCGCCGTTCTGGCGCGTTACGGCGTGAGCCAGTATGACGCCTGGCAGTTTGCGGATACCGTCCCGGCACGATTGCGTTATGCGATTGATCCTGCCTGGCGTGGTGAATTGCCACGCAGTTACTTTTACCCTGTGGTGGGCGAGCGCGTGACGCACTCGGGGCTGCTGTCAGAAGCCATGATGCGGCGCTGGCTGGCTCTGCCGGTGTCCCAACCTGATCAACCCTGAAGCTCTGGCTTATGCGGTGCGGCTTATGTGGTGCGGAACACTGCTTCAAGATCGAGGTGATCCAAACAGCACGCCGCGAGGCGTTCCAGTTGCTGTTCGCGAATGTCGCCGAGATTTACCGGCTGTGCTTGTGCCAGCCCCGCCCAGGTGAGCAGCGCCTGCAGGGCTTCCGGTTGATCAAACAGGCCATGCAGGTAGGTACCGAGTATCTGGTTGTCGTCGCTGATCGCGCCGTCCTGCTGTGTTGCCCAGGTCATCATGGGCCGGGTGAGTGCAAGGCCGGTGGTGATCCCCGCATGAATCTCGTAACCCTGCACGGGTGTCGCGGATTGATGGGGCAGGTGCAGCGTGCCGGTTTGTTGGGTGAGTTGTTTTTGGGAGTGGAGTGTCGTTTGCAACGACAGCAGACCCAGGCCGGCCGCATGGGCCTGCTGCCCTTCGATCTGATGCGGGTCGGCGATGTGTTCGCCCAGCATCTGAAAGCCACCGCAAATACCCATCAGCTTGCCACCATAGCGCAGGTGCTTCTGGATGGCGGTGTCCCACCCTTGTTCGCGCAACCAGTGCAGGTCGGCAATGACGCTTTTGCTGCCGGGCAAGATGATGAGGTCCGCCGCCGGGATGGGGTCATTGGGTCCGACATAGCTAAACTGAACCTGCGGGTGCAGCCGGAGGGGGTCAAAATCCGTGTGATTACTGATGCGGGGCAGCACGGGAACGATGACGCGCAAAGGCGCGTTGGCGGGGCTGTCTGATCCGGGCTCAGTGACGGGTACCACGGGATTCACGCCGTCTTCCGCATCAATGTATAAGCCATGCAAATAGGGTAACACGCCGTACACGGGTTTGTGGGTGTATTCTTCCAACCAGTCCAGACCGGGTTCCAATAACGCGATATCACCGCGAAACCGGTTAATCACAAAGCCGCGTGTGCGAGCCTGCTCCGTGGCAGAGAGCAGGTGTAGCGTACCCACGAGGTGTGCGAATACGCCGCCTTTGTCGATATCGGCAATCAGTATCACCGGGCAATCGGCGGCCTCGGCAAAACCCATATTCGCGATATCGCCTTCGCGCAGATTGATTTCTGCCGGGCTGCCTGCACCTTCCACAATCACCCAGTCATAGCGGGATTTCAGGCGTGCGAAGGAAGCCATCACCGCTTCTTTGGCCACCTTTTTATAATCATGGTATGCCTGCGCCTTCATCGTGGTGAGGGCTTTCCCGTGCACAATCACTTGCGCCCCTTGATCCGTGGTTGGCTTCAATAAAATCGGATTCATATCGATTTCAGGGGCAATGCGACACGCCGCTGCCTGAAGCGCCTGCGCCCGGCCAATTTCGCCGCCGTCGGCAGTGACGGCGCTGTTAAGGGCCATGTTCTGGGGCTTGAAAGGCGCGACACAGACACCATGATTGGCGAGTACCCGGCAGAGACCGGCAACCAGCGTGCTTTTACCCGCGTCAGACGTGGTGCCTTGCACCATCAAAACGCCTTTTTCAGGCAGGGCGAAGGGGACAGTCGGTGTGGATGGTGAGGAATTCAAAGGGGCTCCTGCTCAGGGTGTGATTTGCCTGAACAGTGCCACATTGCGCCCGATTAGCGGGTATTCTTTCAACGGGGTGTCTTGCGTTGAACTGGCGGCAGCGCTGTCGTCAGGCAGGCCGGTAGTATACCGTGTATCCAACAAAAGCTGCCAGTGGGATTCCGGAAACTGGAACCGTTTGGCTTCCTTACAGGCATTCACCAGAATGAGCAGTGATTCCGGGTGCGGGTCTTTCGGATCGGATTTTAACCACAGGGTGAACGCGTTGCTGTCTTCATCGTGCCAGTCGGAGAGGTCCGTCGGTGAGCCGTCAGGATTGAACCAGCTGGCGGTATCCGAATAGCGGTGCCGGTAATAGTCATCATCGGTGAGCATGATGTTGCGCAGCAGGCGATAGGTCTTTCGCAGCTCGATCATCCGGGTGACGAACCCGTGGAGATCCCGTTCGTTCTTTTCCAGGTGCCAGTTAACCCAGCTGATGCTGTTATCCTGGCAGTAGGCGTTGTTATTGCCGCGCTGGGTACGGCCAATTTCGTCGCCGCCCAGAATGTGCGGGGTGCCTTGGGAAATCAACAGGGTGGTGAAAAAATTGCGCTTCTGGCGGAGGCGCAGGTCAAGAATCGCCGCGTCGTGGGTTTTGCCTTCTTCCCCGTAATTGAAGGAGAGGTTATTGCTGGAGCCGTCCTGATTGGCTTCGCCGTTGGCTTCGTTTTTACGTTCGTTGTAAGACACCAGATCCTGCAGCGTGTAGCCGTCATGGTACGTGATGTAGTTGACTGAGGCCTGAATCGGGCGATGATTTTTCGGGAAAATATCGCGGGAGCCCATCAATCGTGTCGCAAAATCACCCAGACCGTTTTTATCGCCGCGCCAGAAGGAGCGTATGCGGTCGCGGTATTTGTCGTTGCATTCCTGCCAGTTTACCGGGAAGTGGCCCAGGCGATAGCCGCCCTGACCCAGATCCCAAGGTTCCGCAATGGTGATGGTGTTGCCCAGGACAGGATCTTGCTTCAGCGCACGGAAGAAGGCGGAGCTGTGACGGAACTCGTAGTTTTCCCGCGCCAGACTCGCAGCGAGGTCAAACCGGAAGCCATCCACATGCATCTCGGTCACCCAATAGCGCAGGGCATCCAGAATGACGCGCAGGCTGTAATTGTTATCCATGTTCACACTGTTCCCACAACCGCTGTTGTTCAGATACCGGTTGTAGTCGAGCCCGCCGCCTTCGCTGTGCTCGAAGAGGTAAAAGCCTTTATTATCCAGGCCCTTAAAAGACAGGATGGGGCTGTTGAGTCCAGCTTCTGCTGTGTGATTGAACACCACATCGAGAATGACCTGAATGCCATGACGGTGAAATTCCCGTACCATGGTTTTGAATTCGTTGATCGGATCCAGCACGGCATACCGGTTGTCGGGGCAGAAAAAGTTGACCGGATTGTAGCCCCAGTAGTTGGTCAGACCCCGTTCAGTGATCAAGGGTTCGGGCATGAAGCTGGCTACCGGTAGCAATTGCACGGTGGTAATGCCGAGGGCCTTCAAGTACTGAAGCACGGAGTGCGAGGCCAGGCCGAGATAGGTGCCTTGGTACACGTCGTCGACGTCGGGGTGTAACTGGGTAAAGCCTTTCACGTGCAGCTCATACAGCACGCGCTGATCGATGGGAACGTTCGGCGGAGTGATGCCTTGCCAGTCGAAGGATTCGGCCGGGGCGACCAGTGCTTTGGGTACCATGAACTGACTGTCGCCCTGATAGGACTTACGATTCCAGATGATGGGCCGATTGAGTCGTTTGGCGTAAGGGTCGATGAGCAGTTTCTGGGGATCAAAACACAGGCCCATCTCCGGAAACTGCTTCCCGTGCACGCGATAGCCATAGAGCAATTCGGGCTGCAAATCCGGCAAAAATCCGTGCCAGACCTGCCCGGTTTTACCCGGCAGCGTGTAGCTCGCCACCTGTTCCTCGGTATCCGGAGAGAACAGGCATAACTCGACCTTATCTGCCCAGGGACTGTGCACCGCAAAGTTGAAGCCGCCATTCAGCGGTGTACAGCCGAATGGGTCCGGTTGGCCGGGTTTGATTTTAGCGGGCACGCTCATCATAAATCAGGTAAACCGTTGCCAGTGGGGGTATGTTCACGGTGATGGATTGCTCACAGCCCTGCCATGGCAGGGCCTCGCTGTTAAATTGTAGCCCGATTTCGTAGTTTGAGCCAAAGTAATGGGTACTGTCGGTATTCAGTAGCACCTGGTAGTTTCCGGCTTCTTCGACGCCAAGCCGGTAGGCGTTGCGCGGAATCGGCGTAAAGTTACAGAGGACATACACCTTCTGATGGCTGCTTTTCGCCCGACGAACAAAGGCCAGAATGCTGTGCTGGGCGTCTTCGTGGTCCAGCCAGCGAAAGCCCCCCGGGGTGTGATCCCACTCATGCAGTGCCGGGGTAGTTGTGTAGAGGCGATTCAAATCCTGGTACAGCCGCTTGAGCTTCCAGTGACGCTCATGTTCCAGCAAATGCCAGTCGAGCGAACTGTCGTGGTTCCATTCCGAGGTTTGTCCAAACTCATTGCCCATAAAATTCAGCTTTTTCCCGGGGTGGGCGTACATAAACGCCGCATAGCTGCGTTGGTTGGCGGTTTGTTGCCATTCATCGCCGGGCATCTTCCGGATCAGTGAGCCTTTTCCGTGAACCACTTCGTCATGGGAGAGGGGAAGAATAAAGTTCTCGTTATAGGCGTAGATCATGCTGAACGTAATATCGCCGTGGTGATAGCGGCGGTAGGCGGGGTCTTTGGAAAAGTAGAGCAGTGAGTCGTGCATCCAGCCCATGTTCCATTTGAATCCGAAGCCCAGTCCGCCCTCAAACACCGGTCTGGATACCTTGGCATAGGAGGTGGATTCTTCCGCAATGGTCATGGCGTGGGGAAAGTGACGATACACTTCCTCGTTCATCCATTTAAGGAAGCTCACGGCTTCATAATTCACGTTGCCGCCGTCCACGTTGGGCACCCATTCGCCCTCGTTTCGCGAATAGTCCAGATAGAGCATGGAGGCGACCGCATCCACACGCAAACCGTCGATGTGGTAGTAATCCAGCCAGAAAAGTGCGGAGGCGAGCAGAAAGCGGCGCACGGTGTCTTTGCCGTAATCATAGATGCAGGAGTTCCAATCCGGATGCCAGCCACGGCGGGGATCTTCGTACTCATACACATGGGTACCATCGAACCGGGCAAGGCCATGACCATCGTTTGGAAAATGCGCGGGCACCCAGTCAATAATGACGCCAATGCCCTGTTGGTGGCACTGGTCGACGAAGTATTTGAAATCTTCCGGCTGACCATAACGACTGGTGGGGGAGAACAAGCCGACGGGTTGATAGCCCCAGGAGCCATTAAACGGATGCTCGCTGACGGGCAGTACTTCGATGTGGGTGTAGCCCATGTCTTTGACGTAGGGAATGAGGGTGTCTGCGAGCTCCCGGTAATTGAGGCTGCGGTTCTGCTCTTCTGGTTTGCGCCGCCAGGAGCCCAGGTGCACCTCATAGATGCTCATGGGGCTTTCGTAGCGATCGATCTGCGCCTGTCGGGCTTGCCATTCCGCGTCCTGCCAGGTGTAGGTGCTGTGGTCGTAAACCACTGACGCGTGAGAGGGATATTGTTCGGCATAAAAGCCGACCGGGTCCGCCTTGTGGGGGAGCCGGTTGCCCATCGGGTCTTTGACTTCATATTTGTAGTGCGTGCCCGCCGTCAGACCGGGAATGAACAGTACCCAGTGCCCACACTGCGTTTTTTCCATGGGGTGGCACCGACCATCCCAGTGATTAAAGTTGCCAATTACACTGACCGCCGTTGCATTTGGTGCAAACACCGCGAAACGAACGCCGGGCACGTCCACACCCTTGTCGGTCGTTACAGTGATCAGCTGTGCGCCCAGTTGCTGGTAGGTGTTGGCTGGCTCAGTGTCCACAAAATGGACCGCGTGAAATGCGGCTTCCTTGAACTGGTAAGGATCAATACGTTGAATGGCTTCCTGCGCTTCCGGGTACGTGATGTCCAGTGCATAGTGAAAATCGTTCCTGCGCCGGGGAAACGCGAGTTCAAAGCAGCCGCTGGCCTCTACTTGCATCAGGGTGCCCAGGCGTTTGCCGGATGTGAGGTCCACCACACAGACTTCCTGTGTTCCCGGTAGCCATGCCCGCAGGATTTTCCCCCGGCCGCCGGGGGCGTTGTGCAGGCCCAATGTGTGAAACGGGTGTCGACACCGGGCTTCTTCCAATTCTGTGAGCGCGACGTTGTGGTGTTCCGCGGTGTTGTCGTGTCTGGTCTCTGGCATGCGTGAAAACAATCCCTGTTAATTGGCTGATGTGTGTGGGCTGATCCCGGCGGTGCTCGCCTGTGCGCGTGCACGGGTGACCTTTTCGGCGAGGTCGACCAGTTCGGGTGTCTGGAAGATGTCTTCCAGATTACGCGTCAGTTTGCGTCGCCAGTTGGGGTACTCGGTACTGGTGCCAGGCACATTGACCGGCTGTTCCATTTCCAACCAGTCTTCCAGCTGGAGGCTGAGCAGGGCGCTGGCACTGCCGGCCAGGTGTACCTGCATGCCAAAATTGAGATCACGGCTCATGGGCGTGCTCAGGGCATCCCGGCCGACCCAGTCGGGCAGCGCGTGATGCCCGTGCAGGCTGTTTAGAATCTGCTGTTTGTCCCTGAGGCGCTCATCATAGAGCTTTTTCAGCACTTGATCGTTCGGGTATAGGCCCAGTTGTCGGCCCAGTTCCAGATCCTTGCAATGCCAGTAACCAATGAGCGTAGGCATATCATGCGTGGTGAGTGTGGCCATGGCCTGCTCAGGATAGTGGGCGGGCGCGTAAAATCCTTTGTCTTCCGCCTGTTCGAAAAAGAACACCCGATAGGAGTGCACCCCGTTATCGGTCAGCTTGGTTCGAATGGCTTTGGGCACCGTGCCCAGATCTTCACCAATCACCAGACACTGGTGACGTTCACTTTCCAGTGCCAGAATACCCAGCAAATCATCCAGCCGATAAGAAACATACGCACCTTTGTCCGCTGTGTCTTCCGCATTCACCCACCAGAGACGCATCAGCGCCATCACGTGATCGATGCGCAGTGCGCCACAGCTTTGCATGTTGCTGCGGAACAGCTCGATAATGGGCTGGTAAGCGCGCTGGTACAGCACTTCCGGGTCCATCGGCGGCAGGCCCCAGTTTTGGCCCAGTGGGCCGAGAATGTCCGGTGGTGCGCCAATGCTGGCATCCACACAGTACAACTCCTTATCTGCCCACACTTCGGCGCTGCCCAGATTCACACCTACTGCCAGATCGCGGTACAGGCCAATGCGCATCCCCGCGTTTTCTGCGGTCTGATGGGCTGCGTCCAGCTGCAGGCTGGCCAGCCACTGGAGGTAGCAGTAAAATTCGATGTCGTCTTTGTGATTCTGTCGGAACTCCGTCACCTTGGCCCGGTGGTAATCTTTGAGTTTCTCCGGCCACACCGGCCAGCCCCAGGAGGCTTTGCCGTCGGCTTTCAGGTGTGCCTGCAAGGCATCGTAGGTGGCGATGTGCATCAAGCTGTCGCCACCCTGAGCAACGAACCGGGCGAATGCTTTGCCCTGAGCGGTTTTTCGCGCGACGTGCTTCTGGCAAAACTGCTCGAACAGCTTGCGTAGCACGGGATATTTCAGAGCGGCCACCGCTTCATAATCCACATAATCGTTTGCGCGCGCCTGGCTCAATTGATTCTGAAATGCCGGGCTGGCGATCTCTGCTTGCACATCAGACGCGTTGGCGAAGCCTTCCACCGCCGTCACATCGATATAGAGCGCGTTCAACCAGGTACGGCTGGAGGGACTGTAAGGACTGGCACGCTCGGGGTGTGCCGGTGAGAGCGCATGTAACGGGTTGAGACCCAGAAACTGCGCACCTGCGAGAGCGCTCTGCTCGATGAGCGCGCAAAGGTCGGAAAAGTCCCCAATGCCCCAGTTGCGCTGGCTGCGCACGCAATAGAGTTGTACGCTGATGCCCCACATTTTCTCCCCTTGAGCGATGTTTGAGGGGATATGGCAACGGGGGGGCGCAATGATGAGCAGCGACTCAGCCAGTACCTTCCCCCGGCCGCCACAGAGTGCAACTCGGTGGTAACCCAAGGGGAGCGTGGCATCAATGGGAACGATAAACTCCTGGTACGTGTGTGCGTTCAGTACCTGTGTTTTTTGAAGACTGCCCGCCTGCGCATCGAAAGACAGGGGGGACAGACTCTGTTTCTTGCCTTCCGGAACAATCTGCCAGGTCATTTTTGATTTCAACTTGCCTGCCGGCAGCCGCACGCGCACGGTAATCGGTTTGCCGGTGCGAAGCACGGTGACGGGGTCAAGCGGGGTTTGCCAGTAACGCTGGGTGTCTTTGTCCAACCGTTGATTGAGCTTGGACTCATCCTGCAACGGGTAGCCCATCGCCTGCAGGATGATGGCTTCGCTCTCCGGATGTACCTGGGCAGGTTCGCCCCAGGCATCAATATATTCAGTCACAATACCCCGTGATTTGGCCAGGTGGGTAAGCGTTTCCTGGATCATGTTGGCTTTCCTGCGGAATTTTATTATTCATTGCTTTGAGTGAACCCCAACACTGCGCGAGATACTTTGACGTGGATCACGAAGGGTGGTGTTCTCAGTGTATAGCCGCATCTTCACAAAATTACTACAGGGAATCATCCTCCCCCGAAGGGATTACCAGGAGAGGGGGGAGGGGGATGAGAAAAATACCGCCTGCATTTACGCCTTTCGGACGATGAGTCTAAGCCCGGATTAATCCTATCATACACCCATCAGTTAACGAGATGCCTACACAGGCCGTAAGTATCTTGTTCAGTTTCCTTAATAGGGCCTCCCTAAGTTCACGCCCTAATTTCATGGCAGCTCATTGAGCTGCCTTTTTTTATTCCTGATTTCCGCTATCGTAATAACTTCTGCTTAGTTCCTGCGTGGTCAACTGACCCGAATGCGCGTGATTCACCCACACACTGCAGCGATGTTATGACGGAAAGAAACCCATTGGAATCTCACACCAAGCGTGTCAGCGCCCTGCGTATGGAGCGACATTCCGTCGTCGCGCTGTTCTCTTTGCTGGGTATTGTCCTCGTCACGGTCTGCCTGTACTACCCGGCGAAAGATGGCCCGCTGGTACTGGATGACCAAAGTAGTATCGTCGGCAACTCTGCGATCAAGGTGTTCTCTGGGAGTAAAACGTCGTTCGTTGATGCCGCCTATTCGATGAACAAGTTGCTGCATTCAGACAGTGTGGTGCCCAAACGCCCGATCAGCTACATCAGCTTCGCACTGAATTTTTACTTTGCAGAGGATATTCTCGCCGCCTTCAAGCTGACCAATATCGCACTGCATATTGCGGCTGGATTAGTGGTCTATCTGCTCACTTTGAAGCTCGTACAACTGGCCCACCTGCGTGTGGAAAAATCGCATGCCACCGGGTTAGCCCTGCTGGTCACTTTTATGTGGCTAACCCACCCGCTGTTTGTGTCGACGGTGTTATACGTCACGCAGCGCATGGCGATCTTGAGCGCGCTCTTTACTTTTTTGGCGGTGTATTCGTTCATCGTATACCGGCAGGCGTTTCTCGCTAAAAATTCGGGCCTGCTCAGGCCGGCGGTGTTTCTTGGTACCTGTACCCTGGTGGCTTATTTTTCGAAAGAAAACGGGGCACTTATCCCTTTTTTCTGTTTGGTGGTGGAAGGGGTTTTCTTTCGATTTCAGTTTCATCCCGCGACGACTCCGTTGAAAAAGGTGGTTTACGTCGGGATGCTGGTGATTCCCAGTGTTTGTATTCTCGGTTATCTCGCCAATGCCTACCACTACCACCTGTCTCATCCGCCCATTTCGCGCCTTTACAGTATCGATGAGCGGTTGTTGACGGAGTTGAGAGTGCTTTGGCAGTACGTAAGCACCTTATTGCTTATCGATCCGGACGGTATTCGTTTCTGGCACGATGATATTCAGCATTCCTCCACGTTGTTCCAGCCGGTGTCTACCTTCAGTTCGTTGCTGGCCTGGGTGGCTGTGGTGGGCGTGGCTGCAGTTTGCGTCGTCAAAAACCGGCAACCACTGGTGAGCTTTGGCCTGCTGTGGTTTTTGGTGGGGCACTTGATTGAATCCACAACGCTGGACCTTGAGCTTGCCTTTGAACACCGCAATTATGGGCCGGGCTATGGCGTGATCTTCCTGGCCGTCTACGGTCTTTTTTCCCTTCTCAAGCGTGTTTTTGGCCGCAGTGGTCGTGCACTCTGGGCCTGCCTGCTCGTATGCTCCGTAGTACCGGTGCTGACGTACGATTATGCCCAGGCGTGGAAGGACAAAAAATCGCTGGCACAGGAAAACTATGCCCGCGCCCCGGAGTCGCCTCGGGCGATTGCTCATTGGGTGGTGTTCGAGGAAGACGACGATGAAAAAGCGCGCCTCCATGCGAAAATCAGGGCACTGACGCCGCGAGAGGCGGGGCACCGATTGTTCGATATTGCAGTGCTCTGTCAACAGAATCGCACTATTCCCTCGGCGGAGATTGATCACGCCACGAAAAGCATCCGGGAAGGTGTGCCTACGATCACAACGTCGCTGGCCTTTAGGGAAGTTATCCGCCAGTGTGATCGGGCTGAATACGACAGCGTGTTAACCCCTGTGTATGAAGCCTTGACCTCAAGCCGCTATACGGTGTTAGCGGCCAATGGATGGCTCATGCTGGCGCATGTGCAGCGGCGTTTGGGCAATCACGCCCGTTATTGGGCACTGTTCCAGCGGGCAAAAAGCACGGCGATGACGTTCGATATTCAGGATGAGTTGACGAAAAATGCGGCGGCGAATGACGCGGCAGATTAAGTGCCAGCCCTTCACTCCCCCTGAATCTTATTCAACAAACTCCGCGCCAGTTCAATCGCTTCGGAACGGTTGGCGATGTTCTGTTTTTGATACAGGCTGCGGATATGGGTTTTGATGGTGGTGGGCGCGACCTTCAAATGTTCGGCGATCTGCTCATTGCTGAGGCCCGCGTGGATGAGGCTGAGCACCTGCCATTCCCGCCGGGTGAGTGGTGAGGTGCGTATGAGTTCGGGTACATCGGGCCGGTCGATGATGTCTTGAATGATGGCCATATCCAGTGTGATGCGAATGGCCCGGCTGAAATCCCGACGTTGTTGCGCCAGCTGAATGAGCCGGTTGGCGCGTTGTTTTTCCAGCTCACCCAGTTCCCGTTCGGCCAGCAGGGATTTCATGATCACAATCAGCACCTTGCCGATGCGTAAAAAACTGCCCAGCACGCCGGTAGTACTGGCCAGCTTCAAAGCCTGCTCCATGTGATTGAGGGCTTCCCGGCGGTGGCCCTGTTGCCAGTGTGCTTCGGACAGGTGAATGTAGTTCCGGTTCTGGTCCAGGCGGAGTTTGTGCGCGGCAGTTTGTAACTGAAGCTGCTCCAGCACCCGCTGGGCGTCTTTGAATTCCGACAGCGCTAATAATGCGCGGGCGCGGTTGCGGGCGGCGCATTGCATGAAATGATTGGTGGCCTGTGCGTAATCGATCTTGGGTGCCGAGGCGTACCAGCGCTGAATGGACTCTTTGTCGTCCACGGCATTCCAATAGGTGAGCATCGCGGCGTGCGCGTTGGCGATCCAGTCCATGTGGAATTCGTTGGCGGTGAGGGTTTTCTGAATTTTGTGCACATACTCCGCGCAGAGTTTTTGCTTGCCTTTTTCCTGCGCGACTTTGGCCAGCAGGGCATAGTTCTGGATCATCCATTGCTCGCCCTGGTTTTCCTGTACCTCAATGCCTTTCAGGGCGTACTCTTCGGCCGCTTCCAGGTGGTGCCATTCCCACATCAGCTGGCTGCGTATCCGATAGAGAAACTCCACAATGGGCAATGACTTGAGCTGATTGTCTTCGATGTACACCAGTGCACGTTCCTGCGTGTTATACGCTTGTTGCAGGTAGCCCAGGGCCATCTGGGTTTCCGATTGCTGACACAGATTCCAGATCACGAAGTGATGGGACTCATGAGCACGGGCAATTTGCTCGGTCTGCCGCATTTCATGCAACGCTTCCTCCAAATGGCCTTGCACATGCAGGGATTCTCCGACCACCGAGAGCGCGGCGGTGCGGGAGGTGCGCATATGGGCCGGCTGCTGTTTGAGGGACTGTAACGCCAGTGCCCGGGCTTTGGCGACTTGGCCCCGGCTCATAGCCAGCTGCGCCCGCACCGCGTCAAACTCCGCCACAATGCCGGACCATTTTTCCGGCTCAAACCGGCCTGCCATGGTGTCTTCGGCTGCGTAGAGCCATTGCTCTACCTGATCCACTTCGTGCTGGCCCTGATAGCACCAGGCGCGTAATAGGGTCAGTGCCGGGTCTGCGCACAAGGTTTCTTCCCGCACAGCGCCCAAACAATGCTGCAGAATGGTGAACTGCCCTTTGCGGTAGAAGCGTCGACCATGGGCCAGGAGAATCTCCCGAATCTTCTCTTCGTTCTGGGATTTGATGGCGTGGTTCGCCGCTTCAATGGGATCTTCCAATTCCAGCCAGGCGTCACAGGCCTGTTGATGCAGGCGCTTCTTTTCCTGGGGGTAGTTGATATCCAGTTCCGACTGTAAATACAGCGCCAAAAGCGGATGGTAACGATACCACATGCCGTGGGCATCAATGGGTACGATGTGCACGCCGCTGTTTAACAGATGGTTCAGGATGGTACGTGCCCGGGGATTACCGGTCATTCGCGTCACCAGAAACAGGTTGAATCGCGAAAGCAGACTGGTGCGAATAAGAAACTCGCGATCGTCTTCCGAGATGCAGCTGGCCAGATATTCGGAAAAATAATCAAACAAATGTTGGTTGCCATCCCTTAGGGACTGAATACAGGTGTCGAATTCTTCCAGAGTGCGCACGCTCCCTGCGACCAGTTGGAGTGCGGCAGGCCAGCCTTCCACCAGTCGATTCAATCGTTCGGACTTTTCCCGGCTGATCTCGTAGGGTAACCGGTAGGCAATGTACTGACGGGTTTCGTCCCGGGTAAACGCGAGATCACTCTGTGTGATTTCCAACAACCGGCCCTCCAGCCGCATCCGGGCGATATCCAGGGGGGGCGTCGAGCGTGAGATGATCACGGGCAAAATGTAGTCGGGTACATGCCGCAAAAAGTGTTTCATGGCGGCATGGACTTCTGCGTTATCAATCAGCTGGTAATTGTCGAGCACCAGATACACCGGCTCGCCACTTTCCGGAAGGTCGGCCAGCAGGGCATTGATCCTGTCTTTCAACGCACCCGTGGGGGCTTCACCCAATGCGGCGGCAGACGGTGCCGCCAGTTGAAGATTCTGCTGCAATGTTGCCAGGAGATAGTGGCCAAATTGCCGGGGATCGTTGTCATCTTCATCGAGTACATACCAGGCATTAAGGGCGTCGAAGTTCGCCAGCCGGTCAGCCACCGCCACCGTTTTGCCATACCCGGCAGGCGCTTGCACGAGCACCAGTTTGAAACGGGCCAGTTCCGACAGCACATCATCGTAGCGATGGCGGGAAAGGACTTCCGCTGGCAACGAGGGCGCGGAAAGTTTGCTGGGGATGAGCGTCAGTCCCGTACTGTTCAGGTGTTTGATCGTTGGGTCAACAGGTGTGTTCATAGCGCGGCTGGTAATCTGGTTTATTGTTTTTGTCATTCAAAAGGGTATACGTGCAACCTGCCATTATAAGAAGAAAACAAGACGGGATACCAGAGGTCGGAAGAGTTGGTCTATGCTTAGTGTGAGAGGGTTCGTGTAACGATGGCACGCTCAGCGCGTCGGCCGCCCTTTCTTTCAAGAGCCCATGTGGAGGAATCCGTGTCATGCGCACATTCATACAGAAAATGGTTCAGATTTTACCGCTGGGAATGCTCGTCATCCTCACGGTGTTCGTTCAAGGGTGCGGTCAGCAAGCCGAGGTTATCCGGTGGGATCTCCAATCGCAGGCCACCCAGTCCAGCATTGACTACATCGAGCTGGTGAAAATGACCGACAACATTCGGGCGATGAGTGGCGGACGATTTGTCATCACGCCTCATCCCGGTGGGGCGATCACCGGTGGGCCGGATATTTTCAATGCGGTGAAAACAGGTAAAGTGCAGATGGGCAGTGGCTGGCCGAACTGGTGGTCAGGTCAGCATCCGGCCTGGGCGGTGATGAATGCCGGCCCGTTTGATTTTATGAATTTGGATGCCTCCATACTCTATTTCATCGCTGGCGAAGGCACGCGGCTGGCCAATGAACTGGCAAACCCGGAGGGCGTTATCTGGCGGGCGGCGTGGTGGCCGGGCATGGAATTTGGCTTGCTTTCCAAAAAACCGATTGCAGGCATTGCCGACATGGCAAAAATGAAGATACGCATTGGCCCGGGGCTGCCGAGCGAAGTGCTGGCGGCCACCACCGGAGCGTATGCGATTCCGCTGGTGCCGAATGAAATCAAAGGCGCGCTGGAAACGGATGCGCTGGATGCGGTGGAATGGACGACGGCGGCCGGCGCCTGGGATCTGGGCCTGAATGATATTGCCACGCATGCCATTGTGCCAGCCATCTGGCAGCCCTCGGTACTGGCAGATTTTCTCATCAACCAGGCGGCATACAGCGCCTTACCCGCCGATTTAAAGGCGATCCTGGAAACCGCCATCAAGTCCTACACACTCACGACCACAGCGCTGGCCAAAGTGAAGGATTTTGAGGCCATGACGTTGTTCCAGCAGAACGGCACCCGCATCCAGCGTTGGAGTCAGGACGATATTGATACCTGGCGAAAAGAATCCGACGTCATCCTGCAGGAATATAAAGGCAAGGATGAGTTTACCCAGCGTTTGATCGAGTCCAAACAAGGCTTTAAACAGAAATACACGGAATATTACCAGTGGTTTGGTCCCTATGATGGGTAGGGTATGAAGCTCGATATCTCTTCAAAAAAAGGATTTGTGTTGATCGCTGTCAGCGTCACGGTTCTGATGGTGAGCCTTTTTGTGTGGCGCGTGAATGAGGCGGAAAAGCAGATCCATCGGAATATTGACGAGCGTGTGAGCGGCATAGGTTACCGCATATCCAACAGTGTGATTCCGCTGATTTACAACCTGTATCAGAAATCAGCGGACAAAATGTTTGCGGAAAAAACGGCGGCGGCGATACTGGATGCTGAGATGACCGCTTCATTCGTGTGGGGGATCAAAGTGTTTGGTAACTTTGGTCATCTGTTTACGGGAAAATACAAAACACCGCAAGGCAAGGTGATTCCTATCACGGAGGCGGATGCATACGCTGAGCGGTTGCAATCGCTTCGCTCAAGCCGCATTCCCGTGAAGCAGAACAATATGACCATCGGAAATATCGAGGTGTATTTCACCTATGATGGGCACCGCCCCCAGCTGAGACGTGTCGTCGTTCAAGAGTTATTGCAGACCACGGGCTTCACGATTTTCATTATTCTGCTGGTGTACCTGATTCAGAAATCACTGGTGGCCAAACGCCATGCGGAAGATGCCAATCGGACGCTTGAAGCCACCCAAAATAAGCTGATGGAATCAAAGCAGCAGCTGAAGGAATCGAATTTGACCCTGGAAGACAAGGTCAATGCACGAACCCGTGAATTGAAAGCGACTAATGACAAGCTCATTGAGGCCAAGCAAGCGGCAGACAGTGCCAGCCGCGCCAAAAGTTTGTTTCTGGCGAATATGAGCCATGAAATCCGTACCCCGATGAATGGGGTTATCGGCTTAACGGAGCTGTTACTTCGCACGGACCTGACTGATCAGCAACGTGGTTATCTGGATAAGCTCAAAAGTTCGTCCAACAATTTACTCCATATACTGAACGACATCCTGGATATCTCCAAGATTGAAGCGGGTAAATTCACCATTGAGCAGGCAGAGTTCAATTTTCGCCACATGCTGGATACGGTGATCGATATCGCGCGCCCGAAAGCGTTGGATAAAGGATTACTCCTCGATGTGAAAATCCAGGCGCCGTTTCCCCCGTTTGCCTTGGGAGACACCGTGCGTTGTTCGCAGATTTTTTCCAATCTCGTGTCCAATGCCATCAAATTTACCGAATCGGGCGGTGTGACCGTTGAATTGCGTCGGGATGAAGATTTTATTGAAGCCAGTGTGACGGACACCGGTATTGGCATTACGGAGGCGCAGCAGAATAAACTGTTCTCCTCGTTTACGCAGGCGGACAGTTCGACTTCCCGAAAATACGGGGGTACCGGCTTGGGGTTAGTGATCTGTGAGCATCTGGCCAAATTGATGCAGGGGGATATCCAGCTCGAAAGCCAGTATGGCAAAGGGAGCTGTTTCACCGTGCGTCTGCGTTTGCCAGTGGTGGAAAAGCAGCAGGAACGGGGGCCTGGCAGTCACGACCCTGCAGAATCCGAGATGAATTTTGCCTCGGAAAAATTGCGGGATAAGCAGGTGCTGGTCGTTGAGGACATCGAAATCAATCAAATTGTGGCCCAGTCCATTTTAGAAGATGCCGGGATGATCGTGACCTGTGCGGACAACGGCATTGAAGCGGTGAAAGCGGCCAAAGCGCGGCATTTCGATGTCATCGTGATGGACATTCAAATGCCCTTGATGGATGGCTATGAGGCCACAAAAATTATCCGAACGCTGCCGGGGTATGCACAAACTCCCATTGTGGCGATGACCGCCAATGCCATGTCGGATGACAAAGACGCCAGTATTGCAGCGGGGATGAACAGTCACCTGACCAAGCCAATCCAATGTGAGCAGGTGATTGCTGTTTTGGAGAGTTTTTTTAGCGATCCGACCGGAACCCCTGAGTAGAGTGATGCTTTTATGCTTTAGCGCCACTTATCGATTATTTTCTGGTAAATACCATTCTCTTTGATTTCGGAGAGCCCTTCATCAAAATCATCTAGAAATTGCTGAGTACGTGGATTGAACTTCATACCAACCAGATATTCCTCGCTAACTCCAAAAACAGGCAGTTTTTTGAAGTATCCTTGCAGCTTCATCTGCTTGAGTGTGTAGTCCCAGTTGATTTCGTAGCCAGCAAACCCATCCAGTCGTCCGAGCTTTAGCATCAGAAATCCTTGCTCGATAGTGTTCAGCGGGTGCTTTATGATTTGCGTGTTTTCATTCCACTCATCTCCGAAGTTGTAGCCACGGATAACGCCAATTGACAGGCCATGGAGTGATGTAAGGCCATACCATTCAGGAGAAGCTGTTGGGTTTACGTAAACTCTGAACGCAGCCCGATTGATGGGAGTTTGAGAGTAACTGAAGTAGGCCATTCGCTCGCTGTTTTTTCCGGTTGGGAACAGCAAGTCCGCTTGGTCAGTTTTGACGTTTTCAAGCGCTCTCGACCAAGGAGTTATGATCAGCTGTATTGTGTAACCTCTGGAGTGAAGGCTTTCTCTGAGTATGTCCCAGCTATATCCTTGAAAACTGGCAGCATCTTGTTCGGGCGGTATTTTTTCTGAGAACAGCGGAGGAATGTCCTCTTTGTAGAAGCAGTAGGGAGGATAGTCACCGAGTGTGGCGATACGAACGATTTTTTCCTCACTTAGGGTGACCGTTGCAATCAGTAACGCGCTGAGCACGAAAATCTGACCCAATACATAGTCAATTCGAGTTAAGTTCGGGTTGAAAACTGCCATAACCCACCTCCACTTACTGCGCTCTATATTGAGCATAGCGCTTGTACAGCCCACATACCAATGGAATGGCTTTGATCATTAGGGGTATGTTTTCCAGACGCTTTTTATAACACTTCTGGCCGAGTCATAACCAAATGCAGGTAGATTACTTCGCTTGCGTCTTGTGCCTCAGAATTTCCTCTTCCCGATTTACCGTTGTGTAGTACTGCTCCAAAACACGGAGCCACTTATGTGCATACTTGTCATAATTGGCTGTATTCTTGCCGAATACGTAATAGGCGGGTGTGGCTCGCTTGATTTCAAACACCTTCTTGAATTTTGCATCCGTGAGTTCCGGGTATTTTTCTGAGTGCAGGGTAATTGTTTTCTCTAAGGCCGCATCAGGTATGAAAAAATAATCATATCTTTGCATGGCCACCAATGTTAAAACCTGACCCTGTGAACTGACTTCATTGATTTCATCGCCCGCGAGGCTTTTGATAAATGGGTCCACTTCAGAGCCATACGAATTGCCCCGAATCATTGCCAACCTATACTTTCGTAGATGATCCAGAGTGGTAATTTCAGTGACGTTGTCATTCTCCTGTGCCGCATATACACCAAGCGTGGAAACGTTCACAAAAGCAGGCTCAGGCAGGTAATCAAAAACGGCTTGCCGTTCCGGCGTTTTGTTTGCGCCCAGCACGAGTGTCACATTCCCGCTGGCAACCTCTGCCTGGCATCGTTGCCAGTTTTCGATGATCTTTGCCTCAACGGTGATTTCTGGATAGGTTTTCTTGAACAGGTTTAACTGGTCAATCAGAACACCTGCGTAGGTGTCTTTGCCGCTAAGATAGATCCAGGGATTCCAGTTGTAATAAGCACACCAAGTCATGCTGTCTGCATGAGATTGAAGAGAAATGACAAAGAGCGCAATCATGGCCCGGATACTCATAGCAATTCCTTGACGAGATGATGGCAGTTAATTGAGACTTGTGCATAGAGAAAGAACTGTCAAGTTGTCGCAAGGTAACATCGCGCAGAGGATTGGCGTAACCTGTCGGTTTTCAACAGACGAGTATTCTAAACGCCAAGAGCAGCGGAATGGCTTAAGTCGCAGGGGGCAAAAAATGCCAAAGTCTTATTTTCAGATCAATCGAATTGCTTCTGAGCACAATGAAGCCATTTGTTCGATCATTCGGAGTGTTGGCGCAGAATTCGGCGCGATCGGCGACGGTTTTGGCCCTTCGGACGCGGAAGTGGCGCAGATGAGTGCTCACTATTCAGCGCGTGCAGGGTATCAGTATCTGGTTGCGCTTGTGGGTTCAACGGTGGTCGGGGGTGCCGGCATCGCGCCGTTCGATGAGGGCCAAAAAATCTGCGAACTGCGCAAGATGTTCTTGCTTCGAGATTATCGTGGGCGTGGCATTGGCAAGGCGCTGCTCGGGGCTAATCTGGACTTTGCCCGGCAGGCCGGTTACCAGCGGTGTTACCTGGATACGCTGGCAACGATGACGTCGGCGATTGCTCTGTATGCGCAATTTGGTTTCACGTGTCTGGCGCAGCCGCTCACGGGAACGATTCACGGCGGCTGCGATACCTGGATGATGAAAGATCTCACTGCGCCCTGATCAGGTGCCACAAAAGGTTTGATAACACCGATCACCATCCTCCGGCAGACCCTGATACTCTGCGGTTTCAGGCAGTTGCGTATAGGGGGAGCGCAGCACGGTGAGAAACGCGGCGACCTGGGCCGTGTCACCCGCTTCACAGGCCGAGAGCACGCTTTCCACATGATGATTGCGTGGTATGACCCGTGGATTGACGCGGCGCATGCGGGCGAGGGCGGCGTCTGTGCTATCGGATTGCGCCTGCACCCGTTGATACCACTGGGGTAACCAGGTAGACAGGGACTGTTCCAAGGGGGTGGAGGCGTCCTGTGTTTCCAGCGCTTGGGCGAGGGTCATGAACGTGTTGGTGTAGTCCATCCCGTCGGTCTGCATGTGAGTGAGCAGTTGCTGAATCAAGACATGGTCCTCCGCCGTGATTGCGGTGATCCCCAGTTTTTCGCCCATCATGGCGTAGAATTGTGTGTGAAACTTCTCGGGAAATCCGTGAATAATGGGTTCCACGAGCTTCACCGCTTCTTTCACCTCTTCGTGGAGCAAAGGTAATAACGCTTCTGCCAGGCGAGTCACATTCCAGTGGGCCATTTGCGGCTGATTGCCAAACGCATAACGTCCCTGGGTATCGATTGAGCTGTAGACGGTGGCGGGATCATAGGTACCCATCATGGCACAGGGGCCGAAGTCAATGGTGTGCCCGGAGAGCGCGGTATTGTCGGTGTTCATCACGCCGTGAATAAATCCAATGCGCAACCAGTGCACAATGAGGGCGAGCTGCCGGTCCAGAATCGCTTCCAGCAGTGCCAGATAGCGTAACGGACCTTCCGGGTGCGTGTCGGCAAGTGTCGGGTAGTGGCGTGTGAGGGTGTAGTCTGCCAAGGCTTTCAATGCTGGCGTGTTATTGCGGATGGCGAAGAACTCAAAGGTCCCGACGCGCAGGTGGCTGCGGGCCACCCGTGTCACCACCGCACCCGGTTGTTCGCCTTCTCGCCACACCGTGTCTCCAGTGGCCACCACCGCCAGAGACCGGGCGGTGGGCACGCCCAGAAAGTGTAGCGCCTCACTCATCAAAAACTCACGGACGGCGGGCTTCAGGGCACAACGGCCATCGCCGCCGCGTGAATAGCGTGTACGTCCTGACCCTTTGAGTTGCACATCCCAGGCGATGCCCTCTGCATCGGTCAATTCTCCCAGCAGATGCGCCCGGCCATCCCCTAACTGAGGTGAGAGGCCGCCAAACTGGTGCCCGGCATAGGCCAGGGCGATGGGGTTCGACGTTTCCGGGACGGTATTGCCGGAAAAAATGGCCGCGCGCTCGGCGTCGGGCAGAACGCGTTCGCTGTCGATACCGAGCTGCTCAGCGAGGGCATCATTCCAGAGCAGAAGCCGGGGCGCACTCACGGGCTCCGGATGAATGGCCTCAAATTCGAAGTGGGGAATGTGGCGATACGAATTAGTGAATTGCATGGTGACGGTTTCCGTCTGTGGGGGGTGAAAAAGGCGGTGTGCAAAGCTGTGAGTATATACGAATCCGTGTCATGAATCAGATCAGCTCCTTTTCGTCGTCTTTTTGACAAACTTTTTCAGTTTCTGTTCGGAATTGCGCGCTGTTCGACCTCATTTTTTTCCTGAATCCTTACAATGGCAAAAAAAGAATCTTTCAGGGAACTCGCTATGGCATCAATCAACACATCGCTCACACGCGCCGCGCTGCAGGGAAAGCAGATCGTCATTACCGGTACCACCGGTTTTTTAGGCAAAGTACTGTTGGAAAAAATCATTCGGGACATTCCGGACGTTGGCGGCGTGACGCTGATTGTTCGGGGCAGCAAAAAATACCCGGATGCGATGGAACGGTGTCGCGCAGAAATTCTGACCTCATCGATTTTTGAGCGCTTACAGGCGTCTGAGCCTGAGGCATTGCAACGCTTTTGTGAAGAAAAACTCACGTGTGTGAGTGGGGAAATCACGGAGCCGTTCTTTGGTATGCCGGAAGACGCTTTCAACGCGTTGGCCATGAAAACCGATGTGTTCGTCAACTCTGCCGCCAGTGTGAATTTCCACGAGCCGCTGGATCAGGCCCTGGTAATCAACACCTATTGCCTGGATAACGTGGCCCGGTTTGCCAGTGCCGCCGGGGACATTCCGGTGATCCAGATTTCTACCTGCTACGTGAACGGCAAGAACAACGGCACCATTCAGGAAGCTGTGTATGGGCCGGCTGGGATGCCTGTGCGTGCTGATGCGGATGGACTCTATGACATAGACACCATTTTTGCCGCGCTCGAAAGCAAAATCGCCGAAACGAAAGCGCAAATCGTTGACCCCGAAGCGCGCACGGAAGCACTCACCGATCTTGGCCTGAGCGAAGCGAATCGCTATGGTTGGGGGGATACTTATACCTTCACAAAATGGTTGGGCGAGCAGCTGATTCTGCGACGTCTGAAGGGCAAGACGCTAACCATTGTGCGCCCTTCGGTCGTGGAAAGCTGTTTGCAGGGGCCGGTTCCTGGCTGGATCGAAGGAGTGAAAGTCACGGATGCCATCCTGCTGGCGTATGCCCGTGAAAAGGTGTCTTTCTTCCCTGCGCGTAAAGCGGGGGTGGTGGATATCATTCCGGTGGATCTGGTGTCCAACAGTATCTGCCTGAGCATGGCAGAAGCCCTCGAAAATCCAGGCGCATCCCGTATTTACCAGTGCTGTAGTGGTTCCCAGAATCCACTGGGCGTAAAACGCTACGTGTACACAATCTGTGAAGAAGTGCGCCAGAACTGGCACAAGTACCCCAAACTGTGCCGAAAGCAGCCCCGGCGCAAGTTCATTCTGGTGAACAAGCATCTGTTTGTTGCCGGGATCAAGACCCTGAAATCCCTGTTCAGTATGGCAGGGCTGTTCCGTGGGCGTGCTGCGGGGCCTTCCCGCGCGGTACAAATGCTGGAGAGCACGTTGAAACTGACCGGTATCTATGCGACCTACACCAGCCCGCGCTATGTGTTCAACAGCGACAAGCTCATGGCGCTGGCGGAACGTATGGGTGAATCGGACCGAACCCTGTTCCCGGTGGATGCGGCATTGATCGACTGGGATAAGTACTTCTGTGACATCCATGTGGCTGGACTGAACCACTACGGCATGGAAACCCGGGCGCCTGCGCCTGCCCCCACGGAGCCGGAATCTGTCGCGGATGACGATGTCGCGATGGATGATGGCGTGGTGGCTTGAGGTAGTTCCTATTCGGCCTGTTTCTTTTCGATCTGTTTCTATCCGGCTTGGTTTCGCCGGGCCGCGGGCGCTGCATCTTCTGCGGGAGACGGGGTGAAGAAGACCTGATTGCGCCCTTCTTCTTTGGCGGAATACAATGCCCGGTCCGCCCGGTCGATCATCCGCTCGATCGACGCCGGGTGCCAGTGGTCTGCCAGTGTGCCGCAGACACCGACGCTCCCGGTGATGGCGATGCGTTTTCCCTGAAACTTCAGCGCGATATTTTCCAGTGCAGTGCGCAGGCGTTCGGCCTGTATCAAGGCTTCGTTCTGATCGGTTTCCGGTAACAACAGGATAAATTCCTCACCGCCCCAACGGGCGGAAATGTCGCCCTTTCGAATCGTCGAGTGAATGCATTGGGCTACTTGCTTCAAGACAGCGTCACCGGCGGCATGGCCGTACTGATCGTTGACCTGCTTGAAGTGGTCGATGTCCATCATCACGATGGACAGATGCCGTTGTTTGCGCACCAACGTTTCCCACAGTTTGTCGGCAATTTCCCGAAAACCCCGACGATTGTTCAATCCCGTGAGCGGGTCGGTACGGGCAAACGTTTCGGCGAGCAGCTTGTCTCGCTGTGCCAGTCGAAACTGTTGAGCCAGAATAACCGCGAGCAGCAGGGCCTCAAGCGACATCCCGATTTCGATCAACCGGAAGGTAAAATCATTCAGAGGGAGTAGGCCACCGACCGCCGCCGTTGATATTCCGATACAAACCGCTGCCTGAACAGATGAAAGGAGAAAAAGTTTTGCCGATGGAATCTGTGCACGCATAGCAGCAGCACCGAGCGCAATAAACAGCAGTGCAAACGTCGTATTGAGCAAAAACGCCAGCAGAAGGGAATACACCAGTGCATTGAACAGAGCTCCCATGATAATGCCACCTGGCACTACCAGTGTTACCCAGATGGTAAAGCGATTGAGTTTGGGAGAGTGCATCCCGGTTCTGAGTAACAGTCGTGCAAAGTGTAACCCGGCCACACTGTAGGTGATCATGAGAAAGTTATCCATCCAATCCTGAAACCAAGGTCCGAGATCGATAGTGATTAACGTATATAACTGTCCAGTGTAGGAAAGGCTATTGGCAATGAAGCCAATGAGATACAGGCTGTACAGGCCAAACTCTCTTTTTCGTATGAGCAGAAAGAGAATCAGGTTATACAGAGCCAGACCGGCCATCAGGCCATACAGAAAACCGAACTCATAGCCGGCGCGAATGTCCCGTTGAAGGGCAAAATCCTGTCTGTCCAGTCGCATGGGAATGGCCATCGGACCGAGCGATTCGACTCGGACGTAAACATCCGTTTGGCCCGGCGGGAACGCCGTTTCAAACGTGAAGAAACGGCTGGGTTTGGGCCGCTGATCAAAAGCGATGCCGTCTCCGCCCCGGAAGACTAACGGCGTTGAAAGTGCTGGATTGACCAGCCACACATCGATGTAATCCAGCCAGGGGATCTCAATGCTGAAACGGTAGGATTGCACGTTCCCGGCTGTGTTGACGACCGGCACATGGAGCCAGGCGGGGCGTGTGCCAATGCCGAGGGAAATTGAGTTTCCGGCGCTTGTCTGGACCGCCTTGGTCTGGAAGTGCTGAATCGCTGTGTCGAGAGAAATTCTATGGTCGAGATCTTCCTGAAAATAGCGGGCAAAGGGGCCGAGCGATCCGCTGTGGAAGGTGGTGAGGTCGACGGCTTTGATTTCTGCAGTCGCAGGCGCACCGGCGACAGCCAACAACAGGCCAGCCAGGACAATCAACAGGCAGGTCAGGCGATTCATCGTGAGGGCCTGAGTGCCTAACTAATGGGGAAGCGGAGCAAATGCATAGGGTTGATCTTTATCATCACACTTCTTGAAGTGTAGTTCAGAACCGGGCCTTGTCACAAAAGTGTCACCGGTTACCGCTCAGGATGACTGGCCGAGGAAGGCGACGTCGGCGTTTGATACCTGATACTTGCCATTTAACCAGTCAATAATTTCCTGGCAAGCCGGGTGAGGGTTAGCGGAGTAACGATCCCGCAGGCGCTGTCGTTCGGTGGATGACAGATGCGTTCGTCCCTGATCCTGCAGAAGCGGCAAGTCCTCAGTAATCTGATTTGCCAGTGTCACGCCCAACACCTGTTCGGCCGCCTGCTGAAATGCCGCGTCTGGTTGGTAGGCAGAGCCCTGCGCATAGTGCATGGCCAAGGTCAGCGCGGGGATACGAGTGAGCGTGGGCTGGCTGGCCACATTAATCCCATGGCGTCGAATCAGGCGGTTGCTGGTGGCTGGCCGGCCTTCAAATGCCCTGAGGTGCAGGTGTTCGCACAGGGTTTCCCCGTCATTCACCGGGTAATTATCCCAAAGCACGGGTACTCGCTGGAGCTGCTCGGCGACGCGAACCAGATGATCCGACGGTATCACGGCGTTAATAATCCGGGGGCCCGCCCAGTAAATATCAATGCCCGGATCAAGCGCTTCGCCCAGGCGCTTCAGATAGTTGGGCGGGCGTGTGCCAAACAGGGTGTCCAACAGAGGATCGTCTGCATAGTACCCTGGGCAGAATGTCAGCCTGAGTTGCGGGGCAGACGCCTGGATAAAATGGGTGATAGCGATCTGTTGTTGCAAAATCGCCATCGCTTCGCGGGTACCGCCCGTGTGCTGATCATCAAACAAGAGGGTGAGGTCGTTTATGCCCAAACCATGGATTCGATCCACCCAGCGTTGCAGAGCGGCTTTTTCCGTGGCCAGATCCGCTGTTGCCGCGCCTTGGGGGCTGAGTCCCATGGCCAGGTGTACGTTGTGCGTGTCGCAAAACGCGGCAAACTCACGCAAGTCGTCTATCCAGGCTTGCGGGGGGGCGTCGCGCCACCGCGCACTCAGCCAGTGATCCGCTTTGGGCGCATAGAGGTAGTGCTGGTAGCCGTGCGCCGCGAGTGCCGCGATGGTGCTTTGGCGATTTGGCATCGACCACGGAATACCGTAAAAGCCTTCGATGAGACCCAGTTGCATGAACTTTTCCCAACCTCTTCGGAAAAACATCGGTTCAGTTGGGAAAAGTATGCGGCGATTGCGTGCGCGTTTGCAACCTCAATCAGGTCGTGAAATTAGCGTACTGCCGTTTTTTGCACAGCACCGATTTGTCGAATCCACGGATTGTTGCCTTTCAATCGCAGCGGCAGGTCATCCAGTGCCGATTGCGCGGCATCGAACGATGGGTAGTTCCCCAGATACAGGTTGTACCAGTCTTTACCGATGCGCTGGCTCACATTGTAGGCAATAGCTTGCCCGGACAACGCGGTCTCATTCCTGTTAATGAAGCTGAACAAGTGTGCTTCCCGGTACACACCCAAAAGCTGAATGGTGTAGTGATCTGCGGGGAGGGTATTCAGGTAGTCACCATCATTAAGCGGCACAGCACCAGTGAGTGTGACTTCGCTGCCCACACCGGGGCCCTTGATCTGAAAATCCAGATCATCCACCGTTTTTTGCAGGGAAGCGATGTTGCCGGTGACCTGGGTCAGCTGTGCGTTTGTTTGCTCCTGGGTGCGTTGCAGATCGCCTCGCGCCCGGTTGCCCGCCTGCACAGATTGATCAAGCATCGCCAGATCACCGGACAGCTGAGTCGTTGTTGCCTGGCTAGCGCCCACGGCTCCTTGGAGTGAATCCAGCGATGCCCCCAGAGCCAGAGTACGCTCTGCCTGTGTCGTTTGCCCGAGCGTGAGCTGATCAAATTTTTCCTGAAGCATGCCTGGGAGTGTGAGGGGATAGTACTGCAAGGCGACGATTCCGCCCACCACGCAGGCCAGCATCGCGCCGGTGGCCCAGCCAAACCGGGTGAATCGTGTGCGGGTGTGGGTTTCGTGCGTGGCCAGTTGATCTGCCTGCATTGTGAGCGAGTCGCTCAGTGCATCGGTGCGTGCCTGCACGCGCTGGTAGCTGTCAAACAACTCGCCGAGATTGACTTTGTGCCCTTCCAGTAAAGCGGTGATCGCACTGAGCTGCGATTCATTACGCGTAAAACGCTCCCGCGTGCGCTTGCCCAGTGCTTCAATCTCAATACCTTGCGCCTGGCTGAGTTCATCCAGTCGGTTCTGGAGATCGCCAAACAGGCGTTGTTGCGCCTTCAGTTGATCCAGAGCGTCAGACTGCTGGCCCAGATTGGCCTGTGTTTCCAGAATGTGCGTCGAGAGGGCTTCGTCTGTGCGGCGGAACTTTTCTTCGTGGGTTGCCTGAAGCGCCTGTAAGTTGGCTTCCAGTTGTGTGGTAGCTTCCGCGTGGTGGGCAAAGCCGGTGCTCATATGCTCGGAAAGCTGCTGAATATCCCCGGCGAGCGCGGTGGTTTTGCTCTGCAGATCCTCCATGGACGATTGGAAAACGGATTGTGAATGGGAAAAAAGGTCGGTTAACCGGTCAAAATGCGCATCCATCGTATCCATCTTATGATTGATATCGCGTGCGAACTGCGCTGCGCCTTCTTGCTCGGAGAGGACAATTAAATTGCTTTTGGGTTCAGTTGCCATGCTCGTTTCTCCTGCCTTGGAATGAGTGATAACGATCCATCCTCATTAAAAGAAGAAAAAATAGAGTGTTCGAACTAAAGCGGAGGAATTAACGTAAATTCGCGTTCTTTCAGGTAAATAATTGTTTTACAAAGCCCTGAATTTTTTCCGAGGTGTTCGTGCGGGTGGTCGTATTGAACATGTACAGCACATTGCGGTCGCCATAACGATCCAGAAACGCATCCAGGAAAGACTCATAGGCGGTTTCTTCACCGGTCAGGCATAAAATCCACGCGGATGCGCTGTCCAGTTGGGCATAGCGAGCGGGGTGGTAGGCGTCCGGGTGTAATACACAATGCATTTGCACAGGAAAATCCGCCAGTTCGGATTGAATAAAGGCGGCATACATCCGGGTATTGCTGAATACGCCAATGGCCGGTGTGGACACTTTTGGAAGCTGAACCACGTTGTTGGGTGGTGTGCCTTCCGAGTTGGACAACAGCGGTACGTCCAGATCGGCCAACCAATCGGCGACATTGGATCGAGTGATGACGCGCTCAGACGAATCTGAGGCGGCAGGTGCAACGGGGGTGAGCAGTGGGATGTTCATTGAAATTCCTTTTTCAGAGCGTAAACGTGTCGTATGTAACGGCTGTATGTCCTTTTGTTACATTCTGTTATCATACCGGGTTTTGGGGAGTGTGCAAATTCTGATCATTTAATTGTGAGGGAGTTAAAAGTTTGATCAGCGGCTTGCTATTCATCTTCATATATCTATAATGCTAGATATATAGAGTGGAGGTTTTATGAATACGGACGAAGCGGCATTATGCCTGGCCAAACTCGGGCACCCCGCCCGACTGAGTGTTTTTCGTTTGTTGATTCAGCAGGGTAGACAGGGCATGACCGTCGGTGATCTTCAAAAGCACACCGAGATCGCCCCCACCACACTGAATCATCATCTGGAGCACCTGATCAAAGGCGGCTGGATCACAAAGCAGCGGGATGGGCGGGAAGTGTACTGTGTTGCCTGCTTTGAGCGTATGGAGGCACTGATTCAGTTTTTGATGGAAGATTGTTGTGTTCGAGAGCATCGCCCCTAGCGGCGATTTTTTTACCCATTAAATATCTATAAAACTAGATAAGAGGATGTAAAGTATGTTTACTGTTTTTCAGAACATGACTGCGCCCACGCTACAGCGTCTACGCTGGGATAAGGTCTGGTTGACGACGGTGTTTCTCCTGGCGGCGATCGCACTGTTTGATCCGCCGCAGCTTCTTCAAAGCGCCACCTTTGTGGGCCAGACCCTGCTTTGGATGGTGCCGCTGATCGCGTTTGCGGCTCTTTTGGCAGCGTACAGCCGGGCCACCGGTCTGGATCAACAAATTGCGCGGATTTTTTCCGCGCGTCCGGTCAAAGCCATTTTTCTGGCCAGCGTGTTTGGCGCGTTATCCCCCTTTTGTTCCTGTGGCGTGGTTGCCCTGGTCGCCGGGATGCTGAGCGCTGGCGTTCCGTTGGCTCCGGTGATGGCATTCTGGATCGCATCGCCGATCATGGACCCGGAAATGTTTGTGCTCACAGCGGCCATTCTGGGCGTCCCCTTTGCGCTTGCGAAAACGGTATCCGCCTTTTTGATGGGCGTTGTGAGCGGTGGTGTGGTTTTATTTGTCACGCGTTTTGGATGGTTGCAAACGTCACTGCGACAGGATCGGCGGTCCTGTCGATCATTACCTGTGGCCTCATCCCCGGTCTGGCGGTTTTGGCAGGAAAGCGAGCGTCAAGCGCTGTTTCAGGCGGAAGCCAAACAGACCTTTTTGCTGGTGCTCAAATGGTTGACGCTGGCGTTTGTGCTGGAGAGTCTCATGCTTGCCTACATTTCCAATTCGCAGGTGGCTGCATTGTTTATTGGTGAAGAGTGGTGGCGTATTCCGGTGGCGGTATTGATCGGAGCGCCCTTGTACTTGAATGGCTATGCCGCGGTTCCGCTGGCCTCCGGCCTGCTTGAGCAGGGCATGCAGGCCGGTGCGGTGCTGGCCTTTCTTGTGGGTGGTGGGGTGACGAGCATTCCCGCTGCGATGAGTGTTTTTGCCTTGGTGAGAAAACCCGTTTTTATTGCCTATCTGGTGGTGGGTATGCTCGGTGCAGTCAGCATGGGGTCTGTGTTTCAACTGTGGCTATAAATTTGGTTGAATTATGTCCGATACTGCTGATTCCAGTGGTGGCAGCGTTAAAAATGCGAACAGGGTAGTAAAGTGAAAAAACAGGCGAACAAATAGGGTGTCTATTCTAAGACGACGGCGTAGAATTGCGCTACTTTTCGTAACACACGCCAGAGAAAGGAAGGGACATTCCTGTGTGTTTATCCGCTGCGAACGGGAGCGCAGTGGCCCAGTTGTTGCCCGGTGGGCATGGAGCCATCATGAGTCAGTCACTCAACACGTTTTTAAAACTACTGGTTAAGGCCGGTGGGTCTGATCTGTTTCTTACCGCCGACGCCAGCCCGTCCATACGTCTGGAAGGTGAGTATACCTCACTTCAATTGCCGCCTTTTGCGTCGCACCATGTGGAGCACTTGATACGCGCAGTGTTGTCCCATCAACAGATGGATGAACTGTCACGCAAGCGGGCGCTCGATTTTGCCTATCAAGCCAAGGGGATCGGCCGCTTCCGTGTCAATGTGGGCTATCAGCGAGGCAGTGCTTTTCTGGTGGCCAGACACATTAAAGACAGCATTCTTTTACCAGAGGCACTGAGCCTGCCCGCTCAGATATCCACCATGGCACTGGAAAACAATGGGTTGATTCTGGTGTGCGGCAGCACCGGCAATGGTAAATCCACGACCTTGGCATCGATGCTGGAGCTCAGAAACCAAACAATGCCGGGGCACATTCTGACGGTGGAAGATCCCATAGAGTATTGGTTTGAACACAAAAAATGCATGGTGAATCAACGGGAGATTGGTTCAGATGCGCTTTCCTACGCGGACTCACTCAAGCATGCCATGCGGGAATCGCCGGATGTAATTATGGTTGGTGAAATACGGGATCAGGAAACGGCAAGACACGTGGTCGCATTTGCGGAAACGGGGCACCTCTGTCTGTCCACGCTCCACGCAACGTCGGTGACGCAGGCCATTCAACGACTCATGAACCTGTACCCCAAAGCCGCTCAGCGCACATTACTGATGGATTTAGCACTCAATCTGCGTGGGATTGTGTGTCAAAAGCTGGTCATCGGGACGGATGGCCGTCGCGTGCCTGCGGTAGAGGTGTTGATGAACACGCCTTACATTGCGGATCTGATTCAGTCCAATCGTTTGGACATGTTGCAGGAAGCCATGGAGCGCACGCTGGATAGTGGCAGCTGCACCATGGATCAAGCGCTCTTTGATCTCTATGTCCGTGGTAAAATCTTTGAAGAAGTCGCATTGCGCCACGCTGACTCTCGAGTGAATATGTCTTTGCGTATGCGCTTCGGTACACGGGGAGTGAAAGGCTTGGTGGATCGGGATGCCCAGTTCAGTGGAGCGACCGGCCGGGCTCGGGCAGCGCAGGGTGCGGGCACGATGCGTTTGCGTGCAGTCTGACCATACAAATATTATTGTTCATATCGATATATACTATATTTTACATATATGTGTCGCTGATTTACCCTCTGATTTGTTCAGTTTGTAAATTTTGTGAGGCATACCCATGAACATATCCAACCTTCGCCGCGTCGTTCAGGTGTTCGTCCGCGCGGTTTTTCTTTTGGCAATCAGTCAAACGGTCGTCATGACTGTCGCCGCCACCGAAGCGCCGTTGCTCCGATTTTCCTACATTCAGACGGGTACTTCTGCGGGAGCGCAGGAAGCCATGGTCGTGGCCTCCGGCAGCTGGTTTACCCGCAGGACGTTAAGCCACGGAGCGATTCTGGTGGAGCACCCTGCGGGGAGCTTTCTGTTCGACACCGGGCTGGGGCAAAGCATTGACGGGCAGTTTCAGGAAAATCCCTGGTGGGCAAAGCAGCTCTTCGCCTACAAGAACGTGGTGCCAGCCCGGGCGCAAATGGCGGCTCAGGGTTACGACGTGCGCCGCCTGATGGCCATTGTTCCTTCGCATCTACACTGGGATCATGCCAGTGGTATCGTGGATTTCCCCGGTGTACCTGTGTGGATTCAACCCCAGGAGCTGGCAGCGGCACGCCTGGGCGGGCCGCCGAGCTTCCTGGCGGCACAGATTGGCAATCTAGAAATTCGCTGGAAAGAATACACGCTGATTGATCCGCCTTTTCTGGGATTTGATCGAAGTCTGGATGTTTTTGGTGATCGTTCCGTCGTTCTGGTGGATTTATCCGGTCACACGGCGGGTCAGGTGGGATTGTATCTTGAGCTACCGGCGGGTGAGCGTTACCTGTTCGTCGGGGATGCGACCTGGACGGTCAAAGGTGTGCGAGATAACTCGCCCCGCCCTGTGTTTGTGAGTTGGCTGGTGGATGTTGAGCACGATAAAGCTGCTTCGGACGCGGTGATCACCCAGTTGAGTGCGCTGATGAAAAAAGATCCGGCGTTGGTTATCGTGCCTGCCCACGATGAATTGATTGCTGCTAAGCTTCCTCTGTTTCCACAGTTTTCTGACGAGTGAGCGTCGCTTAAGACATGGATCTAAAATCTCTGAGGTATTTTATCGCGGCGGTAGATACCGGCAGCATTACGGCTGCGGGTGAAGCGTGCCACGTTGCCCAGCCCTCAATTACTCTGGCGGTCACGAAGCTGGAAGCGGAGTTGGGCGTGCTCCTGTTGAATCGTGGGCGCACCGGCGTGACACCCACCGGCGCGGGGACCGAGTTGTACCATCATGCGCGCCGGCTGCTGGCGGACTCCGAAGCACTGGTGCAAAAATTTCGACAACAAGTGCCCTTACCCCCCCTGTCCATTCAATTGGGTATTACCCTCAGCGTCGAGCGCATGCGGGCGGTTATGCAGCGATTCAAGCCCTGGCAGCAAACTTATCAGATTGAGTTGGTGGAGGCAGCGCCCGACAGTCCTGTGCATATCTGTCTCAAAGAGCATGTGCCCCCCAATTATCACTACGAGCCCCTCTGGCGGGATGAGTACTGTGTTTTGTTGCCGAGTACGCATCCGGTTGCGTTGCAATCCAAAATCAGGTTACAGGACCTCCATCCTCTGGGCCTGATCGAACGGAGTTTCTGTGAGTATTCCGCTGTATGGCAACAGTTTGTTGAAACGCTGCCAACGCCCCCGTGCATCGTGGCCCATTGCGCCTCCGAGGAGTGGGCGTGGGTGATGGTGGAGTCCGGATTGGGGGTGTGTATTGGCCCGGCGCCGGAGGAGGCAGAGCAGTATCAGATCAAGTCGATTCCTCTTTCGAATATTCCGTCACTGCCGCCGGTACACCGGGAGATCGGCATTGCAATCAGTCCGGCGTGGCTGGGGCGTCTGCATGCCCAGGCTTAATCGCTTATTCAAGGGAGTGCTTCAGGAACATTCCAGTCTGTGGATTGTTTTGCCCTGCGCAGTACTCCTATGTGCGTTGCAACTCACCGGTGATGACGTGATTAAAGCCCTTCGTTTTGAACGGGCGGCGGTACTTCATGGAGAATGGTACCGGCTGTTCACGGGGCACTGGGTGCATTTGAGCCTGAATCATCTGTGGCTTAATCTTGTCGGGCTCGCAGCAATCGCATTGCTGTTTTTCCGTCGTGTATCACTCGGTTTGCTCAGTGCTTTTTGGCTGTTTTTGATGGTCTGGATTTCGCTGGGGCTGGTGCTGGCAGGCATTGATTGGTATGTGGGCTTCTCTGGCGTGCTGTATGGGTGGCTGGTGTGGGGAATCCTTTGTACCCAGCGGCTCTCTGGCCGATACAAAGCAGTGTTATTGATGGGGTGTGGATTGAAGGTCGCGTTTGATGCGGCGTCCGGTTCCGCCGTCGCAGAGGAAGCCTTTGTCGGGGGTAAAGTAATTTGGCAATCGCATGGTCTGGGAATGCTGGGAGCATTCATTTTTTTCGGCGCGTGCTGTGCGTGGCAAGAACATTTGGCTCAGGCCGGCGCTCGTTTACGGTAAATTACGAGCTTCTCCGAGCTGTTTTGGTAATGGGTGCAGTAACTCTTTAGTAATAAAAATTTTCAATTTTTGTATACCTCTTTTTTAAAAACTAACTACACTGAAATCTTCTATTGGCTCAATAACGATGTGTCGTCCGGGAAGGCAAATAGTGCGCTTCTTCGTGCGTCTGTGTAGCTCACCCCCTGAGTTCGAACTTGTTCTGCTGTACTTAGGAGATTTTCGTGTGAAAGAAAGGTGTGTTTCTTGTGAGACTCTTGTAAGCAATTCTGAGGATATATGATGAAGAAAACGGTGTTTGGAGTGGGGATGGCGATCGTGATGACCCCTGGTTTTGCGGCCGCCCCCACGCCGAGTTTAGCGGGCCTGTCCGACCTTACGGTGACCGAAAATGACCCGGCAACCATCATTGATGGCAGTCTGTCGTTAACCGGGAATAGCACCTATAACGATGGGTTCATTACGTTTTCCATCGCTGGCGCGGAGGCGGCGGATACGCTTGCACTTTCCAGTGAGACGAATGTGAATGCGGTGGGTGCAATATCCGTGGTGGGTACGGATGTGTACTTGGGAAATGGCTCTGGCCGGGATCTTATCGGGACGATTGATTCAATCGAAAATGGCCAATCTGGTGCTAAGTTAACCATTCGACTTTCAAGTCCGTTGGTAAATTCGGGCTTCGAATCGGGAACAACGGCGGGGTGGACTACGTTTAACACGGCGTATCCTGATGAGGCGGACCTGGCTGGTTTAACCATTCCTATCAATGCGGCCGATGGTGGCGGTACCGGCACGGTAAAGTTGGGGACAAGTCCCTCGTTGACCTACACCATTCAAACAGTAACAAACCCGGTATCGACGGGTACCTATTCTCTTCAACTGTTTAGTAGTGGCGGTCTGAATTGTACTACGCCTTGGGGAGCAGGTAGTCCCGATGGTTATTGTTCTGTCCATGGACCCTATGTGGAAAGTACGCCGTTCGAAGCAGAAAATGGCGATCAGGTTTTCTTGAATTGGGCGGCGCAAGGCGGCAGCGATTGGTATGAGGTGTTCGGGTTTTTGATTGGTGATGGTGCGGATAATACGTTTGGCACCGGGGATGATACAAAAACGCTGCTGTTCTCAGAACGTGGATCCAGCAAAGCCTTTTCCACCTCCAGTGGCAACATCACTGCTGATGATACCTATAAATTTCAGTTTGTTTCGGGCACCTATGATTATTCTGGTGGTTTGGCCGTTGGAGCCAGTCTTTACGTCGACAATGTGCGGCTAGTGAGTTCCAGCGCCATTGGCGACAGCACCGTTCAGCGCATTGCCGAGCGGGTGACATTTCAGAATACCTCGGATAATCCGCCGGCATCTCGTGTGCTGACGGTGACGGTTAGTGATGCCTTGTCAGCCACCAGTTCAGATACGGCCAATATCAATATTTTACCAGTAAATGACGCGCCGGTAATCACCAGCAATGGGGGGGGAGAAACCGCCACATTGACGGTGAGTGAAAACCAGACATCGGTGACCACTGTCACCGCGACGGATCCCGACTCTGGCACGTTGACGTACAGTATTTCGGGTGGCGCAGATGCGTCGAGCTTCGCAATCGATGGCAATACGGGCGTACTGACGTTTGTGACAGCGCCGGATCGTGAAACCAAATCTTCTTACGCGGTCACGGTAGCTGTTAGTGATGGCCAGGCGCAAGATGTTCAGTCGCTCACGGTCAATATCAGTAACGTGAACGAGCCGCCGGTATTTTCAGGCTTTCCAGTGACCTCAACGCCTGAAAATGAAGCCTACACCTATACGCCGATTGTGCGAGACCCGGAAGGGGATATGGTGGTCTTCAGTATTGTGAACAAGCCGGAATGGGCGCGGTTCGATACGTCGACTGGCGTGTTATCAGGCACCCCCAATGCGGCACAGATTGGAACGACGAAAGGGATTGTGATCACCGCCTCAGATGGTGCGCTGATTACGACGTTACCTGCGTTTGACCTGGAAGTGACAGACGTGAATGATCATCCTGTGCCAGGATTACCAACGGTCACAAAAGTCATGAAGAATGACTTGTACCAGGTCACCATCGGAGCAACAGATGCTGATAGTGACCAACTCACGTTCACGCCGGTTAGTTTACCTGCCTGGCTAAAATATGATTCTTCTACCGGGTTGTTGAGTGGAACACCTGCGGGCACTGACGTGGGCTTTCATACGGTGAAGTTTATCGTGAGTGACGGGATCAATCCCGTGGATCTTGTATTCACTGTTGAAGTTCTGAATCAAAACACGCCACCCTTTATCGACGGACAGCCAGCGAGCACCGTTGCTGCGGGTGGTAGCTATGAATTTTTACCCATGGCCAGGGATGAAGATCAGAATGACGTCTTGGCGTTCAGCATGACAAACAATCCCGCTTGGCTGTCTATCGACAAAGCTACGGGTAGAGTGTCTGGTAACCCTGAAGAAAAGGATGTGGGAGTCACGCAGGGTATTGTGATTAGTGTGAGTGATGGCACTGCTCTGGTGAGCCTTGCTCCGTTCAGTCTGACGGTCAGCTCGACGAATGGTGATCTGGATGGGGATGGTATTCCTGATGTGAGTGATGATGACATCGACGGAGACGGAATCCCCAATGACGTTGAAGAAGCCAATGGGCTTGACCCGCGCAATGCGGATGATGCGTTGGCGGACAATGATGGCGATGGTATCTCCAACAAAGACGAGCTGGAACAAGGCACGAACCCCAATGTGTTCAATAATACTGCCCCGGTTTTGGTTGCACCGGCCGCTATCACTCTCAATGCAAGTGGATTGTTTACTCAGGTGACGTTCGAACCCGTGTTCGCTACGGATGCCGAGGATGGTCAAATAGTTGCGACTCAGGATTCCTCGGGCTTCTTTGCGCCAGGTGTGAATACCGTAACCTGGACGGCTACGGATAGCCGAGGTGCATCCGCCACGGCGACACAAACAGTCAACGTGGTACCAAGAGTCTCGCTCGGTAAAGACCAGAGTACGGCCGAAGGTGCGACCGTCCAGATCAGTGTGATTCTGAATGGTCCGGCTGCCGTTTACCCGGTGCAGGTGCCTTTCAGCGTGTCGGGTACCGCAGACAGCACGGATCACACACTCCAGAGTGGCACGATCACGCTGACAGAGGGGCAGACCCGAAGCAGTCTGACGGTACAGATCCTGACGGATGATACCGCAGAAAATGTCGAAACGCTGGAGGTGGTCTTAGGTGCGCCGACCAATGCGGTGTTAGGAAGCAAAACGACTCATACTGTGACCATTTTTGACGAAAATGTCGCACCTCAGGTACACCTGGCCGCCAGTCAGGCAGGGAGTGACACGCGGCTGATTGGGCGTGTAGATGGTGCGGTGACCGTCACAGCGAGCGCTACCGACCCCAATGGTGACCCGGTCACTCTGACGTGGACAGCAGGCAACAGTCTTGTGGATCAGGACAGTGAAGACACGACCTTCACCTTCGATCCGGAAAGCCTCAGCCTGGGCACGCAGACCCTGCGCGTCGTGGCATCAGACGGCTTCCTCAGCACTACCGCCACCCTGGTACTGCGCATTGAAGACAGCCTGCCCGTGTTGACGGATGTGGATACGGATGGCGACCAGATTCCGGATAACCAGGAAGGGTTCGGGGATCAGGATGGTGACGGTATCCCCAACTATCTGGATGACAATCGTTATGCCGAGAACGTGATCCAGCAGGTGGCGTTGGCGGATAGCGCGTTTCTCATGGAAACGGAAGCCGGTCTGACCCTCGCGCTGGGCGACACCGCCTTCCGGGCAACGGGCAGTCAAACCGGGCTCACCGGAGCCGAACTGCAGGCGCACGGCAATGGTGGTAATGGTGCAAGTCTGGAAGATGGCTTCCAGCTGACCGGGGGGCTGTTTGACTTCCAGGTTGAAGCACTGCCGGTTGCAGGACAATCCGTCAATATTGTGGTGCCTCAGCTGGCGGTCATCCCGGCGGATGCCCAGTACCGTAAGCTGATGCCTTCGGGCTGGCAGGCTTTTGTGGAAAATGGCAGCAACCGGGTGGCTTCTGCTGAAGGTGCTGAAGGCTTCTGTCCCCCACCAGGTGACGTTAGCTACAGTGATGGCTTGACCCCGGGTCACTGGTGTGTGCAGTTGACCATCGAAGATGGCGGACCGAACGATGCCGATGGTGAAGCCAATCAGGCGATTCAAGACCCCGGCGGCGTGGCGACTCCGGTCAGTGCCGTAGGTGAAGGTACGGGGGCTTCCACGCCTTCGGGAACGACCTCCGGTGGTGGCGGCGCATTCAGCCCCTGGATGCTCTTGCTCGGCCTGTTGGGCTGGGCGGGATTGAGGCGTAAGCGCGACTGAGTATTCTCTGCTCTTGATAAGCACCCTTCGGGGTGCTTTTTCACATCTGGATCAAATCGATTCCCCTTTCGAATATTCCGCCCCTGCAGCCGATACACCGGGAAATCGCCATTGCGATCAGTCCGGCGTGGGAAGCTCGGTTGGCTGTGTTGATTTAATGTCGCGAAGAAAGAGTCATTGAGTCACATTTTTGATGGTGATATGTAAAAAAGGTCGCTAAGGGAAGTGTGCCTCCAATAACTGACTCAAACCACGGTAAAAATAGGGATAATGATGAAACGACTTTTCCAGTACTTCCTTCTATTCAGTGCGTTTTCTGCAAGTTTGCTGCACCTGCAAGTACAAGCGGCATCTAGTGAATCCAGGCAGACCGTGCAGTCAATGTATGTCGCCTACTACGGACGGCCGGGAGATCCGGCGGGTGTAGCATGGTGGGCAGATCAGCTAGAGATTAACGGTGGCGACCTGTCACAGATCATCAACCAGTTTGGTAACTCGGATGAGTATCTGGAGCGATTTTCTGGAATCAGTACACAGTCTCTCATTGAGTCCCTTTATACCCAAATGTTTGGTCGTGCGGCCGAGTCTGCAGGTCGGGACTGGTGGGCACAGCAAATTGACGGGGGGCAAGTGACGCTGGTCGAGGCTGCGGTGGAAATCAAAAATGGGGCGCAGGGCAGCGACGTGAAAACCCTCAATAACCGTGTTGAGGCGGCACAAACCTTTACAAATTATGTGGAAACGTTGAATAAAAAAATGACATTGGAGTCTCTGAGCGCCATCAGTAGTGCTATCGAAACCGTTACCAGTGCTACAGATGTTGCAACGTATACCTCCAGTGCTGAATTCATGGATATTCTGAATGCGCTGCCTGCCGACGATGCACCCAGTGACTCCGGGACGGATGCTGTTTCTCTGGGCAAAGCAAAATCTGTCGTGTGTGCGGCCTGCCATGGGGTCGAAGGCGTGAGTCTCATCCCTAATTATCCTAGCCTCGCGGGACTGGAAGAGGATTATCTGATATCGCGTCTTGTTTACTTCAAAAATCTGGAGAGTGCGACGGGAACTGAAGTTGTGATGTCGGCGATGATGAGCGGATTGAGTGACCAGGATATCGTCAATCTGGCTGCTTTTTACAGTAGTTTGGTGGTTACACCTTAGACAGATTTTCGAATTTTCATAGAGGGACAATCCCTGACGGGATAATTGATTGCGTGCACCGGGAGGTCGGACGTGTGATTGTCCCTCAGTTGTTGAACGTCTCCGAAAGCCCTATCGGCCGAGCACATTCATCAGCCAGCACATTATGCATCCAGCAAGCGATGCAGCTCGGCACAAAGTGTTTCACTGACTTCCATTAAACTATGCCATGCCGCGACGTCCTGTAAACGCTGCTTTGGTGACTGTGAGGCAATCATTGCTCTACCTCGCACATGAATATCATCATGTATCGATAAGAGTTGATCAAGGGTTTCACGAGGGATTGTCCGTTTGTCTACAACCGCGATCCACCATTGGTAGAACCGGCATTTCCGGTCGTCCATTTCGGGAGGTAGTGATGACTTTTGTTCGAGATAGTCTTGCAAGCCATGGCGCCAGGCACGATGATCTACCAGAGTAAACAAAATGGGCAGTGTCGCGGTGTCAAGCGGCTTCACATCTAGCCATTCGCAAGGTTGTCGCCAGTTTTCCAACCAACCGGGCAACTCGTTTGCCGGCATGGGTGGGGCGATCGCATAACCTTGGGCATACTCGCACCCCATGTGCAATAGCATCTTGCCATGCAGGAAGGTTTCAACACCTTCTGCGATGACCTGTCGACGAAATGCTTTTGCGAGCCCGATCACGCCATCAAGAATGGCCAGATCATCGGGGTCATCCAGCATATCCCGAATAAAATCACGGTCAATTTTGAGCCATTTCGCAGGTAATTTCTTCAAATAGGCCAAAGAGGAATAACCGGTACCGAAATCATCCAGCGAGAATGAAATGCCCATGGCTTCGCATGATTGGATAACTGCACTGACATGCTTAATGTCGTCAAGTGCACTGGTTTCGAGAATTTCGAGCTCAATATCGCCAGATTGCACCAGCGGGTAGGTTGCGAATAGCGCTGATAGCTTTTCTGTGAAATTGGCAGACTCCAACTGCATCGAGCAGACATTGACGCTCACCGGGAGACAGAGATTCATTGAGCGCCATTCAACGATTTGTCGAAAAACGGCTTCCATGACCCAATCATCAAGTATGACCCCCAGTGGGTGATTGTGCGTGATGGGCAAAAACTTGTCTGGCCGCAATAGGCCTTTTTCCGGGTGCTGCCAGCGGACCAATGCTTCCAGGCCGATAACCTCTCCCGTTTTCATGTTGACCTTCGGTTGGTAATAGATAATCAGTTCCCCCTGTTCAATGGCCTGTTGCAGTCTTTGCAAGTCCTTTGAACGGCCTCTCACGGCACGATCCTGGGCGATATCAAAGAGTTTGTAGCGATTTTTCCCGGACTGCTTGGCCTCATACATGGCCTGATCCGCTTGCCGGATAAATTGATCTGGTGCGAGATTGTTATCATCCAGAGGGTAAAAGCTTACACCGATGCTGACCGTCACCTGCATCTGGATCTGATCCACGGTGACATGGTGATTGACCACGGCCAATATGCGCTCTACGACAGTGATGGCATCCTCATGCGCGCAGAGGTCGGGCATAACAAGCACAAACTCATCGCCACCCATACGTGCCAGGGTGTCGCCTTCACGCAGAATCGACTTGATGCGGCCAGAAATACTGGCCAACACGAGATCGCCCGTTTGATGGTCAAACCGATCGTTTATTTCTTTGAAGCCATCCAGATCGAGATAAGCGACCGCTAACGTAGTTTGCTGCCTAAGGGATTTGAATATCGCCTGATTCAGGCGGTCTGCCAGCAGCACTCGGTTGGGTAAACCTGTCAGTGAGTCATAAAACGCAATGCGCTCCAGTTTTTTCTGGTAGTCTTTCAGACTCGTGATGTCGGAGAAAAGGCCGATGTAGTTTTGTGTGGCACCCGTGTGGTTTTTTACTGCTGTGATTGTTAACAATTCAGGATAAATTTCACCACTTTTTCGCCGATTCCATATTTCGCCAGCCCAATACTCCTTTGATTCGACCGTTTTCCACAAATTCTGATAGAACATTCTGTCCTGGCGGCCGGAGCTTAGTATTCTCGGATTCTGGCCGATCACCTCATCACGGGAGTAACCAGTGATCTCGGAGAAGGAGTGGTTGACATCAATAATACTGCCCTCTGGATCGGTAATACAGATGCCTTCTTTGGCGAACTCAAAAACGCTCGCTGCCAGCCTCAGTTCACGCTCCTGCGCTTTTTGCATGGAAATATCACGCATGTTGGCAAACATTCCCAGGGGCTCCCCGGCATCATTCCGCAAGATGGTTGTGGTCATGAACGCCGTGAACTCAGTACCATCGGAACGAACATGGCCCACCTCACCACTGTACGCGGTTTGATCCTCAAGTAATTTTTCGATAAACGGCAAAACATCTCGCTGCATTTGCTGTTCGGTGTGAAACAGGCTCAGGTGGTGTCCTGTTAAGGCTTCTTTGGGCTGTTCATGAGCCTCAGCCCAGGCTTCATTGGTAAACAGGATGTACCCGTCCATATCAGCGACGGCGATGCCGTCCGCTGCCTGATCAACGGCCAATTTGAAAAAGTTCATACGATCTTCGATCTGCTTACGGTCAAACAGATTCACCAGTAAACTGGCAAACCAACTGAGCAAATCACGTTCGTCCGGTCCAAAATTTATTTTACGACGAACCGCATCCAGGCCGACGAACCCTTGGCATTCTTTGGCAGTCATCAGTGGAACGGCAAGCACACTCTGGATATCCTGTTGCTGCAGGTGGGCTTTGAAACGTTTGTCATCCAATAGCGCTACATCCGGGATCACCACTGCTTCGCCCCGGCGATGAGGTTGGGTGACGGTTTTTATTTCCGCCAGTGGAATACGTTGTAAATTAGACAATTGCGCGGTGACACCGGGCGTACACCATTCGTGGGTGTTGTGGGTGACTTCCCGGGCGAAGTCGTAAGTAAACACGTAAGCACGATCTGCGGCAAAAAACGCCCCTATGCGTGCGAGGGCACTGTTGATAGCGGAATCGATGTTGGTCAAAGGCAGATTGATGAATGACGCAGACAATTCGAGAATAAGCGCGCGAAACGCCGTTTGTCGTTGAACCAGCTGTTCCGCTTTTTTTCGGGTAGTGATATCGGAAATGAAACCATCAATAGCGATGGTTGTTCCATTATCGTCATATACGCCACTTCCTCGTTCCCACACCCATTTGATCCGGCCATCCGGAAGGCATACACGGTATTCAATATCGAATTGTCGGGAAAGCGACAATGCCTCTTTGACCGTCTGTTGCAAGTTTGTGAGATCATCTGGATGCACAAGGCTGGCGTACGTGTAGTGGCTGGAAAGCAGATCCTCCGGCGGGAAGCCCAAGAGACGAAAGCACCCTTCGCTGACAAACTCCATCGTCCAGTCCGCGTCATTGCGACAACGATAGACCATACCTGGCAAGTTGCTCAGTAGCCTCAAATATGTGCGATCCTGAGCGATCTGTTCAGATGATTCAAATTGATTGTGCAAACTAGCTGCTCCGTACTTTTTACAGAGGAAAAAGAATGTGTCGATAGATTAAATTAGTATAGACCCTGTGGATGCTGAGTGATGGTGAGTGATGGTGAGTGATGGTGAGATGGGCCATTGGGGGAGCAGCTTCCATCGTCTTGATCTAAAACAAATCGCCGTGTTCCTGCCCTTTTTATACTAAGGCAAGTTACCTATGCATCAATGGAGAGTACACCCATGCAGACCGAAGCGCTGTGGAATGCGCTGAAAGAAGTCATCGATCCGGAAATCGGGATCAATGTCGTGGATCTTGGGTTGATTTACGACATCGAGATGTTGGCAGACCGGGTGCAACTGACGATGACGCTCACTTCACCCGCGTGCCCCATGGGGGCACAAGTGAAAGAGGAGTGCGAAGCTGCGTTAGCTGCAGTCGTGGAGTCTGCGCTTCCCGTGGTGGTTGAGTTGGTCTGGGAGCCGCCCTGGACGCCTGAACGCATGTCGGAGCGGGCACAACGTGCTTTGGGTGTGAAGTAATCAGCGCGGAAACAAGGAAAGACCAGAAATCAGAAAAAACCAGCAACCAGCAACCAGGAAATGACCATGCCTAACGACCTTACCCCACCTTGGCGGTTTCCTCTGCTGATCACCGGGATGCTATCCCTGGTGATGGGTATGATGGCTGGCCTGGCCCGTGTAGGCGTTGCTGTGCCGGAGTTCGTGGTGCACCTGGCCTGGTTGCACAGTGTGTTGATGATTCCCGCGTTTTTCGGTACGGTCATCAGCCTGGAACGCGCGGTTGCATTGGCCCGTTTCTGGGCCTATTTCGCTCCCTTAAGCAGTGCATTGGGTGCGGTCTTTTTGCTGCTTGGATTACCGCTCAGTTGGGCGGGTTCGGCTTTTCTTTTAAGCAGTCTCATTTTCATCGTCGCCTCCTGGCGCGCACTGCAGATACAGTTTGCCATTCAGAATCTGATTTTGCTCGGTGGTGCAGGTGCGTTGTTGCTCGGTAACATCGGATTACTTGTCGGCGTGCCAGTGTCAGAATTAACCCTGTGGTGGATGGGCTTTATTTTGCTCACCATTGCCGGCGAGCGACTGGAACTAAGTCGACTTGTCGTGCGGTCGGAGTTCAAACGGCGGTGTTTGGCCGGATTGTGTCTGGTGCCTGTGATGGGTGCATTTGTTGCCTGGATGGAGCCAAGTGTGGGACAGCTCATTTTTGCCGTCGGCATGGCAGGGATGGGGGTGTGGCTGCTGGCCTTTGACATCGCGCGGCGCACCGTACGTATGCAAGGGCTCACCCGGTTTACGGCGGTGTGCATGCTGACGGGGTACCTGTGGTTACTGGGCTCGGCACTGTTTTTTGTTGTCCTCAGTGTAAATACAGAGGCACATGCATACCGGGATGCGGCGTTGCATAGCTTTTTTCTGGGATTTGTTTTCACAATGGTGATGGGGCATGCCCTGCTGATCTTTCCCGCTGTGACCCGCCTGAAGATGCCGTACTCCCCTTGGTTCTATCTGCCACTCTGCCTGTTACATGGCTCGTTGATGTTGCGGATTCTGGGCCCCGTGGATTCAATGTCCGCCTTCCTGGTGTGGGGCGCACGCTTGAATGTGCTGGCAATAGTAGCATTTCTGTTATTAGTGCTGGCCACCGTTATCCGGGGCAGAAAAAAAGCCATACCCAAATCCGTGTAAGACCGTCTTACATATTTTTTCCAGTGCCTGTCGGATACTCAGACTTCGGAGATATTTTGTAGTCATCAACGGAGTAGTCAAACGTGGCAATCACAAAAACAACATCGCTTTTCTTAGGATTTTCAGTGCTCGTTCTCGCCGGGTGTGGTGGGAGTTCGTCTTCCGGCTCATCGGAGCCAGCACCGGTTGACTCGGGTTCGGGTCAATCGACCGATCCGCTTAACCTGGGCGGTGAGGGCAACCTGTATGCTGCGGATCGACTGGTGCAGGTGGATATTCAGATGGACCCCGCCGAGTTCGACGTGTTAAAAGCGGAAGGGCGTACGCTGGCCAGCACGGCGCAGACTTGCGTGCCCGAGTATGAATACACCGAGTTTGTTTCCACGGTAACCATTGATGGTGTCTCACTGCCAGACGTGATGATCCGCAAAAAAGGCTTTCTGGGATCACTGTCACCGAGTCTCCCCTCATTGAAGCTGGATTTTGATGATCTGGTCGAGGATCGCACCTACCAGGGCATGAGCCGGATGACGCTCAATAACAACCGCCAGGATGTCTCCAACGCCCGCCAATGTATGGCCTATGACAAATTCCGCGACATTGGCATTGCGGCACCTCTGTGCAATCTGGCGAGAGTGACCGTCAATGGCGAGCTGATGGGCATTTACACCAACGTCGAGCCCATTAAGAAACCCTTCCTGAAGCGCACTTTCGGCGACAAGAGTGGCAATCTTTACGAAGCGCAATTGTCGGATTTTGGGCAGCACCTGTCCGAGACCTTTGAAAAGAAAACCAACGAAAAGGAAGACGATCGAACAGATCTTCAAGCGGTCGCGGATGCGCTGGCACTGCCTGACGATGAACTGGTCAATGTGTTGCCTCAGGTGATCGCCGTGGATGAGTTCATTCGTTTCTGGGCTATGGAAACGCTCCTGGGATTCTGGGACTCCGCGACGGGCAACGCCAACAACTTCTATATTTACCGGCTACCCGAGGATGGCTTGTTCCACTTCATCCCCTGGGGTGCAGACACCGCGTTTACTGGCCTGCATTTGCTGAAGCCCGACTCCGGGGCGTTATATCGAAACTTCCATCTGGCGGACCGGCTCTGGCAGATTGACGCCTATCGAACCCAATATCTGGACACAGTGCGACAATTGATGACAGACCACTGGGATGAAGTCGCGATGGAATCGGAAATTCAGCGAATTCAAGCGCTGACGGGCACTACCGACGCGGGTATGGAGACGTTACGCACCTTTATTCACGGGGTCGGCAGCGCGGGTGACGCGGGCTATGTGCCCTCACAACGAGCCCGTTTGACGGATGCGATGGCAGATCTTGACGCCGGGAAAGCGCATCTGCTGACGGATCAACCGAAAGATTGCGATGCCCAGTTGGCGACGACAATCCTGACCGCCAACGCGACAGCACAAAATGGCGTGGACAATGGCACCTTTCAGTTTACGCTTCCGGATGGACACACAGTCAATGCAAGCATCTCGCTGGCCGCGTTTCAGGTGGATAGTCTGGTTGCTGCGCTGACCGAATTTACCCAGCCGTCGGTCGTGAGTTTGCAGCTGATTGGTGCGGATATCAATAACGCCTTCAAGCCCTATGTGCTGCAGGTGTATGTGGAAGTGTCTGATTACGTGGCGGGCACGCATGACTTTCATGGTCTGGCGACCAATGTGCTGCTGTTTGAAGTGGATGAAAGTCAGCCGCTGGGCGTGAAAACGCTGGCATTGGGGGACACAGGCACGATTCAGCTGTCGAATTTGAGCGCGGGCAACGCACCGGCGGATGTGACGCTCACCCTGAATGCAACGTTGGCCTATATTGCTGAGGATACCCAGCCATGAGGCTGGGTGAGCCCGTATCGACCGAACTTGTTTCGCCGCATTCGCTGCAAGCGCAGTTGGCGGCCGCGCCCCTGATGAACCGGGTGGATACGAAATACCTGCTTACGAAGGATGTGCTGGGGCGCTTGGTTGAGGGCTTGCCAAACCACTATTCCATTCTGGAAACCGAGGGCACGCGATGGTTCACCTACGACACGGTGTATTACGATACACCAGAGCGGCACCTGTATGCAGCGCACCATAACGGCAAGTTGAACCGCTACAAAGTGCGTACCCGGCACTATCGGGACGCAGGGCTGACCTTTCTGGAAGTGAAGCACAAGAACAATCAACGCCGAACGATCAAGCACCGTATTCCCCTGGATAACGAGCTGGAGCTGGCGGATGGAAAACCCTTGTACTCGGAAGCGATTGAGCGCTTCCTGGCACATACGGCGGGCCTTTCGGCGGCAGGGATGCTGCCAACTCTTTTCGTTCAGTATCGGCGCGCCACGTTAATGAATCAATGTGCGGAAGAACGCATTACCGTGGATGTTGATCTCCGGTTTCGCTGCCTGCAAACCGGGGAAGCGATTGCCCTGCCGCACTATGCCCTGGTGGAAGCCAAATGTGCAAGCAAACAGGCATCGTCTGAGATGGCGCATCGGTTAAAGTGCCTGGGCATTCATGCCACCAAATTCAGCAAGTACTGTGTTGGCAGCGCGCTGCTGCATCGTGACTGCTTGAAAACGAACCGATTTAAACCCGTATTGGATCGTCTCACTACGGTACCGTTCCCGTTCACCCAACCACTTGCCAGCAGTAAGGAAGTGCCATGGAATCCACCACAGAACTCGACTTTATTATCCGCCTGATCATCAACTCGCTGTCGATCATCGTCCTGATTCGATGTTACTACGGATTTTCCCGCCATCGCGAAAATGCCGCCTCATTTCTGCTGTTTGGTACGGGGGTTTTTGTTGTGACCGCCATGTTGCACTCGGCAGAGGTCAGCATGGGCTTTGCCTTTGGCCTGTTTGCCGTGTTTTCCATGTTGCGGTATCGCACAGAAGCCCTGGGTACCAAAGACATGACCTACCTGTTTCTGGTCATTGCCATGGCCTTGTTGGGCGCCGTGGGCACTATGTCGTATCTCGTCCTGTCGGGCATTAATGCGTTCCTGATTCTGTGTGCGCTGGCGCTGGAAACGCGAATTCTGTTACCACGGCTGCGTGAGCAGGCACTGGAGTATGAAAAGATCGAGCTCATTCGCCCGGAGAACAAAGCCGCTCTGTTGGCTGATCTTAAAACCCGTACCGGATTGGATGTCGTCTACGTGGAAGTGGTCTCCATCAGCTTCCTGCGGGATACCGCTCAACTGCGGTTGCATTACCGACCGATTTCACCCTGACTCGTTGGCGTCGGGACAGAATCACATCACCCACTCAAACAAAAAGGAAACACCGGAAAGGAGCACCCATGGCAAAATCCTATGATGAAGTGCTGAACTGGGCACTGGAACGCGGCGCAAAAATTCACCCCAATATTGTCCGGCAAGAAGTGGATGGTGTGTGGGGAATGTTCGCCACTGGACCCATTCCCCGCGATGCGGTGCTTGCCATGTTCCCCAAAAAACATGGTATCCAGGTGGATCCCGCCTATGAGTACCCAGACCGCATGCCCCAGTTTCTCAAATACATTCATACGTGCACAATGCAGATCCGCGCCGGGGATGACACGTTCATGGGGTTCCAGAACCTCTATCCCATGGAAGAGCTGAAGGAGAATCGGGCGTGTTTTTTCACGAGCGAAGAAATTGAAATTCTGAGTCAAATGAACGTCTTACTCGGCGATTTTGCGCGTCGGTCTCGCAGTGAAGTGGAGGGCGTGGTGAGTGCCGTGGCGCAGTTTGACCCCTCCATGGACAATGCGCAGGATCAGGACACCATTCGCTGGCTGTATTTGAACAGCCAGATGCGCGCGTGGGACGAAGGCTTCTTGCCCGTGCTTGATATGTTCAATCATTCTGACAAGTCGGGTTGTCTCAAAACGTTTAATGCGGACTATCAGATTCTGGTGGCAGGCATCGATTACGCCGAAGGGGATCAGATCTGGATTAACTATGGTCCAAAGGACATGTATCTCCATGCGCTGAACTATGGCTATTTTGACCCACAAGGCAATCACTTCATCGATATCGGATACCGGGTGACGCAAACGGCGGATAATCCCTTTCAGAGAAAATTGTTTGACTACATGAAGGGCAAGTATCCACTGACTGCCCGACAGGATGCCCACGGCCACATTCATTATAAGGTGCAACCAGGCAAGGTGATGCTGCTGGACAACGCACCGACCGTAGCGGCGGTCGATTTTTTTCGGGATTTAAGCTACATGACCCAGCAGGAGCTGAAAGAGAAGCAGTTTTATCCTGTGCGCTTTCGGGATCGCGTATTGCAGTACCTGGATGCCCTGCTCGGGATTAACCATGTGGATGAGGTAGCATTTGACTCGCTGCCCAAAAAAATGCGTTATTTCCACCCGATGCTCAGGAAAGAAAAACAGATGCTCATCAACAACCGGGATTGGGTGCTCACGAACAGCCCGGCGGAGGGGCGTCCGGTTTCGTTGCTGTAAGCGGTATCACAGCTGGCGCTGCGTTTGCTCGCCTCAGACCGCAGCTTCGGCTTGAGCAAACGCATCCAGAGGCAATTGAATCATCACTTCCGTCCAGACCCCTTCTTCACTCTGAAACCGCAATTGCCCCTGATGATGACGCAGAATGGTCTCGCAGATGCTGAGGCCCAGGCCGAGATTCGCGGGAGAAGATTTGGTGGAGTAAAATGGATTGCCCAACTTGGGCAGGCTGTCGGCGGGAATGCCTTTACCGTTGTCTCTGAAGCGCACCTGAAGCTGGCGGGGGTGGTAGCTCCATTGAATGCGGATCTCCCCGCCGGTGTGCGGGAACTTTTGCTTCACGGCGGCGGACGCATTCAGCAGCAGGTTGACGAGCACCTGTGTGATAGCTGAAGGGTAGCAGGTCAGCATCACCGGTCTGCTGTCGCTGATCTGTACGTCGATAGTTTTCAGTTCCGCCTGGCAATAACGCTGTGCGTTTTCCAGCAACTGAGTGAACGGTACGGTTTCCGGGGCGTGTTCCGGTCGCGGTGATGAGAAATCGATGAGATCCTGAACGATGGCGGCGATGCGCTTCTGCTGAGAGAGTGCATCGCTGAGTGCTTCCGCCACCTCGATATCTTCATTCACATCATGAGCATATTGAATGGCCTGTGTCGCACAGTTTACCGGATTCATAATCTCATGCAGCAAGCCTTTGGCCATGTGGCTCAATGCCTGATGTTTTTGCTGCTGAACCAGCGCTTCCTCCGTGTTTTTGAGCGATTCGAAGGTACGCGTGAGCAGTTTATTGCGATCATTCACCAGAAATTGTAACGCCAGAATGTTGCGAAACAGCCACCGATTAAACAGGGCCGACAGTAACGCGATGATCAGGCTCATCAGTACCACCCAGTTGGACAGGGCATGACCCAGCGTCGCTAGCCACAGGTCGGTGCTCACGGCCAGCCGCGTAGCCACGACTAAGCAGGCGATATCCAACAGGACGATGATCAGACTGTGTTTAAACGAGAGGGTAATGAATCCCAGCGAGGTGATGAACAGGTGCAATCCGATCAGTGGGGCAATATCCGCACCGGATTTTACGTACCCCAGGTAGTTGAACAGCGCCATGTGGAAAAAAGCAAGGTACACAATTAAGGGGGAAGAGTGACGGAGGCGGGGAATGACACGGTGCAGAATGGCGAGTAACACCAGAATGGCTGTGTACAGGTAGGTGAAAAAGGCTTTGCTCTCCCAGGTTGGGGTCAAGCGCTCACCCAGAATAAACACGAGGGTGCCGATGATGCTCATCACCAGGGACAGATCAGAAAACAGTGGGAGCAGTTTGAAGCGACACTGCACGGTATAAAACCGTTGAAATCGTCGCTGTTTTTCTTCCGACAGTTGCCTGATTTGCGGCAGGCCATTCAATATTTTCAACGGGAAACCCCACTGTGAATCCGGTTCATAAACAACACCAGCTCCGGTAAACGTTCAAAGCCCATTTTTACGAAAATTCGATCTTTATAGGAGTGCACGGTTTTGTACGATACGCCCAGGTGTTCTGCGATGGCTTTGGCTTCCATGCGCTGGGCCAATAGTTGCGCGACTTCCTGCTCCCGTTCGGACAAGGTGGAAAAACGTTCGGCGGCGGAGAGGGGGGCGTACGCCCGGTAGCGCTCTGCATCCACGAACACCTGACCCCGGCGCACATAGTGCAGCGCTTTGAACAACGCTGTGAGTGGTTGGTTCAGTGTGACCACACTTTTTATGCCCGCTTCCAGATAGATTGCCAACCTTTGTTGCGTTAAATTGGCATCCACCAGGAGGAGTACATTGAGGGAAGCGTTTTGCGTAAGCGCGATTTCTGCGACGGTCAGCCCGTCGTTGTCGGCCAAATCCTCCTCGATCACCAGCACATTGGCCTGGCTGGCTTCCAGTTGGCGCAGCGTGTCCACGCCCGTGGCGGATTCTCCCACCAGTTGAAGGTCGTCTTGCTGAAACAATTGAAACAGCAAAGCCTCCCGAATCAGCTGGCTTTTCATGGTGAGAAAGAGACGCATCAGGCCTGCCCCTGTTCCGGCAACGTCAATGACAAAATGCAGCCCTCTGCACCGTGGGTGAGTTGCCATTGGCCACTCAGGCGGTGGGTGATTGCCCAGGTGATTATGAGCGCGGCCTGCTGCTGAAGGAACGGGCGTGCAATCCGGGTCAACGGTGAGAGCACATGGGTCAGTAAGGTGAGGGGGTGCTCCGCCATCGTGTCCCACAAATTTGGATCAGAGGCCTCGGTGCCGGAGAGCCGCTGGCACTGCCGATTCAACGCGTCCACCCAGGCCCTGCGGGCGTCACTGATGGCAGGGATGGCAGGGATGGCAGAGATGGTAGAGGTGGCAGAGATGCTTCCCTGCGCATCGGCGGAGAGTTCCGGCAGTCGGGCCAATGCCCCCTCGACAGCTTCCGACAATAACGTTATCAGGTCCTGCTCCACTGCGGTTTCCTGGCTGGCGCGCAAATGGGCCGCCTGGGGGGAGAGCGTGGGGATGGCGGCCATCGTGTCCAGATACGCCTGAGCACTGGTATCGTCAGCCCCGGGAAGCGATGCCAGCAGTTGGCAGAGCGCGTCGCGTCGTTGCTGCAACAGGGTCTCAAACGCTTGAGCAACATCTTCTGCCTGTGCTTGCTGCTTGTGGGAGACCACATCGGCTTCCTGCAAGGCGTGCGTGAGGCAGTCCAGTACCGTTTGAGCCTCCCAAGGTTTTTTCTGATAGCGGAAGATTCGTCCTTCATTGACTGCGTCCAGCGCCACGTCCAACTCGCCATAGGCAGAGGTGAGTATGCGTATCACCTGAGGATACTGCTGCCGGACGTGATTCAGCAGCTGCTGTCCCGACATGCCGGGCATGCGCTGATCAGTCATGACCACCTGAATGGATTGCTGGGCTAAAATGCGGAGCGCTTCTTCCGCATCCGCCGCACACACTACGTCAAAATCAGACTGCAGGCGCTCCAGCTGCTTTTTCAGGTATTTGGTTCCCAGTACCTCATCGTCCACAATCAACACCGCCGGTTTTTGTTTCGATGGGTGTGCTGATGTGCCTTGTGCCCGTTTTCGGACGGGTGTACGGAGGCGCATGCTGGCAACGCGCACAATGGAACGGAGGGTGTCGGGATCGTAGTCCCAGGTAAAGCAGTGATCGAGATTTTGTTGATCGAGTAAATGGATCAGCGGGTCCAGTTGAATGTTGTCATGAAGTAGAATGATCGGGCTTTCCGGGAAACGGCTTTTCATCGCATCAATGACCCGCTGAGGCTCATTGGACTTTATGGATTCCGGTGCCAGAAACAAGGCAGCAACAGGAGATGTGCTGTGTTGGACGGTCTCGCAGGCACTTTCCGGGCTGACGCAATGCGTAATACCGAAATCGGCGGCAAACTGCGCCTGAAAGTGGGCGTTGAAGGCATCATTGCGGGTGAGCAATAAGACTTCCGGACGTGCGCAGTGCACCTGAGTGAGATCTGACATGATGATTATTCGCTGGACTGTTGATTACCAGACTACGTTGTGGGTTTCTGAAAGTCTGTAGGAAAATCCTACAAAATCAAGATGAGGGGGTTGTTTAGCTGGTCATCCCTGGTGGTGAGGCGTATGATACCGGCGGTTTTTGCGTGATACACTCTTTCGCCCTCTGAGGCTTTGAAAAGCTGTGTTCACGGGATTTAATTTGCAGAGATTTGTCGAGGGGAAAGCGAATGAGTGAGCTACCGAACTGTCCAAAGTGTCATTCTGAATATACCTATCAAGACGGTGACATGTATGTTTGCCCGGAATGCGCCCATGAGTGGGCAATGGATGGCTCTTCGCCTACTTCTGGTGATGAAAAAGTGGTCAAAGATTCTGTGGGGAACACACTGCAGGATGGTGATACCGTCACGGTGATCAAAGACCTCAAGGTCAAGGGCTCTTCCTCCGTCGTCAAGGTGGGCACCAAAGTGAAAAACATCCGCCTGGTGGACGGTGATCATGATATCGACTGCAAAATCGATGGTATTGGCGCGATGAAACTGAAGTCAGAGTTTGTGAAGAAGGCGTAAGGGCCTTCTTCACCTTGGCGCTGCGAGCGCCGTCACGTTGTTCAATCCAGCACTTCAATTAAACGGCGGTTTTTAACCGCGTTTCTGCTGGCAGGCAAGCCTGAAAGAACTCGGCACAGTAGGCTGCGAACTGTTCCGGGTGTTCTTCATGCACGAATAGCTTTCCCTGCTCAATCACATGCATCTCGGTCGGGCCAGCAAACTGTTTACGCATTGTGTTGACGTGTTTCACCGGGAAGTACGGGTCATGTTTGCCCCACACCAGCAGGGTTGGCGCGGAGATTTTCGCATGTGCCCCTTCCAGTTGGTCCAGCGTGGAGAGCTCAAAATCTTCCAGCATATGGCGCAGCCCCCCGCCGGACGCTGAATCCAGGAAAGGGGGAACAAACAGGCTGGAAAATTCACCTTCCATTTTGTTTAAGTCATAAAAACAACTGCCGAATCCCAGGGTAGACCGGCGGAGCGCGTTGATTTTCATCAGCTGGGTAAACAGCCTGTATCCACCGGGTATTTTCGTCATCAGGGTAAGTAAACGAATGATCGGGCTGTGATGATGCGGAATTTCCGAGTTACCCAATGCCAGTCCGAACACTTTATCCGGGGCTTGCGCGGCGATAAAGCGGGCCATGGCTCCGCCGCTGTCATGGCCCACCAGACCGTAGCTCGGAAGATTCAGAGTGTCGATGGCCTTCGCTAACGTCTGGGTGATGGTCATCAGGTCGTAGCGTGTTTCCGGGATGTAAGGGCTTTTCCCACAGCCGGGCACATCAATGCAGTGACAGGTGAACTGCGTCGCCAGAATGGGAATGATGTTCCGGTAGGTAGCGGAGTGCAGGGGCCACCCATGAATAAACACCAGATCCGGGCCGGAACCCGTGCGCCAGTAAGCCAGTTTATGTGGGCCGACCTCGATGGTGCGTTGGAGTGATGAAAAGTCGATGGTGCGTGTCATTGCGCCTGTGTTAACCGTCATGGTGGATCTCCTTTTTTTCACTGAGCGTGATGCCTGTGCAACATGAATGATGGTGTGACCATGGTGGCCGTTTCACTCAAGAGGCTCAATTACCTCATGAGGTAAGCGACAGAATTTTCCCTGTGCGGTACCATGCAAACTCGTTGAAAAATCAGATGTGCAGGGCGATACTCATGACTGAATCAAAAAGCGCGCTGTTTCCTGCGCTGCTCAAGTACTGGCGAAATGCGCGAGGGCTCAGCCAGTTGGATCTGTCGCTGGCGGCGGATGTGTCCTCACGACACATCTCCTTTATGGAAACGGGCCGGGCCAGCCCGAGCCGTGAGATGGTGTTGCTTCTGGGGAACACGCTGCAAATCCCGTTTCGGGAGCAGAATGAACTGTTGAAAGCTGCCGAGTTTGAGCCAGAGTTTGACGAACCCGGCTTATCGCTCAAGCCTGATGATCCCATTACACAGGTGATTCAGCGGATGATGAAAAAGCACGATCCCTATCCGATGATTGTGATGGACTGGGCGTATAATCTGTTGATCGCCAATACCAGCGCCACCAAGATGTTAACGTCATTTGTGCATAAGCCCGAAGCGCTTCGCCCGCCGATCAATGTGTTTGAGATGATATTTGATCCCAATCTGGCCCGCCCGTTTATCGAAAACTGGGAGCACATTGCACGTCATTTGCTCGTGCGTGTGCATCGGGAATGTCTGTTGAAACCCCACGACAAACGGTTAACCGGCTTGCTGGAAAAAGTATTGGCTTACCCCGGTGTACCCCAGGACTGGCGTCAGCCTGACTTCTCTCTTGCAAACGATCCCGTGATTTCGGTGAAGCTGAAGCGCGGCGAGTTAGCGCTGCATTTTTTAACGACCATCACCTCATTCAATGCGCCCCAGAATATCACCATGGAAGAGCTGCTGATTGAAAGCTACTACCCGTTGGATGAAAAGACCGAAAAAGCGTGTTCGGAGATGGGAGGGTCATAGCCAAATTGGAATGAAGTGGTGATGTTATCTGCCATCCCGGCCACGTATTCTTCAGATGGAGCGGCATCCACTTGAGGGAGCGTTTTTGCGCACCAGTTCAGACACAGACGTGCAAATGTGTGTATATTTTCAATCGCGATCAGGTCATCGTGTTCAGAGAAAGAATCACATTCAACCACTGCTCCCCTTCGCGCCCCGGTCGCGCATCGGCACTTTGCCAGAGTGTTTCTACGGTCAGACGCGATCCTTGAAGGAAGCCGGTCATGCGCGTTTCATCACACTGGGTAAATCGCCGGCCATCGATTTCGACATCCTCGTTGCCGTATTTAAAAGAACAATAGAATCGGCCCGAGGGTTTGAGCAGTGTGCTGGATTTTTGGAATACACCAGGAAGATCGTTTGCCGGGACATGCAGGAGCGAGGCGCAGGCCCAAATCCCATCGAATTTTTCGTTCGATTCAAAGGTCTCAAAGGTCGCGACGGCTACGGGCTGGCCTATGTGCTGGCTGGCAAGCTCCGCCAATGCAGCGCTGGCATCAAACGCCGTAACACGATAGCCCAGGTTTAAAAAAGTTCTACTGTCACGCCCGGAGCCGCAGCCCGCATCCAGAATGTGACCGTTGGCGGGTAGGGTGGCGATGAATCGTTGGGTGATCGGGGAAAGGTCTACCGACAGCGTGCTCTCAAAAAATGCCTGGGCATTGTCGTTGTAAAACTGGATGCTCATGGATAGCGGAGAGTTCTGAGTTGGGTGATTCAGGCTAACTCAACCGCGATACAACTGCAATATGGTAGCGGGTTAATCCAGATCCCGTGCAAGGCGGAAGCCAAAACCTTTGCTTTGCGTAAGTCCCATTGCTCCGCCTCGCTCTGTTGATCGACAGCACTTGGTGAAGCTGAGTATACTTCCTCCGCGTAAGATTCTATCGACAAATTTGTTGTTTTTAAGGGCTTCAGCATCTACTACTTCTTCGTATTTGGCATACCAGCCCGATATCCATTCCGCCACATTTCCGCTCATGTCATAGATGCCTAACCCATTGGGCTTGTTCAAGCCCACCGGCATTAGGATCACATCTGCCTGCGGATTTCGTCCGCGATACCAGGCCAGTTCGTCAAGGTCCTCGCCTCCACAGTAGGTTTCGTTTTTGCCGCCGCTGCGACAGGCGTATTCCCATTCTGCTTCGGTAGGCAGGCGGTAGCGGTGGCCAGTCATTTCACTCAGTTGTTCCGCGAACTTTGTGGCTTGATTCCAGTTAACAAAACTGATGGGGCAATCAGGACCACAGGCTTTAATTTTCCAACTGGGTTCTTTGCCGATTAACCAAGTCCATTGCTTCTGGGTCACCTCAAACTTACCGATGGCGAAATCGGGGACGGTTACCTGATGACGGGGATAAGCAATGCTTTCAGGATTGTCTTCCCCCATCCAGAAGGTGCCACCCCGCACCATAATCATGGTGGGGCAGTCCGGGCAATCCTGGATTTCCTTTACAGCGTTGGGAGACGGAATGGTTTCCGTCGCCATCACTCTCAGTGAGAGCAGGGCGAGCCAAGTGACAATGACTACAGGCCATAAGTTGCTTTTTACTTTCATAGGGTGGTTACTCTTCTACCTTATTCGCCGTATTGTGCCGCTTTCCCCTTAATCCAGGCGGAGATTGATTCAGCCTCTTCTGCGGTGTCAGGGTCCTGACCTGCTTGACTCAATGCGTAATTGTCCAGCTCGGTTCCGATTTGAGAGAAAAGCGCGGCAATTTTTGCTGCTTCCTGGCCGACGGCCAGGCGCGCTGATGCTACATCGCCTTCCGGCATTTCAAGGGCTTGTTGTATCACTTCTTTAGGCAGTCCGCCCTGGATGTATGCATCAAACAAATTCTCTGCGACGTCGGAAACCGCTTTTGTTTTCTGGATCGGGTTGAGAATAGTGTCAATAGGCTCAAGGATTGTACTCGCGATTTTATTGATTTGTGATCCTCTATGCATCACGTAGTCTGCAAGCCCTTTGGCTGCTGGTCGGTTCTTTAGAAGTTCACCTGTGAGTTCAGCGCCAGCAATGACGGTCGCGCTGTCGTTTACTAGTCGGTCGAGAAAACTTTGTTGGCTTTCCAAAAAATTCATCGTGTTTTCGGCTGCTTTGAGCACCCGGTTGCCTTCAGCGATACGGCCTTGTGTATCCAGTGATTCATACTCAAAATAGTTGTCCGGGTAAATACTGACATCACCGGAAAACTGATTGGCAATACCAATATTATTGTGTTGAATTTCTGCCACTGTCAGCGCAATGGCTTGATCCAGATCCTGGATTTGGTGCTCAAGGCTGTCGGAAACACCCAGAAGTTCGCGAGCTCCCGGGCGTAGCGATCCATAGAGATCGTCCAAGGCATCTTTGTAAAAAGGTTCCGATGATCGTGTGGATTCCAGTTCTTGCCTCTTTACCACAAGTTTACGTAAATCGTCAGACAGTCTGGCGGTTTCAGATATGGTGAGATAAAGGTTTTGCACTTCATAATCTTTGGCAGGCGTATAGCTCGACTTCATAAACGCCTTCCGAGACTCATTCAACAGTGTTCGCAGCTCTTCCTGGTAGCCTTCTTTCACAACGATCGCGCTCTGCTCCGTCGGAGACAGACCGTTACCGTTGGAGGCAAACAGGGGGTCCATGGTGTCTGCGAGGATGGACAGCCGGTTCAATCGACGGTTGACTGATTCCCCGGAATCCCACAGCCCTTGCAGGATACTGGCCTTGGCCTCCAGAGGATTGTTCCTCAAGCTATCCAGATAGTAGGCTTGTCCCGCCTCATCGGCAGGTCGCCCCAATAAGTTGCCGTAGGCTTCGTTTAACCAGGCCTCATCGGAGGTGTTTCTGCTGAGCAGCGGCGAATCTTTCAGAGCGAGGTAATCGCTTCCCAAGGCTTCGGCGACGAGACTGTCGGATGCCTGCTCGGTCAGGTAATACAGGAGTTCGGTATTCAGTCCGGTATCGCGCAGGTCAGAGGCTTCCTCGGATTGATAAATTTCGGCTAACACTTCCTGCTGCGAGGCACCGTCTGCCAAGCGGGTCAAATAGTCGGTTTGACCGGTCGGGTCCGGTCGTCGGCCCAGCAGGAAGGCATAGGCATTTTCGAGGAATACTTCATCCGTGACGCCGTAAAAGCCTGTATCTCCTGCGCTCTGTCGGCCTCCTCGAATCGCCTCCCAGTCGATTTGAATGCGATCATCTTCCGACATGCGCGGGTCAAAATTGATTTGATTGTTGCCGATGGCTACCCCGATATTGTTCAGGTCTCCTGAGAAATCCACGCCGAAGTTGATTGAACCGCCATGCTTATCGAGATAGCTTTTGAAGCCGTCTTCAATGTCTCGACCTACGTCATGTAGCCAATCGTCTATTTTCTTGCCTATATCCCGGCGTTGGTCATCAAGCTTCTTAAAAAAATCTCTAATTCCCCGAAACTCGACGGCCATTTCTTTGCCATCCATGTGGATGATGCCGTGATCATCCTCGCTTCCCGCTTGTGACAAGGCGACAGACTCGGGATTTTCGCCCATCAGCAAACGCTGAAATACTTCACCTTCATCGCCCCGGGCATCCCCCGGCCCCATGAGAGTGTCGAGATGATGGCCGACTTCCTCGACGAATGTCACGGCCAACTCGAACGGGCTGAGTTGTGCATTCAAAAAAATGGTTGTTTCACTTTCACTGTACGCACCGCGGTGGCCACTGAGAACGGATGGATCGACCAATTGCACACTGGGCAGGTAGGAAAAATCGCCTTTTAATGTGCTTTGCCGAAGCGCTTCTGACAGGGTGGCGTCGTATTTTTCACCGTAGGTCTGCTGCAGTAAAGTGTGAAAGGCCTCGGGCTCGTTGGCGAGTTGACTGAATTCGTTTTTAAACAAGACGCCGGAGACTTCCGATTTCAGTTGGGCGGCGGCGATTGGATCTGTTTGATTCAGATTGGCTTCGTTTGATGTTAGGGCTTCTTCACTCCAGCCCCGTTCTGCGATGGACTGTGCGGCTTTTTCCAAGGGGGAGCCGCTGGTGTTGAGCCCCGGTTGAGTGGCTGTCTCGGCAGACTGAGTTGCGTTGCTGAGTGGAGTTTGGGTGCGCTGACCCATGGCTGGGGTAAGTGATGTCACGTGATAATCCTTTATCAATGGAAAAGTTGCGATAGGCTTCCTGCCTGAATGTGCGCACTCTACGGTATTCCTGGTCGGTGGTCAATCGGCCTTTGGTTATAATGTGACCTGTTTTTTGGTTGCGTTGTCGGAAACCAATCCACCCCGCGCCTCAAACCTTTTTCGCATGTTTACAGGCATACATCGCCGAATCTGCGCGCATGACCAGAGCGTCCAGCCCATCGTCTGTGGTGGTTAACGTGGCGACGCCGCAACTGGCGGTCAGCTGGAGAATGGTGGCTTCTTCGGACGACAGGGTGATGTCGGAAAACCCGTCACAAATCCGTTGAGCGATGGTGTGAGCGCCCTGCGACGTTGTGTCCGGGAGCAGAACAACAAACTCGTCACCACCGGTGCGTGCCGCCAAGTCAATGTTACGCAATGCGCCGCGGCAAACCGAGGAAAAATGTTGAATGCATTGGTCGCCTACGACATGGCCATGCTGGTCATTGATGGATTTGAAGTCATCCAGATCAAACAACAGTAAACTCAATGGGCGCGCATGCCGTCGGGCACGTTCGATCTCGTAATCTGCCTGATCCATCAGGTGTCGCCGGTTTGCCAGCCCCGTCAGTGGGTCGGTCATCGCCATTTCCTTTAAGGAATGTTCCAGAAACTGGCGCTTGATAATCTCCTGTTTGCGGGATTCACTGAGGCGATAAAACCGAAAGGCGATATGCAGCGCAATGACTGCCACCACGGTCAACCAGAAAAAGCCGATAAACAGCCAGGGCGGAATAGTGGCGGGTTGATCTGTTTGGTAGAGAAAGTCATCCAGGTCGAACGGTGTGTTGATCAGCTTGGTTTTCTGAAACACATTGAGAATGTGTAACCAGCGGGATCGACTCATGTAGCCAATGTCTACCAGATCGCTGGCCAGCAGGTCTGAAATGGCTTGCGCCTCAAAACTGAGCTGACCGAGGGTGTTACGCATGGTGTATTGGGTGCGAATCAGTGCGATGATTTCATCCTGATGGTGTTTGGCATATTCCCAACCTTTAATCACCGCTTTTCGTACGGCGGCAACCTGTTCGGGCTGAGAGTTCATCATGCGTTCACTGGTAAACAGTGTGTCGCCATAAAAATCGATATTCAGCTCTCTCGGGCTGAAGATGCGATACGGGATGTTGGCTTGAATGGCCGAGTAGGGCTCTGATGACGTGTATGCCGTGGTAGCGTAGATGGGGGTTGCCTGCCCCGGCTGGAGACTGCGTACATCTCCTGTGTGCGGAACCCAGTGAATGTTGTTTTCATTGACCCCGGCGAGGCGCAGGTAGGCAGACAACTCTGCGGCATGCCGCTCCCCCATCACGGTGAGTCCTTCCAGATCTTTGACGTGTCGCACCCCGTCATCTCTGCGTGCCAGAATCACAAAGGGCGAATGTTGAAAAATGCTGGCCAGAGCGACCAGCGGGCGACCTTTGGCACGGTCGATCAACAGGCTGGAATTGCCGATACCAAAGTCAGCTCTGCCTTGAGCCACTTCTTCTGCGGGATCAATGTGCGGCCCACCCTCCACCAAGGTGACATCCAGCCCCTGCTCCAAAAAGTAGCCTTGTTCTATCGCTGCATAGAGCCCGGCAAACTGAAACTGGTGAAACCATTTGAGTTGAATGCGCAGTGGGGTGCCTTTTTGGGGGGCGTCTGGTGCACTGCCGGGTGTTTGAGCCAGCACGAGGAGGCTGAGCGCGCTTCCCAGCAGGTAAAGCAGCAGGGTGCGGAGTGAGTGAAAGGAGAATACAGCCATGATCCTTTGTAAGCAGATAAGTGGGTTGGAACCTTCTCACCTATAAAGATAGTAGGAAGCAGGCTGTTCCAACATTACAGGGCATTACAGAGCTTCGTGCTCAAGGCGATTTCTCCCCTGCTGTTTGGCACGATACAGTTGCTCATCGGCGGCTTTGATCAGTGCATCATAACGACTTTGCGGCGCAGGCACTGAGGACGCCAATCCAAGGCTCACGGTCAGCACCCCCTGATGTTGGCTGGCAGGATGTTCGATGCCGAGCGCTGCCACGCCCTGGCGGATTTTTTCACCCAGCATCTTCGCCTGCGGCAGGTCGATGTGGGGCAGAACCAGCACAAACTCCTCACCGCCCACGCGTGCGATAATGTCCGTAGGCCGCTGCGCGACGCTGGAAAAACACTGGGCCACCTGAATAATCGCCTGATCACCTGCCGGGTGTCCCTGCGAGTCGTTGTATTGCTTGAACAAATCGATATCCACCAGCAAAACAGAAACCGGCTGCTGCTGGCGAATGGCCTGGTGCCATATCGGCGTTATTTTTTCTTCCAGACCCCGCCGATTGGCGATGCCGGTTAACGGGTCCGTCAGGGAAAGCTGATGCAGTTGATCCCGCGCGTCTTCCAGCGCGCGTTTCTCGGCTTCAATCAGCAGGCTTTGGAGAAAGGTCGTACGCACTTCATGCTCCATCCGGGCATTGGCCAGCGTAGAGAAAATGGCCACGGTGGTGAAAATGAAGAACTGCTCAATGATGAAAGCGCTGTTCACCTCCAGAATAAACCACGCATAACCGAGTTGCGTCAGGTAGATGGCCAATATACTCGCCGAGGCGTAGCGAAAATCGAGCCGTAACACGGCGGCGATGAGCACAATCAGCAGAATGGACCCATTTTGATAGTGATATTCGCCATATTGGGCAGCAATACTGCCGATCTGCATGAGCACGACATGCACCCACAAAGCGCCCAGGCAGATTAACGACTGAATGACGTGATAGCGTGGCGTATCGTAGGTAGTGATTCTCGATAAGGCATAGATGATGAGACACACAATCACAAAACACAGCACCCGAAGTTGCAGAAGCTCGGCAAAGACAGTGGGTAAAATCTGATAGTCTGCGGAGAGGAAAAACAAGACACCGAGCGCGCCGATAAACACATACACCAGGTTGGCACGGTGATAGCGAGAAAGCCCATACTGACAGTAGAGAGATTCCAGTGCGGATGAGAATGAAAAACCGAGTGATCGCTTTCTGCGGATCATCAGTTCCTGTTCAATGTCCGTTTTGAGGGCGTGTGGAATGTCAACGGACGTTAACTCGAATTTCACAGAGTGCCTGATCCTGATCGTGATGCGTGTGCATTGAGTGTAGACGGTCTAACAACGTGCGAACAATACGACTAATCGTCGTGAAATCGATGTCGATCAAAAAACTGACCGTCTTCAACGGGTATTATGATACACAGAGCACCGTGGTGAAGTCTTCCATCGTGGTTTTTCCCTTTTTTGGCCAATCCAATGGCAATCCGTAACAGGAGGTTACCGTGACACAGACACACGCAATGAATCAACCCAATCATGACTTCAGCGAATGGGCAGGCTTTTGTCAAGGTGATTGGAATCAAACTGTTGATGTACGTGATTTCATTCTCAAAAATTACACCCTGTATACGGGGAATGCGGACTTTTTGCGCCCCGCCACGGAACGCACCCGGCAAATATGGGCTCAGGTGCTCGAATTGATGAAGCAGGAAAATGCCAAGGAGGGGCCGCTGGATTTTGATGCGGAGACCCCCTCGAGCATTACCTCCCACCGCCCCGGCTACATCGATAAAGACAACGAAATCATTGTGGGGCTACAAACCGATGCGCCCCTGAAGCGGGCCATTATGCCTCTCGGTGGCTTGAATATGGTGAAACGGTCCTGCGAGGTGTATGGCAAGACGCTGAATCCCCACGTGGAGGAAATTTTCGGCCAGTTCCGGAAAACCCATAACCAGGGCGTGTTTGATGTCTACACCCAAGACATCTTTGCCTGCCGCAAGGCGGGGATCATCACCGGTTTGCCGGACGCCTATGGGCGGGGGCGGATCATCGGAGACTACCGGCGTGTGGCACTGTACGGTATTGACTGGTTGATTGCTGCAAAGTTGCAGGAAAAGGCGGAATTGAATCCGGATGACATTGATAGTCCGGCGATTCGGCTGCTGGAAGAGCTGAGTGAACAGATACGTGCGCTGGCCAGTATGAAAGACATGGCGGCGGAGTATGGGTATGACATTGCCAAGCCGGCGCGCACAGCCCGTGAAGCTGTGCAATGGACCTACTTCGCGTATCTGGCGTCGGTCAAATCCCAGAATGGCGCGGCCATGAGCCTGGGGCGGGTGTCGAACTTTCTGGATATTTACATCGAGCGCGACCTGCAAAACGGCACCCTGACGGAAGAAGCTGCCCAGGAAATGATTGATGATTTGGTCATCAAGCTCCGTATGATCCGGTTTTTGCGCACGCCGGAATACGATGCTCTCTTTTCCGGTGATCCGGCCTGGGTGACCGAGGTCATTGCCGGCATGACCGAAGACGGCCAGCCCCTGGTGACGAAAACGTCGTTCCGGATTCTGCATACCTTGTACAATCTCGGGCCTTCGCCTGAGCCGAACCTGACCGTGTTGTGGTCTCGACTGTTACCCGGGCCGTTCAAACAGTTTTGTGCGCAGGTGTCCATCGATACCTCCAGCATTCAGTATGAGAATGACGACCTGATGCGACCCTACTGGGGTGACGACTACAGCATCGCCTGCTGTGTGTCTGCCATGCGCACCGGCAAGCAGATGCAGTTTTTTGGCGCTCGGTGTAATCTCGCGAAGGGATTACTTTATGCCATCAATGGCGGTCGGGATGAAGTGTCCGGCGTGCAGGTCGGACCGGAGATGCCGGTCATGACCGATGAGGTGCTGGATTATGAGGCGGTGATGACGCGGTATGACAGTTACCTCAATTGGGTGGCGGCAACCTACATCAAAGCACTCAACATCATCCATTACATGCACGACCGGTACTGCTACGAAAGCGCACTCATGGCCTTGCATGACCGGGACATTCTACGCACCATGGCCTGTGGTATTGCGGGTCTGTCGATCGTCGCAGACTCCCTCAGTGCGATCAAATATGCCACCGTACGACCGATACGCAATGAGGAAGGGATTGTGGTCGATTATGCGACCGAAGGGGACTATCCGACCTTTGGGAACAATGACCCCCGCGCGGATGAGATTGCGTCTGCTCTGGTGAGCAAATTCATGAACTGCCTGCGCCAGCATCGTACCTACCGCAGTGCCACGCCGACCCAGTCGGTACTGACCATTACGTCGAACGTTGTGTATGGCAAAGCCACCGGTGCGACGCCCGATGGCCGCAAGGCCGGCGAACCCTTTGCGCCCGGTGCGAATCCGATGCATGGCCGGGATACCAAAGGCGCATTGGCGTCGTTGCTGAGTGTCGCTAAATTGCCCTATGAAGACGCCCAGGACGGTATCTCCTATACATTGAGCATCGTGCCTAATGCTCTGGGCAAAGATGCGAAGACCAAAACGAATAACCTGACGGCGTTGCTGGATGGGTATTTCGAAGCCACCGGTCAACACATTAATGTGAATGTGCTGAACCGGGACACACTGCTGGATGCCATGGCACATCCGGAAGAATACCCTCAGCTCACCGTCCGGGTGTCCGGCTATGCGGTGAACTTTGTGAAGTTGACGCGGGAACAACAGCAGGACATCATCACGCGTACCTTCCACGGCAGTATGTGACGCCCATGGCAGTACCGGATTTTTGCAGTTTACCCTCCCGCAGCACGGATGCGCGGCATATGCTCGGCCGAGTGCACTCGTTTGAGACTTTCGGCACGCTGGACGGGCCGGGTACGCGCTTTGTGCTGTTCCTGCAGGGTTGCATGTTCCGATGCAAGTATTGCCATAACCGGGATACCTGGCCGGTGGACGAAGGTCAGCTCTACTCGGTGGAAGAACTGGTCAACGAAATTTTGCCGTACACGCCGTTTTTCGACACCTCAGGCGGCGGGGTCACCGTGACTGGCGGCGAACCGCTGCTGCAGCGCCAGTTTGTGTGTGTGCTGTTCAAGATTTTGCACTTTCATGGTATTCACACGTGCCTGGATACGAGCGGCTTTGTGCCGCCTACCGCCTACGGCACGGAGCTGGACAAACTGCTGTCCCACACGGAATTGGTGTTGCTGGACATCAAACAAATGGATGCCGCCAAGCACCTGGCGCTCACCGGCGCAGTGCAGGCGCCGACGCTGGCCTTCGCCCGTTATCTCCAGCAGATCCACAAACCCACGTGGATTCGCTACGTGGTGGTACCTGGGCATACCGACGATCTGGCGGACGTGCGTGCCCTGGCAGAGTTTGTCGCCCCCATGTCAAATGTGGAAAAAGTGGAGCTGTTACCCTACCATCATCTCGGCGAGCACAAATGGCGTGCCTACGGCGAGCAAAGCCCATTGGAAGGTGTGCCATCGCCAACGCTGGAAAAGCTCGCCAGGATTCAAGCGCTGCTGGCCGCCTACGGCATTCGGTCGAGCGTGTAGGCGGCAATCCGATTAAGACAGACACGACTCCAGGCGCCACACCTTCTCCGAATACTCGCGTATTGAGCGATCGGAATTGAATTTGCCCAGGTACGCTGTGTTCAGGATGGCGCTCTTCGCCCAGCCGGCCTTATTCAGGTAGCGCGTGTTGGCGACTTCGTGCGCTTTCGAATACGCATCAAAATCCGCGAGACACAGGTAAGGGTCACCGCCCTCCAACAGGCTGTGTTTGATGCTGGCCAGTTCGCCTGGTGCGCCGGGGGTGAAGTAATCGGTTTCGAACCAGTCCAGAACGGCTTTGATCTCCTGATTGGCGAAGTAGTAATCCCAGCTCTGATAGCCTTTTTGATACAGCGCTTTCACCTGATCGACGGTCAGGCCAAAGATTATCACGTTGTCGTTGCCCACCTCTTCGGCGATTTCAATGTTTGCGCCGTCCAGCGTGCCCAGCGTGATTGCCCCGTTCATGGCGAGTTTCATGTTGCCGGTGCCTGAGGCCTCTTTCCCCGCAGTGGAAATCTGCTCGGAAATATCGGCGGCCGGAATGATTTTTTCCGCCAGAGAAACACGATAGTTGGGTAAGAAGACGACTTTGAGCTTGTCATTGACGCGCGGGTCATTGTTGATCTTCTCGGCGACTTTGTTGATGGCATAGATGATGTCTTTGGCCAGCTTGTAACCGGGGGCCGCCTTGGCACCAAACACAAACACCCGAGGGTGCATCTCGTAATCCGGAATTTGCAGCAACCGGCGGTACAGCGCCATGATGTGCAGCAAGTTGAGGTGCTGGCGTTTGTATTCGTGCAGCCGTTTGATCTGCACATCAAAGAGCGCAGAGGGATTGACGATGATGCCGGTTTCTTTCTTGATGATGCGGGCCAGATCTTCCTTGTTCTGGTGTTTGATCGTCATATAATCCTGCTGGAAGCTTTTGTCTTCCGCGACTTTGTCCAGTTCCCGAAGTTTTTCCAGGTGGATTGGCCACTCTGGCCCCACTGTTTGAGTGATCAGGTTGGCTAAACGGGGATTGCAGGCTTTCAACCAGCGTCGTGGCGTGATGCCGTTCGTCACGTTAATGAATTTTTCCGGCCAGAGGGCATTCATCTCCGGGAACAGGTCTGACTTGACCAGCGCGGAATGGATTTCCGCCACACCATTGACTTTGGATGACCCTATGACCGAGAGGTGTCCCATGCGCACCATGCGTTGATGGCCTTCTTCAATGATGGAGAGTTGTTTTTTAATTTTATCGTTCCCTGGCCAGTGGGGCTCCACGACCTGCTTGAGAAACCGCTGATTGATCTCGTAGATGATTTCCAGGTGCCGTGGCAGCAGCTTCTGGAACATGGTGACGGACCATTTCTCCAGGGCTTCCGGTAACAAGGTGTGGTTGGTGTACGAAAACACCTGCTGGCAGATGCGCCAGGCCTCGTCCCAGTGCATCCGTGCACGGTCAACCAGAATGCGCATCAGTTCCGGGATGGCAATGGCCGGATGCGTGTCGTTCAGTTGAATGGCCACCTGGCTGGCAAACTGGCTCCAGTCATCGCCGTGTGCGCGCTTGTACCGGCGCACGATGTCTTTCAGGGAACAGGCACAGAAAAAGTACTGCTGAATGAGTCGCAGTTCTTTACCCGCTTCGGTTTCATCGTTCGGGTAGAGCACCTTCGAAATGGTCTCTGCCTCGATGTTCTCGCGCTGGGCATCCAGATACCCGCCCGCATTGAATACGTCCAGGTTGAACAGGTCTGAGGCACGACTTTCCCACAGGCGAAGCACATTCACCGTGTTACCGCCGTAGCCAACGACCGGCACATCCCAGGGCACGCCCTTGATGATGCGACCCGGGTGCCACTCTTTGTACACCTCGCCCTGCTCGTTGAACTTGGTTTCTACATAGCCGTACAGGGCCACTTCCTGGGTACTCTCCGGGCGACAGATTTCAAAAGGGTTACCATATTCCCGCCAGCTGTCGGGGCGTTCGAACTGGCGACCGTCTTTGAATTCCTGTTTAAACAGGCCGTTCTCATAATGAATGCCGTAGCCCAGGGCAGGGAAGTTCAGGGTCGCCAGTGAATCGATAAAACAGGCGGCGAGACGGCCCAGGCCACCATTCCCCAGCGCCATGTCTTCTTCCTGGTCGGCCAGCTCATGAATGTTGATGCCGAGGCTGCTGAGGGCATCTTCCGCCACCTGAAACATGTCTAGGTTGTGGAGGTTGTTGGTCATCAACCGCCCCATGAGAAATTCCAGTGAAAAGTAATGTACGGCGCGGGTGTCATTTTTGTAGTGTGTTTTCTGGGTATTGCGCAAGCGGTCAAACACAAACTCATTCAGGGCGGCGCACGTGGCTTTCCACCAGGCCTTTCGATTGGCCTTGTTTTCATCGGTGCCCAAGGTGGCGTTGAGATGTCGGATAACCGACTGCTTGAACTCTTCCGGTGTAATTTCTGGAAGATTTTGCATTGTTTTTGTTGTTGCCATAATTTACTCCGGCGTCATGAAAATGATGCAGATGAAGAAAAATTACTACACAAAGTTCAAAAATACTACTAAAAACTTGATATATTCCGTCTTGATTTTCTTTTAAAGGTAATATTACTACATAATGCGTCGAGACCCGGTGGATCACGCGCAGGTATCCCTGTGTCGTGATTTGTCCGGCTTTACGGTATCTTAAGATTATGCATAATGGGCCGCACCGTAAAGCCGGCATACACCGGTCTGGCAGGCAAAGAGTGGTTAAGTAATGGCAAAAAAAGTACTGTTTCTGGCATCAGAGAAAGAAGGCCTGGTCAAAACAGGGGGGCTGGCGGATGTGGTCCGGGCGTTACCTGCCCACCTGAAAAAGCAGGGCCTGGATGTGCGCGTGATGATTCCCTGCTATCGCGATCTGCTGGCGCAGAACTTTCCCATGCGTTTGCCAGCCCTGTCAGTGAGTCTGAATGGTCAGGAAACCTTTGGCTGTGCCGTGCGCCAAACCCTCGTCGATGACGTTCAGGTTTACCTGCTTGAGCACAATGTGTTTTATGATCGTGGCGGGCTGTATCAGGAAGGGGGCTACTCCTACGAAGATAACGCTTTGCGCTTCGCGTTGCTGTGTAAAGCGGCAATCGGTACGTGCGAAGCGTTGGACTGGTACCCGGATGTACTGCATTGCAACGACTGGCAAACGGCCATCTCCCCGTATTATCTGCGCCAGCAAGCCACCCATCATGCGGCTTTTCGCAAAACGCGCAGTGTCATCACGATTCACAACGGCCTGTTCCAGGGCCATGCGCCATTTGATCTGAAAGCGCGCCTGGGCATCACGGATCATTACTTTGTGCCGGAAATCTTTGAAGACTACGGGCGGATCAATTTGTTGAAAGGCGGCATCGCGCTCGCAGATGCGGTCACGACCGTGAGCCCGGGGTATCGGGATGAGCTGTTGGTGCCGGAGACCAGTCACGGGCTTTGGCAGAGTTATGCCGCGAAAGGGGATCAGTTCGTCGGTATTCTCAACGGGTGTGATTATGGGCAGTGGAACCCGGAAACCGATCCGGTGTTGCCTGCCAACTTTTCCGACAGGGACCGCAGTGGCAAAGCACGGTGTAAAGATGCGCTGCAACGCTCTCAGTGGCTTCAGCCAACCCCTGCGGTGCCGTTACTGGGCATGGTCAGCCGACTCTCGGAGCAGAAAGGATTTCACTACCTCGTGCCGGCGCTGACACGCTATCTGCACATGGCGCAATCCGAGTCCGCAATCCGGCCCGTGCAAGTAGTGGTACTGGGGGATGGTGACCAATCCATCGCGACTCAGCTGCAAGCCTTGGTTGAGCAGTTTCCGGGCACCTTCAGCTTCACGCAAGGATATAACGATGCACTCTCCCATCAGATTGAAGCGGGCATCGATTTCTTTTTGATGCCTTCGTCCTTTGAGCCCTGCGGACTCAACCAGATTTACAGCTTGCGCTATGGCTCTCTCCCCATCGTGCGGGCAACCGGTGGCCTGCGTGATACCGTGACCGGGCTGACGCCGGACTATGCGAATTCAAGCGCTGCCACGGGTATCTCTTTTGATGAACGTAGTGAAGAAGCCTGCTTCAATGCCATCGTGCGGGCCGTGAATCTGTGGTACGACGCCCCGGAACTGTATCAGGCCATTCAGGTGCGGGCGATGCAGCAGGATTTCTCCTGGTTCGGGCCTGCGGCGCAGTTCCTGCAGCTCTATCAGGGGCTGATGGCCTAAACTTTCTGTCGAGCGAACTACTCCCCCTCCCCCCCTCCTGTAAAAACGGGGGGAGGAGGATGCGAGGCGGTTCCCGTTCTGTGAAGATGTTCCCGAATAAGAACAATCAGGAAACCACCGGGTTTCCGCATCATTCGAGACAGTGGCATGGCAGGTGTAAAACTTCGAAACGTATGCAAATCCTATGGCACGGTATCCGTGTCGCGGGACATTAATCTGGATATCGATCAAGGCGAATTTGTTGTGTTTGTCGGTCCTTCGGGCTGTGGCAAATCCACCTTGCTGCGGATGATTGCCGGCTTGGAAGAGATCACCTCGGGGGATCTGCACATCGGTGAAGAGCGCATGAACGATGTGCCGCCGATGGATCGATCCGTCGGCATGGTATTCCAGTCCTATGCACTGTATCCGCACATGAACGTCGCCGAAAACATGGCGTTCGGATTAAAGCTCGCGAAAAAGCCCAAGCATGAAATTGCCCAGCGTGTGGAAGGGGTGGCGAAAATCCTGCAACTGGAAAAGCTTCTGGAGCGAAAGCCTAAAGATCTTTCCGGGGGGCAGCGTCAGCGGGTCGCCATCGGCCGAACCATGGTGCGTGAACCGGAAGTATTCCTGTTTGATGAACCCTTGTCGAACCTGGATGCCGCATTGCGCGTGCAAATGCGGATGGAAATCTCCAAGCTGCACAAAAAACTTCAGGCCACGATGATTTACGTAACCCACGATCAGGTGGAAGCCATGACCATGGCCGACAAAATTGTCGCGCTGGATGAGGGCTTTATTTCTCAAGTCGGTCGGCCGATGGAGCTGTATCACTACCCCGCGAACCAATTTGTCGCGGGATTCATCGGTTCTCCGAAGATGAATTTTATTGCCTGTACCGTGCTCACGGCCTCCAGTCAGAACGTTACCGTACAACTCCCCGGCCAGGCCAACCTCACCATCCCGGTGAACGGGCATGGCTTGCACCCCGGTGATACCGTGTCGCTGGGCATTCGCCCGGAGCATTTCGAAGCGGCAGATCAGGCAGCCTATCAACTGGATGGTACGGTGGCCGTTGTGGAGCGCTTGGGCTACCAGACATTGGCTTATATCGATATCGAAGGGTACGAGGATGCGTTGCGCTACCGCACCGACGGTAACCACCCCATTTATGAGCATGAAGCCATTAAATTGGGCGTTAACCCCAACCGGTGCCACCTGTTCAAGGAAGACGGCACCGCCTGCTCGCGGTTGTATCAAGAGCCTTGTTTTGAGTGAACGGTTCCGACGCCAGCGTTAGGCGCTGCTGACATTTCTTCCCAAACCAGCCCTTAAGGCAATCTTAATATCCTCTGATATAGTGTAGAAAGACGACGGGTATTGCGGGATGGCTTGATGCGGATTTTACTGGTTGAGGACGATGCCGAACTGGCCGCCTCCATGGCTGAGTTTCTTGAACTTCAGGGGGCGGAGTGTGATTTTGCCTACCACGGCCAGGCCGGGGTAGAGCTTGCGCGCACCGGGGCTTTCGAGGTGATCCTGCTGGACGTGATGTTGCCCAAGCTGGATGGATTTGACGTGTGCAAAGCATTACGGCAGAGCGGGCTCTCCACCCCCGTACTGATGTTGACGGCCATGGGCACCACCGAAGACCAGCTCAACGGATTTCGCGTGGGCGTGGATGATTTCGTCGTGAAGCCCTGCCCGATGCCGTTATTGTGGGAGCGCATCAAAGCCTTGCATCGCCGCTCGATGAATCAGCTGGCGCTCAAACAACTCGGGCCTTTGCACATCAATATTGAAAGCCGACAGCTTGAACGGGCAGGTCAGGCCATCGCATTAACCCCCACCGGGTGGAAAATTCTCGAAATACTCCTGTCTCAAAGCCCCAAAGTGGTTTCCCGCACGGAGATCGAGCGCTTTGTCTGGCCGGATGAAGAACCTGATCCCGGCCGGCTGAACGTCCATCTTCATGCACTGCGCAAAGCACTGGATGCCCCTTTCGAGTTTGCCCTGGTCAAGACGGTGACCGGGCTGGGCGTCTGCATTTCCGCCGAGAACCGGGGCTGACGGATGGCGAGTGCGCAGCCAAAAACCCTCGCACAACAACTGCGCGGACAGTTGATTCTGGTCGCCATCGCCTTTGGACTGGCAATCGTCGTAAGTATCAGCTTTATCACCTGGCGTTCCGTCGAATTTGCCGCCGACAACCTGCTGAAAATGGAAGCCACGGCCGTTGAGCAGCACCTGCGCACGCAGCCGGATTATCCGCTCCCGGCAACGAAGGAATTGAGCGTGTACCTGGATTGGCGCGCCGTGCCTGCGCACATTTCAACCTTGTTTACTCAGGAAGAAGTGCAGCGCAATCAGGTGTACGAGCGGGAAGTTGCCAGCGAGGGCGGCACGCTGGAATATGTTTCCCTGATGCATTACGAGGGTCAGGCGGGCACGAATTTCTATGTGGTGAGCCTGTACGATTCTGCACAGACCGATGCGCTGATAGAACGGGTGATCCGATACATGCTGAGCGATGCGCTGTGGCTTTTGTTATTCGTGTACGCGGCCTTGCTCCTGCTGGTGTTCTGGTTGCTGAGAAAAACCAATGAGCCGATGGCGCTGCTCAGTCAATGGGCCAATGAGTTGAAACAGGATGATCACCTGGCCCGTAAGGATTTTCCCATTCTGGAGTTAAATCAGCTGGCGGCGCAGCTTAAGGTGGGGGTGGATCGCATTACCGAATACAATTTGCGGGAGCAGCAATTCCTGAAGCATGCCAGCCACGAAATGCGTACGCCGCTGGCGACGATTCAGGCCTGCCTGGACACGCTGGACTATCAATTGACCGGGCCGGAAAGTAAAACGGTGAAGCGCGCGCTGAAGGCCAGTGCCACGATGCGTCGGTTATCGCTGGCTTTACTGTGGTTGGCGCGAGAGTCTGAGAAGCAGATCGAGCGGGCGACGATTCATCTCCCCACCTTCGTGGGTGAACAAATCGAGGAGCATCGCTACCTGCTTCAAAACCGGCCGGTGGAAATTCGAGCAGAGGTGCTGGACGCGGATTTGGCGATTGAGGTGGAGTTGTTCCAGATCGTGCTGGCGAATTTGTTGCGTAACGCCTGTCAATGCACCTTGAGTGGCGTGATCGAGGTGTGCGTGAGTGCGCAGTCTCTGGTGATTCGAAATCCCGTTGAACCTGCGCCCGACGCGCTGACGGACTATCAGAGCTTTGGCTTGGGTTTGCAGCTGGTCACGCGCATCTGTGATAAAGTGGGCTGGCACTTCTCCTATCAAGACGTGGAAGGGGGTATTGAAGTCACCCTCAACTGGGCTGGGAATGTGCCCGGCGAGCCCACTGACGCAGCCACCTTAAGATTGTCTTAATACCCTTTCCCGTAATGTGGTACCCCTGAATCGTTCACAGAGGTGCCACACGCATGAAAACAGGATTTAAACGCTTTCTTTTTCTCTCTCACGCCTTGATTGGGTTGGTTGTGGTGCTGATCTTCGTGGATGAGAGCCACTATGCCCCTGTTGATGCGCCGAGCGAGCGTTTGTCCCCCAGCTTGCCAGTGGTGTCGTATATCCCGGTTTCCGCCGGGCAGGCCGCACTTTCCATTCCGGTATTCGGTGAGCTGCAGCCCAAATGGCATGTGCAGATCAAGTCGCAGGTGAGTGGGCAGGTGCTGCGTCTGGCGCCGGAGGTTGAAGCCGGGGCACGTGTTCAATTCGGCGACCTGCTGGCGGAAATTGACCCGACGCGGTACCAGGCCCAGGTGGATCAGGCGGCACTTGCGCTGGCACAAGCGGAGTTGGAGCTCCTGCAAGCGAAACATCAAACGCGGCTGGCACAGGCTGATTGGCGACGTTCGGGGATGGCAACGGAACCCTCGGACTTAACGTTGTTCAAGCCGCAGCTGGCCATCGCAGAACGGGCGGTGCAGAGCGCACAGTCGCACTACCGTCTGGCCCGGAAGTTCCTCAATGATACCTCAATCAGAGCGCCTTTCTCCGGGGTGATTGTCGCGCGCACCTTGAGTCAGGGGCAGATTGTGATGGAAGGCGACATTCTTTTTGATCTGGTGGATGACCAATCGCTGACCCTTGAGGTGGCGTTAGGTGAAAAGCAATGGTCGGATCTGGCACCGGACTGGCAAGGCCAGCGGGTTGATCTGTTGTCTTCGGAAAAAAGGCCACTTGCCCGAGCACGCCTGGCCCGGGGCGGGCATGTGATGAATACCGACAGCCGCCAGTTCAGTCTGTTTCTGGAGGTGGCTTCAGAGCAGCGTTCAGAGGCTCGTGTGGGGCAGTTTGTGCATTTGGCATTGCCCGGAAAATCGCTCTCCAATGTGCTGAATGTGCCGGAAAGTGCCTTCACGCAGGACGGCACGGTCTGGTACATCGATGCGCAGGATGTGCTGCGGGAGTATACCCCGGACATCGCGCACTCCATCGCCGGGCGGGTACTGGTTGCCGCGCCTTCCCCGATGCCCGCTACGCATGTCTGGCGCATCGCCACGCGCCCGTTGTCGTTTTTTCTGGCGGGGAAACCCGTGGCACCCTCACAAGTAACGCAATAAGCATCCCAAGAGGTCGGTAGTATGCATGGTTTAACACAGTGGTTTATTCGTAATCCCGTTGCAGCAAATCTCATGATGGTGCTGATTCTGGTGGCTGGCTGGTTAACGGTGTCCTCCATCCGTATTGAAGGGTTTCCGAAGTTGCCTGCGGACGCGCTTGAAATCACCACGTTGTATTCCCGAGCGCATGTTGAGCAGGTGGATCAGCAGGTGACGCGAAAGATTGAAAAAGCATTGGAGGGGCTGGCCGGCATCAAAAAGGTGACCTCTGTGTCGACGGAAGGGCTGTCCTCGGTTACGGTTCAGCGTGTCGAAGGGTACCCTCTGGAACGCCTGTCGGATGATATTCGCGCTCGGCTGGATGCAATCTACGGGCTGCCGGTGCGGGCAGAAAAGCCCATTATTACGCGCAACGATTTTGATCTGGCCGCCCTGATCGTCCAACTCTATGGTGATACCGACGCGGAAACCCTGCAGGCGGTTGCGACTCAGGTGCGCGAAACGCTGTTGAGCTTACCGGAGATTTCCAAACTGAAGACCTGGGGACGCAGGCAGGCGGAAGTGCGTATTGAACTGGATGCGCAGCACATGCTCGCCTTTGGGCTCTCATCCGAAGATATTGTGCACGCCATGCAGGCCGCCTCTTTCGAAGATGTTTCTGGTGAACTGGACACGCAAGGCGGAAAGATCACGGTCAGAGCCCACCAGCAACGTGATCAAAAACGCGAGATGGAATTGATCCCCCTGCGTGCGTTGCCCAATGGGCGGCAGATTCTGCTGAAAGATGTAGCGCGCGTCGTGGATGACTTTGAAGACGATGGATCGATGGTGCGTTTTAATGGCCTGCCGGGCATCGGCATGGAAGTGCTGATCGGGCGGGACGAGAATCTGCTGGAAATTGCCGATGCGGTAAAGACCGCAATGAAAGCACTGAAACCTCAGTTGCCGGCGGGCATTGAGCTGGTATCCTGGGCGGACAGCAGTCACTACATTTCTGAGCGCTTATCGCTGCTGAAAGACAACGCCCTGCAAGGTTTACTGCTCGTGTTTGTGTTGCTTGCAGTGTTCCTGAATATCAAGCTGGCCTTCTGGGTGGCCATGGGAATTCCCGTGTCCATTGCAGGCGCATTGGCGCTGATGGGGTCCGATTGGATCGGTTATTCGCTCAACGACATTACCACCTTCGGTCTGATTATCGCCCTGGGTATTCTGGTGGATGATGCCGTGGTGGTGGGTGAGAGTGTGTTCGAAGAGCGCACCCATACCCAGGACGCCGAAAAAGGCACTGCGCTGGGGGTGAAAAAAGTGGCCACGGCCACAATTTATGGCGTGTTGACCACCATTGCCGCTTTTTTCCCGATGCTTCTCATCGACAACGCCATGGGCAAGATCCTTGCGAGCTTTGCCGGGGTGGTGATTCTGACGCTGATTTTCTCATTGCTGGAAAGCAAATTTATTTTACCTGCGCATTTGGCTGCAATCTCACTCAATCGCTCGTCCGGCGCGCGCCCTGAGCGTTCCGCCTGGGGGTGGCTGGCTGCGCTGGGTCGGTGGGTGCAAAGGGCAGCTCAGGGTGCGCTGGATTGGGTCAGGTTTCGCTGCTATGCCCCGACGCTTCGATTCTGTCTGCATCACCGGTACGCGGTACTCGTGCTGTTTCTTTCACTGGCGGTGCTGGGGCTGGGATTGATCGGCAAAGGCGCGATCCGCACCGTTTTCTTCCCCGACATTCCGGGGCAAATTGTCTCGGTGCAGGTGGAGATGGACCCGCGCGCCCCGCTTGCCCTCACGCGGAAAAACGCGCTCCAGATAGAAGGGGCGGTCGCGCAATTGAATGCTTCCTGGCAAAAGACATTTGGTTTCGAAGCGCCACCCATTCAGCAGGTGCTCAACGTGGTGACGGATGCCTCGGCGATTGAGATGTATGCGGAGCTGAGTCTGCCGCAGCAGCGCACCGAGTTGAGCGCGCGTGATATTGCCGCGCAATGGCGGGAAGCCAGTGGCTCTCTGGAGGGTGTGAGTGAGCTGGTGTTCAGTGCCAGTGAAGAAGCCGGGGGCGGGTTTGCGGTTCAGCTCTTCAGCAAAAACGATCAGGCAATGCGGGAAGCGAGCCAACAGATCGTGGATTTCCTTCAGCAACAACCGGGCCTGAGCAATGTGCGCCAGTCTCTGAAGCCCGGGCAACCGGAGATCAAACTGCAATTGAAAGATGCGGCACGGCAGCAGGGGTTTACCGACCAGCTGCTGGCAGCGCAGGTCGGCGAACGTTTCGGTGGCAGCGAAGCCTACCGCATTCAGCGGGGGACCGAAGAGGTGAAGGTGATCGTGAAAGGCGCGCCGGGATCGCGGAATGAAATCACGGATCTTGGTCAGTTGCGTGTGAAGAACGATCAAGGTATCTGGTTTCCCGTGGTCGAGATTGCGCACTTAACCCACACGTATCAAACCAGCTACGTGGCGCGCCGGGATGGCAAACGCGTGAACACGATCTATGTCAGTGTGGATAAGGCCATCATTTCCCCCTCCGAGCTGGGCAGCATGCTTTTCGCCGAGGTGGTGCCTGGGGTGTCTGCCGCATACCCAGACGTGGAGATCAAAGCCGCAGGCGAGCTGGAGGAGATTTTCTCGATTAAAGGGAGTTTGATCAAAGCGCTCATCTTCACTTGCCTGTTGATTTATGTGTTGTTGGCTGTGCCGTTGAAGTCCTATGTCCAGCCCTTGGTGATTATGTCGGTGGTGCCGTTTGGTTTTATTGGTGCGGCGTTTGGCCACTTGATCATGGGGGTACCACTCAGCCTCCTGTCGTTCTTTGGCATGCTGGCGCTGGCCGGTGTGGTCGTTAACGACTCGCTGGTGATGCTCTCACGCTACAACCAGTCTCGGGAAAGCGGGCTATCCGCGCACGATGCCCTGATGGATTCAGGCGTGGGCCGGTTCAAAGCCATTTTTCTGACGACCACCACCACAGTCGCGGGCTTAACGCCACTAATGCTGGAAACCTCTGAACAAGCCCAGTACCTGATTCCTGCTGCGATTTCCCTGGCCTTTGGAGAGATTTTTGCCACGGCAATTACGCTGGTGTTGATTCCCTTGTTGATTGCGGTGGGTCTGGACGTTAAACAGTTGGTGGTCAGGCCTGCTCAGGACTGCGGTGCCGGGCAGGCGGTTTCTACACCAAAGTAGAACCATTCGCCGCCCACTTCCGCCTGCAGTTTTGGCAGGATGATGACGCCATCTTCGGGAGCGATGATGGTGTCACCATCGGCGTAGGTTGCCAGCACGTCATTTTTAGCCACGGTATCGTAGTGTTTCCACGGGTGCGTGGTGTTGCCCTCTTTCTGCTTGAAGAAAACGGATCGCATCTGCACGAATCGTTGATGGTCAGCTGGAGGAGTGACGACATCTTCACCCCGGTCCGACGTGATCATTTGAAGGTGTTCGAGCGCATGTCGAATGGTGCGATAGGCGATATCAGCGGCATCGTCATTGAGGTGATGCCCGCACTCAATCGTGGTGGCGATACAGCCGACCGATCGGGCATATTCCACGGTGCCCATGTTGTCTCGCGGATCTGCCTCCACCTTGCCGAACGCATCTGACCACCCATACACAAAGTTATCGATACCCAGCGACCGGCAATAAGCAATTTCCTGCACACTTGTGTTGCCCAGAAATCCAAAAGGGCCGCCTTGGGATGCATAAGAATGCAGGTCGAGCAACACATCCGCCTGGTCGAGAAGGCCGCAAAGCACGGGATCAATCAAGTCTTCGTAATCCTTGGGTGATTCTTTAATGTACAGCGCCCGGTTGAGGTTACGTTGGTAGAAACGTGTGCCGTTTTCGTAGGCTTTCGGGTTGCAAATCGGGACACAGGTTAATGACCCTTTCGTCAGAACCATTCCGCTGTTGAGTTCATGGATTAATCGACGGATGGCATTTGTACCGCAGGTTTCGTTCCCATGAACTGCTCCAAACACAACCAGGTGTGGGCCGGGAATGAGTGTCTCGAACCGGGTAATGGAGAGCATAAAACGTTATCCTGTAAAAATGGAAAAGTGCCAATGCGGGGCATTGTACTTTCTACAGAAACAAAAAACGAAATTTTAACCCATTCTGTTCTCGAATTCCCCAGTCTTGAGCCCGCAACAGTCTTGAACCCACAAAAGCCCTGAACCCACACAGTCTTGAACCCACAACAGTCCTCGACCATTGCGGGTGCAGGGCCAACTACAGGCTAACCGTTATGCGGTGGGACGAGTCACAAAGTTCTGGTTTTCCAGCTGATACGTAAACACATGCCAGGCGTGGTTTAACACAGAATCGGCCAGTTTTTCCACTGGGGACCAGTCAGGAACTAACCAGCCACCAAAATCGGCATCGTCACCCACACCTTGCAACCAGACGGTTTCACCGAATTGAACCGTACCGCCGGGAATCAGGTCGCTGAATATGGTGGTATTGTCCATCTTGCCGTTGTGATCAGAGAGGATGTCGCCTTGAACATTTATGTTCAAAATTTTATCCGCGTGATTCACGTCCAGACCATTATCCCGGATGGTGGTTTGATTCAAGCCAGCAGCGTCGAACACAATGGCTTCACTGCCTGTGGCCAGTGCTGCCGCTGTGGCCAGTCCGCCACCCAGGCTGTGACCGGTAAACGTTAACTGTTTGTTGGTGCCATTTTCCGCGTTGTAATTATCGAGTTGCGTTTGAATTTCTCTTGCTAAACCAATCGCGGCTTCATACTGCTCAGATTTACCCAGCAGGGCCTGTTCGGCGTTGTTCACCCAGTCCTGAATGGAATCAGGCTCTGATCCACGGTAAGACAACACGATATCACCCGTGTCAGTATTTTCAAACAGGGTGAAATCCAATCCTTCATCGGGCCCGAACGGATAATCAAACGTGCTTCCGTTTTTCAGGTCGTTGCCCAGAAAATCCTGCGTTAATTCTTTGTAGTTGTTCGTGGTGAAATCCTGGCTTTTTATGTGATCTATGCCCTTAAACAGATCCAGACCCACGTCGACAATCGCATTGTCGCTATCGCCATAGGCTTGTGAGGTCAGCTTGGCCAGATCCAGCGCTTTATCGTATTTACCTTGCAAAGCATCTGGAATGTTAGAAAATGAAGATTCGTTTGCAGCATTGGATGTCATGTCGACAGAGCCGGTGATTGCGAGGCTGCCTCGTGTGGCTTCCGTGCTGCTGAGTGCTTGATTAGGATTAATCGCTGAAGCCAGACCTGCCTCCACACCGGCATCGGCACGACCTTCTATGCTACGGCTCGAACGCGATGACGTGTTTTCAATGGATTGGAGGGCAACGGTATTGTTCGCTTCAACTGCACTGTTGATTTGCATGTGTATCTCCTTGTTGAATGCCATGATAAATAGCCATGACAATTCTGATTTGACATTGTTTTTTTTGAATCAGATTACTAAAGGTGATATGCAGTAAGACATGTCGTAAAGAAAATGCGCCGTCCCCAAATAAACTGCAAGCAAGTCCCTGAAAATTATTATTTTTATTTTTTCGTGAGCCAATTTGCCCATCACTGCAGTGATTTGGTGTGATCAGACATCAATAAGACATCCTGCACTGCTGAGTGTCGTTCGCTAAAGAAAAGTTCATTTCGAAATCGAAAATTTTTACGAAAAGGTCCTTTTCCCTTTGTTCGATTTGCACATCGCTTCGGGAGTGCGGGAGGAACATCGTGACGGGACTTGCCAGACCGAGTGGATTAGACAAGAATGATAACCCCTTAACATAACACAGGATTCCATCTGACATGCAATCACCTTCAGGCGCATGGTCCCCATCCAGCTGGCGGGAGAAGCCAATCAAGCAGCAACCGGTCTATTCCGATCCTCACGCACTGAAACAGGTGGAAAGCCAGCTGGCAACGTACCCTCCGCTGGTGTTTGCGGAAGAAATTCGGGATCTGCACCGACAACTGGCTGACGTCGCAGAAGGCAAAGGCTTCCTGTTACAGGGGGGGGATTGCGCAGAATCCTTTGACGAGTTTAATGCATCCAAGATCAAAGACACGTTCAAAGTCATTCTTCAGATGGCCATCGTGCTCACCTTCGCCGGCAAATGCCCGGTGACCAAGGTCGCGCGCATGGCCGGGCAATACGCCAAACCACGCTCGTCCGATACGGAAACCGTCGGCTCACAGATATTGCCCAGCTACCGTGGCGATATGGTGAATGGGTACGACTTTTCGGCGGAATCCCGTGAACCGAATCCGCACCGACTGACCGAAGTCTATTATCGATCCGCTTCAACGCTGAATCTGCTGCGTGCTTTTGCGCAAGGGGGGTTGGCCGACCTGCATCAGGTTCACGCCTGGAATCTGAGCTTTGTGGCGAACAATCCACTGAAAGAGCGTTATCAATCTCTGTCTGACCGTATTACGGATGCGATGGGATTTATGGAGGTCTTGGGTATCACCTCTCAGAATACCTCGACATTGCACGAGACCATGTTGTTTACCTCCCATGAGGCGTTATTGTTAAACTACGAGCAAGCGTTGACTCGACAGGATTCCCTCACGGACCTGTGGTATGACTGCTCAGCGCATATGGTGTGGATCGGGGAACGCACCCGCCAGCTGGATCACGCCCATATTGAGTTTTTCAAGGGCATCCACAATCCCATTGGTGTGAAAATCGGCCCGGGCATGCAGGCGGATGAACTGATCCGATTGGTGGATGCACTCAATCCGGAAAACAACGCAGGCCGCTTGACACTCATTACACGAATGGGCGCGAACAAGCTTGAACAGAACTTGCCTGCCCTGGTGAGAAAGGTGAAAGCCGAAGGGCGGAAGGTGGTGTGGAGCTCGGACCCCATGCATGGCAACACGTTCACCGCATCTACCGGCTATAAGACGCGCAATTTTGACGATATTCTCACCGAGATAAAAGAATTTTTTAATGTGCACGACGCCGAAGGTACCTATGCCGGCGGGATTCACCTGGAAATGACCGGGCAGCATGTCACGGAGTGCACGGGCGGAGCCTACAAAATCAGCGATGAGGATCTGGCGAGCCTCTATCAAACGCAGTGTGACCCGCGCCTGAATGCCGATCAGGTGCTGGAACTGGCCTTTCTGGTGGCGGATCATTTGAAGGGTATTACGGGTAAGGGAAAGTCGGGCTGATCACAGAGCAAAGGGCCTCTCTCCGATGAATTGCACATTCGTGTGCTGGTTAACGCGGGAAGAGGCCGCAGCGGTTATGCGCTGTCTATGTGAGAGTCACCGAGGGTGCTTAGCCCTCAGTTCCCACATGATCCTGCTTCCCGTCAACGGTTCTGATTGACAATATCTTCGATAAGTTGGTCTGCACCAATCAATGGAATGAGCCTCATCAAGACATCATTCCTCACACCCTCATCGGCCTGCACGATGAACTTTGGCTTGCGTTCTTTCCAGGAAAGCGTCTGTATCAAGCTTGCCGCAACCACAGAGGGTGACTCCAGATTGTTTACAGGCACCTCGGTGGGTCCCCCTCTAATACTTGTGCTAACCGGGCAGCAGATCAACAGGCCGGTTTTCTGGTTGTATTCAGCGCTGCTCAATATCAACGCCGGGCGATATTTACCGATTTCCTTACCTTTGACGGGGTCAAAATCGAGCCAGACTATATCGTTTCGTTCCGGGATGTATCCCTTATTCAAGATTCAAGTTCCTTACTGGATACGCTGGCCAATGCGTCTGCATGTGCTGACTCTGGCGTGATGTCTTTTAACAGGTCTTTCTCTTTGACAGGGAAGACAAATTTTTGTTGGTTCGGTTTAGCTTTTCTTACCGTGAACCCATCTTTGAACACTTCCACATCCACCGGTGTATTTTGTTCGAACTGTGGGATGTCGCGGATTAAACCTGCCACGCGCAGGGCTAATCCATTCCCCCATTTCTGAATCTTCGTCTGAACGATTTCGCTCATAATAGCGGCCTTATGTATCACCAATGTCGATATAATTAAGTATACACTTTGTTGATACTGTTTCAACCGGGAGTTGGAGGCCATGAGAGGGGGCATTGCGCATAAACTTACCCATGCCAACATTTTTGTATTTACATTCAAGTAAAGAAGCATAAGCTCATAACTGTGCAAGAATCGTGAGCAGAAAGGGAGATCTCTGAAAGGAGTCCATACCTCGAATGTTACCGCGAAAGAATTTGACGGGGCGATAGGGCCCTTGATGGATGGGTAGACTGTGTCAGCGCTTAATACATTTCAGTTAGTTCAAGCCCGTTATGCCTGTGTGTTATGTGGCGACGTGATTGAAAGTCGTGGAACGCTGGTTTACTGTCAGTGTAAGGCCGTGGGGATTGATGCGCGCCCTGGTGAAACGCATTTGCGCTTGATCGGCGAACGCAGGAATTGCAGAAGCCTGTGTGTCTGGCGCGATAGTGAGACCGGTGAGCAGGTGTTCGACGCTGATCAGTAAGTTGGGCAGACGAGTAGAGAAAAACCAATCCGGTTTGGCTGATATGCCAGGCCCCAATGCTTGAAAGATTATGATCGAAGAAAGTATCAAAAACGAGATAATGTGTAGAATCCAGGCGGCAGAATTAGAGCATGGCGTCAAAGTGCTCTACGCCATTGAATCGGGGAGTCGCGCATGGGGATTTGCTTCCCCCAACAGCGACTACGATGTGCGATTCATCTACATGCATCCGAAAGACTGGTATGTGGCGGTCGACTTGGAGGATAAGCGGGATGTGATCGAATATGAGATCGTGGACGAGATCGATATCAACGGCTGGGATATCCGGAAAGCGCTCAAGCTCTTCTGGAAGTCGAATCCAGCGTTCGTCGAGTGGCTCCAGTCACCGATTGTCTACATGGAGCGAGGTAACTTCGCAAGAAAAGCCCGAGCGCTCCTGCCGGACGTCTATTCGATAGAGAAAGGCATCTACCATTACCGGAGCATGGCCAAAACCAATTATCGAGGCTACTTGAGAGGGGATCAGGTTCCGCTGAAAAAGTACTTCTATGTGCTTCGGCCTTTGCTGTCAATCCGGTGGCTGGAGACCTACCGCCAACCGGCGCCCATCGAGTTTGATCAGTTACGTACGTTGGTGGCCCACGATGAGGATCTCAACCGCTGCATCGAAGAACTGCTTGAGCGAAAGAAGCGCAGCCTGGAAAAAGAGCTTGGTCCACCCGTGTTGGAACTCAATCGATTTATTGAGCAGGAGCTCGAACGTTTAGAGCTGTACAGTGAACATCCTGGATCACGTGACAATCGTATGACGATGCTCAATGCGCTGTTTCATCAGGTGTTGAATGAAAACGGTGTCGAGGGAGGCTGAGTATAAGATACGCTCGCACACATAGACGATGACAATTTTCAAAATTCTGCCCGACGGGGTGAAATTTCAACAGCTTAATTACACCTGCTTGATCAGGTATAAATGAGCGTCTGCCTGCGGCTGAAGTCGTGATGCCTGGCCACTTCTAACAGCTTCTCAATGATTTTTTCTGCCCCGGTAGCCGAGGGTTCAATGGTTGAAATGGTCGAATAATCCGTCGGCTCTTCACACACCAGCCGCAGATCAATGACCGGGATGCCGACTTGGGCGGCTGATCGCAGGATAATTTCATTGAAAAAGGCGAGGGCCGTGAGTTCACTTTCTTCGATTTCCGGCACGCAATCGTAGACGGTACAGACGCACACCTTCTCTACCTTTTGTTGGCAGGCAAACAACATTTTCGTGTAGTTCAAACGAAATTCTTCGCGGAGTTCGGAGAAGTAATCCATGGCTTCCCGGATATCTGTCACGCTTTCCAACATATCCCCTCGAATCTGAAGTGCGTCGTTACCGCCGCAGCTGATGAACAAATGGGTGGTAGAGGCGGGTAGGCTGTCGAGTTGATCAATCACGTCTAGCGTGACGTCGCCATCCCGGGCCAGCATGGTGGCCTGTTCATTAGGTGCGAGTCGTGTACTGAGCTGTTCAATGACGGCCTCCCCATCGGCTACATAGGGAGAGTTATCAAAAATGGAGTCGCCGACCAATACAATGTGCGTCATAGTTATGCCTTATCTTGTTTCAAACACGCCCGAAGGCTGTCCTTCGTCTCTTCATCCAGTTCATACCAGCTTTGCCAATCCTGGAAATTCTGCCATTCCCGTTCCAGTTTGGCTTCCTCCGCCGCTTGTGCATACATATGCCGGAGTGCAGCAAACTGTTGCACGAGGGTATGATTGATGAGGGCTCGTTGCTCTTCGCCGGTCAATGGTTGCGCGTTGTCATGGACCATAATGTCACCTCGCTGATATTGTGTGCCACTCGATAGGGTCAATGGTACGAACTAAAACGACAATACGGGTCGCTGATAGGGATACATTTGCAATATTCCTTGGACTTGGAAGTGCCGTCAGAGTTAGTTTAGGCTGGCACCTCACCACTGCGCACCCGGTTTTAGCATCCGGGATGTGGCGACGATTTTTGGGCGAAGGAATGTCCTTTGCGTTGAATATGAGGTTTACCCCGCGCCGACACAATGCATCCGGAAGCATGGTTGAGCCGGAGGAGCATTTGGCCTGAAGTAACAGAAATGAAGGCCCTTTCATCTCCTGTGATTGCTACCTGAATCCCACAAGTTTGTCACCCCGGAACATAACCTTTCAATGTCGTAGATTGTGCCCCTACGAAATCTCATTGTGCATTTAGGGTGTTCTTCGAAGGGGTGATAGTTTGGATCAGTGCGAAATTGTGGTCTTAGCAAATTCTGTCAAACACAGGCAACATTGCGTTGCGGGCAAGCTAATTGGCTCGAACCAGTGGGTGCGCCCCGTGTCGACTCCAATGGGGGGCGAAATATCCCACGCCCAGGCGCGTTGTCAGAATCCCATGGGGAGCTTTCCACTTCGACCACTACAACGTGTCAGGATTGGCCTAACAGACCATGTGCCATTGCTCAATCAACCGGAAAACTACCTTATCGATGGTTCGTCTTGGGTACAGAATTACTGTCTGCCCGAACAGGATTTGGTGCAGTATCTTGATGCACCTGAAAATTTGTGGGGGCTGGGTGACCGAGTATCACATTGGCATATTCAGCAACGTGTCGTTCATATTGCACAGTCACTGTACTTGGTAAAAGTGGAGAACCTGCAGCTTTACATCAATGCGTATGGTAAAAAAAGAGGTTCGTTTTTCTACAATGAAATGGCTTACGATTTGGCCGTGACAGACCCGAAGTTTGACGCGATTTTGCGTGGAAACAGACCGCTTCAGGGGATACTGTGCATTAGCTTGGGGTGTGTTTTCGAGGGGTATTGTTTCAAACTAGTTGCCTGCTTGTTTTGAAAGTTGAGGCCAGGATGGTTTTAGCATGAGTAAGTCTTAAACATTACAAGGGATAAAGCGATAACATGATTGAGATTAGTACCATTGGTTTTACAAAAAAGAGTGCGGAGAGCTTTTTCCGGCTGATTGGCGAGGCTCGGGTCAAAACATTAATTGATGTTCGACTGAACAACGTGTCCCAACTGGCGGGATTTGCCAAACGAGATGACCTGGCTTATTTTCTGCGGACGATATGTGGTGCTGAATACGCCCATATGCCTGAGCTGGCCCCTACCAAAGCGCTTTTACATGCCTACAAAACAGGGGAAATAAACTGGGAAAAGTACGAAGACAGATTTCTTAATCTCATGGCGCAACGGCATATCGAACGGCTGATGAGTCAGCAAGTATTGCACCAAAGTTGCTTGTTGTGCAGCGAACATGAGCCACATTTTTGTCATCGCAGGTTAGTGGTAGAGTATCTCAACAGAACTTTGGACATAACCCTCAGCGTTAGACACTTGCAGAAATGAGCCGAATACTGATTTTGTACCCTAAACTTTTTTGCTGTTATTCGAAGTTTTCTAGAAAGGTGGAGCGCATTATTGGCCAACTGGAGCGTGTTGAACTTTGCGCCCCAGAGGATCATCACGGTTATGTTGAGCAACTGGCTGCTGCCAATCCGGCTATTTCGGGCATTGAACGCAGCATTTCGATAGACAGTGAAAGCATCACACATGCCATCGTGTTTGATGACGGAGAAGAATTCCCGGATCAAGTATCAAGGCTTAGGTCCATGGAAATACCCTTGCGAGTGATACATATCGCCATCACGCGCGTTATCAACATCAAGAAACACCCAGACTATGAACATGTGAAGAGCACCTCAAAATACGAGTACATTGGCAGGGGATCTTATTGGGGCAATCCCTACTCGATGTTTGAGGAAGGTGACGCCCGCGAAGAGGTGATTCGCAAATTCAAGTATGATTTTGACTTCGACAAATTCCCGAATAAAAACAAGGCCGAGGTCTACAAACTTGCCGGCAAACGGCTGGGGTGTTTCTGTAAGCCGGCAGTGTGCCATGGTGATGTATTGGCGGATTTTTTAAATGCCTGGGACGATGAGCAATAACATTTACATATTGCAGTGTCGAACCGTAATTGGCCTATGTTATCGCGTAGGCAAAGTTGGCAAGTTTGTGAGAGGCAAATACGTGGGCAAGCTGCGGTAAAGTAGCGGCTGTCGCTTTTAGCCATACAAGGACAACACCCTGGCAGCTCAGGTCGCGGCAATAAACACGAAAACGTACGTAATACTTACATGGGGGAGCATCCAATGAATTGGCACACTATGAATTTGATAAGACAGGCAGAAAATGTGTTGGCATGGCAAATGGGGAGTCCATGGGCACCTCAGTTGCATCTGACCGGGAACAGACAATTTGATGTGTATTATGCGCCCTTTGAGCACATTAACCCTCAGGCACGACTGGTCATCGTAGGGATTACGCCGGGCGTGACGCAAGCCGCACTTGCATTGAAAGAGGCCAAGTTGGCGATGCAGGAAGGAGAGCCGATTGAGCTGGCGTTAGCGCGCGCAAAATCTGTGGCGTCTTTTGGTGGCCCTATGCGGAAGAATCTGGTAGCGATGATGGACCATATCGGTCTTGCAGATTGGTTAGGCGTTGACTCAGCCGCTGCATTGTTTGGCGCGGATGTGGATAAAGTGCAGTTTACCAGCGTGCTTCGATTTCCGGTTCTGGAGCGATCTGAAATGCTAAGCAATGCAGAGGTTGCCCTGCGTGACCCGATGCTGAAAGAATTGATGGAAGCCACTTTTGTGGAGGAGTGTCAATCGTTGTCAGGTGCATTATTTCTGCCGTTAGGGAAAGGGGTAGAACGCGTGCTGATGCACCTGGCAAACCATGGTGTGATTCCCAAGGAAGCTATATTGGCAGGGATGCCACACCCCAGCGGTGCGAATTCGGAGCGTATTCAATATTTCCTGGGCAACAAGGCGAAAGAAAAGCTGTCTGCGAAAACCAATCCTGACAAACTGGATGCCGTGCGGACTCAGCTCATAGCTCAGGTGACCAAATTGATGGGGCCCGTTAATGTCTCACGCTGGTTAGGGAGCGAGTCTACAGGCTCCGCTGGAGCCTGTCGGGACAGCAAGGAGCTGGGTAACTTAACTGAGAGAAAAGTGGCAAGGGGCAATGCACAGAAAAAAGGATTTTTATCTACCGAGGTGGAACGCCAGATTGTAGATATGGCTCAGAAAGAGAAATTTACTGTATCCCCGGTGCGGTCTGATACCTCTAAAGAGCTGGAATTGACCCGACAATGTGCTTATGGAGCGGAGTGCGTCATTTATATTTCTCGCGTGGCTGGGGTTACGAAGGAACAGCTTCACATTATGGTAGCCCCTGACGTGTGGGAGGCGAAGCAAGGGCAGCTTCATGCCGTGACTGGTTTACTGCCCGCGACACCTCGAGGCAACAACCCTTGGAATTTCAGCAGTAACTACAAGGGTTTTAAAAATAAGGTGCCGGGAGTTAATGAGTATTTTGGCCGGAAGTTGCTATTGCCATACTCGCACATGGACGCCCTAGTGCATGTCCTGCAAACTGTTGCTTCTTAGAACCCAGGAGAAATCCCGCTTTCACTATTCATGGTTTTGGATTATGCCCGGAGGGCGCAGTTAATGAAATACGATTCTTGCCGCTTACATGATATGTTTTCCCGCCCCTTGGGCGTTGGTGATCTTCTTCCTGAGCCTGCAGGTCAGGCGTTAGGGGAGAGAGGGTACTACCTCTCGTTGTTTAACTCGACGTCGCCTTGTCTGGTGGTCTGGCAACCGGGGGTTGATGAGCGGCAATTGGCGGTCTTTGGCGAAGGGTCGATTCAGCCGGGAGTATGCCAGCAAGGAACACTTCTGTTTCTGTTTTTTGAATTTTTCTTGGGTGAACATTCGATACTGGTAGAGTGTGATATGGCAGTACACCATTATTTGTCGGGCTTTGCCATGCCTCCCGTGGACAATCAACGGAGAGTAGGGCCGGTAATCCGGTTGATCGTGTTGGATAGCGAAAACGGTTGTGTGCAGATCGTTCGGTCCTTCTCTCTCAATTGGGATTTTTATCAACACCTGATTCAAATCGTCATCAGTCAAGTAGAGCTTGAGTATACCGAGGCAGACTATCAACATCAGCTAAGCGCTTTCTATCAACGCTACACTATCGAAGATGCCTATCGGCTCTGTAGAAGTGTGCCGCGTTAACCTGCATCCGGGTTCTTTCTGTTAATCATCTCCCGAAAATACAGAGTCGGCCACAACTCCTGAAATCTGGAAATGACTCCTCACATATACCTTGCTCCCGTTTGACGCTTCAACCCCCTAATAATCGGGGCATCCTTCAAACGAGAATCAGAGCGAAAGCTGAAGCAGGTAATCTAGTCTCAATCCCCTAATAATCGGGGCATCCTTCAAACTGGTTACCAGTCAAGGTATAAAGCCATGTTAGGTGGTCTCAATCCCCTAATAATCGGGGCATCCTTCAAACAGGACGCTTATGGGGTTCAAATCCCCAATGAAGTCTCAATCCCCTAATAATCGGGGCATCCTTCAAACGACGGAGGGCGCGGCAGCATTTGACCTGTTCGCGTCTCAATCCCCTAATAATCGGGGCATCCTTCAAACCAGACGGATGCAAGAAATCGAAGTGTTTTTGAGTCTCAATCCCCTAATAATCGGGGCATCCTTCAAACGACTTATCCGTTGCAGGAAAACAAGCAGGATGTCTCAATCCCCTAATAATCGGGGCATCCTTCAAACGGAAAACGAAAAACAGGGCAATTAGTGTTTTGTCGTCTCAATCCCCTAATAATCGGGGCATCCTTCAAACAGTAAAACCATGACAACAGCAACAAACGTATGTCTCAATCCCCTAATAATCGGGGCATCCTTCAAACCCGCGTAACGCGCAAACCTACGCCAATAATTATGTCTCAATCCCCTAATAATCGGGGCATCCTTCAAACCCTAGTCCAAATATTTCGCTTTAAAATCAACGGCCTGTGGAGGGGGTTGCGACGAAATTGATTTGTCAAAAGTTTGACGATATCACACACAGAAATACCACTAAATGTGATGTTTTTTCATCAGGAAGTGTTCGGCGGGCGTCTCACCAATCATGACCGCTTTACTCAATCCCTCGACGCCATAGATTCTCACATCGTCGACTCGATCGTCAATCCGAGATTCCATCTCGGTAATCAGCGATTCTATTGTTTGCTCCGTCATTTCCGCATAGAACACCGAATACTGGACCGGGCTGGCATATTTGCAAGCAAGCTTGTGCACTTTTTGTAAGCGTTTCGAATCTCGAATGTCGTAGCAGATTAGATACGGATGTTTACGCATGAGCCCTCCCTTAGGCACTGGCCTCAAATTGCCAAAGAAGTTGGTTGAGCATTCTGTCCAACAAAAAACCGACCTCCTCAGCATGCCGGTGATAGGAGGAAGCCGCATTGCTAAGTGTCGGAGGGGAATTAAAGGCAATCAGTGCGTTCGCGCACTTTATTTCCAACAGTGGCTGGAACATGTCGGTCAACTGCTGGATAAAGTGGGTGACCTCCGGACGGCATGGGTCCACTCCGAAGGGTAATAAATGTTGGGCGACATCCGCCTGAAAAAAACCCACATACCAGTCGAACAAAATAAGGAAGGGTTGGGTGCGATCTGTCTTAGCCAGAAATGCATACACTTGTTTGTGTAACACTTGGCAGCGGTTAGTCGGATCACCTGAGTGCGCACCGGCCGCATGAAGTACAACGCGTTTCTGAGTGTCCATCCAGTCTCTTAACACGTGTTGCATTGTTTCACAGTAAGTGAGTTCTTCCAGATATTCTGCCAAGGGCAGAGGCTCTCTCTGGTGAGGCATGAGCTGACATCGAATATTGCCTCGCCCGTCAAAAAAGAACACAGGTATCTGGTGCATCGCACATTCGCAAAAAACATCCAGTCCGTGTTCCCAGTGGCCGCTGAGCGTTATTCGGCTCACACGGCAAAATGGAAAACGAAGTGGGCTTTGATGGAAGCACTTGACGAGAATGGACGCAGCGTCCTGTTTGATCCACTCCAAGTGTGATGAATCAATATGCAACGCTTTTTTCATCTCGGTGCGTCCTTAAGAGTAATTGATTGAATTGTGTCCAGGAAGTGAGCCAGTTGACGGCAGTAGCTGCGCAGGAGAGTACGATATCGGGGCAACTCCAACTGAAAAACGGGGTAGAATTTACTACGCCCGGCTTTGGAAAGAAGGCATGCATCACCATCTTGGTAAAAATCGTGATTGGTGAGCTGACGATCTCGAAATAGCTGCCATACCCAATGGTTTACCCTGGCGCGCAACAACTCTGTGAGGTCGCACGCGAGAGAATCCCGGTTGTAGGCTGGTTTATGCAGGAAGCCAAGCTGCGGATCGAGGCCACTGGAAAGTGCTGCCCGCACGCCCTCGTAATGTACGAGGGTATAGCAGAGCGAGAGAACTGAGTTGACTGGATCGGGGGCCGGACGCTTCTTCCTCCCGTTAAACTGTAGCTGCCCTGGAAAAGCCTGTACGAACGCCTCGAAATAGGCTCTGGCTGCTGCGCCTTCTATCCCCAGAAGAACAGCCTCTCCCTGAGAGCATTGGGCCACTCGGAGCTGTTGTGCTTTGAGTCGTTCTATCGCTTTGGTAAAAGGCAGTCTCAAATCCGCTCGTTCGCGTACAAGGGTTTGCAGTTGTCGAATGTGCGTCACCAGTTTGTGTCGAACAATTAGCTGGCAAATATTTTCCCGGAGGATTCCGGTTTCTTGTGACTGCAGAGCATACTGACGTAGCCGCCGCATGCTGTTACCATGCCCCATATGGTAGCAGACCATCGCATCGTCAGTTGTTCGCGGATTTAGTGCTAAAACTGTCACACCCGATGCGCCGAGTTGCCTGAGAGTGCTGGTTGTAAGTGCACAGTCGCAGGTGATCACGACCGACTCCAAATGCATCAATGGAAAACTCGCAGGCATTCGCTCACCATTGCTTTGGTGAATGACCAAGCGATGTTGCATAGCCTCCAGAGTGCAGTTCTTTCTATCGATATACAAGGTTTCCACTATCTTCTCCTTGGGAATATTGATTGTTTTTGATGGCTCAATTCACGAAATAAAATTCGCCGTCCATGGGTTCAACCGCAGCCCCGAGCGTGTACATGGGAAGTGATTGTTTTAAGGGCATAATGAGAAAGTGATCGTTCTCTGCCATGATGTCAGTCATCTCATTCAGCAAATCTGACATTTCTGTCCCTGACAGATAACACTCGAATACCGAGTACTGACCGCCGCCAGAAAAACGTTTGAGGATTTTTAACGCCATGCGCAACCGGCTTGGACTTCGGATGTCGTAACTGCAGATAAAAAGCTTTCTGATCATGTGTCACCCGGCATTGTTGTGCGAAACAGGGACACTTTATCTCAATGGTAACGCTTCCGGGTGGTTCGCAAGCTTGCAAATACATCGAAACCGGTGTATATCGTCTGATAACGCAAATGATATCGGCGATAAAGTTCTGATAATAAAGCGGTGAGATGGTTCATTGTTGTCTTTAACATGAACAATTGCCGAGGCCGATTTACAACAAAATGCCACTAGGGCGGTAAAAAACTCACAAGTTTGCGTGTAAGCCAGATCGTATGCATTTTCGTTAGTATGTTTGTCATGTGCTATTCATTCGAAATCGCTTAGGTCTGTGGGAGATATACCTAATTGAGTCCTGAACACTATAAGACACGTATCCTTTTGATCGCCACCGGAATGTCCCCTCAAGTCGTCACGGAAACCCTGTATGCCTTGAGCCGTGGACCCCGGCCGTTTTTGCCCACCGAGATTCATTTGGTGACAACTGCAGAAGGCAGAGACCGTGCGCGTTTGACGTTATTGTTACCCGAACAAGGATTATTTCATCAGCTGCGTAGCGACTACGGCTTACCTGAGATGGGTTTCTCTGAGTTAAACATCCATGTTGTTTGCGGCGAGGGTGGAGGCGAGTTAAGTGACATTCGTACACCGGAAGACAACCGTGCTATGGCAAACCATATCATGGAACTTGTTCGTAATCTTACTTCGGAAAACAAATCAGCGCTTCACGTTTCCCTAGCGGGAGGCAGGAAAACAATGGGGTATTACATTGGTCAAGCGATTTCGCTCTTTGGTCGACCCCAGGACCGACTATCACATGTGTTGGTTAGTGAGCATTTTGAGTCTCATCCGGATTTCTTTTACCCAACTCCGTATGACAAACGGATTACGACAAGAGATGGGCGGCCTTTGAATACAAAAGACGCCCAGGTGACATTGGCGGAGATTGATTTTGTTCGATTGCGTGACGAATTGCCAGCAAACTCACTTGTGATGAAAACGGGTTTTTCCGATTGCGTGGCTATGTTAAATGCCGCTTTGGACGAGCCTCATCTAACGATTGACTATTTGACCGGGGTGTTTCGTGCGGGGGCGATTGAGTTGGATCTTACTCAGCGAGAGCGGGTATTCTTTGCTTGGTTTGCACGTCGCGCCAAGGAAGGAAAGCCACCTATAACCAAGCCAGGCGATGTTGGCACTGCCGACTTTAACGAAATTTACCGCGATGAATACCTTCAGGAGCTGGAGCGATGGACCTGCGGGCGTTGGGATGGCAATGCGGGCAGAACGGAGGATGCCATGGAACGCGGCATGGACAAAGGCTTTGTGGAACAACGCATGTCCTACCTCAAGAAAGCCATCCACGGTCAGTTGGGTAATAAGTTGGGAGCCCATTATCTGATCGCGCGGTATGGGGCGCGCAATCACTACACCTACGCGTTACCACTGGAAGCGAATCAAATTACGATTATCGAATAAGAGAAAATTATGAGAATTTCAGACACCTCTGTGGACACCTGTCGAGAGACGCTTCATGCCAGTTGTCGGGTGGCACTGGCGGGCTTTGTGCATGATTTGGGCAAACTGGCAGAGCGTGCACGGCTGGATGCAATCAAAGAGGAGATCGAGTCCAACAAGCACCTGTATTGCCCTTTTCACAAGGAACGAGGCTACTTCTCCCACGTTCACGCTGCGTATACCGGTATCGCGATAGATCGATTGGAAGCTTATTTACCCGATCTTGCAGGCCAGAGTCTGACCCCTTTCGCAGATTGGAAAACCCCGAACGCCGACGATTCTCTTATCAATGCTGCGGCTAAACATCACCGGCCCGAGACTTTTCTGCAGTGGATTATTGCTACGGCAGATCGTGTTGCATCGGGTTTCGAACGTGAACAGTTTGAAGAATACAACCAGGCGCAGGAAGATAACCATTATCGTAGCCGGTTACTGCCGCTTTTCGAACAAATTCGACTGGATGGTACACGTAAACCGGATGGGCAATTAGCTTGGCGTTATCCGCTCAAGCCGTTATCGGTCGCAGGATTGTTTCCTGACACGGCAGCATCCTGCGTACCAGAGACGGATAAAGCCGCACAATCAGAATACCAGGCGCTCTGGCTCGTATTGGAGAGCGGGATCAAGGCGATTCCTGCTGCTCATCGCGCCAGTTTGGATCTGTGGCTTGATCATTTTGATTCACTGTGGCAAACAGTTGCACAGGCGATACCGTCGGCCACAGCCTTTGGCGCTAGACCGGATGTTTCACTGTACGATCACAGTAAAACCACTGCGGCCCTAGCGACTGCGCTATGGCGATATCATCATGACCGCGAGGATGACATTGACGAAGCGCGTGCCAATATGGCTTCACGGTCGGATTGGAGTGAAGAGAAATTCCTCTTGATTCAGGGGGACTTCTTCGGTATCCAATCCTTTATTTTCTCTGAAGGCAGTGCGACCAATAAAAAGGCCGCCAAGCTGCTGCGCGGGCGTTCATTTTATGTGTCACTCCTAACCGAGTGTGCTTCACTTCGGATTTTGCAGTCCTTGGGATTACCCTCGACGTCTCAAATTACCAATGCTGCGGGTAAATTTCTGATTGTTGCTCCAAACACTCCTGAGGTGATTCAGCGTTTGAAGGTGTTACAAAGCGAGTTTAACCACTGGTTTTTAAACCAAAGCTATGGGCAGTCGGGTCTCGGGTTGGCTTGGGTGTCGGCCAGTTGTAACGACTTTCGCTCTGGTGAGGGCAAAAACAGCCCGTTTCGAGCATTGATCTCCCGTCTCTTTGAGCAATTGGATATCGCGAAGTTTCAACGCTACGACTTATGTGGAGACAATCCGGCAGCACCGGTGTTCACTCACTATCTTGAATCATTTAAACAAGAGATGGGGGTTTGCGCAATTGATGGAAAACAACCGGCAACTCTGCAGTTGAATGCGACTACATTCATCAGTCCGTTGGCGGATGATCAAATAAAAATTGGCGGGTGGCTGGCGAGCCCGTCAAAACAACGGTTGCTCATTGCTCGACAATCGCTCCACGGCAGTCTGAATCAAACGATTTTCGGTCTCCACGTTAATTTTACTGGTCCGGAAGAAGCCAGCGGTAAATTTGGTGAGTTGGCGCGGCAAGGGCAGCTGTTGCGAGTCTTCGATATTTCGTTACCAGAAGCGGATAAAAACGCGGCGTTGTTTCATGGCTATGCGCGTCGCTTCATCAACGCGTATGTTCCTGTCTGGGGAGAGCAAGATGACTGGGAGAGCGAGAAGTACCCGAGCAGCTTGGTCGAGGATGCGGAGCTGACGCTATCGGCACTTAAAACATTCGAGCACATTGCGTCGGATGACCGTCGCCACACGCGGGATGGAACAGGCAATCACCAGTGGACAGGCATTCGTGCGCTGCAAACGCTTAAGGGGGATGTCGATAACCTAGGTGCAATTTTTGAAGCAGGATTGGCGGCACCGACTTTTGCCAAGATGGCTTCGCTCTCCCGGCAGATGAACAATTATTTTGCGATTTGGCTGCCGTGGCAATGTGCCAATGACCCTAAGTACCGCAACATGTACACGGTGTTTGCCGGTGGGGATGATTTTTTTCTCATCGGTCCCTGGCAGACCACACTCCATTTGGCTGCCCACATGCGCAAGCAGTTTGCAGCCTACGTGGCGCAAAATGAACAGATTCATTTCTCGGTCGGGTTGTTGCAAACCAAGCCCGGCTTGCCATTGCGGTACTTGGCGGACGAGAGCGAAGAAGCTTTGGAACAAAGCAAAGCAGTGGATGGGAAGGATGCTGTGACTGTGTTCCATCAATCCATGAATTGGGCCGAGTACTGGCAATTGCTGGCGTATGGCCAACGGCTAACCGAGCTAAAAGAGGAGTATCAGCTGTCCACAGGGCTGATATACAGCATGCTGGAGCTCTGCGACATGGCCGGTCGTGCGGATAGAGAACCACAGGCCGCTCGGTGGCGCAGCTATTTGAGCTACCGGATAGCACGTTATGTTGCTGACAAGCTTGCGAAGCAGGCCGACGAATCTGCTGTCCAGTATGATCAGCGAAAACAACGCATTGCCAAGCAGTTAATCACCGAGCTTGCAGGCGCGATACAACATTGGAAAGCCAGGTACAAGCTGGCACTCACGATTCACCTTTACCAGGTTCGGGATCAATAATTTATACCACGAGGAAATTACCATGGGAGAAATCAAACTGGAGAATCCTTCGCCGAGTCTGTTCGATGAAGTGGCGGAAGATTGGGCAAGAAGGCTCGCGGGTGATGGCAAGGGGAGTGTGAACAAACCAACGCAATTGCGGCGATTTTATGATGAAGTCGAACGCTGGAACACACGAGTTGCACAACACCCGGAGCAATTTGAAAACTATTTGCCATTGATTCGCATGATCAATGCGAAAGTTGCTTACGCGGAAGGCCGGAAGTTAGTGGATGAGCAGTTTAGAAGCATGATTATAGACTGCTCGCGCCAAGTCTCATCGCCGGAAACGCTGAAGAATATGAAGCTGTTTTTTGAGTCCGTGATTGGCTTTCTAAGATTATACCACCCTAAAGACTAGCAAGGAGTAGACGGGATGAAACTGAATAATATTCGAACCCTCACAGCCCAGCTTGAATTGGTGACTGGGTTGCATATCGGAACCGGCGATGCAGACATGAAAATTGGTGGCATCGACAGCAGTGTGACGAAGCACCCCATTACTGGATTGCCCTACATACCCGGTTCCAGCATCAAAGGAAAAATGCGGGCCATGATGGAGCTGCGGGCAGGTGTCGTTAGCCAGACCGCCGGTGATCCCCTGAGCTATAAGGTGTGGCAGGGCATCAATGATCAGTTTGGCAGGGAAGAAGGTGCGAAGATTCTCAAGCTATTCGGGCTGGGCGGCAGTGACAAGCTCGATGCGGGTGAAGCGCAGGCTATTGGCCCGACCCGTTTGGCCTTCTGGGATTGCACACTAAACAGCGCTTGGCTCCAAGAAGTCGGGGACCGTTTTGTCACAGAAGAAAAGAGCGAAAATGCGATTGACCGAATTCGCGGAGTGGCAAAACACCCCCGGTTTATTGAGCGGGTACCTTCCGGTGCTCGGTTTGATTTCCGCGTCACAATTAAGCAGTTTGAAAACGATGGTGATGAACTGCTCGAAACCCTTCTGGCTGGCCTGAAGTTGCTCGAGCTGGATGGTATTGGCGGCAGTGGGTCCAGGGGGTATGGAAAAATACGCTTTGCCGAGCTTGCACTGGATGATGGCGCACTGCTCGAGCAATTCGCTGTGGTTGAGCCATTTTGAGCCCGTCAATGATTAAGGGGACAAGGTATGCAGTGGATTAAAGTGACCATCCAACCACAGAGCGGCTTTGCCACCGCACTCAAAGGGGATACGTTATTTGGTCAGCTCTGTTGGGCAATCCGGGAAGCGGAAGGCGAAGCAGCGCTGGTGAAATTTCTGTCTGGTTATTCGGAAGGTCGGCCCTTTGCTGTGGTTTCCGATGCGTTTCCGGCCGGCTATTTGCCACGACCGAAAATGCCGAATCGCTTACTGGGGTGGGCAAATCTCGACGCGCGGGGGCGTAAAGTCGCGAAGCAGAAACATTGGTTGCCTTTTTCAAGTGCTGCGCAACCCCTGATTCTGTGGGGAGAGGAAATGGTTACGGCAGCAGAAGTCGCCGAGGAGAGTGAGGGCAACCCGCGTTTTAGCCGCGAAGTGGTTGCACCACACAACACGCTGAATCGGCTGACAAACGCCACAGGTACGGGGCAATTTGCACCCTACAACACAAGGCAAACCTGGTATGCCCCTGGCATCTCGCTGGCAGTGTTTGTGCTGATTGATGATCAGCGCATTTCTGTGGAACAGCTTCAGATTTGGTGGACCGCCATGGGCTTATTCGGTGTGGGCAAGGATGCCACGGTTGGCATGGGGAAATTCACCCTGGCCAGCATTCAACACTGTACAGCGCAAGCACCTGCATCACCGAAGGCTTATCTGACTCTTTCACCCGCCGCATTGCAGGGAGAAGACTGGTTGGCCGAGCGTTGCTATTATCAAACGTTTACCCGCTTTGGCCGACATGGCGGAGAGCTTGCCGTGGCCGGGTATCCGTTCAAAAATCCGATACTCATGGCCGAAACAGGTGCCATTCTGACTCCCCGATCAATGGCCCAGCGAGATTTCGTTGGGCAAGGGTTGGGTGGAGATGGAACGATTTCCCGAATGCTAACGGCTACAGTCCATCAAGGGTATGCGCCAGTGATGCCAGTGTGCTTTGGCTAACTAAATTGGAATGAAATCAAAGGAGAAGCAGGGTGCATCCTTATTTAGAATCACATCGGATAATTATTTCCACTCTGGGCCCCGTGCATGTGGGAGATGGCCAGGACATTGAACCCGGCGAGTACCTGATCAAAGAGGGTGTACTGTATGAGATTCCTCATGATCGCTTGGCAAGCGCGTTGACGCCCCAACAGCGTGACCAACTAAACCGCCTGCTTTTGCAGAATGGGCGTAACATGCTTGTCGAGGTGCAGCGGTTTTTCAAAGATAACGCCGAGTCTTTTCTGCCACACGCCAGTCATGCCACACCAGTGAGCGGGGAGATGAGTGAATTTTATGAGGACCGACTCGGGCAAATCCAACAGGGACCTGCGAGAAGAGGAGGCGCGGCAGGACTCAATAAGCTCGAAATTAAGCGTCAGGTGCGGAATCCTATAACGCAAAAACCCTACTTGCCGGGATCTACCATTAAGGGAGCTATTCGCACCGCGGTTCTGGATGCGTTGAATGCAGGACAGTCTCCCCGGCCACCTCATTCTCGCTATCGTGATGCGAGAAAAGAAGCTTCAGGATACTTGGAAAAAGCGCTGATTGGATATGAAAAAGTGGATCAGGATCCATTCAAGCATCTGAAGGTCAGTGATGCGAGCTGGCATTCCAGCAGAGCGCCACAAGAGATCATGTTTGCAGTGAATCGTCCGAAAAATTCGGGAGGCAAAGCCAGTATGGCGCAAGAAAAAGGCCTATATAACGTGCTTGAATGTCTTGGCCCGGCCCGACCACAGGCGCTGAAGGGAGACATTCGCTTGGAAGCGCGTCCCGGGCAGGCCGGCGTGCTGGGAAAAATGATTCCTGATGTTTTTTCACTTGCCAAACTGTGCAATCGATTCTACCAACCGATGCTTGAAGAAGAGCTGGACCGGCTGGAAAAGCGCGGTTGTTATAATCGATACTGTTTTGACGATACGAAGAACTGGGCGAATACTCTAAGAGAAGTGTTGGCTGGCCCGCTCAAGGAAAAGCTGGCAAAGGGGAAGGCCTTTCTGTTGCGCGTCGGCCGTCACGGCGGTGCGGAAAGCAACACGCTGACAGGACAGCGGCATATCAAAATCATGCAGGGTAGAGGAGAGAAGCCAATTTTCCTCTCCGCACCACTAACCGATTGGCTCGCAGCTACGCACCGTAATGAACAAAATGCGTTGCTTCCCTTTGGCTGGATCTTAGTTGAGGTTGTGAGCCTTGGTACGCAGTTGGAACCAACCCTGGCAAGCATGTTGGATGCATTGAACGAAAAACGCTACCAGCAATACCAGGGTGTGCAGGATTCATTGCAGCACATTAAACAGCAATGGGAGACCGCACAAGCAGAGGCGCAGGCAAAGGCGGAAGAAATGTCTGCACAGGTCCTTAGGGAGGCTGAACGCGCTGCCGAGGAGGCTCTGACCTTGGCGGCTATGACGGCCGAGCAACAGGCGCTGTACGGATTGCGCAAGCAATACGAGCAGGCGAAGAACGCCAATAATCGTGATCTGGCTGGAGAACTGAGGGTCAAACTAAACGATGTTGTGAAGGTGGTTGTCGCGACCAATGACGCCGAGCTGAAAAGCACGTTAGAGGTGCTAGCAATGGAAATTTGCGATTTTTGGGGCGTCAGCCTGAAGAAAAACAAGAAACTCAAAGAATTGATCCGTTCGATTAAACAATAACCGGGAGTAGTACCTTGGATAACGCTGCATTGCCTGTCGCACGATATCAAGTGGACATTGAGCTAAATGACAATCTCTCATTACAGGAGTATGCCGGCTCCATGCTTCGGGGGGGATTTGGTCATGCACTCAAGGGGGTCTCCTGCGTGACACGTACCCCGACTTGTGATGGCTGTCCACTACGATCCGGGTGTGCTTATTCGTTGGTGTTTCAACCGGTAGCACCTAAAGAGATCGCGCTAAAGCGCTACACGACGACACCGGTGCCTTACACGGTTGAGCCGATGGGGTGGGGTCGCCAGCGATTGACTGCAGGTGAAAGGTTCTCCTTCCGGATGGTATTGATGGGGCCCGCGATAGCTTCGCTAAGCCTCATTATCCTGGCTTGGCAACGAGCTTGGCAGCGTGGCTTTGGACCGTCAAAGGCCAAAGGTGAAGTCATGGCCATCAATTGGCAACAGCCTGATGGAACGTGGCAGGAAGTGTTCAGCAGGGAGCAGCCGATTATTCAACCACACGATGCATCAATTAGATTGCCGGAAACACCCGTACCACAGCAGGTGCGATTGAATTTAATCACCCCAATGCGTCTGGAAGTAAACAAATGCCCGGTGGGACCAGATAGGTTCCTGTTGGCGTTGCTGGCGACGAACTTACAGCGTCGCGTCAAGTTGTTGCAGCAGTTTTATTTTGAAGAGGCAGAGTTCGCTCAGGATCAAATTTCCCAGGAGGACATTGTTTCAGGTGTGATGATGAATACAAACCTTGGCTGGCGTGACTGGACACGCTATTCCAATCGACAACATCGTAAAATGAATCTGGGTGGCGTGGTCGGAAGCATTGTTCTCTCCGGGGAGCTGAACGCACTTTGGCCTTACCTTCAGCTGGGAGAGTGGTTGCACGTCGGTGCGAAAACCAGCTTTGGGTTTGGTCGATATACACTTGGTGTGCCAGAGAGTGATGTTGGAGCAATAAGAGCTACTGCCTGAGTCACCCTCTTTCACAGGATGGGCTCTCCGATCACGCAGAGCCCCTGCGATCGGTTCCCAATTTCCTGTTATTAGTGCATCCTTCAAACGTCGACGTACCAACAGCACGCAACAAGTGACCAGGTCTCAACCTCCTAGTAATCGGGGCATCCTTCAAACTTTTCGGACTACCGCGAGCAATCCAGCGACGAGCGTCTCAATCCCCTAGTAATCGGGGCATCCTTCAAACAGTTGCAGCGCATATAGCGACTCATGTTGAGCAGTCTCAATCCCCTAGTAATCGGGGCATCCTTCAAACTTCTATCAGTATTGTTTTTCACAGCTTTCATGTCGTCTCAATCCCCTAGTAATCGGGGCATCCTTCAAACGCAGGACGAGGGCGTCACTTACCAAGCTGGCCAAGTCTCAATCCCCTAGTAATCGGGGCATCCTTCAAACAAAAAACTAAAAATTAAAGAGGATAGCAATTATGGTCTCAATCCCCTAGTAATCGGGGCATCCTTCAAACCAACCAAACGATTACAATAGAGAGAATACCGACGTCTCAATCCCCTAGTAATCGGGGCATCCTTCAAACTGTCTACACAGGCACACTAAACAATGTTCCATTTTGTCTCAATCCCCTAGTAATCGGGGCATCCTTCAAACAGACGAAGAAAAAAATGTATTGTGGCTGGCGAAGTCTCAATCCCCTAGTAATCGGGGCATCCTTCAAACGAAATTATTGAATATTTCAACAGTACGCTACGTCTCAATCCCCTAGTAATCGGGGCATCCTTCAAACGAAACGGGCGAAGTAAAAACGCTGTTCTTAACAGAGTCTCAATCCCCTAGTAATCGGGGCATCCTTCAAACATAAAAACGCTGTTTTTAACAGAAAAACAAATGGCGTCTCAATCCCCTAGTAATCGGGGCATCCTTCAAACAGTGAAGAATCAACAAAAAGCCAAACTGGAGGCAGGTCTCAATCCCCTAGTAATCGGGGCATCCTTCAAACCCTAGCCAAAATATTTCGCTTTAAAATCAACGGCCTGTAGAGGGGGTTGCGACGAAATTGACTAGTCAAAAGTGTGACGATATCGTTGAGCATAAGTGTCATAAAAATAGCCAAATTATCGTCAGTTTCTCTAGTGTTTGATCCTGGTTTCTTCCACGAGCGGAAGCTGAAGGTTGCCATAAGTTTACCCTGAGAGTCAATCGGGACGTTTTTTCAAGTCTTGACTATCTGAAGCTAGAACCTTCTGGTTTTCCAAGCTAACCTGCTTTTCGTAAGGCCTGAAATAATGTTCTAAGCGTGCTTTCCAGTGTTTGTTCATTGGCTAGAATTGCGCGCAGTTCCCGGTTTTCATTTCGAATGCCGTGAGCTAATGCGTTACGAAGCCGTTTGAGAGTTCTATATTCGGTTAGCTCGATAGATTGTGATGCATTATCTCGATCCAAGTAGTCGTTTAAATTGCCATTCTGTTGAGAGACGCGCTTGCTGACATAACCTTCCTGTGCATAAATACAGGCACGAAGATAGTCTTTGCGTTTGAGGTATTGATCCGCAAGGCGAAATTCAATATCACCCCGGTTGGTTGCGTTTGTCCAGGCAAGACGCTCTTTTAACTGTTCTTCAAACAACTCGCTGAGTGGTGTAGACTCATCAAATGTATGCTGTTTCACCGGCTGAAGTTTTTCTTTTGCTTGACTGGCATTAGAAATACGCTCGCAGTAGGCAGCATTCTGCAAAGCCCGGGTTAGGTGGCTTGGAACGCCATCGACCTCAAGAAGGGGAGCAAAGACGCTGTAATCGCCATCTTTGTCAAAACTATTGAGCGCACTTATCCAGTCGATAACCTGAAGCAGGCTGTCCAGCTGGATCACGGCGGCAGAGCCATCCGGAAGTCGACGGTCCACCGCACCATACAGTATTTGCTCAATGTCGACGTTACGGGTGACGCGCATGTAAGCGGCGCTGAGCAAGGCTAGCATGGGCAAATATCGCAAACCATGGGTAACATCGAGGGTGACTTTTGCGTTTTCGGGTACCCAGGCCTGTACACTTGAAAGATACTTGGCGGTTTGATGGTTAACCTGATTGCCGTCCATGTAGGGCACAAGTTGGCAGTGTACCTGGCAGCCAAAATGAAGGCTGAGTGCTTGGCTTAACGCGATCAAATGAGAGGTATAGGCGTCTGTTCTCTGGTCACATTGTTGTGCTTCTTCGAGATCGGTCATCGTATCTGTCAAAGCCTCATCAATGGCCTGATCCATACCTGCCATGAACGGTAGAGCGCTCCAAAGGCTCCCGGTTGTACCGAGAAGAATAACTTCCTCGGGTTGCAAAAGTGGAATCAGACCGAAACCGATCATGGAGGTTTCGAATCGTGTTTCGCCCAACTGGTAGCGGGTGCGGGGGTATTCCTGGTTTGTCGTTTTGGGTGCGCCGATGTGGGTAACCAGAATCTTTTTTGTCATTGCGAAACTCCGTTCAGCCTGAGATCTTGGTGAATTGGCTGAGGTCTTCAGCTTGCCCTAAGGATACTACCACTCTTCGTAACGTGGGAGAGAGAGTTTGTAATTCAGTCATAGATAACTCAAGACCTCGCCAGTTAGCGGGAACGTTGATCGTGAGGTAGTAAAAATCCGCGCCGCGCTCGATAACCGTTGCGGCCAGATGAATGGGGAGTGTGCCTATTACAATGTCTCCGGCATTTATCCTTTCTGTAGCAAGGTGCTCTGCGAAGTGATCGATGCGAAATTCCTTCGATTTTGCCCATTGAATAGCGCCGGGGTGTCGTGAAATAAACCAAGTTGCCATGTCTTCGTTCTTTTCGGGAAAGTGCTAACAGTATAGACAGTGGCGTAAGCCAAAGGCGATTCGTAAGATTGCCAGGTTTTTTGCAGTTTCTTAAAGCACATTCTCCAATAATCCATAAAAAAATATTTGTAAGGATTATTGAATTAATCGCCTTATTGCAAGGGAGCTACAATTCGATAAGATGAGCGCAATCACAATAATCGAGAGGATTGTAACGCTTTACACATTGTCCTCATCGATGACCGATATAGATCGAAAATATTGAACAGCCCAGACTGAATTCGATAAGTGCAAAGAGTGGTGTCGTAACCAGTCGCGCGACACTGTTTGACGCACTTTTAAATATACCAGGGCTATAAAACCAAAAAACTCCATTGGCCCGGCAACCCGCGCGGAATAGTACCAAGAGTATATGGGGCACCAATCGCTCCAGAGTATAGGTTTTCAACGATGTTTGAAGACAAGAATTAGGAGAAAACAAGAATATGACTGCTCAAATTGCCGAACGACTTCATTATCAAGGCGAGGACATGGCCATGTGCACCAATCCCCTCGGCCAGTATTTCTCAATGGGGGGAATCAATCCAACGTTCAGATCAAACTGCACCGCATTGTGGCGTGGCTACGTAGGTCGCTGGGAAGTCATTGATGACCGCCTGTACTTGGTCGAACTGAATGGAAACCTGGAAAATGGAACAGAAGTCACGTTAGAGACACTCTTTCCCGGCTTTCCTGACAAGGTTTTCGCTCACTGGTATTCAGGCACAATCCGTTTGCCGCAGGGTCGGCAGCTTAAGTACGTCCACATGGGGTACGGTAGCTCCTTTGAGCGAGATTTGTTGCTGGAAGTAGAGAAGGGCGTTATCAAGACTAGTCGCGTGCGCCAAAACGGGCATGCCGGGAGAGAAAACAGCCCGGTAGGCTACGGGATTGGTGGGGTGCTGGTCTTCCCGAGCGGCAAGCAAAAGGAAGGGGCGGCACAATGATCTGTCTCTATTGGTATGCGGGGTTCGGGGTACTCGTCCTCTTCTTCATGATGGCACTTCATAAGCTGACCAAGAAGAAAGATGAAGCCTCGCTGAGTGATGTGCTTGCAGGCTACCTGCAGCCCGACCGGAAATCACTGTGGTATCGGCTTCTGAACGATGTACTTGGCCCGGCCTTGGTCTTTACTCTGATGGTGCCCTTTTGGCCAGTGTTGGTTTTCTTCAAGGTTAAGATGCTTGTTTACGGGGAACCCGATCGTGGTTCCATGGATGAGCCTGAGTTTGCTGTCACACGTGACGACTTGCAAACACAATTGAGCCTCCAGGAGGTCGAAAAGCGTGAGATCGTTTTTGACCCACTGGGAGCTGTACCGAATGTGCCATTTGGTCATCTGAACGCTGCATGGAGGAATTTCTGCGAGGATATGAAATCCCACGATCATCTTTGGAGTTTCACCGCACATTGGACAAACGCATGGGGCAATAAGGAGTTTCGGCAGGGTTACGTCATCGAGCGAGGCGAGGAGCTTGGCCCCAACTTCCTTACTGTCTGCAAGGAAGTTGTCGAGGATGCCGACCAGGAAGCCGTCAGTGGGAAAAAAAGGCGCAATTCGATATTCTGGTTTGGGCTCGGAATAAAGGCAAACTAACTCGAATATAACCGCCGGAGTCTGTGCCGAGGGATGGGGGAGCAACACATTTTTCTAGTGTCGATACTCATCTGTCGAGCACCTTTCTTTCAACGTCTCAGGAGAGTCTACCCCAGGGGTTTTAATCGACTTTTGGGCCCCCTTGATCATAAATGGCAAATGCAACATTGGCACTTAAGTAACCGTGAACGTGCTTTGTTTGATCTATTTCACAGCGTGCCTCTGGAATGCCATCCTTTTTGTTGCTGGCATATATTTCAAGCCTCACAGGTTTGGCATCATGTAGGAGTTTTGCTTGAGCACTCCAGATGAAGCCTCACCACCGCACAGTTTAGCATTCGCCAGATTTGAGCCGGTAATCTACCTGTTCGAACCCGATGTTATCTTCATCGAGAGAGAGCATGTGATAGTTCAGTCTACGGATGAGTTTCATAGTTGAAGCTCCTGCGATTTGCTCGGTTCCCCTGCAGAGCCACATTGCAACAGATCATTCAGAAGGCGCATTAATCCGCTGAACGATCTCGCTCAGCCGCGACCAGCTCTGTAGCGTGATCGGCAATACGAGTGAGGATTCCACGAACTCCCAGGAATAGCTGATGATAGAAAAAATGGTGCCAACCGTGAGGGTGATGTGGATGGTGGCAAACCATAAGTTGAAGGCAATAAAGCTCAGCATGGCAATAAAAATCAGGCCATAGACACAGGATTCCGTATCGGAAATCCGTACTTCTGCGGTACGTAAACGCCGGAGATAGGACGAAATCGAGGCGTGCTCACGGGTGTCCAGTGTATGCACTTGCTGCTCTTTTTCGTGATTGAGTTGGGCGTTAAGCGCAAAAAAACGCCCGTGAAACAGGCCGTAGATCAACAGTGATATCAGGGCCGTGAGCGCAGCAGCATACGACAGTGTGGGGTGAAAGGCATACAACACCACAATGGCGATAATCACCTGTACCAAGGCGGCCATTAACTCCGGAACTTCCTGCTCCAGAAAATCGATCAGCTCTCTGCCCATCTCCATCCGCGCGTTTATTTTTGAGGTGGGCAAAGCCTGGGATCGGGCCACGAGTTCTTCACTGAGTCGAACCTTAATGGTGCCGTAGGCGCGTGTATCATAGATGCGCCGGATGACGCTGATCACAACCAGTGCGAATAACACGGCACAGAGTTGAGTGAAGGCGAGGGTGTCCTGCACCAGGAGCCCGTCAATGGCAAACCCGATCAACAGCGGTACGAGGGCGGTGAGCGCGGTTTCCATAAAGGTGAGCAGCCAGGTAATGCCTACAGAGGGCCAGTAGTCTGACAGGATGGCACTCAGGTTCAGTGCTTTTGCCGCCAGTTTCATCGGGGGTGTCATGCGAACATCTCCTTTGGGTTGTTTGGGTGTAGCGCAGAGTACTACTTTGGAAGAGCGCAACAGTTTCGCAAACCCGGAGTTAAGATAATGTTAAGGTGATTTTGCATCGGGGAGATCAATGGCCTCGATAAGCGATTGAACGCAAATTGAGCTGCAAAGCTGCAGTGAGGAATCAATGATTAAAAAAACTGTTTTACTTCCCATCTTTTTATTTTTACTCGCAGGAGGATGCGCCATGGCGGCAGATATTCGGTTGAATTGGGAGTGGCCAGCAGATAGGGAGCTATCTGACAAGTTAGTGATTAAGGTGACGTCCATCGCTAACCACGAGAGTGGTTGGTTTGGTTTGAAGCGTTCACCCTCTATTGTTGAGGGCGTGCCTGACCCCGTTGATCTTACAGGGGAGATTCTTCGTGGCGGGCGGGCACTTGCGGGTCAGTCAGTTTCGCTGATGTTGCCCCGGCTGGAGCTTGAAGGCATTATCGAGGGAGATATCGTAGCGATCGGGCTGCTGGAAGCGACCACCTGCATTTGCCTGAAAAAACTGGCGGACCCGGACGAAGATCTCTCCACATGGCAGTGCGCTTCGAGTTAATGTGCTCAGTTTATACCGCGAGGTTGTTTTCAAAAAGAGTGGCAGACGTCAAGCCTGAGGTTGTGCTGAATTTGCATGAAAGATATATTAATATGTATCATTGATCTAAATTGATACATAATGGCGAATCATTTATGGGCTATATTTCAGACACACTGCTGCAGAGCTTGCGAGAAGCCCGCTCACGCAAAGGAATGAGTCAACGTAGTTTGAGAGACCGTTCCGGAGTGCCGCAGGGCCATATCTCAAAAATTGAATCGGGCGAGGTTGATCTCAGGCTTTCCAGTCTGATTGCGTTGGCGCGTGTGCTTGATCTGGAGTTAATGCTCGTGCCTAAAAAGTATGTGCCAGCAATTCAATCCATCATGCGAAGCAACGAAGACGGTCTGGATTCCGCAGAGAGTTTACCACCAGCCTATCGCCTGGATGAGGATGCCAATGACTGATCGCATATCCACGCTGAATGTGCTGCTCTATGGCGAAACCGTCGGCACCATCACTCATGTTGGCGGTGATCGAACACTGTTTGCGTTTACGGAGGCGTATATCAAGGATGAATCCCGCCCTGTACTGGGTCTCGGATTCAAGGATGCGTTCGGTGGCCTGATCACCCAATTCAAGCCGACACAAACCAGGCTGACGCCGTTTTTTTCCAACGTATTGCCAGAAGACTCCCTGCGTAACTATCTGGCGAAACGAGCAGGTGTTAACCCTGCTTACGAGTTCTTTCTGTTATGGGCATTGGGACAGGATTTGCCGGGTGCGATTACGGTTGTGGCGGCGGACGGTCAGGCGGTGTTGCCCAGTACGCCAGAGAACCGGAATGAGGAAGCGGGGCGTGATGGCCCATTACGATTTTCGTTGGCGGGCGTGCAGTTGAAGTTCTCTGCGGTACAACAGACCGGCGGAGGTTTGACGATTCCGGCATCGGGTGCAGGTGGCTCGTGGATCGTTAAATTGCCTTCGTCCCGTTTTGAGGCCGTGCCGGAGAATGAATACTCGATGATGATGTTGGCACGACAACTGGGTATGAATGTACCCGAAATTCGGTTATTACCCATCGATCAGATTACCAACATCCCCGAGGGATTGGGTAAATTTGGTAAGAGCGCTTTTGCGATCAAGCGGTTTGATCGCGCTGGTGATCAGTTGGTACATATTGAGGACTTTGCACAGGTATTCGGTGTATACCCACTGGATAAGTACAGCAAAGCCAGCATGCGTAATATTGCACAGGTACTTGGCATTGAAGGTCGGGAAGAAGACATCGTTGAGTTTACTCGTAGACTGGTATTCAACACGCTGATCGGTAATGCTGACATGCATTTGAAAAACTGGTCGGTCATTTATAAGGATAGGCGGGCTGCGTCGATTGCGCCGGCGTACGACTTTCTTTCAACCGTTCCCTATATTCCTGACGACAGTGCGGCCTTGAAAGTCAGCCGCAGTAAAAAGTTTCGCGATTTTACCCTCGACGAGTTAGCGCATCTGGCGGCCAGGGCGATGCTGCCAGAGAAGCTGGTGCTGGATACCGCCAAAAACATGGTTGACGCATTTTATGAGCTATGGGCGAAAGAAAAGGCGCACCTGCCTCTGCCCAGCAGCATGATTGAAGCAATCGACAGGCATTTAGGCGAGGTGCCGTTGCGTTGAAATGAACCAGAATGGAACGCTCAGTCTTGATCGATTTTGCTCATAGGTGCGGTGAAAACTAATTGGCACCGGGCTTATCCGACAATATGCGAACCTCACGTTGCGGGAAGGGAATCTCAATGTTGTTGGCTTGCAGGGTTTCCAGAATAATCAGCAGCAAGTCGCCGCCGACGCGGTTTCTGCCGTCATCAATCCCTTCCATCCAGAATTCCACAAACATGTTGATCCCGGAATCGCCAAAACTGTCGATTTCGCAGTCCGGCCGTTCTTCAAAGGGAATGTCCTCTCCGCTGATCACCTGTTCGTGTGTGGCCACGGCGGCTTTGATCAACTCGACGGTTTTTCGCACGTCGGTGCTGTAGGCGACGGAAAAGTCCACGCGGTAACGCTGCTTTTTGTTTTTGTGTGTCCAGTTGGTGAATGCGCCTGTGATGAATTTTTCGTTGGGCACGACGATGTCTTTGCCATCAAACGTTTCCAGTGTGGTGGATCGCATGTTGAGCTGGGTGACTTCGCCGGTGCGGCCATCTTCCAGCTCAACGTAATCGCCCAGGGAGACTGACCGATCCAGCAGGATGATGACACCGGAAATGAAATTTGAGGCAATGGACTGTAATCCGAAGCCCAAGCCGACGCCCACAGCACCGCCAAACACCGCCAGTGCAGTGAGGTTGATCCCCATTATCTGGAGCAACAGCAGGAAAATAACGAAGAACAGCGAAATTTCGAAGAGCTTGGCCAAGACTTCCCGTGTGCGAAAATCAATGGTGGTTTGCCGCCGGATAATGGTTTGGCCGGTAGAGTTTGAGATTCGCCCCAGCCAGAACAACAGTGAGCCAAAGAGGAGCACACGAATCAGGCCATAGGCCGAAACACTGATATTGCCAACGTCCAGTGAGATAGATTCCAGCACACGTACGATGTCATCGAGGAAGTCAACCAAGTGCAAAAAGAGAATCGGTGTGCCGATCCAATGAAACAGCTTTTCGGCAATGGCATTGGTGATCACGAGATTCACGAAGGAGTTGAAGAGCAGCAACATGGCGACGACTAAGGCAACGTTCATGAGCCAGTTCTGTTGCAGGTACGTCTGACTGAACGCAAAGGCGATTCTCAGAAAAAATATGGCCAGTATGGGGAAAAGCAGTTTACCCACGCGGTACAGGAAAAAATGGATAGGATGCTCCTGAACGCTGGCTGGTGCTTTATTCAGCACGGGCGCGGCCGCTCGCATTTTTTTGGCGAGGGTGTAGGCAAAGAGGTAAATCAACGAAATGATGGCGACCTGACTGTAGGTGTCGGGATCGGACAGCGTGGTGATCACCAGGTTCGTCAGTTCGGTCGAATCAATCAGTTGGTTCTCTTCAGTCATCGAGCGCTCCCCCAAAGGCGGCACAAAGGGTGCCGGTGCATTAAGCATAGACTACGCCTGTTGGATTCACCTGAACTGGCGTGTGACGCTTGCCTTTACTCAGGTGACATGGTTTCATTCATTCTTTGCTTTACACGGGTAACGCAACATGACGGAACAGGCGCGATGTAGCTGGTGTGGCACAGACCCACTGTATGTGGCCTATCACGATAATGTGTGGGGGCGGCCGGTGCTCGATGGTCGCGAGTTGTTTGCCAAGTTATGCCTCGATGGGCAGCAGGCGGGATTGAGCTGGATTACGATTTTACGGAAGCAGGCCAATTACGAGGCGGCGTTTTTCAATTTTGACCCGGAAAAGATTGCTCGCATGACGGAAGCGGATATCGAGCAACAGCTCCAGAATCCCGGCATTGTTCGCAACCGCTTGAAGGTAAACTCCATCGTACGTAATGCGCGCGCTTATCTGGCGATGGCTGAGAAAGGGATCGATTTTGCGTCCTTCCTCTGGCAGTTTGTTGAGGGGCGGCCGGTTCAGAACCAGTGGCAGGCCATGAGTGAGGTGCCGGCCAATACCCCACAATCTGATCAGATGTCCAAAGCGTTAAAAAAAGCCGGTTTTAATTTTGTGGGCACCACCATCTGTTATGCATTTATGCAGGCGGTGGGCCTGGTGAACGATCACCTGACCACGTGCCATTGTTATGAGGCCTGTCAGTCGGCCGGTGCCCAGGTGCGCATCGGTTAACCCTAGTGGCTCATTCTGCAATTAATGGCCCAGTCAGTTGGTTTGTCAGCAATCCTGGCAAGGCGCACCTCGCAGGGAATGGTCACTCCCTTCTCAAGAGGTGGAACGCAGTCCAGGATTGCTGACAAACCAACCCTGCGGGCGCTGCTGAGGCATTCCACCCCTTCGTTGCAGCACTTGCAAAGGACTTTGGCCATTCACTGCGTACTGCGCCTTGATGTGAAATGCCACAGCAACGCTGACTGGGCCATTAATTGCAGAATGAGCCACTAGCTGTTCACCAGCGATACTCGACGGTGTAGCGCAACAGCTGTTCCGCACCGGCAGGCAACGTGACGCTGGTATGCATGGTTTGCGCATCTTCCTTCTGCCATTGATGCGCTGAAGTGAGGGTGTACTGGGCACCACGATAGAGGTGTTCCACGACTTTGATCGTCGCCGGGGCGTCTTTGCGGTTCTTCAACGAGATTTCAATTGTTTCGCGTGCGCGATTCTGGGACCCAAACACCACAAAGTCCGTTTGTTTGCGCTCACCGATCACGTCAAAAGCGGTGCCGGTAAACAGGCGAATGGTTTCGTCTTTCGGCGTGTGATTGATCAGGTTTTCACCGATGAAGACGAGCCCACTGCCTTCCTGCTGGTAGAAACGCACCTTTCCTGCGGGGAGAGGTTTGCCCAGGCCATTGTCCAGTTTATTGTCGAACACTTTAAAAATGTTCACTTGCGTGTTGCCTTGTGCGCCGAAGTTGCGCTGGGTGCGCACGTATTCGGCGTTGTAGTGCGGGGGAAGAATCGCGCCATCGTAGACCAGTTCGGTCTGGTAGCGGATGCCGTGGCCTTTAATGAATTCGATTTGCTTGGTTTCGCCGTCCCGCAGGGCGAGTTGGCCGGGCACGGTATACATATGAAACTCATCGATGGCTTGCTCCGTGACCTCCGGCGCAGCGGCATCGGCGACCATGGCGCGTTCCAGCATCATCATTTTTGCCTGCCGCTGGGGTTGAACACGATTCACATCACCGGCCACAAGCCGAATATTGAGATTGTCGAAGCCGGTGCCGGAGTGATTGCGTACCGTGAGCCAGCCCGAGGCTTCCATGGTGTCGTTTTTCTGAGTGCCGTTGTTTTTCTGAGTGCTGTTGGTTTTTTGGATAAAGTTGTAGGCTGCATCCCAGCCGAAGCCACCGGTCAGATAGCTGAGATCGGCGTCAATCGTGCCGGATTTGGCGGATTGGATGACCCAGTTGAGTTCGGGTTTGAGAAGACTGTTTCCCGTGTTCGCTGGAAAGAGGGGGCGACCGGGCAGATGGAACTGTAATTTGCCATCCAGTTCGATCATGGGCGAAAGCGCTTCATTGAGGCTCAGGCCCGGGGCGCGCACAATTTTCCCTGTTTTGATGGTCTCATGATCATTGAATCGCACAAGAAAGTCGATGGACTGGCCTTCGAACTGTTGAAGCAGCCGACTCTCGGAGAGCGGTGCGCTTTGGTAACTCTGTTCCCGAATCACAAACTGCTGGTCGCTTTTCTGAGGCAGCAGCATCACGCTGGAGGGCTCCAGGGAGCGGGTAATGTTTTGGTAGCGTACTTCGTTGCTGCCCGCTTTCAACGACAGAGGAACGCTGTCTTTCATGACCGCAAAGTCGCGATAGATGGTCAGCTCCGTGTCCGCGAATGCAGTTGCAGACAGGGTCAGAGAGATCAGGCAGAACAGAGAGGGGTGTTTCGGTCGGCAAACGGTCAGCATGGCAGGCTCCTTCGGCATCAACGCATCGTAGCAACTATGGTTGAGCGCCTGGGAAGAATCAAATTACCGATCAGTAACGCGATGTAACTATTTGTAAGGCAGTGTGATTAAGCTCTCAGAATAATTACCTCGCCTGAGGTAGGCTTGGAGCCCTAAAAACAGATAAAAATGTGTGCCCCAGACGATCACGAATTGGTGTTTAGCCTTCGTGAGAATGTCCATAAAAAGAACAACGATCTCATCACCGGGAAACAGGCGCACCTATTAGGGAAAAAGGATACAACCATGAAAGGCTTGATACAGGCCAGCGGTATCGCAGCCGCCTTCGTCTCGGCAACTGCGATGGCGGAGCTCACTCCACTCGAAGACGCACAAATGAGTGCCGTGCAAGGGCAGGCGGGTCTTACCGTTGAACTTGCCGCGCAGATCGACATTGGTGAAATTGCCTACCACGATGCGGGTTTTGCCACCATCAAGGATTTGCATCTGGGCGGTCAGGGCGGCACGATGCTCGACAACGTCCTGATGACACTGGATGTGGCGGGTAATAACGAAGTGCTGCATCGCGGCTTCTCCAAGTTTGCTATGTGGGCGGATCAAGGGTTAGTGTCGGCCGCGAATGCGGACGTGGCCGATGCCATCGCCAAATACAGCCTGGGTGGTGGTCAGTACGGGGAAGCCTTTGGTGATGGGGATCTGGTGATTCACATCGACAGCGTCGATTCCGGTGTGGCCGCTGGCAACAGCTCCGATCAGAATATTGAAAATTACCAGAACGCCATCGATTTTCAGCTCACGATTGATTCGATCAATCTGCATGAGTCCAGCTACGCCGTGGGTTCACAAACCCGCGGTGGTTTGATGTTCTCCAACATAGACCTCAAAGGCAATATCGGGCCGGTAGATATCATCATTCGCAATGGCACAGGTGCAACCAACGTGGTGTCGAATGGCACTATGGAAGTGTCCGATGCCATGATGGAAGTCGACGCGTATTTCCGCGTGACGGAAGGCGATCTGGATTGGGATAACGCAGACGTGCTGCTGATTTTTAACCTGGCGGCGGTAAAACAGCGTCAGGTTCAAATCAACAACACCCGTGGTCTGGATGCTACTGGTGCTTTCGGTTTTGCTGACGTGAAAGCCAAGGTGGCGGAAGGCAAGAGCTTAAGTAGTGGCACCAGTGGCCTGGCGCTTTGGGATGTCGAAATCCGGGCAGACGTGGACATGCCAGTCTTCCAATTCGGTGATGCCCCCAGCATCGGTGGCGTGTACTTCACCGATTTTGTATTCCAGACCGACGTGGTGGTTTACGGTCACTAACTCCCCCCCTTCGCACGCTTGAAAACCCTGGCACATGCCGGGGTTTTTTATTGATCCATTTTTTGCATTGCTCCGTATCCCCTAGTGCCACTCGGTAAAGATACCTGTCCTTTAACGTTCAGCGATTAACTGCTTAGGAGCATGTCATGTACCCATTTTCAGCCCCCACAACTGTCATCAGGGAATGCACAGGAAAAATCTGGTCTCTGGAAGGAAACCTGTACGTAGCCTTCCAGCTTGACGCCGCCGGGCAGGTGGTGAAGCGGGCGGAGCACCCCTTCCGCTGTGTGACTGAAGCCAAGTCCTGGCTTGAGGACGAAGGGGTAGCGAAAGTCACCGTAGAACAGTCTCAGGCTTACTTCGAGATGATCGGCACTGTCGAACAGTGACATGAAGCCGGACACAACGCAATTTGATCATTCCGTGAAACAAGAGAGGTTCGTGTGGCTCATTATTCTGCACCGTTAGATACCATCAATTTCGTATTGTTCGACACACTTAAGAGCGGCGCACTCGCCCGGATTCCGGGTTTTGAGGATGCGTCTCAGGACATGATGCAAGCTGTCATTGGGGAAGCCGCAAAAATGGCTTCAGGCGAGCTGGAGCCCATCAATGCTTCCGGTGACCGGGAGGGGTGTCAATATGACCCCGAGTTGAAAGACGTAGTCACGCCTGCAGGCTTCAAAGAGGCGTATGCCGTTTACCGAGAGGGGGGGTGGAGTGGCTTGTCCGCGTCCCCCCAGTTTGGCGGTCAGGGCCTGCCCCATCTGCTGAAAATGGTGGTGGATGAAATGGTGTGCTCCACCAATTTGTCGTTCGGCATGTATCCAGGATTGTCCCACGGGGCGATCGATCTGCTCACGGAGCACGGCTCGGAAGAACTGCAACAAGCGTATTTGCCCCAGTTGGTGTCAGGGACGTGGACGGGCACCATGTGTCTGACCGAACCGCATTGCGGAACGGATCTGGGGTTGATCACCACCAGGGCGGAACCTGCGGAAAAGGGCGGCTATGCGATTTCCGGCACGAAAATCTGGATTACCGGCGGGGAACACGATCTGGCCGAGAACATTGTGCACCTCGTGTTAGCCAAGTTGCCTGACGCGCCGGAAGGAAGTAAGGGAATTTCGCTGTTTCTGGTGCCGAAAATACTGCCGGATGGGTCACGCAACGCCGTGCACTGTGGTGGCCTGGAGCACAAGATGGGGATCAAGGCTTCCGCCACTTGCGTGATGAATTTTGACGGGGCCCAAGGCTGGCTGGTGGGTGAGCCAAATCAGGGGTTGAAGTGCATGTTTACCATGATGAACGCCGCCCGGTTGATGGTTGGCGTGCAAGGCTTGGGTCTGGCGGAGAGTGCGTATCAGGTATCTCTGGGCTTTGCAAAGGAACGCTTGCAGTCTCGGTCTCTGGCGGGGTCGGTCAATCCCGGGCGGAAGGCAGAGCCGATTATTGTGCACCCGGACGTGCGGCGCATGCTGCTGCGACAAAAGGTGGTGGTCGAAGGGGCGCGCGCCCTCGCCTACTGGGCGGGTCTCAACCTGGATCTCAGCATCGCCGCAGAAGCGGAGGAGAACCGGGAACGGGCGGATGATCTGGTACAGATTCTCACGCCGGTCGTCAAAAGCTTCCTGACCGATGAGGGGTTTGCCAGTATTGATCAGGCGCTGCAGTCGATGGGCGGAGCGGGGTTTACGCAGGACTGGCCAGTGGAGCAGTTCATGCGGGATGCACGGATTGCCAGGATTTACGAGGGCACGAATGGCATTCAGGCGCTGGATCTGGTGGGGCGTAAGTTGACCATGCGGGGCGGTCGACTGCCTAAGACGTTCCTGTGGGCGGCTCAGGAGATGCTCGCGGGTGCCAGTGAAGCGCACACAACGGCGGCGCAGGCGTTTATGAATGACCTCCAGCAAGCGCTGCTCTGGTTGGGCAAAAATGCGCCACAGGATCCGGAGCAGGCCGGTGCGGTGGCCACACCGTTGTTGCGTATGTTCGCCCTGACGTCGTTGGCGGTGTTGTGGGCCAAAATGGCGGCGGTGGCGCAAACATCGGAGTCGCAAGGTAGATACAGTGCGGCGTTTCTCGGTGGGAAGGTGAAGTGCGCGGATCATTTTTACCGGCTGTTCCAACCGGAAATGGGAGCGTTGCTTCAGGAAGTGCGGGCCGGAAAGGAAACGTTGATGGCGTTTGCAGAAGGGGAGTTTTGAACTTCGTTACTCCACGGGAATCTCCCCTACTGCATTGGCATGTCCCTTAAGGCAATGGAATCTCGCTTACGCCAAAGGTATAAAACAGGGCGTGTCACCACGCTGCATGCGCTGGTGGACAAGCGCTTCATGATCCACAATCTGCCGGATAGCACTTTCTGCTTCCGGCAAGGCGCGAATAATGCCAAAGCCTTTCTCCAGCAGTGTGTACAGGCGACCCAAGCCCCCCAGCTTCGCGGGCAGTTTGCCCAATTTGAATGCACCATACACGACGGGATTGTGGACAGTCTCGTCGAGCCCCACCGCAAATTCCCCGACCAGCGCGATAGAGCGGAGGTGGTCTTCAATGACGTCTGATTGCTGGCAAGCGCTGACGTAGGCGGCTTCATCCAACGATGTCAGGGTATCGGTGTCGATCAGGGCTTCGGTAATGCGCTGATCGATGAAACCGTTCAACGTATTGAACTCAAGTGCCAGCCGAATCAGCGACAGATCCGTAAAGAGTTTGTCTGCCACCCGTAATGATTTCGAAAGGGACTTGAGAATGTCTGACAGCTCAATGCCACCGTAGATGTCCTCCAGAAAGTAGGTGACCAGGGCGGCGGTATTGCTGTTTTTCAACAAAGAAGCATACGTGGCCTGCATGCGCGAGTGTTGCCAGCGCTTCATCTCTGTCAGCGCTTGGGCAAAGGCGGGATCTGTGTGTTTTCGCAGACGTTGGTAGTCGAGAATACTCTGTCTGATCTTTTCTAACTCTGTGGACACCGGCACCTCTGAAAAAAGACTTTCCGGGATTGTGACATAAGTCCCGTGCCTCTGCACCTGCTGTGTCACCTTGAGCGCTTTTCTGGCGACACGGGAGGGGAGTTACTTTTTTGAGGGAAGCGGGCGGAGTTTCCCGCTACCTATTGAATGACGGTTGTGTTCACTGAGAATGCAATCTATGTTGGTAGTAAATCTATATGGGTAGTAAGTCTATATTGGTACTACCCTTGGCTGTCGTGCCACCGTGTGAATTGTTCTGATGGGTGCCTCTGTCAGACGCTGTTTTCATGCGCACTAACCATCTGAATCCGATCGAGAGTTCACGCCGAAAGGCAAGAGGTTTTTGCATGAATCGTTTAAAGAAGGTCCCGAATTACGCAAAGTTTGCGCAGCTTTGTCTGGCCACATCGCTCTCCACACTGTTGATCGCTGAGCAGGCTCATGCCAGTTGTACGGCACGAACATTCAGTGATTCCGAGCAAAAAGTCGTGGACGCCTACATTGCCTATTATGGGCGCTCACCGGATTATCAGGGATTGGCTTTCTGGGCTGGAGAGCTCGACAAGCAAGGGGGCAGCCTGAACGGTATCATTGAGGCGTTCGGTGTGTCGGAAGAGTTTGATACCCGATTCGGAAGTCTCAGCAATGAATCGTTGGTGAACAACCTGTATCAACAATTATTCGGGCGGGACGCCGACAGTGGCGGGCTGGCATTTTATACGGGCGAGCTGGACAGCGGTGCGCGCACGTTGCAAAGCATTTCCCTGGATATTCTGAACGGCGCACAGAATGAAGACGTGCTGATTCTGAGCAATCGGGCAACGGTGTTGAAACACTACGTCCGTTGCCGTGGGCGATGTGACCGCGGATGGTTATGACGATATCGTGATCTATATGCCCGGCGCCGTGCCGTTGCGACAGGTCACCAACGGGAATATCACTTTCTGGGAAACCGGGTATGCGGTGACGGTCTGGGGCATTGACCCTGCCACGGGAGAGTTTGGCAAAAAGTACTTTAAAGAACTGGCAGGCAAGCACGAAGACGAGGACGCCGTGGGACCGCCCGTCGTGGTGACGGCCAACGTGGACGGAGACACGACGGTATTGAAATTCTCTGAGGGTTCGCATCGGGTGGTATTTACCGAGCCGATTGTATTGGCCGCACTGGCTGCGCCACCTTGCTGGGACAGTGGCATCCAGGTCACCGATGTCTGCCAGACCTCCTGGGGGAAAGGCGCGAGTGTCGGGGCGAGTAGCTCGGTCTCCCATGAGGTCAGTGCGCGTTATCACACCACCGTTGATGGCGATATCAGCCTGCCCATCATCGGCGACGTCGGCGTCGAGGTTTCCCGGTCTGCGGGCGTGAGCCTGGGGGTTGAGGCGAGCGTGGGGTATCAGACCACCAAAACCATCACGTACACTACCGGGGCGATGGAAGACACGGTGGTAGCCACGGTGATTCCCTATGACCAGTACACGTACAAAATCCTCTCGCATCCGGTGTATCCACAACTGGTGGGTACCGACCTCGTGGTATCTCTGCCACGTGCGCCGAAAACCATCCAGGTGGAGCGACAGTTCTTCAATAGTGCGCTGACCGGGACCAATTTCCAGGTGGATGACCGCGTGTTTGAACACACCATCGGTAACGTCACCAGTTATCCTTCGCGGTCAGACATGCAAGGATTGACGGGGTCGTTTGGGCGCAGTATCGGGCCTGTCGATGTTGGTGCCAGCAATGGCAGTACCACCGTGGAAATCTCGGAGGAGTTAACGGCCGGTTTGACGACGTCTGTGACCTTCTCCTACGAAAAATCCGTGGAGACGGACTTCGGCAAAAACATGGTGGGATTCACGGTGGGCAGCAGCACTACGGCCAATCTGGGCGTGAGTGTGGGCAGCAAAGTGGTGTTCTCTGGTTCGGTGGGCGATATGCCCCCGGAAACCTTTACGCTCGATAAATCCTACAGCTATGGCCTGTTCACTTACACCTTTGATGACAGCCAGTCCAGTCAGCAGTTTCAGGTCATCAATTACTGGGTTGAATAGCCCGCCTCCACAGAGAGGTGCCATCGCCTCTCTGTGACCCCTCCTTGTGCATACACGGCACCACCTTGGTGCTGCCGCCTAATAGTTGTTCAATTTCGCCGGTTTTTTCGTACTTTACCGCGCTAACCTTTGCAATTTGTAACAATCCGCTGCTATGCTTTTGAGAGTTATGTAAAAATTAAGCCTACGATCTGTGTGAGGATGGACCTATGCAGCTTCTGAGCTGGGCATTGGCAATGGCCGTTTTCTGGCTGTTGCTCTCTGGCTTTTTCCTGCCGCTGTTATTGATATTTGGCGTGATTTCTGTGGCGCTGGTGGTTGCGATGGTGGCGAAAATGAACCAGGTTGACAAAGAAGTTCACTCAGCCTTTATCGGGCCCAAGCTCGTGATGTATTGCGTCTGGCTCGTGGCGGAAGTCATTAAGTCCAGCCTGGAAGTCGCCCGTCTGGTGTGGCGAACACCGGCTGCGATCAAGCCTGCCGTAGGTTTTATCCCGCTCAATGATGCTACGCGTCGCTCCCGAGTGCTGTATGCAAATTCAATAACGTTAACCCCGGGCACTCTGACCGTTGATGTGGACGATGAGGAGATAACGGTACATGCGCTGGACTCAGATTCCATCGAGGCGCTGCACGAAGGGGATATGGAAAGACGCATCACGCGTGCAGGAGAGCCCTGAGCCATGTTTGCCGTAATCTGTGTGGCCATTCTGGTGATCATGGGCATGGCCTTGGCCCGAGCCTGCTTTGCCCCAACGGTGTATGACCGAATTCTGGGGGTTAACATGTTCGGTACCAAAACCGTGTTGTTCATCGCTGCGGTTGGCTTTCTCGCAGGCCGGCCCGAGTTTCTCGATATCGCAATTGTGTACGCGTTAATCAACTTTATCGGCATGGTGGCTGTGCTGCGCTTTTTCGAGTATACCGCCGCGGACCCTGCAGAAAATGATTGAACTGTCCTGTCCCTTGAATCCAAATGATCACTGCTTGAGGAAACCTACATCGTCATGAGCGTTGTCCTGGATGGATTGAGCTGGGTGCTCCTGCTGAGTGGGGCGTTTTTCGGGTTGACCGGTGCGTTCGGCCTGTTTCGGTTTCCGGATTTCTTCACTCGCGTACATGCGGCGAGTGTGACCGACAGTATGGCCTGTCTGCTGATCATCGGCGGGCTGGTCCTTCAGGCGGGTTTCACGCTGGTCGCAGTAAAACTGCTGTTTATTCTGTTGTTTTTATTGGTCACCAGCCCTACGGCATCGCACGCGCTGGCGAAAGCGGCCCGTCATGGCGGCATGCTGACTATCCCTGAACGGGCGATTCATAAGCAAAAGGAGCCGAACTGAGCCATGGCAGAACTGATTGACCTGGTGCTTTTGGGCATGTTGGCAGCCACTGCCTTACGTGTCATCTTTCTTCGTGACCTGTTTGCCGTGGTGATGTTGTTCGGAATATACAGCTTCCTGTCGGCCGTGATTTTTGTCTCACTGGACGCGGTGGATGTGGCTTTCACGGAAGCTGCCGTGGGCGCAGGGATATCCACCGTACTTATGCTGGGTACCTTGGCACTCACCGAGCGTAAGGAAAAAGAAACCTCTCATCATCCGTTGTTGCCCCTGATCGTTGTGGTGGTGACTGGTGCAGCGTTGATTTATGGCACGTTGGATATGCCGCCCTTTGGTAATCCGGACAACCCGATTCATCAGCACGTTGCCCCTCGCTACATCGAAGAATCACCGAAAGAAGTCGGGCTTCCCAACATGGTGACCTCAGTGCTGGCCAGCTACCGGGGGTTTGATACTCTGGGCGAAACCCTGGTGGTGTTTTCTGCCGCCGTGGGTGTGTTAGCGCTGCTGGGTATTCGCCGGCGCGACCTGTCTCCGGGCGAACCCGTGCCGGAAAATGGTCTACGCAGTCACGTGGTGTTGCGTGTTATTGCCAAACGCATTGTTCCCCTCATTTTACTCTTTGCCTTGTATGTTCAATTTCACGGGGATTTTGGGCCCGGCGGCGGATTCCAGGCCGGGGTGATTGCCAGTGCGGTGTTTATTTTGTATGCCCTGGTGTTCAATCTGCGCGACTCTTTTCAGGTGGTTAGTCCCAAATTGCTGCACTGGCTCACGCCCCTGGGAGTATTAATTTATGCGGGGACCGGGCTCGTGTGCCTGTTATTGGGTGGCGCTTTTCTGGATTATAACCTGCTGGCGGAGAATCCACAGGCAGGCCAGCACTACGGCATACTGGTAATTGAACTGGGTGTGGGTATCACCGTGTTTGCTGTGATGCTGAATATTTTTTATGCCTTCAGCAGTCGGGCGGAAAGGAACAGTCAGCCATGAGTTTTATCGTTGATTACTACAATTACTGGATTGTCGTTTTTCTCATGATGGCGGGCTTTTATGTGGTCATCTCTGCGAACAACCTGGTGAAAAAGGTGGTTGGCCTGAATATTTTCCAAACATCGGTGTTTCTCTTCTACATTTCGATGGGGAAAGTCGTGAACGGTACTGCACCCATTGTTGCCGAAGGTATAGAGGTCTATTCCAATCCTTTGCCCCACGTGCTCATCCTCACGGCCATTGTCGTGGGTGTCGCAACGACGGCGGTGGGCTTGTCTTTGATTATTCGGATCAAAGAAGCCTATGGCTCGGTAGAGGAAGATGAGTTTCAGGATCAGGACGACGTAATTTAATGTTCATCGAAAATCTTCTCGTTTTACCTATCGTTATACCGCTGATTGCGGCGCCCCTGTGCTTGTTGATCGGTCAGCGGCTGGGCTGCTGGGCGTGGGCCACCGGGATCAGCTGGCTGAGTTTTGGCGTTGCCTGGGTATTACTTCAAAAGGTGTTGGTCGAAGGGCCCCTGAGATATGCCGTGGGTGGGTGGCCGCCACCCTGGGGGATCGAGATCCGGGTGGATGCCGCCAGTGCCTTTGTTTTACTGGCAGTGACGTTTATCAGCAGTATCGTGTTGACCTATGCGCGGGAAAGCGCGCGTAAAGAGATTGCTGCCGATCGCCAATCGCTGTTTTACACTGCGCACTTGCTGTGTCTCACAGGGCTCAGCGGCATTTTGGTTACGGGAGATGCCTTTAACCTGTTCGTATTCCTTGAGATTTCCTCCCTCTCCACGTACACGATGGTCAGTCTCGCCAGTGACCGGCGCTGTTTAACCGCCGCATTTCGCTATCTTGTGATGGGAACGATCGGTGCCACCTTCATTCTGATCGGTGTGGGAATGCTTTACATGAAGACCGGCACACTCAACATGCTGGATCTCGCTGAGCGACTCCGTGCCTTTGAATTGAGCCGAACCATCAATACCGGCCTGGCATTCATCATGGTGGGTGTGAGCATCAAGCTTGCCTTGTTCCCACTGCACCTCTGGTTGCCCCCCGCCTATCGATTTGCCCCGTCTGTAGTGACTGCATTTCTCGCGGGAACGGCAACCAAGGTGGCTGTGTATGTGATGATGCGGTTCATCTACACCGTGTTTGGCAGTGATCATGTCTTCGAACAAATGGGCATGGATCTGATTCTGTTGGTACTGGCCATTGTGGCGATTTTCAAGTGCTCATTGATGGCGACATTCCAGCACAACGTCAAAGGTTTGCTGGCTTATTCGAGTGTGGCGCAGATTGGCTACATTGTGCTGGGCGTCAGCCTGCTGAATCTTACCGGCCTCATGGCGGGTATTCTGCACATATTCAATCATGCCCTGATGAAGGGAGCGCTGTTTATGGCCGTAGGTGCGGTGGTGTATCGGGTCGGTTCGTCAGACATCAAGGCCTTCAGTGGTCTGGGTAAGCGGATGCCCTGGACCATGGCCGCGTTTACCATTTCAGGCTTAAGTATTATCGGCGTACCCCTCACGGTGGGCTTTGTGAGTAAGTGGTATCTCGTGACAGGTGCCTTGGAGCAGGGCAGCTGGTGGTTAGCGGGATTAATCTTGCTGGGGTCTCTATTGGCGGTGGTCTATATCGGTCGGGTATTGGAGGCCGCTTATTTCCAGGAGCCGACCAAGCGTACGCAAAAAGCGACCGAAGTTCCTTTGGGTATGTTGATTCCAATGTGGGTACTGGTTGTGGCGAATATCTATTTTGGTATTGATACTGATATGACCGTGAATGCGGCGCAGCAAGCGGCCCATTGGTTTACGCAAACCCCGGAGCCGGTAGGGGGGATACAATGATGTGGTCTGCCATGGAGCCTGCCAGTTTGATTACTGTGGCGATTATCATTCCGCTGGTGGGTGCTGTACTCATCGGATTGACGGGTCGGTCGCCCAATCTGCGTGAAACGATGACACTGGCGACAGCCGCGCTGCTGTTCTCTGTGGTAGTGTCACTGATTGACCCGGTGATGGCTGGCGACCGTCCGACGCAAACCTGGCTGGAGTTGTTTCCGGGCCTGACACTTGCGTTTACTGTGGAGCCGCTGGGCCTCCTGTTCAGCCTGATTGCCGGTTTTCTCTGGATCATCACCAGTATCTATGCCATTGGCTACATGCGCGGCCATCACGAAAAAAATCAAACGCGGTTTTATATTTGTTTTGCCCTGGCCATCAGTTCTGTCATGGCCATCTGTTTTGCAGATAACTTACTGACGTTGTTTATTTTTTACGAAATTCTGACGTTGTCTACCTACCCCCTGGTCACCCACGCCGGCACGCCGGCGGCGAAGCAGGGTGGTCGGGTCTATCTGGGTATATTGCTGAGCACCTCCATTGCCTTTTTGCTTTTTGCGATTCTGGGCACTTGGCACGTTGCGGGTACGCTGACCTTTACCCCAGGGGGTATATTGACGGATAAGGCGTCTCCCTGGGTGTTGGGGGGCATACTCGCACTGTTTTGCTTCGGTATCGGCAAAGCGGCACTGATGCCATTTCATCGATGGCTGCCTGCTGCGATGGTTGCGCCTACGCCGGTGAGCGCGTTGTTGCACGCGGTTGCGGTAGTGAAAGCCGGGGTGTTCAGTGTGCTGAAAGTGGCGGTGTATGTATTTGGTCTGGATCAGCTGTCCGCCATACCCATTACTGATATCCTGCTTTATATTGCCGCCGGCACGGTACTGCTCTCTTCCTGTATCGCCATGACCAAGGATAATCTTAAAGCGAGACTGGCCTACTCCACGGTGAGCCAGCTCAGCTACATTACGGTGGGTGCCTTGCTGGCCACCCCGGCGGCATTGACCGGCGGAGCGATGCACATTGCGACGCATGCGTTCGGCAAGATTACTCTGTTCTTTTGTGCCGGTGCAATTATGGTGGCCAGCCACAAGAAGAACATCAGTGAAATGGAAGGGCTGGGCCGTGCGATGCCGTTCACGATGCTGGCCTTTATGATTGGCAGTATCAGTATCATCGGATTGCCACCCATGGCTGGCACGTGGAGTAAGTGGTATCTGGCTCTGGGGGCATTGCAGACAGATCAGCTGTTGATTGTTGCCGTGCTGATGATCAGCTCGCTGTTGAACATCGCCTATCTCATGCCCATTCCAATCCGTGCCTTTTATAACCCGGCTGCACCGGAGCCAGCGGGGGGAGCAACAAAAATTAAGGAAGCACCATTGCCGTGTCTCATCGCCATTGGTGTGACCTCTTTGGGTTGCCTGGTGTTGTTTTTCTTCCCGGAACCGCTGTACAACCTGGTACAACAGATTCCGGGTGCGGTCAGTCCATGATGGAGGAGGCCTGCTAATGCAAAAGCCTGAGGGTGAAAAAGCGTACTTTTTTGATAAGCCTGAAAACATCAGCAAAGTACTTAAAGTTTTCTACGTGATTTGCGCACTGCTGCTGGTGGCGGATTTTATTGTGCATCGCCACATTTACCACAGCTGGGAAAAACTGCCCGGTTTTTATCCGCTCTATGGATTTATTGGCTGCGTAGTGTTGGTGTTGATTGCCAAAGAAATGCGTAAGGTATTGATGCGTAAGGAAGACTATTACGATGACCAGTCTCGCTGAACTCCCCCCCTTTCTCCCTCTGTTTATCGGTGCGATTGCTGCCGGCTTTTTGCGTGGCACCCCGCGCGCGGTGATCATGCTGCTTACGCCGATTTGGGGTGGGCTGCAGCTGCTGGGTTTTGAAGAGGGCATGAGCTGGACGATGAACCTGCTTGGTTACCCGTTGGAAGTGGTTCGTGTCGATAAGTTGAGCTTGCTGTTCGGGTACTTGTTTCATATTGCTGCGTTTATTGCCGTACTGTATGCGTTGCATGTAAAAGACACCATTCAACATATTGCGGGGCTTGCGTATGCCGCGAGTGCTGTGGGAGCGGTGTTTGCGGGTGACCTGCTGACCTTGTTTGTTTTTTGGGAGCTGCTGGCGTTAACGTCGGTGTTTCTGGTGTGGGCACGCAAGACAGAAAAGGCCTACTCGTCCGGCGTGCGCTATTTGATTATGCAGGTACTTTCCGGGGTGATGCTCCTCGCGGGCTTGCTGGTACTGTATTATACCAAGGGCAGTTTGTCGTTTGATTACATTGGCCTGGAGCATGAAGGGCTGGCGCAGATCGGTGCGTGGCTGATTTTCCTGGCTTTTGGGATCAAGTGTGCGTTTCCGTTCGTTCACAACTGGTTGACCGACACATATCCAGAAGCCACACCAACCGGCACCATCTTTCTCACGTCGTTCACGACCAAGGTGGCGGTATACGCACTGGCCCGCGGCTACCCCGGCGTAGAGCTGTTGGTGTGGATCGGTGCGGCCATGACCTGCTTCCCTATTTTTTATGCCGTAATCGAGAATGATCTGAGACGTGTATTGGCGTACTCCATGATCAACCAGATTGGTTTCATGGTGGTTGGCGTCGGAATTGGTACCGCGGTCGCGTTGAACGGTGCTGTGGCGCACGCGTTTAATGATGTTATCTTCAAGGGGCTGCTCATGATGAGCATGGGGGCTGTGCTTCATATGACCGGCCGGATTAACGGTTCAGATTTGGGTGGGTTATATAAAACCATGCCAAAAACCACGATACTCTGTATTGTGGGCGCGGCCTCTATTTCCGCCTTCCCGCTCTTCAGTGGTTTTGTCTCCAAGTCCATGATCATGGCGGCTGCGATCATTGAGGGGTATGATTTTGTCTGGTTGATGTTGCTGTTTGCTTCTGCCGGGGTGTTTCACCATGCAGGGATCAAAATTCCTTACTTTGCCTTTTTCGCGCATGACTCCGGTATTCGCACCTCCGAACCGCCCACGAACATGTTATTGGCCATGACCCTGGCGGCAGTGCTGTGCGTTTTCATTGGCAGTTTTCCTTCCGTGCTTTACAGTCTGTTGCCCTGGGAGACGGACTACTGGCCATTTGATGTGACACACGTTCTCACGCAGCTTCAGATTCTGTTCTTCTCGGCGCTGGCGTTTGTCTGGCTGAACTTGAAAGGCATGTATCCACCCGAATTACCGTCCACCAACATTGACGCAGAATGGTTTTATCGCAAACTGACGCCAGCCATTATCAAGCGTGTGGTGTGCGGCATCAGCGTCGTCTTTCATCGGTTGGAACAGGGACTGGTGAAGCGGTTAAGCGGTTGGATTCGTCATGCTTACGATCATGAAGGGGAGCAGGCCAGAGGCTACTTTGCGAAGCTCTGGCCGACGGAAACGATGGTGGTGTGGGTGGCGATTTTGCTGTCAGGCTACCTCGTGTTGTATTACCTGTAAACTGGCCTCAGCCGTCTAACAGAATGCACACTTAGCCTTGTTTTCGTGCAATGGCTTCGTGGGACACCAGGCGGGGTAGTTCGTCTTCACGGAAGTATTGCCCTCTGAGCGTGTCCAATTGCCGCGCATGCTCGCTGGCAGGGAGCCCAGCCTCATCCAGCTGGGTTTTCAGCGCAGTGTAGTGCTCCAGTCTCTGGGTCCATTGCGCTTCCCGGTCATAGTGCGCAAGCATGTCTGAAACGGTCTGCTCATCATATTGCATGCTGAGCAGGGAGCGTATTTCCGCTTTATTCGTGCCTTGGTCGTATAATTGGCGTGCCTGCGTCGCCAGTTCAGCGGTGAGGCGCGCTTCCTCCTGGGCCACACGCATCTGTGTTGGCATGGTGTTTTCCAGCTGCTGAATTTTCGCTTGCTTCTCTGCTTCGGTCAGCGTTTTATCCGCGCGAATTTGCATCGAGGCAACGGCAAATTGCGAATAGGTTTCTTCCAGTGCAAAAAAAGCGTCTGCCGCTTCTGGCGACAGGTACTGCCGTCGGAGCGATTTCAGTTGTTCAAAGGTTTGGCTCATGACTTCGCTGTAATAGCCGTAGTCCTGCTGTTTTTCCGGTGGAATGGGCGAAGCCATCATATCCTGCATGGCGTGTTGGTAGGCCAGGTACGATTCCAGCAACTGCAAGGTTTGCTCAACCGCATTCGGTGGCACCCGCAGTTGCGCCTGTTGATTGATTTGTTCGATGGCCTGCTCAAGGGAGACCTCGCCAACTGCACTCAAAAAGTAATCAAAAAAATCCTTCACACCCAGGTCAACCATCAGATTACCTTGCGCATCCACCCGCAATTGGCCGTCTATATCGGTACCCGCGAGGGATTGAGCGTAGTGCGCACCTTCCCAGGCGGTCGCGTTGTGCAGATTTGCCGCGGTGCTTTGACTTACCGTAGCTCTCTCAGGTGTTTTTGCAGGATCGGGAGTGCGTGCCGGGCTGGCTGGCATAGCCTGTGTAGATTGGAGCGCGGGCGTTTCGAGAGCAATGTGTGATGGGGGATTATGCGACTGTTCACTGGAAATCAGGAAGCCAAGTGAAACAACGCACAAAGCGCTGACGGTCGCCAGCGCGATTTTTCGGGATTTGGGTGTAGATGACATGATGACCTCTGCATACGGCTGACGGAGAGAAAACGCAAAAAGCCGGAAGGTTCCGGCTTTTTCATCGGGTGTGTTACAGCCCGGCATTTTTCAGGCGGTTGGCCTGAGTGCGGTAAGGGGTAACGGGGTCATGGAACAGGTGGCGCACGCCCAGTACGTGGTTGATAGCGTCAATGTGGTTGGCTTTGTACGAGCCGATAAAGTACCCCAGTTTCTGTGAGCACTCAGACACCAGACCGTCACTGGTTTCTCCGCCGAACGCGAGAGACGTGGTGACCAGGAAGCCATCCAGCGGGTCAAGCACATTAGTCAACACACTCTTGCCTGCCCAGGAGTACAGTCTGATTTTGTTTCCGCGTACGGTCACAGAAGTGGCCCGGTCGTTAGTGCAGTAGCCGGAAGCCACACCGTAAGGGTGACGAGAGTTCAGGTCTGCCGTTCCTCGTGAGGTCAGAGTTTCCAGTGCGGCAATGGAGTTTTGGTTGGCACTGTCGCCGGAAATCCAGCTGATGATGGTGCCAAAGGCATTGGCCAGTGCGGCAGCCCCGCCCTCAATGCCACTGTCCATCGGAATGATTCCGCGAATCATGTCCGCAGTTTTTGATCCCTTGTTTACGCCGTCTACCGAGGTGAGTGACGCGATGCGTCCTTTGCCGGAGCTGTTCATGTTGGCATCAAACGTGATGGCCGCGCGGGTAGTTGGCGAGCCTTGGCTGTGGGCAACGATATTGAATTTCGACGCACTGCCGTACACATTGTTGTTGATGTCCTGAGCCAGGCGCAACCCGCGTTGCTCGCTGTCATTGAACGGAGACACCTGAGCGACTTTGACGTCTGCCCCGCTGCGGCACAAGTTCATGGGGATGGTGTGAAAATACCCGATCAATCCGCCTACCGTGTCAAAACCGGTGATGCCGTGCACCATCAGAAAGGGGTATTTGGTGTCGGTGTACCCGCCGGTGGTGCCCCACCACTTACTGCATCCTGCAGCAAATGCGCTGACAGAGAATGCGGATAGTACCAGTGTGCTTAGCAGCAGTCGTGCTGCGGTTGTTATTGTTTTCATGCTTGTCTCCGAGAGTAGTGAACATTGTTTTTGTTTTGAAGTACTACTCGAACCTGATCCTCGGCTTTTTCCTAATAAACAGGCTCACCTCAAGGAATATGGATTCCAGACAAAAATTGTAAAATTTTGTGACGTATCGGAGGTATCACCCAAACGGGTGAGAATTTTCATTATTTGGCGTACACGTGTGCCATTTTGGTTGCGTCGCACACATCAGCTGGCCAGCAACCATCGACAAGCTGCTGGCCTGGAAGAGAAATTAGGCCGTCAACCGACGCTCATGTTCCATCGGGCAGTGTTTGGTAATGTTGTTGACCACCGCAAACAAGGCCGGGATGTGGTGCGCGATGATCGGAATACCGCTCGTGAGTACCGAGACTGAGATGTCGCGGGCTTCATCTGCCCAGCAGAGCTTATTCAGCAAGCCGATATGGCCAAATGCTGCACTGCTGTTTTTGCCCCACATGCCCACGGGGTCTCCACCCAGCATGAGTCCCGCACTGTAACGCATGGGAATCATCAAGGTTCGGTCGAATTGGAGGGAACCGTACTCGTGCACAGAGCGTCGGATGGTGTTTTCCTCGCAAATCCGCTGTCCTTCCCACAGACCTCCATTGAGCATCATCTGATAGAAGCGAGACACTTCTTCTGCTGTGCCGACCAGGTTGCCCGCCGGCATAATCGATTGGTACCACTCCGGACTGTTGATTACCCGTTCCACGGTATCAATATCCGCCCCCAGTGCGCGCTTGATGATCGTGGTAATCGGGAAACGCGGCTTGGGTCCGGTGGCGTAGTTGGTGGCCATCTTAGCCTGCACCTCGGGTGATGCGCCATAAGTAAAGTGCGTCATGCCCATGGGCTTGCGGACCTTGGCATCCATATATTCTTGAATGGAATTTCCAGTGACCTTTTCCAGCACGCGTCCCAACACAAAGCCGCCGGTCAAGGCGTGATAGGAAAGCTCATTCCCACTGGAGGAGATTGGCCTGGCTTCGCAGAGCAAGCGCCAGACCTCGTCTTCATTCCATAAAATTTCGACTTGGGTGTCGGCTGCAAGACGAGGAATACCGCCACGATGCGACAGGATTTGGTGTAACGTGGTGTTCCTTTTTCCGTTTTTCCCAAATTCGGGTAAATAGTAACTCACTGGATCAAGCAAACTCACCTTGCCATCTTCCGCCAGCATGTGCATGAGTACTGCGGTCATGGCTTTTGATGCAGAAAACAGACACATGGGCATGTCCGGTGTTGCTGCCACTTTCGGGGTTTTCGCCGAATCTTTAGGGCCGTTACCGGTCTGGTGACCGATGGAGCGGTTGAATACGATCTGGCCCTGCTTTCTCAAACAAAAGGTGATCGCGGGTTGTGTTCCTGTCAGGTAAAGATTGATGATGGCTTGCCAGATCGCGTCTGCCGCTTCGCGGGTTAATCCCACCGATTCCGGAGCGACTTCACTGTCATGATCGATGTGAATCTGGTCGGAGACGTGCTCCAAATGACTGGTGTTAAGCAGTTTTCTGAGTAGTGTTTGTTTCATGCAACCATCCTGATTGACCCAAGTTGCCGTACTTTATAACGGGAAAAACGGTGGAAGTAAAATAACTGAATCACTGTTCTTGTAAATTCGTACCAGACGTGAAGCGTAGTTGAAGGCAATATTCAATTCTTCCCTAATGCCTTGCCGTTGCCTAAAATGCGCAAACGTCGAACAGTATGCGCAAACAGGGAGGTTTCGACTTATGTACGGAGGCGAAGGATGAGGATCAGGTCAAAGCTGACGGATGGGTTCAGCAAGTTAGTTCATCAAATGCGATGGTATATCCCTGTTTTATTGGTTTTGCTTTTGTGGAATCTGAGTCTGTATCTTCAAGTAGCGAATCAAACAGCTAGAAATGCGTTACTAACGGCGGAATTTGAGCAGATAAGTCCGCAACTTTTGCTTGCAAAAGAACGAGCGACCTTACTGAACAATCTGATAGCCTCTGGCAAAGTTGCACAGACTTATAATCAGCATCAGAACAGGATGCTTAATCACCTGTCGTTACTCGCCAGTCAGAGTGGCCACCTGTCATTCATCATGATCCAGCTTTCACCTCAGGGCGTGCAACTGGAAGTGGAAGCATTGGACAGTGATAGCATTCGCCTTTTCGCTTCGAAATTTTCAGGGATGTCTGTGGATCGCATGACATCGAATGCTGCGAATGGCGTGACTACGGCTCATCTCACAGTAAATAAGTTGTGAAGGCGCGAAGAGGAGAGGGACGATGGAGAGACGCGCAGTGACGTGGATTAAATTAGCGTTACTCATTGCTCTGATTGCGAGTGTCGCTTGGCAATCTATGGTTTTGGATCAGATTACCCTTCAGGAAATAGAGTTCAAACACGCCCTGGCGGTCGGCTATAAAACAGTGAGGCGGCATGGCGATTACCTGCAGGATATTAGCAAACTCACCCAGAGACTGCAGGCCTATGAGTCACCGCAGGAGGATCAGGCGATCCTGGCCTATCTTCAGGACAAATTGCAGGTTCCACCCAGTTCGTCTATGCAAATTTCAGCCTTGCCCGAATCAGCGGGAGTACAGGGCAAGCAAGCGGTGGTATTCGTTGAGGGTGCGTGGCCAGATGTGGCTAAACTACTCGCCTTTATCCATGAAGCCATGGTGAATGAGCGTTTAGTCACCCTATCGGAAGTGGCCATTCGTCGCCTACAGGACAGGGTGTCTCTTCAACTCGTAATTCATTTTATGAAGGTGAGTCATGATAAGTAAGCTGATCCATGTGCTCTTCGCCTGCTTGCTTTTTGCGCTCATGGCGTTCTTTTCCTTGTCGATTGTGGTTGAGTTGACGTTAGACAACCAAGATATCGTGACATTCATTGAAGACAGCAAAAAAAGCCGTTCAGGCGCACCTGATTTGTTACCGGAAATTGCTTTCTCTGCCGAGCCGATTGCGTTGGCGCGATATCCTCGTCTCTTTTCGCCGCTGGGTAGTCGAGAGTCAACCGAGTAAGCACGGGTGTTCACTAGAAGGTCTGAGAAAAGCGCACCAAATCTATCAACCTGGTTTGATATAGCATGCAAGGCTACTCATACTGTGAGCAGCTAAAAACCAATATCCCTTCGTACATCCAGCTTTGTGGAGGGTAGTGCACCAATTCCAACCGCGCCTGGGCTATGCCGTCATGAATACCGCTCATGGCGCGCAGTGTCTGCGTGGGCTGTCCACCCGCTTCCAAAAGCCGCACTTCTGTGTAGAAATTCTGTAAGATTGGCTTTCCGCCACCAATTTTGATCAGGCTGCCTGCCACTAGCCAGAACTCCGCCTGCTCATGTTTCAAAAGCAGTTGATGCCCGGCGGGTGTGCCTTGCCCACCGGTCAGCGTGATTTCTTTGCTGAAGAGTACTCCGTCATTAAATCCGGGATACTGATCACTGGTGATTGTGCACAGAATGGCCTGCGCCAAGGGGCTGATTGAGAGCAGTAATGGTGTGACGAGGCGTATTATTGGTTTAGACATAGCGCTTGTTCCTTTCGGTAGGTGCTTTGAAAAGAGCGTAATCCCTGGTTGCGCTCTTCAGAACATTCCACGTACCCGTAAGATTCTATGATGTTTACGGTCCACATTTCAGTGCTCACTCCGAGGAGAACAACGCAAATGAACGAGCCCGCATAGAGCGTCCCCATCTTGCCTCTGGCCCAGGTCCCGAATCTTTTGCTGTAATGAGCTCCAAGATAGAGCCAATGCCATATGGGTAAACAGGATGGCAAAAGTAGCCAAAAGAATGGCCTCTGTATCTGCACTGTCTCTTGGGCTGACTGGGCGGTTGAAGTGCCGAGGTAGGCTTCCCAAATAAAAAACGCCGAGAAAATGAATGTTATGGAATACAGGAATCCCCATGCACACAGGCGTTGCCATTGAGAAGAACTATTATCCAGGGCACTAATCTGTTCTGGATTGTGATTAATAAAATATTCCTTTACCTACTGGCACACCATTCACGGCTTGCCAGCGCAATATATTTTCCAGTTTGACTATGGCTCGCCCCACCGCGCCGAACGTTTTATCGTAAGTTGTTTGATAGGTATCATCAATGAGTTTGATGAGGGCATCTGTCAGCCCAAACTCGGAATCGATTTTATCCAATAATAAAGAAGTGGCGACACCAACAAAAATAGCAGCGACGAGAGGCCCGGCGGCAATTGTGGTGATGGTTCCCACTGCTGCTGCAGCGATTGAGCCCATCACTGCAGAAACACCTACCTTCACGAGATCAGAGGACACTGTACCAATCAAGGTTGCCAATGTGGCTTGTTCATCGATGAGGTATTTCACCACGTTGATAGGTACAGTAAGAAAAATAGTGAGTTTCGCACCACTGATAATGCTGTTTGAAACGCCTAACTTTCCAATTGCTAACGACACAATTTTGGGGTGGTTGGCGAGGTATTTCGTGCCCTTGAGCGTGTTTCTTAATCCCGGGTAGCCTTTGAGAATGACGTAACGGCGACCGTTGATAATCTTCTCTGCAACTCGGCCATTTTTACCGAGTGCTTGTGACTGATTGATTGCTGTTTTGATATCTAAAGTCGGGGCAACATAGCCTGCCGCTGTTTTGGCATAGTCCAGTCTTTTTTGGAGATCTGCAAACTCCTCATGGGTCATCACATGTAATTCTTGATTGTTGTCCTTCAGCTGCTGCTTTAGCTTCATTTGATTGAGGTCGTCCATGTGCCTTCCTATTGCGCTGTGTGGGTTGCTGGAGAGTGATCTGTGCAGAAAATGTTTGCGCTAAGCACAACAGAAACCCCTCAATTTTTTATACAATTATTTTATAGGTGGGCAAAGTGGAATTATTCTTGATACTTTATTAGTTATCCATTCGCTGGATGGAGTGCACACTTTATGAATTTGAAATTCTCGTGGCAATCGATTTTTGCCACGTTCATCATTTTGCTGGTTTCTTTTAAGGTCGGTGCCGTGTCTCTTTCAAATTCAGGAAAGTCATTGGTTTTTTCCGAAGTCCATGGTGTTGTGTTATCGCACGGTGTGCCGGTCCCCAATGCCAAGGTCATTCGCAAGGTTGAATGGGCCACACTGGAAACGGAGGAAACCACGACTGATGAACAAGGGCATTTTTACTTTCCACCGGCGTACCAGGGAGGCATCAGCCGGCTATTGCCGGCGGAATTTGTGGCTGCACAATCTCTTGAAGTCGAGGTTCAGGGAGAAACCCTAAAAATCTGGTCAAACACGAAGCGCAGTGTGGCGAAGAATGCCGAACTGGGTGGCGCAGCATTGAATCTCATGTGTGAGCTGACCAACCCCTTGGCATTGCATCGTGAGTTTGGCTCAATTTTACGCACCAGTTGCACCTGGTGAAGACCAGTGTGAATACTGGAGAGAGTTCATGGCAATAGTCAGGGACCACCGGCCTCCGCTTATACGAAGAGGCCTGAGTTGTTTGCACTCACTCCCGCCAAAACGGCTTTTCATACTCCTGCATGGCATCATATCGGCTTAAGCCAATATCGTTCAGCATGTGGGGGGACATTTCCGCCAGTTGTCGGCGTTGTCGGGACCGGGCTCGCCACAGACTGAGGTTCGCTATAATGCGCTTCAACAACATCACGAGTTTCACTCTGCTACGGCGAATCATACGATAGGCCGAGGCGGCAAAGTGCGTGTCAGCGCTCACCGGGTCGTTGCGATGAGTGAGGGTGGCGAGTTTGTGGTTCAACAGTGTTCGGTTCATTGTTCTGGCTCCTGAAATGAAGCTTTGCTCCCTGGCCGGGGAGAAAAGCGGGTTGAGGCCGACGCTGAGAACCATTAGAGGAAAATTCCCAAAATCAATCCAATCGTAAATACGGATGGCGAGTATCGGAAATTACGATGGCGTTCCTGAAGGGGATCAGGTTCAATAGATTGACCCACGTACCAAGGAGCACAGCACATGGATCTACAGCAACTCAAAACCTTTACCACCGTAGCAGAGGAAGGGCACCTCACGCGGGCTGCCGAGCGCCTCTACACCAGCCAGCCTGCCATCAGTGCGCAATTGAAAGCGCTGGAGGCCACATTGGGCGTAGAACTGTTTGATCGCACACCGAAAGGCATGTCATTGACGCCCGCTGGCGAAAAACTGTTGGTGCAGGCGCAGCAGATACTGGGGGCGGCGGATCAGCTCCTGCAGAACGCGCGTGCGATCCAGGGTGTGGTGTTGGGTGAAATGCGCGTGGGGGTGAACTCCGATTACGGTTATTTACACATTCCCAAGCTCACCGCCTCTCTGCGTGCCACGCATCCCGGTATTCAGTTGTCGCTGGTCAATGGCATGTCCCCGCACATCATCACCGATATTCGCAAAGGCAAGCTCGATTCGGGGTTCTTTTTTGGGCCATGCGCTTCAGCAGATCTGTATACGTTGCCACTCCAGGAGTCGCCCATGGCCATTGTTGCCCCTGCGGAATGGGCGGATCGTGTCAGCAATGCCTCGCTGGAAGACCTGATCGCACTGCCCTGGATCTACACTACTGAACGTTGCCCGTTTTATGTGTTGATGCAAAAGCTGCTGGCGGACAAAGCCATGCAGGTGGAAAAGATTGCACTGGTGGAATCCGAAGAAGCCATTCGGGAGTTTATCAAGGCCAAAGCCGGCATTGCACTGCTGCGTCGGGACGATGCGGACCAGGCGGAAGCCGAAGGCTGGGGCGTTCGATGGTCAGGCACTGCCCCCCCGATTCGTCTGAACGTGGCGGTACAGAAACGTCGCCTGCGGGAGCCCATGATTCAGGCGTGGCTGCAGCAGATGCGCACAATCTGGCCGGAAGCCTGTTGCCTGGAAGCGCAGGATGAAGCAGCCGTGGGGTGATTTTCTCCTTCGAATGTTAATTAGTGCTACTATTTTCGAAAACGAATATTTTATAATGCGATTTCCAAAATACTAACGGTGTGGAAGCGATAATCGGTCGTTATTCACACAATACAGTTTCATTTGCAAGGAATCGCGATCATGTTACGAGACTCTCTGGTCAAATTGCAGGTCCCCAAAGCGTTGGAGACCTTTTCCAAATACTATTTCCAGCTGGATGTGCAGGGCAAAACCAATCTGGCCCTGTTGCGTGATCAGCAGGCACTGCTGGTGATGAACCACACGGCCTTTTTTGCGCTGGAATGTTATTTGATCGGGAGTCATTTGTTGTCAGCTTACCCGGAGCTGGATTACCGCACACTGGTGTGGAAAGGCTTTTCAGAAGGGCCGGCGGGCTTGTGGTTCCGTCAGCTCGGGTGTCAAACCGCCTCGATAAAAGCCGGTCAGGATTTGCTGACGGAAGGAAAGTCCGTGTTGATTATGCCGGAAGGCGTCGATGCAACGGATGTGCGCAATCGGATGAACCAGTTTCATACCGGGTATCTGCGGATGCTGCAGGCGAAGAATGTCCCTATCATCCCCATCGGGTTTCACGGCATTGATCAGTCCATCCCCTGGATGATCGCGCACAATGCCTGGCTCGAAAAGAAGCTCATGAAGCCGGTCAATCCGAATTTTGATTTTCTGCTGTTCCCCAAATTGCCGATCTTCCGACCCACTAAGGTCGTTTTCAGCGTGGGTAAACCGATTCATTTGAATGAGGAGGATTTGAACGATGAAGCGGCTCTGCAGACGACGAACGTACGCATTCAGAATACCATCAGCGATCTTATGGCCAAGGCAGAAACCCATCGTCAGGCCTCGATCGGTCAGTCGCGCCTGAACCAGCTGTATCATAAAACCGTTGAAGGCAATATCAGCCGGTTACGTTTACCTGCGCTGCGTCGATCCGGCAATAGGATTTAACGACAACCTGTGGCACACTGAGCTTCCGGAGTTTGGAAGCATCAGGTGGCAGTTATGGCCAGTGCGTTTTTAATGCCGCCTCAGCCCTGCAAAGAGGATGGGCGAGAGCGGCGTGTGGGCGTTGAAATGGAGATGTCGGGCATTGAACTCTCCATGATCGCCTGCCAGATCAACATTGCCTTTGGTGGGCGAATCGAAGAAATTTCTCCCTTTGAGTTTGTGATTCGAGGCACAGACCTCGGAGATTTCAAAATCGAGCTGGACTTCGTTTACCTCAAGAAATACGCCCGCGAGAAGTATCGGGCGCTGCAGGCGTCGCATGAAGAGCGCGCTTCTCAGGGCAGTTCGAACAGTCAAAAGGTGCCCACCGCCTCTGCCGAAGATGAAGCGCTGCTGTCTGAGCTGGCGGACCTGGACCTGCCTGATCTGGAATCCATGGCGTCGGAAGCGTTGTCATTGGTGGCCAAAAACGTCGTACCCCTGGAAATCGTCACGCCCCCCATCGCTCTGAGCCAATTGCATTTACTGAATACATTGGTGCAGCGATTGCGGGACCACGAAGCCAAGGGCACGCGGCATCTGCTCTTTTATGCCTTTGGGGTGCATCTAAATCCGGAACTGCCGGATCTGAACGTCGACACCATACTGCGTTATTTCCGTGCCTTTCTCTGTTTGCACGACTGGTTGGCGGATCAGGAAAAAGTGGCGTTCAGTCGCCGGGTGACGCCCTTCATCAACCGATTTCCCAGTGATTATGCACGTAAAGTGGTTGATCCTGATTACACGCCCTCGTTAAGCGAGTTTATCGACGATTATCTGGACGCCAATGCCAGTCGCAACCGAGCGCTGGATCTGCTGCCACTGCTCACCTGGCTGGACGAATCCCGGGTACGGACGGTGCTGCCGGAAGAAAAAATTGGTAAACGCCCGACATTCCACTACCGGTTGCCAAACTCGGACATTGACAATCCGGCCTGGACGGTGGCGCAGTCGTGGAACCATTGGGTGATGGTGGAGCGACTGGCCAATCACCCCAAGTTACTGAAAGAAATGATGTGGGCGTTGTCCCGCCATTTGGAGTTGTTCTCCATTGAATTGGTTTCCTGGAAGGAGCGCTTAAAGTCGTGCGTCAACCACCTCTCATCGCCGTAACCGGGCCGGTCTCCAAAGCACCGATTGCGTATTGGGCCACCGCATTTTCTGTCGCCTTGCATGGCGGTAAAACCGTCCGTCTGACGGCGCAGAATTACAAAGCGCATGCCAAAGAAAAGTTCCACGGGATTGTTATCGGTGGCGGCAGTGATATCGACCCGGGCTTGTACGGGCAGGGCAGTGATGAAATTTCTCCGGTAGATCCCGAGCGTGATGCGTTTGAGGTCGAAATGATTGAACATGCGTTGCATACTCACTTGCCGATTTTGGGCATTTGTCGGGGCGCGCAGCTCATCAATGTTGTGTTGGGGGGCTCATTGCACGGGGATATTCGGGGAATGCGGCTTCATACCTCAAACCGAAGGAATCCGCTACCTGCCAAATATGCGAATCTGGTGGCAGAGGGGCGGTTGTCTGCCATCATTGAGAAAATTCGTTGGCCCATCAACAGCTTGCACAGCCAGGCAGTGGATAACCTGGGGCGTGGCTTACGGCGTGTTGCTGAAGATGATGACGGCATTACTCAGGCCATTGAGTCGGCGGATCAACGGTTTATTGTCGGTGTGCAGTGGCATCCGGAGTACCTGTTTTATCTGGCCTCACAGCGCCGCCTTTTTGGTGCTCTCATCACTGCTGCCCGCGTGGGCGTACCCGAGGAAGTGATTTGAGGGTGCAACGCGTATGCTGATAGATCTGCTCATCATTTTCAGTAGTGCATTCCTCGCGGCCACGCTGCTGCCCTTCTATTCAGAATTGTTTGTTGCGGCAACTCTGGCCAAAGCCCCCGACCTGGCCTTCTGGATCTGGGCGATCGCCTCGCTCGGAAACTCATTGGGGGCGGCTGTCAACTGGGTGATTGGCCGGTATTTATTGCACTATCAGTCGCGCAAATGGTTTCCGTTCAAGGAAAAATCCCTGGCAGCAGCACAAAAATGGTTTGGTAAATATGGCGTCTGGTCGCTGCTGTTCGCCTGGTTGCCCATCGGTGGCGATGCCTTGACATTTATTGCCGGCGTCATGCGGGTGCGGTTTGGCCTGTTCTTTGTGCTGACCTTTATCGGCAAAGCCTTGCGTTATGCGGCTGTCATCTTTTTTGCGGATCTCTTGATGACGGTGTGATGGTCTCAGTTGTGCAACCGGTTCACAAATAAAAGACCTGACAGTGAATAGAGCTTCACGTAATACGAATAACCTCGTAGACTGCCAGTATTTCTCAGCAACACACAGATAGAACAGGCAAGAATCATGAAGGATAAATACAAATACATTGGCCCGTTGTACGATTTCCTGAGCAGCATTTACGGCGGGGAGTCTATTCATGACTGCAAGCGTGCCATGCTTACTCTGGACCATGTCAAACCCGGGGACAAGGTACTGATTGCTGGTGCCGGGCATGGTAAGGACGCCATTCGCGCGGCGGAAATCGGCGCGGAAGTGACGGTTGTCGACATTTCAGAAACCATGTTGAAAAAATTGGAAGAGGGATTTCGTAAACAGCCGGGCAATCTCACTGTGCGAGTGGTGCATGCGGACGTGCTCAAGTTCGAAGAGTTTGAGCAGTATGACATGGTCATCGCGAATTTCTTTCTGAATGTGTTCTATCAGGATTTCATGCTCAAGTTATTGAATCACCTGGTAAAATGTGTCAAACCGGGTGGCGCGTTTGTGATCGGTGACTTTTCCTTCCCCACTGGCGGCCGACTGAAGCAGACGATCCAAAAAGGCTACTGGTACACGGCTGCGATCATTTTTTACTTTGCGTCCGACAATGCCGTGCACGAAATCTATAACTACCCAGAGTTGATGAAAGCCGAAGGCCTGGATATTGCGGATGTGCGTCGTTACAGCTATTTGGGCATGGAGTGTTACACGTCTGTCCTCGGGCGCAAACCTGCGCTCGCTTAGAATCGGCTTTTTGGTGTGATCCCGGAGGGAATTCCCATTTTCCCTCCATTTCCCTTCCTCGGGTGTCGGTGTTTTCCTCACTTTTCTCAAGGCTGGATGCCTGTTGGTCTAAAACATTAACAATTGTTGAGAAATTTTTTTTGAACCAATTCTCCTTCGCCCGGGTCTTTAAAGTGTCCCGATGATTTGGGGCGGCCAAAAAAATTACTAACCACGGAAATAGAGGAAGTCTCACATGAGCGACAAGAATGTAAAAACGATTGCAAGTTCTGCGATTGCCGGTGTATTGGCGTTGGGCATGATGGCGGGTGCAGGCAATGCGGTGGCTGGCAAGCCGGGTTTTGAAAAGTGTCAGGGTATCGCCAAAGCGGGCATGAATGATTGTGGTACCAGCAAGCACAGCTGCGCGGGTCAGGCGACGGTGGATGGTGATCCTGAAGAGTGGGTGTACGTACCCCAAGGTACTTGCTCCAAGATTGTTGGCGGCAAAGTAAAAGGCTAAAACCGTCGCTTTGCACTGTGCACCTTGCACTATGCACCTTGCACCTCGACACCACAGGGAGTTTTCTCATGACATCCAGTACTCAGGTTGCGCCAAACATTACCGGTGCAGGGGTTGGTTTGCGCTCAACGCACTACCAAACCATCCTGGAAACGCTCCCTGAGGTGCCCTGGTTTGAAGCGCTCACTGATAACTATATGGGGCCCGGTGGGCTGCCGCACCATTATCTGGAGCGGATCTCTACCCAGTATCCGATCACCTTTCATGGCGTTGGCCTGTCTCTGGGTTCGTTAGATCCCCTGGATGACCAGTACCTCCGTCGATTGAAAGCATTGATTCATCGATATCGTCCCCAACTGGTGTCGGATCATCTGTGTTGGTCATCTTTTGACGGTGTGCACGGTAATGATCTGTTTCCGTTACCCTATTCGGAAGAAGCGTTACGACACATTGTGCAACGTATTCAGCAGGTACAGGATTACCTGGGCCAACGCATCGTGATTGAGAATGTGTCCAGCTATCTGACCTTCCAATCGAGCGACATGACTGAATGGGCGTTTTTGGCTGAGGTGGTGACCGAAGCGGATTGTGATCTCCTGTGTGATGTGAACAACATCTACGTGAGTGCCAGCAATCATGGGTTCGATCCACTCACCTACCTGAAAGCCCTTCCAGCGGATCGAGTTCGCGAAATCCATTTGGCGGGTTATGAAGACGAGGGGACGCACTTATTGGATACCCATGGAGCCCCGGTACATGAACCGGTGTGGACATTGTATGCGCAGGCGATGGCACTGTTTGGTCCGGTACCCACGTTAATCGAATGGGATACGAACATCCCCGATTTTGCCGTACTTCAGCAGGAAGCGGCCAAAGCTCAGGCCATTATGGAGCAATACGATGTCGCTGCGTGACATTCAACAACAGTTTATACGCGGCATGTATGATTCTGGTGTTGACGCGACGGATTTTGTGGTCTCTTCTGACCGGCAGAGCGCGCAGGCAGGGCTGGCCATCTATCGCGGGAGCGTGCGGGGCGGACTGTTGCAGGCACTGGCTGATATTTTCCCCGTGTTGAAGCGTTTGCTTGGTGACGAGGCATTTGAAGGTGTGGGGCGGCGTTACATCCAGGCGCACCCCTCTCGATCGTCGGATCTGGCGGATTATGGCGCTGACTACCCGGATTTTATTGAAGGGTTTGCCCCTTTGTCCGAGTTCGGTTATCTGCCGGATGTGGCCCGACTGGAATGGCTCTGGCATCGTGTGTTCCATGAGGCGGATGATAGCGGGTTGGACCTGAACCGCCTGGGCGCACTCAGCCCGGAAGCGCAATCAGCGGTGAAATTCCGGATGCCGTGTGCCAGTCGAATGTTGCGCTCCACCTGTGAAGTGGACGTGATCTGGCAGGCCAACCAACCCGGCGTGGCAGCGTCAGAATCCATTAAGTTGGTGCCTGGCGATTATAGATTCCTGATCTGGCGACACGGATTCGACATGAGAGTGGATCGTCTTACCGAAGCCGATTGGGATTTTTTACACACCCTGCAATCAACAAAAACGTTCTCTGAGGCGATTGCCCAATACTTACAGCGTTACCCGACCGCCGATGTGGGCGAACGGTTTGCGCACGTGGTCAGCTGCGGTTGGCTGGCCGACTTTGAATAACCGGTTCAGGAGAGAATTCATGACCACCACAGCAACCCTGGCCACTGACGCGCCAGCGTCCAAAGAATCTCCGAACGGAGTCGCATCATTTTACTTGACCGCCACCAAAGGGGTGGACGCGTTGCAACCTGTACTCAATCTCATTTTTCGACTCTGGATTGCGAAGATCTTTTTGCTCTCCGGACTCACGAAAGTGAAAACCTGGGACTCTACCCTGATGTTGTTCGAGTATGAATATGCGGTGCCGGTACTGGACTTCAAAACAGCAGCTGTGCTTGCCACCGGTGCCGAGCTGTTGCTGCCCGTTCTGTTGATCCTGGGGCTGGCGGGGCGGTTCAGCGCAGCGGGGTTGTTTATTCTCAACCTGGTTGCTGCAATTTCCTACCCCGACATTAGCCCGGCGGGCATCAATGATCATTACTTCTGGGGTGCGATGCTGCTCGTGCTGTTCATCTATGGCCCCGGAAAGCTGTCGGTCGATCACCTGATCAAGCGTCGCTTCGCGAGCTAGCCAGCATCAATACGATGACGCAGGTACCGCATCTGGCCCGGCGTTTCGCTCGGCGGGCAAGTCACTGAGGTACTGCACAAACTCCACTTCAAAGCCGTCCGGGTCAATGAAGTAAACATTTCGCCGATAGGGATCTTCAGCGCCGGGGTTGGCAATCTCAAAGCCCGCCCCTTCCAGTCGCTGAATCAGGGCAGTGATGTTCTGAGTGACGAAGGCAAAATGGGCCAGACCCACCTGGTGGCCCGTTAAGTCGCGGTTCTCTCCTTCGCCGAATTCATTCAATGCGATGTACTGGTAGTCATCGCCAAAGTGCACCCAGGTTCTGGGTTTGCCATACCATTCGCCCCCGCCTTTGGCGCGGATGCGCCAGTGCGGAAACGCAGCCTGATAGAACGCCAATGAGCGTTCCAGATCTTTTATCACGAGATTGATGTGTTCCAGTTGTATCATGGTGTGTTCTCCTTGAATCAATGTGTGGCCCATGATAAAACCTCAAGTTAAGTTGAGGTAAAGAACTTTTTGAGATTTATTTATGGGAGGGGGCGATGGCCAAAGATGACTGGAGTGTGGGCAGGATCGCAAAGCGAAGTGGTGTGGCGGTGAGCACTCTGCACTACTATGAAGCCAAAGGGCTGATTTTCAGCCGACGAAACGCAGGTAATCAACGCCGTTATGCCCCCAGTGTGCTGCGACGCATCTCTGTGATCAAAGCTGCTCAGAAGCTCGGTATCAGCCTGGAAGAGATTCGGCAGGCATTTGCCTCCTTGCCTGAGCACCGGACCCCCACTCAGGAAGACTGGGAAAAGCTCAGTGCGCACTGGCGCAACCAGTTGGATGCGCGCATTGCCTATCTGGAACGTCTCCGGGAATACCTGACCGGCTGTATTGGCTGTGGTTGTTTGTCCATGAAAAGCTGCCCGCTGTACAACGCGGAAGACATGCTGAGAACTGAAGGCGCAGGCGCGGTGCTGCTTGATCGCGCTGGTGTGCCAGATTAGGGTGCACGTCCTAGGCTCTATCTGCCTTCATAGCATGCTGAATGATCATTTGCTCGACCACTAAAGGGACGTCCAGCTCTGTCGCCTGATTCAGTTCGATTTGATCTAACGCTTGGCAAAAGGTTTCCAGGCACGCGTGAGGGACTGAGATCTCATGTTCCCGCCCGGCGTATTTAATGATCACTGCTTCCATTGGCGTGGCTGTTTCCAGCACCGTTTCCGGCAGATCGCCAGGAAGGCTGTTCATGGCGGCATCCAACGGCTGCCTGAATGTGATGGTATGCCCTTTACGCCAAATGATTTCCAGTGAAAAGTCCAGAATCGACACAAAGTAATGCTTTTCATGACCGGCAAATTCGCTGACATGAAGTGCCGTTCGGCGTTCGCTGGAGTAAAGCGTGGCAAAATGTACGTCGCTCAATACCACAGAATATAAGGTAAACATGATTCTCTTCCCTAGCGCGGGTCGCGCTTTGCTACAGTTTTCGTTTATCGTGATCTGTGGTTGAGTAGCGGCGCGTTCTGTTTGTTCGTTGTTGTTAAATGCGCTGTTGAGGGGAGAGAAGCCTCACTGGGATACTTTGAAATGTGATCTGTACGTCACATATTGGTTGTGGGGAGGTTTTCGGCCGTGTTTTTTATGGAGGTCAGTGAGTTACAACCGGCGCAACCAGAACACCATTTCTTTTTCGGTCTCTTCGGATTCGCCGACGTCTTTCCAGGCGAACTGGCACCGCATGGCGGATTGTCTCGCATAGCCACGCTTGTGCCAGAAGTCATCGTGCGGACGATAGTCCGCAGGCAGGCGAGGATGTTCAGGTGGGCGTTCTACCGCGCAAAAAGCCGCAATCTCAAAGCCGTTAGCTTGGGCAAAGCTTTCCCGTTCATCAAAAAAGCGGTGACCGATACCTTGGCCCCTCGCCGCGGGAGCGAGCACAGACTCACCAAAGTAAAACACCGTTTCAAGGGGAATTTGTTGCACAATAAACGGGGACTGAAACGCCGGGTCGGCATCTGCCAGTGGTAAACCCGTCGAAGCACCTAACACGCGGTTGTTTTCGTCAAAGGCCACCACAAAGATGCTTTTCAACGAGCGCGCATACTTTTCAAGGTACGTCATTTCGTAGGCGGTGGTGCCCTCATACACATACGGGTACTCCCGGAACACGTCAATTCGCAGTTGAGCGAGTTCCGGAAGCCAGGGAGTGACTTCCGGGCCTGTAAAATGTTTTACCTGTATGTGATGAGGTGCCTGGGTCATCGAATGTTTCCCTTTCCGGGGTCTGGCAGGTTACAGGACGCCTAATTGCAGTTCTGCTTTGATGCCCGTCAGGCCGAGTGTCACCACCGTGCGCGCTTCACCATTTAGTTTATAGCCCTTTTTCTCTGCGACATCGTAAAGGAACAGCCAATTCCCTTTGGGATCTTTTCGGTTGCTGGCATCTTCGAGACTGAGACATTTGAATTCCGGCTTGGTTTCCAGAGAATATTGCCCGGTAATTTTTGCGTAACCTCTTACCGGAAAGCCAATTTTGGCGGTGACTGCATCGTCCGACATGGAGATCAGGTCTTGATAAACCAATGTCAGCGGGCCGTGTTTGTCCAGTTTCGGATTCTTCGCAATGGCCGTACCGGTCAACTCCGCTATGCCTTTCGCTTTTTCTTTCAACTCATCCGCGCTCATGGTTTTTTGCGTTGAGAAGTATTTAATGGCAGGCTCCAGTTTCTCGGTAATTTTCAGATTCTTCCCGTCTTTCTCGACCGAGAAGGTCTTTGTTTTATCTCCCGTGGGCGTGGACTGACAGCCGCTTAAAAACAGAAAGACTACGGACAGGCACAGCAGCATTCGGCGTCCAAAATGATGCAGTGGGAAACGGGCGTGACGATCAGACAACATAGCGATACCTCAGAAAATGAAACGGTTCTGTTTGAGAGTTAGGGTCAAGTGATCAGTGTAGTACAGATCACTGAACTGCAAGCCGCTGGCCAGAGAAATGGTCAGGAAGTTGCGGTTTTCTTGCGCTTCATCAAAATTTTACACGGAGGTACATGACGAGCCTTAACTGAATGCCAGCGCACTGGATACTTATTGACATTAATCGCATTAAGCACGTAAGATAAAACGGAATGAACATTCATTCTGTAATTTGGGTGAAAGAAATGACGCCATCGAATCAAACGTTGTCTGCCCGTGAGCAGGCAGCGCAAGACAAGGAAGCGAGAGTTCTGGCTGCGGCCCTGTCACTTTTTGCCGAGCGGGGTTACCACGGCACCGCCGTGCCAGAGGTGGCCTCCCGTGCGGGGGTAGGGACGGGGACCATTTACCGCTACTTCGAAAATAAAGAAGAATTGGTGAATGCGGTATTTCGCACCTCGAAAACGCGATTAAAACAGGTGCTGCTCCCCGAACTCGACTTTATGGCGACGCCAAGAGCGTTGTTCAGTCAGTTTTGGAAGCGACTGGTGCATTTTGCCCAAACTTACCCAACGGATTTTCACTTTCTGGAACTGCAGGATCACTCCCCCTATTTGGATACGGCCAGCAAGGCAGTAGAGCGCGAAGTGCTTACTCCGATTTGGGCCTTTTGTGAGTCACAGCGACAGGCTGGGGTGTTTCATGACATGCCGGCTGACACGATGATCGCCATGATTTGGGGCGCTTTTGTGGGCTTGGTGAAAGCGCAAACGCATGGGTACCTTGTCCTGTCTGAGAGCGGATTTGAGCATGCGGAAAGTGCGTGCTGGCGGTTGATCGCACGTGATGCGGATAATGAGTACTGAAAATAATGAGAAAAACTTAAGCAAGGACCTGGGTCAGAGCGTTAAATCACCACTTCACTCTAAACTGACAGGAAGGTAACTATGACAACGCTTACTTCAGCACCCGAATTTCATCAGCCAGTGGGTTTGGCGGCATTGGCTGAGCTGGATTGTGACACACTCGAAGCCCGGTATCGGGAGGGAAAGGTGCCTGAACGCTTTTCAGTACTGGATGGTACGCCCAAGGGGCGCATGCTGGCGGTGCGAGGATTGGATCAAGCGCTGGCGGGTTCGCTACTTCGGGGCCTTTCCGGGAGTACGCAATTTCCCTGGGATGGTAAAAGCTTTTCATCACAAGATGCAAAAAACGGACGGGGTATCAACCGTATTCACGTCATGCGCTTTCAACGGGACTGGTTTCCCTTTGAAACACGCATTGAAACGTCCCATATTGATGGAAAACCCTGCATCTATCTGGATTATGACTTACCTGAAAATCCCTGGTTTGTTCGCAAGATACGTGATGAATTACGCGAGATCGAGCCGGGATTGTTGATTGGCCCGGCGATGTGGAAGCGCGGGGAGCAACCGGCGGCGTTGGTGCTCTGGTTTGGGATTCAAGCTGGCTGAACACGTAGCGAAGTAAACTGTCCGGACGCAGGCTGATGGGTCTGCGTTTTTTGGGTCACTTTTGCTCCGAATGGTATGATTGGATAGAAACAATAGGGTGTAGCACTTCCCCTCGGTTTTCTATTACAATGCGTGCTTTTCACGGACGAACAGGAAGGATGACCATGGCAAACGGAATGCCAGCTAACATAAGTGCGCCTCAGAGAGTTCAAGACAACTCACGATTGTTGGACTCTATTACTGATACAGATAGTTTGATACAACAATTCGCTACTCACTCTGGAAGAGTAGACACTTTGGCATTAGCTCAGCATATTCAGACACTTGAAGGAATCAACCAGGAAACAGCTAAGCTGGTGCTGGTAGATGTGATGCGCGCGTTGGGAGCCGGGAAAAACCCAATGGATCTATACCATTTCCGGCAAGACTAGAATTCGCTGAATCCTCTCGGCGCTTATAGCGAAAGCACTTCTTCAGATGTAGACGATTCATTAACCTCTACAAAACAACTAAGTTCGTTGAGCATCATACGACAAGAGTTGCCAAACTGGGTTGAGGAAGAAATCACTGCTCCCTTATCTAGCGTAGTTAATGCTTTTAAAGACAGCGCTAAAGAGAATCTCTCCCTCAAAATTGGCTTCGAGGGCGCTTATGGTATCGGGGGTACGGTTCAAGGAACGACCAGTCTGGGTGGCGATTATGGCTATGAGGCTACATTGAATAAAGGAATTATGCTGAATCCTGTTGGAAGCCTATCCGGCACAATATATTCGTCCGGCACAATTGAAGGTTTTTTTCAGTCAGTTGAGTTCTGTGCGATAGGGTGTATCAGCGTAGAGACCAATTATCAGGATTGGTCAATAGGTATCGCACTCGGTACTGCAGCGGGCTTCAACTTTCAAACTGGTGTTAAAGGAACGTTGTAAATGCTCTTTTTTGTCATCCTAGGAGCCTGTCGGACTTTTAACTCCGAACATCAAAGCGTGAGATAATAACGCCACTCTATTACTCTTACATCGAGAGCCAGAATTTCCATGAGCCGTTTTATCACTGCCAACCGAAACACTGATTATCTGCTACCTCCCTCCGTCGACGAGTGGCTGCCCGAG
>JBPJFY010000007.1:0-219270 GCA_051208045.1 Oleiphilaceae bacterium G1-8
GAAAGGACGTGGCCGATTACATCAGGTATTACAACCTGGATCGACTGCATTCGGCGAATAATGATTTATCGCCAATTGATTACGAAAATTCTCTAAAGAAAGTGTCCGGTTTGAGTTGACCAGAACAAATATTTGGGTTGAACAAATGCGTATACAATGAAAATAGTGCTAACAAGTGGCTGCTACGGATTGTTTTTAGTTAGCGCCTTTTGGGTCGTGGGCAAGCCACTTTAACCCAAAAGTCGCTAACTAAAAACAACGCGCAGAGCCAGGCGTTATGCACCTAGAGAGAAATATAGTTATATCTATGGATGATAGAGTTAATACATTTAAAGAGTGGATCGGCGCTAGATCATTCTCCTCTTGTAGGCTTGTTCATTATGTCGGTGTTGGTAAGCCAAACGCTAAAGATGTTCCTCTAGCAAATGTTATAGATGAAGTTGAAGGGTGTTATTTACAAGGTTTCTTAGTTGATTGGTACGATCATCAATCTATTTTGTATTTATGTATTCAAGAACCAGGTTGCCCGATGCCAACATTTGAGAAAATGGTAGCTGAAGAGGCCATAGAAGATGTTAATGAGATTCTCCGAAGAGCTGGTTTCAATCCAGATGCATAACAAGTTGGTGAAATACGCTCAGGAAAAAGACTCCCTCGCTGGACTCGCTAGCGCTCGCCATTTACCAAAACGTTATGCACAGTAGGGATTATGCAACTTGGGAATTTGTCGATACAATAGTGGCATTTAAAACATGGAGTAAACAATGCCAGTAATTAGCAGGTTTTACGGTATTCTGATCGCAATGTATTTTAACGATCACAATCCACCACATTTTCATGCAAAGTATTCTGGCTATGAAGCACTGTTTAACTTTGATGGCGAAATCATAGAAGGCGAACTTCCAAGCAGGGCTGTAAAGTTTGTCCAAGAATGGATTTCTTATCATCAAGCAGAGTTGCAAGAAAACTGGGAAAGAGCTCGATCCGGTGAACCGTTAAATTATATTGCGCCATTGGAGTAGAAATTATGTTACACGTTAAATCTGCAAAACATGTTTCCGATTTTATCCTGTGGGTAGCCTTTGATGACGGCTCCTCAGGAAATGTCGATTTATCAGGCGTTTTAAATGGTCCTGTTTTTCAGCCACTTCAGGATGTAAAAGTATTTTCAAAAGTGTCAGTAGATCCTGAGCTAGAAACAGTTGTTTGGCCAAATGGCGCTGATCTTGCGCCAGAGTTTCTGAAAGAACTGCATAACAAGCAGCTCAACAGGACTCCGTAATAATGTCACCTTTTTCGCGCTGCGCAGCAAAAAAGCCGCCATTATTACTACGCCTGTTAGCTAGGCGTTAGCAATTGAAAGGACAAACTAGGTATGAAAATTATAGGATGTTTTCTAGCGTTCGTCGGCGGCTTGTTACTGGGCTTCCCTTCGTATGCGAAGCAAGATATTAAGTTAAGTCTGACTTGTGGCTTCGATGGAATTGGATACGATGGCCTAGCAAAGGATAAAATTATTGAAAAATTTAGATATTACTCCGATGTAAATGAGTCTGGTGAATTCAAAGGGTTTGGTATAGTTAAGTCTGAGTTTGAATCGAATGGAGTTAAACACGAAATAGATTACACTTTTATTGAGTCGAGCTATGCGACTGCGACGAGTTCGAAACTAATCGGAAAAGGATTAAGACGAAGATTGTTGGTTTTTACATATATTTTTGACATGGAATCGTTGCAAGTTGATCGGATTGTGTCTAGCCTCCCTGAAGGACTAGACGAGCGCAAGCAAGGGGATTGCGCCAAATCAAAATAACAAAGTGGATTTAAAAAATGCTAACAAGGGTGTCCATTTGACACTTTGGCCGTCGTTCCGTTTTGGGGTGGCTACGCCACTTTACCCCAAAACTACTCTATGGCCAAAGTGCAAATGACACCGGCGTTAGGCGGCGTGTGAAATGGTGGCTAGAAATCCCGTGCGTACAACGCAGCACCGCAAGCCATTTTCAGCATCAAATTTTGTCGGTAACGTGTCGCAGCAGAACCGCCGCTTTCGTGCAGCGCCAACCCGCTCTTCCAACCTTAACGGCGTGCGGTCTGGCCCACGAAAACCTAGGGGGGCTTCCAGCTCAAGGTGCGTTATTTGCGCGAAGCAATGGAGTGTTTTGAACGTGATGGAAACAGTCGCAAATAACTACTTTACCGGTCTGAAAGTTCCGAGCATCGCCCGTTCAGGTTCGGCTGCTGCCTCCGGCTTCACAGCCACAACGGTACAGCCTAACAATGCGCTTAAGGCCGCTCGCTTCGCTCACTGGACGTCAAAAAGCTGCGCTTTTTGCCGCCCCTTAGCTTAATCGTTAAATGACAATGATCTGCTCCGTACCGAAACGCATAGAAGAATTAACAGTTACTGATCTAGAGGATTGTCGTTGGTGCGTATACCACAACGACGAAGAAGGCTATGACAGCTTTGAATTTGTCATACCTGATACTCATCCTAATTATTCAGAGGATGTTATCGAAATTGAGTTGGCACACTTTATTTTTCCTGATGGTAGAACCCTGAAAGGCAGTTTTGACGGGGTAGCGTCTTTCTCAGTTTTCCATAATGGTAATTGGTATTCCTTCTGGTTCGGCATTTCAAAGCCAAGCAAGGGCACCATCGCTGAGTTCAAAGATTTTTTGACGGCTAATCGCCTTGCTCTACCCGTATCTGCAACAGCGATTAGAAGCGGCACATCAAGAATATACAACGGCTTGCAATACCTAGATAACAGCGGCACTATCCGTGAAATCGTCATTTAACAATTGGTTCAAGTCGTTCGCTTCGCTCACTGGGACGCCCAAAAGCTGCGCTTTTGGCCGCCCCTTAACCAAACGTTAAATGTCATGAATAAATTGGTAGCCACTCTCTTACTAATTCCTTGTGTAGCTCTTGCAAGTGAAACATGTCCATTGAATGGGTATTGGCAATCAGATGAAAAGCAAACACTTGAAAGCTTCTATAGCTCAGCAAATATAACTGAAAAACAAATCGAGTTATTCTCAAAAGGTTTTTTTGGCAAGCTTGTAGTTAAAATCGAATGTGGGCAATTTACCTCCGCGCTAGAAGGCTGGAGTGAAACAACGCCCTATGAAATACTAGAAAAAGGTAACGACAAACTCACTATAAGCTACATTGAACTCCCCGATGATGAAGCGCCAACGAAAAAGGAGCTGCACTTACATGGCCAATGCTATTCACTTCCTGTTAATGGTGGTCAGTTTCGAGAGTTTATGTGCAAATCAACCAAAGAAACATTTAACAAACAGCTCCAGCGGACTCCGTAATGTGTCGCATTTTTTGCAAAGAACAGCAAAAAAGTCGCCACATTACTTCGCGCGCTGACCAAGGCGTTAGCTGAAAAGAATCAAGCATGAATGTAATTGATCTTAAGAACAAAATAAGAAAGACGTTTAAAGATACTCCTTATCCCAAAGGTAAGTTGACGGATACTTACGACGATGAAGGCGTATCAGAATACTTTTCAGGGAAAAAATGGGAAGGGCATGAGGTAACTGATTTAAGATATCATTCTGTTGCGTTAAGTTTCTTTGAACCTGATGCATTTAGATATTACTTACCTTCATTTATGCTTGCCGAACTAGAAGACCCTGAAACAGCTGACATAATAGGTGAATCTATAGTTTTTCATTTTTCGCAACCGCAGGACTACTGGAAAAACAGTTATGAAAAAAGATTATCCGTATTCACTTCTGCAGAAAAAGAAGTAATATTAGACTTCTTAGATTATATGCAAACTGAGTATGGCTTATTCGAGGATGCTATTATTTATGCATCTAGCCGACTTCACAGCTAACACATATGAGCCTCCCCCCTGTCAACAGGCACGAGAACACCAATGAGTCGCGCAGCGACTCTAAAAAATTCCATTGATCAGCACCTTACTTCATCTGTCACTGTCGGCTGTTAAGGGCTACTTACAGCAAACACATATAGAGGCTCTCTTATGATGGCGTTGACCATCCGCCTGACCGGGTCCGTCCATGGGGTTGGTCAGGGGCACTAGACATTCATCGGTTAACCTTGCACCGGCACTATTCAAGGGACGGGCTGCTTGTGCGCCAGTTAGTTTCAGGCTCAGGCAAGGTGTAAGCATCCTTTTTCAATGGCATTCATGCACGCCAATGAGGTGGCTAATCAAGTTCGACGGGCTCCGGTATCGGTTGTATAAAGATCGCGATTGATGTTCGATCAGTCAGCAGACGCGATGCTTTCAGGCAAAGCTTGCCACATTCCACCGTGGGTCCAGTTAGACGCATTGCTCACCTCATTGCGTGACTAACCCGCTAGAAATCGTTGTTCATCAAAGACGGTCCTGTGTTTTAACATAAAGAAAACGGCACGGCCCAGTTTGTGCGCCAGCGCCGAAAGAGCCTTGGCTTTGCTCATGCGTTTTTGTAATCGTTGTAAATACCGTTGTGCCTTGGGGTTGCCTCGCAGATAAAGTACGGCCGCTTCAGAGAATGCCCACTTAAGATGCGCGTTACCAATTTTATTGCCTTGCGTGCCATAGGACTTACCGGCAGATTCGGCTTTGCACTTGACCAGACGACAATAGGAGGCAAATTTCTGAACCGTTTCAAAACGTTCGATGGTGCCAATCTCATAGAGAATGGTGAGCGCTAATATGCGTCCAATGCCGGGCACCGATCTGAGCAATTCCAAATACACCGGCTGGTGTTGTTTGGCTTGTTGTTCGATCAAGCCTTCGACTTTTGAGAGTTCTTTGGCATAACAATCCAGGAGTGCCATATCCAGATCCACATTGCGTTGAACCAGCGGATCGTCAAAGGTACTTTTTAGTTGTTCGCGAGCACAAAGGTTTTTTAAATTGACCTTGTTTGGGGGCAAGTTGTATTGACTGGTGGTATTAACCACATGGGCTTTGAGATCAGCGCCATGGCGGACAATCCCCGTGCGTCGGCGCAGCAAGTCTCGGGTAGCCCTCATTTCCTTGGGATAGGTGTAGGCCAGCGGAAAGTTACCGCCCCGGATGAGGCAGGCAATTTTGTACGAGTCAATGCGATCATTTTTGGTTTTCCCACCATGAATCGCCCGCATGTAGAGGGCATGACCGAGAATAAAATGGATGCCATGCTGATCACAAAAATCACTGACCCAGTACCAGCAATGCATACACTCGACACCGACCACGACTTTGCCAAGGTAGGGCGAGAGCAACTGCAACAGCGCGTCCGGACAGGCTTTGATTTGCCGGTGAAGTACGGTTTTGCCCTGAGCATCAAGAATGCAGACGTATAAAATTCGGGCGTGCAGGTCTATTCCACAATAAAAATCGTGGGAATTGGTATAAAATCTCATAGAGCCTTCTCCTTTATGGGTGTGGTGCCTTCCCAGCTTAGTGCGTTAGCAGTAAGTTGGGGGAGAAGGCTCAATAAGTATCAAGTGCATGCACCGGACATTTTACAGCGTGCGCCTTTTGCGTGTGGACAAGCCACTTTTACGCAAAAGCCACACACTGTAAAATGCGCGGTGATGCAGGCGTTATGATCACGTATTGACTGAAATGCACGATGTACATACAATGTACAGATGATTAAATTCGAGTGGGATTCAGCTAAGGCTGAAGCAAATATCAAAAAGCACAAAGTCTCATTTGTAGAGGCTAGGTCTGTATTTTATGACGAGTTCGCAATTCAGTTTTTTGATGAAGACAACTCTGAATCAGAAGACCGTTTTCTAATGTTGGGCATGAGTAATGAGTCCAGAACGCTAATTGTCAGTCATTGTGAAAGAGATCAAGGTAATACAATACGTATAATCTCTGCACGTAAAGCAACCAATAATGAACGCAAGTTCTACCAAGGTGGTTAGTATGAGAGATGAATATGATTTTTCGAAAATGAAGTCGCGCAAAAATCCTTATGCGGCCAAACTGAAAAAGTCAGTTACCATTAGACTTGGTGAAGACGTAATTGATTATTTTAAAGGTATGGCAGAAGATACTGGAGTTCCTTACCAGAGCTTAATCAACCTATATTTAAGAGATTGCGCTGCCCATCATAAAAAAATTGATATATCCTGGCACAGTCAGTCATAACACATATGAGCCTCCCCCCTGTCAACAGGCACGAGAACACCAATGAGTCGCGCAGCGACTCTAAAAAAATCCATTGATCAGCACCTTACTTCATCTGTCACTGTCGGCTGTTAAGGGCTACTTACAGCAAACATATATAGAGGCTCTCTGATGATGGCGTTGACCATCCGCCTGACCGGGTCCGTCCATGGGGTTGGTTAGGGGCACTAGACATTCATCGGTTAACCTTGCACCGGCACTTTTCAAGGGACGGGCTGCTTGTGCGCCAGTTAGTTTCAGGCTCAGGCAAGGTGTAAGCATCCTTTTTCAATGGTATTCATGCATGCCGGAAAGTTACCGCCCCGGATGAGGCAGGCAATTTTGTACGAGTCAATGCGATCATTTTTGGTTTTCCCACCATGAATCGCCCGCATGTAGAGGGCATGACCGAGAATAAAATGGATGCCATGCTGATCACAAAAATCACTGACCCAGTACCAGCAATGCATACACTCGACACCGACCACGACTTTGCCAAGGTAGGGCGAGAGCAACTGCAACAGCGCGTCCGGACAGGCTTTGATTTGCCGGTGAAGTACGGTTTTGCCCTGAGCATCAAGAATGCAGACGTATAAAATTCGGGCGTGCAGGTCTATTCCACAATAAAAATCGTGGGAATTGGTATAAAATCTCATAGAGCTTTCTCCTTTATGGGTGTGGTGCCTTCCCAGCTTAGTGCGTTAGCAGTAAGTTGGGGGAGAAGGCTCAATAAGTATCAAGGTGCTGCATGGGACAAAAAACAATTGTCATCTTTTGCACAATTCCGCTGCGCGGGCGCAAAAGCCGCCAACTGTTTTTTGCACATGAGCACGGCGTTATGTTTTTGAAGCGACTGAGCGTAATCCTAAATGGTCGACGAATGGAGTAAAATCTCTATCGGAGTAAAGTAGTGGATGGCTGTTTTCGATACAAAAAGTGGCAATAATTACATCTGCGGTTTTTCTTACCGTAATACCTTTCTTGCGGAGTTTTCGGTAATACTCAGTTGCTTTCATAGCTAGTTCAGAGTTCAGCATGTTGTACTGCATTAAAGAAGTTAGGTGGTTTTTAGCTGTTCGGTAGTCTTTATCTGAGCGAAAGCCTCTTAAAACTTCCAAAATATTCAAATCCCCGATTGCAACTTCTTGAGCGCCAAGTAAGCTATCCAAAATATCTGCTTCGCGCGTATCAGTACCATTAAAATAGTCAATCCAGACACTAGAGTCGACAATGATCATTTATCTGTTCTCATATCATCTAGGTCGCCTTCCCATTTTAGCTTGCCTCGCAAACTCCTTATATCAGCTTGTTTTTTTAATCTAATCAGAGCTTTGAGGCCTTCTTCAACAGCTTGTTTTTTTGTTTCTAGTCCTGTAGCTTTCAGGGCTTCTGCCATTAACTGGTCATCTATTACAATGTTAGTTCGCATAGGCCACCTATGTGTATTGTATGTTGTCTGTATACACATTATGGCCCGGAAAAATAAGCATAACAAGGCCATCTTGCATCGCCCCAGCAAAAAGACGCTGGGGCTGGACAGTCTTTCGCTACGGCCTTTTGTGCATGGCTACGCCAGTGTTGCACAAAAGGCCTCCACTCAAGCCTGCCGCAAATGGCGGCGTTCTGGCTGTAGAAAAACCTCGAAAGTCGCTCTTTTTCTGATACGATGAGGCATGCCACACGGAGTGCTTCCGATGCCAAAATTCATACCCTACAATCCCGACCAGAATGCCATGGTGGTGATCAACTACCTGGATCAATTGCAGCCCGGCACGTTTGAATATGCCGTTCATTATCTTATCGAAAACAAGCTGGATCTCTCCATCTTCTACCCCAGATACCAGAATGATGGCAGCTGTACTGCCTGGTGCATAATATTGAGAAGTTGAAGAATTATGGACAGCTGGCGCACTAACACAGGGGAATGGCCGGTCAGCATCTCAGTGAATCAGCACAGAGAGCGGGCGTGTCTGAGAGGCTATCGGCGGGACACGGTGAAGCCACAATAAAAACTTGTTTTGGGACTCTAGTCGAGGCAGAGTGTCGGTCATGACAATAGTAATCAATGTCTGTGGGGCACGCGCGGAATCGCGGGTTTTTCTACAGGCTCGTTAGTTGAAAAAGCGCATTCAATATTGACTATAATTATAATGTAAATACAGTGTGATTTATGGGTCACTTAAATTTTGAATGGGACGCAAATAAAAATGCGTCAAATATAAAGAAACATGGGGTTTCGTTCGACGAGGCGAAAACAGTGTTTACTGACGAGTTTGCCCGTATGATTGGCGACCCCGATCATTCAGAAGACGAAGATAGGTTCGTTTTGTTAGGTTAAAGTATTGAATCGAAGTTGTTGGTTGTCTGCCATTGTATAAGGGAAGGGGAAAACATTGGGTTAATTTCAGCCCGAAAAGCGGACAAACGAGAACGTAAAATATATGAGGGTTATCGTTATGCGTGATCATTATGATTTTTCAAATTCAGTTAAAAACCCTTACGCAAAAAAGTTAAAAAAACAGGTTACCATCCGTTTGGATGAGGATACTGTAGAAAATTTTAAGGGGTTAGCAGAGGATAAGGGGATCCCTTATCAGAGCTTAATTAATCTGTATTTAAGAGATTGTGCTCAATCACATCGTGACCTTAAAATGCAGTGGCAATAACCATCAGCTAACAAGTTGCGAAACGAGCCGCGAAATCCTCCAATTGTTGGACGAGCCCGCAGCGGCATCTATGAGGAACTACTGAACCGCCGTGGTACGTGTTCCGTAGGGCCTGGTGTTGTGTGTAGAGACACCGTGAGGTATTCCCTATCCCGATTAAAATTCTAAGTAACGTACTCCCTGGCAGATATGGCTATGGCTGGAAATTGCTTGAGAATTTTTTTGTCAGCGGTGATTAGTTTGCAGTTTTGACTCATTGCCAAGCAAATAAACTCAGAGTCGTAAGCTGAACAACCAGATTCATTTGCCGTAATCAACACCTCGATAGAATTTACGGTATATTCATTGTCTTTCAGTAAATTCTCAGCTTGCTGTTGTATTTCCAAAGCATCGTCCATGGAAATAAGCTCTTTTCCAAGGTATGAAGCCAAGATGTTTCGTAACTCACTGCGCCATAATATAGGGGCAATCCACTCAGGGTCTTTTAATAGTAGGGCTTCTACGTATTCGCTATAGTCAGAAGGCAAATATAAGTAAGCTATGGTATTAGTGTCAGCTACAATCATTCTCTGCCTTCAGCTTTCGCGTTAGTTAAATCTTCCTCAGTAACTTTCAAACCTTTAAGCTTTTCCCTCATTGTTCGCGCATTCATTAAAAGCTGGTCTTTATCTGTTTTCTGTGGGGTCAAAACTTTCTCTAGGCACACAATAAGCTCACTATTTATACTTCTGTGGTGTGCTTCAGCAGATTGTTTTAGCTGGCTGTATAAATTGTCTGGTATATTTTTTATGGTGATTGCGGGCATAAAAAAATCCAATGGTTGCAATATGGTTTCTTTATGGTTGCATATGTGAGTGATTTTAACAAGCGCCTCCAACGGACAAATTTAACTGTCACCGCTTTTGCGCTGCGCGACTAAATTGCTGTCAGTTAAATTTGCTCGTTGTGGCGGGCGTTGGCACCAGAGAAACCAATGAATCGCGCAGCGTATTTTCGATCGTGCGTGACAGCTTGCCTTGCAGGGAGAGTTCGTTTATATACTGTTGGTACAGTGAATTGAAGCTGGCTTGTTCTTGGCTGTTCATATGCGTTCTCCTCATACCCGCCGGAAGCGAGTGTAAGAAGAAAGTAGTACAAGGGCGGGCATTCTGCCGCGGAGCGGCTTCGTTTGACAAGGGGCGTCACAGGAAAAGCCACCAACTGCATGTTTCTCAAGTACGCAGCGTTAACTGCCAAGGAATATAGACAATGTTCAAAATTAGAGTCGAATGCATCCTGGATAAAAGTGTCGATGACGTTTTTAAATCAATCACTGATCATGCAAATTATAAGCAGTTCCCAGGAATAAACGATTCGAGTTTAATTGAAGAAGGGAAGCACGATAAGAATGGCGAGGGAGCGTTAAGAGAAATAGTCGCTGGCCCTTTCAAGTTCATAGAGCGAATAACGCGGTACGAGAGTCCTTCGGTTATGAACTATTTGATTGAGGAAACGAGCCCAATCCCAATGCGTCATGATAAGGGGGAGGTCACGATGGAAGCGGTCGATGGAAAAACCAAAGTATTGTGGGTATCCGAAGGGCATATGAATGTTCCAATAGTTGGTTCTGTTTTAGATAAGGTTGTTGAATTTAAAATTTCAAGGGCGTTCAAAGCAATGCTCAGCCATATTGAAACGAATTAGAGACTGGGGCATCCGTCGACAATCCTCGCTCGCTTTCACTGGGCGTAATCGAAGCACCAACAATGAATCAACGACTCTTACACTGGCTATCCTCACAGTGTATGAGATCGACATTTTTTTATCAGAGCGCTTTTAACAACTATACTGTTTGTGATTCGTCCACAATCACAGCCAGGGATCGGTGATTTCAAACACGTTTTTGGAGGCACCTATGAAAAAGCAGTGGTTATTCGCGTTCTTCGTTTCCTTTTGTCTCAGTTCCTTGAGTGTTTCTGCCATTGAGGTAAAGCACGCTGCACTGCGCAGTGGTTCTGTATTGGATCAATATTCGGTGGAGCTGCTCAGATTTCTGATTGAGCTCTCAGGAGAAAAGGCTGATTTGCAACCCTACAGCGCCGCCAAGGCACAAACGCGTAAAGAGCTTCAAATTCAAGAAGGGGATTATGATGTGGACTGGCTGGGAGCGACGGCAGAAATAGAAAGCCGGATTACGCCCATTCGATTCCCCATCCTGCGTGGTTTGCTTGGGCATCGGGTGTTTATTACGAACAACGAGGTGAGCGCGAAGTTGCAAAAGGGCATGCCGTTGGCAGAGCTTCAGGCGTTTAAGGTGATTCAAGGGCAAGGATGGGGAGACGTGCCCATTTTGGAAGGCGGTGGATTCGTTAACATGAAAACCGTCGCCAATTTTGAGAGTATTTTTAAGCTGGTGGATGGCGGTCGGGCAGATCTGTTTCCACGCTCGGTGATCGAGCCGTATGGTGAGCTGGGTGCTCGTTGTGCGCTGGATGAACACTACCGATGCTCAGATAAAAATATGCTGGTGGATGATAAGTTGCTGGTTGTGTATAAACTCCCCATGTACTTTTTTGTCTCACCCAAACGGCAGGATTTGATTGACCTGTTGAACAATGCTTTTACGCACCATTATGATCAGTTCCTTGAATTTTTTAACAATCACGCGCTGGTGAAAGACTCCCTGAAAAAGCTGGAAGGGCGCACGGTATATACCATTGAGAAAAATGCATCGCTGAGCGACGAAACCAATGCACTCGCCGAGCAGTTCTGGTTAAAGCTTTAGGTAACGCTTCGGTGTGTGAGCTGAGCAGAACACACCGTGCTATGATTAACCCCAATTCAAGCAGCCAGGTGATTGTAATGTCAAAGATAGATTATGGGCCGTTGTCCGAATTGATCGGGTGCTGGGAAGGTCAGCGCGGAGTGGATATCGCGCCGGAACCGGACGGTACGGAGGAGAATCAGTACCGGGAGGAGATTTCTTTCGCGGCCATCGGTGAAGTGGTGAATGCGGAGGAGCAGCGTTTTTCTGTTCTCCACTATCGACAGCAGGTGCATCGCTTGCGTGATGGCAAGCGAATTCACGACCAGAGCGGTTATTGGATGTGGGAAGCGCAGACAGAACAGGTCTGGCACTGTTTTGTGATACCCCGGGGCGTCAGCGTGCATGCAGTGGGGCAGGCCACGGGTGAGGCAGAGGGTATGTCTTACACGGTCGGTGCGAGCGTGCAGGGGGAAGGTCAGATTATGCAGACGCCCTTTATGGCGGATAACGCTCAAACGGTCGCATTCTCCATGACGATGCGGGTGCACACGGACCGGTTGGTGTATGAGCAAACGTCATCATTGCATATTTATGGTAAAGACTTCGCGCACACTGACGCCAGCGAACTCACTCGGGTGCCCGAGTCGTCTGCTCGCTGAGCGATTTCACCATGGCTTCCAAACCATCGCGGTGCGGCGGAGAGAAGGTGTCGTAGGCCATGGTGTAAAGTGGTTGTGTGGAAAAGCTGAGTCCGCCACTGCGTGACTTGATGTCGGCCTGGATACGGGGAATAACCCGGTCGCAGAACAGGTCGCTGGAGGGCAGGGACATCACCACAAACAGGTTCGCACCCACGCGACCCAGCACTTCGGTTTTCCGTGTACTTTCTTTGAGTGATGCGGCAAAGCAGGCCAGCGTTAGTTCGGCTTCATGGTTACCGTGCTGTTTTTTTATGCCGTCCAGGTTCAGTAAACGAAAACAGAACACCACCAGGTCGCGTTTTTCCCTTTTTGCCATTTCATACATCCGCTGGCTCTGTGCAAAAAAGCCTCGGCGATTGGGCAGTCCGGTGATGTCGTCGGTCTCTGCCAGAGAGATGAACTTCTGTTGCCAGTAATCCATCGCCAGGTCGGACTCCAGGCTTTCCTTCAAGACAGAGACCAGATTGATCTGGTTTTCCGAATAGTCCTGCGGGAGTGAGTGGCACAGCGAGAAGGTGCCGAAGAGCGATTCGTCCGGATTGAATATCGGCATGCCAAAGTAGTTGATCAATCCCGCAGATTCAAACTCGTAGGCAGACCGCCACAGGTTGTCAGCGCGGGCATCAGGGACGATAAACGCGGTTTGATGCGCGACGATGTTTTCGCAGTAACTGCGCTGGTACCTGCCGATCATTTGGCCCCGGTGGAAGTGAGGCGCTTTTTTACCCCCCAGAACCAACATTTCCAGCCCGTCTGACTCTGAAGATTTAATACAGCACAGGTCTGCCCGAAACTGTGCCGCTGCGGCATCCACCAGGCGTTGCCATTTCGCCAGGTGCGGGCGATGGCTGACATCATCAATGATCGGAATGGGAATGTCCGGAATGGGTTCCGTCATAGGGTCACCTGCACTTTGGGCTATTTTCCGAGTACTGGGGTTATATTCAGAGTACTGGGGTTATTTTCTGAGTATAGACAAAATCCGGTGGGGCAGCACTGACAGAGGGTGTCCCCGTTGGATATAATCGAAGCTCTGCAGTGGAGTAAGATGACCCGATGACCGAGAAAAAAAGTGCACGCGATCAGTTTATGGCGGAAATGGGAGACGTGAAACCGTTGTCTCGCCAGCAGAAAGCGCACCTCGACAAAAAGGCGGAATTGACACCGGGCCATTTAATGCGCCGGGAGGCCGCGACGAAAGAAGGTAAGTTGGAGACCAATCCACTGTCTGATACCGAGCATATTGAGCTGCTGGGGCCGAATGATTTGCTGGAGTTCAAGCGTGATGGCATTCAGCACGGGGTGTACAAGAACCTCCGGCTGGGCAAGTATATGATTGAGGCTCGCCTGGATCTGCATCACTACTCCGTGGAAAATGCCCGGCGCGAAGTATTTCGATTTGTACGCGACTGTATGCAGTATGGTTTGCGCACGGTGCTGATCGCTCATGGGAAAGGCGAGCGTAATCCGGAAAAGGTGGCACTGTTGAAGAGCTACTTGAACAAGTGGTTACCGGATCTGCCGGACGTCATGGCCTTTCATTCCGCCCAGAAACAGCATGGCGGGACAGGCGCTGTGTATGTGTTACTCCGGAAAAACGAAGAAGAGAAACAGAACAACCGTGAGCGACACGGAATGAAGTGATTTGAGGCGCGGGGAATGTGTTTACCGCTTGGTTGTGCGGTTTCGGTAGTCGCCCGGCGTTTCGCCCGTCCAGCTTTTGAAGCTGCGATGAAAGGAGCGCGCTTCACTGAAGCCGAGTCGTAACGCGATTTCCTGAAAGGGAAGTTCGCTGCGACTGAGGTAATCCTTCGCCAATTCCTGCCTTACGTCATCCAGCAGTTGTTGATAGCTGACCTGATCTTCTGCCAGCCGGCGTTGCAGGGTTCGTGCATTCAGCCCTAGCTGTTCAGCCACCATGTCCTTGCGTGTAATACCTTCTTTCAATTTCACGAGAATGGCGTTCTTGACGCGCGTAATCAGGCGCGTCTCCTGTTCATGTAAGGTAGCCATTTGTACCTGGGCATGATCTTCCATGGTTTTCCGAATCTGGGTGTCTGGTTGTCGCAGGGGCATATCCAACAAACTGACCGGCAAGACTATGCTGTTCTGATCCTGTTCAAAGTGCACTGGGCAGAGAAAGGTGTCTTGATAGGCTTGGATCATTTCTTTGGCTGGTTGGGAGCGCTCCAGTCGAACTTCCACCGGGGGGGACTGCTTGTTGGCGAGCCAGTGTGCATAGGTCAGCCACGAACTGAGCACATTATCGATCATATGAGGGCGAACGACGGGGTCCGGGTAGGCGCAATGCCATTGTATCCGTAAATTAGTGCCTTCGCGCTCCAGGGTGGTCACGCCCATGTCACCGACCAGTTTTTCATAGGGAACGATGCGTTCGATCGCATCCCCCAGCGTTGCGCAGCTCATGGCAATGTAGCCGAGTGCGCCGTAAGAACCGGGTTGGACATAACGGCCGCTTTTCAGCCCCAGAAGTGAGTCTTGAGAGGTTTCGATCAAATGTTTGATGATGGCTTGAAACTGCTCACCGGTGATGCGGTTACTTTCCTTCTCCAGATCTTTCTTGTTGACGCGCGCGACTTCCAGCGCTGAATCAATGGCCAGATTCATATCCCTGGCGGTGCGCAGGTACTGGTTCACTGCGGCGCAGGAGGCGAATCCCAGGTGTTGGGCGTTGCTGTGTGCGGTGCGGGGAGAATCCGTCATGCTCGGTTGAATCCACGTCCTCAGGGTTAGGTGTCACAATTTGATGATGGGCTTGTCCCCATTCGTCAGTGACGTAATCTGATTATTTTATATTATATGCTCATCGCTTTGCACGAATGATCACTATGGGAGGTTGTATGCGTCGCTGGAATGGTTGGGGAGATGACAGTTTTCAGATGGATTTGCCGGATAATGGCATTCAGTTTCTGTCTGACAGAATTCGGCTCGCAAGCCGGTTAAAGGATGCGTCACTCGATGACGTGCTGGCTCAGGTGCCAGAATCCCGTTTGCCACCTCATGAGTGGGTAGATACGTCGGCGGATACGCGTGTGCGCCATGCCCGAGGCCAAAGCCTGCCGGATTGGCTGGCCATGAAGAGTGGTGATTTCGGTGTGTTCCCGGATGGCGTGGCGTTTCCGGAAACGCCGGATCAGATCGCGACTCTGCTGGACTACGCAAAACAGCACAACGTGACCGTGATTCCCTATGGTGGGGGAACCAGTGTGGCCGGCCACATCAATCCTTTGCACGGTGACAAGCCCGTGTTGACGATTGATCTCGGGCGAATGAATCGTTTGATGGAGCTGGACGAGCAAAGCCTGGTTGCCACATTCGGGCCAGGGACCCCGGGACCGCAGGTGGAAGCGCAGTTACGCGCGCGGGGCTACACGCTCGGGCACTTCCCGCAGTCGTTTGAGCTTTCTACGGTCGGTGGGTGGGTCGCCAGTCGTTCCAGTGGCCAGCAGTCGCTGCGTTACGGAAGGATTGAGCAGATGTTTGCAGGGGGGACGGTAGAAACCCCGAAAGGGCGGATGGAAATTCCGACCATTCCTGCGTCTTCCGCCGGGCCGGACATCCGCGAAATGGTGCTGGGCTCAGAGGGGCGTATGGGGATTATTTCCAGCGTCAAAGTGCGTGTTAAACCCATTGCCGTGAAAGAAAAGTTTTTTGTGGTGTTCTTCCCTGATTGGCAGAAAGCGAAAGCGGCTGCGCGCGAGTTAGTGCAGGGGTCGGTGCAGCTGTCCATGTTGCGCTTGAGTAATGCGGTGGAAACAGAAACCCAGCTGGCCCTCGCGGGTCATGCTTCGCTGATCAATGCACTGGAAAAATACCTGTCCTTCCGTGGCGCTGACAAGGGTAAGTGCATGATGACCGCCGGAATTACAGGATGCTCCGCTCAGTTCAGCTCTGCACTGGCGTTGTTTAAAAAGGTGTGCAAAAAACACCAGGGCGTGTATACCGGCACCAAGCTGGGTGATAAATGGGCTGAAAAACGCTTCAACATGCCCTATCTGAGGGAAGCGCTGTGGCAGTATGGCTATGCCGTGGATACGTTGGAAACCGCCACAGACTGGGATAATGTGGACAATCTCATGGAGAAGGTTGAAGCCAATTTGCGTAGCGGGCTCCAGACCACTGGGGAAAATGTTCACGTGTTCACACATCTCTCACATTTTTACGGACAGGGTTGCAGTATCTACACGACCTATGTGTTTCGTACCGGCGAGGATTATGAACAAACGCAGTCGTGGTGGGAGCAGTTAAAACGCACAACGTCAGAAATCATCGTGAACAATCGGGGCACAATCAGTCACCAGCATGGTGTCGGCAAAGACCATGCGCCTTTCCTTCCCGTGGAAAAAGGGCCGTTGGGGATGTCGGCGATTCAGTGTCTTGTGCGGGAGTTTGATCCGGAGGGCATGATGAATCCGGGCACGCTGTTAGTGGACTAAACCCTATTCGAAACCTCATCTCAACGGCATACCGAGGAGAACTCCATGATCGATCAAACACTGTTGGCCGGGCTATGGCTGCCCGGTGGGCGGGAGAAAGCCATTGAATCATTGCTGACTGCGCCGCCTGCTGCTCAGCGTGCAGAACCAGACTGGGACCTCGTGGTGATAGGTGGGGGAATCACTGGCGCGGGCGTATTCCGGGAGGCTGTGCGCCAGGGGTATCGGGTGCTGTTGGTGGAGCAGAAAGACTTTGCCTGGGGGACATCCAGCAAATCCTCAAAAATGGTGCACGGTGGCTTACGCTATCTCGGAAGCGGCCAGATTGGGCTGACCTATGATTCGGTGCGCGAACGACAGCGACTCATGCAGGAGGTGCCGGGGTTGGTGGAGCCTCTGCAGTTTTTGATGGCACACTATAAGGGCATGTTTCCCGGACCCCGCATTTTCAACTTTCTGTTGACCTTTTATGACTGGATGGCGCGAAAGTGGAATCATCGACTTCATCCGCCGCGGGATGCGGTGTTTCAGGCACCAGGCATTCGCAGCGATCATCTATTGGGGGAAACCCAGTTTGGCGATGCGGTGACAGACGACGCGCGACTGGTGCTGCGTGTGTTGCATGAAGGTGTCGCCGAAGGTGGCGTGGCATTGAATTATCTGTGTGCCAGTGTTCAGGGGAGTGCATCTCAAACCGGCGTTCAGTCACTGGTATTGCAGGATGAGGTGACGGGGCGCACGTATTCAACCACCGCACGAGCCGTGGTAAACGCCACCGGTGCCTGGACCGATGAACTCCGTGCTCAGCTGGGTAAGGCGGCGGTGATTCGCCCGTTACGGGGTAGTCATCTGGTCTTTCCGGGGTGGCGCATTCCTGTTGCGTATGCCGTCAGTTTTTTCCACCCCAAAGACAAACGCCCGGTGTTTCTTTTCCCCTGGGAAGGGGTCACCGTGGTGGGAACGACGGATTTGGATCATACCTTGGAAAAGGGCCGTGACATTGCCATCACCGAAGAGGAAGTGGCCTACCTGCTGGATGCTGCGAATCACCAGTTTCCGGGCGCGAAGCTCACGGCAGAGGATGCCATTGCCAGCTACAGCGGTGTTCGGCCGGTGGTGGGTACCGGCGCACTGAACCCCTCCAGTGAAAAACGTGAACATTCCATCTGGGATGATGAGGGCGTAATCAGTGTGGCCGGAGGCAAGCTCACGACATTCCGTCTTATTGCGCTCGACGTGTTGAAGCAGGCCATGCGTTACCTGCCGGAGTCGGAGAAAAAGACGGCATTGGACACCACGATTTTTAAACGGCAAGCGGCTCGCCAGAAGCCAGACCGTTTGTCTGAGACGGCGTTTAATCGCCTATGCGGCCGCTATGGCGTGTCTGTGGGCGCGTTGCTGGATTCGCTGGACACCGCGGGACCTGCGCTGGATGCCCGAGTGAGTTGGACAGATACCCTCTGGCTGGAGTTGGACTGGGTTGCGGGCAACGAAATGGTTGTCCATCTGGATGATTTGTTGCTACGCCGTACCCGCATCGGCTTGTTGCTGAATCAAGGAGGGGCTGAATGGCAGGAGAACATCCGAACGATTTGCCAGAAACGACTGGGCTGGTCTGAAGAGAAGTGGCAAACGGAATGGGCGCGCTATCTGTCCCTCTGGTCGACATTTTTCGGCATTCCCGGTCGACCCTGTGTGGTGCCGGGCGCGGGAACCAAGCCCGCACAACCGGAACGCGTGCAGCATGCGCACACACCAGAAAGCGTAGAAGTGGTATGATGGGTGGTAAAACCGAGATGAAGGATGATCAAGCTGTACTCCTGGCAATCGATAACGGCACGCAAAGCATTCGTGCCCTGCTGTTTGACCGCGACGGTAACCTGTTGGCGAAAGGAAAACAGGAAATTGAGCCCTATTTTTCTTCCCAGCCCGGCTGGGCAGAGCAACACCCGGAGTATTACTGGGATTCCCTGAAAGTAGCGTGTGATCAGTTGTGGGCCAGCACCTCGATTGCCAGAGAGCGAGTACAGGGCGTGTCGGTCACGACCCAGCGTGGCACCGTGGTGAATCTGGATCGCGACGGAAAGCCGTTGCGGCCAGCGATTATCTGGCTTGACCAGCGCACAGAGCCACCCAAGGGGCCGGTGCCCGGAATCTGGGGCTGGCTGTTCAAGATGGCGGGTGTACAGGATATTATCAAACGCTTTCGTGAAAAAGCACAGGCGAATTGGATTTCTACCCATCAGCCTGACCTCTGGCAGAAAACCCATAAGTTTTTATTGTTGTCGGGTTATTTGAACTACCGATTGACCGGGCAATACAAAGATTCGATTGGCAGTCAGGTGGGTTATATCCCGTTTGATTATAAAAAGCTGCGCTGGGCACCCGAGCGGGATTGGCGTTGGGGTGTGTTACCGGTTCGCCGTGATCAGCTGCCGGAACTCATTCAGCCGGGGCAAAAACTGGGTGAGATTACCCCTGAGGCGTCCTTTCATACGGGTATTCCAGTGGGCACACCGGTGATTGCCTCCGCCTCCGACAAAGCCTGTGAAATTATCGGTTCAGGCGGCAACGCGCCGGATATCGCCTGCATGAGCTATGGCACAACGGCGACGATCAACACCACCAGCCAGCGCTACGTTGAGCCAACGCGGTTTATGCCGCCATACCCTTCGGCGATTCCTGATGCGTATTGCACGGAAGTGATGATATATCGTGGCTTTTGGATGGTGAGCTGGTTCAAGAAAGAGTTTGGGCTGAGAGAGCAGCACATTGCGCAGGAGCGTGGTATTGAGCCTGAAGCGTTGTTTGATGAGTTAGTGGGGGCAGTACCACCGGGTTCCATGGGATTGATGCTGCAACCTTACTGGTCGCCGGGTGTACGAGATCCTGGTCCGGAGGCGAAAGGGGCGATCATCGGATTTGGCGATGTGCATACCCGCGCTCATATCTATCGGGCCATTTTGGAAGGGCTGGCCTATGCCCTGCGTGAAGGAAAAGAACGGATTGAAAAGCGCAGTGGCGTAAAAGTACGCAAGTTGCGGGTTGCCGGTGGGGGTTCCCAAAGTGATGCTGCCATGCAACTCACCGCCGATATTTTTGGCCTACCTGCCGAGCGACCCCACACCTATGAAACCTCTGGGTTAGGCGCAGCCATTGACACGGCGGTAGGACTGGGTTGGTATGCCGATTTTGATGAAGCCATTCAGGGGATGACCCGGGTGGGCAAAGTGTTTCATCCTGACCCGGTGCGTGTGGCCAAGTATGATCGGTTGTATCGAGAGGTGTACCTGAAAATGTATCCACAGCTCCAGCCGCTCTACCGGTCCATTAAGGACATTACCGGCTATCCTGCCTGAGCAGGCAAAAAAAATGCAGCTCCGGGCTGCATTTTTTGATTCGCGGCATCGCTGGCTCACATCGCTTCTTTGCGGTACTCCAGCTTGTTGCCGACCACCACTACTTTGGAAGAGCCCAAGAGCCAGTCCCGATCATAGGGCGAAATCATGTAGATTGCGAATACCGCAACATAGAACGCGCCGAACAGCCACGAGTACGTGAATGTTACGATCGCGATCTGAATGGCACAGAAGCCCAGAAGCGGCAGTTTCAGGTCTTCCACTTCCGGCACCATTTTCAGTGCGTGGCTGCCGAGCATCAGCGCGATGCGCCCGGAAAAGTAAACGGTTGCGGTAAATACCAGGAACGCCAGCAGCGTGCTGCTGTTCACGCCGCTTACCAGAAAATTGACAAATGAAAACGCCAATGACACCTTGACCAGGCGTGACGGCGTTTTTTCACTCACTTTAAATGTGTTGCTCATCGCTTTCTCCTTATATTTTTTCCTGATATTCGCATTAGCCCCTGTATCAAGCCCCACTGAATACGAACGGTGTTCAGGAAATCAAATGTGATTCTTAATGCTTTTGCTTACTTGCCACTTCACGCACTATTGCAAGAAAATACCCCAGATCATCCATGATAGCGTCAGGCGAAGCCAATTAAACATGCGTAATTCGCCCGGTAAGTGTAAATCCATTTTAGCGAGTTTTCCAGAAAGGTACAGTGCTGAAACAGGCGTCCCCCCGTTCACCCTAGCCGGTGAATATGGCGTTTTTACCGTTGTGTTTTGCTTCATACATGAATCGATCGGCGCGCTGAATGATTGACATCAAGCCAGGCTCATCCGGCTCCCATTGCGCGACACCAATACTCGCGCTGATCGGCAGCGGTTTATCCTCTTTTCCTGTGAGGGTTTCGATGCGGGCGCGTATGCGCTGTGCAGTATGGCGGGCAGCTTCCATGTCGGTATTGATCAGAATGACGCAGAACTCATCGCCGCCGAGTCTGCCCGTGATGTCGGAGTCACGCACTTCCTGGCGGATCACCGCACTGATATCCACCAGTACGGAGTCACCTTCGGCGTGCCCGTAGGTATCGTTCACCTGTTTAAAGTTGTCAATATCAATGAGCAGTACAGTGAATGGGGTTGCATACCGTCGTGCCCGCGACACTTCTTCTTCACCAGCGACGATAAACTGACGGCGATTAAGCAGTTCAGTCAACGGGTCGGTTTTTGCCAGAATCTGCAATTCATGCTCCAGCTGCTTTAACTCAGTGATATCCCGGGTGATGCTCAGAATCGTGGCGACCTTGCCTTTGTCATCAAATTCCGGAACGACGGTGGAGATAAAGGAACGAATTCCGGCAGGTGTTTTGTAATCAAACTCTTTTTTCGCCGGTTGTCCGGTGGCGAAAACACGCTCATAGGTGGTGTGCCAGTAATTCACCAAGCTGGCAGGAATACTGTCAATTTCCTCGAATGATCTGCCAATGTAGGCTTCAGCGGACAGACCGGAAGAGGCTTCTACGGCTTCATTCACATAGATGTTGGTCAGGCTGCGGTCGATTCGTGCGATGATGTCCGGTGAGTTTTCGACGATGGACCGAAAAAATGACTCGTTCAGGTCGTGTTGCTGCCACTTCCAGGTCAACACGGAAAGAAAACGGTCAAAATGATTGAAGTCAGGGGCGATCAGCAAGTGTTCGTCTACGGCCTGTCGAATCGGGGTCAGCTGGCATTGCCAGTGGATGGTGGCATGCTCATGATGAAACTGGCCGATGACGGTAAGCGTTTCGTCAATCTCTCCGGAGGCGAGACTCTGTTTGATGGCTGTTCGCAGGGTTTCTTCGGACACGCTGTTGGCATGCGTTTGAAAGAAAGTCAGCAGCGCGGTGGTACGATGACGGATCGCCAGAAGGCCGTTTTCGATGGCCAGTTCAAATGCGGCAACCCCCGCATTTTCAAGCCCGGACAGCATATTTTTGATTGCTACCACGTCCATAATCAGGATCTTATCTGTTACGCAGGCTGAGCCTGCTGCCAGCCAGAGTCTGGCGCGCTGGTTTGATTTGTTATTGTTGGATTAAACGATCTAATGTACTGGAATTGATGGGCAAATGGTAGTGGATTTTTTGGTCAGTTTGTCTCAGAAATGAGCAGGCGGGTTATACTGTGTGATTTAGGCTGGAATAAATTGGCTAAATGAGATCAAGCTAACAACCTGACGGTCAGAAAGCCACTACAATGCAGGTTTGCATGTTTGGGATGCCGTTTTGAATTGGTACCAGCAGGCATTGAATACACGTTGGGATTGGATACACGTTGAGATAGGATACAAGTTGGGGTTGGATACTATGGCGAAAAGCCTGAATAACACACTGGCAACGTTAGGGCTGGGACTCATGGTGGCCTGGACGTCAGGCTGCAGTGAAACCGGCGGTTCAGGAAGCTTTGTGACACTGAACAGTTCCGCAGCGACGGTGAACGGCCAGGCCGTGAAGGCGGTGCAGCTGACAGAAAGCGGCGGGCAGCAGGTGTTGCAGATCGACTGGAATGTGAATTTCGGGAGCCCGACGAAAGATTATCAAACCCGGGTATTTCTGGGGACTCAACGGTTTGAATCCATTGTTAAACTGCTGGAGCTGAATTGTTCTGATACTGAGGAAGGGGCTCCCTGTGGCAGCGTTGCCACCTTTTCGTGCAACATAGAAACCAATGCGGTGAACTGTGCGGCGAATGGTGATGGCAATCGCGCGTTTATCGATCAGCGGTACAGCCAGCTGCTATTGGAAGTGTGTGTGTATGATCAGCTGTTCAGTGACTTTGATAAGAACCAGTGTAAAACCCAGGCCTTTCAATTCGCCGTGTTCAAAGAAGAGGATGAACGCCTGACAGAGCATGGTAATGAAATTCCTGCGGAATGGGTGCAGAACGGTGTGCCTGGTTTGGAGCTGATCGAGGAAACGGAAGAAACCGAAGAAGAGGAAGCCGATGAAGACGCGGAAGAGGAGAAGGTGCCTTTGGAGGAAAATCCGCTTTACATCACTCAGCAGGAAAACCTGAATCGTTGGACTCAAACCGGATTAACCAATTATCTCTACACGATTAACACAGAATGTGATGAGTGTGATGAATTGGAAGATGTGGTTGTGGTGGTTACTGATGACCAGGTATCCTCAGCATTTTATACGCCCAGTGGTGTTGCTCTGGATGCGGAAGCGCTGGCGCAGCAACGCACGATCAATCAGTGGTTTGAGTTTATTAAGGAGGGCATCGATACGGCATTTTTCATTTCCGCCCAGTATCAAACCAAGAAAGGCTATCCCACACAGATTGCCATCGACCCGAAAGAAGATGTGAGAGATGACGAGACCGTCTATCGAATCAGCGAACTTCAATAGGTTTTCGGGAATTTTTCTCGATCAGTGACTAAAAGCCGGGTTCGCCCGGCTTTTTTGCGAGCGGCTCCGAACCAGACTAAGCTTGAAAGTGTGTTCAGGTGTAATTGCTGGAGAGAGAAGAGCCTATGTTGTCCGAAAGGTCTGGCCGTGTTGCCCTGTGGAAGGATTGTTGTCTTTGGATGCAAGGCGTTTGCATGCAGGGCGTGTGTATGTGGGGCGTATGGGTGTGTGTCACCTTGTCCGTGCTGGTCTGGACCTCCCAGGCCTCTGCCGCCGGCCACGCGTTACCCAAACCCGCGGGCAAGGTGATCATGACCGTGTCGGGTGCGATAAGCCAGACTAACCTGTCAGGGGGAGCGGCGTTTGATCTCCCCATGCTGGAAGCATTGCCACAGCATGACATCCAGACATCGGTACCCTGGTTGGACGGCAAGTTTGTGTTTACGGGTCCGAGAGTGATGGATGTGCTTAATCGCCTCGGTTATGAAGGATCTTCGCTGAAGGCCCGTGCGCTGGATGGGTACAGCGTTGAGATCCCCATCGAGGATATGGATCGATTTCAAACCATATTTGCGATTAAAAAGGATGGAAAAAAGATGCGCATTCGCGAGCGTGGTCCGGTCTGGATCATGTACCCGTTTGATGCGCATCCTGAACTGCAGCAAGAGGTGTTTTTCCGTCGCTCCATCTGGCAGATTACCGAGATACAGGTTCAGTAGTGGAAGCGCCCATCCGTCTGCGTTACCTGGTGCTGGTCTGTATTGTCAGTGCGTTGGTGATCTTTACCTGTTACAGCGGCTATGGGGTGTATCGTACCAGTCAGCAGCTCAATCAGTTCGTCAAATCTGAAATCTTCTGGATGTTCTATCAGGCGGAAGAAAGCCATCTTAAATTGTTGCTGAACCTGTCCCAGTATCAGAATCAACATCGCCTGGTGTCCAGTGATGAGGTTATTGATCAATTTGATATCGTTTGGGCTTTTTGGGCTTCTCTGGATAACCTGACCCAAAACCACTCGCTGGAAATTGCGCAACTGCCACTGTTGAAAAGCGCAGCGGATCGCCTGGGTAATGTGCTGCGCACGGCAGAGAAAAGGGTGTTGGACCTGGAGCAGTTATCCCCCTTGGAACTTTCGTCACTGCAGCAGTTGCTGACACCAGTAAAAACCTCTCTGCGTGATGCGACGGTCACATTGATCAATGTGGATAACCAGCAGCGGGCTGAACGCCGGTCGGAATTGACCCGGCTCACGCAACAAACGCTGCTGGCATTATTTTTGGCCTTGTTGGTGGTGGTGTGTATCTGTTTGCTGCTTTTTAAGGAAATGCGGCAGGGCCAGAAACTCAACGATGAATTGGAAGATCGGGTGACTGAGCGAACCCGGGAACTGGTGGAGATGAACGAAGATCTGGTTGAGGCCAGGAAGCGGGCGGAATCTGCCGATCAGGCGAAAACCGAGTTTTTGTCGAATGTCAGCCATGAGCTGCGCACGCCGCTGAATGCCGTGCTGGGGATGGGGCGCTTGTTGTTGCGTTCCACACTCAACGCTCGGCAGCAGAGTCAGGCGGGCACGATCGTCGATTCTGGCGAAGAGTTGTTGAAGAAAATCACCGAAATGCTGGATTATGCCGAGATCGAAGCTGGCCGCCTGAAAACGGTACTGCGGCCGTTTGCGGTGACTCAGCTACTCGAAAGTATCGAGCACGCCTATCGTGAGCCTGCGGAAGCCAAAGCGCTCAAGCTGCATTGTCTGCAGGAAGGTGCCATCCCTCAACGGCTCATGGGTGATGTCTGTCTGATTGAGAAGATTCTGATGCATCTGTCCGATAACGCCGTGAAATATACCAATGAAGGCGAAATCACGGTCTCCGTGCGTGTGGTCTCGGAAAACGAAGATCCGGGTGTGATTGTGCTGGCGTTTTCGGTTCGTGATACGGGGGTAGGGATGTCGGCTGATATCCAGTCAAAAGTCTTTCACCTGTTTACACAGGGGGATGGCTCGATTACTCGTAAGGTCGAAGGTACCGGGCTTGGTTTGGCGCTGAGCCAGAAAATGGTGGCTTTGATGGGTGGATCACTGATCTGTGATTCTGTCGCGGGTGAAGGGAGTGAGTTTCGCTTTTCTCTGCCTTGTCAGGTGTGCTGACCATGAAGAAAAATCGTTTGTTCTGGCTTGTTTTGCTCCCTCTGCTTCAGAGCGCTGTGGCGGAGGAGTCAATCAGCATTCTCTACAACGAGCGCCTGCCCTATCTGGTTTCGTCGGGTGATGGAACCGTGCGTGGCCTCACGGGCACGCCAGCCTCTGACGCATTTGTTCAAGCAAAAATTCCACATGTATGGATCAAAACACCCTCTAATCGGCAGCTTGCCTTGCTGAAGTTGAACGCTGAAAAAGCCTGTGCCGTTGGCTGGTTCAAGAATTCCGAGAGAGAGGCGTTTGCGCGATATACAAAACCCATTTATCAGGATTCGGCAACGATCGGCTTGGCGTTAGCGAGCAATAACAAAATCAGCGAGGTTTCCCGCATCTCCGATATTCTGGTACGCCAGGAATTGTTGTTGATTGCAAAAAGCGGTTATTCCTATGGTGCCTATATCGACGGGTTGATTAAAAAGTTGTCGCCCAAGCTTAAGTATCTGATCGTTGAAAACACGCGGATGATCAAACTGGTACGAGCGGGGCGGGCGGATTACTTTTTTATTACGGAGGACGAGGCGGACGGGTTGATCAAGTCCATGAACTATGACTCGGAAGAGTTCCGGTATCTTCGATTTGCGGATGCTCCCAAAGAGAACTTTCGTTATATTTTATGCAGCAAAAGTGTTCCAGCAGCTGTTTTGGAAGCGCTTAATCGTCATATTCCCGAAATCAGCAGGTGACCCCGGTACGCTTGGATACCGGGGTGTGATCCCTTGTTTCAGGGAGTCTCGCCAGTGGTGATCACCGTATCAATGACGTGGATGACGCCATTGGTGGTATAGATATCTTTGGTGATGACCGTTGCGCCACCGACCATGAGAGCATCGCTGCTTTCATCAATCGATATCATGACCAGTTTACCTCCGGCGGTGCTGGCCTTCTGACCGTTCAGGGTGTAGGCCGTGACGGAATTCACTTCCGCGCCAGACACGACGTGCTGCAGTAGAATGTCACTGAGCGCCGCAGTGTCCGCCAGCAGGCTGGTGATGGTTTCCGTGCCGAGCTTGGCAAAGGCATCGTCTGTCGGTGCAAACACCGTAAAGGTGGTGTTGGGATCTGCCAGCGTGCTGTCCAGCCCGGTCGCCTGCAGTGCCGTCACCAGGGTGGTGAAGGTACCTGCTGCAATGGCCGTGTCAACGATATCCATCGTGGGCTCGCCTTTGTCGGCGGACGGGAGCAATACGGCATCGATCACGTGAATGAGGCCATTGCTGGCGGTTATGTCGGTCGCAGTGACCGTCGATGTGTTGACCAGTAGATTGCTGCCACTCAAGGAGAGGCCTGCAGCGTCATTGTTGACCATGGTGACGGCCGTACCCGCACTGCCCACAGCAGCTTCGGCGTTCACGCTGCCGGAAATAACGTGATAGGTGAGGATGTCAGAAAGCGTATCGGTGTCGGCCAGCAGGGCATTGATGGTGTCAGTGCCGAGCAACGCGAAGGCGTCGTCAGTGGGTGCGAATACGGTGAACGTGGCGGACTCATCCGACAGAGTTTGATCGAGCCCGGTGGCTTCCAGCGCGGCAATCAGGGTGGTGAAGCTGCCATTGCTTCTCGCCACATCCACAATGGATTGGCTGGTGCTGGTCCCGGTGTCGGTCATCACCGGATGGTCGTCATCGTCGTCGTTACAGGCGATCAGTGTCATGGCTAGTAATCCTGTACCGATTAACTTAAGGGGCGTGGAAATTGTGCTCATCGTACCTCTCCTGAGAGTTTTGTTTTGGTGTGATGAGAAGTACGGCGGACACAATTTTTCGGACCACAACAATTGAAACTTTTTATCCCCAGTGGCCGGGCAACCCCCAGACCCAGCTTTGCGGTACATAGAATCCCATGGCTTTCAATGCGCTGGCGTATTCGCGGAATTCGGCGTAGGTTTCCAGCGTGCAAATCTCTGTATAGCGTGCGGTGGGGGGCGTCCGGCCCTGCTGAATGCGGGTCAGTGCCGCAGGCTGAAATACGGTTAAGGGTAAACCGTCACCGAACCCGTTGCTTTGAATTGTCTGCATATCCTGGGCTGTGATCGCGCCAAATCCTTTGTGCCTGTGAGACTCGGCATTATGATGCACTCGACGAAAAGGCGACTTGTTGCCTGTGGCACCCATTTCGACATTGAGCTGGTTGATGCACCGGAGAATACGTGGCGTCAGATTGCCCATATCATTGTGCTCGTTGCGCGGACCGTATTGACCGCTCTGTTGTGCCAGGTTCTGACGAGACTGTTCGGAATAGCGAGTGCCTTGGTAATCCCCGTGATCAAACCGGCCCCCGGTATGCAGACGCGGGTCCAATACGTTGTCCATGCCCACACCGGCACGGAAGGTCAGACCGGGTTGCTGCTGGTTACCAAAGAATAGGCCGGGTTTGGTGATTTCGTGCGGTGACTGGCTGCCGTAGTTCGCCCAGGCGGGGCAAATGGCCATCAGATCATAATCCCCCGTCATGGGTTTTTCTGCACCGCGCTCGCCGGAAATCATCACTTCCAGTGGGCCTTCCGGGTTGGTGTCGATGAGCTTGAAAAAGTTGGTGCCTGCCCCTTCCGGATAACACCAGATTTCATAGTCATTGGTTTGGGCACGATGCTTGGCTTTGAAAGCAAACTCCCGCTCCCCGCCACTGGCGACCGCGATAAGTACAAGATCTTTGCTGCCCTGAATCTGTGTTTTGCTTTTAAGTGCCGTTCGCGCCGGTCGTTCTTCCGGTCGGTTGAGCTGGTCGTTGATCTCGCTGTCGGTCAATACCAGCGTCTGCTTGTCGGCAAAGCCTTCGTGAATGCCTTTATCATTGGCTCGGGTGCCTTTGTTTGCTTTTTCCACGCTGTGCCAGACCTTGCTGTATTTTCCCAGGTAGGGCACGAAACCGGCCTGTGGTCCCCAGTCAGAACTTTTGCCTTTAACATGGAAATTCTTGGTCGGGTACCCACGTTCAATCCAGCGCTTTGCCCAGGGGCCCGTGGAGCGAAAGATAATCACTTCTCCGAGTTTATTGGCAACGCGAGCTGCTGCCTGCATGTCTGCTTTGATCATGCCATTTTGCGAGTGTCGATAGGATGCTTCCAAGCCGGGAATAACTGCCATGTGAGTGTCCTCTTGCGAGATGATTGTTGGTTGCCCGGCGTAGAAATGTATCGCGTCTCTTCATCCACCGTGAAGGGCAATTTACCGAGCGATGCTTTTTACCGGGCATATTATTGTTTAATCGGTTGCGCTAATTCGGGCACAACGCCCTCAATCAATCCTGCTCAGGGCGTGACGATGTTAAATGTGCCGTCAGGGCGGTCAAAGAGCGTCAAAAACCGGATCATAGCCAGCTTACTCCCCTTCAGATGCACCGTATCATCCAATAAAAGATCCGTTAGTCCGGCTTCGCCAATGGAAAGTTTCACGAACAGAGGCTTGGTGATGGTAAGCGTCGCGTCAATCGCCACAGTTTCCGGCGTGTCCGGTGCGAGGTTGTGGTGATGTAATACCGCATTTTTGACTTCAAGCAGGTAAACCGCGTGCTGATCGGGAAAATTGAGACGCACCCGCAGATGTGTATCTTCCGCTTCAGGACCATTGAGTCGTACGGCCATGGAATCAAAAAAGCGTGCGAGCGGGGTGTGCATCAGGATGTTCTCCATCAACCGGATATCGAAGCCGGTTTCTGGCGCACCGTGGCGAAGTTCATAGGCCGCACTGAGGTAGCTGTCTCGCCAGGGGGCGGATTCTGCCTGATAGCCCAATTGGTCGTAGACGACGGCTAACCGGTGGCGAGCTTCCGTATTCTCCGGCTCGGCAAATACCAGTTTATCCAGGAGTTCTGCTGCCCAGCGATAGTCACCAGTATCGGCAGCGGCCTTTGCTGCTTCCATGACCTGGCTCGCACCACCCATCAGCGAGACATAACGTGCGGCAGATTCGGTTTTCGGCAAGGGGTTCAATGTGGCGGGATTGGCGTCATACCAACCGAGATAATGCTGGTAGATTGCGCGTACGTTGTGCCGAATGGAGCCATAATAGCCGCGTGTTGAAAAGTTGCCCGACAGAGAGGCGGGCAAGGTAATCTGCTCGGCAATCTCGTCGGGTGTTTTGCCGACATTCATCAACCGTACCGTCTGATCATGCAGGTATTTATAGGTATCCCGTTGTTGTTCCAGAAAGGCCATGACGGATTCATTGCCCCACACCGGCCAATGATGGCTGCCAAAATACACTTCTGCCGAGGAATAGCGTCGTGATGCCGCATCAATGTAGTTGCTCCACTTCAGGGCGTCCCGCACTTTTGCACCACGTAAGGTGTACAGGTTATGCAAGGTGTGTGAGACCAGCTCGGCACCGCAAAAAGCTTTCTGTTCCGGGAGGTAAAAGGTGAACTCTGCGGGCGCTTCAGATCCGCTGACGAGCTGAAACTCCACCGGAACGCCATCAATCTCATGCTGTTCGAACGGCGCTTCTATGATACGCGTGGGTGGCAGGATACCAAATTGTCCATATGCGGGTTGTTTGCCCAGTCCGGAGCCGATATGCCCGCGTGAGTCTATCGGTAACTGCCTGCCGTACATATAGCTGGCACGGCGACCCATGGCCAATCCCGCAATGATGTTTTCACTGGTGGCTTCTTCCAGAAAGCCCGATGGCGCATAAATCGGGAAGTTGGGGTCGTGCTGTTGATCGGGCGTCAACACACCGAGAATGCCGCCAAAATGATCGATGTGGCTGTGCGTGATCAACACCGCACTCACCGGGCGCGCACCCAGAGTCTCATTCGCCAGACCAAGCGCCGCGCGTGCGGTATCCGGTGTGGTGAGCGGATCGACCACGATCCAGCCGGATTTTCCCTCGATCAGGGTCATATTGGCCAGATCAAATCCACGCAATTGATAAACGCCGTCGGTCACCTTGAACAGCCCATGCAGGTTATTGAGTTTAGCCTGCCGCCAGAGACTGGGGTTGACCGTCGACGGGGCATCGCCGTCAATAAATTCGTACTGCTTCTGGCTCCAGATCAGCGTACCGTTCGCATCTGTGATTTCCAGCTGAGGTCTCGACGTGATGAAACCGCGTTGGGCATGATCAAAACTGGCGGGATTCTTGAGGGGGAGTGACCGTGCAACCGCTTGTTGATGCGCCTGTGTGGCTTCACTGGCCGGCGTGTTGCCCGCTTCATTGATGGTTTCTTCCGCGCCGCACGCAATCAGTAGCGTGGTGAGTGCCAACAGCAGGGTATAGCAGACATTTTTTTCTAACATAAGATCAGGGCGTGTGTTGGTTAAGCAGCGCATTCAGCGCGTCCAGGTCGAGGGGCTTACTGTATAGGTAGCCTTGTATGTAGTCACAGTCGTTCTGTTGTAGAAACTCAGCCTGGGCATCTGTTTCGACGCACTCTGCCACCACCTTTACCGACAGTGTTTTACCCAGCCGGATGATGGTTTGTGCAATTGCGCAGTCATCGGCGTCGTGAGGTATCCCTTGAACAAAAGAGCCATCAATTTTGAGCAGTGAGATTGGGAGTTTTTTCAGGTAAGCCAGGGAGGAATAGCCGATGCCAAAGTCGTCAATGGCGATGGAAAAGCCGGCTGCGGTCAGGCGGTTGAGTTCGGCGATGATCAAGTCCTCCTGAAAGGCCAGCGTGCGCTCGGTCAGTTCCAGTTCGATCCAGGACGGACTCACGTCAAAGTGTTTTGTGATGGCGATGAGCTTGTCGACAAACCGTGGGCTGCTGAAATCCCGGGCGGAAAGGTTCACGGCGATCTTTATGGGCGGTTGCCCTTGATCCAGCCAGGCCCGTATCTGGGCGCAGCACTTTTCTGTGACCCAGCACGTGATGTGTGTCACCAGCACGCTGCGTTCTGCCACGGGAATGAACTCCGACGGGCTTACCAGTCCCAATTCCGGATGATGCCAGCGAATCAACGCCTCAATCCCTGAGATGACTTGCCCATCTGCTGAATACTTGGGTTGATACATGAGGAACAGGCTGGCATCGTCTTTGAGTGCGAGTCGCAGCTTGCTTTCCAATAACAGGTGACGGGCTTGATTTTCCACCATCTGCGGGCTGAAAAAAGAGAAACAGTTGCCGCCCCGTGATTTTGCGTCATGCATCGCGCAGTCCGATGCCATAATCAGCTGATTGGCGGTGTCGATGTGGTCCGGATGCCGGCCAATGCCAATGCTGAAGGTGATGGTGATTTCCTGGTCGGCCATCATAAACGGCGCGAGAAAGGCGGCTTTGATGCGCTGGCAGAGCTCGCCAGCCTGGTGATCGGCAGTGAATCGTTTGATGACAGCCACAAATACGTCCCCACCCGGATGCGCCAGAAAATCCTCGACATCCAATTGGCTGCGCAGCCGATTGCCGATGCGGGAAATGAGTTCGTCACCCTGGTTATGCCCCAGCACATCGTTGTACTTGGCGAACTGATCCACGTCCATCCACAGCAGGTACACCAGCGTCGGTGCGTTATTGTCAGCATCCCGGAACACATCCTCCATGTAAATCTCAAGTTGCTGTTTGTTGGGGAGCCCGCTGATCAGATTATGGTGAATACTTCGCCGCAGTTCTTTTTTTATGAGCTCTGTGTGGTAGTTGGCCATGCGCGCGTGCTTGGCGCGGGCCTGCACTTTTGCCCGCAATTGCCAAGGTTTTACCGGTTTTTGAATGAAGTCATCGCCAGCCAGTTGTAACGCCTGAATTTGTTTTCCTTGATCACTTTCCGAGGATAAAAACAGGATCGGAATGGCGGCATAACTCGGCCATTGTCGAATGATTTGGCCAAGCTCGATGCCGTTGCAGTGCGGCATGTGAATATCCATCAGGATGATTTCGGGCTGAAACGACTCAATCGCATCAATGGCATCCAGCGGATTGTTGATTGTGTTTACGCGCATGCCTTTGTCTTCCAGCTCCAGCCGATAACTTTGTGCCAGAATCGGGTCATCATCCACGATCAGAATGCGGTAAGGATCGGCGGGCCGTTCAAAGATGCTTTCATGCAGAATGTCTCTGAGCTGAGCGATTGAAAGCGGTTTATGAAGGTAAAAGTCCGCGCCCAGCCTGACGCACTTTAATCGTGTTTCAAAGTCGCCTTTGACCGAGATAAAGATGATCGGTATGGGCTCCATATCGCGTTGATTGAGTTGTCTGACCCAGTCTACGCCCGCTTCTTTGCCATCGGGCAGGATAATATCGACAATCACTGCGGAAGGGCGCTGTTGCGCCACCGCCCGGTCGATTTCCTCTGTGGTCGAAAACAAGTGAAGATCAAAGCCTTCCATGGTGAGCGTCGTTTGTATCAATACGGCGAGATCCGGGTCATCCTCCAGAAGGTACACACTCTTCGATTGCGTCCCGCTTTCGGGATGGTAGGGGGTGGGGGCGTCGTCCTGCGATTTCTCTGAGCGCAGTGCCTCTTCAATCGCCCCAATGAGAAGATCGATATCCTGAGCGATTAACGGCGTTGCCAGTGATGCTTCATTCAGTAGCGGATTGGTGTCCAGGGCTCTGCCGAAGTCCGATATCGCCGGAAAGCCAAACGTCGTCGCACTGCCTGCCAGTTTGTGACTGATATCCTTGAGCTGGCTTAACTCCGGCGCGGTTAACTCGGCTTGACTGCGCAGCGTTTCCAATTGACGATGTGTGTCCAGCAGGCTGTGTTTGAATTTTTCCCGCGTTTTCTGGATTTTGTTCAGGAAGTCTTTTTTGTCCATCTTCCGTCTCAGTGCTGTTTTTCGGGCTGATTTACCCTGAATTGCCGATCAGGCACGGGTAACAGCTTACTGTTTTCAACCACTTACTGATTGTCTAGTTGAATTCGGCGGAATATGCAAATTATCCAGGGCCATGTTGGGCTTGTTGGCGTTGACCATAAAGACGATAATACCCGGCTCTTTTTCCATTGAGCCGAGCCTATGTTGCCCAGTGATGGCCCCCGCGAGCCATTCTTTAAAGATCAGCGAAGCACTTTTTTTAAGCCTCTCAGCAGCAAATTCCGCGAGCTGGCGATGGAGTGCCTGTGTCTGCTGTATCGCCGCCTCTACAGCGCCATGGCGGATTACGGTCATGCCCTGCGACGGGATCAACTGCTGGACGTGTTCATGGAAGCCATCACCCGTGCCCCGGCGCTGGCTCTGCCGGAAGACAGTGAGACGGACGCGGAATATACCCCGCGTAATGACCGGGAGTTAGCGAACTTGCTGCTCAATCAACTTCTTGATCACGGCTGGCTGGAAATGCAGGTGGACGAGGCCAATTTGCAAAGCAGCTACCGGTTCAGCCGGGTGGGGCGTTTGTTTACCCAGCCTTTCGTTGAACTGCGTGGCACGCAGGTGCGCACACGGCATCGAAATACGCGCAATACGCGCAATGCCCTGAGCGCTTTTTTGCAGATGGGTGAAGCCCATGATCTGCTGGATGCCTATGAGTATTCTGAGCGCATCATCAGCGACTTTACTGATGTGATTGCCGAGCTGGAAGACCGCAAGCGCCAGCTCGTGAAGGAGCTGGATCTGGAGCAGCTGATTCAGCGGGCCAGTGACGAATTTTTTGATTTTATGGAGAAACGCTTTCAGCCGGATCTGTCCATTCGACTGTCGGCAGACAGTGTGGAAAAGCACCGGGAAGACATTTTCTCCCTGATCGATCAGATCAAACGGCAACCCAAACACTGGAAGGCCAACGCCGAAGGGCGGTTGCGGGAATTGTTACCGGATATGGTCGAGCCCGGCCAATCGTTGCTTTGGCTGATGCTGGATCGTATCGTATTGCGGATGACCCATGCCAGTGACATCATGCTTCCCGCATTGCGCTCTTCCCTGCGCAGCTTCACCAAACGCGCAGACATCATTATTCGTCAGATGAGCTATCTGGCCAGTCAGCGGAACAACAATCTGGTGTCCGTGTGTGAGCATATCCGCCAATTGCCCGCAGCGGACGCCGATCAGGCACTTATGCGCATGGGAGACAGTATGGCGAGTGTGCGCATTGGCCTTCTGGACCCGGCCCAGGTGCGTTTGCACAAAGCGCGACGGGTGCATCGGGTAGATGCTCTGATCATGGATGTGCCGGACGCCGATGACAGTGCACTGAAAACGTTGTTTATTCAGAATGCACTGGATCAGGCATTTGTGATCAATGATCGCAATACCAGAGATTACGTGGTTCGTCTGCTCAGCCATGGCGATCGTATCCACACGAAACACCTGACGGTGCTGACCGCCTCTGATTTGCTGGCGGCGAGCCACGCCATTGAATTGTCGTCGGCGAACCAGATGTCCAGCGATTATCGTTTCACGGTTACCCCGACCGGCGATCGCATTGGCAACGCCTACCTCACCGAAGCCGACGACTTTATTATTGAAGTGAAAAAGATTCAGCCCAATGACACATAATGCCACCTTGATTACGGATACACTGCGTACCTCCCTGGAACGGGACGTGCTGACGCTCCAGGAGTTTACCGAACTGACGATTCGTCTGCTGGATTATGGCGTACTCTGCCGGGACGAAAGCCAGGTGGAACAAACGCTCTACGATCGGTTTATCCGCGTGGAAGATTTGGTGGCGGATTATCTTTCGGTGCTTGGCATTCGACTCCTGCATGATCGACAGTTCCAGTATGTGCGCGCTTTTCCGCCGGGGGCAGAGATACCCGGTCTGGATGAAGAAGTGGAAGGCCCTCAGGCGGGTGGTTTGCGCAGTCGCCTGACCCAGCAGGAAGTGGCATTGGTCCTGGTTTTACGTACCCAATACGACAAAGCGCTTCGGGAAGGGGAGGTGGATGACAATGGCTGTGTGATGCTCAACTTTGAAACCGTAGTGATCGGCATGCGAAACCTGCTGGGACGATCGTTACCGGACAATGTGACGGAGCGCCGACAGCTATTCAAGCGGCTGCGCCAATTGCGCCTTATCCAGTTTAACCAGGAAGAAGACATGGATACCGGCAACGCCTGGATTCGAATTCGCCCATTGATTGTGAGCTTTGTGAGTGACGAGGTGCTCTCGGCGATCACGGCTCCCGAGGCGACTGCGTTCGACGGCGATGAGGAGATGACGGATGTTCATTAAGAAATGCATTCTGGTGAATTGGGGAAATATCCCGAACACTGAGTTTGAATTTGGCCCCATTAATCTGTTTTCCGGCGGCAATGGTTCGGGCAAAACCACCGCAGCCGATGCGATTCAAACCGTTATGACCGCCGCCTATGATTACCTGTTTACCTACAATCCCGGTCAGGACGAAACCACCCAGCGCGGCAAAGGCGGCAAGACCGTGCGCACGCTGTCGTCTTATGTGCTGGGCTGTGATGATGGCAGTTATGCACGCCTGAACCCGACCGATGGCTACATCGCACTGTACTTTTGCCCCACCAAGGGGGAAACGGCAGAACCGTTTACTGCGTTGATCGCAGTACGCGCGCATCTTGACCGGGCGGGTAATCGCTCGGTTGCGCGTCAGGACGAACTCAGCTTTTTCGTGCTGCCGGAAGTGGAGTTGTTTCTTGAGGGTGATCTGATTAAAACCTTGCCCGGTGGCGAGCGACGGCAGTGCACGCTGGATCAGATTTATACCGAGCTGCGTAAAAAGTACGGGGAAACCTCGGTCGAGCGCTACGACACAAAGAAAGCTTACCTGAAGCGGCTTTATGGTGCTCTGCGGGGCAAGCGGGAGGGTGTCTCCGAGCGGGAAGCCATGCATGCGGCCAAAGCGTTTTCCCGCTTTATGGCCTACAAGCCGGTCCGCAGTATTAACGAATTTGTCGCCACGGAAATTCTGGAGAAAAAAGACCTGGGTGAAGCGATTCGTTCCGTGTCCGATTTGATGAAAACCATCCACAGTATGGAGGCGGATGCCACGCACCTGAAGCTCAGCATTGCGTTGCTCACAAAGTTGCACCAACAGACGGATCAGTACATCGCCAAGTGGATCGAGCAAAACGTCCTGCATTACTTACAGGCGCGGCATCAATACCTGAACGATCAGCACATTTATCTGGAAGCCAAACGGCAGCAAAAAGCACTGCTGGACGAACAGGAAAGCCTGCAGCAATCCCAGCAGGCACTGAGTTCCCGCCAGGAGCAAACTCAGGAACAGTTACTGGAGCTCACTGCGAAGCGCATGGGGTTCAAACCCTTGCAGCAGAAAGATGAATTGGAGAAACGCATCGAGTTGCTGACACGCCAGTTGCAGGAACAGGCTCCGCAACTGTTAACGCAGAACGACCTATTGCAAAAAGCATTTCGTGCCACCGAAGTGATTCAACGGGCGATCAGCGCGCAGGGATCGGCACAGGAACAGTACAGTCTGCCGGTAGATCTGGCCGGCTTGGCCAAGCAGTTTATGGCCATGGAAGCCACGGGCAAAGTAGACTTTACCGCCCTGTTGGGGCGCGACTGGATTGATCTATCCCCACTGGAAAAGCACTTGGAAGACGCGCTCACGTTGCAGCAGTTGGCCAACCAATGGCATCGTCGCCTGCATGACCCGGATTTGAATGGTGGTGTGAGTTTGCGGGATGCGATCAGTAAGGAAGCGCACCGCCGGGAAGCCTTGCAACAAAAGCTGGCGGCTCAACAGCTACAGAAGCAGGCGGAGATCGACAGTCTGGAAAGTCGCCAGGTGACTTATCCGCACTATGTGCGTGCAGCGCTGGAGGTACTGCGCCGGGATTGCCCCCAAGCGGACCCCCGCGTGCTCTGTGATTACGTGGAAGTAAAAGATCCGCACTGGCAATCGGCCATCGAAGGGTACATTGGCGGCGCGCGATTCTCCATTCTGGTGGAGCCGGAGTACGAAGCCGAGGCGATTCGACTACTCCGGCAAATGCCGGGCCGGGACAATCGGGTGCGGGTCATTCAGGGCGAAAAAGCCCGCCGGGATGCCGAAAAGATGCAACTCGACCGTGACTCCATCATTCATGTCATGGACTTTACCCATGCCACCGCACGCTATTACCTCATGGCGAGTTACGGCAATGTGGTGCGTGTACAAGACGAAGAAGCCCTGCGAATGACGCGCCGGGGCATTACCGCCAACGGTTTGGGGTCGGGTGCGTACAGCATGTACCGCTGTGACCTGCCGGACAGTGAACTCGTGTTTGGTCAGGAAGCCCGGGAACGGGCCTTGAAAGCGAAACAGCAGGAACTCACGGAATTGATGGAGCGCGCGCATCAATACCATACCCACATGCAGGACTTCCGCCAGCTGCTGCAAGCGGTGGATCAAGTGCAGCGCCTGACCTATGCGGATCGCCTGCAGATTATGCTCAAAACGCATCGGGAAGTGCATGAAGCGGAAGTCAAACTGGCCCAACTCGACCTCACTGATTTTGAAGCGCTGGAACAAAAACTGGCGGAATTGAAGAAGCAGCAGGATGCCCTGACCGAGCAGATTGAAGCGGCCCTCAAGCGGGAAGGTGCGCTGGATACCGAGCTGACAAAGTCCGGCGAATTGTGTACCGCGTTGAGTAACCGGCAGGAAGTGTCGGAAAAAGTCCAGGAAGAAAAAGAAGCGAACTTGCGCAAGATTGTGAGTCTCTGGCCGGATTTTGACGTGGATGTCCGCCTGGAAGAAGCCGATGACCGTGCTCAGCGCATCAAAGCCGACGCGCTGAGTCTGGAACTCGACGAAGTGAACGCCGCAGTAAACAGTACAGCACACGCTATAGAAAGCGCGGTGTTGGAGCACAACCAGCGCGCGCATCAATCAGACAGCCTGTACTATGTGCCGGACTACACGCAAAATCATTCCGCACGTTTCTTCTCCAGCATTTGTGCCCTGAGCCGGGATGCCGACAAGATCCACAACCGGTTGAAGAACAACATTCTGGTGGAAAAGCAGGAAAAGCTCACGCATTTGAAGGCCACCTTCAACAACACCTTTGTAACTCACCTGTGTCACGAGATTTATCAGGCCATTACCGATGGCAAGAAGATTCTCGACACCATGAATCAGGAGCTTGCGCATCACAAATTTGGTGCCGACAAGGAGTCGTTCCGGTTTGATTGGGCCTGGGTGCCGGAATTCAAAGAGTATTGGGACTTTTTCGAGGAAGTGCGCCGTTTACCCAACCTGGGCGATGGCACCACACTGTTTGAGGCGGAACTGTCGGACAAGAATCAAAAAGTACGAGATCGTCTGATGCAGATGCTGCTGTCCGACGATGAACTGAAGTCGATGAAAGAACTGGAGCGACTGTCGGATTACCGCAATTATCGCAGCTATGAAATCTACAAACAGCCCGAAGGAAAAGCAGCAATTGCGCTCAGCCAGTACGGCACGGGTTCTGGAGGCCAGCTGGAAACGCCGGCGTACATCATCCGTTCGGCGGCCATCACCTCGGCGTTCCGGTTTGATGAAGGGGACAGCCACCTGCGCATGGTACTCGTGGACGAAGCGTTTTCCAAAATGGATGAAAGTCGCTCTCGTGAAGTCATTCGCTACCTGACGGAAACGTTGGGCCTGCAGCTGTTGTTTATTATGCCTACCAGCAAGTCCGGCCCGTTTATGGATTTGATCAGTAACCAGTTTGTGTTCAGCAAATGCCCCACCGAAACACCAGTGGGCGAGCTGAACACGCGGGTGTTGGTGGATCGCCAGAAGTGCAATCAGGAGAAAATCAAAGACCTCTGGGAGCAGCACCGCCGTACGATTCGCCAGCAATACAGCCTCGACTTCATGGAAGCGTTTGAGTAGCACGGGTGGGCGTGGTGGATAAGGTGCCTCCCTGGCTGCACACCAATGCACCCATTCAGACCGTGTTACATGCGCTCCTGCGGCTGGTGGATGAAAAACCGTTTGCCGAGCGCAAGCATGCGCCGGCAATCACCTTGACACAGGCGCGCCACCCGGCATTTTTTGTGCACCTGGGGGATCAGGACGCGGCCTATCTCTGGGCCCTGATGGAAGAACTCGCGGCGCATTCATTGCTCGAATTGAAGCGCGACAGCAATCGCGTGCTATTGCTTCCTGCCGGGGAAGCGCCGTTGCGACAATGGTTGAACCATCCCGCCGACAACGCCCAAGCGCGGTGGCAGGCTGCGGTGGATGCCGTGCAATCGGTCTTTTCCGGCGACGCGGAGAAGCTGCGCCTGCACCCTCAAACGCTGGGTGATTTACCCGCTGACGCATTGGTCGCCTGCTACGTGCGACTGGGGCAAGCGCTGCGCGATATGGACACCGGACAATGCAGTCTGCGCCAGCTGAGTGCACGACATTTTTATGGGCTATCGAAGTATCTGGATGGTAAAGATGGACTCCTCAGCCAGGTGTTTCCCAAGGATGTTGCAAAGATTGCCCTGCGACCGGTCGTGCTGCAAATCTACTGGACCTCAACGGCTCGCCAATGGCTTTGGGTGGAAAATCTGGATACGTTCCTCAGCCTGATGAACCAGCCAGCGGTATACGAGCGCACGGTACTGATCTATTCACAAGGCTTTAAAGGAACGGCGGCGCGCTTGCGCACGCCAGAAGGTGTGCGCCTCAGCTTCTTCGGGGAAGCACCCTCGCGCACAACGTTAAACAACACCTGGTTTTCTCCGGCCTGTGACTGGCCCGCCTACTTCTGGGGTGATCTCGACTATTCAGCGCTGAACATGCTTGGACGCATGCGGCAGAGCTTTCCCGTATTGCAAGCCTGGCAACCGGGCTATGCGCCGATGGTACGAGCGTTGCTTGACGGGGCAGGGCACCCGCCTTCGTGGGATCCATCCAGCGGTAAAGACAATCAAACGCCACCGCCGCTCACAGGTTGTGCTTACGCGGACATTGTTCTGCTCCCTGCGTTGCAAACTACGGGGCGGTTTTTGGATCAGGAGGGGGTTGTATTGTCATTAGAAACAATAAGTTAAATAAAGTTTATTGATGAAAGCCAAATAATTTTATTTTTTTGAATCCAAATTCCCATCTGCATGCGTCCTATAGGTAATTCCAAAGAATTGTGCGGTGTGACAAGCCCGCGAGAATTCGTTTTTTACCAATTACCTGAGGAGGTACTCTTATCCATGCATGCGTTTAAAACCCTGATCACCGCCGCTGTTGCAACGACTTTATTGTCTGGTTGTGTTGTCTCGATTCATGATGATGAAATGGACTTTAACCATCATGACTGGAAGCGGAAGCAGCATGAAAACCGTGAAGCAATTTCCAGTCTGCAGATGGGTGCCACGTTGGAAAGCGCGAAATATCGTTTGGGTAACCCGGATGACTCCGAGGGCTATCACAGGGATGGCAAGCAGATTGTCGTATTGTACTACCGCACTCGTCATGCCCACGAAGACGGGAAAACCACACGTGATGAAACAACACCCGTTGTGTTCGTCGATGGTGCCCTGGTCGGGTGGGGCGAAAAAGTGTTAAGCGCACATCAGCTTTAAGGGCAGTGACAAACCGGCGAATACCGCCGGTTTGATATTCGCTTACCAAATCCAGACAAAAAACCTGAAAATCAAGACTACAAAAAAAATTAATCCCCGCTAAAATTTGCGCCCCTTCCACAAAGCCATTTACTGATGAGGTGTGCATGATCGTATATTTGCTTAAGAACAAGGTAACCAAAGACGTATGGGTGGGCACGAGCCCGACCAGTGGGGAAGAGCGCTTCGCACAGCTCTGTGGCGCGATGTACCTTGGCATAAAAGCACCGATCTACCGCGACCTTCGCGATCATGGCGTCAAGAGTTTTGAAGTGGAAGAGTATGCATTCACCGAAGACCGTGATGAGTTGAAAGACATGTTTGATGACGCCATGGACATGTACAATGGCAAAAGCCTGATTGGCGTGAAAACCTCCCTGCCCAAAGTCCCTGAACCGGCGAAACGCAAAACCGCCAAAAAAACGCCAACTTCGGCGGCGGCGTCTATTCTCGCCAAGCGCTCGGGTGGATCGGTCACCGTAAAACCGGTAAAAGACAAAATCGCCACGGGCCGAACAGGTTCTGCCGCCAAGGAAAAACTGATCAAAGAAAAAATCGCCTTAGAGCGTGCGAAAATGGAAGCAGAAAAGAGCAAGCAGGTCATGGAGCAGGCAGCAGAAATGCGCGCCCTGATGGCAGCGATGGATGCTCGAAAAACAACGATGAAAAAGCGTTAAGGCTACTCTGAATAGAAGCGCTGGAACATAGCACCCAACCAGCGCAGATCCTCCGGGCCAAGCCCGGCTCTTTCGTGGCTGGCAGCGTCTTCGTATACGGCTCGATAGCTGTGGAACAAAGCGCTTTCGGTCAGGTCTCGCCATCTTTCATTGTCGAGTTCAGGGAGTTTGCCCTGATCGAACACGGGACTCAACAGCGGGTCGTGTTGGGATTCAGTGGTACGCAAGGCCAGTTCCAGTTCCTGCAGGATCGGATTGACGACTTTGAATGTACTTGCTTCGGTAAACTGCTGAATGACTGAAGCTTCTGCCTCACGAGCGGCCTTTTGCGCCTGTGCGAGCGTCATTTTTTGTCCGGCCGGGCGCAAACCGTACTTACCAATCAATCCCGCGACACCCGGTAGAAGCGCTTTGGCAGCGATTCCCGCACCCACCAAAGGGTTCACGAAGGCGGCAACGCCGCCCACCAGCAGCAAACCATATGTCAGCTTTTTATCGAGTACATCAATATCATCAGCGAGACTTTCCAGGGTATGTTTTTTCTTCGTTTTCTCCTGAGATAACTCCACTTCACAGCTGATCATGTACTCTCGAAGTGACGCTTCGTAGTGTAAATTGGGGAAGTGAAAAATGCGCCGTTTAGGCAAGTCATTGATTTCCGGCACGGAAACCGGCAAACAGCGCATGGTATGAAGCGTAAATCCGGTTTCGGATAATCGATAGGGAATCACGAAGTAGTGCTTTTCATCGTACTGTGTTTCAAACCGGTTCGTACGTTCGGCTGAGACAAAGACCGGGAGACCTGATACGACTTCTTTGATGGCCGTGACACCGCTCCCAAACTCTTCAATTACCTTTGTACTCAGCGCACTTAACGCCTCGCGGCTTTGCTCGATATACTTCTTCATGTCGGGAGCATCGCTTTGGTGAATGGCGTATTGTGATTCGGGTTGCGCATTGGCTTTTTCATCTGACAGAGATATCGGTAGTATTGTACGTATTTTCCGCCTCACCGGTAACAAAAAGTCGTTAGCCGGGTAGTTCAAAGTAGAGGTGGCTGAGATTGGCATTGGAGCGAGATGAAACATGGCAAAATACGCCAAAAATCGAGACACTACCTCTGAGGAAGTAAAACAGGAGGCGATGAAAGCCGCGAAAGCGACTCAGAAGTCGGGCCAGACCAAAGAGCAAACCAAACTGATTGCTCAGGGGATTCAAAAGGGGATTGAGCAATACAAAAAGCAGCAGAAGGCCAAGGCCCGCGAGCTGGACAAGCAGTTAAAAAGAGCGCGTAACAGCGAACCAGAGGCATTGGTTCAAACGCGCGAAATCCAGGTCATCAAACAACACTGGCTACCTTGGGTCTTACTGGGATGTTCCTGGTTGGGGTTTCTCGGTTATGTCGTGCTTTCCGGTTAACGTGCTATTCCAGGTTTTCTGCACACTCAGCACGTGCCGGTGACTGTTTGCACCGTACCCGATGCATCAGACGAAGTGTTTTCTCGTCATAGACGCCTTCATCTCGCAAATGAATCCGGGACTGGCGGAAGAGAGCGTCCAGCTGTGCTGTGGCTTCATCGCTCATGGCGAGCCAGTGCTGGGCGGCAATGTCGCGCTCAACGTCGTTAATGAGGGTGAATGCGCTGTCTACCATGCTGACAAAGGCTTCCCGGCTTTTCTGGCCATACCCCTCCGGAAATTGGGCCTGCCGAATCAATACCTGCAGTGTCGCCTGCAGTAAGGGCCGCCTGATAACGCCACCGCCAGCTTCTACCCCTTTGTACAGCTCCATGGGCATGTACGCGGTCGCGGGCGCAAATGCGATGTCTACAGAGCCGTTGTTAAACTGGCCGGCAAAGCGAGCAAGACTCGAGCTAACCGGAGAGGCTCCCACTTTACGGGCAATCGTAACCTGCACGGGATCGACATCAAAAGTCGCCATTTTCTTACCCTGGAACTTCTCAAAACTGTCGATACGGCGATCATTTACAAACGTGTAGATCGGCCCCGCAGGCAAGATACCGGCCACTTCAAATGCGCCATTCTGCATCAGATGAGCGGCTTTGGGTTGAGCCAGTGCCTCTAACACAATTTTAAGCTCTTCCAATGTCGGCAGTGCGCCCACAGCGCCAATGGAGCTTGCAAACGCGTTGAACTGGCGCGAGGTAATCTCGGTGACAGCCACTGCGTCACACTGGCCTGCCTTGAAATCATTGGCTGCGACACTTTCATCGGTGTAGGCAACAATCTCCAGCTCAACGCCCCACTTTAACGCTTTCACTTTCACGTTCTTCATCAGGGCCGCGTAGGGGCCATTCATGCCAATGGGGTCCCACACACAAAAGCTACGTTTCAGTGCGTCTGCAGCTGCCCCAAGCGGCAGTAGACAAAGAAGGGCGATTAATGCGGTCTGAAGTACGTGGGTTTTGTGTTTCATGATATGTCCGGTGCAGAGATTAATATTGGTGGCATTTATAGTGACATTAAAATGTTCATGTCAATTAGAGTGACATCAATTTGTGCGCCACGTCAAATTGATGAAAACAGAGACAAAATTCTGGTTGCCCGACAGATTCATTTGCTGGCAAACTGTGTGACATGAATACTCAGACAGCCACTCCTAAAACAATTCAGAAGACCGGTCAGAAGTCCGATCAGAAGATACGGCAGAAGCCGCTTGAGAAATCGCTTCAAACGGGCAAGCGGCGCTATCAAATGTCGAAGCGGGCGGAATCCGCTGCGCAGACCGCTGCCGATATCTTTGAAGCGACCACCGAGATCTGGCATGAAAACCCCATTGGGGATATCACTCTGGAAGCCATTGCAGAGCGGGCGAATGTGTCGGTGCGAACGATCATTCGCCGTTATGGCTCAAAAGAGGGACTGTTTGAGTCCTGCATCAAAGATCATTCTGAAAAGATGGAGTCGCACCGCGATAAGGCTCGCCCCGGCGATGTCGAGGATGTGATTCGCTGCCTGCTGCTGGATTACGAAGCGCATGGGGATGCCATGATTCGAACCCTGGCGGCGGAAGAACAGCTGGAAGTCGCGGGGCGCATTCTGAAGCTGGGGCGAGAATATCATCGCGCCTGGTGCGAGCGGATGTTCGCCCCGTTTTTGCCGGAGAAAGAGTCGGAAGAATACACGCCACTGCTCCGGGCGTTTGTTGCCAGCACCGAATTGTATTTGTGGAAACTGGTGCGTCGGGACCTTGGCAACGATGTGGAAGCCGTGCACGACACCTTCATGAAACTGATCAACGGCCTCATCTCAACCCACCCTAAACAGGATTAAGTGCGTATGCAACGGGAACAAAAAAGATCCTATCTGTTCACGACCTGGGAAGGGGGCGGTAACGTTCCGCCCGTACTGGGGGTGGCACAACGACTGGTGGCCCGGGGTCATCGGGTACGAATTCTCGCGGAACCCTGTCTGCAGGAGCCGATTCGTGCCATTGGTGCAGAATTCATCCCGTTCCAAAAGCATTTTGTTCGCACTGATCGCACACAAGACATTATTCAGGACTGGAATGCCGGGCCGATGAACCTGGCCACCTTTGATAATGTGATTGTCGGGCCAGCGATGGATGTCGCGGCAGAAACGACCGCAGCCCTGAAAAAAGTACCCACAGACGTGGTGGTGGCGGACTTGATGATGATCGGTAGTTTGATCGCCGCGGAAGCGCTGGGTGTACCTCGGGTAGCGCTGTTCCATATGCCGGAATATCTGCCGGGGCCAAATCGCCCCCCTGGCGGCTTCGGATTGAATCCCAAAGCAGGCGCGTTGGGGCGCTTGCGGGATCGTACGATGTCATGGTTGTTCAATGGCGTTACCGGAAAGTTTCTCACGCAGATTAATACCGTGCGAGCACAGTATGGGTTGAGCCCGGTGCAGGCCTTTATGGATCTCTATCACCAGGCAGAGTTACGCTTGATTCAAACGAGTGAAGCTTTCGACTTTCCCATCACCCCGGCACCGGCCAATGTGCGTTATGTCGGGCCAATTCTGGATGATCCCGACTGGTCGGGTAAGGAGTGGTTGAGGCTGCCAAACGAGGGAACCAAGCCGTTGATTGTTATCAGCCTGTCCTCGACCTTTCAGAATCAGCGGCAGACGTTGGAAAACGCCATTGCAGCGGCGGGCAGACTGCCGGTGAATGGGCTCGTTACGCTCGGCCCTTCCATGGCGAAGGAAATGTTTCACGCGCCGGAGAATGTCAGCATTGTACCTTCGTGCCCGCACAGCAAGTTGTTTCCCAAGGCCAGTGTCGTGGTAACCCATGCGGGGCATGGCACCATCATGCGGGCGTTGGCCAGTGGCGTACCGCTTGTCTGCCTTCCCATGGGACGAGACCAGACGGATAACGCAGCACGCATTGCTTACCACGGTGCCGGAATCAAGCTCAGTGCCAAAGCGAAATCGCATCACATCGCAGAAGCCATCGAGCAGGTGCTGTATGACCCCATGTATGCGAAGAATGCTCGACGGCTGGGTGAGACAATTCTTGCCGATGTGGAAGCCAATCGCGCCGTCGATGAATTGGAGGCGATTGCGTGAGGCTCACGAAAGGTCGTAAGCCGTGATGTTCGTCTCAGTCAGCGGGCACCGGAGCATCGCTCAGAGCCAGTGAATGCTCCCTGTGGAGAGGCGTTTTAGCGGGTTGTCGCCACCAAGCCTGCTGGACGACCGGGCCCGCAGTATCCAGTGCCTCGCCAATACGCGGCGTGGCTAGATTAACGCCGGCCAACTCGGCTGCAACACTTACCCGCTCCAGGGGCTCAAACCAGTCATGCAGCGCCAGATCAAAGGTGCTGTTGTGAATGGGCAGCAGGATATTTCCCTTGAGATCCAGGTGAGCCTGCACGCTTTCTTCCGGCAGCATGTGGATGGTTTGCCAGAGTGTGTTGTAGGCACCCGTTTCGATCATGGTGACATTGAAAGGCCCAAAACGATCGCCAATTTCCTTGAATCCGCCAAAGTAACCGGAGTCGCCACTGAAGAACAGTTTGGTGTCCTGCCCTTCAATGACCCAGCTTGCCCATAAGGTGCTGTCTCGGTCAAAGAGACCCCGTCCCGAGAAGTGCTGAGCGGGAGTTGCCGTGAGTTGAATGCTCCTGAAACTGCGTGTTTCCCACCAGTTGAGTTCGGTTATTTTTTCCAGTGCCACCCCCCAATTGTGCAGATATTTCCCCACGCCAAGCGGGACAACGAACTGCTTTACCTTTTCTTTCAAGGCCTGAATGCTTGTTTTATCCAGGTGGTCGTAGTGATCGTGGCTGATAATGACAACGTCGATCTCAGGCAGTTGAGCAAGTGAAAGCGGTGCTTCGTGAAAGCGTTTTGGGCCAATCCAGTCTACCGGGGAGGCGCGATCACTGAACACAGGATCGGCGAGGAGCCATTGGTTGTCCAACCGGATGAGGACTGTGGAGTGTCCCAGTCGATAAATACGATTGCCGGTCGGCGGATTATTCAACTCAGAGGGCGAAATGGTGCGTACCGGAATCGGTGTTTTGGGCGTGGGCTCTTGCCGCTTAGCCTTAAGATATGCCTGTGTGATTTGCCAGATATTCTGCCCGCTGGTTCGGTATTCGACTTCTGTATTCTGAAATTTGGTGGTTTTGGCTGTTGTGCGGCAATAGGCAGCAGAACTCATGATGATGGCTCCAATGACAAGAAAGAGAGTAAGGCGCATGACGCGTCTCCATATGTAAACTATACAGTGTAGTTTACATAAAAGAATGAAAAAGTAAACTGACTAGTGTACTATTTGCAGCATTGAAACTTATTTTGTCGAAAGGTACTGGATTGGAAGCGAAACTCTCCCGCAGTGAAACCAAACGTCGCGCCATTCTGGCTGCAGCGAAAAAGGCGTTTCAGGAAGAAGGTTATCAGGCGACCAGTATGGACCAGATAGCACGATTGGCCGAGGTGTCGAAACGCACGGTGTACAACCATTTTGAAAGTAAAGACGCCTTGATCATGCACTTGTTGGGGGAGCTGTGGCGATCCGCTACTCAACCCCAACACGTTGGCTTCGATGCCGCCACGTCACTACGAGACCAGTTGGTACAATTGCTCGTGCGTGAGTTGGACGTGCTGAGCAGTGAGGAGTTTGTCTCGCTGAACCGGGTGGCGTTTGGCTACTTCTTTTTTGAGCCGGAGGCGCTGAAAAAAGAACTTGAGAGGATGGGGCTGCAGGAATCGGCGTTGGTGCAGTGGCTAAAAGCGGCCGAGCAGGCAGGAGCCCTCAAACCTTTGGAGCCGGAGCTTGCCGCCAGCCAGCTGCACAGCCTGATCAAAGGCGAAGCATTCTGGCCTCAGCTCATCGGTATGGCTCCGCCGCTGGATGAGTCTGCCCGGCTGGCGCTAGCCCAACGAAGTACCGACATGTTTTTGTCTTATTATCGGGTGTGATTGCTTTTATTGTGCCTTGATGCAGAGTCCCTTATAGGATTCTGTTAATGTTTTTGCTTTTCAGGTATTCCCAGTCTAACTACTCTCTTTCATCTGATTGTGTGGGGCGAGTGAGATTAATCGATAGAGTATGTGAACTATACTTCTCCAGCCAAGGCAAAAGCGCTTCGTCGAAAGCGTCTGCCGCTTCAAACATGTAGAGGTGCCCTGCATTGGGTATCACGTGGACTGTTTTATGCTCAGTGCCAAGTTTCTGTAGAAAAACTTCCGCCATTTTGGGGTGAATATACGGGTCGAATTCGGAAAACAGGCAGAGGGTCGGGCAGTAAATATCTTGGAGTTGGTCGGTGATATCGACTTGATATAGGTCGGTGAGGTACCGCCCCATTGCTCGGTGATCAAGACGTTTGTGGACGGGGAGATAAGAGCGTAAATACTCATCAAAACCGGGGTATGCGAACATTTTTCCAGGATCTTTAGCAGTGTCGCTGAGTAAGTGTTTGTGGACGCCCAGTGAGAGGGCGTTGGCTTTTACGATGTACTTGAATATCCAATTGCCGAATTGCCCCAGTTTGAGGTGTAGCCACTGGAAAAATACAAAAATGCCGCCATCTTCCCGTCCGTGCGGATTGGTTGAGATGGACACGAGCGCATGCACTCGTTTGGGGTGACGAAGCGCATAACAAAAGCTGGCGAGCGCCCCCGTGGAGTGCCCGATGAGAACGAACGGTTTTTCCGTGCCGATTAAATGATCCACCTGATCTTGAATCATGTCCGCAAGAAATGGTTCATCAATTTTTCGTTGGTCAGTATCTCCGAAAAACGACGGCGCGTGCCCCAGCAAGGAAATGGCATAGATTGGTGAGCCGGTGGCTTGCGCAATTTTATGTACATGATCCCGCCACCAGAAATAGGGGTTGAGCAGCAAACCGTGCACCAAAATTATTGGAATACCTGTGTTTTCCGGAAAATACTGCAATGCCATATAATGATGGCCATCGATATCGAATTCGTAACAATGGTTGTCGCTCTGGGGCATTATCTACGACACTCTTCTTGATTGCGCAATTGCAAAATGGATGAACGCTCCGTTTTGTGCGTATTAAAATTGTACGCAAGCGGATGTTTATCAACAAGATGTACGAAACAACACCGTACCTGCCCCAAGGACCGGAGGCTCAATGCCCCCGGATATTCAATGTGGATTCAATGGTCATATCGGTGATGTAGACTGAGCCAATGGTGCGGCCATTGTCGCCCAGGGTGATTGTGTCGATATCGATATCGCCTTTGATCGCGCCGCCAATCTGAAGACCATCATTGCGGTCTGGTGCTGCGGCCAGATACCACTTCATGTGCCCGAATCCGAAAGACTCAGTTTTCACATCATCAGCGGTACCCAGCACGCCATCAGCACCTTTGTTCACATTCAAACCAGTGGTGTCGCCCCGTCGGTTATGGAACCGGAAGCCTTCGATGCCGACACCGACAAAGTCGAACTTCACATCCAGATCGCTGATTTCAAAATAATCACTGATCAGCAATTTGCTGTCGGGCACACCATTGGTACTGCCATCCCCGTTGTTCTGAATGATGATGTCGAGCGGGCCGGTGAGCACCTCTGCGTTAAAGTTCGACATAAGAATCGTACCACTGTCGACCTTGGTACCCACCTGATACCCGGAATCATGCAGTCGTACTTCACCAATACGCACACCAAACGGTGCAGAGTTCCGCCAGTCATCCATGGCATCCACAAATCGGTTGCTGGGTTGACCCGCTGTGCCACCGGGTAGGGCAACATCGGAATCCGTGGCTCGATCATAGCGTGTCCCATCAAACAGGTTTACGGAGGTGTTATGGAAAACCAGGTCACCATCGCCATGCACTGCCGCATCATCATTGTTGGCGATGGCGGCCGCCCAGTCGGCATCGGGTGCACTGACTTTGCCGTAGTAATCGTCCAGTTCCGAGAATCCGTAGGCCAATTTTTCGGTCCCATTCGCAACGTCAATGACCATTTTCCAGTTTTCAAATCGGCCGGTCACACCAGCGACACCGGTACGGTCGACGCCGCCCCAGGTGAAGTCTTCGATCGCGAGATAACCCGCGTCATGGTAAGCAATTTCGCTGACGTTGATTTCCACATCCAGCTCCAGCGTTAAGCCGGCTTGGCCGGTAACGCCTGCGAGGGAGGTGTCATCCAGCATGGTCAATTCGGCCTGAGCAGAGAACGCTGCCATCAGACCGAGTGCCAGGGCTGACACTGGGCCGGCCCGGTCGTCTCTGTTTGGATTTGAGGTGTTCATGAGGTTTCCTATCTGTGATGTTGTAGTTATTAAAATGGTTATTGATGTCATTTATAGTGACACTAAATAAAAATGGCGTCAATAAGGGTGACATGAATATGAGACCTGGTTAAATATTTTTTGTGGCAATTTTTTTCATTCGGCTGTCAACCGAATCGAAACTCGCGCGTTTTATCCAGTGAAGGCCACACAAAGGGGCCGATAAGAGTGTTGCGCAACCACTCCTGACTCAAATAATTCGAACTGATTAGAAGGAAAAACACGATGAACAACGGAACCAAACATTTCTTTAAAGTGATGGGGTTGGCGGCAGCAGTGATTATGGCAATGCCCGTAGAGGCACGTTTTTTTGCCAACAATGCGCGGGTTCAGGCAGACGGTGGTGCGGGTGACAATGCCTTTACCGGCCGGTCCCAGAGAGGGGGAGACCCATTGGCGGTGTTTCAGCGCATTGATGCGGATCAGGATGGCCTGCTGTCACTGGATGAAGTGTTGAGCACGCGTTTGGCACGCACGGACAAGCGTTTTGAAAAGCTGGATACCGACCTAGATGGGGTGATTTCTGCGGAAGAGTATCTGGCGAAATCTCAGGACCGCCGCGACAAGTTCGAAGAGTATGGCGAAGAATTGGTGGCTTGCGTGGAAGCGGCAACCGGTGAAGATTTCCCGTCACCCGATGAAGTACCCACCCCGGAAGAACGTTTTGCGGCCATTGACACCGATGGTGATGGTTTTGTTTCCCTGGAGGAGTTGACGGCAGAGATCACCGCTCAGGCGACGGAAAATTTCAATGAATCTGACACCGATGGCGATGGTTATCTGTCGGAAGATGAGTTTCTGGTCTCGGCAGAAGCGCGCCAGGCTCGCCGAGCGGCGGTGAAGACCTGTCTGGATCAGATTCGCGATGAGAGTGCGATTGTGGAAGACCTCGCGACCGAACCTGCCAAGCAAATTGGGCTGTAATGGCCTGAGCTGGCCGCCGATGGAGGCAAGGTGGTATTCTTGAGCTACAGTAAAGGAATCATGTCTGAATGGATTTGACGCGCCCTGTGGCTCAGGACACTCAACCCTTACTGGATCGGTTTTTGGCCGACGTTGAAAAGCGAGCGTTCCGCATTGCCCACCTGGCTGTGCGGAATGAGCAGGATGCATTGGATATCGTGCAGGATGCGATGTTCAGTTTGTGTCGAAGTTATGGGCAGCAAGACCCGGAATCCTGGAAGCCACTGTTTTATCGGATTCTGGAAAACCGGATCATGGATCATCATCGCAAGGAAACCCAGCGGAGAAAGTGGTTTTTCTGGCGCTCGGCCAACGATGATGACGAAACGGAGGAAGACAACCTGCAGATGGAAGACGTGGGAACCGACCCGGTCAGTCTGCTGGTTCAGGAACAAATGGGGACGGAGATGCTGGCGGTGCTGGAATCTCTGCCGCTCAAACAACAGCAGTGCTTTTTACTGCGTTGCTGGGAAGGATTGTCAGTGAAAGAAACCGCAGAAGCGATGGGCGTAAACGAGGGGAGTGTAAAAACCCACTACTTCCGCGCCATGCAAAAACTGCAAACGGTGATCGAGCCATGAATGAAAAAACATCACAGCAGGCCTGGCACCACATAGAGACGCGGGCACGCGCGGAATTGGAAGCGTCTGTGCAGGCACTGCCGGAGTCGACACAACAACGTCTGGCAGAAGCCCGACAACGTGCGTTGGCTGGCGCATCCCGCGCAGAGAACGAGGCGTCGTATTGGCGCCCCGCAGGCTTCGGACTGGCGGCGAGCCTGCTGGTGGCTGGATTTTTCTGGTGGCAAGCGTCGAGCCAAAACGAACTGTCGGGACCGCAAGTCGCTCAACCCTCTGTGGCACACACACCCTTGACGCAAACCTCCGAGGCTTTAACGCCGGAAGAAGGATTATGGGTCGCCATGGAATTGACCACGTTGGGGCCAGCCTCAGCGGCGGTGGTGGAAGACCTGGAATTTATGGTGTGGCTGAACGAGGAAATGGCCCCGGATGTCTAACCTGGGCCGGTCGTTGCTGTTCAGCACGGGCATACTCACCGGTGTGGTCGGCGCGGAGCCCAGCCCTGTTGGGGATATGGCACTGTTGCTGTATCTCGCCGATATGGTTGAGGTGGAGGGGCAGCTGACCGATCCTATGGCATTGGCGGAATGGGAAACGAACACAGCGCAACGGCCACCCAACGAATCCACAGAGGCAAATGTGAACACCGCACACGGCGAAAACACCGAATTGGAAATGCCGGCTATGAGAGAAACGAGGAACCATCCATGAAACAGGTTATGATCTTGATCAGTGTGATCTGCCTGTTGGGCACATCGACAGGGTATGCTCGAAGTTGGGCAGAACTGACGGACGATGTTAAAACCGTACTGAGCCCCTTCCAAGGGCAGTGGGATAGCTTCTCTGAAGAACAGCAGGCCAGTATGGAGTTGGGCGCGAAGCGCTGGGCGGGCATGAGTACGGAGCAACAGGCGGAAGTGAAACAGCGTTTTTCACATTGGAATACGTTGCCCGCAGAGCAGCGTACGCAATTGCGCGCCCGGCTGGAGCAGTTTCGCCAGATGTCGCCGCAGCAACAGCAGCGCTTGCGTTCTACCTACGAGCGTTTCAAGAACCTGAGCCCGCAGCAACAACAACAGCTACGGCAAAGGTTCCGGTCGCTGACGCCCCAGCAGAAACAACAGCTACGCAACCGCATGCAACGCAGATAATCCAATTAGGGAAGAAATAAAGAGAAGAATCCGGTCAGAAATTTATCCCCACGCCAACACTCAGCCGTTTGTCATCATCCAATTCTCCACCCGACGAGTCGCCATCAAACGGAAAACTGGCTGCGCCCTGCACCGAGAAGGCGTCAACCAGCAACATCAAGCCTAGACTGATTTGACCACTGCCTTGGGGGGAGGCAGACTCCTCCAAGCGTAATCGTCGTGGCGATTGGTCCCGGCTAAAAGAGGCAGCAACGCTGGCGCCCCGGGTTTCACCGCTTAATGGTTCTGACCAGCTGATGGCGAGACTGGGAACCAGAGCGGCATCGGGTGACAGAGCGTAAAGATAGGATGCCGACGCCGCAAGGCCAAGCAAGGTGCCATCGGTGTCATTCGTTGTGCGTTGGCCAGCCTGGTTTTGCGGGCTGCGAAGGCGGGTCTCCGTAAGTCCTTCATCTTCCTGATACTCGGCGAAAGCACTTATCGCCAGCCAAGCGTTCTCAATCACATACTCCCGTGAAATTTCTGCAGAAATTGCTGAAAAGTCGGCGTGTTCAATCACGTCTACCGTAGTGAGCCCGGCACGGTGCGCGGTGGCGCGATCTTTTTCCTGCGTGTATTGAATCAGTGCCCACCAAGGCTGAAATTGATAGCCCATACCCAGTCGCCAGCGTTGGTTTGAAAAGTCTCCTGTGCCGTTGTTGAAGGTCAGGTCATCCTCGAATTTGCCAAAATCCAGATTCATGAACACGCCGCTTTGCGCGGTGAGTGAGTACTGCAGGCTGAGCCCGTTGGGTGAGAAGCGCAATTGACGGTCTGGTGTGTTCAGCGCCTGGTCGTAGGTCTCATAGGTCAGGGTGAATGCATGTCGGAATGCTGGCGTGTCAGAATCTGCAGCGGTGGGTTGAATTGTGTCTGCGCCGCCTCCATAACAAACGGATGCGACGAACATTCCGGCAACCGCGATCCCACAGGCTCGCTGCCGTGACGGTGATGCTTTGGCGGTGGTTGTGATAGGCATTGGCACTTTGTTTCACCTGAATAATGTAATAATTTGAGTTTAAGACGTTGGCGTCCCACGGCAACAAGGCAAACATAGCACAAGTACCTAATCACAGGCATGAACCACGATGAGTTTTCACGTTACACCGCATGATGAGTACCCCTTCCAACACAATCGCCACCATGGCGAGGGCATTTTTCTCAATCCGAAAGGCAGTGCCCATCACCGGGATGGTCGGCACTCTGCCGCGATGCTCGGGCTGCTCGCCGAGCTGGCTTTATCCGGCAACCAGCGATTTGAATATCCGCCGGAGCATGTGTGGCCCCGGCACCGTGCGTTGACGGGCTTGCAGCGGCTGAACGAGGCTCCAGGTCTCACCTGGCTTGGGCAGGCATGTTATTACCTGGGGTCGCCACGCCATGGCATATTAACTGATCCGTTTCTATCCCACCGGGCGTCACCTCTACCGTTCAGTGGCCCGAAGCGACTGGTGCCTGCTCCGGTACACCCGACAGACTTACCCCGGCTGGATGCCATTGTGGTCTCGCATAATCATTATGATCATTTGGATACTGTCACCCTCAAACGACTGGCGAACAAATCCATACCGGTGATTACCACGTTGGGCACAGGCGCGGCGATTCGCAAACAGGGTCTCAATAATGTGATTGAGCTGGACTGGTATCAGCAGGTGGAAATTGACGGGAACCGCTACACGGCCTTGCCATGCTATCACTTTTCCGGCCGATCACTGCGTGACAGCAATCGTGCGTTATGGGCCAGTTTTGCCATAGAAACGCCCGATGCCAAAGTCTTTTTTGCCGGGGATACCGGATATGGGGATGTGTTCCGTACCATCGGTCGCACGATGGGGCCATTCGATGTGGCCTTGGTGCCGATAGGCGCTTATGGGCCACGATTCATTATGGCGAAAGTGCATGCTGATCCGGAGGAAGCGGTGGCCATTGGTGAAGATGTGGGAGCCCGGTTCCTCGCCGCGATGCATTGGGGAACGGTACGGTTGACCAATGAGCCCATGATGGAGCCGAAATCCCGTTTTGAAGCGGCCTTGCGCTCCCCGGCCCAAGGTAAAGTGTTTGGTATTGGTGAAACCTGTACTTATCAAGAGGTTGGTTTGATGGAATAAAGATGGTCGGAATATACCAAGTTTTGTTACCCTAGCGACAGATAAAAAAGACCCATACTGGAGACCCTGTGCAACCCATCATATCCGTTCAGAATCTCTCAAAAATTTATGAAGGCGGCTTTCAAGCCCTGAAAAACGTCAATCTGGACATTGAAAAAGGCGAAATTTTTGCGCTGCTTGGTCCCAACGGGGCTGGAAAGACAACGTTAATCAGCATTATCTGTGGCATCGTGAATCCGGGCGAGGGAACTGTTCTGGCGGATGGCGCGAATGTGGTATCCGGGTTTCGCCATACGCGTTCCGTGATTGGGCTGGTACCTCAGGAGTTGTCTACCGATTCCTTTGAGAGTGTCTGGAACACCGTATCGTTCAGTCGTGGCCTCTTCGGGAAGCCGCGCAATGATGCCTATATTGAGAAAATTCTCAAAGACCTGTCGCTCTGGGAAAAGCGTCACTCGCGCATCATGGCGTTGTCTGGTGGCATGAAGCGCCGGGTGCTCATTGCCAAAGCGCTGTCCCACGAGCCTTCCATTCTGTTCCTGGATGAACCCACCGCGGGCGTTGATGTGGAGTTGCGTCGTGACATGTGGAACATGGTTCGGGAACTTCGGAATCGAGGCGTGACCATTATTCTCACCACGCATTACATCGAAGAAGCCGAGGAAATGGCGGATCGCATCGGGGTGATCAACAAGGGCGAAATCATCCTGGTGGAAGACAAGCATGTATTAATGAAAAAGCTCGGCAAGAAGCAGCTGACGGTTCATTTGATGCATTCGCTGGATGAAATTCCTGGGTCACTCAGCAGCTATCCATTAACACTCTCCGAGGATGGAAACATGCTGACCTTTTCCTTTGAGCAATCGGAAACCATGGGTATTGCCGATGTGCTGAAAGCCTTGAATGAAGCAGGCATCGAAATTCGCGATCTTCACTCTCAGGAAAGCTCCCTGGAAGAGATTTTCGTTGGCCTTGTGCACGCCAGAAATCACGGGAGCTGAAATGAATATACATGCGATTGCCGCGATCTATAAATTTGAACTGTCGCGTACACTGCGCACGCTGATGCAGAGTGTGGGCTCCCCGGTGTTATCCACTTCTCTATACTTTATTGTCTTTGGGTCTGCCATCGGCTCGCGCATGCAGTCCATCGATGGTGTGCCTTACGGATCATTTATCATTCCGGGGCTGGTAATGTTTACTCTGTTGACCCAGAGTATTTCCAATGCCTCATTTGGCATCTATCTCCCCCGGTTTTCTGGCACCATCTATGAAGTGTTGTCTGCCCCCATTTCGTTTCTGGAAATCCTGCTGGGATATGTGGGTGCTGCCGCCAGCAAGTCGGTGATTGTGGGGATACTGATTCTGATCACGGCCCGGGCATTCGTGGATTACGAAATTCAGCATCCGATCTGGATGTTTTCGTTTCTCATCATCACCTCCATTACCTTCAGTCTGTTTGGCTTTATCATCGGTGTCTGGGCGGATGGTTTTGAAAAACTTCAGCTGATTCCGCTGATGGTGGTTACCCCGCTGGCTTTTCTGGGGGGGACGTTTTATTCCATTAACATGTTGCCCGAGTTCTGGCAGACTGTGACCCTGTTTAATCCGGTTGTGTATCTGATCAGTGGCTTCCGCTGGAGTTTTTATGGCGTGGCGGATGTGCACGTGGGAGTGAGCCTGGGGATGACCTGTTTCTTCATGCTCTGCTGTATCACCGCAATCTGGTGGATATTCAAGACGGGCTATCGAATGAAATCCTGATCTTTTTACGAGGGACTGACCATGTCTGCGCTGAACCAAAACGAACTGGACCTGACTTCTTTTCGCGCGTTGGCATTGCGCTTTGCCACGTTGGAGGCGGTGGACGAAGGCCGGGCAAGAGGTGAGTACCGGGCGCAGTTTGTCGGCCCATGGTGGTTTCGCAACACGGCCTGGATCGGTGTTGCCATCGCCGGGCTGAGTGGCTGGCGAGGCAAGCGCATTCTCGGTAAGGGGCGTGCCGTGAATCTGGTTAAACCCTGTTGCCGCAAAGAAAGTGAAGGGCTGCAGGAATCGGTTCCCATGCTGGCAGATATGCTGGTCAGCCGGCTCGACAGCAAACCCTCCTTAACGTTCAGCTACCCGAAGTCTTCGCCTCTCCTGTTACAGCGCTTTATTGATGAGTTAAGACAGCTGGACGAACAGACGATACTTGCCATGACCATCGTGGATCTGCCCATTATTCGACGTTGGCCGTTTCCTTTCCTGCTCCACCGGGTTACCTCGGTCGACGCATAACGCTACTGGAAAAAAGACCCGATCCCACTTATTCTGAGAGAGTAGGGATGTGCTGTGAGTACAACCCTGTCTTCTGAATTCTGGACGAGGGCTATCTTTTGAAGGTACCTCTGTTTTCTCCATGCACTGAAGCGCTTCAGCGTTGTTTGCACGTGGTGCTGTTCTTAATTTTCAGCCTACCGGCGGCGTATGCTCAGCATTTGCCAGACGCACAAGCCCCGCAAACGGTGGAGTCCGGCTGGTCTTACCATTGGGGCGATATCCCCTATGACGGAAGCGCTCAGCAAGGTGGCTGGCAGTTCACTACAGACCGTTGGCAGCCTGCCGCCTCATTGGACGCTATTGAGGGGCGGATGGGTGAGGACATTCTCTGGCTGAAACTGGATCTGCCGCCCCTGAGTTTGCGCGACCCGCACCTGTTTTTGTGGAGTATCGATCTCACCGTCCAAGTCTTCGAAGCCGGGGGAATGATCTACCATTTTGGCGACATCGATTTACAGGGCAACAGTCGGTTTGCTGGATGGCCGTGGCATTTGATCCCCATCGGTCAGCCTGAGTCGCCCACGCTGTATTTCCGAATCTATTCAAATTACCCGTTTATCGGCCCGTCGGGTGAAGTCGTGCTGGGCAACAAGTCAGATTTGTTGGATCGCGTCTATGCGCGTGGCATGACCGGACTGGTTTTTGTCGGCATTGTATTCATCGTGGGTATCGTCAGTATGTGTCTCGGCCTGATCAAACGGGACCGGGGGCGTGCTATCTCGACTGGCTTTTTGTCCTTTGATCTCGCATTAATGATGTTTGCAGAAAACGAACTCAGCCAGGTGTTTATTAACGATCCCTTGATGTGGCGCTATGTTGCCGCATTCACTTACTTTCTGGTACCTGCGTTTCTGGCCTGGGTGGTGCAAAAGTGGTTTCGTTACCACATTACCTGGTTGATCAAGAGTGTGCTCGTGCTTTCGTTGGTGTTTGTGGTGGGGGTCTGGGGAGCGTCGTCCTTCGCGGGTTACACCTTTATCAATGCTTATCCGGTTTTTGATGGTTTATTGATTGTGTATATGCTGGCGTTGGTGGTTGCCTGCCTCATGAAGGCGCAACGCTTCAATCTCCAGGAAAAACTGATTGCTTTCGGAATCCTGGCACTTTTTATTTCTCTCGCGTTGGACAGTTTGAGTGCGCACGGCCTGATTGACTGGATAGGCAAAGCGGGGCAGTGGGGGCTGATTTGCTTCACGCTGGCGCTGCTGGTGGTGTATCTCATCAAAGACTGGCGACAGCAAAAAGCGCTGCGTATTTTAAGGAATAATCTGGAGGCGCAGGTAGTTGAGCGTACCCAGGAGCTGGAAGAGAGCAAGGCACGGCTGGAACAGCTTGCCCGGGAAGATTTTTTGACCGGTTTGTTAAATCGTCGGGCATTTATGGAGCTGGCGAACCGGGAGGTGGTCAACTCCAAGCGGCATCAACGTCCATTATCACTCATTTTGTTCGATATTGATTTTTTTAAGGACATAAACGATCTGCATGGCCATGATGTGGGAGATTCTGTCCTCAGAGAAATCTCCAAAGCCACCTTGAGTATTTGCCGGGAGGGAGATCTGGTGTGTCGATACGGTGGCGAGGAGTTTGTGATCCTGCTTCATGCGACCGCGCGGGAAAATGCCATCAATCTGGCGAACCGGCTGCAATCTGCCATTAAATCCGTGTGTGTAACCACTGAGGCGGGTGAGCCTGTGCATGTCACGGCCAGTTTTGGATTGATCGCGTACACCGGGTATCAAGATAGTGCTCAGGAGTCCGAGTCCAAAAGCCCGGAAAAACTCCTGCATTTTCTACTTATGCAGGCCGATCGTGCGATGTACGATGTAAAAAATGCGGGCCGGGATGACATTAAGGTCTATGAGGTGAATGTGGATGCCGCATGAGGATTTTATGGCCATGGCCATTGAAGAGGCTGAAAAAGGGCTGGCGGAGGGCGGTATTCCCATCGGTTCGGTGCTCGTGGTTGACGGTGTGGTGGTCGGCCGCGGCCACAATCAACGTGTGCAGCAGGGGAGTGCCATTCTGCATGCGGAAATGGATTGTCTGGAAAACGCCGGGCGGCTCACGGCGGCAGACTATCAACGTGCGGTGTTGTATTCCACGTTGTCTCCCTGTGACATGTGCAGCGGCACCGCATTGCTCTACGGCATACCGCATATCGTGATCGGTGAACATCAGACCTTCCAGGGCCCGGAGGCGTACCTTGAGTCTCGGGGGGTGACGTTAACTCATCTCGATGATGCCCGCTGCAAACAGTTAATGAATGAATTTATCGCCCGCCATCCTGCCCTCTGGAACGAAGATATCGGAAAATAGCATTTCGTTGTTTTCTTGCGCTAAGTCAATTGCCATTGCCCATTCAAATCAAGTTTTTGTGTGGAAAAAATACCACTTGATATTTATCAAGGTTCTAATCCTTACGGGATATTAATGTGCTACATGACATCTAATCTTTCGAAGGGAGAAGTCACACATGAACAAAAAACTAAAACTTGGAAAACTGGCAGCTGCTGTGGCGTTCACGACAGTTGCGTTTTCCAGCGGCGGAGCTTTCGCAGCTGCCAAGAACCAACCAACGATGAGTGAAGCTGATTTCGAAAAAGCTACTCAGCTGTACTTCCAGCGCTGCGCAGGATGCCACGGGGTACTGAGAAAAGGAGCGACAGGGAAAAACCTGGAGCCAAAAGAAACGTTGAAACTTGGCCAGAAGCGACTGGAAAAAATCATCGCTTATGGTACCGAAGGCGGGATGAACAACTTCGACGATATCTTCAGCAAAGAAGAAATCTCCCTGTTGGCCACCTACATTCAGATGGATGCACCGGTACCGCCGGAAATGTCCATCGCAGACATGAAGAAACTCAAGCACGTTTTTGTTGAGCCTAAAGATTACCCCACCAAGCCTCTGCATGGTCGTAACTGGGAAAACTTCTTCCTTGTGATCGAGCGTGACGTAGGTAAGGTTGCGGTCATCGATGGTGACAAGAAAGAAGTAGTTGCCCACGTACCGACCGGTTATGCGGTACACGTACTGAAAGGTGTTGAGAAACACAAAAAGCTCAAAGCGAAAGACGCTGGCCGTTTCTGGTACACCATGGGCCGTGACGGTAAGCTGACCAAGATCGACTTGTGGCAGACCCCCGACAAGATGAAAGTGGCAGAAGTACAGATCGCGTATGACGCCCGTGACGTTGCTGTGTCTGGTGATGGCAAGTACGTGATTGGCGGTGGTTACTGGCCACCTCATTTCGCGATTGTTGACGCCGAAACGATGGATCCTGTGAAAGTCGTATCCTCACGGGGTGTGAACGTGGATGGTGAGTACGTCAACGAGTCTCGTGTTGCGGCCATTTACGATTCGCCAAATGAGTCCAGCTGGGTGGTTTCCATGAAGGAGTTGGGTCAGATGTGGCAGGTGGATTACAGTGACCTGACCAATCTGCACATCTCCAAAATGGATACCGCGAAGTTCCTGCATGACGGGTTCTTTGATCCGACTGGCCGGTACTTCCAGATTGCAGCAAACGCGTCCAACAAGATGGTTGTCGTAGATACCAAAACCGGTAAGCGCGAAGCCATGATCGACGTGGATAAGCTGCCTCACCCAGGTCCCGGTGCAAACTGGAACGATGCGAAGTGTGGCCCTGTGGGCGGTACCACGCATTTGGGTGTGGGTAAAGTGACTGTATGGGGTAACGACCCTGCGGGCCACAAAGACCAGGCCTGGAAAATCTGTTACGAAGTAGAAACCGATGGTGCTGGCGTATTTATTCGTACACATCCGAAGAGTGACTACGTGTGGGCAGACCAGACCAAGCATCCTGAGCCGGAAGTTCAGCAGTCAATCAAGGTCATTGATAAGAAGACCCGTAAAGTGGTGAAAACCATTCGTCTGACTGAAAAAGAAGGTTATGCGGCGGTTCACATGGAGTTCAACAAGGCTGGCGATGAAGTATGGGTTTCTATCTGGAACCGTAAAGACAGCTTGAAAGACAACGGTGAGATCGTGATCTTTGACGCGAAGACGCTGAAAGAGAAAGCGCGCGTGAAAGGGTTGTACGCACCTACCGGTAAGTTCAACGTATACAACCGAGTGAATCACGTCACTTGATTGAATGAGTTGACGCATGGTTCGGCGACACGTCATGTGTAGCCGGATCTCCTGCCTCCACCCTGTCTCCGGCAGTGGTGGAGGATTCTACTGAAGTGGTAACGCTTACCGATTTCCGGTCAAGGAAATCACATCAACACCGCCTGGATTGGAGCAAGAGCAATGAGTAGCAAGTCCTGGTTACAGGCATTATTGTCTAGAAAAGTACTGTTTGGCACCACCCTGGGGTCTGGTTTGATTTTCATGGTTATCGGTGTCATTTTTTGGGGTGGTTTCAACTGGAGCCTCGAGCTCACCAACACCGAAGAATTTTGTATTTCCTGTCACGAAATGGAAGAAAACGTGTACAGGGAGTATCAGCAAACCGTCCATTACAGCAACCGGTCCGGCGTACGTGCTTCCTGTCCGGACTGCCACGTGCCCAAAGACTGGATTCACAAAATCCAGCGCAAGATTCAGGCATCCAATGAGTTGTTGCACAAAGTATTAGGCACCATTGATACGCCAGAAAAATTTGATGCCAAGCGACTGGAGTTGGCCAAGCACGAGTGGGAGCGTCTGAAGAAATCAGATTCCCGTGAGTGTCGCAACTGCCACGATTTCGAGTTCATGCATCAAAATTCACAGAAGCCCCGTGCCCTGAAGCAGCACACGGCAGCGTTGCAGTCGGGTAATACCTGTATTGACTGTCACAAGGGCATCGCCCACAAAAATGTGCGTGACCTGTTGACGGATGAAGAGCTGGAAGCCTTGGAAGCACCGGTGGCAGCATTGGCTAGACCGGAGGCAACACTGCATTTGTTCCAGAAAGATATCGACGATGCGGAAAAAGCCAAGGCAGCAGCAGAAGCCGAAGCTGTCCGTAAGGCAGAAGAAGCTGAGAAAGCGAAGGCTGAAGCCGCCATGGCTGCAAGCCAGCCTGCGTCAACCGCTGCGCCTGCAGCTGCCGCGTCGAATACCAGTGGTGGGGCTGATGTTGCAGCCAACGTCAACTGGGACAGCGTGCCAGTAAGTAACATTACGCTATTCTACCCTGGGGTATCTTCCATCGAGTGGATTCATGGTCGCGACCATGGCGGTAAGCGCGCCTTCACCAAAGGGGATCGTTGCCTGGAGTGTCATGGCGAAGAGACTGCGGATATGGGTGAAAAAATCGTGACCGGTGAAAAGCTGGAAGAGCAGTTGATTCCGGGTAAGCGGGGCAGCATTCCTGTCACCGTACAGGCGGCCCACGATGGTGAAAACCTCTACATGAAGTTCACCTGGCCTGATACCGCTCACGCGCCGGCACCCTTTGTGGATGGTGGCAAGATGGATCCGGCCAACCCGACGAAACTGGCGATGATGTTTGGCAGTGATGACGTGGAATTTGCCGATCGATCCGGTTGCTGGGGAAGCTGCCATGAAGATGTTCAGAACATGCCTGGCCAGGTAGACGGTGCTGCGATCGCTGGCTATGCAGATGCGGCCCGACTGGATACCTCGAAAGGTGTGACCAAGTACCTGGCGGAAAGCCGGTCCGAAATCGAGTACAAAGGCAGTAACGACGCCAAGCTGGGTGGCTGGGACAAGCTGAAATCTGAAGATGAAGTGAAAGCTGAGCTGGAAGGCAAGAAGTTCCTTGATCTGATTCGTTACCAGGCGGGAACGGGTACCGTGGAAGACGGCTATATCCTGGATGAGCGCAAAATGGCCGGTGGCCAGGGTGCGGAGTTCAGCTCCAGTAACGCGGATGGTACCTGGACGGTCGTGATGAAGCGCAAACTGGCTTCAGATGCCGCCGGTGATATCAGCTTTGATCCTTCGGCTGTCTACAACTTTGGATTCGCCATCCATGATGATTTCAGCAACTCACGGTTCCACCATGTGTCGCTGGGCTATCGCATGGGCTTTGATACCGAAGAAGAGGTCGAGATCACCGTTGTAAAGCAATAGGTTATCCTGAATAACCGTACCAAGGCCACCCATTGAGGTGGCCTTTTTGCGTCAGGGGGAGTGAAAACCGGTGACCCATTCTGGAAAGAGCGCAAAACGGGGATCTTTTCGGCCCTCTTTTTTTAACCGGGATAACGCCTGAACGCAGGGGGCGTGTTCAGCGGCAGGTACGCCCCAAATACCGCTTAAATAAGCATCGGATGTTTTCAGCAATACATGCAGATCATTAGCAGATGCCCAAGGCAATGCGAGTGGCGTGGGTACGGCTGCGGCAAAAACATCCCCATGCAGCAGTAACACCATCATGCCCTGGTATTCCTGGCTGACATACTGGGTGAGGGTGTTGAGGTCTACATCGGCCTCTTCAAGCAGCCGGAGCGGCTCTGTGCGACTGAGAAAGGCATGCTCCGGCCCGATGGCAATGCGCTCTTTTTCAATGCTCTTGGGGTCGGTGATGCCGGTACTGGCTTTGATCAGCCAGGCCACGCCCAGCGGCGTCTCGCCTCGGGTGAGAACGGGAACCAGCAGCGTCAGGCCTTGCGGTGGGGCCGCGGCAGAATAGGTCGCAAAGAAGAGCTCTGACGATGCCCCTGGGGTGGCTGGTCTCGGTCCGCTTGACGGAAGAATCCGAACTGCGCAATCATAGGCTTGCAGCCAGTCCTGTAAATCCTGGCCCTTGTCGGAATCGTTGGTGGCTGGCTCCATAATGTGCAGCGTGGATGCTGAAGAACCGGTGAGTACGGAAGAAGGTGGAGGGCTTGCGCTCAAGGCTGACGCAGCAAGGGTTAAGCTCAGTACCATGAGGGCACATCGTTTTTGGTGTGGGGAATGGCCAGAGCGGATCGGGGATTTCATCATGAAAGTACCTGACTGCGTGACGAATGATCTTGGAAACGAAACCATACAGTAAAGATTGGGATGAATCTATGATGCAGCTAAAGACCGTTTGGAAGTCCGTTGGATTTGTACTTGGCGTGGCCTTCGCGGGTGGACTTCTGGCAGGCGAAGAACCCGGTGTGGAACACCGCGTGGTCATTAAAGACTATAAGTTTATTCCGGCGGAAATTACGGTAAAAAAAGGGGCGCGCATCACCTGGGTTAACCAGGAAAAGCGCCAGTATCACAGTGTCTGGTTTGAAAAGGCGGGTGACCCTGAGGCAGAGTATTTTTTTCCGGATGAAACCTACGAGCGTGATTTTCCGGCAACGGGGAGTTTTCCGTACCGATGCGGCCCGCACCCGGAGATGACCGGGGTGGTGACGGTGATTGAGTGAGTCTGGCGGATTAAGCCGTCGCCTGCCAGCTGAAAAAGATGGCAACGCTGAGCACGGGACAAAAGGCTGAGAGTATAAGGCGCCAGAACCATTTGACTTCGCGCAGCTCCATGAAATGGTCAACAATGAGTTGACCTTTCAGTGAAAGCAACACCAGCACGACGATGACCAGTTCGGTGTTGAGTTCGTTAAAATCCCCAACCACAGCAGAAATGATACTGAGGCAGATCAGAATGAGCCAGATGATACTGCTGCGCTTCATGGCATCTCCTAGTGAATGACGTACACAGTGGGGAACAACACCACCCACACCAGATCCACCATGTGCCAGTAAGAGGCGCCGGAAGACATGCCGTAGTGGTCCTTGCTGGAGTATTTGCCTTTGTAGCAGTTCACCAGCAGAGCACCGAGAATTACCATCCCTAACAACACATGGGCCAAGTGAAAAAACGTTAGAAAGTAGTAGAACATGTAAAAGGTATTTGTGGAGAGCTTGTATCCGGCGGTGAAAGAATCGGCATACTCCACGCACTTCACAATCACATAGACCGCACCTGCCCCCAGCGCAGCCCAGAGCCAGAGCGCTGCGTGTTTAAGCTGATCCCGGCGCACAGAAACCACCGCATTTACCACGAAATAACTGCTGGTGATCAACGCAATGGTATTGATGAGGCCGGCGGTGCGATTCAGGTGGTGAAAGCCCTCCAGAAACATTTCCGGATAGGTGGCGCGTGTGGCACTGAATGCGATAAACAGGATGCCGAACACCGCAAGTTCCGCCAGAATAAAAATCCAGATGGCAAGGTCACCCGGCAGTTCCCGGCGCGCCTTTGTGGTGGCAGTGGATGTGGCACTTACAGACATAGCTAACCCAGGAAGAGATAGAGGCCGAGTACAACGGCGTACAGAACAATGCCCCAATTGATTCGGGCAAGCCAGCGTGCCACCGTAGTTTTTGGTGTAACGCGCAGATAACACAGCAGACCGGCGGCAGCCAGCACCAGACAGACTTCAGCGGAAAACAGGGCCATCACATAGGCGGCACGCGTGCTTCCGCCCCATTGCTGAACGTACGCCAGTAAGCACAAAATCTGCGTGACGGTAAACAGGAGGCTGGGCAGCGCTGAAAGCCAGATCCAAAGGCGATGACTGGGCTGGGGAGCAAGTTCAGGGTTTGTCAAAGTTCAACCTCTGGGCGTGACATGGATGATTCGCATGCAGGTATCTTAAACAATTCGCGCCTCAAAACTCATTGATAAACATCAATTGGCAACTTGCCTGACGATGGCTAAAAAGTGAACTAGACTTAGTGCGTGTTGCAGCAGGCATGTTTCTCCCGGCAGGCTTCATTGGCAAACTCTGTGGCAATTGGCTATGTTACATTCAGGGTACTTTCAACAAACGATTCCGGAGGCAGGAATGGATCATGATATTAGCGTGGACCGATTTGAGGCCGATGGCTTTCGCGAGTTCAATCGTTTGCTGAAGGAGTCCGGGGTGGGGCCTTATCTGGATGAGCCGCCCTTGATTCTGGAAGACGGACGTTTGCTGGTTATTTTGATCACCATTGATGAACAGGGCCTGCGCCGCATCGTGGGGCGTATTATGCTGTTTCCGGATATGTCCGTGGAATATGGTGAGATTCTCCGGGATTTTGAAGATCACTCAGCTTACGTTGAGGCCATTTCCCAGTTGCCGGAGGTAGCAGAATTTATTGATGATTGCTTTGGCAACACGCCGGGCGGCGAAGCCGCCGGTTACAGTCTGGAACCGGATACCCAGAGGGATGAAAACCGCGGGGAAAAGGATGATATGCCAACCGCCGGGCGAGTGACCGATCCCAGAATTCATTTGTGGGAACAAAAAGCCTGGTTTTATGAGGCCACCTTTGGAACCCAGCTATTATCCCGGGTAGATCCGGCGGTGGTGTCGGATTTGGCCGGGCGCGTCGAATTTGACGAAGTGCAGGACAATCTGCACATACACTTTCATGGTGCCAGTGGCAGAAAATTCTGGGCGATCCTGCTGGGTCATGAGGATATCTGTTTGCTGTACGAAGAAAATGGAGAAAGCCGGGGAAAGTTTGATTTCCGGGGGACGCTGATGATTCAGCGACTCTGGGATTACTTTAACCAGCTGCCCAATATCTACGCCTATCTCGAAGAGGAGGAGTGACTTTTCAGTCAGGTGCCGTCCATGGCTTGTTTAATGTTTTACTTCGTGTAATGTGTGTGAATCACTCAGAGTGTTTTTCGGAATTTTCCTGCCGGAGAGCGATTGACCGGCTGAACTTTAACTAAGGGTAAGTTATGAAAAAGATTGTCAGCGTCAGTTTGGGGCCTTCAAAAGGAGACTACGAGTTTACAACCCGTTTTCTCGAAGAGGACTTTACAGTTGAGCGAATCGGGACGGATGGAGATGCCGACAAAGCATGGGAAATCCTCCAAAAACAACAGAGCCGGTGCGACATTATCGGCATAGGCATGGTCATGGACCATTATGCGGTGGGCGACTACCGATTTGAGCACCCCGAAACCCGCAGGTTAACGAAAGTGGTCACCCGAGTGCCTGTAACCACCGGTGAGCGGGTGAGAAGACTGTTGCAATGTTCTGCTGTGCGCTTTACGCAAAAAAAACTGGGGAACTACTTCAATAACAACAAAGTGCTGTTTCTGTCCGGAATGGATAATTATGAAATGGCCATGGTGATGTCGGAGTACACACGAAACATCAAATTCGCTGACCCGGTCATCGCTACCGGCGTACCCAAGATGCTGAACTCCATCTCAGCGCTGGAACTGTATGCGATGGGCAAGCACAACATTAACCGCCTCAATCCCATCAAGTCCTGGGCACGAGATATTCCTACCATTCCCCTGGTGGTGAAAAAAGTCGTTTCGCGGGCCGTGGAAGATGCTCACGTGATTGTGGGTACGTGCTCCGAAATCCTGAAATACGCCGGGAACCAGAGTCTGGAAGGAAAGACGTTGATCACATCAACCATTTCCGATTTTGACCTGGATGAGTTCAAGAAGCTGAAAGTGAACCTGATTGTGGATGTTACACCACAACCGTTCGAACAAAAGGTCGGTATGAATATTCTGGAAGCCATGATTCTTGGAGCTTCCGATATCCCGGCAGACGAGCTGTCCGACGAGGATTTGCACGAAATTATTCGCGAGCTGAAGATTGAGCCCCGATTGCTGCACCCGACTGGCAACTTCAGAAATATCCGCCGCTTCGGATTTGTGATCCACCCGTTGTCTGCAGAGTACATTCGGAATGTCACACCGATCCCCAAAAAGTGGGCAGGTAAGACGGTGATGACGGCGCTGGAAAAGACGGTCGCTTTGAGCCCGCCGTTCGTGTATTCCGAAGTCAAAGGCATCAAGTCTCCTACGGGGGCGGAAGCCGAAGGCTGGTTGATCACCGTGGGCGGCACACCCAAAGAGATGTTGGCGCACAGTCCGGAATTTACCTACAAGCGTCTGTTGGCCGCGGCTAAAATGGCTGAAAATATGGGGGCGCAGATTATGGGGCTGGGTGCCTTCACCAAAGTGGTGGGGGATGCAGGGATTACCGTGGCTAAGCGGGCGTCTATTCCGATCACTACAGGGAACAGCTACAGCGCATCCGGCGCACTTTGGGCAGCCGCAGATGCCATGCGTCGTATGAACCTGGTCAAGGCCGAAAAGGGCAAGAAGATTCACGCGAAAACCATGGTCATTGGTGCAACGGGCTCGATCGGCTCGGTGTCTGCCCGCCTGCTTGCCATGGCGTTTGAAGAAGTTTATCTGGCGGGCCGGAACGAGAAGAAGCTGGAACAGCTGAAAAAATCCATGTTGAAGGATACGCCCGACGCTAACATCATCGTCTCCACCGATTATGATGATTTACTGGCAGATATGGATATGATCGTGACGTCGACCTCCGGTGCCGGTAAAAAGATCCTGGACATCACAAAAGTGAAGCCGGGGTGTGTGATCACGGATGTGGCGCGTCCGCTGGATTTGCCACCGGATCAGGTGGCCAAACGACCCGACGTCCTCGTTATTGAGTCCGGGGAAATCGAGTTGCCCGTAGAAGACAAATTGCGCATGCGTGATATAAAACTCCCGCAGAACGTGGTGTTTGCCTGCATGGCGGAGACTATTGTACTGGCACTGGAAGGGCGGTTTGAAGTATTTACAATTGGTCGAGACACCGAGTGGCAGAAAGTAAAAGAAATCTACAAACTCGGCATCAAGCATGGTATGAAGCTCGCAGCGATTTCCGGGGTGAATGGCGTGTTCACTGACGAAGATATTCAAAAAGTACGCGAACTTGCTCTGGAAGCACGTAAAACCTGGAAGCCTTCCAAAGCCAGCTAACCTGCGTTGATGAACGGAATTAAAGAGGCACCTTCGGGTGCCTTTTTAATTTTTAGTAAGGATGTCACACAATATGTTGCCAATGAGGAAATGAACATATGGGCGCTGATTTATGGCTACCCAGCCGGGTACTGGTTACCGGGGCGACAGGTTTTGTTGGCTCGGCGTTAACGCAATTGTTTGACCAGCAACAGATCGATTGGGTGGGTACGTCTCGCTCGTCAAGCGCTCGTTACTCAGGCGGCGGCAACTCGGTTGTCGTCCCTGATTTAGGGCCAGAATCGGATTGGCGGGAAGGATTACACGGCTGTGAAGCCGTTGTTCATCTCGCAGCGCGTGCCCACGTGATGCAAGACAAAGCGGCCGACCCTGAGCAGGCGTTCAATCGCGCCAATTGGCAGGCCACGGAGCGGTTGGCTGTGCAAGCCATCGAAGCAGGCGTTAGGCGGCTCGTGTTTTTGAGTACCATCAAGGTGAACGGGGAGCGTACGTGCGATCAACCGATGCGTGCGACCGACCCTGCCCAGCCCCAGGATGCCTACAGCCGTTCAAAGTGGCGGGCAGAGGAGGCGTTAAAGCGCTTCGCAGCGAATTCCGGTCTGGAAGTGGTGATTATCCGGCCGCCCCTGGTGTATGGCGCGGGCGTTAAGGGCAATCTGGCCGCGCTGGAGCGGCTGATCCATCGGCGACTGCCGCTGCCGTTGGGTGCGGTGCGGAATCGCCGAAGTTTGGTTGGTGTAAGAAATCTCAGTGATTTAATTCTTCGGGCCATTCAGCATCCGGCGGCGGCTGGTGGGACGTTTCTGGTCAGTGATGGTCAACCCCTGTCGACACCCGGAATCATCCGCGCGATCAGCAAAGCGCAGGGACGCTCTTCCTGTTTGCTGAATGCGCCTCCCGGTTGGTTGCGGTTGGTGGCGACACTGCTGGGAAAGGCTCCCGCCGCAGAGCGTTTACTCGGTAACCTGGAAGTGGATATGTCGGCCACGCAGGCACTCCTGGATTGGGAGCCGCCGTTTACGGTGGAAGAAGAGTTCCATGCGGCGTTTGGACCGCAGTAAGCCGTCTACTTCACCCGTGACCAGATTTCTGCATAACGCCCGCTGGCTACCAGCTTTTCCAGCCCTTTGTTGAAGTCAGCAATCAACTGGTCATTCATTAAACTTCGGTTGGCGGTAACAAGGTGGTAAGCCGCTTCGTTGATGGGCTTGGGGTGCGTTGTGATCCTGTCTTTTTGATCAGGCATGTGTTCTCTGAGGGTGGTGAAACCCACCTCCATGTTGGAAGGCGCAACATCAATACGCCCCATGGTGAGCATCTTGAACAGTTGGCGTTCATTGCGAACCACATTCGGAATAAGGTCGCCCGCAGCGATGGCTTTGCTCATATCATCCGAGTAACCGTAGCCACTGATCACCGCCATATTGAATTGTTTGAGGTCATCAATCGTAGACCACTCAAAGGGATAGTCTTTTCGGTGAAAGAACACCACCCGGCCGTGGAATATTGGCTGACTAAATAACAGATGCTGCAGGCGTTCACTTGTTTTTTGCCACCCAGCAGTGACATCGGCCTTGCCGCTGCGTACCTCGTGCATGGCGCGTTTCCAGGGAAGAAACCGTACTTCGGTTTCCAGACCCACGAGACTCAGTGCTTCGACGACGGTTTGTGTGAGTACACCCCCGTGTTCGGCGCTTTCCGAACTGTAGGGTGTCCACTCTCCCATCAACAGTGTAATGGGGGCGTTTTCTTCAGCGGGCAGCGACCAGGCGCAAAATGAGAGCAGGCAGGTAAGTGCAAAACGAAGGCGAATCGGAAACATGACGCAAAGGTACCACAATTGGCTAAATGGTCAGGATAACGCCTGTCTAATTGATGATCAATATTTAATTGGGGTAAGGGAGGGAATAGAGGGGGAGGGTAGATGGGGCCTTGGCCGGCCTGCCGAAACCGCAGACCGACCTTAATCTGATGGCTAGAAGGGCCACCACCACTTCTTATTCCTGGCGCGTTCCAGTTCTTTCTGACGTTCCAGTTCTTCCTGGTAAGTTTCCCAGTCCTTGTTCAGCTTGTCGATTTCGCGATCGGTTTTCAGCCGCTTGGTTGGGCCGCCACCAAATGGCCAGTACCATTTGGCGGACCGATAATAGCCGTCCGCTTTTAATTGCTCAATTTCTTCACTTCGAGCGACCTGAAGCTCATCCAGCGTGGACTCATACGTGTCTTCCCGGTTGATTTCTACGATGGAAATACCCGCGTTACTCTTGGCAAGAGGGGGCTTGGAAATAATAAAGCGTGTGTCGACAATTTCCTTGATCGCGACATCGCGGCTCACCAGTTGCATTTCTCCTTGAGCGAACGTGTCATCTGCCGGGATGTCCGGATTGGAGCCGGGTGGATTCGACACTTCCGAATAACGGAAATAGTAAACTTTGCCAGGCTCTATGTGAAAATCACCATCCACAATCAGGTCAAGAGCGAAATGCCCGATGCCTTCGAAGCCGAGGACCGCACCCAAGGGACGTCGCATGGTCAGTCGGCGCTTGCCGGGAGCCATCTCCAGCCAGGTGTAACCATTGCCGCGAATGTTCACGTAATGTCGATCATCGATGTAAATGCTCGGTGCGTCAATTTCATCCGCCGCCCATTGGCTGATAGGCCGGTAAAAGTACACCAGTGCATTCTGGTTTGAACCCCAGGCATCGTTGGGCAGGTGAACAAACTCCTGGCCATTCACCGGTGCGACAAATGCGCCACCGTGCTTTTCAAAGGCAAGGTAGATTCTGGGACAGCCAGCCAGTAATCCTGTCAAAGAGACGATGATAGCGAGTTTAGCAATTCTCGAAAGCATAGAGTGTGTGTCCAGATTTGCAGGCACCCCTGATGGGCGGAATTCCATTTTTACAAGGTTTAGTCAGGCATTGTAGCAGCATTATTCCGCAATATTTGAGTACCAATTCAAGTCATGAACAGGTGAGGGCAAAAAAAATTAACAAATTGTTACCGGATGGTCGTATTTTCACGGGAGTGCATTTGGGGTAAAACCGGGCTACAGTTCTGACACTAAAGAGAGAAAAGGCAGAGATAACCATGTATAGAGCAATACAGGTCACTAATGACGCTGGGAAGTATCAGGCACAGGTATCACATTTGGAGGATGACGCATTACCGCCGGGGAATGTTGTCGTGAAAATTGCGTATTCAACCCTTAATTATAAAGATGCGCTGGCATTGACGGGCCAGAGCCCGATCCTCCGAAAGTTCCCAATGACGCCGGGTATTGATTTTGCCGGTGAAGTTGAGCAAAGCGATGATCCCCGCTACCAGCCGGGGGATCGCGTGGTGCTGAACGGTTGGGGGGTGGGCGAGTCACACTCAGGCGGTCTGGCGCAGCGCGCCCGGGTGTCTGCGGACTGGTTGATACCCTTACCGGAGGGATTAACCCTTCGGCAGAGCATGGAACTGGGTACCGCAGGCTATACTGCAATGCTGTGTGTTCAGGCATTGCACAATCAGGGAGTGCGGCCGGATCAAGGCGAAATCGTGGTGACAGGAGCTTCCGGCGGGGTTGGGAGTGTTGCCATCGCCTTGCTGGCCGCGCGTGGATTCCAGGTCGTCGCCAGTACCGGTAAGTTGCAGGACGTGGAGTATCTGAAAGCGCTGGGTGCATCCGAGGTGATGGATCGCTGTGCACTGTCGAATCCCGGCAAACCCTTGCAGAAAGAGCGATGGGCTGGTGCGGTGGATGCCGTGGGCAGTCACACGTTAGCCAACGTGTGCTCCAGTACCCGCAGTGAGGGCGTGGTGACCGCCTGTGGTCTGGCGCAAGGGATGGATTTTCCGGCAAGTGTCGCCCCGTTCATTCTCCGCGGCGTAAAACTGCTCGGTATCAACAGCGTATACTGCCCCTATGCACAGCGGCTTGCTGCCTGGCAGGCCCTGGCGGAAGAGTGGAAGCCTGAAGCGCATCAGGATGTTATCAAAGAAATTTCACTGGCAGACTGTGTCGCGCACGCTAAGGCCATGCTGCGTGGTGAAGTGCGCGGACGCTTGGTAGTGGATGTGAATGCCTGATGTTTTGACGAAACAATAAAACATCAACATGCCCTAAACGGAGTGCTCGGCATATGAAAGATTTTCTGCACGCCATGCTCGCACACTGGCCGAGCACAATTACGCTGCGGGAGAAAGTGCTTACTTCCCTGGTGACGTTTTTCGCCATGGTGGTGGTGAGTCAGATTGGCGTTGGCGTGATATCGCCTTCCCAGCATTTTGTGCTGGTGGCCTCCATGGGTGCATCCGCCATGTTGATTTTTGTGATCCCCAATAGCCCCCTTGCACAACCTTATCCCTTTGTCCTCGGGCATGTCGTACCGTCAGCCATCGGTGTGCTCTGTGCCATGCATGTGGAGAGCTTTTACCTGGCGGCAGCCTTGACGGTGAGTCTAAGTCTGGTTGCCATGTACCTGTTGAATTGCCTGCACCCGCCCGGCGGTGCGGCGGCGTTGGTACCAGTGCTGGCACACGATCAGCAGATTCTGGATCTCAGCTACGTTGTGTTCCCCGTTTTGGTGAATGTGATCACGATGCTGGCATTAGCTTTGGTTGCTCATCGATGGATTCTTAAAAAGGAATATCCGGTGAGGCCGATTCAACAGCGGGATGATCTGCATGGACATAAAGATCCCAGCCCGCTGGCGCGTTTGGGTATTAATCGTGATGACCTGAATGCTGCCTTGGCGTCATTTAATGCGTACTTAAATGTGAGTGAGGGTGATCTGGCCCGCCTCTATGCCAGCGCACAATCCAAGGCGTATGTTCGGAAATTTGGTGAAATCCAGTGCCAACACATTATGTCCAGAGATGTCGTGACCGTGGAATATGGCACTGAACTGGAAGAAGCCTGGGCATTGTTGCGAAAGCACAAAGTGAAAATGTTACCGGTGGTAGATCGCGCGAACCGAGTGATTGGTGTGTTGTCGCTGGTGGATTATCTTAAACGCGCTGACCTGAAAACCTATCAGGGCTTTGCCGATAAGCTGGTGGCATTTGTGCGACGCACGCCATCGTTACATACCGACAAACCGGAAGTCGTTGGACAGATCATGGCAACACCGGTGTTTACTGTACAGGAATCTGACTTTATCGCGTCGCTGGTACCGCTGTTGTCGGACCGGGGGTTGCACCACGTCCCGGTGGTGAACGATGCGCAACGGCTGGTCGGCATCATTGCGCAGTCCGATTTGATCGCCGCACTGTACTCGGGCGCGGTTGAAATGGCAGGCACCACCGGAGAGTGATCCTGAGAAGGCACGATGTCTTATTATTCTTGAAAATTTAACGCGAAAAACCTGCCACTGATTAAAAAGTGACTATACTGACCATATAAGATGGACAATGGGAATGGATCGAGCGTGATCTTCCGGAAATAATTCGTGTTAAGGTGGAAACCATGCCACAGTCAATCAATTTCAAATTCAGCTTGTTGACCAGTATTACCGTCATCGTCTTGCTGATGGGGTTCGGCGCCTACAACTACTCACAAACCAGTGCTTCCCTCAATGCTTCTTTGAACAAGCAGGTAGACTCGGTGTTGGGGCGTTTGAAAATCAGCCTGCCTCCCACCATCTGGAACTATGAGACCGAACAGCTGAACAGTATTGTCGCCTCGGAAGTGTCCAACGATGTGATACATGCGATCTATGTGTTTGATACCAAGAGCTTGATGACGGGTCAGATTAAATCCGCGGATGGCACTGAAACCGTGAAAAAGCTCCCTGATGACCTCGGCCGCGTGAAAGAAGTACCCCTGCAATATGAAGAGGATGGCGCGCTCAATAAGGTCGGGCGTGTGGTCGTGACCATCGACAGTTCCGCCATTGATGAGCTCCTGGGCCAGTCGTTAACGCGGTTGGTCGTGCAGACCGTCATTATCATTGTTGCGTTGATTCTGTTGGTTGGCTTTTTAATGAAAGGGATCGTGATTCGCCCCATTGAGCAGATCAATTCTGCGCTGAAGGACATTGCGGCTGGGGAAGGTGATTTGACTCAGCGGCTGGGCGCTTCACGCCAGGACGAGTTGGGTGCGCTGGCACAGCAATTTAATCTCTTTGTCGAAAAAATTCAGGATCTGGTGCAAAAGGTCCAGGAGAGTGTGTTGGAATTGAACTCGGCCAACCAGGAAACCAATCAAATTGCCGCTGAGACCAGCGAAGCGGTGGATCAGCAGCGCCATGAAACCGATCAGGTAGCAGCGGCGATGAATGAATTCGACGCCACGGCACATGAAGTCGCGAAAAATGCCGTAGAAGGGGCCTCTGCGGCAGATCAGGCCAAGAGCACCGGGTCTGAAGCTCAACGAGTGGTTCAGGAAGCGATTCAATCGATCAATAAACTGGCACAAGACATCGACAGCAGCTCAGCGGTTATCAGTGACCTGGAAAAAGAAGTGGCGAACATCACGTCCGTGCTGGATGTGATCCGTGGCATTGCGGAACAAACCAATCTGTTGGCACTCAACGCGGCCATTGAAGCGGCGCGTGCGGGCGAGCAGGGCAGGGGATTTGCGGTGGTGGCCGATGAAGTGCGGACCCTCGCCAGCAAAACGCAAGCGAGTACCGAAGAAATTCAGGAAATGATCAGTCGTCTGCAAAACGGTACGAGTAAAGCGGTGGCGGTGATGCAGAGCAGTAAAACCAGTGGTGATGCTACGGTTGAACTGGCCAGCAATGCCAATGAAGCGCTCAACGGAATTGCCGGTGCGATTGATGTGATCAGCGATATGAACACCCAGATTGCGAGTGCTGCGGAAGAACAGACGGCGGTGACCGAAGAAATTAACCGCAGTTTGAGCCGAATCTCTGAATTGGCTGATCGTACCTCCAGCCAATCGTCTGCGTCCAAGCATGCCAGTGACCGCCTGACGGTACTGGGGCAAACGCTGCAGTCTCTGGTAGGTAAGTTCAAAGTAAGCTAGCCCCCTTTCCCCTTGATTCTTTCTGATCATGCCGGAGTCATCCGGCTTTCTTTTGCGCGTTACTTCACAGATTAATCAATGGTAATAGTCACGACTACCTCGATTGGTTAAAATGCCGGCGCTTCCAAAATCACTTCCATAAGTACGTCGTCATTACTATTTGTTTTATGCTTGAGTTTGTATTCAAACGAATGCAATAAATGACAGGTAGATTGGATCGACCAAAACAAAGACAGAGGGGACCGTCGATGTTAAGTGAAGTAGAGTGGGTAGAAATAGGCCGGTCAGTGAGCTGGTACCTGCCACACAATTGCGGCGCACAGCCCGCCCATGAAGATCTGAAAAAAGCGGCCTGGGAGTTGGGCATCACACTCTCCGAAGCCCGGCAAGCCTATCAGGCGTTCACCTCCGCACATAATAGACACCTGAACTGATTTACGACGTACACCAGGGAAGAAATGCACAGAGGTGACCCTTTCGCGTGCGTCGCTCCGTAAAAGCGCGTTCAAGGGCTTTTACCGTATCTTTTCCTATTGCCAGCGTCAGATGGCCCCAGCAAAATTCACATGAGTTGTCTTTGTAGTACACCAGGTAGGGAACGGGCACGTCATCCCCGGAAATGCTGTTGTACTGAATATGCATACTCTCACCCAGCATCAGGCGCGCATTTCTTTGATGGTTTTGTTCGGCAATTCGAAACCACAGGATCTGGCCGTCCGGGGTGGTCAAATGGCTTGAAAACTCATTGTGCGGGGGCATGAATGCCGGGCTCCTTCATTGTCACCTTGGTCTATGAACCTGTTTCCGTACAAGGGTAGCAGTAACGGGCAGAAACAGGAATGGCTGCTCGCAGATCAAAAAGTGATAACTCCGTCATAAAAGTACGAAAACGCATCGAATTGAAAACAAAACGCACCTGTGTGTCCAGCATTTCGGTGCTATGGTGACTAGAACAGTCATTTCCCAGGGCATAAGGAATGTCATGGCTACCGTGCATACCCACTATGATAACCTGAAAGTACCTCGGTCCGCGTCTGCAGATCAAATCCGGCGCGCATACAAGCGGTTATGTCAACAATTGCATCCAGACAAGCGGGGGGGCGCAGCCTCTTCCCGGGATTTTCTGCTGGTGAGTGAAGCCTACGACGTGCTTAGCCAACCGGCTCGCCGTGAAAAGCACGATGCCTGGATTGCCCGGGAAGAAGCCAAAAACAGGGAATACCACCGTGACTCGATTTCTTTGGCTGGACTGAATGCGTTGGCGGCGCAGCAGGCGCGGGCACGTCAGCAGGAAAAACGCCAAAGACATCGGGAGATTCATGAACAGATTGATCTCGCCCGTAAGTTGCTGAGAGCTCGGCGCAATGCGACAATGGCTTCTAATGAGACTTCTAATGAGACTTCTAATGAGACTTCTAATGAGGACGCTAACGTGGCCTCTGCAATCGCCAGCCGGGCGAATATGCATTATCGCGCCGGGCTGGACTGGATAGAACGCCAGCGCGCGCGAGCACAATCGGTACGCTGGACAAATCCGCTGGCCAGCAGAGACGTTCCCGCCGTGTTGGCGAAGCTCGTCGGTGTGGGGATTATCTTTTCAGTGTTGATGTTGAAACCGGTGTTCAGTCCGGAAACGCAAAATGACCGTGTGCCTGAGATCGGGGATGCGGTATCCCCTTGGGGGGCGTCGTTGCCAGCGTATCGTCCGTTGGCATTGTCTGAAGCCCGGAGAGAAGTCTTGCCCCTGCCGGGTACGCCACCAATTCACACGCCTGAATGGGTTCAGGATAACGTGTTCTAGGATGGTGTTCGCGCCAGGCCCGGTCAATGAGGTCTAGCGGTTGAAACTTGGTGGTTGAAACATAGCCGTTGAATCTTAGTTGTTGGCTCTGACCTGATAGAATGCCAGGGTTTTAGCGACCACCTCATTTTTTTTGTCTTTTATCTCGCCTTGGAGCGTGAAGCGTGACTTGCCATCGCGATGCACCTCTTCGCCAATTCGGGCAATCTCTTCTTTGCTTAATGAGAACTCCACCGTGACGTCAGTTTTCGCTTTCTTGAGAAACTCGATTTCCATTTTCTCCAGAATCGGGAAAAAGTCTTCTTCAAAACTGAAGATCTGCAATATGCCGCCGGGCAGTTCAGCCACGGTAAACAGTGCGCCGGCATACATGGCATTAAAGTGGTTCTTGTTGGGTTTAAACGGGATGCTGGCCTTCACGTAGCCTGGGCGGAAGTCCACCACTTTGAAGTGGTTGCGGGTGGCAAAGGGTATCGACATCCCCACCAGCTTCGTGATCATCGCGAGTGCCGCATTTTTTTTCAGTGCGCCCGCAGGTGAATTTAACTGTTCTTCATTCTGGGTGATTTCGTTCACCCAGGCTTTAAACTGGGTTTGAAGCTTATCAATGGCGTGTTGTACGGTGCTTGTGGCAGACATCTGGGTCTCCTTTTTTATGGATTGGACTTTCAGCAGCTTGGCTATTTCACTGCTCAGGTTATCCTTCCGTGGGGTGTGGAAAGTGCTGCCAGGGAGCCAGTTGTTCCCATTCAAACGCGATTTCCAGCAGCTCGTTTTCTTTCCCATGCACTGCGGAGAACTGCAGGCCGATTGGCAGTCCGTCAGCGCTCAACCCTGCTGGAAGCGCAATGGCCGGGCACCCTGATGTATTGGCATAGGGGGTAAAGCTCACGTATTGTAAGAGGCGTTCAAACAATGTGTCAAAGGGTACATCCGGTTTAAGGTGCCCCAGTCTGGGGGGCGTGTGTGCCAGCACCGGTGACAGCAGGAAATCATAACGCTGATGGATTTCTTCGCATTGCTGAGCGGTTTTTTTCAGTCGAGAAAGCAGCGCGGGCAGCTTATAAAAATGCTGGCCAAACATGCCGGCGAGCCCCTGCGTGAGCGAGTCTGTGCGTTCTCCCCGAAAACCGGGCTGCATGATTAACCTACCGGCCCGATACGTAGAAAACGCCAGTGATGCCCAATACAATGCAAAATCTTCGATGAACTGTGTACTCACCGGGAAACGGATTTCCTCAATATGATGCCCGACGGCAGCCAGGCGTGCCGCCGCGGTTTCCACGGCAGTTCGGGTTTCATGGTCGGTGGCGTAACCGGTGATCGAGTCGGTGATCAGAGCAATCTTTCGTCGGGCTTTGGCCGGACCCTCAACAAGCCGCATGGGGGGGAGGGCGCGGTTTCGATAATATTTTTCTGCTTCAAAATGAAAGCGCGCTGTGTCTCTCACACTCCGACTCACGATACCTTCGCCGATCAGATTCAAGGGCATCATGCGTGCCTGCTCGGAGATCACATGTCGTTCCCGAGTGGGTTTCATGCCAACCAGGCCACAGCAGGCCGCGGGAATACGAATCGAGCCGCCGCCATCATTGGCATGGGCAAAGGGAACGGCACCGGCAGCGACCAGCGCTGCTGAGCCGCCTGAGGAAGCGCCGCAGGAGTAATCCGTTTGCCAGGGATTGCGTGTGGGCAGTCCATGCTCCGGCTCAGTGGTCGCATTAAAACCAAACTCCGGCATGGTGGATTTGCCCAGACAAATCCCGCCGACGCTCAGAAATTGGCGAGTGTAAGCGCCATTGCGCTTTTCCGGTCGGATCATCGTGGCCTTGGAGCCATACCGTGTCGGGAGACCGGCGACGGGTTGGTTATCCTTGACGAAACAGGGAATACCCCTGAAGTAGCCCGCCTGTTTCGATTGCCAGCGTGCACCGTGTACCTGTGCTGCGCTGAAACACTCCGTAGCGATGGCGTTGAGTTCCCGGTCGGCGGCGCGAGCACGCTTAATGGCGCATTGAATCAACTCGGCGGGAGATATCTCTTTCCTTCGCAATCGCTCTCGCAGTCCCGTGGCGTCCAAAGCGCCCATTTCATCATCGGTGACAACGCAAACCTGTTTATGGCGTTTCAACTCAGGCGTCTGGGCATTCGCGGAGTTTTCAGTGTGGTACGCTGGATTGGGGGAGGGCGTCATTCAGTCACCGTATTATTATTTAAGACATCGCTTGAGTGTAATTTAATGCCGTAGGGTTTACAAACCAAGCGCTTGCTTGGTATTGTTGGCTAAATTGCCTCAGGGAGAAAACAAGGTGAACCAAACTGCGCAAAATGACTCAATGAAAGACAACGTGGCACCCGGCAGCAAGACAGTACGCATTGGTTGTGCGGCGGCTTTTTGGGGAGATACCGAAACCGCTGCCGCTCAGCTGGTTCGCGGTGGGGAGCTGGACTACCTGGTGTTTGACTATCTGGCGGAAATTACGATGTCGATTATGGCCGGCCAGCGAATGAAAGATCCCGCAGCAGGCTACGCCACGGATTTCGTAAAAACCGTGATGACGCCGTTGTTACCCGAGATTAAGGCGCAGGGCATTCGCGTCATCAGTAATGCCGGAGGCGTTAATCCAGTGGCCTGTCGGGAAGCGCTGCAAGCAGCGGCAGATGCGGCTGGCGTGGATGTCAAAATTGCGCTGGTACTGGGGGATGATATCCTCCGGCAAAAAAATCAGTATGCCAAAGCCGGCATTAAGGAAATGACCACCGGGGCCGAGTTTCCGGGCATGTGTGTCAGCATGAACGCTTATTTGGGCGCACCCGGGATCATTCAGGCCCTGGCGGACGGTGCAGATATCATCATTACCGGGCGCGTCGTGGACAGTGCTGTGGTATTGGGCGCGCTGATGCACGAATTTGGCTGGCAAGTCGATGACTATGATCGCCTGGCGCAGGGTGCATTGGCGGGGCACATTATCGAATGTGGTGCCCAGTGCACCGGTGGAAATTTTACGGATTGGGAGTTGGTAGCCGAAGGGTACGACAACATGGGGTTTCCCATCGTTGAAGTCAGTCAGGATGGTGCTTTTGTGGTCTCCAAGCCTGAGAACACCGGGGGATTGGTCAGTCGGGCCACTGTCGCGGAACAGCTGGTGTATGAGATAGGTGATCCAAAAGCTTACTTTTTGCCGGACGTAGTGTGTGATTTTACCGGGGTGACGCTGGAGGAAGTGGGGCCTGATCAGGTACGGGCGATCGGGGCGCGTGGGCAGGCGCCATCGGATCAGTACAAGGTGTCCGCCACCTGGCCGGATGGTTTTAAGTGCTCGGTATCATTTTTGTTGGGAGGGCTCAATGCTGCGGCCAAAGCGCAGGCGGTGGCGCAGGCGATCATCACGAAAACAGGTCGCCTGTTTGAAGAGCGCGGAATGAAGCCCTATTCCGAAGTCAATATCGAGTTGTTGGGAACCGAAACCACCTATGGCGATGCCGCAAAAACGGGTGGAACCCGGGAAGTGGTGGTCAAGATTGGCGTAGCGCACCCGGACAAAAAGGCGCTGGTACTGTTTTCGCGGGAGATCGCGCAGGCAGGTACCGGAATGGCGCCTGGGCTGACCGGAATTGTGGGGGGGCGTCCGACCGTGTGGCCAAAAATTCGCTTGTTCAGCTGTCTGGTTCCGAAAGATTCCGTGACGGTGTCAGTGGATTTGGCGGGCGGGTCGAGACCGGTTTCCGTCAATGTTGAGGGTGGATACGATCCCGCACGGCCGGTGGCACAGGCCCCCGAGGTGGGCACCATGGCCGCTACCGACACGACTGTGCCCTTGTATCAACTTGCCTGGGCGCGCAGTGGTGACAAAGGCAATCATGCCAATATCGGTGTGGTGGCCCGCAAGCCCGAGTACCTCCCCTACATTCGCGAAGCGCTTTCAGAAGGGGCGGTTGCTGCTTTTATGAAACATGTGCTGGACCCGGACACCGGGAAGGTCTCTCGGTTTGAATTACCGGGTATTCATGCCTTGAACTTTTTACTGGAAAATGCCTTGGGGGGTGGGGGTGTAGCCAGCCTTCGCATTGATCCGCAAGGCAAAGCCTTTGCTCAGCAGTTGCTTGAGTTTCCCGTAGCCGTTAACCAGTCGGTATTGAGCTGAGGGTGCGCTGAAGCGAACCCTTCCCAAACAGAGCCCGGAGAACAAGAACAATGAAAATGGCGGATAAACTCCTTATTCACGGCAAGCTCGCCGGCTTGAAAGCACTCTCCAAAGTGATTGCGATACCGCGGCCCATCTTGCTTTTAGGTTCAGGGGCCTCTCTGAAGTTGTGTGATACGGTCGCCCAGTTTGGTGCAAGCCATGTCCTGCTGGTCACGGATCGCGTGCTGACCGAGCTTGGGCTCTTTGTACCCCTGGTAGAGGTTCTGGAGCGCAAGGGTGTGCGTATTCAGCTCTTCAATAAAGTGATGCCAGATCCCACCCTGGAGGTTGTGGAGCAGGGCCTGGAAGCCTATAAGGAAGGAGGGTGCGATGCGATCCTCGCATTTGGGGGCGGATCTGTCATTGATGCGGCGAAAGTGATCGCCGCAGCGGCGGGCAATGAGAAGCCGGCTGCACGTATGTTGGGATTGTTTCGCGTCCGAAAGCCCTGTGTGCCGCTTTATGTGGTACCGACCACCGCAGGCACCGGCTCTGAGGTGACCTTGGCGGCCGTGATTTCCGAGCAGATTAAAGGAAAAACACACAAGTCGCTGGTGATTGATCCTAAACTGGTCCCGGTGGCGGCAGCCCTGGACGCGCGTTTGATGCTGGGCCTGCCTGCGCCTGTCACCGCAGCCACGGGTATTGATGCGCTAACCCACGCGATTGAGGCGTATATCAGTGAGTTTGCCTCGGAGGAAACCGATTATTATGCGCGTGCCGCTGTGAAACTGATCTTCGAAAATTTACGGGCCTTGTGCAAAAATGGTAACAGCCTGAAGCGGCGCGAGGCCATGGCGCTGGCTTCCTTTTATGGTGGACTGGCGGTCACCCAGGCAGGTGTCGGATACGTGCATGCCATCGCCCATCAGGTGGGAAGCCGGTATCACATTCCGCATGGCGAAGCGAATGCCATCTTTCTCAGCCCGGTGTTACGCTATTCCGAACCCCGCGTGCGGGAGCGCTTGGCCGAACTGGCGCGCCACATCGATTTGGGCGCGAATGTAGATACCAGTAAACAGCTGGCCGAGCAATTTATTCACGCCGTGGAGCAGCTCATCCGAGACGTAGGATTGCGCAGCTCGCTGAATCTCATGAAGCCGGAGGATTTGCCTGAACTGGTGGCGGATGCGCTGAAAGAAGCGCATGGGACGTATCCGGTGCCGCGGTACATGACCGATCAGGATTGCCTGGGCATACTGGCCAGCATCAGCGCGCATTAGGGCGTGCAGGCTTCGACACGCCCTGACCCAATTCCATTAAAAGTGAACTTCCCGTAATTTATTTGAGGGGTTCCTTCCCCATACCTCGCTTTTGTGCATGAAGCGGTTGAAAAATGATGGCTCGCATCAGTGAATCAAGCTGTGAACTGAAAGTCATAATTACAGTTAAAACAGGTAGTTAGACTTATCACATTGTTTCACAATTGAGGCATATCATTTTTCGCATACCACTTTAAAATTACTACTAAAGAATGCGAACTCAGGGAACCACACTCATGCACAAAACCATTCAGCCGTCGCACTTTATTGCGCCCCCCGTACAACAAAAAATGGCTGCTAACCATCAGGAAATTGGCAAAGCGTCATCGACGAAAGTACTGCCCATTCTGGCGGTCGTGACGTTCATGCTGGGCTTGATCTCAGGCGTCATTTTTACCAGTACCGTCCAGCAGGAAGATCAGCAGTTTAACAGCCAGCTCATCAATGGACTGAAAAAGGAAGTCTACATTCAAAAAGAGCAGGTGAAGCTGAGTGGACTGATTCTGGAGCTGAACCACGACCCCCAGAACAGTGCATTGCGCGGTGAAGCTGCAGAAACATTGGATCATTTGAATCGCCTGACCCCGTTGCAGTTCGGGCAGAATCAGGCGGGCGAAACTGAAGTGACCATCGAAGGGCAGACCTTTGTATTGCCGTTCAGCTGGCAGGCGGAGCGCTAGTGTCAGGCGTAATGATCGAGCCAGGCACGTCGCTAGCCTTTCTCGTTCATGATGCTGTCCAGTAACGTATCAAAATCCATGTTCAATTGCTCTTCATAATCGATTTCCCCGCCGGTTCCGGTATCTGTTTCGCTCTTCGTAAACCACGCATAGCTGCCTGTGAGGCCCAGATCGGTATCGGTAAGCAGAAGGTCCGGGTGAACCAGCGTTTGCAGCCGTGTCTTCAGAAAGTCGGGTAAACGGCTCAGCCGCTCGCGGGCCAACTCACGCAGTTTTCCAAAGGTATTCGTGGCGTCAGTATGATTTCGATGACGATAGGACGTTTCCGTCGCGATATACCGCGCTAATTTGAGCAGCGCCGGTCGTTCCGGTAATCGCACAACCAGATTTCCACCTTTTTTCATGATGCGGTCGATATAATAGAAAGCGACCAGGGCCTGGAGCGGTGTTCCGCTGGTGCTGATCACAGCAAAGTCGAATCGACGGTTCTGGAAGTAAAAATCGGGAAGCGCTTTCACAGCTTCCGTTTCGATGATTTCGATTTCTTCTTCGCGCGCGCGCTGTTTGAGTCCGTCGACCTGCCTGGCCTCTCGCTCGCCGACGGGTAATCCGGTGAGTGTGATGACACTGAGAGACGCATTTTCTGTCTGATTGATGGCCTGAATCAACACATCCTGTTCCTCCGGTGTGCTCAACCCGACCTGCAAAATGTGGGTGGCTTGTGTCTCCGCCAAAATGGCGGCCAAACCGGCTGGATTCCCGTCCGTATTATCAGTTACATTGCTCATAGTCTGTGATTCTGGTTCTAACGTCTGTGACATTATTATGATGAATTTATCAGTCTGGTGGCAGGCCGCCCGGCCGAAAACGCTGCCAGCGTCGATCGCACCGCTGATTCTGGGGAATGCAACCGCCTTGGAGCATCCCGCGTTTTCCTGGGTTATTGCGTTTGCCTCTCTGTGCTGCGCGATATTACTACAAATTGGTGTGAATTTGGCAAACGACTACTTCGATTTTAAACATGGCGTGGATTCGTCGAAGCGATTGGGGCCAGTACGAGTCACCCAGGCAGGACTGGTCTCATCTGCGCAGATCCAGAAGGCCATGATCCTGGTGCTGATGCTGGCTGCAGTGGTCGGAGCGGGGCTGGTGTGGCGGGGTGGCAGTATCATCCTGCTGTTGGGGGTCGCCAGTCTGGTTGCTGCGGTGGCCTACAGTGGCGGCCCATACCCATTGGCTTCCCATGGGTTGGGAGAGTTGGTTGTTTTCCTGTTTTTTGGCCTGGTCGCCGTGGGTGGCAGCGCGTACCTTCAAGCGGGGGAGATTTCCACCGAGACGCTGCTGTATGGGGTCATCGCCGGATTGCCGATTGCCGGGATCATGTTGGTGAATAATACCCGTGACCGAGCCACCGATGCTCCGGCAGGCAAAATCACGTTGAGTGTACGTTTCGGGGAGCATTTCAGTCTGGGGCTTTATCGTGCACTGGTGCTGGTACCCCATCTCCTTGTGCTGGCGCAGATATTGGTTTTCAAACAGTCTGTGTGGATCAGTGGTGCCCTTTTGCTTGCCCCCAGAGGCTGGCAACTGATCCGCTGGTTTGAACGGGCCGAGGGGCCTGAATATAACCCGCTGTTGGGCGCGACTGCACAGTATTCCCTGATGCTCTGCCTGATGCTGGCCGTGTTGATGGTGATCTAGACCTTGTAAGCAGACACGTTGGTTTTGATCTCTTTCGCCAGCTCCGAAAGCGCATGGCTGGCATGGGCAATTTTGTCTGCGGACTCGCTGGTGTGGGCAGAGTGATCGCTGATGTTGTGGATATTCCGGTCAACCTCATTGATGGTCATGGCTTGCTCTTCGGCCGTGCTGGCGATACTCAGGTTGATGTTATTGACTTCGGCAATGCCGGTTTGAAGTGTGTCAAACGCCTCTTTCACCGCATCAGAGAGGGAGGTTGCAACGTCGGTACATGCCTGGCTCTTTTCAATGGCGGTCACGGCCGCGCTGCTCCCGGCCTGCAGTGACGTAATAATCTCCTGTATCTGCTGGGTAGACGACTGGGTTTTCTGCGCCAGCGTTCGTACTTCATCGGCAACAACCGCAAAACCTCGGCCGGTTTCGCCGGCGCGCGCGGCTTCAATGGCCGCGTTCAACGCGAGCAGGTTGGTTTGGTTCGCGATGGTTTCAATCACGCCCAGCACGTCGGAAATTTTTTCGCTGTCACTGCTGAGTTGAAGGATCACAGTGGAAGCCTCGGCCACCTGAGTACTGAGTTCCTGCATTGACTGGCGGCTTTTTTGAATGACATCCGCACCGACCTGGGAAGCCTCACGCGTGGTCCCGGCTTTCTCTGCGGCCTGGTTGATATTCCCCAGCGTTTCCTGTTCGGATGCCGACATCTCAGTGACGGCACTCGCTGCCTGCTGGATTTCTTCGTGTTGCTGAGCGATGCTGTTGCGGGTACTGTGGGAGACAGCGTCCAACTCCCGGGCAGCCTGCTGCAGGCTGTCTACATTGTGCCCGAATCCGCTGAGCATGGTTTGCAGCTTTGCCGTGAAGGTGTTAAACCAGTAGCTGACTTCGCCCAGCTCATCATCCTCTTTACGGGTGAGCCGTTGCCGCAAATCCCCTTCGCCCTCCGCGATATCCTTGAGGATGGCGATGGTGGAACGTAACGGTCGAATAATCGTGATGACGAGCGCGCCGCCGCAGGTGACGCCCAGAAGCAATGCGATGATGATTGTCGCGATACTTTTGCCGGTGATTTCGTTGGTCAGCCCTGCCACCGAATGGAACGCCTCATCAGAGGAGATGTCACTGACGATGGACCAGTTTAAGCCGTGAATGGACAACGGTTTGTACGCCGAAAGCACGTCGTTTCCCAGGTAATTCGAAAATTGGCCAAAGCCGGATTCGCCTCGTTGGAGTGCCTGTGCGGCGTCAGTTTCAATTCGGTGATGTCCGATTGACGAGCCCAGGCGCAGAATCTCCTGCTTGTGCTCTGGCGCTATTGTACCGGCTTCCTGCACGAACTGCAGAAACTCGGCTTTTTTCTCAAGGAGAGGGCGAGGCTCACTGCGAAATATACCATCGCTGCCCAGCAGGTAAGTTTCACCGGACTCGCCTAAACCGGCTTCTGCCCAGTTGGCCTGATGCGTCATGACCTGATTGATGCGCGCCAGCGACATCTGAAACACCAACACGCCGATGGGTTGTTTCTCCGCATTGATGATAGGTGAGGCCATGAATAAAGCAGGCTGGTTGCCAAAAGGCAGGTAAGGGTGGATGTCTTCGACAAATACCGCATCCGGATTCTGACTGTCGCGTGCCTTCTTATACACTCTGGCCAGTACCGAGTCAGCGAACGGCCCATCGTGCAGCGAGGTGGCGAAATCGATCCTTTTTTCGACGGAGTAGGCCACGGTCCCAGTTTCCTTATCAATCAACAGAATGTCACTGAGATGAAAGTCTTCCAGAAAACGCCGGAAACTGGGGTGGTGATACGCATGAGAGCCGTCGTAGGTACTGTCATACTTTGACCGATCAAGTGAGCGGAGGGAGTTCAGTTGGGTTTCGTTGTCTTTCAGGTAGGCGTGTTGTAAGGCGATGTTAGGTGCTGGCAGTTTTGCCAGAATGTTCTGCCCGCTCCAATCCGGCGCGAGCTGGCCGCCGCTGGCCTCACGCAGGCTCGGGAGAATGCGCTGGTCGTAGAACGTAGCGAGTGCGGCTTTCTGCTCCTCCTCCGGAATGACTCGCCGCATGTACATTTTATGCCGGCCGAAGCTGCGCGACAGGTCTTCCATGGCGGTGATGGCCGCATTGGTGGCGGAGAGGGAGATCAGCTGTTTGCTCAGCGTATCAAAGTCTTTCTCAATATTGGCGGCTGTGGCATCGCGCAGTGAAATCAACTGATTCTTGATTTGTGCTTCGAGTGCCGACCGACTGCTGTTCACGGCACTCGAACCGATAAACAGGGTGGCCGCCACCACAGGGATGATGGCGAGGAAACTTGCGCCAGCCAGCAGCTTCGTTCGGATTTTCACAGGCAGTCTCTTCATCGTTGGTCATTAAAGACCCCATATGAAGAGCATAGCACTGTGTCTGATTTGATCAAATTACAGGCAGGAGCGCAAAGCGCTTCACCGCTTATCGGGAGGCGACTTGATGGATAGTTCCGTTTGCCTGCTGGGTAATATAGGTTTCCGTTGCCTGTTGCAGGTGCTCAATGATTTTTTGTGAGTACAGGTTCGTTATGAAGTTCACATTGTTTTCATTGTAGTTAACGAACGATTTGCGAATAAACTGCCATTTCGTGAGGGCGGATTGAATCGGCTTTTTCAACGCCTGATTGGCAGCCATGTGTTGAAGCTGATCAAACCGCTCATCAACCAGTGACGCATACTGGTCGAGTGACATATCCGACAGGGTCGCTTTTGCGGTGGTAAGCCCCCCGCTGCGCTCGGTATAGGTGGTCATCATATAGGCCACATCATCACTCAGCTGGCGACTCTTTCGAACGAATTCCAGGGAGCTGTTATCCTCCAGATACACCGATTGAGCCACCATGGCCATATCGTATTGAATCTGGCTCAACTCCGCCATGAGGCGGCTGTCCGGGTAACCCCGGCTATCCATATCGTCGAGGGTGACATCCAGCTTCTGTTGGTACGTACCCCACAGACCGGAAATCTGCGTCAGCTTACCTTCAACCGGCGGTTCCGCGCCCTGTGACAGGCTGGTCTGCATCGCTTGTTTTGCCGTCGCTAAAGCGTCATCAATTTTAGTGCGCGTGCCGATGTCACCAATGTTTTGCTGATATCGATGGGTGTGATTCATCACATAGTAGGATTGGGTGACAAACGCGTGAAGATTTGTCGCCAACGGCTCGCTGTGCGTCTGTGTTTCGGCCTCAAGGCCGGTGGTGAAGCAGGCGGCGAACAAAACGGCGGCCTGAAACACGCCTTTGATGGTTTGCCCGGGTGCGGTGTGCATTGCGGTGGTCTCCTGTGCAAAGCCCGAATGGCGAATTGTTGTTATGCCATGGGTGCAAAAGTTATTGTTGTTTCTTTATAAAAGACGTTTTTTGTCAGGAAGTAAGTAGAGATTGTGTGTGCGAAAGTTAAGTGATGTTGAAAAAGTGTGAAATAGTCGTGGTTTTTATGCTTTGTTGGTTATTAACTTGTTGATATAAAAGATATTTGATGACATTGAATTGTAAAACCTGGATTTCGTAGGCCTGCGAAGGGTTCGCTTAACCGCATGGTCAACCCTCGGGGAGTGAACTACACTCAACGAAAACGCCCGCTGAACATGTCCCGAATGCGAATATTCCTGAACTGCCTGTTAACCTGCTTCCTCTTGCTGGATGCCTCCGTCAGCCTCGGTATCACGCGAATCAATATTCATGATGCGGAAATGAACAGTGGGTTGAATGTCGCTCGGCAGGTGGAGTACACCTCAGAGGCTGCGTGCCTGGATGCAGAGGCCGGGCAATTATTGAGCTGCGGTATCTGGCGGAAAAATTCCGGCAGTTCCATTAATTTTGGCTTTCAACAGATAGCTTACGCCTTTCGCCTGACCTTGGAGAATACCTCGGACGAGGCGCACCCCATCTACCTTGAAATTGGCTATCCGCTGCTGGATGACATTGAATTGTGGCATTTCCAGGAGTCAGGTTTTGAGCTCAACAAAGGGCAGAACCGGCTTCTGCTCACGCATCAAAGAACCGGCGATGAGGCCCGCTTTAACGATCGAGGGTATCAAATACCGGAGTACCTTTTCCCGCTGCAAATCCCCCCCGGTGAAAGCCAGGTTCTGTTGCGTGTGCATACCACCTCTTCCATGCAGCTGCCCATTCGGCTGTGGCATATCGAACCTTACCTGAAGGAACAAAAAATACGCTCACTGTTCCAGGGAGCGTTGATGGGCGGTGTCGCCATATTGCTCTTCTACAACCTGTTTTTATTCTTTTCGCTCCGAGAAACCAGCTATTTGTACTTCGCGCTCACCCTCCTGGGATACCTGGGGGTGGAAGGTATATTGAATGGTGCGTTGTTTGCGTATGTCTGGCCAGAGCAGGTTGCCTGGAACCGGATCGCCCTGGTGCCCATCAGCAATCTGGCTTTGCTCTGCCTCGTGCTCTTTACCCATAGTTTCCTGAACGTGGGGCTGGCTGGCGTCTGGATCGCTAAAGTGCTGCGGCTGCTCATGGTGGCCTGTCTGGGGGTGATTGCACTCACGCTGTTTTTCGAATACCAGCCGCTCATTCGCGTGACAGCGGCGTTGGTCATCGCCGTGCCGGTGCTGTGCTATATTGCCGGTTTTGTGGTGTGGCGGGCAGGGCAGCGCTCCGCGCTGTTTTTCCTCATCGCCTTTACGACTTTTGTGTTGTTCGCCTGCATATTTGTGCTGAACAAATACGGTTTTCTGGTGGCGAATGTGATCACCGAAAATGCCATTCATGCGGGTACCGTGATCACCGCGCTGCTGCTTTCCTTTGCATTGGCGAACCGTGTGCGGGAAGAACGCAGTGCCCGGGCCAGAGCCCAGAAAACCGCCATCGCGTCGCTGGAAAAATTTCAGACTTTTTACGATCAATCCCTGGCGGGGCTGTTTCGGATCGACATGGATGGGCGCCTGCTTTCCTGCAACCCGGCATTTGCCCGATTGCTCCGGATGGGCGTGACGCCCCCGGTGGGTCAAATGCGTGAGAGCCAGTCCGTCGCGCTGGAGTTGTTCAATGAAGAGAATCGTTCCGGATTTATTTTTACCGAGAAAAAGGACTGGGACAGCGTGCGAAATGCTCTGGAGAATGGGGGGCAGATCACTCAGTTTGTCGCACTCTGCAATGATGTTGAGCATCGGGAATTCTGGGGAGAGTTCAGCTTCCGGCGGGTACAGGAAGAGGGCAGTCTGGTGTGTGATGGCAGTGTGATTGACATCACCACACGAAAGCAGAATGAAATGGCACTGCAGTTTTTGGCACGACACGATTCGTTAACCGGACTGTTGAATCGCGAAGAGCTTGAGAAGCGGATTACCCAGGCGCTTGCCGATGAGGATAGCCATTATGTGGTGTTCTTTATTGATCTGGACCGGTTCAAAATCGTGAATGACAGCTGCGGCCATCTCGCCGGTGACGAATTGCTGAAAAAACTGGCTTTGCTCTTTCGCAGTGTTGTCGGTAACAAAGCCGCGATTGCGCGTTTCGGTGGGGATGAATTCGCGATGCTGATTCCCAGGGGAGATGCCGATGAAATTCATCAGCTTGCGGAAGATCTGCGGCTCCAGACATCCGCATTCCGGTTTGACTGGCAGGCTCAGCATTTTTCCGTCAGCCTCAGCATCGGAGTGGTACACATTGATGCGTCGTTTGAAGATGCGCTGGATGTTTTGAATTGTGCCGATGAAGCCTGCTACAAGGCAAAACACGGCGGCCGCAATCAGGTGTTTGTTTATTCCAAGAAGCAGCAGTTGAATGAATCCATGGGTTATACCTCCATGGTCTCGTACATTAATGAGGCGTTGGAAGAAAACGGATTTCGGCTCTATTACCAACCCATTGTGGATCTGGGAAAAGATGAACCCGGGCAGCGCTACGAGCTGCTTCTCCGCATGCGAAAAGACCGTCAAACGCTGCCGACGGGGGCGTTTCTTCCCGTTGCTCAGCGTTATAATCTCATGCCATTGATTGATCAATGGGTGATTCGTACCTATTTTGGCTGGTTACGAGACCACCCTGAGGAGGCGCAGCAGCTGGTGATGGCCAACATCAATATCGATGCGCAAAGTATGGCAGAGCCGGGCACGCTGGCACTGATTCAGCAATTGGTGCATGAATTACCGGTTGAGCCCGCCCGGGTGTGCTTTGAGATCACCGAAAGTGCTGCCCTGGCAAGCATGGATCAGACCATTGATTTCATTAACGCCCTCAAGCGCTATGGATTTCAGTTTGCCATCGATGACTTTGGCAGAGGATACGCAACCTATGCTTACCTCAAAAAACTGCCGGTGGATTTTGTGAAGATTGATGGCTCGTTTGTCGTCAATATTGAAACGGATCGGGTCAATAAAACCATTGTGGGTTCCATAACAGATGTTGCGCATGCCATGGGCATGAAAGTGGTGGCAGAATTTGTCGAGAACGTATCCATTCTGGGGCCGTTGCGGGAAATGCAGCTGGATTATGGGCAAGGCTATTACTTCTCCAAGCCGGCACCACTGGATATGAGTGCAGACTCGGTGTAAATGCGACAGACTTTGCCGACAGATCGGGAAGTGACTCATCAAGGTTAGCGTGATAAGCTTCTAGCGCTTTGAAATACTGATGAGACTCCTGAATGAATTACAGACAGCGCACCATTGTATACTCTGTTTGTTGTGCTTCCCCTCTGATCGCGTCCGTCGCGTTCAGTTCTGCTGTCCACGCGGGTGGACCCAATGTAAAAATTGATGTCGGTGCCTACCACAGTGAAGGTGATTACGGCCTGAAAGATGACACACGCATCTCGGGTGTGCCACTGAGTATTCGCTATCGCGGTTGGCCCTGGAAAGTAAAAATGAGCACCATGTGGGTGCGACTGAAAGGCCCGGGTACATTGTCGGATGGGGATATCGGCAATGACCGCGATGATGTGATTCGCAATGAAAAAGGTATTGGCGACACGTCGTTGACCTTGGAGCGGGAAGGGGTTTTCGGTACCCCGTACGACTGGTATTGGAATCTGGGATTGCGGGTAAAAATTCCGACAGGTAACGAAGACAAAGGGTTGGGAACCGGCGAGTTTGACTACGAGCCCCGATTCACGCTCATGTACTTAGGCTGGCCGGTGAAGCCCTATCTGCTCACCCGTTACACCTTCAAAGGCGACAATGCCGAACAGGATTACGAAAATACCCTCGGAGCGACGCTGGGGGCGAGCTACGCGATTTCACCCTCGGTCAACCTGGGTACGCAGATTACGGCGCGTGAATCTTCTGTTGAAAACGGAAACGATCGGCTGGAAGTACTCGTGAATGGGGACTATCGCTGGAGTCCGCAATGGAAAACGGGCCTGTACGTGATTAAAGGCTTGAAAGAGGGAAGCCCGGACTGGGCCACAGGGCTGACCATCAGTTATCAATGGCAGCTTTGATTGTCGCAACCTGAGAGTAAGAACCTCTGGATCAGAAAAACGAGTTCAAAAACACGAGATCAGGAACCGTTGGACGGGTGCCCGCAGAGAGGTATTCCCGGCGATGGCCGGGAATATAGAACTGCAAGGGGGTGATCAGTCTCCGGTGGGTGTGCCGGAGTCTGGAATCTCAGGCGATTCAGGAATGTCGCCACCCCCGACTTCGGTAGGGATTTCAGGGACGGCATCTTCAATGCTGTCCACCAGCTCTGGTGGCTCGAATACCTCTTCAGGCACTTGGCCCTGAACCATTCCCGTTCCACCAATGCCACCTTCTTCCTGGCCACCTGTTGGGAACTCACCGGTCGCACCTGTCAGTGCCAACCAGCCCGAACACACCAGAAGAACAGCAAAAAAACGATTAGTCATCTTTGTCTTCCTTTTTTGGTTGATCCTCAACCCAGAAATACGCACCGAGATTGAAGCGTTGGTTCGCTTTGATATGGCCACGATCATTCACCTGAAGCTCTTTCGCACGGTTGTTGACCGCAATCAGAAGATCAGTCGCCTGTTTGGCGATCAAAACGCGTAGCACTTCGATCGAATCCGGTGTCAGGTTGTTATAAAACACACCCCGGTCAAACTGTGGGGGCGTCCCATTTAACATGTTGTGCACACCCGCGCTGATGTGATCGTGCAGGTGCTTCCCGAAGAAGAACGCTTTGTCGTCAAAGTTACCCTGCGGTACGAAGGCGGCGGTGTTTAACGAGATGGTATCGTCCGCATTGACGTGCACGACACCCACGCGCAGCCATTCATCTAACACAGCGCGTGCGCGAATATCCTGTTTGGCCGCTGTTTTTACCAGACTTTCAAAGGAAACGCCAGTTTCTGACGTGCGCGGCAACTTTTTCGCGTCCCCTTTGTCGTCCAGGTAATCTTTGTCGCCAAGCCAGCGCGCGATCAATTGCGCACCCAGCGAAATAGCCGCACTGGGCAAAAATTCTTCATCATTTTCCCGCAGGCGTTTGACATCCTTGCGGTGGACCCCGGTCAACAAGCTGACACGGCTGTCGGTTTGGGCTTTAGCGTCCAGTTTGAAATCGTTGACAGCCACATCCACATAAATTTGTTTGAGCAGATTGGACAATGCCGGGTAGGTAATCTGGAAGTTCAATAGCAGCCGAACCAGCGGGCGCAGCAAGTGGTGCAGCGCTTTAACCAGCGACTTGGGTGTTTCTTTGATGGGTGTGGATGTCTCATTCATACACCTAGTGTAAAGGAAAAGAGGGAAAATTTCCCGCATTTTTTTGAGGCGCGGTTAATATTTTTGAATCTTTGAACAAAATCAGGCCATTGCATCCCGCTCAAGACGCCGCTGCGCGGAAAATTCCGGGTTTTTCACCTTAGTACTGGCACATAATAATGACTGTAGTATTCTGTGTAGGCACAATTTATTTACACATAAACAAGGAGACAATCATGGCCAGAGCGAGTGCAAGGCACATCCTGGTGGATACAGAAGCAAAATGTAATGAGTTGAAGAGTCAAATTGAGCAGGGCAGTGATTTTGCTGATCTCGCGCGTGAGCACTCCAAGTGCCCGTCTGGTGCCCAGGGGGGCGAGCTGGGTGAGTTTGGTCCCGGCCAGATGGTGAAAGAGTTTGACCAGGTAGTATTCAGTGCAGACGTTGGCCAGGTACAGGGGCCGGTGCGCACCCAGTTCGGCTATCACCTGGTAGAAGTCACTAGCCGCACAGAATGATCCCCGGCACAGCCTGAATCCCCGCGCCCAACTGGATTCAATGCGCAGAGCGCAGCCAATCACCGACAGAGAAGAAGGAACGACCATGTCCAATGCAATCATGTCTACCGGCAGTATCCCGATGCGTTCGGGAGAATCCTCAGATGTTCCGCCGGTTAAAAAAGCCGGAAATGCCTTTCACCTGCTGGTGATGGCGGACTTCAGTGGTCGCGGGCATCGGGGCCTGACAGATGTAGTCGAGTTGGCTTCCCGGAAGATCCATTCGGTGGATCGGGATGAACTGGATGCGCTCTTCGCCCGGATGGCGGTGACGCTGGCAACGCCGTTGTCGGAGGAACCGCTGACATTCCGGGAGTTGGATGAACTGCATCCGGATTACCTGTACGACAATCTCTCGATTTTTGGTCGTTTTCGTGCATTGAAACGCAAGCTGGGCAAGAAAGAAACATTTGCGGAGGCTGCGCGGGAAATGGCGGAATGGGGAGCGCACAAACCGTCTGTGACGAAAGCCGCTCCGGCAACTGCCCAAGCGGAGGCGGCTCCCCCGGTGGATTCCATGCTTGAAGGCATATTGGACGGGGCCACGCGCGCGGCCAGCAGCGAAACATTTGATGTGCAGGCACTGGTGCGGGAAATCGTAGCACCCTATGTCGAGGATGCACCCCATCCAGAACAAAAGAGTCTGCAGCGCTCGGTGGACGAGGCGGCAGGCGATCTGCTCAGAAAGCTGATGCATCACCGTGTGTTTCAACACCTTGAATCGGCCTGGCGGGGGCTGGACCTGCTGTTACGTCGCATCGAGGACGATACGGTGGTCAAGGTCTACGTGGTGGATGTTTCCCGACCGGAATTACAGGCTGTAGCGGACGAATATGCGACAGCTGCACAGTCGGAATCACCCAAGGCGGCAGACTCTGCCCTGGCCAAGCTGTTGACGGTGACACGCCAGAGCGCGGGCTTGCCTGCGTTTGATGCGGTATTGGCGGATTACCTGATTGCTGCCAACGAAGCAGACATGCATCTCTTGAGTTATCTGTCTGACGTGGTCAGCGAGACGGGGGCACGGCTTCTGGGGGGCGCATTGCCCGATGTGGCGGGCTGCCCCGATCTGGTCGCCCACCCCGACCCGGTGGAATGGGTTGACTCCCGTTCCGAGGCTGTGCGCGCACAGTGGGCTGCTTTTCGCACATCACCGGGCAGTGCGTTGACCGCACTGGTGTGCCCTCGCTACCTGCAGCGACTACCCTATGGTAAAAAAACGGCGACAACGCACAGTTTACCGTTCGAAGAACTGCCAGCCCGGCAGGCTCATGGATTTTATTTGTGGGGGAATGGTGCCTGGCTATTGGCGATCTCCCTGCTGCAGCGATTTGTTCGAGAAGGCGCACAGTTTAATGGCGCTGCTCTGGTGGAAGTTGACCGCCTGCCATTGCATGTACATCAGGATGATGAGGGCGATCCCGCAGTCACGCCGTGCGGTGAAGTACTGATGACTGACGTGACGGCGCAAGCGCTGGCTCAGGCGGGACTAACACTGCTTCGTTCGGTTCGGGATGGCGATCGTGTTCAGTTACCGGGCTACTTTGCTGCTGCGGAGGCTCGCTCGGTACTGCCGTGAACGCAACGGTGGGCCACCGCTTGCCGATAGGCGTACCAGGCCATGCCGCCTGCGATCAGGTTACCCACCATCGCGCCTTGTATGATGCCTGCGAAACCACCCCACTGGGCGCCCAGCCAGACGAAGGGCAGGTAGCACAAAAACAGGCGGGCAAAAGAAACAAATAAGCCACGCATTGGCAGCCCGATGGCGTTGCAGGCTGAAACCACGAGCATGCACACCCCAAGCGCGCCATAGCTTGCGGGCACAAACAAAATGTACTGGTTGAGCAGCTGGATGACCGTGCTGTCGGTGGTCATCAACGGGCTTGTGTAAGGGCCGAGTATCAACCAGAGTACATACATCACCACTTGCCACACCAGGATGAACATCGCCGACAGGCGAATGACTTGATTAATTTCTGCAAATCTGCCGGCCCCATACAGCTTGCCGACTATCGGTGGAATCGACATGGTCATGGCCAGAACAATCACGATGGAAAAAAATTCGAGCCTGATACCCAGCCCCCACGCGGCTACGGCGGTCGTGCCATAGCTGGCTACAATGCCGGTGGCGAGAATCGCCGAAATGGAAGGCATGAACTGGCCGAGCATGGCGGGCCCCATAATCTTCCCCAGTTCCCGTAGGGCATGACGCGCCTGTACTGCACACTGCCCGAATTCGAACCACTGGTTTTTAACCAGTTGCCAGTAAATAAAAACGATGCCCAGGGTAAAGCAGGTCAATGAGGCCCAGGCCGCGCCTGCGATCCCCAGATCGAAGACAAAAATGTACAGCGGGTCCAGAGCGATATTCAGCAGACTGGCGGCGATCATGGTGATGCCGGGGAGCAATGTGTTGCCGTGTGCCCGGCAGATACTGTAACCAAAGTACAGCAGAGCACCGCTGAATGCGCTGGGCAGCCATATGGCCCAAAAGGTATCTGCCATCGGAAACAGGGTGGGGTCGGCACCCAACAGCGTCATGATGGGGTGCCGGATAAACCAGATGAGCAGGCAGAGCAGAAGCATCAGGCCGCCGCCGACAGCAATAATCAGCCCCCCGACAGACTGGGCGTACGCCTCTTTTCCCGCGCCAATCGCCTTGGAGATAACTGCGGTTGTTGCTATCCCCAGCCCCACCTGCACGCCAATGATGGTCTGGTAAATGGGAATGGTAAACCCGACCACGGCCAAAGGCTGCAAGCCAAGTTGCCCGATAAAGGCGCTATCAACCAGCTGGAAGCTCATCAGCGACAGTACCCCGAACAGCATGGGCCAGGTCATCTGGTAGATTTGTCGCAGCGTGTCGCGCACCGGGGGGAGATCTGACATGAAAAGTCTCATTGTTAACCCGTAAGAGACCGAAAAGGTAACGCCTTTCCCGAGAGAGGTAAATATTTAGAGAACTTTATAAGATGAAATTTACTGCTAAACTGAGGTAAATACTGCGTCACCCTCGGGCGTAAATGCCCGAAACAGCCCAAAAAATACGCAAATTCAGCGGGATAGGTGCCTGGCTTTGCGAAGATTTGCGTTGTTTTGTTCCATAACGTAATTTTGGTGGGGAATGCGCAGGCAAGTATGGTATAAAGTCCCGAATTGCCCGGCATCGGGAGCTTACAGGATCAATTGGATATCAGGCCTTTACTATGACACTAAAGTCCGCACTCTTGGTAGATGATTCAAAACTCGCACGAATCACGCTCAAAAAGTTACTTGAAAGGCAGAATCTTGAGGTCACCATGTGTGCTTCTGCGCAGGAAGCCTTGGACTATCTTGAGCAAGGGCGCCCCGATGTCATTTTTATGGATCATCTCATGCCGGAGATGGACGGGCTGGAGGCGATGGCGAAGATCAAGAGCAATCCGGCCACCAGCCATTTGCCAGTGGTCATGTGTACCGGCAAGGAAGGTGACAACTACGAAGAGACCGTGAAGCAGGCGGGGGCGGTGGGTTTTCTGCCGAAGCCGCCGGAGCCCGAGCATTTGGAGCGCGTACTGGGCATTGTGAGTGCTCAGGCGGCAGCGGGCGTACCTGCTGCGGCACCCCAGGTTGAACCGGCTGCCGCCGTGGCCGATACCGGCGAGATTCAAGTGCAGCTGGAAGCGTTGGAGCACAAGCTCTTGAGTGCGCTGCATGAGCGTATTGATACGGTGAAATCCGAATTTGAAGCGCATAAGGCAGAGTTGCTGGGTAATGCGACGGCTTCCGAGAGCGATGCCGTTTCCAGTGAATTTAATGCGAAGCTGGAAAGCCTGCATGGGCGCACTGAAGAAATCAACAAGCTCTTTGGTGAGTTTGAAGCCAGAGTGGGCAGCCTGTCTACTGATGTGGAAAGCCTGCGTGGCGAAGTGGCCGACCCTTCGGATCAATCCAGTTTGATGGCGCGTCTGGAAGCCCTGGAAGCGTCCGCGCAGGGTGGTGAAGTCGGCGCTGGCTTAACTGAAGATGACCTGCCCGATGCCATTCGTCGCCTGCTGCCGGATGTGATTGAGTTTTCGCCAGACGATCTGGCCGCCATGCGCTCTGAGCTGGACAGCATTCGTTCCGTGGTGTCGGAGCAGGGTGGTGAGCCTGAGGCGGTGGACTTGTCCGAAGTTGAAACCCGCATTGAGCAGAAGGTGGGCCAGTTGGTGACGGCACTGGACGAGAAAGTCTCTGCGTCGCTGGCGACCGTGGAAGAACAACTGGCCAGCGTTGCCAATCAGCCGGTCGCGGAGTCCACCGGTGCCGAGATGGATATGGACGCCATACGCCGGGAGATGGAAGAGCTTTCTGGCAAAGCAGTCGAAGCGCGCCTCGAATCCATCTTCACCCAACAACAGGCGCAAATCAGCGATTTGCGTAACAGTATTCGCGCGGAAGTGGACAAGGCGGTGGGCGAACAATCGCTGCCCGTGGCCGAAGAGTCCGGTGCGGAGCAGAGCCAGGAGGCGGTGGAACTGTTGTCCAGCGAAATCGGGTCACTGCGCAAACAGCTTGCCGCTGCGCAAGGTCGCAATACCTTTGGGCTGATTCTGATTGCCGGTGGTGTTGCCGTAGCATTGGCCAAAGCGTTCGGAGCGTTTTAAACTAAGCCATCTTTCACACTTGACCCAACAAGGATGAACACTGATGGCAAAATCCGTATTAATCACCGGCGCAAGCGCAGGCATTGGAAAAGGGCTTGCGCTTGAATTCGCCTCCCGAGGGTACGATCTCGCGCTCTGTGCGCGACGCATTGATGACCTCAATCACCTCGCTTCTGAAATCAAACAACTGTTCCCCTCGGTGCGTGTGGAGATTCAGCCTCTCGACGTTACCGACTTTGACGCGGTTTTCCAGACCGTCAACGATTTTGCCGACCGCTTCAACGGCCTGGATATGGTTATCGCCAATGCCGGCATTGGTGGTGGCGGGCCGGTGGGCAGTGGGCGTTTCAGCGAAGATCAGGCGGTGATCACCACCAATGTATTGGGCGCGATGGCAACCGTGGATGCGGCCGTGGCGCTGTTCAAAATGCAGAAATACGGGCATGTGGTGGCCATCGCGTCTGTGGCGGCATTCCGGGGAATGCCTTCCGGCGCGTCCTACTGTGCGTCCAAAGCGGCCATATCTACCTATATGGAGGCGTTGGAGGCCGAGCTGCATAAAGCACCGATTCAGGTGACGACCCTCTATCCGGGATATATTGATACGGCCATCAACCAGAAAATGAAGAGTCGCCCTTTTTTGATCGATGTGACCAAAGGGGCACGGATTATGGTGGATTTGATTGAGAAAGGCGTGAGTCGCTCTACCGTACCGGTGTACCCTTGGAACCTCATCGGGAAAGCCCTGAAGTGGGCACCGGTGTCACTGTTGGCGGGTAAGAAGCCGGTATAGGCACTGCGATGCTGTAAGTGCTGCTTGAAGAGTGCTGAGTGATGGAACATCGGCGCGCACAGATTCAACGTCCATGCGCGCCGACGGTCCAGCCGGTCACGTTAGTCGGCAAACACAAACTCTGCGGCGACCGGGAAGTGATCCGATAAGTCCCAGGACCCCCAATGCTTCGCTTCAATACTGCGTGGCGTCAGCAGTTTATTCCAGGATGTGACGGGTGCCTGGTGCGCATTGGAATAGAGCACATAATCCAGATACTCCGTGTACTGATCCTCTGCGTACACATTAACGGGCCCAGCGTAGGAATCGGGATAGTCACCCACCGCCATGGGCTCGGTCGCGTCCATAACGTTCAAGAAGTCATAGTGCTCCTGCGGGAAGTGGTTTTTATCCACATTAAAATCGCCCGCCATAATGACTGGCTCGTCGCCGGGAATGTTTTTCGCGTCAATAAAGGCCTTCAACTCGTTTAACTGGGCAAAACGCACATCAATATCTTCCTGCGTGGTGTAGGCATGTGTGTGTGTGCCGAAGAGGTGGTAGGTCTTGCCCTGCTTGTTTATTTTTGCATAGTTCATGCCTTTGGCTGCCAGGCAACCGTCTTTCCGGCAGGCGGAATACACGGCATCATCGTGCGCTTCGATGGGCCACTTGCTCGCAATGAATGAGCCACCGGTTAGGATCTTGCCAAACTTCCAGGGAATGTCTGTCAGGTAGGGGTACTGTGCCTTGATTTTATCGCGGAAAATGGCGGTTTGAATTGGATCAAACACTTCCTGAAACACGATGGCATCGTAGCCGGTCACGTAGTCTGCGATGGTGTCCAGGCGGTTGTGTGTGTTCTTTGCCTCAATGCCGGGGAGCAGCGCCCAGGTGTTGTAGGTCAGCACTTTGAAGGTGTTGCGATCGTCTGTGGGCTGTTCTGCCTGCCATTCATTATGAATCACGTAGTAAATGTCATCTCCGGAAGCGCGGGCGACCTGTGAGCGGAACGCCAGCGTGCTTTGCTTTCCGTCAAAGTCGAGCGCAATGCGATGGATGTTCCGGTCGTAATACCAGGGGTCTTCCTGCGCGGTCAGCCACATTTTGCTGAACGTCATGGTGCCCCGCAGCGCTTGACTCAATACGAGATCTGTATTCTGACCCTGAACGATGGTGTCGAAGTAGTAGTCTTTGCCCCACTTGATGCCATCATCCCGGTTGAAGCGCAAAAACTTCACGGTTTGCAGCGGCGCTACCGTGGTTTCCAGCTGCTCCCACTCATCGCCGTGGGTAATGTTGTCGTGGCCGCTCTGGAGGGTTTCCAGTGACAGGGTCTCCATCGTGTTGTTGGTCAGGTAAATGTAGGACTCTGCCCAGGCTGCGCCGGCAAAGCACTGAAAGGCCAGGAGCAGGGTAAACAGCAGACCCCGGCGTGTGTGTGAGGATGGTTGGGTGCGTTTCCCATCCCGTGTGAAGAATGTGCTCATCGTGGTTTTCCTTATCGGTTTCTTTTTATGGCGTTTGCAGGTTTACACCCGTAAACGCAGGCCACGATGCTATCGATCCTGTCGATCACCGAAAAGGACAGATCGGGACAGAATGAGTCACAAATTGTGCAGGTGTGACGGAGTGGTCATAATGAGGGTGGTGTTTGTTTCGCATTAGAAAACATGGTGCTATTCCGCTGAACTATGTGTCTGTTATAACGGGCAACCAAGCTTTTCTTAGTTCTTCTTTAATGCATTATCTACACATTTAAACTGCTGCGTTGGAGTGACTTGAAATCCATTAACCTTTTGAATTGTTGTGGGAAACGCCTTACACGCCACCGCAATCATATAATCATCTTCCGTGGTGTATTGCCAGAATTGCCAGTGCGCCGGGTGGTCGTCGAGCGCATCGGTAAACGCAATCTGAATGGCCCCGGAGGGTGGGAAATCAAAACTGAACTGGCTCAGGGGAATGGCGAGCCCTTTGCCGCAGGCTTTGATGTAGGCTTCTTTCAGCGTCCAGAGCCTGAAAAATCGCTCTTTCCGGGCCGATTCCGGCAGTGCCAGTAACGCGTCGGTTTCTGTGGGAGAGAAGAACCGGTGCGCCAGTCGACTTTCCTCAATGGTGTTTCTGCGCAGGCGGTATTCCACATCCACCCCGGTGAACGGGTACTGCGACACTGCCAACACACTCAGCCCGGCGGTGTGACTCAAATTAAAGCTGACCGGGTGCGTCAGGGGGTTGGCGATGCTGGGGCGGCCGTGTGCATTGGTGCGGAAACGCCACTCAGCGGGGGCGACATCGGGGTGGTAGTGGGACAGGGTCGTGCGCACGAGCGCGCGTGTGACCAGAAAACGGTGTTGATCGGCTTCAAATTTAAACCGGGCCAGGCGGTGTTTTTCTTCTGCAGACAGTAACGTTCGGTAGTGCGTGAGCAGGTCGTGTGACGTGACGTCCTGTTCGCGACAAAGCCAGAGATCAATGTGCTGGGGTGCGGGCATAGAGGAAGGTTTCGATGGTTGCGCGCTCAGTGCCACTGAATCGAACTCTGGATTGGGTTGGTCAGTGGCACGAAAGCGTGGATTGGGATCAGTTTTGGCCGGACGCAGGTGTGTCTGGCTGTGCAGGGGTGTCGGACGTTGCCTGTGGCGCAGCCGCCTCTGCCGATTTGGGCGCGGCGGGTTTTTTGGCAGCGGGTTTTTTCGCCGCCGGTTTTTTTGGAGCAGGCTTTTTCGGCGCAGGTTTCCGGGCTGCCGGCTTGGTGGCAGATTTGGCGGCGGGCGCTTTTTTCGCCGGTGTTTTTGTTGCCGCAGGCGGCTTGGGCGTGGCCGCTGTGTTAGCTGTGGCGGGTTTTTTCGTGGCAGCGGGTTTGCGAGCTGCAGGCTTTTTCGCCGTAGCGGTGCTCGTTTTAGCGGCAGTCGTGCCGGTTTTAGCTGTCGCCGTGCTCGTTTTGGCCGCCGGCTTGGCAGCGGCAGGAGCTGCGGGTTTGGCCTTGCCGGACGGCTTGGGCATAAAGCTGCTCAACATTTCCTGTTGTAATTCGAGCATTTCATTAAAGCGTTTTTCGAACTCTTTGTGAAAGGTCTGCATGTGTTCCAGTTGTCGGGCATGCACCTGGTCCATCCGTTCAAACACACTTTTAAACGCATTTTCGAAATCCATGATCGGAAACTTGTCTTTGCCAAAAAAGGCTTCAAATTGTTTGTTGATTCGCGTTTGGGTTTTCTGCACTTCCTCCATGGCTTTTTCGAAGAGTGCATCCATGGTGGGGAGTTTGGGCTTGCTCATGATCGCCTCCAGTCAGGTCGGGTTGTTCTTACAAAGATTGTCTGCATTTGCCAAATGTCAAGGTTTCAGGCGGTTTGGCACCTATATCCGCCCCCCTTAGACTCCCAGCCGAGAGTGGGCTACAATTTTCTGTAAACCGGCACCTTCCATTCTGGAATAAGCATACACATTCACGGACCGATTGTCCCCTTACAGAACCCGTTATGGAACTATCAGCGCTGTATCAGAAATTACGTTTCCTGGTGGTCGATGACTTCGATAATTTTCGGGTCACCATGCGAAACATGCTGCTGGATTTTGGTGCTGAGCACATTGATGTCGCCATTCATGGGGCAGATGCGATTGAAAAGTGCACCTATAACCGGTTCGATGTGGTGTTGTGTGATTACAACATGGGGGGCGGGAAAAACGGTCAGCAGATTCTGGAAGAAGTGCGCTTCAAAAAGCTGCTCCGCCGCACTGGGCTCTTTATTCTCATCACGGCAGAAACCAGCAAAGATATCGTGATGGGCGCGCGGGACTTTCAGCCCGATGGATATATCGCCAAACCCATCACCCGGTCAGTATTGGAAAAGCGTTTAGGCGCGATGCTGGTGCAGCGGGAAGTGTTGTTGCCGATTAACCGGGAGATTGACAAGGAAAATTATCCGAAAGCCATTTCGTTGTGTGATGCCGAGTATAAAAAGGGCGGAAAGTACGCCTCCTGGTGTCTGAAAACGCTGGCAGAACTGTATGCCCTGACGGGGGACTATACCCACGCTCAAAAGGTGTATGAAGATGTATTGACCAAGCGCTCGATTCCCTGGGCAGAGCTCGGCATGGCCAATGTGCTGGCGTCTCAGCGGCAGTATCCGTTGGCGGTAGAGCACTATCTCAAAATTGTGGAAGCGTTGCCGGACATGGTGGAAGCCTACGATGGGTTGGCCTCCGTGTATCAAAAAATGGGCAAGCTGGGCGATGCGCAGGCGCAATTGAAGCTGGCGGTGTCCCGGTCGCCGCTGTCCATCCTGCGCCAGGAAAAGCTGGGTGACGTTAGCCTGCTGACTCAGGATCTGGAGTCCGCCGCACAGGCGTTCAAGTCGACGGTGAAGCTCGGTGAGTTTTCGTGTCATGCCTCGCCGGAGCACTACCTCAAGTGTGGCGATACCCTCAGTGATCTGTGTGAAGTCGGACAGCCGGAAAAGAAACATGGTTATGCCCAGGATGCGATTTCGGTATTGCAGCAATGCGCCAAACGCTATAACTCCGATCGGCCGGTGAAAACCCGGGCATTGCTGGTGGAATCACGGGTGTATCAGTCAACCGGGGAAACCTCCCTCAGAGACCTCTCCATGACGCGCGCGCAGAAAATGCTGGGTGATGCACCACTTGAAGCGCGCACAGGGCTGGATCTTGCCAAAACACTGTACCGCATGAAAAATCCGCAGGAGGCAGAAAAGGTACTGATGCAGCTGGCAGAGCGGTATGAATCCGACAAAGTGGTCATGTCTCGCATTGAGTCTCTCTTGGAAGAGCCGCTGGATCTTGCCAATAAAATGCAGGCCCGAAATCTTACCCGCGAAGGCATTCAGGCGTTTGAAGAAGGGCAGCTCAAGAAAGCGGCCGAGTGCTTTGAGCGTGCGCTGGACATTGTGCCACGGCATCCGGCGCTCAATCTCAACCTGGTGCAGGTATTGCTCAAATTGATGAGCGAAACCGGGGTAGATCATGGGCTCCTGGCACGTTGTGAAGCCCGTTTGGATGCGGTAGCGTATCTGCCGGCCCAGCATCGGCAATACCCACGGTATCAACATCTGGTGAAAACGGTGAAATCCAGAAAGGCCGGGGCGACGTAATCACGCAGGTCTCCCAGATTCCGCTAAACTGAAAGGATGTTACGTTCGAATCCCAAGGAGCCGCACTATGCAGGAAAAAAACGGGCTGGACTTTTCCATGGTCATCGCGTCCGCCGTCCACGATATGAAAAACTCCCTCGGCATGCTACTCAGCACGTTAGACGAATTCTTTTCTGAACTGCCGGATGAACTCCGTAAGAGCCCCAAGCAGGCCACACTGCAATATGAAGCCGAGCGCGTCAATATCGATCTGGTTCAACTGCTGGGACTGTACCGTCTGGAGAACGAACAATTGATGGTGCGTGTGGACGAGCAATTCATTCGGGATTTCCTGGAAGAGCAGGTCGCGCGCTATTCCGTGTTGGCGGCGGCGCGGAACATTACGCTGGAGATTGATTGTGATCACGATCTCACGGGCTACTTTGACGGGGATCTGGTGGGCGGAATCATCAATAATATCCTCGCGAACGCGTCCAGATACACGAAAGATCGTATTTTGCTCCTGGCCAGAACGGAAGAAGAAGGGGTTGTTCTGGAAGTGCATGATAACGGGCAGGGCTATCCGGAAGCCATGTTAGATGCACCGGGGGAAATCATGGGCGGCATTAACTTTAAAACCGGAAGCACGAGTCTGGGGCTGTACTTCGCTGCCCGGGTGGCGAATCTTCATGCCCAGGGCGAGCGCAAAGGCGAGATTTTTCTATCGAACGGGGGACGTTATGGGGGAGGCGTGTTTAAAATCTTTCTTCCTTAACGGTAATTATCACGACTGGTTCACACTTTTATCGCTGACCCCTGAGTACTATCCAGCGAGTATTACCCCCGCGCTCAGCGCAACCGCGAATTAGAGGGATGGCATGGCAAAAAATTCGATTGGAATGGCCTTATCGCTGGTGAATAAAATCGCCGGTTCGGATGTGGTAAACAAGTTGAAGCTGAAGAAGCCGGCGGAGCGCATTGCCTATTACTCCACGCGCACCGGTTTCCAGTTGTTGTCTACCGCCAATGAGAGTTTGAGTCAGGTGAAGAACCTGCTGGGTTCGCCGCTGGGTTGGCAGGACCAGGATGCCTCGAAAGCCTTGTTTGATCCGCGACTCTCTGAAGAACAACAGATGATTCAGGAATCGGTGAAACGCTTCGCGTCGGACGTGCTCTCCGTTAGCCGGGAAGAGTGTGAGGTGGCGGTGAGTGTCGCGCCCCAGGTGCAGGAAGCATTTGCAGAGCTTGAATTGCAAACCTATGCCTTGCCGCCTTCGCTGGATGGGGGGCAGGAACATCCCTCCGCCACCACATCGGTGGTGATTGCTGAAGCGATGGCCTATGGCGATCTGGGGATGGCCGTAGCGCTGCTGAGTAATTACTCCGTCATTCAGTTTCTGCGCCGCTGGGCCACCCCGGCTCAACAGGCCTTCTATTTGAAACGGCTGCAGAATGATCCCACTTACAAAGCGGCGCTGGCGATTAATGAGCCCACCGTACTGTTTAACCCGCACAATCTGGCCACAAAAGCCAGTAACGTGAAAAACGGCATCCTGCTGAATGGGGTGAAGTCCATGGTGGCCATGGGGGGTGAGGCGGATCTGTTGCTCATTGCCGCGCAATTACCGGATCACGCCACCGGCGTGTTTGCCGTGGAAACGAATACACCGGGCGTCACGCTGATACCCAAAAACGGCATGGGACTGAAATCTGCCGGATTGACGCAGGTGATTCTGGAAGACGTGTTGGTTGACGACTCCGTATTGCTGCGGGATGAACACTTCCACTGGCCCGACGTCACCAGTTACAGCGGTTTGATGTGGTGTGCTGCGGCGATTGGTGTGAGTCAGGCGGTGCTGGATTATGTGATCCCTTACTGCAACGGACGCAGTGCATTTGGTGAGCCCATTACCCATCGGCAGTCGGTGGCATTCATGATTGCCACCATGGCTACAGACATTGAAGCCATGCGATTGGTAGTGCATCGCGCGGCGGCACTGGCAGATCAGGGCGGCGCCTTCCAACGGGAAGCCTACCTGGCCAGACACCTGTGCCAGAGCAAAGTATTGAGTATTGCCAGCGATGGTGTGCAGCTCCTCGGTGGGCACGGATTCACCAAGGAGCACCCGGTCGAGCGGTGGTATCGGGATTTGAATGCCGTACCGGTCTGCCTCAACAATCTGCACGCCTAACTTCGCCAGGAACCCTGTTATGAATCTTGAAATTCCCAGAAAATTCAATCTGTTGATCGATCAGGCGCGTCAGGTAGCCAACGAGGTTTTCCGACCCATTTCTCGGAAGTACGACAAACTGGAACACCACTATCCGGTGGAGCTGGATATGCTCGCATCCATTATGGATGGCATGAATGATGGCACAACGCTCATTCATGCAGGCGCAAATAAGCTGCAGAAAAGCACGGTGGAGAAGGGCGTGACCGGCAACGTGAATGGGGCGAACATGGCCACGGTGCTTGGGCTTCAGGAATTATGTCGTGGCGATGTAGCGCTGGCATTGAGCTTGCCGAGACAAGGTTTGGGCAATGCTGCCATGGCGGCACTGGCGACACCTGAGCAGCTCAAAAAGTTCGGGCACCTGTGGGCGGCGATGGCCATTACTGAGCCGCATGCCGGTTCGGATTCTGCCAACATTACCACCACCGCCAAGCTGGATGGGGACGCATATGTTTTAAATGGCGAGAAGATTTTTGTGACCGCCGGTCAACGCTGTGAGGCGGTGGTTGTGTGGGCGACGCTGGATAAAACCAAAGGACGGGCGGCCATCAAATCCTTTTTGGTACCTAAAGACACGCCGGGGGTATTCGTTGAGCGTCTGGAGCGCAAACTGGGCATAAAGGCGAGCGATACCGCTACGATTCGCCTGACCGATTGCCGGATTCCCACGTCTCATCTCCTGGGCAGCCCGGATATTGATACGGAGAAGTCGTTTGCCGGCGTAATGCAAACCTTTGACAACACGCGACCCGTGGTGGCGGCGATGGCCGTTGGACTCGGCACTGCCAGCCTGGAACGTACCCGTAAACTGCTGGGCAAGGCCGGCTTCAAGATGGACTACACATTGCCTGCCGGGTTGTGCAATGCCACCGAAGCGGATCTTTACTCGATGGAGGCGGAGTTGGAATCTGCCCGGTTGCTCACACTGAAGGCGGCTTGGATGGCGGATAACGGTATTCCCAATTCCAAAGAAGCCTCCATGGCAAAGGCACGGGCGGCCAAAGTGGCGACCGAGATTGCGATGAAGTGTGTGGCCATTTGTGGTTCTGTCGGCTACATGGAAGATGAACTGCTGGAAAAATGGGCGCGGGATGCGAAGATTCTGGATATTTTTGAGGGTACGCAGCAGATTCAGCAGCTGATTATCGCCCGGCGCGTGCTCGGGAAAGGGTCGGCAGAACTTCGCTGATCCGGCCTCCTGGCATCCAATCTTGAGACCTGGATAACGGTTAGCGGGCATCGTGTTCGGTACACTGAGGGTTTTGAACACTGCTGTGATCCTGTGTCGACCCTAACCGCCGATTCCCCAACATTTCGCTACCCCTCTCTGCGCCAGTTTTTCCTGGTCAGTGTGGCTGTGCATGGTCTTTTGTTGCTTGGGATGTTGTTGGAGCGCATGCCTGAGCCGCCCGCCGAGCACGCCACCACGGTACAGGTGAAGCTAAAAGCGGCTCCTCCACCAGAAAAGCCCGTTCCGCCCCCAGTTGTAACAGCACTGGAGCCGGCTCAAGCGCCACCACCCATCGCCCTCGCACCGCAAATGCTGGCATCCAGCGTGGCGGGTGAATCACAGCAATTGCCGGCAGTGACCTCTGAAAAGCCGATTGACTCCTCTGCCAAGGAAAAGAAAAAGGCAGTGACAGCTTCTGCGTCGCAAGATACGCGCAAGCATCAAAAAAAGGAAACGTCCGTCGCCGCAGCGCCGAAAGCACCTCCGGTAAAAAAAGAAGCGAAACCTACTGAGATTGCCGAAAAATCCGTTACCAATGCCACGGCCCAGCGCAGCCAGAAAAAAGGCCTGTTTATGGCGCAGGGTGCGGATAAAATGGATCAGGCGGTGGAACAGCAAGCCATTTCCGCCAGTCAGAAGCACCTGAATGCTGTGGCGGAACAGTTCACAGAAGAAAATTTCCAGCGCATCCTTAAACATTGGCGCAGCCCGGGGCGGTTTGCTGAATATTACGAAGGCGTGATTCAAATTCAGTCCACGCCGGGGGGCATGATTCGGCGGATCGGTATTATTAAGCCGAGTGGCAGCGAAGCACTGGATCGTTCCGTCATCGAAGCGGTCAAACGTACGCGCTTTATGAAAATGCCAAATGATGTGATCGTACAAAATTCTGCCTTTACCAGCGTGCAGCTCACCTACGATTCCACTATGTAACCTGATTTCCGCCTATACTCGGTTTACCCGCAAGAAGGCTACACGACCCTACGCTATACGTTGTGCTCTGATTCTCCTTTCCACGGATGTGGCTTGGATTGTCAATACCCGCTCCACGGTTTTGCCTATGCTCGCATGCTTTGAACCCTGTTCAGACTTGGTACAGAAGTTGGAAACGGAAGAGAAGCGGGAAAGGTCATGCGAGGATATGCGTTGGTAACAGGCGCCTCTGAAGGCATCGGATATGCGATTGCCGCGGCGTTGGCGGAGCGGGATTACGGGTTGATCCTTGTCGCCAGAAATGAAGAGCGATTGCGACACGCCGGTCAGCGACTGCAGGCACAATCGGGTGTGGATGTGGTGATTCTGCCGTGTGATTTGTCTGCTCCGGGAGCGGCAGAGCATGTGCATCAGCAGGTCACCGCCATGGGGCTGGATGTGCGGGTATTGGTGAACAATGCCGGGCTGTTGTTTAATGGCTATTTCACCGACATTCCGTGGGCAGGGCAGCAGCAACTGCTCGCCTGCAATATCGTCGCGTTGACCGGCTTGTGCCACTTCTTTGCCCGGCACATGGCAGAAAAAGGCGGTGGACACATTCTCAACGTGGCGTCTACGGCGGCTTGGGTCGCCATTCCGAATCAGAATGTGTATGCCGCCTCCAAAGCGTATGTGCTCTCATTCAGTCATGCTTTGGCCAACGAGCTGAAAGCGGCGAAAACCGGTGTCACGGTGACCGCGCTCTGCCCGAGTTATACGGCGACTAATATGCTCACCAGCCGGGCTCAAGGGAAGGTCATGCAGATTCCCCAGTCAATGATCTTGTCGCCGGAGTTTGTGGCCAACCGTGGCGTCGACGCCTGTCTGAAAGGACGTAATCAATGCATACCCGGCTGGAGTAACTACTTCTCCATGATGTTTGTACAGTGGTTGCCGAAGACCTGGGTCGCCGGTGCGTTGGGCTATTGCTATCGCAAGGCGCAGGGTGTGCAACGGTGAGATACAGGATAGCAGAGGTGGCTTCATGATGGGGAGAATCGCCCGCTGGGGGCTGGTCATTGTTGGGGTGGTAGCTACCGTGCTTTTTGCTGCGTACCACGTCGTTCTGGGAATCGCGGTGAAAACGCCGCCGACCAGCGTGATTGTGAGTACGGCCCCTTGGGGAGAGGACGCTCTCACAGCGCGTTCGCATGCCGGCGCGGTGATCTTTCAAGGGTGTGCCTCCTGCCACCATGCCGACGCCATTGGCCGGGCAGATGGCTCTGTGCCTCGTCTGGCTGGTCAGCCTGCGGCTGTGCTGGCCCGTAAACTGGAAAAGCTACAAACCGGGGAGGTGTGGCTGCCGGTAATGACTCCGTTTGCCCGCGCCCTGACGGAGGAGCAGGTCGTGGCAGTCGCGGATTGGCTGGCAAACCTGCCGCAGCCAGAGCGTGCTCCCGGAGAGGCGGCTTATCAAATTTCCTGTGCCGGTTGCCATGGGGAAGATGGGCAAGGCAGGGCAGAAACACACGCCCCTGGATTGTGCCATCAACATGCGGACTACCTGCACCGCCGAATAGAAGAAATTCAAACCAATCGCCGAGGCGACGCCGATCCCGCCATGCAACAGGTGGTGGCTGGCCTGCCGACTGGCCTGCTGGGAAGCATCGTCGCCGCGTTATCTGAGGGGCGGTGTCAGCCGCCGAATCCAGGGGCTGCACCATGAGTTTATCGCGAAGAACATTCATTCAATCCGGGGCTGCGCTTCTGGGGGCAGCGGCCATGCCTGTCACGGTGTTTGCAAAAGCACGGAGTGAGCGCGTCCGCGTCGTTATTGTCGGCGCTGGGTTGGCGGGTCTGGCGGCGGCCGATGCGTTGGTGGAGCAGGGCATGGACTCGGTAGTGGTGCTTGAGGCACGGGATCGTGTCGGGGGGCGCACGCTCAACTTGCCTTTGCCCGGCGGGCACGTGGTTGAAGGAGGCGGCGAGTGGATTGGGCCGGGGCAGGACCATATTGCGGCGTTCGCCAAAAAACTCGGCGTGGGTACTTTTGACGCGTACTACGATGGCGACACGTTCTACGACATTCAAGGCACGGTGTCGCAAGGATTACTGCCAGAATTCGGGTTCGCTCAGGGTATGGAATTCTTTAACGTGGCCTACCGGCTTCAGGCGATGGCAGATGCACTGCCCCTGGGGAATCCCTGGTTGGCACCCAATGCACGCGCGCTGGATCAGATGACACTCGGGAGCTGGCTCAAAGCGCAACAGGTGTCTCCCTGGAGTTATGCCTGTTTTCGAATCATTACGCGGGCGGTGTTTTCCGGGTACCCGGAAAAAATGTCCTTGCTCTGGTTTTTGCATTATCTGAAATCCAGCGGTGGTCTGCTTGGCATCGCACTCAATGATCAGGGGCTTCAGGATTTACGATTTGAAGGCGGTTCACAGCGTGTATCTATCCGCGCAGCGGAAAAACTGGGAGCGCATGTCCGATTGAACCAGCCGGTGGTGTCTATCGATGATCAGACGGCCGGGCCAATTCTGGTAGAAACCACCACAACGACGTATGCGGCTGATCGAGTGATTATCGCCATGGCACCGGCGGACGTGCTTCGACTCCGATTTCTCTCGCCCTTGAGTCTGGCACGCCAATCACTGATGCAGCAGTGGGCACAATTACCGCGTTTACCGATTGTGAAACACTCCGTGATTTATCCCACGCCTTTCTGGCGTGAGGCAGGACTGAATGGCAACGTGGTGACGGATCAAGCGCCGCTGCAACTGGTGTTTGATAATTCGCCACCGGATGCGTCACTGGGTGTACTCACCGCTTTTCTGTCGGCTGCCGAGGTACCCGCGCTGGCCAGCCTGCCTGACCGAGCACGGGGCGTACCCCGGGAGCTGGCTCGATACTTTGGCTACGAAGCGTTGGATACCACAGGCTATGTTGAAAAAGACTGGTCCACAGACCCTTGGAGCGCAGGATGCATTACGCCCCTGACCGCAGGGATATTGAGTCAGGCAGGCTCGGTGATTCGATTGCCCGAGGGGCGGGTACATTGGGCGGGCACCGAAACGGCGGAAGTCGGGTGCGGGTATATGGATGGTGCGGTCTATTCCGGCCAGCGGGAAGCGCGCGCGGTGCTTCATCAGCTCAAGTTGCCTTCCGTCAGCGCTTGAAGGTAGTCGCCGGGAGTCGCGCCCGTCCAGCGTTTGAATGCCCGATTGAACGCACTCTGTTCGGAAAAGCCGCATTCCAGCGCGATGTGCGTCAGGGGGGGAGAATCCCCCCCGACTTCGGCCCGAATGAGCTGCAGGGCGCGTTCCTTTCGGGCGTGATCCAGCTCAACCCGGAAGTTAATGCCGTGTCGGGCAAGCGCGTGTCTCAATGCCCGCGTAGAGAGACCTAACTGCTGCGCAAAGGTATCGAGCCCCAGCGCGGGCGAATCCAAGTGGGAGAGCAGGAATGCACGCAGTTCGCACGACAAATTGACTTCTACCGCGTAATCTTTCAGTAATCCATCGATTTTTTCCTGTGCCCAGGAAAGCAGCACGGGGTCCGCATCCAAGGGGCGAAGGTCAAGCCATTCTACCGGAAAGATGATTTCGTTCGCCGTTTGCTCAAAACTGACAACACAGCCAAACAGATCATGATAGTCGCTCATCGCTGAGCCGCGTACAGGATGCGTAAAACACACCCGCAGGGCAGATTCTGCGTGGGTCAGTGGCTCGGCGGGTGCCGAAAGTTGCGGAACCAGATGTCGGCTGATTTTCACCCACCCCGCAATAGCCATCTCGATTACCGCCTCCGGAACCGGGAGCAAGGGTGCCCAGATGAGGTGAGCCATGGCTCCCCGCTCAACCAAAGAGATGCTGCCTGCCCCCCAGACCAGCGCTTCATACTTCGCTAAGGCCAGCGCGGCTTCCCGCAATGTACGACAACTGGTGATGGCATAACCGACAAATTGAAAGGCACGGGGTCGAAGATCCTGCAGCAGTCGCAAGGCGATCAGCGGATCGTTCTCAGCCTCCGCCACCTGGGCGAGGAGTTGAAACGCGTGGTACAGTGGCACGCGGTAAGTGGGGTCGGTCGCCAATCGATCCGGGTCGATAAAGTGAGGCAGGAGCAAGTGCGCCACCGAATCCGGATGGTAGCGCCCCTGATAGCTTGTGACCAGCTCGTGCAGGTAAATACCAGACAGGCTGGCTGAACCCGTAAACAAATCCGCGTCTATATTCATACCGCTAGTGTAGCGGTATCCGGGAGAGAACCTAACTACTTTTTATAGTCTCGTTCATGGTTTCGGCCTGCCACATGCTATACAGACACGCGGTGAATACATCCGTGTAGCTTGGCTGCGCCGTCCATGGCGCAGACAGTCTGCTTTAGCACGATGTCCGGCCGAAACCATGAACGAGGCCCTGTTATTGCGGATTACGGTGACAGCTTACTGAGAATTTCAAACGCGGCGCTATGCGATGACCGAAACCGGCAATCTCCCAGCGTACGATCTTTCAGGGTGACTTCACATTGAGCGATTTTACTGTTCATACAGCGCATCACCCCGCCGGTCGGATTGCGATAATCCAATGCGGCGAAGTGTGCCTGTTCGCCGGTGAATCGAATGTTGATTTGCGCCCGGTGATTGCTTGCTTTAAGTGACCAGACATACACCGGTTTTCCGCCTTGTGTTTCCAGCTGGTAACGACCGCTGTTTTTCAGTGATGTGGTGAGCTGATTAAACCGTAAGGTGTCGTGCCCAACTTTCAGAACGATCGGGCTGAATGAGGGAGATTTGAGTGGCCCGAAGTGCAATCGTGCCGTTGCACATTCCAGAAAAACATCGGGATGCTCATCAAAGCCAGCCACCTGTCCCCAGGCATACTCGTCCGTATGCTGCGTGCCCCAGTTATGATTGAGGCTGCCGCGCCACTGATCGATGGCAAAGGTGTGTTCTCCCACGGTCAGTGTGCCATTGAACATGACCTGTGCATCCAACACCAGGGATTTGGCTTTCGGAAAACTGCCGGTATAAAGCTTTTCCGGGAGCAGTAAGAGCGGCGCGTTTTCCCCCGTCGCTTGGAGCGCCCAACGGAACGGCGTCCCTGTTTCGGGTTGAATTTGGCCGGTGAGCCCCTGTCTGTCCAGTCGACTGCCCGCGATGTCTACACTGAGTTGCTGGGCATCAAACCGACACGCGGTGTCCTTAAAGCGTTGATACGCAGTTACCGGTGCAGCCTGATTTTCGCCTGAACCATCTTCGCCTGAACCATCGAACCAGATGGCCCACAACTCGCCTTCGGCAAGGTCGGTGGCAGGTGTGGCACCGGAGCGGGGAATGAAGCGGGTGTAACGTATCCACAGTGCTTTGGCTTCAGTCGGGTGATTGGCCCGTACAAACCAGGACTCATAGAAACCTTGCTTGGGGTGTGCCTGGTATTGTGTTCCGGCAAAGGGCTGTGTGGAAAATGCATTTTTCAACGGGGCGAGTTGCGATTGTGGCATAAGGGCGAATGACTCCAATGGAAAGTGCCAAAGTGGTTGTGTATAGGTCATGTGACCTGTGCCGATTGGCTGTTGGGTTGCTGCTTGATAGAGCGTTAACGGGCAACGCGTGAGGCTTTCGTGCAGTGGTTGCATGCGATACTGCTTTCTGCCGTTAGCTTCAACCGGACCAAGCGTTGGATGATGGAACCGGAATTCATAGAGAGGCCCTGCAGGATGCAGTTCAATAACACCATCACAGGGGAGTGTACCCGCATGGCCGGACAGACAGAGGGTGCCGGAAAAAGAGCGTACCCGAGCCACCGGATTCTGCTCCGTGGCAGGGGCACATAATCGAAGGACGAATGACTGATCCGGAGCCGAATCGAAAGCCATTACCCCGTCCATTTGTTCAGTTAGTACGGTTGTGCGCATGCGTATCTCCTGGCAGCACCCAGCGCGAGTGCCATGATGGTTAATTGAGGGTTCGCACCCAGAGAGGAAGGTACCGCCGCACCATCGACGACATAGAGGCCACGGCGGCCAAAAACGCGATGGTTGGGATCACAGACCCCATGCTCAGGGGTGGCCGCAATGGCTGCCGTGCCCAACGGGTGATAAGCCGTGATTAAAAAATCACGCGGGGAGCGAGGTTTGTCCAGCCACTTCTCAGCCGCAGCGAGTGATGAAAACGACTGGCTTCCCACGAGCGCGGGTACAGTGACAGATCGTGCGCCAGCAGCGAAATACAACGCCGCCAGCGTTCGGATGCCAGTTTGAAACCGGCGAAAATCGGGGGCATTCAACGCGTATCGAATCCAGGGGTAATCTGAGCCTGGGAGATAGCCCACCATGCCTCGGCTCTCATCTTGAATCATGAATCCGAAAAAAGCGGTGGATTGATAGCGTGCCGTTGCCTGTTTGCGATGGTTGGGCCGCCATCCTGCCGTCCAGCGATGAGCATCACTCGGCGGCGTGCCGCCTTCATAGGCAATACCTGGCTGATCGGGGAGGTCGAAGCCATAACCTTGAGGTATTCGCTGGTGGTGATCAAACTGGGTGCGCGGAAAGTAGGCATTCACGGTGCCTGCAGGATGAATCGACAGGTTTTGCCCAATCCTCGGCAGTGAAATGTGGCTTTTCTTAAGCAGATACGGGGTGGCCAATGTCCCGGCGGCCAGCCACACAGAGTCACAGCGAATCTCGAAGTTGACAGGCGGTGATGCCGTGGACTGAGCGATCACTTGTACACCGGTCACGCGCTCGCCTTGCCACAGGATTTCGCTCACCTCTGCCTGCTTGACAATCACCGCGCCACGTTGTGCGGCAAGTGGCAGCAAACTCTCTGCCGTGGATTGTTTCGCACCGGTGGGGCAACCCAGCTGGCAGCGCGCCTGCCCGTTGCAGCCTGCGGCATTTCGTGGCAAATAAAAGCCCGCTTTGTCGGACAACTGTTTCAAGCCACGATCAATGATCTGCTGAATTGGGCCGACATACGGTTGCGATGCTGGCGTGACATTGAGCAATCGCTCGACCTCCTCATAGCCTGCCGGGAGTGCGTCACAGGGTGTATCCAGCCCTTGAGCGCGCCACCGTGCCATCACGGATTCCGCCGGACGCAGGCAGGTACCTGAGTTGATGAGTGTGGTGCCGCCAACGCCGTGCCCAATGGGTATCGGGATCAAGCTTTCGCCGCGAGCGAGTGTCATGCCGCGATAACGGTACAGAGTGCGCACGGCGTCAAGCGTTCCTGCCGGAAATTGGTGGCGAGGAATGTAATCACCGGCTTCGAGAATGACGACTGCCAGTCCGTGACTGGCCAGCTCCAATGCAGCGGCGGCACCACCCGCGCCCGATCCAATCACCACCGCGTCTACTTTGGCTGGGTGCGTGGTATCCCACAGCGCTAGAAACGCTTCTCCCGTGAGAATTTGTTCCGTCCAGCGGTCTTCTATGGCGGGCATCCAGTTCGCTCCCTTATGTTGATAGCCTGTCAACTCAGCATAAGGTAATCGCAGATGTGCGGCTTGACCTGAAAGCCCTGCTCAGTGGTCACTCGGGTGGGCTTTGACTTACCGAGTGAAACGTAAAGACTTCCTAGATACCGCAGTAGGTTTTGATTTCCTGAATGGCCTCTTCATAACCATAGGCGACAAAGGCGCGGTACCCTTTTTCACTCAGTAAAGCAATCCAGGCGCTTTGCTTTTCCGAAACCACGGCGCGATTGTCGGGGCGCTTCAGCTCACAACGCAGACCGTGGTATCTGCCCATGGGCAGATCCAGAGAAATGTCCGGGAACCCTGCCTTCAAACCCGCAGACAACAGGCGGCCTCTTTCTATTTTTCCTCGTGCACCGGCATTCGGGGTGGCATACAGGCAGGCGTAAATGTCCGGGTGATACATTTCAAAGTAATGGAAGATATAGCACTGGTGCCAATGTTCACTCTGGGACTGATACTCCTTCGGCGTTTTGAGCAGGTAGAGCAAGGCTTTCGAATGTGGCGTTGGGCGCGGTAGAAAGGCGTCGTCGGGGAAGGGGAGGATGCGCAGCGAAGAACGACACACGGTTGCGGTGCCCGCAGATTTCCCGGTTCGGCGATTGCGGGTGATTTCTAATAGCTGGGCTTCTGTGAGTCTCATGGGCGCATGTAGTCCGGTGTAAAGTGGTACTGTACACGATTCTGAGTGACCTGTCTTACCCGCGATTAGCCTCATCAATCTGGGAGTTCAAGGTCCACAGATCATACAACCACCCAATAAGAAACAACCCGCCTGTGAATAGCCAGATCAAACCTGTGACCCATTTGCCCAGGTAAAACCGGTGTACGCCGAAGACGCCCAAAAAGGTCAGCAGAACCCAGCCGAGGGTGTAATTATTGTCACCACTGCGATAGCGTGCGTCAGCAGTGCGGTCCATGGAAGGAATGAGAAACAGGTCAACCAGCCAGCCAATCAGAAAAAGTCCCAGTGTGAAGAAATAGAGGGTCCCCGAAATCGGGCGACCATAGTAAAACCGGTGTGCGCCCATGAACCCGAAGATCCAGACAACGTAGCCGATGATTTTGCTGTGAGTGTTGCTTTGGTTGGACATAGATAGCAAGCGTTCAGTAATGGGACAGAGGCGCAAGCATACCGGATAATCCGTGATGAGCTCAATGCCTGTGTGAGTATCTGGTTATTGCGGAGGAGGCGTTTGTAGAATGGGGCAATACCGCCACGCCACCCATGGCATGCCAAGGTTGAGCAGTGACCCTTGGGCAACATGAACCGAGCACGAAAAATCGTCTATGATCATATTTCGGCCTATCGACATAAAGCGAATCAGGTAGAGCGTACTGAGCCAACTGGATACGAAACGTTTGAGTAGACATCTAATAACAAAGAGAGAATGACTATGTTAAAAGCCCAATATAATCGCCGCAGCAAAGTGCCTCAAGACGTTATTGAAGCGATCGAATTTGATAAGCCGACACTGTCTGATGGCGAGGCATGGGTGGAGCTCATCGCCTCACCGATTAATCCTTCAGACGTGCTGACTCTGACCGGCGAGTATGGAATATTACCTCCATTACCCGCGATTGGTGGAAACGAAGGTGTGGGACGAATCGTTGAAGTGGCGGGCGAGAGCAAATTATCTGCAGGGCAAACTGTGTTGTTGCCAGTCGGGATCGGCACTTGGGCCACCCATATGGTTTGCCAGACAAAAGCATTGATTCCTCTGCCCAATGAGGCTGACCCAAAGCAACTTGCGATGATGACCATTAACCCTCCGACGGCATTGCTTATGCTGGAAGAGTTTGTGGATTTGCAGGCAGGGGATTGGGTTATTCAAAACGCTGCAAATTCTGGTGTGGGCAGTTACCTCATTCAATTGGCAAAAGTGAAGGGTATCAAGACGATTAACGTGGTACGAAGAGAATCTGCCGTGGAAAGCGTCAAGTTGTTGGGTGGCGACGCCGTGTTGGTGGATGGCCCCGAGCTTTCAAAACAGGTGGCAGAGATTACCGGCAAAAACCTTCCAAAATTGGCCATCGATGCGGTGGGTGGAAGTGCAACAGATAGATTGTCGGCCTCGGTAGCGATCGGTGGAACGGTAGTTAACTATGGCATGATGAGCGGCGAGCCTTGCCAGGTGTCTGCGGGCTCATTTGTGTTTCGAGATGTCACCTTAAAGGGTTTTTGGTTGGCCAAGTGGTTTCGCACTGCAACACCGGAAGCTCAGATGGCAGTCTATGGAAATATTACCCAGTTAATTGCTCAGGGTAAGCTGCATACCAACATTCATGCGGAGTATCCAGTCAGCCAGATTCAAGCGGCAGTTGCTGCTGCAGCGCAGGGGGAAAGGGAAGGAAAAATACTCGTTGTGGGAGGGTAAACTCATCTGACCGTTGCACTTCAAGCACGAAGGTTACATCGGGGGCTTGAGTGAATCTGCGTAGTCTTTCATATCCAGCGATACTTTTTTAAGTGACCAGCGATCCGGATCATCGTACTCAAACTGGATGTTGATTTTCATATCCGGTTTGGTGATGTGGATCAGGCATTGATGCCAGTATTGGCCTTTTTCTTTGCCCATTTCTTCTCTTAGCAGCTTTAACTTCCTTAGCACACTAACTTCCGGTACAGCCGGTTTCGGAGAGCGGTCAGGAGCGTAAGAATATCCGGTCATTTCCTGACATCCTTCAGCACAGTTAGCGACTACCGCTATACCACTCCATGACCTGTCCGAGAAATCATCACTTATTAAAATGAGAGAACCTATTTCCATTATTAATTGGTTACATTTTGAGCCATCCATTACTTCCATCCTATGCGCGTTTATCTTTTCGTAGAGAATCTAGGGTATCCTTGATTTCGGTACTGCTTATTCTAGAAAAACTTTGATTATTGTCGTTATTAAAAAGCTTGGTGTTTTTATAAACAGGATCCCCGGTTACTGAATCAAATACTTCGTAGCTGACTTCAATCTCTGCCGGCCGACCATTCTCATACTCATGCAGTTTTACGTTCAGCTTGATTTCGCCGCCTGCCTCAATCCAATCCGCCAACTCATTTTCCAGTGTTTTATATGCCCCGGTGTTCAGTTTGGCATTTTGAGGAAACAGGTTTTGCAGGCCCTGATCCTGTACAAATCGGTGGCCTATGATGTGGCCGGCGTGATCCGTCGGGTCATCCGTGCAGCGTCCTTGGCAGTATGACGCCATGTTGGCGGGAGGGAGGCTTGGACAGCCCCCGCGAAACCGGATCAGCCACCATCACCCGATGGCGGTATTGATGTACTCCCTTGCCTCCTCATAATCCACCGCAATATCTCCGTTCACGACCCACTCCGGGATGTACTCGTTAGGAACAGTCAGCGTGTAACCCGCGTGATCTTTGGCCAGTATGGTGAGGGCAATCAGGAAAATGGGGAAGCTGCCTTCCCAGTGGGTGGCCTCTTTTTCAATCCAGCGTTCTCGACTGAGCAGTAATGCTTCTTCCATTTTTTGATTAAATTCCGCTTCGGCATTACCTGAAAAAATCGTCCGTAATATTGCCAGTTGTGGCCAGAGAATCCGGCTGACATAGCGAAAGCGCGCCGGTTCGAAGGTATCCGGGTCAAACAGGGCTGTTGTTTTCACCAGTTGCTCCGCCAGATTGCCACCAGTGAAAATCACCTTGTACACCCGCGCCAGTTCGTTGACGAATTCTTCCGAGCCCTGTTCGTCTGTGTTGTGAAGTTCGTCCGTCACCTGACACAGGCTGTTGATCGCCACCCGGTCACGTTGAATGATCGCCAGCGCAATGGCCTTGAACCAGTAGTTTGCTTTTGTATTAACTCCACGATTCACGCCCACAATGCTCATTTTCTGGTCGTCCAGCTCAATCTCTACGGGGTTGCCTGCTTGCATTAGCAGTTGAAAATGGGCCGTGGAGGCCTGCTGGGCGCGCTTCAGGCAGAGATTGGCTAACGGAGTGGGGCCCAAAAGCATATACTCAGGCACGAACAAATCCATAGCATGATTTGCAATATTGTTTAACGTAACGTCCGGCGCATTATTGATTCGCTTTTCCCAACCCTCTATGTAACCTAACAATCGTTTAGTGCGGCGTTGATGGTTCTTCAACAAAGGTTCATAGTGATTAACGATCATTTTGTTTTCTCCCGGTTGTGGTTATGTCAAAGCGATAGGTTTCTACAGAAGGTAAAATGCCTGAGTCTCCTGCTTTTTGTTTTACGCCGATATAGTCAATGCGTCCTTCGAACCTGTTAAATGCTTCAACAGTTGAGCTAAGGGCTTCGTAGTCGGAATCTGAAAGCTTAATTTTTTCATCATCCACATCCTTCAACTTTTGTTGGTAATTCGCAATCACCGACTCCATATAGGAACCCGAGCCTTGCTGGGCTCTTGTATCTTCCAAATCAATCCTCGACCCCCAATCTGAGCTTCCGCCTTTGGCTTCCACAATAATCAGGCGGTTAGAGACTGGATCGAGGTAAATCTGGTCAAACTGGCCGTTTTTGCCTGCGCCGGGCAGGTTGGCTTCAAGCTGGATGGCATTCGGGTAGCGGTGGAGAATGGCGGCCTGGGCGCTCACTTCGCCGATTTTTTCCGAGGCGATGCGCATGTCCTGCCGTGCAACATTGGCGGCGGTTTCATCGCCTCGGGCCAAGGCGTCGTTGCGGCGCTGCACCGCCTGATTGCGCTCGGTTTCGAGGGTGTGCATGATGTCTTCGAAGCGGCCAGTCATACGGTCAGGTTGCCCTTGAATACTCACTGTCACGTCAACCGTTTTGCCCGCAAGCTGCCCGTGCTCAATCTGGCCCAGTGCGTCAACCGATGCAAATATGTGAATCTGCTGTTTGTTCACCGGGGTGGTGTTGTAGTCCCCGCTATCGACATCGAAATACCACTTTTCAGTGTTTGCCGCATCATACCTTCTCAGAAAAGGCGTGTCGTTCGGCCCTGCGACCCAGGCGTGACCTTCCGGTGCATCCGGATACCCGAGATACTGGGCTTGAATCGGCCCCTGAGCAGGGGCTTCGATCATGCCGATGCCCTGTGCTTCCACGTCGCTGAATCGGCCATTCTGGAACAGGATCGCCTGATCCAGCTCTTCCTGTCGAGCCAGTAATTGATGGCGCTCGGTGTCACTCAGGTGGCTTTGGCCGAGCTGCTCCATGACATCGGCAGACTCCCGCTGGATCTTGGTTATCTCCAGTTGGGCTTCCCAGGCCGCTGTACCGATTTTGTAGTCTTCCGTGTTACCCCCGCTGACTTTCAACCGATCCAGTAGGCCCCCAGCGACTTCGATCTGTCTGGCACTCCGGTTGTGCAGGTCGAGCATGTACTTGTTGGCTTGAGCGCCGCCGTATTCCAGACGAATGCTGGCCGGGTCGATCACGGTTTTCGCTTCGTCCAGAAAGTCATACCGTACTTTTACCTCGCCATCCGCAAGCTCAGTGTTGCGCTCCAGGCGGAAGGGGGTTCCGGTAGCCAGTGTGTTTTCCAAGCGCTGGAAACTGGCAGCATCACGCAAAGCAGCTCCTCCGGCGGTGGTGTTTGTGGCTGCCATGCCCCCCCAAAACGCGATATTCAGTAACCCGAGGGTGCGCTCTTCCGGGCTAAGCTGATCCCAGTGTGCGGCGAGCGTCAGGCCCTCATTGGTCACTGCTGCTGCATCCGCGGTGTTGGCGGCGAGCTGGGTGCGGGCAGCGGCCTGGGTCAGCCAGGTGGTGCCGGTTTCGGCTGAGCGGGCTTGCAGGGCGGCTCTCGCGGTTTGTATCCCGGCGACGGAAAGTGTCCCGGCGGCAGCATCCAGCCATTGGGAGCGTACCTGCTCATCACTCATATCAAAAATGTTCACTCCGTGCCGGGAATTGTCCGTTAAGCCTGAGACAGCGCGACCACTGACCCACGACCCAGACACTCCCGCGATCGGCAGGGCCAGGCTGCCGCCGCTCCCCGTGACGGCAAGAACGCCCGCGACTATCCCTCCGGCGGTTGCCAGATCATCCAGTGTGTCGGCGGCCCATTCCTGCAGGGTATCCACCACCCGAGGGGTCGCCTCCGTGACCAGACCAGTGCTGTGTTCTCTCCCCATCATGGCGGGCGAATAGGTCATTTGTCCGGGAGGAAGGGTATTGTTTTGCCGCCAGTCGTCGATGCCTTCGTAGGATCGCCGTGGATCAACGGTATCGACGAACCAGTCTTTGCCCGCTGAATCGGTTACCTTGAACAGACTGTAAGTTATAGCCCCCATATGGTTGTTCGTCACAGTCACTGGCACCAGAGTAACGGCAGGCGTATCGCCCCCAACGGATCGAAGCGTGTTCGCCAGGGTATCGATGCGTTCATTCGGGCCAAAGTAGGCGTGTCCCATACCGGCATCCAATCGTTGGGCTTTTGCTGTGTGGGATTCATCCGCTCCCGGAATCCGGTCTGGTGTGATGCCCATCGCTAGGCCAATGGTGTTTCGAAGCGTTTCTCCGGACATCTGCTGGGGAGCGTTACCGCGCTGTTGATAGCGCTCGCCTTGGGCTTCGGCCAGCGTCTGGCTGATCGCGGCACTTTCCCACCCCTCTGCCAGGGTGGCGGCATTCAATTGGGGATCACGCCCCACTTCAGCGGCTGCCCAGGCGCGCTGCTGCGGCGTCACCCGATCATTGAGCAGCAGGGCCCGGCCACCTTGAGAACCCAGCAGGGTGTTGTAGCGTTCGGTGATCTGGTCCACGGTTTGATCTGGCACCGTACCGCTGTCAGCCATGCCTTGTGCCAAAGCCTGAGAAAGTGCCTGTCGATAAGGCAGCCGGTCCATTTCTAGCGCGTGAGAGCCCAAAAGGATGGCGGTGACCAGCTGATTCGTTCCTTCAGCGGCACTCGATTTCCCATCCGCGACGGCCTGAATCAACGCCGACCGCGTGTCATGCTCCATGGACACAACATACTTGCCCAGAGCGTTTTCATTCCCCTTGAATACGTTCAGTGTGACACCCGCATCCAGTTGTATGGCCTGTTGCAGCATCTCACGATCAGCACGCTGAGCTTCCGGGCTGATCGCCACGGCGTCACCTGCACCGATCAGCGCTTCGGTGTCAGCGGCGGGTGTGGCAAAGATTTCTGCGGCGAGTTGACGATTTTCACTTCCTTGAATGTCTGAAGCGACATTGCGGATGTCCTGAACATTGCCCGTACTGCGCCAGTGCGTCATGGCTTCATTCAGTAGTGTGCGCTTTTCCTCCACGCTCAGGGCTCCCAGAGCAGATTGATCATTCATGGCCTGGGCGATGCTCACGCCGTCAGCGTTTTCAGTCGCCCATTGGGCAATGTGGGTTTGCCTCAGTTCAGGATGGAGGCGTTGTTGATATTCCGTGGAATGCTCCACGGCTTCCAGAAATCCGACGGAGGTGATGTCCCCCTGATCCAACGCGTTGCGCCAGTAGTCCCGCCCGGCCTGATCCCGACCGTCACCTTCTGCCGGGCGACCCAGCAGGGTTTCGTAGACGGTGTCTACCAGCTCAGTGTGCGTGATATTTTTGGTGTAAACAGAATGGCCCGATGGAAAGGCTGCACGAATACTTTCGTCTGCTTCTGACGTGAGGTAAAAATTCATTTCGCGATCGATCTGCGCGCGATTCAGATTCTTGTATTCCTGAGATGCCTTGATGTTGTCTACCATCCCTTTTTGCGATATACCGCCTTCAGACAGAAGCTTTAGATAGTCTTCTTTACCTTGATTGTCGGGCGTTCTTCCCAGATACGTGCGATAGGCTGCATCCAGGACTTGTTCATCTGAAAGCCAGTGTGAACTGGCATAGAGTTGCCCGTTGGTGCTACTCCAGTTCACGTGGAGTTGCCCGTGATCGTCTACTCGGCCGTGATATTGCCCAGCATGAGGTCGGCTTTCACCCGCAGGTGGATGGCCACCCGAAGTCGTTGGAGGGGGAGATTGCCCGACGCCACTGGTATTAGTGCTTCCTGTGTTTTGGTGGCCGTTTTGATTGGCAGCCTGATCGATGCCCTGTTGGACACCAGCATCAATGATGTTCTGGTTGTTTTGATGTTGGCTAATGGGGTCGAAGGGAATGTCTGATCCGGGAATCGGGGTATAAAAGCTGCCATCATTGGGAGGTAAAATGTCTACAAATTCAAGCCCTGTAAACTCAACGGCCGTTTCTTGCTGATTTAGTTGTACCACACTTTGATCATTCTGCGTGCTTTCCGCCAGAAAGGCAGGGCTGTTTCGAACGTCGGCGGTATTCCCCTCCGTCAGCAACAAGCGAAACAACGCACCTTCATCCCCGTGCGCGTCCGTCTGGTTCATTAACGCATCCAGGTGATGCCCCACCTCTTCGATATAGGCGGATTGCAGCGTTTCTGTGGGTGCATCCTGATTTAGGAAAACCGTTCGCTTGTCTGCGCTGTACGCCCCGGCATGGTGATCCAGCGTCGTAGAATCGACAAATCGAACCTCAGGGAGGTAGCTGAAATCATTGATCAGGGTCTGGCGGCGGATATTCTCGGCAACCGATGCGTGGTAGTTAGTGCCATAGGCCTCTTTCATCAGGCCATGAAAAGCGTTTTCATCCTCAGCCAGAACACTGAGTTTTTCCTGTAAAGGGGCGTGAATGACCTGTAGCCATTCCGTTTCCTCGGGCGAGAGGGAGGGCACGCTGGTCGAAGAAGGTTCGTCTGGCGTGAGTTCCTGGGCAGGGGAGGTGCTCGCTGCACCGTTGAGCGCTGAAATTTCCATCGTCCTATCCTTGTGAGAGCACCTGCGATGTTTATTTGGTGCGCCATTGAATCCATATTTTGTGGTAAGCCTACCGCGATGCAATTGTTTTGACTATTAGGGAAAACCCTAGTAACTCGTGTTTTCGGAGTTTAAAACAACTAAGTAAAACTGAGTGGCTTGGAAGGTATGTGTCGTGAAACTGGGAAAGGGCGGAGTTTCAGGAAAAATTTTTGGGAAAAACGAAAAAAGCCAGCAAAAATGCTGGCTTTTTAAGAGTGGTAGCGGGGGCTGGATTTGAACCAACGACCTTCGGGTTATGAGCCCGACGAGCTACCAGGCTGCTCCACCCCGCATCAAACTGCGAATCCGTTTTGATTGTACCCACCTGGCATGGGTGCAATGTCTGCTCAAGTCTACTGACGTCTCTCTGGAAGTGCGTAGTGTGTTCCTGAGCAAGTGGCGCGTATGATACAGATCACATATATGGTCGTCAACCCATCTCCTATAAAAAATTCAACATCTTGCAAAATATTTGTTACATCATTTTTTAAGAAATTGGCTACACTTGTCATTATGTGAACAATGAGTAGGGCGGGCAGCGTGAAGCACAGGCAGCCAACAGTCGATCAGCTGATTGAACTGGCGAGAAAAAACGAGGAAATTGCGAGCAAGTTGTTTGAAATAGAGGTTCAGATTATGAACATTTCAAACAGCACGGACTTCTTCGATAAACTGCTGAAATCGGTTCAGGACTCGTTTCAGATTGATCATGTCTGGTTGTGCCTCACGGAAAAAACCGTTAAAACCCAGTTGGCTGCACTGTTTAAAGCGCCGGATATGCCTCTGCATCAGGCGCATATTTGTCATACCGTGGATTTTCTCCGCGTGACGCAAAGCTGCCGGGACCCAATTCTCGTCAATCGGGACATCGCCCGGTTCAATGTGCTGGCTCCGGCCAGTTTTCGGCCTGAGCTGGGGTCGCTGGCGGTGTTGCCGTTGATTGTTGACGGGCAGTTGATCGGCAGTCTGAATTTCGGTTCGGAAGATCCAACCCGCTATGATCCATCCAAAGATCGCTTCTTTCTTAAGCAGCTGGCGGTTAAAACGTCCATTTGTCTTTCCAGTGTGGTGGCTCACGAACGGGTGAGTTTTCTGGCAACGCGAGATGCTTTAACGTTGCTGAAAAACCGACGGGAAATGGAGGAGTCTTTAGAAAAAGAGATCAGCCGGTGTCGGCGCCAGAACTATGATGTTGCTTTGCTGTTTATCGATTGTGATGACTTTAAGCTGGTAAATGATACCTATGGCCATGACTGCGGTGATGTTTATCTCAAATATGTGGCAGATGCGTTAACGGACATGATTCGAAAAGGCGATACGGCCTTCCGGTTTGCGGGGGATGAGTTTGTGATTATTCTACCGAACCTGGAGCGTTTTGGGGCGGAGAAAATAGCCACACGAATTCGGGAATATTTGCAAAATACGCCGCTTCAATACCAGGACAAACATATTCCTGTGCACATCAGTTTTGGTGCCGCTGCCACCAATGAGTTGCAGGAGTTGAACGGGAAGAGTCTGTTAAAAGCCGCCGATGCACGATTGTACGACATGAAAGCACTGAAGCCTTCAAAAAAAAACGCTGAGACCAGCGTTATCGCCTGACCACAGAAACTTACCGATCAAGCCTCCCGCTCGCCCATGCGGTAAGCGCCAGGCGTAACCCCTGTCCATTTTTTAAAAGCGCGATGAAAGGTACTCGGCTCGGTGAAACCCACCAGGTGGGCTATCTCGTTGATGGAATACTCTTTCCGGCTGAGATGGAAGATGGCCAGGTCGCGGCGCATGTGATCCTTTATTTCCTGATAGGAGGTACTCTCTTCTTTCAATCGACGCCGCAGCGTTTGTGGGCTCAGATTCAGGCTGGAGGAGATCCACTCAAAATCCGGGAGTTCTTCCGACAGGTTCTTACCGATCAACTGGCGAATCTGTGCCGTATAACTGCTGCTGTCATCTGGCTTGCCAAGCAGGTCTGCCGGCGATTTTTTCAGGAACTGCCGGAGTTCGATTTCGTTACGCACAATCGGGTGCTGCAGGTACTTGCTGTGGAAGTGAATCGCTGTGCGCTCCGCGCTGAAAGTCATGGGGCAATAGAACAAGTGCTTGTATTCGGCCACATGGGCAGGTGGCGGGTAACGAAAAGTAGCGTGGTCCAGAATAATACGCTGGCCGATCAGCCAGCAGGCGAGTCGGTGCCAGATGACCAGCAGACTTTCTGTGAGAAAGTGATCCGGATCGTAAATTTGCCCCTCGATTTCGATCACCAGCGAGGCGGCATCGCCTTCTGTCGCCAGCCCAATACTGATCGGGGGATCAAACAGGTCATAAAAACGGTAACCCCGGTGGAACGCAGTACCGAGGGTATCGCTGTGAATGATGAGTTGACACATGGTCGCAAACGTACCGGGTTTACTGCGCACGTGCGCAAATCCCATGTATTCATCATTCAGATCCCGCCAGATGATTTGCATCAGTCGGGTGTATTGTCGGCCAGTGACACGCGCCAATTCCTGATCATGGAGGTCGCTGGAAATGCCTGCCTGCTCCATCAACTGCTTCGGATTGAACCCGCGTTGTTCTGCGCCTCGGAGCGCAGCTTTGACGAAATGACTGGAAACCGTGAGTTCTTGCATGGGGCTCAGATCGCAGGATGAGGGTGCGGAATGTTGCACCGAAAACGCCCTCACCATACCGCCAAACCACGGAAATTGCTAATGATTCTGAAAAGATTCGTCATTGAGTGAATGTATTGGGTTGCCTAGTATAAGTGAAACTCTGGAGGAACAGTGATTATGTCAGGCGCGCTCAGCTCATTACGCATTTTGGATTTTTCAACGTTATTGCCTGGCCCGTACGCCACGATGATGCTGGCAGATATGGGGGCCGAGGTACTGCGCGTAGAATCGCCCCATCGGCTGGATTTGGTGCGAGTGCTGCCGCCACGCGTGGGGAAGGCGTCGGCTGCGCACGCTTACTTGAATCGCGGGAAAAAGTCGCTGGCCCTTGATTTGAAAAAGCCCGGCGCTGCTGAGATCGTGCACCGCTTAGTGGATCACTATGACATTGTTGTCGAGCAGTTTCGCCCCGGCGTGATGGATAAGCTGGGTGTCGGGTATGAAGCGCTCAAAGCGATCAGACCGGATGTGATTTACTGTGCCATTACCGGCTATGGCCAGACAGGGCCTTATCGGGATCGTGCCGGCCATGATTTGAATTACCTATCCCTGAGTGGTGTGGCCAGTTACAGTCACAGAGCGGATGACTCGCCTTGTCCCGTGGGCATTCAGGTGGCCGATGTGGCCGGCGGTTCTCATCACGCGGTGATGGCGATACTGGCCGCCGTGATTCATCGGCAACAAGCGGGGGAAGGGCAGTATCTGGACATCAGTATGACGGATGCGGCCTTTGCGCTCAACGCGATGAGTGCAGCGGGATACCTCGCCGGTGGCACTGAGCCGCAGGCGGAGCGCGAAGTGCTGAATGGGGGAGGATTCTATGACTACTATGAAACGGCCGATGGTCGGTTCTTTTCGTTAGCGGGGTTGGAGCCGCAGTTTGTAAAAGGATTGTGTGTGGCGTTAGGCGCGCCGGAAATGGCGGCCACTGGTTTGAGCCAGAGACCACAGGATCAAGCCGCATTTAAAGCATTTCTGGCGGAAAAACTGCGCGAAGATACCTTTGACGCCTGGTGCCGGTTTTTCGAAGCACAAGACGTGTGTGTAGAGCCGGTCCTGCAGGTGAGCGAGGCTGTCAGGCACCCCCAGCTCGTGGCGCGGGAGGTCGTGGTGGATGTGCCTTTGGCGGAGGCTGGGGAGCAAGCAGAGCCAGTGGAGCAACCAGAGATAGAAGAGACGGTGAAACAACCCGGCTTCCCGATCAAGTTTTCTCGCTCACCCTGTCAGGCCACTCACGCGGGAGTGGCTTTGGGCGCGCACTCCAACGAAGTGCTGGCTCGTCTGGGCTACACCCGGAATGACGTGGAAGAACTCACCCGGAACAAGGTGTTTGGTTGATCGTTTATTCGTCTGGTATGAGGGTGTCGATCAATGCTTCCAGATGACTGATGTGCGCATGTAATCGGTCAATTTCTTCCAGCAAATCGACTGCCAACACGGCGCCGGACGTGTTCAATGACAGATCTTGTTTAAGGCGCACCAGCCGCTGGATCTTGAAGAGCGACACGGCATCCAATTGTAATTCTGCAGGCGCGCTATGGGGAGCGATAATTTCGTTATCCAGCACACCGTATTCAATCAGCTCCAGTAGGTAATCGGCAGAAACGCCACATCGGGCACTCACTTCTTTCAGGGTTAATGTGATCACCTGATTATCTTGCGTCACCGTGCCGGGTTTTACTCGGGTATGTGTATTTACGAAGGGGGGTGTCTTCATGATTGGGCGCCCCATTTTTCTCTTGGATTGTAGTGTTTTTCCGCCTGGGCAAGCTGAGCATAGAGCGTTTCGGTTTCTGCCGTAAGTTTGGCCGGCATAACGACCTGGAGCACGAGAAGCTGATCGCCCATGGGTTGACCCGGGAGGCCTTTACCTTTTAGGCGAAGTTTTTGGCCGCCAGTACTGCCTTTGGGAATGGTGGCTTTCACGGAGCCAGAGAGTGTGGGAATGTCTACTTTTGTGCCGAGGGCTGCTTCCCAGGGAGTGATCGGCACAGTCAGGTAAACGTCTTTTCCGGATACCGTAAAGAAGGGGTGTGGCGCCAGCTCAATTTCGATAAACAAATCGCCGGGTTCGGCACCACCAATGCCTGGTGAGCCTTGCTTGCTGAGGCGAATGTGTTGCCCTGACGCTACGCCAGCGGGAATTTTCACCTTGAGTTTTTTCTTCTTGTGACTGATTAATCCCTGAGCATCCACTTCGGGGATGGCGTACTCGACCTCCCGTGTTGCTCCGTGATAGGCTTCTTCAAGAAAAAGTGGGAGTTTCACGCGCAAGTCATCCCCACGCATGTGGAAGCCGCGCGGAGAGCCCTGACGATAATTGCGGTGTGCCGTACCGGAACGACCAAAGATCGATTCGAAAAAGTCACTGAAGTGTTGTGCATCGGCGTCGGTGAAGCCGCCGGTGGAAAAGTGCGAGGCAGATTGCCACCCGGGTGGCGGTCGAAAGTCGCCGTTCTGGCTGAAAGCGCCCATCTCTCGCAACTGATCGTATTCGGCCCGCTTTTGCGGGTCCTTCAGTACTTCGTAAGCTTCGCCCAGTTCTTTAAAACGGTCTTCAGCATTCGCTTCTTTGTTTAAATCAGGGTGAAATTTGCGTGCCAGTTTGCGGTACGCTTTTTTGATGTCATCACCCGTCGCCTCGGCGGGAACGCCAAGAATGGCATAGTAATCCTTGTATTGCATACGCCTCCCATAAGGTCAAATCATCCGTAGTAATGACTTAATCTATAGAGGCAGTTTTGAAAAATTTCAATCAGCCGGGTTTGCCATCAATACGTGGACGGGTCAGGATCGGCCAGTAGATAACCACAAAAATCCCAAAGCCGATGATCCAGGCTGTGCCGGAGATATCGTAGACCACCGTGGCGGGCAGGCCTACTACGTCTCCCAGTGTGCGTAGTATTCCTGAGAGCAGTACCGCGACGTAGGCCACAGGAATGATGGCGGCCAGTTTCAAAGGACGCCCGGTGTGCCCCAGGGATACGCGCGTCATCATCGCCAGAATCATCAAGCCGATGCCCCCGACGGTGAATGCGTGAATAGCGTTACTCTCCGGGACGGCAGCAGTGAACTGGTTTAATCCAAACAGCGCAAAACCCAAGGGGATCATCAGATAGGATATCTGCAGTGACCACAGAATAGGAATACGCAGGGTGGCTTTAAAGTGCCACCGGCTCCAGCGATAAACATGTAATGCCGCCAGCGCCAGGGACAGCAGGCCCGTTAAGGTTGGAATACCCGTGATTTCTCCCAGGAACAACAGAAGTATTGTGACGATGGTTCCTGTCACGATGGTCAGGTCCAGCCAGGGCAGCGCGTCTGTTTTGGGCACGCCGGTGGCATTCGCTGTGAAGAAGGGGATGATGCGCCCGCCAATAATGGTCATCAACACAACCATCAGAAAAACGCCCGCTTTTGCCCCATTGATCGCCAAAATGGGGTTTGCATCCAGTTTGCCCCAGTGCATCGCAAAGTTGGCCAATGTAAAGAGAGTTAACACCGGAACGAAAATAAAGTTGCGCCACTGCTTCACTTGAAGCACGCATCGCGCCATATAGAATGCACCGACCGGGATAAAGGCAAGATCGATGATGGCACTCAGCCACCACCCGGCTGTCATCGGGATAACCATGAGCACGCGGGCGAGTACCCACAGCAGAAACAGCACCATCAGGGGGCGCTGCTTAATGCTGGGGACGCCGGTCCAGGTCTGAACCGCAGTCAATAAAAAACCCAGTGCGACAGCGACGGCAAACCCGTAAATCATTTCATGCATATGCCACCATAGCATACCGCCGGGAAGTGTTCCGCCCATGCCGGTATGAAGCATGATCAGCCACAGCAGCAATGCGACAACTGCGAGGATGCCCGCGCCGAGAAATAACGGTCGAAACGCGAGGCCAAAGACGGGATGATCATGAAAGGCGGGCTTATGCTGGCTCATAGTGATTGACAGCTCCTGACAGCAGAGTAGCGAACGAAGACAAATTAAGTGTAATGGCAGACAGATGAAAACATGCTTGACCAGGGTCAAGTTCCCTCTGCTACTGAAGGTCTATAGTTTGTGAACCGTGCGGCATTATGTCGCACATTAAGTCATGCTCAAATATATGAGCGTTTCTGGAGCAATAATGAAATCACATTCAACAAGTTCCGACTACCCTCTGATCCTGCGTGTTCTGGTTGTATTGGGGTGGACTTTGTTGACCATGGCGGGTGCGCAATCCAAGGAGCTGGATGCAACATTACAATCTCAACTGATCGCAGCGTTTACCGGTGCCGAGCAAATTGGTACGTTTGACGGCGAGCATAAGGTATGGCCGATCCTCAAGGGCAGTGAAAAACTCGGGTATGCCTTTGAAACCAATGACGTCGTCCTGATTCCTGCCTACTCCGGCAAGCCGGTCAATACGCTGGTGGCTATTGACACTATCGGCACCATTCAATTTTCCAAAGTGCTTGAGCATCACGAGCCGATCTTGCTTGTGGGTATTCCCGAGAAAAAACTTTTCGATTTTGCCGAACAATACATCGGGCGGCATGCGACAGATCGCGTCTCGGTGGGTGAGAGCCGAATCGAAGGTGCGATCGCTGTTGATGCGATTACCGGGGCCACAGTGACTGTGATGGTGGTGAGCCAGGGCATCATGCGATCCGCCTTGAAGGTGTCGCACGCGATGGGCCTGGTTCAATCCTCTGAAGTGCAGAGCCTGCCCATGGCTGAAGTCCGAAAGGATGTTTTCGATCGGAAGGACTGGGTCGATCTGGTGGGCGATGGTTCTGTCCGACGCATGAAGCTGGTGCGCGGTGAGGTGGATGATGCGTTCAAAGGAACGCCTGCTGAAGACGTCGAAAACGCGCGCCCTGATCAGCGCGAAGATGTGTTTATTGATTTGTACTCCGCCTATCTCAATGTGCCTTCCATTGGACGCAGTCTGCTGGGTGACAGTGAACATGAGTGGCTGATGAAAAAACTGAAGGAGGGAGAGCATGCCATTGCAGTGATGGCTAACGGGATGTATTCCTTCAAAGGGTCCGGTTTTGTGCGTGGCGGTATCTTTGATCGTTTCCGTCTGCAGTTACCGGAGGATGCCATCAGCTTCCGGGATGTCGATTACTTCCGGCTGTCGGATCTGTATGCACCGGGTATCCCTGAGTTCAATGAAATGGCCATCTTTATCGTTCGGCCGCAATACGAGTTGAATCCCGGAGCGCCCTGGGATGTGGAGTTAACGGTCAGGAAGCAGACCGGGCCGCTGGACAGTGAGTTTGTGACGTTTCGTGGCGGATACCAGGTGCCGGAACCGTACATCGACCGCCCTGCGCTGGTCAAACCAGCCGCTCAGGTTGAGTTGATGGAAGACGAGGCCATTTGGGTGAGCATCTGGCGAAACCGGATGTTTCAAGTCGTCGTGGTGTCAATCAGCCTTATATTGCTGATGGGCATTATCTTCTTTCAGGATATTCTGGTTCGATACCCTCGCTTGTTGCATAACCTCCGAAGATTGTTTTTGATCTATACCGTCACCTTTATCGGATGGTACAGCCTGGGACAGTTATCCATTGTGAACGTGTTGACCTTTGTGCATGCACTGATGGGGGATTTTCGCTGGGAACTCTTCCTGATGGACCCCGTTATTTTCATCCTCTGGGGATTCACTGCAGCGACCATCCTGCTGTGGGGGCGCGGAATCTTCTGTGGCTGGCTGTGCCCGTTCGGTGCCTTGCAGGAATTGATTAACGAGTTGGCCCGAAAGCTCAAAATCAAGCAATTTGAGCTGCCTTTTGCCTGGCACGAGCGGCTTTGGGCGATCAAGTATCTGATTCTTCTCGCTCTTTTTGGTATCTCTCTGGAGTCCATGTCGCAAGCGGAACGCTACGCAGAAGTGGAGCCGTTCAAAACCAGTATCACCCTGATGTTCCAACGCGAATGGTGGTTTGTCTCGTACGCCGTGCTGTTGTTGGTGATTTCAATTTTTACGAGAAAAGTTTATTGCCGGTATATCTGTCCGTTAGGGGCTGCGCTCGCGGTACCCACCAAACTGAGGCTGTTTGACTGGCTGAAACGACGAAAAGAGTGTGGGCAACCTTGTCAGTTGTGTGCGGTAGAGTGTGAAATTCAGGCGATCCACCCGGACGGTACCATCAATGCGAATGAGTGCCACCACTGCCTGGATTGTCAGATGACCTACCACAATGACAACAAGTGTCCGCCATTGATCAACAAGAAGAAAAAAACCAAGAAACGTCCGGGTGCCCACGATGGTGGTCGCATACCGGCGCAAATCATCGAAGCCGGCAATGCCTGACTTCACTATTAACCTGGAGAAACAACATGAGCGATAAAGATCCAACAGTTCAGAGTAAAACAGAAGAAAAAACAGGTATCACCCGCCGCGGCTTTCTGGGTGCGTCGGCGGTGGCAGGTGCTGCGGGTATTACTGGTGTCGCAGGCGTTGCTGGTTTAGCGAGTGGCGTGATGACCCGTGAAGCGTTTGCAGCGGCAGCAAAAGATGCCATTGCAAAAGCGACAGTACACCCCGGTGAGCTGGATGAATACTATGGATTCTGGAGTGGCGGTCACTCGGGTGAAGTGCGAATTCTTGGCTTACCTTCCATGCGTGAGTTGATGCGAATCCCGGTTTTCAATATCGAATCAGCAACAGGCTGGGGCCTCACTGATGAGAGTAAGCGCATCAAAGGGGATTCCGCGAAGTTCCTGAATGGTGACTCGCATCACCCGCATATGAGTATGACCGACGGCCGTTACGACGGTAAGTACGTGTTCATCAACGATAAAGCAAACACCCGTGTCGCGCGTATTCGCTGTGATGTGATGAAGTGCGACAAAATGCTGACGGTACCGAACGTACAGGCCATTCATGGGTTACGTGTACAAAAAGTACCTCACACCAAGTACGTATTCTGCAACGGTGAAATGCGTATTCCACAGCCCAATGATGGTCGTGATCTGAACGATCCTTCAAAGTGGGGCACCATGTACAACGCAATCGATGCGGAAACCATGGAAATGGCGTTTCAGGTGATGGTGGATGGTAACCTGGATAACACCGACATGGATTACACCGGTCGATTCACGGCTTCCACCTGTTACAACAGTGAGGAAGGATTAACCCTCGAAGAAACCATGCGTAACGAGCGCGACTGGGCGGTTGTATTTGACATTCATGCCGTTGAGAAAGCGATTAAAGAAGGCAAGTACACCACCATTGGCGACTCCAAAGTGCCGGTGCTGGATGGCCGCAAGAAGGCGAACAGCCCATTCACCCGTTATATTCCTGTACCCAAGAGTCCGCACGGCCTGAACACGTCACCGGATGGTAAGTACTTCGTTGCGAACGGTAAGTTGTCACCTACGGTAACCGTTATTGCCATTGACAAGCTGCCAGACCTGTTCGCTGGCAAGATCAAAGAGCGTGACACAGTAGTTGCCGAGCCGGAATTGGGCTTGGGGCCATTGCATACTGCTTTTGACGGTCGTGGTAACGCTTACACCACGTTGTTCATCGACTCCCAGATTTGTAAGTGGAATGTGGATGAAGCGATTCAGGCCTACAACGGCAAGAAGGTGAACTACATCAAGCAGAAGCTGGATGTGCAGTATCAGCCGGGTCACAACCACACCACCATGGGTGAAACACGGGATGCGGATGGCAAGTACCTGGTGTCGCTCTGTAAGTTCTCGAAGGACCGTTTCCTGAACTGTGGTCCGCTGCATGCAGAGAACGACCAGCTGATCGACATTTCCGGCGATGAAATGGTACTGGTTCATGACGGCCCAACGTTTGCCGAGCCTCATGACTGTATGATTGTTCACCGCAGCAAGATGAAGCCGAACAAGTTGTGGACGCGAGACGATCCGATCTTCGCTGAAACGGTTGCTCAGGCGAAGCGTGATGGTGTGAATCTGGAGATGGACAACAAGATCATTCGCGATGGTAACAAACTGCGTGTTTACATGACTTCTGTTGCGCCCAGCTTTGGTATGACCAGCTTTGATGCAAAAGTGGGGGATGAGGTCACAGTGATCATCACGAACCTGGATACCATCGAAGACGTACATCATGGCTTCGTGATGGTGAATCATGGGGTCAGTATGGAGATTGGGCCTCAGGCAACATCCTCCATTACGTTCAAGGTCGAAGAGCCAGGATTGTTCTGGTACTACTGTCACTGGTTCTGTCACGCACTGCACATGGAAATGCGCGGCGTGATGCGCGTAACCAAGTAACGCTTTCCGGTCGCATCCGGGAAACGTAACGGACCAATTTCATCACTCCTGTGTGTGCAGGGGCGCTTAAGGCAGTACTCGGAGCGCCCCTATTTTTCCTGCAGGGCCCAGTTTTTTTGCAGGGCATAGGTTTCTTTCTGGAATTGGTCTTTTATTGAGGTTGTTGTCATGCGTGTAAATCTTCGGCACGATAGTCGAGTTGCAAAACTCAGGAGGAAGGCATGAGAGCGATCCTGTTGGCGGCGAGCTGTGCCTGTTTGGGGGCCAGCGCGTCTGCTGCTTCAGAAACCCTGTCTCACCAGAATCACACCGATCAGACGCACTCAGAACTGCAGATGCAGATTGACCAGATTCCCACTAACGGGGAGTTCGTGGTACCTGCCGGTGTATGGCCGGGGGGGCTGGTCATCTCAAAGCCCATGACATTGCGTTGCGCGGAAGGCGCTGAAATCACCGGTAATGGCGCAGGCTCGCTGATAAAAGTGGCCTCGGTGGATGTTACGATCCGGGATTGTCGGCTCACCAGTTGGGGCGCAGATCTCACCTTGCTGGACTCTGCTATTTTTGTCGAGCGCCATGCACATAATGTGCGTATCGAAAACAACCGCCTGTATGGGGACGGTTTTGGTATTTGGCTGGATCAATGTCACTACGCCAAAGTGTACAACAATCAAATTGAAGGTAACCTCGATGTGCGTTCGCAGGATCGGGGCAATGGTATTCACCTGTTTAACACCCGTCATGCAGACATTGCCGACAATGAAGTGTGGCATACGCGGGATGGGATTTACATCGATACCAGCAAACAGAACATTCTGCGCGGTAATCGATTGCATGACCTGCGCTACGGCGTACACTACATGTATTCCTACCACAATACCGTCGAGAATAATTACACGTACAATACGCGAACGGGCTATGCATTAATGCAGTCCAAGCATCTCACGGTTCGAAACAATCGTTCGGAAGGCGATGAGAATTACGGGATATTGATGAATTTCATTACGAAATCAGAAATATCCGGCAACGTGGTTAATCACGTGGCCCATGGTGCTTCACCCACCGGTACCGCCTTTATCAAAGGAGCGGAAGGCAAAGCACTTTTTATGTATAACTCACTGTATAACACAGTGACAGCCAATGTGTTGTCGGACAGCGGAATTGGCGTGCATATTACCGCCGGATCGGAAGACAATACGTTTTTCAACAATAGCTTTCTGGCCAATCAACAGCAGGTCAAGTATGTCGCAAATCGACCTCAGGAATGGTCTGATGCCGGAAAAGGCAATTACTGGAGCGACTACCTGGGGTGGGATCGCGATGGTGATGACATCGGCGATGTGCCACATGAGGCGAATGACACGATGGATAAATTACTTTGGAAGTACCCCAGTGCGCGGGTGCTGGTGAATAGTCCGGCGGTGGAAGCCCTCCGATGGGCGCAGAACATGTTTCCGGTGTTGAAGTCACCCGGAGTTACCGACAGCTACCCTCTGATGCGTGCGCCGGTAGCTCAGCGGCAGGAGGGAGAGTAGGCAATGGCGATGATTGAGCTGAATGATGTATGCAAGCGCTTCGCCGGGTTTGATGCCGTGAAGCATCTCAGTTTCTCCATCGGAGAAGGTGAGGTGATCGGCCTGCTCGGGCACAATGGCGCAGGCAAAACGACGACGATGAAAATGATTCTGGGGCTTGAGCCCGCGTCTGAAGGCACCATTCAGGTGCTGGGATGTGATCCGCAGAGCCGGGCCTTTCAGAAAGCGAAATATCAAATCGGCTTTTTGCCGGAAAACGTGGCCTTTTATGGTCAGCTCACTGGCCGGGAAGTGCTTGGTTATTTTGCGCGCCTGAAAAAGGTGGGCCTCGAACGGGTGGGGGCGTTGTTGGAGCAGGTAGGATTAACTTACGCCTGTGACCGCAAAGTCAAAACCTACAGTAAGGGCATGAAGCAGCGCCTTGGTCTGGCGCAGGCGCTTTTGCAGGAGCCGGGTGTGTTGCTGCTGGATGAGCCGACGGTCGGTCTGGACCCGATTGCCACTCAGGATTTTTATTCGCTCATCGATATGCTCAGGCAGAAAGGAACCACGGTAATGCTGTGTTCCCATGTATTGCCAGGTATTGAGAAGCACATTGACAAAGTGTTGATTCTTTCCGGGGGCATGCTGCAGGCGGAAGGTACCATCGCGGAGCTTCGGCGGCAGGCGGGCTTGCCCGGCCTGATTCGAATCAATGGCCTGTCAGATCGGGAAGCCATCCGGGATGCGCTGATCGACCGGTTTGGGGATACGCTCGCCGAGAAACCGCACATCAAACTGGTGAATTGCGCCGAAATAGAGTTGTCTGTTTCCGCGGCAGACAAGCCCATTGTGTTGGCCCATTTGATGTCGGAATGTGGCAGTGAGCGCCTGTCCTTTCAGGATATCGAAGTGCAATCACCTTCACTGGAGCAGCTCTACCGGCATTTTATCCATGAGGATCAGAAAACATCGTTTGGGAGGTTGTCATGAATCCGGTCTGGGTGGTGGCAGGTAAAGAGCTGAAAGACGGTATGCGTAACCGCTGGATCATCGCGATTGCCGTGATTTTCGCTGTACTTTCTGTGGCGATTACCTGGTTTGGTTCAGCGGCAACAGGGACGGTGGGATTTTCATCCGTGCCTGCGACCATCACGAGTCTCGCCAGTCTGGTGGTATTTCTGATCCCTTTAATCGCCTTGTTGCTGTCTTATGACGCCATTGTGGGGGAGGATGAAGCAGGTACATTGCTGTTGCTTCTGTCCTACCCGCTGACGCGTCGACAGATCCTGCTGGGCAAGTTTTTGGGGCATGGCGCGATCCTATCTCTGGCTATTCTATTCGGCTTTGGAGTGGCTGCGCTGGTGGTGGCATGGGCCGCCGGCTCCGGGTCATTTATGGCGGTGCTGTCCGCCTTCGGCCTGTTTATCTTTTCCAGCATACTGCTGGGCCTGGTGTTTATTGCACTGGCCTATGCCGTATCGGCGGTGGTGGCCGAGAAATCCCGTGCAGCCGGGCTGGCGCTAATCTTCTGGTTCCTGTTCGTGTTGATCTATGACATGGGATTACTCGGTCTGCTGGTTGCCACAGAAGGGAAAATGTCTGGGAATCTGTTCCCTTACCTGTTGCTGCTGAATCCTACGGATGTGTTTCGCCTGCTCAACCTGGTGGGGCTGGATGTGGTAAAGCAAAGCATGGGCGTGCTTTCGTTGGGCGTGGAATTTAGCATGCTGGAGCTCATTGGCACTATGTTGTTGTGGGTGGGGGTGCCTTTGTTTTTGGCGCAGTTGGCATTTCAGAGAAGAGCGCTGTGAGTGCGGCTGTGTTTCGAGGGAACTATGATCAGAAGGGCTATGATAAGAAGGATTATGATAAGAGGAACTATGAATAAAGCGATGGCCCTGGTGGGCTTTTTAAGTGTAGGTGGGTTTTTGTTGGGCTGTCAGGAGGCGACCACGCCCGTGCAGGTGGCCAGTCCTTTCGAAAAGATTGAGTCGGCGGATGAGTGTCACCTGTGTGGCATGTTGATCATGCAGTTTCCCGGTCCCAAAGGGGAGCTTTTTGAGCCTGTGGATGGCCAACCGGTTGCGCGAAAATTCTGCTCGACGCGGGATTTGTTTGCCTACTACTTTCAGCCGGAAAACCAGCACAATGTGAAAGAAATCTATGTACACGATATGGCGCAGGCCAGTTGGGAGCAGCCGGGCAATGATCATCTGATTGACGCACGCACAGCCTGGTACGTGCTGGGGTCCAGCCAGCAGGGTGCGATGGGGGTGACGCTGGCAAGTTTCAGTCAGGAGGCCCATGCAAAACTGTTCTCAAAAAACTATGGCGGCCGTATTCTGGCCTTTGACCAACTCACTCTGGCGGAGGTTCAGGACGCCAGCGTGATGGGGGCGCCGGAGCCATCAGAAAACACGATGAATTCCATGCATCACCATTCGCATTAATTCGCCACAGTCACACAATTCCCAATCAAAGGTGCAGATTTCTGAGCCGTCTCGATCTCACTGAGGCGGCGATTATCTCCACGCTTCCGGAATCGTCACCTCGCAAAAATTGATCTGTGTCAAAACCGCAATTGACACGTATCAAGAAAGCTTTCGATATACCTCAAAAGTAACCATTTATACTCCTATGGTGGTATGTCGCGCTGCTATGCTGAACGCTAAATTGTCTAAAAGACAGCGCAGACGAGTTTAAAAATTAATCGCCAGCGTAACGAAAAAAATAAGCTGCTCACCGAAGAGGGGGAGAGCCATGATCAGCGCAGCCGCCATCTCAGAAATTCGCCAGTATGAACCGTTCAGTCGTTTGAGCGAGTCTTTGTTGCAATCGCTGGCATGCAACATTCGTTGCAGCCAGTTCGATACCAACGAGAGAATCTGTTTACAGGGTGATGCAGCCACGTCGTTTTTTCTTCTGGTGGAAGGGCGAGTGACGTTGTCGCGCATTTCCTCCGAGGGGCAGGAAAAGATTTTTGATATCCTGGAAGAAGGCGAGGTTATCTCGGAAACGGCATTGTTCCTGGACAGCCCTCAACACATGGCGACCGTGAAAGCGATTACGCCTTGCAAGGTATTCGCTTTCAAATGCGCCCCGCTGAAGATGCACCTGGCGGAGAATCCGTTGTGCTGCTTACAGTTTCTGAATGCGCTGTCCAAAAAGTTTGTGGACAGCATGCTGGAAATCGAGAGTCTTACCATGGATACAGCCATATCCCGAGTGGCCAGTTATCTCGTGAAAACGTCTCACAAAGTGGGGTATGAGGCGAAGTCCATTACGTTGCCGGTGCAAAAGCAGCTGTTGGCTTCCCGTCTGGGAATTACGCCAGAAACGCTGTCGCGAATCTTCAATAAGTTCCGAAAAGAAAAACTGATCAGTATCGACGGTCTGGATGTGAGTATTCCGGACATTCGAGCGATTCAGAACCGTTATGCCATGGGCAGTGAGCTGCGTATTGCCTGTTGAGTTTCCGTTTGAGTAGATCCTGTGCTACGCCGGTCACCCCCATGGGTAGGCCGGCTTTTTTCTTTTTCAGGCGTTCAGTTGATTACTCGTAATCATAGAGCGCATCCACATCCTTGATGAGAATGTCCCGGCCCTCCGATTCGGCGATGCCTTGTTTCTTCAGGTTCGCCAGGATGCGGGACAATGTTTCCGGCTGGATGGACAGTCGGGAAGCAATCACCTGCTTCTGCACGTTCAGTCGAATGACATTGTCTTCAATGGTGTCCCCTTCCTCCAGTTTGTTTTTGAAGAAGTTGACGACCCGATAACTCGCATTTTTCATCGTCAGGTTCTCAATCTCCTGCAACTGTTTGCGCAATCGCATAGCGAGATTACCCAGCAGAGTGTGGTACAGCTCGGGTTGCGCATCCAGCATGTTTAAAAACGCTTTGCATCGAAAACTGTATACTTTGGAGGGGCTGAGGGCAGTCGCGGTCACCGGATAAACATGTGAGCGCATAAACATGATGGCTTCAGCAAATGTTTGACCCGGATGAAGAATTTCGATGACCTTTTCGTTCCCTTCCATGGTGAGGCGCGACAGTTTGATCTGGCCTTCAGCGACCATGAAGAACTGATCTGCGTCTTCGCCCTGCATAAAAATATGCTGCTCAGTAGTCAGTTCCAGAATTCGGCTGGACACGAGTATGTCGCGCAACATCTCTGGCGACAGGGAGGTGAACAGGTAGTGCGAACGTACTTGGTCTAGGCTGGGTCTTTCCATGGGCGGCTCAAGCTTATTGTCTGGTTAAGGGGAGCCGCCAGTGATGATGAGAAAAACGGGGTCCCGGGTTATCTTGGTAAGTACACAATCATACTTAAGCAGAATATGCTAACCAATAAAACTAGGTAGGTAAATGGAAGATTGCCCACCATGGGCACGTCGCCGGCAGATTTTTCCATGGGCATGCCGCAGGCAGTGCAGCAGGCCGCGTGTTTACTGCTGTGGGTGGTGTTGCCGCAATTGTGACAAATTTGGTGTGCGAGTGCTGATTCAGGTTTCATAATTGCGTCTTTCATGTGCGCCCCCTAAAGCCATACCTCTGAAATTAGATTAGGGATAGGCTATCATAGCGCTCGGATTACACCTTGATTGAGATCAGGTGACAGGCCTGATATGAATCAAACGCTATCCAGTGTGATGAATTATACTGTGGGAACGTTAATTAAGACACCAGAGAGAGAGTTATGTCCCTACCGGCCAAAAATGCGGAACCTATCGAAACAGGCGGAAAATTTTACGTGCCGCAAGCCAATGAGGTGGTACTGTTCGAACATGCCTTTGCGGAAAAACTTCCGGTATTGATCAAGGGGCCTACGGGCTGTGGAAAAACCCGCTTTGTCGAACATATGGCCGAACGTCTGGGGGTGCCACTGTATACCGTTGCCTGTCATGATGATTTGACCGCATCTGATCTGGTGGGGCGTTTTCTCATTAAAGGAGAGGGTACCTATTGGCAGGATGGGCCTTTAACCCGAGCCGTGCGTGAAGGTGGGATTTGTTATCTTGACGAAGTGGTGGAAGCGCGAAAGGATACCACCGTGGTGCTGCACCCTCTGGCGGATGACCGGCGTGTACTGCCGCTGGATAAAACCGGCGAGCAAGTAAAAGCGGCAGATAACTTTATGCTGGTGGTCAGTTATAACCCGGGTTACCAGTCGCTGGTGAAGGGGATGAAGCCTAGCACCCGCCAGCGCTTTGTCGCCATGCGCTTTGATTATCCTGAAGAGCGTGTCGAAGTGGATATCGTCAGCCGGGAATCCGGACTAGCCGCCGAGCAAGCCGCTCGGATCGTTCAATTGGGTCGCGCGATTCGCAATCTTAAGGATCACGATCTGGAAGAGGTGGCCTCCACCCGTCTGCTGATTTATGCGGCCAAACTGGTGAAAAACGGGATGCCGATACTCGAAGCCTGCCGCGCAGCGTTGGCGGAGCCCTTGACCGATGATGACAATACGGTCGTTGCCCTGATGGATGTGGCGCAGGCATTTTTTGGTGATAACTGACCTGATCTATCACCTGAACCTGAATGACCGCTCATTATGATGAAAGCCAAGGAACCCGGATTGATTACGCCTGATACATTGACGAAACCCCAGAAGCAGTTCGCCACGCGCGTCATGGTGTGGTTTCTGGTGAATTTACTGTTGTTGCCGGTGATTGGTTTTTTCGTTCAGGTGCGCATGTTTCTTGTGGCTCGACGGGCTCCTGATGGCGCGCCGGAATCCGGACTGGCCGCTGAGTATGCACGTGTCGCAGTATGGGCGTCCTGCATTGGCGGAGCCTTGATCGTTGCCGTCTGCCTGCTGATTTACCTCCTACTGTCGGACCCGCTTAAAATCTGGCCGTTGATAATCGTCTACTTCACGGTCATGCATTCCACCTTCATTCTCTGGGGAATATTGAATCTGGCCAGAGCGCTGGCGGCCAAGCCGATAGCGCCACTTGGTTTCGAGATTTGATCCCTGCTTATCAATTATTCCGCTGACCTCAAGGAACAGATTCTCGGTAGCTCTCAGATGCTTTCTGTTGAAGGGCTTGGCCTCGTTTGAAGTTTAGTCCGGAGTTTTCGCAACGCGCTCTTAACCAGTTTCCCGGCTTTCCGATGATAATTGTTTCACTGGATTCGTAGCAGCTGCTTCCGAAATCCTGTGAAAACAGACCTGTCTTAGGGGAAAATACCAAGATTCCATTGAAAACAGACTTGTCCGAGAGAAGAAACACCAAGATTTCAGGAAATCGCCGCTCTAGGGCCTGAACAGTCGTGCAACTAAAATACAGTTAAAGTCGCTTTAAGCTAGTTTGCAGACAGTCTCACGTGGCTGCAAATTTAGCTGACACGGAATTCTGAGCGCCCTGTGCGGACCCGCATGCAGGGTGTTGTGGGGACTGGGGGCTAGATACCCCCGGTTACCCGATTAGGCATTTTTTGTATTATCGTTCCCATACTTTCTCTGGTACTTGTTGAAGTTGCCACTCAATATATTCATCTGGAGGCCTTGAAATATCGGCTACATGCTCAGCTCTAAACGGAATTTCCGCGCCAAAAACCAAATACTCATCATCATCTGGAATAATTGTGGCAGGTTTTGAATCAAGAATTCCTATATAGAAGCTACCGATAACCTCAGAAACTATTACCCACATGCGTTCTACCTGCACATATGGTTTGCCATTTTCATCCAAAAAACCAATCTGGAATAATAATTTTGCGGCGTCACCTCTTTTAAGGTTTCTTCTCATTTCTAATTCAGGAATCCAGAAAGTTTCAGGCGCGTTTCTATGAGCCTCTTCGGAGTTACCAAGCTCCCAGTTTTGGGCATCAAAACTAGGCAAATCAATCATAAATCAGACTCCTTGCTAATTCGTGTGCCTAACGCCTTGGGCATTGACTAATGTGCGGATGGCCGCCCCGATGAAAGTCCCCTGTAGGAAGATCACCGTTAAATCAATCTTAAACGATTTAACGACAACTACTAGCGAATGGCAAGGGCCGATCCGCGAGGAAAGGTCTGAAGGAAGCCGCTAGCAAAACTGCGAGCTGATGAACAAGAAGGTCATATGAGGCGTAGGCTGAAGGCGAGTTGGCATAAGACAACGAAGCCAGGTGATCTAACGGCCACCGTAAATGATCCAGTTGTGCAGTGACAGTTAATGTTCTTATTCGGGTGGTCCGGCATCCCGGAGGTCTGATAAACATGCGTCCTTGGCTTACGCTGCGGAGACTACCAGTAAGAGACTGGTTGATCAACTCTTGGCGCTTCAATGGCTGCCATTGACAGCGAGCGAAAAAGCAGCAACCCAACGTAGCCTAGGAAGCGCGGTACCAAGTAATTGGTGCTGTGATTTATCAGAAGTCAGCAGACGGCATAGTAGCCCAACGCCCACCGTAATGGGTGGGACATGGTGAAGGCCCGAACCTGAAAATCAGTGAGGAGCCTGTGCAGCTCAATTGTTCCGTATCCGACCGGACTTAGGGACATTGGCGCAAAATCAGAAGCCATCATTGGGGCAAGAAGGAGGTAATCGGCCGGCTTACTTTAAACATTTTCAGGAAACGCCCTGTGTGGAGCCGCCGGGACGCGCAGTCATGCAGGGTGTTGTGGGGACTGGGGGCTAGATACCCCCGGTTACCCGATTATGTGATTCATAGTACCTTGACCTTGTTGAGTAGTTTTACTATTTGCATGCGATTTTTTGCAGTTTTAAGCGCACCTGGAAACTTTGTTAGCCAGTGCGTATGTTGCCAGCCTTTGCACCATGATTTTTGCGACAATTGATAAGTTGTAGGCAGGTTTCTTTTAGAAAGAACCCCAATACAGTGCTCTATTTCAGCTAACGAAGAAAACTGTAATACCCAACCCCGTATTTCAACGTAATACATTGGAAAGCCTTTGCCTACCATAGCTTTAGGAAGCGGAGGCTCATACTCTGTAGCATAAAGCCAAGTTTCGCTATCAAGAGGCCTATGCGCTTCTGAGCTTATTGGGCTCGGCGTATACTCTTCTGAATATTCCTTCCAGTATTTCGTCATACTTCTACTTACACATAACATTTTGTTATACAGCGTCTGTATTTTACCGTATTCGACAGACTCTGTATAAGTCGGGATTGGAATGTATGTCCGTTCCAAAGCACGTTTGAGTCATCAAATATTGGACCGAGTTGACGAGGTGAAATAGTGCTCATGAGAGATGGTTTCACCTCTCAACCATGCTCATTTTCTGCCTGTGATTTTAGATTGGGCTTTTCTTGTATTTGTGTCCTGGTAGATGTCTCTCAGTCTATGTTAAACAGTCACAAATTGGTCGGTCAGCGATGACGGTTAAGAACAACTTTCGTTGATTTCAGAGCTCAGAATGGGCTACTTTTCCCAAGGATTCAACTAACAGGTTACCGCCATTTGAAAAAAATCTGACGATGGCTCTTGTGGCAAGATTGTTGACATAGAATTCTGAACACTCTCTTCTGCCAGGATCGCCGAAGGGTTACAGAGTTTCTACCCGTTAACCCAATCCTCAATTACGAGATTCGGAACCCGACTGAATTCTCTGGTGTTGTTGGTTACTAATACACATCCTTCAGAGATTGCATGGCCAGCAATCATCGTGTCGTTATTTCCAATTGGCATTCCTATGTCGCTCAATGCTTTCTTAACTACCGCTGTCGAATCAACAGCTGATTGATCCCAAGGCAATACGCCATCAATGCGCTCCATAAACTCATCAACGATGATGTTATGTTTCGGAGATGCTTTCTTGCCAATGGCTCCGAATCGCAATTCAGCATAGGTGATGGCAGATATAACAATGCGATCTCTGTTCTCAGCATGAACCTGAAGGGTTTTAAGCACACTGATTGGTCGCTCTCGCATAATAAACGAGCATATGTTGGTATCGAGTATATACACCTGTTTCACAGCTGCACTCGTCCATCGTCAATGACATCATCACGGTCAACCAGGAAATCGCTATCCGCTTTCTCTACTTCAGCAAAGCTTGTCCACGATTTGCGTTTGGGGGTTAATATCAAGGACTCACCTTCGCGACGAATTTCAACTTCGGTAACACCTTCAAACTCAAAATCTTTGGGTAGCCGGATCGCTTGATTCTTACCATTTTTGAATAAAGAGGCTGTACGCATGATAATACACCTGATCAGCATATGTGTGGCATATGCTATATGGTACTATTCTAGCTACATATGTCAAGCCTATGCAATTTCATCACTGGAAAAGTATGTATAGAGTTTACAGATATCAAATCAATGGAAAATTGCTGAAGTCTTGCGTTTGACTACTCATAATAAGCTGAAGCTATTACACCGCTTATAATGAGCCCATTGGCTCGCACCTTTAAACAACCTCGCGCTCAACCAAGTGGTTTACTGGCGCCATCCGCTTGTGCAACACGCCGAACACCACTAACTGCTGCATATGCACGACATAATAGATAACATGGCTGACATGAGGAAAGCTCAGCACATTCGATCCAACCTCTGGTCTTGATTTTCCGAGCGAAGGCGTTTGAGCAATTAAACGGATGATGTTCCGGAGTTCTGACAAGTATTTTTGGGACTGCGCAGATCCCCATTGTTGCAATGTATAACGGCGAATTTCGATAAGATCAGATTGAGCGTCCGGTGTTAAGCGATAGTTTGACATTGGTGCTAATGATCTTTAGGAACGTCGCCAGTTTCGTTGAGCGGAAATCGAAGGGCGTGGTCATGGATGATTTTCAGCATCTGACGTTGTTCAGGGTTAAGCTCAATGGCCGACGCTTATTCTTTCCCTTTTTTGAGGCTTAGTCGTGTTGACCGGATTCCAGTTCAGAAAAAAATGCTTCGCCATCAACCAGGTTACCTGCTTCGATATCAACATTGGCCTGAGCGGCTCTGGATTGCAACAAACGTAACTTGAGTGTTTCGATGCTTTCGTATTCTTCAGCGGAGATCACTACGGCAACCGGTTTACCATTCTTGTTAATCTGAACTGGAGCACGCTGTGCTCTCAAGAGCATATCGCCAAAATGGGTTTTCGCTTCATTGGCTGAAAGTGCGTCCATCGTCATCACCTCATAATATCGTTCGATTCGTTCAGTATAATTAATTCGAACTATATTCACCACAATTACAACCTATCAAATTGATTACGAATTGGCAGTTTTCAATGAACCTTTCCTGATATCTCTGATTTTCTGCATTGTAATTCTCTTTGCAGCCATTTCACCCTCACAAAAAAAGTGAGGGATGATAGCAATTGATATATAAAACAATGCGTTGGGAAAAATTCCGGTTCACAATCGACCAGAGTGGGTGTTCATGATGAGCCGGAATAGGCAGATGCTGCCTTGTTTGGACTGATATCAAGCTCACTTTTAGCTTGAGCTTGCTGTAATCGATAGCGGAGTTCACCGTGCCAGTTATAATCTCGCATATTGGGCACGATATAAAACAAAGAGACGCAAGAGAGAAGGTGTACTCATTTGTTTTACTACCACCCGGAGTACCCCTCCAGAGAGAGGCATGATCTAAATCAAGGTAGTTTTATCTCAGTCATCGCACACTGAATCCTCGAAATTTTGCGGGAATTCAGTGGTTGCAGCATGCGTCATAACGTTACTTTCAAACAACGGCTTTTCAGCGCTGGCGCGCTGGTGATCGGCTGTGTTGCGCTGCCGGTGTGGGCGGAGAGTAATACGTTAGCACCCAGCGTGGCACTGCCAGCCGAGCGAGCAGAATATATTACCAACCTGGTCAAACAGGACTGTGGTTCTTGCCATGGTTTAACCCTGCAAGGTGGCCTTGGGCCCGCTTTGACGGTAAATGCGCTGAAAGACAAACCGTCAGCAATGCTGGTGGATACTATTTTGCAAGGGCGAATGAATACTGCCATGCCTCCCTGGAAGCGTTTTTTTTCCCAGGATGAAGCCCAATGGATTGTCGACAGCCTCAAGTCAGGGAGTTTTCAATGAGAAATATCGCGCGAGCACCCTTTCGCTTTTTTAGTCTGATTGCCGTTGCCCTGCTTCTGCAGGCCTGTGCTGCGCTGAATGGTGCCAAAGCGCCAGTGGGGCAGGTCATGGGAACCGGGGATCTGGGCGTCATCATTGAGCGTGCCACGGGATCGGTTCTGATTGTTAATACGTCGTCGGAATCCATACTTCATCGTGTTGAAGGCTTGGGTGATTTGTCCCATGCCTCGCTGGTTTATTCGCGTGACGCGCGTTATGCCTATGTGTTCGGTCGGGATGGCGCGTTAACCAAGGTGGATCTGCTGACCGCCACGATCGTGAATCGGGTGATCCAGTCAGGTAACAGTATCGGTGGTGCCATTTCTCAAGATGGCCAGTATGTGGCTGTCTCGAATTACACGCCGGGCGGCGTGCGTGTGTTTCGCGCAGACACCCTCGAAATGGTGGCAGATTTACCGGCTGTTGCACAGGATGGCCAGCAAGGCAAAACCGTTGGCTTGGTGGATATTCCCGGTAACAAGTTTGTGTTCAGTTTATTCGACGGTGGCGAAACCTGGGTGCTGGATATGACAACCTGGATGGCAGGTGATCATGAGGCCGCCGTGACCAAGTATCGCAATGTGGGCAAGCAACCCTACGATGCACTGGTGTCACCGGATGGGCGATTTTATATCGCGGGCTTGTTTGGTGAAGATGGTATGGCGTTGCTGGATACCTGGTACCTGGACAAGGGCGTGAAGCGCATTATGGGCGATTATGGCCGGGGCGATAAAAAGCTGCCCGTGTTTAAAATGCCGCACTTGGAGGGCTGGGCCATTGCAGGTAATCACGCGTTCGTGCCCGCAGTCGGCTTGCATGAGGTGTTGGTTGTCGATATGAACACCTGGGCCCTGGTACAACGAATTCCGGTGCATAGTCAGCCTGTCTTCGTGATGGCAAGGCCTGATGGCCGCTATGTCTGGGTGAATTTTGCCTTCCCGGACAATGACACGCTGCAGGTTATTGATACGGAAACCCGTCAGATCGTGCACACGGAGAAAGCTGGCGATACCGTACTGCACATGGAGTTTTCTCCTCGTGGGGAGCGCCTGTGGGTGTCCATCCGGGGAGATAATCAAGTGTGTATCTATGACACGGCGACATTAAAGCGTCAGTCGTGTCTGCCAGCGCAGAGTCCCAGTGGTATTTTCTTTACCGATCGGGCACATAAAACGGGGTTGTGAGCATGAAATCTGCCGTGTTCAGTGAATTGAGTCGAGCCTTGGTGGATAACTATCAACGGCAGTTTCCACTCTGTCATCGACCATTTGAAAAAATTGGCCGCCAGTGGGGTGTTTCCGAGTCGGCCGTGTTTGAAGCGTTACATGCGTTGGATCATGCGGGGGCTTTATCCCGGATTGGCCCGGTGTTTGACCATCATCGTGCCGGAGCGAGTACCTTGGCTGCGATGGCCGTACCGGCAGGTGATATTGAGCAGGTGGCGCAACAAGTCAACGCTTTTGCCGAGGTGAACCATAACTACGAACGGGAACACCAATTCAATCTTTGGTTTGTCGTGGCGGCCCCGGACCAATTTCGACTGAAGCAAACGCTGCGAAACATCGAGCATGCCTGCGGGTATCCGGTGATGTCACTGCCGATGGTGAAAGGCTTTCATATTGATTTGGGCTTCCCGGTAGATTGGGGCCAAAGTGGCCATACCCCATTCCCCACGGTGTCACACAGTGAAACCCGGCTGGCCGTGGTTCAAAGTGACACGATTGCTGCAGCCAGTGGCTTGAGCGAAGCACAGCAGACGAAGCTGAAAAGCCTGATTCAAGGGGGCGTGCCGGTTGTGTCCTCGCCCTACGCGCAGCTGGCTGAGAGCGTCGGCGCGACTGAGTTTGGCGTAATGATGCAGATTCAGTTGTGGCAGGAGTCTGGCCTCATCAAACGTTTTGGTCTCGTGATCAAGCACCGGGCCATAGGCTATCGAGCCAATGCCATGGTGGTTTGGAATGTGCCTGATGCAGATCTGGAGTCTGTTGCGGCGAAACTGGCTAAAAGCCAGGGTGTCACTTTGTGTTATCAGCGGCCGAGAGTGCTGCCTCAGTGGCCCTACAATTTGTTTTGCATGATCCATGGAAGAAACCGGACGGCAGTCATCGGGCAGCTGGACGCGATGGTTGAGCAATGTCAATTACAGTATTTGGACAAGGAGATATTGTTCAGTAGTAAGGCATTTAAGCAGTGCGGTGCTCGCTACTTCCACAACGATGACGAGAAAAAAGTCGTTGCCTGAGAAGCAGCGAGCTCCCAAAGAGCCTTATAAAACAGAGGCCTGTGGGTAGAAGTGAGGGTGTCATGGATTCTATAGATAAGGAGTTGATTAACCGGCTACAGGATGGCATACCGCTGTGTCGATCGCCATTTGGGGCGGTAGCCGAGGACCTGGGTATCAGTGCGGCAGATGTGGTTGCCCGTTTGCGCACGTTGAGAGAGCACGGGATGCTGAGTCGTTTCGGGCCCATGTACAATATCGAACGATCGGGTGGATGCTTTTCTTTGGCAGCGATGAAGGTGCCGCAGGCCCGGTTTGAAGAAGTCGCAGCGTTTGTGAATGCACAGGAAGAGATAGCGCATAACTACGAGCGCGAACACGACTTCAACATGTGGTTTGTGATTGCGGCCGAGCAACCGGAACAGATCGACGAAGTGATTCAGCGGATCGAGCAGGAAACCGGGATCAAAGTATATAACATGCCCAAAAAGGAGGAGTTCTATGTCGGACTGCGATTTGAACTCTGAGAGCGCAAGTTTTGTGCTCAGCGCGCTGGATCGAAAACTGATCCTGGCAACGCAACAAGGACTTCCCATTACAGAAAAACCGTTTGATGTGTTATCTGCACAGCTGGGTGTGGGTGTGGATGAGGTGATCGCCCGTATGCAGCGCATGTTGGACGCAGGCGTGATACGGCGTGTGGCTGCGGTACCCAATCACTACAAAATCGGGTTCAAGGCCAATGGCATGACGGTGTGGGACATCGAGGATGACAGTATTCAGCGTGCCGGAGAATTGATCGGCAATCTGGATTACGTCAGTCATTGCTATCACCGTCCGCGTCATCTGCCTGAGTGGCCCTACAACTTCTTCGCCATGGTACACGGTCGTGAGCGCGCCGAGGTGGAAGAGAAAGTGGTGGAAATGAAGGCGTTGCTGGGGGATTTGTGCCGCCAGAATGACATTTTATACAGTTCAAGAATTTTGAAGAAAACCGGATTACGCATAAAGAGCCAGCCTGCGTAATCAAAAGATGAGAACTGCACCGAGTGTTCGGTGCATGTTTCGAGGAGAGTCAGCATGTTTCGAATCACACAGTACATGGAATCATTAATGAATCCGACACCGGTACCTCCTGCGCGGAAGCCGCCGGGTCCCGTGGTGATTTGGAACCTCATACGCCGGTGCAATCTGACCTGCAAGCATTGCTACTCCATCTCTGCGGACATCGACTTTAAAGGCGAGTTAAGCACTGACGAAGTATTCACGGTGATGGATGATCTCAAAGGATTTCGCGTCCCGGTGCTGATTTTGTCTGGTGGTGAACCGTTGCTGAGGCCGGATATCTTTGAAATTTCTCATCGCGCCAAAGCGATGGGATTTTACGTGGGCTTGTCCAGCAATGGGACGCTGATTACCGAGGACAATATCCAGGCCATCGCTGATGTGGGCTACGACTATGTGGGCATCAGTCTGGATGGATTGAAAGAGACACATGATACGTTCCGCCAGTTGAAAGGCGCATTTGATGCGTCGCTGAAAGGCATTGAGCTGTGCAAGGAGCACGGCATAAAAGTGGGGGCGCGATTCACGTTGACCCAGGACAACTTTGCCGAGCTGCCAGAGCTGCTCACCCTCATGGATGAGCTGGATATTGACAAATTTTATCTTTCCCATTTGAACTACGCAGGCCGGGGGAATAGAAACCGCAAGCGTGATGCGTTTCATCAAATGACACGAGAGGCGATGGACCTGCTTTTTGATCGCTGCTGGGCGGAGCTCAAGCAAGGCAAAAAACGTGAATACGTGACGGGTAACAATGATGCCGACGGAGCCTACCTGTTGATGTGGGCGGAAAAAAATGTACCCGATCAGGTGGAAGCGCTCAAACAGCGCCTCGTGAACTGGGGCGGGAACTCCTCCGGCGTCAATATTTCGAACATTGATAATTTGGGGAACGTGCATCCGGATACTTTTTGGTGGGACTACCATTTGGGCAATGTACGGGAAAAACCTTTTTCTGAAATTTGGTCTGACAGCAGCGATCCTTTGATGACAGGGTTCCGCACAACCCCGCGTCCCGTCAAAGGGCGCTGCGCGTCATGCCAATATCTTTCCATTTGTGGTGGCAATACGCGGGTGCGGGCGCACCAATTGACGGGAGATCCCTGGGCAGAAGATCCTGCCTGTTATCTCTCCGATCAGGAAATCGGAATTGCGGATGCCTGCGATTCCAGCGAGTTGAATGTGGTAAACCTTTAACGAAACATGACGCACCAGCGGTACGCCGGGCGGATAATAATGCAGGTAAGGGGGCAAGATGGGCAGGCTGATATCTTTCAAGAGACAAACCATTCCTGGTGTGAATGAACCTGAACTTGCGCCTGGTGAGGTTGCGTTGGTGGGGGCCGGGCCAGGTGATCCCGGTTTGTTGACGTTGCGCGCCTATGCGTTGATGCAACAGGCAGAAGTTGTGGTGTTTGATCGACTGGTCTCTCCGGAAATCATGAATATGGTGAACCCGGATGCCAAACGCGTCGATGCCGGTAAAAGTTGCCGTAAGCATGTTCTCACCCAGGATAAGACCAATGAAACGCTGGTTGAGCTGGCGCAAAAAGGCTATCGCGTTCTGCGCTTGAAGGGCGGCGACCCCTATATTTTTGGGCGGGGCGGCGAGGAAGTCGAGTTTTTGATTGAAGCGGGTGTTCGCTTTCGCGTGGTACCCGGCATCACTTCTGCCCAGGGTTGCAGTACTTACGCGGGATTCCCCCTGACGCACCGAGACTATGCTCAAAGTGTTACCTTTGTGACTGGGCACCGTAAGGCGGGCCACACGGCACCCAGCGACGATGGGCGGCGAGAAGGGCGCCTGGCTGAGCTGGACCTGGACTGGGCAAGCCTAGCCAATGCGCATCACACCGTTGTTTTCTATATGGGGATCGGGAATGCGGAACTGATATCCAGCGGACTGATCCAGGCGGGCCGGGCGTCGTCTACCCCCGTGGCCCTGATTGAGCGTGGCACGCGTCCTGATCAACGCACCGTAATTACGGATTTATTGGCCATGCCACAGGCCATTGAGCGGCATGCCTTGCAGCCCCCAACCATGATCGTGGTCGGTGAGGTTGTGGCGCTGGCACATAAGTTTGAGCAGGGGGCCGCAGGCCGATCTTCCGACTTCCCGGTGACCGAACCTTTACCGTCCAACGTTTCCAGCGCAGGCGGCCTGTCGGCAAAAGGGGAGTTATGAGAAAGTTCACCGGAATCATACTTGGTGCCTTGTTAGCACCTGCTGCGGTGATGGCAGGTGGTGGCGTTGAGGCAGACTATGAAAAACACTGTGCCGCCTGTCATGGTGCACAGCGATTGGGCGGTATGGGGCCGGCATTGCTGCCGGAAAACCTGTCACGTATTCGCAAAAAGGAAATCCGACAGGTCATCGAGCAGGGGCGTCCATTGACGCAAATGCCTGCTTTTAGCTCCCAGTTGTCTGCTGAGCAAATGGATGCGCTTACCGCCTATGTTCAAACGCCTCCCGCCGAGTCGCCTCAGTGGACGGCGTCGGACATTACGGCGTCTCACATTGTGACGCATCCCGAAGGGAGTTTGCCGGCCAAACCGGTGTTTGAAGCGGATCTGATGAATCTTTTTCTGGTGGTGGAGCTCGGAGATCACCACATTACCGTGTTGAACGGGGACACGTTTGAGCCGATCCATCGGTTCAAAACCCGGTTTGCCCTGCATGGTGGTCCTAAGTACTCGCCCGATGGCCGTTATGTTTATATGGCCTCGCGGGACGGCTGGATCAGCAAGTTTGATATGTACAACCTGAAAATCGTTGCGGAAACCCGGGCAGGAATCAATACGCGCAATCTCGCGGTGTCTTCCGATGGCAAGTGGGTGATGGTGGCAAATTATCTGCCGCATAGCCTGGTGGTGTTGGATGCGGCGAATCTGGAGTTCAAGCAGGTAGTCGCGGTGCAAAGTGGTGGGGACAGCTCTCGCGTCAGTGCAGTGTATAACGCGCCGCCGCGTAACAGCTTTGTCGCTGCGCTGAAGGACATGAAGGAGGTGTGGGAGTTCCCCTATGCCGGCAAGTCGGCTACCGCAGACTGGAAACCCCGAAAAATTGAAACCAAAGACTACCTGGATGATTTTTTCTTTGATCCAGAGTACAAACATCTGCTCGGGGCGACGCGCACCGACGCAAAGACCCGCGAAACCACTGGCGGGCAGGTGATCGACATGGACACCGGAAAACAGGTAGCCACCCTGCCCATATCGGGTATGCCGCATCTGGGATCGGGGATTACCTGGATGTACGAAGGCCGGCGAATCATGGCCTCGCCGAATCTTAAAGAGTACAAAATTTCGTTTATCGACATGACCAACTGGCAGGTCATCAAGGAAATTGAAACCGAAGGGCCCGGATTCTTTATGCGGTCGCACAATGCATCACAGTACGCGTGGGCGGATGTGTTCTTTGGGCCGAACAAAGAGGCGGTGCATATCATTGATAAACGCAAACTGGAAATCACGAAAACGCTTCGGCCGGTAAAAAACAAAACAGCGGCACATGTCGAGTTTACGAAAGATGGTAAGTACGCGCTGCTCAGTGTGTGGGACATGGAGGGCGAAGTGATTGTGTACGACGCAAACTCGCTGGAAGAGCAGAAGCGCCTGCCTATGGTGAAACCCTCTGGCAAGTATAACGTCTACAACAAAACGCACTACGAAGACGGCACCAGCCACTGATACAGCATTTCACGCAACTTCTCTCCTGTTTGCCCGGTTCACCTGAACCGGGTTTTCTTTCTCCCAAAGGTTTACCTCCAAGGAAATAAATTTTGTCTGTTGATCAATATCAAGGGCAAATAGGTTAAGGAATCGTAACTTTAACACTGAAACATAACTGACTGAGGAGAGCACACAATGGCTGAACGCTTTACCAAAAGCATGGCCAGGAATATCTATCTGGGGGGCAGTGCCTTTTTTATCCTGCTATTCCTGGCCTTGACTTTCGACACGATACACGAACTTCCCAAACGGGATAACCGACAGGAGCTGACGGAGTCGGTCGCCCGGGGCAAAATGCTCTGGGAAGAAAACAACTGCGTTGGTTGTCACTCACTGCTGGGCGAAGGGGCGTACTATGCACCTGAGCTGGGTAACGTTTACCAGCGCCGTGGTGGCGAGGCAGGGTTCAAGCTGTTCTTCCATGCCTGGATGAAAGCTCAACCCACCAACGCACCTGGTCGACGCCAGATGCCACAATTTAACCTGACGGATGAGCAGTTGGATGATCTCGCGGATTTTCTGGAATACTCCGCCAAGATCAATACAAACGACTGGCCACCAAATATCGAAGGTTAAGGAGTATTTGTCATGAAATATCAATCTCAAGCCGTGGCAAAACCCTACTTCGTTTTTGCCATCATTCTGTTTGCTGCTCAGGTGCTGTTTGGCCTGGTCCTGGGGATGCAATATGTTGTGGGCGATTTCCTCTTCCCGGAAATTCCATTTAACGTAGCGCGGATGGTGCACACCAACCTGCTCATTGTCTGGCTGCTGTTTGGATTTATGGGGGCCGCTTACTATTTGATCCCCGAAGAAGCGGAAACCGAGCTGCACAGTCCGAAGCTCGCGATTGCCTTGTTCTGGATTTTTGCCGTTGCCGGTGGTTTGACCGTACTGGGTTATCTGCTGGTGCCTTATGCTACCCTGGCAGAAATGACGGGTAACAGTTTACTGCCTACCATGGGGCGTGAGTTCCTGGAACAACCGACCATAACCAAAGTGGGTATCGTCATTGTTGCGCTTGGCTTCCTGTTCAATGTGGGTATGACTGTGTTGAAAGGTCGTAAAACCGTCATCAACATCGTACTCATGACTGGGTTACTTGGCTTGGCCGTGATGTTCCTGTTCTCTTTCTACAACCCGGAAAACCTCGTACTGGACAAAATGTTCTGGTGGTGGGTTGTTCACCTTTGGGTAGAAGGTGTGTGGGAATTGATCATGGGGGCGATCTTGGCGTTCGTGCTGATCAAAGTGACCGGTGTTGACCGCGAAGTGATTGAAAAGTGGTTGTATGTGATTATCGCAATGGCGTTGATCACGGGTATCCTGGGTACCGGTCACCACTACTTCTTCATTGGTACGCCGGAATACTGGTTGTGGATTGGTTCAGTATTCTCTGCACTGGAGCCCATTCCGTTCTTCATGATGACAGTTTTCGCGTTCAACATGGTGAACCGTCGTCGACGTGAGCATCCAAACCGTGCAGCGACGCTGTGGGCACTGGGTTGTGGTGTGATGGCCTTCCTGGGTGCTGGTGTGTGGGGCTTCCTGCATACGCTGGCTCCGGTGAACTACTACACTCACGGTACTCAGATCACTGCCGCACATGGTCACATGGCTTTCTACGGAGCGTATGTCATGATCGTGATCACAATAATTTCCTACGCCATGCCAATTCTGCGTGGCCGCACTGAAGGCAACAGCAACAGGGCGCAGGTCGTGGAAATGTGGGGCTTCTGGTTAATGACGATTGCTATGGTGTTCATTACTCTGTTCCTTACTGCAGCAGGTGTACTGCAAGTATGGATTCAGCGTCTGCCAGAAACCGGCGCGCTGGACTTCATGACCACGCAGGACAAGATTGCACTGTTCTACTGGTTGCGTGAAATTTCAGGCGTGGTTTTCCTGATTGGTCTGATCTGCTACATCGCCAGCTTCTTTGTGAAGGGTGACGACACCGCAGCTGCCTGAGCGAACTTCGTAAGGATGCACAGACCGCCACGGAAGGCGGGCCAAAACTGAACGCAAACAACGGCTTCCTGAAGCGCTCCGAAGAACACAATCTCTTCGGTTCGACTCAGAAGCCGTTTTCTTTTTCTATCAGCGTCAATTTCGTACAATTATAAACTCGTATAATCATAAATTCGTACAATAGTAGTAGGTAGTTGGCGAGGAATACTTCCTTATGGCACTCACTCTGCAGCAGCGACGGTTTCTTACCCGCACAGGTTTTTTCCTGCTGTTTCTGTTTGCGCCCGCGTTGGATCTTTTTCGGTTTGACCTCACCACCACCCAGTTTGTGGTGTTTGGTGCGCGGCTGTCCCTTGATCTCACGCCGGACTGGATCGGTCAGGCGTCGGCACTGGAAGCCGGTTTTCGCATCCTTACACGGTTTCTGATACCGCTGATACTGGTAATTGGTACCGGGCTCTACATTTTCTGGCGTTGGGGACGAATCTACTGTGGCTGGCTGTGCCCGCATTTTTCCGTGGTGGAAGCAATCAACGGATTAATGTTAAAGGTGTTGGATCGCGTGACGCTCTGGGAGCCGGCCCGTCAGGAGCGGCCCTGGTACCTCAGAATGACGGGCGGCGTCATGGTGGTGTCGGTGAGCGCTTTTATCGCGTTTACCTGGGCGGTGGCGTTGTTGACGTATTTAATGCCGCCGCTTCCCCTGTATGAACAGATTGTGACGTTCACGGTTCCGTGGAAGCAGGGCATTTTTATTGGTGTGGCGACACTCGTGTTTACGGTTGACTTTGTGCTTGCCCGACACCTGTTTTGCCGCTACGGCTGTGCGGTAGGATTGTTTCAAAGCCTGTTGTGGATGATGAACACCAAAGCGGTGGTCGTGAGCTTTGATCGCCAGCGGGCCAGTTTGTGCAAAGATTGCGACAAGGACTGCGAAGACGCTTGCCCCATGCGGCTTTCCGTACGGGGCTTCAAACGCGCAAAATTCACCTGTACACAATGTGCGCAGTGCATATCTGCCTGCCAACAGGTACAGAGGAATAATCCGGACGGCACGCTGCTGAATTGGACCCCCGGCGAACAAATCAAACAGGTGTCACTGATTCCCATGAAGGACGTGACATCAATCAAACCCAAATCCCCCCAAACCCGCTACAGTGAAAACATCAACGAGTAACCTTGAACCAGCAATCACGAACCAGTAAACGCAGGAGATTCCGATGGAAGAGTGGGTGGGGCTGAAATGGCACCAGTACATAACGCGAAAAGCGTCTAAAGACCATCTGGACTGTTCCGTCTCCTTGGATGAAGTTGGCTTCCGTACCGGCGTGTTGTTCCGCGCGCTGGGTGGCCCACAGGGAATGCGGCTCCTCGCGGCGACGCCGCGCGCCTACAGCACCCGCCGCAACTGGCTGCAGAAAATTGCGGGTACCGGCAAAACGGCACAACTCGCCTGGCGGGACGAAGAAAGTGTGCGGCTACCTGAAAAAATTGCCCTTTTCGAGGACAGGCAGTTAAACGCAAAAATGTATGTGTGGCTCGCCGCGCTGGCCAGTGCACAGACAGATCCGTTTGCAAACTGGTTTGAGGATAATCAGCGATTATCTGCGCACGTAATTGATTCCTATCCGGGTATTGCAGGCTATTATCGCGCGCTGGTGGAGGCCTACCTTCTGTTACGTCCTGACATGGCCAAGCTGACGCCGGAAGAACAGGTGGTCGAACGCGCCATCCAGCAGGCACTGCGCTCACCGCAGGATAATGTGATATTGCCGGAGATATCGACGCCCCCTGAGCCTGTTTTGCTGTGGCTCTATCCTTCGACCGTGAAAACCGATGCGGTAATTTCGTCGGAAGAGGGCGACGAAGGCATGATCATTCGTAGAGGCGCGGTGAAAAAGCACAAAAAGCGGAAAAAGGCCGAGCGCGTCGATAGTTACGACCAGAATCAGGGCTTGATGGTGTTTCGACTGGAAAACCTGTTCAGCTGGTCGGAGTTTAAATCGGTTGACCGCGCGGGTGATGACACCAAGGAGGATGAAGCCGAACAAGTGGCGGACGACCTGGATGTGCTCAGCCTCTCCCGTGAACGAAAAGCGGGCGCTTCTGCAATTCGTATGGATCTGGATTTACCGGGGGCTGAAAATGACGATCTTATCCTGGGGGATGGCATTCTTCTGCCGGAGTGGCATTACAAACAACAGCAACTGCAGCAGGATCATTGCTGCCTGCACCCCATGATTGCCGACGATGCGGCACCGCTGGCGTTGCCAGATCGACTGCGCAAGGAAGCTCGGCGCGTGAAGAACCAGTTTATGTTTCTCAAGCCGGAGCGGAACTGGATCAAAAACCTCGTTGATGGCGAAGAGCTGGTGACCGAGAACTGGATTGAGTTCATGACCGATGTGAATAATCGGGGCGCGCATGCGGATCAACGCATTTTTATGAGTAAGCAACCGCTGGGGCGGTCACTTTCCTGTTTGATTCTGGCAGATCTTTCGCTCTCAACGGATGCCTGGATCAATAACGAACTTCAAGTGATTGATGTGATACGTGACAGCTTGATGCTGATGTCTGAGGCCTTGTCAGTGACCGGGGACCGGTTCTCCATTTATGGTTTTTCCTCACGCAAACGCAACCATGTGCGTTTCCACATTCTGAAAAACTTTAATGAACGTTACACCGATCAGGTGCGTGGGCGTATTGAATCGCTTCGGCCCGGCTACTATACCCGGATGGGTGCTGCCATCCGGCAGGCCAGCAAGATACTGCATAGCGAGCAAACCAATCAAAAGGTATTGTTGCTGCTCTCTGACGGAAAACCAAATGATCTGGATCAGTATGAGGGGCGTTATGGGGTGGAGGACACCCGCCATGCCATTCTGGAAGCACGCAAAGCGGGAATAGAGCCGTTTTGCGTCACCATCGACAGCGAGGCGGAAGATTACCTTCCGCATTTGTTCGGCACCAATGGTTATGCCGTTATCCGCGACCCGGCGGAACTTTCCCGGCAATTGCCCACGTTGTATGTGAATCTTACTCGTTAGAGGTGAAGATTGCTCCTTGCCATAAATGCACGATGATCAAGGAGCGTGGCGGGTGTCGGGGCATACGCATTGGGTCTTTTTAGCGTTTCTTTTTCTGAATTTTTTAGTAATCTAGAGTCACAAGTCACTATTTGGGTGTTGCTGGTCATGTTGGCGTTAAAAAACACACACGTATTTACGTCCGGTGAATATTTGAAACTGTTCGAGAGTAACATTCTCGATAAAAATAGCCGTACTGAGCTTATTGATGGGGAGATTATTCAATTGGCGCCTTTAGGGTTCAAGCATGCAAAAACTCAAAAGCAATTGGCCGCTTTCATCGCTCAGGCTTTAAACTCCGATGATGTATATACCACGGGTTCAACGACGGCGGATGCTAACTCCATGCCTGAACCCGACATTTTCGTGTTGAAGCCGGGTGTCCAAGTGGAAAACAACTACCCACACCTCTCTCAAATTTCGATGGTCGTTGAAGTGGCGGATAGCACATTGAACACGGACCTGATTAACGATGGGACCGGCAAGCTTGCAAAATATGCGCAGTGCCATGTGGAGTTGGTTTGGGTGGTCGATGTTGAAAAAAAAGCAATACACCAGTTTACTGATCCACGAAATGGGTATTACACGACGATGAAACGGCTGGATAAATCCATCGAACTGAACACCTCTGTGGGTGATTTGGACGAGCTGATTGCGTAGATCTCAAGTGTACAGTTCAAATGCCGCAATCGGTGTGGCCTGATGGAAGCGCATTTGCCAACCATCGACAGTTTTCACCCAAAGAGAGGCGCGTTTAGCGCACCGGTGGCGCGACACCCTTCAGCAGCCCAATCCAGTCCTCCAGTCGCTCGCTGGCGTGTGTCTTCTGATCTTCTGACAGTGTTGGCAGCAGCTGCTGCATCATTGTGTCGTATTCTGACGACTGTTGATCCACCCAGCGCTGATACTCGGGCGTTTGCAGGCGTGTGGGGTCGGCAAAGGCGCTGGCCAGAGCGGTTCGGTTATTCTGTTGGATATGCGTGAGAAAAGCCACGCGCCATTGGCGGCTGTTGGCCACGCGAAGTTCGAATTCACCTGCCTGCCACTGGGTGTGTTGATGGACAAGCGCGACCTGTTGATCCGTCAGGTCACCAAACCAGTCCTCAAGCTTCTCAATGCGGTCGTGCACCTTGTTCTTCTGGCTTGTTGATTCCTCATACCATTCGTCATAGTGGCTTTCCACGTAGGACTCATAAGCATCTGCGTTCGCTTCATTGAGGGACAAGAGAAAATCAGAGAGCGCTTGCCAAGATGCGGTCATGAGTTGTCGACCAATGACTTTGGATTCTTCACGAAACTGCACAGCTGCTTCGTAGTGCTGGCCTGCTCGCCACTGCTGATCGATGGCTTCCAATTTGTCCACCGTAAGAGGAATACCCTCCGCTCTGATCCATTCCCGTATTGCCACTGCGGCGGGAGCCATGGCGTCTTCCTGTTCACCGGAAAGATCCAGCATTCGATCTGCCTGCCACACAAGCAACTGGTCGAGTCGTTCGAAAACAAAGTTAAAACCAAAGCAGCCGCTCAGCAGAACCGAGAGCGTTAGGACCGTGGTGAATTGTGCTGTTCGTTTCATAGGTAGCCGTTTTTGTGTAAATGTGGAAACAACCGTCGATCAACATGCCGTTCAGCCGTTGGTTAAATCATAACCGAGCTGGCGTTTGCGATGAATTACCAAAAATTTAGTGAGGCTTTAAAATGCTATGATCAAGGCATAGTCTATAGGCAAGGGCAGCAAGCGTAGGAGCAATATCATGCAGCATTTCCTCTACCAATTACACCTGGTACGGCAAGACCTGCTGGACACCAGGCCGACGAATGAAGAAGCACAGGTGATTCAGGATCACTTTGACTATCTTCGAGAGCACCACACTGCAGGCACGGTGCTGCTGGCCGGGCGCACGGATACGTCGGGCCTTGACACATTTGGGGTGGTGGTGATTCAGTGTGAAGATGAAACTCAGGCCAGCGAAATCGTGCGAGCTGATCCCGCAGTGGCCAGGCAGGTGATGACCGCGAACCTGTTTCCCTTTCGTCTGGCCTTGTTCTAAACGCTTACCGCAGGGCGTTGTTTATTTCACGCCCTTTTTAATCAGGTAACCGCTGTACTCCTGATCCGAACCGTTGATGTGGCTGATCAGCCAGTTTTTGAGAAACTGTGCCAGCTCCACGATGGTTTTTTCATCGTCTCGCTCATAGGCTACCACCATTTCTTTCACCTTTTCGGTCATTTTCTGGTGTTCTTGACGATGTGATTCAAAATCCGGGAAGCCGTTTTCTTCCATCAACGTTTCTTCCCGTTTGAAATGGTATTCTGTGTAATCCACCAGTTCTTTCAGCGCTTGCCGCTCGAAATCTTCGCCGGTGTAATAGAGGGCTGAATTCTGCAGATTGTTGATCAGGTTCAGCAGCTTTTTATGGTCTCGATCGATGGACTCAATACCCACACTGTACTCATCTTTCCAGGTGACAAAGTCGCTTTCGGTCAATTTTTTATTCAGTGCCACCACCACGACCAGAATCACCACGAAAACCCACGGCAGCGGGTGACTGAATCCAAGCGTAAAGGTCAGCAAAATGGCCGAGATGAGCACGAGAAATGTCAGCGCCAAAGCAAACGCACGTAACTTACCGTTCATGGGTCACTCCTTAGTGAATAACGATCAAGCGCCAATGGGAACAAGCGCCTGTGCTATTATGCCGGGCACGGGCCGGTTGAGACTTGGTTTAGATCAAGTGCAATGCGTTTATTTGGATTGATGTGCAATTAATGCCTGAGCGATGAGCGGGAAATAGGGCTGGTATCCCCGAATGATCATTCTATAATGGACGCAAAGCGCGATAGGGCGTAAAGAAGGAGAGAGCAATGTTTTTGGATAAACTGGCGGCGAATTTTGCACAGGCAAGCCGCGTGGAATCAGAAGCGCTGATTGCGCTGGCGGTCACAACGTATTTGATAGACGGTAAAATCGCCGAAGCGGAGCAGGCCCACTTTGATGAATTGGTCGAGTCCTTACCCTGGGGAGAGGGCACGTCGAAAGATTCCGTGGTGGCCAATTTACGCAATGAAGTCGGCCGGGCCATTGATGCGGGCGGCGTTGACAGCGTGTTGGACAAATACTGCCCGGCATTGGCGGGCAATGGTGATGTGCTGGCAGTGATTGATGAACTCATCGTTGCAGATGGCCGTATTGCCGATAAGGAATCCAGTCTGTTGGACGCGATCAAGCAGAGAATTCTCGGGGACTGACCCCGTACAGGAGCCAGAAAACGTGTTTGATGTGAGTTTATTTGCCAAGCGCGCTCAGGAGATTGTTGCTGCGGGAAAGTTTTTATACGCCCGAGGATGGTCTCCTGCTACCAGCAGCAATTATTCTGCACGGCTGGACGACGCTCATGCGGCCATCACCGTATCAGGCCGACACAAGGGCGAGCTGAATGTCGACGACATCATGGTGGTGAATCTGGCGGGGGAGGCGGTGCTGAGCAATCAACGTTCCTCGGCGGAAACCCTGTTGCACACCTACCTCTATCAGGCCAAACCAGCGGTGGGCGCGGTGCTGCATACGCACTCTCTGGCGGCGACGGTACTGACCCGACACCTCACGGGTAAGTCGGCATTGGTGTTTAATGATTATGAACTTCAAAAGGCGTTCAGCGGCCAGGTGACGCACGAGCATAGCCTGACGATACCGATATTTGAAAACACTCAGGACATAGATGCACTGGCTCAGGAGGCGGATGCCTATCTGCAGGCGCATCCGGAGGCACCGGGCTATCTGATTCGCGGGCATGGGCTCTATACCTGGGGCGAAACAATGGCGGTGTGTTTGCGACATATCGAAGCCATGGAATTTTTATTGGCCTGTGAGCTGGAAATGTGCCGACTCGGGCACTCACGCTGACATTCAGATGGCCTGCACTACTGGGAAATTACGATGACGACACTACGAATATACGCGGAAAGTGACCCGACGACGCCTGAATTGGTGACGGACGAAAGTACGGAGATTGCCACGATCTTGAACGAGAAAGGCGTGCGCTTTGAACACTGGCCTTTGCAGGACATTCCCGCTGGTGCGGACCAGGCGGCGATTTTATCCGCCTACGCACAGGACGTCGCGCGACTGAAAGAAGAAAACGGCTTCACCACGGCAGACGTGGTAAGTTTGACGCCTGAGCATCCGGAGAAATCCGCTTTCCGAAAGAAATTTCTGGATGAGCATCGACACGTAGAAGACGAAGTGCGCTTTTTTGTCGCCGGGCAGGGGCTGTTTTATCTCCATCTCGAAGGCAAGGTGATGATTGTACTTTGTCAGGCCGGTGATTTGATCAGCGTACCTGATGGCACGCGTCATTGGTTTGACATGGGGCCAGAGCCCAAATTTACCTGTATTCGACTGTTCTCGAACCCCGAGGGCTGGGTGGCAGATTTCACCGGGGATGAGATTGCCGGGAAGTTCCCGCGTTATGAAACCCTGGTAGCAGACCGGGTAAACCCATGACCGTAAAAATCATTCTGACGGATATTGAAGGCACCACCAGTGCCATCTCCTTTGTGCATGATGTGTTGTTTCCATATGCAGCACGGCACATGGCCTCATTTGTGCAGTCACACGCCGAAGACGATGCGGTTTCTGAGCAACTGGATGCAGTGGCGCAGGAAAGTGGCCGGGATAGAGACGATGTAAAAGCGCTGATCATTCAGCTTCTGGAGTGGATTGAGGAAGACAGGAAAATTACACCCCTCAAAGCGCTGCAAGGCATGATCTGGAAGCAGGGCTTTGAGGAGGGCGCATTTACCGGGCATGTGTATCAGGATGCAGAGGAGAATCTGCGACGCTGGCACGAAAAAGGCTTCACCCTGTATATCTATTCATCCGGCTCGGTAGAGGCACAAAAACTGATGTTCGGGCATTCGGACTTCGGCAATCTGACGCCTTTGTTTTCCGGGTATTTTGATACCCAGGTAGGGGGTAAAAAAGAAGTGCAGTCCTATCAGAATATTGTCACCGCGCTCGGCGTGGACGCCGGCAGCATTCTGTTTTTGTCCGATGTACTGGCGGAGCTGGATGCCGCGCAGGCGGCGGGACTGCAAACCGCACATTTGGTGCGTGGTGAGCAATCCAGCGAGACCAGCGCGGCACACCCGGTCGCGCGTGATTTCAACGAGGTCTCAAGCCAGGCCGGGCTATAAGCCTGGCTTCTGTTAGCGCGGCAGAGCGCAGGCTCAAGGGTGAGTGCAAACTTTAGCGAGTGCAAACGATCGTGAGTGCAAATAATCGTGAGTACAAATAATGGCGTACTTGATTGATCAAAAAAACGGTGACCCGATCGCCCTGGAGCCGCTTACGCTGATTGGGCGGCGTGGGCGAGAAGCGTTGATCAAGCTCTCTGCACCGGAATCGTCGAAATTGCACAGTGTGATTGAATGGCAAAATGATCGATGGACCATTACAGACTACAGCCGTAATGGCACCTGGGTGGATGGACAACGGCTCCCCCTCAATGCGCCCTGTTATCTGAGTGAAGGGCAGAGTATTTGTTTTGCGGGCAGTCGGGAACAGGTGTTTGAGGTGCGGGACCTGTCGCCTCCCGCCTGGTGCCAGGACCCTTCCTGGGCGCCCACTGTGCCGCATTTGCCTCTGATACAATCTGTTGAGGATGTGGCTTTGGAGTTCCATGTGAGTGCGGATGAAGAATCGACGCAGCTGCTACTGCATGCGAATGATTCAGTCATCGACCTGAAGGTGCGCAGTCACCACTATCTGACACTGAATCTTGCACGCCAACGCGCGGATGATGCTCGGTTGGCGCGAACACCGGCTGTGCAAGGCTGGGTGCCGGCAGAAGTGATCAGCCAGTCGCTGGGCCTGGATTTGTGTCACTTTAACATTCTGGTGCATCGGGCGCGCAAGCAGTTCAGCGATCACATCAACAGCATGGTGCCGGATGTGCTGTTTGAGCGCCAGGGCGGCAAGATTCGTCTGGCCACGCCGAAGGTCGAGATTCATAAGGCCGGGCAGCTGGAATACATTTATACACCCTAAGCAGGCCAATTGAGCTTTGGTCTTTGTAATCTGCTGTAATGTTGTCTAAGTTTATCCTGTCGTAAGCTGATTCCATCGCACTATTTTGATCAGAGCGCGATCGAAGCTTACGTTAGCCAAAATTGAAAAAGGTAAAACGATGACAACAAATACTTATACCTTAACGGTGTCCAGTTTGGATGCAGTCAATAAAAGTCTGGTAATTACGCCGGATACACTGGACGTTAAAGCCGGCGATGTGGTGGATCTGTTGATCCCCAATGACGTATGGCCGGAAGGCGTAACGGGTACCGCTACGGCGGTGTTTACGTTTGACAAGACGAGTCAGGATCAAGATCCGTTCAATACTTCAGAAACTTCCACGACAGTGTCGAATATCTCGGCGGGCCAGAAATCGACAGTGGGAACTGTGCAGAACAATGCCCTGATTGAACCGGATGCCTACAGCATCGCAGTGAACATTGGGGAATTGTGTATCAGGAAGATCCTACGATCAAGATTGATGTCCCCTGAGACATCATGTGCCAGGGAGGGCAATGTTTTTGATGCTGTTTATTTTGTGTTCTTCTCTGTAAGAATTCCAAATCTAGGATCGATTCGAAAATTTGAAAGTAATGGAGTGTCGATTATTTCATTGGTCGGGTAACCGTTTTCCAGTGCTAGTAATAGGTGGCGATAAACTTGGTCTGGCAGATTCAGCGCATCATAAGCAAGTGCAGCGATAAAATGTTCCTGGCCCGAATAATTAGCTGTAACAGCCTCCAACAATTTTAATGATTTGTCGATGTTTCCTAAGTTTGCTTCATAGTAGGCCGAGTGTACTTGCGCTGCTGTATCGTTTTGATTGAGACTAAGAGCGGCTTGGGCTTGGTTCGCCGCGTTAGTATAAGCGCTCTTTTTGTTCGGGTTTTTAGTTAACTTGTATGCGTCTGCCAAATTGCCCCAGTTAATGTAATCTGAGTTTAGTAAGCCTGTTGCTTCTAGAAATGCTTCAATTGCTTCCTCATATTTTTGCTCATAGAACAGGATTGTTCCCAGATTTGACCAAGCGACTTGTGATGGATTGATGGAAATCGCTTTACGTGTATAACCAATAGCGTTTTCCATGTCTCCAAGGGCATAGTATGCAGCGGCCACGTTTTTATAGCCAAAATCATTATTTGGGCTCATCTGTGTAACTTTGATAAATTGCTCCAGCGCCGCCTTATAATTGGAACTTCGAAAGTAAAATCCACCAAATGAGCCAATTAATCGCCAGTTGTTTGGTGCGTATTTTACCGCCAATCTATAGATATTCTCGGCTGCTTCGCTATCCCCAGAAAGCTGGTAGGCATTTGCAAGACTACGAAGCGTAATCGCTTTGTCCGGATCTTTGTCTGATGTACTTAGGCTTCTTTTATACGAATCGATTGCTTGTTGATATTCACCTCTTTTGGCCGCAATTTCACCGGCCAGATACCACGCCTTTTTGTTTTCGGGATTTAATTGTCGCAGAGTGTCGATGACCCCCTGTGTTTTTACCAGCCACTCTTCATCGAGTGATCGCGTGAAGTTCAGGAAAAACAACTCACCCAGTGCTTCGATTGCCGGGATATAGTGCGGCGTCTGTAACAGAGCACGTTCGAAAGCCGCCTCAGCACTTTTCAGATTCCTGGCTTGATCGAGGCGATACATAAATCCCAAGCCTTCAATATAGTCTTTATACGCCCCGTCCAACCCAGGTTGTGTCTGATCCAATTGTGCAGAAAGTGCTTCCGAAATCTGCCAACCGAGCAAGCCCAGCACCGACTTTCTGACCAATGCCTGCCCTTCAAACAGATTGGCCGCCGGGATGCTCAACGTGTGGCTCTTCACCAGCCGCCCGTCTTTCGCATTGACGAGGTTTAAACTGACACGGCGGGTTGATCCCATGTGCTGAATACTGCCCGTAATCACAACATCCACCCCAAATTGATCGCTGACCCGTTTTACCGACAGGTCTTCCAGGCGTCGAATTTCGTTGGCAGGAATAATCCAGGCGGCACCATCGCCATGCTCCAGACCCGCCAATGCCAGGTCGTGGGTAAGCGTGGTCACCAATCCGTCTGTGAACAGCTGCAATAACGGATCTCCGCTGATGTTGTCCAGCGGTAAGAGGGCAATCTTGGTGGCTTCCGTGAGTTGACGCTCGATCAGCTCCGTGGTGCTGGGAGGGAAAATCAGCTCCCGCAGACCAAACGCCAGTAGGGCCAGTATGGGAAGGACGAGCGCGGTTTTCATCGCCCAGTGCTGTCGTTGCCACCAGGTTGTCGATTGCGTCAGTTCTGCCTGAATCTCCCGGAGTTCAGTGGTCAATGTTTGTGCGGATGCGTACCGCAGCGCGCGCTCAGGAATCAGGAGCTGGGTCACCAGCTTAAGCAGCGGTTGGGGCAGGTCGGGGCAATGCTTTTCCAGCGGTATATAATTTGCGGTCTGCATCTTCTCCCGGAGGATCTCCAGGGAGCCACCGTCAAACGGACGCTTCCCGCTCAGCATTTCATACAGTACGATGCCAAATGAAAACAGGTCACTTGATTGATCCAGGGCCAATCCCTGCGCCTGTTTCGGCGACATGTACCGAGGTGTGCCGACAATGGCTTCTGCGGGCTTTACGGCAGCGTCTTTGGTGCCAGGTGCATTGGGTTTAGGCGGATTGGGTTCAGGCGGATTGGGTTCAGACGGATTGCGCACAGGTTGTTCCGGGTGCCCTAAGAGCGCTGCAATGCCAAAGTCCAGTATTTTCACCCGCTGATCCCGGTTGATCATGATATTCTGCGGCTTGATGTCCCGGTGTATCATGCCATGCCGGTGAGCGCAGGCGAGTCCGTCAGCAATTTGTGCCGCAAACTCCAGGGCTTGGGTCAGCGGCAGCCCATGCTCGGGGATGAGTTGCTTCAGCGGTGTACCATCCACCCATTCCATCACAATAAAGTTGCTCTGTTCGCCACGAGCGATGTCATAGATGGTCACAATATTGGGGTGGTTCAACTTGCACGCCAGACGGGCTTCATCCAAGAGTGCTCGGTTTGTGCCTGCGGTACCGTCCTGGGCAAAGCGGAACATTTTCAGCGCGACAAAGCGCTCCAGAGCCAGGTCCTGAGCTTTGTACACCGCGCCCATCCCGCCCTGACCCAATACCTCGCTGATTTTAAAGTGTGCCAGCGAGGCATGTTCCTCGTCGTCGGCAGGTTCTGCCGGCGGCACGGGTGGATTCACCGGTGCGCTCCGGTCTGGTGGTGGCGCGGGGAGAGTGGGGGCGATGGTGGCACACGTGAGCGTCATGCCAGCCTTGATGAGGCTTTCGCCACAGAACTCGCATTCACTCACGGTGGCCGGGTTGTAATGCCAGCAGCCCGGGCAGGCGATGGCCGTGTTCAGTTCGTCGGTCATGCGCGGCTTATTATTGTTCTATGAGTGGCGGGCAAAGAGCACTGGCGTATTGTCACTTTTTGATGTATCCCCATTCCACCAGTCGTTGGTGTGCGTGTTGCGCCTGGCCGCCCTGGTTTACCTGATTGAGGTAACGGGCATATTCGCGGGCCGCGCCATTTTTATCCTGCATACTCTCTTTCGCTACCGCTTTCAGGAAGTAGGTGTTGGGGTTGCCGGGCAAGCGCTGTTCGTATTGGTCAAAATCCCTGAATGCGCTGCTGAATTGCTTCAACGCGAGTTTGTTGATGCCAGAGAGTTGAATGGCCTGGCCTTCCTGGGGGTAGGCCTTACGTGCCTGATCGATATAACGCTGGGCTTCTTTGGGGCGCTGCTGTTCCAGCTGGCATTTGGCCATCATCATCAGGCCCGCGTAATCACTGGGGGCGCGTTTCAGCGCGGTTCGGTACTCTTTTTCCGCCGTGTGATACTCTTTTTTATGCATGGCGGATTCGCCAGTTTGCAGCGCATCGATGGCGGGTTTGATTTTTCTCAGGCCCGCGGTGTGGTCCATGTAGCGCTCCCGGTTAAAGGGCGCCTGCCGTTTGGCGGCGTATTTGGTTTCCACTGCATTGCGTGCCATGGCGTAGCGCTCGTCACTCATGGGGTGGCTGGAAAACATTTGCTCGATGGCACTGGGTTTGTGTTTAGACTGGTCCACGAGGATTTCCATCAAGCCCACCATACCCTGAGGGTTGCGTTCCGCGCGGGTCATGTACTCCATGCCCAGCGCGTCGGCCTCGCGCTCGTTATCCCGGCTGTACTTGGCCAGGAGGGCACCAGCGCCAAATCCGCCAGCGGTGGATACCATGCCGGCATAATCGCTGTATTTTGAGGCCGAAACCGCAGCGGTGGTCGCTGTCACCACGGCTTGTGCGAGTACGCCTTTGGTTTGCCGCTCTGCGGCGTGGCGTGCATTCACATGGCCGATCTCATGACCCAGCAGGCCGGCCAGTTCGGCTTCGTTCTCCAGTTCCAGCAAAATGCCGCGCGTGGTGGCCATTGAGCCACCCGGAAACGTATACGCATTAATGTAGGTGGCATTCACCACATTGAACTCATAGGGCATATGCGGTCGATGGGAGCGTGACGAGAGGGATTGGCCTACCTCGGCAATATACGCGTTGAGTGCTTTGTCTTGTGATACGCCATAGTCAGCGGAAAACTGGTGCGGGGCCTGTTGCTTGTCGACAGCAATTTCCTGTTGCTCCGACATCAGCACAAAGGTTTGTTCCCCGGTCACGGGGTCAACGGAACATCCGATGAGTGTAGAGCTGGCGGCAACCCCCGCCGAAGCGATGGCGGTGAGTTTAATAAAATCTCGACGGCTCAGGTCACCCCGAAAAATCCGGTCAGCGAAAAGCGGTTCCATGTTCTTCTCTCTGTAAACAACTTGAATGTAGATTCAAAGTATCCCTTGCGGGAGGGAGTTAAGCAAGTCCCAGATCATTGCGATTGGTTTAACACATCGCTGGGTGAAAGAAGGGCGGGAAGCCGCCAGTCAGAAAGCCGCCGAACCTTGTGGTTGGTTTGAAAGGAAACAGGGCACATTCTCCCTGTTTCACACGGTGTAGATCGTGAATAATGATCAGGCGCGGGAAATGAATTTCCAGGTCACGGTATTGATCTTCACCACCTCGCCTTGCTCCAGATATTCCGGCACCTGAATTTCGAGACCGGTTGCAAAACGTGCTGGCTTGGTGCGTGCGGATGCAGAGGCGCCCTTGATGCCGGGGGCGGTCTCTGTAATTTCCATGGCGACGGAGGGTGGCAGTTCAAGGCTGATCATGTTGCCTTCGTAAATCAAGGCGATGATTTCGTCCAGTCCGTCTTTGATAAACAGTTTGTCTTCGCCGATATCTGCTTCAGACAAGCCATACTGGCTGTAATCTTCCATATTCATGAAGTAATACGTGTCGCCATCAATATAGGAAAACTGAACTTCAAAGCGCTGACAGTCAGATTCTTTGAAAAAGTCCGTACCCTTGAGTGATTCATCGCGTTTCTGCTTGGTTTGCAGATTATAGAAACGGATTTTATAGAGCGTTGTTGCCCCCCGCGATGAAGGACTTTGCGCTTCTACATTTTTGACAATATATGGGGCGTCATCGATGTCTACCACCATTCCGCGTTTCAGTTCACTGGCCTTAGGCATACCGCCTCCTTACTCAATTTTGACCGTAGCACACAGAAAGAATATTCAGCACGCTGGCTCACCTGACAGTCCCCGCGTATGAACCGCGCTATTATGCGTAAATTCCGGGAATAGTAAACTGGACTGTTCAGATTTCATGCCGCTTCGGGTAGAATTCCGCGCCTGAATCCTATTCCTTATATTGCCGGTAAACAGAGTAAGTGTCAGATCATGAGCCAAATTGAGTTATTCACCGCGAAAAGCATCACCTTTAACTACGACAAAATGGCCGATCGGATCTGTCTGGTGCTGGGAGATGCCCGGTCTGAGCATTTTCATCATGCCTGGCTGACACGGCGCTACCTGCAGCAGCTGTTGCCCCAGGTGGCTGGCTGGATGGATGCACGATGCCCATTGATCGAACGGAATACCTTGCCTCTCACCACTGAACAGAAAGCCAAAGTGGCTGCGTTTGAACACAGTTCTGCACAGCAACAGGTGAAAACCCAGAAAGGGCCTTCGCCGGATACCCAGGCCAAGCGCATTGACCAGTCGTACTTATTGAAAGGGATCGAACTGAGTGAAAAAGATGGCATGGTGACTCTGGTGTTCATTGAGGTGAAGAGTAAGCCGGTGTCTGGCATGCGCATGTCTCGCAATGAGCTTCATAAACTGTTGAGCTGCCTGCTGGATCTGGGCAATCGTGCCGGCTGGGGGTTAGCGTCTCCCTGGGAATCAGCAACCGTGCCGATACCCAGCGCGCTGCACGTGGCCAAGCACTGACCGTTATCCCCCCACGTCTGCCATCAGAGCTTGGGGACTCAGCCGGGGTGACCCCTCACGCTGGGCTTCCGCCTGGTGGATGCGTTGAAGAATCGCTTGATTCAGCGGGGTGGTGATGCCCAGCTCTTCACCGAGACGGACGATTTCACCATTCAAATAGTCGACTTCCGTTTTTCTGCCCAGCGTCAGGTCTTCCTGCATCGAAGACGTGGCCTCCGGATCGATCTTCAGCATGGCGCTGGCCACTTTTTTGAATAGCCAGTCGGGTAGTTCCAGCACCGCAGGCATCAGCGTGGGTATGACTTTGCCCGTGCGCGCCGGTTTGACGCCGGCGGACCGGAGTACCGAGAGCGCTTCGCGAATGGATTGTGCGAGAATGCGCCGGTAAGCGCGATTGCCCAGTTCTTCCACCAGGGGGATGCCCGCCAGTGCATTGATGGGATTGTTGAGGTTCATCAGAAGCTTGCCCCACTGCACGGAAAGCATGTCTGCGTAGGTGCCACAGGGTAGACCTGCCGAGGCCAATGCCGCGACGAAGGGCTTTTCCAGTCCTCGGGCCTGCTCCAGTGCCAATGCGCCTTCCGTACCGCAATGAAAATGTCCCTTGCCTTGTTGAGCGACATTGAACGGAACCATACCTGCCAGCACCAGATTGTTCGTGATCGACTGTCTGAGTGTGGCCGCGTTGCGCAACCCGTTTTGGAAACTGATGACAAGTGCACCGGGGCGGAGGTGTTGTGCCAGGTCTCTTCCCGCGTCCATGGTATTCAGGCTTTTCACGGTGACTAACACCACGTCGGCGGTTGCGACTGCCTCCATCTCGGTAGCATACTGAATTCGCTCCGGGGGGACACGCGCGTCACGCCCTTGCCAGTCCGTCAAGTGAAAGCCATAGGTGCTCAACTCCTTTTGTAACCGCTCCCGTCCGATAAAGGTGACGGAAGCGCCGGAGGCGAGCAAACACCCGCCCAGATAGCAGCCGATCGAGCCGGCGCCGACGATGGCAATATGCATGGGTTAAATCCTCTGAATTCCCAGGCCATTAATTAAAGAATGAGCCACTAACCAAAATACCAGTATGGCATTCTCTGGCAATGATGATTGTTGATCTTTGTCAGCAAACAGACACTTGGGATGCACTGTGATACTGTTTAGACTGTGTTTGTCGTTAATAAGATTAAATGTGTTATGTATGATCATCGTGTCATTTGGGTGCGCCTGTGGTTGTTCGCTGGGATACTCGCGTTAAACGGGTGTGCGACCTCACTGCCCCGTAATCCGGACAACCTTTGTTTGATCTTTAAAGAAAAACAGGACTGGTACGAAGCCGCCGTGGAAACCCGGGAAAAATGGGGCGCGCCGGTGCATATTCCCATGGCGATCATGCGGCAGGAGTCTGCGTTCCGGTCGGACGCCGCGCCACCGATGGAATACTTTCTCTGGATCATTCCCATTGGAAGAGCCAGTGATGCCTATGGGTATTCTCAGGCGAAGGGGCCCGCGTGGGAAGAGTATGTGGAAGAAACGGGTAACTGGTTTGCGGATCGGGATGATTTTGCAGATGCCATCGATTTCATCGGCTGGTACATGGATAAAACCCATCGAATCAACAAGGTGAGCAAGTGGGATGCCTATCACCAGTATCTCAACTACCATGAGGGTAGAGGGGGATACAAACGAAAAAGCTATCAAAAAAAGCCCTGGTTACTGAAGGTTGCCCGGAAGGTAGATCGGCAGGCAACCACCTATAGTAAGCAGTACTGGGGGTGCAAGGACGAGCTCGCCGAAGGCTGGCTGGGATCGTGGTTCTAAAGCGGGGTAGTCAGGGTTTATGCCGAAGTCGAATACGTTACGCTATGTTGCCGTGGGCGCAGTGGTCGCTGGAGCATTGGCAGGGGCATACTGGTGGCTCAGCACCAGCCCGATTCTGCCACACGCTCAACCGGATATGGCCAATGCGGCGGGCGATGGAGAGCAGGGGGCTCCGGGCATCGCACAGCCCGGGGAAATGGGCGTTCAGGCTCCACACGCACTGCCAAAAGGTGCGTCACTGAAGTCGCACCGCAGACAGCCCTACCACTCTCGCTTTGGCCCGTTGCCAGAATCGCTCAAGGGGACAGAACCGCCCGCTGGCCTGGTTGTAGATGCGGCCGGGAACCTGGTGCCCACCCCGCTGCTCATGGATGTATTTGATTACTTTCTGACGCTTGTGGGGGAAGAGCCACTGGATCAGGTGGCGGAGCGCGTGTTGGAATACATGGGGCAACAGTTGGATGAGGTGGCCCTGGCACAGGCCACGGAAGTGTTTGAGCACTACCTGTCCATGAAGCAGGCTTTGATTGAATCGGGGCAGCTGATGGCCGAGCAGGCAAAACTGGAAGGCAGGGCGGTGGACTACGAAGCGCTGTTACGCAGCTCGCAGGCCATTCGGCGACAACACCTTGGCAATACCTGGTACGATGCCTTTTATGCCGAGCAGGATAAAATGGATGAATATGCACTTCAGAAGTTGGCTGTTGCCCGGGATGCATCGCTCACTGCGGAGGAAAAAGCACAACGTGTGACATCGCTGGAAGCACTGTTGCCTGAGGCTGCCCGCACTCGGCGGGAGGAGAATCGGGCGCTGGACACGTTGGCGAATGACGTAGCATCGGCGCGGGCGTCCGGTGCCAGCGAGGCACAGATTCACCAAATGCGTGTAGAAGCCATGGGCGCAGAGAAAGCAGAGCGCTTTCGTGATGCGGATCAGAAGCGGTTTGTGTGGGAAGACCGATTAACCCAGTACCGAAAAGAGCGCGCTCAGGTGTTGTCCTCGGATGCGCTCAGTGTGTCGGACAAAACGCGGGCAATTCAAACCCTGAGAGAGCAATACTTCACGGGAAACGAGCTTCGGCGCATCCCGGTCATTGATCGAATGAAGGATGCGGAAGGCCCTTCAGCGTTGGAGGCACCATCGCAAGACGAAGTGAAGTGAAAAGTGGTCAGGTGGTCAGGTGGTCAGGTGATGAGGTACGCCGGAGCGCACCTCGTTGCCGGTTACAGGCCCATGCCACGCAAGCGGGAAGCATGTGCTTCATAGATATCGACCGGATCATGCCAGCCACGCAAGCCAAACAGCAGATTGGTCGCATCCAGATGGTTCGTGTCGTAATTGTCGCGCAGTACATCGCCCCAGTGCATTGAGCATCTGGCGACCAGTCCGTCGTGCGCTTCACCATGCCAATAACCCAGTGAGCCAGTCAGCGCCAGAAACGCATCTGAAACATCCAGCACGTTGGTCCAGGTGCCTGTGCCCCCCCAGGAGAAGTATTTCACGCCATTGACGGTCGCCGCGCCTTCACCGCAATACTGAGTCGGCTTGCCATCACCGTGCAGGGTGTTAAAGGTGTTGGCACCGTCCGACGTCATGAAGAGAACCGCTGCGAGGGCATCCTGTTCATGTTCCGGATTCCCGGCGAGTGCATCCGTAACATCGCCCAGCAGGTTCAGCAAGTTGCTCAACACGGCATTGCTGGTGGACCCTTCGGGAAAGTTGACCATGCCCCAATCGGCAAATCCTGATCCATAATTGACGGCATTAACGGTCGTTGCTGAAGCGACCAACTCCGGTGCGACGCTTGCGACATAGCGCACCGTAGGGCCGCCCAGACTGTGGCCGATCAGATTGACCTTGGTCGCGCCGGAGTCTGGTAACACATGGTTCTGGATGTAACTCAACAGCTGCTCGCCGCGCACATAGGCGTCGTCCCAAGCGGTAACATTAGGTACGTATACTTTGGCTTGTCCGCCGGTGAGGAAGCCGCCTTCCAGATTTTCAGGAATGTTATGGAAGTAATCCACGAAGCCGAGCAGCGAGTCAAAACCTGCCACACCATGCACCAACACAATCGGGTACTTGGTGTTGTAGCGATTGTAGGTTTTACAGACGGCATCCCACCACGCGCAACTGACATAGCCACTGTGCGCGCCGGCGTTTGCCTGCGCGGGTAACTGCAGAAGGAGGGCCAGAGTGAGAGACAGGGTAAGAGAAAGTGTTTTTATTGTTGTATTCATAGGTTACTCCGAGTTTTTACTGCGTGCTGGTGAATTAGTGAACAGCACAATGAGTGCCAGTTCACGTTTTTGATGCCAATGTGACGCCCTGTTCATTTGTGAAGTGTGATGTGGTTATCATTGCAGGTAAATAGTGGTTCAAATTTTCGGGGCAACCGGAGACTTTTTGCCCACTGTTGTCGGGCGCACATCAATAAATCGCGAGATTGACAATCCTGAGGGCTGAACTAGTTTTTAAACTGTTACCCGTGGTAGCAGCAGAATCCGATAAATGGGGTAGAGTGGTTTTATGCCTGAACTTTCAAGTACGCATTTTGTCGCCAGTGATTACCTGGTGACGAGATTGCCCATACACGACACAAACACGCAGTTATACGGGTATGAACTGATTGTTCGGGATGTGTTGGGTGATGCCCTCAAGTCTTTAGGATTTCATGAAGACATGGGGTACGAAATGACGTATTTCCTGGAGGCACTGAATGCCAGCGCCAAAGATCTGGGGCATCCCTACTTTCTGCTGGTTTCTGAAGCGTTTGTCTGCTCAGAAATGGTGTCGGTGTTAACGCCGGATGCCATCATTCTCGAATTCGACGGTGCCATTCAACCCACCGACGCGCTGTTAACCGCCGTGGCTGGGCTTAAGCGCCGGGGATTTCGTTTTTCCATCAAAAATTATGACCTCGGCCCGCATGTGGACGCATTGATGCCCTATCTGGATTTTATCAAAATGGATGTGGTGCAGGGGGATGTGAACAAATCCATTCAGCAGGCGTTGGCACTGAAAAAGAAAGACTGCCAGCTGATTGCGGGGAAGGTGGAGAACAAAACCATCCTGCAGAGTTGTGCCAAGGCGGGTTTCAACTTGTTTCAGGGCTATTATTTGGCGACGCCCACCGGCCAGTTGGGGAGTCGAATCAAGCCGGGTTACCAGGGCGTTATTCTCGTGCTTAAAAAGTTACAGCAGCCATCGCTCTCAATGGATGAGCTGGCCAAAACCGTATCAGCGGAGCCTCGATTGGTCTACTACTTGCTGAAGCTGATTAACAGTCCTGCCTGCGGCTTGTCCCGTCAGATTTCCAGTGTGAAAGATGCCATCGTGTTCCTCGGGCTCACCCAGGTAAGAAAATGGGCACTTATGGTGCTACTCTCCGCGACCTGCGGTCAGCAATCGGAACTGGTACGCCTGCTGCTTACGCGTGCCCGGGCGTGCGAGCGTTTTGCTGAAATGTGTCAGATGCCTGAGCCGGAGAAGTATTTTCTGGCGGGTATGCTGTCCGGTCTGGACCTGCTCCTGGAAGTCGACAAAGCCAGTGCGCTCCGGGAGATACAATTGGATGCCGGGGTGCTCAGTGCGATTCTGGATCATCAGGGTGACATTGGTGAAGCGCTCACCTCGATGGAGGATGTGGAAGACTGCGCTTGGGAAATGCTGGGGAAATTGCCTGTGGAAAAACGCCGCAAGGTCTTTATTTCCCATCTGGAAGGCAGTGTGTGGGCCGAAGAAACGCTCAAAGTGCTGGAGTGCGAGCCGGAGTAATGTCTCCCCGGCCGCCGCAACGTTGAGCGTTTCTATCTCTTTTTCTCTGTGCGCGATACTCTTTTGATAAAAAACAGTTGTGAAAAAACTAGGCGTGCGCCGTTTCCCCAAGGGGCGCATCCGGCGCACCTTTACGCATAGCTTGTACGAGTTTGTAGCCCTGCAGCCCCAGCACGCTGAAGCTGGTGCCTACGCCTGCCAGCATCGCGCCTACTACACCACAGCTGACGACATCCTGCCCGGTGAGATACAGGCCGGGAATGGTGGTCTTGGGCTTAAGCCAGTCCTGTTCAAAGCGTGAGGGGTCGTGATCCAGCCCATACAGCTCCCCACGCTTATAGGCACAGAAGAAGTCGGTAGACAGCGGCGTGGAGGTTTCGTGGTAATCAATTTTTCCGCGAATCTGAGGCAGCTTCTCATACAGTACTTCCAGCAGGCGCTCGGTAAAGTAGTCCTTGAGTTGGTCATAGTCTTCCCCGCGCTTACCCCAGGTTTCATCTTTCCATTGTTCAAACCACTCGTACGGGCCGGGCGCGACGATTTCGATGGTGGATTTACCCGGGTAGCGCTTGTCCCAGCTGGGATCTTTCGCTGAGGGGAACGAAATATAGACTACAGGGAATGGCTGTGTTTTGTCGTCGAAAAACTGCGCGATGTTTTTCTCCGGCTGGTAGTCCGGGTAAATCCAGAAGTTGGTTTTGGGCAAGCCCAACTCTTCTGCTGTGCCCTTCAATCCGATGTACATGCCCAGGTGTGCCATCGATGGCTTTACCTGTTTCAGCTTGTCCAGGTAACCGCTCTTGGCCGCTACTTTGTGCGGAACCAGGTGTTGGAACGTGTTGAACACACCCGCATTACTGATGATGGTGTCGCTTTTGATTTCCGTACCATCGGCCATTTTTACGCCCACGGCTTTGCCTTTATCAATGAGGATTTGCTCCACATTGGCGTAAGTGAACACTTCGCCACCAGATTGCTGAATGACGGGAATGATCGTTTCTGCCATGCGTGACGCGCCGCCGACAGGGTAATACCCGCCATGAATGTAGTGTTTGGCAATCAGCGCATGAATCACAAAGGAAGACTCTTTAGGTGGTAAGCCACAGTCGCCCCATTGGCCGGTGAGAACCGCGATCAGCTTTTCATTGCTGGTGAGCGAACTGAGCACGTCATAGGTTGTTTTCGTCAGATAATCCGGGAGCAGTTTGCGTTTCAGGAAGTTGTAGGGTTTGGCGGCGAAATCGGGGAGAAATTTGTCCAGAGAGTTCAAGGGCATGGTGTCAGCGACTTTGCCTAGGAGTTTGACGTAGGTGTCGATCGCGGCTTTTTCCTCCGGGAAGTACGCATACAGGCCGTCCAGAAAATTCTGTTTGCCGGCGGTGAGATCATACTGATCTTCCCCGTAGTAGAACCGGTCATAATTGGCATCCATAGGAGCCCACTCCAGCGCGCCATCAGAGACAAAATCGAACACCTTGCGTGCCACCGAGCTCTTGTGTCCCACATCACCAATGTAATGCACGCCCACATCCCACTCGTAGCCATTACGTGAGTAGCTGTGGGTGTAGCCACCGGCCGTGTAATGTTGCTCCAACACCAGTACTTTTTTGCCAGCTTTAGACAGGCAGGCCGCCGTGGTGAGCCCGCCAATGCCGGACCCAATGACGATGGCATCATAAGGACCATTCAGCCGGTTGCTACGGTAACGGGTGCCAATACGCAACGTGCTGGGTTTGGGAGCGGCTTTTTTCTTAGTTGTTTCTTTCTTCGTTGTTGTTTTCTTAATTGTTGTTTTCTCTGGGGCGGTTGCCATGCATCACTCCTGTCTCGGGATATACTGTCCTGACGTGTTTCATTAAAGAGGCTGTACGCACACCGCCCGGCATTGGATTTCTGCTGGATATGTGCGAATTATGATCTATAATATGCAAATAATTGCATATTAACAAGCCTTGTTCACAGATATTCCGTGGTAAGTGAGAAACTGTTGTGTCGTTAAAGCATGCCATTCTGGCGATGTTGGAAATCAAAGAAGGTACTGGCTATGACATTGTCAGCCGGTTTAAGGACAGTATCGGCTGTTTTTGGTCTGCCTCTCATCAGCAGGTCTACAAAGAGCTGAGTGATTTGAGTCAGAAAGGGTGGCTGGTGTTTGAGGAAGTCACGCAGAAGGGGAAGCCTGCCAAAGTGTATGCCCTCACCGAATCTGGAAGCGCCGAGTTAAATCGTTGGCTGCATTCACCAACCAAACCTGGGAGCTACAAAGATCCGTTTCTGGTCAAAGTTTATGCCTCACACGGTCAACCGCCGGCGTTTCTGTTGAACGAACTGCGCCAGAAAATAGAAGAGCATGGTCAAACATTGGCTGCGTATCGTCAGCTGGACCAGTGGCTCAGTCAGCTGCCCGCCCCGAAATACCATAAGTTTCGATTGCCGCATGCGACATTAAAGTTCGGCTTGCGGCTGGAGGAAGCCTGGCTGGAGTGGGCTGCGGAACTCAAGCAGATGTTGGAGGCGGCTCAGTTTTCTGCATCGTCAACCAGTGAAGCATAGCAGGTCAGCGTTCGGTCCACCATGGATTCAATGGTCAGTTGTTCCAGCGCCCAACTGAAATAGGGCGCTTGTTGGGTTGTTAATGACGCAGGAAAGTCGGCGTGCCCCCGGTGATGATTGATCAGGCTGGCGAGCGCTTCTGCAGAGTCTCGTTCACACAGAAACTCCCGGGACAATACCTCATTGGCAATGGGTACGTCCGTGGCCAATACCGGCGTACCCAGCAGCATGGCCTCAGCAAACACATAGGAAAACCCTTCGCGCTGTGAGGAAATGATCACGCAATCTGCGGCCTGAATGCGGTTGGGCACATCTGCCCGATACCCCAGGAGCGAGACACGCTGGGTTAACCACGGGTCGTCGGCAATCTGGGCCGCGAGTGCCTCTTCTTCCGGGCCATCGCCGATGATGTCCAGCAGCGCATCAACCTGCTTCCACGCCTCCAGTAACGTATGAAAGCCTTTCACGGGCACTAATCTGCCAACCGCCAGAAACTTAGGCACCTCACAGCGCGGGTCAGCGGGTGCGCTGTTGGGTAAACGTTCTTTCAGTCGGTCCAGGTTTACGCCGTTATAGACCACCTGCCGGTGTTCATTCGGAATGTCTTCCGCGACCGCGTGGCTGACGCCAATCACCAGATCAAAATGCCGCAGATAGTTTTGCTTTCGCTTTTGGCCATGGACGGTGGCCACCAGTTTTGCCGGGGAGAGTTTTCGAAGTTTGGCTACAATGGCCGCCGCTTTGCCCGCCTGTGCATGCACAATGTCGGGTTGATACTTGTGGAGGATGCGGGCGAGCTGCACCAGCGTGACCGGATTATTCCGATTGCGCGTCAGGTCCAGTGGAACAAATTCAACGCCGGGGGCCACCCGGTCAGCATATTTCGGGTGCGCAACAAGCAATACAGACACGCGGGCAGCCAGCAGATTGACCAGCTCCTCCACATGCTTTTCCAGCCCACCTTCTTCGTTGCCCGCCATAATGTGCATGACACGCACACGTTGTAAGTCACTCATACTGGCCTCAGTCCGCATAGGGGCGCGTGTTGGGCTCAAATTCATCAAGGAATTGAACCAGGTCATCGGCCAGGATCTGGCTGGGTGCGAATCCCGGCTGCTCCAGCGTCACGGCACCCGAGTCATTGTCTATGGCAATAATGTCATCGTCGATGCTGCAACCGATAAAGAGCGACCGGGGTTGGCGATTCTTCTGTTTGGCGAAACAATGGCCAAGCAAATTCTCCTTGAGCATCTCCAGGTCTTCTTCATTCCAGACCTGTATCAGCTTTAGTTCAGTACCCTGCAATCTTCCGCAGATGCCATCCGACCAGTAGGCGGAATAGAACGCCTTGCTGTCTTCGTGAAATGTCCAGCCCAACGCAGATTCCATGCCCGAGAAGTCGTGCAGATTGGTTCTTATTACCGGCTGCCAGGCCACTTCGTTGTGCGCCAGACGGCCCCCCGTGAGGCAGGGTGACAGCCATTCCGGGTCATAGGGCACGCAGGGCAGTTGGGCTTCAGTTTCCTGGAAAAGTGCCAGGTAACGCTTATGAAGCGTGGAGAGGGCGGTTTGAATTTGGGTAAAACGGCTGTCGGTCATTCCGTCCATCTGTGTTGAATTCGTGGATAGGGCCCCATCAGGGTGCTCAGAGCTTATAGTAAAGCAGGCTTTGGCGAGAATTAAAACAACCTAAAATCAATAAAATACCTGCAAATTAAAAACTATGTTCTAAACTCATACCAAAAGTGCGCAAAAAAGTTGTGCACGCCAGAATAACGACAGCTGCGCATGTGCTTGGGATGAAAATCGGCAAAGAAGCCCGAGTGATCAGAGCATGTTAGCAACGGAGGCGACAAGTGAAGGGGTTTCTCCTACCTGCAATTTTATTAATGAACAGGCTGAAGTACGTGTACAAGTTCAGTCTGATCAGCGTTTTATGGCTGTTACCGATTGGCTGGCTTGGCCAGGTATTGGTGAGTCAGCTGATGCACTCGATCAACAGCATAGAAAACGAGCTGGATGGTATTGCCGTCTACGAACAAACCAGCGACATGTTGTTAAATGTGCAGCAGTACCGAGACTATCGGGCCATTGCTAAAGTTCGACAGGTGCCGGAGCTGGAACAAAAATCCCAGGCGGCCAGCCGGCAGGTCTCCGAAATTTTCACGGCGCTGGAAGCCCGGGAATTCGGATTTGATAGAAATGGCGCGTTAAAATCACAGTTGGAAGAGGCTTCGGCTGCGTGGAAGAAGTTGTTGGCCGAAGATGCGTATCAGGAAAATGTCGATCCCCAGTTCCGCTACTACAACCAGTTTGTCACACGTGTTCGCGCTATGCTGTCCTCGATTGTGCAGGTGTCCGGATTGGCGCAGGATCCCGCGCGGGAAGTTCAATTGTTGCTGGAGCTTTCCGGCAAAAATATTGTGAATAGCACGGATACTCTGGGTTATGCGCGTAGCTTGGGAATCTACGCACTGAATGAAGGGCAGGTCGACTTCGCCACCAGCGATTTGCTGAATGCGATCGTTGATCGATTGACGAATGCGAATACGGCGTTCGCGCCCGCGATGGAAGTAGCTCTGAATGCGTCGGATGACACGAAAAGCAAATTGACCAGTCTTTCGGAGGAGGTTGGCTCTTCGATTATGCGGGTTCGGTCGACGATGGATGAAAACATCATTACCCCCATCTCGCTGGATATGCCCTGGACAAAGTTTGACACCCTGGTCTCCGGAGAAATGGAGCGGTTTTTTGAGCTGAACGGCTCTTTACTGGGCGTGATTGAGACGGTGCTGACCACCCGCCTGGATGATGAGAAGAACTTTTTGTACACCATAGCCATTGGACAGATCATTCTGTTGCTCATCATTATTTATCTTTACATGGCATTTTTCTTCTCTGTGAAAACGACGATCTCCAGTTTTTCTGCCGGTGCCAACAAAGTGGCCGAAGGCGATCTGACCACACGGCTGGACATTTTTACGCAGGATGAAATGGGCGCATTAACCACCGAATTCAACGATATGACGGCGAAAATGCACAAGCTCATACAGGTGGTGAGCAGTACGTCTGCGGATGTCGACCACCAGGCGCAACGGGTGAATTCCACTGCGGTGTCGAACAGCTCGGCAGTGCAAAAGCAGATGGAAGAAACCGCGCAGATTTCCGAAGCCATGAATCAGATGGTACATACTGTTGAGGAAGTGGCAAGTAGCTCCCAACACGCCTCCGATGCGGCTCACCGGGCGGATCAGGAAGCGGATAACGGTCGCCAGGTTGTGAAAGAAACGCTGGAAACGATCAATCGTCTGGCGAAAGAGATTGATGAATCGGTGACCATGATTCATCGCGTGAGCGAAGACAGTCAGAATATCAGTCAGGTACTGGTAGAGATTCGCGCCATTGCCGAACAGACCAACCTACTTGCTTTGAACGCGGCGATTGAAGCAGCGCGTGCCGGGGAACAGGGGCGCGGCTTTGCCGTGGTGGCGGATGAAGTGCGCACGTTGTCGCAGCGCACCCAGAAGTCCACTGAGGAAATTGAAACCATGATTGACCGTTTGCAGAGCGGGGTGGCTCAGGCGGTCACTGCAATGCAGGGCAGTCATCAAGCGACCGCCAGCACGGTGGATCAGTCGAAGAAGGTCTCCCAAGCGCTGGACAACATTGTCACCGCCATTTCAACGATCGTGGATATGAGCCATCAAATTGCTCAGGCGGCGGAAGAGCAAAGTTTGGTGGCCAGGAACATCGATCAAAACGTTAAACTGATCTCCGACCTGGGCCGGGAAACCGGCGAAAATGCCAAGGATACTCTGGAAGTCAGCAAAGAACTTTCCGGGCTCACCAGTTCGCTGCAATCGGTGATCGACGCGTTCAAGGTGTGAGCGCGTTTCCCTTCACGGCTTGTGTCAGCTCATCGCAGCGGGGTGTCGCAATGTCGTGTTGTGCCGCATAGCGACAGACAAAGCCGTTCATGTCGTCAATTTCTGTTCTTTTCCCTTTGCGCTGATCCTGAAGCATCGAGCTGATGTTCGTTGCCGTTTTCGTGGCGACCGCCCGTATCGAAGCCTCAATGGCCCTGGCGTCAAACGGCTTTTCCCATAAGGTCTTTGGGAGACCGTGTTCGCGAAAATAATGCGTGCTCACGGCACTGAGTTCTTCCGCCAGTGCGTGAATTCGTGTTTCAAAATAGGGGCTGGAGAGAATGTCGCCGTTTGGGCAATTCAGAATGGCGGTAAACGGATTGATGCCGCAGTTAATAACGAGCTTCTGCCACAGGCGGACTTCGATGTGTGATTCCGCCTGCACGACCATGCTTGCACGACCGAACAGGTCGGCGAATTCGGTTGCCCGGTTGTTCCTGTCAGACGCCTCATTCACCGGGCCAATCCAGGAAGTACCTTTGCCTGCGTACACCAGACTGTCGTGCGCGGGGCGATTGGCACCTTCGGTGGTGCTCATGGCATACAGGTGAATGTCTGGCCGAGTGTGGGCTAACAGCTCTGCAATGTCTTCATGAAATCCCATCCCGTTTTGCAGCAGGATCAGTGTGCCGTTTGCCGACAGATAGGGAAGTATCGTGCGTGCGGCGTTCTCCGCATCAAAACTTTTTGTACAGATCAATACGGTGTTAAACCGCGTCGATTCGTCCGTCAGCGCAGTCAAGCTGTGGGTGGTGTAATAGGGGAGCGCGTAGACTGGTGATTGCGGCTGGGCAGAGTTAAGGTCTGCCGGAAACTGTACCTTGATCGTTAACGTGGACGGATACGTCTTGATGTTTTCAGCAAGGGGAGAGCGCCCGATCAGCGAGACCGGGTAGCACTCACTCAGCTGGGTGGCCCAGAGCAGCCCGAGCGACCCGGCACCAAGGATGGTAAAACCGGGTCCAGCATGCCGGGTGGCGGCTGTGGCGCTCAAGCGACACCTCCGGCGTTAGATCGCAGAGAGCTTATCCAGTTGCTCTTTCAATTTGGCATAGGCGGATTCCGCTTCTGCCAATTTGGCTTTTTCTTTCGCCACGACGTCTTCCGGGGCATTACTCACAAATTTTTCGTTGCCCAATTTGCCGGCAAAGCGTTTGATCTCCTTGTCCAGCTTATCCATTTCCTTGCTCAGGCGCGCAGTTTCGGCAGCTTTGTCGATGAGCCCCGCCATGGGTACGTGCACTTCCATATTACCTACCAGTTGCACCGCAGACATCGGTGGCTCATCGCTACCAATCCAGGTGATGGTTTCAAGCTTGGCCAACGCACTTACCAGTGCGCCCTGTTCATTCAGGCGACGTTGATCGGTGTCACTGCCGTTGCGCAGCAATACCGGAACTCGCTTACCGGGTGAAATATTCATTTCGCCTTTGATATTTCGTACGCCCACAATGACGCCTTTCGCCCATTCAATATCCGCAATGGCTTCCTGATCGATCCTGGTTGGATCTGCCTCAGGATAGGCTTGCAGCATGATGGTGTCGGCCTGGGTACCCACCATCGGTGCCACGGTCTGCCAGACTTCTTCGGTGATGAACGGCATCATCGGGTGTGCCAGGCGCAGCAGGGTTTCCAATACGCGTAACAGCGTTCGCCGTGTGCCGCGTTTGGCGGCTTCGGTCGAGTCCGCTGCATTCAGAATGGGCTTGGTCAGTTCCAGGTACCAGTCACAGTATTCGTTCCAGGTGAATTCGTACAGGGCCTGAGAAGCGTGATCGAAACGGTACTCTTCAATGGCCTTGCTAACCTGCTGTTCGGTCTGCTGCAGTCGGCTGATAATCCAGCGATCCGCCAGGCTCAGCTCTACCGCGTCGTTATTCAAGCCGTTGTCCTGGCCTTCCGTGTTCATGAGTACGAAGCGCGCAGCATTCCACAGTTTATTGCAGAAGTTCCGGTAACCTTCCAGACGGTTGGTGTCAAACTTGATATCCCGACCGGTGGATGCCAGCGATAAAAAGGTAAAGCGCAAGGCGTCGGTGCCGTACGACGCAATTCCCTCCGGGAAATGCTTGTGCGTTTGCTTGGTAATTTTTTCTGCCAGTTTGGGCTGCATCATCCCACTGGTGCGCTTCTCGACCAGATCCTCCAGGCTAATACCATCGATGATGTCGAGAGGATCCAGCACGTTTCCTTTCGATTTGGACATCTTGTCGCCTTCGGCATCCCTTACCAGACCGTGCACGTACACTTTCTTGAACGGTACTTCACCGCGGAACTTCAGGGTCATCATGATCATTCTGGCTACCCAGAAGAAAATGATGTCAAAGCCTGTGACCAGAACATCCGTCGGATGAAAGGCCTTCAATTCCGGCGTTTCTTCGGGCCAGCCGAGGGTAGAGAACGTCCAGAGTGCAGAAGAGAACCAGGTGTCCAGCACATCTTCATCCTGATGCAGTGCGGTATGTTCGTCGATGCTGTGCTGCTGGCGTACTTCCGCTTCGCTGCGGCCGACGTACACATTGCCTTCGTTGTCATACCAGGCGGGAATACGGTGTCCCCACCACAGCTGCCGGGAGATACACCAGTCCTGAATGTCTCGCATCCAGGCAAAGTAGGTGTTCTCCCACTGCTTGGGCACAAATTGAATATCGCCATCTTCCACCGCCTTGATGGCAGGCTCTGCCAGGGGGGCGACCTTCACGTACCATTGATCCGTGAGATAGGGTTCAATCACCACACCGGAACGATCGCCTCGTGGTACTTTCAGACCATGGTCATCAATTTTTTCCAGCAAACCCTGTGCTTCAAACTCAGCCACCACCTTTTTTCGGGCGTCGAAGCGATCATCGCCGCGCAGCGTTTCCGGCAGCGTGCAATCCACTTCCATATTGACGGTGCCATCGAGATTGAAGACCTCGGCTTGCTCACGAATGGCCGCGTCAATCGTAAACACGTTGACGAGGGGCAGGTTATGACGTTTGCCGACCTCGTAATCGTTAAAGTCATGGGCCGGGGTGATTTTTACACAGCCGGTACCGAACTCCATATCCACATAATCGTCGGCGATAATGGGGATCGAGCGATTGACCAGTGGCAGCAGCACCGACTTGCCGATCAGGTTTTGATAGCGCTCATCTTTCGGATTAACCGCGACCGCCGTATCCCCCAGCATGGTCTCGGGGCGTGTGGTGGCGACGACCAGATGCGTCAGGCCTTCCGATGTGGTTGCGCCGTTTTCCAGCGGGTAGCGCAGGTGCCACAAAAACCCTTTTTCATCCACATTTTCCACTTCCAGGTCGGAAATGGCGGTGTGCAGTTTGGGGTCCCAGTTTACCAGGCGCTTGCCGCGGTAAATCAATCCTTCCTGATACAGGCGGATAAATACTTCCTGTACAGCATTGGACAACCCTGCGTCCATGGTGAATCGTTCCCGCGTCCAGTCGACGCTGGCACCCATGCGTCTCAGCTGGCGTGTGATGGTGCCACCGGATTCTTCTTTCCACTCCCACACCCGTTCCAGAAACTTTTCACGCCCCAGATCATGGCGGGTTTCATTGGTAGCGGCCAGCTGTCGCTCGACGACCATCTGGGTGGCAATCCCGGCGTGATCAGTCCCCACCTGCCAGAGTGTGTTCTTGCCTTTCATGCGATGGTAACGAATCAGCGTATCCATGATGGTGTCCTGGAACGCGTGCCCCATGTGCAGGCTGCCGGTGACGTTCGGCGGAGGAATCATGATGCAGTAGGCATCGTCCTGACCCTGCGGTGCAAAATAGCCGCTTTCTTCCCATTTGGTGTACCAGGATTTTTCGATGGCGTGTGGCTGATAGGTCTTTTCCATAATGTTTTAAATCTTGATCTTGTGCTTATGTGGGCGTGTTTATTCGTTCGAGCCGGACATTATACATAGGCTTGAGGCAGACGGGTACTGCCGCTCGAAAACGGATTATTTCCTGCTGGCTGCGCCGCTGGATTGCAGTTCTTTTTTCAATCGTTTGAAGATCTCTTCCTGCATGGCGGGCAGAAAATCGAGAAAAACGTCGTGCGCGGTGTGGGCGATCAGAATTTTCAGGTTTTTGTCCTGCGTGTCTGTCGTTTCTTCTCGGGAGGGAGTGACTTCTGCCGGAGGCACAGATTTGCGTTCGCCAAACGTCAGCTGGCTGAGCGATTCCACGAACAAGGCGCGCTCCTGAGCCAGACGTTCAAGCGTTTCGTAAGGGAGAAAGGGGTTGTTTTTCCGGACACCCGGACCCGCTTCAGTGGATTGGGTCTCGACATTGACCGGTTCCGACAGTACCGGGATATGCTCCTCAGCGTCAGGCGGGAAGGTCGTTCGGTCCATTGCGTATGTGCTCCGTGGTCTCGGCCATGTTTGAGGCACTATACCCCAATCCGCTCAGAGGAGGTAGCACCGATTCTTGACACAGGTCGCTCCTTGACGAAATTGTGTGTTTTCATATCAAATCCGGCGGCTTGCAATTGGGCGTAATGGCGCCGCAGTGCAGCCAGCAGTGGTGGGTCCTGGTGCGCAATTTCAATCACACGGACGTAGTCGGAATGGGCGGCGGGTAGCTCTGTATTTAGATTAATCAATATCCGCTGACCCGCACACGCCGACGCCTGCTGTTCAGTGTGACCAATGAAAATGGGGCAGCGATCAGAAGGATCGTCACCCAGCGGTTCATGGGGTAAAAAACTGGTCGGTGAGTAATCCCACAGCCGGTCGTCCAATAACTGGGCTTCCGCAGAGGATTGCGCATGGATGTACAGGCGATGTTGCTGTCGATAGGCTTTCTCTGCGAGGCGGCACACAAACAGGTACCGCTCCGCAGGCTGTGTCTTATCGAGAATGTAGAACTGGGCGGACTTCAACGGGCCAGTTACTTGTTTAGGAGGTATTCAACCAGGAGGCTGACGGGACGACCGGTCGCGCCTTTTTGCTTGCCGGAAACCCAGGCAGTGCCGGCAATATCCAGGTGCGCCCACGGGTAGCTTTCGGTAAAGCGGGACAGAAAACACGCGGCAGTTATTGTGCCCGCGGCACGTCCACCGATGTTTTGCATGTCTGCGAAATTGCTGTCCAGTTGCTCCTGGTACTCGTCGAATAGCGGGAGTCGCCAGGCGCGATCCAGTGTTTTTTGACCAGCGTTGAGCAGTTCATCGGCCAGTGCATCATTATTGCTCAGCAAGCCCGACGTATGGTTGCCCAAGGCGATGATGCAGGCACCGGTTAACGTGGCGATGTCGACGACGGAAGCCGGTTTGAATTTCTCGACATAGGTGAGTGCGTCGCACAATACCAAGCGACCTTCCGCGTCGGTGTTCAGAATCTCGACGGTTTTGCCGGACATGGTCGTCACAATATCGCCCGGCTTGGTTGCCTTTCCACTCGGCATGTTTTCCGCCGCAGCGACAACGCCGATGACGTTAATGGCGGGTTGTAATTCCGCGATGGTCTGCATGACGCCAAACACCGTGGCTGCACCGCACATGTCGTATTTCATTTCATCCATGGCTTCGCCGGGCTTCAGGCTGATGCCGCCACTGTCAAACGTAATGCCTTTGCCCACCAGTACATGCGGCTTCTCTTTGGCTTTGCCGCCCTGGTACTCCATGACGATGAGCTTCGCAGGTTCATCGCTGCCAGCACTCACAGAAAGCAAAGAACCCATGCCCAGCGCTTTCATTTCTTTTTCATCAAGTACCGAGGTTTTGATGTGGCTGTACTTCTTGCCCAGCTCCTTTGCCTGCTTGGCCAGATAGGTCGGGGTACAGACGTTGCCGGGCAAATTGCCCAGATTTTTGGTCAGTGCAATGCCTTGTACCGTGGCAACGCCGCGTTTCATCGCCAACTCGGCAGATTTTTTCTCGTCGGCGGCGACAACGAATTGCCAGTCCTTTTCTTTCACCGGTTTCTTATCGCCGGATTTAAATTCATTAAAGGTATACGTTTGCGCTTCGATCGCCTGTACCAGTTTCTCCGTTACCCAGGGCGTGGTCTGGTCGCCGCTCTGGATACTTTCCAGCACAACGCACACTTTGGTGGCAGACAGGTTTTTCAGTGCGGCAGCCACACCTTCCAGTGTCTTCAGGGTGGTTTTGGCCGTGGTTTCTTTCTCTCCATTCGCGACGAGCAGTACGCGTTTGATCTTGTCATTGCCTGGCAAAGATACGAGCAGGGTGGTTCCGGGTTTGGCCTCTGGGCTTTCCTGCTTGATCACCGCACTCAGGTGACCGCCCAGCATCTCATCCAAGCTTTTGCCCAGCGCGCTCAAATTGTTTTTCTTATCCAAACCTAATACGACGCAATCCAATTTGCTGCTCGGTAAAGCGGAAATAATTTTATAACTCATTGTATGATGGCCATTAACTTTGTATATATGTCTGTGGTAGGGTTCCACCCCCGGTTTTTTGCCATTCTAGTTTTAGGAATGCAAACAAGCAAATGTGAATTGTTGCAATGGTGAGCCATTAAATGTCAATTGTTTCGCGGTATCTGATTCGGCAGGTCGTCGTCAATATGCTGGCGGTGTCGGTGGTATTGATGCTGGTGTTCATGAGTGGCCGGTTTATCAAATATCTCGCCCAGGCCGCATCGGGTGGTATCTCGGCGGATGTGTTGTTCCTGATCATGGCCTACCGCATGCCGGGTTTTCTGGAGCTGATTCTTCCCCTTGGACTGTTCATCGGCATTCTGCTGAGTTTGGGCAGAATGTACCTGGAAAGCGAAATGTCGGTGCTGTATGCCTGTGGTGTCAGCAAGAATCGTATTCTGGCCACCATCCTCATGGTGTCGTTTTTTGTCGCTGTGTTGGTCGGTACGCTGAGTCTCCACCTGGGGCCGGCGGGCATGCAGAAAGTACAGGATATCTTTTACGAGCAGTCCCGCCTGACCGAATTTGAAATGCTGGTGCCTGGCCGCTTCCAGCGGTTACGCTCCGGTGAACGTGTCACTTATGCCCGATCCCTCAGTGATGATAAGAAAAAGCTGGGGCAGGTGTTTATTGCCGAAACCCCGCACGATGGTGCGCCCCCGGTGGTATATGTGGCGCAAAGTGGGCACATTGAATTTGATGAACAAACGCAGAGTCGCTATCTGGTACTGGACGACGGTGCGCTGTTCCGCGGAGGTGAAAAGCACCTCGACTACCGTACGGTGGAGTTCGAAGCCTATGGCCTGAAAATCAATCCGCCAGAAGCCAAGCGCACACGTCAGAAAGACGACGCCATCAGCACGCTCACTTTGCTGGAAAGTGAAGATCCCAAGCATCAGGCTTTATTACAGTGGCGGATTTCCCTAGGGCTGCTGGTGCCCGTTATCGCCATTCTGGCCGTGGCGCTGTCCCGCGTGAATCCCCGGCAAGGGCGCTTCTTTCAATTGCTGCCCGCCATGCTGATTTATATTTGTTATCTGGCCCTGCTGATTGCTGCCCGCAAATGGGTGGAAAAGGGGAAAGTTCCCGTGTATGTGGGGGTGTGGTGGGTGCACGGTATGGCGCTCGCAATTGCCCTCAGTATTTTCTACAAAGACGCGATTCGTGCCCGATTGAGGTCCTTCCGTGATAAAGCTTGATCGATACATTGTACGCTCCGTTCTTACCGCAGTATCGCTGGTGCTGGTGGTGGTGATTTCGCTGGATCTGGTGTTTGGTTTTCTGGCGGAAATGGAAGATGCCAAAAATGATTACGGGGCCTGGCAGGCGATTCAGTTTGTCGTGACCACCATGCCCCGGCGTATCTATGACTATTTGCCGCTGGCGGCCTTTATGGGAAGTCTTATTGGTTTGGGTATGCTGGCGAACACCAGTGAGCTGGTGATTATGCGTGCCGCCGGGCTTTCTACCTGGCGCATTGTGTGGTCTGCGATGAAGCCGGCCATTCTGGTGGTATTGGTTGGCCTGGTGTTGGGTGAGTATGTGGCACCTTATACCGAGCAGATTGCACAGAACCGGAAGTCCATTGCGCTGTCCGGCGAAGAACGGCTGGCCACCAAGCGTGGGGTATGGCTCCGGGAAGGGGATGATTACATCCACATTAACGCCGTTGAAACCGGGGGTGGCTTGCAGGGGATTACTGTATACCGCTTTGGTGAGTCCACCTGGCTAGAGTCCATCATGCATGCGCATCACGCGGAAACGCTGGACGGTGCCTGGTGGTTGAAAGATGTGGCGATCACTACCATCACGCCGGGGCGTATCAGTACGTCCTCGGCAGAAAGCGTGGAGTGGGATACGGGTTTGACGGTGGATCTGGTGGGCTTGTTGTCGATCAAGCCCGATAATCTGTCCATATCCGGATTGTATGGCTATGCCAACTACCTGATAGAACAGGGTATCAATGCCAATCAGTATCTCATGTCGCTCTGGAAAAAGGCCCTGCGTCCGGTGACCACGATGGTGTTGGTGCTGGTGGCCATTTCCTTCGTCTTTGGTCCACTGCGTTCTGTGACCATGGGCTTTCGAGTGTTTATCGGGATTCTGTTGGGGCTGGTGTTCAAGTACGCCCAGGATTTGTTGGGGCCGTCCAGTCTGGTGTTTGGCTTTAATCCGGTCTGGGCAACCTTGACGCCAATTGCGATCTGCGCCGTGACGGGCTTTTTGTTGATGCGGCGAGCCGGGTGAGATTCATTTCAATAATTCGATAAATGCTTCTGGATTGCTCCGAATGTATGTGATTTGTTTGGATACAAGGTCATTTGAGCGCTCATGACTATATAGACAGCCGTACCAGTCCTCATTCGTGTCCATTTGGTCTTTGCATTCTTTTTCGTATCGGCTGGCTATATTAGCAATGGCTGCTGTTGGTGCTCTCCCTGAATGTGCTGCGGCGTTGAGTATTTTAATCATTTCAGGCGCATCAAAGAACTGTAGTCCAAAGACAACTCCGCGCATATCTCTTCCCATATTTTTGAATGTTAAATCCAAACCATCCCAAAGAAAGCCAATTTGAAACGAATTAACGTAATAAAGGCTAATTTGGGCGTCATTCATCATTCTTAAGGTGTCTGGTCGCTGCTCCCAATCAGGCCCGAATCGATCCATGATTTTTTCATACAAGAAATCGACCAAAACCTCGTCAGAAACTTCTGCCAACTGCGCTTTGTATTTACTTTCGAATGTTGACTCGCTAAAGGCTACAGCTAAGGCTCCCAATAGAATAAGAGCAACGCCTGCAATGATAGGGTTTGCCGGTGTTTTCATGCGTTAGCCTTCGAGTTCCTTGATTCGGTTCGCCAAACTCTCTCGATTAATATGTTTTTTGAGTACGCGCCATTGGTTTATGGCGGTATGTTGCGCAATGCCCAGGCCAAGAGCATACCCTGTGAGAGTGAACAAAAAGAATCGCCAAAATATAGAGTATTCCATAACGTTATAAGCGACGGTGGAAACCAGAAAAAGAAATAATCCTCCAGTGAAGAGGAACTTCCGGTTGTTTTTCATCACCACAGGGATGTCGTTTGGGTCATCAAGAAAGTTCAATAATTGATTGGATACTTCTTTTTGGTGCCTTCGATCCATTTTTTGATCCTTGTCTCAAGTGTTGGAAGCTCGTAGAGTTAGCGTGTATTTTTTGCATTGAATCACTCTCTAGATGAAGGGAACGTTATGCAGAGAACAGCCGAGTATAGTGTTGTTGGGGTGTAATCGAGTTTGTCGTACTAATGGTGAAGCCTGACATGATCCCGCTCGACTAAATCAATCACCCTTCGGCACTCTCACCACTTCCGTCATGGAAAATCGGTCCTGCCAGGTTTTTCCGTCTTTGTCCCACAGCATCCAGAGATACCCCACACCAAAACAGCCGGCGGAGAGCCAGGCCATCATAAAGCGCAACAGCGCCTGGCTCCAGCGAATGGAGTAGCCATCCTCGGTTTGAATGCGAATTCGCCACACCTGCATGCCCAGTGTCTGGCCGGATTTGGTCCAGAAATACGCGAAGAAAAAGTACAGGACGATAAACAGGAGGGATGTCAGCAGGGGGTCATTGTCCATTGCGCCAGCATCCGTCAGCCGCTTGAGTTCATCCGCGCCGATGATCTTCGCCTGCGCCATTTTATAAAAGCCGGTTGTGACGATCAGCAGGGCAACACAGATCAACGTGTCATAAAGCATAGCCACGAGGCGACGAATGAGCGTGGCGGGCAATAACGTGTCCGGGGATTCGGGGAATTTTCTCATGGTAATCAATACAGGCAGGTGTGAACTAGAGGATATGCAGTCGGGATTCTATACTGAATGAACGGGGAAAACCACGTTCCGGCTATATCGGACAGCGTTTATTGAATGAATCGATATTAAAGCCCGCTGCTGATTGGCCGCTAACCCTTATAAGCGAGGGTCTAATGAGTGAACGAATCCCCCGGCGAATCTGGCAAATTTAAGGAGGTTGGCGATGCAAAGTATACAACAACTATTTGACCGTACCTTTGGTGCGACCGGCGAAACTGCCCGCAAACCCAATCAAGCCCTGCCAGAGTCCAGTCGCCCCGCACGCCAGCAGGTGGTGCAGCAATCCTATTCGGTCGAGTTCCAATTGTCGGAGCTGAGTGTACGCCAGCGTGGGCACCACATGTTTGCCAGAGAGCTGTCCATGAGTGCGAGCTTTCGTGCCCAGTTTGGTGACGAAGCGCCGAAACTGGCCGAGCCCAAGTCGCAATTCTATGCAGCTGCGCCGGTGTTTGAGCCACCATCCCCTCAGGATGTGGCGGACACCATTCTCGGCTTTGTGGATCGACGCCTTCAGTCAGAGGCCGCTGCAGGTGCGTCACAGGAAAAACTGGATGATCTGTTGAGTCAGGCGCGCGAAGGGGTGGAGCGAGGTTTTGCTCAGGCCCGAGAGCAGATCGAACAGCTGGATATGATGAATGATGAGCTGAATGATGAAATTGGTCAGAGCTTCACCCTGGTGAATCAGGGATTGGACGATCTGTCAGAGAAATATCAGCTGACCGCACCGACATCTGCGCCGGTAGATGCGCCGGTCGTAGCGCCTGCACCTGAAAAACCAGAGCGAAAAGAGGCGGAGAAATCTGTTGAGCGCGGTGATCGAAACGACCCCCCGGCACGGGGCGTGAACTATCAGGCCGGCTTTGAAAAGTTCACCGGGTATTCCGAGGAAATGAGCATTGACGTGCGCACCAATGATGGAGATATCGTCAAGGTGTACTTCAGTGAGGCGGGCGCTTCACTGCAGAGTGGCTCGCTTGAGGCGGGTACGTTCGGTGGCCGGGATCGCGCGGGTACCTATGGCAGCGCTTCTTCATTCAGTGGGGTGGCATATCAGAGTGATTACCGCATCCAGGTGCAGGGAGAGCTGGATGAAGGCGAGTTGCAGGCGTTGAGCGACCTGTTTGCCCAGGCGGATGATCTGGCAGAACGCTTCTTTGGTGGTAATTTTCAGGATGCGTTTGATGCGGCCCTTAAGCTAGAAATGGACACCAGTGAGCTGGCCAGTTTTTCGCTGAGTCTCACGCAGACGCAGGTGCGACAGGTGTCTGCCTACGAGCGAATTGCAACACCGGCGCAGGATGCCTTTAATGCCCCTCCGGGCCGCGGCTTGCCTTCGCAGCGGGCCATTGAGCAACTGAATTCCCTGACCGCACAGCTTCGGGAAATGGTAAGCGTGGCAAGCGTATTTCCCGAACCGGTGAAGCTGGCTTCAGACTTCATTGATCAGTCATTGCGGTTGCGCGAGGCCGATCAGCCAGCACCGACGTTTGATCCCGGAGTGCGTGACCAGTTGCCGCCTTTCAGGGAGTTTATTGATACGCTGCTCCCTCAACTCGAACAGGAATAATCTTCGATCGCCGGCAGGATTGACGCTGTTTTGATCCTGCCGGACAGCCTCTTATCTTCCCTCGCGCATTCTGCGCCAATTTTGTGACGAATATTCAAGCAATTCAAGAATTTCATTGTCCGAAACTGCACCAATTGTGGTAGAGTACGCAGTTTGCAAAATTCGCCAATAATTCAGCGTCTCACAGTGGATTGATCTATGAAAAGTGCAGAAATTCGTCGGGCATTTCTTGATTATTTCAAGCGTCAAGAACATCAGGAAGTCGAAAGCAGTTCGTTAGTGCCTGCGGATGATCCAACCCTGTTGTTTACCAATGCCGGGATGAATCAGTTTAAAGATGTGTTTCTCGGTAAGGAACACCGGCCCTATACACGGGCAACTACGTCACAGAAGTGCGTGCGCGCCGGTGGCAAGCACAATGACCTGGAAAACGTCGGTTATACAGCACGGCACCACACCTTTTTCGAGATGCTGGGGAATTTCAGTTTTGGTGATTATTTCAAGCATGACGCCATTCGGTTTGCCTGGGAGTTTCTGACAGAAGAGCTCAAGCTGCCCAAAGAAAAACTGTGGGTTACTGTCTACAAAGACGACAAGGAAGCGGAAGACATCTGGTTCAATGAAATGGGGATTGATCAAACCCGTTTTTCGCGATTGGGCGAAAAGGACAACTTCTGGGCCATGGGGGATACCGGTCCTTGTGGTCCCTGTACCGAAATATTCTACGATCACGGCGAGTCCGTTGCGGGTGACCCGCCAGGCGGCCCCAATGATGATGGCGACCGCTACATCGAAATCTGGAACCTCGTCTTCATGCAGTACAACCGTACGGCGGATGGCGAACTGCACCCACTGCCCAAGCCTTCCGTTGATACCGGCATGGGGCTGGAACGTATTTCTGCGGTGATGCAGCGTGTGCACAGTAACTATGAAATCGATTTGTTCCAGACGATTCTGCAGGGCGCTTCCGATCTGTTGGGTGGCGTTGCGACCACCGAAAAATCTTTGCGCGTAATTGCCGATCATATTCGTTCCTGTTCCTTCCTCATCGCAGACGGCGTGATGCCTTCGAATGAAGGCCGGGGCTTTGTACTGCGCCGTATCATTCGTCGCGCGGTGCGTCATGGCAACAAACTTGGCGCAACCCAGCCTTTCTTCCACAAACTGGTCGGCACGCTGGTGGAAGTTATGGGTGAGGCGTATCCCGAATTGGTAGAAAGACAGGCGGACATTGAAAAAGCGCTGTTGATGGAAGAGCAGCAGTTTGCCCGTACGCTGGATCATGGCATGAAGCTGCTGAAGCAGGATATTGAAGCGCTGGATGGCAAGATCATTCCGGGTACGACGGTGTTTACCCTCTATGACACCTACGGATTCCCGGTGGACCTGACCAACGACATCGCGCGCGAGCATGGTCTGGAATTGGACTACGCCGGCTATGAGCAGGCAATGGAAGCGCAGCGCGAACGTGCGCGCTCAGCGAGTAAATTTGGTGTGGATTACAATGACGCGGTCGTGGTGGAGGGTGAAACACGGTTTACCGGGTATGACCGGACGGCTCAAAACTGTGCGGTTAAGGCAGTATTCGTAGGCGGCGAGCCGGCGACGGCGGTCGTTGGGAATACCGCGATTGTTGTACTGGAAGAAACGCCGTTCTACGGTGAGTCCGGTGGTCAGGTTGGCGATAAAGGGCGCATCCTGTGGGCTGGTGGTGAGTTTCTCGTCAAAGACACCCAGAAAGAGGGTAACAATCACCTGCATTTCGGGGAAGTCATTTCCGGTGAGTTGACAACGGGTCAGGCGGTTGATGCGGAGGTCGACAGTCAGAAACGTCTCATCACTGCAGCTAATCACTCGGCGACGCACCTGCTGCACGCAGCCTTGCGCAAAGTCCTGGGCAGTCATGTTCAGCAAAAAGGCTCTCTGGTTGATCATGAAAAGCTGCGCTTTGACTTTGCTCATCCAGAAGCGGTTACGGCAGAACAGATTCAGCAGATTGAAGCGTTGGTGAATGCAGAAATTCGCGCGAACACCCCGATTGCAACCGAGGTGACGGACATTGAAACCGCCAAGGAAAAAGGCGCAATGGCCTTGTTTGGTGAGAAATACGGCGACACGGTACGTGTGCTTTCCATGGGGGTGGAAGACTTTTCCGTAGAGCTTTGTGGTGGCACCCATGCCAATCGCACAGGGGATATTGGTTTCCTCACGGTGGTGTCGGAAGGTGCGGTATCTTCAGGTATTCGTCGAATTGAAGCGGTAACGGGCGCACAGGCAGAAGCTCGATATCAGAAAGATGAACACATCCTGAGAGCATTGGCGGGTGCAGTAAAAGCCGGTCGAGACTCAGTACTGGACAAAGTGCTCCAGGCACTTGAAAAAGGGCGGCAGCTGGAAAAAGAAGTGGAACAGCTGAAAGCCAAGCTGGCGCGTTCCGCCGGGGATGATCTGCTGCAACAGGCGACGGATGTGAATGGTGTGAAGGTGCTGGCGGCCCGGCTGGATGGGGTGGACCGTAAAGCGCTGATGGATATGGCAGACCAGCTGAAGAACAAGTTGGGCTCTGCGGTGGTGTTATTGTCTGCGGTGGAAGACGACAAGGTGGTATTGATCGCCGGTGTCACCAAGGATATTTCAAAATCTGTGAAAGCGGGTGATTTAATAAAAGAAGCGGCTGCAAAATGCGGTGGCAAGGGCGGAGGACGTCCCGATATGGCACAAGGGGGCGGTACAGATGTTGCCGCACTCGAAAGCGTGCTCGCTATGGTGCCGGATTGGGTGAGAAGCCAGCAGTCTTAGTGGCTGTCAGAATCAAAGGCGATCAGTGTCAAAGGCTCACAGCATTATGGGCTTGGGCAGTGTGGCGAGAGAGATGGTTCAGTAGTTTTTACGGGATGTAAGTAACGAAATGGCATTGTTTGTACAGAAGTTTGGTGGCACCTCGGTGGGTACCGTCGAAAGGATCAAAGCAGTCGCGGAAAAAGTAAAACGGTTTCGTGAAGAAGGGCATGACATGGTGGTGGTGGTTTCCGCCATGAGCGGTGAGACCAATCGATTGATTGATCTGGCCAAAGCCATGATGGAAGAGCCTACACCGCGGGAAATGGATGTGCTGGTGTCTACTGGCGAGCAGGTAACCATCGCTTTGTTGTGTATGGCACTCCATAGCCTGGGTTGCGAAGCGGTGTCCTACACAGGAGCACAGGTGCGAATTGTTACGGACACGGTGCACACCAAGGCGCGGATCAAGTCGATTGATGAAGAAAACATCCGTTCGGATCTGTCGTACGGCAGAATCGTCGTTGTCGCCGGTTTCCAGGGGGTAGACGAGGATGGCAACATCACCACGCTGGGGCGCGGAGGCTCGGACACTTCTGCGGTGGCGTTGGCCGCTGCGCTGAAAGCAGATGAGTGCCAGATCTATACGGACGTTGACGGCGTATACACCACAGACCCAAGGGTGGTCGACAGCGCAGTGCGTCTGGACAAAATCACTTTTGAAGAAATGATCGAAATGGCGAGCCTTGGCTCCAAGGTGTTGCAGATTCGATCCGTTGAATTTGCGGGCAAGTACAATGTGCCGCTGCGTGTACTGTCTTCGTTTGAAGATGGCCCAGGAACGTTAATTACTATTGAGGATAGCAGTGAAATGGAACAACCAGTTGTTTCCGGAATCGCTTTCAATCGAGATGAAGCCAAGCTGACCATTAAGGGTGTGCCCGACACGCCTGGCGTAGCTTCGCGCATTTTGAGGCCGGTAAGCGATGCAAACATTGAAGTGGATATGATTGTTCAAAACACCGGACAGGATGGTGCCACTGATTTCACCTTTACCGTGCATCGGAACGACTATAAAAAGGCGTACCAGATTATTGAAGGCTTAAGTGCTGAACTGGGTGCCAAGGAAATGGCTGGCGACAATAAAATTGCTAAAGTCTCTATCGTTGGGGTGGGCATGCGTTCTCATGCGGGCGTCGCAACGCGTATGTTTGAAGCGCTATCTAAGGAAGGGATAAACATTCAGATGATTTCCACGTCTGAAATCAAAATCTCTGTGGTAATCGCAGAAAAATATCTGGAACTGGCAGTGCGATGTCTGCATGGTGAGTTTGAACTGGGAGAAACCAAAGCGGAGTAACGCTTGGATGTCACTCGAGATGACCTGATCCGGTTTGCCCCTGAGGGAATTGTAAAATCGGGAAAAAACTTTAAACAATTCATGCGGAAACAAAAATCTGGCATATACTGAAAGCAATAACGGTTTACTGATAGGTGGGGACTGTTCCATCCAGGGGGTATCTGGTGGTTGTTGCGATACGGAGTGTCAGGTCGTTGTGTTCCGTAACAGTTTTTAGGATTGGATCAGGTCAAATACATATTATAAAGGAGATAGATGATGTTGATATTGACCCGTCGTGTAGGGGAGACACTGATGGTAGGGGATGAAGTTACGGTAACCGTACTGGGAGTAAAAGGAAACCAGGTGCGTATTGGCGTTAATGCACCCAAAGAAGTTGCCGTGCATCGTGAAGAAATTTATCAGCGAATTCAAAAAGAAAAAGCTGATGGCCATTCCGACTCAGATTCTTAATAATTTTCTGAAATAATCCTTTGAATTTTTAAACAGAGTTGTTATTATACGCGCCGATTCGGAGAGATGGCCGAGAGGCCGAAGGCGCGCCCCTGCTAAGGGCGTATACCGCAAGGTATCGAGGGTTCGAATCCCTCTCTCTCCGCCATCGTTTTTAGGTATTGATTAATCGAATTCTTACGGTTAACATGCCGACCTCAAAATTGCGCGGCTGTAGCTCAGCTGGATAGAGTACCTGGCTACGAACCAGGCGGTCGGAGGTTCGAATCCTCCCAGCCGCGCCATCTATACACAGAATCCTGTGAATTTCATTGCTTTAGTTTTATTTTTTCCTCTTCCTGTGCGCGCTTGTTGGTTTTTTGTCGTCAATTCGTTGACACCCCTTGGCTGCTTGCCAAGTATCTTCCTGATTCATATCATAAAATTGTGGACTGGTCGAACCTCGACCAAAGTTTCGGTTGCCTCGTGCCCCCATAAAAGGCAAAATACGCACGGAATTCTGCCAGCGCTCTACACGCACGTCCGTAGCGCCTGTCAGAAGATTTACCCTTTAGTTGCCGGGGTGATTATTGCATCGCATCGCTGATTATTGGGAACGGTAAGTTGCTCTGAGAGTGGCTGAGCCGCACCAGAAATACCACAACGTGTATTTCAATTTAATGTAAGAGTAAAAAAGGTTCCGTATATGTCCGAATCTATCATGACCCAAGCTGCAGAGCTGATGATTGTCGGGATGGGATTTGTGTTCGTTTTTCTGACCGTGTTGGTTTTTGCCACCAAAGGCATGTCCAAGGTGGCGGTAAAACTGGCACCCCCAGTACCTCCGAAACCAGCACCAGCGAGAGCAGCGGCATCCCCCACACAACCCGGGATGGATGATGCGACACTGATGGCTGTTATCTCGGCCGCAGTGAACAAATATCGTTCAGAACACAAAAAGTAAGAATGATTTGATTAACACCTTCTAAAAAAAGGCGAGAAATCCATGACCGATACTAAAAAACCATTGGGAATTACTGATGTAGTTCTGCGAGATGCCCATCAGTCCTTATTTGCGACTCGATTGAGGCTGGAAGACATGCTGCCGATTGCAGGCAAACTGGATCAGGTGGGTTACTGGTCTGTTGAATCCTGGGGTGGTGCAACCTTTGACTCTTGTATTCGATTTATTGGTGAAGATCCCTGGGATCGTATTCGTCAATTAAAGAAGGCGATGCCAAACACAAAACAGCAGATGTTGTTGAGAGGACAAAACCTGTTGGGCTATCGTCACTACGCTGATGACGTAGTGAATCGTTTTGTTGAGCGCGCCAAAGATAATGGCGTCGATGTATTTCGTGTGTTTGATGCGATGAATGATCCACGCAACCTGGAAACTGCGCTGAAAGCAGTCAAGCGTGTGGGCGGACATGCACAAGGAACCATTTCCTATACGACTAGCCCGGTGCATACGGTTGAAAACTGGGTGGATCTGGCCAAGCGCATCGAAGATATGGGGGCGGACTCCATTGCCATTAAGGATATGTCCGGTATTTTGAGCCCGGCTGAAGCGTTTGATCTGGTATCGCGCCTGAAATCACAAACCGGGTTGGAAGTTCAACTGCATGCGCATGCGACAGCGGGATTGTCCGACATGACGATTCTGAAAGCAGTTGAGGCCGGAATTGATCGTGTGGATACAGCAATCTCCTCCATGTCGATGACCTATGGTCATACCGCCACCGAGAGTGTGGTTGCGGCATTGAAAGGGACTGACCGCGACACGGGTCTGGATATTACGCTGATCGAGGAAATTGCAGCGTATTTCCGTGAAGTACGAAAGAAGTATGTCAAATTCGAAGGTTCTCTGCGTGGTACCGACAGTCGCATTCTCGTGGCGCAGGTGCCCGGCGGCATGTTAACCAACATGGAAAGCCAGTTGAAAGAGCAGGGTGCCGCGGATAAGTTTGATGCGGTACTGGAAGAGATTCCGCGCGTTCGTGAAGACCTGGGATACATCCCGCTGGTGACGCCAACTTCTCAGATTGTTGGTACTCAGGCGGTGTTGAATGTGTTGACCGGTGAGCGATACAAGTCCATCTCCAAGGAAACTGCCGGTATCCTGAAAGGGGAGTACGGAGCTGCACCCGCGCCTTACAATGCCGAGCTGCAACAACGTGTGCTCGATGGCGCTGAACCGATTACCTGTCGCCCCGCAGATTTGCTTGAGCCAGAGCTGGACAAGTTGACCAAGGAAGTGGAAGAGCTGTCAAAAGAGAAAGGATTCAAGCTTGCCGATGCCGTAGTGGATGATGTGTTGACCTATGCATTGTTCCCCCAGATTGGCTTGAAGTTTCTCGAAAATCGAGGCGACGCGTCGAAATTCGAGCCCATGCCATCCGCGGATGATGTGGCACCGGCGAAGGCTTCGGCCAAATCCGGTGGTGGCGCAGAAGTGTATACCGTGACGGTTTCCGGGCAACAATACGTTGTGCAAGTGGAAGAAGGTGGCGACATCAGCAAGTTGGCTGCTGTGGGTGCTGCGCCAGCTGCCGCACCGGCCGCTGCTGCTCCTGCTCCTGCCCCTGCTGCAGGTGGCGCCGGTGAGCCTGTGCCAGCGCCGTTGGCCGGAAACATCTTCAAAGTGGTGGTATCTGCAGGCCAGGCCGTTCAGGAAGGTGATGTATTGATCATCCTCGAAGCCATGAAGATGGAGACTGAAATTCGTGCATCCAAGGCGGGCACGGTCGGTTCCATTTCCGTGAGCGTGGGCGATGCCGTAGCCGTAGGCGATACGCTTCTAACTTTGAATTAATCGAGTTTGTAAACATGGATAAACTTATCACCCTGTGGACAAGCAGCGGTTTTTACAACCTGACGATTGGTCAGGTGGTAATGATGGCGATTTGTCTCGGTCTAATCTATCTTGCCATCAAGAAGGGCTTTGAACCCTTGCTTCTGCTGCCTATTGGATTTGGTGGTGTTTTGGCCAATATCCCGGAGGCGGGTTTGGCTCTGAGCGCCGTGGAGAACATGATCCACTTGGGCACAGCCGCACAGCTGCACGATCTGGCGGCAGTGTTTAATATGAGTATTGATCCTTCACAGGCAATCACAGCAGAGTTCCGGCACGAATTGACAGCAGCCTACAAAGCGTCCAATGCAGCCATGCATGAATCTGCTTCGTTTTTGGCATCCGATCAGGGATTCAGCAACGGGATGCTGTATAACTTCTTCTCTGTGGCCATCATGAGTACGGTTGCTCCTCTGCTCATTTTCATGGGCGTGGGTGCAATGACGGACTTTGGGCCTTTGCTGGCAAACCCGAAAACGCTGTTGTTGGGTGCGGCGGCGCAGTTCGGCATTTTTGGTACAGTCATTGGTGCCGCACTGCTGTCCACGTCGGGATTGGTTCCTTTCACTATTGAGGAGGCAGCGGCCATTGGTATCATCGGTGGTGCTGATGGTCCAACGTCAATTTATGTGGCGAGCTTGCTGTCCCCGCATCTGTTAGGGGCAATCGCAGTCGCGGCGTACTCCTACATGGCGTTGGTACCGCTGATTCAGCCGCCCATCATGCGCGCGCTGACCACTGCCGAAGAGCGCAAGATTCAGATGCAGCAGTTACGACCGGTCACCAAGCTGGAAAAAATTCTTTTCCCGATTGTGGTATTGATTCTTGTTGCACTGTTCCTGCCCGATGCGGCTCCGCTGCTGGGAATGTTCTGCTTCGGTAACCTGATGAAAGAGTGTGGAGTTGTGGATCGTCTGAGTGATACGGCACAAAACGCGTTGATCAACATTGTCACCATCGTTCTGGGTCTGTCAGTGGGCAGTAAGTTGTCTGCAGACAAGTTCCTGGATATTCAGACCATGGGGATCTTGATGTTGGGTCTGGTGGCATTTTGTGTGGGCACCGGCACGGGCGTTTTGATGGCGAAGCTGATGAATGCGGTGTCCAAAGAGAAGATCAATCCGTTGATCGGTTCCGCTGGCGTGTCTGCCGTGCCAATGGCTGCGCGGGTTTCAAACCGGGTTGGCCTGGAGGCGAATCCTCAGAACTTCCTGTTGATGCACGCCATGGGGCCAAACGTGGCAGGTGTTATTGGGTCGGCCGTTGCTGCCGGGGTGATGATCAAGTTCTTGTCATAACCCTCAGCCCTTCAAAAAAAACCGGCGAAGCGCCGGTTTTTTTTCGTCTTGCAGGAACGCCTGCCACAATGACGTTTTCAGCGGGCAAAAAAATACCCCAAACAGTTTCCTGTCTGGGGCCTCCCTAAGTAAAGAGTCGTGCTATTTATCGTTATTATTGGAATTTTTCCTGGGCGCTGGATTTAAGCGGCGCATGGGCGCTTAAATCCCACTCGATGTCATTTTCAGCGAGTTTTGTTTGATTTGTTCGGGTTGTGGTGTTTGGGTAGTGAATGTCTGGTGTGGATCTTTTTTTATTATTGACTTTAAAAACAGATTTCATCACATCACTCATGTAGGTTTACCTGTGCTACTCTGAACTTGTTGGTTAATAATGGACTAAACAGCGATGCTTTTCCGAGAAGCCTGCACCATTAAAATGTGATAGGGTTCTCATTAGGGGGAATGCTTGTCAATCCCAGGAAAGGGGTCGAATTTCCTCTGTGAAGTAATGCACAGCGCGACCAAATTTTACGCTTTGTTTCTTTTTTGTTCGCAGGCAGGTTCCACCGTCGTTAACGATTGATTAAACAGAAGGACTGGAGAGTGAATAAACTGCTGGAGAAGCTGTCTCTGCTTGAGGCGGGAATCATTGGTGCATTTGAAGCGCAAAACTGGCGTCAGTTGGAAGAATTGGATGATGCGATCAATATCGTCACAAGAGAGGTGATGGAAGAGGTCAATGCCGGCTCACTGGATATTGAGGTGGTTCAGGCTCAGTTGGATCAGTTGATGTCCACTTACCGAAGTTTGCACGAGAAAACCGCCGCTTTGAAAACGGCTGCCTCTGAAGAGTTAGGTCGACTAAACCAGGAACAGCGAGCGATTAAGAATTATCTGAATCAATATAAGTAAGCAACTCCCCTGTTAGATTCCTGCCAAAAAAGTGTCTATTGTCACGAACCGTCTTCAAACTTTGCTTGTCGTCGTCATTTATTTGACTCACTCTTAATTGCGTACTTTAATAAACGAGAGTATCTGTCCTTTTTTAAAGGAATATTGTCGGCCCATTCATGCTGCTGTCTTCTGCTTCAGGAGTTCATGGTCAGCGGTGTGCGCATAAACAGAATAAAAATTGGTAAGGTAGTGATTACATGTTGCGGGAAATGAAAATCCTTCTGGTTCATGATGACGAGGCGGTAAGAAGTGAGATTTCCCTGATTCTGCGTTTTCTTGGTGAAGAAGTCATTGAGCGGACGGGGTCAGAGCTGAAGCAAAAAAGCACGTTGGATGGCTTGGAAAAAGACGAAATCGTGGTGGCGATTGTCGGCGGAGAAAAGGCGGACATTCATCAGGTGATGGAGTATGTGGGCGAGTGGGAGCCCGGCTTGCCATTCATCCTTTCCGGAGATCCGGTGGAAGAGGATGACAGCGAAGAGCTCACACACGGGCGGGTAATCGCATGTCTGGAGTGGCCGTGTCGATACAACCGATTCGTGGATAACATTTATCGGGCTCAGGTGTATCGTGAGCAATACCTGGCGCGCGCCCAACGTGGACTGCAACGTGAGGTGCAGCTGTTTCGCAGCCTGGTGGGGACCAGTCGCGGCATCAATCACGTACGGGAATTGATGGGACAGGTGGCAGACAAGGATGTGAGTGTGCTGATCACCGGGGAGAGTGGCACGGGAAAAGAGGTGGTTGCCCGAAACTTACACTACAACTCCCTGCGTCGGAACAAGCCATTTGTGCCGGTCAACTGCGGTGCCATACCGGCTGAATTGCTGGAGAGTGAGCTGTTTGGGCATGAAAAGGGAGCGTTTACCGGAGCGATCTCTGATCGAAAAGGGCGGTTTGAGCTGGCGGAGGGCGGCACGCTCTTTTTGGATGAGATTGGCGACATGCCGCTCAATATGCAAGTGAAGATCCTGCGTGTTTTGCAGGAGCGCACCTATGAGCGTGTCGGTGGTACGAAAACCTTGAATACGGATGTGCGTATCATCGCTGCCACGCATAAGAACCTGGAGGAAATGATTAAAACCAGCGAATTCCGGGAGGACTTGTTCTATCGCCTGAATGTCTTCCCCATCGAAATGCCCGCGCTTAGAGAGCGGGTGGAAGATATTCCGCTATTGATCAACGAGCTGATTTCCCGAATGGAAAAGGAGAAGCGCGGGTCGATTCGATTTAATTCCGCCGCGATCATGAGCTTGTGTCGTCATGACTGGTTCGGGAATGTGCGGGAGCTGGCGAATCTGGTGGAGCGCCTGGCAATTATGTATCCGTATGGCGTCGTGGGGATCAGTGAACTGCCTGCGAAATTCCGTCATATTGAAGACACTGAAGAGCCGGTGCACTTTGAAGAAGATATGCTGCCCGCCAGTCAGGGGCTTGTCGGCTTGGACAGTCCGGCATTGTTGCCGGTTAACGGGATTGATTTGAAAGATTATCTGGCCAATCTGGAAAAGTCCCTGATTCAGCAGGCACTGGATGAAAGTGGTGGCGTTGTGGCGCGTGCGGCTGAAAAGCTACGTATTCGTCGAACGACATTAGTTGAAAAAGTCCGCAAGTATGAATTGAAAGGCGACTAACTGTCGTCGTTCAGATGCATTAGTTCAGCGTTGTGCCGTACACCTCGCTCCAGCGGGGTGCTCTGTTCTCTCCTCTCGCTGTACCTCTCTTCTCTTGTTGTACCCCTCTTTAGTTGCGCCCCAGTCTTCGTGTTCTTCCTCCCGGTTTTTCCGTCAAATCCTTGACTGTTCGTTTCTCAAGTCTCTGCTTTGCTGTCCTAACATAATGAAAATAATAAAGAATAAATAGTTGGAACGCCCTGTGCATTACTGGTGTCAGTGTGAGCGAATTATGTTTGGGCAGATTTCCAACTGGGGTGGGCCATGAGCTTGAGTATGCAGACAACATCAGAGAGTCGAAGTCATCAAGGTGTGTCACTGCCTGCCTGGGTGGCAGCGAATGTGGCTGACCGGTCCGGTCGAAACGACGCTTTGGTGCAATGCATTGCACGGTTTCTAACAACGGCTGAAAAAATCAATACACTGGGTTGTGACAAAGGCGCCCGGACTCTGCAAAACCAAACGGGAACGGTGGTTGATCTCAAGGCAGATAAATTGGTTCAGGACATTCAGGCAGCACGCTCAGCTTGGTCTCATCTGTCAACAGGAACGTCTGACTGGGAGCAGCGATTGACCGGGCTGAATCCGTTTATTGAGCTGTTTAACAGTATGACGGACCGCCTGACGAATGCCTATGACCAGCTGGAAGAGCGCGTCAATCGGTTGACTTCTGAGTTGACGGACGAGATTGAGCGTCGACAGCAGGAGCTGGAGGCCCGGGAAATGGCCAGTCGGAGGCTGCAGTCTTTATTGCACTTACTGCCTGCGGGTGTTGTGCTTATTGATGGGCAAGGGTTGATTCAGATGTGTAATGCCGCTGCCATCGATCTGCTGGGTGAGCCCTTGGAGGGCGAGAAGTGGCTGGATGTCATTCAGCGATGTTTTGCGCCACGGAAAGATGATGGTCACGAAGTATCTTTGAAGGATGGTCGGCGTGTCAGTATTTCGCTGCGGTCCATTGACCAGGAACCGGGCCAGTTAATTTTGCTTTCCGATTTGACGGAAACCCGAGACTTGCAGGCGCGGCTCAGTCGCTATGAGCGGCTGTCGGCCATGGGGCGGATGGTCGCATCCCTGGCGCATCAAATCAGAACTCCGTTGTCGACGGCCATGTTGTATGCCGGCCATCTGGCTCAACCGGAACTGGCCGATGTTATGCGCGTCAAGTGTGCCGACAAATTGATGTCACGACTGGTGCATCTGGAGCAGCAGGTCAGGGATATGTTGATCTTTGCGAAGGGAGAAACACCCTTGGCAGAGCGTGTGTCGCTCGGGCAGTTTGAGCACGCGTTCCGTCATGCGCTGGAGGGGGTGGTTTCCCGCTCAGGCGCGCATATTTCCTGGCGAAATGAAGCGAAGAGCGTAGAAATTCTTTGTAATCAGGAAGCACTTGTCGGCGCGTGCCTGAACTTGGTGAATAACAGTATTGAAGCGGTTAATGGTCGGGCGGACATCGCAGTGACGATGGCGGTGACGGCAGAGCATTCTGTGGCGATTACGATTCGGGATAATGGGTCGGGTTTTTCGCCAGGTGCGGAGACAAAGTTGAAAGAAGCATTTTATACCACAAAGCCACAGGGTACCGGGTTGGGTTTGCCGGTGGTGATGGCGGTGGCCAAAGCGCACAAGGGCACGTTTGACATTCAGTCGACGGAGACGGGTGCGATAGCACGTATCGTCATGCCCCGAGCCAACTGAGATCCTGATTGGCCAGCAGTTTACGCGTAGCAATGCGCTACACAGTGGAGAAGAGCAATGAAAAAAACAAGTATTTTAATTGTAGAAGATGACCGGGATCTGCGAGAGGCCTTGGAGACTACGGTTGAAATGGCCGGATTTGCCTGCTACACCGCAGACTCGGCGGAAGCTGCACTGCCGCTGCTGGACAAGCAGTTACCTGATCTGGTGGTGAGTGACGTGAATATGCCGGGCATGGATGGCATTGCTTTACTGGAGGCGGTCCAGGCGAAGTTTCCGGGGCTGCCAATGATTCTGATGACCGCGTATGGGCAGGTCAGTCAGGCGGTGAGCGCCATTCAGTCTGGCGCGATCGACTACCTGGTCAAACCGTTTGATCCCAAGACACTGATTCGGGCGGTCAAACGCGTAGTGGCAGGCGAGGTGCAGCAGAGTGATACTAATCCGGTCGCGGTGGATGAATTCAGCCGTCGATTGTTCCAGATGGCGCGAAAAGTTGCCGCGGTCGACTCTACTGTGCTGATCTCGGGTGAAAGCGGTACCGGTAAAGAAGTGCTGGCTCGATTTATCCACGCCAGCTCCTCCCGGGCCAGCCAGCCCTTTGTGGCGATCAATTGTGCAGCGATTCCTGAAAATATGCTGGAAGCCATATTGTTTGGCCATGAAAAAGGAGCATTTACCGGCGCGTACACGAGCACGCCAGGCAAATTTGAGCAGGCAAATGGGGGTACTTTGTTGTTAGACGAGATCTCCGAGATGGATTTGGGCTTGCAGGCCAAGCTGTTGCGGGTGCTGCAGGAAAAAGAAGTGGAGCGCGTGGGTGGCCGCAAAACCATACCACTGGATGTGCGCGTGTTGGCGACCACCAACCGGGATTTGAAAGAGTACGTACAGGAAGGGAAGTTTCGCGAAGATTTATACTATCGACTGAGTGTATTTCCCATTCATTGGAAACCTCTCCGGGAGCGTACGGCGGACATTGTGCCACTGGCGGAACGGTTACTTGGTAATCACCTGGTGAAAATGAAGCTGACCGGTGTTCGATTCAGTGAGTCTGCCAAGCAGGCTTTAGTGAACTACCGCTGGCCTGGCAATGTACGGGAACTGGATAATGCGATTCAACGCGCCATCGTGCTGCAGCACGGCGGGCTGATTGAAGCCGAAGAGTTGTGCCTGGATGGAACGGGGCACGGATGGATGGCGATCGCAGATGACGGTGGATTCGGGATGGGTCTTGGTGAGGAACCCGTCTTGAATGCCTGGGATGAGGCGTCGTCACCTATCGCAGACGGGGAGAGTGCCGAAGATGCCTTTAATGGATTGGGTGGCGACCTGAAAAAACGGGAGTTCCAAATTATTATTGATACGATTCGTAAGTGTGGCAAGCGAAAGCTGGCGGCAGAGCGGCTGGGGATCAGTCCGCGCACCTTGCGATATAAGCTGGCTCAGATGCGTGAGCATGGTATTGACCTGGACTCCGAACTGTCAGCAGCATAGGGTGTTAACACGCCCTGAACACGCTGATGAAATACTGAATTCTTCTCCATATTAGGCGCTTCGAGCGCCTTTTTTTCCATTGCTCTCCTTGTTTTCTCGTCTCCCTGGGCGCTGGTTTTTTGTCACTGGCGAATCTCTGTAGTCTTTGATGTTCTATAACATTATGAAATGTATATTAATATTTCTTCTGGCATGGCTTATGCAATTGCTTGTGTAGAGTGATCGTTTCGCAGGAGAGTACCATGGTAGAACGAGCAGATATTTCCGCAGTGCTGGATCAGATGCGCATGATGCGTACTCAAATGCAACGTCCGAACCCCGTCAATAATGACATTCGCCCCACGGATATCGGGGGTGTCAAAGGGGTGGAAAAGCCTCCGGGATTTGAGGAGATGTTTGCCAAAGCCATCAATACGGTCAATGACCAGCAAAAGGTGGCGGGTGATATGCGTACGGCATACGAGCGCGGTGATGGCAACATTGATATTACGCGCGTAATGGTTGAATCGCAGAAGGCGTCGGTTTCCTTTCAGGCCTTGACCCAGGTGAGAAACAAAATGGTTCAGGCGTACGAAGAGATCATGAAAATGCCTGTATAGGCGATGAATTTGAAGTGTGTAACTGTAGTAATGACTAACCACGACGGATACCCCTATGGCCAGTGTACCTGCTGAAATAAATGACCTGCCGGACGATAACGATCTGCCGGCAGTTTCCGAGTCCCAGAATGATATGTTGTTGGGATTCAACAAACTGAGCCTGATCCGTCAGGTGGGGTTGATGGTCGGATTGGCGGCAAGTGTTGCGTTGGGGCTCGCGGTGGTGTTGTGGGCGCAGGACCCGAGCTATCAGCCATTGATCACCAACCTGCAGAATTATGATGCCGCAGAAATCAGCACGATTCTGGATGAAAATGGGTTTAACTACAAAGTCGATCCCAAAACGGGCATTTTGCTGGTGGAGTCGGACAGTATCTACCAGGCACGTTTGAAGCTGGCGGCCGCAGGCATCAAGGATAATGAGGCGGTAGGCTTCGAGTTACTCGACAAAGATCAGGGGCTGGGCACCAGCCAGTTTATGGAGCAAACACGCTATCGGCGCGGGCTGGAAGGCGAACTTTCGCGCACGATTGCCAGTATGCGCAATATACGCAAGGCGCGCGTGCATCTGGCCATCCCCAAGCGTACCGTATTTGTTCGAGATCAGCGACGCCCCACCGCGTCGGTTTTCGTTGAGGTGTATGCCGGGCGGGATCTGACGGCGGAGCAGGTGAAGTCCATCGTGAATTTGATTGCCAACAGCGTGCCGGAAATGAATAAGAAAGACATTTCCGTAGTGGATCATAAAGGCGCATTGTTGACGGAAGATGAAGAGGACTCCTCAGCGAAGTTGGCAACGAAAGAGTTTGATTACACTCGAAAAATGGAAGATGTGCTCAAGCGTCGTGTGAACAGTATTCTGGAGCCTGTCGCAGGCATGGGGCGTTTTCGGTCGGAAGTGTCGGCCGACATTGACTTTTCTGCGGTGGAAACGGCGGAGGAGGTATTCAATCCGGATCTTCAGGCCCTGCGCAGTGAGCAGACGGTGGATGAGCAGCGTGTGTCCGGCGGGAGTGGCGGCGTACCTGGTGCATTGTCCAATCAGCCGCCGGGTGCCGCGAACGCCCCTGAAGTGGCGAAGGGGGGACCGGGTGCAGGTGGGCAAAACCTGGCAGATATTCGTAAGCAGGCGACCCGTAACTATGAGGTGGATCGCACCATCAGCTACTCCAAGCAGCAGCAGGGGCGTGTAAAGCGATTGACAGTGGCGGTTGTTGTGGATGATATTAAGAAAATTAATCCTGAGACCGGTGAGTTCACTTATGAGCCCTGGCCGCAGGCAGAACTGGAACGACTGACTATACTGGTACGCAATGCGGTGGGCTACTCTGCAGCGCGGGGGGACAGTGTGAGCGTGATCAACAGTCCTTTCCAGCCGGAAGAAGTGGTGCCACTGGAAGCGCCCAAGTTCTGGGAGCAGGCCTGGTTTTTGGAGTTGCTCAAGCCCGCGATGGCGCTGCTGTTCATCTTGATCCTGTTGCTCGGGTTGGTGCGGCCGGCATTAAAGAATCTGGCGGCAAGTGGCGCTCATGAGAAAGAACTTGCCCTGGCTGGCGATGATGAAGGTCTGGCGACGCTGGATGACCTGGAATCGGGTGGTGGTATGGATCGAGTGACCTTGAGTGCGACGGATGAGTTCCTGTTACCGGGCGCGTCTGAGGGGTATGATAAACAGATTAACGCGTTGAAAGGGTTGATTGCGGAAGACCCGGCGCGGGTGGCACAAGTGGTACGACAATGGGTAAACGTGGATGACTGACGAAGCGGGAGGCGATAAAAAGCTGCCCAAGCTGTCGCGTGTGGACGCGGCAGCGGTGTTGTTGATGTCGTTGGGAGAGGCGGATGCCGCGCAGATTCTGAAGCACATGGGGCCGAAAGAAGTGCAGCGTGTGGGTACCGCCATGGCGGCCATGCACGATGTCACGCAGGAACAAGTGGAAGCGGTAACGCTTGAGTTTCTGGAGGCGGTTGGTGGGCAAACCGGTCTGGGTATCGGTGCCGATGACTATATTCGTGCGATGCTCACCCAGGCCTTGGGAGAAGAAAAAGCCGCGAGTCTGATCGATCGGATTCTGGTCGGGGGAAACACTACCGGGCTGGATACCTTGAAATGGATGGAAGCCCGTTCAGTGGCGGATGTGATTCGCTATGAGCACCCGCAGATTCAGGCCATTGTGGTGTCCTATCTTGATTCGGATCAGGCGGCCGAAGTGCTTTGCAATCTGGATGAAAAGGTGCGTTTGGATGTCATTATGCGTGTTGCCGCACTGGATTCGGTACAGCCTCAGGCGCTGCAGGAGCTGAATGATATACTGGAGAAACAGTTCTCCGGCGGATCGTCCACCAAAACGAGCAAAATTGGCGGCATAAAAGTCGCTGCAGATATTATGAACTTCATGGATACTACGATCGAAGCGGATTTGATGGAGCAGATCAAAGAAGTGGATGCAGATTTGGGTACGGAAATTGAAGATCTGATGTTTGTGTTTGATAACCTCAAGGATGTGGACGATCGGGGCATTCAGGTGCTGCTGCGGGAAGTGTCTTCCGATGTGCTGATTCTGGCGTTGAAAGGTGCCGATGAGGAGGTGAAAGAGAAAATCTTCAAGAACATGTCCAAGCGCGCCGCCGAGCTGCTGCGTGATGATTTGGAAGCGAAAGGGCCGGTGAAAGTGAGTGAAGTGGAAACGGCTCAGAAAGACATTCTGACGATTGCCAGAAAACTGGCAGAGTCGGGCGAAATTGTACTGGGTGGCAGTGGCGAGGAAATGCTCTGATCGTGAGCGTTACCCCGACTGACCCTGTGAGACAGTCCTATGGAAAAACCTCCGCGCAGCAAAACCATCAAAGCCTCGAATCTGACGGCCTATGAGCGCTGGGAGTTGCCGGCGATGGATGAGTGCGGCAATGAAATTCGCGACGAAGAACCCGAAATCAAGCCTCTGACCGCCGACGACCTGGAGCAGATACGCCAGGATGCGCATTCTGCCGGGCATGAAGAAGGGTTCAGCGAAGGCAGAGAGGCAGGGTACCAGGCAGGGTACGACGAAGGCATTGCGGAAGGACGAACAACGGGGCTCGAACAAGGGCAGGCGCAAGGCCGAAAGGAAGCGCACGACGCCACCGAGCGCGAAGTGCGGGAGTCATTGACTCGCCTGCAGAACATCATGGAGGAATTGCTGGACCCCATCAAGCGTCATGAGGATCAGTTGGAGCAGGCACTGCTCAACATGGTGCTCGCCATCAGTCGTGCGGTGGTGATGCGCGAAATCAAGACCGATTCCTCCCAGATTCTCTCTGTCGTCAAGGCCGCGCTGGCACTGTTACCTTCCACTCGGGCAAGTATGCGCATTCATATCCATGAACAGGATCAAGCGCTTGCCGAGCAGGCAGCCAACGCACTGGATGCGGAAGCCGTTCTCGTCGTGGATGCAGAAATCCTGCCGGGTGGCTGTCGCGTAGAAACCGCCCAGAGCGTAGTGGATTTCACGGTGGATAAGCGCTTTCAGAAAACAGTGCAAAGTCTGCTGGAGAACGCCAATCGAAAAGAGCCAGAAGAGCAGGTGCCGGAGCTGGTAGAATCCCTGAATGAAATGAGCGACCTGCACCGCAGTGTCATGGAGGAGCCCATCGAGGTGGCTGCGCATGAACCTGCTGATGATGCTGATGAGGCTGATGAGGCTGATGAGGCTGATGAGGCTGAGAGTATTGATGTCGGCCCGGTGGAAGCAAGCGAAGCAGAAGCGCCTGAAATTGAAGGCGCAGGCGATGCCGGGGATGGGATGATGGGCGATGACGTCATGGATCTCAATGACGTCCCGGAGAATGATGAGCTTTTCGAAAGCGATGCACCGGATAAAAACCGTATTGTGACTGAACCTGAGAAAGAAGGTGACGAGGCGTCACCTGCGGAGAAAAAGCGAGTGGCGGAGGGCGAAAGGTCACGCGCATCAGTGGAGCCGGGTGAGCATGACCCAGATACTGCCTGACCGATTCGAAAAATACCTGAAGGGGGTGCCTGAATTAGTTGCTCCTGAAATCAGTGGGCGCTTGACGCGGATGGTCGGGCTCACGCTGGAATGTGTGGGGTGCCCCATGGTCGTGGGAGATCGGTGTTTGATTTCTGCGTCTGAATCCATGCAGGTGGAAGCAGAGGTGGTCGGCTTTTCCGAAGACAAGGTCTTTCTCATGCCGCTCACTCAAATTGATGGCCTGCGCCCGGGAGCACGCGTTACGCCCATTGCAAGTGCCACGCAGATTCCCGTGGGTTTTACATTGCTGGGCCGTGTGCTGAATGGGGCGGGTCAGCCGCTGGATGGTTTGGGGCCGTTGCAACCAGAGGCCCATGTGCCCATGACAGGCGAGATTATTAATCCGCTTCGGCGTGCGCCGATTCGCGCCCATTTGGATGTCGGTATTCGCGCCATCAACAGTGTGCTCTGTGTGGGCGTCGGGCAGCGGCTGGGCTTGTTTGCTGGCAGCGGCGTGGGTAAGAGTATGCTGCTCGGCATGATGACCCGTTTTACCGATGCGGATATCACGGTGGTGGGCTTGATCGGTGAGCGAGGTCGCGAAGTCAAAGAATTTATTGAAGACATCCTGGGAGAGGAAGGTCTGGCGCGTTCTGTGGTGGTTGCTTCGCCCGCCGATGACTCACCGTTAATGCGATTGCGCGCCTCCATGCTCACCACACGTATTGCGGAATACTTCCGGGATCAGGGAAAAAAAGTGTTGTTGCTGATGGACTCACTGACCCGTTTTGCACAGGCGCAACGGGAAATTGCCTTGGCTGTGGGTGAACCGCCTGCCACCAAAGGCTATCCACCGTCCGTGTTTGCCAAGATTCCCCAGTTAGTCGAGCGTGCCGGTAACGGTATGCCCGGCGGCGGTTCAATTACCGCGTTCTACACAGTATTGACGGAAGGCGACGATCAGCAGGACCCCATTGCGGATGCTTCCCGGGCGATTTTGGATGGCCATATTGTGTTGTCCCGTGCACTGGCGGAAGAAGGCCATTACCCGGCCATTGATGTGGAAGCATCGATTAGTCGTGTGATGCCACAAATTGTGCCCCCTGAGCATTTAAAAGCCGCTCAGGCCTTCAAGCAGGCGATGGCCAAATTTAATCAGACCAAGGATCTGTTGAGTGTGGGGGCGTATGTGCCGGGGGCGGACCCGGATACCGATTTCGCCATCGAACGCATGCCGCATATGCGGCGCTTTTTGCAGCAAGGGCTGGGCGAAAGTGCCCGATTTGATGAAAGCGCAGTTCAGCTCAAACAGGTCATTGCCCGGGAATCCAAGCCCCAGCAGGCACAGCAGACTCGAATCCAGCCGGTGATAGGCGGGCGTGGCGGCCCGGGAGCAGGGTGATAGTGCATGCCTAAACGCTCGGAACGACTCAGTGTGGTGCTGGAACTGACCGTGCGGAAGGAAAAATCCGCGCTGGATGCATTGGCCAAGGCGCAAAATGCCCTGCGCATGGAGCAGGAGCGTTATACGCAGCTCGAAATCTACATGCGTGATTACCAGGAAAAGATTCGGGGGGATGGGGCGCAACTGCATGTCTCACTTTACGCGAATTATCAGAACTTTATGCAGCAGCTGGGTGTCGCGCTCGCCCAGCAGGAAAAAAAACTGCAGGTGATGAAGCAGCAGGTTGGTGTGTGTACTCAAGCCTGGCGGCTTGCGCACGAAAAAACCAAGGGAATGCAGGATCACATCCATCAATGCCGACAGCAAGAGCAGCGGGAACAATCCAAAAGCGAGCAAAAAATGCTCGATGAGTTTTCCCAGCTGAGCCACCGCTATCGTGACCACTGAGCCCTGAGCAGCCATTTTCTGTCGGACCGCTCTCCACGCCTCCATTTTTCGCATATTTCACATTTCAGGCTAGGAGCCTGTCGGACTTAAGTGCGCGATTGCTGCACAGTGCGTTTCCTGACTGTAATTGAACGGAAAAAGCAGATTGCAAACCTACTTAGCCTCTTGATACGCATTTCACGTCCCTCAACGAGC
>JBPJFY010000008.1:0-173073 GCA_051208045.1 Oleiphilaceae bacterium G1-8
CTTCGCGCATAAACTCTGGAAACTCGGGCTTCGAAAACTGGTTGTGAAAGGCGCGATAAGTGATGTTGCTGTCAGACCATTCACAATATCGGCGCTGAATGTCTGCCACACTTTCGATGGTGCCAGAGGCCATCACGGCAATCAGGCACGTGACCAGTTTAAATGGCGTAATTCGTCTCTGTCGAACACAGAAATCTTCTTGTCTGGCGATATCCGTGATCTTATCTGGGCTGAGGGAATGGGTGAGTTTTTCGAGAAATGTGGTAAATTTACGTTGATTCATTCTGCTTTAGGGTTGGTTGATTGTTTGGCGACTAACAATCTACCTTATCGCAGAATGAATCCATATTAATATCATTGAGTTACGCTACGTAGCTGCTTAATGTTCTACCTATGAGAAAATGCTGTTACACAGGCCGGTGAGTTTGAACGTTTTGCTTGCTCATCAGCCAGTACAATTCCAGTCATAGAGTGCCAAACGCTAGTGAATCTATTCCATGAAACTAGTGGAAACTTATGGATTGAAAGCGGCGGATGGTTGCAGAATCAAAATGTTTGCCAGTGGTATGGCATTAAATGTAAAGGCGGACATGTTGATGACATCAAATTACCATCGAACCAACTCAAAGGGAAACTTCCAGTGTTGAGCGCGTTAGTTAATCTGCGTAGCTTTAGCGTTCATAGTAACCAACTCACTGGAAGTGTTCCGGCTTTAAGCGAATTAAAGCAATTGAGAGCCATTGATTTACATGGAAATCAATTTACGGGTTCCGCGCCCGACCTAACAGAGTTAACGGAACTTCGTTCTGCCTATTTCGGCAATAACCAATTTACGGGACGTATTCCCAATCTGACAAATCTTACTGAATTAAACGGGATAAACTTCCAGAACAATCTGTTGACCGGCCCGTTTCCCGACATTTCAGCATCATCAAACCTGTTACAAATCATGCTCTACGATAATCAACTCAGTGGAACCCTGCCTGACTTATCCCACTTAACCAAGATGCACACGTTCTCGGTAAGAAAAAACAGTTTCAGCGGCAAGCTACCCGAACTCTCAGCTTTAACTGAACTCGTAAACATCAGTGTTAACAAAAACCAATTCAGCGGCCCCATTCCTGGTATAAAAGATTTAAAAAAACTTCAGAACGTTAGAATTGATGGAAACAATCTCTGTCGAAATCCTCAAATCGACTACGGAAAATTCACTGAGAAGGTTTCTGAGTACCCGCTCTGTTAAGTGTAAGGGAAAAACCGGTGCCACCTACTCTCCAGAGCGGCTTGTGCCAGCGGTAGATTCTGTGCCCAGCCCGTGCAGGCCAGGCAAAGCCCCATGAGCGGGATGAGTTGAGCGCGAAGTGGTGTCATAGTGCTTCCAGTATATCGCAGGGGGCAGTTTGCGGGAGTTAAAAAATGGTATGCTTCCTGCGTTTATCCGAATAGGCTCGATTTCCCCATGTTAGAACGTCATCACTTGGCCATTCTCCGTGCCGTTGAGCAGCAGGGCTCACTCACGGCTGCTGCCGATGCACTCTGCCTCACACAACCCGCTCTCACCCACGCCATTCGAAAGCTGGAACACCAAATCAGCACGCCGGTGTGGGTGAAAGAAGGCCGCACACTTCGGTTGACCCAGGCAGGGCGCTGGTTGTTGGGGCTGGCCCACCGGGTGTTACCGCAGTTCGAACATGCGGAACAGGTGATGCACCAAATTGCCGAAGGGCAGCGGGGTACCCTGCGTATTGGGATGGAGTGCCACCCCTGTTATCAGTGGTTATTAAAGGTTGTCGCGCCCTATCTGGACGCGTGGCCGGGGGTGGATGTTGACGTGAAGCAGGCCTTTCAGTTTGGCGGCATTGGCGCTTTGTTCGGCTATGATATCGACATGCTGGTCACGCCAGATCCGTTGTTCAAGTCTGGCCTGCACTTTTCCCCGGTGTTTGATTACGAGCAGGTGTTGGTGGTGCCGCTCAGTCACCCGTTGGCGCAGCAAAAAACCGTAGCGCCTGAGCAGTTGAATGGCGAAACCCTGATCACCTATCCGGTGGACGTGGAGCGGCTGGATGTTTTCACGCAGTTTCTGCACCCGGCCAACTGTGCGCCCAAACAACACAAAACGCTGGAAACTACCGAACTGCTGCTGCAGATGGTCGCGGCTGGGCGGGGCGTCTCTGCGCTGCCCGACTGGCTGGTAGAGGAGTACGCCGGTCGACTTCCGGTTCGAGGTGTGCGTTGTGGTGAGGCGGGCATTCAGAAACAGATCTATCTGGGCGTACGGGAAGTGGATCGGGAAATTGACTACATTGTTGCGTTTTTGGCCATGGCGAGTGGGTCGGGTAATATGGCAGATATTCCACGCCGACCTGAGGACGTATCGCCCTGAGCGCAGCGATTGACTGCGACAGCATGCGTTTTGTGAGTTATGTTACCTTTTTGAGGGATTTAGTCGCTTTTTGACGCTTGGGTTTGGGATGTGCCCACGCTTGAAAGCGTGACAAAATGAAATGAAGCAACAGGGAGAGTTTAAGAATGAAGGACGTTAAGCATTACAAATGCCTGACTGATCTAAAGGAGATTATACAGGGTGTCGAAAATCGCCGATTACGACCTATTCCGCGTGGCGATCATCCGACGCTTTATAAAGATAGGGCGGAAGGAAAATACCGAACTGTCATGGGCGTGAGAGTCTGTGACTACAAGTTTTCGACCGACGAAAAATGGGTTTTACCTGACGATCAGATGGGGTTGTCTTTTTCATCTTCTTGGACGAACCTCAAATTTGTCCATAAGATGATGTCGAGGAAGAAAAAGCCTGTGGATGTTTTTTGGGTATTTTCTGAGGCAGATATTCCCCCTGGGATGAAGTTTCAGCCGGATCAAGAAAAAGAGGGTCATCACTTTCTAACGGTTACTAAAAAAATGCGGATTGAGGAGTTGATATACAATTTGAAGTGGGTGGCAGATAGACTGTCAATAATTAAGGAAGGGGGGAGTGTGCTGTGATCAAGTTTGAAAGATACCCTCATATCCACAGTTTGCTGAGGCATTATGCAGACCGGTTCAATGCCAAGTCGGTGACCGAAATTCTGGATTCTGGGGTGAAAGATTCGCAGTCTGCAGAGTTATTTTCGTTGTTTGTTTGGCAGGTTGTCGATGCAATGCACGACGACGAAGAGAGTGGGGTGAGTGTTTTAGGCAGCACAAATAACCTTGAGATGATTCCCGATTTGGAGTACGAAGTCTCGAAGTATTTACGAGCAGTAGGGTTTTATCAGGTTTGGGTGGATGTGAGTGAGCGAGCATGATTTTCCTTTTTTGGAGCGCTCCCGCTCTGGCAGGGAATGGGAAGTTGATTCGGTGAGCGGGTAAGCCTGCATAGTGACAAGCTGAGCGCGTTTGGCTATGGTAAAAAAGTCTGTGCGTAAAATTTACCCCTTGAGCAGGTGGTCGTGTGCTGGATCTTATGAAAAAAACCGTAGTGAAAAAGCGATCGCCCGCTCGCACCCTTTCGTTCGTGTGCGCAGTTGTTTTTCTACTCGGGGTGCGCTTTGGCGTTGCCAGTGACACTGCGCCCGATGTGGTCAGGTTAGCCTTCTCGAACATCCAGAACTACCCCATCCAGATGGGGTACGGGCAGGCACTGGCTGATCCACCGGGTATTACTGTTGAGTTGATTCAGCTGGCTTTTCAACGGGAAAACATTTCCCTGGAGATTGTTCGGTATCCGAATAAACGAGTCTTGCTGTCCTTGGAAACTAACGAGATAGACGGTGCGTTTGTGTTTTCTTACAATGCGGATCGCGCAAAATTTTGTGCGTACCCGCTCAAGGAGGGTAAGCCGGATGAAAGTCGACGAGTGACCGAGTTAAAATATCATTTCTATAAACACAAAGAAAACAGCGCCTTTGGGTGGGACGGAAAAACCGTGACGCCGGCGGATGCCACGGTGACCGCCGTTTCAGGGTATTCCGTCGTGAAAGAATTGAATAAACTCAACATCGAGGTCGCGGAAATCAAAAAGCCGGAAGCAGGATTCGAAATGGTCCGGCGTGGCTACGTTGCGGCCACGGCAGGCCAAAGCAGCGACTATGACCCGCTGATTAAAGACAATGATTTCAGCTTTATCGAACGGGTAGACCCTCCGATCAAAAAAAAGGACTACTTTTTGGTGTTCTCCAAAAAGTTCGCACAAGAGCACCCCGAAGTGGCCGACAGAATCTGGCAGACGCTGGCGGTAGTCCGGGAAGAGCACTATGCACGGCTGGTTGAGAAATATCGGGCTGTACCGCCGTAATCTGACTGAGTGAAGCGACGTATATGGCCTGGCAAGGACGAATTTCTCTGTTAAATGGTGGCTATATTGCGCTTGGATTTGTCCCCCTGTTATTGCTCAAAGCATCCCTGGAGGGCTTCCTGGTCACCATTGGTATCGCATTGTTTTCGATTATCACGGAATGGTTCGAGCGAATGTCCAAAGAAGATGCGACAACCCGCAAGCGTTTTGTGATACTGCTGGTCAGTAACGTCCTGTCAGGGCTGGTCTGAAGCAGTCTCATGTTTGATAGATAACCTCTTCGGCAGTCTGCGATTCGCTTTGAGAATCTGTTCATTGATGATATATTTGATGCATAAACGCATCAAATATATCTGCAGGCACTTCTTATGCGCACTACCGTGACGATTGATGATTCGCTTTACAATCAGGCTCTGGAATTGGCCGATCCGGATATGGATAAATCAGAGCTTTTTCGCGAAGCAATGAAAACCTTTGTGCGTGTGCAAGCGGCGAAACGACTGGCCGCGCTTGGTGGTACATCCCCGGATATGACGGAGATTCCCCGTAGGAGAGAGAAACTATCTCCATGAGTGTGTTGATTGATACTTCCGTGTGGGTGCATCATTTTAAGCAATCCAACGAGGCATTGATTCATCTACTTGCGATGGATTTAGCAATAACGCACCCGATGGTTGTTGCCGAGTTGGCGTGTGGCACCCCGCCTGCGCCGAGAGCTAGAACATTGAGCGACATCGGTTTGTTGCAGTTCAGCAAGCAGGCGACGTTGGATGAAGTGCTCAGTTTTATAGAAAGAGAGAAATTGTACGGTTTGGGTTGTGGATTGGTGGATATGATTCTGCTTGCCTCCACGGTAATTACCCCGGGAGCCGTTATCTGGACGTTAGACAAGCGGTTAAGTCGGTTAGCAGAACGATTTGACGTCTGTTTTAAGGCATAGGCTCTGCATTTGATTAGGGGGTGAATACCCCCTAAAACGGAATAATCACTGTGGGCAGCGACTACCAAGCCAATGCCGCACCGGTTTGATATTCCGTCACTCGTGTTTCAAAGAAGTTCTTCTCTTTGCGGATGCTGGCCTGTTCATCCAGCCACGGCAAGGCGTTTTGTGCGCCGGGAAACGGCTCTTTCAGTTTGAGCTGTTTCGCTCGACGGTTGGCGATGAACCGGAACTGGGCGATGTGTTCCCCGGCGCTGTAACCGAGTATCGGCTCTGCCAGGAGGAACTCAGCATAGGCCTGTTCAGCCTGCTCTGCCTCTTCCCACAGTGATTGCACGGCCTTTTCCGGCAGGGTGAGGTTTTCTTCCAGCATCAGTTGTTTTACCACACGAAGGCCAAACGCACAGTGCATGACTTCGTCGCGCATGATGTACTGCAATTGCTCTGCTGTGCCTTTCATTAATCCTCGGCGCTGCAAGGCAAAGATGGGGCTGAAGCCATTGTAGAACCAGCAGCCTTCAAAGATGGCGGCGAAGAAAAAGTAGGCCAGTGCGAACTGCTCGAGATCATCTCTCCGGGTCAGATCGATGTCTGGTGTCATGATTGACGCCAGCCGCTCGTTGGCCAACTGAATCTTCCGGTGCATTGCTGGCACCACGCGGTAGCGGTTGTAGATTTCCCCCTGATCGAGCCCCAGCGACTCGATACAGTGCTGGTAGGTCCAGGTGTGCAGAGACTCTTCGTACACCTGGCGGGCCTGATAAATCTGCAGTTCCGGTGCACTCATTTTTTCCATCACGGCCAAACCAATATTGCGCATGGCCAGTATGTCCGACGTGGTCAGGTAGGCCAGCACATTCTCATACACATGCTTTTCTTCCACGGTCAGCCGGTGATGGTAGTCGTGAATGTCCTGAGACATGCTGATGTCCAGCGGCGTCCAGTGATTTTTATTGGCGTTGAGAAAAAACTCCCAGGCCCAGGGATATTTGAAGGGGGCGAGCTGATTAATATCGGCCTTGCCATTCACAACGCGTTTGTCCTCCGGATTCACGGGGGGGAGAAACAGGTTGAGCGGCTCTGGCGATGCTTTCTGTTGTGTTGGCGCGGCTTGCGGTTTTTGAGCAGTCAATGCAGGAATGGCGGCCTGCAATGGATTATCCCAGTTCGGTGTCATGGTGGCTTCCCGGTTGGTGGATTTTTCCTGGAGGTAGAGGCGTTCGCTGTTTGAAGCGTTCGGGTTCATTGGCATGCTTCGCACTCCGGGTCCAGCAGGCTACAAAAAGCCGGTGACGTTTCCGTAGATGTGTGCTCGGCCACTTCCGTACGCTCCATCAATTCGGCTTTGCCACTGGGTTCGTCGCCGGTGGCCAGCGAGTGTTTTTCCTGATGCGTGGCACCCAGCGATCGCAGGTAGTAGGTGGTCTTGAGACCCCGCGTCCAGGCCGTTTTATAGAGATTGTCCAGCATTTTGCCGGAGGGTTCGGCCATGTAGAGGTTCAGGCTTTGCGCTTGATCGATCCATTTCTGTCGTCGGGCGGCAGCCTCCACCAGCCAGCGCGGATCAATGTCAAACGCCGTGGCATAGCGCGCTTTGATTTCCGCCGGGATACGGTCGATCTGCTGCAGCGAACCATCGTAGTATTTCAAGTCGTTGATCATCACCTCATCCCACAGTTGCAAGGCTTTCAACTCGCCTACCAGAGCCGCGTTAATGACGGTGAATTCGCCGGACAGGTTGGACTTCACAAACAGGTTTTGATACGTCGGTTCGATGGATTGCGACACCCCGACAATGTTCGAGATGGTGGCCGTGGGGGCAATGGCCATCACGTTGGAATTACGCATGCCGTGTGCCTGAATCAGGTCGCGGACGGGCTGCCAGTCGAGCTGACAGGTGGTGTCTGTGAGGGTATAGGTTGCACCTCTGGATTCGCTCAGGAGGTGCACCGAGTCAATGGGGAGTACACCCTGGCTCCAGAGCGACCCCGCATAGCTGGGATAAGTGCCGCGTGCCTGTGCGAGGAGCGCCGACGCCTCCAACGCATAAAAACTGATGGCTTCCATGGCCTGATCTGCGAAGTGCACTGCTTCTATGCTCGCGTAGGGAAGCTTGAGCTGGTAGAGCGCGTCCTGAAATCCCATGAGGCCCAGACCGATGGGACGATGCCGCAGGTTGGCTTTTTCGGCTTGAGGCACCGGGTAGAAGTTGATGTCGATGACGTTGTCCAACAGGCGGACGGCGGTGTGGATGGTGCGCCGCAGTCGGGCATGGTCGAGTGCGCCAGCGGTGATGTGGTTGGCCAGATTGATCGATCCGAGATTACACACCGCGATTTCATCCTCTGAAGTATTCAGCGTGATCTCGGTACACAGGTTGGAGGAGTGCACCACGCCCGCGTGCTGCTGGGGGGAGCGCACATTGCAGGGGTCTTTGAACGTCAACCACGGATGGCCGGTTTCAAACAGCATGGACAGCATTTTTCGCCAGAGCTGCACCGCAGGGAGTCGCTTGGCAAGGCGGAGTGTGCCTTCGTCCACCTGGGCTTCATACGCAAGGTAGCGGGCTTCGAAAGCAGCGCCATACAGGTCATGCAAATCCGGCGCGTCGCTGGGGGAGAACAGGGTCCATTCGCCTTCTTCAAACACCCGCTTCATGAACAAATCCGGAATCCAGAGCGCGCTGTTCATGTCGTGGGTGCGACGGCGGTCATCGCCGGTGTTTTTACGCAGCTCCAGAAACTCTTCCACATCCAGGTGCCAGCATTCCAGATACGCACACACCGCACCTTTACGCTTGCCGCCCTGATTGACCGCCACAGCAGAATCATTCACCACTTTCAAAAAAGGGACGACGCCCTGGGATTTGCCGTTGGTACCGCGAATGTGTGCACCGAGGGCGCGCACGGGCGTCCAGTCGTTGCCCAGCCCTCCCGCCCACTTGGACAGCAGGGCATTATCCCGAATGGCACCGTAGATGCCTTCCAGGTCGTCCGGCACGGTGGTGAGATAGCAGGAGGAAAGCTGAGGGCGTGGCGTTCCCGCATTGAACAGGGTGGGCGTGGAGCACATATAGTCAAACGATGAGAGGAGCGAATAGAACTCAATGGCACGTTCTGTGGGATGATCCTCCTGTATCGCCAGCCCCATGGCGACCCGCATGAAAAACACTTGAGGCAACTCAAATCGGGTGTCTTGCCAGTGCAGAAAGTAGCGATCATAGAGGGTTTGCAAACCAAGATAGGAGAATTGACGATCGCGCTCCGGCAACAACGCCTCTGCCAAACGTGCCAGGTCGAAGTCCTGCAGTGCGGGTGAGAGCAGCCCGCAGGTGATGCCATGCTCAATGCTGGCGCGGAAAAATTGCTGGTAAGTGGCAGTGTCCAGGGATTGCGGCAGGGAGAGATTGAGCAGGCCCGCGGCTTCCTGAGCGAGCTGATGGCGCAACAATCGCGCTGCAGCGAAAGCGTAGTCCGGGTCTTCTTCAATCCGCTGCCGTGCCGCCATAATCATGGCTGGGAGCACATCCACTTCGCGCATACCGTCGTAGAGGCTCTTGTGGATGCTGCTGTACAGGGTCTCGGTGTTTACGCCAGAGAGATGCTGACAGGCGAGGTCCAGCAGATGCGCGATACGCTCGGGTGCAAATGTGTGAAGCGTTCCATTCTCGCTGCGCACCTGTAACGCAGGGGCGGATGCGCTGACAGGCGCTGGTCGCTGCCGGGCATGTGCTTCCCGGTACAAAACGTAGGCTCGAGCGGTTTTCTGCATGCCCAGGCGCATCAAACCAAGCTCCACTTGATCCTGAATTTCCTCAATGTGAACCGCCCCGCCCTGTGGCAGTCGAGTGGTGATACGCCGGGTGATGTCGTTCACCAATTGATCCACGGTAGATTTTACGCGGCTTGAGCCGGAGGCCGACTGCCCTTCGACCGCCAGAATGGCTTTGGTGATCACGGCCGCAATTTTATCCGGCTGAAAGGGAACGGCATCCCCGGTGCGTTTGATAACCTGATAAGATGATGTCGTGGAAGTAGAGAGCGTGTTTGCCGCAGGCATTTTGGCCAAAGCGTGTTGTGCACCGTGCATAGGTGATCCTTCTGATCGCGTGTTTTTCCGACGCCCTTCACGACGCGTTATGGACGGAAAACACACGCAGGATCGCCAGAGGTTCAGCGTCGAAAAGTAACGCTCCTGCCGGTTCTCACTACCCCTGTTCGCGAAGGCATAATGACACTTATCGAGTACACTCGATAAGGACTTTGGCAGGTCTTCGGACTTGGGAGCAGGCTTGAAAGTAGCTTCAAGCGATGTGGCCTACGGCGACGGCTTCCCGACCCGGCTGGATCAGTGCCTGAATAGCGTGGAAGTACCCTATTCGTGTCGCTTTCGTTCTCCTTTACCGCTGCGCGTCAGTTCCGGATTCACACCGGATTCCCTCTTAGTTCTGTGCGCTTGTAGGTATGACATACAAGATGTGCGTAGAAAACCAAAGTTTTTATACAATATATGGAATTCGTGGGGTTGTAAAGGTGAGCCAAAACATACTTGTCCAGTTTTCGGTAGCCGGTTCACGTACCCCATGGTACTTTGATGTTTTAGACACCTCAGCGTTGGACGTGACCATGCTCTCTCTCAGCTTTGATGAAAAATACGCCGCCATCGGCACACAGAATACCCAGTTTGAAGGCGCGTTCATCACCTGCGTAAAAACCACCGGGATCTTTTGTCGCCCGTCCTGCCGAGCACGCAAACCCAAGCCTGAAAATGTGCTGTTTGTCGACACGACACAACAGGCACTGCAGCATGGCTACCGCCCCTGTAAGGTGTGTAAGCCCATGCAGGATCTGGAGGCAACGCCGGACGAGATCCAGGCCCTGCTGGATGAGGTACAGCGTTATCCACAGCAACGAATCAAAGACGCCGATCTGCGTGCTCGGGGGCTGGACCCGGCGTCGATCCGGCGCTGGTTCAACAAACATCACCTCATGACGTTTCAGGGGTATCAACGCATGTTACGCATCAATCTCGCCTACCAGAATCTCTCACAGGGGCACTCGGTGACCGACACCGCCTACGATATGGGCTATGAATCACTGAGTGGCTTCCAGCACAGTTTTGAGCAATCCACGGGGGCTCAGGCCGCGTCGCATTCGGATAAGGTGTTGTTGCACCTGGATCGTTTTACCACGCCCCTCGGGCCGATGTATGCGGTGGCGAACGATGATGGTTTGATCATGCTGGAGTTCACGGACCGACGTGCGCTGGAAACCGAGTTTCTGGACGTGAAAAAACGACTGAATGCGGTGATACTGCCGGGGCAGCATCCAATCCTTTCGCAGACTCGAACACAGATGCAGGAGTACTTCGCTGGGCAACGCACCACCTTTTCCATCCCGCTGCAGTCGCCCGGTACGCCCTTTCAACAGGCGGTGTGGCAACAACTGCTGAAGATTCCCTATGGCGAAACCACCTCTTATAAACGGCAGGCCGACGCGTTGGGCAAACCCACCGCAGTGCGTGCCGTAGCGACAGCGAACGGCCACAACCGGCTGGCGATTGTGATTCCCTGCCACCGGGTGGTGGGGTCAGACGGAAGTTTAACCGGTTATGCGGGCGGGTTGCATCGAAAGCAGTGGCTGTTGACGTGGGAGAAAAAACATCGATGACAGTGGGTCATACGCTTCTCACCTTGGCTGGCAATAATTCCCTGCATAGTCATACCCACCCGGATTGTCACACTGGCCGCCGCCCATGTTGTCGATGATGGTTTGGGTGGTGTCGTGCATCATGTTGTTGTACTGCATCAAGGTGTTGGTGTATTGGCTGCAGCTTTGCGCATCCATCTCCCCGGAAGCGCATTGCATGCTGACCAGCACTTGCTGTTGCTGGGTCATGGCGTAAGCGAAGGCCACCTGCGGATCGTTACCCGAGAACTGCATGGTTTGCACCCATTGCTGGTACGTTTCCTGACAGCTGACGGGCATACCGCCGACGTTCGCAACAATGGTCCCGTCTGCCTCACAGGCCCGCAGATGCACCCAGCTGCCCAACGCCTGGTAGATGGACAATTGCAGTTGTTCATCCTGGCTTAATGTGCGTACTTTGTGCGCCACCTGTTGTGCCGGGAGGTTGGGCAGGTGCTCAATCAGCTGACGAAACGTAAGGGGTTCCTGCGCCAGTGCGGGCAAACTGGTAAGCACTGTGAGTGTGGTGATGAGTGCACTTGTGATGCCGGTGTTTTTCATAAAGGGTTCCGTCGTTCTTTATTCTTAGATTACAGTGCGATATTTTTGGCGGACTTCCGCAAAGCATTGCAGGGAGTGTGATAGGATTCAAGAAAATTGAGGAATTCTGTGTGAAGGATACCAAAAGGGAAAGTCCCGCTGTGGCGACAGGTGTCACGCCGGTGTTGTCAGCAGCCGTTGTCGTTCTGAGAGAAACAGAGCGGGGTATCGAGGTGTTATTGCTGCAACGAAACAACAAGATCAAGGTGCATGGCGGCAGTTGGGTGTTTCCGGGGGGGAAAGCGGAACTGGCGGATTGCCCGCAGTGGGAACAACAGACGTCCTTGAGTGATCTCGATGAGGCAGCCATGCAGCAAGTGGCACGCAGCGCTGCGTGCCGGGAAACCTGGGAAGAAGCGGGTATTCAACTCCGCCCGGATGATCTGAACTACTGTTCCCGATGGATCACGCCGGAGGTTATGCCAAAACGCTTTGATGCCTGGTTTTTTCTGACCCGCGTGACGCAACCCACGGTGACGATCGATCAAAATGAAATACAGGCCGCGCAATGGCTCACCCCCTCGGAGGCGCTGCGGGCCCATGAGGAAGCGGGTTTGAGTCTGCCGCCACCGACGTTTCTCACGCTTTTGCAGCTCTCGGAATGTGCTTCCGTTGAGGATGCCCTGACGACGCTCTCTCAAAAACCGTCAACCTATCAGCCACGCCTTTGCCCGACGAAGACCGGATTTCATTCCATTTATGAAGAAGACCATCATTATGCGTCGCCGACAACGGACATGACCAAACCTTGCCACCGGCTGATACTGGCGCATGGAAAATATACGTATATGAGAGACATGTGATTCACCGGGTGGTGCGATCGTCATACGACGGCGTTTTTCTTCAATGCACCGTGAATCTTTTTGGCCAGTTTGGCGAGTTTATCAATATCGCCCAAGGTAGGCTTATCACCCGCCTGCAGGCGCGCTTCCCAGTCTTCCACCTGCTGTTCGAGAAACTCCAGCAACTTTTTGGAGCATCCCCGGCATTCCAGCTGGCATAGACGGCTGTCCGGTGCCTGGAAGGGAAAGGCGCCACGAACCTGACCAATCAGGTGGTGCATGGCGGTGTGTGTATCGGGTTTATGCATTGGCAGAGTATCTATGGCTGGATTTCTGTGACTGTGTTTCTTTGGCTTGGTTGCTGTCTCTTAGCTTCTGAGCTCTATTGTAAACGGGGGGTGGGGTAGCGACCACTGGCACATGGAGGTACCTCGGATGTTCGTTTTACGTGTTTGTGCAAAAGTAGGTTAGGGAAGCATGGGTTGAGTAGAACGATGGAAATTGGCGCGATTGAATACCTATCTTTCGCTCGAAACCATTACAGAAGAGGTTTTTCAACTCGCTATCTTTACAATACCTTTGAACAACTTCTCAAGCTTTGATTTCTTCACCGGTATATATATCTTCAAAAATAAGGCCCTTGATCCCATGCTGTATCACTGCGTCACGAAACCAGCTGGTACAAAACAGAAATGTACCCTGCGAAACTTCACGAAAAAGGTGGCAATTAACGGGGATCTTATTCAGGTGAAACACGGGATGCAAAGGATACCCTGGCCCTTTTTTACCCGGCTGTTTTACGAACACACTCCGCTCAGTATCAAGACACGATATATTATTTCTTATCTGGATGATACGATAGCTATCTATCGCCTCAGAGCCTTGCGATAAAAGTTCAATGGGGTAAGACTCAACGCCGTGCATAAAGTCTTTCAGCAAGTCAAATGCCCGCTGCTTTATCACCCAAAAATTAGAGCCGAACGCAAAATCTGACCGATTCCTCCCAAGGATCATGCCATTAGCTTTGAGATTTGTGAGCCCTAATGTTTCCAATGATTCACCATATTTATAGTCAAACGATGTCCCTAGTTCGAACTCATCAGTGATTGTAAAACAATCATTTAGAAACCGCTGATCCACGGCAATCATGAATACACGAAAATCACTCATACACACTCCTCATCTTTTAAACAAACTGTTGATTGCCGTGCGGGAATTATAAGCCGATACTCGATGGCTCAGCCGGTAGGTGAGATTATAATTACGCAGCATGAGAATTCTTTTGATCAAACATCAATTCCCTGACCCAATCTTCAATCGCCCATTCACCGCTTCCAGCATCCCCTCTTTCAGCATCCTATCCACCAACCCGGAACATCGCTCCCGAAACGGAGCGGTCACCCGTTTGAAGCCGATCAGCCCAAGGGCGGCGGCGATGGCGTCTTCCTGTTCAATGCTCAGGGCATCTTTGACCGACAGGTAGAGCGCCCGCTTCAGCTCCTCATCACACAGGTAGTCGAGTTTGCGCAACGCACTGTCCAGCGCTGTCCAGTCACGCAGGCGGATCGGCTCGTTGCCGGGGCGATAGACAAAGGGCGCGGTGTAGCGGATTTTTTCGCGCCAGCCCAGCGTGCGCACCACTTCTTCAATGCGGTTTTTGATTTTCGTGCCCGCACGGGTGAATCCGGCAGCACCTGAAATCCGGTCGATAACCAGTTTTACGTGGATGGGGGCCTCTGCCTCCACCAAACGCAGAATGGCGGCTTCCAGTTGTTGCACGGGGAGCTGATCAATGTCCGTCACCGTGGTGAGACCCAGTTCAGCCTCTTTCACGAACGCGTAGGGCGGCAGGGTAAACGCTTCCTCGGTGCCGGGTTCTACACGGGGAATGCTGTGCTCAGGAGGCGTGAGAGTGGCAACGGGGGCCGCTTCGGCGCTGGTTTCCTGCTGAGCGCGCTGTGCCTGTGCGATCGCCTGTTGCAGGCGGTCCGTCTCGGCGGTGGCGTTGCGAAACCAGTCTGTACTCCAGATGCGGTGGAAGCGCCAGCCCAGCCCTTCCAGCACCGATTGTCGGATGCGATCCCGGTCCCGTGCAGAAGGTGTGCTGTGGTAACTTGCCCCATCGCATTCCACCGCGAGGATGTATCGGCCCGGCTGCGCCGGATCGCGTACAGCAAGATCGATGAAGAAACCGCTGGCGCCCACCTGGGGCTCTACCTCATACCCCAGGCGCTGAATGGCTTTCGCGACATCCCGCTCAAAGGCGGAGTCTGCGTGTTTCCCGGTCTCCTCTGGCAAATCAAGCTGGCCGTTCTCGGCATAACGCAGAAACGCCTTCAATGCCCGCACCCCAAAAGGGGACGTAGCGGTGGTGCGAATGTCATCGGCGGTGAAGTTGCTGAACACTTCCATGGCCTTTCGGGCGCGTGAAATCAGCACGTTCAGTCGCCGTTCGCCTCCGGCCTGGTTGATCGGGCCAAAACTTTGTGTGACGTTGCCTGCGGCAGTTTTGCCATAGCCGATGCTGATGAAAATCACATCCCGCTCATCGCCCTGGACGTTTTCCAGATTCTTGATGAAAAATTCGTCGCCCCCTTCATGGTGGGCGAAAAAGGACTCGACATCCGGCTGGTCCCGGCGGAGCCGTTCCAGTGCGAACATGAGGGCATCCCGCTGTGCGGTACTGAAGGCAACTACCCCGAGTGACAGATGTGGGCGGGTGCGCGCATGGGCCAATACCGCCTGTGCGATCTGTTCTGCCTCGCCCTGATTGGTGCGCGTGCCGCCCCGATCGTACGTCGTTTCGGGTAACCAATGGTGTTTCAAGCCGGTGCAATCAGGCTGCGACCCCGGGCTGGGGAAGACGAAAAGCTTGCTTTCGTAGAATTGATGGTTGGAGACGGCGATCAGCGAATGATGTCGGCTCCGGTAATGCCAGCGCAGCATTTTTTCCGGCGCACCTTTGGCCAGCATGAGGTCCAGAATGCTTTCAACGTCCGCGGTAGCGCTGTCTTCCGCTTCTTCGTCGGTCAGCTCCACGGCCCGACCGAAAAAGTTCGTCGGCGGCATCTGCTTACTGTCGCCCACAACAATCACCTGCTTCCCCCGCGCAATCGCACCCAGTGCATCCGGGGCTTCGATCTGGCTGGCTTCATCAAAAATGACAAGATCAAAATCGATTTTCCCGGCCGGGAGATAGGTGGCGACGGACATGGGGCTCATCATAAACACCGGTTTGGCCTGCTGGATCACCGTCGTCGCTTCGGCCAGTAATCGCCGGATGGGGATGTGCCGACGCTTTTTGGTCATTTCCCGGCGCAGCAAATCCATCTCGCCGGGCGCATTGAAATTGGGTAAGCGTGCGTAGAGGTCGCTGACCAGCGACTCCTTGGCGAAGTTGAACACCGCCTTATCGAGTCTTTTAAACTCGTTGAGCTGATGCTCGTGGGTCAGGCGATTGAATTGCCCGATTTCCGGGGACGCATTGTACGCGGTATTGACCAGTCCCCCATAGTAACTGGCGGTGAGGCATACCGTGAGTTTGGGCCCATCGGCGGGCCAGGTGTATAGCAGCGGCAGAAAGTCCTTCAGGCCGAGGGTAATCAGCTGGCTCTGCAACTGATTAAACTGCGTTGCCTGATACAGCTGATCCGTTGAGGCCCACGCTTGCAGCGTTGTCTGGAGTGCTGAAAAGGGCTGCTGCCGAAAGTCGGTGATCGGCGTTTCGGGGGGCAGCTCTAGCTGTTCGAGGAGCGATTGAAACGATTGAGACAAGTTCTCCAGGGCGGCTTTCAGTGCTGACAGTTCGGTCTTGTGGGGCGACACATCAACTCCACGAGCCAGCGCCTGTATGAGACCGTTGAACAGGTGGGGCTCCGGGAATTCAGTTGCCAGCGCCATCCGCCACTCGGCAATGTCGTGGAGTCGTTGCCAGTCAGAGTGCTGTGCCTGCCACAGCGGACCAAACAGGGTGGTGCCGAGCGGCCCATGTTGTTGGATGATTTTGGCCTGTTGCTGGTAGGCCAGCAGATCATCCACCCACGCGAGCCATTCCGTCGGCTTACCTTGCAGTGGCTCATTCGCATAGCCTTTCAGGGCTGACTTTGCCCGCCAGTACGCTGGCGAGAAAATGCGCCACCACTTATCGACCCGCCCGACCAGGCCCTGCCGAATGCCCAGCAGCGCGGCGTCAAAAATCTGGGCGATGAACCGGGTATGGTACGTGGTATGCAAGGCGTGCAGCGTTTTGCCGGCGGTGACGAGTTCCCGGATGGCTGCCTGCGATTGCCAGGCCGATGCGTCGAGGGCCACACCCGACAGGTCTGGGGCATGCAGTATCCGGTGCAGGCCCCGATACAGGCGCTTCACGTCGGCCATGGTGGCCGGCGGTGGCAACGGAATGGCATCAGCAATGCGACTGGCCTGCGAAATCAGCGCGTCGGTGGTGTGGGTACAGGTCAACACCAGTGCGTGAATGGCATTGCGCTCAATCGGCGAGAGGGATTTTCTCTGGGAGTCGGCGAAGGGATTGTCTGCGGGCGAACCATATTGTTGAATGTGCGCATCGATTTGCGCAAGCACTCGGCCTGCTTCGGTATACTGTACCGGCGTCCAGCGCGCCATGGCGTCAAACGGCAGTGCCTGGAGGGTGCTTGTGGCAGTTTCGGGGGCGACAGACAACAGCCGCCCCAGGGCCTCAATGTAGTTCACCCGGGATGGCCCGATGGGTTGCCGAATGGCATCCACATAGGTGTTCAGGCTCTGTTTGACCTCGGTGAGACGCTGATACTTGTCCTGCCGATCCGGCACCTGAGGCTGCCCCTGGTCAAACGTCGCCTTGATGGATTCCAGCACTCCCTTTTTGGTGCTTTTGTGGCTGTGAATCTCCAGTATGGCATGCCCCAGATGACAGTCTTCCAGACGCTTTTTCACCACCGCCAGGGCGGCCATTTTCTGCGCCACGAACAGCACTTTTTTCTTGCGTGCGAGGGCCTCGGCGATGATGTTGGTGATGGTTTGGGATTTGCCGGTGCCCGGTGGCCCCTGAATCACGAGGCTACACCCCTCGGCGACGCTCAGCACGGCTTCCGTTTGACTGGAATCGGCATCCTTGACGAGGCTGAGGGTTTCCGGACTGTTCCGCTGAGGGTGATCTTCCAGCCCGGTAAGCTGCTCGGCATCGGCCAGAAAACCGGTGTTGAAGAGTTGAGTCAGGAGCGGTTGTTGATCGAGCGGGTGGGTGGCTGGCCATTGTTCCGGGTCCAGATCGGTATACATTTGGAATTTGCCAAAGGAAAACAGACCCAGCGCAATTTTATCCGGCACGACCTGCCAGTTCGGTTTGTGAGCAACGGCGTCTTTTACCGCGTCCAGATAGGCGGGTAAAGCAAGCGCGTCGTCTTCCTGCCCATCTTTGTCGCCTGCTTCCGTGCCTTCGTTGAAGACCGGCAGCACCAGGCCATGTTCGCCTTTGAGTTTGGTTGCCAGTGCGAGATTGGGTCCCAGATCGCCCTGAGTAAAGGCGATGGAAAACACATCCCGAGCGGAGCGACGACGCAACTCTACTGGTACCAGTAACAGGGGCGCATAACGTGGCTTGGTGGGTGTGTTGTCTTCAAACCATTTGAGAAATCCAAGCGCGAGATACAGTACCTCGATGCCTTGTTCGACCAGCAGGGTGTGGGCCTCGTTTTCGATCTTTAGCAGGGTGACATCGAGCTTGTCTGCGGGCAGCGGCGTTTGTAATTCGTTGTCGGTGTGGCGGGCATCCCCTTTTTGCTCGGCGAGGTACACGGCCAAGGGAGGCAGTGGTGGCGTCGCGTCGGTGTCTGGGTCGTCGTCTTCGTTAACGCGTTCTGCGTCCGCTTTCGACGCTTTTTCTTCGGCATAGGGTTCCGGTAGCGGCAGAAAGCGCAGGGCTTTGCCCTGGTTCACCAGCAGGTCAAACACCTGCGCGGCTTTTTCATCCACCACTTCCAGTGTTTTGCTGTTGTTGCGATAGTTCAGCAGGGGATTCGCCCGTAATCCCATATCCAGCAGTTCACGCCGTGCCAGTTCCAGTTTCTCGGTGATACGCATCCTTACTTGTTCCTTGGTCGAGCGGGGTAGTAGGAGTCAAGAACATCCAGGTAGTTGTTGCGCTCATACGCTGCCGGATTGATGGCGTTGACCAGACTCAGACTGCCCTTGAGCTGCTCGACACTGTCGTACTCCCGGTCATCCAGGAGCTTTAGCAGGTTGCTTTTCAGCGTGGTCAGCGTGTCGATCCCGTATTTCAGCAACACGCTGCACAGGTGTGTGACGTCAGCCCCGGCCAGCAGGGCTTTCAGCGCGTCCGCAGCCGTATGGACGCCGCCTGTGATGGCTAGATCCACGTCAGGAATCTGACCACGTACCAATGCGATCCAATGAATGCGTGACAGGCTTTCCTGAGACGTGGAAAAATCAATGTGCGGTTCCACATGCAGGCTGTCCAGATTAATATTGGGCAGGTAAAAGCGGTTAAAGAGCGATACCCCTTGCGCGCCGGCGTGATGCAGGCGGCGCACAAAATTGACCGGAGAGCTGAGCTGGGGAGAGAGCTTGACCGTCACGGGCAGGGAGACGGTTTCCCGTACACGGGCCAAAATCGCAAGATACCGGTCTTCCACTTGCTGCGCGGTTTCGTCGACATCCGCAGGCACATAAAAGATATTCAGTTCCAGCGCATCGGCGCCGGCCTGTTGAATTTCATAGGCATGATCCACCCAGCCGCTCGGGGAGATGCCATTGAGACTGGCAATCACCGGGATGTGCAGGCGTTGCTTGAGGCGTTGCAGCTGTGTGAGGTACTTGTCCCTCACGTCCTGATAATCGCCTTCTTCCCATACCGGCAAAAAGGTATCGGCTTCGTAGTGGCCGATGTCCTGATGGTGCATGAACCGGTGCAGTTGCTCATGCTGGTGCCTGATCTCTTCTTCGTACAACGAGTGCATGACGATGGCAGCGGCACCTGCATCTTCCAGTCGAAGGGCGTTTCCCAGGTCGAGAGTCAAGGGCGATGAAGAGGGGACAAACGGATTTTCCAGGTTGAGCCCGAGATAACGTGTGGCCAGTCGTTGGTTCATTCGGAAGCCTCCTGCGTGCTGTCTGCGTTGGGCGGAGCGTCGTCTGCGGGGCGAAAGTCTATCGCGGCCAGTTCGGCATAGTACTGGTAGCGTTCATGGACTTCCTGTTGCACTTCTGTCATGAACTTCTGCGCAATGTCTGGATGGGAGTGCGTCAGCATGCTGAACCGTGATTCGGTGTTGGCAAAGGTTTCGTAGGCCACGGAGGGTGCTTTGGAGTCCAGCTTCAGCGGATTGTGCCCCAGTGCCGGTTTCCGCGGGTCGTACCGCAACAGATTCCAGTGCCCACTCTCGACAGCCAGAGCCTGCTGTCGGTGGTTCCGGGTGAGATCCACACCATGGGCGATGCAGGGGGCATAGGCGATGATGAGCGAGGGACCCCGGTAGGATTCGGCTTCCTGAAAAGCGTGCAGGGTTTGCATATCTTTTGCGCCATAGGCGACCTTGGCCACATACACGTTGCCATAGCTCATGGCCATCGCCGCCAGATCTTTCTTTTGCGTGGGTTTACCACCGGCAGAAAACTTTGCCACGGCCCCTTTGGGGGTTGCTTTGGACGTTTGCCCGCCGGTATTAGAGTACACTTCGGTATCCAGTACCAGAATATTGATGTCTGCGCCGGACGCGAGTGCATGGTCCAGCCCGCCGAAACCGATGTCATAGGCCCAGCCATCCCCCCCCACAATCCAGACACTTTTCCGCGAAAGGTAATCCGCCACACTGATGAGTTCGCGGGCGGGTGCTGTGTCCAGCGTTGCCAGCCGCGCTTTCAATTGCTCGATGCGTTCGCGCTGTGCGGCAATCTCCGCGTCTGAGGTTTCTTCGGCGTCCAGCAGGCCTGTCACCAACTCGGAAGGCAGGTGTGCCTGAAGTGTTTCCAGCAGCGCGCGCGCATAGTCCGTTTGTTTGTCCACGGCGATACGCATGCCCAGTCCGAACTCTGCGTTATCCTCAAAGAGAGAGTTGCTCCAGGCGGGGCCACGGCCCTCGGCATTGGTGGTCCACGGGGTGGTGGGCAGATTTCCTCCGTAGATGGAAGAGCAGCCAGTCGCATTGGCGACCAGCATGCGGTCACCAAATAACTGACTGGCCAGCCGCAGATAGGAGGTCTCGCCACAGCCGGAGCAGGCACCAGAAAACTCAAAAAGCGGTTGCAGCAACATGGCCCCTTTCATGGTGCCCACCTTAACGTCCGCGCGCTCATAGTCCGGCAGCGAGAGGAAGAACGACCAGTTCTCTATTTCCTGAGTCAGGCGCGGCGCTTTCTCTGCCATATTAATGGCTTTTCGATTGGCTTTGGATTTGTCGCGTATCGGGCAGATATCCACACAGAGCGCGCAGCCGGTGCAATCTTCCGGTGCCACCTGATAACTGATGTGGAGGCCTTCCGGGTAGTCTTTCCCCTTGATTTGCAGATGCTTAAAGCTGTCCGGTACGGTTTCCTCCGGGGGGAGGTGAAATGCCTTGCTGCGTATCACGCTGTGAGGACAAACAAAAACACATTTACCGCAATGGGTGCAGAGGTCCGGTTCCCAGACCGGGATCTCTGAGGACAGATTGCGTTTTTCAATGGCCGCTGTGCCGGTGGGGTAGGTCCCGTCTGCCGGCAGCAGGCTCACAGGAATGAGGTCACCGCGACCCGCGATGATCTCACTGGTGACTTGCTGCACAAATTCCGAAGCGTCTGTCGGCGACACCCGTGGCATGTCGATCTCGCTGGTAAGAGACGTCGGCACGGCAACTTCGTGCAAGTGTGCCAAGGTGGCGTCGATCGCCTGAATATTCATCTCATAGATACGCTTGCTCTTCTTGCCGTACGTTTTGACCACTGCCTGTTTGATGTGCTGAATGGCCTCAGCCTGGGGCAACACACCGGAAACGGCAAAAAAGCAGGTTTGCATAATGGTGTTGATGCGTTTGCCCAAGGCGTTGTCTTGAGCAACCGCATAAGCATCAATAACGAAAAAACGGAGCTGTTTATCCAGCATTTCCTGTTGTACGTTTCTGGGCAGCGAATCCCACACCCGGTCTGCCGGTACGGCGGAGTTCAGCAGGAAAATTGCCCCCTTTCGTGCCTGCTTCAACATAGGAAATCGATGCAGGAACAGCGACTGATGGCAGGCCACAAAATCCGCGGCATCCTCGCCGATCAAATAAGCGGACCGGATCGGGTCCGGGCCGAATCGCAGATGGGATACTGTGACAGCGCCAGACTTTTTCGAATCGTAGACGAAGTACCCCTGTGCATGCAGCGCGGTTTCTTCCCCAATAATTTTAATGGAATTTTTGTTCGCACTGACGGTACCGTCGGACCCAAGGCCATAAAACAGCCCCTGAAAGGTGTTCTGGTGCGCCTGAGAAGCAAACACACTGGGCCGCAGGCTCAGTCCGGTGAGGTCATCATGAATGCCCACCGTGAACTCGGGTTTCGGATCTGACGTCATCAGCTCGTCAAACACGGTTTTCACTAATGCTGGCGTAAACTCCTTCGAAGACAGTCCATAGCGGCCGCCGATGACGGTGGGCAACCGGGCCAGACGACCCTGCTGGTGTGCACGATAAACCGCGGTGCATACGTCTTTGTATAAGGGTTCACCATCAGCGCCGGGCTCTTTGGTTCTGTCCAGAACAGCGATAGAGTTGACGGATTGGGGGATCGCGCTAAGCAGGGCATCGGAATCAAAAGGCCGGAAGAGTCGCACCTTCAGCAGGCCAAACCGATTCGAATCTGCGTTGAGCTGGTGCACGGTTTCTTCCGCAGTTTCAGCGCCAGAACCCATCATCACGATGACGTGCTGTGCCTGTTCGGCCCCGACATACTCAAACAGGCGATAGTCGCGCCCGGTAAGTGTGGCAAAGTCATCCATTACCTGCTGCACCACCCCGGGAAAGGCCTGATAATAGCGATTGACACTTTCCCGTGCCTGAAAGTAGACATCCGGATTCTGACTGGTCCCGCGAATGACCGGATGATCTGGTGATAATGCTCGGGCCCGGTGGGCTCTTACCAGCACATCGTCGATTAATGCCCGCGCGGTTGCTTCGGTGATGCAGTCAATATCGGTGATTTCATGCGAGGCACGGAAACCGTCGAAAAAGTGCAACACAGGGACGCGCCCGCGTAACGTAGCTGCCTGGGCAATCAGTGCCATATCCATCACTTCCTGGACAGAGTTAGCGCCCAGCATGGCGAAGCCGGTCGCTCGGGCTGCCATGATGTCACTGTGATCACAGAAAATGGAAAGGGCCTGCGCGGCCAATGATCGCGTAGCGATATGAAACACCGTCGGCGTCAGCTCTCCAGCGATCTTGTACATATTGGGCAGCATCAGCAGCAACCCTTGCGAGGCGGTAAAGGTGGTCGTGAGGGCCCCTGCCTGCAGGGCACCGTGAATGGCCCCGGCGGCCCCGCCTTCACTCTGCATCTCTACCACGCGCGGGATCTGCCCCCAGAGGTTCGTGCGGCCGTTCACGCTCCAGGCATCAGCGTATTCGCCCATGGGAGAGGCGGGCGTAATGGGGTAAATGGCAACCACATCGTTGGTGAGATGTGCCACATAAGCGGCGGCTTCATTGCCGTCCATCATCTTCTTATTGGGGATGTGCGTGTGATTGGGAATGTGCGTGCTGGCTTCCCCTGCCACGGGTGTCGAATTCGGGCGTAGATCCTGTACAGTCATAGTTACCACACAGTGCGTTGATTACTTTCCCCTAACTATAGAGCACAAACCGACGACGGATGCAATGTCTCGTGCCTCGTTTCTTCTGCGATTCACCCATGGACGTGAACAAAGCCCCGCGATCATTTCCCGCTGGTTTTTGCCTTGCCGGGTTGCTAACATCCCAGGACGCAAACACAAAAAAGGATTTTCATATGGCCAAGCAGTTCCCGGAAATTTCCGATAAACTTCAATGTTTTATCGAAGACCAGAAGGTATTTTTTATTGGCACGGCCGGTGCGGAAGGTCGTGTCAATGTCTCCCCCAAAGGCATGGATTCGCTGCGTGTGCTCAGCCCTACGCAAGTGGCCTGGTTGAATGCCACCGGCAGTGGCAATGAGTCGGCCGCCCATGTGCTGGAAAATGGGCGCATGACCATCATGTTTATGGCTGTAACCGGTGATCCGCTGATCCTGCGACTCTATGGTCAGGCCCGGGTCATCCACGACTACGATGAGGAGTGGGACCAACTGCGCGTGCTGTTCCCGGCTGTTCAGGGGCCACGACAGGTGTTTGTGGTGGATCTGGATATCGTGCAAACCTCCTGTGGATTTGGCGTTCCCCTGTTTGACTACCAGGAAGACCGGGAAATTCTCAACCAGTGGGCAAGTAAACAGGGCGACGCCGGGATACGGAAATACTGGGCGAAAAATAATGTGCAGAGTATGGATGGCAAACCGACACAGATCTTTCAGCCCGTCGAGGTGCCATCATGAAGAAAAAACTGCCGTTAATCGCAATCATCATTTTTCTGGGCGTTTGTGTTGCGGCTTATGTGGCTATTCCAAAATCTTACGGCATCTATCAGGAGGCTTTGGCCCTGGCAAAAACCGATGCTGTGCTGATTGATCGACTGGGGCAGGATATCAGCGACAGCCTGTTCCCCTATTCCCATATCAGCAAAGGTATGGCGCGCATAGAAGTGACGATCAGCGGCAACAAAAGCAGCGGTTTACTCCTGATCCGCGGGGAAAAGAAAGGCGATGAGTGGGCGTTAACCAGCGTTTTGTTTGAGCACACCCCCGACAGTAAGCGGTATGCAGTGTTTAAGGATCGCAAAAATTGAAGCGCTTACAATTATGACCCCACCAACTCTGCAATAAACTGCTCCCGCAGTTGCTGCCACTCACCGGACGCCTTCATGGCTTTGAGTGCACTTTCCAGTGGTTTGGCCAAATGCTGGTGCTTGCTGTGAATGTAGTGATAGAGGGGACGCTTGGCCAGAGGTGGCTCCAGCGGCACGATGCTATTGATATCGGATTCCTTGAGATAACCCAGGCCATCAATTCTCGGTAAAAGAGCAAGGTCATAACGGTCGTTAGCGACCAGTTCCAGCGCTTTGTTCATGGTACGACAACCTTGAGCTCGAAATCCCTGTACTGCTTCTTCCACCAGAATCATGCCGTCCAGATAGGCCAGCGAAAAGGGCTTGAGGTCGTCCCAGCCGGTAATTTTGTGATTGGGAATTTTGCTGAACGCGACCACTTCAATGTGTGTAACTGGTTCCTGAATCATCACCAGATTGGGAAAGCGCACCTCCAGGCCTTCGATGCGGATAAGCTCGGCATCACTGCCACCGGCATTGGCCAACTCTATGGCACGGCGGGGGGGGGAGCTTCAAGTAGACGACTTTATAACCGATCCGAGCGTAGGCGCGTGTGATGACCTGTTCGACAAAGGTTTCCACGTAGTCGCCTTCAAAGCGACTGATTTTCAGGGTTTCCGCTGCGATAGGCGGAGCGCAGCAGAGTAAAAGGAGCAATACAGACAGGCGGGTGCGGCAGCGGGAGAGGGGATTGATCAGCAGCATGTCACGCACTTTGGAGAATTCCGGAAAGCCAAATACATATACTCCCCAGCATAGTGCGGTATGAAAAAATGTGCCAGATCAGGCCAAGTTAATCAGGCTTGGTCAATCATGTATAAGCATTATGCAATGCCAGCGCGGCGCCAAGAAGCCCGGTCAGTGGTTCAGTGACCACATAACTGGGAATCTGCTGAACAAAGGGTTGCATTCGCGCCTTGTTTTCCAGTGCCGTGCGAAAACCGCTGTGCTGGAACAACGGCAATATACGCGGCAGAATACCGCCACACAGATAAACCCCCCCGCGCGCGCCGGTGAGCAAAGCCGCATCGCCCACCACCTGGCCCAGCAGTTGACAGAAGTGCTGAACGACCTGATGGGCAAGGCTGGTTGGATCGCTCAGTGCGTCGCTCGTGATCTCGGCGGGCGTGCGTGTAGCGTTTTCCGCCGCGCTGCCTCCCGGTGCTTCTCTGTGAGCAAGTTCATGCCAGGCTCGATACAGGTTCGTGAGCCCTTCGCCACAGAGTAGACGCTCCACCGAGACGCGATCATAGGTGCGCCAGAGGATGCGCAATATTTCCACTTCCTGTTCGTTGGTAGGCGCAAACGCGATATGACCACCTTCAGTGGACAGCGGAATCCATCCACGAATGGTGGGAGGAGGGTTCGACGCTTCATCCAACAACGGTACCAGCGCAGACACCCCCAACCCGGTGCCGGGGCCAATCACCAGCCGGGGTTGCGTGAGGAGCGGTTGCCAGGTGGCGTCCTGTCCCGGATTCGTGCTCACACATTGGTCGGGAGAAAGCGCTGTCACCCCCAGGGCCATGGCGGTAAAGTCGTTTACCAGCTTGAACTGACGAAACCCCTGCTGCGCGGGCAGTGTGTCCTGATTCAGTACCCAGTGGTTGTTGGTAAACGGCACGATGCGTTGGGTGAGCGGCGCGGCGATAGCAAAGCAAGCGGCGTCGCACGCCGTATAGTCGTGATTGCCGAGGTAGCTCTCAATGGCGGCTTCCAGCGTGGGGTAGTCCGCGCAGGGGAGAACCTCGACCTGATGCAGGTTCGGCACCCCGTCTGACACCGTGGCCAGGGCAAAGCGGGCATTGGTGCCACCGATATCGGCGACAAGAAAAGGGCGATGGGCGGGGTTGGGTACATTCATGGTCAGGTCGTCTTCTTATCGGTATTCCGGGAGGCCGAGTGTGATGGCGCCTTCTTCCGGCGACAGTGCCGCTTCGCGTAGCGTTCGGAACAATTCTCGGCCCATGCCATGCTGATGCGACTGGTTGGGGTTGGCGGATACCATCCGTCGATTCCACTCATCCTGCGCTTCCCGGGTATCAAACAGCACCGACAGCGTGCCAGCCTGGGCATCTACCCGAATCCTATCGCCATTTTCCACCTTTGCCAAGGGGCCCAGGTTCGCGGCTTCAGGGTACACGTGGATGGCCGCAGGCACTTTGCCCGAAGCGCCGGACATGCGGCCGTCTGTCACCAGTGCTACCTGAAATCCGCGATCCTGCAGAACACCGAGATACGGCGTGAGTTTATGCAATTCCGGCATGCCGTTGGCCTTCGGCCCCTGAAACCGAACGACCACCACACAGTCTTTATCCAGTGCGCCCTGTTCAAACAAGGGCTGAAGATCATTTTGATCATTGATCACGACGGCAGGCGCTTCTACCACTTGATGCTCCGGTGCGACGGCGGAAATCTTGATCACTCCCCGCCCGAGGTTACCATCCAGTACTTTCAGGCCGCCCTCTGCGGCAAAGGGCGCATCAGCATTGGCGAGTACACTCGCATCGGCCGAGGTGTCGATGGTGGGTCGCCATTGGAGTTTCTCGTTCTCCAGCCAGGGTTCTTCGGTGTAGCGAGACAGGCCCTGGCCCATCACCGTGGTCACGTCCTCGTGCAACAGACCGGCGGTCAGCAAGGACCGGATCAGATAGGCGGTGCCCCCGGCGGCTTGAAACTGGTTGATGTCTGCACTGCCGTTGGGGTAGATACGCGTCATTGATGGCACAACCTTGGACAGATCAGAAAAGTCATCCCAATTGATCAGAATGCCAGCGGCTCGGGCGATAGCCACCCAATGCATCGTATGGTTGGTGGAGCCACCGGTGGCCAGCAGGACCACGAGTGCGTTCACGATGGTTTTCTCCGAAACCACTGCAGACAGGGGGCGATACTGGTCGGTCAGTGCCGTTTGCCGCGCCACCAGTTCTGTCGCCCGTTCCGTCAAGGCGGAGCGCAGCGGTGTGCCCGGATTGACAAAAGCTGCGCCCGGTAAGTGCAGCCCCATCACTTCCAGCAGCATTTGGTTGCTGTTGGCCGTGCCGTAGAAGGTGCAGGTGCCCGCGCTGTGGTAAGAGGCGGACTCGCATTCCAGTAACTCCTCCCGGCTGGCTTTACCTTCCGCATAAAGCTGGCGAATGCGCGCCTTTTCTTTATTGGGCAAACCCGAAGGCATTGGGCCTGCGGGCACAAAAATGAAGGGCAGGTGCCCGAACGACAGTGCACCCATGAGTAACCCGGGCACGATTTTGTCACAGATCCCCAGCAGCAAACCTGCATCAAACATGTTGTGGGACAAGGAAATCGCTGTACTCATTGCGATAACATCCCGACTGAGTAAGCTGAGTTCCATGCCGGGCATGCCCTGGGTGACTCCGTCGCACATGGCCGGTACGCCACCGGCCACTTGCGCAGTACACCCGATGGCTTGGGCGGCCTGCTTGATTTGATCCGGGTAACCGGCATAAGGCTGGTGGGCGGAAAGCATGTCATTGTACGCAGTGACGATGGCGATGTTGGCCGATTCCATGAGTTTCAGGGTCTGTTTTTCAGTGCCCTGACAGGCGGCAAAACCGTGGGCGAGGTTGCCACAGGACAGCTGCTTTCGAACGGGGCCTGCCTGGCGCTGAGCCTGCATGTGTTGCAGATAATGTTGCCGGCTGTGCTGGCTGCGCAGACAGATACGCTCGGTGACGGTGGCAACGGCTGGATGCATGGCAAACTCCCAATATACTGTTAGTAGGGTCGGTAAAACCGGTGGCCCTGGTGGGGTTCGTGGACTAAACGGTTGTTTTCTTACATTCGATGAAATAAAACTACGAAATGTGCGAAATATTGCGTTGAATCACGGTATTTTGTTGTGAATAATAAAAATTATGTGGTAACTTTACTACATGTTACGAGAAAGATAAATCCTTAAGGAGCGATGAAATGACTATTCGTGCAGCAATTAATGGCTTTGGCCGGATTGGCCGCAACGTACTTCGAGCAATTTACGAAGGGAACTATCGGGATCAGATTGAAATCGTTGCCATTAATGATCTGGGCGACGCGGCAATCAACGCTCATTTGTTCAAGTATGACACAGCCCATGGCATTTTTGCGGGGGATGTGACGCATCAGGAACACCATATTACGGTCAACTATGGTGACTATGCGGATCGAATTTCTGTCACGGCAATCCGGAACCCGGCGGAATTGCCCTGGAAATCCAAACAGGTGGATCTGGTGCTGGAATGTACCGGGTTATTCCGATCCAGTGACACCTGCCAGGCACACGTAGAAGCGGGGGCGCAGAAGGTCTTGATCTCGGCCCCCGGCAAAAACGTGGATGCGACGATTGTGTATGGTGTGAATCATGATACGTTGAAGAGCAACCACCGGTTTGTGTCCAATGCATCCTGCACGACCAACTGCCTGGCACCCCTGGCCAAAGTTTTATCGGATACCGTCGGCATCCGCAGCGGGCTGATGACCACTATCCATGCCTACACCAATGATCAGGTGCTCACCGACGTTTACCACTCTGACCCCTACCGGGCGCGCTCCGCCACCCAATCCATGATCCCCACCAAAACCGGTGCGGCCGAAGCCGTCGGCTTGGTGTTGCCTGAGTTGAATGGCAAGTTTGCGGGCATGGCAGTGCGAGTGCCGACCATCAACGTTTCGGTGGTGGATCTCGTGTTCATGCCGGAGCGGGCCACGACGGTCGAGGAAGTGAACAGCATCGTGAAACAGGCATCGGAAGGCAGCAAAGTGCTGGCGTACAATGACCTCCCACTGGTATCTTCCGATTTCCGCCATAACCCCTATTCCTCCATCTTTGATGCCAATCAGACCAAAGTCTGTGAGGGGCAGGTGAAAGTGATGAGCTGGTATGACAACGAGTGGGGCTTTTCAAACCGGATGCTGGACACCAGCATCGTAATGATGAATGTATAAGGAAGGATTCGATCAATGACTCTGCGCAGAACAAAAATCATCGCTACCCTGGGGCCCGCCACTGAATCCCGAGAGGCGCTGGTGGCCATTGTCCGCGCGGGTGTGGATATGGTGCGATTGAACTTCTCACACGGCGCGCCGGATGAGCATGCCGCCCGCGCCCGTATGGTGCGGGAAGTGGCAGAAGAGCAGGGTCGGCATGTGGCAGTCATGGCCGACCTGCAGGGTCCCAAGTTGCGTATTGCCCGGTTTCAGGAAGACAAGGTGCGCCTGAAGCTGGGTGACCGGTTCGTGTTTGATATACGGCTGGGCGTACAGGACGGCACGCAGGAGCGCGTCGGGATAGATTACAAAGGGCTGATCAATGATGTGCAGCCCGGGGATATTCTGCTGCTTGACGATGGCCGTATGGAAATGCGCGTAGAAGACGTTACCGAGCACGAGATCGTGTGCACCGTGTTGATCGGCGGCATCCTGTCCAACAACAAAGGCATCAATCGGCAGGGCGGAGGCCTCTCTGCAGATGCGTTGACCGCCAAGGACAAGGAAGACATTAAAACGGCGGCGGCCATCGGTGTGGACTATGTGGCGGTGTCTTTTCCTCGGGATGCCTCGGATATGGACGAAGCGCGCACCCTGTTGCAAGCGGCCGGTTCTCCGGCTGGATTGATCGCGAAAATCGAACGAGCCGAACTGGTGGATGACGCATCGCTGCTGGATGGCATTATCATGGCCTCCGAAGGGGTAATGATTGCCCGGGGTGACCTCGCGGTGGAAATCGGTGATGCGGGCCTGGTGGGCGTGCAAAAGCGCATCATTCGCCGTGCGCGCAGTCTCAACAAGTTTGCCATCACGGCAACGCAAATGATGGAATCCATGATTACGAGTCCCATGCCAACGCGCGCGGAAGTCTCCGACGTGGCGAATGCCGTGTTTGATTCCACCGATGCGGTCATGCTGTCGGCAGAATCCGCTGTGGGTGAGTATCCTACGGAGGCGGTTGTCGCCATGGCGCGCATCTGTCTCGGGGCAGAAAAAGATCCCGCCACGCGCATTTCCAAGCACCGCCTGGAGGAAAGCTTTCATCAAATCGATGAAACCATTGCCTTGAGTGCCATGTATGCCGCGAATCACCTGCAGGGGGTGAAAGCCATCATTTGTATGACCGAAACCGGCGCTACGCCGCTGCTCATGTCGCGCATTCGCTCGCCGTTGCCGATCTTTGCGTATTCCCGTCATGAGGCCACACAGAATCGCGTCGTGATCTATCGAAATGTGCATTCGGTGGCTTTTGACAGTGCAATGATCGAGACGCATCAGGTGAATCAGGTCGCCATTGATTTATTGAAAGAAAGAGGCGTGGTGAACGACGGTGATCTCGTGGTGGTGACCAAAGGAGATTACATCAATGCGCAGGGCGGGACCAACACCATGAAAGTGGTACGCGTCGGTGAAACCATTAATTAATGCGCTGCACTGGCTGCGCACTGAGGGGCCGCTAGCGCTGAAAAGTCGACTATCGGCACCTTTATTGCTGCTCTCCAACGTGGGTCGAGATCTGACTCGACATCGAATTCCACGCTTCAGGAGAGTAGCCATGCCAACCTTGCCGGACTTTTTGAAAGCCAAGCTGGATGTGGCCATACAGGCCCACCGGCTCCCCTCATCCTTCTGGACCTCGCTTGAGCAGGGCATCTTACCCTGTGCCGCGCACATTGCGCAGAGTGTTCGGGCGAAACCGGGCGATGATGCACTTATTTGGGGCGTTAATGGTGCCCAAGGCACGGGTAAGTCCACTTTGGTGCATTTCCTGGCGTTAATATTGAAAGAAAGTTACGGCCTGCGCGTGGTGACGTTGTCTATTGACGATTTTTACCTGTCCAAAGCAGACCGGCAAGCCATGGCGGCTCGTGTGCACCCGCTGTTTGCCACACGTGGTGTACCGGGTACCCATCAGGTCGATCTGGGCTGTCAAACGCTGATCAAATTGAAAAAGCTTCAGCCGGGCGAAACCCTGCCTTTACCTGCGTTTGATAAGGCGCAGGATGACTGCGTGCCTTCCTCCCAATGGAAATCCGTCACCGGTCCGGTGGATGTGGTGTTGTTTGAAGGCTGGTGCGTGGGCTGTCAGCCGCAGCCGGACGAGGCTTTGCGAGCGCCCGTGAATGCCCTGGAAGCCGACGAGGATGCCAAAGGCCGGTGGCGAGACTACGTGAATCAGCAGTTACGGGTGGTGTATCCTGCCTGGTTTAATCTGCTGGATGCGCTGGTGGTGCTGAAGAGTCCCGGCTTCGAGCAGGTGGCAGAGTGGCGGGGCTTGCAGGAGCAGAAACTGCACGAACAGGTGAAGGCTGCCGGGAAGCCCGTTCCGGCGACGTTGATGAGTGCTGCACAGATCAAACGGTTTATCCAGCATTACGAGCGCCTGACGCGCTGGAGCCTGGAAACATTGCCACCTATCTCGGAAGTGGTATTGGATTTGCAGAAGGATCATACCATCCGTCAGTGTCATATTGCGTCGCGCTGACGGATTTCGCCGACGGTAAGCACTGCTTTCCACGTTAACTGCTTTCCACGTTAAATGGAGGCCCGTATGACAAACCATTCACCGCCGCCCTTGTTGGTATTTACCGATCTGGACGGCACGCTGCTGGACCATACGACCTATTCCCATGCGCCGGCGTTACCGGCGCTGGCGCGACTATCCAAGCTCGATGTGCCGGTCATTCCCACCACCAGCAAAACCTTTGCTGAGCTGGCGGTGCTGATGCCCACACTCAATCTGCACGACCCATTCATTGTTGAAAATGGCGCGGGCGTTGCGTTTCCACAGAGCAGCCCTCTGCTGGCAGGGGTAGACCCGGCGATCGCTACCGTGGCTCGGGGCGGTTGGGTGTTGGTGTCCATGGAGCCCAGATATGCGCAACTTCAAACAACGCTCGCGGAGTTAAAAGCCTGTTTCAAATTCTCGCTGTTCAGCGATTTAAGCCTGCAGAGCATCGCAGCGTTGACCGGATTAAGTGAGGCGGACGCGGCGCGGGCTGCGGAGCGCAATTTCTCCCAACCCATCCACTGGGAAGATTCTGGTCAGGCCATGATGGATTTTTCCTCTGCCCTGAGCCAGGTGGGCTTTCGTGTTGTGCATGGTGGGCGCTTTTTGCATGTGCTTGGAGAGGCGTCTAAAGGCAGCAGTGTGACCTGGCTGGCGTCGCTGTACGAAAAGCTTACCGGCGTACCCATTCCGACCGTTGGCCTGGGCGATGGAGGGAACGATGTTCCCATGCTGGAAGTGGTGGACTATCCGGTGCTGATTGCATCGAATGATCATGCCCCACCCGTGGCGGATCACATTGCCCGCTTGCGCGTCACCGAGCAGGTGGGGCCTGCCGGCTGGAATGCGGCCATTCTGGACATATTACGGGAGGCAGGATTCGCGGGCGCTGGGGTAAAAGAAACACACACAACCATGGAAAATAATTAATATGGGTGATTTTTATCAGAATGGTGTTGTGACCACCTTGCACAATCTGTCACGCAGACCACTCGCGGAATTGGAAAAAGAGCTGATCGAGTTCTCGGCAGAACGGCCGATCGGGTTAATTCTGCCCTGCCTGTATTCTGAACTTGAAACCGAAGCGATGCCGCGCATCACGTCGCACCTGTCGCAGGTACCGTATCTGGAGGAGATCATCATCGGTCTGGATCGCGCCGATGAAAAGCAATATCGCCATGCCCTGGACTTTTTTTCCCAGTTACCCCAGCGCTATAAGGTGTTGTGGAATGATGGCCCCCGGCTGCAAAAGCTGGATCAGGAACTGATCAACGAGGGGTTGTCCCCCAAAGAGCTGGGTAAAGGCCGGAATGTCTGGTTTTGCATGGGCTACTCGCTGGCGTCCAACCGCACCGAATCTGTCGCTCTACATGATTGCGACATCGTGACCTATGATCGCGAACTGCTTGCGCGGCTGGTGTATCCGGTGGCGAATCCCAATTTTAACTACGAGTTCTGTAAAGGGTATTACGCGCGTGTTGCCAATCAGAAAATGAATGGGCGTGTGTGCCGTTTGCTCGTCACCCCCCTGTTGCGTGCGCTCAAAAAGGTGTTTGGCTCGCTCGACTACCTTGAGTATCTGGACAGTTTTCGCTACCCGCTTTCCGGCGAGTTTTCGTTCCGGAAAGATGTCATCAGCGATATTCGCATTCCCAGTGACTGGGGATTGGAAATTGGCGTGCTCAGCGAGATGAAACGCAATTACTCCACCAACCGGATCTGTCAGGTAGACATTGCCGACATCTACGACCATAAGCATCAGGATTTGTCGGCCGGGAACGACCAGGCCGGGCTGTCGAAAATGTCCATCGATATCACCAAGGCGGTGTTCCGCAAACTGGCGACCAACGGCATCGTGTTCAATCAGGAGACGTTTCGTACCATCAAAGCGACTTACTTCCGGATCGGGTTGGATTTTATTGAAACCTATAAAAACGATGCGGAAATCAATGGCTTGAAACTGGATGTGCACAAAGAAGAGCAGGCGGTGGAACTGTTTGCCCAGAACATCATGAAAGCCGGGGAGCACTTCCTGGAGAATCCTATGGAAACACCGTTTATCCCTTGCTGGAACCGGGTGCGAAGTGCGATACCGGGCTTCATGAAACGTTTCTATGATGCGGTGGATCAGGACATGGAAGAGTTTGGATCGCGATATGAGTATTGATAGCACCGGGCTGTTGTATCAAAAGCTGCTTGCCCATTTGCAGGTGTTGTTTCCAGACTGGGACAAACCCGCGCTGGCAAAGCGATGCCTGCAGGCGATGGCGCTGAAAGACGATTCTCATGCGCCTGCGCCACACAAAAACCTGTGGAGCGAGGCGGATACCCTGCTGATTACGTATGGCAACAGTCTGGTTGCAGAGGGTGAGGTACCGTTGCAGACGCTCACCCGGTTTTATGATGAGCACCTGAGCGACGCGATTTCCACTGTGCACATCCTGCCGTTTTTTCCCTACAGTTCGGATGACGGATTCAGTGTCATGGACTACACCACGGTGAATCCGACGGTCGGCGAGTGGGAGGATGTGACTGCGCTCTCCCGAAAAGCCAAGGTAATGGGTGATCTGGTGATTAATCATTGCTCCAGCCGCAGCTTATGGTATGAAAACTTCAAAGCCGGGCGTGATCCCGGTCAGCATTACTTTTTTACCGCCGAGCCGGATCTGGACACCAGTGCGGTAGTGCGCCCGCGTACCAGCCCTTTGCTCAAAGAGCAGGAGACGGCTGATGGAACCCGGCATGTGTGGTGTACCTTCAGCCATGATCAGGTCGATCTCGACTTCCGGAATCCAGACGTTTTGATCGAATTTTTGCAAATTATCCGGCTGTATCTTGATGCGGGCATTCGCTGGTTCCGGTTAGATGCGGTGGCGTTTCTGTGGAAAGTGCCAGGCACAGCCTGCATCAATCTGCCGGAAACCCACGAGATGATCCGCCTGATGCGATTGCTGATCGAGCACAAAGCACCGGATGCGGTGATCATCACGGAAACCAACATCCCCAACCACGAAAATCTCACCTATTTCGGGAATGCTAATGAAGCGCACCTGATCTACAACTTCTCGTTACCGCCTCTGCTCATTAATACCCTGGTGACGGGCAACAACACCCATTTGAAGAACTGGATGATGTCGATGCCACCGGCACAGGCGGGGACGACCTATTTGAACTTCATCGCCTCGCATGATGGTGTCGGATTGCGGCCCACGGAAGGCCTGCTTTCCGAGTGGGAGGTGGAGACGCTGGTGAGCACGCTGCAGCGCTTTGGCGCTCGGGTGAGCAGCCGCACCGGTACCGATGGCACGAGCAAGCCTTATGAAATCAATGTCAGCCTTTGGAATGCCTTGAAAGGGACGGCCGCGCATGGTCCGGATCACTGGCAGTTTGCCCGGTTTCTGTGTGCCCACGCCATCATGCTGGCGATGGAGGGGATACCGGCGTTTTACATTCACAGCCTGCTCGGCACCGAAAACGATGAAGACCGGATTGAGCATACGGGCCAGTTCCGCTCGATCAATCGACACATCTGGTCGATGGCGGCATTGAACGACCGGCTGAGTGATGAGAAAAGCCACCACGCGCAGGTATTGAAAGCACTGACCCATCTGATCACGGTACGCAAAAAGCAGCCGGCTTTTCATCCGAATGCCACGCAGTTTACGTTGCACACCGGGGAGCAGATCTTCGCATTCTGGCGACAGAGTGCGGACCGAAAGCAAAGTATCTTTGCGGTATTTAACATCAGTGATCAGCCGCAGATTCTGAGTTTATCCAGCCTGAATCTGATCGCCACGGACGAATGGATTGATCTGGCGACCGGACAACCCTATGAAGACCGCGTAAAATCGATTACTTTGTCGCCTTATCAATTTATCTGGTTAAGCAATAAACCGAGATAATCCGTGGATCAGGCAGAACGAGAGTTGATTTGCGCATGGCACTTCCCGTAGATAAAGCGCTGCAAGCGGCATTAAATGACGTCATCGAGCAGCATTTTGATGGCGCATTGGTGCGTGTGCCCCAGGTGTACCAGCAGTTTTTTACCTCGCCCGGCTCGATACTCAAACGGCACTGGCGTCATCGGCGGGATATCCCGGGGGATTTTGTTTCGTTGCCGCGCCAGTTGTGGCACGTCGGAAAGCACTGGGTCAGTCAGATGATGCCGGGGAAAAAAGCGGCGGATGCGTCCGAAGCTGTGGTGCCTCAGCCCCGGCCTTTGTCCGGTAAAGAACAGGAACTCCATCGGGTGCTGTACGAAGACTTGTTGCAGTTACCGGCACTGGAGGAGCGACTGCTCAGCGTACTGAGCACACATTCGAGCTCGGTGGCGGAATGCCAGCGCCTGCTCCCCAGCCTGTCAGATACCCAGCGGCAGGCGGTCAGTACGTTTTTGCAGCAGAAAATGCACCATCTCACCGTGTCCCGGGAAGGGGGGCGAGATATGTTGGCCTTTTTCATGATTGGTCTGATCGGGAAGTCGGTGGGCACGGACGTGGTATTCGGCAGTGCCATCGCCACCGGGGGGGCGATCGCGCAAAGTGTGTATCTCGCACAGCAAAGCTGGTGGGGCGTCTTGTGGGCAAAATGGGCCGGCGTGCCTACCTGGGTGACGGTCAGTGGCGGCGTGGGGGGCGTGTTGGCCGCGGTCGCGGTAGCGCCGTTGTTGTCCCCGATTGCGGAGCTGGCCATGAATCGCTTACGAGGCGAGCGTTACTTGCGCAAACTGGTGCAGGAAGTGAAAGAAAACAGCCTGCATGGGGGCCGGGATGGTTTTGATCTGGCGGGCCTGATGGCAGGCTACGCACAAATTGCACCGGATTTACTGGTGCTGCTGAAAAGCCTGGTGCGGTGAGGGGGAATCATCCGTCAGGGCACAAGAGAGAACTCAGGGACACAATCACAGGGGGAAACCACATGGCATCTTACGAAACAAGCACCTTAACCACAGCAATTCGCACCGTACCCACACGTCCATGTGACGGGCAAAAACCCGGAACGTCCGGCTTGCGTAAAAAAGTGAAAGTGTTTCAGCAGCCGCATTACCTCGAAAACTTCGTACAGGCGGTGTTTACGGTGGTGCCGGAACGTCACCTGCTGGTGATCGGCGGCGATGGCCGGTTCCATAACGATGTGGCGGTGCAAACCATTGTGCGATTGGCGGTCGCCAATGGTTTTGAGCGCTTGCTGATTGGGGAAGCAGGGATCTTATCCACGCCGGCAGTGTCGCATCTCGTGCGAAAGCATCAGGCCGATGGTGCGTTGATTCTGTCTGCCAGCCATAATCCGGCGGGGCCAGAGGAAGACTTCGGCATCAAATTCAATACCGCGGCGGGGTGCCCGGCACCAGAAAATGTCACCGCAGCCATTTACGCGGAAACACAACGCCTCACGGGTTACCTGGCGGCAGACCTGCCTGAGCTGGCCTTGACGTCCGGCGCTCGATACGAAATTGTCAGTGACCTGGGGACCACCACGGCCGTGGACGTCGTGAGCGCGGTGTCGGATTATGTCGCCCTGATGCAAACCCTGTTTAACTTCGACGCGTTGCGAACCGGCTTTGCGGATGGCCGCTTGTCCCTGTGTTTTGATGCCATGCATGCCGTGACCGGCCCTTACGCCAAAGCCGTATTTGAAGACGCCCTGGGCGCAGCTCCGGGCAGTGTGATTAATGCCCTGCCCAAACCGGATTTTAACGGGGGCCACCCGGACCCCAACCTGGTACATGCCCATGCCCTGGTGGAACGCATGAATGCGTCGGGTGCGCCTGTACTGGGGGCGGCCTCGGATGGGGATGGGGACCGCAACCTCATCCTCGGCCAAGGGTGCTTTGTCAGCCCCAGTGACAGTCTTGCCGCCATCGCACATCACGCGACCAGGATTCCTCAGTTCTCTGCCGGGCTGACCGGCGTTGCCCGTTCCATGCCCACCAGCACGGCGTTGGATCGTGTCGCCGGGCGATTGGGGATTCCCTGTTATGAAACTCCGACCGGTTGGAAGTTTTTCGGTAACCTGTTGGATGCCGGTAACATCAATCTCTGCGGCGAGGAGAGCTTCGGCACCAGTGGGGATCATGTGCGCGAGAAAGACGGTATTTGGGCCGTGCTGTGCTGGTTAACCCTGATCATCGAAACCGGCAAAACGCCACAGCAACTGTTGGAAGACCTCTGGCAGACCGATGGCCGCAGCTACTATTGCCGGCATGACTTCGAAGGCATCCCGACGGAACAGGCCGACGCGCTCATGGCGACCTTGACCGAGCGTGTTCAGCACGAGGGGGTGGGTACTGTCGCCCCCTTTGAATTATCCACCGCTGATGTGTTCTGCTACACCGATCCTATTGACCATTCCGTTTCAGACCATCAGGGCGTGCGGTTGATAATGCAATGCGGAAGCCGCATCCTGTTCCGGTTATCCGGCACGGGAACCGACAGCGCCACGCTGCGCGTGTATCTGGAAAAGGTCGCGCCTGCCGACAGCGGTGCATTGGCGGAAGATACCTTCACCGTCACAGAGCCCTTACGGCAACTGGCGATGCAGGTTGCACAGATTGAGAAATTCACCGGGATGACCCAGGCAACCGTGGTAACGTAGGGTGAGGCGGCTGTGAATAGCTCGTTTGGCTGCACGAATCGGAAGTATTCGGACACGGATTACTTTGGTAAAATAAATGCTCCGGCTAACAAACCGTTAGCTCCTATCTGGAATTCAGTGCGTGGTTAAAATTGTATTTACTCTCGGAATATTATATCTATCTGGGCTTGTGATGGCTGATGTAAATGCTGGAATCGAAGCATACAACAAAGGCGATTTCTCAGCTGCTTTCGACGAGTTCAAAAAGGCGTCCGATTCAGGTGATTCTTTTGGGGTCCATTTGCTGGCCAGTCTTTATTATCAAGGTCATGGTGTGGAGAAAAGTATACCCAAAGCGGTAGCTTTGTTTGAACGTGCAGCAAGTCATGGATACCCCGCAGCACACGCTAATCTTGGCCTCATGTACCATTCAGGGGATGGCGTGAAGCCTGATTCGAAAAAGGCAATATTCCACTACACTGAAGCCGCTAAAACCGGCGATTTTCAGTCATCGTTTAACCTTGGACAAATATATAGAAAAGGGTGGCTTGATGTTTCACCGTCCAACGAGAAAGCAGTCGCTTTTTATCGCTTTGGTGCTGAATATGGGCACGTGCCTAGTGTCAATGAATATGCCTTGATGTTTGCACAGGGCCTAGGAGTGCCAAACGACTTTGTAGAGTCGTACGCCTGGATGCAGTTTGCTGCGAATCAGGGGGACTCATCTGCAGCTAAGAATCTTGCTCAGCTGGTGGAAATACTGGAAAGCCAAGGGAATCTTGAGTTGGCAAAATCACGCGCTATCACAGTAAATGAAAATATAACAAAAAAAGGCGCAGAGTAAGAACTAACAATTTGCCGGTAAATAAGGCGTTATACACTTGGGTGTTGAATGATAAGGTTTGATCAAGGAAACAGCCGCTTCAATTTCCGAAGTGTTGCCGTCATCGTTCATGAGGAGCATTTGCTTGTTCATCGAAACGTGAAAGACGATTTCTGGGCTTTACCTGGGGGAAGAGTTGAGTTTTTCGAAAACACTGACCAAACGTTAATTCGTGAAATTGATGAAGAACTCGGTTACTCCACCAAGGTGATAAGGCCTCTTTGGTATGTAGAAAACTTCTTTGAATACGACAAACGGTTGTTTCACGAAGTATCCACCTACTATCTCACCAAGCTCACCAACGATGTTTCGTTTGAGTTTGAAAAAGAGTTTAACGGCATTGAATCGGATGCCGATCTCATCTTCAAATGGATCCCGCTTGAGAATATTGCTGGGTGTCAACTGAAGCCAGAGTTTTTGAAATCTAAGCTACACCCATTACCAGGCACAACCGAGTTTGTGCAAGTAAACGAGCTTGGTGAAAACAGGGTCCAGCGGTAACCAAAAAGCTCGCTGCGCTCGGTACTATTTTTGTGGAGGATGCCAATGAGCGCTGGTTTGAAAGTGTTATGACGTATCCAGCTTATTTACAGTGCACTGAATGTGGGTACAAACTAAAATTTCCCTCAACAGATAGATCGTATTACTTGGGTGATGGTGTGCCCAATGTGGTGGCAGATGATCAAATCCTAGTTCTACTTTTAAAGCCCTGTTGGTGTTTTAACTGTAACTCTCCATCATGGATTGAAGACATTCCAGAGATTGATGTTCTTGAAAGGCTGTGGCTAGCAGTAAAATCTGGGCAAGAAATTCAATATCCAGTGTACAGCCAATTTATAGGCTTAGAGGAAACACATAGCTTACTAAGCCAGTATATTGAATTGAGCATGAATCGAGGATTGGGGCGGCATTGCATTATTTGTAATGGGAGTAATCACATTGTATTAGATGGAAATCCCGTGAAACTTAGGCATGAATATTGTGATTATGGTGTATACAAGCCTGTGTACACCATATCTAGTTGTAACGGTCCGATGAAAAAACTGATGTACAATTTAGAAGGTAAACTTATGGGTAGCTTAGGCCATTGGGTGGAGGAGTTGAACGGCTGGAATTTTTATCCGGTTGTAGATGGTGAGCAATCCTAAGCACGAAGCTATTGCGGTAACCATTTGCAGGTAAGGTTATGAATTTTAGCTAGTCTCGATACGTGATATAGGCGCGAGAAAACAACGAGGATTCAATTTTCGTTATGAATAAAAAATCTACCTTCGATCAGGTTCGGGCCGAACAGCTGAATTACAATGCCAAGCGAGCTTCTGGCTATCGAGAGCGGGCGCTCAAGCTTTTTCCTCATATTTGTGGTCGCTGTGGGCGGGCGTTTGCTGGCAAGAATCTATCCGAGTTAACCGTGCACCATATCGATCACGACCATGATAACAACCCGCCAGATGGCAGTAACTGGGAGTTATTATGCCTCTATTGCCACGATGAAGAGCACGCCAAATTCGAAAATCTCGTGCGTTATGGCAGCAGGAAAGAGAGCGGGCAAGCCCCGGCAACCTTCAACCCGTTTGCTGATTTGAAGGAAAAGATGGAATTACAAGAAAAGATGGATAAAAAACAGTAGCTCGGTGGCGCATCTATATCAACTATGTGCAAGCCGGTTGGTGTATATAATGGACGCGAGATTACCTTCGGGATTTCTGTAAGCTTCGTTTTACAGCCGCCCTGTGTTTTCTATACCACCAGGGCGGCACGCCAAACCGTTACAATTCCATGTAGTAGGAGGAATCCAGCAAGCCATTCTCCAGGAGCACGACCAGGGTGGTGTAGCCATCGTTAATCGCCCACTGGTACTCCGTGAAATCACCGAACGAGAACATCATTACGCCAGCGCAGCCGATGGTGTTTTCAATCGTCGCCAGAGTCATGCCGGCACTCAGTTTGTCTGCATTGGCCTGATTTACGTTGTCATCTGTGCACGTGGAGCCCGCAACCGGATCGATCAGGCCGGCAAAGTTGATGAAGGAGGCGTCGATCAATCCGGTGTTGTCAAAATACACGGAGATGACCGGGTCAAAATCGCCTGATGTCCACTCATAGTTTACCCGGTCACCGGAAGACGATCTGAGTTCTCCGGCACACCCCAGAATGGCTTCGACGGTTTGCAGGTTCATGCCCAGTTGCAGCTGTGCTTCTTTCTCTGCGGTCACCTGGCCTGGGGAACACGTGCCCTGTTCCATGTCGCCGAACTCGATCAACCGGTCAATCCCGCTGCATGCCTGGCTGACGGCCTGTGCGTCATGCCCGGTATTCATGAGAATGGTGATGAGCGCTTCGCTGTCTACGCGGGGGTAAGACAGCAGTTCACTTTGGGTGACGTAGTGCTGAGCAATGGTGAGTCGTGCTTGTACTGTGAGGGCATCGTCCCCTTGTGCACCAGCCAGAATATCGAGCGCTATGTTCTGGAGTGAGCGTTCACCAGACTGAAGCGCCTGGGTATACCATTCGAGCCCGGCCGTATCCGGCTGGCGTTTAAACAATTGATCATACAGATTAGTGATCAAGGCCGAAGGCGCCATGCCGCCAAAGCGTTCCACGTATTCCTGTGAGGTGCCAAAGGGCTCAATGATGCTGCGCAAATCATTGTTGGCGTCCGACAGCTGTTGTACCCAATAAGCGAGGCCAAGTGCATCCGCAGGTCGACCATAGTAAGCGATGTAGGCTTCCAGCACGCGGTTTTCAGGGTCGGTAAACCCGCGGGAGGTACAGCTGGCAATAGCGGCTTCAATGGTAATCAGGCAGGAAAAAACGACGAGCAGCGCGTACTGAACCGCGCGCGTAAGAGCGTGAGTCATAAACAGTTCCTTTGTTTAAAAAATTATGTGTGCGCTTCCTAGCGCGTCGCGGAGTGTACCACGTTGCTTGCGTCTTGTAACCTTCCGCACCGGCTGTGCTGCAGCGCTTTGGGGTCACGGGTGTTTGGCGTTCCTGCGGGCAACGTGGGATAATACGCGCGCTGGCGTTTGCAGAGATTGAGTGCATTGAATCAAGCCGCTTAGTTCAGGGGAAAGCGGTTTCGTTGAATTCATTACCAAGGGCAATTGCCATGACTTATCAAACCATACCGACCATTGTGATCGTGGGGGGAGGTGCCGGCGGGCTGGAACTGGCCACCGGGTTAGGCCACAAGCTGGGGAAGAAGCAGCGCGCTAACGTGGTGCTGGTGGATGAAAAACTGACCCATGTGTGGAAGCCATTACTGCATGAAGTGGCGGCAGGATCGTTTGATTCCAACGTCAACGAGACCAGTTTTCGTGCCCATGCGTCGGCGCATTACTTTGAGTTTCAACAGGGGCGGTTGAGCGCGTTGAGCCGGGCCGACAAACGCATTACGCTGGCTCCGCTCCTCAATGAGCTGGGTGACGTGCTCGTGCCCGAACGACAGATCGCGTACGACTATCTTGTGATCGCGGTTGGGAGCACGACCAATGATTTTGGTGTGCCAGGTGTGGAAGCCAACTGCAAGCGGCTGGATAATCTGGATCAGGCCAAAGCCTTTCATCAGCATTTGTTGAATCTGTTTTTGAAAAAGAACTATCAAACGGATACCGCGCCGGATATTCATGTGGCGATCATTGGTGCCGGGGCCACCGGAGTGGAACTGGCGGCGGAGCTGCGGCATGCCGCGAATGCTCTCGCAGCGTATGGTCTGCACCGAATTCGCAGCGCGAATGTGCATTTGACGCTGGTGGAAGCCTCCGATCGCATTTTGCCGGCGTTGCCGATGAAGGTTTCTGTGGGCGTGGACAGTCAGCTGGATAGGCTGGGCATTTCTGCGCGATTGAAAACACAGGTAACTGAGGTACAGCCGGGGCAATTGTGCTTCGCCGATGGGACGACCCTGCCTGCAGATATGCTGGTGTGGGCAGCCGGGATTCGTGCGCCCAAGGTGTTAAGTACGCTGGATGGCCTGGAGACCAATCGCATCCATCAATTGGTCGTGAAACAGAATCTGCAAACCACCGTGGATGACGCGATTTTCGCCTTTGGCGACTGTGCCGCCTGTCCGCAGCCCGGCACGGATCAGCTCGTCCCGGCGCGGGCACAGGCGGCACATCAACAGGCGGATACCCTGGTTCGGTCACTGGCTCGGCTACTCAATGGTGGTGTGCCCGAGGACTACATTTATCGGGATTATGGGTCGCTCATTTCGCTGAGTTCTGACAGCGCGGTGGGGAAACTCATGGGGAATGTGTTCGGCGGAAAGCTGTTTATCGAAGGTAAGCTGGCGCGGATGTTTTACGTTTCGCTGTATCGCATGCATCAATTGGCACTGCATGGCGTGATTCGCACAGGCCTTTATTGGCTCAATGATGTGTTTAATCGGGTCTTGCGGCCACGGCTGAAATTGCATTGAGCCAATCTGTTTGCCATTGTTAAGCGTAAATACAAGTAAAGCAGGGCGCTGCCTGCGCTTGACGCATCGTCTATTATAAAAAGGTGTACGCTTTCAGAGGTTGGTAACTTGGTTCGATTAGTTTGGCTGTTAGGGGCGTGGATGGCAGGAGTCTGTTGGGCGCAAACCCATGTGAAGATTCCTGTGAATCCAGAGCCGCCCTGGGTGATTCAGGAGGCAGGAGAAGTTGGCGGGATTGATGCCGAGATCATCAAGCTCATGGCGCGGGAAGTGGGCTTTACCTATGAGCTGGTGCCTTGCCCCTGGGCTCGTTGTCTGAAAATGATGGAGGAGGGCCAGGCAGACTTTATGCTGGGCGTTTTCAAGCGGCCCGAACGGGAAGCCTACCTGAAGTTTGTGGAGCCGGGATATCTGGCGGACGATCCCAAGGCTTTCTACGTGACACAGGACAGTCCGGTGAGTATTACTGCCTACTCAGACTTGGTGCCGCTTAATATCGGAGTGGTACGAGGGGTGGCCTATTTCGAGCCCTTTGACGGTGACAACCGGTTGAAAAAGCAGCAGGTGTCCAACGAGTGGCAATTGATGCAGATGTTGCTGCACAAGCGGTTGGATACGTTTATCGCCACTCCGACCGCCGTGACGTACCTGATCAACACACGAGGGTTGCAGGGAAAATTTCGTCGCGCTATTTTTCAGCACCATATCACCGCGTATTCGCACATGGCCATTGCAAAAGCGTCCACGTTCGTGAACCAGTGGACCGAAGTCTCCGAGACAGTGGCGCGGCTGCAAAAGCAGGGTGAATTCAGGAAAGTGGTGGACAGTGTACTGGGTGAACCGGTGCCGGTTCGCGGGGTGCCGCAATGACTACCTGCAAAAAATGCCGGTTGATTCGGAGCCTGTTGATGGTCGGCATCATGCTTCTGGTGGTGGTGCTGTCCAATTTGGATCAGATGACCTTCTAAGCGTGTTCATGGGAGGTGGCATCGGCGGTGATCACCCGGTTCCTGCCTTGATCCTTGGCCAGGTAAAGGGCGCGATCGGCTTTGCCGAAGAGCGTATCCACGCTGTCTTCTACCTGCCAGGCTGCAACACCGATACTGACCGTGATGCGCTGTGCATCGGCAAAAGTGATGTCATGAATTCGCTGTCGCAAGGATTCAGCGAAGGTGTTCGCATGCGCCAGATCCGCGTTGGGCAGAATGATCACGAACTCCTCACCGCCCCAGCGCCCGGCAATGTCCGTTTCTCTCACGCGCTCTTGAAGCGCTGCCGCCATTTGAACCAGTACTTGATCGCCCACCTGATGACCGTGGGTGTCGTTGATGGTTTTGAAGTGGTCTATGTCCAGAAGGAGCAGTGCGAGGTCCGATTGATAACGGCGGGCACGCGCCATTTCACTCTCCAGAGCCTGCTCGAAGTGGTGTCGATTGTATAGGCCGGTCAGTCCATCCGTGATAGAGAGCACCTCCAGCTCCTTGCTGGTGTGTTCAAGCTCTTGATGGGATGTCGCGAGCTGCCGATTCAACGAACGGAGCTTGAAATTCCAGTATAATACGACGGCCACCACCAACAGAGAGAGACCGCCGTACAGCCAGAGTTGACGGTAATCGAACTCATGCTGAAATTTCAGCACCACCCATTTCTGGTAAGCAGCATCGATGTCTTGTGAGGTGAGGGAGCGGACTACCTTGCTCATGATGGAGTGCAGCACGGGGTCCTGTTTTATGACCCCCATGCGATAGCTGGTTTTGTAAGGCGTATTGGCGGCGACCTTTAAATTGGTGAGGCCGAGTTGGCGTATGCTGTGCGTGGCCTCAGGCAGGCTGAGCAACAAGGCATCTATTTTGCTGGCAGAGAGTCGGATGAGGGCATTTTCGGTCGACTCGGTGAGTAACAGAAAATTGATCGCCGGGTAGCTCAGTGAGACTTTTTCGAACAGGGAGGGGTCAGATACGCCCACGATTTTTCCCGCCAGGTCGGTCATGTCTGTGATGAACGGCATCGCTTCATTCGCGATAATCGTGATGTTGTCTTCCAGATACACCGAGGTGAAATCCAGTACTTTCTTTTGCACGTCGGTGCCACGCAACATGGGAACGATGTCGCTCTCCCCCTGCAGGACGCGCTGCACGGCATGGTTTTTATCCCGGCTTTCCACAAGGGTAAAAGGAATGCCGAGCCGCTCACTGAAGATGTCGACCAGGTCCATGATCATCCCCTGTCCCGCCACCCCTTTGATGTCCTCATAGGGCAAATGGTTCGGCGAGAGCGCAAAGCGGATTTGTCCCTTTCTTTTCAGGTAATCACGCTCTTCCGGCGTGAGTCCCACGTCTTCGCGACCCAGTTCCCGTCCTTCCTTGCCCAGCCACTTGGCTTCGATGGCCTGAATTTCCTCCGGGGTGATCGTGGCATGAGCTTTGGTGAGCAGGCGGAAAAGCATCGGATTGGATTTCAATACGGCAAAGTGCATGGATGAGGTTGCCTGCAAAGCATCGTTGTCGATCCATTTCGAGAGTTTGAGATCATGGAAGCCGAATTTGGTGATGAAGTATTTAACGATCCCTTCCTGTTCAATGGTCGCAGCGACTTTGCCCTGATCGACATACTCCAAGGCCTGTCGGGAGCTGGCGACTTCAACGATGTGCACACTCGGATCATGGGATTGAAAGAACTCGATAGATGACCACCCGGCAGGCAGTGCGATGATTTTGCCGCTGAGATCGCTTAAATTCTGGATATCCAGCGTGTCACTGCGGGTGATGATGACGTTTTTGCTGTGGTAGTACGGATCAGAAAACAGCGCGGTTTTTTCCCGGTCCGGCGTGATGCTCAAGGAGTGGATGACGTCAATCTCGCCCTGCTGAAACATCTGCACGAGTTCGTCCCAGGTGTAGCCGTTGACGTATCGGAAGCGGATCCCCAGTCGCTGGGCCAGCAACTCCATCAAATCAATGCCCAATCCCGCCGGTTTGCCGGCCAGAGTAAAATCGAACGGGGGCCAGTCGAACTCGTTGGTGGCGGTGATTTCCGGGTGGTTTTGCAGCCAGGCGTGCTCCTCCGGGGTAAAACTCAATGTGGCATTGTCCGCCAGAGTAGGATTGGCAAGGCAGGTAAGGACAAAGATGGTCACCAGCCATATCGCACGACAGGTACGGATTACATTGTGCATAGTGTAGTGTGCGTCACTCCAATGACTTTCCTCGGCACCCGAGCGGGCTAGCTCAGAGAGTATTGGTTACACAGTAGACTATTTTAAAAAGAAGTGCATCCGCTGGTGGTGGATAAGAGAGAAAAAGGGGCCTGATTTCGATTTTCAGGCCCTTGTGAGCGCAATGTGTGGGGGTTACGCCACTTCCTGTTGCATCGCCTGCGCCTGATTGAAAATGGACAACATGGCATTGAGCGAGGCAGTGACGATGTCTCGATGGATTCCGACGCCGATGAATGCTGTCCCATCAATCCGCGCCTGAATGTAGGTTGCCGCTTCCGCATCGGTGCCAGACCCCAGGGCATGTTCGCTGTAATCCTGAATATGCAGTTGGTGACCAAAGCCCGATCGCATCGCATCGGCAAAGGCTTCCATCGCGCCCTGGCCGGAACCAACAATGCGCTTGTCTTCGCCCGCACAGTGCAGGTGAGCCACGATCTCGTCATGATCGGTCTGCTTCAGATCAAAAGTGCCCAGATGCCAGTAACTGCGAGTGTCCTGCCCGACCACCGTGTAGTGCTGGTCAAACAGTGTACGCATTTCCTCTGCGCTGACTTCCCGACTGTGAGATTCACTGAAGCGCTGAACAATGCTGCTGAAGTGAATCTGTAACCAGCGTGGCAGTTTCAAGCCATAGTTGTGTTCCATGGTGAACGCGACACCGCCCTTGCCGGACTGACTGTTCACGCGAATCACGGCTTCGTAGCTGCGTCCCAGATCGGCAGGATCAATGGGCAGATACGCCACATCCCAGGGCTGCTCACTCGATTGTACGGCCAGACATTTCTTGATGGCGTCCTGATGGCTGCCGGAAAACGCGGTGTACACCAGTTCGCCCACATAGGGATGGCGTGGGTGTACCGGGATATCGGTACAGGCCTTCACCACCGTCGCAATTTCATCAATGTCCGCCAGATTCAACCCGGGATTCACGCCCTGGCTGTAGAGGTTCATGGCCATGGTCACCACGTCCATATTTCCTGTACGTTCGCCATTGCCCAACAAGGTGCCTTCCACCCGCTGAGCGCCCGCCATGACAGCCAGTTCTGCCGCGGCCACGGCGCATCCGCGATCATTGTGGGTGTGCACGCTCAGAATGATGCTGTCTCTTCTGGCAACATGGCGCAAAAACCATTCGATCTGATCCGCAAACACATTGGGGGTCGCGGCTTCCACGGTGGCGGGCAGATTGATAATGACCGGTCGTTCCGGTGTCGCTTCAAACACATCCACGACCGCGTCGACAACTTCCACGGCGAAATCCAGCTCGGTCTGGCTGAAGCTCTCCGGGGAGTATTGAAACACCCACTCGGTTTCCGGGTGTCTGGCGGCCTCGGCTTTCACCTTGCGCGCACCGCGCACGGCGATGTCCACGATGCCGGTGCGATCCAGGCCAAACACTTTGTCCCGCTGAGTCGGATTCGTTGAGTTGTATACATGCACGATCGCACGATGCGCCCCTTTCAGAGCGGCAAAAGTCTTCTCGATCAGCTCGTCGCGTGCCTGGGTCAATACCTGCAGTGTCACGTCTTTGGGCACCTGGTTCGCCTCAATCAGCCAGCGCACAAAGTCATAGTCGGGTTGCGATGCCGCCGGAAAGCCCACTTCAATCTCTTTGAAGCCTACCTTTACCAGCAGCGCGAACAGGGCTTTTTTCTGGTCGACATTCATGGGGTTAATCAATGCCTGATTGCCATCACGGAGGTCAACACTGCCCCAGATCGGTGCTTGAGTGATCTGCTGATCCGGCCAGGTGCGGTTCGACAGTTGAATACCACCAAACGCGCGGTACTTATTACTGTCGAATGACGGGTTGCCGTGTGCAATGCTCATGGGGAGGCTCCTTCCAGCGTGCTAAGTGAACAGGTGATCAGTGATGTATCGATCAGTGAATCGTTGCAGAGTAGTATACTGGAGTTTGCGGAGTGAAATATTGCGATGTTTGCGTTAATTTGGTGTATTTAAGCAATAGGTATTAAGATAAAGTGATCAGAGCGCAATAAATCACTCAATAATGGTAAAATGGGACAATTTAAAGTGATCAAACTGGATCGATATGACCGGCGCATCCTCGAAGAGCTGCAAAAACAGGGTGACATCAGCAATCAGGAGCTGGCAGAAAAAGTCGGCCTGTCCGCATCGCCCTGTTCGCGCCGTGTGAAGCAGCTGGAAGACAACGGCATCATCCGCAAAAAGGCCACGCTGCTGGATCCAGAGAAGCTGGGCCTGAAATTGACCGCGCTGATTCAAATCAGTATGGACCGGCACACGCCGGATCGTTTTGAGACGTTTGAAAGTGCGCTACTGTCTTATCCGGAAGTGATTTCCTGCTCACTGATCACCGGACAGTCGGCAGATTATCTCGTGGAAGTCATGGTGCCGGACATGGAGCGCTATCAGGCTTTCTTACTCGGTAAGCTGACGCGGATTCCCGGCGTGACCGGGGTGCACTCCAGTTTTATTCTCCGTCGCGTGATTGACCGGACGGCAGTGCCGTTAACCTACCTGACCGCGAACTAGACCGTTATGGTCCGGTGTGATTGGCCACCAGTTGGTAAGGGTATCCCTTCCATTTCGGGTTCAGCGTGCGGGAAAACTGGCTGAAACGGATATCGTTCCAAGCGTGATCTTTCAGAACATCGAAGATTATGGAATTTGGGCGGATGATTTCAAAAAATCGCCCCCTCTGGCTGAGGTCATCGCGGTCAGTACGCGTGCCGTGAAAATGATCGAAGGCCAGAATCAACGCCCAGCCGCCGGCCATAAAGTGTCCCGCGCCCAAGGCGGAAATTTCATTGCGTGCCAGCGAATTGAGTACGCGTTCTGAGGAGTTGAAAGTGCCCACGATGACATCCTGCCCCGGCGTTAATCGCTGGTGCTTCATGGCCTTGATGGCACCAAAGGCCATGTGGTCGTTGGCCGTCCAGAGCCCATCCACGTTTTTATGCCGGGAGAAGAGCACGGTCGCTTTTTCTTCCGCCGGCCCTTCCTGCCACTCCCCGTAGATGGTTTGCAGCAACGTGATGTGTGGGTTGTCGGCAATATAGTCCCGCAGGCCCTGCTCCCGCTGCCGGGAGGCCGGGGTATAGGCATCCCCGGAAATGGCCAGCCACTGTTGGGTGGGCTTCTTCGGCTTACTTGCCTGAATTTTCTGATCCATTTCCCGGGCCACATGATAGCCCGCCCAGTGGTTGTTGGGAATGAGGCTACCCAGATAGTGCTGGTTTTCTTCCGGCGTTGCCCCCGGGGTAAGGACGGTATTGGGCAAGGTATCCAGGTCATTCAAAACGAAAAAGGTTTTGGCACGGGTCTCACTGATCAGATCATACAGTCGTTGGCCCGTGTTTTTTTCGTTGACCAGAAAAACGTACTGATTCGGTGTTGCGTTTCGGGCGATGGTTTCCCCCAGCTTCAAAATCAGCTCAACATCCCGATTGCCATGATAGATGGTGAGTTCCACATCCAGCTGGCGGGCGGCGGCTTGCATGTAATTGTCGACATCCTGCCAGAAGGACTCGGTGGCAAAGCCGGGATTCAGAAAGATGGCCTGAATGGGTTTGTGGTGGGCGAGCGCAGTCAGGCTGAAAAACCAGGCGGCCAGGAGAACAACAAAGCGAGCGCCAATCATCGTACTTACCCTCAATCAGTCCAACGTTCCCGGAGACCCGAGGACATCGGATATCTGGTTTTTTATTATTGTTTTGTGAGTGTAACGCAATTTTCTGATGCTGAGTACCCTACGAAGGCAGGAGTGGATAGGTCAAATGATGATAAGCATGGTACACTAGGCGGCAAATCAAAACCCGTATCAATGAGGAGAGACGCCATGCGTAAAAAGCCCAAATCACTGCCACCCAATCCGGTCGCCAAATATGCGCACACGGTGAACCAGGCAGCGGTGTTTACCGACCGTAAGAAAGCGCTGAAGAAAGGCTACCGGAAACACAAGCAGTGGGATAAAGGTCAGTGGGATAAAGGCCAGGGGGATGCCATCGCTGCATAAACCCATCGGGTGTTTGTGTGACGATGCCATCCTCTTGAGCCGCTTTCATGCCGGTTTCATCAAAGATTCTGACCCTCGCCGGGGATTTGCCCATCGCTGAGGTTCTGCCCGCCGTCTGCCAATCTCTGGATTCCCGCCACGAGCTTGTACTGGAAGCGCCACCCGGTGCGGGTAAGACGACGCTGGTGCCCTTGGCTCTGCTGGATCAGTCGTGGCTGCACGGGCAGAAGATTCTGTTACTGGAGCCCCGTCGGCTGGCAGCGAAAACCGCCGCGGTGCGTATGGCCAGTTTTCTGGGCGAAGCGGTGGGGCAAACCGTTGGATATCGCATGCGGCTGGAAAGCCGGGTGAGCCCACACACGCGCATTGAAGTCGTCACCGAAGGGGTGCTCACGCGCCTGTTGCAAAATGATCCCGCCCTCGACGGTGTGGGTCTGGTCATCTTCGATGAATTTCACGAGCGCAGTCTGGATGCTGACCTCGCTCTGGCCCTCTGTTTATATGCCCGGGAACTGTTTCGGGAGTCGCTGCCGCTGAAGCTGCTGGTGATGTCCGCCACGCTGGACGGGGAAGGGGTGGCCGGCCTGCTCGGTGACGCGCCGATGGTGCGCAGTGAGGGTCGGACTTTCCCGGTCGCCACGCGTTATCACCCGGTCGCGTTATCCGGGGGGCGTGCAGGCCAGGAGGCGTTTGCCGGTGAGGTGGTCTCGGTGATTCTGCACGCACTCATGGCGGAGGCGGGCAGTATTCTGGTGTTTCTTCCCGGGCAGCGTGAAATCCGCCGCGTGGCTGCCGTCCTTAACGACCAGCTGCGGGAAAACCGAGCGCTGAAAACGGTCCGTGTGATGCCCCTCTACGGTGATCTCTCGCTGGAGCAGCAGCAGGCAGCTATTGCGCCGGCACCGGAAGGCAGCCGGAAGGTTGTGCTGGCGACGAACATTGCCGAAACCAGCCTGACCATTGACGGTGTGCGGGTGGTGGTCGACGCGGGATTGAGTCGCCAACCCTATTATGACCCCAATACAGCTCTCACTCGTTTGCACACCACACGGGTCAGTCGGGCGGCGAGTGAGCAGCGCCAAGGGCGAGCCGGGCGTACCGAACCCGGCGTGTGCTATCGGTGTTGGCCGGAAGCCGAGCAATACCAGCTTGCCCCCTTCACTCCGCCGGAAATCGAACAGGCGGATTTAACCCCGTTTGCCTTGCAGTTGATCCAATGGGGTGTGACGCCCCAGGAGCTCACCTGGCTCACCGAACCGCCGCCTGCGGCCTATGATCAGGCGTGTGACCTGTTGGCGCGACTGGGCGCTGTGGACGGGCACAGCCTGAGCGTTCATGGGCAGAAAATGGCAGCGTTACCGGTGCATCCGCGATTGGCGCACATGATGATTCGCGCGGCAGAACAGGGTGAAGGGGCAACGGCGTGCCAGTTAGCGGCCCTGTTGAGCGAGCGGGACTTACTCCCGGATGCTGGCGCGGATCTGGCCGAACAGTTTGAAGCGCTCCGGGGAGAGCGACGCGTCGCGCACGCCCAAAAGAACGTCTTGAGCCGCACGCAACAATTGGCGCGCCAATATGAGTCTGCGCTGGCTCGGGTGTGCTCGTCAACGAACGCGGGGCCATCACCGTCAGTCGGGCTTGGGGAAATGCTGGCGTATGCCTACCCGGACCGTATCGCGAAAAAGCGGCGCTCGGGTTCTGCCCAGTACGTGTTGAGTAATGGTCGTGCGGCGGCCCTCCGGGAGGGAGATCCGCTACTGAAATACGACTGGTTGGTCGTGACCAACCTGGGGAGTACCAAAGGACAAAAAGAAGAGCGCATCTACATGGCGGCCGCACTCAATCCCGTCGCGTTTGCCGGTAATCTGGCGGCGTTGGTGACGGTGGATGATGCGGTAGCGTGGGATCGGGAAAAACAGCAGATGGTTGCTGAACGCCGGCACCGGGTGGGGCGCCTGGTGCTGCGTTCCGAGCCACTGGTGGCCACGCCGGAGCAAAAGTCGGCAGCCTTGATCACCGCCCTGCAGAAAGAAGGGCTCACCTGTCTTCCCTGGACAGAAGCGGCCCGGCAATGGCAGTCGCGCGTTCTGTTTGTACGCTCGCAACAGCCCGCTGAAAACCTGCCGGATGTGTCCGACGCGGCATTGATGGCCTCCCTGGCGGATTGGTTCAGTCCCTACATCGCCGGGATGGATCGGTTCGCTCAGCTGGCAGCGCTGGATCTCGACAAAATTCTCGCCGCCATGCTGACATGGGAGCAACAGCAGACAATCAACGAGTGGGCACCCCCTGACTACGTAGTGCCTACCGGCTCACGCATTACGATCGACTACACACAGTCGCCGCCGGTCCTGGCGGTGAAGCTCCAGGAACTGTTCGGATTGGGTGAAACGCCGGCGATCGCGAAAGGCCGCGTACCGTTATTATTACACCTGCTCTCGCCGGCGCGCCGCCCACTGCAGGTGACCCAGGATTTACCCCACTTCTGGCAGCACAGCTATGAGGCCGTGAAAAAAGAAATGAAGGGCAGGTATCCTAAACACCCCTGGCCGGATGATCCGCGGAATGCGGACCCCGCGAAGGGAACGAAAAAGCAGGAGGCGCGCCGGGCGGGGTCGCCCTGACGCTTCGCTTCTGCACACAGACGGCGGTTTATGTGAGTGGCATCGGCTGCAATGTCTCCAGTGCGCCCTGATGCGCGGCTTCAAACAGCGCGCGATACTGATCGACACTGAGTGCGATCGGGTTTCCCCCGGCTGACGGATCGTTGAAGGCCAGCTGTGCGACCTTGTCTGCCGCATCGGCGGGTATATTGATTTCGTGAAGACTGTGGGGAATCTGCAGTTGTGTCCGCAGTGCCAATATCCACTCAAGTACGCTCTCGGGCGTGGCCTGGGGTAATGTCAGGCACTGTGCCAGAAGAGTCAGCTGTGGGCCGATCGCTTGCAAATTAGCCTTCAGCACATAGGGCATCAGGATCGCATTGAGCAGGCCATGGTGGGCGTCGTACAAGGCACCCAGCGCGTGGGCCAACGCATGCATGCCACCCAGACCCCGCTGAAATGCCGTGGCACCCATCGACGAGGCCACCAGCATCTGCGTTCTCGCGGCCAGATCTGCGCCATCGGCATAGGCTCGCGGCAGATATTGTTGAATCAGCCGCATGCCCTCAATGGCAATGCCTTCCGCCATCGGGTGATAACTTCGGGCACAGTAGGCTTCCAGGCAATGTGACAGGGCATCCATGCCGGTGGCGGCGGTCAGATGCGGTGGCAGCCCCTGCGTCAGCACCGGGTCCAGAATCACCAGTTCCGGTAACATGGCCGGATGGAAAATAATCACTTTGCGCGCCTGTTGTGCATGGGTAATGACGGAGGCGCGGCCCACTTCTGAGCCGGTGCCCGCCGTGGTGGGTATGGCGATCACCCGCGCCATGCCCTCGGTGTTGACGCGGGTCCAGTTGTCGCCGACATCTTCAAAATCCCACAAGGGGCGGGTCTGGCCCACCATCAGAGCAATCGCTTTGGCCGCGTCCATGGCGGAGCCGCCCCCCAGGGCGATGACACCATCATGGTGCCCATCATGAAAATGCTGTACGCCCTGCTCAACATTCTCGCCCACCGGGTTGGGCCGAATCTGGCTGAACAGTTCGATCTCTACCCCTTCGTTGCGCAGCAGGTCGACCAGTGTATGAGTGAAGGGCAAGGCGACCAGTCCGGGATCGGTCACCAGCAACGGGCGGCGCATACCCTGTTGCATGCAGAGCTGCGGCAGTTCACGGTAACGCTCAGCGCCCACGAAAATCTGGGTGGGGTAATTCCACTGGGCTCGGAGGGGTTTGTCTGTGGTCATGGCGGTGCTCCTTACGCGATTACAGTCGTTTAAGATGAAAGGACTTGGGTCGGGTGAGGGACTCGAAACCCACGCGTGACAGCGTGCAGCCCTTGCCGGAGTGTTTGACACCCGTCCATGCCAGTTGCGGATCAAGATAATCGCATCGATTGATAAAAAACGTACCGGTCTGCACGCGCTCGCCGATCTGGATGCCCGCCGGTTCATCCTGCGTGAACACTGCGGCCGTCAAGCCAAATGCGGAGTCATTCATCAATGCGATGGCTTCTTCATCCGAGCGCACTTTCTGAATGCCGAGCACCGGGCCGAAGCTTTCCTCGGTCATAATTCGCATCGCATGGGTCACATCGACCAGCAATTGCGGCGCCAGATAGGGCGTACCCGGTTGACTCTGTGGAAAGCGGCGCTCATCAATCAAGGTCTGTGCGCCGGCAGCGACGGCTTCGGCGATCTGTGCCCGCACAAAATCGGCCGCAGTGGTGCGTACCATTGGCCCCAGCGTGGTTGTCGGGTCATCGGAGCGCCCCAGCACATATTGATTCACCAGGGTGACAGCACGTTCGACAAATTCGTCATAAACCTGTTCGTGCACATAGGCCCGTTCAATTCCACAGCAGGATTGCCCTGAATTGAACAGCGCGCCGTCGATCACGGTGTCGACCGCCTGATCGAGATTGGCATCCGCACGCACATAGGCTGGGTCTTTGCCGCCCAATTCCAGTCCCACGCTTTTGAATTGTCCCGCCAGCGCGTGTTCCACCGAGCGACCCCCCGTCACGGAACCGGTAAAGGCCACGTGCGCAATCACCGGATCACGCATCAGCTGACCGGTTTGTTCATGGCTAAGATGCAGACTCTGAAACACACCCTCGGGCAGACCGGCTTCTGCAAAGGCACGCTCGATTTGCTCCGCGCACATAGGCGTTTGCGATGAATGCTTGAGAATCACGGTATTCCCTGCCAGCAACGCAGGTACGATCGCGTTCACCGCTGTTAGAAACGGGTAGTTCCAGGGCGCAATGACGAATACTGTGCCGAGCGGCTCACGTCGAATATAGCGATGAAAGCCGGGTTTCTCCGGTACCCTAATGTCCGCCAGTGCGGTTTCTGCGAGTGCGGTCATCTGTTGCGCACGATCAACGAAACCCTTGATTTCACTGTCGACATAGCGAATCGGTCGTCCCATCTGCCAGCACAGGTGCTGCCCGATCTCGTCTTTACACGCAAGAAAGGCTTCCGTCATCGCCTGACAAAATTGCTGCCGTTGTGTCAGCGGTGTGTTTTTCCAATGTATCTGCGCGTTTTGTGCCCTCGCTAACGCGCCGCGCATGTCGTCTGCCGTGGCATAGGATCGGCTCACATAGACTTCGCCATCAATGGGAGAGCGGGTTTCAAATCCACTGGGATGCGGGGGTGGGGTCTCCTTCATGGCACGGTTCCTAAATGATTTCGAAGTAACGTTTCAATTCCCAGTCGCTGATGTGTTTGCGAAAGGCCTGACTTTCCCAGCGGCGAGTGGCGACATAGTGGTTCACAAATGGCGCACCAAACAGCGTTTTTGCCACGGACGATTCGGCCAGGCGCTCCGCCGCCCGGTCCAGCGTCTGCGGTAACGCCCAGTCGGTGGGAAACCGCTGTTCATAAGCGTTCCCCTGTACCATCGGCGGGGGCGACAGTTTCTGTTCGATGCCCATCAAGCCGGAACCGAGCGCTGCCGCCAGGATAATGTAGGGATTGGCATCGGCAGAGCCGATGCGGTACTCCACCCGCTGCGCCGCGGCAGAACCCGGGATGACCCGCAATGCGGTGGTGCGATTCTCCACGCCCCAGGTGGCATCCGTCGGTGCCCAGAATCCGGGGATCAAGCGGCTGTAGGCATTGACGGTCTGGGCCACCATAGCGCACAGTTCGGGCATGTAGCGCTGTTGCCCGGCGACAAACTGACGCTGGATGTCACTCATGTGATGGTCGGCGCTACCATCAAAGAAGGCGGATTCGCCGGAGGCGAGATGGTGCAGTGAAAGATGAATATGGCCGCTCTGCCCGGGATAATCGTTTGACCACTTCGCCATAAATGTGGCCATGAGATCCCGGCGCTGGGCCCAGGCTTTCACGAAGGTTTTAAACAGAATGGCTTTGTCGGCGGCTGCCTGTGCCTCATCGACCGTCAGCGCGGCTTCCCAGACACCGGGCCCGGTTTCGGTATGCAGCCCTTCCAGAGGAAAGTCCATGGTTTCTGCCAATGTGAGCAAATCATGGTACAACTCAGCGTGTACGCTGTTCCGCAGAATCGAGTAACCAAAAAAGCCAGGGGTGAACGGCTGTAATGCCCGATAGTCTTTTCCCCGCACGCTGTCGGGCGTCTCATTGAACAGAAAAAATTCATACTCGAAGGCGGCGCGTACCCCAAAACCCAGGTTGGCCGCACGTTCCAGCAGGCGAACGAGCAAACGTCGCGGGCAAACGTCGGCAGCCGCCTGCTCGAATTCCGCGAGAAAAAACAGCATGCCCGGCTCATCGTGCAGCTCGCGGCAGCTTTCCGGAATAATCCGCACTGGTGCATCCGGGTAACCGGTCTGCCACCCCGTCAGCTCTATGCCAACATTTTCATACAGTTGATCGTTGCTGTCCCAGCCCAGCACGACATCACAGAAGGCAAAACCTTTATCGAGCGCACTGAAAAACTTTTCGCGGCTCATGTACTTGCCACGCAGGACGCCATCCATATCTGTCAAAGCGACCTTAACGTGACTGAGTCCGCGCTCATTGATCAGCGCTTTCGCGTCCTCCGCGGTTTTTACCGCGCGCGCATCTCGGGGTGTCGTCATGATGCCAGCTCTCCCGTCAGTGATGTGGTGAGTCTTCGAGTCCTTCTGTTTCCTCCCTAAATCTAGCAAAGAACTCGGAAATTACCCATTCACGCTCGCGCACGGACGGAAAGTGGCGGTTACGCGTGCTTCACATTCATCGTGATATCTGCCGTGAAGCATTTGGTGCCGTCTGTGTCATACGCCGCCACGGGAACGACCACTTCACCGGGTTGGGAAAAGTCGATATCCTGCGCTTCACACACGACCCTCAAGTCGGTTTTGGCTTTGGCCAGATAAGCCACGGTCATCCCCTGCGGAATCCAGCGGGCACCTTTGGGAATGGAGACATCCGTGGTCATCCCTCCGGCGAGTTCCGCCGCATTACACATCGCAATGGCGTGGATGGTGCCAATGTGGTTGTGCACCTTTTTCTGATTCTTCAGAAACACTTCGCAATAACCGGGCTTCAATTCTTTCACCAGAGGTTCAATGGTCGAGAAGTATGGGGCGACGGTGCCTATGCCCTGTGAAAACATTTCGCTGCCCATTTGGTTAAACATCGCAAGAAACTGACTCATAACGTTACCTCAATACATTGCTGCTGATTTCGTTGGTGTTAGGTTCGACGGTGTTAAGTTCGTCGTTGTTAAGTTCATTCAAAACGCTGCATCACCCGGTTCAAGAACCGGATCACCACCGCCATCTCCGCTTCCGTAAAGTCAGCCGTGAGTAGCAGATTGACTTCCTGAATCAACGGAAAGATCTGCGGAAGCTTCGCTTCGCCGGCAGGTGACAGCGTAAGTCGAGAGGCCCGGCCATCCTGTGGGCACGGCTGACGGAAAATCAATCCGTTCTTTTCCATGCGCCCGGCGAGTCCGGTGACGGCTGAATTGTTCAGCCCCAAGGCGTGGGAGAGCTCTTTCTGCAAACACCCCGGGTGCTTGGCAATGAACAGCATGGCGGCGACCTGAGTCACGGAAATGCCCAAGAGGGACTCGCATTTTGTATCAACGAATCGATACATCCGGTGCTGGGCCATGTTGATCAGAAAAAACAGTCGTTTATCCATGCCTTGATCTCATTTAGTTCACATGTGACATATATAGTTTGCATATAAACTAATTTGGCGCAAGGATATTTTTAAACAGGTCGGGATTTTGGGTAATTGATAAGTAAAACTTTCCACCCGGTTATTATTTCTGAATTGATGCGCATGGTGACTTCCCCTAACGTGGAGGGGGTGGTACTGATGTTCCCATTTCATCCTTAAGGGGGTCACTATGAATCAAGTCGTTGAATTTCATCCGTTTGATGAGGCTGTCGCACTCGGGGGCGAGCCGAGAAAGCGTCAGGGGCGTGTGAGTGCCGGGTACCAGAATATGGTGGGCCCGTTCGGTGGTGTGACGGCCGCCAAAATTCTGAATGCCGTCCTGATGCATCCGGAGTCCTCGGGCACACCCACCACTTTGACGGTGAATTTTCTGGGGCCGATCAAAGGGAAGGACATTGAAATAATCCCGGTGATGGTGCGGCAAAACCGCTCCAATCAACACTGGACAGTAGAAATGTGGCAGGCGGATGATCTGGTGTGCACCGCCTCGCTCATCTTCGCAACACGATCAGAAACCTGGGCCGGGGAAGAGCTCACCTGTCCAGAAGCTCCCGCACCGGAAAATGTGCCGTCGTTGCCGGAATTTCCCATGGCACCCTGGGTAAATCGTTATGATTTGCGCTATATTCACGGCAGCCCTTTTGATCCTCACAGCGCTGATCCTGACAGTGAATCGGCGCCCGCCAACCGGTCTGAAAGCCTCCTCTGGATGCGTGATCTGCCGGAAAGGCCGTTGGACTTTTTGTCGCTGACAGCGCTCAGCGATGCATTTTTCCCGCGTCTGTTTGTGCGAAAGAAAAAGTTTGCACCGGTGGGCACGGTGACGTTTACGGTGTATTTCCACTCCCGGGAAGCGGATTTGGCGGCGCTCACTTCCTCATTTGTCCTCGGGCATGCCCGGGCGTCAAAATTTTCCAACGGCTACTTTGATCAGTCCGCAGAAATCTGGAGCGCAGAAAAAACGCTGCTGGCCACCACGCATCAGCTGGTCTATTACAAGGATTGACAGAGTGAAACAGTAATGCCAAGGGAGTTGTGGTAAACTGGTCAACGATTCTGTAGTAATGTACCCATCGGAGCCGTGTATGTCTGATCGAGCCAGTGAAAAACCCTCTCCCCCTGAAGACTGGGAATGCTGCGGTGGTGGCTGCAGCCCGTGTGTGTGGGATCACTACTACGAGGCACTGGCAGACTGGAATCAGGCGGAACAGGCCGCAGTCGCACCGGCCGCGTCCTGATCCGCTCAGCGTAACGCCTGGTCAGAAGCCTCCGGCCTGTCCCGGGGCATAACTGTAGTGACGCTTGAACTCCCGACTGAATTGCGTGGCACTGGTGTACCCCACAAGGTAGGCGGCTTCGTTCGCCTTTTTGCCTTCAATGGCGATCAAGTCATGCGCTTTTGAGAGGCGCACCTTCTTCAAATACTGTAACGGTGAAGCCAGGGTAACCTGCCGAAAGGCACGGTGGAACGCGGAAACACTCATATTGGCCTGTTCCGCCAGATCATCCACGGTGAGGCGGTGCGCGTAGTCATTGTGCAAGGTGCTGAGTGTGCGGGCAATGCGGGCATACTGGCCGTTATGTTGTGCCAGGCCAAACAGCGTTTTGCCGGAAGGTCCGGTTAAGATTCGGAATATAATCTCGCTCACCAGATGTTCGCCGAGCGCTGCGGCTTCCACACGATCAAACAGCACATTCAGTAAGCGGCAGGTGGCATCCAGAATGTCCTTATCCATGGCGACCGAACGTATGCCACATTCCGGCTCGCACTCCGGCAGGCAGGTGGGCGCATTTTGCTGGAGCAAGCTGGTCAGGTGTTGTAATACGTGGGGCTTCACATCGATTGAGATGCCCAGTATGGGTTCGTCATTCTCCGAGATCGCTTCACACTCCAGCGGCAGTGGAATGCCCAGGACCAGATAATCGCCGGGGCCATAGCTCACGGTATGATCGCCCAGATAGATGTTTTTGCGCCCCTGACCCATGATGATGACACCGGACTGGTACAACAGCGGTTTGCGTTCACTGCCGCCCTTGGCCCGATAGAAATGGACACCGGGCACATCCGTATCCAGGCAACCTTCGAAATTTTCCAGGGATTTTCTGCGTACAAATTCCTGCATCAATGTGGTGAGCTGGGGAACACCGGAGGCGGACATGCGAAACACCTTTTTACTTTGCAATGTTTTTGATGGAAATAAATAAAATACTCCTATGTGCAGAAATAGGCAACAAATGTGGATTATTTGGTCTTATAAAAGTCTTGATAGGGTACTAATATGCTATCCAGTGCTGGGCTGTGTACGACGCCAGCAATGCATAATACTCGTATAGAGAGAGGAGTAATCCATGAAATTCACGTATCATAATCCCACACAAATTTTGTTTGGTCAGGGCCAGATTGCTGCCATTGGCAAAGAGATTCCGGCGAACCGCAACGTGTTAGTGATGTATGGCGGTGGCTCCATCAAGAAGAATGGTGTGTATGATCAGGTGGCTCAGGCACTGGCGGAACATACCTGGTTCGAGTTTTCCGGGGTGGAACCCAATCCGACCATTGAAACCCTGGATCAGGCAGTGGCGCAGGTGCGGGAAAAGGGCATCGATTTCATTCTGGCCGTTGGCGGGGGGTCGGTTATTGATGGGGCCAAATATGTGGCCGCCGCTGCCCGATACGCTGGCGAAGGCTGGGATATTCTGACCGGCAAGCAGGGGGTGAGCGAAGCGGTGGCTTTAGGCGCAGTACTGACCTTGCCGGCGACCGGCTCGGAATCCAACGCCGGTTCGGTGATCAGTAAAAAAGCGACGCAGGAAAAGCTGTTTTTTGCCAGCCCGCTGGTGCAACCACAGTTTGCCGTGCTGGATCCGGAAGCGATGAAAACCTTGCCGCAGCGCCAGCTGGTGAACGGGATTGTGGACGCCTGGGTGCATGTGACAGAACAGTACCTGACCACAGTAAAGCGTACTCCGGTGCAGGATGGCTATGCTGAAACGCTGCTGCGCACCTTCCTCCATTTGGGGGAAACCTTCGCCGATCGTGATGATGCCTGGCATGGTAACTTGATGTGGGCGGCAAATCAGGCATTGAACGGGTTAATTGGCGTTGGCGTGGACCAGGATTGGGCGACGCACATGATCGGCCATGAGTTGACGGCGTTATATGGTGTGGATCATGCGCGTTCTCTGGCGATTATTCAGCCCGCATTGTTGCGCGATCAATTGGAAACCAAGCGTGCCAAACTCGACCAGATGGGCCGGGGAGTCTTTGGATTAACCGGGTCAGACGTGGCAGAGCGGACGATTGATATGATCGAGGCTTTCTACCATGCTTTGGATGTGGCCACGCAACTCACCGAGCATGGCAATGACCGGGAGGGAGCGATCGATACCATCGTGACTCAATTGGAAAAACACGGCATGATGGCACTCGGTGAGCGTCAGGCCATTACACCGGCGGTGGCGCGTCGAATCCTTCAGGCCGCTGTGGCTTAGTTCTGGAAAGCGATTTGACCGTTAACTCATGAGAAATAACCTGGGTAGACTATACTTTGATCAAAAGACTCTGTCGCTGATTAAGGGGTGGGTATGTCCCGCATTGTTTCTCATTTGCTGTGTGCACTGGTCGCGTGTGGACTTGCACCTGTCGCGCTAAGTCAGGAAACGGTTCAAGTTTCCGGTGTCACGGTACTTCGCTACTTCCAAACGGATGCGCGGTACAGCTTTCGCGTGCGCCTGCTGGAGGCGGTGATGAAAGAAACCGAGGCGGAATATGGGCCGTTCCGCCTGGAGCCCACCGAGCACCAGGTCACACAGGCCCGAGGCCTTCAGCTGCTTGAAACGAATGCCGGTGTGGATATCGCGTTTATTGCCTCCAGTCGTGAGCGGGAGGCCTACCTGCTTGCGGTGAAAGAACCTATTCTCAGCGGCATACTGGGATTTCGGGTCAACTTGATTCATAAAGCCGAGGTAGAGGCCTTCAAGCGGGTAACGACCTTTGATCAACTCCGGCAGGACTATATCGCCGGTTTTGGTTCCCAGTGGGCAGATATGGCGATCCTGGAACACAATGGCATGCGCGTTTTTGGTGTTGCCAGCTATGAAAACATTTTTCGCATGCTGGAGCACCAACGGTTTCATTATTTCCCCCGGGGGATCAATGAAGCCTGGGGTGAGATCACGCGAAAGGGCGAGACATACCCCGGTCTGGTCGTTGAGGAGTCGTTAGCACTGTATTACCCCTATCCCGTGTACTTTTTCGTCAGCAAAGCGAGTACCCGGCTGGCGGCACGCCTGGAAAAGGGCCTGCAGAGGGTGAAATCCAATGGTACGTATCAGCCGTTGTTCCTGGAAGAACATGGGGCGGATATTGCGCGGGCGAAATTAGCGCAGCGGAAACTCTTTGTGTTGACGAATCCGGCACTGGAAGATCAAAATCTCCCCGAAGGCACGTTCTGGTGGTTGTCGGAACCGATTCCGGGGCTGAATGATACGCGTCAACTGGAGTAACTGTGCTAGACTGCCGCCCGGAATAAGTAAGGGGGCACTTTCATGTCTGATCTGCATCTCACGTCAACGTTCGGCACGTTCGAGCTGAAAATCCGGCATTACCATCCAAAATCGTCTTTACGCGCCTGGGATGCGGCGGACGAATACGTGCTGCAGCATGTGGCGGACGCGCAGACCTTAAACAGCGCTGCCTGTCGGGTGCTTCTGGTGAATGATACCTGTGGTGCGCTGGCGGTGTCCCTGAGTGGATACACCTGTGTGAGTTGGGGCGATTACGAAACCGGCCGGTTAGCCTTGCGGGACAATCTGAAACGTAATAACTTGCCTCTGGATTCGGTGGCTTTTGTGTCGGGCGATCAGGTGCCGGAGGGGCCATTTGATCTGGTCATCGTGAAGTTGCCCAAAACGCTCTCTTTGCTTTACTGGCAGCTGGGTCAGCTGGCTTCCGTGCTCGCCGAAGGTACACCGGTGATCGGGGCGGGCATGGTGAAACATATGCCCCGATCGATGATCGACGCATTCAGTGCGCTTATTGCGCCCTGCCAGACCTCTCTGGCACAGAAAAAAGCCCGTCTGATCTTCGCGACTCGGGATGATCGGCCCCCCACGGCGTTGGATGCCCCCATTGAGTACGCAATTCCCGACTCGGATTTAATACTGGTGAATGCGGCCAATGTGTTTTCGCAGCAGAAACTGGACCTGGGGACACGTTTTCTCCTGACCCACTTTCCTGATCTTAGTGACGCCAAACGCGTCGTGGACCTGGGGTGTGGTAACGGTGCGCTGGCGGTGTATGCGGGGCATCGGTACCCGGATGTGACCTTGTACTGCGTGGACGACTCGTTTCTTGCAATACAGAGTGCGCGTGCCTCTTTTGAGAAAAATGCCCTCACCAATACGGCGTACTTTGTTCCCTCTGATGGATTAAGCGCGTTGCCCGCCGAGGCGGTGCCCGTGGATGCGATTCTCTGCAATCCCCCCTTTCATGAAGGCAATAAAGTGCATACCGAGATTGCCTTGCGAATGTTTCAGGAAGCCCGGCGTGCACTCACCCCTGCTGGTGTACTCACCATCGTCGCGAATCGACACCTCGGGTATCACGATGCGTTGAAGAAGTGGTTCCGACAGGTTTCCGTCAATGCCAGCAACAGCAAATTTGTCGTCATCTCGGCGCGGCAACCCCGAAGCACGTAATTTTTGTTCGACCGTACAAAACCTGACCTATACTCAAATGACAAATGTCTGATGATGCTAAAAATACAAACGATCGGAGGTGAGGTATGCGTAGTCGAGCAGACGTGTGGAGTGGTCGGGTCAAGCAGCTGGTGTTGGTTGGCGCGTTGGGTGTCTTCAGCACCCTGGGTTGGGCGCAGGAAAAAGTAAAACTGACTTCCCTGGACTGGCCGCCGTATACCAGTGCGGAATTGCCGGATCAGGGGGCCACCGTGGCTGTGGCCAAAGCCGCCTTTGCGGCGGTGGGGTATGAGCTTACCGTGGAATTCTTTCCCTGGAAGCGGGCGGTGAATCTTGCGAAAGATGATCCCGGCTACGACGGGTATTTCCCCGAATACTATGCCGAAGAATTGAAGCAGGATTTTCTGCTCTCCGAACCCATGGGATCGGGCCCGTTGGGCTTTGCGGAGCTGTCTGCCAGCCCCATTCAATGGACCGTGCTGCCGGATCTGGCAAAATACAAAATTGGCGTCGTGAGTGGCTATGTGAATACCGCCGAGTTTGACGATATGTCCGCCAAAGGCACTCTCAAAACCAGTGCCGCCAGTGATGATGTGAAAAACCTGCAAAAACTGCTGGGTGGGCGCATCAATGCGGCGGTCGTCGATAAGAACGTGCTTGCCCACCTCATGAACACCGTGCCGGAACTGGCGGAGGCGAAGGGCAAAATTCAGTTCAATGGCACCATGCTGGAAGACAAACAGCTCTACGTTTGCTTCAAGAAAGGACCCCGGGGTGAAAAGCTCGCCAAAGCCCTGAACGAAGGGATTTCCAAGATTGATGTGAACGGGATTATGGCGAAGTATTTTTAGCCACTCTTGATTTGTCCGACGGCGGTAAACCCCGCCGTCTTCTGGGCTTTTTTCGGTAAATCGCGGATGCGATCAGTCTTCCTGCACGCAATCAACAAAGTAGCGCACCTTGCCGTCCTTCTTCTCTTTGACCAAGCCATGGATATCGGTTTCAAAGCCCGGGAACTGTTCGTTGAATGCCCGGGCAAAGCGCAGGTAATCCACGATATTTTTGTTGAACTTCTCTCCCGGAATCAACAGAGGAATGCCCGGCGGGTAGGGGGTGACCAGCATGGCGGTGATGCGGCCCTCCAGGGCGTCAATGTCAACCCGCTCGATCTTGCGGTGCGCCAGTTTTGACCAGGCATCTGTCGGGCGCATGGCAGGAACCATTTCCGACAGATACATTTTTGTGGTCAGCCGTGCGACATCGTATTGTGCGTAGACTTCGTGGATTTGCTGGCAGAGGTCCTTCAGCCCCAGATTTTCATACTGTGGATGCAGCGCTGCAAACTCCGGCATGCACCGGCGGACTTTCATATTGCTGTCAAAGCAGTCCTTGAACTGCTGCAGTTCGGTGACCAGAGTATTCCATCGACCTTTAGTGATGCCAATGGTGAACATGATGAAAAAGCTGTACAGGCCGCACTTTTCGACGATGATGCCATTTTCCGCCAGATACTTGGTCAAAATTCCCGCCGGAATCCCCCAGTCTGAAAAGTCGCCATCCACATCCAATCCGGGCGTGATGATGGTGGCTTTGATCGGGTCCAGCATGTTAAAGCCTTCTGCGAGATCACCGAAGCCATGCCAGCGATCGCCGGCCTTCAGCATCCAGCGCTCCTGATCATCCATCCCTTCTGCGGCCAGCTCATCCGGGCCCCACACCTGGAACCACCAGTCTGCGCCCCATTCTTCGTCGACCTTGTGCATGGCGCGTCGGAATTCCATGGATTCACGGATGGACTCTTCTACCAATGCCGTGCCTCCGGGCGCTTCCATCATGGCGGCAGCAACATCACAGGACGCGATGATGGAATACTGTGGGGAGGTGGAGGTGTGCATCAGGTAGGCTTCATTGAACAGATCTTTATCGAGCTTACGGGTTTTTGAATCCTGCACCAGAATCTGGGAGGCCTGAGAGATGCCTGCCAGCAATTTATGCGTGCTCTGGGTGGCAAAGATCAAGGACTCCTCGCACGCGGGCCGGTTTTCGCCCATGGCATGGTAATCCCCATAAAAATCATGGAACGCGGCATGGGGTAGCCAGGCTTCATCGAAATGCAGGGTGTCGATCTTGCCATCCAATTCCTGCTTGATCTCTTCAACATTGTACAACACACCATCATAAGTGCTTTGGGTGATGGTGAGTACGCGCGGCATGGCACCTTTGTCTTCGATGAACGGATTTCGCTCGATCTTCTTGAGAATGTTTTCCCACTTGAATTCTTCCTTCGGAATCGGGCCGATGATGCCGTAGTTGTTGCGCGTAGGCATCAAAAACACCGGAATCGCCCCGGTCATGATAATCGAATGCAAAATCGACTTGTGGCAGTTGCGATCGACCACCACGATGTCATTGGGGGCGACGGTGGAGTTCCACACAATTTTATTGGAGGTGGAGGTGCCATTGGTCACGAAGAACATGTGGTCCGAGTGAAAAATACGTGCCGCATTTTGCTCACTGGCGGCCACCGGGCCGGTGTGGTCGAGCAACTGACCCAGTTCGTCCACGGCGTTACACACATCGGCGCGCAGCATGTTTTCCCCAAAAAACTGGTGAAACATATGCCCCACCGGGCTTTTCAAAAACGCCACGCCACCACTGTGGCCGGGACAGTGCCAGGTGTAGGAGCCATCCTGCGCATAGTGCACCAACGCGCGGAAGAAGGGTGGGGGCAGCGAATCCAGATAACGCTTGGCTTCCCGAATCACGCTCTTGGCGATAAACTCCGGCGTGTCTTCGAACATATGAATGAACCCGTGGAGTTCTCGCAGAATGTCATTGGTGATGTGCTGTGACGTGCGGGTTTCGCCGTAAAGAAAGATCGGAATATCCTGATTTCGGTGCCGGAGTTCCGCGATAAAATTACGCAGCTGGCCCAGGGTTTGTTCGGCCAGCTCGTCGCTGAACTCTTCATCATCAATCGACAGAATGAAACAGGACGCGCTGCTTTGTTGCTGCACGAAGGACGACAGGTCGCCGTAGCTTGTAACGCCGATGACCTCAAAGCCCTGTGTTTCGATGGCTTTGACGATGGCTCGAATGCCCAGGCCGGAGGAGTTTTCGGAACGGAAATCTTCATCAATGATAATGATCGGGAATTGAAAGCGCACGGTAGCCTCATCAGGTCGAGAGAATTTGAATAACGTATAGAGTAGCAGTTGAGGCTCAACTGAACCACAGGTGCTCTCAATTGTGATGGCTTTTGAGGCAGAGAGCTTCATTCCGGGCCGCTAAGGTGGTAACATTTCGACCAGTTTTCAGTCGATCAACCTTACATTGGTTCCAGCGTGTTACCTCAGATTCCAGGCTACCAGATCAAAAAGCAGCTGGGCCAAGGCGGAATGGCTTCGGTCTACCTGGCTGTGCAGGAAAATTTTCAACGTCAGGTGGCGTTGAAAATCATGTCCGTGCACCTGGAGGAAGACCCCGCCTTCGGGAAGCGTTTTTTGCGCGAAGCGCGCATTGCTGTGCAACTTCAGCACCCGAACATTGTGCCGGTCTATGATGTGGGGCAGCACAAATCTCAGCATTATATGGCTATGGAGTATCTGCCGGCGGGTGACCTGAGCCAGCGCTTGAAGAGTGGCCTGACATTGATTGACGGCGTTAATATTGTGCAAGCTTTGGCACAGGCGTTGGACTATGCCTCGCAGAGAGCGTTTGTCCACCGGGATGTTAAGCCGGAGAACATTCTTTTCCGGGCAGACGGCACGCCGGTCATTTGTGATTTTGGTATCGCAAAAAGTATTGCGTCTGAGACCAATATGACGTTGACCGGCTCGGTAATCGGTACGCCGAATTACATGAGCCCTGAGCAGGCGGAAAGCGCTGTGGTGGATGGCCGCTCTGATATTTACAGCCTGGGCATCATTCTTTTTGAACTGTTGACCGGTAAAGTCCCGTTTCGAGGCGACAGCGCGGTCTCGGTGGCGGTCAAGCACATCACAGAGCCGGTGCCAGAATTGCCGGACGAACAGCGCGTGTTTCAACCCGTGGTTGACAAGGTGTTGGCCAAGCACTCAGAAGAGCGATACCAGACCGGGAGCGAATTTGCGTTTGCTTTAGAGCAGGTGAAGCTGAAACTCTCCCACCGGGTCAGCACTACCATCATCTACGGAACGGAAGAGATCCGGCGCTTCTCACAACGTAGCGGTGCCAATCGTCAGAGATCGACCGCGTCGGAAGGTCCGACGCCTGTGCAGACTCAATCTCGAAAGTGGGTGGGTGTGGGGGCCGTAGTCATCGGACTGGGCGTGCTGGCGGGTGTGTGGCTTCTAGATAATCGAGGAAGTGAATTCGGTAACGTTGCTCAGATATCTTCCCTGCAAGAAAAGGCGAGCATTTCTCCGCAAGCGGAAGCGTTATTCACACGTGCCCGGGAAGCGATGGACGCGGGCCGTTTTTTCCCTCCCGAGCCCGGAAATGCGCTCAGCTTTTACGACCAGTTGATGTTGGAACACCCGGATGCCGTGGTGGCAGCAGATGTAGCCGGTGTTTACGATGCGGCGTTTCAACAAATTGAAGCACAATTGGCGCAGAATCAGTACGCAAAAGCCATTGCGCAGTTGAACAACGTGTCTGAGCACATGTTCCGTGCTGAAGTGTTGCCAGCGCATTTTGGCCGTTTTCAGAGCCTGAGAAAGCAGGCCCAGCAAATGGAAGCACAAATACGTAGCTGGCTGGTGGAAGCGCAACAATACCTCAAATTGCAGCAATGGGTCGAGCCCGCTGGCACGAATGCCTTCGAACGTGCGTTACAAGTGTTGACTTTGGATGCGGCGAACGGGGATGCCCAGCGCATGCTTCAGCAAATTCTGGAAGCACTCCATCAGGAAGCAAGCATCGCTATTGAGGCGAAACAAGTGGAGGATGCCTGGAAGCACTTGAGCGCTGCAAGGCGCGTCGCAACGAACATACCGGTGTCGCCGGAACGGGATGCCCGCTTAGTTCAACTGGATACATTGGAGGGTGATCTTAAAGCGCAGCTCCTGGCCCAAAATGATGCCCAAGTGAAAGCGGAAAATGACGCGGTGATTGCCCGCAACAAGCAGGTACTTGCACTGCTGAGTGAAATCGACGATTTGATGCGCTCCGGCAAGCTGGCCTATCTCGACAAGGCCGCACTGAAGTTGGATGAAGTATTACAGCTGGATCCGCAAAACAAAATTGCCAGAAACCGTATAGCCAACCTGAGCGAGCGGTATTTGGATGTGGCAGAAAGCTTCATCAACGCAGGGCAGGTTGAGCAGGCGGATACCGCGATCAAGAAAGCCAAAAATACGCCCTACAATACTGACCGCTTGAAAGCATTGGAAAACGGATTAGCCGACGCAAAACAGGCCCAGGAACGGGCGGAGGAGCAAGCACGATTGCTCGCGCAGAAACGCCAGAAAATTACCGCCACGCTGAATCAGGCCAGTGAGGTGTGGCGCCAGAATCAAACGGATATATTGCCGATAACGCCCTCGAAAAAGTTGAACCAGCTCTATATGCAGGTACTGGCGTCGGACAAGGATAATGCGGATGCCAAGGCAGGTCGCCTCCAGTTAGCCCATCGATTGCTCTCCTCGGCCAGCGTATTGATTCAACGAAGCGAGCATTCGGTGGCTGAGGAATATCTCGCCTATGTAGAGAACTTGCCTCACAGTGATCAAGAGCGTCAGCGCGTTCGGGCGGAACTGAAATCGGCACAACAGCGAAGCAAGCAGGTCAGCGAGCTTCAGGCACGCCTGCAGGAGGCAGGAGAGCATTTGTCTGCCGGGCGACTGACGGTCCCGCCGGAAGACAATGCCAGTGAGCTATATCAAGATATTCTTCAGAAATACCCCAGCAATCAGGAAGCCCGGCAGGGGCTGAACCGGGTGGCCGAACGATTGGTCGGCTTGGCGCGACAGCAGGTAAAAGAGGGTAGAGTCGAGGAGGCGGGTGACTTGTTACTAAAGGCGCGGCAGCTTGCCGGTGAGTCTCCGGATTGGGCGAGCGTGAAACTGCTGGTGACCGGGGAGCAGCAATGGCGCCGTATTAAGGATACAGGCAACAAAGCGCTGATCGAGGCGTTTTTACAGCAATTTCCTCAGCACACCAGGCGCCCGGAAGCAGAAGCCCTCGTGAGTGCGATGAGTGAAGAAATACCTCCTGATCCGCCGGCTGTGGAGCCGGAACCTGTATTAAGGAAGTATCAGGCAGGCGAGATAATTAACCACTCGGTGGCCGGTGTTTCAGCGCCGCCGATGGTGGTGCTCCCCATGCGGGATGGGAAGCAAATCGCAGCCGGGCGCGGGGAAGTCACCTTCGCAGAATATGATGCCTATGCGAAAGAAGCGGGTATTCCTCGACCGGATGATGAGTGGGGCAGGGATGATCAACCGGTGATCAACATTAGCTGGCAGGAAGCGAATGACTATGCGGATTGGCTCACCACTGGCACGGGCGCTGTCTACCGGCTGCCCAGTAAAGAAGAGTGGGCCTATTTTGCAGGGGCCGGATCGCAGACCGCCTATTTCTGGGGTGATTCCGCGCCGGTGTGTCGGCAGGTGCCAATCAGCGATATAGTGAAAGCAAGGCGTAACCCGGATTTTCGTACCCCCAATAGGAGCGATCTCCTGGGCTGCCTGCGGTCCATGATCATCAAAATCTACGCAAACTGCAGTGAATGCTACTCTTGGGGGACTGTAGGTACGACCTATCCCTCCAAAAATTTCCGAGCGAACGCCTTTGGCCTGCACAGTGCAGTGGGCAACGTGGCCGAATGGGGCCAGGCACGGGAAACCTTTGGCGGACATTGGGATTCCCCCATTGAAGCACTGAAAATCAATTATCCCGTGCCCATCGCGGAGACCGAACGGTCCAGTCGCATAGGATTTCGTTTGGTGTTGGAGTTGAATACCTCGCCAGCGCCAACGCTTAGTACAGAATTGTCTCCTCATCCGTAAAAACCTGTTAAATGGGTTCCAGTTCGCAGGCGCTGTTCTGGAATGCCCCCGGTAACTTGCGTCATAATAGCGGGCTTTAAAAATCCGGTTGAAAATTGCTCAGCACAAACAAGCCGTACTCAACAGCCCTCCATGCCATTGTTCTGCCATATGTGGCAGGAGGCGCGTGCCTCTGCTCAACCGACAAATAAGCGAATTACAGACAATGAAAAACCGAGACCTAATCCGCCTTCTTTTTTGCGTGCTTGTCCTGAATGGCCTCCTGACAGGTAAAGCCCTTGCGGGCTGTGAAGACAAAGGCAATTGCGAGTATCGCCTGACTGCCAATGTGGTGGGGGCCAATGGCGAAGTAGTGGTGCGCTTCAATGGTAAAGAGCAACGTTTATCACCCGGTGTGAGCACCCTCTCAAGCACCGTGAGCCAAGACAGCAACTGGCGGGTAGCTATTGTCAGCGCGCCTGCAGGGCAATCTTGCGTCTTGCAGCCGGAGGCCGGCGTGATGACTCGCGATACGCAGGTGACCATTACTTGCACGGACATTGTACCAGAACCAGAACCAGAACCAGAGCCAGAACCCAATACCATCAACGGCTGGTGTGAATACCGTGCCTTCACTTCCCAGGAAACCAACGTACTCAAGGCCTACCTGGCCTTTTATGGTCGGCCGGCGGATACGGGGGGCTTGAGTTACTGGGCGGGTCACCTGGCGGAGAAAAAAGGCGACATAGCTGCCATTATGGACCCGTTCGCGAATTCCGAGGAGTTCAGAAACCGCTTTGGCAGCCTCGCTAATGAAGATTTGATTGACAACCTGTTTTTACAGCAGTTTGGCCGGATAGAAGACCACAATTCTGCGGGATTTCAGTATTGGTTGGATGAGCTGCAAAGCGGCCGCCGCAGTTTGCAGAACATTGCCCTGGCCATTATGGATGGCGCGCAAAACCAGGATCTGGCGGTGGTGAATGCCCGCGTGGAAGCGGTACAGCATTTCATCACCCGCAGCGAGGGGGCGGGTCGCGGCGTGTCGGAAACCAATGGCAATGCGCTGGTGTTGAAAGTGCAGGCATCCGCCCAGGCGGCCTGCTTGGAAAGTGATTACTTGCTCGGGCGGGCCGCCGCCGGAGTAGATTCCGATTCGGATGGCGTAAAAGATAATAATGACCGGTTCCCGGGAGATGGGGGGGAAACCACAGATTCCGACGGCGATGGCTGGGGCAATAATTCAGATAATTGCCCCAGCATCAGCAACGTACGTCAGGAAGATGGCGATGGCGATGGTGTTGGGAATCTCTGTGATAGTGCACCCGGTGATTCAGATGGTGATGGCGTCAATGATGCTCAGGATAATTGCACTGCCACTTATAACCCGTCACAAGGGGATTTTGATGGTGATGGTACAGGTGATGCGTGTGACGATACTCCGAACGGTGACCAGGACGGTGATGGAGTAGATAACGCTGAGGACAATTGTTTAAGTCACTATAATCCATCACAGTTAGATGCTGATAGAGATGGAATCGGGGATGCGTGTGATGGAACGCCAACGGGGGATATGGACTTCGACGGTGTAGATGATGCCATTGACAATTGCCCAACCGTTTCTAACGGTATTCAAGCGGATTCAGACAATGATGGTATAGGAGATGCGTGTGAGCTCGTTTCGATTCCCCTTAATGACACGGGTATAAGTTGGGGCACGGACTATCCAAGCGGTAACAACCTCAGATGTGAAGGAGAAGCGGTCAGCCAGCAAGACTGCTCACATGGTCGCGATGCAACGCACCCGAATTCAGCTGATGGCGCTGCTGGTTTTAAATTTACCAAGTTGGATCAAAATGGGAACATGTTGTCAGCGGAGGCAACGGATTGGGACTGTGTGCAGGATAATGTGACAGGCTTGGTATGGGAAGTAAAGACAGCGAACAGCGGTAGTTTGCGTTACAAAGATAACACCTATTCGTGGTACAACCCCGGCTTAAACGGAAGTGCAGGCACACAAAATGCCGGAAACTGCGTTGGTTCCTCTTGTGATACCCATGCCTATATTCAGTCGGTGAACGATCAGGCTTTGTGTGGCGTGTCGGATTGGCGTTTGCCCGAGCGTGACGAGTTGCGCTCTATTGTGCACTATGGCGTGTTCAGCCCGTCGATCGACGAAAACTACTTCCCACACTCAGCGCCTGCTTCATTCTGGTCTGCCACTGGTTACGCCAGTTTTTCAGGTAATGCCTGGCATGTAAATTTTGAGGATGGCAACGATCATTGGAGCAGCAAAGGCGGATCCAAGCGAGTTAGGTTAGTTCGAGGTATTCAGCCACCATCTGAGCAGCAGTCGTGTGACAACACCACTGACACTGCCTCCTCCAGTGGTCGATTTAGTGCGGTTGGAGAGATTGTAACTGATCAATTGACCGGCTTGATGTGGGCGCGGTGCAGCCTGGGGCAGCAGTGGAATGGTTCATCCTGCAGTGGCAGTGCTTCCGGAGTCTCCTGGCAAGAGGCCCTTCAGTTAGGGGAGGTGGCTAACCAGGAGCGGTATGCCGGGTTTGTGGGCTGGCGTTTACCGAACCTGAAAGAACTTGCATCCATTGCAGAGCTCACGTGTTATGCACCCGCAATCAGTTTGACCGTATTTCCGGGAGCGCCAAGCGCGAGATTTTGGTCAGCATCCCCGGTGTCCAGCGCCAGTGTTTACACATGGAACATCAACTTTAATAAAGGCGATGACGATTGGGATGTAAAAAGCAGCAATCTAAATGTGCGTTTGGTGCGAGATGTACAGTAAATAACTGTGATGCGCGATAAAACCATTCCAAACGGTAAACCGACCGTTTACGTTACGAGTGTATTCGACGGGATTGGAATCTCAATAGACAGTCTAATGGAAGATATTTTCAAAGCGAATGAAGTCTCGATCGGTCAACAATTCAATTTGGTGCTGGGTATTGACGAAAAGAAAGTGCATGGGTCCGGCATCTACCGAAAAAAGATGGTAAACGGATCACACAGTAAAAATGAAAAATGTGAGTATTGGTATGAGTTTGAATTTTGGCATGGCTCATCAAAAAGAAAATCATTTTATTATCTGGATCAGAAACCATTTTATCAACCTAAATCATGTACGCCAGTGGACACCTATGAAGCCTTACAAAAAGAGCTGACAAAACTAATGACAGATCTGTTTTCTGCCAATACAGCAAAATAGGGGCGATACGTTGTGATGACCTTAATAAATGTAGCTTACGGAATCGGTGGCCGATGAAAGAACTCAATCATTTCTGGCTAGCGCTTTTGCTTTTTATATCGGTCAGCGGCTTTTCAAAACACACCCTCGCCGGCTGTGAGGACAGAGGCAATTGTCAGTACCGCCTGACTGCCAATGTGGTGGGGGCTACTGGTGGGGTGGTGGTGAGTTATAACGGGTATGAACAACGCCTGTCACCGGGCGTGAGCACCCTCTCAGGCACCGTGAGCCAAGGCAGCAACTGGCGGGTAGCTGTTGTCAGCGCGCCCGCCGGGCAAGCTTGCACCTTGCAGCCGGAGTCTGGTGTGATGACTCGCGATGCGCAGGTAACCATTACCTGCACCAACATTACACCAGAGTCCAATACCATCAACGGCTGGTGTGAATACCGCGCCTTTACTTCGCAGGAAACCAACGTACTCAAGGCCTACCTGGCCTTTTATGGCCGCCCGGCGGATACGGGAGGCCTGAGTTACTGGGCGGGTCACCTGGCGGAGAAAAATGGTGATTTGAATGCCATTATGGACCCGTTCGCAAACTCCAATGAGTTCAGGAACCGCTTTGGCAGCCTTGCCAATGAAGATTTGATTGACAACCTGTTTTTACAGCAGTTTGGCCGAATCGAGGATCACAATTCCGCGGGATTTCAGTACTGGCTGGATGAGCTGCAAAGTGGTCGCCGCAGTTTGCAGAACATTGCCCTGGCCATCATGGATGGTGCGCAAAACCAGGATCTGGCGGTAGTGACTGCCCGCGTGGAAGCGGTACGACATTTTATCACCCGCAGCGAGGTGGCGGGTCGCGGCGTGTCGGAAACCGATGGCAATGCGTTGGTGCTGAAGGTGCAGGCATCTGCTCAGGCGGCCTGTCTGGAGAGTGATTACTTGCTCGGGCGGGCCGCCGCCGGTATCGATTCCGATTCGGATGGCGTGCCGGATAGCAACGATCGGTTCCCGGGAGATGGGAGTGAAACGGCAGATTCCGATGGTGATGGCTGGGGCAATAATGCAGATAACTGCCCCAATATCAGCAACGTACGGCAGGAAGATCGCGATGGCGATGGTATTGGCGATGCGTGTGAAGCAGCGGTACCTTTAAATGACACGGGCATTACCTGGGGTGCTGAGTACCCCAGCGGCAACAATGCCACCTGCACCGGCGAGACCATCGAACAGCAGGATTGCTCGCATGGCCGGGATGTCACACACAATGACGGCAGTGATGGTCATGCCGGTTTCAGCTTTACCAAATTAGACGGTAACGGCAATACGCTCTCGGCCAGCGCGACCCAATGGCGGTGTGTGCGGGATGATGTGACTGGACTGATCTGGGAAGTGAAATCCAGCGACAGTGCCAGCCTGCAGTACTCGGGTAACACGTACACCTGGTATAACCCGGAGAGCACCCAAAATGGAGGCTCTTCGGGCACAGCCAATGGCGGCAATTGCGTCGGCTCCGCGTGCGATACCTATGCCTACACGCAGGCAATCAATCAACAGGGGCTTTGCGGGGCGAACGACTGGCGGTTGCCGTCGAAGGAAGAATTACGTTCTATAGTACATTATGGGACTTCCACACCTACGATTGATGTCAACTATTTTCCGCAAACGCCATCTCGGCCCATCTGGTCGGCGTCTCCCAATGCCTACGGTAGCAGTGACGCTTGGGGCGTCAGTTTCAGTTATGGTTACGGCAGCTGGTACTACAAGAGCAGCGGCAGACGCGTTCGTTTGGTTCGAGGCGGACAGTGACTTGGTTTTTTGGCAATGTTTACCTTACAGGCACCAACCTGTATTAATGCACTGGGCTAGCGTATGAGACATTTAAACCGTTACCCCATTTGGCGGGATGCCAATCGCTTGCTGGTAGCGATTGAAATGGCGGTGCGCGGGTTTCCCCGTTACCACAAATACACCATCGGGGATGAAATGCGCAGGCACGCTATGCGCTTGTGCCAAACAATTCACCGGGCATACTCCCGAAAGAAAAGTAAATTGCGTTTGATTCAGCAAGCGGCGGAATTGATTGATGACTTAAAAGTACAGATTCAGCTGGCCCGCGAGATTCGGGCGTTTAGCAATTTTTCTCAGTTTCAACAGGTGGCTGAACTGGTTGTCAGTTTGGGCAAGCAGGCAGGGGGTTGGTTAAAACAGGCAAGGGCCGAAGCAGCGCGCCCGCAGAGCGCACCGCGTGACCCGTATCACTGTGCGCCTGCACCCCGGAGTGAATAGCTCTTACCGGTTCATTCCGGATAAAAAAGAAACCGTGCTACCCTCGGGATGTGCGGTGTTCATTAATGTGTGCAGGTTAGCCGTCCTTCTGGTCGGCGTCTCCCAATGCCAACAATAGCAATAACGCTTGGAACGTCAATTTCAATAATGGAAACGACAACTGGAACAACAAGAACAACAACAAACACGTTCGTTTGGTTCGAGGCGGAGAGTGATCCGGCAGCGTGCTTTTCCTTTCAGAAAGTAGAAAGGGCCTATCGCAGTTGCCGAAAACGCAAGCGAAGCACGTTGCGCGCCTGTCTTTATGAGCAGTTTTTACTGGATCATCTCGTATCGACCTCCCGGCAATTGCAGTCCGGCTTCTGGCAACCGGGGCCACCTGTTGTTTTTACTGTCAGTAAACCCAAAGCCCGTGAAATCTATGCAGCCCAGTTTGAAGACCGGGTGGTGCACCATCTACTGGTCGCAGAACTTGAACCCTGGCTGGATAAAAAATTCATCCATGATTCCGCTTCCAATCGTGCAGGCAAAGGCACTCACTTTGCCGTTGATCGGCTGCAACGGTTTATGCGCCGGTTGGGTGAGCGCGGCTGGTATTTACAGTTGGATATTCAAAACTTCTTCAATTCAATACATAAGCATACGCTTATGCAAATACTGCAGCGCCATATTGACTTGGCAGAAAAAAACGATGTTATGGAATCCGCTCGGGCGGAGAGAGTCGCCTGGCTTTGTTCACGCGTCATTTTCCAGAATTTTAATGAGGGTGCCATTTTTTTAGGTTCACCGGAACAGTTCAAGGCTGTGCCAGCCCATAAGCGGCTGGTAAACAGCTCCCCAGGTTGTGGTTTGCCCATCGGAAATTTGACCAGCCAGTTTTTTGCCAATGTCTATATGAACGAGCTGGATCAATTTATCAAGCATACATTGCGTTGTCGATGCTATGTCCGTTATGTGGATGATTTTGTTTTGCTTGCCCGGACGAAGGAGCAACTGGTGCGCTGGTACCAACAGATCGAATGTTTCTTGGCCGCAAAACTACGGCTCAAGCTTAAGCCTGATTACCGGCTTCGCCCGGTTTCAAACGGAGCTGATTTTTTGGGCTATATCGTCCGCCCGGGCTATCGACTGGTGAGAAAGCGGGTCCTGGGAAACCTGCATGAAAAAGTGCAGCACCTGGAACGTCGGGTGATCACCCCTATGAATGGTACCCATTTGCTTCCCGGGGACTCTTTGGGTAAGGCAAAGAATAACGCGGAAGTCCAATCCGGCGCAGGTTCGAATTCACAATACCGTGTGCTGAGTCTGAAACCTGTCGACCGACTAGCGCTCCAATCGACCTTGGCCAGTTATTGGGGGCACTTTCGGCATGCTGACAGTGATCGATTAAAACAACGCTTCTTTGCGCAAAATCCTTGGTTGTGGTTATTGTTTCTTCGTAGTCGGCATTTGGTGCCGGCCTGGCAGCCGGCGTCCGTGTGTTCATTGCGCAGTCAGTGGAATCATTTCCTTGGCTTTTATCAGAACCGGCTGGAGGAATGTATTGTATTGGTGCAGTGTGGCAACCAGCTGATTGTCAGTCACAATCTCCCGGGGTTAACTCGTGTTCAGCGTGAATTTGGGGCACTGGGCTGGCAATGGTCTGCCCCGATGCGATCTTACGGTGTGATCAGAGTGCAGTTGTGTCGAAACCACGAGAATTTTGTATTTTGTTCGGAACAGGGCTATTTGAAAGGTGGAATGAAGCGGCGCATGGTGCGCGACATAGGCTGGCGTGAAGCATCCCTGCAATTGTCAGATTTTCTGGCTGTAGAGCCTGTGTGCAACAGATTGTAGGCCATTGTTTTGGGGCAGAGTAGTGGTCAGGCAGACCGGGAAAAACAGTGGATGTAAGTCCACCAGGTAAAGAACCAGAGGAGCACGTAATGAACTTTCGCAAATTGGCAAGTAGGGCCATTCGGCACGGTACGATTTTCACGGTGGTGGGGTGCGCCGTCCCCGCGGCTTCGCAAACCTGTAATGAGGCCATAGTAGCCACTACGCCCGCGGCCCGATTCACCCTGAACGGTGCCTTGGCCACCGACCAGCGAACCGGGCTGACTTGGGCCCGCTGCCCCCTGGGGCAAAACTGGGATGGGGCCGGCTGCACGGACTTGCCTGAGGAGTATACCTGGCAGGAAGCGCTTCAGCACAGCGCTTCAGCGGATACCGCCGGCTTCACGGATTGGCGCTTGCCCAATATTAAAGAATTGGCCTCGATTGTCGAGTTGGCTTGTGTTGGCCCGGCCATCAACCTTGCCATTTTTCCGGACACGCCATCTTGGTCCTTCTGGTCGGCGTCTCCCTATGCCGGCGATAGCAATGGCGCTTGGTACGTCTATTTCAATGATGGAGGCGACTACTGGAGCGACAAGAGCAACTACCTACACGTTCGTTTGGTTCGAGGCGGACAGTGACTTGGTTTTTTGGCTTTGTTAATAATCATTGTTATTCAGGCTGTGAATGTGACACTGCTAATCCGTCAGTTTTCAGCGCGACTTTTGATTTGTCGTGTAGCCGAGAGGGTGGGAATTATTGATGAGGCATCCCACGCATATCCTCAAAAGTCCCTAGTTAACAAAATCAAATGAACCCATTATGCCTCTGGCAACCCATACGGTGACTTTTTCTTCGGTACCTTGAGCGTTTTTCCATGAAAGCGCCAATAAAACTCTGTTCTGAACCGTGTCTACTTGAACAATTGGCCCCGATGCCCCAGGGGGAATGCCGCTACCACTAACGACAGTATCTAACACTTCAATTGCCTGGTTCGCCCAATACAAGGTGGCCGTTCTGAGTTTGACTTTCTGTCCTATTTGCATAGCTCGATTCCGTTGTGCCTTTTAAGGCGTGCTCTACCCTTTAAAGATCTCCACACCGGATCGCTTAAGCGCGTTGGCTCGGCCTGCACAGTGAATCTGAGTTTCCAGCGTGGGGAAGTCATCGACAATGTTGATCATCAGCTCGATCGCCGAATCCGGGTGCTGATTGGTGCACTGATCGAACACCGCAAAGAGTTCGTTTGCGTCAAACGTGATATCTGCCGTATAGCTTCCACCACTGGGCGAGGTCCATTTTAATCGAATGGATTTGGGTACGGCGCGCCACTCATCATCGGTTGCGTCCGAATTCAGGTGCTGAATATCGCCGTTGAACGTGGTGAGCCACCAGCTATTGTGGGCGGTGCCACTGACACGCTCTTTCCAACGGTATTTCTTTTGGTAGGTGAGCCATAAATCGGGTGCAATGCCTGTTTGTTTTAACCGCGCGTAGCCGTTATCCGTGAGGGCGTAGCGCAACATTTTTTCGACGTAGTCCGCACGACTAACGCGTGTGTTTTTGATAAAGCTTTGCCAATCCAGAGCGACCGCTTCTGCCCGGAAGTGGGCCACCGTGGTCACCTGTCCTCCCCCGGCGAGCCACAATGTGACGCCACCTTCGGGTGCTAGCCCGACGATGACGTAATCGTAGGTGCTGCGGGTCTGGGTTACCTGGTCCACGGCGCCTTGGGTCATCAGTGCGGCGATCTTCTCACTGGGGAGGGGGAAGGTGCCCGCATAAAATCGGTCCTCGGTGAAGGAAAACCAGCTGATCTCAAGCGTTTTCGGTACAGCCTTGGCGTCTGGCCCGACGATGTGCACGGAGCCGACGTTCCCCCAGCCGTTTTTGATGAGACTTTTGCTGGGGATGTAAATACTGGAGCCATCGGCCAGGTGCAAGTCGCCCTTCACCAGTTGCATCGGGTATTCCTGAAATGCGCTTTCGGTGGGGCGCCATTCGTACCGTTCCATCGTTGCTCCTTGTTCTGGCATAAAGAGGGAAAGCAGGAGAATAAAAAATGAAGACAAGGGAGTGTTGTCAGCCATCTTGAGTGATTCTCTGTCTTTCACCGTTCATGGGGTCATCGTCAGTAAATTGTGGATCCATAGAGCCCAGGCTGCCATTATAGTGTGCGGAAGAGTGTAAATACCCGTGTCTCAGCGCGCGAAGCTGGTCGGTGTTTTCTAGCCACTTCCCGGGGCTGGACGGTTCGCCCTGTTTGACGGCGTCAACATAGTCCATCAGTACTGAGCGCACCGGGTCTAGTTCGTTCGGAATACTGTAGAGAATGTCCAGACTGGGGATTATTTCCAGGTGATCTTCTTTGGCAAAATCGGCCATGATCTCCAGAGGGATAAAACTGTAGGCATTGCTGATGTTTGTGCGATTGACCGTCAGGCTCCGTTTTCCGAGGGTAATTTCCTTCAATGTATACCAGCCGGTGTCGATTAAACGATCCCGTTCGGCCTGCAAGCGATTCTCGACCTCAGTCTGACTGAACAGGCGCGCGATACGACTGAGCTCCAGGAGAATGAGGTCTTTTTCCTTGTCGTTATCGACATAGCCCCCGCCAATATCCGAATGCACCCCCGGTAAAAAAATTTCGATACCCTTGTTGCCGGCACTTTGAATATCGGTTAAGCGAAAATTTACCCGATGCTCTTCGGAGGCCGCCAGGTGCACGGTTTTTTTGGCGTGCTGAACGGCTCTGAGGCTGAGATCAGCCGTGTCGTTGGTATGTTTGATGCCATGAGAAGCGACGGTGTCGAAAAGGCCGACAAACTTTGCTTCCACCGTTTCAACGGTATAGCCCTTATCGGTGAGCCGCTTTTTTAGATTGGTGTCGTCTTCAAACAGACAAGCCTGCAGGCAATATCGCGCCGCAGCGGCACCACGACTGAAACCAAACGTATCAATATGCAGGTAGGCAATGATGCTGTCATCGATCTGGCTTTTCCATTGGTCGATCTTTTTAATGGCTTGCTGAAGCCCTTTGTACACTTTTTCTCTCACCCCGGTACTGCCCATGCCCGTTGCGCCACCGATGAGTGAATCGGTTTCGGCATTTTCAGTGCCAATACCTTCAATATAAAGGGTACTGGAAAAATCATAACGCGGGTCGCCAGCCGCGTTTCCTTCCAACCGGGCGACGTTGGAAAAATCATTTTCGTAGCTTCCCGTTGAGCCAAGGCCAAACCAGCCTGAAGGGGCATCCTCTTTACCTATCAACGAGTTGACGCGATTATTCATGGTGCCATCAAAAAACAGGCTGAGCCGAATGGTGACCCGCTTCTGGTCATCCACTTTTGGCAACTCGTCTTCCCTGTCTTTGTTGTTGCAGGGCACGACTGGCGAGTCTGGCGGTGTGCCATCTTTTTCTTTCACTTCACCGCCGGCGGCAATATAGGCGTCCATCCACTGCTTTTTCAGTTCCGTTTCATGGGATTGTATCTGGCGGCCGCCAGTTTGCCCCCTGACGGCGTCGTTGGCCCGCTTTACCGCCTGTTTATTCAGTGGCCGCTTTGCGACGCGTCTGATGGTCATTCTTTACTCTCCATGGCGGTGACCATTTCCATGATGCGATCCATTTTTTGAGCACCCGTAGTTTTCTGGTCGGAGAAAATGACTCTTGCCCATAAATAGTCATCATCTTTATCGAAATCTAGCCCATAACGCACGACGCAGAGCAAGTAGTCCGTCAGGTCTGTGCGTCCGGTAATGTCATAGGACTCTGCCTTTTTTTTGCCTTTTTGCAGCAATTCAAACAGCTGGTCATCGGAAAGCTTTTCGCTTGTAGGCATCGTTTGACGAATTTGGTCCATAATGCCGTCAAAAAAAAGCTTCATTGCTGCGCTTTGCTGGGATTGTAGTGTGTCAAATTGAGTTTGGCTGATTTTTAACATGCAGGATAAGGGGCTCAACGCTTGTTATTTACGGATCGGGAGATAAAGGCATTGCCGTCTGTGAGTCACCAAACTTAGTATAATCTTTAATCGCCCGCAATGCATAGGTTGTTTCTTGTGCAAATTTTCGGAGTCTTTATGCCGGGCCATGGTTGCCGGGTAAATTGTGACGCAGTGCTACTATTTCGATACACGAGCGTGATTAATTGTTCGGGCGGTATAAAATGTAACCAAATTTTTCAAATAGTAACCGAATAACGGTGCAGTTTCGTGAGCGGTATTGATGGTTAATGACGCAGGTAAAACAGGAAGGATGGTACAGCCCCCGAAAGTAGATGTGCCCGGTATGCAGACGGTCTACGAGTTTTCACACTTTTGTGGCGAGGCCGATGCCATGTGTGTTACCTGCGAGCTGGCCGCGGAGACGTCCTGGAGCGCTCAGCTCCGGTTGGCTGAACTGGTTAAGGAAAAAATGTTGACCAGCCAACTCCGGTTTTTCTTGCAGGGTGGGGGCGGCATGATGGCTCGTTCTGATGAAGCACTTTTTCGGGAAGCAACGCAGAAAATAGCCACGCGACAACTGCATCTTCTGGAAAAACAGATTCCTGTGAAGCAACGACGCACCGGCTCGAATACTCTGGAAAAAGCTGCCTCAGCGTCATGCTCGGTTCAAGCTGAATCGCCGAACAGGTTGCGTTTTGATGCACAGGAAGCGATGTCGGATGTAGGGGAAGTCAGCCCACAGGTGGCAACCTTACTGCAAGCCGCTCAGAACGGTACACCCTTTTGTGAAATATGTGAAAAGAACAAGCAATCCTGAAAATCTGTTCGCTATGAATGACGTGACTCTATTAGAAGATACGCTGGTTCCCGGGAAACGGGAGAACCGGTCAAATTACCAATGGCTGATTCAGCGGCTTTGGTTTGCGGGCACTTCAATTGAAGCACCTGCGGTGTACGCCGTTTTGGATGGGGCGCGAGATGCCCGTATTGTGCCAATGATCAAAGCCAGTGGCTTACCCTACAAGTGCCTGTATGAGGGCGACTTGCCCGACGAAATTCTCCGCGTTGCGCCTTATGTTGTGGGCTTGAAACCCAACGCAGCTTTCACGCGCGCGTTGCTCAAAGAAGGATGGGGAAATAGCTGGGGAATTTTTGTGACTGTGCCGAAGCCTGCCGTAGTAGAAACGGTTCGGCGCACCATGCGGAAGTATCTGCAGGTGCAGGGACCGGCGGGTCAAAAATTGCTATTTCGGTTCTATGACCCGCGTGTCATGCGCGCTTATCTGCCCAGCTGCAATCCATTTGAGGCGAAAATCATTTTTGGTTCAGCAACAGAAATCCTCTGTGAGGAAGAAGGCGGCCATGAAATCAAAAGTTTTCGTCGGGAGACGGGTGAGGGTGTGCGCATACTCAGGCAGTGGGTGGTCCCCAAAGTTGCCTGAGGGATATCACGCAGTCTGGTGACTTATCGGAGAAAATGTTTCGGTGTGAGAACAGGCCGATATGGGTATGGTTCCCTGGTCGATGATTGCCCATCTGATCTGTCGTTCCCGCAAAGCCCTGTCTCCATTGACCGATGAACGCATGGCGAAATACCTCGTCAGCGTCAACGCTTAGAACAGAATTGTCTCTCCCTAAGTAAAAACCTGTTAAATGCGTTCCAGTTCGCAAGCACTGTTCTGGAATGCCCCCGGTAACTTGCGTCATAATAGCGGGCTTGATAAATCCGGTTGAAAATTGCTCAGCACAAATAAGCCTTACTCAAGCGCGCTCCATGCGATTCTTCTGCCATATGTGGCAGGAGGCGCGTGCCTCTGCTCAACCGACAAATAAGCGAATTTGAGACAATGAACAAGCGAGACCTAATCCGCCTTCTTTTTTGCGTGCTCATCCTGAATGGCCTGCTGGCAGGTAAAGCCCTTGCGGGCTGTGAAGACAAAGGCAATTGCCAGTACCGCCTGACTGCCAATGTGATAGGGGCTACTGGTGAGGTGGTGGTGAGTTATAACGGGAATGAGCAGCGCTTGTCACAGGGCGTGAGCACCCTCTCAAGCACCGTGAGCCAAGGCAGCAACTGGCGGGTAGCTATTGTCAGCGCGCCCGCAGGGCAAGCTTGCACCTTGCAACCAGAGTCTGGTGTGATGACTCGCGATGCGCAGGTGACCATTACCTGCACCAACATTACTCCAGAACCAGAACCAGAACCAGAACCAGAACCAGAACCAGAACCCAATACCATCAACGGCTGGTGTGAATACCGCGCCTTTACTTCCCAGGAAACCAGCGTGCTTAAGGCTTATCTTGCCTTTTATGGCCGCCCGGCGGATACGGGGGGCTTGAGTTACTGGGCGGGTCACCTGGCGGAAAAAAATGGCGATTTGAATGCCATTATGGACCCGTTCGCGAATTCTGAGGAATTCAGAAACCGCTTTGGCAGCCTTTCTAATGAAGATTTGATTGACAACCTGTTTTTACAGCAGTTTGGCCGGATCGAGGATCACAGTTCCGCTGGATTCCAGTATTGGCTGGATGAGTTGCAAAGTGGTCGCCGCAGTTTGCAGAATATTGCCCTGGCCATTATGGATGGCGCGCAAAACCAGGATCTGGCAGTAGTGAATGCCCGCGTGGAAGCGGTACGGCATTTCATCACCCGCAGCGAGATGGCGGTTCGCGGCGTCTCGGAAACTGACGGCAATGCGCTGATGTTGAAAGTGCAATCCTCTGCCCAGGTGGCCTGTCTGGAGAGTGATTATTTGCTCGGACGGGCCGTCGCCGGTGTAGATTCCGATTCGGATGGCGTGCCGGATAGCAACGATCGTTTCCCGGGGGATGGGGGAGAGACGGTCGATTTTGACGGCGATGGCTGGGGCAATAATTCAGATAATTGCCCCAGCATCAGCAACGTACGGCAGGAAGATGGCGATGGCGATGGTATTGGGGATGTGTGCGAAGTAAGCGCAGTACCTTTAAATGACACCGGCATTACTTGGGGCGCTGAGTACCCCGAAGGCAACAATGCCAATTGTACCGGCGAAACCATCGAACAGCAGGACTGCTACCATGGCCGGGATGTCACGCATAACGACGACCGTGATGGCCATGCCGGTTTCAGTTTTACCAAATTAGACAGTAACGGACATGCGCTCTCGGCAAGCGCGACACTATGGCGGTGTGTGCAGGATAACGTAACCGGGTTGATGTGGGAAATAAAATCCAGCGACAGTGCCAGCCTGCAGTATTCGGGCAATACCTACACCTGGTATCACCCGGACAGCACTCGGAATGGCGGTTATGCAGGCACAGCCAATGGCGGTAATTGCGTCGGCTCCGCGTGCGATACCTATGCCTACGCGCAGGCAATCAATCAACAGGGGCTCTGTGGGGCGAACGACTGGCGGTTGCCGTCGAGGGAAGAGTTACGCTCTATTGTGCATTATGGGACTTCTAGTACCGCGATTGATGTCAGCTATTTTCCACAAACGCCCGACTGGTTCTTCTGGTCGGCGTCTCCCTATGCTTACGGTAGCGGTTATGCTTGGCATGTTGGGTTCTCTGGTGGGACAGACTTCTGGAGCGGCGAGGACAGTAGCGTACACGTTCGTTTGGTTCGAGGCAAAGAGTGATCCGACCGCCCGTTTTTCTTTAGATCGAAAGTTTTTTGGCCAAGAATTTTTGAATCCGGCTCAAACCTGATTTTCGGCATGCTGACAGTGACCGTTTAAAACAACGTTTCTTTGTGCAAATCCCGTGGTTGTGGTTGTTGTATCATGGTAGTCGACTTTGGTGCAGGCCTGACAGCCGAAGTCCCTGTGTTCATTACGTACTCAGTGGAGTTATTTCCTTGGCTATCACCAGGGATGGCAGAGGGCTGCACTGATGCGATCTTTCGGTTTGATCAGTGTGCAGTTGTCTCGAAACCACGTGAATATTGTGTTTTATTCGCGGGGCTATTTAAAAGGCGCAATGAAGCGGCGCATGGTGTGTGAAATAGGCTGGCGTGAAGCATCCCTGTAGTTGTAAGGTTTTCTGGCCGTAGAGCCTGTGTGCCACAGGTTGTAGGTCATTGCTTTTGGGCAGAGTAGTGGTCAGGCAGGCAAGGAAAAAACAGTGGACAAACAATCACAAGACAAAGAACAAGAGGAACACGTAATGAACTTCCGCAATGTGGCAAGCAGGGCCATTCGGTTCGGTGTGGTTTTCACGGTGGCGGGGTTTGCCGTACCTGCGGCGGCGCAAACCTGTAATGAGGCTGTAGTAGCCACCCCTCCCACGGCCCGTTTCACCCTGAACGGTGCCTTGGCCACCGACCAGCGAACCGGGCTGACCTGGACCCGTTGCAGCCTGGGGCAAAACTGGGATGGGGCCCGCTGCACGGACTTGCCTGAGAAGTATACCTGGCAGGAAGCGTTTCAGCACAGTTCTTCAGCGGATATCGCCGGCTTCACGGACTGGCGCTTGCCCAATATCAAAGAGCTGGCCTCGATTGTCGAGTTGGCCTGTGTTGACCCGGCCATCAACCTCGCTATTTTTCCTGACACGCCGTCCGGCATATTCTGGTCGGCGTCTCCCGCCCGTTATGGTGATAGTGCTTGGTATGTAGAATTCCGTAGCGGGTACAACAACTGGTTAACCAAGAGCATCAGCATGCATGTTCGTTTGGTTCGAGGCGGACAGTGACTTGGGCTTTGGGGACGTCCTTTACCAAGGCATTCGCATCCGAGCGTTTTATCCTTTCCCCCATTCAGCCCTCTGATTGGCCAGCCTTGTTGGCTGCAACGTGCTCAGAGCGTTTCCCCGTGGGTATCCCCCTGAAGCGTATACAAAACGAAGAACAGGCAAAGCGTTGGCACGAAAATCGTGTGAGTGATTGGCTGGCGGGTACGGGATTTGTGTGGAGTATTCGCGCGAAGGGGGCGGGCAGCGTGCTGGGCCAGGTGGCCTTAACAGGCACCGGGCGTGATTTTGCTTTGGCCTATTGGATCAATCCGGAAGAGAGCGGGCGAGGCATAGCGACAGAAGCGTGCCGGGCACTGATTGGTCATATGAGAGAATCGGGGTTCCGGGGGCAGCTAATTGCTGGCACGCATCTTTGGAATCAGGCGAGTGCCAGAGTGCTGAGTAAATTGGGGTTCCAGTTTCATGTGGAGCGATCCCATACCTTTGATAGTGGGCAGGTGGACAGAATACGAGAGTACAGGCTCGGTTTCGACGACTTCAACCCGGAAAGTTGATACACTCTCGCAAATTTTCTCGCGGGAGACCTCCATGGATCTGAGTGCCTTTAAAGCCTATGACATTCGCGGCCGTGTGCCGGAGCAACTGAACACCCAATTCGCTGAGCAACTGGGCCGAGCCTATGTGGCCGTGACGGGGGCGAAAACCGTGGTGGTGGGCTACGACATTCGGCTGTCCAGCCCGGCAATGGCGGAAGCCGTGCGCCGGGGCATAACGGCCGCCGGCGCGGATGTGATGGATATCGGCCTCTGCGGCACGGAGCAGGTGTACTTTTCCACGTTTCACTACGGCACGGATGGCGGCATTATGGTGACCGCCAGCCATAACCCGGAAGACTACAATGGCATGAAGCTGGTGGGTCGGGGGTCTCGGCCCATCAGTTCAGACAATGGTTTGCTGGAAATCAAAGCGCTGATGACAGAAACGCTGCCGGATGCCGACCAGGCGGGGTCGGTGCGAGCGCAGGACTGCATGGCCGATTTTGTCGCCCATTTGATGGGGTATGTAGCAGCGGATGAACTCACCCCGCTGACGATTGTGACCAATCCCGGCAATGGGGGCGCAGGCTTGGTGATTGACGCGCTGGCGCCTCATTTGCCCTTCGACTTCAAGCGGGTGCACCACGCACCGGATGGCTCGTTTCCTCATGGGGTGCCCAATCCGCTCCTGCCGGAAAATCGGGAAAGTACACGGGTTGCAGTGATCGAAGCGCAGGCCGATATGGGTATCGCCTGGGATGGGGATTTTGATCGCTGTTTCTTTTTTGATGCCTCCGGCCGGTTTATTGAAGGGTACTATTTGGTCGGCTTGCTCGCGGAGCAGTTTCTGGCCCGTGAGCCGGGCGCGAAGATCATTCACGATCCCCGCCTGACCTGGAACACCATTGATCTGGTGAGCAGCCTCGGCGGGCAGCCGGTACAAAGCAAAACCGGGCATGCCTTCATCAAGCAAACCATGCGCGATGAAGACGCCATCTACGGGGGCGAAATGAGTGCGCATCATTACTTCCGCGAGTTTGCCTACTGCGATTCCGGCATGATTCCCTGGTTGATGATTGCTCATCTGATCTGCCGTTCCGGCAAATCCCTGTCCCAATTGATCGATGAGCGCATGGCGAAATACCCCGCCAGTGGGGAAATCAATCGCACCATCGGTGAGCCAAAAGCGTTGTTGGCTGAGATTGAAGCCGCCTATGCGCCGAACGCGGTATCGGTTGAGCATGTGGATGGCCTGAGTGTCGCGTTTGATGACTGGCGTTTCAACTTGCGCATGTCAAATACCGAGCCCTTGGTGCGCCTGAATGTCGAATCCAACGGGGACGAGGCGTTGATGCGTGCGAAAACGGAAGAGTTGCTGGCGCGAATGGCGGCGTTTGCCTGATTCACCGCCAGCGGCATGATGAATCAGGTTAACTGACACCCCTGCCACGCCCGTTATTCAATTTCTTCAGACGGGGTAGTGAATTTAATCATTGTTCTTCCGCGTTCGGAAAAACTAAGCTGTCCCTTCTAATCTACACCTGAAATCCGCGAGGGCATCGTTGATGAAAAACATAGTCCGTGTGCTGGCCATGATTCCTGAGGGATCACTGGAGAAGAAGCGCATCATCGCCCTGGAAACCATGATGAGAAAGACGTACCAGACCCACTTTGGCAACCGGTACGTACTCGTCTTTGTCTGGATGTCCATCCCAACCGGGCAGGCGTTTCAGGCAGGCAAACCCTCGACCGCGTTCACGGTGCAGATCCCTGTGGACGATGGCCTGCCGGACGCTCCGAGACATGCCTTTATGCGGGAGGTGTGTAGCCGGTGGATGCACATTACCGGCTGTGACAAAACAGCAATCATCCTGAATTCGCCCGACCGGAGTGATGCGAAGAAGCAATTCGACACCTTTAACGACAAATTCAACGCCTCCCAACGCACGGCGACACAGCTGACCCTGGCGACCCGGCTGCTGTATGGCCGACTTCGGAAGGGATATTTCACGACCTCAATCAATCTCTGACCCCGGAATCAAGGGAGGCTCTCATGCCGTTGTACAGCATCTCAACGCCCGACGCCCTGTCGTATGAAGCCAATAACGCACTGGCCAATGTGATCACGACCATCCATTGTCAGCTGACCGGTGCGCCGGAGACCTTCGTTAATGTGGTGTACCATCAGAACGTGCCGTTGAGGAGAGATGTTGCCGTGCATATCCTGGCCAATGTGCGAAAGGGGCGAACCGCGGCCGTGAATGCCGAGCTGCGTGACACGCTGGTTGAACAAGTCGCCCGCTTTGTGGGTGTCGAACAATCCGCCGTAGAAATTGACCTGTATGAAATGCCTTCGCGGTGGGTCATGGAAGGGGGAGAAATACTGCCTGAGCCGGGGCAGGAAGATCAGTGCGCGTGGCTGAAAGCGGAGCTGGAGTAACCTCTTTTTCATCGATCGCTCGCTACTATCGCTCTATACTATCCCTCTATACATAGGCTTAGGAAAGACGATTGATTTTGTCTCCGCCACCCGAGACCAAAGGTAGCCCAACGGTGATCGATATTTCTGAAATACACATGATTCAAGTGATCAGTGATGTGGGCAGTATGAACAAGGCTGCGGAACTTCTCCATATTTCCCAGCCGACCTTGAGTAAAAAGGTGAGCCGGCTAGAGCAGAAATTGAAGCTGGATTTGTTTCTGCGAGACAGCGCCGGTATGGTGCCAACCGCTGCCGCCAGGGTTTTGCTGGAACACAGTGCCCCCTTGAAGGCGGAACTGAAACTGGTCGAGCGAAAGCTGGAACTCATGGCGGGCTTGATCGGTGGGTCGGTCAACATTGGCGTTGGCCCCATTGTTGAACAAATTGTGTTGCCCAAAGTGCTGCTTGATTTTGCCGAGCAGGATTACCAATTCAAGATTTCCGTGGTCACGTTGTCGCAACAGGCACTGGTGGACCAGCTGAAACGAAGTGACATCGATTTGGCCATTGGCCCGTTTGCTGATGATGAGATTCCTGAATCCTGTGTCGCGCCGCTGAAAATGTCAGACAAACTGGTGATTGCGGTGCGTAAAGGGCACGCTTTGTCTGGGCTGGCGCGCGTGGGTATTGCGGATTTCATTAAGTACAAAACCGTTTCCCCGAATATACCTACCCGTCTCGGTCATCAAGTTATGCAGCGGATTCGCGGGGCCCAGTTCGCACCGGATATTATCTGCGACAATTATGGTTTGGCGAAAACGGTTGTGGCGAATTCGGATTTTATCACGGCAGGCCCTGAATCGTTGTTTCGTCAGGAGTTTGCCACCGGCGAGTTGGTAAAGATTGACTTTCCGGGGGACATTCATTGGCAGTGTCGGTGCCTGGCCAAACCGGAAACACTCCTCAACCCGATCGTACAGGCCGTGTTCGCCATTTTCTCTCAGTACATGACGGCGAACTAGTGGTGTTCACCCGCCCTGCTGTTTCTGATAAAACCACAACGCCAGCCCGCCCACGGCCAATGCGCCCAGAACGGCAAAGGTGATTTTCACCCAGCTCCAGGGACGCTCACCCTGCACTTCGCCGGTACGCGCATTCACCAGAATCTGATACAGCTTGTCCTGGTAGCGGTAGGCAGACACCCAGACGGGCAGGAGGATGTGCTTGAAGGTGGCATCGGTGTAACTGGTGTGTACGGAATGAATCACCTGCTCATCGCCGCCAATGTCGCGTTTTACTTCGTCTCGAATCCGGCCATCCATGATTTTTTTCGCAATGCCATAACCGCGCTTGAGGCCGATGTGATAGGTTTCGGAACGGTACCCCGCCAGGTACTGGTCCTGGTAGTCCACCAGTTGGGGTAAATCCCAGGGCTCCAACGCGTTGAGCTTGTCACGCGGTAACGACTCTGTGGCAGGCACCAGAACATCATCGAAGAGGCAGCGTACCCGCCCTTGCGCCGAATACCAGCGCGTGCGTCGCTCCTGTCGAGAGACTGACTTACCTTCGCTGTTGGTGCCTTGTACGGTCACATAATAGTGTTCTCCCCGTTTGCCTGAATAGAGGGAGGAGGTGTCGCAATCGTACGTCCAATAGGGTAGGTAGACACCTTCGAAGGCGTTATGCTGGGTGCGCTGCTGCTTGAGCTTATTCGGAGCGAACCAGAGTTTGCTGAGCCAGGTATTGAAGGCGGCCTTGGCTTCCTTTCGTTCCACTTTAAACGGCAGCAAGCCCTTGGGTTTGATTTTTTTGACCGTTTTGGCTTGCTCGATCACGATGGGGGTGTCGCAGAACGGGCATTGATTCGCCTGCTCGTTGCCCGCCAGCTCGTTTTCTGCGCCGCATCCTGTGCAGTGAACGACGTGTTTTTCGACTTGATCTTCCGACTGTTCTTCGTGGTCGATGTAGGCCAGCAGGTCAATTTCCTTCTGGGCCTCCTGGGCGGCGTCGGTCGCGCCCTCAATTTCCATGGTGTGGTCGCAATACTGACATTTCAGCGATTGAGTGCCGGGATTAAATGTCAGTTTTGCGCCACAGGACTCGCAGGGGATTTCCAGCTGCACGTTCTCTTTCCTTGCGTGGTTTTTTGATCAGTTACATGGGGGGCAGCGGCGGCGGCATGCTGGCAAACAGCGACTTCAGCTCATCCACTTCACCGGCCTTTGTCCAGTTGGCCATGCCTTCGCACCATACCAGCGTGTCTCGCGAGATCTCGCCGGATTGCGCTTTTTGTTTGAGTTGATCCGGCGGGAAGGGACCGGCCTGCTGCCCATTGATGGCAGCAAAGTAAGGCTTCTGGCCCGGCAGGGGGGGAGGCCCCGGCGGTGGCGCGGATTGACCGCCCTGCGCTGCCCCGGCCTGTTGATTCATCATGTGTTGGCTCATCTGATTGGCCACGGCGAAACCCATACCCATGCCAATGCCTGCACTGGCGTCACCGCCGGGATTTTTGGCGGCTTCCTCCATCGCATTGGCGGCCTGATACTGGGTGTATTGATTCAGGTTGCCCAGAATCCCCATGGAAGAGCGCTTGTCCAGTGCTTCTTCCACGACGGCGGGTAACGAGATGTTCTCTATCAGAAAGAGCGTTAACTCCAGACCATAGGGCGCAAAATCCGGATTCATTTTAGTGCGCATGAGGTCGGAGAGTTCATCGTAGTTTGACGCCATATCCAGCACCGGAATACGGCATTCGCCAATCGCGTCTGAAAAGCGCGTGACGGCCAGGGTCTTCAACTGGGATTGAATCTCGTCCACGGTAAAGTGGCCATCGGTACCCACGATTTCTTGCAGCAACTTCTTCGGGTCGTTTACGCGAATATTGAAATTCCCAAAAGCACGGAGGCGAATCGGGCCAAATTCAGGATCCCGCAGGGGTATTGGATTCTTGGTGCCCCATTTGTTGTCCGTGAAAGTGCGCAGATTGATGAAGTACACTTCCGCTTTGAAGGGGGAACTGAAGCCATACTTCCAGCCCTTGAGGGTGCTCAGGATCGGCAGGTTCTGGGTCGAAAGCTCGTACATGCCCTCCGTGAATAAATCGGCGATTTGCCCCTCATTCACGAAGATGGCCACCTGCGATTGGCGCACCGTTAGTTTCGCCCCGTTCTTGATTTCGTTCCCATAACGCTCGAAGCGCCATACCAGCGTGTCGTTGCTATCATCCGTCCACTGAATGATGTCAATAAATTCGCCGGTTAACTTATCCCACAGACCCATGGTGATCCTCCTTCCAATGACAGGCTCGTCAGCCTCAATCGCGTGAAACACATCGCTACTTACTATAGTTCAATCTGGCTCAGGAATCTTGAAGAATTAAGAGGTTCCTTCGGTAACTGCTATACTCAAACTACCCCGTCATCGATTAGGGTGGTGTGTGATGAGCAGGTGCTTGAAAATGACGCTCTGTCTGGTGTGTGCTTTCTTTACGGGCCTCGCCAGCGCAGACACGGTCACGCTGAACGTCGGGCTGGTGCGTGCTGGCGGGCAGGATTACTTTGTTGATCTTCTGGAATCCTCCCTGAAAGCCGCTGGCCACGAGGTACACATCAACGTGCTGGGCAATCTCCCCCAGAAGCGTATGTTGTACATGATGGAGCAGGGCAAGCTCTCGTTGACCTGGCTGGTGCAGAGTGCCGAGCGGGACGCCACCATGAACCCGGTCGAAGTGGGGATCACCAATGGCTTGATTGGCCACCGCATACTCCTCATTCCACAAGGTGATCAAGCCAGATATGATGGTGTAGATACGCTGGAAGCGTTCCGAAACCTCCAGCTCACCGGAGTGTTTGGCAAGAACTGGTTTGATGTGGCCGTATGGCGTCACAATAATCTGCCCTATCAGGAGCGCGATGGGGGCTGGCAACAAAAAATCTACCGCCAGTTGGCTGCCCGTGATCGAGGCGTCCATTACTTTTCCCGTGGCTTTTTCGAAGTGGTCGAAGAAGCCAAAGCCCACCCCTATCTCGATATTGAACAAAAGCTCATGCTTGTGTATGATCGGGATTTCCGGTTTTATCTCAGCGAACAGGGCAAACGCTATAAGCCGGTGCTGGAAGCCAGTTTACTCGCTGCCAAGCGCAGTGGCCTCATGGATCGACTGGTGAAGAAGCATTGGGCCGAGGCGTTTGAAGTCTTGAAACCGGAGTCCCGTCAGGTGATTCCTCTCTCCGTGCCCGCGCGGTAATTCCCGGGAGCCTGGCGATGATATTCGCTCGCTCGATTGCCACGCGTCTCATCGCGATCGTCTTCTCCATATACCTGATCATTGCGCTGTCGGTGACACTGGTGCACCTGGTTGCAGATTTTCAGGATGCGCGAGAGCAGGTGCGTCAGGAGATTATTGGTTTTCATGACACTTTTGACGAAAGTATCACCTTGGCTTTGTGGGAATTTGACAATGAGCTCCTGTACTCGTTGCTGCAAGGCGCATTAAAAATTCCCATCATTACCGGGGTGGAAATTCAAAACAAAGATGGTCAGCGGGTGATGGTAGTGGGTGAGATTCCGGACCGAAATACCCTCTATTCCTTATCCCACCAGACACCGCTCATCTACAGTGGCGACGATGTGCCCGCAGACATGGCGTTGGGCCACGTGACGCTGTACTCCAATGACCATGTGGTGTTTGAGCGTGTTCAGGTGGGACTCGCGTTTATTATCGTGAATGCCATCATTAAAACTGTGGCGCTCTGGGTGATTTTTTTATGGGTGAGTAAACACTTGTTAAGAAAGCCGCTGGAAAAATTCATTGCTGCCACTGCGCAGCTAGAATACGAAGAGATTGCACGTAACATACCCGCCATTGCCACCGGGGGAAAGCATGAGCTGGCTCAGCTGGAAGTCACCTTTAATCAGCTGGTGGCAAAATTGCATCGCAGCATCGGGGAGAAATTCAAAGCTGAGGTCATCTTAAAGGAGAGCGAGGAGCGCTTTCGCACCTTGGCGAATGTTTCCCCGGTCGGCATTCTCTACACCGATCCTGAAGGCAATTGTTTGTACACCAATTCAATCTGGCAGGTGTTGACGGGCCAGCCCACCGAGCGTGCATTAGGCCGAGGCTGGAGTGATGCGGTACCAGGCTTTGATTACGCGGTGTTGGACCGGCTCAAACAGCCCAATGCCCCGGCTGATTTGTTCAAGCGCGAGATTTGCATGCAGCACGCTGATGGGTCACCCCTGTGGGTGCTGGGCCTTGCCAGCCCGGTGCGTGGTGCCGATGGGGGAGTGATCGGGTTTGTCGGCACCATCACCGACATTACCGGCCAGAAACAGGCAGAGAAAGTACTGAAGGATTACAATCAAATGCTGCAAAGTCAGGTGGAAGAGCGCACCCAAAGCCTGCAGAACGCCTTGGCGGAGCGCACGCAGCTCTTGGTGCATCAGTCGGAGTTAAACGAGCGTCTGGTAGCGAAAACCGCCGCGCTTCGTAAGGCGAACGAACAGCTGAACACGCTGGCGACCACCGACTCGCTGACCGGGGTGGTGAACCGTCGGGAGTTTTTCCGTCTGGCGGAACAGGAGTTAGCACGCGCCAGGCGGTACAGCCACCCGACAGCGCTCATGATGATGGACATTGACCACTTTAAGCGTGTGAATGACCAGTATGGCCATGCCATCGGAGATGATGCCTTACGCCATTTTACCGGAATTTGTCGCCAGGAGATGCGCAGCGAAGATGTGATCGGGCGCCTGGGCGGGGAAGAGTTTGCGATTCTGTTACCGGAGACCGATGTGGAATCGGCTCAGATTCTCGCAGAACGTATTCGGGCCAGCCTGACACAGTCGTCGGTAAACACGCAGGCGGAGCCGCTCCAAATGTCGGTCAGTATTGGCGTGACGGAGCGGGCCGAGGGAGAAACGCAGTTAAAAGCGCTTCTGCAACGCGCGGATTCGGCACTGTATGAAGCGAAAAACCAGGGACGCAATCGGGTGTGTGTGGCTTCCTGACGACGTTAACGTGTGTAATGCACAATCTTTTGAAAACTGAACGTATTTTCAGGCTCTGTTTCCAGATTATCCGCAAAATAGATGGTGTATCGGCCGGGCTGTGAAAACACCTGCTCGGTCACTTTTCTGCCCTCTTTCCAAGTGACGCCCTGTAAACGCTTTATCTCAAACTCGAGCTGCTGCATGGCTTCAAATTGTGCCTGGGGCATGATTTCAATCGCCTCATCGGCTTCCTGAAGGACAAACCACTGGCCCGTGGGTGCCTGGATGGCGAAATTCTTTGGCGCATGCTCAGGAAGCGTGATCCGCAGTATGCCCTGGGTTAACGCGCGCTCATCAACGTCAAAAGCCGCCTGTGGACTGATAACGGGCGGAGCGCTGGTGCAGGCGGTCAATACCAGAAAAAACAGGCAAACGATGCGGTTGAACGGTGGCATGTGGGTACCCCTAGAACTGCAAATGAAAATGCGGTGGAGTGGTTTCCAGAATGACCGTTGTGGCAACGCCTGCCGCTGCTTTCTTAAAGTTTGTCTTGTCTGCCTCGGTCATATCCCGGCTTCGCACATCGACAGCGCCTTTTCGCAAGTGTTTGGAAATATATTTCCCTTTCTTGATTTGTTCGTCAATGTCGTCACGAATGTCCTGAATGATTTGTGCCTCGGTTTTCCCCGCTTTTACGCCGGCATCATAGGTGTTGAGAATCTCCTTTGCTGAGGTTTGGTCTTTGTATACCGTTAACTTATCGCCGCCAGACGCCTTGCCATACATCGCACTGGCTTGACTGTCGGCACTTCGGGTGCCACTGGTGATGACAATACCTTTGCTACTTAGCTTGTAGTAGGCGTCGGCAATCTTTTTCACTTTTTTCTCGATTTCAGGGTCCAGGGAAACCCCCGATTTAAGCGTGTAATGTTCAGGCATAAGAGGTGACTCGTTGTGCTGGGAATATTAGGTTAGACCATTCTTGTTAAAGCGACCTTTCTAATCAAATACCCTCAAAAAATTACCATGTTTGATTGCGTAATACCTGTTGATCCTCTCGAATCTGAGAAATCCCACAAAAAAAACCGGCCAGAGAAGCGCTTGCCGGTCACACCCAACGGAAGACGAATGAGAATGGGCGCTAACCCTTGACCCCGCCAGCGGTCAGTCCACCCACCAGCCATTTCTGGCAGTAGAGGAACATCAAGGTAATTGGCAGGCCGGAGAGCACGGATGCGGCGGCAAAATCCCCCCAGAGGTAGTTTTGCTCGTAGAGGTACTGTTGCGCCCCGACCGCCAGTGTGAGTTTGCTTTCATCCAGCAACAGCACCGACGCAATGGGGTATTCGGTGATGGACATGATGAACGCCAGAATAAATACCACCGACAGAATGGGCACACTCAATGGCAGCAAAATGTAGAAAAATGCCTGCCAGGTGGTGGCACCGTCGACAATGGCGGCTTCTTCCAGCGACTTGTCGATGGAGTCGAAGTAGCCTTTGATGGTCCAGATGTGCATCGCCATGCCCCCGAGCGACGCGACAATCACGGCACCGTGAGAGTTGATGCCCATCCAGCTGATAAACTTACCAATGTTGTCGAACAGGGCGTAAATGGCGACCAGGGCCAGCACGGGGGGGAACATCTGAAAAATCATCATGCCTTTCAGAATCGTGCTCTTGAACGCAAACTTCATGCGCGCAAAGGCATACGCACTGGTGGTGGACAGCAACAGAATCAACGCAGCGGTAATCATCGCAATTTTAATGGAGTTCCAGAGCCACAACAGTACGGGAAACGGCGGATACACCACGGTACCGTCGGCCTGGGTAAACGGCATCCCCAGCGCGAGCGACCAATGCTCCAGCGTGGGCGTGTCCGGCAGCAGGCTGCCGGTGGCAAAGTTACCGGTGCGGAAGGAGATGGAGATCACCATCAACAGCGGAAACAGGATCAACAGGATGAACGCAATCAGGAGTGCGTGGCTCATCCAGACGCGATATTTCACTTTTTTGGATTGTACAATCGCCATAATTCTTCTCGTTTTTTCCCGATCTTATACTTTGACTTTTGTGAGCTTGAGATTGAGTAACGACAGCGCGCCCACCAGCAGGAAGATAAAGGTGGCAATGGCCGCCGCCAGCGCAAAGTTCTGCCCGGAGTCCTGGAACGCGATGCGGTAGGTGTAGCTCACTAACAGGTCCGTCGTACCTGCCGGGGTGGTAGCACCGATGATGTCGGGTGATCCGCCGGTCAACAGGGCAATCAACACAAAGTTGTTGAAATTGAACGCAAAGCTGGCAATCAGTAGCGGCATCAGGGGCTTAATGATCAAGGGTAGCGTAATGCGCAGCAGGTTATCCAGCGGGGTAGCGCCATCCATCGCAGACGCCTCATAGAGGTCGCGGGGGATCGCCTGCAGCAAGCCCATGCACAGCAGCATCATGTAGGGGTAGCCCAGCCAGGTATTCACAATGAGAATCATACTGCGGGCGAGGAAAGGATCACTGAACCAGTCCGGCCGGATGCCAAAGAGATGTTGCAGCACGAGGTTGATTTCGCCGAAATTCTGATTAAACAGCCCTTTGAAGACCAGTATTGAGATAAAGGCGGGCACCGCATAGGGGAGAATCAGCATGATGCGGTAGAAAGGCTTGCCTTTGATCATGTCCCATTGCAGCAGGCTCGCCAGCAGCAGGCCGATGATCAGGGTAAAAATCACGCTGAGGAAGGAAAAGGTGACCGTCCAGGCGAAGATTTCCAGAAAAGGTCCGCGTATGGATTCCGAGGTCAGCACCTCAATAAAATTGCCGAAACCGATGGTGACGGTGAAGCCGGGTGCCACGTTATCGCCCTGCTCGGTCTGGTAGAATCCGGCGTCCCGGTTGATGATCAAACGCGCGCCGGTCTGGTTGTCGATCAACACATCGGGACTGTCCGGCTGTTCCATGCGGTATTGGCTTTCTACCGCGCCAAAGTTGCGCAGACCATTCATTTGCAACTTATGCTGTTCGGGGGTGACCAGAATCAGGTTCCCGATGGCTTTCTTGTTTTTGATGACTTCCCGAATCGTCAACGGGTACTCGGAGGGTGCCGAGTCGGTCGGCGACAGGGTAATTTTCTGAACGTCGTCGGAGAGGGCGATGGGGCCGGTAGTGAGCGTGCGGTTGTTTTTGGTATCGTCCAGCACCAGCTCGAACAAGGCTTTTTTGGCGTAAATGCGGTAGGGCAGGTTGCCCGCCTTGGACAGGTAGGTTTTCTCCAGATGGTGCTGGGTGACACGTTCTTCATCCAGCAGATTTTTGGCGCTGTAGTTGGTAAACCCAATGGCGACGGTATACATCAACGGGAAGATGACAAAAATCGTCATCCCCGCCAGTGACGGGAAGATGTAGCGGTGCGAGTAGGTTTTTTTGCTGTAAAAAATATACAGGCCGCTGGCGGTGACCACCAGAAACAACAGGGCAAAGGCCCATTGCTGCTGGAGATAGAGCATCACCACCAGATACAGGGAGAGCACGGACACCGCAATGAACAGCGCGGTGGCCAGCAGGGATTTTTTGGGGGCTATTTTTTTTTCAGTCATGGCATGTTTTGGCGACGTAGGGCGGTCGGAATGTTGCGTTGTCGAAGTTAAGCTAGTCGTTAGCATGTGTTATAGACCCCGAATGACTATCGTGCGAGTCAGACTTTGATCTCGGTGATTGGCGGTACGCTCACGGAGGTGGCGATGACCGCGTATGAGTCAAGGCTGTGCTTTATTATTGTTATTGGGTACGGAGGATACCTGACCGGACGGCTGTAGAGGCAGCCTGTCCGGTCACTGTGCCGAAGCTAGCGAATGATGCGCTTGGCGGCCATATCCAGTGCAGAATCCACAGCCTGCCGGCCGGAGGTAATGTTCTGCAGCGCAGGCCCCATGGAGGACCAGAATGCGCCCATTTCCGGCACGTTCGGCATCGCTTCGCCGGTTTTGGCGTTGTGGAAGGTGGCTGCCACATTGGGATCGGCAGACAGCTCTTCCATGTAGGCCGTGTTGGCCACCGCGCCGAGAGGAACATCCGCGTTCACTTCCTTCAGCCCATCCACCTTGAGCAGGTAGTTTTCCAGAAACTCTACCGCGAGATCCTTGTTCGGGCTGGCAGTATTAATGGTGGCGGCGGTGACGCCCGTAAAGGCCTTACCGGGCTTGCCGTTGATGCTGGGAATGGGGGCGACACCAAAGTTGATGTTGCTCTTTTTGAAGTTGGCCCAGGACCACGGGCCGTTGATGACCATGGCCACTTCGCCTTTATTGAAGGCGGCGTCCATCACGCCATAGTCCACCCCGCGTGGCATCACGCTTTTTTCAATCAGCATGCTCAGCATGTTGGCACCGGCGAGTGCGCCGGTATTGTTCACTCCCGTGTCTTTGATATCGTAACCACCGGCGTTCTTTTTGAACGGGTAGCCGCCATTGGCGGCGAGCAGTGGCCAGGTAAAGTAGGTGTTATTGTAGTCCCAGAGAATGGCTTTTTTGCCGTTCTTCTGCAGTTCTGCGTGCAGTGCCGGAATTTCTTCAAAGCTGCCGGGAGGCGTGGGTACCAGGTCTTTGTTGTAAATCAAACCGACGGCTTCCACGGCGATGGGGTAGCCGTAGATCTTGCCATTGTAGGTGACCGCGCCCCAGGTGAAGTCGGCAATTTCACTTTTTACCCGGTCGCTGGGCGTCAGCGGCGTGATCAGGCCACTGGCGGCCCATTCGCCGAAGCGGTCATGCGCCCAGATAAAAATGTCCGGGCCATTACCGGTGGCCGCCGCTTGTTGAAACTTATCCGTCACGCTGTCCGGGTGGGCGACTTCCACCTCGATTCCGGTCTCCTGGGTAAATCTGTCACCGACTTTCTGAAGGCCGTTATAGCCTTTGTCACCGTTGATCCAAACGACCAACTGTCCTTCTTTAATGTCGGCCAGCGCTTGCCCACTGGCAGCGGTCATGGCCAGGGTAGCAGCGGCAACGAGTTGGGTGAGTTTTTTAAGTGTTGTCATGGTGTGAAGCCTCATTCCTTCCTTATTCTTTTTATGACCGGTTGTGCATGATACGCGTTGAATCGGGTAACGCCTACTGCCATGCTATTGAGCGTCAAATCATAGTGGCTTGGATGCCTGGCAAAAACATCCTCCCTGTCAGATTTAACCCGGGCGTAGTCGTCGGGCGTAAGGGGGAGTAAAAATTCCACCTGTTCAAAAAAGCGCCTTTTTGGGAATATGGTGACCCGTCACGTACCCACCGAGCAACCCGGTATCGGGCGCTTGGGGGGCTATCCCTCGGATTTACTGATCAACAAAGGCTTCAAGCATGAACAAGAATAATAGCCAATCCACCACGGTGCCGGTCCTGTTGCTCTGGGCCCTAATGTTTGCCCTGTGTGCGTATCTTACGGCCTGCAGCAGTGTGCCCTCCGGGCCTGCAGCGGGGAACAGCAAGGGTGTTGTATTCCAGTCCAACGGGCAAACGGTGCATCCGGACTTTCGGCCAGAGGGCCGGCCTGACACATTCACCGCCCTGATTTCTCTGGACGCGGGTGAGTATCTGATGATGATGCCTGCGACGGCAGAAGGCGCGTCCCAAGAAGTGGATACGCGACCGATGAAGGTGTTCAGCCGCAACGACCTGCGATTAACACAGTCAGCGCAACGCCCGTTAACGGTGAAAAAATCGGGGTCGTATGAGGTGACCTATGACACGGGCGATGCGGCGTATCTTCGTCTGGTGCCCCGTAAACCAAAGCCCGTTGCCCAGGTAGCAGCCACCACCGGGCCAGCGGAATGTCAGGCGGAAGAAGGTGGTGCAGTGACCGTGGACGTGAGTCCTGTGTTCCGGGACGGGGAGCCGGTCCGGGATTTTTACAGCGGTGCGGAAGCCGTGGTTCAGAACGGTAAGGTGTCAATGACCCCTGCGATCGGCAGTGGCGGATTGCTCCTGCTCGAACCGGCGCAAACACCGGAGGCGAGGTTTTCCTGGGAGAATGCCACGGTGTATTTCGTGATCACCGATCGCTTTTACAACGGGGACCCGTCCAATGATGCGAGTTACGGTCGAAAGAAAGATGGCCAGGAGGAAATCGGGACCTTTCACGGCGGAGACCTGAAAGGATTGACCGCAAAGCTGGATTATCTTGAGGCATTGGGTGCGACAGCCATCTGGATCACAGCGCCGTATGAGCAGGTGCATGGCTGGGTAGGGGGCGGTGACCGTGGTGACTTCAGGCACTATGCCTATCATGGCTACTATGCGCTGGATTTTACCGTGATGGACCAGAATATGGGTTCCGAAGCGGACCTCGCCGAGTTTATTGATGCCGCTCACGATCGGGGTATTCGCGTGTTGATGGATGTAGTGATGAACCATCCGGGCTACTCCACCTTGCAGGACATGCAGGCGTTCAATTTTGGCGGATTGCGCCCCGGTATGGCGCAATACCTCCCCGACCGGTGGAATGATTGGCGTCCCCAGGGGCGTGAGAATCAGCACGGGTATCATGCGTTGATCGACTATGATCATGACCGCTGGCGTCGTTGGTGGGGGAAAGACTGGGTGCGCGCGGGCATTGCGGACTACGATGTGCCACCCAATGCGGGCATTGACCCGGTGAAAGGTTCCCTTGCGTTTCTGCCGGACTTTAAAACCGAATCTACCGATTATGTGGACCTGCCGGCCTTTCTGGCGAACAAGCCAGGTACGCGTGCTGTGAATCTACCCAATGCAACGCCCGCCGATTATCTGGTTTCCTGGCTGGTGCGATGGGTTCGGGATTTTGGTCTGGATGGCTTCCGGGTGGATACGGTCAAGCACGTTGAACCCACGAAGTGGGCGACCCTGAAAACAGAAGCGACGAAAGCGCTGGCGGATTGGCGACGTCAGCACCCTGATAAGTTCAATAGCGGTGACCCGTTCTGGATGGTCGGTGAGGTCTTTCCTCATGGCGTGCGAAAAGACCACTACTTTGATCAGGGGTTTGATGCCTTAATCAACTTTGATTTTCAGAAGAACGGCGCTGGTGACGGGATCAAATGTTTGAAAAATCTCGAAAAAACGTTCGCCCATTATGCTGAAGCGCTGAATACGGACCCGGCGTTCAATGTGCTCAGTTACGCGTCGTCGCACGATACGGCGCTGTATTACGGGCGTTACAGCAAAACGCTGGATCAACAAAAGCGACTGGGCACCTCATTGCTGCTGTTGCCGGGTGCGGTGCAGATCTTCTATGGCGATGAAACGGCACGCCCGTTTGGGCCGACCGGGTCTGATCCCACGCAGGGAACACGTTCCCACATGAACTGGGCGGATATCGATTCCGGCAAGGTCACGCCGGTGCTGAGCCACTGGCAGAAACTGGCGCAGTTCCGTAAACGGCACCCTGCCGTGGGCGGTGGTGCACACCAGCAGCACGCTGAGATGCCTTATGTGTTCAGTCGCACCCTGGGCGATGATCGCGTCCTGATTGTGAATACCTACCGGATTCAATGAGGCCTGGGGCGTGCTAAAATAAAAAGGGTGGCTTTCGCCACCCGATTATTTCTGCTCCGATTGCCCCTGTTTCTGCTCTTGCTCTTTCTTGTCTTCCTGGGTTGTTTCGGGTTTGTCGTTACCACCACCACAGCCGCCACAGCAACTCATGCGTTTTCTCCTGAGAAAAAAGATTGTTGAAACCATTCGCCGCAGAGCTTACTGTGAAGCGCCTATCGCCGTAATTGACAAAAGTCATCCGCCGTTGGTGTTTTCGGCGGGCGCTGGGGTGCGCTGGTAGTAGCGCTGGTACAACTGTTGCATGTACCCTTCGGCACTCATGCGTTGTAATGCCTGCTGAAACCGGGCCGCCGGTGACTGCTCGCCGGGCTGTACGGGGAAATTCTCCGGTGATTCCGGTAGCTTGGGATCAAATGCGGGGTTCGGTGCTTCCTGAAACGCGGTGGAAGCGCGCGAAAAACCGAGATACAGGGGCTGCACGCCGCCACAGCAATCCGGGTGCAGTTTCAGGGTCTGATCGTCGGGATGGTCTCGCAGGGCGTATTCGATACTGGATCGGTTGTAGATGTAAAAGTCAGCACGGTGGGCCGTCAGCAGTTGAAAGGCGCGGTCCAGGGTGAGTTCCGAAGCGCGTAAGAGTCGAATGCCCTTCTTTTCCGCGCCCCACTCCGGGCTGCCCATCGCGATCAGCAGGGTTTTTCCTTTCAGCGCTTCCAGGTTCGTGATGGTGGGCAGTGAGGTAAGGGAGACGCCGATATCGCCCCCCGGCAACCCATTTTCCATGTAGTACGCGTATTTTGCGCGCTTTGGAGTAAAATTGAAGCCGGGATAAAAATCCACCGTGCCAGATTTAAGCTCTAATAAAATCCTGTTTTTCGGGAGGCGCACAACGTCAAGTGTGCAGCCAATGCGTTTTACCGCTTCAGAGTACAGATCCAGATAAAGGCCGCTATTGTTGGGACTTCCAGCGATTAAAGGTAGACGCTCATTCGTTCGATACCCCATCGTTATGTCACAGGATTCTTTGCTGGAGAGCTTGCGGTAACGTTCCGATGCCTGCTGATACGCCCCGCTGTCATGTAATTCGGTGAGAGCCTGTTGAATAGCTGGAATGGCGTCAGGGTAGAGCCCGGACATTTTAGATACGGCCAGGTAGGAAGTTTTTCCTGGTTCGGTGTAGCTGGATCGTTGAAAGTTCAAGCCCATTTCTTTTTGTAGAGCTACCCCCAGCAGCTCCGGTGTCACGACCAAGTCGATGTGGCCGCTCTCTAACATTTTAAACAGGGTTTGATAATCTGCGGCTTCGTGCTTTCTCAAGCGGGTATCCTGATCAAATGTGTCAAAATAGACACTCCCGCGCAGCACACCAATGGTTTTACCCGCAAGGTCTTCATAGGCGTTGAGAGCGAGACCTGCTTCAGGACGACTCCAAAAAGTGCGACGTTCCGCAGGAAAAGCGGTGATGGAAAAGTCCATATACGTCATTCGCTCATCCGTGTGATTCGGGCCGAGCATCAAGTCTGCGTTTCCTGACTCCATGAGATAGAGCGCGCGCTTGAAAGGCACGACTTCGTAGCGGATGTTCCAGTTGAGCTTGGATCCGATGAGTTCGATAATATCAACGTAGAAGCCCCGGAGTTGGTTGCCTTCGACAATGCGGTAAGGCGGGGCGTGATTGACGGCGATGACCACTTCCGGGGCGTTGGCCCAGGAAAGTCCTGCGGTGGCCCACAGCAACGACAGGGCCAGGAGCCACTGGCCAAGGCAAATGAGCAAGAGAGATTGGCGGGTTAAGGTTCGCTGCACACGCATGTGGCTGGCCCCGGCGTTAGCCCGGTTTTACCACCATGACCGAAATGGTGGACTGCTGCACGACGCGGCTGGTGCACGAGCCCAGGAGGGCCTTTTCCATGCGCTTGTAGTTGTGACTGGGGATGACGATGAGGTCGGCATTAGTGTCTTTGGCGGCTTTCAAAATGCCCTTGTGCGGCTTGCCCTGCAACACTTCGCAGCTGCAGGGGATGTCGTCAGGAATGGTCTTCTCCACGTAGTCCGCCAGCTTTTGGGAGACTTCATGCCGCGCTTTCTTCATGGCATCTTCCGGGAAGTAGTTGCCGACGAGGGACATACCAAATCCGGGCATAACAGAGATCACATGGATGTGCGCATTGAATTGCTTTGCCTGAATTATGGCCGCCTTCATGGCCTTATCGGCAAACTCGATATTTTCAAGGTCGACAGGAATCAGGATACGCTGGAACATGGCTTACGCCTTTATCAGGAGAGTTCATGTATCAGCATAGCCCAACTTCTTCTGAAATGAGAAAAACAGGCGGCGAAAAAGTGGTGACGACCGCAGCTGCCGTCACCGTCGGGTTCATTTCGGTAAGCTTGCGCGAGCGCGCTGGGCGGCCGCCTTGACCTGCGCTGGCGCGGTGCCTCCGATGTGGTTTCGCGCCTGGACCGAGCCTTCCAGTGTCAACACATCAAACACGTCCTGCTGGATGATATCGGAAAACGTCTGCAGTTCTTCCAGCGTCATTTCAGACAGGTCCTTCTGCTCGCGCACTCCATAGCCAACGGCACTGCCGACGATTTCATGGGCATCGCGGAAAGGCACGCCCTTCACCACCAGATAGTCCGCCAGATCGGTCGCCGTGGAAAAGCCGCGGCGCGCCGCTTCATACATGCTTTCCTTCTTCACTTCGATGGCCGGAACCATGTCGGCGTAGGCCTTCAAACAGCCCTTCAGAGTGTCGATGACGTCAAACAGGGGCTCTTTGTCTTCCTGGTTGTCCTTGTTGTAGGCGAGGGGTTGGGCCTTCATTAACGTGAGCAGGGATATCAGGTGGCCATTGACCCGGCCGGTTTTCCCGCGCACCAGTTCCGGCACGTCCGGGTTTTTCTTCTGCGGCATGATGGATGAGCCGGTACAGAAGCGATCGGGCAGGTCGATGAAATTAAATTGCGCGGACGTCCACAGGATTAACTCTTCAGAGAAGCGTGAAAGGTGCGTCATCAGCAGGCTGGCGAAGGCACAGAATTCAATGGCAAAGTCCCGGTCACTCACTGAGTCCAGCGAGTTTTCGGTGGGCGCATCAAATCCCAGCAGTGCACAGGTGATACTGCGATCGATGGGGTACGTGGTGCCCGCCAGCGCGGCAGAGCCCAACGGCATGACGTTGACGCGTTTGCGGCAGTCCAGCAGGCGGCCATAGTCTCGCACCAGCATCTCGTGCCAGGCCAGCATATGGTGACCGAAGGTGACCGGCTGTGCGGTCTGCAGATGGGTAAAGCCCGGCATGATGGTGGCGGCTTCGCGTTCCGCCAGGTCAATCAAGCCCGTGCGCAGTCGCACAATCTCTTCGGCAATGATGTCAATTTCATCGCGCAGATACAGACGGATGTCCGTCGCGATCTGATCATTCCGCGAGCGTCCGGTGTGCAGTTTTTTGCCAGTGATGCCAATCTTGTCGGTCAACCGGGCTTCGATGTTCATGTGCACATCTTCCAGCTTGATCGACCACTCGATGCGTCCCTGTTCGATGTCGGTGCGAATTTCTTCCAGGCCCTGAATGATCTGATCCCGCTCCGCGTCCGTTAACACGCCCACTTTGGCGAGCATCGTGGCGTGGGCGATGGAACCGGCAATATCGTGATAATACAACCGCTTATCAAAGTCGATCGAGGCGGTGAATCGCTCCACAAATGCATCGGTGGGTTCGGTGAATCGTCCGCCCCAGGGCTTGTCTCTACCGGTCGTATTCTCTTGAGTCATGGCGCTTCCCAGTGTGTTGGATCGTTCGCGTGCCGGGCATGTCATGGAAACAGCTCGCGGGCATCGCGCTCAGGAGGCGAAGTATACCATGATCATCCGGAGTAAAAAGCGGTGCAGGCGTGTGGGCGGGCTCAGCGCTCGCTAAATCCCCGCGAAAAAGCGTCAATGACGGGTTTGGATAAATAGCTGATCAAGGTTTTATGGCCCGTAACAATCTCAGCATCCACGGCCATCCCCGGCTGGATGGGATAGCGTCCGGGTTCCTGGCCAATGTAGGCTTTTTCCAGTGTGACCCAGCCGCGGAAATTCGAGACGCCGGACTCATCCACTTCGCTGAAGGCGGAGATGCGGTTCAAGGTACCGGAGGCAGCGCCAAAACGCGCGTACTCGTAACTGCTGACCTTGATGTTCACTTTCTGGCCCACGCTCAGGTTGCCAACGTCTTTGGGATGGATTCTGACTTCCGCTTCCAGCGCCACATCGCCGGGCACGACCTGCATGAGCAGCGCGCCGGGTTGAATCACCTGACCGATGGTATGCACCTTAAGATTAAAAATGAGGCCACTGGCAGGCGCTCTCACCAGATTGGTTTCCAGGCGTGCTTCCAGTCCGGCGATGGTTTCTCGGGTTTCGGAGATGGAGGCGCGCAATTTGTCCAACTCAGCGAGCGCGTCCCGTAACAGTTGATTGGACGTGTCCGTGTAGCGGTTTTGTGCTTCTTCGAGTTGCTGGTCGGCGAGATTGATTTCTTTGTTGATCTGCGCGATTTCGCCTTGCACACTCGCGGCTTCTTTCTTCGATTCAAACAGGGTGGTGCGTTTGATCAGTTTTTTTCGCGCCAGCTCTTCGTTCATTGCCAGGACTTCCTGCGCCAGTTTTTGCTGCTCGCGGGAGGACTCCAATGATTTCTGGAGCTGTTCCAGGCGTCGTTCGCGCTGTTTTACCTGGGAGAGCAAGACCTCCAGAGTGGATTTTCGGCTGGCCACCTGGTTTTGGTAGGTCTTCTTCTGATCGGACACCAGCTCCGGATAATCCTGGGCAAACACATCGAATTCCGGCTCCCAGCGTGGCATGTCCGCCTCGTCCCACAATGCAGTGTAGGCGTCCAGGCGGCTCGCCCTGAGCTGTTGAGAGACCAGCCGCGTCTGCAACTGGCGCAAATCGAAGTTCAGCTGATCGCTGCTGACGCTGAGTAGAATATCGCCTTTTTTTACCTCTTTCCGTTCGGTCACATGAATGGCGGAAATCACCCCGCCTTCGAGGTGTTGAACGACTTTGATCTGTCCCGACGGGATGATTTCTCCCGGCGCCCGGGTGACCTCGGCCAGCTCCGCCATCGATGCCCAGATCAAAAAGGCCGACGTCATCGCGATCACCAGCCCAAACACGGGGCGAACAAACGCGGGTATGACTTCATTTTCAATGCGTGCGCTTTCTGACATAAACCGCCGGGATCGACGTGCGAGTCGCACGTTGCCTTTCGGCTTGGTTTTGCCGGAAGCCGGGTTTTTCACCGGCGGGGCCGATCTGGCGGTCATCCGCGCCACCCGTGGGTCAACTGGGTTTCAAGATCCGTGTATGATCCCATGGCAATGAGTTTGCCTTCTTCCATATAAAGTATGCGATCTGCTTTTTGTAAGTGGGTTGGGCGATGAGAAACCAAAATAACGACGGCGTTTTTTCTCAGATACTGGATGCAACGGCTGAGTGCCGCTTCTCCAGCCGCATTCATTCCGCTGCCGGGTTCGTCGAGCAGCACCCATTTTGCCGGCTTGAGCAGTGTTCTGGCAAGCGACAGGCGCTGTTTGAAACCATAGGGTAAATGCAGCGCCTGCTGGGTATTCACCAGCGTATCATAGCCTTCGGGTAACGTAAGGATATCCTCGTGCAGGCCAGCCATCTGGCAAGCCCACACAATCTCTTCCTGATTGGCTGGAGAATACGCGCACGCGAGATTCTCCCGTATCGTGGCTTGAAAAATGTGGCAGTGTTGCGGCATGTAGCTGATTTCTTCCCGCAGCTCTGTGACGGGCAGTTGCGCGGTGGTGATACCATCTATTTTGACCGCGCCGGATTGCGGTGTGCAGATTTGCCCCATTAACTTCAGTAATGTCGACTTCCCTGAGCCGCTGGGCCCTGCGATGGCGAGCAGCTCACCCGGGGAGGCGGTGAAGCTGATGTTTTCAATGACCGGGTCCCCGTCATTGCTGTAGCGATACGACACGCGGGCCAGCTCCAGGTCGCCCTGGAACGCCGGACGGTAGCTGCGCCGCAGTGCCGAAGACTCAGGTTTCAGCCGCATCAGTCGGTTGAGCTGGTCGGTGCTGCTTCGAATGCGTGACCAGCTCCCCATACTCATCAACAGGCTCTGCATAGGACTGATCAATCGCCAGGTAAGCATCATGGTTGCCATCAGCGTGCCTCCGGTCAGGTTCCCCAGAATGGAGGCGTACGCGGTGATTGAAAGCACCAGAATTCCGGTGGTTCCGCCGAGAAACTGTCCCAGTTCGCTGATTTTCAACTGTGTTTGTTGTTCCCGAAATTCTGCGGTGGTGCCACTGCCGCTGAACTCCCGATACCGATTCAGCCAGTGGGCGCGATTACCGGAGCTTCGAAGGGTGGTCATGCTCTCCAGGCTTTCGTTCACAAAGACGGATTGCCGGCTGGTGTTTTTTGAACCCTGGTTGACCGAGCGCAGGCTGGCGCTGGACACACTGACGGCCAGCAGGATAAATACCAGTGCTGAGACGACGAGGACGCTGGCACCCCAGGGATTGATGAGCACCAGTACCAAAAGAATGAGCAGAGTAGCGGGAAGCTCCAGCACAACGGTGGCTAACGGGCCGGTAGCGATGTCCCTGAGTCGTTCGAGGCTCTTGATACGCGACACCTGCCGGCTCACGGAGCCACCCGTGATGGCCTGGGGTGGCAGACTCAACACCTGTTTCAGCAACTGAGCGCCGACCAGATACTCCAGCCTGCCGCCGATAAAAGCGATGATGCGACTGCGATAGTGGGTCATCCACCCGCTGAGCGCGATGGCGATCGCCACGCCGATGAGCAGGTAGACACCCCCGCCAATTTCTCCGGTGGGCAACACCACATCGTAGAAAGAACGCACGAACAGTGGCGGGGCCAGTGATAATGCCGTGGCTAGAAAGGTCACGAAAAATGCCACCAGCAGATGGATTTTAAACCGTGACAGCAATTCACTGACCCAGTTTCCCGTGCTGGCCTCTTCGGGCGGTGGTTGCTTTTCAAAGGCATACACCTCGCCTTTACACGGCAGTTTAGGCAGGTCTGTCACGGTATTGTGCTGACTGTGAAAAACCTGCAATGAGCCGTCGTCGTGCTGCGCCAGAAGTATCAGGGCCGGGTGATTCCGGGGAACAAACAGGCAGGGGAGCAATTGGGGGTCAATGGCCCCGCGGGTTTGTCCCAGGCGAATCGGTGTAAAACCCAGGTGCGCCAGTGTGTTCAACACCGAGGACAAATCCGCATCCGAATCCCGGTAAGGCCAGGCTTGGACAAAGTGCCACGGTTTTCCTCGCCAGTTTAGCGCTTTTAACAGCGGCAGGAGACAGCGTGACAAATCGCTGGATTTGCTGTCGAGGTGACGCTGAATGGCAACGAAACTCCGAAAACCGGCCGGCCTTTGCCGGAGCTGAGCCTCGGTCAGGGCCTGTGCTTCCTGCTGTTTTACGAGCGTGGTGGCGTCTGCAGGAAGTAACCTGCCCTGTTGGATCACATACCCACGTTCCGCCAGTGCCAGATACGAAGGGCGATGGCTGACGAGGACGATGGCTGTGGTGCCTTTGATGGCAGACAGGTAGTTCAGCAATTTTTCATCGCGTTCCCGATCCAGAGCAATATTGGTTTCGTCGAACAGAATGATGTCGGGTTGATGGACTAACGCACGCACAATGGCAATCAGTTGACGGATACCCGCGGGAATGTTCTCGCCATCATTTTCACCCACCTGAGTGTCGTAGCCATGCCGGAGTCTGGCGACCAGATCACTCAGGCCCAGGGTGTCGGCAAGGGCCAGTGCGGCATCCTGATGGTCATCATTAAACCCGGTCAGGTTGTCCAGGATAGCGCCTTCAACGACCTTCCCGGACTGGGGCAGATAGGCAATTCTGCGTGCCACAGAATCGGCATTAAAATCCGCGAGTGGTTTACCGTCTGCCGTAATCTGGCCGTGCTCCAGATCGTCCAACCCGCATAATAATCGGAGTAACCGGCTTTTGCCCGAGCCACTGTCACCCGCCAGTGCGATACACTCCCCGCGTTTCAGTGACAGTGCCACGCCGGTGAGAATCGTTCGCCCGGCGTCGGCTTGCACACTGACATCCGCCATGGCCAGACTGCCCCGCAACGGGGGGAGATCCGGCAATCGGTGCGGGAGATCCGCCAGATCCATCACCGTCTGCAGTTTTCGATTGGCGACCGAAAAAGACTGAAACTTAATCCAGATGGATAAGCCTTTTCTCAGCGGTTGTAAGGCCCGAACGGAAAGCATCATACAGGCGGCGAGCGACCCCGGAGTCATCGCGCCTTTCGTGACCTGCCATGCGCCAAAGAACACCACCGCGACAATCATGATGTGTGATATTACCCCGCCCAGTCCACTGGCGAGGGCGTTCGCATAACTGATACTTTCATTTTGTCGTGCCCCGGTTTCCTTAAACTTTTCGTACTGCCGCAGCAGCAAGGACTCCATCAGCAGCGATTTCACCAGTACGATGCCGGAAAACAACTCATGAAGAAATCCCAGGCGCTGGCCTTCATAGGTGTCCCATTGCCGGCTCTGCACGTTCATGGTCTGGCCGAACAGAAGTATGATTGCCCCAAAAAGCAGTAACAGCACGAGAGGGACCAGCACCAGCATGCCGCCGATGAAGTAGATCAGCACCAGAAAGAGCAGGATGAAGGGCAGGTCGAAGAGCACCAGCAGCGCTTGCCCGGAGTAGAAGTCCGCAATCTGGGGAATGGACTGCATACGCTCCAGGTGCGTGCTGGGGGATTCCTGCTGATAGCGTTTCATGGGGACATTCATCAAGGTCTGGAACGCGGTGTATCCTGTCTGGTGCTTGAATCGCGCGGCCAGCCAGTTGGTGATTGAGCCATTAACCCACCGTAACACCTGCTCCAGAAACAGAGCGATCAACACGCCAATGGTCAGGAAAATGAGCGTTTCTACGGATTGATTTCGCAGTACCCGATCTAGAATCTGGAGTATCGCCAGGGGGAGAGCCAATGCCAGCACATTGGCAAAAAGGGAGGCAATCAGCAGCCAGGGCAGGACGCGGCGCAGATCTTTGGACCGGAAAATGTGGGTGATGGTGTTTGCTGCTTCCTTAGATGTCCGCAAGGTAGGCCACCACGTGCTGTATCAGAGGGTGTTTGAACACTATGCCCTGTTTCCCTGCGGTTTGAAGAATGCCCAGTTTAATCCCGTTATTGACGGACGCCTGCACTGCCTCCGGCGAATCCCCGAGTGCGGCTGAAAGCGCTGCGATCGATTGGCCCCGTGGTGTTTTAGCGAGGCAGTACAGCAAGTGCCAGTCGACACGAAAGGCATCCAGCCGGGCACACACGACTTGGACAAGCGGGAGAGGGACGAGGTCCTGGGGGGTGGCCAGCGCCAGCGAAACCGCAAATAACGGCACCCCGCGACACAGGTTCAGCTGTTTACCGATCCATTCCTCTTCGGGCAGTCCTGCGTCGTCAGCCGACGGATTCCCGGCGGTAGTGGCGGCTCGCGTGTGTTGCAATAGCTGCTCTGTCGCCTGATTGGAGAGCCGATTCAGGTGCAGGACCAGGGTGGATGGCCGATGCAGCAACGGGGCAAGCATGTGACGGGTCGATGCCCGTGTGGACAGTCCGCGTCCGGTCAGCAGGACTACACGCCGGGGGTGGGCATTTTCCAGTAATGTGCCCAACGGGCTGCTGTCAGCTTCCGTGGCATGATGCATATCTTCGAAGATGATGACTTCGGTCTCCTCGGGTTCTGTTTGCTGAAGACGAGTGCTGACCGCTGTCAGGTCCACCGGCCGATTGCCTTGTCGATCCCACACGCCGGTGCGGGTATGCTGGAAATGGTGGCATAGGGTGCCGACGCTCAGGCAGCCACGGAGTACCTCTCTGCAGAGTCGGGATTTACCCATGCCATTTTCACCCTCCAGAAGAATCAAGCCAGGTGGCGCCCGATTGGACAGGCGTGCGTGCACCGCACTGTTAAGAATGTCGAGTTCGTGGTCGCGTCCGAACAGGGGGGCATCAAATCCTGCATCCCAATAACCAAACTCGGGCAGCGACGCAAAGGGCACACGCTGGGGGATGGTGCCATGGAGGCCCAGATCAAACACTCGCGCGATCTGGCGAACCGAGGCGTCCAGCCGCAGGTGCCCGGCGTCATCCGCGTGTAACAGGCGTCTGCCAACGGAGATCACGGGATTATCAATGGCCTCCCCGGACCATCCACCATAACGATTCTGGCTCACGGTGGCATAGCCCGCCGTGATCGCCCCCTGGAGGTTGGTCAGGGTTTCCGGGCTTGTCTGCGCCAAGTCCCGGGCCAGACTGGCCGTCAATTCCAGCGCCAGAGCGAGATCTGACCGGGAGGAACGATTCAGTCCGAAGATAAAGTCTGCGTGCCCTGCCGGGTCGGGGAGATAAAAACATTCGTAGTCATAGGCGTAGTTCGCCATCAGGGTATTGGCGTGACGGCGAACCTCCGCAGGCATTTTGGCGATTCCACCCAGTGATACCACAATGCAGGGTCGGCGGGCCTGTACGCGCGCCTGAGGGGGGGATTCAGAGTCATCAATCTGGACATGAGAGACCGCCATGGCACGGTTTTTTACGCCTAGGCGCTTAAACAACACGGCCATATGCTGTTTCACCGTGCCTAAGCCGATGTTCAATGCACGGGCAATTTCTTTGTTGCTCTTTCCGGCACGCAGGTGCACCAGAATCTGTTGCTGGCGCGGCGTGAGAGAGGCCACGGGAACAGCGTCTTGAGGGTCGTGTTGTAAGCGCTCTGCGTCAGGCTGTGTCCCGCTCATTCATTACTCAGTGGTTTTTAAGAATCCAAGCGCCACCTTGATTGAATTTTTCCTGAATCTCGCTTAACCGTTGCAGGGTTGCTTCCGGTGAGTCACGCCCCGGTACCAGAACCCGTGACCAGTGTTCACCGTCAATCACGATGGTTTTGATTTCAGGTTGGTAGCCCGCAACCGACAGTTTCTTTTTTAGCTCTTGCACGGGCGCCTGGTCCAGGTACGAACCGGCAACAATCCACCACCGGGGTTCAGGTGGCTTGACGGGTGGCGGCGGAAGTTTTGGCGCTTGCTTCTGTTTACTATAGTTGTGGTTTTCTTCTGGCGCCAAATCGGTTGAGGCGGTTGGTGTGGCCGGGGAAGGCTGGATGGTTTCTTCGAAGGTCTCAGCGGTCCCGGCGAAGGGGAGTGCGATGATCTTTAAGGCAGCCAGCTGTTCTGCGCCTGCCAGGTGGGCAGCGGCACATCGTATCTGTGTTTTCTGCAGCGTGCGGCAACCGCTGTTTGCCTGGGCTTCTGAGGGAAATGCATCGATGTACAGCTTGAACAGTGGATGATCACCTTCTCTTGGCGTTTTCGTTTCCGTAATGGCCAACAGGCGGTGTTCGTTCACCAGCGCCGGGAATCGCTTGCCCAGATCCCGGTAATACGCCGCGACACCGTGGTAGTCCTGGGTGCCGGTCAATGCGATCTGCCAATGACCCTCAGCAACCAGCTCGGCGTGCGCCAGTTGTCTGCCCGGTATGAGTGCTGCCTGATTTTGTTGCGCCTGGGCCAGCGCCACGGGATTTTCCACAACATTCACTCGCTGCAGTATCCCTCCGCCCAGCGCGCTGTAGAGTTCGGTGACGCCGTGCAGGTGTTCCATCTGGATCTGATAGAAATCATCGAGGTCTTTCAGGTAGGTACGCGTGACGTCCAGCAGATTGAGGTAATCCACCGCACCGAGAGAATAGGCATTGACGCTCAGTTTTCTCGCCTGACTGGCGGCCTGGAGCGCCTTATCCTGGTAAGCTTGTCTCTTGGCGGACTGATCCAGTTTCACCATGGCATTGTCGACTTCTTTCAATGCGGAAAACACGGTGCGCACATAGTCTTCCACCATTTCTTCGCGGGCGGCGATAGTAAACTGAACCTCCTGCTCTTTTTTACCCGCATCGAACATGGTCGTCGTCAGGCTGGCCACAAAGCTCATCAGCAGTGAGTGTGGCTGGAACAGTTCAGACAGGTGGCGGGTACCATAGCCAATCTGGGTACTGAGGTCGATATCCGGCAATAAGCGAGCTCTGGCTACATGGATATCGGCATTAGCGCTCAGTAGTCGCGACTCGGCACCGCGCACATCCGGTCGGTGCAGAATCAACGCCGGAGGCAGATTCGGTAAGGCATTGGGCAGGGTTAACGCGTCCAAACCCGTGTCGGACAAATCCAGTTGCCCGGGGCGGGTTCCTGCCTGTTCTGCCAGCTGGTTGCGGACGATCTCCCGACGCAACTCCATGGTAGGCAGGCTCGCGCGAACCCGCATCACCAACGCTTCCTGCAGGCTCACTTCCACGGCGGTCGTGTCGCCCTGGCGCAGCTTATCCCGCATGGCTGCGAGCATGGCTGTCAGCTCGGTTTCCAGTTGCCGGGCGACACGAACGCGATCATTCAAGGAGAGATATTCGATGTACCCGGTCACTACATCCCGGGTGAGCATCCGTTGTTGTTCAAAATGCCCGTAGAAAGACTGTTTCAATCGTTCCTGCAAGGCTGTGATGGAGGCCGCACGTTCTCCCCACGGATCGGCCTGCCAGTCTGCCTTGACGCCCCATTGGTAATCGCGACCGATGTCGCGGCTTTCGTGTTTTTGCAGTGATCCCAGTCCACCGGCGGGGCTCTCGATACCGTAGGTCGCCGGCAGGGTTACGAGCGGAAAGGTCTCCGCCAGGCCCTGTCTATGCCGGGCTTTGGCCTGCAGCACCTGAAATGCGGACATTTGCAGTGTCTGGTTATGTGCGATGGCGCGATCGATCAGTTGATTCAGTTCGGGGCTGTTGAGTTGGTGCCACCAATGGACCAGGGTGAACTCAAGCTCCGATGGCGTTTTTTTCTCCTGCGCTTTTTTGATGTCCTCACTCTGATTCAGCTCACGGGGATATTTCTCCGGCAGGGAGAGTTGGTGTGACGTCAGATTGGGGTCGTTGCTAGAACAGCTGTTGAGAACTAAACTGAGTACCCAGATGCCTGCCACGGTGGCAAAGGTTTGTCGGTTTTTCCGTCGAAGCGGAAAAAATAACGGGAAAACAGGCCATTTAGCCACGCTATTTCTCCTGTATCAGGCTGAGAACCCGTAGGATCGGGTGTCAAACCGCTGCATCATAAATGAGAGTAAGACCTCATCCATGCATGAAAATCAATAAGTTAGACTGTGAGCATAGGCAGGATGATCCAGCGAACGGGAGCGCGATGTCGCTGACGCGTCTGCCGATGACACATACGTAGATTAAATATAGGCAATTCTGATGCCAGCAGCGGTGTTTGGACCCTCAATACCATGACGCAAACTTCTGACCTGCTCAAACAAATCATCGAGATGCACGGTGGTGCAAGTGCCTGGAAGCAGGTGAGTCACATACGTATCGATGCCGAAAGTGGCGGAACCGCGCTTTGGCGTCACGGGCAGCGCAAAGCGCTCAAAAAATTCTCCGCCAGGATTAACACGCGCAGGCAGGAAGTCCAGTTTGCTGCACATGGCAGGGCATTTGGCATGTATCAGCCCTCCCAGGTCAGTCTGGCACCGGTGAAAGGTAAACCGCCGCAGGTGCGTCAACACCCGGCGCAAGGTCTTCATCAGTTTCGGCGGAAGCTGTATTGGGATAAGCTGGATCTCATCTACGTAATGGGCAATCTGATCTGGAGTTATGTCTGCCTGCCGTTTCTGATCGCTTACCGGAGCGTGCATTGTGAAGCGCTGACTCAGTGGCTGGATGGGGATGACTGCTGGGAACGGCTCAAGGTTGATTGCCCCGACAAGTTTACCTTGCCCAGCAATCATCAGCGTATTTACATCGATGCGAATCAACGCATTCGGCGTGTGGATTTCATCATGGAAGCGCTCGCTGCACGGCCAAAGCTGGCACTGTATTGCGAGCAATACCAGACGTATTCCGGCTTTCAGTTTCCTGCCCGGCGCGTGTTTTTCAAACGCGAGGAGAGTGGCTACGTCAACACCGGGTCTTCCCCGTTCCTGTGGTTCAACGTGACGGCCATGTCGTTTCTGGATGAGCGGGGCAAAGCGGTGACCGCGGTTCCGAAGCCATCGAAACCAGAAGTCCGGCCCAGGCCCGCGCCGATACCCTCCGCAGCGCCGACACCAGCTGCCGCTGAGTTAGCCTCTGCCAGCAACGGTGCGCCTTCGCCCCCCCGGCGAGACGTCACGAAGCCCCCGCCGTCAAAAGCAGGAGCATTCAGTGAGCCGCCCGATGAGCTGGACGGGCCTGCTTCGGCACAGGAAGATGAGCCAGCAGCCACCAAAATCATGACCATTCCTCCTGCCGAAACAAAAGTCATGTCGCCGGATCAGTTCCGACATGTGCGAAAAGACTAGCGGTGCATGCTGCCATTAATGGCCCTGTAAACAGCAACGCCCTGCAAACGGTAAGGACCAATCACGGGGACTGCCAGCCTCACCTGGAAATCTATCGAAACGTGCCGAGCAAAGTATCCATCAATTCCTTGGCCAGGCTCACGACCTGAGAGGACGCGTTGTAGGCCGCCTGGTATTGAACCAGCCGGGCGGCTTCTTCATCCAGATTCACACCTGAGATACTTTCGCGGATCTGCTTTGACTGATTCAGCAGGGCTTCGCTGGACTCCGTATCCGCCTTGGCCCGATTTGTTTCCGTTGCGATTTTTTCGATCATGGAAGAGTACAGATCACTGTAGGTACTGACCCCCTCGGAAGTCGGGGCGAGTTCCAGCGCGACTAATGACAGTGCGTTCCTGTTGTCGGAGATGCCGCCTGCGTTGTAGCCAATCGTAAACACATCACCGGCCTGCGGATTACCGGAGATGTCGGCCGTGAAACCAATGTACGATGATCGGGAAGGGGGAGCTTGTTGAAACACCGCGTTGGTTGTCGAGAACAGGCTGTTGCCCTCCGCCAGGGTCACATCCAGAAAGCCGCCGACCGCGACGCCGTTCCCCGAAAAAACCACCCGAGACGCCAACACACTGTTGTCATACGGGCTGATTTTATCCACCGTGATGGAGTCCCCCAGGCCGCCGGCTTCCACAATCAGATCGCCGCCGGAACTTGAAAAGATCGAGAGTTCCACCCCGTCGCTCTGGGCGTAAATGCCTTGGTTTCGCAGGGCGGTACTGTTGTTGATTACATCGGCCACATCATCCGGGCCCATCGTCGCGGGGGGTACGATGGTGAGGGCTTCGCCGTTGAGCGTGAGAGTCAGCGGCGAGGGGTCACCATTGTCCACAAAATTCCGCAGCCGGATTTCGGAGTAGGCATTCGCCTGCACGCCAGTGACAGTATTCAACGACTCGGCGATGGTTTTTGCGCTGTCTCCCGCGTTGAGTGTGACGGTATTGGGGGTAACCACGCCGGTGACCGGATCACGACTGAGTACCGTGAGCGTCTGCCCGGCGTACCCATTGGCAAACGGCCCGGGCGATGCCACGGGCACAGGCATTTGCGAGATACTGGCACCGCCTGCAGAGAGAATGGTTTCCCCCGGATCAGACGTAAACAAGGGATTGGCGATGCCGGTGACAAAGTGCTGTGAGTTAAACGGGGGCTGCAGAGGCACGAGATTGGCCGGGTCACTGGCGTCCAACACTTCATACACGTTGTCGGTGACGAAACGCACGACCAATGGGGGGCTCAATTCTCCCGGTGTGGCAAAGGCGGGTAATGCCTGATTGGTCAGTGGGCTCTCAACATCGAGCATGGTACCCGGCGAAATCACGGCATTGCCACGGTTCCCCAGGCTGGCATCTGTGCGGATCGGCGAGGACAGGGCCACTTCTTCCACGCGATCAATGTGCAGGCCGATATCCCGCGCGCCGTTTTTTGTCGGCTGAATCAGAAAGCGATCCCCTTGCTGAAAAGAGCCTGCCTCCAGTTTCAGTCGCAAGCCATTAAAATCGATATTGGCGGGGAAGCCATTCGGCAGGGTGCCTTGGCGCACGGCCTGATTCGAGCCCGTACGGCGTAACACGTAATCCAGGTTGGAAGGGCCTTCGAAACTCAACTCATAATCCGCACTGTCCAACTGGCTGATGTCGGTAATTTCGAGTGCCAGTACCCGGTTGTTGGGTGGAGCATTGTTTTCGTCCGCCAGCACACGGCTGCGTTGAAGCGCTGTGGCGTTGATGTCGGAAAAGAAGAAATCGCCAAGATTGCTTTCCAGGTCCATGCCTACCCGGTGCTGGTCATTCACCGTTTCTGCCAGCACCAGGGCAATTCGACCGATTTCCTTTTGCGTATTGTCGAGCAACGAATCGCGGTATTGGATCAATCCGCCAATCTCGCCGCCATTAATATCCTGTGTAATCACTTGCTGGTCGTCGTTTCGAACGAGGGCAATTTCAATTTGTGATGGATCAAGAGAACTCTCAATGACCCGCAGTTCGCTGACTTCGCCACCTATGACCAGCGAGGTACCCCGGCCAATCAGCACATCGACCGTCTGGTCCGGTTTGGGGACCGCGACCAGCGAGGTTTTTTCTCCCAGTTTCCTCAGCACTTCATCCCGTTCGTCCAGCAGTGCATTGGCTGGCCCGCCCTGGTCGCCCTGTCCGGCGCGGGCAATGGCCTGGTTCAGATAGCTCAGGCTGCGCGCCAAACTATTGATTTCCGAGACAGTCGACTCAAGTTTGGTGGTGATTTGATCCGATTGATCGACCAGGCGCGCGTTGAGGGAATGAAATCGGCTCACCAGTACCTGCGACTCACTCAGAATGATTTGCCGCTCGGGTATTGCTGTAGGGTCATTCGCGCCACCTTGCATGGCGGCAAAAAACGAACTCATGGCCGAGGTCAGGCCGGTATTGCCATGGGAGAGTAGCTTGTCCAGCTGCTGCGCCTGGGTAAGAAACGCATTATTCTTATTGAACACCACCTCATCTGCCCGAACCTGCCAAACAGCAAACTCCTCGGTGACGCGGGTGATGGACGGCGCGTTTACCCCGGAACCCTCAAAGCCGTAACCACGAAATTGAGTGGGTTTGGACACAAGTTCCACTTCCTGTCGGCTGTAACCGGCTTTGTTGGTGTTGTTAACATTGTCAGCCGTTGTTGCGAGCGCTGTTTTGTGTGACAGCAATCCGGTCAGGCCGATACTGCCGATACTGGCCATACGTGTACCCCTTCCCACCTTTCGTTATCTGAGCGTTTATCCGGGCAAAACAGGTGACAAATAATTGCCACCTGAGTGCTGATCAAAAACTCTGCAATTATTACGCCATGAAGTCCGCTGACGGATTTTTCACTCAGTGTTGTGTTCTGTAAACAAATGTAGCACCGAGGGCTATAACCTCCGGTCGTCTAGTGTGCCCTCGGTTTTTGCTTTATTTTTGATCATGGGTATGTGACAAAAGCTGAGGGTAAGCAGAGATGGCGTCAAAAAAAGGTAATTCAAAGGACTCAACAACATCCAATTCCGGACAAGGTGATGCGAATGAGCCAAAGTCGGTAGCATCGCCCAAGTCGCCCAAGTCGCCCAAGTCACCGAAATCACCGAAATCACCGAAAAGCCCCGACACGCCACATAGCCCAGGATCTGCCAACAGCCCCAAGACACCCTGCACCCCTGGCAGCAATGATGCACCAGCCACGGTGCTCTCTGCCCACCCGGAAAATCAATCCAATGAAAGCGGCGCTTTGGGGGCCGGCGCAGGCATTGTGCATGAAACGCAGGAGGCCGAGGCGACGGGCTCCGAGTTCAAATCTTTTGCTCCAGCGTCAGAGAGTACCGCTGAACCGGCTGAGGAATCCGGTGATTCTCACAAACAGGAATCCGGTGCGGTCGGTGGTGCCGGTGTTGCCATGGCCAAAGAAGCATTCGAGGAAGGTGAGGAAGGTGCGTCGCTGAGCCAAGCCACGGAGACCCATGTGCCTGTGGAAGAAGGGAGTGAACCCGCAGGAAAAAGCCCGCGCGGGGTAGGCAGCGAGGGTGAAAAAGCGGCGCTGAGCGGCGAAGCGCAAGAGGCCACGCAATCGGATTCCGACGCTGGTGGCTCTGGCGCACCCGAATCCTCCTTCGTCGGGTTGGGGTCGGCCCCGGAACCCGTTACGGTTAAATCGCCCAAGACGCCGGCGTCTCCGAAAACACCTAAATCCCCTGAGTCCGTGGCTTCGCCCAAATCACCGGGTTCCGTGAAATCACCCGGTTCGGTAGACACAGCGCCAGAGCCGGTCACGGTCAAATCGCCCAAGACACCCAAGACACCAAAAACGCCTGAATCCGTGGCTTCGCCCAAATCACCGGGCACCGTGAAATCGCCTGGCTCGGTAGACACGGCCCCGGAGCCGGTCACGGTTAAATCGCCCAAGACACCCAAGACGCCGGAATCCGTGGCTTCGCCCAAATCACCGGGCACCGTGAAATCACCCGGTTCGGTAGACACAGCGCCAGAGCCGGTCACGGTCAAATCGCCCAAGACACCCAAGACGCCGGAATCCATGGCTTCGCCCAAATCACCGGGCACCGTGAAATCGCCAGGCTCGGTAGACACGGCCTCGGAGCCGGTCACCGTCAAATCGCCCAAGACGCCGGCGTCTCCGAAAACACCTAAATCCCCCGAATCCGTGGCCACGCCCAAATCACCGGGTACCGTGAAGTCGCCCGGTTCGGTAGATACAGCGCCGGAGCCGGTCACGGTTAAATCGCCTAAGACACCCAAGACGCCTGAATCCGTGGCTTCGCCTAAATCACCGGGCACCGTGAAATCGCCGGGCTCCGTAGACACAGCCCCGGAGCCGGTTACGGTTAAATCGCCTAAGACACCCAAGACACCCAAGACACCCAAGACACCCAAGACGCCCGAATCCGTGGCTACGCCCAAATCACCGGGCACCGTGAAATCACCGGGCTCGGTAGATACAGCGCCAGAGCCGGTGACGGTTAAATCGCCCAAGACACCCAAGACGCCGGAATCCGTGGCTTCGCCCAAATCACCGGGCACCGAGAAATCACCTAGCTCGGTAGACACGGCCCCGGAGCCGGTGACGGTTAAATCCCCTAAGACACCCAAGACGCCGGAATCCGTGGCTTCGCCCAAATCACCGGACACCGTGAAAACACCCGGCTCGGTAGACACAGCGCCAGAGCCAATCACGGTTAAATCACCCAAGACGCCGGAATCCGTGGCCACGCCCAAATCACCGGGTACCGTGAAGTCGCCCGGTTCGGTAGACACAGCCCCGGAGCCGGACACGGTCAAATCGCCCAAGACACCCAAGACGCCTGAATCCGTGGCTTCGCCCAAATCACCGGGCACCGTGAAATCGCCCGGTTCGGTAGACACCGCGCCGGAGCCGGTCACGGTCAAATCGCCCAAGACACCCAAGACGCCTGTGTCCGTGGCTTCGCCCAAATCACCGGGCACCGTGAAATCGCCCGGTTCGGTAGACACAGCCCCGGAGCCGGTCACGGTCAAATCGCCCAAGACACCAAAAACGCCTGAGTCCGTGGCCACGCCCAAATCACCGGGCACCGTGAAGTCGCCAGGCACGGTGGAGTCCGCGCCGGAGCCCGTCACCGTGAAATCGCCACCAACACCAAACTCGGTGGTGACTCCCGACACACCTCCTTCTATTCCATCGCCAGTCAGCCCGGTCACCATCGGCGTCGATATCCCGGATGGGATTGACCAAGTACTGGAAGTGAACATCAATACCGAGATTGATCAGGAAACCAACATTGTCAAAATCACGGATATTGAAAACACGACAGACATCAACCAGGACACCAATATCGTCTACATCAAAGGCGAAGGCAGTGAGGTGATCGTGGTGGAGGTGGATATCACTCACATCAAGAACATCATTGATATTATCAATGTGATCGATGTGCTCAATATCACGGAGATCAATAACAATTACGAGATCATTACGATCAAAGATGTGTACAACGTGGTAGATGTGTATAACTACATCGCTGCCCAGGCACAGAATGAGTCGGAGACTGCCGAAAGTATACACATTGTCGCTGCGCAGGAAGCAACGATTCCTGTGACGCAAGAGTCTACGGAAACACAAGGCGATCAACCATCGCCGACCAGTCCGACCAGCCCGACGTCCCCGACGTCCCCGACCATTCCAACGTCGCCGACCAGTCCAACGTCGCCGACCAGCCCGACGTCCCCGACCAGTCCAACGTCGCCGACCAGTCCAACGTCGCCGACCAGTCCAACGTCGCCGACCAGTCCAACGTCGCCGACCAGTCCAACGTCGCCGACCAGTCCGACATCGCCGACCAGTCCGACGTCTCCGACCAGTCCGACCTCGCCGACCAGTCCAACATCGCCGACCAGCCCGACGTCCCCGACCAGCACGACATCGCCGACCAGTCCGACGTCGCCGACCAGTCCGACGTCGCCGACCAGTCCGACGTCGCCGACCAGTCCCACGTCGCCGACCAGTCCGACGTCCCCAGACGAAGTGCTAGTCGCTGATAATGTCCCGCCCACGACCACCGTTACAGAGCAATCGGTCGCCGGGGGAAGCGTGGCGCAGACGTCGGAAACGACGGCCTCAGTGGTGATTACTATTGAAACCGTGACGGAATCAGTGCCAACGGAGACCACGACGTTGCTTGAAGAGGTGGTGGTCATCACGCCGGCTGCACCCGTCGAAGAATCTACCTGGGTGGAAATGGAAAAAGAGACGGAGCTGGTGTGTCCCGTGGAACCGGGAAGTGGTCTCGGGCTGGAATCCAGTTTGACCGAGATTGTGTATGTGACGACAGAGTACAACGTTCAGGACGTCTACAACGTGGTCGACGTCGTGAATGTGAACAACAACTACAACGAAACTTTCCTGGAAAACGTCATTGATATCACCAATGTGATTGATGTGTACGAAGATCTGCCGAAGGAGGTGACCAGTCCGACGTCTCCGACCAGTCCAACGTCGCCGACCAGTCCAACGTCCCCGACCAGTCCAACGTCTCCGACCAGTCCGACGTCGCCGACCAGTCCGATGTCGCCAACCAGCCCGACGTCCCCGACCAGTCCAACGTCCCCGACCAGTCCAACGTCCCCGACCAGTCCAACGTCGCCGACCAGTCCGACGTCTCCGACCAGTCCGACGTCGCCGACCAGTCCGACGTCGCCAACCAGTCCGACCTCGCCGACCAGTCCAACGTCGCCGACCAGTCCAACGTCGCCGACCAGCCCGACGTCGCTGACCAGTCCGACCTCGCCGACCAGTCCAACGTCTCCGACCAGTCCAACGTCTCCGACCAGTCCAACGTCTCCGACCAGCCCGACGTCGCCAACCAGTCCGACGTCCCCGACCAGTCCAACGTCGCCGACCAGTCCGACGTCGCCGACCAGTCCGACGTCCCCGACCAGTCCGACGTCGCCGACCAGTCCGACATCGCCGACCAGTCCGACGTCCCCGACCAGTCCGACGTCGCCGACCAGTCCGACATCGCCGACCAGTCCGACATCGCCGACCAGTCCGACGTCCCCGACCAGTCCGACGTCTCCGACCAGTCCGACGTCCCCGACCAGTCCGACGTCCGCGCACGAGGAAGTGGAGGCGGGCGGCCACAACCCGAGTTACGTGTTTATCGAAAGAAACACGGATATCACCAATCAATCAGACGTGGTGAATGATATTGATGTCACTAATTTTACCGAGGTAAACAACGACATCGAGATCATCCACTCAGGCGAGGGTGGACAGGGTACCCTCCTCTCGTCTTCCATGAGTACCTCGTCCAGCAGTCAAGAGAGCAGTCTACAGGCCCCGGAGCCTGAAGAACCCCTGGACGAAAACGTACCGCGCGCGGAAGTGTCCGGTATCGTCTACTTCAGTGGCGCGCGCAGTGATGTCCTTGCCAATAATGTGACTGTCACGATTCAGGGCCAGAACGTCAGTGCGGTTACCGATGGTTCCGGACACTTCCAGATTTCCGGCGTGGATGCCAGCGACAGCTACGTGACCATCGAGGTGAGCGGGCAATTTGGTGGCCATGAAATTTACAGCCAACAGGTGGTGTACCTCAAGCCCGGGGCTGAGTTTGTCAATGTCGGCGGGATATCCAGTTTTGCCAAGCCAGCGTCTGAGGTTTCAACGACCACGCAGGACGGTGCGCAGGTGGATGTGACGCATGAGACCGAGGTCACTGCGGAAGGCGAGGTGACGACTGAACTTGTCGGCGGGAACGATGATACCCAGTTTAACACCAGCGTAGACATCAATGCGGAGATCAATGCGGAGCAGGTGACGTGGGTGGATGGGGAAGTGAACACCGAGAACACGGTGACGCTGAACCAGGGCGCGAGCGTGGAGGAACTGACGGATTTGCTGGATGTGGAGACAATCGATCAGGTGGCCGGCGCTGCCGGTGGGGATCTGCCGGGTGTGATCGACGTGACCGACAGCACGGTGGTGACAGACACCTTGAGCGTGGATAACACCATCGACATCACCGATGCGGTGGCGGTGGATGTCGTGAATCACGATATTCAGGTGAATCACACCGTGAATGTCACCGATGTGACGCGTGTGCATGATACCACCAACATCAATAACACGATGACAATTACGGAGCTGGACAGTCTGGATGACGTACTCCAGATTGTCAGCGACAGTGCCGTGCTGGTGGAAAGTCTGGAGCAATCGTCGACCGACCTCACGGATATCACCAACACCGTCGATATCTCCAACGCAACCCACATCACCAACGAGATAGATATTGATATTGATGATGCGTTGATGGCCGATGCGGGCTATCAGGTAGACATCACCCATGAAACGCAGATGACGGAATCCAGTGAGGCACAGACAGGCACCGATGCGGATTCGGATGTCCAGGAAGGTGCCGGCAGCGCGATGGATACTTATCCTGGCGTGACGGAGACCGATGTGGATGCGGATACCGAAGGTAACCCGGTGAGCGGGGTGGACGAGGCGTCGGATTTTGGCAGCGATTCGGACAGTGATACCGAGTTTGAACCCCTGGCTGAGCCCTACGTGGATATCACCGAGGTCGACGCGGACACCGATATGGATGCAGACGTTCCCGGTGACCCGGTGATCATGGTGCCCGTGGAGGAGGCGGCACCGTCCGCGATGATGGACGCGTCGGCCACGGGCGATCCAAACTGGGTGACGGCAGTGGAGGGCGAGGCGGAAGACTCGACGCAAGCGGTCGCTGACCAGGGCGGTTGGGTGAACTCGCTTGACCAGCAGAGTGAGGAAGAGGCGCAAACCCTGGATGAAGTGGCGACTGACGGCGACGATCAGACGCCGGATGAAGATATTGACGACCTTGATCCGGTGGAGTGGTAGCGCAAGCGCTTTCGATAGGCTAACGTTAGGGGAGGAAAAATCGCATTTAACCGCACAGGAACGTAAGACACGATGGGTTCAATGGGCGACGGCTACCCGACCAGCAAGTCCAATCCATGGCATGCTTCCCAGTTTGCAAAACCGGAAAGCAAAATGCCGGTGATGCCAAAAGATCCTGCGGATAAACGGTTGCTGGACGCCTTGCTGGCCGCGCTGAGTGCCTCCCCGGGCAAACGGTATGATGCGCCGCAGATGGAAGCGCTTTTTGAAAAGAGCCGATTTCCGCAGCAGTTTGCCCGCCTCGTCTTTATATTGTACGCGCCCGGGCAGCCACGTATTGTCGTCACGCGTGCCTATGATCGCGGACGGTGGCGATTCTCATCACTCTTCAAGCGCCTGTTGGAGCATCCCCGGCGCTGCGGGCTCACCTCCGGGCGATATCACCTTCAGGTGGACTTCATCACCGAAGAACCTCACGCCGCGTCCATCGACGCGTTACAGCGGGAGACCTTTGAGCCCGGAGTGGATGGCCTGCTACTCGTCGGGCAAGATGGCGTCACGCAGCTATTCACACCCGGAGACGCCTACGTCCGTTCGATTTTAACGCTCACCCAGTTCCGGGAGTACCTGCACCAAGTCTACGGGGAAGACTTTCTGAGCCATGCGCACATCAAGCAGTTCCGCTCCGAGAGCTTTCTGGCCTATCACGGGAATTGGTTACGCATGTATCGCGGACGCCCCCTCGTGGGGGCACTCACCAAAGAAAAAATCGGCAAAGCGCTGCGTCTGGCGATGGCGAACCTGCGCAGCCATCAACGAAAGGATGGTACCTATCTCCCGTTCTATGATGCCGCGAGAGATTCTCTGCGCGATCCGGATCATCCGGCGCGTGACCCCGAAACTAACCCCTACATCAACGTGTTGCGCCACGCGGGTGGTGGTCTGGCCTGTTTGCACTATGAAATCTACGGCGACAAACCGCCGGGAATGGTCTCTGGTAAGGTGGTTGAAGGTGTCCGGGGCGCCATTGAGTATTTAAAAGCACACACCCGCTATCATCACTACAAGGGCAAAGCCGCGGGGTATGTGTATAGCGAGAAAAAAGCCAAACTTGGCGCGACCGGTCTCGCCTTGTATCTGGTCGCGGAGTACCAGCTGGCGACGGGCGATCATCACTATCAGCCTTATGCGGATGCGCTTGCCTGGCATCTGGTCAATCAGGTGACGGCTTCCGGCGAGTTTATGTACTATCACATTTACCAGGATCAGCCCGTTACGGAATCAGAAAACCCGACATATTTTTCATTTCATTATCCGGGCGAAGCGCTGGCGGGTCTGGCACGCTACCTTCACACTATTTCTGACGTGGAAGGCCTCTACATACTCGAAAAAGCCACCCTGGCCCTGGAGTACCTGCTGCACAAGCGCCCCACTGAGCGCCGGGAATACTATGCCGGACAGCCAGTGGACAGCTGGCTGATGATCGCCATGAATGAATTCTGGTCTTTCGAAGGGATGCGGCAACCGGCGTATTCGCAATTTGTGTTTGCCGAAGCAGAGCGGATGGTGCGGCATATGTATCGGGTGAGTAACGCGCCTTTCCCGGATTATGCCGGCGGCTTCTACCACAAATTGGGTGACGCCCCGAATTTCGATGGCGCACGGTTAGAAGGGCTGATGGCGGCGTATGAATTGGCAGCCCGGCTGGACAAAAAAGAACTCAAACACCTCCTTTGGTGTGCAATAGAACTGGGGGCCTGGTCAGTGATGCATCTGGTCAATACCGAGCCGGCGCTGTACCACGCTAAAAATCCCCAGCAGGCAGTGGGCGGCATCCGCCTGAAACCCACCCGGCAATGGTATCGCACAGACACCATACACCATGTGGTCTCCTTCTTCGCACGCGTTTATCGGCATTGGGGTGAGGTAGAGCGGGCGTAGTGTCGATCAGGGGTAAAGATTGCGTTTACGGTTTGTTCTCGAAGGTTTTTGGCGCACGTGGGAAGTCATCGGCCATCTTTCTTTACAGCGTTCATTAACCGTCGCGTCCGCCAACGTGGTCGCTTTTAGGCCAAGCATCTCTTCGGAATGCCTCAAATCGCTTTAGTTCACTCAAAGAAACTTCCGGCAAATGCTCTTTCACGAGCGCAACGACATCATGAATTAACAGGTCTGTCTCATTGGCACATGATATAAGAGTCCCCGCGTATGACTTCTGAAATCGTTGCCAAATGTTAAGGGGTTTGATTGCCAATACACGTAATGATTCAGCCATGTGCTTGATGCCCATGGAAAAGGTGCCATTTAGGGCGAAGAGTATATATGCCATTCTTTTTTGAATGCCGGAAATCAAGCCAAAAAGAACAGCAATATCACCTCTTCCAGCGTGTAGTTGAAGGTCACAGGAAGTAATAACTTCAAGATGAGATTCAATAATTTTCGCTCGAATATTGCGAGGAAACTGAATCGAGGAACGCCATTTTTCCAGAAAGTTTGAACTTTTAAGGACGATGCCATTCTGAACGGCCCAGAGTGTTTCCTGTTTAGCCAGTGCCAACGGAGAAGTAGCTGCTTCAGTAATGTATCTTTCGATAACGTCGTTTGAGCAATGCCACATATCGATCTGCAGTCCATCTACAAGAAAATTGTCTTCAATCGGTTCACAGGTTGCTGCGCTTGAAAGGAGGATATCCGTACCTGAAAGCTGCTCGATTATCAGCCTGCGGGCATCCGAATCGGGAACTTGCTCCCAGCAAAAACACAGCTCTATATCAGAGTAATCGTCGGCCCACCCTTTGGCCACGGAGCCCCCGATAAGAATTGCATGAGCTGTTACATTAGCAAGGTTCCGAATGAGATTTTTTGCGAATTCTATCCTCAGTTGCTCAGCACATTGCATGATGCTTTCCATTGTGGGAAAAATTAAGTTTATAAGGTTGGGTGCTCCTTTATCTTCTGCCAATCCTTTAAAGTACTCAATGGTGTCTTCATCAAGACGGATCGTAACCTGCTTCATGAGCTTTTCCTGGCTGCTGGGCTTTTGTCGGGATCAACAGGATGAGGACACTTTAACCGAGCACACACGGGCTTTTAACGAAAGCGCTGCACTGTACTTTGTGAACACAAACTCGCTACACTACCGCCTCATTACTCGCAAGGATGCGCCTTAATGTCAAAACACCACGACACCGGTTACAAAAAACTCTACAGCTTCCCGAAAATGGTCGAAGATCTGCTCGTGGGATTTATCCAAGGGGACTGGATTCAGGAGCTGGATTTTTCGACGCTGGAAAAGCTCAACAACAGCTATGTAACGGACGAATTCCGGGAGCGCAGTGATGATGTGATCTGGCGCGTCAAATTTCGGGATCAGTGGCTGTACGTATACTTGCTTCTCGAATTTCAGTCGACCATTGATCACAGCATGCCTGTGCGCTTTTTAACGTACATTGGCTCGTTGTATCAGGATTTGATTGCCAGCAAGAAGATTCCGAACCCTAAAAAACTTCCTCCGGTGATGCCCATTGTGTTATACAATGGAGACACACCTTGGAATGCAGCCCTGACGTTGCAGGAAATGCTGGAGCCCGTACCGGAATCGTTACAACGGTTTCAACCGCAATTACGGTACTGGCTGATTGATGAAGGGCGTTTTTCAGCCACCGAGCTGGAAACGCAGGAAAATCTGACGGCGGCAATTATTCGCGCCGAACTGGCGGAAGATCACCAGCAATTTGCTCGGGTGGCCGCCAACCTGAATATCTGGCTGACACGCCCGGAACAAAACACGTTGCGGCGGGCCATCAAAGAATGGCTCATCCATATGCTGCACCGGCGCTTGCCGGAAATTCAGGTGAATGAAGTACAAAGTCTAACGGAGATTGAGAGCATGTTAGCACGGGATTGGTCAGAAAAGTGGAAAGATCAAGGCAGAATGGAAGGCGAGCAAATCGGTATCGCTAAGGGCGAACGGATTGGTATCGCCAAAGGCGAAAGCCAGCTCCTGAAAAAACTGTTGGTAAAGCGCTGGGGAGACCTGCCCGCTTGGGTGGAAGAAAAACTCACGATGGCCAACAGCGCCCAACTGGAAATTTGGGGTGAGCGCATTCTGGATGCGGAAAGTCTGGAATCGTTGTTTCAATAACCCGGTAATTGAAGCCAGAAAGCCGTTTGCCGACATCCCAGGCTTTCTACAGCGAAAAGCAGGGGAAATAATCCAGCATTAGCTTTTAGCGCTTTGACAGGTGCTGATTTAATGGCGCTTTCAGTGTATTTAGCATGATCGTCAACTAAAACTCTCTCTTCCTTTTAAGGGCCTTTACCGACATCATCACACCAAATTTTCTAACGAGTCCGGGCCCATTTGCAAAAACATCTTCAGGACAGCTGCTCGACCTGTTTCAGCATGGTTGCCTCACCGGCAAGTTTTTTTAGTAACCGGCGGTAAGGTTTACGAATTGTAGACGATTCTGAGTTAGCAGACATTGGAGGCCGAACTGTTCGCCGTTGTCGGCCCCCAGCCATTCCGGGAAGGCGGTACCATAGTGGTCGAGCCATTCGGTGTAATTTGTCCAGATTAATTTTAGTCTCCCTGATTTCACCGAGGATAACGGAACCGCGCATAAGAAGCTTGACCGTCTCTCAATTGAGATACAAAATACCCACAGGAACAACAATCGGAGAACACACTATGGCGCGTACTTCAATGCTGCATGTTCGAATCGATGATGCACTGAAAAATGATGCAACGGAAACGCTTGCCAGCTGCGGCCTGACAATATCTGATGCTGTCCGCATTTTGTTGACCCGTATCACCAAAGAAGGTGGGTTACCCATTGGACTTACGGCAGATCCGGAAGTGTATGACGCGTGGTTTAGAGACAAAGTGAACGAAGCTTTGGCGGACACACGCCCCACCCTATCTCATAAGCAAGTAATGGAGGAAGCTCAAGCACTAATCGATAGGAAACGTCGCGGTGCCTGAACTGCAATGGGTGGAACTGGCACGTGCTGACCTGCTTAGTATCGTGGGTTATATAGCAGACGATAATCCAGATGCGGCACAACGCGTAAAGGATGATATCGAGGCAAAGGCCGATAAATTGTCTGACTTCCCTAAAATGGGACGCTCGGGTAGGGTCGACGGCACCAGGGAGTTGGTCGTCTGGGCAAATTATATTCTTGTGTATGAAGAAACTCCTCTTACTGTCAGGATACTACGCGTGCTGCATGCCGCTCAGCAGTGGCCTCCACCCTGATCGAGTTTCCTCACGCAACCTATTCTGGATGCGGAAAGTCTGGAATCGTTGTATGGAAATTAAATGAATAAACGCCACTTGAAGAAAAATCCAAGCGGCTGTATTTCCTGCCAGTTTGATAGATGTGGCTTTTTACAGCGCATGAAGCGCTTTTACTTCGAGTCTTCTGATCTGTTTGTCCGGGTTTTTACCCGATTCCTCAATCGCCTGATTCCGGGTACGGGCCTGATGTTGTTAGGCCATTCCACTTGGCCTGATGGCGAGCTGGTCAAGAATGGACGGTTTTTCGTGCTGGGCGATAACGCTCAGGCCCTGGCATTAACCAGCAACACCAGATTGTCGAACAGAGCACGTTGAAACCTGTTCAGTAACTACCGCTTCCAGGGGTCTTTCACTTCAATCTTATCGGCCTTTACGTCTTCCCACATTTGTTTGAATTCCGGGATAAACTCGCGTTCATCGAGAATCTTGCTGATTTTGTGAACAAAGCGGGTGCGGCAGGTATCGCCTTCTTTTTCGGTGTCGAAGTGGTGGATGCGGTAGAGTGCTTTTTGGTAAAACGCTTGACTTCCACGATTCTTACTTTTTTTAAAAAAGTCCTCATTCGTTTCACACCCGCGATACCACCACTCTAAAGGCTGATCATACTGAAAAAGCATATCAGCATTAATGGGATACATCATTTCAACACATAACCATGCAGACATTGTGCAGATCTGAGACAAACTTCCTTTAGGTAAGTGAAAAACCGCCTTTTCGCTAACCAAAAATGTGTTTTTAAACTCTAACTCATAACACGTACGCTCTAAATCACCCATGAGAATGTTGAACAGCAGCTCATTATGACCATCGGTATGAAGACAATGACCTAATTCCTCGTTATCAGCATAGCTGTAATCCTGACAAGCCATGTTAATGCTCCAACGGTGGAAAATTCCGAACCCTGCGTTAAGATCATCCAACACAATCACATTGGAGGCCATATAGGCATCCCTTAACGGCTTTAATACGGCCTCATCCCATGAAGGGTGCAACCAGATAAACATAAACAAATCCAGATGCCGTTCGTAACTATTCCAGTCCCGAAACTTATCCCAATCCGGCATTTTACCCATCATAAAGTACTGCTTGATCGCCGTTTTTCCTTTTCCGGATTTTGGCCCTTTCAACATGGCCTCGATTCTAGGCCAATCGTTTTTTCGCTGGGCCATCCATTCTGGGTTCTTGATTTTCCAGTAGCTTGTGTCAATAACAGGAAAGCTGGTTTCATCAGTCATCACTAAAGGTCTCAATTAAATTTACAAAATCTTCAATTCCCAGATCTTTGGCAAATGGGCGTAAAACGTCCTTTATATAGCTTTTTGTATCCCGCATTTGAATACGATTCACTGTTGCAACGCACAGCGGGTTTTGACTTCGCCTGCCGAGCCATTCAGATTGTGAGTAAAAAAGTCTTTACGATTAGCCGCTTCCGGTGTTTTACAGAGCCATTTGCGAGCCTTGGTATTATCCCCTTCAGATGGGTCGGCGATATCCCCCAGAGTGACGGTGGTATCGCTGTCGGTACGCACATCAAGGGTACCCTGGGTTTCGTAGTAGATGGTACTGGTGACGTCATTGATGTCATAGGTAATGCTGCCTGGGGTTGCTTCATCGGCGACCAGCAGGGTGTCGTCCGCTTCGAGGTTTTGTGGCGAGCGTTATAGACGTTGCAGGCCAGTTGATCAATACCTACATAGCCTACCTGGTCTACCCAGAATCAGATGTCGGCTTTTACTATAAAGAAAACTCCAAATGGAAGTCCATGGCAAAGAATGTCATTATAGATACGATGACTCGACTTCCAGTCATACAGAACGCGATACAAGCAAGCAGAGGCATGGCCGGTTAGAGTAAGCCAGTTTACGGAATTTTGCTGATGTCCGAGAAGAACAAGAAGCAGACACAATCCACTGCCTACTCCCCTGACCACAAAGATCAGTCATGTTTGTGGCTGTCTTTAAACTGCGCGAGCTGCTCGGCGGAGGCTTCTTTTTGATATTTTTCTTTCCATTGTTCGTAGGGCATGCCGTAAACCCGTTCGCGGGCGTCAGCGTTTGTGACGTTTTCTCCGCGCTCTTCCGCCGCTGCCACGTACCATTTGGACAGGCAATTGCGACAAAATCCGGCGAGATTCATCAGGTCGATGTTTTGCACATCTTTGCGCTCATCCAGGTGTTGCAAAAGTCGCCTGAAGACCGCCGCTTCAATCTCTGTTTCTTTACTCATGTTGTTTTCCTGCGTGTCTGACCGTTAGACCGTTGATTGTATCCTGTGAAAGCAGAGAAACAAGTCTCCCAATGCAAACAAGACGGAACTCTCAGGGGGGCGTTGTTAATGATCGCCGTTCAATCGCTGCGTGATAAAGTGCGCAATACCCAGGGCACGTTGCTCCCGCAGTGTGCTGTCTTCCTCTTCGGTGAGTACGCGGATTTCCTTGGTGAACATGATCAGCGAAATGAGCAGAATCCAGTCATCCAGGTCGGCCTGTTCGGTTGCGGTGAGCGCACTATGCTGGCAATAGTGGGCAAGAAAATCATCAAAACGACGGAAATCCGCCTGCTCGATGTACTTTTCAGCCAACGAAAGCTCAATGCCCCCATCAATCACATCCACCAGCCGGGGGCCAAAGAAGGCGTTGTTAAAATCAAAAAACGCTGGCTCGCTGAGGCCAGCCACCAGCGGGGCGGGGCTCTCAGCAGGCATCATGATGTTCTTGGGGGCCACGTCTCCATGGCAGTGGACTTCCTGGGCGTGCGCCCGCATCTTTTCACGCTTTTCGGCATCAAACTGCTGGGCTAGAGGCACGAATTGCGCGACAAAGGCGTTGATGTCTGCACGCTTGAAGGCAAACGTGGTGTAGTTTTCCAGGGCGGCCAGCCACATGCTGGCGTACTCTTCAAAATGAAACTGCGGGGGCAGGTCCAGTGGCGTATTGATTTGTACCTGATGTAAGTGGGCCAGTGCGCGGGCGATTTGTGCCAGCTGGTACTCGGGTTTTTTTTCCAGGTTTCCCGGGAGCCATTCGAACAAAACGGCCGGGTGATCGTTAATCGTCTCCAGTGATCCGGATCGGGTCGGGATGATCGCGGCGGTAGGCACCTGCCGCGCATGCAAGTGGTTGATCAATGCCGTTTCATACGCCGTGTGTTCCACCAAGCGATGACTGCGGTAGTTGCCGGCCAGTTTAAACTGCTTCAGCACGTAGACCTGATCATCCACAAAGACCCGAAACAGGCCATTGTCCGTAGACACTTCCATCTTTTCAACAAACAACGGGCCAAAGTGATACTGCACGCGCAGTTGTCTGGCGATACTTGCCTCCTCATCGCTACGATAAAAAATGCCATCCCGCTGTCTGTCGTACAGCAAGCGGGCACCAAACCGGTTGAGAAACGCGTCCTTTTCCTCAGCGTGACCGTTGGATGGAAAAAACACGTAGGCGTCGATGAGGTGCTGGGTAAATTTAACGTGGGGGAAGCGCTTCCGAGCGTCAGCCAGCGGGCCGGTCAGCTCAATTTCAGATAAGTGATAAACGGAACAGTAATTGGACGATTGGGCCTTGATCAATTGCCAGCTTCTGGGCACATGCCGCTCCCATCGGGGGTCCATTTCAATCAGAATGTCGATGTCAGAACCGATTTTTGCCAGCTTTCCATGAACGAAGGGCTGCGCGTACACCCCCATCTCGTTGCGGGCAATCGAACCCATCAGCCAGAGCCGGGTGACAGCGCCGCAGGAGGCGATTTCCCGCTGCAGTTTGTCCCGGATCTGTGCCTGCAGGCGCGTCTGCTCGGGCGGGTCAAAGATCGCTTTGCTGGGTTTGATAAAGTAAAGCGAGAGGGATTCCAGTAATTGGGTCCAACTGCGGTACAGGCCTTCCGCATCCCGGGAGGACTTCGGGGCAGGCTGATAAGGAAAAATGACCTTCTGTTGCTCCGGAATATACAGCCAGTGCTGGGGGGCGACGTCTACCTGCAGTGTCTGGCCGCGCCGTAAGGCATAGTAGAGATCCAGCACCTGGCATTTGATGTGGTTGAGTTCATCCACATCCAGCGTCTTTCCGCGTTGGGTCAGCACATCGGCCAGACGTGCCACGCCGCCATAGGCGCGCTGTGTCTGGTAGTGCTCCGCGCGTTGTTGTGTTTCGGGGCGCACTTTGACCAGCAGCTGAGTCCCCTGGTAGTGCTGCTCCCCAGCCTCGGTGCGGGCGGCAAAGCCAAGCTGGCTGAAAATCTCCCGCACTTTCGAGAGGTGATAGCGTGCCACCGCTATCGACAGAATGTCCTCGGAGGCACTGTCCGGTACCCGCGTGAAGTCGACATGGTTGGCGTCCAGCAGCGACAGCACTTCTTCTGAGGCTTGTGCGTAGCCGCCATCCAGATCCACATATCGGAAGATGTGCGTGAGCTGGCGAAAGTCGTTCGGTTCAATGAGCAGTTTGTAGTTGCGATAGTGCAGGTGATAGCCGTCCCGGCACTCTTCAATCGAAATGCGCCGGGGGTGATACTTGACGTCATTCGCTAACGTCGATTGGGTCCAAATGCGCACTTCATCGCTGTTTGCGTTGGGGAGTCTGCCATCGTGGTAGTCGGTCTGCTGGATGATCGTCAGGAGTTCATCGGCTTGACTCTTGAAGATGCGCGCGATGTCTTCAAACTCTTTGCGGCTGAGCTCGATGCGCAAATCCCGGTAGTGGATGTGGATGTTTTCTTCCATGTCCAGGAAGAGGTTGCGATGCTTGGGCGCGCTCAGCGCCTCTCCGCGATACAGTACCTTTTTGATAACGCCCATAGTGTTCGGTTTGACTCTGGCTGCGTGGCATGTCTTTAGCGTAGAGGGTAACCCGCGTTTTTTCCACGTGTGCCGAAAGCACGCCCCCGAAGCTGGACGACGGCTGACTTTTTCCTCTGGCGATTTCTGACTACACTTGAAACACCCGGACTGAAAAACGGCCATGTCGATGTGTGCAGAAGGTGATAAACGCGTGTCTAACAGATTCCTCGAAGGACTAACGGTGTTTGGTGATGCCACCAGTTCAGCGCACATCCCTTTATCGGCAGCTAATGTACGTGTGGGGCGCGTGGCGGGCTATGAGCTGAAGCTGGCGTCTGATAATGTTTCCCGCACTCACGCCGAATTGCGTGTGGATTCAGACCAGCTGTTTGTTGTCGACCTCAACAGTACCAACGGCACCTATGTGAACGGTTCGCGGATTACCGGTGAGCGGGAAATTTTTGATGGCGACGAGATCTACTTTGCGGATATGCGCTTTACCGTCCATTTCGATGTGACCGGCGTGGTGGCAGAGTTTTCCCTGAATGACCTCCTGACGCAGCCCCGTCCCGAGGACGCGGCGTTCGACGCGCTGCTCAACGGTGCCGACGTTGCTTTCGAGTTCTGTGCGGTCGTCCTCATGGAGAAGCGTAAAACATTGGCTTTTCAGTATGTTGCAAAGGGCTGTCATCCGGATCTGCCGGAATCCCTTGCCCATCTCAGTGACATGGCAGAGCGTCTGGGCAAAGTGGCCGATCTGTTCGAAATGATCCGGGCCCAGGCGGTTACCAACGGCAGTCCGCTGACCGAGAATAAATTATCGCTGGTACTGGCGGGCCACCCCTTGGAGCTGGAAGACTTACCCCGGCTGATTTCCGGTCTGCAAGCGCTCCGGAAGCGTTTTCCCAAACAGTCACTGGTGTTTGAAATCTGCGCTGCGGAGCACCTGGACCCGGGAAAGCTCTCCGTGCTGGTTGCCGGCTTGAGAAAACTGAAAATACTGCTTTCTTTTGGGCAATTCTCTGCCAAAGTGAATGAGTTGGAACGGCTGTTGGCGCATCGACCTAAAATCCTCAGCCTGAATGCGGTGTTGACGAGTGAACTGACGACGGCTTCCTCGTTGCGCAGAAACATGATCGAATCTCTGGTGACGATTGCGCGGCGTGAAGGTGCCCGGGTGTTGGGTGCTGGCATCAGCAACCCCGACGAAATGGAGCTCGCGGAACAGCTGGGCGTTGAATTGTTCGAAGGTCGTATCGTGCGACAGGAACACCGGGTAGCAGCAGGTGAGTGATGGAGAAAGCCGAGACCGACGAACAGAATACGTTTTACCTGCCTGATCTCTGCCGGGTAAATTCCGTATTTCTTCTGGTGCTCTGTACGCAACTGATGGCCTTTCTGGTCGCACTGCTGGCGTCCCCCTCTGGCTATTTCAGCTGGAATTACCTGGGGCTCGTCTCGCTCTTCGGCCACTGGACGGTGTTGACCTGTGCCGCCCTGCTGTGCGTTCTGCGGCCCTGGCTGGCCCGTCGCGGCATTGTGTGGGCGACGGTATTGTGCCTTCTGATGATCGAAGGCGTCACCGCGGGCTACAGCGTCATCGCGAGCCAGGTGTTCAGTCTGGCGGCCGTGAGTGACCACTGGTTTGTCCTGCGTAATATGATCTCTGCCGGCATTATTGGCGGGGTCATATTGCGCTATTTTTTTCTCCAGAATCAGTGGCGATTGCAGAAGCAAGCGGAGTTGCGCGCCCGGCTGGAAGCCCTGCAATCCCGGATTCGTCCTCATTTTCTGTTTAACAGCCTCAATTCCATTGCGAGCCTCATCGCCGAGGATGCGGTACGGGCGGAAGAAGCCATTCTGGATTTATCGGAGATTTTCCGGGCAACCTTGCGCACGGAACGGCTCAAAATCCCCCTCGCACAGGAACTTACCCTGTGTGAACGGTATCTTGGCATTGAACAGCTTCGCTTGGGGCGTCGTCTGGAGGTCGTCTGGGATATTGATGCGGCCTGTAAACTGGCGGAGATACCGCCACTCACGCTGCAACCCCTGGTGGAAAATGCTGTGTATCACGGCATTCAAACCCGGCCGGAAGGCGGGACGTTGCAAATCAAAGCGGAGCGAAAAGGAAAGCAGTGTTACCTGATGATTGCCAACCCTTGCACCATGGAAGCGCTTGTCGAGAGCCAGTCGACGTCCGGGCAGGGTAACCGCATCGCAATCGCGAACATACGTCACCGGCTCACTGCCTTGTTTGGGGAGCAGGCGGTGTTGAAGAGCAGCATTCACGACGGGCAATATGTGGTGACATTGCGTTTTCCGTTTAATCAGGGATAGAAGTTTAACCAGGTTTAGAAGTGAAGGAGTTCAGGAGCCACGATGTCTGCCGTTCTGACTAGGTCTGCCATACTGATTGTCGATGATGAGCCGCTTGCTCGCAGCCGGATGCGCCGTCTGGTGGACGCATTGCCCGGTTATCAGGTGTGTGGCGAAGCGGAAAACGGTGAGCAGGCACTGGTGCTCACTGCCGAGTTATCGCCGGACATCATCCTGATGGATATTCGCATGCCGGGGATGGATGGGCTGGAGGCGGCGCGTCAGATCAGCCTCGCAGAGCACTCACCGGCGGTCATTTTCTGCACGGCCTACGATGATTACGCGGTGGAAGCTTTTCAGGTGCAGGCGATCGGATATTTAATGAAGCCCGTACGCGTAGAGGCGCTGGAAAAGGCACTGTCTCAGTGTGCCCGGCTCAATCAGCTGCAAGTCAAAGCGGTGGCTGATCTGGGGCGCCAGGATGTGCAGCCGGACTATTATGTGGCGCGTACCTACAAGGGCACCGAACTGATTGATATTCATCGTATTCGGTACTTCATTGCGGATCAAAAATACGTCACCGTGCACCATGGTGGCGGGGAGACGCTGGTAGATGACACCCTGAAAGAAGTGGAAACTCGCTTTCCCGATCAACTGCTGCGTATTCACCGCAGTACACTGGTCAATAAAACTGCCATCGAAGCGCTTGAACGCCAGTCCGATGGCAGCCAGTGTGTTGTGCTTCAGGGGGGGGAAATCCGCCTGCCAGTCAGCCGGCGGCATGTGCAGGGCGTGAAAGACTGGATGGCGTGCCGGTAACCGGGGTGCTACTTTTGGGGTAACCTGTTCTGCATCAAGACAAAAAACAGGAAAACGGGTATCCTGTAGCGCAGTCAAATTTAACCATCGGAAACCGGGCGGAAGCGACAACCTTATGGCAGAGAAGAATACCCTCGTCATCGCAACACGAAAAAGTGCACTGGCCATGTGGCAGGCAGAACACATCAAGGCTAGGCTCGAAGCGCTGCATCCTGGGTTGGAGGTGTCGCTGCTCGGTATGACTAGTAAAGGGGACAAAATTCTGGATGTGCCCTTGGCCAAAGTGGGCGGAAAAGGACTCTTCGTCAAAGAACTTGAGCAGGCCCTGCTGGCGGGTGAGGCCGATATTGCCGTGCATTCTATGAAAGATGTGCCGATGGAGTTTCCCGAAGGTTTATTCCTGCCTGTGATCTGCGAGCGGGAAGACCCCACAGACGCCTTTGTGAGCAATCAGTTTTCGTCGCTGGACGATTTGCCGCAGGGGGCCACGGTGGGCACGTCCAGTCTGCGTCGCCAATGCCAGTTAAAGGCCTTCCGTCCGGACTTACGCATCGAGTTTCTACGAGGCAACGTGAATACCCGCCTGCAAAAACTGGACGATGGCGAATACGATGCCATTATTCTTGCATCTTCGGGATTAAAACGGCTGGGATTTCATGACCGGATCAAGGCCGCCATACCAGATACATTAAGTCTGCCCGCAGTGGGGCAGGGGGCGTTGGGAATTGAAGCGCGCACAGGCGATGAACGTGTACTGGCGCTGATCGCCCCGCTCATCCACGAGGAAACCCTGCTCCATGTGACCGCCGAGCGTGCCATGAACACGCGATTAAAAGGCGGATGCCAGGTGCCCATTGGCGGATTTGCCGTGTCGGAAGGTGATCATATCTATCTGCGCGCACTGGTGGGTGATCCGGATGGTTCCACGCTTTTGCGTGCCGAAGGGAGAGCTCTGAAAGCCGAGGGCGCAGCTTTGGGTGTGCGTGTGGCTGAAGACCTGCTGGCCCAGGGCGCAGACGCGATTCTGGAAAAAGTCTATGGTGAGAACTGAGTGACCCACCCCCTGCAGGGTCTGAGAGTGTTAATGTGCCGCCCTGCAGGCAAGGGGGAGTCCCTCGTGGAAGCGCTGGTTCACGACGGTGCAGCCGTACGTTGTCTGCCGATGTTGCACGTGCAGCCGGTGGACAACGAGGATCAGGGCGTCAAGCAGTGCATAATGGACCTGGACCAGTTCACGCATGTGATTTTTATCAGTGACGCGGCGGCGGAACAGGGCGCGGTCTGGATAGATCGCTACTGGCCACAACTCCCGGTGGGCCTCCAATGGTATGCCATTGGTCGCCAGACGGCGCGTCGATTGTGTCGGGAACTGGGATTGGGGGCGCATGAAATACAGCAACCGATAGACGGCATCGACAGTGAAGCGCTATTGGCCTTGCCCTCCCTTGAGAAGGAGATGCAGGGTGCGAATGTGCTGATCGTTCGTGGCCGCGGTGGCCGCCCGCTGCTGGGGGACGCGCTGCAGTCGCGCGGAGCACGTGTGCAGTATGCTGAAGTGTATGAGCGAGGTGCGCCGGATTACCGCGCTGCCGACCTTCATGCGGCGCTGACTCAGTTTGATCCGCAGCTGATCGTGTGCCTGAGTGCGGAAACCGCGAATAACCTGAATGAGATGGCGCACCGGGTGCGCTTTGATCTTTCGAAAAAGTCATTTATCATGCCTAGCCAGCGAGCCGTCAATGAATGCTTCTGGCTAAGCGAAGCCAACAGTGTGATTCCTGAGAGCCTGGCTGAACCGGATATTGCATCTTCTATCAACGTGTGGTGGCAAACCAACGACTCTATCAAGGTGGGTGAATAAGTGTCAGACGACAATCAAAACAAGGACCAAACACCGGCAGAAAACACCGAGACTGCTAACGTAGCACACACTGGCGACACGAAGAAAGACGCGCCGGCCAAGTCTGCCAAACCACCAACGAGTGCGCCTGTTGAAGAGAAGGCGGTACAGAAACCCGCGCCAAAGCAGGCCGACGAAGCGCAGAAGTCTCGCGCTGCGCCCGCCGATGAACAAAAAGAAAAATCCGGCCCGGCTGTCTGGCCTTTGTGGATCGTTCTGCTGATTCTCGTCATTACGATGGGTGGCGGGGGCTTTTTTGTGTGGAAGCAGTTCCAGGGGCTGACCACATTCAAGCAGGAAGTGCGGCAAATGCAGTCGCAGGGCAATCAAAGCAGTGATGCTGAGTTGTCTGCGGTGAAGAAAGAAGTGGAAAGCCTGAACTCCAAGCTCAGTTCGACCAGTCATAATCTGTCCATGAAGCAGCATGAGTTGCAGACGCGCCTGACCAACACCGCCAATCAGGTGCTGCAGATTGGCGGTACCTCGCGAACGGAGTGGCTGCTGGCAGAGTCTGAGTACCTGCTGCGGCTGGCTAACCAGCGACTGAACTTTGAAAAAGATGTACCGGGCGCACTGGCAATATTGCAAAGTGCCGATGTTGTGCTGAACGAGAGTGGTGACGCCGGTATCTATGGTGTGCGTGAGCAGCTCAAGAAAGAAATGCTGAGCCTGGAAAGTCAGGCGCTGGTGGATCAGGATGGTATCTACCTGGAAATCGAAGCGATTATTGCCCTGGTAGAAAAGCTGGATCAAAAAGTGTTTGCCAGTGAGCCGGATGCGCAAACCGCCTCGTTGACCCAGTTTGCGGGTGCTGTTGCTGAGTCCTCGGAAGCCGCGCCGGAAGGCGAAAACAAGTGGTCCCAATGGTGGTCAAAACTTAAGAAAGATCTGGCACCGCTGGTGGTGTTCCGAAAACTGGATAAACCCGTGGAACCACTGCTGTCACCGGAACAGAGTTACTACCTGAAGCAAAACCTCCGACTGATGCTGGAGCAGGCGCAACTGGCGCTGATGAAGAAGAATCAGTCCCTGTATGAGAAAAGTCTGGAAAAGGCGGGCGAATGGGTGGGAACCTACTTCCTGCGCTCAAACAAAACAACCGATGTGTTGTTGAGTAAGCTGAGTGCGTTGAAGAACAACGAAGTGAATCCCGTGGTACCGGATATTTCCCAGTCCCTGTTGCTGCTGAAAGAGCGGATTGCCGTACTGTATCGTCGCGGTGGTGCCAATGGCTCATCCACCAGTGAGGGCTGATCATGAATTTGAAGCGTAATTTTATTATTCTGTTACTCGTGCTCGTGGCAAGCTCCTTTGTCAGCTCCCTGATGATTGAAGATACGGGCTACGTGCGGATTTCGTACCTGAATTACCTGATTGAAACCAGCCTGTGGTTTGCTTCCTTTGTACTGTTGCTGTTTCTGCTCTTTCTCTACCTGGTGGGCTTTCTGTTTCGCCGCGTGGTGGGCACCGGGTCCGTGTTTAGCAGCTGGGCACGAAATCGCAGCCACCGAATTTCACAAAAGCGCACCCAGCAGGGCATGGTGCAACTGGCGGAGGGGGATTGGCGAAAAGCGCATCGCTTTCTCACCTATGCTGCAAAACATTCCGAGGCCCCACTGGTCAATTATCTGACCGCTGCTCAGGCGGCCAGCGCGATGGGGAATGTGGATGAAGCGGAGTCGTTATTGAACAAGGCGCGGGAATCGTCACCCGAAGAAGAGCTGGCCATTGGATTGACGCAGGCCAGGCTGTTGCTGGACGCCGCACAATTCGAGCGCGCTCTGGAAGGGTTGACGCGACTGCGCAAAAGCGTTCCCGGGCATGCCCAGGTATTGCGGTTGTTGATGCGCGCCTGCGAAGGCACGGGTGACTGGACCCAGCTTACGCAGATTGCTGCAGATGCCCGGCAGCGCAATGTGATTCCCGACGAAGAGATCAGGACTTTCGAGCGATTGGCCTGGGTGGGGTTGTTGGAGCAGACGGGAGATGAAATCAAGCGTTTGGAAGGGGCGAGTCGCAGCCTGGCGCCCTTGGAGGCGGTGTGGAATCGCCTGCCGTCAAATTTAAGCCACAACTCTCGGGTGATCGAAGCCTATGCTGGGCAGCTCATTCGGTTTGGCGAGTTGAATCGCTCGGAAGAGGTCTTGAGGAAAGCGCTGAATCAGAATTGGGATGCCGGCTTGTTGAGCATGTATGGCCGAACGGCGGCGAAGAGTGTGACAGATCAACTCGAAACGGTGAAACAGTGGCTGGGCAAACACCCGGAGAATGCGCACCTGTTGTTGGCTGCCGGTCGAATTTCCCTGCGCATGCATGACTGGGAGGCGGCGCGTGGCTACTTTGAACAAAGCCTGTTGATTGAGAAACTGCCTGAGACAATGGGCGAACTTTGCCGATTGTACCTGCACTCAGGAAATCAGGAAAAAGGCAATCAATTCCTCGCCGGTGGCGTGGTTGAACCCTTGAGATTGCCCGATCTGCCTATGCCCGGGGCGAGTAAATAGCGGGCGGTTGCATTAAGCTGGGCCGGCAGGGATTGTGTCCTGCCAGCCCACGTCCTCTCCTACAGATTTTTCCCTTCACGCATTTCTGGGGGCGTACTCAAAAACGTCCGAGTAAAAATGATTTTCACTCAAGCCTCGCTCAACAAGGGCGTCCAGCGCTGTGTATACGAGGCCGGGTGAGCCACTGGCGTACACCCGTGTTTTTTGATCGCCCAGCGCGGCAATCACCTCTGCCTGCCGGAGTACTGACTCGACCAATTGGTCATGGTGGCCTGGCCAGGCATTTTCTTCCAGATCCGCATAGGAAGGGTGAAAGTGGAACTGATCATACTGGCTCGCCCACGCTTGAGGCTCTTTTTGATCGTAGAGATCAACGGCCGACCTTCCCCCCCAAAACAGATGCATCGCGGCAATGTGGGGTGCGTGCTCGAACAAATGTTCAATAATCGATTTCAGTTGCGCATAGCCGGTGCCGGCAGCAATGAAAAGGATCTGATAGCCCTGAAGAACGTCAGACGATTGCAGGGCGTCGGGTGATTGCCCCGGCCCTTCGCTCAATCTGTTCACGCAGGCCCGTCCGTGAGGCAGGGTTACCTTTACCACCGGGTTTTTTCTCAAATAATCGACAATCTGGGTCGCGGCTTCCCGCCCTTTGGGCGCTTCAATGTGTAGCTCCAGCCGCCGGCTGCCGGGTTGACTGGCAATGGAAAAATACGCGGGCTCCATGTCGGGCAGATTCAGGGAGAGGTATTGCCCGGGGCTGAATTCAGCCAGGGTGCCCGCCGGCGTGCGCAGGCGCACGCGGTGTACGTGCTCATTAAAGGGTTCGATAGCCTCAATTTGGCAAGCGATGGTGTTCAACGCGATCTCCCGTTTGGGGTGAATGGTGGTCGTATTCAATATGGCGTCTGACTGCGCATACGATCGACAGAGCCGAATTTCCGAGCCCGGCAGTACCGATACGGGCTGACTCTTGTCCTGGATTGCCCCCTCCACCAGCGTGGCCTCGCAAATCCAGCAGACGCCGTTGCGGCAGCTGGCGGGGACTTTAAAACCTGCCCTTTCGGCTGCCTCCAGAAGCGTTTCGCCAACGGTACAGGGAAACTCATGGTTTTTCGGGTGAAGTGTAATGGTATAACTCATAGATCCAACTGTTGCCACAGTGCATCCACGCGCGCCTTCACCTGGGCGTCCATCACAATGGGTCGACCCCATTCCCGGTCGGTTTCTCCGGGCCATTTGCTGGTTGCATCCATGCCCATTTTCGATCCCAGGCCGGAAACGGGCGAAGCGAAATCCAGGTAATCGATGGGGGTGTTTTCAATGAGCGTGGTATCCCGGGCCGGGTCCATCCGGGTCGTAATGGCCCAGATCACGTCATTCCAGTCCCGTGCATTAACGTCCTCGTCGACGACAATGACAAATTTGGTGTACATGAACTGGCGCAGGAAGGACCAAACAGCCATCATGACGCGCTTGGCATGTCCTGGGTACTGCTTTCGCATGGAAACCACGGCCATGCGGTAGGAGCAGCCTTCTGGCGGCAGGTAAAAGTCGACGATCTCCGGGAATTGCTTTTGCAATATGGGTACAAACACTTCATTGAGGGCCACGCCGAGTACCGCCGGTTCATCGGGTGGGCGGCCGGTATAGGTGCTGTGGTAGATCGGGTTTTTCCGGTGTGTGATGCGTTCTACGGTGAATACGGGAAAGGTATCCACCTCATTGTAGTATCCGGTGTGGTCGCCGAAGGGGCCTTCCGGGGCTGTTTCACCGGGATACAGGTAGCCTTCAAGAATGAACTCCGCACTGGCGGGCACCTGCAGGTCATGGAGACCGCACGGTGTCACTTCTGTTTTTTCACCGCGTAACAGCCCGGCAAATGCATACTCTGAGAGGGTGTCTGGTACGGGGGTCACGGCCCCGAGAATCGTGGCCGGGTCCGCGCCTAGAGCCACCGCAACAGGGAAGGGCTCATTCGGGTGCTTGAGTTGCCAGTCACGAAAGTCGAGTGCGCCACCGCGGTGGGACAGCCACCGCATGATGAGTTTGTTTCGTCCAATCAGCTGTTGCCGATAAATGCCCAGATTCTGCCGGGATTTCTCCGGACCACGGGTAATGACCAGTGGCCAGGTAACCAGTGGGCCGGCATCGCCCGGCCAACAGGTTTGAATAGGGAGTTGATACAAATCGACATCGTCTTTTTCGATGACGACCTCCTGGCACGGGGCGGAGCGCACTTCCTTGGGTGCCATATTCAGCACCTGCTTGAATATGGGGAGTTTGGACCAGGCGTCCCGCAAGCCTTTGGGGGGCTCCGGTTCTTTCAGAAATGCCAGCAGCTGCCCCACCTCGCGTAAACTGGCCACATCGTCTTTCCCCATGCCCATGGCGACTCGGCGGGGGGTGCCAAACAGATTCGCCAGCACCGGGATTGATTTGCCTTTAGGATTCTCAAACAGCAGTGCCGGGCCTTCAGCGCGCAGCGTCCGGTCACAGATCTCGGTCATTTCGAGGTAGGGATCTACTTCGAGGGAAATGCGTTTCAGTTCGCCGGATTTTTCCAGTTTTTCAATGAAGTCACGGAGATCGCGGTAACGCATGCAGTGTCGCCTTGTTGCGTGGGTGGCTCAAAAAAGCCGATCTCTCGGGATCGGCTTTTGTCGGAGTATCACCTCGGGTTGATCATTCAACCGCGGGAGATTTAACGCTTTTTCATTGCGTCGAAGAAGTTGTCATTGGTCTTGGTGTCTTTGAGTTTGTCTAACAGAAACTCAATGGCAGCCACGTCGTCTTCCATGGAGTGAAGAATCTTGCGCAAAATCCAAACGCGTTGCATTTCTTCTTCGCTCATCAACATTTCTTCGCGACGGGTACCGGAGCGGCGAATGTTGATCGCTGGATAGGTGCGTTTTTCCGCAATGCGGCGATCCAGATGCACTTCCATGTTACCGGTGCCTTTGAATTCCTCGTAGATGACCTCATCCATTTTGGAGCCGGTATCAATCAGCGCGGTCGCAATAATTGTCAGGCTCCCGCCTTCTTCCACGTTACGGGCGGCACCGAAGAAGCGCTTCGGGCGCTCCAGCGCGTGGGCGTCTACACCACCGGTCAGTACCTTGCCGGAGGACGGGATGATGGTGTTATATGCGCGCGCCAGACGTGTGATGGAGTCCAGCAGAATGACCACATCCTGCTTGTGCTCGACCAGGCGTTTGGCTTTTTCGATGACCATTTCGGCGACCTGTACGTGGCGCGCCGGGGGTTCGTCAAAGGTACTGGCAACGACTTCACCACGTACGGAACGCTGCATTTCTGTTACTTCCTCAGGCCGCTCATCGATGAGCAAGACCATCAGATGGCATTCCGGATTGTTACGGGTGATGGACTGGGCGAAGTTCTGCAGCATCAGGGTTTTACCCGCTTTCGGCGGTGACACAATCAATCCGCGCTGACCTTTCCCCACCGGGGCGCACAAGTCCAGTACGCGGGACGACAGATCTTCCGTACTGCCGTTACCTGCTTCCAGTCGCAATCTTTCGTTAGGAAACAGAGGTGTGAGGTTTTCGAAGAGTACTTTGTTGCGGGAATTTTCAGGCTTGTCGAAGTTGATGCCGCTTACCTTCAACAGGGCAAAGTAACGCTCCCCATCTTTGGGCGGGCGGATTTTGCCGGAAATAGTGTCACCCGTCCGCAGGTTAAACCGGCGAATCTGACTGGGAGATACGTAAATGTCATCCGGCCCGGCCAGGTAGGAACTGTCAGCGGAGCGGAGAAATCCGAAGCCGTCCTGCAGAATTTCAAGTACGCCATCCCCGTAGATGTCCTCGCCGCTTTTGGCGTGTTTTTTCAGAATGCCAAAAATGACGTCTTGCTTACGGGATCGAGCCAGGTTATCCAGCCCCATTTCATTGGCGATTTCCAGCAGTTCCTGGACAGATTTCTTTTTAAGCTCGGTAAGGTTCATAGATTTTCAAATAAATAAGAGGGGGTTTGAGGAAAAGCTTCCGCTGTGTTTGATAACGTTGTTGGTAACTTCAGAATCAAGAATTCAGAAATTTATTCGCTTACGACTGACTTTGAGACGGGAACGCAACACAAACGCACGAAGCCAACTCAATTGAGCACGCTAGAGCGTATTCAATGGTCGTACTCGAAAGATATGCTTTAAAACTGGATATTAAACTTTTGAGTGAACCCCAAAAGCGAGTTTGCAGTTTCTTTTGGTTAATATAAGCGCAAGTATAACAAAGTTGCAAGAAAATACCATAAATAATCTGTTGGGTGTAGTTGAGCCTGAGATCGGTCAATTGCGTCGGGGTCTGCGTATGCTAGTATGCGCTTTATTTTCATCAAGGAACGCGCCTCATGTCAGCAAGCACAGAATTCACGCCACTCAACATCGCGGTGTTGACGGTTTCCGACACTCGATCTTTTGACAATGACACGTCTGGCCAGACGTTGGTGGATTGCCTGCAAAATGCCGGGCATGTGCTGCAAGATCGCCAACTCATCCCGGACGATGTGTACTTGATGCGTGCGGTGGTGTCTCGCTGGATTGCCGACAGCGGGATTCATGCGGTGTTGATTACCGGCGGCACCGGGTTCACCGACCGTGATTCCACGCCAGAAGCCATGCGGCCTCTGTTTGATAAAGAGGTGAAAGGCTTTGGGGAGTTGTTCCGTCAGGTCTCGTATGACGAGATTGGTTCGTCTACGATCCAGTCACGCGCGCTGGCGGGGCTCGCCAATCACACCGTGATTTTCTGTATGCCCGGATCGACGGGTGCCTGCCGAACGGCCTGGACCAAAGTGATTCAGGAGCAACTGGACAGCCGTCACCGCCCCTGTAATTTTGTGGGTTTGCTGGTGAATAAGAAACAGCAGCATGATCTGTCCAATGTGAAACCCTTCTGTGAGTCACGCTCATGAACGCGGATGATCCAAACGCCACGATACCAACTAATAGCACTGATACACCAGCCAAAAGCACGGCTGCGCCAACAGACTGTTGCTCTCGCGGTCAATTGCAGAGCGTGGATGCTGTGCTGGCCTTTTTGCAGGAAGCGGCAGAGCGGACAGCCAGTGTCGAGCGCGTGCCATTGGCGGACGCGCTGGGCCGGGTTCTGGCTGAACCGGTGATCTCCGGTGTGCGGGTTCCGCCGTTTGATAACAGCGCAGTCGATGGTTATGCCGTGACTCTGGACTCCCTCAGCGGGGATGTTTACGACGTTTCCCAGCGTATTCCGGCGGGATCTGCACCGGTCCCTCTGGTTGCCGGTACGATTGCACGAATTTTCACCGGGGCAGTGGTTCCGGAAAATGCAGATGCAGTGGTCATGCAGGAAGACTGTACTCAGGAGGGCGATCAGGTCAGATTGCCGGAACATATGAAGCGCGGTCAGAACATTCGTGCCGCTGGGCAGGACATCGAGTTGGGGCAGGAAATTCTGGCGGTGGGGCGACAGCTGCGGCCCCAAGACCTGGGACTGATTGCCTCCATAGGGCAGGCCGAAGTGAGTGTATATAAGCCTGTTCGGGTGGGGATCCTGTCCACAGGGGATGAGCTGGTGGAGCCAGGCGGGCAATTGCAGCCGGGGCAAATTTACAACTCCAACCGCTTTCAATTGAAAGGGATGCTGGCAGCCTGCGGTTTTGAGGTAGTGGATTCAGGCATTGTGCCGGACACTTTTGAAGACACGGAAAACGCGTTTCGCACGCTCGCCGCGCAGTGTCAGGTTGTGATTACCACCGGTGGTGTCTCCGTGGGAGAAGAAGATTACGTCAAGGCGGTCATCTGCGCCCATGGTACACTGGATTTGTGGCGGTTGGCGATCAAACCGGGCAAACCGTTTGCTTACGGCCAGTTTGATGGAACGCCCGTATTGGGATTGCCGGGAAATCCGGGTGCGGTGTTTGTGACCTTTTGTATTCTGGCTTTACCCTACCTGCGCAAAATGCAGGGGCTGCAGAGTCGGCCTCAGCCCGAGCTGCAGGTGCCTCTGAATTTTGCGGTGGCGAAACCCGGTAAGCGTCGCGAGTTCTTGCGGGTGCGGCTGGTGGAGCACGCAGGCGGGATGGCGTTGGAGCAATACCCGAACCAAAGTTCCGGCGTACTGAGTTCGGCGAGCTGGGGGGATGGATTTGCAGTGATACCTGAAAATACCGTGCTGGAGCCCGGTGCGTTGGTGCGTTATCTGCCGTTCAGTCAACTTTTTTCGCAAATGGTCTAGGTAAGTGTATGAAAATTCTCTATTTTGCGAGCTTTCGGGAGCGTCTCGGGTGTGGCGAGGATGCTTGGGAAGAGGCGCAGTCTGTGGCATCCGTGCAAGATATTGTCGAACTCCTGGTGGCGCGTGGCGGCATGTGGCAGGAGGTGTTTGACGGCAGCCGCTTTCTGGTGTCTGTGAATCAGGAAATTGTTGGCCTGGATGCGTCAGTCTCCCCGTCGGATGAAGTGGCGTTTTTCCCGCCCGTCACGGGAGGCTGACATGATCCGCGTACAACAGGATGATTTTGATGTGAATGCCGAGTACGGGGCCCTGCGCGCACTCGGCGCAGATATCGGCGCGATCTGCTGTTTTACCGGCCTGGTACGAGAGTTTGGTGACCGAACGGACATCCGTGGCTTGTATCTTGAGCATTATCCGGGCATGACCGAAAAAGCGCTTGAAAAGATCGTTGACCAAGCCAAAGCAAAGTGGCCGCTCAAGGGCGTTACGGTGATTCATCGTGTGGGTGAGCTGTTGCTGAGCGATCAAATTGTACTGGTCGCCGTGGCCAGTGCTCACAGGGAAGCCGCCTTTCAGGCGTGCCAATTCATCATGGATTACCTCAAGGTTGATGCGCCGTTCTGGAAAAAAGAATTGACCGATGACGGCGCACACTGGGTGGAGCAAAAAGACACCGACTGCGACCGCGCTAAACACTGGTAGTCAGTTAAATAATGGTAGTCCGTTCTTCTGCGGAGACCACATAACGCAATGGGCCCCCGGGGTCGATCGCATCAAACGGGTAGCAGGTGATCAGTTTCAAGTGGGTCCCTGCGTTGGTTTCCAGTATCAGTGACTCCTGGTTGCTGTCCACAATTGATACGCTGCGCACAACGAACGTGCGCCACTTCCCCTGTCGTGTTTGTAGCTGCAGCTCCGCTCCCTGTACGACCGATTGCAGTGCTTTAAAATGGGTATCTCTGTGGCCGGCAATGACGATGGTGCCTGTCTCTCCGGGCCTGGCGCCCTGCGGGTGCAGGCCCGGCCCAAACGCGAGAGAAGCACCCTCAATACCCGACAATACAATCATTGGCGGCTGGCTTCCCGGCAACGACAGGCGCGCAACCGGCTCCCAGTCTGCCCACGGCCAGGGTTTACCCAGTGGCTGATGGGGCGAGGCCAGTGAGGCTTCCCAGGTGTCCAGGATCAGCCATTGGGCAATCTGCGCCTTCACCGTGATCCAGTGGGCCGAGATCAGTAAGCCTACGCCCATCAGGAAGAGCGCGGCACTGAGTCGAGACAGACACCGGCTCATCGGGATGCGCCTGCCAAGCGGTGGCGTCGGGCGATCATCAGCAGCGCCAGTGCTCCCGCCAGTGTACACCATGCCAGCAGGTGCAATAAGGGGGCAGGTGTGGCGGTTTTCGGGTAACGCAACATGTGCGCCTGACTACCTTTTGGCAGCACCACCGGTACGGCGGAGGTCTTTAACGTGGGATCGGTCTGGACATTTCGTACGGGGGTGGCGTCCACGGCCACGAGACTGGTGAAGCGAGAGACCAGGTGATACGTCAAAGCAAGCGCCGTCGCCTCTTTTTGTATGCCCGCTTGAGCGTCCGGTTGGTTCCAGTTGTTCATGAGGCTATCGAGCTTCTGCCGCGCCCAGATGCGACTCAGGGTCTTTTCTGTGGTTGCGGATGTTGGGGCCAGGGTGATATCGCGTTGCCAGGGGCTGACCCCATCGCGTTCACTCCAGGTATTGCCGGAGATCATCCCTTGCGCGCCGTTTCCTCGCACCCGGAAACTGAAGACCACAGGTTCGCCCAGATACAAATCGCGCACAATGCCGGGATAGGCCTCAACCGGTGCTTCCGTGTTCAGCGTGAGTGTGATGTCTTTCAGTGAAGGGAACCGTATCTTATCGAACAGGCGGCTCATTTTATCCGCCACATCCGGAAGACTGTCGATGTTTTCATAGGTACCCCGGCCGACTTCGGCAGCTTTGGTCATGAAATAGCTGTTGGGCGCGGAACCGATACCGACGGTAAACAGTCGGGACTGGCCGAGCCGGGACTGGATCAAGCCAAACAGCGCTTCCTCGTTGCCAACACTGCCATCGGTTATGAACACAACCTGGCGTAACATGGCATCATTCGGTGCTTCTGTGTGTTCCGGCCCGTCAGAAAGTGCCTTTGGGAGGGCCAGAGTCAGGGCCTGGGCCATTTCCGTGCCGCCATTGGCCTGAAGCTGCTGCACATAACGTTCTGCGATGGCGCGATTGGTCTGTGTGGCGCGTTCTGACGAGGAAAACAGCTGGCTGGCCTGGCTGTTGAATTGAATCACATTAAAATAGTCCGCCTCGCTCAGGGCCGTCAGGGCGAACTGTAATGCCTGCTTCGCCTGAGCGATGGACGTACCACCCATGGAGCCAGAGGTGTCAATAACCAGAATCAGCTCCTTGGGAGCAGCCTGAGTCTGTTGCATTTGCGGAGGCATCAACATCGCCAGACCATAGGTATACTCGCCGTCGAAGGTGCTGAACAAGGCCGATTCCGGGGCGTGTTGCAGGGCAGGTGACCACGTGATGACAACGTCACGATTCATGATGTCTGAACCCCCTGACAAGCCGATCTGATATTGATTCGGTGTGTCAGTGTCATTGGGCGTGATCTGAAGCGTATGTGTGGTGGACTGGATGTGCGATACCGGCATGCCGGCGTTTAATGTCACGCGCAACGAAAGCTGATGTGACTGTGGGCCGACCGCTTGTTCCGTAACGGTAAAGGGGGAAATTTCCGCAGCGTCCGGCACCTGGTCCGTATTGGTCGCCCAGCCTTGAGTGAGCGGCCCCTGACGTTCTGCCCGGCGCTGCCATTCTTCAGCGTTTGCTACAGCGTTTGGCGGCAGGGTCTTCCCAGGCATATAGCGTGGATTGATGGTTGTCGGGAACCGGAGCTCAAACTGGTTGTTGCGGTAGGGAAGCGTTTGGGTATACGTCATTTCGACCGTCACCTTCTCGCCGGGTCCGATCTGCGCCACCGCCATGCTGAACATGTTGGGTCGCTTCTGTTCCAATAAGGCGGTGCGTTTGCCTTCAGACTTGGCTTTCTGATAGGTCCGGCGCGCCTGGGATTTTTCCTGGATCTCACCTTCGATCACTCGCTCGCCAACGCGAATACGCATGGCATGCACGGCAGCACGTTCAGGGAGCGGAAACACGTACACGGCTTCCTGCCAGTCTTGAGTCTGGTTTTCGAAATGCTGAATCACTTTGCCTTCGAGCCAGAGCCCGCTGACCGAGAGGTCGACTTCGGCGTTGAGGCGGGTAGCACTGACATACCCGCTCCCGTTGCTGCCTGGCACAAAGAGCAGGCTGCCTGCCCGGACTTCAGACAGATCGGCAAAGGGCTCACTGGCGGAGACCCGGGCAGGCCAGGCTTGAGCCAACAGAAATACGGCGAGGCAGAGGATCATCAGACCATCTTCCCTCAAATGCTGCTTTAACCAGCGACATGAAACCAAAAATCCCCTAAAGTGGCGAGGGGAATGAACCCTGTGTAAGTTTTTCATGAGGTAGCTCCTGTGTGTTTTTTACTATTGGAGCAAACAAAACTCACCGCCTCAGGGATCAAACGTGGCCAAATCCGGGTAGATTATGGCAAATTGTGGCAAGCGCTTCCCGGTGGCCGACACTGCAGTGCAAAATGGCGGCACCCGCGAGCGGGCCAGGAAAAACGGACGAATCAGGAAAAACGGACGAATCAGGAAAAACGGACGAATCAGGATAAACGGACGAATCAGGATAAACGGACGAATCAGGATAAACGGAAAAGTCAGGACAAACTATGAAAAAAGTGGTGGCCATCGTCGAAGATGAACCCATGATTCGGGCAAACTACAAGGATGCCCTGGAGCGGCAGGGGTATACCGTGCAGGACTACGCATCGCGCGTGGACGCACTGGCGGGCTTTGAAGTGCGCCTGCCGGATCTCGCGATCATTGATGTCGGACTGGGCGATGAGGTCGAAGGGGGGTTTGAGCTGTGCCGGGAACTGCGCAGCGCGTCGCGTACGTTGCCCATTATTTTCCTGACCGCACGGGACAGCGAGATTGACCAGATTTCCGGCCTCCGGCTGGGGGCAGATGACTACCTGACGAAAGACATCAGTTTACCGCATATGATGGCGCGCATTACCGCATTGTTTCGCCGCATTGACGTCCAGAAAGGACCCGTCGACGTGGCGACATCGTTACTGCAACGCGGGCGACTCAGCATCGATCTGGACCGTATGGTGGTGCGGTGGAATCAGCAGCCCATTCAGTTGACTGTCACAGAGTTCTGGATTGTTCATGCGCTGGCAAAGCATCCTGGCCATGTCAAAAATCGGGATCAACTCATGGAAGCCGCCAATACCGTATTGGATGACAGTACGGTGACCTCCCACATCAAACGCATTCGCAAAAAGTTTCAGCACGAAGATGCCCAGTTCAAGGCGATTCAGACCGCCTATGGGATGGGGTACAAGTGGGATCCCTCCGAGCATTGAGATGAAGCTGAAGCATCAGTTACTGGCGATCAGTGTGGTCCTGTTGCTGCTTCCCTGGAGTGGTTACCGACTGGTGTCCGAGCTGGAAAGCGCATTGAGGGCGAATCAGCAGCGGGTGCTTAGCCAGACCGCCACGCTCCTGGAACGGCGACTGCAGTCAGAATCCGCGTTGATGGATGCCTTGGTGCGCCAGGCGGACTCCCCATTGACGGGATTGTACGCCCATCCGCTTTCCGCCCCGCCGATTGTGGATGGTTACCTCGACGAATGGCACGAGCTTGGGCGTGTGCCGGTGATGCTTTCCACCGGGGCGGGCACGGAGAACGCCGTCCAGTTGACGCTGGGCGTGCATGGTGAGCGCCTGCACCTGTTTTTCCGGGTGACCGATGACCGGGTCGTCTATCATGATCCCGGTCATCGGCACGCTACCGCGGATGAGGCCTCGGCGGCCGATAGTCTCTGGGTGACGCTGCATGACCGTTCGCTGGTGTTCAAGCCGGTCGCACCGGGGGTACTGATGCCACACATGTTGCTGTCTGGTCGATTCCGGCCGGGTATGCAGACGGAAATTTCGGCGTATTGGCAGGAAACCGCCACCGGATATGATCTGGAGTTAACGCTGCCGCTCAGCTGGGTACAGGAAGGGATTCGATTTGAGGTGTTGCAAGGCACTGGCATGCCCCAGGCCCTGTTTGACACCCTGGATTATCGGATTGTGCATCGCGATCGCACACTGGAAGCCTTACTGGCCGAATATGTGCCGGATGCCGGGTCTTTGGCGCTCATGGAACCCGCGGGTTGGATTGTGGGGCGCACCACAGAGGAATCGAGCGAGCCTGGGCTGACTGAGTCCGGCGGGGCAGGAGAGGGGTCGATCACTCAGGTATTTTCCGATCTGCTGGTTTCGGTCTTGAGATGGGCTGTGCTCGCACCGGATACGGTCGAAAACCCGGAAATCAATGAGGCATCAGACCGGAGTGCGCTGGTGCAAAGCGCCTTTGCGGGGTCGGTAGCCTCCGGGTGGTTTACGGCTGCCGATGGTCGTTACGCCCTCAGCAGTGTTGCGCAGCCGGTGTACTGGCAAACACGGCCGGCCTTTGTGCTCCGTGTTGACCAGCATACGCGCACCTACGCGGCGCTGTCTAACGACACCATCGCTGATGTGCTGCTCACCTCGCTGGGAGGTTACGTGGTTGTCACTGCGCTCCTGCTGGGGTACGCGGGATTGCTCTCGTATCGTATCCGCGCACTTAACCGACACATCGGACAGGCGGTTTCCGAAGACGGGCGCGTACAGGGCGGATTTACACCGGCACGTACCCCGGATGAGTTGGGCGATTTGTCTCGAAGTTTCCATCAGATGGTGCAGGCACTCAATGGCTATACCGCTTACCTGGAGACCTTCGCAAGTAAGCTGGCCCATGAAATCAAAACGCCGGTGGCAATCGTGCGCTCCTCGTTGGACAATCTTGATGAGCACAATCTTCCCGACGACCAGGCCGTTTATATGGCCCGTGCCCGCGATGGCTGTACCCGCATCGTGACCATTCTCGATGCCTTGCGTTCTGCCAGTCGTCTGGAGCGGGCCGTGGAGCAGATGGAACCCGAGGCTTTCTCATTGGCTGGTCTGGTACGTGCGCTGGTGGACAGCTATGCGCAGACGCTGCCCGTACATCGGGTTCAACTGATCATCAACGGTGTTGAACCCAACAGTTTTCCGATGCATGGGGGGCCGGATCTAATTGCCCAAATGATGGATAAACTGATTGATAACGCGAAAGACTTTACACCGCAAGGGCAGCGTATTGTTGTGACCCTATCCGAATCGACGGCGAGCAAAAGTAGGCCTGCGGGTTACCTGCTGGCGGTGGCCAATGAGGGCCCCTCTTTGCCGGATGCGCTGGCCGGCGATATTTTTTCGTCGTTCATCTCGCTGAGAGAAGGTGCAACCGACGGTCACTTCGGCCTGGGGCTGGTGATCGTACGACTGATTGTGGAGCGGCACGGCGGGCATATTCGTGCCCGGAACATTTCCTCAGTGTCGGATGGCTTTAACGGCGTCAAATTTTCCATCTTTCTCCCCCGCACATGCCCTGCGCCAAGAGCTTCCCGCCCAGCCTGAGTGGAGAATTTGGCCATTGTTGCTTATAGTGTTAATTGGGGTAAGCACGGGGGAGGTGCGAATGCGACGATCAATAATATGGGGCGTATTGTGGTGCTTCTTTTGCGCGCCAATCCTGGCGACGGAAAAACCGATACGGTTGGTGTTTCCCATTTTCAAGCCCTTTACCTACATGCATGAGGGCGTGCCAGCCGGCGAGGGTATCGAAGCCATCCTGGCGATTACGGCAGCACTGGGCCAATCCCTGACGCTGCTCGAAACGCCGAATTATGGGCGTGCCGTGCATGAAGCGCGTTTGGGGCATGTGGATGGCTTTCTGCTGGCCTCAAAAAATGCCGAGCGTGATGCGTTCGCCGTGTTTTCTCAACCAGTCACCTACAATAACTGGATGTGGTTTTTCTCGAAAAGCAGTACCTGGGAGGTGACTTCTCCCCAATTTCGCACGCACGCCAAGGTCGGCACCTATCTTCACGCCAATACGCACAAATGGCTGATCAAAAATGAGTTCCAGAATATTTACGCAAGCCCCAGAACGGCCTACTTACCGTCATTGCTGGTGGCAGGCAAGCTCGATGCTGCGCTGCTGGCAGAAAAAGTCTTTTGGGAGCAGGCGAAGGAACAGCAAGTGGACAGATCGGCGTTTCAGGCAGTGCTGGCTATCGAAAAGCCCTTTGGAATCTACATTTCCAAGCAGTATCTTGAGGAAAACACCGGATATATGGAGCGCCTGAATCGAGCGATTCAGGCGTACAGGAAAAAGCACGCAGCCCGGCAATGAGGCGGGCATTCCGCCAACAGGGGGCGTGCCAGAGGCGTGCGGACTATTTGCGTTTCTTCGGTGTCCACGCCCAGATCATTTCCATCAGAACGGGCTCTTTGTTTTCTGCATCGGTCACCGTGACCTTCACCGCCGTTTCGCCTTTCTCTGTGGTGCGAATCTGTTTGATCTGTGCGTCAGTCAGGGTGGCAACGGCCTTCATATCCCCTTTTGCCCGCTTCACATAATCTGCCTTAATGGTTTTGATGACCGGCACCGCGGTGTCTGGCAGGTTCATGCCCACGAGATAACCCGTTGCAGACTCGGCAATCAGGATATTTGCCACGGCGTGCACTGAGCCAATATGATTCTGCACGGACTTTTTGTTCTTCGCGGAAACCACGGCTTCCTGTTCTGTGAGTTTTTCGATGCGAATTCCGGCAGTACCGGTGAACTTCACGGTTTTACCAAAAAACGTACTGAGTGCTTTTGCTCTCAGAAACTCGGGCAATTTATTGATCTGGCTGACAATTTGATTTAACTGGTTTTTTTTGCTCATGGTTCGTCCCCGCTGGAAAACGCGAGAGAGTACCTTATTTTCCCCATGAGCAAAAGTCCATTCCAGCTCGCCTGATGGAAAACATAGGGCTATAATGGCTCTTTCAAAAACCGAATATAAAGGGGTATCTGCATGTCTGATTTAAAAGCCAAGTTTGAAGCGGCAGTGAATTATGTACAAACAGCGGAAGGCGATTTCAAACCCTCCAATGAGTTAAAGCTGGAAATGTATGCCTTATTCAAGCAGGCGACGGAAGGTGATGTCTCCGGCAAGAAGCCGGGCATGTTGGACGTTGTGGGGCGGGCCAAGTATGGTGCCTGGGAGGGCCTCAAAGGGGTATCCAGTGACGACGCCATGCAGCGCTACATCGATAAGATTGAAAGCTTTAAATAACGCCTGCATTTACTGTGAACACAAGTTCATAGTATGATAATGGTGCTGTCTCTTATTACGTTGGGCAGCACTTTGGGTCTTTTTGATGAAGATAACTTCATTAATTTGACCTTTACCTGAAGCCAAAAATTCAGGATGATAAGAAGAAGCAGTACAAAGGGGTAAATGTTCATGAAGAAAGACTCCATGAAAGCGGGTGCTGGGGAACAGCTCAAAGAAGCTGAACTCATTACCAAACTGGATCAAGTGGTCTCTGAGAAAAAGCTTCATGGCAGGACAGAGCAGCTGTACCGACATTGGATTGGTAAGTTTATCCGCTACTCTGCCTCCCATAGGGAGATCCCGAGAGAGGAAGACAAGGTGCGTCCTTTCCTGTCGGAACTGATCAATCGGTTTCAGCTCTCAAGAGCACGACTGAATCAAGCCAAACAAGCGCTTGAGTTTTATTTCAACTTTGTTGTTGAACGGCCGCTGAGCCACTGATAAAAAAACCTGCTTCGGCAGGTTTTTTTATGTCTGTTGTCTGTCTGGCCCAAACTAGCGTACGCCCGTTGTGCCAACATCCTGCGGCCCAATATAGGTTCGATTGCTCTTGTTGAATTCTGTTGCCTGCAGAACGGTCGTTCCTGGCGGTGTGTAGCGCGGCATCCGGAAATTAAACTTCACGGACGTGGTTTGATAATCAAAATCCGTGCGCCGGTCACGCTCATCCAAGCCGATTTTTGCATCACTTTTTGATGCACTTTTTTCGCCAGCAGTGGCTCCGCCCGCTGCAGGGGGCTCCAGCCCGCCTTCAATCACTGCCTGGGCCAGATCGTCCTGTTCCATTTGAGGAAATGGAAAGGTATCTATGGTCGATTTTTTCTTATGTTCCGTTGCGGGCTCGACCAGTCGTTTGGAGTCGGCACTGACCGATATATTCGTCAGTAACAGTGATCCTGCGACCAAAGCCAAGGGAGCCCATGCCTGGAATGATTTTCTCGTTATTGTCACGGCGCAATTTCCCTTTTACTATTCGTATCCACCTAAGTTCGTTACAAATTGTAGACCACATCCCCGGTCATTTAATAGGCAAGTGTCACGAACTGTTTGATTTTGTTAATTTATGTGAACGATATCACTCTTTTCGCCCGGATACATTGGCACTGATGCCGGAAGTCGGATTTTTCTCGGCAAAGGGCTGGCGCTGGCGCGGAAAACATGACTGTGAGCAATAAAACACGATGATGCCCGATCTGATTACCCGAGATGGATTTGAAAAGCTGAAGCAGGAATTGGACGTACTCTGGCGAGAGGAGCGCCCGGAAGTGACCCGCAAGGTGTCCTGGGCGGCCTCGCTGGGGGATCGGAGCGAAAATGCGGATTATCAATACAATAAAAAGCGGCTGCGCGAAATTGATCGGCGTGTTCGCTATCTCAGAAAGCGCATTGAGACACTCCGGGTGGTGGATTACGCGCCGGAACAGGAGGGGCGGATTTTCTTCGGTGCCTGGGTGACCGTGGAAGACGATGATGAAAAAACGCTGAAATTTCGTATTGTTGGCGGGGATGAGATTTATGCGCGCAAAGACTACATTTCCATCCACTCGCCCATGGCGAGGGCTTTGTTAAAAAAATCTGTGGATGATGAAGCGCTGGTTCAGACGCCCGACGGAAAAAAGCGCTGGTATGTGGTGGATATTTGTTATGACGCCGGTTGATTTTTCGATTGTTTTGCCCGGAATCCCCCCCAAAGTGCGGCGGTAACGCCGATGAGCGCCTGCATAAAGCCAAAGGCCACCCCCAATCGAGCCGGATCAGCGATCGCAAAGTGGAGCATCAGCACGATCGAAATCATGCCCAGGGCATGCCATACCTCCAGTACTTTCGCGAATTTACCCGTAATGTAGCCGGCACAGTAATCCGCACAGGCGCCGGTAAGTAATATGAGCAAGGTTAACGGCAGTGACTCGGTGGGCTGGGTAAGCACATGCTGAATTTGCTCCTGATTGAGCCCCTGGTTGCTCAAATACACCGAGACAGATGAGAGCAGTACCAGTGCCAGTAGAACCGATCCTACCAGATCAACGGCGACGCCGAGCGCTATTGCACGCATATCGAAATGTCGAGACATGGCATTCTGAGGAAATTCAAACAGTCAGGTAAAGTGTAGCCTACGGGACAAAAAAAAGCCCCCTGATCTCAGGGGGCGGGCTAGCGCTGTTTGGAGGGAGCATTAACCAAAAACTAACTAAGTAAGCACAGGGTCAAGGTTATTCGCAAAGCGGATTTCCTTTGACTTGGCCTCTAGGATACGAAAGGTCACCTTGCTTTAAGATGGCGAAACCGTTAACAGTAGGTAATGTGCGGGCTTTTCTGGATCACTCCAAATTGGGCAAAATTTAATCCGTTTTTAGGTTGTGCTTTCTAGTTGAAACAGGTATTGTTGCGCGATTCAAACGGTTGTTTGATCATTATGCATCTGGCGGCGCAGGGTGGTAACGTCAGAACGCAGGAATTTTTTGCTTACATTGGGGTTGTTGATATGAATCTAAATAAAGTGGCAGACACCGCACTGAGTCAATTGGATGAAATCGGTTACCGATTGGAAGAATACGGCATTACGGACAGCTTCAATCGTCATAACTGCATCGCGTATCTGATGAACGAGCAGCGTCGATTCCAGGGTGAACTGGACAGTCTGCAAGCGCGCATTGGTACCCGTAAGGTGCAGATCGAGAAAGCGATCAATCGCACAGAAAAACTCGTTCAGGATGGCATTGATCTGGCGCTGACGCCGGCGCGTTTCACACTGAACACCGTCAAGGGCCTGATCAAGCACTAAGGCTTGGATCGCCAAACTGCGGCGAGGCTATTTGGTTTCCAGCACGCCTCGTCCTGTCTGGCTTGTGCCACTGTCGTCGGTGGGCAAGCCCGGCAAGGTATTTCTCAGTCGTCTCGGTTTCTCTGCGGGTAGCGCAAAGGACACTTCAACCACCAGTCCTGGTTGGTTATCACTCAGTTGAATCTTCGCCTCATGTAAGTGGATGATGGCGGATACCAGGCTGAGTCCCAATCCATTGCCGGGTTCCGAGCGGCTTTTTGCCACACGATAAAAACGCTGAAACACCTTTTCTTTCTCTTCGTCCGGAATCCCGACCCCCGAATCTGCCACACGCAATACGGCCTGTTGCTCCTGTCTCTTTACTTCGATGGTGATGCTGCCTTTCTCGGGCGTGTACTTGATGGCATTGTCGATCAGATTGCTGATGGCCTGGAAGATCAAATCCCGATCACACTGAATACTGATGTCATTTCGCCCCATCAAGGTGAGGATCTGGCTTTTTTCTTCGGCCAGCACATCATAAAACTCCACGGCGTCTTCGACGAGTTCGTAGAGGTTGACTTCGCTGATGTGTGTGAGCTTGCCGCCGGATTCCAGTCGGGCAATGCGCAGTAAGGCATTGAAGGTGCTGAGCATATGGTCGGCTTCAGCCAACGCCTTGGCAACTTCCTCCTGCGCTTCTGGCGATTTCACCGTGATCAGCGTATTTTCAAGCTGGTTTTTCAGTCGGGTCAGCGGGGTTTTCAAATCGTGTGCAATGTTGTCAGAGACGTGGCGTACCCCTTCCATCAGCTGCACGATGCGGTCCAGCATCTCATTCAGATTGTTTGCCAATTGATCAAAATCATCATTGGTACCACGCGTAGGAATGCGGAGGGCGAGGTTGCCGTTCATGATTTTCTGGCTGGTGGCATTAATCACTTCGATACGCCGGACGGTACTGCGCGTCATCATAATGCCCCCGATCATTGCCAGGGCAAGCGTGACGCCGAGTCCCCAACTGAGTGCCCGCTCAATCAGAGACTTCACGGTCATCAACTCCTGTATGTCTCGTCCGACGAGGAGAGGCAGTTCCCCATGCACGATGAACACGCGCCCGCGAATCAAACGGTTCGTGTTGGGGTCGAAGGGATCTTTCAGCACAAAATTGATCCAGCCATCGCGAGTGAGCACCTCATCCGGCCACTTTTCCAGGTTACCGGCGAGCTTCACCCGATTGCGGGCAGTGAACAGGTAGATGGATTTGCCGGCAGGGTTGCGCTCCACGCGTTCGCGAATGACGCTGACCAGACCATTGAGGCCGGTGCGTCGGTATTGTTCCGCCAGCCCGAGCACTTCCGCTTCAATGGTCTCGTCGGTTTGATCCGACATGTAGCCCGCCGTGGCCCAGTAAATGAAGCCGAGCAGAATAAACACCGACGTGGCAAACAAAACCATGTAGATGATGGCAAGCTGGAAGGTGGAAGTGCTGATTAACCTATTTGCTTTCACGTAAGGAATAACCCGCACCACGTACCGTGTGAAGCAGCGGCGTTTCAAACTCTTTATCGATTTTGGAGCGCAGCCTGCTGATGTGCACATCAATCACGTTGGTTTGGGGGTCAAAGTGGTAGTCCCAGACGTTTTCCAGCAACATGGTGCGCGTGACGACCTGGCCGGCATGGCGCACGAGGTATTCCAGCAAGCGAAACTCCCGGGGCTGAAGATCGATGTCCACGCCAGCGCGTTTGACGGTGCGGGCGAGCAGGTCCATTTCGAGGTCGGCGACTTTGAGTTCGGTGACCGACTCGGATGAGGACTTGGAGCGCCGGATGAGTACTTCGAGGCGGGCAATCAGCTCGGAGAAAGAAAAGGGTTTGGTCAGGTAATCGTCGCCACCGCCGCGCAGGCCTTCCACGCGGTCATCCACGTCACCCAGCGCACTCAGAATGAGTACCGGGGTTTGGTTGCCGGAGGCGCGTACGCCTTTAACGATACTGAGCCCGTCCATTCCTGGCAGCATGCGGTCCACGATCATGATGTCGTAGCTCTCACTCATGGCGAGGAAAAATCCCTCTTTGCCATCTGCCGCATGGTCAACATTGTAGTCGCTTTCCTTGAGCCCTTTGACCAGGTACGCAGCGACGTCTTTGTCGTCTTCTATTACCAATACTTTCATCTGTGTCATTCACTCAACCAAACAGTGGAATAATGTGTTGAAACGTTAGCGCTACTATGTCACAGCAATTGTGACCCGGAGCCTAACACAGAATTAACTCGACGTAATGATTGGTAATGTTTGTTAGTTTTTTAACCAGGCCAGTGAATCAGGGGTCTTTCCCGAGGGGCGATACTCCGCGGATACCCAGCCGGTGTAGCCCAGGGCATCCAGCGCTGAAAAAACGTTTTGCCAATGGATTTCACCTGTGCCGGGTTCCTGACGTCCGGGATTGTCGGCAAACTGAATATGACCAATGGCTGTCATATGCTGCGTGAGTGTGCGGATCAGGTCACCTTCCATGATTTGCATATGGTACAGGTCGTACTGATAGCGTACGTTTTCCCGCTGCACTTGAGCCAGTGTTTCCAGCACTTTGGTGGAAGTGTCCAGGAAAAAGCCAGGCATATCGACTTTGCTGTTGATGGCCTCCAGCATGAGTGTGATGTTGTGGGGCGCAAGTTGATCGGCGGCATACTGAACATTCTTCACCAGTGTTCGCTGGGCTTCTTGATTGCTTACCTGAGGAGGTTTCAGGCCGGCCAGACAGTTCAACCGGGTGCACTTCAGGGCCTGTGCATAGTCGATTGCCTGCGCGACACCCCGACGAAACTCGTCTTCTCTCCCTGGCAGGCAGGCGATACCGCGTTCACCCGCGTCCCAGTTTCCCGGGGGAAGATTAAAAAGCACCTGAGTGAGCTGGTGTTGTTCGAGATGCGTTCTCAGGAGGTCAGCGGGCCAGGCATAAGGGAAGAGAAACTCCACCCCGCGAAAACCGGCAGCTGCGGCGTGGCGGAATCTGTCCAGAAAGGGGTACTCAGTAAACAACAGGGTCAGGTTCGCTGCAAATTTTGGCATGTTTATCCCAGTGTCGTCTGATTGAGCTGTTCCAGCTGAAGCAACAGCCCACTGTGATCGACGTTAGAATGGCCGTGGGCACAGAGGTTGAGGTATTCCTCGTAGACGCGTTGACTGAGGGGTAAAGCGAGGTTGCTTTCCCGCGCTTCGTCCAGAATCATGCGCAGGTCTTTCAGCTGAATGCTGGCGCGTGCACCGGGTTCGAAGTTGCGATCAATCATGCGTTTGCCGTGCAGATCAAGGATGCGGCTGCTGGCAAAGCCTCCCATCAATGCCGCTCTGACGGCGTCGGGATTAGCACCCCCTTTGGCCGCCAGCAGCAGTGCTTCGCTGACCGCGCCGATAGTAATGCCTACAATCGCCTGATTCGCCAGCTTGGCGACTTGGCCGGCACCATGGGGGCCGATGATGGTTGTCTTCCCGAAGCAGTCAAAAACGGGTTTAATGCGTTCAATAATGTTTGGTTCGCCGCCCGCCATAATGGATAGCGTTGCGTTTGCCGCCCCGACGGTGCCGCCGGAAACCGGTGCGTCAATGTAATGTGCACCCAAAGAAGAAACGGTGGTGGCGTGACGTCGTGCCATGGCTGGCGGGATGGAGCTCATGTCGATGATGACGCTGTCGGATTTTGCCTGTCGTACTGCGCCTGAGGTGTACAGTACGCTGTCTACCACGGGACCATTTTCCAGCATGGTGATGACGATGTCTGCGTTGGAAACGGCTTCCGCCGGCGTTTTCGCCTGGCGTGCCCGCCCGTCAAACGGCTGGAGTTTTTCGATGGTCCGATTCCAGAGAATAACAGGGAAACTGTGTTTCAATAGATTCTCGACCATGGGATTACCCATCAGGCCAACCCCCAGGAATGCAATGGTAGGTTTCATGGTGTTCTTCACGCTTTTTTATCGCACATAAAAAAGCCGCCCGTCGGCGGCTTCGGTAATCATGACGCTGGTAATCAGCTTTCCATGGCAGTGCGTACTTTTTTCATCGCACTTTTTTCGAGTTGGCGAATACGTTCTGCAGAGACGCCATATTTCGCGGCCAGGTCATGTAAGGTTGATTTTCCTTCCGTTAACCAGCGCTGGCGCAGTATGTCCTGGCTTCGTTCATCCAGTGTTGCCAAGGCATCCAGCAGGCGGCTGTTGGAATCTTCTGTCCAGTCCGCTTTTTCCAGCTGTGCGGCAGGGTCGTAGCGCTTGTCTTCCAGATAGTGTACGGGTGCCTGGTAAGCCTGCTCGTCATCGTCATCCACACCGGCGTCAAAGGCCGCATCATGGGCACTCAGGCGACCTTCCATTTCGCGTACCACGCGTGGTTCCACGCCCAGATCTTCTGCCACTGCATGTACTTCATCGTTGGTCAGCCACGCCAGTCGTTTTTTAGCGCTGCGCAGGTTGAAAAACAGTTTGCGCTGGGCTTTTGTAGTGGCAACTTTAACGATCCGCCAGTTTTTGAGAATAAATTCGTGAATTTCAGCTTTTATCCAATGGACTGCGAACGAAACCAGTCGTACGCCGTACTCCGGATTGAATCGCTTGACGGCCTTCATCAGGCCCACGTTGCCCTCCTGCACCAGATCGGCTTGTGATAAACCGTAGCCGGAATAGCTTTTAGCAATATGGACAACAAAGCGCAGGTGAGACATGACGAGCCGTCGTGCTGCCTCGAGATCGTTTTCTTCGTGCAGACGATACGCCAGTTCGCGCTCTTCTTCTGCCGTTAAAACAGGAATCGTGTTGACCGCCTGAATGTAGGACTCCAGATTCTGACCTGGAACCATCATATTTACAGGTTGCAAGCTTGTTCCCATTAAATACCTCCGGTAATAATCACTTTAGTGGGGTGCCAAAGCGACGAGTCACGTTTTCTGAACACTTACACTCACTTCGCTACTTATTAGACGCTCAAATGGCGTAAAAGTTCCCGGATTGGGTGGAGTGGTCAGAATGCTAGTCCAATCCGCCATTATGGGGGCAATGTTCAAATTTTCAAGTAATTTGTACAAAAACCATTCAATGTGTGGCGTTTGGGGGCACACCCAGATCCTGAACTATATGCCAAGAATTCTGTATTGCAAATTAATAATAGGTAACGCATCCGGCGTCAGGGTTCAATTTGGGCAATGTGCCGCCCGATGGCGAACCGCGACCCAAGCCACCCCAACGCTGTACTGGTGAGCCAGAGCAGGGCCAGTGCGCCAACGTCGAGACCATGCAGCCGAAAGTTACTGGCGTACAGCTCAGCGACCCCGCGCACGGGGGCATTCAGCCACCAGGTGGTCACTTCAATCAGCACGGTGGCGATGAGGCCGCCCCCCAGGCCGATCCACAGCCCGCTGTAGAGTAACGGCCGACGGATGAACGCATCGGTGCCACCCACGAGTTTGATGACCTCAATCTCTTCACTGCGGGCATCAATCAGCAGGCGAATGGTATTGCCGACGACCAGGATGACGGCAAATGCCAGCATGAGACCCAGAATCAAGACGGTATGCTGAATAAGGCGGGTAAAGGCAAACAATCGCTTCACCCAGGTTAAATCAATCTCAGCGGATTCTACGCCGGGTAAGGTCAGGAGCTGCTCACGTAGCTGTTCGATGGAGTGCGCCGTTGAGAGCGTAGCGCCCGGCGTTGCCACGATGATATTGGGTAAGGGATTTTCACCCAGCAGATCCACGGCGGCGACCATGCCCGAGAGGTGTTGGTCGAGTTCGGCGAGCGCTTGTGATCGTGTAATCAGCGTGGCAGCCTCGATGTTGGCTTGGGTGCGGATACGGGCCAGCAATGCCAGTGACTTTTGTTCATCCACGTGGTGGTGCAGGTAGAGGGTAATTTGCGGGTCTTTGTCGACCTGGGCAACAACGTTCTGGATGTCCTGCAACAGCAGCAGCAGAAACGCCGGGAGGGCCAGTGCAATACCGATTACGGTGCAATTTATGGTGGTTGAGATGGGTGTCTTCAGCAGTTTGTGAAGGCTTTCCCGCAGCACCGCCAGATGGTGTCGAAGGTATCCTCGCCCTGGGTGTGCCGGTTTCTGACGCGATGCGCCCTGTTTTGGATTATCCTGTGGTGACATGCGCACCTCGTTGCTCGAAAACCGTACCGTCCTGAAGGGTCAATATGCGGTGCGGGAGACCCTCAATCAACGCCAGATCGTGTGTTGCGATCAGCACGGTGACACCCACCTGATTGAGCTGCTCGAAAAGGTGCATGATGTCGGAAGACAGCTTTGGGTCCAGGTTGCCGGTTGGCTCATCTGCCAGCAACAGCGGTGGCCGGTTGACGATGGCTCGGGCGATCCCGATGCGTTGCTGCTCACCACCGGAGAGCTGCATCGGATTAAACTGCTCTCTTTTCAGCAGGCCCACTTTGTCCAGGGCTGAGCGAACCTGTCTGCCAATGTCGCGCTCCGGCGTGCCACAGATGCGCAGGGGCAGGGCGACATTTTCATAGACGGAGCGATCGAAAAGCAGACGGTGATTCTGGAAGACAACACCGACATGGCGACGGTAATAGGGTACCTGGCGCGGTTTGATGTCTTTAAGGGCTTTGCCTGCAATGACGATACGCCCATTGGTGGGCCGTTCCATCAGCATGATGAGTTTCAGCAGGGTGCTCTTGCCCGCCCCGGAGTGCCCGGTAACAAAGGCCATTTCCCCGCGGTGCAGGTGAAAACTGGCCGATGCCAACGCAAGTTGATTGCCGGGGTACTTTTTTTCTACGTGCTCAAACAGAATCATGCCGGTTATTGGGTGGCCTCTTTCGGTCAGGCATCAAAAAGCGCTGCCACAAACTGTTCGGATTCAAAATCCCGCAGGTCGTCAATTTGCTCACCTACGCCAATAAATCGTATCGGGAGGTCAAACTGCTTGGCGATGGCAAAGATGATACCGCCTTTCGCGGTGCCGTCCAGCTTGGTCAACGCCATGCCGGACACGCCGACGGCCTCCCGAAACAGTTTGGCCTGGCTGAGTGCATTTTGTCCGGTGCCCGCATCCAGCACCAGCAGGACTTCGTGCGGGGCCGTGTCATCCAGTTTTTTCATGACGCGAACGACTTTGGCAAGTTCTGCCATCAGGTTGTCTTTGTTTTGTAATCGGCCTGCGGTGTCTGCGATCACCAGATCGATATTCCTGGCCTTGGCGGATTCAATCGCATCGAAAATGACCGACGCACTGTCAGCACCGGTTTGTTGTGCCACCACGGGCACATTGTTCCGCTCGCCCCAGACCTGAAGCTGCTCGACGGCCGCTGCCCGGAAGGTGTCACCCGCTGCGAGCATGACGGAGTGCCCTTCATTCTGATACTTTTTGGCGAGCTTGCCAATGGTGGTGGTTTTTCCGACGCCGTTCACGCCCACTACGAGCATGACGAAAGGCTTATTGTCCTGTGAGATCACCAGCGGGGCTTCGCTGGCACTGAGAAGTGCGGTGAGCTCTGCCTGCAGGGCCTGATTCAGCTGGGCCGGGTCCGTTAACTGGTTGCGCGCGAGTTTTTCGGTAATGCGGTCGATAATGTGTTGTGTGGCTTCCATGCCGACGTCGGCGGTCAACAACGTGGTTTCTATGTCTTCCAGCAGGCTTTGGTCAATCTTTTTACTGCCAAGTATCAGGTTCGCCAGATTCTGACTCAGTCCTGTACGGGTTTTGCTGAGCCCCGCTTTGATGCGTGCAAAGACGGAAGGTGCGGATTCAGGTTCTTGGGGGGGCGCTTCCGGCGGGGGTTGGGTGGCGAGCGAAGGCTGAGCGGCCTGAATGGCTTCCGGTTGCCTGAGCGCCGGCTTTTTTTCAGCAGGCCGCTGCTCAACACGGGTGTATTTGGGGCGCCCTTTGCCGCTGCGTATCAGGTCGATAACAAACAGGAGGGCCAGTACGCCGGCGAGTGCGGCAAAAATCAACTCGATATTTTGCATGAGGATATCTACTTTGATTACTGTGTTGTGGAAATTCTTTACGACGGGTGTCTGAGAACCCTGTATTCTAATCAGGAATTGTTGTCAGGCCAAATACCTTTTACCATTTGCCCTTTCCCTCCAAGAGTGCAACACACGAAATGAAGACCAATCACCGTTCAAATAAGCCGCGTCGCGACAAATCCCAAACCGAACAAACGGTACGAATTATTGCAGGAGAGTGGCGGGGGCGGCGGATTACTTTTCCTTCCCTGGCGGGATTGCGCCCCAGCACGGACCGGGTGCGTGAGACGTTGTTTAACTGGTTGATGTACGATACGGCCGGTGCGCGTTGTCTGGACTTGTTTTGTGGGAGCGGCGTACTCGGGCTGGAAGCGCTCTCCCGAGGTGCGCAGTCACTGGTGTCGGTGGATCGGAGTGTGGAGGTTGCCCGGCAATTGAGCACGAATGCCAATCTTTTGAAGACGTCGTCGGTACAGGTGATTCAGAGTGATGTGCTGACCTGGCTAAACAGGCCGGGCGAGCACGCACCGTTTGACCTGGTTTTTCTCGATCCTCCCTTTCGCCAGTCGTTGCTGGAGCCCTGTTTGCAGGCGTTGGTGGATCACAGGTGGCTCTCTGATCAGGCGCTGATATACGTGGAGTGTGAAAAGGAACTGGGCCCCATTGATGTGCCTTCAACCCTCCATCTGTTGAAAGAAAAGGGCGCAGGGCAGGTGATCTATCGCCTGTACCGCGCTCAGGTACCTTCACAGAGTACTGGTCAGTCGGTGTAAATGGAGATTGCCATACTCATCTTTTCGTAATTGCCAGCCGGCATGCACGAACACGGTGGAAACCGGATCGGTCACAATCAGTGGGCCCACGAGCGGGCAGTCGACCGGGAGGGTGTCACGGGAGAGGCAAACTGCGGTTGCTCCGTCAGTCAGCTGACGCTGGTCTGCGCCGGTCACCGTTTCTGGCTGCACCGGCTGGGTGCTGACCGTTGGGCTCCCGGGGGGCTGTGTCTCCGCGGGGGCTGCCCGTGGGGGTGCGGTCATCGGGAGTGATACCCTGTGGGCGGGAACGGAGGCATTGAGTTTGACGGTGGCCAGTTCAACCGGGCGATCCATTTTATGCCCATACCGTTGTGCATGTGCTTCGTGAAAGGCCAGGATGAGTGACTGAATGGTCGTATCCAAGAGGGGAGAAGCCGTGTCGACCGGGAGTGTGAGCGCGTATCGCTGTCCCAGATACCGCAGTGCGACCTCCCGTGTGAACGTGATCTTTTCGGGGGCCACGCCTTCTTCGATCAGCTCGGCCCTGGCCTGGTTTGCGAGTGCATCAAAGATCTCGCTAATGTCGCTCGGGGTGACCGCATCCAATCGTTTAATCATGCTGTGCGAGAGCCTTCGCTCTTTGGGCGCGACAATCATGCCGAGTGCGGAGAGAACGCCGCTGTGTACCGGAACGAGCGCGCTGGGTATCTCCAGTGCTTCGCTGAGCGCACACACGTGCAGCCCGCCAGCGCCACCAAAACAGCAGAGGGTGAACTGACGCGGATCAACGCCTTTATGGACGGAAATCTTGCGCAAAGCTTCGACCATATGTGTGTTAGCCACCGTCAGTACACCTTTTGCCGTGGCAATCGGATCCAGATTGATTTCCTGAGCGAGCGCTTCGACCGCAGCGGCTGTGGCTGATTGGTCCAGCGGCATCCCGCCACCCAGAAAGCTGTCGGGTAAGATACGACCCAGAAATACGTTGGCGTCTGTGACGGTCACCTGTTGGCCACCTTGCCCGTAGCAGGCCGGGCCGGGGGACGCGCCTGCGGATTGTGGGCCAACCTGAAGCATGCCACCAGCATCTTTCCACGCGATGGACCCCCCGCCCGCGCCGATGGTGTGCATGTCTACCATGGGAGCGGCCACCGGAAAGTCGGCAATCTGTCCCTGGTGGGAGATCCGGATATCACCGTCAATCAGTGCCACATCCGTGGATGTGCCGCCCATATCAAAGGTCAGCAGACGCGAAATGCCGGTCATCTGTCCAATCGTTCTAGCGGCGGCCAACCCGCCGGCCGGCCCGGACAACAGGAGGTTGGCGGCGCGGCGGCTGGCATTGTTGGCATCGATTGTGCCGCCTGAAGACTGCATGATGGCGAGCCGACTGGGCAAAACCCGGTTGTTGAGTGTTGTCAGGTATTTTTGCATCAGCGGGCCCAGCCAGGCGCTCAGCCAGGTGGTCATCCCGCGTTCGTACTCACCGTCCTGTGGCAGAATAAAAGACGAGCGTGCGACATAAAAATAGGGGCTGAGGGCTTCTTCCAGGCGTTTTTCATCCGCATCATCCACATAGGAAAAAAGCAGGTTGATGGCAACGGCCTCAGGTTTGGCCTCGTTTAATCGTGCTACGAGGTCATTTACCCGAGTGTCCGTCAGTTCGGTCAGAATCTGATTGTCATGCGTGCGGCGACAGGCGACTTCAAAACACAGTTCGTGAGGTACCGGCGGTGTCTCGGGAGGCGGCGTGAGGTCATAGAGTCGCTGGCGGGTCTGTCGCGCCAGTGTGAGCACATCGCCGAACCCCTCGTTGGTGACATACGCTGTTTTCACTCCCTTGCGCTCCAGAGCCGCGTTGGTGGCTACGGTGCTGCCGTGAACAATCAGCAGATAACCATCGCTGAGTGCTTTCGCCAGCCCCATTTCTTCCAATCCTTGAAAGATCGCCTGTGAGGGGTTAGCTGGGGTGGACAACACTTTATGAATGCGCACACTACCTGGTTCACCCGGGGAGTGGTGAGCCTGCAGTAAGACAAAATCGGTAAAGGTGCCTCCGGTATCCACGCCGAGCAACAAGGGCTGCGTCATCAAGGAGATTCTCCTGGTCCGTTGAGTGGGATGTATTGCGTCAGAGCATACCGATTTGGTAAAACAAAGCCAACATCATAGGTAGAACATTAAGCCGCCTCACAAAGCCGTAGCCCCAAACTGAATCTTCCCGTAGAGCAGTCTCTTTTGGGATGGGCCCTTCCCGCATGAAGCCCAAGAAAGGCAATCAATTTACGCGCAT
>JBPJFY010000009.1:0-166303 GCA_051208045.1 Oleiphilaceae bacterium G1-8
ATGCGCGTAAATTGATTGCCTTTCTTGGGCTTCATGCGGGAAGGGCCCATCCCAAAAGAGACTGCTCTACGGGAAGATTCAGTTTGGGGCTACGGCTTTGTGAGGCGGCTTAATGTTCTACCTATGATTGGGTGCTATTTCTGCCGGTACTGCAGTTGTGGGTGCCGGCTGGGATTTTTGGGTACATAAAGACACCAATTCCTCAACTGGTGCTGCCGTTGGGTTTGCTACAGAGTTTGCACAACAGAATGTCAAAGACATGATGCCTCCAGCAGCGAAACCCTATGCTCACCTTATTACAGAAATCTATCAGACTGGATTTCGCGAACTTTTTTATCAATTAGGTCAGTAGCAAAGATATGCAGTGGCAAGGAAGAATATCATTACTTAACCTGGGCTATTTTGGGCTCCTCTTTGGCGTGCTGATTGTCATAGATGGTCAGTATGTGGGCGCATTAACGTTTCTTGGTGGTGCACTCTTTCTGCTGGTCACCGAGTGGCTTGAGCGCATGTCTAAAGAGAGTACGGCTACTAAGAAGCGTTTCGCAGTTCTCCTGACGGCCAACGCGCTTGCAAGTACCGCTTTCATCTTCAGCACATTTTTTTGTGTGGTTGCCCATGTCATTGCGTTCGGATTCTGGTTGGATTTTCTCATGGGCTTGAAGCGAGGGAATGCACCTGTTTAGTCCCGGTATAGAGAATACACCCCTGACCATCCAATACGCCGTTCAAAGCGCCTTGTGTCTGGGCAAACCGACAGAGATCACCGCAGTGGTCAGAATAAAACCGGCGGAAACCCACAGGCACACCGACAGCCCATACGCCTGGAACAGCCAACCAGAGAGCACTGTGCCAAGCAACCGGCCCAAGGCATTGGCCATGTAGTAAAACCCGACATCCAGCGAAACACCCTCTTCATCTGCATAACTTACGATAAGATAGCTATGCAGCGACGAATTGATCGCGAATAGCGCGCCGAAAACGAGCAGCCCGCCAATGAGCGCTTCGTGTACGTACCAGTCGTAACTCAGGGCCATCGCAATCAACACCGGTACAGTGCCCAGGGTCATCGCCCAGCCGAGGGCATGCCTGCCGTCGGGTACCCTACCAGTGCTTGTGCCCGTAAGCTTCGGCGCAAATCCCTGCACAATGCCATAGCCGATTATCCAGAGCGCGAGAAAACCGCCGACGCTCCAGTGATCCCAGCCGAATTCACTGGCCAGGTAAACGGGTAAAGCCACCACAAACCACACGTCACGAGCGCCGAACAGGAACATTCTGGCAGCAGACAAAAAATTGATCGCGCGACTTTTGGAAAAGATTTCTCTGAATTTGGGTTTGTTTTTGGCCTTGCCCAGGTCTTTTTTCAGGCTGAGTAAGCTGGATAGCCAAACCAGTAGCAGCACCACTGCCATACCCAGCACCGCGCCTTTGAATTCGAAGAGGGTCAGTAACGCACCGCCGAGGAAAAAACCGGCCCCTTTCAACGCATTTTTCGAACCGGTCAAAATGGCGACCCACTTGAAGAGCTGCCCTTGCGCATCTGATGGCACGAGCAGCTTAATCGAGCTTTTGGCGCTCATTTTATTGAGGTCTTTGGCGATGCCGGAAAGTGCCTGCGCCGCCATCACCCAGGGCACGGTGAGCACTGCGGACGGCACCAGCAGCATACCGAGCGCAACAATCTGCAGGAATAATCCGATATTCATGGTTCGATTCAAGCCGAGTCGCGCCCCCAACCAGCCGCCGATCAAGTTGGTGATCACACCAAAAATTTCATAGAACACGAACAGCATGGCAATTTCCAGGGGGCGATATCCCAGACCATGAAAATAGAGCACCACGAGCATTCGTAGTGCGCCATCGGTCAGAGTAAACGCCCAGTAATTGCCCGTCACCACCATGTATTGTCGAATTTCAGGTGACAGGTTCGCCAGCATGCCCATTTATGCTTACTCCTTATCCATCTGGCCAACCATGCGCATCAATTCAGCGGTGCGATTCGCATAGCCCCACTCATTGTCATACCAGGCATAAAGCTTCACTTGAGTGCCATTCACCACCATCGTCGATAGCGCATCGATAATGCTGGAGCGTGGGTCGGTTTTGTAGTCAATCGATACCAGAGGGCGCTCTTCGTAGCCTAAAATGTCTCTGAGCTCAGTCGCTGCGGCTTCCTGTAAGAACTGGTTTACCTCTTCGGCGGTCGTCGCACGAGCCACTTCAAACACACAGTCTGTGATAGAGGCATTGGCGAGCGGCACACGCACCGCGTGGCCATTCAACTTGCCTTTCAGCTCGGGAAATATATGCGTAATTGCTGTCGCTGAGCCGGTGGTTGTCGGGATCAAACTCATGCCACAGGCACGCGCACGACGTAAATCTTTGTGGGGCGCATCCAATATGGTTTGTGTGTTGGTGATGTCGTGAATCGTGGTCATCGAACCATGCACAATGCCCAGTTTTTCATGAATGACTTTTACCACCGGTGCCAGGCAATTGGTGGTACAGGATGCGGCCGTGACGATGGGGTGCTGTGCCAAATCATACAGATGATGATTCACCCCCATGACGACGTTGAGCACGCCTTCTTCCTTCACTGGGGCGGTAACGACCACGCGTTTTACGCCTTGCTCCAGATAAGCTTGCAGCACCGCGGTGGTTTTCATTTTTCCGCTCGCTTCGATAACCACATCGCACGCTGACCAGTCGGTTTCAGCAATGGTCTTGTTTTGGCTGCATGTGATGCGTTGTTCGTCGATCAACATCGTTTCGCCCTGGTGCGATGCTTCGTGGTGCCACTTCCCATGCACGGAGTCGAACGTAAGCAAGTGGGCCAGCGTGGCGGCATTGCCTGCGGGGTCATTGATGTGAACAAACTCAATCTCGTCCCAGTCAAATGCTGCGCGCAGGGTTAAACGGCCCATACGGCCAAAGCCATTAATACCTACCTTGATGGTCATGGTGTCCTCTGAGTTAAAAAAAGTGATGAGAAAAATGGGGGTGAAAAATCCGGAGAAACCGGCGCTGTTGGCGTCATGTCGATGGACAGTCCTTCAGCAGCCGCTGTGGCCGCTCGCCCATCGCTTCCAGGTTTCGTACGTTGTGCTGAATGAACCCGACATTGTTTTCCGTGGCTTCGGCGATGACCGATTTGGCCCATCCAGGCAAGTCGGGATTGACCCGATAAAACATCCATTGTCCCTGTCGGCGATCGACCAGGAGGCCGCTCTTTTTCATGAGTGCCAGATGCCGGGAAACTTTGGGCTGAATCTCTTCCAGTGCGGCCATCATCTCGCACACGCACAGTTCCCCTTCGTATTGAATGAGCATGAGACACCGGAGGCGCACTTCGTCGGTCAAATTCTTAAAAAACTGAATGGGGTCCAGTGCCAGTGGCTGAGGTGGCTGCCTGGTTTCTACCGTCACAAACATCGCAATCCGGTTGTGAATTTCATTGAGCGTTACGCCGAACGGGTCTGAGCCACGGCGATGTTTCGGGTCTTCGAAGCACCACTCCAGTTTTTTGCCGGAGCAGGGCACAGTTCGGCACTCCTGACGGGCCTTGTCACACAAGGAGATCACATAGTCGAATTGCCAGCCCTCAAATTCGTCGATCGATTTGGCTCGCAAACCCGATGTGTCGGCACCGAATCGCGTGAGTGCGTCCAGAGTTTGGGGGGGTACCGTCTCTGGGTGTGTGCCTGCACTGTGAACTTCAAAAAGCGCACCGGCCGCCAGGCGGAGTAACGCCTCCGCCATTTGGGAGCGCGCAGAGTTCCCCGTGCATACAAACAGAACTTTGGGTTTTGCGTTGGACATTGATGTATTTATATATGGAAAAGTGTATATATGATAAAGCATATATAAAGTAAAGGAAACCCTGCCGTTGCATGGCCATTGATAGGACGTAATAGGAAGTGACATGACGCCATAGAAGAATGATGGGAGGCGCCATTAAAGTAGCGTCAGGTAATACTAAAGGGTGCTCTCCGGGAGACTTTACCGAGAATCGTTTTCTTCCGCTGGAGCCTGTGAGACAGTGGGTTTGCTTAAAAAACATACTACATGGAGCGTTTTACGATGATAAAAAAACGATTTCTGTTACCTGTATTGGTAGCAACCTTTGCTGCATCCCCGGCCATGGCGAATGGCAGCGTTCAGAACCTGACCGCCAGCAGCCAACATTCGGTTCAGGCCGTTGGCCATGGGTTGAAGGGCAGTACCCAGGTTGTGTCGGGTATCGCAGCGGTGCCACTGAAAGTGGTCAAAGCCACTGGTGAGTTGGGCGGTAAACTGGGTGATCGACTACAACACTATGCGAACGATACGGATCAGGGATTTGACGTCTCTGAGGAAACGATTTCTGCCGGGCCCGCGCCGGATCTGGCGGTTCAACGCTAAAACAGGGTGTTGCGCATGGAACGCTTGAAAGGTTTGCCACAGACAGTTGCGTGGATCGCAGTGTGGTGTTTGTGCCTGCTCTCCGGTACCTTGCGTGCCGGAAGCCATGGCGGCGTCGCCGCATCGGTGTTCTCGGCAGATGAATTGGTGGCGTTCGCCAAACAGGTGGAACGCCATGCCGCAAGTAAGCGCGCACGAGTGTTCATTCTCGGCCGTCAGGGCGTACCGGCGGACAAACTGCCCGCAGGCGTGTCGTTCACGCATACAGCGCTGGCAGTTTACTCCAGCATCACCACGACGGAAGGTCGCCAGTTAAAAGGGTATGCCGTTCATAACCTGTACCAAACCGATGTGGGTTCAGACAAGAGTTTCCTCACAGTCGACTACCCGGTTGACTTTTTTCGGCCTGTTCCGGTGCTCAAAGCCGGCGTGCTGATTCCCTCGGAGCACCTGCAAACCAAATTGCTTGAAATCCTGCAGAGTGGCACGGCAGAACGATTACACAATCCACGATATTCGGTGGTTTCCAACCCGTTTAATCCCCGGTTCCAGAATTGTACGGAGTACACGCTGGATGTCATCTTTGCCGCGCTCTACCTCACGGATGACCGGGCGCAGATCAAGGCGAACCAGCGCGCCTACTTCACGCCGCACCCCCTCAAACTGAAGTTCTCTGAAAAACTGTTCGGCCCCTTGATGCGGGAAGACTTCACCACCGCCGACCACAACGGCACCGTTCAAACAACGACCTACACCGCGATTCAGCGCTTTCTGGAAAAGTATGGATTGCTGTCGCACGCCGAAGTGCTCACGCCCTCCTGAGACAGAGGGCGAATATCGTTCCGGGCATGACAATTACGGGGTAATTTGCGGCACATTTCTGTGAAAATCGGGGATATCGGCTACGCTGAGTGTATCAGGGAAATATGTGGGCTAAGGAGCGGCGAACAACAAAAAAGACTGAAGAAGTGAGGTTCACTCTATGCTAACAAAGATAAAAAATCTGTTGGGCGCCGCTCTGGTGGTGTTGGGTTCGTTTGCGCAGGCGGAGTCAATTACGCTGGCCAGTGGCGATTGGGCACCCTATTTGGCGAAAGACCTGAAAAGTTATGGCTACGCGTCAGACATTGTGACCAAAGCGTTCGCCAAAGCGGGCTATGAAGTGGACTATGTGTTCCTGCCGTGGAAGCGCAGTTTTGAAGAAGCCAAAGCCGGGAAGTATGCCGGGTCGCCGATGTGGGGTAAGAATGCCGAGCGCGAGCAGGACTTTCTTTACAGTAATCCCATATTAACGCTGGAAACGGTCTTCTTCAAAAAAGCAGGAAGTGATTTTGACTGGTCTGCCACCGCGGATCTGAAAGGGAAGAAAATCGGCGGGGTTGTGGGGTATGCCTATGGCCTGGAGGAGGAAGAAAAAAATCAAACGGTGGTGATTGACCGCCTGGGTAAGCCGGAGGGCAATTACAAAAAACTGGAATCCGGGAGGATTGACGCGGTTATCGAGGACCGGGATGTGGGAATGACGCTGGTGAATGAGTTAGGGCTGACCGGCGCGATTGAGATTCATCCCAAGCCGGTCAATGCCAGGGATTATCACTTGATCGTCCCCAAAACCCTGCCCAACGCTCAGCAGCTTGTGGATGCGTTCAACAAGGGCTTGGCCACGTTGAAGGAATCCGGCGAATTTGATGCCATTGTGGCTGCCGGCCACCGGGGTGAGTACGGCAAGCAGTAGCCTCTCCTGACCACCTTGCCTGATCACGTCATGGTCGATCAGGCAGGGCTCGCTCCTCCCGCAATACACTCATCCGTTTCCGGATCAAAGAACACCGCTTTCGACAAGTCCATACCCAGTCGTAACGAATCGCCTGGCCGAACCGGTTCGTCTGGCGAGATCCGGCAGTTCACCTCAACCCCGTTCAGTGTAATGAGCACCAGCGTGTCAGGCCCGGTGGGTTCGATGACTCCCGCCTTAGCGCTGAGCGTAAAATCCTCCGGCGATTGGCTGATACCGATGTTCTGAATGCGCTCCGGGCGAATACCCAGTACAACCTGTCGGCCAAGGTAGCTCATGAGGAGAGGGGCGGCGTGAGGCACCGGGACACTGTAGGTAATGCCTTCGTCGGTCATGAGTCGTACGAACACCCGCCTGTTTTCGCAGTGCAGGGTGGCCGGTATGAAATTCATCGAGGGGGACCCCATAAAGCCCGCAACAAAACGGTTCACCGGGTGGTCATAGATTTCCTGTGGGGTGCCGAACTGCTGCAGGATACCGTCTTTCATCACGGCGATCCGGTCGGCCAGGGTCATGGCTTCGATCTGATCATGGGTCACGTAAACAATGGTGGTACCCAGCCGTTGGTGCAGCTTCTTGATTTCGGTACGCATTTCCACGCGCAGTTTTGCATCCAGATTGCTCAACGGTTCATCGAACAGGTAGATTTTGGGTTTTCTCGCCAGCGCTCGGCCCATGGCAACGCGCTGGCGTTGACCGCCCGAAAGTTGAGACGGCTTGCGGTCCAATAAATGCTCAATCTGAAGCATCTGTGCGACGCGCTGCACTTCTTCTTCCCGCTGTTTTTTCGGAACCTTTCGCATCTCAAGAGCGAAGGCGATGTTTTGCCGTACGTTCATGCTGGGGTAGAGGGCATAACTCTGAAACACCATGGCAATGTCTCGATCCTGAGGGGAATGGCCGGAAATGTCTTCGCCGTCGATACAAATCTGCCCGCTGGTGATTGTCTCCAGCCCGGCGATACTGTTGAGCAACGTGGACTTTCCGCAGCCGGACGGACCCACCAGAATCAAAAATTCACCATCATTAATGGAGAGGTTGATGTCTTTGAGGACCTCTGTGTGCCCCCCGAAGATCTTACGAACATGTTCAATGTGAAGTGCAGCCATAATGTGTTCTCAATCGTCAGTGCGTGAAGTGGTCATTGTGTGAAGTAGTCATTGTGTGAAATTGTCAGTGCATGAAATAACCAGAGGATGAAGCGGACTAGCCCTTCACCGAGCCCGCTGTCAATCCGCGTACGAAGTATTTCCCGGCAAGTACGTAGACAATCAGTGTGGGCAGCCCGGCAATAATGGCTGCCGCCATGTGTACGTTGTACTCTTTGACCCCCGTGGTGGTGTTGACCAGGTTGTTCAGTGCCACGGTAATGGGTTGCGTTTCCCCGCTGCCGTACACCACGCCAAACAGAAAGTCGTTCCAGATCTGAGTGGTTTGCCAGATGATGGTGACCACAATGATCGGCGCAGAGATGGGAAGGAGGATGCGGTAGAAGATAGTGAAGAATCCGGCACCATCAAGCTGGGCCGCCTTCGTCAGTTCCCCCGGCAGGTTGATATAGAAATTTCTGAAGAACAGGGTGGTAAAGGCAACCCCATAGATCACGTGTACCAGAACCAGCCCCGCGGTGGTATTAGCAAGCCCCAGCCACCCCAGCGTTTGGGCCATGGGCAGCAGCACGACCTGAAACGGAATAAAGCAGCCGAAGAGGAGCAGGCCAAAGAACCATTCGCTCCCTCGAAAACGCCTTTGGGTCAGTACGTAGCCATTGAGTGCGCCGATGGCCGTGGAGATGAGTACTGCCGGGACGACAATACTGACCGAGTTCCAGAAGTACCCTTCAACACCTTCGCACTTCACGCCGGTGCAGGCGCTTGACCAGGCAGTTTGCCAGGCATCCAGTCGCCACTCCGTAGGCAGGGAGATGAGGTTGCCGGTGCGAATATCCGCCATGCTTTTAAAGGAGGTGAGTAACATCACGACCAAGGGCAATAAATAAAACAGGGCTGCCATGCCGAGCAGCGCATGGATGGCGAACCGCTGAAATCCGGGATAAATCTGCGCGCGTGAAGCATTGCTTGAATAGAGATTACTCGCCATGTCGGGGACCTCGCAGCTCAGAATACAAGTAAGGGATAAGCAACGCCAACACGCCGCCCAGCATGATCATGGCACTGGCGGAACCCAAGCCCATCTGGCTGCGCGTAAAGGCATGCACGTACATGAAGGTCGCGGGTAAATCTGTCTGGTAACCAGGCCCGCCACCGGTCATGGCCATCACCAGATCAAAACTCTTGATGGCAATGTGCGAAAGTATGATAAAGGCACTGAAAAATACCGGCCGTAAGGCGGGCAGGATAATTCGTCGATAAATCTGGGGCAGCGAAGCGCCATCGAGTTGCGCCGCCTGTACGATGGCGGGGTCGATGCCGCGCAGCCCGGCCAGAAAAAGCGCCATGACAAAACCGGAGGACTGCCACACGGCCGCAACGATCAGCGTATAGATTGCCAGATCCGGGTCAACGATCCAGTCAAACTGAAACTCGGTAAACCCGAGGTCCTGAACCAGTTTTTCAAGCCCCAGACCGGGATTCAGCATCCACTTCCAGGCGGTGCCGGTCACAATAAATGACAGCGCCATCGGGTAAAGGTAGATCGTGCGAAGTACCCCTTCCTGGCGAATTTTCTGATCCAGCAGAATGGCGAGAAAAACGCCGAGTACCAGGCAAATTAAGATAAACAAGCCACCAAACAGGCCCAGGTTGGTGACGGCCACACCCCATCGATCATTTTCCAGAAGGTGGTGGTATTGGGTCAATCCGACGAACTCGTAGGTGGGTAAAAACCGGGAGTTCGTCAGTGAAAGCACCGCATTCCACGCGATGTATCCGTAGATGAAAAGTACCATCATCAGGAATGTTGGGGCGACGACCAGTTTAGGAATCCACAGCGCCAGGCGCGATTGGAAGCGTGATTTTACGTTGGTCTTTGGGTGTGCCCCCTGCCGGGCATGCGGATACGGGGAGTCCGCAGATAGCATCGTCATAACCACCTCGATGAACTGAGAAAGAAAAAGAGAGAACCAATGAAGGCTCTCTAATGTGCCGCTTAAAAAATTGCCCTTACATGGCGGCGGTGACTGCTTTGGCCAGTCGGTTCACGGCGTCTTGGGCGCTGAGGTCAGGATCGTTGAAGAAGTTGGTGACGACATCGAAAATCGCCCCCTGAATGTACGACGTGGTTGCCAGCCCGTGTGCCATGCTGGGCACCAGGTGACCGGTCGCTGCCGAGGCATTAAAGGCATCCATGGAAGCGTGCGCGCAGGCATCGAACTTATCCCGTGGCAGGTCTTGTCGGGCGGGAATGGAGCCCTTGTTGAGGTTGAACACCTCCTGAAACTCCGGCCCCATCACGGTGGTGGCCAGATCTTTCTGTGCCTGTGCATTGCCGGAATTTCCCAGCTGGAACATTGCCAGACTGTCGATGTTGAAAGTAAAGCTGCCTGAGGTGCCCGGTGCGGCGAGGCACTGATAATCCACGCCCGGCTGTTTTCCGGCAGCGGTGAACTCGCCTTTGGCCCAATCGCCCATGACTTGCATGGCTGCCTGACCTTTGATCACCATCCCGGTGGCAATGTTCCAGTCACGACCCGGGGCATCTTTGTCGATGTACGTGTGAAGCCGTTTGAAGGTTTCGAATATGGTGACCATGGTCTGGCTTTTCAGTGCTTCCATGCCGTGTTTGACAAAAGCGCGGGTGTAGAATTCTGTTCCGCCTATGCCGAGGGCGACGGCCTCAAACAGGGTGGCATCCTGCCAGGCTTGTCCACCGTGGGCGAGGGGAATAAATCCGGCCTTTTGCAGTGCATCGGCCGCCGGGAAAAACGCTTCCCATGTGGCAGGAATGGCAACGCCTGCTTTTTTAAAGGCGTTCGGATTAGCCCACAGCCAATTGACCCGGTGCACATTTACCGGCACGGCGACGTAACTGCCTTTGGATTTCATGACATCGGAGACCACTTGCGGGAGCTTGGTATCCCAGGCATGCTGGCGTGCGACATCATCCAGGTTGGTTAACAGGCCGAGATTGGCCCACTCCTGAATGTCCAGGCCTTTTATCTGGGCCGCGGAGGGTGGGTTGCCGGAAACAGCGCGAGACTTCAGCACCGTCATTGCGCTTTCACCACCGCCACCGGCGACAGCGAAATCTTTCCAGGTGTGCCCTTTTTTCTCCAGCAGCTGTTTCAATACGCCGGCGGACTTGGCTTCGCCGCCAGACGTCCACCAGTGCAGAACTTCCACCTCGCCCGCCTGAGCGGAAGAAGTCACTGCGGTTGCTGCGAGGAGTACCGTTGCCAGAGTTGATCGTAGTTTCATGATAAAGACCTTTTGCTTATTTTTGTTGATCAGGTGATCCTTCTCAGGGAAGGTGTGAGCCCAGTATAGGGTTTGCTCCTCCGGCGAGGTGTAAGGTAGGGCAAGCTAATGTAACAAAGTCTTGCAAATGCTTTCCAAGTCTACGAATCCGGGGCGTGACGGGGGAGCTGCAGCTCGACAATCAGTCCCCCCTGCGGATGGTTACTGAGGTGAACGTGCCCTTCATGGGCCTGCACCACGTTTTTCACGATGCTCAGGCCGAGGCCGCTGCCACCGGTGTGTCGGCTGCGTGAGCGTTCCAGGCGTACGTAAGGTTCAAAGACCTTTTCTATGGCGCTGGGTGGAATTCCCGGACCGAAATCCCGGACGCGAAGGTACACAGAACCGCCATACTCGCACAGTGAGATTTCAGCGCGCTGGCCGTAAAAGAGTGCATTGTCGAGCACGTTTGTGATCGCACGCTTGAGCGCAATCGGCTTACCCCAGTAAGGGGCGATGGCTTCTGCGTCCAGCGAGACGCGCGTCGCCGTGAGGTTTGCATCGTCGCAGAGTTGCTGAAGCAGGCCAGGTAAAGACACAAACACCTTGTTTTCGTGGATGGCCGTATCTTTCATACACTGCAGCGCGCCTTGAACCATGGTCTCCAGCTCCCCGAGATCCTGAACAAATTTATCCCGCTGGCTGGCATCTTCCAGCATTTCAGCGCGCAGGCGGAGGCGCGTGATGGGCGTTTTCAGGTCGTGGGAAATGGCTGAAAAGAGGCTTTCCCGGTCGGCGATGTATTTTTGAATCTGGCCTTGCATGGCATTGAATGCCCGTGCGGCACTGACCATTTCAGCGCTGCCGGTTTCCCGCAGGGGCGGGCGTTCAATGTCTCTCCCCAGGGCTTCCGCCGCTTTCGCAAGTCGCTTCAATGGCCGGGTCAGCCAGCGTACAGCCCACAGAGCGGTGATGAACACCAGCGCCATCGTCACTACCAGTATCCAGAGGCGGTCCTGAGACAGGTAGTGATCATCCTGCAGGTTGTCCGAGGTAATGATGGGCGTCGCCAGATACAGCCATTGATCGGCCTCCAGGTGATATTGTACGACCAGAATAGGGGTTCGTTCCGGATCAACGAGCAGCGCGTGATGTCCCCATCCGGGCGGGAGCTCCATGAGGCGGGTTTCATTGTTAAAGACTTTCAGCTGGCTGGCCAGGGAAAAGTCCGAGTAAATGGCATTCGCGTTGCCCAGTTCGCTGGTGATGGTTTGATTCACTTCATCCAGCACCCGCTGCTTAAGCAGGGTATCGTTCTGTGAGCTGAGGCGAATGAATTCCCGATTGAAGGTGACAAAAAATCGGGTGCCTCCCATGCGCCGTAACTGGTCGAGAACCATGTGTCGATACTCCGTGGGGAGGGAGTTGAAGTATCGCAGAGTGGTGCTGATGCTGTAGCCAATCTGATTCGCCATGGCGAGCACGTTTTCATGGTGCCGGGATTTACTGTTCGCCACCCAGACCCAGGTAGACAGCATTTGCGCTGAAAGTACTGCGCCCAGCAGGAGCAGAATCAGGCGGGAGGTCAGGGATCGGGGGATCATGGCTGGTTCGGATCCACTGCCTCGACCGCCACGGTCAGCACATAGCCCGCGCCGCGCACGGTCTTAATCAGCGTGGGATTCTTGGCGTCATCTCCCAGGCGGCTGCGGAGTCGGCTGATGTGTACATCAATGCTGCGATCATAGGGTGAGCACTCACGCCCATGCAGGATTTCAGAGATTTCGTCCCGTGTCAGCACATCGTTGCCTTTTCGTAAAAACAACATCAGCAGGGAAAAGTCGGCCCCGCTGAGATGTTCTTCCTTCCCATCGTCAAAGCGCAATATTCGACGCATGCTGTCCAGAGTGATCGTGCCGAAACGGTAGCACACACCGGGCACCTGAGCGGTGACCACGGGTTCTCGCACACGGCGCAGAATGGCTTTGATGCGCGCCAGCAGCTCACGCGGATTAAAGGGTTTGGCGAGGTAGTCGTCTGCACCCATTTCCAGCCCGACAATACGGTCCGTTTCATCGGCGCTGGCCGTGAGCATGATTACCGGTACGTCGGATTCCCGCCGCAAGCGCTGACAGATACTGAATCCGTCCTCGCCGGGCATCATGATGTCCAGAATCACCAAATCGGGAGATCGGCGGGCCAGCTCCGCCAGAAACGTTTCGCCATCTTCCGCGCCAGATACGTCAAACCCGTTGCGGGACAGGTAATCCGCGATGAGTGAGCGGATTTCCGCGTCGTCGTCCACCACCAAAATATGTTTTTTATTATTCACGTGGGTTTACCCAACTGCTGAGTGTCACTGAAGCTTAGACAATAGCACAACGTCTTCTGTTGAGACTATGTTCTGCTTTCATAGTGCCGGTTTGGTGTGCCGTTATTCTTGCGGTGAAACCGCTGCGTCCGGGGAAACCTTGCAGAATTGTTACAAATTTCAGGCTCTGTTTCATTGGCTTTCTTTATCTTACCCAAGGGAATTTTCCAGCTGGATATACTGCCTGCGACAACCCATTCCCTATAAAAACAAAAAGGAAGGTAATCATGAACACCCTTCGTACGTCCTGTGTAATACTGGCCAGTGTGCTGGCCTCCACCAGCCATGCCGAAGCGACAAGCGCGTCGCAGGATTTTGAGTTCCACGGCTATTTTCGTGCCGGGATGAACCTGCTGTCGGATGGTGGTTCCGCCAATCGCGGAGCCTGCTTCTCATTGAACTACCCGAAAAACGATGGCATCTACTATCGACTGGGTAACGAATGCCGGGATTATGCCGAATTCAGTCTGACCAAGAACCTGCAAAGCAATGGCGTGGATTTCAAAGCAGTCTGGATGATGGATATTGCCGGTGACTCACGTTCACCGACGTCGGTGGAATCCTGGTCCCGGCGTTCCCGGCAGCTGTATGTGGAAGCGAGCCATTTGCTGCCCGATGACGCCAAACTCTGGATCGGCCGGCGTTATTATCGCGACATCGGTTTCGGTGACGTGCATATGATTGATATGTTTCATGTGCAAAGTTCCGGCAATGGCTTTGGCGTTACCGATATTCAGCTCGGTGCGGATAACCGCATGCATGTGGCGGCCATTGGTTACGGAGGTGAAAACACGGGCGAGGATGAAATCAATTTCGAAAATGTGTTGCTCGACCTTCGAAACGAGATGGATTTGCATGCGAATGGGAAATTGACGCTTGGCCTGCAGAATCTGTTTACGACGGATTCAGTGGATCGCGTCGATCAAACCGAGGGGCTGACATTTTCGGTGCAATGGGATAAGCGCCTGGGCGCGGTAGAGCAGAAAACCACCGTGCAATATGCCACGGGGTCGTTTGCTGAGAACCCCGGCTGTGCCGGCACGGATGGCGGGTGCTTTGACTATTCGGCAGACGACAGCGCCGATGGTTTTCGGGTGTTTAACAATGGCCTGGTGCATGTGTCCGAGCGTTTCAAAATCAACTATATGCTGATGTATCAGCACGCTGATGATTACCATACCCTCGCCAGTGTGGGGATTCGCCCCCATTTTGCGCTGAGTGATCACTGGAGTGTACTGGCGGAACTCGGGTACAACCAATATGAGCGTGAGGGAGCCGACGGGGTGGCACTGGATGAGCAATCGCTGTTCAAAACCACACTGGCACTTCAGGCGACGGCAGATGCCTCCCAGTTCTGGGCCCGGCCTGCCTTTCGCTTCTACCTCTCCCGATTTTCCTGGAACGAAGCGGCGGCCGCGCAGTCTGGGTTAAGTATTCCGGGGGAATCCGGGCGCAATGCGTTGTTGTTTGGCGCGCAAACGGAAATCTGGTTCTAGCCGGGCGTTTATTCGAAGTAGGCCTGCAAAAGCTGGTCTGCTTCGCCACTTTCCCGTAATTTTGCCACACCCTGGTCAAGGGTTTGTTTGATTTGGTTTGCATGGGGGTGGTTTCGGTTGATGAGATAGTAGAAAAACTCGCCGGTCACATTAGGTATTTCCCGGTAGGCAATTTGGTCTTTGTAGGGCGTGCCTTTCACTTCCGTGAGTAACACCTCTTTGCGGGTCAGGCCCACATCACATCGGTGGGTAGTCACCACATGAATCAATTTGGAAAGCTCTTTCGACACCATGCGCACTTCACTGTTCTCAAAGCCGAAATTATTGTACGTGTACCCCGACTGGCCACAGACCGACCGATTGCTCTTTAGCTTGGCGGCGCTGTCCACGGTGGTGTAGTCGTACAACCGGTTCTTTGCGAAAAAGTAAGCGGGGGTGAGTTGATAGACAGGCTCACTCAAGAGGTACAGTTTTTCCCGCTCCGGATTTTTTGCCGCATCCAGCACAATATCAATGTCACCGTCTATCGCATCATGCAGGCAGCGCTTCCAGGGGCGGATCACAACCTCAAAGGCGATCCCCTGGCCTTCAAAAACGCGCGAAAGCACATCCATATTGAATCCGGTGAAGGCGGTATCAGGCTGTGTGGGGGGAAAGCTGAATGGTGGCCAGCCGGCATCCTCGGCACACACCTGTAACTTTTCTTTGCGGGCGGAATGCTCGGCAAAACTCAACAAGGTGCAGCATGTGCATAAAACAAAGACGACACTTTGTAAAATTCGATGATTCATCGCTGTAACCCTTGTTGCACCTGTGTGTGTTGGCTTGTCATGGCGTCGGCTTATCCACATAGCGCTTTCGCATCATCAAAAACGGCTTCTCAATGGTGGTATAGCTGATGTGTGCGCCTATCCACACCAGTATAAACAACAATCCGGCATTGACCAGCGCGTTAAGCTGATCCCGGGCAAACCATTCGATGGGGCCGAGGGTGTTAAACACCAGAAAAATGATCATGCCATGCAGGAGGTAGAACGAATAACTCACTTCGCCCAGCCGGCACATTACTCGATCGAGCAGTGGCAGGATACGCATGGGCAGCAACAGGTAAGCCAGCACGAATGTTGCCCAGCCCAGCGACTCCTGCAGCGACCAGGTAATCCAGAAGAACTGCTTGGGCTCCTCCATGAAGAAGCTGAAATACTTCGCCTGAACAAAACTGTTGCCATACACGCCAATGAGGGACACCACCAGTAAAGGCCAGGCAAATTTGGCCAGCAATTTGCCGAAATCAAAATAGAGGCGGGCGAACAGCATGCCCATCAGAAACTGATCCAGCCGGCCGATCAATGTTGAATACAGCATGTGGGTGGATCGCTCCGAGGCGAAGTAACTGGCAAATTTAATCAACACCATTAACGCAAACAGACGGAACATGTAGCTGTACCCCTGCTCCTTAAAAAAACGCGCCAGAAACGGAAAGATCAGATAAAACGTAAACTCGACGGAAATGGTCCAGGCCGCGCCAGTAATAAACGTGCCGGAGGTGGGCGCTTCGCCGATATTCGAAAACAACGTATAAAAAATGTAGTAACCCTTGAAACTGTCTCGCCCGACGGAGATGGCCACAAAAAAAATCACCAGAAAGAGCGGGGCGATGCGCAGGAATCGGTTCCCCATAAACCGGCGATAGTTTAAATGGTCGCTATGCAGCGCGATCTGCATAAAAATAAAGCCGGACAGCACGAAAAACAAACTGACCCCCGTATGCCCTTCGACTAACAGGCCCAACCAGGCGTTGTCCGGGTGGGGTTTCCAGTTCAAATAGTAGAAGTGATACACATGAAAAAGAAACACAATCAGCGCGGCAAAAAAGCGCAGGTGATCGAGTCGGGGTTCATAAGGGAGGTTGTTGGAGCGCATGAATGAAATCTACTGGCCGTTCGATGGATTAGGGCAGGGCCATCATACCGGAAAAAGCGGGTGCACTGAATCGTGGTGAGACACAAAGTCGCTGTGTGAGGCATCGGGGAGGCACGGGTGGTTGCCGGGTCGGCTTGACAACCCCTGCCCTAAGGGATTAACTCACTAGAGTGTGTTGAGGTTGTCATTTCAGGCAGGTCGAGTCATGCGTACATTTTGTCATATCATCGCCATCGTTCTGATGTTCAGCGGTATGGGGCTCGCCCGAGGGGAGTGCCAGCCTCGGCAGTTTTCCAGCGCAGAAAATGCCGTGATCAAGAGCTACTTTGCCTACTATGGTCGCGTCCCTGATTTGGGCGGGCTCACCTGGTGGGCGCAACAGCTGGTCCAGCAGGGCGGCAGTCTCAGCGCCATCATGGAGGCGTTTGGTACCTCCACCGAGTTTACGGAAATCTATGGTTTGTTGTCTTCGGAAGATTTGGTTCGGGGGCTCTATCAACAGGCACTGGGGCGTTCCGCAGATACGGATGGGTTGAACTGGTACGCGAATGAACTGGCGAGCCAGCGCATGTCGCTTCAGACCATTGCTTTGCAGTTGCTGGATGGAGCACAGAATGCGGATGTCACCACAGTAGACAACAAACTGCTTGCCGCTCAGTATTACGTGACGGTGGCGGAATCTGCCGGGAAAGAATTGGCTGCGGGTGATATGCGCTCGGTACTGGCGTCGGTCACTTCGGATGAGGCATCTGCCGCCGTTGCCTGCCAGGATATGTCCTCGGCATTGCAATCTGCTTCCGTTCCGCTGAATTTTGCGTGGCTTGATACCGCGCTCGCCCAGGCGGGCGTAGATTCGGCGCAACTGGCGGTACGAAAAGGCGCAGAAACCTGGCAGTTTGTGCGTGCCGGGGCCGGTACAGTGGGAGGCGAGCCTTTCACCGCGAATGCAACACTGCGCATTGCCAGCATCACCAAAATGCTGGTAGGCGTCCTGATGGTGAAGCTGGTTGAGCAAGGCAAGGTTGATCTCTCGGAGACTTTGTCTGAGGGACTTCCAGCCGAGATAATGGGGCATCTGCCACCAGCGGCTGCACAGATCACCCTCATGCAGCTACTGTCCATGCAAAGTGGATTGGAAGACTACTCACATGCAGATGGCTACGCCGAGGCGGTAGAAGCCAGAGCCTACGGTTCCGCCTGGACACTCAGCGAGCTCACTAGCTATCTTCAAGGCACTGCCCTGCGATTCTCACCGGGTAGTGATTTCCACTACAGCAATACCAATTACGTCCTCATACAGGCAATTCTGGAGCGAAAGACCGGCGAATCCCTGGCAGGCCTGTTGAAGAAAGAAATTTTTGAGCCCGTGTCGATGCTGCACAGCCGGCTCGAACGGAATGAAAATGGCCTCCTGAGTCTGCCCACCACCCACGGATTTGAGGGCACCATTGAGAAAACATCCGAAAATGACGCGCTGGGCTTTGCGGATGGTGGCGTCATCGCTACGGCGGCGGACCTGCAGCGTTTACTGCACGCGTTGTTTCACGAAAAAACGGTGTTGACTGAGTCGGGCCTTACCTTGTTATCGGACGTTCAACGGGAAGACTATGGCCTGGGATTGGAGCGTGTGAGCACCGCTAACGGCGTGAGCTGGGGACATAATGGAGCCTCTTCCGGCTTTCAGGGCGAAGCGCGTTATTGGCCGGATCACAAACTGTCGGTAGTGTTGCTGACCAATCAGTTTGAGGCGGATGCGGTGGGCGACTGGCTGGATGACATTGCCGCTTACGTGTTGCAAGAGACCGCTTCTGATTCGGAGTAAGGGAGAGAGAAAAATGAAAGGGTCCTGTTTGTGTGGTGACGTGGCTTTCGAGATTGATCGCTCATCGGTGAAGCTCTACCAATGCTACTGCACGCTCTGTCGCAAACAGAGCGGCACCTACTCCAATGCAGCGACCATTGTGCCTGACCACGCGTTTCGATGGGTCAAGGGACAAGCGCAAGTGAGCAGCTGGGTGAAAGACACAGGGTTTCGATCTGACTTTTGTCGCCAGTGTGGCTCACCCGTCCCGGGTCCGCTGCGTGACACACCGTTTACCTGGATACCCGCGGGCTTATTGGACGGTGACGTAGACGGCGAAATCATCTCGCATATCTACGTGCAGGACAAAGCGACCTGGGATACGTTGTGCCCAAATCTCAAAAGTCATGCGGCTTTTCCGGGCCATGGCCTGGAAGAACATATTGCTTCGCTGAACCGCGAAGAAGCCCCTTAACTGTTGTTCATCGGCGCAATTTGTTAAGCTTGCCGTCACCGTTCATTCAAAAGGCGCGCTGATGGAAGTTACTCAAAACAAAAAGCACTTTTTGCAAAAAGTCTGTACCGTAATTGCCTATCTCTGCTTTATCTCAGCGGTGATTTGCATGGGCGTCGTGCTTTTCTATGGAGATCAGCTGGATAAGGTGTTCAAAGCCAGTTTTGCTGCGTCTACCTTCTTCTTCTTTTCGGTCGGTGTCGTGCTTCAGGTGATCGGTTCAACCAACCTGCCAAAGTTGTCGGGGCATAACGAACCGGATAAGACCGAGCAGGACTCCATTCAACAGAAATGAATTCAGGGGTGTCGTTGGTTCTCCGGCAACACACAGGCCCCGGTCTCCGCGATGCGCGTGTTCACCCAGGTGTGATAACGGTGTCGAGCCCAGCGCTTGATGATCGGGATACCCAGTACCCAGTTCAGCGGCCGCAGCCACCACACGAGGGCGAACAAGGCTTCGTACGCCTCAATGTCATGAATAATCACGCCATCGGGCAAGCGAATATGCAAGCTCTGTAACGCATAGGCGGGATCAATCCCCTGTGCGCGCAACTCTGCCTGATGCTGGTGCAAATCAGCCCAGCGAATTTTCCCCGGCGCGACGCGCTCAAACCATGCCTGATCTTTTTGGCAGGAAGCGCATTGGGCGTCGTAATACACGGCGATGTGGTTGTCTGGCTTGCTCATCAGGGATTACCTCTCTCTCCAAAGTAAGGGAAAGGGTAGAGGAAAGCAATGTTTCTCATTCAAGATTCGGCATGAGAAAACCCCGCTCTCAAGGAGTCAAAGAAATCTCACTGAACTCGATCACAAAATTCGAGCTCACCGCTGGTACAGGTATCGGTACGACAGCGTACTCCGCGCCGGTCGGTCCACTGGCTCCGGTGAGATTACCTTCTGCGTCCATCGGACGCCAATAGGTCACCAATCCCCGATCCGATTGGGTGTCATCAACCTGACCGGACGATGTGAAGACCAGCGTATAGCTCGCCTGTGTGGCGGTGACGGGATAGGGCGCTTCATCCGGCGAAGGGTCACCCACGTCGTGGCCGTTGATCTGAGCGATAACCTGCCACCGCTGTTGCGTGTCGGTCAGGGATTGTTTGATATAGTACAGTACCAGTGGGTGTGAAATGCCCAGGCTGTCGTAGAGTGTATGTTCAGACCTGGCGTGATAGCTGAGCCGGTCGTCTGGATGGAAGTCTATGGTCAGCGGCGTTGCCAGGGCGTCGAGCTGAATTTTCGGCGAGACCTGTGTCGTTTGGCCAGTGCCGGAGCCTCGTTGGGTCATTTGGGTGACATCTATCTCAAAATTGGAGCTGGTGGCGGGGGAAGGAACAGGCAGGCTGGCACCGTCCATCTGATTCATCGGGCCTAACGCCCCGTTGGGCTGACCTTCGGCGTCCCGCGGCGTCCAGTTGGAGATCAACGCGTGCTCTGATAGTGCATCGTTGAGCTCGCCCTGTTCCATGAAAATCAGACGAAAGTAAGCCGTGGTTGCATCCCCGTCCGGTATGGCAGGATCCCCGACCTGATGCCCATCGATCAGGGTGTACATCAACCAGGTGTTGGCCGGGTGGGTCGAGCCAGCGACCTGTTTGGTAAAAAACACCTCTAATGTATGCGGCTGCAACAGGCTGTCATAGATGGTCCTGGTTTGATAGTGGTTGTAGCTGCTTGGGTCGGTGGCAGAAAAGGTTTTTTCTGGGGGTACGCTGTTAGCGTGCAGGTTATCTGACAGCGTGACCTGAAGTGTTGGTTCGATGGTTTGCGTGGTTGATGCTTCGTCGTTGCAGCCAGTCAGCCCAAGTAACAGCAGACCCACTAATGCGAATGGCTTTACAGCCGGAATGTTGACGTGCATTGTTATCTCCATATAACAGAAAAGCGGGACAGGATGTGTTCTTAGCATAGTTCAGACTGAGACAGATAACAGGGGGTAATCATGGTTTTTTGGGGGAGTAACGGCTTTGCAAGCGCTGAGCTATGAACAATGGGATCTGATCGCGGATGCGTACATTCCGTTGCTGCTTTTTTGTGTGCTGTTTGAACTGGGGCTTTTTGGACGGCGTTATGGTGCTTTGCAGGGTGCAAAACTGTTTGCCAGTGCATTGGCCAATGTCGGCCTGATCTACACCGTAATGGCTATCGATAACACCTGGGCACTCTGGCCCCAATTGGCGTTGGATTACAGTACGCATACCGCCCTTGCCCTGGCGCTGGGAATGCATCTTTCCCTGGTGGGGCGCACCGTCGCAGTGCTGTTTTGGGGCTCCATGGGTCTGTACTGTCTGCTGATGCGCTATCAGGCGTACCACACGTGGGGAGATATGGTTTCCACCGCAGTCGTTGTGCTGCCCTTGATGTTGCCTGCTGCGTACATGGCACGCAGAGTGAGAAGCGTTGCCGGGAAGGCTGATCTCAACTAAAGTGAAAGGGAACAGGCCGATTTACCCGCGTGGGACGAGGAGCGAAGCATTGGACATCAGCAGGTATCTTGATAAATACGACCTCAAGGATGCACACATCTACTTGCTTGAACTGATTCCTGTCATCGAAATGATCTGGGCCGACGGGAAGAATCAGGAAAAGGAGCTTAAAATTCTCTACCAGTTCACCGTGGAGCATCTTTGCCGGATCAGTAAGAACAGTGAAGGTGTGGAGGTGGTGGCCCAGGAGGATATCTATTCGTTTGTGGATCGGTTCACGCGGGCGCAGCCCAGCCAGGAAATGCTCTCGGACCTGCGCCAGCTCTGTATTGAGAAACTGGCAGCGAAGCCGGAAGATCAGCGGAAGGAAACCACCGGGCACATTTTGTCCTATTGTATGGATATTGCGGCCGCTTGCGTCAACACGTACCCCTACAAGTTTAATGAACGTATTGTCGAGCAAGAGAAAAAGCTACTGATCGAACTCATCGCTGCCCTGAACCCCTGAGGGTAGTGGCGTGCATTACTTCGCCTATGGCTCCAACATGTCCCTTGCCCGATTGCAGGCGAGAACGCCCAGTGCCCGGCGTATCGGGCGTGCCCGTTTAGCACAGCACAGTCTGCGTTTTCACAAGCAGGGCAGGGACGGTTCAGGCAAATGTGATGCGTATTGGACTGGGGCATCACATCATTGCGTTATTGGCGCTCTGTACGACCTGGCAGAAGCCGACAAGCCTCTACTGGATGCATTCGAGGGGCTTGGGCAAGGCTATCAGGAGAAGCTCGTGTGCGTTGAAGTCGCAACGGGTGAGGCAATTGAAGCGTTTACCTACACCGCCACGGCTCTGGATGCAACATTGTTGCCCTTTGAGTGGTATTTGAATCATGTGGTGGTGGGCGCACAGGAAATTGGCGTACCGAAGGCTTACCTCGATGTTCTTCAGCAAACCGTGGCGCTGAAGGACCCGGATCGGGAACGGCATGCGCGGGAAATTGCGATTTATGAGTATTGAAGTCTTCGTGATCGATAAAGGAGCCATTGAATGACTGGAAAAATTCTTATCACGTCTTTTGACACCTTTTCGGGACACTTCAATGCCAGCAGAAACCTTGCACTTGGGTATTTTGGGCGATATGGTACTGAATGTAGTCACCTGCAGTTGTCTGTGGATGACAATGGCGTTAAAAAATTAGTCGCCGCACTGGCAAATACGCCACCGGATGGTCTTATCCTGATGGGAGAGCATTCGGGAATCAGCTCATTACGATTGGAGACCAAGGCGAATCCAATTCCGCAGAGCTTAATCTCCAGCTCTGCCGTCTTGAACAGTTTATTAGTATTCCTTCATGGGCCGATTCATCTTCTGTGTTTTTACTTAGAGCATGAATCCTGGTTTGTGCGTGGGCCCTGCCGTTCTCTTGTAGACAAAAACATTGAAATCAAAGACTCGGATTTCAATTACTTCTATTGTAATGCGGTATACCGGTCTGGGTTGCAGTGGGGTGATAAACAGAGCCCTCGGAGGCCCGTTGCTTTTGTTCATGTGCCCAAGAAGGAACACCCCTCTGAAGAGGATCTCATTGCCCTTGAGAAAATTGTCAGGAAAATGAAAGAGACGATAAAAAGCTGACGGGCTTTACCTGAGGGGTTCATCATCGGCAGCACTCACTCCACCGTCACATTCTCAAGATCCAGCGCTTCAAACGCGCCGTCAGCGTTAATCCGTGTGCCCCACACGCGGTGACTGGCCTGATGGTCTTCCGCTGAGAAGCTGACCAGTTCACCGATGCCGGCGTCGTAGTTTTCGATGGCGGACAAGGTATCCACGAGTGACTCAACGGTGAAGTACCGGCCGGCGCGTTCTAAGCCTTCCGTAAACACTTTGGCGGTGAGGTAGCCTTCGGCAGAGACAAAGTTCGGCGACTCATTGGGGAAGTATTTTTTCAGCGCGTCCCGATACGCAATCATGACGGTGGAAAATGCGTCGTAATGGGGAACGACTTGCGAGACGATGACGCCCCGGGCGTAGTCCGGGTGCTCCTCATGCAGGCGCGCTGCCAGGGCCCGTGAGCCTACGAATGACACGTTGGCAATGTGTCCGGCATACCCGGTGTCTTTGAGCTTTACCGTAAAATCCGCGCTCGCAGAGTAGGTGCCAATGATTATGATGGCTTTGATCTGGGCATTTTTTGCAGAAAAGTACGTCACTGCATCCGAGACCATCGCCGTATTGCGCTCATAGGTGGCCGTGGGAATGTCGGACAGCGTGAGCCCATATTCCTGGAGTGCGCGAATCACGCCGGTCAATCCATCCTTGCCAAAGCTGTCATTTTGATAGAACACGCCAATGGCATTGGGTGAGATATTCAGCACCTTCACGAAGTAGTGGATCAGCGATTGAGTCTCCTTTTCATAGCTGGCTCGGAAGTTGAAAACGTAGCGGTCGGGCGGGCTATTCCGCAGCAGGCTGGCACCGGAAAACGTACCAAACAACAGCAGTTTTTCCTGCAACGCGACGGGTATGATGGCTTTTGCTGTCGGCGTGCCCACATTGCCAACCATCGCGAGCGCGGCGTCCTCGCCGGTGAGAAACGCCTGAATGTTGGTTTGCGCCTGCATGGGTTCATAGCCGTCGTCTTTGGGAATCAGCCGCAACATGCGGCCGTGAATACCGCCAGCGTCATTGCGGGCACGAAAATACGCCTCAATGCCTGCCTGCATACCTCGGCCCAACTCGCGGGCGCTGCCGCTGAATGCGGCACTCATGCCAATTCGAATTTCGTCGGGGGTGACACCGCGCGGTGGTTCATAGCCCTGTATCATCGCCATCCAAGCGTCCTGAACGGCGTAGCGCAAAGTGGGGCTCAGTGCAACGGAGGTGGTGAGCCCGGCCAGAATGAGCACAAGTACCAGAATCGTGAACAGGGCCGGGCGTTTCTTTTTAACGTTATCCGTCACAGGCTTAAGCGTTTGAAAGCTGGCACCAAAAGTGTGCTGTGAGTCGGATGGATGGGTTGCTGCGCTGGTGCTTTGTTTCGGAGCAACGTGATCAATCCGGATGGGCTCAATGTAACTGGGCAGGCTGGTATCGTTGCTGCGAGGATTTCGTGAGGCAATCACGCGCGTAGCGCCTTGCATTTCTTCAACAAACCCCAGACAGCCCGCCTTGAAAAACTGGGCTTTGAAGGCTTCCGCATCGGTAAAGGAGATGTCTTTCTTGACCACAGCGCGTTTGCTCAGGAACAGTTTATCCACAGAGTCTGCGCTGATTTTGAATGTTTTTACCAGTGCGGCTTTGGCGACGTCGGGTGGTGTATTGGCAACGAGTTTACCGGTGAACACAAATTGGTAGCGGGCGGGGGCATCGGCTTCCGCTATGTTTGGCTGATTGGGTGGTGGCGTCCGCGATTGCCCTCGCTGTTTTTGTGCGATGTGCGCAACTGCCTGCCAAAGCGCGGTCACATCGGTGTAGCGCTGGTGACGGTCGATCTGCATGGCTTTATCGATCACTGGTTGAAGCGCCACGCAGGCTTCGTCATGAATTTCCAGTGGGTCCAGCTTGGGGGGGGCTTCCGAGATTTGTTTGGCCAGTATGATTTCGCGGCTGGCCCCTCCGTACGGTTTTTTACCGGCGGCCATGAAGTACAGCAAGCCCCCCAGCGCATAGATGTCGGCCCGCTGGTCGATATCGATTCTGCCCTCAATCTGCTCTGGCGCGAGATAGCCGGGCGTACCCATCACCATGCCCAGTTTGGTGTGCTTAAGATCTTCTTCAGACAATGGTTTGCTGATGCCGAAGTCGAGCACTTTGATGGTGGTGGAATCGCCGGTAAGCCGTGAGATCATCACGTTGTTCGGTTTTAGATCCCGGTGGACTACGTTCAATTTATGGGCTGCCTGAATACCCGCACAGACCTGCTCGATCACCCAGGCGATTTGTGACAGCGGTAATCCTGCTTCGTGCGTGACGTAGTCGTCCAACGTGATCCCGTCCAGGTACTCCATGGCCAGAAATACCAGGCCCTCTTCGGTGCGTCCAAAATCCACCACACTGACGACATTGGGGTGGTTCAATTGGCTGTTAATCCGGGCCTCGCGCAGGAACAGGTTCACGAAGTCTTCGTCAATGAAGCCCGCCCGTAACACTTTGAGCACTACCAGCCGGGACAAACTCAGCTGGGTGGCCAGGTAGACGATGCTCATGCCGCCATCGGCCAGCTGGCTTTCAATGCGGTAAGCGCCGTTGATGATGTGACCGGCGAGGTTTTCAGACATGGGACTGTGTGAGCTTGAGGGTGAGTGGACTGTACTTCAGTAAGTGTAGACCGGTAGGCAGTGAAAACAACCTTGCTCGGGCTTTCAGGCGGTAATCGCCCGAGCAACCTGGGGGGATTACTCCGCCACTAGCTGGTTTTCGAGCACATGCTGATACTCCCGGATGCGCTGCACATAGCGCACCGGCTCCGAGCCTCGCGCATAGCCGTATTTTAGCTTTTTGTAATAGCGTTTTTGCGACAGCAGCGGCAGGACTTGTTTGATGTCGCGCCAGTGGTGCGGGCTGAGCTTCATTTCCCGCGCCAGTGCCTGCGCATCATGCAGATGGCCGCGCCCTACGTTGTATGCCGCCAGTGCCAGCCAGGTGCGGTCGGGTTCGGTGACTTCTTCCGGGAAGCGTTCACGTAACTGGGCGAGGTATTTGGCACCGCCAAAAATGCTCTGTTTGGGGTCAAGGCGGTTAGTCACGCCCATGGCTTTGGCGGTGGGCTGGGTGAGCATCATGATACCTCGTACGCCGGTGGGGCTTTTGGCCTTGGCGTTCCAGTGGGACTCCTGATAGCCCTGCGCCGCCAGGAGCGTGTAGGGGAGATTAAATTTTTCTGCCGCTTCGCGAAACCAGTCATCGTATTTCGGAAAGCGGGCATCAATGCGTTTGACGAGTGTGTTCAAATCCACATAGTCAAAGGCGTCAAAGTAGCCGAAATAGCGCTCTTGGACGGCTTCCAGTCGGCCGCTTTTTTCAAACTCCGAATACCAGCGATGCATCGCTTTTTGCAGGGTGCTGTTGTTCTTGTTCAGGGCCCAGGCGAGTGGCTGCTCACGCGTCAGGTTAAAGGGTGCACTCAATTCCGGCATGTAGCGGCGGTTGAGGTCGACGATATGGGAGTCGGCGACGGTACAATCAATCTCACCTTCCCAGACCCGGTTCAGTAATTGCTCGGTGTCGTGGTCTGTGGATTCGGTCCAGGCCAGGTCGGGGTAGGACTCCTGCTTCAGCACGGCGAGTTGCTCGCTGTAGCTGCTGGCAGCGATGGTTTCGATGTTGAGCCCAAGCAACTCTTCTACGGATTCGGGGTGTACATTATCTCGACGACACACCACTTGCTGGCTCACTTCGAGATAGCTGGGTCCGAAGAGAAATCGGGCTTCCCGCTCCGGGGTCACGGTCAGGCCGGCAGCCGCAAAATCCCCCTCGCCGGCCTGAAGCGCGGTCAAAATGTCCTGGATCGTGTCTTTCACGACATAGTCTGCCTGTACCCCCAATGTGGCGGCAAAGGCTTCCACCATGTCATATTCCGGGCCGATGGGCTCGCCATCCCGGCTCATAAACCAGGTGGTGGGGGCATTGCGGGTGAGCACCTTCAATGTGCCGGACGCCTGAATCTCTTCGATGGATCGACCGCCGCTGTCGCCATTGCATCCGTAGAGCGTGGCCAGCAGGCTGAGCAACAGCAACAGCAACAGCAACAGCAACAGCAACAGCAACAGCAACAGCAACTGCATGAGTGTGGAGAGTCGATTCATGGTGTCGGGTTTCCTGAGCGAGAATCTGTGAGTGAAAGAGACAGCAAGTGGGCATAAAACTCAATCATGCGATGGTAGTCCGATTCTGCAATACGTTCGCCATGACCGTGTATGCGTTTTACGTCGGGTTTGTCCAATTGGATGGGTTGAAATCGGTAAATGTTGTCCGCAATGTCGGCGTAGTGACGACTGTCCGTCGCGCCCACCACCGTAGCCGGAGCAATGATTGCGCCAGGGAAATGTGTTCTGGCCAGTGTGCCCAGTGTGAGAAAAAATGGGGATTCGGTACTGGATACCGGGGAAGGTTCGGACGAAGTCAGGCCATATTGACTGATGTGTATGTCGTCGTTGGGCAGGACTCGGCGAACGTGCGCCTTCACGCTGTCAATGGAATCCGTCGGGCTGATCCGGAAATTCACCACGGCCTGAACTTGGTTGGGCAGAACATTCTCCTTGGTGCCACCATCGATCAGCGTGACAGCGGAGGTGGTGCGCATTAATGCATTGGTGGCGGGGCCGCGTGACAGCGCGGTTTCAATGACCGGCGCAAACAGCCACTGGTTGGCAAAGAGTAGCCGGGGGAGAAAGGGCAATTCCGGGCCCAGCCAGTCAAACGTCGTCCCCGCGAGGCCGGATAAGCCGCCCGGCATGGGCTGGGTTTCCAATTGATGGATGGCCTGACTCATTTCTCCGATGGCGGTGTGTGTCGGGGGGGTGGAAGAGTGTCCGCCCGGCCGTTCGAGATTCAGCTTGAGATTGAGATACCCTTTCTCTGCGATGCCAATCATGGCGACCGGCGCAGAAACTCCGGGTACCATGTTATTGAGCACAAAGAAGCCTTCATCCAGCACCCAGGCGAGTCGGACATTCTGTGCCTTCAGGTGATTGGCTATCTGTCGATTGCCCGCCATTCCGCCCAGCTCCTCATCGTGACCAAAGGCGAGGTAGAGGGTTTGCGTAGGCGAAAAGCCCTGTGTGAGCAGTAAGTTGACGGCTTCCAGGAGGGCGATCAGGCTGGCTTTGACGTCCATTGCGCCGCGTCCCCAGATATAGCCGTCGGCCAGATCACCGGAGAATGGGGCATGTGGCCAATTCTCCGGCGAGGAGGTATCTGCGGGCACAACGTCCATATGTGCCATCACCAATCCCGCCGGTTTTTCCGGCGCGGTCCCAGGCCATGTGAGCAGCAGGCTGTCTTTCTGTATTCGCGTGAGTTCAAGTTGCTCAAACACCTGTGGATAACGCGCGTGCAGTAATGCTCGGAAAGCGTCGAATTCCGGTGCGGCTTCACCGAGCGGGCGTGGTTGGCTGACCGTCGGGATACGAATGGCTGCCTGTAAATGTTCAGTGGCCGCGCGTTGCTGCTCGGCCGTCAATTCGAGGCGTTCTGGGGTCGAGGCCAGCGGCGGTTGTTGTGAGGGGTAGTTCAACGCGTTGTACAGGAGCATCAGCACCAGAGCCACCATGGTGGCCAGTATGACGAGTAACGTTTTCTTGAGCATCCCTGATTCTCTTCCCTTCTGTTCTTCTGTTCTCTTGAATTCTGTGGGCCGGATCAGCCGGGGGCGGCTTTGTTCGGTGCGGCGGGCGACTGGTGTTCGTCGAAATCCGCGACCGCCATGACATCACCGAGCTTGATGCCTTGGCCAAAATGCAGACCGAGCTTTCTCGCTTCGGCCAGACAGTGATCGTCAGCAATGTGGTGTCCGATGGTCTGCTTACCGGAGATGGACGCAATGCGATGCAGCGCGTCTACCATGACCAGCTTGATGGGATCTGTCGCGACCTGATTCATGGTGGTCCCGCTGATTTTGACATAATCCACATCAAAATGGGTGAGATACTCATAATTCGAGGCTTCAGCACCGGCATTATCGATCGCAATGGCGCATCCTAGCGGTTTGAGGGCGTGAATAAAGTCCTGCGCCAGCTCGGGCGTGTAGAGAAAGAACCGTTCAGTGACCTCAAAGCACAGTTTGGCTGGATCTACCCGGCTTTGCTGAATCACTTGTATGAGTTTCTCGGTGAAGCCCGGGTGGCGGGCGGAGCAGTCGGACACATTGATAAACATCTGCTTTAAGCGGTGCGACAGGTGCCCCCGTGACTTAAGCCACTTTAATGCATTGCCGACCACGAGCAGATCAATGTCGCGGGTAATGTCATACTCTTCTGCGGTCGGCAGAAATTCGTCCGGCAGCACGAGATTGCCGCGCTCATCAAAAATGCGCACGAACACCTCAAAGTAATCTCCCCACACCGCACTGGTGATGGGTTTAATAGACTGTGCGAACAGCTTGAAGTAGTCATTGAATTCCAGCGCGCGTTTGATGAGATCAATGGTGGCCAGGCTTTTTTCTTCGGCTTCCTGAGAGAGCGCTTTGGGCCGGTAGACGTGCACCCGGTTCTCGCCGGCGGTTTTCGCTGCGTAGCAGACGTTGTCTGCCAGCTTCATCAGTTTGGCCGGACTGTCGCTCAGGTCTGTGATGGCCACAACGCCGATACTGATACCGATCTTGTACTTGCGATCCTGGTAGCTGAACTCAAAATCGCGAATGGCATCCCGTATACCTTCGGCGACGCGCTCCGCTTCCTGATCACCACAGTTTTCCAACAGCGCGGCAAATTCGTCACTGCCGATACGTGCAATGGCATCCCGTTGACGGACTTTGGAAGATAGAATCTGGCCCACCTCACGGAGCAGGGTATCGCCCGCCGACTGGCCCGCCTGATCATTGAGCTGATAAAAATTTTCCAGATCCATGTACAGCAGTGAGTGGACGGTGCCCCGTTTCTTGGCATTGCCGATGCTCCGCCCGAGCAGGTTCTGGAATTCCCGCCGATTATACAGGCCGGTCAGCGGGTCATGGCGGGCCATGTAGTTCAGCTTCTCCTGCACATTGATGCGCGAGGTGATGTTTTTGGCGATACTGCACGCGCCCAGAAGTTCGCCATCGTTGTCGATGATGCGATGAAAGTGCATCTCATACACCGGCATGTCTTCTTCACGTTGCGCAAGCGGCATTTCCACACAGAAGCTGTCCCGCGTCAGGGCGCGTTCCCAGAGTCGCTGGTAGATGCGTTTTTCATTGGGGTGGTGCGTGAGCGCATTCATGATTGGCTGGCCAATCTGCAGGGTTTCCCCGAATGTGGCTTCAAACTGCTTGTTGAGTGCACCATTCAACAGAATGACCTTCAAATTGCTGTCCAGTGTGAGGATCAGATCGTCGGAACTCTGCAGAATGCCGTTCACACAATTGTGGATGAAGGATTTCTCTTTGCGCGCCTGATGGATCTCACTGATATCCTGAATGATGCCGGTCATCCGGGTCACTTTCCCGTTTTGGGTGTGTCCCTTACCAGCCACCCGCACCTGTCGGACCTTGTTTCGAGCAGTAATGATCTGGAGGTCAATGCTCCAGGACTCGCCGGATTGAAGGCAACGCCGGAACGCGCCTTTGATCTTGTGCTGGTCTTCGTGGAAGTAGTACAGCGCGTGCTCCGGATTGATGTCTGCGCCCGGTTCCAGCTCAAACAGTTTGAACACACCATCCGACCAAGTGAAGCTGCGCGATGTGCTGAGGTATTCCCACACGCCCAGGCGAGCGAACTGTTGGCAATCGGCCAGGGAGGTGGGTTGGGTTTTCGGCGCCATCTTGGCAATGCTGTATTCCTTCGGGGAAAACTCCTCGGATTTCTTTTCCGCACTCAATTGCATGCGGGCGATGAAAAAGAAGCCGGTTTTGTGTTGAAAGGTGGTTTCAATCGAATCACCGCGCGCCAGCAAATCCCGAAAGTGCGGTGCGTTGGGGTCATAAACCGACGCGGGGACGAGCTTGTTGAACGGAAATCCGATCAGCTGATCCGTCGGGTAGCCGAAAAATTTTTCACTGTGATCGCACACCGACTCAATCATGCCCAGCGAGCTGATGCCGATGCTGGCAGATTTTGGCGTTTCTGCCAGCGTGTTTTTGGTTCGGATGCGACTAATGGTGTATTCTTTCAAAGGAGCACCTTGCGTGTAAACGTCAGCAGGGAAAACCGGTTGTGACCAAAAGTATGACGCGAATTGCACAGAATGCACAATACCTCCGGGGAGATCAAGCGCTGGACAGGTAAGCGCGGATCTTTCGCGTCATGAAGTTCATCCACGCACTCTAGCCAATTAGTTGTTAACCTATGAGTTATCTGGCGAAAAACAAACCTCTGGTGCCGAATTTTCAGGAAGGGGTGGATCGTAAACTCCTCAAGGCCGTGGTGAGCCGGTTTTTGGCGCTGAATGAGGTGCGCATGCAGCGCACCCGGCTTGCTCTGGGAGCGCGTCAGGAAGTGGTGCTCGACATTCTTCCGCTGTTGTTTCACGTCAACCATCCCCTGTTGCCGGGCTTTGTGTCCCGGAACTGTCCCCACAAAGTGAGCCAGTATGAACCGGAGCAGGGGGTCATCAGTGCCGCCCTGCGCCACAGCAAGACATTTAAATACAAGCGGGAACCCCGGTACACCCCCGACATACAAAGCATCTTTTTGATGGGGAGCACCGGTAGCATTGCCCAGCGCGAAGGCAGTGACCTGGATATCTGGCTATGTGTGCGTGAAGGGCTGTCTTCGCCGGAGCGTATCGAGCTTGAGAAAAAGTGCCAGTTGATTTCTGACTGGGCAGATTCCCGCGGTCTGGAAGTCCACTTTTTCATTATGAGTGCCAGTGAATTTCGGGCGGGGCGGGCCGCGGCCACCGCGGATGAGGAGGATTGCGGCACCGCACAACACTTTTTATTGCTGGATGAATTTTATCGTACCGGTATCCTGCTGACCGGGTGTTACCCGCTGTGGTGGCTGATTCCGGCGCACATGGAGCCAGAGTACGATACCTGGACGCAATGGTTGATCCGGCAGCGCTTTATCAATGCAGAAGAGTATATCGATTTTGGCAGTATTGCCCGCATCCCCAATGGGGAGTTTGTGGGCGCCGGCATGTGGCAGCTCTACAAGGCCATTGATGCCCCCTACAAGTCCGTGCTCAAGCTGTTGCTGACCGAGCTCTATGCGGCGGAATTACCGAAACAATTCAACCTCAGTCTGGAGTTCAAGCAGAATGTGTATCTGGGGCGCTGGGATGACATTGATCTCGACGCGTATGTCATGGTCTATCGTCGTCTTGAACAGTACCTGATCCGGCAGGAGCGACCGGATCGGCTCATGCTGCTGCGCAAGTGCTTTTACCTGAAGGTTGGTGAAAAGTTGACAACGAAAGTGGCCGGCCGACAGAAATCCTGGCGACGGGAGGCGATGGAGCGGCTGGTCGACGAGTGGGCGTGGGGAAAAGAGGAACTTGAGTATCTGGATACCCGCCAGCAATGGCATGTGCTCCAGGTGACCGCAGAACGCAAGATCATTGTGAACGAGCTGACGCATTGTTACCGCTTTCTCGCCGGCTACACGCGCAGTCAAAAGCTAAAAGCCGCCATCAACGCCCAGGACATGAACCTGCTGGGGCGAAAGCTTTATGCCGCTTTTCAGCGAAAAGCAGGTAAACAGGAGTTTATTAACCCGAACATTGCGCCTTCGCTGGCGGAAGAAAACCTGGCGTTCCATCATGCCAGCAGCCTGCCCGGTGGCGAGAAAAGTCAGGGCTGGCTGCTCTACCGCGCATTGGAGACGCCTTCCGATGCGGCATTTTACCCGGCGTTGCGTCGCTCCAACAGCCTGATCGAACTGTTGGTCTGGTGTCATTACAATGGCCTGCTGGACCGTTCAACGCGGCTGGGTCTGGTGCCAGGGCAAACCGAAGTCACAATGTTTGAGCTTCGAAGCATTGTTTCCAGTATTCAGTCTGCGATGCCCATGCCCTTGCCACATCTGGCGCAAATGGCTTTCCGCAGCCAGGCCCATCCCGTGAACATTCTTTTGTTCATTAATGTGGGATTTGATCCGCTGAAGCGCTATGCGGAAAAAGGGCTGCATAAACTGAGCAATCGAAACGATTCGCTGGGCTACAGCGAAACCCGCCAAAACCTGGTCTCCACGCTGGATCAGGTCACCATTAACAGCTGGAATGAAGTGACCGTTAATCGGTATGAGCTGGGGGATACGCTTGTTCAGTGTCTGAAAAATCATTTGGCACACCTGTTGGTGATGGATCAGGGGCACAAGCGGCCCGACATTCATGTGTATTGCTTTGATCAATCCCGTGCCACTGCCATTTCCCGGCGCGTGGGGGAGCTGTTCGCCGATGTGGAAGACGCTTGTTTTGGCGAACAGGGCGGGCAGGATATTCGCTATGTGATCGAGCTGGACCAACGTTTTTTCCTGATCGAGTTTGTTGAACAGCAACCCAGGTTTACCGGATTTGATAATGTGATTGAGCTGTTTACCTATCTCGCGCAACCGCAACAGCATACCTCTCGTCTGGTGTTGGATCGGTATGCCTTCAGCGATAAGCCTAGGCTGCGAGCGGTGGTGAATGCGCTGGATGGCGAGTCGATTCAAGTGTTTTACTACGCCCAGGACAAACTGGCAGAAATCTACGTCATCGACGAGCATGGCTCCTTTTTTACCTATACCTGCCCGTTTCACAGTGAGTCGACGCTGCTTTCGCCACTCTCGCGATTTCTGTCCGCCGTCAGCGAGCGTCGACAGATGCGGGCGGATCTGGATGATGTGTGGCTTGATAAAGACATTCGCTTTTATCGGCTGGAGCAGGGTGGAGCAGGGCGGCCTTTCAAGGCCAGGGACGTGGATGTGAGCCTGGCGGGTGATCCTCAGCGGTATTTCGATGTTCAGGCTATTGGCACGGTGGGCATGGAGGGCGAGCTGCAGTTTGATATTTTTTGTGACCATCACGAATTCTCGCACATGGAGTACGGGGCACGGCTGATTCCTGCCGTGGCCCACTACATCATTGCGCAGCGCAGGACCGGCGCAAGTTACCCCTGCTATATCACCGACCTCGGCTTGCCCCATGACATGGATCAGCAAGAATACCAGGTGCAGCTGCAAACCATTCAGTACCTGAAGTACAAGTACGCGCTCGAAAGTGCCCTGAATGAGGCCATTCGGGACTTTTCCTGAGGCTGCCCCCATGCCGCCGCAGGACAGCGACTGTAGGCAATCCCCCCAGTTATCGGTATACTGCGCTAATTGTCTGAAAAAAGTGTACCGGTGCACGCCATGAAGTCTTTAGCCGCTCAATTTCGTCGCCTTGCCTGTGTGGGCATGTTTGGCAGTTTGCTTGTTGCCATGCTTGCCGGGTGTGGTCAGAAAGGGGATTTGTATCTGCCGTCGGCGGACGGTGTGGATGCGCGGCAGCAACCGCCCAAAGCCGTTGAAAAAGAGGCGTTGAAAGATGCGACCGGCGTGATTATTGATACCGGTGGTGCACGTAAGGCAGGCGACGAATCGGCTGAGTCCGATAAGAGAACGACGGAGTAAACGTGCTTCCGGGCGTGTTTGCGCCGGATGTCATCGAATGTAAGTGATTGGAATTCAGGAACGCCTCTTTCATGGATTATTTTGAGTATCAGAACGGCACATTAATGGCCGAATCCGTGCCTGTGCAGCAACTTGCGCAGGCTCATGGCACACCGCTTTACGTCTACTCGCGCAAAACGCTGGAGCGCCACTTCCGGGCCTATGACCAGGCGTTTGGTGAGACCCCCCATCTCATTTGCTACGCGGTAAAAGCCAATTCCAACCTGGGCGTGTTGAGTGTTCTGGCCAAACTGGGCTCCGGCTTTGATATTGTGTCAGTTGGCGAACTCGAACGCGTGCTGCGCGCCGGGGGGAGTCCGGATAAGGTCATGTTCTCTGGTGTGGGCAAGCAGGCCGAGGAAATGCGTCGCGCTCTGGAAGTCGGCATACACTGTTTTAACGTAGAATCCCTGCCGGAGCTGCAGCGCTTGAATCAGGTGGCGGGTGAGCTGGGCAAGGTTGCGCCGGTCTCGTTTCGGGTGAACCCGGATGTGGATGCGCAAACCCACCCTTACATTTCTACCGGATTAAAAGAGAACAAATTCGGCATTTCTGTGGATACCGCTGCTGAAGCGTATCGGCTCGCGCAATCCCTGCCCAATATTCAGGTCATCGGGGTGGATTGTCATATTGGCTCGCAGTTGACGGATGTCGCCCCATTTCTGGATGCGCTGGATCGCGTCCTGGCCCTCATTGACGCCCTCGCTGAAGCGGGCATTCAGATCAAGCACCTGGACCTGGGCGGCGGCCTTGGCGTTCGGTATCGCAATGAAACCCCTCCGGACCCATCCACCTACGTGAGTCAGGTGAAAGCGCGTCTGGGGAGCAGACCGCTGACGCTGGTGATGGAGCCCGGGAGAAGCATTTCCGCCAATGCGGGCATTCTGGTCACCCGAGTCGAATACATTAAGCCCACCGACGGAAAGAATTTCGCGGTGGTGGATGCAGCGATGAATGACCTGATTCGCCCCAGCCTGTATGGTGCCTGGCAGGAGATTATTCCTGTGTCACCCAGAGCGGGTGCGACGCAGGAGTATGATATTGTCGGGCCGATCTGTGAAACGGGTGATTTTCTCGGCAAGGATCGTTCACTGGCCATCGAGGAAGGCGACTTGCTTGCGGTCCGTTCTGCGGGCGCCTATGGTTTTACCATGAGCTCCAATTACAACTCCCGCAACCGGGCGCAGGAAGTGATGGTCGCTGACGATCAGGTGCATGTCGTGCGCAAGCGTGAAACGATCGAGGATCAATTGGCACTGGAATCCGTCATCGGGTAACCCTTGACCGTCATTGGATAACAGCGAGGGCTCGGCAGGGTGGCAGTGAGGCGCGCGTGGATTAGGTATGTAGTGGCATGTTGATAAAATTTACCAAAATGCATGGCCTGGGAAATGATTTCATGGTGATTGATGCCATCAGTCAGCATGTGCACATTCGTCCTGAGAAAGTAAAAAAGTTATCTGACCGGAATTTTGGGGTGGGCTTTGATCAGTTGTTGATTGTTGAGCCTCCCGGTCGACCGGATGCCGATTTTCGCTACCGTATTTACAATGCCGATGGCAGTGAGGTGCAGAACTGTGGCAATGGCGCACGCTGTTTTGCCCGCTTCGTGACTGAAAACCGGTTGACCGCGAAAGAGCGCATTCGAGTGGAAACAGCCAACGGTCTGCTGGAACTCCAGATGACTCAAAAAGGCTGGGTGCGTGTGGATATGGGCGCACCGGTTCTTGTGCCCGCGCAAGTACCTTTTGTGCCCCCGGTCGCCCTGGAGCCAAACGTGGACTCGCTTGCGGAATACCCGGTCACGTTCAGTACCGACAAAGGGGAAAGGCAGGTAAAGCTGGGGGTTGTCTCCATGGGAAATCCCCATGGGGTGCTGGTCGTGGACTCGGTGAAAAAAGCACCGGTGAGCAAGTGGGGCCCCGTGCTTGAAGCGCACCCGTGCTTCCCGGAGAAAGCCAATATCGGCTTTATGGAAGTCGTGCACCGGAAATTTATTCGGCTGCGCGTATTTGAGCGTGGCACCGGTGAAACGCTGGCCTGCGGTACGGGGGCCTGTGCAGCGGTGGTTTCCGGGATCTTGCGTGGATTGCTGGATGAAGAAGTGGAAGTCAAACTGCCCGGGGGCAATCTGAAAATTAAGTGGCAGGGCGTGGGTCACCCTGTCTGGATGGAAGGGCCTGCGACCCGCGTGTTTGAAGGCCAGATTCGTATATAAATCCGGCTGACCAAAGGCGGGCCGACGTCATATCGAGAATTTTGAGGCGGTAAAAGAATGACGGAAGAACAAAAAGAAAAACAAGAAATGACAAATCAAACCATCGACGCACCTCGCGAGTCGTCTGAACCTGTGTTGACGGAAGCGGCCGTGGTGGATTATCTGCGGGCTCACCCGGCGTTCTTTGTCGACCACGACTATTTGCTCAAAGAAATCAGGGTGCCCCATGTGACGGGGTCGGCGATTTCTCTCGTAGAGCGGCAGGTGCACATCTTTCGGGAACAGCGCGATCAATTGCGCAATGAAATGGCCGAGCTTATTGCCGTTGCCCGGGAGAATGACCGTTTCTTCGAAAAGAGTAAGCGGCTGTTGCTGAACCTGCTAGAATCTAAAAGTCTGGAAGAAGTTTCTATCGTACTGGATGACAGTATTCGGAATGACTTCAAACTGGATCACGTCAGCCTGCTGTTGTTTGGACGGGAAGATGAGTATCCGGCCACCAATCTACAGATTGTTGAGTTGAGTGCCATTACGGAAGAGCTGGGGCACGTACTTGAGAGTTCACGGGCAATTTGTGGCCGGTTGCAGCCCGCTCACCTGGACATCCTGTTTCCCCAGGCACAGGCCGAAGTCGGTTCTGCCGCCGTGATTCCCTTACGCTTTGGTGAATTGCTGGGCACGTTCAGTATCGGCAGTAAAGACCAGAATTACTTTGATCGTGGCATGGGTACGCTCTTTCTTTCATACATCAGTGATACGCTCAGCCGAATTCTGCCCCCATTGTTGGCGCAGGAACGTATTCGAAAAACCAATAAGGTCAGTGTCACCAGTCAGTGAGGCAGGGTTATGCCAGCCGAATTGCAACGTTTTCTGGATTTCCTGGCGGTGGAGAAACAGTATTCACCACACACCGTGTCCGCCTACGCGCGGGACACACAGGCCTTTCTTGCCTTTCTCCAGAGTGAGCAGATTTCCGTACCCGATGGTGCCGAAGGAGAGTCGCTTCCCATGCTGCAAGCGGCAGATGAGGCGCACGTTCGCGCCTGGGTCACGGCCTGTCGTCGTCGGGGATTGAGCCCGACGTCCATTCAGCGCCTGCTTTCTTCGGTGCGGCGGTGGTATCACTTTCTTATTCGCGAAGGCGCACTCGATCACAATCCAGCGCTGGATGTGCGCCCACCCAAGAAGCAAAAACGGTTGCCCAAAACGCTGGAGCCAGAAGCACTGCAAGGCCTCCTGCAAACGCAGGACGATGGCCCGCATGCGTGTCGGGACCGGGCAATGGCCGAAGTTTTTTACTCCTCGGGCATGCGGCTGTCGGAACTGGTGGCATTGAATCTCGCGGATATTGTGTTGGATGACTGCGCTGAATCCTGCGAAGTGCGTGTGGTGGGTAAAGGTAAGAAAACCCGGGTGGTGATGCTGGGGGCCTATGCGCTGGCAGCGATTCAAGCCTGGTTGCCGCTGCGAGCCACCTGGGCGGATGCGGATGAGTACGCGTTGTTTGTCAGCGAGCGAGGGCAGCGGATCAGCCCGCGCTCGGTACAGGTTCGTCTGGCGCGGCTGGCGCAGATGAACGGTCTGCCCCAGCACCTGCATCCGCATATGTTACGGCACTCCTTCGCCAGCCATATGCTGCAGAACAGCGGCGATTTGCGTGCTGTGCAGGAGATGCTCGGCCACGCCGATATCAGTACAACACAGATCTATACCCATCTGGATTTTCAGCATCTGGCTGCGGTGTACGATCAAGCCCACCCACGGGCAGGTAAGACAAGAAAGAGGCATGATGATAAAACTAATCACGATTGATCTCGATAATACCCTCTGGGACTCCGAACCGGTAATTCGAAAAGCAGAAAAAAACCTGGCGGGTTGGCTGGCATCACGGTTACCCCAGGTGCTGGCATTGTTGCGGGAAAAGGATTTTGTGCAGTTCAAAGCCGCGTTGATCGCGGAAGAGCAAAGCCTGCGCTATCGCGTGTCCGCTATGCGGAAAAAGGCGTTAAAAACGCTCATGCTGGAAGCCGGTCTGGCAGAAGACGAAGCCGCAGAACAGTCAGAAGCGGCCTTTCATGTTTTCTGGCACGCCCGTCAACAGGTCAGGCTTTATGATAATGCGTTGCCGTTACTGCAGGCGTTGAGTCATCGATACCCGCTGGTGTCTATCACCAATGGCAATGCTGACCTCAAAACGATTGGCCTGCATCATTACTTTAACCATATGGTGAGCGCAGACGATGTGGGTATTGGTAAACCGGAACCGGAAATATTTTTACACGCGCTTGCGCTGGCAGGGGTGCAGCCCGATGAGGCGGTGCACATCGGGGATCATCTCACGGATGACGTTGCCGGCGCTAAAGCCGTGGGGATGCACGCGATTTGGTATAACCCGGAGGCTCAGCCTGCTGAGGATGAGTCTGGTCATGAAGTGCGATCACTAGATGATGTGCCGGCGTTGATCGAGGCTTTGCATCAATCCAGGGGATGACGTCACCGCCCAAATAAAAACTGACTATACTTGGTAGATTACACGCAACCAGGTCGCTAAAAGGGAACGCGCCATGACAAAAGGGCAGAGTTCCGGCTCTGACATTCAGCGCTGGAAAAACAAGTACTTTGACGCAGTTGATGAGTTTGAAAAAAAAGAGCGGGGGCTTCAGGAGCAGGCAAAGCTGCTTCAGCGTATGCTGGTACGTGTGAGTCTGGCGGCCGAAGGCCAGGATAAAGGCCTGGATTCAGAACTGGCCGAGCTGCGAAACCTGCTACGGAACAGTGACCCCAGCACGTCTGCCTTGAACAAGCGGCTGGAGTCCATCGAGCAGGTTGTGGTTCGAATGGACGAGCGTAAAGCTGATTCCTCCGGCGTGCTGCTGGAATCCCTGGAGAAGCTGACCAGCCAGTTGGCCGATCTGGATATCTCCAAGTCACATAAAAAACAGCTGAAAAACTTTTCCCGTCAAATCAAAGACCGGCTCAGCAGCTTGCAGGAATACCCGGCGTTATTGTCTGAATATGCCTCCTTGCAGGAGTTGGCACTCAAGGAAAAGATTGGCGAAGTCGATACGGATCAACCCGGCTTCTTCCAAAAGCTGTTTGGTAATCGCAATAACGCCGCCGGCGACGCAAACCCGGTGGGCAGCCCCGCCGCACCCAGCGACAACGTGGAAAATCCGGAGCGGACGGAAGACGCGCCCTACTCGGAGCATGAAACCGAACTGGCGGTCACGGATCTCTCCACCGCAACGCTGGAAGGTACGCTATTGCCGGCTGCAGAAGCGGATCAGGCGCAAACACCGGGTTTTTCACTCATTGCCGGGCATGTCGGCTCGTCGCTCAAGAACCTGCTGGAGCAGATGATCATTCCGGACACCTCCATCGAGGACGCCAAGCGGCTGAAAGCCAATATTGAATCCGGCCTGAACTGGTATGAGCTGGGCCCCACACTGGACGATCTGGCAGGGTTGGTCATTTCTGCCATCAGTAAAGGGCAGCGAGATTTCGAAGCCTTTTTGAAACATATGGATGAGCGGCTCGCGCGATTCAAAGAGTTTCTGGGCGAAAGCCGTACACAAAATCTTGAGTGGCACAGTAACAGCACCAAGTTTGATGAATTGTTGCGCAGCCAGGTCAGCTCCATCGCATCTACGGTGGAAGAAGCCACAGAAATTAATGAGCTCAAGTCTGCGGTGAGTGACAATCTGGATGCGATTCTCTCCCACCTGTCCAGCTACATGTCTGAGGAAGAAAAGCGGGAGAGTGACTTGCAGGAGCAACTGGATGTCATGCAGCAGCGCTTCCGCAGCATGGAAGATGAAACCGAAGCCATGCGTCAACGGCTGCAGGAAGAGCACCGAAGGGCTTTGACGGACGCGCTCACCGAACTCCCCAACCGCGAAGCCTATGAGGAGCGAATGGATCTGGAGTTTGAGCGCTGGCAACGCTATGGACAGCCCATGACCATGGTGGTGACTGATATCGACAAGTTCAAGAACATCAACGACTCCTACGGCCACCTGGCAGGCGATAAGGTAATTCAGATTATGGCGAAAGAGTTGCGGCGTCGCATTCGCAAAACGGATTTTGTTGCACGTTATGGCGGGGAGGAGTTTGTCATTTTGTTACCGGAAACCGAGGCAGAAGTTGCGCGTGAGGTGATGGAAAAAACACGGCAAATGGTGGAAAAACTTCCCTTCCATTTTCGAAATGAACGGGTGCAGATCACCATGTCGTTTGGCGTGAGTCAGATGGTGAAAGGGTTAAGCCGCCAGGAGCAGTTTGAGCGCGCCGATAAAGCCCTCTATCAAGCCAAACAGCAAGGCAGGAATCGGGTGGTGGTGGCGGAATAGCCAAAAAAACCTACAAACAATCGTACTGTGAATTACGATCAAAGGACACGGACACCATATCGTACCCCTGCGCCGAGAGGTTTTTGACCAGTTCGCGGTTTTTGAACACCGCCATGCAGATGTGGTCGACGTTTGCCTGCAGCGTTTGTTCGTCCACCGGGCTTGTGTCGTGTCGGAAGTCCAGCACCAGGTACTTTTCATTGCCGTAGTAGTCAACGACTTCGTGTACCACGCTTTCCTGGCCGATAAAACGTAGCCCCTGAGTTTCCGGGAGGGCCAGCGTGAGCGCGTTCTCCAGCGAGTTGTCTATCGCATTGCATCCCGACAACATCAACAGCAGTGATGCAAGGGCGGCGACGCCAAGCGCGCGTTGGGCGAAAAGTCCTTGTTGTGGCATGGTTTGGCTTCCAATCGAAGAGAGAGTGAACGCTTTGTATTATTCCACAACCTTACAAAGCGTTACAAAGGTGCCTCTGGGCATTTTATGCCCTTTTTTCAATTGTTTGCAATGTTTTGCTGAAAATGTGCGCAACTCAGGCCAGTGGCTTACGTGCTTTTTGGATGCTCGCTGCCGCATCCACCCCGCTGTATACCAACTCGATGTCGTAGTTGTTGGAAAGCTCGGCGGCATTGGCTTCATCGGTGTCAATGTGCATTTCCAGCTTGTAGGCCGGGCTGACACGCACCAGCACATCGCAGAAGATCAGATCCCGTGGGCCGCCGGTAATCGCGACTTCAACCTCGTCCCGATCTTCGACACCAAAGGCTTTCGCATCGTCGGTATGCATGTGAATGTGTCGGCGGGCACAAATCAAGCCTTCTTTCAGCTCTACTCGGCCACAGGGGCCTTCGAGGATAATGGGGGCGGAGTTTTCTGTGCGTCCCGAGTCGCGTACGGGGGCGTCAATGCCCAGGAAAAACTCGTCCGTGCGGGAGATTTCTATCTGGTTTTTTCCTCGCAAGGGGCCAAGTAGGCGCACGCCATCAAGCCGGTTACGAGGCCCGATCAAGCTCATTTTTTCTTCGCAGGCGTATTGTCCGGGTTGAGAGAGGTCCCGGTAAGGGGTGGGCGTAGCGTCGTCACCAAACAGTGCTTTGAAGGTCGTTTCGTCAAGGTGAATATGGCGAGCACTCACCGCGATCGGAATGCGGCCTTTTACTGTTTTAGGCTGTTTTGCCTGCACGACTTCACGCGCTTGCCGTGCAATCATCAACTCTTCATTGGTTTTGATTGCCAGCGCCTTGACTCGTGAGATGGGTTTGCACACCAATGCCACCGGCGCATCTTTGGTTGGTCTCGCGTCTGCATTGGCCTGCTCATCCAGCTTGAGGCCCAGGAAGTCAAATCGCTGCAACAATCGCTGGCGCATGGAGGCACTGTTTTCGCCAATTCCGCCGGTGACGATGATGGCATCCAGACCGCCCATGACGGCGGCATAAGCGCCAATGTATTTCCGGGCGCGATGCACGAAAATGGCAATGGCCAGGCGCGCTTGCTCGTTGCCCGCCTCAGCTTCAGATTCGATTTCACGCAAGTCATTGCTGATGCCGGACAGCCCTTTCAGGCCGCTTTGTTTATTCAGCAACGTATCAAGCTCCTGTGCAGTATACTCGCCGGATTGGACCAGACTGATCAGCACGCCGGGGTCAATATCGCCGCTGCGGGTACCCATGACCAGCCCTTCCAGCGGGGTCATGCCCATGCTGGTTTCTACAGAATGCCCAAATTCGATGGCGCAGGCACTGGCACCATTGCCAAGGTGCAGTGAGACCAGGCGTAATTCGTCCAGGGGGCGTTCGAGATATTGGGCCGCCTGCATGGCTACGTAAGCGTGCGACGTGCCGTGAAAACCATAACGCCGAATCGCGTGTTTATCAGCAATGGTTTGATCAATAGCATAACGCCAGGCGGGTTCTGGCATCCGGGCGTGAAAGGCCGTATCAAACACAGCAATGTGCGGTAGTTGCGGAAAGGCGGCCTGTGCTGCCTGAATGCCGGCCAGGTTGGCCGGATTGTGCAGCGGCGCCAAGGGGATGCAGGCTTCGATCGTGCGAATCACGTCGTCGGTCAGCTCTACCGCATCCGTAAAATGGGCACCGCCGTGCACCACTCGGTGACCCACGGCTTCGATGGGATGCGCTTCGGCAACGGTAAGGATTTCCTGCAGTGCCTCCGCATAGCTCTTGTCTTGTCCGATATTCTCAATCAGGCCGTTTTCCAGCACAGCTTCGCTTTCCGTACTGATCACCTGATACTTGATGCTGGATGAACCGCAATTAATCACTAAAACTAACATGACGTACCTTAATCAAATCCCTGAAAAATCAGGCCTGATTATGCCTGAGTTACCGCCGAAGCTCCAATCGCCAGTAAATAGTCGAAATTATTCCACAGAAACCATTTGCCTAATTCATCACATTTCGTATAATGCCGCTTCGCTAGCGTACAACTCTGTACGTCTCTTGCGCCCGTAGCTCAGCTGGATAGAGTAGGTGGCTTCGAACCACTTGGTCGGGAGTTCGAATCTCTCCGGGCGCGCCATTTTCTTCTGATGTGTTTCTCGTGTCATGCGAATGATCTCTTTATTCGCCGGTTTGGTTCGCTGTGATGGCGAGCAAAGCATTAGACAATGCTCTAGTCGAACAATTTATCCAGCGTAACCACTCGTGGATTCAATTCATCAAAATGCTCGTTTCGCGCAACGCCCGCAGCTGTGCATAGTACGAGCCGAACATTGAATTTGTTGTCTGTGCTTTCATTAAATAAGGCTCGTTTTCGCAAGAGTTCCTGTTTGTATGATTTTGAGATGACAAACGCCTCTTCATAATATTTACATTCCACCAGTTCAATATCTCGACTGCCGTTCTCGTGTTTTATCAAAAGGTCGATTTGTGTGCCTTGGTTGGACTGATCGTCCGCTGCCGTTGACCAGTAGTGTGTACTCGTTGCGATGCCGTTAATGCCTAATGCTCTTTTAATTTGGTCGACGTGTAAGTGGCAGATTTTTTCGAAAGCAAAGCCAGACCAGGATTGATAAGACTGGGTAAAGGCCGTTTTCGACCAGTCCTTTATAGAAGGAGCAGCTATCCATTTATGATGGAAATAGCTAAACATATCAGCGCCTACGTAAAGCGCTTCTCGTTTCTTATTGCCAAACAACGGCTTCATTTGAATAAAGCCCGAAGCAGATAGTTCATCTAATGCTCGCGTAATATAGGCTCTGCTCAGCCCTGTCTTTCTTGAAAGCTCTTCTTGTGTGAGCCCCTGCCATCGATTGGCCAACAAGTTCATAATGGCATAGTGCGCTTTTGCATCTTTAAAGAGCGAGTGAAACAGTGTTTGGTACTCGTCTTTTAGTAGAGCGCTTTTTGAAAAGCATAGTTCTTGAATGGCTTGTACGGGTGTTAATTGGCTATTGAGTGATATCAGGTATTTGGCAACGCCGCCCAGGGCCATGTAAATGTCGGTGATAGATCTGTTAGATAAATTCCAGCCATTGGCCTCAAGGAGAACTTTTGTTGACTTCAGGTTGAACTGTTCCATCCCTATCTTGTTGGTTACCCTGCCATGAAGGGGGCCTTTGTCTAGCAATATTTTTTTAAGCATGTACGAGGCGGCGGAACCGCAGACGATGAGAGTTACGTTGCTCTTTCTGGAGCAGTATTCATTCCAGAAGGAGGCCAGATCACCCAGGAAACCTGATTTTTGTGTGTCCATCCAGGGTAACTCGTCCAGGAATATCACTAACCTTTTATCTTTTGGCTGAGACTCTATGTAGTCCTCTAACAAGTAAAAAATATCCTGCCAGGAGTTAACTTCACCCATGTTCAGGTCAGGGGCATATCTGGACAGTTTTCTTGCAAATCCTTGTACTTGTTGTGCTTTTGATTGATCCAGTTTTCCGGCGAACTCGAGATAGTTGATGGTATTGCTCTCGCAGAACTGGCGGACGGTTTCCGTCTTTCCTATTCGCCGACGGCCATAAATAACGACAAACGCTGGATTGTTCCTCGCTTGTATTTCTTTCAGTTGGTTGAGTTCTTCTGTGCGTTCGACGAAGTGCATCTTGGTATCTGGATGATATGATTTGAGTGAAATAAGTCTACATAAGTCATGATATTTTACAAGTATCAATAGTTTCCAGTGAAATAAATGTGTGATTGTATTGGATAATTTACAGGTATTATCAAAGCGGTGAAATGCACTCAGGCTATCCAACCACTGCATAACAGCATCTACTTTTGTCTGGTTCAGGGCGTCAGGATGCGGATTGGCAAACCGGCCATAGGCGTTTCTTGAGTACTGGGGTTGAATTTCATCGAGGCCTGTGCGGCAGAGGAAGCATTGATCACGCGTCCGGTGATCCGCTCTGCGTTAATCCTCGTAGCCTCTCTTATACCCGGCAATTTAAACCGTTGCGGGACCACAGCGATCTACGACCACGACAAAAACAGAGGTGAAGCGATGTTACTCAGTCACGCATTTGGAATGTTTACACACCCGGACAAGGAATGGGAATCGATCCGCAAAGAACACGCGAGTCCAACAAAACTCTATGTGGCTTACATAGCGTTGCTGGCGTTGATCAGCCCTGTCTGCGCCTATATATCGACCACACAATTTGGATGGCAGGTAGGTGACGGGCAACTCACCAAGCTCACGGCACAAAGTGCGTTGCAGTTGAATATCATTACTTACGCTGCCATGCTCGTGGGCGTCTTTGGCTTGGGCTGGGCCATCGATTGGATGGCGAAAACGTATGGTGCAGAGCATGACGACTACGCGGCCAACGGGATCGCCTTAGCGGCATACTCCTGCACTCCGCTGTTTTTTGCGGGTTTTGCATTGCTGTATCCCGAGCCGATTGTCAACATGCTGGTGTTTTTGTTCGCAGCCGTTTACGCTGGTTACTTAATTTATGACGGTTTGCCGATTGTGATGCGTATCAGCAAAGAGAGAGCCATCCTGTTCAGCGGTGCTATCCTGACAGCTGCGCTGGTCTATTTGGTCGCCACGCGCGTCGGCACGGTGGTGTTGTGGAGCATCGGCTTCGCACCGGAATTTGTTGCCGGATGAGTTCAGTAGCCTCCGGGCGGCGCAGGAGGATGTGATACATGGATTCCCTCACCCAAGCTGCGTTAGGCGCGACCGTCGGCCACGCTTTACTGGGCAAACACATCGGACGCGCTGCCCCTCTACTGGGTGCGGCACTTGGGACGCCTGGGTGCAGCAGGGCAACTCACCGGCACAGCTTCAATCCACGCTCAGCACGCCATTCCCGTTTACGTCATTGTTATGGCGTATCGTTGTCAATGAAAAGGATCGTTACCACGTCGCTCATCTCGCCGTATGGGAGCACGAGGACACCGTGCGATTCAAAACCTACCCCAGAGGTGAGGAACTGCTCGCGGGCCTGAACAATCACTGGGATGCCCAAAGGCTCATCTGGTTTACCCGGGGGTTTTACAAAGCTCACTTGAGAGAAGGGCAGGTCGTCATCTCCGACCTGAGAATGGGGGTAGAAGGAAGCTATGCGTTTAATTTTGCAATTGCTGACCACTCGACTACCTATCCCCCTGCCGCGATCAAGGCCGTGCGCATCGACGACCCCGTGGACTGGCGCAAGTTGGGCTTGATGTGGTCTCGACTCTGGGATTCAACTATCTCATTGCACCCCGGGTGACCACGGTTCGCCTGGCCTCCACTTCAAGCTTCTCCGGTTTTTTGACTAATCCTCATGAATGACTACGCTGCAAGAACAACCAAAATCTGCTCAAGAGGGTATTGAAATGGGGTTCATTCGGTCATTACGGTCAGCTATTAGTTTCACGCTTCTCGCATTGGTATTATCTACCCATGTACTGGCGGACAAGATAACCGTCGCTACGTCGGAATATGCGCCATTTACGACAAGCGATGGCAAGCACGGTGGTTTTGTGAATCGTGTGATAGCAGAAGCATTTAAGCGTAAGGGTGTAGAGGTGGAGTTCAAGTACCTGCCCTGGAAACGTGCGGTGGAGATGAGCACCGATGGAACCTATGTGGGGCTGTCGTTTTCCTTTGAAAATGAAGAGCGTGCGAAAAATTTTTATTTCAGTAATCCGCTTTCGGAGCATAAGGAGTTGTTGTTTCACCTGAAGTCTACCAAAGTCCCAGAGTGGGATAAGATTACTGACCTCAAAGACTTCAAGTTTGCTGCGACCAGAGGTTATACCTACACCAAGGAGTTTTGGAGTGCTGCGCAATCCGGGGCGCTCACTGTGCAGGAAACAGCGAACGACGAGCAAAATTTTAAAAAGCTGGCGGGCTCACGGGTCGATCTCTTCCCCATGGACGAAATTACCGGCTGGAATCTCCTGGCAACTAAGCTGCCGACAATCAAGGATACCCTGACGACAGACTCAAAACCGATCCGGGTGACAAAGGGCTTTTTGTGTATTTCCAAGCAGGCAAAAAACGGAGAAGAATTGATCAAGCTGTTCAACGCAGGGCTTGATGAAATGACGGCAGATGGCACGTATAACCAATACTTTAACGATCTTATGTCGGGTGAATTTTAATCACAAGGTGTTGCCAACTTATACGGGGCCCTGGGTTAATTTGCTTCTTAAACCGGGGTTCAGTGTGATTAAGGGGCGGTATTTACTTTGTTTCACCAGGGTGCCAAAGCGTTTTAAAGCAATTCCATAGCGGTTTGCAATGTCAATCACCTGGCGAACACTGTCTTCCCCAACGGTGATCAAGAGACCGCCGCTGGTTTGTGGGTCGCACAAAATGTGCTTTAACGTGTCCGGCATGGGGCCGACTTTGTTTCTGTAGCTGGCATAGTTACGATGGCAACCTCCAGGTATTGTGCCGAGCTGTTCGTATAATGTGGCTTCAGGAATGATCGGGATGCATTCCGGTTGGATCTCTGCGGCAAGGTGGCTTCCCTCACAGATTTCGCTCAAATGGCCGATGAGGCCGAATCCTGTCACATCCGTCATGGCGTGCACGCCAGCGATCTTTCCAAACTCGCTGCCCACGTGATTAAGCTGACCCATATACTTTTCAGCAAGCCCCTCATGGGCGAGTTTCAGTCTCTTTTGCTTCTGCGCCGTGGCGAGAATGCCGACACCCAACGGTTTGGTGAGAAAAAGCGCATCGCCTTCCTGTGCTCCGGTATTTTGTTTCAGGTTGGTGAGTGGAACAGTTCCGGTGACGGCGAGGCCAAAAATAGGTTCTGGGGCGTCGATACTGTGCCCGCCTGCCAGTGGGATACCTGCGGCCTGGCACACGTGGCGACTTCCATCAACGACGTGTTGTGCAACTTCCGCTGGAAGCCTGTTGATTGGCCAGCCCAAAATGGCAATTGCCATGAGGGGGGTGCCGCCCATGGCATAGACATCGCTGATGGCGTTGACGGAAGCAATTCGGCCAAACTCGAAAGGGTTGTCTACAATTGGCATAAAAAAGTCTGTAGTACTGATAATTCCTATGCCATTTCCAATATCGTACACGGCAGCATCGTCTTTCGTCTGGTTACCTACCAACAATTTGGCGTCATGCGGAATCTGCATGTTGGTTTGCAGAATTTTTTCCAGTTCGGAGGGTGCAATTTTGCACCCACAGCCTGCACCGTGGCTGTATTCCGTGAGTTTGATGTTATGGTCTGTGGTGTCTATCATGGTTATGCCTTGAGTAAACCATCGTCATGTGACAGAAGGCAGTTTCTACGTCGTTGTGCTAAGGAACGGTTTTTTTCGGGTGAATTTATTCCGGAACCGAGTCTATCAGGATTTTTACCTCTTCTATGGACTGTGCCACCAATGATTCGGGTAGTTCGGGCGCTAATCTCAGACTGAGAATCCGGGCGAGTGCGTTGGATTCTGCCAAAGAAATCAAGCCTTTGGGTAGTGCCTCGCCAAACAACCACACGGCCGCCTGGTCTGCAGTCATCGGCTGATTGGCATCGGAGCGATCGGATAGAAAGCTGCAGGCAGCGGAGGATAGCAGTTCCATGATCGCCCCTTGGGGAGCACTTTGCTTCTCGATTCGCGGCATTGAAAACAAGTCAAAAGCGGCCGTCAGCTTCTCTTGCGCCAGGCGCAGCCATTTGCGTGGTTCCGGCGCTGCGGGCTCTTTAGGTGCGACAATTTGCGCGTCCTGCAGGGGAGAAGCTTCTCCCATGCGCTGCAGTTGTCGACGAGTACGTGTATCTATTGCCGCCAGCGGCATAGGCAGGTCAAGCTGGTCTAGATAGGCCTCGTCCGAGTCGGTGACCTGATCCAATATGAGAATCAGGCCGCCCTGTCGTGCCATCATCTGCTGCAGCCGCGCGCCAAAGTGGCTTTGCAGCGCTTGAATGCCCAGTCGAACCGTACGGTCTTCCTCGGTTTCATTTTGCAGCGGAGTGGTGGTTGAATCCAACTCGAAGCGCATGGCTGCCTGCGCTTCATCCGGCGGGTTGTCTGTCAAAGGGCCGATGCACGCATCCGTTGGAACCAGTGGCTCCGTTGGAGAGTCTGCCGGTAAAGTGCCACCTGACTGGTTCAACTCCTGAATAATCGCTGTGAGGGATTTTTTTGTGACGCCGACCACATCTTCTGCACCGAGGGGGTCGACAACATTATCAAACAGGTGCTGTTTGTTGCCGACCAGATTCAATACCCGCTCTTCGTAGGATTCCCGGGCAACCATCAAAACGATCTGCACATGCTTTCGCTGCCCGAGACGATGAACTCTGGCGTTGCGTTGCTCAAGGACTGCTGGATTCCAAGGGATGTCCAGATTAACGAGTACACTGGCATTCTGCAGGTTAAGACCAGACCCCCCTGCATCTGTAGAAATAAATACCCGGATGCTGTCGTCCTCGGCAAACCGATCCATCAGGTCTCCGCGTTTTGCGGTGGGTATTTGACCGTGTAGAGACACGTAACCAATCTTCATTTGGGTGAGCAATTTCTCCACCATAATCGTCATGCCCCGCCATTGGGAGAAAACAACCATTTTTTGACCGTTATCGATGCAGAGTTCCTGTACCAGGGTTTTTAACTCGTTCAGTTTCGGAGAACCTTCGGTTTCTTTGTCGACCAGCCCAGCCGCATCACAGGCCATCCGCGCACTTTGTAGGGCAGCCAGCATCTTGTTCCGCTCGGTGGGGGTCAGCGGGCGCGTTGCTGCAATGGCAGCATAGCGGCCAGCTGTACTCAAAGCACCATCATGCAACTCCTGCTGTCTCGAGGTCAGCGTGATATCCAGGCGGGTGGTGATTCGCCCAGGCAGCTGGTCACTGACGATATCCCGGCTGCGTCTGAGCATGACGGGGCGGATCCTCTGGCGCAAATCGGAAAGATTGCGATAACCGAGTACTTTGCCTTTGTCATCGGTGATATGATAGTCATTAAGATAGCGCCACAGTGGACCTAGCACATGCTGATCCACCACCTGCATTAGACTGTAGAGATCCTCAAGCCGGTTTTCCAGGGGAGTACCAGTGAGAACGAAGGCGTAGCGACTGTTGATGTTTTTGACAGTGGTTGCGATTTGGGTTCGCCAGTTCTTGATGCGTTGGGCCTCATCGAGGATGAGCAGATCCGGAGCCAGTTTCTTATTGATAACCGAGAGATCTTTCAACACCAGCTCATAGTTCATCACAAAAAATGTTTGCTCATACCCGTATTGCTGTTGCCGGCTCTCTGCATTGCCTTGGATTACTTGCACCCCATGGCCAGTGAATTTCTCAATTTCTCTCGCCCACTGGTGTTTTAATGAGGCAGGGCAAACGATTAACACCTTTCTGACCCCTGATTCTGTGATCAGCCATTGGGCGGCTGCGATCGCCTGAAGGGTTTTTCCGAGACCCATGTCATCAGCCAGTAAAGCCCGCCCGTTGCCAGCAAGGAAGGATACCCCTTCTACCTGATAGGCATAGAGCTGTGCCTTTAGTCCGGGCAAACGACCCTCCAGAAGCGCAATCCGCTGCCGCAAACGTTCCGCTTTCAGTTGGTGTGACTGTCGGGTGACCTGCTGCTGAACGGCTTGGTGAGCGTCCTCTCCGATGCTGAGGCCACTACTGCCTCTGACTGCGTCGCAGAGACGGAAAAAATCATCGGGCAACTCTCGGGTAAATGCACCCTGAGCATCGAAATAGTGATCCAGCAGCGAAGCGAGTTCAGCAGAAAGATCCGGTGTCCGTCGGAGCCGAATGGCTCCGGGGTTTTCCCAGTCATGATAAACAAAAGGCAGAGGCGGAGTCACATTCTCCGGCTTGAGTTTGCGGTTCTTGCCCAGCTTGTGCAGTACAGCCTCAATATGCTTGCAGGTGCCAAGCTGATTGTTGGCGCGATCCGGGCAGGTACAGAAATTGATTTTTTCAGTGAGCGACCGAATGTGCACATCATAGGTGCGACGAAATCGTAAATCGGAATTGACCGAACTTGCTTTCCAACAACCAAACCAGGGATGTTTGTCTCCTTTTTCCACCTTGACTTCGGTTTGACCCCGTTTGGTGCGGTCTTTTATTGCTGTTTCCATGGCGGAAGCAAGACCGGAATCCTGCTCTTGATTCGCGAAACTGAGCAGGGCAGCGACAGCATGTTGGCAAACGGACGCTGAGCGATGTTCGCACTCACACAGGGCATGCAATGCTCCGCTTTCATCATGAAACAGCTCCACCTGGTAGGGATCGTCCGGCCTTGATTGCCCTTCCACCACCGCGTACAGAGTGTTCGCCTGAGCATAACACTCGATCACCCGGTTTTCCCGAAAATACAGAATTCCCTGGCGATAAGCGCTTTCCGAAGTCATTTGCAATAATGCATCTGAGTCATACAGGAATGATTCATTGAAAGGCGAATTCATCTGGTTGGTACCCATCATTTGATTACGAAAATGCAGGCCAGTGATTATAAAGCGCGCTAAGGTCTTTTCAAGACAGAAAAAAATCGCAATAGAGTGACGGAAATTATCGGCCGAAACATAAATAGTCGAATAGACGGTAGATAAAGCGATCGATAGACGGCATGATTTTCGTCATTAGGACGACTACATCCTCACTGGAAGCGAAGAAATCAGCCAGTGGTCCTATTTCCTGATATCTCCGCCGGAGCCCATCAAGGCCAAATGCACTTCGGCAGGGTAATGGGCGAGAAATAAAAAGGACATCCACATTTTAAACAGGCACAAGCACTCGACACCCTGCCCGAAGCCCCGCTGATGCCCTTTGATGGCAGCAGCCACACCGACCTGCACACCGCGCTCCCATTTACCCGCGAAGATTACTTTCAGCTCGTCGACGCCACCGGGCGCGCAATCCGGGCCGACAAAAAAGGCGCGATTTCTGAGGAACTGCCGGGAATCGTTGCCCGGCTGGGCATCAATCCCGATCAATGGATCGAACACATTCAATGCTTTGGCCGGTCGTATGGCAGTTGCGTAGGAAATGTGCAAGCCATTGCCGCGCACGCCAGCAAAACCGGCAAACGCTGGTGCAAAGGGCTGTCGCACTCGATGAGTTGTTATCGGCAGGCGAGTTGAGGCGAGTTTGGTAAAAAGCTTTCGACTACTTTAATGGGTAAACTGCGCATATAATACTACCAAGTAGTATGATCGTTCTGGCTATGGGGGCATGAAAATGGCAATGGTAAAAAAAAGTATTACGGTCACAGATCAGCAGGCCGGCTGGATCAAGTCGCAGATAGAAACCGGACATTTTGGCAATGAGAGTGAAGTGATTCGAGAGCTGATCAGAGAGCGGCAGATTAGAGAGCAGGAGTCAGAATCGGAGATTGCGGAGATCAGAGCCAAACTGATCGATGCCGAACAGAGTGGCTTTACGGATCAAAGCCCGGAAGATATTTTGAAAGAAATCAAAAATGGACTGGGGCGTAATGGGGCAATATAGGCTCAGCAATGAAGCAAAGATGGATCTGGCGAGAATTTATTGGAGGGGGCGTGAAGAATATACTGAAGAGCGGGCTGACAGGTATTACCAAGCCTTTTTCAAGCGCTTTCAAGAAATCGCCGACGCTCCTTTTAAGTATCAAGCGATTGACCATATAAAGGAAGGCTATCGGCGTAGTGTTTGTGGCGTTGATAGCATTTACTACCGTGCGATTGGCGGCGGTGTCGAAATAATGAGAATACTCGGTAGACAGGACGTAGGAGAAAACCTCTAACCAGCACCTGTCTTGTTCAACTGTCCGGGAGCGTCGACTGGCTGAGCATCAACCCGGACCAATGGATCGAACACAGTCAGTGCTTTGGCCGGTCGTAGGGCAGTGGCGTAGGGAATGTGCAAGCCATCAAGGCCAAATGCACTTCGGCAGGGTAATGGGCGAGATGTCAATCGTCAGTATTTTCTGGATCGACACACCACGCGGGCCGCGCACTTCAATTTCGACACGCACGGGCGAGTCGGCAGCGTAATCAAAGTACTCGTTTTTGCGTAGTTTCAGTACGCCGGTCTGTACTTCAAACCGGGCATCCTTGACCAGAAACTCCACGGGGGTACCTGCGGGTTGAACATGCAGCTCGCCAATGGTGGCACCTAATCGATACTCTTCGACCGGCTGCTTGCGAAACGAGACTTTGATTTTCGGTTTTGGACGTTGAGGGGCTGCCTGCTTTATTGCCGGTTTTTTTTGAGGCGGTGATACCGGGGCTGAACGCTTCTGCGCGCGCTGTTTGCGCGGTTGTGTGGTTTGAGCGCGGCCTGATTTCACCTTCTTCGGTTTTTTTTCCACCGGCAACGGCGTGGTGGTTGGCGTAGCCTCGACGCTTTGCACCTTTTTTGCGGCGGGCTTTCTCAGTTGTTGCGCGACCAGAAAGCGCGAAAGCATGAGCTTTGCGGTCTGCAAATCGGCGAACGGCCCTTGGTCTTGCCCCTCTCGACATTGGAAGTAGTAGCTGTGGTTCACTCGAATAAAGCGCTCCGAGCGAAAATAGAGCTTGTTGTCAGAAGATCCGTTTCTCATCGTTGTCCATCACTTGCTTGGTGACCTGATCGCTCACCTCGTTATTTTTTCTTTCACGAAATTATAGCGAGGAACGCCGCCGGGTGTTTTGAGACGGCTCACACCTTTGAACAAAGGATGATCAGGAAAAGGGGGAATGGGGCATTTTTCTGACTATTTCCAGGTGAGAAGAGAACTGATATCTGGGCGGTGTGAGTTGGTTTCCCATCGCCGCCCTGTTTTCTCGTGTATATCGTACAAATCAAAATACTTGGGCTGATCTGTCAACTCGTGTTTTGTATTGGCCTGTAGACGCAACAATGGGCTTTCCCTTGTTGTTTCACCGCGTAAAGAGCTTCGTCAGCTTTTGATATGACAGTTTCCAACATAGTATCCGCTGGATCAATAAGTGCGATGCCAATGCTCGCAGTGACCTTAAGTGGTTCGTTCAGGTCTGTAGAAGGCTGCATGACAGTAACAGCCAGGTTTCTGGCCATTTTTTCGAGGGCTTCTATGTCGGTCTCTTCGGTCAAGACAAGAAACTCGTCGCCGCCGTATCGACAAATCAGGTCACCCCGCCTGGAGTGTGCACGCAATCTCTGGGCTACGGACTTCAGTACCTGATCACCTGCCAGATGCCCGTAGGAATCATTGATGTCTTTGAAGTTGTCCAGGTCGATACACATTAGGGCTCCCTTATGAACTTCCTTGCGGCGATTGCGTTGCAGCTTCGCGAAAGCGCGTTTTAGGTAATGTCGGTTGTAGACTCCTGTAAGCGGATCAAGATGTGCCAGAGCTTTCAATTTTGTTTCAAACTTTACACGGGCTGTGATGTCCTCTATCACCATCACGCTGACGGTATCATCCCGGGCATTGCCGACATAGCTGAGCGTGTATTCCACACAGGTGAGCTTATCGTTCTTGCTTCGAATAACTCCCCGGCCCACTCTGCGTTTTGTTCGCCCCAGCCCGGTGAATGATGCGGGGCTTGAGCCCTCCTCCAGTGGTGAATCTATTGCAAAGTCACTCAAGTGACTTCCGATCAGTTGGCGCTCATCGCACTCAAACAATTCGCAGGCAAATCGATTGGCAAAATTGATTCTGCCTTGTCGATTGATTCCGATGATGGCTTCACCCGCGTTATCCAACATCAGCTCGTACTTTTGGTAAAGATTGCCTAACGGGTAACTTCTTCGTTTACGCTTGGGTTTCTCTGAGAGGGGGGATAGTAATGATCCCATGAGTTGATGAAATCCTGTTTCGCACCAAGGAAACGTCTCACCTGCCCTGAGTTCACTACCCTCGGACGTTGCCTCTGGCAATATAAAAATCTGCATTGCGGGAAAATGAAGTTTGGCGCATTCAATCAGTTGGTAGATCCTTGTATTAAGCTGGATGTCTCGGATTATCAGGGCATCCAATGCCGTTTTAGGATGTGAGAATAGTGCGTAGTATGCGTCTTCAACGAAAGGCAGATGGGTAATCTCGACGGCATTGTCGGAATTCATGACAACGCCGCTGAAGAACCGCATGTCCTCGTCGGTGCCAAGAAAACCTAATTTCATTTTTCCTCCTATGATGATCGTCATTACTCGCTGTTGATGTCAGTGCGCTGGACGCAATTAACTGTGCCTGCTTGAGCTGAGAAGGCAGTTTTCAGTGCCTTCCTGTTGCATTGGGTCCTTTCAGAGCAATAGGTATGGGTGGGTAAAAAATGTTTCAAGGGAAGGGGGCGATTATTTTGAAGGAGGGGTTAAAACCAAAAATATCGGCTGATTCTTCGGGGCGGAACGGCAGGGTGAGTAAGCCAGGGCGACTGAATTTGACCGGGGACTGTTAAGCGCTCCCAAGTGGGCTGCACAGCGATTGACGTGAGTTGTTGGATTCTTTCCTGAGTGGTTGGGTGTGTGCGAAGTAACGCGTTGTCACTGGAGGCACGATAGAATCGCTCCCAATAACTGTTTTGCCGCTCCAGCTTAGCGAGTGCGCGAATGAGTGGGTCTGGTTGCCCCATCAATTCAGCGGCGGAAAGGTCTGCAAGAAATTCTCGCTTGCGAGATACCGCCAGCTGAATCAACGCGCTCCAAATTGGTGCTGACAAAACGATGAGCAACGGGGTCCACTGTATCAGTACCCCGCCAAGCAGGATCAAAGGAAGTGACAGGACAACCAGTGTCATGGCAGTCATAGACAACAAGCGCGCCATTTGCCCCATTAAATCAGCTGTTGCCATGATGAACATGTCATTGTGTCGGATGTGGCTGATTTCGTGAGCGAGCACCCCCACGATCTCTTCGAACGTCAGCCTTCGTAATAGTCCGTCACTTAACGCGATGGAGGCGCTCCCCTGCAAGCCCATGGCAAAGGCATTCATAGTGCCAGTCGGCAGATAATGCAAACTGGGCGGTTCTTCCAGCCCAGCCCGCTGCGACAGCACGTGCAATGCATGGTGAAGCTCGGGTGCGTCGGTGGCGGTGATTGGTGTCGCGCGATAGGCTCGCAGTATCACTGGAGGAGAAAAGGCCGGATTGAAAAGCATCAATAGGATGACAAATAATCCGGCGAACACACCCAAACCATCACCGATGACCCAGCGACCAGTGAGCCAGACAAAGCCAGCCATCAAGACAAGCAGCACCAAGGTCTGCACCCGGTTCATACAGTTTAATCTTTTCAGCTTCCGGGAATTCAGTCTCATGCTTTAAACTATCAGGGTAGCTACTGAAAAAATCAATGTGGATCTGGCTTTTATATTCCTAAAAGATGCTTGTGGGAGACAGCCCCTGAATTACCATTTCATCATGGGCGCTGGATTCAGCGGGTGTCGGGCAAACCATTTCAAGCCGCGCTTCAGGAGCATTGTGTGAAAGCCGGCATTGGGCAGGGTGGTTCGCATTTGGTGCACAAACGATTTGGGCAGACCATGACGCACGCTGCCCAGTGAGAAGTCCACCAGGTCGCCTTTACGGAACACTTCCACCAAGGGGAATCTCGGGTTGTCAAACGGAGTAAGTTTGTGGTGCTCGGTAATCATCAGCCTGATTTCTTCCGCCCAGGACTCCCGGCCGGTTTCCGCAAGATAGTCCATCGCTGGGGGCAACGAGGTCGGAATGTAATCGACGGTGTTGTCGATCCAGATCCCGATGTCATGAAAGGCTGCCGCGATCACGATTTTCTCCCGGTCTTCCGGCGTGCAATTCGGCGCAAGCGCAAAACAGAACTGTGCCATGCGGGTGCAGTGATTGCGATAGCCGACAAAGTCCTCGCCAATAAGCGGCTTCCACTTCACTAAAATGTCGTCGAGTAACGGAATTGAGGCGGTGACTTCCACGGTGACTTCCTTCAGCTGCGAGATCGGATGGGTAGCATGCCTGATTTCTTACCGTTTGACCAATGCGTCGTCGATATCAATCACGCGTCGATCGTAGAAGAAGTGTGCATTCGACTCAAAGCCCTCGGGCAGTGCATCACCGTGACACTTTCTGAACAGCAGCTGAGAGACCAGTTTCCAACCCATGGCGTTGGTGTTGAATAACACGTCGCCGCAATGCCGACAAAAGTTACGCGTCATGCGTTTGGTGGGGTGCTGAAAGGTGACCAGGGCGTCTGCGCCTCGACTCACGCTGAGGTTGCCGGCCTCCCAGGCCAACACCGAGTGATAAGGCACCTGTAACAACTCCCGGCAGTCTTCGCAGTGGCAATAGGCATGTACCTTGGGTAGGCCCGTCATTGAGACGGCCACGGTACCGCAATCGCAGTGTACGGAGTAGGTATTCATTGGTTGCTCCTGAATTTCATGCGACTAAAACTGCATATCAATATGGTCAGCAAAGCGTTGAAAATCGGTGTCTGTATCGGCATTTTTCATCACATCATAGCAAACGAACGTTTCCAGTGGCGACATGCCAAAGAACCGGAAGTTCATGTGCATCGGGAAGAAAAGATCATCGACACTTTTGCCTTGAAACAGGTATTCCTCCGGATCGTTGAAGGCTTCTTCCGGCGCGTTGAAGGTGAGCGAGAGCAGGTATTTTTTCCCGGTCAGGGTGCCGCCTGCACCGTAGTTCTTTTTGGGGGCATCGTGGGTTCGCCCGTCACCGAGGCACAATTCGCCGCCCATACCGGCGGTGTATACTTCATCCATGTACTTCTTGAAGGTCCAGGGCACACCCATCCAGTTCACCGGGGATTGCAACAAGACAACGTCTGCCCATTGGTGGTTTTCGAGCTCTTTTTGCACGTCCCAACCGTTGTCAATGTGAACAATACGGGTGGCGTGGCCCTTGGCTTTCAGCAGTTCGTCTGCCATCTGTACGAGTGCGCCATTTAAGCGGCCTTCGGAAAAGGGATATTTGTGGTGCGCGTTGATTATCAGAACATTGCTCATGGTGAGTTTCTCCAAAGCGGGGTTTTCAGGGTAACTATTCACATCTTTGTGGTTAACTATTAACTGCAGGTATAATATGGTAACCTGATTTATGTGTTCAATTAGTTTACTTTTGGTAACCTTGATGAAATTGAGAAAGTTGTATGGAAAGTTACGTTGAAACAGATGGTTATGGCCGGAAAAAAGTTTTCAATCAGTGTTCTGAACCCTGTGCGATTGAAAAGGGTATGCGGCTGATTGGTGGCAAGTGGACGGGGTCCATCATTTATCACTTGAAAGACGGCCCTGTGCGGTTCAATGATTTAACCCGGATGCTGGGCGGGGCGAGTAAAAAAATGATCGATCAACGGTTGAAAGAGCTGGAGTCGCGGGCGATGGTGATTCGGACCGTGATCAATGATCGCCCGATTGCAGTGACCTATGAGCTCACCGACTTTGGCCGCTCGGCGTTGGATATTCTGAATCAGCTGCGGGTCTGGTCGGAGTCGAATGCGCTGTAGGTGTCCATTCTGGTACCGTTACCCGGCTTCTGCTTTTCGCGACATCTCGGGCTCTCTAATGCGTTGAATGAACAGTTCATCGACATGGAGGGATTGGCCTTCTGACAGCCCGGCGTAGCAAGCGCGAATGAATTCAATTTCCCCCTGTGTTTGCAGTTCCACGGTATTGGTGAGCATCAGGTTCTCAGTTGCTTTGGCTTCCTCAGCCACAACCACGAAACTGCCTGAGGCATCTTTGTAGTGTAAAAGAAAACTGATCAGATTATCTGACGGGCGATTGATTCGCCCCCATAGAGCTACATTGAATTTGAGCGACTGTTTAAAGAGTGGTGAAATGGGTGACTTCTTGGTGGTTTTTGACCGTAGCAATTTAAAAAAGCTCAATCGATCCTGTTCATTTAAAGGGTCTTTGCAATCTGGGGCATCAACATATTCCCGCCTGGGGATTTCAGCAAGTAAGGATAGCTTAAAAAACTTTGCCGGCAATTTGGTGATCATTATGCTCTGCCTCTGAGTTGTTACAAGTGGTTACCATCCTCCTTGGCGAAAAGTTTTCAATCTGCCATTCCCAGACTATCACTGTCCGGGGCTTTGTGTACAATGGCAATTGGGTATAACAGAATTACATAAATTGCTAAATCGAATAAGGCGGAATTCCATGGATCTGACTGAGCGCCGTTCGTGGCGGAAACCCAGCCAGATTACGATGGCTTAAAAGGGTTTATTTATTGTTTCGACCCTTACCGCCACCTTTTCCGTTTCCGCCGGAGCCGCCATCATTTCCGGAGGTGTCTGTCACGGAGATAATCTCCCATTGACTCCAGGCGGAGAATCCGAGGTCGTTGATCGACCGAATTCGATAGCGGAAGGTGTTGCTTCCTGATGCGTCGACGTAACTCGTTGAATCCGCAGGAAGTACACCCGTGCTCACTGTACCGTTCCAGGCGTCTCTCTTCTTGTGTTTGGTTTCCCGCTGGATCTCATAGCCGGTTTCAACGTCAGTATCCTGCCAGGTCAGGATGGCCGTGCCGTTTTGACCGTCTGTCGCGCTGAATGCCACGGGGGTTACCGGTGGGTAGGTTTTTTCGGTGACATCAACGTAGACGGTGGCGGTATCCGCGGCACCATTGCCATCACTGATGGTGTAGGTGAAGCTGGCTTCGCCGATAAAGCCGGGCTGCGGGGTGTACTCTATTTGGTTGCCAGTGATGGCCAGGCTGCCGCTGCTCGCTGAGCCGACCGAGGCGATAATGAGCGTGTCACCGTCTGCGTCCGTATCGTTACTGAGCACGGCGATAGTGACAGGTACATCCTGTTCTGTGCTCGCCTCGTCATCTTGTGCAATGGGCGCATCATTCACCGGATTGACAGTGACAGTAACTGTGCCGGTGACGAAGCCGCCCTTTCCATCCGAAATCGTATAGGTGAAGCTATCCACACCAGAGGCATTGAGCTTCGGAACGTAATACACCGTCGAACCATCGGTGCTGGCAGTTCCCAAAATGCCTTGGCTAACGCTGGCGATTGTCAGCGGATCTCCGTCCGGGTCACTGTCGTTACTGAGAACGTCGATGGTAATGGCAATTTCCTCATCGGTCGTTGCCTCGTCATGAACTACTGTGGGCGGCAGATTGTTGTTATCAGAAGGTGTGACGAGGCCGCGAATAAAGTACATGCCTTGCGAGCCGTAGTCATCATAAGTGGTGCTCGGGTCGCCTAAACCTACGCCGGTGATTTCAAGGAAGTAGGTACCCGCAGTCAGGGAAGTCTGCAAATGCGCATCGGTATTGTCGGTAGGATTGTTCTCCAGCAGTACGGAGCCGTTTGCATCCAGTAGCCTCGTCTGGATATCCAGATTAGCACCGCGTGCAGTGTTATCGGTGTAGGCATCCCAGGCGGGAGTAACCGAGAGATCGATTTGGCCGCTGTTGACGTCTAATTGGAATACATCCACATCGAATCGGGTTTCAATGATGCCTTTGTTTTGTTGGAAAGTATTGTGCGGATCATTTTCGGGATTTGTAGCAGAAATGGTGCCATCTGCTTCGACCAAAAGCAGTGTCGCTGAGGTGATGTCATTACCATGATCGTCGCTTCTGACACTGAGCTTCGATTGAATAATCGCGATGTCATCCTGGGCGTTATTGGCGTTTAAGTAGTCTCCTTTGCTCCATTGAGAGACATGGGCATTGTATCCGGTGCCCATGATGGGCGCCCACCGTGTATAGCCGCTGCCCTGGCCATTGTAATAAGCCGCCCCGGAAGTTGTACCGTCATGGGAGAGTCCCAGGTTATGACCCATCTCGTGTGAGGCTGCTTCTACCACGTATTTCGGCGCACCACCCCCCAGGTTGTTGTAATAAACCAGGGCTGGCTGGTAGTACGCGTAATTGCTGTGCCCCCACACCCCAACGTAGGCAACTCCCCCGGCACTGCTGGAGGGCATGGCCTGGCCATTGGCATCGGTAGAGCGTGTGATCAGAATTCGCCCGGTGTTGGATCCGAATTGGACGGGATCTTCGGTGGTGACATCGACATCAAATGCGGCAAAATCGTCTGCCACCCGATGCCAGATGGCAGCGATATCCTTGAGTTCCGAGTCACTGAAACTGTAGGCGTTACTATCTCGGTCGTAGGGAAGCGCGTCGAAAGTTGTTACCGAACCATTCCATGCAGTACCGCTGATTTGGTGGCCGTCAAAGTCCAGGAAGATGACCTTGCTCGCGCCGGGTTTGCTGTGTAACGAAAACGCTTCAGTGGACGAGATGGATTCAACGCTATGGCTGCTTGTATCTGTCGCTGACTCATCCGTTGTGGCCTCATCGAGCGGAGGTTCCACATAATAGAGGCCGCCGTCACCGTCTACATCAATTGACTCATGATCCTCCAATGGAATGGAAAATCTGTTGAGCCACTCGAGCGCATTTTTTTGTGCCGCTTCCGGGAGTGTTTCGATTTTACTTTTCAGCCGACCCGGGGGGAGGTCTTCTAACCCGGGTGGCGTGCTGGGTGGCGCGGCCAAGGCGGTAATAGAGACAAATCCCAAGGGTAAAACCAATCTTTTTTTGAAGTTCATAGTCACACTACTCTCCTGTTTTTATGACGTTCCAGCCTGCCATCTCAATGGATTCATCATAGAGGAATTGTTAGCAATAGGAAGATACCAGCGCACAGATGCTGTGTGCGGTGCTTCACGGCGGTACAGAAGACAGATGGTTCATTACACAAGCGTTGAATTCAAGAGAATTTGTTACGGTAAATAGCCGTCTTGTGTGTTTTAATAGAATTAGGTGAGGCAAAGTAAGACTGAGCACCGGGTCACGATTTGCCAGGGCCGTTGAGCGTAAAGTGAAACCCTCTGGGCGATTGCCTATCCACATGTACAATGACGAGGTATTCCACAATGGCGAACAGCAGTACAGGTAATGAGTCAAGCACACACGATTCAACCATGGATGTCGAAGAGGTTCTGGTAGACGACGGGACTGAGGAAGAGGAATCCCTGTCACGTAACAAGCATAGCGATGGCCCAGGCAACAACGGCCAGGGCAACGCCAATGGCCATAAAGATGAAAATGGCAACAACAAGCATGAAGATGGCCCGGGCAACAATGGGCAGGGCAATGCCAACGGCCATGACAAGGACGAAGGCGAAGAAGGCGAAGAAGGCGAAGAAGGCGAAGAAGGCGAAGAAGACGAAGAAGACGAAGAAGACGAAGAAGACGAAGAAGGCGAAGAAGGCGAAGAAGGCGAAGAAGGCGAAGAAGGCGAAGAAGGCGAGGAAGGCGAGGAAGGCGAAGAAGGTGAGGAAGGCAGTGGAGATGACACTGGCACCGTCGATTTCGATGTGCCTGCCAACGAATTCCTGCCGTCCATAATTCGACTTTACCACGCCGTGTTTGACCGCAAAGCCGACAAGGGCGGTTTAGGCTTCTGGGTCAGCCAGGTCGCCAGTGGAGAGAGCAGTCACATTGATGTGGTGCAGGCATTTGTTAGCTCCGATGAGTTCCAGGAAAAGTATGGGGATCTGACAAACGAAGAGTTCGTGGATTTATTGTACAAAAACGTGATGAAGCGTGATGCCGACCCGGATGGTGCCGCCTATTGGTTGAGTCTGCTGGAAGATGGCACGATTGACCGTGGGGATATGGTGAGCGGATTTGCCGACTCGGAGGAATTCGTGGAAGCCATGGATGAAGAAGTCCAGGATCAAGTGGATGAGTTTTTCGATGACGAGGACAGCTCTGGCGACGGCTCGGAAGACAACGGCGATGACGAAGAAAACGCGCCGGAAGATACAACGGAAGACGATGACGGTGAATCAGAAGAAGAGGATACCGGTGAGGAGGAAGATCAGAGCGACGACGACAGCGAAGGTGATGACGGCGAAGGTGATGACGGCGAAGGTGAAGCCGGTGATGAGTCCAGTGAAGATGACGGGCTCAATGACATCTCCGAGCTTGAAGCACTGATCAATGACCTCTACGAGGCTGCGTTTGACCGACAGGCAGATAACGGCGGGTTAGGCTGGTGGATCAGCCAGATTGCACAGAATAAAGCGACCATTGATGAGGTGGCGGCCAACCTGATCGTATCAGACGAGTTTGTGCAGAATTTTGGCGAAAACCTCGATGATGGCAGTTTCGTTGATGCGCTGTACATGAATGTGCTGGGGCGTGCTGGCGATGCAGACGGAAAAGCCTATTGGATGGGTGAGCTGGCTTCGGGGCTGGCCCGTTCGGAAGTGCTGCAAGGGTTCGCTTTCTCGGATGAAAATCAAGGCGACCTGGATATTGTGGGTTCCAGCACCAGTGGCACCGATGATGGCTTGATCATGTAGTCGACCAGCAACAAATCACATACTGCCTCACAGTTTCTGTGGGGCTTTTTTTTGGCTGTACTTTTTCGGTGAGCTTCAAACCCGTGTGAGCCTTAATATGAGCTAAACTAACAATGGGCAGTTTATATCCACTTGTATTCCGAGAATCCATGCACCATGCGACAGTTTTTCTATTGTATGCTTGTTGGTACATTGTTCGTTTCAACGATTGGTTGGAGCGAAACCTGGAGAATCACTTCTCTGGAGTGGCCACCATACTCCGGTGAACAGCTTGAGGGAGGCGGAACAGCTGTTCAAGAACTTAGAGATTTGCTTGCACAGAAAAATATTGAGCTCGCTGTCGATTTTGTGCCTTGGGCACGCGCACAAGAATATGCTGCCAGTGAAAAATACATTGGCTACTTCCCCGCTTGGCCTGAGGAGGTTCAAAAGGGATTTGTCGCCTCAAAAAACGTGCAGTTCTCGGTGGTAGGATTGCTGTATCATGGAAACCAGGCGCCGGAGTGGGGCAGCATGGTCGACCTTTTTGAGCGTTATAATGTGGGACTGATTCGCACCTATGTTTATCCGGCAGCGATTGAAGCCGCAGCAAAATTATATCCCTATCATGTTGCTCTTGCTCCGCATGAAATCAGTTTGCTGCGTATGCTGGATGCGGGGCGGATGGATGTTGCCATTACCGATCCTGCTGTGATGCTGTATTACGCCAGGCAGGAGTCTTTGACGCATGTACGCGCATCCCCACGGATCATTGAACGTAAACCTTTGGTGCTGGCATTTCATGCGAGGCCAAGCAATCTCATGCGCGTTGAGATGTTGAATGCTTTGATCGAGCATAAAAAAGGGGCTCAGTAACCTGTACCATTTCACTCCAGTTCTGCAGGTTTTGGTATAGGCCAAGGCAACAAGTGCTGTTTCTTAGATTTTTTTCTTGAATAATGCAATCTCCTAACAAGTGACGGGCAATCTCAAACGATTATCCGGTGACGACGAAGTCTGTACGCTGGAGGCTCAGTTGATTGAATTTTGGAGGAATTATGGAATACACGCATATACTGTTTGAACAACGTGGCCCGGTGAGCATCATCACGTTTAACCGGCCGGAAGTGAAAAACTGTTTGGGCAGCACGGCACATGAAGAGTTGTGCCATGCCTTTGACCGGTTTCGCTCGGATGATCAAGCGCTGGTCGCGGTGATCACCGGCGCGGGGGATACCGCGTTTTGTGCGGGCGGGGATCTCAAGGCTGCCTTTGCCGGAAACCCACCCATTCCGGTTACGCCCGCCGATATTGCGCGCCACAACCGCGGGGAAGCGCCGGGTTGCATCGGCCCAACGCGCTGGACAGATATCTACAAACCGATCATTGCGGCAATCAATGGGGTAGCTTACGCCGGTGGGCTGGAGTGGGCCTGCTTGGCGGATATGCGTATCGTGGAAGCGCATGCGTCTTTCGGGGTGACTTGCCGCCGCTGGAACATTGGCCTGGCAGATGGTGGAACTCAGCGCTTGCCACGTATTGTTGGCATGGGGCGGGCGATGGAGCTGATTCTCACCGGGAAGGTGATTGATGCGGACGAAGCCTATCGTATCGGCCTGGCCAATGAGGTGGTACCGAAAGGAGCGGGATTGGCGCGGGCGATCGAGCTCGCGGAGTTTATCGCCGGCTTGCCGCAGGATGCCCTTAGAAACGACAAAGAAGCCGCTGTGCGCGGATTTGGTGAGCCGTTGAGAGAAGGGCTTCGCATTGAAGCGGAATGTTTTAACCGGGTGACCACATCGGAAGAAGCAAGGGCGCGTATGTTTGAAGGATTGCGGCGCTTTAATGAGCGAGATCATCCGGACCGTGTGTCCGGGCTGGCGAAAACGCCGGGCATCGTTCGATCGGAAATGGGCTAGGCAAAGACCAACAATCACAGACAATGACAGGTTTCGAAGACAAGCTGATTGAGCCAACCATCCCCTGTGAGTTTGTGGGGGATGTGCTTCAGGCGTGTGGATATCGGGGGGCCGATACCGACGCACTGCTGGCCGAGGTTGGACTGGATGCCGCGCGCTTACGGGTGAGCGGCAGCCGAATTTCTGTGGTCGACTATGCGCGGCTATTTGAGCGAGTCATTGGGGTTACTCAGGATGGCTTTTTAGGATTTTTGGATGATCCTGTGCCGAGTAAATCTTTCGGTGTGTTTGCCTGCCAGATGGCCGCCTGCAGAAACCTGAAACAGGTACTTCGGCAGGCGAATCTTTTTTACCGCCTGTTTACGCAACAGTTTCACTTTGATGTCGAGGAAGAGAATGAACAGGCCCGTATCGTGCTGCAATTCATCGAAACACAGCCGTTCGATTACCGGTTTATTTACCAGAGCATACTGTTGGTGTTGGTGCGGTTGATGCACTGGTTTATCGGTGAACCCATTCGTCCGACAGCCGTCTCGTTTACCTTTGATGGGGTGCATCTTGACCCCTATCTTCGCTATCTCTTTGACTGTCCGGTGTATTACAAACAGCCGCAGAATACGCTGTGTATTGAACGACATTTGCTCACGGTGCCTTGCTCAACCACGTTAGACCAGGTGAATCTGATGCTGCGCGACAGTGCACGCATGATGCTGGTCAGCCATCGTCCGGCGCCATATACCCGGCAGGTGCGCAAAGCACTGGTGTTGCGTGCCGGGGGAAACTGGCCCAGCGCAGAAGACGTCGCCGCGACCATGCGCATGTCGAAAAACCTATTGTGGCGAAAGCTGAAAAAAGAAGGCACTACTTTTCTGGAAATTCGGGATGCGGTAAAACGAGACTTCGCGATGGCGCTGATGGATGACGGGCACTTGCCTGTATGTGCCATTGCCGAAAGGGTGGGATTTGCAGACCTGAGCGCATTCAATAAAGCGTTCCACAAGTGGGTGGGGCAGTCCCCGTCTGCCTATCGCACCGCGCTGCTGGGCGTTCGCCCGGAAGCCGAATAATCTAACTCATCCCTTCGGCTTTCAGGAAACCGGGCTAATCCAGCCGGCCATCGCCCATGATCGCTCGAACCCGCTTGTGCTCGTTCTTATCAAAATGAGAAGTGAGCAGTGCATCTACGGAGGCGGCCTTGTCCTCGTCACTGAGGCTGGATATCAGAATGGCCGTGCGTTCGGCGGAGAATCGGGTCAGTCGTTCTTTCCACGCCTTGCGGTCCTGGTCCAGTTGGGCCAGGGCTTGAGCGGCCTCCGTTCCCAGAGAATTTTCCCTGAGTTGAAAAACCACTTCCTCACTGGCACCGCTGGCTTGTACTTCAGTAACCTGTTCTCTGATGTGGGCATGCTTCTGTACCCGCAGACGGCTCGCCGCAATGTCGGCAGGAAGCAGGGTGGCAGCTTGTGCGAGCTGGCTGCGTTTTTCTTCCTTGGTGAGAGTCGTGTCGCGGGAGATGCGTATCTGGGCGATCATGTAGTCGTTCTGCGCATCTTCACGCGCGAAAAACTGAGCGCTTTCAGCTGAGTCAAAATAGTGTGAACGCAACGCATGAAGCGCGCTCTGGGTGGCGACTAACGTGTCTGCATACGCAGGATCATTTGTCGGTGTTTGCGCGCTGACATAATCCAATTCGGCGAGGGCAATTTTGTAGTCGATATAGCGTTTGAGCAATGAGAACGCTTCGGATCTTGCCGGCTCTGGCAGCGCATTGTGGATTTCCGCCTGAATCAGACGAATGACGCCCGCCAGGTCAGTTTCACCCAGCGATGAGAGATAATGATCAAACAGCTCTCTCACAGCCAGGGTTGGGATGAGTCGTCGGTTGTGATTGATCTGAAAGTCTGCCTGAAAATGAACCTCCGCCAGTGAGGCGGGTATCCCTGCGGCCGGACTGGCTTTCGTTGTCGGTTGTTCAAAGCGTTGTTGATTGATCTGTTTCAGCTGAGCGTAAGTGGGTGAGCTCGGTAAGGCTTCACCGTCTCCGATCAGCTGGCGCAGGCAAAGCGCGGCAGCGATTAGCGCCAAGCTGGCAAGGGCAATTTTTTTCATCCGTATCCCCGAAAAAAAGAGGGGTCAAATGACCCCCAATGAGTTGGCCAGGGCATAAAATCAGCGTTAAAGACCGGCGTTTTTTAGGCGGTTGGCGTGGTCCTTGAACAATGTTTTCGGATTGGTCTCCAGCAGTGACGTTAATCCCAGTACGTGGTTGTTAATGTCAATGTGGTTCATGAAGTAGTTGTCTCTCAGCACCTTGCCAAAGTGGGAGGCACAACGCCCGGTGATGCCGTCGTTATCATCGCCCTTGTCAAAGGCAAGACCGGTAATTGCAAACAGTGCATCGGAAATATCCACCCCCGTCGTCAGGTGACCGGTACCGCTCCAGGAATACAACTTGATGTTCTGGCCATTGATCGTGACCTGTGATGGCCCATTGCCGCTATGACTTGTGGGTAATCCGTGAGGATACGTGGCGTTGTATTGCTGTGAGCCTGCGGCGTTGAACTCGCCCAGCATGGCATAAATATCGGCATTCGATTTTTTGTTGTCCGACAGCAGGTTGACCAGGTCGCCGACCGCGTTGGCGAAGACTTTAAATAGTGTGCCCTGTACCGTGTTCGGAGGCGCGGCGTTCGAGACTACGTCAGCGACCGGCGAGCCGGTATGGGGCGTGTGCATGGTGGTGACCGATGCGACCAGGTCCGGGCGTGTTTCCATCACATAGCGGGAGGTCATGCCGCCCTGGCTGTGGCCCATCAGGTTGAACTTCTTGATCTTGCCACCGGACGCGGCTTTGATCTCTTCCAGCTGAGCGATCAGCTCCTCACCGCGTCCGACTGAACTGTCGAATGCGTTGATTTTCGCCACGTAGACTTCTCCGCCCTGGCGCTCGATGGCGTTGGGGATTTGATACCAGTAGTCCACGATGGCGATGGTGTCGAACGCAAAAATCCCGGGGACCAGCATGATGGGGTGTTCGGTTTTGGTATAAGTGAAGTAGTTTGATAAGAAGCCTGCGTGAGCGGTGGTAGCCAGTGAGCAGGTAAGCGCTGCCGTTAGGGCGATGGTTTTTTTCATGACGTTTTCCTCTGAGTTATTTTTATACTGAGTTTGCGATCAGCCGGCAGACTATGTCATCAACGCCAAGCGCTGCGATTGTAGAAACTGATACACCTGTGTTTTTTATCCAGCAAATGAGAGCCAGCTCTCAAATCATTACAGTAATGGTGACAACAGGTTCGAATCACGTTAGTTTGGCGTACGCGTGTACCTTAAAAATAAAACGATGCATAAAAAGTCTTTAATCTATCTGGGGAAAAAGCGAACACTGTTTATCGGTTATCTCGGTGATCCGCTTTATCTGGCTCAAGGCGCAGCTACATTGCACCTTTCTTTGGGCACGCCGGTGTACGTTAGGCAATGTGGGAATGGCGGCGAATATTGGAGTACGTCGGTATTGATTCCCTCGGGGTGTGCCGTGCTGATTGACACCCGTCAGCAGCCCGTGGTCAACCTCAATCTGGATGTTATGGGGGCAGATCAGTACCTTCTCGCGAAGCGTATGCAGCGAATCGATGGTGCGTTGTCGTTTGACCTCAAGGGCGAAGCACATTTTCGAGCGAAACTGCAGCATCTTTTTGCAACGCAGGCGGCGTTGAGTGAAACCAAAGACACCTTGGAGGCGTTGCTGCGTCATGGGAGTGACAGTGCGTTCGTGGTTGAGCCACGGGTTCAGGCTGTGGTGGACTTAATTCAAAGTTCGATCGGTCAAAACCTGTCGATTGAGTACCTGGCAGATAAGGTTAATCTCTCTGTACCCGGATTGACGAAGTTGTTTAAGAAACAGACGGGCGTGCCCATTCGGCGTTATCGGCAGTGGCACCGGCTGTACATCACCGCCACAGAAATTGGTAATGGCAAAACACTCACCGAAGCCGCGCTGGCGGCGGGTTTTGTCGATTTGCCACACTGCACACACACCTTCAATCTCATGCTGGGGATGAAGCCCTCCTACTTCCTTCAGCGCCCGGACGAAATTCAGGTCATCACCGAAGCATCTGCGGACTTGAGGTGTGGTTGAGTGCCCCGATTGAAAGGGCGTTTCGCTGTACGCGCTACAGCGATGCCAGGTCTTCGAGCACAGTCCTGGCGTGATTGCGGATTGCCGTTTGCTGCTCTGCGTCCATTTTCGTCCAATGCTTCACCGGAAAGCTCATGCGGGGATTTCGAGCAAATTGATCCTGGTGCTGATCTATGAAATGCCAGTACAGGCTGTTAAGCGGACAGGCAAGAGCACCGGTTTTCTCTTTCACCTGATAGTGACAGCCTGAACAGTAGTCGCTCATCTTATTCACATAATTACCACTCGCGGCATAAGGCTTGGTGGCAATCCAGCCGCCATCGGCAAACAGGGCCATTCCACGGGTATTGGGCAGCTCAACCCACTCGATGGCGTCCAGGTAAATGCCTAAATACCATTGGTCTACCTCGCCCGGTGCCAGTCCGGCCAGGAGCGCAAAATTGCCCGTGATCATTAAACGCTGTATATGGTGGGCATAGGCATGATCGAGGGATTGGGTGATCGCAGCACTCATGCAGGCCATCTGCGTCTCTCCCGTCCAGAACCAGTCTGGCAGCGGACGATGTGCCTGTAAATAATTCTTCTTGGAATAGTCCGGCATATTTACCCAGTACATACCACGCACGTATTCCCGCCAACCAAGAATCTGACGGACGAAGCCTTCGATTTGGGGCAGGGTGATGACGTCCGGGTTCTGATAATAAGATTCCAGCGCGGTATCGATGACCTCCCGAGGACTGATCAGCTTGCAATTCAGCGAGAAACTGAGGCGGGAGTGATACAGGCTCCAGGCGTAAGGACTGTTGCGTGTCATCGCATCCTGAAAGGTGCCAAAAAGCGGTAGCAAGTGTGTACAAAAATGCTTGAGTAATTCGATCGATTGTTCGCGGTTGATAGGCCATGGCAAGTGGTCACTGGTTTTGCCAATGGTTGAAATCTGATGTCGCTTCAGGCGGTCTAAAAGGGGTTGGATCGGGGTGGAAAAAATCAAGGGTTGCGGGATCGCGGCAACATCGGCGGGCTTCATTGACTTGCGGTTGGCCACATCAAAATTCCATTGACCGCCCAGCGGCTGATCTCCGTCCATCAGGATTGCAAAGCGCTGGCGCATTTTCCGGTAGAAGGTCTCCATGCGTACATGTTTTCCGGCGTTGAAATAGCGCTTGAGCTCATCAAATGGGAGCAAAAAATGGTCAGTATCCACTTCCTGCACAGGCACTGGCAGGGCAGTCGCGAGACGAGTGAGTTGTTCTCTCAGGCGGTACTCATCCGGGCGTTGGTAGCTGAAGCTGCTACAGCCGAGAGTCGAAACGTGTTGATGGATGAGCGCGTTCAAATCGGCGAACTCTGCCGTATCATCCAGCGTCAGGTAGATGACCCGGTGCCCCTCACTGACCAGGTGTTCAGCGAAGGACTGCATCGCCGTAAAAAAGGCAGCAATCTTTTGTATGTGATGCGTCACATAAGTTTGCTCCTGGTGCAACTCAGCAATCAAGTAGACTACCGAAGGGTTTACCTCGGAAAACCAGGAGTGTGCCGCGTTGAGTTGATCGCCGAGAATTAATCGGAGTTGTGTGGTGGTCATCATCATCTCTCTGTAATGTAGGGCACCCGTGTGGGCATGAACTTCACGTGTTGCGCGAGAGGTTCCGCGCCCAATTCATTATCACGATTGGAGGTGTCTCGTAATCCCGCGGAGATCTGTGGTGATAGGCCAGTCTGCCGCATCCACCGAGTCAAGCGGCCCAACGGAGCTTCCCTGCCATCTTTCTCGGTAGCGGCCATCGGGGTCGTACAATTCGGTTTGCTTTTCCAGGTTGAAATGCCGCCCACCTCGTGGGTCGACGCCAACCCCTGCAATGTACTGCCAGTTTCCCCAATTCACCGCAACATCATAATCAATCAGCAGGTGTTCAAACCAGGCGGCCCCGTAGCGCCAATCGACACTCAGTTCATTGACCAGACAACTTGCCGCAATCTGCCTGCCCCGGTTGCTTAAGTATCCCGTGTGCCGAAGCTCATTCATGCAGGCGTTGACCAACGGGTAGGGGGTGAGGCCCAGCCGCCACTTGTTGAAACGTTCTGCATAAAAACTGGTGAGCGGTGGTTGACCGGTTATGCCTGCAAAGCGAAACAGTGTGCTCCCGATCTTGTGATGGAGCCACTGGAAGTACTCGCGCCACAGCAGTTCCACATAGAGCCACTCTGTAGACTCGTTGCGGCCGGATGCAGATTCATACTCGATGATGGCGGCCCGCACCTGTCGCGGTGATAGGCAACCCTGATTGAGCCATGGGGACAGCTTGGTGCTGTGAAACCATCCATTTAAATGATTACGCTCCGCCTTGTAGTGGGCTGGATGAGCCGAGCGGAAATAGCGGGCAAGTTGTATCTGGCCGGGAATTTCGCCGCCCTCGAAGACGGTACGTTCGTTGTCAGGCGTCGGGGTGGGTATCCAGGAAGGGAGTGTCAGACATGGCGCTGGTGGCTTTTTGGGCATGCCGGGAAGAACGTGCACGGAAGGCTTTGGATCGACTACAGGTAGGTGTTCGACCTGACGCCGAAAACGTGAGTAGGTTCCAGGCAGATCGGAGACGGGGAATGGCAGCATCCCGGCATTGAAGAGGGTGTAGTGGTCGACGAGGTGGATGTTCACTGACGGATGAAGCCGACCAAATGTTTCAATGATGGTTTTTTCGTCGGTGCCTGGTAGGTGGGCCGTAATCAGTTGGTTGATGTCATAGCGCGCGCACAACGTTTGGAGCTCACTGAGGGTGTTGCCATAACGCACGTGAAGTTGTTGACCCATTGCCAGCAATTGCTGATTAAACCGACTGAGGCACTGCTGTATAAAGTTCCAGCGATGCGAACCCATTTGACGAAACTGCCATCTACGTGCCTGAAAGGCGTTAGGATCGACGATGTAAACGCACAGGAGCTCGTGACTGTCGCGGGCGAGTGTCAGTGCATCGTTATCCTGAAGTCGCAAATCCTGTGTAATCCAGTACAGCGTGCGAGTAGTCATGAAATCTTCCGTATTTTTCGGTGTGTAAGGTATACGTGTTTTCAGCCTGTTTCGATCAGTGCCTTTTGCGCTAAGATGGGCATTCACAAACACGAGGAAGGCCATGAGAATCGTTGCGATCAGCGATACACACAAACAGCACAGTCGCTTGCAGGTGCCGGACGGCGATGTACTGGTTCATGCCGGCGATTTCCTGGGTAAGGGTTTGCTGGATGAGTTGATGCGCTTTAACCACTGGTTGGGGCGCTTACCTCATGCGCATAAAATCGTGATCGCAGGAAATCATGACTGGTGTTTCCAGCGCCAGCCGGAACGGAGTCGCGAAGTGCTGACGAATGCCATTTACCTTCAGGATGAGGCGGTGACGTTGGATGGCGTTAAGTTCTACGGTGCGCCCTGGCAACCGGCCTTCCGGAACTGGGCGTTTAATATACCGCGAAATAGCCCGGAGATGCGTGCCGTTTGGGATCAAATTCCCCTCGATACCGATGTGCTCATTACCCATGGCCCTGCCTACGGTGTATTGGACTGGATTCCGGAGGAAAATGTGCGTGTGGGTTGCGAACTGTTGGCCGAGCGCGTGCAAGTGGTCAAGCCCCGCTATCACATCTTTGGCCACATTCATGAAAGCTACGGGCAAGAGGAAAATGTCGGCGTGACTTCCGTGAACGCCAGTTGCCTGGATCGGCAGTACCGGCTTGCCAATGCGCCCTGGGTGCTGGAAATCTGACGGTTCTTAATTTGCCGCACCTTTTCGCGTGACAAGTCCCGGTGCTCTGTGTCACTGTAGGCAGCATCTGTGGACCAGGGAGACACTACCGTATGATCGTACAGGAACCGTGTAATCTTGTGATATTTGGCGGGTCGGGTGATTTGACGTTTAAAAAGCTCATACCGGCCCTCTTCGACTTGTTCTCCGCGCGGCAACTGCCGGAAGGCTTTTTCATTCTTGGTGTCGGTCGTACCGAGTATTCAGATGAGGCTTATCGCACAGCGCTGGCAGAAGCACTCCAGACGTCGATCAAGGCCGGTGAAGAAGAGCGTTTGTCCTCATTTTTGAATCTCATACATTACCAAGCCATTGATACCAAGGCCGAAGTTGACTACGAGATACTGAAAGACCGGCTCCACAGGCTTTACGATGCCCACCAGTCACCCCCGAATACGTTGTATTACCTGGCCACGCCCCCCAGTTTGTTCGATGTGATTCCACGCTGTCTGGCAGCGCAGGGCATGAACGATCAAGCCGATGGCTGGAAGCGGCTGATCGTAGAAAAGCCCATTGGCTATGACCTCGCCAGCGCGATCGCTCTGGATGCAGAGTTACATCGCTACTTTTCCGAGACGCAAATCTACCGTATCGACCATTATCTCGGTAAAGAAACGGTGCAGAATCTGCTGGTGTTCAGGTTTGCAAATGGCATGTTTGAACCCCTGTGGAGCCGAAATTTTATCGAGTATGTGGAAATCACCGGCGCTGAGTTTATTGGCGTGGAAGATCGGGGCGGCTATTACGATCATGCAGGCGCATTGCGCGACATGTTCCAGAACCATTTGCTGCAGGTGCTCGCGATGGTGGCCATGGAGCCTCCGGCCGCCATCAATGCAGATTCCACCCGGAATGAAGTGGTGAAAGTGCTGCAGTGCCTCAAGCCCATTGCGGCAGAGGATTTGCGGGAGAACCTCGTACTCGGGCAGTACACGGCTTCTGAAGTCCGGGGAAAAGCTTTGTCGGGGTATCGGGAAGAAAACGGTGTGGCTCCGGACTCCCGCACGGAAACCTTTTTCGCGCTCAAGCTTTTCATCAATAACTGGCGGTGGAATGGAGTGCCGTTTTATATGCGCACGGGAAAGCGGCTGCCCACCCGGGTGACTGAAGTCGTGATTCACTTCAACAAAACGCCGCACCCGGTATTTGGCCCGAGTGCGCCAGCCAACAAACTGATCATTCGCATTCAGCCCGACGAAGGCATCGTAATGAACTTTGGTTTGAAGCGACCCGGTGCGGGCTTTGTGGCCAAAGAAGTGTCGATGGATTTCCGCTATCAGGACCTGGGGGAAACGAAATTGCTCACGGCGTATGAGCGCTTGTTACTCGATGCCCTCAATGGTGACGCCACCCTGTTTGCGCGCAGCGATGCCGTGCAGGCCTGCTGGAAATTTGTTGAACCTATCCTGGCCTGGCAACGCGAAGCTCATGCACTGTATGGCTATGCCTGTGGCACCTGGGGGCCGAAAGAAGCTGCAGAAATGATTGAGCGGGATCATCGAAGCTGGCGCTCGCCCTGTCGGAATTTAACGAATACGGATTACTGCGAACTATAACCAGAGAGAGGATATCAACATGAAAGCGGATATCGGTGTGATTGGTCTGGCGGTCATGGGGCAGAACTTGATTCTGAACATGAGCGATCACGGCTATCGCGTGTTAGCGCACAATCGTTCCACGGAAAAAATTGATGCCTTTCTGGGCGGGCCTGCCGCGGGCAAGTCCATTGAAGGGGCGTATTCCCTGGACGCGCTGGTGGCGGGCTTGACGAAGCCGCGTAAGATCATGCTCATGGTCAAGGCCGGCGAAGTAGTGGATCAGTTTATTGATCAGCTGCTGCCGCTGTTGGAAGCTGGTGACATTCTGATAGATGGGGGCAACTCGAATTTCCCGGATACGTCCCGGCGCGTGGCACGGTTGCGTGAGTCCGGTATTCATTTCGTCGGGACCGGGGTATCCGGCGGGGAAGAAGGCGCGCGATTCGGCCCATCGTTAATGCCGGGCGGCAGCCCGGAAGCCTGGCCCGTGATTCAGCCGATTTTCCAGGCCATCGCAGCCAAAACCAACACGGGTGAACCATGTTGTGACTGGGTGGGCGAGGGCGGTGCCGGGCACTTTGTGAAGATGGTGCATAACGGCATTGAATATGGCGATATGCAATTAATCTGCGAAGCTTACCACTTTATGAAAGATGGTCTGGGCATGCGTTACCCGGAAATGCAAGCCACCTTTGCCGAATGGAACCGCACGGAATTGGAAAGCTATCTGATTGAAATTACGGCAGATATCCTGAGCAAGCAGGATGACTTTCCCGGCCAGGAAGGCACTCCCCTTCTGGAAAATATTCTGGACAAAGCGGGCCAAAAAGGGACCGGAAAATGGACCGGTATCAACGCATTGACGCTGGGGGTGCCGCTCACACTCATCACTGAGTCGGTCTTTGCGCGCTGTTTGTCTGCGTTGAAAGATCAACGCGTTCGGGCGGAAGCACTGTTCGAAAAATCCATCGCACCGGTCACCGGTGAGCGCGAGCCCTGGCTTCAGGCACTCCGCCAGGCGCTGCTGGCGGCGAAGATCATCTCTTACACGCAAGGCTTTATGCTGATGCGGCAGGCATCGGAGGAATATCAATGGCGGCTCGACTACGGCAATGTGGCCGCAATGTGGCGCGGTGGCTGTATTATTCGCAGTGTGTTCCTCAACAATATTCAGAGTGCCTATCGCAATGAGCCTGAACTGGATTTTCTCGGCGCAGACCCGTACTTCCGCGCTATCCTTCAGGATTGCCTGAGTGCGTGGCGAAAAGTGGCGGCAAAATCTCTGGAAATCGGGCTGCCGATGCCCTGTATTACGTCGGCACTGACTTTTTTGGATGGATATACCAGCGCAACCTTACCCGCCAACCTGATTCAGGCACAGCGCGATTACTTTGGAGCGCACACCTATGCCCGGGTGGACCGACCCGAAAGCGACGTTTTTCACACCAACTGGACGGGATCGGGTGGCGACGTGGCCTCCAGCAATTACAAAGTTTAGCCTTCGCATTTCGGTTTCCGAACCTCCGACTATACTGCAGAGAGAGACCCTGACTTAGTTGGGGTCATCCGTGCAAAACACTTTACCGGAGGGTGCCCGCCATGCTCAAAAAATGTGGTTCGTTTTTGCTGTTGTTGTTTTCCAGTTTGTCTGCTTACGCCGATGATCCCATCGTGCTGGCTTCAGACCCGTATCCGCCGTACATTATGGACACGGCTGATGGCAATGGATTTGTGACGGATATTGCGATCAAAGCGCTGGCAGCCAAAGGCCTGAAAGCGGTGTATAAAAATGTGCCGTTCAAGCGGGCGATTAAAGGCGTTGAGGCCGGTGAGTATGATGGTGTGTTAGCCATCAGCAAAGATGCTCGGGAGAACTTTATCTACCCGTCAGAAACACTGGGGGCGTTCCGCAACTCCTTCTTTACGAGAAAAGACGACAACTGGCAATGGAAAGGATCGACCAAGGATCTGGAGGATCGAACTCTTGGGTTTATAACCGGCTATGAGTTTGGCAGTGAGACCGGTTTTATGGACTACATCAAAGCGAATGAAGGCAAGTCCAAACGGTTGCAAATCGTTTCCGGCAGCGATGCGCTGGAAAAGAACATGAAGAAGCTGGAGTCCAGCCGGATTGATGTGTTTATCGATGATGAGCTGGTGGTGTGGTACACCGCCAATAAAGTTGGTCTGACGGATGCGATTCGTAGTGCCGGGTCCTTCCAGCAGGATAAGCCGGAATACGTTTCCATCGGATTCAAAAAGGGGGACGCCAAGGCAGAAGCCTACGTGAAAGCGCTGGACGAAGGCATTCAAATCCTGCGGGAGAGCGGTGAGCTACAGAAGATTCTGGAGAAGTACGGGTTAAAGTCATTGGAGTGATAAGGTTCAGTGCCTGCCGGATTGCGTGGGGACATCACCAGCCTGAGCCCGCGTTGGCACTGGCTGGTTTTCATCAAAGGAGAGGGAGAGAAAGGCATGTCTCTGGACAAACTCGTAGAGGATGCGCCGTTTGATTACCGGGAAACAAAAAGCGGACTGGTGCAGGTGAGTTACCGGGGAAAAGTCGTCACGACGCTGACGGGCAAGGCGGCGGCAAAATTGTTGACCCGCCTCGCTACGGCTGGTGAACGCGAGGCTCAGCTGGCCATGGCGAAAGTAACGGGGCACTTCAAGCAGGGCAACGAACGCGCGGGTAAAATGGTCAATGCCAATTGACTACATCAGGGATATAAGCTTTGTCTGTTTTCACGCATCGCTGGTTTACGCGGATAGCTGATATTGAACCGGCGATATGGGATTCTTTTTTCGGGTCCCACCCGTTTACCTCTCATGCGTTTTTAAGTGCGCTCGAACAAAGCGGCTGTGTCAGTGAAGACTCAGGCTGGCAAGCCTGTCACCTGGCGATCTATGAACAGAACAGGCTTGTTGCGATAGCCCCGGGTTATATCAAAGGCCACTCCTATGGTGAATACGTTTTCGACTGGGCCTGGGCAGATGCCTATGCACAGCATGGGCTTGACTACTATCCGAAATGGCTGTGTGCTTCGCCGTTCAGTCCGATCGAAGGCGCGCGTGTTGCCATCCATCATCCGCACCCTGAGCAGATCTATGCTTATCTGACTCAGCTCCTCACTACGGAGTGTGCGGTGCAGGGTTGGTCTGGCTGGCATATCAATTTTTGCCCTCAGGCACAGGCGCAAGCCCTGTTGCAGAGCCCCTGTCTTCCCCGGTTGGGCGTGCAATTCCAGTGGTTCAATCGTGATTATTTGGATTTTGACGCCTTTCTGGCGGGCCTGAAATCCAGTAAGCGCAAAGTGATCAAAAAAGAACGCCTGAAAGTTCAGCAGGCAGGGTTTTCCATCGAGTGGCTTCAGGGTAAGCAGCTCAACCCGGCCCTGCTGTCGGAGTTTTCTGGTTTCTACCGACAGACCTATCTCAAGCGTTCCGGCCATACCGGCTATTTGAACGAAAACTTCTTTCAATTGCTGGGCGAGTGTATGCCAGACAAGGTTGTACTCATGTGTGCGAAAAAACAGGAGCGATTGATCGCTGCGACATTGAGCTTTGTTGATGAAGGTACGCTGTACGGTCGTTACTGGGGAGCGCTTGAAGAAGTGGATTGTTTGCACTTTGAGTTGTGTTACTACCAGGGCATCGAGTATTGCATTCAACACCACTTGAAATGCTTTCATTCAGGGGCGCAAGGCGAACATAAGATTGCGCGCGGATTTGAGCCGGTGATGACGCATTCTGTGCACGATATTGTTCATCCAGATTTCAAACGGGCCATCGCAGACTACCTGACACAGGAGCGGCAGAATATGCAGCGGTATCATCTGCAATGTGAAAGCTTACTGCCGTTCAAAAAAGAGTAATTGATTGTTTGCTGGCATGGCGTGGTCTTCAATCAGGTATACACCGGCTTGTTCGGCCAACGCAACGATCAGCTCAATATCGCGGATACCGCTCTCAGGGTCCTTTGCTTTCAAAAAGGCATCGAAGCGCTCATTGCTGTCACTGGTATAGTGCCCCTTGTATTTGAATGGCCCGTAAATACCAACCCGACCGGCTTCGGCCAAATGCGCTGAGACACCTTCAAAAAAACGTCGAACTAACGGTTCACTGACAATATGCATCGTATTCGCGGTAAAGATGGCACTGAACGTTTTGACCGGCCATGGCTGGCGCAGATCAAGTGTGATGGGCGGATGGAGATTGGCCCGTTGCGCGTCGTTGTGCCATTGCAGAATACCCGGATGATTCACCGCCAGGTCACTGGTGTGCCAGTGCAGGTGGTGCAAGTGTTCTGTGAAGTAGACACTGTGCTGCCCGGTTCCGGAACCAATTTCAAGCACGTCTGAAACACCAGCCAGGAAAGGTTTCAGCTTTTCCAGAATAGGGCGTTTGTTGTTTTCACAGGCTTGGGAAAAAGGTTTGTTCATTTCAGTCGGGCTCGTTTTCACTTATTGGCAGAGAAGGACCGTTGTGGATACTGACCCACTTTACGAGAGATTGCCAGGCCAGCGTACGGTATCGATATTCGCATAGACGAACGCGGTGCCGGTGATACCCTCGGTTCATTTGATGGACTTTTCGTCATTCATAGCCTGAGCAAGCGCTTGCGCTTGCTGCTCCAGCTCTGCAACGAGAGCCGCTTCTTCCGCGCTTCCGGGCGGCGGCGCTTTCCCGTTTTTTACCGCCTCAGCGTAGGCCGCTTCTGCCGCTGCCTGCTCGGCGGCCAGGCGCGCCATCAATTCATCCTGTTCCCGTTGTGCCTTTTCAATAGCCGCTGCGGTTTCTTCCTGTATTTTTGCGATTGCACGTTGCCGTTCCTCTTCCATTTGGCAATCCAGCGCATCGCGCTCTGCGTTCAGTGCGAGCTCACGAGCCTGCACCGCTTCTTTTACAAGCCGGTGGTTATCTATGGCTTGATCTGCTTCATTCAGGCTGACGGTGATGGTTGCCTGTTTGAATCGTTGTTGCAGTAGCGTGCGATCAAATTCCGGATAGGAGGTCTCTGTGAGGTCGATTTCCTCCAACGGGCAAGCGGTTGGCAGGTCCAACGTCTCAAGGGGGTTGCCTGCGAGCGACAGCCGTTTGAGTGCTTTGAGTGGTGAACTGGGGAATCGGAAGGTGCAAATCTGGTTGTAGCCCGCATCCAGTGTTTCAAGTTCGGTCAACGCAAACACCGGTTCCGGTAGGTGCTTGAAGGCGTTGTGGCTGATGTTCAGCACGCGGAGTCGCTTGAGCTGGTGGAGCTCCTTCGGTAAATCAGTCAGTTGGTTGTTTTGCAGGTAGAGAGCTTGCAGATACACCATCTCGCCAATTTCTGCGGGAAGCATGGTGAGCTGTTTGTCTGCCAGGTGGAGCGTTTCGACCAGGTGAGGTTCACGGTGTGCACTTTCCCAATCGTGATACGTGGTAAATGTGTGCGGTCCGGTATGCAGCACGTGTGCTTTCAACCGGGAGAGCGCGGCTACGGCATCCGCTGTAAGCGGATTGTTCTGTACATTGAGGAATTTTAGATTGGGCAGGTCAAACAGCACGTCGGGCACTTCACGTAATTGATTGAAGCGGAGATCCAGATGCTGGAGAGCCTCCAGTTGCCTGAAGGATTTTGGCAGGTTCGTCAGCGCGTTATGCGAGGCATCCAAAGAGCGTACGTTCCTGAACTGTGCCAGTGACTCGGGGAGGGCTGTCAAATCCTGTCCCCTCACATTCACTTTCCGTACACGTTCGGGCGGGTGGGGTAAGGCGTCGAGCGAACTGAGAGTCGGGAACAGCCGGTTATAAAGCAAGAGAGCCCAGCCTGCCAACAGGCCCGCGCCCGTGAGCCATTCAAACAAGTAAAAGAACAAGCTGCTCCAGCTGCGTTCATTGTCCAGACGTGTCTGAGACGGGTGCCGGGGATCGACATAAATTGGCATCGTGCTACCGACCGGATAGGCTTGGAGTCGTTCCCGAAAGCGACCATACTCGGTGGCTGAGTCCTCATAGGGTTGGCCGTTGACTTCGTACTGATAGTGCCAGTAAGCACTCTTCCGTTTTTCCGGGCCTTCGATGCCCGCGTCGGTCACCGTGGCGTTCACGAGCATGAAATCAGGCGCACGAAACGTACTGTACATCGCCCAACTGGCATGTCCTAACAGGAGTAATGCGAGCAGGAGAGATACGATGTACCCGGTGGCACTGGCTGTTTTACTGCGCTTGGCTTTTTCGTCGGGCGCGGATGGCGAAGTCACTGAGCGTTCCTCTTGCTCGGGTTTATCCTAAAGTTGGTTCATCCCGGGCAATAACGCAAGCCTCAGTGTGCCGAACGACAGGTGCATCAACGAATCACTCTACGTTGCTCACAATGCTGTTGTTTTGATCCACTCGATATTTCCACCTGAGGCGATGCAGTTTTACGTATTCTGCCGGTGAAGAACCATACCAGCGCTTGAAATTTCGACTGAATATACTGGGGTCAGCGTAGCCCAACAGGTCCGAAATCTGGGCGATCCCAAGATCCGATTCCTTGAGATACTTTACAGCGATTTTCTGTCTTTCCTGATCAATCAGGGTTTGAAATGTTGTGTTCACCTCTTTCAATCTGCGCTGAAGGGTTCTTTTGTCTACGCCCAATGCAGAGCTCACGATGTCGAGTCGACATTTCCCCAGCGGTAATAGCTGGCGGACGAGTATGCGCAGGTTCTCGTCGATAGTGGGGCGCAGAGCCGCTTCTTTATCTTGCAGGTAGGTGTTGAGAAACCCTCGAATGCTTTGCTGGTTGCTGGCGAGGGAACCGGCCAGCACGTTTTTGGAGACAGTGACGCCGTTTTCTGCCGCGCCAAACAGGACCGGACAGTTGAAAAACTTTCGGTAGCTGGGTGCCTCAATGGGCGCGGTGTACGTGAAATAAGCGGAAATTAAAGAGACCGATTTATTGGATAGGCTCGAAATAATGGAAAAGCCTACGGCCAGAGTCAGGTCGATCAGTTGCTTTGCGCTGCCTTGATAGGACACAAGGGGCGCATAGGTAATATGAAGCAGATTCCCGCTGGTGGTACTTTGAAGATTCCCTGCCTGGCTGTGCACGTGCAGAAACTTCTGTAGATCTTCCAGAGCACTTTCCAGCGTATCGCTGTGTTGAAGCATCAACCCCAAAGGGCCGAGCATTGAAAGGCCTTGCCTCTGGGCGAGTTGCAGTCCAAACGTCGGACAGTCGAGTCTTTCTGCGGAAATCTCGAGTAATTTGCATCCGTTCCAGGCCGGAATCAAATGGTCCGGTTCATCAAACCAATTGATGTGCAGCTCCGCACTTTGCACCAAAGGCTCGGGATCATGGCCCAGCTCTCGCACAAATTCCCGGTAACCGTTCAGCCCCGCGATGCGCATCATTAGCGTCGACATTTGATCAAAAGCCCTCACAAGCGGCGATTCTCTGAAGAGTTGTTAAAAAATGACCGGAATGTCGCAAATAGTCAAGAAGTGACGTTAAAGGTCGATTGATTTCTTCGAAAATTAGGTAAGGTAGGAAAAAATACACGTCGCATTGATGACGAAAACAGATGAGAGATGAAAACAATGAGAACAAAACCGCACACCTCCCACTCAGCCCGGATCAGCCAATACGTGGTTACCGGAGCCATGCTTTCTGCCCCATTCATTTCCGCCCCATTATTGGCAGGAACCATTAGCGGTCAACTACTCAGTGCGCAGGGCGACCCGATTCAAGGTGCGACCATTACTGTTTTTCATGAGGCAGAACAACGAAGCGAGTCAGTCTACACAGATCTGTTTGGCTTTTATCGAATCAAAACCGACATGCAGGGTGACCTTTCCCTGAGAGCACGGGCGCCGTACTTCGCGGATCAAACGATCAGTGTTAACTTGACTGCTCACGAAGAAAAAACGCTCTCTCTGCGCGTGAACCCGGAAGAAGATCCGGTCAAACTGTCCGATTCATTGTCGGCCAGTGCGCATGCCGCCCAGCTGAAGTTCAGCACTAACGAGGATGAAGAAGCATTCCGAAGCCAATGTCACTTCTGCCATCAGATCGGCAATGAGCTGACTCGCCGTCCGCGATCTGAAGCGCAGTGGCAGGCGGTGCTGGACCGAATGCAAAGCTATGGCGTGCTCATCAACAGCGACAATGAGGCGGGCTTTAAACATACCTTGGTGTCAACATTCGACGGCAGCCCCGTAAAGGCGATTCAAACCCATGATATGTCTCCCGAGTTAGCCAACGCGTCTTACACGGAGTGGCAAATAGGGAATGCTTCCTCGTACATTCATGATATTGAGGCCAGTAAGAAAGATGGCAAACTGTACGGCGTGGATATGGGAAATGACTTCATTTATATCCTCGATCCGGATTCCCATGAACGAGAGACCATCCCGTTTCCTGCCAGTGAGCTGCCCTTGGGTGGCATGTTCGCGGGAGCCATTGCGCCTCTCGGCACATTCAATGCCAGGCACGGGCCTCACAGCGTACAGGAAGGGCCCGACGGCAAGATGTGGACGACGAACTCACTCGCGGGTGAAATCATGTCATTCGATCCAGTCACCCGCACCTTCAAAATGTATCCGATCGGTGATGATGCGATTTATCCGCACACCCTGCGTTTTGATAAGAATGGCATACTCTGGTTCACGCTGGCATTGTCGAACCAGATCGGCCGTTTTGATCTCAAAACAGAGCAGTTTACCTTGATCGATACGCCGTCTAATGGCGCGTGGCGGTGGATGACCGACGCCTTTCTTCCAGGCTTGTTGGAAGTCGCCTCCTGGTTTCCCAAAAGCGATTTGCAGCTGACGATGTCTCATCACAAACCTTCGGGCGAAGGGGCCAATATCCTGAATTTGCCCTATGGCATTGATATCCATCCGAACGATGGCAGTATCTGGTATAGCAAACTGTATGCAGGTTACATCGGCCGTGTAAATCCGGAGACGCTCGCCGTTCAAGAGTTTAAAACACCGTTGAAGGGGCCGCGTCGTTTACGTTTTGATAAGCGTGGTATGTTGTGGATTCCCTCGTTTGAGGAAAGTGCGTTGATGCGTTTTGATCCAACCGACAACTCATTCAAGATCTTCAAGTTACCGACGCTGTCTCAGGATGAATATGAGAGCCCGTATGCATTGGGGATTCACCCGGAAACCCAGGACGTCTGGATTACGTCGAACATGTCGGACCGGGTGTTCCGGTTCATTCCGGATGAAGAACGATTTGTGAGCTATCCCAGCCCAACGCGTGTTGCTTTTCTTCGGGATATGGTCTTTCTGAACGATGGTCGCGTATGCTCCAGTAACGCAAATTTACCGGCCTATGCCATTGAAGGAGGATTACCGAAAATCCTGTGTATTGACGAAAACGCGTTTTGGCGTAACCCTGATATGACCGAACAGGGCACAGCGCTGGGAGCGATACAGCAATGATGCAGCAAACTATTTTCATCACCGGGGGTGCCAGTGGCATCGGGCAGGAAATCGCTCGACGTTTCGCTCAGCAGGGCGCTGATCTGGCATTGTTTGACCTTCAGTTTTCTGATGCGGCCAAAACGATAATTGAAGAAAAACGCCAGTCTTCAGCGCAGAAAATCGAATACTACGACATTGATGTGACTGAGTTTTCCGGCCTGAAAGCGGCTCTCAACGTGGCAGAGGTTCAGGTTGGCCTGCCGGATATTGCGCTGCATTGTGCTGGTATTCAGAACGCCGGGCCCTTCGAAAGCTTCCGGCAAAGTGACTTTGAGAAGGTCATTGCCGTGAATTTGTTTGGTTCCCGCAATTTTGCAGAGGGCTGCATTCCCTTGCTCAAAAAGAACCCTGAGAAAAGTCGTTTGGTTTTCGTCGCATCGTTAGCAGGTTTAGTGGGCAACTACGGTTATGCGGCGTACAGTGCCTCCAAGTTCGGGGTCGTCGGTTTGGCGCAAGTGCTTCGAATGGAACTACAGCCGGAGGCTGTTCAAGTTCAGGTGATTTGCCCACCCGAAGTCGATACGCCCATGGTACACGAAGAATATAAACGCATTCACCCCGTCACCTTGAAACTCAAGCTCATGGCGGGGACGCTATCTCTAAATCAGGCAGTCAATGAGATAATGCGGGGGCTGAACGGCAAAGGGTTCTATATTATTCCTGGGCGACTGGCTCGGGTGACATTCCGGATGAGTCGATGGTTACCTGGCTTTATCACCCATGCCGTGGCAGATTCGATCATTAAAAAGGAGCTTGAGCGAATAGCATGAAAAAAGTATTTATCACCGGCGCCAATGGTTTTATCGGACAGCGGCTCTCCCAGCTGTTGCAGACGAAAGGGGTGGCCACCTGTGGCATTGATCTGAAAGGGAGCCCGGAACAGCAGATTATTCAGGCAGATTTGTTTGATGTAGAGAAATGGCGGGGATTGCTTGCCGAATGCGACGGCGTTATTCATACGGCGGCGGTGGTTTCCAATGGTGCGACGGAAGAGCATACCTGGCGAGTGAACGTCTTGGGCACTCAGGCCCTCCTGGATGCATCGGCGGCGCTGAATAAAAAACAGCGTTTTATGCACTTCTCTTCGGTGGCGGCACTCGGCTTCCGAAATACGGGAGAAATGGACGAACGCTGTGCGCTGAGGGCGAGTGGTCAAAAGTATGCAGATTCGAAGCTGGCGAGTGAACACCTGGTGTTGAACTATCACAACGCCGGAGAGGTCGACGGCGTGATTATTCGGCCAGCCGATGTGTATGGCCCCGGTTCCATCCCCTGGATTGTAAAGCCGCTCACCATGATGAAACAGAACCAATTCGCGGTGCCTCGTGGAGGGATGTTTGGGCCGGTTTACATTGATGATTTGATCGAAGGTTGCTACTTGGCGTTAACTTCTCCCAAGGCTGCCGGGCAGATATTTATCCTTTCGGGAATGGGTGAAGTATCCAACGAAACGTATTTCACCTATATCGCGACTATGCTGGGTAAAAACGGTATTCACCGGCTACCGGGCAGTGTGCTGTATCCCCTTGCGTATCTTGCAGAACGGTTCGCGCATTTCGTCGGTAAGGAAACAGAGCTGAACCCGTCTTCCGTTGCCATGCTTTCCCGGCCAAGCGCTCAGTACAGTCATGCCAAAGCGACGGCACTGCTCGGGTATCAACCCAGGGTTAGCCTTGAAGAAGGCATGAGGCGCAGTGAGGCGTGGTTAAAGCAGACCGGAATGCTTTGAAAAAAACGTTTGATCCAGCGTGCTCAAGTGCATGCGAAAGGATGTTCTTATGTGCAGATGGGCGGGTTTTATTTCTTGAATCAGGGAAGATCTTGGTTTGGCAGCCTTTCTCTAGCGTCCATGTTCTTGTGTAAGATACGAACGATTTCAATAGTTGATTCGCTTGAATTACGGTAGAAAACAAGATGACTGGTCACCGGAAACTTTCTATAACCATTCTTGATATAGTCGCATTCAGATCCAGCTTTTGGGTTCTGAGACAACATATGAAACGTTTGATCGAATTGTCTAATATAAATGTTACGTTGCTCCTTACCCCATTTGCGCTGGGTATAAACAGCAATCGATTTCAAATCGGCTCTCGCTTTGGTAGTAAGTGTAAATGTACCCATTAACCAAGTTCTTCATCAATTTCATTCATCAGGGTTTCAAAGCTGTATTCTGCCGTACCGCTATTCTCGCCTTCTTCAAGCAGTTTTCTTAGGGCGGCTATTTTCTTTTCGTTATCTTCAAACATCCTGAGAGCTGCGCGCACAACCTCGCTTGCAGAAGCAAAGCGACCTTCTTTGATTTGGCTGGCAATAAATCCATCAAAATGCTCACCGAGCGTCATACTGGTATTTTTGGGCATACTATCACCTAATATATTGTTTATCGGTACTTTATGGTACTGCCCCACAATAATGCAATCAAGCGGAGTCTGCGTTAACTGGAAATGTTCGTTGCAAACCAGAGCGTCCTTAGAAAAAACAGGTGCAGCCAAAAAATTGGTTGCTAATGTATTCGGCTCAGTAAAACGTTTGAAAGAGTTCCCCCTGTCCGGTAAAGCCCCGGAAGAACTTGAAGACTCACGCTATCGCGAAATTATTGTCGGTCCTTGTCGTATTTTTTACCGCCTTGAGGGTGACCTGGTTTATATTCTTTATGTGATGCGCGGTGAAAGAGCACTACGAAATTTCATTTTGCAGGATCGCGCTAATGAAAACAGTTAACACAAATTCCGCCAACAGTTATTGGATAAGAAGTTAACGCCGGTGAGCCGCCGAGCATCTACACGCACTGAGCCGAGTGACTCAGTGACTTTGCACAATCTATAAAAGCGGCAACTTCTTCCGGGTGGGTGGCGAAGGAGGTGACCAGTCGAACGACTCCGGTTCCCCAGCGATCCTTATAGAAACGGAATCCTGCGGCAAGCAGGCCATCGATGACCGTTTGAGGAAAGCGGCAAAAGAGAATGTTGGCCTCCGGGGGATTGATGAGGTCGACCTGAGGGATCTGTGCCAGCCCTTCGGCGAGTTGTGTTGCCAGTGCATTGGAGTGGCGGGCATTGCGCAACCACAGATCATCCGTGAGGTATGCTTCCAGCTGAGCCGAAAGCACGCGCATTTTTGAAAACAAATGGCCGCCGCGCTTTCGGCGGTAGCCGAGTTCGGTGGCGTACTGCGTATCGAAGAGGAGAATCGCTTCCGCGGCGAGCACACCGTTTTTTGTTGCGCCGAAGGACAGGACGTCCACGCCCGCTTTCCAGGTCATCTCGGCGGGTGTGCTGTTGCAGGTCACCAATGCGTTGGCAAAGCGTGCCCCATCCATGTGAAGTTTGAGGCCGGTGTCCCGGCAGACCTGACCAATGGCGTGCAGTTCATCCACCGTATACACGTGGCCAGTTTCCGTGGCCTGCGTGATGCTGACCACACTGGGCTGCACGCAGTGCACGTCCCCCGCATTTCTAACCGCCGCTTCCCCTAATGCCGTGGGGTCCAGTTTTCCATGGGCACCGGCAACCTCTACCAGTTTGGCCCCCGAGGTGAAAAACTCCGGTGCGCCACATTCGTCGTTATGAATGTGGCTTTCTCGATGACAAAGCACCGCGCCCCACGGAGGCGTGAGCACAGAAAGGCTCAATGCATTGGCGGCTGAGCCTGTCGGCACCAGAAACATGCGCAGGTCGCATTCGAACAGTGCTTTGAAGCGACTTTCCAAAGCGATGGAGTGGTCGTCCGCCCCATACGGTTGTGCCGATCCGGTACTGGCAGCCACCAGTGCTTCAAGAATCTCCGGTGACGCACCGGAGGCATTGTCACTGGAAAAACTGCCTTTCAGGCCGGGAAGCGTTTCGGCCAGGGAGTGGGACATAGGCACGGGCGATACTCCTGATAAAAAAGGAAGAATCCTGATACGCTACTTGAGAAGCTCGTGACGTGCAACTCATGTTTGGGCTCAGCGGAAATTTACCGACTCCGCTTCGTTCGGCGAAAGCTGGTACCGAGGATGTTCCTGATGGTTTCCCAGTCAAAACGCATCATGATGGGCAGGGACACGCCGTTCTCCCATTCGGGGTTCATCTGGAGATAACTGCTGCGCAGTGTGCTAACGCCTCGCGTACTGGCTTTGTCATCGCCAATGGGAACACTCTGATTGCGAATCACCTTCTTGCTCGCATCCCAATCCTCCCCATTGAATCCCGCGACATAGCGCTCCAGCATCACCTTTTCCCAGGGTTGGGCAACCTCGCCCTGAATGGTCAGCACTTTGCCAAAGGTGCGGCTGAGAGACACGAAGCTGGGCGGGAAGGTAAAGGCAATGAAGTAGATGCGGTGGAACCCGAAACGCCACAGGAACTTGGGCATCATGGGCCAGGCCGCCGTGGTGATTTTCGGATGACCACGAAATCGAGTGTTCACGTAATAATACTTCGAATGAATGAGGAGGGCTTTATGGCCCGCCTCAGAGACTGGGTTGAGTGCAAAGGTAAAGTACGCCTGCAGTTCGTTCTGTTCATCCCAGAAGGTGAATAAAAACGTGTTGGGCAACGTGCAGTAGCCTTTGAAGCGTGCGTAGTCAGCGTCTTCCGTTATGCCTTTGAGCGTGAGAAAGTTTCGTCGGAGTTGCCACATTGCCCGCAGCAGCGTCTCCGTCGCGTCCTGGCATTCCACCACTTTCGTGATGAGTTTTTCGCGACTTTTGGAACGCGTGTCCTGGCGTTCGCTGGCGATGTTGGTCGTAGTCATGCTGCACCTCGTTGTGATTGAATGGGAAGAACAATAAGAACGGTTAAGGCGAAGAAAGCACCACTGATCAGCAGGGCGAATTGCTGGCCAAACCAGTGAGAAAAAGTGCCGAAGTACCAGTAGCCGAAGATACCTCCCAGCCAGATGGTGGCACTGAGTGACGCCAGCAGTTGTTCCTGGCTCCAGGATCTACCCGCAGGCTGTACATTCGCTGTGTGATACAGATCGATCGCCCAGGCTGAGGAAATGCCCCGGCCACCCGCCGAGATCAGGCGCGTAAGGATTGCCGCCAGCCAGAAGTGCCAGAGCGTATCCGCAAAGAACAGAACAATCAGCCCGAGAAACCCAAACGCATGGCAGGTAACCCATAGGGGGAATCGGCCCCACCGATCCGACAAGCTTGACACACCCCACGAGAAGGGAATCGCCACCAGACCACCAAGGATGGCGGTGCTGGAAATTGCCGTGGCAGAGAAGCCGGCGTCTTTCATCATGAGTGCGCTGGCCAGCAACAGGGTATAGTAAGTGCCGTAGGCAAAGGTGGAGCCGAGCATCAGCCAGTGCATTTTGTGACGTCGTCCGCCCGTTCCTGTCGAAGGGCGCGAGCGCGCGCGGTGCATTGCCAAAGCCTCCGCACGTGGGTAAAAGAGTCCGTTGGCCAGTGGCCACAGCAGGTTGATGGCGGCCAGCACAGTAAAGAGTGCCTCGAACCCCCATCGATCTACGATGGGCCCGGAAATCAATCCGCCCAGCACAGATCCCGCCGGGCTGGTGATGGCCAGCGCGCCCATCAGTTTGCCGCGGTTCCGGTCGCTGACGTATCGACCGAACAAGGCGTTAAGCGCACTGAAACCTGCGCCACCCAGAAACCAGATGACGGAGGTGACGGCAGTCAGCTCCCACACGGACCCCACTTGCCCCACCGCAAGCGTCAGCGGAATTGTGGCGATGCCGGTGATCAGCAGCGTTCGCTGGGCCTGAGCAGGGTTTGCTACCCAACGGGTGGCGATGATCGCCCCGGCGGCCAGGCAGGCATAGCTGATGGCGAGAAATTGCCCGATTTCTGCGGAGGTCGCGCCCAGTTGATCGGCATACAGCGGTAAGAGGGGAATCAGCCCATTGCCGCTGATCCAGATGATCGTGCTGGTCAAGAGCAAAACACGAAGGGCCGACCGCTGTGCTGAAGCGTGCATGGGTGAGCTGAGTGGTTCAAACATACGGTGTCTGGCCTGTCATTGAATTCTGAGTTGATGGGTTAGGAACAGAATAGCCGGTTGGCGTGTGGAGCGGAAAGGTCGTAAATGACATAAATCATGCGAAAAATGAATAATTCGCCGATGCGTATCGCGGTGAGTAACAGAGACGAATCCGACAATCTGAGCTATACCTAATAAGGGCCAGTATGAATGAACCTTCCGTCGTTTCTGGCCAACCAACAGGTGTGTCGATGAGTAAAACCAGAGTACTGTCTATGGATCACCCGCTATCAAGCGCAAATGAGTACAGTGGGGACTTCCCGGTCATTACCCTTCTCAACTATCAAACAACCGGGCTGCTCTTCGAAACCAAACACACTCGAATTTTTCGCGCCGTAGACCCGGAAACCGGGCAGAATGTATTGCTCAAGTTCCTGAATCAGGAATATCCCAGCGATGCCGAGCTGGCGCGTTTTCAGCGTGAGTATGAAATTGCCAGATCCTTGAGAGAGGCTGATGGCATGGTCAGGGTTCTTGGTCTGGAATCCTTTCAAAATTCTCTGGTGATGATTTTCGAGGATGTCGGGGCGGTGGATCTTTCCACCTTTCTTGCTGAAAACAATCCCGATTTTGAAACACGCCTCACCATTGCCATTCAGGCTGCAGCGGTGCTGGGGAGCTTGCATCGCGCCGGCGTCATCCACAAAGACATCAATCCGGGCAATTTGATCTGGCAGGCACAGGAACAACAGCTGTACTGCATCGATTTTGGCCTGGCGACACATCTGCGCCGCGAGCATGCCGAGTTTGGTCATGAAAACCAGTTGGCGGGGACACTGGCTTACATCGCCCCGGAGCAAACCGGGCGATTGAATCGCACACTGGACCAGCGAGCTGATCTCTACTCCCTGGGCGTGACCTTGTTTGAACTTTTTGTCGGTCGGGCACCCTTCGACGGCCTGCACGGCATTGAGCTGGTGCACGCGCACATCGCTCAATCGCCTCCGGTGCCTCATGTGGTCAGCCCGGCGGTGCCCATGATGCTCAGCGATATCATTCTCCGGCTCATGGCGAAAATGCCCGATGATCGCTATCAAACCGCCGGGGGGTTGCAATATGACCTGGAGCACTGCCTTGAGGAATGGCAAAAGAAAGGAAAGATTGCTGAGTTTTCGCTGGCCAGCAAGGATTATTCTACGCAGTTTCAGTTGCCGGAAAAACTGTATGGCAGAGAGGAGGAGCTGCAGCTGGTGCTGGGGGCGTTTGATCGTGTCAGCCGTGGCGAAAAGGAGATTCTGCTGGTTGAGGGGTATTCCGGTACCGGGAAAACGGCCCTGATTCACGAAGTGCATAAGCCCTTGACGGAAAAAAAAGGCATATTTGTCTCGGGCAAGTTTGACCAGTATCAGAAAAATGTGCCGTATTTCGCCTGGATCGCGGTATTGCGCGAATTCGCCCAGTATATTCTGAAGGAAGACGAGGAAAAGCTCGCATTGTGGCGGGAACGGATGTTGGCTGATCTGGGCAACAATGCGGGCGTGATCACCCGTTTAGTGCCCGATATGGAAGCGGTATTGGGGCCTCAGCCTGAGCCTCCTGAGCTGGTGGGCCAGCAGGCCTTGAACCGGTTCAACTACGTCATCAGCTCGTTATTCCTGGCGATTTGTCAGCCCGAACATCCCCTGGTGGTGTTTGTGGATGACTGGCAGTGGGCGGACATCGCCTCTATGAACCTCCTGCGCTACCTGGCGTCCGATCAGGAATCGCGTTACCTTCTGCTGGTATGTGCTTATCGTGATAACGAAGTAACCACGACACATCCGTTTTCCCATGTACTGGACGAGCTGAGGGCGACCAGTCGCTGTAACACGCTCAAAGTCGACAATTTGCGGCCGCAGGATGTGGCGCGCCTGGTGATTGACACCCTGCATCAAACGAGTGATGTGCAGCCGCTGGTGGAACTGATCTATCAGAAAACCGGGGGCAATGCTTTTTTTCTCACCCAGTTCCTGGGCAACCTGTATCAGGAAGGGCTCATCCGGTTTGATGAGGAGCGCCGAATCTGGCAGGCCGACCTGAAGCGTATTGATTTGCTCAATTTTACCGACAATGTGATCGACCTGATGTCGGCCAAATTACGCAAGCTGGATACGCCGGTGTTGAAGTGCCTGAATTATGGCGCGTGCATTGGAAACCGGTTTGATTTGCACACGCTTTCGGTGATCCTGAAGGCGGACTTTCGCCAAGTGGCCAACTGGTTGATTCCACCGGTGTTGGAAGGCTTGATCAAACCGTTGAATTCCGCCTATCTGATTGCGCAGATTGAACAGGAGTGTCCCAAGGTCAGTTATCAGTTTGTTCATGATCGTGTGCAGCAGGCCGCCTATTTACTCACCCCCCAACACGAGATGGCCGGCATCCACTGCGATATCGCCAACACCCTCTATGACCGTTACAGTCAGGCGCAGGGCGGCTCGCAGATATTCGCGCTGGTCAAACATTTTAATCTGGCGCAGGAACGGATGCTGTCGGAAGAAGATCGCCACCGACTGTTCACGTTGAATCACCGGGCAGGAAAACAGGCTAAGGCGGCGGCCGCTTTCGGCCCGGCGTTTTCTTATTTGAGTATCGCCATCGAACAGATGCCGGATCACTATTGGGAGCAACAACCCGCGCTGAGCAGTCAGCTGTATCTGCTGGCGGCGGAGGTGGCCTTCCTGAGCAAGCAGTACGAGTCGATGGAGCTCTGGATTGAGGCGCTGCTTAAGCATCCGATTGAGGAGGCTTTACGGGTGCAGGGCCTGTCGATCCGGTTGCAAGCCTACACCGCGCAAAACCGGTTGGAGGAGGCGGTTCAGGTGTCTCTGGAAGCGTTGGCACTGCTGGGCTTCCGGTTTCCCAAATCACCTGGTGATGCTGATGTGATGAAGGGGCTACTCCAGACCAAATGGGCACTGCGGGGCAAAACCACCCGGGAGCTTATGGCATTGCCGCCGATGAGTGATGAGCGGGTGAATCTGTCGATGAACATCCTCGGGTTGACCATTCCACCGGCGTATTGGGCTTCACCCAATCTGGTTTTTCTGGTGATTTTCCAGCTGACCCGCAACCTTGTACAGTATGGGTATTCCCCCATTGCGGGGTTTGGCTTTTCCTGGTGGGGAATCACGGAATGTGCCGTATTAGGAAACATCGAGCGGGGTTATGCCTTCGGAAAGTTTGGTATTGACCTGGCCAATAAGCATGGTTTACCGGTGCACCAATCCCGGTTTTACTGGGGGTGGTTGATTCAGAATTTCAAACACCCGGTGCGTGAGTCGGTCCCCGAGCTGGCGGAAGCGTATCGACTGTCACTGGAAGTCGGCGATTTCGAATATGCTTCCTATGCACTCAACAATATGCTGCAGGCCAAGTTTCACAGCGGCTACCCATTGATGGAACTGGTCGAGGAAATGACCGCTGCGACCACGGATCTGGAAAACTTCAACGTCGTTGCCTCCTTGAATTGGCATGGTATCTGGCATCAAACCGCCATTAACTTCCGTAAGCCCCTGGACAATCCCGTGGAGTTGTCTGGGGCGGCCTATCAGGAAGCGGTGAAGCTGAAGGAACATCAGGCAATCAATGATGTCAGCTCGTTGTTTTTGTTTCATTGCGCCAAATTGATGCTCTGTGTGTTTTATGATGAGCCCTCTCAGGCCTGTGAGCATGCACGACAAGGGCGGGCCTGCCTGAAAGGGGGGGTCGGGATGTTTGCGGTGACCCTGTTTCACTATTATGAATCGCTCGCTTTACTGGCCAATATGGGCAAGACCCATGGGATGGCGCGGAAAAAAGCCTTTTGGCGTGTTAACGCTAACCTGCGACAGCTGAATAAATGGGCCAGATTTACACCGGAAAACCATGCGCACAGAGTCGAGCTGATCAAGGCGGAACTCAGTCGGCTGCAAGACCGTTATGGCGAAGCGGTGAATCACTATCAGCGGGCGATTGAGCAGGCCCGCAATCAGTGCTTTGAACAGGATGCTGCGCTGGCACTCGAACTCGCGACCCGGTTTTACCTGCAGCAGGAACAGCGTGAACTGGCGGCGTTTCATTTCAAGCAGGCGCGCTATCATTACAAAAAGTGGGACTCTTTTGGCAAAGTTGCGTGGCTGGACAAGCACTATGAAATGCTGACGCCCGTTTTGGACTTTCATGCGGCCTCCAGCCGTACGTTGGCCACCAGTAACTCCTACTCTTCCAGTACCACTACCGGATTCAATCTGGATTTGGAAACCATTCTGAAAGCGTCTCATGCGATCGCCCAGGAGTTTGTTTTCGGTAAACTGGTCAAGACCTTGCTACGCATCACCATGGAAAACGCTGGCGCGCAAAAAGGGCTCCTGTTCTTCTCCCGGGAAGAACTACCGGAAGCGGTTGCCGGTGCCATCGTGATTCAAAATCAGATTGAGTATTTTGAAGCGGGCGATGCAGATGAGCTGCTGGAATACCCACACAGCGTGATTAACATGGCTTACCGGACCAAACAGCGGATCATTCTGAACGATGCCCTGTTTGATTCCCAGTATGAAAGCGATAGCTACGTGCGCACCCATCGCTGTCGATCGATTCTCTGCTTGCCGATTCGCTATCAGGGAAAAATGACGGGGTTGCTTTATCTGGAGAACAACCTGATCTCCAATGCGTTCAATCCCCAGCGGGTGGAGACCTTAGCGCTCCTGTCGGCTCAGGCGGCCATTTCGCTCATGAACGCTGACCAGTTTGCCATGCTGGAAACGGAGGTGCGCGCCCGCACCAAAGAGATCGAAGAAAAAAGCCAGGCGCTCAAGGTGGCGAACGAGGCCAAATCCGAGTTTCTGGCGAACGTGAGCCATGAAATACGAACGCCGATGAACGCCATTATCGGGCTGAGCAAATTACAGCTGAAAACACGGCTCGATCACGCACAGCGGGATAACCAGGAAAAAATACTGGAGTCCGCCGATACGTTGCTGGGAATCATCAATGATATTCTGGATATTTCCAAAATCGAAGCCGGCAAAATGACGTTGGAGTCCGTCAGCTTCAATCTGGAGAAACTCATCAGCCGCGTGGTGAACCTTTGCGCGTTGCGTGCCTTTGGCAGTGCCATCGAGTTTATCGTGGATGTCAGCCCGGCGGTGCCCAAGCAATTGGTGGGTGATCCGCTTCGGGTGCAACAGGTGCTGGTTAATCTGATCAATAACGCGATTAAATTTACCGAGCGCGGCCATGTGGCCTTGCGCATCACTGTCGTGAAAACGTTCGATGAGCAGGTCACGCTGGCCTTCAAGGTGCAGGACACCGGGATCGGTATGACACCTGAACAATGCGACAAGTTGTTTCAGTCCTTTTCTCAGGCCGACGAGTCCATCACCCGCAAATATGGAGGAACGGGGCTGGGGCTCGCCATCAGCAAACAACTCACGGAAATGATGGGCGGAAAAATCGCCGTGGAAAGCCAACCCACGGTTGGTTCCACCTTCACGTTTACGGCTCAGTTTCTGACCCTGAACGGCGGAGCCGGGGAGGAAGAAAACGCCTGCGAAAATCTGCGCATTCTTGTGGTGGATGACCATGCTATTTCGAGAGACGTGTTGTGTGAGCTGCTGATTAGCATGAAAGCGCAGGTGATCGCCGCCAAAGACGGAGAGGAAGCCATTCGGCACGTGAAACAACAGGACCAGAATGGAGAGGCGTTCGATCTGGTGCTCATGGACTGGAAGATGCCCGTGATGGATGGGATTGAAGCCGCCCGGATCATCAAGCTGGAGTCCGGGCTTCGTGCCGTGCCCAAAGTGTTGATCATGTCCGCGTTTGATAAAGATGAAGCGCGCGCCCTGAGTGCGGATGCCGGGATCGATGGCTATCTGGAGAAGCCGCTGAGCCCGTCGGCCATTGTGGATGCCGTGAACCGTTGTCAGGGTATGGCGCGTAGCGACGTCGGCACCGAGGCATTGGCAGATACCATCTACCAACCCGTGCTGGATATGAGCAGTGCCCGGATCTTGCTGGTCGAAGACAATGCCATTAACCGCAAGGTGGCGGTTGGCTTTTTGCAGGAAAGCGGAATCTCGCCGGATATTGCCGAGAATGGCAAACAGGCGGTCGATATGGTGGCTCGGAATGCGTATGACCTTGTACTCATGGATATCCAGATGCCGGTAATGGATGGGCTCACCGCAACCGGGCTCATTCGCCAGAGCGAGAAGGGGGCCCAGGTGCCCATTCTCGCATTAACCGCTCATGCCATGCCCGGTGAGCGCGAGCGCAGCCTGAGTGCCGGGATGAATGATCATATCAACAAGCCGATTGATCCGGAGGATCTGGTTCAGAAACTGGCACGCTGGATCGATGCCGAGGTGTGGACTCGGGTTCGTCAGAACGAATATGACTCTGCGGGATTGACGGAAGCCCAATCAGAAGCGCTGGAACGAATTCGAACATCAACCGCGCTGGATGTGGACGCGGCCTTGCGCAAAATCCAATACAGGGCGGATCTGTACCTGGAGCTGGTGCAGGATTTTGCCAGGGATTATCAGGGCATTCGAACGGCCGTGCCCGCTCTCGATCAGAAGAGCTTGTTCCGGTATATGCACTCGTTGAAGTCGAATGCGGCCTACCTGGGTGCCCGGCAACTGTCCGACGAGGCCGGACAGCTGGAGCGCGTACTTGAGCAGGGCAGAGCGCCCATGGCAGATCAGCTGGAGGGTGTGATCGCGCATACAGAGCAACTGGTCACCGCGTTGTCCGAGGTGCACGCGCCAGCCCTGTCCAGTCAGCCGGCGTCCGGGTTCGATGCACAACGTGCACTGGGTGTTGTGCTGCGCTTACTGCCACTTGTCGAGGATCGAAATGCCAAGGCGGAAGATCTGTTACCCGAACTTCAGAGCATTTGTATCGGGTCCGACCATGAGGCCTGCGTTGCACTGGTGACAGAATGGATTGAAGATGTAGAATACGAAAAGGCACTGGCTGAGCTCAAGCGGCTTGCCGATGCGCTGTATTGAGGGGCTGCGAATTGCGTTGGAATTCTGAATAACATGCTGGTAGAACAACCCACCCTGCTGATCGTCGATGATGAGAAATCCAGCAGGAAAATTCTCAATGATCTGCTGAAGGAGTTGGCCAAAATTGTGCTGGCCAAAAATGGTGAGCAGGCGTTGGAATTTGCCAGAAAGCAGCAGCCCACGTTGATTCTGTTGGATATTGTGATGCCGGATATGGATGGCTTCAGTATTCTGGAAAAGCTCAAGCAGGATGAAAGCACCAAAAACATCGCGGTCATTTTTATCTCTGCCCTGGATTCGCATCAGGACGAAACCAAGGGGTTGCGCCTCGGTGCCTGTGATTATATCCACAAGCCGTTTCACGCCGGGATCGTGCAGGCCAGAGTCAGCACGCATCTAGAGCTGGCCCGACAGCGATTGATGCTGGAAGAGCTCGCTAATCTGGATGCCCTGACGGCCATTCCTAATCGTCGGCAGTTGGAGCAGCGGCTGAAGGTCGAGTGGGCCAACGCCATCCGTACGCAGTCACCGCTGGCCCTGTGCATGGTGGATGTGGACTACTTCAAGTTCTATAACGATCACTATGGCCACGCTGCCGGTGATCGTGTGCTGCGAAAAGTCGCCAGCGCACTGGAAACCCAGTTAAAGCGTCCGCGTGACATGGTGTTCCGCTATGGTGGGGAGGAATTCTGTATCGTCTTGCCCGAGACCGAACTGGACGGCGCGGAGCATATTCTGGAGGCGTGTCGCACGGGGGTGGAGCAGTTAGAAATCCCGCATTGTCAGTCGGAGTGCGCGCGCACGGTGACGGTAAGCCTGGGGGCGTCCGTTCTGCTGCCGGAGGATGGTCAGCACGTCACGACGGCGCTGGAAAATTCCGATGCCATGCTGTATCGAGCAAAGCGTGGTGGCCGGAATCGGTTGGTCATCCGGAGCGTCTGAGTTACCCGGCGATGTTGTCTGGGTCGGCTACGCCTCCTGAAAGAGACGCTCAACCTCGGCCACCAGGCGCACGTTTTCACTGTCGTCACGCAGGGACGGGAACATGGAAAAACAGAGTTCATCGTCAAAGCTGAGATTAATCACCACGATGGCCCGGTTAATGAGCGCGGCACCGCCCGCGTCAATGGGGTCCACATTCACAGCACTGTGCATGGCTAGCGATTCGCACCCCGCCAGAAAGCTTCGGCTCGACAGAAATCGGTAGTTGTTCCAGTTCGTGATCACGTAGGACAATTCATCATCCGCCGTACCGACGGCGTTTTCTTCCGCCGCCTGCTCCACCAGATCAAAACAGGTGAGATTAATCTGGCGGACACGAAAGTCCACGATACGGTCATGGACGGCTTTCGCCTGGTCTTCAATGCTCAGTGCGCCGTCCGAAGAGAGGGGCACAAAGGCGATGTAATTGCCAATGTATTGCTCCCTCAGGCCGGGCGTCAGAATATCCGAGACCATTTTTCCGCTGATGGTTTGCTGCGCAGGGCGACCTTTTTGCTGCACATTGATGTTGTACAGCGCTTTGTGCAGCACGGCCGTGACAATGGCGTTTTTCGTCACTTCCGGGTGTACCTGGCGGCACTTGTCGATCATTTTTCGGGCGTCAACCACACAGCCCACGGGTAATCGGCGGCGCTGTGCAAACTGGGGCAGGAGGGTAGGAAGTGTGGCGATGCGCACCCCATGGCCGCCATCGTCGGAAATCGGGTAGCTGGTCAGGGCGTCGACATTGGCGGCTTCGTCGTAGTCCGGGCGTTTCACCAGGTCGATCATGACCCGGGCATCCAGTGAATGCAGGCTCCGGGCGGTGTTTTCCGCCGAGGCCATGGCCTCGTGGTCATTGAAGGTTCTCGCGTTGTAATGATCAATAATAAGGTGGAACACGGTTTCTGCACTGCGTGCATCGACATATTCATGGGAACACATTTCAGCGATATAAAACCGGTCATCGGTGCTGCTCTGGATCACTACCAATTGCAGGGGGAAGTTGCGGCTTGAGTCCCGGAGCTGAAAGCCATCGGCGGAAATTTCACGGAGTTTTTCGTGGATATCGTCGGCGCTAAAAACGTGGAAGGTGTCCCCATAGTCGTGAAAGGCGTGCCAGCTGAAGTCATTTTGCGCCCGAAATTCGAGTTGATGATGCAGCTTACCAATGGCGCTCACGATGGCTTCAAAGCTTGCTTTGAGGTCAGCCACCGCCAGCGCGCCGCGAAACTGATAACCGACAGTGAACAGGATTTCCGCCCGGCTCATTAATCCTTCGAGATTTAATTTACCGACGTCGGGGGATGCATTCATAGGGCTCGCCTCAGTGTTTCGATCAATGACAGATCAACTATAGACCGCTGTGTGCGTGTCGGCAAAGTAGAAGTGTCGTTGACCTCCGCATTGAGAATTTATAGTAGAATGTCATAAATGGCCTATAGAATGCGTAAAATGAATGCGTTATCCTGACGATAGCACGGGTAAACCGTGGAAACCTGTGATTAGGGGGATGTATGCGGGAATGCAATGCGCCACTCCGTGTGACGGTGCTGATGGCACCATACTGCTCATCGGCCAGTGTGGCCACCAGTCTGGAAGTGTTTGACAGTGCGAATATTCTGGCGCGGGCACGCCAGAAACTGGAACAGAGAGAGTCGCGGCCTGCCTTCGCGGTTGAATCCGCGTCGTTGGATGGCAAGCCGGTGCTCTGCACCGGGCGCTTGTCACTGGTGCCGGAAAAATCCATTGAACAGGTGGGGGAGACCGATCTGATCATTGTTCCGGGCTTCATGTTTAATATTCTCCAGGTGTTGCCACTGGCGGCGCCACTGAGTGACTGGTTATCGCATCAGGCCGCGCAGGGTGCCCATGTCGCGTCGATCTGCACTGGTACCTTTGTCACTGCCCAGGCCGGTTTGCTGGACGGCCGGGAGGCCACGACGCACTGGTATTTTGTCAAAGAGTTTCAGAAGCGTTTTCCTGAAACGATTTTGAAAGAGGAGTGCACAGTGACGGATGACACGGGAATGATCTGCTCCGGTGGCGTGTCCTCCGCCATTGATATGCTGCTGTATCTGATGCGTGTATATGGCTCGCCGGAACTCGCCGCAGACTGTTCCAAGAAGCTGTTGGTGGATACCAGCGGCAGGAGCCAGCGACCTTACATTCAACACCATTTCCGACGAAATCATGAGGATCAGGATATTCTCAAAGTGCAGGATTGGCTGGACAGCCATTACCAGCAGGACATTGTGTTTGAGGCGGTGGCCCAGCAGTTTCACTTTGGTGCGCGTAATTTTATCCGGCGATTCAAGCAGGCGACCGGCGATACACCGATTCAGTATTTGCAGAACCTGCGCATTGAGCGTGCCAAATTCTTATTGGAAACCACGCGCGCCAATTTTGATCAGGTCACGCTGCAAATCGGCTATGAGGACAGCAACTCTTTCCGTCGCCTGTTCAAAACACGTGTCGGCGTGTCTCCCGCGGAGTACCGAAAAAAGTTTCAGTTTTCCGACGGTCGGCAGTAAAGAAACGACTACACTGTGGGGACAACCGATGATATTGAGGTGACGCGATGAAAATGATGAAACAATGGACATGGGGGCTTTCTGTGGGTCTGGTATTGCCTTTGTTGGGCTGTAAAACGATGGACGAGAAACCGGAGGCCACCATGGCTGCCCTGCCCGAGCAGTGTACCTTGAAGCCTGAAACCGGCAAATGCAAAGCGGCCTTTCGGCACTACTTCTTCAATCCGTCTTCCGGGCAGTGTGAGCAGTTTATCTATGGTGGCTGTGGTGGGGTGGTGCCGTTTAAAACGCTGGAAGCCTGTCAGCAGACCTGTGAGCATTGAGCGCACAGGTCTGTGGAAGCGGTGACTGAGGTCAGTTCGCCGGCATCACCTGAATATCCACACGATCCGTGGCGGTGGCACTGGCATCGTCTGTGACCATTAGTTCAAAGCTGAGCGTGGTGGTCTCGGTAACCAGCGGTGCCGTAAAGGACGCCTGGGCTGAGGTGGCGTTGCTCAGGGTGACAGTGGTATCCACGCCGCCACCGGTATTGCCGCCGCCACTGGTGCAGCAGTCCCCGTTGGTGTTGTCCTGAATCCACTGGGTGTAATTAGCCACCTTGGCGAACACGCCTGGATAACCTTCCGCCGCGCAGCCGGTTCCCCAGCTGACGACGCCTGCCAGGAGATACCCATTGCCATTGGGTACCGCTAGCGGCCCCCCGCTGTCACCTTGGCACGAGTCTTTATCGAACGTGGGTACGGCGGCGCAGAACATGTTGTCGGTGATGTCAGTCGTGAGGTGCTGCGATGGTGGTGCCAGACAGTCCATGATCGACAACTGTACCCACAATAAGTCCGGATCGAAAACCTCACCGTCGGTCGACGTGTTCCCCCAACCGCTCACAAACGCGGCTGTGGAGACGGCGGCCACCGTGGCTTCATTGTCTTTGGTCACGATCCCGATCGTGGCGCAGGCATCACCGCAACCCGTCAAATCCAGAGCGGCTTCCAGCTCCAGCAGGGCAATGTCATTGTCAATCGCCTCAGCGTCATAGTTCGGGTGTAGAATCCACTTCTTCACTTTGACCGTGTAACTCGGATTCAGGTTGTTCAGGTTCAAGCTGCCGGCAGCAACATACGTGTCGGCTACTTGTGGATCGTAGCAATGTGCTGCGGTCAAAATCCATTTTTCGTGGATAATTGAGCCACCGCAGTTCTGGGAGTTGAAGGCGTCATTAGGGTCCGTCAGTAACGCTACCTGCCAGGGGAATTGACCACTGGTGGCCTTCTGGCCATTGATGATGCGAGGGAGCTTTCGGCTCATGGCGGTTGCGGTCAATTGCTTCCAGCTGTAGCTCACGATCGAACCATCCGGATCACTGCTGCCGGTGCCATCCAGGATCACCACGTCGCCCGCCGTCACGCTCTGATCGGCCCCTGCGTTCGCCACGGGGGACTGGTTCGTGCTGCTTCCGCCAAGAGAGCTCAACAGCGTGTTGATATCGATGGTAGCGGGATCATCACTGGTCGAGGTCACGTTGGAGAACAGGAAGTTGCGTGCTGTGGCAATCTGATCGTTACCGTACGCCAGGCCCTCGGCATTGATCGCATCGGTAATCCGTTGGGCCAGTGTGACGCGATTGCTCAGAATCGTGTTGTCATCGCCGCCCTCTGCCGCACCATCGGCAATGGCCGTGGAAATGTCGACGAGTGTTCGTTTTTCACTTTCCAGCTCGCTGGTCCAAAAATCCAGCCCGCCCGGATCGCCGTCTCGGCCAAACATATTCTGGTACAGGTTATTAATCATGGACCGAAGTTCCTCGGTACTCAGTTCCGCCACGGAGGTGGCGTCGCCGGGAATAATCAGGGTGCGGAACTCATCGGAATCTGCGAACGCAGCCTGAATAGCGCCCAGCCCCCCCTGAAGCTCCAGTTGATCGGCCCAGTAAACCACGCCGCCGCTGTCGCCTGGTCGCCCATAAAACGCCACATACTGCTCCTGCACAATGCGGATACTTTGCTCGCTCGCGGCTTGAGCGTGGGGAACCACCCACAGGCCGCTGAGCACCAAAACCGACAGTGCGCGCCAAGCCCTTCGACACATCATTGACATAGCCTTCTCCTGATTATTGGATTGTCTGTTTAAAGAAGCCTAGTTCCTAATGCGTGAGGATCAACCGAACACCGGGAGTTTTTTAGACCAATTGGGTATGAGCGACCCGAAAAAAAGTGGTATTTCGCAAGGACAAAATGACGTCTGCGGGCTACTATTAAAGTTTGCCCAACCACCCGGAGATGCGACCCTTATGTCCTCAGGAAAAGTATTGCTGGTGGAAGACAATCCGGACGAAGAGGAGCTCGCCAGAATTGCCTTCAAGCGCTGCGGCTTGTCTGCAGAGCAGATCATTGTCGCACGTGATGGCAGGGAAGCCGTCGATTATCTGTTTGGTGAAGGCGCTTATGCTGATCGTGAGCCACAGGAAGCACCCAGTGTCATCTTCCTGGATTTGAAAATGCCGGTGATGGACGGCATTGAAGTGCTGAAGCGTATTCGCGGGAATGATGAAACCGCGATGATTCCGACCGTGATTCTGACTTCATCGGATGAGCCTTCGGATATTCGTGAAGGGTACCGGCATGGGGCAAACAGTTACGTAAGGAAAGCCGAAGATTTTGAAGAATTTATTGCCGATATCGCCGCGCTGCGGGCGTATTGGCTGGAGTTAAATGTTCCCCCGTATGATTGATGCCACTATCCAGACCGTTGATGCGCCCGTGAGACTTCTGATCGTCGATGATTCAGAGGATGACGTGTATCTGCTCAACTGGAACCTGAAGAAAAAAGGGCTGACATATGAATATACGCACGTGGAAACGCTCGAAGAAGTGGAAGCCGCATTGGATGCGCACCCTTGGGATGTCGTGATCTCCGACCATCATCTGATCGGCTTTACCTCGACGGATGTGATTGCTCTGGTTAAGCGAAAATTTCCGGATTTACCGGTGATCATTGTCTCCGGTGAGATTCAGGAAGAGGCGGCAATCATGGCCATGCACTATGGTGCGCAGGACTTTGTCATGAAGGACAACCTGGCCCGGCTGATTCCGGCCATCCTGCGTGAGCACAAGCAGCATCAGGCACGAAAGGAGCGGGAACTGCTCGAAGAGGAGTACAAACACCTCCGCTATCACGATAACCTCACCAATCTGGTGAATCGCCGCGAATTTGAAACCCGGCTGGCCCATGCGCTGGATGATGCCCGGGACGGTATGGTGACCCACTGGCTTTTGTTCATGGATCTGGATCAGTTCAAGCTGGTGAATGATACTTGTGGGCACACCGCCGGCGATGAACTGCTGGTGAAAACCACGCAGATACTGGAGTCCTGTATTCGCGATCAGGACACGCTGGCACGATTGGGCGGTGATGAGTTTGGCGTGCTGCTGGGAAACTGTTCCGAGGAGGCTGCGTGGCGTGTGGCGCACGCGATTCGTGACAATGTACGCCAGTCCCGGTTTATCTGGCGGGGGCGTACTTTCGACATTTCCATCAGTATTGGCATGGTCGAAATCAACGCCCGGGTGAAAGATGGCAATGAGCTGCTCAGCTGTGCCGATACCGCCTGTCATGCGGCCAAAGATCGTGGCTGGGAAGGCATTGTGCGATTCACGCCGGAAGACGAAGAGTACACCAAACGGCGCTCCGAGATGCAATGGGCACCGCGCATTCGTCAGGCGGCGGAAGAAAATGATTTCGTGCTCTACCATCAACCCATGGCAAACCTGAAACCCGGCGGTGGAACGCATACGGAGTTTTTACTGCGTCTGCTGGACAACGGCAAACTGGTTGGTCCCGGGGAGTTTATCCCTGCGGCAGAGCGGTACAACCTGATGCCGGTGATTGATCGCTGGGTGATTGAAAATGTGTTTGCCTATTTGCGGGACAGCGGATTGGGTGAGCGATCTGAAGATCGGTATTTTGTCAACTTGTCCGGCTCAACGCTCAGCGATGCCGGCTTTTTTGAAGATGTGAAGCGCTTGCAGGCCGAGTACGGGATCAACCCGGAAATGATCTGTTTCGAAATCACAGAAACTGCGGCCATTGATAATCTGGTGGATGCGGTGGAGTTTATTACCGAAATTCGCCAGCGTGGCTTCAAATTTGCGCTGGACGATTTCGGCGTGGGATTAAGTTCATTTTCCTACCTGAAAACCATTCCGGTAGACTACCTGAAAATTGACGGCAGCTTTGTGTTGAACATGCTTGAAAACTCAATTGACTGGGGAATTGTAGAAGCCTGCAATAACATCGCACATGCGGCCGGCTTGCAGACGGTCGCGGAGTTTGTCGAGAACGATGCGATCAAAGCCGCATTGGTACAGCTGGGGGTCGATTATGCCCAGGGCTATGGCATTGTGAAACCCGGGCCGCTTCCTCAGACGGAACGGTGAGGCAGTAAGGTCATGCGTGCATCAATGCGAGTGATTCGCTGGAGTCACGTCGGGCTGGGTGCAATCAGCCGGTGCCTGCACCGCATGACCCTCTGGGGGGTGTTTCCGGCCCTGTTGTGCCTTGTGCTGCTGGATGTATCCCTTCGTGCATCGGGGGCCAGTACGCTGAGTTGGAGCCATGAGCTGCTCGGGGTATTACTGCTGCTCCTGTTTTGCTGTCAATTGCCGCACTCCGTGGCGGAGCAGGATCTGATTCGAATGGACTTGCTCAGCCGCGTCAAACTGCCCTGGCTGCAGTCATTCATGCAAGGGCTGTCTTTCCTGCTCACGTTCATTGTTTCGGTGCTGATCGCTTGGCAAGGGGGGATCAGTGCCGTCGAAATGTTCCACTATGAAGAGCGGGCCTATACCATTGACCTCCCCCTGTGGCCGGTGGCGGCTCTGATTGGTCTCAGTGGTGTGCTTATGGCATTGAATGTCTGTGTCTCAGCGCTGTTTGCATGCACTCCATCCGGTACCGGAAGGCCGTGCCGTGCAAAAGAGCCTTAAGGGAGGCCCGCGGTCTTGATTGCTCAGGAAGTGCACGGACTGCTGGCGGTGGTGGCCGTATTGACCCTGATCTTTCTGCGGGTGCCCATCGGTATCGCACTGCTGGTGGTCGGATTTGCGGGGAATGCCGCTTATCTGGGGCACGCGCCTGCGCTGGCCCAACTGCAACTTACCCTGTGGGAGACGGGCACCAACTTCCTGCTGATTGCGCTTCCGCTCTTTATTCTGATGGGACAGCTGGCGGCCGTGTCCAACCTGGGGGCGGATCTGCATCGGGGGTTCCAGTTGTGGCTGGGCAGGACTCGCGGTGGATTAGCCATGACTTCCGTGATGAGTTCCGCGAGCTTTGGGGCGATCACCGGTTCCAGCGTGGCCGCGTTGATGGGCATGGCCAACATGCTCCTGCCGCAAATGCTGGCGCGCCGGTATGATGCCTCATTAGCGGCCGGATCGGTGGCGTCAGGCAGCGTGCTGGCCATCCTGATTCCACCCAGCCTCCCGCTGGTGTTTTACAGTGCCTGGACCGAAACCTCTCTGGGTGACCTTTTCGTTGCTGCGGTGGTGCCGGGCCTGATATTAACCGGTCTGTATCTGCTGACTATCTTTCTTCGCTGTTTCTTCTCGCCCGAACTGGCGCCACCGGGTGCGGCGGTGCCCTGGCGTGAAAAACTGCGCGCGGTGCGTTTCCTCGCACCGACCTTTCTTATTCTGGGCGTGGTACTGGCCAGTATCTATCTCGGTATTGCTACACCAACGGAAGCGGCGGCCATTGGCGTCTCCGGGGTGCTGGTTGCTGGCGTGATCACAAAACGCCTCTCCTGGCGCTCACTGGAGGCGGCGCTGAGCCAGAGTGCATCACTGAGTGCGAACATTTTTCTGTTGCTCCTGGGGGGGCTTTTTTTCAGCCGATTTCTCGGGCAAACGGGGTTGACCGCTCAGCTGGTGACAGGCATGACCGGTACCTTCTCCACGCCGGAGATCGTGATCCTGATGCTCGTGCTCATGTACCTGATTCTGGGAGCGGTGCTGGATACGTTTGGCATGATTATCCTGACGCTGCCGTTTACGTTCCCCGTGGTCACGGCGGTGGGGTATGATCCCGTGTGGTTCGGTGTTTTTCTTGTGGTGATGTGTGAAGTGGCACTGGTGACTCCCCCGGTGGGTATGCATGCGTTCCTGCTGAATCGCCTGCAGCCGGGTATAGACATTCTCACCATCTATCGTGGTTGTGTGCCTTTTGTGGGAGCAACGCTCTTGCTGGTGGTTTTGCTGGTGATTTTTCCTGAGCTGGCAGTATGGCTGCCTGAGCAGATGCGGTAGCGGCTCAGGTACCCAGCGTGAAGTAGAACTTCGCCCCTTCATTTTCGACCGCTTTGGCCCAGACCTTCCCGCCATGCCGATTGATAATGCGTTTCACAGTGGCCAGTCCAATCCCGGTGCCGGGAAACTGTGCGTCGGTGTGCAAGCGTTTAAACGTGCCGAACAGCTGGTCAACCTGCGTCATATCGAACCCCGCCCCATTGTCCCACACGCAGAACACCGGCTTACCACCCCGACGGTCCGACTCAAACACGATGCGGGCGGCTTTGGTTTTACCGGTATACTTCCAGGCATTATTGATCAGGTTCTCCATCACCGACATTAACATGCGCTGATCGCCCAGCGCGATAAGGCCGGACTGGATGTTTACCTCGACAGCCCGTTCCGGCTTAGCATCACGCAACTGCCCGATGACTTCGTCAGCCATGGCAGAGAGATCCACTTCTTCCAGCGCCATTTCCCGGCTTTGTACACGTGCGAGATCCAGCAAACCGTTGACCAGCTCGGCCATTTTATCGGCCTGCGCAAGAATGCGACCTAGGAGCACCTGGCCGCTGTCGTCCAGTTGGCGGGCATGCTCCTCCTGCAGAATCGTCGAGAAGCCTTTGAGTGCGCGAATGGGTGACCGCAGATCATGGGAGACGCTGTAACTGAAGGCGCGCACCTCATCGTTGGCCAGTTCCAGCTCGCGTGTTCGTTCGATCACCTTGCGCTCTAATGCCTCATTCAGTTGCGACACTTCCTCGAATAGTCGCGCATTCTCAAAAGAAATGGCTGCCTGGGCAATCAGCGTCTGGATGATGTCCAGGCGTTCACTGGTGAATGCGCCGGTGGCCAGGTTGTTTTCCAGGTAGAGTATGCCGACGCTTTCCTCCCGATAGATCACCGGCTGGCAGAGGACTGATTTGGGGCGTTTACGCTGGATATAGGATTCTTCGGTGTAACTTCCTTCCTCGGCGGCGTTGGCCAGAATTTCACGCTGGGCGGTACGTTGAATGACGCTGACCAGGCCCAATGGCAGGTCGGAGGACTCCATCATCGGAATATGTGGCAGCAGCAGCTGCCGATTGCCGGGCTGGTCGATCAGCGCTTCGATCAGTGAAATGGTGTGGTTCCCCATTTTCTGGTGTATGACCAGCACGCCGTATTGTGCACCGGCGTTTTCCATAATTGCCTGCATGACGCGCCCCACCAGTTTGGGCAGCTCCAGCTCCCCGGAGATGGCCTGCGAGGCTTTGATGACGGACGCAATGTCTAATGTCTCGCTGCGTCGCGAAAAGTTACTGGAGTGGCTGTGCTCACTGGGATGACCTGCGCTCTGTTTTTTTTGCGTTGACGGTGTGCGGGCATCGGGTCGCGAGCCGATGAGAAACGGGTAGCGCTTGGGCAGGTTATCCAGCCTGGGCTGGCACTCCCAGGCCTGGTAGAGCTGGTAGGCTCGCCGGATGGGATTTTCGGCCAGGTCAGGGCAACCCTGCTCAGTGAGATAATCGCCATACAATTCATTGGCCAGGGCTTCGTATTGACGAAAGCCGTGCGTTGCCGCCGCCTGTATGGCCTGCCTGTAGAGCGCGGCAACGGTGGCAAAGGCTTCGCCATCCCGACGGCATTGCTCTGCCTCCAGAATCAAGAGCTTGTGCTGGTGATTCCCGGAGTGGCATTCATTGAGTTTGGTCAGGCTGGTATAAAAAATCCGTTGCCAGGATCGCCACTGATTAGCTTCAGGCAACTGATCCTCCCGCAGGGCGCGCTCAATAATCAGTAGAGCCGTGAAGTAGAAGTCCGAGGTGATGGCATAGGATTTCAACGAATGAAACTCACCCAAGGTCTCATTCACCCGGTTAAGCAAGTCGTTATCTGACGCGCCGGCCCAGAAAGCCAGAAAAAGGCGCAAAAACTTCAGATAGACCCGAAAGAAACTCTGCCGAATGACGTGCAGCTGTTCCGGAGTAAAGTGGTCGTCAGAAATATGGTCCTGATTCTGTTGCAGTGATAGGGCAAATTGGCGTGTGATCGGCAGGTGGAACGGAAATACCTGTCGGCTTTTGCAGAACGCCAGACATTGGTCAATATGATCGAGTGTCTCCGATTGGGGGCTGCCATCAATCAGTTTGTAGAGTGAGATGTTGGCCAGATTGACGGCTGCGCGGGCCAGTTCACCGTTTTTCAGACCAATCCCAAAGCCTGCTTCGTGCATGCGAATGCCGTCTGCGTACGGCCCCTTCAAGGGGGCAAGCGCTATGGCCATGCCGTTCAACATCAGTGCCTGTTTGCGCCCCTGAGGGTAACGTACTTGCAATGCCAGTGCGACTTCACCGGCTTCGATGGCCAGCGCCAGGTTTTCTTCCATGACTTTGTGGAAAGCAAAAAAATGCAGAACGATGGGGGTCAAGTCGCTGACGCCTTCCTGCTCACACAAAGCCAGTGCCTGGGTGGTGCACTCGCCCAGGATGCGATGTTTCTGCAGAATCAGCGCGGAGATGCCGAGGTTCACCAGCAGGTGCACGGCCAGGTCAATGGTGGGGTCGGTGAGTTCTGGCAGTGTCAGCAGCCGGCGCAGTGCGGGTGGGTTAACGGCGTCAGGCGCGCGGCTTTGTGGGTGGGTAGCGATGCGGATGCCCAAGTGAGTGAGCCCCTGCATGCCGAAGTCCATACCTTCGGCATATCTGGCTGCGCCAATGCACTGTTCAATGCGCTGAGCACACTGTTCGGCCTTGTCTGTGGCATGCCGGGTGTGTGCAGTGAGCGTGGCATACAGCGCTTCCGACGTTGCCAGCTGACCCATGAGGTAACTGCACTCCGCCTGGAGCAAATGTAATTGGTAGCAGAGCGGGTAGTTCTCTTGCCAGATGTCCGTATCTGATTGCGCTGCCAAAACCTTCAGCGCATGAATCCCTGCAGCGGCGAAGCGGTTGGCGGCCTGCCACACGCTCGCGTTTCTGGCTTCTTCCGCCGCGCGGGTATTGAGTTGCATGAGTCTGTTGAGTTCATCGGGCGCACGGATGTGGTCAATGCCATGGTTGAGTTGACCGAGTATGTCAAACAAGGGGGCTGATCCTGCGTCGCCGGAATAGTGGCGCAGCAGGAGTCGGCCAATAGCGAGGTGCGTGTGAACGCGCACTGTGTCTGTTAAGGATTCGTAGGCTGCCTGCAGCATGCGATCATGCAAAAACTTACACTGCGGAACGCAGGCCGTGCTGTAGTGCCCTGTGCCTTCCTCCGCAGGCGCCAGCTGGTCATGATGGCCGCCCATCATGCCAAGAAACCAGTCTCCGCCTTCCTGCACCAGCAGTCCCTCTTTCAGCGCCGGCCACAAACTTCGGGCGGTGGTAGGCATGTCGAAATCCGCGACGACCGATAACAGTTCCAGGTCAAAGCGTGACCCCACACAGGACGCCAATTGAAGGAGAGACTGTGTTTCCTGCGGAAGCATCTGCATTTTTTCAAGCATTAGATCGACGACATTGTCTGTGATGGACTCGGCTTCAATGGCGGCCATGTCCCACACCCAGTGGCGGGCTTCCAGGTCAAAATTGATCAATCGACGGCTGTAAAGGGTTTTCAGAAACTCAATGGTGAAAAACGGATTGCCGCCCGCCTTGTGACTCACCAAGGTCGCCAAGGGTGAAACATCGTCGTGGTTCCGGTGCAATGTATCAACCAGCAATTGGCTGATCTGCTCGACGGGCAACGCACTGAGCGTCAGTGTGTGTACTTTTTCTTCTCCCAGACTCGTGGCGCGTTGAATCATCTGTAGGGCCGGGTGCCCTGTCTCCACCTCGTTGTCGCGATACGCCACAATCAGCAGAAAGCGGGCACCGGGTTCTGCCAGTAGCTCGGGCAGCAGGTTCAGTGTGCCCTGGTCTGCCCATTGCAGATCATCAATGAACAACACCCAGGGTTGGTGCGCGGTGACCACCTGCAGAAAGTGTTGAAACGCCAAATGGAATCTTGCCTGGGTTTCTGTTGCGCCCAGCTGTGGCAGGGGCACCTGTTCTCCCAGTAAGGTGGTCAGGGCCGGCAGAAAATCGGTCAGTACCCGGCCATGTTCTCCCAATGCAGATTGCAGACGGTGCTTTTCGGCCTGCAGTTGATTCTCCGGCCAACGCAGGCAGATATTCAGCCAGCTCTGGAGCGCAGATTTAATGGTGGCGTAGGGGGTGTTTTGTTGAAACTGATCAAACTTCCCACTCAGGAATAACGCCTGGTGCGCTGCGATGGGTTTATGCACTTCATGCACCAGTGCGGACTTACCGATGCCAGAGTATCCAGCCACCGCCAGAAGTCGCGACTCGCCCTGAACGGCCGCTTCAAACTGGCGAAGTAATTTCGCCTGCTCGGCCTGCCTGCCGTAGAGTTTCTGTGGGATTTGAAAGCGGTTGGAGACATCGTCGCTGCCCAGCGGGAAAGTCCGAATGGCACCATTGACGTTCAGGTCTTCCCGTGCCCGGCTCAGGTCATGTCGCAAACCCTGTGCACTTTGATAGCGTTCTTCCGCATTTTTGCTGAGAAGCTTGTCCACCAATGCAGACAGCACCAGAGGCATCTCCGGCCGCACAGCGCTGACCGGTACCTGGGTGACTGCAAGGTGGGCATACACGAGTCCCAGCGCATCCCTGGCCTCAAATGGACGCTTCCCGGTGAGCAGCTCATAAAAGGTCACGCCCAGTGTGTAGAAGTCCGTGCGGTAATCCAGCGCCCGGTTCATGCGGCCTGTCTGCTCCGGGGAGAGGTAGGGCAGCAGACCCTCCAGGCTTTCCGGCGCAGCGATCGCAGGTTGCTCCCGGGAGAGCAGGGACGCCATGCCGAAATCAATGATCTGCACTTTGAGCGTCTCAGGATTCACAATGCAATTTCCCGGATGCAGATCTTTATGAATCACATGCGCGTGATGAATGACGCTCAGCGCATCGGCCAGCTGTCGCGCAATAATCAAAAAGTTGCCGACCGGGAGCTGCCCGTGCTCAAACTGCCTGGCGTAGGCCCACATATCTATGCCGCCGATATCCTCCATGATTAACCAGGGGCCATCGGCAGCGTCCACCCAGTCGACAGGCCGAACAATGTTTGCGTGCTCGAACTTCAGCAGCAGCTCGTACATGAAAGCGAGTCGGGAACGGGGCAGCGGGTGCTCCTTGTTCTCGCCGATTGTTCGAAAAATCAGAGGCTTGCCATCCGCCTCCCTGACACCCCGGTACACTTCCGTTGCGGCGCTCTGATAGAGTTTTTTTGTCAGCGTGTAGCCTTCGGGGGTAGACATAGGCAGTGGACTTCTGTTGTCATTCGCGTGAAAGTATAGCGGTACAAAAAAATGTCCTATACTTCCTCTTGGCATAGAAAAATAAAACAGACTATGAATCTGCCAGAAAGTCTCTTGACTGGCAATACTCGGGAAAGCACCTCATGCGTAGAAACCCTCTCTCTCTCGCCATAGCATTATCGTTGGCGGGCAGCGGAATGACACCCAGTGTGGCTGTCGCACAGGATCCAGTGCCAGCGACGGAACACGCCTCCAAGTTTCGGGATGTGGTGGTGGTCACGGCCACCAAAGAAGGCGAAGTGAATCTGCAGGAGGTGCCGGCGTCCATTACGGTGTTCGGCGAGGAGCAGTTGGCGGCGGCAGGCATGAACAACATCGAAGACCTGAAAGCCGCCACTCCGGGTCTCAATGTGACGCGGAACGGGCAGGCAACGCGCCTCTACATGCGGGGTATTGGCACAAACCTCGATTTTATCGGTTCCGATCCCAGTGTCACCGTGCATCAGGATGGCATCTATCAGTCGCGCACAACCACGGTCCTTACGGAGTTTCTGGGGGTTGACCGGGTGGAAGTACTGCGTGGGCCGCAGGGCACCCTGTATGGCCGGAATTCAACCGGAGGCACAATCAACGTGATCTCCAGTTTGCCCCAGAGCGAAAGCGAAGCGAAAGTCGGTATTGAAATCGGTAATCTGGGCAAGCGCAGCGTCATGGCGTCGGCAGGCGGTGCATTGGGTGATGATGACATTATGGGCAACATCGCTCTGTTGATGACCGAGCACGACCCGTACGTGGACATCGCCGGTGCCAGTGCAGAAGATGGCCTGTTCGACGACGAAACGCTGGGGGCCAAAGGTGCACTGCGCTTCCTGATCGGAGACGATGGCGAACTGATCGTGCGTGCCGATTACGGTGATTCCGATCGGTCGTCCGGCGCGTACAAGCCCACGGGATTGACGACGACCGGGCAACCCGCACCGCTGGCGGGGCTGCTGGATTTGCCCTCAGACCCCTGGACCATGAACATTTCCTACAACGATCCATTCCTGGAATTGACGGATTGGGGAACGTCTGCCGAACTGAAGTGGCGCTTGAGCGAGCGCTTCTCAATCACATCGTTGACCGGCTATCGTGACATGGCGTTTCATACCATTGAAGACACCGACGGCAGCAATCTGGCGGTGCTGTTTACCGAGCTGGAGGACGATCAGGATCAGTTCTCCGAGGAGATTCGACTGAACTACAAGAGCGATCAGCTCAAGTGGGTACTGGGGGTCTACTATCTGGCAGAGGACCATGGCACCAACACGACGGTGAATGTGGAAGGTCCGGGTCTGCAGAATCGATTTACCGCCAGTAACGATACCACGGCATTTGCCGTATTCTCGCAAGCGACTTACGCCGTAACGACCAAGCTGAACACAACGTTGGGCTTGCGCTACAGCCAGGAAGAAAAAGAGTTTAACAACGTGAATCAGTTGTTGAGCGCGGCCAGCGGTGCTCAGCTCAACGGCTTCGAAGTGAAGCAGACCGCCGACTGGGATTCCTGGAGCCCGAAAGTCGGGGTCGACTACACCTGGGCATCGGGGAAAATGGTGTATGCCTCGCTCAGTCGAGGATTCAAAAGCGGAGGATTCAACCTGACCGCCAGCGATGCCCGGTTTGATCCGGAATATGTGTGGGCGTATGAAGCGGGCTTCAAGCTGGATTTGATCGACAGGGAGCTGCGATCCAACATTGCCTTTTTCTATTACGACTATACCGATTTGCAGGTGTCTGACTTTACCCGTCCCGGCGTGTTGTCCATTACCAATGCCGCTGATGCGGTCATTCAGGGAGTGGAGATTGAGAATCAGTGGGCCCCGAACTATGACTGGGTGTTTGAACTGAACTACGCTTACCTGGATGCCGAATACGACACCTATTTCGCACCCAATGGTGCCACGGTCGTGGATGTGTCCGGCAATCGGCTGAATGCGGCGCCGCGTCATAAGGTGAGTCTGGCTGCTCAGTATTATCAATCTCTGGATGTCGGCACCCTGAGTTATCGGCTCGAATGGTTTTGGCAGGATCAGCAGTTTTTTACCGCGTTTAATCAATCCGTGTCCTCTCAAAGCGCGTATGGCCTGGTGAATGCCCGGGTCAGCTATTTCTCGGCAGACGAAAAATGGGAAGTGCAGGCCTATGGGGAAAATTTGGGTGACAAGGCGTATTCGACCTCAAGCCGGGAGTTTCCTGCGACCTCTGTTGGTGTCACTAAAGACATCAATCCCCCGCGTACCTTTGGGGCAAAACTGGTGTATCACTTTTTATAGGGCATCACTTACAGGGTATCACGCGCGCTCGCGTCATCCCTGCTGAGTAGACGGAATTTCCAGCTATACTGTGGGAAACTCCGTCACTCAGGGCCAGCCATTGTCATTCACGCTTTCCGATTACCAGATTACCGCCACGTTGTTCAGTAACGAGCGCACGGCGGTCAAACGCGCCGTGCGAGCGTCCGACGGCCATTCCGTGATTTTGAAGCAGCTGGTGGCCGCGTATCCCCAGCCCGGGCATCTGGCGCGGTTTTCCTTTGGCTATGAAGTGCTGAGCAAATTTCAGCACCCCAACATCGTGCGTCCCCTGGCGTGGTTGAGCGGTCAGGAGGACCACCTGCCCACCATGGTACTGGAAGACAAGCACAGCGAAGACCTGTTCCGCTATCTGCAGCGCTTTGAGGATCACCGCCTGCCGCTGGAAACCTTTCTGGACATGGCCGTACAACTGGCGGAAGCCTTGAGCGTCGTGCACTACAACCAGGTGATCCACAAAGATTTACACCCCGGCAACATCCTCATCAACCCGGTCACCGGGCTGACCCAGCTCACCGACTTTGGCCTGGCCTCGCTGCTCTCCCGCGAACAGCCGGTACTGGAAACCCCGGAAAAGCTCGAAGGGGTGCTGGCGTATATCTCGCCCGAACAAACCGGGCGCATGAACCGCGCACTGGACTACCGCTCGGACTTCTACACCCTGGGATGCACGTTCTACCACCTGCTCAGCGGCCACCCGCCCTTCAGTGCCGAGGATGCCCTCGGACTTGTTCACGCCCACATCGCGAGACAGCAGCCCCCGCTCACCGAGCACCGGCCGGATATGCCGCAGGTGCTTTCGGACATCATCGACAAACTGCTCAACAAAACCGCCGAAGAACGCTACCAAAGTGCCCTGGGCTTAAAAAAAGACCTGGAAAAAGTACAGTTCGCCCTGGCCAGCAACAAACCCATCCCCGAATTCCCGCTGGGCATGGAAGACATCTCGGATCGCTTTCAGGTGCCCCAGAAACTCTATGGCCGGGCCGACGAAGTCGACCTGCTGATGAAACGCTTCTTCAGCGCCGCCGGCGGCAAACCCCGCATGCTCGCGATTGCCGGCTACTCCGGCATCGGCAAATCTGCCCTGGTGCACGAAGTACACAAGCCCATCGCCGCCTACAACGGCCTGTTCTGTGCGGGCAAATTTGACCAGTTTCAGAAGAACGTCCCGTACTCCGCACTGCAAACCGCCCTCAAGGGCTGGATACAACACACCCTGTCCCTCACGGAACAGCGACTGACCGAAAAACGCGACCACCTGCAGAACGCGTTGGGCAGTAACGCCCGGGTCCTCATCGACTTTATGCCGGAGTTCGAACTGGTACTGGGCAACCTGCCGCCGGTCGCCACCCTCGGAGCGGACGAAACCCAGAACCGGTTTCATCTGGTGTTTCAACAGTTTGTGAAAACCATCACCCATGAACGCCCTCTGGTGCTGTTCATCGACGACATCCAATGGGCGGATCGCGGCACGCTGAACCTGCTTCCCCTGCTCATGAGTGAAGAAGGCTGTCGGTTACTGGTCATCGTCGCCTACCGCGACAACGAAGTGGACGCCAGCCACCCGGCCATCCACACCCTGACCCAGATCGAACAGGCACCCTCGGCAGCGGGAGAACTGAGTCGCATTACCCTGGGGCCCTTGCCCGAATCGGAAGTCTCCCAGCTGCTGCAGGATGCCCTGCACCGGCCCGCCAACGAAGTGGCCCCCCTGGTCGCCCTGGTGCATGCCAAAACCGCGGGCAACCCGTTTTTCATCGGCGAATTTCTCAAAACCCTGTACACCGAAAAACTGCTGGATTTCGACCTGACCCGACAACGCTGGGTGTGGACCATCGCCGACATCGACGCCAAAGGCATCACCGACAACGTGGTGGACCTGATGCTGGGCAAAATGGCCCTGCTTCCGACCGACACGCAGGAAATCATCCAACTGGCGGCTTGTGTGGGCAGCCGGTTTGATCTGGACATGCTGGCCAAGGTGGCGGAACTGCCCCTGACGGTGGTCACACGCAAGCTCTGGCCGGCGTTACGGGATGGTTTGCTGCTGCAGGACGGGGGAGACTGGTATCTGGGCTGGGTGGAACAAAGTGCGGAACAACAACCGATGCGCACCGAAGCTGACCACGTGCTGTCGCAGTCCTCGCCCATGTCGCCACAGTGCAGGTTTCTGCACGACCGCATGTTGCAGGCGGCGTACCAGAGTATGTCGGAGGACAAGCGGCAGCACACACATCTGCGGGTGGGGCGGTTGTTGTTCATGGGGCGCTCAGTGGAAACTTTGAGCAACACCGAGTGCTTTGACATTACCGAACAACTCAATCACGCGCAGCCGTTGTTGACTCAGCGTGCAGAGCGGATCAGCCTGATGCATCTGAATTTACGCTCGGCCACTCTCGCTAAAACGGCCAGTGTGTGGCACGCCGCCGAGGAGTATGCGATCAAAGGGATTGCCCTGTTGCCCGACGATAGTTGGCGGACCCATTACGACGAAAGTGTTGCCCTCTATGAAATCAAGGCGGATTGTGCCTATTTGCAGGGGCATCCGGAAGAAGCCGATCACGGGTATCAGCAGCTTCTTACGCATGTGAAGGATGATCTTGCCCGAGCGCAGTTATGCGCCACGCGCTTGATTCAGGGGATCGGGAAGGGCGACTTTGCGAACAGCATTGCCTATGGAAAACAGGCACTGGCGTACCTCGGTATGCCTATGCCCGAGGACATCGCCGCCTGTCAAGCCGCGGTGGCGGAGGCGGCTCACTTCATTCAGGCCAACGTGTCGCAGTATAAGTCAATGGCGGAAAGTTTACCGGAAATGACCGACCAGACGCTGCTGGTCGCCATGAGCGTGTTTCCCAACCTGTCCTCGGTTTATCTCGTTGGTAACGACCGGGCTGCGAGTAACTATTGTGCGGTTGTGGGCACAGCAGCACTGCTTCGTGGTGGTGTGTCGGATTTGTCGGTATTGCAGCTTGCCAGCTTCGCAGCGTATTTGCAGCGCATTGGGCAGGCGGAAGAAGCCTATGCAGTGGCTTCCCAGGCGTTATCGCTGTCACGCAGACGCACCTGCCTGCAGATCGCCAATGCCTATAACCTGGTTGGCGTGTTGGTGTGGTACAACGCATCGACATTACAGGATTGTGCCCGGCTACAGATTGAGGGGTATGAGAAGGGGCTGGAGCAAGGAGAAATCGGCCGGGGGTTGATCAGTTATTGCAGCTCCATGATCACTGAATCCTCGATTGGTGTGCCGCTTGCTCAAATGTATGAAAAATCCCTCCTCATTTGTGACTTGTTGCAGAAAAAAGCCATTTTTCATCCCGGCGGGGTGATCTTCCGGCACTATGCGCACGCGCTGCTGACGGGCGGTCGCGCTGCAGAGAGTGGGTTGGCTTATGAACATTTTGAGCCCGCTGTGGCACAGCTCATCGAGAACAGCTTTCATCGGATTTACTTCCTGCACTTACGGGCCTCGGTAGCTTTTTGGGCAGGCGCACCCGACCAGGCACTCAAAGAATGTCGTGTGTTAGATGCGACAGAACACAGCCTGCAAGCGGTTCTGCTCGAAGTGGATCATCCCTTCCTGTTTGCCTTGCTGCTGATGCAGCGGTCGGAAGTGTCGGACGCAGACCTCCGGAAAGCGACCGACGCGAGAGCAAAAATCAAACGCTATGCCGAATTGAATCCCCGGATGTTTCTCCACAAGCATGCGCTGCTGGAAGCGCTGTGTGCACAGCAGGCTAATGCGACACTTGATGTGGTGTGTGCACTTTACAAACAGGCTATCGATGCTGCCAGCAGCGCAGGGATCTTCCCTGATCATGCGTTGGCGTGTGAATATTTTGCTCGTTACTGGCAAGAGAAAGGCTATGTGGAAGTGGCGCAAACCTATTATCAGGAAGCGATGGCCTCCTATCGGTACTGGGGGTGTGTGCCACGCATCGAGGCCATGCTGGACCGATTGACGGAAACGCGAGGCCGCCAGGCCAAACCCGTAATTACCGGCAGTGTACGCACCCACTCGGATGTGCCGGCAGCCACGGCATCCCTGGATATGGTCGCACTTATGAAATCGGCCCAGTTGATTTCAAGCGAACTCGACATCACACGCCTGTCCGGACAGGTTCTCCATGTGATTATGGAGACGGTAGGTGCTTCAAAATCCGCGCTGATTTTCGCTCTGAAGAGTGGCCCCCAGATTGTTGAGTTGCTGGATGGGGCGAAGGAACAGGTTAGCCCGCAATCACCGGTGCCGCTGGAAACCAGTTCCGTGCTTCCGCAGAGTGTTGTTCGTTTTGTCTTACACAGCGAGTCGATGGTCAGTTTGACCGATGTGCAAGACACCCATGCATTTTCATCAGACGCCTATTTGCGACGCTCTGCGCCACGATCCGTGCTCTGTATGCCGATGAGTTATCGAGACAAAATCCTGGGTGCCCTGTATCTGGAAAACCAGCTGGCACCCAATGCGTTTACTCCGGACCGGTTGGATGCCATTCAGCTGTTGTTGGCCCAAACGGTGATTTCTCTCGAAAACGCGCAGCTGTTCAAGGAAGTGTCCGGCCTGAACGAACAATTGGAGCAGAAAGTCCAACTGCGTACACGGGAACTGAGCGGCGCCATGGCTCAGCTGGAGAGTCTGAACGAGGAATTGAAAGACTTCAGCTACAGTGTTTCTCATGATTTGCGTGCGCCGTTGCGGGTGTTAAACGGCTTCAGCCGGACACTGTTGGACGAGTATGGCGACAAGTTGGATGAACAGGCGAAGATGATCATTTCCCGCATCGAGATTAACGCGATACTCATGAATGAACGTGTGCAGGGCCTGTTGGAGTTGTCCCGTATTCAGAGGAGAGAGGTCGTTAGAGAGCCCCTGAATCTGTCGGCCATGGTAGAGGATGTCTATGCGCGGATGCGAGAGCGCTTTCCTTTGCAGAACGTTCACATGAGCATTCAACCCGGGGCGCAAACAGTGGCTGATCACCGATTGCTGTACTCAGTGTTGGAAAACCTGATCAGCAATGCCTGGAAGTACAGTGCTAAGCAGCCAATCTCTGAAGTCAGTTTTGGCTGGTTTACCTACAGCGAAGACCCGCTGCAAAGCGGAGTAGGGAAGGTGCCTCAGCATTTGTCGAAGGGGGCGCAGATCTATTTCGTGAAAGATAACGGTGTAGGATTCAACATGGCCCGCTCGGAAGGGCTGTTTTTACGCTTTCAGCGCCTGCACTCCAGTAAAGAATTTGAGGGCTCGGGCGTAGGGCTCGCCACCGCGAAACGCGCGCTGGAAAAGCAAGGGGGTAGCCTCTGGGCGTACTCTGAGCCAAACGCTGGGGCGACTTTTTATTTTACTGTGTAAACGAGCGTGTCATACCAGTTGGCAATCGTAGAGACGAAACTTTTCATCATTGCTCATGATGGGCATATTTTGAGCGAGACTCTGGCCAATCAGCATTCTGTCAAAGGGATCTTTGTGGTGAAAGGGCATGTCTTTTAGCGCTAAGGCGTCCTGGGCTTGGTAATGGAGTAGCTCAAATCCCATTGCCTGAGTCATTTCTACGGGATCAAACGGCAGTTCCAGCTTGCCTATTGAAGCCTTGATGGTTAGCTCGGCTATGCTGATCGCGCTGACGTATACCTGATTGTAAAGGCCTTTCAATGCCTCGCGCTGGGTAGAAGACAGTTTTTCCGGTTCGGATAGTGCCCACAGAAAGATGTGCGTATCGACAATAAACTTCAAATCACTCTTCCTCGGGGTAGAACATCGCATTAATCTCTTCGGACTCGTCGAAGAATGAGTCCGGCGTTTTAAATTTGCCCGCGAGCAAGCCGAGCTGTCGCTCACCGCTGGGTTTATAAGGGGTGAGTTCAACGAGGGGGAGATTATTTTTGGCAATGATGACTTTTTCCCCGTGGTAAACCCGGTCGACGAGCTTGGACAGCTGCGTCTTTGCTTCTGAAATGTTTACGATCACGGTCAGTTACCTCTTGGGTGGTTCATGTGACCATAGTAAACCAGGTTGGTCTACTCAGCAATCCACCCCATCACATCGCCCGGAATTTAATTGGACATCGCCTATACTGAGTGAATACTGTTTAATGCGTCACTCAGGGCCAGCCATTGTCATTCACGCTTTCCGATTACCAGATTACCGCCACGTTGTTCAGTAACGAGCGCACGGCGGTCAAACGCGCCGTGCGAGCGTCCGACGGCCATTCCGTGATTTTGAAGCAGCTGGTGGCCGCGTATCCCCAGCCCGGGCATCTGGCGCGGTTTTCCTTTGGCTATGAAGTGCTGAGCAAATTTCAGCACCCCAACATCGTGCGTCCCCTGGCGTGGTTGAGCGGTCAGGAGGACCACCTGCCCACCATGGTACTGGAAGACAAGCACAGCGAAGACCTGTTCCGCTATCTGCAGCGCTTTGAGGATCACCGCCTGCCGCTGGAAACCTTTCTGGACATGGCCGTACAACTGGCGGAAGCCTTGAGCGTCGTGCACTACAACCAGGTGATCCACAAAGATTTACACCCCGGCAACATCCTCATCAACCCGGTCACCGGGCTGACCCAGCTCACCGACTTTGGCCTGGCCTCGCTGCTCTCCCGCGAACAGCCGGTACTGGAAACCCCGGAAAAGCTCGAAGGGGTGCTGGCGTATATCTCGCCCGAACAAACCGGGCGCATGAACCGCGCACTGGACTACCGCTCGGACTTCTACACCCTGGGATGCACGTTCTACCACCTGCTCAGCGGCCACCCGCCCTTCAGTGCCGAGGATGCCCTCGGACTTGTTCACGCCCACATCGCGAGACAGCAGCCCCCGCTCACCGAGCACCGGCCGGATATGCCGCAGGTGCTTTCGGACATCATCGACAAACTGCTCAACAAAACCGCCGAAGAACGCTACCAAAGTGCCCTGGGCTTAAAAAAAGACCTGGAAAAAGTACAGTTCGCCCTGGCCAGCAACAAACCCATCCCCGAATTCCCGCTGGGCATGGAAGACATCTCGGATCGCTTTCAGGTGCCCCAGAAACTCTATGGCCGGGCCGACGAAGTCGACCTGCTGATGAAACGCTTCTTCAGCGCCGCCGGCGGCAAACCCCGCATGCTCGCGATTGCCGGCTACTCCGGCATCGGCAAATCTGCCCTGGTGCACGAAGTACACAAGCCCATCGCCGCCTACAACGGCCTGTTCTGTGCGGGCAAATTTGACCAGTTTCAGAAGAACGTCCCGTACTCCGCACTGCAAACCGCCCTCAAGGGCTGGATACAACACACCCTGTCCCTCACGGAACAGCGACTGACCGAAAAACGCGACCACCTGCAGAACGCGTTGGGCAGTAACGCCCGGGTCCTCATCGACTTTATGCCGGAGTTCGAACTGGTACTGGGCAACCTGCCGCCGGTCGCCACCCTCGGAGCGGACGAAACCCAGAACCGGTTTCATCTGGTGTTTCAACAGTTTGTGAAAACCATCACCCATGAACGCCCTCTGGTGCTGTTCATCGACGACATCCAATGGGCGGATCGCGGCACGCTGAACCTGCTTCCCCTGCTCATGAGTGAAGAAGGCTGTCGGTTACTGGTCATCGTCGCCTACCGCGACAACGAAGTGGACGCCAGCCACCCGGCCATCCACACCCTGACCCAGATCGAACAGGCACCCTCGGCAGCGGGAGAACTGAGTCGCATTACCCTGGGGCCCTTGCCCGAAACGGAAGTCTCCCAGCTGCTGCAGGATGCCCTGCACCGGCCCGCCAACGAAGTGGCCCCCCTGGTCGCCCTGGTGCATGCCAAAACCGCGGGCAACCCGTTTTTCATCGGCGAATTTCTCAAAACCCTGTACACCGAAAAACTGCTGGATTTCGACCTGACCCGACAACGCTGGGTGTGGACCATCGCCGACATCGACGCCAAAGGCATCACCGACAACGTGGTGGACCTGATGCTGGGCAAAATGGCCCTGCTTCCGACCGACACGCAGGAAATCATCCAACTGGCGGCTTGTGTGGGCAGCCGGTTTGATCTGGACATGCTGGCCAAGGTGGCGGAACTGCCCCTGACGGTGGTCACACGCAAGCTCTGGCCGGCGTTACGGGACGGTTTGCTGCTGCAGGACGGGGGAGACTGGTACCTGGGCTGGGTGGAACAAAGCGCGGAACAGCAACCGATGCGTACCGAAGCCGACCATGTACTGTCGCAGTCTTCGCCCATGTCGCCACAGTGCAGGTTTCTGCACGACCGCATGTTGCAGGCGGCGTACCAGAGTATGTCGGAGGACAAGCGGCAGCACACGCATCTGCGGGTGGGGCGGTTGTTGTTCATGGGGCGCTCAGTGGAAACTTTGAGCAACACAGAGTGCTTTGACATTACCGAACAACTCAATCACGCGCAATCGCTGATTCAACAGGAAGAAGAGCGTGAAATACTCATACAGCTTAATCTTCGCTCCGCCTGGCAAGCAAAAAGTGCCAGTGTCTGGGAAGCCGCGTTACGTTATGCGTCGCTGGGGTTATCCCTGCTTCCAGTAAACCCTTGGCATTCCCGCTATGAAACGACAAGTTCACTCTATAGGATCAAAGCAGAATGCGACTATCTCACTGGGCATGTCGATGCCTCTGATGTCGCGTATGAAGAATTGCTGCAGCATTTGACGGATGCTGTAGCTCGTGCAGAAATTGGCGCTACACGGCTGGCGCAGTGTATTGGTCGCGGACGTTGGTTAGCCGGCATCACCTACGGTAAGCAGGCACTGGATAGTTTAGGTCGACCTCTGCCTGAGGATAACGGACTGAATGAAGCAATTACTGCGGCACGTGTTCAGCTCAGCAGTCATACGGCGGATGGGGTTGTGCGGGGGGTGCTGGAACTGCCGGTCATGAGCAGCGCGCCAACAGAGGTTGAGATCCACGTGCTCTGCAATCTCGCTGCGGCTGAGAGTATTGTGGGGCACCAAGCACTTTCAGAGCTTTGTGTATTGCGCGCACTCAATCTCATTATACGGTTTGGGCAGGTGGATTTGGCGGCCACCGTGTTGGCGCAGCAGGTGATACGACTTTTTTCTTCGCAAGATTATACGTTAGCTGTGGCACAGGCAGAGGAAGCACTACGGGTAGCCCACTGCTATCACGGAGGGCGGGAGATTGTTAATTGTTACAACATGGTTTCTATTACGGTATGGTCATTAAAGGCTTCCTTGCAGGAATGCGTTGAGCTTAATGAAAAAGCGTTTCAACTGGGGATGGAAAATGGAGACATTGGGCGCGCGGTGATTTCGTTCTGCAATACGTTATTCTTTAAATTCGCTCAGGGACAGCAACTGCGAACTCTTCAACTAGACGCCAAAAACGCCGAAGCGCTTGCGAATAAGTATTCGGTATTTGCATCTGTCGGATTGTTTATGAGTAAGTTGCTTAAGGCATTGATCGCGCCTGAAAAGGGGGGCGAACGTGCGCTGGATAGTAGCTGCTTTTCTTCAACGCTTATGCAGCAAATTGAACAAAGTTTCCATTATGCTTACCTGTTGAACTATCGGATTACGCTGGCATTCTGGTACGAAGACTACCCGCTTGTGCAACATTGGAGTCATGCATTAGCTGCAATAAAAGGCTTCCAAATGAACCTGACGGTGGTTGAATCTGCCATGTTCCAGGGGTTGGCTTTACTCAAGCAATGTCGTGGACAGCTGTCCGTATCGGATAAAGCCAAGCTTCAAGAGTATTTAAGGACCACCGAACAATTTGCCAAGTGCTCCCGCCGAAATTTTGGGGCGATGCATGCTTTATTGGAAACCGAAGCGGCCAGAGTGCAGGTCGACTCATCGATTGATCCTGTAAAAGGATTTCATCAGGCAATGGATTTGGCGGAAAGCAGTGGGCAGATTCAAATTCACGCACTAGCGGCAGAGTTTTTTGCCGATTATCTGCTCGGCGAGGGGGTGGAGCGACTAGCGATACCGCTGATTCAGGACGCGCGGCGACTCTATGAACGCTGGGGTTGCACGGTGAAAGTAAGGGCGCTTGATAAGCGTTTTCCACAATATTTGCAGAAAAAACCTCAAACGGTATCTACTTCTACCTATCAGTCCGGGGTATCCACGACGACCAGAAACAGTGATATCGACCTGGCTTCCATCATGAAATCCGTCCAGATCATCTCCGGCGAACTGGAGGTGAGCAAACTGGTCGGCAAGATTTTGGAAGCCATCATCGAGAGTACCGGCGCGTCGACCGGGGCACTGATCACCAACCACTCCGGCACTTTTTGTATCGAGGCGCTGTCGGGGCAGGGTGCCCCAGCGGCAGCGGCCAGTACAGCACTGGAAGAAACCACAGACGTGCCGGTAAACATTGTGCAGTATGTGTTGCACAGTGGCGAGTTGGTGCATATTCCGGATGTCTCCCGTGATCGTACCTTCGCCAAATCCGAGTACTTTAAGCAGCACCACCCCAGTGCGCTGCTTTGTGTTCCCCTGGTGTTTCGGGAGGAAACCGCAGGCGCGCTGTATCTGGAAAATGACCTGGCAGCCGGGGCATTTACGCCGGACAGGCTCGATGTTACCCGCCTGCTGATGGCGCAGGCAGCTATTTCGCTGGAAAATGCGCGCCTGTTCCGGCAAGTGAAGCAGCTCAACGAAACACTGGAAGAGAAAGTCGCCCGCCGCACAGGCGAGCTGAATACCGCACTGGGCAAACTCGAAGGGTTGAATCAGGAGCTCAACGCCTTCAGTTACAGTGTGTCCCATGACCTGCGCGCTCCCTTGCGGGTGATGAAAGGGTTCAGCCACACTTTGATGGAAGACTACAGTGACGGGCTAGCCCCCGAAGCAAAAATGATGCTGACCCGCATTGAAAAAAACGCCGAGGTGATGAACGAGCTGATCCTGGCCTTATTGGAGCTGTCACGCATTCAGCGCAAAGAGGTGCTGAAAGAGGCCTTGGACTTGTCGGCACTGGTGGCTGGAATACAAGAGACTCTTACCGAGCGTCACCCGGAGCAGAAGGTGAACATCACCATAGCGCCAGACGTGCAGGTTCACGCCGATCACCGGCTGATGCACGCTGCGTTGGAAAACCTGCTCAGCAATGCCTGGAAGTACTCCAGCCTAGCATCGGAATCACAGATTGAATTTGGTTGGCTCCGAGGTGACGGTACTCAGGTACCTGACGGCATCGGGGAGCGGCCGGAAACGCTGCAGGAAGGCGCTCGCATTTTCTACGTGAAAGACAACGGCGCCGGGTTTGACATGACACAGGCCGGGAATTTGTTTCAGAGTTTTCATCGCCTGCATTCCAGCAAACAGTTTGAAGGCATGGGAATTGGGTTAGCGACTGTCAAGCGCATCATCGAAAAGCATGGCGGTTCCATTTGGGCCTACGCACAACCTAATGAAGGCGCGACGTTCTACTTCACGCTGTCGTGCCAATAAACTGTGTCAATAAGCGGTGCCAACAAACAGTGCCAATCAATACCGATCCGGGGTAAGCCGCACCGGGTGTTTCGATGAAAAAACACTGAAAAAACAAAGGAAAATACCCAGGTAACCCTGAGATTGTACAAAAGCTGTCTATACTGAATGGATTAACCGCAAACATGTACACAGGGAATGTCATTGTCTTTCGATCTCTCCGAATACCACATCACTGAAACGCTGTTCAGTAACGAGCGCACCGCCGTCAAACGGGCCGTGCGAGCGTCCGACGGCTATTCCGTGATTTTGAAGCAGCTGGTGGCCCATCAACCACCTCCTGCGCAGCTCTCCCGTTTTTCATTCAGCTATGAAGTGCTGACCAAGTTTCAGCATCCGAACATTGTGCACCCCATTGCGTGGATATCGGAAAAGGACGAGATCGAAAAAACCGGATTGTCAGGCCTGCCTTTGATGGTGATGGAAGACAACCATACCACGGATTTATTCCAGTTTCTCAAAACCCAGCCTGATGCGGTCCTGCCGCTGGAAACCTTCTTGACCATTGCTGTGCAATTGGCCGAAGGGTTGAGTATCGTGCACCATCAACAGGTGATTCACAAAGACCTGCACCCCGGAAATCTGTTATATAACCCGAAGACCGGGTTGGCTCAGATCACTGATTTCGGGCTGGCTTCCCTCCTGTCCCGCGAGCAACCCGCCCTGAGTTCTCCGGAGCATCTGGAAGGGGTGCTGGCGTATATCTCGCCTGAACAGACCGGACGCATGAACCGTGCGTTGGACTATCGTTCGGATTTTTACACCCTGGGGTGCACCTTCTACCATCTTCTCTCCGGCCACCCTCCCTTTGCCGCCAATGATGCGCTGGGGCTGGTGCATGCGCACATTGCCAAGCAACACACACCACTGCACGAGCTGAGAAGTGACATTCCTCCTGTGCTGTCGGCCATCATCGACAAGTTGTTGATGAAAACCGCTGAGGATCGTTACCAGAGTGCACTGGGATTGCAGAAAGATCTGCAAAAAGTACGTCGGGCGCTGGGATACAACCAGATCGTCCCGGATTTCCCTCTGGGGCTGGATGACATTTCCGACCGGTTGCAGATTCCGCAAAAACTGTATGGTCGTGAAAAAGAGGTAGAGCGCCTGCAACAGGGGTTTTTCCAGGCAGCAGGCGGTAAACCGCGTATGCTCGCGGTGGCGGGGTATTCCGGTATCGGTAAATCCGCTCTGGTGCATGAAGTGCACAAACCCATCGCCGCCTATAACGGTTTTTTCTGTGCAGGCAAGTTTGATCAGTTCCAAAAAAACATTCCCTACTCGGCTTTGCAAACGGCCTTGAAAAGCTGGATACAACATGCCCTGTCGCAACCGGAGACCCCCCGGCAACAGCTGCGTGAGCACCTGTGCCAGAGCCTGGGCGCGAATGCCCGCGTGCTTGTCGACTTCATGCCGGATTTTGCCTGGGTCCTCGGTGATCTGCCGCCCGTGGCTCAGCTCGGAGCCGACGAAACCCAGAACCGGTTTCATTTGGTGTTTCAACGGTTTATCAAGGAAATTACGGGCGATCACCCGCTGGTGCTGTTCATTGATGACATTCAATGGGCCGACCGAGGTACATTGAATCTTCTGCCTATGCTCATGAGTGAGGAACGGTGCCGGCTGTTGCTCATTGTTGCTTACCGCGATAATGAAGTGGATGAGCATCACCCGGCCATGCAGACCCTGCACCAGATTGAACAGTCACCACTGGCCGGGCCGGCACTGGATCGCCTGCAGCTCGGGCCGCTGCATCGAACGCAGGTGGCGACGCTGGTGAAAGATACGCTCCATCGCCCCGAGGCAGAATTGCACCCCCTGGTCACCCTTGTGCATGCAAAGACCGCGGGTAACCCGTTTTTTATCAACGAATTTCTAAAAACTCTTTACACGGAACAGCTGCTCAACTTTCATTTACAGCAACAGCGCTGGGTATGGGATATAACGGATATTGAAGCCAAGGGCATCACGGATAACGTCGTCGACTTGATGCTCGGGAAAATGGCGTTGCTGCCGTCTGACACGCAAGAACTGATTCAATTAGCGGCCTGTGTGGGCAGTCGATTCAATCTGGAGATGCTTGCCCATATTGCCGAACAGCCACTCAATCGCGTCACCCAGCAACTCTGGCCTGCGCTGCGCGACGGATTGTTGCTGCAGGACGGCGGTGATTGGCACCTTGGCCATGTACAGGCACCCCAGTCGCCCCAATCCAGTCAGGGGCCGGTGCTCTCCCAGTTCTCGCCCGTATCGCCGCACTGTCGCTTCCTACACGACCGTATGCTGCAGGCAGCTTACCAATCGATGAGCCAAAGCCTGCGCGAAAAAACGCACTTGCGCGTGGGGCGTCTGATGATGCAGCAGCGCTCGGTTGGCGAGTTGACAGATGAAGAATGTTTTTCCATCACTGAGCAGTTCAATAATGCCCGGCGGTTGATTGATCAGCCTGAGCAGCTCGAGCAGTTGATGCAACTCAACCTGCGTGCCGCCAAGCAGGCCAAAGCCGCGAGTGTTTGGGAAGCGGCCACTGACTATGCGGATTGGGGGGTAGATTTACTCCCTGAAGGAGCGTGGCAGACGCACTACGAAGCCAGTAAAGACCTGTACCTGATCAAAGCCGAATGTGCGTATTTGAGCGGTCACCCAGAAGCAGCGGATGTCGACTACGAAGTTATATTCGAGCATATAAACGATGACCTCTTACGAGCAGAGATTTGTGCTACTCGGTTGGTGCAATGTATTGGTCGAGGGCAGTGGGTGGAGGGATTGGAACACGGTAAGCGTGGCTTGGGGTATTTGGGGATGGATGTACCACTTAGCAACGAGCTTGAAGAAGAGTCACTGGTTGAAAAGAAGAAGCTTGGTATGCTTGCCGACGGGGAACTGATAAGTGATGTGTTTTCACTTCCTGAAATGGTGGATCCTAGGCTGTTGATTGCGATGAAAGTACTGCCCAATATTTGGGTTTGCGGCTACATCATTGGTATGCAGAACTTGATCAAGTATTGTGTTTATAAAGGTTGCAACCTTATTCTGGATAGCGGGAGATCCGACCTGGCCGCAATACTATTGACATGCTATGCCTATACTTTAAAGCATCAAGGCAAATATCGAGAGGCACTGCAACAAGGGATTCAAGCCAAACTGCTCGCCGACAGCTATCCTCACTGCCGGGAAATTGCTAACTGCTATAACCTCCTTGGTGTTGCTATATGGCACTTACATGCCCCGTTCAGAGAGTGTGTAGATTTAAATAAACAGGGTGTTGAATATGGACTAGAGAATGGTGAGCTTGCTCGAGCCTCAATTAATTTTTGTAACACGCTGTTCTCTGAGATCTCACAAGGCGAGTTTCTGAGTCAAATACATCAGGATGCTTTGTCTGCAGAGAACTTTTTGCAAAAAAAATCAGTTTTCCACCCGCTGGCATCGATGACTATTAAATTTTCAGAAGCATTGATGAGTGTTTCTGAAGATGCTGAAAGAGTGCTCGATGATAAATCGTTCCCTCTTGAGGTTTTATCAAAAATCAAGGGGAGTGGGCATTCAACTTACTTAATGCATTACAGGTCACAGGTAGCGTTTTGGTGTGGAAATTATCAACTGGCCTATGATTGGGCTGTAGAGACCAATAATCTGGAAAATATTTGGCCACTGCATAGTTTTGTGATGGATCACTACCTGATGTTCGGACTTGCCGCTCTGAAACGTAGTGCAGACTTAAACTACTCAGATGTTGAAAAGTGTATAGCCTCTTTATCAGTATTCGCTGACATATATCCACCGAACTTTCGTCACAAATGGTTGCTTTTACAAGCAGAGTATCACCGTCAAAAGGGGGCAGCGCTAGAGGATATTGGGAGATTATATCGAGAGGCAATCAGTGAGGCCGAGGAGAATGGCTTTCTCCAGTTTCAAGCTCTGGGAAATGAATTATTCGGTAGCCTGATGTACGAAAAAGGATTTGATGATATTGCAGGGTTTTATTTGCAAAAAGCACTGGTTCTTTTCGAAGCTTGGGGCTGTCGAAATCGGGTTCGATATATCAAAAGACATTACTCTGATCTTATCGAATCCGGCCACATTGATGTGATTGGTGAGATAGCTCGGAGTAAACAAATCAGTGATTCGAGTGGACAGGTTCTAGATATTGCCTCTGTTATGAAATCTGCCCAATTGATCTCCAAAGAGTTGGAACTATCCAGGCTTTCAACAAAGGTTTTGGAGGTAATCATGGAAAGTGCGGGCGCTTCTTCTGCAACATTGGTCATCAACTTACACGATGTTCCTCACGTGGTTGCAAGATTGCAAGAAGAGACAATTTCAATTGCTTCTTCGCCTGAAAGGCTCGATGACAGTAAGGATTTGCCCATCAACATTTTGCGCTATGTGCTTAATAGCGATCAAGTGGTAAACATTGCTGATGTGCAACATCAACAGCAATTTGTTCGAGATCCTTATTTGCTTAAATTCGAACCACGTTCTGTGTTGTGCGTCCCGGTGGATTATCGGGATATCACGTTTGGGGCTTTGTATTTGGAAAATAGCCTAACTACAGGGGCTTTCACTCACGATAGGTTGGATGTTATTCGATTGCTGTTGGCTCAGGCGGCAATATCTTTTGACAATGCTCAGCTTTTCCAAGAAGTGAGCGAACTGAACCAAACGCTTGAGAAAAAAGTCAGTGAACGTACCGATGCTCTCAATCGTGCAATAAATGATTTGGAAAAAGCAAACGAGGAACTGGACGCCTTCAGTCATAGTGTTTCACATGATTTAAGAGCGCCTTTAAGGAGTATCGTTGGATTCGGTGAAATGTTGGAGGAGGCGCATGCAGACAGCCTGAGCCCGGAAGTTGAAGACTTGGTCCATCGAATTCTTCGCAATGGACATAAAATGCAAGACTTGATCGAAGGATTGTTGACATTGTCGCGGATTCAAAAACAAGGGGTAGTAAAAGAAGAGGTTGACCTATCAGGTATGGTCGTCGAACTCTTCAGTGAAATGCGCCAACGTTATCCTCATTTGAAAGTTAAAACCCATTATGCTCGAAATTGTATGGCTCATGGGGATAGGCGCATGCTTTATTCAGCTCTAGAGAATTTGATCAATAACGCATGGAAATATTCGAGTAAGGCTATTGATCCTAAAGTTGAATTTGGGGTGATCAGTGGAGCTGATTTGAATTTGCACAATGGTGTTGGTACCCATCCAGAGGAGCTGCCTGATGACTCGAACATTTATTTTATAAAAGATAACGGAGCGGGGTTTGATATGGATAATGCGCAGAATTTGTTTGGTAGTTTTCAGCGCTTGCATTCAGACCAGGAGTTTTCTGGAACTGGTGTTGGATTAGCCACCGTAAAACGGGTGTTCGAGAAACACGGAGGTTACATATGGGCTTTTGCTGAGCGGGGCAGAGGGGCCGTGTTTTACTTTATGCTGCCAAATATTCCAGTGCAGGTTCCGCAAAGAAGTCATCTCGCTTGATGGCACTGAGATTGTTTCAATGTCAGGGTGCTTTGAGCGCACATTTTCAAAGGCGTTATCGTCGTAGATTGAGCAGAGGCTTGTCATGGGTTTCCACAATACGCATAAAATAATTAAAACTTTGCCAGTTACGAGTGGCCAAGAGGCCTTGTGGATGATGCATAAAATGTCTCCGAATAGCGGGCTGTATAACATTCATTTCGTCTGGAGTTTGGGGCAGCAGATAGATATCAATTGTTTTAAAAAGTCGCTTTTAGTCATCTCCGACCGCCATCCGGTGTTACGTACCGTCTATCGGCAAGATAAGTTGGGTGAGCTGTGCCAATGTATTTGTGAGAGCTTGCCAATAAATTTCGAAATACAAGATATTGGCAGTTTAACGGACGAAGAGCTTAAGCTATTGTTAGATGAACAACTGCGCGCACCCTTTGATCTTGAGAATCAGATGCCAATGCGCTGGGTGCTGTACAAGCGGCAAAATGAGCCTGATGTACTGGCTCAATTTTTACACCATATAAGTGTTGACTTGTGGTCTTACGTCACTTTTTTCAATGAATTAAAAACGGTTTACTCAGCCTTTCTGAAGGGCCTTGATCCAGGCTTGCTTCCTCCACACAAGGCATATTCCGATTTTGTGCAACAGCAGCGCCAGTTGGAAACAAGCAGTGAGGGGAAGACGCTAGCGGAATTCTGGCAACATTACTTGGCTGGCATGGAGCAAGAATTGAACCTGCCGTTGGACTACCCCCGGCCATCAGTCCCAACGGGAAACAAAGCATACTCTTACGTCAAGTTATGTAAACCCGCGGTTAAGAAGTTCAATGCACTACTGGAAGGAAGTGATGTTCCGCTTTTTAACAAGTACCTACTCGCATTTCAATTTTTGCTACATCGCTATACACAACAGGGAGAAGTTTCTGTAGGCGTACCTACCGCGGGAAGGGATGAAAGTTTCTCAGGAGTCTACGGTTACTTTACCAATGCAGTGATTTTCCGAACATCTTTTGAAGAAAATGTTTCTTTTCGCGAGCTGGTGGATAGAGAGTCTTCAAATTTTTCGAAAGTATTGGCTGCACAGGCATACCCTTTCTCTCTTGTGGCCAGCAGTCTTATTAATCGAAGGGACCGCTCAAGGGCTGCCCTTGTTCAAGCCAGTTTCGTCTGGGAGAACATTAACCGATTTGAAAATCGAAAAAATCCCTTTGTCACATTGGCCGAATCGGGTTGGCAGCGCTGGGATATGGGGGAGTTAGGTATATGGCTACGTCACTCTCGAATTCAGCAACTTGATGACTTCGATATTACTTTTAAAGTACACAAGCTTCAAAACGATTTTGTGTTGGGTATTGAATATAGTGCAGATCTTTACAAGCCTTCGACGATTCAGAATTTGTGCAGCGGCTACACACATCTTCTGGAGCAACTTGCCGATAATCCTGATACTCCGTTATCCAGCATACAGGTATTAGGTGAGAAAGCTGAAAAAGAAATACTAGTTCAATGGAACAAAACTAAATCCTACTACAATCCGACGCGCAGCCTGCCTTTTTACTTCGATAAGAATGTTAGAAAGAGACCTAACGAGATTGTCCTGGAAGCAAATGGAGAAACCTTAACATTTAAGCAACTTGATGATGAGTCAAATAAACTTGCAGCGCGATTACTGGATGAGGGGCTTAACACTGAGTCAATTATTGGTGTGCTTTTGCCAAGGTCAATGGAGGCAGTTATCGCCTTTCTTGGGATTATCAAATCAGGAATGGTGTACCTTCCTCTGGATCCGGAATACCCTACAGATCGTCTGAATTTTATCGTGCAGGACGCGCAGCCTGCATTCGTAGTAAGCAATCAAGCGCTTAAAGGCTCTTTTAATGGTATTGTCGCACCCCCTAGAATGCTCATCATTGAAGAAGTCTTGACTACGGCAGGTGACTTTCAGCCTGATCTGATTCAGATACTGCCAGAGCAATTGGCCTATATCATTTACACCTCCGGCTCAACGGGCAATCCCAAAGGCGTAATGATCGAACACCGGGCTGTGGCACATTTGATTCATAGTCAAAATAAAGCGTTTTCCGTGGGGCCTGGAGATCACATACCACAGTTTTCATCACTAAACTTTGATATCTCCATATTTGAATTGGTATTGGCCTTACAAACGGGAGCCACGCTTCACCTCACAACCAAAGAGCACATTCTCGGGGGAAACCTTTTAGAGTTTCTGCAAAACAAAGGAATTACCTGGACCCTTCTATCGCCGGCGTTGCTTAACTTGATTGAACCCATCAATCTGCCCAATCTAAAAACTGTGATTGTTGGCGGCGATGTGTGTTCGGCGGATTTGGCGAAACGATGGTCCAAGGGGCGTACTTTTTGCAATGCCTATGGACCAACGGAATACACGGTTTGGACCTCAATTAATGAGGTCGACGGCACACGCCCACCACCCATTGGAAAGCCCGTTGCCAACACCCAAACCTACATTCTTGACAAGCACCTCAACCCGGTGCCCATTGGTGTGCCCGGCGAATTACACATTGGCGGCGACGGGCTGGCCCGGGGATACCTCAATCGCCCGGAGCTGACGGCGGAGAAGTTTATTGCGAATCCGTTCAGTGATGAATCCGGCGCGCGTTTGTATAAAACCGGTGATCTTTGTCGTTATCTGGAAGATGGCAACATCGAGTTTTTGGGGCGGATTGACCATCAGGTGAAAATTCGTGGATTTCGCATCGAGCTGGGCGAGATTGAGGCAGTATTGCGGGAGCATCCGGCGGTCCACGATGTACTGGTGATGGCGCGCGATGATTTTGAAGGGCAGGCGGGTGGGGAGAAGCAACTGGCCGCCTATCTGGTAAAAAATGCCAGCGAAACGCTGGATACGACTGCCCTGCGGGAATTTCTGAAACAAAAGCTGCCGGATTATATGGTGCCTGCGGCCTTTGTTGTACTGGATGCCTTCCCCCTAACGCCCAATGAAAAAATAGACCGTAAGGCGCTGCCTGCTCCGAGCCTGGTGGCGGCTGAGAAGGGCGAGCACAAAGCTCCCCGCGGGGATATTGAGCGCACTCTGGCCAAAGTGTGGCAGGCGGTTCTGGGGCTGAAAGACGTGAGTGTGGAGGCAAATTTTTTCGATCTGGGCGGGCATTCCCTGCTGTTGGCGCAGGTACACAGTAAACTCCCGGAGCCCCTGCGGGACAGACTGAGCATGGTGGATTTGTTTAAATACCCCACCATTCAGGCACTCTCCCGGTTTCTGGGCGGCGATGTGTCGGAGGATGAGTTTTTTATCGAACATGATCATCACGCCGAACGCTTGCGCCTGCGTCGACGGTTGATGGACAATCTGGGTGGCGTAAAAATTGCCATTGTGGGCATGGCGGGTCGCTTCCCGGGGGCAGATTCTGTGGAAGCCCTCTGGGACAACATTTGCCAAAAACGGGAAAGCATTACATTTTTCACGCCGGAACAATTGAAAAAGGCCGGCGTGCCCGATGATCTGATCGCAAGTCCGGATTACGTGCCCGCCAAAGCCATGCTGGATAGCATCTCCGGTTTTGAAGCGCCGTTTTTCCATTTTACGCCGCGGGAGGCGCAGATCACCGACCCCCAACAACGGCTCTTTCTGGAGTGTTCGTGGGAAGCGCTGGAAGATGCCGGCTGTGTGCCCGCCAGGTTTGATGGCCGGATCGGCGTGTATGCCGGGATTGGCATGAATCAGTACCTGATGACACATCTGTCGTCCCGTCAGGATTTGCTTGCCGCCGTGGGGGATTACCCCATGATGATCGGCAACGACAAGGATTTCCTCAGCACCCGCGTATCCTATAAATTAAATCTGGACGGGCCCGCGATGGTGGTACAAACGGCCTGTTCGTCATCGCTGGTGGCGGTGCATACCGCCTGTCAGGCATTGTTGAGCCAGGATTGCGACGCCGCGCTGGCGGGCGGCGTGTCTTTTGGTCGGCTAGGCAAGTCCGGCTACCTGTACCAGAAAGGGATGATCATGTCCAAAGACGGCCATTGCCGCGCATTTGATGCGGATGCTTCCGGCACCGTACAGGGGCAGGGCTGCGGGGTGGTGTTGTTGAAACGCCTGGACGATGCGCTGGAAAACAATGATCATATTTATGCCATCATCAGTGGTTCGGCAACCAACAATGATGGCTCGAACAAAACAGGCTACACAGCGCCTTCGGTAGAAGGGCAAGCCAAAGCGATTGATATGGCGCAGGCCAGTGCGAATATTTCACCCGCGCAGATCAGCTATGTGGAAGCCCATGGTACGGGCACAGCGATTGGCGATCCGATTGAGATTGAAGCATTACGTCACGCATTTCTGAAACCCTCCCAGGAACGAGGTCAGCGTAATCAGGCGCCGATGCCGCCGCAGAGTTGTGCGATCGGTGCAATCAAAACCAACATCGGGCATTTGGATGCGGCGTCTGGTGTCGCCGGCTTGATCAAAACTGCGAAAGCGCTGGAACAGAAACAGCTCCCCCCGACCTTGCACTACACCAAGGCCAACCCGAAGATTGATTTTGCCAAGTCGCCGTTTTATGTGAATACCGAGCTGAAGCCCTGGTCGGCCGAAAATGGCCCGCGTTATGCCGGGGTGAGTTCGTTCGGTATTGGCGGCAGTAATGCACACGTGGTGTTGATGGATGCGCCCAATGAAACGCCGGCAGAGTTTGCGCGCCCCTGGAGCATCGTCACGCTCTCGGCCCGCACGCCGACGGCACTGGAAGCAATGACAGAGCGGCTTGTGGCACATGTGAAAACGCACCCGGAACAGAGTTTTGCCAATGTGTGCTATACGTTGCATGTGGGCCGTACTGACTTTGACCATCGGCGATACCTGGTGTGTCGCAGTCGTGAGGATGCGCTGGCGGAGTTGAGCCCGGTGAATCCGGCGCGGGTGGTCACCTCCCACTTTCAGCCACGGGCTTTGCGATTGGTGTTTTTGTTCCCCGGTCAGGGATCGCAGTACCAGAACATGGGCAAGTACCTGTATCAGGTGGAGCTGACTTTTCGGCAGGCCATCGATGAATGCCGTGCGTTGCTCAAACAGAAGTTTATGTACATTTACGAGGAGCTGACGCCGGAAGATTACTACGGATTTTCCGATAAAATTCACCAGACCTACATCACCCAGCCGGCCTTGTTTATTTTCGAGTATGCCATTGCGCGTATGTTAATGTCGTGGGGTATTCAGCCAGACTTGATGGTGGGCCACAGTATCGGAGAGTATGTGGCGGCCTGTATCGCGGGCGTGTTCACACTGGAAGAGGCCATTGATCTGGTGGCCATTCGCGGGCATTTGATTCAAGGGTTACAGGAAAAAGGGGAAATGCTTTCCGTGAACCTCCCCGAAGCGGAAGCCCGCCGGTTGACCAATCATGATGTGTGTGTAGCGGCGGTCAATGGGGAGCAGCGGTGTGTGCTTTCGGGTACCCGCAAGGCGATCCAATACCTGCATTTGCAGTTGGAAAAAGAGGGGGTGGAGAATCGCTTGTTGCACACCTCCCATGCGTTTCATTCGCACATGATGGACGAAATTCTGGAGCGCTTTCAGGGCTACGTCGCACGCCGCAACCCAAAACCGCCGAAGTTGCCGTTTGTGTCCACTCGCACGGGGCAGCGAATTACCGACGAAGAAGCGACATCCGCCGAATATTGGGCCGGTCATCTCCGAGACACGGTGCAGTTTCATAAAGCAATGGAAACGGTGTTTGCTACCCGCGAAGAGGCTGACGTGCCTGATGCCTTCATTTGTCTGGAAATCGGGCCGGGTAAAGTGCTGACAACACTGACAAAGCAGCACCCCGGAAAGCAGCCGCAGGACTGGATACTGTCTACCACGCGCCATGCCTATGAGGACGTGTCGGACACAGAACATTTGCTGAAGTTGATTGCCCGCTTGTGGGAGCAGGGAGTTCAGATTGACTGGGATGTGTTCCATTCCCATCGACAGCGGTATCGCGTGCCATTACCAACATACCCCTTTGAACGAAAGCGCTACTGGGTGCGCGCACAACCGCAGGTGTTTGCTGCAGCGCCCGGTGATGCGTTGGAGGCGAATGAGCTGGATGATGTGTATTCCCATCATCCGGATGCCGCGCCTCAGGCGCATGGCCCCAGAACGCCCACAGAGCGGCAGGTGTGGCAACTCTGGTCCACAGCACTGGGGGTAGAGAGTTTTGGCATTTACGATGATTTCTTCGATTTGGGCGGGGATTCCTTGCTGGCAGTGAATGTGATCGACCAGTTACAGGCGAAATTCGGCTTGCCGATGGCGAGTCACATTCTCATACAGAAACCCACGGTGGAGTCGCTGGCTGAGTACATACGCGGACATCTGTCGGAAGGTGAAACGCCGGATGATCACGCGGCCACGGCGGGTAAACCCGGTAGTCTCGTGGTGATTCAAAAGGGGGCAGGCCGAAGAAAATCGGGCGACCCGGCGGGGCAGTTGCCCTTGCCTTTGATCATGGTGCACCCCATTGGCGGGGAAGTGTTCTTTTACCGGGATTTGGGGCGACATCTGGGGCGCAATCAACCCGTGTATGCCTTCCAGGCTGCCAGCTTGTCCGGCAGTGCTCCGCCGATACGCTCGGTGAAAAAGCTGGCCACCAGTTACATTGCTGAGTTGAACGCGCAGGAAATCCTGCCGCCTTATGTGCTGGGCGGGAGTTCATTTGGCGGGCTGGTGGCTTATGAGATGGCGCAACAGCTGACGAAAGCCGGCAAGGAAGTGCGGTTGCTGGTGATGGTGGATACGCCCGCACCGGAACAAATGCCGCGTACGTTGACCGACAGTGCTGCCATCATTCAATACCTGTTGGCGGGTAAGCTGGCGCTTTCGCTGGAGCGGCTGCGTGAGCTGGATGAATCCGCTCAGATCGATTATGTGTTGGAGCAGGCGCGACTGCAGGGCAAAGGCGATGTGTTACCCCCGCATTTGGGGGTACCTTTGTTTAAAACCTGGATGGCGCATCAGGAAGCAACGGTGGCCTACAAACCGTCGGGGTATCATGGCGATGTGCTGTTCTTCCGGCATACGGAACCGATGGAGAATTTCCCGGCGTTGCCGCATGCCCCTTGGGAAAAACTGGTGCGAGGCAATTTTTATCTGCATCAAACGCCGGGCAATCACATTACCATGAATTACCCGCCCCATGTGGCGTATCTGGCGGATCATATGAAGCCCTATCTGGATGACTGCAACAAACCAGTCTCTGAAGAAGAATCGGTAGATCAGGGCGCTCATAAGCGCGCCTGATTTCGGGCGGGGTACAATTAGAGCGAGTACAGCGAACAGCACAATTACAGCGAGGCGTATACGGCCTCAATGAGCGCGCTGGCCCGTGCGCCTGTGTTGTCAATTGCATGCACGCGATTGCCCGCGTAGGCAAAGCTGAGGTCGATGGCGGGATCGGCAAAACCAATCGCGCCACCAAGCCCGGGATGCCCGAAGCTATCCGGATTTGGGCCGGTAGTAAAGCATGCGTTGTTCAACATGAAACCGGTACCGTAACGGAAATGGCGATCGGTAATCGCTTCCACGGCGTCCCATTGTTGCCGGGTGGCATCTGCCAGTACCGTAGCGCTGAGCAAGGGGGGATGGGCGTCGGTCGAGTCGCCACGTTCCGGGTTAGCGAGCAGAGAGAAAATGCGTGCCACCATGCGTGCCGTGGCATGGCCATTTCCGGAGCCAAATTCGGTCTGGAGAAACTGGTGGCAGTTAAACAAGTTCTCGATGTTTTTAAGGGGGCGCCATGCCCGGTGAATCAAGGTGTTGGGGTCTTTCACTTTCACCAGGGTGGGGACATTCTGGGCCACTGCAATTTCTGCGCAGCGCGCAATCTCGTCGTCTGTGAGGCCGATCAGGAACTCGATCCCCAGTGGACCGAACAGTTCGTCACGGAGGTAATGCCCGATGGATTTGCCTGTCACCTTGCGAACGATTTGGTCGCACAGGGGACCATGGGTAAAACTGTGGTAGCAGGGCTGTGTGCCCGGGGGCCAGAGCGGGGCCTGCTTTGCGAGGCCATCTTCGATCACTCCCGGCTCAAAAAAAGAACCAGCGGGTGCGCTGTCTACCACCGGTAAACCGGCGAGCTGTGCCAGCACACACCGCACAGTGATATCCGCCTTACCTGCTTGCGCAAATTCCGGCCAATACTGCGCCACCGGGTGGTCCAGGTTCAACTGGTAACGATCCACCAGACTCAGCACCGCGAGCGAGGCGATGGCTTTTGTGGTGGACATAAAACACACCAGGGTGTGCTCCTGCCATGGCAGTGTGCCAGCGGCGTCACGGTAGCCGCCCCACAGATCCACAACGGGTTTGCCCCGGTGATAGACCGACACACAGGCACCCAGTTCGTCTCTGTCTGTCAGGTTGGTTTCGAAGGCGCGTTTTACGGCTGCAAACATTGGGTCACAGGTACCTGCAATCAAGGGGCGATTCCTTTGGCTCGGTGGTGCACTGTATGAGTTCATGAGGATTAGCCTAGATGAGCATCCTCGAAATTTCCATTTAATTTTGTTGCAGCGTGTTGATTTACAAGCACTTATTGGGTCTCATATATGTCCTTTAGTGCCAATGCTGGGTGAGATTGAGGACATTGCTCGGGAAATGCCGGGGTGACGTTTGCGTTTCTGGCCAACTTGGCGCACTATCGGGCGACAAGAATAAACAGAGTAAAAAAACGACCCTTTCTCATGTTTCAACGAATACGCAGTTCCTTTCTGTTGTGGTTGTCCGCCGGTCTGGTGGTGTTCCTACCCGTTTTTGCGGCCGCCGGCCCGGCGCCATACCAGCCTGCGCCGCAGACGCCGGTCGCCGAATGGCTGTCTGCGGTGCCTGAAGGCTACCCCGCTGATCATCCACCCGTGCACTGGCGTTTTGCTCACCCGGCACCGCCGGCGTCTTTGTTGCCTCCGGTGTGGCAGGCGGGGTGGGATCAGCTGGGTAAAGCGACGGGAGCGCGCTTCCAGGTAGAAATGCTGGGTGGGGGACTGCTGTATGGCATCACCGGAGGCTTCAAGGCCATGCGAGCCGGCATTGCTGAAATGGGCACCTGTTACACGGGCTTTGAGGCCAAGGGATTTGAGCTGACGAAAACCTTTCAGCTCCCGTATGTTGCACCGGAGAATCCGTTTCTTACCGCCCGTATTTTGACTGAGCTGGCCCCCCGGTTTCTTCGTCAGGAATTTGAAAAGCGCGGGGTGTACCCGGGCCAGTTTGTGCCTTCGCGCCCGCTGGCGTTGATGAGCAAGACGCCGATTTACACGCCAGACGATTTGAAAGGCAAAAAAGTGGTGTCTTTCATTAACACCCCGGAGGCGGCCAGTCATTTGGGCTACACCGAGGTGCGTATTCCATTTCCGGAAATTTACACGGCAATGCAGCAGGGCATTGTGGATGCGGTGATTTGGGTGGATATGGGGTTTATTCCGTTTCGAATCTACGAGCAGGCCAAATATTACACCGACATCAACGTCGCGCCAGTGACGATCGAAACCTGTTTTCATCGAAAAAGCTTTGATCGGCTACCCCGTGAATTGAAGCAAGTGGTGTACGACGCCCAGCAAAAAATTGCGATTGCGGTGGTGGAGCAGATGGAGCGGTTCGCCGCGCAAGCCAGCACGATTTATGAGGCGCAGGGGGTAAAGCAGATCAAGCTGTCGGTCGCACAACGCGATGCCTGGGTCGCCGCATTTGCGCCAGTGACCGAGCAGTGGTTGACCCAATGCGAGGAGGCCGGGAAACCGTGTCGGGCATTGGTAAAGGAAATCAACCAGTTAGCGGACAAATACCGTCAGTTATCCAACGCAGAACTGATGGAATTGGCCATTAAACAGCCGGTACCGGGGATTATTCCGTTCTGAGTCCGAGTGATGAGGCCCTCTTGACCTGCCGGCAGAAGCTGGCATCATTTCGTTTGAGTGACCCTGGAAAATGGAGCCCGTATGGAATTGGTAAAAAAGTCGGCAAAGAATGTGATTGGCACCGAGCTGGTTGCCTGCGGTATGGACCCCAAAACCGGATTCTTTCGTGACGGTTACTGCCATACCTGTGAGGAAGATCATGGCTCACATACCGTGTGTGCCGTGATGACGGAGCAGTTTCTGCAGTACTCGCGATTCAAAGGCAATGACCTGTCCACGCCAAGACCGGAATTTGGATTTGCTGGTTTGAAGGAGGGCGACACCTGGTGCCTGTGTGCGGCACGTTGGTTGGAAGCCGCTAAAGACGGCATGGCGCCGCGCATACGGCTGCTTTCAACCCATGCGCGGGCCTTGGAAATTGTTCCGCTGGAGAAGTTAAAGGCCCATGCGGTTGATTTGAATTGACGGTTCCGACTGCGAAGTCGCGCCACAGCGCCTATACTGGAGGGAGGCGAAGAAGGCTGGAGAGCACAATGAGTGGCGTCACAATCAAAACGGCGATGGTGGTGATATTCTGTCTGTTTAGTTGGGCTGCCTCTGCAGAGGCTCCATTGGTGCGCCTTGGGTATTCTGATGCGCCCGCTCCCCCCTACCAGATTGATCATCGAAAGCCTGCGCCCGGCATTGCCTTTGAAATTATACAGCACGCCGCTTCGGCGCTCGGCTTGTCCGTTGAGTTTTTGAGTTTACCTAACCGTCGCGTCCAGGAGCTCTTGAAGGCAGGGGAGATTAATGGCGCATTTATGTTTTCGTTCAAAGCCGAGCGTCAGGCGAGTGCAGTTTATCCCTGGAACGGCAATCAACCCGACCGAACCCGCCGCATTGCTGTCTTGAGCTATTACCTTTACAAGCGCGTCGGCGCGGACCTGCTGTGGGATGGCAGCACGCTTCGGGGCTCTGATCGATATATTGGTGCAAATAGTGGCTATTCGGTGGTCGGTGATCTGGCAAAGCTGGGGATAGCAGCGCAGGAAGCGCGCACCACAGAGCAAAATTTTTCGAAGATGGTACTAGGGCGTCTGGATGCGTTTGCCCATCAGGATCTCGTGGCAGACCAGTACATTTCGACTCGCAATCTGGCGGGGAAAATCGAAAAGTTAACGCCGCCATTGAGTACAAAGGATTACTTTTTGGTTTTCAGTCACCAGTTCGTAAAAGCGCATCCTGAGATTGCCGAGCTACTGTGGCAAAAGATCGGAGAAATCAGAGATTCCGTCACGCAAAATGTGATTGGAAAGTATCAGTGAGATTCATTTTCAGCAAGGAGATAGGCTGCATGAGCAGAGCACTCTGTACAATGGTGTGCGTGTTTTGGATGACGGGAGCAATTGCCGCCGATGGCGTGATTTCTGTTGCGAGTCACCATACGGTCAAGGCCACCGCTGATCGATTTGCACAAATCATTCAAAAGAAGGGGCTCACCCTGTTTACGCGGATCAATCATACCGCTAATGCCGCCGGTGCGGGTTTGAGCCTCCGTGCTTCTGAGGTGGTACTGTTTGGGAACCCCAAAGTGGGGACGCCGCTGATGCAGTGTGCCCCTTCCGTCGCCATTGATTTACCCCAGAAGATGTTGATCTGGGAAGATAGTGCGGGCAAGGTCTGGCTATCGTACAACGATCCCGAGTACCTCAAGTCGCGGCATGCGATGGCGGGGTGTGATCCGGTGATCGAGAAAATTTCCGGGGTGTTGGCAAAGTTGACGGCGGCTGCCGCCCAATCGTCGGACGCGGATTAGCAGTGCTTGCTCACGGAATCCTCCGCTTTTATACTGCGCGACATCTTCGAAGTCCGGCAAAAAGCTGAGCGATATTATGAAATGGAATCCATTAAACACACGCATCGGCGTTGCCTTGGGCGGTGGTGCCGCGAAAGGGTTGGCCCACATCGGTGTGTTAAAAGCCTTCGAGGAAGAAGGCGTTCGTATTGACTGTATTTCGGGCACCAGTATTGGTGCGTTGGTGGCAAGCTATTATGCATTTGGCAAGCCCATCGAAGAAATCATGCATATCGGGGCGGATCTGCACCTCAAAAAAGTCATCAACTTTACCCTGAAGAAGCGCGGTTTTTTTTCTACCGACGGCATTCGTGAGCTTGTTGAGCGGGATCTCGGCGATGTACGCATTGAAGATGCACGGATTCCCCTGGCCATTTGCACCACCGATATCATCACTGGTGAGCAGGTAATTTTTCAAAAAGGCTCCGTCGCCGATGCGGTGTGCGCCTCTGTTGCGGTACCGGGGCTGTTTGTGCCGGTGGAAATTGGTCGTCGCATGCTGGTGGATGGCGGTATCGTGGAAAACGTGCCGGTGTCACCGTTGGAGTCCATGGGGGCCGGCATCACGGTTGCGGTGGATCTGAATGGGGTGAAGCGCTACCCCATTCCGGACGATGTAATGGAAGTGATTGGCAATGCCATTGATATCGGGATGGACCTGCGCACCCGGGATCAGATCAAAGCGGCCGACATTATTCTCTCGCTGGACCTGAGTGATTATAACCGGCTCGGCAATACCGAACGTGCGGACGAGCTGGTGCGGGAGGGCTATCTGCCCATGAAGCAGAAAATTCGTCAATTATTGTGGTATAAGCGCTCCAACTTGCTGGTGTACCTGTTCAAGGTCATCCGCGAGCTGCTGCCGATCAAGATCCCGCCGTTTTTGGACACGCTGTTTAGAGATAAGCAAGGCGGGCTGCGGATTAAGTAGCCGTGCGGTTAAAAAAACTCAATACCGCCATCATCGTCCGCAGATTCGCCGGAATCTGCTGGCTCGGTCAACTGTAAATCCGGGTTAAACAGAGCGGTGGAAATCGCACATTCTCCGGTGATCTGGTCAATATCGAAGTAGTAGTGTTCAAATTGCCCGTCACCAATGCTGGCCTCATCAAGATCACTGCCGTGGTAATACGTGGGCAAGCCAATCATCACCGGGCAGCCATGGTCCATAAGTTGGCGTTTCAGATGACCGACGAGTCGATTGGCAAGTTCGCTTACCCAATCCTCCAGTGTGGCATCATCAATTTGCGTGATGCCATCGCTGGCCGGATAGGTCAGGGCAAGTAACGGGGTGGGGAAGCGCAGAATCACATTGAGTTCAATGTCATTGGAGCCGGCATCGATGAGCGCGGAGGGGGCATCTTCCAGCTCATAGGTATCAAGAGGGGTGTCCACACGCAAGGCGGTACAACCCAGTTCGGAGAACAGCGTATGACAAGCCTCTTCAAACAATTGGTGAATGCGCTCTACCGAATCCGTCATGGTGGCTACTCTGGAAAACACACTAAACTATACGTTGGCCCTACCTTCTTTTTCCAGTGTAGCTGATTTTTTCCCGAAGTGGATATGAGCAGGCGGGTCAAAAAAACTCGTCGTCAAACCAAAGGAAAAGGCAATGATTTTATATGGCTCGCTGACGTCGCCTTACGTGCGCCGCATTCGATTGTTCATGGAAGGTATGGATTATGAGTTCCGAACGATCAATATTTTTGATCCGGAGTTTCGTGCATCGTTCCGGGCGGTGTCACCGATCAAGCGACTGCCGGTGCTGCAGGACGGAGAAGATGTGATCTTTGATTCTCACATTATCTACCAGTATCTACGACAGAAACAGGGCTTGCCGGTCGCGCCGTTACGTGAGTGTAATCAGGTGAGCGTGATCGATGCAGTCGTGGATTCCTGCATTACGTTGTTGTTGGGGCAGCGCTCCGGGCTGTCCGTCGATGAGGATCATCTCCTGTTCCGCCTGCAACGCGAGCGCTTGCCGGATTCGTTGGCCTGGCTGGCAGGGGAGGCCGAGACGGGCGGTTTTGACGATTGGCATTACGGCACCATGTGCCTGGTGGCCATGCTCGACTGGCTGGCGTTTCGAGAGTTTTCGGGGCCAGAGCAGTATCCGGTATTGCAGCGGGTGAGCGCTGCGCATGCGGCACGCGCCATTGTGAGGGAAACGTTGCCGGTGGCGTGAGGTTCTGGTCGGAGCGATCAGTCAGGTGTTTGGGACGTCAGGGAGCGCTCCGGGCGGATTCAGGCGTGCTTGTGCCTGTGCGTGCATTTCCTGACGATAGAACTGGTACCGGTTTTTTCCCTCACTTTTCGCATGATACATGGCCAGATCCGCGCTGCGCAGCAACTGACTTGGGCTGTCACCATCCTGAGGATAGAGGGCAATACCGATGCTGGAAGACACCGCGACGGGATGCCCGAGCAGCGTGAGGGGGCTTTCCAGTGCCCGGAGGATGGTGTCTGCGATGGCAGCAATCTGCGTTGCTTCCTGAATGCCATCCAACACCACGACAAATTCATCGCCTCCCAGCCGAGCGACGGTGTCGTCTGCCCGAACGCTCGCCTTCAGCAGGCTGGCAATGTGCTGGAGCAGCTGGTCGCCGGCATCGTGGCCCAGGGAATCGTTGATGTGTTTGAAGTTGTCCAGATCACTGAGCATCACCGCCACCAACTCACCGTGCCGGTGTGCACTGGCCAGGGCGTGTTCCAGCCGGTCCATGAGGAGTCGGCGGTTTGCCAGGCCCGTCAAGGCGTCATAAAACGCGAGCTGGGCAATCGTTTCCTGGGCGGCATGCAGCTCTGAATTGTCGGTGAAGTTGTAGAGGGTATGGGTGATGGTGCCGGTGTCGTCGCGAATGGGCGATACGGATAACAGCGCCCAGAACGTGGTATGATTCTTTTTGTTGTTGAGCACTTCGCCCTGCCAGCTGCGGCCGGTATCACAGGCGGCTTCGATATCCCGGTATTGGTTGGCATCGCAGAATAACTGTTTTAGCTGATGTGCGGGTTGGCCGACAAACTCCACATTGGCATAGCCGGTCTGTTCGACAAATTGCGTGTTGACGTACTCGATGGTACCTTGGGCATTGGCAATGATGACTGCATGAGCGCCTTGCTCGATAGCGCTCGATAGCTGACGGATCGTGCTCTCAGCCTCAACTTTCATGCGTGCCTGAGTAAAGTGGTTGAGTGCAGCGCTGAGGTCGTCCGACAGGCTGGCCAACAGGGCGCGCATCGGTTCATCAAACACGCCTTCCTGGCTGGAATACAGGGTGAACAGGCCGATCACTGCGCCGGCTTCCTTGATCGGCACAGCTGCCAATGCGCGATAGCCTCGCTGGGAGGCGGCTTCCCGCCAAGGCCAGAAATCTTCATCCGTCAATACATCGTTTACCCAGGCGACCTGCGCACTTTTTGCCGCTTTTCCCACGGGCCCCTGTGCCCAGGCAGAATCATCGACCCGCATTTGCATGGTTTTCAGATAGCCCGTTTCCTCCCCGGCGCAGAAATCCGGGCGCACATGGCTGCCTTCAATGATGCCTATCCAGGCCATGGTAAATTCGCCATAGGTGACCGCAATATCGCAGATGCGTTGAAACAGTGCTTCCCGGTGCTGAGTGGCAACAATGGCCTTGTTGGTGTGACTCAGTACTTGATAGAGCCGATTCAGGCTTCTGGCCTGATGTTCGGCCCGCTTTCGGCTGTTAATGCAGCGACGGCTGTGAATGAGTGCACTGTAGTGTTCACTGTAATGGATACCGGATAAATTGAATTCGTACCAGTTGTCCTGCTCGGGATCAAAAAACTCATACGCCTGCAGCGTGGTGCGCTCCCTGATAGCCTGGCATAGCGGACATTCGGTCGGTGACAGGGTGGTGGAGTGCATCACCGCATGACAATGGGTACGCTCATAGCCTTCATCCAGCCGGTTCCGTAGCGCCAGATTTGCCCGCTGAATTCTACCTTGCTGATCAATGATAGCGGTTTCATCGGTGGCCGCATCGTAGGAGTCCACAATTTGCGCCAGACTGTTCACCGGGCGAGTGAGGGAGGATTCCACCAGCAATTGATAGATCACCCAAAACGAAAACAGCTTGAATAAGTGCCCGATAACAATGGGCATTTCCTTGAGCCCGATGTACAGCGTGAAACACAGCTCGGCGAGGATCGTGAAAACGATGGAGATGAGTATCAGCCGGATATTGTGCGCGTTGAGGCGGTGTCGTCGCAGAATGAACAGCAGGGCGGCCATAAACAACAGGGTAATGATGACATACTCGCTGATCACTTTTACCGGGGTGAGCCCATGGCCCGGGATGAACATGGGGGGGATCTGATGTGTGAAGCAGGCGAGCAAACCCAGACTGCTCGTCATGCCCAGCAGCGCCATCACGCGTAGCGGTGAATAGCGATGGAAGTGGACAAAGGGTGCACTGATCAGAATGCCCGCTTCCAGATAGCGGGCCGTGATCCAGAGTTCGATGGTGGTGCCAGGGGCGACCCCTGGAATGACGACAACATCTTCAAAGGTGAGCGTATGCAGCAAATCAATGATGCCCACCCAGAAGTAACCGCAACCCAGGTACAACAGCACACTGTTGCGGGAGAGCGGATAGGTATGCCACGCAACGACAAAACTCATGACCGCCACGCCAATGGCAATGAGTTCGATCAGCGAGTGAAAGAGCGCCATGCTGATCCAGCTGGTGGGCAGCAGGATCAGCGAAATGGCGATGGGAATCAGCCAGAAACCGAGGCTGTTAGGATCCGAGGTTGACGCACGGCGCACGTCGTGACTGCCTGCACTCAGGCGCTGGTGGGCGGTTTGGTCATGGACTGCAGGTAATTGGCGAGGCCAATTTTTTCAATCAGGCCCAGTTGTTGTTCCAGCCAATGGGCATGATCTTCTTCGGAGTCTTCCAACTGTTGCCGCAGTATTTCCCGGGTTTGATAGTCCTGCTCTTGTTCGCACAGTTGGATGGCGGCCTTCAGGTTTTTGATGACGGCATATTCTACGGCCAGATCATTTTTCAGCATCTGGACCGGATCTTTGCCCACGTTTAACTTTTCGCGATGGGACAGGTCGGGCGTGCCTTCCAGAAACAGAATGCGCCGAATCATCTGATCCGCATGTTCTGTCTCTTCCTCACGTTCGTGATCCAGCCGCTCGTACAGCTTGTGGTAACCCCAGTCTTCGTACATTCGTGAGTGAATGAAGTACTGGTCGATGGCGGTCAATTCCCCAGCCAGAAGGTCATTCAGTACCTGAATGACTTTTTTGTTGCCTTTCATTGTGACCTCCTAGTCTGCTATCATGGATTGCAGGTAATTCTCCAGGGTGATTTTTTCGATCAAGTCGAGCTGTGTTTCCAGCCAATCGAGATACTCTTCCTCATCTTCGAGGATCTCGACCAGGATGTCCCGACTGACATAATCACTGGACTGTTCGCAAAACGCGATGGCGGAGCGAAGGTCCGCCAATGAACTGGTCTGCAGCTTCAGGTCGCATTCCAGCATTTCTTTCGGATTTTCGCCGATGAGCAGTTTACCGAGCTTTTGGAGATTGGGAATGCCTTCCAGGAATAGAACGCGTTCGATCAGCCGGTCGGCCTGTTTCATGTCCTTGATGGACTTTTTATACTCTTTCTCATTCAGCTCCTCCAGGCCCCAGTTTTTGAACATGCGGGCATGCAGGAAGTACTGGTTGATGGCGACCAATTCGTTGCCAAGTATCTGGTTCAGGTGCTTGACGACCTGTTTATCCCCTTTCATAGCTCCCCCTCATTCCTGTGTGTGATTCACCAGTGTACGGCGTGATGCAGAACGCATCAAGCCGTTTGGGCGAATTGAGGTGCCATGGTGTAGAACTTCTCCGGAATACGGATCTCGGTGGCAAAGGTGCGGAAATCGGCGGCTTCATCGCCGTCGTCCAGTGTGACGTTAATGCCGCCGCCATTGCCTTCCAGGAATGTCTTCACCGCATCCATACCTACGCCACGGCCCGAGACATCGGTGACTTCCTCTGCCGTCGAGAAGCCGGAAGCGAAGATCAGGTTGGCGATTTCTTCGGCAGGTGGTCGGGGGGCGTCTGCGGCGTAGATGCCTTTTTCCTTGGCCATTTCAAAAATTTTGGCAATGGCGATCCCGCGGCCGTCATCCCGCACGGAGAAGGTGGCAAAGCCATCTTGCACGGTGGTGTCCATGCGCACGGTGCCATGCTCCGGCTTGCCTTTGGCCACACGATCGTCAGGCTTCTCGATGCCGTGATCGATGGCGTTGCGGAAGACATGCATGAAGATGTTGTTCAACATGCTGTGCGCTTCGCTCTTGATGAACAGGTCGCCGTTGTCGATGTAAATCTCCGGCTGTGCCTTGCCCAGCTGGTTGGCGAGCGAGGTCGCGGAGGTAAGCACGTCGCTGATCACCTCGCTCATAGGTTTGGCTTCCGAAGAGATCAGCAATTTGTAGGTTTCAGACACCACATTTTGCAATTTGGGTGGCAGAGACTCGGCAGAAAGCTCGGTGATGCTCTGCAGTATGCCGGATACCTTGGCGGGATCCAGCGCAGCACCACCTGCATCCACCACCGCGTCGCGACCGAGTTTTTCCGAGAAGATCACACCATACTTGCGCAGAATCTGGTTCGCGGTTTCCAGTTCTTCCACCAGTTTGGGTGGGTGCCACTGCACTTCTTCGTTTTTACGCAGATCGTCGTAGGTACTCTCGACGCCATGCACGGCTTCTGCAATATACTTCAGACCGTAGGTACGTGCGTTGCCCTTCACGGTATGCATGTTTCGGAACAGCTGAGCAATGGCGTTGATGTCTTTCTCCGGTGTCTGGTCGATGATTTTGCGACATTCGTCGACGAAGGACTCGGAGGTATTGACGAACTCCTTGAATTTCTTCGCATCCACCGCAAGAATTTCACCGATAATTTCGAGCTCCTGCTTCTGGCCTTTGGCTTCGGCTTCCAGAGCGCGCAGCTCGGTGACATCACGGATGGTGACCATGAGTTTTTCCACGGTATCGTCGCTCACAATCGCATCCCAGTCCATTTCCAGGATCTTGTCGCGCTCTTCATCCAGGTGCAGAATCATCTCATTGGGCAAACAGTGGGAGTTGAAATCAAACATCATTTCATCTTCGCCAACGATGGCGTCAACAGCGGTGACACATTGATCTATGGCATCGGCACTCAGGTTGGCGTGGCTGAACAGCAGGTCTGAGAAATTGCGGTCAGCGATGCGCTTGGTTTCAAAGATGGTTTCCAGATAAGACGCATATTCCGGATGGATCAGCCCGCCCGGAATAATGGTGAACAAGCCTTGATGCATATTCGCCATCATGCTGGCGATGTCGCGGTTCTTCTGGCGCAACGCAGCGGTGCGTTCTTCGACTTTCTGTTCCAGACTGCGGTTGTGTTCTTCAATCACTTCCCGCATACGGATGTTTTTGATCGTCGTTACCAGGGAGCGCGCCACGGATGAGACAAATTCGAAATCACTGTCGGCAAAGTTCACTGATTTAACATCGCCGGACAGGTTGATAACCCCTACCAGCAGATCCTTGTCCACCAGGGGTACACAGAGCAAGGCTTTGGGTGGCTCGCCTTCCTTCTGGATGAAGTTCTTTTCTTTGGCAGTATTGGGCACGAACACCACTTTCTTGGTTTCGGCCACGCGACCGATAACGCCCTGTCCCAGCGCAAACTTCGCGGGCTTGACACCTTCCTCGACATTCTTGGGCGGGAAGCAGGCTTTAAGCTTCAGTTTCTGGCTTTCATCTGCCAGGAACACGGAGCCTTGGGACACGCCAATTTTTTCATTCATGCACTGCAACACTTCTTCCAGCGCAGACGCCTGGCTCTGTGCGCTGGCGAGCGACCGGCCAATGGTGTTGAGCTTGGCCAGATCCTGCATTTTTTTGCGAATGGCCTGGCGCATGGAGTTGAAATTCTGTGTCGCCAATAAGACCAGGATGACCATCATGGCAATACTGGTTTTAAAGCCTAAATCCAGGCTGGAGAATACGTCACCCTGCACGGTATTGAACTGGGTGTCAGCGGTTTGAAGCATTGTATCCAGATCACCGATGGCCGCGCTGACCGCCGTATCTGCCGCTTTCAATTTCTCAAGGGCCACTTCTGCCTGGGAAAGCTGCTCTTTCTTGTGCGCAACGATGTTGGGGTCTTTCGTCAAGCCGGCAAGCAGCTCGTCGTAGGCCGCAAAGGCGACTTCCAGTAAACCGTCTTCGTCAAATTCCTTAAAGACCCGCTCCCCGCTGGCGAGCAGGTTGCGTGAATCGTTGTACACGAAATTCAAATCCTCGTCTGAGGAGCCCAGCTGGTCGAGTTCGGTGGCAATCTTGATTTCGTTGATGGTTTTGATAACCCCCAGCATCCGGCCGTCCGCACCATTGGCGAAACCGGTGACCAGTTCCATGTCAGCTTCTCTTTCCGGCGGGGCCCGGTAGTAGGTGATGTCCAGCAATGCCCCACCGACTGCGTCGACCAGGTTGGAGAGTGCATCAGCCTCATCTCGCATGCGCTGGCGGGCGGCAAGTACTTCGAGCTTCGCCGTAAACATCTCGCCCACGGCCTGGGTGTACGCCTCGTAGTTCGATGTGAGCGCCTTGAAGTCACTTTGCATGGCGGGATTGCTGTCCACCAGTTGTTTCAGGCTTTTCTGCATGCCGGCAAAACGCTCTGTCCCGGTGCTGAATTTTTCCCGGAAGACGATAATTTCTTCCTGGGTGGGAGCGTTGTAGGCCAGCGAGCTGAGTTTTGCCAACTTCAGCAGTTGAATCTGTACCTCATTGCTTTCCTTTACCACCGGCACCGCGTCGTGCGACACCACGGTGGTCGATTTGTTAATGTCATAGAGATTCCACAACGAGGTGAGACTGCCGATCACGAGCAGGAGGATAATGGTGGCAAACCCAAGTGCGACCTTTTGATTGAAGCTTAACTGAAACATATCTTACATACCCTAAAGGTTTTTATACTTATCTCCTCAAGTCTAGTTCAATCCTGCCGCGCGGCAACTCTCCGGCTTATGCCTTTTTGTTCCTTTGTGTATCCAGATCAGTTCTTTACCCACGAGAAAGGTGCGGAATTGGCACGGCTCATTTTCCGATGGATTTGCAGGCAGATTTTGAAATAGTTGCTACCCTGTAAAGATACCGAATAAAAAATGTTCTCGCTGTGTTTTGGAAGAGTTCGAATTTATGATTTCAGCATTGGTTGCACTGGTCGTCGTGGTTGCGATGGCGTTTTTTTTCAAGAGCAAGCTGTCACAGGCAAAACAGACGCATGAGGCCGAGCTTGCCGAGGTTAATGAGCGGTTGCGCAATTGCACGCCCAACGACGAGGTGACGCGCGAGCGTGAGCAATTGAAGGCCAGTGCGGAAGACTTGCGCGGGCAATTGAATGATCTGCAACGCCAGCTCGATGACTGCGAGCGAACTGCCCACACTCAGCGAAAAGCGCTGGAACAGGAGTTTGAGTCCCGATTGGGCGAGGCACGGGCAGAAACCGACGAATTAAAAAGCTTTCTGGCGACACGGCTGGAGAAAGTGGACATTGCCCTGGACGACTTGACTCAGTTGCTGGTGACGTTTGAGCGCTGGCATGAGAGTTTGACCCAGTTGATGCAACACAATGCGGAAATGCACCAGCAAAACCAGGAGTTTTTCAGCATTGTTAAGCAGATTGTGATTCTGGCGTTGAACGCCGCCATTGAAGCCGCGCGGGCGGGTGAGCATGGCCGGGGGTTTGCGGTGGTTGCCGATGAGGTGAGAAATCTGGCGATGCGCAGCCAGGAGCTGAGCGTCAGTTATAAAGAGAACCTGAACAAGAACGACTGTTTAACCACCATGACCTTCCAGGATATTCAGGCGGGAGGCAAGATGATTTTGACGGATGTGGCGAGTACCGCCCACATTGTGCAAGAAATGAAGCAACGAGTGTAAGCCCGGACACGAGGATTCAATTTCATGCCAACGGTAAACGAAGATTTCAAACGTGAGCTGAAACAGCTGTTCACGAAAGGGCTCAAAGAGGCGTTGTCCTCGGACTGGGTGGTGACGGAGCGGGCGGATGATGGGGGCATAGACAGCCAGGAATTTTTTATGCTCACCATATCGTCGCAAATGTTCCGTATCGTGGTGGTGTTGCACTTTACCAAGTCCGGACCCCTGGAAAACTACATTCTCGGCAAAGTAGGCAGTGCCGGGAATAAAACCCTCGAAGACGATAAGTTCTATGACTTCCTGGGCGAGGTGGGTAATGCCTTTTGTGGTGCCATCAAACGGGAGTTGGGTAAAACCGTCACCACGCTGGGGATGTCGACGCCCAACCGGCTGGGGTATGACTGCCTGAAGTTTTTGGGGGCAGCGCACGATATGGAAGCGCATGCCAACGCTGCGCTGGATGGCAGTAAACTGATGTACGCCAGTCTGTTTTTGTATGCCGACGAAGATCTTGACTTCAAGGTGGCACATTCGCCTGCGCCGGAAGAGGAAGTCGGGTCGGGTGAACTGGAATTTTTCTGATGACCGTCGAACACAGCTTGTAGGGAGCGAAGATGGATAACAGCAGTGAAGAAATGACCAAAATTGTCAGTAAAGTGCTGGTACATGAGTTTGATGCTGACGTATTGGCCAAGTTGAAAACGGTGTGTACCGCGAACAACCTTGTGGGGCTCAAAGATGCCTCTGAGAATATTGACGATATTCTGAACTCCAATATCGACCTCGGCGCGATCTTCCTCGCGGAGAAATACTCGGAGACCGGTGAATCGGGCTGCGCATTGTGCCAGCGCATCGGTAAGCTTCGGCCGGAACTGCCCATTTTTCTGCGGCGGGACGCTGGGGCGAGTGAGCCTCTTGACCCGGCCATTGAGCAGATTGTTGCCGGCACCTACACCATAGATGATATCGATTCGTTACAAAAATTAATCGATGAGTATGTGTTCAGCATGTATTATCCGACCGAGCTGGCGCAAGGGATTCAGGAAATCTCCTCGCAGGCATTCAACGGCATGATGCATGATATGGCGGTGAGTTGTGACTTGCCGTATCTGGTGAAAGATCAGATCATCTACGGTGACCTGTTCAGTCTGATTCCGCTGGAAAGTTCCTGGTGTCGAGGCTACATGATGTTGCAGGCGGTTGAGCCGATGGTGTCGGATGCCATTCGCGCGTCTAACGCGGGGCTGGATGCGTCGGACCCCAGCTTCAAAGATACGAATGCGATTTTGAATGAGTTGACCAATATGATTTGGGGAGGCATCAAGGCCCGCTACTTTTCAACAAAAGAGAGCCTGGATGAAGCGCATCGTACGCAAGTGCCGATCATCGTGGATCATCAGCATAAATTCATTTCTTTCGGATCGACAGAACCCCAGCTATGCTTCAAGTACACATTGAAGGACCCGGAAGGCAAAACGCCGGACATCGTGTTTTTCCAGCGCTTGATATTCAACCTGGCCTGGTCGCCGGATAAGTTCCAGGAGAGCAACCAGACCGTGGAAAGCTTTGTGGAAAGTGGTGAGCTGGAGTTCTTTTAGGACGTGGATGGGCAGGCTCAGCCGTGACCCGAACACCGACAAGTTAACGTGATAGACAAAGAGTAATTGAGAGTAAAACTATGGCACAAATATTGGTCGTGGACGATTCCGCTACAGTAAGAAATGAAGTGAGCGCTTTTCTCAAAGGCCAGGGCTTATCGGTAGAAGTGGCTGTCGACGGAAAAGATGGTCTGGCGAAACTGAAAGCCGACAGCCAGGTGAAACTGGTGATCTCGGACGTAAACATGCCGAATATGGATGGCTTGACCATGGCTGAGAAAATTCGTGGCGAGTTAGGCAACAATGGCGTAAACATCATTATGCTCACCACCGAAAGTGATCCTCGAATGAAAGATCGCGGCAAGGCGGCTGGCGTGAAGGGTTGGATTGTGAAACCGTTCAAAGGCGATGCTGTGATTGGCGGCATTAAGAAGATGGTAGGGGCGTAACCGCTCTGGCAAACGCTTCGTCGCGGTATCCGGCACGCAGCAGTGTGTCGGGTATGCGCTCCGCAATCAGGGCATCTGGCTGCATTCTGTGTAGCTGTATTCAGAGCTTCTGGCTACATGGCCAGCTCGTAAGCCAGATGCATCAGTTGCGCTGACTGAATTCCCTGAATTTTCTCCTGCACCATGTCTTTTGCATAACCCGCACAGTTCCCACAACAGTTGCCTACACCCAGTGACCGGCTGACGTCCTTGAAGTTGCTGGCGCCTTCCAGAATAGCAGTGTCAATGTCTCGATCGGTGATTCCGTGGCAGATACATACAAGCATGTGTTTTCTGTCCTGTGATTTTTAATATCAATCTCATTATATGGAAATGAGAAGTAATATCAATTACAGATGAGAAATATTTTCATTTCCTTGATTTCCGTCAACTCATAAAGTGTAAACAAGAATTATTTGCATTTGTGATGCGGGCATGCCTATACTGTGTGCGAATGATAATTAATATCATTTAACGCTTTGTTTCGTCTGTATAGTTTGAATAGCATGAACGTATTACATTCTCAGGATTTGCTGCGCTCTCAGTTGAGGACGTCGCTGGTTTTTGTCGGCACGCTTGCGTCGGGCGTGGCCTTTTCGCACTTGGTCTCTGCGGAAGTGGCTAACGGTTCGGTAAATCCTCGCATTGATGACATGGAGGAGGTGGTGATCACGGGCACCCGTACCGAAAAGGCGTTGGCCGACACGCCGGTTCGGACCGAGGTGGTGACCAGAAAAGAAATTGAACTGAAACACGCGCAGGATTTGAAACAGGCCATCGAAGGTGTGCCCGGCGTGATGCTCAAAAAAATCCACGGCAAAACCGGGTATGAGGCCTGGCTCCAGGGCGTAAGTTCTGATCGCGTGTTGGTGTTAGTGAATGGTGAGCCCGTGGCAAAAAGCACGGGCTCAACCGCCGATCTGACCCAGATTGGGATGGCGGGTGTCGCCCGAGTCGAAATCGTAAAAGGTGCCACATCTGCGCTCTACGGGAGTGCGGCCATGGGCGGGGTAATCAATGTGATTACCGATCAGCCCAAAGCAGGGTGGCACTATGACGCCCAAGTGCAAGGCGGTGGTTACTCTGGCCGGCAGCAGGACGGTCACGCGACTGAAGTGGGCGGTTCCAGCGCATCCGGCAGCCTCTCCGGCAAAAAAGGGTCTGTGTCCGGGGATATGTTCTTCGATGTTCGTGCGACAGAGGGGTACTCGTTGACGCCGGGCAGTTGGGACCAGCAAGGCCCCGAAGGGCAGAAGCAGAATGTGGGTGGAACATTAGTGGTGGATGTCGCGCCAGTCACGGGGAACCGGGTTCAGGGCGAACTTTCGGTGCATGCCGCACAGTATGACGAAGATACATCGAGTCGTTACAGTACGAACGCGGGTGGTAAAAGTATTCGATACCGGAAAACGGAGCGCGCAACAACTCAGCGTGCCCGCCTGGGGAGCAAAGTGGACCTGAGTGAGGCGGCGGATCTGGCGATTCAGTTGCTGCATGAAACCTTTGATGACACCACGTCTCAGGATGCGGTGGCAACCCCGTTTTCAGATCAGCAACGCACGGCAGAGATGCAAACCCGCAAAGCATCTGCCCAATGGAATCAAGCGGTAGGAAGTGCGCACCTGTTAACCTTTGGTGCAGAATACTTCTCGGAGTCGTTGGCCCAGACCCGGGTGAAGGCGTCTGCGGAAGGTCAGCGGAGTCGCATTACCGAAATTGACGCCGGGAGCGAGCGCTCCAATCACGTCCTGTATTTTCAGGACGATTACCTGCTTACGGACAGCGTCGAACTGTTACCGGGATTTCGTTATCAATACGACAGTGACTTTGGCGGCTACTTTGCCCCCAAGGTCAACGGACGCTGGGATTTGCCGGGTACTGCCTGGATGACGCCTTTCCTGCGCTTTGGGGTAGGCCGAGGGTATCGGGTGCCCAATTTGAAAGAGCGATATTATGTGTTTGACCACAGCCACCTGGGATACATGGTTCTGGGGAATCCGGATTTAGCGCCAGAAACATCGAACAGTTACCAGTTGGGTTGGGGGGCAGAGATGGCGCAGCAGGTGAATCTGGATGTGACGCTATTCTACAACCGGCTGAAAGGGCTAATTGTTACCCGCACGGACGACGTCGCATCGGCCCAGCAAGGGCTGCTGATCAACCGCTACGCCAATATAGATTCCGCCAGAACGGCGGGGGTGGAGCTGGCCGTCGCACAGCAGCACGCGGATGTCCCCCTGTTGAACGCGTGGCTCGATTTTTCGGCCGGTTACACCTGGCTTGATTCAGAAGATCTGTCCACGGGGAAGACCCTGAATCGGCGTCCAGAGCATCAGCTGAAGGTGAATATGACGCTTCACCCGAACCCGACTCTGATGACGCTCAGCGTATACGCCACCTGGCAAAGTAAAGAGTTTTATGATGTTGCGAATACCGTGGAATCTCCGTCCTACAGCACGTTTGACATCAAGGTGAACTACCCCTGGCAGCACGGCATCACGCTGTTTGGTGGGGTGGATAATCTGGGTGACGTGCAGAAAGACGCCGGCAATCCACAGGATCTTCGCCCGGAAGATGGGCGTTATTTTTACGCAGGTATTCGCATCTCCTCCTGAGCGGCGCTGACTCAACCCGGTGCCTATCTACACTTGATCAAAGAGAAACGTATGAACAATGTAATCAAAGTAAACGCGGTATCGCGCCGCTTGGGTGTTGCAGCCTGGGTGACCAGTTCGATTTTCCTGGCGGGGTGCGGCGGCAGCAGTTCCGATACACAAAGTGTGAGTCAGCCAGGCACACAGGTGCCGGCAACTCCCTTTGAGGAGCGTATTATCAATGCCTCGTCCTATACCGAATACACGTACTTTAATCTGGACTCAGGAAGCGTGGTGCCATTGACGGATGCCGATGCGGCCAGTTCGGATGCGTGGCACATTGCGTTTCGCCGCAATCAGATGAAATTGAATGGCGGAGCGTCCGGGCCGGGCGCTGTTGCCGGTGCGCTCGCCGCAGAGGCGAATGCATTTTACGATGGCGATGGAGTCGCTGTGGCGAACGTTTTTCTCAATGCTACCCCGGATGCCTACGAAACAGAATTGCTGGCTGACTATGCAATGGATTCGTTGAGTTTTGTACAGGATGAACAGCGGTCTGCCATTCAAGGCCCGGAAAGCATAACCGGTACGCAGATGGATATGGGCTGGTACCTGTATGATCTGGCGACGCATCAGATTTCCGTTAATCCGGAAACCTGGTGGTTGATTCGTTCCGCAGCAGGGGACAGTTATGCCCGGTTTCATGCAACAGAGCTGACCTATGACCGAAGCGCCGGACTGGCCGCCACTTTTGTTTTTGACGTGCAACCTGCCGGGGCCTCGCAATTTATTGAGCAGGCGACTTTTCAGGCCGGCATCCCGGCGGCAGGCGGCGCGCACTGCTTTGATATGGACGGTGGGACGCCGGTGGATTGCGCCGCCGATGGCTGGGATCTCAAGCTTGAAGTGACCGGGCGCAACTGGCGGCTGTGGACGAACGGCGGGATCTCCGGCGGGGGGCAGGGCGGAGCGTTCGGGCCATTTACCACAGAGGAAGCTCAGGCGTATGTCGCTGGCGACCTCAGCCCTGCGGGCGCTTCCATCGTGTCGCACTACGCCCAGGATCATCATGCCGGCCTGTTCGCTGCTCACAGCTGGTATGCCTACAACCTTGCCGGTGGTCACAAACTCTGGCCGAACTACCGGGTGTATATGATTGATACAAACCGTGCCGATGCAACAGCACCCAAATACAGGCTCCAGGTGACCAATTATTATTCTGATGCCGGTGTGAGTGGCCATCCCAATATCCGCTATCTGGCGCAATAAGTATTCCGACGTAAACAGGAGAAATGGACGATGAATTCAGCGGTTGGGCACAACTTGAAAACTGCCTGGTTTCAATTAAAGGAAGCCAATCCAAAACTGCGCATACGTAATGCCGCGAACTTGCTCCGGGTGAGTGAGTATGAGCTGCTTCTCACTGGGTTAGGGGTGAAATTGATCCATCTTGATCCGCGATTTGGTGAAATGCTTCAAGCGCTGCAGTCGGTGGGTGACGTGATGGCGCTTACTCGAAATGAGCAGGTAGTGCACGAAAAACACGGAACGTACACGGATTTTCGCATCACCGGGCAGGGAAGCATGGGCATCTGCCTGGGGGAGATCGATCTGCGCGTCTTTTTCCATCAGTGGCGGTACGCGCTGTGCGTGCGGGAAGCCAGCGGCGACACACCGCGGGAGAGCATTCAATTCTTCGATGGGGAAGGCAGTGCCGTGCACAAAGTCTATCAAACCGGTCGAACGGATCGCGAGGCCTGGCGAAAACTGGTGGATAATTTTTCGGCGCGGTGTCAGATACCGGAGTTTGAGTTGGTTGCCCGGCAACCACCTGACTACCCCCAAGCCGGGCAGCGATCCCCGAAAGACGTTCGCGACGCCTGGGAAGCGCTGAAAGATGTGCATCATTTTCATGCCATGCTGAAGCGACTGGGCATTTCACGCATGGAAGCATTGTCGTTGGTTGGTGAGGATTATGCACAACCGTTGACCCTGAGTGACGCGGAGCAGTCTCTGCGGCTTGCCCAGCAACGCGGTGTGTCGCTGATGCTGTTTGTCGGTAATGCCGGCGTGGTGCAGATCCATACGGGCTGCATCCATAAATTGTTGCGAGTCGGCCCCTGGTTCAACGTGTTGGACCCGAAATTCAATCTGCACCTCAACACAGAGCAAATCGCCTCCGTTTGGCTTGTGCGTCGCCCGTCCAGTGACGGCATCATCTCTTCTCTGGAAATGTACAATGTTGACCAGGAACTCGTGCTGACACTGTTTGGCGAGCGAAAGCCAGGGCAAGTAGAGCAGGCGGACTGGCAGCAGTTGCTGTCGGACCTGGAGCAGAGAGCATGGTAGGAAGGCTTCGCTCCAAATGCCATCGGCTTCTAGGCCTCATCTGCTGCCTCGGTCTGTCCGGCGCTGTGTTAAGCAGTGAGGTGGGGCGTGGAGAGATCGAGATCCCACGATTGGTCAGTATTGATGGCGCTATTACCGAAATCATCTACGCTTTGGGCGGAGATTCCCGCCTGGTTGGGGTGGATACCACCAGTCGTTATCCTGTGGCGGCGACAACGCTGCCCAGCGTGGGCTACATGCGTAACCTTTCGCCGGAAGGTGTGCTGTCACTCTCGCCGTCCGGGGTGATTGTGTCCTCGGACGCGGGCCCGGAAGCCGTGCTGCAACACATCGCTCATGCTGGCGTGCCTGTGCACCGAATCCCCAGCGAGCATTCCGTCGCGGGGGTGCTGAAAAAGGTTCACGGGGTGGCCAGCGTCTTGGGGAAGTCGTCAGAGGGCGAAGCGCTTGCCTCGGCGATCCAGCAGGCGGTGATGTCGATCAGGCGACAGGTGCCATCCTTGGAGGAACAGGCCGCGCCAACCGTACTGCTTCTGCTGTCAGCTGGCGGGCGCGGGCTCCTGATGGCGGGTGAACACACCCAGGGCGACGCTTTGATCGGCGTGTTGGGGGGTAAAAATGTCGCCACAGGGTTCACCAGCTACAAACCTCTGACGCCAGAAGGCGCATTGAATCTGGCCCCGGACGTACTGGTGGTGGCAGAAACCGGCAAGGGGGCATTTCATCTGGAATCCTATCCCTTTCTGGCACACACGCCGGCAGTGCAGCAGGGGCGTTGGGTCGTCGCTGACAGTATGCTGTTACTCGGCTTTGGGCCAAGATTGCCCGAAGCGCTGGAGCTCTTGCTGCCCGTACTCTATCCGGAACCGGAACCGGAACCGGAACCTGCGCCTGCGGGTGCTGTGGCGCTGGCACCATGATTCGGCGGCATCGGCCATTGTTCCTGGGAGGACTGGTGTGCCTGCTCGCGCTGCTGTGTGCCGCCGCATTGACCTCTGGCCCGGTAGGGCTGTCGGCGCAGTGGGTACTTGAGGTCATCGTGCACAAACTGGGTGGTGAGGTGTCATCGATTCCTGCGTCCATGCAGTATGTGGTCTGGGAGCTGCGCTTTCCCCGGTTACTGCTCGCTTGTCTGGTGGGGGCTGCACTGGCCTGTGCCGGTGCTGCGATTCAAGGCTTGTTCCGAAACCCCCTGGCCGATCCCGGCTTGATTGGTGTGGCCAGTGGTGCTGCATTGGGGGCGGTCTCGGTGATTGTTCTGGGGGCAAGTCAATTGAGCGCCTGGGTGTCCTGGGCGGGGGCCTGGGCGCTGCCTGGCGCGGCTTTTTTGGGCGGACTGACGGTGACACTGGTGACCTACCGCATTGCAACGCGCGCAGGGGAAACGCATGTGGCGGTGCTGCTGCTGTGTGGCATCGCGATCAATGTGGTTGCGGGCGCAGCCACCGGATTATTGATCTATCTGGCAGACGATGCCCAGCTGCGTACCATCACGTTCTGGAGCATGGGGAGTCTGGCGCAGGCGACCTGGCAGGATGTGCTTCTGGTGGCTCCGCTCATTTTATGCTGTTTGGTGGTGTTGCCGTTTTGTGCCCGCACGTTGAATGGCATGCTGCTGGGTGAAAATGTCGCGGGGCATCTTGGGCTTCCTGTAGTGTGGGTGAAAAGGGGCATAATCGTGTTGACGGCGTTACTTGTGGGGGGCGCTGTGGCCGTGTCTGGTTTGATCGGATTCATTGGGTTGGTTGTGCCCCATATGGTGCGGCTGTTAATCGGGCCCGACCATCGATTTGTCCTTCCGGGCGCGATGCTTGGAGGCGCTGTCCTCCTGGTTGCCGGAGACTGGTTGGCCAGAACGCTGGTCGCCCCGGCGGAACTGCCCATTGGCTTAATCATGTCACTCATCGGTGGGCCGTTCTTTTTGTTTCTGCTGTTAGGCGGGCGAAGGATTCAAGCAGCGTAAGTTCTATGAAAATCAGGAGAATACAACCGTGTTGATCGCACAAAACATTACGCTGGCCTACGGCGGTAAGACGGTTTTGCAGAATGTGAATCTGCACTTTCCCGCGGGCGAGCTTTGTCTCATCATGGGCGCAAACGGGGCGGGGAAGTCGAGCCTGCTGCAATTACTTTCAGGCGAGCGGCAGCCTACGCAGGGGCAGGTATTATTGGACCAGAAAGCACTGGCATCCTGGCCAGGAAAGCAGCTTGCTCAGCGACGCGCGGTCATGCCTCAAAGCGGGCAAATCGCTTTTCCCCTCACCGTGGGCGAAGTGGTTGAGATGGGTTGCTTTCCCTATGGGCAAAATAAGGCGAGCGCTGGTATTGTCACGCAATGCCTGGCCATGCTCGACATAACCCATTTGATCGACCGCTATTACCCCACGCTGTCTGGCGGGGAGCAGCAACGCGTGCATCTTGCCCGTGTTCTGGCCCAGCTGTGGCCCCGTACCCAAGCGTCTTCCCCCTGCTATCTGTTGCTGGATGAGTTCACCTCAGCGCTGGATCTTGCCTTTCAGCACCTGGCCATGCGGTTGGTGCGGGAGCGTGTTCGGGCACAGGGCGTGGGTGTGGTGGCCATTGTGCATGATGTGAATCTCGCGGCGCAGTATGCTGATCGTGTCGTGCTGCTGGCCGGGGGCAGAATTCTGGACGATGGCTCGCCATGGCAGGTGCTGACCCGCCCGAATATGCAAACGGTGTTTGATGTGGAAATGAACGTGATTCCGCACCCGCACCGGGAAATTCCTGTGCTGGTGCACTGAGTCGACCTGGTGGGGTATCCCGCTAGCCCCCGGTGAGTTTTCGTTTGATCTGAGAGGTCGCCACATCAATGATTCCACGGGTGCGCGTGGGTCTGCGCACCAGTTCGCCATCACAATTCGGGCAGATGTGTGACATCGCGTCGGTACATTCCGGGCAGAAAGTGCATTCATAGGAGCAAATGTACGCCTGGGCATCCAGCGCCAGTGCGGCGTTGCACTTTTCACAGAGAGATTTCATCTTCAGCATGGTGTCTAATCCTTGGCGTTGGTGGGGCGGTTTTCCCGAAAATCGCTGGGTGAACGCCCGGTCCAGAGTTTAAAAGCATGGTTGAAAGAGCTTTGTTCCTGATAGCCAAGCAGGGCGGCAATTTCGTTGATGGAGCGCTGCTTGTCTAAAAGATAGCGTTCAGCCAGCCTGCGTCGAGTATCGTCCACAAGTGCCTGGTAAGTAAAGCCTTCGTCCCGTAGTTTGCGTTGCAACGTTCGGGCGCTCATGTGCAGGTGGGCGGCGACTTCGTCGATGCGAATGGCCTGATTTCTCAAGGCGTCAGGCAGCATCGCCTTCAATTGCTGAGCCACAGAGGGCGGGCTGGCGCTGAGCAACTGATTCGCATGGGAGGCGAGGGTATCAAACAGCGAAGGGTCACTGCCGGCAATCTCCTGATCAAGCAGCCGGCTGTCAAACCGCAGACTGTTCTCCGACTGGTGATAGCGTATGGGCGTTTGAAAGAATTGTTGAATCCCCATATCTGCTTCCGGACGAGCGCCGCAGAAGGTCAGCTGTTGGAGCCGCACATCGCCCGGCAGCAACCAGGGGGCGAAAGTGCGAATGCCCGCAAACACACTCAACGCCAGATGCAAAGCCAGTGGACTGGCGGGATCGGGGATGAACCTCGGGTTGGGTGTCCAGAAGAATCGGCTGGCGTCCTGCGCTTCGTGTAACACGGAAACGCCGAGGTCGTGGTTCAGGCTTTCGTAGCGCAGAATTTGCTGGAGCACTTGACGCACCGTGCGGCAACTCAACAGCGTCATCCCCAGAACGGGAAAGGTTTTCAACGACACTGCCTTGCCGACGCGCAAACCAAAGTCTTCACAGCGGTCGATACCGACCTGGAAGAGGGCGAGATAACGTTCTACAGGGATCGCCCGGCCTTCCTGCGGTAACCCCCGGGAATCATCCATCGGGATGCCAGCTGACGTGGCAGCGAAGCACAAGGTTTGCCAGTAGCCCCAGGCGACTTCACCGGCATGGGGGGTGGCTGTCGTCGATGCACAAAGTGTTGTCACTATTTCACAAGCCTTTTTCTGTGCATGGCGTAAGCTCTTAACTCATGCCCTCGTGGTAATCCCGTGGAATGAAGAGGTGTTGTGCGCCATGAGCGAAATGATCAATGAATTTCTCAAACTGTATCAGGAACCCCTGTTTATACAACTCCCGGTGGCAACTCTGTTGCTCAGCGTGGGCAGTTTTCTGGTGGTCGCCATCCCCTGGACGATGCTTGCCTGGATTGATCCCCTGTGGGCACGCCCCTATAAAATACAACAAAAGCCCTTTCAGGTGCGCAAATACGTGCTGCCCAACATCGCGAGGATAGTGATCAACACCGCCATCATGTTGGGCGTTCTGGTGGTGAGTTGGCCGCTTCTGCGACTCAGTGGCATTCACACCGGAGCGGTTCCGCCCTGGTATGTCTGGATTCTGCAGCTCGTGTTTTTTATTCTGTTGGATGATTTTCTTTTTTACTGGATGCATCGGTGGCTGCATGCCAATAAATGGATGCTCAAGCACGTGCATTCAGTGCATCATCGCATTCATAATCCCTGTGCGCTGGACGGCAATTATTTTCACTGGCTGGAGTTTGTGTTGATTGCTTCGCTGGCCATGGTCGGCCCGGTGTTGGTAGGGTGTCATGTGTATGTACTGTACGCCTGGATCATTCTTCGGAACATCGAAGCGGCGGACGGGCATGCCGGGTATGACTTCCCCTGGAACCCATTGCGATTTCTGCCGCTGTACGATGGGCCCGTGTATCACGATTTTCATCATGCGCGCTTCAAAGGGAACTACGCCGGGGCACTGCATTATGTAGACCGATTTTTCGGCACCTATATCAAAGAGTATCTGGCGTACAGGCAGGGGCATGTGTATCCGCGGCGAGCGAGACCGTCCCCGCAGGCCGAGTTAAAGCTGGGCAATCAACAATGTGAAAAATGAAGTTAGTTAAGGTGAGGTGTTTGTTCCGCCACATTCCTTCAATCGCCATTCTCGGTGCCGATTCGCCAAAATAAACAGCTTCTCGGTATCGCTAATGTGAAGGCCTTTGCTTGCATGCTGCGCGGTACAGTGTGTGGGCAGTTTTTCAAATGCTTCTAACAGCGCTTCATTGCACACACCAAGATATTGAGCAATATCGTGCTTCATCATGGGCAGTTCCATCCACATAGCCCGAGTCATTTGGTGAGTCTGTTTGAGTATGCGGGTAACCAGGAACTGTGCCAGTAGGTGTTCGGTCGTTTTACCGTTGAGTGTCCGAACGTGTAGATTCTCATCCCGTAAAACGGAGCTCAAACGCAGAAAGTAGTCGCGCTTGAGCAGCGGGTACATTTCAGCCACGCGCGCTAGCCGGTCATCATAGGTAGAACATTAAGCAGCTACTTAGCGTAACTCAATGATATTATTATGGATTCATTCTGCAACAAGGTAGATTGTTAGTCGCCAAACAATCAACCGACCCTAAAGCAGAATGAATCAGCGTAAATTTATCACATTTCTCGAAAAACTCACCCATTCCCTCAACCCAGATAAGATCACGGATATCGCCAGACAAGAAGATTTCTGTGTTCGGCAGAGACGAATTACGCCATTTAAACTGGTCACGTGCCTGGTTGCGGTGATGGCTTCTGGCACCATCGAAAGTGTGGCAGACATTCAGCGCCGATATTGTGAATGGTCTGACAGCAACATCACTTATCGCGCCTTTCACAACCAGTTTTCGAAGCCCGAGTTTCCAGAGTTTATGCGCGAAG
>JBPJFY010000010.1:0-149822 GCA_051208045.1 Oleiphilaceae bacterium G1-8
ACGTTGATTCATTCTGCTTTAGGGTTGGTTGATTGTTTGGCGACTAACAATCTACCTTATCGCAGAATGAATCCATATTAATATCATTGAGTTACGCTACGTAGCTGCTTAATGTTCTACCTATGAGCTGAGGCTATGGAGCGTAATGAATTATCGCAAGGCGCGACAGGTAAAAGCCCGCCAAAAACCGCTGCGCCGGGCTCGGGATTCGTTCCCTATCGGTCTCCCGCCCCTGCGCTGATCGTTAGGTGAGTAGGATAGTCAACTCCGGCTTAATAACATATAATTCCACATATATTAGTTCAGGGTGATGTATATGGGACAAGTTACTATATATTTGGAAGATTCAATCGAGCAGAAAATGAATGAAGCAGCAAAGTCAGCGCATTTATCGAAAAGTAAATGGATAGCCCAGGTTATTAGTGAAAAGGTTACAAATGAATGGCCTCAGTCTGTAGCTGATATGGCCGGTTCTTGGGTTGATTTTCCTGGTATTGAAGAGCTTCGTCAAACTGAGGTAAATGACTCTGAGAGAGAACAGTTTTAATGTATGTTCTCGACACCAATACGTTAATTTACTTTTTTAAAGGTATGGGCAACGTTAATCAAAAGTTGTTGTCAGTTTCGCCAAAAGATATTGGCATACCCTCAGTTGTCGTTTATGAGCTTGAATATGGTATAGCAAAATCTACCTCGCCGAAAAAACGACACAAACAGTTACAAGAGCTAATTTCTCTTGTCAATGTTCTTCCGTTTAGTGAACCAGAGGCAAAGAAATCCGCAGATATACGTGCAAAGCTTGAAAAACAGGGTACACCAATTGGGCCCTATGACACTTTAATCGCATGTACTGCTTTAGCTGTAAACGGAATACTTGTGACCAATAACATTAAAGAATTTGAGAGAGTAAAACATCTTAAATTGGAAAATTGGTATATATGACAATCACCTAACACATATGAGCCTCCCCCCTGTCAACAGGCACGAGAACACCAATGTTTGAGTTGCTGGATGCAGTAAAGCTTTTGATGTAACCCTGACTTGGTGAGAACAGCATGAGAATTCTGAGTGAGCGGGAATTCAGCATCGTCCCGAGGGAAGAATCCATAAGTGATATCCTCCTCAACGGCGTCAAAACAGGTACTTCTATCGAAGGTGCTTGCCTGGAACTGGTTACTAAATGCCGGGGTGGATACCTTGTTATTATGACCGATGACATTCCATATGAAGACAGTTTGCATATCCACCTGCTGGATGATAAGGCAGGATGTATTGATTCAGCCAACATTGGGGCCATGTATTCGACAGGCTCCTTTGAAAATCCCGTGATAGAAGGTGAAAACTGCATTTCATTTCAATTCATCGGTGATACGCGCTGGAAGGTGGAGTTGTTGGGGTACAAGGAATGGCGGATTCCCTTCTTTTCATCACCCAAGGGCGTTTCCAGAAGGCACCCGTTTTACCAGTATTTTAGAGTATATGATCACCCAAATAGGGAAAAGGCGCTGTAGTTCATGATGCATGATGCCTGATGCAAGTGGCGAAATGACGCCATATTCCAGCCGCCCCTGAGCGGTTGAACCATAGCAAACACTTTCTACAGCGTTAGCCAGAGGACTGGCAAGGTACAAAACGATGAACACAAACTTCATTGGCAGCTCTTTTGAATCGCGAGAAATAGCACAGGAATGGCGTCAGCGTATTATTTGTGAAGCAAATGTTCAATGAGCGATCTTAAGGCGACGGGCTTTATGGGCTTTTTCAGCAGTTTGTAGCCGCGATCTGCAACGGCCTGAGCCACTTCGTCGGTATAGTCTGCGGTGATGACAATCGTCGGCGCGCGGTGAAACGCTTCCAGCTGCGTGAGCAGTTCCAGCCCGGTGAGGCCTTTGTCGAGATGATAGTCCACCAGATAGAGCTGTGGGAGGTCTGTCACACCGGGTGTTTTTATAATGTGCTCGGCCGTAAGCTCATTTTGTGCGGTGGAAACCTGATAACCCCAGTCCGTTAACAGGCTCGCCATGCCAGTCAAAATCTGTTCTTCGTTATCGATACAAAGCAAATGCTTTTTCTCTGATGTGACGGGTTTTGATGCTGCGCTGGCGACTGGCTGTGGTGCCTGCATCGCATTATTGCTCAGTGAGAGCGGTACAACAACGGTAAAGCGGGAGCCCACTGCCGGCTTGGATGCTACCTGCACGGGGTGATCCAGCAGGCGAGCCATACGCTTCACTATTGCTAAGCCCAGGCCTAGTCCCTTTTCCTGATGGGACAGGGCATTCGGGATACGGTGAAATTCATCAAAAATAAACTTTGTTTGTGATTTGGAGATACCAATGCCGGTGTCCTGTATGATGATTTTCAGCGCGGCTTTGCTCTGGCGCGTAATAATTCGCACCTTTCCTTCTGCGGTATATCGAAATGCATTCGAAAGCAGGTTCTGCAAAATGCGCTTTAGCATGCCCGGATCAGATTCTACGATCTGTTCTGAAAAATCTCGCTCAAAAGACAGGGATTTCTGTTCTGCGATCACGGTGAACTCGGCAATCAAAGGTTCCAATATCGCGGAGAGCGGTATTTTTTTGATGGACGGTTTAATAATGTCTGAATCGAGTTTGGAGATTTCCAACAGTTCAGAGAGCAGCAGGTCCGCATTCTCCAGTGATTTTTCGAGTTGCCTGGCAGTTTCCACCAGTTCCTGCGCAATACCTGCTTTTTCCAGCTTGTGAATAAGCGAAGAGGTGAACAGGGCGGCAGAGTTCATTGGCTGCACCAGATCATGGCCGGCGGCGGCCAAAAATTTTGTTTTGTTACTGTTTGCCAATAGGAGCTTTTGATTGAGATTGGTCAGTTCGGTGGTACGTTCTTCAACTTTGGCTTCCAATTGTTCGTTGGTGAGCTTTAACTGATCTTCAAACTGTATTCGTTCGGTAATATCGGTATAAGTGGTGATGTACCCGCCGTCCGGCATGGGGCTGCCGTGGATTTCCAGTACCTGGCCATTCAGCCGCTTTCGCTCGAATCGATACGTTTGCCCACTGGAGAGATGAGCAATTCGTTTGGCAATACTGACCTCAATCTGTTCGTCACCAAACTCGCCTTGTTCTGCCCAGTAGTGAATCAATTCAGACACGGGCATCCCCACTTGCAACACGCCGTCCGGGTAGGGGAAAAACTCCTGATATTTCTGGTTCCAGGCAACGATATTCAAGTCTCGATCCACGATGCTGATGCCTTGATCAATACTTTGAATCGCTGAATTCAGAATTTCCCGACTGAATTCCATGATATGGGAGGCTTCATCCACCAGACTCAGTTCGGTTTTCGTACCGGGTTGTACGCGGCACAGTGTTTCGATGAGCGTTCTTGCTGCCGGCGTGCCGATGACCGAGCCAAGTACGCGCTCGGTGCGCTGTAACAAATCGTTCGTAGCAGATTGATCGAGCATGAGGCGGCCTGATTGCGGATTTTTGAATCGATTGAGTAAATCGTCGACTTTGTCTTCGCGGACAAACCGCAACAACAAGCTCTGAATATCCCCGATGGTGATGATTTGTTGCGTAGGAGTAGGGGGGTAAGTCGCTGCAGCGGGCGTTGGTGAAAAATTGGTAAAACGGGAAGCCTGCGATTGATCCACGAGCTTGGGGCGATAATAGATTGATCCAAAAATCAGACCACACACATTCGCGACGAGGGACCAGAATGTACCGTGAACGATCGGGTCCATTCCCGTCAGGCCAAAGAGGGCATGGGGTTTAAACATGACGGTGGCAAATGGGCCGTTCATGATCTCAGGGGGTAATATGTGCGCCTGGGCCAACACCGGAATGAGCAGGGTGTAGATCCAGACAATGAATCCCGCACAAAGGCCAATGATCGCCCCTTGGCGATTCAGTTTATCCCACCACATTCCCAGGAGGATCGGGGGAGCAAATTGGGCAACAGCGACCATGGACAGCATGCCGATGGCGACAAGTTCGGTAAATTCAGCGAGTATGCGAAAGTACGTATAGGCGGCAAGAAAAATGAGCGCAATACCCATGCGCCGGAGCATGAGTATTCTGCGCCCCATATGTTGGTGGGCATGGCCCATCAGTCGAAGGCGAATGGCCAACGGAATCAAAATTTCATTTGAGAGCATGGTACTCAGTGTGACGGATGCAATAATGACCATGGACGTTCCGGCGGACAATCCCCCCAAATACGCCAGCAAAGCAAGCCAATCCAACCCCTCGTGCTGGGGCAATAGCAGCGAAAAATAGGGTTTGTTCGGGTCGTCGATTGAAAAGTACAGTTGGCCCGCCAGTGCAATGGGTTGCACAAAGAGATTGATCAACACCAGATAAACCGGAAAGAGCCAACGTGCGGTTTTTATATCCCGTTCACTCTGGTTCTCCACCACCGCGACATGAAACTGCCGCGGGAGGCAAAAGATCGAAAAAATGCCCAGCATCATGTGGGTCAAATAGATGTACGTATTGTCATACTGGGTCAGTACGTCTCGAATGCGCGGAACCTGAAACGCTTGATCGAGCAGGGGGGCCAATCCGCCAAACACGCCATAGACGGCGAATATCCCTAGTGCGAGAAAGATGGCGAGCTTGACGATGGACTCGAAGGCGATGACTTGTATGAGGCCATGATGGTGTTCGCTGGTGTCTACATGCCGTGTACCAAACATGATGGCAAACGCGGTCATCGTTAAGGAAACATAGAACGCCTGATCTTTCCACCAGGTGGTTTGTTCAAACTGGGTGGAGGTTAACAGCACAAAGGAACTGGAAACGGCTTTCAGTTGCAGTGCAATGTAAGGAATAACACCAATCAGTGAAATCAGGGACACCATAATGGCAATGGAACGGGCATGGCCATAGCGGGATGCCACAAAGTCGGCCACGGTTGTGGCGTTTTCCTGTTTACCCAGCCGGATCAGGCGGTCCATAAAACGCCAGCCAAACAGGAAGAGCAGAATTACGCCGATATGCAGCGGAGAAATCCACCAGCCGGTGTGAGAAAACTGCTCCACAGTGCCGTAGAACGACCAACTGGTGCAATAGGTGGCCAGGCTCAGCGAATAAACATACGGTTGCCAGGCGGGTGTCGTTAACTTTGAGTCGCCACGACGGGCAATCCAGAACAGGAAGCCAATATAAAGAAATGAAACCAGAATGACCCAGTGGGGAGCTAGCATGGACACCAGACTCAGACTCTTGTTCGCATCGCTGTCATCATGTTGACGTTTCCCTAAGTGTGTTTTTGTACTGCTGTCTCAGCGCCACTTTTGTTAACTTTCCGGTGCCGGTGTGGGGGAGGCTATCCACAACATGGATCTGGTCTGGCAACCACCATTTGGCCACATGATCCGCGAGCGTTGCTCTCAGCGCGGTTTCATCCATTTCATAACCTGCGTGGAGCGTGACCAGCATTATGGGGCGTTCATCCCACTTTGGATGAGGCACTCCAATAACACAAGCTTCCTTCACCTGAGGATGATGTAATGCCGCCGCTTCCAGCTCTACGGAACTGATCCATTCACCGCCGGACTTAATCACATCTTTAACCCGGTCGACTATGTTAAGATAGCCCTTCTCATCGATTACGGCTATGTCTCCGGTGCTGAACCACCCCTGTGTGAATACATCAGGCGTTTGATGGTTGTAATACTCGCTTAAGACCCAGGGGCCTTTGACTCTCAGTTCACCGCGTGTTTTGCCATCCTGTGGCAGCCGATGGTTCTGTTCATCAAAGATTCCTATTTGCGTGCCAAAAATTGGCCTTCCTGCGGAAGCCTGGCGCTGGTATCGGATCTCAGGTGGTAGCGTTTTCATTTCCGGGGTCGGGATGGCTGCAGTAACGAGGGGGCTGGTTTCTGTCATTCCCCAAATACCCATCCAGTAAACGCCGTAGGACTCGGCATAGGTTTTTACCAATGCGGTAGGTGATGCGGCACCGCCGACACCCAACACTTTCAGGCTGGTAAGAGATTGACCGGACGTCTGGAGATACTCGTGTAAATTTAACCAAACGGTGGGCACGCCATAGGCTTGTGTGACTTGTTCAGTTTCTATCAGTTCATGCAAGGACCAACCATCCAGCTGGTTACCCGGAAGCACCAGTTTGCTGCCATAAAGCAAGGCCGAATACGGGATTCCCCAGGCCGACACGTGGTACATGGGCACCACAGGCATGACAACAGCAGTTTCATCAAAGTTTAGAAACTGACTGCCGCCGCTCATGATGGCATGCAGTACGGTGGACCGGTGCGTATAGAGCACCCCTTTCGGGTTTCCTGTTGTGCCTGAGGTATAACACAACCCGGCAGCACGCTGTTCTTTAAATACCGGCCATTGGAAATCTGGCGCTTGAGCCTGAATCAGCTCTTCGTAGTAGCTCATGTTTGGTAGAGAGCAGGTGTTGTTTACAGAGCAGCTGTTTGAATGGCCGGCATCTGCACCTGTCGGCCGAGGCCCATAGATAACGTACCGCTTTACGGAGGTTAGTAAATGGTGGATGGGTTGGATCAGCGGCACAAACTCGGGGTCGAGAAACAGCACGGTATCCTGAGCGTGATTAATGATCCACGCGATTTGTTCGGGAAATAGCCGTACGTTCACCGTGTGAATCACTGAACCTATGCCACTCACCGCATAATAGGTTTCCAAATGGCGATAATGATTGGAAGCCAGCGTTGCTATGCGATCTCCGGGGGAAACTCCCAGATCAATAAGAGAGTTAGCCAGCTGACAGGTTCTCCGGTACGCGTCCTTATAGGTATATCGGTGTATTGCCGGTGATTGTGATTCCTGCTGGTTTAACCGGCTTACAATTTCTTGTTCCGGATACCGGGTAACTGCCGATTCGAATATGCCTTGTATCAGCAATTGACTATTCATCATGTTTCCCATCATCACGCCATGCTCCCATCGTTGTTTTTATGGCTACAGATTACCTCTCAGTCGTTTGGTTCCCCATCCTACTTTTGAACGAGGGTTTCCTGAAAACCAGCTGGTTAGAATGAATTTAATGCCGGTGTGATTCGAATGCTGACATCCGGTTAAACAAAAACAAGATTTCTGGAGGATCAGATGCGATTACCACTCGCTCAGGCAGCCACCGTCACAGTTGCTACCGCTGTAATTAGTTTAAGCACGACCGTGAATGCGGCAGACAAGGTCAAACCGGTGTTGTTAAAAACACCCATTGCGTTTGGCACCCACTTACCGGCGCTGGGCTCCCCCATAAAATGGGTGTCGGAACAGCTTCCCAAAGTTTCCAACAACACGGTAAAAATGAAGGTATACGAGCCCGGAAAGCTGGTTGCCCCCTTTGAAATTCTGGATGCCGTTTCTTCTGGCAAAGTGAATTCCGGCTATACCACGGCAGGGTACTGGTCAGGGAAGATTCCCGCCTCGGCACTGTTCTCGGCCGTACCCTTTGGTCCGGAAGCACCGGAATATATGGCCTGGCTTTATTACGGCAACGGGAATTCGCTATACCAGGAAATGTATGATCAGGCCGGTTACCACGTAAAGGTCATGCCATGTGCCATTATTTCTCCGGAAACCTCGGGGTGGTTTAAGAAAGAAATTGCGACCCCTGAGGATTTGAAAGGCATGAATATGCGCTTTTTTGGCCTTGGGGGCGAAGTCATGCAAAAACTGGGGGTGTCTACGTCTTTGCTACCCGGTGGAGAAATCTTTGGTGCGCTGGAGAAAGGGGCGATTGACGCCACAGAGTTCTCACAACCGGCCATAGACGAACGACTCGGCTTCTACAAAATTGCGAAGTATAACTACTTCCCCGGTTGGCATCAGCAAGCCACAGTGTTCGAACTGCTGATTAACAAAGACACCTGGAACAAAATGCACGAAAGCCAACAGGCACAGATAACATCGACCTGTATGGCATCTGTCACCAATTCCATCGCTGAATCCGAAGCCATGCAATTTGATGCGATGATTAAAAACGAAAAAGAGCGTGGCGTTTCCGTGAAAAACTGGGACCCCAAAATGCTCACAACATTCCGTAGCGCCTGGAATGAAGTCGCCCAGGAACAGGAAGCGAAAGATCCCATGTTCAAGAAAGTGTACACGGATCTTAACACTTTCCGAGAGAAGTATCGCGTGTGGGCAACGCGTGCGTTCCTCCCGAGAGAAGAGTCTTGAGTCGCAAGGTTCAATTTTCCATGAATTGAGTATGTTCTGAGCGGGCCGAAACTAGGCCCGCTGTTACTTGGAGGAGACAGATATGGGTTTATCAGCCGATGTGCAGCAGTCTGGTGTGCCCGTTGCTGACCAGATCGACCGATTTGTTTTGTGGATCGGCAGAAATGTCGCTTGGGGCTATTTTGTGTTAATGCTGATCATTATCGCACAAGTGGTTTTACGTAAAGGGTTCAGTGGCGGCCTGATTGCGCTTGAAGAACTTCAATGGCACCTCTATGCCGTGGGTTTTATGTTTGGTATTCCCTACGCGCAGGCTAAAAACAGCCATGTTCGAGTGGATTTGTTTGCCGCGCACTTTTCCCGACCGGTACAACATTGTGTGGAAATACTTGGCATGATTGTTCTGGTGTTACCGCTCGTGTTTGTGGTGGTGTACCACAGTCTGGATTTTGTGTACGACGCCTGGCGCACCGGAGAAAGCTCTGATGCACCCGCCGGGTTACCTTACCGTTATTTAATCAAGTCAGTGATTCCCGCTTCTTTTATTCTGTTGGGGCTCGCCGTTGTTTCGCGAATTATTCGGGAATGCGTGTTGTTGGTGAGAGAGGTGAAACATGGAAATTAACGAAATTCTCGTGGTGGCCATGTTTGCCACGTTTATATTGCTGCTGTTCACGGGGTTGCCTGTTGCCTATGTGTTGGGCGGAGTAGGGCTGCTTTTTGCTGGATTAGGCTACTACGCGGATCTTCACTGGGATGCGTTTACCGGTCTTGATTTTTTAACACTGGGGCTGGTGGTCAACCGAATTTATAAAATCATGGATAATTGGATTCTCGTCGCACTTCCGATGTTTGTGTTAATGGGGAATATGCTGGATAAGTCCGGTGTAGCAGAAAACCTGATGAAGTCCTTCCAGGAATTGTTTGGGCAGGTACGCGGCGGTCTGGCGATCACTGTGACGCTGATTGGTATTTTACTGGCGGCATCCACCGGTATTATTGGGGCGTCGGTTGTTTTGCTCGCTGTGATGTCGTTGCCTGCCATGCGTGAGCAGAAATACAACGATTCCGTGGCGTTGGGAACCATCGCCTCCGCAGGTACATTAGGCATACTGATCCCGCCAAGCATCATGCTGGTGATTATGGCCGATCAAGTGGGGCTTTCCGTAGGCGATCTCTTCATGGGCGCGGTGTTTCCCGGGCTGATTCTGGGATTTCTGTATATTACCTATCTGGTGTTTTGGGGTATCTTTAAAAAAGATCATTTTCCACTGCCCAAAAATGTCAAACCGGTGACACTGGAAACCTGGATTCGGGTGTTAAAGAGCACGCTGCCTACCGTGTTTTTGATTTTTACGGTATTGGGCTCCATTTTTGCCGGCTGGGCGACACCCACAGAAGCGTCAGGCGTCGGAGCTTTGGGGGCGACGTTGCTTGCCTGGTATAACGGCAAGCTTAACCTGGCCGTGGTCAAAGACTGCCTGGAAAACACCATGAACGTAACCGCCTACATTTTTGCCATATTTGTAGGCGCAACACTCTTTGCACTGGTGCTGCGCGAGCTGGGTGGGGATGACATTATTTCAGAATTTCTAACCGGCCTTCCTTTTGGTACCTATGGCATTATTCTGTTTATTCTGGGCGTGATTTTCCTGCTTGGATTCGTGTTGGACTGGATAGAAATTACCTTGATCATTTTGCCGTTGATTGCACCTGTGATCATGGGGCTGGAACTGAATATCGAGGGTTATGGTGTTATCGATAATCCTGAGCTGGTTTGGTTTGTTATGTTGGTTGCGGTCACGCTACAAACGTCTTTTCTTACCCCGCCGGTCGGCTTTGCGCTGTTCTATCTCAAAGGGGTGTGCCCACCCGACATACGCATAGGTACCATCTACAAAGGTGTGGTTCCTTTCATTCTCTTACAATTGATTGGATTGGCGTTTATTTTGTCCTTCCCGGCCCTGGTTAACTGGCTGCCCTCCCAAATCTATTCCTGATACCCCATGAGGGGTATCCGGTTTTTCACGGGTTTTTGATGATCGTCAAAGGGTAGTAGAGTATTTTCTCCTATCCTTTGGCATTATTTCTTTGTTGCGCGTTTAATTTCGATGAGAGAAAAAAGCAATAAATCAAAACCCATTGTGTATTCCTGCTCAGGCTGTTCTAATGTGGCCCAGTTAGCAAATTCTGTAGCGCTTGAACTGGATCGCCAGAAGGTGGCTACCATGTCATGCATCGCTGGCGTTGGGGGCAATGTTCAGACACTGGTAAAATTCGCAAAAAGTGGCAGACCCATCATCGCGTTAGATGGCTGCGATTCCAGTTGCGTGAAGCACTGTTTGGCTCAGCAGGATCTTTCCCCCGACTACCATTTGGTGATGACCGAGATGGGCTACGTCAAACAGGTAAGAAAACAGTTTGGCCCCACTGAGCAAGCTCATATATTAGACGCTGTAAACCAGTTACTACACCCGGAGACCACGAATGAGTAAAGACTTCAAAAAGCTGATTGATGCGGCAAAAAATCAACCTGAACCGCAACGCTTGCTGATGCTGTTTGTGCAGGCTGATCGGGAAAACAAAGCAAAAAAGAAGAAGTCACGTGGCACCATTTCTCCGGTAATGTGTGTGGATAAACTCCCTGAAGAGTTGAGCACGTTTACCAATCTGGTCAAAGAGGCGGATGGCATTTCTTCTGAGTGGAACATGGTGCTGATGGCAGGAATGAACGGCGAAGGTGGACAGCCACCATCAGCCGAGGAGGCCGAGCCTTTGCTCAATAGAATGGCGAATGACGTTGCGATGGGTCAGGATTTGTCCCGGTATTTCATTCTGGATCGTAAAGGGAACCAGATTGAAGTCGTCAGTGAACAATAAGCTTATTTGGCAATAAAAAAAACCGGGTGAAATTGCCCGGTTTTTTTTATCTGATTCAGGGAGATTACTGCAGCAACGGCGACTCAGCGCCTTCCAGCTCAATACCTTCAATGTCAGCACCGCCAACCAGAATCTGGATGTACTGCCGAACGGCAGTGCGGTAAACCTGTTCTGTGAGGTAAGTACTGATTTTGGATTTTACGGCATCGTAGGGGAGTGGATCACCCTCTATTCGATTAATCACTCGCACGATATGGAAACCAAATCGTGATTCGATCGGGTAAGGAATCAATCCCGGCTCTTTACTGAATACGATATCTTCAAATTCTTTAACCGTAGACCCTTTGGTAAGCTGTCCGAGATTGCCGCCTACTTCTTTGGAGGGGCAGTTCGAGAACTCGTTTACCAGCGCGGAAAATTGGGATATGTCTTTGGTTAAGATATCTACGATCTGCTTGGCTTTTGTTTCTGTGTCCAGTCGTTCCTGAACGTCGTTCGGGTCGGCAGCAAGTAAAATATGCTCTGCTTCCACAATGGTTGGACTCTTGAACTGGTCCGCATTCGCATCAAAATACTGCTGACAATCTTCTTCCGTGCACTTGGGCAAGGCCACTTCTTTTTCAACTAAAGCACGTATGAGTGCTTCTTCTTCGCTTTCCTCGTCCAGCGGGGAAGCAGCGAGAGAAAGCGCCTCTGCTTTTTGCAATAAAAGTTTTTTGATTACCAAAGACTGTGCAGCCTGGAACCAGGATTCATCCGCCGTGTCCGCTGGATGATATTGCATCTCGATGCCGATATCACCTTCTGGAATGGTAATGCCATTGACGATTACTGCTTGCATAACTTTCTCCGCTTAATAAAAGCCCGATTAAACTACGACAGCTAATCGGGCCTGAGGTGTGTTACAAGTGATGTTACTTAGATGTGTGTTTTTTGTCTTACGATTTGATAGTTACGACCCAAATACCAGATGGGTGCACTGATGACGTGAACCAATCGAGTGAAAGGGAAGACCAGCAACAACGTTAACCCAAAAAACACGTGGAGTTTATAAATAAAACCGACACTTGAAATGGCTGCAGCGGCTTCAATTGGATCCAATGTCACAATGTTTTGTGCCCAGTTTCCAAGCAGAACCATCACTGAACCATCCAGGTGCTGTGTTGACGCAAAGATGGTTAACAAGCCCAGTACCAATTGGATCAACAGCAACCACAGCACAACGATGTCAGACAAACTGCTCGTGGCTCGGATTCGTGGGTCGGTCATGCGGCGTTTCAGCAGAATTACCAGACCATAAAGGCATATCAGTCCAAAGAAGCCACCGGACACCATCGCCAGCACTTGCTTAGCGCCGGAAGAGATAAAGTGGTGGTAAATGGATTCAGGTGTGAGCAAGCCGACAAAGTGCCCAAGCAGGATAAATATTACACCAACATGGAAACAGTTGCTCGCGACGCGCATATCTTTATTACGCAGCATCTGGCTGGAGCCGGTTTTCCAGGTGTACTGTTCGCGATCAAATCGTGCCCAGCTGCCCAGAATCATCACCGCAATGGCGATGTAGGGATACAACCCAAATAATAGTGTATTTAAGTAAGACATTTTAATTTCCTCGTGATTCCTTCTGTTTAGCGAGAAGCACCGCCAACCTGGGGCACACTGTTATTCATGGAAGAACTTTCAACGATCCTGAGCGGTACAGCCGCATTTGGATCCTGCGGCGGGCGATATGTACCCGTCGAGCAACTGCTTGGCTGTTGATTACCCATGAAGGTTACTTGTTCTTCTTCCCAAACCTTATCCATTGCCTCTGGAGTGTCGTCACGCTCTTCATTCGCTGCTTTCTGCTTCAGGTCATCAATATCAACCTGGGCACCGGCAATGATGAGAAGTGCGTCGAACAAACAGTGGTATTGGCTCTTTCGTTCCTGAAGACGTGCACTGAGCAGCCCAAGAATATGGCTGATATCGTGCAAACCTTCTCTCGCTTCGAGATCCGGTCGCTGTGATAGATATTCCAAATACAACGGAATGTAGTCTGGTAGTTCTTTGGCATCTATATCAAAACCGTTGCGTTCATAGAGCGCCATTAAATCCACCATAGCCTGGCCACGGTCACGGGATTCACCGTGAACGTGTTCAAACAATAACAGTGACAGAGACCGGCCTCGGTCAAAGAGGAAACCATACTCCTCTTCAACGTCCATCAGCTCCCGAACAGCCAGACTTTTCACCAGGTTAAGCAAGGCTTGTCGGGAGGAGGGGGGGATCTCCTTTGCCCCCTCGATTACCTGTCTCAGCTCTGCAGCCGCATCCCGCAATTCCTGGGTGGGATAGCACATCAATGCAGAAATGACTTTTAGTATTTGCATGATAATGCCCCTTTATTCCCAGACCTGAACCGTCTTGATGATGTTTCGCTGAGTGGTTTTCTTGCCACCAAACATGTTGACATCACTGTTACCGGTTGCACAGCCATTGCCGAAGGTGAAACCACAACCACCGCGTTCTGCGAAGGCTTCGTTCATGGCGTCTTCACGATGTGCGGTCGGGATCACGAAGCGATCTTCGTAGTTCGCGATCGCCATATAGCGGTACATGTCTTCAACTTGCAGCTCCGTCAGGCCGACTTCTTCCAGCACTTTCAGGTCTTTCTCGTTGTGAACGACCTGGGCGCGCTTATAGGCTCGCATCGCCATCATTCGCTTCAATGCCAACAGTACTGGCTCGTCATCCCCGGCGGTTAACATGTTGGACAGGTATTTCACCGGAATTCGCAATGAGGCTACGTCCGGGAGTATGCCATCCATGCCGATGTGGCCTGCTTCCGCTGCCTGCTGAATCGGGCTCAACGGTGGAATGTACCAAACCATGGGCAATGTTCTGTACTCAGGGTGCAGAGGCAATGCTACCTGCCAGTCCATAGCCATTTTGTACACAGGAGATTCCTGTGCCGCTTTAATGACGGAGTCTGGCACACCATCTTTGCGTGCTTGCGCGATTACCTTGGGATCGTTGGGATCCAGGAAAATTTCGCATTGCTTGTGGTACAAATCCCGCTCATTCGGCGTGCTGGCCACTTCCTTGATCTTGTCGGCATCGTACAACAGAACGCCAAGGTAACGGATACGTCCAACACAGGTTTCGGAACATACGGTCGGCATACCCGCTTCGATACGTGGGTAACAGAAGATACACTTCTCGGATTTACCGGACTTCCAGTTGTAGTAAATCTTCTTGTACGGGCAGCCACTGACACACATTCTCCAGCCTCGGCACTTGTCCTGATCGATCAGAACGATACCGTCTTCTTCGCGCTTGTAGATCGCGCCGGAAGGGCAGGATGCCACACAGGCCGGGTTCAAACAGTGCTCACACAATCGTGGCAAATACATCATGAAGGTGTTTTCGAACTGGCCGTAAATTTCCTTCTGGATGTTGTCAAAGTTCTTGTCTTTGCTACGTTTCTTGAACTCTGTTCCCAGGATTTCTTCCCAGTTAGGACCCCACTCGATTTTCTCCATGCGACGTCCGTCAATCACGGAACGCGGACGCGCAATTGGCTGGTGATCGCCCAGTGGTGCGGTATGCAAATGCTGGTAGTCAAAATCGAAGGGCTCATAGTAGTCATCGATTTGTGGCAGGTCGGGATTGGCAAAGATGTTTGCCAACACACGCCATTTACCCCCAATTCGTGGCTCAATGGAACCATCGCTCTTGCGTACCCAGCCACCTTTCCACTTTTGCTGGTTTTCCCATTCTTTGGGGTAACCAATACCAGGCTTGGTTTCTACGTTGTTAAACCATGCGTATTCCACCCCTTCACGAGAGGTCCATACGTTCTTACATGTTACTGAGCAGGTGTGGCACCCGATACACTTATCCAGGTTAAGCACCATGCCGATTTGAGAACGAATTTTCATTATGACTTCTCCTTACACTTCTTCCGGCAGGGGTTGTGGCAACGCATCACCATTCGGGCCATCCAGCCAATCAACTTTACTCATCTTTCTAACGACAACGAATTCATCACGGTTACAGCCAACGGTACCGTAATAGTTGAAACCGTACGCCTGTTGCGCATAACCACCAATCATGTGCGTGGGCTTTAATACCACCCGGGTAACCGAGTTGTGATGACCTCCGCGCGTTCCGGTAGTTTCCGCGCCTGGGATGTTCAGAATACGTTCCTGAGCGTGGTACATCATGGTCATACCTTCGTTCACACGCTGACTGACTACAACACGACAGGCGATCGCGCCGTTGACGTTGAACACTTCAACCCAGTCGTTGTCTTCGATGCCAACCTTCTGTGCATCCACTTCCGACATCCAGATAATTGGGCCGCCCCGTGACAGGGTCTGCATCAACAGGTTGTCGGTGTATACGCTGTGAATACCCCATTTCTGGTGGGGAGTAATCCAGTTCAAGGCGATTTCCGGGTTACCGTTCGACTTCTTGTTCATGATCGGCTTGATCGTCTTAGTATCAATCGGTGGACGATACGAGACAAACTGCTCACCGAACGCCTGCATCCAGGGGTGATCCTGGTAGTATTGCTGTCGACCGGTCAGGGTACGCCAGGGAATCAGTTCATGGACGTTCGTGTATCCGGCGTTGTAGCTCACATGTTCATCTTCCAGACCAGACCAGGTGGGCGAAGAGATGATCTTGCGAGGCTGTGCGACGATGTCACGGAAGCGGATTTTTTCGTCGTGTTTCGGCTTCGCCAAGTGCGTATGATCAAGGCCAGTAAACTCACCCAACGCATCCCAGGCTTTCACTGCGACGTTTCCACTGGTTTCTGGTGCAAGAGAAAGAATCATCTCGGATGCATCAATCGCAGAATCCAATCGTGGTCGGCCTTCACTCACACCGGGCTCAGTCACACGATGGTTCAGATCACCCAACAACTGGATTTCCTCGTTGGTATCCCAGTTGATTCCCTTACCGCCGTTGCCCAATTTGTCGAGCAGAGGACCAATGGACGTGAATTTTTTATAAACATTCGGGTAGTCACGCTCAACCGCTACGATATTTGGCGCTGTCTTGCCCGGAATCAGGTCACATTCGCCTTTTTTCCAGTCTTTAACATGCAACGGCTGGCCCAATTCACCGGCGGTATCATGCAAAAGAGGTACAGTAACGACATCCGTTTCAACACCCAGGTTACCTTCGGCAACTTTAGAGAAGGCTTTCGCAATGCCTTTGTAGATTTCCCAATCGCTGCGCGCTTCCCAAGCGGGATCAGTAGCTGCAGTCAACGGATGGATGAACGGATGCATGTCTGAAGTGTTCATGTCATCTTTTTCATACCAGGTTGCCGTGGGCAGAACGATGTCTGAATACACACAGGTGGACGACATACGGAAATCCAGTGTAGTAACCAGATCCAGTTTGCCGATAGGAGCATCATCAACCCATTCAACTTCTGTTGGCTTAGGTCCGCCGGCTTTACCCAGGTCTTCGTTCATCACACCATTTTTTGTGCCGAGGAAGTACTTCAGCATGTACTCGTGGCCCTTGCCGGAAGAGCCCAGCAGGTTCGAACGCCAGACAAACAGGTTGCGCGGAAAGTTTTCCGGGCTGTCTGGTGCTTCTGAAGCGAATTTCAGTTCACCGGATTTCAGCTTTTCAACCACATAGTCTTTCGGTTCCATTCCTGCCGCTTTGGCATCTTTACTGATCTGCAGCGGGTTCTTGTTAAGCTGTGGCGCGGATGGTAACCAGCCCATACGCTCGGACCGAACGTTCCAGTCCACCATGTGCTCAGGAAATGCCTCTTTGTCTGCCAAAGGTGACAGAACCTCTTTTGCATTCAGCTTTTCGTGTCTCCACTGGCCGGTATGCATGTAGAAGAAAGAGGTGGAGTTCATGTGGCGTGGTGGGCGTGACCAATCCAACGCAAATGCCAGCGGTTGCCAGCCGGTTTGTGGTCGCAGTTTTTCCTGACCCACATAGTGCGCCCAGCCACCCCCGGATTGACCGATACAACCACACATGATCAACATATTGATCAGGCCACGGTAGTTCATGTCCATGTGGTACCAGTGGTTCATTGCGGCACCCACGATTACCATGGAACGGCCATGTGTTTTGTCGGCGTTATCGGCAAATTCACGAGCAACCTGAATGACTTTGTCTCGCTTCACACCGGTGATGGACTCCTGCCATGCAGGGGTATATGGCACGTTATCGTCGTAGCTTGCGGCAACATTGCCACCGCCCAATCCGCGATCGATACCATAGTTAGCCATCATCAAGTCGTATACGGTAGCTACTTTTGCTTCGGTGCCGTCGGCAAGTTTCAGTGCCTTGTAGGGAACATTACGAACTTGCAGTTCATCTTGTGGGTTGGCATTAAAGTATTCGTGCTCCTGGCCACCAAAGTAGGGGAAAGCAACGCCTGCTACGCCATCACTGTCGTCAATCAACGTGAGTCGAAGTTTGGTTTCAGCGCCTTTCGTGCCTTCTTTTTCTTCCAGGTTCCACTTGCCTTTTTCACCCCAACGGAAACCAATGGAGCCATTCGGTGCGACCAGCTTTTTACTGGTTTCATCATAGGCAAGCGTTTTCCACTCGGGATTGTTTTCATTGCCAAAGTTTTTAGCAAGGTCAGACGCACGCAGGAAACGAGTAGATTTCAGTGTTTCGCCGGAGTGCTCTTCCAAAAGAACCAGCATCGGGCTGTCGGTATACTGGCGAGCGTAATCCTGGAAGTATTGGCTGGGCTTCTCAAGGTGAAACTCTTTCAGGATAACGTGTCCGAATGCCATCGCTAGTGCTGCATCCGTACCCTGTTTCGGGTTCAACCACATATCCGTCAGTTTGGATACTTCCGCGTAGTCCGGCGTGATGGAAACAGTTTTGGTGCCCTTGTAGCGAACTTCGGTGAAGAAGTGTGCATCAGGTGTACGCGTCTGAGGTACGTTAGACCCCCAAGCGATAATGTAGTTGGAGTTGTACCAATCCGCTGACTCTGGTACGTCGGTCTGCTCACCCCAGGTCATGGGTGATGACGGAGGCAAGTCACAGTACCAGTCATAGAAGCTCATGCACACACCGCCAATCAACGACAGGTAGCGTGATCCAGCTGCGTAGGACACCATCGACATCGCTGGAATCGGAGAGAAGCCGAGTACACGATCCGGGCCATAGGTTTTAGCGGTATACACGTTCGCTGAAGCGATAATTTCGTTGACTTCATCCCAGGAAGATCGAATAAAACCACCCATGCCGCGTTTGGATTTATAGGATGTGGCTTTTTCCTTGTTTTCAACGATGGATGCCCAGGCTTCCACTGGCTGCATATTGCGACGCGCTTCACGCCAGAGTTTCAGCAGCGGTTTACGAACCATCGGATACTTCACCCGATTGGCACTGTAAATGTACCAGGAGTAACTGGCACCACGCTGGCACCCTCGGGGTTCATGGTTAGGCAGATCCGGGCGTGTTCGCGGATAGTCAGTTTGCTGGGTTTCCCAGGTAATCAAACCGTTTTTGACGTAGATCTTCCAGGAACAGGAACCAGTACAGTTAGCGCCATGTGTGGATCGTACGATTTTGTCATACTGCCACCGAGCACGGTAAGCGTCTTCCCAGGCACGGTTCTCATTGGTAGTTTCGCCATGTCCGTCAGCAAACTCTCCTTGTTTCTTCTTGAAAAATTGTAATCGATCTAAAAATTGACTCATGGAATTCTCCTCAGGCCTCACTAATTCCAGATAACTTTGTCTGGCCTGTTATCAGACCAATAAAAGGGTAGAAGAAATCGAGAATTCTTCTACCCTGGTTGTTGCCGATCTTAGGGGTTTTTGTATTCAGCGCCTGGTCTCAGGTAGAACCACCAGTTAATGATTACACACAGCCCGTAGAACACAGCGAAGCCGTACAGTGCGTATTCCGGTGTAGTGGCTTTAATCTGCTCACCGAACACTTTAGGAATAATGAAAGCACCGTAGGCTGCTACCGCAGATGTCCAACCCAGCACGGGGCCCGCTTGCTCACGGTCAAAAACCATGGCGATGGTGCGGAAGGTTGAACCGTTACCGATCCCTGTCGCTGCAAACAGCACCAGGAACAGAACAAAGAAGGGAACGAAGTACTCTTCTGGTGTTGCGGAAGAGTAAGCGGCCTTCATGAAATAGGCTACCCCAAGAGCTGCTGCTACCATCACGATGGAGCAAATCTGGGTAACCAAGGCTCCGCCAAGTTTATCAGAGATCCATCCGCCCACTGGGCGAATCAATGCGCCAATGAACGGTCCCATCCAGGCAAACATCAAGGCTGAAGGGCCGTTGGGGTTGACCGTGTCGTGCGTCATCACACCATCCGCGCCCATCACGTGTGAGTAACCGAAAATCACCTTGATCGCCAGCGGGAACGCTGCTGCGTAACCGATGAATGAGCCGAATGTCATGGTGTAAATCACCGACATTACCCACGTGTGCTTGTGGTTGAATATCTTGTATTGACGGTTAAGGCTTGTTTTGATCTGACCAGGCAGAAGCTTCAACAAAAATACTGTCATCGCGATAACGATGGGCAGCACAATCCACTTGCTGATACCAAACCCGGAACCACCCACTTTTTCTGGCAGCATCAGCCAGAGGCCGAAAGTAGCACTGAAGAAGCCAATTAACAGCATTCCGGTGATGATGGAGAAAGACCCTACAGGGGAAGGCAGATCGGGTGTTACATGTTCAGCCTTGATGTTGTTCATGCCAAACCAGCCTGCAAAGGCCAGAGGAATCAGAAGTAACAACCACACGAACCCGGCGTTGTGGATGAACGTTTCGGAACCTGCAGGAATCTTACCGATCAGGGTGCCAGACGTATTCACCAGCGTCATGGATTCACCGCCGAACAAACCAAAGGTCATGACCAGCGGAATCAGAATCTGCATGGTGGTGACACCGAAGTTCCCCAGGCCAGCGTTCAGCCCCAGAGCCAGACCCTGCTGCTTTTTCGGGAAGAAGAAGCTGATGTTTGACATCGAAGAAGCAAAGTTACCACCACCGAAGCCAGACAATAATGCCAGAATCTGGAAAACCCAGAGCGGCGTATTCTGGTCTTGCAGCGCAATGCCGGTGCCAATGGCTGGCAGCATCAACAATGCCGTGGTGAAAAAGATCGTGTTTCTACCACCCGCCAGGCGAATGAAGAAACTGCTGGGAATACGCAGCGTGGCACCGGTTAAACCCGCAATCGCCATGAGCGTAAACAGTTCCGACTGAGCAAAAGGGAAGCCCAGATTCAACATCTGTACTGTAATAATACCCCAGTACAACCACACAGCGAATCCGCAGAGCAAGCTGGGAATTGAAATCCAAAGATTTCGAGTCGCAACTTTCTTGCCTTCGGATTCCCAGAACTGGGTGTCTTCGACATCCCATTTTTGTATATCAGACATAGTGCTTCTCCGTTTAGTTGTCGTATCTGATAGTGTGAAAATCTTGGGTTATCTGCTGAAACGGTCAGCAATTGGACGGATGTCCCAATAACCATAAAAACATGGTCTTAGTATTACGTCTGGCAGATTATTTTTATTGATGAATATCAATTGTGTAGCGAGTAGAAGTGCTTAAAAATCAGAAGGGTATAAATGGGTACTTGGGGGTGGTAGTTTATAAGATGCTGAAATATAAAGGGCACATTAGCTTGATGTTTATCAAATAACCTTGCTGTTCGAGAGGTATACTTAGTTGTAGGTACCACCAATTTTCCCTCGGTTGTTTTGAGGTATTTGATTCTCATCAATCGAATTGATTGAGAATCATAAGACACTGTAGGTAGGCGGCCTATATGTACAGAAATACCATGAATCTTCGCTCCCTATCTCTCACCTTTCACGCAGGTTTAATCATGAGCCTGATCGTGACTATTGCTACCGCGGGCATGTTCGCGGCGGTCATGATTGTTGAAGGCATTGAAGGGGTGCCGGCGGATATCAATCAGGCTGGCTCTTTGCGGATGATGTCTATGCGTATTGCGCATGCTTACGATCGAAACTACTCAGTCAGTGAGGTCGAATTTCAGGAAAATATGCAGGCGGAAATCGGCGCATTTGAAGCTCGCCTCAATTCGCCTTCCTTTAAGGAGCTTGAAAACTCACACGACAATCTCGGGATTGGCCAGTCACTGAAGGTAGTAAATGAAGAATGGGCGACGATAAAAAAAGCGCTGTTGGACCGTGAGTACCGGCCCAGCCAGTCTATTGTCATGATGCACTACTTTGCTTCTCAGGTTGATCAATTCGTCTATCTCGTTCAAACCTACGCAGACAAACATTTGCGGGAAATGCGCCTGATCATCGGTTTGTCACTGATTTTAACCTTACTTGCCGCCGCCTTTGCCGTGTATCGACTCTATTACAAAATTGTCCGGCCCTTGAGGCATCTGGTCACCTCCGCTGTCGCCATACAGGAAGGCGATTTTTCAAAGCGAGTACATTATGACGGGGAAGGCGGGAATGAACTTGGCCAGCTTGCCGCCGCATTTAACTCAATGGCCTCAAAACTTGCGGTGACCTACGAGAGCCTCGAAAACAACGTCAACGAAAAAACGCGCGAGTTACGCCACAGAAATCAAGCGTTGGATTTTTTATACACTACGGCAAAACTGCTGTCAGATGTACCGAATTCCCGGGATAACCTGACTAGTATCATCAGTAAACTGGAAGCAACGGCAGACCTTAAAAATATTGTTCTGTGTTTGAACAACACGGTGCCTGAAGCGCGCATGACCTCTATCTTTTCGGCATCGGATAAGGGGGATGAGGGGTATCGACTGTGCCTGCAAAAACCAAGTTGTGCCGGTTGCTATCGCCTGGGTGGCCTGACAAACAGCGGAATTGATCTCCATCCTTCCAGCAGAGTCGTTCAGATCAGTTACAAAAACTACGAGTTCGGATCGCTCTATTACGAAGTAAATTCGCCCTCTGCAGATGAAAGCTGGTGCCATCAACTGGTGAAAACACTGGCAGAAAACCTCGGCACCGCGTTTTACAGCCTGAAACAAAATGAACATGAACATCGACTGATGTTGATCGAAGAGCGCACCACCATTGCTCGTGAGCTGCATGATTCGCTGGCTCAATCGCTCTCTTTTCAGAAGTTCCAGTTGTCTCGATTTCAGATGATGCTGGAAGAAGATCAACCTAAATCCGAACTGTTGGATGTCATAAAGGATCTTCGGCAAGGGCTCAACAGTGCCTATAGCCAGCTACGAGAGCTGCTTACTTCTTTCCGCCTAAAGTTGACTGACCCCGGGTTGGAGCCGGCACTTAAAGGAGCCGTCGCTGAGTTTTCTCAACGAGGGGAGTTAAAAATTGATCTGGATTATCGAATTCGCGATCTGAAGCTCTCCGCGAACGAGGAAGTTCATGTGTTGCAGATCGTGCGGGAAGCACTGTCCAACGTTGTAAAGCACGCCAAAGCTAAGCGGGCCAGTGTGACGCTGGTGCCTGTGGGGGCCCAGGATATTCAATTGTCCGTCGCAGATGATGGTGTTGGATTTCCGCCAGATCGTCGAAAAATAAACCATCACGGTCTGGCCATCATGGCGGAGCGCGCAAAAAATCTTTCAGGTTCCATCGATATACAACCTAATGAGCCCACAGGGACCGTAATCAGAGGCAATTTTCAATTAGGTTCACACATTTCGAGTAATGAGGTATCTATAGGCCATGTCTAATAATAATGATGATGAAATCAGGGTGCTGGTGGTAGACGACCACCCAATGATGCGTAGGGGAGTAGTGCAGCTGCTGGGGATGGATAAAACTATCAACCCTGTGGGGGAGGCAGTCAGCGGTGAAGAGGCCATTAAAAAGGCTGTTGAGCTGGACCCGGATCTCATCCTGCTTGACCTCAATATGGATGGCATGAATGGTATTGATACCCTGATCGCTCTGCGGAACGCGGAGATCTATGCCAAGGTGCTTGTGTTCACCGTATCAGACAGCGAAGAGGATGTGCTTGCAGCGTTAAAAGCGGGTGCCGATGGCTATGTTTTCAAAGATATTGAGCCTGAAGAGTTGATTGATTGTATCAAGCAGGCGATCCACGGCAAATCTGTGTTGTCGGATAAACTGGTCGGCATACTGGCTTCAGCCTTAAGAAACAAACCTGTGGTCAAAACGGCCGCAACGCCTACGCTGACGGATCGGGAAATCGAGATTCTCAAGCAGATTCGTGAAGGGAACAGCAACAAGATCGTCGCTCGCAATCTGGAGATCACGGAAGGCACCGTAAAGGTCCACGTGAAAAACATTCTGAAAAAACTGGGGCTGAAATCACGGGTAGAGGCTGCGGTCTGGGCAGTGGAGCACCCGGAAATGGTTTAACTCTGTCCTCAGTATCCCTTTATGAAAAAGGGCGAAAGCCAGGAAAGGTGTACTTTCCTGGCATCAGATTGGAAATCCAGAATCAAGCAGTTTGGGTGAACTGTTTACCCGCATCATTGGCGGCTTTGTACAGGGATTGCGCTCCCTCTTTACCTTTAGCAACGACTTCCTCAACCAATACACTGGCCTTGTCTTTCAGTTCTGAAAGCTCCTCCATGTGGACTTTGCCAGCTTCCGAATATTTTTGCTGTAGATTCTCGGCAAAACCTTTTTGCAACTCGATCGCTGCATTGAAATCTTTTTCGTTGATCATACTTTCCACCAAAGACACGGTTTCACTCAGCGTGTCAGTGATGATTTCTGATTGTTTGGCAACCAGACTGGAAGCGAACTGAGCGTTCAGTTTGTACAAGTCAGTTGCAGGTTTCAGTACAGATTGCAGGGTTTCATTCAGTGCGTCAAACATGGGCCAAACTCCAAAATTAAAGCGGTAATTTGATGAAACAACGGTGTGAGAGCGGTTAAGTGCTGCAAAGCAGCAATTCTCATTATAATTAGCCCAATGAGAGAGTCAAGCGATGAATGTTGCGTAGCAGCATAGCGTTGTATGCGCGACTGATGGTGTGACCTAAGGGCAGGTCACCTGACACTGGTCACGGGATTTTACATCGCACGCCGTCGCACTGTAGGAGTAGGGAGAGTAACTTTGACTTTTGAAAGTGAAGTTCATTACTTCATTGGCCGGTAACTTCCCTTGCTTCTGCATTTTGTAGGGCGTGGGGCGATCTGAATCATGCTCCACAAAACAAAGCGCGATGATTTTCATTGCGCCACAGTGATTAGTCGCTTCAATCTTAATCAGGTCTTCATCCCGAAAATCACGATAGGCCACACAATCCGTTGATTGCATGGTTTGCCTCGTGGTTTCCTTAACCGTGCCTTGAATGAGCTTCACATTGGCCGGCGCAGCTTGTGCACTCTCGCAGGCAGCCTCATCCACCTCTGCTTTTTGGCAGGTCTTTTGGCGCATGACGCTGTTTCTAATGGAGTCAGGCGTCATGGCGCAGTAATAGTTGCTGGCATACCGGTGCCCATCCAGAAATCGTTCCAAGCCGGTTTCCCCTTCCGCAATACGGGTTCGTAGCGCCGAGAGTTTAACTTCTGCTTCATCACATTTGGCGGAATAATATTGAAGCAGGGAGTTCAGATTGCCATTCTGCGTACAGTAATCAGCGTAACTGATTTTAAAATCCGGCGTGAGTTGGAGTGTTTTGTCACAGCCGGTGAGCGAAGTTGCCTGTGAGGGTAAGCAAACCGCCGAGGCTGCGAGCGTAATGCTTCCCAGTGACCACCAGTTAACTTTTTTCTTCTTCATGTGTGTGCCGGGGTTGAATGGGCGGACGGGGTTAATTTAGTTTTGTTCTGTAGTAATAAATTCCATCGCTTTCCTGACGCTGGATTTTACCAGCATAAAACAGACAATTCAGGTGCGCAACGGTTTCTCCCAATGCCATCATGAAATCGAATCCTGAAAGGTTTCGTGGAAACAGGTGGTTCATCACGCTTGCCGCAGAATTTGGCCTGTCCAGATGCTCCAAAACGCGCGTCAGTAGCTGTTGATGATGCAGGTTAAGCTCGTCCAGCCGCTGCTTCAAGCCGATAAAGGGGCGATTGTGTGCCGGCAATACCAATGTGTCATCTGCCAGTGTGTAGAACGCCTGCAGAGAGTCCAGATAATCCTGAACCGGATTGTTATTCTGTTCTGTGGCATACACGCTGATGTTTGGCGTTATACCCGGGAGAATCTGGTCGCCTGAAATCAGTATTTTCTGCACGGCATTATATAGGCAGACATGCTCCGGTGAGTGGCCACGCCCGATGACCACCTGCCAGGTGCCCAATTCGTCAGTTCTACTGAAAGGCAGGGCATCCCCCGCTTGAAGCCTCATATACCCAAGCGGCATGGGGGTGGTCACATTTCCAAAACCGCCGGTTCGATTGACCAGTTTTTCGATCAATGTTTCCGGCAATCCGGACCGTTGATAGTACTGCCTTTCCAGACTGCGCTCCGAGTCATTTCCCTCGATGGATAGGGCTCTGCCGACCCAATATTCCGTGCGACTCGTGTAGAGTGGCACGTTCCAGCGCTCACAAAGGTATCCAGCCTGGCCCATATGGTCCGGATGCATGTGTGTGAGCACAACCCCCTTTACTGGCTTATCACCGAGGAAATCCGCAAAAACATTCTCCCAGATACCCTGTGTGGTTTTTCCGCCCAAGCCAGTATCAACAATGAACCACCCATCACTGTCTTCCAGCAAATAAAGATTGATATGGTCCAGGCGAAAGGGAAGTGGCATACGTAACCAAAATACGTTTTCCGATATTTTGGTGAGGGTGGCACGCTCGGGAACAGGAAACTCAGCGGTTAAACAGGCGGACGCAGTCGACATGTGATCAGGCCTCAGTAGGTGGATGTTTAAATCTGCATTGTTTACAGTGATAACATACACCTACTAAGTTACCGGATTTACCTCGGGCTTGTAATTGACCATTTTGGAAAAAATACTAGCGAAAAGTGCCAATATGCTCTAAATGCGCTCAGGTACCGCGCATTTCATCGTGTGTTGCGGCCCAGAGTTCCTCCAAAGTGACCAGAATGTCTTTGACGAGTTTAACATCCAGCGTATCCGGAAGAAGTTCTGCACTTTTCGGACCCAGTACGTTCGATTTGAAGGTCAGACGATAGGCAGTTGTATCGCTTTCATAACTTGCGAGTGTTTTGGCATTATGGATCAACTGTTCCAGACGCGTCGGAGCAGATAATCCACTGGCGGTTTCCAAAATGTTCAGTTTGGGCGGATTCTCCACTGCGAGTAGGTCTTTATAACTGGCAATTACCTTCATATTGATCTGCGTTCCTTGAAAAAGTACCGTACTTAAGAGTATGTTTATAATCATAGCCTATACGAAGAGAAATGCGTCATTCCGCTGGAAAAACAAATTGGGAAATTCTGAGTGAAACAGTACTTGGTACATGGATGGTTGGTGTTACTCTCGCTCATCGCTGTGAATGTTTATAGCGAATCCAGGGCAGCAGGAGAAATCGTGTTTGGTTACGGCACTTATGGGGGCATGCCATATTTTGAAGAGAACGAGCAGGGGCGTATCCATAAGGGCATAACCTTCGATTTTTCTAACAAGATCGCCAGTAAAATGGGTCGTGAATCCGCATTTTTTCGCGTTCCGGTAAACCGCGCCGAAGAGTATCTGCGCCAAGGCAAATACGATGCAATTTGCCTCTACAATCCGCAGTTTTTTGAGCGCGCAGATCAATTTGACTGGTCCATTCCCTTTGATCAACACGAAGAGTATTTCATTATTGTGGAGCAGAATAGCCTTGGCTCCCGCAGAGAGCTGGAGAACAAATTAATCGGGACACAATTGGGGTACATCTACAATCCACTCACCGAAGCATTATTTCGCGAAGGCAAAGCAACCCGGGTGGATAAAGAAAGTGTGGATGTGTTGTACAGGCTACTGACCCTTAACCGAATTGACACAATGATCGACGATGAAAACTCCTTCTTTTACCGGAAGCTGAAGTATCGTGAACAAATAAAAATATCCCAGCTTCTTGACCACAAATACGATATGCACTGCGCGATATCAAAACAGAGCGCTGTTTCGGTCGAAAAGATGAATGGCGCGATTCAGGAACTCATTCAAGAAAAAGCTTTCTCTGAAATTCTTTCCAATTACCGGCTTCCCATTGAGCATAAAAGCAATGTAGTTTCGGAAAACAGCGTTACCGCTTCGGTCAACAGGGACTGACCTTGGCGATGAAGTTTTTGATACTGGTCTGTGTTTTTTGGGGTGGGATTAGCTGGGCGGAAACATTGCATCCTGAAACACTGTATGTTGCCGTGGCATCAAACTTCGTTACCGTTGCAAAAGAGATATCGACACTTTTCGAGCAGTCATCTGGGCACAAGGTTGTGCTGTCTTCCGGTTCTTCCGGCAAAATCTTCGCGCAGATAAAACATGGAGCGCCTTACCAGGTCTTTCTGTCCGCCGACGAAGAGAAACCGGTCGCTCTGGAAGCACTGGGTATCACCGTGCCCCAGAGCAGATCAACCTATGCGATTGGTCGACTTACGCTCTGGTCGCCAACAGTTCCAGTCAATACGTTGGGCGCTGACGCTTTTTCCGGCGGCAGGATTGAAACGCTGGCCATTGCCAGTCCGACATTAGCGCCCTACGGACTGGCAGCACAAGAGGTGCTTGACCGCATTGCGCATAATCCAGTCCAATACCGCTTGATCACCGGCGAAAATGTCGGACAGGCTTTTCAGTTCGTGCAAAGTGGTAATGCGGATGCCGGATTTATTCCGATGGCCTATGTTAACGCCCTCTCAGATGTCCGTGTTGGACATACCTGGGTCGTGCCAGAAACGATGTACAGGCCAATCAAACAAGACCTCGTTATTCTCAACAAAGGGAACACTGAAATCGCGCAAACTTATGTGCAATTCCTACGCAGCGAATTCGTACGCGCTTTGCTCGTTCGGTCGGGCTATCACCCTCCAGACCTGGTCAGCAAGGAAAATTAAATGACGCTCTCCGAAGCGGATTTGCAGGCAATTTGGTTGACCATTCGATTGGCCGGTACCACGACCATTATCCTTCTGATTTTGGGAACACCACTGGCCTGGTGGCTCGCCTCCACCCGATCACGATGGAAAGCCCCAGTTGCAGCGATTGTTGCGCTACCCCTGGTACTACCTCCCACGGTATTGGGTTTTTATCTGTTAATTGTTATGGGGCCGGAAGGTTGGGTTGGGAAAATGACGCAAGCGTTGGGATTAGGCACATTACCCTTTACGTTTTGGGGGCTGGTGGTCGCGTCAGTGCTTTACTCACTGCCTTTTGTCGTGCAACCACTGGAAAATGCGTTTAGCAGTTTAGGGCGGCGGCCCCTAGAAATCGCTGCCACATTGTCAGCAAACCCGTTGGACCGTTTTTTTTCCGTCGTCGTACCCCTGTCAAAATCCGGATTTCTCACCGCCGCCATTCTCGGATTTGCGCACACCGTTGGTGAATTTGGCGTGGTGCTGATGATCGGTGGCAATATCCCCGGAGAAACGCGCGTTGTGTCAGTTCAAATCTATGATCATGTTGAAACGCTGGCATATGACAATGCGCACATGCTTTCCGGTCTGATGGTCGCCTTTTCGTTTATTGTATTGTTGACTCTGTACGGACTTCAACGCAAGTCGGGAGCGACCCGGTTCCGATGACTGTGCACCTAAACAATGACCAGATCAAAATTCAGCTTGAATTAACGCGTAAAAATCACAGTGAGGCTGTATTTTCTCTCGACGTTGATTTATCTCTTCCAGGCACGGGCATAACCGCGATATTTGGCCACTCGGGTTCTGGTAAAACCACCTTATTACGATGTTTTGCCGGGCTGGACCGGCCCGTTCAGGCCCAGATACAGGTGAATGGCGAGGTTTGGCAGGGCAGGGATGTCTTCGTACCCGTACACAAGCGACGCATCGGGTACGTTTTCCAGGAGGACGGGCTGTTTCCGCACTTGAACGTTGCGCAAAATATTGCGTATGGAATTAAGCGTACATCAAGAAAGCCTGACGCCGAGATGTATGAACAGGTTGTTTCGATCCTCGAACTCTCCCGGTTACTTGCTCATTTCCCGAGCCAGCTCTCTGGCGGTGAACGGCAACGCGCCGCGATTGCTCGTGCACTGCTGATCAATCCGGATGTATTGTTGATGGACGAACCTCTCGCCGCGCTGGATCGTCAGCGGAAGCAGGAAATACTGCATTACCTTGAGCAGCTAAAACGAAATGTACAGATCCCGGTGTTTTATGTCAGCCACTCGATGAACGAGGTGACTCGATTAGCTGATCACGTGGTGATCCTTCAAGAAGGTCGAGTGCTATCACAGGGGAGTGTGACAGACGTGTTTTCAAGTGTATTGTTGCCCGAGCAGCTGGAAGAGGATACCGGTGTTATTCTGGAGGGCGAGATTACCGAGATTGATACCCAATGGCACTTGGCCCGTGTCACACAGGGAGGGGCATACCTCTGGGTAAAAGATGCTGCGTTCGAACTTCACCAGTTGGTACGCCTCAGAATCTCAGCAAGAGATATCAGTATCAGTCTGTCGCATGCGCCCGACTCCAGCATTCTCAATAAACTTGAGGCTAAGATTATCGAGATACACCCGCTCCCAGGTGAGGCCATGTCGCTCGTAGCATTGCAATGCGGTGCCTGGAAACTGGTGGCCAGGCTGACAGATAAGTCGGTTTTTCAGCTCAAGTTAACGCCCGGCTTGCCGGTATGGGCGCAAATCAAATCCGTAGCCATCGTGCAATAACGCTCAACACGCCCTAAAGAATCGTTTTTATATCTTCCAGCTCAGTGATTAATATGGGGGCATGATGCTGTGTGATCTTCGGATGATTGGACAGCAAGTTGTCGAGGTCGGCCAGTAAATCACTCAATGACCTGCCGGAAACTGCTTCAGAATTGAAATCAGGTGAGGTGCTCGCGCCATTTTTACCATTAAACAGCTCGTTAATGCCTCGGCGGCGTTTTGCTTGTTCGATCAGGCTGAGTAGTTGTGTCATGTAATTTGGTAATTAGTTAAGGTAATAGCCAGTGTACAAAAAATTGCCATGGGTTTCATGTTACATTTTCTAGGGGAAACAGTTAATGATACGCCGAGATTGGTTGAAGGTAGAAAAGAGCCGAAACCGGAAGTGACATTAATGCGAATATCAAATTTAACATAATATATATTATACGCATATGTATGCCGTATTGATAAAATAGCGCTTCGCAATTTTGCCGCCTTGATTTAGTATGCGTCACCATTTTTTTTGAGCCTCGTTCCATGTCGACAGATGCTTTATACAACGACTTGTCTGGTTTCTATGATTTGCTGTGTGCCGACATTGACTATCATGCACAAAGCACGGCTGCGCACCGGCTCAATCAGTTGTTTGGAAACCAGGGGCGCTGTCATTTGGATCTCGCCTGCGGTACCGGACCTCACATACGCTATCTGCTGGATCTAGGATATCACTCCACCGGTTTGGATTTAAACCAACCCATGCTGGATTTGGCAAAGATTCGGTGCCCGGAAGCTGAATTTATTTGTCAGGACATGTCCCAATTGGGATTCCATGAGACGTTTGACCTGATTACCTGTTTTCTTTACTCGATACATTACAATCAAAGTCTGGAATTGCTCGAAAACTGTTTCAAAAGCATCAGTTGCTCTTTGAATAAAAATGGAATTTTGATTTTCAATGCGGTGGACAAGACCAAAATTGATAACTCGCTTAGAGTGAATCATACGGTTACAGACAAAGACAACCGGTTCTCGTTTCAGTCAAACTGGTATTATTCAGGCCAAGGCGAAAATCAAACGCTGAATCTGACAATAGAAAAATCCGACGGGGTTCGTCACCAGGTTTGGCAGGATGCACACACGATGGTTGCTGCCAGTTTTGATGAGATTAATGCGATGTTAACGCCATATTTTGACGTCCACATGTTTGAACATGACTATGAAACTATCACGCCTTGGGATACACAATCCGGCAATGCCGTGTTTGTGTGCATCAATAAAACAAAAATGGCGCCTATTTCATGAGCCGTTTATAGGCTTCTTCTACCGCTGGCACAAAAAAACGTTTATCCAATTGGGATATTCGCGCACTACTTTGGTGTGAACGGTGCTCAATCGTGTTGCCCAACAATTGCGCCAGGTTTCGAACCTCTTGATCTTTATCTGTCGTGCCATTGTCTGCTTCCACTTTATAACGTTGGGCGTCCGGGACATATTCCCGGTAGGCCACTCGATCTGGCGTGACCGGAATGCAGCCGGCCGCCATGGCCTCCTGGATCGCCAGTCCCTGAAAGTCATGGAGCGCAGAAGATACAACGATGTCGGCTTGCATTAACACGTCACGATACTGCTCAGCGCATTGATACCCCCAGGTTGCAATAATGTCCGAGTGTTTGTGTGCAAATGCGTCAAAACAAACTGGCGACTTGCGGAATTGCTGGCCCACGACATGAATTTTGAATTGATAATTCAAATGAAGAAGCCGTTCTAACGCATTGAAAAATATATCAGGTTGCTTGTCGTACTCCCAACGATGGTTCCAAAGAATTCCCGGTAGCCCTGGCACATCGGTTTCGCCGCCTACGTTATTCTCCAGCTTGCAGATTTTTATGGGCACAGGAATGACACAGGATTTTTTCTCCATCTCGGGCACTAACGTCGGCGGAAAGCTGTCCGGTAATTTTTTTAACAGTGCAGACACACCTTCAAAAAACGTACGTTGGTTATAACTGCTGTTAAATATGAGGTTTTGTGCGACAAATGCAGCATAAACACTCTGCAGCTGGTGGTGCACTGTTTCAGTTTGTTGTTGAGACTGGGGGTAAGCAAACTGGTTTTCATGAAAATAAAGAAAGGTTTTACTGCGGTGTAAATGCGGGAAAAATCCAAACAGGCCATTTAAATCCACCATGGATGTCGCAAAAATGACGTCATAGTTACGAAGCAGGACTTCTCTCTGATCCCCCGTTGCCCAGATAAAACTGTTGCCGCGCATGCGCCAGCTGAAATGACGTGGCGACAGCACCAGCTCCGTCCAGTGATACTCATCAAGCATCTGCGTCAGGCATTTGCGCCAGTATTCATGGCTGGCGGCATCGTATCCGGAAAGTAGAAGCGCGTTTTGTTTCATGTTCCGTTCAAATTGAATTATTATTCATGCACTTGAGGGGTTTCGAGACTCAATCGATAGACTCGGGAAGGTTCGCGCCCCATTATAGCATTGCTTTGCGCCCGGGGTTGTTCTGGCTTTCGGGTGAATAAAAAGAACAAAGAAACGATAAAGATCAAATATGACTGACTTAGGGCAGATTTATGAGTGACAAGTATTGGTTGATGGGGCCTGTGTATGACGCACTGAGCTTTTTATTCGCCGGGAATTCCATTCTCAAATGTAAAAAATCCATGTTGACGCCGGACTACGTCAAACCCGGAGACCGCATTCTTTTTGCCGGTGTGGGCCACGGCAAGGAGGCGATTTATGCGGCGGAAATGGGGGCGGAAGTCACGGTGGTCGATTTGTCCCGCGCCATGCTTACCAAGTTCGAAGAAGGTATAAGAAAGTCGGGTAAACAGTTGAATATTAGGGTGGTTCACTCCGACATCCTGATGGTGGATGATTTTGGCGAATATGATATGGTCGTTGCCAATTTCTTTCTCAACGTGTTTAGCGAAGGATTCATGGCCGATGTGTTAGCCCACCTGATCAAGCTGGGTAAATCTGACGCCTATGTTGTTGTGGGTGATTTTGCGCTGCCGGAAGGAAATCTTTTCGCCCGTTTGTTCAAGCATGCCTACTGGTATTTTGCGATCATTATTTTCTGGCTGACTACCGGCGCTGCCCTGCACCCGGTTTATGACTATTATCGACATATGAAACGCCAGGGATTGGAAATGCTGGATAAAAAGCATACGCAGGTATTGGGCGTAGATGCCTACACGGCGCTGCTTGGCAAAAAGGTCAGTACGGACTAATGCAAGACGCGACACCCGTATTAAGGGATATTGTATTGATTGGCGGCGGCCACAGTCATGTGGTTGTTTTGAAAAACTTTGCCATGAATCCCCTGCCAGGCGTTCGCTTGACCGTAATCTGCCGGGATACGCACACGCCCTACTCCGGCATGCTGCCTGGTTTTATAGCCGGGCACTACACTTATGATGAGGTGCATATTGATTTAAGAAAACTCGCTGAGTTTGCGGGAGCCCGGTATTACAATGATGAAGTGGTCGGAATTGATCGAAAAAACAGAAATGTTCTGTGTAAAACCCGACCACCGGTGTCTTATGACTGGGCTTCTGTGAATATCGGTTCCACCCCCCAGATAAACCACATTCCCGGCGCTAAACAGTATGCTGTGCCAGTCAAACCCATATTCGATTTCAATCAACGATGGCAGAGATTACTTGAGCGCATCAAAACACACAAGGGCTCGCTCCATATTGCCATCGTTGGTGCGGGGGCGGGAGGCGTTGAAATGGCCTTGGCCATGCAATTCCGGTTAAAACAGGAAATTGCGCAACATCACATGTCTACGGAAGATCTTCACTTTTCTCTGTTTACACGAAGCGTCGATATTTTGCCCACCCACAATGAAAAAGTGCAGGCTACATTTCGGAAGATTCTTGAGAAGAGAAACATACGTATTCACTGCGCTGAAGGCGTGAAATCCGTGCATAGCGGCGAGCTCATTACCGATGGTGGGGCCAACATCGCCGTGGATGAAGTCCTGTGGGTAACCCAGGCAGGCGGAGCGGATTGGCTCAAGTCGACCGGGCTTTCGCTGGACTCACATGGCTTTATCAAAGTGAATGACTGCCTGCAAAGTGTCACCGATGATCGGATTTTTGCTGCTGGCGACGTGGCATCGGTCGTCAATCACCCACGCGAAAAAGCCGGGGTGTTCGCGGTCCGTCAGGGGAAACCGCTCGCTAAAAACCTGCGTTTGGTTGTTCAGAATCGCTCCCCGGTCGGCTTTGCACCGCAAAAGCAATGGTTGGCCTTGATATCAACCGGTGACAAATACGCCATTGCCTCTAAAGGTAACCTGTTTTTCGCCGGCAAATGGGTCTGGTGGTGGAAAAACTGGATTGATCGCCGGTTTATGAAAAAGTTTGGCCATCTATCCCCCATGCAGGAAGCGACAGCAATCAAAACAACGGTTCGCCTGGATGAGCAGGAACAAACTCAGGCAATTTCCGCCGTAGCCATGCGCTGTGGTGGTTGTGGCGCAAAAGTAGGCAGTACCGTGCTGAGCCAGGCATTGTCGGATGTGCACCCCATAGAAAACGACGACATCCTGGTTGGCTTAAAAGCACCGGATGATGCCGCTGTCGTGCGCCTGCCTGAAGGCATGGTCGCCGTACATTCCATTGATTTTTTCCGTGCATTTGTGGATGACCCTTGGGTTTTCGGCAAGATTGCTGCTAATCACAGCCTCGGAGATTTGTTTGCCATGGGAGCAACACCTCAATCTGCCACGGCGGTAGCGACGGTACCGCCCGGCCTGGAATCCAAGGTACGTGATACCGTCGCACTGATGATGGGTGGCGCGGTGGAAGTACTCAATGCTGCCGGGTGTGCACTGGTAGGTGGGCACACCGGGGAAGGCAAAGAGTTGGCTTTGGGATTCGCCGTGAATGGCTACATTCACCCGGACGCCGTGCTTCAAAAAGGGGGCATGAAACCGGGTCAGGTTATTGTGCTGACCAAGCCGCTCGGCACAGGCACGCTGTTTGCCGCTTATAAAAAACTCGCTGTTAAGGGCCGATGGATTGATGAAGCGCTTGAAAGCATGTGCGTGTCCAACCAAACCGCAGCGAACATCCTTTTGCAACACGGAGCCACTGCCTGTACTGATGTGACCGGATTTGGCTTGCTGGGTCATCTGGTTGAGATGACCAAACCGTCGGAAGTGGATGCATCTCTCTGGCTGGATCAACTCCCCGTGCTGGCCGGGGCCCGCGAAACATTGGCGCAAGGTGTACAGAGTTCATTGGCGCCGGCAAATGTGCGGTTACGTCGAGCCATACAGAATCAGGAAAAATGGATTAATCACCCACTCTATGCGTTATTATTTGATCCACAAACGGCCGGGGGCCTGTTGGCCACTCTGCCTGAAACTGATGCGGAGTCGTGCGTCGATGCACTGAAGTCGGCTGGTTACCTCCACACCGCGATAATCGGTGTGGTGCAATCAATGAGTGATGCGCTCTCCCCCATCAGGCTGTTTGACGCAAAGCCAGATTGATTACCCGTATCAGCTCCGTTTGCTCGTGCTTTGGTAGGAACCTTTCGCTGAGTGCCGTGACTTGTTCATGCAGTGTGTGCAGAAAATCCGGTACTTCGTAACACTTCCGGATCAAGTCTGCCAATGCTCTGGTATCTCGGACAGGATAGTAGCCCGCATATGCTTCACCCAACAGCCCAATATTGCCCGGGATATCAGAAGCAAGTATTGGCAGCCCCATCCGACAGGCTTCTGAAACAACGTTTGCCCCACCCTCCATGATGGAACTCATGACCATCAGCTGCGATCCTGCCATGATCCTGGCGGTTTCATCGTGGGGAATCTCACCCAGCCACTGGTACCTGGGATTTTTTTCTTCCCGCGCCTTCGCTTCAACCGCCCAGGAATCGTCGTGAGCCTTACCCAGACTCGTCACCCGTAAGGGCCATGTTTCTGGCAATAAGGTTACGGCCTCTTCTGCACGGAACGGGTCTTTTTCTTCACGCAGGTGCCCGACAACACAAAGGCGAAATGGCGTTTTTAACGGGTGGTAGGTCACTGCTGGCGTTGCTGATTGATAGACTATATGCAGTTTATGATGGTATTTTTCCGGTATCCCGTCTTTCACTAACGCATGTAGGCAAATGAGCTGATCTGCGGCATCCAGTGAGGCATAAAAAACTTCCGGGTGACTGTATTGGAATCGATAAATATCGGTACCGGTTAATGCCAGAATGAGTGGTTTCCCCATACATTTCCAGTCATTAACGGCGGAAGCACTTCGCCACGCGTGTAACGCGATGAGTACATCAGCGTGTGCATCGGTGGACTTTTCTCCTATGCTTACCTCATAACCAGCAGCTTCGATCAAACGTCCCCAACGGGTGGCGGTTGCCCTGTTTCCGCTGAGCGATCCCGGCGGTGCAGGGGTAATGATTTGAATTTTCGTCATAGCAAGTGTGCCCCTCCTCTGGCGATTAGTGCGGTTTTGTTTATACTAGGCAAAAAAAAAATTAAAAGGTAACCTCTCATGGCAAAACGATTACTCCAGCTTTTAACGACACTGCTTTTTTCATCGGCCACACTGGCAAACACCTTTGTGTTTACCGCTATTCCGGATGAAGACGAAACCCGCCTCAAGGAACGCTTTCAAAAGGTAGCAGATTATTTGCAAGCCGAGTTAAACGTTTCTGTGAAATATGTGCCCGTAAAGTCCTACGCAGCAGCCGTGGCTGCATTTCGTAATAATCAAGTGCAGCTCGCCTGGTTTGGAGGTCTCTCTGGCGTAAGAGCCAGGGAATCCGTGCCGGGCTCGACAGCATTGGCGCAAGGTGTCGAAGATGAGGCATTTATCACTTATTTTATTGCGCATACCAGCACCGGGTTGAGCGCTTCTGATGACTTCCCTAAGGGGATTGCCGGAAAAACGTTTACATTCGGTTCGAAAGGGTCCACCAGTGGACGTTTAATGCCTGAATTTTATGTGCGCGAGCATATGGGGGGCAGTCCAGAGTCTGTTTTTTCACGCGTAGGTTTCAGTGGCAATCATTCCAAGACCATTGCGCTTGTAGCGTCAGGCGCGTATGAAGTCGGGGCGGTGAACTTCAAGGTGTGGGATAACGAAATTGCTGAGGGAAAAATTGATGCATCAGCCGTTAAAGTCATTTGGAAAACGCCGACCTACCCTGACTATCAGTGGTCCATTCGAGGCGATGCGGACTCACAGTTCGGCGATGGTTTCACGGGAAAAGTGAAAAACGCCCTGTTGGGAATGAAAGACAAGTCACTGTTAGACAGTTTCCCTCGCTCAGGCTTTATTCCCGCTGAAAACAAAGACTATGCCCCCATCCTCAACGTGGGCAAAGAAATCGGTTTGCTTGATTAATGGTCAACGTTTCGCTGCGTGAAGCCGTAGTTACCTACAATGGATACAGAGCACTCGGCCCTGTGACCCTGGATACCCGCCAAGGTGAATGCATCGTGCTTCTTGGCGAGAGTGGTGCCGGAAAGTCCAGTTTACTCGGTCTGATTCGTGATCAGGTCCAGGCTCACGCCGCGTGGCTCCCGCAGGAGCTGGGATTGGTGGCGTCACTATCGGTTTACCACAATGTATACATGGGGCAGCTTCATAAACATTCCTGGCTGTATAATCTGCTGAATCTGATAAAACCCAAGCGCACTATGGTTGAGACCGTTCACCCGGTGCTTGCAGCATTAAGCATTGAAGACTGTCTTTGGAAGCCGGCAGGCGAGTTATCCGGGGGCCAGAAACAACGCGTTGCTGTCGCTCGAGCGCTGTTTCAACAGGCGGATATGTTACTCGCCGATGAGCCCATTTCAGCATTGGATGCCAAGCATGCAGATCAAGTGATGCAAAAACTGATAACCACCTACCCAACATCCATTATTGCTTTGCATGACACTGATCTCGCACTCAAGTATGCACAACGCATCATCGGTATTCAGGCCGGCCAGGTCGTTCTTGATGCGCCAGCGCACCAACTGAAAAAATCGGACTTGTTGTATTTGTACCCAAAGGGTGCAACCCCCTCTTGAGCGGTCTATGAAGGCAAATTACACCGCCCATCAATGGTCAGCCGGCACTAGGATTTCTCTGCTGTTCACCGCAATCGCGCTGGTATGTTTGATGTTTGCGGATCTGGCCATTACCACAATCAATCCATGGCAGGAAATGGGGCGGTTGTTTCTTGGTTTTGTCACCCCTTCTCTGGGCCAATGGCAGGAAATTGGTGGTGCACTGATTCGCACCATCGGCTTTGCTTTTGTGGGTGTAGCCATTGGATGTACCGTTGGCTTTGGCTTGTCGTTAATTTACCACAACCGGATCGTTCGTGCCGGTTGTGCATTTGTCCGCGCCATCCATGAGATATTTTGGGCGCTAATCTTCCTGCAATTTTTTGGGCTGCATCCCCTCACGGGTGTGTTGGCCATTTGTATCCCCTATGCAGGGGTGTTTGCGAAAGTCTATTCAGAAATTCTTGAAGAAGTGGATGACACACCCAGGCAATGTCTTCCCCACGGCACATCTGTATTTTCGAGCCTGCTCTATACACGCGTTGCTCAGGCGTGGCCTCACATGGTTTCTTACACCTCGTACCGTTTGGAGTGTGGGTTACGCTCCAGTGCCGTTCTGGGATTTATTGGAATGCCAACGCTCGGTTTTTATCTGGAATCGGCTTTCAGTGAGGGGCATTACTCGGAAGTAGGCGCGTTATTGATTCTGTTTTACGTACTCATTGCCACATTACGGAAGTGGGTGCGCCCCCTCACAATCTGGCTTTGGGTGGCCATCTCTCCATTCTTACTTGGCAACGGATTACCCATTGTCTGGGGGAATGCTGTACGATTTTTCACTCAGGATATTATTCCGGCACCCCTCAGGGGAGATTGGACGTTCGGCACATTAAGCGAATTGGGTTCCTGGTTAACGCACATTTTAACTACTCAAGCCTGGCCCGGTCTGGTCAATACGGTCGTTTTGTCCCAGATCGCATTGGTCGGCACCGGGATCATGTCACTGCTGTTATTTCCACTCATATCCCAACACTTTGGCAGCCCGTTAAAGCGCGGCGCTGGCAACGTGGCTCTAGTTATCACTCGGTCCACACCGGAATACATTCTAGCCTACATGCTGCTGATGTTATGGGGGCCTTCCATGTTGCCTGCGATTGTCGCGCTCGCTATTCATAACGGGGGAGTGATCGGTCACCTCATTGGTCGGCAAAGCAGTGAACTTACGTTACGGGCCGATGCGGACATCGGTTTGAACCGTTATTTTTATGAAGTACTACCACGGGTATATGGCCCGTTCCTCGCCTTCCTGTTCTACCGCTGGGAAATTATTCTCCGCGAAACTGCGATACTGGGCATACTTGGCGTCTATACTTTGGGATTTTATGTAGATAGTGCCATCCAGGACATTCGATTTGACCGTGCAATGGTCTTGATCGTTATTACAGCGGCATTAAATATGGTGGTGGACAGTTTGTCCCGCCGGATACGAAGACGATTGAAACTGAGTTCAGCCACGCACTGCCAGGCGTAAACAAGCACCAAATAAAGGAGCGAGTCCCATGTATGATCAGGCTTCCATTCTAAGCGAATTGGATAAAACGCATGAACAATTATTGGAACTTGTTTGCAGCCTGACAGACACCCAACAACAAACGCCCTATCATCCTGGCATCAACCCACCCGTCTGGGAGTTAGGACACGCGGCGTTTTTTTACGAAGTTTTTATCCTCAGGAATCTCGATGCCCATCCGCCAGTTATGCCGGGTTATGATCATATCTGGGATTCGTTCGATATCGATCATGCCGATCGATGGAAGCCCGGTGTCGTCCCTGACCTCGAAACAACATTAGCTTATGTTGCCAAGGTGATAGAAAGAGTCAAAGAGCGTATCGAAACTGCTCCCTGGTGTGAGCGGGATCATTACCTGTACCGCTACGCCATTCACCATGAGCAAATGCATATCGAGTCGCAAATCTGGTGTCGGCAGACGCTCGGCTACCCTGCCCCCTTTGGCGTTCAGCCGCACCAGCCTACTGACACATCTGTCGAGGAGACAGATATTGCCATTGCCGGTGGTACATACCAGATTGGCCGGAAACCGGACGAGCAACATAAGGCGACCACAGGATTTGCCTTTGACTCCGAGAAGCCAGGCCGAGAAGCGCAAGTAAATCCTTTTTCCATATCAAAAACCTTAGTATCCCAAAAACAGTTTGCAGAATTCGTAGACGACGGTGGGTATAAACGACCAGAATTATGGAGCTTTGCCGGCAAAAAGTGGTTGGAAACCCTCAGATCGAAAGATTCAGACATCGCTCCCATCGCTTCAGGGACAACGGACGGCCCCATCTATTGGAAAAAAGAAAACCACCAATGGTACCGTCGCTGGTTCGATCAGTGGTTACCACTGCATGCAGCCCAGCCCGTAATACATCTGTGTTACTGGGAAGCGGAAGCCTACTGTACCTGGGCGCAACGGCGCCTTCCTACGGAAGCAGAATGGGAAGCCGCGAGCCTGGCCAACCGCGTAGGCCAACCTCACCAACTGTTTCCTTGGGGGAATGAGTTTCAAAAGGAGCTGGCAGATACCGGAGCTACGACATTGGGAACGCTGCCAGTCAATACCTATGCTAATCTAGTAAAACCCAATCAACTGCTGCAGAGCATTGGAAGCGCTTGGGAATGGACGTCTGACCAGTTTCTTCCCTATGACGGTTTCAAAGTAGATATGTACCCCTACATGTCTACCTTGCAGTTTGGCTACCACAAGGTGACCAAAGGTGGGTCCTGTGCCACAGCAAGCAGCCTGATTCGGGGTACATACCGACAGGCATATCTGCCATTTCGACGAGATGTCTTTACCGGGTTTCGAACCTGCGCATTGGAGGTGTAAATGAATCCATACGAAACAGAAGCATTGGTCAGCCAGTATCTGGAGTTTCATTATGGCGCGAGCTATTTTGGCGTTTCGAACTTCCCTCGGCAGGTTGCACTGGAAGCGCTGAAACTGGTAAGCAAGTTCGATTCTGCCCTGGATTTAGGGTGCGCTGTAGGTCGCACGAGTTTTGAGCTGGCCACTCAGTTTGAACGTGTCGTGGGTATTGATGCGTCTCTCGCGTTTATTCAATCGTGTCAGCGAGTCCAGTCGTCTGGGCAGGCAAGCTATGACATCATTGAAGAAGGTGAATTAACGGCGCATAAAACTGTGACACTGGATCAGCTGACGCTGGCTGAAACCGCACAAAAATGCCACTTCGAAGTGGGAGATGCTCATCATTTAGCACCTGAGCATACTAATTTTGATCTCATCGTCTGTGCGAATCTAATTGATCGTCTTCAGAATCCAGCGCAGTGTTTGACCTCTTTGATCGACCGGCTTGCTCCAGGTGGTCTGCTTTTTATTACCTCCCCATATACCTGGTTAAGCGAGTTCACCGCAAAATCGCGTTGGCTGGGGGGATATCTTGAGGATGATCAGCCTGTGAGAACACGCACGCACCTAGCCACCATTTTACATCCGCTGGAACGCTGTGACGCATTACCTGAGCTGCCCTTTGTCATTCGAGAAACCGCCAGAAAATATCAACATACGCTGGCGGATGTGACGGTTTGGAGGAAGCCAGCTTGAGTCCTCACAGTGAGAGTGGCATAATGCGCCATAAACTTGCTATTCAGGACAGGCTGATCAGGAATGAAAAACGTCGTCATTTTAGGGTATGACTATGCCCTCGCGACCAGTATAACAGGTCTTTCAGATCTCCTCAGTCTGGCTGGCGTGAGCTGGAATCGCTTGCACAATACGCCACCCCAACGACTCTTTAACCTTCAAATTGCTTCCGCTGACGGCGCGCCTTTCACCTGTCTGAATGAGCTTAAAATTACGCCCCATATTAGCTTTGATCAAATTTCAGCGCCAGATATTGTGCTGGTACCAACGATAGGGGGAAACATCGAGCGCACTCTGATGCAAAACGGTGCACTCATTCAGTTTTTAAGCGAGTTGAAAGATCAGGACATACTCATCGCGAGTAATTGTACCGGAGCGTTTCTTTTGGCTGAAGCTGGCTTGCTGGAGGGTAAGCAGGCGACCACACATTGGGGGTTCGTGGATTTGTTTCGATCCCGCTACCCAGAAGTGAACCTCATGCCTGACCAACTGGTCACACATGATGGCAACATTTTGTGCGCTGGGGGTGGAAATGCCTGGTTTGATCTGGGATTGTATATGGTGGAACGCTTCAGTGATCACGAAACGGCGGTCGGTTCAGCAAAAACCTTCGTGATTGACATGGGCCGACAAAGCCAGCTCAGCTACTCCCCGCTTATCAGTAAACGCTATCATAATGATGAGAAAGTGCTGGAGATTCAGAACTGGATGGAAGATAACCATCGTCAGCACCTGTCCCTGAGTGATGTCGCAGAGGCGTTTCACATCTCGCTTCGTACATTGAATCGACGATTTAAAAGCGCCACAGGCGAAACGCCCAACGTTTATCTCCAATCCTTACGCCTGGAGTCTGCGAAAAAACTGCTGGAAGAAACGTCTCATAGCCTGACCGAAGTGACAAATAAGGTGGGTTACGATGATGTCAGCTCTTTTTCTATTTTGTTCAAAAAGAAAACCGGGCTGACACCGGGCCAATACCGCGAAAAATATCGATCCAGTGTGGCTACCCTTGATTAAATCACGTTCAACTCCTACCAGTTTGTAAGTTGACCCCTCTCGCGGAGTTGGATATAAGTAGTCGGAATTGCGTCTTAATTACGAGTGACTAAATGCCAAGCACACTGATTACCGATTCATTTCGACGATTTATGAGACATGAGGCTGCCGGGGGAATCTTGCTGGTGGCTGCCGCGATCCTCGCCATGGTTCTGGCCAACACGCCTTTCCACTTTTTGTATAAATATCTCATCGAAACCCCCGTTGCCCTTCAGATTGGCGCGCTGCAAATTGCGAAACCTCTGCTGTTGTGGGTCAATGATGGCTTAATGGCTATTTTCTTTTTCCTGGTCGGGCTGGAACTGAAGCGCGAGTTCATAGAAGGTGAGTTATCAAAACCAAGCAACATCATCCTTCCTGCGTTAGGTGCTGTGGGTGGCATGGTGATTCCGGCGTTGATCTACTGGTATTTTAACGCCGGGGATTCAGAGGCGGTCAAAGGCTGGGCCATTCCGGCGGCAACGGACATTGCCTTTGCGCTGGGGGTTCTGACGCTGTTGGGTAACAAAGTACCGACCAGTCTCAAAGTTTTTCTGACATCTCTGGCGATCTTTGATGACGTTGGCGCTATTCTGATTATCGCCTTTTTTTATACCAGCAAGCTCTCTGTACTGGCACTTGGTGTCGTACTGGGTTGTATAGTATTCCTTTTCTTCCTCAACAAGCGCGGCTCCGCATCAAAGAGTATGTACATTTCTGCGGGTATAGTCATGTGGGTTGCCATGCTGAAGTCGGGCGTTCATGCTACGTTGGCCGGCGTGATTTTAGCGATGTTTATCCCGATAAAAACGGATAATCCCGATGATCCAAGCCCGCTGAAAACCATGGAGCATGACCTCCACCCCACTGTGGCGTTTCTGATACTCCCCGTTTTTGCCTTCTGTAACTCCGGAATTGAGTTAACGACAATCAGTGTAGATCAATTATTGCACCCGATTCCTCTGGGAATTGCATTGGGTTTATTTGTTGGCAAGCAAATTGGTGTCTTTACTTTTTGTTGGTTGGGAATAAAAATGGGACTGGCACAACTGCCGAAAGGCGTGTCTTATCTTTCACTATATGGGGTTTCGATCATCTGTGGTATCGGTTTTACCATGAGCTTGTTTATCGGTGCGCTGGCATTTGAGGATACATCCGTCAAAATGGTGATTGATGAGCGACTGGGGATTTTGATCGGCTCCTTGCTGTCCGGCGTAGCGGGTTATTTGATTTTGAAGTTCAGCCTCAAAGAACCCGCCGATCATTAGCGCATGCAGCGAACAGCTCAGTCTACAGCGCGATCCAGGTTGCTCAGGGGGATCGTAATGAACGGTAATCCCAATGCGTCGGTTTTCACTACCGCCTGAATGGTATCCCCGCGACTTTGTTTTCCAATGGGGCCCAGAAAGTAATACAGCTCAGAAATACCGTGAAACTTTTCCAGCGTAATCACATTCAGGCTGGTTCCTTCATCAAATGCGGGTATGTATGTCAAAGGGATGGTGATCCCGAAATTATCCAGGTCCGTACCGAGTGAGGTAAAGAAAACAGACAACGCCATATCCGCTGACTCTGGGGAGCTGACCACCTCAGCACCCCAACGATTGCTCAACTCCAGAGCCAATCGCTGGTGCGCATAATCTTTAAGTTCACTCTTTTGTATAAAGTGGGAATCCAAGTAGAGACGTTTGCCTGCCAATTGGCTGAACTCTGCCTCAGGCAGTTTTAACACCACATCATCAATGCTATGACTCACTAGTCGCTGTGAAGTCGAGCCCGATAAGCTACTTTGTAGATCACGTGTAGAACATCCGGCTGTAAATGCGATGGCAATGGATAAAGCAGCAATGCCCGTAACGCTGTAATTTTTCATTATATTCCCTTTAGCTGATGAATGGCGATTTTTTCACCTGTGTAATCAATTTGGTAATTGCATTTTCTATACCCAGGCTGGCCGCCAGACCGAGCTTCTCCTGAAGGGATTTTTTCTCTGAAAATTTAACTTCAAATACATCTGACTCAAGGCATTTATCGGCCAAATACTCGTCTGATGTCATGAGTGAGTCCACTAGACTGACATCCATCGCCTTTCTACCAAACCAGATATCACCGTTCGCTACCTGGGTAATATCTACTGCCGGGCGATGCTCTGTGACAAACTGCTTGAACAACTCATGCGTCTCTTCGAGGTCATCCATGAATTTTTGACGACCCTTCTCGGTGTTTTCGCCAAAAATGGTCAACGTTCTTTTGTACTCGCCCGCCGTGTGTACTTCGAAGTCAATGTCATTTTTCTTTAGCAGCTTGTGTACATTCGGTATTTGCGCAACCACCCCGATTGAGCCGAGTATGGCAAAGGGTGAAGCAATAATTTTGTCAGCGACACAGGCCATCATGTAGCCACCGCTGGCAGCCACCTTATCGACACATACCGTTAACGGAATCCCTCGCTTTTTGACGCGGTCAAGTTGTGCTGAGGCCAAGCCGTACGCGTGGACCATGCCTCCGCCACTTTCCACCTTCACAACGACCTCGTCTTGCGGCGTTGCCACCGAGAGTATGGCGGAAATAGACTCCCTCAGACCATGATTTTGAGACGCTTTAATGTCCCCATCAAATTCAAGTACATAAACTTTGGGTTTATCTTCTTCCTTGGCGTGTTTATCCTTTTTCTTTTCCTTCTCTTGGCGCTTTTCTTCTTTCATCCTGGCTTTCAGGTGTTCTTTGTCGAGCGTTTCCTCTTCAAGTATGTGTTGCATCTTCTTGAATTTCTTATTGAGGTTGCGAACCTCGATGTGGCCTTCTTCCCCTTTTTTCTCTTTGATGGCAAGTGAAGCCACTGCGGATACAATGAGCAGTACTGACACCACAATAGTGACGGCTTTGGCCAGAAAAAGTCCGTATTCGGTAAGAAATTCCACGATTTGTCCTCTCGTTTATGCGGCAGATTCGTAAATTATTGGGATAAAACAGAAAAAACCAATAGGAAGCAGCGATATTCTTTCCTGAGTCGAGCAAAAGTAAAAAAATTAAAACAAGCGTTCGCTTGGTATTGACATCCCAGATCAATCCAAATACATTCATCCCTGATCAGATGGTTGTGTTTATCTCTATCTGTTCCAGATGCATTGAGAGGGGTATCCTGTTCAATAGCACAATTCAAAAGAAACAAAAGGATAGCAAAATGTCTGTAGCAGCAATCTTCGAAACATTGAAAGATAACTTTAACTCAAGTGCCGCTGATGGTCTCGACCTTGTATTCCAATTCGATATCGAAGATGGTGACAACTATCACTTGGTTATTAAAGATGGTGCATGTGACCTGGTTCAGGGTGACAATGACGATCCATCCGTGACTCTGATCATGAACACAGAAACTCTGCAGGGTATCGTCAGTGGCGAAACCGATGGTATGCAGGCTTTCATGGCGGGTCAACTGCGTGCAGAAGGTGACATGATGCTGGCGACTAAGCTGGGTGAGCTTTTCAGCATCGGTTAATCCCAATTATCGGATTAACAGCGTGTACAAAAAGGAAGCATCAAGGCTTCCTTTTTTTATTAGAACTCTAAGGTGTCGGTTTCATCTTCATCAAATAAACTGGCGGGATCAAACGTAGAAAACTCGTTGTCATCTGTCGCGCTTTCACCCCTGTCATCCGGCGTATTAAGACTCTCTTTTTCTGTTATCTGGTTTTCTCCCCGCCCTTTTTCTCCCTGCTCTTTACCCCCACCCTCTGTTTTCCCACCAGCCGCTTCTGCACCGTCCGTTTCATTCGTTGGGGCGACCACTGTGCGGATTTTTTCCTGTTGAGATGTGTCCTCCAGATTCAGTTCGAGCTGATAACGGGCTTTATTGTAAGACATTAATAAATGCATGCCTTTCTTCAGGCCGGCTTCTGGTTTCTCCGGATCTAAATATTCGCAATCACCCCAGCAGTATTTCAAAATCGGGTCATATTGGCTTTGCAAGTCGATAACGAAGGTATTTATGTGGAACGATTTCGGGGTATTCGTTAAGTCGAGATCCGGATTTCCATATTTCTCGAAAAGTTTTTCCATGACCTTTTGTGCTTGTTTGATTTGTAATCCCTTCATATCAAACTCATAGTGCACATGATACGCCCGTAGCGGGCTGTCGCCAGGTTTACCGATAAGTACACGCAACCGGATCATATTACCTATAGACAGTTTTTTCTCGTAGGTTACATCGAGCTGCGGGATGGACTTGGTGCCTCGTGAATCCCTTTTAATCCTGGATTCCGGCAAGAATATGGACGTATCCTGGTAAGTCATGCCCAGGGCAATGTTCAGTATCTCAAAGCGGTCGACTTTGTCGCGCTCACTGAGTTTTTTGGCCCAGACCTCCGTGGCTTCCTGCGCGTACTTGTTAATTTTCGCCTGCAAGGCGTGCCATTTCTGGCTCGCTGTATCGTAACCATCAATAGATTGATATAGCTTGATGGCTTTTAATGTTTCTATGTAGTCATCGGATTGCGCTAATTGGTCTCCCTCACTCAACACGCAATCGAGCTTGGCCAGATCCGTCAGAAAGTTGCGATAGCTCCAGCGGGTACTTACCTTTTTTTGATTCGCAATGGGTACATCACGCAAGGTGTCCCGCGCTTGGGTTAAAAGTATAAGAGAGCGCGTTAAGGTGGGAAGCTTGGTTTTTTGTTCCAACAAGTGTTCAATCGAGTAATCAGCACGGCGACAGACGCGTTTATCCAATTGTTCCAGATACTGATCCATACCAGCATATGTGCCAAAAAATCGAAGATTCACCAGATTTTTTAAAGGCATACCAGATTGGAACGCTTTCTCAGCTTCAGAAAGCACTTCTTCCTGGTGGGCTATGTTGGCTACAGCGGTCGTAGACAGAACAACTGCAAACATGCCGAGGCAGAAAATTCGATACATTGCCTGAACAGAACACCATGAGATTGGATAAAATAGAGTTTCCAATTCTCAGTTTAGACGGTTTGTGAGCAAACTTAGGAGAATATTGACTGAATTTGAGTGTTTACTCCTCACTTGCATTGGCATTTAGCAAGTCTGGTCGGCCTTTCAGCGCGGTTAAGAACAAGTCTTTGTGATCTGCAATGAGCATGGCAATCTGGTCTGCAGATTCATCGGATAATTCTGCGATATTCGTCTGCAGAAACTCACAGATCGACTCCGCCAATTCCAGTTTTTTATCGTGTGCGTCCGCTTCTTTTTTACTGGTAAACAAGGTCTTCTGCGGGTCTCGATCACTCATATAAAGGGTTACCAATGCCATGGATGTGCTCCGAATTCAATCAATGGCTTCAAGACTATCAAAAAAACGCATTTAAACAAAGACATGTGTAACAAAGCTGACTAGTCATGATGTTTTCTGTGTTTGTCCCGGTAATAGAATGCACCTCGAACCTCTCTGCGATGTTCATGGTATCGGTGATCATGGTAACTGTGATCAAGATACTGGCGTTCACAGGCTTTTCGTACGCGCCAACTCAGCTTGTGGCGATAGCAGGGGTTCACAGACTCGTGATGATGGTCATGCTTGTGGTGATCGTATCGGTATTTGCGGTCATTGTATTTGCGGTGATGGTATTTGTGTCGGTCATGCCCAGGGTAAACCCAGTGAAAAGCGCCGTTGTCCTGGGTTTGATAGTAAATATTGAAGGCGTCATGCGCCTTGGCTGGTGTACTCATCCAAACCAGGGCAAGGACCAGGGAGCATGCGCCTATTGTGGTTGCCGGGAAAAGTTTGCGCTTCATGGTGAATTCTCCGTCTTGTCAGGAACAATGATGTCAGCGTAACCCTTTAAGCCTGAATTCAACCTGAATACGTCGAAGACCAGGCTTACCTTTTCGGCCCGCCTTTGTATTCCGGCGTGTTCTTTCACCTGAGTCAGCGATAAGAATGGTTTTAGTTTCAATACTCTAAAAGACTCTATTAATCTTCAGCCTGAAGAGGGAAACTTCATTGTGAATTACGGACGCCTGCGACCAGGCACATCATCCCCGCAACCCAATTGAGGAGTTGTACCCCTGGTCGCGTCAATAAGCTACAATTCCCTCCCCTTTGCACCGGCATTGTCCGTACGCTGTACTACTACTTTTGAAAAACAGATTTTAGAGGTTAACCATGAATTTGGACCTGAATACGATTCCAACAACACTTGATATTGTTCATGTTGGATTGTCTAGCGTTGTCGTTATTCTGCTTTTGGTCGTGATATTGCGACCCGGAAAATCTTCTGGCGACAAGCAGGCGGGAACTTCCGATAGTAACGCGCCTCTCGACAACACCGTCGAGAAAATCGAGCCCGGTATTGAAATACCGACGACAGCAGAAAAAAACTCGGTAAAAGTAATTCGTGAAACTGGGCCGGAATCTGCGTATCAAGTTTTATCTATCTTACAAAGTGACGCGCGATTTCTGGATTTTATCTCAGAAGACCTCACCGGTTATTCTGACCAGGAAATCGGCGGGGCCGCCCGTGTAGTTCAAGAAGGCGCGAAAAAAGCGATTTCGCAATACTTCACCCTCACCCCTCTGCGGGGAGAAGACGAGGAAACCCGCGTAACTGTACAAGCAGGTTTTAACCCCTCTGAAATCCGGCTCACGGGAAATGTGGTGGGAGAAGCGCCGTTTCAGGGCGTGTTAGTGCATAAAGGCTGGAAAGTCACCGACAGTAAACTTCCCAAATTAACCGAAGGCCACGATGCAAGCATTCTTGCCGCGGCGGAGATTGAGTTATGAGTGAACAGGACGTCACACACGCAGGCAAATATGCCATAGGTATTGATTTAGGCACAACGCATTGTGTTGTGTCTTACACCCCCTTAGGCACGGACGACGATGACGTCAGCACCGAGGTACTCCCGATCCCTCAGCTGACTGCTCCGGGCGTCATCGAAGACAAATCACAGCTTCCCTCTTTCTTATACTTGCCACACGATGCTGAGTTAAGCGACGAGGATATTGAACTTCCCTGGTCGGAAGAAATGGCGTACATCGTTGGCACTTTGGCGCGCAACCTGGGCGGGAAAACACCATTACGACTGGTATCCAGTGCAAAAAGTTGGTTAAGCCACACGGGGCTAAACGTTCACAACACCTTTCTTCCCTTGAGTGCACCCGAAGAAGTAGAAAAACTCTCCCCTTATGTGGCGACGTGTGAATTTCTAGAGCATTTAAAAGCGGCGTGGGAGTATAAATTTCCGGAACATCCCATTGATTCCCAGGAAATTACGGTGACCGTGCCAGCTTCTTTTGACCCCGCAGCGCGAGAACTCACGGCTGAAGCCGCAAAAGATTGTGGTTTTGAGCATTTAACGCTGTTGGAAGAGCCTCAGGCGGCGGTTTACAACTGGATTCACAGTAATGGTGATGCCTGGCGAGACCATGTCACAGTAGGCGATATCATACTGGTGGTCGATGTAGGTGGCGGAACGACCGACCTGTCCCTCATTGCTGTCACGGAGGAAGATGGCAACTTGATGTTGAATCGGGTGGCCGTTGGGGATCATATTCTTCTCGGCGGCGATAATATGGATCTCGCACTAGCGTATAAGATTCATGCCAAACTGGCTGCAGATGGCACGCGTTTGCAGCCCTGGCAAATTCAGGCCATCGTTCAGGCATGTCGGGACGCCAAAGAAAAACTGCTTTGTGACGACGCGTTGGACGCCGTTCCCATCGTCGTTCCAAATCGCGGATCGAAATTGATTGGCGGCACCATCAGTTCTGAATTAACTTCCGAAGAGGTGCATGACGCATTGCTGGAGGGCTTTCTTCCGTTTGTCAGTGTGGATGAGCATCCTCAGGCGAATACGCGGGGCGCATTGACTCAAATTGGTCTGCCTTACGCTCAGGATGCTGCAATATCGAAACACCTGGCTGCCTTCCTCAGCAAACAGGCAAATGCGGCAGACGAGTTGTTTGAAAGTAACGAAAGCAGTTTCATCAAACCCACGGCCATTCTGTTTAATGGCGGCGTATTGAAGGCTACACTGCTTAAAGATCGAATTACCAATCTGATCAACAGCTGGCTCGATACTGAAAACGCACCCGGTGTGAAAGTATTGGAAGGCATCGACCTTGATCATGCCGTTGCGAATGGCGCCAGTTATTATGGCTTTGTTCGACAAGGCAAAGGGGTGAGAATTCGGGGTGGTATCGCCAGCACGTATTACGTGGGCGTGGAAAGTGCCATGCCTGCGATTCCGGGTATGGCACCGCAAATCGAGGCTTTGTGTGTGGCGCCGTTTGGCATGGAGGAAGGGACAGAGCAGACCGTACCTGGCCAGGAATTTGGTCTGATTGTCGGAGAACCCGTGCACTTCCGCTTTTTTGGTTCAACCACAAGACGGGAGGATCAGCCCGGTAACCGCCTCGATTACTGGGAGCCAGACGAGTTGGAAGAACTGCCTGAAATCCGCGTGACGTTGCCGGTAGAAGATCGTAAGCCCGGTGAGGTGGTGCCTGTCCAATTGACAACGCGCGTGTCTGAATTGGGGACACTGTGCCTGGAGGCCATTCCGAGAGGCAGTGAAGAGGGTTGGTTGGTCGAGTTTGATATTCGGGACTAAGCCATTAAAATACCTGACCACAATGAACCACCGGGAGTTTAAAATGCGCCCGGTGGTGTTCAAGGCAGATTTGCAAACAATCCTTTGGTCAGGAGCACATTTCGTTGACTTCACCGGTAACCTCCCGCTTTATTATTGGCATTGATCTGGGCACAACGCATTGTGCCGTCACCTTCATTGATCTGCAAAAAAAACCAACCAAGCGGGAAGCCCCCCAGCTCTTCGAGATCGACCAACTTGTCGGGCCCGGAGAAATTGGCCGGCGGGCACTGTTGCCCAGTTTTGCTTTTCTAAATCACGACAGCCAGGTGTCAGAAGCTGACTCTGCATTACCTTGGCACAGCGCTCTTCTTCAATCGTACGGGAATAACCGGGTCATAGTGGGTACATGGGCGCGCGAACTTGGTGCTCAAACGCAAGGCAGATTGGTACACAGCGCGAAAAGCTGGCTGTGTCACGAGCATGTGGATCGTGAAGATGCCATATTGCCCTGGACGGAGGACGTACCGGTCAGTGAAAAGATATCTCCCGTTGATGCCGTTTCTTTATATCTGGATCACATTAAACACGCCTGGAACTACCATCACCCGGACCACCCTTTGGAGCACCAGGAAGTCATTGTCACCATCCCGGCATCTTTTGATGATATGGCCAGAAACCTGACCTTGATTGCTACCAAAAAAGCCGGGGTCACTACGCCTCTTCTTTTAGAGGAGCCACAGGCGGTTTTTTATGACTGGCTTTTCCACCATCAGCAAAACGCCAATCACCTGCTAAAAGCTGCCAAACTGATTCTTGTGGTAGATGTGGGTGGGGGAACGACTGACTTCAGTTTGTTATCCGTGAACACTAATCAGAGTTCCATACCGGAGATTGTACGCATAGGTGTCGGCGATCATCTTATGCTTGGGGGAGACAACATCGATCTGGCTTTGGCCCACATTGCTGAAAACCAACTTCTTTCTTCTGGGAAAAAGCTGCGCACATCTGCGTTGAGCCAATTGATTCAGCAAACGCGACTTGCCAAGGAAAAAATGCTGAGGGATGAAGGACTGGATAGTTACCCGGTAACGATTCTGGGAACCGGCTCAAAATTGATTGGGGGTAAAACACAAACTCAGCTGCAGGCAATCGAGTTAAACACGCTGGTGTTTGATGGTTATTTCAAATCTGTCGGGTTGGGTGAGTTACCGGCAACTCGTAAGACGGCGATTGTCGAGTTTGGACTGCCCTACGCGGCTGACCCAAACATTGTAAAACATATCAGCGCATTTTTAGCAAAACATCAATCCATTTGTCGGGATGCATTAGGACAAAACGCCGAGAGTGCTGAGAATCAACCGATTGTGCCGGATACAGTGATCTTTAACGGCGGCGTGTTTAATTCTCAACGATTGCGAGATCACTTGTATGGTATTCTGAAAGGTTGGGGTCAAAATCCGGTTCAAATGCTCGATAACAACCGCCCTGACCTCAGTGTTGCCTATGGTGCGGCAATCTTTGGTTTAGCAAAAAAAGGGCAGTTTGCTCACATTGAAGGGGGCGCAGCTCGAAGCTACTTCCTGGTTATTGATGATGACAATACCCGGAAGGCTATTAGTATACTCTCCAAGGGAACACCTGAAGATACCTGGATTGAGGTGCCGAACCAACAGTTCGCCCTAAGGCTCGGTGAACCCGTGCAATTTCAACTGGCGTCTTCCACGGCGGATGAGCGTCATGTCCTGGGAAGCATCACGGAACTTACCTCGGAAATGCATGTGCTCCCCCCATTGGTGACCCAATTGACGAGGAGCATCGGCGACCAAACCTCCGTTGAGGGAACAAATTCCGAAATATCAGTTGAGCTCCAGGCCAAAATGAGTGGCATCGGATTATTTTCCCTGCGCTGTGTTTCAGGAGAAGGTCAAAGCTGGGATCTTGAGTTCTTAACGCGTCAGTCAGCGCGCAAAATCTCTGATAAAGAATCTTCGGCACCTGAGCTTCCTTCAGGATTTCCGTTGGCACAGGATAAAATCGCCCTTGTGTTCGGGCCGCAGTCAACGAAGCAAAATGTTAAAGAATTAAAGCTGCTCAGGCAGGACCTTGAAAAAATCCTTGGCAAACGGGAAAACTGGGAAACGCACCTTTCCCGGTGTGTATTTCAAGAGCTGCTTAAGGTGAAAAAGGGGCGCTTACACTCTGCCTATCATGAACGTCTGTGGTTTAATCTGGCAGGGTATACCCTGCGACCTGGCATCGGAACGGAGATTGACAGCTACTTGATTGAAGAATCCTGGCCGCTGTATCAACAGGGATTAAAATTCAAGGATGAGAACCAATCCTGGTCTGAATGGTGGATCTTCTGGCGACGGATTTCAGCGGGATTGACTGCTGATCACCAGACTGTAATCGCCAAAAGCATCCTTCAATACCTGAATCCAGCGGTTCTTCGTAGCAGGAAAACCATGACTGAACTCAAAGTGAAGTCGTATGAAGATATCGTTCAGCTTTTTGCATCTCTGGAAAACTTATCACAGGAGGACAAAAAGACTGGCGGGCAGCACATTCTCTCCAGATTAAAAAACAATCGCAAAGAGCCTCTGGTCTCCTGGTGGGCATTGGGCAGGATTGGAGCGAGACTCCCCTTCTATGCACCCGCAAATAAAGTCGTCCCCACTGAGCTGGTCTCGCCCTGGATACGTTTAGCGCTCGCACAAGACTGGAAAAAGGAGCCAGGCAGCGCTTTTTCAGCCTGCATGATGGCGCGCAAAACGGAAAACCGGGTGCTTGATATTGATGATGATTTGCGAGCCGCTGTCATATCCAAGCTTGTGGAGTCCAAATTGCCGGAAAGCTGGCAAACGATGGTGCACACCAAGACCGACCTGGATGAAAAAGAAAGTAAACGTGTTTTTGGTGAATCATTACCGAGTGGATTGAAATTAATCTGAGGGAAAACAGTCGCAAAGAGCGCAATGTTGCTGAACAGTATTCTATTTTCAATTCAGCCAAGGCTTTTCTCATGCGCATGTTCCACCTGTTTCGCCAACTGGAAGTCCCTCCCCCAAATTTAAACCCGGTCAGCTTTGAAACAATGCTGCTTCACTGTGCGGAATTTGAGCGCTGGTATGCCGAAAATGCGGGGGAATGTCACTCAGGTGATGGGTGCAAGCCGACGTATTACCGAACCTTTCTGAATGGCGAGTATGGGCTGGTGGCGCGAGTCCAACGCAATTATTATTTGTTCATGCCTCAAACGTCTCACGAAACGGATGAATTGGCAGAAAAAACGCCGTTGCCATGCGCAATTTCATGAAAGGCTGATGATTTTTTGATTCGTATCAAAGCGCTTGTATAATGCGCGTTCGAAAATTAAAACCGGTTACCCCACTACCAGATTGCCATGTTTGGTTCTACACTGGTATTTAGGTATATGCAATTTGAAGTAGAAGATGGACGAAATCTTAACACCCCCGAGTATTGTCGCTAATTTACATACGCGCATTAAAGTAAAACGCGGCTTTTTTTCTTCCGACTGGGTAGACGTGAAAATCTATGAATTCACGCCACAGCACTGCATCATCAAAACGGACGAAATTTACAACGTAGGGGCGTCGATGATTATGTCGATGCGCTTCAAACTGGACATGAACGAAATTGTCATTGAGGAACTCACTGGCACAGTTTTGAAAAAGCGGAAAGATTGCAGCTGTTTTCACTACTTCGTTGAATTCGCCGGCATGAATGACAAAACCACGCTGGAAGCCAATAAAATTAAGCAGATTGACTCGATCATCCGTAAGAAAAAAGCGCTGAATTCGAAAATTAATAATGTAGCACGTCAGTAGCACTGAAAAACTTTCACGTTTGACCTCGTAAGGCAGAATGACTAACTAGAAAGCACTTTGGAGACCGACCTGATGGCAAAAAAAAACAGACTGGGTATTGATAAAATTATCTCCCGCGTAAACAAAGAGTTTGAAAAAACCAGCAAGCAGATTGACAAGCTGATGAATGATGCAACACAACAGCTCGATACGCTTCAAAATCAAATTCATGAACCCATCAAAAAACTGCTCGACGATGCAGAAAAAATTAGAGAGCGGGAACTGAAGCGCTTTCAGGATGAATTTGACAAGCGCGTGAAAGAAATTTCGGATTTGCAGCATTCCATACTGCAGAAAGTTGGGCTGTCAAAAGGCAGCGAGTCTGGTGCGCCATCAACGAAATCAGCTGACGCCACTCCTGCTCCCGCTAAGAAAGCACCTGCAGCGAAGAAAGTGGCACCTGCAAAGAAACCTGCCGCTAAAAAGCCTGCAGCCAAAAAAGCTGCTGCGCCGAAAAAAGCAACTGCAAAAGCACCGGCCACGAAGACACCTGTAAAGAAAGCAGTCAATGACGCCGACCTGACTAAACTGAGTGGTGTTGGCCCTGCGACTGCCAAACAGATGAAAGCGGCAGGGATCAATTCATTGAAGCAGGTAGCCAATCCAAACGCCGCTGACAAAGAACTGATCGCCCAGTTCTCCAAAGTCAAAGGCAGTGATGGTTGGCAGGCAGAGGCCAAATCATTACTCGGATAGGTTTCGAAAGCTTACTCGACATTGGATAAACTTCTACCACAGAAAACCAGTAGCACTGACTACTGGTTTTTTTTGCCCCAACAGCCCCTTCCTGCCAACCTCTAATGACTACCAAGTCACATTTCAGAAATTGTTACGCCAATTTTACATGTTTCATTGTGTAATCATTGGCTGAGTTAGGCTGACACGTCTACGCTTGTTTTGGTTCAGAAAGTCCCAAAAACGAGCGGATAAGCAACAAAAGACAAGCTTTGTTTTACCTAATGTAACTGAGCGGACTTTCTCGGTGGGTGATTTAACAATTGTGTTGCATTATCTCTGTATATTCCTACATCAAACGCAATTGCATCTGGTTAGATGATAACCGAAAATGATCCCAACAAATGGAAAGACCTTAATTACAAAACAGGGATATTATTCACACCGGGATAAAAACTATGTTCAGATGGTTTTCGGGACTTGGTCAAATTCAAAAGCTTGTATTCGTGGGAGCGATGTCCGTTGCGCTCGTGCTCACGAGCCACTCTCTTTTTCACTTTGAATCTCATCTCCTATTATTTATTTCCGGCGCTTTTTTCGCCATGCTATTAGGCACCCTCTCCCTTTTGCTGGTGAACGCAAATAAAAAGCTTAAAAGCAACTTAGTCAACCAAAAAATTACCGAGCAAGCCCTGTCAAAGCTTTCGAATGCGGTTACCAATAGTGGCGCGAGCATTCTAATCACGGGAAGCAACGGTACAATTGAGTTTGTTAACAGCAAGTTTGAAATGATTACTGGTTGGAAGTCCCGAGAAGTTCTGGGGCAGACGATCGATATGTTGACGTCGGAAGACTGCCAGGCCGCTGAGCTTGCCAACATGCAATCCACAAATCTTTGCCTGAAAGACAATTTTAAGGGTGAAGTTTTCTGCAAGAAAAAGTCCGGTGAAGGTTTTTGGAGTGCGATCACGGTTACAACGGTGAGAGACTCCGAGGGGAATATCACAAATTATGTCGTATCCGGCATTGACGTCTCCGAACTCAAAGAAGCCAACCAAAAGATGGAAAAGCTGGCCCTGTTTGATTCACTCACAGGACTGGCAAATCGACGACTTTTCCAGGATCGGCTGGAACAGTCCATAAAAAATGCGAAACGGCATGGTAAGTCTGTTGCTCTGCTGTTTTTGGATCTGGATCAGTTCAAACGCATCAATGACACGCTCGGTCACGATGCTGGTGACCTGCTCTTGCTTACTGTGGCAAAACGCCTTCAGTCCTGCGTGCGATCACAAGATACGGTGGCGCGTCTCGGCGGGGATGAGTTTACGATTCTACTGAACGACATCTCAGACTCCGGCGACGTGACAACGGTGGCTAAGAACATCCTGACCACGCTGAAAGAGCCGATCAAACTGTCACAGCAAGAAGTGATCGTATCCACCAGCATTGGCATCACGTTGTCACCCGAAGATAGCGCCAACACAGAAACGCTGATGAAAAATGCGGACCTGGCGTTGTACAAGGCAAAGGAACGTGGTCGGGACGGCTATTATTTCTTCACTGAAGAGCTCAATATTAAGGCATTAAACCAGTTAACTGTGGAGCAGGAGCTTCGCCACGCCCTGCAATTTAATGAGTTTTCTCTTTTGTTCCAGCCACAGGTTCACATGCGTTCCGGCGAAGTACAGAGCGTTGAAGCGCTGATTCGTTGGAACCACCCGATTCACGGCAATGTGAGCCCGGAGAAATTCATCGAAGTGGCTGAAGAAACGGGATTGATTGTGCCCATCGGTAATTGGGTGTTGAAGAACGCCTGTGTCCAGATAAAGCTTCTTCAGGAACTCACAGGCTACCCCGTGCGTGTGGCTGTCAACCTCTCCGCCAGACAGTTCAAAGACCCCCGTCTTGAGTGGATTATCAAAGACGCGCTGGAAGCCTCCGGGTTATCCGCCGAACATTTGGAACTGGAAGTTACCGAGTGTATGTTGATGGACGATATTGAATCCGTGATAAAACGACTTAATCTCATTAAGTCTACCGGCGTTTCCATCACCATTGATGACTTTGGGTCGGGCTATTCTTCCCTCAGGTACCTAAAACGCCTGCCCGTCGACAAGCTGAAAGTTGATAGAGCATTTGTTAAAGAAATCCCCGAAGATCTGAATGATATGGAAATAACTGCCGCCGTCATCGCGATAGCACATAAAATGAACCTGAAGGTCATTGCCGAAGGTGTAGAAAACATTGATCAGCGTGATTTTCTGGTGATCAACAAGTGTGATTTTGCGCAAGGGTACTATTTCTGCAAACCGAAATCTTTTGAGCAATTGTATCAATATTTTTTACCAGCAACGTCATTGAAATCAGCATCTTAACAAATCTGACGGGTTTGTCGTTTTGTGAACTATACCCTCAAATTACACTAACTACGTCCTGTTACATTTCCTCACTTGCGATATAATTTACATTACAAATGGATCTACAGTGAGGATATAGGATTATGTTTTACCTCGTATTTTTCACGCAGCTGCTACTGATTACGTTAACAACTTTCCTCGTTGTCAGGTTGCTGTCGCTGTTCAAAAGCAATACGTTTGCCGCAGACAATGTAAACGCAACGGCCATGCTGAAAAAATCAGCCGTTGAGTTCAGCTCTCTCACTGACGCGTTAAACTCGAAACGACAGTCTGCGAAGACGAGTAATCTGGACGCACGGATAAAAAGTCTGACGCAAGCCCAGATTTTCTCATCGGCTCAGCTGTTGTCAGTTCGACAGAATGGGCTGATTAAATCTGATACACATTTAAACGACGAAGATAACTGGCTGGTAAAAGCCATTGTTTGTTATCTGATTGGTGCATCTACACAAATAGCTCGTCATTTTGAGTGTGCCGATTTGGATATTGACGACATCATCATGTTCGTCCTGACAAAGAATCTGAAACTGAGCTACGAGTCTGCGGAAATGTACATCAGAAATGACTTTTTGACAGACGCCAAAGAAACATACAAACAAGCGCTGTTTGTCGCAGGGAAACAAGCGGCGTCTCAATGGTTAAACGAAAAGAAAGTCGACGAGAGTCAACGGTTATTTCATTCCGTTAATGAGTGGGGGCTGATCGCCTGATACCTGCCTGCTAACCGTGGAGCGTGACTCGATATTTGGTACTCAACTGACCTTGTGCACTGCTGACCGAGTACGTTTTGACTAAGCACGTTATTGGCTCAGCACGCTCCAATCCTGCCCTAACGCGACAATTTCTGCATTGAGTGGTTGCATCTGGTTGTCCAACCTGACACCGGAAATGTTAGGCTTGGTCCAATCGCCCTCTTCGTTTCTTTCCATTGAATCCAGGTCAACAGACTTCACCTGAAATGCGGCATCGTCAAGCGATACTTTGGATCGGTGAGAAATCCCGTACACAAAACGGCAATAATCCAGTTTGAGCTGATAAAGCTCCCTTTCCGCTTTGTTAATTTTTCGGATAAGCGCGGTTTTAAGGTGTTCCCCGTAATCAACCATGACATTCACTCCTTTCGTACACAGTTGCTTGTTTTTGTTGTAACCGTGTTTATATCATGCGCACATTTAGTTGGGCAAATTCAATGTACAGATTGGATTGGAATGCTTATCTGGTAGTTGCTGCCAGCGTTCCTGAAATTCATACTCATGAGCCATTCCATCGTAGAGTCAATAGTACACACAGGCAGCACGAAGCTTGTTGAAAAGTTCAGCTCATTCACTTGGGTCAGTGGGAACGTAAACACCCCCATAAACATATCTCGACCAGTCAACTCAATAGTTGCAGGAAGCACCGGTGTGGACTCTGAAGGGAGTTGTATTGTAACGATTACACCCCTTTCATGAGAGGCCTGCTGAGGGTGCCAAGTTATACGGGTCGTACCAACGTCAGTAAATTGGTGGGAGCATTCATTTGATTCAGAAGTGCAAATGTGCACTTCTTCGACGGTGTGTTCTTCACTACCAAAAAGCGTGACGACAGTAAATACAGAGCCCACACTTAAAAACAAAAGCGTTGATAGTAAAAAGGATAAATACTTAGACTTCAAACTAAGAGACCATCGATTGAGAGGATGGTCATCATATCAAATTCACCAGAAAAAATGATCAACGATTTAATTTTTCCACCAATTCGGCATGCTTCGCTAAAATTTGTTCAATTTTTTCCAGGTGTGATTGTGTTTCCGGTTTTTTGAATGTCTTTGTGTCTGTATCAAACTCGAGGCCATAAGTATTCAACCCATTTTTCGCACTCTTATGTCGTATGACAGCAATCAAGTCTTCAATGACTATTTCCCCGACTTCAAGATCAAGTTTGAGTGATATATTGATTTTATCACCCATATCGAGCTCGTGAATGGTGATTACGCCCATGCCAAGCTGGTTGTAGTCAAATGGCCTGACTTCCAGCCATGCGCTTGAAAACATTGACTTTTTAACGCGTAATTTCGCTTCCAGATTTAGCCACGGTAAACGTTTTCGTCTTCTTCTTTCGTGCCCATCAGCCATGGAGCCAGATCCTCTATTCGAAATATAGGTAGAAATGTTACTCAATAGCTTTCAGTGTAGATCAATTCGTTGAAAGGTGAGTAAGCAATTTGGAATTCGAGTGTCGGATCACAGAAAGAGATGGTGCCCGGGGCCGGAATCGAACCGGCACGGTGTTGCCACCGAGGGATTTTAAGTCCCTTGCGTCTACCAATTTCGCCACCCGGGCATCGAGCAGCAGAGATAAGAAGCGTTTCGCCTCTTGAAGAGCGCGTGATTCTAATATTAAAACGCTGAAGATTCAACAATTACTATACTATTGAACCGGTTAACATAGTAGGCGATACCTCTCCCGCATTTCCAGACTTTCACGGTTGCGAAGATTCACCAAAGCCGCTTCAATAGAGGTAAGCAAAGGATAAATAACCTGGCCAGCCATAGGCCACATACCGAGGTGAGGGATTATGAAAAGAAGTGTATTGGAAAATATTTTTGACGGTTTGTCTTCCGCACTGGTTTACGTGCTTGCTGCGTTCGCTTGGCTGGGCTCCATCTATGCCCTGGCTGCATTCAATTATGATCAAGCTGCTACCATCTGGCCGCTGTTACTTGCTTGCGGACTGCTCGCAGTGAGCGTTCCGGTCGGCGTCCTGTATTCAATGTTTGGTGGTGCGAAACACAAACGTTCTGCGAGTGTGTTCTAACGCGACCTCCTGAATGTTCAAGCCATGCCTATCGGCGCATGGCTTGTTTCACAATTGAACGACAATCAGAAAACGGGTGTTACGCTCTCCCCCCGCCCGATAGCATAATACTTAAAGCCTTTTTTCTTCATCAGGCGAGGATCATAAAGATTCCTGCCATCAATGATTACCCTGCTCTTCAACTTGCTTTGAATCAACTCAAAGTCGGGGGCTCTGAACTGTGACCATTCGGTGCATATGATCAATGCGTCGCATTCACTCAAACAAGCCTCCTTTGTACCCATGAGCATGAGGTCGTCGCGCTCACCGTAGATGCGCTGGCATTCGCTCATGGCCTCGGGATCATAGGCTTTGACCTTAGCACCGGCCTTCCACAAAGACTCCATCAATACGCGACTGGATGCTTCCCGCATGTCATCAGTTTGTGGCTTAAACGAGAGCCCCCAAACAGCAAACTGCATACCTTGCAGTGATGTGCCAAATTCCGTACATACGTGCTGAAACAGCTTGTGTTTTTGATTGTTATTGACCTTTTCCACCGCTTCTAAAATGGATGGCGTGTATTCGATATCATTGGCCGTGCGAATTAGCGCCTGTACATCCTTTGGAAAGCATGAGCCGCCGTATCCGCACCCTGGATAGATGAACTGGTAACCTATTCTTGCATCAGAACCAATACCATGTCGCACCATTTCAATGTCTGCGCCGAGCTTTTCAGCAAGATTGGCCATTTCGTTCATAAAAGAAATCTTCGTCGCTAACATGCAATTTGCCGCGTACTTAGTGAGCTCCGCCGAACGAACATCCATAAAAATTATTTTGTCATGATTACGTGAAAACGGTGCATACAGTTCACGCATCAAATCTTTTACGTCTTCACTCGCCGTTCCCACTACGATTCGATCTGGACGCATGCAGTCATTTACCGCGGCGCCTTCTTTCAAGAATTCCGGATTGGAAACCACGTCAAATGCAATAGTCTCATTCCGCTGCTGAAGCACTTCCAGAATTTTCGCCTGAACTTTGTCAGCGGTACCAACCGGTACTGTTGACTTGTTAATCACCACCTTGTATTCCTGCATGTGTGTGGCGATGGTTTCTGCTACTTTTAACACATATTGCAGGTCTGCAGAGCCATTTTCATCTGGAGGTGTGCCAACCGCTATGAATACGAGCTTTCCGTGCTGAATGCCTTCTTCCGCGACAGTTGTGAAACTTAGGCGACCGGCGTTATAGTTTTCCTGAACCAATGGTGTTAATCCAGGTTCATAAATCGGAATAATGCCTTTTTTTAAGTTCTCGACCTTGCTTTGATCCACATCGACACATACAACATCATGGCCAACTTGAGCCAAAACTGCTGCCTGAACCAGTCCGACATATCCAATACCAAAAACTGTGACTTTCAAATCCTATCTCCTAGAGTTTTTTTTAATACTCGCGTTTATCCACAACATTATTCGTCTCCCAGATTCTAATCATCTCTTGTGTATAATTTTATTTCAGAAACCAACTTTATGCTTGAATCTCCGCTAGATTGCATATTGACCTGTAATTGCCATTTCGGATTGTCAAACCAAGGCCTCGTTGGAGACTCGGCAGGAATATTTAAAAATCCATGACCCTCTGGATCAGGAATCAAAAACTGTTTGCCATCCCCGCCAACCACTTGTATAGAAAGTGGCTGACTTGATAGAAAGCGAATTTCAGCCAATACTTCCCCGTTGCGGTATATTTTTGCTCTTGTGTTGTCCTTCTCTGAAAAAATGGGAGATTCGAGCGTATGAAACAGAAAGGTGATATTTGAGCTACGCCCAAAAGCCCGGATATCATCTGTAATTCGTAGCGTTTTTTGAGCCTTTTGATACTCAAATTGTCTAACGACTTTCTGATCGATTCCCTTACTTCCCTCTCCATCTCTACAAAGATCATATGCTTTGGTGATATTAGCACTAATTTTAACCGGTGCCCCCTCCCGACCTTGAGAGTTCGACATTAACTCCGAAAATTTAAGAAAGAGGCCTTTTTCCAGGTTTTGCCGCCAATGGTCTATGGATGTGATGCTGCTTCCCCCATCAAATACGGCCCGCTGATTTCCCGAAGGGTTTCCATTTCGAAGGATTCGTAAAATGGACCAGTCACAATTCGGACGAATAAGGATGCTGTTTTTTGACACTGTTTGCCCTGAATATAGCCTTCTATTCTGTGATCGAAAGGAATCGTACACGCTGCCATCAACAAATACAGGAAAGCGATTGAACACCGTAAAATGTCCAGCATCACTATGTTGGTGATGAGTAAATTGTTGGGATGCTCTGAGTTGAAAAAAAATTCCGTTTTCGTCCCAGCCATCCCTGATAACTACCTGGTTGTATGCTTCTTTACCAAACAATTCAACGTCAGGCAGTCCTGCAGCAGCTTCTTTTAATGTGTTTTGCTGGGCACTATTTTGGGTGTGAGGTTGTGCGTCGAATATGAAGGGAATCAACCACCGGTAGTTTTCGTGATAGGCCTCCTCTTTGTGGAGCGTTGTGAGGTATCGAGCATAAATCCTGAAAATTTCTTTGTCTGTAATTTTTGCAATTAAATCGATAACTTTTCGAGTTTCGTATTTTAGATCTACTCTGGGGCCTTCGTCTCCTATGGGGGATATTCTATTATCCGGCCGAGTCATATAAACGTGCCAAAGGCCGATCCGATGAACCAGCTGTTTAAGGTCTTGTTTTGTATGGATATCACCGTTGAGTTTTAAATGTAGAGAAACAGCGAGAAGAAAGGTCAGAGCTCTGTTGTTTATCCAATAATTGTAGCCTTCTGGCCAACCCTCTGTCAGTCTGATCGCAGCGACATTTTTCTTAAAGTGCTGTTCAGCTTGATGGAGTAACTCCTTTTGACCTCTGAACTTGGCCAAAAATACTGCCAGTAGGTAAGTCTCAGACGCTATAGAAAAACGTCCATGCCATAAAGACAGTTCGTTTCCTTCGAGTAAACTCAGGCAATGTAATAAACTCTCTTCAAGTTTGATTAGGGTTTCTGGAAATTCAGTTAGCAACGAATTGAAGTGGTCGGAAAGTAGATCAAGATAAAGTGCGAGCAACCAGGAATTGTTTCGATTTCCTTCTTTTGAACAACTAACCACGTTAAATTGAATCAGTTGGTCTCTGATCTGGGATAGCAATTCGATGCGTTGTGTCACAGCAAAGCAACTTACGAGGTTTTTAAGGTCTGATCGCCCACAAATATCATTGAGTACCGAAAATCCAAATTCCTGATGGCTTTCCATGGATGACCAAAAATCCACGTGATTGGCGTTAAGAAGCCCTGTACGGCTAAGTAAGTTATCTGAGTAATAATTGGAGCGTGATTCTGAGTGTTTTTGGTTGTCTTGGATGAAAACAACAATGGCCAATACCCCCAGGCACAATGCTACCCATGGCATTACTCTCCTCAAGCAGACATTGGAATGCATATGTTCTATTTGATAAAACTGGCAAAAAAACCTGCGAGCCACCGCCTCTCTTCTGGAGAGCGTATGAGGTGATGCAGTTCCTTCAGCACTAGTTTAAAATTCATCCTTCTCATTGCCCAATAGATATCTCCAAAGCGACGATTGGCTTCCGCCCTTACTCGCTTATGCCACAGCGCTTGAACCGATTTATCGTCCTCTACAAATGAATTTAACCTCGCAAACTGTGTCTTCCAGTTGTCCAGGCTGACTGAATCGAGTTTTTCAGGACAATGCTGTGCTCCAACACGAAAGGGTCTCACTTCATATCCGCTTAACTTGGGCTCCCTGTCAATATCAAACTCCGCCACCAATGCGATTCCCAGGTCTGTTCCTTGGTGGAGTTCCTGGTAATGATTCCCCTTCACTTGGAATACACAATTCCCCAAAGAATAAGCAATAACACTGTTTTTATAGTGTTCTACACCCTGAACCACATGGGGGTGATGTTGTATTACCAGGTTGGCTCCGGCGTCAGCAAGACGACGCGCCAGTTTTATTCGGTTAGGTTGGGGGGCTTCGGTAAATTCCAGGTCACCATGTAACACTACAACAATAATCGACGCTTTTTTCTTTGCAGTTTCGACCTGTTCAATCAACCGTTTCTCGTTCCATGGTGCGACCCCAGGATTATTTTCCTTTGCATCAAATTTGGAAACGTCACAGGCCCCGAAATACGCTATATTTACCCCCTGAAAATCATAGTATAAGATGGATTCTGCCTCTGCCTTGTGTTTGCCCGCCCCAAAAAAGGGAATACCTTCCCGTGTCAGGAGGCCAATGGTGTTCTCGAGGGACTTTGGTCCGCCATCCATGATATGGTTGTTCGCAAGCCCCAGAATATGAAATCCCGACTTTTTAAAGAAGTTTGTAGCAACTGAAGAAGGAACCGTCATTCGTCTTCTATTATCGACCGAACTTTCATCTGAGAAGCAGCACTCCAGGTTCGCTACGTTAATATCTGTGTCATGCAATACACTCTTGAGGTACTCGAAGGGGAAAGAGTCTCCTTGTTTCTTCATCACATCCAATACATTGAGTGACAGACAAACATCACCCACGAATGAAATCTTTAACTTTTTCTGATTCGCCATGGTTATCCCTTCTTGATTATCCCTATCATTTCTGAAACAAGCGCTCTTTGCATGATCCAAAGTAAAGTTCCATAGGTCAGTACACCAGTTATGACCAACATAGAGAACATAATCCATTCATTACTCGCATGAGGCGCTAAAAGCGCACGAACACCAATAACAGATGAATACATGCCAAGCGCAGGAACTACGGGTTTAAAAAGCTGGCGGAAATAAACGCTTTTGCTTATTTCCAATGCAACTAACGCCCTTATCTGCATAATTAAAAAAGTGATGGGATAGGCTACCAACCAAGCGAGAGAAACTCCAACAAGCCCCCACTGCACTCCAACGAGAAACGCGACGGGCATAATAACACTGGCAATCATCAGGTTGACTAGGCTGACATCAGGCCTCCCCTTTCCGGCGAGTGCGGGAGAAGCAATGGTAGAGACCATTCGAATTGGAATGATTGCGCCCAGGACCTGCATTGGTAAAATTGCGGACAGCCACTTTTCCCCGAGGAACAAAGTTACAATTTCCGGGCTTACCGCTGATATTCCCCAAAAGACAGGAAACGCAAATACACTCACCACTCTGATTGCTTTCAGAAAATGCGAGGAAAATTGAGCTTTGTCTTCCTGAACCCGCGAAAAAGCAGAAAAACCAACCTCATTCAACATCCCTGAAATTTTTTGCATAGGTAGTGTTGCCAGTTGCATTGCAACTGAGTAAAAGCCAAGGACTTCCTTGCCCAACAATTTTCCCACAATGACCATATCTGCTTGAGAATAGAAGTACCAAAGAACTCGATCTCCAGTTATTGTTCCGCCAAAGGTTAGAATGCTTTTCATTCCTTTGAGATTGAAGCTGGGGAATATCCAGTACTGCATTGCCAGGTTGATTCCAGCTACTCGAACAATTACCCCCGCCAAATGTCCCCACACAAGGGACCATACGCCAAACCCTTGATATGCAAGCAGAATAGTGGCGATACTCGACGACAGCATAGTAAGCAGATCGACGAATGCTTTCTTTTTGAACTCCATTCTTCGGTTCAGAATCGCATTTGGTACGATGAGAAACGAGCTGACCAGAAAGCCAGAACCGAGATAATAAATCATCGCTTCCAATTGCGGTTCCCGGAAAAACATCGCTATCAGAGGTGCACAAAGGCATACCACAAGGAAAACGGTAATATTTACAAGCAAAGCCAACCCAAACACCTGGCTGCTAACCAGCTTATCGATCTCTTTGCGTTGGATTAATGCGGCCCCCATTCCCATTTCATTGATTAACGCAAGAAAGCCGATAATCACCATCGATTGGGACATCAATCCATAGTCTGCGGGAGTCAGCAACCGTATGACTAGAATGGTGATGCACCAGGTGATCACCTGGCCTAAAAGCTTGGCAATGGCCAACCACTTTAAGGAAGAGACAACACGCTTACCTATATCCATGAATAATGCCTTAACCGTGTGCGCAGTTTTGAACTAAACGCTTGAGTGTTGCCAGATAGAGCGGGCCCACCATCAACGAGTGCAGGTGAGTTCCAAATGTGGGGGATAGAATCCCCTTCACAAGTCTTGGAGCTATATACTGCATGTTCACTTGGCTCTGCACCTCTTTCGTACTAAATAGGTAGCCAAACACGTCAGAAACAAACTTTAAACGAGTAGCCAGTGAAAAATTCGTCGATCCTTTTTTGGTTGCGAACGGAATATCTTTGTACTTGGGGTAACGTAATGCCATTGTTTCCATATGGAAGGACTTACCATAAAAATAATGGCTGGGAAGATTGATCAACAGGTCAAACACGTTTTCAAACAAGAATGGAGTTGCTGCAATCCCGTATCGCCCCATGTAGGTTCTTGGGAGATGCGCAATTTCGCGTATGCAACGGTTCCAGAGATAAAAATGGCCAATCCCGTTGCCGTCCCCCGCATATTTTAGGAGCTCTGACTCAATTTGCTCTTCTGCAATTTCATCGGACCAGCGACGTTTTAGCTCGGGCGAGAGATAATCTGTCAAGTGCCCATCTTTTTTAATTATAAATCGCGCAAGATCGCCAAATTTTTCACCCTCGAAAAGATTCACACGTTCTGGCGTCGTAAACAAACTCGCTGAAAGTACATCGCCTGCGATGCCATCGAACAATAGTTTTGGCTCGGTAATATTTTTCCAGAAATTGGCAATTGGTAGCGCCCAATTGTTTTCATCGGCACAAAAGCTGTTCAAATAGAAGTTATCGATTTCCTGCTGAAATAACTGATCTGACTGTGGTAGCACAGTCTGTTTAAGTCCTGCAAACTGACATAACTGATTTGCAACCTCTACATCTTCATTCATACTCGGTGCAAATCTTTCACATGTAATGGCATAATCCGGCGGTCGTCCGGCTTCCATCAACGCGAGTAAAATATGCCTGGAATCCTTGCCACCGGAGATTGGCAGCATTATTTTATATTGAGAATATTGTGCGAGGAATGTTTCCATCTCGTGTTGAAAAAGGTCGCCATAAAGTAGCTGGGCCTGCTTAAATGATGGTGGCTGTTGGGTGCTGGATTGATAGGGTTTTTTCGTTGTAACTTTCAATCCATCGGATGAGACAACCAGGGTACTATTGGGGGGTAAATTTATTATATTTTTGAATGGAGTCGCATCCCCCAAAAAATAGCCTAAACGCACGAAAACAGCGAGTGCTTCATCATTCAATGTGGTTTGTACGCCTCTGGCGATCAACTCAGATATATAATTGCTGATCAGTACCGTGCCATCAGGTAGCTCAGAAAAATATATCTGGTAAGTACCAAATCGATCATTGGTGAGTTCGAATTGACCCCGGGATATCTGCCAGCGAAGGTCGTCCTTGACACCAGAAAAGCCAAACATTCCGGTGGGTGATTTCGTTATATCGAAACCCTCTACCCTCACTTCATCCGATCCTTCTGGAATCTTAATAACCAGACAATATTTTTGATCTCCGGGAAAAGCTATATCTTCCATGCGCAGTTTCTCTGTTTAAATCGGTTTATTTGACAGATGGGGTACTGTTACAAGTGTAGGTGCATTCGAATAGCTTCATAAGCACTTATAACTCTAGTAAATGCTCTTGTCGTCAGTTGAATTCTTCTTCAAGTGTCTTGTGTTGAGAGCAAAACAGTTATTCTTTTGGTTGGTTGTCCTGATCGGACTGACATAGCCACACAAATTCTAACAGAGAATTACTCAAAAAAAGCGCAAACCAATAGTCAACGAATAGCCGCTTCTTTGAATATGCATAGATGTATCTGACAAATCTTTATATTTCAATAAAATGCGTGCGGGGTCGTTTCCCAAAATGAGAGGCAACGCATATTACTACATGTTAATACGAATTAACCATCAATGTTACAAGCAAAAGAGTTAGACTTAGAAATACAAGTGTTCTTAGCTAGATTTCCAACATTTAGCAATGCCAGAACGTTAAAACATTGTAAAAAGTAACTAGAACGCGTAGTTGGGGTTTCAAGGTAGATTATGAAGTTTCTCGGAAAGCACCAGTATTTTCTCTTACTATCCTCCATGAGTATTGCTACGTGCGTCAATGGTAGTGTGCCCATGTGGGCAGAGGGCGCATGTGATGGTTCTTCAACGCATGAAGGTGCGACTCGGGATTACTTCAATAGAGGTGTTCATTCACATTGGCAAAACTTCATGGGTGATTGGCAGGACGAGAGCGGAGTATCCCAAGGATTAAACGCCTATTCACAAATTTACATTCCCGATTTGGACGTGGAGCAAGAGATCACCACAGATATCACATCGTTGGTCAGCCAATGGATTAATCATGGGATTCCCAATCAGGGGATTCTTCTGCGTAGAACTGCTCAATCGGCAGGGTCCGCAACCTTGCACAGTCGTGAGTCAAGTGGAAGTAAGTTTGCACAATTACATATCTCCACGTCATCCGGACAGTTTAATATACCGGTTTCTTCTGACGCAGCCCTCTCTGAAAGTACTTACAAATGCTTGGGAAATCTGGAGACACTTTCCTCTACCGGCTCTATCTTAATGCACTTCCCCCTTGAACAGGTTACCGGTGAAGTGTATTTCGCTGAATTAAAGGTGTATACGACAGAAAAACAATATGGGGGAGATACAACTCTAAATGTGTTTCGCGCATCTCCAACTTACAACTCTTATAGTTTTACGACACCGGAAGAAAGCATTTCCAAGGATTACCCCAATGACTACTTGATACAGAATGATCCAAGAGTCTACCTGGCCTCTAACTTTGAGAGTAGCAATTGGGGAAATGTTTGGAGTTTTGGACAAGACAGGGGCACTTTAAGCCGGGTTAATCAAAACGCAGCCGAAAATTTTGTGTCGCTGCAGGGCAAAGCGCTGCAGGTGCATTTACCAAAAGGAGATCTCACTGCTTTAAACCTCAACTATTTATTTAAAGACAAAGGCTTTGAAGAACCTAATTCTGTGTATTTCAGGTACTATCTTAGATTTGGAGAAAGTTGGGATACGATCGAAGGCGGTAAACTACCTGGCATTGCAGGTACTTATGAAGGAACGGATCACGCAGGCGGCTGGGGGGGCAGAACGTCAAACGGAACCAACGGTTGGTCTGCTCGTGGTCACTTTAAGACTGTATTACGGGAAAACAATCCACATACGGGGAAAGTTCCTGTGGGCACTTACCTCTATCACGCTGACATGCCTGGGTATTACGGGGATTCACTGATTTGGAATGGTGATGAGGCTGGAGCATTTGAAAAGAATCGCTGGTATGCAATTGAGCAGTACATTCGATTGAACACGCCAGGTGAAAATGATGGCGAATTGCGCGTATGGGTCGATGGAAAACCAGCTTTTGCCCTGGAGAGTCTAAAATTCAGAGAGCTGGATTATGGACATATAAAAATTGATCGAATTTGGATGAATATTTATCACGGCGGAACAACGCCCATTGACAAGGATATTTATGCATACATAGACAATATCGTCATTGCATCAGAGTACATAGGGCCAGCAAATTTTGATCCCAATGCCCCTTTGCCGGAGCCTGAAAGTAATTCTCCGCCAGTCATTCATAATCCACTACCAGGCTCAAATTCCCTGAGCGTTGAAATCGGGAAGCAAGTAACACTGTCTGCGGATATCACTGATCCAGAGTCTGACAGCTACTCCATATCCTGGTATGCCGACGGAACATTGTTGGAAGCCACCGGAAACTCATTGCAGATTAATGTGCCTCTTGGCGAAGAACAACGTACGGTTAGATACTCAATAGTGGCAACAGATGCCCTCGGAATGTCATCGTCTCACTCCTGGGATATCACCATAACCTCAAGCCAATACACCAAGCTGGAAGTTTTAGAAGATACCTACCTGGATGCATCCACATATAAAGCAATGGGAAGTTTGCCCTATATTAAATCAAGTGGACCAATGTATTTGCGATTTCCCGCAGATACCAACATAGACAGTACTGAAATCACTTTTGCAAAACTTGTTCTTTTTGATGAAGCTCAGTATGGTGATCTTCAGCTAAACCTGTTCCAAGGTGATGCTAGTTGGTTCGAAGGAAGTCACAATCTTGCGGGTGCGACACGAGAGTACAGAGATTACAGCTCCCGCGCTCCCTGGCTAAACTATTTTGGCGATTGGTACGACGCCAATGGACTCAAAAACGGAGATGCACCCTACAACACTTATCACCTGATTGATGATGACACCCCGCGATTTGTAGAGCTTGATGTTACAGAGTTTGTAAAATCGAACTGGAATTCCGGACAGTTAAATCTGGTACTGACATCTAATGGGGAGAACCATCGATTCATATCCAAAGAAGACACCCTGAACAATTTACATCCCGCAATTTTCATCTCTACGAATACACCAAATGACAGCGGCAACAACGACGATGATAACGGATCAGGAGGCTCTTCTGGCGACGTGCCCGGAGATGAAGACAATCCCAGAGCGGTAACACCCGTTATAAACGCGATAACACATACATCTCTTGAAGTCTCATTGCCAGAAAACGAAACGACGATCCTGCGTGCCAACATATCAACGGCGGATAATGGAGACGTGACTCTGGTGTGGTTCAACAGAGGTCTTCCAATTGCTGCAGATTCACCCGCTTTAACCATTCAAGGGAAATCAACACCAGAAACGTATACCTTAGCAGCGTTTGCTGAAAAAGGGGGTTACGCGTCAATTACTTGGGTGGCAAAACCAGAAAACTCAACGGGCTCGGGAGATAATGGATCTGACTTAGGAGAGGATGAACAAAACGGCGGCGGAAACCCACCTCCCGTGACTGCAGCTACACTTCAACAGGCAGCAGAGACTTTAAACCCTGGAGAATGGGCACAACTGGAAACATCCAATTTCAATCACGATTTGATGCAGGTACAAACGTCAGAGGGGCGTTCTTATCATATCGCGGGCTGGACAGACGATGGAATGTGGGACCCCGTAAGTAAGTCATTTTTTTACTTAGGTTACCGAAAAGAGTCCAAGTTTATTTCTTATGAGAGCGAAGCAGATGTATGGCGAACTTTGGATGTAGAAGACTGGCCTCAAGATACCGATTTCGGACATATCTACGGTAATAACGCGTTGGATGCAAATAACCGAATGTTTTACCATCACCCCTCTGACTCAAGAAGAGTATATGGATATTCTCTTGAAACAAACAGCTGGCAATCACTGCCAGAACTACCAGTTCCTTCAGGAGATCTGGGGACCAGTATAGAGTATTTCCCTGAGTTGGATGGCCTCTTTAGGTTCAGCAGAAACTCTCTCCTATACCTTGAAAACGGCGCCAATCACTGGATCGAAATGGGACCGCTTGACGTGGTTGGCTACCATGCCCTAATGCGTTACAACCCAATACAGAAAGAAATTATTTTTATGGGCGGGAATTACAGTAAGACCGTTGTAAATCGGATGGATCGATTCGGTAACATTGAACGGCTGACGGATGCACCATTTGAAATTGGCATTGGGCAACACCAATTACTGGTACACCCGGAGTCTGGGCACTACCTCATATTCACCAAAGAAGCATTGTGGTCCTTTGATAGCACTAACAACCAGTTTGCGGAAGTTCAGAACTATAATCCGCCGTTCAGTAAATACGAAAAACCAGTACCAGTTACGATTTACGAAAGTGGCGTGATTCTTTTTGTTGATCGACAGGTTCTTCTATACAAACCTCCGACCATACAGTAACAGTAAGCTTCAGTTAGCTCTAAAGGTGGTGGGTATACTCTACCCACCTGTTAGCTACTCAAAGTCAAATTGAATGAACGAGCTTCTATGCTCTGGATTTTTTTACTAAATCAAGTACAAAATCAGAGGTTAACGATTCAACCTCTGATCGCCATTCTGATGAAGAGAACGTATGGTTCGCACCTTTTACTGTACTGACCTTACTACCCGACTCTCCCAGCACCGCCTTCCAGGAAGCATCCCATTTCAAAAGATCTCTGAATTCATCTGCGGTCATATCAAACTCACTGAGAATAAACAGCACCGCTCCTTCGAATCCCTTCAATCCCCTGTACATGTGAGAAACATAATTTTCGTTCGTAAACTGTATTTCTGTAGAGCCACCGGCTGAAGTTGAAGACCCATTTAAGGTTGGTATCAATGATTGGATTTTTTGTTTCGCTACTTGCGTGAGGGTTTTTAAAAATGCGAATGCTGATAACATGATAGCTTTATTGGGCTTTAGAACTTTTTTCCACAATTGCGGATCAGTCAAGCGCTTTAAATAATAGTGGCGAACGATAGTATCAGCCTTGTTCTTTTCAAGTCTTACCCACGGATTCAGTAATACCAGCCCTGTTACCCTTGGATCTGCATGCTTCTGCATAAAGAGTAGCGCTGCGGATGCAGCGTCACACAAACCCCACAACACGACCTCTTTAATACCTTCGCAATCACTCGTAAAAATATCAATCGCCGTAAGAATATCATCCGAACTAGAAAGGTAATCAGAAAGTTCCCCTTCACCATCTCCCATACCGCTGTAGTCAAATCGAAAAGACGGAATTCCGGCCTTAGCTAGTGCCCGACTTAAATAGACAAATTGCCTATGACTCCCCACCCTGTTTTGAGGACCGCCGACAACAATGAGCACACCAGTCTCTCCAGATTCAGCTTCAGGATTCCTGGTTAGGATGCCCACCAGACTACCCTCTTTCCCCTGGAATACCACTGCGGACTCGTTTATTGAAGACATTGTAATACCACTTCTGGTAAGTCAGAGGCCACAGTTATTTCCTGAGTCGACCAAAACTGAGGGGCTTTGAGTGTTCTCGAACAGACGGTCATGTTGTTTGCCTGGATAGCGGATATTGCTTTTTTCGCTTGTGGTGACACATCTTGCTTTTCCTGAGAGTTTAACTCGATCCAATGGATATTCGCCTGACTCTCGTTTGGTGTTCGTAGAAACTCGTCGAAAACTCCAATTTCAAATTCTTCCATTTCTCGAGCTAATGTTTCTGAAATGTAATACCCAGCCACCTCTATCCCACCTTCAGTGGTCAATTGATGCTTGAGGTCGGCCATAGTTGGAGCCCCTGAGTCCCCCGAAAACAAGCTCCCAGCAAGCTTCAATCTGAGCAGTTGCCCCAAAAACAGCTTTCCATTGGTGACAGGATTCAGCAGAACAATGTTTTCGGTACGCCAAGTGCGAGCAGTTTCTGATCCCAGCAACACCATTGTACCTGCTCGCAGGCAGAGCACAGAAATCGGACACTCAAAATCACCGGCCAATTTTTTCATTACATGATTGAGGTCATCCCGCCAGAGCGCTAGTGTCGCGTCTTCCAATTCTCCATCACTATCTCCAGTTCCCCAAAAATCATACAGAATCACCATATATTCTGACTTGACCAACCTCTGTGAAAGCTGTGTCAACATGTGACGGGACTTGTTCATCTCTTCGCCAAAGGATTGAATAACCAGCAACAGGGATTTAGGTTTGGAACATGAAGAACGTTCGAGATAGAAGAGTTTACCTCTGCTACCCTGAATAAATTCAGCCTTGGTAATCATAATTTCAAAGTTTTGACTGAACAAAGTCTGCTAACGTTTGTATACTTTCGAAAGTCTCAGCACTAATTTCATCATCTTCCACGAAAATTCCAAAATTCTCTTCCAGGGATGTAAGCACCGTCACAACGGCCATTGAGTCGAACTCCGGTATAACGCCTAAAAGGCCCGACGCGGGCGACAACGTATTCGCATCAATTTGTAAACATTCGGAAACTACGGATATCACATCATCAACGATCATTTTTCTTACCTTTCACCTTATAGTACTTTTCAACGAGAAATTTTCGTATACTTGAAATCTTGTTTACGATGTACATACAGAAACCTTGCATGCTTTTCAAATTGACCACCTGAACACCATATAGATTCTGGTAACTGTCCATCCATTCTTTCTTGAAATTATCTTCTCCCGTTAAAAAATCAACTTTCTTTACCGAGTCCTGGCCGATAACACACTCGATCATCGCGTGTGTTAATACTGTTCCCGGAGAGTATTTTTTAAAATGTTCATCATAAGCCAGTTTGTAGATATAGGCAGAGCCATTGGCAACCAACCAAATTTGAGCGGCCACTGGTTCCCCTTGTATTCGTATCAAACCAAGTCTTAACCAGCCTTTCCGTGCAGCTAGTTTACACAAACCATCTATGAATTCGGGATAAGGTTCTTTGTTTTTCCAGCTGCCATTATAAACATGATGATAGGCATCTATTTGTTCTTGCAATCCTTCCTCAGTACGAAAAATTGAGAGTTGCCAATTTCCCTGCTTGTTTAACTTTTTTAATTTGCGTTGGACTGTATTCCTCACTCTGCTCGGCCGCCCGGCGAGATATTCAGCCAATGATGAATCAATCAACTGGAAAGAGTTAGACGTTACAAAGTAAGGGAATACAGATGCTCCGGCACCGTTTAAAGCGTTATGAAATTCATTTTTTACCGTACTCGTGAGCGGAGATAAGTCAAAAACATGCCAGTCAGAAGAGAAACTCTTTACTTCTTGTAATAAATGCCCTAACGCTTCGACCTTAGTTATCTTGTTTGAGTTCCATATCAAATCAAACGTAGGCGTATAGTAATTGGTCAACCCTGAGAGGTGATTGATCGAAAAAAATTTTCGTTTTTCACTTCTTAGCCACAAAGGTAACAATGCCAGAGCGGTGCCACCAGAATCTTCAAGGCATAGCAGTTTAAGGCACCCATTCCTGGATGCAACAGAGTCGCCTAGATTCTTAAACCAACCAAAGCCTAAAAAAATACAGTCCAGTTCTGCGGTATCCAATAGTTCAACGAACGAAACCGGTAGTTTGTTCAGGTCAGTTATCACAAAGATGCGCATCAGCGACGAATTCTTCTAGCAAGTGACTTAATAACCAACAAAGATGCCAACGCGAGTCCTTTCAGAAAAGGCCTCATATCATTCACATCAAAAAAAGAGAACGTTGGCGAAAGACTTTGTCGCCCAAAACATTTCCGTAAATGCCTCGGAAACGCGGTAATATCACGCTCACTATCAAACCATATTGTCTTCTTGTAATCAGGCTCTTGTTTAGAAGCCAATCCTTGACAATCCAGGTATTCCAAATACGGAAGATTACAGCCGGACGCAATGCATAACCCTACCCAAAAATCGGTTCGTCCTATAGTAGGTTCTATTATCCAGTAATTCCCGTTCTTATCTTTTTTGCATTCGAGAGACAGGGGGCCGGATAAACTTAAGCCTTCAAAAAATTTTTCAGTAACATTCAGAATGGCATCGTCATTAACATCAACTGCAACGGTTGTTTGTCCCATGGCGGGTGGAAAAGACTCTAATTTTCTACCAGCATACCTTGTTATTACTCTTCCTTGGCTAAGATAAAGCGCACCAAAATACAGATCTTTATCTGTTCCAGGTATCCATTCCTGAATAAGAAATGGGAGGTCAGACCGATACTTATCTACAATCGCTCTCAGTTCTTCTTCATTTGAACATTTGAGAGTCTTAAATCCAGACTGTGGCTGAACAGGTTTGATAATCGCCTGTGATCTTATGTTTTTGAATGCCAGGGAAATATCTTCATTGGACTGAATGACAAAAGACTTAGGATACAACAATCCAGTTTCTTCACAGCGTTTTTCGATATTGCTTTTTTGCAACAGCCTGGAAATATCTTCTGAGCAATGAGACCAGCTGATTAAGAAACTTTCCTTCAACAGGTCAATATTAGCAGCTATGACTCTTACATTATTATCATTGGTTGGTAGTAACACGATTTTTCTATGGGACGGAATCGCTCCTCTGAATCTAACTAGATCATCTACTAAAGTCGTATCTTTGATGCTCTTTACTTGATGAATCGTAGCGGAATTTGTAAATGCACCTGGCAGCTTCATATTTGCTTCCAGCGCGTGCACTTCTACTCCAGACCGGTTCAATGCGCGAGCCATTGCCAGTCCATGGCTACAGAGACCAATGACCAAAGCAATTGGCCGTGAGGAAGAATACATTTTTACATCCCGATCTAAAAACTTAGGGTTGTGACTTGTTGGACGACGAAAGCTCAATTCTCTAACCTAAAGCCTATTCTATCTGCAAGGTTCACAGGTTGCGGCTCTGCAACCACAGCTCCAGCACCATCAATATCCATATAAGTTCGCCATAGTACGCGGAATGCTCATCTTTTTGCATGAGCAATGCCTTATCTATAAATGAGTTAGTCACAATATTTCGTTGTTTTAAGCTCTGTAATGTTTTTTCAGTCAATTGAATTAATTCAGGCGTAGTTCGCATCCACCGTCCGAAAGGTAAGCCGAATCCATGCTTGGATTTTGACAACGTCTGCTCCGCAAGAAACCCTTTCATCGCCTTTTTATAGAAGGCCCTCAATTTTTGTCCGGGTAACTTTATCCGCGCAGGTATGGTACAACTAAAGTCAACTAATTCCTTTTCCAAAAGTGGATATCTAACGTTAACACCTGCAAATTCACACATTCGGGAAACTTTTACCAGATCATTGTCTGCCAGCGTAAACTTCCAGTCCAGATACAGCATTTTATCCACACCGTTTTTTGAGTTTGCCTGGTTATAACGTTCCCTCAGCTGAACGAGTGGTTTTTGACTGTCTATACTTCTTAAAAAATCCTCGGTAAATATTTCTTCTAAGGGAAACCGATGCATAAAATTGTAGCTTTGCAATCTGTCCGGTAGAGGATTCTCAGCTTGAAGAATATAGCTGGCGACTTTCTTAAATCCAGGAAGCTTGCTCAGTGGAGTTTTCACAAATATGCCTTTCAATAGATGTTGTAAAGAAGAGGGCATATTTGTGTAGGGTTCGAACAATTTCTGTTTTGCGTACCGACTGTTCCCTGCAAACAGTTCATCCCCCCCATCACCTGCTAGCATGGTGTTGATTCCGCTGTCTTTCGCATGTTTCGCGCAAAAATATGCGGCCAACGCCGATGAGTTTCCGAAAGGTTCGTCGAACCAACCGGCAATTCGAGAAAAATTATTTACAATATAGCCTTGCTCTAAGTAAACTGCTTCGTGATCAGTTTGAAAGTGGTGCGCCGTAATCTGGGCGTATTCTGTTTCATCGTATCCTGGTTCGTTGAAACCCACTGAAAATGTTTTCGCCCTTTCGGATAGCTCGGAAAACACACCTGCAACAGTTGAGCTATCCAAGCCTCCACTTAAAAATGCACCGTTTTCCCCGCTCAAATTGAGTTCTACCGCCTTTCGAATAAGCTGAAGAACATCAGCACACGCTTGGGATAATGCGTTAGGTTCCAGTTTTGTGCTGAACTCTGGTCGATACAAATTTTTCTCGGCAGACAGTTTGGACTGACTGTATTGTAGAAGCTCTGCAGGACAGAGTTTTTTTACGTCTTTATAAATGGTGGATGGCGCGGGAATACAATGAAAATAACAGTAGTGATATATAGCCTGTGGATCAGTTTCTAAAGTAACTGCCTTTTCCAGAGGCTTTAAACTGCAACTAAAAAACAGGTTTTCTCCTTCCTCCGTGTAATAGCACGGGATAAGCGCTAAGTGATCATTTACAACGCTAAGTGTGGATTCTTGCTTGTTAAAGAAAAAAAGAACGAAAAAACCGGCTAACTTGGTATAGAGGGAGGCAATATCTCCCTGATAGGCATTCAAAACATCTGCAGCCGTCAAGTAAGTATCTGTACCATACCACCTTGCGTTGCCGATTAAGACGCACTCATAATCAGCCTTTTCTGATCTTGAAACCGAATGTTCACAGGCAAAAATAAGGCAGCGTTTGTCGAGTGCAGTTACCTCTATCCTGTCAACGTAGAGGTGCTCATTTTTATTCATGTGTTCTCATCTCCCTATGACCTTCAGATTCGACGCCGGTAGTAGTCTAGCGATGAATCAAAACTTTTCACCCTTAACTTTTGCAAGTTGTTGGCCGGTCTGCATGTTGTTCCCAGCACAAAAGCTCTTATTCTATCTTTCGTTGAAGATTTTTTCAGCGATACCATATCAAACGATTTGTCATGGTCCCAGAATTCCAGTGACGCCCGCTTCTTAGCTGCATTTACCGAGATTGTCATACGTGCAGACTCAAGCCGTACTACTTTATCATGAGTTGTCGAGCAGTTACGCGAAATCGAAGATCCCGCAAGCCACTTTTGACCAACCAGATAAAAGTACAGGATGAGCGGACGAAATCCCCAAAATGAACTGGCAGGCCCGGTATAGGGATCAACCCAAACTTCATTTTCTTCAAATACCCCTTGGGATGGTCGTCCATGTTTGATTCCACCGTTTTGTATAAACAATGAAAAGCAACTCATTAGAGCCGACATAGCACTATCTGGCGTGATTTTTTCTTGATCGATTACTGATGCGGCCAACAACGGTGTTGGCATAGCCATGCGATAGCATAAACTCCGCCCAAACAACACAACGCCGTTAGCGGTAAACAGGTGTTGGTACCAGGAAGCAAAATCACTGATTACTTGCGTGATGAAATCAGGATCAAACTCTTCATCTATAGAGTGAATCCAGAAGAAGAGATAATGAAATGCCCACGCATTATAGAGGTCGATTTCACCAGATTCACCGTCTTTAAAACAACCGTCACCGACATAAAAATCTTTAACTCGTTGGTAGCGCTCTTTGCTTTTAAAGTTGTGCTCTATGCCTAGATTAGCTAGAACAACATCAACAAATACAACAAACAAATGCCAGTTGTTATCTGAGGTTTGTTTACCTGGGATTTGGCCCAACCAAGCGCATATTTGGTGCCATTCACCTGGTGTAACACTCTTACGGATAAAGTCCCGACACAACCATACAGCGAGCGCAACATCGGCTCCTTCGCATATTAAGGTACTTTTATCCACAATATTTCCCCAGTACCCTGGATGATCAGGATTAGTACCATGCACTAACGATGTGAGCAGTTGTTTGCCGACTTCCGAGGTTTGCTGATTTTCGCTGTTCGAATACTGAACGTAACAAGCCCATAAAGGGAGTAATCGTGTAACACCTTCGATCCCATCATTTCTGGCTCCATAGATTGAAGGCAGTCCGGGATAATAAGCAATCGTTCCTTGATGGTCTAAGCGTTGAGTGTAGTGATACCACAAATATTCAACCAGACCGTGACACTTTAAATCGTCGCTGACTGTTTCGTCTCCAAACAAGCGTATCAGGGCCTCATCTCTGCTTGAATCGGGGGCCCGCAATAATCTGAGTCTTCGAAATTTTTCCCTTTGACGCTTCAATATCAATGGTAATTCTTGAAGTGATATCATGCCGGGGATTTATCACGAAAAAGTAGTAACAAACACCTGAGAATGAATTTGTAGCTTCCTAATTTAGTAGGCCCAAACTTCCAGGCTTTCATAAATGCAATCAGTGAACGCTTATACCACTGTGCGAGGTACAACTCATAACCGTACTCAAACCAAACTTTATAGAATACATCGTTTAGATGTTTATCCGTTGCTGTTCGTCCATCTTTGCTAGCGGATCCAAATCTCTCCAATGCGCTGGCCATAATCTCGGCCCGGTAATTTCTTAAATGGGGTTTATGGGAAATACTTTCTTCATTCTTTCGATAGTAGGCATACACTTTATCCAACTGGGCAATTTGGCAGTGATTGGCTAGCTGGAGCCAAAAATCATAGTCCTGGCCTCTTCGGAAATCAGGCTCAAAGCGAATTTGTTCAGTCAGAAGCTCTCTTCTCACTAACGCAGCTATTATGTGATATCTTGATGTTTCAAAGAGCGTATGATAAACCCATCCAGATCGACTCCAGTCAATTTTCACTGCTCTTGAATCATCAACGGGCGTTGCATTATCAAGACAAAAAGACGCATCAACATGCTGGAATTTTCCAACTGCAACGCCAAAGTCAGGATGAGTGTCAAGAAAATGCACTTGTTCACGCAGCCTGTTTGGCGCCCACAAGTCATCCCCATCATTAAAGGCTACATATTTTCCGTTTGATTCATCTATACCTCTATTGCGAGCAACAGCGGAACCGGAATTTTTTTGTTTAATGTATCGAATCCGATTTCCAAAGGCATTTACAACCTTTTCAGTCTGATCTGTGCTGCCATCGTCAACGACCAACACTTCCTTATTGGGGTACTCTTGGCATAGTATGCTTTCAATACACTGTCCAATAAACTTTTCTCCGTTATAAACAGGTATCACCACGGATACTAAAGGCAACTCATTCATCTTAGCGTCCCCTTTCTCCAAGCCAGCCTCTCTTTTGGTCATTAGAATCCATATACACTCTGATTATTGGTTTGAGAGGCCATTTACAATGACTCCTTGTTTTTTTAATCGATCACGTAATCCCGGCAGATGATAATTTTTGGCATAAGCTTTCTCTGCGTATTTGGCGGCATTTTCATACTGGTTCATATCCGTATAAAGCAATCCAATGTTGTATAGCAATTCTGCAGAGTCATTATTTTTTTCCGCTGCCAGGTACTGTTCCAAAGCCTGATCATACTTCTTATTTAGATGGTAGTAGGTTCCAAAAAGTTGTCGTACCATCGCATCTTCCGGCTTAAACTGAATCGCCCGCGCGAAATAACACTCAACTTTTTGGGGAAAATCTCGTCCCAAATTTGGAAGTTTTCCATTTAATCGTCGATCGAATCGAATCAATGACCAAAGAGCGCGATAATGATTGGGAAATTTACCCAGTGTGTAGTGCAAGTCAGGCATAATCTCCGTACCACTTTCACCACTAATCAGATTGGCAACTTTTTCCGTAAAGTGCCGAGACTCCACCAAATGAACCCGCGAATCAAAGCCCGAGCCGGCAGACCCTTTAGCATGGTGTTTTGGATCAGCATAATCCCAAGGTCCGATGGACACCTCAAATACATTTCCGCACGGATTGCCTGTAGCTAGGGCTAAAGGGGTTAACTGGCAAAGCAGTGTGATTTGAATCACACATCCAATCAATTTATACATTGTTCTATTAACTCATGGTCGCTTAAGACTCTACTGAAAAAGACTGATTTCCGATTTAAAGCGTCTTATTTATAATATACTTGAATTTCCCGGTTTTCTCGGGCGGAATATCAGGAACCTGATTGATATCCAAGAGCGCATTTTTACCCAGTATTTTTATCAAATTATCTTCTAAAGATCGTTTTTCTTTGTCGCTCAAGGACGCACCAAGAACCAATTTTAACGAAAAATGCTCTGCACTTTCCTGGATCAATTGAAAATTTTTGACGTAGCTCACTTCCCTGACGACATTACCAATATATGCACCGTGTACTACAGCACCATCGGTGGCGGTCAGTAGATCGTTTGCCCTACCCACTATCTCCGAGAGTATCGGCAAACCGCGGCCACAACTGCAATTTCTGCTGGACAGAGCCCCCAGGTCACCCGTTCTATATCTGACCATCGGAAAGTCACTGGTAGTCATATTGGTGACTACCAGCTCGCCAACTTCTCCAATTGGAGACGATTCTCCATTCTCATCTATGATTTCGACTAAAATATCTTCCGCTGACACATGCATGTTACCATGTGGACATTCATGTGCGATGAATCCCGCATCTCTGCTGCCGTAGCCATTAGCGACACGTGCGCCAAAAACCTTTTCTATCCTTTCCCGCTGGTGTTGATAGAGTTTTTCCGCAGTGCAAAAGATCACTTTAAGGTTCGAACTTTTTAAGCTAATTCCATTGTCCAACGCGATATTTGCCAGCAGTGTCAGAATGGACGGGTAGCCGTATATCATGGCAGGATTGTACTCTCGAAGCTCCTTAATCAGCGAAAGTAAGCCGTTATGATCCAAGTGCTTCGCCGGAAACAGTCTGGAGCGAAAAACTGTATCTCGTACCCTTTTAGTAATACCTTGACCAGAAAGTTCGATATCTGATCCCCAAATGACAGCTTCCTTATCGCCAATATTCACTCCCCACCATCGAGTTGCACGCCATTTTGCGGCGACATCATGGCTAACTCGTTCATTGCCAACTGCAAATCTTAGAGGCGTGCCGCTAGATCCTGAAGTAGACATAAACTTTATGTTCGCAACATTTTCATTAACTATCGCTTTTTCATTTTTCCTGATTGTATCCTTATCAAGAAATGGCAGCCCTTCGAGCACTTTTAAAGCGTTCGTATTGTCCAGTTGCGACAAACTGGGCCCGAGTATCTGTTTGTAATAAGGTGATTGAATTGAAATTCTACGAAGGAACCGGACCAGATGTTGTGACTGAACTTTTCTCAACTCCTCTGAAGGCAACCATTGAGATGCTTCCAGCCGTTGTTTCATGGACACTGTGGAGTGACCTTTGATTAGCTCCTGCAGCGGAAAGAAAATGCGACTTACGAGATAGGTATAAAACTGCCTTATCATGCACGTAACCTATCTAACGTATGGCTCACAGGGAGGGCTCTTTGATCCGTCACCGGAATCTCCGTCTCAATTGGCGTATCATTTCGATTCTGACTTTGTTGATGGGCAATGACGCTTGCAGCTACGACAGTAATCAATATGTGGTAGGGTAAGTCGAAGTATGCAAGACCAAGAAATGCTCCTCCAGTGCAATAGGCGATGAGGCTGACTTGCATCATGCCACCTAATGTTGAGGCCCACTTCAAATGCTCGTCCTCTTTGTATTTTTTTTTCATTCTCCCTGCCAACCTCCATGTTGAGAGCCAAAGCATTAGAAAAAGGAATAGTCCCGGGAACCCATGCTTTCCAAGGGTTTGAAAATAAATACTGTGTGAATCATGAAAGTCATCAGGATCAGGAGCATATAAGTAAAAATTCTCTCTTGTAGTTGCGTCAAAGCCGCCCCCAAAAAATCTATCCGACGCGAGATTAAACGCCATCCGCCAAGCGTTAAATCGCCCACGAACAGATCCATCGTAATCTTCTTCATTACTTTCAACGATGGTGTCCATTCGATCAAACCATTTTTGGGGCATTATTGAGAGTACAATAGGTATGACCAGTATTATGGCGAGCCCGGTAACAACTTTTTTTCTGCTATTCATCCATAAAAAGGCTCCACACGCAGAAGCTGCTAACAGCGCCCCCCGAGAATGCGTGCCTAAAACAGCAATAACGCTAAAGATGATCACACCTAACAATGCTCTCTTAATCCAAACATTTGATACGGTTGTCATCAAGTAAACTAATATGGGGATGTTCATAATCAAAGTAAGACCCAGTTCATTGTTACCCTCGAAGAACCCACCCGGGGGCCCCCAAACGCGGCCACTTCCCCCGGTAGCAATGGTAAACAACCCGCCCTTCAACCCGAAAAATCCAATACTGAGCGCGATCACCCAGAGGGTGAGATCTATTCTTTTCTTGGTGGTCAACATGGCTAGAATGATCAACGTAAACAGCTGTATTTTCACTATCTTGATCCCGAGCTCCACCGCAAACGATGTTTTTTCATGCACCAAAAAACAGAGAAACATCCATACATAGAAAAATATCAGCCAAATCACAGGAGCTTTGATTGGTATTTTCTTTGGCTCTTTGCTGAAGGCGTAAGCAAAAAGGAAGGTCATTGCGATAATCATCGCCACAGGAAATTGCTGAACGAATCCAAACGCTAATCTGTGGGGGACCATATAACTAATCCAGCACCACATAGCGACACCAACAAAGGGTCGCCTAAGTATGAAAGGGATGCTGCCGAATATGATTGTCGTGATTAACAGCGCTCTCATCTAGGTAGATACTCTTTCGTACGTAGATTCCCATATGGGAATTACTGATTCAGGAGAGTACTTTTCAACGCTTTTTAACCCATTTTCCGCTAAGTTGGATGTTAGGTCAGGATTTTCAACGAGTTCAATGACCGCTTCTGCGAGTTTTTCTGGGGCATTAGGGGGTACTAGCAATGCCGAATACCTGTCTTGCACCATGTGAGGTATCCCTCCGACGTTGGTGGAAACCACGAGAACACCCGAGGATAGTGCTTCCAAAACGGAGTTTGGCATATTATCTATGGTGCTGGGATTCAGCATAATATCTGCTTCGGAATATAATTTGGCCATCTCTGTACGATCAAGCCGTCCTAAAAACCTGACGGATGCGTTCAAATCAAGCTCCAACGTTAAATCCTTTAGTTCGGACTCTAAAGGACCACTACCGGCTACCATCAGTAATGCTTTTGGGTACCGTTTTAGAATAAGCGAAAACGCACGAATGGCTGTTGCATTATCGTATATCTTCTCCAGGTTGCGGGTAACAATAATTTTCAAACGATCGGCATTCACTCGGGGGGGGCTGTAAGCGTAGTGAGTCAGATCAACAATATTAGGAATCACCTGCGCCCGAACCCCAAACTCGTGGAAAACCGACTCAAGATAAGTGCTGGGTACGACTAAATGCCTTGATGAACCGTTAAAACACCAGCGGACACGTTTCCACGCAGAGTTAAAAAACTGCTTTGCTTTACCTCCACGATAATTGATAACAACTTGCTTTCTTAACAAGAGAGATATAATCACTGCTGGAAAAACAAATAGATAAAATGCCCAACCTGAGTTTGCCATAATATGAACAACGTCATGCTTCCTTATTTCGCCGGCAAGCGTCCATAAATAAGGCGCTAATCGAAACAGTGATCGAATGATGGGAAACTTGCTAACAATTTTAGGTTTGTAGGGCGAGTTAACAGGGATGAGTGTCACTTCGTGACCTCTTTCTAAGAGCAACCTGTTCAATTGCTGTGTTTGCATGGCCATTCCGCCATTAGGGGGTGGTATCGGACCCACCAACGCAATTTTCATTGAAAGTCCCTGTTCTTAGTGCCCTGCGTTGTACCAATATAAGTACTAGACACCTTAATGTCATCCAAATAGACCCTTTGATCTTTATGCGATTTTGCCAGACCGCCATGGTAAATATTTAACCATACTCGCTCTATTTTTAGGTCTTTGGTTTTTCGATAATTAATGTTAGCGTTCTCGAATGCGGGCACGCCATCTATCCACGCTCGAAAAATCCCATTGGATTTACCTGGATCATTTAGTTTCACAAACTGCTCCAGTGTGTACCATTTCTCTGGAAAGAGAACGTGACCATATCCGTTATTCCAGTGCCAATGCTCACCGTAACGATCCTTCATTTCTGCGTAATAAGCGTAGGAACCCACTGGAGTGCCGCCTTTGAGCACATTGGGAGATTGAATAGTTTTCTCAAACAATCCGCGCATAGACCAGCCGTTATACCCATCTGAGGTTCTGCCACCCCAGCCCCCGCGATTATAGGTGCCTGCCAGACCGGGCAGTTTTCCCCCGCTTTTTATAGAGTCCCAAGATTTATCGAACATTATGCGGTACTGGAAATACACGGCTTCAGGCTCGCGGTCCCAGAGCCGTTTAAACCACAGGCTTGCATTCAAGCCCAGGTTACTCCCCTTCTTTACCGTTATTGCAAGTGCTGCATTGGCTTTCGCCCTTTTGTTGTCATCCCGGTAAATCACCTCATAGTGGCTGCCGGAAGAAAAGTCGATCATCTCGATATCGTGAGCACGCTCAAAACTAAGTGCCAGTTTATAGTCATACTGAGATATTGCACCTGCAAGGTTTTGACTTGGCACCCTATTACTGCACGTATTTCCTGAATACACGCTAACCATGGTGTTTTCGTACTGTTTAGTCGTAGTTAAATTAAGGGTCATCGACTGGATTGCAGAAGGTGGTATATCCAGACTGAAGGAAATAAACACATTCTGCCTATTCGAAGCTTTGAGATGCAACTTATGCCCTAGTGACTTTACTGTGGAATTATCCAGATAAGTGTCGACTGTTGCGAATGCGTGATTCTGGTCACCATTAAAATCCTTCACGAGTAAGTAAGGCCGATGGCTTAGCAGTTCAGATTCAAGACTTGTGAAAAGTAAGCCTCTACCACTTGCCTTCAAATGAATAATGATATTACCCGAAGGGTTTATAATGTCGTCTTTAAACTCTCCCAGATCAATTGCAATCGATTGAGGTTTTCTGGACTGTTTAATTGTCAGTGTTCTGAATGGTTCGTTTCCATTTATAACCCCTTGTCGATCCAGCCAATTTCCGCCAGGCTCTGACCAGGCTAACCTGGCTTCTGCATTAAAATACTGCCAAGTTGCATCTTCACTCAGCGTGCAAAGTTGATTTACACTCTGAGCATATGCCGCGGGGAAAATCGTCGACAAGATTAATAGGGTGAATTTGTGGAGCATAACAACGTTTAGCTTTGGGTTACGGATGCATAGACCGGAAGATAACCGGAAACACTTGTTTTCCAATTTCTGTCATTTTGCACTTTAGAGCGCCCTTTTTTGATGATATCGCAGAAATCTTCCCGGGAGTAAAGCGCTAACAAATGTTCACACAAGCTTTCAACGCTTCCCGCCTTGAATAAAAATCCATCCACCTCGTGCCCAATCAACTCTTTATGCCCACCCACATCAGATGCAATGCACGGCTTTCCCATTGCCATAGCCTCCAGCGGTTTGAGGGGGGTTACCAGTTCAGTTAGTCGAATAGGTAGCCTGGGATAAGCTAAAATGTCGACAACACTATAGTAATTATTAACTTCGCTGTGATTCACCCTTCCAATAAAATGCACTCTTTGACCTACCCCCAATGATTGGGCAAGTTGTTGAAGCGTATCTTTTGCCTGACCACCGCCAACGAGCAATAAAACCAGATTTGGGCACTGGTATTTCAGTTCAGAAACAGCTTTGATAAGAAGATCTAAGCCTTCATATTCGTAAAATGATCCAATGAAACCTACTACAAATTTCCCTTCTAACGCCAAATTCTGCACAATTGACTGATTTTTTTCAGCAAGCGGCTTGAATTGTTCAATGTTTACCGCATTAGGAATGACATGTATTTTTTCTTTGGGTATGCCCCTAACTTCAATATCCCCTTTCAACCCTTCACAGATCGTTGTGATTTTGTCTACCCTTTTGAGTACGAAAGTTTCCAAGGCTCTGGAAACTCGATAGCGCAAGTCATTTTCGACACACGTGCCATGGCTTACGGCAGCGTCTTCCCAGGAAGCACGCATTTCATAGACCACAGGTATATTGAACTTACGACCAGCCCACAGGGCTGCCAAACCATTCAAGCAAGGTGAATGTGCGTGAAGCACGTCTGGCTGCTCTTGATGGATCACTTGCTTAAGACGACCATAAAGTTGATAAACAACATCAAGCTGATTTACAAATGGAAAACTGCTTAGTTTCCCAGGATAGGTTCGATAAAAATCAAGGTCTTCAAATTGCTCTTTATCCCCTTGAAATTGACTATGTTCTGCATGCTTGCTACTGGTAACTAACGCAATGTCATATCCTAACTTTCGCTGTTCATCAATAATGGAGCGTGTACGAAAAGTGTACCCGCTGTGCAGTGGAAGAGAATGATCCAGAATATGCAAAACTTTAGTCGCGTGATCCATTTGCTCGATCTTTAATAGAGAATAATTTGAAGAAATAAAACAAGGACAACAAACCAAAAACAAAAAGAGACGATAAAAGAGCAAGGATGGTGCCCTTTAACTCATGCAGTTTTTTTCTTTCATTTTCACTCTCGGGATCTGGGTAAAGTTTGATTTTTGGATGCGCGCCTACCAAAATCGCGACCATTTGCTCTACCGCACGAGAGACCTTGCTCGCAGATGCGACGAAAATGTTGGCGTCATATGAAAAAACATCATTGGACCAGTAGAGAAACATTTCGTGAACGCCCCGCATGTAAAACTGCTGTGCAGCCAACTCATTTTTAAATCCAAATCTATCGGGAGAAATTTTAACCATTGTGACGTTTTTTCTTTCAATCAAAGCATCTCTATATTCCAAAGCAGACATTGGAACTCCATTGTCTACCACATAGAACGCACTGTGCACATCAATAAATATCCACTTGTTTAGCTGTCTATCAAAGATCTCTGTAAATGCATGACCGAGGCCACCATAGCCTTCGAATGACATACCCCACTCTCTAACGGGGACACCTAAGACATATGCCAATCCATTGATAACTTGTGTGTAGTCTGAACAATAACCAGTACCTTGCGATTGCATTTTGGCCAGCGCATCAACAGTGCTGGATTGAATTGCCCCACCCCTGCGCTCTCGCTTCAGGAGTTCCTTTGCCACTTCCAGAATGAGTTCAAAATCCGATAACTCACGAGAGATATTCAATTTCTCAACAAACAATGTGAACTCAGGAGGAGGTAATGCACTTTCCAACTTAAAATCCGCAGGCACGGTTAACGGTGTCCAATGAAAATCATTGGACGCAGCTGTCCCCGCAATCAAAGCGTTGCGAATGCGCGTTGCTTCCTTTGCTGGTGTGGCCAGAATGATCAACCAGATTACGCAACCCAACGTAATCAACCAGCAAATGCACGCAGCTGGCGTGGTTTTTTTGATGGTTAGCCCCAACATAGGCCTATATATGTGGCCTGCAGTGCAGCGCGATTGTTCATATTAACTAAATCCACAACAATTTGATTGGGGCTACAGCTCTTCGTCAATTCATCCAACAAATGTTGGTCAGATAATCCAACAACAATCACTTCTGCTTCGGAAACCATCTTTTCGTAGTCTGTTGTCATCAGTGACCCTATGTGGGGAATGGATTTCTCAATGAAGAGTTTGTTTGCTCCAATGAGCTTTGAAACATTGACCTCTGGATCATAAATCTCCAACTCTATACCTTTGCCGATTAGCTTTTCTGCTAGATCAACAAGCGGGCTTTCTCGCAAATCATCCGTACCACTTTTGAAACTCAGCCCAACAAACCCTACTTTTCTTTTTCCGGTTTGAATAATTTTCTCGAAAGCGAGGTCCAGATGAACCCGATTTGATGGCAAAACGCCTCTCAGCATCGGTATATCTACATCGTTATTTTTTGCTATGTGGTTCATTGCCCGTAAATCCTTGGGCAGGCAACTCCCACCAAATGCAAATCCCGGTTTCATGTAGGCCGTAGAAATATTCAGTTGCTTATCTCTACAGAGTAAATCCATCACTTGATGAGGGTCAACGCTAAAAGACTGACACAGGCGTGCAACTTCATTGGCAAAAGTGATTTTCAAGGCGTGAAATATATTACAAAAGTACTTCATGGTTTCTGCGGTTGCGACGTCAGTGTAAATCACATCGGCAGGGAGGCTTGAAAACAAATCATCAATAACTTTTTTAGTTGCAGGGGATGCAGCGCCAACAATAGTGAATGGTGGATTATCGTAGTCTTTAATAGAGCTACCCTCTCTCAGAAACTCTGGCTGGAAACAAACTTCAAAATGCTCTCCATTCTTTTTACCTGACAACTCCTCCAGCATTGGAATTAACACACCGTTTACTGTTCCCGGTGTAAGCGTAGAGCGATAAACGATGATGTGACGCTTTTCCTTGTGCTTTAACGCAACCCCAAGTTGCTCGGTTAAACGCAGCACTGCTGATTGGTCTTGACTTCCATTAGGTTGAGACGGCGTTCCTACACACACAAAAGAAAGGTCAGTATTGGCGATTGCTTCAGTGGTGACGTTGGTCAACTTTACATGCCCCGCTAGTACGACTTCTGCCATGAGTTCTGGCATGCCAGATTCAATAATCGGTGATTTTCCACTCCGAATAAGCTCAAGTTTCTGCTCATCGATGTCTACACCAGTCACTTCATGACCATCTCGGGCCAAACACGCAAGCGATACAGCGCCAACATAACCTAAACCAAATATGCTAATTCTCATTTTTCTTCCTCAAAATAATTCAAGCTTGCTGTATTGGCTTGTTCTTATACATTCTTACGCTTTGCACAATTAACGATTCCATTTTTGTCATGCTATCCTGCCAGTTGTGGTGCGATAGAACTCGCTCTCTCCCGGCCTGCGCAAAACGATCTCTTAACTCAGGGGACTCCATTAGGCTCAGGAGTTGGTGTGCATAGGTATCCGGCGTGTCGGCAATCAAAAAGTGTTCGTTCGGCAGAGCGTCAATACCCCCTGCCGCCAAAGTACTCGACACCACCGGAACCCCCATGGCCATCGCCTCCAGAATTTTGTTCTGAGTTCCGCGTGCAATGTTTAGAGGAGCAACCATCGCTGCCGTGCGCATAATGTAGGGCCTGACATCCGGAACACTTCCGGTTACTGTCACGCCCTCAATTTCTTCGAGACTTTTGATTCGCGCAGAAGGTTCTGCGCCGACTATGTACAGTTTCGCATCTGGGAGTTTTTTCCTGATCAGCGGAAATGTCCTGTCACAGAACTCAATCATACACTGCTGATTTGGAAAATAGTCCATTCTTCCTATAAAGGATATGCTGTTTGGCTCATAAGCCTCGCCATCGGGCTTGAAATACTCTGAGTCGACTCCGTTTGGAAACCAGTCAGTCTCTTTAGCTGTTCCCAGCGCATTTAACGTTTCCAGTTCAGCTTTCGTTGTCGCGGTACACATGTCAAACTTACTTGCCAACGCTCTTTCAGCCCGCTCCATTTTCATGCCTTCCCACCAATACCCCATATTCAGCGGAAATGGTTTAAAGCTCTTATACGTAAGCCATTTTTGCGAATCCATATCGCCGAAGTCTAAAATCTTGGGAATGCCCTCGATTTGCTCAACGTACTGTGCTACTGAAGAACAGTGCACAAAGATTGCGTCAAAGCGATTGTTCGTAAGCCATTCATTTATTGTTCTTTTTAACTCTGAGCTATGGAAGTACCCCATGCTCGAAGGCGTTACGAGGGGCAAGTTAACAATCATTTTGGCCCATTGTTGCCATTCTGATACCATGCCGATGGTGTATTTGTGACAGTGAGCACCAATACCATCACACTCATTAGATTCCTGCTCGCTTCTCGCCAAAGAAGCTACCCAAACTTCATGCCCCTGCTGAGTTAAATGCCGAATCATATTGAACGGTCGAATCTTACCTCCACGTTTTGGAGGGAAAGGGAATCGATGACAGACATACAATATTTTCATTGAATCATACCCAGAAGATCTTGTTCTACCTGTGACACACTCGCGCCATCCAACATCAGTCTGCTCCAGATTTCAAAGTTCATTAAGCCGATCAATATGTCCGTATTGTCTTGTCGACTATTCAAGTGGTCTTCTAGCAGTTCACTGACGACCTCAGCATTAAATACTCCTCGCTGACGAATAACCTCTGAGGAGAGCAGCGAATTCATCAACGGCAGTAACTCACTCTTGATCCAGGCCCCCATGGGTGCACCAAATCCACGCTTTTTCCTGTGAAGAATTTCTTCAGGAAGCAATTCGGTAAGCGACTCTTTCAGGATATACTTTAATGTGCCCCCCTTGATTTTTAGGTCATCGGGCATTCGACAACTCAATTCAACGAGCTCATGGTCAAGTAACGGAACTCGACACTCAAGAGAGGTCGCCATGGTCATTTTATCTGTAAGCATCAGTAGATCGTCGGGTAATTGAGTTTTTCTATCGACTTCGAACATTGCATTTATTGGCGACAAGGTATTAGTCCCAAATGCGGATAAAATAGGGTCCGTGGCAGATTCGCCTGACCGCTCTACCAGCAAACGTGAGCGAGTATTTTTGTCCGTAAGCTCCATGTAAGAGCGGTATCTGTTTTCAAACGTATCTTCTGCGCTGAGAATAAACTTTTTGGCCAGTCTACTATAGTTCATAAGCGCTGAATGTCTGTCGCTGGGTAATCGATTTGCTAGTGGCAAAAGAATTTTCTGTCGTATCCAGCGGGGAATTTTTTGATAAAACCTAAGGTAGTATTCCCCTTGGTAACGACGATAACCGCCAAAAAGCTCATCACCGCCCACCCCGCTTAAAATGACAGTAACATCTTTTCTTGCAAACTCTGACACAAGATACGTTGTTATAAACGCAGTATCCGCGATGGGCTCGTCCATATGCCAGATTAGCTTGGGGAGCAGACTGACCACGTTGGGCTTTACTACAATTTCCTTATGTTCTGTAGAAAATAGTTCCGCTACCTGTTTGGCGTAAGGGAGTTCATTATAAAACTCCCCCGCTCCGGCGGTGTCGAACCCTATCGAATAGGTTTTAACTGGTGAGCTCGAAAAGCGGGACATCAATCCTACGACCAAACTGGAGTCAATTCCGCCGGACAGAAACGCACCAACCGGCACATCACTGACCATTTGAGCAGAGACAGAAGACTGGAGTTGTTCGAAAACTTTCGTCTCCCACTCCTTTTGATTCATCTGAGTCTGTTCAAAATCAGGGCGCCAGTACTCATGAATTGAAACCTTTCCCTTTTCAACACGAATGCAGGATGCGACGGGTAATTTCGATACCCCACAGTACATGGATTTTGGCGCTGGAACATATCCCAACTGGACATATTGATAAACAGACTCATGATCGAGAGCAGGCTTTAATCCTTTGTACTCAAAGAGTGCTTTGGCTTCTGTAGAAAAAAGCAGGAGGTCATCACTCAAGTGATAATAAAGCGGCTTGACCCCCAACCGGTCTCTTCCAATTATTAAAAGCTGTTTTTTCGTGTCCCATAGGGCGAAAGCAAACATACCATTCAAATGATCCAGAAAATTCTCACCGTACTCCTGATAGAGAGGTAAAATAACTTCTGAATCTGAGTGTGTTGAGAATTTATACCCTTTTGAAATTAAATCTGATCGAATTTTCCGGTAGTTATAAATCTCACCATTACAGACCAGAACGACGGTTTTATCTTCGCTGAATAGTGGCTGATGTCCCCCTGCAAGGTCAATAATAGACAAGCGTCGCATCCCCATCGCAACACCTTCGTCCAGGAACAAGCCCTCATCATCAGGCCCGCGGTGTATCGTGGCTTTTCCCATCCGTTTGAGTAGTTCGGCATCCAAATCGACACCCGGCCCCAAAGCCAATCCTCCATGTATACCGCACATTATGTTATCCTGTTGCTGTTTCCAGAAATGAGTCGAACATCATGAGTGTCCATATTGGCGCGCTATGATCCCTTCTGCCAGACTCATGGTCCGATATCAGTTTTCCAATCTGTGCCGCATCAAAGTAACCCGTAGAGAGAAGCCGTTCCCCGAGTAGCTGATCATAAACCCTCTGACGAAGGGGGCCTCTAAACCAGCTTGCCAGCGGTACAGCAAATCCCATCTTTTTTCTGTACAAGACGTCGTGAGGTAAGAGCGGTTCCATTGTATTTTTGAGTATGTATTTTCCGGTTTGTCCCTTAACTTTATATTCTGGTGGTAAACTACTTACCCATTCCATTAATTTGTGGTCTAGCAATGGCACGCGAACTTCAAGTGAGTGAGCCATGCTTGCCCTATCGACCTTTGTGAGAATATCACCGACAAGATATGTTTTTAGATCCAGGTATTCGACCAGATTGAGAGGATGATCAGACGGGCAATCTCTGGCATGTCGATTGAATACCTCTATCGCATTGTACCCAGCCAACTCTTGTCGAAATCGGCTCGAATACAAAGTTGACCGCATATCATCCTTTAAAATTGAAATGGTATGGAAATACGCTTCAACGGAGTTTCGCCCCAGCGCTTGAAACGTTGTTTTTGCTCGAAAAACTCGAGGCATCCAGTCCAGTTTGGGGTAGGCTCTACCCAAAAAACCAAATAATGACCGTCTTAACCCGTAAGGAATACGATTTCGTACCCTTTCCTCCATTAAGTGCCAGACGTGCCTTCTATATCCAGACATCGCCTCATCAGCTCCATCACCGGACAATGCCACAGTTACTCTTTTCCTTGCCAGTTCACAAACTCGATATGTGGGGATTGCCGAACTGTCGGCATATGGCTCATCGTAGATTTTCGCAAGTTGTCCAATGAGCTCAAAGTCATCGGTGTCTACAGTTTCAGTAAAATGATTAGTTTCATACTTGTCCGCGACCAGTCTAGCGTATTCCGATTCATTAAATTTTTTATCATTAAAACCGATAGAGCAGGTGTTTACCGCAGACTGTTGCATTTGAGACATCAAGGCTACGACTGTACTGGAGTCAACGCCACCGGACAAGAATGCGCCTAAGGGAACATCAGCTATCATTCTAATGTCGACAGCTTCTCGCATCCTTGCTAACAACTCAACCTGGGCATCTTCGTAACTTATTGCGTTATTGGTAATAAAGGGGATATTCCAATATTGGCGCAAGCGAGGTTTTGTGTCCCCGGCCTTTATAGACAGAGTATATCCCGGCTCCAGTTTGAATATATTTTTGAATATCGTATTAGGCTCAGGTATGTAACCGTAGGCTAAGTACTCCTCTACCCTCAAAGGATCAATATGTTTATGTAGCCCATTTGCCTGATACAACGCTTTGAGCTCTGAACCAAACAGGAAACAACCGTCATCACTTGATGCATAGAACAGTGGTTTGATACCTAGTCGATCTCGCGCGATGAAAAGTTGTTTTTGCTTCACATCCCAGATTGCAATCGCGAACATCCCCCGTAATCTTTCGATTACACCCTCGCCCCACTCTGACCAGCCATGTACTATGACCTCGGTGTCAGTTTTGCTTCTGAAAATGTAGCCTTTTTCTATCAGCTGACTGCGAAGTTCTTGGAAATTGTAAATTTCCCCGTTAAACACAACAACGACAGTTTCAGAATCATTGGTCATCGGCTGCCGACCAAGTACCGAAAGATCAATGATCGACAACCGCCGATGCGCTAAACCAATTCCATCACCCAGCCAGACTCCGCCTTCATCCGGACCTCGATGGTGCTGGACCTCATTCATCGCCGACAATAATTCTCGATCTACGGTGCCTTGACCATTTAAATTGAATATTCCTGCAATTCCGCACATTTAGGTAAACTCACGAGCCCATAATCAATTATCGTTAACTACTTTAAATTCTGCTCTTTTGCACAGTAGTTTGTCGTAAACTTCAGCATACTGACTGACCATTGCATCGAGGGAAAAATTAGCAGCCACTCTCCTAAAGCCAGCCTCTCCATGCGCACGAGCCAGATCCTGCGATCGGATATACCGTACCATCGCAGCTGACAAAGCCTCCGAATCAGCTTTTTTCACCAGCGTTCCTGTCTTACCATCTTCAATGAGGTCGGCATTTCCACCCACATTTGTAGCAATAACAGGCAATGAAGAAGCCATGGCCTCCAATATCGTATTCGAAATGCCTTCAGCCAACGACGGCAAAACAAAGCAGTCAAATTGTTTCAACATCGCAGGGACATCCGAACTGTTACCGCTAAAGTAACACAATTCCAGCACTCTTCCCTGTTGCAGAATGCTCTCCAACTCACCACGCTTAGATCCGTCACCAACAAAGCAGAGACGAACAACTTCCCTCATCTCAGGATTTTTTTCTATTAGTGTGCAAAATGCCTGAGCTAAGAACTTGTGTCCTTTTATTTCTTCCAGGCGTCCCACACAACCAAAGACAAACTGATCTGTTGAGAACAGAGCTCCTTTTGGTTCGGAGCCCTTTAGACCACTAAAGCGTGTCAGGTCGACCCCGTTACAGATTCGGACAATTTTTTTTGGAGAGATTCCAACCCGTCCAACCAGATAGCTCTCAATCTGTCGGGATAGCGGAATTTCAATGTGAACCAAAACTCCAAAAATTCGACGAATTCTCTGGTATTTCTTTACATCGCCATTGGGGTCTCGTACATCCCAACCATGCTCGCTGTGAACTCGCGCGGGTATGCCCGCGAAGAAAGCCGGTAACTGAGCTTCGAGGGCAGATAAATTCCGGGTATGCACAATGTCTGGATTTATTTTTCGAAGCAGTTTCCACAAGCGCCAATAAACCAAAACATCCTTGCCCGGGCGCTTGTCTACAGAATAGATCGGAACATTTTTGTTTAAGCGCTTCACAAATTCCGGACAGAAACCATCCATAGCGACAATCGCATGCCGGTATTTATCTTCTGAAAGGTTGTTGATCAAATTCACAACACCATTTTCGAGCCCACCTACAGCAAACCGATGCAGGACATGAACTATGATTGCTGCCTTTGGCTGCATTACGAGAAGACTCCAATGAATATTTGTTGTTTGATCATTGAGAATAAGCAATGCTGGTCGGTGTTTTCGCTAACTGCAACGCCAGGAGTTCAAGATCGCTCCTCACTTCATCTGGAGACAGCTGAAAAGCCGCGGCAACGGATACAAATTGGCTAATATGGTTTTTTCCTTGTAACCTCAAAACTATTTCCTTGAGTTTCCCTTCCAAATCAGACTTGATAAATTCACCACCTATGGTCCTGAAATTGTATGCTAGATAGTTCTTTTTTCCGCCAATAATCAGTTCTTCAGCGACGATCCCATCTTCCCAGGTCACAATACGCCGACCAGACAAATACGAATTATTGTTATCCTGGGCTATTGTTCGGTTAACAGAGCTAATCAACTCACCGTCACCTTTCCAAGAGTAGTATGTGGTAGCGTATATCCCAACCTGAACACGATTTTGCCCCCATAAAACTTTACGGTTCAGTGTTAGGTCTGCATTTTTGAATTGCGGTTCATATTCAATAACACATTGTTCACATAGAGTTAGTGAATTCACTGATTGAGAGATTCCGGCTTTAACATTGACTGATTCGAATCGATAAATATGCCCGTGCCACACAGGCCAAATACTCAACACTAGAGCAAAAAGTAATGTGCAGACTATAAATTGGCGATAGGAGACTGGGTGTTTTGCTGCTTGCTTGCTCGCAGAATGAGGGCTCATCTCTGGTTTGTTAAGGTTATCAGGTGACGAATCTACGGCAGAGGTGCCTACCTGATCGGTCTCGTCTATCGAATCTCGCCAGAATGATCCAATCCAAAACAGTAAAAACATCACCACGCCAAAAAAGAACCATCCATATACTAAGTGATCAGCCCCTGTAGCTAATTGCATATCACTAAAGTGGCCTAAAAGTACAATGAGTATTGCTCTTATACCATTTGCAAATATCGGAACAATGGCTGACATCGCAAGAAATAGTAATCGTTTCCACCAAACCACATAATTAATATAGGCAAATAACAAACCTATGGTTACAGAGGCAATTAGATAACGCACACCACTACAAGCTTCTACTACTGACCAGTGACCGGTAGGCAGAGAAAAATATGTACCCTCACGAAATACTGGAATACCCAACAGCCGCAATCCTGTTACCGCGAAATCCGCAGTGAAATCTATCATTACAGGCGTGAGCTGGTCTCCCGCAGGAACCATTAAAAAAAGGAAAAATAAAGGAAACAGCGCAATCTTTGTTAAACGCCAACCACAGATAACAACTACACCAAGAACAACCATCAATACAAAGGCGAACTGCTCAAACACCAAAATACTGCTGACTCCAGAGATAAGCCAAAAAAAACCTATGGGTAACAGAGGGATAGCAAAGCGCCAGTCTGGCTGAATAGGGTAATGTTGATCGTTTTTACGGAAAAAAAGGAGATAAACAAAACCGGGAATCACGAAAAAGCAGTGGTTGTAGGTTTCTGAACGGATCCAGATATCAACCATTGACTCCAACGTAGAAAAAAAGAGGCAACTCACAATAACGAAAGACAGCAAAAAAGCCATCAATATGGAGTTTTTGCCATGGAATAGTGCTGTTTTATCCGTTTGCAACAATTAACTCCCTTTTTTGTTGGAGGGTGTCCAGTACACCCAATACGCCTGTTTTAACCCAAATACCTGGACACAAATGGCCCAATAAACTGACTTAACCACAATGGTAAGCGCTGCCAGGTATTGATCATCAATTGATACTTGGGATTCAACGGATTCAAATCCGGCAACTCTGTTGATTTCACCAGAACATACTCATAATGCAATGGTGTGGGCTCAAAACCCCAGTGGCGTTTGTAATTATATGGTCCGGTGTCGTTCTTGCTTCGACCAAAATCATACTGTTTATAACCTGACTTTCCGGCGCGGCACATTTGGTCAAAGTACATCATGTCCATCGCTTTTGAATTTCGGCTGATGGGCAACCCTCCCCCATAGTATGGCAGCACGGAATCTTTGTGGTAGAAGCTCATCAACGCACTGTGCAATTCGCCTTTCTTTTTTACCGACAGAACTTCACAGGCATCCCCGAATTCGCGCTTCAGTTCCAGGAAGAAGCGCTTTGAAAACACCGGCGTGCCAAGATTTCGAACACTTGTCGCATAGGCGTAGTAAAACTCATCCAAATCATCCGGGAAGGAAACAGACAGATCGTTTTTTAGACACTTACGAACAACAGCACGTTGCTTATATTTCACAGCAGCAAGATTGTCCTTATCATTGCCAGCAAGGGGGCGAATAAAGGTAGAGTGCAACGACTTGACAAGCCAATCTTCCCTTGTCCGTTGAATATTTCGGATTTCCAGGTAATCAACATTCAATCGCCTTGCAAGTGCTGCTGCTTCATTTGTGAGCGACAGCATAGCAGCCTCAGAACTAAACACGGGCCCACCATACACACAAAACGGCACTGAAACGAGCGCATGACCGAAGAGCAAGCTTTTTACCTCAAACAGAGGCAATATGCCTTGTATCTCTCCATGATCTTCGTTTACCAAGTAATGCGGTTGATGACCGAAGGCGTTTTGAATAACGCGCAGCCAGCCAATACGATGAAAAAATGTGGCATCTGACTGCCTGTCCACATATGCATCCCAGCGTGCATAATCATCTTCGGTAATCTTCCTGGTGCCCGAAAAATGGCCCATCTAACTGTGCTCCTTTATACACCAACCCGCTGACTCGACTCTATGCCGAAAACCTGGTCCATCCGTCCCCAGCTAAAATCATCCAGAAGCCTGGAGAGCCGGTCCATTTGTCTTGAAAGATTCAGATAATGACGAAAGGTTGACTTGAGAGGAACATTCTTCTGCCTGGGTTGTTCTGGATCGATTTCCCATGGGTGCATGTAAAAAATGCCAGGTTTACCTTCTTTTTTCTGAAATTGCGTATAAAAATACCGACTGAGCGCGTAGGGAAACAATCGAAAATACCCTCCGCCTGAAATGGGTAAATTTTTTCCGGCCAAGGGCAATGTCGTCATAGGGATTTCGATCAGGCCATTGTTTTTTTCATACTTAAATCGTGGCCAGTCTGGAACGCCGTATAAATCGTGTTTCACGGGATAGGTGCTTGAGCTATAAAGAAAACCCAGCTCCCCTAACACATCGAACACCCAGGCGCTCTTTTCACACACGGAAAAACTGGGTGCGCGGTAACCAATGACTTTTACTCCGACAAGATCTTCCAGCATGTGTTTCGACTTCAATACGTCTGCCCGAAATTCCTCTGCACTTTGCTCGGTGGCTCTTCCGTGAGCATAACCATGACTGGCTACCTCATGGCCTGCTTCAGCGATTCTTTTTACCAGGCCTGGACAGCGTTCAGCCACCCAGCCCAATACAAAAAATGTGGCCTTGGTATTCTTGCTGTCAAACAGCTCAAGTAAACGATCTGTGTTTATTTCAACTCGCAATGGGAGGCGATCCCAATCATCACGTGAGATAGTGTTCTCGAATGCAGAAACGTGAAAGTAGTCTTCCACGTCGATCGTCATCGCATTTTGTATATTAGTTATCATTGCTATTTGCTACCTGATTCCTTGCGGGTAGAACTTAATAGATTCGCCGATGATCCCCACTCTCTAGCCAGCGAGAGATGTCATCTACAATTCTTTCCGCGGCTTTGCCATCCCACAACTCGGGTTGACGACCCGCTTTGCCTTTGCCGGAGAGCACGTCGTTAAAAGCGGTTAATATCTTTTGACGATCGGTACCGACAATCGTGTTTGTGCCTTCTTCTACCGTAATCCACCGTTCGGTATTTTCACGCAAAGTAATGCACGGCACACCCAGCGCGGTAGTTTCCTCCTGAATACCCCCGGAATCGGTCAATACGACTGTCGCTTCAGACATAAGCGTTATTGAGTCCAAATAACCCACAGGCGCACAAGTAAAAATATTGGGATGTGCAAGTTTGTCTAGAAACTTGAACTTTTCCATATTACCCTGAGTTCGGGGATGAACCGCGAATACCACCGGAAGCGCGTCAGCAACTTGCTGAATGGTGTCCAGCAAATTTTCCAGCGTACCCTGCTCATCCACGTTTGAGGGACGATGGAGCGTTAAGAATGCGAACGCACCTTCGGACTTCTGCAGTGCATCAGTGAGACCAGACAGGCCATTCACGTCAGCGACTTGTTCTAAGGACGGCGCTAGACGTTTGTTTTCCAATAGTGTGTCAATCATCACATTGCCGACAAACACTACCTTGTCTTTGCTGATTCCCTCATGGGCAAGATTCTTATCCCCCAGACGTTCTGTAGTATAGAGCTTCTGGGAAACACGATCCGTCAACACACGATTCACCTCTTCTGGCATTTCCATGTCATTGCTACGTAATCCGGCTTCAACGTGAATGACAGCAATGTGTTTTTTCACTGCAACCAGTGCACAGGCGATGGTGGAATTGACGTCCCCTACTACCAGGATGGCATCGGGCTTTTCTTCATCCAATACGGCCTCAAACTTCATCATGATTTGCGCTGTTTGCACGGCGTGACTTCCGCCACGCACTTCCAGGTCAATGTCCGGTACGGGAATCTGAAGTTGATCAAACAATAGTGTTTTCATAGCGTGGTCATAGTGCTGCCCAGTGTGTAGCAAGACCGCCTTAATATTGGGGGTTCGCAGTGAAAACTGCTTCATTACAGGTGCAATTTTCATAAAGTTAGGGCGCGCACCTACAATGCACATCACTTTATACTGGGGAGCATTCATACAATATTGTGTAAACCGCTAAAAAATTGAGGGGATGCCGATAATTCTGACGCTAGTCAAGCCACACCGTTTCTTCGAGCTAAACGATCAAATTGATCTAAACTGTAAGCAACGAATACCGAATTGAAGAGCTTATCAACCTGTCTCCTTTTTTGGGTGCAGGCTATTAAAGATAACTATTTTGTTGGATATAGACAAAAAACTAAAGAATTTTTATAGAATTAACGAACAATTTACACATTTTGACAAAAATCGTTAAAAACTTGGCGGTTTGCATTCGTTTAGAAACAAAAACGACCATATAATTAACCTTTTAAATTCTGGGTGTGCTCAAATGAAAACTCTAAAGAAATCCTTGGCCCTCCTTTTAATGTCTTCATCAGCGCTCATTGTGTCAGGGTGTGCCACTCAAACCTCCGGTGAGCTTCCTACGGCACGCGTCATTCAATCCGCGACTGATGTGGCTGGTGATTATAAGTATCTTATTGGACCTGGAGACAACCTGAAAGTGTTCGTCTGGGGAAATCCGGAAATCAGTGGCACTTTTGATGTTAGACCGGATGGTAAGATTACGACCTCCCTCGTGGAAGACGTTGAAGTAGCAGGGAAAACCCCGACCCAGGTCGCCCGCGCTATGGAGAAAGCGCTGTCGGTTTATATTCGTGATCCCATCGTGTCCGTGAGTGTCAGTAATTTCAGTGGCCCATTCAGCGAACAGGTTCGCGTCATTGGTGCGGCAACTGAGCCCAGAGCCATCGCCTACACAGAAAATATGACGCTATTGGACGTGCTCATCAAAGTAAATGGTCTGGATGAGTTTGCGGCCGGCAATAACTCAACTCTGTTACGGGTCGAAAATGGTGAGTATAAGCGTTATGCGCTGCGCATGGAGGACCTGATTGAGAGCGGAGACATTACCGCCAACATTGACATATTGCCAGGCGACATTGTCATCATTCCCGAAACCTGGTTTTAAACGGGTTACCCGAAAACACCTACATCATTCACACATCGCCGTATTATCATGAGGCTGGTAAATGCAGGAAATTATTGACCAGATAGTCAATTACTTGAAAGGAATCTGGCTTAAAAAGCTTTACATCGTGCTGTCTCTCTGGCTGTTATGCCCGATTGGTTTTTATTTGGTTTGGCAACTGCCTGACCAATTTGAATCCAAAGCCCAGGTTTATGTTGACACGCAGTCCCTGCTAAGACCCTTGCTGAGAGGGTTAACCATACAGCCCAATACGGACAACCAGGTGCGATTGATTGTCAAAACATTAATGACTCGACCTAATCTTGAAAAAATATCCAGAATGTCTGATTTGGATATTAAATCAACCAACGACGCCGAGTACGAAGAACTGCTTCGCGAGCTGAAAGATAACTTGAGAATTGGTGCTGCTGGTAGAGAAAATATCTTCACCATCACGTATGACTCCAAGTCACCGGAGGAAGCGAAGAATGTTGTGCAGTCAGCACTCAATGTTTTCATCGAAAATACCTTGGGAGAAACGCGAACGGAAGCGGATACAGCCGGGCAATTTCTGGAAAGGCAAATCAGCGAATATGAAAGTCGCCTACTGGAAGATGAACGTAAACTGACACAGTTCAAACAGAAATACTCAAACATCCTGGGTGTTAATGTCTCGAGTTATTACGGCGACTTGTCATCTCAAAAAGCCCGGCTGGCCGAAGCACAGCTTCTACTTCGTGAAATAAATTCCAGATTACAGTCCGCAGAAGCCCAACTCAAAGGCGAAGAACCGACGTTTGGTTTGATCCAACAAAAGTCGATAACGACAAACCTGTCGACAAAATACGATGCGCGTATCGCTCAGCTGAAGTCACTGCTTGACGAACTTTCTCTAAAGTATACGGACAAGCACCCGAACATTATCGAGCTCAACCGAAGAATAGAAGAGCTTGAGACACAACGAACGGACGAGATTAAAGCGATCCAAGAACAAACCACGCAGTTTGATGTGGCCGCCAATAACCTGGATGCCAATCCGGTCTACCAGCAGATGAAGCTTAACGTTACCCGGCTTCAAAACGAAAAAGTCTCTTTGGAAGTACGGGTAAAAGATTATGAAACCAAGGTGACTGCGATTGAAGATAAAATTCATTTGATTCCCGAAATCGAGTCTGAACTGGTCTCGTTAAATCGCGGGTACGATATCACGAAATCCAAATACAATGAGTTGTTAACCCGCCGGGAGCAAGCTCGACTATCGCAAAGCGCAGATCTAACCGCGGACGACATTCAGTTCAAAGTAGTAGATCCTCCACGCGTACCGCTGCAAGCGACAGGACCGAACAGGATCTTACTGTTTACAGTCGTCACAGTTTTTGCTCTGGCTGTGGGTGTCGGACTTTCGTTCGTAGCGAGCCAAGTACAGCCTGTGCTACTGAGCGGTAGTCAACTCACTCGTTTAACCGGTTATCCTGTTTTTGGCATGGTAGCAATGTCTAACATTAAGGAAATCCGAAGGAAAGAGAGGATTTCGGTATTATTTTTCGTGTTGGCCCTACTCTGTGTACTCGGCCTCTATGGAGCTCTAGTCGCACTTCAGATTTTGAAGCTGTAATCCATAGCACACAACTTAGGGTAAACGACACAGGTAAATTTTATGAGCACAATTGAAAAAGCAATGGCCAAACTAAAAAGTGGCACTGCAAGTACTGACGAGAAGCACTCTCCAGCCGAACTGCTTCAGGAGGAGGTGAGTGAAGAAGCGCCTGAAAGGATGATTACGGAAAGCGCAGAAAGAAGTGAGTTCGAGAATGTAAAGACTCCTCCCTCAATAAGTGACTTCGAAGACGAAGTTGTCGATTCTGAGTCTGGGTCAGTTGAAAGCGAGCAATTCACTAAAGCATCTGAAAAAATCGTAGCAAAGGCGGCGTCACAAGAAAGCGACATTTCAAATAGTGATCATCAAACCAGTGAGCAAGTTTTTGTAGAAATTGACACCATCTATCTAAAAAACAAAGGCTTTATTACTCAGAATAGTGATAACCGAATAATGAAAGAGCAGTTTCGGTCAATCAAGCGTAAATTGCTCAATAATGCTTTTGGGCCGATTTCATCGACATTGCACTACCCTAACCTGATTATTATCACCAGTTGCAATCCTCATGAAGGTAAGACATTTTCATCGATTAATCTGGCATTAAATATTGCCTTGGAGCAAGATAAAACTGTACTGCTCGTGGATTCGGATGTTGTTCGCCCCAGTGTAACAAGAGAACTGGGTGTAAAACTGGACACCGGATTGACTGAATACTTATCTGGATCAATCGCCAACGTTTCAGACATCATCTATAACACCAACATCGATAATTTTAAATTTATCCCTGCTGGAAAGCCTCATGAGCTGTCCTCTGAGTTGTTGGCATCTGAAAAAATGCACAAACTGACCAAAGAATTGGCAACCCGTTATTCCGACCGGGTGGTCATCTTCGACGCGCCCCCTTTGCTCGGTGTGAATGAAACTCACGTTATGGCTAACCTTGTGGGTCAAGCTGTGGTAGTTGTTGAGGAAAACAAAACGAAGCTTACTGATATAGAAAACGCCGTTTCCCAGCTGGATAAAAAGCTTGCAATCGGTTTCCTGGTCAACAAGTCGCGTGGATCATATCGGGATTATTATGGCTATGGGTACTACTATAATCGGGATAAAAAATAAACTTTAGGAAACTAAGTTCAGTGAAATCCACGATCCTCAAGCAAAAGACTGTTGTAGATTATCCAGCTACCCTGGTGGGTACTGCTTTTGTAAACCGGCGGCACTTATCAGCATGTTTACTCGGGTTACTCGCTTGTTTTCCGCTGTGTAGTCAAGCCAAGCCGAACATTGATATTGGTCTGACCGTTGAAGAATCATACAGTGACGACGTTTTTCGAACCGAGGTTCCTCCTGGGGGGGGGGATGCAGACAAAGACAGTTTCATTACCACGCTGTCTCCATCTTTAGCGATCAGCGATCGGGGATCTCAAACAGAGTACCGCCTCTTCTATCGTTATCGTTACCATCATTACAGTAACTCAGGATTTGATGACCGCGATCAGAATGAGCTGAATGCCATATTGAATCGGTACGAGTTGGACAACACACTTCGCTGGTACCTGAATGGCAATATTTCAAACAGCCGAACAGATTTGGCAGAGCTAGACAATGATGGGCAGACAGGGACAGAGCTGACAGAAACCCGCTCACTCCTCACCGGGCTGGACTATCGGTCTGGCATTAGAAAGTGGCACAACACCACAACAGACCTCTCATATAAAAGAGTGTCGACAGACTCTACATCCGAAGACGAAGATTTATACAAAGCCAAGTTTTCACTTGCCAATGGTCATGGCATGAAAAACCTAAGTTGGAACGGTGGAGGGGACGCAAGCAAGGACAGCAATGACAATGAAACACAGGCTTACAACGCCAAAATTGCCCTTAATTTCCTGAGCCACTGGGGGATATTTACACAAGGCAACTACGAAAAAGATGTGCCTGAAGGCAAAAACAGCAACAACTATGAATTCAGCTCCGTTGGGCTGGGTGCTCAATTTAGTTCGGCGAAAAGTCATTTGGCAGTAGCCTATAACAGAGAATTGAGCGAAGCAGAGAACGAGTTTTTCAGTGTGGATTTTGATTGGAATCCCACACGCCATACCAGCGCTAGCGGCGCTTACACCCGTCGTTTTTTCGGCGAGAGCTACTCGCTGCAAATTTCTCACAGAAACAGGATTCTAACAAACAGAATAACCTACAAAGATTCTGTCACCAGTTTTTCTCGTGAAGACCAATCCGTTGGTTTTGGGTTTCTGGTTTGTCCAACTGGCTCCGAAGTAGACTTCAGTCAATGCTATATCCCGAATCCATCGAGCGGCGCGCTGGAAGAAGGCGAGCAGCTCGTCGGCTTCCAAACTCCCGTGCTGGGAATCACCGAAGATCTCAATTTGGTACGTTCGCTATCACACCATACAACTTACTCAAAAGGAAAAAGCACGATTACGCTGAATACCTTTTGGACGCGGACGAAATCTCTGTCACAAGGTATTGTAAACGACCTGAGCTATGATAAGCATACCGGAACCGGGATCAGTTGGAATCTTGCCTTATCCAGCCGTACTACCTTCACATTAAACGGTGGTTGGAGCCGAAAAACAAACGATGCATCCAGTACTGATGAATCGCAATTTGACGACACCTATGGTCGACTCTCCCTATCAAGAAACCTGACGAAAAAGCTCTTAGGTACAATTAGTTACACCTACGATGATCGGGACGCCACAGAGCCCGAAGATTCTTATCAAGAGAATCGAATCGGCATCTCACTGAAAGCCAGCTTGTAGTTTGGCGGCGACCATTTTCCAGGAATTTAAGCAATGTATGAAGCACATTTTGGATTTAGTGCAAAACCGTTCCAACTGACCCCTGACCCTCAGTTCTTTTATGCCAGTGCTTGTCACAAAAAAGCATTGTACTACCTCCAGTATGGCCTGCATCAGGGGGAGGGATTTATTGTGATTACAGGCCCGATAGGCACAGGAAAGTCCACATTGGCCAGCAGTTTGTTAGATCAATTGGACAACGATGCCATCATAGCCAGCCAGGTCTCCACATCAAACTTGAACCCCAGAGAGCTATTGGAACATATTGCCAATGCTTTTGGCATAAACACAGTGGGAGATAGTAAGGCGCAATTAATCAAAGAGATTGAGGATTATCTGTTCACGCTGTCAAAGCAACAGAAGCGCGCACTGTTGATCATTGATGAAGCACAGAATCTTTCTCACGACTCGCTTGAAGAGCTCCGCCTGCTATCGAACTACCAGGTAGACAGCAAACCATTACTGCAAACATTTTTATTAGGCCAGGAGGAGCTGAGAGGAAAACTGCAACACCCAAGCATGCTGCAGTTCCAGCAACGGGTCATCGCCTCTTTTCATTTACGTGCGCTCAATGAAAATGAAGTAAAACAATATGTGATGCACCGGTTGCTGCATGTAGGATGGACCGATAAACCGGCTTTTACTGAGCAGGCATTGGCAAAACTCTTTCAGTTTACTCAAGGTATCCCCAGACGCATCAATATTTTTATGGATCGAACCTTGTTGATGTCTTTCCTTGAAAACAACGAACTCGTCGACTCGAAAGTCATTGAAGCCGTTGGGGACGAACTTAAAGAGGAAATGAAGCAGGATGCCCAGTCAGTGCATCCTGGGCACATCGCGGAAAGCCAGACTCACAAGGCACCTGTAAATGACGCAGCTCTCGAAGATCTTCTCCAGGATTTGAATGAAATTCTAGAGTCAGCGCTCGAACAGAAAATTGCTTATACCAAGTTTATCGATACATTAATCAGTAAACGTCGTGCACTCAGGGATATGCTCAGGAAGTAGTGTGACACCTCGATCTCGTCAACTGTGAGACAAACTTCCCCAAAAGGGGCTTAATGAGCCCCTTTCTTGAACAGCACAACCTCTACCGTTTGTAACAAAATCAAAGCATCCAAAAGCAAGCTGTGGTTTTTAAGGTAATACAGATCGTATCTGAGTTTTTCTTTCGTATCTTCTTCGGTATCAGCGTAGGAAAAACATAATTGAGCCCAACCAGTAATCCCGGGTTTTACACGATGTCTTTCATTGTAGAATGGAATTATTTCGGCAAGCTGTTTAACAAATACCGGGCGTTCAGGTCTGGGACCAACAAAAGCCATATCTCCCTTGAACACGTTAAACAGTTGCGGTAGCTCATCGATTCGGTACTTTCGAATAATCGCACCTACCCTGGTGACCCGCGTATCATTTTTACTTGCCCAAATTGCTTTTCCTCCCTTCTCTGCATCCGTTCGCATACTGCGAAATTTGATTACATTGAAAGGCACATCATTAAGCCCTACACGCTCCTGGGTATAAAAAATGGGGGCTCTAATGCCCTCTTCAATTTTAATTGCTATGGCGGTGACCAGCATAAACGGCCAGGCAACGCAAAGAAGTAAAAATGAAGACACTAAGTCAAACAGTCGCTTAAAGGATTCGCCCACAGTCGACGCACCAAAACCTTCAGAAAAAATAAACCAACCCTGCGAAATCGTATCCAGGGACACCTTTCTGGCCTCCCTCTCGGTAAAAGTGTGCTCCTGTACGATTTCGATTCCCGCGAGTTTACACGCCATGAGCTTTTCCATTGGAAGTTTTTTCCGCCGGTCATACAAGGCAATCACAATTTCATCGACGTGATTTTGAATGCAATAGTTTTTAAGGTCTCCAATGTTTTTCAGCAACATGTGGTCTGGTACTTTTGGATCTTCACCCTCTTCGGGAACAAATCCCAGCAGGTTAAAGCCCTTCCAATCTTCTGGATTTGAGAGATCTTCCAAGATGCGGTTAGCGCGCTGTTCTGAGCCATACACAATCACGTTGCGTTTGAATGAGTTTTCGTCCACAAACATGTAAAACAATGCGCGAACCAAAAAGACAAAAATGAAGGCATAAACTGTGGCTAGCAGCAGGACACTCCGCCAGATTACGCCAAAAATATCACTGGAAATGTAATAGAAAACCGGGAATACCAGCGAGCCGATAACAAAGGCGACCAACGTTCTAACCAGCATTCCCGTTTGGCCTTCCTTTAGTTTCGCCTGATAAACACCCAGTGCATTCATGCAAATCAACATTGTGTAGGCATAGGCGATGGCTGAGGGCAATATCTCTAAATATTGATATTTGAACTCGATACTGCTGATAAACAAACGGGTTGGGATGGCAGCATAAATGGCGGCAACAAATGCCAGAGACTCCAAAAGCCCAAGTACAATATACGGGAAATGTAGATAGTGCTTGAAAACTCTAACGTGTGCCACGAAGCCTCCTTTTTGTTTCGCCGGCTAATGGGTGATTTGCCCCCTTTCAGGCGCAATCCAAAATCGGACTGAATTGTACCAACAGTGTTGCTATTATAGTAGTTGCTCCTTTATTTTCAGCGTATTCCTACTCTATTTACATCCCAAATGTGTACGCCCCTTTTTGTTACTAGGTGAAAACACGACAAGAAAGGCACCCTTGCGAAATTTTTAGAGGGCGTGAAGGGCCATTTCGTTAAAATACCTGCACTGATACGCTTACCAGCGCTTTGAATCCGCTATAATAGTGGGATTAAGTTCAACTTCAATGGAATCACGGATGTTAACGCTTCAAAACACCAAAATATGTATTGTGGGCCTAGGCTACGTCGGTTTACCTCTCGCCGTTGAGTTCGGAAAGCAGTTTCCGACAATTGGCCTGGACATCAACAGCAAACGGATTGCAGAACTGCGTAATGGAAAAGATTACACTCTGGAAGTCGAAGATGAGTTACTCGCCGAGGCGACGCAGTTATCCTATACGGATAACATTGAAGACGCCAAAGGCTGTAATGTTTACATCGTCACCGTGCCTACCCCCATTGATGAGTTTAAAACCCCGGATCTTCGACCGCTGATTTCTGCCAGTCGTGCGTTGGGTGGTGTTGTGAATGCCAACGACATTGTAATTTACGAATCCACCGTGTACCCGGGAGCCACAGAAGAAGTGTGTATTCCTGAAATCGAAAAAGTCTCCGGCCTGGTTTTCAACCAGGACTTTTTCGCCGGCTACAGCCCGGAAAGGATCAATCCGGGGGATAAAGAGCACCGAGTGACGAATATCCTGAAGGTCACTTCAGGCTCAACTGATGAAGTTGCCGACTATGTCGACGCGCTTTATCGTGCGGTAATCGTCGCGGGTACACACAAAGCGAGCAGTATCAAAGTTGCTGAAGCAGCAAAAGTGATCGAAAACACTCAACGAGACGTAAATATCGCGCTGGTTAATGAGTTATCCCTGATATTCGATAAGCTGGGGATCGACACGTTGGAAGTGCTTGAGGCCGCCGGGACAAAATGGAATTTTCTACCCTTCCGACCGGGATTGGTGGGAGGACACTGTATCGGAGTAGATCCGTATTATTTGACACACAAAGCACAAGCGGTTGGCTATCACCCGGAGGTGATCTTGTCTGGTCGACGAATTAATGACAGCATGGGCCCCTATGTTGCCGAAACTGTCGTAAAGCTTATGCTTAAGAAACGCATTCACGTGGTTGAGGCCAATGTATTGATTATGGGCCTGACTTTTAAGGAGAACTGTCCTGATATCCGAAACACGCGAGTGGTGGATGTGATCGCAGAATTTGAAAACTATCACGCCAATGTCGATATTTATGATCCATGGGCGGATGCAGAAGAGGTTGATCATGAATATGGCTTGAAGCTGGTCAACCAACCTGAAGAAGGCAAGTACGACGCGATCATCTTAACCGTCGCGCACAATGAATTTAAAGCTATGGGCGCGGAGAAAATTCGTCAACTAGGTAAAGAAAACTGCGTTCTTTTTGATGTTAAGTATCTGTTGAACAAAAGCGATGTAGACGGTCGACTATAAGTCGACCGTTCGGCGCTTCAACATCAGCGTCGCTGCGGTACTCTCACACATCCCTCCATAAGCACTCGCGCGCTGCGGCTCATACTGGCTTTGGTAGCTTTCCACTCACCCTCTGCCAACGTGGTTTCAGCGCCCACAGTCAATGTCCCCGAAGGATGGCCAAAGCAAACTTCTTGGCGTTCTCCGCCGCCAGCAGCCTGATTAACCAGTGTACCGGGTATAGACGCTGCTGTACCAATCGCCACGGCGGCTGTCCCCATCATTGCATGATGCATTTTGCCCATCGAGAGCGCTCTCACCAACAGGTCGATGGTGTGCTTTTCCACTGTCTTGCCGCTGGAGGTAATGTAGTCCTCCGGTTCAGAGACAAAGGCAATTTTGGGCGTATGTTGACGGCTTTCTGCTTCTTCAATTTGCCTGATCAGGCCCATTTTAATGGCAGCGTGCGCCCTGATGGTCTCCAACCGTGCCAAAGCTTGTGGATCCGAGTTAATATCGTCCTGAAGCTCCTTACCTGAGTAGCCTAAGTCCACCGCTCGTAAAAACACGGTGGGTATGCCTGCATTGATCATCGTTACATCGAATCGCCCTGTGCCAGGTACGTCCAGAGTGTCAACCAGATTACCCGTCGGAAACATCGCGCCTTCACCATCGGCTGGATCTAAGAATTCCAGTTTTATTTCAGCTGCAGGGAAAGTTACACCGTCCAACTCAAAGTTCCCATCCTCCACAACTAGACCGTCCTGCATCGGAATATACGAAACAATGGTCTTTTTGATGTTTGCCTGCCAGATTCGAACTCGCGCGATTCCATTTTCAGGTACATTGGCAATCATTCCTTTTTGAATGGCAAACGCACCCACAGCAGCAGAGAGATTTCCACAATTTCCGCTCCAATCCACAAAGGGTCGATCGATAGCAACCTGACCAAAAAGATAGTCAACATCATGGTCTGGTTGCTGACTTGGTGCCACAATAACGGTTTTGCTTGTGCTTGAGGTGGCGCCGCCCATACCATCGATCTGTTTTTCATAGGGATCTGGACTGCCGATCACCCTGAGCAACAGCGCATCTCTTTCTGGTCCGGCGGATTGACATTCCGGCGGAAGTTCATTCAGGCTGAAAAACACCCCTTTACTGGTTCCCCCACGTAAATACATCGCAGGAATTTTTCGTTGAGGTTGATACGGCATCTTATGCTCTCCCTTCAGACTCTAGAAAGTCCTGAGCGAATCGCTGAAGCACGCCGCCGGCTTCATAAATCGTGACTTCCTCTGCAGTGTCCAAGCGACACAACACCTGGGTAGAGACTGTCTCACCATTTTGTCTGTGTATGTGCAATGTCAGTGTCGCATTTGGTGCCAGTGCACCATCAACGTCATAGTATTCAGTACCGTCTATAGCCAGGGAAATTCGTGTCTCACCGTTCATGAACTGGAGGGGTAAAACACCCATGCCGATCAGGTTCGTTCGATGAATCCGCTCAAATCCTTCCGCAACTATTGCTTCCACACCGGCCAATCTCACCCCTTTAGCTGCCCAATCCCGGGAAGATCCCTGCCCATAGTCTGCACCTGCAATTATAATGAGCGGCTGCTGACGGTTCATGTAAGTCTCTATGGCCTCCCACATGCGCATTACCTTGCCCTCAGGTTCCACACGTGCGAACGACCCTTGCTTCACTTCGTTGTTTTCTTTAACCATTTCATTCAACAGCTTGGGATTCGCAAAAGTTGCTCTTTGGGCGGTTAAGTGATCCCCCCGATGGGTGGCATAAGAGTTAAAATCTTCTTCCGGCAAGCCCATTTTTGCCAGGTATTCCCCAGCAGCGCTGGTTGCCAAGATGGCATTGGAAGGCGACAAATGATCGGTGGTAATGTTATCCCCTAACACAGCGAGCGGCCTCATGCCTTTCAGGGTACGTTCGTTGGCCAATGCACCTTCCCAATAGGGTGGACGTCGGATATAGGTACTTTGAGGTCGCCAGTCATACAGTGGACTGGGAGCCTTCGCTGCTTTTTCAAGATTAAACATCGGAATGTAAACCGAACGAAATTGCTCTGGTTTAACGAATTTTCCGACGATGTCGTCGATTTCTTCATCTGACGGCCAAATGTCTTTTAACCTCACCGCATTGCCGGATTTGTCGGCTCCCAGGGTGTCGTTTTCTATGTCGAAGCGAATGGTACCAGCAATTGCATACGCTACTACAAGCGGTGGCGACGCTAAAAACGCCTGTTTAGCGTAGGGGTGAATACGCCCATCAAAATTTCGATTGCCTGAAAGTACCGCAGTTGAATATAAATCCCGAGCAATGATTTCATCCTGGATCACTGGATCCAACGCCCCGCTCATTCCATTACAGGTGGTACAGGCGAACGCGACGATACCAAAGCCAAGATTTTCCAGCTCTTCCAGCAAGCCAGATTCCTTCAGGTATAATTCAGCCACCTTAGAGCCTGGTGCAAATGAAGACTTAACCCAAGGCTTTCTCAGCAGCCCAAGTTCATTAGCTTTCTTAGCCAGTAACCCTGCTGCGACCACATTTCTCGGATTACTGGTATTGGTGCAGCTTGTGATTGCAGCGATAATGACTGCACCATCCGGCATCAGCCCTTCTTCTTTTTTCCAGTCGCCGGCAATACCTTTAGAAACAAGGTCGGTAGTGGAAACACGAGCATGCGGGTTGGACGGACCTGCGATGTTTCTTCCTACCGCAGACAGATCAAAGGTGAGCAATCGCTCATACTGAGCATTGGTCATACCTTCGGCCCACAGGCCAGCAGTTTTCGCATAGTTTTCTACCAATGCGATTTGCTCGGGCTCCCGCCCCGTTAACGTCAAATAATCAATCGTTTGTTGATCAATATAAAACATTGCTGCAGTCGCACCATATTCTGGTGTCATATTGGAAATCGTTGCGCGATCGCCAATGGTGAGCTGGTGAGTGCCCTCACCAAAAAATTCGATATAAGCTGAAACAACTTTTTCTTTTCTTAAAAATTCGGTGAGCGCTAGCACAATATCCGTCGCCGTAATTCCCGGTTGGCGACTACCGGTAAGCTCAACGCCCACGATGTCGGGAAGACGCATCATGGAAGCCCGGCCCAGCATCACGGTTTCGGCTTCAAGACCACCCACGCCTACGGAAATTACACCCAAAGCATCCACGTGAGGCGTATGACTGTCAGTTCCCACGCAAGTGTCGGGAAACGCAACACCGTCACGCACTTGAATAACCGGAGACATTTTCTCCAGATTGATCTGATGCATGATGCCATTCCCGGCAGGAATCACATCCACATTTTCAAACGCGGTTCGCGTCCAGTTGATAAAATGGAAACGGTCTTCATTCCGTCGCTCTTCGATCTCTCGATTTTTCTCAATAGCGCCTTCTTCGAATCCACCATGTTCAACCGCCAACGAATGGTCGACAATAAGTTGCGTAGGTACGACAGGATTGACTTTTGATGGATCTCCCCCCTTTTCTGCAATAGCATCTCTGAGTCCAGCCAAGTCAACCAGTGCGGTCTGTCCCAGAATATCGTGACACACCACGCGCGCCGGAAACCAGGGAAAATCTTTTTCCCGTTTACGTTCAATGATCTGCGTCAGAGCTTCAGTCAGGTCAGCTGGCGTACAGCGTCTTACCAGGTTTTCTGCCAGAATTTTAGACGTATAAGGCAGCGTGTCATAGGCTCCGGGTTTGATGGTTTCTACCGCCTGGCGGGTGTCAAAGTATTCCAGGTCCGAACCGGAAAGGCGTTTGCGATATTCAGTATTCATGAGATTCAACAGTCTTAAGAAAATTGGTCGATACGTGCAGCAGTACCGACCGGATTAAGAGAAATTAGTGGCGATCTTCGATGGGCAACCATGCCTGGTGTTCAGGCCCGGTATAATCCGCACTCGGTCGGATAATCCGGTTGTTGGCTCGCTGCTCTTTCACGTGGGCAGTCCAGCCAGTGACACGAGACATCACAAAAATCGGAGTGAAGAGTTTTGTGGGAATACCCATGAAATGGTATGCAGAGGCGTGAAAAAAGTCGGCGTTACAGAAAAGTTTCTTCTCACGCCACATGACTTCTTCACATCGTACAGAGACCGGGTACAACACGGTATCTCCTACTTCAGCGGCCAGTTTTTCGGCCCACGTTTTGATTATGGCGTTGCGTGGATCTGATTCCCGGTAAATTGCATGCCCAAATCCCATAATTTTTTCCTTGCGTTCGAGCATACCCATGAGCCCTGTTTCGGCATCATCCGGATTGGAGAATCGCTCGATCAGCTCCATAGCCGCTTCGTTTGCTCCCCCATGCAAAGGGCCTCTCAACGAGCCAATCGCCCCAGTGACACAGGAATGGAGATCCGATAGCGTCGATGCACACACACGCGCGGTAAATGTTGAGGCGTTAAACTCATGTTCAGCGTAAAGAATGAGAGAAGCATGCATAACCTTAGTAAAGAGTTCGGAAGGCGACTTCCCGTGCAGCAAATGCAGGAAGTGTGCGCCGATAGACTCTTCGCCGGTGTCCGTCGATATACGCACACCCTCATGAGAAAATTTATACCAATAGCAGATGATGGCAGGAAACAGCGCAAGCAATCGGTCAATTTTTTCATCCTGTTGATCAAAGCTGACCTCTTCTTCCAGGTTGCCCAGCATCGAACACCCTGTACGCATTACATCCATCGGATGCGCTTGCGCGGGTATCCGCTCAAGCACTTCCTTTAACGCTTCGGGTAACGCCCTGAGTGATTTTAGCGTGCTCTTATATGCTTTGAGTTCCTGTGCGGTTGGCAATTTCCCTCTTAAGAGTAAATAAGCCACCTCTTCAAACTCGGCATTCGCTGCCAGGTCCGATATGTCGTAGCCACAATAAGTCAGCCCCGTACCAGTCTTACCCACAGTACAAAGCGCGGTTTCGCCAGCCACTTGACCTCTTAATCCAGCGCCCCCAAGTTTTTTATCGACCATATCTGTTTCCCCGTTTTTCAGTTGGTATAACCCATTGTTGTCTTGCCAGCGAAATTATTTGTTCTTTCCTGCGGCAAACAATGCATCCAGTTTCTTTTCGAAGTCGTGATACCCTAAGAACTCGTACAATTCCATCCGCGTTTGCATCAGGTCAACGACCGCTTTTTGATCCCCATTATCCAGAATAGACTGATATACGCTCACGGCAGCTTTATTCATTGCCCGAAAAGCGCTCAACGGGTACAAGACTAATTGCACGCCGACTTCAGCCAACTCAAGTTTGTTGTAAAGCGGCGTTTGGCCAAACTCGGTAATGTTTGCAAGTACCGGTACGTCTAGGGCGTCGGTGAATGCACGATAATGTTTAAGCTCAGTCACGGCTTCCGCAAAAATACCATCTGCCCCTGCCTCGACACACGCTTGAGCCCTTTCTATTGCGGCTTCCAAACCTTGCTGGGCAAAGGCGTCGGTTCTTGCCATAATAAAAAAGTGCTCATCTGTACGTGCATCTGCAGCCGCTTTAACACGATCTGTCATTTCTTCGAGAGAGACGATTTCCTTGTTGGGGCGATGACCACAGCGCTTTTGGGCGACTTGATCTTCAATATGCACAGCTGCAGCACCCGCACGAACCATTTCCTTGACCGTACGAGCGATGTTAAACGCGCCTCCCCATCCAGTGTCAATATCAACCAGCAGAGGCGTTTCGCAGGCTGCAGTAATTCGTCGAACATCTTCCAGCACGTCCTGACAGGAGGTCATGCCAAGGTCTGGCAAGCCATAGGAAGCGTTAGCCACACCTCCGCCGGACAAATAAATGGCCTTGTGCCCTATTTGCTCAGCCATCATTGCCGTATAAGCGTTAATGGTACCCACGACCTGCAATGGGTTATTTTCGGCAATTGCCAATCTGAATTTTTTTCCGTTGGAAACCATGTTGGACTCATCTCCTGGTTTAAAGTTGTTTAGAACGAAAGCTGCCCATCAACATGTTTTTGTTCAATATTTTTTCGTGCAGCTGAGATATGTCGACGCATTAAAATTTCAGCAAGTTCAGCATCTCTGGCTTCAATAGCTTCATAAATACGGGTATGTTCTTTCAGGGCTCTGTGGGGCCGGCCAGCTTGCAAACTCAGTCGATATCGATACATTCGAACCAAATGATAGAGTTCACCGCATAAAGATTGATATAAGCGAGAATTTTTGCTGCCTTTCACAATGCGATAATGGAAGTCAAAATCACCCTCTTTTTGGTAGTAGGATCGTCCGTCATCGTCATCGACCATTTTTCGGTGCATATCCAAGAGCGCTTTGAGCTCAGAGATTTCATCATCTGACATCGATTGGGCGGCGAGACGGCAAGCCATCCCCTCCAACGCTTCGCGAACCTGGTATATTTCCATTAGCTCATGAAAACCGAGTGAAACTACCGATATTCCTGCATGAGGCCGTTTGGTCACCAACCCCCTTCCCTCAAGCCGACGAATTGCTTCTCTGAGTGGGCCCCGACTCACACCGTAAGTTGTAGACAATTCTGCTTCGCTTAATCTCTGTCCAGGTTGTAGTCGCCCCTTAACAATTGCCGTTTGAAGCAACTCAAAAACTTTGTCTGCGAGCGTCATGCCGGGAGAGGAAACGGTTTGGTTGGTCGAATTCACAGAGGAGTCTCTTGCGCATTGTTGACATTAATGGCGTAATCGTAGCCAATTAACACAATTATTACAAGCTAGACGAAGGTATTGTAGACATTATTGTATACAAAAGCAGTTTGAGCACACATTGAATTTCACCCCTTTTAATCAGATCAAAACGGGTTCAATTTCAAGGCTGACACTGAATTTTGCTTGTATGGACGCCTGAATTTGACGTGCAAGGGTGAGAATATCCAGGCCACTGCCATGGGAATGGTTAATCAAAACCAGCGCTTGCTGGTCATGTACACCAACCGTTTTATTGCGAAATCCCTTCCACCCAGCCTGTTCAATCATCCAGCCAGCCGCGAGCTTTATGCCCTGCTGATCGGGGTATCCAACGATTCCCGGATATGTTTTTTTAAGGATTTCAAATTGACTATCGGAGACAACGGGATTCTTAAAAAAGCTGCCTGCGTTAGGAAGAACTGCGGGATCAGGTAGTTTTTTCACCCGAGTGGCGCAGATAAACTCATTCAGCTCCATCGCCGTCTGGAATGGCTTGTGCGCCTGTTGTTGCGCCACCTCGCCATAAGTCAGGGTGAGCGGGCGCGACCTTGTTAACGAAAACGTGACCGATGAAATAAAGTATTTCCCGGGATTACGCTTGAAGATGCTGTCACGATAACCGAACTTGCAGTCACCGGGTGACAGCGTCGACACCTTCCCCGTAGCCGGTTCGAATACTTCAACACCAACGATGTGGTTAGCTACCTGCTCACCATAAGCGCCAATGTTTTGGACGGGTGCTGCCCCGACAGTCCCCGGAATCAAAGCCAGGTTCTCTAACCCTCGAAATCCGCGTTCATTGGTGTAACAAACAAACCTGTGCCAATTAATGCCCCCGCCAACACGGAATTCGGAGGCGTCGGTGGAAACTTCAACTTCGGTAAGCTCAGAAATTTTATTCACGCCTACGACGCCGGAAAAGTCTCCGCTGAAAACAACGTTGCTTCCAGCGCCCAGAAACAATATTGGCAGATCGCGTTGCCGGGCAAATTCTACGGCCTTTCTGGCATCATCGATGTTGGCTATGTCCAGTCTATAACTGCAACCGGCATCAATACCCAGCGTGTTGTAAGGAAGCAAAGAATTGTTGTGGCTTTCTGTCATAGAACTGCAAGGACTTCTTTGAGCAGTGCCTCACTGGCATCACTGGCCAGATCAAAAACTAAATCAAATCCCGCCTGCCCTCCGTAGTATGGGTCGGGCACTTCTTCAAAACGCATATCATTGGCATAAGAAAGAAAGAGGGCGACGTTCGCTCGCGAGTCACTGGGGCGGATGGACATTAAATCTTCCAAATTATCTCGATCCATCGCCAGAATATAGTCAAATTCGTGAAAATCTGAACTTTTTATCTGCCTGGCTCTCAAATCCGAGATATCAATTCCGCGCTCCCGCGCGGTCGCCTGCGCTCTGCTGTCAGGCGCTTTTCCCACGTGATAAGGCGCGGTGCCAGCAGAATCAATTGAAATTTCCCTGCCAAGATTTTGATCTTGCACCAATTTGCGAAATGTCCCGTGAGCAGTGGGTGACCGGCAAATGTTTCCGAGGCACACAAACAAAACCTTGACCATAATTCAAACTCCGTACGGACTAACGACTGGAAATAGTTTTTCTGACGAACTCAAGATCTTCCATGGTATCCACACCTGCCGGTGGCGCTTCATCAGCCACTTCAACATGAATGGACTCACCATGGTACATGGCACGTAACTGCTCAAGGCACTCAATTTTTTCTAACGGTGCTGGCTCCCATTGAACAAACGCTTTAAGCAATTTTACGCGGTAAGCATAAATGCCGATGTGACGATAAAACCTGGCGTCGGGACTTAACTGAACGCTTTCTGGTTGCGCCAGCAGGTGAGTAAATTCGTTTCTAGCCCAGGGTATCGGAGCTCGACTGAAGTACAGAGCCATTCCGGCATGGTTGAAGACGACTTTTACCACATTGGGATTCATGATTTCCTTCATATCCCGGATTTCCTCACAAAGCGTTGCAATGGAGGCATCTTTTTCTGCAGCGAGATTATGGGCGACCTGATTGATGACCCGTGGCGGGATAAGGGGCTCATCCCCCTGAACATTCACGACGATGTCGTCTGAATAGAAGCCGAGTTCTCTGACAACCTCCTCAAGGCGGTCTGTACCGGATGGGTGATCAGCGGAGGTCATTATGGTTTCGGCACCAAAACTCTTTGCCGCTTCGGCAATTCGATCGTCATCGGTAGCAATCACCACCCGGTCCGCTTCACTTTGGCAGGCCCGTTCGTACACATGCTGAACCATTGGTTTTCCTGCTATATCCAGAAGAGGTTTTCCTGGCAATCGTGTGGACGCGAAGCGCGCTGGAATGATTACAGAAAATGACATGAGACTATCCTGATTACATGTAAATAATTATGCGCATAAAACATTATTTCAAGCGTTCATCCGTCGTGAGTGTGCGAGCTTCCGTTGCCAGCATAACTGGTATCTCGTCTTTTATCGGAAATGCCATGCCATCTCCCCGGCACACTAACTCCGTTTTATCCTTTGACAACTCAAGATCACCCTTACAAACAGGGCAGGCAAGTATGGAAATTAGTTTTTTATCCAAGGTTATCTCCGTCAATCTTTATTGCTGTTGAGTACGCGAGTAATCTCTAACTTTTGTAAGCAGGTCATTGACCAGGGTTGTTGGCAATTTAGCCGAGACACGCAAATACCACATATTTTCAGCCGCAAAAGAACTGCACTTCACTGCATCTTTTTCGGTCATCAAGATGATATCGCTTTTTACAACATCCTGAAAATCTTCGCAGGTATAATTGTAATGATCAGGAAAGCTGGAAAACACAAAATCCAGACCAAGTTCTCGCAAAGTTTGAAAAAATCTTTCCGGGTTTCCTATTCCGGCCACAGCCCTTAAATTTTGCTTTTGAGTATTCTCCAGAAACTCACCAACACCCACCCGTTGCCCGGATTTTAGATTAATAAACTCTTCCGGCTGTAACAAAAATTGGAGTGTCTGCTCTCGAGTTTGGCCAACGGAAGATTGCACCGCTCCATTGAAGACCAACGTCGCTTCGTGACTGCGTTTGACTGGCTCTCTTAGCGGCCCGGCAGGCAGTAACAAGCGATTACCCCAAACTCGACTGGCATCCACCACCACAAATTCGAGATCTCGTTGGAGCGCGTAATGCTGTAAGCCATCGTCACAAACTATCACGGAAACCGCGTACTTTTGCAGCAGAGCACTTGCAGCGCGGACTCTGTCCGGACCAACAAATACGGGGTGATCACCGATGGCCTGTTTAATAAGGTGTGGCTCATCTCCGGAGGTGTCAGCCGACACTGCCTGAGTGACCTCGATCGGGTAGCTTTCCGCCTTCCCGCCATATCCCCGACTAACCACACCAAATGAGATACCGGCCGCTTGCAACTCAGCACAAAGTGCCAATGTAAATGGCGTTTTGCCAGTCCCTCCAACCGTAATATTTCCAACGACAATAACAAAAGCGTCCACGGAGCGTGACTTCAGCAGGCCAGTCCGGTAAAAAAAACGTCGTAAGGAAACGACCACCCAGAACAAGCAAGAGAGAGGGCTGAGGAGTATTACTAACAGATAGTCTGCCGATGAAGGTTGATACCATGCTCGGTTTGCCAGCCTTTCCAACCACGAACGCATGCCGTGTGGTGCCCCTATTGCTCTAAGCCAGCCCGGTAAAGGCTGGAATAGGGGCCATCCTTCGCCAATAGTTCAGCGTGCTTACCTATTTCTACAATTTCACCCTTTTCCATGACGACAATTTTATCCGCGTTTTCAACAGTGGATAGTCGGTGCGCAATAATCAGCGTGGTTCTACCCTGCATCACGGCGTCCAGTGCGGACTGAATTTTTTGCTCTGACTCATTGTCCAGCGCAGATGTAGCTTCATCCAGAATCAAGATCGGTGCATCCTTTGCCAAAGCACGAGCGATCGCCAGTCTTTGCCTTTGACCACCGGACAATAACACACCGTTGTCTCCTACTTCCGTCTCATAGCCCTGAGCCATTTGCTGTATAAACTCATCGGCATTTGCCTTCTTAGCGGCATGCAGTATTTCAGTGTCACTTAATGTCTCATTTGCGTAACCGATATTACGTTTAACTGAATCGTTAAACAGCACAACATTCTGGTTTACCAGGGCAATCTGATTGCGCAAGGACTCCAGTTCGTAAGCGCTCACATCTTCGCCATCGAGCCTGATCACGCCAGCTGAAGGCGCGTAGAACCGAGGAATCATATTGACCAGCGTTGTTTTGCCGCTACCGCTCTTACCGACAAATGCGACCGTTTCACCCGGCTCAATCGTCAGGTTCACCCCTTTCAATACTTCAGCATCACTAGACTCGTACTTAAAGTGAACGTTCTGAAATTCGATCCTGCCCTCAGACTTTTTAAGTAATTTAGTACCCGCATCTATCTCGGGTACTTTTGCCATTAGCGCAAAGATGTCTTGCGCAGCAGCCACGCCACTTTGAATGGTGGCATTTACTTGAGTGAGCTGGCGAATAGGTTTGGCAATCGTTGACGCAGCGACAAAATAGGCGATGAGCTCCCCGGCAGTCATTTGACCACGGACCTCGTCACTGAGAGCCACCCAGAGCAATGTTGAGATTGAAACAGCAACCAGACTTTGAATCACCGGCGTGCTGGAGGCTTTGGTGAGCTCCATCTTCAAACTCTGTTTCAGGTTATTCAGACTGGCGGACTCAAATCGATTTTTTTCGTATTTTTGACCGGAAAAAACCTTCACTTCCCGGTAACCGGAAATAGCCTCAGAAGCAACGTGCGTGACATCACCCATTGAAGTCTGAATTCTTCGACTGAGTGTTCGAAAGCGTTTGCTTACGTAGGCAATGATCGCCCCGATAAACGGGCCAATCAACAGAAATATCAGCGTAAGCTTCCAGTTCTGATAGATCATGAAGGCAAACAACCCAACAACCGTGAGCCCTTCCCGAACGGTAATGGTAATGGCGTTGGAGGCAGCACCAGTCAGCTGCTCTACATTAAAGGTAATTTTTGAAACCAGATGGCCGGAGCTGTGCTTGTCAAAAAAGGCACAAGGCAACAGCAAATAATGGTCAAAGAGCTGCGTGCGGATTGTGTGGACTACTTTTCGGCCAACATACGAAATAAAGTAACCACCGAGAAAAGCGCCTACGCCACGCATGACAAAAACACCGATAATGACTGAGCAGACAAAAATGCGCTGTTCGTCGGAAGGGTTGCTGATGGCCTGTTCAAGATACTCTGTCAACTTTGCCATAAGCACGCTGGCGCCCGCATACACCGCGTTGCCAATCACGCTGAGTCCAAAAGCAAACCAGAATGGTTTGACGTACCCCAGCAGCTTTTTGTAAACCTGAAAATTGGTTAAAGAATCTATACTTGATGACGCCTGTTCAAGGGATTGATCAACCATGCGTTATTCTGCCGAGCCACTTTCAGTTTCACGCTGCGTAGTGATGCTCAATTCCACAAATCCCAATTTACCCGCAACGTCCATCGCGCGCACAACAAACTCGTGCTCCGTCTTGGAATCCGCGGTAATAATAAATGGTAACTTGTTGTTAGAGTTAGATATTTTCTGAACTGCTTTCGTGAGTGTTTCGGCTTTATTGTTAACTAAAGGTCGTTCATTAACGATGTATTCCCCTTTGCGATTGATCACCACTTCAATCAATTCGCGTTCCGCTCCAGCCTGTGCACCCGTGGCTTCAGGCAGCTCAATTTCGAGACGGCTTTCCTTGGTAAAGGTGGTGGATACCATAAAGAAAATCAGTAGGAGAAAAACAACGTCAATGAGAGGCGTTAGATTAACAGAGACCTCTTCACTGGACTGTCTTTTGAACTTCACTACTTTTTATCCTCTGAAAATTCGATCTCCCTGTCCCCGTGGACAACTTCCACCAAACGAATTGCTTCCTGTTCCATATTTACGACGATTTCGTCAACACGACGCAGAAAGTGGCGATGGAACGCGAGCGCGGGAATGGCAACGGTGAGCCCTGCTGCGGTAGTCAGCAGCGCTTCTGAAATACCCCCGGCGAGCACGGCGGCGTTGCCAGTACCTTCGAGCTGTATGGCGGCAAACACCTTGATCATACCAATAACAGTACCCAAAAGCCCCAGCAGCGGGGTAATCACAGCTACCGTACCCAGAGGGCTCAAAAATCGCTCCAGATCATGAATGATCTGGCTTGCTTCCTGCTCAATGCTGTCTCGCATGACATCGCGGCCATGCTTGGCATTTGCCAGCCCCACAGCCATGATACGGCCCAATGGAGAGGAGTCACGTAGTGCGCGCAGTTTTTTGGAGTTGAGCTCTTTGTTTTTGATCCATTGCCATACTTCATGGGATGTCTTTTGCGGAGCAATTCTGGATATACGTAACGTCCAGAACCGTTCGATAATGATGGCCAGGGCAAAAACGGAACACAAAATAATGGGAATCATGATGATTCCGCCGGGCTTTATCAGCTCAAGCACTCGAGATTCTCCTTAAGATACGCTTCTCAGCTTACGCAAATTACCGAAAAATTTGGCTCCACACAATCAAAATGATTGAATCCAAAATCTTTTTTCTTTTTTTCTGATTTCTTCCACAGTTATCAGCGGCTTTTGCTGATCATCAGATAACCGTACAATCACCTCACCAGAGCGGGCCGTATTATAAGTGGTAATGCCCAACTTATTAAGACGTTGTAGCACTTCCCTGTGTGGGTGGCCAAACTGATTGTGGTATCCAGCTGATATTAGTGCAAGTTTTGGTTTCACAGTCTTGAGGAAGGGCCAGGAACTGCTGGATCTACTCCCGTGGTGCGGTAGCACAAGGATATCAGATTGCAGCTGCTCCCTGTACGCTCGCACAAGTTTTAGTTCAACCTCACGACTGATATCGCCGGGCAGCAAGACCTTCATGTCGTTGATAGTCACCTGCAGGACACAAGAGCTGTTGTTTCGAGATTTTTCTCTATTTCCAAACGGCCAAAGTACCTTGATATCCATCCCTGAAGGGAGCACTTTCCGGAATCCTGCACAGTCAGTATACCGATAGGCATCATCAGGCTCGACTGAAGATGCTATTAACTGGTGCACTTTGTGCCGGGTTTGAAAAGATGGCCACCCACCTGCATGATCAGCATCCCAGTGGCTGATAACGGCCAAATCCACGGCATCAACTCCGTCCGCTCGAATATTGGGTGATACGATCGAATGTCCCACCCCCCACTCTGGAGACTGACCATTCCCGAAATCATAGACGAAGGTATCATGCTCGTTTCTTATGTAGACAGATAATCCCTGCCCCACGTCGAACATGTGCACCTTCGCTTCCGGTGACCGTGTTCCTGGTAAAAAGAGGAATCCTAAAAGTACCAGGATCACAGGTATTTTCAGAATGAACCGAATCGGAAAACAGAGTACACCTGCGAGAGCCAACACTAAAATGGTAATAGCGAATGACGAGAAGGCTGGATTTGGCAAGATACTGCCCATCGTTGATAGATACTTTAATACTAAAATCAGCAGGCCCCCTATCCCATCGAATATATAAAACAGGGGTGTTAACAACTCTATGGAAACAAAAGAAAAAACGACTGAAATCAAGCCGAGAGGAAGTAAAAGCAGAGAAACAATTGGAACCGCGATAAGATTCGCCACCAAGGCGATGGTGCTCACCCCTATTTGAAACCACATCAATATTGGTGAAAAGCAAAGAAACATGATGATATGAGGCTTCACCCAGAGAATGATCTTTTTATCGGCAATCGGTCGGTTTGCGTGAAAAAAAATTAACACACAAACCGCAATCACGGACAGCCAAAATCCCGCGTTGAGGCAAAATGATGGGCTGATAACCAACAGGATTGCGATAGCCACTATGAGGCTGAACATTGGCGGGCGTTGAAAGCCAAGCCACAATACCGAGGTGATCAGGTACATCAATGCGGCTCGCAGCGAGGGCAGCGTTAAACCAACCAGACCGGCATAAGCAAACACGATCAGATTACTGGCTATAAGCGCAAAATACCGCCCCGAATTCAACCCGGAAGCAACACCTGTTCGGCGAAAAACAAATCCTACGACGGTGATCGAAAACAAAGCAAACCCACCCACCATAGTCACATGTAAGCCGGAAACAACAAGCAAGTGTGTCGTGCCAGTTACATTAAACAGTTGTCTCAACTCATCGTTAGGTGGTGGCTTTTCTCCCACTGTTAAGGAGAGCAACAGCTGTCGCACGTTTTCCGAACCTTGCGTCCGGAACTGCCTCTTAATGTGGGAAACCAACTTGTTTCGGAAACGCCAATAAGCGCAGGTGAACTCACACAGCGATTCATGGGCGGCACCAACAGTCTTCAAGCTTCCCGTACCAGCATATGCATTACCAAATAGCCAGGTTTCATAATGAAAGCCAACACGATTGTATGCACCATGTGGCGCTTTGAATTTGCCAACACCCTTCAAATACCCCCCTGAGGGAAGTGTCTTTAGTTCGCCCAATTGTTTTGTAAAGTACTGACTCACCCGTAGTTTTTTAGCGTAAAAAACCGGATTAGCGTCTTTAACAGCAGGATTTAAATCAATCGTTGCCACAGGAATCAGTGCAACATCACATAAATCCCATGAGTGCTTGCGACTATCAACGACGATAGGTGAGCAAACAAAGCCAGCGTAAGAAAACGTGCCAGAGAGCGTCTGTGGCAGCTGATCTTCGAGTTGCAGCTCCGCTCGAAAAGAAGCAAACAGCAACCCGATTAAAAAAAAGGAAAGAACGCGCGTTCTGCAATGAAAAACAGATACAAGGATAAGAAAAATTACGAAGGGATATGCCGCTGGCGCTAGTAATGCACCAATGCAATAAAGTACTATTACCCCACAAATAAAGGCAACTGACCACAACAACATATGTACCTTCCCTGGTAGCGTTGCGTTACAACCAAATTAATAATTTATGCCAAAAGACTTCATTAAAAAATACATCCCAACACCGGATAAAATACGGGAAATCAAGGCATTACATTTCCTTGGTGATGTATTGCATGAACCGAACTTGTGGCACATTAATCGACACTCCGTGTCAAAAGCATTCTTGATTGGCATGTTTTGGTGCTTTATTCCCATGCCCTTCCAAATGGTAGCCGCCGCATTTTGCGCAATTTGGATAAACTGTAATCTACCCATATCCGTGGCTTTGGTCTGGATTAGCAATCCTATAACCATGCCCCCTATCTTTTACTTTAATTACCTGGTCGGTGCGTTTATTTTGAATCGGCCGGCAAAAGAATACGAAATGGAGCTTTCCATCCAGTGGTTATCCGATAAATTGGTGGAAGTCGGGCTCCCATTGTATTTTGGGTCGCTTGTAGTGGGAATTGTATTCGCGCTTTGCAGCTATGCCGTGATTGAGTTTCTCTGGCGGAGAAAAGTGCGCCGTGATTGGCACCAACGTCAAATAACCCGTGGTTATGTCACAGCAGATTCCCGGTAGATAATTACACAATCTAGTCCACCATAACTCGCAGCTTTCCTGATTCCAGCTGGTACACTCTGTCCAACGAGGATGCAATAGCGCTATCGTGTGTCACCACAACGAAGCTGGTCGCCAACTCTTCCACTAATTCCCACAACACATTTTGCACCGTCTTTGCGGTTGCCTCATCCAAATTACCGGTGGGTTCATCCATCAACACAATTGATGGTTGATTTACCAATGCCCGCGCTATGGCTACGCGCTGACGCTCCCCTCCTGAGAGTTGTGATGGCTTATGATCCAGCCGGTCCTTTAGTCCTACTTTTTCCAACAGATTGTGGGCACGCGCTTTCCCTGCTTTCAGCTCGCCCGCAATCAATAGCGGCATGCACACATTTTCCAGTGCAGTAAACTCAGGGAGCAAATGGTGAAACTGATAGACAAATCCCATTTGACTGTTTCGAATATGACTGCGAACAGACTCAGGAACCTGATGAATATTCTTTCCGCCCAGAAGTACTGACCCAGAAGTCGGCGTATCCAACCCCCCAAGCAGGTTCAGTAACGTGGTTTTGCCCGCCCCGGAGCTCCCGATAATTGCGATGGACTCACCAGCGGCTACCTCTAAATCAATGCTGTCAAAAATCGTAATTTTTGATTTGGACTCCTCGTAAACCTTACAAAGACCTTCGCAACGCAACACTGGTTGTTGATGCATACCCATATTTTCCATCGGTTATTCGTATCGTAGTGCTTCAGCAGGTTGTACCCGCGATGCGCGAAATGCAGGATATAGCGTCGCCAGCAAGCTCATTACCAAACCTGAGCCACAAACGACATACACATCTGACCATTGAAGCTGCGAGGGAAGGTAGCTGATAAAATAAACATCCGCAGACAGAAACTGGTGATTCAAAATCTTTTCAAGCCACGAGATAATGTCACTGACATTCAGAGCGAGCAGCACTCCAGCCACCGTGCCCACAACCGTGCCCACCACACCGATAAACGCCCCTTGTATCACAAAAATTGCCATGATTTCACGAGGCTTTGCGCCCATGGTGCGTAAGATCGCAATGTCCGCCTGTTTATCCGTCACAACCATCACCAAAGTGGAGACAATATTGAATGCTGCGACCGCGACAATGAGCATTAGCAGCAATCCCATCATGGTTTTTTCCATTTTTATGGCGTTGAACAAATTGCCGTGAGTTGACGTCCAATCTACGGCAAAGTACTGCCCATCAATACTTCTTGCGATCTCCCAAGCCACCTTCGGGGCTTTAAAAAGTTCTTCCACTTTGAGGCGCACACCATGGACATTTCCCGGCATTCTTAAAATTTTTGCCATGTCCTCCATATGCGCATAAGCCAATGATGCATCCAGCTCAGCGCCAACTTCAAAGATGCCTTTCACTGTAAATCGCTTTAAACGCGGAAAAACTCCGGCTGGCGTGACCGCTGCTTCGGGAAAAACAACGGTGACTTTATCACCGATGTTTACTCTTAATGAGCTGGCCAGTATTTGTCCGAGCACAATATTAAAACTACCCGGTTCAAGCGCTTCAATATTTCCGGAATTCATGTGATTCGAAACGATGGAAACACTGTTTTCAACATCGGGCACAATGCCATTAATCACCACGCCATGCACCTGCCCGCTTCCAGTCATCATGCCCTGCGCTTGAATGAATGGTGCCGCACCAAGCACCGCCTGATGTTTCGTCGCCTCCTGGGCCACTAACCGCCAATCGGTTATCGGTTCATACCCCCGAATAACAGCATGAGGAACCATGCCGAGAATGCGCTGCTTCAGCTCCCGGTCAAATCCATTCATTACAGAAAGTACTGTGATCAACACAGCTACACCAAGCACCAGTCCAATCATGGAAGACAGTGAGATAAAAGAGATAAAGTGGTTCTTGGATTTCGCGAACGTGTATCTGAGTCCAACAAAAGCGGGATAAGGATTAAACATAGAACAAATGCGTCCGAACTAGGTACTTGGCATAAAAAAGACGACTGCTTTGAGCAGCACCACAACGTGAACTCTGCGCAACCAAAACTGATTGATAATATGGTGCTAAACTTAGCTTTAATAAGTCCAAACCTGAATTCCACCCATGAAAACACATACTGACCCAATGAGTGAGAGAACGTCCGTGGCAGAGTCAGATCGCCGCGAATATTTCAGAGTATCTTGTGATGCTGAAATTAACATCAGTCCATTCCCTACTGATACTTCAGTTTCCGGCAATGAACAGGATTTGAAGAAGCTCTTCGCAATACAACATACGTTCACGCTTCGAGCGGAGTTGATGGAGCTCGATGTTGAAGCGAACCAGATATTACGCCAAATTAGTGATCACGACAAAAATATTGGCCATTTTTTACGAATTCTTAACCAAAAAATCGAACTCGTCTCCCGTATACTGGCAACCTCTCAAGCGAACAACGCGCAGGACCTACTTACCCGGATTAACCTCAGTGAAGGTGGTATATCAACGCACTATTCACAGCGTTTTGAAGAAAATACGCTGGTCGCGGTTAAGGTCAACCTGTTACCGGATCATCTGGGCATACTCGCCAAATGCATCGTGAAAGCCTGTCAGGCGAGTGAGCATTCGGAGGGAGGACAGCTCAATCTGGAATTTGTTGATCTGGAGGCGAATACCCAACAAATCATCGCTCGATTTCTAGCCAGGGAGCAACGGCGTCATCTTTCTAACCACCTCACAGACTGAGAGCCACGAAAGACTCGTTAGTTCAGTCACTCTTTAAAATAGGAAAATTTTAATGCCTAATTTGCTTGAAGACGCCATCTCAAACGTTAACACGGTGTTATTGGGGAAAGATCATCAGGTAAAACTTGCATTTTCATGCCTCCTGGCCCGGGGTCACCTCCTGATTGAAGACATTCCAGGCCTTGGAAAAACTACCCTCTCGCACGCGTTAGCGAAAGTTCTAGGCCTGACCTACAACCGTATCCAGTTCACAAGTGACCTGCTGCCTTCGGATATCCTTGGGGTATCCATTTTTGAAAAACACAGCGGGCAGTTTCACTTTCAACCGGGGCCGGTGTTCGCTCAGATTGTGCTCGCAGACGAGATCAATCGCGCGACACCAAAGGCTCAGAGCGCTTTACTTGAGGCCATGGAGGAGCACCAGGTCACCACGGAAGGGGAAACTCGCCAACTGCCCTCCCCTTTTTTCGTCATTGCCACACAGAACCCTCTGGAACAGGCGGGCACTTATCCTCTCCCGGAATCCCAACTCGACCGATTCTTAATGCGGGTTCAGCTCGGCTACCCCCCGCCGCGTGCGGAAAAGGACTTGCTGAACGGCACTGACCGGAGAAGCCTCATCAATACGCTGTCGGTCTGCCTTCCGCCAGATAAACTACTTCAGTTTCAAGAACAGTGTGAACAGATCACTGCATCGGACGCCTTGATCGATTATCTTATGCGCCTCATTACTTACACTCGGGAGTCTGATGAGTTTCATACGGGATTATCGCCCCGCGGCGGGCTGGCTTTACTACGCGCCGCAAAAGCATGGGCTTTTTTACACCACCGAGATTATGTTTTGCCCGAAGATGTGCAAACTGTTCTTCCTTCGGTCCTGCTCCATCGGGTTGGTAATGACATCAAGTCCAGCCAAAAAGTCGTAGATAAAATGCTGACTGAGGTCGAAGTGTTTTAAAATGACTTGATAATTTCTTTCAAGCCCTTATTAATACACATCAAACAGGCGAATAAAGTACCTTCCGGGTGCCCGGCCTCCCGCTTTCCATGATCAAGAGTAAGGAACACAGATGAGCGAAATCCAACACCACAAATTAATCATTCTTGGCTCTGGTCCTGCAGGCTACACAGCGGCAGTTTACGCAGCACGGGCGAATCTGAATCCCGTCATTATTACCGGCATTCAGGCCGGTGGGCAGCTCACGCAGACTACTGATGTGGACAATTGGCCTGGGGATTGGGAAGGCGTACAGGGACCCGAGCTGATGCAGCGCATGCAAAAACATGCGGAACGTTTTGAAACTAAAGTGATTTTTGATCATATCAGTGAGACGGAGCTGAAATCAAAGCCCTTCACATTAAAAGGTGACAGCGGTACCTACACCTGCGACGCACTGATTATTGCGACAGGCGCATCAGCACAGTACCTGGGCCTGCCTTCTGAAGAAGCTTTCGCAGGGAGAGGCGTGAGCGCGTGTGCCACCTGTGACGGCTTCTTCTATCGAAAACAGAAAGTTGCGGTAATTGGCGGTGGCAATACCGCCGTTGAAGAAGCACTTTACCTGTCAAATATCGCTGCAGAAGTCACTCTCGTGCATCGCCGGGATTCACTGCGTGCTGAGAAAATTCTTCAGGACAAACTGTTTGAAAAAGAGAAGAACGGCAACATCACCATACTTTGGAATCATCAGGTGGAAGAAATTGTTGGCGATGATGCCGGGGTAACCGGCGCTAAACTGGTTAGTACGGCGAATGGCGAAAAGCAGCAAATCGACGTATCTGGTGTATTTATCGCCATTGGGCACAAACCAAATACCGACATTTTCGCCGATCAATTAAAAATGTCGAATGGTTATATCGATATCGAGGCAGGAAGAAGTGGCAATGCAACGCAGACAAGCATCGAAGGCGTCTTTGCTGCGGGTGACGTGACGGATCAGGTCTATCGACAGGCGGTCACCTCTGCGGGATTTGGCTGCATGGCCGCTCTGGATGCAGAAAAATATCTGGATGACCTGGCTTAAAAAGCATCATCCCCGGACATGAGCGAGCTGATCTGGCTAGATGATGCACTGTGGTTTCCCAAGCCGGAGCTTGCACTCACTGACCCCGATGGCCTTCTGGCTGTCGGGGGCGACCTCTCCCCCGAACGGCTGGCGTTTGCCTATGCAAAGGGCATCTTCCCCTGGTTTGAAGCGCGTCAACCCATCTTATGGTGGTCTCCTTCTGTACGTTGCCTCATCGACCATCAGCACTTACATATCTCGCGCTCATTACGAAAACTGCTGAAACGGCAAAACTACGAAGTCCGAGTTAACGTAAACTTTCAGCAGGTCATCGAGCATTGTGCAGCGCCACGCAGTTACAGTGATGGCACCTGGATTACCACACAAATGCAGACTGCCTACAGTGCACTGCATGATCACGGCGTCGCCCATTCTGTTGAAGTGTATTTTGACTCAGCGTTGGCCGGAGGTCTCTATGGCATATCGCTTGGTAAGTGCTTTTTTGGGGAGTCCATGTTTTCACTGAAACCCAATGCATCAAAGATTGCCTTCGTTCACCTCGTAAGAACCCTGTCAGAAGCCGGGTACGGATTGATTGACTGCCAACTCGATAATCCACACCTGAAGTCGCTAGGCTGCTACACCGTGCCAAGAGACCGATTTTTAACTATACTTGATCAAGAGGTGAACAAACCTTATTTAAAATCCCTATGGCACGCAAACAATCGACTGCTGTTTGATTGGTAGGCGGGTATCCTCATGTCAAATATGTCCACGCTACATGCACTGGTATTCTATGCCACACCGGAACACGAGTGCAGCTATTTGAAGGATCAATCTGCCACAACACTATTTGTTGATCCTCGCGCTACCATCAATAAGGAAACCTACACGCAGCTGACGCAGTTGGGCTTCAGGCGCAGTGGTAACCACTATTATAAACCGAGTTGTGCTGGCTGTAGGGCCTGCGTACCGGTTCGCATGCCAACTCAGTTGTTTAAGCCGCAACGCTCACATCGCCGTTTGCTGAAAAAGCACCAGGAAACCACCACAACCATACGGCAGCCGGAGTTTAGAGAAGAACATTACGCGGTTTATGAAAAGTACATTAATTTCAAACATGCAGATGGCGATATGCACCCGCCTTCCAAAGATCAATACCTGTCTTTTCTCGTTGACTCTCCCCGTACCACGCAATTTGTAGAATTCTGGCACAAGGGATGCCTGATGGGCATCGCTGTGGTTGACGCGTTAAGCAACGGCTTATCGGCCATTTATACCTTCTATGATCCGGAATTTTCGCATCTCAGCCCTGGAAAATATGCGGTTCTCTGGGAGATTGAGCAAACGCATTTGAATCAGTTGCCGTACCTGTATTTGGGATACTGGATTAAAGAATGTCCCAAGATGGCATATAAAGCCTCGTTCCGACCTCTGGAAATGCTGGTCAACGGTCGCTGGCTCCTCGTGAACTAGAAAGCACGCATCCAGAGCGTCGCCTTTTTAGTGACCTTATGTTCAACAAACAATTGTTTTCGCATAACAACTTTAAATTTTATTCATTAACTGGTATATTGCCCGCCGTTCAATTTGAACTCAATTGAAAGACGCTGAGAATTCGAGGTTATTGCTTACATGGCAAAAGAAGATGTAATTGAAATGGAAGGCACCATCATTGACACACTTCCAAATACGATGTTTCGTGTAGAATTGGAAAACGGTCATGTCGTGACAGCCCATATTTCAGGAAAAATGCGAAAGAACTACATTCGAATTTTAACAGGCGATAAGGTCAAAGTAGAAATGACCCCCTACGACTTGAGCAAAGGACGCATCGTTTACCGAGCGAAATAACTCGGTATCAGCCACGAGCCATGATGAACAATAAAAAAAGGGTGCCAAGCACCCTTTTTTAGTGTCCAAACAGGACGTGTTATGCCCTAGCTAGTCAACCGGTGCTATCTCGTGATGCTCACATTCGTAGGCAATCTCCCCGTTCTTCAGCACCACACGAACCTCACCACCTCCTTCGGATAACTCGCCAAACAGAATTTCTTCTGCAAGAGGTTTCTTGAGTTTTTCCTGAATGAGCCGAGCCATTGGGCGCGCACCCATTTTGACATCATAGCCATGCTCGGCAAACCAGAGTTTTGCCTCATCATCCACATGCAGCACAACCCGCTTATCATCCAACAGTGCTTGAAGTTCAACCAGGAACTTATCAACCACGTGCGTAATGGTGTCGCGACTTAACGGTGCAAACTGAATAATTGAGTCCAACCGGTTTCGAAACTCAGGTGAAAACAGCTTATTGATTGCTTCCAGCCCATCTGTGCTGTTGTCCTGCTCACTGAATCCAATGGAGCGCCGCTCCATGAGGTCTGCGCCCGCATTCGTTGTCATCACTAGGATGACATGCCGGAAGTCTGCCTTGCGACCATTGTTGTCGGTTAACATCCCATGATCCATTACCTGTAACAGCAGATTAAAGACCTCCGGATGCGCCTTTTCAATTTCATCCAGCAACAATACGCAATGCGGGCTTTTGTTGACCGCCTCGGTGAGCAAACCACCTTGATCATAACCAACATACCCCGGGGGAGCACCAATCAACCTGGACACCGTATGCCGCTCCATATACTCAGACATATCAAAGCGCACCAACTCGATTCCCAGCTGCTTGGCCAATTGCTTAGTGACTTCGGTCTTACCAACCCCTGTCGGCCCGGCAAACAGGAACGCCCCGTCTGGTTTATCTGCGGACTTTAATCCCGCGCGTGACAACTTAATTGCCGTTGACAGCGCAGAAATGGCATTATCCTGACCAAACACCACCATTTTGAGATTCCGATCCAGGTTCTTCAGCAGATCTTTATCCGAGAGAGACACATTTTTTGGCGGTATACGCGCTATGCTGGCAACAATGCCTTCAATCGTAGATACACCAATCACTTTCTTGCGTTTGGACTGGGGTCTTAATCGCTGACTCGCCCCGGCTTCATCGATGACGTCAATCGCTTTGTCCGGCATGTGTCGATCGGTAATATATCTGTCGGCCAATTCAGCGGCTGCTCTCAGCGCTTTATCGGTATACTTCAGCTCGTGATGTTGTTCGAACTGAGGCTTCAATCCCTTCAGGATCAAATAGGTATCTTCAACGTCCGGCTCCAGCACATCAATTTTCTGAAAGCGTCTGGCCAACGCACTGTCTTTCTCAAAAATTCCGCGAAACTCTGAAAACGTTGTTGATCCGATACACCGAATGCCCCCGGAGCTGAGCAGCGGTTTCAGCAGGTTGCTGGCATCCATCACGCCACCGGAAGCAGAGCCGGCACCAATAATGGTGTGAATTTCATCAATAAACAGGATGGCATGCTTCTGCTTTTTCAGCTCGGCAAGCAGTGCCTTGAATCTTTTTTCGAAGTCACCCCGATATTTGGTCCCTGCCAATAACGCCCCTAAATCCAGCGAGTACACTACCGCATCATTGATGACTTCTGGAACATTTTCATCAACAATCTGCTTGGCCAAACCTTCTGCGATGGCTGTTTTCCCCACACCGGCTTCACCCACGAGCAATGGATTGTTTTTTCTCCGCCGTGAAAGAATTTGAATAACGCGTTCAACTTCCTTTTCACGACCAATCAAGGGGTCAATTCGACCGACTTTCGCCTGCTCATTCAGGTTGGTCGCATAGGCATCAAGCGGATTGGTAGAATGCGACTCTTCTCCTCCCTCTTCTGCGGCTTCGGAGGGAGAGTCAGCGTTCTCCCCATCGCTGTTGCCCGCAACCTTTGAGATACCATGGGAAATAAAATTAACCACGTCGATGCGCGCAATGTTCTGCTTTTTCAGAACATAGACAGCCTGGCTTTCCTGCTCGCTGAATATCGCGACCAAAACATTCGCCCCAGTCACTTCTTTCTTTCCGGACGACTGGACGTGAAAAACCGCTCGCTGCAAAACGCGCTGAAATCCGAGTGTGGGCTGTGTTTCGCGCTCCTGATCTTCCGAAGGAATCAGGGGCGTCGTTGAATCAACAAATTCGGTTAGCTCTTCTCTTAAACGGGAAACGTCTGCACCACAGGCATTCAACACCTTGGCCGCCATCTCGTTATCGAGCAAAGCCAATAACAGGTGTTCAACCGTCATAAACTCGTGCCGCTTGTCTCGCGCACTTTTGAACGCTGAATTAAGCGTAAATTCGAGGTCTTTACTCAACATAATTCACTACCCCAAAAATCAGTCTGCTCTTTCTATATCGCAGAGCAATGGATGCTCACATTCTGATGAGTATTGATTAACCTGCGCTGCCTTGGTTTCGGCAATATCCCTCGTATACAAGCCACAGACGGCTCGTCCTTGTGTATGCACGGCAAGCATAACTTGCGTTGCCTTTTCTTCATGCATATTGAAAAACTTCATCAATACTTCCACAACAAAATCCATCGGAGTGAAGTCGTCATTCATCATTATCACGCGGTAAAGCGAAGGCTTTTTTACCTGTGGCTTCTGCTGCGCGACAGCAACTCCATCCTCATAATCAGGTACTCCATCCTGATCTCCCTCTTGATTTAATACTAGTAGACTTTTTTCAAAATTACTCATGCTATTCAGATTAAATTTGCAAAGATTTTAAGTTGTAGATTTATTGAACGAATCGAAGGAGCAGATTTTGCCGCTTAAACATTCTGTTATTTACATGCAGGCAGCAAGACTCCGGCGATTATTTTAGTCCTAGGTGGATTTTATCATTGATTAACCCTCGGAGCATCTAGGACGTGCACATACCACGATTCAGAAGCTCGCCTTGATGACAACGTTAAAATAAACACCTTTATGCACAATAATTTGCATGATTCACCTGAAAAAACGTCAAAAATGTGTCTTTATTTGCCAATCAAAAATTATTTATTTGAAATTGTCCAAAAACACGCATCAAACTCGGCTCAGACTATTGACTAAAAGTAGTCAATAGTAAAAAGTATGGGTTAAATTGTGTTAATCAAGAGGCTCGTTACAGAATCGCTGAATAAATTGCGTTTCAGTTGTGAGTTCTTGTTACCAGGACACGATCTCGTTAGAAGAGAAAAGAAAGCTAATAAAAAATACAAAGTTAGTTCCGCTTGTGTTCTAACCGCGCAGTGGTCTAATCCAACAACAAAAACAATCGTTATAGAGGAAAAGACAAGGGAGTCGGAAAATGCCAAGAGGTAAAGTCAAGTGGTTTAATAATGCCAAAGGGTATGGATTTATCATCGAAGATGGCCAATCGGAAGATTTGTTCGCACACTTCTCATCCATTCAAATGGATGGTTACCGAACACTGAAAGCGGGCCAATCCGTCGAATTTGAAAAACAGCCCAGCGGTAAAGGTACGCATGCAATCAACATTAGCCCGATCCTGGAGGAGTCTGAAATCCCAGACGCGCCACAGGCCGGCAATGAGGTCTCTCAAATTGAGGGTCAAGATGCGATGCTCGCTCCCGAGACGGAGTATGAGGAAAGGAAAGCAGTCGTAGGCGCTTAAATCCTCCACCCTCCGACTTCTAAACACACATCTCCCTGGGGAGTGTCACTCCCTCAGGGGTTTTTATGTCTTAAATTTAATGGCAAAACTCGTTTTATTTAACAAGCCATTTCACGTCCTATCGCAGTTCACCGACAAAGAGAACCGAAGAACGCTTGCAGAATTTATCAATGATCCGTCACTGCATGTGTGCGGCAGACTGGATTTTGATTCGGAAGGACTGTTGTTGCTCACCGACTCAGGCGCGCTGAAACATCAAATCACCCACCCATCAAACAACAAATATAAAACTTACTGGGTTCAGGTTGAAGGCACCATAACCACTGAGGCTATTCAACACCTTCAGCAGGGTGTTCAATTGAAGGATGGAATGACCAGACCATCCAAGGCGAGAGTCATTGATCCACCATCGATCTGGGAGCGCGATCCCCCAATTCGCGATCGAAAATCAATCCCCACCAGTTGGCTTGAGCTGAGCATCAGTGAAGGTAAAAACCGACAGGTCAGACGCATGACTGCTGCGGTCGGCTACGCGACACTTCGTCTGATACGCGCCCAGATCGACCAATGGTCACTCGACCGGCTGAAACCGGGTGAAAAGCGCGAAGTTCAAATTCACCTTCCTAGACAACCTACGTCTCGCCCCTTTGAACACCGCTCCCAGAGAACAGGACGGAAAACTCGCCCCCATAAAAAGCAACCGGAGAAAAAATGAGCTGGACTCCCCATGTCACTGTGGCCGTCATATGCCAAAACGCCCAGGGCGATTATTTGATCGTCGAAGAAAACAGTCATGGCGACTTGGTGATTAATCAACCTGCCGGACATGTGGAAGCGGGGGAAACCATTCTTCAAGCAGCCCAGAGAGAAACTCTGGAGGAAACCGGTTGGCAGGTCAGCCTGACGGCCTATCTAGGGTTATATGTCTATACGTCACCTTTGAATAAGGTAACGTACCACCGCCATGCATTCATTGCAGAGCCGGTGTTGCAGGCGAGTCATACGCTGGATACGGAAATTGTCAGGGCTTTTTGGGCACCACTTGACGACATCATAGAATACAGTAATTTGAGAAGCCCCCTGGTTCTGCAGTGCTTTGAAGACCATAGGAAAGGTGTGGCATACCCGCTCCACCTCATCCATGAGTAAATGCCGAAACGTATTAAGAACAAACCACCATCACAGCATTTTTCCTGACTCCTGAATGATGCTAAAATCGCGCCCCTCGGTTCAGTTAATAAGGTTACTACATTGTCAAAGCGTGTAATTGTTGGAATGTCAGGCGGCGTCGATTCCTCGGTCTCTGCCCTGTTACTCAAACAACAAGGGTATCAGGTGGAAGGATTGTTCATGAAAAACTGGGATGAAGATGACGGCACCGAGTACTGCACAGCCATGCAGGATCTGGCAGACGCTCAGGCAGTGGCCGATGTTCTGGACATTCCGCTCCACAGTGCCAATTTTGCCGCTGAATACTGGGATCGAGTATTTGAGCACTTCCTGCACGAATACAAGCATGGTCGCACCCCAAATCCAGATATCCTGTGTAATAAGGAAATAAAGTTTAAGGCGTTCCTGGATTACGCAGTCACGCTTGGCGCGGACTACATTGCTACCGGACACTATGTGCGCAAGTCCATGCAGGCAAGCACAGCTCAGTTACTCAAAGGATTAGATGGCAACAAAGATCAAAGCTATTTTTTACACGCAGTGGACCATACCCGGATCGCAAAGACACTGTTCCCGGTGGGTGAGTTGGAAAAACCTGAAGTGAGAGAAATCGCTGAGAAAAACGCCCTGCCTGTGTTCGATAAAAAGGACAGTACCGGCATTTGCTTTATCGGCGAGCGAAAATTTACCGATTTTCTAAAACAATACCTGCCCGCCCAACCTGGCGAAATAGTGACTGAAGAGGGAGAAATCATCGGGAAACATCAAGGCCTGATGTACCACACGATTGGTCAACGCCAGGGATTGCGTATTGGGGGGCTTGCCAATCATGACGAAGCACCCTGGTTTGTCGCGGAGAAGAATCTCAATACAAATCAGCTGGTTGTCGTACAAGGAAAGCAACATCCTGCTTTGTTCAAAGCAGGCCTCTTCGCGAGCAAGATCGATTGGGTAGACCTGCAAGGCCCCACATTACCCGTCAGACTGCATGCCAAAGTACGTTATCGGCAACCGGATCAGGCATGCCTGGTCTCTCCTTCCGCAGAGCATGGTTTTCGAGTGGATTTCGATGAAAAGCAGCGTGCCATTACGCCCGGTCAATCCGTGGTTTTCTACGATGGCGATGTTTGCCTGGGTGGCGGCGTGATCGAGTCCACTTTTGGCGCATAATTTGGAGCAATAAGACGTTGAACTACAGTCTCAGAGATCAAACGCTCGCGCTTGCAGGCATCTTTCAGGCCTCCGCACTGGTACGTCAAATTGCTCATGAGGGCAACTGCCACCGAGCGTCTTTTGAAACCAGTCTCAACAGCCTCTTTATGGTATCGCCAGAGTCTACAGAGGCGGTGTACGGCAATACACAGAATTTGAATTTTGGATTGCGCGAATTGATCGATGCGCTTGGAAGAGACAATCAAAAACAAAATGTTGAAATAATTCGGTATGCGCTCAATCTTGTGCACCTCGAAAACAAACTGAGACGCAATACAAGCATGCTCTCGGTAATCAGTGACCGAATCTCCGCAGCCGAATCACAGATGCGACATTTTGAGGGGTTGCACCCGAATGTATTGAAGAATCTGGCATCCATCTACACTGATACCATCAGTACATTCAACCTGCGCATTCAAGTCACCGGCCAACCCCAGCATCTGAAAATTAACGAAAACGCTGATAAAATACGGGCCTTGCTGCTGGCGGGCATACGCTCTGCGATGCTTTGGCGACAAGTAGGCGGCCGTCGTTGGCACTTGCTGTTCAAGCGGAAGGCCATTCGGGAAGAAGCACAAATCATTGTGAAGCAAAATCTTCAGCCTCAATAGAACTTCAATTTATTTTAGAAACGGTAACAGCTATGGAACTTAATTCATTAACTGCACTTTCACCACTGGACGGCCGTTATGGGAGCAAAACCGCTGCCTTAAGACCCTATTTCAGTGAATTCGGATTGATTAAATACCGAGTTACCGTCGAGATTCGATGGCTGCAAGCGCTTGCAGCAGACGCCCGAATTAGCGAAGTACCCACATTTACGGCGGAAACCCAGGCATTGCTGGACGCCATTGTGGATCAATTCAGCGAGGCAGATGCCGCTCGAGTAAAAGAAATTGAAGTGGGCCCCGGCGGAACCAATCATGACGTCAAAGCCGTAGAATATCTCATCAAAGAGAAGATTGCCGGAAACGATGAACTTGAACCTGTGCGTGAATTTGTTCACTTCGCCTGCACTTCTGAGGACATCAACAACCTTTCCCACGCCCTCATGCTTCAATCCGGTGTGCAGGAGGTTATACTTCCTCAAATGCGGAAAATCCGGGATGTCATTGCCGATCTGGCGAAAAGCTATGCGGCCTACCCAATGCTTTCGCGAACCCATGGCCAGACAGCCTCTCCAACCACTGTCGGAAAGGAGTTTGCAAACGTTGCTTATCGATTATCACGTCAAATCAAGCAGGTTGAATCCATCGAATATCTTGGAAAAATCAACGGCGCGGTGGGCAACTATAATGCCCATTTGTCCGCCTACCCGAATTTCGATTGGCAAAACTTTGCAGAAAAATTTGTCACCGACCTTGGTATCACATGGAATCCTTACACAACGCAGATAGAACCCCACGACTACATTGCAGAGCTTTTTGATACAGTCGCTCGCTTTAACACGATACTGATCGATTTTGATCGTGACATTTGGGGTTATATCTCACTCGCTTACTTTAAGCAGAAGCCTGTCGCCAATGAAGTCGGTTCCTCCACGATGCCACATAAAGTTAATCCAATCGATTTTGAAAATTCTGAAGGTAATCTCGGGATTGCGAATGCCATAATGCAGCACCTGGCAGCCAAACTACCCGTTTCCCGCTGGCAGCGGGATTTGACAGACTCAACCGTACTCAGAAATCTTGGTGCGGGATTAGGGTATTCACTAATTGCTTATCAGGCCACCTTAAAAGGCATCTCCAAGCTTGAAATTAATGAGGGCCGCCTTAGAGATGATCTTAACAATGCCTGGGAGGTGCTGGCGGAACCCATTCAAACCGTTATGCGCCGCTACAATATTGAAAATGCCTATGAAAAATTGAAGGCATTGACGCGTGGCGCAGACATGAATCAAGGCAAGATCCAAACCTTCATTGAAAGCCTGGAAATTCCGGATGATGCCAAGCAAACGCTGGTGTCTTTAACTCCGGCAACTTATATCGGCAACGCAGAGGAACAGGCGAAAGCGATCAAGGAGTAATCAGCTATGCATGTGCTTGGCGAAATCTCAAAGGAAACCTTTTTGCGAGATTACTGGCAAAAAAAACCGCTGTTGATTCGCCAGGCCTTCCCCGACTTTTACTCTCCGGTCACTCGGGAAGACTTGTACGAACTTGCAGGAGAAGCCTGTGTCGAATCGAGAATTGTTGAAGAAAAAAACGTAAAGGGTCACTGGCAGGTACAGTATGGCCCCTTCGAATCAGGAGACCTCTACAACCTCCCCTCATCAGCCTGGACGCTTCTGATTCAGGGTCTGGACCACTGGCTGGAAGAGGCGAGCGACCTGCTGGATTGTTTTAGATTTATCCCCAACTGGCGTATCGACGACGTGATGGCCAGCTATGCCGTGGATGGTGGCAGTGTGGGCCCGCATTACGACCAGTACGACGTATTTTTGTTGCAGGCGGCCGGAGCAAGGAACTGGAAGATTGGCCCCAGGTGTGACGACAGCACTCCCCGACTCTCCGGCACGCCACTGCGCATTCTGAGATCTTTCGACACCGAAGAAGAATGGCTGTTGGAGCCAGGAGACATGCTCTACCTGCCTCCTTCCGTTGCCCATTATGGCGTTGCCAGGGGCGAGTGTATAACGCTTTCAATTGGCTTTAGAACTCCCTCTATCGAGGAGCTTACCAATGAACTTTGCACCTATGTAACGGAGCAGTTACCGAGCATACACCTGCCTGATACCAGCCCTTCGTCGCCTTCGAATCCAGGCGAAATCACACCGGAAGCATTAGCGTCGATACGAAGCCTGATCACCGAACACGTATTGGAAGACCAGCGCCTCGCTACCTGGTTTGGTACTTATGCCACCCGGCCAAAATCGGAGGATATTGTCCTTCCACCGGATGACACGATCACCCAACAGGAGCTAAAAAGTTCGCTTTCCGAAGCAGAATACTTTTACTGGAACGAGGGATCGCGATATGCGTATTCTGTTCAGGAATCTGAAGTTCACGTATTCATCGACGGACATTGCTACAGCGTACCACTGACAGAGCTGGAAGCCATTCAACGCATCACTGCGAAACGCCGTACAGAGGCTCAGTACTTGGCGGAGCATCTGTCCTGTGAAGCATTCAAACACCTCCTACTATCGATAATCAATGCCGGGAGTGCTTACCTTGACTAATCCAATACCTGACCACATCGACTTTCAGATACATTCCTGGGAACAGGTGCCTCCAGGAACCCGGGAACTTAGATACGAAGTGTTTGTTCAAGAGCAGAAAGTACCAGAAGAAATCGAACTGGACGAGCAGGATGCGTCCGCCATGCATGTCGTCGCCACTACGGCCAGTAAAGAGGTCATTGGCTGCGCACGATTTTTCCCAAAGGAAAACAATGTGGTTTACATTGGGCGTATGGCGGTAAAGAAAGCGTATCGCAATCAGGGGCTCGGCGATAAAATGTTAAAAAAAGCCATTGAAGGTGGCATTGTGGCGTATCAAGCCAGCCAGTTTGCGCTCAGCGCGCAAAGCCATGCGCTGGACTTCTATGCCAGGAACGGATTTTTGGTAAACTCGGATGAATACTTGGAAGCAGGCATCCCTCACATAAAAATGGTATTGTCCGCGCCGAAAAACCTGCTGCACGCCCTTGAAGAGAAAACACTTTATCAACACGGTAAAACCCCACTGGTTGCAGGCGAAGACCCTGCCTCCTGGTTTTTTGGCACACCGGATCTGGGTAATGAATTGGCAACCTGCTGTTTATTTGGCGACATTCAGAATATCGACGTATTTGATACGGACCTGAGCCATACACTGTATCAATCCTCCGCATTTATTGATCAGTTATCCGAAGTGACACGCACCCATCGTCGTTGCAGAGTTCGCATATTACTCTGCGACGATCAAACCATTGCACGACGCCCCCACCCTCTAATAGAACTCGCGAGAAGACTCACCTCCAAAATTTCCCTGAAAGTAGTGAGCACAGATTATCCGACAGATGATGAATGTTATCTCCTCGCGGGGCGGTACAACCTTTTCTACCGAAAATGCCCGAGTGAAATTGCTGGATTTTGTGATTTTAATCGTCCGGACCGGGTGAAAGTGTATCGAGACAAATTTGACGAAATGTGGAAAAGGGCAAAACGCTCGCGAGAATTCAACACGTTTGGCCTGTGAAACTGCTCAAGGGAATCCCCGCAATTGCTGACATTATCCAACCGTCGTCTATACTTGTAGAAATGGAGGGTCCAGAGCCTGCTTGGCTCCAGGAGTAGACCAAACAATCTGAGATAAACATGTCCGCAGCGTTAGTTATCAGCATCATTGTACTCATTATCGTTCTGTCAATGATCGTGGTGTTTATTGCACAAGCTCGGGAAAAGGCGCGGATTGAGGCTGCCAGAAAGTCTAACGCGCTCTTTGACCGGTACCGCCGGCTAAAGCGTATAGTTCATGATGTCCCACCTCAGTATTTAGCCAAAGAAATCAAGCTGTTATTGTTAGAGCGTGCCATCGATACGATGGAAGAACTCAAAGAGCTCAAAGGGGACGAGTTTCGATATCAGGCGCAGCTGGATGAAGATCAGGAACTGTTATCAAACTGTAAGAAGCTCCAGAAAGAGCCACCAGCGGTTCAGATTACCGACGAAGAGAAGCTCAACGAAATTCGAAAATTGCTTCAAATTCTCATGAAGTTTATCGAAAACCAGGCGAGAAAACGCAATATCAGTGTTCCTTCAGCCAAGAAGCACATACAGAATACGAAATTCTATATCTATCGGTCGAAAGCTGATTTGTACGAGAACCGTGCCAATGCGGCCATCAAAAAGGAAAAACTGCGTATCGCCATCCATAATCTCCATAGCGCTGTATCCGAACTGGAAAAAATCGCTGAGATCCCTGAAGCGCAAAACGCCATTAAAGCAACACGCGTGAAAATCAAAGAGCTCGAAACCATTGCTGACGAGCAAAACAAAGCAAAAGCGCAATCAGCCACCAAAACCTCAGCGGCAAGCAAAGAATGGGACGAGTTTCTGGACGATGATGATGACTGGAAAAAGAAAAATGCCTACGACGACTGATCCAATCAAAACTTCAATCACAACTTTTGGCGTTTAAACACCAGTGAATATTTCGTTTTCAAACAGACTGTCCTTCAAGCTGGCACGAAACACCGTGATCGTGGCATTGCTTCTGGGGCTGGTACTCAACCTGATTCAGGTGCTGTTTGACTATTTGAATGAAGACACCGCGCTGGACACCGAAATTGAGGCCATTATCACCATCAGCCATACACCGGCCTCGCAGATTGCCTACAATATTGACTCCCGATTGGCCGAAGAATTACTCGAAGGTCTCCTCAAGCACCCTTCTATCGTCCAGGCTGACATTGTCGATTCAGACAATCGCACACTGGCGCGCAGAGAGCGAAAAATAGCAGAGTCACCCTATCGCTGGATGAGTGACCTTTTGTTTGAACCCACGCGATCTTACACAACCCGGCTTGCAGTACAGCAGTTGTCAGACGTTGACCTTGGCAACCTCAACGTGGTGGTAGATACGTTCGAACATGGCATCTCATTCCTGAAACGCGCAGGGGTCACGCTACTGAGCGGTTTTATTAAGAGCCTGGCACTCTCTTTTCTTTTGCTGTTTGTATTCTACGTCATGTTGACCAAGCCACTTCTCGGCGTAATATTCAGCATCACAGAAGTATCGCCTGATTCGCCTGAAAAAGCGCGATTGCGCGTTCCTCAGGGTCATGAGAATGATGAAATCGGCACGCTCGTAGACAGCACTAATAATCATCTGCATGCCATTGAGCGAAGCCTGCTAAAAATCAAACAGGCGGAAGCCCGCTTGAAAACCTATTCTGAGCAACTCGAACAAATCGTTGAAGCGCGAACAAGGGAGTTGTCCGATAAAAATGACCAGCTTCTCAAGAGTAATCGTGAACTTGTGGTTGCCAAAGAAGAAGCTGTCAAACGAGCTAAAGCACGCGCTGATTTTCTTGCCAATATGAGCCATGAAATTCGAACACCCTTTAATGGTGTGCTGGGTATGATCAGCTTGACCTTGGAAGAGCCCCTGTCAGAACGGCAAAAATCCCAGTTGGATGTTGCCTATAATTCCGGAGTCGCACTCCTGGAAGTGCTAAACGACATTCTGGATATTTCTAAAGTGGAAGCCGGTAAACTCACGCTGGAAAATATCAGTTTCGATTTAAGAAAAACCATCGACGAAGTTGCCAACCTGCTTGCACAAAATTCCGCGGCGAAAAAAATCCAGCTGCACAGCTATGTTCAGCCGGATTTCCCTGAACATGTGTTTGGGGACCCAACACGAATCCGGCAGGTAATCAGCAACCTGGTGGGCAATGCCATCAAATTTACGGAAAAAGGGTATGTCTCGCTCAGCCTGACATCCGATGCCCATTTCGCCTACATAAAGGTTGAAGACACGGGTATCGGCATCTCCAATGACGCGCTGGATAAAATATTTTCCCCGTTTTCCCAGGCATACACGGACACCACGCGTAAGTATGGAGGAACAGGGTTAGGATTAACACTTTGCAAACAATTGGTGCAGCACATGGCTGGCCAGCTGGAAGTGCGATCTGTGGTAGATCAGGGCAGCACATTTACCGTCAAACTGCCGCTTCGGGCGGACAGAAACGTAAAAGCTCCCGACGTCTCCGAACAGCTTAAAACCGTTCCCCTTCACCTGGTCTATTCCAAAGACAGCCTGACCTTCAAGTTTGTCAGTGAACAGCTGGTACACTGGACATGCACGCTGTCGGAAAGCACCTATCAGGGCCAGCTTGACGACGAAAGCACGCTGACAGAACTGAAAAACCGCCTGGACAAACAGGTTGATCAATCTGGCGAAGATGCGATTTATCTGATCGATGACCCGAGGATCATCGCGCAGTTAAATGGTGCAGTCACTGGCATTCTGGTTCAGCGAGGGGGGCACAACGCCCTAAAGAATAATGAAAGTTTCCGCGTATTGAGCACACCGGTCAACAGAACGCGATTGCTGGAATCCTTGCAACGGGCCACCGGAGAGAGTCAGGAACAACAAGCGGACCAATCAAAAGACCTGGTGAGCGTGCTGTCTGGCAAAAATCTGTCAATTCTATTGGTGGAAGATAACCGCGTGAACCAGATGGTCGCGAAAACAATTCTTAAAAAACTGGGATTCACCGTAGATATCGCCAACAACGGACAGGAAGCGGTGGATATCGTTCAAGGTAAAAAATTCGACGCGATTTTAATGGACTGCCACATGCCCGTTATGGATGGCTACGAAGCCACCCGGAAAATTCGCAATGAACTCGGCATGAAGACGATTCCTATTATTGCGGTCACAGCCAACGTCATGCACGGCGATAAGGAAAAGTGCTTCAGCGCCGGCATGAACGACTACGTGACCAAACCCTATGAAAAACATATTCTCATCGAAAAACTAGATCAATGGCTGCTGCAGCACAGCTGATAGCCAACACGCCCAGAATAAAATCGTTTGATAAAAATCAAAGTAAATTTGGTACACTCTTCTATTATAGAAATCCTATTATGAGCCCGGCTCACACACTCTCTCAGACAGGCGTGAACACTGATGCAACCAAACCAACAGATCTGGAGCGAAGCGCTCATCCGGAAATATGATTTGTCCGGGCCCAGATATACCTCTTACCCCACGGCCGTGCAATTTGATGAAAAATTTGGCGCAGCCGATTGTGAAAAAGCCGCCAAAGAAACCAAAGGGGAAAACTCCCCCTTGTCGCTGTATGTGCATTTGCCATTTTGTGCCCATGTCTGTTATTACTGTGCGTGCAATAAAGTGATTACAAAACATAGGGATAAAGCGCAGCCTTATCTGGATGACTTATATAAAGACATCGATATGCAGGCAGCTCTGTTTTCGCAAAATAGAACCGTTGAGCAACTGCACTGGGGCGGCGGTACCCCCACCTTTATATCCCATGATCAGATGCGCGAACTCATGGCTAAGCTGCGGGCCAGATTCAATTTGCTGGACGATGATACCGGCGACTACTCCATTGAGATTGATCCACGAGAGGCTACCCATGAAACCTTGCAGGTGCTCCGTGAAATTGGATTTAACCGTATCAGTCTTGGCGTACAGGACTTTAATGAAACCGTGCAAAAGGCGGTAAACCGCATTCAATCCTTTGAACAAACACAAGCCATTCTGGATAGCGCCCGTGAGCTGGGATTTCGATCCATCAATTTAGATCTCATCTACGGGCTACCGTTCCAAACCCCGGAAACCTTCGCCGACACGCTGAAAACTGTCACCAAAATGTCGCCTGACCGCCTCTCCGTGTTCAATTATGCGCACATGCCACAGAGATTCATGCCTCAACGCCGAATCAACGAAGCAGATCTGCCACTCCCAGATCAAAAGCTGACCATACTTCAGCAGTCGATTGAAAGCCTGCTTGAAGCAGGCTACCACTTCATCGGCATGGACCATTTCGCCAAACCCGACGACGAACTTTCCCTTGCACAAAAGAACGGGCAGCTACACAGAAACTTTCAAGGGTATACCACCCATGCGGATTGTGATTTGGTGTCTATGGGCGTTTCTGCGATCAGTCAGGTGGGAAATTCCTACTATCAAAATCATCATGACATTGTGCAATACCAAGAGGCAATTCAGGCAGGCAATCTGCCGGTGAAACGTGGCGTGTGGCTCAGTCAGGATGACCTGATCCGAAAGGATGTCATCATGGAGCTCATCTGCCAATTTGCACTGGACATTCCCGCGTTCGAAAAGAAACACAATCTGGATTTTGCCACCTATTTCAAGGATGAGCTGCTGTATCTTGAAGAGCTCGCGGCAGACGGGCTAGTCACGCTCTCGTCAAGCCAGATTATCGTTCACCCTCCGGGAAGGCTCCTGATTCGAGCCATCTGTAAACAGTTTGATGCCTATATTCCTAAAAGCCAACCGTTAGTCGGCTACTCCAAAATAATTTGATCCCCCACCCCATCAAGCGCTTTGATGGGGTGCTCTCCCGCCTTTCCTGAACTACACTATCTTTATGACTGTATCACTAAAGGCGTCGTAGTTATGATATTTGACGAATACCTCATCAAATCGAAAGTGCGAGTCCACGACAACTTCCCGGCCAAAGGTGAAAAGTATTACGATCTACAGGGCCTTTACGCCAGCCCGGTCGCCTATCACATGGTCGTTGATGCCATTGTACAGCGATATCTTGAAAACGGATTAACGCATGTCGCTGTGAACGAACCTTATGGTACGCCAGTGGGCTCTGCGGTCGCCTATGCGCTCGGTAAACCGCTTATACTCATCAATGACTATGCTTCACCAACCACGTCGTACAGCTACCCTGTGAACCTTGGCGGCACGGACGGTACTTCCCCCTACAAAACGCTCTATCTCGATAAGAGCCAGACCCTGAAAGGCGCGCGCGTTCTGTTGATTGATGATGTGGTTCGTAGCGGAAATTCTCTGACCGCAGCCTCCGCACTGGTGAAAAGCGCAGGAGGCAAAGTCACGGACGCAGCTTGTATATTGATTGCTACGGGAGAAGGAGGCGTCGGCAGAGCGAGTGAACTCGATATCAACCTATCCAATCTGATTGCGTTCTAGGAGCCTGTCGGACTTAAGTGCGCGATTGCTGCACAGTGCGTTTCCTGACTGTAATTGAACGGAAAAAGCAGATTGCAAACCTACTTAGCCTCTTGATACGCATTTCACGTCCCTCAACGAGCA
>JBPJFY010000011.1:0-134346 GCA_051208045.1 Oleiphilaceae bacterium G1-8
GAAAGGACGTGGCCGATTACATCAGGTATTACAACCTGGATCGACTGCATTCGGCGAATAATGATTTATCGCCAATTGATTACGAAAATTCTCTAAAGAAAGTGTCCGGTTTGAGTTGACCAGAACATTCGTAGGTGATTACTTCCTGCTGACCATTGGCAAAGCCATTCTGAATTTCAACCTGCGAATCCCGGTTACCGTTGCGATCATAGTCATAGGCAAAGCTGGAGATCAGGCTGCCATCGGCGATTTTGCTGTTGGTGATGGACTTCACGCGGCCAACATCATCGATGGTGTTGTTGGTTTGTGTGCCGTTGGGATAGGTGACCCGCTTTACTTCGCCGGTCTGGAAGTACGCGTAGGTCGTTTCCTCGCCACCGGAAATCGCCTTTTCGAGCCGGTTGCGGCTGTCAAAGGTGTAGGTGGTTGTGCCCTGTGCCGACGCGACAAGGGTGCGATTGCCATTGTCGTCGTAATCGTAGGTGATCAGGTGGCCGCGCTGGGTGCTGGACTTCATGCGGTCAAACATGTCATAGGTATAGGTGGTCACGTCGGTGCCACCCGGTTTGTTCTCGGTCACCTGCTCGACGTTGTTGTTCGGGTCGTAGGCTGTCTCGATGGTGGTGATGTCGCTGCCGGTCGGGAAAGTTTGCCTGTACAACCGGTTCAGGTAGTCGTAATCCTGGCGGAACACTCTCGACATGGCGTCTGCCGTTTCGATGAGGTAATCGATTTCCTTTTATTGATTAAATAGCCCGAAGTAATACCATGTCTTTTGTCATTAAAGATTCCGCAATGTAGAGCCTCATCTCGGACTAGATTTTTTGGGGGGGATCAAATAAATGTGAAATCTGTCACATCTATTTCTTCCCCACAATTCGGCAGCTGTCTGTTAGTTACAACTCTGTTAAGCTCGGGAAGTCGTCAAATTCCACCTGCTTTACTCAAATAAATATTGATTAGCAAGGAGTGCTCTGTGAATCGTCTTAGTTCAGCCCCATTAGTATTAGCTTTGCTTGGTCCATTATTTAGTTCCACCTCCACCGCAGCATCCAGTGAATCGATGGCGAAAGTCCAGCAGGCCTATGTCTCTTATTATGGCCGGCCAGGAGACTCCGCAGGTGTTGATTACTGGGCCGAAGAGTTGGATAAGAATGGTGGTGATATGTCCGCGATTATTGATGCATTTGGCAACTCACCCGAATACCAGGAACGGTTTGGCGCTCTCTCAAGCTCTGAATTAATCAATAATCTTTATCAACAAATGTTCGGAAGGGATGCTGAGCAAGCAGGATTGGATTGGTGGAGTGAGCAAATTGATATCGGTGCAACCACGTTGAGTCAGGCCGCTTTGCAAATTGCTGATGGTGCCGCCAATGAGGATTTAACCATTCTGACCAACAGAATTGATGTGGCATCTACATTGACCTTTGGTATGGATATTCGAGATCTGCCATACACCGAGGATCAAATCAATGCTATTAAAGCGTTCATTCAAACTATCGATGAGACCTTTTCCTGGGATTCGACTTCATTCGATGACATGCTGAATACGATCATCGAATCGGAAGAATCGGGTTGGATGGTGACACTATCTGGTACCGTGGCTTCTTGGAAAGTGGGTGCTCTACAGACTGATGTGACGGGCAGTTGCTCCAACTTTTATGGTACACAGAATTTCACAGCCACAGTCGATAGCTCTGGTTATTTTTCTCAGCAGGTTCTTGTCAACTCGTTTCCTTGCAAGCTGCGCATTTATGCCTGGGATGAGGAGCTGTTTCAAATCGTTGAACTATATGGTGTCGCCTCAGAGCCAGGTACGGCAAATGTGAATCAGCTTACCGATATGGTAATAGCGCTGGCGAGTTCATCTTTACCCACAGACTGGTATGCTTTACCTATTGCAGACGACTTTTCGACCCAAATTGAGACGAGTGCGAATAGTCTAATCAGTGCCCTAAAGGCCACAGGTTATCAGGTGTCGAATGATGATCTCAATCCGACAACCTTCGTTTACGACTTTTCGAACGGTGCAACTGACCCATTGTTGGACTCCATTTATGCTGGAATCGGCGGTGATAACTCTAACCGGATTGATTACACCAACCTTTTAACCTCAATTAAAGAGGGTAACCTTTCGGCTATACCCAATGCCGATCAGAACGGTGGTGATAGTAATGGCGGCAACGGAGGAAGCGGCGAAACGCAGACGATTACTGTGACCGGCAGTGATGCTGGGCAGTTTGGTGGTTCACTATCGTTGAATGATTTCTCATTCACGCCAGGATTTGGTAGTGCGGACGAGTTTTTGATGGCCTTGGGCCAGGATAATACTGTCATCATTAACTCCTTTGATATCGACGGCCAAGGGAGCGCCGGGCCGAAAGGTATTTCCATGAGAATCAATGATTCTGCCGGATCCTGGTTATATAGCGCAGTGTTTTGTGCTACCTGTGACGATGTCGTTTTTGATCCCAATGCCCGCACATTAACGTTCACCAACGCAACTGTTGACCCAACCATGGGCGGAGATGCGAACAGCCTCTCAACCGGCACACTAACCCTAAATGGAACCTTGACTTGGTCTGAGTCCGATGTAAATAGAGGTAACATTGTGCCTGCCGGATCGTTGTGATAGATCATTGTGGTAATGGTGCCAAAAATCCCGATGTATTTGGCCTAGCGGGTGCTACTTACACTAGAACTTAATCAGGAGAGGCGGATATCGCAGATAGAGAGCAAGTAATTCAACGACACAACAACAGGCTGACGTATCCATCAGTGAATGCAGTAAAATAATGCAGCTACAAAAAAATTACTTGTGATTGTGTCGTTGATCATTCTCATCGGTGTTCCAATTGAGCGCGCCAATTACAACAATAAACAGCACGCCAATTATTATAAATAGAGGCCAGTTGATAGCTTCCATATTACCTCCCGCTTTTTCACACTATACCGGAACGCCCAAATATCACGCCCGCCATAACCAGTAAAACCAATCCAAACCCTCTATAAACACCCCCTGCTTTCTCTCCAGCATCCCAATTGACAGAATGACCTCTTTCTAGCCTGCCAGTTGCTTTGATAAAAGAGAACCGCCAACCCAAAAGGATTATAGCCGCTTCAGAAAATGCCCTTGAACCATCGAAAAGATCTACTACCCAGTCTATTCTGCACAAATTGATTTCGCAACCCATTCAGCCGACGTTGGAAGTACTTGTGTATATCCAAGCTGATACCTTGTAGCATCATCGGTTATCGTTCAAGGCCATTCAATCAACAATGATGGGATTTGTCTTTAAATTGCATTCATCAGGGATGGCAATCACAAAATCCAAAGATTAAATACAGCTCTTGTGCAATTTGTTGCACCGGTAATCAAGGGAGTGGACGTTTCATATTCGCCTCTGTTGTTGCAGAAAATACATCAATTGAGGCGTGACGAACGTGGTTTGGTTATTCCAAATGAGTCAGGAACAACGAAAAGTGATACATTTTCTGCAGCAACCCAAAGGGCTGGAACCCAATTTCTGCCCAGCATCGTTATCAGTCGTTCATTTGGAATAACCAAACTTCTCTCCTTTTGCCTTGCTGGATCGAAAAATGGGTTTCCAGCAGTGGTAAAGATGAAACGTAAACATGCCTTGGGGTTATCACACCACTTTTTTAAGCTTCAAACTGGCCAGGCCCGAAACGCCTTTCGGAGATTCGTTTCAACAGTTCACGCAAACTCATCTCACTTGCATCAAAAACAGCCTTTAGAATCTTCGTTTTACTGGCAATGCCGAGGAAATTTTTTTCATCGAAGATATCAATTTTCGTTTCGCTAACCGACCGCTGCGAATCCAACCAGTCTTGAGCCTGGTTAAGAGCAGCTTCCATACTTTTGTTCTCGAAGGTCTCTGACCCGCTCGGTGTGGTAAGAGTAATTTTCATAGTTCTTCCTACAGTGATATCCATCAGCCTATCGTATTACAAAAAATTATTTTATAAAAATTTGACGTTATGACAGAAGTGCTTAATTAGCCCAGTTCACGGGCGCATTGCCTGACTGAAGTTTGCCAGAATCAAGATCTGATCGAGTACATGGAAGAAGAGAAAGAATAAAGGAGCGCGTACTATCAAAATTCGATAGGCGTCCTACGGTTCAGGTAAAGGTCAAAAATAAAAGGGCAAGTCTAATCCGGGTCTATAAGTGGTCCAGATGTGGTCTATATGTAACGAGCGTGGGAGAGAGTTATACTACTACAGGAGCTAAAAGATTGTTATTTGAGGAAACAATTGGTAGGACCAGGCGGATTCGAACCGCCGACCTCTACCATGTCAAGGTAGCGCTCTAACCAACTGAGCTATGGTCCTAAAGAAGAGGCGCACATTCTATTAATGGGCGCGGGGTATGTCAATCAGATTTGGTAAAAATCCCGATACCATTCGACGAATTTTTTCACGCCCTCTTCAATCGGCGTATCGGGTTGATAGTTTACGTCCTTAATCAGCGCATCCACATCTGCATAGGTATCCGGTACATCCCCTGGCTGCAGCGGCAGCAGATTCATCTCCGCCTTCTTGCCAAGGCACTCCTCAAGAATCTCGATGTATCTAAGCAACTCAACAGGTCGATTACTGCCGATGTTGTAAATCCGGTAAGGCGCTTTACTGGTTCCCGGATCCGGCTGTTTACCGTCCCACGCGTCGTTGGGAGCAGCTACCTGATCCAGCGTCCGAATCACGCCTTCGACAATATCGTCAATGTAGGTGAAGTCCCGTCGGTGCTTACCGTAGTTAAAGACATCAATGGGCTCCCCGTTGAGTATTTTACGGGTAAAGATGAACAACGCCATGTCCGGCCGTCCCCACGGGCCATAGACCGTGAAAAAGCGCAGGCCGGTAGTGGGCAGGTTATACAAGTGACTGTACGTATGCGCCATCAGCTCATTGGCTTTCTTCGAAGCCGCATACAAGCTGACCGGGTGATCCACATTGCCATGCACCGAAAAAGGCATGTTTTCATTCGCACCATACACGGAACTACTGGAGGCGTAAACCAGGTGCTTCACCTGATTATGGCGACAGCCTTCAAGGATATTCATAAAGCCAACGATGTTCGCATCAATATACGCGTGGGGATTCTCTAACGAATAACGCACCCCTGCCTGGGCTGCCAGATGCACCACGCGATCCGGTTTGTGCTCGGCAAAAACATGTGCAAGGTCATCCTTGTTTTCAACACTCAACCGGATATCGGAGAACTTTTCATAGCCCTCCAGGCGTTTCAGGCGCGCATACTTCAGGTTCACGTCGTAGTAATCATTCACATTATCTACACCGATTACCTCATCACCACGATCCAACAAGCGTATCGCCAATGTGGAACCAATGAATCCTGCGGTACCTGTCACCAAAACTTTCACGATAATCTCCCTGCGTTACAGTGGAATGCCTAATCGACCAGCCACTTCTTCATAAGCCTCAATCACACCACCCAGGCCCTGTCGGAATCGGTCTTTGTCCAGCTTTTTGCGTGTTTCCTTGTCCCAAATCCGGCAACCATCGGGGCTGAATTCATCGCCGAGCACAATTTGGCCATCAAAAAGACCAAACTCCAGCTTATAGTCTACCAAAAGCATGCCGGCTTCATCGAACATGGCTCTAAGAATGTCATTCACTTTGAACGTGAGTGCTTTCATTTCGTTGATTTGTTCAATGGTGGCCCAACCAAAAGACACGGCGTGATACTCGTTTACCATGGGATCATGCAACGCATCATTCTTCAAAAACAGCTCAAACGTTGCAGGTGACAGGTCTTTTCCTTCTTCAACGCCCAGGCGGCGACAGAGGCTGCCTGCGGCCACATTGCGCACAACGCACTCTAACGGAATCATCTTCAGGTTCTTGACCAATGACTCCGTATCGCTGAGCAGCGCTTCAAAGTGGGTGGGTACGCCCCCTTTTTCCAAGCTTTGCATGATAAATGCGTTGAACTTGTTGTTCACCATTCCCTTGCGGGACAACTGCTCCACCTTCTGGCCATCAAAGGCTGAGGTGTCATCTCGAAACTCCAACACAAACTTGTTGGGATCATCTGTCTTGTAAACAGATTTCGCTTTACCCGAATAAAGTTTTTCTCGCTTTTCCACGCACTTCGCTCCAGCGTTTGAAAGTATAAAAATCGTTTCCCTGCATCACATCAGGAAATGTGCTCTAACAACAACGAGAGCAGCTTCACCTTGAGATCTCTCTCTACCGGTTGATTATCCAATCCTGTCACGTCCAAAACAATGTAATTGTCGGATCGTTCCAGCTTTAACAGATAGTTTGGCGTATCCACCTTACCACCCGTACCGAAGATTTTGCCCCAGAGACTCATTTCCACCGGCTCTTCGTAATTCACGTAGAACAGCCCCTGGCTGCGATCCCGGTCAATGACGCGCACATTCGCATCTCGTACAGAACGAGTCACCACGCCCCAGGATCGGTCATAATCGAGGTCAAATCTTAAATAGGCTTGAGCGTCTTCGGACACCAGCGTCACTTTGGAAGGTCCACCCATCTCCTGCGCCACCAATGAGAATGTCTTGTCATCCTGATTGGTCTCCATATACAGCTTGAGATCCTTTAATATCTGGAATTCGGAGGGTGCGACAGAATTTCCGGCAGTCCAGGGCAAAAAATGCGCGTTCAGACTTTCTACCGGAACCAGCCGTACTTGAATTTCTGAACTGTTGCGCCGAACACCCTGACTCAACTTGAAGACAATCACGTGCAGTTTACCGTCCACGGTTTTGAGCGAGCTGAAGTATTCATCAGAAAGCCGCCCGGCCTGCATTACAGAGCTCTGCACCAGACCAAGCTCGATATTCTCGTGGGCAACATCCATGCCTCGGGATTGCAGGAACTTATCAAGCATCGGCCAGGCACGCCCGGGCGTGTTATTCACCCAGAGCCACTGCTGGCCATCCATCTGTTCGATGACGAAAGGTTCCTGCGACGTCAACGCTTCGCCGCTGGGAGGCGGTGGCAGTTGGTAATCTTGCTGGGTAATCGCGGGATTATCCACGGCAGGTATGGGGTATCGGCTTTGAATGCGATCCGATTCATACCAGTCCGGTACCTTAAGCGGTTTACCTTCCTGTTCTTCAAGATAATCATTGGATCGATCACGAATCAGGCCACAGGCTGATACCGACAGAATTAACCCAAGAATGAATGTACGACGCACCAGCTTGCTCAACATAAAACTCACCACCTCAGCATATACCCGCAGAGGTTAAAGCAGCTTTCAACGGCGCACGGTGTTGCTCTGCCAGAGGCGTTAGCGGCAAGCGAATCCCACGCTGAATCAGCCCCATTTCATGCAGTGCCCACTTCACTGGGATGGGATTGGCTTCCAGGAACAAATTATTGTGCAGGGGCATGAGCCTGTCATTCAGTGCTTCCGCCTCAGCCGCTTCGCCTGCCATGGCCAAACGGCACAGCTCAGCCATTTCACTGGGCGCAACATTGGCCGTCACAGAAATATTGCCTTTGCCCCCGGCCAGCATCAACTGGTAAGCGGTTGCATCATCACCGGAATACACCGCGAGCCGGTCACCGACCAACGCAAGCAGTTCCTTGCCACGAGGAATATCCCCCGTTGCATCCTTGATGCCCACAATGTTCGGAATGTCAGCGAGCCGGGCCACCGTCGCATTGGACATATCACAGGCCGTTCTTCCAGGCACATTATAGAGAATCTGGTCAATCTCCACGCTTTCGGCTAACAGTTTGAAATGCTGATAGAGGCCTTCTTGCGTCGGCTTGTTGTAATAAGGCACCACCAGCAGACAAGCGTCTGCACCAATGGCTTTTGCTTCACGAGTCAGGTCGATAGCTTCTTTCGTCGAATTTGCGCCGGTACCGGCAATCACAGGAATTTTGCCCGCCACCCGTTCAACCACGCGACGAATGACATCGCAATGCTCGTCCGTGTCGAGCGTCGCAGATTCACCGGTGGTTCCCACCGCTACGATGGCGTTGGTCCCGTTGTTTACATGGAAGTCCACCAGTTTATCCAGGTTTTCCCAGTCCAAATCACCGTTTTCGAACATAGGTGTTGCCAGCGCAACCAGGCTACCTTGAATCATAAAGTGCTCCACAAATTTCAAAACGAGTATGGTACTGATGCACAGAGGGTTAAACAAGCGTTCTTTTTTCCCATCGACAAAAAACACCGGGGTTTCAACGCACCTGGCGGATTCTCTCTCCAGGCCTTGACACCAAGCGACCAGCGCACGAGTATTGCGGTATATTCAACAAACGCAAACATGCGCTCAATCACACAGTTAACCACAGGTTTTCGCCATGACAGAAACCCAGAAAGACCAGCTCATTGTTATTTCCGCCATTGGAACCGATAAACCGGGCATCGTTAATCAGCTTGCCAAGGTTTGCGCACAGCATGAAGGGAATATTATCGACAGCCGTATGACCGTGTTGGGTGGCGAATTTGCCGTATTGATGATGGTGCGATGTGAAGATGCGCATGCTGATGCCCTCCAAATGACCATCGAAGAAGCTGCAGAGGCGCTGGAACTAAAAACCATCATCAAGCGCACTACGGAGCGGACAATTGCTCGCACTGTCGCCTACTCTGTTTCGGTCATTGCGCTGGACAATCCCGGCATCGTGCGAGACATCGCCAGCTTCTTCTCTGAGAGAACCATCAATATCGAAGATATGCAAACCGGCACCTACTCTGCCCCCCACACGGGTACGAAAATGTTCAGCCTGAAAATGGTGATCAATATCCCCGCCGATACTCAAATCGCGAATCTAAAAGACACATTTATCGACTTTTGTGATGAGAAGAATCTCGATGCGCACATGGAACCCGCCAAATAGCGGCGGGCTGAATAATTAAGCTCGCTGTGATCCAAAATCCTGGGTATGCGTAATCACAGAGAACGAACCCATCCATCCAGCACACATTGAGGAAAGCATGAGCAGTGTAGAACTGAATCAAACCATCCCACCCTTTACCAGCAACACCACCAGTGAGCAAATCCTTACCAATGACCAGCTGAAAGGCAAGCTCACCGTGATTTATTTTTACCCGAAAGACAACACCCCAGGCTGCACCACGGAAGGCCAGGATTTCAGAGATCACTTTGAACAATTTACGCAGGCGAACTGCCAGATCTTCGGCGTATCACGGGACAGCATGCGGACGCATGAAAATTTCAAGGCAAAGCATGCCTTTCCCTTTGAACTGATTTCCGATCCGGATGAGGTTTTTTGTCGGCTTTTCGATGTCATCAAACTCAAAAAGCTGTACGGCAAGGAGCACATGGGCATCGAACGCAGCACTTTTCTCATTGATAGTCAGGGTGTTCTGGTCCAAACCTGGCGCAAAGTTAAGGTGCCAGGACACGTGGCGACAGTGCTGGAGGCGGTTAAAGCGCTCTCATGAGACCGTCCAGACTACCAGCTCGCTGCTCGTTTGCGGTGGCTGGTAGCAATGTCAAATACTGTAAAACCCCGATTCATACATTGATTGTGTTCACACTTTAATCAAAATACCCGAATTTTTGAGAACTGCGTCGGCGTATTTCCCCTCTGTTTACCTAAAATAGTGCTCGGATAAAAATAAAAACACAACGTAACATTGCGCAACAATCAGCCAACATAGGCTGAATACAGCGATGTCTTTACCCATTTAGAGCAGGAGCACACTTATGAGAACGTCACCCATATACTTGCTGGTGTTGCTACTCATCCCATTTCTTACTCAGGCAAGAACCATCAGCGACATTGAAGTGGCAGAGGAAGTTCAAATAGATGCCAGCAGTCCCGTATTAAATTTGAATGGTGCGTCGCTCAGACGAACCTACATGATTGTCAAAACCTACGTGGGAGGGCTTTATCTCGAAAACCCCACGCAGGACGGCAGTCAAATCATCGAAAGTAATGAATACAAGCGCATGATGTTTCACGTGTTGCTCAAGCGCGTCACCGCCCGAAAAGTTGCACGTGCATTGAAAGAAGCGCTGGTGGTTAACATTACGGACGAACAAAACGAACGCCTTGAGCCTCAGATTAATCAGTTCCTGGATATGTTTGACGGCAAATTGCACAAGGACGACGAAGTCAACATCGACTACATTCCCGGCATCGGCACGAAAGTGACTATTGCCGGTGCAGAAAAAGGCGTGATTCCCGGAAAAGAGTTTTCTGATGCGCTGCTCTCGGTCTGGGTTGGCAAGCAACCCGTGAGCGACACGTTCAAAGATGATATCCTGGGGATTCACTAGTTCCCTTCACGTGGCCCACCCTACACGGTTGAGGAAGTGGGCCACGCATTTACCACGGCTTTCACCATGGTCGCCAGTGGAATCGCAAAGAACACTCCCCAAAACCCCCAAATACCGCCAAAAAACAGCACCGCCACAATGATCAGCACCGGGTGCAGGTTAACCACTTCCGAAAACAAAAGCGGTACCAGAACATTGCCATCAATCGCCTGAATAATGCCATAGACGAGCAACAGATAGATAAACTCGGAACCCCAGCCAAACTGAAAATAGGCAATCATTACTACGGGAATGGTCACCACCACGGCACCAATGTAGGGAATCACCACAGACAACCCCACCAGCAATCCCAGTAATGCGGCGTAATTTAAGCCAAAAATCACAAAGCAGAGATAGGTTGCCACTCCCACAATCGCAATTTCGAGCACTTTTCCGCGAATGTAATTGGCAAACTGCTCATTCATTTCGAGCCAGATGCCCTTCATGAGTCGGCGCTCCCGCGGCAGCAGCGACGCCAACGAAGCCAGAATCTTGTTCTTATCCTTCAAAAAGAAAAACACCAGAATGGGCACCAGAATCAGGTAAATCAAAATGGCCACAATATCGGGAATACTGCGCAGAGAGGTGGAAAGCACCACCTGCCCGTATTTGGCACTCTCATTGGTGACCTGTGCCAGGATTTGATTCACCATTTGTTCAGAGAACAGCTGGGGATACTTCTCAGGCAGCAGGCGAACAATGTCTTGCAGGTTGGTGAACATTCTCGGCAACTCTTTGACCAAAGCGGCTACCTGCTGCCAAAACAATGGAAAGAGTGCGAAAATACAGACGGAAAACACACTGAGAAAGAGTAAGTAGGTCAAAATTACCGCATTATTCTCCCGTGCGCCTAATTTGATCAGCTTGGTGACCAATCCCTGCAAAATAAACGCAATAACGACGCTTCCGATGACCGGTGCCATGACCTTGCCAATCCAGGCAACGACGAGCACGCCAACAACCAGCAAAAAAAATAGGATGACCGCTTCTTCATCGGAAAAAAACTTGTCCACCCAGGATTTAACAATTTTGAGCATAGGTAATTTTATCTCCCGGCGATCATCCGCGCCGAATCAGGTACCGATAAACTGACCCATCTTCCGTTGAAGACAGCAATTCGTGGTCCGTTAATTTGATGAATGCACTGATATCCCGCACAGAGCCCGCATCCGTTGCTTCCAGCTTTAATAACTGCCCAATTTCCATCTTGTTAAGCGCTTGCTTTGCCTTCAACAAAGGCATGGGGCAAGACAGACCTTTGGCATCAACATACACATCAAAATTGTCTTCAATCACAGAAGGTTACTCAAACTCGCTGATACATTACTTAAACAGAATTAATTTGTGTGTTTAAAGGTGTTATGAAACCATAGGTTGAAACACTTCACAAATTATTTGAACACCTTACTGGATGAGTCTAGGCTCATAAAACAGTGTCCGCCAATAACCCCCTATGACCAGATTGCCATTATCACAACCAGCTGTTTCTAAAAAGAAATGGCCTAGATCTGTCTTCCCCATCATAGCGGGACTGTTGTTTGCGGCCAGCACTTGGTCTGCCCACACTGCAGCTGACAATGACACTGAACTGCCAACGATTGGCGATGCTTCATCCGGAATAGTGGCGCAACAACTTGAAAAGGAGCTGGGTGAAAGCTGGCTGAAATCCCTGCGGCGACAGGTTCGCACCATTGAAGATCCGCTTATCAACGGCTATTTTCACGACCTGGTGTATCAACTGGTGCCGAACAGCGCACTGCAGAATAGAAAACTCAAGCTGGTCATTGTGGACAGCGCGGAGCTGAATGCCTTTGCTGTGCCAGGCGGTATCATCGGCATTAATGCCGGATTGTTTTTACACGCCAAAACCGAACAGGAGTTTGCCTCGGTTATTGCGCATGAAATAGCGCACCTGAGCCAGCGGCATTATGCCCGTAACGTGGAATATATGCAGAAAACTGCGCCACTGCAGCTGGCCGGGTTGCTGGCCAGCGTCATTGTCGCAGCGGCGGCAGGCTCCGACGCAGGCATGGCAGCACTCGCCGGCACGCAGGCGCTGGGCGCCCAGGAGCAGCTTGGCTATAGCCGCAAAAATGAACAGGAGGCTGATCGCGAAGGGCTGAAAACACTGTATGCCAGCGGCATGGATCCCAAAGCCATGTCCGCCATGTTTGAACGCATGCTCCAGAACAATCGCTATGCCGGCAGGCAACTGCCAGAGTACCTGTCAACCCACCCGTTAACTGCATCCCGCGTGGCGGACACAAAAAACCGTGCGGACCAATATCCGACGATCAATTATGCGGAAAACCCGGAATTTTACTTGATGCAAGCACGGGTGCTGGTGCATTTCAGCCAGTCCATGGATGGCTTGATCACGACGTTCCGCAGCCATCTGGCGGATTCGCCACAGCAAGTCGCCATGCAGGATAAGTATAGCCTTGCCCTGGCACTGATGGGCAAAAACCAGCAGAAGGAAGCCATTCAACACCTGAACGAATTGTTGCAAAGAGACCCTTTACGCACCACTTTTGTGGTCACCAAGGCTGAGGCGATGGCGCAGTCGGGCGAGCTGGACAACGCCACGCAGTTGCTGGAGAACGCTATCCGATACGCGAAGTTCAGCTTCCCACTGCGTTTTTTTGCGGGTAAGCTCCAGGTGCAGGCGGGAAAAATCACCGAAGCTGAACAAAACTTTATCGTGGCCAGTCAGCTAAAACCCGATGAGCCAGCGGTTTGGTATGAACTGGCCGAAGTGCATGGTTTGGCGAGAAACATCGTCGCGCTTCATCAGGCACGCGCTGAATACTTCTCATTGATGGGGCGTTACAAAGAGGCAATCGCCCAGTTGGAATTGGCGCAAAAGAAAAATCAGGGCGCTTATCCCACCTCTACCGTGATAGACCAACGCCTGCAGGAAATTCACCAGCACCGCGCGAAAAACCGCTTTTAATCCGCGGTAAAGGTCAACATCCGCTCCAATGGCCGCAACGCTTTTTGACGAATGGATTCTTCGACAACGATTTCCTGATCGCCATTCTGCAGCACCGACAACACATTGTTCAGCCCGTTCATCGCCATCCAGGGGCAATGCGCGCAACTGCGGCACGTAGCGCTCTGCCCCCCGGTAGGTGCTTCAATGAAGGTTTTTTCCGGGCTGAATTGCTGCATTTTATAGAAAATGCCACGATCCGTCGCCACGATAAAATGTCTGTTCGGCAGGTTCCTGGAAGCGTTAATCAACTGCGATGTGGATCCGACCACGTCCGCCAGCTCAACGACGGATTCCGGCGACTCCGGATGCACCAATATGGCAGCGTCAGGGTACACTTTCTTTAAGTCCAACAGCCCTTTGGCCTTAAATTCTTCGTGCACAATACAGGAGCCATTCCAAAGAATCATGTCTGCCTGTGTCTGATTTTTGATGTAGCTGCCCAGATACTTATCTGGCGCCCAGATAATCTTCTTCCCTTCCGACACCAAGTGGTTTGCCACTTTCAAGGCAATACTGGACGTCACCACCCAGTCTGCGCGTGCTTTCACGGCGGCAGAGGTGTTTGCATAAACGACCACTTCACGGTCAGGATGCTGATCACAGAATGCGGAAAACTCGTCGACCGGACACCCGATATCCAATGAGCAGGTCGCTTCCAGGGTCGGCATGAGCACCCGTTTTTCGGGATTGAGTATTTTTGCCGTCTCCCCCATAAAGCGCACACCCGCAACGATGAGCGTTGAAGCAGGATGTTGACTGCCGAAACGCGCCATTTCAAGCGAGTCGGCCACACAGCCGCCGGTTTCCTCGGCGAGCGCCTGCAGCGAATCATCGGTGTAATAATGCGCCACCAGTACGGCATTTTCTTTCACCAACAACTGCTTAATCTGCTCCCTCAAGGCTTTTTGCTGCGCTTCATCAAACTCTGGCGCAGCATTTTCATGAGCAAAGTGCTCTTGAACCAAAAGGCGATCATTTATGCTATTCATACATGTTTACTCTGAAACTACCGTGAGTTTGTGCAGCCGGCATTATACATCAACTCATAAAAACTGGCAGGGATTGCTAAACGATGGGAATGAAACTAAAGGGCAGAACAGCTGGCGAAAAACAGGGAATGCGGGGAATGATTCAGGGTGGTGGGCCGTGATGGACTCGAACCATCGACCAATTGGTTAAAAGCCAACTGCTCTACCAACTGAGCTAACGGCCCCTGAAAAAGAGTGGTGGGTCGTGATGGACTCGAACCATCGACCAATTGGTTAAAAGCCAACTGCTCTACCAACTGAGCTAACGACCCCGAACGAGGCGCATATACTACTGATTTCTGGAAAAATAACAAGACCTATGCGCTGAATTTTTCAATATTTTTGTCGGCTGCCGAGTCATACCCTGCGGAGTCGCTATCTTAACTCTGCAGCAAGTCGTGCCGCGGAACTGTTCGGATATTCACTGATGACCTGATCCAGATACGCTTTCGCTTCGGATTCACGCCCCAATTTTTTGTACACCACGCCCAGTTTGTAAAGCGCATCAGCCGCCTTACGGTGCTGCGGGAACTTGTTGATCACAACAGTGAACGCCGCTTTTGCCTGTTCCAGCTTCGGCGCCACCAGGTAGACTTCGCCCAGCCAATAATAGGCATTGGCCGTTAAATCGCCCTCAGGGTATGTACCGATAAAGCCATGCAAGGCATCAATCGCCGCATCAAACTGTTTATCTTTGATTAATCCGTACGCCTTCTGGTACGCCTCACTTTCTTCCGGAGAAGGCGCACTGATGGGCACGGCAATGGTTGGCGCTACCGGAGCACTTTCGGCCACGGGCTGAGTTACAGGCGTCGTGGACGCTGTTGGCGCTCCTGCATTGCTTCCCGGCACAGACAAATCCTGAATCCGCCGATCAATATCAATATACCGCTCACGTCCCTGCTTCTGCATCACGGACACTTTGTGTTGAAGCTCTTCCACCATGCCCCGAAGCTCCAGGACTTCCTGCTTCAACTGCTCTACGGTAAAGAAAAGTTCCGCATTTGCCTCAGAGTTCTGCGCAAGCAGCATCGGGGCGGGCTTAGCTTCCTGCAGCGCTGGCGCTGAGATGGACGCTGCTGACGCACTCAGCCCCGCGAAGAGCAGAGGTAGTGCCAACGCACTACCTTTTAACCGAAAAACGACCGCCATTACTTGTACGCAAGCACTGCGCGACGGTTTTGAGACCAAGACTCTTCGTCATGACCCAAAGCAACCGGATTCTCTTCACCAAAGCTCAGCGTCTCAATCTGGCTCTTGGAAACACCGTTCACTACCAGGAACTGTTCGATCGCTTTGGAACGACGCTCACCCAACGCCATGTTGTACTCTTTGGTGCCACGCTCATCACAATGACCTTCAACAGCCACTTGCAGGCTGGGATTCGCTGCCAGGTACTTTGCGTGAGCCATCAATGGCAGGCGAGATTCCGGCTTCAGCTCTGACTTGTCAAAATCAAAATAGAATGTACGGATCTCTCTCAGTGCCGCTTCTTCTTTCGCACGGGCCATTTCCTCTTTTTCTGCTGCACTCAATTCTGTTGAGCTGACGTTGTTGCCAGTATCCATTGTGTCTGTCTGGCCACCAGACGAATCCACAGGCTGCATCACAGAACCATCGTCTTTGGTGTCGGTAGAGCTACATCCAGCCATTACAGCCATAGAAAAAAGCAAAGCAAGCGTTTTTTTCTTAGAGATCATGTTCATCATATATCCTTAACTTAGTCAGAGATTGAATGTAAATTGAAACTTTCCAGTTTATTTATTGTGTTAAATACGGCGACCAGGCTGGTTCCCGAACGTCCCCAAACTTTGAAGGTAAAAAGTATTTGGTCTGCCCGTCCACTGAAACGACGGCTAAAACCCCTCTTTTACCTCTTTGTGTGCCATAAATCAACATTCTTCCATTGGGAGCCACACTGGGTGACTCATCCAGCGGTGTTTCGGTCAGCACCGTTTGAACACCGCTTTCCAGGTCCATTTTTGCGATATTAAAAACGCCATTACTCTGGTGCACATAAAGCACGCTCTTCCCATCTTCACTGTAGCGCGCACGGGCATTGTACTTCCCTTCAAAGGTCAGCCGTCGCGCTTTTCGGGAGTTGACATCCATACGATAGATTTGCGGCTTTCCACTGCGGTCGGACGTAAACACCAATTCTGAGCCATCTTTTGACCAGCTGGCTTCGGTATCAATGGCAAAATGGCGGGTTAATCGTTGCAAATTGCCAGATTCAAGATTCATCAGGTACAGTTCGGCGTTGCCGTCTTTCGACAGTGTGATCACCATGTTTTTACCGTCCGGCGCCCAGGCCGGTGCGCCGTTCAACCCTTTGAATGCCGAGATAATCCGGCGTTGCCCGGTCGCCAGTGTTTGCACATAGATGGCAGGCCGAGTTGATTCAAATGACACATAGGCAATTTCACTGCCATCGGGCGACCAAGCGGGCGACAGCAGAGGGTGATTTGTGGTTAACAGCACCTTTGCCCGGCGACCGTCGGCATCCGCAACCTGCAGTCGATACTCCGGTTTGCCCTTTTCTGGTCGCTGAAGCGTAACATAGGCAATTCGCGTCGAGAATATCCCTTTCACCCCGGTAATTTCTTCATAAATGCGATCACTGATGTTATGCGCCAACGTACGCAGCTCCGCCTCGGGAGCCATCATTATCTGGCCAACCAGGCGAATTTGCCGGTTCACATCCAACAGCTCGTATCGAATGCGATACTGCTGCTCATCCGAACGGTACTCCATCTCGCCCACGACAACGTAGTTCTGCCCCAACAGACGCCAATCCCGGTAGATCACATCTTTTTCCCGAGACGGCAAACTCAGCATGCGCGTCACTTCCAACGGACGGAATTCGCCACTGCGCTGCAGGTCAGCCTGGATAATCGTTCCCAAATCTTCAGGCAACGCACGCAGACTCGTGTTTTTAAACGGGACCACCGCAATATTGATCGGCTGATCGGAGCCTTGGGTGATTTCTATGGTCAATTCTTCGGCTGTCGCATTCAGCGAATACACGATCATTAACGACCATATGACCAGTTGTTTTACCATTCTATTCATCATTCGACTTAGCTCAGTCCTTTGGATTAAACACAAGAGTGAAGTGCCGGAAGCTTTCCTCAAACAGGCGATTATCCGTCGGAACCGGATATTTGGTAACCGACTTGGCCGCACTTAACGCTGAATTATCAAACGCTGGATTACCACTGGACTTTACCAGTTCCACCTTCAACCATTCTCCAGAAGGGAGCAGGCTGATTCTCAGCACGGCCTTCATCCCAAGACGCGCGCTACTTGGCTTATGCCATCGATCCACAACACGTTTTTGAATCAGCGATCGGTAACGGTCAATCTCATTTGCGTCAGCTATTTTCTGCGCAGCCAACGCTTCCTGTTGAAGTCGCTCTTCTTCCGCACGTCGCTCCGCTTCCGCATCACGTTGCTCTCTCATCTGTTCGGCTTGACGACTCTCTTCCAGCAACTTTTTCTCGAGCGCTTCACGGCGCTTCTGCTTCTCTTCTTTCTCTTTTCGTTCTAACTCAGCCTGCTTTTCTCGCTCACGCGCTTTGCGCTGTTCCTGTTCACGCTTTTTCGCTTCTTCCTTGCGTTTGTGCTCCGCTTCCTGCTTTCGCTGCTCTTCTTTTTTCTTTTCCTCTTCCTGCTTTTTCTTCAGGGCCAGCTTTTTAGCCTCGGCTGCTTTGCGCGCCTCTTCTGCCTGTCGCTTTTCTTCGGCGGCTTTACGCGCTTTTTCCTGTTCTTTTTTCTTCTGAGCTTCCTGCTTTTTTCGCTTCGCTTCCAGCTCTTCCCGTACTTTTCTTTGCTTCTCTTCCTCAACCTTTCGCTCAGCGTCCTGACGGGAGCGCTCTTCCGAGTGCTTTTTTTCTTCCAGTGCTTTCAGAAGCCCTTCATCAACCACCACCGCATTGATGTAGCGAGGCGCGGAAATCGGCTTGCTCTCGGGAAACACATTCCAACCAAACACCACCACGGCCAATAGACCCAGATGGACAATCACCGACCCCAGGATCGGCAAAGAATAACTGCTATCAATCCGGTTGATCAATGTTACTCCTGGGGATTCTCAGTAATGAGGCCCACTGCTTTCGCCCCGGCTTCCTGCACTAATGCCATTAATGAAACCACAGCGCCGTATTCAACGTGTTTATCGCCGCGCACCAGCACTTTGATGTCTGGCGACTGGGCCAATACTTTCGTGATTTCCGGCCCGACTTGTTCTATCGCCAACGGTCGGCTTCGGTTTTCCCCGATATCCAGGTAGTACGCCCCCGCAGCATCGATTGAAATCACCAGTGGCTCTTTGGCGTCGGACGAGCTCACGGGGTCCGAGGTCACTTGAGGCAGCTCAACCTGCACGCCTTGCAGCAACATCGGGGCGGTTACCATGAAGATAATCAGGAGCACTAACATCACATCGATGTAAGGCACCACATTAATTTCGGACATCGGGCGACGCCTACCTGTTCCCGATTTAATGAAATTGCCGGACATCAGTGACCTTCCTGCGTGGGCCGCCCCATAGAGACATACACTTTTCGGTGCAGAATGCTTGAAAACTCCTCAGCGAAATTTTCGTAACCCGTAATAATACGTTCGGCATTGGCGGAATAGCGGTTGTAGGCGATCACAGCAGGTATCGCTGCAAACAGGCCCATCGCCGTTGCCACGAGTGCTTCGGAAATCCCCGGAGCCACCGTCGCCAGCGTTGCCTGCTGCATTTGAGCCAGGCCACGGAACGAATTCATAATGCCCCATACGGTACCAAAAAGCCCGACATAGGGGCTGGTCGATCCTACGGTTGCCAGAAAGGGCAAGTGCGAATCCAGTCGATCCGTTTCGCGGGACAGGGCGACACGCATGGCACGTTGCGTCCCTTCCATAATGGCATCGGCGTCCATCCCTGCTTGCTGTCGCAGGCGATTGAATTCCTTAAAGCCGGCTTTGAAAATTGCCTGCATCCCGTTATTCGGGTCACTGTGACTGGACACATCGCGGTACAATTGATTAAGGTCCATCCCGGACCAAAATCGCTCTTCGAAGGCCAGCTGGCTTCTTCGGGACTGTTTGAACACACTGGCACGCTGAAAGATAATCACCCACGAAACGATGGAAGCGAGGAAAAGGAGCAGCATCACCAACTGTACAACAACGCTGGCCTCCCAAATCAAACTCCATATCGACAGTTGTTGTTCCACCTGGATTGATCTCCTTGAATTTCGTGTAAAAAGGTCTTCGGAACAGCGCGCTCCGGGGCAGATTCACGCGCTAACTATAAAACACCCGGTTGGAATTCCACATTAAGATTTCGTTATCAATGCGGACTTCATTTCTGCAGGCAGGCGCATCGGTCGTCCGGTTTCGGCATTCAAGCAGGCCACGATCACCTCTGCTTTCACCAGTTCCGTCACCCCCGTGATTTCAGACGTATGAAAGCCCTGAAAAGACACAGTCTCCGGTAACTCATTCGTTGGCAAGCCTTTAAACACGCACTGTTTAAAAACCAGCCTGCTTGCACCCACCTGTTCCAGTTTCGCACTGGCGTAAATGAGGTCGTCCAACCGCGCAGGTTGCCTGTAATCCACGCTCAAATGACTCACAACAAAGTTCACACCGACAGACAGGCCGCTGCGCACCTCATACCCCAGTGACCGAATCAGCTCCGTACGGGCACGCTCCAGGTATTTGAGATAGTTGGCATAAAATACGATGCCACCAGCATCGGTGTCTTCAATGTACACGCGAATTGGCCAGATAAACTCAGAAGCCGACAAAGGAGCACGGCCATCCTCAGCCACAGTTAGCACTTCCCGTTTCTTGAATATGCTTGCGCGCCAATTCGGTCGCCACGCGCCCGCGTGGTGTGCGCAGCAAGTAACCCTGTTGAATCAAATAAGGCTCGAGGACATCCTCGATGGTGTTGCGATCTTCGCCGATCGCGGCCGCCAGATTATCCAATCCTACGGGACCGCCATCAAAACGTTCGAAAATCGTCGCCAACAGTCTTCTGTCCAGATGATCAAAACCAGCACTGTCCACCTTGAGCATCGTCAACGCTTCATCTGCCACCTGCAGGGTGACGTGACCGGAAGCCTTGATATCTGCATAGTCCCTGACCCGCCTGAGCAATCGATTGGCAATTCGGGGAGTCCCACGAGAGCGGCGTGCGATTTCAAACGCGCCGGCTTCATCCATCTGGACTCCCATCAGGCCAGCGGAGCGATTGACAATGGTCGACAATTCTTCAGGACTATAAAATTCCAGGCGCTGAACTATCCCGAATCGCGCCATCAACGGGGACGTCAACGAGCCCGCACGTGTAGTCGCGCCCACGAGTGTGAATGGTGGTAAATCCAATTTGATTGAACGTGCGGCGGGCCCCTCACCGATCATGATGTCCAGCTGGTAGTCTTCCATTGCAGGGTACAGCACTTCTTCAATGGCTGGTGCCATGCGGTGGATTTCATCGATGAACAACACATCCCCGGCGTCGAGATTCGTCAGGAGCGCAGCCAAATCCCCCGCTTTTTCCAAAACAGGCCCGCTCGTTGATTTGATCGAGCCGCCCATTTCATTGGCAATAATGTTCGCGAGTGTTGTTTTTCCCAGCCCGGGAGGGCCAAAAATCAAGGTATGATCCAACGCTTCACTTCTCAAGCGCGCCGCTTGAATGAAGATGGACATCTGGTGTTTGACTTCAGACTGACCGATATAGTCCGTCAGTTGCAGTGGGCGAACCGCTCGGTCGTATTTGTCTTCAGTGGGCGGAGCAATGGCGGAGACGATTCTGTCTGCTTCGGTCATGGATCAGAGGGCTATTGTTCTTCTGGAATGCAGTGTTTGCCATCATAACGACATCACCTGCCTTTTACCATCCCCTTCAACGCATTTCTAATGACGTCTTCCACGGTATCGCCGGGAGAAAGAACCGACTTGATGACCTTCGCAGCTTCACTCGGTTTATACCCTAACGCCACCAATGCATCTTCGGCCTCTTGCGCGAGCGACGCTGGAGTCACTGGGCTACCTGCCGGTGAATTTGGGGCAATGGCCGGCGACACCTCGTCGAAAGCGGCGATACGATCCTGCATTTCCACAATCAAACGCTCTGCCGTTTTTTTGCCAACCCCTGGTACCCGAACCAACCTGGCGGCATCCGCACTTTGAAAACACACCACCAGCTCGGCGACATCCATACCGGAGAGAATGGCCAGCGCCATTTTCGGGCCCACACCATTAATGCGGATGAGCAGCCGAAACATTTCGCGACTGACTTTGGAAAGGAATCCGTAAAGCAGCTGCGCATCTTCTCGCACCACGAAGTGTGTATGCACAACCACCTGTGTACCTGACTGACCGAGGGCACATAAATCCGTCAATGGCATCTCCACTTCGTATCCTACGCCATTTACATCGATTAATACTGTGTTGGCATGCTTTTCAAGCACGTGCCCGCTAATTCGCCCGATCATTGACCCTGCCTGCTCTCATGGTTTGTGTCGCCCCAAAAGCGACGATTGTTCCTGACAAGACACTTACTCCAGCGCTTGTAATATGTCGTCTGCGATACTGGCGTTAGAGTATACGTTCTGCACGTCATCAAGGTCTTCCAGCGTGTCGATCAGCTTCAATACGGTTTCAGCGGTCGCTTTATCGAGTTCAGCCTCCGTTGAGGGAATCATCGTGACTTCCGAGGACTCAGGCGGAATCCCGCATTGCACAAGCGCATCTCGCACGGCCTCATAGACATCAGGCGGGGTGAGCACTTCAATTGTTCCGTCGTTATGCGCTACGACATCTTCCGCACCAGCCTCCAATGCCACCTCCATCACCCGCTCTTCATCGACGCCTGGTGCAAAGGTCAGCGTGCCCTTTTTCTCAAAGAGATACGCCACCGAACCATCGGTGCCGAGATTGCCACCCGCTTTGCTGAAAGCGTGACGCACTTCGGCCACCGTTCGATTTCGGTTATCGGTCATGGCTTCGATCAGCACGGCAACTCCGCCCGGCCCATAGCCTTCGTACGTAAGCTCATCATAGTTATCGCCGTCACCACTGCCAGCGCCACGCTGAATTGCCTTATCAATGGTGTCGCGCTTCATGTTTGCACCCAGCGCTTTATCCACGGCAATGCGCAGACGTGGATTATCCTCCACGATGCCACCCCCGTTTTTGGCCGCGACAACGATTTCACGGATCAATTTGGTAAATATCTTGCCGCGCTTGGCATCCTGGGCAGCTTTCCGATGCTTTATATTGGCCCATTTACTGTGACCGGCCATTCTCACTCCTCCCCTCACCCCAAAATGGAAAAGGGCTCACAATTGCGAGCCCTTTCAATGTTGCTACTGCCTGTTATCCCGGATTGGGAATCAAGCACTCTTCTCCTTCGTTTTCACACGAATATGCAATTCACGCAGCTGCTTGGCATCCACTTCACCGGGTGCCTGAGTGAGCAGACAAGAAGCGCTCTGCGTCTTCGGAAACGCAATGACTTCGCGAATGGTGTTCGCTCCCGTCATCAACATCACGAGACGGTCCAGACCAAACGCCAATCCCCCATGGGGTGGGCAACCGAACTTCAAGGCATCCAACAGGAAACCAAACTTGTTCTGAGCCTCTTCATCCTCGATACCGAGAATCTTAAAGACAGTTTTTTGCATTGTACCGTCATGGATACGAATTGAACCGCCACCCAGCTCAGTACCGTTCAACACCATATCATAGGCTTTGGAAAGTGCCTTGGCAGGATTTGCCAGTAACTCTTCCGGGCTGCAGGATGGCGAAGTGAACGGATGGTGAATTGCGGTCAGCGAACCATCATCCAGCTCCTCAAACATCGGGAAGTCGACAACCCACAGCGGTGCCCATTGCTTATCCAGCAGATTCAGATCATGGCCCAGTTTTACACGCAGCGCACCCAAGGCCTCATTCACCACGTTGGCTTTGTCAGCTCCGAAGAATACGATATCGCCATTGGCCACGCCGAGACGATCCATAATTGCCATCGCGGCCTGTTCACCCAGGAACTTAACGATCGGCGACTGCAAGCCTTCCGGCCCCTTCTCCAGTTCATTGACCTTAATCCAGGCCAAACCTTTCGCACCATAGATTCCCACAAACTTGGTGTAGTCATCAATTTGCTTACGCGTCAGTTTTTCACCGCCACCCGGTACTTTGAGAGCAACCACACGCCCTTTTTCATCTTTGGCAGGACCGGCAAACACTTTGAATTCCACGTCGCGCACCAGGTCATCCACATCCACAAATTCCAGTGGGATACGCAGGTCCGGTTTGTCGCTGCCGTATTTCTGCATGGCTTCTGAATAAGGCATGCGTGGAAACACCGAAAAATCAACATCCAGCAGATCATGAAACATTTCACGAATCATCTGCTCCATGATGGTCATCAAGCTGTTTTCATCGGTAAAAGAACACTCAATGTCTACTTGTGTGAATTCTGGCTGGCGATCAGCACGCAAATCTTCATCACGGAAGCACTTCGCAATCTGGTAGTACCGATCCACGCCGGAAACCATCAGTAATTGCTTAAACAGCTGCGGTGACTGGGGCAGCGCAAAGAAACTGCCTTCATGGGTGCGGCTCGGCACCAGATAGTCACGTGCACCCTCTGGAGTAGCGCGTGTCAACACCGGCGTTTCGACATCCATAAAGCCCTGACCGTCCAGGAAGTTGCGGATATAACTGGTGACTTTGGAACGGAAGCGCAACTTGTTCAGCATCTCCGGACGGCGCAGATCCATGAAGCGATATTTCAAGCGAACTTCTTCGCCGACATCGACGTATTCATCCAGCGGAAATGGCGGGGTCGCTGCGGCATTCAGCACGAGCAACTCTTTACCCAGCATTTCAACCTGGCCTGTGGCCATTTCGCTATTGGTGGTGCCTTCGGGACGACGTCGCACGCGCCCTTTCACCTGCACCACGAATTCGCTGCGCACGGACTCTGCCAGTGCAAACGCCTCCGGCGTATCCGGATCAAATACCACCTGCGCAATACCATCCCGATCTCGTAAATCAAGAAAAATCACGCCACCATGATCCCGGCGACGATGAACCCACCCACAGAGGGTAACTTCTTGATCGATATGTGCTTCGTTGATTCCTCCGCAATAGTGACTGCGCATTCTGTTCCACCTAAGTTTCTATTAACTGTGTATTAATCTAATAACTGTGTATTAATCTATTGGCTGTGCAAATCTTTTCACTGTGCTTGAACGGTTCTTCACTCGTTCCGGAAGCGCTGACTGTGAGCTCGTCCCCCGGTAATTTATGCAGCCGTAGAGCTTTCAGTCTTGGACGGCTTGGCCGAACCTTCCTTGCTGTTACCTTCCTTGCTGTTACCTGCTTTGCCGCTGCCTTCCTTGCTGCCACCTTCCTTGCTGCCACCTTCTTTGTTGGCGCTTTCTCCGGCCAGATTTTTCTTCTTACCGGTTTTAAAATCAGTTTCGTACCAGCCGCCACCCTTTAGACGGAATCCCGGTGCAGACAGCTTTTTGCTGAATGACTCTTCATTGCACTCCGGGCACTGGGTTAAGGGAGCATCGCTCATTTTTTGCAACACATCCTTTTCAAACCCACAGGACTTACAGGCATATCCGTAAATTGGCATGACAACTCACCATTCAAACAACCAAAACTTAATCTCATGGGCCCGTCCAGAGGCACATCTGAGCTGACCTTTCGAGGGGCCAGCTGGCCCAAGGCGCGACATTATAAACCTAAATTGGAGAAAAATCAGGCTTATCGGCTGGTTCACCCGTGTGTATTTAACATTTTTACATATCCTTCCATACCTGCCGCTGCGAGACGCTGCCGCCCTCAAGAAAAATTGCGTTTCACTGGGAGAAATTCAATCCTTTGCTATGCTTACCTTATAAGACATAGTCAGGCTCTGCGCGTTGCGAACGCCTGATCCAACGACCAGTTAACTGCGGACAGGTTCACCATGGCTCTGCCCACTCCAAAAAATGTAGATCCCAGCCTTCTGGATGATTTCGCTATTGAATTCAACGAAGCCTATGAGTTTTGCGAATCCAAGCTTGTCGACCTCGAAGGCGATCCCGATGATACCGAACTGGTCAACCAGCTTTTTCGGTCGGTACACACCGTCAAAGGTAACCTGACGTTCATTGCGTTTGACTCTGCGATTCCACTATTGCAGGGTGTGGAAGACGTGTTGACAGGCATCCGGGATGGCGAGCTTCCTTTCACCAGTTCACTGAGTGACCTGGTGCTCTTGTCGTTGGATCGTACAAAAGCCATGGTGGACGAGATAGGCGGTAAATCTGATTCGGGACTCACCGCAGAAATGGTGCAGCACATTGGGCAACTTATTTCCCGTGTCGCCACCGCATCAGACCTTGAGCGAGAAGCGTTTATCCACACCGCCATTGTGGAGCTGGACCCGAGCACCGTTGCCGTCGATCCTGGCAAAACAAATTATGAACTCGCACCCTCGCCAGACGACCAGACAACGACACCCGAATCCACACAGTCACAACCACAGTCCTCACCTGCCCTTCCCCACGCTGACGATCGCATCCTCAAGCTGCTGGACACGTACTCGGTTGCGGTGGATGAAGATATTCTCTTCTTTCTCAGCCTGATGAAGCCGATGGAAGCGCGATCGGAGTACTGGTCTGGCCGATGTATGCGCATTCTGCTCCTTGCCCTGGGCGTGAATCGCGCCGCTGGAAATCCGGTGGACGCTACCCAACTCACGGCAGCGGTCATCATGCACGACATCAGTATGGCGTTTTTGCCGTTAGCGATTCTGCACAAGACGGATCAATTGTCCGGCCAGGAACGCAGTGTCATACAGCAGCATGTACACAGCAGCCATGAGTTGCTCACGCGCATGCAAAAATGGGGAGAGGCGGCGCAAATGGTGCTCCAGCATCATGAACGGCCCGACGGCAACGGCTACCCCGCCGGACTGAAAGAGGATGACATTTGTGATGGCGCAAAATTGCTGGCCATCGCGGATTCGTTTGATGCCATCACCCATAATCGCGCCTACACCACGAAAGTAAAACGGCCATTCATTCGCGCGGTACTGGAGATCAATAGCAATGCCGGCACACAATTTTCGTCGAAGTGGGTGGATGTGTTTAATCCGGTAGTAAAAAAACTGAACAGCCTGAACTTACTGTAGCGTTACTGAACCGTACCTTTACAAATCGGCAAAAAAAACGCACCATTGGCTGGCAAGGACAAGCGCAGTCCGTCGGGGGTGCGTTATCCGTCACCTTGAACCCCGATCAGGCAGTTGCCTGCCGACCCTTTATTTCGACTGAATTACATGTCTATACGAGCAGAACAGAAACAAAAAACCCGCAGAGCACTCATGGACGCGGCGTTGAAACAACTGAGCGCTGAGCGCGGATTTGCCAGTTTAAGTCTGAGAGAAGTTGCCCGGGAGGCAGGCATTGCACCCACTTCCTTCTACCGACATTTTAATGAACTCGAAGAACTGGGTCTCGCACTGGTGGATGAGGCCGGGGTAACGCTTCGACAGCTCATGCGGCAGGCAAGGAAGCGGATATCCAAAAATGGCAGTGTTGTCAGCACATCCGTGGATACTTTTCTGGAGTATTTAAACGATAACGCGAATCTCTTCAGGCTGCTGCTGAGAGAAAAAACCGGTGTCTCCAAGCAGTTTCGAACGGCAATTAATGCTGAAATCAATCACTTTGCGGAAGAACTGTCAGAAGATTTGCGCAGGTTAGGCGAAGAGAAAAATCGCCCGCTGCAAGACCCACGACTCGTTGCCGAAACCATGGTCACCATTGTCTTCAACATGGGCGCAGAGGCTCTGGACGCCACCCCCAAAGAGAAGCAGCACCTCCGGAAAAAACTAAGTGAAGCGCTGCGCATGGTACTGATTGGTGCGGAGCTGGTCTCGCAATCCGGCAGAAGTCACGAAGCCGAGTAATCTCAACCATTCAGACTTCGCTTTCAGCCTTGCGCCGAAAACGCCCGCAATCTGCCGATCCAGTCACTTAAAAGCGGTTCGACCAACGGCACCGCAGGCACCCTCCCCCACACGGGTGCTGGCCAGGCGGGATCGTTCGACGTTCTCACGATATGGTGCACATGCAGTTGAGGCACCATATTACCCAGTGCGCCGATGTTCAACTTTTCACCCTCGAAAGCATGCATCAAATTTTCACCCAGGTACGCCGACTCTTTCCAAAATTGATGCTGATTGGCCTCACTCAGCTCGTAGATTTCACGCACATATTGACTCGTTTCCACATGACAGGGCCCCACCCGCGGCACCAGAATCACCCAGGGGTAGTTCGCATCGTTCATTAGCAGCACTTCGCACAGCTGCCAGGAATCAATCCAGATCGTATCTTTTTCCAGTGTAGGATGCAGGCAAAAACCACCGTCGTTGTTCCCTGAAAACACGGTCATATCGCACCTCCTTTGCGGTCTTTCACGCATTATTTCTCTGTCGTTGTTGCCACTCTTTTTCCCAATCAAGCGCGGATTGCACGATGACCTCCAGGTCATCGTGATCAGGGCACCAGCCGAGCACCTCCCTGATTCGGGTATTGTCCGCCGTCAACGCATCAGGATCCCCGGCCCGTCTGCCCACTTCCTCGACAGGAAAGTCGACACCGGATCGCCGCTTCACCACATCAACGACCTCCTTCACCGTAAACCCTCGTCCATAACCACAATTCAATATCTGTGAATCGCCACCCTGCGCCATGTAGTCGAGCGCCATCACATGCGCCTTGGCAAGATCGTCCACATGAATGTAGTCGCGAATACAGGTGCCGTCTCGCGTTTCGTAATCGGTCCCGAAGATTTTCATGCCCGGGCGCGCGCCGTTCACGCACTCACAGGCCACTTTGATCAGGTGGGTCGCTTCCGGGGTGGCTTGGCCAATGCGGCTGGACACGTCCGCCCCGGCAACATTGAAATACCGCAAGATGACATACTTCAAGTGCGCCTGGGCGAACGCCAAATCCGTAATCATGCGCTCGCTCATCATTTTCGACGCGCCATAGGGGTTGATCGGATTCAGCGGACAACTTTCTTTCAGGTGCTTCTCCTCTGGCATGCCATAGACTGCGGCCGTCGACGAAAACACCAGATAAGGAATGGACTTGCGTTCAATCTGTGCCAGCAGATTCAATGTGTTTCGCGTGTTGTTTGCATAATACTTGAGCGGATTCGACACAGACTCCGGGACCACAATGTTTGCCGCAAAGTGTAATACCGCCTCGAAGTCATGCGCATTAAACAGTTCCGTGAGTGCGGATTGGTCAGCGAGATCACCCACGACCAGTTCACCGTGCGTCACCGCCCAGCGATAGCCGGTGGAGAGGTTGTCGTATACCACAATTTCGTGCCCCGCCTCTCCCAGCTGCTTCACTACATGACTTCCTATGTAACCCGCCCCTCCAGTCACCAAAACCTTCATGGTCGCTCCTGCCCTTCATTAGTTAAGTTGTTAGTGTTGATTCATTCGGTCGTGCTTCTTCTGCCGACGCCGCTCGGCAAAGAAACTGGACATCATGACGGAACACTCCGCATCCAGCACGCCGCCTACGTAATCTACGCGATGATTCATCGCTGTATGATCCAGTACGTGCAGCGCACTGACGACCGCCCCGGCTTTAGGCTCCGGGGCACCATACACCAGTCTGGCCACCCGTGCATGAACGAGCGCGCCTACACACATGGTGCAGGGCTCTATCGTGACATACAAGGTAGAACCGGGTAACCGATAATTGCCAGCGTTCATCCCGGCCTGCCGGAGTGCCACCACTTCAGCATGTGCGGTGGCGTCCTGTGTAGAGATTGGCTGATTAAAGCCTTCGCCCAGCACATGGCCATCCCTGACGAGCACTGCGCCGACAGGCACTTCACCCAAATCCCCCGCCTGCTTGGCGAGATCGAGTGCATAGTGCATCCAACGCTCATCGTCAGAGCGCTGAGCACAAACATCCTCACCCATGGCTCTCCTTACCTCAGACTACTCCCACTCAATGGTGGCAGGCGGCTTGGAGGACACATCATAGGTAACGCGCGACACACCGGATATTTCGTTAATGATGCGGTTGGAGACTTTTTCCAGCAACTCATACGGCAGATGAGCCCATCGCGCCGTCATAAAGTCTACGGTTTCTACCGCTCTCAATGCGATAACATACTCATACCGGCGCGCGTCGCCGACGACGCCGACGGATTTCACCGGTAAAAACACCGCAAACGCCTGACTGGTTTTATGATACCAATCGGCCAGATGGAGCTCCTCAATGAAAATGGCATCCGCCTGCCGGAGAATGTCCGCGTAGCGCTTGTTTACCTCGCCAAGTATGCGGACACCCAGACCCGGCCCCGGGAAGGGGTGACGGTAAACCATATCGTAGGGCAACCCCAACTCAAGACCGATTTTTCGCACTTCATCCTTGAACAGCTCGCGCAGAGGCTCAACGAGCTTCATTTTCATATCTTCCGGCAACCCGCCCACATTGTGGTGAGATTTGATGACATGCGCTTTGCCTGTTTTGGCGGCAGCAGATTCAATGACGTCTGGGTAAATCGTGCCCTGTGCCAGCCAGTTCACACCGGTAATTTTTGCTGCTTCGTCATCAAACACATCGATAAACGTATTGCCAATAATCTTACGCTTTGCTTCCGGATCACTGACGCCTTCCAATTTGGAGAGGAACTGGGTCTCCGCATCCGCGCGAACGACCTTCACGCCCATGTTCTTGGCGAACATATCCATCACCTGATCGCCCTCGTTGAGTCGCAACAAACCGTTATCCACGAAGACACAGGTGAGCTGGTCGCCAATGGCCCGGTGCAGTAACGCTGCCGTCACCGAGGAGTCCACGCCGCCTGATAATCCGAGCAGCACCTTGTCTGATCCTACCTGGGCTCGAATGGTTTGTATCGCATCTTCGACAATCTGCGCCGGGGTCCAGAGGGCTTCACACTGGCAGATCCCCAGGACGAAATGCTCCAGTAAGCGTTTGCCTTGTTTGGTATGGGTAACTTCCGGATGGAACTGCACGCCAAACAGGGGCAGCGACTCGTGTTGCATCGCGGCTATCGGTGCACTGGCCGTGGACGCAATGACGTTAAATGTTTCCGGCACCTGCACGACTTTGTCACCATGACTCATCCAGACATCCAGCAGCGGCCTGCCCTGTTCAGAAAGGTGGTCGGCGATGTCTGCAAACAAAGGGCTGTTCGCAGTGACTTCCACCTGTGCATAACCAAACTCCCGCTTTTCGGACGAGGCCACTTTTCCACCCATCTGTTCCGCCATGGTCTGCATGCCGTAGCAGATGCCCAGGATAGGCAATCCGGCCTGAAAAACAAACTCGGGGGCGCGCGGCGAGTCGAGCTCGGTCACCGACTCCGGCCCACCGGCAAGAATGAGGCCCTTGGGCGCAAATTCCGCAAGATCGGCCTCGGAAATGTCGAATGCACGTATTTCACAATACACACCAATTTCCCGTATTCGACGCGCGATCAATTGCGTGTATTGCGAACCGAAGTCCAGAATCAGAATCTTGTGGTCATGGATATTATGCGTGGTCAACGTTGCTGGCTCCTGAAAGGTGAAACGGGGCATGCAGCCCCGTCAATGGTAGTACTCTAAAAACAAGCTCGACGTTAGCTCATTCGATAGTTCGGTGCTTCTTTCGTGATGGTCACATCATGCACATGACTTTCCTTGATGCCGGCTGAAGTGATTCGGACAAATTGCGGAATTGTGCGCATTTCCTGAATGTCCTTACAGCCGGTATAGCCCATACTGGCGCGCAGGCCACCCATGAGCTGATGCACGACCGCGGTCATCGGCCCCTTACAGGCTACCCGCCCCTCAATACCTTCCGGTACCAGTTTTTCTACCCCGGAGGCGACGTCCTGAAAGTAGCGATCGCTGGATCCTTGAGAGCCTGACATCGCACCCAGTGACCCCATGCCGCGATAGGACTTATAGGTTCGCCCCTGGTACAACTCCACTTCGCCCGGCGCTTCATCCGTGCCAGCCAGAAGGCCACCCACCATCACCGCAGAGGCTCCTGCGGCAACCGCTTTGGCGATATCGCCGGAAAACCGGATGCCACCATCCGCAATAAGCGGGATATCGTATTTCTCCAACGCTGCGGCAACATTCGCCACGGCGGAAATCTGAGGAACACCAATACCCGCAACGATACGCGTGGTACAAATTGAGCCAGGCCCGATACCGACTTTAACTGCGTCTGCCCCTGCCTCAGCAAGCGCGACAGCAGCATCAGCCGTGGCGATATTACCGCCTACAACTTGTACTTCAGGGTAGCTTTCTTTCACCCAGCGTACGCGATCAATCACCCCTTTGGAATGCCCGTGCGCTGTATCCACCACTATCACATCCACTCCCGCAGCCACCAGCGCAGCCACGCGCGCCGGCGTGTCCTCACCCGTACCGACTGCGGCGCCGACACGCAACCGACCCTGGCTGTCTTTGCAGGCGTTGGGGAAGTCCTGAGATTTCTGAATGTCCTTCACCGTGATCAGGCCTTTCAGCTCAAAATCTTCGTTAACCACCAGCACCTTTTCAATGCGATTTTTATGCAACAGGTTTTTTACTGTGTCGAGATCCGTGCCCTCCAGCACTGTGACCAGTCGATCCTTCTTCGTCATGATCTCTTCGACACGGGTATCCAGGCGGCTTTCAAAACGAATGTCCCGCCCCGTGACAATTCCGACCAGATCCTTACCATCCACGACAGGCAATCCGGAAATTTTGTTCGCAAGGGTAATATCAATCAACTCGCGCACCGTGGTTTCCGGTGACACGGTAATGGGATCTTTCACCACGCCGGACTCGTACTTCTTGACACTCCGGACGTGGGCCGCCTGTGCTTCAATCGTCATGTTCTTGTGAATAATACCCACACCGCCTTCCTGGGCCATAGCGATCGCCAGCCCTGATTCAGTAACGGTATCCATGGCTGCGGACACGAGGGGGACCTGAAGCTCAATGTCCCGCGTCAATCTGGATTTCAGGCTGACGTTTTTGGGCAGGACTTCTGAGTATCCCGGGAGGAGTAAAACATCGTCAAATGTGAGCGCTTCCTGAGCAATTCGGAGCATATGCCTCGCCTTTTGTTTCAATAGGTGTGACTGGAGGATGGTAAATCGGACTATTATAGTTTTCTCCGGCTATTCCGTAAACTCTGCACAGCCGCTCAGTTATCCGCTATAATACGCTCGTTTTGCCCACACTTTCACTCGAATTGCCTGCGACCGCCATGACGCCTCCGGCCACTCAATTTCAAGAACGCTCCCCCCTCTCCGTCTCGGAGCTCAACCTCCAGGTAAAACATTTGCTGGAACTGAGTTTTGCATCTGTGTGGGTGGAAGGCGAAATTTCAAATTTTGCCGCGCCGAGTTCCGGCCACTGGTACTTTACACTCAAAGACGAAAACGCCCAGATAAAATGCGCCATGTTCCGTGGCAGAAACCTCCACGTTCGTCCGCGGCCGGGAAATGGCGACCGGATTATGGTCAGCGGCAAAGTCAGCCTGTACCCGGGCCGAGGCGACTACCAACTCATCGTGGACACTATTGAGGCGGCTGGCACCGGGAATCTGCATCGTGCGTTCGAGCAATTGAAAGCAAAGCTTCAGGCCGAAGGTCTCTTCGATACGGGCCGCAAGCGTGCACTCCCCGCGTTTCCAAAACACGTTGGCATCATTACCTCTCCCACGGGTGCGGCAATCCATGACATCATCACGGTTTTCAGAAAGCGGTGTCCGATGATTCGACTCAGTGTCTTCCCTTCACTGGTTCAAGGTGCCGAGGCAGCCGCCAGTCTGTGCAGTCGCCTACAGGAGGCAAATCGTGACGAGCGACTGGACGCGCTCATTGTTGGGCGTGGCGGAGGCTCACTGGAAGATCTATGGCCGTTTAACGAGGAGTCCGTGGCGCGCGCCATTGCTGCCAGCCGCCTGCCGGTCATCAGTGCCGTGGGTCATGAGTCGGATTTTACCATCGCCGATTTCGTGGCAGACTACCGGGCACCGACCCCCTCGGCGGCCGCTGAGCGGCTGAGCCCGGACGCCCTCGAACTGGCGCAGAGAATTGATGTACTCGAAGCCCGCCTGCTGCGGAGCCAACAGGCAAAGCTCCAACAGCTGTCGGCGAAAACCGAGCAACTCAGGGTACGCCTTAAATCCCCACAGCAACATCTCGCGGAAAGAACGCGTTACCTGGACGCGTTGCGGGGTCGACTGATGATCACAATCAACAAACACCTGAACCATCACCAACTAAAACTCGCCCGCGCCGATGACTCCCTTCAACGCACGGCACCACGTCAACTCATTGAAAAACACAGGCAGCGAATCACGATGCTTGATCATCAGCTTGACAAGCTGATCACGCAAAAAGTGCATCACTGCGAAGACCGTTTTTCCCGACTGGCGTCAAAACTGGATGCCATCAGCCCCCTCGCAACGCTGAGCCGGGGATATGCGGCGATCACCGATGACGATGGGGCAATCATCCAGTCCGTTCATCACGTAAAGCCAGCCTCCCGCATGGCGATTTATCTCAAGGATGGCGCGGTAGACGCCACCGTCACCGACGTGTACCCGGGAAAAACGATCCTCCAAAAGTAGTCTATACTCCTAGGTACGTCGCACCGAGGATAGCTGTTTGAAGCCTGTAGAGAATTTCATTGCTGTTGTTTTGGGATCCGTCTGCTTTTTACTGCATCTATGGTCCATACCCGCACACGCGCTGGATGTTCAGGTACAGGCAGACACGAGCAACCTGAACCTTGGCCTGCAGGTCAGCTACTACCATGATGAAAATGGCCAGCTCGCGATTCAGGACGTTTTGAAGCTTTCCGGGAAAAACTGGATCCCCAGCACCCAGGACATACCCAATTTCGGCTACATTGAATCCCCCTATTGGCTAAAACTGTCTCTGGAGAATATTTCCAATCACACGCTGGAGAAGTTCCTGGTCATCACCTACCCGCTACTGGATAAAATCGAATTCTACGAATTCAGCAACGAGCAACTTGTGCAGGAATTCGTCACTGGCGATACCCTGCCTTTTACGACTCGGCCGGTCAATAACCATCAGTTTATCTTCCCCATCACGCTGAAGCATAACACCACAGCCACGTTCTATTTCCGCGTACAATCACAGGGCTCGGTACAAATTCCGCTCAGTCTCTGGAACGAGGAAGATTTTTACGCAGAGGACCAACCGGAACAGATCAAAACAGCGATTTACTACGGCATGATGCTGATTATGGTCGCTTACAACCTCTTCCTGTATTTCTCGCTGCGCGAAGTTGCCTACCTCTACTACGTTGGTTTTGTGTTCTGTTTTCTCAACATGATGACCTCCATGCATGGGGTACTCTTTCAGTACTGGTACCCGAACCTGCCGGGTCTGCATGAATGGTCCGTACTGTTCTTTGTACCCGCTACCATGTTCTTTGCGAACCTGTTTACGGTGAGCTTCCTCAACCTGAAGACCATTGCCCCCAAGCTGGCCTATTTATTCAGAATTTATATGGTGCTCTCTTTTGCCTGTATGGTCGGGGCTTTCTTCCTGCCGTACGGTCTGTCAACGCGGATTTCCGTTTTTATGGTGATACTGTGCAGTCTGGCCATCTTCTTCTCAGGACCGTATGCGTGGTTCAAGCTGTTCAAGTCTGCACGCTATTTCACCATCGCCTGGTTCTTTCTTCTGATTGGCACCACGCTGGCGGGGCTGAATAAATTCGGCATCATCCCCCGAAATGCCTTCACTGAAAACGGGCTTCAATGGGGATCTGCCATCGAAGCCATGTTATTGAGCTTCGCTCTGGCTGATCGCCTGAACCGGGACCGGGAAGCCCGCTTTGCCGCCCAACGCGCCAAGTTGGAGGAAGCTCACCGCAGGGAGCAGGCGGAACAGCAACTGTTTTATCAAGCCAGTCATAACCAGTTAAACGGCTTCCCCAACGGGGCACTGCTGATTAACAAGATGAAATCGCTGTTTGAAGAAGAGTCACAGCGGCACTTTTTTATCGCCATTATCCACTTGCGACGCTTCCATGAGATAAACAAAACTCTGGGCCACGCCAATGCAGATGAAGTGCTGCTTCGCTTCTCAAAACGGCTAAGCAGCGCGCTGCGCGCGGATGAAGAAGTCATTCCGATCGAACACAGAGATAGTGAAAAGAATTGCGTGGCCAATCTGGAAGGCGTGTTGTTTGCCAGCCTCGTCGAGAATCCGTTTGCCATGACAGAGGCCTCTCAAGTCTCAATGGAGTTGGAGCGCCAGATCATCAAGAACAAAATGACCGAGTTACTGGCGAAAATCTCGGAGCCCATCGACTTTTCCGGGATGAGTATTGATGTGGGTCTTTCCATTGGGATCGCCATCGCCCACGAACATGGCGCAGACCCCAATACGCTGATTCGTAACGCCCAAATCGCCGTCGATGTGGCCGACCGCGCAAACGGCAGCATTGGCTTCTACTCCGCGCTCATTAATCCCTACAGTGAGCGACGCTTGGGATTGGTTGGTGAGCTGCGCAAGGCCATCCGGGAAAATGGATTGACCCTTTATTATCAGCCCAAATGGAATTTTACGGACCATCGCGTAGAAGGCATGGAAGCCCTGGCACGCTGGAATCACGATAAACTCGGAATGATCCCACCGGACGAATTTATTCCCCTGGCAGAGAAAACCGGCATTATCAGTGAACTTACCCAGTGGGTGCTGAATGAATCGCTGCGGAATCTCAAGTTACTGCACGTGCATCACCCTCATTTACAGGTGGCAGTCAATATATCCGCGATGAACCTGAGGGAGTTGGACTTCGTGGAAGCCATCGATCAATTGCTGCGCAGTCACGAGATTAACTCACGTGCACTTACCCTGGAGATCACAGAAACCGCGATCATGAGTGATCCTGAACAGGCCTTGCGGGCGCTTCAGGCTTTGAGCAAACTCGGGGTGAGGCTCTCCATCGACGATTTCGGCACCGGGCACTCCTCACTCAGCTACATTAAAAAACTGCCGGTGAATGAAATCAAGATTGATCGCTCATTTGTTATGGAAATGGACGCCATCAAGGACGATGCAGTGATTGTTTCCACCACGCTGAACATGTGCCATAGTCTGGGCTACCAAGTAGTGGCGGAAGGTATCGAGTCCCAGACGGTCTTCCACACGCTGCAGCAACTGGGGTGCGATTACGCGCAGGGTTATTACCTGGCCAAACCCCTGCCACACCCCGAACTACTCGCCTGGCTGGCAATGAAGAATGCTAGTGATGAAACTCCAGGGCATTCCGGATAACCGCCATCAGAGACGACCGATCAACAGGTCATTCAGCACGAAATTCTTTTCATCCTGGAAGGCCAGGGACTCTTCGCCGCCGACAAACCGATAACGCACAAGGTAGCCGTATTTGACCTTCTTGCGCACGGCGGTGCGGTTGGTGATGTAAGACACCGATAAATCCCGTGTCATGGAGGCAGGCAACATGGACTCGATCGGCAGATTTATACTCCCCCGAGCCGGGATCACCGATTTCGTTTCCGGTGACGAGGGTGCGTACACCACAGCCCGACTGCCGTTCACCATGGCCACAACCTCATCAATCACAATGGCTCGACTCGCGGAACTGGACAGAACCAGCTCATTTTCCGCGGTCGAGATCCCGATATCATGGTTGTAGGCGATGTATTTGGGCAACACAAAGCCAAAGCGACGGGCGATGACTTCGTACTTCACCTCAACCCCGGTGGAATCGACAATGTCGGCGTCCACCTGCCCCGGGCAACTGACGCGTATCTGGTAGTTGGCCACATAGCTCGGGTATTGGCAAACCACTTCGTAACTGGCGGTCGCTGCGCGCAAAGACTTCAACAGGCTGGCCCGGTCCTGTGCATACTGCTGCTTAATCCGGGAAAGTACGATGCTGACCAGAGGCTTCAGGGCGTCATTCACGGCGGCCTTTTCCACCGGCTCAATCAGTGCCGCATAGTTGAACGCCTTCTTTGAAATGGTGCGTGGACGCAACGCCACCTCATCCTCCCAAGCGATGTCATAACTGAAATAGCCTGAGCGATCCTTCACCGCACGAGAAATCGCCGGCGCAAACTCAGCACGCTTTCGATAGGAATCAATATACTCCGCCTGGAGGGCATTCAGCTTACCCTCATAATTCCTCGCCACCGCTCTCAACTTGGCTAGCAGTGCGGGCTTATCATCGACAGATTGAATCGCATCGCCCCCGGCCAGGCGTTCTTCCGCCCGTTGAAACAGGTTCAGCTGGCGCGCGACCAGAGCCACCCGGAAGGCATCGGGCGCGACCGAAAAACCCACCGGTTTGGGCGGTTCAACAGACGCCACTGAACGTGCGGTGTTTTTCTCAGCTGTGCGAGATGTGGGTTCAAACAGACTTCCCCACAGAGATGGGGTGTTTTTTGCCGGGGTCTCGCCCGTATTCACGGGTGTCCGCGGTGCTTTTTCAAACAGCGTTTGAAAGCGGCTGAACCGGCTCACACACGCCGGGTGCGCCTCTGCCGTTTGATTGGTCTCGACGCTATCCGATGTACAGAGCGTGCTCTCGTCATGCGCATAACCCAATGACAGGGTTTTATGGACAGGATCCACGACAATCAACTCCACATTGTCCTGCCCGGGTTGCCCCCCTTCGAACCAGTGAACGTTATAGCGTGTACGTGCCTCGTAGGTCACCGGGAACGCAAACTGTGAGGCAGTGGCGGTTTCCGAGTAAGCAACATAGCGGTAGTCCTGCTGAAGTGCAGAAACGTCCACCGGAGAAAACGGGGCAACATCGCGGCTCACGGGCACAGGCTGAGCCGGTGCGGTAGATACCTCAGCCGACTGCGCAGCAGGTGTTTCTAGGGCAGGCGTATCCAATAGTTTGATCGGTTCCAACGCACAGCCACCCATAAGTGCACACACAATGGCATAACCTGCCCGACGGGCAGCCTGTAGATTCAATCTATTCATATCCCTGTCTCACCTGATCGATGCGGCGTACCGCCACTCGACCGCTTTTTATTGTTGTGCAGGCAATCGACTCATCGTACATCCATTGCGAGTGGTTAGAAAATAACCATAACCGGGGGATTATACGGATTTGACACGACAGTGCCAGTTCATTTCAGGTCAAAACAGGTGTCATTTCATCATTCCCGTCGTTTTCTGTTCACCTGGCGGCAAAGAATAACTCCCGGTGACATGGGCGACCAGCTCATCACTGCCAGCAGACATCAAGCGTACTTCACAAAAGGCAAGTCGCTTGCCCAGTTTCAGCAGCGTGGCCTCAGCGATCAAATCTTTCGCTTCCGGCCGTTGCATAAAGTTGATGTTCAAATTGCTGGTTACCGCCATCTCAACGCGACCCAATTTCCCCAATATGGCCGCATACATCGCTGCATCTGCCAGAGCCATGATGGCCGGGCCGGAAATAGTCCCACCAGGTCTGACCAGTTTATTGTGGAATGGCACGCGCGCCGTTGCGCCGTCCTCACTTAACGCATCAACTTTCAGGTCGAGGTCTCCAGCCATGGGCACGCCCTCCCGAATTAATTGTTCGACCGCACCGGCATCGACTTGAAATTCGCTCATGAATCTCCTTATTGAATCAAGAAACAATCCAGATAAAACACTTCCAGAAGAAGGTGCCAGCACGTAGAATAATCCGCTTACCCCATTTTAACCACCATAGGATTTCAGGAAACGCTATGCGCGCAACGCAATACCTTATCGCCACGTTAAAAGAAACGCCTGCAGATGCAGAGGTCATCAGCCATCAGCTGATGTTAAGAGCGGGATTGATCAGAAAACTGGCATCCGGCCTCTACACCTGGTTACCCATGGGATTGCGCGTACTTCGTAAGGTGGAAAAGATTGTGCGCGAAGAGATGGACAAGTCCGGCGCGCAAGAGGTCCTGATGCCTGCGGTACAACCTGCGGAACTCTGGGAAGAGTCCGGCCGGTGGTCTTTTTACGGTGACGAACTTCTGCGTGTTAAGGATCGGCATCAACGCGACTTTTGCATTGGTCCAACCCATGAAGAAGTCATTACCGACATTGCCCGCACCGAACTGAAAAGCTATAAGCAGTTACCGGTGAATTTTTATCAGATCCAAACCAAATTCCGTGATGAACGACGGCCGCGCTTCGGCATCATGCGTGCCCGCGAGTTCCTGATGAAGGACGCCTACTCCTTTCACGTCAGTCAGGACTCACTGGACACCACCTATGAAGTCATGTACGCGACTTACACCAATATTTTCACCCGTCTTCAACTGGATTTTCGTGCTGTGCAGGCAGATTCCGGCAGCATCGGCGGCAACAGCTCCCACGAGTTCCATGTGCTGGCAGACTCCGGCGAAGACGACATAGCCTTCAGTACCACTAGTCAATATGCAGCCAACATCGAAATGGCGGAAGCGCTTGCGCTGACGGTACCCGAGGAAGCCGCGGCCGAAAAACAAAAGGTGGCCACGCCGGATCAGAAAACCATTGAAGACGTCGCAGCATTTTTAAATGTGCCCACACACAAAACCGTGAAAACCCTGGTCGTACGCGGTGAAAATGAAGAAGGTCAACCGGCCGCCCCCGTTGCACTGGTGCTGCGAGGCGATCATACGCTGAATGATATAAAAGCTGAAAAAATTATCGGGGTCGCCGCGCCTTTAACGTTTGCCACCGACGAGGAAGTGGCTGCCGCAGTGGGCGCACAACCCGGCTCGATTGGCCCGGCGGATCTGGCCATTCGTACGGTCGTTGACCGTTCCGCTGCTACTCTGATTAATTTTGTCGCGGGTGCGAATGATGACGGCTACCACTACACCAACCTGAACTGGGGACGCGACTGCGCACCGGGTGAAGTCGCGGACATTCGTAATGTCGTGGAAGGCGATCCCAGCCCGGATGGTCAAGGTGAAATTACCATCAAACGCGGCATAGAAGTGGGCCATGTGTTCAAGCTTGGCAACAAGTACAGTGAAGCGATGAAAGCCACCGTTCTGGATGAAAACGGCAAGGCCGTGATCATGGAAATGGGCTGCTATGGCATCGGAGTTTCACGCGTGGTCGCTGCCGCCATCGAGCAGAATCACGACGAGAAAGGCATTACCTGGCCAAGCGCAATCGCGCCATTCCAGGTCGTGTTGATCCCGCTGAACATGCATAAATCCGAAGAAGTCACCCAGATCGCGGAAAACATGTACCAGGAGTTGCAGTCAGCGGGCATTGATGTGTTACTCGATGACCGTAACGAGCGCCCCGGCGTAAAGTTTGCCGATATGGAGCTGATTGGCATTCCCCATCGTGTCGTAATCAGTGACCGTGGCCTGGCGCAAGGCCAGGTGGAATATCGTGCACGGACAGAAGACGCCAACCAGGACATTCCCACCAGCGACATCATCGCACTGCTGCGATCAAAAATTTCCCAATAGCAGAGATGATCGCGAGCCTGGCCACACCCGGTGGTCAGGCGCTCGAGACCTCATTCGCTGGCTCTTCAGCAACTGTACACGGTAGTTGACATCAAGAACAAATACCGGAAAATCTGTGGTTTCGATCTGCATTTTCAGGTGTTTATGTTCGTTGTACCAGACTTCCGTGATGCCTATTCTCGCTCAATGGCCCTGTTGCTTTTTGTGATCGGTGCCGTGTTGTTTACTGCTCCCTCACCCGGATATGCAGCGACCCAGGAGCGGGATGAAGCGTTGATTCTGCTGTTAAAACAAACGGTTAACAGTGCCACCAGCTTTGATGACCGTTGGGACGCGGAAGTGTGGCTGGTGGACATGTCCAATCGGTTGGCCCGCTACATCAAAAATCCCGAACAGCGATTGCAATTGCTCAAGCAGATACATTTTGAGGCCAAGCGTGCCGAGCTGGAGCCGGAACTGGTGTTGTCCGTGATTCATGTGGAAAGCCTGTTTCAACGCTTTGCCATTTCGTCGGTGGGTGCGCAGGGGCTCATGCAGGTCATGCCCTTCTGGAAAAAGGAAATCGGCCGACCCGACGACAATCTGACGAACAATGCCACCAACCTACGCTACGGCTGCACCATTCTCAAATACTATCTCGACAAAGAAAAAGGCAACCTGACGCGGGCACTCGCGCGCTACAACGGCAGTCTGGGCAAAACCTGGTACCCCGAACGCGTGATGAATGCCTGGGAAAAGTACTGGTTCGTCAATCACATCTGACCGATCATCGTTTCACGATGGACTGAAACCGGTTGTTGTCATCAAAAAAGATTTCAAACGTGCCTGTCACGCCAGCACGCGTGATGTATTTGTGCAGAATATTGGCGGGAAATTCGATACGGCGACCGTCACGGCTGAGCGCGGAAACGGTGCGCGTGCCAAGGTAGTACTGCTCCATTTCCTGCGGCGGTAAATGCAAATCCACAATGAGGCTTTTCATGGGCCATGATCAAAGTAACCTGAGATTCGAATAGGATACCCGATCCCGCACATCGCTGAAAAGACAAACACCAGACAGGTCCTGCATGACCTGTCTGAATTGGTTGGTTATCGCGATGACCTTTCGTGTTTACACGTGATCACCGGGAGAGGCATGTGCTGTGGTTTGCGCCAAATCCAACAGTTCCCGCAGCGCGACGGAATAGACCGCAAACTCCGGACTCTTCGTGGCTTTGATCTCTGTACACATCTGCTTCCAACGTCCGATCAGCTCCTGGTGGTAGTCCATCCACACCTTCAGGCGTTCTGGAATGTCACTGGGTGCGCTCTTTAATCGCAACACCCCAACGGTCAGTGCGCGTTGCTGCCAATCCAGATCTTCACGGAACGTTTCGCGCGCCAGCGCCTGCCAATGGGAGGACGGTTTCAACAGGTTGAGCTGCACAGAGAACCAGCCCAGATCCAGAGCATCTCCCAGTGCATAGTAGGTGCGCGCCACCATACCCAGTTCTGTTTGCGTGATTTCGTGTGCTTCGATGATGCCCAAGGCGGAGTACAGATAATTTGCCCCGGCAACAACTCGCGCCAGCTCATCCGAGATGCCCTGCTCCACAAAGCGATCATACTTCTCCTGCCACTCATTTAACTCGGCACCAATCAGGTAGGTAGACAGGTTTTCACTGATCGCTTTTATACCTTCCGAGAATTTCTTCATATTGGACGCCACATTCAGCTCACTGCGACGGTTACGCAGCAACCAGCGACTCGCACGGCGGATCAGCCGCATGAGTTCAGACATCATTTCAATTTGAACGCTGCTGGGTACTTTGTAATCCAGCGATTCGATCATGCACCAGTACTTTTCAAGCTGGAAGACATCCCGCGCGATAATATAGGCCAGTGCAATCGCAGAAATCGTTGAGCCCGTAGACAGCCGCAAGCGCTCCACAAAGGTGATGCCCATGTGGTTCACCATGTCATTGGCAATGCTGGTGGAGATGATTTCCCGACGCAGTTTGTGCGACAACAGCGGGTCCGCATAGGTTTCTACGAGCCTGTCTGGAAACATCTCGTCAATCTCATGGCCTAAAGACTTGTCTTTCGTGAGTTTACTGCTGTTCAACACCTCCTTCATGTGCCCTTTCACGTAGGAAATCAGCACAGAAAGCTCAGGCCGGGTGAGGCCAATATTTTGGGATTTCCGCTCCATGATCGTTTCATCATCAGGGATAAATTCCAGCGCACGATTCAGTTTTCCAGACGACTCATAGGAGTTGATCAGTCGGCGATACTCTTCAATGCGCGAAGCGGCTTCAAAAGCAGCGATGCTGATGGCCTGAGTCTGGCGATAGTTGTTTCGCAACACCAAATCCGCGACTTCATCCGTCATTTCAAACAGCAACTGATTACGCTGCTTGGCGGTCATGTCGCCATTTCCCACAATCGCATTCAGCAGTATCTTGATATTCACCTCATGGTCGGAACAGTCAACACCGCCGGCATTGTCGATAAAGTCCGTGTTACAGCGCCCACCATTCAGCGAGAACTCCACACGGCCCCGCTGTGTCATACCGAGGTTGCCACCTTCACCAATGACCTTACAGCGCAATTCTTTGGCATTCACGCGCAGGCCATCATTCGCCTTGTCACCCACATCGGCATCCGTTTCAGAAGAGGCCTTCACATAGGTCCCGATGCCTCCGACCCACATGAGATCCACATCGGCTTTCAGAATATAGGAGATCAACATGTTGGGCGGCACTTTGTCAGACTTGATGCCGAGGAGCTTTTTAATTTGTGGCGTGAGCGCGATCGATTTAGACGCACGCGAGAATATCCCGCCGCCCTTGGAGATGAGCGCAGCGTTATAATCCTCCCAGGAAGAGCGTGGTAGCTCGAACATCCGTTTACGTTCCGCAAAGCTCTTTTTGGGGTCCGGGCTGGGATCGATGAAAATATGCATGTGGTTGAACGCCGCCACCAGCTTCATGTGCTCCGACAGCAGCATGCCGTTCCCGAACACATCGCCGGCCATATCACCAATGCCGATGGCCGTGAATTCATCCTGTGAGGTGTTTAAGCCCAATTCGCGGAAGTGTCGTTCCACCGACACCCAGGCCCCCCGGGCGGTAATCCCCATTTTCTTGTGGTCGTAGCCATTACTGCCGCCCGATGCAAACGCATCCCGCAGCCAGAAATTTCGTTCCAGAGCGATGCCGTTGGCGATGTCTGAGAAGGTCGCTGTGCCCTTATCTGCCGCCACAACAAGGTAGTAATCGTCCGGGTCCTGCTTCACCACATTGACCGGCGGTACAATCGCTTCATCGACGAGATTGTCTGTGAGATCCAACAAGCCGTTGATAAAGATTTTATAGGACTCAATGCCCTCTTTGAGAAATGCCTCCCGGTCATTTTCCGGCAGCTGTTTGGCAACAAAGCCCCCTTTCGCACCGACTGGCACGATCACCGCGTTCTTCACCTGTTGTGCTTTTACCAGCCCCAGCACCTCCGTGCGATAATCTTCATACCGGTCTGACCAACGCAATCCCCCGCGCGCCACCTTACCGCCCCGCAAATGAACCCCCTCCACGCGAGGGGAGTAGACGAAGATCTCGAACATGGGCAGCGGCAATGGCATTTCGGGTATGTCGCGTGGGCTGACCTTGTAGGACACATAGGTTTTCGGCTGGCCATCCGCATCCGGCTGATAGAAGTTGGTGCGCAGGGTGGCTTTCATCAGCTCCATATAGCGACGCAAGATTCGGTCTTCACTGATATTGGCGACGTTATCCAGCGCCGCATTAAACTCCAGCTCCAGCTTTTGCTGAGTGGCCTCACTTTTCGCCTGACTGGTATTCTTCTCAGGATCAAATCGTGCTTCGAAAAAGCTCCACAGTAATCGCGTGATATCCACATGATTGGACAGGGTTTGCGCAATAAATTCCTGACTGTTGCTCACCCGAATTTGTCGCATGTAGCGCGCGTAGCCTCTAAACATGGCGATTTGTCGCCAATCCAGGTATGCGCCAAGTACCAACAGGTTGAAATTGTCGTTCTCAGCCTCACCGGCCAGCACTTTCGCAAACAAATCTTCAAAAATCTTCCGAATCTTTTGAATATCGATGACCGAGTTGGAGTAGCTGATCAGTGTAAAATCATGAATCCAGACCACGACGCCTTGCCGGTCCTCAATCACATAGGGGTGCTCACCAATGACTTTTAAGCCGATGTTTTCAAAGATTGGCAACACGTCAGACAGCGGCAGTTGTTTTTCTTTGTGAAACAACTTGAAGTGCAACGTCGCTTCGCTTTCCTCAAGCGAGCGATAGAAGCTCATGGAGATGGCTTTGCCCCCCTTCAGCTCGCTCATATGATCAATATCGATCACAGCGCGACGGGGTGAAAACGCCTCCCGGTAGCTACCGGGGAACGCGTTTTGATACAAATGGATGTGGTCGTTGGCCGTTTCTTCACCGTGCACTTCGTACAGTGCTTCCTGAAGCCCATCCCGCCAGGACTGAGCCACTTCAATGACTTTTTTCTCCAACTCCTCCACGTCAATATCACGATGATCCGAGGGTTTCACACGAATGTTAAACTGTGTGCGGGCCAGAACAGACTCGGAAAACTGCGTGGTAAAATCCACATCCACCGCATCCAGTGCGTGCTTGAGAATCGCTTCGATTTTCAACCGAAGATCGGTGCTGTAAACATCTCTCGGCACAAACACCAGCGCACTGAAAAATTGCGTGTACGCATCTTCACGTAAAAACAACCGAATTTTTCGCCGTTCCTGGATGTACATGATCCCCATGGCAACGTCATAGAGTTCATCCACATCGATTTGAAACAGGTCGTCTCTGGGGTACACCGCCAGAATTTGATTCAGCTCTTTCAGACCATAATCCTGCTCACCGTACCCCGCCCGTTTGAGTACTTCTGTCGTCTTTTTTCGCACCAAGGGAATGGAGCTGTGGCGCTGGTTATACACATCGGCGGTGTAGAGGCCGAGAAATCGCTTCTGGCCAATCACTTCACCCTTGTCATTGAACTTGGCAACAGAAATATAATCCGGATAAGCCGGACGGTGAATCCGTGAGCGCTGTGCCGATTTCGCAAAGGAAAAAATGGTGCTCTTTAATAAGTGCTGCCGGGTTTTCTCGGGCATATCACTCATCAGCAGTTTACGGGGTCGCTCATTATGGCTTTTCAGGATACCCAGTTCCGAGCCACTGACCCGAATCACTTCAATATCATCCCCTTTCTTCTTGAAGTCGTATTCGTCGTACCCCAGGAAGGTGAAATGGTCTTTGATGATCCAGTCTACGAACTCGATCGCTTCTTTGATGTTTTCCGTACCCAGTGATTTGGGCGAGGCCTTGATCTCTTTTGTCAGCTCACTGGCCATGTCACGCATGGCGGGATAATCACCCACGGCCACCCGCACCTCTGCAAGCACCGTGCTGATCGCGGCCTGCAGCTCTTCCAGAGACTCCGCCTGGTTTCGACGATCCACTTCCACATAGATCATTGCTTCCGCATTGTCTCTGGTGCAGGCCTTATCGCCTCTGGGGAGCAGGGCTTTGATCTTACCGGTTTTGGTACGATCCACATGCATCACGGCATGATGAATCGAGTGAATCGTAAGTTCATGGGAATTAATCGCCATGCGAATCGAGTCCACCAGAAAGGGAATATTCGCATGCAATACCGCGATAATGGAGTGCGTGGATTGCCACCCATTCACCTCCAGATTGGGGTTAAACACCTCAACTTTGGCGTGCTGGAGGTCATGGTGCTGCAGAAAGTTCCAGCAGGACAAAATGGCCCCGTAGATGTCTTCCAGACGTCGTCCGTAAGCCTCTTCCACGGGTAGATTTTCGAAATACTGTTCAGTGAACTGGTTGACCTTGGTCGCATGATTAGCGGACAACTTTTCGTTGAACATGGACTTCAATTGGTCAAAGAACTCATTCCTGTCGACGGTGTTAACCTGTTTCATAGTTGATTACCCTTACCCCGAGTAGCTGCGCCCGAAAGGAGCGTTGTTGTTTTTATAGCCATTTTAGTAAGGATAGATCAGCGCAGGAAAATTGCAGGGGAAATCAGAGAACCCAGCCGGCAATGTCGCATATATACAAGGGCAGTGTGCGCAGATATAAAACGCGCATTCCGTCAAAAATTGGGAGCGACTAACGGAATTGTAATTCAAAAACTGGCACCGGTTTGTTGTTTTCCATGCCGCAAGGATGGTATTTTTTCGCCGCTAAATTGAGTCTGGCCCATTTTATCGCTTCAGACTGCCGTTCAACAGAAAAGCACGTTAGATACCAGGAAAACATGACACACCGGGACGATTTCAAGGTACTGCATCAATACCTGTCAGAACACATCATCGGGCAGGAACATCTCGTTAACCGCCTGCTCATCGCGTTGCTGGCCGATGGTCACCTGCTGGTGGAGGGCGCGCCGGGGCTGGCAAAGACGAAAGCGATCAAAGATCTGTCGCGGAAAATCGAAGGCGACTTCCAGCGTATCCAGTTCACACCGGATTTGCTCCCGTCGGACATTACAGGGACTGACATTTATCGTCCGGAGACCGGCGTTTTCGAGTTTCAGTCCGGCCCGATTTTCCACAATCTGGTGCTGGCGGATGAAATCAACCGGGCACCGGCCAAAGTCCAATCAGCCTTATTGGAAGCCATGGCAGAGCGGCAAGTCAGTGTCGGGCAGCGCACCATGAAACTGGACCGGCTCTTTCTGGTCATGGCAACGCAGAACCCCATCGAACAGGAAGGCACCTACCCCCTTCCCGAGGCGCAGCTGGATCGCTTCCTGATGCATGTGAAGATTGACTATCCCGATCTGGACGCCGAACGGCAGATTCTGACACTGGCACGCAACGACATCAGTCACCCCGAGAGCGATGACAAAGCACCCGATGTGATGTCTCAAAACACCATTTTTCATGCACGGGAAGAGGTTGCCAACCTGCACATGGCGCCGGCAGTGGAAGAGTACATTGTGCAATTTATTCTTGCGACCCGAAAACCGGGCAACTACGGCGAAGACCTCAGCACCTGGATTGATTACGGCGCCAGTCCGCGGGGCACCATTTCGCTTGACCGATGTGCGCGCGCTTACGCCTGGCTCAGCGGCAAAGACTTTGTCAGTCCTGACGATGTGCAGGCTGTGATCCATGACGTCCTCCGTCACCGGCTGATCATTTCTTTCGAAGCCGAAGCCGAAGGGTTGAACACCGACCAAATCCTCAACGAACTCATTCAGCGGGTGCCAGTCGCATGAGAAGGCCCGGCGCTCCCGCCACGCAGGAAGCCGAGCAGGATCGTGCTTACTGTGCCATGAACGAATTGATGCAGATGCGCCTGTATTCGCAGAGCATTTCATTGCCAACGCTGCACCGGGCTATTCGACTGCAGTCTGGTCAGCATCGCTCGCATTACCGAGGCCGAGGGATGGAATTTGCGGAAGTGCGCGTTTATCAGCCGGGAGATGATGTTCGATCGATCGATTGGCGAGTCACCGCCCGACGACAAAAACCGCATACCAAGCTGTTTCACGAGGAGCGAGAGCGCCCGGTGTTTTTGCTCTGTGATCAGTCACTGCCCATGTTTTTTGGCAGCCGGCGTTGTTTTAAATCCGTCATGGCCGCCGATATTGCTGCCCTGCTCGCCTGGATCGCGCTTTCCAGCGGAGATCGCGTCGGTGGCGTCGTCTTTTCCGATCAACGTCACCACCCCATTAAGCCAGCGAGAAGCCGCAAGACGGCCCTGGCCTTGCTACGCACCATTACAGAGTTTAATCACGCACTGTCCGTTGGGCAATCAGTACAGCCTGTCATTTCTCTGAACCATGCATTGCGAGAACTTCAACGACTCACGAAGCACGGCGCACTCATTTGTTTGATCAGTGATTTTTCCGGTTTGAACGATGAATCAGATAAGCATATCCATGAACTGGCACGGCACAACGAGCTGATCGCCTTTCAGGTGTTTGACCCGCTGGAGAAAGAGTTGCCACCACCGGGTGTGTACCCCATCAGTGATGGGCAAACCGTGAGCTGGCTGAATACACGAGACAAAGGGTTTCGGGCCAATTACCGGGGTACCGTTGAAGCGCGCGACGCCCGACTGCGAGCCCTTTGCCTCAAGCACCACGCGCCGCTGATTCCAGTCTCGACGCAGGATGATATCGTGCGAATTCTTCAGCAATTCACAAGCGCTGCCCGCTAACGGTGAGGGATGATGAGTCAGATCCCAGGCAATAGCCCGCTCGATCAGTCACCCGGTCCCGGCACACCGTTGACGCTGGAACATCTCCGCGACATTCAACTCCCACCAGAGGTGAGTATTTGGCCACTTCCACCGGGCTACTATATTGTATTGGCTGGGCTGGTGATTATCGCCCTTACCCTGTTTTTTACGCTGCGTTGGCGTCGACGAAATTTCTGGCGTAAACAGGCCAGGTTATCCCTGGTCCGTATGCAGCAGCACTACTACAGCAATAAAGATAAACAGGCCCTCGCAGAAAGCCTCAACACCCTGCTCAAGTCGGTTGTTCAGCAGCGACGCTCTTTTTTGACCGCCGGCGAAACGCAAGGTTCAGCGGGACTCAGCGGTACCGCCTGGGTAAAATATCTTGCCACCTTGCAACCCGTGCACTGTCGTGAAGCCGCGCTATCTCCATTGGCAGAGGCGCCCTATCAGGCTTCCCCGGAATATGACGCGGAAGCGCTCGTGGCCGCAGTTCAAGAGTGGGTCCAACGATGTCCTTGAGCGGCTTTACTTTTTACTGGCCCTGGTTGCTATTACTATTCCCCTTGCCTTTCTTTTTCAGCAAACGGGCAGGCGCGCTGCAACCTGAACGAAACGCCGCCCGCGTCCCCTTTTATGATGTGATTGACGCCATGCCCGGAAATCACCGGGACGCCGCTGCAGGCGCTAAACAACAGGATCTGCTGAAATGGCTGACGTTTGCCGCCTGGGTATGCCTCGTCTTCAGTGTTGCGCGACCCGCCTGGGTTGGGGAGCCGACCCAAATCCCCACCTCCGGACGGGATTTGATGCTGGCTGTCGATCTTTCCGGCTCAATGCGGGAAAAAGACATGGTGATCCGAGGATTTCAGGTAACGCGCCTGGACGCCGTCAAGCAGGTAGTGAGTGACTTTATCGCGCAAAGAAAAGGTGACCGCCTCGGGTTGATACTGTTCGGCACGCATCCCTATGTGCAAGCCCCCCTGACCTTCGATCGCGCGACCGTCAATTCTCTCCTGCAGGAAGCGATGTTGAACATGGCAGGCGAACGTACCGCGATTGGTGATGCCATTGGCATGGCGGTAAAACGTCTGAGAAACCGGCCTGCCGACGCCCGAGTGCTGGTGCTTTTGACCGATGGCGCTAATACGGCCGGCGAAGTCCCCCCGATCAAAGCAGCGGAACTGGCAGCACAGGAGCAGGTGCGCATCTACACAATCGGTATCGGGGCAGAAGAAATGGTCAAGCGTGGATTCTTCGCCAATCAGGTCGTAAACCCTTCCGCCGACCTGGATGAAGACACTTTGACCAAAATCGCCAACCTGACCGGTGGCCAGTATTTCAGGGCGAGAAGTGCACCGGAACTGGAGCTGGTCTACGAAGCAGTGAACACGTTGGAACCGGTAGAACAGGAAACCAAAACCTATCGCCCGGAAAAAGAACTGTATTATTGGCCGCTGAGCCTGGCGGTGCTGCTGGTGATGCTGCGCATTAGCACACGCATACGTTTTAAGCAGGTGTCACGTGGATAGTTTCATCGAGGCGATCGGCGCTTTTCATTTCCTCCGTCCACAGTGGCTGTGGTTGCTCGTACCTGCCATTGCTCTGCCGCTCTTCTTTTATCTGAGGGGCAGTCAGGCATCGGATTGGCCGGATGCCATCGCGCCTGCACTGCTCAAACACCTCCTGCCGGACACACACACGGCAGCAGAAAAAGGCTCGCTGTTGGCGGTAAGCCTGTTTCTTTCCTGCGCAGCGATCGCGCTCGCAGGCCCGGCCTGGGAAAAGGTCGATAAGCCCGTAGTCCAGCCCACGGACAATCTGGTGGTCGTGCTGGATTTGTCCCTCTCCATGTACGCAAAAGACCTCGCGCCCAGCCGAATCACACTGGCGCGACAAAAGGTGATTGATCTGCTGGCGTTGCGCACAGAAGGCAACACCGCCTTGGTCGTGTATTCCGCCAGTAGTCATGTCGTTTCACCGCTCACGGACGATGTCCGGACCATTGAAAGCCAGGTCGCTGTGCTCGAACCCGGCATGATGCCCGCCCCAGGCAGTGAACCGGGGCTCGCCATACAAACGGCCGTTGGACTCCTGCAAAGCGCCACTGGCGGTAAGGGTCGCATACTGCTATTGACCGATGGCGTGGCCAGCAATCAAGTGAACGAGATTCTGCAGGCGGCAGGCAGCTACCCTATTGATATTATCGGCATCGGTACCCCGGCAGGAGGACCCATTGACATGCCAGGTCGAGGCTATTTGAAAGATGGCGACGAAGTGATTATTCCGCAACTCCCGGAAACCGAGTTGATTTTGCTCGCCGAACAGGTCAACGGACAGTACCGTCGAGCAACGCTCGATAATTCCGATCTGAAGGCCCTGGTTTTACCCCCATCGCGCGCGGACAACTCGTTCTCCACCACCGAAGAGAGCAAAGACATTCACTTTGAAGACTGGAAGGACAGAGGCTACCTTCTTGCCCTGCTCCTGCTTCCTATTTTCTTACATGCGTATCGAAAAGGTGCATTGGCCATTGGTCCTGTCATGGTGCTCGCCGCCAGCCTGGGCGCCTCTCCACCGAGCGAGGCAAGTGAGTCTTTCTGGGACACGTGGTTCCTGAATCAAAACCAGCGCGCCATGAAGAAGTTTGAAAACGAACAGTATGAGGCAGCGGCCCAACAGTTTGAGAACAACGATTGGGCCGCTGCGGCCTATTACAAAGCAAAAAAATACGAAGAAGCTGCCCGCACACTGGGTGCTGACGCAGAAGACGCACAGAAATCAGCGGACAGTATCGCGCGTTACAACCGTGGCAATGCGCTGGCCAAAGAACAAAAGCTGCAAGAAGCGCTGGACGAGTACAAAGAAGCGCTGGAGATCAACCCCGAAAACGAAGACGCAGCCTTTAACAAAGCCATCGTAGAAAAGTTGATTGAACAGCAGGACCAACAGGACCAACAGAACCAACAGAACCAGCAGAACCAACAGAACCAACAGAACCAACAGAACCAACAGAACCAGCAGAACCAACAGAACCAACAGAACCAACAGAACCAGCAGAACCAGCAGAACCAGCAGAACCAACAGGACGAGCAGAACCAGCAGAACCAGCAGAACCAACAGGATCAACAGAACCAGCAGGACAAACAGAATCAGCAGGATCAGCAGGATCAGCAGGATCAGCAGGATCAGCAGGATCAGCAGGATCAGCAGCACTCAGAAGACAGCCAGGCGAGTCCTCAAGCCGTAGATGGAGAGCCGCCCCCCATGAGCGAAGAGGAAAGGCAGGCATTTGAGCAGTGGATGCGTCGCATCCCGGACGACCCTACCGGTCTGTTAAGAAGAAAGTTTGCCCAACAATATCAACTGCAACAAAATGAAACACCGCGCAAGGAGAACAGGCCCCTATGGTAGCTCACCACAGAACTCTGCCGTCCATATTCACCCTGCCCCTTTTTGCGCAGATCATGTTGCTCCTGCTGGTAATCGCCGCCAAACCTGCTGTGGCCGCCAACACGCTGGAAGTGTCCGTCAGTAAAACGCAACTCTATCTGGATGACACCCTTGAATTGCGTGTGCAAGGAGAAACCGAGTTTTCCTTCAGTATTCAAGGATTACTCAATTTCAACAATCTCAGCATTCCGGAACCGGAACTGGGTAGCCTGACCGAGCACTTTGACATTGTAAACCAGAACCAGCAATACAATGTGCGGTCCATCAACGGAGAAAACAAAGCTCAGATCACTTGGCTCTATGAACTCAGCCCGAAATCCACCGGAAACTTGAAGATACCCTCGCTGACCTTCAAAGACAGTCAGTCCACACCGATTCCCATTACCGTGCTGGCGGGCTCCGGCGGGAGCGCTAACGACACACCCGTCGCCTTTATCAAGGTCGAATCAGATAAGCGCAGTGTCTACATTCAGGAGCAAGTGCAACTCACCACGAAACTGTATTTACTTTACTCACCCATTTCCGGGGATTTTTCCGACCCTGAAGTCCCTGACGCTGTCGTCGAGAAATTAGGCGAACAAACCAAGCATTATGAAATGGTAAACAACCAGCGGTATGAAGTGATTCAACGCAAATTCCTTGTGTTTCCCCAAAAAAGCGGGGAGGTAACCATCCCTGCATTGACGTTTGAAGGGCGCGTGGTAGACCGAAGCCGAAACAAGCGCCGTTTTGCAAAAGCACAATCAAACCCACACCAGCTATCCGTCAAACCCGTACCCGCCAGCTACACAGGGAGCACCTGGTTACCTGCGATGGCGGTTGAGTTCACCGATAGCTGGTCCGCCTCGCCCGACACGCTTAAGCAGGGCGAATCTGCCACTCGAACCATCAAGCTCACCGTATTGGGTTTACTGGGCTCCGCCATTCCAGACTTTGAAGATACCCCCGCACCCGGTATAAGGTCTTACCCTGAAGCTCCGCAACGCGAATCCAACCAAGTGCCCGCCGGCGTGCAAGCCACCGTCACTCAATCGACGGCATTGGTCGCCACGTCCGCCGGCGACATCGAGTTGCCTGAAATGAGGGTCCACTGGTGGGATACCCTCAATGATGAAGAGAAAGTCGCGGTGATTCCTGCGAGAAGACTGACCATTGCACCGGCGGCCTATGCATCACAGGCTGCCTCGCCCCCGGCAACGCCTCTTTCCCCTGCCACGCAAACAGCGACTCTGGAAGGCACACCCGACCCCGGATCCCTCACGCAAGCGTTGCCAGCCACCTCTTCCGACAGATCAACCTACTGGAAAGCATGGGCATTGCTGATGACACTACTGTGGTTAATAACGCTGATCGCTTTGATCTGGGCGTTTCGAAGAACCCCTGCTTCACGAACTTCGGACAAGCAACACCCCAAAGATGAAAAAAGCCGTATGTCAGCCGCCGAAGTGGCGCAAGCTTTCCGAGCCGGGTCCCCGGCAGCAACAAACCTTTTACTGACCTGGCTTTCACAACGGGATGCGTGCAACTATACCAACCTCACAGAGGTGCGGCGATGCTATCCCAAGAATGATTCTTTTTTCGATGCACTGAGCCAGTACGAATCAGCACTCTTTGGCCGATCCCCCTCCCGATCACACAGCGAAACTGCGGCGAAGCTCATCGCCAGCAACCTGGAGGCTCTAAAGCCTGCCGCCGTTATGAAAACCGGTCCAGACCCTATAGCGACCCATCATCGCGCATTGTACCCTGCGCAATGAGTGCGAAAGCCTCAGCGCCTCTAAGGTATCACTAACCCCAAACGTTGCCGGGCTGTCTCGTTAATTTTCAGCTCCAACACCGGAGGTAGAGCAGGAATACCACGCGCGTCGGATTGCCTCAATACCTTTTCAGCGAGACCCGCGAGAGTTCGGCCCCGTTCCTTATAATCCGTCACAACGCCCGCAAGCGCGCCCTGATCGATCAGTTTCACGCTGGCGGTCATGATCTTTAACTGGCTCTGATTTAATCGACTAAAAATTCGCTCAGCCTGGGCGATCAGGAATGATGAAGACGTGACAAAAAGACACTGCCCACCTTTTTTATCGTAGTCAATCAACGCATCCAGTGTCTCCGTCAACGACGCTTCGTCAACCACCCGAAAGGCAATCACATGGATATCTAACGGATGATAGAAAGCAACCATGTCATCGAACATCTTTTCATCTTGTATTTCCCTGGGGTTAAAAAGCACAGCCACTTCCTGGCAACTGATCTTGTTGGACAACACCTTCAACTGTTCCTCAATATCCGTGGTATACCCTACCCCGGTCAAATTGCCGCCAGTATCCTCAAAGCTCTTGATAATCCCGGATCGGACCGGCGTACCCACGGCATTAAACACATGAGGTACCTGATTGTTCACAAAGCGTTTGGTAATTTCTGCCGTGGTTGATCCAAAGGTATAGATCAAGTCATATTTTTGGAAAGAGGGCTGCATCTGACGCAGATAATCTACCAGCCGGGTCTTGCTCTTTTGGGCATCAAAATGCGTCGTTTGAACACGGAGTTGACGACGCTGCAACTCATCGACAAACGCCTGGTCTGTGTCTGTCCACCCGCGCCAGGTTAACATCAGCACGCGGTACTCCTGCTCACTCGACATTGCCGCAGGAACAACACCAGCTAACAGCAGAACCAGCAAACCTATGATTATATTTTTGCGCATTGTCGAATACTCTTGCAGTCAAGTTTCACGACAAGTATGGCACAACGCAAAAAAAGAATAAAAAATGTACAAACAGCATCAAGAAAGCGAAAATACTCAAAGGCGCTGTCATACACCTGAAAGATGTTTGGACTATGCTCGCAGGCTAATTTAGATTACACTTGTGCGCTGATTTTTTCACCTTCATTTCATGGGAATACTTCATGGGCTCGGCCAAAAACCTGATCCGGCATAATAACGACTCAAATGACCGCCCGAAAATCAATTGGGTCAGCTCCATTATGTTTGTCGTAACGATTACGCTGGGTGTGATCGTCACCCCCATCTATGGCTGGTTGGTGGATCCGTTTGACTGGGTGGAATGGACGGCCTTTGGTTTGGTGTTAATTTTTTCAGGAACTGCCATCACCGCCGGGTATCACCGACTCTGGTCACACAAGGCCTATCAAGCGGGTCCGGTGTTGCGCGGCTGGCTGGCGTTCTGGGGAGCCGCTTCGGTACAGAACAGTATCCTTGTTTGGAGTGCAGGCCATCGAATTCACCACCGCCATGTGGACGACAAAGAACGTGACCCTTACTCCATCAATAACGGTTTCTGGTTTGCCCATATGGGGTGGATGCTTCGTAACTATAAAAGCAGTAACCTGGACTTCAGCAACGTCAATGATTTGAAAAAAGACGCCATTGTCATGGCGCAGCACAACCACTATCTGGCATTTGTAGCTGCGTCAACCATCGTACTGCCTTTACTTCTGGGCTGGCTCAATGGTGACGCACTGGGTATGTTTTTGCTTGCGGGAGCAACCCGACTGGTATTGAACCATCAGTTTACCTTCTTTATCAACAGCTTATGCCATATGTGGGGCAAACAACCCTACACCAACACCAATACTGCCAAAGACAATGCGTTGCTGGCGGTCGTCACCTATGGAGAAGGCTACCACAATTTCCACCACTACTTTCAAAGTGACTATCGGAACGGCGTACGATGGTGGCAGTTTGACCCGACGAAATGGATGATCTTCCTCGCAAGCAAAATCGGTCTGGCGAACAATCTACGCCGCGTGCCGGAATTTAAAATTCAGGAGGCCATGGTCAAGGTTCAACTTGAGCAGGCGGAGTCCAATCTTAAAAGAAACGCCTTGTTTGCTCCCGAAGCCATTCGCTCGGCCATAGAGAAAGAGTACCAGCAGTTCAAGCATACTCTGGATACCTGGACGCAGCTCCATGGGGAGTGGATGAAAAAACAACGGGAAAGCCTGAACGAAAAGAGTGAATCCGTTCGACAGCGTATTGATAATTCGACGTTTATCAGCCGATTCAGAGAGCTGGAATTCATGCTTCACCAACAAAAGCTTCGACTCAAGCAGTTAAACCGATATTTCGTTAATCCGCACCAGGCAGCCTAGAGGAGAAATCCCCTCAGGCTGTGACAGAAAAGCCTTTCTGCTCAACTCGATCTTCAAGATTAAGCGGCACTGTCTCCAGTACAGACTGCCGCACACGCCCCATCCGTAAGGACAAATCGTTCAGTCCATTGTGCTCCTGATTCTGGCTGACGATGGAGTCGAACAAATGATTCGCAACGCCATAGGTGTTAGACAGTTTCATCACCGTGTCTACATAGTCCAGCGTAGGGGCATCCTGGCTCAAGCGTGAATACGAGGCTTTCAGCGCTCGATTATTGTTCAAATCTTCCGCAATGCGTTCACGGATCGGCTCTGGCAGCCTGCCCTCTAACCTCAGGTTCCCCAAGGTATCCGCTGAGACTTGCAATTGAGTTCGTGGTGGCAAACCATACTCGGCAATTTTATTGCGCAGCGTCTCCTTGATGTAGGCAACTTCTTGCCCGATGGATAGTTTGTGTTCCGACAAATTCAGGCGGGTTTTGGGTTGATGTTCCCCAATGGCGTCATGCAACTTCACCAGATCTTCCGAGAGAATGGACTCCGTAGGCTTCGCCGCGCTCGGCTTTTCCACGGAGTGTTTGGCCGCAGTGCCCAGATTGGCTGCAGCTCCATGATTGGCGACGCTGCCAGACGGCTGGGGGTGGCGAGGCTCCTGCCCGGAAAGACCAAACAACTTGGAAGGACTGAAAAAACCCATGGATCACCTACCTGAAGAGAGACAAATTCTTGCCGTTTTTCCTATAGGAAGAGATACAGCAAAAACTCTGCCACTTTTGTGCCGCACACCTGCAAAGGATTCGTTCAAACTATGTCGACGCAAACGTCAGCGCGACAATTTACCGAAGAGAATTTACAATTTTTCACAGAGAGTAGCGCTATACTTCCAGCAATACACTCAATCAAGGAAAATGTGTGTCCAGTCTCATTATCGGTTTGCTCGTGTTTGGGGCCGTGTTTGTTCCCTTGTTGCTGCTCATCATGAACATGATTGAAAAAGCACGGATCGAAAAAGAGCGAAAAATCACCAATCTCACCTACTCGTACCTGTCGCTCAACGGCATCAGTAACGGCATCCCCAAAGCATACAGCATTCCCTCTTTAACGGTGGACGTAGTGCGCGAGTCCATCAAAGTGTTGCTTCAGCTCGCCAATCTCAAACCCCGCGACCGCAGTGTCAGCAAGACCCTGCGGATTCAGAAAGAACGCCTGGAACAGCTCAGCTCCGCACAGATTGAAACCACGCTGGATGGCCCCGTCGAGAGCCTTGCCGAAGTAAGAAAAGTACAACACTACCAGACCAAGCTGGCAAACTTTATTCAAATCAGACAGCGTAAAGGCGCGTACACGCAAGACCAGGCGAATCAGTATATGAAGCAACTGCAATGGCTCGCGATCAAGTGCGTGACGGATATGTATATCGCCAAATCCGAGGTCATGGCAGAGAATAAGAACTACCAGCTGGCGGTGTTCAACCTGAAAAAGGCCATTGTGGAATATGGCAAGTTGCCTGCTGATGACGACTGCCGTAATGCCCTGGCTTTGTGTCGGGAAAAGCTGGCGCAGCGGGAACGCGAACTGGCGGCGTACAATGCAGAGCGCCAATCTGAATTGGAAGAGGAAACGCGCCAGGTACGGCAACAACAGGATAAGGCGTGGGCGCTCGCCCTGGACGGCGGTGAGCCCAAGAAGAAATACTACTGAACGCGGTTTGCGATCGCCTGGATTTATTCTTCCCTGAACGGCTTAGGATCCCCCTTCCCTTCACGAACAACAATGGGGTTCTCGTCGACCAAATTCACGACGGTCGTAGGTTCAAATCCACAAAAACCGCCATCAATCACCAAGTCCACTTCATGTTCCAACATCTCCCGTATCTCATAGGGATCGGTCATCGGGTCACTGTCGCCGGGCAGGATCAAAGAGCTGCTCATCATGGGCTCACCCAACTCTTCCAGCAAAGCCAAAGCAATAATGTTGTCTGGAACGCGCAATCCAATTTCACGCCGCTTCGGGTGCAATAATCGACGCGGCACCTCATTTGTGGCCTTCAGAATAAACGTATACGCGCCCGGCGTGTGATTTTTCAACATCCGGTACTGCGTATTGTTGACCTTCGCATAGATGGAAATCTCCGACAGATCTTTACACAACAGCGTGAAGTTGTGCTTGTCATCCAAACGCCGGATACGACGAATGCGGTCCGCCGCTTTCTTGTCACCAATATGGCACCCCAAGGCATAGGCGGAGTCGGTTGGATACACGATGACTCCCCCCTCATTAATAATTTCCACCGCCTGGTTCAGCAGTCGTTTTTGAGGATTTTCAGGGTGTATCTGAAAGAACTGACTCACTTAGAGCCTCCATGACAGTTAGGTGAAGCTGGCGCGCTTTCGTTGGCGTGCTGCCACTCATCCGGGGTAAAGGTGTGCAGTGCAAGCGCATGAACACCACCTGCCATTTCCTCACTGAGCAGGCCATAGACCACTTGATGCCGCGCTACCTTGCGCTTGCCTTCAAAGTCCGAACTCACAATCACCACCTTGAAGTGGGTTTCGGAATTCGGCGGTACACTGTGCATATGGCTCTCATTAAGCACTTCGAGCTGCGCCACGGTGAGACCGTTTTTTAGTTTGTTTTCAATGCTGATTTGTATGCTCATGCCCCAACTCTTTACGTCTTTAGCCTGGTCGGCAGTGTACTCTCTTTGCTCTTTTTAGGAAACCTCACCGCTGATGCCGTAACAAATTTCAGTGGTAAAGAAGGGAGATTCTTCTAAACTTTTTCAGGTGTCTGACGCGTAATCCCACAGACGGTGCAAGTGAATGAGTATAGTTGAGATCTCCATAGAGCAACTCAAAGAAGGCATGTTTGTTTGTGATCTCGATCTTCCATGGATGAAGAATCCCTTTTTTCGATCACGCTTTCTCATCAAATCCAACGACGAAATCAACCAGTTGAAAGGTGCCGGGTGTAAAAAACTCCACATTGACCTGACTAAAGGCGTTGGATTGACTAACGCGGAAACGCCGAGCACAAAAAGCAGTGAAACGGAGGACTCCCCGGGTTTACCGATAGAGCCATTCCCCACATTACCCCCCAAAGAGCCGGCAGACATCACTGTGGGCGGAACTAAACCGGCCACCGTAAAAGAAGTGAAGCAACGACATCGAGCCGCTTTTGAGTTACGTAAGAAAACCCTGGCGGCGATTCAGGAGATGAACCAGAGCCTGGCAAAAGGCCGCCCTATCGAGCAGGAAAAAGTACTGCCCGTGCTCGATGAGTTGGCGTGCCAACTCGACGAAAACGAGCAGGCCATTCTGGCCAGCCTCACAGTAAAACCGGAACAAAGCCACCTCAACGCCCATCTATACAATACGCTGACGTTGGCGTTGTCGCTGGGCACAACGCTCGGGCTCGACAAACAAAACCTGATGGTGCTGGCACAGGCGGCGCTCTTCCACGATATTGGCTGGGCAAAACTACCCAGCTTTCTCGTGAACAAAGGGCGTGCACTCACCCCCCAGGAAAACGAATTGGCCAGGCAGCACATTGTCTTGGGCGTCGCGCAGCTCACCAAGTCTCCAGAGTTACCTGCGGAGGTGGTGGATCTGGTGTCATCCCATCACAATAAAACTACCGCAACCGCTGAGCAGCTGTCCGACTTGAGTGCGATCGACATGGCCAGAAATATTCTGTCGGTGGTGGATGCGTATGATGAAATTACACACGGGCTGTTCGGACACGTTGGGGCGATTCCCGGGCGCGCCATGAAACAACTCTTCAGCAAAGTGGCTGCCGGTCAGTTCCACAAACCTGTGCTCTCGGCCTTTATTCATCACATGGGGGTGTATCCGGTCGGGAGTGCTGTGCAGCTCTCGGATCAATCCAAGGGGATCGTCGTACACCAAACCCCGGATGCGCCACTTAAGCCGCAGATTATGCTGTGCTATGACATCGGGGGGGGGCCTATGAAAGTGCAGACGCTGGTGGATATTCATTCAATGGAGAGCCTGAGTGTTGAACGTTTTCTGGACCCGCTGAGCAAGCAGGATGACCCTGCTGGTCTATTGGCAATCACGGTGCGTTAACGGGATGAACACGACAACAGAGAATCCCCTGTTTAACGGATGGCCCGATGGTCTGATTGAGGTGGACGAAAACGGCACAATTCTATGTACCAATCCGGCCACCGAATCGATTCTCGGCTGGTCGTCCAGCGATCTCACCGGGAAGAAGGCCCATCAGGCCTTGTGTGCCGAAGGCATTGACAGCCTGCACACTCCGGAGGAATGCCCCTTTGTCTCGCCCCGGTTCTTCGCCCACCCGGACCGGGAGGAGCTACGCTGGAAAGAGCGAAGTGGAGATACCATTGCGGTGCACGCAAAGGGTCTGATGGTTCCCGGCACAACGAGAACCATCAGACTGATTCAATTCAGCGATGCCAGTGACCAGCCGTACAAACTGTCTGACGTCAAGCAATTGGCCAATTTTGCCGAACGAAGCCCCACACCCATCATGCAGGTGGATCCGGAAGCCAACATCAGCTTTACCAATCCGGCCATGATTACGCTAATGACGGAAATGGGTTTTGACGATGCAGGACAAGCCCGGTGCCTGCCCGGGTCGTTCTATGAACTCGTGAAAGAAGTTGCTGAAAGCCACTCTCCCAAAATGGCGATTAAAAATCGTATTGACGATCGCCACTTCCGCTGGGATTTTTTCCCCTACCCGGATGAAGTACCAGCGACCGGTGTGCAGGTCTATGGGCGCGACATTACCGCCTCCGAAAATCTTGCCCAATCATTGATGCGAGAAAAGGAGGCCGCGGAGGCCGCCAACCAGGCAAAAAGCAATTTTCTCTCATTGATGAGCCATGAACTCCGGACGCCCATGAATTCCATCATCGGATTCACTCGCCGCGTGATCACAAAGGGCGAAAAAGACATTCCCCCCCAGTATATCAACGCACTGAAGACCGTGTTAACCAACGCACATCGCTTGCTCACCATGATCAATGAAACGCTGGACATGAGCAAAATTGAAGCCGGAAAAATGCAACCCATGTTTGCGCCGGTAAACATCGTTGACCTGACTCAGGAAATATCCACCCTGCTGAAAGTTCAGGCAGAAGACAAGGGACTGACCTTCTCTGTGTATGTGGATGAATCCGTTCCTGCCAGCTTTCAGTCCGACCAGGACTACCTCCGAAAAATCATTATTAATCTGACGGGCAACGCCATTAAATTTACTGACGAAGGCGGAATTGATATCGGGCTGCGTTGCCCGGATGATCAGAGCATTCTCATTGCCGTGCGGGACGACGGTATCGGCATCAGCGAAGAAGACCAGCAACAGATCTTTGACCGGTTCACTCAATCCAGCACCGCGGAGGGGCGCCGTTACAACGGCACCGGCCTGGGACTGGCGCTGTGCCGTGAACTGACTAAACTACTCGGAGGGGAGATTGGCGTCAGCAGCGCGTTGGGAGAAGGCTCCACCTTCTGGGTTCAGTTGCCCATTCCCACCGACGAGCCGACCTGGCCCTATTGAGCGCCACAAACAAAAAACAACAGATATTTTAATGACTCAAAGGTCATAAATTGCGACCATATTCAGACCTCCGCACGATTAATAACCACAATGGAGGCGATTCAGGGGATTACCATGAAAATTGCACTTTTAGAAGACGAACTCGATCAGGCAGAGAACTTACGACAACTGCTCAGCCAGAACAGTCATATCTGTGAGCACTTTGTTTCCGGCCAATCGTTTCTCTACGCGGTGACCCACAACAGTTATGACCTGCTGATCATGGACTGGCAAGTGCCGGATGCAGAAGGGCCAGATATCGTCAAACAAATCCGGCAGCAGTTAAACTGGCATATTCCGGTATTGTTTCTTACGCAACGGGATCAGGAACAGGACATCGTGCATGCGCTGGAGTGCGGTGCGGATGATTACCTGGTTAAACCCCCCCGGCCCGCCGAACTGCTGGCCCGTCTGGCAGCACTCATGCGCAGAAAAGGCGGCGAAGAGCAGGAGAAAGAGTTTATTGTTCGTGGGCCATTTGAGCTGGACATGAAAGGACGAAGTATCAAATGTCACGGAGAAAGCATTACGCTGACCGATAAAGACTTTGAACTCACCGCCTTTCTGTTCCAGAACATCGGGCGGCTCTTATCGCGAGAATACCTCCTCGAAAGCGTGTGGGGCTTGAAAGGAACCATCAATACCCGCACCGTAGACACGCACATGAGTCGACTCAGGCGCAAGCTGAAAATCAATCCCGAGAACGGATTTAGAATACGCACGGTGTACCAGCACGGTTACCGTCTGGAAGAAGTTAATGAGAATGAAGAATCGAAGAACGCGGACTGACCGGGCGACACATTATCTCGTGCGCATGTTCCAGCACCTGTATCTGCTGTTTGCACTGAGTATTGTGTACGCAGCACCCGCGCACAGCGAAATCACTGGCTCATCCGTTGAGCCTATTCCGGTTATGACGCCAGAAACCGTGCCAATGAATGCCGGCGACGTGCCACCCGCCGCAGAGACTCATCCGGCGCAAGACAGAAACACCACCACGTACCAGCCAAAACCGACACCCGCGCTGCAGGAAAACGAGTGGCGGTATGTCACGCGCCCGTCCGACACCATTTGGAGCATCGCCAAAGATTACCTCAATCCGATGAAAACCTGGGTCGATCTGGTTCGCCACAATCACATTGAAGATCCCAACGCGTTGCCACCGGGCAGCACATTGGCCATTCCTTTTGCCTGGTTGAAAGTGCAACCCGCGCCGGCCATCGCCGTTTCGGTGTCTGGCGAAGCCCTGCTGAAAGACAGTCAATCAAGCCAGTGGAACAGCCTGAAAAACAAACAGTATCTGCATGTGGGCGATACCATCAAGACAATGAAAGGGTCGGTATTGGTGAAATTTGCCGATGGCTCAGTTCTTCGGCTGGAAAATCACACCACCCTCATTTTTAACCGCCTCAGTCAATTTGGTAAGTCCGGCATGACCGATACCGGCCTGCGTCTGGAAAAGGGGCGCGTTTCTACCAAAGTGGAACCGATGAAAGAAAACGGCAGCCGGTATGAAATTTCGACCCCCTCAGCGGTTGCAGCGGTGCGCGGCACGGAGTTCCGCGTAGAAGTGACTGAGGCGGGCTCAAACCTGGAAGTCACCGAAGGGGAAGTCAGTTTTGCCTCTTCCCGAGGCTCGGTATTAGTGAAAGAAGGATTTGGAGCGCAGGTCAGTGCCACCGGCGCATTGTCGCCAATCACACCTTTGCCGGCAAAACCCAAGGTCAAACAGCTCCCCAGTGCGATCAACCAGTTCCCGATTCAACTCGCGTGGCACCCGGTCGCTGGCGCGGCACACTACCATTACAGTTTGTATGAGGGCGCGCCCACCGACGGTCAACTCATTCAACAGCAACGTATCAACACGCCCGAGGTACTCATCAACCACCTGAACAACGGCCTGTACACCGTGACGATCCGTGCGGAATCCGAAAAGGGCCTTCAAGGGGTAGACGATGTGCAAACGATTCGAGTGAACCTGAAGGCCGAGCCCGTCACTTTGCTCAGCCCGGAAGACGGCGCGGTGATTGAAAGAAACCAGCCCGTCTTTCGTTGGGCGCCCAGCCAGCCGGATCATCGCGCGAAATTGCAGGTAGCGCCCACCGATCAGTTCTATCAGCCCATCATTGATTCTGCCTGGGTTTACCGAAATCACCAAAACCTGGAAGTGTTACTCGACCCGGGTCGGTATTACTGGCGCGTGATCGCGCAGGCAGGGAACGAGAGCACTTCCGCCAGTGAGGTTCGAAGTTTTACGCTCAAACAGGAGCTGCCTGCGCCCAAAATTCTGTCCGTCAACCATCAGGATGAAACCTCCAAAGTGTTCTGGAAGCGCATTGCCATGGCTCAGTCCTATACGGTTCAACTGGCGAGAGACGCCGCTTTTGATTTCCTGGAACAGGAACAAACCACGGAAGAGACCAGCATGTCGATCCGCATTGACAAGAACACCTTGTACTATTTGAGAGTACGAGCCAATGGGCAGAAATTTTACACCTCATCTTTCAGCGATGTTACTCAAATTGAACTGACCTATTGATGCGCACCCGACACGCACTCCGAAGCTCTGAGGCCACGCCGCTGGCGGCTGCTCCGGCCTTTTTGCACACCTACTTTCTGGCGGCGATCATGATTGGCGTGGTGATCCTCTTTGAGTATTTTGGCATCGCAAGAAAGTTGGATCAGAGCTTTTTCGACGTATACGTGCAACAAAACCCAATGCCGGTGCCGGAAAACACGGTCATCATCGCCGTGGATGAAAACAGCCTGGCTGCCCTCGGACAATGGCCCTGGCGACGCTCCGTCCATGCAGAACTCCTGGAATACCTTCGCCCTGCCAGTCCGGTGGGTATCGTCTTTGACATTCTCTTCGCAGAACCCGACAAGCAAGCGCCGCAGGATGACGAGCAACTGGCAGAGGCCATGCGCGCCGCCCAAAATGTAATCATACCGGTGCATATTCATCCACTGAGCAATCGCCGGGGTTTGGAGGAAATCCCTCCCATCCGCGTACTCGCAGAGCAAGCCGCGGCCATCGGTCATGCGCATGTTGAGCTGGATTCTGATGGCGTATCGCGGGGTCTCTATTTACGGGAAGGCATGGGAAAAGCCTATTGGCCTGCGCTGTCTCTGGCCCTGCTCCAATGGCACCGCGGACAAACACCTTCCCCGTTGGAAGCCTATGTGAATGCCAGTGAAACCTCCCCGTATGTAAACGTGAGGCAGGATTTCCGGCTGATCCGCTTTGCCGGTGGAGCAGGTTCGCTGAAAACCTATTCCTACGTGGATGTGCTCTCAGGTGCGATTCCCCGTGATGCGTTCACAGGCAAGTTTGTGTTTGTGGGAGCGACAGCAGCCGGGCTGGGCGACTTCCTCGCTACGCCGGTATCCGGCCAGGCCTCGCCGATGTCCGGTGTCGAGTTTCATGCCAACGCCTTTAACGTGCTGAATCAGCATGCGACCATCCAGCCGGTGCCCACTCTGTGGCAGTATTTGTTGTCGGTGGCACTCGTGCTCGTTGCCGTGCTCATGATTCCCCGCATCAGGCCGGAACGCACATTACCCACTGTCCTGCTCATCTTATTCGCCACCTGTCTCTTCAGTGCTGCGGTACTCTTCTGGTTGCACCAATGGTTTCGTCCGTCCACGGCGATCGTCGCCATCATCATAGTCTACCCGCTCTGGACCTGGCGACGCATTATGCAGCTCAGCCATTTTTTAAGTCGGGAACTGGTAGCGCTCTCTCAGGAGCCTCATCTGGCCAAACAATCCATGGAGAACCTCAAACCGGCCGATCTTATTCAGCACATGGCTTTCGTGTTGCAGCCTTCCGGTTGGGTGTTGTTTCAAGACAACATGGTACATAAAGCGGAGCATTACGAAGGCCAGCGGCTAAACATAGACCTGCAACCAGGATTCTGGGTGCATGACGGTAATGCCTCCTGGGTGCGGTTCTATCATGGTGAGTCTCTCTGGACCATCGGCCTGTTCTGGGCAGGTGATCAGATGCGAGACCGAAAGCGCGCCTATGTGCACCGCATCCCGTTTTCCGCCTTCAGACATCGTAACCACAAGCTGTACGCGCCAACGCAGGAAAAGTTGGCTCGCCAGATCGAACAGGTACAGGAGGCGATCCAGAACATGCAGCACATGCGTCGGTTCGTGTCAGAAGGATTTGCGAAAATGCCGGATGGGGTCATCGTAACCGACCCGCTCGGCGGCATCATTTTTCATAATCCGCACTGTCAGGCATTGCTTGAAAAAGCATCCGAAGACCTTACCGGATTACCCCTGGTCGACGTGCTCAAGAACCTCCCGGACACCGGCGAAAACTTTTGGCAGCAGGTGTTTTTCGAGGTGTTGTTTGAAAACAGACAGGTATCCATCGAAATCCAGCTACAGCACCTGGATATCCTCTTTCAGTTCGCGCCTTTCATTCCCGCGGAATCCCAGGAATCCGGTATGATCGTCAACCTGTCTGACATCACACGCCTGAAGGAAGAGCAAAGACGCAAAAACGAAGCCATCGACTTTTTATCTCACGACCTGCGCTCCCCCCTGGTCTCTCAACTTGCCCTGCTGGATAATATCGAACGCAACCAGATTGCGCTGACTCCTCAACTTATCCAGCAGGTGCGCGCGCATGCTCAGCGAAGTATGAATCTCGCGGAGCAGTTTCTTCAAGTTGCCCGGGCAGAACAATTGCAGGATGCCAGCTTCTATGACTGCGACCTCATCAATATTATCTACAACGGCGTGGATGCCACCCTCGCTTTCGCCAAACAAAAAGGCATGACACTCACCTTTGAACCGGAACAGGATGATGCCTGGACAATCGGAAATCCTGAACTGCTGGAGCGAGTCATCATTAACCTGCTTTCCAATGCCATCAAATACAGCCCGGAACAGACCGAAGTCCAGATCACACTGGCGCAGCGGACTGAGGATGCACAGGCATTCTGGGCGATTGCCATTACCGATCAGGGCTATGGAATCGCCCCGGAAGATATTCCAACCCTGTTTGATAGTTTTCGTCGCTTGAGACGCTCTGAACTGGAAGGGGTGCATGGTGCAGGATTAGGTTTGCGCTTCGTGAAAATTGTTATCGAGAAGCACCATGGCAGCATTCATGTTGAAAGTATCGTCAATCGGGGCACCACCTTCATGGTTGCACTGCCGATCAGCGACCAGGATGCCGGAGTGGCGTTTGACGTTGAGCCGTGATCACCCGGAAAATTACAAAATGGTAAAGGAACCAATCAGCGTCGCCCCGGTCTTACTGAAGTCACATGGATTCAGAAAGAATTTGAGGTAACACATGAAACGACTTTTCTTCAAGGTACCCGCCCTTGCGGCCCTCTTTGCAGCGACCGCTTACCTGGGGTTAAGCGCCATCAGCGCACCCACCACCGCTCAGGATGCCCCCGCCATGACCCTGAATACACCACAGGAAGTTGCCGTTCTGGCGGGTGGCTGTTTCTGGTGTACGGAAGCGGACCTGGAGAAAGTGCCCGGTGTCATTGAGGCAGTGTCCGGCTATGCTGGCGGTCACGTTCCCAATCCGACCTACAAACAAGTGTCGTCCGGGACAACCGGCCACATAGAGGTCGTGAAGGTGCAGTATGACCCTTCCATACTATCCTACGAAACCCTGTTGGAAGCCTTCTGGCGGAACATTGACCCCACCGATGGTGAAGGCCAGTTTGTGGACCGAGGAAAGCACTATCGGCCAGCCATATTCTACGCGGGAGATCAAAAAATACGTGCGGAAAAGGCCTTGGAAAAACTCGCAGCGTCAGGCCGCTATGACAAACCACTCAACGTCTCGCTGCTGCCCTTGACTGAATTTTTCCCGGCAGAAGACTATCATCAGGACTATTACAAACGTAACCCGGTACGCTATAAGTATTACCGGTTTAACTCCGGCCGGGATCAATACCTGACACAAGTCTGGGGAGAAGACCTCCATCCCGACTACCTGGCCTTGGAGCGACAGATGAAGTCTGGTGCAACTGCGATGAAAACCTACAGTAAACCTTCGAAAAAGGAACTCAGAGAGATTCTCACCCCGCTGCAATATCAGGTTACTCAGGAAGAAGGCACAGAACGGCCTTTCGACAATGCGTACTGGAATGAAAAGCGCGAGGGGCTCTATGTGGATGTCGTGAGTGGTGAACCGCTGTTCTCTTCTCTGGACAAATACGATTCCAAAACCGGATGGCCCAGCTTTACACGCCCTCTGGTGGATGATCACATCATTGAAAAAAGAGATTTCAAATTGATCCTGCCGCGAACAGAAGTGCGCAGCAAATTTGGTGATTCGCATCTGGGGCACGTATTTAATGATGGCCCGGCTCCAACCGGTTTGCGTTATTGCATCAACTCCGCAGCGCTTAAATTCATTCCCAAAGAGGAACTGATCTCTGCCGGCTACGGGGACTGGGTAGCTGCATTTCAGTAACGCACCACTATAGGTCGTACCTCGGCTCCGTTCGCACCACAACGGAGCCGAGAAAATACCTATATATAGGTATCTAAAGAGCACCTTTGCTACCCATCTGGGACATTCATCAAAATCTCATGAAACAAATTGACTTAACTCATGTTTCAGCATTGTCACAACCGCTAGCCTTGATATTATAGCAACACGCATTACAGCAATTTTGTGAGATTAAGACCATGACCCAACCTAACGAACAGATCACCAACACCGTGGCAGAAACACTCGCCAGGAACATCATGACCAAAGATGTTCTGACCGTTTACGAGGGCTGGTCAATTAAGCGGCTTTCTGATTTCTTCGTCAAACACGAGATCTCTGGTGCACCGGTTATCGCCAGTGACCATGCACTGGTGGGCGTCGTATCCATCACAGACATCGTTCGATTTGAAAGTCTGCCACAGGAAGACAAGGTTTCTCTGCTGGCGGATTATGTCTATCCGGAATTTTTGGGCCAGAACGCAGACAAGGCAACATTGGCGGAGCTGTCCAATCATGCGGATAAGAACTGTACCGTGAACTCCATCATGACCAAACAGGTCGTGAGCGTCGATGAAGATGCGTCTTTGCCTGAGATTGCAAAACTGATGAGCCAACAAAAGATTCGACGTATTTTTGTGACCAAAGACGGCATTATCACCGGTGTTATTTCCACCGGAAACATTCTGGCCTGCCTGGCGAAACTCGCCTAATAGGCCCTACAGCGCACATCAACGCTTAGCGCAAACCCGTCTAAATGAAGCGGCCTACATGCCGCTTCAGCACGTTCTTTCGCCACTCTGCGAAACCATCGCTGCCCTATCGCACCTGCACCCGGATTAACCATTTTGCCAATCCCGTTGGTAACTTTGGACAATGGCAATTCACAGGCACCCTCGTATACTGAATTGCATGACGCCCCACTCCAAAAACAACGCAAGGGTACCCACATGGCAAACGTTTTAGTCACCGGCGGCACGGGATTTCTCGGCAAATACCTGGTGAACACGCTGCTCGCTCAGGGCAATCAAGTCACCCTCTTAATCCGATCCCCAACCAAACTCGACGCGCTGAAACAACACCCACGCTGGCATTCGCTGCCGAACGCCGTGGAGGTACTGGAAGGCGATTTGCGGGCCCCCAATGCAGGGCTCAAAGATCCCTCCGGCCTGGCATACTTTGAAGCCATTTACCATCTGGCAGCGATTTACGATGTGTCAGCGGATGCCGACGCCATCAGCACCACCAACGTCACGGGCACACAAAACCTGCTCAGCGCACTTACTCATGCAGACTTTCGCGGTGCCCTCCACTTCGTCAGCTCCATCGCGGTGGCTGGCGATTATCGCGGCACCTTCACGGAAGACATGTTTGACGAAGGCCAGGCTTTTCAACATGCCTATAACCAGAGCAAATTTGAATCCGAGAAATGCGTTCGCACCTGGGCGGCTGAACGGCAAACCACGGGGCGCGCCACCGACGTAAGAATCTACCGACCCTCGGCCATTGTCGGCGATACCTTGTCAGGCTATTGCGAGCGCATTGACGGCCCATATTTTCTCTTCAACGTGATTGCCAAGCTCCGGAAAGCGGTTCCCAGCTGGATGCCACTCATTGCGCCTAAACTGCCCATGCGTGTCGACATGGTGCCCGTGGATTATGTCGCCAATGCCATGGTGGCCCTGAGTCAGCGTCCGCGTGAAGAAATGCACACACAAATACCCTGTTACCACTTAACGGATCCGGAGGCCAGATCGCTCACCCGCCTGTTGAATCGAGTACTCAAAGCCGCCGATGGCCCCACGATTCGCGCTGCTTTTCCGTTCGGCAGCAAAGGAACCGGGGCCCGCGGGAATTCAGGAAAAGGGCCTCTGGCGATGGCACGCAGCCTGAAAGGTGTAGAGCTGCTTTCACAAAGCGTATTTGACTGGCTGGAAGTGCCTGCCGGTGTGTTGGACGCCATGATGCCTCGGGTCCGCTTCGACGCGACCCGGACGAGACAGCAACTGGACCAGGCAGGCGTTCCCCTGCCCCCGCTTGAAAGCTACATCGACACCCTGTGGGATTACTACAACCGGCATCTTGATCCTGCGAAAAACCAGATGGCGAAACGGCAGGCGGCGTTTCTCAACAAGTACATTGTGATCACCGGTGCTTCCAGCGGCATAGGTCTGGCCAGTGCCCGCAGCGCGTTGACACTCGGAGCGCACGTCGCTCTGGTCGCCAGAAATCCGGAAAAGCTTCAACAGGCCTACGACACGTTACGTCCCCTGGCGGAAGAGCACAGCGTCAACCTCTGGCAGTTTCCCTGTGACATTTCGAATCTGGCAGACTGCGATCAACTGATCGCCACGTTGCAGAAAACACTCCCCAGAGTCGATATCCTGTTTAACAACGCGGGGAAATCCATACGCCGCTCAATCAATCAATCCTGGGAACGATTCCATGACCTGGAACGTACCATGCAGCTGAACTACTACGGCAGTGCGCGCCTGATGATTGGCTTGCTCCCGGCGATGATCGCGCAAGGCGGGGGACACCTGATCTATTCGTCCACCATGGGCACCATGGCGCCCACACCGAGATTTGGCCCCTATCTCGCGAGCAAAGCTGCCATGGACGCGCTGATGGACTCCCTGGCGGCGGAATTTGCAGACAGAAATATTGTCGCCACATCGGTCAAATTCCCGCTGGTCAAAACCGAGATGATCTCCCCCACCAAGGAGTACGAAGATGCCCCTGCTGCCAGCCCGGAATTTGCGGCCAACCTGTTTGTTCAAGCCGTGCAAAACAAACCCAGAAAGCAAATCACCGGCACCGGTAAAATTATGGGCGCGCTTTCCCTGTGGGCCCCGTCTTTTATGACGCAACTTTATAATTATGCGTATCGAATCTGGCCGGATGAGTCAGACCAGTATCCGGAAATGGGCCTGGACCGAATGATCGTCAAACAGACCATCAAACACTCCCCACTGTAGTTCAACGTCAAAACGCCCTGAATCCAGAAACAGCCAACTGGGCAGCAGGCGCAAAAAAGCCGGGAGATCCCGGCTTTTTACTGCGTCTCAATAACGTTGAGGCTTACTGACCGTATTTGGCCTTGGCTTCAATACGGTAAGCGTGCAGCAGAGGCTCAGTATATCCACTCGGCTGCTCCGCGCCCTTCACCACAAGATCCAACGCCGCCTTGAAGGCTACACTGTCATCAAAGTTGGGTGCCATGGGACGATAGGCTGGATCGTTTGCATTCTGACGATCCACAACTTCCGCCATACGCTGCATGGTTTCAATCACCTGCGCTTCGTTGGTGACACCGTGGTGCAGCCAGTTACACATGTGCTGACTGGAGATTCGCAGCGTCGCACGGTCTTCCATCAGGCCAACATCGTTAATATCCGGCACCTTGGAACAGCCCACGCCCTGATCGATCCAGCGCACCACGTAACCCAGGATACCCTGCGCGTTGTTATCCAGCTCTTTCTGGATCTCATCCGCAGTCAAGGTCTCAGGATTGTCCATCACAGGAATGCTCAGGATATCGTCCAGCGCGGCACGCTGACGGCTCTTCAATGTGTTCTGAACATCAAACACATTCACGGTGTGGTAGTGCAACGCGTGCAATGCGGCGGCTGTAGGCGACGGTACCCAAGCGGTGTTCGCACCGGCTTTGGGATGGCCAACCTTCTGTTCCATCATCATGCCCATTTCATCCGGAATCGGCCACATGCCTTTACCAATCTGAGCACGTCCCTGCAGACCACATTCCAGACCAATATCCACGTTCCAGTCTTCATAGGCAACAATCCACTTCTGTTGCTTCATTTTGGTTTTGGGGATCATCACACCGGCCTGCATGGAGGTGTGAATCTCGTCACCGGTACGATCCAGGAACCCGGTGTTGATAAATACCACACGGTCTTTCGCCGCACGGATACATTCCTTCAGGTTCACCGTGGTGCGTCGTTCTTCGTCCATGATCCCCATTTTCATGGTAAAGCGCGGTAAGCCAAGTGCATCTTCCACGCGACCGAACAGCTCGTTCGCAAACGCAACTTCTTCAGGACCGTGCATTTTCGGCTTCACGATGTTGACGCTATTGGCCGTCGAGTTGCGGTACTGGCCCGTCTGCTTCAGATCGTGAATGGCGATCAGCGCAGTGATCATCCCATCCATGATGCCTTCGGGAATTTCATTACCGTCTTTGTCCAGGATCGCACTGATGGTCATCAGGTGACCCACGTTCCGCACAAACAGCATGGAGCGGCCTTTCAACGCCAGCGTCGATCCGTCTGCGGCGGTGTATTCGCGGTCCGGATTCATGCGGCGCGTGAAGGTCGAGCCACCTTTGGCCACTTGTTCCTCCAGATCGCCTTTCATCAGACCCAGCCAATTACTGTACACCACTACTTTGTCATCGGCGTCCACCGCCGCTACGGAGTCTTCGCAGTCCATGATGGTGGTCAGTGCGGCTTCCATCAATACGTCTTTGACGTGGGCGGGGTCATCCTGACCGATGGCATGCGTGGCATCAATCTGGATTTCAAAATGCAGACCGTTATTCTGCAGCAAGATCGCAGATGGGTTCGCCGTATCGCCGACATATCCCTGAAACTTGTCGGCATCCGCCAGGCCGGTCTCGGAACCGTCTTTCAACGTCACAACCAGCTGGCCATCGGCCACCGCGTACTTCGTGCTGTCCTTGTGGGTTCCGGAGGCCAGCGGCGCCGCGCTATCCAGGAAATTACGCGCAAATTCGATGACCTTCGCACCACGCACCGGGTTGTAGCCCGGGCCTTTGGTTGCGCCATCGTCTTCCGGAATGGCGTTCGTGCCATACAACGCATCGTACAGGGAACCCCAGCGTGCGTTCGCCGCATTCAATGCGAACCGTGCATTCATTACGGGCACCACCAGCTGAGGGCCCGCCATGGTGGCAATCTCAGGCTCAACTTCTGCCGTTGATGCAGTGAATGCGTCTCCCTCTGGAAGCAGGTAGCCAATTTCCTGCAGAAACGCTTTGTATTCCGCCGCATTGTGCGCCTGCCCTTTGCGCTCCACATGGAAAGCATCTATCTTCGCCTGAAGGTCGTCCCGCTTGGCAAGCAAGGCTTTGTTCTTTGGAGCCAGATCATGCACGATGGCATCAAACTCACGCCAGAACGTTTCCGAATCCACACCGGTACCCGGAATTGCCTGTTCGTTGACAAAATCATAAAGCGCTTTGGCAACCTGCAGGCCACCTACCTGAACTCTTTGTGTCATATTTTGCTTGCCCCAAATTTACAGTACTAAGTTCCGCTGAATCACCCCATACCGGGGCAACTCAGCGCTGGGGCCGACGTGCGATTACGCCGACCGTTAAAAAAGAGGCGCACATTTTACGTGAAAAGGCCCGGGCTTGCCAGTCAACCACACGCCTCTCTGCCAAGGACGCTCACACCGTACCGCGGTAAACAACCAGAAATCCGGGGCCAGGCGATTACAATTCACTACAGGAATACGTGGTATTTGCCTACAAAATGATCACGTCATTCGTTAAAATGAAGAGAATGGCGAAAAAACAGCGGTTTGGGTTCGCCCGTCGCATAAGTGAGGTGCAACATGGCCATCGGCATCAATTCCAACCTACCGACGTTCGGAAATGTCAAAAACAACTTCGAAACGGCTGCTGCCAAACTTGTGTCCGGCCAGCGGATTAACAGTGCCCGTGACGATGCGGCAGGATTGGCCATCACCAACCGCATCAGCACACAAATCGACGGATTTGGCACCGCCATACGCAATGCAGGGGACGGCGTATCCTTCGCACAGACCGCTGGTGGCGCGCTGGACTCGCTCAGTTCTAACATTCAGCGTATCCGGGAACTGACCGTTCAAGCCGCTAACGGCACGCTCAATGATCAAGACCGCAGAGGCATTCAACAGGAAATCTCACAACTCCAGGAGGAGTCCGGCAACATTCTGGAGAAAAGTAACTTCAATGGGGTGAAGCTGTTCAACGGCGAAAGCACGCTCGATTTTCAGGTCGGCCCCAATCAGGGTGAAACGGTATTGGTTTCCAACGGTGACCTGAAGAAAACCCTGGAAGATTCCGGGGTGTTGGACATCGACGTGAGCACGCAGGCCGGTGCGTCTTCAAGCATCAGCAAACTGGACTCTGCCCTGGAAAGTATCAATACATCGGCCGCGGAGTTCGGCTCGGTCGCGAACCGCTTTGAATCTGCAATTTCCAACCTCTCTCAGGCCAGAGAAAGCGCGCAGGCCTCTCGAAGCCGAATTGCCGATACCGACTTTGCGGAAGAAGCCGCGAATCTGATCAAAAGCAACATTCAGGATCAGGTGGATATCGCCGTGCGCGGGCAGGCCAACGCCCGACAACAGAACGTGCTCCGGCTACTCTCCTAGGCCAACGGCTGAATTCATAAATACCGGAAGACCTGCGCAGGCAGGTCGTACAGCCAACAATCAGTGATATTTAAAGCCGCCTATTTTAACGGCAAGCTCACTGCCCAACCGATGTACAGACTCACTCTCCTGCAATGCCGAATGACCAATGGCAGCAGATTCATCCGCAGCCTTGGAGATTTCGTCCAAAGCCGCGTTGACATCAACCGCCACCCGACTTTGTTCTTCTGCAGTATGAGCAATCCCTCGATTGAGTGACTGAATCGAAGCAACCGCCGAGGAAATCTGCTCCAGTGCTTCGCCGGCCTGCTGTGCCTGTTCGTAGGATCGACTGGTTTGGTCCACACTCTTCTCAATCACATCCACGGCTTTAATCGCGCCCTGTTGCAACGCGGCAATCATTCGATTGATTTCTTCCGTGGACTCCTGCGTTTTGCTCGCCAGAGATCGCACTTCATCCGCCACCACGGCAAAGCCACGCCCCTGCTCTCCCGCCCGGGCAGCTTCAATCGCGGCATTCAGCGCTAACAGATTGGTTTGCTCGGCAATGCCTTGAATTACGTCCACCACCGAACCAATATTTTGCGTGTCGACCTTCAGCTTGTCGATGGTTTCTTTCGTTCCGCTCATGTCGTTGGAGAGCCGCTCTGCCAAAGCGATGGTGTTGTGAATCACGTCTTTTGCGGTGCTGGACTGTGCGTCTGCTTCACTGGCCGCATCCGTCGCATCTTTTGCCTGTCCCGCCATGTCCATCACCGATTGCACGATCAGATTTAGCTGGTGTAGCGCGCCATCGGTAGACAGTTTTTGATCACTGGCCAGAGAAGCACTGCGCTGATTATGTTGTGTCATTCGCTCAGAGGCATCCACCAGTTGGTCTGTGGTTTGGTCCACGGAGGACACCACTTCCCGAATTTTGTCCACAAAACGATTGAACTGGCTCGACAGCTCCGCCACTTCATCATTACCCGATTCATCAAGCGCTTTAGAAAGGTCACCCTCGCCTTCTGCAATGTCTTGCATCGCCTCAACGGTCTTGCGCAGGGGCTGCTGTATACTGCGCAGAATGATGAAGAGCAGCGCTGCCACGATGCCTGCGGCGATCAAAAAGATGGTGGTGAACGTCGATACTTCTTTCCAAAACAGTGCGTCCACGTCGTCCAGGTACACCCCCGATCCCACAACCCAGCCCCAGGGTTTGAACCCTTTGACAAAGCTTATCTTTTCCACGGGGGTTTCCGACCCCGGCTTGGGCCAGAGATAACCCACATACCCCTCACCGGATTTATTCACCACTTGATTAAATTCGCGAAACAGGTACTTGCCGTTGGGGTCTTTCAAGTCATACACACTTTGGCCATCCAGCTTGGGCTTGATGGGGTGCATCACCACAACATGGTCCATATCATGAATCCAGAAATATTCAGAGCCTGAATACCGTAACGCTTTGATGGCCGCCATCGCTTGGTTTTTCGCATCGGCTTCGGAGAGATCACCCTGTTGTAAACGCTGGAAGTGGTGGTCGACAATACCCATCGCTGTTTCGACGACCTGACGTGTCTGGGTCGATTTGGATTCGGCCAGAATCTGCTTCGTATCAACCAAGGCGACAAGCACCAATGCCAACATCGCCAATCCGGATATTGCTGTGATCATCCATAACCGCAGACTGATAGAAAACTTCCGTAACCAACTCGTCATGACCTGCACCTCTTACTGCAACTGTGACCACTCACTCCTGTCAGCGGTGTGACTTAATCATCCCAATACCCTTAAATTTAGTAGAGATATACAAAGCTGCCAACCCTCTGAAGTTACATTGGCGCAACACTGCTACGCCGCAGGCATTACCGGATTTATCAAAGGAGGTAGTTCAAGTGATTTAGCTGAGGCGCTGTACCAGCAACATCGTCGCATCGTCATCACAGGTGCTTTCGTTATGCTGTTCCAAGGTCTCACAAACCTCAGGAATCAGTCGGGGGAACGTCGCCAAATGTTGTGAGAGCAAACTTTCCAGGGCGTCTCTGCCAAACAACGAACCCTCCCGGTTGCTTGCCTCGATCACCCCGTCCGTATAGAGAAACAACGCCTCGCCTACCCTGAACGGGTGCGTTTCACATTGCCAGGTGGCGTTACGGCTCGCACCCACCGGGAGGCCGCTCGACGACAGCGTGGCAATACCGTCGGATCGCAACAGGTAACAGGGAGGGTGTCCCGCCGAGACAATTTTCAGCTCATTCTGTGATCGATCGAGACGAATAAGCGCGAGCGTGGAAAAGGCGCCACGCGACCCGACAATCTGAAACACTTGTTGATTTAACTCGTGCACCACGGCCAAGGGGTCTCGCAGCCGGTATGCCAGGGTGTTGAGCATGCTCTTGCAGGCCGCCATCAGCAATGCTGAAGCCGTGCTGTGACCACTCACATCGCCTATCAGCGCGAACTCATAATCGCCCGCCCTGAAAAAATCAAAATAATCGCCACCCACGCGATCGAAAGGCTGATAATCATGTGCCAGGAAATACTGTTGAAAGTCGTCAGATATTTCCAACAGCCACCGCTGCATATGGCTGGCCAGCTCTTTTTCCTGCTCCAACTGCACATTTTTTTGCTGCAGCTGCTTGTGCAGACCACTCATCGTCAGCTGGGTGTTGATGCGCGCTAACATTTCATTGGGTTCATAGATCTTTGAAATGAAGTCGTTCGCTCCTGCCTCAAACGCCTCGACCCACCGATCCTTTTCATTGATCCCCGACAGAAAAATCACGGGCAGCTCACCGGCAGACCACTTTTGGCGTAGAAGGCGAATCGCCTCTATGCCATTGATTCCAGGCATCATGATATCCATGAGTACCAAGTCGGGCTGCGCTTTGTTAATCATCCGTACAGCTTGCTCGGCACCTTCGGCTTCCGAAACGTCGTAGCCAGCACGCGACAGGTGGCGGCGAATCGCATGTCGACTGCCCACTTCATCATCAACGATCAATATTCGATGCATAAACGAGACTCTACCCTGGACTGGATTGCCCATTAAGCCAACTCAGTGTCGAGTCAGCGACTTCTACTGACGTAAGTCTAGAAAACGTTAGGGCCCCTATCAATATTTGCTGCTTGGATGGGTACTTCCCGAAAGCTTACCTGGCCGGATTTATCAATGGCTGGTGTATTTCCAACTATACGATGCGGCTCAGAAGAGGTACCTTAAGGCCTGGGACTAAGAAAAATAAATATAACCGCGGGAGAAACTTCATGACCACAGCAGCTCAGACCAGCCATGTGCACCAGGAGCCAGGTATACACCACGAGGATCTTGATGTGCTCATCATCGGTGCCGGCCTCTCCGGCGTCGGTATGGCCTATCAACTCAAGACGAAGCGTCCCGGGGATTCATTCGCGGTCATCGAAGCCAGAAAAGACATTGGCGGCACCTGGGACCTGTTCCGCTATCCCGGCATCCGCTCTGACTCCGATATGTATACCTTCGCCTATTCGTTCAAACCCTGGAAACACAAAGAATTTATCGGCTCCGGCGAGAAGATTCGGGCCTATATCAGAGAGATGGTCGATGAAAATGGCTTAGACCGCCACATTCGATTCCAGGAACGTATGCTCAGCGCGAACTGGTGTTCCGCAACGTCACGCTGGCAGGTTACTGTTGCCCGTTCCGACGATCAACAATATATCATTCACGCGCGGTTTCTCGTCACCTGTACGGGGTACTACAATTATGACCATGGCTACCTGCCAAAGTTTGCCGGTGTGGATGACTTCCAGGGCACCTTGGCTTTTCCGCAACACTGGCCTGCGTCTCTTGACTACAGCGACAAAACCGTGCTGGTCATCGGCAGTGGCGCCACCGCCGTCACCCTCGTTCCCGCCATGGCAAAGACGGCGAAAAAAGTCACCATGTTGCAACGCTCCCCGACCTACATCGTCTCGGTGCCCTCCAATGATCCGCTGTTTGGCTGGCTTTCACGAGTGCTGCCCAGCCGCATGACCAATCAGCTGATGCGCGCCAAGTACATCCTGATGCAGCAACTGATTTACGTGCTGTCACGTAAATTTCCAGCACTGGTTCGAAAACTCATTCGGTCCCAAAACGAGCAACTGCTAGCTGGCAGCAGTGATGTCGACACCCATTTCAATCCACGGTATGCGCCCTGGGATCAGCGCATGTGTATGGTTCCGGACGAAGACCTGTTTGCTGCCATTCGGTCAGGCAAAGCCGAAGTGACAACCGACGAAATCGATCACTTCACTGAGCGAGGTGTCCGCCTGAAGTCTGGCCAGGAATTGAACGCAGATATCATCGTGCCCGCCACCGGCCTGGAAATTCAGTTCTGGGGTGGCGCAGACATGCGGATAGATGGCCAACCCATCAATCCTGCGACGCTGACCAATTATAAGGGGATGATGTTCAGCCAGGTTCCAAATATGGTCACCATCTTCGGCTATACCAACGCCCCTTGGACCCTGAAGGCTGAACTCACTCAAGACTATGTGGTTCGATTACTCGACCATATGGCGAATGCACAACACAAGGTGGTGTTCCCTCACTATACGGAAACGGAAGCGCGAGAAGCACTCGTGGACTTACAAGCAGGATATATCCTGCGCGCGCAGGATCAGATGCCAAAACAGGGTAAGCGCTTCCCTTGGCGAAACAAAGACTTGTATTTCAAAGATCTCTTCGCCATCAAAAACAGCACACTTGACGACGGTGTCCTTCTGTTTGACGATACCGCTCCGCTTGCGGCATTCCACAGCACCGCACACAAGACCCGCACTGGGGAAGTCACCTCTCCGGATCACCCCACCGCCACGACCAGCAATTCACAGCACGCGCCCGCCAGGGAATCCGAGACACCTCTGGTAACCCCTTAGCAGCCGATTGGCACCATCCACAGCCGTAATGTCACGCTCTGCATAACAGTTGACACCTTCTGCTAGAGAGGTGTCACCGTTTTTGCGGTTTAATACACACATCAACGAGAACGAATGAGACGGTATTAACGAGGTTCCAAAACATGATGAACATTGATAAAAACAAACCGGTATTAGTCACAGGTGCCACGGGGTACGTTGCTGGCTGGATTATCAAACGACTGCTTGAGGAAGGCGTCACGGTGCATGCTGCGGTGAGAGACCCGTTGAACAGAAAGAAAATTGCCCACTTGGATGCAATGGCCGAATCTTCACCAGGAACCATCGCGTATTTCAAGAGTGATTTAATGGATACCGGTTCATATGCAGAAGCCATGAAAGGTTGCCAGGTCGTCTTTCACACGGCCTCCCCCTTTACCATTGATATCAAAGATCCCCAGAAAGAATTGGTGGATCCGGCGTTACTGGGCACACGCAACGTATTGGAGCAGGCCTGTCAAACGCCTTCGGTGAAGCGGGTGGTCGTTACCAGCAGCTGTGCCGCAATCTATGGGGACAATGCCGACCTGAAAACCACGCCAAATGGCATATTCACCGAGGCTGCGTGGAACACCAGTTCATCCCTGACACACCAGCCTTATTCCTACTCGAAAACGGTGGCCGAAAAAGAAGCCTGGCGGATCGCGGAAAGCCAGACGCAATGGGACCTGGTGACGATCAATCCCTCACTGGTCATCGGTCCTGGAACCAACCCGGACGCCACATCAGAAAGCTTCAAGCTCATCAAACAAATGGGTGACGGCTCCATGAAAACCGGCGCTCCGCGCTATGGATTCGGTGTGGTCGATGTTCGTGATGTTGCGGAAGCACACCTGAAAGCAGCCTTTATTCCGGCAGCAGCGGGAAGATACATCACTTCCGGCCATAACACCGATATGTTTGACCTCGCCCAGCTTCTGTTACCGAAGTATGGTAAATCCTACCCGATTCCCAAACGCACGATGCCGAAAGGTCTGGCATGGCTGGCTGCGCCTCTGGTGAACAAGGCTATGACACGAAAAATCGTCTCCCAGAATGTCAACTTGCCCTGGAAAGGTGACAACACAAAGAGTGTGCAGGAACTGGGGATGCACTACCGCTCACTCACGGAGTCCATGAACGATATGTTTGCGCAGATGATCGAGGCCGGCTGGCTTCGAAAGGCCGGCTGAACAGGCCGTCAACCCATCGAATTGAGGGCTGGAAACAGCCCCTTTAAGCCGTTGGCGATAAACTCAACGGCAATCGCAGACAGTACCAGCCCCATGATTCGAGATGAGATATTGATGCCAGTAGCACTGATGCGTTTGACGATGAACGGAGAGAGTCGAAGCACCCACCAGACCGCCACCGCAAGCAGCACAATTGAACAGGCCACCAGCAGGTAATGGCCGACCGTATTACCCCGGTGGGCGGCCAGAATGACCGTACTGATGGAGCCGGGCCCAGCCAGCAGGGGCATGGCCAATGGCACGATCGCAATTTCACTTTTACCGGATGATTCCTGAGCCTCTTCCGACGTCTGCTTGATCGCACTGGTCTTTGCCTGAATCATGGAAATCGCCATGATCAGAATAAGAATCCCGCCCCCGACCCGGAAGGAGTCGATGGTGATGGCAAAAAACTGAAGCAACAACTCCCCAAAAAACAATGCCACCAACAAAATGATGGCCACCCCAATACCCACCTGATCGATAATCTGGTTCCTCTCTGCGGGCGTGTTTCGCGGGGTCATACTGATGAAAATGGGAACCACCCCCAATGGGTTGATCAACGCCAACAGACCGACAAAAAATTTGAGATACTCTGATATTTCCAGCATGCCACTGTTACCAACACCATATAATCAATGCAATGAAACCCAATAAAAACACTCTGCCCTAGCGAGTATAGGCAAGCCCGCCTTCCGGCGAAAGGTATATTCCCGATTTTGCGGCGTTAGGTACTCTTGAACTACACTGTGCAGAACAGCTTCACTTTTTTACCACTTTAGGGTCAAACCATGAAGTCGTTCACCCTGTTACTTTCGCTTATTCTCATGTACTCGCCACTGTCAGCAGAAAAGCTGCGTTTTGCCGTGGTTCCCAAGGAGCAATGGAGTGACTTTTTTCTGGAGAGTAAGACCGGTTGTGAGGCCGCAGCAAGAGAGCTGGGTGTAGAGTGCATCTTTCACGGGCCAGAAAAGGATGACCTGAGAATCCAGGATCAGATCATCACCAGCCTGATCGAGGCAGGAGTAAACGGCATCGCCGTAGCCGTCTCCCACTCCGAATTCCTGTCCACTCACAGCATGAAAAAAGCCCAGGCCGCCGGAGTTCCGGTTATTACCTATGACTCAGATTTTGACGCAAACACCCGAGCCCGATTCCCGGATATCCGCAGCGCCTATATTGGTACCGACAATGTTGCCCTCGGACGCGCCGCCGGGCGGATTGCCAAACGGCTGCGCCCCCACGGCGGACGATTGTGCATTCAGTCCGGGCGCGAAGATCAGGGCAACATGCGGGAACGCATTGCCGGCGTTCGATCGGAGCTGGCCGGGCAACACTTTGACCGCCCGCCTGGCCAACCATTAACCGGTCAAAACGGATGGACCGAAGCCGAAGACTGCCCCGTGTATACATTGGGAGACTACGACACAGCGCTCCGGCAGTTCCGATGGGCATTGCAACTGCCAAACGCAGAAGTGGATACTTTTATCTCCGTCGGCGGCTGGATACAGTACAAGAAAGCGGTGTATACCTCGCTGGTTCAACCCTACGAACCAAAAGTTCGAAACAATGAAAAAGTAATCATCGTTTCAGACTCAGAACCCGTACAATTGGAGCTGCTAAAAGCCGGTATGGCCCATGGAAACTTCGGCCAAAACCCTTTTGAAATGGGTAAACAGGCCATTCAAACCTTATACAAAATTCACCATGAACAGCCCTACGACGAAGTAATCTACACGTCGATTCCAGAATGCACACAGACCAATGTGCATACCTGTGTGCGCCCACACTAAGGCTGCCAAGGTGAACTGTTTACGCTCAGGGACCGACTTAAATAACGAAGAAAGTGCATGGCATTGCTGAAGGTCGATGAGTTATCCGGCCAAACCGCGTATACCGGAATGGGGTCGACCTGCCAATCCGGCAACAGCTCCACCAGTTTGCCTTCCTCAAGCTCTCGGGCCACTAAAAAATCGGGGGGAGTGGCAATACCCGCTCCTTGAATACAGAGCGCAGTCATCAACTCCACAGAGTTAACCACCACTTGCTTTTGATACACCACCCGGTATGACCGGCCTTCCCTTCGGTGAGAGAGCGTACGCTCACCGGGTAACATTGCCAGAGCAATCCATCGCATCTGTTCCAATTCTGACGGGCATTTCGGCAAGGAGTGACTCTCCAGGTACTGACGAGCGCACACCAGCCGGCGATGTACCACGTAAAGTTTTCGAGACTTGAGTCCACTGCTCTCCATATCGCCAATTCGGAAAGCCAGATCAATTCCTTCCTGAATGATGTTCTGGCGCTCATCCGCTGCTGAAATTGTCAACTCAAGGTCAGGGTAACGTTGTGAAAATGCAGCGATCTCCCTGCTTAAGGTCGAGCGGATTAACACGGCTGGTAACGCAATTTTCAAGCGGCCCACGGGATGGTCCTGACGTTTCCCAACGCGCATCAGGCCCGCCGTTGCCTCTTCGATCATGCGCTTCGCGTGATCAAACAGAACCTCGCCTTCATGCGTCAAAGAGATTTTTCGGGTAGACCGATACAACAACGCACAGCCTGCCCGTTGTTCCAGCGTTGAAATGTGATAACTCACTACAGAAGGCGACAATCCCAGATGGGCGGCCGCACCACGAAAGGATCGCTGTTGGACCGTCTCTACAAAAATGGCCATGGCTTTCAGGTCATCAATCATCGCACGTACTGTTGGATTAATGTGGGCGACCCCACTGTTCGAATTTATTAAACAGTGTAATCGAATTATCTCATATTATCGAATCACATGTTTGCAGATATTCTTAGGGCACTTCACCACTCACCAACCCAGGAGACTGTCATGTCCTTATTCATCGCTATGTGTCTGTTTTCGCTGTCCATGTCTCTAACACCGGGGCCGGTGAACCTTATCGCCCTGGCCACGGGCTCCCACTATGGTTTTAAATACGCTTTACGGTTTGTTTCGGGCGCTACCTTAGGGTTTGTACTCCTTCTGCTGGTTGTAGGGCTCGGGTTTGGGAAAGTACTCTCGGTCGCACCCGGCCTACAGCAAATCCTGGCTTTGGCGGGCGCACTCTTCATTCTTTACATCGGGATCACCCTGTTTCGAACAAAAGGTACTCCCGAAGCGGGCAGCAGCAACGGCGCGTCATTTGGCAGTGGATTTGTACTTCAGTGGCTCAATCCCAAAGCCTGGATCGCCTGTCTAACCGGCATATCGGCTTTTGAACTCACCCACACCGGTCAATTGATTCAATTTGTGCTCCTGTATTTCCTTATCTGTTTTCCCTGTATTGCCAGCTGGGCCTGGGCGGGGGAATTAGTGCGCACACACCTTAATTCACCCAATGCGACCCGAGTATTCAACCAATGCATGGGCGGCGCACTGATACTCCTCAGCATTTATCTTGTTGTGGCCTGATTCTATCGTTGACCTAATACTAACGCTGGCCAGATACGTTCGCTGCCCTGAATCGCTCAGCATAACTCTACTAAACTTCGGATCACTCGATAATTCTGTTCGGTGCCGTGATCTTGACGTGAAACCAACACGGCATGCATGCCGATCGAGAGCGGCGGGAGTACATCTTTTTCAAGCGTATCACCCACCATGGTGACTTGATCCGGGGGTACAGCCAACCGCTCAAGAATGGTTTGATAAAACGCTGGCGAATTTTTCGGGTAGCCTATGTTTGCGGGACAGAAGTAGCCACTGATGTAACTATCCAGTTCGACACGCGACAGTGCCGCCTGAATCCACTCAGCCTTGGTATCCGGGGAACCGGTCGCTACGAAAAGGGGCGAGACAGAGGAGAGCGTTTGCAAAGTCTCCCGTGCACCGGGCATGGCGACCACCGTCTCCCAGTCTTTCATCGGTCCTGTGTAGCCGGGAAGATCCGCCATGAGCGTATCTCCCCAGTCAAAAAGATAGATGTGTGTCGAGTCAGCAGGATTCATGCGTTTTCCATCTCCTTAGAAGAGAGAAGCAAAACCATAGCAGGGTTTCCCTGGCACCGTCCAGAGTAGGCCTGCTCTTCGATCCTTTCGGATGATTGTACAAACATCATAGCGACGAGAAAGCCGAGATTCGCCATAACCTTTTGCAGCGCATCCACAGGCCAACGCTTCAGAGGCACTTAAATAGCCCCTGCCGATTGGTTATAATTCCGCTTTTTCTGGACGCAGGACTATGCTCTCCTACCGACACAGTTATCACGCCGGCAACCATGCGGATGTACTCAAGCACATTGTGCTCTGTCAAATACTCGAAGCGTTAAAACTCAAAGAAAAACCGTTCGTCTACATAGACACACATGCCGGTGCAGGCTGTTACGCGCTGAATGCACCCGAAGCGACAAAGGTGGGCGAATTCAAAGGCGGCATTGGTGCGCTCTGGTCTGCGCCGTGCCCGGAGTCAGCCACTGGCTATCTGAATACGGTTAAACAACTAAACCCGACAGGGGCTTTGACACACTACCCCGGCAGTCCAAAAATCGCAGAATTGTTGTGTCGGCCATCAGACCGCCTTCAACTTACCGAATTGCACCCAACCGACTATCAACGCCTTTCTCAGCATTTCCAACGCGATCGCCGCGTAAAAGTTCATCGAGAAAATGGTTATCAAAAGCTGAAAGCCAGTGTGCCCCCTTCTCAGCGCAGGGGCCTGGTGTTAATGGACCCGTCGTATGAGCTGAGTTCTGAATACGAAGATGCGGTCGCCGCTCTCATTGACGCACACAGAAAATGGGCCACGGGAATCTATGCTCTTTGGTATCCCGTCGTGGATCGGCGGAACGTTCGTCACCTGGAGAACCGCCTCAAAGCATCCGGCATTCGAAAAATCCTGCAACTGGAGCTTACTGTCTTGCCGGATACCGCCGAACGCGGGATGACCGGTTCAGGCATGCTGATCATCAATCCCCCCTGGAAACTTCTGCCGGAAATGGAGGCCGTGTTGCCCTGGTTACTGACACACTTGAAACAATCCGATCAGTCTCGCTGGCTGGCGCGCTGGCTGGTATCTGAATGATTTCGAGCCCATTTTGCGTCAATGGGCGTCGCGCCAACGTTCCAGGTATTTATTGGCAAGTTTTTCTGCCAAACCGGATTCGACGAGTGTTTTCACCCGTTCGTCCAAAAACAGTTTAAGTTGGGGGGTGCGGCAAGGGGACGATTTGGACAGCGTAAAATATAATCCCTCTGAGCTGATCGCTGGCAGAAGATAGGTAATATCATCCAGCACGGGAGACACCTGACCCATGGCCTTGCCCTGGTAGAGTTCGTAGAGACCATAATCAACTCGCCGAGCGGAAATCAACTGGAAAATCTGTTCCGCCGACCGAACCCCCATCACCTCCAGATTTTGCGCAGAAAACTCATCAAACGACTGGCCAAAACTGTTATCAATTAATGTCACACCATGTTTCCCTTTCAGGTCACTCCAGGTACTGTAAGGAAACTCTGCCCCTTTTCGCACCCACACCACACTCGGCATCACCATAAATGGGGGTTGCACATAATCCATATAGGTTTGACGCTCTTCGGTAATGAAAGCCCCCGCGAGCATGTCCACCGCACCGGAGCGCGCCTGTACCTGCGCTCTTGCCCAGGTATCAGAATTGATCGGATTCACTTCAATACCCGTTGGCTCCAGGGCGGTTTCAAGAAATTCAACGGCCAGCCCCACCAATTTATTGTTGTTCTTCTTAGAAGCCCACAAAGCAGGCGGATAAAACGGATTTCCCGTGACACGTAACACTTTACAGCTGGTCAGCGTTACTCCATCGCTGGCCAACAATGGCGAAGGCAAAAACAGGAATAACGTGCTCAAGCCCACTATGAATCCACATAAACGCTGCCGCATACTCACCTCCATCCCCAAGGCTACTTAACGTTCCAGCATAAGCATTGCGCATATTTTGTGCAAGTCATTGACCCGTTATCCCGGTGTTTGCCCATAGAATTCAGTCTCGCATCGCCGACACGGCAAAAACTTGCTACTCGTCAAAAAATATAACACCAAATAGGTAGAAAATTGTAGACAGAAAGGAGTCGTCGTTGAAATGCAGGGAAGCCTGACTGATCCCCTCAGGAGAGCTTCATGAAAGCCAATGGTTTTGCTTCTTTTGTTAACCTGCTGATCCTTCCCCTGCTTTCACTCATCACACTGCTTGTTCACTCGCCAAGTGCTGCTGCAGCCTGTTCGGCGAGTTCCACCACCTGGGTGCAGAAATCCTACATATCCTACTATGGCCGGCCCGGCGACCCTGCTGGCATCGATTACTGGGCCTGCCGAATGGATGATGAGGGCGGCAATCTGAGCAACATTATTGATGCCTTCGGCGTCTCCGCTGAATTTACGGATCGCTATGGCACCTTATCCAACAGTGAACTGATCGATTCGATTTACCGACAAATGTTTAACCGTGACCCGGACGCTGCCGGCAAGCAATGGTACCTGGACGAACTCACGTCGGGACGCATGAACCTGCAAACCATCACCCTCAATGTGCTCAGCGGCGCAACGGGAACCGACCAGGCCATTGTGGCCAATAAACTCCAGCTGGCTGACTACTTTTCCAATGCCCTCTCTGCGGGGAGCGTGACTTACCGGGATATCGATCTGGCCAAATCAGTCCTCGACATCGTTGATGAAGAAGAGAGCAGCCTCACACAAGCACAAACATCCGCAGATTTGCTGGTCAATCTTTGGGCAACACTCAATGCCCAGAATAGCGCGTTCTGCTCGAATACTTGCTCCTTTGCTAAAGATGGTGCCTGCGATGACGCGGGTGAAGGGGCCCAATACCGCGTGTGTAATATTGGCACTGACTGTTCTGACTGCGGTATGCGCGTGGTGTATGCTCCCTGTAACGACTACTGTGCTTACGCCAAAGACGGCGTTTGTGACGATGGCGGGAGTAACTCGGAATACAATTATTGTACGCTCGGCTCAGACTGTTCCGATTGTGGCAGCCGTGACGAGCTGATTCCTCCCCCTGATCCCGAACCCGAACCTGAACCTGAGCCAAATCCTGGTGATGGCGGTTCTGACCCGGAAGATCCCCCGGCATCCTCCGATCTCCCGGAGGTAGGTATCGCAGTTGTTACCGACAGTAAAAACAACAAAGCGGTCACGGCCATCAACCGAATGGGTGAAGGTTACGCGGTCTTGTTTGACGGTACGAAACCGATCGGCAATGACGCTATATTAGGCGCGGTCTATCAAACTCCGGAGGGTACCATCGCGACCATCGAGTTCAACGCTTCTGGCCAAGCCACTCGCATGGAAGTAGAAGGATCTGTTTTCATCTACTCCAATTACACTTCCGGCACCGTTGATATATCGATTACCCATGCTGACGGCTCGACGGAAAACCATCCGTCCGTACCGCTCATCGCAGGCACCACAAATCAAGAGTTCATTCGTCGTGTTGCTGGCAGAGGATTCAAACAACTCGATGATGGCCAAGAGGTAGCAACCTTTGCCATGGGCTTTATTGGTACTTCCATCAGCATCGTCGTCTGTGCCTCAGCCGTGGCTGGATCAGGCGGTGCTGGCGCACTGCTGACACTCAGCTGTATCAACGCCGTTGCCGGCGCGGTGGGCACGGCCCTGGGTAACCAATACGTTGGTGCGACGTCTTCCTCCGTAGATATCGTCAGCAGTCTTGCTGCCGGGGATAAAGCCAGCCTGGTATCCGGCCTTTTTGGTGCGACATCTACTCTGCTGGGCTGGGAGAGCGATCAGGTTGTTCTCAAGGCAGCGATCACTGGGCAAGTGCATGCACTAGCCACCCACGAGCCATTGAGCCAAAACGAAGAAGTCGAAACTTTGGTGTTAGTGGATTCCACCGATGGAGACGAATCGATCGAAACCAATTCCAATGATCATTTTATCTTGAGCAAATTGGTCGGTCCCGGCTCTCATACGGTTCGATTTGAAGCCAGGGGCTATATCACGAAAGAATACGTGGTCGCAATTTCAGATGACGCCGTTACCGTCGGTGAAAAAGGAACGGCTCCGGGCGAAGCCACCCGAGTGATCAAAGAGATCCGCCCCACATCGAAGAATAAACCGGTTTTGCTCTGGCTTGTACCAGAACTGGAAAAAGCCCCCAGGATTAAAGGGCATGTCGTGTGGCCAAGGCAGAAGAAAGGCGGATTCACTGAAACGGAAATCGTCAGAGGCGGTCAAGTGTGGTTAGAGGATGCAGGCAGCGGAGCCAAAGCTGCGTGGTTTGCCCAAGCCACAGTTGCATCCAGCGACATCAGTGAACATGGTATCGGATACTACGAGCTTTACCTTCCGCGAAAAAGCGGTAACTACGTGCTGAAATTGCAACAGAACGAGGTTTGCTTTCAAAATGTCGATATCCCGGTGAGTATCTCGGGTTCAACAGCATCCCAGAACGTCTCTTTTGACGTACCCAAAGCCGCTTTTCGAGATGCCGAAACGTTGAATTTCAGTTTCAATAGTGGAGCATCCATAGATCTGGATATCCCCGTAATTTCCGTCTACAACGGCAGATTCAGTGGAACCATCACACCGAATGAAGAGCTAATTTCGTATACCTACCCCTATGAAAGCTGTTCTGAAGAAGGCTGCGTCACTGAAATCGCCAGTGTTGAGCTCGAATGTTCCGTGGTTGACTTTCACATTAACTTACAGGACGGCGCCGGTACCCTCGAATCGGACGGTGAATCTCTGCCCGTTGAAATTGGCCAGTGTGGTGAAATCAACGACACCGCTTACAATGTCACCTATCAAGGTAGCCTATGGAACGGCGGCACGCTGGAAGACCGAGATATGGAACCCGGAGCGAGCAGAGAAACGGGCTGCTCCGGGCGGTGGACCTTCCCCATACTCCAGCAATGAGTATCCTTGGAAGATAAAACAGGCCGTGTGCCCGTTTTATCTTCCTTTGTTTTATACCGTTTGGAGCACATAAAGCGCTCTCTTGAATAAAATTGTTTCTCGTCAAAGCAGATAACACCAAATAGGTAGAAAATTACAAGACAGAAAGGATGCACGTTGACGTCAGGATGCCGAATCACCCCCGTTCAGGAGTGCTGCATGGTCACCAGTGAATTACGCTCGTTTTTCGCTTTACTCATTCCCACATTACTTTCAACCCTTATCACCCTACTCTCTTCACCCCTGGCTTTGGCTGCCTGTTCAGCCGGTTCAAACACCTGGGTGCAGAAATCCTATATATCCTACTATGGCCGACCCGGCGACCCTGCTGGCATCGACTACTGGGCCTGCCGAATGGATGATGAGGGCGGCAATCTGAGCAACATTATTGATGCCTTCGGCGTCTCCGCTGAGTTTACGGATCGCTATGGCACCTTATCCAACAGTGAACTGATCGATTCGATTTACCGACAAATGTTTAACCGTGACCCGGACGCTGCCGGCAAGCAATGGTACCTGGACGAACTCACGTCGGGACGCATGAACCTGCAAACCATCACCCTCAATGTGCTCAGCGGCGCAACGGGAACCGACCAGACCATTGTGGCCAATAAACTCCAGCTGGCTGACTACTTTTCCAATGCACTCTCTGCGGGGAGCGTGACTTACCGGGATATTGATCCCGCCAAAGGCGTGCTCGAAATTGTGGATGAGAGCAGTGACAGCGTCACTCGAGCGATGACCGCATCCGACCTGCTGGTCGCCTTATGGAAGAATCCCGGCACGGACTCCGCTTATTGCGATAATACGTGCGGCTATCCACGTGATGGCGCTTGCGATGATGGCGGTACCCATTCTGATTACGCGGTGTGTAACCTGGGTTCAGACTGCGCGGACTGTGGAATGCGCACTGCCAATACTGCCTGCAATGAAGGTTGCCGGTTCACCTCAGATGGCCAATGTGACGATGGCGGCACAGGGGCCGCCTACAGTGTGTGTGCACTCGGTTCCGACTGCAACGACTGTGGTGACCGTACCGCCGAGATCCCGCAACCTGATCCGGACCCAGAGCCAGACCCGGACACTGGCGACGATCCTCAGAACGTAACGGACTCAACCATTGTTGCCTCACCGACAGATTACGCGCTGCCAGAAACCAAAGTGAACATCATAACGGACCCCAAAAACAATAAAGCCGTGACGGTAAACAACGAACTTGGCGAGGCCTTTTACGTAATTTTTGATGGCAGCCAACCCGTGGGTGCTGATGCCCTGCTCGGAGCAGTTTATGAGGGATCGGATGGCGCACTGATCCTGATAGAGTTTGACACGCTGGGCCAGATTATACGGATGGAGTCCGATGGCACCGTGTTTACCTACTCAAATCATACGGGATCAACTGTAGACGTCACGATCACGTACTCAGATGGCAGACAAGAGACGCATTCACAAGTGAGCATGATGGTAAGTGCACTCAACATGCAGTCCCATGAAATTAAATTCGTGAACGCTCACAGATTTACCGCCAATGAACCCTCTATGGCCGCCTACGCTATCGGCGTCGTTGGAACCAGTGTTGGCATTTTCCTCTGCGGATCGCAGGCGATTGCGACCGGTGGTATTACTGCTCCCATTGCCGTAGGTTGTGCCAGCGCCGTCATGGGGTTTGCGAGCGTATATAATGACAGCTCTGCTTTGGGCTATGGCTCCGCCGGGGTTGACCTCGCTGCGGGCGTTCTCACCAAAGATCCAAAATCCATTGCCACGGGCATCGCTGGGGTCGTTTCCGGATTGTTGGGCTGGCCGACAACGGAAACCACACTCAAAGCCAGAGTCGCAGGAGAGATCTATACGACCAATGGCAACGGTATGATCCGCGAAGACAACGCACAAACCTGGGTTAAAATATTCTCCTCCGAAGGCAACAGTGAGCACAAAGTCACCGCAAACAGGCCGTTTAGTATCGACAGAAAATTTGGCGCAGGAAGCCACACCATTCGCTTCGAATCCGAAGGATACATTGTGAAGGAATACACCATCGCTGTCTCGGATGGCGTCGTCGGTGCGGGTGAGCTGGGAACCGCACCCAATGAGCCAACAAAATCCGTCAGCCAGATCCGCCCATCTTCTATCGAAAAGGCCATCGTCCTCTACCTGATCCCTGAACTGGAACCCGCGCCCAAAATCAAGGGTCACGTCGTCTGGCCAAGAAAGAATGAAGAGGGAGGAAACGAAACCGAAAGGGTAAAAGGCGGGTTAGTGTGGCTTGAGGATCCCAGCACGGGTGCCAAGTCTACCTGGTTCACTCATTCTTATGTGGCATCAAGCAATGATGGCGCAAATGGTCGCGGTTACTATGAGATGTTTCTGCCGCATAAAAAAGGCAACTACGTGCTCAAACTCAAGCAAAGCGAAGTCTGCTTCCAGAATGTGGATGTGCCCATCAGCATCAGCGGATCAACGGCCACCCAGAACGTTTCGTTCGACGTACCCAATGCCAGCTTCAGAGACGCGGAAACACTCAACTTCACCTACGCTCTTGAGGCGCAGTTTGAGGTGGACATTCCTGTAATTTCCGTATACAACGGTACGTTTTCCGGTTCCGGAACGCCTTCAATTCAAAGTATCACCTACACAGCGGAACGCTGCAACTGGATTGAAACCGACGGGGGAACGACATGCGAACTCTACGACGCCACGGTTTCCATGGATTGTGAGTCGTTTAATGTCTCACTGACCCTCGAAGATGGTGCCGGTGGCATTTCCGCCTGGGACGACTCAACAGAAGCCAGCGTGGGACAGTGCGGTGAATTTGTTGGGGGTACCTGGGGGGTAGAGTGGGATGGAAGGCTTTTCTCCGGGGGCAACTACCGACAAGACTATCCCTTCGAAGCCAAGGAAACGGGTACTGGATGTTACGGAACCTGGTCCTTCCCTCTGCTTCAGCAATAACGGAAACAAATACGACAATGTAAAAACGGGCACAACGCCCGTTTTCCACGTTTATGCAAAGGATGTTGAATGAAAAGAAACCAATGGCTACCAATCGACGGTTTGCCCGAGCTTTATGTCGGCCAATACGTCGTGCCCAATTTCGCCTCCAACTCGGTGGTTCTGCGTGTTGCACCTCAGGTGTTTACCATTGTCAGCCCCGGTAAGTCCCTGCTCGACGATTGGCCGAAAGAATGGCCGAGACAACACATCCAGATCAACCTGGTCATGCCGAACAGTTATCACTACATGGGCGTTGCTGCCTGGCGGGAAGCATTCCCGAAAGCGGCGTTGTATGCCAGCGAAAAGGCCATACCGCGGCTGGCGAAAAAAGGGATCACCCACATTCGGGCGGCTGAACGCTGTCCGGTCCCCCTGTCAGCGGGTTACCAGGTGGTGGTCCCGCCCGGGCACCGGGGTGGCGACCTCTGGATAACCAAATCCACCGGAGAACAGCGCGTCTGGATCACTTGCGACAGTTTTCAATCCTACGAACGATATTCCAACCAACCTATCGCACGGATGATGCAAAAATTGATGGATACCGCACCGGGACTCAAGATGAGTCAAGTGGTTAAATGGTTGTTACTGGACGACCGCACTGCGTTTAAAACCTGGGCCCTCAGGCAAGTTCAAGCCGATCGGCCGAATGTACTTATCCCCAGCCATGGAGAGGTGCTCTCCGGCGATTCGCTCTCAAAGGATCTCCAAGCACTTCTTGATGGTCGGCTCTAAATCCGGTGCAGATGCTTATCGGAACACCAAATACAACAAATACAAATTCACTGCGAACAAAACGCCGGAAATCCACTGCCAGGCGAGCACGGGGTTCTTGTCCAGCAAAGGCTGCACCTGAATTTTTCGCAGAAACTCCGGATTCGGTTTGCTGAGATCAAAACAGAACTCGGACATCACCTGGTATCGGTCTTTCACGTTGGGAGCGATCGCTTTGGCGAAAGTTTTATCAATCCAATCCGGCAAATCGGGACGCTTCGTCAATAACGAGCGATACCGTAAATGGTTCAGCGATTTTATACGATAACTGGTCCCCAACTGCTGCTTATAGGGGAGCTCACCCGTGAGCATTTCATAGGCGATCACCCCGATCGAATACAAATCCGAAACGCCACTCCCTGCCTGCCCTAACAAATATTCCGGTGCGGTGTAATCCCGGGTTCCTGCGGGTAATTCCGTCTGAATCACCGGTTGAGCTTCGCCCAGCCCTGCCACCCGAGCCGAACCAAAATCGATGAGCCGAATCCTCCCCCGCTCATCTATCATAATGTTTTCTGGCTTCAAGTCCTGATGCAATACATCCATCCGGTGTAATGCCCGCACCGCATTACACACCTGCTGAACGACCTGCCGCACGGCATCAATCGACGGCTTTGGATTGTCCTGCATCCATTGGCGCAAACTTTTTCCCTGAATGTACTCACACACATGATATAAAAAACGTTTCTCCTGCCGTGGCTGGAAAATCTGCATCACGCCCGGATGACTCAACCGCCGGCCAATCCATTCTTCCCGAATAAAACTGTCCAGATACGTAGGATCATCCTTATAATTGACAGAAGGTGTTTTGACCGCCACGTACTCGCCCGACGCCATATCTTCCGCCAGGTATAACTGACTGCGATTGCTGGCATGTAACTCCTGCAAAATCCGGTAACCGTCCAGTTTATTACCAGGCTCCAAATCTGGGGGAAACGGCAGATTCGTCAGTTGTTGGTAAACTTCTTCCTCTTCCTCAACGGCGATACTCTCCACGCGCGCAAAAGCGCAGGTCAGATTATCCTTGCTTCCTCGACTCAAGCTCTCTGCAATCACCCAATCACAGAGTCGCTGGTAATCGTTATCCAGTACAGCCAGTTTGGCCATCATTTCTTCCGGGCCGACAAACTCATACACACCATCCGTCGCCATGAAGTACACATCCCCTGGCAACAACGATTCGCGCCGGTAATCCAGCTCCACATGCACATCCGCGCCGAGTGCTCTGGCCAGGAACGTTTTCTGATCAGGCATTTTCGCCAGGTGATCCCGGGTAAGCTGTTCTACCTCCTTGTCACGAATACGATAAATTCGACTGTCACCGATATGAATGATGTGCGCCGTCGCGGATTTAAACACCAGACAGGAAAAGGTAGTCACCAGCCCATGCATGGCATCCCGATAAGTGAGCCCCTGAGAGTACAACCAGGAATTCAGGGCAGAGATAACGCGGGCAGCAGCATGTTTGACCGTCCAGCTGTCCGGCGTGCAATAGTAATCTGCCAGAAAGCTGCTCACACTCGTATGGCTGGCATCTCTTCCCGCTTCACTGCTGCTGACACCATCGGCAACAATGGCCACGATGCCTTTGTTGACCAGCGCTGAGCCTTCCGGGGATTCAAAACCCCAGGCATCCTGGTTTTCTTCTTTCACGCCTGCCGAGGTGCTGGCATTGAAATGAATGGACAATTGCTTCATGCCGCCTTACCTGATTGTACTTGGTTTAAAAACACGAAAGGGCAACCTAAGCTGCCCTTCCCCGTATGCTACCTGAGCAATTACGCGACATCAATCAGCGCTACACTGCCATCAGGCATCACTTCCGCTACCTGCCCTTCCGGCTCTTTCAGCAAAAACAGCGCAACGAAGCCAAGTACCGCGGTGCCAGCAATCACAAAGAAGAACGTCTGATAGGAAACCATGGAAAGCACCGTCAGATAAAACACCGCGCCCACATTTCCGTACGCCCCCGTCATACCGGCAATTTGTCCGGTCAAACGACGCTTGATCAATGGTACCACGGCAAAAACCGCACCCTCACCCGCCTGCACGAAGAAAGAGCACGCCATTGCAGCCACAACGGCCAGTACCAGCGGCCAGGAAGAATCAATCACACCCATGACCGCGTAACCGACGGCCAGACCCGCTGTCAGAATCAACAGCGTTTTCTTACGACCAAATTTGTCACTGATCAATCCGCCGCCAGGGCGAGACATCAAATTCATAAAAGCATACGCTGAAGCCACCAAACCAGCCAACACGGGGCTCAGGTCGAACGTTTCCGCGAAAAAGAGCGGCAACATGGAGACGACGGCCAACTCGGACCCAAAGGTCGCGAAATACAAAACGTTCAACACTGCCACCTGCTTGAACTGGTAGCGGTGAATCTCTGGCACCGGCTTGACAAAAATCTCTTTGTTAATCTGATAGGCTTTATTAGAATCGAATAAAAACAGCGCTCCCAGACCGACGTAAATAGCGGTAGCAGCACCTTCGGTTAACATACCCACACCAGCAGACAGCTTCCAGGTTAACAATGCCAATGCGGCATACATGGGCACTTTCATCACAATCAGGAAAACAAAGTCACTTTTGCTGGTTACTTCCATACCGCCAATATTCTTCGGCTTGAAATACGTCGACCCTTTGGGTGTATCGGTTACAGAACGGTAGTAGATGACACTGAATACCAGTGAAATCAGACCGGTCAAGCCGATCGCATAACGCCAGCCTTCGTCACCGCCGAAAACCAGCGCCAGCGTCGGCAACAACATTGCGCCAGCTGCAGAACCGAAGTTCCCCCAGCCACCATAGATGCCTTCAGCCGTTCCCAACTGTTTCGCCGGGAACCACTCAGACACCATACGAATACCGATAACAAACCCTGCACCAATGAAACCCAGCAGAAAACGTGCAATCGCCGCCTGCGTGAAGGTGTCTGCCATGGCAAACATAAAACAGGGAATGCTGCTCACCGCCAGTAATGCGGAATACGTGATACGTGGACCAAACTTGTCCGTCAACATGCCAATAATGATTCGCGCCGGGATCGTTAATGCGACGTTGAGAATCAACAGCGTTTTGACCTGTTCCTTGGTCAGGTTCAGCGTCTCGCCAATGGCACCTAATAGTGGTGCATGGTTAAACCACACAAAAAAGGTGATAAAAAATGCGATCCAACTCATGTGAAGAATCTTCATCTTCCCCGTAAACGAGAAAATGTTGATTTTTTCGGAATGACTCATAGTGGCTATCCTTCTATCAATGGTTAAACGAAAAAAATGAAAAATAGGTTGAGCCGTACCATTCAAGATAAATGCCACAATGCAAAACTATTATATTTATTACTTTTATATCAATATCTTAAAACACACAAGAAACCCCTTACCTTCTCACTTTTATACCTTGAGTAGCACTAGCAGAGAGCAAAGATACCCCTTTATAGGTATCTTTGCAGCCCCATTAGGGTGCACTTACCCGGTTCAGCCGCTGTCTGCCCCTTTCAGCAACGCAAAACTGCACCGTAACGCATCACTTGGACGTTTTATCGCCAATTTTCAGCATCTGATTTTCTTTCTTCATCTATATAGCACGGTGAATTTGACGCAAACCTCCCGCGCACTCATATAGTGCACACAACTGACACAGAGCGGGATCTTTTCGCACCATATCAGTACACCCATTTCAGAATCACCGCACTATTCCACAGCACATTTCGCGTATTTCTTCGACGAGAACGCGCCCAAGAACGCCCTATCCCATTGTTTTTATTAGTTATAGCTTACGCAAACAAACTATGGCACAGCGTTTGCAAAATACTCTTCAATATATTGAAATCTGTGGCTGTCACGCACCACACTCAGATTCGGAGAAGAGCATGTCTGAACAGAAAAAACTGGTAGTTGTAGGAAACGGCATGGTAGGCCATCGCTTTATCGAGTTTATGGCTGAGTCCCCTGCCAAGCAGAATTATTCTTTAACCACATTTTGTGAAGAACCTCGCCTTGCCTACGACCGAGTTCATTTGAGTGAGTATTTCAGCGGGAAAACGGCAGAAGATCTCTCTCTGGTTCAACCAGGATTCTATGAAGAGCATCAGGTTGAAGTCTTTCTGAACGGTGAAGTGGTTGATATTGATCGCGACGCTCAGGAAGTCATCACCGCTTCCGGTGAAAAGGTCGCCTACGACAAACTCGTACTCGCCACCGGTTCTTACCCATTTGTGCCGCCGATTCCCGGCAAAGATCGGGAAGAGTGCCTCGTCTATCGTACCATCGAAGATCTTGAAAGCATTATGGCCGTAGCGAAGAACGCAAAGGTGGGTGTCGTTGTCGGGGGTGGCCTGCTCGGTCTGGAAGCAGCCAAAGCCCTTAAGGATCTGGGTCTGGAAACTCACGTCGTGGAATTCGCGCCTCGTCTGATGGCCGTTCAGGTCGACGAAGATGGCGGCGCTTTACTCCGTCGTAAAATAGAAGCACTGGGCGTAAAAGTGCACACCGAAAAGAACACGGTAAACATCACCGATGGTGAAAATTGCGCCACCTGTATGGAGTTCTCTGATGGTGAAATGCTTGAAACCGATCTGATTCTTTTTTCCGCCGGTATCCGTCCCAGAGATGAGCTTGCCCGAAAGACCGGCCTGGAGATCGGCGAGCGCGGCGGTATCGTGGTTAACAACTTCTGTCAAACCTCCGACCCGGACATATTCGCCATCGGTGAATGTGCCCTGTGGGAAGGCAGAATCTTCGGCTTGGTCGCACCGGGATACCAGATGGCAAAAACCGTTGCCGAGCATCTCAATGCAGAGGCGACAGAGTTTACCGGCGCAGACATGAGCACCAAATTGAAGTTGATGGGCGTTGACGTGGCGAGTATCGGCGATGCGCACGGGCGCACGGAAGGCGCACGCAACTTCACGTACAAAGATGAAGTCAACGAGGTGTACAAAAAACTGGTTGTAGACGCCGCGGGTAAAAAACTGTTGGGCGCGGTGTTAATTGGCGATGCGGACGCCTATGGCACCCTGCTTCAACTGCACCTCAACGATATGGATCTGCCGGAGCACCCGGACGCCCTGATTCTGCCTCAGCGAGATGGCGCTGCCCCTGCCGGTATTGGTGTGGACGCACTGCCTGAAGCGGCACAAATCTGCTCCTGCTTTGATGTCACCAAAGGTCAGATCCAGGACGCCGTGCAAGGTGGTTGCTGCACCATGGGTGACCTGAAAGATGCCACCAAGGCAAGCACCGGCTGCGGAGGTTGTGCAGCACTGGTGACCCAGGTACTGAACTCAGAGCTCACAAAGCTGGGCGTCGAAGTCAACACAGACATTTGTGAACACTTTGCCTATACCCGTCAGGATCTGTACAACCTGGTGCGCGTAGGCAACATCCACTCATTCGAAGAAATGCTCGAAAAACATGGCTCCGGCAAGGGCTGTGAGATCTGTAAGCCTGCGATTGGCTCTATTCTGGCCAGCTGCTGGAATGACTACATACTGGATGACAAGCACATTGGATTACAGGACACCAACGACATATTCCTGGGCAACATGCAAAAAGACGGCACCTACTCCATCGTGCCGCGTATTGCGGGGGGAGAAATTACCCCCGAAAAACTGATTGTCCTGGGTGAGGTTGCGAAAGAGTTTAACCTGTATACAAAAATTACCGGCGGGCAGCGCATCGACCTGTTCGGCGCTCAGCTGCATGAACTCCCGCTCATTTGGCGCAAGCTGGTAGATGCAGGCTTCGAGACGGGCCACGCATATGGTAAATCCGTGCGTACCGTCAAGTCCTGCGTTGGCAGCACCTGGTGTCGCTACGGCGTCGATGACAGCGTCGGATTGGCGATTGAAATCGAAAACCGCTACAAAGGTCTGCGTAGCCCGCACAAACTGAAATTCGCTGTTTCCGGATGCACCCGGGAGTGCGCGGAAGCCCAATCCAAAGACGTTGGCGTCATTGCCACTGAAAACGGCTGGAACCTGTATGTGTGTGGTAACGGCGGTATGAAACCCCGTCACGCCGACTTGATCGCGACCGACCTGGATAAGGAAACATTAATCAAATACGTCGATCGCTTCCTGATGTTCTACTGCCAGACGGCGGATCGACTCCAGCGTACTTCCGTATGGATGGACAATATGGAGGGCGGTCTCGACTACCTCAGAGAAGTCATTATCGATGACAAACTGGGGCTGGCACAGCAGCTGGAAGACGAGATGGCGCTGGTTGTGGGCAACTACCAGTGTGAGTGGAAAACGACGATTGAAAATCCTGAGAAACTGAAGCGTTTCAGCCATTTCATCAACAGCGACCAGAAAGATGACAACGTTGTTTTTGAAATTGAACGTGGACAGATTCGACCAGCGACCGCCGATGAAAAGGATCGCATTCAAGCGGTTGAAGTCGCTTGAGCAGAATAGAGCAAAAGAATTTTAATTTTCGCGAAGGAGCCTAAACATGACCCAACAGAATTATGTTTCAGTCTGCAAACTTGATGATATCGCCCCCAATACCGGCGTATGCGCATTGGTTGCCGGGGAGCAGGTCGCCCTGTTCCGCATCGGAAACTCCGACGAGGTCTATGGCATCAGCAATTACGACCCCATTGGCGATGCCAACGTGCTTTCACGCGGTTTAACCGCACATATTAAAGGGGAAGCGTACATTGCCTCCCCACTGTACAAGCACCACTATAATCTCAAGACCGGTGTATGCCTCGAAGACGAAAGCGTCTCTGTGCACGTGTACCCGATCTCAGTGATCAACAATGAAGTCCTGGTTGCTGCGAGTATTCAAACGGCAGCATAACCGCATGAGCTCTACTCTCGCATCAATCCACTTGATGCGAACCGTGCAGACGACATCCTCGTCTGCACACGTTTTTCCACCACGGCGCATCTGCCCATGAGAGGCAACCCAATAAAACAATCGTGCCGGGTATCTGATTTCGCACACATATCTGGAGTTAATCATGTTACTGGGAAGACCGGATCATAAGCCGATCAAAATCAAAGACAAACAAGTAACGCAATGGAAATACACCACCTGTGGATACTGTTCTACCGGTTGTTCCATTGAAGTTGGATTGAACGACGCAGGCAAACCGGTGGCGACGCGTGGCAATGCCGGCGCAGACGTCAATCGGGGCAAGCTCTGTATCAAGGGAATCTTCGAGCATGAGCTATTTGATGCCCCTGGTCGCGGCGACAAACCGTTAATGCGCAGCAAGCACTACCATCCGTTCCAACCCGTCAGCTGGGATACCGCCTTTGACAAAATGGCATCCGAGATTCAGCGCATTCAAAACACCTGGGGCCGAGACGCTTTCGCGATCGTATCCACCGGTCAGCTGCTCACCGAGGAATTTTACTCCTTGGGTAAACTCGCACGCGGCTGCATTGGTACCAATAATTATGATGGCAATACTACCCTCTGTATGGCCTCCGCCGTGTCCGGCTACAAACGCTCTTTCGGCTCCGATGGCCCTCCCGGTTGTTACGATGATTTCGAGCACACAGAATGCCTGATTGCGTTTGGTTCCAACCTTCCCGAGCAACACCCGATTATCTACTGGCGGCTGAAAGAAGCCCTGGAAAAGCGCAAGTTCCCGCTGATTGTGGTCGACCCCCGCGTTACCATGCTTGCCCAGTTTGCGGATATTCATTTACCGATTACACCCGGAACGGATGTTGTATTGATCAACAGCTTAATGCATGTGATTCTGGACGAGGGACTGGAAGATCGTGCCTACATAGACGCCCATACCGCAGGCATTAAAGAAATCGAGCAAATCGTCAAGGGTTATGACCCGATTTCAGCAGCGAAAATCTGCGGTATTGACGAAGACACGATCCGAAACGTCGCTCGTCTGTATGCCAAAGCCGGCGCTGCCATGAGCATCTGGACAATGGGCATCAATCAGAGTACTCATGGATCAGACGGCGTCGTCAACATCAATAACTTGAACCTGATTACCGGCAACATCGGAAAACCCGGCGGCACCAGCCTTTCCATTACCGGCCAGTGCAACGCCATGGGTACCCGGGAATGGTCTTCCTGTTCCGGGCTGCCCGGCTATCGATATCTGGAAAATGACGCACATCGTCAGGAAATCGCCGATTTCTGGGGTATTGACGCGGACTTTTTCCCCACTAAGCGTGGACTAACGCAAACGGATATCTTCCCCGCGATAGAAACCGGCCAGATTAAGGGCTTGTGGCTCGTTGCCACCAATCCCATGACCTCCATGCCACAGACATCCCGCATTCGCAAAACCCTGGAAAAACTTGAATTTCTGGTGGTTCAGGACAGCTACCAGGATGTGGAAACCAATCAATATTCCCACATGTACCTCCCGGCAGCGGTCTGGGCGGAAAAAGAAGGCTGCTTTACCAACACGGAACGTCGTGTCAACATCGTCCGCCAGGTGGTCCAACCCAAAGGGGACAGCAAGGCAGACTTCTGGATTTTTAAGGAATTGGCCAAACGCTTCCCGAACGGGGAGAAGATTCACTTTCCGGAAACGCCCTCAGAAGCCTTTGAGGAAATGAAGCAACTTTCCGCTGGCGCTGAGCGCACACTGGACATCAGTGGCATGAGCCATGACAAAATTGAACAGGCCAGAGGCATTCAATGGCCCTATCGTGCATCCGAAGAAAACGACACACTCAAAGGTAATCCGCGCCTTTACTCAGATGGAAAATTCCAGACCGCTTCCGGTAAGGCAACGTTGATTCCCATTGTTTATAAAGACAACAACGAATGCCCCGATGCGCAGTATCCGTTCTGGATGAACAGCGGGCGTGTTGTTGAACACTTCCATACCCGTACCCGTACCGGCAAGCTCGGTAACTGTAACAAGTTCAGCCCCACCCCCTACATGGAGATGAACCCGGATGCGGCAAGGGAACTGGGCGTGAAACATCAATCCTACGTCCGTATCGTTTCCCGCCGTGGCGACGCGGTGGTCATGGTGCAACTCACGCACCGCGTTCCGAGAAACATGGTGTTTATACCGTTTCATTTTCACGACTGCGTTAATCGTGTCTCGCTGGGCTTACTGGACCCCTACTCCAGACAGCCGGCGTTCAAACAATGCGCCGTCCGAATCGAACCGGTAGACCAAAAGGAAGCCGCTCAGCTCAACGCTGAGCGCCGAGGCTTCTAGACGGAAAGTACTTATCACACCAGATTTCTTAAGGAACCATTATGATCGCCTTACTCAAAAAGGTGCGGGATCAACTCGACCGCATGGGCGCTGATAACAGCACCCTCAGCCCAGAAGAGCGCCGGATTTTCGAGGTGCGGGAAAACGAACAGAACTACGCAAAGCTGTATGATCCTACCGCAGAAGACGTCAACCGCTACGGGCAAAAAATCAATCTGCTGGACATCACGGATCACACTAAAGCCGCGAAGAACCACCTCGCCGAAGGTCGTTCCATGCGTATTAACGACAATCCATCGGTCGGCACTAACCCGAACCGCAATAAACAGCACGGGTTTCACTTTACCGCCGACAATTGCATTGGCTGTCATGCGTGTGAAGCCGCCTGTTCGGAAAAAAATGAAAACCCGGCCCACATTGCCTTCCGCTCTGTCGGCTATGTAGAGGGGGGCAGTTATCCAGACTACAAGCGCTTGAACATATCCATGGCGTGTAATCACTGTGATAATCCTGTCTGCCTCAAGGGCTGTCCCACCAAAGCCTATACGAAACACGCAGAGTACGGAGCGGTACTGCAGGATCCGGACACCTGTTTCGGCTGTGGTTATTGTACCTGGGTGTGCCCCTATAATGCGCCACAACTGGACCCGGTACAGGGCCAGGTCAGCAAGTGTAATATGTGCGTGGACCGTCTGGAGGTAGGCTTAAAACCTGCCTGTGTTTCCGCCTGTCTGGGGAACGCCCTAAACTTTGGGGTGATTGAAAACACGCCGGAAAATCGGGAGCAAATCAAAACGTCGATTCCTGGGTTCCCGGACCCGTCCATCACACAACCCAACATTCGTTTTCAACAAACGAAAAGTCTGCCCAACGAAATGGGGCGAACCGATTCCATGCCCGTTAAGTATCATAAAAAAGAGGATGGAGAGTTTCGTTCCGTAGTGGATGAGAAAGAAGGCAAGATGCGGAGCTGGAACCTGAAACGACTCAGTTCACGCGAGAATCCACTGGTCATATTTACCTTGTGTACGCAGGGCATCATTGGGGCATTCCTCATGATTTTCCTCGCGCCCCTCGCTGGTATTGACGCCCTGCAGGGAATACAGAACAGTGCCGCCTATTTTCCCATGCTGATTTCACTCATGGCACTCCAGGCCGGCGTACTCGTCCTGTCTACCTTGCATCTCGGTAAACCGCTGCGTTTTTATCGAGGGTTCAACAACCTGAAGTACTCCCCGCTCAGCCGCGAAGCCTTGGGGATAGCGCTGTTCTTTGCAGGCCTCGCAGGCTACACCTTCTTTGAAATCCTGAGCGCATGGCTCGGTTGGCGAGTATTTAGTGTACTTTCTACAGTGATGGGTACGTTTGCTGTGCTATCTGGGCTAGTCGGTCTGTATTTCATGCACTGTATTTATCGCATCAAGGCACGCCCTTTTTGGAACCACTGGCAGGTACTCACGTCATTCTTTGGCTCAATGTTCAGTGTCGGTGCCGTGTTTGTGGCACTGTTCATCCTCCCCGGAGAGATATTCTCAGGCGAGTCTGGTGTGTTGAACTCAATGGTCACCACTTTGGCGACGTTACTGGCGATAGGATTGGTTGCCGAAGGTATTGGGCTGTATTTTCACGCCCGCTACCTCAATACAGAGGCCGGAGAAGGCGCTGCCGCGCACTACATCCAGTCCACGACCTTTGGTAAAACCTACGCCTTACGAAACAGCCTTGTTGCCTTAACGGCAATCGCAGCGGTAAGCATGGGCCTTTTCGGAGGAGACGGTTGGGTGACACTGCTGGTGTTTACGTGCACAGGTTTAGCCACGTTGACCACTTTGTTGATTGGGCGCGCGTTGTTCTATGTACTGGTCATCCCAACCACCATGCCTGGCGCTTTCTTCTGGAAAAACAAAGGCTTCGAACAACACGCCCGAGATATTGGATTGGCTGACATGCCACAAACTGGCGTGGTGCCCGATCTACACTAGGCTCTGACAGCCCCGACGGGTCATTTCGCCGGCCGGGCCTAACACACCTTCCCGGAATCGCCATTGCGACTCCGGGAAGTCTCCAAGAAGTAAAGTATAAACAACTGCCAAGGTCGTATCAAAATTGTCCCAAGTTCAGGGCGCATTCTCAGACCAGGCAAATTTGCTTAGACTGGACAAATCTGGTTTTTTTCCAGGAGTTCAAACAGAAATTGGCACAAAGCACTTTCCGCATCCCCTTTAGAGGTATACGGGCCAAAAACGCCCTCTTCCCGGGTATTGAAAAACCATTCGTTGTTTGAAAAGATGAAACGGCTGGTCTTTGGGTGGAACTTCTCGTTCGCGTCACCCCAACGTCTCTGATTCACAGGTACATCTCCATTCCTAAAATCAAAAAATGACAGATTCAAAACACTATACGCAGTCAATGCCTTTTTGAATCACCCTCATTTTCGGGGCAAGCCCCAAACAGTTTGTGCCGTTGTTATCGTAGTAGAGGCGAGGTCTATTGAATCCACCAATGAAACGTGCGTGGAGGTCTCCTATCCCTTGTCCACCACCTATCCGCATAGACCCACTGCCAATTATGCACAAGCGTATTAAAAATGCATGACATTTTTTAACATTTTAGAACAATTTCAAAAATTTGCCTGTCATTGTACACATTTCTCAAAAGCCACAGTGCCCTCCGGCACACCCCTGCCCGGTCATACAGGGTGGAGCCTCTGGATTTTTTAAACTTGAACTGCGCACCACGCCACCGGTGTTCAGAATTTTATTCACCGGAGAGGCCGCAGGTGTCTCCCCGGCATCAATTCCAGCAACCTCACACAACTCACCCCAGGTCGCAATAGACAAGGACATCGCATGTCGCACTTCAACAACTTTTTCATTGGCTTCACAGCGATAATCATACGTTGGCATCATTCACCTCAAAATCGGATGTGTTCAGATTCCGGTATTCTGGCAGAAAGACCATCCTTGCCGCAATGCGCACGACGAACTGGCTTACACGTTTTTTATGAACAAATTGTATTCTGAACTAAACTAAGGGGATATCGGGAGAACGAACAGGAGAAGACGTTGCGGAGAATTTCAGCGAACAGTCTGTGCGGGTCACTGTGTATGGCATTCAGCCTCCAAGGTCTGTCTTTGGAACTTCAGGTGGTCGATAACAACGGCCAGCAGGTGACTGACGCCGTGGTAGTGTTCCATCTCAGTGAACCAGACCGCCAGGACTACCAGCGCCGGTTTGACGCAAAACATCACCCGAACACACAACCTGCGCTCATGGACCAGATCAATCGGGAGTTCGTCCCGTTTGTCCTCCCTATTCAAAAACACCAGTGGGTATTATTTCCGAACAACGATACTGTTCGACACCATGTTTATTCCTTTTCCAAGCCCAAGCGATTTGAAATAAAGCTGTACGCTGGCGTTCCTTCAGAACCGGTCCAGTTTGACAAAACCGGCATTGTGGTTCTTGGCTGCAACATACACGATGCCATGCTGGCCTACATCTATATCACCGAATCACCCGCTTTCACCCGCACCAATGATCAAGGCGTGGCAAGCCTGGCTATGGAAGGTATCACACCGGAATCTGTCACGGTCTGGCACCCCTTTCTTGGCTTTGACAATGCCGGCGTGAACCATGCCTGGCAAGCGATCTCCGAGTCGAAATCTCTCACCGTGCCCATCAATTAAGTGCACTCAACTCAAGGATAAGGGAATGCCCAGCTATGAACACCGGTAGTTTGAGAAACAAGATACTCAGCCTGTTCGTTGCCCTCATCATTCTGGCTTTCCTGACTACCATTGGTGCGGTATTTCTGGCCACCAGTCAAAATGTCGACCGGCAGGTGAGAAATCGCCTGGAGGTTGGTCAAAATGTACTGCAAAAGCTGATGGAGTTTCGTGGCACACAGCTCTTCGATTCTGCCAAGTTGCTTACCTCGGACTTTGGATTCAAAGCGGCAGTATCCGATGAGGACAAGGAAACGATTCAATCCGCATTGGAAAATCATGGCTCGCGCATCGGGGCCGATCTGATGTTGCTTTCTGCGCTCAATGGGCAACTCATCGCCAGCGCTGACCCGAACTCAGCGGACACGCAAGCCTACCCGTTCCCTGACTTTCTCACCCTGGCCCAAAAAAGTGATGGAGAGATGACCATCGCCCTGCTGAATGACCGGATATATCAGGTTGTTCTGGTGCCGGTAAAAGCACCGGTGACCATTGCCTGGGCCACCATCGGGTTTGAAATCAACAGTGAGTTCGTCACTCAGCTCAAAACCCTCACAAACCTGGATGTTACGATTCTCGGTCGCGCCCTGCCCGAGGCACGCATGCAGTATGTATACACGTCAACCATCTCGGGCCTGGAAAACTGGATAAACGAGTGGAAGGATCATTTTATCCGGGACGACATTACCTGGGCCGCATTCAGTCACGCGGACAAAGACCTCGTGCATCGTCGATCCGTGCTCAGCGCCGAGGGCGGCTGGAATATCAGCAGCATCCTCACCGCATCAAAATCCGAAGAAAGTGATCGCTTCATCGATCTGCGCAACCAGCTGTTACTCATTTCTCTGGCAACGCTGTTAGTCTCCGTCTTTATGGCCGCGCTGATCTCGGGTAAAGTCACGCGCCCCATCCTGACACTGGTGAGAGTCACCCAACGTATCAGCAGTGGCGACTACTCCGAATCCATTCCCGTGGAAGAAAAAGCCACCACCGAGATTAACGCACTCGCTAACAGTATCCGATCCATGCAACGAGGTATCGCCCAGCGTGAAAACCGGATCATGTATCAGGCTTACCATGACCCGCTTACCGGCATGCCAAATCGTGCAAAAATACTGATCGACCTCGCCGCGTTGATACAGGATTCGGGTACAGCAAGCCCTTTCAGCGTGATGGAACTGAATCTGAACCGATTCAAGCAGGTGAACGATACCTTTGGATTACATGTCGGGGATCAATTACTCAAGTCGGTAGCACTCCGCTTAACCGCGCTGACCAGCGATGATGGTCTGGCAGCACGCATTGGGGCCGATGAGTTCGCCCTGGTGTTTCCGTGCAAAGCCCGCCAGGAAATGCAAACGGTCATTGACACGCTTTCCGCCAAACTCGCCCAAAAGTTTCATGTCGATGACATCGATATTTCCATCTCTGCGCGCTATGGCATTGCATTGTACCCGGACCATGGGGACCAGGCAGACCAGTTGCTCAGACGGGCCAACATTGCTCTGAGCAAAGCCAAAGACCACAAGGCGTTTACTGTTTTTTATCAGGAAGGCATGGACAGCACGCACCTCAAAACCATCACACTGCTGAATGATCTCAAAGGTGCCATCGAGCGAGACGAACTCCTGATGCACTATCAACCTAAGCTGGAGTTGAGCACCCGCAGCGTCACCCAGGTGGAGTCTTTGATTCGCTGGATTCATCCGGAACTGGGCTTTATTTCGCCCGCAGAATTTATCCCGCTGGCCGAACAATCCGGTCTGATGCCGGAACTGACCCGCTGGGTGATTCAGCGCGTCATCAGGGATGTGTCGGCCTGGCGGTCACAGTCGGTCTCTGCCTCGGCCGCCGTCAACCTCTCTGCGTACGATTTGACCTATGACTCACTCCCGACTGACGTGGTACGCTGGGTCACTGAGGCCGGTCTGGGCTCCGCAGACTTGATTCTGGAAGTGACGGAAAGCGCTGTTCTGGATGACCCGGAGTATGCCATCAATATTCTCGACCGGTTTAAACAGGCTGGATTCTGCCTTTCGATTGATGACTACGGCACGGGTTACTCTTCGCTGAGTCAACTCAAGAAGATGCCCGTGGATGAACTTAAAATTGACATGTCTTTCATTCGTCAGCTCGACAATGATAAAGAGGATCAGGTCATCGTGAAATCCACCATTGAAATGGCACACAACATCGGCTTGACCGTGGTCGCTGAAGGCGTAGAAAACGCTCAGTCCTGGGAAATGCTGGAGCGATGGGGGTGCAATAAATTGCAAGGCTATTACATTGCCAAACCTCTCCCTTTTGAAGAATTTGTTTGCTGGTACGCACAGTTTGACCCGCAAACTATCGCGCCGGCCATCCCAGCCTGAAAGGTGCCGTTGTGCCGTTCACACCACTGCATATGGGGCCCGGACTCGTCATCAAAGCCCTCTTTCGCGGAAGCTTTTCTCTTGTGGTATTCGGTGTTGCGCAAATCATCATGGACTTGCAACCATTGTTTGTCATACTTACCGGACAGGGGCACCTGCATGGGTTCAGCCACACCTGCCTTGGGGCCACCCTCATCGGCGGATTTTCCATGGTTCTGGGCAAATATTTCGCTGAGTGGTTGCTGGCCCGACTCCCTCTGCCCCCCGTCACCCTGAGCTGGAAGGTGGTTGGCATCAGCGCATTTCTTGGCACCTACACACATGTGTTACTCGACACTATCATGCACGCAGACTTGCTCCCCTGGTACCCGTTCTCCTCTCATAACGAATTACTTTACCTGCTTTCTCATGACGCACTGAACCTGACCTGCTTGATCACTGGTTTACTTGGCGGCGCAGTCTGTTTAATCTACCTGTTAATTCAAAAGAAACAGGATCCCCCGAAGGATAACTATGGAAATGCTTCCCAGTCTCGAAGAGATCCATCAGGCCGCTGAAGTTGTTTATCAAACCCTGTCGCCCACACCACAATACAGCTGGCCACTGCTCAACCAGAAACTCGGCGTCGAAACCTGGCTGAAACACGAGAATCATTTGCCCGTGGGTGCGTTTAAAGTTCGTGGTGGTTTGACTTACTTCCATGCGTTGAAACAGAACCAACCCAACTGCCCTGGCATTATAACTGCCACACGGGGAAATCACGGCCAAAGTGTGGGGCTGGCCGCCGCCAGATTCAATTTCCCCGTTACCGTCGTCGTGCCTCATGGGAACAGCAGGGAAAAAAATGCGGCCATGAAGGCCTTGGGTGTTCGACTCATCGAGCACGGCGATGACTTTCAGGCGTCACTGGAGTATTCGCAACAACTGGCGCAGGAACAGAATCTACACGCTATTCCACCCTTCCATCCATGGCTTCTTCGGGGTGTTTCCACCTACAGCTGGGAAATGTTACGCGCTGTTCCTGATCTGGATGTTGTGTTCATTCCCATTGGCATGGGTTCCGGTATCTGCGGAATGGTGGCAGCAAGAAAAGCGCTGAAACACAACGTCAAAATCGTCGGCGTGGTTTCTGCACAGGCTCCGGCGTATGCTCGCTCCTTTGCTCAGCGAGCTCGCATCGAAGCGCCGGTAACCACCCAACTGGCAGACGGGCTGGCCTGCCGCTCCCCTTCCGAAGACGCCTTAAATATCATTTGGAAAGAAATCGACTATATTGTTGAAGTATCCGACGTCGCAATTGAGTCGGCCATGCGTGATGTCTTTGAATGTACCCATAACATTGCCGAAGGTGCAGGCGCGGCTTCAGTGGCAGCGGCAATCAAAGAAAAAGCCACGCTCAAAGGCAAAAAAATTGGCATGGTGTTATCCGGTGGAAATATTGACCGAGAAGTCTATGCACAAGTGTTAGCAAACCAGGCAGCGGAATCGGCGTGAATTGACTCAATTCAAGGCGAGTGGGTCCTGAAAAGTCCAGAATTGTCACAGACTTCGCCACAGATTTCGTTATAATCCGGTTCTGTCAGTGGTACACGTGTTCGTTCAACACCTCTTCGAGGTAGAACCCGTTCACGTACCCTGTTCGGGACGATAATTTATACAGCATGGAATAAGCAAGATGAGCCGAGTAAACATTTTAGACGCGTCATGGCTGGCCGTCGATTCAATCGATACACCGATGCACGTCGGGAATTTGCAGATATTCTCCCTACCGCCTAACGCACCAGAGACGTTTCTAAGAGACCTGGTTCAACGCATGAAAGAAAACTGTGAGATTGTTCCTCCCTGGAACCTGAAGCTGGAAAACCCGGGACAATTGGCGCGGATATTGAACCCGCATTGGGAAAGAAAAGCCAAAATCGACCTGGATTATCATGTGCGGCATTCTGCTCTACCCAAACCCGGCGGCGAGCGAGAGCTCGGAATACTGATATCACGCTTGCATTCCAATCACATGGACTTCAATCGTCCCTTGTGGGAGTGCCATCTCATCGAAGGCTTGGAAAACAATCGCTTTGCCATGTACACGAAAATGCACCATTCGCTGATCGACGGTATGAGTGGCGTGCGGCTTCTGCAAAGAATCCTCTCCAAAGACCCTAACGAAACTGGCATGCTGGCCCCCTGGTCCATCGGGCCGAAGAAAAAACCGCTGGGAATCGCTGAAGAAACCGTGCCCACGGTCCAGTCGGCAGCACTGCATGCGTATGAATCACTGAGAGCACAAGCTTCCACGCTGCCAAAACTGGTTACAGCCCTGGGTAGATTAGTGCATGCCTCTACCACTGGAAAAGATGAGCTCGCCGCGCCATTTGTCGGCCCGCAATCCATTTTGAATGGCCGCGTGGCTGGTGCTCGCCGCTTTGCCACACAACAATATCAACTTGAAGAACTCAAGGATCTGGCACATCGCGTCGATGCGTCGCTGAACGATGTTGTATTGTACTTGTGCGGCACCGCGCTGCGACGCTTCTTGCTTGAACGCAACAGTCTCCCAGATGAGCCACTCACTGCAGGTATTCCGGTGAATATACGACCAGCAGATGATGACGGTACCGGTACGGCTATCAGCTTTATGATCGCCAGCCTTGCCACCAATGTGGCCGACCCCCTGGTCCGTCTGGAAACCATCAAGGATTCAACGCGTGTTGCGAAAGAGCACTTGCAGAGCCTGCCGAGAAGCGCGCTCAATCAATACACCATGCTTATGATGTCGCCCTATATTCTTCAATTGTTGACTGGCATGGGCGGTCGGATGCGCCCAGCATTTAACGTCACCATATCCAACGTGCCAGGCCCTACCGAGCCGCTCTACTTCGAAGGTGCGAGACTGGAGGCGATGTATCCGGTCTCATTAATCGCTCACGGTGGCGCTCTCAACATTACCTGTTTGAGCTATGATGGTTCCTTAAACTTTGGCTACACAGGCTGTCGTGACACGTTACCGAGTATGCAGAATCTCGCGGTATACTCGGGAGAAGCGTTGGCTGAGTTGGAAAAACTGGTCGTCAAACCCAAAACGGGCAGCGCTAAAAAGTATCGAAAAGCAAAAGCGAACTAAAAAAAATGGAGGCCTCGGCCTCCATTTTTTCTCTATCGAAAGAATTACGCAGTAGCTGCTTCTTTCTTAGCCGCAGTCTTGCGGGTAGTCTTCTTGGCAGTTGCTTTAACAGTAGCTGCTTTCTCAGCAACTTCTTCTGCTGCTTCTTCAACTTTTTCAGCAGCTTCAGCAGTTTTACCTTCTACCTTGGAAACAATCTCTTCCGCTGCTTTCGCCAGCTTCTCATTCAGGTCACGGGCAAAAGAATATCCTTTCTCAACCGCGCTGTTGTGTGCTTCCTGAACTTTGGAAACAGAGTAAGCCTTAGCTTCAGTTTCCAGCTTCTCAGCATAACCAAATGCTTTTTCAGCCAACGACTTGTGCTGACCTTCAACGGCATTGATGCCCTTGGTGATTGCTTCTTGAACTTGTTCCTGGAAAGACTTCAATTTACCCATGACGGATCTCCGATTTATTGGTTTTCTCTATTAAACAATGACGACCGAAATGACTGCCTATCGCACGGGGCAGACAGCATTCAAAAATTCACCCAGGCGGATTCCGAGGAACACCCCTCCTGAATTTTCCAGAAACAATACACGCAATAATTAGAATAATCATACTAGTGAGCCATGCTCAACCTGCCAACGAGTTAACTTGTTTTTGATCAAACTCAAAAAAACAGCCTTAAGAACACCGCGCTTTATACTATGCTTTAAATATTGCCCTCGGCCCCAACACTTTTGGAGGACACTCATGTTTGAAGCCGCAGAACTCGGAAGAAAGCTTGAGAAAAAACGCTATAAAGCCTTGTTGCCAGAATTGAGGGCTAACCTCCTTAAGGCACAGTTTGCTCTAGGCGATATCAATCGTCCTGTTTTGATCATCATTGAAGGCGTCGACAATGCAAGCAAGGGCGAGCTGATCAACAGGCTAAACGAGTGGCTTGATACCAGAGGTCTGGAAGTTCATGCCTTTGGTCATAAGACAGACGAAGAAAACGAGCGCCCTCGATTTTGGCGCTATTGGCGGAGCCTTCCCCCGGCGGGCAGGATCGCCATTTTTTCCAGTTCCTGGTACACCGGCCCTATCTACCAGCGCACGTTTGGAGACATTTCCAAGGGTAAGTTCGAACGTCATTTGCGCCGCATTGCCTTCCTGGAACGGATGCTGGCACAGGAAGGCATGCTGATTCTGAAGTTCTGGCTCCATATGTCAAAGGATCACCAGCGAGCTACATTCAAGAGGCTGTCCAAAGACAAAGCGCAACGCGCCATGGTGTCTCAGCTCGATGAAAAACTTCACAAGTTCCACGATCCCCACATTCAAGCCGCAGAGAAAGCCATACGCCTCACGGATCAAGCGCTTGCTCCCTGGTTGGTTGTTGAAGCGGAAGACGCAAACTATCGCGATGTGACCATTGCAAAGACCATCCTCTCGTCGCTCAATAGCCTGAGTGTGCACAAGCCGGAAAATCTGGGCTCAAGCACACCCAAAGTGGAGATGGTAGAAGCAACAGAAGATACCGCCGGCGTTCTTTCCAACGTCGACCTGAAAAAAGTCACAGAGAAGGCTCGTTATACGACTCAGCTGGAAAAACTCCAAACCAGACTAACCAAACTCTCCTGGGAAGCCTATCATCAGCAAGTGTCTTCGGTGCTCGTCTTTGAGGGTTGGGACGCGGCCGGAAAAGGCGGCGCAATTCGCAGAATCATGCAGGCCGTAGACGCACGAATTTCTCGCGTGATTTCAATTGCTGCCCCGACCGATGAAGAAAAGGCTCACCATTACCTCTGGCGTTTCTGGCGGCACCTGCCTCGCGCAGGACGCGTCATCATCTACGACCGAAGCTGGTACGGACGCGTTCTCGTGGAACGCGTAGAAGGCTTTGCCGGCGAGGACGAATGGCGCCGCGCTTATCTGGAAATAAACGACTTTGAAGAGCAGCTCTGCCATCACGGGATGGTCGTCAATAAATTCTGGATTCACATTGATAAAGAGGAACAGCTCAGACGATTCAAGGAGCGAGAGAAGATTCCGTACAAGCAACACAAGATCACCGATGAAGACTGGCGTAATCGTGAGAAGTGGGACGCCTATGAAGAAGCCATCGACGAAATGGTGGTTCGCACCAGTACCAACCATGCGCCCTGGAAACTCATTGCGGGGAACGACAAGAAATCTGCGCGCCTGACAATTTTAGAGACCTTCTGCCAGTCGCTGGAAACTGCTCTCAACGCGCAAAAAAAGTAACGCGTTGAAAGCAGCATTGCCCACTTCAACCGTACGATGAAGTGACCAAGTACAACGGATCAAGCTGCTTGCTGACGGCGAGTCGCACCCAGCATAACCAAGCCCAGACCAAACAAGGCCAGCGTAGCGGGAGCAGGTACCACTGAAGCGTCGCCAAAGGTTAAGTTGCCAACAAAGCCCAATCCGTCAAAACCGAATGCGCTTACGGCATTTGCGAAAATGTCCACCGCGTTGGAAGAAGCATCTTCAAAAACAGCATCCATGAAATCAACACCCAGTAAAGGATCCAAATCATCAATCAAAATAGCGAGTGGGAACCCAGGATCAATGTCTTCTGCTGCGGTAAAAGTATATGCGCCAAACGTGAGTGACAAATCAAAACCCAGCGTTGTTTCGTCTACGAATCCAAATCCCAAGGTATTCGTATCATCAGAATCAAAACTGATAAAACCAATATCATTGTAAGTGCCCACATCCAGACCAAAAGCATTGCCAGTGTCTGCCAGAGTCACGTCCAGGCTGATATTTTGCGTCACCAGTACAGCATTTGCCTGCACTGAGAACAACCCAATCAGTGCAAATACACACGCAGATAAGTACTTCTTAAACATCTTATACATCCAATCAAATTATCATTTTTTATTGATGGGCGGAGGCAATACCTCCGCCCGACTATACATGAACAGTTTACTTATGGGCGAACAACATCCACCAACGTGAAGCCAATGTCTTCACCGGCATCGTTGGTGTAGCTCACACCACCCAGGTAGCGCTTGCCTGCTTCCAGATTACGCATGAACATGTACGTGTTCGTGACCTGTCCTTCACGCACATTGCTGCGTGATCGAACCACCAGGTTGCCCTCATTACCGGCAACCTGAGTGACGTCGAGGTTGTAATCCACAAACTCGTCGCCAGCCAGTGACCAGCCATGTACAAACACCACATATGCTGAACTTTCAGCCAGCTGCAGAGCCTCCGGGTTAATCACAACAACTTGCTCATCCGAACTCGCATTGGCGCTGTAGCCCACCAAAGAGCAGCTGAATCCCGGGCACGCATACACGTACAGGTCCAGATCCATGGCCGGATTGGGTAAATCCGCCGTGTTCAATGCGAACTTCAACGCCTTGGTACCAGGAGCGACTTCCACCAGGTGGAAACCCAGCTCAGGCTCATTGAAAGAGTAGTCGCTGTCCGGATCCTGGAATACCGTACCCGGCTCAGGCACTGCAGGCGCCATACCGTGTCCTTCAGCATACATTCTGCCTGTGAAGTTTGATGTCACCGGCAAAATAACCCGATGCGTGCTACGTGTCGCTTCTGTGGTAACGGAACCTACCGTTTCGATCTGCGGTGGCAAAATCGTTTTAATCGCCAGAGCACTACGCACTGTATGCGCCGCATCCTGCCAGATCACATCGCCAAACTGCCATACATCAAACGGTGCGGTGGTTCTTTCCATCGCTACACCAAATGCACGTGTCTGACCTGGATCGATCGTCAGTGTGTTGGAGGGCTCAAAACTACCTGTCGCATCATTGAATACGTAAAGTGAGGCGTTGATGCCTGCGGGCGCATTCAAGGTACCGGTGTAAGTCGAAGCCGCGCTTGAGGTATTAGTTACGTAGCGCGTGACAAACGTCGGTGACCCCAGTTCGGAGACCGCAATGGTCGGGTGGTTATAGTTACTGCCCGGTCCATAACCATTACTTGCCAATACGCCACAAATCCCTGCGCCATAGAGGCTTTCAATGGTACCGACTTCATCACTCTTGCCACAAACAAAGCCGACATAATCCGCCAGGCCAGCATCAAACACCAATCCGGGGTTGATCGCTGCAGCAGGCACCACATGCCCTGCGCCGAAATCAAAGGGATCTGCCGGAGTTGATCCGTCTTCTTTCACCAGATTCTGACGAGCGGTTGTCATCATCGCAGAACGCATGGCGGCAGGTGTCCAGTCAGGATGCGCCTGTTTCACCAGTGCTGCAATCCCGGCAATGTGCGGGCTGGACATAGAGGTGCCCTGCAGGTAGCGGAAATTGCCACCAACGGGCGAAGCCGCTAGAATGGCCACACCAGGCGCAGTAATGTCTGGCACAATCAGATCCGCAACCGCCAGGTTAGGCCCACGGGAACTGAAGTCCGCCATCAGGTTGCCCACACTGGGGCGACTTGCGGTATTGGCAGCAGACAATCCAGCTGTGACGGTTGCGCCACCCGCCAAATCTGCAGCGATGGTCGACCCATCATCCGTACCAATCATTACAGAAGCGATCCCTGTCGAGGAGCTGCCTCCCATGACAATCGGCCCTTGTCCAGGCTGGTTGTTAAATACCACCACAGCAAGCGCACCTGCAGCTTCTGCGTTTTCAACTTTAACACTGAACGCGCAGGCACCACGCTGAATCAGTGCAATTTTACCCGCGATTTCCGCTGGATTTGTCAACGCCGAACAACCATCCAGAGGAGATGCCACCGCCAAATCACCGGAGATATCCCCGGTATCTGCCAATGTTGGGCCAAATCCCGCAGGATCAGCAATCAATGATTGACCATCAAAGGTGCCGCCGGTCACGTTAATGCCCGAAGAAACGGTGCTGCCGGTATAGGTAGAAGCGGCGACATTGGTGACCCATGGCACAGGCATTCCAACCGTTCCCGCATCCGGACCGCTGTTCCCTGCGGAAGTTGCCACAAAAATACCCGCATTCGCGGCATCCATCATGGCCAGGGAAGGACCGGTAATCAACGTAGTGAGGCTGCCTCCGATGGAATAGTTAATTACATTAACGCCATCTGCAGTGGCCGCCTCAATGGCCGCCATGGTATCACCACCGTAGCATCCATCACGACTGGCATCCGCAAAGCTCCAACACGCTTTATAAGAAGCGATTCGCGCGCGCGGCGCCATACCTTTTGCCGTACCGGCACTAGCACCCAATACACTTGCAGGAACCGCATTACCGCCGGCCGTACTCGCCACGTGAGAGCCATGCCCATCAAAATCTCTGGGTGATTCATGCTCACCAGAAGCAAATGAAACGCCCGCGTTGGAAGCAATTGCAGACGCGTTAAAGAATTGCGCCCCAATGAGCTTGTTATTACAGGTGATCGTGGCATCTGTGCTGTTATCACAAGCGCCCGCCCATCCGAGCGATGCTGCGCTGGAATAACTGCCATCGTCCGCAAAGCTCGGGTGATCAAAGTTGATGCCCGTGTCCACGATACCGATGATCACATCTTCACCGTCGAAGCTGGAATGCAGTCCACCTGGCCCGCTTAATCCAAGAAACTCAGGCGTGTTCACGGTGTTCAGCGGCATGCGCTCGTCTTTGAACACCGCCACAACATCCGGGTGTGCTTCCACTGCACTGACTTCTTTGGCCGTCAGCGTCACCGCGAAACCATTGAATGTATGGGCATAAGTGTACAATGGCTCCGAGATACCGGTGGCCATGATAACGGAGCGATGCTTGTTCTTTAGCTGGCTGATATAAGAACGATTGCTCGCACTGTTTGGATCGTACTGTTGCTGTTGCTGTGCACCTTTCTTAGGCGTGGTCTTGCTCAATTGTTGAGCCCGAGTGGTTGCAGCTTCGTCACGCAGTTTTACGATGTACACGCTTTTGGATGCACTTGGCGTGGCCTGCCCTTTGGCCAACACCAGCTGGTTTCGATCAAATGCCGATGCACCACCAGCAGACAGCAAAGCCGTGCTCGTTGCCAAAGCAAGGGCAGCAGCCTTAAATTTCATTTGCATAGATACTTCCTCTACGGTTTTGGTAGTTATCCGTTTTCTTGTCTCTGCAGGCCTTGTGAGCCAGCGGAGAGTTTCTTGTTTTTCTCTGATGATCTTTAAGAATTTTCACTTCTTATTTTTATTTTTTTGTTTTTACGCCCTTTGGCCTCCTTAAACTGCTTATCTTAAGAATTCATTCCACCCAATAAAGCATCGTGTGCGCAATCGGGCAGACACTAAATCGTAACCGAATCAAATCACTGGATAATGGTAAAAATTCACATATATGAACAAATTGTCACAATACTGCAACATATTCTTACAAATCGTCAACCTATAAGAAAGAGTTATATCCTCCACAAGTCGCTTTGTCTCGAAGCTATCCCCTGACTGCGCGATCAATTTTTACACTCCGCCAATAGTGGCGAGACATCGATGTGTGCTACAATTCCCGACCTTTTTAGTTGGATATTGCCCCCAAGGGGGCCACATTGATTGAGTGACATGATGAAACCAGAACTGCTGTGCCCTGCCGGTACGTTGAAAAACCTTCAGTATGCGTTTGCCTACGGCGCAGACGCGGTGTATGCCGGTCAACCTCGATACAGCCTCAGAGTGCGTGAAAATGATTTCAACCTTGAACGGCTTCAGGAAGGCATCAACATCGCCCATGCGCAAAACAAACAGTTCTATGTCGCCAGCAACATTGCTCCTCACAACTCCAAAATCAAAACGTACATGCAGGACATTGAACCGGTGATAGCGATGAAGCCCGACGCGCTGATCATGTCCGATCCCGGCCTCATCATGATGGTGCGTGACCGCTGGCCGGATCAAGTCATTCATTTGTCAGTTCAGGCCAACGTCGTGAACTATGCGGCGGTTGAATTCTGGCGCAGACAAGGCATCAGTCGGATCATCCTGTCACGCGAACTTTCTCTTGACGAAATTGAAGAAATGCGACGTGAGTGTCCGGAAATGGAGCTCGAGGTATTCGTCCACGGCGCGCTCTGTATTGCCTACTCCGGGAGATGTTTGCTGTCGGGCTATATCAACAAACGTGACCCCAATCAGGGTACGTGCACTAACGCCTGTCGATGGAAATACAACACCATTGAAGCCTCACAGGATGAAGCAGGGAACGTCATACCCACGAAGGAACTGACGGGCGAGTGGTCTCCTGAACAATCCACCACTGAGCCAACACTGGGCGAAGGCGCTACCACCAGCCAGATGTTTCTGCTCCAGGAAGAAGGCCGCCCTGATCAGTTCATGCCCGCCTATGAGGATGAGCACGGCACATATATTATGAACTCGAAAGACCTTCGGGCGATTCAGCACGTGCAAAGGCTGGCCGAAATGGGCGTCCATTCCCTGAAGATTGAGGGGCGCACAAAGTCCTATTACTATGTCGCGCGCACAGCACAGGCGTACCGCAAGGCGATAGACGATGCCGCCGCCGGAAGAACCTTCGACATGCACTTGATGGATGATCTCGAAAAGCTGGCCCACCGCGGCTACACCGAAGGTTTTCTGCGACGCCACGTACATGATGAATATCAGAACTATGAAAACGGCAACTCACGCTCGGATAAACAACAATTTGCTGGCGAGATCACCGACTACGATGCTCAGAAAGGCATCATGACGGTCGATGTGAAGAACCGTTTTGAAGTGGGCCACACGATGGAGCTCATGACGACAGCTGGCAACATCACGTTTAAACTCGAACATATGGAAAATCGTAAAGGCGAATCTGTCAGTGCAGCGCCAGGGTCTGGTCACATTATGAAGATTCCCGTACCCGCAGAAGTGGCCAACCTGGAATTTGGACTGTTGATGCGCAACCTCCCCCACACTGGCTAACAGGAATCGCGGGCCCGGCCATCCGGTTCGGGCCCGTTGACCTGCCTGGAAGGATGAGTTACCTGCCTAGAAGTTCAAGAGCAGCCTCCACTTTCACCCGAAACTCTTCCGGTTCTTTCGTAATATCGCCAGCCGTTGCAGAACCTTGATAACCCGGGATATGTCGGCTGATCAAGCGTGAAATCCAGAACCGAACGGCAGCCAGGAGTAAAAATGCAGGCCACGCTTTAACGGAAAACGCATCCGGCGGGGCATTCTTTTGATAACTCTCAATTAAGGCACTCACCCTGGCGACGTCCCACCCTGCCGTCTGAGCATCAAAGCACCAATCATTTGCTACAACCGCGAGATCAAACATCAGGGTATCCTCGCAGGCATGATAGAAGTCGATGATTCCTGAAATCTGGCCTTGCTCAAACAAAACATTGTCTCGAAAGAGATCGCCGTGCACGACACCTTTTTTGCACTGTTTAGTGGCAGGCTCCATGACAGCAATTTTGTCGATCGCAGCCGCCAATAACTTTTGGTGTACAAATCCAGAAACGCCCTGAAGCTGGGTGTAACTCTTCTTCATCCATTGAATCGACCGTACAGGCAGCCGTTCAGCGGGTATCGCTACACTGACACAATGCATGCGGGCCAATGTTTCGCCCATCTGGCGACAAGACTGCACTGACGGCTCTCTTTCCCAGTCTCCTGGAAAGCACGGAAACAAGGCTGCCGGCTTGCCCTTGAGTTGATGGAGCACTTGCCCCTGACGATCCAGGAGTGGAGCTGGCACCGGCAACCCTTGCTCACTTAACAACGCCGTGAACTTCATGAAAAAAGGCAGCTCCGAAGCATCCAGCGTTTCGAATAGTGTCAGCACCCACTTCTTCAGTCCGTTGCCCTCTCTCGTCAACACGAAGAAATTGCTGTTTTCGATGCCTTGGCCAATTTCCTGCAAATCCGCAAATTCACCCAAGTGATACTGCTGTAACAAAGCCTTCACATCAGACGGATCAATGCGTGTAAATACTGCCATAAAACTCTTTGACCTATACTGCTACTACCACCGAAAGATCACCCAGCTCGGCACAAGGAGTTGTGACTTTTCCTCGCGAATCCATCCCCCACCGTCGGAGGGCACAAGGTAGTAGATGGGCCCAATTTTGGGCTGCACTTTGATTTCTTTCAATATACCGTTCACCCGGTACTCAAAATAGGTTTTGTCATCGCCATGTCGGATGGTGATCTGGGGTTCAGTGGGATCAACGCTGATTTCTTCGGCGTTCACAACCAGGGTGACACTCCCCATCATCAGGGCGAAAAAGCAGGTGATAATCGTATTTTTCATTGGTACTCTATCCGCATCCTATACATTCCCCTCAGTTTAACAAAACACTTGGAAACCATGAACAATAATCCGGAAACTGAAGCAAAGAACCTATCTGCTCGTGCCCCAGTCATTCTTGTGGACGGCTCGTCTTACCTGTTTCGGGCGTTTCACGCCCTGCCGCCGCTCACTTCATCCAAAGGCCAGCCAACGGGCGCTGTGCGTGGTGTGATCGCCATGATGAAACGGATGCAGCAGGCTTACCCCCTCTCACGCATTATTGTCGTGTTTGATGCAAAAGGTAAAAACTTCCGCCATGACCTCTTTCCGGAGTACAAGGCCAACCGCCCGCCAATGCCTGAAGAGCTACGGCAGCAGATCGAACCCATTCACCAGATCATCAAAGCAATGGGGTTGCCATTACTGATGATCTCGGAAGTCGAAGCGGATGATGTGATCGGCACACTGGCACATCAAGCTACCACGCAAGGGGTTGAGGCGATCATTTCTACTGGCGACAAAGACATGGCTCAGCTGGTCTCAGCACATGTCACTCTGATCAATACCATGGACGACTCCCGAATGGACAGACAGGGTGTGATTGACAAGTTCGGCGTCGCACCGGAACAAATCATCGATTATCTCGCGTTGATGGGAGACAAGGTGGACAACATTCCCGGTGTTCCCAAGTGTGGTCCCAAAACGGCCGTCAAATGGCTCACTGAATTTCATTCGCTGCAAGGGGTGATCGATCATGCTGACCAGGTCAAAGGAAAGATAGGCGAGAGCCTGCGAGCAACCCTGGATCAACTCCCCTTGTCCTACGCATTGGCCACAATAAAAACCGATGTAGCGCTTCCACAGACACTTAATGAAATCGCGCACACGCCAGAAGACAGAGAGGCTTTGCTCACACTGTTTAAAGAGTTTGAGTTTAAAAGCTGGGTGCGGGAACTCGATCGCACAACGGGTCCGGAAGAGGAAAACGACTCGGAGGCACCCGTTGCGGGTTCCACAATTTCCGCGGAGGGCTACGAAACGCTGTTGACCCGGAAAGACTTCGAACGCTGGCTGGATGCACTCAATAAAGCTCCGCTTTTTGCTTTCGATACGGAAACGACGTCACTGAACTACATGGAAGCTGAAATCGTCGGTATTTCTTTTGCCGTGGCACCGGGAGAAGCTGCTTATGTTCCCCTCGCGCATGATTACCTGGGCGCGCCGGAACAGCTGGACAGAGCCTGGGTTCTGGATCAGTTAAAACCGCTACTGGAAGCCGTGCCCGGCAAAATCATTGGCCAGCACATAAAATACGACCGTAATGTACTCGCCAAATACAACATTGCGCTCAATGGCATTGCACACGATACCATGTTGGAGTCCTACATATACAACTCAACGGCGACAAGACACGACATGGATAGTCTTTCGCAGCTGTATCTGGGTCACAACACCATCCATTTTGAAGACATCGCCGGTAAGGGCAGCAAGCAACTCACCTTCAACCAGATTGAACTTGAAAAAGCTGCGCCTTATGCGGCAGAAGACGCCGACATAACCTTTCGGCTTCACCAGGTTCTCAATGACCGGCTTTCTCGTGACTCCGTCCAAAAAGTATACACAGACATCGAGCTGCCTCTCGTGCCCGTGCTTTCCCGAATCGAGCAAAACGGGGCGCTCATTGACCGTCAATTGCTGATAAACCAGAGCGCTGAGCTGGCCACACGCATGGTAGCGCTGGAAAAACAAGCTTTTGACCTCGCTGGAGAAGAATTCAATCTGGGATCACCCAAGCAGCTGCAAGCGATTTTTTATGACAAATTGGGCTTCAAAGTGCTCAAGAAAACCCCCAAAGGCCAGCCCTCCACGGCAGAACCTGTGTTACAGGAGCTGGCGCTGGAGTATGAGCTCCCCAAGGTGCTGCTGGAATATCGAAGCCTGAGCAAGCTCAAATCCACCTATACCGAGAAACTGCCTCTGCAAATTAATCCCGTGAGCGGACGGGTGCACACCTCCTATCATCAGGCCGTCGCCGCCACGGGCCGACTTTCTTCCACAGATCCCAACCTGCAAAACATACCTATTCGCACGGAAGAAGGCCGGAAAATTCGACAAGCATTCATCGCCGCCCCGAACCATAAACTCATAGCCGCGGACTACTCGCAGATAGAGCTCCGAATCATGGCGCACCTATCCCAAGACCAGGGATTACTTACGGCATTCTCAGAGAACAAAGATGTTCATCGAGCCACAGCAGCAGAAGTCTTTCAGGTGGCGGAAGACGGTGTCACGCCAGATCAACGGCGAAGTGCAAAAGCGATCAATTTTGGGCTGATTTATGGCATGTCGGCATTTGGTTTGAGCCGCCAGCTGGGTATCGAGCGAGGCACGGCCCAAAACTACATTGATCTGTACTTCGAACGCTATCCCGGCGTACTCAAATACATGGAAGATACACGCAAACTCGCCCATGATCAGGGATTCGTTTCTACCCTGTTTGGCCGCAAGCTGCATTTACCGGAAATCAATGCAAAAAACAAAATGCGCCAACAGGCTGCGGAACGCACGGCAATCAATGCTCCCATGCAGGGAACAGCGGCTGACATCATCAAACTGGCAATGATACAAGTGGATGACTGGCTGCAACGCGCCGGGCTGGACGCGAAAATCATCATGCAGGTGCATGACGAACTGGTGCTGGAGGCTCCAGACCATGAAGTAGAAACTGTCAGAGCCGGACTGGTTGAGCACATGTCCTCTGCGGCGTCATTGGCCGTCCCCCTGATTGTTGAAGTTGGCGTAGGCCTCAACTGGGATCAGGCACACTGATCCCTGAAATGTGAAGCAACGCACATCCGCCCGGAACGTCTGCCGATAAGAATATTTGCTCTACTTCGTTTTTCGTATCATTTCCACGAGATCAATTACCACACCCAAAGTGGTACACAATGCTTGGTAATTGATCTATGCAAAGACATTGACTTGCTGAATCCGCTTAAAATGGATGCACAACCGGAAAGGCAGTTACCCATCTCAGATTTTGCAAGGTAAACCTCTACATAACGAAGATAAATAGGAAAGATGATGAAAACAGTCGTGAGCATCAGTTTGGGCCCGGAAAGCCTCAATTATGATTTCAAAACCGCATTTCTCGGACAGGAATTCCGGGTCGTTCGTATTGGGACCAATCAGGACACAGAGAAAGCCAGAAAGCTTCTCCATGAGTGGGAAAGCAAAGCCGACGCGATTGGGCTGGGCATGGTCAGAGACCACCAGAAAGTCGGCCCGTACAAGTTCACCCAGAAGCCCACGAAAGAGCTGGAAGGTCTGGTGACAAAAATCCCGGTGACCACCGGGGCGGCTCTGCGTGAAATTCTTCATGACTGGTCAATTCGCCATACTCAGAAAGAAAGCCGTAACGTATTTAACAATGCGCGCGCATTATTTTTCAGCGGCATGACCAACTACCGGGCAGCCCGTGTATTTTCAGAGTACTCAGAAAACCTGATGTTCGCCGATCCGGTCATCCAGCTGGGCGTACCCAAACTGCTCACGTCACTGCAAGCGCTTGAACTCTATGCGTCCGGCAGCCACCAGTTACTCAAGTGGACACCGCCACACGTACTTTCTCCGACTCTGGCCCCGGTGAAAGAATGGAATCACTTTATTCTGCGACGCGCCATGCAGAAGGCTGATGTCATTGCGGCCCGCTATGATGAGCTGGAAGCGTTCAGCATGGAAGAGCTTGGTGGTAAGACTCTGCTGACGTCGACTATCTCTGACGAACGTCTGAAAGCGTTGGGAGAAAAAGGTGTCGATATGGTCATCGACTACACGCCACAGATTTTTGATGAAGTCGTCGGCATCAACGTTCTGGAGGCCATGATACTGGCCGCGCTGAACAAGAAAACCGGACAGATTTCCGATGATGATCTGCTTGAAATTATCACTGATCTGGGCATCGAGCCCAGAATTCTGTACCCGAATGGTGTGAAGAAAAAAGCGCGCTTTGCCTTCGTCATTCACCCGTTGTCGCAGCGCTACCTGGCAAACCAGAAGCCGTTAGACACAATTTCCAAATATGCACCCTCCCAGGTAATGAATACCGTGGAGAAGTTACTCGCCTATTCTCCCCCATTTATCTACTCCAAAGTGTCAGGTATCAAATCACCCACCGGCGCTGAGGCAGAGGGCTGGTTGATTACCGTGGGTGGCACACCGAAGGAAATCATGGCACACAGTCCGGAGTTTACGTATCGACGACTCTTGGCCGCTGCCCGCATGGCGAAAAGAATGGGTGCTCAAATTATGGGGTTGGGAGCGTTCACTAAAGTGGTTGGAGATGCAGGCATCACGGTAGCCAAGCGTGCCCCCCTACCCATCACTACGGGTAATAGCTACAGTGCCTCCGGTGCATTGTGGGCAGCGCATGACGCCATGGCACGACTGGGCCTGGTTGAGATTGGCCCGAACAACAAGGTGAAAGGCAAAACCATGGTCGTCGGTGCGACCGGCGCAATTGGTTCTGTGTGCGCCCGGTTGTTGGCCAAAGCCTTCGATGAAGTGTATATGGTCGCCCCGGAAAGCGCCAAACTGCTCTCGCTAAAAGAGGAGATTCTGGAGGAGACGCCCAACGCAGTCATTCATATTTCCACTTACGCCGACAAAAATCTCAGCGACATGGACATGGTCGTGACTGCCACATCGGGTGCAGGCAAGAAAATTCTCGATATCATGAAAGTGAAGCCGGGCTGCGTTATCACCGATGTGGCACGTCCCCTGGATATTCCTGCCAGCGATGTAGCTAAGCGACCCGATGTACTCGTGATCGAATCCGGGGAGATTGAATTGCCGGGCGAAGTACGTATGAAAGAAATTGGCCTCCCCCCCAAGGTTGCCTATGCCTGTCTCGCTGAAACGATTGTGCTGGCATTGGAGGGCCGCTTCGAAAACTTCACCCTCGGCAGAAACATCGAATGGGAGAAGGTACGTGAAATCTACAAGATGGGCCTCAAGCATGGTATGAAGCTCGCGTCCATTTCCGGCGTCAATGGCGTGTACACTGACGAAGATCTATCACGCGTACGGACACTTGCATTGGAAAAACGCGTTGCGCAAAACAAGCAGGTAACCAGCGCTCCAGAAGGAGAAACCAAGAAGCCGGCTACACGCCGAAAATCTTCTGCTTCCCGCAGGCCTGCGAAAACAGCTTAGTGTCCAAAGATTAAACCAAAAAAAAACGGCGGGCATCCTGCCCGCCTAACCTTACTGCACTAGAGAAGTTGCCTTGGGAAACATCGATAATCTCTGCTCTTAACTTATAGTGCGACAATCGCCCAACTCCCCCCTCAAATAACTTCAAGAAATACCTAATTTGCGCTATGGTTTGTGGATAACCTCTCAAAAACAGAAGAACGTGTCTCATGGATAGAATAGAAACGCTGTTGAAGCAATGGTCAGAAGGCAATGATGCGGCCAAAAATGAACTCGTCTCGTTGCTCTACCCCGAATTAAGAAAGGCTGCACAATACCAGTTCTCGAAAGAAAAACCCGACCACACGATGCAGGCCACAGCGCTAGTCAATGAAGCCTACGAGAAACTCATCAAAGTAGACACCGACTGGCAAGGTAAAACACACTTTCTCAATCTCTCCGCCAAGATTATGCGGCAGATTCTGGTGGATTTTGCCAGAAGTAAGAGCCGGCATAAGCGCGGCGGCGACATGCTCAAAGTCACACTGGTTGAAAGCAGCGCACAAACTGATGAGGATGATCTGGATGTCATGGCGCTGGATGAAGCGCTGAAAATCCTTGAGAAACGCGATGCGGTGGCAGCCAGTATGATTGAACAACGCGCCTTTGCAGGAATGACCAATCAACAAATCGCTGATGCACAAGGGGTATCCATCGCTACGGTTGAACGCAAAATTCAGTTTGCCAAAGCTTGGCTCTTTAAGCAATTGGCTCAATAACTGAGCACTTAAGGGAAACAGGTACTCAAGGGAAAAGGCGCTCAAGAGAAACAGGCACCCGAGACGACATACTCAGGGAGACACCGAACGAACGAGCAATGGAATTTTATCCATAATTTCATTCAAACTTTGTGGCCTGTTTTCCGGCTTCTTTTGCAAGAGAAATTGCAGGAAACGATCGATGTAATGGTTCAAATCAGTGTTGATCTTGGAGGCAGGCAGAGGTTCTGTTTTCAGAATACTCTGTTGCATATCGTAAAAATTCTTTCCTGCAAATGGCAACTTGCCCGTTAACAGCTCATAAAGCATAACCCCAAGAGACCACATATCAGCGCGGTAGTCTACCGACGTGCCAATCCACTGCTCAGGTGACATATAGGCGGGAGAACCCAGTCGAATACCAGTTGCAGTCAGCGTAGACGCGGCATCTTTGGCGATACCAAAATCAATGATTTTGATTACCCCGTTTTCCAGCATAACGTTCGAAGGTTTGATGTCACGATGGCAAATGCCCCGATCATGGGCACACTTTAAGCCACGACAAATCTGGTCAAAAATATGAAAAGCCTGGGAAACCGTTAAGCGATACTTCTCAAGAATCTCGGAAAGCACACGACCACTGCAAAAGTCCATAAGCAAATAGGGCACCCCATCCGAGCTGGTAAAAAAACCGTACATACGATTGATGTTAGGATGAATCAACTGCTCAGTGACCTCTGCTTCCTTCTTGAACCGCGCAAGAATCTCTTCATCCTCGCTGAAAACCAGGGGCAAGCACTTAACTGCAAACTCTTTCCCCCACTCATTCTCGACCTTATACACCTCACCGGTGGCCCCACGACTGATCAACCCAATAATGCGATAATCGTCAATTCCATCGTCCCGAGAGAAGGTCTTCGGCGTGTTCTGGCCTTCCAGCCACGATTTTTCGAGTGCCACATCATTGGCATCCAGAAGTTCATCGACTTCCTGGCGCAACAAGGCGTCATCACCACACGCTTGCTCAAGATAGGCCTCACGAGCAGCAGCATCCATTGTGGAAGCTTCCGTGAAAATATCTTCCAACTTATTCCATCGTTCTTCTTCTGATAGTGCCGTCATCGCGGTTTCCTTTTATTGTGCTTTACAGAAGACCCACCCACTCCCAAGTATACACAACCTTTTAACGCACACGCCGCTTGATTTACAGATTTTGAGCGACACTTTTTGTCGTTACATTAGGTATTCTTATCATCACCAGCAAAACAATTGCTGAGACCACACTGACTTAGAAGGAAATGACAATGTATAAAGTCAACGCATTTACAGAGAAAGGCACAAAGTTCCGATTTCGCGTTCAAGGCAACACAATTCGCGAAGTTCACCGGATCATTGATGAATTGTTCAAAGGGAAAACCATGCGCCTGATTTTGGTGGAGCCGGTTTGAAGAAGAAAATGTTGAAGTGTTTATAAAGTGCCACACGAATCCAGTTCATGTGGCACTATGCCGAGACTAGCTCGTTCAAATGTAGTAATTCAGATGATCACGCAACCATCTTTTGGATGAGACGCTCGCAGGTTTCCTGATCCATATATTTGGGCACAGGATAGTTCAGGTGAGCTTCTTTCAACGCTGCTTTCGCTATGGCCGGAATATCATTTGCTTTCAAGGCATCCAATTTTTCCGGAATATCAAACTCCTTCAACAGGTTGCGCACATGGTCAATAAACTTTTGAGCCAACTGCTCATTGGTTTCACGGCCTTTCTTCAAACCACTCACTATTGCCAGTTCAGCCAACTTGTCCACGATGTTTTCTTTAGAGTATTCCAAGACGTAAGGAAGCACGATGGCATTACCCAAACCATGAGGCGTTTTGTAGTAAGCGCCAAAGTTATGTGAAATCGCGTGCACATAACCCAGGCTGGCTTTAGTAAAGGCCAAACCCGCGTAATAGGAAGCCAGAGCCATACTGTGCCGAGCCTTCACATCACCACCATTTTTCACCGCCTGTGGCAAAAACTCCATAATCAGCTTGGTCGCAGCGATGGCATAACCATTCGTTTCATGGGTGGCATTCTCAGATATAAAGGCTTCCACAGCATGCGTCAACGCATCCATTCCGGTGGCAGCGGTAACCGGCGCGGGAAGACCTGTCATGAGAGAAGCATCCAGAGCAGCACCCATCGGCACCAGCTTTGGATCCACCAAAGGCGTTTTCTGGTGGCTGACCGGATCAGAAACCACGGCCGCAACGGTCACTTCAGAACCTGTGCCTGCTGTCGTAGGAATTGCGAACAAAGGGGCCGGTGGCGTCCAGACCTTGAACATGCCTGCAAGTTTTTTAACCGGGCGATTATTTGTCGCACGCGCCGCAATAACTTTTGCACAATCAATCGGCGATCCGCCACCGACTGCCAGGATAGCATCACAGCCGTTCTGGCGATAAATTTTCAGCCCTTCTTCAACCTGATCATACGTCGGGTCAGGTAGCACACCATCGTAAATCGCAATTTTTACCCCGTGCTTTTTCAGGGTGTCTTCAATTTTTTTAAGAAGCCCGAGTTTAACCAGCATCTTATCCGTCACAATCAGTAGTTTCTGGGTACCCATTTGTGCAATCGACTCACACAGTTCCAGGGAAGAATCTTCACCAGTAAACAGTGTGGGTTTGGGCATCGGCACATACTTCGCCGCAATTTTAAAGGCCCCCATGAGTCCTTTATAACCTTTAACCTGAAGAGAAAATAGCATGTTTTTTCTACCTTTAATGACGTTATCCATGTAGTAATTCTGCCGATAGGCGGAGTGCATGTTCAACCGACATGTCTCTGAACCTGGAAGATTGTAATCCGTAACCAACCAGAAACAAGTGATTTTTATCAAATTAGAGCATTTACTCTACCACTGTTTCGAGAAAATGAAAACCCAACAAGCCCTAGTATGGAATCAGCGACTCACCATAGTACTTCAACTCTTCCAGTACAAATCGCTCCTTTTCCTTCAGTGTGGGCGATTGCATGAGCATTTGTAAACGCTCGAAATAGGACTGAATGTTTAACAGTCCATTCGTATGAGCGCCGTACAGTCGCTCTCTTCGGTGCACCTCCCACCGTTCAAACTCTTCATCCACGAGCAGACTGGAAAAACTGCGACCCTTGAGACGAAAAAGGAGTTCCTCCAGTCTTGAATCTTCAAAGGCGACCGCTTCCGGTGCTTCTTTCCTTTCAAGCTGGGCTCGAACCGATTCTGTCAGCCGTTTATCTACTGGGCTGAGAAATCCCCCTGAGTAAAGGCTGAACTCAGGATCTGGCTCGGCGGGAAATGGCTCCGAAAGCTTGAAAATCGCCTGAATTTTCTCTTCAAGGCCTGCCATGCTTTTAATTGTTCGCAAATGAGCGCGGAGTTGTTCACCATTGAGATTTAAGCGCTCCAGATGGGCTGCATCCAGGCCAGCCATCCAGGCTGTGGGGACAACCACCGGACACTTATTGGCATGAAGCGTTTTCAAACGCACCCGCTCGACACCATCACCCAACCTCTCCTGGGATGTAAAAAGCCGTTCAGCCAACTGTTCAACAGTTAAATCTCTCAATAACGCAGGATTTTGCCTCAAATCAAAAACAATCGAACCGTTTGCGTTTTCCGGGTGTCTTGCAACCACATAGACCAGCGCACAGGCCCCCTCTAACGCCGAGAATCTGGAGGAAACATGGAGCAACGGTTTACCCGAATGTTCAGAGAGCAGGGCTTGAATTTTCTGCTTTTGCCGATGTTCAAACACGAAATCAAACAAATCCGGACATACCTGCCGGATACGTTTTGCAAGAGCAATGGTCGCATACACATCTGACATGGCATCATGCGCATGACCGTGTTCTATTCCGTTTACTCGCGTTAACTCTTCGAGCCTGAAACTGGGCGCGCCATCTTCCCGCGTCGGCCACTGGAGCGCTGACGGTTTGAGTACATAGACAAGTCGCACCAAATCAATCAAATCCCAGCGCGTATTCCCATTCTGCCACTCTCTCGCATAAGGATCGAACAAATTACGAAAAAGGGTATATCGGGTTACTTCGTCATCAAACCGAATACTGTTGTACCCCGCGACACAGGTACCTGGTTTTGCAAAGGCAGCGTGTATGCGTGAGATAAACTCAAACTCTGGAACACCTTCCTGCATCGCGAATTGGGGGGTGATTCCCGTGATCAAACAGGCTTCAGGGTTTGGTAGGTAGTCATCGGCAGGCTGACAATAAAGCGTTATCGGCTCGCCAATGGGATTAAGTGACATATCTGTGCGAATACCGGCAAACTGAGCAGGCCGGTCCACCTTAGGATTGGCACCAAAAGTTTCATAGTCATGCCAGAAAATCGAAGAAGCACTTTGCATTGGAGTCCTTTTTGCAACTGTAAAAAAACCGGCGGAGGCCGGTTTTTTTTCTAACTCTTAACTGAGGCTGCCATTATATAATATTTACACTCATTGCATAATCGCAGAATTGGATCAACCCAACCTTCGTAATAGGTTTTCGTATTCATTGCGTGGCTTACTAAAAAACGCCAATGCCACGATCGATGTATTCGGTGCGCACGCGGGACATACCTGATGTTAACTGCGACATATCCACGGTCATTGCAGTCGGAATATTCATAAACACACCGGGATTCGTCGTAATGGTCGAACTTCCCCCATTCACCTGCCAGTCTGTTACTTGGTTCTGGTAAGAAAAGAAAAAGTCCGTCGTATAGTCTACGACCCCGCCTCCACTATCCACACCGATATCCAGAGTACCCAGATTGGATAAAGGCGCGCAGTTGCTCATCGCAAAGCAATCGGTCGTTGCTGATTCCAATCCGATATGCGTGGCTCTTCTTGAGTTAGCTAAACCCGCATTGGAAAGCAACTGAGCTTGTTTTACCTCTCCGGAACCGTCATCAATCTGCAGGCCAATATTACCTGTAAAGCTAGTGAAATCTCCTGATAAGGTACCTCTTGCCTGACTGAATCCTACTCGGAATCCGGTCAGGTCTCCTGCAGCATCTTGAGATATCTCAAAATAAGGATCAATACCCTCAAATGGCACAATTTCATTCAGTGCATAGGTATCGCCGTCAAGCTGAACTTTTGATGCATCCGTTGAAATGTGGCCAAAGGAAAAGTTTTCAATGTCGATTTCTGCGCCAGGAGCACCTTCAGCGAGCTCATACTCCCCTAACACAACCGCATCCGCATTCATTTGAAAATTGGTATTAAGGCCCATAGTGAATTTTGTAAAGGAGGAGCCATCAGGAACTTCCATCACATCAAACGCCAAAACACCCTGACCTGTCATCTTGCTTAATTCATTGTCATCCAATGCTTTAAGTTCTGCATGCGTAACAGCACTCAACGCACAGGCAAACACAGCAAGAGACAGACCGTAAAGTCTGCAACTCTCTGTAACCTTGCTCATATCCAAATTGTGTCTCTGACTTTGCTAAGCTTTAGAGCTTATGCTGGTATTTATGCTTGTTACTGAATCCAGGCACTCGGATCAGCACATGCTTATCGTTATGTAATTATTCTTTTCACACTGTAACTATACAACGTACAGCCCAGCAATAGTGTGACGCAGTGCTCACGTAAAGGGAGGAGGTCAGCCAATGTTCCCTCCATATTGAACTGGCTCACATTGTCTTTAATTTTCAATACTTTATACGACTTATATGTGTACTTTTGTACACATATCTTTATGGGATAAGCAGATAGAAACGAGACTATGAAGGTTAAGAAAGATGAAGTGAGATCATACTCATGAAACTTTTCTTAAAAAAAGAAACAGAGATTTGAGGAAGAGAACCAGAATGACAAAAGTGAGCAAAACATAAATACCTACGGTATTTTGTTTAATGAAGGTAGATACTTGGCTGTAAATTTTAAATATCCAAGGTACATCATCCCCTGAGAGACCTACTGCGCCATAATCCGATACGCCAGCATGATGATATCCGCCACCACTACGCGCACCATTCTCGACGGACTGTGCATAGGAATCTCTTGTTTCACCGGTCACAAGAAAATAACCAGTTTCATATTTTTGGACCAGACCTGATTTAAAGCCCTTCAAGTCCTTTTTCATTGCCTCCCATTCACCCGCCACCATTTCTTCCTGCAAGTATTCTGCAACACTGACCTCAACATATTTCGTACCATCAGCATGCGGCTTACTCTCATTATGTTCTTTCAGTTGTTCTTGCGCCCTATTTTTATTACCAGATGTTTGCTGATAAGACCAGGCATCCACCAGAATTGTGCGGATACTCTTATCAGGGGCAGGTAGATCAGTATCATTATTAAAAACTTCTTGAAGTGGTAGTTTTTGTTTCTTGTCAGACAAGTTCTCATCCAAGATAGATGAAACCTCTTGAGCGTTCTTCGCCGAGTCTGGAGTATTGTCTTCAGAATAATGAATGATATTCGCAGTTACAGGTAAGCTCGCCGCAAACAGTAAACACAGCGCCCAATACACGTTTAAGGAAAGATAATCAGTACCAAAAGAATTATTATTTGCCATTGAAATCACACTGTTAAAGTAGGCTTATATTTCATCCAGCAAATAATGTGCCGTTTGATAACTTTAACCAAACAAATTAGTAGACTGCGGGACTGCCTGAGTTTTATATGTCAAATATACTGACATACCTGCCATTTTAGTAAAATTTGAAGCATTGGCCAACACTCGATTTCCAGGCGAAAAAAAATCCCCGAGCCTAACGACTCGGGGATTTCTCATGAGGTGCCTGACGATGACCTACTCTCACATGGGGAAGCCCCACACTACCATCGGCGCTGGACGGTTTCACTACTGAGT
>JBPJFY010000012.1:0-111268 GCA_051208045.1 Oleiphilaceae bacterium G1-8
TCGTCTTTCGACTAAGTCTTGCTCAAGACCAAATGAATCACTTAGGTGTATTCACTGACTTGATAATCTTGCGAGTCTATCCAGTCAGTGCCCACACATCATTGCTTGATTAGTTGTTAAAGAACCGGTTGAGTCTCTGCTCAACCGAGGCCGCGCATTATACGCTCACCTCTTTTCGTGTCAACCCTTTTTTTCTGTCTTTTTTCACCGCTTTTCGACGCCTTCTTTCCACCTCGAAAAACCCAAAAAAAGACCGGGTCACACCGCAACCAAACACCACCAAAATACATCAATAATTTCCAGTGTTTTCAGTTGCTTGAGCCACTCTTTCAAGTCGCTCACCCCTTCCGCTCAGCACCCCGTTTGGGCCACCCCGCTGAAGGAGATGCGCATTATATAGACCTCATCCAACACGTCAACACTTATTTCGAAAATATTCGATCTTTTTTACTTCGTCGTCACCCGCGCGATTTTCTTTTTACCCGCCTGAGCCACAAAGCTCGCGCCAGACGCCACCATATAGCTGGCTTCAACGGGCTGCTGATCCACATAGACGGCGTTTTGTTTCAGCACATCTTTGGCGGCAGCACTGTTTTTGACCAAACCCGCCATTCGAATTACGGCAGCTATCGGCAACTGATCTGCCCCCTCAAAATCCACTACGACCTCAGGTATATCATCTGGCAGCTCTCCCAGCTTAATACGATTGCCTGCCGAATGCTTTGCATTCTGTGCCGCTTCTTCGCCGTGGAATCGAGCGATAATTTCTTCAGCGAAAGCCGCTTTCACTTCCTGTGGATTCCTCCCTTCACTCACCTCTTTCTGTAGTGAGGTAATGTCGTCCATTGACTTGAAACTCAGTAATTCGTAGTAGCGCCAGATCAATTCATCCGGTATTGATAGCAATTTGGTATACATCTCTCCCGGCGCATCATTGACACCGACATAGTTTCCCAAGGACTTGGACATCTTTTGGACGCCATCCAGCCCCTCCAGAATGGGGACGGTAATGATAGTTTGCGCTGCCTGGCCATATTGCTTCTGTAGTGTACGTCCCATCAACAGGTTAAACTTTTGATCCGTGCCTCCCAGCTCTATGTCCGCATTGAGCGCTACCGAGTCATACCCCTGCACCAGCGGATACAAAAACTCATGAATGGCAATAGACTGCTCACCTTTGAAACGCTTACTGAAATCATCGCGTTCCAGCATGCGCGCCACCGTATATTGCCCTGCCAGACGGATCATATCCTGAGAAGACATTTTGGACATCCATTCAGAGTTGAATCTAACGACTGTCTTTTCCGGGTCCAGTATTTTGAACACCTGCTCTTTATACGTCTCAGCGTTTTTCAGTACCTGCTCTTCCGTCAGCGGGGGGCGGGTTGCGCTTTTCCCTGTGGGATCACCGATTAATCCGGTGAAGTCGCCGATTAGAAAAACGACCTGATGACCAAGATCCTGAAACTGTTTCATTTTGTTCAATAGAACCGTGTGCCCCAGATGCAGGTCGGGTGCGGTAGGGTCAAACCCTGCCTTCACCACAAGTTTTTTACCGGATTCCAATTTGGCCCGAAGATCCTCTTCGACTATTACCTCGTCCGTTCCGCGCTTGATTAATGCCAAAGCCTCATCCACAGATGTCATTCACACGTCCTCGAAACAATTAAATACAAAACACTTACCGAGTTAGCGATTTTCGATGCAAACAACGCTTACATTTAACCGCCCAAATCTCTTATCATTAAAAGTTGCGGGATTATATCAGTTTTTCATGAGCGCCGTAGATTTCATTTTTTACTTTGAATAATCCTTCAAGTATCACCTATACTTAAAGTTAAATAATAAGTTTTATACCCTAAAGGTTTAATTGTGTTGAAGAAGTTTCCCAAGACCCACCTGTTCGCTGCCATTGGCGTTACAACGGTCGTGGCCACTGCATTTGTGTTCAGCCCCGCTCGTGATGCGGAGGCAAACCGATCCGACTCTGCCTTTACCGCAGCCATGGAACAGACAAATGGAGCTCAAGCGCCCTCCGGCCCCGCGCACGAGGTACTCAGCGTAAACGATACAGCCGAATCACTCATGGAGGATTCGGCGCAAATTACTGCAACGGCCGACCAAGTCAACGACGTTACGGGCCCTGAAGCCCTCACTGAAGTAACTCCCCCTGCTGAAAACTGGTCGGATTTCACCGTCAAATCAGGCGATACGCTCTCTCATCTTTTTGCACAAGCCGGCTATGACGCCAAGGTAATGTATCAGGTGTTGGGTGACGCCAAAGCCAATAAAGCGCTCACTCGGCTTTATGTCGGAGAGACGCTGTCGTTTCTGGATCAAGGTGAGGGGCGACCAGCGAAAATACGCCTAAAGAAAAACGCTCTGGAATCTCTGGTTATTTCACAAAGTGAAGATGGACGCTATTCCGCCGAAGAAGTCACGCTCACACCTGACGTAAAGCTGGCGTTCGCTAATGGCACCATTGACTCTTCATTGTATCTTGCTGCCAAACAGGCCGGACTGAACGAAACCATTACCATGGAGCTGGCAGAAATTTTTGCCTGGGATGTGGACTTTGTGCTGGACATTCGATCGGGCGACTCGTTCAGCGTACTCTACGAAGAGCAGTTTCTGGAAGGAAAAAAGATTGGTCACGGTCGGATCCTCGCTGCCTCTTTCACCAATCAGGGTGAGAAGCATCAGGCGATTCTTTATGCCATGGAGAATGGCCAGACCGCATACTTTGCGCCCGATGGCAGCAGCATGAAAGGTGAGTTTTTGCGAAGCCCAATCGCATTTGCACGAATCTCTTCACACTTCAGCCTGAGCAGAAAGCATCCGGTGCTGCATCGTATTCGGGCGCACAAAGGCACAGATTATGCTGCAGGCAATGGGACGCCCATTCGCGCCACGGGCGAAGGCAAAGTGATCCTCGCCGGCAGAAAAGGGGGTTACGGAAAAACAGTCATACTTCAACACGGTCATAAATACACCACACTGTATGCGCATTTATCCAAATACGGTAAAGGCATTCGCTCCGGCAAACGTGTACGGCAGGGACAAGTCATCGGCTACGTGGGCAGCACTGGCCTCGCTACGGGACCGCATTTACACTACGAATTCCGTGTGGCGGGCGTTCACAAGAATCCTGTGACGGTAAAACTTCCCAAAGCAGAGTCTATTCCGCAATCCGAGCTTACTCGATTCCAGGTACAGAGCGCACGCTACCTGGCGATGCTGGATAGCGCCGGCCAATCGGAACAGCTGGCACTCAACCAGATAACCGCCGAGTGAAATGGATGGCATCTATGTCGGCCTGATGTCAGGCACGAGTCTGGACGCGATCGATACGGTCGCCATCCGGATTGAAGGGCAGTCAGTTTCGCTACTGGCTGCCGACAACGTTGAAATTTCCACCGAACTAAAGCAAACCATTCTATCGCTGTGTGCACCCGGCCCGAATGAAATACATCGCGCTATGAGTGCAGACCGCGCACTCGGTCAGCAGTTCGCAGATGCGACGTTGAGCTTGCTGGCCGGGGCAGACATTGCGCCAGAGGACGTGATTGCCATTGGCAGCCATGGCCAGACAATAAGACATCAACCGACTGGAGATGAGGCATACAGCCTACAAATTGGCGACCCGAATACCATCGCAGAGATGACAGGCATCCTGACTGTCGCCGACTTCCGACGCAGGGATATCGCCGCTGGCGGACAAGGTGCTCCACTGATTCCCCTGTTTCATAAGGCACTGTTGCTGGATAAGCACCCAAACGCCATCGCATTGAATCTCGGCGGCATGGCGAACATTACCGCAATGGAAGCCTCTGGAAGGATCACTGGGTACGACACTGGTCCTGGCAATGTGCTGATCGATTTCTGGGCTGCCCAGCATCTGGGTCAACACTTCGATGCCAATGGCGACTGGGCAAAGCAAGGTTTCATTGTGCCAGCACTGCTGGAGACCCTGCTGCAAGACCCCTATTTTTCCCGCCCGCACCCCAAAAGTACGGGACGTGAACACTTTAATCGTGCATGGCTTGAGCAACACCTCGCCGCATGGAACAGTTCAGCACCACTCAAACCGCAGGACGTCCAGGCCACACTCACAGAGTTGACAGCGCGCTCTGTTGTGAACGAGTTAAGGCACTTCCCCGAAACGAAGCAGGTTTTTTGTTGCGGTGGCGGAGCACACAACGGCTTTCTCTTATCTCGCCTGCAGCAGGCCGCCTCACTGAGCCATCCCGGCTGCGAAATCCTGCCCAGTGATGCTGCAGGCCTGCCTGCAGATTGGGTGGAAGCCATGGGGTTTGCGTGGTTTGCTTATCGAACGCTGAGAGGTGAACCGACCAGCCTGGCTCAAGTCACCGGGGCAGGCCATGATTCCGTTTCAGGGGGTATTTTCCCGGGAAAAAGAGGTGTGCGCTTCATCTATCAGAAAACAGGGGACAGAGCGTGAGCGCACTCATCGAATCAAATTGAAAAGCTCGAACCGCACCCACAGGTACTGGAGGCATTGGGATTTTTCACGACGAATCGCGACCCTTGCAGCCCCTCTTCGTAATCCACTTCGGCACCGACAAGATAGGGATAACTCAGCGCATCCACCACCAGTTTGACGCCTTCACGCTCCACTTCCGTGTCGTCTTCGGCCGATTGATCATCGAAACTAAATCCATACTGAAAGCCAGAGCAGCCACCACCAGTAATAAATACTCGTAACTTCAGCTCCGGGTTACCCTCTTCTTCGACCAATGCCTTGACTTTGGCAACAGCACCCTCTGAAAATATAAGTGGCGTGGGTACATGGGATTGCACCATAGACATAGGAAACTCCAATTCTTTGAATTGGCCTTATTATCCGTTTAACCAACTTAATTAGTCAACTATTGCCAGTCTATCCGCCATTACGCCTTGGATTGCTGCACGGGTACTTTCTTGTCGCTGACAAGCTTGTCACTCGCGACTTTGTCACCGGCGGGAGCCACTTCAAGCGACGTGACTTTAGCGGAATCTACCGGCGCTTTTTTCTGCACGGAAGCAGATTCAGCTTCTTTTTGAGGTTTCTCTTTGGGAGGCTCGACACCCATGTCTTTCTGGTGCACCAACTTTCCATTGACCTCGGCACCCATCGCCATTTCAATCAAGTTGTAGTAGACATTGCCATTGATGGAGGCTTCAGATGCCAACTCAATATGCTTTGACGCATGCACATCCCCATGCACCGTACCATTGACGATGATGTGTGGTGCATAAACATCACCATCCACTTCCCCGACATCGCTGACGCGAATGACCGCTTCGCCATTATCTTCGGCGCGAATATTCCCTTTGACCTTGCCATCAATGTGCAGTCCACCAGAGAACTTCAGATCACCCACAATATGGGTTTTACTTGAGATCAGTGTGTCATAATGATTGGGTGTTTTTTTTATTTTAGCCTTTTTGCTCCACATAGCTCACCTCTCCTTTGCCTGTCCAAACAAATGTTTCTTCGATACGCGCAGACCGTTTACCTTTCGACTGGGCCACAATTTGTACTTTCTCTGGAGCAAATCCCTCTGGTAATGCCAGACTTCCTTCAAAATTCTGAAAGTACCGAAATCGAAATTTAATCCCCAGGTCTGCGACGTCGGAGATCTCTTTCAGCGCAAAAATTTCACGTTCTCCCTGGCGGGTGCCGATGAAATTGATCGCGACAATCCCTTCAATATAGTTCTTATTGTTGGCTACCTGTGCCAACACAAACTTATAGCTGAATTTTCCATCCGAGGCACTGGGCGAAAATTCCAGCTTCTGCACACTCAAGCCCTTTTCCTGGCCGGTAGGTGCCATGATGTTTTTATAAAAGGTGACATCCTGCTTGAGCTGGGCCACCTGCGCTTCCAATCCGTTGATGGTGTCACCAATGCTTCGCTTGGCTTGTTCATCAATGTCCCTTCCCCGCTGGAGAATCGTGAGTTGCCGAGTCAAGGCTTTTGTTTCACCAGCAAAGTTTTCCAGATTCTGTTGCAGAACTTTGTTCTCTTTGCTGAGTTCTTCCAGGCCTTGCCGCATCATCTTGTGAGCAATCACGTAACCCAGCGCGAGACTGAGTATGGAAAATATCAGCAGCACCGATACCTGGCGAAGGCGATACCCCCGCACGTAAGGCACCAACACCAGCTTTTCAGAGGAATCATTAACCATAGGGAGAGTATAGACAGTTTTACAGAGAGCAACGAACATTCCTGGCACGTTTTCGTGCCAGGAGCCTTAACAAAAACTCACCCCAATCAGGGCAGAAGCGCTGGCGCGGTGAGTCCGGCAGTCTCCGGGAGCCCCAGCATGATGTTCATATTCTGAACTGCTTGACCTGCCGCCCCTTTCACCAAATTGTCAATGACGGAGGTAATGATGAGCGTGTCACTCCCCGGCTGTTGGTGCAATGCCATACGGCACATATTCGCGCCTTTGACAGAGCGCGTGGCCGGATGCTCACGCAACGGCATGACATCGACGAAAGGTTCATTACGGTAGGTTTCTTCATAGAGACGCTGCACGTCATCCAGCGGCGCACGGATATCGACATACAACGTCGCTTCGATACCTCGGATCATGGGTACCAGATGGGGAACAAAGGTCAACCCGACCGGTTTACCCGCTGCCAGCTCCAGGCCTTGGCGAATTTCCGGCAAATGTCGATGGCCGGAAGCCCCATACGCCTTGAAACTTTCTCCCGCTTCGGAAAACAAACTGTCAACTTTCGCCTGCCTCCCCGCCCCACTGACCCCGGATTTCGCATCAGCAATCACTCGAGACACATCCGCCAATCCTGCTTGTATGACCGGCAACAAGCCCAGTTGGACCGCAGTGGGGTAACACCCCGGATTTGCTACCAGTCGTGCTCGTGCAACCTGCGCCCGGTTCACCTCCGGTAACCCGTAAACCGCTTCGGCAATCCACTCCGGGCAGGCATGCTCCATGCCGTACCACTGCTGCCAGACCGATACATCTTTGATCCTGAAATCTGCCGCAAGATCGATCACCTTAACGCCAGCTTCAAGCAGCGAAGGCACTGATTTCATGGCGATCCCGTTTGGCGTGGCAAAAAAGACCAGATCGCAACCCGCCAGTACCGCATCATCCGGGGCCTGGAACGGTTGATCCACGAAGCCCCGCAAATTCGGGTAAACCTCGGAAACCGGCGTGCCCGCTTCCGCTCTGGAGGTCACCGCGGCGATGTCAATGTGTGGATGCGTGGCCAACAGCCGGAGCAATTCTACGCCGGTATACCCTGTTCCACCAACGATGGCCACTTTAAACGGGGAGTTTCCTGTGGTTGGGATGTCTGATTGACTGCGCTCACTCATTGAACAATTCCTATCAAATTCTAACTTGTTAACATGGATCACAGGGTCTAGCCTTTCTGCTGTATCCCGGCGATCTTGCCGACGCGATCTGCGCCAGCCCTTCAGTTTACGATGTTGGCGAAATTTATCAATAAAACGCCCACACGGAGAAGCCGGCTAGCTTCTCTGACAGGTCTAGCGATGTTCGATTTTTACATAAAATTCATCCGTCGTCCGCTTTCCGGCACCGATGCGCTTGTACAGATTTCAGCACTGGGCTTGCTGGTGGGCGTGGTTACCGGCCTGGTGATTTTGCTTTTTCGTCAGGCCATAGAGCAGCCCTTACTGCATTTTCTGCCAGATGGTACTGCGGAGGGTTTTGAATCCCTCCCCCTGGAATATCGGTTTGCACTGCCCCTGGCAGGTTCGCTGATCCTCGGTGTGTTTCTTTATTTCATGAACATCGCTATTCGAAAGGTCGGCGTGAGCTATGTGATTGACCGCTTGAACAATCACCAGGGATACATCAGTTTCAAAAGTCTGGTGGTACAGTTTTTCACCGGGGTTGTTTCGATTCTATCCGGGCAGTCTGCAGGCCGGGAGGGGCCGGCGGTTCATCTCGGCTCCGCCTGTGGGAGTTTGCTGGGGCAGTACATGCGCCTGCCAAACAACAGCATTCGAACTCTGGTCGCCTGTGGCGCTGCGGCTGCGATTTCGGCATCGTTTAATACGCCGGTTGCGGGTGTGATTTTCGCGATGGAGGTGGTGATGATGGAGTTTACCATCACCAGTTTTACCCCGATCATCGTCGCTTCCGTCAGTGCCGCCATTATTTGTCAAACCGTTTATGGCAACGAACCAGCCTTTAATGTACACCAGTTGTCACTCGAATCTCTGGCGGAGATTCCGTTCATCTTGGTGACGGGTGTCGTTATCGGGACTGCGTCCGCCCTCTTTGTGCAGCTGATCAAACGCTATGCGCGGTATGCCGACAAAAGCATCATCCTCCGGCTCGCCATCGCAGGCCTGATCACCGGTGTGGTGGCGATGCTGTACCCTGAAATCATGGGTGTCGGGTATGATACGGTCAATCGGGTGATTCTCGGCGAGCTTGGTTTGCAATTACTCCTTGGGATTGCCGCCGCCAAGCTGTTTGTCACAGCGATTTCCGTCGGCCTGGGGATGCCCAGCGGATTAATCGGGCCGACTCTGTTCATTGGCGCAACATTGGGCGGGGCATGCGGCATCGCGACACATGCCATCTGGCCTGAAGCGTCATCTTCCCCGGGTCTTTATGTACTGCTGGGTATGGCGGCCATGATGGGCGCTTGTCTGCAGGCACCGTTGTCGGCCTTGCTCGCACTCCTGGAGCTGACCTACAATCCCCACATGCTCCTGCCGGCGCTGTTGGCCATTGTCGTGGCCAGCTTGATTTCCAGTGAATTATTCGGACAAAAACCGCTGTTCATCAGTATATTGCAGGCACAGGGTTTGAATTTGAGAAATGACCCCATTTCCAATGCGCTCCGGCGCGTCAGCGTGGGGGCAGTGATGGAACGCAGCTTGAAGCGCTGCAACAAGTTCCTGTCGCTGGAAGAAGCACTCAGCTTGCTGAAATCCGAGCCCAAATGGTTAGTTGTGGAGGTGGATGGCACACCCGCGTCTTTGCTTCCTGCGGCAGATCTGGCACGATATGTGGTAGAGCTGGACAAAGAGGATACATCACAATCCATTGATTTGCTGGCCATTCCTGCACAACGAAGACAGGTACAATCTCTTCACTTTCAGGCAACGTTGCGGGAAGCACTGGATCGCTTCGAGGAAACCGGCGCAGAAGCACTGTATGTTGAGCGCACATCTGCTCCGACGATAAAAACGATTCTTGGGGTGCTCACGCAGGAAGACATTAACAATTACTATCACTACAAACTGCACTAGTTTGCAGGATTTGGACACTCTACATGTTATGGGTTAAAGCATTTCATCTCGTCGCCGTGGTCTGTTGGTTTGCCGGGCTATTCTACCTGCCCAGGCTCTTTGTGTATCACGCCATGAGCGAAGACCGGGAGAGCCAAGAGCGGTTCAAGATCATGGAACGTAAACTGTATCGCGGTATCATGACACCATCGTTGGTGGCCACCGTGGTCCTCGGTGGCTGGCTGATCAGTTACAATCCAGCCGGCTATTTTGCCGGTGGCTGGCTCCACGCAAAACTTGCGCTGGTTGCCATCCTCATCGTATATCATTTTTATTGTGGGCGTTTACTGAAGGGGTTTGCCGCAGATCAAAATACCCATGGCCATGTTTTTTATCGCTGGTTCAATGAGTTTCCGGTGCTGATTTTGATCAGTGTCGTCATCCTGGCCGTGGTTAAGCCGTTTTAGAGGAATTTGCGTTGTCCCCGTCTATACACACGCCCCCTACATTACTCGTTCTTGCTGGCCTGGACCCCACCGGGGGCGCGGGTTTGCAGGCAGATATTCAAGTAAGTTCCGCACTCGGCATTCACAGCCTGCCATGCATGACCATTAACACCGTGCAGACAACCACGGAGGTGTCGGGATATGAGTCGGCCAATGTAGCGACGTTGCAACGCCAGCTGGACGCGTTAAGTCAGGATACCGACATTGCCGCCATTAAGATAGGCGCCGCCGGGAGTGTGCGGGTGCTGGAGGTGATTGCACGATTTGTGCGTACTCGCTGGGTACCCGTGGTGCTTGACCCGGTGTTTTGTGGTGGTGGCGGTGGTTTTCTGTCCGATGAGGATTACGCTGAATATCTGGTTCGGGAGTTGGTACCCTACACAACACTGGTCACTCCCAACCGCCAGGAGTTACTTAAAATGACCGGGCTGGATACCCCGGTTGAAGCCCTGAGTCACCTATTCTCCTGTGGGGCCCGGCAGGTTCTGGTCACCGGTGGTGATACCATCGAGGACACGCAACGGGACTATGTAATTCACCACCTGTATGGTGCCAGTGAATCCTCCGAAGCGAAGTTTGTCGAACTCAGTCACTGGCGGTCCCAGCGGCTGACAGGCACCTTCCACGGAACGGGATGCACACTGAGTACCGCAATTGCCTGTAAATTGGCGCTCGGCCTCTCGCTCGAAAAAGCGATCACGGAAGCGGAACACTGGGTGCATCAGACCTTGTGCACGGCTTACCAGATTGGCCACGGACAAGCGATTCCCAACCGACTGACCGGCTCAGTGCGGTGATCACGCCGAATAGAATGTAGCCCCCTGACAATTATGCCTTTATTGACTCACCACTTGAACGGCCCTTATGCCATTACCGACCGCCATTTGTTGCCCAACACAACGGACCTTCTCCACGCCGTTGAACAGGCTTTGCGCGGCGGCGTTCGCATCATTCAGTACCGGGAGAAAACACCGGACCCGAGCCAACTGTTAGACACGGCGAAAGCACTCGTTGACTTGTGTCATCGACATAATGCACTGCTCATTATTAACGATCATCTGGATCTCGCTTTGCGCGCTGGCGCAGACGGTGTGCACCTTGGCCTGGAGGACGCATCACTGGAAGCGGCCATTGCTGCGGGTGGACCGAACTTTGTGGTGGGCGCTACCTGCCATGATCGACTCGACCTTGCTTTGAAGGCGGTGGCGCTGGGCGCACACTATGTGGCTTTCGGACGTTTTTTCCCATCGTCAACCAAGCCAGATGCGCCGGCAGCCAATCTTGGTATTCTCACCGAAGCCCGAGCAACACTACCTGTCCCGGTGGTTGCAATCGGCGGCATTAACCTCGACAATGCGGCTCTCGCTCTCCGCGCCGGCGCGGACATGGTGGCTGTGGTGCAGGCAGTGTTCGGCACCCCCGACACACAAGCCGCCGCTGAGGCATTCTGTACACTCATACATCAACACAGCATTCATCGCCAGGTATCACGGGAGTTTACATGACGCGTTCTGAAGACCTATTCACCCAAGCTCAAAAATGCATTCCCGGCGGAGTGAATTCGCCTGTGCGCGCCTTCACGGGGGTCGGTGGTACGCCGATTTTTTTCAAAAAAGGCAAAGGTGCTTATCTGTTTGATGAAGATGGGAAACAGTATATCGACTATGTAGGGTCCTGGGGCCCGATGATTCTGGGTCACGCAAATGAACAGGTTTTAACCGCGGTAAAAGCCCAGGTGGAAGATGGATTGGGCTTTGGTGCACCGACCGAAATCGAAATCGAGATGGCGGAAAAAGTGTGCGCGCTGATGCCCTCCATCGAATTGGTGCGTATGGTAAGTTCGGGTACCGAAGCCACCATGAGCGCGATTCGCCTGGCCAGAGGCTATACAGGCCGGGACAAAATCGTCAAATTTGAGGGCTGCTATCATGGCCACTCGGATTCATTGCTGGTCAAAGCAGGCTCCGGGGCACTGACACTCGGCGTCCCCAATTCGCCCGGTGTGCCAGCATCCCTGGCAGAACATACCATTACCCTGACGCACAATGATGCTGATTCCGTCCGGGCGGCCTTTGCTGCCTGTGGGCAGGAGATCGCGGCCATTATTGTCGAGCCGGTCGCCGGCAACATGAACTGTATCCCGCCCGAACCCGGCTTCCTGGAAACGCTCAGGGAAGTTTGTGATACCTACGGTACCGTGCTCATTTTTGATGAAGTAATGACAGGCTTTCGCACCGCATTGGGTGGGGCACAAAGTGTCTATGGTGTACGCCCCGACCTGACAACGCTGGGCAAGGTCATTGGCGCAGGTCTGCCGGTCGGCGCATTTGGCGGCAAACGGGAAATTATGGCACACATTGCTCCACTGGGCCCGGTCTACCAGGCAGGTACACTCTCGGGTAATCCTCTGGCTATGCGTGCGGGCTTGACGATGCTGGGCCAGATCAGCGAGCCTGGATTTTTTGGATCGTTAACCCAGCGCACGCAGCAGCTGGTCACAGGCTTGGAACAAGTGGCCCGCGAAGTGGGTTGCCCGTTAACGACAAATCAGGTGGGAGGCATGTTCGGATTTTTCTTTACGGATGAACCCAACGTATCTCGCTATTCGCAAGTCGTGGCGTGCGACCAGGAAAAATTCAAACGCTTCTTCCATGGCATGCTCGGCGAAGGCGTCTATCTTGCGCCTTCCGCGTTCGAGGCAGGATTTGTCTCCGCCGCACACTCCAGCGAAGACATCGAACGCACGCTTGAAGCGGCGCGCAAGGTACTGGCAGCCATCGACTGAATAGGATTCAACGCGCTAAATGACCTTAATGCGCGCTAACTGACCTTAACGATAAGTGGCCGCTTTCTCGCGAGCCACCTTGGCACCTGGCTCATCCCCCTGCAACGCGCGCACCAGAGCCACTTGGCGCCATAGTGATGACAGCAGGCGCTGATCACGGCCCGCCAAACTGATGGCTTTCCGATAAAACTGTTCCGCAGGCGCATAGTGCTTGTTACTCTGCTGCACCTCCCCCAGAATTTGATACACCAGCGGAGATTTTGGAGAGAGCCTCTGTGCGCGCTCTGCTTTCACCTGGGCGGCGCGCGTTTGCCCGCGCTGGTAGTCACGCCGGGCCTCGTCAATAAGGTTAGCGGCCGCCTCCGTGATGGGTGCTGACTCGGACCGCACTGCCGGTTTGGGCGGCACCGCTTTGACGGCGGGCGGCGCCTGTCTTTCGATGACTGGCTCCTGTCTTACGGGTCCGCTGGAACACGCAACCAACATCGCACTTACGAGCACGGCACCCAGCCCCCGCTTTCGCTCCCTCGAGAAAATACTTTTTTCGGTCACTATCTCCATGCTCCTTTCGGCCCTTTAATCAAATAGGGATTTAACCCAACTCCCAATACGCCGGATGCCGGTCAAACAACTTTGTGACTGATCCGGCGCGTATCGTTCCAGATAGGGCAGGTACGATGCCCCTTCACAGCCTTCGTCTGTACGAAGTGCTTTGCCATCAACGACCCAATAATACCCTACACCATCGGGTTTCACCGGGGCAAAGGGGCGCTGTGGAATGCGGCGCATGGCATCACTCCACACACGTAATGAACCCGTCGCGCCGGTGAGTCGTGTGGCCTGATTATCATCACGTCCCACCCAGGCAACCGCCAGATAGTCGCCGGTCAAGCCGGCAAACCAGCTGTCTCGCTGATCATTGGTGGTGCCGGTCTTGCCAGCAACACTCAATCCCTCAGGCAACTGCTTCAATGCGGATCGACCTGTGCCCTCCTGCATCACTTCTCTCAACATGTATTGCAGAAGGTGCATCACTTCTGGATCAAACTGCTGCTGAACACTGATCGAATAACGACTCAACTCCAGACCGTGCGACGTCATTACGCTGCGAATACTGCGTACCGGTACATTAAATCCTGATGCGGCAATGGTTTGATACATTCTGGCCACCTCATAGGGTGACAGTGTCGCGGCCCCCAGAAACAAGGACGGATAATGCGGCAGGTCTTTTTGAACGCCCAACTTGTGCAAGGTATCCAGTACCCGATTCACGCCCAGAGTCATACCCAGGCGCGCAGTAGACACGTTCAAGGAGTGCGTTAACGCATAGTGCAACGTCACATCACCATAGGAACGTTTATCAAAATTCTGCGGTGCCCACGCATCGCCGTTATCCAACTTGACCTCGATGGGTTGATCGGAAATCAAGGTGTTGAGATTGTATAAACCTGTCTGCTGCAAGGCAGTAAGAAACACCGCCGGCTTGATCAGTGAGCCGACTTGACGCTGCGCATCCAGTGCACGGTTAAATCCTGCGTAGCGAGGGCTTCGATCCCCAATCAGAGCCTTGACCTCGCCACTCTCGGTGCCCGTCACCACCATGGCCGCCTGCAGGTGCCTTTTTTCGCCTGGGTCAAGCGCATTCAGTGAGCGAACGACGGCTTCTTCTACCTCGTGCTGAATTTGCGGATCGAGCGTCGTGAATATGCGCAAGCCCTCGGACTCCAGGTCGGCCTGATTGTATTCCTCCGCCAACTGGCGGCGAATCAGGTCCATAAAAGCGGGATACAGACTCTCAGAAAAACCGGGCACTTTAGCCACAACCATCGGTGCTTTTTTCAGTCCGCCAGCGGCCGACGCTGACAAGTGCCCGGCCTGAGCCAATTGGTCCAGCACCAGATTCCGCCGGGACTGTGCACGTTCAGGATTTCGCCTGGGATTGTAGTAACTGGGGCCTTTAATCATTGCCACCAATAACGCCATTTCCTCTTCTGCGAGCCGATCCAGATTCTTGCCAAAATAAAACTGGCTGGCCATGCCAAATCCATGTATGGCGCGATCTCCCGACTGGCCCAGATAGATCTCATTGATGTAGGCCTCCAGAATCTGCTCTTTGGAATAGTGCATCTCCAGCAGCATGGCCATGAACGCCTCCTGCGCTTTCCGCCAGAGTGTGCGTCGGCTATCCAGGTAGAAATTCTTCACCAACTGTTGCGTTAATGTACTGCCCCCCTGCCGAACGCTGCCGGAGGTCAGATTCACCCAGACAGCACGGAGAATACCCAGCAAAGAAATGCCATGGTGCGCATAAAATTGCCTGTCCTCAGTGGTAAGCAGTGCTTCGAGCAACAGCGGCGGCACCTCGTCCAGCTTGACGAGTATGCGATCTTCCTTTTGCTTGGGATAAATACCGCCAATCTTCAACGGCTCAACCCGCGTAAAATCAAGACCGCGCCCATTGTACTGGGTTAGGGAGACGATGGTGTCACCTTCAATGCGAAGCTTGACCTGCCGCTCCGGTAACTCCGCATCAGAAAACCGGAAAGCCCGCAGCCCCAGCGCAAACTCACTTCCCCGACGCTGGTAGGTACCCGTTTCCAACCGGGCAGATTGTTGACGGTATCCCAATGCACGCAGTTCAAACGCCAACAGATCGGGGTTGAGCGCGGCACCGACATAGAGTTCCAGCGGACGCGCATACACAGCGGCGGGAATGGCCCACATTTTTCCTTCAAATTTTTCGCGCACCACTGCATCCAGATACACCAGCCAGCCAAACCACACCACAAATCCAATCACGGCCAATTTGAGCCAGATTCCCCGGCGGTGTTTCTTCGGAGTGTTCGAAGACGGCTTGCCTGCTGTCGACGCGGTTTTCCTGGTTTTCCGAACTTTTGGCGGGCTGGATTTTTTTTGAGAAGAACCAGACGTTCCCTGTCGAGGCATTCCGTTGTGCTCCTGTGTCTCTGTAATGTGGGAGGTTCGCCCGGCATGCTACCGAAATGAGAGCCAGAACCCAACCCGACGCGGCAAACTCCCGCACAGGGTACCTTTTAATGACGATTATCGCTATCATGGCGCGATGAAAAAAAGAGGGGAATCCAGGTGAGCACAGAACTCATTAACGCACTGCAAACACCAGAACTGTACGATCATCCTGTCGACCAGTTTCAAGTGATCGAAACCCACATCAGCTGGGTGATTCTTACGGGTGACTATGTCTACAAGATTAAAAAACCGGTGAATTTCGGTTTTCTTGATTTCACCTCATTGGAGCAGCGCGCACATTTTTGCCGCGAAGAGCTGCGCTTGAACCAGCGACTTGCGCCTGCGTTGTATCTTGATGTGCTTCCCATCACTGGCAATGCCGATGCCCCGGCGTTGAATGGTGATGGCCCAATCATTGACTATGCGATCAAGCTCCGGCAGTTTCCCCAGGAAAACCTGCTCGATCAAGTGCTCGCCCGGGACGCACTCACACCGGCACACATCACCGAACTGGGCCGCCTGATCGCCGATTTTCATCAGCAGATTGACACCGCACCACCTGAATCCCGTTTTGGCACGCCGGACCAGGTGTATGCACCCGTAGGCCAGAATTTCGACCAGATTCGTCCGATGCTGGACGATCCGTCCCTACTCAAACAACTGGATCATTTGCAGGCGTGGGCCGAATCAACCTTTGCGCGTCTGAAAGACACCTTCGGTCACCGAAAGGCAGAAGGCTTCATCCGTGAATGTCATGGCGATATCCATTTGGGCAATATTACGCTGGTGGATGGACAGGTTGTGTTGTTTGACTGTATCGAATTCAATGATGACTTCCGCTGGACGGACGTCGCCTGTGACCTGGCATTCATCCTCATGGATTTGCAGTCCCGCGGATTGCAACATTACGCGCGCCAGTTACTGGGCGAGTATCTTGAGGTCACCGGCGATTATGAATCGCTGGAAATCTTGCGTTTTTACAAGGCGTACCGAGCCATGGTTCGGGCGAAAATTGCCCTATTCACGCGAGCAGCCCCCGGCATGCCGGAAGAGAAACAAAAGGAGCTGCTGGAATCCTATGCAAAATACGCTGAACTGGCGGATTCCTACACCCTGCTTCCCAACCGCGTGTGCTTCATTGGACAAGGCGTCTGTGGCTCCGGAAAATCCACGGTGGGGCGCATATTGAATGAAGAATTCGGTGCATTACCCCTGCGCTCGGACGTGGAGCGCAAGCGCCTTTTTCAATTGCCGGCGAAAGCAGCGAGTGGCTCACCCCTGGATGGGGGAATTTATACACCGGAAGCCTCCGCACGCACTTATCAACGTCTGGAAGATCTGGCCCGGATGGCGCTGATGGCTGGCTACCCGGTGTTCATTGATGCCACCAATCTCGCTGTCGCCCATCGTGATCGTTTTCAGCAAGTGGCGGAGGAAACTGGCGTCGCCAGTGTACTCATCAGCTGTCAAACGCCGGAGGCGACGGTACGTCAGTGGGTGGAAGCCCGGGAGAAGGCAGGTCAGGATGCTTCGGAAGCTGGTGTTGCTGTGCTGGAAAAGCAATTGACTGCGCTCGAACCGCTGACCGATGAGGAGCGCACGCATGCCATCATTGTGGATGCGGCAAACGCGGAATCCATTGCCGGACTAGTGGCACGCATACGCTGTAAGCTGGGTGGCGGCTGCCAATAAAGGCGGCTTATCCTCGCACGAAATGGAGGATTTTTTCTTCAGAAATGGGCTTGGGAATAAACACCAGGCCCTGGGTTTCGGCTTTCGCCCGGATTCGGTCCTGGAAGTTGGCCGTTAAGAGCGCAATGCGCGCTTTGGGGCAAAACTCCTTCAATTTGGGCGCTACGGTCAATCCATCCACGCCCGGCATGTTCAAATCCAGCGTGATAATGTCGATGTGATTGCTCTCGCAAATGCGTTCGGCTTCCCGCGCATTTTCCGCCTCCATCACATTCCAGTCTGTGTGATAGTTTTCAATAATCGCGCGCAGCATCAGCCGGGAAATATCACTGTCATCGACAATCAAAACGCTTTTGGGGTCACTCATAACCTCTCCATCCCATTGAGATATCGCTCTACCTCTTTCAGTGTAACCAATTCTGGCCAGTCTTCCAGCAAACGTACCAGGGCGTGTTGACGTTTCATTCTCAACACACCCTAGCGCAGGCGTTCGCGCATTCCTGCACAAACCAACTATACTGAATAAATCAACCAACTCGCTTGGCCAAGGAGACAGTCTCGTGCCGGAAAAAATCAGGATTCTTGATGACCCACTCTACCAGCTGCTACGCGCGGAAAATGTGGCGGGTTTTAATGAACAGAAAAGCAAGGCAGCCACGTTGCCGAGCCTCGCCTATTGCGACTTTCGCGGACTTGATTTACGCGGCATGGATGCGGAGGGATTGGATTTGAGCCACGCCTACTTCCGCGGCGCTGACCTGCGAGGGATCAACTTCCGCAAGACCAACCTGGAAGGCGCCAGCATCGCCGGCACGAAGATTTCCGGCTGCTATTTCCCGGACAGCCTTGCACCAGATGAAATCATCATGTCACTGAATCACGGGACCCGCATGCGCGTCACGCCACAATAACCAGGCATTTCGCGCCGCCAAGGAGTTGCACCAGAACCTATGTACTTGCCAGGTCATTACCCTGAACTGATTGAACTGCTTTTGGAACAGTACAATACCTCCACGGAATTGCTCGCGGAACATCTACCGGATTGCAGCTCAACGATTGAACTGCTGCCGAAAAACACCTTTGAACAGGTGGCTGGCCCCAACCAGATTGGTCTCATCACCGAAGGATTTCTGCAGGCCAATTGGGCGGATCGCACGGTGTTTATTCTACACACGTCAGACCTTGTTTACCCCTCGGGCAACCGGGAAGGTGTATCACTGATCGCCGAAGATCCGACCACCATTAAATTGTGGGACAAGCGCATCTTTTTCCAGCACCTTTCCGCCAACCCGGCCGCCATGAACCTCTGGCAAAAGGCCATCCTGCTTCAGAATAGTTTGTTTATCCATGCCTATGCGGCAACGACACGAAAGGGCATTCGGCCCAATGCAGGTTTTTCCCGTTTCGTAGAGGGTGATATGATCATCCAGGAAGGCGATGATGCGGAATACGTGTACACACTGTTACGGGGTACCGCCAAAGTGACCGTCAAGGATGGTGTCGAAGTCGGCTGGATTGAAGAGGGCGAAATTTTCGGCGCCATCGCCGCCCTTACAGGCCAGCCCCGCACGGCGACCGTTTTAGCCGCCAGTGCCTGCACGGTCATGACGGTACCGAGAGATCAGTTTGTCGAATTGATGAATTCTCAGCCCGAGACCTGTATGCAATTGATTCGCACCATGGCGCAAAAGATTACCTACATGAATCAACAGCTGGTCGACAAAAAAATGGACTATAACTAGTGGCGCTCGCTGACCACCACCGCCTAAACAGGCACAGCAAACCTGAGTTGCAAAGCCGTATGATTATCGCCTTTTTTGCTTTCGTCTTCGGTTCACTCGTGTCGACCCTCATCCACCAGAAAAACCAGGACCCCAAACGGCACTCCGAGCTGTTTAGTCTCTTCAATCAGGCCTACTCGATAGAGACTCTGCCCGATGACGTCGCCGATAAACTCGCCATGCATCTTAATCACTCCCAGGACAAATCGCGCAGACTACTGGAGGTCGCCGCCTGGCACGCTCTCGAAGAAGCATTTACACGAGGGGACCCCAAAGCGCTGGGATTTGAAACCCAACTGGCCATGATCAGCGTCACGGATCAGGAAGTCGAGACGTTTTGGGAAAACAATCGAGACCGCATTCGTCAGCCCTTCCATGAGGCCGGTACGCTGATACGCAAGCATCTGACTCAGGAAAAAACCCGCCGTCAGCTGAGCACAATGATTAAGCAGCTGGTTGACTCCGGCGAGCTGTACTTCAATCCGTTCTTTTACCGGACGCGCCAGTACACCAACCCCGCACACGCCTCACCGTCCATGGCAGCCAATGGCATTCCGTAGCCACCCGGAAAACCAATGCTCGCCAGAAACTGGTTATCAGGCACACATGGTAATATACTATGCGCCTTCCAGACCGGTACTCGCGGTGGCAGACGGGAGGGTTGACCCGGCCCGCTCTGACCGATACCGGATCAAATCACACGCACGGCAGTATTGATCATCATGGAATTTACCAGCAAGATCGCTCAGGCTAACCTGGAGAGCATGTATCGGGTGTTCACCGTCGCGGAAGCCCCCTCGTCAACGCTAGGACAGATTGAGCAGCTTATCTCCCAGAATCTTGCGGGATTCCTCCAGCAGCACATTGTTGCGGTCGAGAAGGACCTCACCGAGGTTGAAAAAGACTTTGCGGAATACGCCATTCCTGAAAAGCCCATTTTTGTCTCGGAACAGGCGCAATTCCTCCTGGACAAACTCGTCGCCCAGTCGGTACACACCTCAGCGCCGAGCTTCATTGGCCATATGACGTCGGCCATTCCGCACTTTATGCTGCCACTGTCGAAGATTATGATTGCGTTGAATCAGAATCTGGTAAAAACAGAAACCTCCAAAGCATTCACGCCCCTTGAACGGCAGGTGCTGGGCATGCTGCACCGGCTGCTGTATCAACAGGATGGCGCGTTTTATCGGAAATGGATGCACGACTCCACGCATGCGTTGGGATGCATGTGTTCCGGCGGCACCGTGGCAAATATTACTGCGCTATGGATTGCCCGCAATCTGGCCTTTCCGGCGGAAGCCAATTTTAAAGGCGTCAATCGAGAAGGGTTGTTCCGCGCCATGCAGTATTATGGCCATCAAGGCGCGGCCGTGCTCGTTTCCAATCGCGGGCACTACTCATTGAAGAAAGCGGTGGACGTTCTCGGTATCGGTCATGATTTTCTGATCGCGGTCCCGACCGACGATGACAATAAAATGGATGTGGACGCGTTGCGCGATCAGTGCATCCAACTGAAAAAGAGCAAGATCAAGGTCATGGGGATCGTTGGCGTTGCCGGAACCACGGAGACCGGGAACGTCGATCCACTGGAAGACGTGGCAGACGTCGCACGCGAGTTCAACGCGTTTTTTCATGTGGATGCGGCCTGGGGTGGCCCGACGCTGTTCTCCAGAAAGTATCGACATTTGCTCAAAGGGATCGAGCATGCGGACTCCGTCACCATTGATGCCCATAAGCAACTCTACGTCCCTATGGGGGCAGGCATGCTGTTATTGAAAAACCCGACCTCGGTCAACGCCATCGAACATCATGCGCAATACATCATCCGTAAAGGCTCAAAAGACCTGGGGAGCACCACCCTTGAGGGCTCGCGCCCGGGTATGGCGATGCTGATCCATTCCGGCCTCAAGGTCATCGGGCGTGAGGGGTATGAGATACTCATCAATCAGGGTATCGAAAAGGCCCACCTGTATGCCCAGATGATTGAGGCTCACCCAGACTTTGAGTTAATTTCTGCACCGGAGCTCAACATCCTCACCTATCGTTACTGCCCGCAGGATATCCAGTTAGCACTGGGCACTCTGTCACCCGACATTCGCCGCAAGGTCAACATTACGATCGGCCGAATCACCCGGTTGATTCAGAAAACCCAGCGGGAACGCGGGAAAGCCTTTGTCTCGCGAACACGGCTGAATCCAGGCCGTTATCAAGGCGATCCCTGTGTGGTGTTTCGAGTGGTGCTTGCCAATCCGCTGACCACAGAAGACATTCTCAAGGAGGTACTTGAAGAGCAAGTCACACTGGCACGGGAAGACGTAATTCAGGCGGAATTGCAGGATCTCTACTCACTCATCGAGAAAGATGTCGCCGCCACCGAGCCTGCGCAAACCAACCGCTCTGCAAATTAATCGACCTGTCGACTTGCCAGTGAAGGTAAACCGTTGTAACTTCTTGAATTCTGTCACTCCATCGGCAGAGAATATCTGTAGAATAAAAACGTTTACTAATACAAGAAGTACGAGAGTTCATTATGTCCGCTGCTACCCAATCCGATCAGGCTTTCCATTCGTTTAACCTCCCCAGACGCATTCTTATGGGCCCTGGCCCGACAGACACCCCACCACGCGTCATGAACGCATTGGCACGCCCGACGATTGGTCACCTGGACCCTCTGTTCATCGACATGATGGATCAACTCAAATCGCTGCTTCAGTATGTGTTTCAGACGAAGAATGCCCACACACTGGCAATTTCAGCGCCGGGTTCAGCAGGGATGGAAGCCTGTTTTGTTAATCTGGTAGAGCCAGGTGACAAAGTGATTGTGTGCATCAATGGCGTTTTCGGCCAGCGCATGTATGAAAACGCCAAGCGTGCGGGCGGCGACGTCGTGGTGATCGAGGTGCCCTGGGGGCGGGCCGTGCCGCCGGAACTGCTGGAAGAAACGCTTAAATCCCACCCGGATGCCCGCATCGTCAGCTTTGTGCATGCCGAGACGTCTACCGGTGCGATGAGTGATGCGGAAGCCTTGTGCCGCATTGCAAAAGCGCACGACTGCCTGACCATCGTGGATACGGTGACGTCACTCGGTGGCATTCCGGTGAAGGTCGACGAATGGCAGATCGATGCCGTGTATTCGGGCAGCCAGAAATGCCTGTCCGGTATTCCCGGATTGTCGCCTGTCAGTTTCAGTCAGGCCGCCGTAGAAAAAATCAAGGCCAGAAAAACGCCTGTACAGAGCTGGTTCCTGGATCAGACCCTGCTCATGTCCTACTGGCAAGGTGAAGGAAAGCGAGCCTACCACCACACCGCGCCCGTGAATGCGTTGTATGCACTCCATGAAGCCTTGTTAATGATATGGGAAGAAGGGCTAGAGAATGTCTGGCAGCGCCACCAGGAGCAACATGAAAAACTGAAGGCCGGGCTGGAAAAGCTGGGACTCACGTTCATTGTGCCCGATGGCGAGCGCTTACCCCAACTCAATACCGTACATATTCCTGAAGGCGTGGATGATGTGACGGTAAGGCGCTACCTGCTGGAACAATACAATCTGGAAATCGGGGCTGGATTGGGACAGTTTGGAGGAAAAGCCTGGCGGATCGGCTTACTCGGCTACGGCGCACGGAATGAAAATGTCGCCCTCTGCCTGAAAGCCCTGGAGGATGCAATCGCTCGCGCCCGGAGCTGACAATCCCGGGTACCCGCTCACAAAAAAAGCGCTCTCTCGATCGCTTTTTTTGTGCTGTTTCACCTGAGATCTGCCTAATCAGTACAGGGCCGCCTCATCATCCAGCACATCAAAAATAATTTCCAGAAAGATATCATCCGCTTCACTGTGTTTTTCCGGAATGCGTACAATGGTCTTGGCGCTGATCTCCTGCGCGATTTTGCGGTGAGCATCCGGGTCATCTTTCAACTGACGCGCGATCTCCATACATTTATTAGCCAGTGACGGATCTGAGAGCACCTTTTTTATGAAGGTTCTCAACTCACTGATGACTTTACCTTGGCGACTTTCTTCTACACTACTCATGGTTCGATGTTCTCCTTATTCGCTGGAACGGGCGAACGCCCTACCCGGCCAGCACTACACCATTTCGACCGTTCTCCTTGGCGGTATACAACGCTTTGTCCGCTTCAGAAATCAGGTCATCAGAATAAGTTTTCTCGCCCTTTTCCGCAACACCAATACTCACGGTAACACAATCCGCCGTTGACGAGTGCGCATGGGGAAGCGCCAACGCCTGTACTGCCGCGCGAATGCGCTCGGCAACCTCCGCGGCTCCGTCTAGTCCGGTATTGGGCAACAACACAACAAACTCTTCTCCACCATAGCGCGCTACCACATCTGCCGGACGCATCGCCACCGACACCATCGCTTTACTGACCTTTTCCAGGCAGTTGTCGCCTTCAAGGTGACCATAGTTGTCGTTGTATTTTTTGAAATGATCCACATCGATGAGAATCAGGCTGAGCGCTGAGCCTTCACGGTTCGACCGCCCCCATTCGCGACTGAGATGCATATTCAGTCCACGTCGATTCACCAGGCTGGTCAATGGATCAATCACTGACAATTCTTCCAGCTCCCGGTTAACCCGATGAAGCTCATCACGCATGGCGGCAATGCGCCCCATGGCTTTGACCATCGCCTGTAACACCGGACCATTGACCGGCTTGGCCAGATAAGCATCGCCACCTGCATTGATCCCTTCCACGAAGTGACCGCTGGAGTAATTGGACGACAAAAATATGATCGGGATCCAGTTGCCGGACATGCGCGCGCGCAGTCGGCGGGTGGTTTCATACCCATCAATTCCGGGCAATTCGACATCCATTAACACCAGATCCACTTTTTCAACGGAAAATGCATCGAGCGCATCTTCGCCATTCTCGGCAGTCGCCGTCTGATGCCCCACATCCTGTATATAGGCACACACCAGATCGCGAATGGATTTACTATCTTCAACGACAAGCACATTCATGGTCAATTACAGCTTCTTATCCGTTAAAATCGGGAACGACTTAATAAGTTTAGAACTAATTCACGATGTTTGTTAGCGGATCAGAAGGAAACCATGGTATTGTTTGCGCGGACTTGCCTCATCAATAATCCGGGCAGAAGCAGTTCACAAGCAGCGTTTTTATAACTAAACTCTATCAACTGATTCTTTTATGCGTCCAAATCAATGGCCATGACCGGCAGGAGCGCTCATACAATCTCATGGACAAGCACGCATCGTCCGGCTCAGTTCCGCCAAAATCTGTCACGGCCTCCAATTTTGCCCACCGCCTGTCGGAAGAAGACAGCTGGATCATGCAAATACTGGAATGGGTGAGTTACGCGGGCATTTTTATGCTCATCGCCATTGGTACCAAGTCCATCTACACCGGCAATCAGCATCACGGCTATATCCTGTTCGGATTTGCCTTTTCCCTGCTGATTAATGCCGCGTATTTTAACCAGTCAAAGAACGAACATCACTTCCGGGTTGCCCTGATCAGCATCGCCGCCGTACTGTTCGTGTACCTTACCGCGACCGGCGGAGAGAGCAACACCGGCCCACTCTGGTTCTATGTGTTCCCGCCGCTGATTTTTTATCTTGCCGGTTTACAGGTGGGAATCATTTTGATGACTTCCTGCTTTATCTTGGTGGCGATTATTTTTCGATTCCCGGATCTGCCTTTCGTCACCACACGCTATGCGCCGGACTTCCAGCTCCGCTTTTTGGCATCCTTCTGTTTCGTGACCACGTTCTCGTACCTGTTGGATCACTCCAGAAGGCGTGCCCGCAAAGAATTGGTCGATCTCGCCTTACAGTATGAAACCGCCTCCAAGACCGACGAGCTGAGCGGATTATACAATCGACGCGAGATGATGCATCGGCTGGAAGCGGAACTGCAGCGCTATCAACGCTATTGTCATCACTTTTCGATTATTCTGATGGATATTGATCATTTTAAATCCATCAACGACAACTACGGACACGACGCCGGCGATGAAATCCTCAAGCGTTTCAGCAAGCTCATCAAGTCGTACTCCCGACAAATGGATGTGGTGGCACGATGGGGTGGTGAAGAGTTTCTGATTATGCTGCCGGAAACCACCCTGGTACAGGCACTTGCGCTGGCGGAGCGTGTGCGCAGTAGTATTGAGCAGGAAGCCTTTTACTTCCAGAATACCCAAATTGACGTGCGCATGAGCGCCGGCGTGTGCTCAATCAGCCAGACGGAGAATCTGGTTGGCCTGTTGCGCCAGGCAGATATGAATCTGTATGAAGCCAAGTCCAAGGGGCGCAATCGTATCGTTCCCATGGTGAAATCCTCTCATCCCAGCGGCCTGCATTAAGGCCCACCCTTCTCCCGAAATTCGCACGGGAATTCTTTACAATTTGGTCATATCGACCACAATGAAAGAAGACAATTCACTCAACCAATCAGCCGGTCATGCAGAACGTTTTGAAAGCAACTTCGGTCGCCCTGTGGTGTATTTTCTGGCTACTCAGCGGCACATCGCATGCCAACAATGTCAACGCATTGCGGGCGGATCAGTCTGTGCTTACGCCGGTCATTGACTACTTTGAAGACACGGCCGGGGATATGACACTGGCCACTTTGCTGGCACGAGAAAGCACACTGGATTGGCAACGCACCCAATACGAGTCGCTGAACAAGGGCTACAATCAAAACCCTTTCTGGATTCGTCTCCAGATGACCAATCGTGATGCACAGCCCGTGCAAAAAATGCTGGAAATCGCCTATCCTCAGCTGGATCACGTCACTTTCTATTTGCTGGACCAGTCCCGTATTGTAAGCGAAGTGCACACCGGTGATGCCTGGCCTTTTTTCGAGCGCCCCATCGATAGCCCCAACTTTGTTTTCCCACTGGAAGTGCCAGGCCAAGCCACTCAGACGCTCTACATCCGACTGCAAACCACGGGTACGATGTCTGCCCCCATGGCACTGTGGTCGCCCAATGCGTTTTTTATTCACACCGGCAAGATTGAGCAGATTCACGCAATTTACTACGGTATTCTTACCGTCGTCATCATTTTTAACCTGTTCGTCTTCGTGGCCCTGCGCGAATCCACCTATCTCTACTATTCGCTGTCCACGCTGGGGTACCTGATCCTGCTCGCGGTACTGCGCGGCAAAACCTTTCAGGTGTTCTGGCCGACATTGCCCGAACTACATCGGCTGACCATGTTAATGTCGATACCTTTCGTCCTTTTGTTTTCGGTCCTCTTTGCCCGGTCGTTTCTGAATCTGAAAAAAAGCAGCCCGAAGATGGACAAGCTCTTCCAGCTCATTTCCGTACTGGCCTGTGTTTCCATGCCGGGTACGCTGGTCTTGCCCTATCAGTACTCGGTGCAGACTTCCGTGCTGCTGGCGATTCCGACCTGCTCTCTGCTGCTCATTATTGGCCCCATCGAATGGGCCAAAGGTAACCGACCGGCCCGCTTTTACTCAATGGCCTGGGCAATGCTGACCTTTGGCGCAACAATCGCGGCCATGAACAAAGCGGGTTTGCTGCCGAACAATGTCATTACGGAATATGGTATTCAGTTTGGCTCTGCCATGGAGGCTATCCTGCTCTGTATCGCACTGGCCGAGCGGATCTATGAGGAGCGCGAGGGTAAACTGAAAGCCCAGGCAGAGACGATTCGCGAACACAATGAGCGCCGCAACGCAGAGTTAATGGTCATTCGCCAGGCGTTGTTGCATCCAATTACACAATTACCAAACTACACGCACTTTGAAATGTTCGTGAACGATCTGATCAAACAGCATCCGGACAAACCCTTCAGTATCGGCATCATCCATCTGGCCAATTTTCACGAAATCAACAAAACGCTGGGACACAATAATGCGGACAAGCTCCTCGTTCAGCTGGCTCGAAAATACAATACGCTGGCAGAGCTGGCCCCGGGCATTCATCTGGTCGACAACGATGGCGAGCGGGAGTCCTATATCTGCTCACTGGAAGAATCTTCTTTTGGTGTGGTGATCGATACATCGGCCTGGTACAACCATCAAGGCTCACTAAAGAACATGCTGGGCCAGCTGTCGTTACCGATGGAATTTCTGGACATGCAACTGGATCTCACCCCCCACATCGGTACTGCGAACTTCCCGGATGACGGTCACGATGCCAATACCCTGATCCGACGCGCGCAGGTCGCCCTGGAGCATGCCTCTCTGTACGACCTTCATCTCGCGTTCTATCGCCCTCAACAGGACCCCTACAATGCCAAGCGCTTAACGCTCATCACCGAATTGAAGCGCTCGATTCAGGAGGATCTGCTGGAGTTGTACTATCAGCCCAAAATATCTCTGGTCACGCACCAGGTCATCGGTGTCGAGGCGCTTTTGCGATGGAATCACCCCGGCTTTGGGATGATCCCCACGGAAGAATTTGTTTCCGTGGCCGAGCAAACCGGTATCATTAAAAGCCTGACCCGCTGGGTGCTGAGGAAAGCGTTCAGTCAGCTCACCCAATTGAATGGGTTGGGGTACAGCCTGAGCATGTCGATTAATGTCTCAACCAAAAACCTGCGGGAGTCGGACTTTTCCGATTTCATCGCCTCCCTGTTTGAGAGCTTCCAAACCCTGCCGGAGCAGGTCACCCTGGAGCTGACCGAAACTGCCATGATGTCGGACCCGGTGAAGGCCAGAGACGCCTTGCTCAGCATTTATCGCACCGGCGTCCGGATCGCCATTGACGATTTTGGCACAGGATACTCGTCGCTGTCTTACATCAAACGTGTACCCGCCAATGAAATAAAAATCGATAAGTCGCTGATTCTGGAGCTGGACAAGAATCCCGATGATGCGGTGATCGTGAAAACCACCATCGACATGTGTCAGAATCTGGGCTTCACCGTCGTCGCCGAAGGCGCGGAGAACCAGGCCGTGGTCGATAAGCTTGCAGAAATGGCCTGCGATGTCGTTCAGGGTTATCACTTCGCCCGGCCGTTACCCTTTAATGAACTCAAAGCCTGGCTGGAAACCCAGAATACACCGAAGTTGATGTACCACGACTCCCCGTCTTCCCGTTAATGCTGAGTCACTTTTTCGGGGAAACCGGACGTTGGCGAATGAGTGCCTCCTGCGTTACCGAGACGACCAGCTCCCCCGCCTGGTTGTAGATGTTTCCACGGTTCAGACCACGGCCACCCGATGCACTGGGGCTGTCCATATCGTAGAGCAGCCAGTCATCCACACGAAACGGGCGGTGAAACCACACAGCATGATCCAGTGAGGCGACCTGCATGCCTTTCGTGTAATACGTCACGCCATGAGGCAGCATGCTGGTTCCGAGCAAACCAAAATCAGAAGCATAGGCCAGCACACAATGGTGCAGACATTGCGCATCCGGCATATCATCGCCGGCACGGAACCAATTCTGCTTGTAGGGCTTGCGTTTTTCCGGGCGAAAATAGTTGATCGGGTTCACCGGGCGGATTTCAATGGGTCGCTCACGGGTGGCCTGTTCCCGCATTTTTTCCGGGATTTTATCGATCACCAATCGACGCAACTGAATTTCCGAGAACAAAGATTCCGGATCTTCACTCTCGGGTACCGTAAATTGATGCTCCAGGCCGCTTTCTTCCGTTTGGAAAGATGCCGTCATGGTAAAAATTTCACGCTCGTTCTGAAGGGCAATCACTCTTCGGGCGGTAAAAGAGCCTCCATCACGTATACGGTCCACCGTATACTCGATCGGAGTAGCCGCATCACCAGGGCGCAAGAAGTACCCGTGCATCGAATGCGCTGTACGCCCCTGAACGGTCTTGTAGGCCGCCATCAAGGCTTGTCCCAGTACCTGCCCGCCAAACACGTTGCGAAATCCCAGGTCTTCGCTTTGGCCGATAAAGTGATCGTCGCCAATGGGGTCGATATTCAGCAGTCGAATCAACCGATTGACCTCCCCTTCCTTCGCCTGGAAGGCGCGAATTTCTTCAGAAATGTCTGTACAGCCTGTGGCGGTGTTGTCGTTGCTTTTTGATGAGTTTTTTCTTGTGGATTCGGATGTGGTTTCTGGTGCAGTACTCGCCTGGCTTGTCATCTTGCCTCCCGATTGCGCGCAACTTTACTGAAACGCATTGCAAAAATTACACAGATTCACTCAATCTATACTATTCTTGAATAGAAACAATGGCGAAAAACGTTATAGTGCGTGGCAAAAATGCTAGCCGTGTCTGGATTCGGGGAATTGGTCACGGAAACGATCCCGCTCCAGTGGTATAAAATGCGCTGTTGTGATTCCAAAACGATTTAAAAAAAGAAAGAACAACAAGAATATGCTGCAAACTAGACTTTTTATCTTGGCGGTTCTGTGCACTACCGGTACACAGGTCAGCGCCATCGATCTCAGTGTGGACGAGTCCGTACTGCCCGCAACAGCCAAACAACACTTGACAAGCCATGCCAGTCCGGCTTCGTCCGTCGATACGACAGATGTTCAGTTTTCTGCAAACGCCAACAGCGATTTTGATCTGCTGAGCACGTTGTCGCTGAAACCCGAACAGTCCATTACCCCCCAATCCGGCTGGACACTGGCGCCCAAAGTACACATGTTTGGAAAAAAGGATTTCGTCGATTGCCCAGAGTCGGTCAATCTTGCTGAAAAGAAAATCAAGGAAGGCATCCGTAACAAAGCCTCCTTCGGAGAGACCCTGGAATCATTGGGCCTGACCGAATACCAAATCGACTTCGTTGCGAAATTTCATTTCTGATTTTACTGCTGCGCTCACAGCAGAATCAGGCTTTTTCGTGAGCCTCTGCGCACTGCACACAGCGGGATGAATAAGGGCGCACTTTCAGTCTGGCTTCCGGAATTGACGCTCCGCAATCCACACACTCCCCATAAATACCTTCGTCCATACGAATCAGCGCACGGTTGATTTTGTTAATTTCACTCTCCGCTTCCAGCCCTATCTGGCTCAGCACTTCACCATTTTCAAGCTCTACCGCCTGTTCAGCGAAATCATGGTCCAAAGGTTCTTCCACATCGTGCTTGATTTTGTCGAGTCGGGTTTCGAGCTCAGCACGTCGCGCCAACAACGTTGTTTTCATGCTTTCAATATCTACCATAAATTCTCCTGGATCCCGCACAGGTCGCGCAAATTGATGAATCTGTGCTAGGCTGCAATATGAACACTGCAATGCTCGATAAATAGCTGGGCGCACGCCGCCACACAATAAAAAGAGCACGCATATGAATGATACTTTAGCCCATTCCCTGAATCAGACATTGATAATCATCAGTATTTAACCAAACTCCCAATGGGCGACACGCCCCCGAGGATGCAAGGACGATGAAATTACGCGCCAAAATACTCACCTTGTTCTTCCCTACGGGTATTTTACCACTGATTTTGTTCGCCCTGTTCTGTTTCATTTATCTCACGGGCAACAGCCACAAGCGTTACCTGTCGCAGCTGGATGACCTGATTAATCAGTCCAGTCAACAAATTCGCGCGCAACTCAAATACAACGAAACGCTGACTCATGTGATCGCCACGGAAAGCCTCGCGCTGTCAGACCTCACGTTGAATACCGAGGTCGTCGACCAGCTCACCACCATCCCGGTCGTGGTGACGCGTTCGCTGAACAAATACCCGGGCTTCAATCCGGATCTCAAGGGGCTGGCTCTGCTGCATCCGAGCCAGCCGAAGCCGCCCCTGTTTAAGAATGGCAGCCTGAGCAGGCACATCGAGAAGGGCTTGAAATTCGCCGAGCAAGAGGATTTGCTCCTGCATTCCGAACTCAGCATGCAAGGCAACCAACTGATTCAAACGGTGCTCCGCAAGGTGCACACCCCGCCGGACAGCTGGGGGAAGAAGCTGATGGCTCACCTGCCCACTGCCAACCTGCTTTATTTGGCCACTGAGTACCAGCTGACGTCGCTCAAAGAGTTGGCGGCCAAGTTCAGTCAGACCGATCGCGCCATTCATCTCCTGTTAACCGATGAAAACGGCAAGGCAATGTTTGAAACCCTCTATGAAGCCGTCGACGATTTTGAATCCGTTGCCCAGCAGGCCGTGAACGGGCGCATTCAAGCGACACGCACCTACACCACCCGCAATGGCGAATATATTGCCGGCTTTGAACGGATTCATCCGCGGCTCTACCTGGTGGGCATCGTGGCGCAAGACACCATCGCAGAAAATGCCGATCAGTTGCTCCGCTATTCTTTCTGGCTTATGTTGGTGATGGGATTACTGAGCTATCTCACGATTAACGGATTTACCAACCACGTACTGGTCAAACCCCTGCAACGCATCAATGAATTAGCGGGCAGGATAAAAGAAGGCAAAGACGTTCCGGAACTCGATACGCATGGTTCGGATGAAGTTGCCGACCTGGCGCACTCGTTCAACGAGATGTCTTACGGCTTGAAAAATAGCCAGAATGAAATCAACAAACTGGTTTTTTTTGATCCGCTCACGAAACTGCCGAATCGGGTCACTTTCGACAAAGCGCTTGCCCGTGCGATCAAAAACAGTGAAACCAGCGGACGTGCCATTGCCGTCCTGTTTATCGACCTGGACAACTTCAAACTGGTTAATGATGTGCATGGCCACACCAACGGCGATAAAATTCTTTCGGAAGTCGCTCTGCGCCTGATGAGCTGTCTCAGCCACATTGATTATGATGACACCGATGAGGCTGAGTTTATTTCCAGTTACAGTCAGGACCTGATTGTTCGCAACGGTGGTGACGAATTTGCCGTGCTGCTGACCGATCTGTTCCAGGCCTACCAGGCTTCACTGATTGCCCAAAGCATCATAGATGAAATGAACAAGCCCTTCGATGTCAGCGATAACCTGATCAAGCTGGGTGCCAGCATCGGCATCGCTTTGTACCCTCTGGACGGACACACGCCAGACCAGCTCACCAAGAACGCCGATCTGGCGATGTTTGAAGCTAAGAAAAACGGCAAGAACAACTTCCAGTTCTTTACGCCCGCACTGAATGCCTCCGCCACGCGGCGCCTGGAGACCGAGCATGAACTGCGGATGGCGATTGAACAGGGGCAGTTCGAAGTGCATTACCAGCCCATCTATGTGCTCAGTTCCGGCAAAGTCTCTTACCTGGAAGCGCTGGTGCGCTGGCGTCACCCCACCAAGGGGCTCATTCTACCTGCCCAGTTTATTCAGGTCGCGGAAGAATCCGAGTTGATCATCGACATTGGCAAGCAAGTTATTGAGCAATGTTGTGCGCAGCTTCACCAATGGCAACTGGCGGGTCATGAATCGTTGAAGGTGTCAATCAACCTGTCCACCAGCCAGCTGACCCGAGGCGCTCCGGTGGATACGATTAAAAAGTCGCTTGAAAAATATGCACTGCCCGCCCACATGCTGGAAGTGGAGGTGAAAGAATCTCTACTGACGAGTGATCAAGCCATGAGTATCGAGGTACTGAACTCCCTCAAAACCATCGGCTTGTCGATCGCGCTGGATGACTTTGGCAGCGGTTTTGCCTCTATGAGCTTTCTGCGCAAGTTCCCGATCGACACCATCAAACTGGATCGCACCCTGGTGCGCGAGATGGAAAGCGACGCAAAAACAGTGATGATCGTGGAGGCGGCCACCAAATTGGCTCACGGACTGGAACTGAGCGTGATTGCGGAAGGCGTTGAAACCGAAGAGCAACTCAATCTGATCAAGGCGGCCAATTGCGACTTTGCCCAGGGTTATTACTACCGGGAGCCTTCACCCCCGGAAGAAATCAGCTTTGAAGTCCGGCATTCATCGATTCCGGTTTCTCAGTCGGTGTGAATATCCGGCACCAGCTTCGCCAGCGCTTGCCGCTCGTCCGTGCATTCTCCCGTCAACACAAACCCGAGCAACGCGTCGTTGGCACCGCGAAACTCCCCTTTTACATTGCCGGCATCCTGCTCAAACTGCCATGTGCCGGATGCCTGCCCCGGGGGTAAAGCAATGGCAATGGGACACGCCGGGGTTTTCACTATCACCGGCATTGCTGAATACTTGACCTGCGTGCGCTCTCCGGTCAAAGTTTTTGCCAATGCCCTGGCGCAGGCCATCAACGGTGCGACGTAGAGCATGACATGGCCATCCACCTCGGCACAATCGCCCAGCGCGTAAATGTCTGGCGCTGAACTCTCCAGCGCTCGATTCACGACAATCCCTTTTTGACAGGTTAACTGCGCTTTCACCAACTGAATGCGGGGCCGCAAGCCCACGGCGGACACAACGATATCCACGTCAAGCACCGAACCATCATCCAACAGCGCAGCCAGCCCCTGATCGGTATGGTTGACCGCCGTGACGGTCTTGCCCAAATGGAAATCCACCCCCTGCTCCGTTAATCCTGTTTTCAGTGCCTCCGCTGCCGGCTGGGGCAGCAAACCGGGCAACACCTGATCAGACGGCGCCACCACATCCACACTGTAATCGCCTGACAGCAGATCATTGGCAAACTCACAGCCGATGAGGCCCGCGCCGAGAATCAATACGCGGTGCTTGCCCTCCAGCGCTGTGCGAAACCGTCGGTAATCCTGCAGATCATTCACCGAAAACACCTGATCCAGCGCATTGCCGTCGAGGGCGGGGCGAACCACATCCGCGCCCCAGGCAATCACCAGTTTACTGTAGGCAAAGGCCTCTTCACCCAGCATAATTTCATGCCGTTCAGGATGAACCGCCGTGACCGTAGCATACGTACGAATATCCACATGCAGCTGACTCGCCATTTTGCCGGGATCCGCCATAGACAAATCATCAGGCGACTTTCCTTTGGCCACAGCAGTCGACAGCATGGGCTTGGAGTAGGAATGCCCATCATCTGCGGTGATCAGCGTGATCGGTACCCCTTTATCCAGTTTGCGAATTTCCCTGGCGAGGGTATACCCTGCCAAACCTGTTCCAATGATCACAATGGGGTTTTGTGCTGTCATTCGCCCTTCGCCTCTTCTGAATTCGGGTGAAACCTCAGTCGATCTCGACCATTTCAAAATCTTCCTTGCCTACGCCACAGTCCGGGCACAGCCAGTCTTCCGGCACGTCATCCCAGCGCGTCCCCGGCTCAATGCCGTCCTCCGGCCATCCTTTCGATTCATCATAGACCAGACCACATACAATACATTGCCATTTTTTCATGCGTAAACCTCTCTCCTCTCATCCATCTGCACGCATTATATTGCCAATTCCGCACTTTACCACCCCGAAAATCCTTTGTGGCCGTGTAACTTTGAACGGGTTGGCGTATAATTCCGCCCCTCGATAAAAAGCCACTGTCCAGAATTTCCGGAGTCCGACGATGAGTGACTTGTTACAGGATATGAACCGCGTGTTCGAAGAAGCCGATTGTCTCGCAACAGAGCATCAGGTGGAGCAGGCGATCGACACCATGGCGCAGAAGATCACCGGCCAGCTCGCTGATCATACCCCCCTGGTGCTGTGCACGATGAACGGCGGGCTGATTCTAACCGGTAAGTTGCTGCCCAAGCTGGTGTTTCCCCTGCAATGTGATTTTATCCACGCGACCCGATATCGCCATGAAACTTCTGGCGGCGCACTTCAATGGCGAGTGAATCCGGAAATTGACATGAAGGGTCGCCACGTACTGGTGGTGGACGACATTCTGGATGAGGGCGCTACCCTTGCAGCGATTTTGCAACACTGCCGGGAAGCGGGAGCAGAAGCCGTCTACTCCGCCGTGCTGATCAACAAATTGCATGACCGTAAATTCGACAAAGCACTGGAGGCGGATTTCTGTGGCATGGATATCGAAGACCGATTTCTATTCGGCTATGGCATGGACTACAAAGGCTACTGGCGAAATGCCCCGGGTATTTATGCCGTCAAAGGGATGTAATCCCCACAGGAAATCGCAGGTCGCGCATGCCAGTCACCGCATTTGATTATGACCTGAACCGCTTCGTGTGGACGCGTTTTCGCCGTCCCATCATGCAGCAGATACCGGCACACTGGCGTCACTGGCTCTTTGACACGGGCTCCCTCACGGCGCGACTTATTCGTAAATCCGATGGTCACTTTCGTGTCGACCTGTTGGGGCAACATTGGCTCAAACCCTCCGCGTCTGAACGACAGGCGCTAGGGATGCCGAGCCACCAGCTGGCATTGACCCGGGAGGTCCATCTCTACGGGAAAGACACCCCCTGGGTCTTTGCCCACAGTGTCATCCCGGCGACCACGCTCACCGGGCCGGAGCGGCAACTGGCCCATCTCGGCACCCGGCCTCTCGGCGCTTACCTGTTTACCTGCCGAACCATGCGTCGAACCGGGCTGGAAGTCGGCAAGCTCGTTGTGTCCCCCAAGCTCACACTCTGGGCCCGCCGATCCGTCTTCTGGCTGAACAACAAACCGTTGCTGGTGTGTGAATATTTTTTACCAGCACTGGAGTCTGAGGAACTCTTGTAGTTTACTTAAGAAGCCTCCGAAAAACCGGCATATCGCTCAACGCAGCTTAGTTCACTGTGACACGGATACCGCTATGGCCACGTCTCGCAATTTGACAGAAAAACTCGGTCTATACGCCCAACTCATGCGGCTCGACAAACCGATCGGGATTTATCTCCTCCTATGGCCCACGCTTTGGGCGCTCTGGCTGGCCGCGCACGGCTTCCCGAGTTTAAAAAATTTCCTGATTTTTGCTGGTGGCGTACTTCTGATGCGATCCGCCGGCTGTGTCATCAATGACTACGCTGACCGCCACCTGGACCGCCATGTCGCGCGCACCAAAGACCGGCCACTGACGTCGGGCAAATTGAAAGCAGCGGAGGCCCTTGGCTTGTTTGCACTGCTCTGTCTGCTGGCCTTTGGCCTGGTGTGGATGACCAATCTACCGACCGTTTACCTGTCATTCGGCGGTGTCGCGCTGGCCGCGCTCTACCCGTTCATGAAACGGTACACGTATTTACCCCAGGTTTTCCTCGGCGCAGCGTTTGCCTGGGCCGTTCCCATGGCGTTTATGGCGCAGACAGAAGCCGTCGAGCCAGTGGCCTGGCTCCTCTACACCGCTACCGTGGTCTGGACGGTCGCGTACGATACCATTTATGCCATGGTGGACCGGGAAGATGATCTGAAGATAGGCATCAAGTCGACCGCCATTCTCTTTGGTACTGCCGACAAAGCCATTATTGCACTGCTACAAACCATGACCGTACTCATTCTCATCAGCATCGGCGTCCAAAAAGCCTTTGGCTTCTGGTATTTTTCCGGTATCACGCTCGGGGCCATGCTGTTTGTTTATCAGCAACACCTGATTCGCTACCGCCGCCCGGATCTCTGCTTTCAGGCCTTTCTCAACAATCATTATGTCGGGCTGCTGGTTTTCCTCGGTCTCCTGTTCGAAACCTGGCCAGGCTAGGGCACGACCTTGCCCATCGCCCCAAGGTGCTTAAATTTTTCACCCCGGTAAGCCATACTGTCATATATATGTCACATTGAGTCGTTGTAATAGGTCTGAAAGCAAACTGCCTGAATAAGCAACTCACGGAACGCACCATGTCAGATAAGACCGTATCGTCAGATAAGACCGTATTGATTGTGGATGATGAGCCTGCCATACGAGAAATGATCGCCGTCGCTCTGGAGATGGCGGACTATCGCTGCCTGGAAGCACGCGATGCCCTGGAAGCGCACGCCATTGTTGTCGACAGCAAACCGGACCTCATTCTTCTGGACTGGATGTTGCCCGGCGCTTCGGGTATCGAGCTGGCACGACGACTCAAACGCGACGAAGCCACCGCAGAGATCCCCATCATCATACTGACGGCGAAAGCGGAAGAGGACAACAAAATTCAAGGCCTGGAAGTCGGTGCGGATGACTACATCACCAAGCCATTTTCCCCGCGTGAGCTGGTGGCGCGCTTGAAAGCCGTATTGCGCCGGACCACCCCTCAGGGCGTCGAGAGCCCCATTGAAATTGATGGTTTGCGGCTCGATCCCGTCTGCCACCGGGTCACCGCTAACAATGCGCCCGTCAATATGGGGCCAACGGAGTACAAGCTGCTCCAGTTTTTCATGACCCATCAGGATCGAGTGTACACCCGCGGCCAATTGCTTGACCAGGTCTGGGGGGGCAACGTTTATGTGGAAGAACGTACTGTGGATGTGCATATCCGAAGGCTGCGCAAAGCCTTGGGTGACCGGCACGATCACCTGATCCAGACCGTGCGCGGCGCAGGCTACCGCTTCTCGACAAAGGCCGCCTGACCACCACCGGCCCGGCGTCTCAGACTACGAACTTCGTCCGGCTTCCGCTATACTTTCAGGCTTTGCCTATCAGAGAATTCGCTCACATGAGAAACAAGTGGAGCCACTACCTTTCCCTGATCCTGACCGTTTTCGGGCTGCTGACGCTGGTTGGCCTGTTGATCGGAGAAGTGGCCTGGACCCTCCTCGTGGGCAGCCTGGGGTACCTGACCTGGACGCTGCTCCAACTCTACCGTCTTCACCGCTGGCTTAATCATTCCGACCCGGAATCCAGCCCACCGGAGAGCGCCGGACTCTGGGGAGACATTTTCGACGGCATTCATCGACTTCAGAAACATCACACCAAAGCCCAACAACGCCTGCAGAATTATGTGGACCGCATTCAGGAATCAGCCAACTCCCTGAAAGATGGGGTAATCATGACGGACAGCCGTGGCTGCATGGAATGGTGGAATGATGCGGCGAACAATCTGCTGGGCTTCAAGTTTCCTTCGGATCAGGGACAGCGCATCTACAACCTGGTGCGACAGCCTGAATTCCAGCGGTATTTTGAGAAGAAAAACTACAGCACCCCGATCGAACTCACCTCCCCCAATAATCCGATGGTGCACCTCAAGTTCAATATTTCCACCTTTGGTGAGGGCGATCGATTGATCGTGGTGCAGGATGTCACCCAACTGCATCGACTCGAACAGATGCGAAAAGACTTTGTCAGCAATGTGTCTCATGAACTGCGAACGCCCCTGACCGTCATCTCCGGCTATCTGGAAACCATCAATGACCATCTGGACCAGCTCCCCGCAAAATGGCATCGTGCCTTCCGTACCATGGATATGCAATCCTTCCGGATGAAGAATCTGATCAGCGACCTTCTACTGCTCTCCAAGTTTGAAACCAGTGATGCCCGCACCAACCAGGCCAAAGTGAATATGCGCACGCTCCTATCCGGCTTGCGCCAGGATGCCGAAGCACTCAACACAGAGAAAAAACACCAGATTCATTTTACCGTGGAAGCGGGTGATATTATGGGTAACGAACAACAATTACGCAGTGCTTTTTCCAATCTCGTCTTTAACGCGATCAAATACACACCGGCAGGAGGGCAAATCGACGTACTCTGGACCAAGGAACGACAGGGCGCTTATTTCAGTGTGACCGACAGCGGTAAAGGCTTTGACCCCTACCACATCCCGCGCCTGACGGAACGTTTTTACCGGGTAGACAGTGGGCGCGACAGTACGGAGGGGGGGACCGGCCTGGGACTGGCCATTGTGAAACATGTGCTGATCAATCACGATGGTGCGCTGAAGATTCACAGTCAGCCCGGCATGGGCAGTGAGTTTACCTGCACTTTCCCCAATGCTCGCTATGTTCCCCACACACCGGAGGATGTCGCCGTCTGACGCGGCCGCCTATCGAAAACGTGCCATAAACTTGGAAAGGTGCTCCATTTTTTCCGGATCTTCATCCACAAACCGAATGATCATGCTGACAAAATCAGTGTCTTGTCGTTTTTCAACCGCCTGCAATTGATGCACATAGCCATTGAGTCGCGCCATCTGGCCTTCCTCAAACTCGATATCCACAACGGCGGCATCCAGAATACCGGGAAACTTCATATCCCGCTTGGCAATCACTTTCACCTCGGTCAGCGACACCGCTTTGATGATGCATTTCAGGGTCACATCCGCAAATCGAACCGATGCGAAGTTCTGAGTTTTCAACTCCACGGATTGCGAAGCCGCTGGTGCAGGAGCCGCTGGGGGAGCGGCCGCCCCACCGCCGCCGAGCAGGACATCGGCCGACTTGTTGAGGTGATTGGTGTTTGTCGCTGGTTTCGCCGCGCTTGCCCCAGTCAACAACGACGCCGATTGTTTGAAGGCGTCCTGCAAGGGTGAGCCAACGGTTGCGGGCCCGGCACCTTTGAGCTTTTTGCCCAACGCTTTCACAATCTTTGCCGAGAGTTGCTCGGCACTGAACGGCTTGCCCAGATAATCCGTTACGCCCGTTTGAATCGCTTGAAGTACGTTGCTCTTGTCACCCCGGCTGGTGACCATGACAAAAGGAACGTCCTTGTGGGCATCTTGCTGGCGAGCCCATTCCAGAAGCTCCAACCCGGTCATTTCAGGCATTTCCCAATCACACAGAATGAGGTCAAATCTGTTGCGAATCAAAATGGCCTGAGCCTTTTTGCCATTGATGGCCTCTTCAAGTTTGATCATGGGAAAGTTGGTTCGAATTGTCCGTTTTACCATATCCCGAACAAAACTGGCGTCATCCACAACCAAGGCTTTTAACGTACTCATAGGGCTATTACACTCAACCTTAAACACCGATGCCGGTGCAAAAATATGCAGTATTCGAACCTACAAGCATAGCTCAGGCCAGGGTATTCAGCCATTACAAACTGTATCTGAGTGTTCTGCCTCCGTTTGACCTCCCTGACACAACAATCAACAACCAGTTACTCAAAAAGAGAGACCTGGACTGTCTGGGAATGCCGCCCCTGTGGTAGTCTACAGGGCGGTCGCCAATCAACCTCTTCATTGCACGAATGACGGAGGAGCGAAGCTAAAACCTGAAGCAACTAAACTGCTCCCAAACGACAATTGGTTCTAACGATGTACGACAAAAACAACGTGCCTGATTCTGATGACGCCACAGAGGTCTGTATTACTATCGACACTGAGTTCAGTATCGCTGGGCATTTTAATGATCCCGAAAAGTATAAGCCGTTGGCGGACCCAGTGGTGTATTGCCACGATGGTACCGACGAGCAAGGCCTCGGCTTTATGCTGAAAACGTTTGATCGATTCGGCATCAAGGCATCATTTTTTGTGGAAGCAGCCAACAGCTTCTATTTTGGTGACGCCCCAATGCAAAGAGTTGTCGATCGATTGATACAAGCCGGACAAGATGTGCAACTCCACATTCATCCCGTCTGGCTCAGTTTTGATCAGCCAAGCGCGCGAGGAGGCTTTCCTAGAAATGACGATTGCGACAAACGAAGCTTCGAGGATCTCAAGCTGGCATTTTCGAAATGCATTGAAGTATTTGAACGCTGGACGGGGCACCCCCCTCTCGCCATCAGAACCGGCAGTCTCCGATCTGATGAAAACGTGTATCATGTTATGCACGAACTGGGTATTCCTCTAAGTTCCAACATTGCTCTTGGAGTATTTTCTCCCAGACAGAAAGCGCTCCACAAGCTGAATGGCAGGCACAATTTATTTGGTGTAATGGAACTCCCCGTGTTCACCTATCAAGACTCTCGTTTTCGCGGCAATCCGCACTTAAAATCGCTGCAGATTACCAGCTGCTCCTGGCCGGAAATGAAGCATTTACTCTGGAAGGCGAGGAAAAGCGGCGTTCGCTCCATAGTCATTCTTACTCACCCCTTCGAGTTTGTGAAAAAGTCAGACTTTCAGTACACCCGCCTTCACCGGAACCGGATCAACCAGCGTCGACTTGAACAGCTCTGTGAATTTATCGCGAGCCATCCCGGAGATTTTAAAGCCACAACATTTACAAGCAGCTTCGATCATTGGACAAACAGTGAAGAGAGTGAAAGAAAGATTGCCATACCAGGTTACTACGCCGTTGGCCGAAAACTTCACAATCGATTAAATGATGTCATTTGGCACTATTAAACAGCATCTATTAACGGATTTTCATCATGGACAGTACGAATAGAGTCATCGTTTATGGCACAGATACCCAAATAGGATTGAGTATCGTACGAGAGCTGGGAAAACATGGCTGCCATGTCATTGGCATCGGAAAAAACAAGGATTCCCTGGGACTGAGATCCGGCTACGTAAGCGAGAAACATGTCCTAACAGGAAAAACCGACGAAGAAAAAACACAGTTTATCAATCTCGTCACCAAGAAAACCGGTGCACAATACTTAATGTGTGTTTCTGAGGATGACATCTTATTCTTTAACCGAGTAAAAAACCGCTTGATGGTGAAAGCTCTGGTACCAGACCTGGATAAAATCAATAAGGTACTGAGCAAGCAATACACAGCTGAAATCGCTGCAAGTGTAGGCATCACCACGCCCAAGAGTTATCAGATTGATCGATTGCAAGACCTCAATCTGCTTCGAGTTCAACTACGCTTTCCCGTGATTCTCAAATGGAGCAATCCACACGAGGTGATTGCTCAGGCTCATGCACAGGGTATTCGAATTGAAAAAATTGTTTATATCCACAGCAGTGAAGAATTGCAGCAGGCAATGAGCACCTTTGAGACTTTAAACGCCTTCCCAATGATTCAAGAGTATTGTCCCGGGATAGGACTGGGCCAATTTTTTTACATGCATGAAGGGAAAGCTCTGCTGAGGTTTCAGCACCACCGGTTACACGAGTGGCCGCCTGAAGGAGGATTCTCCACGCTCTGCAAAAGCGTTTCCATGGACCACCACCTCGAGCTGCAGGAAAAGTCGATCGCTCTACTGCGCGCAATGAAATGGGAGGGGGTCGCCATGGTTGAATATCGATATGATGCCCAGAGTGACTCCGCCGTACTCATGGAGATCAATGGCCGTTTCTGGGGGAGTCTGCCTCTGGCCTACCACTCACGAGTTCCTTTTGCGTGGTTTACCTACATGATTCAAGGGCGTGGAACCGTTCCTGCTTTGCAGGAGTCACGGATAGAAGGACTCTATTGTCGCAATGTATTGGTTGAAATTAAGCGACTCATTCGTATTTTATTCCAGCCAGGAAAAATTCAGGACAAGACCCTTAAATTCAACCGCTCAAGCGAAGTACTGTCTTTTTTTACAGGATACTTCAATCCCAAAATGCGTTACTACCTCTACGAACGGAACGATATCAGCCCCTTGTTCGCTGACTGGAAGATTCTGCTGAAAAAACTATTGAAGCGGTGAGTGCGCCTTCAGGTACCTGCAACGCCAGTAGACTATGCATTAATCCCATGAATGATCTTGTACTCATCCACCAGCCTCGTTGTCGCATTCAAGATCACGTGGTAACAGTTGGCGAAATACATCTCATCGTGCACATGAGGGTCATGAATATGTAAACGCCTTGGCTTGGCCCACTGCCCCAACAAGGCGATTTGCGCTTTGCTACCCTGGGGCAAAAGCCCAGCCAGCCGACGGGCATGCCTGACCTCCATGACAAGCATCAGGTCGTCATCTTTGATTTCAAAGTCACTCAGAGCCGTTGTTCTATGTGCATCCATAGATATCCCGAATTTGTTTGCGGTGGTGATACCTAGTTCAAACGCCGGTAATCCCGTGGTGGTTGCAAGTCCAAATCCAGCTGTATTCAAGCCTTTCTGCTTTGCCACCACCTCAGCAAAAGGGCTGCGACAAATATTTCCGAGGCAAACAAACACAAGCCGATTCACCCGGGCCAGATCGACATTCTCAAATTCACGCGTGCGACCCAACCAAGACTCGACATGAGCCAAAATTAACCGAATCAAACCACGCTCGCTTGCATAGTGATCTTTAATAAACCGCATACTTACCCTATGAAGTTGAAGTACAGTTTTCTATTTAGCATCATCTTAGACATTTTTTGATAACTCTTCAGACCGCACCCAATACACCGTCGCGCCACACACAGCGGCCGGAACCACGATCAGATTCACCACGGGAATCATCGCCGCCACCATCACCGGCGCACCAAAACCCAGTGCTTTTGCACGCTGGCGGCCCAGCCGTTTACGCATCTCACCAAACGTTTGCCGATTATTGTCGGATGGATAGTCCACATATTGCACGGCCATCATCCAGGCAGAAAAAACAAACCACAGCAGGGCGGCGATCAGATTCACGACCGGAATAAAGCCAAGAATCAGCAAGCCCAGCGCACGTGGCAGGTAATACAATATTTTCTGCACTTCTCGCAGCAGCGCGCGCGGAATAGAGGCCACCAGCGCCTTCCAGCCACCCTCCATATCCAGTGGTTGACCCGTCAGTTTTTTCTGAACCATCTCGGACAGGAAGCCATAAAATGGTGCACCGACAATATTGGCTACCGCAACAAACGTGTAAGCGAACACCACTGCCACCAGCACACCATACGCCAACCACAGCAGCCAGCTTAAAAAGCTGAGCCAGTCCGGTAGCCAATTCATCATCCAGGCCACCATCGCGTCGTACAGGCCACCCGCCCAATAGATCAACGCGCCAAACAGCGCAATGTTCAGGGTCAACGGAATGATCACCAGCCAGCGCAATCCAGGCTCAGTGATCAATCGCATTCCCTGCATGAAGTAGCCAAATCCCAGGCCAAAATCCTTCATTTCCAAACTCCCGTTCCTAAATTAAATGTCAGGTGATTCACCGGTATCCGAAGGCTCAATCACCACGGCGTAACGCATATGTTCCACTTTTGCCTGCAGCATGGGTACTTTCTTTAACTGCAAATCATTCGCCAGAAGCTGGCGGATTTTCTCCCGTTGCGTCTGCGCCATTCGGGCGCCAATGATCACGCGTTTGATCGCTGCTGTCGGAAACCGAACGCTCATTGAGTCCGGTGAAGCCCCTGCATCCATTGGGCGTGCCAATCGCCACTCAGCTTCCTGCGCAAATTCACGCGCCCTGAAAAAAACCGGCGCCAGAAAACGCTGCGTTTCTCCAATAAACGGCCGGGATTCACGATACTGCACCGCTTCAAACAACTGTGGCAACCCCTTCTCCGTACGCCCACCGAAAAAACGATGGGTGCAATCCAGTACCACCACGTAACCAGTATGGTTCGCGGCATGCGTCTCCCACAAAGGCAATGCATTGGCATGAGTAAAAAAGCGCGCTACACAGACCTGCTGACGCTGTTGCTCGGTGAGCTCGATGGGATTCTTGCGTTCTGCCTGTAGAATCTTTTGAGCCACATCATCCCGCCTGGTCAGCGCCTGCTGGTAGAAGTAGTCGAAGTCTCCCAGCGCTGCCAACGATTGAGGTAACTGGGTATACTGACGTTTCAACTCATGCCTGATTTCTTCATCAGAAACGTCACGCAGATTACTCGGATCCGCGGTCACAGCGGACAGCAGAAACGGATCACCCAACTGTGCCATCCCCAGCAGAGGCAACCGCCCTCTGAGCAGGCTCAGGTCCTCCGGGGGGCTGAAATAACACACTTCCCGACTCATCGTACCCTTTCACTGTTTATGCGCGTGATCCAGGGAGTGGAGGCGGCGTCACAGCCTTTTTCATTGACCAAAAATTGTACCACCTGTCTGCCTACTGCCCGCCATGCCGACTGCCCAAGTGTCCGGTCATCGATCATTAAATGGTGAAAAGCGGTATCCGCATCATCTGATTTCCTGAGGGTGCACACCTGCCAGCGCGTCATTTCCATCGCTGCCATCCATGCCACCGTACCGGAGCCGTCAACAAATTCATCGTCCTCACTCAGAAGTACCAACGTCGGCATTTGCGCGACCTTTGAGAAACTACCACTCTGCGGCGGACTATTCAATTGCCCGATCAACGTGAACAGACTGCGGTAGGCCGCCATAGGCGTCCCGGCATTTGCCCGGTAGTAGCCCGGTGACAGGCTGGGGAGAACGAGTCCAGGCCAGCCCTGCAAAGGCCGAATCAACGCTGTGTGCCCCCGCAATTGAATCGCCGGGGCCAACAGCACCTGCCGATCGAAGAGCAGCTGTCGTTGTTGTGCGGCAACCTGCGCCACCAAGGCCCCCAGGGAATACGCCACCAAAACCAGCGGGCGATTCCGGGTCTGAGCGATGTGCTGTGCCTGCCGATACGCCTGTTCAAATTCATCCAGCCACTGCTCCGCACTCACGTGTGCAAAGGCGGCGATGCGCTCTTTGTCCGTCAGGGACATATCATGGCCCGACAGCGCCGGCAGAACCACAGTATATCCCGCGCTCTGCACCCCCCGCCCCAAGGTGAGCAATCGCTCCGGATTCAGATTTAAACCATGCACCAGCAACGCAACGCCCTGCATGCTGGTAGACGACGGAGCAGGCAGGATGGTCGATGTCGACGCCTGGGCGCTGAAGGACAAAAAAGCCCCTAGAATCAATAAAATAATTCGCTGATTCGCCCAATAATCCCGTTGCTTCCGCTTCATGTAGGAAAGTCGCCCATCACTTTGTAAGAGATATCTCACAAGCGTGTCAGATATATCGGAAAATTTCATGCAGATTTTGCCTACACAGCGCAGCATAAAACGCTAAATCATTGTATTTATTACACATAATGATTTTACCACTCAAGCAATTCGTGAGTGATCATTTAATAACCACATCAAAGTGACGAAGTTCACAATTTTGTCATGGGTGGATTGCTATAGTTACAACTGTCAGGACGACAGGGAAATGGACGCGACACTAGGATTGTATCCTCGGAAGGATCTGAGGGGAAGCAGGGAGCAAAAGGACTTTCAGCTTAAGGGAACCCTAAATTTGCACCGCTGCACGGAAACGCAGCGTGGTCAATTCGAAGCAGCATGACCCTTACAGGAACCGCTTCGAATGGCAATTAGGCAGCGACTCACAGGAAATGAGTCTCTAAGGAATGACACGGACGAACGTAACACAGAGGACGGTGTGAGCAAGGATTGCTCATTTACAAACCAAAAGGCGTTGGTTTGGCAATACGCTCAGGAAGACAAGCAGGGATATGCGGCACAGGGAAATGCGACAAAGGATTGTCAACGAAGGACCGAACTATCACAGGGAGTGAAGCACAACGGAATGTGACACAGGACGTTCAACGCGCACTCATGGATTGAGCCCACCCATGGACAGGTGGAAAAGAACAGCGGCGGAAAGGATTTCTGCAGAGCCATGGACGAACTGACCGCTCAATACTGGTCTGTCTCACGATTAGCGGGTAGCCATACTTCATGGCTGCCTGTTTGTTTTTCTGTTTTTTTTCTTTTACCTTTCTAAGCGCGCTACTCCAGGCGAGTACCGTGGTAAATTCTTACCCGGTTAAATTCCTCAAATTCATTCAGGTCCGGCCAGGTGCGGCAACTGTACACCTCTTCAATGCGATACGCCGCGTGATTCAAATGCTTGATGCGAGAATCCGCCAGGAGCATCAACGCCGTGTGCTCTAGCAAGGTATCCAGCAGCGGCATGTTATCACGATCATAAAGCACATCTGCTGCCGTAATCACATCAAACAATGGGGCTGAGCTCTGACGATTCGTGACGGCATCAAAGTCGTCGGCCGTGTGGAGCAAAACGCCATTCAATTCAGCATTTGCCCGGCATGCATCCAGCGCTAATGCGTCGATATCCAGTGCGACAACCTCCTGAGCACCGGCCAATAGGCTCGCGATGGCGACCACGCCCGACCCCGAACCAAAATCCAAAACCCGCTTTCCCGTAACTAACTCCGGATGGGAGAGAATATATGACGCCATGGCCTGCCCACTCGCCCAACAGAAAGACCAATAGGCGGGTTCAGCAACCACGGCCTGAGCCACTTCATGTGCCAGAGGGCCGGGTAATTGCTCCGGATCAAACAAATACAATTTAATCTCCGGGCATCCCGGCAGAGTGGTTGCTTTTAGGCCGCCATTTGGTAAAGTTTTTTGCAAATTGCGCGAAATGGTATCAAGATTCATCGCGTACCTATCAATACATTGTCTTAATTCGCGAGCATTGTAGCAGGCGGCAGCGGAAATCGGCTAATTCGTCCGCACGGGTAAGAAAACCAGAAAAATTACAACTAACACCATCCACTTCATTCCTTAAGGAGTCTCTCTATGGAAGACCTGTTTAATGACGGCCAAAGCAAAATGGAGGAGTTGACCAACTGGCTCATCTCCTTCGTCATGACCCATGGTCCTGGCTTTGTTCTGGCCATTCTGACGCTTTTTATCGGTCTCTGGATCATCAATCGCATTGTCGGCGGATTAGATAAAGCGCTGAAGAACCGCGTCGAACCCACGCTGCTGCGGTTTATGCACAGCCTGATCTCCATCGGTTTGAAGGTGATGCTGGTCATCTCCGTGGCCTCCATGATCGGCATTCAAACTACCTCGTTTGTTGCCATTATCGGTGCGGCGGGCTTAGCGGTTGGTTTGGCCCTTCAGGGCAGTCTGGCGAACTTTGCCGGCGGCGCACTGATTCTTTTCTTCAAACCCTTCAAAGTGGGCGATGTCATTGAAGCGCAGGGGTATGTGGGTAAGGTCAAAGAAATCCAGATCTTTACCACCGTGTTGACCACCGCAGACAACCGTCGCGTGATCATTCCGAACGGCGCACTGTCCAACGGCAGCATGATTAACATCGGTGCTGAACCTACCCGCCGCGTCGATTTTGTCTTTGGCATCGGCTACAGCGATGACATCGACAAAGCAAAAGCCATTCTGGTGCGGTTGGCCGATGCCGATGCGCGAGTATTGAAAGATCCGGAAAAGCTTATCGTCGTATCCGAGCTGGCAGACAGTTCGGTCAACTTCACCGTTCGACTCTGGGCGAAGACGGAAGATTATTGGGGCGTGTATTTCGATATGATCGAAAACGTCAAGAAAACATTCGACGCGGAAGGCATTTCCATCCCGTTTCCGCAGCGCGATGTACACATCCATAACGCCGCCTAAAAACGAAAAAACTACGCGGCAGAACTTATGCTGCCGCGTGACCTCCTTCACACAAAGCCCGCCAACAAAAACACATTTAATCCGGATTTAACAGTTTGTTCACATTCTGATGACAAACTGATCTACTTCTTTTGCAGCATCTGGACTACGCTTAATAGTGAGTGATGAAAAATCTTTTGGAGGTTGCAGTTATGCCAATCCAACCATTACGTGACTATCTGGATGAAAATTCAATCCGTTACGTCACGATAAAGCATTCACCGGCTTATACAGCACAAGAGATTGCGAAGAAAACACATATCTGCGGCGACAAGTTAGCGAAAACTGTCGTGATTGATATTGACGGTCATATGGCGATGGTCGTGCTCCCCGCCTCTTACCGAATTCGTTGGGATCGATTCATGCGCGCCATGGGTACGGATTTCGTCGAACTGGCCGATGAAGAAGACTTTCAAGACCAGTTCCCCGGCTGTGAAGTCGGCGCAATTCCCCCGTTCGGCAACTTGTTTGGCATGAATGTCTACATGTGCGATGCTCTGTCCAACAATACCGAAATTGCCTTCAGTGCGGGCACGCACAGTGAAATCATCAAAATGAAATACAGCGATTTTGTGGAGCTGGTCAATCCGGTCAAGATGAGCGATGGGTTTGTGAAGCCCGAAGCGAAAAAGAAGAAACTTGAGTGGATGGACCACAAAGTGAAAGTGGGCGAATATCAACTGGACTAAGCGGCCAGCGCAGACTTGAAGAAAACAGCGGGTGCGTACACCCGCTGTTGCCGGCTCAGCGAATGGTGAGAAAATACCCTCGCCCTTCCCGCTCGATTCTGAGCAGCAGCTGATCCGAATTTTTAAGCGCTTTTGCCATTTCTGTCATGTTGCGCACACGATAACGGCTGGCAGAGACAATAATATCCCCTTCACGTAAGCCCTCTTGCGCGGCCAGGCTATTTTCATCCAGCTTGGCGACTTCTACCGCGATGGACTCTTCATCGCTTTCATTGCGATAGAAATTACGCACCCACACCCCCGCCAGCATTGGGTGGAAAGCGCTTCCCGGCTGAGTAAACTCACTTCGTGCCCCGACCACAGCCGTTAATTTCACCGGATTCCCGGACCGAAGCACCACCAGATGCATGGCCGTTCCCACCGGCGTCAGCCCCAGTCGATTTCGAAAATCGACAGAGTTGCGGACTTTACGCCCATTGACTTCCACAATCACATCGCCCTGAAGCAACCCTGCGGATTCCGCCGGGGTGCCCGGAGCCACTTTCACCACCAGCGCTCCTTCCGGCGTATCCAGCCCAAAGGCTTCCGCCAGATCCGCCGTCAACGATTGATAAATCACTCCCAGCTGGCCACGGCGGACCTCCCCAAACTCCAGCAACTGAGTCATCACGTTATGCGCAATTTCCGCCGGAATCGCAAAGCCGATCCCGACATTCCCACCGCCAGGGCCGATGATCGCGGAATTGATGCCGATAAGTTCACCTTTCAGGTTTACCAGAGCCCCGCCGGAATTTCCCGGGTTGATGGACGCATCCGTCTGAATAAAATCTTCAAAGCCATATATCCCGACACCGCTGCGCCCTAATGCACTCACGATGCCGGAAGTCACCGTTTGTCCGAGGCCAAAAGGATTCCCGATGGCAACCACAAAATCCCCTACCGCCAATGTGCTGGAATCCACCCAGCGCAGCGCATGTAACTGCTCGGCTTCGATCTGCAACAACGCAATATCCATTTGCTTGTCTGACCCCTTGAAGGTTGCCGCCAATGTGCGACCATCCTGAAGCGTCACCTGAATCTCATCCGCCCCCTCAATCACGTGGTGATTGGTCATGATCAGCCCGTTCTCAGCGTCCACAATCACACCGGACCCGGCAGATTGCGTTTTCCGCGTCGACTTCTCCGCATTCCGCTGATCCGGCAAGTTGAAAAATCGACGGAAAAAGGGGTCTTGTAACAAGGGGTTTACCCGGCGCACATGGGTAAACGTGGAAATATTCACGACCGCGGGCGTTACCTGCTGAAGCATGGGAGCCAGGGAAGGCACAGCCTGACTACCCGTCATGAGCCCGGCAGGGACACCAGCGACACTTGACCCCACAGACATGGACATCATCCCCAGGATGAGTCCCACTCGCATCATTACCCGTAAACGCATTGTTGCTCCTTTATCCTCTCCTGCACTAAACCTTTCCGGCGAGCCGATGGTCATCGCCCGCCTGTCTCATTGTAGTTTTAATCCCACCCCCAAACAAATCCGCTGCGCGCTGTCACCGGGCCAGTGAATGGGCTATGATTACGGGCCAAACCAACGTAATGTGTTGACTTCACCAAGGATAGTCATGTCACCATCAGATTCTGTCACGCCGCCTACGCCCGAAATCTTTGACATTGGCATCGTCGGAGCTGGCATGGTGGGGTCTGCATTGGCCTGTGGCCTGGCGAATGCAGGGTATAAGGTCGTCATTTATGATCGGCATGCGCCGCCCCCCTTTCAGGCAGACCAACCGCCCGCGATCCGTGTTTCAGCACTCAGCCTGGCCAGTGAGCAACTGCTCGACACTTTGGGTGCGCTGGACAAGATACGAGCGATGCGCGCTTGTCCCTATCGCCGCCTTGCCGTGTGGGAAGACAATCACTCTGCACAGCCCGGCACCTGGTTTGACTGCCAAGACGTCAATACCGAAACACTCGGCTCCATCGTGGAAAATGATGTCACCCAAAACGCCTTGCATCAAGCTATGCGCGCCCAACCCAACATTCACCTGCGGTGCCCGGCCACGATTTCACAGGTAACGTCAGACGCGTCCGTCGTGCGCATCGTGACGGAACAGGGCTCACAAGACCAGGTAAAGCTGTTGGTGGGGGCAGATGGCGCGCTTTCTCAGGTTCGACAATGGGCAAACATTGGACAGACGACGAATCAGTACGAACAACAGGCGATGGTCATCACGGTGGAATATGAAGGCCAACAGCAGGACATGACCTGGCAGGAGTTCCACAGCACTGGACCGGTGGCGTTTTTGCCACTGGCAGATGTTGGCGGTAAACACTATGCCTCGCTGGTGTGGTATCACCAACCGGAGGCCTTGGACCGTTTGATGGCGTTGCCCCGCGAAGACTTGATGCATGCGATACAGTCAACCTTCCCGCAGCAACTTCCCCCGCTGGTTTCCGTCATCGACACCGGGCGCTTCCCCCTGATCAAGCGCCATGCCCAGCGGTACTTCAATGGTCGACTGGTCTTGGCCGGGGACGCCGCCCATACGATTAACCCATTGGCGGGACAAGGGGTCAACCTTGGCTTTCAGGATGTCGCGGCGATGATCCGTATTCTTTCAGAGGCCAAACAGGCTGGCGCTGATCCCGGTGCAACCTTGTATCTGTCGCACTACGAGGCCGAACGGCGCCCCCAGAACACGCAAATGATGTTCATCATGGATGCTTTTTACCACGCATTCAGTAACACCCATGCCCCCGTCAAGCGCTTGCGCAACCTGGGTTTGCACTTGGCAAATCGATTACCACTGGCAAAGCAGGAAGTGCTCAAGTACGCTCTGGGTATAAAATCCCCCCCACGAGTGCTGACTCAGCTTCAGGCAGTGCTCCCTTTTTGACGTGAATGAAAACGAAGAGGATGGAAACGATGGCTGACGCGCCACAAGAGACGATATTCAGCAAGATTATCAAACGAGAAATACCTGCAGACATCGTTTATGAGGACGATGCCTGCCTGGCTTTTAAAGACATCAACCCCCAAGCGCCCGTGCATCTGCTGATCATTCCCAAAAAGGCGATTGCCACCATCAACGATATTGAACCGGAAGATCGCGAAGTCGTTGGGCAACTGTTTTGTATTGCCAGGCAGCTCGCCAAGGAAATGGGATTTGCGGACGATGGTTACCGGGTGGTCATGAATTGCAACGGACATGGTGGGCAGGATGTCTACCACATTCATTTGCATTTGCTGGCCGGCAAGCCGCTGGGATGGCCGCCCTACCGGGAGCGCTAACGCACCGCCTGTGGTTCTGAGGACCGTGTTTTTAGGGCCGTGTTTTTAAGGCTACAACTTTAAGGGCCGTGACTTTAAGGCCTTCGGGAAGGTGACAGGATTATTCTTGCGCAGTGTTGCGAAGGCCGTGAGAAATTGATGCTTCAGGCCATCGTGGTCACCGGTCAGGCGCTCACGGATGGCTCCCAACAGAATAAACGTTCGGTGCGATACCCGCGCATTTTGTGCCAGCTCATCACTCAGCTCCATGAGTCGTTGTTTTTGAACGGTGATGTCCTGAAATTCACCCAAAACGGTTTGCATCTGTTTGACTGATTTGAGCAGCCGTCGATAGGTCTTGTTGTCAAACACGGCGCGAAAATATTCCAACAGATAGCGCATTCTCTTGAAGTCGAGGCGGAGCTGATGAAACGCCTCATCCGGCGAAGCCTCGGTCAGACCGGCACCAGCCTTCAACAAGGCATCCATCCGCTTGCTGAGTCGTTGTCCGGCGACCTTGGCCAAGGGAATTCTGGATGGGGTCGAATGGTCGATGGTTTGCAACACAGCCGCCCAGGCATCACGATGGTTCTGATACTCAGCGTCGCGCAGATAGTCAGTTAACTCACCAAAAACGTCCGCGCGTTTGCTCTGCAGTAACGTAACAAAGGGAGCCAGTAAAGTCTGGTCCTCTTCAGACAACTGGCTCTGCCACACCGCCGCCTGTACCAGATACACATCCAGATCACGCACTTCCGCCGTAAGTTTTCCAAGAGATTTGAAAAATTCCATTTCAGATTGCCAGAGCGGCTGCCGGAGAGGCTTGGCAAACTCCTTCACCAGAGACCGGGTTTTTCGCAGCTGAATGCGAAATTGATGTAAACACTCGATATCCCCATCGTCCAGCACATTCGGCAGCAGGGTATCCATGGCCTGTGCTGCCGCTATCAGCCAGTCATTGATGGCGTGCCTGGCGGATGCCTGAGCAATGTGGCGGGATGTTTTTTTCATGGGTTTACAACGCCTGAAATCACGGCCGGATGACCGGCTCAAAGCCACTCATGATTTGCTGCCCGATGCGCATGGAAGGCTCCATCATAATGTCCCGTACGGCCGCATTGACCAGAAGAAAGAAACGCTGGCCGGCCGCAGACTCTGCGAAAGCGATGTATTCTTCGATCTGCGCGTCACTCAATGACGCATAGGTATACAGATAACTGGTGTATACCTGCTGACCAATCATGCCGCGCACCATAAAACGGTTGGCTTCCACCATCGCGACGAGCTGGTTGTAATCCGCCGGACTCGCGTCCTCCTGCGCAAACGCGCCCACCAGTGCGCGTTGAATGGCCATGGAAGTTTCCAGCGTAGATTCCGTCGCGCCGGTCGCTTTATCGTAGCGAGTAAACAGCTTTTCCCTGGGGGAGCCTTTGAACTGACTTTGTAAATCCAACACCTGTGCATTCATCGCTGTCATTCCCTCGATACTCGTCGCCGCCAGTTCCAGATCAGTGATCTTGCGCCCGAGCGTGCCGTTGTACCACGCCAGCAGGGTTTTCAGTGTTGTTTCGTCCAGGCCATCCAGTAAGTGCGTGCGCATCTGATGATGAATCGTCTCCCCATCGAAGGCGTTTTCCACAATGCGTTTAATCTGATTAAGTTCTTCTTCCGCCTGGTTCGGGGCGGACTGCGCACCGGCGTCTACCCCCGCTTTCAGCAATTCAGGAAACTGGCTCAATACCTGTTTCAACCCTGAGCGGATCATCACTTCGTCGACCAAGGCGTCTTTGGTGGTCGCTGCGATCGTCATCTGCGCCCAGATCAGCATGATGCTGAGTAACCACCCCGTCGAGATTCGTACCATCGGTTTACCTGCCTGATAAAAATATGAACATGTCGTCTTAACTATACGATGGGCGGGAGATTATTCAAGCTTCAGATACAAAATTTGCAACATAGTCGCTTGTTTTTCTTACTTTTTTCAGTTAGCCTGCTGTTTTTGGATGACGACTTGGTTGGTACAGGCAGATGAGCAATCTGGATTTTGAAGCATGGACGGTAGACCTCAGAGGGTGTGTGGCGACTCATGTTTCCGGATTTTCCATCAAATTTGATGGCCGACCGGGTAGAAATTTCAATGGTTCGCCGCGTAACTGGCCAAAAGATCTGAGCGCACTCGAAAAAGTGCGCCTGCTGCGTTACGGCTACGAAGCGTACCGCAAAGCTTCCGGGGAAGAATAACCGGAGCACATGCGCGCTTGTCAGATACCCTCACCCTGTACCAGGTGCTGCACCTGGGCAAGTGGCGTATGACGCACATCATGGCCTTCCACCATGTAAATCACCTGTTCTGCCACATTTCTGGCATGATCACCGATACGCTCCAAAGCGCGCAGCGCCCACATCATGTTCAAGATCAGCGAGATGCTGCGTGGATCTTCCATCATAAACGTGACGAGTGACCGCGTTGCGGACTGATACTCAGCATCTACCACCTTGTCTTCTTTCATAATGTCTACAGAACGACTGCTGTCGAGGCGTGTGAAACAATCCAGCGCGTCGTGCACCATGCGCGCCACATGATTGCCAATGTGCCGCACTTCCACATGACCGCGTGGCGCGCCACCCGCTTCACCCATCGCCAGAGTCAGCTTCGCAATCTTCTTCGCTTCATCGCCAATACGTTCGAGATCACTGACAATTTTCGCCACCGCCATCACCAGCCGCAAATCCACCGCGGCCGGCTGGCGCAAGGCGATGATACGCACACAATCTTCATCGATGGACTTTTCCAGCTCATCCACGTCTTTATCGCGCAAACGCACCTGCTCAGCCAACTCACTGTCACTGGCCACCAGCGCGGAGATTGCATCGGTCACTTGCTGCTCGACCAGCCCCCCCATCAAGAGAATGCGATTTTTCAAAGAGGTGAGGTCCTGGTCAAATTCCGAGGAAATGTGCGTGCTGCTCATGGTGCGGCTACCTTATGTCTATCAATCCAGAATGTGCTCATGCTGAGCACTGCTGTTGTTATGTACTAATGTTGTTGGGTACTAAAGTTGTAATGTACTAATTTCATTGTGAACTGTTTTGTGCGCGTTTTCTCAAGAGAACGTATCCTGTCTCGTGATCCAACGGGTATCAGTCATCAGCCAAAGCGGCCGGTAATGTAATCTTCCGTCTGCTTCTTACCGGGTTTGGTGAACAGATCATTTGTCGCCCCAAACTCGACCAGGTCACCCATATACATGAACGCCGTATAGTCGGAAACACGGGCAGCCTGCTGCATGTTATGGGTAACGATCACAATGGTGTAATCCCCTTTCAGCTCATGAATCAATTCTTCGATCTTGAGCGTTGATAACGGGTCCAGTGCAGACGCCGGCTCATCCAACAGAAGCACTTCCGGTTTTACCGCCACCGTACGGGCAATCACGAGTCGCTGTTGCTGACCACCAGACAAGCCCAGCGCACTGTCATTCAGACGATCTTTCACCTCATCCCAGAGGGCTGCAGAACGCAGCGACCACTCAACCGCTTCATCCAGCGTGCGTTTTTTATTGATCCCCTGGATGCGCAATCCGTAGGCGACATTTTCGTAGATACTCATGGGGAACGGGTTCGGTTTCTGAAACACCATCCCCACCCGACGACGCAAATCCGCCACATCCACCTGGCGCTCAAAGATGTTTTTGCCATCCAGTTTGACCTGGCCTTCAATCCGGCAACCGTCTACCAGGTCGTTCATTCGATTGAAACAACGCAGCAACGTGGATTTACCGCACCCCGATGGCCCGATGAACGCGGTCACCCGCTTTTCCGGAATGCGCAGATTAATGCCGTGAAGCGCGCGCTTATCGCCGTAATAGAGTTTGAGATCTTCTACATTCAGCGCCACACTTTCATTTTCCAGCGACAGCGAATCTGTCGCCCTCGTAATGCTGGTCAGATCGATCGCATGGGTTCGTGAGGCATCATTCCCGGGCTGCCCTGCATCTGGCACCGAATTGTTCGTTGTCAACGTTGTTTGCTCCCGTTCAGAGGCTGAACTGTTCTTAATCGCATCCATCATAATCGGTCTCCCGATAGAATTAAAAAGAAATTCGTTTACATTTCCAGCGCTTTATACTTTTCGCGCAAATGATTTCGCATCGCTACGGCGCTCAGATTCAACAATCCGATCACCACCACGAGCAACAGAGACGTGGCATACACCAGTGGGCGCGCAGCTTCCACATTCGGGCTCTGGAAGCCGACGTCATAGATATGGAACCCCAGGTGCATGAATTTTTGATCCAGATGCAGATAGGGGTAGTTGCCATCCAGTGGCAACGATGGGGCCAGCTTCACCACACCAACAAGCATCAGGGGCGCGACTTCGCCCGCTGCCCGCGCAATTGCCAGAATCACCCCGGTCATCATCGCCGGACTGGCCATGGGTAACACCACGCGCCACAAAGTTTCTGCTTTGGTCGCCCCCAGAGCCAGGCTCCCTTCCCGCATGGAGCGAGGAATACGCGCCAGCCCTTCTTCTGTTGCAACGATGACCACAGGCAGCGTGAGCAGGGCGAGCGTAATCGATGCCCAGAGGAGCCCCGGAGTGCCGAAGGTCGGTGATGGCAGCGCTTCGGGAAACAGCGCTTCGTCGATCCCCGCCCCTAAAAAGTAGATAAAAAAGCCCAGACCGAACACACCATATACGATCGATGGCACACCAGCCAGATTATTGACCGCAATGCGAATCACCCGTGTGAGTGCGCCCTGGTGCGCATATTCACGCAGATAAATGGCCGCAATCACGCCCATGGGGGTGACGAAAATCGACATGATGATCACCATCAACACTGTGCCATAAATGGCCGGGAAAATGCCGCCTTCGGTATTGGCTTCACGTGGATCATCCGCTACAAACTCCCACAGCTTCGCGGCATAAAAACCCATTTTGTCGCCGGCGGACATGCGGTTCGGTTGATAGATGCGCACCAGTTTTTCCAGTGGCAGATCCACCACCGCCTGATCTGTGGTTTTCACGCGAATACTGTCCCGCTTGATCTGGGTGTACAAGTCCGTCAATTTGGCTTGTAGCCCTTCATAAATCGCATTTTGTTCAGCGCGACTGGCATCCATGTCCGCCAGTCGCTCAGGCGTCAATTGATTCTTCAGGGCTAATCCGCGCTGTTTCAGCCGGAGCCGCTCCAGTACAGCATTCACAGCGCCAATCTCGGTTTTCTCAATGGCATGAATCTGATCATGAATGTCGAGCGCACGCGTTACACGCGGCTGCAAGGCATCCCAGGCTGACTCGCCATCCGCCACGACTCGGCCCTCTTCCAGCACCGCATCCAGAAAGCCATAGAAATTACCCCACTCCCGGCGCTCGATAGCTATGGCATGCTCCGGGTAACTCACGTCCTGCAAGTTGTCCTTCAGCACCCATTTAAAATCGAACCCACTGACGTCCCGATTTCCCACTTTGATGAGGATGCGTGTTTTGAAATCAATGCCTTCCGGCACCTGAACTCCGGCAGTACGCAGCTGTTCGGCAGACACTTCTTCCGACTCAACGACCTCCCCCATCACACGGGATTCCACCCCATTGACCACATACCGGGCATCAATAATGTCATTTGGCCAGAAATGAGCCAGCCCGCGCACGGCAATCAGCGCCAGCAAGCCAAACACCATCACCAGACTGACCGCAACGGAACCGGCATTGATCCAAACCCAGGGCTCACCGGACGACTTCCACTTACTGAATGACATCTTCATCCTAATTCTCCTGTACCCGATGCATCAAATGACGCTGTACTTCTGACGTAACCGCTGGCGGATATATTCCGCCGTGGTATTAACGACAAAGGTAAATATGAACAACACGAAAGCGGCCAGAAACAGAATGCGGTAGTGGGAACTGCCCACCTCCGACTCCGGCATCTCGACGGCAATATTGGCGGACAAGGTACGCATACCCTCAAAAATATTCGCGTCCATAATGGGAGTGTTTCCGGTGGCCATCAGCACGATCATGGTTTCCCCGACGGCGCGCCCCATCCCGATCATTACGGCAGAAAAAATACCCGGACTCGCTGCCGGCAGAATGACGCGCACCATGGTTTGCCACGGCGTTGCGCCGAGCGCCAGGGACCCATGACTCAAACTCTTGGGCACGCTGAAAATCGCATCTTCCGTGATGGAAAAGATGGAAGGAATCACCGCGAATCCCATCGCCGCACCCACGACCAGCGCGTTTCGCTGATCAAAGTTGATGCCGAGATCGTTGGTCAACCAGCTGCGCATATCTCCACCAAACAGTAACAGCTCAACCCCGGGGCTGATCGCAAAGCTGAACCAGCCGGCGACCAGGACCACCGGCACGAGAATCATGGGTGTGTATCCCTCCGGTAGCCACAATCGCATCCGGTCGGGCAGGTTCGCCCAGGCAAAGCTGAACAATAAAATCGCCACCGGCACCACAATCAATACCGTGAATACGCCGGGGAGATTGGCCTCCATGAAGGGTGCGAAGAACAGCCCTGCCAGAAAGCCCAGAATGACCGTTGGCAGTGCTTCCATCAACTCGATGGCAGGCTTCACCTTTCGGCGCAACGCGGGTGCCATAAAGTACGCGGTGTAGAGTGCGCCACAGATCGCCAGCGGCGTCGCAATCAACATGGCGTAAAAGGCGGCTTTCAAGGTACCAAAGGCCAGGGGAGCCAGGCTGAATTTCGGCTCGAAATCGTTACTGGCCGCCGATGATTGCCAGATGTAGTCGGGCTCCTGGTAGCCTTCGTACCAGACTTCGCCCCACAAGGTAGACCACGAGACTTCCGGATGTTCGTTGTCTACATCCAGAACCAACAACTGCCCATCGGCCTGCTGCAGCAGCATTTTGTCCCCTCGTGGTGCAACTGCCGCGCCCACAATTGAGGACTCCACGATACGCGCTTCCAGCAATCGCCGGTTCGCCGTCGCATAGTACGCACCCAGGTGCCCATCCTCGCCCAGCACAAAGAAGCCTTTACGACGCTCCTCGGAGACGATCACCCCGACCGTACCCGCATCGTGCTCAAACTGGCGAATTTTGGTCAAACTGTACTGATTCTTGTCATCCCGCACCATAAACCACTGGCTTAGGTGCCCGGCATCATCGCCCACGAGCAACGATACGCCCCCCAGGAGGAACGCCACTTCGGTCACTCGTGAATCGACGTCGCTGAGCTTGAGCGTGGAATGAATTTCCGGCGCGTCCTTGTCACCCAAATCCACCACTGTCAGCTGGTTTTTGCCTTTGAGCACAAACAGCCAGTTCAATGTGGGGTCCAGCAGCACCTTCCTCAGCTGACCACTCACGGAAGGCAGCGTCATGGACTCTCGCTCCAACGTCACTTCTTCGGTGATAAAGTTCTCTTCTTTGGCGAAATAGGCGGCAGCCAGGGCATTTTCTTCGGTAATGGCCGTAACCAGCAGCGCGCTGTCGGTTTCCCGCAGACTGAGTGAGCGCAGTGACTGCCCCGGCGCAATATCGATCCACGCTTCGCCGACCGGATACTCGACTATGGGATTGATCACTCGTTGATCATTCGGATAGGTATACTTGTAATTGTGCTTGATGATCATGGCCTGGCCGTTATCCAGCCCCACCACCAACACCCGGCTGGCCGGATCTGCCTGACCCACAGCGGTGACGCGCGCCCCTTCGGGCAGTGCCAACGGCTGATTCACCAAAACCTCACCGTCACTCAACCGGAAAAAGATGACTGCCCCCGAATCGGCAATCCGCATGCCAATCTCTGCCTGCTCCTCCAACGCTAACCAGCGGGTTTCCCCCGCGTCAGCCTGCGGCACCGCAAACGTCCCTGCCCGGGTAATGTCCGCTGAGCCAAACAAGGGCATAACTTCGTAGAGCAGGTAGAAAAAAATGAGGGAGATGGCAACAATGACACTCATCCCACCAATACCAATGGAGGATTTTGCCAGCTGGTCTTTCAAAGCACGCCGCTTTCGGTGACGCTTGATTTGCGGTGAATCCAAATCAAGCTCAGGCATAGCCAGAGTCGTTTGCTTGTTCATCGAGAGGAGTCCCGGATTATTCGATTGGCGACACAGTAACCGGTTTGTATGACAGTTTTGTTACAGCAGTGTCATAAAGCGTCTGTCTTATGGGGAGTACCCACGCATCAAAAAAGGGGCCAAAAGCCCCTTCTCTGATCATCCCACCGTCCCTGGCGGGCTTCTGTACTGAACGATGCTTAGTTGATCCCCAGCATCGTCAGGTTTTTCTTCGCGACGGTAGCAGGCAGAGGCACGTAGCCATCTTTCACAACCACTTCCTGCCCCTGCCGGGACATCACCAGTTTGATGAATTCAGTCACCATCGGGTCCAGCGATTTGTTGGGGGCTTTGTTCACGTATACGTAAAGGAAACGGGACAGTGGATACGCACCGCTCACAGCATTCTCAGGGGTGGCTTCTATAAAAGGTTGACCTTCTTTTTTCGCCAGGGGCAGTGCTCTGACTGACGCGGTTTTGTAGCCAATACCGGAGTAGCCAATGCCATTTACGGACTCAGAAACGCCCTGCACCACGGAGGCGGACCCCGGCTGCTCATTCACGTTGCTGCGGAAATCCCCTTTACACAGCCCCTTCTTCTTGAAGTAGCCGTAGGTGCCTGAGACGGAATTCCGCCCAAACAGCTGAATCGTCTGATTCGTCAGATCACCGCCCACGCCCAGATCACCCCAGCGCGTTACCTCTTTTTCAAAGCCACACTTTCGGGTGGACGAGAAAATGGCGTCCAACTGGGGAATCGTCAATCCCTTGATCGGGTTGTCTTTGTTCGCAAACACGGCCAAGGCATCGATGGCGACGGGAATCGCGGTGGGCTTGTAGCCGAACTTCTTCTCGAACATTTCGATTTCTTTGTCCTTCATTTTCCGGCTCATCGGCCCCATGTTGGAGGTGCCTTCAGTCAGTGCCGGCGGCGCAGTGGAGGAACCTGCAGCCTGAATCTGAATGTTCACGTTGGGGTAGTTGCGCTTGAAGTCTTCTGCCCACAGGGTCATCAAGTTGGCCAGTGTGTCCGACCCTACCGACGACAGGTTGCCCGACACACCGCTGACTTTCTGGTAGGCAGGAATGTCCGCGTCCACCTTTGCACCCGCCGTTGCGGTGCTGACGGATGTTGTCGCAGCGACCATCGTGAATGCAGCAAACAGTTTCTTCAATCTCATAACGTTCTCCATTGGTTTTTCAGGATGGGTGCACCGTTCGGAAACCTGTGCCCCCGAATCCGTCACTTGATGTTGAGCACTATAAGTGAGCATTGTGACACTAATGTGACACCGGACGCGGCTTCTGAGGTATGCGATTCTGGACGATCGTCGACAGGGCGATATAATGGCGAGGCCTGCCAGCGTGCGGTAATCAATACTAAGGATGGCGTCGCCGTGAGAAATCTACTCGTAACTGCCGTGACCGGTATCGACTGGCTCACTGAAAAACTGGGGATCAGTCTGGCCTGGCTGAATGTACTGATGGTCCTGTGCATGTTTCTGGTCGTGGTACTTCGTTACCTGTTCAATCACAGTTCCATCCCACTGCAGGAAACGGTGATGTATCTGCATGCCTTGCTTTTTCTGGTGGGCAGTGGGTTTGCGCTGAAACATAATGATCATGTGCGGGTGGATATTCTTTATCAGCGGCTGTCAAAAAAAGCACAGGCCGGGGTAAATCTCGGGGGCACCCTGTGCCTTTTGTTTCCGGTCATCGGCTTCATTTCCTGGTACAGTCTGACCTACGTTGAGAGCTCCTGGCGCATTCTCGAAATCTCCCAGGAGGCGGATGGCCTGCCACTGGTTTTCCTGCTCAAATCCCTGATTTTCGGGCTGACCGGCAGTCTGGCCCTGCAGGGCACTGCGGAAGTGTGTCGTAACCTGTGTATTTTGCTGGATATTCCCGTACCTTCACCCGAGCAGGAAGTGGAGGTATTGCAATGATTGAGTACATTCCGCTGATCATGTTTGCGGTGGTCTGTCTGGTCTTGCTGCTGGGCTATCCCGTGGCGTTTTCTCTGGCCGGCACAGCCTTGGCATTCGCCTTTTTTGGCGCGCTGGGGGGCATTTTTGATGCATCCTATCTGCTGGCAACGCCCAGCCGTCTCTATGGTCTGATGACTAACCAAACCCTCATCGCGGTGCCACTCTTTGTGTTTATGGGGTGTATGCTGCAAAAATCCCGTATTGCCGAGAACCTGCTGGAAAGTATGTCGCTGCTGTTCCACCGACTGCCCGGAGGATTAGGCATATCGGTCGCCGTGGTGGGCGCGCTGCTGGCCGCTTCAACCGGCATCGTGGGGGCGACGGTGGTCACCATGGGATTAATCTCGCTGCCGACGATGCTAAAAAGACAGTACGATCCGGCCTTTGCCACCGGCACCATCTGCGCAACAGGCACGCTGGGGCAAATCATCCCCCCTTCCATCGCGCTGGTGCTGTTGGGTGATGTGCTCTCCAGTGCGTATCAACAGGCCCAGCGCAATATGGGTATTTTCAGCCCGGATACGGTTTCGGTGGGGGATTTGTTTGTGGGGGCGATGATCCCGGGCATCATCCTCGTGCTTCTCTATATCGGGTACATTCTTGTGATGGCCAGCCTGCGCCCCGATATCGCTCCGCGCGTTGATGCGGAAACACCCGCCAAACAGGGGCAACGCCTGCTGAGGGAACTTCCCCCGCCTTTATTACTGATTATGGCCGTTCTCGGCTCGATTCTGACCGGCATTGCCACACCGACGGAGGCCGCAGGGGTGGGTGCGTTTGGCGCTATGCTGCTGGCGTTGCTTCGACGACAGTTCAGCCTGAAAATTCTGCACGACGTATCCATTGCCACCATGAAAGTCACCTGTATGGTCTTCATGATTCTGGTCGGCGCAACCATTTTTTCTCTGGTTTTCCGTGCTTATGGGGGAGACGAGCTGATCCAGCACCTGTTTGACCAGATGCCAGGCGGCACCTTCACCGCCATGCTGGTGGTGATGCTGGTCATCTTCCTGCTGGGATTTATCCTGGATTTCATTGAGATTACGTTTGTAGTGGTGCCCATCGTGGGCCCGGTGTTGCTCGCCATGGGCGTCGATCCCGTGTGGCTGGGCATCATGATAGCTATCAATTTGCAAACTTCATTCCTCACACCGCCGTTTGGTTTCACCTTGTTTTACCTTCGCGGCGTGGCACCACCGAGCGTATCCACTCGCAGTATTTATCAGGGCGTGATTCCCTTTATTGGCATTCAGCTCAGTATGCTATTGCTGCTGGCACTCTGGCCCGAACTTGCCACGTGGCTGCCCAAGGTCATTTATCAATAGAAAAAAATGACCCCTGTATTCGCAGTTGGCGATAAATCCGCTAGAGTATAGGGTTTGCATTGATCGATACGCACCACAAACAAGAAGCACCAAACACAAGACGCACACAACCAAGAAGTAAAACAAGTACAAAAAGAGACTGTTCCATGACTCAATCAGAGACTTTCGGGCCGCGCGGCGATCTGGTGCTGCGCATCATCGCCCAACGACAGGACACCAACCGCAATGGCGATATTTACGCAGGCTGGCTGCTTCACCAGATGGATCTGGCCGCTGCCGATACGGCGCATCGCGTCTCGCAGGGGCGTGCGTCGACCATAGCCATTGATTCCATCCAGTTTATTTCACCTTTACGGGTTGGCCTGCCGGTCAGTATTTACACGCGACTGGCCGATACCGGCCGAAGCTCCATGAAAATCGCCGTGGAAGTGTGGACACAGGACGATAACGACACAGAGCCTCGAAAAGTGACCGAGGCTCTTTTTGTCTATGTGGCCATCGATGAAAAGGGCCGTATTCGCGAACTGCCCGACGCTTAGCGGGCGTTGATGTAGGCTTTTTCCGAAATTTCGTGATACTCAATCACGTTATCACGGAACGCTTTGTAGGAGTCGTACACTTTCTGGGTTAACGGATCTTTTCCGGCAATTTCCTGAACGGCATTCGCCGAAATTGTTTTCAGTTCCGCCAATACATCGTCCGGGTACTTCCGCAGCACCACGCTGTGTTGGTTGACCAGTTCCGTGAGTGCCGCATTGTTACGCCCGGTATATTCATCCAGCATATCCTGGTTCGCCAACCGTGCCGCCGCTTCTACGATGGCCTGAAGGTCCTTGGGTAACGCATCAAAGGCCTTTTTATTCACGGTCAACTCCAGCGCGGTACCGGGCTCATGCCAACCGGGGTAATAGTAGAATTTGGCTGCTTTGTGCAAGCCAAACGCCAGATCATTGTATGGCCCAACCCATTCAGTGGCGTCAATGGTACCGGTCTGCAAGGCGGTAAAAATTTCGCCACCCGGCAGGTTCACAGGCGTACCACCCGCGCGCTTCAGCACTTCGCCGCCCAAGCCGGGAATGCGCATTTTCAATCCATTCAGGTCTTCCAGCGAATTGATTTCCTTATTAAACCAACCGCCCATCTGCACCCCGGTATTGCCCCCGGCAAACGGGACGACATCGAACGGCGCATACACTTCACGCCACAGCTCCAGACCACCCCCGTAATGCAACCAGCCATTGAACTCCTGCGCATTCAGCCCGAACGGTACGGTCGAGAAAAACTGCGCTGCGGGAATTTTTCCTTTCCAGTAATAGGCCGCACTGTGACCCATTTCTGCCGTCCCCTGAGAAACCGCATCAAATACTTCCAGTGGCGGTACTAATTCCCCACCACCAAACACCTTGACGGTCAACCGACCATCACTCATGCGTTCAACTTCGCGGGCAAAGCGCTCCGGTGCTTCTCCCAGGCCGGGAAAATTCTTGGGCCAGGACGTCACCATCTTCCACTGAAACGTCTGCTGCGCCGGTTGCGCTGCAACGGGGGCTTCCTGGGCCTGCTTTTCGCCACCACAGCCCGCCAGCAGTGTGGCTAATCCACCTGCGGCCAACAGGGTTTTCATGAGATTTCTTCGTTTCATACATGCTCCTTTGTTTTTTATTCGATTGTTATTCACGTTTGCATCGCGGGCGCGCTTACACTGCCTGCAAATTTGCGTAGGACAGCACCAACCACTTGCTTCCCTCGGCAAAATTGACCTGAATACGCGCATGTGGACCCTGGCCCTCGCAATTCATCACCACGCCTTCGCCAAACTTCTGGTGCATCACACGCTGCCCCAGTTGAAAGCCGGTTTGCGCCATGCCGCCGGATTCAAAAGGCGACGGTGCGGCGAGGCTGGTCGGCACGGCGCGCGTGCCCTTCAGACGCACTTCCGCAATGCAGCTGGACGGCACTTCCCGGATAAACCGCGACGGACTGTGGTAGTGCTCCTGCCCCCACAACCGCCGGCTTTCCGCATAGGACAACACCAGCTTGGTCATGGCCCGAGTCATGCCAACATAGCAAAGTCGCCGCTCCTCTGCCATACGCCCTGGCTCTTCCGCAGACAGGTTGTGTGGGAACAACCCCTCCTCCATGCCCACGAGGAACACATAGGGAAACTCCAGCCCTTTCGCCGAGTGGAGGGTCATAAGCTGCACACTGTCTTCATGAGCGTCTGCCTGCACATCGCCCGCATCCAGTGCCGTTTGGGCAATGAAGGCCGCCAGCGGGGTGGTGTCCTCGTCCGGCTCAAAGTCCCGGGTCGCATTCACCAGTTCTTTCAGGTTCTCGACTTTGGCCTCCCCACGCTCGCCTTTTTCGGTCGCGTGATATTCCAGTAAATCGGTACCTTCCAACACATTTTCCACCAATGCAGACAGGCTCAGGTCTTCATGATCCACGGAAAGCGCGTCAATCAGGTCAACAAATCCCTGCACTGCTTTTTTGGCCCGGCCACTCAACAGATTTTGCTCCAAACTCATCGCAATGGCTTGCCACAGCGAGCTGCTGTGTGCCTGGGCACAGGCCCGGAGCTGTTCCAGCGTTTTCGCACCAATGCCACGCGGCGGCACATTGATGACCCGTTCCAGAGCGGCATCATCATGGGAGAAGTGAATCAGGCGCAGGTAGGCCAGCGCGTTTTTGATTTCGGCACGATCATAAAAGCGCAGTCCACCATACACGCGATAAGCCACCCCCTGACGCAACAACGCTTCTTCGATGACGCGGGACTGCGCATTCGACCGGTAAAGAATGGCGATGTCATCCAGCCGACAACCCTCCGTTTCCACGTGGTCGCGCAGTCGGTCACACACATAATTGGCTTCATCCTGCTCATTGAACGCCGCATACAGGTCAATCAGATCGCCTTCCGGTCCGTCGGTCCACAAGTTCTTGCCCAGACGATCGGGATTCATCGCGATCACGGCATTCGCGGCATTAAGAATGGTGCGCGTGGATCGGTAATTTTGTTCCAGTCGTACCAACTGAGTGCCGGCAAAATCGTCCTGAAACTGCTGGATGTTCTGAATGCGGGCTCCCCGCCACCCATAAATGGACTGGTCATCATCCCCCACAATGGTCACAGGCACACGGCTGCCAGCCAATACCCGCAGCCAGGCATACTGAATGGTATTGGTGTCCTGAAACTCATCCACCAGAATATGGCCGAATCGGCGCTGATAGTGATCGAGAAGATCGGGCTTTTTCAGCCACAGCTCGTGACTGCGCAATAACAGCTCACCAAAATCCACCACACCGGCGCGATCGCAGTAGGCCTCATAGATTTCGTACAACGTGGCCATGGTTTTGGCATACAGATCGTTGCCTTTCTGGGAGTGCGCGGCGCGAACCCCTTCATCTTTGCAGCTGTTGATAAAGCCCTGGATCTGTCGGGCGGGCCATTTACTCTCATCCAGCCCCTTTTCCCGCACAATGCGCTTGATGACACGAAGCTGGTCATCAGAATCCAGAATCTGGAAGTTTTCCGGTAGTGCCGCATCCCGCCAATGGGCGCGCAGCAGGCGGTGAGCAATGCCATGGAACGTGCCAAACCACATGCCTCGCGTGTTGATACCCAGCAATTCTTCAATTCGGCCCCGCATTTCACGGGCAGCCTTGTTCGTAAAGGTCAACGCCATAATGCTGCTGGGCGTTTTCTGCTCGACCTGGATCAGCCAGGCAATTCGATGTACCAGTACGCGGGTTTTACCACTGCCCGCCCCGGCCAGAACCAGCAAAGGGTGCGTGGGAGCAGACACCGCTTCGCGCTGCGCATCATTCAAGCCATCCAGAATTGGTGACACATCCATTCAATTTTTCCACAAACATCAGATTGTTAGGTGCCTTTTGCCGGTCACCCATCGCCGGGTAAATTTCAGCAATTCACACTATTTCACATTTATACCAATCGGTTATTGTCGATTTTCGAACAATAGGTTTTAATGACACCAATGTCTAATAATGCCATTTAATGTTTGATTTTGTTATTAATGTTGATCGATTGAGACTGGCGAGACCAACCCCTAAATTGAGACTTTCTCACCCATGAACTCCGCTCGAAAGCATGCGCCTGAATCCAATCAGGCGACACATCAGAGCATCGCAAGGCTACCAAGCGAGGCGGCATTAGACAAACGTTTTCTTTGGATGCAGCGCTGCTATTACGGTCTCATCCTGGTGGGTATCCCTGTCCTTCTGGGCGCGGCGGGGGCAGGCCTATCGGAAGCCACCCCCTGGTTCACCTACGGGGCCGGCTTACTCCTGATGGCAGCACTCCTGAGCCTGAATTTCACCCTCTATCACAGCGATCAGGCGGTGAGCCGCACCCGAAAGCTGCTGGACAGTCACGTCACCGGATTTATCAATCGCTCTCAGCAGAAAATTCGCTACCTGACCGGCCAGCTCAGCGAGGAGAGCCGGGAGCGAAAAGAAATCGAACAGAAGTTGCTGCACATCGAGTCTGACGCGCGACTGCACCTGAACGAGCGCACCCGCCAGCTTTCTGAAACCAACGAATTGCTGAACCAGCAGATCAAACTGCGGCAGAACATCAGCGACGCCCTGGCCCGCTCCCAAACACGACTGTCCCAGGCCATTGAAGCGTCAAACCTGGGGCTGTGGGACTGGGATCTGGTGAGCCAGACGCTCTATCAGTCGCCGTTTGAAGGCATTTTTACCCAGCGGGAAATGTCCTCCCGGGACTACCTGCACCAACTGAAGCGCCTGGTACACCCGGAAGATTATGCTGAGGTACAGGCCGCCATTGGCGACTATATCAATCATCAGTCCGAACAGTTCAAGATGTGCTACCGCGTGTATCATGTGGAATCCAATCAATGGTATTGGATTGAGGATCAGGGCAAGGCCGTCAATCGTAACGGCGCGGGCCATGTGCTGCGCATGCTGGGCACCCGCCGTAACATCACGGAAGAGCGCCACCGGCAGGAGCAGCTGCAACTCACCCAGTCCGTCTACGATCAGACCAGTGAAGGCATTTTTGTGCTCAACCACCGCTTTCAGGTGGTCTCGGTGAATCAGGCCTTCCGCCGCATCATTGGTTATGACGAAAGCGAGCTGCTGGGAAAAAACTGGCTGGACATCAGCCACACGCCGCAAAAAAACAAAGTGTTCAAGCAGGCACGCATCAAACTGGCCGAGTCAGGGTACTGGGAAGCCGAATTGTTCGAAAAGAACAAAGCCGGACAGTACTTCCCGATGCGCGTTCAGGTGAATACCATTCAGGTCAAATCGTCCGGTGCCAATTACTTTGCGGGCCTCGTGTCCGATCAGACGAGTCACAAGGAAGCTGACGAAAAACTGCGCTACCTGTTGAACTACGATGACCTGACCGGCCTCGCCAACCGCACGCTGTTCAAAGACCGGATGCACAGTGCCCTGGTGCGCGCACGCAATGGGGTGGCACGCTTTGCCTTGCTGTGCGTGGACATCGACCGTTTCAAGCACATCAACCAGAACCTCGGCCACGAACATGCAGACACGCTGCTCAAGCACTTTGCCTCCCGTCTGTCTTTTGCCATGAATCAGGCCGATACGGTGGCCAGACTGGGGGATGACGAGTTTGCCATCATTCTACCCGGCATCAATCGTGATGACGTCGGCCTCGCTGCCCGGCAGATTCTGCGGGAGGTCACCAAACCCTACCACATTGATCACCAGGAACTGCTGATTGCTGCCAGTATCGGTATTACCCTCTTTCCCTCCGATGGCAGGGAGATTCCGCAGCTGCTCAAGCAGGCCTCCATTGCCGTACGACAGGCGAAATACCTGGGGGGCAACAATTATCAGTTTTACAGCCGGGAACTGAAGGACATCTCCAAATTCCGCATCAGCGTGGAAAGCGACTTGCGCAAAGCCCTGCGACAGGGCGAGCTGGAGGTGTACTATCAGCCCAAGCTGGCGCTCGCAACGCAACGGATTGAATCCGTGGAAGCACTGGTGCGCTGGAACCACCCCAATCGAGGGATGATTCACCCCTCTGATTTCGTGAACATTGCCGAAGAGAGCGGTCTCATTTCTGACATTGGCGTGAATGTCATGACTGCCGCCTGCAAACAGGCCAAACTCTGGCTGGATGCGGGCCTGGGCGCAATCAGCGTCGCCATTAATCTGTCTGCCTACCAGTTGCGGCAGGACAATGTCGTCGCGCAAGTGCAGAATATTCTGCAGGAAACCCAGCTGCCCCCGGAACTGGTGGAACTGGAGCTGACGGAAAGTGCGATCATCGAAAATGTGCAGGCCTCTGCGGCGCTTTTGCAGCGCTTCAGCGCGATGGGCATCCGGCTTTCCGTGGACGACTTCGGCACAGGGTACTCTTCGTTCAGCTATCTGCGAAGATTGCCTGTGTCGTCACTCAAGATTGATCGCAGTTTTGTGCGTGATGTGGATGCCTCCGAGGAAGATGCTGCCATCTGCCAGGCCATCATTGCACTGGCACAAACCCTGAAGCTCAAAGTCGTCGCCGAAGGCGTGGAAAATAAAGCCCAGTTACAGTTTCTGCAAAAGGCCAGATGCGACCTCGTGCAGGGCTACTACCTCTCCAAACCCCTGAATCATCAGCAGATGACGGAACTGCTGAAGAAACAAATCACCACCCAGCAGCCCTTGATCCAGTAGCCTCACAGGCCTGAATTCATCGAATTTATGGACACCTGCACTAAATATAATCCTTGAGCTGCCTGTCATACAGTTTTAATATAGAGCGCATTAAATAAAAAGAAGGTTACCGGGCATTCCCTGGCCAAGCACAAACCTCGATCCAAAGGAGAAGTGAAACATGCAGAATAACTATAATGCGCAAAGCTATTCTCACACCGCAGCCCCATCCAAGGTCCAAAGCCAACTACTCGAAATATTCATGGATCTCAACCAGTACGAGGAAAACATCAAAGACAAAGCCAAAGCCCAACGTAAACTGGCCGCCCGTCGCGCCATAGAGCAGCACTTCGAAAAGAGACAACTGGAGCGCGAACTGGAAGACTACTGGGCAGACTAGCTTTCCGAAAGTTACCAGGAAATCGCGAGGTGCGCAGCGACTAGCGCGCGCCTCGGTCAATGGCTGAATCCAACGGTGTGGGCTATCTTGAATAGAGAGCTCACCGAACAGGATTTTTACAAGCCATGACGGATCATATTGATCAGTTCCACAACCTCAATTATGCCGGTTCCCTCCGGGACAAGGTACAGGTGCTCTACGACAATTTACGGGTACACTACCCGTTTATTACGCGCGTAGCCATTGCCCTGCACGACCCCATCACAGACTTGGTCAAGACCTTCGTCTACGTCGCCGAAAAAGACACGCCTTTACCCCATTACCAGGCACGACTGTCGGACGCACACTCGCTGAAACAAACCGCAGAACTGGATGAACCTCGCCTGATCAATGACCTCAGTTCGCTCACGGACAGCCACCAGAAACACACGCAAGCGTTACTGGAGGCCGGCTATCTTGCCAGCTATACCATTCCCATGGTGTTCAACGACCACTTGCTGGGATTTGTGTTCTTCAACGCTGACCAGAAAAATGTGTTTGATGAAAAAAACATGTCTGAGATGGACATGGTTGCCCATATGATCACACTGTTGATCTACAACGAAAAGTCCAACATCAAAACCCTCACAGCCACCGTCAAGTCTGCCCTGGATCTCACCCACTCCCGCGATCCGGAAACCGGCTCTCACCTGGAACGCATGTCTCGCTACGCCCGCATCATTGCCAATGAGCTGGCGGACCAATACCACCTGACGGATGATGTGATCGAGCACATTTACCTCTTTGCGCCGTTGCATGATTTGGGCAAGCTGAAAACGCCGGACAAAATTCTGCTGAAATCCGCCAAATTGACGGACGATGAGTTTGAAATCATGAAATGCCATCCCTCGGACGGCCTCGCCATCATCAACAAATTACTGGACAATTTTGGCCTGAACGGCGTGGGCCACGTGGATATTCTGCGAAACATTGCGCACTACCACCACGAGTGCCTGGATGGCTCAGGCTACCCCAGCGGCATCAGCGGCGAATCCATTCCCATTGAAGCTCGCATTGTCACCGTGGCGGATATTTTCGACGCGCTCACCAGCACCCGCCCCTACAAAGATGCCTGGCCAATGGCAGAGGCATTTGCTCACTTGCGCACATTGGCGGGGAATAAACTGGATGCCCAATGCGTCGAAGCCTTGATTAAAAACCAGGAACAAGTGGCCCTGATTATGGAACGGTTCAAAGAAAACGAGTACGGGTAACCACCATCACACAAAATCGTCGAATTTGCGCAACCTTGTCTATACTCAATAAAGTGCCAATGACGGAAAGTCGTAGCGTCTTCTGCAACTGATGTCATTGCCCAACCAATAAGCCTAACAACAGGAGCACGTGACCATGTCTGGCAAGCTACTCTCCCTGCAGGAAGTCTGCGCTTTACTGGATAAGCCCGAAGTGACCGTCAAACGCTACGCACGGGAAAGCTTACTTCCCTCCGTGAAAGAAGGAAGCGAGTTAAAGTTCCCGGAAGACGCGGTGCTTCGCTACATCGAAATTGAAAAGAAGTTGAAATAGCCGTACAACGGGCGCCTGACTGGCGCCCTATTGAATGGCGAGCACCACAGACTTTGCCATCAGCTTCTTAATCTTGGCCATTGCTTTGACCTGGGGGTTCTCCTTATCAACCAGCTCCACCACCTCACCTTCCTGATAACCTCTGGTATCCATCCTGTGATAAATCTCTTCTCCGGCTTCGAGATACCCAACACCTGTGTAAACAATAGGCTCGCCGGCAAAAGCAAACAGCGGCATAGTTAACAGTACTGCCAAAAATGTTTTACGCATGATCACTACTCTGAATCCTTTTCTCTGAAACAATGATGCAGTGCGCCTAAAGATAGAAAAATCTCCATCAATTTGCAACGACACTTTCACTCAGGCTGTCGCACGCACGGGAGCCTGCGCCCGTTCGGCCAGATCAACCCCAGACACTTCCTGCAATTTTTCCAGCTGCGCCATCAGGTTACGCACGCATCGCTCACCCACCAGGGTCAGATTCAGCGACACCGAGCCTTCGTGGTCCTGCGCATTCATGCTCTGAATCTGAAATCCCCGCACGCGCACCACGCGAAGCAATCGCTCATACGCGCCCGGTTGTGCCCGGAAGCGACAGTTCAACGAAATCGTCCGGGCGATCCCGGTGTGGTTTGGCTGGCTACTCATTGGATGGCTCCTGTATTTACCGTTGATTGATGCGTAACGGACGGCTCAAGCATCTCGCGATTCGCCGCCCCGGGTTTTACGATGGGCCAGACATTTTCTTCCTGATCAATCGCAACATGCAGCAACATCGCCCCCGGATACGCAAACAGCGTTTCGATCCCGCGACGAATTTCATTACTGCGCGTGACTTTGAGCGCATTCATCCCGAACGCACGCGCCACTTCAGAAAACTCTGGGTTATCCGACAGATCTACCTCGCTGTAGCGCCGGTCATAAAACAACTCCTGCTGCTGTCGCACCATGCCGAGATAGGCGTTATCCATGACGATGACTTTCAACGGTAACCCATACCGCTTGATCGTCGCCAACTCCTGGAGATTCATCATGAACGAACCATCGCCAGAAACATTCACCACCGGTCTGTCGGGGTGGGCCAATTGCGCGCCGATCGCCGCCGGCAAACCATACCCCATGGTGCCCAGGCCACCGCTGCTGAGATGACAGCCTGGGTCTGAAAACGCAAAATGCTGTGCCACCCACATTTGATGCTGACCGACATCGCAGGCCACAATCGTCTGATCTGGCGCAAGGCGAGACAGCGCACTCACAAAGCGCGGCCCGGTGATAGTGGTCACCTCGTCCTCCAGGTTGGCCGCCACGCGAAATCCCTTCAGTTGCTTCAACGCCATGATCTGCTGACGCCACTCGGCAGGGCTGTAAAATCCGGCAAGCCGGGACAACGCCTCGGAAATCGGTGCATGCACCACCACATCCACCGACTTCAGCTTATTCGCCTCTGCCGGATCGCAATCGATATGGATGATGCGCGCATTGGGCGCAAACTGGCGAACGTTGCCGGTTGCCCGATCATCAAATCGTGCACCAATCACCACCAGTAAATCGCAGGCATCAACGGCCTCATTCGCCGCACGGGACCCATGCATCCCTAACATACCCAGATGCAGCGGGTCCTTACGCGCCACCGCTCCGATCCCCTTCAGCGTGCACACACTGGGTAATGTTTCCTCAGCCAGCCAGGTGCGCAGCGCTGTGACCGCCTTGGCAGCAATGACGCCACCGCCAAAGTACACCAGCGGTCGCCGTGACTGCGCGACCAAGGCGGCAGCCTGACTGTGCCAAGCGGGCTCCCCCGCCCCGGTGTGCCCTGATTTGTCGGGAGCGGTTGAACAGGTCGCCGCATCCGATGCATGTACCGGGGCGAGTAAAACGTCTTTCGGCAGGTCGATCCATACCGGGCCAGGCCGCCCGGACCGCGCCAGATGAAAGGCCTCATCCAGAATCGTAGGTATGTCGCTTGCGCTGGTCACGAGGTAGCTGTGCTTCACAATGCCCATCGTCATCCCGAGGATATCTGTCTCCTGAAACGCATCAGTACCTATTAACCCGGCCGGCACCTGACCCGTAATGACCACCAACGGGATCGAGTCCATAAATGCGTTGGCAACGCCGGTAATCAGATTGGTTGCTCCGGGTCCGGAAGTGGCCATACACACCCCGACGTCGCCACTGGCCCGTGCATAGCCATCCGCCGCCAGCGCACACGCCTGCTCGTGACGACAGAGAATGTGCTGAATGTTTTCCCCGGCGTCTACCAAAGCATCATAGACCGGCATAATGCATCCGCCCGGGTAGCCAAACAGTGTTTTTACCTGATGTTTCTGCAGTCCGGCGATAATCGCCTGAGCCCCATTCATGTCCATCTCCTCTGAGTCTGTCGCTCAGGGGCAAAAAAAACCCCCGAGGTTAGTCGGGGGTTTTCCGTGTTAATGATTCTTCAGCAGTTCAATTCCTCATCCACGCAAACGCCCCCGTTGTGGCATGACGACCACGACGAGAATGACATTGACGACGACGAGTAACATTGGCATGGGAATAAATCGGTCCACGTTGAATTTGATTTAATCGGAGTGTAGTCGGATTCATGCGAACAGACAAGCTAAAAAATAATCAAACCGGAAATCTGTGAAAAAAGTCCTCCTCTTCCCCCTCTCAGCCCCGGCACAGTGGTCTACACTGATAGAAAAATGGTTTTGGGGACTTTCTATGGCGCTCACTTCGCCGGAACAACGACAAATCGAGCGTAAGCAGCGCGAATTGCAGCTGCACGAAGAGCGGCTTGAGCGGCAGGTGCAGCAATTTCAGCGCGATCGCACCCGACTCGACGAGCAGAGTTTTAAACAGGAAGAGCAGCATCGCGACTTGCTGGAACGCGAGACTCAACTGGCCGAACAGACCCGCCGCACCGAACAGACGGAATCCCGACTGAATAAAGCGCTCAGTAAGTTTGATCAGGAAAAAGCAGACTTTCTCCAAAGTCGACGAACCCGATTTTTCATCATCGCCCCCCTGCTGCTCATTGCCTGCGTATTGGCGGGATACTTTGCCTATGATCTTCGAGGCAAAAACAACCAGTTTTTTACGCAGCTGCAAAAAGCCAATGATAATATCGAGCGGTTAACCGAGACTTATCGCCTCATCGAAGACAAGAAAAATGAGGCAGAAGCCCATCTTGCCACCACGGAGGAAAAACTGCGCAACGCCCTTAGCGACTTCAGATCAAAGGAAGAGCGCCTCACGCTCTCGCTTCAAAAACTCAAGAAAGAACTCGCCGAGGAAACCCAGGCACGGCAAATGGTGACGGATCAGTTTAACAACACCGACAAAAAGCGCATCGAACTGGAAAAACAGGTGCTCGCAGGCGATCAAACCACCGCACGACTTCGGGAAGAACTCTCCAGCCTGGCCAACGAAAAAGCCAGGCTGGATGGCGATTTGCAGTCCATGGAGGTTCGCCTGGGGTTGGTGGGCAAGCAGCTCCTGGAAGAGAAAACCCAGCACGGTGACACACAGCAGGCTCTGGCTGGCGAGCAAGTGAAGGCGGAGAAACTGGGTGAACAAATCACTCAGCTGACCACTGCCCGGGCCCAGGATGCCCAGGCATTACAGGCCCAAGTGAGCGAACTCACCCAATTAAAAAACGAGCTTAAAGAAAGAGACAAGGACCTTTCTATCCTGAACAAACAGCTGGGCGGCGTACTGTCACGCATCGAATCAGCGAAAACGGAGCGAACGGAATACCTGACTCAAATCGAGCAACTGACCAGTCAACTTCAATCCAGCCAGCTAGCGGGTACTTCGGCACGCACAGACCTGGAACGCTTACAGGCACAGATTGTGACTCAGCAATCGGAATTGGCCCAACAGGCAAAAACCATCACGGCACTCGACCAACAGATTGCACAACAAAAAGCACAGATCGAACGACTGTCTGAGACTCAGCCCCCCTCTGCACCTGCTTCTGTAGCGCCGCCGACGCCCGAATTGCTCAAAGAGTGATCGAATCGACAATCAAACCGTTACCGCCCTCTCAAACTGTTACTTCAGATTCACACTGTTACCATGAGGAACATTAACGGGCGGTAACCATTAACGAGAGGTAACAATCTCCACCATTTTATTCTCTGCCCCCGAAGTCATTTCCCGTATATCATTGTTTTGTAATGCTTTTTGCATTTATTGGCATAGCGAGTGCTCTTTAGAACCGCGAAAACAAAAATAACAACCAATTAAAATAAAAATAAAAACCACACGAGACCCATAAATAAAAATAAAAAAGGGTAACTGAAGTGATGCTGGTGTTAGATCGGTTTTTCGGTTTCGCAACGTGTCGAAGTGAATGATAGTAAAAATAAAAATAAGAACGCGTAAGCTCTTCATATCACACACAGATGGCATGGCATGAAGCCCCGATTTGCTGGACAAAACTTCGACAAAGTAGCATTCATTGCTAACTGGACAAGGACGCAAAAAAAATAATAAGTTCGTCTACTCTTCTCAGCTCGGGAAAGCAAATGCTTTCCCTGCTTACTTCCGCTCCCAACGACTGAAACTCTTACAAAGGCTCTGCCTATCTCAACCGTTTTACTCCAGCCGGGAAAATATTGCCGCAGATGCACTGATTCCCAAATGTCAGGGCTTAATGTTCTGCGCATGAACTGCTACTATTAGCAAAAATTATCGAAATTCGTGACACGCCTCACGCATTCTCCATGCCAGTTTCCGCGACAGAGTCATACCACTACACATGATCAAAAAACTATTGGATTTTCTTCCGGGTAAGAAAAAAAAACGTGCGCCCTCGTATGAATTGAAGATCATCCCCCGCCAGGACCACAACGTTTCCCGCAATGACATCAGCGAATACGCATTGAAAGTGTTGTACCGCCTGAACAAGTCGGGGCACGAGGCCTACCTCGTTGGCGGTGGCGTGCGCGACCTGCTCCTCGGACAGCACCCCAAGGATTTCGATATCGCCACCAGCGCCCACCCGGAAGAGATTCACGACCTGTTCAGAAACTCCCGGCTGATCGGCCGTCGTTTCAAGCTGGTGCATGTCCTGTTTGGTCGTGAGATTATCGAGGTCGCCACCTTTCGCGGCCAGCAGGATGAAGAAGAAAGCGACTCCAAGCACCGTAAAAGCAGCGAGCACGGCATGATCCTGCGTGACAACGTGTATGGCACCATCGAAGAAGATGCCATACGCCGGGATTTTACCGTGAATGCCTTGTACTACTGCGTAAAAGACTTTTCTATCCACGATTACGCGGATGGCCTCAAGGACATCAAAAATCGCACGCTGCAACTGATCGGCGATCCCGAAGAGCGGTACCGTGAAGATCCGGTGCGAATGCTGCGTGCAGTGCGCTTCGCCACCAAGCTGGATTTTACGATTGCACCGGAAACACGCAGCCCCATTTCGTCGCTGGCCAATTTACTCACGCACATTCCGGCAGCACGCCTGTTCGAAGAAGTGCTTAAACTCTTTATGTCCGGCCATGCCGTCGCTAATTTTCACCTGCTTCGTGAGCTGGGCTTGTTCAGCGCGCTCTTCCCAGCCACCGAGGCCTGCCTGGCAGCTGGCGACGCCAGGATGTTGAAGTTTATTGAAATCGCTCTGCGCAATACGGATGCACGTATTCAGGCCAACAAACCGGTCACACCCGCCTTTCTGTATGCCGCCCTGCTCTGGTTCCCTTTGCAGCGGGAATGGCAGAAACTGAAACAGACCGGCAACTCAGAATTTCCCGCATTACACATCGCGGCCCAACACGTGATCGACGGGCAATCTTCCGCCACCTCCATTCCCAAGCGCTTCGGCATCCCGATGAAAGAAGTGTGGGAAATGCAACTACGGCTCCCCAAGCGTACCGGCAAACGGGCAGAACAATTGGTTGGACATCCCCGATTCCGGGCAGCCTATGACTTTCTCCTGCTCCGCGAAGAAGCCGGCGAAGATATGGGCGGACTGGGCAAGTGGTGGACGGATTATCAGTCTGCCGAACCACACGCCCGGAGTAAACTGGCGCACAACACCGACAACAACGGTAGGAAACGCCGTCCGCGACGCCCCAATAAAAGCCGGCGCAAGCCAGCGCCAAAACCTTGAGTTGAAGGCCGTTGTCCATGGATACTCTGCCCTCCCACACCGTATACATCGGACTGGGTAGCAACCTGGACGACCCGCCCGCACAAATTCGTGCCGCATTTGACGCGCTGAACGCAGACCCCGGCATCCAGGTGGTCGCCACCTCACCCCTGTATACGACTGCGCCGGTTGGCCCGCAGGATCAACCCGATTACTGCAATGCAGCCGCGTGCATTCACACCCGGTATTCACCGACCGACCTGCTGGCGGTACTCCAAACATTGGAAGTGCGACAGGGTCGTGTGAAAAAACGACACTGGGGTGAGAGAGTCATTGATCTTGATATCTTACTCTATGATAATCTTGAACTTTCGAGTGAGAGACTGACCATTCCCCACAAAGAGCTGGCCAATCGAGACTTTGCTCTGCAACCGCTGGTGGATATCGAACCGTCGCTCTCACTGCCGTCAGGTGAGTTGCTTTGCGACCTCCTGGAAAACCTATCAAACTCAAAGCAGACAATCCAATGCCCATAACGATCAATACGCTCAGAGAATTGAAAACCCGGAAGGAAAAGTTCGCCTGCCTGACCGCCTATGACGCCACCTTTTCCCACCTGGCCAGCACCGCTGGCGTAGAAGTCCTGCTGGTGGGAGACTCCCTCGGCATGGTATTGCAAGGCAATGACTCCACGCTGCCCGTCACCATGGAAGATATGATCTACCACACCCAATGTGTGAAGAATGGCAATCAGGGTGCGCTGATCATGGCAGACATGCCCTTCATGAGCTACGCCACACCGGAACAGGCGATGGACAACGCCGCTCAACTCATGGCTGCCGGGGCTCACATGGTCAAACTGGAAGGCGGCGACTGGCTGTGCGAAACCGTCAGCTTGCTCAGCGAGCGCGGCATACCGGTCTGTGCACACCTGGGGCTCACACCGCAATCCGTCAACAAGTTTGGCGGCTACAAGGTGCAGGGTCGCGGCGAAGAACAGGGCGCTCGATTGATCGAAGACAGCAAAGCGCTTGAGGCGTCAGGTGCGGACATCATTCTGGTGGAATGCATTCCCAGTGCGCTGGGCCAGCAACTCGCTGAAACGGTCTCCGCTCCGGTCATCGGGATCGGCGCAGGGTCTGCCACCGATGGTCAGGTGCTGGTGATGCACGATATGCTGGGCATCACCGCTGGAAAGACGGCGAAATTCGTTCGCAACTTTATGTCCGAAGCCAACAGCATTCAAGACGCCGTTGCGAAGTACGTCACTGCTGTGAAAGACACCACTTTCCCGGCAGAGGAACATACGTTCAACTGACACAGGATTCGCCTCAGGGAGTGGATTCACAGGCCAACACGACATCGACACGGGAGCCATCATGCTAAACGTCGTTAACGACATCCCCGCTTTACGCACTGCCGTTCGGGAAGCCCGTATGGCCGGCAAAAAAATCGGCTTCGTTCCTACCATGGGCAACCTCCACGAGGGCCATACCTCTTTAGTGGTCGAAGCCAGGAACCACACGGACTACATTGTCAGCAGTATCTTCGTTAACCCGATGCAGTTCGGCAAAAACGAAGACCTCGACAACTATCCCCGCACCCTGGAAGCCGATATCGACAAGCTCAATGCCGTGGGCACCGACCTGTTGTTCACCCCGACCAATGACCTGATTTACCCTCAGGGGCTGGACCAACATACGCGCGTTTCGGTGCCCCACCTCACAGAAGGACACTGCGGTGCCAGCCGACCCGGCCATTTTGACGGTGTCAGCACGGTGGTCACCATCCTGTTCAACCTCGTACAGCCCGATGTCGCTGTGTTCGGCGAAAAAGATTACCAGCAACTGGCCATCATTCGGAAAATGACGCAAGACCTGCATTTGCCCATCACCATCATTGGTCACCCCACAGTACGGGAAGCCGATGGGCTGGCCAAAAGCTCCCGCAACGGCTACTTGAGCAGCACAGAACGTGCGATCGCCCCGCAACTCAATCGCATTATCCAAGGGGTGATGGAGCAAATCCGGACGGGCTCACGTGATTATGATGCCCTTGCGCACGCAGCGAATCAGCAACTCACTGAAGCTGGATTCCGGCCGGACTATTTCAACATCGCGAACAGTGCCACACTGAAACCCGCGCAACCGGAAGACACCGAAATCACGCTCCTCGTGGCTGCATTTTTGGGGAGCACCCGATTGATTGATAACCAAAGCATGACTCTTTAATCCGTGATTCCTTAATTCGTGACTCTTTAACTCGTGAAACAGGCGTAATTGCCGAAGGGAGGCTTTACATGACGTTATCCACCCATCCCCCCACTCAGCTCGGTGCATGGCAGCAACTCCGGGCTCACGCCGACACACTGGACACGACACCCATGCGCGCCTTGTTTGCGGAGGATGCGCAGCGTTTTGAACGGTTTTCCGTCACTGCCGCCGGCTTTACGCTGGACTACTCAAAAAATCGCGTGACGACCACCACCCTGGACTTGCTGACGCAACTGGCGGAAGAGGCGGGTTTATCCGAGGCACGGGACGCGATGTTCTCCGGGACAGCAATCAACCACACGGAAGGGCGCCCTGTTCTGCATACGGCGCTGCGCGACCCGGACGGCGCGCCGGTCATGGTCAACGGGCAGGACGTCAAACCGGAAATCCGGCAAACGCTCCATCGGATGGAGCAGTTTGCCTGGCGCATCCACGCCGGGCAACATCGGGGGCACACCCATCAACGATTCACGGATGTGGTGAGTATCGGCATCGGTGGCTCATACCTGGGCCCCAAAGTCGTGTCTGAAGCACTCAAGCCCTACCACACCGGCCAGTTATGCGTCCATTACGTCGCCAACATCGATGGTACCGACATCAGTGAAAAGCTGAAACCATTGGACCCCGCCCGTACCCTCTTTTTAATCCAATCCAAATCGTTTGGCACGCAGGAAACGCTGGAAAACACGCGCGTCGCCCGCGACTGGTTTCTGGACAACGGCGGGTCCACCGCCGCGATCGCCAAACATTTTGTGGCCATTACATCCAACGTTCAGGCGGCCACAGAATTCGGCATCGAGGCCGACAACATCTTCCCCATGTGGGACTGGGTGGGCGGGCGCTACTCCCTGTGGTCCGCCATCGGCTTACCCATCATTCTGTCCGTGGGCATGGATCATTTTCGCGCCTTACTCCGTGGCGCTCGTGACATGGACACCCATTTCCGGAACGCCCCGACCGACCAGAACATCCCCGTGATTCTCGGGCTGCTTGGCATCTGGTACAGCAACTTCATGAACGCCGACTCCCAGGCCATCATCCCCTACGACCATTACCTCCGTGCCCTGCCGGCGCACTTACAGCAGCTCGATATGGAGAGTAATGGCAAGTCGGTGGACCGATCGGGCACCCCGGTGGACTACGAAACCGGTCCCATCATCTGGGGAGGCGCCGGGGCAAATGGTCAACATGCCTACCACCAGTTGCTCCACCAGGGCACCAAACTGATTCCTGTGGACTTCATTCTCCCTCTGAAGAGCCAGAATCCGATTGCGCAGCACCACCGCATTCTCGTTGCCAACTGCCTCGCGCAAAGCCAGGCACTTATGCAGGGTAAAACCCTGTCAGAAGCAAAGGCGGAACTACGCGCTCAGGGTGTGGCTGAGATGCAGGCGGATCAATTGGCACCGCACAAAGTGATTCCCGGCAACAAACCCAACAATCTGATTGTCTTTGAAAAGGCCACACCCGAAGCGATTGGCGGCTTGATCGCCCTGTATGAGCACAAAGTGTTCGTGCAAGGGGTTGTCTGGAACCTGAACTCGTTTGACCAGTGGGGGGTCGAGCTCGGCAAGCAACTGGGGAAAGTGATCCTGCCCCTGCTGGAAGAATCGAACGCAGACCTTTCCGCGATGGACGCCTCCACACAAGGCCTGATACGCCTGTACCGGGCGTCAGGCCAGTAACGGGTGACGGGAAACATCCTCCCCCTGCCAGATAAAAGGCACGGGGTGGAGTTTCTGGGGGGTAGAATACTGCTGCCAGAGCGCTTCGTAGGATAATCCTGCGCTCGGGTGGCGCTTATCCGGCACCAGCAGACTCAGCGGCCAAAGCACAAACGCATTTTCCAGAATTTCTTCGCGAGGCAACGTCACTCGCCCAAACTGACCGACCAGATCACCGTAGAGCAGAATATCGATATCCAAGGTACGGGGGCTGAACTTCTTGCCATCGGGCTGACGACCGTTTTCCCGCTCGATGCGCTTCAATTCTGAGGTCAGCCCGTCCAGAGAAAGCTGCGTGTGTCCGCTGACCACCAGATTGAGAAACACCGCCCCCTGATAGCCCACCGACTCACATTCAAACACCGGGGAAACGCGCAGATCCTGTAACAACGCATCCAGCGCCGTAAGCCCGGCGGCAATATGAGCGGCAGGATTCACATTGCTGCCCAGCCCCAAAAATATTTCCGTCATTGGTCCGCCTGCTCTGAAGTCGCCTGGCGCGCGGCGAACTGACGCTCAATTTCCACACCGACGCCTTCTGCATCGGCCAACGCATCCGGTTTCGTAATCCGCACTTTGACCCAAGGCACGCCAAACGTCGAATGAATGCGCGCCGCCAGGGTTTCCGCCAGGGCCTCAACCAGCTGAAATCGGCCTTCTTCTGTCCAGAGCTGCACCCGCTGCGCCACGGTAGCGTAATCCAGCGCGTCCTGAAGGTCATCGGATGCCGCAGGAATGCGGTTATCCGCTGCCATCTCCAGATCAATGCGCACAGTTTGCGGTTGGGTACGTTCCCAGTCATACACGCCCAGGATGGCGGGAAAGGAAAGCCCCTGAATAAAAATTTTGTCCATAACGCTGGTGAATCCTGAAAAAACTGAATAGGCTATCGGAGCAATACCGCCGCCGTGATGAAGTGCATTAGTTTAACGAGCCATCGCCGGAACCACCATGATTTCTTTTACCTCACTTACACTCACGATTCTGGCCTATCTGGTCGGATCCATCTCCGGCGCCATGCTCACCGCCCGGCTGTTTCGCCTGCCCGACCCACGAAGCCACGGGTCGAAAAATCCGGGGGCAACCAATATCTACCGACTGGGTGGCACCCTGCCCGCGCTGATCACACTGGGTATCGACGCGCTGAAAGGCGCATTGCCCGTGATGGCTGCCCAATGGCTGGGACTCTCCGTGCTGGAACAGTCATTGGTGGGACTGTTTGCCATTACCGGCCACATGTTGCCCGTGTTTTATGGCTTTCACGGCGGCAAGGGGGTGGCGACCGCCCTGGGGGTTGGACTCGCCTTGGCCACAACCACCACACTCTGGCTGACCGTCCTCTGGGGCTCTTTGTTCCGTGTCACCAAAACATCGTCGCTCGCCTCGCTGGTCAGCGCGGCCCTCGCGCCCATTTTGGCGTGGTTTTGTGACCCGGAGTACACCTTGCTTTTTTTACTGCTTTCCCCCGTGATCGTGCTCCGTCACCGCGAAAACATCATCAAGTTGATCCGGCACCAGGAAAACCGCTTCTAGCGTGAACTCGCCGGGCCAATCAGGCCATTCAAGCATTACAAGCCTTCCAGACAATCCAAACCTTACAAACCCTCCAGACTGTCCAGTGGCCAACGTGCCTGCACCTGAATCACATTCGGCGTTGTCTGTCCGGCTTTCAAGCGCTGGCAACCTGCGTAGGCAATCATCGCGCCGTTGTCTGTGCAAAATTCCGGGCGCGCATAGAACACCTCGGCACGCTCCTTGTGTACCATTTTCTCCAGCGCTCGGCGCAAATGACGGTTCGCGCTCACCCCTCCCGCCATCACCAGCCGGCTTAATCCGGTTTGCCGCAACGCACGACGACACTTCAGTACCAGAGTATCCACCACGGCATGTTCAAAAGACGCAGCGATATCCGCGCGGGTCTGGTCGGAGAGCGTACCTTCCTGCTCGGTCATCTGTTTCACGGTGGTCAGTGTAAACGTTTTCAAGCCACTGAAACTGAAATCCAATCCTGGCCGATCCGTCATCGGTCGCGGAAACCCAAACCGCTCCGTGCCCTGCTCTGCCAGGGCAGCCACCCGCGGCCCGCCCGGATAATCCAGTCCCAGCATTTTTGCGGCCTTATCAAACGCTTCACCGGCGGCATCATCCACCGACTCCCCTAATAAGGTATACTCCCCAATCCCGTCCACCTGCACCAGTTGCGTGTGTCCACCGGAAACCAGCAAGGCCACAAAGGGAAACGCCGGTGGCTTTTCCTCCAGCATCGGGGCAAGCAAATGTCCTTCCATGTGATGTACCCCGATCACTGGCACCTGCAGCGCCATCCCGAGGCTCTGGGCAATCGATGCGCCCACCATCAGCGCACCAATCAATCCCGGCCCGGCGGTGTAGGCGATGCCATCAATCTGCTGACGGGAGATACCGGCCTGGCTCAGGACTTCCTGAATCAACGGCAAGGTTTTCCGGATATGATCACGCGATGCCAGCTCCGGCACCACGCCGCCATAGTCTGCATGAACGTCCACTTGGGAATAAAGCGCATCCGCCAACAGCCCGCGCTCGGAATGGTAAATCGCTACGCCGGTTTCGTCGCAGGAGGTTTCAATGCCCAATACATACATGAGTCAGCTTCCAGAGTTCTCGCATGAGTCCGCTTCCAAAGTTCCCGCATGTTACCAGACTCCCGACAAAATCCAAATTCCCCCTTTACAAACAGGTGTAAATGCGATTAGAATTCGCGCCCCTAAAGTGAATATATTGCCTTTTTCATAACCAATGACCGGTCAGGTCAGCAGGTTGATCAGGCAACAGGGCGCGATTAACCGAAATCGAACCAGAAATTCGCAGCAAACACTGCTTAAAATGATTACAAGGTGATTTTAATGCCATCAGTGAAAGTAAAAGAAAACGAGCCATTTGACGTAGCACTGCGTCGATTCAAGCGTTCTTGTGAAAAAGCCGGTGTACTGTCTGAAGTACGTCGCAGAGAATTCTACGAAAAGCCCACGTCTGTGCGTAAGCGTAAAGCTGCTGCAGCCGTCAAGCGTCACGCGAAGAAAGTTCAGCGTGAGCAAAGAAGATTCGAAAGACTTTACTGAGTACTCCCTCGCTCACCACTCTGGTGAGTTGAAGCAGTATTGCATGTAAACCGTATCTGTCGGACGTTTCTTCAAACCGAAAGACAGAGAATTGATTCTCGGTTAATCAATTACAGAGCACTCAGGCCAACTGCCTGAGTGTTTTGCTTTCTGGCAATCTGCGCTTCACCCCGTAAAGCCACATCCACTACTTCACAACACAGGTGACCATCATGTCTGCGACACTGAAAGCCCAAATTACCGACGCCATGAAATCCGCAATGAAGGCGAAGGAAAAAGAGCGATTGGGAACGATCCGTCTGGTGTTGGCAGAATTCAAGCGGATTGAAGTGGATGAGCGTATCGAAATTGATGATCAACGCGCTCTGGCAATTTTGGATAAGATGGTGAAACAGCGCAAAGACTCCATCACCCAGTTTGACGCGGCAGGCAGAAACGACCTGTCCCAGAAAGAAAGTGCGGAAATTACCGTCATTCAGGAGTTTCTCCCGGAAGCACTGTCAGAAGACGAGATTGTCGACATGATCAAAGCCGCCATCGCAGAGACCGGAGCGGCAGGCATGCAGGACATGGGCAAGGTCATGGGCATTCTGAAACCTCAGTTTCAGGGCCGCGCCGATATGGGCATCGTCAGCAAGCAAGTCAAAGCGCTGCTGGGCTAGCACCCTGTCTTCGGCAGGGGACAATTCTCCCTTGCCATCCCATGAATCTGGCGGTTTCGCGCCATCTCGACTATCTGTGCGGCACCGGCCGTGACGACTGTGAATTGACTATGGCAGGCTCCATTCCTCAACCGTTTATTGAGCTGCTTCTGGAACGCACGGACATTCAAACCGTGGTGAATGATCGTGTGCCGCTCAAGAAAAAAGGACACGACTACTGGGCCTGCTGTCCGTTTCATGGCGAAAAATCTGCCTCATTCAGCGTGTCTTCGCAGAAAGGCTTTTATCACTGTTTTGGCTGTGGCGCGCACGGCAATGCCATTGATTTTATTCGGCAATATGACAATCTCTCGTTCACCGAAGCCATCGAAACTCTCGCTGCCTCGGCCGGCATGGAAGTGCCTCGAGACGAAGCCGCTGCACGCCGGCATGAAAGCAACAAAACCCTTCACCAGGTGCTCACCAAAGCCCGCACGTACTACGTCGACCAGATGGCACGCCATCCGGCCGCACAGCTCGCTCAAAACTACCTGCACCAGCGGGGCCTTTCTCCAGAAATCATACAGCGCTACCACATTGGGTTTGCGCCACCGGAGAAAAGCAACCTCTCCAGCACCTGCCGGGGAAATGAGCTTGAGTGCCTGATCAAACTGCGCATGACCTCGCAGAAATTCGACACGCCGTTTGACCTGTTCCAGAACCGGATTATGTTTCCCATTCATAACCGCAAAGGCCAGGTGGTGGCGTTTGGCGGGCGCACACTGGGGAACGATAAAGCCAAGTACATCAACTCGCCAGAGTCTGAAGTTTTTCATAAAAGCCGGGAAATCTTCGGCCTGTACGAAGCGCTCAAAGCCAATCGCAGCCTGGACAGCCTGATCATCACCGAAGGCTACATGGACGCCATTTCACTCGCACAATATGGCATTACCAACGCCGTGGCGACACTAGGCACCGCGACAAACACGGAAAATCTCACGGCCCTGCTGAAACAGTGCAGCCACCTGACGTTCTGCTTTGACGGAGACCGGGCGGGAAGAAATGCAGCACGCAAAGCCATGGAGAATGCGCTCCCGCTGCTCGAAGACGGGGTCATGATCAAGTTTCTGTTGTTGCCAGAGGGCGAGGACCCGGATTCGCTCGTACGTAAGGAAGGGATCGAGGCATTTCAGCAACGCATCGAGCAGGCCAGACCACTCTCCAGCTACTTTTTTGATGTGTATTCCGAGGATCTGGATCTCACTATTCCCGAGGGCAAAGGCGCACTCAGGGAACGCGCATTGCCGCAGATCGAACAGATTCGGTCACGCACCATCGCGCAAGCCATCAAGTCACAGTTATTCGAGCTGACACGCGCGACATTCCAACGAAATGGCTTCATCGGGAAGCGTGGTCAGGGCGAGACCGCTCAGGGCAGCAACCGACAATTCACACAGAGGCACCCCACGCAAGAAAACACGGGCTACTATCGCGAAGCACGAAAAACCAGCTACCTGATCCCGGCAGGCACCAAAATCAGTCTGGCGCTCTACTACGATCCGGGCCGGAAAAACGAGTATCAACAGCAGTTAACACAATACACACGCTCCGATGAACTCGCCTTGACCAAAGCATTCTGTCAGATGATGGTCGATCAGAACATCAACACCACCGAGCAACTGCTGAGTCACCTGGCCACGCACCCGGAAGATCAGGCACAATTCCGGACGATCTTCACGGCCATGGAGCATATTCCGGAGAAAGAAGCTGCGTTTGCCGAAGCGGCAGGCGAGCTCACACAGATTAACTTGAAATGGCTGGAATCAGAGATATCCAGGCTTCTGCAACAGGAACGTGGAGGCGCGCCTCTCGATCCCCGACAGCAGACACAATTGAAAGAACTTTACCAACTAAAACAGCAGGTTAGACAAAGTCGCAGTTAGCACCTTGCAAAACGCCCAAACGCCCCCATATAAAAGGGCTGAAGCGAATTTCGCTATCGACGAATGTGCTATACTGTTAGTTTATTTTGTCACCACCTCCAGTATCATAGGGTGAATATGTCCGACAACTCGCAACAATCTCGCTTAAAAGCGCTCATCAGCCGCGGTAAAGAGCAAGGCTACCTGACCTACTCTGAAGTAAACGATCACCTCCCGGAAGACATCGCAGACCCGGATCAGGTCGAAGACATCATCCGCATGATCAATGACATGGGGATTCAGGTCTGTGAGACTGCGCCTGACGCGGACTCGCTCCTCATGCAAGACAATGACTCTGCCGATGAGGCTGCCGCCGCCGAAGCCGCTGCAGTTCTGGCTGCCGTGGAAAGCGATGTAGGCCGAACCACCGACCCGGTTCGCATGTACATGCGGGAAATGGGCACTGTCGAGCTGCTGACGCGTGAAGGGGAAATCCAGATCGCCAAGCGCATCGAAGAAGGCATTCGTGATGTCATGGCCGCTCTGGCACACTTTCCGGGCGCGGTCGATGACACCATCGAACACTATGACCGTGTGGTCGCCGATGAAGAAGAAGGGCGACTCAGTGACGTCGTTACCGGCTTTGTTGATCCGGATGAGGGGGTTGCACCGATCACCGAAAGCTCCAACGAAGCCAGCGCGCCGGAAGAAGACAGCTCGGATTCCGACGACGATTCCGACAATGACGACGATGATACACCAACGTCTGAAGACGAGACCGAAAGCGGTCCGGACCCGGAAGAAACCCGGCGCCGGTTTGATGATTTGCGTACTGCAATGAACCTGGCACACGATGCCATTGCCAAGCACGGCCGGGCATCCAAGGAAGCGCACCAGGCACTGGGCGACGTAGGCAGCATTTTTGCTCCGTTCAAACTGACGCCACGACACTTTGACAGCCTCATTGCGCACGTACGTGACGTCAATGACCACATTCGGGGCTATGAACGGGCCATCATGTATATCTGCACCAAAGAGTGCAAAATGCCCAGAAAGTCGTTTATCAAATCTTTCCCGGGTAACGAAACCAATCCGGAATGGGCACAGTCCCTGGTGGATGCGGGCAAAGACTATTCGGTGGCCATTGCAGCCCGACAGGACGAGCTCAAGCGATTACAGCGCAAGATTTCTCAACTGGAAGGCCAAACCGGCCTGCCTGTCGTGGACTTGAAGGAAGTCAACCGTCGTATTTCCATCGGTGAAGCCAAAGCTCGCCGCGCCAAGAAAGAAATGGTGGAAGCCAACTTGCGTCTGGTCATCTCCATCGCGAAAAAGTACACCAACCGAGGCTTGCAGTTCCTCGATCTGATTCAGGAAGGCAACATCGGTTTGATGAAGGCCGTCGACAAGTTTGAATACCGTCGAGGGTACAAGTTCTCAACCTACGCCACCTGGTGGATACGACAGGCCATTACGCGAAGTATTGCGGATCAGGCCCGCACCATCCGTATTCCGGTGCACATGATCGAAACCATCAACAAGCTCAACCGGATTTCCCGCCAAATGCTGCAGGAAATGGGCCGCGAACCCACTCCGGAAGAACTGGGCGCGAAGATGGACATGCCGGAAGACAAAGTGCGTAAGGTGCTGAAGATTGCCAAAGAGCCGATCTCCATGGAAACCCCCATTGGCGATGACGAAGATTCGCATCTGGGAGATTTCATCGAAGACACCACCGCGATGTCTCCGGTCGACACCGCTACCGGCGAAGGCCTGCAAGAAGCTACCCGCCAGGTATTGGCAGGGCTGACGGCGCGTGAAGCGAAGGTACTGCGCATGCGCTTCGGCATCGAAATGAACACCGACCATACGCTGGAAGAAGTGGGCAAACAGTTTGACGTCACACGTGAGCGTATTCGGCAGATTGAAGCCAAGGCACTGCGTAAACTGCGCCACCCCAGTCGCTCAGACCACCTGCGCGGCTTCCTGGACGAATAAGGCCCCCATACTTTTTACGGAAAAAACTAGCGCCTGTTGTAATCCCTGATTATAATGGGCGCCCTCTTTCCAGGCCCCTCGCGTGAAACCGCAGCTGGGAAGAGTCCAGGGTAGTACAGCTACCCCTGTTGGAGTTAGCACACTCGCCGCATCCAGCAGACTCTCAATCTGGCCCCTTAGCTCAGTCGGTTAGAGCACCCGACTCATAATCGGTAGGTCCACAGTTCAAGTCTGTGAGGGGCCACCATTTTATATCAAGCACTTAGATAGCTTTGTCAGTCCAGTTTGCCGGCTGAGTGATCAATAGCTGTAAACCGAAACAACTAATTAAGAGCCATATCAATACAGCCGGATTTTCTAATCCCTGAAGCACAATTCACTTTCTTCGGTTTTCAAGCAGTTAATGGTCCGCACCAAATCCCTGGCCGTTCTCCCGTGGAGCTGATCCAAACCAAACCTCGATTCCGTACCATACCACCCCAATGAGGCATTCAAGATCGCCGCGTGCTCATTAGAGAGGACACTCATTAATGCATCCACATTCGTCAATCCGTGGGATACGTCATACACCAGTGACGGTCCCCCCTCAGGTAGCGGGTTTTTCAACACATCATAGCTCGCATGCTCTTCTGCCACACACCCCAATAAAAGCGAGACCACCCAAAACATCACCACTTTTTTCATCATTTCACCTGCCAGAACCAAACCGTCGCATCACGGTAGTGCTGTCCGCCACGAAAGGCAATATCGCATCTATCGCTCTGGCGTGGACCTCCTTTGGTGATGCTATTCACGCTCTCAATAATGAAGGTGTGTTGGATGGCTCCACTGTTCATCGCCAATCCAAATACCTACGCATCCTCACGAACAAACGCAGGCACCTCAAAATATCTCGTTAACTCAAACGGAGCAATGGTGCTGACCATTTTATACGGCTGGAGCTGTTCGAGGGGGTAGTACATTTGATCCAGCGCGGCTTGTTGCTGAAAGCGCTGATACAACCGGTCCACCTCTTCGTTCAGCTGCAGGATGCTTTGGGGGCTGAACAGTCGACTTGTCGAATAAAACGGGTAGCCACGGGCTTGATGTTCGGACAGTGTGTCCCTGACAAATTGCTGATTTACTCTCACCAGCATGGAATGCAGTGGGCCATCCAGACGCCATTTAATGGGTTTCTCCACGAGGAAATGCACTACGTCATTGGGGCCAATGCGGAGCAAACCCAGCTTCTCCAGCGCGCGAAGATATTGGTAGATATCCGTGCGGTCCAATCCATTTTGTTCTTGAATGCATGCCTGATCAATACCGCTGACCAACAACACGAAAAAGGCCATCAAACCGGGCTGTGCCGCCAGCGCTTGTTCGGTTTCCAACGAAAGTACGGTTGATGTCACCGGGTTTTTCGACGCCACTTCCAGCAGATCTTCAAAGCTGATTCCTAACACATGACAGATCTCGATCAAACGACTGAGCTTGCAGTCCTGATCCTGAAACAAGCGCTTGATCGTCGGCTCGGACGTTTGCAGCATGCTCGCTAAATCCTGATAACGGACGCCCTGCACTTTCAGGATCTGCTTCAGTGCGTGAAAGAGGCTGCTTCGCTGTCTTTGTTCGTTCATGAAATGATCCCTACCCTAACTCTAAAGGATTAATAATTGATACTCATCGTCATTTATATTGCATATAAGAATAACATAGATATCCTCTATCAGGTCGACACTCACTTGATTCTGATTTTTTAGATAAACGGGAAAACTACCATGCAAATGAATGTAAAAACCTGGTTGGCACGCACGCTGTTGCTCATGTGCGCGCAGTCTGTCTCTGCAGGGTTTGCCACCGCGGCGGAGCTGGAGACGTTGTGGGCGATTGATCAACTGGACCAGCCCGAGTCTGTCACCGCAGACCCAAGCGGACGCTATCTGTACATCAGCAACATCAACGGCCAACCCATGGAGTTAAATGGCCAAGGCTACATCAGTCGGGTTACGGTGGATGGACAGATGGTCGATCGAAAATGGGTCACCGGTTTGAACGCGCCCAAAGGCATGGCAATTGATGCTGGCCGGTTGTATGTGGCTGATATGCAAACGCTGCACGTTATCGATATTGAAACCGCTTCGGTAGTCAAAACGTTTGTTGCCCCTAAAGCGAAGATGTTGAATGATGTGACTGTCGCTGAGGATGGCACCGTCTACATCTCAGACTTGTTGGGTGGTGGCATTTATCGGCTCCAGAACAATCAATTTGGTCTCTGGCTGAATCACCCCCAACTACCACATCCCAATGGTGTGCTGTGGCACGAGGGTGAATTGCTGGTCGCTAACTGGGGGGAAGGCATGCAGGCGGACTTCTCCACCCGCACGCCGGGCACGCTCTATCGAATCACTCAGCCAAACGATCAACTCACGCCGCTGGTAACCGGCTACCAGTTAGGTAATCTGGACGGCATCGTCGCTGACGCCGGTGGCCTGTACATCAGTGACTGGATTACCGGTGCGCTATACCGCCTGGCCAACAACGAGCGTCACCGAATCAGCACGCTTCCTTCGGGACTGGCTGATATCGGCGGGTCCGGCAACGGTGTTATTTACGCGCCCTTGATGATGAACAACCAGGTACTCGCGCTCAAACTGACACCACAGCGTTAAGCAGACCCGTTATTCACTCTACACCAGCCGCTGCACGTCATGCGTAAGATTACGGCGTGCCGGCTGTTCCAACCGTTCATAGAAGTGCTCTGTCGCGTAAATCCGGGGTCGGCTCAGTAATTCCTGAAGAAACAAGCGGCGCTTCTCTGCATACACCGGAGCAGGCACATAGGCATACTCACGTCGAACCGCCTCCGCATAGCGCTGATACACAGCCTCTGGCTGCCCAAGTATCGCTAAATCAATGTCACTGATGAGCTTGTCATCACCCTCGGAGAGTGTGTGCACATGGGCAGTCGCCAGAATCAGGTTTGTGACCCGCGTTTGCACCTCCGCTGGGGCGTTGTTTTGCGCCAAAAAGGAACGAGCCCATTCCGCGCTATCCGCCTCATTGGTGGTTGAACCCAGGGTATAAACCGCGTCGTGAAACCAGAGGGCAAGCTCCACCTCACAGGGATGCCTGGCCAGGTGTAATGCATCGTTCAGCGTGGTGAGCACCGCGTCAAGATGCGTCAGCGTGTGATAGGCACGATGAGGCTCAGCGTAGGCGGTGATCAGCGCCTCACGGGTAGTCGTATTCTCGGGTAAGCCTAAGCTCGACATCAGTGCATTCCAGCGCTGCAGCAGAAACTCACTGTGGCGTTGACTTCCTGCGAGCTTCATTGAATCATTCATCGGGCACCTCGTGTGAGAAACATGTGAAAGGAAACCTCGGTTAAAACGAGCAATCATGCGGAGCTTTTCATGCTAAGGCTACACCAGTTTCAGGCGTCCCACTTTAACGAAAAAATCCGTTGGGCGCTGAGATATAAAAATCTGGATTACGAGCGGAAAACCTACCTGCCGGGCCCCCATTATCCCGTAATCAAAAAGCTTTCCGCCGGCATCAGTTCCACGCCGTTGCTGGAACACGATGGCCACTATATTTCCGGGTCGGCCTCCATTATTGCTCATCTCGAAACCTGTTTTCCAACCCCGGCGCTTTACCCTTCGTCCGCCGCTGAAAGAAGGGAAGCGCTCGCCCTTCAGTCGCGTTTTGATACATTACTCGGACCCGCATCCAGAACACTGTTGTTCTCAGTGATGATACATTCACCCAATTATTTTTGCCTGACATTCAGCCAAGGCAAGTCATGGGTGAAAAGGATCGGCTACCGCGCCCTGTTTCCTGCAGCCAAACCCATGATAGAGAAAGCCAATCTGGTGTATGAGCCGGAAATTACCACTGCTTGGCACACCTGCGAGGAAATTGCGGAAGAAATCGCTCAACAGGTGGTACCAACCGGTTATCTGGTCGGGGATCGCTTTTCGGTGGCGGATCTTACGGCTGCCAGCTTTCTGGCGCTCCTAACCAATATTGATCACCAGGATATGAAACGAATTGAGCCAGTACCCGAAGCTCTGCGTAAGTTTCTGGACGGGTGGGCTGGCCATCCAGCGATTCAGTGGACCCGAGAAATGTATGCTCGGCATCGAGCATAGCCCGAATCGATTCGTTCAACCCTCGTCAGTTGCGTATTCCGGTTTCACACCCACGAACCAACGAACGCCCGGATGCGCTTTTCGTCGTGTTTCCACGGACACATTCAGGCCAGTTTCGGTCATCCACTGCACCCAGGTGTCCTCAGCGTAAAAACGATACATCGCATCCTGAAATCGCAGAGGCACGGCTTCGTCATTGGTCCGGACGCAGATAACACATTGACCGCCCGACGACAGTAAAGCCGCCATGCGCGCCAGCATCGCCTTGGGGTTTGGCCAGAAGTACGCATTGTGCACGGAGATCACCCGATCGTAATCCGACAAGCGATCGGGCAGTTCCCCATGGCTTAACAGGAGATTCATGTGCTTCGAAGCAATCGCACAGGCGTTCACCCTGCCCGCCAATCGAATCATGACGGGAGACACTTCGATACCCGTAATTTTGCCATTCGGTGCCAGTTTGGCTAACCGACGCAAGGTTTTTCCCGGTCCAAAACCGATTTCAAGAATGCGATCCGCACGGCGCACATCCAGCAAATCAACAGCAATGCGATTCACGCCATTGGTTTCCCAGCGCCACCATAAACCCAGCAGAAAACCCAAACCACCCCGAGGACGGGCCGCTTGCTGGTTAATATAGGCGTATAGGCGAGCCTTCCAGGGCTTGGCGACGGTAACCGGAACGGGACACGCGCCCGACCGGCTGACCGCAAGCAGCAACGGCAGCGGACCGAACACGGCACCAACAAAACCGACCGTAAGATCATTCCATCCGGAAACGCCGTGATGGGGAATAATCCAACCAAACCCAATCAGCAGCGTAGGAGCCGCATAAGTGATACAGAATAAAAGCAGTGTTTTTTGTAATGACATATGGCCCCCTGCTATTCTGCGTCCACAAGAATGTCTGAAAAGCTGCGAACGCGCTGTAGCAGGGGTGTTGCCGGGTGCAGATAGACGGTACGACCCAGAAACGGCAAACCGATATAGGCGGTAAGCTTGAGGAGACCATCCGACTGAAGACTCAGCTGACTTTGATAGACATTCCCGGACACGGGATCGTAAATACGGCCGTTGCGCCAATGGAGATCCTGAAATTGAAAACCCCGCCCCAGAATCATGTTGCTCAAGGGCCGGTCACGCAACGACGGATCAGGATTCTGCGCGTCCAGACGCTGTTGCCCGGCCACGTCTTCCCCATCCGAACTGTTTAACAGTGGATCACGAACTGCGACCAAGTACACTTCGTACTCGGCGTTGTTTTTTCGGATATTCAGCAAAGCGCTGACATCAGGCATTAACCAATAGCCGAGAATACGGTCTGGCCCGACGGGCTGAGCAAGGCATAAGAGCGGAAACAAACACCCGGAGAGTATCCAGGATCGAAAGCACGAGAACATAAGATGACAACCTCTTGTATAAAGCAAGCAAAGTGAACGCAAAACCCGGTGAGGCTCCGCGATGTGCCACTATTGCAGCGAAAACTGCGCAGGTTGTCTTAGCGATTCTGAAAAAAACGCATTCATTTTAAAAACGCCCAATACTTTTTATTGGGGATGCGTCGCGCTGAGTGCGCGATTGCGATACACCGTCGGTGTCACATCGAAGCGCGCCTTGAACGCACGATTGAACGGCGCAATCGACCCGAAGCCGAGATCATAAGCGATCGTAAGAATCGGCACACGAGCACAGTCCACCGAGGACAGCCGGGTGGCTGCTTCATTTATCCGATAAAAATTCAGATAATCGTTATAGTTCCGATAACCGAGATGTTGGTTGATCAGCCGTCGCAAACGGTGTTCCGGCACCTGAACAAGATCAGCGAGTACCGCAATTGAGAGCTCGCTTTGCCGATACACCTGATCCTGTGTCATGAGGTGCTCCAGTCGACTCAACTCCTGCTGGTCGGCAAGACGCAACGCTTCAGCGCGCGTGGGATCGGCGGATTCCGTTCTGACCGCAGCCGGCATTTCCGGGAACAGCTCACGCGGATGGGTGTGCCAACAGCAGAGTGAAAATGCTCCGGTGACCACCGCAAGCAAGCAGGCATTCCAGTTTTCGAGGACCTCTGACCCTGGCTGCCCCCACAGACCCAGTTCCACAAGCACCACGGCGACGATATACACCCCGGTCATGGCGGTGAGAACCCACCGAAACCGTCGCCGCGAGGCGACCAGATCCGTCTGCCAGTGTCGGAGTATCGCGCCGAGTGCGCCTGCAATGAAAACCAGTTTCGCCAGATACGCTAATCCAAACAGAGCCGACAACACCCAGGATTCGCCGCCGGTGCTCTGTCGGAATGCCACATAGCTGCCAAACACCATCCCCTGATAAATCACCACTATCAGTCCCCAGTGCCATCGAGCCAATGCAGGTATGCGGGGTGCCTCGAAAACAGTTGTCGCAAGGAAATAAAACCCAGGAGGAATGAGGCTAGCCCCAAAAACCGCTACCCAATGGATCGGACCAGAGGTAAAGACTGGCGCAAGCAGGTACCCTGCCACACCGATCAACACCAATAGAAATGCATTGACCGCTTGGTCATTCCGATACGACCTGACGGCCCAAAAGCCCATGGAAATAACAAAGGCTGTCGCCATACCCCGTAAAAAAATCGCTGACGTGTCCATCCTGCTCTGCAATCCAATTCAACTCAACTCAACTTAGACGGTGAGTGCAAACTATGACACTGCCACACCACTCAAGGTTCCTTCACAATCACAATCCCCGAGCAGATTGTTAAATAGTATCAAAATACACTACCTGAAGTACCCATAACCTCGACATTTTTGCTTTTGGTTGTGAATTAGGCGCACCTCTCGTAACGTTAAAACAGCACCAAACAGTGCGGGGCAAACGGTTTGCCCTGCGTCGACTCTCCGGGAGGCAACCCATGCCAACACACTTACCACGATTACTGACCGGGCTGTGCCTGAGCGTACTCAGCCTGATTTTCCAGCCCGCCTTCGCCGCGGGCTTGATGACACCCAAAAACGGCGGACTGCCACCGCTGGAAATCAAAGAGCATCATGTACATGTCACTGTCGAGGACGGTTACGCGATCACTCAGATCACTCAGGTTTTCCACAACCCGCACGACACGGCCTTGGAGGCCTTATATGCCTTCCCGGTACCGGAAAAAGCCGCGGTGGGTGAGTTTACGTACTGGATCGACGGCAAGCCAGTCACCGGTGAGGTGCTGGAGAAGCAACGGGCCCGAGAGGTTTACACGCAGGAGAAAGCCCAGGGGCGCGAAACCGCGTTGACCGAAAAAGACCGTTATCACGCCTTCGAAATCAGTGTCTATCCGGTGCAACCCCGGCAGGATGTGAAGATTCGTCTGGTTTATCTGCAAACCGCGCACGTAGACCATGGCATCGGCCACTACACGTATCCGCTGGAAGAAGGCGGTGTGGACGAACAGAAGCTCAGTTTTTGGCAGTATAACGATCAGGTGACGGAAGCCTTCAGTTTCACGATGGATATTCGCTCATCTTACCCCATTGATGGCATCCGCCTGCCACAGCATCCTCAGGCGCAAACCACCTCAACATCTGCCCATGAGTGGCAGGTCACTCTGGCCAACGGGCAGGCATCGCTCGAAGAAGGTGCGCCTCCAGCCACGCAGGCATCGGCGGTGCATACGCTGGATAAAGACATTGTCGTGTACTGGCGTCACGTTCAGGGCCTGCCCGGCAGTGTGGACGTGGTGACCTATAAGACTCCGGGTACAGACAAAGGCACCTACATGATGACCATCACGCCCGGCGATGACCTGGGTACGATTACACGGGGCAGAGACTGGGTTTTTGTGCTGGATTATTCCGGCTCGATGAATGGCAAGTACACCAGTCTGGCGGAGGGCGTGCGTAAAGGACTGCAAAAACTGAAGCCCGAAGACCGCTTCCGCGTCATTCTTTTCAACAACAGCAGTAAAGAGCTGACGCGCGGCTACCTGCCTGCCACACCCGCCAATGTGAGCCAGTTACTCGCCCAATTGGATGCCGTGCGACCGGATGGTGGTACCAACCTGTACGCAGGATTGGAAAAAGGCATTCGGGGGCTGGATGCGGATCGCCCGAGCGCGATCATTCTGGTGACCGATGGTGTGGCCAACGTCGGCGTGACCGAGAAAAAAGCCTTTCTGACCTTATTGGAAAAGCATGATGTTCGCCTCTTTACCTTCATCATGGGCAACAGTGCCAACCGGCCATTGCTGGAGGGCATGACCCAGATTTCCAATGGATTCGCCCTGTCAGTGTCAAACAGCGATGATATTGTCGGAAAACTGCTCCTGGCGACCGAAAAGTTGAATCACGAAGCCTTCCGTGATGTGAAGGTGACCATTGATGGCGTCAAGATCAGTGATGTCACGCCCGAACACATCGGTACTATTTATCGTGGGCAGCAGATTATTGTACTGGGGCATTATCGTGGGCATGGATTGGCGGACATCCGCATTACTGCCAAAGTGTCCGATCAGGAAAAACGCTACACCACACAATTTGACTTCCCGGAAGTGAGCACATTGAACCCGGAACTGGAGCGGCTGTGGGCGTTTGCCAAGATCGAACACCTGCAAAATGAAATGGACTATCTCGGCAAAGATGCTGATAGAGAACAGGCCATTACCGACATCGCTCAAGCCTATGGACTGGTTACCGATTACACGTCAATGGTTGTTGTACGCGAAGAGGTGTTCCAGCAATACAACATCGACCGGCACAACCAGCAACGGGTGCAACGCGAACAGCAGGCGAGGGAAGCTCGACGGGCTGCAACAGTACAAAACCATCAAACTAACGCACAGCAACCGGCGTTTACCACACCACGCGCCTACCCGACGGGCGGTGGCAGCGGCGCGATCGACGTCAGCACCTTACTGCTGCTGTTACCCTTGCTTCTGCTGTTCAGACAGCCATCGCACCGCCGGATTGGCTAAACCTTCCTGGAGTGCCTCGCCCTGCCAGTGCGGGGCACTCTTCACTAAAACCACGTCAGGAATCCTCTCATGCGCCGCCTGCCTAGTTATTTCGTTACCGGATTCACCGTACTCATCAGCACGCTCTTCTATTTTAGCTCTGTCGATCCAGCGCTGATTTATCTGGATCGGATGGCCGTCTGGCAGGGCGACATGCTGCGTTTGTTGAGCGGGCATCTGATGCACACGGACTTGCAGCATTGGGCCTTAAACACCGGTGTGTTCGCGATCCTCGGTGCGATCATTGAGCAACGCTCCCGGGGGCTTTTACTCGTGGGTTTGGTGGCAGGGATGTGTGCAGTCGACCTGTGGCTGGTGTCACCCTGGGCGAGTATACAGGTCTATTGCGGTCTTTCCGGGGTACTCAATACCTTATTTGTGCTGGCCGCCGGGGTGGTCTGGGAGCGTAACCCACATGGGCTGATCCCTGCCTTGTTGATCGGTGCGGGAATAAAAATTGTTGTTGAACTGGTCTCAGGAGTTGCCGTTTTGTCCGCAACCCTCTGGCCCCCCTACCCGCCAGCGCATCTGGCTGGCTTTCTTGGCGGCCTGATTATCGCAGGCTTTTATATTGTCGCCACAGAATCACACCGCCCCACACCAGCGTCGCGATCATCAGCAAGCTTCCCATAACATGACTGATCATGGCCAGGGTAGTATCAAAACGAATCAGCCCGGTTTCGGTCAGCAGATATTCCCAGTCATGAAAGCCATACGGGGCATGCTGCCCGGTGTTACCACCGACCAACGGAAGAATACCGGCCCGCGCATCATTGATGTAGGGGGCAATATCCAGGAAATTCTCTGCAAACCACCAACAACACACGATGGTGCCAAACAGGTTCCCCTGTTTCACGTAAAACGTATAGGCACATATCATCGGCATGATAAACTGGCCGAGTGTGCCGCCCAAGGAACCAATAAACTGTCCCAAAAACCCGAAGAAAACGTGCCCGGCCTCGTGGAACACCAGATTCACGGTGTGGAGAAACGTTTCACCCGCGTAATTGGTGTCTTTCCCGGCGCTGATCAAGAGCACACTGTAAACCACCATGCCAGCATAGAGGAGCGCTCGACCACCCACCACCAACCCATACTTTTCCTGTTGCTCCGGGAGCAGCCAGTCACGCCAGGTGATCGGGGGCGCAGCATCGTCTTCGTCATGCTCTGCTTCACCCGGCTCCTCAGCCGGGCTTTCCAGCTTGGGTGGGTGGTATTTGAAGTATTTGGCAAACACAAGCCCGCAGGCCGCACAGACGGCGTTGTTATCCGCTTGCTCGTGTTGACATTTCGGGCATTGCATTGCTGTTGGCTGTTACTCTTTGCGCATGATGTTATCGCCATCGATGACCATGGAAATGCTGGCACCACCATAACGACCTGTGACGGTGGACGCTTCATGGGCCACCGTAGGCGCCATGTTACGATCCATGTGCCCGTGTACCAATCCCAGAACGGTGTAGGAAACGGCATCAAAGAGCAGGTTCAGCTGGGCATTGCCTCCAACATGAATATGATTGACGTTCGTCGTGCCCGGTGCCGTTCTGCCTCGCGCTGACTGATTGAACACCATCGTAACGGCCTTCGCCAACACCTTGTCGGTGCCCTCAATCGCACTCACCGCATCCACATGGACCTGCCCTACCGGGGCTGGCGTGAACGCCATTTCCACATAATAAGCGAGGTGCCCATCGCAGCCGCTTTTCCCGCAGGTATAGTCGCCGTAGGGTTCCGGCTTGGTGGTTTTTGTGCCGCATTTGCCACACACATAGTGATACGCCATAGTGACTCTCCTTGTTCCCGTGTTTGTAGTTTTACTTTAACCGATCCACGACGCCTACTGCGAAAACCATCGCTGAATCTTAAAGTATAGCGGGAATAAGCGAGTGCACCCCTCACACGCCGGAAAGTTGTTGTTTGATCTGCGTGAGCGCATCATTCAACTGATGCTTCACCACCGTTTCTGCATACCGTGTTTTCAGTGTGACGAAACCGGCTTCTCTCAGATGCGCCGCCAATTCCGGCTGGTCGATCAGTTTTTTCAGCTGGCTGGCCAGCGCTTCCGCGCTGTCTGTTTCCGCCAACAGGGCATCCTCGCCATCCGTACAGATTTCCAGAGGACCCTCCGCTTTGGCCACGGCCATGGGTATCCCGGCATTGAACGCTTCCAACAGAATCAATCCAAAGGGTTCGTGCCGCGAAGGCACACACAGGAGGTCGACCTCATCAAACAAGGCCTGACTGGAGGGCAACCAGCCGGGCATGGTGACCTGATCCGTGAGCCCATGCTGGGCCAGTTTTTCCCGCAGCAGCGGAGCATCCTCCCCGGAGCCGGCCAGAGTCGCGGTAAACGCAATACCCTGTTGCTTGAGCACCGCCAGGGCATCGACAAACACATCAAACCCTTTGTATCGCACAAAGCGGCCAATCGCACCGATGTGCACCGGAGACTGCCGAGGCCGGCATGCCGGGAGTGCTGCGTTCATATCGGTCAGCATGTTGGGTACGTGCACATGCGGTTTATCGCCGGCACCGGCTTCTCGCAACCGGTCTTCAATACAGTGCGTGATATTGATGAAGGCATCCGCTTTGGTACACCGTTTGGGATTTAATGCGTGCATGACACAGACGACCGGCGTGTGCTTACCTGCAGCCCGCTTCATCAATGCAATGGAGCGCGAGCAATGGGCAATCACCAGTTCCGCCTGAAGGCTGCGCAGCAATCGCCAGGCATGCACCGTAGCCACCAGGTCGAAATGGCCGGAATTGCGCAAATACACAACGCTACCCAGATCCAATCCCGATTGCTCGATCAGTGCGCGCTGTTTTTGGTGGGCCACCAGCGTGACCTCGTGTCCCAGTTCACGCAGTACACGGGTGTAATCCAGGACCACTTTCCAGCGGCCACCGGTGGCGTCGCCCAGAACAATATTTACTATGCGCATGCTGATTCCATTCTTGAGTATGTCGCCGCCTTCACGAAAGACCGCCGGCGTGATTTAAGGCCCGAGAGTGTAAATCGATTACCGGGAGGGCACAAGCGCAGGCCTCAGCTCAGTGCCTGCGTCAAATCGGCGATCAGATCATCGGCATCCTCAATGCCTACCGAGAGTCGAAGCATGGCATCGGTGATTCCGCGCCGAGCGCGCTCCTCCGGAGCAATGCCATAGTGCGTCGTGGTGCATGGCTGTGTCACCAGACTCTCTACGCCTCCCAGACTGGGCGCCAGCAAAAACAACTTCAACCGGTCCGCGACGCGCTCAGCATCTGCCCGTGTCCCCTTCAGCTCAATGGTCAGCATGCCACCAAACCCGGCCATTTGTTCCCGAGCAATCTCGTGCCCCGAAAAGTCCGGCAAGCCAGGGTAATACACACGGGCTACCTTGGGGTGCTGGTGCATCGCCAGCGCTACCTTCATGGCATTTTCATTGTGCTGGCGCACACGAACGGCCAGTGTGCGGAGACTCCGCGCCAATTGAGCAGCCACGGCGGGGGCAATCAGCGACCCCAGATTCTTTCGCCACTGCGCAATCGGTGCGATCAGGGCTTTTGCCCCCATGACGGCACCACCGGTCAGGTCACTGTGGCCGCCCAGATATTTGGTGGCACTGTGCATCACGAGATCCGCCCCAAGCTGCAACGGATTCTGATTGATGGGCGTGGCAAAGGTGTTGTCGACCACGACCTGTGCACCATACGCATGAGCGACGCGGGCTATGCCACGAATGTCATACACTGCCAGGTGCGGATTCGCGGGGGTTTCCAGAAAAACCAGTCTGGCCCCAGCTTTCAGGCTCGCCGTGAGCCCGTCGCTATCTGTCCCGTCAATAAAGTGTGTGGTAATGCCAAGCAGGGGCAGTTGCTGAGACAGTAACTCCAATGTGCCGCCATACGCATCCCCCAAGCACACAATCCCCGCCCGGCCGTGAGCAAAAAACAACGCGGAGAGTGCGGCCATGCCGGAGGAAAACGCCAGTGCACTCTCGGCCTGTTCCAGGCGGGCCAGGGTGCCCTCCAGCGACTGGATGGTCGGATTGGTGCCGAACCGTGTGTAAAGGCAGCCGGGCTTTCGGCCATCCACGACATCCAGTAGATCTGCCGTGCGTTCAAACCGGTAGGTGGTTGTGTCATAGATGGGCATGTGCGGACTGCCATAGGCGTCTGACGCCGCATGCCCATGAATGGCCAGCGTCGCAGCGGCCAGCGGGGGCATTGAATCATCCGATTTCATCGGGAAAGTACCTCCAGAATCACAAAAAAACATTCATATCGAATCTGTCGGGCATTGTCCAATGGTTTCATTCCGGCAATAATGCGGCGCTTACTCAGGACTGATGCTGACCATGCCCCACACCAACTCGGTTTTACAGTTACGCGCCCGCGAGCTGGCACAATCCCGGCGCCCTTTTCTGGCCCGGGGAAGCCGGGCTGTCCGGTGTGATGCGTGCCTCCTGACGCAGTCCAACTGCATCTGCGCCAGCAAACCCCGGGTGGTCTGTCGGAGCGCTGTATGCCTGTTGATGTACAAAGGCGAAGTGTATAAGCCCAGCAATACCGGGCGGTTGGTCGCCGATGTGGTAGCGGATAACTACGCCTTCCAATGGCAGCGCACAGAGCACGATCCTGAACTTCTGGCATTGCTTGCACATCCTGCCTATCAGCCCATCGTTGTGTTTCCCCACGAATACGCGGTGCCTGACCGGTGTATACATACCCCTCGGCGTTTACCGGGCATTCAGCAGGGCAAAGTTCCCCTGTTTTTGCTCTTGGATGGCACCTGGCGGGAAGCACGCAAGATGTTCAACAGCCCCTATCTGGCCACGCTGCCCGTGCTGGGCATCACGCCGGAACAGGCGTCGCTGTATAAGCTTCGAGAAGCGGCACACAGCCACCAACTCTGTACTGCGGAAGTGGCTATTGAGGTGCTCAAGCTGGCCGATGATCACGCCGCCGCTGACGCCCTGAATCACTACTTCCACGTTTTTCGGGAACGTTATCTCGCGGGGCGAGCCAATCACCACGGGCAACAGGCCGAGAAACTATCCCGCCACCACTCGCTCTGATCAGATTTCGCACTATACTGTGTAAACACGCCTTCTGATCACGCGAGAATAACAATGAAAAACACGCTCGGCTTCTCCCAGAAAATCATCATTGCCTCCGTTACTGCCGTCGTGCTGGCTCTGGCAGTTTTCAGTACCATCAACTACGCGCGTATCAGTCAGGAGATTGAAGTGAATCTCCAGGTGAAGCTGGATCAGATTGCCAGCTCTACGGCCGAAAACATGTCCGCCTGGCTGCAAACCAAACTGGATCTGACCATCGCGCTTGCGCAACGCGTCACCCAGTTTCCCGAAGAAGACAAGCTCACCCAGGCCATTTCTCTGGTGAACAAAGGCGGGCAATTTCGCAATGTCTACTTTGGCAGCGAAGCCGGTGCGTTCATCATTGATGACACCAATACCGATGATTTGACCGGCTTTGATCCGCGCACTCGGCCCTGGTACCAATCCACCAAAAGCAGCAACAAAGCGTCCTTTACCGAGCCCTACAACGACGCCTTCACCAAGGATCTGCTCATCACCTCAACCGCCCCGGTGAACGCCGGTGGATTTAAAGGCGTTGTGGGGGGCGACATGAACCTGAAAACGCTGAGTGACACCATCAATAAAGTGGATTTTAAAGGGCTGGGCAATGCGTTCTTGATCGACAGTCAGGGCAAGATGCTCGCCCACCCGGAAGAGGCACTGGCCAATAAAACGCTGGATGAAATTTACGGTAGAGGCATCACTATTGCCCCACAGTTGCAGAACATTGACACCCCAAATGGCGCACGCATTTTAAGCTTTCACCCCATCACCGGTATCGAATCCATTCAATGGTACATTGGCATCGATATCGATGCGCAGCAAGCGTACGGGCCACTGTACAGTTTCCGCAACACCGCCATTCTGTCAACGCTTCTGGTCGCAATCATCAGCAGCCTGGTGCTCTGGGTCGTATTGAAGCAAGTCACCCAACCACTCACGCAACTACGGAATGCGCTCTTCAATATTGCGCAGGGAGAAGGTGATCTGACGCAGCGTCTCACCATCGCCAGCCAGGACGAACTGGGTCAGGTCGCGACGGCATTCAACGCGTTTGTTGGAAACATCCATGCCCTGATTGAAGATTTCAAGGGATCGGCAGAAAACCTCGCCACCATGGTCCGCAGTATGGCTGGCGTTTCTGAGAAAAGTCGACTGGATTGCCAGAAGCAGCAAACGGAAACCGACATGGTAGCCGCAGCGGTCTCCGAGATGTCCTCTGCTGCTCAGGAAATTGCGACGCACGCGCAAAGCGCTGCAGACGCAGCGCAAGATGCGGACCGCGAAGGTACCCAGGCAGGGCGAGTGGTCGCCGATGCGATTCAGTCCATTCAGCGTCTGGCCCAGGAAATTCAATCCGCGACCTCGGTCATCGGTGAGCTGGAAACCGACGTCACCAACATCAGCTCCATGGTCGATGTAATTCGTGGCATCGCAGAACAAACGAACCTGCTGGCACTCAATGCCGCCATCGAAGCGGCACGTGCCGGAGAGCAAGGACGTGGATTCGCCGTGGTGGCCGATGAAGTGCGCACCCTGGCGAGTAAAACTCAGGACAGCACAGAAGAGATCAATCGGCTGATCGAGCGATTACAATCCGGCTCCAAGCAGGCAGTTGATGTGATGGCATCCAGCCGGGAAGCCGGTGAATCCACCGTTGCCAAAGCCAACGAAGCCGGTCAGTCCCTACAATCCATCGCGAGCGCCGTATCCACCATCAGCGCAATGAACCTCCAGATTGCGACCGCGTCCGAAGAACAAACGGCCGTCACCGAGGACATTGCCCGGAATGTCACCGCGATCGCCGACGCCACCGCCTCCGTGACACATTCAGCGACGGAAATCGATGAAAACAGTCAACGATTGGCTGAAATTGCCGATTCCATTCGAGAGAAAGTGGACCGCTTTAAGGTGTGATTCATCACTTAGCAGTTTGACCAGTCGCCCGCGTAAATACAGCCATCTGCGGTGCCACCTACCCCCCCGCCGGCAATATTACTGTAATGAGACCAGGAACCGTCACTGTAACGCTCACCACTGCCATAGCGCGAGTTATAGATGCCCGTTTGTGCCTGGGTGCATCCCTGAGCTCCTGTATCCACGTTCATCCAGCATCCATTGAGAAAATTCACCAGATAGCGACCCGGCAACACCTCAACGCCGATAGATTGTTCCAGCTGACCTTTCTGGGCCTGCGTTAGCGGCACACCATTGATCGATACATCAGACAGGGCTTCCTGTGCAGACACAACCGCACTTGAACTGGCCAAACACAGACTCAAAGTACACACGCGTACGACATTCATCAGGCTCTCCTCACCGTAAAATTCCCCGGACCTCTCCATGAGTGCGGCACACACCTACTGACTCCCTCAATCATTGGTTGACACTGTGACGGAGTCCGCGATTACTTAGGCATCAATCAACCAACCATTTGCCACGGCGACGTCTACCTGCGCCATAATCCAGGCATACACGCGGGCATCCAGCGCGGCGATTTTCTCATGCATGGCCAGCACCTGACTCTTGCGAATCCCGGCGTCCCGCCAGGCACGGCCTTCGCTTTTCAGATTCAGCATAAAGGGGAGCAGCCGATCCATCACTTTGAGAATGCGCACTTCCAGACTATCGCCATACTCCTGCTCATCCCACAGCGACAACATGTCTTCAATGCTGTTGCCGGGCATTCTGGCTAACTCTTCCACCCCTTTGCGCTCTTCAACGTGGGCGTTGGCTCTCGCGGCGTCGTATAAAAACGTATCACCGGCACCTATCTCACCCAAATCATGAATCAACGCCAGTTTAATCAAGCGCTCCTGATCCGCCTCCGGATAAAATCGACACGCAAAGTTCCAGCACGCCATGGCCAAATGCCAGGAATGTTCCGCAGAGTTTTCCAGCCGCTCGCCCCCGGCAATGTATGAGCGTCGATCAACCAGTTTGAGCGCATCTAACGCCATGTAAAATGCGGTGATTGGTTCGATGTCGTTCATTATTGGGCATCCTCTCGTTGAAGCGTCTTCATAGTCCTTTTCCAGGATTGCATCATAAAACAAATGAGGTTGCACTAACTTAGAATAACCACCTGTTTAAAGCATTTTCCGAATCGGCGTCTCAAGAATGTCCGTCGCCCCGGCTTGAACGAGCTGGGGAATCAGCGCCCGAATCTGTTTTCTTCACACCGCCGCTTTCACTGCAAAGCCGCTGGTCTGGTAGAGTCTGGACACCGTGGGCGTGCGCAGAGCCGGTAACATCGCCACAATCGTATCAAGGTGCTGATCGCTGCAGTTCATCTCCAACACGACGCGTTCACGACCATTGAGAACCGCCTGCATCAAGGTCAGCAAATCCTCAATCTGTCGTCTCTTTTCTGGCACATCCAGCGCCCTGGCATTGGCAATAAACTGCGTGGAGCTTTCCATCACCGTGTCTACAATTTTCAATCGGTTTGCGCGGATGGTTGCCCCCGTGGACGTGTTATCGATAATCATATCGGCATCTTCAGGCGGGAACACCTCCGTCGCACCGTAGGATCGCAACAATTGATACTCAAACCCTGATCGATTGAGATAGTCTGTCGCAATACGGGTATATTCAGAGGCCACAATCAGCTTTCGCGCTTTCATGGCCTCAAAATCCCAATCCTCGGGAATACAGGCCACGATTTTCACCGGGTCAAATCCCAGGTCCTTCAGAATCACCAGCTCACTTTGATTCTCCTGAATCCAGTCCAGCCCCGCAAAACCGATATCGTGCTGACCCAATTCAACCAAAGACGGAATATTTTGGCTTTTCAGCAGTTTAACGCTCAGATCAAATCCGTACACACTCGGTCGGTAGTTTCGTTCATTGCCCCGGATATCGATGCCACACTCTGAAAGGAGTTGCAGAACCTTCGTATTGATTCGTCCTTTTGGGAGGACCAGTTTCAGTGTCATTCGTCATTGCCTCATGTTGGAGTAGGATTGCCCGTCCAGAATTGCCATCACCGAGACATAAAAAAACCCCGGATACACGCAGTAAACGGGGTTTTGAAAATTCGAAAAGAATCGAGTTAACAGGCACGCACAAAACCACCGTCATCGGAAAGATGATGGTGATGATGAATCGCAATGTTAAAGGTTCTCTTATTCATGAGCGCACTTTAACCAGTAGCCAAGGACAAGTCAACCAACAGGTTTCCGCCCCACCCACTGAGCAATGGCCTGCGCCTGATCAAAGTCGACATGCTCCTGTGAATAGCACTGCTCCCACCCGGCAAACGTGCCCGCCAGCTCTCCCGGCTTAAGGAGAAAATCCGGATTCGTCGGGCGGCCGAACTGCGGCTGATGAATCGTGAACGTTTCGTAGAAGAGCACTCCACCGGGCATCAAGGCCCGCTGAATCCGAGGAAACAACGGTCGATGGAGATAACGAAACACAAGAATCGCAGCGTAGCGAGCCTCTCCCAGGTCCGGGGGTGACGCCACTTCCAGGTCGCACATCATCACGTTTGCCGACAGGCTTTCCTCGTCAATCTGTGTGGCAAGACGATCCAGTGCGGCGGTATCCCGATCCAGAAACACCACCGGTACACCTTGCCGGGCCAGCCACAAACCATTTCTCCCCGAACCACAGGCGAGATCCAGTACGGGCCCGGACGGGAGGGTGACCTGTGGCCACCATTGTGTGAGCAGAGAAGAAACCACAGCCAACCTCAATTCAAAAACAAACTGGAAACACGTAAATTTCACCGCCAGCCTTTCTGAGGCAAGACGGCTCAATAACAATCATGAGCTGCGTCAACATGGCAACCGAAAAAACACGCTATAAAGGAGAATCACTTTAACAAAGTGAGATTCGCTTTGTCTTCACAGGAGGCGTCACCGTGTCGAATTACCGTTTAATCCTCGCCGTTGTTACACTGTTACTTTCACTGGGCCACATACAGTCATCATTCGCACAAGAAACCATTGAGGGCGTGTATTCCACCAATTTCAATGAACTCACGCTGACTCGACAAGGTAGTCGCATAACAGGCACCTACAAACATCGCAATGGGCATATCCAGGGCACGCTCACTGGCCTTACGGTAACGGGTCGTTGGACGCAGGACAACGGGGAGGGCCGCATGGAGTTTACCTTCGCCAGTGACTTTTCCGGCTTCAAAGGGCTCTGGAGTTATGGTGACGCGATGCCCACTAAAACTTGGAATGGGGACAAAATTCGCTCTATCTCAAACACATCAACCAGCGCTCCGCAAACTCTTTTTGCCGCAGACCAGTTCGAGCGCAACTACGGGACCAATTTTGGCGACATGACTTTGGTCTTCAACGGCTCGAAAGTCACGGGTCACTACACTCATAAGAACGGAAAAATTGAGGGCGTATTGTCCGGTAACAAACTCGTTGGCACATGGACACAAACAAACGCCAAGGGAAAGCTCGAATTTGACTTCAACAACAATTTCTCGAACTTCGATGGGAGATGGGGTTACAACAACAGCACACCGAATCAAGAGTGGACCGTTAACCGCCCCTCGCCTGCGCCGGATACCGCCAATATACCGCCAACCCCCGCGCCTAAAGCACCTGACTCCAAAGAAAGTTACGCACCCGTTTATATTGCTGGAAGCTGGGGTGCCAATGGCAGCCTGAAGCATCGCGGGCGAATCAACTTTTGGCAAAACGGTAACAATGTGACAGTAGTAATCGCTTGGCCGGACCAATCAACCGGGCAGTGGAAGAGTTCAAAAGGTGAAGGAACCATCCAGGGAAGAGAATTTTCCATTCGAATGTATCCCTCCACACCTGATGGCTCCAGCAGCGACCAAGGCTATGTGCACTACTTTACGGTTGCTCCGGGCAATAAAGAGATCTCAACCTACTATACACGACATGGTAAGCAGATGAGAGATCCCGTCGTCTATCGACTCGTGGAATAACGCGCCGCTTGGGAGAACCTCACTATCTGTGCCGGCTTGCAGTCATAATGCTCGAAACCTGCAATCATCGGCCAGTTTGAGCCCAGATTATCTGCAACTATAATCTGGCTTCGATGGAAACCGACTTGTGACAATAAAAATGGCCTTTTTCATACAGGATATGAAGCCGTTTTTGCTGGACAAAATCAACCGTTTTACAGGAACATATATTTCGAATCATACATGCCCGGGATTTGTTCTTAACCGTCATCGCTGACCAGCAAAGTTGTGACCGTTTAACCTATCGAAGAGACCCCCACCCCTGGGCACAAATACGAGCAATAGCCAATCATGTGGTCAGAAAATGTGAATGGCTTAGAGGTGAAGCCACCTATTATGAATGCGACTGCACTTCGTCAACTCAGTCCAGTATTTGATGAGTCAAACGTGCTTGAAACGGGCATTTCTTTCTAATCTTGACTGATACAGAGTCTGTCTAGTTCGGTAAAATACAGGCGCTGTATAATAAAATGTTACATGCCTTAGGAAACATTGTGCTGAGTCAGAAGGAAATATGTAAAAAGTTCGATGCCATCCCGCTTCCCTGCAAAGGGGAAGCGAAGCTAGGTATTGCATTAGAAACTATTGGCAAGCTTCCTGTGAATGGATTACGGCATAACCCAGAAAACGGAACATGTGGCTGGTATATTTGGTGCGGTGAAGAAATGTCTGAAGAACCAGATTTCTTTAAACCACTACACGTAAGTCATATTAGAGAATACATGCCCGAAGTAGAGCAATATTTATCATTGCCACCGGGTTATAGATTTTTGATTGCTGGCGAGTATGAGGATGTATGGCATGATCCAGAACTCATCAGCATGTAACAAGCAAAGGCAAGGCGACGCCAAAAAGCGGCGCGTTAGGTGAATATGTGAGCGTGTTAAACCCAAAGAAAGCCGTCTTACTAGTAAATGTACCTAGCAACAGAGCTCGGTTCATTTCAGGAAATGGCAATTTACTGCCACAGGCAGGAGATGTAGTGCAACTAGATCAAGGATTTACCAACGAAAATGGTGTTGCAATGGTGATTGCGTACAAAATTGGAGCGGATGGGGGTTTTGAGTGGGAGTTAGAGGTATTTGAATCTGAGCTAGGCCCTGACATAAAGGGAAGTCGTTAAGACAAAAGTATATCGAAGATTTCATGGCTCCGTTGAAGTTAGACATCAGGCAGCTAAATATCTTAATCGAAAACTGATGTCTAAACCTTTGACTAGATATCAAGGTATTATAAATGACTGAATTTGTTGCTACATTTTTCGTTGTTTTCGCTTTTTTATTGTTACATGGAGCGTTGTTTAATAGATCCCCTTTCTGGAACAGGCTAAGGCAAAAATACCCAATCTCGAGTGTGATTTATGAACAAGCCAAAGATACGGATAGAAATTATAGGTTTGTATATTGTGATGAAGGAAAGTGGACGAGTAACAATATAATTTCAACTAAAATTGATGCTAACTTTTTGTACCTAGGAGCCTGTCGGACTTAAGCGCACGATTACTGCACAGTGCGTCTCCCGACTGTAATTGAACGGAAAAAGCAGGTTGCTAGCCTTCTCAGCCTCTTGATACGCATTTTACGTCCCTCAACGAGCA
>JBPJFY010000013.1:0-99786 GCA_051208045.1 Oleiphilaceae bacterium G1-8
CATCTGATCCTTCCAACGATAAAGCATGTTCGTTGCGATACCCAAAGATTTGGCAGCTTCAGGAATGGAATAACCCTGCTCCAGAACGAGCGCCACGGCCTCTTCTTTGAATTCTTTCGGGTATTGCTGTTAATGGCCAATTAAAATGACCCACTGATGGACAACAATTTTGACCCACCTGATTTCACCAGTGGGCATTGTTGCCCTTAAGATGCTTCCCTTTTCGATAGGGGGGGGTTTGAAGGAGTGGGTTGTGATACACAAAATCAAAGCGCTACATGACAACGGTAATGGGCTCGGTATCAGAGCGATTGCGAGAGAGCTGGATATTTCTCGCAACACGGTTCGCAAATATTTAGCGATGCCGGAGTCGGAGATTACCGATTACCTGGAAATGACTGAGCGCAATAAAGAGTTGGACAGGTACAGGGACTACCTGGCGTATTTGCTCGGTGAATTTCCTAAAATGAGTGCGGTAAAAATCCAGCGCAAATTGCTGGAGAAACACCCCGAGGTGACAGTTTCCTCCCGGTCAATCAGACGGTATGTCCGTCATCTGAAGCAAACCATTGCGACGGCTAAGCCGCGCTATTATGAGCCCATACTGGATATGACCCCGGGGGTTCAATGCCAGGTCGATCCGGGTGAGCTCAGAGGCCTCCTGATCAATGGCGTGGAACGTATTGTGTACTTTGTGGTGTTTGTTCTTTCATACTCTCGCATGATGTACGTGGGCCTTTCCTCAAAGCCTATTAACACGGACATTTTTATTCGTATGCACGATGCCGCCTTCCGCTATTTTGGTGGTATGCCCGAAGAATGCATTTATGACCAGACCAAACTGGTCGTTCTGCATGAAAAGTATCGGGAAATTGAAGTGAACCCCCGGTTCAATGAGTATGCCACTCACGCAGGGTTTCGCATTCACGCCTGTGAAGGTTATGACCCGGAAAGCAAAGGGAAAGTCGAAGCCGGCGTCAAGTACGTAAAGAACGATGGGCTATATGGAGAAAGCTTTGCCAGTTGGTCTGCCCTGGAACTACACGTTACCGATTGGCTGGATACCATTGCCAATCAGCGCATACATGGAACCACCGGGAAACAACCCGTGCTCCATTATGAGGAGGAAGAGCGCCGACACATGAAGGCCTATTTCACACCTGCTGTTGTCCTGCAGGGTGGCCAGAGCGTGACCCGCCAGGCGGACAAAACCGGGTTGATTTCCTGGCAGGCAAACAAGTACTCCGTGCCCCTGAAGTATCAAGGCGCAACGATTGGCGTTGATACCGATCAGGAAACGATTTTCCTTTATGACCTTGAGACTCGGGACGAAATCGCACGGCATCGCCTCAGTCTGGACAAGGGACAAACCGTCAAGAACACGAATCACTATCGTGACCCAGAGGAAAGGATTGAAGCACTGGAAACCGAAATTGTTAAGCAAGTCGGCGTCGACAATGGCAAGCAACTTTGTGCGCTGCTCAAGGTAACGTCACCCAAGATCTACAAAGACCAATTAAAAGGTGCGGCTCTGATCCTGCGCAGGATCACGTTATCCGAGTCCGTGGTGACCTGGTTATGTGAGCGTTCCCGGCTCACTGTCAGGCAAATGGAGTCACTCATCGAAGCAAGACTTCTGCATCCTGAACGCTTTACAGATCAACCGGAAGAAAAGGTTCATACAGGCGACCTGTCTCGATATCAACAGTTATGCACACATCAGGGGACGACTCATGACCTCCATTAACGAGATCGCGACCTATTGCAAAGAGCTACGCCTTGCGGGTTTGGCTGGTCGCATTGAAGCTCTTATTAAGCACGCGGAGGCAAATGAGCTATCGTATCTACAGTTTGCTGACAGCCTGTTTAAAGCCGAACTTCAGGAACGTCACGCCAAGCGCATTAAACTGAACAGGGGAAAGGCGGGATTTCCCGTAGAAAAGCATCTGGAAGAATTTGATTACCGACACCAGACGACTATAACCAAGCGACAAATCAATCAACTTCTCGATTTCAGCTTCATAGATCAGCGACACAATCTGGTTTTTATTGGCCCTCCGGGTGTCGGAAAAACGCACCTGGCAACGGGTATTGGCCTTCAGGCCATTGAAGCAGGGTACAAAGTGGTTTTTAGTACGGCGTTAGCGCTAATGGAACTGCTCGAACTGGCGGAGCTCAGAGGAGAACTGAAAAAGAAAATCGGATTGATGTGCAAGTATGACCTGATCATCATTGATGAGCTGGGTTACTTACCTATGAACAAACAGGGCAACCATAATCTGTTCCAGTTAATCAATGCACTCTATGAGTATCGCTCTTTGATCGTGACGACAAACAAGGAATTTACTTGTTGGGGAGAGTTTTTCATTGATGAGAACGTGGCTGTGCCGATTATTGATCGGCTCATACACCATTCACAGATTTTTATGCTTGGCGGAGAAAGCTATCGGCTCAGGCAAAAGCTGAACCAGTAGAAAATTTAGGCTGGGTGGGTCAATTTTATTGGCCAAAAGTGGGTCAAATTAAATGGCCATTGACAATTGCCTGTAAGTTCGTTTTTCGCTCATTATGACACCTTTCTGATTGACTGTTATTGTCTCTCATTAAAGTGTCCGGTTCCATTAGACCAGAACAGATAAGTCAAAGTACCGGAAAAGTGGAAAGAAAAAAATATTTATTTTTTTCAATATGTTCCAATATTTTTCTGCTTGCATACTTTAAATACTGCAATTTTTTTATTGAATCATTTCGCGTGATCTTTCCAGAAATTCCTCCTTTAGCAACGGATATCGTTTTGCCGGTTGGAATTTCGTTTTATACGTTTCAAAGTATGAGCTATGCCATTGATATTTATCGTAAAGTTAGTGAACCCGTAAAACGATTTATGGACTTTGCCTGCTATGTATCAATGTTTCCACAATTGGTCGCTGGCCCGATTATTCGTTTTCGTCAAATTGCGGACCAACTCAAGCAGAGAGATGTCAATTCCCATGATTTACTTGAGGGTATTAGACGGTTCGTTGTCGGATTGGCCAAGAAAGTTGTTTTGGCAGACTCTTTGGGGAGTGTTGCCGATGACATGCTGACATCGGATTCCAGTTCAACTGCCATGCTGTGGACAGGGATTGCTGCATTTTCCTTACAGATATATTTTGATTTCTCGGGCTATTCGGACATGGCGATTGGTCTGGCTAGGATGCTGGGTTTTCGTTTCCCGGAAAACTTTAACCTTCCTTATGCCGCAACCAGTATTTCGGAGTTTTGGCGTCGATGGCACATGTCATTATCTGGCTGGCTTCGTGATTATGTATATATTCCTTTGGGTGGCTCTAAAGCATCATCTACCCGGGTTCAGCTTAACCTGTTCGTAACCATGCTGATTTGTGGGCTTTGGCATGGCGCTAACTGGACCTTTGTGCTTTGGGGAGCTTATTTCGGTTGTCTTCTGTCAGTTGAGCGGCAATTTGGATTCCACCATTCGCGCGAAACAAGAAGCATTTTCTTGGTAGTGATCCTCAGGATCCTCACCAGTTTATTTGTACTCATCGGCTGGGTTTTCTTTAGAGCATCCTCAGTCAGTGAGGCGTATGACTGGTTATTCGTTATGGTGGGATTTGATGCAGGGTGTCAAGGTTGCACTATACCATCATTATCCACGACATTGACTATAGTTATACTCTATTTTTGCAGTTGGATAGACTGGACGGTTAGGATTGAAAAGAATCTGACGGGAGTAAGCAAAGAACTTGTAACTATTTTCTTGCTGATGATTAGTATAGTGGTCGTAGAAGGAGCCGAAAACTCACCGTTCCTTTATTTTCAATTCTAAGCCGTCTACGAAGAGACTTTGTCAAGGTTTTGAACTAAGGTAATTATGCACCGCCTCAGCTGCTTTGACTGCGGCCAAGGCGCTTCCTTCGGAATTCCAGTGAGTGTCATCCTTGAAGTAGAGTTGATGGCCTTCCTTGGTGGCCTCGTAAAAAGTCCGGTATAAGTTGATGACGGGTACATTATTTTGTTTCAGCAAATTAGACACCTGCTCGAAGTAACGCTCTGAGGAGATCATTGCCTCCACTACTTCCGACGAAACCAATTCTGTTTCTTTTATGCGTTGCGTATATATCCCTTCCTTCTCTGGCACCTGCATGATGATCAACTTGATGCCTAGCTGATTATAAAGGTTTGAAACCTGATAGATGGCATCGCTGACAGTTTTCGGATCAGACTTCAGTTGGCTCAATACATTGATTGTATCTTTGTGAAACAACATGCCACTGGGTTGGTGAATTAGCACATCATCGGGGTACGATTTCCAAAGCCGCCACATCGTCTCATGATAGGCTCTCCGAGCAATCAAATTAGAAAGACGTGTGGCCTCAGCAGCTGGGGCACTCTGTGCCCATTGATTTTCTTGACTTAGTAAGTTGGCAACCGGCAGCAGATAATATTGGTAGCTCGAGTCAATCATCAATCTGCCTACCGACTCCCATATGACAATCCTGGGTTTTCTTGCCTGAAATCGCGGATCTCTCAAAAACGTGATCGGATCACTTGGCGCATAGTTGTAGACAGGAACACCCAACAGTAAGCTTAGTTTTTCGCTGAATACCTCATTGTCCGACAGTGATGACCCAGCCATAAATGAATCTCCAATTGCCACAACTGGGAAATAACTATCTTGGTCAGAGGGCTTATTCCGGAATCCGTTCTGGTCCGTCGTGAAGACCTGATGCCTATACTGCCGAAACTGAGCAATATTAAGCATGTTGGCAAGATCACCGTGAATGGTTGACTCAAAACGGAAATTTGACCGAAAAGGGCCGGAGCTAGCATTCAATATCGCACTTTCCCACTCTCGAAAAGGAAAGTAAGGGCGCTCCTTAAACAAGCCGAACAGGGCGTTGCATAAAGGTATAATCAACCATAAGCTAATGTAGATGGCCAGCGTCAGCCTTGTTCCAGAATTCTTAAAGCGCCACATCATACTTTTGATTGCAAATTATGCTCGTTGGGGCTTCATTGATAGGGTCACCTCTGTTTTGACAACATTGCTGGGCTGAAAAAGACAGCCTAAAACGAGAATTCCCATTTTTTGAATTCTTTGTCAGTCGATTGTAAGCGATGATAACACTATACCCTGGCTGTCAGATATTGTGAAAGGGCGTTTGCACAAGGTTCTTGCGAAGCTACAATTTGATTAATGTTTTTTCTATGTATTAATCTGAATCCCCTGTTTTTGAACAGGACTCGCCATTTTTTATAAACAGATGCACCTTTGTCAAAGGGGCGTTTTGTAAAAATGTGGTTATAGGTGAACTTCGAAATGAGCGTTTCATACTGCTTGGCGCTGCTAGCCATCTTGATTGCTTCAGTCGGGCAAATCTTATTGAAGTACGGCATTACTCAATATCAAAACACCGTGGGCGAGGTTCATATCCAGCTCAAGACTATTGTCCAGCTTTCTCTTTCTCCGTTTGTTCTTTCCGGATTGGCACTTTACTTTTTCAGTGCGTTTGTCTGGATTCTGACGCTCTCCCGCTTCCAGCTTTCCGAGGCCTATCCTCTTTTGGGGTTAAGCTACGTCATCATTCTCGTTATCTCCCATTTTTTTCTGGGTGAGCCGATTACAACCACAAAAATCTGTGGAACAGCGTTAGTCATATTAGGCATCATGCTCATAGCATCCAAAGGGGGTTGAGAACAAGTCGTGAATATTCGTCGTGTTGAACAGACGTATGCAGCCCTTTATGGTTTTTGTTTCGTGTTGCTTGCTCTGGTGCTTTATGTTTTTGGCGCTCTGATGGGGCCCGTTAGGTTGATGGCGGGAAATCCGGAGTGGCTCAAGCAAATCAATGAATGGGTGGTTTGGTACAGCGGAATTCCACTTGTTGTGGGTGTTTTGTTGATTCTGTATGACCTTCTTGCCAATGTGCGTCACAAACGTTTTGAAAAATCCATTCGGCAGGATGGGATCCTGCGAGAAAAGGTAACGGTCGCGCTGACAGCCTATAACGATGAGTTAAGCATTCAGCAAGCGACACGAGATTTCCTTGCCCACCCGAACGTTGAGCGGGTCATTGTTATTAGCAATAACAGCACTGATAACACCTATGCCCTTGCTTCACAAGCGGGGGCCATCGTGTTTAACGAGAGTCTTCAGGGATATGGTGCCTGTGTGCACCGAGCGCTGACAGAGGCCTGTCGATATGAGGACACGGATCTGATTGTGCTCTGCGAAGGTGATTGCACGTTTGTGGCATCAGACATTGATAAGTTCCTGGCCTATACTCCGCATGCAGATATCGTGAATGGCACTAGAATCGTAGAGAAACTTCAAGATAACCATACCCAACTGTCCATGTTTATGCATTATGGAAATTTATTCGTAGGCAAATTGCTGGAGATGAAATATTTGGGGGAGGTGACGCTTACGGACGTCGGTACAACCTATAAGGTTTGCAGGAGGGAAGCACTCACCCAGCTGCTTCCTCAGTTGAGCCCGGTTGTCAATTTGGAGTTCAATCCCTATTTTCTGGACAAAGCCATTTTCAACGGTTTCTCTGTGCTGGAGTGCCCCATCACGTTTCATCCGCGTATTGGTCAGAGCAAAGGGGGCAACATCAATAACACGGTCGCTTTGAAGCTTGGCGTGAGTATGATTGTGGGTATTCTTTCTAATTGGAAAGGCAAGAAATTCAATGGGTAAAGCGTATCACGAGGTCAGACTGCCGTATGACCCAAAACGAAAGGTGCTTTGGGAAACCCTCGTTAAGTGTTATTTCCAAAATAGCGTGTTGCCCACGGATACCGTAGTAGAGCTGGGCGCTGGTTACTGTGATTTCATTAACAATATTAAGGCCGCTAAAAAATATGCGGTAGACCAGTGGGAGGGCTTTACGGCGTTTGCTCATCCCGATGTGAAGTGTATGGTGGGCGATTTGGATGTCGTTTCCACGTTACCCGATAATTCCGTTGATTTTGTTTTTGCGAGCAATGTGATTGAGCATATTTCAAGTGAGAAGTTTGCGTCCATCCTTGGGGTTCTATCAACGAAATTGAGAAAAGAGGGCGTGATTTGTTTGCTGCAACCCAATTACCGGCGTGCGTACAAGGAATATTTCGATGATTACACTCACGTTTCAATCTGGTCTGACAAATCGATGTGTGACTTTATGACAGCCAATAAGTACCAAGTCATTACAGTTGTTCCGGGCTTTTTGCCGCTCTCACTCAAATCTCGACTTCCCGTTTCACCCTGGCTCATCAAGGCTTATCTTAAAAGCCCGTTAAAACCGTTGGCCAAACAAATGTTGATCACTGCTACGCCAAACAATCAAAAAGAGCAGAGTGAGTGATCAAGAAAAAGCATACTATCCTGATCAGTCTGGCTCTTTTCGCCTACTCCTATCTACTTTATGTGAGCGCTCATTCGTTTGAATTTGCGTATTTTGATGACCACATCATCCTGTTGCAACAAGAAAAACTTTTTGGTCCCGGGCCTATAAGGGATAATCTGTCGGCCATACTTTTTGATGCCTTGCCAAGAGAGGAGCCGCTTATTGTCAGAGACTTGTCATGGCTGATTGATGCAAAACTCTTTGGGTTTGACAACCCATTTGGATACCACTTCACAAACACCCTCTATCACTGCCTGACGGTGGTATTTGCCTTCCTTTTTCTTTTGCTGTTTACCGAAAAGTGGCTTCCCTCTGCCTTTGCCGCATTCCTTTATGCCAGCCTTGCTGTTCATGGGGAAACGGTGGGCTGGATCATGGGGCGAAAAGACATCCTCGCCGGGATGTTTTTGTTTTTGTTACTGATCACCGAAGTGCTCTTTCAAAAAAGCGAGCGAGCCGTATCGAAGGTCGCTCTCTATGCTACTTCCATTGTGTTGGTGGGGCTGGCATGTCTTTCCAAAATGTCCAGCGTGGTTTACCCGGCGGTTCTGTTTTTAGTGCGCGCGTTTTATATGTTCAAAGGCAATTTGGGGGCAAGTGAATTTGTTAAAAACGCGCTACGATCTTTTGTAACATTAATCCCTCATTTTGCTTTGGCTTTGATGATCTTTGTCTGGTATCAGGGTGTTTTGCAGGATTACGGTTTGTTTGCGCGGGCTATCAAGTTTTCTGCTTCGGAAAAAATCGCGATTTTGTTGCTAGTGGATCCCTTTGTTTTGCTCAAATACCTTGAGCTTGTTTTTTATCCCTCTCATCTTTCGTCCATGTATGACTGGGTTGGTATGGGGGCTGCATTCGAGTGGTATGATCAGCTTATTGCGATGAGCTTGGTGGCTGGTGTTATTCTCACGGGTTTGTATCTTCTGCGTAAAAAAACGCAGTATGCTGTACTGTATTTTGGCTTTTTCATCTTGCTCATACCTTATGCCAATCTCGTTCATTTTGGGTGGTGGTACGCCAATCGCTACATTTACAGTGCCGCCCTGTTTTTAATAGCATTACCCTGCTTTGCGACTTACGATCTTTATCGGGTTAGAAAAACAGTCTCAGTGGCCATTGCGGTGACTTTTCTGATGGTGTTGGCCTTAGGTAAGAATATTACTGAGCAGGTAGAATTCCTCGAAAAGTGGAAGAGTGGTGAAGCGCTATATAAGTATGAATTGGCGGAATCAAATGGCGCTCTTGTATGGAAAAACTGGCTGTTGGGATATTACCTGACGTCTGCGCAATTTGAGCCTGATCAGCAGATTGAGAAATTGAAAACGGCAGAAAAATTAGCCCATGATACCTTGGGGGGGCAACAACCTGACAAAGACCCCTATGAAATTGCAAAAACTTTCTACATGCTTGGCCGAATCCAAAAGCTCACCAATCAACCTTATGAGAATCAACTGCAGTCTCTATTGAATGCCTATAAGTATGATCCCGCCTACAATCTCACCAGTTTAGGGCTGGCGGAAATCTATTTTACTCTCGCACTTGAAGAGGAGGATGAGCAAGCCAGGCTTTCCTATGGGAATAACACCGTTAAATATTTGTTGTCTTATTTCGAGCACACGGCTTCAAGTCCGGCAGCCAGAGCTTTGAAGGCGCAAATTCAATCCCAAATGAAGACGGAATTTCCTGAACTGGCCAAGCAACTTGATTCTGTATATTGATGCCAGGACTCCTCGTTTTATCGTAAGATGCCGGCCAGGCCCCTCTCGTTAAAACCAATCAACAGTGCTCGATCGCTTGTTCCAGTTTGCCTGAATAGCCCTTCCAGCCAAATTGCAGGGCAAACTCCCGGGCGCTCGTCCTCATGTTTTGGTTCAGTGTGTTTCTGATTGCCTCAGCGAACAGATCATAACTCCCTGTTGGTACAAGATAGCCACTGACACCTTTCTGAATGGCATCGGCTACGCCTCCGCAGTCGAAGGCTACTGTTGGCGTTCCTCGTGCGGCCGCTTCCACGGCCACCATACCAAATCCTTCTACATCACCGGGGGTGTCTTTGAGCGGAAAAACAAACACATCTGCTGCCGAGTACCATTGCTCCAGATCTGTGTCGCTTACATTCCCCATAAGATAAACATGTTGCTCCAGATTGTTCTTCTTTATCGCCCCTTGTATCAGTGCAAGCGTGGATTCTCTTGGGTTGTTCAAGGCTTGCCCCGGTTCGGTTCCAATAATAACTAATTCAATACTCGGGTCTGTTTTGAGAAGTTCAGGCAAAACTTTTTCAATGAATTCGGGTAATCCCTTTCTGGGGATCAATCGACCAACAGAGAGCAGGATGGTTTTGTTTTCTTTCTTCAGTATTTCCTTAGCCGTGGGTTGAGGAATGGTGGCCTCTGGAGGCTCCACCCCTGGGTGAATAACCCTGATGCGTGATTTGGGGATGCCTTTTTCTATTGCCAAACGGGCGGTATTCTGGCTGTTACAAATTAGCAGATCGCAACGTTGTATAAATGGGATAAAGAGAGCTTGATATATCCTGGAGTGTACAATGAGATCCAATCCGTGAATTAGCAGAATCGCCTTTGCGTTAAAGAGTTTTGCGATCAAAAAAACTACCGGGGCCACTAGTCCGCTGCCGCCGATCACGATTTCCGGCTTTTCACTTTTGAGGTGAAACAGAAGCGCCTTAAGGAAACTGGCCACAAGAAAAAAGGGAGTGGGGGCAATTTTGCTCTCGATGGCAGGCTGGTTGTCGGGTATGTGATTTTTACAGCCAGTAGGGCCAATCAACGTGCAATGGTGGTTTTTGATCAGGCTCTGGTACACATGAAATACAAGTCGCTCCATACCGCCTGTGAGTGGAGGAAAGTTGCGAGTCACGAGGGTAATTTTCCTAGACGGGGATTTCATTTCCGCTCGCATCGGGTCGTAGGCCAAAGTCGATTAATCAATGTATCCGGTATCATCGGTTCTTACTTCGAGATCCCATGGGTCTCATTGTCGCTCAATCCCCGGAATTCCAGCGTATTTGTGTCCAGCTCGACCTCTACTGTTTTATACTTTCCAGTCAGATAAAACTGCTTGGCCGTTTTTTCTTTCGTGGTTCCGTCTTCAGCACTTCGCCCATATTGTGCCACGTATTGCTTTCCTTCCACACTGTCCAGCGGTTGAAAAAGATTATAGCGCACATGATAGTATCCAATGGTCAATAACTCCCGTTGAATCTGTTCCAAGGACTTGCCTGTCTCATCCGGCGGTACCACGAACGCCATTTTTGGGTGCTTTCCGGGCAATGCTTCTACCACGTCCATAGGAATATTGTTGAGATCTATCGCCTGTGCATTCAGGGATTTAAAGGTCTCTTTCACCAAAACTACCAGCAGCGGGCGTTCATTCCAGGTTTGCATCAATCCCCAGCCGAGACAAATAAATTGCATCAGGACAATCAAAGTTAAATCAAACTTGAGCCCTTTTTTGAATTTTTCGTACACAACAAACGTCAGCAGAGGGCCCAGTACAACGTCCACAGCAAATACTATCTTCAAGCCTTCCCAGCCGCCATCCACATCAAAAAAAACGCCAGGGTACCAAAAAAATTTAAGGGTCAGCGTTGCCAAAATCAATACAACCAAACTTAAGGTTGCATGTGTAGCAAAGGCCCTTATTTTCTGTATGAACAATTCGAAGGTCAGCATTTAATACACCGGTAAATAGATAAATTACGATCTGTCGTCACTGGGGATTTTCCGTTTTGTAATACTGACAACTGTCTTTGTTGCACAGTATTTCTACCTCGAAAGCATTCACTTCGAGCGTGGCCTGAGCTTCTTCATAACCATAGAGGTCTTTAGCGACCGCAATAGGTAAAGTGGATAAAATGATCACCTGTTCAGCTTTTCCCTCCGGGCTTTTCACTAACATGAGTGGCTTTTGGTTTTGGTTGCCTCCATCCTGCCTGATGTAATTGCGACCGGCTTTCACCAAAACGACCTTCTTAACGAGGGCTGCGCCACTGAGATATCCTTCATTGTGGAAATCAACTCCATTATCGAGGGTCCAAGGAGGGTTACGGGTACCTGAACCATTGGCAAAGAGATAGACATCTCCGGGTTCAAGGTTAGAATTGTTCAGGAACTTTTGAATGCCTAGTTCGATGGCCTGTTGTTTATGAACTAACTGATGAAACATGCCTTTTAGTTGAACGCCGTTAACGTGAAACAGTCTGTGATATCTATCTGCAAAAAGAGGACTGTATTCCGGATACAATAGTGTAACAAACACCGGGGAAAGGACTACTGTCCCGGAAAACTCAGGGTGCTTTAGAAGCGAGAACTGACGCTCAAATTCATGACGATAAAAGTCACCGTATACCGCACTTGCTTCTTTCCCCGAGCGAGCAACGTCAAGGCTTAGGATTGTTACAATGATTCCTAACCATAAGGGTCTCAGTTCAGAGACATACCGAATCGCCGGATAAATGACAATCGCAGAGATGGGGGCCAGAAAAGCCATATACCGAACCTCCTTGAAAGTGATCGCGCTCATTGCAAGGAAAGATAACAGCCAGACTATCGCTGCCTGTTTTTGAAAATTCGAGCCCTTTTTTAATGAAAAATAAAGGCCAGGGAGGACAAAAGCCATGGTTAAAAAACCGTAGGCATGAAGATTTACAAGGTATAGCCACCAGGGAAAGAGGTCCGAAAGAGCTTCACCTTCATAATGATTTGAAACGCTCTGTATTTGTTCAATAGGCCTTAGTAAAAACGTTATTTCGCCTATTACATGCCCCAGAGACCAACAATAACCAATCCAGGTAATCACTGCACTAACGCAGGCGGCGATAAACAAATTACCGGTGAGTTTTACCTGTAATCTTTGTTCGGGTTTTGGGAGAGTTAGAGAGAATAACAGTCGAGATAACAAAACTACTACCCAGAAAGTCGCGTAGGTCTGTTTAATCAAGGGCGCGGCCGCACCAAAAAGCACGAGCATCACTAGCGTTCGAGGTTTTGGGGATTCGCAGTATTTATGAGAAAGTAACAGCATCCAAAGTAACAGGATGCCCGGAAAAATGTCGTGGCTGATAAAAGGCGAGTAGCTGAAAAAGATAAAGGTTGTGATGGATGATACAAAGGTGATGAGTGTGACAACACTCTTCTCCGGGAAAAGCAGTGTGAGCACACGCCATATGGCAACAAGATAGTAGATATTCAACAGAGCAAAAGTGCCGTGGTAGAGGCGGAAGTCCAGTGGTGCCAGTCCCAGTGCTTCAGAAAACCAGGCTGCTGGGGTAAGAAGCAGCGCAACTAGGGGGCCGCGTTGCATGAAAAAGAGGTTTTCAGCGGTAAGGCCTATTAAATGTTTGCTGTTTACGATTGTCGACAGTCCATCATCCGGCTCGATGTGAATGAGGGCGGCTGAGGAAATAAGCCAACCTGCGATGAGGGTAATGAAAGCATAGGCAATCAGTTCGTAGGGTTTTTGTTTAAAAATCGCGGTCATACCGTGTGAATCAATATCGCTATTCTTTTTCTGGTTTAGTACCGATTACTGCCCATGAAATGTCATTTACCGGATTCGTTTCTACGTGGTTGAGCCCGGCAGCTTTCAGTAAATGTTGAGCTTCTGTTCGGGTATAATAAAGAGCAATTTCCGGCAACATGTGATCGTAAACAATGGCACGAAGATGGTTAAAGGAGAATCCTTTCAGCATTTTGAAGTATTCAGACTTTCCCATTCCTGCTCTGATAGTTAACCACAGCAGGCCGGTCAAGGGCAGGGAGAGGGTATGGACGAAAGCGAGTGGCATTTTACTGAAAAGCGCTTTTCTCATTGGATTGAAATACTTAACAATCCACTCATTGTTTTCGTAACCATACAGCCACACCAGAACTTTTCCACCAGGTTTAGCCGCTTTGACCATATTCGCAACTGCAAGTTCGGGGTTCGCGAGGTGATGAATCACACCAATGCTGAAAACCATGTCGAACCGGTCCGTCTCATTGATTTCATACGCGCTGCGGTGCACAACCTGTGCGTTGGAATAAGTAGAAAGGTTACGTTTGGCCGCTGCCAACGTCCGTTCGTCCACGTCGATGGACAGGCTTTCTTTGGCACCATAGGTGAGTGGCCAGTATGAGTTGCGCCCGATGCCGCAACCTACGTCCAGAACGGTCTTTCCTTTCCACCAGCTTTTTTCGATTCCTGTTGTCCAGCGAAGAAATTGCTCTTCATGAATGGGCAAAATCTCATTGTAGATATTCCAGGAGTGACCGAATCGGTCGGGGGAGCCTTTCTGTAATACACTTTCATTGTTCATTGAGCGTTCCCGTTTTTTAATCATTGTGCTGAAAGGGCTACGACAATCAAGCCCACAAAAATGATGCCGATACCCAGCCAGCGAAGTGGGGAAATGGGCTCAGCAAGCAGCAGATTCGCCATGATGATGACGGTAACAAATTGAAGTGAAAAAACTGTTTGGGCGAGATTCAAAGGAATTTTTGACAACACGACGATGTACAGCAATAAACCGGTGGCAAATGCGCCAGCGCCCATAATCAATTGCGCATTGAGGTGCCCCAGATAGTACACAGATGTGCCAACCGCATTGGATTCGGCCATGCGATTAACGCCCATCTTGAGGAGAATATTCCCGGCCACATTGAAGCTCAAGGTGAGAAAAACGAGTAAAATAGTCGTAAGATGGCTCATGATTGTTTCGCTTTCGTGGCGACACCCACTACCTGTAGACCCGCATTTTTCAATCCCGGTAACCTCAGTGTGAGCTGGTCAAGCTTGATGAAGAATCGCGTGATCTTTCTTATCCCCGGTATAAATCGAAACATGCGGTTGAAGTAAAGTACATCGCTGTTCATAAATAAGCAGAACCCCAAAAATCCATAGGTTTTCCAGGAAATCAGCCTTAATCCCGCCTCTTCTAAAACAGGGATGGTTTCTTTGTACAGCAATGGCCTTTCGGATTCATGCTCAAGCATGGGAGAAACCCTGTAAATGATGGCTCGAATCCCACGCCAAAGCCAGAAATCGCTGACGGGTTCCCGCCAGTAGAACCGTCCTCCTGGCTTCAGTACCCGGCAGATTTCGCTGAAGAGTTTAACTCGATCAGGTACATGGTGTATTCCTCCTAACATCACCACGGAGTCTACGCTGTCGCATTCTAAGGGCAGGTCTGTGGCATCCCCTTGGGCAAAGCGAAACCGTGCTTCAGGAAGTTGCTTGCGCGCTTCAAGCAACATATTGATGGACAAGTCGATACCAATGCCGTCACGCACTCGGGACTGCAGCAAAGTGAGTGCCTCTCCTCGACCACAGCAGATTTCGGCGCACACTCCCATGTCTTGGTTTTCCGTTTCCGATAAAAATGCTTCATCCAGATACCCCGTATACTCTTGTGTATGTGGGTAGTTCAGGTTATTGACATAGGCCGTGGCGATTTTATCGTAATGAGCTTGTTGTTGCGTTGAGTGCGAAGATTGAGGTAGTGCGCAAAAAACCAGAATACCGTTTCGTTCCTCAATGTGGGTGTTAGTTTTTTCGCGAACGAATTTCCCATGCTTTTCAACCACCTGCTCCCCGGTGCCCGGGTCCTTGAATACAGATTTGCACGCCTTTGTTTTTTCAACGTCCATGTTCTACTCAGCCGTTTTCTTGTGGATTGCTGTGGCGAACCAGATAAGCCGGCTTTCCCTGGGACTCGTGATAGGTTCGAATCAGTATCTCTGCCAAAAATCCTAAGAGGATAGAAAAGAACCCCATCAAAAAGAAAAACACGGCTAACAAAGGAAGCGGAGTTTGAATAAATGAGGTATCTTCAGCAAGTTTGTAGTAGAGCATCAAGCTAAATGTGCCCAACGAGAGTATGAAATTTAACATGCCGAACCCGCCAAACACATAGATGGGTTTGCTGAAATAGTTCCTGAGAAACATGATCACCAATAAATCGAGTAGCACCTTAAAGGTTCGCTCAATACCATACTTGGATTTCCCATGTATTCGCGGGCTGTGTTCCACCGGTATCTCGACGATTCGGGCGCCAGACCAACTAGCATAAATCGGAATAAACCGGTGCATTTCTCCGTAGAGTCGGGTGTCTTCGATCACATCCCGCCGATACGCCTTGAGTGTGCAGCCGTAATCATGCAAGTGCACGCCAGAAACTTTTGAAATCACTTTGTTGGCGAGCTTGCTAGGCAGTTTGCGGGACAGCCACTTGTCGTTGCGTTGTTTTCTCCAGCCGGAGCAGACGTCATACCCTTCAGCAAGTTTGGCAACGAGTTTTGGAATCTCTTCTGGCGGATTCTGCAAATCGCCATCCAGTGGAACCAGTATTTCCCCTGAGGAGTGATCAATGCCCGCCATCATGGCGGCCGTTTGACCAAAATTGCGCTTGAGAAGGATGGGCTTGACGTGCGGGTCAGTTTGCGCAAGTTGTTGAATTATAGATGCAGTATCGTCTGAGGAGCCATCGTCGACCAGGAGAATTTCATAATGGCAGAAGCCAGCGAGTACTTTGGTTAGCCGGTCATGGAGAATGGGAAGGTTTTCCTGTTCGTTATAAAGCGGCACTATCACCGAAAGATTGGTCTGTTTTTCTACCATGAAGTGTTGTTCCTTTGTTGTAGTTGGCTGGCGAGTGCCAAGAGACGATACAAGGCCCAAAGTTTTTTCGAATGGTTTGCTTGACCGGCACAATGTTGCTGCCAAAGTTGTTCTACAAATCGCTTATCCATCCAATCGTAGACGGGATTTTGCTGATCGTAAAAGTAATTATCGAACCTGGGTCTCAAAAAGCCTTTCATTAGCTCCGCCAGTGGCATAGCGAAACCGTGTTTTTTTCTGAACACAATGTCTTCCGGAAGGTAATTGAGTGCGAGCCGCTTTAACAAATATTTACCTTGGGTACCCCGCAGTTTGTCGGTGAAGTCGAGAGAGAAAGCGAGTTCCATCATCCTCCTGGATAAAAACGGGGAGCGCACTTCGAGACTGTTATACATGGAGGCCCGATCCATTTTGGTGAGAATATCGAAGGGCAGATAAAGCTGGAAAAATGTTTGCAGTAATTTTTCCTCATCGGACTGCTTTATGCGAGTGCTGTCTAGGCTTTCGACAGTTTTTAGAAGTAAATTTTCATTACCCATATGGGAGCTGAAAATCTGTGTGGTTTCTTGGGGAGATAACGCAGCCATCCAAAAAAAATTTTGAATCTCCTCCGGCTTGCCGAAGCCGTAACTCAGTTGCTGGAGTTTGAACGGGAGGTTCATATAGGCAGTATTAGTGGGTAATCCCCGCAGTAAAAACCGGAGTATGCTTCCAGCAACGGTGGGAATCCGTTTCATGATCCTGGCATAGGATTGAACATGGAAATTTTGATAACCCGCGAAGAGCTCATCAGCGCCGTCACCCCCCAAAGCCACGGTGACGGATTTTTTAGCGGCCATACAAAGTAACGTGCTGGGGATCAAAGAATAGTCGGCAAAAGGGATGTCGAGCCTGTTGTCAATAAGATCCAGTGCTGAATGAAGATCTTGCGGAGTCACCTCAATAATATTGAACTTGATGCCCAAATGTTTCGCGACGGTTTTGGCGTAGGCGGATTCATCATAGGATTCGAAGGGCAGTTTAACGGTAAAGGCTTCAATGCCGGGGGCCAGTCGTCGACTGTAGTTTGCTACCAGCGAGGAGTCTATCCCGCCGGACAAAAACACGCCAATCGGCACATCGGAAATCAGTTGCTCGGCTACAGAAGCTTCCAGTGTTCGGTCCAGCAATGCGATGCGCTCTGGCTCACTGGTTTGACGGATTTCGTTTTCGCCAGAGAAAATGGTCGTAGTCCAGTAGCGATGAATCGTTAATTTGCTATTGGAGTATAGTGCATAGTGTGCAGGGGAGAGTGAGCGGATGTAGTCATAGCCAGTTCTTTCGCCTGGAATGTATTCTAGTGTGAGGAAGAGCGCACAATCGTTTCGATTCAGAGATGCACCGGCGAGTGCCGGGTGAGCCAAAAGGGCGGAAACTTCAGACGCAAAAATAAGGGTTTGGTTAATGACCGCATAGTAGAGTGGCTTTTCTCCGGCGCGATCCCGGGCCAAAATGAGTTGTTTTTTTTCTGCATGATAAAAGGCGAACGCAAACATGCCTTCTAGTCGTTCCAGCGCGTCGTTGATTTCGAACCTTTGCAGTAACTGAAACAACACTTCAGTGTCTGAATGATCTCGGAGTGCGGCGCCGTTGCTTACAAGCTCGTCTCGCAACGAGCGGTAATTGTAAATCTCGCCGTTAAAGACCAGGACATGCCCTTTGGGAGATGCGCGAGGCTGTTTCCCTCCACTCAAATCAATGATGGCTAATCGTTGATGGCCCATAGCCACCTCAGGGGTATGATATGTGCCCGAATCATCCGGGCCACGATGCTGAATTTGGCCGATCATCGCCCGAAGATCTTGCGGTGACCCGCTGCCTCCGGGGACAAATCCTGCGATGCCGCACATCAGGCAGGCACTCTATTGATTCTTGTGAAATAAAAGCGATGAGTATAAGCCATGTGTCGTCTTCAATGTTGTTGTGAATATCCGATCACTTCAATGAACTGACTTCGAAGTGTTATGATTTGTGATCGTAAACATGTTTGGTTTGTAATTTAGCAGAATATGTTTTCTGGCTGGAAACTGAAGGTGTTTTTTGTCTGTTGAATATGTTGAATCCGTTATGTAGCTAAGGTATTGGAGAGCATTTTTAAAAGATATTATAGCCACCAGATGCTTCATGAAGCCAAAAAAGAACACGATAGTCACTGAAAATGAATGCTGGGTTAAGTTTTTGATGGATTGCAATAGGGCCAGCAGAAATTAATTATTCTGACTCCGAGGGTAGATATTTGGCTACTACTGCTTTTATCGCCGTACAACAGCTTTGCCTGTTCTAAGGTTATTTCACCGTTGGATAGCTGGGGAAGTGTTCCTGTCTTGCTTTCGTCCGGGAATAAAAGCCAGACAGATTCTTTATCGAAATTTGTTCGAAATCCTTCTGGATCCCTTGATAGTATGATCGATTCGACTTTCCCTGATAATTGGAAGAAGCCGGCTACGGCATTGGGTGTGTTGTCTGTATTCCAGGGCGGCTGTCGTGCCAGTAAATTGTTGGAATAGAGTACGATCATTCCGGTCTTTAACTGATTCAGGGACGCCTCCCACGGATGCGTTACATTTCGAAATTTTGAGGTTTCTATGCCATATAACGTACGAATCTCCTCTGCGGTTAAATGAAAAATTCTATGATATCTGTCAGATTGGGCAGGGCTTGGTATAGGAGACAGCAGGCTCACACCTCTTACCACCAAGACTTCATCTTTCATATCTCTGTCATCGAGAGGTTTGAAAAACCTTGACATGGCTTGCCTATAAAATGGATCAAAGTACTGTATTGTTTCGGTGGCGATAAGAAAGAAATCAAGTGAGAACACTGCCGCAATGGCAAAGAAATACAGTCTTCCTCGTGACAGCAGCTTTTCGATAGGCTTGACGAGAAGAAAGGCTGTTAATGGTGAAAGGTAAGCCAAGTAGCGTATTTCTTTGAAATTTATCAAGAGCATTGCAGCAAAACAAAACAACCAGCATAGAGCGACCATGATGTGCAGACGGTTTTTACTTCGCAAACTCGATAAAATGCCCGGTATTAATAATAGTGCAGCTGCCAATCCATAGAGGTGGAAGTTCCTAAAATAAAGCCACCATGGAAATAAGGAGCTCAGGTCTTGGTCGTGGTATAGGTTGGACACGTAATCAATCAGGTAGAGTGGGCGCAATAAGAATTCGTAGTTATTAAACGGGCCGCCACTGAGGTGCGCAGCAAATATCAACCAGGAAAATATTCCGCTCAAAAAAGATGCAAAAGCAAGTTGCCACCAAATGCTCCAATTAAACTGATGTTCATGCGTGAAGAATACTTTTAAAGCTCCAGCACTCACTAGAATGGCAACCCAAAAAAGCGCATACGTTTGTTTAACCAGAACGCTCACTAAGCCAAGGAGCATGAGGGTAACTAGTAGTCCTAATTTGGGTTTCTCTATGAAGCGTATTGTTAACAGAATCATTCCCAGGAAAATGGCTCCTGGAAATATGTCAATATTGATGAAAGGGGCGTAAGAAAAAAATGTAAAGGAGAACACTGAAATAGAATAGGCAATGGCAGAAGGCCAAGTGGAGCCAAACGTTCGCGCCATCCATCGCCATACCATGATGAGGTAAATGATGTGGACTATTGCCAACGTATAGTGATGGGGTCTTAAGTCAAGTGGGTGCAGGTTCAGACTGTTTGCGATTAATTCGGCCGGGATCAGAAGAATTGAGACGAGTGGTGCGCGTTGAAAAAAGTAGTCGCTTTGATTCCCGAGGAAAAATTGAGCATTGCTTACTGAGGCATATCCGTCAGCTGTCTCTACATCTATGAACCAGGCCAGCCCGAGAAGCCAAACCGCGATGAGCAAGATGGCAATATGTATTGTTCTCTCGGCACTAGTGGTAGCATTCATAGCTTCTCGACAACTGAAAAACGATTTTTTTTTTTGGCTAGCATGGTGTAGCCATCCGCGTGTGTCAACGGAATTCCCCCAAATCCTATCATTGAGGAACCGTTGATAAATTGATTTTTTCAATAACTGCTTTTGTACCACTCCACCTGTTTTTATTCTCGAATAACGCCCAGGTTCCGGAAAAGGCCGTTAATTCTACTTGTTTGTAGTAATCGTGAAACAACAGGTGGAACGGTCCTGGATTTTCTTTGGCAATATCCCATGGGACATTAACCACAAAATAGTCGTAATCGGATGCTTTCAACTCATGACTATCGAAAATGATGGGCTCAAACTCAAAGCCAAATCCTATTGCCGGCAAGTGCTCCGTCTTATATCGGATCAACACCGGAAAAGATATTGAAAAACTGAGGTCTACGATGCCGTTCTTTTCTGCCTGATACCAGGCTGGCATATGCAGATAAAGAGGGAAGCCAAAAAACTCACTTCCGTTATTTAACACCATAGAGAGTGCTTTTTTACCAGGTTCCATTTTGTCTAATACAAAGCTGAAATGGGTGGTAAGCTGGTCGTAAAGATTCATTTTAAGAGCCTTAATACCTACAGCTAAGCCAACAAATAACATGCCGACCCAGTGCCATTGCTTTCTGGAGTGATCTTGGTACTCCCAAACCAGCAACCATAATACGGGAAGGAAGAAAGCAAACCGATCATGCAGTACGTCAGTACCAAACAACATTCGGGGGAAAAGAAAATAAATGACGCAGCCTGCGGTGAAGGGTAACCACTTCTCAATACGTTTGCTGGGCTTCGCGCCGTCAAGTACCGGTACGGTAATTAGCAACAATAACAGGGCGACGCCTAACGGGGTGGAGTTAAAACCAGCGATATGGTTGGGCAACTGAATGAGTCGGTGAAAACCGATTTGCCAAATCACAGGTTGGTCACTCACTTGGTTTTCAGCACTGTATGTGGTAACTGCCCAAAACACCAATAGGGGGATAGGGACTGTTAAAGGGAGCAACTTGGCAATCAATGTACGCCAGTCCCGGAAATGAATTGCAATTAAGTAGCTAACAGCCATCAAACCAAAATAGCAAAGAATCAGTGCGTGACTGAAGAAAAGAACGACTGACAATATTGCAATTGCGATGGCATCGCGACTTTTTGTAGAGTTGGCGTAAGAGACCGTGAATATCAGGAGTCCCATCCCAAAAGGAATGGATACGAGGAAGTTGAAAAAACCCCAATGAAATAAGAAGCCGACGGTAGAGGGCACCAGAAGCCACCGCCAATGTTTATTGCCCCCTAGTTTTTCGAGCAATAGACCGCACAAAACTGGGGTTGAGATAAGAGTTAAAGTCAGTACGGTTTTAAAGGCATAGGCAATGGGCATCAGGAGTGTAAACAAAAAGGTGAGCATGTAGCCGGATAAATACGGAGTAAACCAATTAATCTCAAATTTCTCCACGAAATCCGGATTACCAAACAAAACTTGTTTGAACGCGTTGACTTGTGCTGCATGTTGGGGCAGGTCCACCATGGGAGGGTAATCGGTTAACCAAATCGGCAAAACCAAGAAGCCTAAAGTCAAATAAAAGAGAAAGAAATTGTTGTAGCAGACGATCTTCGAAAAATTTTTCATTGGCCAATTCTTTATGGTTTTACCAAAAAACAGTTCCCCAAAGGGTGTTGTTGATGGTTATCGGTGTACATTGTGAATACATTCTAACCGAGGACAGAAACGGCATTTCCCCCAAAAAACACTACTCTCCGTAGTCCCATGCCGGATTGGCCTTCGACGGCCACCGTTCTGTTGATCGTTTGAACATCTCTTGCGCCTCTTCTAATTGCCCTCTGCGATGGAAATGAATTCCCGTAATCAAATGGGCTGTAGAGCCTTCCTGGGCAGTGATAGCCTCATGGCTATTATCAACCAGTTCCTGTAATAACTGACTGATAAATAGGGGCGGCTCTCCATCCGGATACCGCTCAACCAGTTCAATCGCCCACATTAACTTTGCTGAATAATTACTGATTACCCGTTTCAAAATTTCCCTATAAAATTCGGTGTTGTGTGGTCGCAGGTAAATATGTTGTGTCAGATGGGGTACGACATTTTTAAGCAGCAGAGAACGATGGAATTCTGTCCATTGATCATTGGAGACGGGGTGGCGGAGTATAAAATCAAGATACGCCAACAATGGTGTGATGTCAGTCAGAAACAGCCGGGAATCGATGGATGACTTGTCGATCTCATAGGTCAGCCAGTGTTTTTTTATCCCATAAGGGTGATCGATAAAGCTCCCGGTGTAGTACAGGGGAGATTGGGTTTCGGCAAGAAAGCGATCAACTCTTCCTTGGGCGATTTCTGGTAATGTTTGCAACGGATTGAACAGGCGACTGTTAAATATTCGTCCCTCTGAGGACATGAGCTGAATGTCTGGGCGTTGTTCTTCTACCAATATCTGATAGCCCAAGACTGCAGATTCGATATCTCCGTCCGCAAACAGAATTCCGTTTTGAGGAATGGTAGAAAGATAAGCTGCAGCAAAGGCGTCAGTCCACACATAGTCATGCCGAAAATTTTTGTTGAAATTGGCTGATAGGATAACGATAACAACCAGTGTGGCTAACAATTTAGTCCGTTTGGCTATCGGTTCAATGCGACCGATCAGCTCTGAACAGGCTAGTGCCAACCAAAAAGATGCGACAGCGAAGGCGGTAAGAGGGTAGACCCTGAATACGGAATGATAGAGAGGTGAGTTCTCAAAGCCCAGTAACGCGATTAGTAATAGGCTGTTCGTAACAAAAATGGTGATCAAACCTAAACAGACCGTTGGTGGTAGTCTCTTAAACTGCAAATAGGCCCCGACCATGATTAAAGGTAGGCCGAGCATGCTGAATTGAGTGCCTAGCAGTTTGGTGAAAAACAGCAGATACCCTAATTTATCGCTCCACCCGGTATAATCTGGCTGATCGACATCACCATACACTTTCCTTGATACGAAGTACCACGAATCTTTCAGCGATTCGATTGGCCCCAGAAAACTGATCTCGGGATTATCCTGAGATCTTAATACCAGCCAAAGATAGGGTAGCACGCCTAGGGATACGCCTATGAGCAACTGCGGCAGTTTGACCAGCAGCTTTGGCCATTGCGGAGCAAGGATGATGAACACACCCACGCCAGTAAGGATGGTTAAGGGCCAGTGGTTGCTCAGGGAGAGGCCCGTCACGAACGCCAGCGTGTAGAGTCTCTTGGTGTGTGAGGAGGATCGAACTGCCAGAATAGCCAGAAAAATCATTAAAAGATTGAGCAAAACATTGAGCGTGTAAACTTCAGCAATCATCGATTGGGACCAGAAGATTTCTGAAAACCCAAGTGCGAAAGCCGCGATGTAGGCCGTATAGCGTTGATGGGTAAGTAAAAACGTGATCAGCCAAAGTACTACGCAACCGGCGGCCCCGAAAATCCCGCTCAGGGCATGCACTCCGCTCGCAACGCTTATTCCGGGAATGTGCGCAAAGATATTTGAAATAAGTGTGTAAAGTGGGTATCCAGGGGGGTGGGCGACCCCTTTAAAATAGGCAGCCATCAAAAACAACCCATCATCCTCCAAAGCAACCGTTTTGGGCATGCAGAGCCAATATACAGCTGTGAGAGCTACAAATAGGAACGCGATGTGCTTGCTTTGATCGAAGGTAGTTACGGCTGAGTTACTGTTTGCTCTGTAATCCAAACTATTTGTTTCTCCAGGTAAAAAATGCGGTCATTGAATAATTCCACACAGCGCCAATGACCGCGCCGGCTGTACCTGCAAACCACCAGGGCGCATGACTTTCATGAAGTAATTCGGCAATTTGCACGTTGATGACAGCGCCAAGACTGCATGAGAGGCAAAAGCTGATATAGCCTCGCACTAGCTCATACCCTTTCAACCGCTGATCTCGATAGGTGAACCAGTTGTTGAGGACAAAATTGTTGGTCATCGCAACCAGAGTGCTTAATATTTGGGCTGTTAGAAAGGCCACTTCCCAGGTTTGGTTTAATAAGAATAGTATGAACAGATGAACGCCAACTCCGGTAAGGCCAACAAGAGTAAAAAGGAAAAATCGCAAAGGGATGATTCTTCCTAATGTTTTATCCAACAGCAAAAGAAAGTACTCTCGAATAACATTCGAATCCAGTTTGCTTTCTCCGAACTGTCTTGCTCTCATATGATAGGGTATTTCTGTGAGTCGGAGTTGATTGCTGGCTACTGATGAAATATCCAAAAGTATTTTAAAGCCTTGACCTGACAGCATGGGAAGCAAGGGGGCGACACGCTCTCTTCGAAACATGAAAAAGCCACTCATCGGATCAGTCAGCGGTGTTTTTAGCAACCAGTTGGCCAGCTGAGTGGATATTAGGCTCGCGATTTTTCGATGTGGGGAAGTGAGCCCGTTGGACGCGCTGCCTCCTTCTTTGAATCGGGTGCCGACAACAAGGTCACACTCATCCGATTGCAGCCTCAACAACATTTTCGGCAGGATGGTTTCATCGTGTTGCAGGTCGGCATCCATTACCACGATGTAAGGGGCTGCAGTTGCTAGAAATCCTTCTATGCAGGCTGTTGACAGCCCTCTCCTGCCAATACGCTGTAAAACCCGGACGTTCTGATATTCATTGGCAATGCCGCGAATCTTCTCTGCCGTGCCGTCTTTAGAGTCATCATCAACGAATATCACCTCCCATCGAATGCCAGACAAGACCTTTCTTAGCCTATCCAGAAGTGGCTCAATGTTATGAGCTTCGTTAAATGTAGGAATTACCAGTGCCAGATCCAGGCTCATCGTGTTTTGGGTCCTCAGGTTTACAGGGATGAATAGGACAGCAATTTAAACTGTGGGCTTGCCAGTTCAGTCATCAAATTGACCTCAAGGACCCAGCGATGCGCTCCGCCAAAGAGATCCCGTTGCTCTCGTGCACAATGGTGTCACAGCTCACCACTCGCTCCACATAACCTTGCTTGAGTCGATGGTAATCCTCATCACCACAAACCGCATGTACCCCAATGCACACGGGCGCTTTCAGCCCCATTTTGTTTAAGTTGTTTGCGGTTTCGAGCATGGTTCTCCCGGTAGAAATAATATCGTCCACCAAGACCGGCGTGTGGCCAGCGTATGCTGAAAGATCCGGCATATCCACTTCGACATTCCGATCCCCGTATCGGTGCTTTTCCATAATCAGAAATTCACAGTCGATCTGCTTGGCGGTGGCTTTGGCCCATTGTTCACTTTCGCTGTCCGGGCCAATGATGAGCGGCTGAGGGATGTGGTTTTTTATCCAGCGAGCCACTTCGCTCATGGCACTCAACACAGAGGTTGGTATGGTATAGATTTCGTCCAATGCGTGATAACGGTGCAGGTGGGGGTCTATTGTGATGAGTCGGTCCACCGTTTGTGACAGCAAGTGCGCAAAGATTCTGGATGTGACGCACTCCCCTTCATGAAACTGCTTGTCCTGCCGCATGTAGGGTAAGTAAGGTGCGACGAGTGTAACCTCTGCTGCCCCTCGGCTTCGTATCGCGTCCGCAAGAAAAGCCAATGGCAGTAACTTTGCATCGGGGTGGTGAAGATTAGCGACGATTATCGCACGTCGGTCGGTGCAGTCCGTGGTGACCTGTACGTAGCTTTCACCATCTGGAAACTGATGATAAGTGAATTCGCCAGAGGGTGCCGCAAGTGCGCTGGCTATTTGCTGTGCCAGGTTGGTATGGTCAAAAATGGAAAAAACAATGGGGGTGTTGTTCTCGCTCATGGGCGTTTGTCTATGGCCTTGTCTTGTTGCTGGTCTTGCATAATTCGCCTTGCTGGCCTTGAGTATAGACCAAGTTGCTGATAAACGACCTTTGGCAGTTCATCTAGAGGGCTTCCTGCTCTATGCGAATGGCATCCGGGTGTGAACGCAAAAACTCCAGCGCATAATCCAGCTCTCCTCTGGATTCGGCGTGCAAGGTGAATAAAACATCCTCTTTGTCAACTTTCTGACCGAGTTTGACGTGAAACTCCATGCCCGCTGCAGGTGACGCAGGTGCGCCGGCAAGCTTGGCAAGTTTTGAGATGAATCGATTGTTTATATAGGTGACGTAGCCGGCTGTTTCTGCATGCACCTTTTTTTGGTGTTCGGCGATTTCGGGCTCTTTAAATCCGCCTTGTGCTTCGCAAATGGCCTGGAACTTCGCCCAGGCTCGACCGCTGTCCATGATATGTTCCGCCAGCGCGTACCCTTCGCCCGGGAGCGCCTTTCCGCCCATTTCGAGCAACCGGCCTGCCAGTGCCAGTGCTCTTTCTTTGAGGTCCTGTGGTTTATCCTCATCCCCGCGCAGCACCTTGATCAGGTCGCGCGCTTCCAGGCAGGGGCCGATCCCCACGCCCACCGGTTGGTTTCCATCGGTAAAGATGGTTTCGACCTGTATTCCAAGGGCTTCGCCCGTCTGGATCAGCTGGTTGGACAGTTGTTGAGCATATTCTGCGCTGCGCACCTTGGCCGTTGTTCCAATGGGAATATCAATCAGTACGTGTGTTGAGCCTGCTGCGATTTTTTTCGAAAGCACGGACGCAACCAGCTGACCTTCTGAGTCCAAGTCGAGCGCGCTTTCGACACGGATCAAAATATCATCCGCCGGGCTTAAACTGACCGCTCCGCCCCAGGCAATACACCCACCTTCCTGGGCAACCACGCCGCGAATCTGATCCAGAGACAGAGTGACAGGGGCGATCGTCTCCATGGTGTCAGCGGTGCCGGCTGGCGAGGTAATGGCTCTGGAGGACGTTTTGGGCATAGTTAAACCAGCCGACGTAAGAATAGACACCACAATCGGTGTGGTTCGATTTCCTGGCAGTCCCCCGACGCAGTGCTTGTCCATAACGATGTCTGCTGGCCAGCTGAGCTTGTCGCCAATATTGACCATGGCTTCGGTCAGATAGGTGATCTCTTCATTGGAGAGTCGACTGCCGGCGCAAGCGGTGACATAGGCTGCCAATTGAATGTCGGAATAGCGTCCATGCGTGATGTCGGCAATGATTTCCATGGTGGACTCTTGGGTAAAGGGTCGGCCATAGATCTTTCCACGAACAAAGCTGAGCGAATCCGTAGCCCGCGGGTGGTAAAAGTGTGCCTTTTCGTTTTCCTTTGCTTTCAGAAGATGCCAGGCTGCTTCAGACAGGCCTGCTTCTTTATGTGAAAGTATGTCTGACTGGACCACATTGACTGTCGCAATGATCGAGCTGTGCTCAGTGACGATCCTGACCCGGGTCTGAGCATCAAATCCTTCAGCGCGGCACACATGGCAGTCTTCACGCATATACACGACCGGTTCTTGATGCGTATCAATCCCTATGCGTTTCAGATGTAAAAAATTGTTGGAGTTGTTCATAATGCAAAAGGCGACGTGTTGATGTGTATTTTACTCAGCCTGGTGAGAGATTGTCCTTCACTAGTCTAATCGAAAATATCTTTTTTAGGGAATCCATATGAAGCTTAGATTTCTGGGGGCCGCAGGGACTGTGACGGGATCAAAATATCTGTTGAGTGAAGGGCATAATCAGCTCATGATAGATTGCGGTCTTTACCAGGGAGTGAAGAACCTGAGGGAGCGCAACTGGAAAAAGTTACCGCTGGACCCAGCGTCCGTCAATGCGGTGTTGTTGACTCACGCTCACATTGATCACAGCGGCTTTATTCCTGCGCTGATGAAAGCTGGCTTTCATGGAAAAATCTATTGTACGCAAGCGACTTATGAATTGTGCCGGATATTGTTACCCGATTCCGGTTATCTCCAGGAAGAAGATGCGCATTACGCAAATCTGAAAAAGTTTTCTAAACACAGCCCGGCATTACCGTTGTATACGGAAAAAGAGGCGATCGCGAGTTTGAAACTCTTTGAGCCCATTCACTTTCACGAGCAGATCAAGTTGGGGGCAATGCGCATAGAGTTTCGCCCGGCCGGCCATATTCTTGGTTCTGCATCAATCAAAGTGAGCAATAACGGGAAGAGTATTTTGTTCTCAGGGGATGTCGGCAGACAAAATGACCTGGTCATGCGCCCGCCGGAACCAATATCTGAGGCAGATTATCTGGTTGTGGAGTCCACTTATGGCGATCGTTTGCATGACAATGTGGATGCCTTTGAGTTTCTCGAAGCGATAATTAATAAAACAGTGAATCGTGGGGGGATAGTTCTGATGCCTTCGTTCGCTGTGGGCCGGGCGCAGACTGTCCTATATATCATTGATGTATTGAAAGAGCAGGGGCGCATACCCAATGTGCCAGTCTATTTGAACAGCCCTATGGCGATTAACGCAACGGAAACATTTTGTCAGCATCACAAAGAGCACAAGTTGTCGAAAGTACAGTGCCAGCATATTGACCGAAATACGACCTTTGTGCGGACTGCCGAGGAGTCCATGGCGTTGAATGGGCAGCGATTCCCGAGCATTATCATCTCGGCCAGTGGCATGGCCACGGGTGGACGGGTTCTGCATCACCTTAAGTCTCTCGCGCCAAATCATAAGAACAGTATTGTGTTTCTTGGCTTTCAAGCGCCTGGAACACGCGGGGATGCCATCGTGAATGGCGCAAAGCAAGTGAAAATTCACGGGAAGTTTTACCCGGTCAGTGCGGAGGTTCATCACTTTGATTCGCTCTCCGCGCATGGGGATTATGAAGACATACTGGCCTGGCTGGGCACGGCTTCTGCACAGCCAAAACGCACTTTTGTCACCCATGGAGAACCGGTGGCTTCCGATAGCCTGCGGGCGAAGATTCAGGACCGATTAGGCTGGCGAGCCTGCGTGCCAGAGCACTTGGATGAAGTGGAGCTATGATAGGTCAGTGCAGAGTGATGACTGCCAGGTTGCGCTTTAGTATGCCGGGGCCGATGCCTTTCACCTCTGTGAGTTCATCCACACTAACGAAAGCGCCGTACGTTTTTCGGTAATCGATAATTGCCTTGGCTTTCTTCAAACCAACGCCTTTAAGATACTTTGCCAATGTGGCTGCATCGGCCGTGTTGATATTGACTTTGCCTTGGAAAGCGACGGTTGAGTTGGTGCGTTGCGTGGTTTTGGCGGTCATCAGCTCCGCATGAGAAACTCCCGACACCAAGAGGGCGAGCAGCAATGAAGCGAATAGTGCCTGAGCCAAGTTGAGTAGTGATCCCACAACAACATGTCCTTATGTTGAATTAATCAATATGGGGCAGGGGGGTAACGGTGAGCGCAGTCTGGGTAAATACAAAGTAGCAGGAGGTAGGGTGGGTTCAACATCCCTCTGAACCCTTCCCTGGAGTTTTTGCTAATCCTTAAGCAACTGCTGTCATCCTTTTTTCATCCCTACAGTTATGCATCCATGCATGCGAGGCATTTTAAGAGAATGCCTATGAAAAAAAAGAAGAGATTTCTGATTTTTTCTGTGCGAGATCTCTCACGCTATGAGGAAATGTCTCACGCATTCCTGTTCGAATCTTCGTAAAACACTGTTAATGTTCGGTAATTTTATAAGAGGTATCATAGGATGTATCAAATAGGCTACGCTTGTTAGAGCAGAAATGAGCACTTTGTTGCGTTGGTGGTAATGTGAGGTGGTAATGTGAGGTGGTGATGAAGGTCTTGGTTACGGGGGGGGCTGGCTTTATTGGGTCTGCGGTGGTTCGCTATTTACTCAGTGAAACTGCGCACTCAGCAGTGGTGCTTGATAAGCTGACGTATGCGGGAAATCTAAGCAACCTTGAGGCAGTGGCGGAATCTGAACGGTATGAATTTGTTCTCGGTGATGTTTGCGATACGACTCTCATTCAAGAAACTCTGGAGCGAATTCAGCCAGATGCCATCATGCATTTGGCGGCGGAATCTCACGTAGATCGCTCCATTGATGGCCCAGGCGCGTTCATCCAAACGAATATCCTTGGCACCTACACACTGCTTGAAGCTGCAAAAAACTACTATTCGCGGTTGGCCCCTGAAAGGAAGTCGAGCTTCCGTTTTCATCATATTTCGACGGATGAGGTGTATGGGAGTTTGGGAGCGACCGGATTGTTTGATGAACAACACCGTTATGCGCCCAATTCGCCTTATTCGGCGTCAAAAGCCGCCTCTGATCACTTGGTACGAGCATGGGGGGCAACTTTTGGGCTTCCCATCATCGTGACGAACTGCTCTAACAACTATGGGCCCTTTCATTTTCCCGAAAAACTTATTCCACTCGTGATTCAAAATGCGCTACTGGGAAAGCCCCTCCCTGTTTACGGCAAGGGAAATCAAGTCAGGGACTGGCTTTATGTGGAAGACCATGCCAGAGCATTGGTGCTTGTGGTGGAAAAAGGGAAAGTTGGGGAAACCTATAATATAGGTGGCCATAATGAAAAAGAAAACATTCAGGTGGTCATGTTGATTTGTGATCTGATGGATAAGTTGTACCCAAACAAGCCTGAGGGTATTACAACCTACAAGGAGTTGATTACCCATGTACCTGACCGTCCTGGGCATGACTTGAGGTACGCGATCGATGCGTCGAAAATTGAGAGAGAGCTAGGTTGGAAGCCGCTGGAAACATTTGAATCGGGACTTGAGAAAACTGTCCGCTGGTTTTTAAACAACCAGTCCTGGGTCGAGCACGTGCAAACTGATGTTTACCGCGGAGAGCGGCTTGGGCTGAGGTAAAGAAATGATAGAGTCACCTACCATACAGCAGAGGGGAAAACAGTGAAAGGAATTGTGCTGGCCGGCGGGGCCGGATCAAGGCTACACCCGATTACACGGGGGGTATCGAAGCAACTCCTGCCAATCTACGATAAGCCTATGATTTACTATCCGCTGTCTGTGCTTATGTTGGCTGGCATCCGTGATATTCTGGTTATATCAACACCGGATGACCTTCCTTATTTTCGAAAGCTTTTGGGGAGTGGTGATGAGTGGGGAATTCGGTTTTCTTATGCGGAACAACCGCGCCCGGAGGGATTGGCTCAGGCATTTATCATCGGCGAAGACTTTATAGGCAGAGACTCTGTATGCATGGTGCTGGGAGACAACATTTTCTATGGGCCTCGATTTAGGCAGCTACTGGAGCAAGCTGCGGCGTATGAGTCAGGAGCGACCATTTTCGGTTATTGGGTCAGTGACCCTGAACGATTCGGAGTGGTTGAATTTGACGACACCGGAAACGCGTTATCCATCGAGGAAAAACCGACAAAACCCAAGTCAAACTTTGCGGTCACTGGTTTATATTTTTACGATAATCAAGTGATTGATATTGCAAAAGGTATTCTACCGTCAGGGAGGGGGGAGCTTGAGATAACGGCGGTCAACAATGCATACCTGGAGCGCGGCGACCTGCGTGTGGAACAATTGGGTCGAGGTTTTGCGTGGCTGGACACAGGAACCCATGACAGCTTGTTGGAGGCGTCACAGTTCGTCAAAGTGATTGAATCCAGGCAAGGGCTCAAAATTGCCTGTCTGGAAGAAATTGCATACAGAAAAGGTTGGCTTACGCGTGAGGATTTGATGCGGCAAGGACAAGCATTGGAGAAAACCGGCTATGGTCAGTATTTATTGCGAGTTGTGACTCAATGAAGTTTATAGAAACAGATATACTCGGGGTGCTGATAATTGAGCCCAAGGTTTTTGGGGATAACCGCGGCTTTTTCGTGGAAACCTATCAAAAAGAGCATTTTCGCGCAGCAGGTATTGATGTCGACTTTGTTCAGGATAATCAGTCGAGATCCACCCAAGGCGTTCTTCGTGGCTTGCATTATCAGACGCGCCGTCCGCAGGGTAAGTTGGTCCGCTGCACACGCGGTGAAGTCTTTGATGTGGCGGTGGATATTCGTGAGAACTCCCCGACATTCGGCAAGTGGGTCGGGGTAATGCTCTCTGAGGAAAACCATCGACAGTTATACATTCCTTCAGGGTTGGCTCATGGGTTTTGCACGCTCAGCGAGATTGCCGACTTTGAGTACAAGTGTACCGACTTTTATGATCCCGGGCACGAAGCGGGCATCCGGTGGGATGATCCGTTATTTGCAATAGACTGGCCGATAGTTGATCCTCAGTTGTCCGAAAGGGACAAGGAGTGGCCACTGTTTACATCCGTGGAAAAACGATGAGGGTGTTAATTTTTGGAGAGCACGGTCAATTAGGCTCGGCATTGCGCACTGTGTGCACCCATTCTGGAGTGTCTACGGTATCACCCATGGGGCGCGATGGGGGGCGTATAGACATAACAGACCGTCTGGCGCTTGAGAGTGTGTTTGACGCAGGCGGATTTGACTGTGTCGTTAATGCGGCTGCCTATACAGCAGTGGACCTGGCGGAGGATCAGAAAGAGCAGGCTCGTTTAGTCAATGAGATTGCCGTTGGAAATCTTGCTGATTTATGTCGAGGGCACCGATGTGCGTTTGTTCATTTTTCAACGGACTATGTTTTTGACGGGGAAAAAAACAGCGGGTATATCGAGGAGGACTGTACTCAACCGACCAGCGTTTATGGTGCATCAAAAAGAGCCGGGGAAATAAAAATCCTTGAGATCTATCCCGAGGCGTTAATTTGCCGAGTCAGCTGGTTGTTTGGGGTGCGTGGGCGAAATTTTGTAAAAACTATGCTGAACCTTGCTCGCAACCGAACTGAACTGCATGTCGTTAATGATCAAGTCGGAGGCCCAACATTCGCTGGGGATGTAGCACAGTTTGTGGTTAAAGCGCTATTGCTAGGGGGAGCGCAAAAGGCGGGGTTGCGGGGTGTCCTACACATCCCTTCTTTACCCGCGGTTTCATGGTATGAGTTTGCGTGTGCCATTATTACCCGAGCGGAGCACTTTCAGTTGATAGAACACCCGGTGAGTGTAAAACCTGTCTCCTCTTCTGACTTTCCTTCCAAAGTGAAGCGGCCCAAAAATTCAGTGTTAGAGAGCATTCATTTTGGTCGGCTGGGATTTCCAGTGCCAGACTGGCAGGTAGGGCTGGATACATGCTTGCAGCAATGGGTGTCGAATCCAGCTTTGCTGTGGTATGACTAGCGCACTTCTGACGGCCTGCAGCGCCGGTTTTGCAGTTTCTCTCTTTCTTGCTTGGATAGTTAAGCAGCGTGCACACCCATTAGGCTTGCTCGACCACCCCAACGCCCGAAGCTCCCACACGCAAATTACGCCCAGAGGCGGTGGGGTGGCTGTTGTTTTGAGTTGGGTTATAGGACTCTTTTTATTGGCGGTTTCTGGTGAGGTGGCATCGTCCTTATTATGGGCTTTGCTTGCGCCAACGCTCCCTGTCGCGATGGTTGGCTTGATTGACGATCGTGGTCACGTCGCGTCACCTGTTCGTTTTGGGGTTCACTTGGGGGTCAGCCTGATAGCGGTAGTTTTCTGTAATCAAATTGCACCAGTCGGCGCGTGGGTCGAGTCAGTTGGCTGGAACTGGATGCCGCTGCCGATGGTCTGGTTGGTGATGGTTATCGCGCTCAGTTGGCTGATCAACTTGTTTAATTTTATGGACGGCATTGACGGTATTCTTAGTATTGAGGTCATCTCTGTGCTGTGCTGTTTCGTTGGTTATCTTTATTTGGTCGCACCTGATACCCAAACTCCGCCTATGAGTGTGAGTCTTGTTCTTATCAGTGCCACGACCGGTTTCTTTTGTTGGAATTTTCCCCGAGCAAAACTGTTCATGGGTGACGTCGGGAGTGGATTTAGTGGGCTGGCCATTGGCATTATCGTCTCGCTATCTGTGTTAAGTAGCACGGTTACTCTCTGGTTTTGGTTGGTTTTGCTGGCCGTTTTTTGGGTGGATGCCACCTACACATTGCTTCGGCGAATTGCAGATCGACAACCTTTTTTGCAGGCCCACCGTTCGCATGCCTATCAGATTCTGGCCCGGCGATGGAATAGTCACGCTAAGGTGAGTTTGATTGTGGGAGCCGTTAACTGTTTCTGGCTTGCTCCGCTCGCATTCTTAACCCAATATTTGGACCGGTACGCCTTGTTCGTTGTGTTCGCCGCATTGGCCCCGCTCTTTTTTGTCCAGCGTTATGTCAGAGCAGGTGAAAAAGCCAGTTAAAAGGTCTACAATGTGTGGCAATCCAAGGGGCTGGCTGCGTCTTTAGGAATGTCTAGCACCGAAGCATTGACAGGATGCAACACAGCAGTACTGACGTGTTCACCTTTGATTGAAGGTCGGTGAGGCTGCTCAGAGTTTGACTATGGAAGCTACAACTATCGCATGATCGCGCATTTATTTACTCTCTCCCGGAAAAACAAACGAATCGTCTCAGTTCTGGCGGACTTGCTCTTCCTTCCCTTCGCGTTTTGGCTGGCGATGTCATTGAGATTAGGCGAAGTCTTCACGCCTGTCTCGTCTGCCTATTACTTCACCATCGCTGTCACCTGTCTATTGAGTATCGCCGCTTTTGTTCGGTTTGGCTTGTATCGGGCGGTCATCCGCTACATGAGTAATCATGCGACGTCTGCCATTCTCCTGGGAGTGACAATTTCAGCCTTTTCTTTAGCTCTGGCAGGGATGTTTTTTGAGGCTCCGATTCCGCGTTCTGTCTGGTTTATCTACTGGACCTTTGCATTTTTGTTTGTGGGTGGTTCACGCATGACCATCCGATTTATTTTTCAGCATCAGATGATGAAATCCAAAGAGCGGGTCATCATCTACGGGGCAGGAAGTTCTGGTTTGCAGCTGCACTCGATTCTGTTTCAGGGAAACCAGTTTCATCCTGTTGCGTTTATCGACGACAACCCCTTGCGACAAGGCAGTATTCTGAATGGACTTCGCGTGTACCCGACGGTCCACCTTGCGGATGTAATCGAGCGGTATGGAGCCCGGCGAATTTTGTTGGCATTGGGGAACACGCCACGCTCCAAGCGAAGTCTGATTTTGAGATTTCTGGAAGATTTTCCGGTCAAGGTACAAACCATTCCTTCCATGAGTGACATTATTTCAGGAAAGGCAACCATCGCAGAAGTGAAGGACGTTGAAATCGAAGACTTGCTCGGTAGAGATGAAGTCACGCCGATACCCGAACTGATTTCGAATTGCATCACCAGTAAAGTGGTGATGGTGACGGGGGCGGGTGGCTCTATCGGCTCGGAGCTCTGCCGCCAAGTGGTGGAGCAGCGACCCAAGAGACTGGTTTTGTTTGAGCTTTCCGAGTACGCGCTGTATCAGATTGAGCAGGAGCTCAGCAAATTGGTACGAAGTCGGGGACTGGCGGTTGAGATCGTCTCTGTCCTCGGATCTGTCCAGAAAGAGCATCGGGTTGAAGTCATCATGCGCACCTTTGGTGTGGAAACCGTGTATCACGCTGCGGCTTATAAGCATGTACCGATGGTTGAGCACAATATTGTCGAAGGTGTGCGCAACAATGTATTTGGTACCTGGTACTGTGCCGAGGCTGCGATACGGGCGGGGGTAGAAACCTTTGTGCTGATTTCAACGGATAAAGCGGTTCGACCCACGAATATTATGGGGGCCAGCAAGCGGATGGCGGAACTGGTTTTGCAAGGGTTGGCTGAGCGTCAGGCCAGTACCCGGTTTTGTATGGTTCGATTCGGCAACGTGCTTGGGTCTTCCGGCTCCGTGGTGCCTCTGTTTCGGGAACAGATTAAAAAGGGTGGACCGGTTACCGTTACGCACCCCGACATTACCCGTTACTTCATGACGATACCGGAGGCTGCACAACTGGTGCTGCAGGCGGGTGCCATGGGGGCAGGCGGTGAAGTTTTCGTGCTCGATATGGGGAGCCCGATAAAAATTGATGATCTGGCCAGAAAGATGATTCACCTCATGGGCTATGAAGTGAAAGATGACAAACAGCCTGAAGGTGATATCGAAATTTCCTACACTGGTCTGCGGGCGGGCGAGAAGTTGTTTGAAGAAGTGCTCATCGGAGACAATCCCATGGGCACGGAGCACTGCAGAATTATGAAAGCACAGGAGCAGTATCTTGCCTGGGCGGATTTGATTCCTTTGCTGGAAGAATTGGATCGTGCTTGCCACACGTTTGATTGCGACCGGGTGCGAGGGCTGTTGCTGCGAGCGCCGACAGACTTTCGACCATCCTCGGAAAACCGTGATCTGGTCTGGCAGCAAAATCGAGAAATGGAGCTTGCGTCGAGCAAGGTAAAAGTATTAAAACCGGTCCAGAAAGAAGGCGTTGCCTGATGCTGCAACTGCATTTGACTGGCACGCGAGCAAATTAACTATTGGAGTATGCTTTGATTATCCCCGTTGTACTGTCTGGTGGGTCTGGCACCCGTCTGTGGCCTCTCTCTCGTCAGGCCTATCCCAAGCAGTTTCTGAACCTGGTCGACGATAATTCCTTGTTGGGCAACACCATTGTCCGCCTGGAAGGTATTGAGGATGTCTCTGCGGTCACTGTGGTATGTAACGATGATCACCGCTTCATGGTTGCGGGCGTATTGCAGGCGCAAAACAGATTGAAGCAGGCGAGTATTTTGTTAGAGCCTGTCGGGAAAAACACCGCGCCTGCCATTGCTCTGGCAGCAATTCAAGCGCTGACACTGAGTGCTGACGCGATCCTTCTGGTTATGCCGGCGGATCATGTTATCAAGGACTCTGCCGTCTTTGCCCGTGCTGTTAAAACGGCTGCATCGGCAGCGGAACAGGGCAAACTGGTGACATTTGGTATCGTACCGGATGCCCCGCACACGGGTTATGGTTACATCCAGTCAGGAGAAAGCCTTGGTCAGTGGGCTCGTGTAAGCCAATTTGTGGAAAAGCCGGATCTTGAAACGGCAAAAGCCTACCTCGCAGACGGCAGTTTTTATTGGAATAGCGGAATGTTCGTGTTTCGAGCGGATCGCTATTTGGAAGAGTTGAATAAATTCCACCCAGCCATGGTGCAATGTGCTCAGGTTGCCCTGGATCGGAGTGAAACAGACCTGGACTTTATCCGGGTAAATCGAGAAGCCTTTGAGCAATCACCGGAAGACTCCATCGATTATGCGGTGATGGAAAAAACCGAAGATGCTGTCGTTGTCCCGTTGGATGCGGGTTGGAGTGATGTTGGGTCCTGGTCAGCGCTGTGGGAAATCCACGAACAGGACGGCCATGGCAATGTGTGTCGCGGAGATGTCATTGTTGAGGATGTCAGTAACAGCTACATTCATTCTGATTCTCGGCTGATTGCGGCGATTGGTCTCCAGGATCATGTCATTGTGGAAACGGATGATGTCGTTCTGGTGGCCGACAAATCTCGCGTACAGGATGTCAAAAAACTGGTTGATAAAGTAAAACAACAGGAGCGCGAAGAGCACCGCTTTCACAAAAAAGTGCATCGCCCGTGGGGAACTTATGAGGGTGTTGCGTCAAGTGAGCGATTTCAGGTAAAGCGCATCATGGTTAAGCCGGGTGCAAAATTGTCCCTGCAAAAACATCACCATCGAGCCGAGCACTGGATTGTCGTCAGCGGAACCGCATTGGTCACCCGCGGGGAAGAGGAGCTGTTGTTGACTGAAGACCAGTCTACCTATATTCCGCTAGGTGTGGTGCACCGCCTCGCGAATCCCGGAGTAATACCGCTGGAGATTATAGAGGTTCAAACCGGCGCTTATTTGGGAGAAGATGATATTGTTCGTTTCGAAGACACTTACGGGCGCGTAAAGTAATCAAGCCGACATCCCCTCTCTTTCTTTAAGAATCAATAATGCGGCGGTGGTGCTTCATCGCCGCGCCCTCCGGCATGGTATTCCAGCTTTGTCAGTTGCTGTTTCAAGACACGGTTGGCTTGCCACAGCTTTTCCAGTTCTTCCTGTTGATTGGCGACAGTTGTGTTGAGTGACTCCACGAGGTCTTCCTGGAACGCGAATCTCGTTTCGAGTTCGTTTAACCTCAGTAATACTTCTTTCAGAGTGGTTGGCATGGGTTTTTCCTGGCAGGCGGTTTTTTGCTGAATGAATTTTGTTATCATAGGCGCGACCTTTTGGGCGTGCTCTTGAATTGAGCCCGAAGGGCGTATAACAATTACTGCGAATAATAAAACATTATATGGGTACTTGGGGTGATTTTTTCTGCCTACCGGCGCAGATCGGTTTGCTGTAGTTGGACCGACCTATATGTCGCGCGCGCAGCGCGTACATCTGTTTATTTGTCTGCTCACCCCTTGGTTACGTTCATTGAGAAATCGAGGTTATCTGAATGGAAAATGCGTTAGTACGTAAGGTATTACTGAGTTTACTGTTTGCTGTGCCTGCCCCAATCGTGTGGGGTGCGCTCGTATCAGTACTCTCTGACTCTGTAAGATTCATCGTCGCAGGGGAAGAAGTCGGCTTTGTCGGGTTTATGGGGACGAGTGCCGGCATTGCTGTCTACTTAGTTTCCGTGGCCCTGTTTTTAGTTGCACTGCTTGCCATTCAAGGGATTTCGTCCAGCGATGAAGCGTCGGAAGATGACGATCCGAATGATGGTCGGGAATCCGGTACAGTGAAATGGTTTAATGTATCAAAAGGGTTTGGTTTTATTACTCGGTCCAACGGCGAAGATATTTTTGTGCACTTTCGCTCAATTCGGGGAAGAGGTCACCGGAGTCTGAAGCAGGGCCAGACGGTGAAGTTTTCTGTCTCTGAGGGCGAAAAAGGCATGCAGGCCGACAACGTGTCAGTGGTCCGGTAGTTAGTTAATGGGGCCCAAATGGATTAGCGCCAGGCGGTCAGCGTCTGGCCTTCTTCAGTGACTTTCCACCAGCTCTCATCTTCATTCGCGCCTTCCTGCCAGCCACCATTCGCACACCGCACTTCTGTTTTCATGTGCGCGGCTGCGCTCTGTGCACAGGCGAGATCATCGATCCAAGGGGTATGGTTTTGCTTAAACCAAACAGACGTGTATTGCTTGCCAGCCGCCTTTTCATGGATGAGAATCTGGCAGCGTTGGTTTGCCAGCCCGCAGTCTGCCTCGAAGGTGGAGGGCGACAAATTTACCAGAGGGCTTACTTCATCAAACGCATGGCTGAGCCATTGCTGAATTGTTTCTATGGAGCAACTGCGGATATAGATTTCGATATCCGGTGGTCTCTGGTCGGTTGTGCTCATTTGCGCTCCAAAAACAGTTTAATGCGAATCCAGATTAATCCCAGGTAGCTGGTCAGTGCAAGCAGACCGCCGAGTGCCGCGAGTACCAAGGCGATGAGCGCGTAAATTTCCTGCGTATGAGATGGGGGCAGGTACATATTAAGCATGAAAACCGAAACCAGACTGCCAATGAGTAATATGCCGCCCGAGACAAAACGTTTGAACAGTCGGGCCTGATCGGCCTCCAGTGCTTCCATTGACTTGGTTATTTTCATGCTTGTGCGTGACAGTGTTATCCAAAAAGCCGGGATAATAAGGCGTAATTTTGCCACGCAATGAACCCGAGTGCCAGTATCAGTGAGGCTGTAGTGCCTCCAAGCCACTGATTTCTCAGCCGCAATTGCTTCTGGAGTGGTTGCACGCTATCTGTGAGGCTTGTGCGCTCTGCTGCGACGGTGCTGGCATACTCGTTTTTAATCGCAAGTTTGGCTTCGGTTTTAGCAAGCTCCCGCTGCACCATCCCCTTTTCGTTGGTAAGCTTAGCCGTTTGTTCGATTTCTTCGGCGAGTCTGGACTCCAGTGCTTCGATAACGATGTGGTTTTCAGCGATTTTTTGTTCCAGCTCCTGTCGAATTACCTTGGTATTCAGCAGCGAGTCTTTTGCCTGCTTCACCCGTTGTTTGAGTTTGAGTGATTCTTCGCTTGTTTCCTTATGCTCTGCCTGTTCGCGAACGAGTGCCTGTTTGAGTGATGACACTTCTTCGAGAGATTGTTCTGTTTCCGCTTTTGCATTCACCAGTTTTTGGAGTAATCGCTTTACTTCCTGTTGTCCTGTCTCACCGTCTTTTTTTAGCTCATCCATCTGGTAGTTTTTTGCGCGCGCTTCAATGACTATTCTTCGCACGGCGTCTGCCATATCGGATTCACCACGACTGCCGTATGGTTCCAGCACACGCAGCGTATCATCGATGTTCTTTTGATGGTGCTTCTGGATGGTCTCAATGTTCTCAAGTGCGCGTTTGTACGAGCTGAAGTCTTCCAAATCCACGGTCCGTGTTTGCAGCGATGAGAGCCTCTCCGCCAGCCAGATAAGTTGGTCCTCCAGCAGAGTTATTCTGAGGTCTTGTTGATAGCGTGACTCAACGTGCTGTTGCTTGAGTGCATTGAGCGAAACCTGGATCTGCTCTTTGCGAAGTATCTGTTCAATGGCCAGGTCAAGCAGTTGCTTGTGCTTGCCGCCAGGCAGGTCATCGGACAGTGCATGCAATGCCAGTGTGAGCTTTTCCTGTTGCTTCAGGCTTTCCAGGTCTGGGAAAGCAATGATATTTTCAGCGGATTCAGTCCTTGTCATGGGAGGCTACTCTGTTCTTGCTTTTTTGTTTAACTTAGCGAGCGTTAACTGCTCAATGATACGTTCGAATTGCTCAGTTTCTATAAATTGAATGGCACTGTACTGGCCAAATCGTACGAGATAGCGGCTGAGCACGCCGGCCAACTCCAGGTATTCCAGCGTGTCTTCGTAGGAGAGTTGCTCGAAGGGGGCGCTGGGTAGTGGTTCATTGACCTTGTTCAGTAAGGCTGCCTTGCCGCCAGCCTTGTGTGTTAATTGCTTGATTGTGTGATCGATATTGATGGTTCCGTTTGTCGATTCAGGTTCCTGCTCTCGCCCTTGTTCAGCGCACAATGGGCTGATCAAATGTGCGGTTTCCGAATACCGTTGGAGAAACTCAGTAATTTTGTGTGCTACACCGAGGTGAAGCGTTCGTTCTCGTCGCATGATTTGGTTCAAGTGCGACGGCGTTAAGCCGATGTAAGATGCCAGCTCAGTGACTGTGAATGCGTCATTCTGCTCACTCAGGCTATGGATGATTTCTGCCAGATTCTCAGCGGTTACGCTCATCTGCTCTGACAACACCTGATTCATGCACCCACCTTTAACCATTGCTTGAAAATTCTAACGCGCATTTTACTGCCCGCCACGGCAATTACAAAGGAAAATGATTATTTAATGAGCACTATTGTCCGTTTCTAAACAGATATTGCTTTTCTCCCACAAGCTGGTGGAGAATACTTTCATAAATTTTGGCCAATTGATCCACATCTTTCACGCTCACTTTTTCGTTGACCTTGTGGATGGTGGCGTTGATTGGGCCCAGTTCAATCACCTGTGTTCCCGCAGGCGCGATAAATCGACCATCCGACGTGCCGCCACTGGTAGAGAGCGCCGTCTCAGTCCCGGTTACCTGGCGAATTGCTTTCTGCGCAGCATCCATCAGTGGCCCGGTTTGGGTCAGGAATGGCTCGCCGCTGAGCTCCCATTCCAGGTTGTACTTAATGCCGTGTCTTTCAAGAATGGCTTCGACCCGCTCTTGAATGATCGACTGGGTGAGTTCCGTGCTGTACCGAAAGTTAAATTGGAGCCTGTTTTCCCCGGGAATGACATTGTGGGCACCGGTTCCGGCATGCATATTGGTAATTTGAAATGTGGTGGGGGGAAAATGAGCATTCCCGGCATCCCAGACCTCAGTGGCGAGCGCGTGAAGTGCGGGTAGTGCGTCGTGTATGGGATTTCTGGCAAAATGTGGATATGCCACGTGCCCCTGTATGCCTTTGACGGTCAGGTGTCCGTGGAGTGAGCCGCGCCGGCCATTTTTAATGATGTCGCCAAGTGTGTGGGTGCTCGATGGCTCACCCACCAGACACCAATCTATCTTTTCTTCTCGCGACGCCAGCCATTCCATCACTTTTCGAGTGCCGTTATGTGCATCGCCTTCTTCGTCACTTGTGATCAGAAAGCCAATAGAGCCCTGATGCTGCGGGCAGCAGGCCAGGAATGCTTCGGTGGCGGTGATAAAGGCAGCCAGACTTCCTTTCATGTCCGCCGCACCTCGGCCGCATAAAAATCCGTCTTCCACGACGGGCTCAAAAGGTGGGTGCTGCCACTGGCTTTCAGGCCCTGTGGGTACGACATCTGTATGGCCTGCAAATGCAAATACCGGCCCCTCAGATCCGCGTCGTGCCCAAAAGTTCGTGACGTTTCCATAAGGTAATCGGTGAATGGTGAATCCCAGAGCTTCCAGGCGGCGAATCAAGACTTCCTGGCAGCCTTTATCATCCGGAGTGACAGACGCTCGGGAAATCAACTCAAAAGCCAGTTGGATGGTTTTTGAAAGCTGATTCGGCGCGGTGTAGCTGCCTGTCATATCGCTGATCCGTTCGAATGTCATGTGAATGGCCAGATCCTTGGGATCTGGCAAAGGGTAGGATAGTCCGCATCAGTTGTGTGCGTGCAACGCCTCATTGAGTTCAATGGCGGTTTGGTTCGTTTTACACTCCACCTGTCCATTGGTGGAGTTTCGCCGGAACAGCAGGTCGGTTTTCCCGGCAAGCTCTCGTGCTTTTACGATGCCAGCCTCCTTGTTTGTATCATCAAGCAGAACCACTTTGGTGCCTGCGGTGATATACAGCCCCGCTTCCACCGTACAGCGATCGCCCAGCGGGATGCCAATGCCTGCATTTGCACCAATCAGGCTGTTCTCTCCAACAGAAATGATAATATTCCCGCCACCTGAGAGTGTACCCATGGTCGAGCAGCCGCCGCCCAAATCAGAGCCTTTCCCGACCATGACACCGGCAGAAATGCGCCCTTCCACCATGGATGTGCCCTCGGTGCCAGCATTGAAGTTGACAAAGCCCTCGTGCATGATCGTTGTGCCTTCCCCGATGTAAGCGCCCAGTCGAACACGCGCACAGTCTGCAATGCGCACTCCCGCTGGCACCACGTAGTCCGTCATTTGTGGAAACTTGTCGACAGACTTCACTTCCAGTACGTTGCCGGAGGCACGGGCGGAAAGCTGACGCTCCGGTAATTCAGTCAGGTCGATTGCACCTTCGTTGGTCCAGGCAATATTGGGCAGTTGGCCAAAAATCCCGCTGAGGTTAACACCATGCGGTTTCACCAGACGGTGGCTCAGCAGGTGAAGTTTTAAATAGACTTCGGGCGTGGAAGTGGCTTCTGAATCTGTTTCCAAAAGCGTGAGGACCACTGGGCGGACTGACTTGGTGAGCGCTTGTGCGGTGGCAGCCTGGTCAGTCAGACCTGCAGCCGTCAGTGCATCTGCGAGAATGGATAGCTGGTCCGCAGACAATGTGATGGCCTGATTGCCCGCTGCGGAGCCAATGGCTTCCTGAACGCAGTTGATCAGTGCAGGTTCTGGTGCCAATACGGGAGCCGGGTAATAAACTTCCAGCCAGTTTCCCTGTTTGTTCTGGGTGCCTACACCCAAGCCAAAAGCAAAAGTCATGTTAGTGTCCTGTGTTGCTGTTTTAGAAAATAGATTGACGCGATGCGTTTCTTAGCCGAAGAGCGATGTATATGCCTGGTCGTTGAAGCCTACCTGGATTTTTCCGTCCACGTTAAGTATGGGGCGTTTTATCATTGAGCTGTTCTGCTGAATCAGCTGGATGGCTTCATCCGTGAGCTCCCCGTTTTCTATCACCTGTTTTTCAGTATCGCTGAGCTTGCGCCAGGTTGTTCCTCTTTTGTTGATCAGCGTATCGAGATCATGGTGCGCATGCCATTGCCTCAATTCCTTATCCCCAATGCCCGATTTTTTGTAGTCGTGAAATAGAAAGGGGATGTCTGTCTCGTTCAGCCATTTAATGGCCTTTTTCATCGTGTCGCAGTTCTTAATGCCGTACATAATAATCTGCACAATGTTCGCTCCCAGGGTAAACAGATCAAGAAAGAGAGTTAATAAACCGTCGAATGCGTTCCGCCGCTTCGATACACTCGTCAACGCTCGCAACCAGTGCCATACGCACCCGATTCCTGCCCGGATTGATGCCATTGACCGTGCGGCTCAGGTAGGAGCCGGGAAGCACCGTAACGTTCTCCTGGGCAAAGAGTTGGGCGGCGAACGATTCATCGCCAATGGGGGTTTCAGGCCACAAATAGAAGCTGGCATCGGTCTGGTGAACCTTCATGACCGGCTGAAGGACTGAAAGCACTGCTTCGAACTTCTGGCGGTACAATGCCCGGTTTTCCTTGACGTGCATTTCATCTCCCCAGCAGGCAATGGATGCCATTTGATGATGTATCGGGAGTGCACAACCGTGGTATGTGCGATAGGCGAGGTAGTGTTTCAACAAATTCGCGTCGCCAGCAACAAATCCGGAGCGGAGACCCGGAAGATTTGATCGTTTCGATAAACTGTGGAACACCACGCAGTTTCTAAAATCTGTCCGGCCCAGGCGTGCACATACCTCGAGCAAACCGATCGGGGGATCGGACTCATCGCAATAGATCTCAGAGTAACATTCGTCTGAGGCGATGACGAAGTCGTATTTGTCAGACAGTTCGATAAGCCTGCTCAAAGTTGCCTGGTTTGTCACCGTGCCAGTTGGATTGCCCGGGCTGCAGATAAACAGAAGCTGGCAGTCTTTCCAAACGGCTTCCGGCACTGCCTCATAGTTCGGCAGGAAGTTGTTTTCTTCGATGCACGGCAAATAAATCGGCTCTGCACCTGCCAGGAGTGCAGCCCCTTCGTAGACTTGGTAAAAGGGATTTGGGGAGATGACTTTGGCTGGACGGCTGCGGTCGATGCAGGCTTGGGTGAATGAAAACAAGGCTTCTCGTGTGCCTGCAACCGGTAATACATTGGTGTCGGGATCAAGCGTATTCTCAGGAATCTGGAACCGATCCGACAACCAGCGACAAATGGCTTGTCGAAGTTCAGGCAAACCTTTTGTGGCGGCATACACTGCGGTCTTATCCAGATTGTTTTCCAGGGTTTGCAGCGCAAAGTCCGGTGCTGGATGCTTGGGTTCGCCGATGGAAAGCGCAATATGATTAAGCTCTTTCGGAGGGCTGATCCCCGATTTCAGAGCAGTCAGTTTTTCGAAGGGGTAGGGGTGTAGTTTGTCGAGTTCGGGATTCATTATTTCAGGGTTTCTCTTGCGTTTGTATGTCCATTCACAATGTCGCCGGGCCTGTCTTTCCAGCCATATCAGCTGTCGCTTTCGTCCAGCAGTTGGCTGATTTCTTCACTCAGTGACGCGCAGAGCGCTGGATCACTGATGGGGTGCCCCTGTTTGTCAGTAATACAGAAAACGTCCTCCACTCGTTCGCCGAGTGTGGCGATGCGCGCGCTGACCAGTGAAACATCGTGATCAAACATCGCCAGCCCGATTTTGGCCAACAGTCCCGGTCGGTCCGGGGTGATGACTTCCATAATGGTTCTCTGGTGCTGCGTATCATTACTGAAGGTGACTTCCGTGGGAAAAGAGAACAGTTTCAGGTGTCTTGGTGTTCTCCGCTTGATGATTTCCGGATAGTCGTCGGGATCGTCCAGCTCCTCAAACAATCTTTGTTGAACGCGTGCTTTTCTGTCTTCGTCTTTGGCAAACGGTTTGTTGTTTTCATCCAGTACAATAAAGCTGCTGAGGCTGAATGAGTCGGAAGACGCACTGATTCTGGCGTCGACAACATTGAGATTGAGCTGCTCCAATACGGCGGTGGTGGCGGCAAATGCGTTCGTATCTGAGCGTAAGGCAATCATGATCTGTGTTGCGCCTTTTTTGCCGCCCAGACCAATGTCCCGAATGAGAATCAGTGGCTCGTTGCTTTCTCCATGCTGGATCAGTGCCGTGGTTTGCCAGGCGATTTCTGTCGTGGAGTCCTGAAGGAAATAGTCATCATCCAACAGGCTCCATACTTGGCTGATTTCTGTTTCCGCATACCCTTTTTGTGTCAGAAGCAGCTGCGCTTCACTCTTGGTGGCATTGATCCATTCTTCGCGATCGATGGGGTTGTCCAGGCCTCGCCTGATGGCTCGTCGGGCTTCGAGATAGAGTTGACGCAAGAGCGTAGCGCGCCAGGTGTTCCACAGCTTGGGATTGGTGGCGGCAATATCCGCGACGGTCAACACAAAAAGGTAGTCCAGGTGTACCTGGCTCGGAATAGCCACGGCAAAGTCATGAATGACCTGTGGGTCTTGCGTGTCCTTGCGTTGGGCGGTCATTGACATCAGGAGGTGATTCTCTACCAGCCACTCCACCAGCTGCGTATCTCGCTCACTTAAATGATGCCGCTTGCAAAATTTTCTGGCATCAATCGCGCCAAGATCTGAATGATCGCCCCCGCGTCCTTTGGCGATGTCGTGATATAACCCGGCGATGTACACCAGTTCCTGCTTGGGCAAGCGCTTAACGAGCCGGCCAGCCAGCGGGAACTGTTCCAGATACGAGGGCTTGTGAAAATTCACCAGGTTGCGAATGACCTTGAGGGTGTGTGCATCCACGGTATAAATATGGAAAAGGTCGTGCTGCATTTGTCCGATAATTTTACCGAACTCCGGCAGGTATCGCCCCAGCACGTTGTAGCGCTTCATGAACGACAACGTTCGATGCAAAGCATGAGGTGTTTTGAGAATTTCCATGAAGAGCGATGTGTTGGCAATGTCTTTGCGAAAACTCTCATCAATCAGGTGTCGATGGCTTCGAATGGCGCGAATGGTGGTCGCGCGAATCCCTTTAATCGCTGAATGCTGGGCGACCAGGAGAAAGACCTCCATCAGCGCGTAGGGTGCATACGCGAATACGCCATTGTTGATGGCCTCGATGTACCGACCTTTGATCACAAAGCGGTTGTTCAGGCGGATGACTTCCTCTTCATAGTCGCGGAGGATGGTCTCATCGAAGTATTGCAGCATCACGTCCGAAATTTCTGCAAGACTCAGTACGCGACGGTAATACTTCTTCATCATGGCTTCAACGCCCAGTCGCTCATCGCTTTCCTGAAATCCGAGCAGCGGCGCGAGTTTGCGTTGGTGGTCAAACAATAGTCGGTTCTCGTTGCGTTTGGCCAGCATCTGGAGACCATACCGCATCCGCCAGAGAAAGGTTTCACCTTCTTCCAGCATGGCAAACTCTTCATCGGTGAGAAAGCGATAGCGGTCCTGCTCATTGGGCTTTTTGCTGAATCCGGCATGCCGCTTGGTAATCCAGCCGATGGTCTGGATGTCTCGCAACGTTCCTGGAGAAGCCTTCAGGTTGGGCTCCAGGTTATATTCCGTATCGCTGTATTTATCATGGCGATTTTTCTGTTCTTCCCGCTTGGCCAGGAAAAACGCTCGATCGGTGTAGACTTCGTCGCTGTACGCCCGCTCACTGAGCCTGCAACGCAGTTGGTCATTGCCAAATATGGTGCGGGTTTCCAGTAAGTTTGTCGCAATTGTAATGTCGTCTTTGGCGACCGCGATGCACTCTTCAATGGTGCGGCTGCTCTGGCCGATATCCAGGTTTAGATCCCAAAGCCGTGTAACGAACTGGGAGATGTTCTCGTTGTCACGTTGAGAAAACTCAACATCGGCCAATATCAGCAGGTCAATGTCTGAGTGGGGGTGAAGTTCGCCACGTCCATAGCCGCCTACTGCAATCAAGCTGATGGCATCTGGGTGTGTCCACTCGTAAAGGCTCCAGATGCTGGCCAGGACGCGATCAATGAAGAAGGCGCGCGCAGCGACCAGAATGCGCACATCGTACCCCTCCAGAAAGTGCTTATCCAGGTAGTCGCTGGCCTCCTGCAATTTCTGCTTGATTGCTTTGATCGAGGGTTTCTCGGTATGGATGAGGGCATCGATACTGTCTTGGCTGAGAGTAGGGCTGCTGTTTAACAGTTTCAGCGCTTGTTGCGTCGCAGTGTTGGTCATAGGATCAGCGGCTGCTCCAGCTATCCACCAGCTCACGTTCCTCTTCTCTCAGGGTGAGAATTTCGAAGCCGTCTGCCGTCACAAGTACCGTGTGCTCCCATTGGGCAGAGAGTTTGTGATCCTTGGTGACCACTGTCCAGCCGTCGGGTAACAATTTACAGTGCCGTTTTCCCTGGTTGATCATGGGTTCGACAGTAAAAATCATGCCTTCTTTCAGCTCCATGCCGGTTCCAGCCTTGCCGTAGTGCATGACCTGAGGCTCTTCGTGAAACACTTTGCCAATCCCGTGGCCACAGTATTCGCGTACTACCGAATAATGGTTGGACTCGGCGTGTTGCTGGATGACCGCACCAATGTCTCCGAGTCTCGCACCAGGACGAATGACCTGGATGCCTTTGTACATGCATTCCTGCGTGATCCGCGCCAGTCTTTCTGCAGCGATGGAGCGCTTACCAACGAAGAACATTTTGCTGGTATCTCCGTGGTATTCATCCTTGATGACAGTGATATCGATATTGACGACATCTTCTTCCTTGAGTTTCTTTTTATCCGAGGGGATGCCGTGACAAATCACGTGATTGACAGAAGTGCAGATGGACTTGGGGAAGCCTCGATAATTCAGTGGGGCCGGAATACAATCCAGTTCCTTGGTTATAAATTCATGGCAGATATCGTTCAGCTCACCCGTGGTCACGCCCGGCTTGACGAAGGGCTCAATCATTTCAAGGGTCTTGGCGGCAAGTCGTCCCGCCACACGCATCTTTTCGATTTCGTCCGCGGTTTTTATGGTAACTTTCATAAGCGTCCGGTAATACTCCAGTCAATAAGTCGGGTATTGTAACAATAAGCGAGACAGGATAGAAATGAAATGAAATGGGTTTAAATTGACTGGTATTTATGGTATAAAGCGCGCCGGAAATCTGTTGGATGGATTTTTCGAAACCAAAAACACACACGCATCGGCACATTGTTCTGGGTGCCTTCCTGTTTTAAGTGAAGGTGGAATGGTGGGATGTGTGGAGGTCTAACCCAATTTATTAAGGTATTAAAATGGCTGAAGTTACTATGCGTGACCTGCTCAAGGCAGGAGCACATTTTGGACACCAAACACGTTACTGGAACCCGAAAATGGGTAAGTACATCTTTGGTGCGCGCAACAAGATTCATATCATCAATCTGGAGCACACTGTTCCAGCTATGAACAAAGCACTGGCTCTCGTGACTAATCTGTCCGGGAACAAGAACAAGGTTTTGTTTGTGGGTACAAAGCGAGCAGCGGGCAAGATCATTAAAGAGCAGGCTGAGCGCGCGAACATGCCGTATGTTAACCATCGCTGGTTGGGTGGGATGCTGACCAACTACAAGACAATTCGTCAGTCTATTAAGCGATTCCGTGATCTGGAAGCACAAAGCCAGGACGGAACATTCGAGAAGTTGACCAAGAAAGAAGTGTTGATGTTGACTCGTGAAATGGAAAAGCTGGATCGCAGCATTGGCGGCATCAAGGATATGGGGGGTTTGCCAGATGCGATTTTTGTGGTTGACGTAGATCACGAGCGGATCGCCATTAAAGAAGCGAACAAGCTGGGCATTCCTGTAATTGGTATCGTGGATACCAATAGCGATCCTGATGGAGTGGATTATGTTATCCCAGGAAATGATGATGCGATTCGCGCAATTCAAGTGTATGTGAATGCGGTGGCGGATGCGTGTCTGGAAGGTACTTCTGGTGGTACAGGTGCGGATGAGTTCGTTGAAGTGAGCGAAGACGCTCCTGATGCGGCGGCTGAGTAACAAAATTGTGGGCGTTGAGCGCTCACTTTTTTGAGGTTTTTTTAAGTTAAAGGGGCGAGTACATTGCCCCTTTAATTCTAATTGGTGATGAATTTACAGGGGAACAGATATGGCAATTTCTGCCTCAATGGTTAAAGAGCTTCGTGAGCGCACGGGGTTGGGCATGATGGAGTGCAAAAAGGCACTGGTTGAAGCGGACGGTGATATCGATGCGGCAATTGAAAACCTGCGCAAAAGCTCAGGTATGAAAGCTGCCAAGAAAGCCGGTCGAATTGCTGCGGATGGTGTTGTGGCAACGCGCGTGTCTGAAGATGGTAAGTTGGCTGTACTGGTGGAAGTGAATAGCGAAACTGACTTCGTGGCACGTGATGATAATTTCGGTGCTTACGTTGAGAAAGTGGTTGCCAAGGCCTTTGAAACCAAGCAGTCCGACGTGGCCGTACTGATGGAAGGTGAGCTGGAAGAAGCGCGTCAGGCACTGGTGCAGAAAATTGGTGAGAACATTTCTGTGCGTCGAATTCAGGTGGTTGAAGCGGCTGATGGCGTAGTGGGTGCGTACGTGCACGGTAATTCGCGCATTGCGGTTCTGGTTGCCCTGAAAGGTGGAAATCAGGAGCTGGCCAAAGATGTGGCCATGCACGTTGCTGCCGTGAATCCTTTGTATGCAAATCCTTCTCAGATCCCGGAAGAAGAAGTGGAAAAGGAAAAGGCAATTTTGTTGGCTCAACCAGATATGGCCGGCAAACCTGCTGAAATCGCAGAAAAAATCATCGGTGGTCGTCTGAGCAAGTTCAAGGCAGAGATCAGCTTGACTGAGCAGCAGTTTGTAAAGGATCCTGATGTGAAAGTGGGTACGCTCGTGAGTAAAGCGGGTGCCGAAATCGTTAGCTTTACGCGCTTTGAGGTGGGTGAAGGTATCGAGAAAGAAGAAGTGGATTTTGCAGCGGAAGTTGCAGCAGCAGCGAAAGGTTAAGTGACCTAGGGTTTCGCTGAACCACAGCCGCAGTATGCCAGAGCCTGTGCATACTGCGGTTTTTTTTTGCATGTTTCTCGCTCTCCGCGAGCATTACAGGCTTTTAAGTCGTGAAGGCTGGCAGTTTTTGGTGCACCAAGCTAATATGTGCGGCTAACGCGAGGCATGCTCAAACTGAGGTGTCCAATCTTTCAGGTGGTTCATCAAAGAGTGACTTTCTATGAGTAATCCCGGTAAAACTCAGTCCAAAAAGTACAAGCGCGTTTTATTGAAGCTAAGTGGCGAGGCGCTGGTTGGCGAAGAGGAGTTTGGCATTGATCCGAAAGTGCTTGATCGTATGGCGTTGGAAATCGGCCAACTCATCGGCATTGGTGTTCAGGTCGGACTGGTCATTGGTGGCGGCAACCTGTTCCGCGGGGCTGCGCTGAGTGCTGCGGGATTGGATCGGGTTACGGGTGATCACATGGGGATGCTTGCTACCGTAATGAATGCGCTGGCCATGCGTGACGCCCTTGAACGCTGCAACATTGCCACGAAGGTGATGTCTGCGATACCCATGAGCGGGGTGGTGGAGCATTATGATCGACGACGCGCACTCAGGGATTTGAAGGGCGGAGATGTAGTCATCTTCAGTGCGGGTACGGGTAACCCCTTTTTTACCACAGATTCGGCGGCCTGTTTGCGGGGCATTGAGATCGAAGCAGATGTCGTGCTGAAAGCCACCAAAGTCGATGGCGTATATTCTGCTGATCCGATGAAAGACCCAGCTGCAGTGCGGTATGACCGACTGACCTATGATGAAGTGTTGGATCGGAAGCTCGGCGTGATGGATCTGACAGCAATCTGTTTGTGTCGGGATCACAATATGCCGGTACGCGTCTTTGATATGAACAAGCCTGGGGCTTTAACCCGGGTGGTTGTGGGTGAAGATGAAGGTACTTTGATAGAAGAGGCCTAGCTGCAACTAACGCTGAACAGGAAGAGAACGAAAAAGAGGAAATGGTGTGATTAACGAAATCAAACAAGAAGCAGAAGTAAAAATGAAGAAAAGCCTGGAAGCTCTCCAGGTAGCCTTCAATAAGATTCGGACGGGAAGAGCGCACCCAAGCATTCTGGATGGAATTTTCGTTTCATACTATGGCGTGGATACGCCACTGAAACAGGTTGCTAACGTCAATGTTGAAGATGCTCGGACGCTCTCAATCGTACCTTGGGAAAAGCCTATGGTGCAGGCGATCGAAAAGGCGATTATGACCTCTGATCTCGGTTTGAATCCTGCAACTTCGGGTGAGGTGATTCGTGTGCCGATGCCTATGTTGACGGAGGAAACGCGCAAAAATTACGTCAAGCAGGCGAAAGCGGAAGCGGAGTCGGCACGTGTTTCTGTTCGTAATGCGCGCCGAGATGCCAATTCTGACTTGAAAGAGCTGCAGAAAGAGAAAGAAATATCCGAGGACGAGGAAAGAAAGGGCTCTGATGAAGTGCAGAAGCTGACGGACAAGTACGTTGCGGAAGTAGATAAAATGCTGGCGAGTAAAGAAAAAGATCTGATGGAAGTATAAGCGCCTGATGTCGACAGTAGACGCCAATATCCCATTGTCTGCCGATGTGCGGCCGAAGCACGTTGCCATCATTATGGATGGCAACAATCGCTGGGCGAAGCGAAATAGCCTGGTGGGCATTGCAGGGCATAAGGCCGGGGTAGATGCGGTGCGCGCCGTAGTGGAAACCTGCGTGCGAGAAGGGGTAGAAGCGCTAACGCTCTTTGCTTTCAGCAGTGAAAACTGGCGCCGCCCACCGGACGAGGTGGGTGGTCTCATGAAATTGTTTCTGCTCGCACTGCAGCGAGAAGTCAAAAAGCTGCATAAAAACAACATCCGCTTGCGAATTATTGGTGACCGATCCGCCTTCAGTGCGGAGCTTGTTGCGCACATGGAAAAAGCAGAGCGACTCACCGAAAACAATACCCGGATGACACTGATTATCGCCGCCAATTACGGCGGACGCTGGGATATTGTGAATGCCGCGCGCTCAATCGCCGAGAAAGTGGCAGTGGGAGCGCTTAAGCCCGAGGCTGTGGATGAATCCATTTTTCAGTCGTATTTGTGTGTAGGCGATCTCCCGATGCCTGATCTGCTGATTCGAACCGCAGGGGAGCAGCGCATCAGTAATTTTCTGCTCTGGCATCTGGCTTATACTGAATTCTATTTTTCAGAGTGCTATTGGCCGGATTTTAAAGAGACGCAAATGATGGCAGCACTGGATGCATACGCGCTTAGGCAGCGGCGGTTTGGTCAAACGGATGATCAAATCTCAAAAGTGGCTCAAGACAACAAATAACAAGATAAATCTGGACATTTTGTGCTAAAGCAACGAATTATAACTGCTCTGATCATTGCTCCCATTTTTCTGGGAGGAATCTTTCTTCTCGGTCCATTGTATTTTGCTCTCTTTATCGCAGCCATCATCGGCGTTGCGGCCTGGGAGTGGGCAAATATGGCGGGGGTTACGTCTCCCGTGGGTCGCTGGGGGTATGCGGCCGTCATGCTGGCGGCAATTTTTGTCACTTCCTTCATCCCTTCAAAATTCCTTTTCATTCTCAGTGTGTTCTGGTGGGTGCTTGCTTTGCTGCTCGTTGTGAATTACCCGGAAAAAACAGAGCACTGGGAATCTACGCTGATTCGCTTGTTGATTGGCTTCTTCGTTCTGCTTCCGGCTTGGCACGCACTGGTGTTTATTCGTAATGGCAGCGTGTCTATTGGTACTGAATTTGACAGTCTGTGGGTAATTCTCTATGTCATGTTCGTCGTGTGGGGAGCAGATGTGGGTGCGTACTTCGCTGGCAGAGCTTTTGGAAAGAAAAAACTGGCTCCCTCTGTCAGTCCCGGTAAGTCCTGGGCGGGTGTTTATGGCGGATTGGTAGTCATCGAGATGATGGCTATCGGGGTTGGGATCGGTTTGAATTTCAGCGCCGGCAAGACAGTCGCGTTGATGCTTGTCACTTTCATTACCGGCATTGTTTCTGTTCTGGGCGATCTGTTGGAAAGCATGCTTAAACGGCATCGAGGGATAAAAGACAGCAGTCAGCTTTTGCCGGGTCATGGCGGGGTAATGGATCGTGTGGACAGCTTAACCGCGGCTTTGCCCATCTTTGCATTTGCCATGCTCGTGCTGGGCTGGATGAGGTAGTCGTTGCGTGGCGGTGTCTCTGAAGCAGGTAGTCGTACTGGGCTCGACCGGATCGATTGGTGTCAGCACGCTTGACGTGGTGAGTCAACACCCGGACAGGTTTCAAGTGTTTGCACTGGTCGCGCATCGCAGTGTCGACGTAATGTATCAGCAGTGCCTTGAGCATCGCCCACTGTATGCGGGTATGGTGGATGAGCGCGCGGCGAGAGAGTTAGAAGCCAGGCTTCGCCAGGCGGGCTCTCCGGTCGTCGTGCTTCACAAGCCTGAAGAGATTAATCGTATCGCCGCACTGGATGCGGTGGACTATGTCATGGCTGCCATCGTTGGAGCTGCTGGACTATTGCCAACGTTGGCCGCGGCGCGTGCAGGCAAGCGAATCCTGTTAGCCAACAAGGAATCGCTGGTGATGGCAGGGCACCTTTTTATGGCAGAGGTGGCAAATAGCGGGGCAGAACTCCTGCCCATTGATAGTGAGCATAATGCCATCTACCAATGTCTCGATCCTGTGAAAGGAAAGCGTGTTGCCGGTGCCAGTGTGAGGCGTATTCTGCTGACGGCCAGTGGTGGTCCATTCCGCGGATACACAGACGCACAGCTTCAGGAGGTTTCCCCCGAACAAGCCGTAGCACACCCGAACTGGTCGATGGGACAAAAGATCTCGGTAGACTCCGCAACGTTGATGAACAAAGGCTTGGAGCTGATTGAAGCCTGTTGGCTTTTTGATGTTCCTCCCTCCCGGATTGATGTGCACGTGCACCCGGAAAGTATCATTCACTCCATGGTGGAGTACCTGGATGGCTCTATCCTGGCTCAATTGGGGGCGCCAGACATGCGCACGCCCATCGCGTATGGTTTAGGCTATCCCGAGCGATTGTCGTCCAATGTTTCTTCGCTGAACTTCTTTGAACTCGGTAAACTGACGTTTGAAGCGCCGGACAGAAAGGCTTTTCCCGCGCTGGACCTAGCAGCGCAGGCGTTTAATGAAGGCGGAAGTGGCAGTGCTGTGTTGAATGCGGCCAATGAGGTTGCTGTGGCGGCGTTTTTGAAGGGGAGCATTCGCTTCACTGACATTGCTTATTATGTGTCAAAAGCGTTGTCGGATATCCCGCAGCAAACCCCTGAGTCGATTGAGCATATTCTGGAGATAGATCGGGAGACCCGAACATCCGTGGCGACCTGGATTGGTCAGGATGGGAGGCGGTGACATGAGCGTACTCCAGCAGATTATTGCGCTGCTACTGACCCTCGGCATTCTGGTAACCGTGCACGAATTCGGACATTTTTGGGTAGCGCGTCGTTGTGGTGTAAAAGTGCTGCGTTTTTCCGTGGGCTTTGGTACCCCGATTTATCGGTATATGGCAAAGTCCGGGACCGAGTTTGTTGTTGCTGCCATTCCGCTGGGCGGCTATGTGAAAATGTTGGACGAACGGGAAGCGCCGGTACCTCCTGAGCAGCGCCATGAAGCCTTCAATGCTCAACCTGTCGGACGCCGTATTGCGATCGCTGCCGCAGGTCCTTTGTTTAATTTTCTATTTGCCTTTCTTGCCTATCTTGCGTTGTACCTCATCGGATTTCGGGTGGTTGCTCCGGTGATCGGTAGTGTAGATGTCAACTCCCCCGCACAGCGCGGCGGGTTAACTGCTGGTATGGAAATCGTTCAAATTGACGAGGATGTGGCGACGTCCTGGCAATCGGTGAATTTGTCACTGGCAAATTATATTGGTGAAACCCATACATTTGAGTTTCAGACCCGTGAGTTTGGTACGACGCATGAGCCTGTCGTGGTTCGTGTGCCTGTGGAAAGCTGGATGGCCGGGCAACCCGACCCGATGCCTCTGGATGGTATCGGGCTTCGCCCTTATCGACCAACGGTGGAACCGATCATTGGTGTGGTAACACCCGGGCTGGCTGGGGAGTCTGCAGGGTTGCGCATTGAAGATAAAATCGTCGCCATTGATGGTCAGACAATTACGTCCTGGGAGGGCTTTGTCACGCAAATCCAGGCCTCAGCCGGGCAGGATCTGCAGCTCAGTATGGAGCGCGATAACGTTTTGATGACGACAACATTGACGCCAGGAACCAAAGTGCTTGATTCTGGTGAGGTGATCGGTTTTATTGGCGTGGGCGTCAAGCCCATCAAGTGGCCAGAGAATTTTGTTCGGACGGTACGTTTAGGGCCGGTTGACGCCACTCTTCATGCGTTGGAGCGGACCTACGCGGACATTGCGTTGACTTTTGGTGCAGTTAAAAAGCTGGTGATGGGGCTGATTTCACTGAAATCCCTCAGCGGTCCCATTACTATTGCCCGAATCGCTGAGGAATCGGTCAGCTCCGGGTTCGAAAATTTCCTTCGATTTTTGGCGTACTTGAGCGTGAGCCTGGGTGTGCTGAATTTGTTGCCCATTCCTGTCTTGGATGGCGGGCATTTGTTGTATTACACCATTGAGCTGATCACTGGTCGTCCGTTGTCTGAAAAAGTCCAGATGATTGGTCTGAAAATTGGCGTAGCGCTCATTCTCATGTTGATGGTGATCGCTTTTTACAATGATATATCAAGAATATAATCCGGCATCTCTCCGCATATCCACCGTGGATCATGATAGACCGGGCTGACTTAGTAGAAGATTGATAACAATATGCGAGTACTTTTAGCTGTTTTCCTGACTTTCCTGTCCTTAACGCACGCAAGTTTAACGCTGGCAGAGCAGGGGCAATTCAAAGTGGAGGATATTCGTGTTCAGGGATTGCAGCGTGTCTCTGCCGGTTCAGTGTTTTCTTCTTTTCCCGTCAATATCGGCGACGAAGTCGATTCCGTGACGCTCGGCAGAGCAATTCGAAACCTGTTCAGTACCGGGTTGTTTACCGATATTCAGGTCTCTCGGGACAATGGTGTCATGCTGATCTCCGTCGTGGAGCGACCAGCCATTAATGAGATTAAGATTGAAGGCAATGATGCCATTAAAACCGAAGACTTGAAGAAAGGACTGGACTCCGTCGGCCTTTCAGAAGGGCAGGTTTTTAAACGGGCAACTCTTGAAAAAATGGAACTCGAGATTCTTCGCTCTTACGTTGGGCAGGGTCGATACAATGCGGCGGTGGAAGCTAAAGTCGAAGAGCAGCCGAGAAATCAGGTTTCCATTTTACTGGATATCGATGAAGGTGACGTGGCTTCTATTGTCCACATCAACTTTGTTGGCAACTCTGTTTTTTCGGACGAGGAACTGCAAGGTTTGATGGAGTTACAGACCGCCTCCTTTCTATCCTTCATTTTCAACGATGATAAGTACGCAAAGGAAAAGCTTTCCGGGGACCTGGAGCGGGTGCGCAGCTACTATCTGGACCGCGGATTCCTCAAGTTCAGTATCGAATCCACACAAGTGTCGATTTCTCCTGAAATGGATTCCGTGTTTATCACAGTCAACGTGAATGAAGGCGCGAAGTTTACCGTTAAGGACATTCAACTCAGAGGTAACCTGATCGTTGAGGAAGATGAGTTGAGAAAGCTGGTGCTATTGAACGAGGGAGATACGTTTTCTCGTGTCAAGCTTACGACAACCTCGGAAATTATCTCCAAGCGTTTGGGAAGAGAAGGCTATACCTTTGCCAACGTCTCGGGTATTCCCGAGGTAAATGAGGCAGATAACACCACCAGTATTGTATTTATGGTTGATCCTGGGCGTCGGGCTTATGTGCGACGCATTAACTTCCGTGGCAACGTCACCACGAGTGATGAAGTGTTACGGCAGGAAATGGTGCAAATGGAGGGGGCAGTGGCGTCCACCGACTTGATTGAAGCCTCCAAGACGCGGCTGGAACGCTTGGGCTTCTTCAAAGAAGTGCGTGTTGAGACGCCTGCTGTGCCTGGCAAAGGGGATCAGATTGATGTGAACTATACGGTCGAAGAACAGACATCCGGCAGTCTTTCTGCGAGCCTCGGGTATTCACAGAGCAGCGGCTTTGTGATCGGGGCGAACGTGTCTGAAAACAATTTTTTCGGTACCGGGCGACGCGTTTCCTTTGGTTTGAATGCCAGTAAGTCGGTAAAAAGCGCGAATTTCTCTTACCTTAACCCCTATTACACAGTGGATGGCGTGAGTCGGGGGTTCAGTCTGACAGCGCGTCAAACCGATTACACCGAGGAAGACATTGCCTCATTTACGCTTGATACGATTGGTGGGGCAGTGACCTTTGGTTATCCCGTGGATAATTTCAGCCGGTTGAGTTTCGGTTTGGGTGCCAACAAAAGCAAGATCACCACTGGTGAAAGACCGGCTCAGGAGATCAGCGAGTTCGTAGATACCTATGGTGATGACTATGACTTGTTTTCGGTTTCTGGGACCTGGTCCAGAAATACGTTGAATAGGGGGATGTTCGCAACCAAAGGGCTTTCTCAGTCTCTGTCACTGGAAGTGATGCTGCCTGAGGTTTCCGATTTGGAATTTTTTAAAGTCAGCTATCGAAATAAGTTTTATCATCCTTTGGACGCCCAACATGATTGGGTGGTGTATTTGCGCTCTGAGCTGGCATACGGAGATGGGTACGGCACTGAAGACGCCTTACCGTTTTTTGAACACTATTACTCGGGCGGATTTGGTTCAGTTCGCGGATGGGAGCAGAGCACGCTTGGGCCACGCTCCACGCCTCATCCGGACGACATTGGTGACCCCGACCCGTTCGGTGGTAATATTTTGATGGAAGGCAGTGCCGAGCTGATTTTTCCGATTCCATTTGTCGAAGATACACGCTCCATGCGAGCTTCATTTTATTTTGATGCAGGAAACGTGTTTGACACCTCGCGTGGCTACGATCCCGAGCTGAGTGAAGTTCGCATGTCAGTGGGTGTTTCGTTTTCCTGGTTAACGGCCATTGGTCCGTTAGCTTTCAGTCTGGCGAAACCGCTGAACTCGAAAACTGGGGATGAAACCCAGGTCTTTCAATTTTCGTTGGGCCAACCTTTTTAACCGTCTTGCCCCTGATATGGCAATTTATAAAAAACTGGAGGAAAAACAGTGCGATATAGTGTCAGAATTTTTAGTTTGATTTGTATTCTCTTAACCAGCTTGAGTGTTTCGGCAAGCGAAAATTACGCGGTGGTGGACGTACGCGCTGCGTTGTTTGCCTCGAAAGCGGCGAAATCATTCAGTGAACAGTTGAAGAAAGACTTTTCGGCGGATGAGGAGCAAATCAAGGCCGTGGGCCAGGAAGCTCAGAAGTTGCAGGATCGATTGAAGAAAGACGGTGCGATGATGAGTGACTCTGAGCGTACCAAAGTGGCAGAAGAGTTCGAAGGAAAGGCGAAAGAGTTCACTTTCTTGAAAAATAAATTTGAAGCTGCGGTCAACAAACGCAAACAGTCATTTTTGTTGGAGTCCAAGCCAAAGGTGGATGAAGCGATTCTGAAAGTGGCAAAAGCGAACAAGCTCACCATGCTGTTTCCCAAAGAAGCAACACTCTGGGTAGAGCCCAAGCTGGATTTGACCTCACAAGTGATTGCTGAGCTTAACAAGTAAGCCCTGGCGTCAGATATCTCAAAAAGGAAGCCTACCATGGTGGAAATCTCTTCTTCTGAATTGGTTGAGCTACTCGGTGGCAAGCTGATTGGGTCTGAGGAGCGAAAACTCAATGGGCTGGCAACGCTCATGAGTGCCACTCCGGAGAAGGTCAGTTTTCTGTCGAATCCCAGCTATAAAAAACACCTGCACTCAACTCAGGCAGGAGTGGTATTGTTGACTGAGGACATGGCTGAGTATTTCCAGTCAGCAGTGTCTTCGACCGCCGCTGATTATTGTCCTCTACTGTTGGTATTGGAGAATCCTTATTTGGGATACGCCAAACTCAGTCGGATGCTGGACACCAATTACCGATTTGAGGCTGGCGTTCATGCCAGTGCTCAGGTGTCGGACGATGTGATCGTGCCTCCATCTGCTCATATTGGCGCAAACACCGTCATTGAGTCGGGTGTGCAGATCGGTGAAGGTGTATTTATTGGCAGCAATTGTTCTGTAGGGTCGCACTGCGTCGTGGGCGACCGCACGCGATTGTGGCATGGCGTCGTGTGTTATCCCGGGGTGAAAATCGGGAAGGACTGCATCGTACATAGCGGCACCGTGATTGGCTCGGATGGTTTTGGGAACGCGAATCACCGGGGCGAGTGGATTAAAATCGCTCAACTCGGCGGTGTGACGATCCACGATAATGTGGAAATAGGTTCCAATTGCTCCATTGACCGTGGAGCGCTCGATGATACGATTATCGAGGAAGGGGTAAGGATCGATAACCTGGTTCAGATTGCGCACAATGTGCATATCGGAAAGCATACGGCGATCGCCGGTTGCGTCGGAATTGCTGGCAGCACCAGTATCGGTAGTTATTGTATCATTGGTGGAGCGTGCGGGATTGGCGGTCATTTGGAAATTGCAGATCAGGTGCATATGACTGGCATGACCATGGTGACAAAAAGCATTTCCGAGCCTGGTCTATACTCTTCGGGAACCGGCGTTGAACCCAATTTGAAATGGCGAAAAATGGTGGCGCGAATGCGCGGCCTGGATGATATGGCCAAGCGACTTAAAGCCATTGAGAAAAAACTGGCGGATGGTTCCGGTGAGTAGTGTGTTCACCCATCAATATCTACCAGGCAATTGCTGTGCTTGATCGGTAGGTCAGGTGCCTAAGTGACAGGTTGTACCTCATGAAGCTTGATATAGAAGAAATACTGGAATATTTACCCCACAGGTATCCGTTTTTGCTCGTGGATCGTGTCACCGAAATTGACAAAGGGAAATCCATCACCGGTTACAAAAATGTGACCTACAATGAAGGCTTTTTTCAAGGGCACTTTCCGGGAAAGCCAATCATGCCCGGTGTATTGATACTTGAAGCGCTTGCCCAGGTTTCCGGAATTCTGGGTTTTGTCTCTAACGATACACGCCCCAGTTCCGGGACAATCCACTATTTTGCCGGCTCAAACCGTGTACGCTTCAAGCGTCCGGTGGTGCCGGGAGACCAGCTGATTCTCCAGTCCAACTTCATCGCAGATAAGCACAGCATCTGGAAATTCGATTGCACTGCCTCCGTGGGGGGGGAAACGGTGTGTGTTGCGGAAATTACCACAGCAGAGAGGGCAGTGTGATGGCAATCCATCCTCAAGCGATTATTGATCCTACTGCGCAACTGGCCGAAGATGTCAGCGTTGGGCCGTGGTCGTTTATTGGTCCCGGCGTATCAATTGACGCGGGTACGGAAGTGATGTCGCATGTCGTGGTCAAAGGTCCGACGCGAATCGGAAAAAATAACCGGATTTTTCAGTTTGCGAGCGTTGGCGAAGACTGCCAGGACAAGAAGTATGCGGGAGAGCCCACGGAACTGATCATTGGTGATAACAATGTGATTCGTGAAAGCTGTACGATTCATCGAGGCACGGCACAGGATCAAGGCGTGACGCAAATTGGCAATAACAACCTCTTGATGGCCTACGTGCATGTTGCCCATGATTGTGTCCTAGGCGATAACCTGATTCTTGCCAACGCCGCCACCCTCGCTGGACACGTTCATGTGGGAGATTGGGCGATTCTGGGAGGCGGGACGATGGTGCATCAGTTCTGCCACATTGGGCCGCACAGTATGTGCGCGGGGGGAAGCATCGTTCTGAAAGATGTGCCAGCCTATGTCATGGCCAGTGGTCAGTCGGCCTCAGCCCATGGTCTGAATACGGAGGGGATGAAACGACGTGGATTTGCTCCGGAAGTGATCAGCCAGCTCAAGAAAGCGTATAAAATGGTGTACCGACAGGGATTGACGCTTCAACAGGCGCTCGAAAAAATCGAGCACGAGTTGGACATGTCCGAGGCTCTCGAAGTATTTGTTGGATCACTAAGAGACAACTCACGCGGTATCGTCCGCTGATATGAACGCCTTGCCAAGGGAGGTTGTGTGCGCATAGGGATTGTCGCGGGGGAAGCATCCGGGGATATTTTAGGCGCTGGCTTGATTGAAGCGATTCGCAAACAGCATCCGGAGGCTGAATTCGAAGGCATTGGCGGCAGTGCCATGATTGCTCTGGGTATGGAGAGTCTGTTCCCGATGGAACGCCTCTCTGTCATGGGACTGTTTGAGGTTTTGCCGCGACTTTTCGAGTTGATTGGTATTCGAAGAAAACTGTATCAACATTTTACACAGAATCCGCCAGACTTGTTTGTCGGCATCGACTCGCCAGACTTTACGTTAGGACTGGAAGGGAAGTTACGTCGCCAGGGGATAAAAACCGTCCACTATGTCAGTCCGTCTGTGTGGGCGTGGCGTCAGAAGCGCATTTTTAAAATTGCTAAATCTGTCGACCTCATGCTCACGCTGTTCCCGTTTGAAGCGCGCTTTTATAAAGAGCACCAGGTTCCTGTGAGGTTTGTGGGTCATCCGCTGGCAGATCTGATTCCTTCCGACGTATCTAAATCACAAGCACTCAGCGAATTGTGTGCACGTCATCAGTTGGTGGTGGGCCAGAATGAGCCGGTGGTTGCGCTGCTCCCAGGCAGTCGCAGCGGAGAGATTCATTATTTGGGTAGCGTGTTTCTTCAGGCTGCCCGGCAGGTACACAGGCAATCTCCCAACGTCCGCTTTCTTTTGCCGTACGTGAACGAGGCAAGAAAGGCACAGATTATTCAAATGATTCAGGCGGAAGCAAGTGATTTACCCATTGATCTGGTTGAGGGCGACTCTCGCACGGTGATGGCCGCAAGTGATGTTATCTTGCTGGCCTCCGGAACGGCGACGCTGGAGGCTATGTTGCTGAAGAAGCCCATGGTTGTAGCCTACCGAATGTCTGCGATTACCTTCTATATCATGAGTAAGCTCATGAAAGCACCCTACATAGCTCTGCCAAACCTGTTGGCGAATAAAGCGTTGGTGCCTGAGTTGATACAAGCGCAAGCCTCGCCTGACAATCTCGCCCGGGAAGTGTTGGTTCGTCTGAATGATGAAGAAAAGCGCAAAGCACTGCATCAGCAGTTTGCACAAATACACGACAGCTTACGCCGTGGCGCGAGCGAAGAGGCAGCCAGTGCGGTATTGGCTTTGATTGGGGAAACCAGTGAAAACGCGGAGCGTGACCATGCCGGAGCGTAACGATGGATGATACGCTAGTCATTCCTTACCGAGGTCATCTCCTGGCTGGCGTCGATGAAGTGGGGCGGGGACCGCTTGTTGGCGCTGTGGTGACGGCAGCTGTGATCTTGGATCCAGCGCGACCTGTGTCTGGTTTGGCTGATTCCAAGAAGCTCAGCGAAAAAAAGCGCGAAGCGCTTTTTGATGAAATTGTGGAAAAATCGCTGTGTTGGGCAGTGGGGCGCGCAGAACCGGCAGAAATTGATCAAATCAATATTCTGCAGGCAACCCTGCTGGCCATGTCCCGTGCAGTGGATGCTCTGGCCATTCAGCCGGAGTTTGTGGTTGTGGACGGGAATCGGCTACCTAAACTGGGTATGCCGGCGCAGGCGATTATCAAGGGTGATGGGCGAGTGGAAGCGATCAGTGCCGCATCGATTGTTGCCAAAGTGACGAGAGATCGGGAAATGGCGGATCTTGATCGGCAGTACCCTGAGTATGGTTTTGCGGCGCACAAAGGGTATCCTACGAAGGTGCATATGGAAGCGATTCAAACGCATGGCGTCTGTGGCCAGCATCGGCGGTCCTTCAAACCGGTTCGTGAAGCGTTGAATGTGCCCCGGTAACTCTTTGGCACAAAAAAAGCCGCAGAGTGCGGCCATTTTTCTGGTGTCTTTTTGACAAGTGAGAGATCTGAGGGTTAGCGCGCCAGATCCTTTAACTTGCCCTCAACGCCATCCCATTCTTCCGCGTCCGGTAACGCATCTTTCTTCTCTGTGATATTGGGCCATGTTTGGCACAGCTCAGCGTTGATCTCGATGAACTGTACCTGATTTTCGGGCAGCTCGTCCTCCGAAAAGATGGCGTTTGCGGGGCATTCAGGTTCGCACAGAGCGCAATCAATACACTCATCAGGATCGATTACCAGAAAGTTCGGACCTTCATAGAAACAATCAACTGGGCACACCTCAACACAATCGGTGTATTTACACTTGATACAATTCTCGGTAACCACAAATGTCATCGGTTTGATCCCTGTTTAGTGAATAGTGTGGCGTATTTTAGGCATACAGTACCCGTCAGGCAAGCCCGGGGTGTCAATTCTCACAATTTTCGGCGTAAAGCAGACATCAATACGCCGAGTTTTTCAGCGTACCCTGAAGCTCGTAAAGCAAATCGAGAGCTTGTCTGGGTGTGAGATCATCCAGAGACTTGTCCAGAATACGCTGTTCGACAGCCGTGGGTTCCAGGCCGTAAAACATATCTGCCTGTAATGCACAGGTTTTACTGTTTTGCGGTGTCGCGACGGTGTCCAGCGCACTGGTCACGTTGTTTTCCTGGCTATTTTCCAACCGAGACAGTTGTGCTTTAGCTGCTGTGATGACGGTCGCTGGCACACCCGCCAGGCTGGCGACTTGTAGACCATAACTCTGGCTTGCTGGGCCTTCATGCACCGAGTGAAGAAAAATAATCCGGTCGTCATGCTCCGTCGCGGTCAAATGTACGTTAGCCACATTGCTCAGCTGTTCAGGCAGTGAAGTCATTTCAAAGTAGTGCGTGGCAAACAGTGTGAAGGCGCGGACCTGTGTCGCCAAATGTTCAGCGGCAGACCAGGCCAAAGAAAGACCGTCAAAGGTACTTGTTCCTCTGCCGACTTCATCCATGAGGACCAGGCTGAATTCAGTCGCGTTGTTGAGGATATTGGCGGTTTCGGTCATCTCCACCATAAAGGTTGATCTGCCACCGGCCGTGTCGTCTGAAGCACCCATTCGGGTAAAGATGCGATCTATCGGGCCAATCACCGCCCGATTCGCGGGTACAAACGCCCCCGTATAGGCTAATAAGGTAATCAAGGCGACCTGTCGCATGTAGGTGGATTTTCCGCCCATATTGGGGCCGGTGATCACCAGCAGTCGGCGCGCTTCGTCAAGGTGAAGGTCATTGGGAACGAAGGGGGTGTTGATTAACTGTTCAACCACCAGGTGACGACCCTCCTCGATCAGAATGCCGGCTTCACTGGTCAGTTCCGGGCAGGTCAGGTGCAGCGTCTGTGCTCGTTCGGCGAAGTTACTCAGCACATCCAATTCGGCGAGTGCGGTTGCGCTTTCCTGAAGGGCTAACAGCTCCTCATTCAGCGCCTCCAACAGATCTTCGTAGAGTGCTTTCTCCCGGGCGAGCGCTCGGCTCTTGCTGCTCAGGGCTTTATCTTCAAACTGTTTGAGTTCGGGCGTGATGAATCGCTCGGCATTTTTGAGTGTTTGGCGGCGAATGTAGGCTGTGGGGGCTTCAGCGGCTTGCCCCTTGCTGATTTCTATATAATAGCCGTGGACTCGGTTAAAGCCGACTTTAAGACTGGACAGACCTGTCTGTTCACGCTCCTGGGCTTCCAGTTTGAGTAGAAATTCACTCGCGTTTTCGCTGATCTCTTTCAGTTCGTCCAGCTCTGTGTCAAATCCGGTGCGTATTACGCCACCATCGCGTATGACGACGGGTGGGTTGTCAACGATGGCCCGTTCAAGCAGGTCAGCGAGGACAGGAAATTCGCTCAAGCGTTCACTGAGCCGTTTTACATGCGCATCCGCCAGCGGTGCCAGTAGCTGCTGCATTTGGGGCAGGAGGAGGAACGTATCCCGCAGCCGGGCGAGATCTCTGGGTCGGGCGGATTTGAGTGCAACGCGAGAGAGAATGCGCTCCATGTCACCGGACTTACGAAAGATCTCCTGTAAACTTTCGTAGTTGTACTCATGCATCAATACCTTTACGGCGTTCTGCCGCTGGTGTACGGTCTGGGTGTCTCGCAACGGGCTGTTCAGCCACCGAATCAATAACCGGCTCCCCATGGGGGTGGTCGTTTTGTTCATAGCCCAGGCCAGCGTATGGCGTGTTTCTCCTTTTAGATTGGTATCTATTTCCAGATTCCGTCGGCTGGCCGCATCAATGATGACATTGCTTTCCCGGCGTTCCCGTGAGAGCGCACGAATATGGGGAAGCGCCGTGCGTTGGGTTTCACGCACATAGTCGAGCAGACTGCCTGCGGCCGCAATGGCCAGCGGTAAATTGTCACAATCAAACCCGCTGAGGTCGCGTGTGCCAAACTGCTGGCAAAGAGTGCGCGTGCAGGAGTCCAGATCAAATTGCCACGGCGGGAGTCGCCGTATGCCGGGGCATTGAATCAGCTCTTCATACGGAAAGTCATCTGAGATGAGCACTTCTACAGGAGAAAAACGCTGCAGTTCACTTGCCAGCCCCTCTTCTCCCTGAATTTCAAGAACGGTAAACCGACCGCTGCTGAGATCCAGCACGGCAAGCCCAAAGGATGATTCGTGATGATGAACGCAGGCGATGAGTGCATCCCGGTTGTCGTCGAGAAAAGCTTCGTCTGTCAGTGTACCGGGCGTGATGATGCGCACCACCTGCCTTTCAACAGGGCCTTTGCTGGTAGCGGGATCGCCAATTTGTTCGCAGATGGCAATGGAAACCCCAAGGCGAACCAGTCGGGCAATGTAGTTTTCTGCGGCGTGGTAGGGGACACCTGCCATTGGTATGGGAGCGCCACCCGCCTTTCCGCGTGCGGTGAGCGTAATGTCCAGCAGTTCCGCTGCTTTTTTTGCATCGTCAAAAAAGAGTTCGTAAAAATCCCCCATGCGATAGAACAGCAGCTCGTTTGGGTGCTGTTTTTTGATGGACATGAACTGAGCCATCATCGGGGTCATGGCTTCTTTTTTAGGGAGGGCAGGTGAGGTCATAAGCTAGCAGATTATCTTCCGTGTGGATACTAGGGAAACTACGTATTGTATTTGGTTTATTGGTTGTGTTTTAATGCTGTTCAAATATACAGTCTTTTTAATTGATGGCTTACCGTTTATGCGACGTAATGTGTCGCTCCATCGCGTAAGATGTTGCCATAAACGGGTATGTCGCCATAAGCAAGTAATCGTAAAGCACTGTCGTTGAAAATAACGCAGTGGATACCCAGAATCACGTTAATGATATGAGAGGTTTGAGTTGATGGATGATAACAAAAAGAAAGCCTTAAGTGCGGCACTTTCGCAAATTGAGCGGCAATTTGGTAAAGGGGCCATCATGAAGATGGGCGACCAGCCCCTGGAGAAAATACCATCCGTTTCCACAGGCTCACTCGGTTTGGATGTGGCCCTCGGGATCGGCGGTTTGCCCTATGGTCGAATTGTCGAGATCTACGGGCCTGAGAGCTCTGGTAAAACCACGCTGACGCTTCAGGTGGTCGCAGAGGCTCAGCGGCAAGGTAAAACCTGTGCCTTTATTGATGCCGAACATGCGCTGGACCCTATCTATGCAGAAAAACTCGGCGTCAATGTGGATGGTCTTCTGGTTTCGCAGCCGGATACCGGTGAGCAGGCACTGGAGATTGCCGATATGCTGGTGCGATCCGGTGCGGTGGATGTCATCGTAGTGGATTCGGTGGCTGCCTTGACGCCGAAAGCAGAAATTGAAGGTGAAATGGGGGACTCACACGTAGGGCTCCAGGCGCGTTTGATGTCTCAGGCCCTTCGTAAGATTACGGGGAATGTAAAAAATGCGAATTGTCTCTGTATTTTTATCAACCAGATCCGAATGAAAATTGGGGTTATGTTTGGCAATCCGGAAACGACGACCGGGGGAAATGCGTTGAAGTTTTATGCATCAGTTCGCCTGGATATTCGACGAACCGGTGCGGTGAAAGCCGGTGATGAGGTCGTTGGAAACGAGACACGCGTGAAGGTGGTGAAGAACAAAGTTGCGCCGCCGTTCAAGCAAGCAGATTTTCAGATACTTTACGGCACGGGTATTTACCGCATGGGCGAAGTCATCGATATGGGTGTAAAGCTGGGCCTGGTCGATAAGTCAGGCGCCTGGTACGCCTACCAAGGGAATAAAATAGGGCAAGGCAAGGCGAATGCTGCCAAATATCTGGAGGATAATCCGGAGGTTGCTGCGGAGATTGAAGGTCAGATTCGGGAACAGCTGTTGCCTGAAACGAAGCCCAATGAAGAGGCTAAGGTCGATTTGATTGAGGCTTGAACTTTACGCTACAGTGAGTCATAACTATTATCGTACCCGCAGTCGACAGCGTTGAAATAGGCGCTGTCGTGCGGATGCGGAACGTTGATGGTAGAGACGCATTTGATGTAGCGATAAGGGGAAGAGGATGCTGAAGTGGTTGATAGCGGTGCTGGTGATCGGTGGATTTGTCTATTGGTTACGCGCCGGGAAGCGTGGCCGGGAGATTATTGATCCGGAAGTAAAAGAGCTGGACCAAAAACGATTTTATGTTACACCGCCTAGTAAAGATGATTCCCCGCCCGATGATCATGAGGGTACCAAGCTATAATGGGTGCTTTTATCTGCTGATGAGGGCGAAGTACGAGGCCGGTGAATGTGCCAGTGCTGCGCCAACAATGTAAGCAAATACCGCGAGAGCTCCCACAAAACAGACAACTTTTTGCTGTTTTGTGGGGGCTTTTTTTAGTGCCAGATGCCCGAGAATTATGTAAGCGATTAAGGCAAAGACCTTGGCGGTGAGCCAGTCATGGACAAGCGGGTATTGGTGAATTTCAATCGCCAGAGCGATTGCGCTGCCCAGGAGAAATGTGTCCACCGTATGAGGGGCGATTCGGAAAAATCGCTTCTCAAGCCTCGCCGGGGCGAGTGCAAGCAACAGGCCGCGAGTGATGAAAAGAGTGAGTGTCAGCAGAACGCAGCCAACATGAACAGTTTTCAGAAAGAGATAGTAGGACATAGGAAGGTCAGGCGTTTCTGACCTTCATTTGGTATTGTTCATTGTAGAGGCTTTCGATACGAGAGAGCGCATTGTCTTCTTCGCGAGAGTAATGCCTGCTATCGGTGCAATAGTTGAAAATCATGCCGTAGCGGCGACGGCCATTGACCCTCTGTACACTGGATACAGTGGCACGAATATTCGACTGACAGATGTACTTCCCCTGGAAGTCCAGGCAAACCTTATCACCAGCGCGATAAAACTCTTCACACTCCAGTGCGATGCCGTATCGGTTAATATCAATACACTGCGCTTCCACCGGTCGGTAGAACACATTGAGAAAGCCCGATTTTCGAACCGTTATCCCCAGACACGGTGCCGAATGTCGCGCTTTTATCCGTCTGTCGGATTCGCGTAATCTTTGAAAGCGAGTAAAAGTGCATTCTTTCATATGTTTGGTCGCCAATTAATCTATTTTTATTTGCAACGAATGTATATGAAGATTCCATTTTCAAAATCATCAGCCAGTGGCTGATACTGTTCCCAAACCCTGCCTATTCAGCGGCTTATGCCGAAAAACCAAAAGGTTGGTAGTGCGATTTTTATTATATTTACTTCGCTATTATTGTTTTCTATTGTGTACACCGACGCTGGTCGGGTAATCCACTCAGCCCTTGTGGAAAGTCCAGGATAAATTTCCATGACGATCTGTGCACAACGGGGCCAAGTAGTGTATCGTTAGTCCATTAAAAAGTAAAAAGCGATTTTGATCGAAATGAATTTCGCTTTGCGTACATTTGTATACTTTTTGTCTCACTTTGTCTGCGACGTGATTCAAACTTTTGTCTAATTGACTGTATTGTGTCTAAAAAAATGGCCATTTCTTTAAGTTTGAGCGTTTAGAAGTAGGAATCCCGAATTGAAGCTGTCCCCCGTATCATCACCTCAATTATATAAACAGTGCCTTTCCTCCAAGCATAAATTTTCTTCGACGCGTCAGCTAAAACCGTTGGATGAGATTATCGGGCAGGCTCGTGCTCAGGAAGCCGTGCACTTTGCGCTGGCCATGCCAAGAAATGGTTATAACATCTATGCCGTTGGGCGGAACGGACTGGGGAAGCGAACCATGATGTTGCGCTACCTGAGTAAACATTGTCCGCCGGGGTACGAGGGGGATGACTGGATATATGTCAATAATTTCGATGACACGAGAAACCCGAAGGCCATACAGTTGCCGGCGGGGGTAGCGCTGAAGATAAAGAGCGATGTTGAAACGCTCATGTCACGCCTGGTGAAAGTGATTCCTCAGGCGTTTGACAATGATTCGTATTATGAGCGTTCCGAGCACTTGAAGAATGAACTGGGCGAAAAGCAGGAAAAGCTCCTCGCACAGTTAGCGAGCTCGGCAAAAAGGAAGAAGGTGAGTTTGACCATTACGACCCCCGGGGGTTATCGCCTGGTGGCGATGAATGGGAAGGACCCGCATACCGTGGAAACCTTTGCTCAGTTGACGGAAGAAGAGCAGTCCAATTTTGAAGACGTCATAGGAAAGCTGGAGAAGAAGCTGCGGGGTGTTTTGCGTAAGCTGGCGGCCTGGGAGCAGGAATATGCCGACAAGCAACAGGAGTTAAATGACGAAGTGACGTCCTCCGTCATTGCGCATCACCTGGATGCTCTGGAAGAAAAGTATGAGGCATTACCGGAGGTGGTGAAGTACGTCCAGTCCATGCGGAAAGATATCATCAGCAATGTGGACATTTTTCTCGAGGACTCGGAAGAGCAGGTGTCGATCGCCTATGCCTCGTTGGACAAAAAAATGCCGCGTCGTTATCAGGTGAATGCGTTGGTACACCGGGAAACGAACGATCCACCCATTGTGGTGGAGGATAATCCGAATTACCACAACCTGTTTGGCTATGTCGAGAGCATCACTTTTAAAGGCACCGTGTTTACAGACTACGCCTTGATTCGACCGGGCAGCCTGCATCGGGCCAATGGGGGGTACCTGTTGATGGATGCCATCAAGGTACTGGAACAACCCTTCGTCTGGGATGGCCTGAAGCGCGCCCTGCGCTCCAATGCGATCAGCATCAATTCGCTGGAGCGTGAGTTGACCCTCTCGGGCACCATATCGCTGGAACCGGACCCGATTCCTCTGCAGGTAAAAATTATTTTGTTCGGCGACCGGGACACCTACATGCTGCTTCAGCAATATGATCCCGAGTTTATGGAATTGTTCAAGATTACTGCGGACTTTGAGAGTGAAATGCCGCGAAGCGAAGAAACAGAGTACAAGTATGCGCAGTTTATCTCCAGTCTGGTGCACGAAAAGACGCTGAAGCATTGTGATAAAAAAGCCGTGATGCGTTTGATTGAGCACAGTGCACGGCTCGCGGAGGATCAGACAAAGCTGTCCCTGCATGCGGCCAATATTGCCAACCTGCTCCGTGAGTCCGATTACTGGGCGGAGCAGGACAAGCAAACCATGATTCGGCGGGAACATGTTGAGCGGGCGTTGGCAAGTGCCGATTACCGCTCCGGTAAGATTCGGGATCACATCTATGAATCGGTTCAGGATGGCTCAACTTTGCTCTCTGTGACGGGTAAAACGGTGGGGCAGGTGAATGCGTTATCCGTGTATTTGGTGGGGGAATCTGAATTTGGTGTGGTGAGTCGTGTGACGGCAACGAGTCGCTATGGTGATGGTGATGTGATTGACATTGAGCGCGATGTTAAGTTGGGCGGTACCATTCACTCCAAGGGTATGATGATTTTGTCCTCTCATCTCGCCAGCATGCTGGGGCAAATGGAGCCTATGCATCTGTCAGCAAGTATCACGTTTGAGCAGTCCTATGGGGAAGTTGATGGGGACAGTGCAACCTTGGCGGAATACTGTGCGCTTCTGTCCACGCTTTCTGGTGTGGCGGTTCGGCAGGAGTTTGCGATTACGGGCTCTATGAATCAGCATGGCGAGGTGCAGCCCGTCGGCGGGCTCAACGAAAAGATCGAAGGCTTTTTTGACTCCTGTAAAATTCTCGGCCTCACCGGATCACAAGGTGTTGTCATCCCCCGGCAGAATGTGCGTAACCTGATGTTGAAGGAAGAGGTTGTGCAGGCCTGCAAGTCGGGAGAGTTTGCGGTGTATGCGATCGATCATGTGAATGAGGCGGTTGAATTGTTGCTGGATCTGCCTGCCGGTAGGATTCGGTCCAGAAGTGCTGCGAAAATTGAGTGGCGCTTCCCGAAGAACACGGTGTACGGCAAGATTCAAGCGCGCATGCAACAGATCAAAGACTACGACAAGCAGGAAATGGAAGAGTCACAATCAGGCAACAAATCTACCGGGTCGAGCCAGTAGCTGAAAGGTGTTATCGGCGGTTCGCAGGCCAGGTAAACTGGCCCAGCTGCCGGTCATGCCGATGATGCAGAAATGCGAGACCGCTGAGCGCGCCGATGAGAGCCAGCAGCATGTCGGATTGCGTGTCCCACATGTACCCCTGCGTACCCAGGAACGCTTCCGCAGAAAGACCCGCCGCCAGTGCAACCCACCACTCGATGAGTTCATAGAATGCACTTAATGCCAGGCAAAAACAGAGGATAAAGAACGTTTGCCAGGCGCCAGAGGTGAATACACCGTTCCTGATTACGACTTCCCTGCAGACGATGGCCGGAATAAATCCCTGGGCAAAATGGCCAACCTTGTCGTAGTTGTTCCGGTCTTGGCCAAGCGCTTCCTTCAACAGGTCAAACAAGGGTACCTCGGCATAGGTGTAGTGACCACCAATCATCAAGATAATGGCGTGAATGAGAATAAGCTGATAGCTGAGGGGAGTGAGCGGATACCGCTTCAGCGTGCTCGCCAGAATCAGTGCGCCAGCCATCGCGGGTAGGGTTTCCAGAAACCAGGTCCAGGTGTCTTTCGGGTGATAGCCCGACCAGATGAGTACACACAGAAAGAGCGAGGCCCAGAGGGCGATGGCGCGACGATGGTTCAGCATGGCTTCAGGATTGGGATCTCGGTCCATTCTCTTTTATTGGCAGAACGGTATAATGCCGCAGGCGTATGCTACGGGCAACCCAAAGTGCGTGAAGTATGATCAATTAACACGGTGTGGCGAGATTCAACGATGGCAAAAGAAGCAAACGGATTTTTACAGGTGAAAGCGGTGAACCGCGTTTATGAAGGAATGGCGCAATCGCTTGCTCAGCACGGAATAAAACCCGCACATTCGTTGACACTGACCCAGATGGTCAACCTGTTTAAGGCGCGCGGGCGTCATAAATCCAAACTGTTTGTGCTGTCTTTTCATGGGGATGTTCAGGCGTCAGGCGTTGCTGCGCTCGCCAAGGAAATCTCTGCCGTGATTGCGGCGGCGGGCCCGGAGGATGAGGTGCTGTTGAAGCTGGAGAGTCCCGGTGGTGCGGTGCATGGTTATGGGTTGGCCAGTGCGGAACTGGAGCGCTTAAGAAAAGCAAACATCCGCTTGACGGTGTGTGTGGACAAGGTAGCGGCGTCCGGCGGCTACATGATGGCGGTGATTGCCGACCGAATTGTGGCTGCGCCTATGGCGATTGTCGGGTCCATCGGTGTGATTGCACAGGTCCCGAATATTTCGAGGCTGCTCGACAAGCTCGGTATTCAATACGAGCAGGTAGTTGCCGGGGATCACAAGCAGCCGCTGTCGATTTTCACGGAGAACACGCCGGAAGGCCGGGAAAAGTTTCAGGAGGACATTCTCCGGACGCATGAGCTGTTTCGCTCGCATGTGCAGACTTACCGCTCCATCAAAGACTTTGACAAGGTGACCAATGGCAGTGTGTATTATGGTCAGGAAGCGGTATCCAAAAATCTGGTGGATGAGTTGGGAACGTCTGAAGACCTGCTGGTGAAGTATTGTCAGACCCACCACGTCTATGAGCTGCACTGGCAATGGATCGAGAGCTGGGCGGACCGACTGGGGTGGGCAGCAGGTGCTTCCTTGTCTGCCATGGTTTCCAGAGTGTCGTCACACGTGAATCGACTGGCGCTGCTATCCCGCTGATCGGGTTCGTGTTGGCAGATTCAGTCCTTTGAATTTGCTCGCAGCAAATTGATGACCGGTTGAGCATAGGTCTGGATGGTTTGCAGCTTGACGGCGTCTGGGGTGTTTGCCAAACGCTTGTTCAGTGCGTCGCGGGCAGTTGCCAGCTCGGACTCGCTGTACGGGATGGCGTTTTGATGTATCGCCGCCTGGGCATCTGCCGGCTTGTGCTGTTGCCAAGCGGCATAGTTGACCGGAAACAGTGAATAATTCCGGTGGATGGCGCGATCAATCTCCCCGGCAAATTCATTCAAATTGATTTCCTCAGGCAGACGACTGCCAAAGGCAACGTCGAAGCTGCACTGAATTCGCCCCTTGCTGCCGGTCAGCCCGAGTTCGATGGATTCGAGATCCTGTTGCCCGGTTTTCTGGTAGTCTCCCGACTTTGAGGCCAGGCACTGCCGGGCTTTTTGGATGTCGCAAGGGTCCCACTCGTAGCTGAGGCTGACAGGTACGATGTTGAGGGCTTTCAGGTAGGCGGTGGTGTCCATGTCTTTTGGTTTTGCGAGCCCCAGCATTTTCAACAACGCGGGATTGGTCAGATCGGTATTGTCCTTGGAACGGCCTTCGCGCTGTGCGATCCACACCGAGCTGTGAAGGTTGTGCTGGATGTAGCGGATGAATGCTGATTGTGTGCGCATGGCGGCCACCATGGCTCGTGGTGAGCGGATGGAGCGCAAAACAGCGAAGCATTTGTTGAGCAAGGCCAGTTTCTTGCTGGTTTCTGATCCCAGCAGATTGTCTCCAATGGCGCAATAGGCCGTACCGAGTTGAGTTTGCATCAGCGCCCAGTTGATGATGAGCGGATCCAGCACGATATCTCGATGATTCGACACAAAGACATACTGTTTCTGTGGGTCGAGTTGTTCCAGGCCAACACAGGTGAGCTTTTTCAGCATACTGTGCAAAGCCACCTGCAGTAGCTCTGCCTCCAGCGCCTGAAACGCCTGAGTGCTGGCAATCGTTTTCAGTTTGGTGGGCAAGGACTCTCTTGCTTGCGCCGCGACCTCTCTTGGCAGCGCTTTGGCCATATCGACAAATCGATCCAGTTGAACTGTAAACTCTTCGCTGGCGAGGAGTTGCCGAATCTGCTCATTGACCTCGCTGTCGTGAAAATTTCGAATGGTCTCGAACTCGTCCAGCCAGGGCTGGGTCAAATCGGGCGTTGTCGGCATTCAGATTTCTGCTCCTGTGGGTGCGATGCGTCGCGCTCGGAATTGGGTTGCGCTCATCATACCTGTTTGTTTGGGTCGATAGTAGCCGATTTGTGACTTATGCTTGTTGGGCAGGGTCTAAATATTTCGTCAGAACATCGCAGAGAAAAGCCACTATTTTAGCGGGCGTCATGCTATATTACTGCAGAACTGAAATAGACGGTGATTCTTTACAGCAGACACCAAATTCACCAGGGTAAAGAATTGAATATATGCTGAAAACCGATAAACAAGAGGTGCAGGCCTCCACACAGTTATTTGCCGAGCTGGAGAAAGTGACGCGTCGACAGGCCCATCATGGCGCTGTCAGCGACAGCAAGTTGCGCACGGCAGATGACAGCTACCTGTTCTCCAGTACCTTGAGCTGCTTTTGGCACCCGGAACACATCGAAGCCAAAGTGCGGCAACTGAAAAGCCTGACCAGCGACCAGTATCGGGATATTGTGATCAATCCGGTCGATAACGCCGATCGCTGGCCCGCGCCAAAAGTCATCAAATCCCTCAGTGATAAGCTCTTTGATGAGCGTAAGCACGGTCCGCTGTATCTTGCCCAAGGAGAGATTGCCACGGTTCATGGCAGCCAGAAAGTGGCCTTCATGGGACAGAACCGTAAAGCGGACAATGGCGTCTGGGGGCCTCAACATCATAATCTGGCGGCTGACTGGGTTCGTGAGATGGAAAGTCTTGGGCGGCCTATTGTCACGTTCATGGATACGCCCGGGGCAGATGCGGGCGAGGTGGCGAACCTGAATAATCAGGCGCATTCCATTTCTCGCCTGATTGCCGTCATCGCAGACGTGACAGTGCCCGTCGTCAGTGTGGTGCTGGGTGCCGGCTATTCGGGAGGGGCAATTCCACTGGCCGCAGGCAATGTGTTGCTGGCGGTCAAAGATGCGCTGTTCAACACCATTCAGCCCAAAGGGCTGGCAGCCATCGCGCGAAAGCAACGACTTTCCTGGTATGCCTGCGCACAGCAGGTGGGGCTGTCCGCAGCGGAACTGTGCCATAACGGTATTTTGGACGCGGTGGTGGATTATTCCCCGGAGGAGGGGAATAATCAAATCGCGAATCTGGTGGATGCCATTCAGGAAGCCATCAGCTGGTCGACGGATAAAGCGCGCCACACCATTGCGTTGATCCCGCCAGCAGGAAGTGCGTATCTGGAAACCAGCTTGCACTATTGTAAGGAAAATCCACCGCCTGCCATACTTCACGAATATATCCCCGAACACTACCCCTCCATTATTGCTTATGGGCTCAAACTGCAGCGCTCCGTGGTGCTGCGAAGCCGGTTGAAAACAGCGACACTGGATACCCTGGCGCATGAAACGGATGCCCGGCATCCCTCCAAGGACAACGGCGATGACGAGGAAAGTGCCATTCAGAAAATTCTGGATACGCGTTTTCGCCAATGGCTTGATACCAAAGAGCGCTTGATCTACGAGGATATTTTACTGCGCGGGTGGAAGCGATTTCAGGAGTCGGTCGAGCATCGTGGGGAGAAGCGCAGTTATGTGGCCGCGCTGTTTCTGGGCGATCCGGAAGATGAATACGAAAAAGCCTACCGGGAACTGTGTTTTGAAGTCGGTTTTTACCTCTACAACCGCTGGCAGCAGGATTCGGTCCACCACCTCAAGCGACTGGATTCGTACCTTGCTTCGGATCAGCCGGAGTATACGGCCAACCAGTTTGCTGAGGATCAATTGACCCTGCTGGACGTGATTCGAGACAAGCAGTTTGCCGAGTTTGTGCGTACCTGCTGTCAGCATTTGATCCGGCTGGATACACTGTATGAAGTCACGCTGGACCGGATGACAGCCATTGTTACCGAGTTGGCCGAACATCAGCGGTTGTCGGCTGAGTTAATGAGTGATCTGCTGGACCGGGCCGGGATCAAGAATGAGGTTCGGATCGCATTTTTGGACTGGTTGATTCAGGTGCGTGAGTCCGGCAATCTCAGTCGCTATATGCAGGTGGCAGAGCACTGGAAACGTAGCCAGCATTCGCGAATGTCGGAAGTGCTGTTTGTGGTAGTGAGTTACTTTTTTGATCGATTGTTCCCGGATTATTTTGTCGCTACCCGGGACAATAAGGCATTCGGGGGGCAGTTTACACCGGTGTCCATTGGCCGGCGAAAGGATTTCTGGAACCGTCTGGTCGAAGCGGAAAAAGACTTGCGCATCCAGGCATTACTCAATAACAACAAACCCGCCCGGTTGTTTTCTCCCTCGGATTTGATCGGCCGTTATTTTCGGGATTTTCGAGAATTTGATGCCGATCTCACCACGGCCAATCCCTGTCAGTTTCCCGGCTTTGGCAAGGCATTAATGCGCCAGGGCAAAGCCGGGTTGTCTGCTTCAGGCGTCATTACCGGCGTGGCCAAATTTGTTACCCACCCCGCCAGTGAGGACTCTGCGCCGGCATCTGGATTTCGGGAAGTGGGTGTGGTGGTGTCGAACCATGGCTTTCAGGCGGGGGCATTTGATATGTCCAGTGCTGAACGCGTTTGCAGGCTCCTGACGCACTGCGCCAAGCATCGCTTGCCAGTGGTCTGCTTTGTGTGTTCTGGCGGCATGCAGACCAAAGAGGGGGCAGGCTCACTGTTTTCGATGGCGGTAGTCAACGAGCATTTCAATCGGTTTGTCTCTGAAGTGCGATTACCTATTCTCGTGTTTGGCTATGGGGATTGCACTGGCGGAGCCCAGGCCAGTTTTGTGACACACCCGTTGGTGCAGACCTGGTATTTTTCCGGTACAAACATCCCGTTCGCCGGACGTATCGTCGTGCCGAACTTCCTGCCTGTGACCGCTACGCTGGCCAATTATCTGGTGAAAAAAGAGGGAAGTATGCAGGGGCTGGTGAAGCATCCCTTTATGGCCGATCTGGACAGTCAGCTGGCAGCGATTGACAACGACATTATCCTGGCCGCACGGGAGGTGGATGAAGTCATCCGTCATTGGCTCAGCAGCAGCCAACCGCTGGAAGGCGAGCCCGAAGACGTGTCGGAAGTTCAGGAAGCTGCACCGATATTTGGCAGTTTTGATAAAGTGCTGGTGCATGCGCGTGGATGTACCGCAGTGAAACTGGTTCAGCAGATTCAACGTGCGGGCCTGAACGCCTGCCTGGTGCAGTCGGACCCGGATATGGAGTCGGTTGCTGCGGGCATGTTGGATCTGGATGGCGGTGATGAACTGGTCTGTCTCGGCGGATACACCTCCGATGAGAGTTATCTGAACGGGGACAGTGTGTTGCGCATTGCCAAGCTGCAAAACGTGACGGCTCTCCATCCGGGAATTGGTTTCCTGTCAGAAAACGCGGGATTTGCGCAGCAGTGCTTGCAGCAAGGGGTGAATTTCATTGGGCCGAGCCCGAAAAGCATGGCCATGATGGGGGATAAGTCTCAGGCGATTAAGACCGCCATGCGGTTGAATGTGCCGGTGGTGCCCGGAAGCCATGGCGTCCTTGCCGATGAAACCCATGCGCTGAAAATTGCGCGCGATATCGGATTCCCAGTGATTCTGAAAGCCGCTCATGGTGGGGGCGGCAAGGGAATTGTCGTCGTGGAGGATGAGAAGTCGCTGGTGGCCAAATTTTTGACCATCAAGGCTGAAGCGAGGAGCAGCTTCGGAAATGATGATATCTACCTGGAGCGCTTTGTTACCCGCTTCCGCCACATTGAAGTACAACTGCTGAGGGATCGCTATGGGCACTGCTTTGCACTTGGTGTGAGAGATTGCAGCGTGCAGAGAAACAAGCAAAAAATCATTGAAGAATCGGGTTCGACGCTCTTACCGCCGGAAAAAGACACCTTAGCGCGTGAATGTGCGATCAATCTGGCCAATGCGTGCGAGTACGTGGGTGCCGGTACCGTAGAATTTATCTTCGACCTGGATCACCAGGAACTGTATTTCATGGAAATGAATACACGACTGCAGGTGGAGCACCCGGTCACGGAGCTGGTAAGTGGTGTCAATATTGTGCACCAGCAATTACTGATTGCTCAGGGCGAGTCGATTGAAGGACTGACCATCGGTGATGAAGGCTACGCGTTGGAAGTGCGTATTAATGCCGAACATGTGACCGTCAGCAAGGCCGAAATCTCTGTCGAGCCCACGCCGGGGCGTGTGGATGCCTGTGTATTGCCTGAGCATGACGCGGTGACGGGGATTGTGACGGTGGCAGAGGGCAAGTCGGTGCCGCCGTATTATGATAACCTGATCGCCCAGCTCATCGCGTATGGGACGGACCGCAACGATGCGATTGCCAAAATGCTGGCGTACCTGAAGGAAACGCGCATTGATGGTATCAGCACCAACATTGGTCTGCTCACCTTCATTCTGGCGGATGAGGTGTTTCTTGGCGGGGATTACGATACGGGGTATTTGCCCAATCTGGCCATGCGTGAGGAGAAAGCGCTGGTGGCACACCTGGGTGAGTCTGCGGTGTACCAGAAGATGGATTGGGAGCAGGAAATCAAGGTGGAGGGGTCGGATGAGCTGAAAGTGTTCGCTCCGTCCAACAGCATACTGTACCGCTCTTCGGCACCGAACAAGCCGCAGTTTGTGGAAGAGGGGGATACGATTGATGTGGACCAAACGTTGTGTCTGCTGGAAGTGATGAAAATGTTCCAGCCGTTGTCTCTTTCCAGCTTCAATACCTCGGGTGCCGAACTTTATCCTGCCAACGGGCGCTATCGCGTGACGCATGTGAAAGGGGTGGATGGCCAGCAAGTGAATAAAGGTGACCTGTTGTTTGTGGTGAGGCCGGTCGAAGACGCGTAGGGAAAGAAAAAACCGCAGTTAGTGCGAGGCTGTGCCTAACTGCGGTGAAAATGCTAACAACCAGTTATAGGGAGGTAGTTAGTCAGCATATTGTAAAATCGCGCTGAGGATCAGGAAGGCCAGGAACAATGCCAGAATGGTGTAAGGGTGATGAAGGTCGTGCCCTTCGATGTTCATGCGATTACCGCTGCTTTGAGTAGGTTTTGACATACCTTTGCCCTAGTGAGTACTCCCGTAGCGGGAAGGACCCTGTTTTCCCGTTGATGTTGTATCGAAGTTAGCGATATGTGGGCCAAAGATAAAAAATTTAATATAAATCAATGAGATATGATTTTGTTGTCTCGTAAAACACGTTAATTAACGCGTAACTGGCTGCGGTCTCTCTCCTTTTGTTGCAAAAAAGCAACCTCTTCCTCCCGCGTTTGGAAAAATATCCAGAAAATCAACTGATTACGGTGTTGCAAAATTGCAACAATGGCGTTTTGGCTTAGGTGTGCATTGTTGATAGGGAAGAGCAAAGGCGCCGTCTCTGGCAAAAAAATGTGCGGGTCATCGTCGCATTAAACAGAATCTGATCATGAAAAACACAATTTTTCGGATCGATTCGATAAAATGCTTGCTTTTCCGGGGGTAATTCGTTTAGTTCAGGAGTTGAATCGCCGGGTTGTATCCGGAGAACCTCCTGAAGGGTGTTGCCAAATAGCAACGCATAGCGGTCGTGAATGTGAGTAATCGAACACAAATCAGCAATCTTTTCTCGCCCAGCCAAACACCGTTGGTTCAGCAATGGGCGGCAGCAGTAGTGATGACGTTGTTGCCGTTGGTGGGGGCTATCGGGTATGCGCTGCACTCCATCAATGAGCAAAACAAGGCACAGTACCACCTCGTTAACTCGGTCATTTTGGTGAATCAGCTGGCGGTAAAAACGGCAGAGGAAATTCACGAACTGGAGCGATTTGCCAAGCAGTTTGCGGTGTTAGGTGATGATCGATTTGCCGAGTTGTACCGGAATAAAGAGTCAGAAGTTGCCAGCAAACTACATCGATTGGCACAAGTGATGCGTCGCACGGAACTGAATACTTCGGTGAATGTATTGCTGGAGATGGTGGCGAGCGATCGTGTGGTGAATGAAGCGGGTGTTCCTGAAGACGCAACTCAGGAGCAAAAACGCCTGAAACTTGAAGCACTGTTTGATGGTGTGAACAAAGAAGTGTGGACCATTGAGTCTCAGACAGAGCAATACATAGCCCGGATACTGTCCTCCACGGAGGAGGCTTTTCAGGAAAAGCGCACCACCATTTGGCTCATTGGTTCGCTGGTGCTTCCGTTGAGCGGCATCCTGTTGTTTGTGTTTTCTTACCGTATCTCCAAGCCGTTGAAAAAACTGGATGTGTCGATTCGCGCGCTGGGGCAGGGTGAGTTGGATCGGCCTGTGGTGATCATCGGATCTGCCGATCTGGTTGCCCTGGGAAATCGCCTGGAATGGATGCGTAATCGCCTGCTGCAACTTGAAAAGCAGAAAAATGTCTTTCTTCGTCACGTCACCCATGAGTTGAAAACGCCCCTGTCTTCCATTATCGAGGCCGCGTCATTGTTGTCGGATGAAGTTCCCGGCCCGATCAATAGTAAGCAAAAAAATGTACTGGGTATTCTGGAAAGAAACGCAGACAAACTCCTCACACAGATTCAGCAGTTACTGAACTTCAATACGGTACGTACAGAAGGTATCACCGCACCTGCACAAGTGTGCTTTCAGTCGCTGGCGGCTCGGGTTACCGAGCGTCTTTCGGACATGGCTCGTCGCGGCGGTGTGCGCTTTGAAGCCGATGGGCCGGCTGCCGAGGTCTACACAGAGCCTGCGCGATTGGAAATGATTCTCACGAACTTGCTTACCAATGCGGTAGACTACAGCCCGGCGGGCAGTGTGGTTCGCCTTCAATGGCAAATAAAAGAGGCGCATGTGATTGTGGAGGTGGCTGACTTTGGGCCGGGGATTGATCAATCCGATATCGAACACATCTTTCAGCCTTTTTATCAGGGTAAGCACCTGAAGAACGGTGCGATCAAAGGGAGTGGGCTGGGGTTGTCGATCGTCAAGGAGTGTGTGGATGCGCTTGATGGACGGGTAGAAGTAGACAGCGCACCGGGTCGAGGCGCAAAATTCACCGTCACATTGCCAGTACGTTTAACGGAAGGAGCGCATCTTTCAGCATGAAGGAATTAATCAACAAGGGATGGCACCGTGCAACTGCGCTCGCGCAGCCTTCAAACAGGCGACTATCTATCTGGAGAGCGTCGGTGGTACGAAGGTCCGTGGTGAGTCGGTCAATGTTGGTATGGTTGCTGGTCGTGCTTTCCGCGTGCCAGCCCATTGCGTTGCGCACCGGCGGCGAGTCGGTGGAGGAATGTCCTGCGCCAACGAATTCAAAGGTTAAAACCAAAACGGTCTCCCGGGTGGTGGAGAAACGCATCCCTGCGTCATCGGCTGCCGTACTGGCTGCGCGTCGTGCTTATTGTGAAGCGCAGAAAAGCACAGCTGACGAGGAGCTTACCGATGCAGTCATCGCCGACCGGTTAGCACGGAGAGAGCGTGCCCTGGCGGGATTAACCGACAAAATCAAAGCAGCAGGGATCGAAAACGCACCTGCGATGGCCCGGTTCATCGCACTGACCTGTGGGGTGGTCCAGGAGCCTGATGCACTGTTGACCCACTATCAGGAAAACATGGCCGAACTCCAAATGGATGAGGATCTGGCCTTGCTGGTGGAGCAGTGGCTTCTGTTTGCCGATAAAGTGAAGCAGCTGCAGGCGGAGAAGGAGTCAACGCGCGCGGAGTTGCAAAACAAGATTGATGCGTTGAGCGCGATCGAGAAGGAAATCAATGCGCGGTAACTACGAGGCGTGCTCGTACGGTATGAGCACGCGTTTGTCAGGAGATAACGGGGAATGGAAGTGACGAGAGGAGCAGAGCGAGTAAAATCTGGCGGGCAGACAGGAGTGGATGTGCTGATCGTTGATGATGACCCAGGGTTGCTTGAACTGCTGAGTATGCGCCTGGAAGCCTCGGGTTATCAGGTACGTACTGCCAGCGATGGACAGGCCGCGATGAGCGCACTCCGTCAATCCCTGCCCAAAGCGGTGATCACCGACCTGAAAATGGATGGCATGGACGGGATGACGCTGTTACGGCAAATTCAAAAGCAGTGGCCAATGCTGCCGGTGATTATGTTGACGGCTCATGGCTCCATACCGGATGCGGTGGCGGCAACACGCAAAGGGGCATTTGCTTTTCTGACCAAGCCCGTGCAGAAAGAGGAACTGATTTCGACGCTGGAAAGCGCAATTCCGGAACATGAAGTGGTCACCAAAGATCTGTGGAGTGAACGGATCGTAACACGCAGCTCCAGCATGTTTCGTGTTCTGGAGCAGGCGAGATTGGTGGCAGACAGTGATGTAAACGTCATGATCACTGGTGACAGCGGCACAGGTAAGGAGCTGCTCGCGGATGCGATTCACCGCGTGAGTCCGCGACAGCAGTCACCTTTCATCGCGGTGAACTGCGGTGCGATACCCCAGGAATTGATGGAAGCGGAGCTGTTTGGCTACCGGAAGGGAGCATTTACCGGTGCGGTGCGGGATCACGCCGGTTTGTTTGCGGCTGCCAATGGTGGCACGCTGTTTCTGGATGAAATCGGTGATATGCCCCTGCATCTGCAGGTAAAACTGCTAAGGGTACTGCAGGAGCGACAGATTCGCCCGGTCGGGGCTTCGGTGTCTGAGCCCATCGATGTGCGCGTCATTTCGGCGACACATCGCAATTTGCCGCAGATGGTGGCGGATGGCGATTTCCGGGAAGATCTGTATTACCGCCTGAATGTGGTCTGTTTGAACCTGCCGGCACTGCGGGAGCGGTGTGAGGATGTGCCGCTTCTGGTCGATTACTTTTTGTCGGCCATTGCGGAGCGTACCGGGCGCTCAAAGAAAAGGATTGCCAATGATGGCATGGACGCCTTGATGAAGTATCCCTGGCCGGGGAACATTCGGCAGTTGAATAACATGGTTGAACAATTCGTTGCCCTGAGTTCTTCCACGGTCATTTCGAGAGAAATGGTGGAATCCAATCTGCCCGATGGTGAGGTTGAAGTTGAGCCGCTCACAGAAGCCAAAAAGGCCTTCGAGCGGGAGTATTGTGCCCGAATTCTTCATCTGGCTCAGGGGAATATTCCGGAAGCCGCGCGTTTGGCTGGGCGAAACCGGTCAGATTTTTACAAAATTGTTCGAAAGCATGGGCTGGCGCACGAATAGTGCGACAAGCCCCGGCCTATGCCCACTGCTTGCGAATGAACTGTCCGGCCTGTGCAACCGCCTGATTGGCTTCAGGCAGGTATTTGACGAAGAGCTGCCACACGTGCCACATACCATCCCACTCATCCAGAATCATCTGATTGCCCGCTTCCGAATATCGCTCGGCGATGCGCTTGCTGTCATCAAACAAAATTTCCTGTCGAGCCACCTGAATCATCGCCGGAGGCAGGTCCGCCAGATCGCTATACAGGGGGGAAAGCAGCGGATTGTTTTTGGGGTGCTCCCGTGCATAGTTTTCGGCCATGGCCGCGAGCCAGGGTTCGTTCAACATCAGGTCTTTCTTCCCGTTGGCTCGAATGCTGTCGCCGCTGAGCGTCAGATCGGTCCAGGGGGAAAACAGCACCAGTGATGCGGGCATCGGCCGGTTGGTGTCACGGAGTTTGAGCACGGTGGACAAAGCCAGACCACCCCCGGCAGAATCCCCGGCGAAGGCGATTTTATCCGGAGAAAATCCGCGCGCCAGCAACCAGTCGTAGCAGGCCAGCGCATCATCGAGCGCGGCAGGAAACGGGTGTTCCGGGGCGAGGCGATAGTTGGGGGCGAGCACGATTGCCTGACTTTTGGCGGAGAGCCTTTCTGCGAGCAATCGGCCGGCGGTCGCCGAGCCGACGTTATAGCCGCCACCATGAAGATAGAGGATCACATAGTCGGAATGCGCGCGCCGGTGGGCGATCCAGTCAGCCTGAATTTCACCGATCACCACTTCTTTAATCCGTGTGAAAGGCGAAGAAAACGAGAGAATCGAGAGTTGATCCAGTCGTTTTCTCTGCTCGTCCACCGGGATCTCATCGCGCAGTATTCTGTTGATTTTATACTTCACCAACAAGCGCACAAAAGAGGCCTGAATAGAGGGCATAGGTTTGCAATTTGTCTAGGGAGAGAAAGCAGAGAGTGTACTAGGAAAAATTTGATCGCGCATTCACTTTCTGATGATGCGCGCGTTTATCCCAGCTCGGCGACTTTTTTCGTGAGATGCTGAAGTCGCTTGTACTGCCGGTGTCGCTCCGGTATGTGTTTCACGTTTTCCAGGCAGCGTTTGCATTTTGGCAGGATGGCGTCTCGCATGTGCGCATTGGATTTCAGTGCTTTCAGCATGACTTGCACCAGGTTCAAGTTCAGTGCGGGATGCTTGGGTGTCGCCTCCAGCGCTTTCTCGAACACGTCAATGGCTTCTTTAATATTGCCAGCTTCAAAGAGCGTGATACCCTCTTTGTTAAGAGAGCGCGCCTTCATCTTCTTCTTCAGACTGACCGGCTCATCCAGCAGGTCTTCGATCTGATTCATAATGTTGCGGTCGTGTCCATGAGTTTGCGCCAGCATGCTCAGGGTTCTTTCAGCCTTGTCGACTTGCCCCTGCGCATAGAGGGTTTTCGCCATTTCGAGATGATCTTCCGGTTTTAACTCGATCTGATCCATGAACTCGATGGCCTTGCTGAGCACTTCCTTGGACTTTCGGTCATTGTCCTGGCCTAGGTGCACGCGCGACTCAATCAGCATGGATTGCAAGCGGACGTTCGTGTTCTCCTTGAATTTGTGGTTCACCTTATCAAGCGTGGTCATCGCTTCTTTGGCGCGTTTTTTTCCTTCCACGGACTTGTCGCCCTCGGAAAGTTCAGAGAGGCAGCGGCTCAGTTGCAAATAGTTATCCGGTTTGTCATGCACTGAATTGTTGGAAAGCTTCACGGCGGAGCGGTAGGCATCAGTGGCCTTCTCCACGTTTTTATTGCGCATGGCAACGTCCGCCAGCTTCTGCTGGCGAAGGATGGCAAACGGAGAAATTTCGGAGGCTTTTTCCAGCGCGCGCTGCGCTTCCTGCAAGCGCCCCATTTGTTCATAGGTGGAAGCGAGCCAGTCGTAGGCATCGACCGCATCCGGATTGTTATCCAGAAGGCTACGAAAGCTTTCAATTGCCTGATCAAACTGCTTCTGGGCCAATTGCACCTTGCCCATGCCCAGTCGGGCCCAGCCGATATCGCGTTTAGTGAGCACTTCTTCGTAAATTCGACGGGCTTCTTCATGCTGATCGAGCATGTAGTGTGCACTGGCTTGGGTGCGTAAACACCAGGTCGTGAATTTGGTGTGATTGGCGACTTGCTCCTTGCACAGTTCGATGACCCGCAGCCAGTCTTTCTTATCCAGCGCTTTGATCACGTCACCCATCTCGTCACGCTGTTCGAGCAACACATCCAGACGCTTCTGCAGCAGCTCCTTGTTGATGGGTTTGGTGATGTAGCCGTCAGGCAGATACTCCAGTGCGCCCATCACCATGTCTTTGGCGGTTTCTGCCGAGACGATGACGAAGATGGTGTCGTAACGGATGATTTCCTTGAAACGCAATTCTTCGAGAATTTGCTGACCACTCTTTTTATCACCGAGATTGTAGTCGCACAAAATGATGTCATACCGGCTGGTTTCGCACTTTTTGACCGCATCTTCGCCATTACTGGCGGTATGAATGTCTACGACACCAAAAGCGCGCAGCATTTGCTTCAATGCCAGACGAAAATTCTCAAAATCATCGATCACAAGAATTTTCAGGTCCCGATAGATTTTCGCCAGTTTCAGTTGTCTTTGAACTTCACTCATAGGTCAGGAAACAATTCAGATAAAATTGAGCATTTTTTAATAAATGTAGGTTAGCATTGGAAAAAATGCGAACAATTGGTGACAGAATTTCCGTTTAAGCGGGCGTACCTTTTAACAAGGTGGTGATCATGGCGCGCAGACCTGCCGGTTTCACCGGTTTATTCAAAAATTGATACCCTCTGGCCAGCGTTTCTGTGCGCAGCGCTTCGTCGTTGACGGCAGTAATGAGCAGGCCTGGAATGGCAGGGGCGCGGCTTTTGGTCAGCGCATCCAGAAGGTCTAATCCATTTTCGTTGTTGTCTAACTGATAGTCGGCAAGGATGATGTCGGGCAGCGACTGATGCAGTGCTTCCGAAGCCTCTTCAAGCGAAGCGGCGAGAGTGACGTCGCACTGCCAGCCTTCCAGCAGCGCTTTCATGGCATTGCGGATGGACGCTTCGTTGTCCACGCAGAGCACACGAATGCCGGCGAATGATCCCGGACTTCGCGCAGTGGCGGCCGTTGGGATGCGGGTGGACTGAACGGGCGGCGTGGTAGGCACGGTGATGGAGAACACACTGCCTTTGCCCGGCCAGGATCGCACATCCACCGGATGCTTGAGTGTGTGGCTGATGCGATCGACAATGGCGAGCCCCAGACCCAACCCGTTCTTATTTTCCCCCCGGTGTGACAGCCGTTTGAACTCTTCAAAGATCTGGCTGAGTTGATCCGACGGGATGCCGGGACCGGTATCCCAGACTTCAATGCGCACATGATGCGGCAGGTGTCGGCACCCCAGCAACACTTTGCCGGTGTCGGTATACCGGAAGGCGTTGGAGAGGAAATTCTGAATCGTTCTTCGCAATAACTGAACGTCTGAGGACACAAATGCGCCACAGGGTACGAAGACCAGTTCAATGTCTTTTTTGCCAGCGAGGGCAGTGAATTCATTACGCAACGGTTGAAGGACGTCCATCACGGGAAAGGCTGTTATCTGGGGTTCAATGACCCCGGCATCCATCTTGGAGATATCCAGCAGTGTACTCAGAATTTCTTCGGCTGCCGTGAGAGAGCTGTCAATCTGCTCGAGCACGAGGCCAGCGCTTTTTTGTTCGGCAATCTGGGGCTCGAGTGCCGAGACAAACAAACGTGCCGCGTTAATGGGCTGGAGCAGGTCATGGCTGGCTCCAGCGAGAAAGCGGGTCTTGCTTTGATTGGCATTTTCAGCGCTGTGCTTGGCCTGGCTCAGTTCGGCATTTAACAGGGAGAGTTCCTCAGTACGTTCCTGCACACGTTGCTCCAGATAAATGTTGGTCTCCTTGAGTGCGGCCTCTGCTTTTCGCATGCGCGTGATGTCGGCAAAGGTGGTCACGAAACCACCGTTAGCGGTAGGATTCCCCTGAATCAGTAACACCGAGCCGTCGGGCTTTTCTCGCTCATATTCATGTGGCTCACCTTTGGCCATCTGGGTGAGTCTTGCCTGCACCAGTGCTTCAATACGTGCCTGTGGCAGATTTGTTGCTTCCAGGTTATAGCGCACCAGATCTTCGATGGGGCGCCCCACATGGACAAATCCAGGGGGGTAGTTAAACAGCTCAAGATAGCGGCGATTCCAGGCAACCAGCTGCAATTTGGCATCAATGACGCTGATGCCCAGACTGATATTCTGAATTGCCGATTGCAGCAGGTCACGATTGAACTCAACGACTTGTGAGGCTTCATCGACAATATTGACCACATCTTCCAGCTGCATTTCCCGGCCTTTCACCGTCGAATCCAGAACGACCTTGGCGGTGGATGAGCCAATTACACTGGCCAGTTGCGTCTCGATGAACCGGAGAAAGTCGGCGGACGCATTCTTGCCCGTGGCAATTTTGAGGTGATAGCGTTTCTCAAACCAATCAAGCAGCGTGCGTGTTTTTTCTTTACCCAGGAAACGCTCGGCGACAGCGATGACATCCTCGGTGCGCGCCACACCGGACCATTCCTTCTCGTGGGTCGCACTCCAGTCCTGGGTGAGCGGATCGCCGGCCTCGGGTCGTTGAAACTCTTTGAAAAAGGCCGCCACCTGCAACTTTTCCCGCATGCGCTGGCGGGTAAAGAGTGAAAACACGATGTAGCACAATACATTGGCCGACAAGCTCCACAGGGTACCCTGGGTTACCCGATCCATTTCTGAATTGTGCTGATTGTTGATTTCCCGCCACAGATCCTCTGGCAGGCCCAGTTGCGTAGGCGGGGGAATCAGGTCACTTACATTACTTACCGTTGGCCAGAGCAGGGCGATACACCAGATGCTGAAGCCCACCAGCAGACCGATCATCGCGCCCTGAAAATTACCCCGGCGCCACAGTACGCCCCCGATCAGTGCGGGCGCAAACTGCGCCGCCGCCACAAACGACAGCAGGCCAAAAGACGTGAGGCTCTGCGTGTTTCCGGCGATTTTATAGAAGCCATAAGCGGCGATGATCAGAAACAAAATCGCCAGACGACGAATAGAGAGCAGGAGGAAGGTGAGGTCTTCCTGTTTTTTCAGTTGTTTGTTGAACAGTGTGAGTAACCCGGGCACGATAATTTCATTACAGATCATGGTACTCAGCGTGACGCTGGAGACGATGACCATCGCCGTGGCAGCAGATCCGCCGCCAATGAAGGCAAACACCGTCAGCCAGGTTTGGTCGTGGATCATGGGAAGCTTCAGCACAAAGGTATCGGTGTGTACCTCGCCAAACGGAAACTGAATCATGCCGGCCCCGGCGATGGGGAGCACAAACAGACTGATTAACAACAGATACAGCGGCATGATGATGCGTGCGTAATTGAGATCCCGCACATGGGTGTTTTCCACGATGGTGACGTGGAACTGTCTCGGCAGGCAGATGATGGCGAACATGGCCACCAGCGTTTGTGTCACGAAGTTTGCCACACTGAAACTGTTCAGGCTGAAATCCATCAGCCCCGCCTGTTCATGTACCTGTGTGAGAATGTCTCCCGCGCCGTCATAGAGGGAGTAACAGACAAACAAACCCACAGCACAGAAGGCGATCAGTTTGATCAGCGATTCAAAGGCGACGGCATGCACCATGCCCTGATGGTGCTCGGTGGCGTCGAGGTGCCGGGTGCCAAAAAGAATGGTGAACAGCACCATCAGCATGGCCGCGTACCAGGCGGGGTCCTGCCCGACGGGGATCTGCGTCACATCATTCACAAGCTGACCACTGGTGAGCAAATTGTAGCTCATGGCCACGGCCTTCAGTTGAAGGGCAATATACGGGAGCACGCCCACCGTGGCGATCAGCGTGACCATGACGGCCAACACCTGGGACTTGCCATAGCGTGACGCAATAAAATCGGCGATCGACGTGGTGTTCTGACTTTTGCTGATCAGCAGGATGCGCTTGACCAGAGGCATACCGAACAACAGAGCCAGGAAGGGACCGAGATAAATTGGCAGAAACCCAAGGCCCTCATTGGAAGCGCGCCCCACCGCGCCATAGAACGTCCACGACGTGCAATACACGGCCATCGAAAAACTGTAAAGCACCCCCCGGCTGAAAGCGTGCTCATACAGCGTTTTATGCTTGTCGCCCCAATAGGCAATCACAAACAAAAAGCAGACATAGAGCAGCGAAATGGTGATGAGTGGAAAACCAGAGAGCATCGGGCGGTGTCTTTTCGTTGTTATTCAAAGGGGCGAACCTGAGCCGGGACTTGGCCATGGCAACAGATCAGCGCTACAGAAAGTGTAACGCAAAAAACGGGAAACCGTGTGCGCATTTGCTTACCTGAGGATCAGACTAAAGTCGGAGTCTGGATTGACCAAAGTCGTATATATCGCCAACCCCCCATCTTCTAACCTAGAGATGTGCATAAAAATAACATTGGGTGGAGTGATTATGTCAGATATGAAAAAACAGGCTGCAGAAGCCTACTGGAAAGAAAATCTCAAGTTGCTTGGGATTCTACTGGTTGTCTGGTTCGCCGTGTCCTATGGCTGTGGAATTCTGTTCGTTGATGCGTTAGACACCATCAAAATCGGCGGATTCCCTCTGGGATTCTGGTTTGCCCAGCAAGGTTCAATTTATACCTTTGTGGTGCTGATCTTCGTCTATGTCGTGCGTATGGCGGCACTGGACCGCAAATACGACGTTCACGAAGAATAAGAGGAGGTGACAAGTGGATACCCAAACGCTCATCTATATGGTGGTTGGCGCGACCTTCGCGCTCTACATTGGTATTGCCATCTGGTCTCGTGCCGGATCGACCAGTGAATACTACGTGGCCAGTAAAGGCGTACACCCCATCGCCAATGGTATGGCGACCGGGGCAGACTGGATGTCGGCCGCGTCATTTATCTCCATGGCAGGGATCATCTCATTCGTCGGGCGTGACGGCGCTGTGTATCTGATGGGGTGGACCGGTGGTTATGTGCTGCTGGCCATGTGCCTGGCGCCTTACCTGCGAAAATTCGGCAAGTTTACCGTGCCTGAGTTTGTTGGCGAGCGTTACTACTCGCAAGCGGCGCGGGTGGTCGCTGTTGTCTGCGTTATCTTTATCTCGTTCACCTACGTGGCGGGACAAATGCGCGGCGTTGGTATTGTTTTCTCCCGCTATCTGGAAGTCGATATCAACCTCGGTGTGCTGATCGGCATGGGCATTGTTTTCTTCTATGCGGTGCTGGGCGGCATGAAAGGGATCACCTACACGCAAGTGGCGCAATACTGCGTGATGATTTTTGCTTACATGATTCCCGCCATTTTCATCTCGATGATGATCACCGGTAATCCCATTCCTCAGTTGGGCTTTGGCAGCACCGTCGCCGACGGTTCAGGCACGTATCTGCTGGACAAACTGAATGGTCTGTCGCAGGAACTGGGCTTCAACCATTATACTTCGGGCCATAAAGACACCGTGGATGTCTTCTTCATTACTGTTGCCCTGATGGTTGGTACCGCAGGCTTGCCTCACGTGATTGTGCGCTTCTTTACTGTACCGAAAGTGTCTGATGCACGTTTGTCTGCGGGCTGGGCACTGCTGTTCATTGCGATTCTTTATACTACAGCACCAGCGGTGGCTTCTTTTGCACGTGTTAATCTGCTGGAAACCGTGTCGGAGGCCAAGTATCAGGAATTGCCAGGCTGGTTCCAGAACTGGGAGAAGTCGGGTCTGTTGGCATGGCAGGACAAAAATGGCGATGGCAAGATTCAGTACCTGCCCGGCAAGCCCTTTGAAGGCAAACCTACCTTTGATGGTGAGCTCAAAGGCGTGAATGGCGAGCGCATGCTGACCAACAAAGCAACCGACAACAGTAACGAGTTGTATGTGGATCGCGACATCATGGTACTGGCGAATCCGGAAATCGCACAACTGCCGGGCTGGGTGATTGCCTTCATCGCTGCGGGTGGTCTGGCAGCGGCATTGTCAACGGCAGCCGGGCTGTTGCTGGTGATCTCTACTTCCATCTCGCATGATCTCCTGAAGAGCAACATCGCGCCCAATATCTCTGAGAAGCAGGAATTGCTGGCAGCGCGAATCTCAGCGGCGGCGGCCATTGCTGTGGCAGGCTACTTCGGGATCAACCCGCCTGGATTTGTGGCACAGGTGGTCGCCTTCGCCTTTGGTCTGGCTGCCGCCTCCTTCTTCCCGGCGATCCTGATGGGTATCTTCAACAAGCGCATGAACAAAGAAGGGGCCATCGCAGGCATGTTGACCGGGTTGATCTTCACGTTTGGCTACATCGTGTACTTTAAGTTTGTCAATCCGGCCGCCAACACGGCAGACAACTGGCTGTTCGGTGTCTCACCGGAAGGCATTGGTACCTTTGGCATGATCCTGAACTTTATTGTGGCTTACGCGGTCAGCAAAGTAACCGCACCACCGCCGGATCATATTCAGGATCTGGTCGATGATATTCGTGTTCCCCGCGGCGCTGCAGCACCTGTCGCAGAACACTAAACTTCCTATACTCTCGACATTGCGCCCCTTGTGGGCGCTTTTTTTGTTGTTGATCAACAAAAGTTTCGGTGGGCCAGGGATTTGTGATCTGGCCCCTTGTCTGACCGGATTTATGGTATATAGTTGGATCAGGAACCGATAAAAAGCCTCTCGACGGCCCGAATAGGATGTGCGCATGTCATTACTCAAAGAACTGAAGATCACTGAAGACTTGATGGCCAAGTACTCACCGCTCAGTCAGCTTTCACGCAAGTACCTCTCGCAGGTCTTGAAAAAAAGCCAGGTGCTCACATTTGAAGCCGGAGAGACGGTATTTGAGAAGCACCACAGTCTCGACTTCGCATATTATCTGCTTAAGGGTAAGTTGAAGGCGAAAACCGGGCTGCTTTCCTCCAAAATACTCGATGCCAGTGCCCCTGAATGCCTGAATGCCATTAACACCTCCGTGCCGGATGGCGTTGGGGTGAAAGCAGCAGAAAGCGGGCACATGCTTCTGATCGATGAGCAGTTTCTCGATCGTGCGCTGGGCTGGTCTGAAGTCGAGCAGCATGAGATTTCCAAATCCCAGCAAATGGCCGTAGTTACGCAGAAAGACATCGAAGAGTATCAGGCCAAGAAAGAGAAAGAGCCCAAAATCTTCGACGAAGATCACTTTACCTGGGTGACCAGCCTGATGGAGTTTCCCCTGTTTTTCAATCTGCCGCCATCCAATATGGAAGCCCTGCTGGAAAAGTTTGAAAAGGTGGACGTGGAAGCCGATCAGGTCATCATTCGGGAAGGGGATGAAGGGGACTATTTCTATCTGCTGATGGAGGGCAGTGCGCGGGTGGTGATTGGTGGTGACGAAAGTCGCCCCATCAAGCTTCAGCGAGGCTCCTATTTTGGCGAAGAAGCGCTGATTTCGGACACGGTGCGCTCTGCGACGGTCGTTATGAATGAAGATGGCTGTCTGGCCCGACTGGACAAAGACTCCTTCCAGAGCCTGTTAAATGATCCGTTAGTGAAGCATGTCAGCAAAAAGCAGTTTAAAGAAGAAATTGCCGAGGCCGCTGGTAATTATGAGTTATTGGATATTCGCTCTTTCGCTGAGTTTGAGTTTGCCCCGATGCCCAAGTGCCTGCACATTCCGCTGTCGGATCTGCGGCAACGTCTGCCATCGCTGGATACCTCCAAAGTGTACTATCTGACCGAAGAGGGCGGGCAGCGGAGTGAAGTGGCTGCGCACATTCTTTGTCAGAATTCCCTGGATGCACGCGTCATCAAAGGTTAATTCTTAACTCGAGCCTCAGGCAGCCAGCACCTATCACTCCTGCCACTAGACGCGATTCCGCGTGGCTCGGAGTCGCTGGACCTGTTCGACCTTGCGCAGCAATTGACCCAGAGTAAAAATGCCCAGCTGTTGCGCGCGACTCAGAAAAATCAGCATGAGCTCGGCGGTCATTAATGCGTCTGCAGCGGCGTGGTGACGATCAATGTCGGTATCCAGGCCCAGTGCTGTGGCCCAGGCGTCCAGCCCTTTCACGTGGTCAAATTCAGGATAGAGTGCCAACCCGATATCATACGCATCCAAAAACTGGTGCGCGGCTTGGCAATCAAACTGTTGTTTGGTTGCCCGGTTCAGAATGGCCTGATCAAAGGGGGCATGAAAGGCAATCAACACCGAATTTTGCGCATACGAGTAAAAAGCGACTAGCGCTTCTGCCAGAGCGACGCCGCCAGCGATGTCTTCCGGGGACAAGCCATGAATCAGAGTCGCTTCGCCTGCTTGTGCTGCAGGTTGATGAATGATCTGCTCAAACTGTTGATCCAGTCGAATCTGATGGCGTTCTATCGCAATAGCGCCGATGGATACCGGCACATCCTTGCGAATATTTAATCCCGTTGTTTCAAAATCCAGAACGACAAAACGGGTTTGTTCCAGTCGTGTCCCCGTATCCACCGGAGCGAGGGAAAGCTCCGCCAGCGCTGCCCGTGCTGCTTCATTTCTTGCGCCCCATTGGGTAAACCACTGCTTTAACATCGTTTTATCTGGCTACAATTGATAGCGGAGTTCCAGCTTTTGCTGGAGTCGCTGGGCCTGGCGAAAAGACTCCTTCAACACCCGCTCATCCAACGGGTTCAGGTCTTTGATGGGGTGTAAATTGGATGTAGACACCTGTTGCCTCATCTGCCGGTGGTGCAGCTTCATGCGCAGCATCTGAATGAAACTATAGGCTTCCTCCCAGGCAGCAGCATCCGGGCCATTGATCACTTCCAGTTCAACCAGCTTATGCAACCTATCCAGCGTATTGGTGTCCGTCAAACCGTTGGAGAGCGCCAGAATGCGAATCCCCTCGATAAACGGATTAAGCCCCTGTATCTTCAGGTCCAGAGTTTTCGTTTTTTCCGGCCCCTTTTTGCGGGTAATGAACCCGCTGAACAGATTCAAAGGGGGCTTCTGGGCGAGTGCGTTAGCGGCCATCATTTTTTGAAAAAGTGTGTTATTGGCAACCTTCAAAACCACATGTTTTTTCAACTCCTCCACGACCTGCTCATCCCCCCACACGCTGCGAATGTCGAATAATATGGTCGACTGCAAGAGGTTTTCGGGTGTGGTTGTTTGAATGATGCGGTCAAACCGGTGACGCCATTGCTCGGGCGTTAAACACAACTCCGGATTACTGGCCATGATGTTCCCTTTGCACCAGGTGAAACCGCACTCGTCAAGCCGGGTGTTCACCTCGCGGGCAAAGGCCAGCAACGCTGCCTTGTCCTGCGCACATTCATGGTCGCCGGAGGTGTGAAACACAATGCCATTATCCTGATCGGTGAACAGCGTTTGCTCCATTCGCGCTTCACTGCCAAAGCTGACCCAGGTGAAGTCGGGCAGCCGGGCGGACGAGTCTTTGATTGACAGTTCGAGCACACGGCGGGTGGTATAGTCGTTTAACAAGGTAATAATTTTATTGATCTGAACTACCGATGCACCATGTGCCAGCATGTTGTTCGCGAGGCCCGGAATGTCTTCGCGGATGGAGATCAGCACCGGCAAATTGCTGGCATTAGCGATAGCTCGGGTCAGGTGCACCAGATTCACCCGCTGGAGAGAAAAAATATCCCGTTCCGAAACCACACCGAGCAGCTCACCCTGGTCGTTGGTAAGGCACACATGCGCAAAATGGTGTTCTGCCATTAACAACGCGGCTTCAAATGCCGTTGCAGTAAACGGGAGTGATTTTGGGTTGATCGACATCACCTTCGCTAAGGGTTCTGACAGATCATGCGTGCCCTGGGCCACCACGCGCCTGAGGTCTCTCAGCGTGAATATCCCGATGGGTTTGCGCGTTTCATCAGTAGCAATGATGCTGCCAATATTAAATTCATACATCCGCTCCACTGCCTTACGGATCGGCGTATCCGGCGGGCACACAATAGGATTGTTACGGGTGAGTTCTGCCAGCGGTGTATCCAGCGAATACCCCTCATTGGCACTTTCAGAAGCCTGCGCTTTTACCCGCTGATTCGCCTGATCAAGCAAACTGCTGACACCCCGAATCGCAAAATCCCGGAACACGGCTGACTGAGAAAACAGCGTGGTGAAAATATCTCTGGGAATAACCAGGCAAAAGCAATCGGTCTCAGCCCGGTGATGGGTGCGCGTGGCGCGCTCACCCAAGAGTGCTGCCATGGGAAAGCATTCCCCGGTGTTTATCACAAAAGTATTCCTGGTTTCCCCGCCCGAAGGCGACACACGCTCACCTGCAATGCGCCCCTTTTTTATGACATACAGCTCATTGATCACCCCATCTTCCGGAGATAAAACCAGCTCGCCTTTGGGGTAGAACGTCATATGGCTGTGTTCAATGAGGTAAGTGAGCTCGGTGCGCTCCATTTGGTTAAAGGGCGGGTGAAGATGCAGAAAGTTGATCAACGCACCGGTGTTATGCAGTTCTGTGGCCTTCTGCGAAAGTGGTTTTGTCATGCCTGCCCCATTGCACTTCATTGACACCCCATTGTTGCGGAAAATGTGAATGAGGGACATTAGCGAATGGTCTAAATCTGACGTACTCTGCGGGTTGCGAGCAGGCCAGTTTTTATGAACAGCGCACCTGATCAGGCAGAAAGTCCAGAGGGCTGGCCGTCTTACCTTCGCTCAGGTTGGCAACATGGGTGTAAATCATCGTGGTCGATATGTCTGCGTGGCCTAACATTTCTTGAATGGTGCGTATATCCACCCCTCTTTCCAGCAAATGGGTGGCAAAGCTGTGCCGAAGTGTGTGGCAGGTCACGCGCTTTCCAATGCCCGCAGACCGAGCCGCAGTCCGCACGGTCCTCTGGATACTGGTTTCGTGCAAGTGGTGTCGCCTTATCTCGCCTGATCGAGGATCAACGGACAATTTCGCGCTGGGAAAAACATACTGCCAGGCCCACTGGTTGGCTGATCGCGCGTACTTTTTAGCAGCACGCTCCGGCATATGCACCACACCATTTCCTTCTGATAAATCCTGTTCGTGCAGAGTTTTCACGGCTGAAAGGTGGTCACGAAGACTGTCGAGTGATCGCGAAGGCAATTGTACCCGGCGTTCCCTGTTACCTTTGCTTTCTCGAACGATAATTTGCTGGCAGCTTAGATCCACATCCTGAATACGCAAGCGAACCGCTTCCATCACCCGAAGCCCCGCGCCGTACATCAGTGAAGCCAACAGCCACTGTACACCAGACAACGCGCTTAAAATCAGTGCGACTTCCGTGGTACTGAGCACGACAGGTAACCGGCGCTGCTTTTTTGACTTTATAAAGTGGGATACGTCTCCCAAAGGCTGCCGTACTGCGGCTTTGAAATAAAAGGATAATGCGTTTAACGCCAGACTTTGAGTAGATGGTGATACGCCTTTGTCCAACGATAAATAGCTTAAATAAGCCACCACCGCTTCATCATTCGAAGAGTGTCGCCCACAACTTTGCTGAAACGTTAAAAAATCACGAACCCAATAAACATAAGTTTGTTCGGTTCGAATACTGTAGTGCTTCATACGAACAGCAGCCCGCAGCTGAAGTAAAGCCTGGTCTATACATTGGGGCTGCTGGGGAGTGGTTGGAGGGGCTGAAGCTTCCAAATCAGCGCGTGAAATGGGGGTGGCAGCTCTCGCGAGTGTCGGGTGTGCATCCGAAAGTTCTTGGCACGACATTTTCCAGTGTTCCCAGTCCATTGCAGTGGCCAACTCAGCGTCTATCGAGACGAACAATAGCCGAATTGCCTCAATGCACTGAACTTTTTGCCACGTTTCTCGGTGGGGTTGATCCATGAGTTGTTTGAGGTAATGAGAGACTGTTTCACAATTGTGGTGCCGCAACCGTGTACCCGGTGAGCCCTTGATAAAATACTCGCAGTGGAGGACAAACCACCGGTGCAGATTGGGCTTTACGCCCTGACGGGATAATACCGATAAATAATTGTTCCAAAATGATTTTTTTGCGTCGGTACGATGGTCGGTCACGATACACTCCTTTGTAATGGTCCCAATCCTTGGGTAGACTAACCAGAATTATACAGACGCTGTCTAGTTCGGTAAAATACAGACTCTGTCTAATAAACTGTTATGAATAGTGCAGCAAAAACATATAGATACGTAGTGCTGAGTTGATGGATTGGAAAGTATTTGCAACGGTTTTCGCGTCGGTCTTTATTGCTGAGTTAGGCGATAAAACTCAGTTGGCTACAATGCTGTTTGCCGCTGATAAAGAGGTCAGCAAATATTTAGTGTTCTTTGCTGCATCGGCGGCATTAATCGTCGCTTCGGCAATTGGGGTTTTAGCAGGTAGTTTCTTGTCTGAGTACATCAACGAGAAATATCTACACTACGTGGCGGGCATCGGGTTTATTGTCATTGGTGCCTTTACCTTGTACAAAGCATAAAATTCATAACAAGTAGCTGCTAGGGACGTGGCATATTTGGCGCCCTTTGTTGCATGGCTTCGCCAGCAAAAAGGCCTCCAAATATGCCACGCCCCAGAGCTAGGCGTTAGGTCGGTAAAAATCCACCTAGGTTCTGTGCTAGCAAAAAGCTTAAGCGTTCTAAAGGTTAAAAGTAGCTCCCCATAAATTTATGTGTTTAAAAATCTCAGGTTGCGGTGGTCGCGCAAACAGTTCGTTCATCAAAGTGTGAAAGTTCCGTGGTAATTTAAACGTCGTTACGTTTATTATTGCGTTCTTAATTTAAGGCAGTCACTTGCTAATCGCAGGTACGTTAAATTACCAGTAGCTTGTCGCTGCAAAGTAAGGTGGTTAATTTGTGGGGCTGGGATGTCAACATTTGCATGGCCACGGCCGTTCAAACATTGAGGTATTTCGGGCTTTAGTAACAAGAGTTTGGGTGTTTTATATGGTCATTGTAAGTAAAACAAAATGTATACCTAACAAGGCGCTCAAATACGTTCCGGCCCTGTGGGCCTCCACCGGACAGCCAAAGCTTCGCGGCTGTTGTGCATTCGCTTCGCGAATTTTTGCACAACAACCACTCAGCATTGTCTGCCGTTTAGCGCAACGTTAGCTGCGTAAAATGCATTGAAGTATTGACTATAATTATAATGTAAATACAATGTGATTTATGGATCACTTAAATTTTGAATGGGACGCAAATAAAAATGCGTTAAACATAAAGAAGCATGGGGTTTCGTTTGATGAAGCGAAAACTGTGTTTACTGATGAATATGCCCGTATGATCGGTGACCCTGACCATTCAGAAGATGAAGACAGATTCATTTTGTTGGGTGAAAGTATTGATTCAAAGTTATTGGTTGTCTGTCATTGCATGAGAGAGGGTGAAAATATAAGGTTAATTTCAGCCCGTAAAGCAGATAAACGCGAACGTAAAATATATGAGGGTTATCGTTATGCGTGATCATTATGATTTTTCAAACTCGGTTAAAAATCCATACGCAAAAAAGTTAAAAAAGCAGGTAACCATCCGTTTGGATGAAGATACCGTAGATTATTTTAAGGGTATGGCAGAAGATAAGGGCATTCCTTATCAGAGTTTAATTAATCTGTATTTACGAGACTGCGCACAGTCACATCGTGACCTCAAAATGCAGTGGCAATAATAGGCAGCTAACAAGGCGCTGCTACGGACACCAAACAATTGGCACCTTTTTGGCATCGCTTCGCTGGACAAAAAGTCGCCAATTGTTTGGTGCCGAAGAGCGCAACGTTAGCACAATAGTCCGCAATGATTATTCAGTGTTTTAAGTTGGTTTTACGTTTTTCTTTTCTTACAAAGTCAGTCGGGTAAATTTGTTCAAATCACCAAATTCAAAGGCCGCAAAACTACGTCGT
>JBPJFY010000014.1:0-96321 GCA_051208045.1 Oleiphilaceae bacterium G1-8
TCGTCTTTCGACTAAGTCTTGCTCAAGACCAAATGAATCACTTAGGTGTATTCACTGACTTGATAATCTTGCGAGTCTATCCAGTCAGTGCCCACACATCATTGCTTGATTAGTTGTTAAAGAACCGATTGAGTCTCTGCTCAACCGAGGCCGCACATTATACGCTCACCTCTTTTCGTGTCAACCCTTTTTTCTGTCTTTTTTCACCGCTTTTCGACGACTTAATTCCACCTCGAAAAACCCAAAAAAGACCGGGCCACACCACAACCAAACACCACCAAAATACATCAATAATTTCCAGTGTTTTCAGTTGCTTGAGCCACTCCTTCAAGTCACTCACCCCTTCCGCTCAGCGCCCCGTTTGGGCCACCCCGCTGAAGGAGATGCGCATTATATAGACTTCACCCAACACGTCAACACTTATTTCGGAAATATTCGATCTTTTTTTTACTCCACCCTCTGTCGAAGAACTTTCCTCTGGCGCATAGCTAAGCGTTTAAGCGCTTTTTGTTTTGTTTACCTTTCTACGAATTGCCATGACCGGACCAGAAAGAATGTAGATAACAAAACCTGCCAGCAACACAAGCGGCGGCTCCAGAGAAATCACCGCAAACATCAAAACGATGACCAAAACAGCGGTGAACGGCACGCGCTTCTTCAAGTCCAGCTCCTTAAAACTGTAATAGAGCACATTACTTACCATCAAAAAGCCCCCGCCAGCCACAATCAGCATGGTGAGCATCGCCATGAACTTGGTCTGTTCAATGCCATGTATCACCCAGACAAAGGCCGCTACAAGCGCCGCTGCGGAAGGACTGGGAAGCCCCACAAAATACCGCTTGTCCACAGAGCCAATCTGCGTATTGAACCTGGCCAACCTCAATGCGGCTCCCGCCACGTAGATAAATGTCCCTATCCACCCAATATTCCCCAACGTTTGCAGGTTGAGCGAAAAGGCCACCAAAGCTGGCGCTACACCAAAAGCCACCATATCGGAGAGGCTGTCGTACTCTTCGCCAAACTTACTTTGCGTATTGGTGAGTCGGGCTACCCGTCCATCCAAGCCATCCAGTACCATGGAAATAAATATGGCGATGGCTGCCGCATCGAATCGACCATTCATCGCAGCAACAATGGCATAGAATCCGGAGAACAGCGACCCTGTCGTGAACAGGTTCGGTAAGATGTATATGCCGCGATGTCGCACTTTTTTTCCTGCAACCACCTCTTCCTCCAACACATCCTCCTCATTGGAATATTGATCACACTCTACCGGCTCACTGGCCTGCTCACCCGTCTCTCTGCGCTGCTCAGCCATTCATTTACTCCATGCTGCATTCACATAGCAAAAACGCGACTTAATGGTCGCGTTTTATTCTACTCCAAACTAGCGAATTTCGCTTAATCTTGAGCAATTAGTTTTTGGACTTATCTACAATCTTGTTTGAAGCAATCCAAGGCATCATTGATCTCAGTTTTTCCCCAACCTGCTCAATCGGGTGCGCAGCGTTGTTTCTGCGGTATGCCGTCATAGACGGATAGTTATGCGCCCCCTCAGCAATGAACATTTTTGCATATTCACCATCCTGAATTCGCTTGAGCGCATTTCTCATCGCAGCGCGGGACTGATCGTTGATGACTTCAGGGCCTGTTACGTACTCACCATACTCCGCATTATTTGAAATGGAGTAGTTCATGTTGGCAATACCACCCTCGTACATCAAGTCGACAATGAGCTTTAATTCATGCAAGCACTCAAAGTAGGCCATTTCGGGCGCGTACCCTGCTTCCGTCAATACCTCAAAGCCAGCTTTTACCAACTCAACGGCACCACCACACAATACTGCCTGCTCACCGAACAGATCGGTTTCGGTCTCATCTTTAAACGTGGTTTCGATAATCCCGGTACGTCCACCACCTACACCACTGGCATAAGACAGAGCAACATTTTTCGCATTACCGGACGCATCCTGGAATATGGCCACCAGGTCAGGAATGCCACCCCCCTTCACAAATTCAGAACGAACAGTGTGACCAGGCGCTTTTGGTGCAATCATGATGACATCGAGGTCTTTTCTCGGCACAATCTGATTGTAATGAATCGCAAATCCATGAGCAAAGGCCAGCGTTGCTCCCTGCTTCAGATTTGGCTCAATTTCTTCCTTATACAACTTGGACTGGAACTCATCCGGCGTCAGAACCATAACCACATCCGCGCCAGCCACAGCCTCAGCCACCGGCTTAACAGTCAGCCCGTGCGCTTCTGCTTTGGCCACGGACGAAGAGTCAACGCGCAATCCCACGGTCACATCCACACCAGAATCTTTCAGGTTACAGGCATGAGCATGGCCTTGAGACCCGTAACCGATAATGGAAACCTTTTTTCCCTGGATAATCGATAGGTCACAATCTTTGTCGTAATAAACTTGCATGAAATTCCCCTGTTAGTCAGCTTCTATATCTTCAGCATCACGGTTAATTTAGGTACTTGAGTATGATTCAACTCAAATACTGAGAACTTTTTCACCTCTGGCAATTCCGGAAACCCCGGATCGCACCACCTCAAGCACACAGGTGGACCCAATGGCTTGAATGAACGCATCCAGTTTTTCGCTATCGCCAATTAACTGCACGGTATACACCGAGCTGGTTACATCGACGATATGCCCGCGAAAGATGTCAGTCGTTCGCTTGATTTCTGCTCTTTGCGAGCCACTGGCTTTAATCTTTATCAACATCAGCTCGCGCTCAATGTGCGAGCCATCTGTCAAATCAACAAGCTTGACCACCTCAATCAACTTGTTAAGCTGCTTGGTAATTTGCTCGATCACTTTGTCTGATCCGGTCGTCGTTACTGTCATCCGAGAAAGGGTTGGATCCTCGGTAGGTGCAACGGTGAGCGTTTCAATATTGTAATTTCGCTGGGAAAACAATCCAACCACCCTGGACAGTGCGCCTGGCTCATTTTCCAGCAACACAGAAATGATCCGTCTCATGCTATCAGGTCCTCTCCGTTTTACTTAGCCACATATCCTTCATAGAGCCACGCGCAACCTGCATCGGGTACACGTGCTCAAACGGATCAACATAAATATCCAGAAACACCAAGCGATCCTTCATTTCAAACGCCTTGCGCATCATAGGCTCAAGATCCTCCAGGCGCTCGATCTTCATGCCAACATGACCATAGGCCTCGGCAAGCTTGATAAAGTCTGGCAGCGACTTCATGTAGGATTGCGCATGACGGGATTCATAGTTCATATCCTGCCATTGCTTTACCATACCCAGACTCTGATTGTTGAGATTGATAATTTTCACAGGCAAATCATACTGCTTACAGGTGGAAAGTTCCTGAATATTCATTTGAATACTGCCTTCACCCGTCACGCAGGCAACTTCAGCCTCTGGATAATTCAGTTTGACGCCCATCGCTGCCGGCAAGCCAAAGCCCATCGTACCCAGGCCACCAGAGTTAATCCAACGATTCGGTTTATCGAATTTGTAGTACTGCGCAGCAAACATTTGGTGCTGCCCCACGTCGGAGGTGACATAGGCATCCCCCCCGGTGACCTTGTACAACGTTTCGATCACCTGCTGAGGTTTGATCGCCCCGCCATCATCCACAGCATACCGACCACCATGAAATGCCCGCCACTCCTCAATTTGACTCCACCAAGCCGCAACCGCCTCTTCGTCCGGCTTTGCTTTGGCGTCTTTCACCAGAGAAATCATCTCTTTCAGCACAGAATCTACCGGGCCAACAATTGGCACATCCACATCCACGGTTTTCGCAATGGACGCCGGATCAATATCAATATGAACAATACGGGCACCCGGGCAAAACTTTTCCGTCGCGTTGGTTACTCGATCATCGAATCTCGCACCAACCGCCAATATCAGGTCAGAGTGGTGCATTACCATGTTCGCTTCGTAACTGCCATGCATACCGAGCATCCCAAGACACTGGCGATCACTGCCTGGATAAGCCCCCAACCCCATCAACGTATTTGTTACTGGATAGTTCAATCGCTGAGCAAGCTCGATCAGTTTATCGGATGCCCCACCCAGGATGACACCACCACCCGCGTAGATCACTGGCCGCTTGGCCGCCAACAGCATGTCTACTGCTTTTTTAATCTGGCCGGAATGTCCACGCCCAACCGGGCTGTAGGAACGAAGTTTGACTTTATCGGGGTACTCGTACTGCCAGCGCTCATTCGGCGTGGTCATATCCTTGGGAATATCCACAACAACAGGCCCGGGCCGACCCGTGGCAGCAATATAAAAAGCTTTTCTCAAAACATGGGGGATCTGCTCGGGATGGGTAACCGTCAGGTTATGCTTCACAACAGGACGGGAAACGCCCACCATATCGGTTTCCTGAAAAGCATCCTGACCGATCAGGGTAGAAGGCACCTGACCACACAAAATGACCATCGGAACGGAGTCCATAAAGGCAGTGGCAATTCCCGTCACCGTGTTTGTCGCCCCTGGACCGGAGGTGACCAGCACCACACCCGGCTTTCCGCTTGCACGGGCGTAACCGTCAGCCATATGCACCGCAGCCTGTTCATGCCGAACCAGGATATGCTTTACTTTATCCTGCCGAAATAGAGCGTCATAGATATGAAGTACCGCGCCGCCCGGGTAGCCATATATGTTTTCCACGCCTTCATCCTGCAGGAATCGGGCAATCATATCAGCACCAGATAATAACTCCACCGTAGTCGTTCCTCTGTCGTCTGTATTGGACATATTCTGTCGGGGTTTTAGTTCCAAACGCCACCACCCCGTGGATGACTCGCCGCCGACTTACTTCGACCGCTAACTGACGCCATTCGCAGATGCAAAGCTCGAAGCGTGCATAAGTCGCTCTTGACAGGACTTTAGACCGGAGTAAACACAGTCAAGACCTCATCAACAGCAAACCGGGGTTCCACCAAGTTTTACCTGAGCAGGCTGAGCGACGGTAGCGAATTTGAACCAGTACGTAAATCCATTAAACTGCTTTCAATTCCGTCCAGGATGTATGCGGAAACTGACCAATTACCTGAGTGTCTCTCAAGAAAGGAAACGGTATCCATAGGCTGGGGTGTCCAACCAAAGATATCCTACCATAAGCAATCGGTAATTTTGACATCATCGAATTTCGTGTCAATACTAAATGGGGAATAAACCCTATTTATCTCTCATTTTCGCACTTTTTCCTTAGCACCGGAGAATATCCAACTATATTTAAGAGATATGGACCTCGGATTCGCCTGCGTTTCGCCCCAAACAGGTGCAGCAGAAGCCAAGCATGTCGAGCTGTGTTGAACTGAACTCAGGAAAGATAATGAAAGCATCACTTACTACCATCATTTTTTTCTCGGCCCTGCTTGGGCCTGTCTCATCTCAGGCGGGGACAGTCTACAAATGGACCGATGAGAACGGCGTTGTTCATTATGGAGATAAAAAACCGGAAGAGCATGAATCCACCACCATCAAAGTCACAGCCAAAAAGCCCACAACTACCACAGCAGAATCGGAAAACCAAGATACCTCGAAAAATAACTCTCAAGCACCAAACGGAGAAGACAAAAAGCTTCGCGAGGCCAACGCCAAAGCAATTCAAGAAAAGTGCACGATCGCTAAAACGCACTCAGAAAAACTTTCTAATGCAAGCAGAGTGCGTATAAACGAAGATGGGAATATCCGATACCTGACCGACGAGGAAAAACAGGAGAAACTTAAAACTGCTAAAACTTATATTAGTGAGAACTGTCAGTAATCATAGGATAGCTGGCGTGAAGCGCACTCACGCTTTAATAGAGCTGATAAGAAAAAGCGCCTCTTGAGAGAGGCGCACCACTCAAGCGTCATGCCGTCGCGTATTCCTTAATCATCTGGAATAACTCGTCTTTCAGCGCCAGGCGCTCCTTTTTCCTCCCCTCCAAGTAGTCATCGGAAGAGTTTTCAGCACCCACTTCAATGCGGTGCACTTCGTGCTCAACCTCATGATAGCTGGCAAACAACTTGGCGAAGTGAGCATTGCCGAGCTTAAGATCATGAATTTCTTTTTCGTACTCGGGAAACTCTGCGTGAAGGTCGTGTTTTTCTACTGGCATAGGTTTACTCTCTATTCTTTCATGGGTCGCGTACAGGGCAAGTATGTTGAAATACCTGACTCCTTACCCTGACGCACATCAAAAAAGCCGACAGACTTGCTTCAACATCACACATGACGTCTACTTGTGAAAAAACAACTCGCCATCGCTCAGGGAAACCTGGATTTCATCCCCCCGTCGGAATTCTCCCGACAGAATGCTCTGCGCCAAAGGGTTTTCGACCCAGCGCTGAATGGCACGCTTCAGAGGCCTCGCTCCGTAGACCGGGTCATAGCCGATTTCCGCCAACTTCGCCATGGCCTCATCACTGAACGCAAGACGCATCTCCTGCTCACCCAGTCGCTTGGAGAGCAATTCAAGCTGAATCCGCGCAATCCCCTGAATCTGATCGGAACCCAGCGGGTGAAAAACAACGACTTCATCAATCCGGTTAATAAACTCCGGCCGGAAATGCCCCCCCACTACATCCATCACCGCTGATTTCATGGCCTCGTATTGCGATTCATCCGCATTGAGTGCCTGAATCACATCTGAGCCAAGATTGGAAGTCATCACTATCACGGTATTGCGAAAATCAACCGTTCGCCCCTGACCATCCGTCAGCCGGCCATCCTCCAAGACCTGAAGCAATATATTGAAAACATCCGGATGAGCTTTTTCAACTTCATCGAGCAAAAGAACGGTATACGGGCGACGTCGCACAGCTTCGGTGAGATAGCCACCCTCTTCGTAGCCGACGTAGCCAGGAGGCGCGCCGATCAACCGCGCAACCGAGTGCTTTTCCATGAACTCGGACATATCAATGCGCACCATCGCCTCTTCGGTATCAAAGAGAAACTCCGCCAGAGATTTGCACAACTCCGTTTTACCCACACCGGTGGGCCCCAGGAACAAAAAACTACCATTTGGACGATTTGGATCTGAAAGACCGGCGCGAGAGCGTCGCACCGCGTCTGCCACGGAGCGCACTGCCTCATCCTGCCCCACCACCCGATTGTGAAGCGAATCTTCCATTCTCAGCAGTTTTTCGCGCTCACCCTCAAGCATCTTGGAGACCGGAATGCCGGTCCATTTCGAAACGATTTCTGCGATCTCTTCGTCGGTAACCCGATTACGCAGGAGCTTCATCTCCATCATTTCTGCTTGGCTGGCCATATCAAGCTGCTTTTCGAGCGCGGGAATTTTTCCATACTGCAACTCAGACATTTGCGCCAGATCTCCGGCACGGCGAGCGCTTTCCAGCTCCACACGTGCCTGCTCCAAGTCACTTTTAATCTTCTGCGATCCGTGCAGAGCTGCCTTCTCCGATGTCCAGACTTCCTCCAGGTCAGCGTACTCCTTACCTAACCCTTGAATCAGGCTTTCGAGGTCTGCCAATCGCTGCTTGGACGCCTCATCAGTTTCTTTTTTGAGTGCTTCACGCTCAATTTTCAACTGGATCAATCGCCTTTCAAGCTTGTCCAACGCTTCCGGCTTGGAGTCCATTTCCATACGAATTTGACTGGCTGCTTCATCCACCAAATCGATGGCTTTATCCGGAAGTTGACGATCAGTGATGTATCGGTGGGACAATTTCGCTGCTGCAATGATGGCACCATCCGTAATCTCCACACCATGATGGACTTCATACCGCTCTTTGAGCCCGCGCAGGATGGCAATGGTGTCCTGCTCATCCGGCTCATTTACCAACACTTTCTGGAAGCGCCGCTCCAACGCAGCATCCTTTTCTATGTATTCTCTGTATTCGTCCAGCGTGGTAGCTCCCACACAATGAAGCTCCCCTCGAGCAAGCGCAGGCTTGAGCATATTACCGGCATCCATAGAGCCTTCAGCCTTACCCGCACCGACCATTGTGTGCAATTCGTCGATGAACAGGATGATTTGCCCTTCCTGTTTGGCCAACTCATTCAACACCGCTTTCAGCCGCTCTTCAAACTCACCACGAAACTTGGCACCGGCAATCAACGCGCCCATATCGAGAGACAATACTTTTTTGTCGCGCAATCCGTCTGGCACCTCACCATTCACGATGCGTTGTGCCAACCCTTCAACAATGGCCGTTTTACCCACCCCGGGCTCGCCAATAAGCACCGGATTGTTTTTTCTACGACGCTGTAACACCTGAACCGTTCTTCTAATTTCATCATCCCGACCGATAACGGGGTCAAGTTTGCCCTCTCGTGCTCGGGCGGTTAGATCAATCGTAAACTTATCCAACGCTTGCCGGGTTTCCTCGGCAGACTGATCTTTCACCGCCTCACCGCCACGAACTCGCTCAATAGCCTGCTCCAGTGCCGACTTATTGATCCGGGCTGTGCGCAATGCCTCCCCGGCAGCCCCCTTATCGTCCAGCGCAGCCAGAAAAACCAGCTCGCTGGAAATAAACTGGTCACCTCTTTTCTGAGCATACTTATCAGCAATGTTGAACAGTCGACCCAGCTCATTGGATATACGCACATCGCCTTCACTTCCCTGTACGACAGGGAGGTTTTCCAGTTTATTCGCCAAGTCCGCTTTTAATTGATTCACCTCCACACCCATTTGTCGCAGCATGGGAATCAGACTGCTTCCCTGCTGATCCAACAGGACAGAGATCAGGTGGACCGGCTCAATGTAATTGTGATCCTTGCCCACAGCCAGCGATTGGGCGTCTGCCAACGCGGTTTGCAACTTCGTCGTCATTTTATCGATTCGCATAGAGATCGTTCCTCAATTCAGCAAGCAGTGTGCATTAATTGCACACTCAACATTACTGACTAAGTAGGGGCGAGTCACCTTAACTTCAAGGGGTTGCACGAGGAACGTTATGCGCTTTGATTTGCGTCAATCTGCCGCAAGCCAAATGAGGGAGGCCTGCCGCCCCGTGCGCTTATCTCGCCGATAGGAAAAATAGTCGTGCGTCTGACAATAGGTACACTCCCCCCCACCGTACACCTGAGACACGCCGGAATAACACAAAATTTGCCGTGCAATCCCATAAATATCGCAAAGCCATTTTTGCTCCTGGGTCGAACGGGATTGTGGTGCGAAAAATTCTGACACGGAAGCCCGGAGTCGATGCTGAAACGCCAGATACACATCCTCTCCGACTTCAAAGTGGTCTGGCCCAATGGCCGGGCCTAGCCACGCCATGACCGGTGAGCCGGGATCAAACAGCGCGAGTGCATTTTCCAAAATCCCGGCGGCGAGCCCTCGCCATCCACAATGGACAGCGGCTACCTGGGTGCCTGCCAGATTACAAAGCAACACCGGTAAACAGTCTGCAGTCATTACCACGCACACAGTTTCAGGCTGGGCAGTGAAGCTCCCGTCGGCGGGTTCGCCGGATTTGGGATTAACACTGACCTTATTGGAGTGTGTTTGATCCAGCCAGGCAATATGGGATGCATCAATCTGCAATTCGGCAGCAAGTTGGTGTCGATTACGGTCCACAATATCGGGCGCATCCCCGACATGAGCGCCGAGGTTGAATGAGGCATAGGCACCCGTGCTCGCACCGCCGTGCCGGACCGTTTGATAGGCCCGGACATTCTCTGGCGCTGGCCATTTAACCGAGGTGATCGCCATCACGAATCTGCCGACGCCAATCCTCGAATCAAGTCTAACATTGTGCGCATATCCTCCGGCAGCTCCACCTCCCATGACAACGTCTCACCCGTTTTAGGGTGGCACAGCGTCAGTTTTCGCGCATGCAGGGCTTGTCGATTAAAAGCGCGCAAGGCTTCAATCACTTCCTCATTCGCTCCCTTGGGCAGCTTTAGCCGGCCGCCGTAGACAGGATCGCCAAGCAACGGGTGGTGGATATGCGCCATGTGCACACGAATTTGATGTGTCCTGCCGGTCTCCAGCTTGCACCGGATATAAGTGTAGTTTTGGAAGCGTTCCAGCACGCGATAGTGCGTCACGGCTTCTTTTCCATTGGGGTGCACGGCCATTTTCAGGCGATTATGCGCGTGCCGGGCAATGGGCTCTGACACAGTCCCACCGCCAGTCATACCACCCATCGCAATAGCCTCATATTCACGCCCCATGGATCGCTCCTGTAACTGAGCCACCAGGGATGTGTGCGCCACCAGAGATTTAGCGACCACCATCAAGCCGCTGGTATCTTTATCCAGACGATGAACAATCCCGGCTCGCGGCAATGTGTCGATTCTGGGGTAGTAATGAAGCAGCGCATTTAACAACGTGCCTGAATAGTTTCCGGCGGCAGGGTGGACCACCATCCCGACCGGCTTGTTAATCACCAGCAGGTGTTCATCCTCATAGACCACATCCAGTGCAATCGCCTCCGGCTGCCAGGTATCCTGCGAAGGTATCTCTACATCGATATTGATGACATCACCCACAATGACTTTGTCTTTCGGGCGTCTCGATTGCTCGTTGACTGTCAGCTCACCCGACTTGATCCAGCCCTGAATACGAGAACGCGAATGCTCAGGCATCAATTGTGCCACCACCTGGTCCAACCTTAATTCACCGAGTTCCATCGGCACGATGAAATCTGCTTCAATACGCTCTGACATATACACCCTTGGCTAATTGTGGAATAATGCGCGACTTGACACCGGATACCAAAGAATAACTCAAAGCCGTCCGATACCAAATGTTTAGATTGATCTTCTTTCCCTAATTGACTCGACATATGCCATTGACCAATTCCCCCACACGTTCAGCGTTTAGACCGTTTCGAAATTTCTCACTCGTCACACTCATTCTCTTTTATATGATGACGCTTTACGGATGCGCCACCACCGAGAAACCAGAGCCGACTGAGCGCGAAGTGTATGAGCAAGCCGCCTCCGCATTAAAATCCCGGAACTTTGGTGAAGCCACACGGCAGCTGGAGATCCTGGAGTCTCGATACCCCTTTGGTCGGTATGCCGAGCAGGCACAGCTGGACTTGATCTACGCAAGATACAGCTCCCTGGATGTTGATGGCGCAGTGATTGCCGCAGACAGGTTTATCCGGCTGCATCCCGACAGTACCAATGTGGATTACGCCTACTACATTCGTGGCGTGGCAAATTACAATCACGACATCGGACTTGCCGCGCGCTGGTTTCCCATTGATATTTCCGCACGGGACGCCGGACGGATGCGCGAATCTTTTCAGGATTTTCAATATCTGACAACACGATTTCCTGCCAGTGAATACGCTGCCGACGCACGACAGCGCATGATTGCTGTACGCAACCGCCTCGCTGAGCATGAGTTCAGCGCGGTCAAGTATTATGTGCGCCGCGAAGCCTATGTTGCAGCCGTGAACCGTTGCCAGTACATTGTGGAAAACTATCCGGATGCGCCTACCGTTGAAACGGCGTTGATTTATATGGTTGAGCTTTACCGACTGCTGAACGAGCCCACGCTGGCCCAGGACGCTCTCGCCGTGCTGGCGGGCAATTACCCGGACAGCACGGCCTTTGACAAGAACCAGCGATTCGTTTCGCAGCAGGTAGTCAAGAATGACCGATCCCTTGCCAGCCTGTTGAATATCGACTGGTTTGATTGAGCGACACGCCCCATCACCGGGCTTACACCTTATCTTTCGACTATACTCAAAACCATCGGCACCCAACGCTGCGCTGAGTCAATCAGCGCAGGCAAATTCAGGATGGTTTTCGCAGACCCATGACACAACCCAAACGCTGGCTCAGTGATACCCACCCAGACCGCCTTTTTCGTGTTTACAACCACTACCGTGTGGTCATTAGCCTTATATTGATTGGCTCTCTCTTCCTCACTTCGGAAGCAGGATTCACCACCTTTCGCTACGCCGAAATCTATCAATACAGCATTATTACTTACTGCGCTTTTAACATATTCATTGCTTTTCTGCTGCTTGCCGGCTTACGGCCAGCCACCAAGAAAATCACGCTCTCTGTACTCTTCGACCTACTGTTTCTGCACGTATTCATGCTGAGCAGTTCCGGAATTTCCAGTGGTATGGCCAATCTGGTCATTATCGCTGTCGGCGCAGGCAACATTCTCGTGCGAGGCATCGTAGGAGCACTTTTTGCAGCGTTTGCTGCCATGCTCACCTTATCCATTGTGATTTATCCCATTTTGTATTTTCAGGAGGAAACGAAAGGCATCATTCAGGCCGGCATTCTCGGCATGATCTATTTTGCGGCGGCGTTCATTTTGCAGAACATCACAAGGCGCATTGTCAGCAGTGAAGCGCTTGCGCACAAACGCGCCCAGGATGTCGCCGAGCTTGAGTCGCTTAACCACCAAATCATTCAACGCATGCAAACCGGCATTGTCGTTTGCAATGAGTTTGGCAACATTCGCCTGCTCAATCAGGCAGCCATCTCGCTCGCTTTTCCCTCAAGCGAGGGACCCGTCCCCGCAAAAGTACTGCCCCACGAAATTCAAGAGCGTCTGGATCAGTGGCGTCTGGAGGCGGACACCCGAACCCAGCCCTTCAAACCGGATCAGGCCCGCCCGCCAATTCAGGCAAATTTTACGCGAATGGAAAAGGAAACCGGCCACGACATCATTATTTTTCTGGAAGACACCAGCAAAGTCGCTCAGCAAGCTCAGCAACTCAAACTGGCGTCGCTTGGACGGCTGACCGCAGGCATAGCGCATGAAATTCGCAATCCTCTGGGTGCGATCAGCCATGCTGCGCAATTGCTGGCTGAGTCTGACCACCTCGACAAAGCGGACATCAAAATGACGGATATCATTTTACGTCATGCCAACCGGGTGAACAGTATCATCGAAAACATTCTGGAACTGTCACGACGCAAACAGCCGGAAATTCAGATTCTGGAACTGAACTCATGGCTCAACGACTTCCTTGACGCCTATACTGCTGGAGGAACAATGAATGTGACGATCAACGTTGAAAGCAAGACTCCCGAAGCGCATGCACGCTTCGACGTAAGTCAACTGGAGCAAGTGCTTACCAATCTGGTCGACAACGGCTTGAGGTACAGTAAGGAAAGAACCGGTGAAGCCACGCTTACCTTACTCACAGGCATTACCCCCAAAAATGATCGCGCGTTTCTGGATATAATTGATCAGGGGCCCGGCATCTCCGAAGAAGATCAGGCGCATATTTTTGAGCCCTTCTTTACGACCGAAAGCAGTGGCACCGGCCTTGGACTCTACCTTTCCAAAGAGTTGTGTGAGGCAAACCAGGCGCAACTGGATTATATTAACAGGAACGGCCAAGGAAGTGTGTTTCGTGTGACGTTTGCTCATCACAAACGGATTGCCTAGGATCAGATGTCTGAAAGAAACATAAAAACTGAAAACGCGTACCCCCGGAACAACAGCAGCCACCCATGACGATAAAAAATGCCTTAATCATTGATGACGAACCAGACATCCGCGAGCTCCTCGAAATCACGCTCATGCGCATGGGGATTGACACAGAAAGTGCGAGCAACGTGAAAGATGCGCTGAGACAGCTTCAGAAGAAAACATTTCACCTGTGTTTAACAGACATGAATTTGCCCGATGGCAACGGTATTGATCTGGTCGCCCACATTCAGCAACACTTTCCCACTATGCCGGTTGCCGTCATCACCGCGTATGGCAGCATGGATACGGCGATTTCAGCCCTTAAAGCCGGCGCATTTGATTTCGTGTCCAAACCCGTAGAACTCGCACGACTCAGACAGCTGGTGGATACCGCCCTCAAGCTCGCCCCAGGCGAACAGCCGAGCAAAGATGCCGTGGAAGAGCCCAGCGGGCTGTTAGGCAAGTCATCGGTGATGGATAAGCTGCGTACCCAAATCAAAAAGCTCTCTCGCAGTCAGGCCCCGGTCTACATCAGTGGCGAATCCGGCAGCGGGAAAGAAATGGCAGCGCGCATGATTCATCAACTGGGTCCACGCAGTGACCATCCTTTTGTTCCGGTAAACTGCGGTGCCATCCCCTCGGAACTCATGGAGAGTGAATTTTTCGGCCACAAAAAAGGGAGCTTTACCGGCGCTGTCGAAAACAAACTGGGTTTGTTTCAATCTGCCGAGGGTGGCACCCTGTTTTTGGACGAAGTAGCAGACCTCCCACTGGTCATGCAAGTCAAGTTGTTAAGAGCGATTCAGGAAAAGACTGTTCGACCCATCGGCGAGCAGAAAGAGATTCCGGTCGATGTCCGCATCCTCAGTGCCACACACAAAGATCTGGCACGCGAAGTGGAAGAAAACAGATTCCGGCAAGACCTGTTCTACCGAATAAACGTGATTGAACTCAAAGTGCCTGCATTGCGCGAGCGAAAATCCGACATCCCTTTGCTGGCAAAGTATACGCTGAAGCGGATCGCCGAGGAGTGTGGCATTGAAGACGCCGACATTTCGGTAGAAGCGATGCTGGCCTTACAAAACTACAGCTTTCCCGGTAATGTGCGGGAGCTTGAAAATGTCATAGAACGCGCCTTTACGCTCTGCGAGAGTGACGTTATTCAGGTCAATGATCTGCAGCTTGATCGATCCATGGCCAACCCAACGACCGCCCCTGATTCCGAGCGGCACACACGCTCTGATGACGACGATGCACCGCTCGCGGTGCCTTCCGGCGAAGTGAATCTGGAAGCGTTTTTGGAGTCCATTGAAAAACAGACCATTGAAAAAGCGCTGGAGGAAACCCGATGGAACAAAACTGCCGCAGCGAAAAAGCTGGGCATCAGTTTTAGAGCACTCAGATATCGACTTAAGAAACTGGGAATGGAGTAGCCTCACGCATTGCCTGCAGTCGATTTGGACGGTAGGGTTCCGCATCAAATGGCGGCTCTTGCTCGGTGAGCAAGCACGTTAACAGCTGCACTGAGGCTGGCGCGAGCACCAAACCATTTCTAAAGTGGCCCGTGTTCAAAAACAATCCCGGGTACTGTTCTACCGCGCCAATAAACGGTATTCCTCCAGCTACGCCGGGGCGCAATCCTGCCCAATGCCCGGCCAGGGTAAAATCCGCCAATTGGGGAAAAAGGTCGATGGCCATATCCAGCAAGGCTTCTCGAGCCTGATCGGTCGTGGACTTATCGTAGCCACAATGTTCAAGCGTGCTGCCCGCCAGTATCATTCCATCCCGCCGGGGAATGACATACTTTCCATCGCGCAGAACAACACGGCGCACCCGACCGGGCTCTCCCTGAAGCAGCACCATCTGACCTTTGACCGGCTCCACCGGCAGTGCCAGCGATAATTTTGCCAGTAACTCTCCAGCCCAGGCACCGGCGGCAACCACGGTAACATCGGCTTCGTAACTGTTCTGACTGGTCTGAATGCCCGTGATTCGGCCATTTGACTGCAAGAAAGCTTCCATGGATTCGCCTTCTACCACCGACACCCCTGGAAGTCGAGCCAGTGACCCACGTAAGGATTTGACCAGCCTGGGATTTCTAATACTGCTCACCTGTGGCATCCACAAGGCCGAACTGAACCCCTCACGAAGCTCCGGTTCCAGCTGATAGATTTCGTCTTTCTCTATTTGCCTGAGGCGACGACTGTCCTTCCCCCACTGAAGGGCATCATCCTCATCATCGACCGACAGCACCATCAACCCGTGATGAAAGAGCTCCGGTGAGATTCCGCTTTCTGCCTCCAGAGACTCTGCCAGGTTGGCATAAAACTGCTGGGACCATTGAGCAAGCGCGGTAACCGCAGCATCGTATCGCCAGGGATACAGAGGGGAGACAATGCCACCACCCGCCCAGCTTGCTTCCTTGCCACACAGCCCTCGCTCAATCAGGGTAACACTCACGCCTTCGAGCGCCAGTGAGCGGGCCTGCATCATACCGATGACGCCACCACCAACAATAACTGCTCTCATGTCTGTACCGCCTTATTTAGCCTTATAGGGTTTGCCCTAGTTACATTGGTGGCATTTCATATGTCACTATAAGGTCAGTATGCAAAAACGTCCCGCATACTGTCGAACAAAAGCAAACTATGCAAAAGGAATTTGCAATGACTACAGCTCACTCCAGAATCTCGCCGCTCGGCTTTACTCTTATAGAGGCACTAATAACACTATCCATTATTGGAATTCTGCTATCATTCTCACTGCCGTCTTTTCAAAAATCAATAGACAGGTACCAAGCAACCGCGTTCGCCAATCGACTGGCGGGATTGATCAATACTGGCAGGCAGTTTTCAATATATCAAAACACGATCACAACAATATGTCCAAGCACAGATTTGATCAACTGCAATACCGATTGGCAAAAAGGATTTATGCTGTTTGCCGATAAGAATGGAAACGCAATAAGAGAGCCAGATGAATCTCTGGTTTCAACCATCCCGACACTCGAAGCACCCAAAAGGCTCTTTTGGAGAGCATTCCAGAACAAACAGTTGATACAATTCTCTCCGGAAGGTTACACACGCAGCCAAAACGGCACGTTCACATACTGCCAAAACCCTGCCGACTTAACCACGGCAAGGTTATTAATTTTAAACAAAGCAGGAAGGCTACGCCAAGGCACAGACGTCAATTCGGATGGAGTTCAAGAGCAACCCAACGGCCAAACCCCAAACTGTGGCTAACTCACAGTTTGGGGTACATGGATTATCGCCAACAATTTTCATCTCCGGCAGACTTTACACCGGCATTCGTCAACGTCATGTTGCCGCAACGATCACCCACCTGGCCATTGATGGGGGTCGCTCGCAACGTATAGGTTGTTGTCGTTGCGGACAGGGTAAGATTGTAAAATTTTGTTGCTCCGTCCAGTGGCGTTTGTGAAGGATAAAGCGTGGGAAGCGGTGGGCTATCGGTATCACCTCCATTTCCCGCACCTTTGTAGGTATTATTTACTGTGTAGAATCTCTCCAATACGGTGGCTAATCCAGCCAAGCCCCCCTGCGCATCAGAGCGTCTTGCTTTAGCGACAGACTCTTCGTAACTAGGATAGGCAATGGCAGCGATGATACCGATGATCGCCACGGCGATCATCAGCTCTATCAGGGTAAATCCACCTTCATATTTTCTTGCTTTCATGTAACTACCACCCTACGTTATTTTTTAATTCGCTCGTGCCAGCCCAAGCGCCCTGCTCGAGCAGATGAATCGCCAAAATCCGCTTCGGTTGTATCCACACCTTCGCCAACACCTTTGGATGCATAAATCTTGTCACTCAAAATATTCGGGTCATTGATCAAGAACCCTTTATCCGAACCAACACCGGCATCATCCGCATCAATATCGCCATCCCCATCCAGATCGACAACAGGCTGCGTTGCTGGCAATCCTGTTAGAATAGGTATAGCGTACAGTTTACTCTTGCCGCCGCCACTACAGGCGGAGCTTGTGTCCGGAATTCTGGAAGCGAACACCGCAATTACCCCATCCTTTTTAGAGTTACGGAACAGAGGCATGTGAACCACTCTCTCGCCTTCCTTGGTGTTATTGACGAAAAGATCCATGTACCAGCCATACTTCTTGTCCGCGTCTGTCGCACCATCATCCCAAACAATAGCAGCATCCGTGGCTGAGGACACGCTGAGGACACCGGTTGTGGCATTCTGCTCTAACTCTCGCTGCACCAGGTTGGCTCGCGTAAGCGCTGTTGGTTCATTAGCATACCCACGATCCCAAACAATATAGATACTCTGTGCTTCGGTGTTCGTATTGTCTGACAGCGTCAGGTATTGCCCAGTACCAAAGCCAACCAACAAGTTGGGTTCATTGCCTGATTTCTGCGTTTCTTCATTAAAAGCAATATTTGGCGGAGCGGTAATCGGTTGGGCAATGTTATCCGCATTCACGGCTTTAAACAGAGGCACATTGCCCGCATTAGCGCCATTACCATCCTTGTAAGCTACCTCCCACTTGTCAGGATTGCTATCAGAGACATCAAATGCCCAAAGATTACCTTTCAGGTCACCACCATAAATCCGATCAACAATTTTATCGCCATCAATATCGGCCAATGTTACGCCAGATAAGCCATCCGTCGATTCAGACGTATCCAGCACGATCTTTTTATAATCGGTTGCCGACCAGGTACCATCCAGGCCACCCTCTACGTAGAGGATGAATAGAGCCGTATTTCCAGATGTGGAGTTGTAACCATTACCAAACACAACCGCCCACTTTTGATTGTTCATCATGGCCACGCCTGGCGTTGAGGTAATATACCCCAGGTCACTGTCATCTGCGGCATCAAACTCCCACAGTGCTACTTTAGCTGCATTCGCATCGGTTTGCGTCAGCACTGTTGGATCGGTAACATCCAGGGCGAAAATTCCTTTCGCTCCCGCCCGGTAGCCCCCAACCAACATGGTACGCCATCCCGTCACCGTACTCCCATAAGAGGCGTTGATGTACACATCCTGAGCGATAGGCGTTAAATCTACATAATACTTGTGTACGTAGTTAGGGTTAGCAAGATAGGAAAGCCCACTGAACGTACTTGTGTCATAGACACCTCCAGGCACATAGGCAAAGAGTTCTGTGCCGCCACCTGCAGTTGTATCCAGATTGGCATCAAAGGCGTGTAACATACCATCGTTTGCACCGACCCACACCAACGGTTTTCTGTCCTTTATCGCAGAGGTACTGGCCCACTCATCGTATCGGCTGGTGGCATCCCCAAAGGGCGCAACATTAGGCCAGCCGGAACTCGCTCCTCCAACGTACAACGGCGCAGAATTTACCAAGTCGCCTAACCGACTGCCACGCGGCCTGAATAAATAGCCTGAACCTTCATTTGAACGGTCACCCCGAATAAAGTCAAGACGCGCCTTCGCTACATCCACATCCGTTCCACCATTCAGCAAATCATTCTTTTGTGCGGTTGTGAGACTATCCCAGACAAACTGCACCCCATCCGAACCATTGTGAGTAATGATGTTCCGGGGCGAGGTTGATAGGTTCCTTGCATCCAGTATTTTGCCGGCACCTACATCGGTCGTCTCCGTTGTTCCCAAACCCCAACCGGATCGCGGAATAACTTCTCCTGACTCGTAAGACACACCACCAAAAGATTCTCCGCCATCTTTTGCCAGCCGATTAGCAATCAGGTCACCCGACCAGTTGGACGGCACAAATCGCGTCGCATAGATACCGGTTCCCCCGGTTTCACTCAACGAAGCATCATTGAACGTTACCCCGGAACCACTGCCCGCTTCAGCCACAATGTCCTGCAGCGCGTTATACAATTGCGACTTCAACTCCGTTGGGCTGTTCGCGCTGTACATGTTGCCAAATCCGTTCACGGCGGCATGATACATGTCATCCACGGTTTGCGGACTATTGTCTGGCGCACTGGGCCAAGTCAGGTCATTTTTGTAGGTATGCGCATCTTTGCGTGTGGTAAAGGTAGCACCTGGGTTATTAGGCACGTCCTGCTTGTACACCGTGCCCTCCAAGCCAAACCCTACTGTGTAGGTATTCATGTGCAAATCTTTCTTACAGTCGACATGTGGCTCTGGCGTTCCATCACAGGTTTCGTCCACTTTTACTGCGCCGGTCGGGAATCCCGCCCCTGTTCTCAAGGTTGTGTTGTAATACTTATAGGCCACATCACCCAACGTGTTGCTGTAAGAGTCCTGATAAGGCGCACCGGCGCTGCCATCCTGATTGCCTACACTGGGCGCACCACTATTGCGAAAACCGTCGGAAAAAACGAGCGCGAAGTTCTTTTGACATTCTGAGGTAATCGGCGCACCGGAATTAGTACGCATAAACTGCTGGCCCGCATGGTCCAGCGCCCAGACCAACGGTGTCCCACCACTGGCGGTATACCCATTGTAATGTTTGGTCAAAAATGAATTTTTGTCTGCATCACTGTCCAAATCCCACATCGTAACATCGACTCGGTCATTGATGGTAAACAGTCCGACATTCATATTACCCAACCCTTGGAAAGCTCCCCCCACGCCACCTCGCATGGCATAGTGGCGACGGCGGTAATAGGTAAACCAGTTTGCAAAATTCTGCTGAGCCTCTTTCACTGAGGCCGTGGTGGACAATCCATCATCAAAGGTCGTCCCGGAGGCTGGGATGGTATACTTAACCAAGCAGCTACCATCCGGCGCAATAGCGCCCTCCACGCCGGAGTTATCTACCAAAGCATCGGCAGTAATCACATCGGACGCATCATTCCAGAAAAAACCGCCCGTTTTTTTACGAAAATCATCGTAGTATTTGTGACTGTTCGCCAAAGTTACGTCGGGATCACAGCTCCTGGTTTGTGGCAACCCAGGCGTTACCGGGGGCGACAGCGACATTGCCCCGGAGGGCGCTTCGTTCGTGGTGGTGATGTAAACTTGATCCAGATACGTCCCATCCTCCCGCTGAGCCACACGTAAGGTGTAGGTGTTCCCCGCTGTCAAACCTGAGAGTTCACCCCACTCTTTCCAATTCCAGGAGCCAGTGCCAAACCCCTCCCAAAATTTTTCGTAGCCATCGCTCCACACCTCATCATCACTGCCCGCTGCCGTAAAATTCGGCTCGCCAAAACCATCCACTTTCACCCAAAATGAATCAGAGCCCCCGCCTGGGGCAAACACCCGCATCCAAATGCGTACAGTGCTCCCTGGCGCAACAAAAGATAAACGAACCTGATGATCATCTGAGCCAGGCGGATTACTGCTATAGTTAACTCCAGCATCATTCGTGTTACCGACATAGCCGCCGCTACACCCTGTGCAGGAAGTTACCGTACTGAAGTTTCCAACCACGGTGCCGTCTTCCGCTTCCAGCACCACCGAGTTGCTCGTGTCAGCGCCTCCGCCCGCGCCAGCGCCAGCCACATAGGAGTAAGTGCCAGTCGTCTTTTTCAGGTAGTAGTGGGCATAGATGTAAGAATAGTTTTTATTCCCAGCGGGGCAGGTTACCGCGTCCGAACCGTTTGTGGTGCCTAGATCATCACAAACAAAATTGGCGCTCCCTCCAATACTGAAACCCTGAGACGTACTTGAAAAAAGATTGACCTTATTGGTGCCAAGCGGATCTCGTTTCGTTCCGGTGTATCCTGCTGTACCTAGCGGCGTCTCAGCATTAGGGAAGTTGCTTGTATTGCCATCCCCGTCAGCATCCGATGAATCCCCCTGGTAATCCCCATATCCCGGCCAGGGCTTGTAGTCTTCCGCCGGGTTGTAGTACATATTATTGAATTCTGAACTGCGTACAAAGCCATAGGCACTGACAGGCGGCACTTCAAGTCCGCCGGCCCAAGGGCTGAGATAATTGTATGTATCCCCAGATGCATAATAACCAAAGGTGTTGCCGTTACCATAAACAAAGGACCCAGTGGCCCCATTGACCCTCAGACGCCCCTGATCGGAAGGAAAAATCATCTCCCATAACATGGACCCCGAATCATCCAGCGAGAGAATCACATTACTCTTCACCGTGGCACCAATCCACAGCGGTTTATTTGACAGCGTGCCCGGCGCACCATAGCCTGCAGAGGATAGCGTCACTCCCATGCCTAAAAGTGCATAACAGAATCTGTTTAGCGTCGTTCGCATAACCATTGCCCCTTTATTGAACCGCTCCTAGAAGCGTTTTCCATAATAACTTTCGATGTAGCGACGGGAAATCCCCGCAGCCCCAGTACTCCGTGCCACAATCCGGAAGCCCATCAGATCTCCGGCTCCCCCTTCGTGACTGTACGTATGTATCAATGGAGAGGTAGCCAGGCTCCCATCATTAATTAATCCCAACAACTCAATGAAATATCTGGGCTGAGGAAAACCGGGGGTATTGACCACGGTGCCAGACTCACTGGTCTTATTCGTTGTCCAAATCGTATCATCATAAATGTCCTGCGGCGCATTTGTGGCTGTATACAAATGCTTGGTGTTGTCAAAATTCGCGATATTATCCAAGGATTCAATATATTCTTCCGCCTGACGCACAGCGAATTCCGCCGTTTGCAGCGCTAAATTGCTGTCCTGCATTGCCCCGGACATTTTTGTTTGCATGAGCGTATCATTCATTGAGCTCAGGCCAAGAACAGTCAGAATTAACAATATAATTAAGCTGATGAACAAAGCAGACCCTTGCTCGTTCTTGCTCTGTAAGCGCTCATTCTTTGTCGCGTTATACCGTGTAGACATTGCTTACCTCGCCCTGTTTCGAATGGTCACAGTGGATTCAAAAGGTACTCTGAACCGCAAATCCGGGGCCACAACAGTCGCCCCTGCGAAAAAGACATCTTTTCTGATCGTCGTCGCCCGATCTTCGGATCGTGCAAGCAAAGCGACTTTAATCGCGATCACGGCATTCATATCCGCGACCAGATCAGAGGTCAAGTAACGGTCGACAGATCCATCGCCATTCTGATCTTCACCATAGAGGAGTTGCATATTTTCAATGCCTTCTGCCAACTCCATGGTCTGGTAGGGTGTTGCACTGGCGGCACTCAGCAAAGATTTCATGAATAATGCGGGCTCCCCACTCACCCCATTCCCGATATAAAAAAACACGCTTTTCATCGTATAAAGATATGAGTCATCATCGTAAGCGTTAGCCAGCTTTGGACTAACATTCAGGTTACTGCCATGCGCCAGCGTGTCACCCGCAGCCGCAGCCCCTCCGCCTGTTAGCGGATTGTCCGTTATACCGAATGCGTCTGCGGTATTACAATTACTGACGACCACAATGTCATTCTTATTCAAGCCACAAGCTGCAGCATCCTCAATTTTTAGTTGAGCGGAATTATTATTATGCTCTAATACCTTACCTCCATCACAAGGACTTACGCCTTGAATGAAAATTGCGTCGGTACCCGAAACAACATTCCCAACAGCCGTCCCCATACTTAGCCCCATATCGTCCAATGTGGAGGGCACAGGGATTACGGTAATATCGTTAAACCCGATGATCGACTGGTCACCATCAAAAAGCCCCAAAGCAGCTTTCAAAACAGAATCGGAATATTTTGTGACATCAACGTTATTGGTAAAATTGGATCCAAAACCACCGGTTGCGCATCCCATAAATCCGGCACTTCTGAAGTCACGCCCCAAGAACTCGAGACCAATGCGGCCATTTTCCTGCAATCGGGCAATACCACTTTGAAGTGAAAACGACTTCTTGTTGGAATCAAATATTTGCAATAAGCCAAGCACTAAGACCATGCTCAGCGTAAAGGCGATCATCATTTCTACCAGCGTCAAGCCTTTTTGTTTGTATCGTAAGGGCTTATTCATCATGGCCTCATGGTCTCACTGTTAGGGTGACTGTACCGGTTTCAAACTTCGCATCCGCTTCCGTGGCCGCTTTTTTTACACGTTCCAACCAACTCACGGTGATCAAGTAGGCATCTCCATTTCTTGCTATCGTGCCCGTGCCGGAAGGAAGATTGTTATCCAGCCCCGTAAGCCATTCCTGCATATCGTGCTTAGCCATTTCTTCCACCGTACACCCTGTTGCGGTCAAGCAGTCAGCGTCCAGGGCGGCTGTACTCACATCGTTATAATTTCCTGCATCATGCCCGGCTCGATTGGCTCGAATCCGATCAATCAGATCATTGGCCAAGTACAAGGCTACCGTCCGGTTCGCTGAATTGACGGTGCTTTCCATCGAAACGGTTTGCATCGCCGCCGTCCCTAACAATCCAATCGCAACGACAATCATTGCAATCAGCACTTCCATAATCGAAAAGCCTTTTTGACGTTGAGTCGGTGTCATCATATTTCTGATATCCTGTGTTCTCCTCGGATGCATCCACTAATCCCTCATGGGCACGAGTAATCAATTGTCGAGACTCGCCCACTGAGCGCGAGTGAAACCTGCCGGCCAGCTACTTTTTTATAATTACTGCAGATCGCCACATTGCCTGCTGCAGTCGAGAAACCTGTTGCCCGAAACCCAAAGCCTTTAGCACTCCCTGTCAAACCTCCCGCAGTCGCTGCATCATACTGTCTGACCAATTCCTCACCAGAATCAAAAACGATGTCGCTATTTGCATCCACCCACAGCCTGTAACCGTTATGCCAATTGTTTGAGCCATCCATCGTCGCTATAGATACCTGCGCACCACGCTTGATTGCCTCCAATCTAGCCAGATTCATGGCCCCAACCAACTGATTAATCATGGCAGACTGTCGATTATTGGCAATGACGTAATCGAAGGCTGGCATGGCAAATGCCGTTGCAATTCCCAGCACCACCAAAGTAATCATTAGTTCAATGAGTGACACCCCTTTTTGTTTCATTCCTCATTCTCGCTTAGGTTAAATTATGTATCGCCTCGAAAATAACATTACTGATCATGAAAGCTAAAATCTCCTAATCAACGACAAGCGGTCAAATTCAGCGATAACCGGTCACCCGCCTTGGAAAATTTGTGGTTTAATTATAGGCACAAGAACTGCGATCAGCGGTGGCGAAAGGCTGATTCATTTCAAACTAAAAGGAGAGTGGGCAAAATGAAGACAAAATTATGGCAAGTACTTCTAGGCAGTGCTGTTATCCTGAGCACAGTACCCGTGCCTGCAGTTGCAGACGAAGTCTATCAATGGGTAGATAAAGAGGGCAAGGTTCACTTTGGAGACAAAAAGAGCGCTACATCTTCATCAACGCAAGTAACTCAACTCGAAGTTGAAGCACCAAAACGCTCCTCAACCCCAAGCCGTGACACCAACAACCCAGCGCCTGTACTTAGAGGACATCCAGACTTTGACCCTTACGCAGATGGTGGAGAGATCGTTTATGGCCCAAACGATCCACTACCGAAACCGTAACCCGCTGCACTACGACTCCACGGGAAGCATGCGCAGCTCCTTCGGCATGGAGAAGACAATATTTTCCGGCTCTCCCTGTAATTCGGAAGGGCCCTCCGCGCCGAGCTCTCGAAGCCTCGCCACCACTTCCTTCACGAGCACCTCCGGGGCGGAAGCGCCAGCGGTAACGCCGACGACCTGCGCATCAACCAACCAGGCTGGCTGAATTTCAGAGGCGTTGTCAATGAGGTGCGACTTAGCCCCCATACGTTCACCCAACTCACGCAGCCGATTGGAGTTGGAGCTGTTGGGCGAACCCACCACCAGCATCACATCGCACTCATCTGCCAGCTTTTTCACCGCATCCTGGCGGTTCTGGGTGGCGTAGCAGATATCATCCTTGCGTGGCCCGCGAATGTGCGGAAACTTTTTTCGCAGGGCATCAATCACCGCAGCAGCATCGTCCATGGACAACGTGGTTTGCGTCACGTAGTACAAAAGCTCGGCATTGCGTACTTCCAGGCCATCCACATCTTCCACATTCTCTACCAGGTAAATCTGACCACCCTGCGCGCTGTCAAACTGCCCCATGGTACCTTCTACTTCCGGGTGCCCCTGATGACCAATGAGCACGCATTCCGCGCCTTCCCGGCTGTATTTCACCACTTCAAGGTGTACCTTGGTCACCAATGGGCACGTGGCATCAAACACTTTGAGCCCTCGATCTTCGGCCTCGGATCGGACGGCTTGTGACACACCGTGCGCACTGAAGATGACCAGCGCATCATCGGGCACCTCGTGAAGCTCGTCGACAAACCGGGCACCTCTCTCGCGCAGATTTTCCACCACAAACCGGTTATGAACCACTTCGTGGCGCACATAAATCGGTGCACCAAACACATCCAGTGCCCGGCTGACAATCTCGATTGCCCGGTCTACGCCCGCACAGAATCCTCGGGGGTTCGCCAGCACAATTTTCATGAAGACGCCTCGGCATTGTCAGCGTCAGTGACACCAATGATTTCCACGGTGAATGTCAGCGCTCGCCCAGCCAGCGGATGATTGAAATCCACCTGCACTCGATCACCATCAATCGCCTTGATCACACCCGGCAGCTCACCGTTGCCAGCATCCGCAAAGGACAGCATCAATCCTTCTTCCAGCGTTAGATCCGAGGGGAATTTACTGGCTGGAAAGGTTTGAATATTATTGGGATTGGGCTGACCAAAGGCTTTTTCCGGAGGCACGACAAACGTTTGCTGCGCGCCTTCTTCCAGGCCAATCAATAAACTGGCAAAACCTTCCGGCAAGTTGCCATCACCGTAGGAAAACACGGCAGGTGTTTTTTCAAACGTACTGTCCACAACATCCCCGTTTTCCAGGGCGAGGGAAAAGTGAAAGGTGACTTGGGATTGTTCTGTAACCACGGATTTTGTCATATTTACCTCAATGACCCTTCTCATTCATTGCCTGGGCTTCTTCGGGCTGAGCCCGGAACAAATCCAGCGCCATCATCACCGCCCCTACTGTGATCGCAGAGTCAGCAATATTAAAGGCGGGAAAGTGGTGTTGACCCCAATGAAAATGCAGGAAATCCACCACATATCCCAACAGAACGCGATCGTGCAAATTGCCTAAAGCACCACCCAGCACCAGGGCAATGGCAACTGCCAGCCAGGTATCATTCTTCAACTTGGCCAGCCAATGAATCAATATACCACTGACGACGAAAGCAAGAATGGCGAAAAACCAGCGCTGCCACCCCCCCTGATCTGCGAGAAAACTAAATGCCGCACCGTAATTGTGTAACAGCGTGAATTTGAACACCGGCAACACCGGAATAGACACCCCATACTCCAACAGTGTGGAGGCCAGATGCTTCGTGTACAAATCCAGCACAATGACGAGGACGCTTAACCACATCCATTTCAGCACAGCTCTCTCCCGATACGATTAGGCGTATTTACGCGATTCACCCGCCCCATCCACATTATCAACACATCGACCACACAAATCAGGATGCGCTTCAATGCTGCCTACCTCCTCGCGATGGTGCCAGCAGCGCGAACACTTCTTATGAGCTGATGCCTGGATACGTACTTTAAGCCCTTCCAGGTCGTCGGTTACTTTGGCATCGTTTGCACCGTCTGCAGACAACGCATGCACTTCCGCACGCGACGTTAACAGCACAAAACGCAACTCATCACCCAGTGCCTCCAGCGCAGCTTTCAGGTCACCATCCGCATAGAGATCAACTTCTGTCGACAGCGAACCTTTCACCAGTCCCTGGTTTCGCGCTTCCTCAATCTGTTTGTTCACTGCATTCTTGGCTTTGAGGATTGTCGCCCAGTACTCCCGATCCATGCTTTCCGAATCAGCCAGGGTGAACAACTGCTCATACCAGGTCTCCAGCTGAATCGAAGCGGATCGTTCACCCGGCAAGGCCTGCCAGATCTCTTCTGCCGTAAAGCTCAAAATCGGTGCCATCCACCGGACCATAGCCTCGATGATATGGTACATCGCTGTCTGGCAGGAGCGACGCGCCTGACTGTTCTTCTGTGTGGTGTATTGGCGATCTTTGATGATATCCAGATAAAAGCCACCCAACTCACTGGTGCAAAAGTTCAGCATTTTTTGATAAATCGTCAGGAAGCTGTATGACTCATAGGCCGAGCGAATCTCGCGCTGCAATTGATGCGCCCGATCGACGGCCCAACGATCCAATACCAGCATTTCTTCGGGAGGCAGCGCATCCGTCTCAGGATTAAACCCGTTGATGTTTGCCAACAGAAAGCGTGCGGTATTTCGGATTCGGCGGTAGGCGTCCGCGCTGCGCTTGAGTATTTCATCCGACACCGTCATTTCGCCACTGTAGTCCGTGGCCGCCACCCACAGGCGAAGAATATCAGCGCCCAGCTTGTTCATGACCTCCTGTGGCGCTACGACATTCCCCAGGGACTTGGACATTTTCCGCCCGTCGCCATCCACCGTGAATCCATGGGTTAATACCTGACGATAAGGCGCTTCACCATGAATGGCAATGCCCGTTTTTAAAGACGATTGGAACCAGCCACGATGCTGGTCTGACCCTTCCAGGTACAAGTCTGCCGGGTATTGCCCCAGCGCTTCTCGCTGACGCAGCACAGCCGCATGCGTGACACCGGAATCAAACCAGACATCCAGTGTGTCCATGACTTTGTCATAGTTCTCTGCATCTGCACCCAGGAGTACCTCTGCGTCCAGATCAAACCAGGCATCCATTCCGTCTTTTTCAATTCGCTCTGCGATCTCTTCAATCAATCGAGAGGTCTCCGGATGCAGCTCCTGAGTTTCGCGATGGACGAACAGGGTAATCGGCACACCCCAGGTGCGCTGACGGGAAATACACCAATCCGGACTCTGCTCCAGCATGGCCTCAATACGGTTTTGACCCCAGCCTGGTATCCAACGCACGCCCTTGACCGCTTCAAGTGCACCTTTTTTGAGGCCGTTTTTGTCCATGCTGATAAACCACTGCGGGGTTGCACGGAAAATCAGTGGCGTTTTCGTACGCCAGCAATGCGGATAGCTGTGGCGGAAGCTCTTCTTGTACACCAGGCGCTTGTGTTGATCCAACACTTCGATGACTTTCTCATCCACCTTATAAACGTGCTCGCCCGCAAACAGCTCCGTGTGGTCTTTGAAGATGCCATTGTCATCCACCAATCCAAGCGTGCCTATTCCGTAACCTGCACCGGCATGAAAATCCTCAACACCGTGATCTGGCGCGGTATGCACTGCTCCGGTTCCGGCGTCGGTTGTTACATGATCACCAAGAATGACCGGTACCTGCCGACTGGGATAAAACGGGTGTTGCAGTGCCGCTTTTTCCAGCGCTTTCCCACTGGTTTTGCCCACGACGGTATAACTGTCGATCCCGTAGCGTTCCATGATGGCTGGCACCATGTCATCGCATAAAACCATACGCTCCGGCCCAAAACCGGCATCACAGGCGACCAGCGCATAGGTCAGCTCCGGATTCAGTGCGACAGCCTGGTTGGCAGGCAGCGTCCATGGCGTCGTGGTCCAGATCACCACGGACACTTCACCCTCACCCGATGCGGCATCCTGATCAAACAGGGCCAGGAAAGCGGCCTGGTCAACCGGCGCAAACTTCACATCAATGGCAATCGATTCTTTGTCCTGATACTCAACTTCCGCTTCGGCCAGTGCAGAGCCCCCTACCACACTCCAGTAAACAGGCTTGAAACCCCGATGCAAATGACCATTATCGATAATCCGGCCAAGGGCACGGACGATATCGGCTTCAAACTTATAATCCATGGTCAGGTAGGGTTGATCCCAATCACCCAGCACACCCAGACGGATGAAGTCCGCTTTTTGGCCCGCGACCTGCTTGCTGGCATACTCACGACAGGCTTTGCGGAAGGATTTGAAATCCACCTTCACACCCGCCTTGCCCAACTTTTTCTCCACATTGTGCTCGATCGGCAAACCGTGGCAGTCCCAGCCCGGAATGTAAGGCGCATCATACCCTTCCAATGTTTTGGATTTGATGATGATGTCCTTGAGGATTTTATTCACCGCGTGCCCGATGTGAATGTTCCCGTTCGCGTAAGGAGGACCATCGTGCAAAATGAACTTCTCTCGCCCCGCGCGCGCGTCCCTAATCGCTTGATACAATCCCTGCTGTTGCCATTGCTCAATCATCGCAGGCTCCCGTTGTGCCAGGCTGGCCTTCATGGGAAACGATGTGTCAGGTAGGTTCAGGGTATGCTTATAGTCACTCATGTTCCGTTCACTTTTTACTGTTGTGCGTCTTCATTCGCACGCTCGGGTTTGGGTTCACCTTCTTCAAAAACTGTCTGATTGAAAAAGGATTTTGCCTTCGCTATATCTCTCTGAATTTGGGCTTTCAACGCCTCAACACCATCAAACTTCTGCTCACCTCTCAGCCACGACCGAAAGGCCACCTGCAGGTGCGCACCATACACATCGCCTGAAAAATCAAACAGGTGCACTTCCAGCGACGGCGCTTTGCCATTGACCGTGGGGCGCAACCCGATGTTGGCTACGCCTTGCCAGCTTTCTGCCACTGCGGCGTGGTAATCTCCCTTGGGCACCACGCGCACCGATACCGCAAATACGCCATTGAGCGCAGGGACTTTTCGCCCAAGCGCAATGTTCGCTGTTGGGACCCCAATTTGCCGCCCCAACTTCTGGCCATGCACTACGACCCCGGTGATGGTATAAAAGTGGCCCAGCAACGCTTCTGCCCGCTTAAAGTCATGGCAGTCCAGCACCTCTCGAATTCGGGTACTGCTGACGCGCTCATCACCCACCAACACCGTATGTGTGCGCTCGACGGAAAATCCATACTGCTGCCCATATTGCTCCAGCATGGCGTAATTGCCGCGTCGATCACAGCCAAATCGAAAGTCATCACCGACCACAAGATGCTTCAACTTCAAATGATCGCGGAGGATGCCATCAATGAACTGCTCGGCGGACAGGTTGCGCAACCGCGCGTTAAACTGCAGGCACAACACGATGTCGATCCCCTGTTGCCCCAAGTGCGCCAGCTTTTCGCGAAAGCGCATGAGACGAGGAGGAATCTCACCGTGCGAAAAGTACTCCCGGGGCTGCGGCTCAAAGACCATCACGACCGACGGCACCTGCTTCATCTTTGCGACAGTACGCACCTGCTCAAGAATTTTTTGATGCCCCAGATGAACACCATCAAAATTCCCAATGGTGGCAACACAGCCATTTTCAAAGGGGGTCAGGTTATGTAAGCCTCGAATCAACCGCATTCGCGTGCCCGTTTTACAGTGTATTTCAAAAAAGACGGAGATTATATAACAGACAGCCCGCGCTTCCTACAGGCAAGCGAATCTTCGTAGAAGATGAAGGCTCTGCCTTCAGTGCGCGCGCAGCAACTGGCGGAATTTGACCCCAGTCAGCCACAACGCAATAAAATAAGTCGCAAGCCCCACGCTCACGAGCCCTGCCAGATTCACGCAGCGGCGAACCGCGTCAGCTTGCAGCCACACATCCACCGCAGGCGCTAACCATACCAGTGCAGCCGACATCAATCCAATACCCACCAACACGCGAACAATAAATCCGGCCCACCCTTCAGCGGGCACATATACGCCAGCACGCTTTAGCCCCCACCACAGCAGGCCAGCATTCAACCAGGCAGCGAGACTGGTCGCCAGCGCCAGACCGACATGCGCAAGGTGCCAGATCAGCGACAAATTGAAAACCATGTTGGCCACCATGGCAACAATACCGATTTTCACTGGCGTCTTCGTGTCCTGCCGCGAAAAATATCCCGGTGCCAGCACCTTGATGAGCATGAATGCCTGCAACCCCGATGCGTAGGCCACCAAACTCTTGGCGGACATCTCCACATCGAAGGCAGTCATTTCACCATAATAGAACAGCGTGATGATCAGGGGCTCTGCCAACAGCATCAACGCCAGAGCAGCAGGCAGACCAATCAACATGACCAATCTGAGCGCCCAGTCCATCGTGCGTGAAAAGCGTTCCGGTGAATCGCCAGCATGACTTCGAGACAGGCTCGGCAGAATGACGGTGCCAATAGCAATACCAATCACCCCCAAAGGCAATTCAGACAGGCGATCCGAGAAGTACAGCCAGGTGACACTCCCGGTTTGGAGAAACGAAGCCAGCACGGTATCGAGCAATAAATTGATCTGGCTGACAGAAACACCCAGTAATGCAGGTAACATCAGCTTGAGTATTTGACGAACGCCGGCATGACCATAATCCAGCTTCGGACGAGGCATAAGGCCAATCCGCATCAGGAACGGAAACTGGAAAAAAAACTGAAGCGCTCCGGCAATCAACACCCCCCATGCCAACGCCATGACACCTTCCGAAAAATAAGGCGCTAACCAGATAGCAGAACTGATCAAACTCAGGTTAAGCAGTACAGGCGTAAACGCTGGTGCGGCAAACTGTCCGTAACTGTTCAGCACGGCACCGGAAAACGCTGTGAGCGAGATTAAAAAGAGATAGGGGAACGTAATACGGAGGATATCTGCCGCCAGCGCAAATTTTTCCGGGCTGGCGATGAAGCCCGGTGCAAACACCATTGTGACATAAGGTGCGCCCAGGCAGGCCAGGAGCGTGATTACGGCCAAAACAAGGCCCAGCGTGCCGGAAACAGCATCCACCAAGCCTTTCACGGCCTGATGGCCGTATTTTACCTTATACTCCGACAGTACCGGCACAAAGGCCTGCGCAAACGCGCCCTCGGCAAAGAGCCGGCGTAGAAAGTTCGGAATTTTGAAGGCGACAAAAAACGCGTCAGCCCCCGCACCGGCACCAAAATAACGGGCAATCACAATATCCCGCAGCAAACCAAAGACGCGAGACAACATCGTCATGGCCGCCACTGTCACTCCTGAGCGCATTAAACCGGATCGCCCTTTTTTATTTTGTCCTGATTGCCCGTCTTCCATGCGCACACTGCCGTCCGTTGAAAAAGTGTCTTATACTACAGAACCTCTGACCGACACAAAACAATTTTGCTTGACATTTAATCGATAAACGGGCATATTCTCGCGTCATTTTTGTAGGTGGACAGATCACACGATCTCATTTTTGACATATTCATATTAGGTTTTTAGGAGCGATTCCGGTGGCAAATTCAGCAGGTTCTAAAAAGCGCGCACGCCAGGCAGAAAAGCGTCGTCGTCACAACGCAAGCCAGCGTAGCATGGTGCGTACATACATCAAGAAAGTGGTAGCCCAAGTTGGCGAAGGCAACTACGACGAAGCAACCAAGGCTTTCCAGGTGGCTCAGCCCATCATTGACGGCATGGTAAACAAGGGCATTCTGTCAAAGAACCAGGCTGCCCGTACCAAGAGCCGCTTGAACGCACGCGTAAAAGCACTGAAAGCAGCGTAATAAAGCCCTGCCCATTCTGCTTATTTTCGGGGTAGTCCACGAAAGCCCGTTCACCGTGAGCAGAATCCTGTCTTGAGAAAACCGATTTGAGCATGCATGCACATGGTCAGATCGGTTTTTTATTTCAGTACAACTTTTTCTGACCGGGCAACCTTCGGCGAAAACGCTTGTATTCCCATTGATATTGCGGAATAGCCTCCCTGACAGCACGCTCAACGGACGCATTAATCGCCGTCAAAGACGCCACAAGATCCTCGCTATGCACCCCTTCGTCTGCGGGACGAATGATCAACCGATAACCCTCTCCGCCCGCCAGCCGCAAAGCATACGCCATTAACACAACAGGACGCGTTTTCTGTATCAAACGGGAGACCAACGTCATGGTATGCGCCGCCTCACCAAAAAACGGAGCAAACTCGGCGCTGTTGGGCGCAGGCACTTGATCTGGCAGCACACCCACAACGCCACCTTTTTTAAGAATCGTCAACAGGCGGGCCACGCCGCGTTGATTGGTCGGCACCAGTTCTGCACTGGTACGGCCCCGCGCTGCTGTGATGACGCGTTCAAATTCTTTCATTTTCGGTGGCCGAAACATCGACGCCATGTCGTACCGGGATGCCAGGTATAAGCCGGTCACCTCCCAATTCCCGTGGTGCGGGCCAAGGAAAAGCACGCCTCGCCCTGCCGCCTGTGCCTCTGCCACCCAATGCTCACCCTCCACCGACTGAATTTTAGCCAGCACCGCGTCGGACGTTCGAAACCACACGTAGCTGAACTCCAGCATAGTTTTCGCTGTTTCCTGCATACTCTGCCGGGTGAGCACTTGAAGCTCCGCCTCGCTTTTTTCAGGAAAGCACAGTGCCAGATTCGTTCGTGTGATCTTCGCAGGTGTCAGCCGCAACCCGGTAATTATCTGCCCGAGCAGCCCCCCCAGACTTTGAATCCAACGTAACGGCAACAGAGCGATGCCTTTCATTAAGCACACAGCCAGCGTCACTACAATTTTTTCAGACACACACTCTCCCTACGTTCGGCACACCCTATCGGTACGCACGTGAACAAACCGGCTTGCACCTATCGACTAAACCAGTAACAATGTTTCGAACCGGCCTGAGGCCGCACTTGATTTAAAATACCCTATGTCTTTCTTCCTGGTCTTACTTGTTATATTTACCATGTGGCTCTCTTTTCGTTATGCCTGGTGGCGCCCCGCCACGGATTACCGCCACCCACGGATTCTGATGTACCACATGATAGCGCCTCATCAACCCGGGGCCAAATTCAACGGACTACGTGTACCTCCCGCCCGGTTTGAGCACCAGATTCAATGGCTTCACGACAACGGATGGCACTTCGCCACGATGCAGGAAGTAATGGACGCCGCTCACCATATACCCGAAAAAACCGTGGTCATCACGTTCGACGACGGCTATGCAGACAACCATACCCACGCCTTCCAGATTTTGCAGCGCTACCACGCAAAAGCAACTCTCTATCTCGTGGTAGACCGACATAACAATGACTGGTCAACCCAGAAAAAAGCACACCACAACACCGGCGAACTGGCACGAGAGCCAAAGCTCAGTGACGCACAGGTTCAGGAGATGGTGGCTTCCGGCGTGTTCGAACTCGGCGGTCACACACTGCGACATATTAATCTTGCCACGACGCCGAAGAAAGAAAAAACCGATGAGATTGCGGGGTGTAAGGCAGCACTGGAGGATACCTTTGGCACTCCTGTCACCAGTTTCGCCTATCCTTTTGGCATCTACACGGAAGAGGATGCTGCTCTGGCGGAGGCTGCCGGGTTTACTCACGCAGTGCTGGCAGAAGGGGGCATTGAGACTGACCGATTCTCGCAGCCATTTTTAATCAAGCGAATAAAAATCAGTGGCAAGGATTCGTTTTTCGCTTTTATATGCCGGATTCGCACCGGAAAACGAGGATGGAAGAAATAATGCGCTTACTCCAGCGCCAGCAGCGTTGCCAATTGATCCAGAAACGCGTCACGCAAACGTGACAGATCCGCTCCGGAGGACAACCCTCCTGCTAACCAGGAAAAGTCATCATCGCTGTCGGTCAAAGCGACCAGATGGCACAAGCCCGCCGCCTGAAACTTTGCCAGCGCTGCCTGATATCGAGCATCCGGCCGGCCATTACCCAGCGCTAACGCAACCGCCGGCCGCTCACTACTGATCGCTTCGGTAATCATCGTCATGCTGTCCGCAGTAACCACCACCGCAGAGGCCAAGCCCATGAAAGCCTGCACGACCTTTTCTTCTTTTCGATGCCACCATGCACCGTACGCCAGGTGATCCGGCTGAATGTGTTCGCTCAAAATTCGCTCAGCCTGCGGGTCAGTTCTACGGGAGGTGGTGATCAACCAGCGAATCCCTTCCTGTTCGGCTACGGCGTTCGCCCAGCGCGCCAGCGCTGACCAATCGGACTCCTGATAAACGTACCCCGCCCCGTTACCCCCCACCAGGAGCGCCCACAGAGGTCGGTCCGCAAGCACCAATCGCTCTCGCAGCGATTGAGCTGCCGCCGCCAACCGTTCAGGGTCGACCACAGACGGCGTTAGCGCCATGACGAGGTTGTTGACGTCTCCCGAGGGCTCTAGCGTAAGATGCGCTGAAAACGCGCTACCCGGAAGCTTGCGCTTCGAACCAAGGAAAATATTCTGGCACCCGTAATGTCGAGCCAGCAGTATGTTGGCAAACGACGTTTTTCCGCCGGCAGAAAGAATGATATCAGGAACCGCTTCGGGTAACGGGGGGCTCTGATAAAATCGATGAAACCAGACGATCGGTTCCGCCACGTTTGTCACGCGCGATGGGAGAACCAGCTTCGCAACCGGTGCAAAGCGTAGCGTAACCACCACTTCGGTCACCGATATTTCATAACGCTCCTGCAACCAAAGAAGCAGTCCACGCGCCTGATTAACGTGCCCACCAATACCGTCAGACAGTAATAATACCTGCATCGCTTGGCTTTTCACCGAGTCACTTGCGCTGACCGCCTGCTGTTGCTCCATAACTTTCTTTCACCACGCTCATTCGGGCTTCATCCTAAACGAATTCGCCCGGATTAGCGACCTTACCCTGCAGAGCGATCAAGAATAGAAAATACAGGTTGTCCCCTTATGGAGAATGATACGGTTTTCCAGTTGCCAGCGTACGGCACGGGTCATCACTTTCTTCTCAATATCTTTACCAATTTCTTTCAAGTCCTCAGCGGAATAGCGATGAGACACACGAATCGCATCCTGCTCGATAATCGGCCCCTCATCCAGATCATGGGTGACATAGTGCGCTGTGGCTCCAATCAGCTTCACACCGCGGTCAAAGGCCTGCTGATAGGGGTTGGCTCCTTTGAAAGCGGGCAAGAAAGAGTGATGAATATTAATCAACCTGCCACGATAGCGATCAACAAACTCTGAACTTAATACCTGCATGTAACGGGCAAGCACGATCAGGTCAGCATCATCCACCCGACTTTTAATTTGAAACTCAGCATAGCTTTTATCCAGAGGGTCAACTTCGACATACTCGAAAGCAATCCCGTGCCGCTCCACCACCGGTTTCAGGTCCGGATGATTACTCACCACCACACCGACACGCCCACCCAGCCGACCCATTTCCGCCTGGGAAAGCAATTCCAGGAGCACATGGTCGTGCTGAGAAACAAGGATGGCAATTTTCTTTCCCGGGTCGGGTAAATCCAGGCGATGATGCAGTGCGCCGAGTCGTGTCAGCTCAGCCGGCAGGCGTTCGGTCACTTCGTCTGTCTGGCTGGATGATCCAGGTAAAGAGAGTTCATAGCGAAGAAAGGCGACCGACTGATCGTGGGACAGGTGCTGATCAATGGCATGGATGACAATGCCGACACCATGGAAAAAATTGGCAAGTTCCACGACGACATTGTCGCGGGTATGAGGGAATACTACACAAAGAGATGCGCAGCCGGATACCATAGTCTTCCTCCTTGAGAGCGCTCGCACGGGATGATGCCGAAGCGTGGTCCTTAACAATTCCTTTAAGTGTCGCTCAAAATAGAAGAAAAGTTTGCAACAAGCCGTATTAAGGTTGTTACGAAGCGTGAGTACTCATATCTATTCGATCACCCCATCCGAACTTTTGTAATTCTGAGCACGGGCGGAAACCGAATACACCCCCAAAGCAAAGAAAAACGCACCTAAAAACTCAAAACTGGCTAGTTTAAAGTCCACCAACCCACGTACAGCCAAAAAAACCAGCACAGAGAGAGCCAGTACTTTGAGCGCTGCAGCCACCGTGAGCGTACCTTCCTGTCGAGTGTTTCCTCGCGGCATAAGCGCGAACAGGAACACAGCCAACAGCAACGCCCCCAACAATCCACTTGAAAAGATCAATTCCAAATACACGTTGTGGGGCATGATCACGGTATGCCCATCGATCACGAGTTGGCTCACATGCTTGAACATGCCAAATCCATGCCCCACCCAGGGACGTTCAAGAATCAGGTGCCAAGTATGCAGGAAGATCTCCTTTCTGGCCTCGAAGGTGTGCCCCAGGCACACCTCACCAACACAAGCACCAAAATGAATAAAAAACAGATAGATATAAATGCTCAACGCCGCGCTGAGCGAAGCTATCCAAACTTTTCGCCAATGGCGGTGTCCAGCACCAAAGACCACGAGCAGCGCACTGCCGAGCGCGAGCAGATTGCCCTTGGAAGTTGTTCCCACGAGCATCAACAGCAGCAGCAGTAACATAACTAGGAACACAAGGGACTGCTGGCGCGATGTCACCACCCAACGAAGGGACCAGCCCACCAACAAGGCCACCATCGCGACCAGGATTGCAAACTCATGCAGGTTCCCCCAGGCAGTATAGATCAGCGTCGCTTCACGAAAGATCACTGTACCTGAGGCTATCGCAAATCCGAGATACAATAGAGTGACGCTCCCCACCAGCCAATAGCTCACAGGAGTGAGCCTGCCAAGCCCCGACCAAGCCAGCAGCTTAGCCCCGAGGTAATGCCCGATAAAAAAGACACCAAAGGCCCTGATCAGGTCATAACCTCCCTTGGCGGACACGCGAAGTACATCCGAGGCCAACCAGCCGGTCAGAAGAAAAAGACAACCTGCCCAGAGCAGAGGGCCTCGCCCGGCCAGCGCCTGCTTGAAAAGTGATCGTTGCCAGACGATCAAACAGAGAAGAACAGCGAAAGAAACCGCGCTCGCAGAAAGCTTTTCTACCGGTAGCGCAATGATAAAGTAGCAAAACATCACCCCATGGATCAGAGGTGCATGTTCAGACAGCGAGGAAAGCCTAAGGGGCATAAGAAAGAATCAGAGAGCGCTTCCAAACGCGCTCCCTGCATCAATGGATCAGGCGACAGGCGTCAGCCATTCCATGTTCTGAGGACGACGCCCTTTCACGGCATCAAAATACATCGCCTGGAGTTTGGTGGTCAATTCACCACGTACGCCTGATCCGATCTGGCGACCATCCAGCTCACGAATCGGCAGCACTTCGGCTGCAGTCCCGGTGAAGAAGGCTTCATCGGCCACATAGACTTCATCGCGCGTGATGCGTTTTTCGTTAATCTTCAATCCCAGCTCTTCCGCAAATGAGAAGATCGTTTTACGGGTAATTCCATCCAGGCATGAAGTCAGCTCTGGCGTATACAGTTGACCTTCACGAATGATGAAGATGTTCTCACCACTGCCTTCAGCCACGTAGCCCTCATTATCCAGCAGCAATGCCTCGTCACACCCACAACGCAAAGCCTCATTCAATGCCAGCATGGAATTAATGTAATGCCCATTCGCCTTGGCCTTGCACATGCTGATGTTGACATGGTGCCGCGTATAAGAGGACGTGCGCACCTTAATACCCTTTTCCCGCGCTTCCGGCGACATGTAGGACGGCCACGCCCAGGCGGCTACAATGACGTGCACTTTCAAATTGTCTGCACGCAGCCCCATGCCCTCCGAGCCAAAAAACATCATGGGACGCAGGTAGGCTTCATGCAGATTATTTTCACGCACCACCGCGCGCTGCGCTTCGTTGATTTCTTCCTTGCTGAACGTGACGGGCATTTGCAAAATGTGTGCGGAGCGGAACAAACGATCGGTATGTTCCTGCAGTTTGAAAATGGCTGTACCCTGTTCGGCTTCATAGGCGCGGACTCCCTCAAAGCATCCCATGCCGTAGTGCAGTGTGTGTGTCAACACATGCACTTTGGCATCGCGCCAGGGAACCATTTCACCATCAAACCAAATGAGGCCATCTCTGTCAGCCATCGACATAATCTTTGCTCCTAAAAATCCACCCGCGCGGGGTATTGATGCCAAAAAAACAGCTCAAAATTATACAGAAAACTCAATACGTTTGTCGCAACTTTTTTCGCTGGGCAGCACGCAAATCCGCGAGAATTCTGCACTCCCGGTGTGCGGAATGGCGCTCAGCGTGCTAATCCTCCGCCCCTTCCTCAAACAGCGCCTGCCAGACCGGTGACACCAGCTCACGCTCTTCAATGGCCAGATCACCCGACACTTTCGAAGACTTATTTTGCAACGCTCGCTTGTGGATGATCGAGCGTAAACTGATGTACGCCGCCTTCAACGCTTCTGTCTTTTCCTTGTCCAGCACACCGGCATCGCCAATTTCCTCTAACAGGCGTACATTGTCCGACCATTGACACATTTTTGGGTACTGCGCGCTGTAGGCCAGAATACAGTACTGAACGATGAATTCGATATCCACGATACCGCCCGCATCCTGTTTCACGTGAAAAACGTCGAGCGCTTGTGATTCGGAGGATTTTGTCCCCAGGTTCTCCCGCATTTTCTGACGCATTTCGCGCACTTCCTGACGCAAAGCAGACTGATCCCGATCACGACCAATAATCCGTTGGCGCACGGCTTCAAACTTCGCGGCCAACGCGGTACTTCCTGCGACCGGGCGCGCTCGCACGAGTGCCTGATGCTCCCAGGTCCACGCATTTTCCTGTTGATACTTTTCAAACGCCGCCAAACTGGAAACTAACAATCCTGAATTTCCCGAGGGACGTAACCGCATGTCCACCTCGTACAATTGCCCTGAGGCCATCTGTGTATTCAGAATATGGATGATTTTTTGTCCCAGCCGCGTAAAAAACACACCATTATCTACCGATCGATCGCCATTCGTGCTCAAGTGGGCGGGCACATCATGCAGGAACACCAGGTCAAGGTCTGAATTGTAACCCAGTTCGATCCCGCCCAGCTTTCCGTACCCCACCACCAGAAAGTCCAGCCCCGCAGGCTCACCTGCAGCCTTTTGCGGATATCCATATTTATCAACCAGCATTTTCCAGGCGATCTGCACCACCTTTTCCAGCATCACTTCCGCAATCCAGGTCAAATAGTCGCTGACTTTCATCAATGGCAGCGTGCCCGCCAACTCGGAAGCGGCCACGCGCAGGACGTGGGCTTTTTTGAACAACCGCAACGCGTTCATCAGCTCTTCTTCATCTTCTTCGGGTATCCGCAACAGCTGCTGGCTCAAATCATCGTTCAGAGCGAGTTTATCCGGTGGCGCATACAGCGTTTCCGTGTTGAGCAATTCATCCAGCAATAACGGCGTGGTGGCCAGTTGCTCCGCAATCCAGGGGCTGACCGCACAGAGTCGCACCAATTGCTGCAGGGCCTGAGGGTTCTCGTACAGCAGGACCAGATAGGCCGTGCGCCTCAACACGGATTCCACCAATACCAGGACACGCTCCATGGTCGTTCCCGGATGTTCGGCATTGGCCACCGTTTTCAACAGCAGTGGCATAAAGCGGTCCAGGCGCTCACGCCCCGCTTTTTGCATCATAATGACCGGCCGGCTTTGCTCCAGGGTGCTCAGCTTGCTGGCAATCTCGATGGCATCTCCCATACCCAGCCTTCCCAGGCGCGCTGCCAGTTTTTCCTCAGGCAATTCCTGCCCCCAGAGGGTTCGCCATTCATCCAGACCGGCGTCGCTGGGCTGCTCATTCTCGCGTCCATCTGTGATTACTGAGGCAAAGTGCTGACTCACTCGCGCCCGATGCCCAGCCAACGTGCTCAGAAACGCCTCCCAATCAGGTTCAGACATCGTTTTTGCTACCCGTAACCGATCTGTGGCATCTTTCGGCAGCATTTGTGTCTGCAGGTCTCTCATGCCTTGAATCGCGTGCTCCACATCGCGCAAATAGCAGTAACCCACCCAGAGTTCATCCACTACCTTAGCCGGCAAAAGCCCGTTACGGGAGAGCGCTTGTAAAACCATTTGCAACTCGCGGCGCTGCAAGCTTGTGTCTCGCCCACCACGAATCAGCTGAAACGCCTGCGCAATAAACTCCACTTCACGAATACCGCCATCACCCAGCTTGATATTGTCCGCCATGCCCTTACGCTTAACCTCCTGCGAGATCATGCGCTTCATATCTCTTAAAGACTCAATCGCTCCGAAATCGATGTACTTGCGATAGACAAAGGGGCGAAGTGCAGCCATCAGCTTTTTACCCGCCAGTTTATCCCCGGCGACAACGCGAGCCTTGATCATCGCATAGCGCTCCCATTCGCGCCCCTGATCCTGGTAATACTCTTCCATTGCCGCGAAACTCAGTGCCAGAGCTCCGCTCTGTCCATAGGGCCGGAGTCGCATGTCGACACGGAAGACAAATCCATCGGCGGTATTCTTGTCTAAAATCGTGATCAAACGTTGACCCATGCGAATAAAAAACGCCTGGTTTTCAACCGTTCGTCCTTCACCCACCGTTTCCCCTTTCTGAGGAAATGAAAAGATCAGGTCAATGTCAGACGAAACATTCAGCTCATGTGCTCCCAGTTTCCCCATGCCCAGTACCACCATCTGCTGGGGAACGGACTCTCCGTGATCGTTCAGCAAATGAGGTGTTCCCCATTGCTCACAGCACAGGGGGTAAAGCCAGTTCAGTACTTCATCAATACAGGCATCCGCCAACACCGTCATCTCTTTCACCGTCTGCACAGTGTCTGCTTTGCGTGAAAAGTCACGCCACACAATGCGGCACATGTGTTGATGGCGAAAGTGTCTTAAGCGGCGCATCAACTCCGCTTCATCCTCCGTTTCCTGAATCAACGATCTCAGCTCAGCGCGCACTTGCTCCTCGGATCGCGCTGACAGTCCATCCGGTGAGCCAATCAAGGTGGCGAAAAATGCCGGGTTTCTCGCACAGTATTCCGCTACGAATAAACTTTGTGACCAGACAGCGGCCCACTCAGTCTGTACACTGTCGGATTGGGCCATAAGCTCGACCAACTCCTTTTCCGACGCCGCTGCAACCAGTTTTTCCAGGGCGAGTTGGAGGTCAGGCCGAAGGGGCTCTGGAACAATGGCGAGCAAAGAGTTACTGAGAGCGGATAAGGGTTGCGCTTGCACGGCGAGGGCTCCTTGTCTATGTTTGATTCAAGAGTCAATCAGGCGGGTTGCTACTTGCAATCCTTTCATTGTGGACTAAAAATACAGCCAATTCATTGGTACCCGTCAAGAAATCTTTCAATGCATGAATGCACAACAACGTAACCTCCACCCCAGGCACCGCAAAGCAGTCTATCAAACCGATTGGCATCTGTTAGCCAGAATCCGGAAGCTGCTGGGACTGTTGGTGCTGCTGCTCGCGACCCACACCGTTGCCATGATGGTGTTTGAACAACTGGCATGGGGACAAGCACTTTGGCTCACGATGACGACGCTGACCACTGTGGGCTATGGCGATCTGTCCGCGAAAACCGCCGCGGGTCAGGCCGCCACGGTTGGACTGTTGTACGTCACGGGAATCACTATGGTGACGTTCATCATCAGCGACTACATTGATTACCGATTTCTTAAACGAGAAAAAATCCGATCCGGAAGATGGAAGTGGAATATGATCGACCATATTTTAATTATCAATGCCCCGCTGCATAACACGGAACAGTATTTCCAACGCCTGGTAAAACAGATTCGGGCCAACAAGCATTACGAAAACACGCCGATTCAAATTCTGAGCGACCAGTTCGGGGAAGGATTACCCATTGAGCTCAGTGAGTTAGGCATCGTTCATTACCATGGCACACCGGATAATTACGGCGATTTGAGCGCCGTCAATGTCCACGTTGCCAAACACATTTTGGTGCTCGCACGCGACGAAAGCGCTGCGCTCTCCGACAGCAGCACCTTTGATGTTTTACACCGCCTGATGGAATTGAAGCTCTCGCACCTGTGTGTGGTGGAATCTGTGCGGGACGAGAACCGTTCCCGGCTGGCAAAGCTGGGGCCCAAATCCATTTTACGCCCGGTACGCACCTACCCGGAAATTATCATCACCGCGATGCTTGCACCAGGCAGCGAAAAAGTGCTCGAAGATCTGATCACCCATGAAATCGACCATCCGCAACGCTACCCGGTATTCGTTGAAGACCTGACCTGGTCAGACATCGTTTGTGCGCTGATGCATCGTGATCAGGGCACTGCCATGGCCTACGTGACAGAGGATGAGGAGGTAATCCTGCATCCTGCCGCAGACAAGCGCGTTCATGCCAAAGCCTTAATCGTCATCGTAAAAACAGAGGCTACGCCCGCAACGGAAGACATTCAGGAGTCATTGAATCACTACAAACGGCGCAAGCTGGAGTGGGAAAAACATGAAAAAGACTTGGAGAGCAGTACCGAAGAGGACACGCGCCTCATCACCCGCATCGCGGAAGCCCAACCCAAGCGCAGCTCAAAGAGTTGACGCAGGCTCAGATCAGGTCGAGCACGTCAGCGAGTTTTTTGACCGGCTTAATGGTCATCCCCGGAATGGGCTGACGGGGCGCGTTTCCTGCGGGGATGATTGCCTGTTTGAATCCGTGCTTGGCCGCTTCCAGCACACGTTCCTGACCACTGGAAACCGGTCGAATCTCTCCAGACAAGCCTACCTCACCAATCACGAGCAAATCATCCGGCAAAGGACGATCCCGAAAACTGGACAGAATCGCGCACAAGGCGGGCAAATCAGCGCTGGTTTCAGAAATCCTTACGCCACCCACCACATTCACAAACACATCCTGGTCACCACAGCCCACACCACCATGACGATTGAGTACCGCCAGCAGAATAGCCAGCCTGTTTTGATCTACGCCCACAGCAACCCGCTTGGCATAACCGCTGAAGGATTGATCAACCAACGCCTGAATTTCCACCAGCAGCGGACGCGTTCCCTCCCAAGTCGCAGTGACCACACTGCCGGGCATCCCCTTGCTCTCTTTATTTAAAAAGATGGCACTGGGATTCTTAACCTCTTTCAATCCCGCATCCATCATGGCGAAGACACCTAGCTCATTCACCGCGCCAAACCGGTTCTTGATCCCACGCAGCGTGCGATAACGACTGTCCTGCTCACCTTCCAACATCAACGAGCAATCGATCATGTGTTCCAGAACTTTGGGCCCGGCGATTGAACCGTCTTTGGTGACATGCCCCACCAAAAAGACGACGATATGCTTCTGTTTGGCCATACGGGTGAGCTGCGCGGCGCAATCACGCACCTGCGACACACTGCCTGGTGCAGACTCCAATAACTCCGTGTGCAGCACTTGTATGCTGTCAACGATCAACACGGCAGGCGATTCCCGCTCTACCACATCCAAAATGTTTTCGACGTTGGTTTCAGATAACATCGACAGGTTGGACGCTTGTATGCCCAGTCGAGAAGCACGCATTGCCACTTGCTGCAACGACTCTTCACCGGTGATATACAACACTTTTTGCGTCTGCGCCAAGCGACAGCTGGTTTGGAGCAACAAGGTACTCTTGCCTGCACCCGGATGCCCGCCAATGAGAATTGCAGAGCCCGGCACGAGACCTCCTCCGAGGACACGATCGAACTCTGTAAAGGAGGTGGGAATTCTGGGGAGCTCCTGGAGGTCAATTTCCTCCAGTCGCTGAACCTGGGAAAGTATGCCCGCATAGCCCTGCCGCTGTCGGGCTTGGGAATTGCTTGGACTGCGATCTTTTGCCTGACGAAACTCAGAAATGGTATTCCAGGCGCTACACTCGGCACACTGACCTTGCCACTTACTAAAATCTGCACCGCACTCGGTGCAGACATAGTGCGTTTTACCCTTTTTCATGCTCACGCGTGATACTGTGCACTCAGCTCGTGTACCGCATCAATAAACACTTTCGCATTCTCCGGATCCACCTCCGGCGTTATGCCATGCCCCAAATTGAACACGTGACCATTGCCTGAGCCAAAGCCAGCGAGAATACGCGCAACCTCGTCCCGGATTCGCTGCGGCGTTCCAAGCAGGACGCCCGGATCCATATTGCCCTGAAGTGCCACTCTATCGCCAATGCGACTGCGTGCCTGAGCGATGTCAGTGGTCCAATCCAGACCCACGGCGTGTGCACAGGAATCCGCAATGGATTCCAGCCACTGCCCACCATTCTTAGTGAAAAGAATGACAGGCACGGGTCGACCTTCCGACACTTTGTGCAATCCCTGTACGATTCGCTTCATGTAGCCCAGCGAAAACTCCTGGTACCCGTGGGAACTCAGCGCGCCACCCCAGGTATCAAAAATCTGAACCGCTTGTGCTCCTGCCTCAATTTGGGCGTTCAGGTAATCCACCACCGTGTCTGCCAACACAGACAACAAGTTGTGCAACACTTCCGGCTGACAGTACATCAATTTCTTGGATTCTTTAAAATCTTTGCTTGAACCACCTTCAATCATGTAGGTCGCAAGGGTCCAAGGCGATCCCGAAAATCCAATCAGGGGTACACGCCCGTTCAATGCGCGGCGGATGGTGGAAACCGCATTGACAACGTAATCCAGATCGACACCAATATCCGGTCGAATCAGTTGGTCCACATCGGCCTGGCAACGCACTGTTTTCTTGAAACGAGGCCCTTCCCCGGTTTCAAAATAAAGTCCCTGGCCCATCGCATCCGGAATGGTCAATATGTCCGAAAACAGGATGGCTGCATCCAGATCATATCGTTCAAGGGGTTGCAGGGTGACTTCACAGGCAAGTTCAGCATTTTTACACAAGGATAAAAAATCCCCGGCTTTCGCTCGCGTAGCACGATACTCTGGCAGGTACCGACCTGCTTGACGCATCATCCAAACCGGTGTGACATCCACTGGCTGCCTGAGAAGCGCTCTCAGGAAACGATCATTTTTCAATTCAGACATCGTGCTCACACTTCCAGATAATCAAGAATACCTTCCGCCGCTTTTCGGCCTTCCGCAATGGCGGTTACCACCAGGTCAGACCCACGCACCATGTCGCCTCCGGCGAATATTTTGGGGTTGCTCGTCTGGAAGGGGTAAGCACTCTCTTCCGGTGCCAACACCCGTCCACTGTTATCCGTATCAATATTCTGCTCGGAAAACCAGCTCGCCGGAGAGGGACGGAAGCCAAACGCAATCAGAACCGCATCGGCGGGCAATACTTCTTCACTGCCGGGCACAACTTCCGGACTGCGTCGACCATTCTCATCTGGTGCACCCAATTCGGTACGCACCACCTTAACACCTTCAACACGACCGTTGCCGACAATTTCAACGGGCTGGCGGTTAAAGAGAAACTTGACGCCCTCTTCCTTCGCATTCGCCACTTCTTTGCGCGAGCCAGGCATGTTCTTCTCATCGCGACGATAAGCACAGGTGACTGTGCGTGCCTGTTGACGTATCGCGGTCCGGTTACAGTCCATCGCTGTATCCCCGCCACCCAGAACAACCACCCGCTTTTCCTTCATATCAATAAAGCCGTCAGCTGACTGCTCATAGCCCAGGCATTTGTTGACATTGGAGATCAGATAGGGCAGCGCATCGTAGACACCCGGGAGGTCCTCGCCAGGGAATCCGCCCTTCATATATTCATAGGTACCCATTCCCATGAAAACCGCATCAAAATCCGCCAGCAGCTTTTCAATGGGAATGTCTTTACCAATTTCTGTGTTGAGCTGGAACTCAATACCCATGTTCTCAAACACTTCACGGCGTTTGACCATGACCGATTTTTCCAGCTTGAATTCGGGGATACCGAACGTCAGCAAGCCACCAATTTCAGGATTCAGATCGTACACGACAGCTTTCACGCCATTTCGTGCCAGAATATCCGCACAGGCCAAACCCGCGGGACCCGCACCGATGATTGCCACCCGCTTATCCGTCGGCACGACGTGGGACATATCTGGACGCCACCCCATTGCCAGTGCGGTATCGGTAATGTACTTTTCTGCAGAACCGATAGTGACCGCACCAAATCCATCATTCAGGGTACAAGCACCTTCGCACAAACGATCCTGAGGACACACACGCCCACACACCTCAGGCAAACTATTGGTTTGATGGCTGAGTTCTGCAGCCTCAATAATATTTCCTTCCGCCACCAGTTTGAGCCAGTTCGGGATGTAATTGTGCACCGGGCATTTCCATTCACAATATGGATTGCCACACGCCAGACACCGGTGCGACTGATTGCTGACTTCTTTCTCGTCAAACGGCTTGTAAATCTCTACAAACTGATTTTTTCGCTTTGCCACCGGCAGTTTCTTGGGATCCTGACGACCAACATCGATGAATTGAAAATCATTGTTCAAACGTTCTTTCATTACTCTTCTCCAATCCGCTTCGACGGTGATTACTCAGGACGTGCCTTGGTGCTGTCCAGCAAAGTCTTTAAGCTGGCAGCTTTGGGCTTCACTAACCAGAAGCGCCCCGTGTAGTCGTCAAAGTTGTCCAGGATGTGCTGTCCCCATTCACTCTGGGTTTCATCCACATGGTCCTTAATAACGCTTCTCAGATAATTTCGATATGCTTCCATCGCTTCACTGGAAATTCTCTGGATTTCAACCAGTTCATGATTGTACCTGTCCACAAAGCTGTTGTTCAGGTCGAGCACGTAGGCAAATCCGCCGGTCATCCCGGCGCCGAAGTTATAGCCGGTGTCTCCCAGAACGGTCACAAGGCCACCTGTCATGTATTCACAGCAATGATCACCGGTGCCTTCCACGACCGCAAAAGCCCCTGAGTTACGCACACCAAAACGTTCGCCTGCTCGCCCGGCCGCAAACAGTTTGCCTCCGGTGGCACCGTACAGGCAGGTGTTTCCGATGATTGCGGTATCCTGCGTGCGGAACGAGCTGCATTTCGGCGGGTAAACAACCAACTTCCCACCTGTCATGCCCTTACCAACGTAGTCGTTTGCATCCCCTTCCAAAGTAAGGTGGAGCCCACCGGCATTCCAGACACCAAAACTCTGACCCGCCGTGCCTGTCAGGCTGAAAGTCACCGGGTGATCCGCCATGCCCTGATTACCGTACCGTTTTGCGATTTCCCCCGAGAGTCGGGCGCCGATCGAGCGGTCACAATTCGTCACGTGATACTCAAAAGCGCCTCCGGATTTACTTTCAATCACTGGCAACGCGTCCGCGACCATCCGCTCAGCCAATTCCCCTTTGTCGTAAGGCGCATTTCGAGCGACTTGACAGGTATGGGGTTTATCGCTTGGTACACCGCCATCACTCAAAATGGGGGACAGATCAAGATTTTTCTGTTTGGCTGTACGCCCTTCAAGCAGCTCCAGCAAATCGGTTCGACCGACAAGCTCTTCCAGCGTCCGTACACCCAGCTTGGCCATCCACTCTCTGGTTTCTGCAGCAACGAAACGGAAGAAGTTCATCGCCATGTCAACCGTACCGATAAAGTACTTGTCCCGCAGGTAATCGTTCTGTGTCGCCACCCCGGTAGCACAGTTGTTCAGGTGACAGATACGCAAATATTTGCACCCCAAGGCCACCATCGGCGTGGTGCCGAAGCCGAAACTTTCTGCACCAAGAATCGCGCCTTTAACCACGTCCAATCCGGTTTTCAGTCCACCATCAGTCTGCAAACGGATCTTACCGCGCAAGTCATTGCCGCGCAGCGTTTGATGCGCTTCACTTAAACCCAACTCCCAGGGAGAGCCTGCATAACGAATGGATGTCAGCGGGCTCGCAGCAGTACCGCCGTCATACCCGGAGATCGTGATCAAGTCGGCATAGGCTTTGGCGACACCCGCCGCAATCGTACCCACGCCGGGCTCAGAAACCAGCTTCACCGATACCAATGCATCCGGATTCACCTGCTTCAAATCGAAAATCAGCTGCGCCAGATCCTCAATCGAGTAAATGTCATGGTGCGGTGGCGGCGAAATCAGTGTCACCCCAGGCACGGAAAACCGCAGCCGTGCGATCAGGTCATTAACCTTACCGCCAGGGAGCTGTCCGCCTTCGCCGGGTTTCGCGCCCTGAGCCACCTTGATCTGGATGACTTCAGCACTGCTCAAGTAGTGTGGCGTCACGCCAAAACGCCCGGAAGCTACCTGTTTGATTTTTGAACGCTTTTCTGTCCCATAGCGTGCGACATCTTCGCCACCTTCGCCGGAGTTTGAGCGCCCTCCCAAACGATTCATGGCAATGGCCAGGGACTCATGGGCTTCCGGGGACAGTGCACCCAAAGACATGGCGGCCGAGTCAAATCTCGGGAATATGTTTTCTACCGGCTCAACTTCATCCAACGCGATGGGCGACGCCGCTACCTTCAACTGCATCAGGTCTCTCAGCGTTGCAGGCTCCCGGTTGTTTACCAACCCGGCATACTCCTGATAGGTACCATAGTCGCCCGTTTTCACCGCCGTCTGAAGTGTCGCAATCACGTCCGGATTGAACGCGTGATACTCCTGCCCATGGATATATTTCAACAGGCCGCCCGGTGAGATTGACTTACGCTTGTTCCAGGCAAGCTTGGCAACCAGCTCCTGCTCAAACTGAAAGTCAAAGAACGTGGCGCCTTTAATTCGGCTGGTAACGCCGCAGAAACACAGGTCAACCACGTCTTCAGAGAGCCCGATCGCTTCGAAGAGCTGCGCTCCCCGATAAGACGCAATGGTAGAAATACCCATTTTTGACATGATCTTGAGCAGACCTTTGTTAATCCCGCGGCGATAGTTGTTTTTGGCTTCGATGGGATCCATCAACAATTCGTTGGTACGAATCAGGTCATTCAAGACCTGATACGCCAGATAGGGATAGACCGCGGTTGCACCGAAACCAAACAGCACAGCAAAGTGATGTGGATCTCTGGCAAAGCCCGTTTCGACAAGAATGTTGGTATCACACCGCAATCCTTTCTGGGTTAGACGGTGATGCACCGCTCCCGTCGCCATGAAAGCATTGATCGGCAGCCGACCTTCCGTCAGATCCTTATCCGACAGAACGAGGATGACTTTGCCCTTGTTTGCCGCAGCCTCAGCCTGATCACAGACATCCTCAACAGCCTTCTCCAATCCCATTTCTGAGGCATAGCTTAACTCGATACGGTGGCAGGCAAAATCGGCATCGGTTTGCGAGGTCAGCCGAATAAACTTGGCAGGAGAAAGCACCGGCGTGCTCAGGATAATACGCTTCGCATGGAGCGGTGTTTCCTCAAATACGTTTCTCTCGGCACCGACACAGGTTTCCAGGGACATCACGATGCTTTCACGCAGCGGGTCAATCGGTGGATTCGTTACCTGAGCAAACTTCTGACGGAAGTAGTCGGCGACAGAACGGGTACGAGACGACAAAACAGCCATCGGCGTATCATCCCCCATGGATCCAACCGCTTCCTGACCGCCTTCTGCCAGGGGGCGAAGCACCTGATCACGCTCTTCAAAAGAAACCTGGAACATCTTCATGTAGACATTGAGGTCGTCTTTTTCCATCAAAACAAATTCCGGCGTCGCTTTGTTCAGCGTCGCTTCCACCCGAATCGCATTGCTTCTCAACCACTGCTTGTAGGGCTGAGCTGTTTTCAACACGCGATCCACTTCATCGGTATGCAGTACCCGCCCGGTCTGGGTATCTACCGCGAGAATCTGACCAGGCCCAACACGACCTTTGGCGATCACATCTTCCGGTTGATAGCTGTGCGTTCCGATTTCGGACGCCAGTGTAATATAGCCATTTTTGGTAGTTACCCAACGTGCCGGACGCAGCCCGTTGCGGTCCAATAAGCAGACGGCATATCGACCATCTGTTAACACGATTCCTGCCGGGCCATCCCAAGGCTCCATGTGCATGGAGTTGTACTCGTAGAAAGCACGTAAATCCGGATCCATGGTGTCCACATTCTGCCAGGCGGGCGGAATCATCATGCGAATAGCCCGGAACAGGTCGACACCACCACTCAACAGAATCTCAAGCATGTTATCCATGCTGGACGAGTCAGACCCGGTGCGGTTTACCAGGGGCTGTAAGGTTTGGAGCTCCGGAATTTCTTCCGATTTAAATTTGGAAGATCGCGCCAATGCCCAATTACGATTTCCTTCTATGGTGTTGATTTCACCATTATGTGCAAGGTACCGGAAGGGCTGCGCCAGTGGCCATCGCGGCATGGTGTTGGTGGAAAAGCGCTGATGGAACACACAAATCGCTGTTTCCAGTGCCGCATTACCCAAATCCAGATAGAAGGAAGGCAAGTCCACAGGCATCATCAGGCCTTTGTAAGACACGACTTTTTCCGACAAACTGCAGATGTAGAATTCTTTGTCTTCCTGAAGCGCTATTTCTGCCTGGCGACGCGCCATGAACAGCTTGATGCCAAAGGTGCGTTCGTCCAACCCCTCACCCGAGACAAATACCTGTTCGATTTGTGGCAGACAATCCATCGCCATCGGGCCCAGACAATCATTGTTGGTGGGTACGAGACGCCAGCCCAGAACGGTCAGTCCGTTTGCCTCCAGCGCAGCCACCAGCCCTTGGCGGGCACGACCAGCCAGGTCAGCATCCTGATTCAGAAAGATCATGCCCACGCCATAGCGCTCTGGCAAAGTAACGCCGACTTCCGACGCCGCAACTGAACGGAGGAATGCATCAGGCCTTTGAATCAGCAAACCACAACCGTCTCCCGTTTTGCCATCTGCCGCAATCCCCCCTCTATGGGTCATGCACGTCAACGACTCGATGGCTGTTTTCAACAAGTCGTGACTTGGCTTTCCTTCCATGTGGGCAATCAGGCCAAAGCCGCAGTTGTCTTTGAATTCATCAGGACGAAACAAACCTGTATTCATAAGCTTTCTCTCAATTTTTTATAGAAATCAAAAACTTAACAAATCTCCATTCGAAATAAGTTTCTGATCTGAAAAATTCGGGTCGGCTATTTTACACGCGAACGCGCGTAGGCTCAAATATGACTGGAAAACTGGGTAGAAAAGTGAGCACTTCTGGTAGTTAGCTGTAGGCAGTGTAACGAGGAACAGAACGTTGTACAAGCAAGCAACTTAAGGAAAGCCGTGTCGCCAACAACTACTGAATGCCCTTCACCGTGCGAATCCAAGGCTTTTGTTTTTTAAGACTTTCAGGGTATCGATCCACACCAGCACGCGCCTTATCTTTCGAGCTATAGGCACCGTCCAGCACAACAAACCACGGCTTGCCTTTGTATGTCGAGCGAATATAGAAGAATCCACTGTCGGGATACTGCTTTAAAAAGCGCTTCGCCGTCGCCTCATTGTAGCTACCCAGCAGCTGTACGACGAAGTGTGCGGCATTTTGTTGATTAACCCAACGCGCATCCCGGAAGTTTCCATCTTGGACAACGGGCTCTGTTTTTTTCGCAGTTTCGGGAGGGGGGGCAACTGGCGCGACTGAAACGACTTTTTCAATCTTTTCGGTCGGCGTTTTTTGTGGCGTCACTTTCTGTGCTGCTTGAGCGGGCGGCTCAGCCTGTGCAGTTTCACCCGGAGGACTCGCCTCGCCCGCTGTATCCGGGGGCACACTGCCAACCATTTCGCCAACAGGCGACTCAACCGGAATTTCCTCCACGCTCACTACCTGAGGAGAAACAAGGGGTTCGTTCGCAGTCTCGGCGGGTGGCGGAGGTATTACCTTATCAGGAATGGGCGCAGTTAAAATCACCCTGGAAGGATCATCGCGCTCAACCACACCTATAGCTCTACCGTTCACAGATGAGGATGGAGCGTCAATCACTTCTAAATCAAGCGTTTGATCAACCGGCTTACTCTCGGAAGAAGAATCCAACAACAACCATATCACAATGACAACAATCGCGATCGCTCCGCCAGCCAACGCAGCGATGGAGCGTGCTTTTTCAGAAAACTCCCAGGACATCGACTGATGGCCAGCCTCCTCTTCGCTTGCCATGCCCAGAAGCACCCCCGGTGCGACGCGATTGATCCTTCCCGGATTTCCTTTCCCGAGACGAGCCAAGCCATCCAGCTGCTGGTGAGATAAAAGAATTTCCGTTTTAGCTCCCGCCTTATACAGGCGAAGCTTCACATACCGTTCGGTGTCATCGAACCCCAGCGAAAGCAGAGGAAGTTGATACACCTGATCTTCCAGGGAGGATTCCGCTTGACTGACCAGTAAACCTACCCACTCATGCTGTGCAGTGAACAACCAGCGAACACCACTCTCTTTAATACCTATTTTTTGCTGAGCAGACAGAATCAGACCTAATGAACCTTCAGTGAGATTGTCCGAATCATCCACAACGATCAAGGTATTCGGGCGCGGGCTGGTTAATGTTTTCTTGTGCTCCAGGTACCCCATCAAGGCTTTCAACAGGAGGGATGGGGTATCGTCGCTTAACGAAACTGGACAAACATAGTTATCCTTGGAAAACAGCATTTCCAGCAGACGCACTTCGCCCATCAACATGGAGGACTTCAGAATCACGACCTTAAATTCGTCTTTGACAGATTTGATGATCTCAGCCAACACCGTCGTTTTACCGATGCCTTTCTCTCCCGTGATCAAGGGAGACATTTCACCGAATCGCAAGGTATGTACGGCTTTTGCCACGAGCTCTTCGCGCCCCGCACCGTGGTAGAAAAAGTCGAGGCTGCCACCGAAAGGATCGCCCAATAGCCCAAACCGGTCTTTTAACTGTAAAAACAAAGACTCTTTGTTTGCGTCATTGTGGGCGTTTCGGCGCATTCGTTTCAACTTCAAACCGCTTCACTCTCGCTAATGATCAACAGGCTGTCAGGTCCAGTATTCAAGACCGTGTGGCAGACTCGATGGCCAGCCGCAGGTTTTCCTCGGAAAAGTCACTCGTAACGTAAGCTTCTCCCATTGCCCGGAGCAACACCAACCGTAACGTTCCATCGAGTACTTTTTTATCAACTGCCATCAGCGCACAGTAATCGTCAAAGTTCATGTCGGCAGGTCCAACAACGGGAAGCGCTGCCGATGTAAGTAAACGGATCAAACCTTCAACATCCTCTTCCCCGATGGCACCCATGAGCTGAGACAATCTGGCTGCCATGACCATACCGACAGACACTGCCTCTCCGTGCAACCAGGAACCATACCCGGTGTGCGTTTCTATCGCATGACCAAACGTATGTCCGAGATTAAGAATCGCCCGAATTCCGGACTCTTTCTCATCCAGCGATACGACCTTTGCCTTGCAAACACAGGAGGTTTCGATGGCATGACAGATCGCTCCCTGATCTAGTCCCATGAGATCAGCCATATGCTCCTGAAGCCAGCGGTAGAAAGACGGCTCCGCTATTAATCCGTACTTGACGACTTCAGCGATACCCGCAGACAATTCTTTAGTCGGCAGAGTCTGCAACGTTTCCGTGTCGATAATGACCGCTTTGGGCTGATAGAACGCACCAATCATGTTCTTCCCAAGGGCGTGATTAACCCCCGTCTTGCCGCCAACAGAAGAATCCACTTGAGACAGTAGCGTTGTAGGCACTTGAATAAAGTTCACGCCGCGTTGATAGCATGCCGCCGCGAATCCGGTCATATCGCCAATGACACCACCACCCAGCGCAATCAGCGTCGTAGTGCGAGAATGCTGCCTTTCCAATAATTCGGTAAAAATCTGATTAACCGTCTCAAGATTTTTAAACTTCTCCCCATCAGGCAGGATAACCTCACTCACTGAATAATCCGTCAAGAGTGAACGCACTTTATCCAGGTAGAGCGGCGCCACCGTCTCATTGGTGACCACCATGACTTGCTTCGAACGTATATGCGCCGTGAACAACGCTTCCTGCTTCAGCAGGCCTGCGCCCAGATAAATCGGGTAGCTTCGATCACCCAGATCAACATGTATTGTTTTCATCGTATTATCCCATATCTCCTTTTGCCTGGGGCAGGCCACGAGCATCCTGCATTTTGGCCAGAATCTGCTTAACGACTGTGCGCGGATTTTTCTTGTCTGTCACGACCGTGATGTCTGCCAAAGCGTCATAAAGAGGGTGCCGTTGGTCATACAGCCTGGACAAAACTTCCAGCGGATTTTCAGTTTGCAGTAAAGGGCGATTGCGGTCTCGATGCGTCCGTTCAAATTGTTGGTTTACGGAAGTCTTTAAGTACACAACCAGGGCATCCTGAGAAATCACCTGCCTGTTTTCGGGGCGAAGCACAGCGCCACCACCGGTGGCAATGACCAAACCGTTTTCCTGACATAAGGCTTCAATCGTATGCATTTCTCGATCGCGAAACCCCTGTTCACCCTCGACATCAAAAATCCAGGGAATATCCGCGCCGCACCGGGCCTCGATGACTTTGTCCGAGTCCTTGAACTCAAACTTCAATTCTTTCGCAAGCACTTTGCCAATGGTGGTTTTGCCTGCCCCCATCGGGCCAACCAACACGACATTTCGATAGTTTTTCATAGATAACAACAACTCAGACTCGACTGCCCGACGGGATATGTTCAAAAAGCGATGTGACACGACAGCACACCGCGGCAGCAGTGGAGAATAGCATAAGGAAAGCGGGAATTTTACACCCCAAAACAAAAAAACCACCGCAGAGCGGTGGTTTGGATCGCATTCATCAATCCTTACTGGTCGATCAATCCTTCTTTCAACAATTTCGGTGTAATAAACACCAAAAGTTCAGAACGGTTGTCCACTTCCTCATTTTTGCGGAAGAGTTTACCCACATAAGGGAGATCACCCAGGAATGGAGTTTTAGTGACCGTTTTGCTGGTTTCCGCTTCAAATATGCCACCTAATACAACGGTTTCGCCATTGGCCACCAAAACCTGCGTTTTGATTTCGTTGGTCACGATACTGGGCACACCTGCGGTCACCGCCCCGCGAGAATCCTGATTAATGACCAAATCCATAATTATCTTATCGTCTGGCGTTATCTGAGGTGTAACTTCTAATGACAAGGCAGCTTCTTTGAATGATACCGACGTCGCCCCGCTGGAGGAGGCTTCCTGGTAGGGGATTTCTTCGCCGGACTTAATCGATGCTTTTTGGCGGTCTGCCGTCACAATCTTTGGCTGTGCAACGATTTCCGCCTGACCATCCACCTCAAAGGCGGATAATTCCATACTCAGAAGTACCTGATCGTTGGTAAAACCTATCGCTACGGAAGTGGAGTTTGTTCTGCTCACCCCCAAATCAACCGCCAACGCATCGGGAAACGGCACCGTGACACTACCACCACCCGCTGCTTGATTATTCACATCCAACTGAGATGCCTGGTTTCCACTCACAGTGTATAAACTGTCACCTTTAGCTTTAGCAAAGGCCCCGCCCCACTGAATACCCAAGTCTTGAGACATATCTTTTTGCGCACGTACAATTCGTGCTTCAATAAGCACCTGTCGTACCGGCACATCCCATTTTGTGATCAATCTACGTATCTGCTCCTGCTTCTCGGCAGTTTCCCGCAAGCTGATGGTATTGGTGCGATCATCTGACGAGATAAACCCGCGCTCTGAAATCAAATCCTGATCTGTTTTAAGAAGCTTGACAATATCATTTGCTTTCGCATAGTTCACCTGGATTACATCCAACGAAACGGGAGCAAGCTCTTTGACTTGTTTGCTTGCTTCCAATTCCAGCTTCTCCCGCTGAGCGATTTCGGCTGCTGGCGCAACCATAAGCACGTTACCCACCTTTCTCTTATCCAACCCTTTGGTCTTGAGAATTAGTTCGAGCGCTTGATCCCAAGGCACGTTCTGCAACCGCAACGTAATCGTACCAGTAACCGAATCACTCGCCACCAAGTTCAGCCCAGTGAAATCCGCAATCAACTGAAGGACAGAGCGCACCTCGATATCCTGAAAATTCAGCGACAACTTCTCGCCAGAATAAGGGAATTTCTCCTGTCGACGACGCTCCACTTCTTCCCGAGTCAAACCTTCCACACTCACGGTAAATTCGGTGTCCGCCTGATACGCCAGAAAATCATAAAATCCATCCGGCTTTATCAGAATCACAGCATTTCCATTCTCCGTAATGGCATCGATTCGTTTCACCGGGGTCGCAAAATCCGTAACATCAAAACGCTTTTGAAGTTCAGCCGGCAAAGCCACACCTTTAAATTCCAAGCGAATGTTCCCTGCCACCTCGGACATATCGACATCGACATTTGGTTCTGTCAGGGAAATTACGATCTGGCCATCCCCCTTATCCCCACGTTTAAAGTCGATCCCGCTCAAAGAGCGCCCTTCCGCTTGGGCAACGCCTGTAACAACCTGCTCGTCGCTATTAGCCTTTGTTACCGATGCAGGAGCTCCCCCCTCATTTAAGCCCACTACCAAGATTACTGAGCTACCCTCCACGCGCGAGGTATAGGGCACAAGCTCAACCAGATTCACAATCATGCGAATACGGTCTTTGGCTTCGATTACGGTGAGGCTCTGCGTGTTCCCCGCACCCAAGGTATGATGTTTTGCCTGCAATCCACTCGAGGCACCAACGAAGTCAACAGCTATCCTTGCAGGTCGCTCAATCGTATAGCCTTGGGGCGCAGGCGGTGCTTCGTCAAACTTCAAACGAATCTCGGTTCGGTCTCCCGGCAACGAAGCAAAATTGATATCCTTCAATACTGCTGCAAACGTCATCGCAGGCCATAGGGATGCCACTGTCACAAGCATCGCTGACCAGAGTTTTGCTTTTGAACCCATTTTCGCCACCAGCCTATTTTTCGTCATTAAACTACTGTTATTCTTCATATTCCTTCCTGTTAACACGCACTACTGCCCTGTATCATCCAAGGCCATAGTTCGAGGGCGTTCTAACCACCCCCCATGCCCATTGGGAACTATCTCGACTACGTCTATACCCGTTTCATCAATGCGAACGATTTGACCAAAGTTTTTCCCCATGTATTGCCCCTCCTGAACACGATGAATCCCTCCTATATCATCACTCACCAGTGCAAATAGAGGCCCAATCTCCGCTTTCCGCAGGGTGCCCACCATCTTAAGCGAGGTCATCGGAAATGATTCCAACAATTCCTTAGGTCGTTCAAAATCGGGCTTCAGGTCGGGATTTTCATCCGGCTGCAGTGCCAGGTCGATTTGGATGGGAGGACTGAAAGGATCTCTGCGATTTGCCGCACTGTAGGTAAATGCCTCATAAGCTTCAAACACCGGCACAGGGTCTACTGGACCACCGGGTCGTTTATCCGCCTCAGCCATAAATCGATCAAGATCTTCAAATCCTAGATTCACGCTACAACCAGACAACAGAGCCACACCCACTGCCAGGACGACCGCAAAATTAACTCGTGTAGACACGTATCACCCTCCAGACTTATATCGGTATGTTTTCGCCAGGATCGTCATTTCAAGCACGCTCGGATTAATGGCATCAATCGGCTTTAGTGTAAAATCGTGAAGCGTAACTATTCGAGGCAAACTGGCAACCCCACTGATAAAACTCGCCAAGTCATGGTAAGTCCCTTTTGCAGATATATTAATCGGCAACTCCACATAAAACTCCTTGGACGCCTCTGGTGCTAACGAAATTGAATTTATCGACAGTCCACTCCCCAGCCCCGTGCTTGTTATATCCTCTAGTAGACCAGGCACTTCTGTATCGCCAGGCAACTGTTTGAGGAGTTCGCCAAATGTCTTCTCCATTTCAGCCATCTGGTCTCGATAAACCTGCAAATTTGCCACTTTTTGCGCTTTTACCTCGTACTCTTTTCGCAGCTCAATTTCCTGAGCAGCCACTCTATCACGAGACTCATATTCGTCTTTGATCAAAAACCAATACGCACCCCCTACCACCAGAGAAAAAACCAATATCAGAACAATCAGTTTAATCAACAAAGGCCAGGAGCCCGCATTATTGAAATCAAGGTCATTGATATCAAAATTCTTTAAGCTTTCCATTGAGTCCGAAAAACTCATATCGCCATCCTATAAAACATTGAGGACTGATGCACTCCAGCCAATCTGACCACCAAGTGCACCCCGTTTACATCAGGGCTTTTTCCCTTCCTCAGGGGTGGTTTGAGGCACAGTTAAATTAAAGCTATTCATTCCTGCCGGGCCGGCGGCCGCCGTCACCAGCGACAAATTCGGTTCACCAAACCAGTCAGACCCTTCAAATGTACGCATCAGACCTGAAATACGATTATTTGACTCTGCACTGCCCGCTATTGCCAGCACCCCTCCTGTCGACGAAAGCGAATTATAGTACAACCCGTCAGGCAAAGTTCGAACCAACTCATCAAAAACGCGAACAATCACAGGCCGTTTGCCCTGCAAGTCCTGGATTACCTTCATTCGCGCAATAAGCGCGTCTTTTTTCTTCTTCAGCTCTGAAATTTCTGCGATTTTCTTATCCAACTGCTTTGTGGCTGTCTCCAGGTAGGAGTTACGACTGTTCTGATATTCGATTTCGGACTGAACATAGTTCAACCAAAAAAAGCCCAGACCCGCAGCGATGACCACTGTGCCGACCAGGGACGTGACAAACTGCTGTTGTTTCTCAGCCCGAAGCTCTTCTCGCCAAGGCCGGAGGTTAATCTTTGCCATTAATCAAAACTCCTCATTGCCAAACCACAGGCGATCATCAGTGAAGGCGCATCGTTACTCAATGCTGACGCATTCACTTTTGTGCTCAACGCCATATCAGCGAACGGATTGGCGACCAGGGTTGTGGTGCCCACTTTATCCTGCACCAGTTCCGCAATACCGGGGATTGATGCTGTGCCGCCCGCGAGAATGACGTAGTCCACTTCGTTGTACTGACTCGAAGAAAAGAAAAACTGAAGCGATCTTGCCACCTGTTGCACTACCGCCTCTTTAAAGGGACCGAGCACTTCCTGCTCATAATCATCAGGCAGTCCGCCTTGCTTCTTGGCAAGCCCCGCTTCTTCCTGCGACAGGCCATAGCGACGCTGGATTTCTTCCGTCAACTGCTTACCGCCAAAAAGCTGTTCGCGCGTATAGATGGTCTTTCCATCCACGAGCACACTCAGGGTCGTCATTGTGGCCCCCATATCGACAATCGCTACCGTTTGCTCTTCCCCCGCCTCTTCCAGTTGCGGCTCCAACAAAGTGAAGGCTCGCTCCATTGCGTACGCCTCCACATCAACCACCTTGGTTTCCAGCCCACCAATTTCCAGTGAATCTTCACGCATTTCCACATTTTCTCGCCGGCATGCTGCCAGCAGAACGTCCACTTGATCGGGATTCTGCTCCGACGGACCAACCACCTCAAAATCAATCGCAACCTCGTCAAGTGGATAGGGAATATACTGATCCGCCTCTACATTGATCTGGTTTTCCATATCCGCATCACTCAAACCGGACTGCATTTGAATGGTTTTGGTGATGACTGCCGACCCCGCCACCGCAACAGCCCCAAGCTTGGTACTTGTTCTGGCCTTGGCTACCACTTTTCGCACAACATCACCGACCACCTCTGCATCGCTGATATTTTTTTCAACCACGGCGTTTGGTGGCAACGGCTCTACACCATAACTCTCCACCTTGTAGCGGTTACCGCTTTTACTGAGTTCCAACAATTTCACCGAAGTGGAACTGATATCTATACCCAACAATGACGTTTCTTTCTTGCCAAATAATCCGAACACGAGGAATCCTGCACGTTTGAATAGCTTTCTTTAATCTTTTAGTTCTTTTAAATTTAATTAAAAAAAACCGATAACCACCTAATCGTCAAAGAAAAATTGCGTATAATTAAGCCAATTTTTCACAGTTTCTTAAATAATAGACCCTTATTTTTTAGTTGTCAGGAAAAAGATGCGTTATTTTGTGAGCTTTTCGAGATTTTTGGGATGGTGTTTCCTTTTAGGTATTTTTGGTGGCGGAATCATTGCATCCAGTATCTATCTTTATTTGGCCCCACAGCTTCCAGAGGTGGAGCAGCTGCGTCATACACAGCTGCAGGTCCCACTGCGAATCTACTCAAGCGATCACAAGCTCATCGCTGAGTTTGGTGAAAAACGCCGCATCCCTGTCAATATAGAAGAGGTCCCGGAACTCTTCAAAAAGGCATTCATTGCTGCGGAGGACAACCGGTTTTACTCGCACCAAGGCGTGGATATCAAAGGATTACTGCGAGCCTCATTCCAACTCGCCACCACCGGTCGCATCCAATCCGGCGGAAGTACCATTACGATGCAGGTGGCAAAAAACTTCTTTCTCAGCCGGGAAAAAACGTTCACCCGAAAGTTCAGTGAAATACTACTCGCGCTACAGATCGAACAAGAGCTGAAAAAAGACGAAATACTGGAGCTCTATTTCAATAAAATTTACCTCGGCAATCGCGCTTATGGCATCGGAGCGGCGGCGCAAGTGTACTACGGCCTTCCCTTTAACCAGCTTTCTCTGGCCCAGATGGCCATGATTGCCGGCCTACCCAAAGCGCCATCAAAATACAATCCGCTCGCGGACGCTGAACGTTCTCTGGTTCGGAGAGACTGGATTTTGATGCGTATGCATGAACTGGGCTTTATCAGCGTAAGTGATTACGAGGAAGCAAAAAGCGCTCCGATTACTGCCAGCTATCACGGCGCAGAAATCGAGCTTGAAGCCCCCTATCTCGCCGAAATGGCAAGAAAGTATATGCTGGACAGTTACGGGGAGTCCGCCTACGAAAACGGCTATCAAGTGTACCTGACGGTGGAGAGCAAGCTTCAGCGCCAGGCAAATCTGGCAACAGTCGAGGGACTGGAATCGTATGACCGCAGACACGGGTACCGAGGCCCATTGGCACAGATGGACGAAGCCGAACGCTCAAACCCTGATCACATATTGCAGAGATTGCGAAGCATAACCACTTATAATGATTTGATTCCTGCCGCAGTGACTGCAGCCACCGACATGGATGCAAACCTGCTGCTTTCCTCGGGTCAGAGCGGTCGACTTGTTTTAGAAAACCTTCAGTGGGCCCGCCAGTATATTAATGTCAATCAAAAAGGCGAAAAAATAGAAAAAGTGTCAGATGTGCTTCAACCGGGAGACATCATTCTTGTTCGTGCGTACACCGAATCCAATGAAAAAGATGAGCAGGATACACCTCTCATGTATTCACTTGCGCAGCTGCCTACAGTACAGGGCAGCCTGATCTCTCTTAACCCACAAGATGGCGCAATTACTGCACTGACAGGTGGCTACAGTTTTTACCAAAGCAAATATAATCGTGCGCTGCAGGCAAAAAGGCAACCAGGCTCCAACTTTAAACCGTTCATTTATCTGGCTGCCCTGGAAGAGGGCGAAACCGCCGCCAGCCTGATTAATGATGCACCCATTGTTTACGATGACACAAAGCTCGAATCCGCGTGGCGCCCTGAAAATTCAAGCGGTAAATTTTTTGGACCCACGCGCTTGAGAGAAGCGCTCTATAAGTCCCGAAATCTGGTGTCGATCCGCCTGCTCAAGCGAACTGGCATCAAGAAAACCTTGAACTATGTCGAGCGCTTTGGATTCGACACGTCATCTCTCCCTCAGGATCTTTCACTCGCACTGGGCAGCGCAGGAATCCCCCCCATGGATATTGCGCGCGGATACGCAATGATCGCCAATGGAGGGTTTTCGGTTTCACCCTACTTCATCAGCAAAATTGAAGACAGCGATAACAAACTTGTGTACGAAGCCTCGCCGGATCAAGTGTGCCCGGCATGCGAACAGCTTACTCACTCCTCTCCGGAAATATCCCTGCCGCCCCACATTGCCCGGTATGGAGCACTAGGAAACCGACCTTTCAGTATCGCCAAACGCATTGCAGACGAACGGAGCATCTACATCATGCACTCCATATTAAAGGACGTAATTACCAGTGGCACCGGCAGAAAAGCCAGAGTTTTGGGGAGATCGGACGTTGCAGGTAAAACCGGAACAACCAACGACCAGAAAGATGCCTGGTTTTCCGGCTTTGCCGGCGGACTTGTAACGACAGTATGGGTCGGATTTGACCAGCCGGAGACGCTTGGAAGACGGGAGTACGGTGCCGCTGCAGCGCTACCCATCTGGATTGACTACATGCGTACAGCGATGGAAAACCGACCACTGCAACACATGAAACAGCCTCCGGGAATGGTCACTGCGAAAATCAACCGGGACACCGGATTGCGCACAAGCGCGAATGATCCGGATGCCATTTTCGAAATTTTCCGCACCGAACACGTTCCCGAAATCAAAGCTTCCCTAACCACACCTGCTGCAGAGGAAGTCTATACGCCCACAGAGACTCGCGCAGAAGATATTTTCTGAGTCGCACAAAAAAAGCCTGTCAACCGACAGGCTTTTCAGTTTCACCCAGGAGAAAGACAACTTATTTGATATCTTCCAGGCTATTCAATGGATAGTGCTCCGGGTACGGCAATTTGGCCACCCCTGAATCAACAGCTGCCTGGGCTACCGCTGCAGAAACCACTCCCAACAAACGGGGATCCATAGGCGTTGGAATAATATAGTTTGGACCAAATTCCATCTCGCGCCCGGCGTATGCGTCAATGACGCTTTGGGGCACAGACTCTTTCGCCAAGTCTTTCAGTGCATTTACTGCCGCCACCTTCATTTCTTCATTGATTTCGGTCGCTCGCACATCTAACGCACCACGGAAGATAAAGGGAAAACCTAATACATTGTTGACCTGATTTGGATAATCAGATCGACCAGTCGCCATGATGATGTCATCTCTCGCTGCGAGAGCAACTTCCGGCTTGATCTCGGGATCTGGATTTGAGCAGGCAAAAATGACCGGATTCGGAGCCATTCGCTTCAAATCGTCCACAGAGAGCAAGTCAGGACCTGACAGCCCCACAAAGACATCTGCACCATCACACGCATCAGAAAGTGTACGCTTGTCGGTATCATTCGCAAACATCGCCTTATACTGATTGAGGTCATCACGCCCGGTGTGAATCACACCTTTACGATCAAGCATGAAAATATTTTCCGATTTCATGCCACAACTTACGAGTAGCTTCATGCAGGCAATCGCCGCCGCTCCCGCACCCAAACACACAACCTTCGCGTCTTCGATGTTTTTGCCCTGAATCTCCAGTGCGTTAATCATTCCCGCTGCAGTAACAATGGCCGTACCATGTTGATCGTCATGAAAAATTGGAATATTGCACTGCTCAATCAATACACGCTCAATTTCAAAACACTCCGGCGCTTTAATATCCTCTAGATTAATGCCACCAAACGTGTCCGCGATACGGGTTACTGTATCAATGAATGCCTGCGGGCTCTCTGAATTGACTTCAATATCAAAAACATCCACGCCAGCAAAACGCTTAAACAGCACGCCCTTACCTTCCATAACCGGCTTACTCGCCAACGGCCCCAGGTTACCCAACCCAAGAATAGCTGTCCCGTCTGAAATCACTGCCACCAAATTGCCCTTGGCTGTGTAGCGATAGGCATTTTCAGCATCCTTCGCAATTTCTCGCACTGGTTCAGCAACCCCTGGGCTATACGCCAAAGACAAATCTCGCTGAGTTTTCGTAGGCTTACTGATCTCTACACTAATTTTGCCTGGTCTGGGGCTCGCGTGATAATCGAGCGCCGCTTGCTTCATATCTTCAGACATTGCAACTATTCCGTTTTCTCTGATTAATGAACTTTATCCCCAACAGAGCGATGTTCGCCCGTCGAAATACCTTCACTTTGGTAACCTGAACCTGACCGAGGACACTTGTTCCCTACCCGGATCACCCCCTCTTCCAACCGCCATTGACTACCCGCTGAAAAAAGGCCCGCCATTATTACCTGTTTACCCACAACTCTCAATAGCTTGCCAATAAATTGAACATACTGGCACCCAAAGCATTGCGCTGTATCAATTATCGATTGAACCGCAAAAAAAAAAGCGCTGAGATCAGCGCTTTTTCCGAATTCATTCCAATCACTTCTTGCCAATGCGGCTGCCAAAGCGCTTGTTGAATTTATCAATACGTCCACCAGCATCCATAACTTTCTGCTTGCCAGTGTAGAAAGGGTGACACGCTGAACACACGTCAAGGTATAAATCCTTGCACACCGTTGAGCTGGTCTTGATTACATTACCACAACTACAGGTGGCTGTAATTGCTTCATACTTAGGGTGAATTCCTTCTTTCATCGCAAAACCTCGATCATTTGCCGCTACCTAACCCCTTGCCAGGCACCGCAATTTCTGCAATATTCCTGCTCTTGCCGCATTCTCAGAATCACAGGAATACGGCCGCTGAAGCAAGCTCTCATCAGTTACCATTCGGCTCCGCACAATAACATAGCATTGATCAATTATTGAACCGGCTCACCGAGGGCGCCAGATAATACCACAGCAAATCTAAATAGCAAGCTGAACTCAATGACAATAGAAGATAAGAATCAGACGGCTGGCAACCTTTTTGCGCGTATCGCCATTCAAACCCCTTTGCGCCAGCTGTTTGAATACTCCATCCCACAATCACTGCTCCATGCGGAGCGTAAATCTATCGTTGAGCCGGAAAAAGCACTGCTCGGACGCCGGGTAACCATACCCTTTGGAAACAGAAAGCGCGTGGTTGGTGTCGTGGTTGAAGTCCAAAACAGCCCCTCTTACCCGCCTGAGAAAGTCAAACCTGTTCTCAGCTTCATCGACGATTACCCGGTACTACCCGAATTTACCATCAAGCTCATTCGATGGGCAACGCGCTATTATCACCACCCGGCAGGTGATGCACTTCTTCAAGCGTTGCCACCCGGATTAAAGCACGGGATAAAAATCAGCCCTCAATCGCCGCCAACATATTATGCTGCCTCCCCCACCCTGCGGGATCAAGCAGCGCTCCGCTCCAATGCCACCCGACTAAAACAACTGCTCGCGACAGTAATAGGTGCCGCCACGCCGATTGCGGAAGATGAGTTAAGAGCGCTCGGATTCACCAAGGCTCAAATGGCGCAGCTCGTAAACAGGCAGTTAATCATCGAGGCGGCACCGCCACCGCCCAGCGCTCAGGAAGAATCTCCAGCTAGAGAAGTGCACTTACGACCGGAGCAGCAAAACGCGTTCAGCGCTATTGTGACCGCCTGGGGCACCTTCCAGACGTTTGTGCTCCAAGGTGTCACCGGCAGTGGCAAAACAGAGATCTACATCAAACTTGCTGAACAGGCACTCGTGGCCAATCAACAAATTCTTGTGCTGATTCCGGAAATCAATCTTACCCCGCAGACGTTTCACCGATTTACCCAGCACTTCCCCCCCCAACTGTGCGCACTGCACCACTCCGGGCTGAGCGAATCTGAGAAAACGCACAACTGGCATGGTGTATTGACCAATGACACAAAAATTTTAATCGGAACACGCTCCGCCATTTTTTATCCATTTCAAAAGCTTGCAAGTATCGTCGTGGATGAAGAGCACGACAACTCCTACAAACAACAGGACAGTTTCCGTTACTCCGCACGAGATCTGGCGGTCACTCTGGGATCATACCACCAGTGCCCGGTTGTGCTGGGCTCTGCCACCCCAAGCCTGGAGTCACTAGTAAATGTTTTGCACGGCAAGTACATCGCCTTACAGCTTCAGGAAAGGCATGCAGGTGCCCGACAACCCAAGATAGACGTCATAGATCTCCGGATTGAAAAAGCGCAATCCGGTATTTCAAACAAGCTGACGCAGGCCACACAGCAGCATTTAGCCGCTGGGAATCAAGTACTGTACTTTATCAACCGTAAGGGATTTGCGCCCGCACTAACCTGTCATGACTGCGGCTGGATCGCTGGCTGCCAACATTGCGACACGCGACTCACCTACTACAAGCAAGCCAACCAGTTACGCTGTCAGCACTGCAACACCACATACCAGGCCGTGCAATTCTGCCCGGAGTGCCATAGTCTCAATGTCCATGCCTCCGGGGAAGGGACAGAGCGGATCGAAGAAACACTTCATCAACTTTACCCGGACACGCCCATTTATCGAATTGATCGCGATACAACCTCAAAAAAACAATCCATGGACACCTTTTATCATGAGATTAAAAAAGGGCTACCCTGCATCCTCGTTGGCACCCAAATGCTGGCAAAAGGCCATGACTTTCCCAAGTTGACACTGGTAGGGATACTCGCTGCCGATGATGGTTTGTTTTCGGCGGACTACCGTGCCGGCGAAAAGGCCACTCAACTTCTGATTCAGGTAGCTGGCAGAGCTGGTCGAGGCGCTCAACGCGGACAGGTACTTCTTCAAACCCGTCAACCCGAGCACCCGCTCATTCAATTGATTAAAACCCTGGATTATCCGAAGGCTTCTCAATTACTCCTTGCGGAAAGGGCCGCGTGTGATCTCCCCCCCTATCAAGCCAGTGCCTGTATAAAGGTAGATAGCAACGATCTGGTACGGACTTTAGATACTCTGAATCTGATACAACACCAATTATCCCGTGAAGCAGATCAGCTCAATGTGCTAACGTCAATTGTGGTGCCAGTAACACAAAAAAAAGCCGGCCGCTTTCGCCAGCTGCTACTCATTCACAGCCCGAACCGAAAACACCTCCAAATTTACCTGACGCACCTCGAAAATTTTATCACCAAATATCCCTTTGGCCGTGGAATCAGAATCCTTATTGATGTTGATCCCACAGAATTGAATTAACTGGCTCGCAAAATTACAAAAAAACCCCAAAGCCTGATTGTGCCAAATCAAATCTTCTGTGCTATGGTTAAATCAACTATAAGTAGAATCGCAGGAAGTGTGTTTAATTCCCTGAAAACTAACAATTGATCCATCTGGATGCACCTTTCGGCTTGTGAGACTTGATCGCGCTTGCTTTATGGAGATAAGTAAATGAATTTGAAATACAAGGCACTGGCACTCGCCCCCTTACTTACCGTCTTAGCCGCTTGTTCGGGTGGTTCAGGGGCATTGGGTGGCTTAGAAGAAGAGCCTGAGACCAACGTTGAGGCTGCAGTCGAAATCGCCCTTGGGGTGCTGGACGAAAGCGGTGAAGAGCCTGTATTTACGGAGGGCACTATATTCACTGAAAGCACCAATCTTGCAGCTGAAGCAAAAGCTCTTTTGGAAGTAGATTTGGTCAACACATCAGACAACACCCTATATGAAGTAGAAACTGTCGTCTCATTTACGTCAACTTGCGTAAGACGTGGATTGGCGACCATCGAAGAAACGGTGACCTCGACAACCGGCAAAATTCAAGCCAATTATGAACCTGACGGATGCGAAGGGTCAGACACCATCATCGCCAGTTTAGCTTCCGGTCAAACCGCCTCAGTTGACGTCACAGTGGAACCTCCTCAACTCGCGTTGGGGATAAACGGATCTATAGCTGACGATGCGGGCTTTCTTGGCTTTAGACGAGGCGCTATGCTGCTAACTTCAAAAAATTTGTCTGCTGGGGGGCAGGCAACAGCTGAGGTGCACATAGTACGAGACATTAATGACACACTCTATGACCGAAACGCTACCGTGTTTTTTACGTCTGACTGCGTAGAGCAGGGGCTAGCGACGATCACGCAAAGTGTATCGACGGACTCCGGCGTAGCTTTCGCATTGTACACTGCCAATGGCTGTGTTGGCTCAGACAATATTATTGCCAGCCTGGAAGGTGGCTCAAATACTGCAATAGCAAACTTAATCGTCGCTCCGCTAGAGTTTGGGGCATTGTCGTATGTTTCTGCGGAACCAACTTCCATCGGATTGAAGAATCTAAGTAATCCTGCTCTGGGCACCGTATCAGAAGTCACTTTTGTTCTATCTGATAAAACAAAAAACCCGATTTCTGGAGAAAGAATCAATTTCAAACTTGACGCAAGCTCAGGAGCGTCTGACGCAACACTGACCAACTCGTTTGATACGACTGATGCTGAAGGTATAGCCAGAGCGTTTGTGTTTGGCGGATCAGAAAAAGGTACAGTTAGAGTCATTGCAACAGTCGACTCGGATGATTCGCTATCAACCCAGTCAGGAATAATTACGATAACCACAGGTATCGCCACACAACGAAGTTTCAATCTGACACTGTCCGTATTCAACCCAGCTAATTCCTGGGACACCGACGGTGTAACCGCTTCAGTCTCGGCGCGCGTTTCGGACTTTTACAACAATCCAGTAGCCCCGGGCACCAAAGTGTTGTTTTTTACCTCTCACGGACAAATTCAGCCTGAGTGTGAAATCGGAGATGATGGTGGCTGCTCGGTAACATGGACCAGCACCAACCCCAGAGCAACCACTGAAGACTTAGCGCTATTATTCGGAGGCAATAACTCCATTAGTGGAGATACCGACGCCGCCGCCGGTAGATTAGGCTTATGGCTGAAAGACGATGACGGCCTCACTGTTAACGACTACATCGGCAAGGTGGCAATCATGGCAACCATTAAAGGAGAAGAAACTGCAGGACCCGATGAGAATTCGAACGGCCTGTATGATTTAACCGAAACCTATATCCCCCTCTCGGAAGCCTACGTGGATTTCAACGCCAATACGCAGCGTGACGCAGGCGAAGCTTATGTTGACTGGAATGATAGCGGAACGTTTGATTCCCAGCCATCTGCCGTTTTCAGAGGCAGCCGCTGCGCTTCAGATGCACTTCAAGCAGGCGCATGCGATTCCTTGGCCGATATTAACGACACTATCTATCTGGATATGTCAGGTAATGTGCTTTTCTCTGGCATTCTCATGTTTGACGGCTCACCTCAACTCGGCCAGGAAATTGACCAAGTCGAATTAGGGACGGGAGGGGCAAATGGAGGATTTGTCAATTTGGTTGTCCAGGATTTGAATGGGAACGCTCCGGGAGAAGGAACCACAGTATCTTTCTTAGCAACTGCTGTAGATGATGATACCGAACTGGAAGTCCTAACCGATGGGTTTACAGTTAACTCCCGCCAGATAGGACCAGTATGGACTGGGTTAGCGTTCCGTGTTAAAGAAACCAACCAAACCGAAGGCGGTGCATTTCTTGGAACCATCGACGTTAAAGTCACCAACCCAGACTCAACAGTATCAGTAAGAAGCTTAGTGTTGAGACTGGCTGGTGGAGAGGCAGTGGAATAGGACGAACTACCCCCCCGGCTAACGACTTCACCGTGTAGCCGGGGTTCTCCTCCCCCCAGTTTCCATGTACACTTTCCTCACCACTGACAGCAACACTTTCTATTCCCCCCAGAGCAACCATGCCCAAGGACTACGCAAAACCCAGTACTACCCGAAAAAACCCGCATCCCGCCAAAAAAGGCCCCTCCCCCACACTGTGGCTGGCCGCCATCGCCCTCATCGGCGGATTGGGCGCTGGACTGTACTATCTTTCTTCGCAACCCACCCCAACAACATCTGAGAAAAGCCACGAAGCCGAGAAAGCTGCAAAAGCGCACATCGCAAAAGAATCACCGAAAGCAACCGAACAGCCGCCCTACAAGTTCTACGAACTGTTGCCAAAATCCACCGTACCGCCCTCGCAGGTCGACGCCTACAAACCGAAAACAGACGGTAAAAAATACCACTACCTTCTCCAAACCGGTTCATTTCGCGCCGAAAAAGATGCTGAGCGCCAGAAAGCCAACATTGCCTTCCAGGGATTACGCGCCGAGATTCAAAAAACCACCGCGCAAAATGGCGTGTGGTACCGTGTTCAGGTCGGCCCATTCACCTCGCGCAGCAAAATGAACAGTGCCATTGATAAACTCCTCACGCTAAACATTCGCCCCCTGGAAAAGAAAATTCCTCTGGAAAAATAATCCAGACGGCGTATCACCGCTTGAAATCAGCGCCAGGCCCCTTATATATCTTTGTATGAGAAACAATGCCCTGTCGGCAGGAAGCGCAGTCGGCATTGATGAGTTTTCACACGCTATAGGGAATGCACAGGTGACTACCATAGTTTCGGTTCGAAGAGGTAACGATGTGGCGCTGGGCGGCGACGGTCAGGTGTCGTTGGGCAACACGGTAATGAAAGGCAATGCGCGCAAAGTGCGACGCTTATACCATGGCAAGGTCATTGCTGGTTTTGCTGGTGGGACAGCCGATGCCTTTACGCTGTTCGAGCGTTTTGAAGGTAAGCTGGAAACGCATCAGGGCCACCTCACCCGAGCCGCCGTCGAGTTGGCCAAGGACTGGCGAACAGACCGCGCCCTGCGTCGCCTCGAAGCATTGTTAGCCGTCGCAGATCACACAACCTCGCTGATCATCACCGGCAATGGTGACGTCATAGAACCAGAGCAAAGCCTGATTGCCATCGGTTCTGGCGGCCCCTTTGCACAGGCCGCTGCGCGTGCACTGCTTGAAAACACCGAGCTGTCTGCCCGCGAAATCGTTGAAAAATCGTTGGCGATTGCTGGCGATATCTGCGTCTTCACCAACCATAACGCGACCATCGAAGAAATCTCTGGCAACCAGTGAGACGATCAACCCTAGAATTTTACCCAATACGGATATCAGCATGTCTTCAATGACCCCAAGAGAAATTGTCCACGAACTCAATAAGCACATTGTTGGGCAGGACAGCGCTAAACGCGCCGTCGCCATTGCGCTTCGAAATCGCTGGCGGCGTATGCAGTTAAACGAAGAACTCCGAGATGAAGTCACCCCGAAAAACATCTTGATGATTGGCCCCACCGGTGTAGGTAAAACAGAAATTGCCCGCCGCCTGGCGCGACTGGCCGACGCACCATTCATCAAAGTAGAAGCCACCAAGTTCACTGAAGTCGGCTACGTGGGTCGGGACGTGGAATCCATCATTCGGGATCTCGCGGAAACGGCCATCAAACTGCACCGTGAGAAACAGATGACTCGCGTGGAAAACCAGGCACTGGATGCGGCAGAAGACCGCATTCTGGATGCACTGCTCCCTCCTGCCCGAGGCACCGATGAAGCGAGGGAAGAGTCCACCACCCGACAGATTTTCCGAAAGAAATTACGCGAAGGTAGCCTGGACGACAAAGAAATCGAAATTGACGTCAAGTCTACACCGATTGGTGTTGAAATTATGGCACCTCCTGGTATGGAAGAGATGACCAGCCAGTTGCAAAATATGTTCTCCAATATGTCCGGTGACCGCAAGAAAACGAAAAAGCTGAAGGTATCAGAGGCACTGCGCAAACTGAAGGACGAAGAAGCCTCAAAACTCATCAATGAGGAAGAACTCAAGGCCGGGGCCATTCGCGCCGTTGAGCAAAATGGCATCGTGTTTATTGATGAAATCGATAAAGTGGCCAAGCGCGCTGAAGGCAGTACGGCCGATGTATCCCGGGAAGGCGTGCAAAGAGATCTGCTGCCGTTGATTGAGGGCTCCACCGTGAGCACTAAATACGGCATGATAAAAACCGATCACATCCTGTTCATTGCGTCAGGCGCATTTCACCTCGCCAAACCTTCCGATCTTATTCCGGAACTTCAGGGGCGCTTACCCATTCGCGTCGAGCTCGACGCTCTCAGCCCGGAAGACTTCAAACGAATTCTCACCGAGCCTGATGCTTCTCTGACAGAACAATATCGCGCACTGATGGCGACCGAAGGGCTGACGCTCTCTCTCAGCGACGATGCCATTGAGCGCATTGCTCAAATTGCCTGGTCAGTGAACGAAAAGACCGAAAACATTGGGGCGAGACGATTGCATACCGTCCTCGAAAGACTGCTCGAAAAGGTGTCTTTTGATGCAGGCGATGCCGTCCGAGGTGAGTTGACCATAGACGCCGCCTACGTTAACGAGCAACTGAATGATCTCTCACAGGATGAAGATCTGAGCCGCTACATATTGTGATCATCTGTGGGCCACCAGTCGTGTGCTGTTGGCCCGTAGTTCTTAAGAAACGGGATTAGGCATGCCGAACAATCCAAGCACACCCGCTCACCCGCCGAAAAAAGTGGAACTGAGCCCGGAGAAAGACCAGCTTACGCTGACGTACCTGGACGGGAGCTTTTTACTCACTGCAGAATACCTGCGGGTTTACTCCCCCTCTGCCGAGGTGAGAGGCCACGGGGTGGGCAATGAAGTGTTACAAACCGGCAAGAAACACGTAGTTATTTTGGGTATCGAACCCGTGGGTAATTATGGTTTGAAGTTTATATTCTCAGATAAACACGACTCGGGAATTTATCATTGGGGCTACCTGAGAGAGCTTTGCGTAGAACAAGAAGAAAAGTGGGCATCCTATCTCACCAGACTGGACGCCGCAGGAGCCAGTCGATAAACAGGTATACCGCCGCAGCGTTCTCTCTTTACAAGGCCGCCTCACCTGCTTAAAATTAAAAAACCCTTCGTCCAAATATGGGGTTTGATAGGAGGGGGTGGACGAAGGGTTACAAACTTTCAGGCACAACCACCTCTACCAATGCAGAACCTGAAAAAACTACAGAATTTGCCGGGCATTTTGTAAAAAGTCCGCAAAATCCTCCAGTCGTGACCCAATTTTACCGAGATAGCGGCCCTGATCTGCCCGCTCTTTCGCAATGTACACAGGCAACATTTCACCGTACAGACTGGTACTGATGGTACGCTGATCGTCCTCTAAAATATCCCGCCGCAGTGCAATCCCGAACTTTGCCAGCTCAGGCTCCAACGCGTCTGCGCGCGCAAGCAGATCTTTTCGCGTCATTTGGTAGGCGTGCTCACAGACCATGCGCCGAGATTGAAAGCTGAATACATTCGAGAAGAAAATCTTTGCGTCATCGCGTGTTGGTTCAAACAGCACGATGGAAGCATCCGGATACTCGGACTCATACATTTTCATACCCGACCGCATTCTCGAATACACCATGGTGCGATAGGTTTGTGAGATGATGTTCGGCATGCCGCTGTTAGTCAGCGTACCCGGACTCATAGTGCCCGCACTTACGGCCTGACTGGCGTCAATAGGCACCAGAGGATTAATTGCAAACACCAGGTCAGCGCCATCATCCAGTGCCACAGAGGCATGCATCCCCTTCCTGAGGGTACCATCCATGTAGTATCGCCCATCAATCTCAACCGGAACGTAGAGGCCTGGCGTTGCCACACTGGCCTGAACAGCCCGGGAAACAGGGATATGATCGTATCCCGGCGCACCAAACTTCACCGCCTCACCTGATTCCAGGTCTGCGGCCACCAGATACAACCGCCGACTCAACTGCCGAAAGTCATTGGTGCGCCCCAGCATACTGTAAGAACGGTGTAAGTATTCTTCCAGGCCGGCATTATCAAACACCCCCGCAGGAACCGCCTGGGTCAGCACCGTTAACGCATCCAGAAAGGTTTGATCGTGAGGATTGCCAACGAATTTTGCAAACGCTTCCACCAGCAGACCAGGCACAGACAGCATGCGCTTAACGTATTCTCTCACCGCAGGCCGATAAAATACTTCCGGGTGAAAAGGATGTACTTCTGCTTCATTCTTTACAAAGATTCGACACATCTGGGCCGATGTCATCTGATTGGCCAGATTCGCAGCAATGAAAGCGCCGGCGCTCACCCCCACGTACACGTAGAGATCATTAAAATCAACGCCTTCCAAAGATTCATCCAACGCGCGCAAGGCACCGATTTCATAGATACCGCCAAGGGGACCACCACCACCCAGAACAAGACCTATTTTGGGGCGACCCGCTTTTTCCAATGCCTTTGCATTTCGCATCAACGACTCCTGAACTCATGCTGTTACAGACAAGAAGATCAATATTTAACCAATCTTACTACCATCTTGCCTAATCAATGGGTGACATTCCTTGCGCCAGCTCACTTTCCCGAAGGCTTTCCGAGAGATTTGACCCGACTGTGGTCTACACAGGCCCGGTGAATTGCGCATCCGTTCGCCGTATGATCGATTCCAGCCCGACCAATCTATCAATCCCGATTAGAATATTCATACTAAAGCGTTCACGGATCGACTAATCGCTTCCCGGCTCTTTTGCCCGTTCGGGGCGCATAAAGCGTGTTAATCCCGCTTCTTTCAGCGCCAGATCAAGCGAACTTTTCACAACCTGCGCGGAATCCATGACCATGACGCGCTCCAGTAATATCTGCGCCCACTCAAGGTCAATGTCGCGGATAACCGATTTCACTTTGGGCAAGTTCGCTGCATTCATCGACAAAGCGTCGTACCCCATGGCGACCAACAAAATCGCACCGCAGGGATCCCCGGCCAGCTCTCCACAGATGCTGACTGGCCGCCCGGCTTCGTGCGCATCGCGCACAATGCTTTGCAAAGCCTGCAGCACGGCGGGATGATAGGAATGATAGAGCCCGGCAACCCGTGGATTGTTACGATCTACGGCAAGCAGGTATTGGGTCAGGTCATTCGATCCCACAGATAAAAAATCAACGCGCTCTGCAAGTTCCTTGATTTGATACACAGCGGCAGGCACCTCAATCATGACGCCGATCTGGGGCATGCTCACCTTTACCCCCTCTTCGCGCACTTCATGATACACGCGGTAAATGAGATGCAAGGCCTCTTCTACCTCGGAGATATTACTGATCATCGGCAGCATGATACGCAGATTGTCCAGGCCTTCACTCGCTTTGAGCATGGCTTTTACCTGAACCAGAAAGATTTCCGGGTGGTCCAGTGTGACCCGAATCCCGCGCCAACCAAGGAACGGATTTTCTTCGGTGATTGGGAAGTAGGTGAGCGCTTTGTCTCCGCCAATGTCCAGTGTACGCATCGTGACATAATTCGGCGCGAAGGCTTCCAGCTGCTCACGATAACACTCTCGCTGCTCCTGCTCACTCGGGAAGCACTCCTTGATCATGAAGGGCACTTCGGTACGGTAGAGACCCACCCCTTCAGCACCATGACTCAAAGAACGCACCACATCCGTCATGAGACCGGTATTCACCCACAACGGGACTTTGTGACCATCACGCGTCTCACTGGGCAGGCAGCGCAGTGCTTCCAGCCCCTTGATCTGCTCCTGTTCCTCCAGAACGATGGCTTCATAATAGCCTTTGAGCTCATTGGAGGGAGACGCAAAAATCTGCCCGTTGTAGCCATCCACAATGAGTTCCCGTCCATCCATCTGAGAAACAGGAAGATCCACTGCGCCCATGACGGTAGGTACGCCCATGGCTCGCGCCAGAATCGCCACGTGAGAGTTGCCTGACCCCTTCACTGAGACGAGCCCCACAAGACTATCCCTGGGCACTTCGCCGAGCATAGCTGGCGTTAGCTCATCACTGACCAGAATGGTGTTCTTCGGGAATTCGCGTACGATCTGGGCCCCTTCCTGCATATGCGCAAGCACACGACGCCCCAAATCCTTGATATCCACCGCACGCTCGGCCAGATAGGTGTCCCCCATCATTTCGAAATGGCGGACATACTCGATGGTCACCTCGCGCAGCGCGCCTTGCGCCCAATTGCCCTGGCGAATGCGTGTGATGACTTCACCGCCCAGGGCGGTGTCGTCCAGCATACGGAGATACACATCAAACAGCGCCTGCTCCTCTGGACGCAACCGGGTCGCCAGGCGCTCGCCTACCTGAGCAATATCCCGCCGAACAGCAGCGATCGCGGTATTGAAGATGGTAATTTCCTGATCGATATCGGTGGCTGCCACATCCGGTACAGAATCGAGGTCCGCTGGGGGGAACATGACCACACTGTGGCCTATGCACACACCTGGCGCTCCGGCTACCCCCTGAAAACAAAAGTCAGTTGCGGTAGTGCCGGTGAGGTTTCGTCCACCAATGACGCCGGTCGCCTCACTGTGCGCGATCACGCCAGCTAACTGAGCAGAAACGGTGACCAGGAAAGCTTCTTCACCTTCGTCAAAACAGCGTTTGTTTTTCTGCTGCTGAACAACGATGACACCAAGCACTTTGCGGTGATGAATGATGGGCACGCCCAGGAAAGATTTATAGCGTTCTTCGCCGGTTTCCGGGAAATAGCGGTAGCGCGGGTGACTGGGTGCGTCCTCCAGGTTGATGGGCTCTTCCCGTACGCCCACCAGCCCCACCAGACCTTCGGAATGCCCGAGACTGACTTTACCGATGGCCGCCGTGTTCAGCCCCTGCGTCGCCATCAGGATATAGCGGTTGGTATCCGGGTCAGAAAGGTAGACCGAGCACACTTCTGTATCCATGGCTTCCTGAACCATGGTGACAATAATATCCAGCGCTTCTCTGAGATCTTTCGCAGAGTTAACTTTCTGAACGATGCTTCGAAGTGTGCTCAACATATCTCAGCGTCTCGCCTGGCGAGCCTGGTCTAGAAAGAGTCGGGGCGCCAGTTCTTTCAGCGCTCGACGATACACTTCCCGCTTGAAGGCAACGACCTGCCCCAACGGGTACCAATAACTCACCCACTGCCAACCATCGAACTCGGGCGAGTCCGATTCAGTCATGGAAACGCTGGCATCTGACGAAACCATACGGAGCAAAAACCACTTCTGTTTTTGCCCTACGCAAACCGGATGCGAATGATATCGAATCATTTTTTTGGGAAGACGATAGCGCAGCCAACCCCGGGTGCACGCCATCACCTCGACATCAGGAGGCCTGAGACCCACCTCCTCTTCCAGCTCCCGAAACAATGCCTCTTCGGGACTTTCGTCTTTTTTTATGCCTCCCTGTGGGAACTGCCAGGAATCCTGACCGATTCGCCGTGCCCACAGTAATTCGCAATGCTGATTTGCCAGTATGATTCCGACGTTTGGCCTAAACCCGTCGGTATCAATCACACGTATACAACCTTTTGTTATCTCTTTGTCTCAATTTTTCCAAAATTCAGGAAGTTGAGCAAATATATCCGTCGAAAAACTCATGAAATTCTTTTTTAAAACAAGCAGAACTATGAGATCATGTTTTAATAATAGATTATCTTCTGCAATACACCAGAGCCAGCCCGCGAAAGGGCACATCTCAATGGGTTAAATGACCACCACAGGGAGCACTTGCATGGCGTTGGCCATTTTTGATCTGGATAACACCCTGATCGCCGGGGACAGCGATCACGCCTGGGGGCAGTTTCTTGTCGAAAAAGGCATTGTCGACGAAGATCTGTATAAAAAAGCCAACGACCAGTTTCTGCAAGACTACCTCAATGGCGAGCTGGATATGGATGCTTATCTGGCTTTTGCACTCAAGCCCCTCGCACAGCACTCCATTGAGCAGCTGCACGCCTGGCGCGAGCTGTTTGTCGAAGAAAAAATCCGACCTCTGCTGCTGGCGGCAGCCCAAGAAACGATCAACCGCCATCGGGCACAGGGGGATTACATCATGATCATCAGTGCCACCAACCGCTTTGTGACTGAGCCCATTGCGGCATTGTTCGAGGTAGACCATCTCATCGCCACCGACCCTGAAATGTCCGATGGCAAATACACAGGTCGCGTCTCCGGGACGCCAAGCTTCCAGCATGGAAAAGTAGTTCGCCTGGAGGCATGGCTGAAGGAGACCGGACAATCATTGGCCGGCGCCTGGTTTTACAGCGACTCTCACAACGATCTGCCCCTTTTGGCGATGGTGGAGAACCCGGTGGCGGTCGACCCGGACGATACGTTACGCGCGCATGCCGAAGCCCGGGACTGGCGAGTGGTGTCTTTTCGCGAATGAGCTGGTGTCGATTTATCGCCTGTGTTGTAAGCCTGCTCGTTTTGGCTAGCTGCTCGCCGGACCCCCAGTCGACACCACCCACCACAACCTCACCTTCTACCAGCGCGGGCGTGCCAACGCCCCACTCTAGCCCTACACACACGTCCAGTGCGCTGAGCACGGCATTTCTCAGGTATGCCGAACACCGAATGGCGAAGGTATGCTCAGCCACCGAGTCACTGGAAAAACAGGTGCATGCGTTTTTGGATGCGCCCGAAGTAACACGCCTTGATGCAGCGAAGCGCGCTTGGCTGGAAACACGTGATGCGTTGATCGAGGCGCATTTGCTTCGCCACTTCACTCTTTACGATCCGGCTTTTGTGGTGAGCTTCCCTTCGATACACAATACGGACAATCAGGACTCGAGAAACATCTGGTCATTGGTGGATGCGTTTCCGCTAAATGGCGGCTATCTGGATCGCGTGAACGGGTATGCCTATTCAGGCATTGTTTATTCGGAAACACCCCTCTCCGAAGCGTTTTTGTTGAGTGAGTACCAATTCAGCGATGACACCTACTTGACGCTGGGAGTGACAGCCATTGAATTCATGCTGTGGGGAGAGAACGGGCAGCGGGGCGTGACAGATTATATTGCGCCCCCGCCAACAGAAGGCCCAGAGAACACCGAGCACCTGAGCGCCCAGCGTCGCCAGGCCCTGTTAAAAATGCAAAGCACACTGCTGAGTCAACATGCCGCCACCCTTTGCCACAGCTGGAATGACAACGACGGCTTTGTAAAAACACGCTGGCTTTCCACACCCGTAGTGGCACAGGAAACGCTGATCACGACCATGATGGTCAATTTTTTCCGTACAGAACTGATGGGGCAGTGGTTTCGCCCCGATTCAGCCGGGCGTGTGGTTTACCGTCCCCGCGCGGCCTTCAGCGGGTCGGAAAGCCGGGCGATCGCATCGCTGACACGACTGATTCAGGACTGGCGAATGCTACCGGAAGTGCAACCGCTCCTGGCCAAACTGAATCCATCCTCGGACTTTCAAACCCACGCGTTGCTAAAGGAGCTGGAAAGCGCTGTACAGCTCCTGGCAGAAAGTCCGCTCTCCGCAACGCCCGTCGAAGGCACCGATGAAAAGAACACACTGACCGCCCGCATTGAGCATCTGACGAACCAGATGATTCAGCGACTTCAAAACCATCGCGCGCCATAAGTGCGCATTACCATCGCCAGAGTGCGCGTACAAAAATAGCTTTAAGGTAAGCCGTTTCGGGCACGCCCGGAAGAATCGGATGATCCGGAGCCTGGCCATATTGACCCAACACCTGCAAATAGCGATCGACATGACGCCCGGCAGACCGGATGAGATCCATATGTTTCTCTGCGCTGAGATGCATCGAACAGGAAGCAGAAACCAGGATGCCTCGGTCCGCGAGCAGTCTCAGCGCCATCTGATTCAGTCGCGCATAGCCTTGCTCACCATTTTTAATATCTTTGCGCCGGGGAATGAGGGCGGGCGGGTCACACACAATCACGTCGAACTTCTCCCCTTCCTGAATGAGTGATTTCATCACCTCGAATACATCGCCCTGAATCGTACGGCATACTCCATCGACATCGTTCAGGCGCGCACTCGACGCGAAAGCAGCCAGAGCACTTTCTGCCGCATCAACCCCCACTACCTCGCTGGCGCCAAATCTGGCGGCCTGCACACCCCAGCCTCCCGCATAACTGAATAGGTCTAACACGCGTTTGCCAGCCACATAGTGCTTCAGCTGGGCGCGATTTTCCCGATGATCATAAAACCAGCCTGTCTTTTGTCCACCGATGAGGTCAATTTCGAATTGCACGCCATTTTCTTCAACGCGCACTTTTTCTGGCAGTGTTCCGGAAACGACTTCTACGTAGGAAGGCAACTGCTCCACTTCCCGCATTTTACCGTCGTTCTTCAGCACGATGGCCTCCGGCTGGAAGAGTTTTTCCAGCGCAGCAACAATCTCATCCCGGTACTGCTCCATCCCGGCACATGAAATCTGCACCGAAAATATCGCGCCAAAGCGGTCAATCACCAGGCCCGGTAAGCCGTCACTGTCGCCATAGACCAACCGGTAGAAGGGCTTGTCATAATGCATTTCTCTCAGCGTCAGCGCATCCTGCAGCCGCTTTTCGAGCATTTTCGCTGAAAATGGGTGATCGCTGCGCGTAAACAGCCGCACACAAATGAGCGTATTGGGATTGATGAAGCCCCTACCCATGGATTTACCGGACGCCGATATGATATCCACTTGCTGCCCGGGCGAGAACGCTTTCAGGGGTGTTTTTTTGGTGTCAATCTCGTTGCTGTATACCCAAATGTGGCCTGCTCGAATCCGCCGATCCGCCTGCCCTCTCAACACAACTTTATCACTGCTGCTCTCTGCGCCCATGGCTGTCTCCTAATGGTCAATCCCCCATTATAACAGGCTTACAAAATTAATCCGGAATTTACAATTCTCTCTGGAAATCGCATTGCCATGGGATAAACTAAGGGTATCCCAAGCAAGATTCAGTGTGTCAGGAGACTGCATGGCTACGGAACTCACCACAGACCAAATCAACAAGATACTGCAAGGCATCCGGATTCCGGCACAGCCTCAGATTCTGGTTGATTTGCAGATGGAACAGGCCATGCCAGATCCGGATATCCGACAAATTGCCCGCCTGATCAGCCAGGATGTCGGCCTTTCGGGCACCATGCTCAAGTTTGTTAACTCACCTTTTTTTCAGTTGGGCAATAAAATCTCCTCCATCGAACAGGCGGTGTCCCTGCTGGGATTGGACAGCGTCATCAATATCCTCAATGGTCTGTCCATTAAAGGAGAAATGAAGGATGAGACGATTGTAGCACTCACGTCCTTTTGGGATACCGCCAACGATATCGCCATGGTGTCGGCCACCGTTGCAAAACAGATAGGCTATCGCAGCCCGGATCTTGCCTACTCATTAGGCCTGTTTCACAACGTGGGAACACCTTTGATGTTGGACCGGTTCAAAAACTACTATGACGTACTGGAAGAAGCCTATGCCTCGGTAGATAGCCGGGTCATCGACATTGAGAACAAATACCTGAACACCAACCACGCGGTGGTGGGCTACTACACAGCGAAATCCTGGAACTTGCCGAAAATCATTTGTGAGTCGATTGCAGAGCATCACAACTCGCGCACGATTTTTGCCTCCCGGGATGGTAAAAGCCAGGAAAAGAAAACCCTGCTCGCGGTGTTAAAAATTGCCGAGCATATCTGCGGCAACTATCGCTTGCTGGGCAAGCAGACGGAAGATCATGAGTGGGAAGACACCCACAATGAAATTCTGGAATATGTGGGCCTCACACACATCGATATGGAGGAGATGCGAGAAAACTTCAGCGACATGGGGGTCGCCGTTTTTCGCGACTGACCCCACTCACCGTGCAGATTAAGGCGTTTCCTCTGCCTGATACGCCAGATCCAGCTCCCGCGCCGCTTTAACGTCATCCAGGCGCCGCACAGGCATGGTGAAGGGCGCCCCCTTCAGCTGTGCAGGATTTTCTTTCGCTTCTTCCCAAATCGCAACCATGGCTTTCACAAACCCATCCAGCTCTTCCAGTGATTCAGTTTCTGTGGGCTCAATGAGGAGGCACTCAGGGATCAACATCGGAAAGTACGTGGTCGGCGCGTGCACGCCATAGTCCAGCAAACGCTTGGCAAAATCCATCGCACTCACACCATGGGCCTTCAGCTGTGGCGATATCGACACAATGAACTCATGGGTTGCTCGGCGATTGGGGTAGGCGAGTGTGAAACCAGACTGCCGCATTTTCGCTGCCATATAATTGGCCGCCAGCGTGGCATTTTCGGCGACGCGCACCATCCCTTCCCGGCCGAGCAGTAGCGCATAGGCATAGGCTCTCAAAATGATGCCCGCATTACCCATAAAGGCGGACAGCCGACCAATACTTTCCGGCAACGCTTCCTCATCCAGCCAGCAGTAGTTGACGGTTCCACCCGCATCTTCCACCCCGGCAATCGGCACCGGCAGATATGGAAGCAAACGCTGATTGACCGCGACCGGACCCGAGCCCGGCCCGCCCCCGCCATGGGGCGTTGCAAACGTTTTATGGAGGTTAATGTGCATCACATCAAAGCCCATATCACCGGGCCGCACCTTCCCCAAAATCGCATTCAGGTTTGCGCCATCGTAATACAGCAAGCCACCAACGCCGTGCACAAGCTTGGCGATTTTTTCAATCTGACGCTCGAACACACCGCACGTGGAGGGATTGGTCATCATGATGCCCGCTGTCTGTGGGCCCACCATCGTTTCCAGTGCCACCAGATCCACGTCACCATCCGACGTCACTGGCACTTCCCGCACTTTGTAACCACACATGACCGCCGTAGCAGGATTGGTACCGTGAGCTGCCGTCGGTACCAGAATTTCCTGTCGGGCGCTGTCTCCGCGCTGATCATGGTATGCCTTGATCATGGCCACTCCGGCAAACTCCCCCTGGGCACCCGCCATCGGAGCTAATGAGACGCCGGCCATCCCGGTGACCTCTTTGAGTATTTCCTGAAGGCCAAACACACAGGAGAGGTACCCCTGGCTAAACGCATCCGGCGCCAGCGGATGACGATTCAAAAATCCCGGCAACGACGCCGCGCGATGCGCGCCTCGCGGGTTGTACTTCATGGTGCAGGAGCCGAGGGGGTAAAAATGCGTATCAATGGAAAAGTTCTTGCGGGACAGATTGGTAAAATGGCGCACCACTTCCAGTTCCGACACCGTCGGCAAGCCAGGGACTTTTTGACGCAGCAGTGTGCCTTGAATGTCTGTCGTTTCTTCCGCCATTTTGGGCTGTTGCGCTTTCGCTGTGCGGCCCTGACCACCGCGCTCAAATATTAACATCGGTTGCCCTCCACCTCTTCAATGGCCGCTTTGAGTGCTGCCACATAAACATCCAGATCATTATCCGTTTTTGTTTCCGTCACGCACACGAGTATCGCCTCCCCCAGTGCGGGATAGACACCGGACAGGTCGAACCCACCCAACACGCCGCGTTGCGCCATATGTTCCAATACCAGCCGGGCAGACACCGGCAGCTGAACCACAAACTCATGAAAGTAGTCACCACTCTGCAGCAGCTTGCCCTGCCCTGCGTCGGTCAGCTTTTGTCTCAAGCCACGGGTATTTTGATGACAGGCCTGTGCTACCGCCTGCAACCCCTGCGCCCCGAGTAAACTCATATAAACGGTCGCTGCGGTCACCGCCAGCCCCTGATTGGTACATATATTCGATGTCGCCTTGCTTCGCCGTATATGCTGCTCCCGCGCCTGCAGGGTGAGCGTGAAGCCAGCCTTGCCATCAATGTCCACGGTCTTACCGATGATACGACCAGGCATCTGCCGCGCCAGTTTGCTTCGACAGCAGATGAAACCAAAATAGGGTCCGCCCGATGCCAACGGAATACCCAGGGGCTGGCCGTCCCCTACGCAGATGTCCGCCCCCTCAGAACCCCATTCCCCAGGGGGTTTCAAGAGCGCTAACGCGGTCGGATTCGCGACAGCGATCACGAGCCAACTTTGCGCATGCGCGAAATCCGTCAGCTCATCCACCGCTTCCAGCCCGCCGAGGAAGTTCGGCTGTGCAATGACGATCGCAGCAAAATCTTCACCCGCAAAGGGTGCCAGCATTCCTGTGTCAATGCGCAGGCTGTCATTGATCCCGGTTTCCACGACCTCAATGGTCTGCGTGGACACAATATCCTTCAACGCTGCCCGATACAGTGGACTGACGGTACCCAACACCAGCACCCGGTTGCTCTTGGACTTGCGATTCGAGCGAATCGCCATCAAAACCGCTTCTGCCAGCGCTGACGCGCCGTCATACAAAGACGCATTGGAGACATCGAGCCCCGTAAGGGCCACCATCATGGATTGATACTCATACACCAGCTGAAGTGTGCCCTGACTGGCCTCTGCCTGATACGGCGTATAGGCTGTCATGAATTCCCCCCGACTGGCAATGTCCCACACCGCACTGGGGATGTGGTGCTCATAGGCCCCAGCGCCGAGGTAACATTGAGCACCCGCATCCTGTTCTGCACGCTCCTGCATCAAGCGCAGCATCTGCATTTCAGAGATGCCCTCTGGCACAGCCGCCAGGGAGTCGCACTTCAGGTGAGCGGGTATTTCATCGAAAAGATCAGCTATATTGGCTGCCCCGATGGCATCCAGCATATGCTTTTGGTCTTCAGGGGTATGAGGGATAAATGGCATGAATGATTCCCAAAGCGATTTCAGTCAATAATTACGTCGGAAGTGGCACCGCCGATCATCAATGATCTTCTTCCTCACAGGCAGCGGTATAGTCTTCAGCACTTAACAGTGCCTCGAGTTCTTCCGGATCAGAAATCTTCACTTGAAAGAACCAGCCATCGTCATACGGATGCGAGTTCACCAAATCCGGCGACTCCTCCAAGGCTTCATTCACCGCGATCACTTCGCCGGAGACCGGTGAGTAAATATCCGACGCAGCCTTCACTGACTCAACGACCCCGGCTTCATCACCGGCACTGATTTCCGCGCCAACTTCGGGCACTTCAACGAACACGACATCCCCCAGGAGGTCTTGAGCATGATCTGTGATGCCAACGGTCACCGTCTGGCCATCAGACTCCAATCGCGCCCATTCGTGAGAGGACAAATACTTTAGTTCTTTGGGTACTAAGCTCATGAGAGTGTTCCTATTTATCGGTAATCAATCTTTCGGTTATCAATCTTTCGGTTATCAATCTTTCGGTTATCAGTCTTTCGGTTATCAGTCTTTCGGTAACGCATGCATGCTCCGATGGCAGGGAGGCGTCATGCTAAGGGAGTGTAAACCTGCTTGCCATTACGCACAAATGGCACTTTCACCAGTTCTACGGGCAGTTCTTTTTTCCGGATGTCGATGGTCGCGTCACCACTCGCGTTCGCGGGAATGCGCACGAGACCGACCGCGTAACCCAATGTGGGCGAAAACGTCCCGCTGGTCAGTTCACCCACCGCACCGTTAGCGAATCGAATCTGCTGATGACTGCGTAGCACCGCCTTTTCTTTCAATACGACACCGACCAGACGGGACGGCACCCCGGCGTGCTTCTGTGCTTCCAACGCTGCGCGTCCCAGAAAATCCCGGGATTCGGGCTGCCAGGCGACAGTCCAGGCCATATTCGACTCCAGCGGCGTCACGGATTCATCCATGTCCGAGCCATAGAGATTCATTCCTGCTTCCAGGCGCAGTGTGTCACGTGCACCCAAGCCACAGGGAGCCACCCCGGCCGCTTTGAGCTGCGCCCAGAATCCGGACGCTGCCTCGCCCGGCAGCATAATCTCCAGACCGTCTTCGCCGGTATAACCGGTTCGGCAGATCATCCAGTCGCCATCAACGGCACCCTGAAAAACGCTCAGACTGTCAACCAACGCTTGAACGCCAGGTGACACACAGTTTTTGACTTTCGCGATGGCATCCGGCCCCTGGATGGCAATCATCGCCAGCTCCGGGCGTTCCGTCAGCGACACCTCAAATTTTTCGGCCTGCAGATTCATCCAGGCCAGATCTTTTTCCCGTGTCGCACAATTTACCACCACGCGATATTTTTTCTGCTCGGGCAAAAAGTACACGATCAGGTCATCGAGCACATGGCCGTCTTCATTGAGCATACCGGAGTACAGGGCTTTGCCCGGCTGAGTGAGCTTTTCCACGTCATTAGCGAGCAGAAAACGCAAATAGGCCTTTCTTTCCGAACCCGTCACGTCCACCACCGTCATGTGGGACACATCAAACATACCCGCCGACGAACGGACAATCTTGTGCTCCTCAATCTGTGAGCCATAGTGGAGCGGCATATCCCAGCCACCAAAATCCACGACCTTGGCGCCACAATCAAGATGCGTTTGATAAAGAAACGTACGGTTGCCCATAGATCACCTGTCTGCTGGAATTTTGTTCGTTATTTGGATGACGCTTTGTGCGATCAAGAAGCGCGCAATTTTACTAAATATTCCCTCGCTGTGCATCGTTTCCCTCGGCTAGGATGAAAATTGTTGCGAAAAGAAGGCATGAATGGCCGGTAAGACACGCTCGAAAGCGCTAAAGCCATGGTCGCCACCCGCCTGTATCCAGGATGGCGTGCCTGGCAGCAGTTCGAGCGCTTCACGATAATCCAGCGTTTCATCGCCGGTCTGCGTGAGTAGAAAGAGTTTCTCGCGCACGGACTGCAATCGCTCCCGGGTCAGGGCAGACGCCGTTAATGCATCCACATGGGCTTGGGTGAACAGGTAGCGCTCCCCTGTGTACAAATTTACATTCCACCCCAGATAGTTCACCAGTAACCGATGCGGGCACAGTGCCGGGTTTACCAGCGCTGCAGGCAGTCCCAAATCCAGCGCCATTAAGCAGGCATAATACCCGCCCAATGAGCTGCCGATAAGCCCAACGGAATGCTCGCCTTTCACCTTCGTCAATTCTTCCAAAAGGCTTTGGCGGGCCGCAAGAGGGTCAAATGGAAGCCGGGGAACACGTAACGAAATGGATGGCGCATGTAAAGCCAACCAGTCGTGAGTTACTTGCGCTTTTTTTGAAGATGGCGAACTATTGAATCCATGAAGGTAGTAATAGATGGCCGACATGAAAGGCGCCTAATAGCCTTTGCTGTTGTAGTCGACTTCAAAATCAATGTGATCGGCCCGGCTCACCGCTGTGACAATGGAACCATCCGGGTGCAGCTCCAGCCAGCGATAGCCTGGCGACAGCTTATCGACAGAAAAATCTTCGGTGCGCGGCTCAAACTGTACACAGGTGGATGGCGTAGCGAGATAACGTCGACCATCGATCGTGCGATCCAGTTCCTGATGAATATGGCCCCACAGAATGCCACGCACATGGTCATAGCGACTGAGAATCTCGAACAGCGCGTCCCGGTTATGCAGACCAATGGTATCGAGCCATTTGCACTGAATATCGATGGGGTGGTGATGAAATGCGACCAGGCAATGCAGGTGTTGGGAATTCGCCAGGGTCTTGTCGAGGAGTGTGAGGTCAGGTTCGTAAATCTCACCATAGACCTTGTTGTCTACCGAGGAGTCCAGCAAGATGAGCTGCCAGTTTCCCATTCGACAGGTTTTTTCCAGCGCGGAACTGCCGGCGGTCGCCACGGCCATATTGGCATTATTGTCGTGATTTCCGGCAAACCAGTAAATGGGGCATTGGAAGAAAGCGGTTTTTTCACGAAAAGTCTGATAGGCGGCCACGGAGCCATCCTGGGCGATATCACCTGTTGCAAGGACGAGGTCCGGCGCAGGTTGTTCTTTGCGCACGAGATCCAATACCGCATCCAGACTGTGGCGGGTATTCATCCCCAACAATTCGCCATCTTCTTCCGCACGCAGGTGAGAATCGGTAATCTGGACAATTTTTATTATTTTTCCGTTACTGGTCATAACCCTGGATTAAGTGCGCTATTCCTGCCCATGAAGCCTAACGTGCCAGGCACGTACCCTTCTGTGTTCCTACTTATCGATTTACAGGCCAAAAACAAATAGGAGACTCTCTTTTATCAGTGTAGACGGCAATTGGCGGTTTGACGCAAATTTTGTGCAAATTTAGCCAATGACCCGTATCTGCATAAGATAGCACTTGCGGAAAATCTGTCCAATAGGTTGAGTTATTTTTGGAAATTAGAGCACAATCAGAAAGTTAACCACTTCCGAAACGAACAATTGGGTGGGCTTTATGGCCAAACCGTAAGCAGAAAGACAGCCAATCCGCGAGAAAGGCGTTGATTTGGACCTTTTCGTCCGGGTGGTGCATGAATTTATTCGGGTAGGCATGGACAGCTTCAATACGGCGATAGCGAAAGCAACTGATGACTTCAGCGACACGGGCATCGTGGTAGCTCCGCACCGTAAACTGGGGATTATTCAGCCAGCGGCCACCATTGTGCGTTTGTTCCAACAGGTAGGTGTCCGTGTACTTGCAGTGTTCGAGCAGCGCCAACTTCACGATCCCCAGATACCGCTCTCCATTGTACAGCGCTAACTCGCGCGCATCACCCACCCCACAGCCACCTGCCAGTTGCTGCAGCCGGCGATAGTTCGCCTCCCCAAGCGCCCCCAGTTTGCGCAGGTCAGGAACGTATTTCTTTCGTTTTACCGTCTGAAATCCCATGAGAAGACAACTCTGTACACCGTAAGCCGTTGATCGAACGCGTTAATTCCACGCTTGTTGCAAGTGCTGATAATTCAGTTGCAGCCACTGCAAGGCAATAATCGAAGCTGCGTTGTTAATCACCCCTTTGGTTACCATATCATAGGCATGTGCCCGAGGAAAAACATAGACCTTGATATCTTCACATTCTTCCGGGAGCCCGTGCACGCCCCCTGCGGTACTCGCATCTACACGGCCACAGAACAGGTGAATCCGCTCAGTCCCACCCCCGGGTGACGCAAAATACTCACAGATGGGCACACAATCCCCGACGCTCAGGTCCGCCTCTTCCATCGCCTCACGTCTAACCACCGCTTCCGGGGATTCGTCTTTATCATTGATGCCCGCCACCAACTCCATCAACCAGGGCGATTGCTGACTTTCAATCGCGCCGATACGAAATTGCTGCAACAGCACCACCTCATCCCGCCGTGGATCATAGGGCAGCAGGCAGGCGGCCTCCTGACGACAAAACAGTTCGCGCTGAAATTCCGGCGTCCAATCCCCGGCAAATCGCCGGTGACGCAACCAGTACTTCTTGAGCGTGAAAAAGCCTTCATACGCAGGCTCTGACCGGATAATTTCTACGTCTGTTGCAGCAAATTCCGTCAGCGTGTTATCGCGGTCCGTCATCACAGCCCCCAAATTGATTATACTTTATGATAGATGGCACTGCCCGACTCACGAAACTCGTCGGATTTTTTGGCCATTTCATCATGAATCTCCAAATCCGACAGTGTTCCCGCCTCTTCCATATCCCGCACCTCCTGACTGATCTTCATGGAGCAGAATTTCGGGCCACACATGGAACAGAAATGTGCCACTTTGGCGGACTCTTTGGGCAGGGTTTCATCGTGGTACGCTCTGGCCGTATCCGGGTCCAGCCCAAGATTAAACTGATCTTCCCAGCGAAACTCGAATCGCGCCTTAGACATGGCGTTATCACGAATCTGTGCGCCCGGATGGCCTTTGGCCAAATCTGCCGCATGGGCAGCGATTTTATAGGTGATGATTCCCTGTTTGACATCATCCCGGTTGGGCAATCCCAAGTGCTCTTTAGGGGTGACATAACACAGCATCGCACAACCATACCAGCCAATCATGGCGGCACCAATGCCGGAAGTAATGTGGTCATAGCCCGGTGCGATGTCCGTCGTTAGGGGCCCCAGTGTATAGAACGGCGCTTCACCGCACTCTCGCAACTGTTTGTCCATATTCTCCTTGATCATCTGCATAGGCACGTGCCCCGGCCCCTCGATCATGGTTTGGACATCGTGCTTCCAGGCAATCTTGGTCAATTCACCCAGCGTTTCCAGCTCACCGAATTGAGCCGCATCGTTGGCGTCCGCAATGCTTCCGGGACGCAGTCCATCCCCGAGAGAAAAGGCCACATCATAGGCCTTCATAATTTCGCAAATTTCTTCGAAATTGGTGTACAGGAAATTTTCTTTATGATGCGCAAGGCACCATTTGGCCATGATCGAGCCGCCACGCGACACAATCCCGGTCGTTCGTCGCGCGGTCAATGGCACATACCGCAACAGCACACCCGCATGCAGCGTAAAGTAATCGACGCCCTGCTCGGCCTGCTCGATCAACGTATCACGCACCAGCTCCCACGTGAGATCTTCAGCCACGCCGCCCACTTTTTCCAGTGCCTGGTAGATGGGTACTGTGCCCACCGGCACGGAGGAATTCCGCACGATCCACTCTCGGGTTTCGTGGATGTTTTTCCCGGTGGACAGATCCATGATCGTATCTGCTCCCCAGCGGGTTGCCCATACCAGCTTGTCCACTTCCTCGGCAATCGACGACCCCAATGCCGAGTTCCCGATATTGCCATTGATCTTCACCAGGAAGTTACGCCCGATGATCATGGGCTCAGATTCCGGATGATTGATGTTGTTCGGGATGATTGCCCGCCCGCACGCCACTTCGCTGCGCACAAATTCCGGGGTAATTTCCGACGGGATGCTGGCACCAAAGGATTCACCCGGATGTTGCAGCACACCCGCCTCTTTGGCCGCCTGCAGCTTCATGTTCTCGCGGATCGCGATAAACTCCATTTCCGGCGTGATGATGCCTTTCTTCGCGTAATGCATCTGGGTCACATTCTGCCCCGCTCTAGCCTTGCGGGGTAAGTGGTGCAGCCCGAAGCGCATGCCTTCCAGTTGGATGTCACTGCGACGCTGGTTGGTAAACGCGGAGGTAAACTGGCTTAACTGCTCGGTATCCTGTCGTTCATTGATCCACGCTTCTCTTAATCTGGGCAGCCCTTGCTTCAGGTCCAGCCTGGCTGCTGGGTCAGTGTACGGTCCGGAGGTGTCGTAGACGTACACCGGCGCATTCAGCTCGCCACCCATTTCCGTGGGCGTATCGGTCAGGGTGATTTTACGAAAAGGCACGCGAATGTCCGGCCGGCTTCCGGTGAGATACACTTTCTCTGAACTGGGAAAAGGCGCGACCGAATCGGGGCGCAATGTGGTCGTGTCGGCAGAGGTGTCATTCACGGCATGAGCTAGGTCGGTCTGTGCAGTCACGGCAATCGTTCCTCGGAGTTGATGGATTGAGTGCCTGATGGATGTCCGCCATGGTTCGTGAAAAAAACCGGCAACACACTTGGATTCCTACGCCGGTATTACCCGGATCAGGTCAATGGGTTTCGAATGGCACATGGGTCTTACACCGTTTCAGCCGCCACGAGATCTCAGCGCGAAGCACCCCATCAAGCGATGCATCGAGTGTAGAGCCTCTCCCGGGAAAAGTCTACTCGGGTTAAGGTATCGGTCTCTTTACCCGACCATGGGCATGTGTTAAGGTCGCAATGTTTACACCTACAACTTTGAACAGATTATCGAGATTGTAACCGTCATGACGAATTTTAATCGCATGCGCACATGGCGCAATGCTTTGATGCTCAGTATCGCTCAGATCACCGCTGTCGGTGCTGTAATCCCGGCTCAAGCGGCAGATCTCATGACCGCCTACCAGGATGCCGTGAAGTACGACTCCTCACTGGCGGCCTCCCGGGCATCGCTAATGGCACAGAAAGAAGGCGAAGTTCAAGCCCGTGCCGGATTACTCCCCTCTGTGAGTCTCAATGCGTCCATGCAGCATCTGGACCTGAACTCAGACCTCGGCGATGACAGCTATCGCAGCTCTGGCTTTGGTTTGAGTGTCGCGCAGCCGGTGTTTCGGGCACAAAACTGGTTCACTTTCCAGGCCAGCCAGGAGAACACGCGGATCGCCGAAACGCAATTCTCCATTGCCCAGCAAACCCTGATTCTGGATGTCGCCACGGCATACTTCAACGTGTTATCCGCGCAGGAAACGCTTCGAACCTCCCAGGCAGCGGAAGCGGCGTTCAAACGTCAGTGGGAACAGGCGAAAGAGCGTTTTGACGTGGGCCTGATTGCGATCACCGAGGTCCATGAAGCCAAAGCCAACTACGATGCCACCAAAACCAGCCGCATTCAGGCGCAGGGCTCGCTGGACATTGCGAACCAGGCATTGAGTCGTTTGTCGGGCGTCGAGTATAACCAGATCAATGACCTGAAAGCGGCGTTGCCCGTCAACACCCCGGCACCCGCGAATGTAAACGCCTGGATCACCAATGCCACAACCAATAACCTGTCCATCCAGGCCAGCCAGTTGGCGGTGGATGCTCAAGCGCTGCAACTGAAAACCGCACAGGCTGGGCACTATCCGACGGTGGACCTGGTGGCTGGATATAATTACACCAACTATAACGGCCGCTCCCCAGCGGATGACGCACTGGGCAGCACCAGCCTCGCGCTGGAACTTAATGTACCGCTGTATCAGGGTGGCAGTACGGAGTCCGGAATTCGTCAGGCGCGATACACGCTGGAAGAACTGGAACTGAATCTGGAGACCGCAAAACGTAACGTTAAGCTGGACACCACCAGTATCTACCGCACGATCATCACCGACATTGAAACCGTGGCCTCACGCAAGCAAAATATTGTGTCGCGGGAAAGCGCGCTGGAAGCCACCAAGGCTGGCTACAATGTGGGTACACGCAACATCGTGGAAGTATTGGATGCTGAACGCAGCTACTACATTGCCCTCGCAGAGTATGCGACGGCGCGGTATGACTACGTGATCAACACGCTGCGACTGAAACAGGCAGCCGGGTCACTCAGCCCGCAGGACTTGATTGATCTGAATCAGTGGTTGGAGGCGCGATAAGCCGTCTGGCAGGGTGGTAGCACCCTGCCCCGTTTACATCACCGCTACATTACCGCTTCCAGTGACTGCATCCGCACCACTTCCGCCTCTGAAAACCCGAGATCCTGGCGCATTATTCGCTCCAGCTCCACCTGTCGTTGCTGGCGATTCAGGTCAGACCGCGCTTCCAGATGGTTTTTACGCTGCAGATAATGCGCTTTTTTGTCCCGCCACTGTGCACGAGTCTGTTGGATTTCGGCAAACTGTTGGGCACGATCTGCGCCAAATTCCGTTTGCAGCGCCTGATACCAGGCCCCCAAACCAGCGACGGTATCTGACGTCTTTTCGAGGGCGCGAAATCGCTCCAGAAGCAGAGTTTCCTCCCGCTGGTCTTTCAACCCGGTATCGAGCTGTGCGTCCAGCGCTGACAGCGCCCATCGCTTTTCCTCATCGGTCTGGTCCGACTGCGCAATCTTCACGCGTTCCAGCATGTAGTGATCATACTGCTCTTCGCGCTCAAACAAAGCCGCACGTTCTTCCGGGCTAAAGTAGCGATCTTTCGCCTGGCTCTGCTCTTCGTAGTAAGCCTCAACCAGCGCCACCGCCTGAGTATTGTACCGGCCCTGAAATTCCTGCCGAGCCTGATCGAGTTCCCCTTCGGAAATGTGCAGATCCTGATGCGCTGTATACGCCCAGTAACGATCCAAAAGATCCAGCGCCTGCTGAAGTGCTTCGCTGTGAAGTTGCTGTTGCAGATAGCGCTCGGCATTTGCCCGCACCTGCTCCGATGAACTGCCCTCCTGACCGAGCACATGCATGAAGTGCTCAAAGAGCCGGCGAGTATCCTGATCCACAATCAGCTGATTATTGCTATCTGCTTTTACGCTACCCACCACCTCGACAATTGACGTCTCAGAGGGCATGGTAGCGCTTTCCGACGCAGTGCTTACTCCAGAGGCGGACGAAGTTGCGCCGCGGCTTGTCGCGTTTTCAACGGTAACAGGATTCTTGGCGGAAGGGTGACGCTGCTCCAGTGTGGGAGAAGGCGCACTCGGGGTGCCGCTGGCCATCCAGACGGAGAGGCCCATCACGACCAATAAGCACCCCAGAGGAATGATCAATAGCATTCCGGGCGGCCGCCGGTCCAGCATACCGGTAGCAGATTGAATGTCTCGGGACATGGTATTTTTCCTTATTCTTTGCGTCCTGCCTGACAAAATGCACGCCCGGCCGGATTACCCGGGAGTGCATCTTTTCTGACCGATTACAATCCTTGAGATTGCAATGTTTTCACATGATTCACATAAATACCGTTCACGAACGAAGGGCGAATCCCCAGGAAGTGACCCACCGCATCAAAGTGGTTCATTTTCCAGCTACCCACAAATTTACCCAGTTTGTGGCCGCATTGGGGCACCAGACCATCCCACTGATACTTCTTATCATTAGCGTTCACCACCAGATATTTCAGCGGCAGGGCCAAGCCCAGATAAACCGGATCAATCAGCTCTCCCCAGGTGGTGGGGCTGGCGTTGGCGTGAGCCCCTACCGAATAGTAGCGCACCCCATTCACCACATGATTGTTGGACGCTGCCACGTCACCGCGGGTACCGCCGTTGTTCAGCATGCAGTTTTCAGCCGGTAAACCGTCGGGATAGGCGGCGTTGATAAGCGCAACGTTGTCCGGATGCGTAGCCGCTTCCAGCGCAAGAAACGACTGCCAGCCCCGATCCGGGCTGTTGTAGTCACCGTCTTCTCCCGCAATCAAATCGCCTTCCCACAGGAAAGTAGTGACGAATGCGACTAACGCTTCGACGATGGCCTCACCATTGCTGCCCGGCGTGATGCCGATTTTCTCGACCTGAGCACGTGCCCAGGGAGAAACGTGCGTACCACGATTCATGCCCGCGACGGTAGTGACGGATGCTACGACGTCCCCTTTTCCGGTGTCCCGCAACATTTTGGTGGCCATTCGCGCAGCCAGCGCGCCTTGGCTGTGGGCGATCAGGTTGACTTTGCTCGCCTTGGTGAGCTTCTGAATGGCCAGGATATCGTCGTACAGCTCATCCGCCCGCTGCGCATTGGAGCTGAAGCCGCTGATGTTGGTGACATACACTTCTGCGCCGGCATCACGTAATGCCCGGGTGATGCCATACCAATAGTCAATTTCAATAAATCCCAGATCAAAGGTGTCAAAAGCCGCAGCCCCACCCACCATCACAATCGGGTATTGGGTTTTGATGCTGCCGGCGTGAGACAACACCGGGGTAAAAAACAACACTGCCAGAAAGGCGGAAATCCATCGTTTCATGTTTTTGTCCTTATTAGGGAGAAGATTTCCCGATACTGCTCACAAGCCTGTCTAAATCCCTGAGTGGAAACCCGCCTGTGAATCGGCTTATTTATCGTTATACTGCCTGAGCGGAATATGATAGGGATTTGGACAACTGTGCAATATCCCCAATTTGGGTGAGACGGGGTGACGGATGGGTCATGGTGGTAGCTGCGTATTGAATACAGAGATCGTGATTATTTAAGAGTGCGCGTACAAACTACTTTGGGTGGTTTGGTCGGGGAAAAGGGCCAAAACCGAAGTTTCGTCTGACATATAAGACGACGGTTAACCCGCAGATTACGGACTAGTTTCAAGCGGCTGAAAATCGGTGACCAATAATACGGCGAGATATGTACGCACATATTCTGTCGTCACTATCGTCTGCTTGATATTACCATTTGGTCTAAACTAAGAGGAATCGAACCAAGTTATTAACAAATATTGGAAGCGACATGAACATGGATGCCTGGAATACAAAAGATAAATCTTGGGTGAAACAAAGAAAGCAAGATTGGCAAGATATCCTTATTCGCCTTCAGCACAGTGAAGAGTTCACGAAAAAACAGTTAAAATCTTTTGAGTCTTACTATCTAAGAGGACGGGAACCTAAGTGGGATATCCAATTTGATAATGACCCATTGCCACTGATAATTAGATTGTGGCTTCACCCAGATCAAAGCGAAGAAAATTGGAATCGTATTCGAGATGCAGTTCTAAACTACCCTGACCCGATGGTCATTCATGACAGCCTAAGCGAGTCCTTCAAAATCTATTATGAAGCAGATAATGCTGTTAGCTATTCAGGCCATCACAAAACACCAAATAGTTTTATGAATGGCTTGGAGGAGAAGATGTACTTGATTTTGTATGGATCTCCAGAATCTTCCGAGTATATGAAGTTTCATGGTGAAGAGTTTTATGCAATAAGGCGCTTTAATGGCAGTTATTACGCGAATAATCGTGACTGGCTAAGTTATAAAAGACTCATAGGTAGAACATTAAGCAGCTACGTAGCGTAACTCAATGATATTAATATGGATTCATTCTGCGATAAGGTAGATTGTTAGTCGCCAAACAATCAACCAACCCTAAAGCAGAATGAATCAACGT
>JBPJFY010000015.1:0-94942 GCA_051208045.1 Oleiphilaceae bacterium G1-8
ATCAGTGTTTCGGTTGGCAGTGATAAAACGGCTCATGGAAATTCTGGCTCTCGATGTAAGAGTAATAGAGTGGCGTTATTATCTCACGTTTTGATGCTCAGAGTTAAAAGTCCGACAGGCTCCTAGTACCCTTTTTTCAGGCTGTCATTCACCTGTTCCCTCAACTCCTTACCGGGCTTGAAGTGCGGGACATACTTCGCCCCTAACTGAACCGCATCCCCTGTTTTTGGGTTACGCCCGGTTCGGGGTGCTCGGTAATGCAACGAGAAGCTGCCGAATCCTCGGATTTCAATACGATGACCTTGAGAAAGAGCCTGTGACATCTGTTCGATCACGGTTTTCACTGCCAGCTCAACATCTTTGACATTCAATTGAGATTGCTTGGCAGCAATAATCTCAACCAATTCTGACTTCGTCATTTAAAAACCCTTTTTCGTTTTTATTATCAGGAGTTTAGACAAGATATTAAAAAAGTACAAAAAAAAACGGGCGTAAATTGCCCGTTTTTTATTCAGTGCCTCCTCCCCTGTTCGAGGAGGAGTAAACCAGTCAAATTAGTTCTGGTTTTGCATCTGCTCTTTGATCAGGTCACCGATCGTCGTTGGACCCGAAGATTCAACCTGCTTGTCTTTCACATCTTTCATCGCCTGCTTCTCATCGTCAATGTCCTTGGACTTGATAGACAGGTTGATGATGCGATTCTTGCGATCGACACTGATGATCTTCGCTTCAACTTCATCACCTTCATTCAGCGCGTTGCGTGCATCTTCTACGCGGTCACGGCTGATTTCAGACGCTTTCAAGGTTGCTTCAACGTCATCTGCCAACGCAATTGTTGCGGCTTTCGCGTCCACAGCAATTACCTTACCAGTAACGATTGTACCCTTGTCATTTTCCTGTACAAATTCAGCAAATGGATCACTGTCCAGCTGCTTAACACCCAGAGAGATACGCTCCCTCTCCGGATCAACAGACAGGATAACGGTTTCGATCTCATCACCCTTCTTGTACTTGCGAACAGCTTCTTCGCCAGTTTCGTTCCAGGAGATATCGGACAGGTGCACCAGACCATCAATGCCACCATCCAATCCGATGAAGATACCGAAGTCTGTGATTGACTTGATCTTACCGGAGATCTTGTCACCCTTGTTGAACTTGGAGGAAAACTCTTCCCAGGGATTCACTTGACACTGCTTGATACCGAGAGAGATACGACGACGCTCTTCATCGATATCCAGTACCATAACTTCAAGTTCATCACCAACCTGAACAACCTTGGACGGGTGAATGTTCTTGTTGGTCCAATCCATTTCGGATACGTGAACCAGACCTTCTACACCTTCTTCCAGCTCAGCAAAGCAGCCGTAGTCGGTCAGATTGGTTACACGCGCGGTCACGCGGGTATTTTCAGGGTAACGGGTCTTGATTTGTACCCATGGATCTTCACCCAATTGCTTCAGACCCAGAGAAACGCGGTTTCTCTCACGGTCGAACTTCAATACTTTCACATTGATTTCGTCGCCCACGCTGACGATTTCGCTCGGATGCTTAATACGCTTCCAAGCCATATCAGTGATGTGCAACAGGCCGTCAACACCGCCCAGATCCACGAACGCGCCGTAATCTGTCAGGTTCTTGACGATACCTTTCACTTCCATACCTTCGGTCAACGCTGCCAACAATGCATCACGTTCTGCACTATTTTCAGCTTCAAGCACGGAACGGCGTGAAACAACCACGTTGTTACGCTTTTGATCCAGCTTAATGACCTTGAATTCGAGCTCTTTGCCTTCCAGGTGTGCTGTGTCACGCACAGGACGCACATCTACCAGAGAGCCAGGCAGGAACGCTCGAATACCAGCCACATCCACAGTGAAGCCACCTTTGACTTTACCGTTGATGACGCCCATAACAATTTCTTCTGCTTCACAGGCTTTCTCAAGCTCTTTCCAAGCTTCTGCACGCTTCGCCTTTTCACGAGACAGACGTGTTTCACCAAAACCGTCTTCTACGGCATCCAGCGCTACCTGAACTTCATCACCGATGTTCAGGTTCAACTCACCTGACTCGTTCAGGAACTGAGACTTGGGGATTACGCCTTCGGACTTCAGTCCGGCGTTCACCGTTACCCAGTCATGATCAATATCAACCACCACACCGGTGATGATCGAACCGGGTTGCATATCAAGTTCTTTTAAACTTTCTTCAAAAAGTTCTGCAAAGCTCTCGCTCATTATTCATCCTGTAAAAATTGTATATGGGCCGTTTGCCAGAAAAACGGGTTGGTTAAATTACTTTGATTCAGACTGATCTGGCCGTACTGGCTCTGAATCAAACCTGTTGTTTTCGCGACAATGATCAGGCCATTACCGCCGAAAATCGCTCTTCGCAAGAAACCAGAATAGCCTGAGCCCTCGCGCCCCCCTTAAAAGTGCCCATACAAAATCAGGTTCGGGAAACTAATTCCAGAACCTGAGCGTACACGTCCTCGATACTTAACTCACTGGAATCCAGTAATACTGCGTCATTTGCCGGCTTGAGCGGCGCAACGGCGCGGTTCATATCCCGGTCGTCTCGAGCCTGTATGTCTTTTAAGAGGGCCGGCATTTTAACATCCTCGCCCTTGGCTTTCAACTGATTATATCGTCTCCTGGCACGTTCCTCAGCAGACGCAGTCAAATAGATCTTGAGCGTGGCTTCCGGAAACACGACGGTTCCCATGTCCCGACCATCCGCTATCAGGCCGGGCATACTCTGAAAATCCCGTTGACGCTGTAACAGCGCATCCCGCACGTCACCGACCACTGCCACCTGCGAGGCCAGCTCACCCGTAGATTCCAGGCGCAATGCATGGGATACATCTTCTCCGGCCAGCATGACACGCGTCGGCTCTCCCGCCTCGCCCGGCAGAAATGACACGTCAAGCTCTCGCGCCACTTGCGCTAGAGCAGTTGCATCCTTCATGCTCACTCCCAACTGGTGCGCGCGCAACCCGGTGAGCCGATAGAGCGCACCGCTGTCCAGAAGATGCCATCCCAGATGCCTGGCCAACATCTGTGCCAGGGTTCCTTTTCCAGCACCACTGGGGCCATCAATTGCTACCACCGGTGCTGCCTTGCCGGACTGAGCCTCTTTATTCATGCTTCGGAACTCCTCCAGGAATCAGGGTGCTGACGGATACAGGCCTGCTGAGAATTACTGTACTTTCAGTTTGAAACCAACTTTTTCTGCGAGTGCAACAAAGTTCGGGAATGACGTTGCCACATTGGCACAGTGCTGAATTTCAATAGAGCCCCTGGCGATCAATCCCGCTACGGAAAATGCCATCGCAATTCGATGATCACCCACACTGTCAACGACGCCACCCTGAATGACCTGGCCACCATCGATCTCGATACCATCCGGTTTCACCTTGGTGTGCACGCCGACAATTTCCAACCCGTCTGCCATCACTTGGATGCGATCACTCTCCTTGACGCGTAACTCTTCAGCGCCGGAAAGTACCGTCTTCCCTTCGGCGCAAACCGCAGCGATAAACAGCACCGGGAATTCATCAATGGCCAACGGAACAAGTGCTTCAGGAATATTGATGCCCTTGAGTGGCGCGTATTTCACCCGTATATCCGCCACCGGCTCACCGCCCACTTCGCGCGGGTTGGTCACTTCAATGTTCGCTCCCATCAGTTTCAGAATGTCGATCACACCAGTTCGCGTCGGATTTATTCCCACATGCTGTAACAGAAGGTCTGAGCCCGGAACAATCGAAGCTGCTACCATAAAAAATGCGGCAGAAGATATGTCTGCCGGAATATCAATCACGGTGGCAGACAGCGTTCCGCCAGACGCCACCCTGGCCGTCGCTCCATCCTGCTCCACTCCATAGCCGAAACCGGTCAGCATGCGCTCAGTATGATCTCGCGTTGGGGCAGGCTCAGTCACGGACGTCTGTCCATCCGCATACAAACCCGCCAGTAACAGGCATGATTTCACCTGAGCACTGGCCACGGGCATGTCGTAGTGCATACCTGTGAGTTTGGCGCCTCCAGATATTTTGATGGGTGGCCGTCCGCCTTCACCCGTCTCAATCAAAGCGCCCATTTCTCTCAGCGGCGCAGCAACACGCTCCATCGGCCGCTTAGACAGACTTTCGTCACCACACAACTCCGAGTCAAACGCCTGAGCTGCCATAAGCCCTGCCAACAATCGCATGGAAGTTCCGGAATTCCCCAAGTACAGCGGCCCCGGCGGCTGTTTAAGACCGTGCAAGCCAACACCGTAGATTTTGACCTGCCCGTTGTCCGGCCCTTCAATCACTACGCCCATATCTCGAAATGCCTGAAGGGTTGCCAGCGCGTCCTCTCCTTCCAGGAATCCACTGACCTGCGTTTCTCCCTGAGCCAGTGCACCCAACATGATCGATCGATGCGAAATAGACTTGTCGCCCGGTACGCGAATTTCGCCCGCCAGGGATGCTGCAGGCTGAGTAACAAAGGTAATTTCGTTGGTATTCATAGTCGTATAGGATTTTCTTTCCAATAATTTGCTGAAATGATCGCGCGCCGCCTTTGCCCGGGTAAACACCCCCATCAAAGTCTGGCCATCGCTCTGTTCAATGGCTCGACGCAGCTTCGCCAGGTCGCTGGTGAAGTGATCAAGCACCTGTAGCGTCGCACTTTTGTTTGAGAGGAAAATATCGTGCCACATTACCGGGTCACTCGCGGCGATACGGGTAAAGTCCCGAAAACCGCCGGCGGCGTAGCGAAATATTTCCTTGTTGTCGTCTTCACCTGCCAGCGTATCCACCAGGGAAAAAGCGATCAGGTGCGGCAGGTGACTGGTGGCTGCAAGCACTTCATCGTGCTTCAGAAAATCCATTTTAATCACCTCTGCCCCGACCGTTTCCCACATGGTCGCCACAAGATCGTATGCTTCCGGGGATGCGCCAGGCAGCGGCGTCAAAATGGTTTTGTGTCGCGCATACAGCTCCGCATTGGCCGCCGTCACGCCGCTTTTTTCTGAACCGGCAATAGGATGACCAGGAATAAAGCGAGGGGACACCTCACCCCAGGCGGCCTCTATCGCACGGATAACAGCCCCCTTTACACTCCCCACATCCGTCAGCACGGTATTTTCCGGAAGCGCTGACCGTATCTCCTCCAGCACCCGGCCGATAGCGCGTACCGGTACGGCGAGCACCACCAGGTCTGCACCAAGCACCGCCTGCGCAGCGGAAGCCGCGGCCGTGTCGATGACTTCCAGCTCCACTGCAAGCTCTGTCTCTCCCGGCCGAGCGTCGAAACCTGTAACCTCTGCAGCAAAGCCTTTCTGACGCAAGCCCTTTGCCAATGATCCACCGATCAACCCCAGACCGATAACCGTCAGTTTTTTGATCGCTGGCTTCACTCGGTTCTCCTTATGTTCGTGGTGTATCAGCGCTTCGCAATCCGTTTGCTATTCGTCCAATGCAGCTCTGAGTGCTGCCAGCATCAGGTCATTTTCTTCGGCAAGGCCCACACTGACGCGCAGGTGCTCCGGCATACCATAGTTCGCCACCGGTCGGACAATCACTCCCTGCTTGAGCAGGGACTGATAGATTTCCGCAGCTCTTGGCCCCACATGCACACAAATAAAATTACCGACAGACGGAATATACGTTAATCCCAGAGATTCGAATCCCTGAGCCAACTGACGAAGACCCGTTTGGTTGGTTTCAACCGCTTTCGCCAGATATGCGGCATCATCCAAAGCGGCGACGGCCGCCGCCTGTGCCAGCGTATCCACATTAAAGGGCTGCCGAACTCGATTGAGCACATCAGCAACATCCGGCTGACTCACCGAGTACCCCACACGCAGTGCCGCCAACCCGTAGGCTTTGGAAAACGTGCGTGTTACCAGCAGATTTGGAAACGACTTGATCATCTCGAGCCCGTCCGGGTAGTCCGCCTCTGAAACGTATTCACAGTAGGCTTCATCCAGCACGACGAGCACATGCTCCGGCACTGCCCGTAAAAAGGGCTCCAGCTCCGATTGTTTCAACCAGGTTCCGGTTGGATTGTTTGGATTTGCAATAAAGATAATGCGCGTGCGATCGGTAATTCGCGCCAATATCGCATCCAGGTCATACCCCCAGTCTTTGGCTGGCGTGATCACCGGTGCCGCACCCGCTGCGAGCGTGGCCAATGGATACACGGCAAACGCATATTCTGAAAACAACACTTCCGATCCTGGTCCGCAAAAGGCTTTTGCCGCCAGCTCTAAAATATCGTTGGACCCGTTCCCCAAGGTGATCATATCCGCCGACACCGACAGATGGGACGACAGGGCATTTTTCAATTCAAATCCATTCCCGTCCGGGTACCGGGTGAGCGTCTTCAGTTTCTTGTGCACCGCATCCAGCACGTTTACACTGGGCCCTAACGGATTTTCGTTGCTGGCCAGCTTGACGACTCGAGGTAACCCCAACTCGCGCTGCAACTCGTCTTCCGGCTTGCCTGGCACGTAAGGGCTGATTTTTTGCACGCCTTCATTGGCCAATGCACGAAAGTCGCATGACATCTCTCTTTTCCTTGTTTAACGAATTCGAAAAATTACAACACACTCACGGGATACGACCCCAGCACCTTCAACTCAACCGCTTCATTCGACACCTCTTTCAACGCAGTTTGCACGATTGCGTCGCCAAAGTGCCCTTCGAGATCGATGTAAAACACATAGGCCCAGGTGCCATTGGGAGAGGGCCGGGTTTCCAGGCGTGTCAAGCTGATTCCATGCCGATGGAACGGCTCCAGCGCATGATACAGTGCGCCGGGGCGATTTCTCATGGAGACCAGAATAGAGGTTTTATCCTTGCCACTGGGAGCAACTTCCTCTCGACCGATAATCAAAAAACGAGTCGTGTTGTCCGGCCGGTCCTCGATATTTTCGGCAGCCTTTTGCAATTGATAAATTTCAGCGGACATATCTCCGGCAATCGCGGCGACGTTGGGCTCTACGGATGCTCTTCTTGCTGCTTCCGCATTGCTGCTGACCGTGATTCTCTCCGCGTGCCGCCAATGCGCATCCAGCCAACGTCGACACTGCGCAAAAGACTGCTGATGCGAGTATATCTTCGTCACAGCTTCAGGAGACTGGCTGCGCGCCACCAACAGGTGGTGGTGAATTCGAAGCTCCACTTCGCCGCAAATTCGTGCAGAAGACGACATAAACATGTCGAGCGTATGATTGATCATTCCCTCGGTTGAGTTTTCAACCGGCACCACACCATAATGTGCCGCACCGGATTCCACCTCGCGAAAGACCTCATCAATGGCAGACATCGGCACACTCACCACAGAGTGACCAAAATGCTTCAAAGCGGCCGCTTGAGTAAATGTGCCTTCAGGCCCGAGAAAGGCAATATGCATCGGCTTTTCATGTGCCAGACACGCAGACATAATTTCCCGGAACAAGCGAGCCATCTCTTCAGAGTTCAGTGGCCCCTGATTTCGAGACTTGATGGTGCGTAAAACCTGCGCCTCCCGTTCAGGCCGATAGAAAACAGCCTGACCCTCATCCGCCAGCGAACGCGTTTTGATCTCAGCGACGCGTTGTGCGCAGGCGGCGCGCTGGTTAATGAGTCGCTGAATTTCCTGATCTATCGTGTCAATTTCGTTTCGAATCTCAAGCAGTGCCTGCTTCTCCGCTTCGGACGACATATCATTCCTCTCCCGACTCTTGCGGTGAGCCATCTTCGCCCGTGCCGTCATCGATGATGGGCTGCACCTCTCCCACCTGATCAGATGGGCTGGCATCCAGATCCGTTTCGCCATCCAACACATCGTCCTGTGCATCGCCTTCTTCAATTCGCTCTACGCCAACAAGCTTTTCACCCTCACCCGCCAGACGAATCAATCGCACCCCCTGTGTATTCCTACCCAGAATGGAGACTTCTTCGGTGCGTGTACGAACCAAGGTACCCTGATCACTGATCAGCATCATTTCGTCGCCTTCAAACACCTGCACAGCGCTCACCAGCTGACCATTCCTGTCAGAGCACTGCATACCGATGACGCCTTGCGAGCCACGACTGTACGCAGGAAAGTCTTCGAGTGCGGTGCGTTTCCCGTAGCCATTCTCACTCGCCAACAGAATCACTCCCTCCGGTGCCGGGATAATCAGCGAAACAACAGATTGATCAGGCTTCATCCGGATACCACGCACCCCGCGTGCAGTTCGCCCCATGGATCGAACCTCGGACTCATTAAACCGCACAGCCTTACCCGCCGTACTGAACAGCATCACTTCAGCATCACCATCCGTGATTGCAGCACCGATCAGCGCATCCCCTTCATCCAGATCCAAGGCGATCAAACCGGACGTACGCGGACGTGAGAAATTGGTCAGATCCGTTTTTTTCACGGTACCCTTACTTGTCGCCATAAAGACAAAGTGATCGTCTTTGTATTCATTGACCGGGAGGAACGTGGTGACGCGCTCGCCTTCAACCAGCGGAAGTATGTTGACCATGGGCCTGCCCCGCGCGGTGCGACTCGCCTGGGGAATTTCGAACACACGCAACCAGAAAACTTTTCCGAAGTTGGTGAAGCACAGGATGGTATCGTGGGAATTCGCAACCAGCAGTTTCTCGACAAAATCTTCTTCTTTCATCGATGTGGCTGATTTACCACGTCCACCCCGTCGTTGCGCCTGATACTCGGCAAGTGGCTGGGTTTTGGCGTAACCGCCATGCGAAATCGTTACTACAAGCGTTTCTTCGGTGATCAAGTCCGCAATCGTCAGATCGCGACGTGAACTTTGAATTTCCGTCTGCCGCTCATCACCAAACTCTTCTTTCACCGCCAGGAGCTCTTCACGAATGACTTCCAGCAGTCGTTCGGGACTGTTCAGAATATGAAGCAGTTCGGCAATGCGGTCGATGATTTCCTTGAATTCTTCCAGCAGCTTTTCCGTTTCCAGGCTGGTCAGCTTCTGGAGGCGCATATTAAGAATTTCCTGCGCCTGAATGGGAGAAAGGTAATACTTTCCATCCCGCATGCCGTATTGTTCGGCCAGATCATCAGGGCGGCAAGCATCGGTCCCCGCACGCTCCAGCATGGGGATCACAGAACCGGGTTCCCAGGCCTGCGCCAATAACCGCTCTTTTGCTTCCGCCGCATTCGGTGATGCTTTGATCAGTGCAATCACTGGATCAATGTTCGACAAAGCGACCGCGAGGCCTTCGAGCAAATGCCCCTTTTCCCTCGCCTTGCGCAACTCATAAATGGTGCGGCGCGTCACTACTTCGCGTCGGTGACGTATAAATGCTTCCAGCACTTCTTTCAGGTTCATGGTGCGCGGTTCGCCATTGGACAGCGCGACCATATTGATCCCGAACACGTTTTCCATTTGTGTCTGGGCGTAGAGATTGTTTACCACCACATCGGGCACTTCCCCCCGACGGAGCTCGATCACAATTCGCATCCCCTCTTTACTGGATTCATCCCGCAACTCAGTGATGCCTTCAATCTTCTTATCTTTGACCAGCTCGGCAATTTTTTCGATCAGCTTGGCCTTGTTTACCTGGTAGGGAATTTCGGTCACGATGATTGAGTTTTTGTTTCTGGCATCCGTCTCAACCTCATAGCGCGCTCTCAGGTAGATTCGCCCCCGTCCGGTGCGGTAAGCCTGCAAAATCCCAGCCCGCCCATTAATGATCCCCGCAGTGGGGAAATCCGGCCCCGGGATATATTCCATCAGCTGATCGATGTCGGTTTCCGGGTTATCCAACAAGGCCAGCGTCGCGTTAATTACCTCATTGAGGTTGTGCGGCGGAATATTCGTCGCCATGCCGACGGCAATGCCGGATGAGCCATTCACGAGCAAATTGGGAACCCGGGTTGGCAGCACTTCAGGAATCTGTTCGGTGCCATCATAGTTCGGCACGAAATCTACGGTTTCCTTGTCGAGATCCGCGAGCAGCGAGTGCGCAATCTTATCCATGCGAATTTCGGTGTATCGCATGGCCGCTGCACTGTCACCATCCACAGAGCCGAAGTTACCCTGGCCGTCAATCAGTGGGTAGCGCAGCGAGAAAGGCTGCGCCATACGTACAATCGTATCGTAGACGGCAGAGTCACCATGAGGGTGATACTTACCGATCACATCCCCGACCACACGGGCGGACTTTTTGTAGGGCTTGTTCCAGTCATTGCTCAGCTCACTCATCGCGAAGAGCACCCGCCGGTGTACTGGCTTCAAACCATCCCGCACATCCGGAAGCGCTCGCCCGACAATGACGCTCATGGCGTAATCCAGGTAGGACTGCTTCAATTCATCTTCAATATTGACTGGGAGAATTTCTTTGGCTAACTCATTACCCATAGATCAAGGTGTTCCTATCGGCTAATTATGATTTTACGATGGACGTCGTTTTTTGTTTTATGCTGCTGCTTGTTTTGAACCGGATTACTCACCACCTGTTGCAGGTGAAATAGCGTGTAATAAAGGATGCGGAAGAATAACACAGTTTGTGAAATGGGTGGCTATTTTTCTCAAAAATTCACGAAAAGATTGCTTCCTGACGCTCTCAGACGCGCTATCCAACGTTTTTTGCATATCCCTGTGGGTGACCACACCAAAATCAGGACAGTAAACTATACTTAACCAGAAACACCAAATACGAGCGAGAGACGATCCAATCACATGAATACGTTGCTTCTGGTCGAAGACAGTCCCATTGTAGTCAAAATCATCAAACATCTGATCAAGGACTCACAGGGTTATATCTGCGATGTTGCCATGTCGCGAAAACAGGCGGAAGCACTCATCGACGAGAAAGGCCCGGAACATTATCTGGCCGCTATCGTGGACCTGCACTTGCCGGATGCGCCGAATGGCGAAGTGGTGGATATCACGCTCGCAAAAAAAATCCCGACACTGGTTCTCACAGGCACCATGGACGACACGATCCGGGAGCAAATGCAGAAAAAACCAATCGTGGACTATATTGTTAAGGAGAGCCGCTTTTCGTATGAGATGGCCCTTCGGCAGATTCGTCGTCTGGACAAAAACCGGGAGCTGACCGTGATGGTGGTCGACGATTCCTCCACATCACGAAAGTACACCAAAGCCCTGCTTCGACACCAACTGCTCAATGTCATTGAGGCAGTGGATGGCGTGGATGCACTGGAAAAGCTGCGAGACACCCCTAACACCATCATGCTCATCGTGGACTACAACATGCCGCGCATGGATGGCATTGAGCTGGTACGCAATATTCGAAAGGATCCCGCCAAGAATGACCTGATCATCATTGGCATCTCCACGCAAAACGAGCAAGGGCTGTCGGCGCGCTTTATCAAGAACGGCGCGAATGACTTTCTCACCAAGCCGTTCAGTCACGAGGAGTTTAACTGCCGCATCGTACACAACATTGAGTCGTATGAACAACTGCAGCAGATCAAGCGCATCGCCTACTCAGACTACCTTACAGAAATACCTAACCGGCGATTCTTTTATGAAAACGCGCGCGCACTGCTGGAGACAGCCTGCCAGAAAAGCACGCCTATCTGCCTGGTGCTGATCGACCTCGACAACTTCAAAAAAATCAACGACAACTACGGCCACGATGCGGGTGATGTGGTATTGATCGACTTCGCTCAGCACTTTTCCCAGGCTATGGGGCGCTTTCTATACGCTCGTACAGGTGGAGAGGAATTCGCTGCGCTCCTACCGGGATTCGATCTGAACAAAGCAGTGACCTGGGTAGAAAATTTTCGGGAAATGACGGAAGATCAGATTGTAGTGCTTTCGGACAGCAGTCTGACCACCACATTCTCGGCAGGCATCATTCAATACCGCGAAGGCCCACTGGAAGAACTCATGAAGCTGGCGGATGAACAGCTCTACAACGCAAAAAGCGGCGGAAAAAATCAGACCTGTTACGGCACACAATAGATTCGAAGCCCGATTGCTTCGAAACCCAAAAGATTCGGAACCTAAGAGTTACGAAGCCAAACAGCTCCGTAACTTTGAATGATCGGGCACACATTGAAAGACTAATTGAACACGACCGTTTTGTTCCGGTAAGTAATCACGCGATCCTCAATGTGATAGCGCAACCCCCGTGCCAGCACATTCTTTTCTACGTCCCGCCCAAGCCGAACCATGTCCTCGGGCAGATCACTGTGGCTGACTCGAATCACATCCTGGTCGATGATCGGCCCTTCGTCCAGGTCCTCAGTCACATAGTGACAGGTCGCACCAATGAGCTTTACGCCACGACCATAGGCCTGATGATAAGGCCGCGCGCCCGCAAACGAAGGCAGAAAACTGTGGTGTATATTGATCACCTGGCCGGCATACCGTGCACATAACTCTGGCGGAAGGATTTGCATGTACCGAGCCAGCACGATGACATCCGCCTGATAGTTTTCAAACAGTTCAGCCGTCTCAGCAAACGCCGCTGGTTTGCTTTCTTTGGTGACAGGCACGTGATGAAACGGAATATGATACCAGTCTGCCATCCGTCGCAAATCTTCATGATTGGAGATCACAGCCACAATCTCACTGTTCATCTCGCCATCCTGGTGGCGATGTAACAAATCTGCCAGACAGTGTGATTCTTTGCTGACCATGAGAATGACTTTCTTTTTTTCATGGGAGTCAGCGATGCGCCAGTCCATTTCAAACTCTTTGGCAATCGGCCCAAAAGCAATTCGAAACGACTCAAGGTCAAAAGGCATCGAGCTTGCTTTGATCTCGTTACGCATAAAGAACCGCCCTTCATGAGGATCGGCATGATGACTTGCTTCGGTGATCCAGCCGTTATATGTGGCCAGGAAGTTACTGACTTTGGCGACAATCCCCACCCGGTCCGGGCAGGAAATCACTAACCTGTAGGTGTGTTCCATAGTTTTAAAGACCTGATGACCCGGCAAGCCTGAGCCATGCACGTTGACTAAGCGTGTCAAACGATATTCCATCGCGCCCGCTTCCAGAAACAGGAAGCGCGCGCAACCTTGGTTTTACACGCGCTTACTTGACCGATTTGGCAGCAATAATCTTGTCATGCCAGATTTTTGGGGCCGTTTGATGCACAGAAGTACCGGCAGCATCTACCGCCACCGAAACCGGCATGTCCACCACGTCAAATTCGTAAATGGCTTCCATTCCCAATTCGGGGAAAGCCACGACCTTGGCATTTTTCACCGCCTTGGACACGAGGTACGCCGCTCCGCCCACTGCCATCAAATAGACTGCACCAAACTCCTTGATCGCATCGATGGCTGTCTGCCCGCGCTCCGCTTTACCAATCATGCCAAGCAACCCGGTTTCCTTCAGCATCGTATGGGTAAACTTATCCATCCGTGTGGAGGTCGTTGGCCCCGCAGGCCCCACTACCTCATCACGCACCGGATCCACTGGCCCAACGTAATAGATAAATCGCCCCTGGAGATCCACAGGCAATGATTCCCCCTTGCTCAGCATATCTACCATTTTCTTATGGGCTGCGTCCCGACCTGTCAGCATTTTCCCGGACAGAAGCACCGTATCTCCCGGCTTCAGCGCAGCCACTTCTTCCTTGGTCACGGTATCCATATTGATTCGTTTTGCCTGATCTCCCCCTTGAAGGGTCAATACCGGCCAGTCATCCAGGCTCGGCGGCGTTTGCAGAGAAGGACCCGACCCGTCCAGCACAAAGTGCGCATGGCGCGTAGCGGCACAGTTTGGAATCATGGCCACCGGCAAGGACGCCGCGTGCGTCGGGTAGTCCATAATTTTAATGTCCAGTACCGTGGTCAAACCACCCAGACCCTGCGCACCAATACCCAGCTCGTTGACTTTATCCATAATCTCCAGGCGCAACTCTTCGATTCGGTTCTTTGGGCCACGCTCACGGAGCTCATGAATATCAATGGGGTCCATCAGGCTTTCTTTGGCCATCAGCGCGGCCTTTTCTGCGGTACCACCAATTCCGATACCCAACATACCGGGTGGACACCAACCTGCCCCCATTGTCGGAACGGTTTTTACTACCCAGTCCACAATACTGTCGCTGGGATTCAGCATCACCATCTTTGATTTGTTTTCAGAGCCACCTCCTTTGGCTGCCACCTGAACATCCACGGTATCTCCGGGGACGATTTCATAGTGAATGACTGCCGGGGTGTTATCTTTTGTATTGGCACGCTTTCCGGCAGGGTCCGACAGTATCGACGCACGCAGCACATTATCCGGATGCGTGTAGGCGCGACGCACCCCTTCGTTAATCATCTCAGAGACACTCATGTCGGCGTCCCAGCGCACATTCATACCCACTTTGATGAAAACGGTGACAATGCCGGTATCCTGACAAATCGGACGATGACCTTCCGCACACATGCGGGAGTTAATCAGAATCTGGGCCATCGCGTCTTTCGCTGCGGGCGACTCTTCTTTCTCATAAGCCTCATGTACGGCCTTGATAAAGTCGACCGGGTGATAATACGAAATGAATTGAAGCGCATCGGCTACACTGTCGATTAAGTCGTCCTGGCGAATTACTGTCATAGCTATTCTCTTGTCTGCTTCTGTCTGCGCCGTGCGGTTCAGGCGCGCCATAAGTTGTCCTTTCGACGCGATATGTGAGGCTGAAACTGCCCTGTACCGCTCGAAAAAAGGGGCTTTATAGTACATGAGAACCTGAAATGGATAAAGATTTTACGGCTTTCCAAAATTCTTCCCTTCTCCAGCGTAAAAAACTGGACTATTAGACAGAGTGAGTCTAGTTTTAAATGAAGCGAAAGCCCGCTTGTAACAAATCGAACGATAAAGCGCTGTTTTAAGGGGTAAAAATTTCATTTGCTTGTACCTGAACATCCCTCCTGGCGGTGTTTCGGTGACAACAACTAAAATCGCTTTTGATTCAATTATTTGTTTCCGATAAATAATAAAAGGAAAGAGAAGGTCCGATCTTATGTTTAAGAAAACCTTATTAAGTCTTGCGGTTGCATCCTCTGTCACATTGACAGGCTGTCTGGACGATGGCAAAACCACTGAGAATGCGAATATCGATTATCAAATTCAAAATCCGGATTTCGACGGAAAAACGTATCCAATTTTTAATCCATTGACGAGTGCACTACCAATTCCGAATGACTTAATCTGGGACAGCGTTGCCAGCGACGGCACCTTCCGCGTCACAGACAGCACGCCTCCGGTCACCACCGCCCTGAACAACATCAGCGGCGCATCGACCGTAGCGCCTATCGACATCGCCATGAATGGTGCGATCGATCCGGCGTCCGTGGATGGCCGTGCATTTATCCTGACAACCGGCGCAGATGGCAATCCTACGGTTGTACCTAACCCGAGCCAGAATGTTTTCCTGATTGAGCTGGATTATGCGAGTGGCGAGCCCATCACGGCACTGACATCGGCGGAACCGCCGACCATTCCATTGGCCGTGACCGCACTTACCGCAGCTGCAGGTGACCCTGCTGCAGGCGCTGCGCTGCTGGGTCTGGCGCAGAATCCGGCCTATGAGGCCAGTGTTGTTGACTTGAACGATGGCACCTCACTGATTCGAATCAATCCCTTAGTACCGCTGAATCCGCGCAAGCGATACGTGGTCGCTATCACGAATGAAGTCAAAGATGCCACGGGCGAGGCCATTGCTCAGTCTCCCGCTTATCAGAACGTCACCCTGGTCTTGAATGAAGGCACGGAAGACGAGCGATTCGGTGCGGTGGGCAACAGCGCATTTGTTGCCATCCAAAACCTGGTCAACAAGTTGTGGGAACCGATCTCGGAGACTTATTTTGGCCTGCCTAACCAGGTGCGTGCTGCTTCGGGCATGCCCACGTTAACGAAAGACAATATTGCCATTTCCTACAGCTTCACGACATCAAATGACAAGCAGGTTTTGCACTACATGGCAGAACCTAACAAGTGGTTTGAGGACACATTAAAAACCGCCATCTCCACTGGCGCTCGTACGGCGGCCATGGCGGGTGGCGCTGCTGATTACACGGCCATCAAACAAGTGGTTGACGGTGCAATGGCTACATGGCCGGACGCAGCCACACAAACCGCGCTGGGGCAAGCCTATCAATTATGTGCCAGCCAGGGAGCGACCGCCGGCGCAGCCGCGATCAGCTGTTTAAGCTCGGTTTTCTCTGGCTCTTTGGAGCAAGGTGGACTGATCACCACCCGTCCATCTGCCCGTGACATAACATTTACCTCTACAACTGATGCTGCGCAGGTTTCAGCCCTGATGGCTGCAATTGGTATCGCACCAGGGGAAGTCAATGTTGCGATGGGCTCAATGGAGATTCCCTACTACCTGGGCATTCCTACCGAAACTGATGGCAGTGCTTTGAGCAGTCAGTTTACTGCCAACCAAGGCTTGGCCCAGGCGTTGAACGCACAATTTGGTGCCATTGGATTGAACCTGCCACAGGCAGACCCATCCAAATCAACCATCGTGAATTACCTCTACCCGTTCCCACAGAAAACGGCCGACGTAAAAATTCCTGTGATTGCCATGTACCCGGCGGGTGCACAGCTGAACGCAGGCAACCTGCCGGTGGTTATCTACCAGCATGGTATCACTACCGATCGTAGTGCCGCCCTCACCTATGGTAGCTTGCTGGCACGCACTGCCGGTGTGGTTGTGGTTGCTATTGATCAGCCCATGCATGGTGTTGATGCAATCACTACCGATGCACAGAAAACGCTGGCCACTTCGTTGCTGACCGCAGCAGGCGTGACGGCAGATACGGCAACCGTTGATGCAGTGGTTGCAGGCACATTTAATGTCGGTGTATTGCTGCAGATTCAAGCGGCGGGATGCCCCACCAACATTACCAACCCGGCGGATGCCGCACAAATTGGCGCGGCTACCCAGCTCGTGTTGTCTGGTACCTGTGGTGCTGACGCAGCGACTCAACTGGGTGGCGCATTGGTTCTGGAAAGCACGGTAGCGAATGGCGCCAGTACCATTCCGGGTCTGCCAAGAACGGATTACGAACGTCACTTTAACTTTACTGCTGACGCTTCGGCGAACCCCATCCCCATGGTATTCGATCATGACAGTGCGGTAGGTTCATCCGGCTCCTTGTTTGTTAACCTGCAAAACTTCATGAATTCGCGTGATTTGCTGAGACAAATGGTGAATGATCTGCAACAGTTGCGTATGTCCGTGGGCGGCATCGATCTCGACAGCAACGGCACCGCAGACACCTCCGGCTCAAGCGTGTACTTCGTTGGCCACTCATTGGGTACCGTCGACGGTATTCCTTTTGCTGCAGTAGTCAACAAAACCGCGACCACCTCGGATGACCTGGTGGCGACCAACTTCCTGACCCCCGGCGGCGGCATTGTGAGACTGTACGAAAACTCTCCCTCCTTTGCACCGGCCATTCTCGGCGGGCTTGAAGCTGCTGCGGGACTGGTACAAGGTGATGCCAGCCTGGAGACGTACTTCAACGTCCTTCAGGCGACCCTGGACGCAGGTGATTCTGTAAACTACATTCAGGATCTGGCGGGCACACCTACACTGCTCTCCATGGTGATCGGCGATCAAACTATTCCAAACTCCGCTTATCCGGAAGAAAATACTTTGGGCAACGCCTCGCCAGCGCCACTTTCCGGCTCTGAGCCATTGGCACGCCTCACCAATGCAACCAACATCCACAGCGGCACCAATGCGTTGACTGGACCGGCCATTACCCGCTACACCGGCGGAACGCATGGCACTCCTGTACTGCCCACGCCGGGCGACGCAACGGCGGCAGCGGTATTCCAGGAAATGATTGGCGAGAGCGTTTCCTTGATTCTGACTCAAGGCACGGCAGTGATCGTGACAGATCCTTCTGTGGTTCAGCAAGCTTCCGAGTAATTTAGCCTGCTCAGAAAAAACCCCGCTTCGGCGGGGTTTCTTTTTTAGCGGCTTTTAATTACGCCAATCGCACCAACGCATTGTTCTCGACCCGGTACTTCCGCTCAAACATGCGATCTGTGGCTATTTGAGCCGCATCATAATACGACGTTTTAACCAGATCCAGGCCTGCAGACTCCGGTAGCATCTGTACAAAAGTGACTTCTGCTGCGACTGCGTCCACGTACATAATCCCCAATCCATGTTCATTCAGCTTGCCCAGCTTAACGCGTTCGTCACTTCGCTCAATAATGGTTTCACCCAACACCAGCAGCTGATTGACTCCTGCCTGCAAAGTAGCGGCATCCTGTGTAGGATCTGCAGCAACCAGGTCGTTGACCAGAGACGCTGTTTGCCCCTCCAGAATCTCCATAAATGTGGCCGAGGAGATCGACGACGTTGTAAAACAGTAACGCCCCTCACCATGATCGGACACCCAGTTGGAATGAATGTCGCCCGCGATGGTCAGTACACCGTTGGGCGAATTCGCGGTTGCGCCCATTTTAGGCAAGAGCACCTGGTCGCGGAATCCCTGAAATCCATCCCATTGATCCACATTAAGATAAAAGTCATTCTGCAGCATCGTCGGCAGACTCGCCTTGATCGATTCCGGCAGCGCGGAATCCAGCCCCAGCACCATCGGCGTCAGCGACACGGAACTTCCCAGCACGCGCCAAGTTGCCTCGGATGAGTCAAGAACACCTTCCATCCAGGCCCATTGCGCCTCACCGTAGGGGTTTTGCGCCGCCACAGGCACAATCTGCTGACTTAGCGCATCGTAGGACGACTTAACCACCAGGTACCGGCTACCGAGCTCCCCACTCAGGGCAGTTTTCCCTAATGCAAAGTACGACAACCCATCCAAAGGCTGAATATTGGCAGCGATATCTGCCTGCAGCGCAGCAGCTGTCGCCGCATCCAGCGCTGAACTGGCCACCGCTCCGTCAATCACCGCGTTCAAGTACGCGGCGGAAAGATTGCCTGCCACCACCGATGCCGCTTTCTCAACAGCGCTTTGAATCGCATCTTCGATGGGCGCATCCGTTGCGGAATAGAGTGCGGAATACATCCCTGCCACAATCTGTTGCAGCGCACCCTGTGTCGCTGGTGAAAGCGTGGACACAACCACATACGCCAGCTCGGGTTTTGTCGCCGGTCCCACGGGTGTGATCACTGTGCCAGGAAAAGCATCTTCCGGAATCAAATGATCAGGTCGGAACGTGCGATAATCCCCCAGAATGAGCTCCAGATGTTTCCCAAAACGTAAATTTCGATAGATCGATATGCCCGAGGTCAATGCACCAATACCCGTCCCTGTGTCGGTTCCCTGGGATAATTTCGATGAGGCGACATCGACCCGCCCTGTTTCACCTGAGACCATGCCTGCGACCGAATCCTGGTCAATCGGCATGTATTCCAGCCACGCCTGCTCGGCATTCTGCTTGCGCTGCTGACTCCCCTCCCCTGTCTGTACCCCATAAAGCGTGGAGTTATTCTGCCAGCTGTCATCCGAAAACTCGTGATCATCCCAAATAGCCACGACAGGAAACTTTTCCTGCACTTTTTGCAGTACGGCATCCGTGCGATAGGTTTTGTACACCTGACGATAGTTATCCAGACTTTGTGCGGCATAGAAAGTCGCACCACTGTCCGATTTCAGCGCCAGTGCACCCGCGATATCATCAAACATAAGCTGCCGGTCTTCCGAGCTTTGCTGGAAGTCAGGATCACCACTCGTCTCATAGATGTAATCGCCCAGATGTACCACAAAATCCAGATCATCCATATCTTCCTCTAACAGGCGAAGATAAAGATTGAAGTAGCGCCCAACGTAATCCTGGCAACTCGCAAAGGCATACTTCACCGGCACATCGGAAGATGCAGCGGCCGCAGTTTTCGTGCGGCCGACCGGTGACAAGTCACCTCCATAACTGAAGCGATAGTAGTAGTGTGTGTGCGACTGCAACGCAGTGACACGCACTTTCAGGCAGTGGTCGTTACCTGCCAGTGCACTCAAGGTTTCCTCGAGAACCACCGTGGTAAAACTGGCGTCGGTGGATACTTGCAGCGTGACGTCGAGATCACCGGCAATGGCATCGGCAATACGTGTCCAAAGCACTACACTGCTTTCCCGCGGGTCGCCAGACATTACTGAGTGAGGAAAAAAGGGCGACCGAGGCACCTCAGCCAACGGTCGATGATCGTCGTCATAGTCGTTACAACCAGACAACATCGGCACAGTGGCAGCACCGGCGGCTACAACGAGGGTTTTAATAAAAGTTCGACGGGTGAAAGCCATACTTCTCTCTCTTCTTATGTTTATGATTGCTCGGAAGTGGAATCCTGACAGAACAGGACTGAGAAAAGCATAGCTTAGTTGACCCCGCTGTCACAATGAAAACTAAGGCCAAAAAAAACCGGGCAGATGCCCGGTTTAATAAAAAAATGACTGAATCAGACGCGACCTTTCTGCGCTGCAATTCGCAAACGCAAGGCATTGAGCTTAATAAACCCTTCCGCATCTTTCTGGTTGTACGCACCCGCGTCATCTTCAAACGTCGCGATGGTTTCATCAAAAAGAGAATCATCTGACTTTCTTCCCGCGACAATCACATTCCCTTTGTACAGTTTGACACGCACCACACCATTCACCACGGCCTGGGATTCATCAATCATCGCCTGCATCATCTGACGCTCCGGGCTCCACCAGTAGCCGTTGTAAATCATTTCGGCATACTTCGGCATCAAACTGTCTTTCAAGTGGGCCACTTCTCGATCCAGCGTAATGGACTCGATAGCACGATGGGCGCGCAACATAATTGTGCCTCCCGGAGTTTCATAACAGCCACGGGACTTCATGCCGACGTAACGGTTTTCGACGATATCCAGACGACCGACACCGTTCTCGCCACCCACTTTATTCAGGTAGGCCAACACCTCATGCGCCTTCATATCCCGGCCATCAATCGCGACAATGTCGCCATTTCGGTAGGTCAACTCCAGGTAAGTCGGGTTATCCGGAGCCTGCTCCGGGCTCACACTCCAGCGCCACATATCCTCTTCGGCTTCCGCCCAGGGATCTTCCAGAATGCCGCCTTCGTAGGAAATGTGCAGAAGATTGGCATCCATGGAATACGGGGACTTTTTGCCCGCCTTCTTGAAGTCCACGGGAATATCGTGCTCTTCGGCATAGGACATCAACTTTTCACGCGAGAGTAAATCCCATTCGCGCCAGGGCGCAATCACTTTGACGCCCGGCTTGAGCGCGTAGGCCCCCAATTCAAAACGCACCTGGTCATTGCCTTTGCCGGTCGCGCCGTGCGAAATGGCATCAGCTCCGGTCTCATTGGCAATTTCCACCAATCGCTTGGCGATTAAGGGACGGGCGATGGAAGTACCCAACAGATACTCGCCCTCATAAATCGTGTTTGCACGGAACATGGGGAATACAAAGTCGCGAACAAACTCTTCACGCAAATCTTCGATATAGATTTCCTTCACACCCATGGCTTCCGCCTTGGCTCGTGCAGGCTCCAGTTCCTCGCCCTGACCCAGATCCGCTGTAAATGTTACCACTTCACAGCCATACTCCTGCTCCAGCCAGCGCAAAATAATGGACGTATCCAGTCCACCAGAATACGCCAGTACCACTTTTTTAATGTTCGACTTCATAATGTTCCTTCGAGTATCCGCGCAAAAACAGCGTGCTATTGTACTCGGTCTTACCGGAGTTTCCCAGCGGTGACACCCGAAGGTTATTCGGCAGGCGCGGTCTCATCTTCGATCGGTGCACGCTCTCCCCGCTGCAAACGCACGGTGGCGCGACGGTTTCGCTCTCGATTGGACTTGGTTTTGTTGCTGACGACCGGATATCGCTCGCCATGATAGCGCGTCGTGACTAATTCCGGCGCTAACCCCATTTTGACCAAATAGCTCGTAACCGCATCGGCCCGATCCCGCGAGAGACGGCGGTTGGTGATTCGACGACCACTTGAGTCGGTATGGCCATCTACAAAGATCGCAGACACCGTTTTGTCCGCCTGCACGTAGAGCACCACCTTATCCAGCGCTTTTTTATCTTCTTTGTTTAGGGCAGCCTTATCCGCCTCGAATTGCACCACAGTGCGCTCCACCTGCCGAAAGTTCACCGGCAGTAACGTAGCGACACAGGATTGATAATCGTTGTAAAACTGCGAAAAGTTCACCGGATTCACCCGCACCCGGATACGATCTTCTGAATACCAGGCTTTGCGAGTAAACGTCGGCATCATGCCGTCCATCAAGCCGGCCATCATGTTGGTTGAAACCACTTCCCCGACCGCCACAGGTCGCCGGGTGCGCAGCACATCCACCAACCCCAGATCCTGAACCTGCCTGCCAGGTGCCCAATCCGGCGCTTCCACGACGAGCGCGGCCCGGCCTTCAGCCATGGGGCTTTGATTGGTTTCGAGAAAAAACTTCAGCTTCTCTCCCGCTTCGTGGTAGAACACCGCTTTGCCAAAGTTGGGAATACTGTGTGTCACGCTGCATTCAAAGATGGACGCGGCCTGATACCATTGACTGTTTTCGATACTTGCGCTGTACGTCAAGACTTTGGCGTACCCGGTCACCGTAAAAAGCCACACCCAAATCCCCGCCACACACGCTCGCCAGGGCGTCACCTGCACTTTCATTCCTGCTCCCATATGCTCAATTCAGCCTGTCTGCCTATCCCATGCATTTAGCGGGCCAACCACAATTCCAACAAAATCCCTGTGCATTCGCTCCAAGGTATCACATTTATGTCAGCCAAATGATACACTTGAGCCAATTTCACGTTCCACCTCTTGGTCGACCGCTGTCGGCCCGCGTAAGGATTAGATTATGTCCACTCTGGTTATTGACCGCCCGGATGACTGGCACCTGCATTTGCGGGATGGCTCGGTCCTCGCAGATACGGTCAGCGCGTCGGCGCGTTACTTCGGCCGAGCGATCGTCATGCCCAATCTGGTACCCCCGGTGGTGACCGCCGATGACGCCGCGCAGTATTTTGACCGCATTCGGTCACACATTCCGCCAGGCAGCCCGTTCAACCCGCTGATGACACTGTATCTGACGGATAACACGACACCGGAGCAGATTGAAGCCGCCGCCAGGAACGAACAGATTGTGGCATGCAAACTTTACCCCGCTGGAGCCACCACCAATTCGGACTCCGGTGTTACACGACTCGACGAGCTAACCCCCGTACTGGAAGCGATGGCAGATCTTGGCTTGCTGCTGCTGATCCACGGTGAAGTCACCCATGCCGAGGTAGATATTTTTGACCGTGAAAAGCGCTTTCTGGATGAAACGCTCAGCCGTATCATCGAGCGTGTTCCCCAGCTGCAAATAGTTCTGGAGCACATCACCACGGCAGATGCTGCCAGTTTTGTAAAGGATGGCCCGGATAACCTTGCGGCAACCATCACCCCTCACCATATGATGTTCAACCGGAATCACATGCTTGTCGGCGGGATTCGACCGCACTTTTACTGCCTGCCGATTCTGAAGCGAAACACCCATCAGGAAGCCTTGCGCGCTGCTGCGATCAGCGGTAATCCGAAGTTCTTTCTGGGGACCGACTCAGCGCCCCATGCCGTGAATAAAAAAGAAGCCGCCTGCGGCTGTGCGGGCTGTTATTCCGCGTATTCGGCAATAGAATTGTACGCTGAAGTGTTTGAAGAGCTGGGTGCACTGGACAAACTGGAAGGCTTTGCGAGCCATTTTGGCCCAGACTTCTACGGACTACCCAGAAACCAGGATAAAATCACGCTGGTACAGGAAGCATGGGTACTGCCGGACGCACTCACGCTGGGTGATCAGCAGGTCATTCCCGTAAAAGCCGGGGAAACACTGCGTTGGCGGGTGCAAGACTAGCATCCCGGTGACTTTCGTACGAACTTCAACGATTACAGGCCACGAGCTTCATGCAACTTCAAGATGACGACTTAGACAAAGAATCCAAGCACCCAATGGCTCACCGATTTCGTGGCTTTTTGCCCGTTGTCGTGGATGTAGAAACCGCCGGATTTAACAGCAAAACCGATGCCCTGCTTGAAATCGCGGCAGTGATCGTAAATATGGACGAATCCGGGGATGTTTACCCGGGGGAGGAAATATATTGCCACGTTGAGCCTTTTGAAGGGGCAAATATTGAGGCTTCCGCACTGGAGTTCACCGGCATCGACCCATACAGCCCGCTGCGAATGGCACAAACGGAGCAGGAGTCACTGCAGGAAGTGTTCAAACCCGTTCGGCGCGCAATCAAAGACATGGACTGCACGCGTGCCGTTTTGGTCGGGCATAACGCCTTTTTCGATCACGGCTTTGTGTTTGCTGCGTCAGAACGCAATAACATTAAGCGCAATCCTTTTCACCCCTTCTCTACCTTCGATACGGCCACATTGGCGGGGCTGGCGTACGGTCAGACCGTGCTGGCCAAGGCGTGTCGAGAGGCTGACATTGATTTTGACAACAAGGAAGCACACAGTGCGCTCTATGACGCGCAAAAAACCGCTGAGCTCTTCTGCAATATCGTCAATAAGTGGCAATCCATGGGGGGATGGAAACGGCAGTGGTAGCTGATTGATCGATCACCACGCAAAAGGGCCCTTCCGGGCCCTTAAACATCTTCAGACGTTCGACAACCTTACAGCTTGTCAGCTTCTTCTGCCAGATACTTAGCCACGCCATCCGGAGATGCGTTCATACCTTTATCACCTTTGTTCCAGCCCGCTGGACACACTTCACCGTGCTCTTCGTGGAACTGCAGCGCATCTACCAGACGAATCAGTTCATCCATGTTGCGACCCAGAGGCAAATCATTGACGATCTGCGAGCGAACGTTACCGGCTTTGTCGATCAGGAAGGCACCACGGAATGCCACGCCGCCTTCTGACTCCACATCATAGGCTTTGCAGATATCGTGATTCAGGTCCGCAGCCAAGGTGTACTTCACCGGGCCGATACCGCCCTCATTCACCGGCGTGTTTCTCCAGGCATTGTGCGTGAAGTGCGAGTCAATGGAGACACCGATAACTTCAACATTTCGCTCTTTGAATGCATCAATTCGGTGATCCAGTGCGATCAGCTCGGAAGGACAAACAAAGGTAAAGTCCAGCGGATAGAAAAATACCAGACCATACTTTCCTTTGATCGCTTCGGACAGTTTATATTCGTCAACGATTGATCCGTCTGCTAATACAGCAGGTACGGTAAAATCAGGGGCTGGCTTACCAACTAGTACGCTCATTGATCCATTTCTCCAATAGGTTGTCTAATTCTTTTCAGTGTATTGATCCATTCACGGGGATCATCCCGTCACAGGCGTCGCTGCCTCACTCTTAAACATGGAGGCAAAGCCAGAAAAATCAACATAGTCAAGAAGCATGAAAAATTCAACTTTGAGTTTCACGCGAGTGAAGAGTAATGATAACGCCCGGATCGAGCGAGGAATAGATAAATGCTATTGATAATTTTTATGGATTAAATAGGCACCGCCTATAACTGGCGATACCCATTCACTGTGACGTGCTGGTCAGTATGACATGCCGGTTAGCATATCACGCTGGAATGGCATACAGACACAGACGAATCAGTACATGTGTTGGCCACCATTGATGGACAAATTGGAGCCGGTGATGAACCCGGACTCTTCCGCAGCCAGAAACGCTACCGCACGGGCAATTTCAGCGGGCTCCGCCAGGCGACCCACCGGAATTTGCGCAATAATCTGATTGCGGATGCTTTCATCAATTTTCATCACCATGGGTGTACCGACATAGCCCGGTGATACCGTATTCACGGTGACACCCTTTCTGGCAACTTCCTGAGCCAACGCTTTGGTGAACCCATGCACACCCGCTTTTGCCGCCGAATAGTTCACCTGTCCAAACTGGCCCTTTTGGCCGTTAATGGAAGAAATGTTAATCACGCGACCATATTGCTTTTCCAACATGTCGTCCAGGAATTGCTTGGTCACATAAAACAGGCTGTCCATGTTGGTGGACATCACTGCATCCCATTTGTCCGCTCCCATTTTTTTCATCACCGCATCGCGCGTGATTCCCGCATTATTGACAACCACATCCACCGCACCGAAACGACTCTTGATTTCCTGAGCCGCCTGGACGCAAGACTCCCAGTCGCCCACATTCATACACACAATTTCTGCGTCAGCACCCTTTTCTTTCAACTCTGCTTGCCAGGCTTCCGCCTGTGCTTTTTTCTCGGGTGAACTGTAAGTTGCCACAACCTGATAGTTTTCCGAGGCCAGCCGCTCACAAATCGCTGATCCAATACCCCCGGTTCCCCCGGTCACCAATGCAATACGCTTGCTCATGATTCTTTCTCCTTGTTTTATTGTCTCTGCGATCTCACACAGAATGTTATTGTGGCTTATTTTTGATCTTACCGATTTTTAATTTATTTATACCAAGCCGTGTGTGATAGTTTTATGATTCACGTCAACAATAAATCAGGATTTTTTCCGCCTTAATTAGACCAAGGTATTTCCGGGCCTAGACGATGGTATGAATCGAACTTCGCAGTGTTCGCAAACCTTGGCAGAACTCCGGAAACCAGCATGACCTTATCTGTTTCTCCACGTATCGCTCGTTCGTTTATCACCGCCGTTCTCTATTTTTTTATTGCGGGAGTGGCCCACGCGGCCAGTGTCCTGAAAAGCCCCAATGATCAACGGGACTACCTCGCCTTCACGTTGCCCAATGAACTGCGCGTGATCGTGGTGTCTGACCCGGAGACGGATAAGGCAGCTGCAGCGATCGATGTGGCGGTGGGCAGTGGCAATGATCCTCGAGAGCATCTGGGCATGGCACATTTCCTCGAGCACATGCTGTTCCTGGGGACCGAAAAATACCCGGAGGCTGGAGAGTATCAGAAGTTTATTGCGGAACATGGTGGACAACACAATGCATACACCACCTTTGAGCATACCAACTATTTTTTTGATGTCGACGCCCGTTTTCTGGAGCCTGCCCTCGACCGTTTCTCCCAACAGTTCGTTGCGCCATTGTTTAACGAAAAGTATGTCAACCGCGAGAGAAACGCGGTGCATTCGGAGTTTACCAGTAAAATCAAAGACGATATGCGTGGCAGCCACTCAGCGTTTCGCGCCATTCTGAATCAGGAGCACCCATACAGTCTGTTCTCTGTAGGCAACCTGACTACTCTCCGCAACACCGAAGCGGCACCATTAAGGGAAGCTCTGGTACGTTTCTACGAAGCCAATTATTCTGCAAATATCATGACCCTGACGATATATGGAAAAGAGCCCGTTAGTCAGCTGAAGGAATGGGTGGAAGAAAAGTTCGCCGGTGTAAAAAACCGGCATTTAAAGCCGAAACAACACACGCAGCCGCTGCTCGCCGAACAGGGACCGCATTTGCTGAGCATTAAACCAAATATGGATCGCCGATCGCTGCAGGTCAGTTTTGTCGTGGACAGTCAGGAAGCCCTGTACCAGCAAAAACCTGCCTACTACGTGTCAAATCTGCTCGGACATGAAGGAAAAGGCAGTCTGCTCTCCGTGTTGAAGGAAAAAGGGTGGACCAATTCGCTCAGCGCGGGCATGGGGTTGGACACCGGCCACTCTGCCATGTTCGTGATCAGCATGGAACTCACGCCGGAAGGTCTGGAAAACTGGCAGGAGATTGTTCGGCTGACACTGGGAAATGTTGAAAAGGTGAAAAATGAAGGCATGCAGTCCTTCTATTTCGATGAGCAGAAACGCATGCTCGATTTATCTTTCGAGTTTTTGACCAAGTCCTCCGCACTGCATTACGCCAGCCGGATTGCCAACGAAATGCATTACCGGCCAGACCAGGATGTGTTGCGTGGGGGGTACCTGCTGGAAAGCTACTCCCCTGCACTGTACACAGCACTGTTGAATCAGCTTACCCCGGAAAACGCCTTGATCACCCTGACGGCACAAAACGTAGAAACCGATTCAGTCTCCGAGTGGTACGAAACACCCTTCTCGTACAAGCCACTCCCCAAAGAACAAGTGCAGCCAGCCCCGGAACATGTAGCTCAGTTTACCCTGCCCACCCCGAACGACTTCATTCCGCAAGCCGTGGCAATCACCCGGTCAGCAACGATGCCACACCCGAAAATTCTGGAGTCCTCCCCGGGATTCCAATCCTGGTTTGCAGTGGATACTGAGTTCAATACCCCTCACAGCGCTTACTACATCAATATCCGCTCACCGTACGCCAATGATTCGGCATTGAGCGCCGTGAACACTTACCTTTTGGTCGACCTGCTCAAAGATGAGTTGAACGAATTCAGCTACCCGGCTTATCTGGGTGGATTGACGTTCAAAATTTATGGCCACATACGAGGCATCACCATTCGGATCGAAGGCTACCCGGAAAAGCAGTCGGTTCTGCTGAGCCGGATATTGAGTACGCTGACGACCATGCCAATCCGGAAAGATCGTTTGGCCATCAGCCTGGAAAACCTGAAACGCGGACTGGAAAACGCCAGCAAGAAAAAGCCGTTTGAACAGACCATCCTGGAAACTCGCCGACTGATGACCTCACCGCTTTGGAGCGAGGAAGAAAAGCTGGCAGTGATTCCTCAGGTAAACGCCGAAGCGCTCAACCAATTCACCCAAAAACTGTTCAGCGAGCTGGAAGTGGTCACCATGACGCACGGGAACACCACTCGCGCGGCGGCGTTAAGCTTGAACCAGCTGGTGAAGTCTTATCTCACGAGTCAGGCCACCGCCGTTGACGTGCCATCGGGCAGAGTCGCCCTTCTGGGTCTCGATGAACAGGCGATCAGAACGCTGGACATCGACCACCCGGACTCCAGCTATGTGATGCTCATCCAGGGGCGAAATACCTCCTGGGAAGAAAAAGCCTACTTTGCCCTCGCCAGCCAGATCGCCTCTCCGGAATACTACCGTGAAATGCGCACGGAAAAACAACTGGGTTATGTTGTGTTCGTGATGCCGTTTTCCATGTTTGAAGTGCCGGGCATGGGTTTCATTGTTCAATCCCCGAAGGTCACGCCTGGATTTATTCATCGCGATACCGAAGATTTTCTGAGCCGGTTCATCTCATTGGTTGCTGCCATGGATGACGCGACATGGGAGAAAAACAAGGAAGCCATCATCAGTAACCTGTTAAAGAAAGAGACTCGTCTGCTTGAACGCAGTGACCGCTTCTGGACAGAAATTGACCGCGGATTCGAACAATTCAACAGCGACACAATCATGGCTGAAGCCATTCAAAGCGCTTCACGGGAAGGATTTATGGCCTTTATTCAAGCGGTGCTCGACCGGTCAGGAAAAAAGCTGATCACGCTCAACCAAGGCAATGCCGAAGCCATCGTTGAAGCGGCCAAATCCGAAACAGCGCTCACGGGATGGCAGGCGGTTGAGAGTAAAGCGGGCCTGTGGGAAGGGAAAGAATCGGTGCAGGCGGAATAACCGCCTGTCCAGCTTACCTGAGGGTTTTCAGGTTTTCGATGTAGGGCGCGGTGATAACGCCTTTTTCGGTAATAATTCCGTCAATCAACTCGGCAGGGGTAACATCAAAAACCGGGTTGTATGCATCGATTTCCTGAAGAGCGACCATTTTTCCCTGAACCGCCAACACTTCTTTGCTTTCACGCTGCTCGATCGGAATCAGGGTTCCGCTCTCCATTGCAAAGTCAATCGTTGAACAAGGGGCGGCCACATAAAATCGCACCCCATGATGTTTGGCCAACACCGCCAGACTATACGTGCCAATCTTATTGGCCACATCACCATTGGCAGTAATTCGGTCAGCTCCAACAATCACACAGGCTACCTGCCCGCTTTGCATCAGTTGCGCAGCAGCAGCATCCACATTCAACGTCACGGGAATGCCATCCTGGTACAATTCCCAGGCGGTCAACCGGGCCCCCTGCATCCAGGGACGGGTTTCATCTGCAAATACCCGCTCAATATTGCCATGGGCATGCAACGCGCGAATCACGCCTAACGCGGTGCCATACCCCCCCGTGGCGAGCGAGCCGGTGTTGCAGTGGGTTAACACGTTAAATTGCCCGGTGCGACCCGCAGCCTGGATTTGCTCGACAATAAACGCCTGTCCGTACTTGCCCATTTGTATATTACCGGCAATGTCTGCATGATGAATCGCCACCGCCAGTCGCATGAGTTTGTCGAATGCGTTCTCACGATCAACTTCCGCCAGTGCCTGTCGACACCGATCCAGTGCCCAGAACAGATTCACCGCTGTGGGACGAGTCTGGGCCAGCAGCTCAATATCATTCTCAATACGTTCTCGCCACTCATGATTCAACTGACAATTGCGCCGAGCTGATAACGCCACCCCATACGCTGCAGTGATACCGATCGCAGGTGCGCCGCGCACAACCATTTTGACAATGGCATCCACTACCTGGCGAGCTTCCGTGCACTCCACGTAACGTTCTTCCAAAGGTAAGATGCGCTGATCAAGCAACAACAGCATACCCTCTTCCTGCCATTTGATGGGCGCTACACGTGAGTCATAGTGCCCGCTGACACCCTCAGCTAACACGTCGTTGTCTAAAGAACCATCAACCATTCGCATCTCTCTGAATTGTATTCCCTGAATCAGGGACTGGGACTGGAATCTCTTGCCGGTTTCAGGGTGAAAATCTTCTACATTGAGGATACAATTCTCCCTCCGGGAGAGGCATTCTACCCCTAAATTCACAGACGGGAAACAGCCAATGACGAATCAACCGTTCGGCGAATCGCCAGACAAGGGATCCATCGACACCCTGATCGAGCCCAAGTGGATCATCACACTGGATGGGGAAGAACGGGTGCTGGAGGGTCATGCGGTGGCGATCCAGGGGGCTCAGATTCAAGCAATTCTCCCCGTGGAAGAAGCTCATCAACGCTTTAATCCTGCAACCACCGTTCGGCTGCCTGATCATGCTCTCATCCCAGGACTGATCAACGCCCACGGACACAGCGCCATGAGTCTGTTTCGCGGGATGGCGGATGATCTCGCCCTGATGGATTGGCTGAACAATCATATCTGGCCCGCAGAGGCTGCTTTCGTGGACGAAGAGTTTGTCCGCGATGGCACGCTGCTCGCCATCGCAGAAATGGTAAAAACCGGCACCACATTTTTCAGTGATATGTACTTCTTCCCGAACATCACGGCAGAGGTAGCGCTTGAACAAAAAGTGCGTACGCAGATCTGTTTTCCGGTTCTGGACTTCCCGACCAACTGGGCCGCCGATTCGGACGACTACATACACAAGGGACTGGACGTTTACAACCGGTATAAAACCAACAGCTATGTTCACGTCGCTTTTGGCCCCCATGCTCCCTACACGGTTTCAGATGCGCCTCTGACCAAAATCGTCACCCTCGCAGAGCAACTGGACAGCAAAATTCAGATCCATTTACACGAAACTGCCTTTGAAGTGATGGATGCCGTCGAGAAAACCGGTAAGCGCCCTTTGCAGCGCCTGAACGAACTCGGACTGCTCTCCCAGAACCTGCAGTGTGTCCACATGACCCAAGTGGACGACGCAGACCTGGAGATTCTCCGCGCTACCAATGCGCACGTGATTCACTGCCCCGAGTCCAACCTGAAGCTGGCCAGTGGCTTTTGCCCGGCGCACAAACTCATGCAGAGCGGCATCAACGTTGCCTTGGGTACTGATGGCGCTTCCAGCAACAATAACCTCGACATGATTGAAGAAATGCGCACAGCGGCGTTGATCGCCAAATCGGTGTCCGGTGATGCATCTGCGTTACGGGCCATGGATGCGCTGAAAATGGCCACCATCAACGGTGCCCGTGCCTTGGGTCTGGAACAGCAGACAGGATCCATTGAAGTTGGCAAGTGGGCGGATGTCGTCGCCGTTGATTTAGGAAAAATCGAACATCAGCCGGTCTATGACCCGGTTTCGCACCTGGTGTATTGCGCTTCCGGTAAGGATGTGACACACAGCTGGATCGGTGGTCAACAACACCTGAAAGACGGGCAATTAACGCACATTGATACAGTACACCTGGCGAAGAGAGCCCAGAACTGGGCACAGAAAATCACCGAGCGAAAGCAAACCAACTAGTACAACGGAACACGGTGCCCGACGCAGCACTGACTGTCTTCGTTTTAGAGAGAACACCATGACGGATTCCATGACAGCACGCACCTCCACATCACACAATGTCGACGAGCAGGAGATCGCCAAATTTGAACAACTGGCCAATCGCTGGTGGGACAAGGAAAGCGAGTTCAAGCCGCTCCATGACATCAACCCGCTCCGACTGAACTACATCGAAGAGCGCTGTCCACTTCCCGGCAAAGAAGTGCTGGATGTGGGCTGTGGTGGCGGAATTTTGTCGGAAGGCATGGCCATACGCGGCGCTCATGTCACCGGTATCGACATGGGGGAAGCCCCCCTCGCTGTCGCCAGAATTCATGGCCTGGAATCCGGTGTGCAAGTCAATTACCTGAGAACCACGGCAGAAGCGCACGCAGAACAAAATGCCGGCAAGTACGACATCGTCACCTGCCTTGAAATGCTCGAACACGTGCCAGAACCGGGCTCTGTGATCCAGGCCTGCATGCGCATGTTAAAGCCGGGAGGCAGCCTGTTTCTCTCCACGATCAACCGGAATCCAAAATCGTACCTGTTTGCCATTGTTGGCGCAGAACACGTATTGAAATTGTTACCCAAAGGTACCCATGATTTCAAAAAGTTTATCCGACCCTCTGAACTGGCCAGTCATGTGCGACAGGCGGGCCTGGATGTTCGGGACATCGCTGGCATGGTCTACAATCCCATTACGAAAAAGTACAAACTCTCCCGAGATGTCGACGTAAACTATTTGATGTACACCCACAAGCCTGAGTGATCTGAGACGTATGGCCCAGCCTGAAGCTGTTTTTTTTGATCTGGATGGTACGCTGATTGATACGGCCCCGGACTTTATTCATGCCGTCAACAGCCAGCGTCGACATCTGAAGATGGAAGACGCCGATCCGGTATCGATTCGAAACACGGTATCCAATGGTGCGCGCGCGTTGATTCACCTCTCTTTCGGCTATGATGAAGCCCATCCGGACTACACACTACGATTGAATGAGCTACTGGATCTGTACCTCGCCTGCATCAGCAATGCATCGCGATTGTTTTCCGGGTTGGATGACCTGCTGTTGTCACTTGAACAACGCGGTATTCCCTGGGGAATCATTACGAACAAACCGCGACGATACACGACCCCGCTTTTAGAGGGGCTGGCGCTAACACATCGGAGTGCAATTACCATCTGTCCGGATGATGTGACGCACCGTAAGCCGCATCCCGAGCCCATGCACCTCGCGTGCCGGCATGTTGGCGTCGATCCGGCACGCTGTATCTACGTGGGCGACCATGAACGCGACATACAGGCAGGAAAAAACGCGGGGATGAAAACCATTGCCGCCCAGTACGGTTATCTCACACAACCTTCGGAAGCGGAAGCGTGGCAGGCAGACGCCGTGGCTGCATCCTCCGAAGCGCTGGCGTTAGTGATTGAGTCCATCGACTGTTAAAGGAAACCATTCATGTTTGACTACACCGCCCCTGCAGACTTGCTCGAAGGCAAGATCATTCTTATCACCGGCGCGGGAGATGGCATCGGCAGAGCCCTCGCAAAAAGCTGTGCTGAGCATGGCGCTACTGTGATTTTACTCGGGAGAACCCTCAGCAAGCTGGAGTCCGTGTATGACGAAATTGAGCAGACCGGCGCACCGACTCCGGTCCTCGTGCCCTTTAACCTGGAGAGCGATACCCCAAAAGACTACGAAGACCTCGCCAACCTGATTCATGATGAATTCGGCAGGCTGGACGGACTCGTGCACAACGCCGGTGTGCTGGGATTACGGTCTCCCATCGACCACTACAAACATGAAGCCTGGAACAAAGTCCTGCAGATCAATGTGACCGGCCCGTTTCTTCTGACCCGCGCACTTATCCCCCTGCTTCGCGCCTCAGAAGACGCATCCATCATCTTCACTTCCTCCAGTGTCGGACGAAAGGGGCGGGCTTATTGGGGGGCTTATTCCGTATCAAAGTTTGCGTTGGAAGGACTGATGCAAGTGGTTGCCGATGAACTGGATGATGAAAACTACAACATTCGCGCCAACAGCGTCAATCCCGGTGCTACGCGAACCAACATGCGTGCTTCGGCCTACCCGGCAGAAAACCCCGACAATAATCCGAAACCCGAAGAGATTCTGAACGTTTTCTTATATCTTCTGGGAGCAGACAGCAAACAAGTGACCGGACAGGCGTTTAATGCGCAGTGATTGTGCCTGCGCATGGACTGCTCTTACATCTGATTGGAAATAACCAATTGATACACTTTCTCTGAATCACCTTTGGTCGGTACCGGGGCCAGGGTGCCTTCCAGGTCGCCGGGGTTGGCGGCAGGCGTACCCTGCTTGGAGACTCTGGCCACCAACTCTACCTCAGGAAACTGACTCAAGCGCGTGCTGGGTGCCATGGCCATGGTGTCATCCAAAGTCACACTCAAAGGCAAGTCCGCGACGGTTTTCCGCACAATCGCCAGGGGCATTTTGGGGCCATTCACAGGGCGAGCATAGACGAATACCGTATCCGTGGTACTGGTCTGTGCTCTGAGGTTGTCATCCAGCGTTACTGTCAACCGCAGCTGGGTGGACGCTTCTGCGACCGTGGCAGGCTGATCCTCAGTCACTGCCTGCATTGCAGCAACAGGGCTGTCGTTCTGTGATTGCTGAGCAGCAACCTGCGCTAACTGGGCTTTAGCCTGTTCAATACCTGCAGCAATAGTGTCGCGGCTGGGGTGATCGGGATGGGTGGCGAGAATTCGTCCCCAGAACTGAATGGCAGCCTCGTAATCACCACGTTGCATGGCAATCATTCCCAGCAGCCCCAGAGTGTTGGGTTCATCTGGCTCATGCGCGAAGGCTTGATCAATCAGGCTTCGTACCTCGTCAGTGAACTGCCCCTGATTAGCAAAGAAGCGTGCTTGTGCCTGTAATCCGTAGATGGGCGCAGGATTCTCATTCTGAGCCTTGATCAGCGGGATAGCCTGCCCATAGGCATCGGCAGCAGCACCGTAGCGTTCCATGTTCATATAACTGCGCGCCAGCAAAAACCATCCATCCAGATTACCGGGGTCAGCTTTCAATTTGGCTTCCAGGCTGGCAACCATACGCACAATCTGCTGCTCATTCACATGCTCTTCTTCTGGATTCTGAAGGGCCTGAAAGGCCAGTGCTTCTTCTACTGCATCATACGCACCATATTTAGCGTACACACCCACCACGATGAGCAGAGACACAGCCAGCATTCCCCCCAACAGCGTCAGGCTTTGCGCAGGCGTCAACAGGTGCCCTGGCGTACTTTCCTCAGTCGGTGCGGTCGAGGCATCTTCCAGAAGGTTGGCCTCCAGCTCAGATTTCAGTTGTTCGAATCGCTCATGAGAAATGACTCCCTGGCGCTCGTCCTCTTCGAGTTCTTTCAAACGATCCCGAAAAATATCCACATTCTGGCGTGTTTCGGAGGTTGTGAGTTGAGCGGCCCCCTTTCTCAACAAAGGCACCGCCAGAAAATATACTAAAAGCGCTCCAAGTACGCCCGCTCCCAACCAAAATTCAGTCATTTACTTCTCGTCTTCGTTTAACAAATGTTTCAATTTGTCCTGGTCTGCGACGGATAGCCCGTCCTTTGAGCCTGGGGCTCGCTGCCTTCTCGCATACACGACCACCACGACCAACCCGATCAGGAAAAACAGCGCAGGACCAAACCACAAGAGGTAGGTTTTCGGGTCCAGCTTGGGCTTATACACCACGAACTCACCAAAGCGGCTCACCATATAGTTCACCACGTCATCCGTATCCTTGCCTTCGCTGACCAGCTTATGCACGGCCTTGCGCATATCTGAGGCAATGGGCGCATTGGAATCACTGATATTCTGATTCTGGCATTTGGGGCAACGCAAGGTTTCCACCAACACCTGGTACTGTTCGCGCTGCAACTCATCATCAAACTCATAGGTTTCCACCACCGCATGCGCTGACAGGGTCAGTAACCAGGTAATCAGAGCAACGGTAAAATGCCTACAGGTCAAGCTGAGTTTCTCCCCCGTGGGACGGACTGGCTTTGTGGCAGAATAATGCCTGCTCATGTGGTGACACTCCTGCTTCATTGTCCTTCAGACGTCGAAATCAGAGGAAGGATAACTTCCTGCCATACTGACTCATTCACCACCCCAACATGGCGATGAAGAATGGTCCGGTCGGCAGAAACAATAAATGTTTCCGGCGCTCCGTAGACGCCCAGATCAAAACCAAACATACCATCGGCATCGAAGAGGTTGAACACGTAGGGGTCCCCCAGTTTCTGCAGCCACTTCAAAGCCGGCACACGCTCATCCTTATAGTTCAAACCCACAATGGGGATACGCTTTTCTTTGGCCAGCTTTACCAGATAGGGATGTTCCACCTTGCAACTGGGACACCATGTCGCCCACACATTCACCAAAAACGGGCCGTCAGGCAGATCCGCTGGCGCTCGCAGTTGTTTGGGATCAACCAGATCAGGTAAAGAAAATGCTGGCAGTGGCTGCCCAGCCATCGCCGTTTCCAGGGCCTTGATATCTTTGCCTTCACTGATGTCTTTCAGCTGAAGACCGAATATCACCACCCCGATGAATACAATCAGCACGGGGATAAAAAATACAGCTCGTTTCATTATGCTTCCTTCAGATACAGCGCGACCAGTCAGGCAGTTTCAGGCGTTGGTGACGCAGACTCGCTTTTGGCAGCAGAGCGCTTCCCTGCCCGCACCAGCCGATAGCGCCGGTCCGCAATTGCCAGGAAGCCCCCCCACGCCATGAAAATTGATCCAAGCCATAGCCAACGCACATAGGGTTTAACCTGCACACGCATGGACCAGGCACCGTTCCCGAGAAACTCGCCCATGGCCACATACAGGTCACGCACCAGGCTGGGATCGATGCCAGCTTCCGTCATCACGTTGCGTGAAACCAGGTAATTGCGTTTCTCCGGTTTCAGTATCGCGACCTGCGTTTCTCCCGAATAGACACTGAGCACAGCGCGATCACCTTCATAATTTGGTCCGGCTACCGGTTCAAAACGGTCTAGCACAAATCGATAACCTGCTACCGTCATTTCATCACCGGGGGCCATCTTCAAATCCCGCTCCACCGTATAGTTGCTCACCATGGTGGCCCCAACGATGGAAACCGCCAAACCGATGTGCCCCAATACCATGCCTTTGTAACTGCGAGGCAGATTCCACAGCGCAACGAGTTTATTCGGCTGCTTTCGGACTTTATTGAACACATCCTTACCCATCGTCAAAGCCAGCCAGGTGGCGATAAAGATCCCCACAAACACCAGAAAGCTAAAACGATTCTCAGCGGCGTACACAGAAGCGGCCACAAAAGGTGTTACGATCGCAACCACCAGACTCAGGAGCGCCGGCAGCCAAAGTTCCACTTTAAACCGCTCAGGTGCGGTATCCTTCCAGTGCGAAAACTGCCCGGCCCCCATAACCAGAACAAGCACCGTGACGATGGGTACGAATAAGGTATTAAAATACGGCGCGCCCACAGAAATTTTGCCCAGCCCAAGAAAATCGAGTATCAACGGGTACAGCGTGCCCAACAACACCGTGACCATCGCCACGATGAGCAACACATTGTTCAGCGCAAGAAAAGTTTCTCTTGAAAACAGCCCGTGACGGGATCGCGAATGCACTGCCGGTACGCGCAAGGCGTACAGCAACAACGCACCTCCCACGGTAATCGCCAACAACATCAGAATAAACGTACCCCGTGCGGGGTCTGAGGCGAAGGCATGCACAGACGTTAAGACACCGGATCGAACCAGGAATGTCCCCAACAAACTGAGTGAAAATGCAAAGATGGCCAACAGGACAGTCCAACTCTTAAACATGCCCCGCTTTTCCGTGACGGCGAGCGAATGCATGAGGGCGGTGCCGACCAACCAGGGCATAAACGAGGCATTCTCGACGGGGTCCCAGAACCACCATCCTCCCCAGCCAAGTTCATAGTATGCCCACCAGCTGCCCAGTGAGATACCCAGTGTCATAAATGCCCACGCCACCGTCGTCCAGGGACGGGACCAGCGGGCCCAGACCGCATCCAGCCGGCCGGATAAGAGCGCAGCAATCGCAAAAGCAAAGGCGACTGAAAAACCCACATACCCCATGTAGAGCATGGGTGGATGCAGAATCAGGCCAATATCCTGCAGCAGCGGATTCAAGTCAGCGCCATCCTGGGGAAACTGGGGCAAAATGCGGTCGAATGGGTTGGATGTTGCGATGATGAACAACAGGAAGCCGATACTGATCATGCCCATGACAGACAATACACGTGCCAGCATGTCAACCGGAAGCGCACGACTGAACGTCGCTACGGCGACTGTCCAGCTGGCGAGTAAAAGTTGCCACAGCAACAGCGAACCCTCATGCCCGCCCCAAACAGCACTGACTTTGTAGTACACCGGCAACAGACTGTTGGAGTGATTCGCGACATACTGAACACTGAAATCATCGGTCACAAACGCATAGGTAAGGCAGGCAAAACTCAGCACTGAAAAAACAAACTGCCCCGCGGCAAGTGGCCGGGCATAGGCCATGAGTGTCAGGTTCCCGCGATAAGTGCCCACGAGCGGCACGACCGCCTGCAGCAGGGAAAGCGCCAGGGCAATCGCCAGGGCCAGATGGCCAAGTTCGGGGATCATAAAAACTCCAATGCCGTGTTCGGTCTGTTGGTATGTACTTCAGTCATGACCATATTCTGTCATGGCTATTTCTGCTGCTGCGCCGGGTCATGGCCCGCTTGCTTCAACGCATCTGCCACTTCCGGTGGCATGTAGTTTTCGTCATGTTTGGCGAGCACTTCCTCGGCGGCAAAAACGCCGGCTTCCGTCAATTTGCCCGTTGCCACCACACCCTGCCCTTCATCAAAGAGATCAGGAAGTATACCGGTGTAGGTGACTTTCACCGTATCCTGAAAATCCGTTATTTCGAAGGTCACGTCCAGGTTTTCTGTGCTCCGCTGGATACTGCCTTCCACCACCATACCGCCAGCGCGGATGCGGGCATTGATCGGTGCATCACCGGCAGCAATCTGTTGTGGGCTGTAAAACAGATTGATGTTCTCCTGCAAAGCAAAAAGAACCAATCCCAGAGCAATCGACACTCCGATGACCAAAAATGTGATAAGAATCAGTCGTTGTTTACGCTTGGGATTCATGATGGATCACCCTCATTTGCCTGCTCACGTCTCGCCTGACGGCTCAGTTTTTTCCGAATATCTGACTTTTCCAGCAGCGGAGCGGCGATGTTATAGGTAATCACCGCCAACGCTACGGCATACGAAATCCAGACATACAGTCCGTGCCCATTCATGTGAATGACATCGGAAATTGATTCAAACTGCACTAACTTTCTCCTCAGCCGTCACGACTGATTACAGTTCCGGACTGCTTACGCTCCGGACATACTTTATGAAAACAGGGCCTGAACCCATTTTGTGCGCTTCTCTCTCACCAGAATCTCATTACGAGTGCGCAATATGGCGACCACGGCAAAAAAGAAATAAAATCCGGCGATCATGATGAGCAGCGGTATGAGCATGTCCGGGTGCATGCTGGGCTTTTCAGTCAGTTTCAATGTCGCCGGCTGATGCAAGGTGTTCCACCACTCCACCGACATTTTAATAATGGGTACGTTAATGCTCCCCACGATACTCAGTACTGAGGCGGCTTTGGCCGCTACATTGGCATCATCAATCGCTGCCTGAAGCGCAATCACGCCAAAGTAAAGAAACAGCAGAATCAGCATCGCAGTCAGTCGCGCATCCCACACCCACCAGGTGCCCCAGGTGGGCTTACCCCATACCGCGCCGGTCACCAGCGCCAGAAATGTCATGGTCGCACCAATCGGCGCCGCCGCCTTGATGTACATGTCAGCCAGCTTCATTTTCCAGACGAGGCTGACCACGCCGGCCACCGCCAGAGAGATAAACACCGATTGGGCCAGAAACGCTGAAGGTACATGGATGAAGATGATTCGGTAGCTGTTGCCCTGACGGAAGTCCACGGGCGCATACAGCAATCCCCAAACAACACCACTCACCATCAGGAGCGCAGCGATGGCGCTTAACCAGGGCAACCATTTGCTGCTGATATCATAGAACCACTTGGGGGAGCCCAATTTATGAAAGAATGTCCAATTCATCGCCAAAACGTGTTACCTGAATACCTGTGATCTGATTAGTTGCTGAGACTGATTCGTAATCCCGCCGCAGCTGCTATCGGTGATAATGAAACTGCCAGTGCCAGACCTGCCCCCATGATGGCAAAGTAGCCAGCTACGGGCAGATTGTTGGCCGCTGCCTGTACCGTGCCGGTGCCAAAAATGAGCACGGGAATGTAGAGGGGTAACACCAACAACGAAATGAGTACCCCCCCCATGCGCAATCCAACAGTCAAGGCTGCACCAATCGCACCGATTAAACTCAAAATAGGTGTACCTATTAATAACGTTAAACACAAAATAGTGATTTGATTACCATCAAGATGCATCATAATTCCCAGCATGGGTGCCAGGAGGATCAAGGGCAATCCGGACACCAGCCAATGAGCAAACACTTTGGCGAGCACGATCAAAAACAGCGGCTGTGGTGAGAGCGTCAACTGCTCCAGCGACCCGTCTTCAAAGTCTGCCCGGAACAGGGCATCCAGAGACAGCAGCGTTGAAAGTAAAGCAGCCACCCAGACGACACCTGCGCCGGCAGCCTGAAGAAAGCTCTTGTCCGGACTCACGCCCAGCGGGAACAGGCTGACCACAATCACAAAAAAGAGCAACGGATTGGCCAGGTCCTGCCGTCGCCGGAACGCAAGCAACAGGTCACGGCGAATGACCAGACCGAACACCTTGGCCAAGCCGTTGTCCGGTGACGACTTCACCTGCACGGTCATCGACTGCGCGGCTGCTTCCTGGTTTGGCGGGGTATCTATGGTCAAGCTACTCATGGTTAAGCCCATTGTCACCCTAAACTCAGTTTGGTGAAGGTCACCGGCTGGTCAGCCTGTGTACCACATCGTAGATTCATTTCATGGTGAGTTGTCATCACGATGGCCCCACCTGCCGCAGCCCGGCTGACTAGCAACTGCTCCAGCTCTGCTACACCTTTTTTATCAATCGCCGTGAAAGCCTCGTCAAGAATCCACAGTGGCTCATCGGAAAGATGCAGCCTGGCCAGCGCAACGCGACGCTGTTGGCCAGCAGACAAGCTGTGGCACGGAACATCCTCGTACCCTTTCAGGCCGACCTTGTGCAGTGCGCTGATCATCGTATCAACAGAAACTCGCCGATGCATCCCCACCAATATTCGCAGGTTCTCCAAGGGGTTCAGCATGTGCTTAACCGCCGCTTTATGCCCGAGGTAGAGCATATTGCACTGATACTCGGCCCGATCGTCGGAAATCTCTTTTCCCTGCCAGGTCACGGAACCTTCGTAGGCAGCGGAAATACCACTGATGATCCGCAGCAGGGTCGTTTTTCCCGCGCCATTCGGGCCTTCGACCTGTATAATTTCACCCTGCCGGACAGAAAAATTCAACGCTTCAAACAGCACACGTTCGTCCCGCTCACAAAACAAATTTTTGGCTTCTAACAATACAGACTGTGCTGACAAGGTGACCTTCCGACCGAAATACCGACGCGCAAAGCGCCCATTATAATCAAAATCCTTACCAATTTTGGATTAATTTTTGGAAGTGTTTCCGGTCGCGCAAGGTATCAAGGATCAGGCGCTCACAGTGCAAATCATCGCCTTAAAGGCTAAGCTAGTAAGACAGCCATTCAAGAACGAACTCAGCCATGAGTAACGAGATCCCACCACAGATTCCTCCGGCGCAGCGCACGACGTCGCCATCACCCACTGGATCTGTACACCCCACACCAAATGTTCCACAGCAATCGGCCCGCCCGGAAACGGCTGCCCTTTCTGCCGATCTGGTTAAAAATCTACAGCAAGCCGGCCTGGAGCCTGGACGTTCCTATCTGGCGCAGGTGGAGACGATTGTGGGCAGCCGCTCCCAAGAAGCCACGGCGATGCAGGCGATTTTGCGTATATCCACCGCGAACCGGTTCCTGGTTGAAACCCATGTCCCGTTGAAAGCTGGCGATGCGGTCTGGGTAAAAGCGGCTGAGAACAATCAGCTGCTGGTACGATTGCGTGACAATGCAACCACCCCAATTGACCGCGCCACGCTTGCCAAACTCATCAGTGAAATCATGCCCCGGCAGCAGACACTTACGCACACATTGAATTCGCTGATCACCGGCATCACACAGAACCAGCTCAGAGGATTCAGCCAGAGTGCCTTGAATCTGGTCGTTAAGCTGATTGCAGATTTGCCGAATCTTCAACTGTCTGCCGGCCAGTCCGCAGAAGCCGCCAAACTGGCGACCGCCATGATCGTCAAAGGGAATCTCATGCCTCGGGCACTGCAGTCTCTGGCTGGCCAATCTCCAGCGAATCCGGCTGGCCCGATAAATCAAGCGTCTTCCGCTCAAACAGGTGCTCATCCGGCACAAGGCACATCAGGCAAAGTCCCGGACAATTTTGCTGCCGCGGTGCAGCGCTCGCTAACCACGCTGCTGAAAAATACCGCTACATCGGAATCCCGGGAGGGTGTCATCAAACTCACGCCGGATTTACGAAACGCGTTAACGAGTCTCGCAGACCGAATGGGAGCCCCAAAGGCGGGTCCGTCACCCCAGAACTCGCTGAAAGCGATATTGGGCGCAGCGAACCAATTGAATGCTGCTATCCGGGAACTGGCCATGACTACCCGGCAGCACCTCACCGCCCCATCAGCACAGCTACCCGCGACAAGCCCTAAACCAGCGCTCATCGCCCAGACTCTTCAAAAAAGCATCGACAGCGCGCTCAAACCGTTGCAGAGCCTGAGCACACTCGATATCGGATCGCGAACGGGCGTTGCAGGTACGCCGTCTCACTCTGCCACGCCGATTTCCCCCGTGCTTACCAGCCTTTCTGGAAAAGCTCTTCAGGGCATACCGGCCAATCTCTTACCTGCCGTGGCAAACACAGCGCAGGCAAGCCTGCAGCTAGCGATTGCGCTGGATAAATCGATCTCTACCGAGGTGGTCAAATCGATGGTGCAACGATCCGGCGGGGTGACAGAAGCAACGCTTCGTCAAATGGCTTTAGGGGAGAGTCACACACTCGCCACAAAAACACAGACCAGTTCCCCCCCCCTGCCCGGAGATATGAAAACCAATTTGCTTCAACTCATGCGTGCACTGGACCTGTTGAGCCGTCCGCCGCCACACCCTGGCGCGCTTGCCGACAGCACAGCTTCAGGCGCGACCGCCGCCACGTCAGGTGTTGTTGCCAACCCGGCGGTGTTGGGAGCAACCAATCCGGAGCTGATGGCTACCCCCTTTGACTTTCCCAAATTCGCCAGCGCTCAGGCCAGCCGGGCTCGTCATTACCAGGTCGACCTGACCGTGGGTGAAGCGTTGCGTCAATTGGCTGGGGCGCTCAATCGGATACAATTCAATCAACTCAACAGTCTTTACCAGGCGCAAACCCAAACCACAGACACTGCCCAGGTACAAACCTGGCTGTTTGACCTGCCGGTCGTGGTGGATGGTAAACAGACAGAACCGCTCCAGCTCCGCCTTGAAAAGGAAACACCCCGGAAAGAGGCAGCAAAGAAGAAGTTGGGGAGCCAGTGGAAGATTACGCTGGGCTTTGACTTCGCGCCCATGGGGCCGATCCAGGTCGAATTACGCTTCAGAAATAACGCACTGGATTCAACAATTTGGGCGCGTGATGCCAGCACACTCCGATTAATCCATCAGGAAGTGCCCAAATTCCGTCAGCAATTGCTTGATTTGGGTGTCGACGTCAAGGATATTGCCTGCCAGCGAGGCATGCCCAGGCGCGCTTCAGGACCAATTGAGCATCGCCTTGTCGATATTCACACGTGAAGCGGACGCCTGCAGGAGAAGCTATGACTGACCAAACCACCTCCCCACAGCCCAAGGCAGCCATTGCGCTCAAATACGATGAGCAAACAGCACCCAAGGTGAAAGCAAAGGGGGAGGCAGAAGTCGCCGAAGAAATCATTCGTATTGCGCGCGAGCACGATATCCCGCTTTATGAAAATGCAGAACTGGTAAAAGCACTTTCCACTCTGGAACTCGGCGATGAAATACCTGAAATGCTCTATCGCATCGTGGCGGAAGTCATCGCTTTCGCGTTCTATCTCAAAGGCAAAGTGCCCGAGGGCTTTCACCCGGAAGATTCCGAGGGATGAAAGCCCAGCTGCCTAATGGTAAGTTCCAAACAGCCTTCCCACTATTCGCAGGCGAAGGTTTTTCGGTTCTCTAGTTTGTTGCCACCATCGCTGAACACATACTCCTTACACTCGGCCAGTAACTTGTCGTTAGCCTTTGCACGGTATTTCCAGATGACCTGATCGCCCAAATCTTCTATATCCGCCGGGTGTCGACCATTATTGGCTTTCACCACTTTTTCCATGGCTTTTCGTCCCTTCACATGCTTGTCATACCATGCCTGACGCTTTTCATCGGAGGCTTTATCCTTTTGATCCTGCTTCACTTTGCGAGAGCACATACGTTCCATTTTCTTCTGCATTTTTGCGTCCATTTTGGCGATCTCCGCCGGATCACAGTTCATTACGCCGGATCCCGCCGTCACTGTGGAGAGTGGCGTCATGGTTACCGCTGCCGTCACAATACCGGTCATCAGGAAAGCTTTTATTTTCATCATTATCGCGCCTCGTAGGAATGTTCTCATCGTTTAATCAGGTATAGTTCCTGCCGGATTATTGGTCAAATACCAATCTGCCGCGAGAGATGGACGGGTTGACAAACACGCCCATTTCCCTATTGTGTGCATCCGCCTTACAACTGTACCTTTTTTTTGAGCACCGCTATGGCCGATATCACGCAATACACCGTACCCGACTATGACGAGATTCATCAGGCGTTTGAGCAAATCAAAGCACGACATCGGGCAGATCTCGGCGAACGTGACGTGAACTACATTAAACGGTTGCGTTTTGTCAGCCGCTGTTGTGAGGTCATCGGGCGCGGGTTGATCTGGATTCTCCCCGGACCGTTTGCGCTTATTGGTGTTCCGTTTTTGTTTTTGCATCGCAATATTGAAGCCATCGAAATCGGACACAATGTGTTGCACGGTCAATACGATACACTGCCTGAAATTCCTCAGTTTCACTCACGACAGTTTCGCTGGAAGGCCCCCATTGATGAAGCGGCCTGGCGACAGGAGCACAACGCTGTGCACCATGTGCACACCAACGTTCATGAAAAAGACCCGGATCTGTCCCACGGTATCCTTCGCACGAACAGCCGAATTCCCCATACCACCTGGCATTACTTTCAAGTGCCCTTCTATCTCGGCTATGTGTACCCCTTCATGCTCTACAACTTTAATGCCCAGAACCTGGGAATGAATGATCAGTTTCGGGAAAAACATTTCCCGCTCGGGAACACGGGCTACGCCACTTTTGATAATCCAGAGATGCTTAGCCCGGAAGAAATAAAAAAACGTGATCGACGATCTATCTGGCGCGTACTCGCCAAAGAGTACGTTGCGTTTCCACTTTTCGCCGCGTTGACCGGGCACAGCTTTATCAAGGTTTTTCTCTGTAACCTGTTAGCAGACGTACTCAATAACTACTGGATCGCCTTTACCATCCAAGCCACACACTTGACCGAGCCGTTACAGCCCGACTCCGCCGTGGAGCACAAAGGAAAATGGTATGTCTCTCAGCTGGATTCATCGGTCAATTTCAAGGGCACCCGCCTGCAGAGCATCCTGTGGGGACATCTGAATTACCAGGTGGAGCATCACCTGTATCCCGACATTCCGGCCCATCGATACCCGGATATTGCTCGGGAAGTGAAAGCACTGTGTCGCAAGTATGATTTGCCCTACAAGGTCAATGAGAGCTGGTTCAGCGCAATTCGAAATTACGTGGGTTTGCTGTGGCGCTTTTCGTTCAAAGACGCCCAAAGCGACACGGCATCATCCTTTCTGGAGCGCAAAACACGAATGATGACGGAGGCACGCACCCATGCCCGTTAGCCAGAATACGTTCGTCTACCGAAAGTTCATTCAATGGCTGGGGCGAGACCGGCTTGCGTATTTGACGAGCAACACCTTGAATGCCGTGACCACGAACCTCAGCCCGTTCCTCTGGACCCTGGAATGCAAGGCCATTGTGCTGACTATCCGCCCCGAGACCACGGATACCGTCTCCGTGGAGTTATTGCCCAACCAGAATTTCAGCTCACCTCGCCCCGGTCAACACATTGAAATCGCGGTGGATCTAAAAAACTCCGGGGAAATTACCAAGCGCTGCTATTCCATCACGCATGCTTCCCCGGAATCCATCACCATCACCGTGAAACGTAAACGCGGTGGTGAGGTCTCGCAGTGGATTCACCGGTGTTTGCAGCCCGGGGCCCTGCTCACGATTTCTGCACCGCGGGGCCAGTTCACCTACCAGGAGCAACCCCGGGTAAAGATGATTTGCGCAGGTTCCGGTATCACACCGGTGTTTGCTTTATTGCAGCAGATAGAACGTCAGCGCAATTCGCTCACTCAGGGCCCCGATGTCCGCTTGTTTTACCGCAGCCAGCGACCGGAAAACACCATTTTCCTGTCAGCGCTACAGCGGCACATCCAGGCACCTCAGTACCACTTCAGTTATTCGCAAGGAGATGATGCCGTCCCTCATGACACACTGACAGACGAGTTACGACGCCATTGTCCGATCTCACCCGAGGACACAGTCTACCTTTGCGGTCCGGCTTCTTTTCGAAATGCCGTACTTCACTATCTGCGGACAATCGATTTTGATCTGAATCGCGTGATTCTGGAGAATTTTGGGCCCATGACTGCCGGAAACGAGCAGTCGACCGAAGGCGCTTACACAGGGCAATCCACGGTGACGTTGGGCAGCAGAAATCTCAGCTTTACGCTGGACAGCAGTGAACAGACACTTACACTGCTGGAAGCTGCCGAAGCAGCGGGGATAAATTTGGAGCACGGGTGCCGTTCCGGGATGTGTGGGACCTGCAAAACCCGACTGGTTGAAGGACGGGTAACGGGCAATCAGCTGGGCGACCACATTTACCCCTGTACCAGCTATGCGGCCTCACCGCAGATTGTGTTGGAGTGAGCTTGAACTGCCTGCGTCAGGCACTCACGCGTACCTGCCCTTTTTGCTGTTTGCCATACACGGCTCTCACCAGTTGCGCTTCCGGCTTGGACAGCCCGCAGCTGGCGACCAGATCTTCGATCTCAGCCCCCAGCCCAACTAACCGGGACGCTTCGGTATAGGAAACGCGGCTGGGGTCATCCCGCATCATTTCATCGACTTTGGTGATAAAGTTTCTGAACTCACCGTCAAACTGAAGCAGCCGTTTTCCCACACCGATCGATGCATTGGACACCCCTTTCATCTCCTTTTGCACCAGATTGACATCATTCTTCAGCTCCCGTTTCAGCTGGTTCAGTTCTTTACGCTGCATTACCAGCGCCACGGTCATCAGTCCGAACGTGAGCGCTACCACCAGAAGGGACCAGTCAATTGATTGCATTTTTTCTTCCTCGTGTTAAATCCGGACAGGTTTTTGACAGGTGTCGATCAGATTATGCGCGGGAGACAATTTTTTGTCAGTACCGCCATCACTAGAGGATTAATGCAATTGCCTTGCCAGCTTCGCCGCAGGAGCCCAGCTCCCGGAAAGAAAACCAGCTCCCGGAAACAAAAAAAGGGCTGAGAATCAGCCCCGGTGAGATCTAAACTGCAGATACAATCAGCACAAAATAAAAGTACCTGAAAAACCTGAATATACACTTTCAGGCAATATCACCATCCGTGTGAAAGAAAGAATTCGTTAACTGGCATCAAGAGATCAAAATGCGCCCATATCGGCCCATTCTTCTTCGGTCAACAGCTTTTCAAACTCGACAAGAATAATCAGCTCGCCATTTTTGTTGCATACCCCTTGAATGAATTTCGCACTTTCTTCATTACCCACATTCGGAGCAGTTTCTACTTCGGACTGCCGGAGGTAAACCACCTCCGCCACCGAATCGACAAGAATGCCAAGCACCTGCCCCGCCACTTCGATGACCACAATTCGGGTATGATCAGACACTTCCGCATCGGATAAGCCAAATCTCCGGCGGGTATCAATGACCGTCACCACGTTGCCGCGGAGATTGATGATGCCCAACACGTAATCAGGCGCACCCGGCACGGGGGCAATTTCAGTGTAACGCAGGACTTCCTGAATCTGCATTACGTTTATCCCATATGTCTCGTCATCCAGACGAAAAGTGACATATTGCAGAATCGGATCATCCATACCCTGTCCGCCATGAGCGCTATTAGAAGACATGAACCCACTTCCTCAAAATTGAATAATGCCAATCAGCATCCGAGTTGTTCGTTTATACGATGATGAATCGTTCAAGACCATAGTTTCGTTCAAGATTACACTTAATGATAGAACAGGTTACTGCAGGTGCCAGTGAAAACAGGAAAATAGCGGAAATTTGGCTGAACGTGGCGGAGGAAGAGCGAGGACGCTCGCAGGCTTCCTCGCTGATTGACTGATGCTGGCTTATGTCAGACGATTACTCTGTACTGTCGAGACACTCACTGCGGGCCGGCTCACTTTTACACCGTACTTTCAACATCAGGTTTAATGCCCTGGGATCATAAATCCCCTGCTCTTTCAAGGATATACGTACGTTTTTCAGCGTATTGTCAAAGCCGGAAGCATCTTTCGCGGTGGGTTTGATCCAATAACCGGACGGAATATCGCTTTCCGCCACGCGAATGTCTTCAATGGCCTGATCAAACCGGTCGAAAAAGAACTCACGGGCATGCTGGCCAAAGCCGTCATCAAACTGGCTTTTTCTCACGATCATCTGGTAGGTCATTTGAGCAAATTTATAGCGATAAACGCCGCCATTCGGCTCTACCCCCTTGTACATTTCCAGTGGCTTGTAGGCAATGGCCGGTGCGTAAGCGACATCAACACTGCCGTTATTAAACTTGCCCGCAAAATTGGAGGGTGTGGCAGGTACAGCGGAACCGCCCACGTGCTCAACCATGCTCATGGCGGCAGGATCATAATCGAAGGTGGCAATTTTTTTACCCTGAATGGTTTCCACGCTTCGAATGGTTTTATCCCGCGTAAATACGTACACCCCTCCGGCCGGGAGTATGCCGGTCACCTCGTAATCGCCACTCGTCATCAATTTGCCCGCTTTGGGCTGCACCAGGGTGCCAAGCAGCGTTTTGAGTGCTTCATCCGAAGGAATCGCCCCAAGCGCAACCAGGGTTGCCGTAAACTTGTTGTAGTCCCGCGCACGCACATCGGTGAGAAACACCGCGTCACACTGCCCGGCACGGAAGTCATTCGAGGCTATGGATTCATCGGTGTAGGCTTTCAGATCCAGATCAAATCCCCAGGACAGCGCTTGCACCTTGATGTCTTTCATCTGACTGAAGATCAATCCGGAAGAACCTAACGGATCGAAAACACAAAACTTTCTCGTCTCGGCCGCCTGAGCCGCCCCGGATGTCAGGGCCAGTGAAGCCGATAATGCCATTGAGACCAGCGCCCCTGCCTTACGCACAGCGATCTGTTTCATTGAGTACTCCTGTTATTATTGTGGATCTAGGTTTCTTATTTTTGTTTACTGACCTCTGAAGAGGTTCCCGCAACCCGGTAGTGTGCGGGGAAATGGCCCCGAAATCTGTGCACTCTCTAACAAAATTCTGTGATCATTAGACATTTTTTGAACACAAGAGGCTAACATCCTGAATTGTTTCGCTATACTTAGAGCCAAGCGCTAAATGAGTGGTTATTCTCGCTTCCCGTTGAAACCCTTCAGCTTCATGGTGCCCTTTTTAACAGCCGGTTGAAACTCTTTATTTGTGTATCTCCTGGACACATAGCATTACAAGGAAGTCAGGTATTGAAAGCTCTCCACTTTTTACTCTTGCTCTGGTTGGCCATCGCTTCCACAGTGACCGCCGCAGCGCAACATTTCTCGCTGGAAGGCGCGGAGATTAACCCGACCCCTCATGCGCTCTATCTGCGGGACGACACTCACCGGCTGTCCATCAAAGACATAATCCAGACCCCCGATGCCTCGTTTCAGTCGCCAGGCGACGAGGAAATGCTGAACTTTGGCTATAACGACGCCGTCTATTGGGTCAAATTGCACCTGACCAATGACTCCCGCGATCCGGTCAACAAGCTCGTGGAGGTCAGCTACGCGGTGCTGGATCACGTCGCCTTTTTCCTGGTGGACAATGGTGTGCCCAAGGATTTTTATTATTCCGGCGACAACCGGCAGTTCTGGCGCCGCCCCTACCCGCACCAGACGTTCGTCTTCCCTGTGCTGCTGCAACCGGGCCAACAGACAGAGCTTTACGTGAAGGTGAGCAGCTCCTCATCCGTACAGATTCCCATGACCATCTGGAGTCCGGAAGCATTTCACCGGGATAAACAGAATGAAGCCCTCTTGTTTGGCATTGTTTTCGGTGTGCTGATCGCCATGTTCTGCTACAACCTGTTCGTCTTTGCCTCTGTCAGGGAGCGCCACCATCTCTACTATTCGCTGTATGTATTGGCCATTGGCCTGTTTTTCCTCTCGATCTACGGGTTTGGCTATCGTTTCCTCTGGCCAAATGCAGTGTCGTGGAATGATAACTCCCTGGTGTTCTTCCTTGGGGGATTTTTGTTCTTTGCCGGGCTGTATATTTATGAGTTTCTTTCCATAGAAGAGACGCACTACCTCAAGTTTGCCACGCACATCTACCTCGCATTATCCGTCTTTGTGATTCTGGCCAGTTTGTCCGCCCCCTACTTCGTAGCCATTAAGCTGGCATTGGTCAGTGGTGCCATGGCGATTGTTCTGGCCACCTGGGCGGGCGTCGCTCGCGTGGTCGAAGGCGATATCTCAGCTCGCTACTTTTGTGCGGGCTTCATTTTTATTGTTGCCGGTGGTCTGTTGCTGCTCGGTAACAAACTGGGTCTACTGCCCAGAAACGGCTTTACAGAGAATGCCTTGCTTTTCGGCACCTCTATTCAGGTCATTCTGTTGTCCCTGGCGATGGCAGATCGGCTCAGTCGGGAAAAGCAGCACCGTATTATGGTGCAGCAGGAGTTACTAGCCAGTGAACGAGACCTGATCGAAAGTCAGCAACTGGCCCTGCATAATGAGCGCAAAGCCAACGAAGCCCATCGCAATTCATTGATCATGCAGCAGCAGTCGAATGAGATTCTGGAGCAAAAGGTCAAAAAGCGTACGGAAGAGTTGGAACACGCCTATGAGCAGATGAAAGATCTGGCCTCCAAGGATGCGCTGACCGGGGTAAAAAATCGCAAGCACCTGGATGAAGTGTTCTATGCCGAATGCAAGCGCGCGCAACGCAACCGCGAGCAACTCTCAGTCATTATGGTCGACCTGGATCATTTCAAGAACATCAATGATGAGTTCGGACATGTACTCGGAGACAAATGCCTCATTGCGGTTGCCCGGCAGATCAAGAAGTCTCTGGGTCGCGCCACCGACGTCATCGCGCGATACGGTGGAGAAGAGTTCTGCATTTTGCTGCCGATGACCCCGCAAAAAGATGCCGAAGATATTGCCGAGACGCTGCGCCGGAATATTGAAGGGATGGTCTGTGATTTTAATGGCATCAAAATCACCATGACCGTCAGCGCAGGCGTTGCTTCCACAACGCCTGCCACGGTTGCCGATGCCTTTCAGCTGATCGATAAAGCCGACAAAGCGCTCTACCAGGCAAAGCAAAAAGGGCGCAACCGTGTGAGTGTCTGGCTGAATGAAGACACTGCCAGCGCTTGATACCGCTACCGCTTAGATGACATGAAGGCCGGCGGAATGTAACCGGCTTTTACATTTGTCTGACAATTCCCCCACAAAAATTCACCCTCCGCACCCGTAAAAATCGCAATAATCAATAATGTGGACCAGTTAACATTTTTGATTTCAATGATGCGTGTAACACATAAAAGGCTGAGAGGTGAAATCCATGATTAAGGGATTAAATGGATGGTTGAATTATCTGGATCAAGTGCAGTTACCCGTTTTACGGCAGACGTTGCTTCGGATCGTAAAAATCACTGACAATGATCGAGCGACCGTATCCCGGCTGGCCGAGGCGATCATGTACGATGCAGACCTGGCTTCAAACGTACTGAAGCTGGCCAATTCTGCCATGTTCAACCCGTCAAAAACATCCATCAACACGGTCACCCGCGCCATTATGGTGATTGGGTTTAATTCGGTAAAGTCCATGGCTATCACCAGCCTGCTGGTGGACAACCTGAAGAACAGCGCGCACAAAGCCAATCTGTATCAGTGCCTTGCCCGATCCATACACGCCGCCATCCACGCCAAAAGCCTGGCACAACACTACCCCATCGGCACGCAGGAAGAGATCTTTGTCGATACGATCCTGTTTAACATTGGTGAGGCGGCTTTCTGGGCAAGCGACACCAAAGAGATCAGTGAGCTGGCAAAACTCCCCAATGTCGCGCTGGATGCCAATCTTCAACGCGAGCAATTAGGCACCACGTTCCGCGCAATCAGCAAGGGACTCGTGCAGCAGTGGCACTTCAGCCCCTTGCTGGAAGAAGCACTGCATAACCCCCGAGGCGATCAGGCAAAAATCATTTACCAGAGCAACATGATTGCGAATCTGGCCTCCGTTGATCAGGAGTTCAGTGACCAGAAAGCCTGTGTCAGATTGTACGCAAGCCTGACCGGCGCAGACGACAAGAAAGCCACCCAGCAGATTCAATCCAACCGGGAAAAGGCCATTCAGGTCGCCAAACTTCTGGGCATTACCGACGCAGAGAAGTATCTTACTCAGAAAACGGAACTGGAGATGGCTCCCGTTCAGCCAGATCCCATCAAACATATCGAGTTTCTGCACAAAATGAATCAGTGTGACGATGGTCGACTGAGTGATGATCTGCTCAACCATACGCTGATGGGGTTGCACATGGGCGTCGGCTTCGAACGAAGCGCAGCGTTCCTCTGCCGTACGCCAAGTGCCGGGGCTTCCACCGAGTCTATCAAGCAAATGCAACTGTACCTGAGCGTAGGTGCTGGCAGAAACCAGTGGTTTACCGGCCGAACGTTGCAAATGGCCAGCAGGCTGGAGCCCGGCACTGTCTACTACCTGAATGAACTGGAAGAGTTTATGGGAAAACAGCAGGGGCGTGGTGCATCGAATGCACTCGAAAGCAGTGCGCTCTCGCTCAATCATGTGCTGGAAGCGCCGTTTGGCAGTTCTGTCGTTCCTGCACTCGTCACCCGAATCGGGCTCGCGAATAACTACTACCTGTTGATTTATGCGGATCGCTGCCAGCTTGCCCCGATCACCGATGATCAGGAGCAGGGCTTTCGGCTGTTCGTGGATCTGTTGCTGTTCAAGCTGAGCCAGCGCAAAGCCAATCAGGCAACGCTCTCCGTCGCCAACTGAATTGTGTTTATGCCGGGAAGCTATTTGACTATGTGACTATGTGGCTATGTGGCTATCTGACTCTGTGACTATTTAATTTCGAACGAATAGATGACATCCAGCGAGGTGTTTAATCCGCTCATCGCTTCAATAAACAGGTTCGAGCCGAGCCGATAACGCATGGCCAGCGAGTTCACCTCATCAAACAGCTTCACCCCGTAGCGCAACTGAAGATCCGGAGTAATGTACCCGCTGAGTTGCACCGTCGTGCCGCCCGCTTCGGATTGTGTATTGATCTGGAAATCAGACACCCCTACTTTTTCCATCAGACCACCGGCAATCCAGCCGCCAGCGAGTCCACCACCCGACAAAAGCAAATTACTTAATACTTCACTGCCCACCGTCTGGCCGGGTTCCGGCTTTCTGCCCGTCACCAGATAATAGGAGGCATCGGTTTCGTCCATTTCCGGCTCTGAAAACACACCGACATTGGGCTTCAATGCGCTTCCTGTGACATCCAGCCCCACCACCACGGAATCCTCGACAATTTTCCGGCTCGCCCGGATATCCAGCTGAGGATTATCCAATGCGCCTTGAAACACCATCGTCGCGCGATCCAGTTTCAGCGTTTGCCCCCAATACGTGAGTTCACCTCGTGTAGCGGTGACCTGCCCGCCTGCCGTCAGTACGCTTTCATCCGACTGCGTCAGGCGTAAACCACCTTGCAGGTAGGTATCGACACCAAACCCTTTGAAATGCACACGTTCACCCAGGTCCAAACGTACATTTACCAGATACTTCCACGCACCGGTATCCGCTGTGCGTTTGGGTTGGGTTTCCACATACACCACATCCGTCGACACGCTGCGTGCATTCTGTGGCAGCGTCTGAAGGATCACTTCCGCCTTTAGAATCAGTACATTGCCGGTCAGTGACGCCATGCCCTGCTCCAGCCTAAGCTGAAGCGCCGGTTTCAGCCAGAGTGCAACCCCGCTGCGTGGCACCACCTCCAGATGCTCGGATTCGGCTTTGACATCCAGAAACCAATGATCTTTCCAATTTAAATCGCCATCCACCTTGAGCTGTCCGCCCTGGGTTTCTGCAGCGCCGGAAAAGTGCATCGCATCTCCCGTAAATGTACCTGCCAGTTCGACGCCTTCCAAAGGAAAGTCAACCGCCGCACCACGGTAACGCCCTTCGCTGATTTGCCACCCTCCCTGAATATCCGGGGCAGCCAGCGAGCCACTTAATGCGGCCTGCGCATTCAGCTCACCCGCCAACACACCTATCTCGGGATATAGGGCAGACAGCTCGTGCAGTCCCAATCCTGCCAACGAGACATTTCCGGCCAGGGTGCGATCACCGCGAATTTCGTCTACAGCCACGTCGACGGAAAGGTCACCCTGTGCCGGTGTTGCACCACTCAGCTGGAACTGTGCGCTGTCCTGATTGACATTCACTGTGGCGATCACATCTTTCAACGCGGCTTGTTCTGCGCCGGAGGCCGCAAGCGCCGGAGAAGCCACCTGAAGCTCCGCAAACAACGGCTTGCCTTGCTCGTCCCGAATCTTCCCGCGCCCTGACAGCACACCCAGCAGTGGAAGATCGACTTCGACCACGCGCGCCAGTTCCCGGGCTTCAAGTTGATCGAGCGAGAATCCGGCGTCCAGAAGATCAGGCTGCCAGCTCAAGCGGTTCAGACACAACTGCCCGGCATCCTTACGCGCACCCTGGGAGTCAACAGCAAGACAGGTTTCGCCCACATGCACCCGGGTTTTCCGGGGTGATGCGGGCAGCGTCACTGACGCAGGAAATGCCTTCACCAATCCCCAGGCCTGCGCACCTTTGTTATACGAGAGTTCTGAACAGTCTGCATCCAGTCGATGCAGTTCGTTTTTTGTCATAACGGTACTGATATCACACCCGAGCGATGCGGTTCCCCAGGCTTCCGTGTTCAGCGTTAAATCTGCCGAGAACGCCGAAGTATCTCCGGACAGCGCCAAAGTGACATCATCGATGGCCACCTCAGCGACCTGAAGACCTGACAAAGCCAACTCAGCGCGTGACACGCCCTTACCGAGCTCGGGGAGATCCAGCCGCCCCTGCACCTGGGCGATGGCCAGATCAGGAAGTGTCAACTGACTGACTTCAAACTGTGTGCTCACGTCCGGCCGCCGAATAGAGCCCTTGACGTCAAAGTCCGCATTAACCACACCTTCAATACCCGGCAACCATGCCCCCAGATCAAACCGTGTGATCCGGCCGCTCAGATCGGAACCTGCAGCGGTCAGCGTACCAGCCACCTGCGCGGTGGACTCTGCACTGGCCAGATCCACTTTCAGGGACAGCCGCTCCGCGCGCGTATTCCAGTCCAGATTTGCCCCTCCCTTCATCGGCAGGCCATTGATCACCCCCTCTAAGCGGGACAAATCCAGTAAAACCTCATCTAACTCACCCGCCTCTGTGATCCGGCCTCGCGTACGGCCCGCCACCGCCACATGATCATTTGCGCGCAATCGGTCTTGCCAGTCTTCATACGCGGAATGCACCACGACATTCTTCAGCGCTTGATTGATTTTAGCCGCCAATGCAGGCGATAAGTGTTCCAGGTCAAACTGGAGATCCCAGGCGTACGGTGCTGAATAACTCGCCACACCCGCTAACGCTAAAGCAGCCTTACCAACGTTTATAGTGCTGTGTTCAATGGCTACCTGCCCTGCTCTCACCTGTCCATTGGCCACCCAGGCATCCACCGGCAGGCTGCTCTGATCTGCCTTGAGGTCCAGGCGGATGTTCTGGGCGTCGTCATCACCATCCACCCGGACAGGGCCACTCAGACGCATTTTTATTCCGTCTCCGTACCCCACCGTCAATTTGCTCAGCGTCCAGTCCGAATCAAACTGCTTCCCCGACAGGGATCCTGCCACCGCCAGTGCACCATCCAGAGTGAGCGGTACAGCCAAGGGGGAGTCACTTAGGCGCACCTGATCGAAATTCACAGACAGTGCCAACCGATCCCGCTCAGCTTTTTTTTCGTTTCCAAAAAGCCATTCGCCGGACAATGCCAAACTACCAAGCGTCGTATCCAGTGTGGCATCCCCGAGCCGAATCCCCTGCTCGTGAAATTCAATCGGAGCGCTCACGCCAATCAACCCATAGGTCTTATCCAGCGCGTTCACGCTGAACACCGTTTCCAGAGGCGTTAAACTGCCTCGCCAATCCGCTTTCCAGGAGGTCAGGCGGCTATGGGTATTTTCATAGGCCCAGGGCAAGCTTTGCGTGGAGTTCAGCTCAATTTTAAACGGCGTAGACGCTGGCTGGGTATCCAGGCTCAGTTTCGCTGCCATCGGTATTTCACCGCTCAGTTCCGTGTCCAGATGCAGAAAAAGATCATTCCCATAGAGGCGGAACGGCAAGTCCCGATCCAGCCCGAGTCGACGACGCCAGGCGTCTAAACTGACCAAACCTCCCGCACCGGTTATCTGTCCGGAAAGATCCGTCACCCAGGGCTTACCCATGCCAAACACGCCCGCAGCACGTGCAGTCACGCCATCATAGGTCACCGCAACACGAGACGCCCGAATTTCCTCATTCTGCCATGTGGCCGACAGGTCGACGTCTTTCAGTTCCGTCAGCGTCGTGCCAGAGAGTATGGAGAGCACGCCAATCTTACCCTCCCTCAGGTGCAACAGTAATGGCAAGGACACTTCCGACAGGCCGCTGCTCTGGTCGGTGGATTCCGTGTCGGGTACCGTCACGACCAGTCGATCGGCGGCCAGTCTGTCTACGCAGGCCTCTCCCGATAGGAGGCAGAGCCAACTCCAGTCCAGCTGCACGCCCATCAATTCAACTTTCACGGCTTCGTGTTGGGGTACCTCCGTATCGCGCCAGGAAAAGTAGCGAATATCGACGCCAGCCAGCAGGTTCCCCTGTTCCACATCGATCACGATCGCAGGGGATAGCTTGCTGACAAAGCCGGCTGCCATGCGTGCACCATTGGCCGTCGTCATCAACCAGAGTAACCCAGCCAAGGTGACGATCAGCGTAGCGATGACACTGAACAGAGTGACCCGCAGAGTAAACCGGATCACAGCGCTTTACCCAGGGAAATATGTAACCGAGGATTGCTCGCTTCTGTTCCTTTGAGCGGAAAGGCTAGATCAAAGCGGATCTGTCCAAAGGGGCTGAGCCAGCGCACGCCAGGGCCGACACTCGAAAAGAAGGGGTCCGAGGTATCGGTAAAGGCCCGACCCATGTCGTAAAACACCCCTAAACGCCAGTTTTCCAGAAAGCGATAATTCACTTCGCCACTCAGCACATTGAGGTATTTACCGCCAATGACATCCCCGGAATCATCCCGAGGGCTGATCGAACCGTATTCGAAGCCACGCACAGACTGGTCGCCGCCGGTAAAATACCGACGAGAAAGCGGCACTTCGTCGAGGCTATCGGTCAGAATGGCGCCCAGTTCGATGCGGGTCAGCAGCAGCCAATTGTGCGAGTATAGGCGGGTCAGCCACCGTGCCGTCGTGGTCGCTTTAAAAAACGAGGTATCTGACCCTAATGCCGGGTGGCTGCCTTCGATTGCCAGTTTCAGCATATAGCCCGAGTCCGGATCGTGCCCATCGGCAATGTCGGTACGTTGCCAGGTCGCTCCAGGTACAATGTAGAGCACCTGCTCAGTGCTCTCGTCGCCTGCGGAGTAGCGCTCATGATCGATGTCTGTACCGTAACTGTACTGCCAGTTGTCTGCCCGCAAATTGCGATAATAGATCCCCAGCGAAGTGACTTCAGTCTCCGTGCTGTCCAACCGGGTGGATTTCCAGCCCAGCTTCCAGTCCAGAGACTCCACCAACGGCTTGTGTAATGGAATGCGATATCGCATATCGACTTTCTGCTCTGGGGCTGAAACCTCGAGCGTCCCGTTCAGGCTGTTCCCACCGGGACTCACCACGGGCCACCGCCAACCCAGACTGCCTTTGGCCCCGGAATCTGTGCTGTAACCCGCACCCACATCCAGATAATGCGATTCGCGATCTTTCAGATTCAACAAAACATCGAAATAATGCACCTTCTCTTCCGGGTCAAAGCGTTTTACTGAGCGAACATCGATCCGCTCAAAGTACCCTGAGCGGGAAAGACGACTACGAATTTCCTGAAATTCGGTGTCCGAAAAATAGGCGTCCGTCTGAAAATTCACCAGCCGATCCAGCAACACCGGACGCAACTCGCTGCCGCTGTAGGTCACCTTGCCAAACTGGTAGCGTTCACCGGACTCCAGCGTCAGTATCACATCCGCCCACCGTTCCTGACGGTTAATTTCCAATCGTGCAGCAGTAAAGCGGGCATCCAGATAGCCGGTTGCGAGCAGAGTTCTCAATAAGTCGCCTTTCATCTGGTCGTACTTCCAGTGCCGAAGTCGCACACCTGGTTTCACCGGCAGCGCATTCACAAGCAATGCCACTTCAGGCTGTGTCTGCCCTTCCCCGGCAATTTGCACATCGACACGGCGGACCAACACCGGGTCACCGGGCTGAACCTGTACTTTTATGACTTTGCTGCCCGGCAAAAGTTTCCGGTCCTGCAGGTTCAATCCCGCCCGGTCCGTCCCGACCGACCACTCCCCCTGGTAATAGCCCAACGCTTCCAGGGCAGCACGAATGCTCCGATTCAACGCCGGCAACACTGAAGGTAATTTCTCGGCGGATTCAAGGTCGATCTCGCCGATATGCGCGATGATATTCTGTTGAACTTCATCGCTTCCGCCTTCCACTTCCACAGGGAATACCTCTGCGCGAGCAAGACAGGAAACGAACATCACCAGGAAAAAGAAAGAAAAGCGTAAACGACTACGCGCAAGAGGGATCAAAGCCGATGCTACCCATGGAATGAGAACGGAAGAGTGTTTCGTTATGATAGCGAAAACCAGCTTAACAGCAAGCGCCAGGGGATTGCGGAATTGTCATAAAGGGCTGAGCCTGAAACTAAGCGACCGCTCTCTTGTTTGTTATCTACACTGAATAAAGAGAAAACAATGGAGTACAGATATCATGGGCGCAAAACAGAACGAAGTGAATCAGAAAGAGTGGGAAAACCCGGATAACTGGAGCACGATTTATTTCAGCAAACGGGATGGCCGTGCAACCGTACCGAAAAAGAATCCCAAAGAGGGGTGGACGATCAATTTCGGCCACCCCCAAGGGGCAAAATGGATTTACTATCTCATGCTGCTGTTTTTTGTCATTGGGTTTATCGTAGGCGCTGGCGTAGGCTTTGGTGTGAGCTCATCGGGCTGACCACAGGGTGAGCCCAGAGCAGCGCCGCCCTCGATCATCTGCCGCTACTGCGCGCACTCGCCCTTGGTTGGCTCATACTTGCATCGAACTTTTTTCATGAGCGAGATGGCTTTTTCTTCGTAAAAACCCCTATCTTTAAGATCTTTGCGCGATTCCGTAAAATAATTTTCATAGTTGCTTCGATCTACCTCGGCCACGTTAATCCAATATTTACCCGGTATTTCACGCTCGGCCGTTTGTATAATATCCATCATCGAATCAAACTTGCCGAGACTGTACTCCCGCATGTGCTGGCCATAGCCTTCCGGGAACGCGTCATGGCGAATCAAAATCTGCAGTGACGTTTGCAACAGGGGAAAGTCGAGAATTCCGCCTTGGTGCTCTTCCATCCCCTTGTAGAGCTCCATGGTGTTGAAGGCAACGGCCGGGGCAAACACAATGTCCACACTGCCATTGTTAAACTTACCGGAAAAGCTGCTTAAACTGGCATTCACCGGAGAACCGCCCACCCGGCGAACCATCTGGGCCGCGACTTTGTCGTCATTCAGTATGGCCATCCTGCGGCCCTGAAACTGCTCCACATTAGAAATCTTGCGATCCCGCACGTACACGAACACCGATCCCATCGGCAGAATCCCCGCAACCTCGTATTTCCCCTGCACCATCAGTTTGGCCGCTTTTGGGCTGGACAGCGTGGTTAACAAGGTACGCAGTTCGCGCTGGCCGGGAATGGCACCAATCGCATTGAGTGTGCCGGTAAAATGATTAAAGTCCCGAGCAGAGATATCGGTCATGAGGGCCGCATCACAGGTGCCGGCCTTGAAGTCATTGGCAGCAACTTTTTCGTCAAGATAGGCTTCCAGTTTCAAGTTGACGCCCCAGCCGATGGACTTCGTCAATGCCCCCTTCACCAGATTCACCACCGGGCCACCAGCACCCACGGGATCCCAAACACAAAACGTTCGGTCAATGGTTTCCGCGCTGGCTGACGCCCCCAGGAAGAGCCCCCCGGCGATAAGCAGGCTTCTGCAGCGCTGTATGTGCTTTTGAATAAACATGGTAGATCCCCAAATGATATGCTTCTAATTCTTCTCTGAAAGGGCGTATTCCACCGGTTTCCGGCAAGCATGACTGTGCGCCATGTCTCAGTTCTCAAGGTTGCTTCCCTTTTGGACTACAATTTACCAACGAACAGGTTTTAGCCAGCGCACGAATAATTGTGTAAAATAGTCGGGTATTATTTCACACTCCCTTTCTGCGTGTTATTTTCTATGCTTCCAGTACAATTTACTCCCCCCGCCCTGCACAGCTATCGCAAGTACTGGGCAGAATGTTTTGGTACCGCCCCGTTCCTGCCCATGAGCCAGGCGGAAATGGACGCTCTGGGCTGGGACAGTTGCGATATTATCATTGTGACCGGAGATGCGTACGTGGATCACCCCAGCTTCGGCATGGCGGTGATCGGAAGGGTGCTGGAAAACCAGGGATTTCGGGTCGGTATCATTGCACAGCCGGATTGGCAGTCTAAAGACGCTTTTATGGCGCTCGGTAAGCCGAATTTATTCTACGCGGTGTCCGCCGGGAACATGGACTCCATGATTAACCGGTACACGGCGGACCGAAAGGTCAGAAACGATGATGCCTACACGCCGGACAACGCGCCGGGGAAACGCCCGGACCGCGCCGTGCTTGTCTACTCACAACGCTGTCGTGAAGCCTACAAAGATGTGCCCATCGTCATCGGTGGCATTGAGGCCAGTCTGCGCCGAATCGCCCACTATGACTATTGGTCGGACAAGGTACGTCGATCTGTACTGGTGGATGCCAAAGCGGATCTGCTGCTCTACGGAAACGCCGAGCGCGCGATCGTAGAAATTGCCCATCGGGCGGCACAGGGAGAAACCATTCAGGAAATACGCGACATCCGTGGCACCGCCTGTATGTTGAGCGATTTGCCAAAGGATTGGGCGGAGATGGATTCCAGTCGTGTGGACCGTCCGGGCCGGGTAGATCCTCATCTGAATCCGTATGAAGATACCCGCACGTCTGCCTGTGCGACCGGAGGAGACAGCACAACGGATGAAACCCAATCCTCTCTCGATGTGACCGAGCTGCGCATTCTGCCCACACAAGGCAGTAAACAGGAATTCATTCGCCTGCCTTCGTATGAAAAAGTATTGAATGATCGGGTGCTGTATGCGCACACATCGCGCGTGCTGCATCTGGAGACTAACCCCCACAATGCCCATACGCTGGTTCAACCCCATGGCGATCGGTTTGTCTGGATCAATCCCCCGCCTTTTCCGCTCAGCACGCTGGAGATGGATAATGTGTTTGATTTGCCCTATCAGCGCATACCTCATCCCGCCTATGGGCAGGCTAAAATACCGGCGTACGACATGATTCGCTTTTCCGTAAACATCATGCGAGGGTGTTTTGGGGGCTGCTCGTTCTGCTCCATCACCGAGCATGAGGGGCGCATCATTCAAAGCCGCTCTCATGAGTCCATTCTGAAAGAAGTAGAAAACATTCGGGATAAGACCCCCGGCTTTACGGGAACGATTTCAGACCTGGGCGGTCCCACGGCGAACATGTATGATCTGAACTGCAAGAGTCACGAAATTCAGGCGAGCTGCCGCAGACTGTCTTGCGTCTACCCGAGCATCTGCAAAAACCTGAAAACCGATCATTCCGCCACCACGGGCCTGTATCGCAAAGCGCGGACGTTACCCGGCATTAAAAAAGTATTGGTCGCGTCCGGTTTGCGTTATGACCTGGCGGTGGAAGACCCGGAATATGTGAAGGAACTGGTCACACATCACGTGGGTGGTTACCTGAAAATCGCACCGGAACATTCCGAAGATGCCCCCTTGTCAAAGATGATGAAACCGGGCATGGGCACCTACCACAAATTCAAGGAAATGTTTGATCGGTTTTCCAAAGCCGCCGGAAAGGAACAATACCTGATTCCATACTTTATCGCGGCACACCCGGGTACGTCGGATGAAGATATGATGAACCTGGCCCTGTGGCTAAAAGAAAATGGCTTCCGAGCGGATCAGGTGCAGGCTTTCTACCCGTCCCCCATGGCCTCTGCGACCGCGATGTACCATTCCGGCAAAGATCCCTTACACCGGATAAGCTACAAGTCGGCGGATGTGACGGTTCCCAAAGGGGCGCGCCAGCGTCGACTGCACAAGGCATTTTTGCGTTACCATGATCCGGACAACTGGCCGATGCTGAGAGAGTCCCTCAAAGCCATGGGCAAGGCGCACCTGATCGGTTACGGGAAAAAGCACCTGGTGCCACCCACGCAACCGGTGAACCACCGAAGCCATAAAGGACCGAAACCTGCGCCGCAAGGCAATCGTGCTCGACGCGGGAAGCTGCTGACACAACACACCGGGCTGCCGCCACGCAAGCAACGCTAGCGCGCGGCCCACAAGTGGCTACTTTCGTTTCCTCTGCTAATTTCGCTTCCTCTGCTGCGCTTGTTGCTGAAGCTGAAAGCGCAGCATATTGACATCAACCAAAGCACACATATGCTCCACCACGGTCCCTGCGAGCCAGGCTCGTTTGCTTCGCTCGGTGCGCCAGCGCACTTCGTCAGGTGACAGGGTAATCGCCTGCGCCACACTGTCACACGCCAGTGCCCAATCGGAGTCCGCAAGATTGATGGCGTATTTGTAGTTATCCCGAATCCCTTCTTTGTAGCGCTCAGGCATCACCCACAAGGCGGTATCCACCACGCGCATGTTCTGCTCATGGATCGGCATCAATCCCATAAACCAGGGCGCGCGGCCCACCAAGGGTGTTAAATCTTCGATCAGCGGATGAATCGAGCCAAGACACACCAGAGGCACCGCCATTTTCAGCCCGGCTACGGTAAACAGCAGGGCTTGAAAATTGCCGTCAGCCCACTGAGGTCTGCCGCAGTCCAGCCAGGGGTCAGGAGGCACTGCCTCCGTTTCACACGCGATTTCCTGTTCTGGTTCCGGTGGTGCCGCGACAGGAGGTGGCGGTTCCGGCACGACGACCCGTGCTTCTACCACCGGGGCAACAGGAGCCTCTTCAGGTACGGCTTTTTTGGCCTCTGCTGGCGGGGCCACCGAAGGCGCTTCAAACGCACTGGCCAGACGTGCCTGCATCAGTTTATCTTCAAGGGAGACAGGCTGACGGAACACGGGTTCCTGAACATTCAATTTCACCGCCTGCTCGCGACGGGCTTCGTGGCGTTGCGCAGCAATCGACGGCCGATCTGTTTGATCGTTAGCGATAAGATCGGTGCGTTCCTGTTCCTGACGTTCCTGTTCCTGACGTTCCTGTTCCTGACGTTCCTGTTCCTGACGTTCCTGTTCCTGACGTTCCTGTTCCTGACGTTCCTGTTCCTGACGTTCCTGTTCCTGACGTTCCTGTTCCTGACGTTCCTGTTCCTGACGTTCCTGCTCCAGACGTTTCTGCTCCAGACGTTTCTGCTCCAGACGTTCCTGCTCCAGACGTTCCTGCTCCAGACGTTTCTGCTCCAGACGTTTCTGCTCCAGACGTTTCTGCTCCAGACGTTTCTGCTCCAGACGCTCCTGTTCCTGACGTTCCTGTTCCCGCGCCTTCTCCATCAAGCGGCCATGAAAAATCTCATCCATCGCTGCCAAAGATTCTGTGAGTAGATCCACCGGCGGAACCGAGGTAATGGCCACATCCGGCTCTGGAGACTGCAATTTCCGCAGGGCAGCGATATTCAGCTGCTCTGGAATCGGGTCCATGGGTAATTCAGGAGGAGGTGCACCGGGAGACCTTTTTTTACGAGGCGTTTTCAGCACAGACGAGGCCATAGACCGACGTACTTTTACCGGATGCAAGGGCTCCGGCACATCGCTCTTTAATGGCTCCGGCAAGTCACTCTGCGCTGGCAGCATCTCGAAGAGAAAATCTTCAATCGCCTGTTGCGCCGACACCGGCTTGGTTTCTTTCCCGTCACTCATATGGAAGTTATCAAATCGGCCAGCAATCGCTTATAGGCCCGAACACCTTGTGTTTTATCATCCAGTTCGTGTGGCGTGACACCCATCCGGCTGGCATCACGAAATTTGGTATCCACAGGGATGGCGAATCGCCACAAATCTTCCGGGTAACTGCGCTTCAACTGCCTCAACGCTTGCATGGAGGCTTGTGTACGCCGGTCGAACATCGTGGGAATCACGGTGTATCCCAGGTTACTTTTCTGCGATTTGATCACCATTTGCAGCGTATGCATCATACGCTCCAGCCCTTTGATCGCAAGAAACTCGGTTTGTACCGGGATCAAAATGTGCTGACTGGCAGCCAACGCATTGATCATGGCCACACCCAATGATGGTGAGTTATCGATCAACACATAGTCATAGTCATCCCACAAAATTGCCAGCGTTTTCGAGATGATCAATCCCATGCCTTCTACGCCTACCATGCGGCGTTCCAGCGTTGCCTGGGCAGTGGATGCGGGTAACAGTTTCAAGCTGCTGATCGATGTATCCACAATCAATTGATGCGGTAAATCTTCCGGCACCTTTCCATTATGCATAAAAAGGTTGAATGCACTGTTTTCAATTGTATCCGGGTCATATTTGAAATAACTGGTCAGCGACCCGTGGGGATCGAGATCAATCATCAGGACCCGTTTGCCTTTGGAGGCCAGCAAGCCACCTACAGCAACCGTTGTGGTGGTCTTCCCCACCCCGCCCTTTTGATTTGCAACGGCCCAAACTCTCACAGATTCCCCCAGACAACAACGTGGTGCCGGACACTCAAGCACCTTAGATTCAATTATAGTTCCTTCGCGCGCGACAATGGCGTTTTATATATGCACTACATCGTCATATTATCGGCATTTTGCCGGCAAAGCTTAGCCCGTGTGGCAATTGACTGACTCGTCGCACCGTCTTTGATGCTTCCCCACCAGCGATTTCCGGGCATACGATAATACATTACGGAGATAACACCCCGGAGATGACAGGTTTAATGAGTGACAAGCAAATGATATACCAGAGTAGTTTATTTCACTCTCTGTATGGCTGGTGAGGATAATCGAGAGCTCCCGATCAACTACTGGCTTTTTGACTTCGAAAATTCACACGGACGCTTTTTTCCCGGGAGACCAGCACCACCACACGCCGGTTTTTTTGCCGGCCTTCTTCGGTTTTGTTGCTGGCCACAGGCTGGGTGCTGCCGTAGCCGACAGCAGCCATGCGTGTGGCGTCAATCCCTTCCGCAACAAGCAATCGGACAATCGCGGCAGCACGTGCGGCACTGAGTTCCCAGTTGGTGGGGTACTTGGCGGTTTTGATCGGCAGGTTATCCGTAAAACCTTCAATGAGGATGGAATACTCGGTGTCTCGTAATACACTGGCAATTTTTTCCATGGCGGGAAAGGATGCGTAGAGCGGCTCAGCATCGCCGCTGGTAAACAGGATTTTGTCTTTAAATGAAATCTCGATCCAGTCATCATTTTCATTGATGGACACCAGACCGTCGGTCACCAAGGCATTGAGCGTCGTGGCAAATCGATCGGCAATTTCCCGGAAATTATTCACCTCAGTTTGAATGTTTCCTTCCCCGCCTCGGGGTGCTACCACGATTTCGTTAATGGCTGCCAGTTCTTTGGCGTTGTCGGCAGGCTGGCTATAGGAAATATTCTTGCCCACTTCAATAGGTGTGATACTCCGTTGTGAGGCATTGAAGACGCCTTCCAGTGTTTCTGAAAGCACCTTGTACTGCCCTTCATTCACCGAGGATACCGAATACATCACAACGAAAAAGGCAAAGAGAAGCGTTATAAAATCGGCGTAGGATACCAGCCAGCGCTCTTTGCTGTCTGGCTCTTCGTGAAGCTTCTTTCTCATGTGGACCACCACCCTATGGAGACAGTGCGTGTCAGATCACATCAATCCGCAATAAAACCTTTGAGTTTGTGCTCGATGGCACGCGGGTTCTCGCCTTCCGCAATCGACACAATCCCTTCAATCATCAGTTCACCGTACGCGGCCTGTCTTTTTGAAATCTCTTTTAATTTGCTGGACACCGGAAAGAAAAAAAGGTTCGCAAACGCCACCCCGTAGATCGTCGCCACAAACGCCGTAGCAATTCCGGAGCCGAGTAACTTCGGGTCCTGCAGGTTGGTCATGACATGAATGAGTCCCATTACCGCCCCAATGATCCCGATGGTCGGTGAATATCCTCCCATGCTCTCATAGACTTTGGCCACATCCATCTCACGGTGCTCCCGGGCGGAGACTTCCACTTCCAGTATACTGCGAATCGTTTCCGGTTCCGCACCGTCGACCAGCAGTTGCAACGCTTTTTTGGCAAAAGGCTCTTTTTCTTTTTCCGCCAACGCTTCCAGCCCCAACAAGCCATTTTTTCGTGCGCGCATACTCCAGGCGAGAATCTTGTCAATGCCGGTCTCAAGTGACACAAAGGGCGGCGTAAAAACCCATTTGAGACGCCGGATAGCTAACATCAACAGGGAGGACGAGGTTTGAAGCATGATGGCGGCGATTGTGCCCCCCATCACGATGACGGCGGCAGGGCCGTTGAGCAGAGACTGGATGTGGCCGCCTTCCATCAGGTTGCCACCAATGATCGCCCCGAAGGCCAGTATCACTCCGATGATACTAAGTAAGTCCATTAGATCACTCCGGAAACCAGATTGTCTCCGATATCATCCAGGTTCAGGATGTAGTCACTCAGTCCTGCCTTGGCAACCGCCATGGGCATGCCATAGATCACCGAAGACTTTTCATCCTGTGACCACACGGCGGATCCGGTCTCTTTCATCATGCGGCAGCCTTCTTTGCCGTCTGCCCCCATACCGGTCATAATAACACCCAGGGTTTTGCCAGGCATGAGTTTGGCCGCTGAACCAAAGGTAATATCCACGCAGGGCTTATAGTTCAGCCGACTGTCGCCGGGTAAGATTTTTACGCGTCCTCGACCATCCAGCATCATCTGTTGGCCACCTGGCGCTAACAGGGCCACACCACGTTCCAGTACGTCACCGTCCTGCGCTTCCTTGACCGTAATCTGACAGACTTTATTCAGACGCTCTGCAAATGCCGGGGTAAAACTGGAAGGCATGTGCTGCACCAGTACGAGGGGCGCGGGGAAGTTGGCGGGTAATTTCGTCAGCACTTTCTGCAACGCAATAGGACCACCGGTCGAGGTGCCGATGAGCACACACTGGTACGATTTCGGTTTCACCCGCTGCCCCGAAGGCGCGGCTTCTTTTGCGCGCCCGGAGTCCCGGTTCAATACCTGTCGTTCGACAGAATACTCTCTCCGCTTCGGTGGCTCAGATGGCGGTGCAGCCGTCGGACGGCTTGATTGCGCCGGAGCGCTTTCCGTCGCTGGTGCAGCAGGCGCAGGGCTGCTGCCGGAGATTTTCCCCTTACTACGAGCCACTTCAATGATTCGACGCTTTAAAATGTCCTGGAGTTTGCTGCTATCGCGGGAAATGTCTTCAAAGTTCTTGGGCAGGTAATCCACGGCACCGGCTTCCAGGGCGTCAAGGGTCACCCGCGCGCCTTCGTGGGTCAGTGAGGAAAACATCAGTACCGGCGTGGGATTACTCGCCATGATGTGGCGCAACGCAGTAATCCCGTCCATCACGGGCATTTCATAGTCCATGGTAATGACGTCCGGCTTCAAGCGTGCGGCCTGATCAATGGCCTCTTTGCCGTTCGTCGCCGTGCCCACGACTTCGATATCACTCACAGGCTTCAGAATTTCCGTCACACGACGACGGAAGAATCCGGAATCATCTACGACCAGCACTCGATATGGCATCAGGCCCCCTCGCTCCAGCGGTTCTGTTCACGATCCCTGTCTGCGTGCAGATCTCTATGCATAACGTTGCAACAGGCTCGGGATATCCAGAATCAGCGCGATGCGACCATCGCCGGTAATCGTGGCGCCAGCCATCCCAGGTGTACCATGCAACATTTTACCCAAAGGTTTGATCACCACCTCTTCCTGGCCAACCAGCTGGTCGACCACAAAGCCCACCCGTTTGGTTCCCACAGAAACAATCACCACATGAGCCGCGTCTGGTTTGGGTGCACCATAGGCCCCTTTCACCAACCAGCGTTTGATATGGAACAGCGGATACACTCGATCCCGAACCACCACACACTCCTGACCGTCGACCACATTCGTACGCGTGATATCCAGGTGGAAGATTTCCACAACGCTAACCAAGGGGAAAGCAAACGACTGATCACCCAGCCTCACCATCAGCGTCGGCATGATGGCCAAAGTGAGTGGCACCTTAATACTGATACGCGAGCCTTTACCCAGCTCTGAGGTGATATTGATCTGGCCGTTCAGCTGGGTAATCTTGGTTTTCACCACGTCCATACCCACACCCCGGCCAGACACATCTGAAATCTGATCCTTAGTGGAAAATCCTGGGGCAAAAATCAGATTATAACATTCCGTATCGGTCAGACGATCTGCGGCATCCTGATCATACAACCCTTTTTCGACCGCTTTGAAACGCAATTTTTCCGGGTCCATACCGGCACCATCGTCTTCGATCGACAGCAGAATATGATCCCCTTCCTGTTCCGCGGAAAGCAGCACGCGGCCGGTACGGGGCTTACCCGTAGATTCACGCACATCAGGCGCTTCAACACCATGGTCCACCGCGTTGCGCACCAAGTGTACCAGCGGATCAGAAAGCGCTTCAACCAGGTTTTTATCCAGGTCGGTGTCTTCGCCACGCAGCACCAGATTCACTTCTTTTTTCAGGTTTCGGGCCAAATCCCGAACCACGCGCGGGAACCGCCCAAAGACTTTCTTAATGGGCTGCATGCGCGTCTGCATCACAGCAGATTGGAGATCCCCCGTCACCACATCCAGGTTGGAGACGGCTTTCTGCATACTTTCATCGGCAATCTCATCCCCCAGACGCTTGAGGCGGTTTCGCACAAGCACCAGCTCTCCCACCATGTTCATGATGTCATCGAGGCGCTTGGTGTCCACACGCACTGTGGTTTCGGTCGCGATAGAACTGTCTTTCTGGGCGGGTGCCGGCGCGGCAGCACGTGCCACTGGCTTCGGTTTCTCTTCCGGTTTGGGTGCTGGTTTCGGTGCGGGAGCCGGCGTTGCCTTCGGTGCAGCGGCCGGAGGCTGGCTGGCAGCGGCTGCTCCTGCCCCGGGGCCTTTTCCCGCACCGTGCAGTTCGTCCAGCAACTGCTCAAACTCGTTATCCGAGATCAGTTCGCCGTCGCCACCTGCGGCTGGTTCGGGGGCACTGGGGGGCGGGCTGGCGGGTGCATCCGCCTTACTGACACCGCCATCGAATTTCCCTTTGCCATGAAGATCATCGAGCAGCTTTTCAAACTCATCATCGGTGATTTCATCTCCCCCACCACTGGCAGCAGGGGCAGCGGGTGCCGCAGCTGGCGCTGCACTTATTTTGCCCGGGCCATGCAACTCATCCAGCAGTTTTTCAAACTCTTCTTCGGTAATCTCATCTTCAGATCCACCGCCGCCACCGCTGGCATCATCATCCATATCGAACAGATCTACGTCTGCCCCACCGGTAACAGGTTGAGCTGGCGCTCCACCCTCCGGCTCATCCAGGGCATCCAGCAACTGTTCGAATTCATCATCAGTAATATCTCCACCCTGCGCCGAAGATTCCACAGACTCTGCCGTCACAAGCGTTTCTTCGGTGGCGGGCGGGGCCGGCGCGGCGGCTGGCGCTGCCGCGGGCGCTCCTTCACCTTCAGGCTTGGCAAGTTCCTCAAGCTGGGCTAGTAACGCTGGATCTGCAGGGCTGGGCTCTTCCCGATTGCGCACCTGGTCGAACATTTCGTTGACGCTGTCCAAGGTCTGGAGCACCACATCCATCAACTCCGCGCTGACAGATCGCTTTCCGTTACGGAGAATATCGAATACGTTTTCGGCAACGTGACAGCAGTCAACCAGGTTATCCAGCTGAAGGAAGCCTGCTCCGCCCTTCACGGTGTGAAAGCCCCTGAATATGGCATTCAGCAAATCCTTATCTTCAGGATTTCGCTCCAGGTCAACCAACTGCTCAGACAGTAGCTCCAGAATTTCTCCTGCTTCTACCAGAAAGTCCTGCAGTATTTCTTCATCGGCCTCAAACGCCATTCCCAGACCCCTTTAAAAACCCAAACTGGATAGCAAATCGTCTACGTCATCCTGACCGGATACTACATCCTCTCGCTCTTCGGCCCGCATCTGCGGTCCTTCTCCCAGACTTATATCCTTTTCTTCTTGTTTAAATTCGTGTTCGGTGCCGGTGATCTTGTCGATCTTGCCCGCCATTTTCACCAGCTGGACCAGATTGGTTTCCACTTCGGTAACCAGCGCAGTCACTTTCTGGATGACCTGCCCGGTCAAATCCTGAAAATCCTGCGCCATGAGTATGTCGGACAGGTTTCGATACACCGCGTCCGACTGAACGGTCATTTTTTCCAGAAAAACATCCATCCGTTTGTAGAGCTCGCGAAACTCGTCCGGCTGCATCTCCCGACGGCGCAACCGACCCCAGTCCTGTTTCAACAGTTCCGCTTCTTCTTTGATTTCAGAAGCAATCGGCATACTTTCTTCGACCAGATCGAGCGTTTTATTCGCCGCTTTATTGGTCATTTCAACCACATAGCCCAGTCGTTCCGAAGCGTCCGACATTTTGGACATTTCTTCCTGCTGCGATGCAGAGAGGGTGGTGTCGATATGAAAGTTGCGAATCGCCTCGTGCAGACTACGTGTCAGCCTGCCCACTTCCTGGTAGAGACTGATGTCGCGCGTTTGATTGAGATCAGAAATGACCTTCAGCGCATCCGAGTAATTTCCCGCATCCACCAACTCTTTCAGCGAGTCCGCCTGACCTTTCAGCTGTACTTCAAAATCCATGAGCGACTCTTTGTCCTTCTTTTTTTTGTCAACCATAGGAATATGTCCAGTTCTCTACGACTAGCCGACGCGCTCGAAAATCTTCTCGATTTTTTCTTTCAGCACCGCCGCTGTAAACGGCTTAACCACATACCCGTTCACCCCGGCCTGTGCCGCTGCGACAATCTGGTCACGTTTGGCTTCCGCCGTCACCATGAGCACTGGTAAATTTTTCAGGTTGTCATCCGAACGCACTGCACGCAGCAAATCAATTCCGGTCATACCGGGCATGTTCCAGTCCGTCACCAGGAAGTCATACTTGCCGCTTTGTAGCATGGGCAATGCGGTACTTCCGTCATCTGCTTCATCGGTGTTGGTAAATCCCAAATCACGCAACAGATTTTTAATTATCCTTCTCATTGTAGAAAAGTCGTCTACAACCAGGATCTTCATATTCTTGTCCAAATCGACCTCCAATTGCCGAGACTGGAAACCTAATCTCACTCAGTGCCTCTGCCTTTGAGGCAGCTACTAACTAAAGTCTAGCTTGAGTTTGGCTGGTATCCAGTTTTTCATAGCAAAAATCCAATGAATTCAGGAGAAGACAACCACTTGGCGAATCCAGGGAAGCGCCAGCGTCTCTCTTTCGATGCCCCGGTCTTTCAGGGCTGGCGCACCTTACCCGTTTAGCGCATTTATTTCCAGTCCGACAGTCGAGACCGAAGTCGCATGGCCGCCTGGCTGTGTATCTGACTGACTCTGGACTCACTCACAGAGAGAATCTGTCCGATTTCCTTGAGATTAAGCTCTTCATTGTAGTAAAGAGACAGCACCAGTTTTTCTTTTTCCGGTAACGAATCAATCGCCTCCGCGAGCTTTGTCTGAAAGGCGTCACGTTGAAGTGCATCAAAGAGATTTCCCGCCTGCTCAGGTTCTGCATCCACATTACCTTCACCGGTTTCGATCACTTCTTCGTAACTGAACAGTCGACCACTCAGGGAATCCCGACTGATGCCATGATATTCGTCCAGGGAGACGCCCATTTCCTCGGCAATTTCCGCATCCCTGGCATCTCGCCCATGTTTATCCTCGATTTTTTTGATCGCTTCAGAAATACGACGACTGTTGCGGTGCACGGAACGTGGTACCCAGTCGCCTTTTCGAATTTCATCCATCATGGCGCCACGAATGCGAATACCTGCATAGGTTTCGAAGGATGCCCCTTTGCTCGCGTCGTACTTCCGGGCCGCTTCCAGGAGACCAATCATGCCACTTTGAATCAAATCGTCCAGCTGCACGCTGTCCGGCAGACGAGCCAGCAGATGCTGTGCGATGCGCTTCACCAGAAACGCATGCTTATGAATGAGTTCATCGGTTTGTGCAGACCGGACATCTTTGTACATTGAATAACCACGAGCCAATGTCATAGCTGAAAATCTTTTGCTCTATCCTCAGGCGTCAGATCATTCGCATCTTCCGCCGTTTCTACCACAGTATAGATCACATCAGCCGGGCTGTTTCAGGAAAGGAAACTTTTATGCGTTGACCAAACGCTCAACAAAGAACTCCAGATGACCGCGTGGCGAGGCCGGTAACGGCCAACTGTCGGCTTTCTGGGCCAGGGCGCGTAACGCAATAGCCGCTTTGGATCTTGGATAGGCTTCCACCACGGCACGTTGCCGCTGAACGGCCTTTTTCACCGCGTCGTCCTGTGGGATGCTGCCGACATACTGCAAGGCCACTTCGTCCAGGAATCGCTCAATGACCTTGGTGAGTTTAGCGAACAGCATTCGGCCTTCCTGCGGTGTTCTCACCATGTTTGCCAGTATTCTGAAACGGAATAGTCCGTAATCCCGGTTCAAGAGTTTGATCAGAGCATACGCATCCGTAATCGAGGTCGGCTCATCACAGACCACCATCAGGATTTCCTGTGAGGCCCGGAGAAAACTCACCACCCCCTCGGAAATACCCGCTGCGGTATCAACAATCAACACATCGATATTATCCGCCAGATCGCTGAACGCATTGATGAGTCCGCCGTGCTCCATGGGACTGAGGGCTGTCATCCTCTGAGTTCCCGAAGATGCCGGTACGATCTTAATACCCTTCGGCCCGTCCACCAGCACTTCGCGCAGGCTGCATTGTCCGCTCAGAACATCCGCGATATTGCGTCGTCCGGTGATGCCAAGCAACACATCAATATTTGCCAAACCCAGATCCGCATCCAACACCACCACACGGCGGCCCATTTCTGCAAGACAAATAGCCAGATTCACTGACACATTGCTTTTTCCTACGCCACCTTTACCACCAGTGACGGCAATCACCTGTACCGGATGAGTCCCCATATAACCTGCATTCCTCAAACACGCCTGATTTCGGCGCACAACATTCAAAGTGTTACGCGTTGGAGAGAAATCTGCGAGATGCCCCGTCGCTTCTCCCGTACTTAGAGTTAAGACCCTGTCTGCCGATTCGACAAGCCGCTATTCAGCCTGTTTTCGTTGGCATTCAGCAATTCGACGGCGCGCCCGATCAGCATCGCCGCTTTTGCCGGATGAATATCATCAGGAATCTGCTGTCCATCTGTCAAATAGCTGACAGGCAGATCCACCCGGCTCAGAAATCCAATCATCTCGCCCAAGCTGACGGCCTCGTCTACCTTGGTCACCACACACCCCCGCAAACCAATGTCACTGTGTGCATGGAATGAGGACTTGAGAATCTGCTGTTGACTGGTCGCAGGCAACACCAGAAAGTGGTTAATTTCATATTTGCACTGGGTGAACTCTTCCACCTGTGTGCGCCAGTCTCGACAGTTTTGGTTCAATCCCGCCGTATCAATCAACACCAGCTTTTTCCCTTTGAGACGATCCAGAACGTCATTGAGGCTGTTGTCATCATCGACCACACTGACCGACACATTCAGAATCCGGCCAAAAACGCGAAGCTGTTCATGCGCCGCAATCCGGTATCGGTCAGTGGTCACCAGAGCAAGACTGCTGGCACCGTACTTGAGTACGTATCGCGTTGCCAATTTGCCGATGGTCGTTGTTTTGCCCGCCCCGGTGGTACCAAGAAACGCCACGCAGCCCGACTGATGGATGATTTCATCCTCTTCTACCGTGACCTGGTTGGCAAGGGTGCCAAGTATTTGGCGCCACCCGGCAGAAATATCCCGCTCTTTCACTACGGACGCCAACAGCTCTTCACGCAGAGCCGTGTCAATGCCCATGTGCGTCAACCGAGTGTTTAATTCGTTATAGACGACCGAGGTTTTCTTTTCGGTCTGCTCAATTTGTAGTTTCAGCAGCTCTTGAAGCTGAAGAATCTGGGCCTGCATTTCCTGAATAGCGGTCTGATCGCCTGCATTCGCCGCCGGAGTCATCGGCGCGACTTGCTCAGGCACGGACCAGGCCACCTTGGGGGTAGCCACTGAGCCACCCCGTGGTGGCTGGCTGCGCGCAGCGGCGGGTTGGGCCCCGGCCTGCTGAGGACGTAATCGCTCAAACACCGGGGACTGGAGATTCGATCGCTGCGCATTGGTTCTTCGGGCATTGAATTCACTTTCCAGCTGGGCAACCAGCGACGCCTTGCCCTCGCCTTCCGATCCATCCTCGGCATTTCCACGGGACGCGATTTTGGATCGACTCACTTGCTTTTCGTGCTCCAGCGCGAGATGCCGGTCGGCATGCATTTGCGCCAGTTGCCCCGGAGACATCGCTCCGCCGGCTTCCTGGCATTCTTCCATGAGCTTCTGTTCATCGTAATTCAGGGCAGAAACGATTTCGATACCGCCCTCCACCTTCCGACTGGACAATATCACGGCATCGGCCCCCAGTTCTTCTCGAACCAGCTTCAACGCCTCCTGCATGGTTGAGGCAAAAAACTTTTTCACTTTCATCTCGGGAGCCTCCCAAACGTCAAATTATTGTCCCACTGAAGCGACAATGGTGATCTGCTTGTTGTCCGGCACTTCCTGGTAGGAAAGGACGGACAAACGTTCAATACCGTAGCGCACAAAGCGCGCCAGCACAGGTCGCAAAGCGGCGGAAACCAGCAGTATTGCCGGCTTACCCAGCATTTCCTGCTTCTGGGCTGCTTCCGAAAGCGACTTCTGCAACTTCTCAACCAGAGACGGTTCCAACACCAATCCCATTTCGTCACCCGCGCCAGAATTTTGTGCCTGTTGTACTGACTTTAGCAATATCTGTTCCAACCCCGGATCCAAGGTAATCACAGGCAGCTCCTTTTCACCCTGACACAGATTCTGAACAATCAAACGGCGCAACGCCTGCCTCGCTGCTGACGTGAGCAATGTGGTGTCCTGAGTTTTCGGACTGATGTTGACGATCGCCTCCGCTATACTGCGCATATCCCGAATCGGTACTTCTTCCATCAACAACTGCTGCAATACTTTCAACAGCTGACTGATCGTAATGGTACTGGGCACCAGCTCTTCCGCCAGCTTGGGAGAAATCTTGCCGAGTTGATCCAGCCATTGCTGAACTTCTTCATGACCGATCAACTCATGGGCGTGTTTACTCAACACCTGATTCAGGTGCGTCGCAACCACGGTGCTGGAGTCCACGACGGTATAGCCCAGCGTTTGCGCCTGATCTTTCAGCGCGGATTCAATCCAGATGGCATCCAACCCAAACGCAGGATCTTTGCCGGGAACACCTTCGACCTTGCCAAAAACCTGACCTGGGTTGATGGCCAGCTCACGATCGGGATGCACCTCCCCTTCGGCGATGCTGACGCCCATCAGCGTAATTCGATAAATTGTCGGCATGAGATCGAGATTGTCGCGAATGTGCACGGAAGGCATCAAGAAGCCCAACTCCTGAGACAACTTTTTACGAACACCTTTAATACGCGCCAGCAACTGCCCCCCTTGGGCCTTATCCACCAGAGGAATCAGGCGATACCCCACTTCGAGCCCGATCACATCCACGGTCAGGACATCATCCCAACCCAGTTCTTTCGTTTCCTGTCCGCCGTGAGGCAACGCAGGCCCACCACCACCTGACGGTAACCCCTGAGGCCCGCCGCCCGTCGGCCCCGCAGGAGGCACAGACCCACCACCCGCCAACGCCATCGCGCCTTCATCGCCCGCTTGCTGCCGTTTCCAGATAAACCAGGCCAGCCCCGCAGCCAGTACTCCCAGCCCCAAAAAGGCCATATGCGGCATGCCGGGAATCAATCCCAGCAGAATCAGAATACCTGCAGCGATGGCCAGACCTTTGGGTGCAGAGAACATTTGCCCCATCACCTGATCCGTCATTTCCTTGCTTTCGCCGGTGCGCGTCACCAGAATTGCCGCGGCCACAGACAGCAAAAGCGAAGGAATCTGTGCAACCAGCCCGTCACCAATCGTCAACAAGGTATACTTCTGCAGCGCATCGCCAAATTCCAGATCATGCTGCAACATGCCGATGGACAGCCCGCCAATGATATTGATGAACAAAATCAGGAAACCCGCGACGGCGTCCCCTTTCACAAATTTGCTGGCACCATCCATGGACCCATAGAAATCTGCTTCCGTGGCAATCTCTTCACGGCGTCGCTTCGCTTCATCCTGTTCGATAATGCCGGCATTGAGATCCGCATCGATCGCCATTTGTTTACCCGGCATCGCATCCAGTGTAAATCGTGCGCTCACTTCAGAAACCCGCCCGGCGCCCTGAGTGACCACCGCAAAGTTGATAATCATGAGAATCATGAATACCACCATACCCACCGCGTAATTTCCGCCGATCACCACCTCTCCGAAGGCTTCAATCACCTTCCCCGCTGAATCACCGCCCTCATGCCCGTGCAATAATACAACCCGTGTAGAGGCCACATTCAGCGCCAGTCGAAACAGTGTGGCCACCAGCAAAACGGTAGGAAACGCGTTGAAATCCATCGGTCGGAGTGCATAGATACACACCAGGAGGATGACCATGGAGAGCGTAATATTAAAGGTGAACAGTAAGTCGAGAAGAAAAGGCGGCATGGGCAAGGTCATCATGCCCAGCAAGGCGACGAGCATTAAGGGCACGCCCACATAGCCTTGCGCAAACCCTTTTGCTTTTTCCAGAATGACCGCTCGATCCATACTCTTTCCCATCGTCGGAATTTTGACGTACACACAGTATAAGAAGCGATACAGCAAAATTGACGCCAAAAATCACAAATACTCTGTACATCTCTGTTTTTAAGCGATTATTTTGATCATCAATCTCGCTTGAGATCGTCTGGCACAGGAAAGTCGGGTTTGCTCGGACGTTGCGTCTGATACCCGGAACGGTAACGGCGAAGCTGGAAGACATACGCCAGCGCCTGGGCGACGGCCATGTACAGGCCGGAGGGAATCTCCTGGCCAATTTCTGTGTGATAGTAAATGGAGCGGGCCAGCGGGGGTGCAGATAGAATCTCGATATTGTGGGCGGTCGCGATTTCCTTAATCTTCATGGCCACGAGGTCTGCGCCTTTGGCCAACATGACCGGTGCGGCCATCCGACTGCTGTCATACTTCAGTGCGACGGCAAAGTGGTCCGGGTTCGTGATTACCACATCGGCATCAGGAATGTCCTTCATCATTCGACGTTGCGCAGCTTCGTACTGCAACCGGCGAATCTTGCTTTTTATCTCCGGTTTCCCTTCGATATCTTTCATCTCGTCTTTGACTTCCTGCTTCGTCATCTTGAGCTTTTTCTTGTACGAATGCATCTGCCAGGGAATATCGATCGCAGAAATGATGATCATCGCACAGGACAGGATAAAAAACGCCCAGGCCACCTCCGTCACGGCATTGATGATGGCAGGCCGCAATGGCTCTTGCGTGAGATGCAATAGCGGCTCGGTTTTCACCATCAGGATAAGAATCGCAAAGGTGACCACCAGCGCGACTTTTAGAATACTTTTACCCAGCTCAACCAGCGAGTCCATCGAGAACAGACGCTTGATGCCTTCAATCGGGTTTAACTTACTCAACTTGGGCTTGAGCGCCTTGGGCGACCAGAGAAAACCACCGACCAGGATGTGCCCCAGAATGGAAGCAATGGCCATAATCACCAAAAACGGGGCTATGGACCACATAACGGCTTCAGCAGCCCTCAACACATGCAAGCCCATTTGCTTCTGATCAAATAAATCATCTCGACTAAGCACCAGATTATCTGCGAACACGCCCATCAATGCCTCAGCAGTCCAACTGCCAAAAATCAGGAGCGCCACCGCGCCGGACATGAGCACAGCCATCGTGCCCAGTTCTTTCGAACGGGCGACCTGCCCCTCTTCCCGGGCTTTTTGTATGCGTCGCCCGGTGGGCTGTTCCGATTTTTCCTGACCGCCGCTTTCAGCCACGACTTACCTCCGACAGCATCATGGCCCTACGCCCAGCAGTTCTTCATTAATGAATATGAACGTGTCTTGCATCAATATCGTGAAGTGGTCGAGAAAGCCGGTCAGGCTGACATAAACCAACGCCATACCAAAAATCTGGCCAATGGGAAAACCCAGGGCAAACACGTTAAGCTGAGGCGCTGCACGCGTCATCACACCAAACGAAATATTGACGATCAGAACGGACACCGACACAGGCAAGGCAATCAGAAGCGCTGCCGCGAACAGCCAGGTGATTCGCAACGTCACCTGCCACAGCGCGCCGGGATCAATAAAGCTCATGGACACCGGCCAGGCTTCAAAACTGGTCACGATGGCCTCAATCATCAAATGATGACCGTTCATGGCCAAAAACACGAGGGTCACGGTAATCAAAAAGAACTGGGACAGTACAGGGACGGACACACCATTCGCGGGGTCCATCATTGCGGCGAAGCCAAGCCCCATTTGCATTGCCATGATCTGGCCAGCAACCACAAAAAGCTGCGTAAACAACGTGACCAGGAAGCCAAGAATGGCACCAATCAGCACCTGATTGAAGATCACGTACCAGGAGGCCAGTGAGAGCGGATCAATATCCGGCCCCTCCCCAACCATCGGCGCCACCAACATACCCAGCAGCAGAGCAAACCCCAAGCGAATGCGCATTGGCACCAACTGGCTGCCGATGAACGGTACTGCCATGAGAAAGCTGGCGATGCGGAAAAGCGGCCACAGGTGATTCGCCACCCATCGCGTTATCTCTCCCGGTGCAAAGTCCATCACTCACCCCACCTCAACCAAGTAATACCGGTACATCCATCATCAACTTGGTCGTTAAATCGATGAGCTTTTGCATGATCCAGGGCCCGGCAACCAGGAGCAATAATATGGTAACGATAAGACGAGGAAGAAAGCTCAGAGTTTGCTCGTTAATCTGGGTGGCCGCCTGAAACACGCTCACGATCAATCCGACAAAGAGACTGGGGGCAATGATCACCGTGACCAGTAACACGATCAGGAAAAACGCTTCCCGCATAATGTCCATCATGGCTTCCGGTGACATGGCTATCTACCTCTCAGAGTTCAGGTTGCTACATTCCAAAACTGGCCGCCAGCGTGCCGATAATCAGTGTCCATCCGTCGACCAGCACGAACAACATGATTTTGAAGGGCAGCGATACGATCATAGGGGACAACATCATCATCCCCATGGCCATCAAGACACTGGCGGTAACCATATCGATGATCAGAAAGGGAATAAAAATTAAAAAGCCAATTTGGAAGGCTGTTTTCAACTCACTGGTCACAAAAGCGGGCGTCAAGACCCAGAACGATACCGTTTCGGGTGACTCAGCCTGCTCTCCGGACAGACGCACAAACAGCGCTAGATCATTTTCCCGTGTCTGCGCCAGCATGAATGCACGAAACGGCTTGCTCGCTGCCACCAGCGCTTCTTTCGGCCCCAACTGCTCATTCAGGTAGGGTTGAAGCCCTGCCTGATTGGCTTCCTCAAACACTGGCGACATGATAAAGATTGTCAGAAACAGCGAGAGCCCGACGACAATTTGATTGTTGGGCGTTTGCTGAAGCCCCAGCGCTTGGCGCAAAATCCCAAAGACGATGACGATGCGCGTAAACGCAGTCATCATCAATACAAAGGCCGGGATAAACGTCAATAACGTCATCAAACCCAGGATCTGCAGCGTCACCGAATATGACTGAGTACCGTCGGGATTGGTCGTCAAGTTCACCGCCGGAATGCCGGTGATCTCCGCAAATGCGAGAGGCGCTCCCAGGAGCATCAACGACAACAGGCCCAATCGGACCATTTTTCGGGAAGCAGAATGGCTCGCAGTTTTCATTTGGCGTCCGCGCCTCCTTTAGACAGCATCGACTGCAACTTGCGTGCGAAGTCACTGCTCGCTGCCGGCACTGGCAACTCATCTTCCTCAAAAACATGCAAAACAGAGATCGCGTGGGCTGTGATCCCGACTAAAATCCGCTTTTTGCCGACATCGATCAACGAAATTCGCTCACGTGTCCCCACGGCAAGGGTGGCCGATATTTTCAGCTGCCCACCCGATTGCCCCGGCAGATGGCTGAATCGTTTCATTCCCCAGGAAATCGCAAGAATCAACAAAACTACGCCGGTCAGCCCCACCACCATATTGATTACCACAGAGCCGGTATCGACGCGGGGAGCGGTTTGGGTGAGTGCTGGCCCCGCGAGCGGGGACTGAGGGGGTGAGGCCGGTTTGACAGCTGCGTTTTGGGCGTCTGTGGCGACATTATTATTTACCACACCCACAGAATCCTCCGCGCGCGCTGCGGAGGTATACACACACATCATCAGAGAGACAAACAGCACCGTAAGCGTATTTCTGCGGAAGTGAATAAAATCCATAAACTAACCCAGTTTCTTGATCCGCTCGGCAGGACTGATGACATCTGTCAGGCGTATACCAAATTTTTCATTCACCATGACCACCTCACCGTGGGCGATCAGCGTGCCATTCACCAGCACATCCAACGGCTCGCCTGCCAGCCGATCCAGCTCAATCACCGAGCCCTGATTCAACTGCAACAGGTTCCGAATGGCAATCTGGGTGTTACCCACTTCCATGGAGATGGTGACCGGAATATCCAGGATAACATCCAAATCCGGCGCGCCAGGCCCCAAGCCCGTTGGTTGAGGGTGATTGTCAAAACTCTCTAATGGCGCAGGTTGTGCAGTCGTCGTTGCTGAAGCTTCTGCCTCTTCTGCCTCCGCCATGGCAGCCGCCCACTCATCATCCACACTGGAACCCTCTTCATCGCCGGATTCCTCCATGGCCGCCGCCCATTCCGCTGCGAGTTTCTCGTCTTCGCTCATGCCCCCTTCTTTCGGGGTTTCTTCATCACTCATACCGCTCGACACCCTTGTTGTTGCTCAGTCTCAATTTACTGAGCCTCAATTTACTTAGCCTTAATCTGCTCGACCCTAAATTTTGCTCAGTTTGTGCACGCCTTTCCGGTCAATCTTGCCTTCAATCTTGAACGCCAGATTTTCGTTCAAACTGCCTAGTTTGGCCCGTAAAACCGGCACACCATTCGCTGTCACCGTGAAGATTTCTGGAATCTCTACCGGAATGATGTCGCCACGTTTCAAATCCGCAATCTCCCGCAGGGAAATTTTCCGGCGGGCAAGTACCGCATTGATCGGTATCGTGGCATCCATAATGTCATTTTGTAAGGCAGTGATCCACCGTTCATCCACATCATCCACATCGCTCTGCACCCCTGCATCCAGCACATCCCGGATGGGTTCAATCATGGAATAGGGAATGGCAACATGCATATCACCGCCACCGCCATCCAGCTCAATATGGAAGGTGCTGACCACCACCACCTCACTCGGGCTCACAATGTTCGCCATTGCCGGATTCACTTCCGAGTTAATGTATTCAAAATCCACTTTCAGTACGGCCTGCCAGGCTTCTTTCATATCAATGAACACCTGGGCGAGCACCATTTGCACGATACGCAATTCCGTTGGCGTAAACTCACGCCCCTCAATTTTGGCGTGACGCCCGTCGCCACCAAAAAAATTGTCGACCAGTTTAAACACCAGCTTCGCATCCATGATAAACAGACTGGTGCCTCGAAGCGGCCGGATTTTCACCAGGTTCAGGCTCGTAGGCACATAGAGCGTATGAATATACTCACCAAACTTGAGAATCTGAACGCCACCGGTCGCTACGTCCGCATTTCGGCGGAGCAAGTTGAACAGACTGATACGGGTGTAACGGGCAAAGCGCTCGTTAATCATTTCCAGCGTGGGCATACGCCCACGCACGATCCGGTCCTGACTCGCCAGGTCGTACGACCTGACACCCTCCGCATCCGCCTCGTCTTCTGTCTCAATATCGCCGTCATCGACGCCATGCAATAGCGCATCAATTTCGTCTTGTGATAGTAAGTCCTGCACCCGCTCTCTTCCTGTTTACCTGTGATAAAGGTGTTCAGTCCGCCAATTTACTGCATAACGAAGTTGCTAAACAGCGTTTTCTCTACTTCCAGTCCATCGCCTTCCTGTTGAAGGATTTCATTGATGATCCGCTTACTCTCTTCCTGCAGGAATTCCTTCCCTTCTTTGGTCTGCAGCTTTTCAAAGTCCTGTGCGCCGTACAAGGCAATCAATTTGTTCCGCACCAGCGGCATATGCATTTCCAACGTATCGAACGCTGCCTGTTCACGCCCCATCGCGGCGAGATGAATTTGCATGTAACGCTGTTTCCCACCGACATTCATCGCCACAATAAATGCGGGCTTGAAGTCATAATATAGCGCAGGCTTCTTGACGGGCTCTGTAGGTTCTGCCGGCTCATCTGACGTTCCACCGCTACTCCCCCCCAGAAAGAAAAGTGTGACACCAATCGATGCGCCAATCGAAATCAGCACCACAATGGCGATAATAATGATCAGTTTTTTCTTGGATCCGCCCTGCGCCGCTTCTTCCTGGTTTTCTTCTGCTTTCTTCTCAGCCATGACAATTTCCTGACGTTTTCCACATATTCAGCAGCGTTACAAACTCTACTGCAAGCTTGATGCCACATTAACAACCTGAATTAACTCACTGTTAAGTGTAGCAAAACACAGAGAAAAGGCCTGAATATATTAGGGCGTGGTGACGCTGTAGCGAAGGAAGGACGAGCGGGAAGGAAGACTGCGGCCCCAGACGGTAACCGCAGTGAACGGGAACAGGTTCTCAGGCGAAAGTATCCACCAGCGACCTGGAAGCTACCCGGGCTTCGATGCCTGTCACTTCTTCAACTGCACCGCCATCAGGATCGCCCTGTCCTTGCAAGCCGCCTTCCCCTTTGCCATCTGCATTTTCATCACCCGCACCCGACGCATCGGAATTTTGAGCCGACTGGTCTGACACATCCACATCAGCCAGGTTCACACCGCTGCTGTCGAGCATGTCCCGTAAACGATGCACGTTTAATTCCAACAAGTCACGTACCTGGGCATGCTGACTGTTGAAAACAATGGACGCCTGATCCTGATTGACATGAATCTTGATTTCAATCGGCCCCAGTTCTGCCGGCCGCACGTGAATCTCTGCGGCTCGAATGTGCTTGGACGTCAGCCATTTGACCTTTTCTACAAACTCATCGGACCATTCATCCTGATTCATCGGCGTTGGAAGCGAAGTGGTATAAGGCTTCAGCGCCGTAAAATCTTTGCTGCCTGCCAACTGCCCTCGCTGATCCACCGACGCTGGGCTGATTTTCAGCCCTTTGGTTTCCAGATTATTGAGCAGCGACTCAAACGAATCACCGGCTTTTGTCGGCTGTACCCCGCCCTGATCTGACTTGGCCACCAGCTTCTGAAGGTTCTGTGCCTGTTGACCGGCGGTTTGCCCATTAAACTGCTGATTAGCCCCTTGGTTTTGCCCTTGTGCATTCTCCCCCGAGACCAACGTGCTGGCCTGGTACGCTGATGTGTTCAGTGTATTCGCAGATGGCGTCACCGGACGGTTTGCCTCTTGGCCGGGACGGACGATTTCAACCCCCACCGCCTCAGCTGCACGCTGCGTTGACTGCGCCATAGTCGATGTTGGTGCTGCCACCGATGCTGGGGTAACAACCTGCTCTGCCGTTGTCGTCGAACCTTCAGCAGGCGCTGTGCGAGCCTCAGCATCGTCAGGCAACACCGCCTGTGCCTCTTCGCTGCCAATATCGGTCACGTTCATCGCAATCGATTCGCCTGAGTGTACCTCTGGCGCTGCATCACCAATTTCATCGTTGTTTTCAACAGGCGCGATTTGCGGTTCGGTCACCGCCGCTAAAGCATCAATTGCAGCGTCGTCAGCCACCGATGCCGATACCTCTTCCTGCGAGACGTGGGTCGGACTCTGCTCAAGCGCACTCAGATCCAGTTTTTCTGAGGGCTGCTCAGAATCGACTTCCATCGCCCTGTCAGCGTTTAAGCCCTCAACCACTGACGCGTCTTCCGTAGGAACGGACTGCGAAGCAACCAACGCATCCACAGCAGCCATGGAAACACCAGCCATGGGAACAGCAGCGCTCTCATTCTCGGCCGCTAATTCGACACTATCACTTGCTGCTTTAGCGTCTGCCAAGGTTTGACCCTCCTCAGGTTCACCTGACTCCGTCTCGCTTTGCTCTCTCTGTTCTCTCTGTTCGCCTTTCGCCAATACGTCATCCGGATGCTCTTCCACCTCGCCGGCAGCGTTCTCTTGCCCGTTGGCTCGCTCTGTGCGTACGCTGTCCTCCTGCCGATCCATTCGTGGCTCGGCACGATCGGGGCGTTGAGCGTCTTCGGGCCCGGATCGTTCCGGCGCGCGTTCGGGTCGGGCACGACTGACAGGTTGAGTGGTTTCCCGGTTCGGACCGGCTTCTTTTCGAAGGTCTGCGCGGCGCGCTTCCGACTGCTTGCCCGGCTCCGGAGCGGAAACTTTTTTCCGGTCGATGGCCTGATTGCTTTCAAACAAACTGGCAAAACTTGTGAAAGGATCTGTTGCACTTCCGGGGGCACGTTGCGCGCGAAGTGTCATGTTAGACAGCGAATTGTCTAAGGAAAGGCCCAAAGTCACATTGCTCATGTTTTAATCCCATGTGGTATAAGCGGGTTAATACCGGGACGATCAAGAGAAAAACCAGGGGCAATTTACTGCCTGTTTCCACTCTATTTCGCCTGATGACAGGAATAGAGCAATTAACAGGCCAATCAGAATAAGGGGATCAAATCAGGTAGGCAAATAACGTCAAATGTACACACGAAGCAGTCGATCGACTTCGGCAAACTCCAGATCAATTTTCTGCACCAGGTCATCAGCGCCTTCCAGGCTGCCGTCTTTACCCATGCGCTCTGCATGCAGGCAATGTTCTGCCAGAATAGTTGCTCCAATATTGGTGCAGCTGCCTTTAAAGCTGTGCGCGGCCCGGCCAAATTCTTCAGCATCACCCGCGGCCAGAGTTTGCTTTAATTGATTGAGTCGCTCAACGGAGTCCATGAGAAACGTTTCAATTAGGATGCCAAACTCTTCCTCCATGACTTCTTTCAATTCGGCAATCGCATTTAAGTCCAGATGTTCCATGTCACTTCCCTCAGTTTCCGTATTCAGACTTCCGGAACCCAATGATACTCTACTTCGACCGCGCTGCCACTCTCATTAAAGCCGACTTTTTTGCACATTTTCATCAAAAGCGGAATACCACGCCCGCTGAAGCCGGTATTTTCGTTCAATTTTTTATCCATATATTTCAAATGATCAAATCCTGGGCCACTGTCTTCCACCCGAATAGTAATCACGCCACCCGCCCCTTCCGGCTGATGGTCGATATCAAATCGTACCCAGTCGTGCACCAGTTTCTCCAAACGTTCCGCACGCAGTGCATAATATTTGGCAAAGCCTTCCGGGCTCTTCTTGAGCTTCGAATCCAATCCGAGGATGCCATGATCGAGTGCATTGGAGTACAGTTCTGCAAACACCGTGTAAATCGACCCACTGTGCGCTCGCAAACCCGGCACCTCCATGGTCAAATGGAGCATCAAAGGCAATGGATTAAATTCTTTCAACGTCTGCGCCCGCAGCACATAGCTGAATGACCAGTTCTTCGGCCCTACCAGGGCCGATTTATTGAGGTGTGCTTCATCCAGACCTAATTGGTCCGGTCGCAGCATTTTCACTTCCACCATGGTCAGGTCATCATCACGCTCCCCTTCCCCAATGAAGTCCAGAACCCCCCCGTGAATCTGTTCAAACAAATTTTCGGAGACCGCCTGCGTTTCGATGATTTCCATCAGGCGGGCTTCACCAAACATGTCACCTTCCGCGTTACGTGATTCGATGATACCGTCAGACCACATAAAAAACCGATCGTTCAATTCCAGTTCGAACTTGTAGGTTTCCACGGCAAATCGATCACTGGGCAAAACTCCCAATGGCAAGTGATTGGACTTGATGCGCTCAATCTCACCGTTTTTTCTTACCAGTAAACAGTCGGGCAGCCCGCCAATCCAGATCTGCATTTCGTTGGTTTTAAAATCGATATCGATCATGCAGGCACAACAGAAGAAGCCAACAGGTAAAATCTGCTTGAGCTTCTGATTCATTTCCCGAAGCACATCGGTCATCGAGAAGCCTTTGTTGGACATGCCATAAAAGATTTCGGCGAGAGGCATGGCACCAATCGCAGCGGGAAGCCCGTGACCGGTGAAATCCCCGAGTAACACGTGCATGCTGCCAGAAGGTTTTTGGCAAGCGAGTAAAACGTCCCCGTTAAATACCGACAATGGCGACAGCAGGTGTTGAATGTTCTTCGCGTGCAGACACCCCATGTGGGCCACATTATCAAACACGGTCTTGGCGACGTGCTGTTCCTGCAGCAAATGCTCGTTGTTTTCGGCAATCTGGTCGCGCTGCTCCTGCAACGTGAGGTGCATCATCCGCATACGGTTAAAGGCGTTAATTTTGGCCTTCAGGATGATTCGATTGTATGGTTTGGACAGAAAGTCGTCGCCACCGGCCTCCAAGCATTTGGCCAGGGATTCCGCATCCGTCAGTGACGTCAGAAAAATGATCGGAACAAGCTCTTCACCGGCCAGGGCTTTGATTTCCCGCGCAGCTTCGAACCCGTCTTTCCGGGGCATCAGGGCATCCAGCAGTATAATCTGGGGCGCTTCCTGACGAAAAAGATCCACCGCTTCCTGGCCGTCTGCGGCCGTCACCACCTGATGTCCCTGTTTTCGGACGATGGCCTGCAACAACATACGGTCTGAGTCGTTGTCGTCAGCGATAAGGATTTTCAGTGATTCAGCAGGCTCTGTCATGAGTTAACCAATTCCACCCTAACAGTACAACCTTAAAGCAATGCAGGCATCTGGCACTTTTGAACCAAGGGCAGATGCCGTGGGACTGGACCCTGTATTAAGGCGTCACTTGATTTCAAACAGTTGCTCGAAATTGGAGATCGTGAGGATTTTCTTCACGTCATGATTACAGTTGGTGATGGACACCTTTGCATTGTCCCCACCCGCGAAATCCCGCAATAACAGCAGCATACCTAATGCCGAGCTGTCCAGATAAGTCGCTTCAGTCATGTCGATGACGTACTCTTTAACACCATCTTCGTTGTTTTCATACGCATCACGAAATTCCTGGTGTGAGCTGAAATCAAACCGGCCCTGAATCTTGATTGTCAAAACACTGCCATCAGCAGACAAACTGGTGCTTATTGACATTTGGTCCCCCTGTCTATCGTTCTATACTCAAAGCAAATCATTGGCTTTCCCTAAGATTTCAAAGAATAAACCGTTAATCCAAAGTTTAGCAAACAACTTTTGAAAAGATATTTTTTTTGCAGAAATTATTAAAACAAATTTTTGTCATCGGCGGGTGCATAGCTTCAGTGCAGCATCGGCCACCTTGGAAAGCGACACAATCTTTTCGGCCGCCCCCAATTTTACCGCTGCCCCCGGCATTCCCCATACCACGCTGGAAGCCTCATCCTGCGCAATGGTTCGACAACCATGATCCCGCATGCGCTTCAGTGCAGCCGCACCATCGGCCCCCATCCCCGTCAACAAGACACCAACACAATGCGCCCCGCCCACATTCATCGCAGAGTCAAACAACACTTCCACCGAAGGCCGATGGCGATTTACCCGTTCTTCCTGATTCAGACGGCAATACAACCCGCCCCCTTTTCTGGCCAGGGTTAGATGGTAATCGCCTGGCGCAATATACGCATTCCCCGGCAATACTTTCATGCCATCCGTGGCTTCATACACCGCAATGGAGCACAGGCGATTCATACGATCTGCAAAAGTCGTACTGAATACCGGAGGGATGTGCTGGGTGATGACAAGCGGCGGACAGTTTGGTGGCATACGAAGCAACACTTCACGAATCGCCTCTGTTCCGCCGGTTGATGCACCAATCGCGATGAACATTTCGGGATCAAAGTGATATCCCATCGCAGGCCGGATAACCGGATGTTCCGGCGCTTGATGGTTCGCCTGCACATTCGCCATCGCCGCAGCGACAACCTTCTCAATGATGGTTTCGGCGTAGTCGGTCAGTTCATGCGTCGAATCCGTTTTGGGCTTGGCCACATAATCCACGGCGCCGATTTCCAGGGCCTCCAGTGTCGCCGGCGCACCTTTTTCCGTCAGCGTCGATATCATGACCACCGGCATCGGCCGCAACCGCATCAAATTACGTAGAAAGGAAATGCCATCCATTTTGGGCATTTCGACATCAAGCGTCAGTACATCGGGATTCAGCTGCTTGATTTTCTCCCGCGCATCATAGGGGTCCACCGCCGTCCCGACCACTTCGAGCTGGTCAGCTTCGTTCAGTATCTGGGTTAACAACTCCCTGACGAGCTGGGAGTCGTCCACGATCAATACTTTTTTCTTCATACCACTTCCGTCTACTCTACGCCTGTCACTTCGTTACTCAGGAGGTATCTCACTTTAAGCATAGCTGAAACACGGCTCAGAACAATTCGACATCCCCTTCTTTCGGATGCTCCTGAATATCCTGAATATAACGTTCTTCGCGACGGGCGATGGTTTCATTCCGTACCGTTTTCAGTTTTCTGACTTTTACTGCACCGGTGTCCGGGAAGTACAGCACCTTACGGGGATACAAGCCGCCCACATCCATCGCGATGATGTCGAGACCTTCTTTCTTTAAAAAATACTTCACAAAGGAGACATTCCGCTCCCCAATATTGGTGCTGACGCTGTCCAACACGCGTCCACCCCCAAAAATTTTTATCTCCAGATTTTCCTTTTTGCCGCCAATCTTCATGATTTCGTTAATCAAAAACTCCATGGCCCAGTTTCCGTAGCGTGACGCGGAACTGATCGCACTGTTTCCCCACTTTTCGGACGAGTGCTGCCCCTGAATCGGAAGCATAAAATGGTTCATTCCACCCACACCTAACACACGGTCGCGAATACAGGCGGATACGCAGGACCCCAGCACCGTGACAATCATTTCACCACTGCGACTGACGTACAGCTCACCCGGCAATATTTTCGCTGCATTCAAGTTCATTTTTCTGTCCCAATACCGGTTGATATGCTCGAACCCGGGAATGGGGTCAGGTGCTGTGGATGCCGTCCTTAACATAATCGTTTTCATTCCACCCTAAATAATTACAGAGAGGTTATATGCACACCGCTTTGCACCATAGCCACCATTCAAAATTTCTTTCGGTAAATGGTACGCCCCAGGGACTCGAATCGATCACTGACCCGGTGCAGGGTTTCCGAGTGCCCGATAAACAGATACCCACCATCGGCCAGAATATCTGCATACCGATTAAACAATTGCCGCTGAGTATCCTTGTTAAAATAAATCACCACATTGCGACAGAAGATCACGTCGAACCTGCCCTTCATGGGCCAAGGTTCGAGCAGATTCAGCCGTTTGAATGAGATCAATTGAGACAATGCCGGCTTTACCTTTACTACCTGCGGTTGAGCCGGATCGCGCAGAAACCACTTTTTCCGGCGCGTCTCATCAATGGATTCAATCCGACCCACATCATAGATGCCGGATTTGCCGTGATTGAGTACATTGCTGTCCAGGTCAGTCGCGAGAATTTTGGTATCCCAGACACGTCGGTCAACCTGCTCGTTCAACACAATGGACAAGCTGTAAGGCTCTTCCCCGGTAGAGCAGCCGGCTGACCAGAACCGGATGCGCTTACCCACCTTGTTTTTCTCCATGATCTCCGGCAGCACCGTATCTTTCAGAAAGTCAAAATGGTGATTTTCCCGGAAAAAAGACGTCAGGTTCGTAGTGATGGCATTGATGAAGTTGCTCAGCTCAGGACTTCTCTCCTGCTCAAGCAGATCACAATACTGGTTGAAGTTCTTCAATCCCAGCCCGCGGATGCGCCGGGAAAGTCGACCATAGATCATGTCTCGCTTGTGAGGCCCCAGCACAATACCGGTATAATCATGCGCCAACTCCGCGATGCGTGCAAAGTTGGCGTCGGACATGGGAAACTCACGGTTTTCTGTGGATACATAGTTTTCGCGCACTGGTACCGCCACGCCTCTACTAATCAGCCAAAAGCAATCGGTTAATGTCGAGTAGAATTACCATTTTTTCCCCCACGCTGCCCAACCCCTGAATGTAGGCGGTATTTGCGTTGTCCGACATTTCAGGTGAAGGCTGGATTTCAGCACTGGAAAAATTGTGCACTTCCGAAACCGCGTCCACGACAATCCCCATCACTTTGTGGTGTCGGTCCCTGGTGAGTACTTTAAGAACAATCACCACGGTGGTCGGGCCATATTCTATGGCCGACATGCCAAACCGATCTCTCAGATCGATGATCGGCACGACGGTACCACGCAGGTTGATCACTCCCTTGATGAAGGTGGGTGAATTGGGAATCATGGTCGCATTTTCCCAGCCACGAATCTCCTGCACACTGAGTATGGAGACACCATATTCTTCGTCATCCACAAAGAACGTTAAATACTGCTCAGACGGATCAAAGGACTGCCCTCCGATCTGCTCCTCTTCCACTGTTTGCTCTATGACTTCTGACATACTGTTTTCCACACCGAAAGCTCAGCGGCTCACATATCAAGGGTTAGGCAGCGCGCTCGCCATTCTTGTTCACGGATTTGTACTCGTCTTTGCGCACACCAGCCAGTTTAATCAGCCCACTGATATCCAGGATCAATGCCACCGTGCCATCACCAAGAATCGTCGCCCCGGAAACACCCTCTACCCGCTTGTAGTTCTCTTCCAGACTTTTAATGACCACCTGCTGCTGCGCCAAAAGATCATCCACCAGCAGCGCCACTTTCATGTTGTCCCCTTCCACAACCACCAACAGTGACTCGTCGTGTTCCTCACGTACATTGGGTATATGCAGAATTTTATCCAACCGAATGATGGGCACATATTCATTGCGAAGCTTTAACACATCCGCACCACCGGCGACGCGGTGTACCATGGTCATGTCCCTGGGAATCGATTCGATAATTGAGATCAACGGTAATATGTACGTGTGTGACCCCACGCGCACCAGCTGACCATCGAGAATCGCCAGTGTCAACGGCAGTCGTATCGTGAATACACTGCCTTCTCCGGGCGTGGATTCCACTTCGACCGTCCCGTTCAACTCCTGAATGTTCCGGCGTACCACATCCATACCTACGCCACGACCGGAGATGTCTGTAATGGTATCCGCGGTAGAAAATCCCGGCCGGAAGATCAGCTCGTAAATCTGATCATCACTCAGGGAGTCACTCTCCTTCACCAGACCCTTTTCGATGGCTTTGGCCAGAATTTTGTCCCGGTTCAATCCGCGCCCGTCATCAATGATCTGAATGACAATATTCCCACCCTGATGATAGGCGTTCAGAGTGATGGTCCCCATCTCGTCTTTACCCGCCGCGATACGATCCGCAGGTAACTCGATACCATGATCCAGTGAATTTCTCACCAGGTGCACCATCGGGTCGCCGATCTTTTCCATCACGGTCTTGTCCAGTTCCGTTTGCTCACCCAGTAACTTCAATTCGATTTTCTTGCCAGTGGCCCGGCTGAGATCATGCACCAGACGCGGAAAGCGGCTGAAGGTAAAGCTGATCGGGAGCATGCGAATACGCATCACGTTTTCCTGCAATTCCCGTGTATTCTGGCTCAGCTGCTCCAGACCCTCCAGCAGCTTGGGCAACCGACTGATATCAAAGTCCCGGCTCAATTCGCCGAGCATGGATTGCGTGATGACCAGCTCACCCACCATATTGATCAGGCTGTCGATTTTATCGATGCCCACGCGAATAGAGGATACTTCCGACTTTTTCGCATCGGCTTTCTTTGAAGCAGCCTTGGGGCTTGCCCCTTCCTCGGGCTCAATCGACTCCGCCTCTGCCGCGGGAATGGGGGCTGTCGCGGGTGTTTTCGAGGCAGGCGCGGATACTTGCGCTTCCGGCGTAGATTCTGGTGTGGTTTCTGGTGTAGTTTCCGGCTTCACCGGTTCGGGTTCAATTGTCTTCGGTTCTTCGACAGGCGCGGGTGCTTCAATCGATTCGGCGGTGACACCACCCAAGGGCTCGATTATCAGCTCCGATTCATCAATGACCCACTCGAACACCTCCTCGATCGCCGATTTTTCCACGTCTGCCTGCAGCTGAATGGTCCAGGCCAGATAGCAGGCCTCCGGGTCGATCGCACTGATCGACGGCACGTCATCCACATGTGCCTGCACCTGAATCGGCCCCATTTCCTCCAGCTCGCGAAACATGCGAGACGGCTCATTACCGGTTTTAAGCACGTCGGCGTCGGGTTTAAAATAAATCTTCCATCCGGCACCTGCCGCTGGCGGACTGTCCGCCGCTTTCGGTGCGTCTCCCGCCTCATCTACCGGCGTATCGACCGCGTCGCCGCCGGCAGGGGCGGACTCACCATTGAGAATCGCTTCAAACTGCGCGCGCAACACATCCGCTTCCGCGGTATCCACCGTATCCCCGGCTTCCAGGGATTTGATCATGGTTCGAACACAGTCGACGGATTTTAAAAACAGGTCCACGTGCTGGGTCGTGAGATCGCGATCTCCGGAGCGAATCTGATCCAACAACGTTTCCAGTACATGGGTAAACTCGGCCACCGAAGCAAACCCAAAGGTGCCTGCCCCGCCTTTGATCGAGTGAGCGGCACGAAATATCTCGTTGATGGTCTCGGAATCTACGCTGTCCACTTCCAGGTTCAGCAGTGCAGACTCCATGACATCCAGTCCTTCAAAGCTCTCCTCGAAGAACACTTGGTGAAACTGACTGAGATCGATACTCATGGTGGCTTCCGACGTTGAATTCCGTTAGACAATCACTCTGACAAACAACCCAGAGGGCATGCATTATCGCTGTGCGAGGCAATCATCCCCGCTAAAGCACTTTCTTGATGGTCGCCAGCAGCTGATCCGGATTAAACGGCTTTACCAACCAGCCTGTCGCACCGGCTTGCTTTCCCGCCATTTTTTTATCACCGGCAGACTCGGTGGTCAGCATCAGAATCGGCGTAAACTTGTAACTAGGCAATGTTCTCAGATTCTGCACGAGCGTGATGCCATCCATCACCGGCATATTCACATCCGACAATACCAGGTCGAACTGCTGTTTTTTAGCGGCATCCAGCGCTTGCTGACCGTCTGCTGCTTCCTGCACATCATATCCTGCGCCCTTCAATGTAAAGGTCACCATTTGCCTCATGGAGGCAGAATCATCAACCGCTAAAATTTTGGCCATTATTTTATTCCTTCTAACCCTAAGTAACTTGCAAATCCCAAGCGGACTACACTTTCTCGAAAAACGTCGGACGGCGAATCAATGCTTACCCGCACGCCGGAAGACTTCATGCTCTGCGTAAAACTGTACAGCAGCTGGATGACGGATGTGTCGATGCGCTCAACCTCCGAGGCATCTATCGTGGTGGGCGCACCGGCAGAATAAAACTGCTCCAGGGCATGCCCCAGACTCTCTGCTACCGCAATCCCGGAATTCTTTTCAAGTTTCAACACGCTGCCGTCCGCCATGCACCACCCTGTCTGTTTCTATCAGCACTTCCTTAATCGTAGTACAAAACGCGGCAACTGAAAGCCAAACTTCATACTTAACTCTAGGAGCCTGTCGGACTTTTAACTCTGAGCATCAAAACGTGAGATAATAACGCCACTCTATTACTCTTACATCGAGAGCCAGAATTTCCATGAGCCGTTTTATCACTGCCAACCGAAACACTGATT
>JBPJFY010000016.1:0-79797 GCA_051208045.1 Oleiphilaceae bacterium G1-8
ATGCGCGTAAATTGATTGCCTTTCTTGGGCTTCATGCGGGAAGGGCCCATCCCAAAAGAGACTGCTCTACGGGAAGATTCAGTTTGGGGCTACGGCTTTGTGAGGCGGCTTAATGTTCTACCTATGAGCATTTTCTAATAGTAAAAGTACCGTTAGAGCAAAATATTTCATGTCCTCTATAACTCCTTTTTTTTGCATTTGCAGCGAATTTAAAACATGTTTAACGTGGACTCAGATGTATTTCCAATAACATCATTTCACCTTGAAGTGGCCCGGTATTTCGATAATAAGTCAGGTATTCTATTTCTCCGCCGTTCACTGCAAATTCAGGGTGAGCCAACGCTCCATAACTGACACTTCCATCACTACCTGGCAAAGTTTCAGTGACAAAAACCGGTTTTGACCAGGCTCCCTGCGGGGTGTCGCTGGTTCTTAGATAAATTTCATTTTCAAGTGGTCGGCTATAAAAGCAAATGAATTTGCCAAGGTATTGGCTGTAATGGACTGACAAAATATTATGCCCATTGAAAACCGAGGTCACCTCTTGGTTCGAGCTTCCCCACTGATTACCTTGCCAAAACTGCCAGCTTGATCGAATCAAAGCATCATCTACGGGAACTCTTGCGACATAACAGTGTTTGTCTATGTCGTCTTCACACCCATAGGCATAAATATGGTCGCCGCTGAGCACGGCCGCTTCGCCATATTGAATGTCGCCTTCAGGGAAAAGTAAGGTGGGTTCCGTCTCCGAAACATCAAATTCTGGTCGTATAACACTTTCGTTAAAATTATTCCAAACGGCAATCGAGCTACCAATTTTCCAAAAATTGAAATCGCCTGGCAGGCCTCCATACTTGCTGTAAAAGACTAACATGCGATCATTTGTCGTATCTTCAATAAACGCCCCTGGCCAAATCATGGTACGGGCACCACAGGGTTCCAGACACTCCGGATTCGTTATAGCGTGAGAGTCATTAAACGCTTTCTCAACTACCGTTTGCGGAAAGAATTCTTCGGGTGCACCATAAGCATCAACTATCGTTGAAAAATCAGTGATACCATCGGCACCCACGGTATCACTGGTCCATGCCCATGAATTGTTACGCCATTTCGAACCATCGGCTCCCTCGTCTTCTAACACCGTATCACCATAAATCCAGACCGAATAACCGAAGGCGCTAGCGCTATAGCCCCCATCGCGTCCTCTAATCGTTGGAAAATCTTGCATCACACCTATGCTTTTACTCGATACAACCGTAGCAGCAGGCGCTGCTGTTCCGGCGTCATGGACGTCACCCATTCCATCACAGCCGGATAAAACTACACTGGCAGAAATCAAGGTAAGCACCTTTAACAGAAATACACCATTGGTGGTTTTTACTCTTAACTTTTGAATATACATAATGTCGCTCCTAAATCTTTCTACCTAGGCTGTAAGCCTAACGACGTTTTTTAACGTGGGTGCTCAGCTCCACTAACACATAGTCATCAGCAGAGGTGTCTACGTGAATCCATTAACAGTTAAAAATCGGATACAAAACCTATTGACAATCCCCGGCTGTTAATCGCGGGATTATCATCAACCAGGCCTTTACCGTTAGAAATGTGCATTCGACGATAGGCCACATCAATATGATTATTTTCCGAAAGTTGATGTGATAACCCGACGCCCACTCTGGAATACGCATTCCAGTGAGTTCCTTGTGAGGGGAAAGCTTGACTAAAATAAACAATGCCACTGGCAGCATCGACAAATACCCCGACAGTGTCGATGCTTATCAGTTGAAAACGAATCAGCCCGTTTGTACCCATTCCGTAGCTATCATCATTCATTTTTCCTAAGGATGGTTTGAATTTATCTATTGAGTGCCCATTGTTACTGATCAACGTTCCCAACCAGTAGAGTTCCAGATTTTGCCAGAGTGCAAACCCGACTCCCGCATTTAGATAGAGGCTGTTTATTGAACGGTCGGAACTCACCGCCTCATAGACCTCTGCTGACACCATCGTTAAGAATGACCCTTGCACCGTTGCTTCCAGCTCTGCTGCCTGCGCCAATCCAACTATTAGGAGTATCAAGCCAACCAACCAGCCCCGCCATTTATGCAGGCTCATTTTGCGCTCCCATTGTTTCGAAATTGGGTTTAAAACCGGTGACGATTTCTGATGGATGTTTCCCACCAAGATAAGTTCTTTTTACGCGGCGGAAATTTGCTTCTGCTGCCGTTTGAGCAAGTTGCACGGGCCGACAATTTCCCATCAGATAAAGCGCAAGAAGTTTGGGCAATTTAATGTAAATGCTCTCCAGAAAGTTTTTTTGTTGGTTTTCCTTGCTCATATTGACCAGAACTAATTTGCCGCCTGGTTTTAATACCCGATAAAATTCCTGCAATGCTGGCGGTATATCTTCATCTGGTAGTAAATCCATCATGTAGCCGTTGTAAACCACATCGAAATAGTTATCAGGCCAGGGTAAGTGGTGGCAATCACCAACGCGTAACTCGAAATTGGAGAAACCCGCTTTTCGTAACCGACTTTTTGTTTTCTGAATCATTTTGCTGGAAAGATCAATTCCAGATAAGTCAGAAGTCGCATCCATTTTGTTTAGTAGCTCTAAAGCCACTCGCCCTGGTCCAGTAGCCACTTCGAGTATTTTCATGTTTTCTCTAAATTCGACGTGCTTCAGAGCCTGGATATGATAAGGAAATTCAGATTTTGCGACGGTTATGTCGTAAATTCCGCTTCTTCTGTCATAGGCTTTTGCGACAGTTTGAGTGTCGAAATGATGTGCATTCGCCATTGGAAGTACTCCTGCCTGAAATCCTGGTTGTTAATCATGTAAAAAATGATACCGCTGCACATTGATGCGATATTGTAAGAAGTTGCTATTCGATAAAATATTTTCGGGGAGGGGTAGATGGAGCAGGTTGGGAGTTAAAAAACCTTGAGCGAACCTGCCATCAATCGATAAATAGTCGAAGGTGGTCGAAATCACCGTAAAACTGCCCGGGAGTGAGGCCGGAAATCGTTTTGAATCTGTTGCTGAAATGGGCGAGGTCAGTAAAATTTGCCTCATGGGCAGAGTCGGTTATTTTTCGATACCTGGCAAATGCCTGGGTAAAAGCTTTCATCTTTAGAATTTTTTTAAAATTGCCATAGGTCATGCCAACTTCAGATTTGAATAGGTGCAAAAACCGATATTTACTAAAGCCAAGGCGTTTCGCGATTTCTTCACTGGAATTCACCTGAGCTGGATTATTGAGCATGTGAATGACCAATTCCCTTATTCTGCCATCTTTTATTTTCGGAACCTTTGTGCGGCCTCTAGGGTTTATGGCTAAATCAACAAGTTTGCCTGCTGCATTCGCATCAAGTTCTTGATCGTCTATATCCCGAAAATACGCCAACAACGCTTCCCCCGGTTTTTCCAGAGTGTGATACATGCCTTTACTTTTAAAAGGGTAACTATCAAGCAAAACCTCTCGGTCGGCCGTAAGTGCTAGTATGGACAAAAGTATCAAGCGGCTGTTATTAACACTTAATTTGAGCTGACTTCCAGGTTCAATCAGAATGGCTTGAGTTTCTGAAATAGAATTTTCCGCGCACTCTAACTTCGAATCTTCCACTAAGATTGGATTATTCAAGCTAAGCGCAAAAGTGTTCATCATATTGTTAGTACAAAATGTGCCGTTCACTGAGCCAATGGTCAGTGCGCGAGCAGACCATAAATAGATCTTAGGACAACCAATTTTGTCCCTTTGAGTTTTTTTTGATATTGCCATAGCATTTGATTTCAACGATTGAAACTGTTCTTCAAACACACCCATCGCTTATTCAGAGAGCATACCATTTTTTAACTCCCGCAAACTGCCCCCTGCGATATACTGGAAGCACTATGACACCACTTCGCGCTCAACTCATCCCGTGCATGGGGCTTTGCCTCGCGTGCACGGGCTGGGCACAGAACCTGCCGCTGGCACAAGCCGCTCTGGAACGCACGTATCATCAGGTACGCTATGAACCGGCGTATGTGCAGATTCCATACCCCAATGGGGATGTACCGGAAAACACCGGTGTGTGTACCGATGTGGTGATCCGCGCGCTGCGGCAGGTCGGGGTGGATTTGCAGCAGCGCGTTCACGAGGATATTAAGGCGCATTTTGACGACTACCCCTCCCGCCGCATTTGGGGTTTATCGCGACCGGATACCAATATCGATCACCGGCGGGTACCCAATCTTCGCGTGTTTTTTACGCGACATGGCACATCCTTACCCCTATCTCGCACCGCCAGCGACTATCTCCCGGGTGACATCGTCACCTGGATGCTGCCGGGCAATCTGCCCCACATTGGTATTGTCACCGACCAAACATCTGCACAGAGCCGTAAGCCACTGATCGCACACAACATTGGCGCGGGCCCGGTACTGGAAGACATGCTTTTTGATTTTCCCGTTACTGGGCATTATCGCTATCCCTAAAACTCCAGTGGCAAACTGAAACCTCTGGCATGATGAGCAGATTCGCAAAAAATCCAAAGTATGAGGGATGCCTGACTCCGGTGACAATTCTTTTACGATGCACGTGAGGACAGAACGATATGATAAACCTAAAAAGTTTATCGATGACTAGGCTGTTTTGATTCAATGCTCGGTCTTAGACCATCGAGCCTACTCTGGAGGAAGGTAAGCTTCATGCAAAGGCCCTAACTTCGAGATAGCCACTCCTGCTTCATGCTCAATAAGTGCCTCTGAAGTCGTTACCGATGTAGAACTTCCGATGATCATCACATCCTGTACGCCAATAGTCCACTCAATAAATTTAACCTCACCTGCTTTTATCTCAAATTTGTACGCAGGTTTTTCGAACAAATCACCGAAATTAGGCTCAACTTTAATAATGTGGCTACCTTCAACCAACTTTAGTCTCCAATAACCGCCATTTTGCAAACAGCCAACTCTCTTGCTATCCATGCTGATGACTGGACAATCACCTCCTCCGACAAATTGAGATTGTCTAAAAAAATACAACGTTGCATATGGCGGCTCGAACTTTTCAACTTGTTGAAAAATTGGACCTGAAGCAGCGCATGCAGTTATTAACAGCACGAACAGAGCATTCGAAAAAAGTCGCATTAAAATAAACCTGAGTTTAAAGATAGTGGTTTATCTACTGTATAGTGAAGACGCGTTAAATTGTCTAGCTGGGGGACAGCAGGAATCAACTAATTAAAAAAACGATCGTGCACAATATTCATAAATAATATTTATAATTAGATAAAAAATAACCATTATTATTTATAATATTTCACCACTACGATGACTCCTGACAGATAAAGGAGTCTCACCATGATCAAAACACATCACCTGGGTTTACCTCGAATCGGGGCAAACCGGGAACTCAAGCACGCATTGGAAGCCTTTTGGCGCGGCCAGACCACAGAAACTGACCTGCGGTTAACCGGCGCCACCCTGCGGGAGCAGAATGGCACCGCTGAGGCCGCGCTGGATTTCACCACCGTCGGCGACTTTTCCTTTTACGACCATGTACTGGATATGAGTGTGACACTCGGGAATCTGCCCGAACGTGCAGGCCACACCGACGACACGCTCAACGCCTATTTTCGCGTGGCTCGGGGACGCAGTGCGCAGGACACGGCCTGCACCTGCACCGAGGCGGGAGAAATGACCAAGTGGTTTGATACCAATTATCACTACATCGTGCCGGAGTTCGCAGCAGACACTGAATTTTCACTGCAGGCGACTCGGTTACTGGACCAGATCGCGGAAGCCAAAACCCGCAACAAGCCCATCAAACCGGTGATCATCGGGCCGGTCACGTACCTTTGGCTCGGCAAAACGCTGGATGGCTCAAACAAACTGGCACTGCTCGAACGGTTGCTGCCCAGTTACGGCGAGTTACTGGAGGCGCTGGCGGAGGCCGGTGCGGAATGGGTGCAGGTAGATGAGCCACTGTTGGTGCTGGACCTCGCCCCAGAGTGGAAGCATGCCTTTCATCTCGCTTATCATCACCTGAAGGCCAGCCGGCCGAATGTGTTACTCACCACCTACTTTGGCAGCCTGCAAAACAACCTTCAGATTGCCTGCGAACTACCCGTAGCCGGACTGCATGTGGACGCGCTGACCGATCGCAACGAAGTTCAACGGCTCATAGACTGGCTGCCTGCGCACAAAGTACTGTCTCTGGGGGTCATCGACGGGCGAAACATTTGGAAAGCCAACCTCAATCAACTCCTAGATTGGTTGACACCGGTGCACGACAAGCTCAAGTCGCGGCTCTGGCTTGCACCTACCTGTTCGCTCCTGCATGTGCCCGTGGACCTCGCCCAGGAGCAAACACTCACTCCGGCAATCAAAGATTGGTTGGCCTTTGCCGTGCAAAAACTCGCGGAACTGGACACACTGGCCAGAGCGCTCAACACAGGCCGAAACTCGGTGGCAAATGAGTTGACGAACAATCAGACCGCACTGCAACGACGAGCGACCTCAACACGTATTCACGATCCCCGGGTACAGCAGGCCGTGGCCCAGGTAAGCCCCGATTGGGCGCAGCGACGATCACCTTTCGCAACGCGCGCGACCGCCCAGGCACATCGGTTCAATTTACCGCATTACCCGACCACCACCATCGGCTCATTCCCGCAAACCACGGCCATTCGGCAAGCGCGCCAGCAATTCAAACGCGGCGAACTCAGTGCGTCCGACTATCAAGCCCTGATGGAGGCGGAAATCACGACGTGCGTGGCCGAGCAGGAAGCGCTCGGGCTGGATGTGCTGGTGCATGGTGAGCCGGAGCGCAACGACATGGTCGAGTATTTCGGTGAGCAACTGGGCGGGTTTGCGTTCACTCAATTCGGCTGGGTGCAATCCTATGGGTCCCGCTGCGTGAAGCCCCCGATTCTGTATGGTGATGTGTCGCGCCCACACCCCATGACCCTGGCCTGGACGCGCTTTGCCCAGTCGCTGACCGACAAGCCAATGAAGGGCATGCTCACCGGCCCGGTCACCATTCTGAACTGGTCGTTTGTGCGCAATGATCAACCGCTGGAAACCACCTGCACGCAGATCGCCCTGGCCATTCGAGAAGAAGTGCTCGACCTGGAAAAAGCGGGCGTGCAGATGATCCAGATCGATGAGGCGGCCCTGCGCGAAGGACTGCCGCTGCGCCAATCCGCATGGGCAGATTATCTGCGCTGGGCGGTGGACTGCTTCCGGCTGGCGGCCAACGGCGTTCGAGATGAAACCCAGATCCATACACACATGTGCTACTCGGAGTTCAATGATATTCTCGATGCCATAGCGCGCATGGATGCTGACGTCATTACCATCGAGTCGTCCCGATCAAACATGGATTTGCTGGAGGCATTCCAATCCACACGGTACCCCAACGAAATTGGCCCAGGCGTGTATGACATTCACACACCCAACGTGCCGACTCGGGAAGGCATCCTGGCGCGGCTCAAGGCGGCCCAAGCCTCACTGGCTGAGAATCGCCTGTGGGTGAATCCGGATTGTGGTTTGAAAACCCGCAGCTGGGAAGAAGTGCGCCCCGCCTTGCACAACATGGTCGCGGCAGCGAGGCAAATGCGGTTGGAGACCCAGGCACAGGCTACTCGTTGAGATACCGCCACTGAATACGTTCTATCGTGCCATCATGCTGCAGGGTGCGAATGGCATCCTGCAGTTTCTCCACCACGCTCATCGGGGTATCGAGATTCGCCGCCACAAACAACGAGTACGAAATTTCATCCAGTTTGATCAGTCGCTGAAGCGCGGAGGCATCCAGTTGCTCCTGCGCCGCGACCAGTGCGATGCTGAACCGATTGAACGGCAACAGGTCGATTCGACTGGCAAACAGCTTGCGCAGATTGATGCGATCATCCGCCGCCAGAATCAGATTCTTGCCCTCGACAAATCCCTGCTTCACCAGATACTGCTGCTTGATGTCCTTGATTTCGCCACCGACCAGATACTTTTTGGCCTCATCCAGGCTGTTTACCCTGATGGTGTCACGGGCTTTTAACTTGTAGAGATAGATCTCATACGGGGCAATTTCACCAACCCAATGGAAACTGGTCATTCGCTCAGGGGATTGTGCAATACTGAACACTAGGGTATTTGGTTGATGCAAGGCGGTTTCATAGGCCCGTGCCCAGGGCCAGAGCTGTACGGGTTTGTGTTGCACACCGGCATGGGCAAGCATGGCCACCACCACCTCCACCGCAAGGCCAGTGACCTTCCCGTCTTGCTGATAGGAATAGGGTGGAAACTCCGTGGACACCACATTAAGCACGTCGGCGGTCGATACACCGCTGACCCCTGTGATCAGCATCAACAGTGCATTACCTACCCATTTTCGGAACTTGGCGTGGCTTCCCCGCATTCACCCTAACCCTTCTCTTGTGTCTGTCATTTATTTCCAATGACCCTAAGTGTAGCCTATGCAGTGCCGGAAAAAAAAAGCCCCGCCGAAGCGGGACAACTTGGGGACAAACTTGTTCAGGGGTACCTGACCCCCGAGGCCAGAATTTTCACGGGCGCAACAGCGCCAGACTGTCTTTCGCCAATCGGGTAATGCCCGACCAGTCTTGGGATTGAATCATGGCAGCGGGTGTGAGCCAGGTACCGCCAGCGGCGATCACGTTGTCGAGCGCCAGGTACTGTTTGATATTCTCAGGCTTGATACCACCCGTCGGGCAGAATTTAACGCCTTGTAATGGCCCGGCGAAGGCCTTCAATGCAGGTACACCCCCGGCCACTTCCGCCGGAAAAAACTTGAACCGGCGCAGGCCCTGCTCATACCCTTCCAGCACTTCTGAAATCGTCGCGACACCGGGCAACACGGGCACGTCTGAGGCAATCATCTCTGTCAACAATCTCCGGCTCGCACCGGGCGTCACTACAAACTGGCTGCCGGCAGAAACCGCTGCGCGAAACTGCGCCTGATCCAGTACCGTTCCCGCACCAATGATCGCATCCGGCAACGCATTTCGTAACGCCTCAATAGCCGGCAACCCAAATTCGGTTCGCAAGGTGATTTCGAGCACATTCAAGCCTCCGGCGACCAGAGCTTGCCCGAGCGCCACCGCATACTCCAGCGATTCAATCGAGATCACCGGAATGATGGGTGACTGCGCGCACCAGTTGTCGAGCAGGGCATCCTGCGCGCGAATCGGCGTATCAGAAGTAACGTGAACCTGCGCCTGTTGCCTCATGATCAGGGACTCCAAAAAATCGTCAGTGGTGCCGGCTGCAAGGCACTCCCGCGTAAAAACTGAACGATGGGCATACGCGCCGGGTCGTTCAAGTTGAGCGCTTGTTGCACCGTGTGCAGTTTGTCTTCACCCACAATATGCAGTACCAGCGCCTTGCTCCGGTGAATCATCGGGGCAGTCAGTGTGATACGCGCATGAGGCGCTGTTTTCGGCTGCATCTTGCTGACACGATGGGGTGTTTCAATGTGTAATGCGTTACTCAGCTCCGCCGCGCCCGGAAACAAAGACGCGGTGTGTCCATCATTGCCCATACCCAGTACCGTCACATCCAGCTGCGCCGGCAGCTGTGCATACTGCTGTTCCACCCAGTGTACATTGCCATCAATATCGCCTTCGGCCACCCGCGACGGGTGCACCATGCCATAGAACTGTGCACGCGTCGCCTCGTTCACCAGCAGGTGTTCGCGGACCAGCCGTTCGTTACTGTCTGAATGGGTGGCGGGGACAAAGCGCTCATCAACGAGCGCAATGGCCGCCTGCGTCCATGCCAATGTTTTTGCGGAAAGTGCCTGAAAGAAGGCCAGTGGGGTGCTACCGCCCGATACTGCAATGGCACCCACACCGTTTTCCGCCATTCCTTTGTTCAACGCTTGAACCGTAAATTCTGCCAAAGTCTCAGCTAATTGCACCCGATCTTCCACCGCCTGCCATTCCACGGTGCCCGGTAACCAGTCCGGTCGATCCAATTCGGTCATGTCATAGATCCTCGTGCCAGGAGCGCCCGTCACGGGCAATCAACGTGATGGCCGAAGCCGGCCCCCAGGAGCCCGCCGGATACTTTTTTGGCTGCACGCCGGATTCGTTCCAGCCTTCAATCAACTGGTCACACCATCGCCAGGCGCACTCCACTTCATCCCGGCGGACAAAGAGATACTGATTGCCATTCATCACCTCCCACAACAGCCTTTCGTAGGCGTCAGGAATACGGGGTGACTGAAAGGTCTCCGAAAAATTCAATTGCAATGGCCCCTGCCGCAATCGCATGCCCTTGTCGAGGCCTTGATCCTTGGTCAACACCTGCAGGGAGATTCCTTCATCCGGCTGCAGACGAATCATCAATTTATTGTGTGCAATGCGCTTCTGATCCGGATCGAATATAAAATGCACCGCCGGCTTAAAGTGAATAATGATCTGCGAGAGCTTTTCAGGCATTCGCTTGCCCGTTCGCATATAAAACGGCACTCCGGCCCAACGCCAGTTGGCAATTTCCGCCTTGAACGCCACAAACGTCTCGGTGGTGCTCTGCGGGTTCGCCCCCTCTTCTTCCAGATAGCCCGGCACCTGTTGACCGTCGCAAATGCCTTTGTTGTAACGGCCACGCACCAGGGCGGTATCCATATGATCCGGTGGAATGGGTTTCAGCGCTTTCAGCACCTTCACTTTTTCGTTACGTATGCTGTCGGCGGACAAATCGTCCGGAGCATCCATCGCAATGAGACACAGGAGCTGAAGCAGATGGTTTTGTACCATGTCCCGCAACTGTCCCGCTTTATCAAAATATCCCCAGCGCCCTTCGATACCGACGGACTCGGCCACGGTAATTTCCACATGGGAGATATGATTGTGGTTCCACTGGCTTTCAAACAGGGAGTTGGCAAATCGCAGGGCGATCAGATTCTGAACCGTCTCTTTACCCAAGTAGTGATCAATCCGATAGATCTGACTTTCTTTGAAATAGGAAGCCAACTGATCGTTAATCAGGCAACTGGATTCAAAGTCATGCCCGATGGGCTTTTCCACCACCACTCGAGTGCGCTCGTTGATCGCACCCAGTTTAGCCAGGTGCTCGCTGATCATCGCATACAGGCTGGCGGGCGTCGCATAGTAAAGCACCACCTGATGATCCGGATATTGCGCCAGATAAGTCATCAGGGATTGGTAACCCGCATCCACCGAGAAGTCCATCCCCAGATATTCCAGCCGATCGGAAAAACTGGCCAACGCGGCTTTTTCCAGCGACTTCTCTTTCACAAACCGCTGCATGCTCTTGTTGGTGTGGGCAATGAACTCATCGCGAGTCATCTCATGGCGACCCAGGCCGATGATTTTGGAATTGACGCCGAGCAAACCAGCGCGGTCCAACTGGTACAGGGACAAAAACAGCTTACGCTGCGCCAGGTCACCCATTGCGCCGAACATGACGAAAACAGTATCGGGTACATTTTTCTTATTCATACGTGGACGATCTCAGTCAGCGCAGTGCCGGGTAACGTTGTGGGCAACACCAGACAATGTAGTAAAATAACAACATTGAGGAAACTTTATCGCATGATATTGCCATTTACAACTATAATATTGATATTTTTACTACATTTTTGCGATATTTCCCGGTAACTGCTTTATCCTTTCCAGTGTTTTTATTAACATGTAGTTAATTTACAACATTTGTCAAACTTGTCCCTCCTCCTTTCGCAGGAGGCTCCGGAGAAGCGTCTGGCGATTAAACAGAGGTAATGTCGTGGCAAACCTGTTAAAGCAGATTCAGGAAAAGCTGGAAACACTCAACAAATCCGAACGAAAAGTCGCGGAAGTGATTTTGAAAGACCCGGAGGCGGCGACCCGGTCCAGCATCGCAGCGCTGGCGAAAGCGGCTGAGGTGAGTGAACCAACGGTTAACCGACTGTGTAACCGATTTGAAACCAGTGGCTACCCCGATTTTAAGATTCAGCTGGCCCTGAGCCTGGTAAAAGGCACGCCCTACGTAAGCGAAAACGTCGACCCGGACGATACGCTGGAAGAGTACACGGACAAAATTTTTGCCAGCTCCATCAATGCGCTGGACAGCGCACGCAAGGGGCTCGATCTGGTGGAACTGGACAAAGCCATCAACTACCTGTGTCAGGCCAAGCAGATTTCCTTTTTCGGATTTGGTGGTTCAGCTCCGGTGGCCCTGGACGCCCAGCACAAATTTTTCCGTTTCAACATCCCGGTGACGGCCTATGATGACTTTTTGATGCAACGCATGGTCGCAGCCGGCTCTCACACAGGCGATGTGATTGTCGCCATCTCGTACACAGGTCGCACCAAGGAATTGGTGGAAATTGCCGATACCGCTCGCCTGGCAGGTGCAACGGTCATTGGCATCACCCAGCCAAACTCTCCCCTGGCAGAGAAATGCAGTGTCGCGCTGACCGTGACCGCCCCTGAAGACACGGACATTTTCATGCCGATGACATCGCGGATCATCCATCTGGCGATTATCGATGTTCTGGCCACGGGCGTGACGTTGAAGCGCGGTCCGGATTTCCACAATCATCTGAAAAAGATTAAAGACAGCCTGAAAACCAGCCGCTTTGATAATGCCTGAGAAATCAATGTGAAAGGGCGCATTTTTTCGGCCAGATTTTCCATCGTATGATCTTATCCTATCCCCCGTGCCACGGGGGTTTTAAAGGACTTCCCCTGAGCGGATTCAGTCCCTGAAAAAATAGTTGTCAGACCTATTTATTTTTTGCAAAAAAAACCGCATAGTTCGCGCGATTGCCAGTCAATCTGGTGAACAATTAACCTATTTCCCTTTGAGGACGACTATGCGCACAAGATTGGGTGCCGTTCTGGCGGCGATTTCTCTTGCAACGACCGTGTCTGCAGACGAACTGCATATTTACAACTGGTCTGACTACATCGCTGAAAACACCGTGGCGAACTTTGAAGCCGAAACCGGTATCAAGGTGAGTTACGACGTGTATGACTCCAATGAAGTGCTGGAAGCCAAGCTGTTTGCCGGGCGCTCCGGTTACGATCTGGTGTTTCCTACCGCACGCCCGTTTGCGGATCGCCACATCAAGGCAGGGGTTTATCAGAAGCTGAACAAAGGTCAGATGAACAATATCGCGAATCTGGATGCAGGCATCATGACCTCGCTGAACGATATTGATGCAGACAATGCGCATCTGGTGCCTTACATGTGGGGCACCACCGGCATCGGCTACAACGTCGAAAAGGTCACGGCGATTCTTGGCGACATGCCCAAGGACACCTGGCGCCTGGTGTTTGATCCGGAAATCGTGAAAAAGTTAAGTGCCTGTGGCGTGTCCCTAATGGATGACCCGACAGAGGTATTTGTGGCCGCGCGTGCGTATCTGGGGAAAGACACCAGCGATTTCAGCGCCGGTGCAGTAAAAGAAGCGACCGATCTGCTGGCGTCCGTACGTCCCAGCATCAAATATTTTCACAGCTCTCAATATATCAATGATCTGGCCAACGGTGACATCTGTGTGGCACACGGTTACTCCGGTGACATTCTTCAAGCCCGCGACCGTGCCGCAGAAGCCAAAAATGGTGTGACGGTGGCCTATGCGGTACCATCGGAAGGCGCGGTGATCTGGACCGATGTGATGGCCATTCCTGCGGATGCCAAAAACGTGGAGCAGGCGCACAAGTTCATTAATTATCTGTTGCGCCCGGATGTGATCGCAGAAGCCACCAATTTTGTGGCCTATGCCAACGCGAACGCCAAGGCCGCAGAATTTGTGAATGCGGAGATTGCCAACGATCCTGGTGTGTATCCACCGGCCGCCACGCGTGAAAAACTGCTGGTGCTGAAAACACCAACGGACAAGCAGGCGCGCGACATGAACCGCGCCTGGACGCGACTCAAAACCGGCATGTAAAGGGATGTTCCACGAGGCCGCACCAAGCGGCCTCACTTTTTTAAGCGCAGAATTTGAGAGTACGAGATGGCGGCAGAGTCACCCATTGTTCAAATCAAGCAGGTGTCAAAAAACTTCGGTGCGGTCTACGCCGTGGACGACATCAGCCTGGATATTTATCCCGGCGAGTTTTTTTCGTTGCTGGGGGCATCCGGCTGCGGCAAAACAACCCTGCTACGCATGCTGGCGGGTTTCGAAACGCCCAGTTCGGGTCGCATATTCATCGACGGCCAGGACATGACCGAGGTGCCGCCGTACTCCCGCCCCGTGAACATGATGTTTCAGTCTTACGCATTGTTTCCCCACATGACCGTGGCGGACAACATTGCCTACGGATTAAAGCGGGATGGCCTGTCGAAAGCGGAACTGAACGCCCGCATTCAGGAAATGATGGCGCTGGTGAAAATCGAAGCGTACGCCAAGCGTAAACCTCATCAACTGTCCGGGGGCCAGCGGCAGCGTGTCGCGCTCGCCAGAGCCCTGGCCAAGCACCCTAAAATTCTGTTGCTGGACGAGCCGTTAGGTGCATTGGACAAGAAGTTGCGGGAAGAAACGCAGTTTGAACTGGTGAATCTGCAGGAGCGCTTGAAAACCACCTTTATCGTAGTGACGCATGATCAGGAAGAAGCCATGACCATGTCTTCGCGCATTGCCTTGATGCATGCCGGGCGCATCGAACAACTGGACACGCCCCGCCGCATCTACGAATTTCCGGCCACGCGCTATGCCGCCGGATTCATCGGCTCGGCCAATCTCCTGAGCGCCCGTGTCGTCAGTCAGGACGGTGAGCTGGTCACGCTGAAGAGCGAGCGCTTGGATCGCGACTTCGTGGTGCACCATGGTCAGCCGCTGGCACCCGACATGGAGGTCAGCATCATCGTGCGGCCTGAGAAGATTCAGGTAAGCACAACCTCCGATGCGCAGAACAGTGTAGAAGGGGTAATCAAGGAGATTGCCTATCTCGGCGATGTGTCGATCTATCATGCCGAAGTCGCCCCCGGTGTGCGCATCAAGTTCACCCAAAGCAATGTTCAGCCATTGGCTGAGCAGCCTTTGAACTGGGAGCAGCCCGTAAGCTTAAGCTGGTCGCCCTTCAGCTGCGGTATTCTGAGCCAATGAACAAACGCTTTTCTTCTCTGATCGCCGGCATCCCCATTCTGTGGCTGGGGGTGCTGTTTGTATTGCCGTTGCTGTTCGTACTGAAAATGAGTCTCACCGAGGCGCGTCTCGGGTTGCCTCCCTACCACGACCTGATCCGTACCATGGAAGACGGGCTGATTACGATCAAAGTCAATCTGGGCAATTACCTCATGCTTGCCCAGGACTCTCTGTACATCAGCGCGCTATGGGGGTCGTTACGCATTGCCACGATCTCCACGCTGATTTGTATTCTGATCGGGTACCCCATGGCGTATGCCATTGCGAATGCCCCGCGCCATTTGCGCACGCCCTTACTGATGCTGGTGATTCTACCGTTCTGGACGTCCTTTCTGATTCGCGTCTACGCCTGGATCGGTATTCTCAAAACGAATGGGCTACTGAATAACTTTCTGATGTGGCTCGGCGTGATCGATACGCCGCTCAACATTCTGCACACCGAGTGGGCCGTCTACATCGGCGATGCGTACTCGTATCTGCCCTTCTTTATCCTTCCGCTCTACGCCACGCTGGTAAAGCTTGACCCCAGCTTGCTGGAAGCGGCCGCTGATCTTGGTGCTCGACCACTGACGCAATTTTTCACGGTGACGCTGCCACAATCGATGCCCGGCGTGATCGCCGGTTCGATGCTGGTGTTCATCCCCGTCATGGGAGAGTTCATTATTCCGGATTTACTGGGCGGTCCTGACGTGCTCATGCTCGGTAAAATGATGTGGATCGAGTTCTTCAATAACAAGGATTGGCCGCTGGCCTCCGCCCTGACCATGGTGCTCCTGGTCGCTCTGATCATCCCGTTTGTCTTGATGCAGAACTACGACCAACCTGACCGGAGGGATGACGAATGAAGCGAATGCGCTGGTTGTCCACGTTGATGCTGCTGTTGGGGTTTGCGTTCCTCTACATCCCCATTATCAGCCTGATAGTTTACTCATTTAATGAAAGCCGTCTGGTCACGGTGTGGGCCGGATTCAGCACCAAGTGGTATTCGGAATTGCTGGACAACTCCCAACTGCTGGGCGCGGCGTTCCTGAGCATTAAAATCGGCTTTTTAACCGCCTGTGTGTCTGTCGTCCTCGGCACCTTGGCCGCCATTGTGCTGGTACGTTTTCAGCGATCAAAGATGAGAAAATCATTGGACGTGATGGTCGCAGCGCCTCTGGTCATGCCGGACATCATTATCGGTCTGTCCATGCTGTTGCTGTTTGTGTCACTGGAAAACCTGCTCGGCTGGCCGGAACGGGGGCAACTCACTGTGATTCTCGCACACAGTACCTTTTCCATGGCTTACGTGGCGGTGGTGGTACGCAGTCGTCTCGTCACCATGGATCGCTCATTGGAAGAAGCGGCAATGGACCTGGGTGCACGGCCGATACGGGTTTTCCTGACCATCACATTGCCCATCATTGCGCCCTCGCTGGTGGCCGGCTGGTTGCTCGCGTTCACGCTGTCCATGGATGATCTGGTGGTGGCCAGTTTTGTGAGCGGTCCCGGGGCCACCACCTTACCCATGGTCGTTTATTCGAGTGTGCGGCTGGGTGTGAGCCCGGAAATCAATGCGCTGGCCAGCATTATCATTCTCATCGTGAGCATTGCGGTGTTCATCGCCGGTGTGTTGATGTACCGACAGGAGAAAAAGCTGAGGCACTAGCCGCCCGTTGTTCATTCAACAGATATCCATCGTGCATTAACAAATGATAATGACCGGGAGCCAGGCGATTGACCATACTGAATCATGATTCTGCCTTCTCAGGCAACCAACCTTTACAATGTAAAGAGGAATGAAACAGCATGGATTACCACGCTTTTGCGGTTGAAACCACCGGACACATCGCGCAGGTTACCCTGAATCGGCCCGATGCACTGAACACCATGAATGCGGACTTCTGGCGGGAACTCCCTACGCTCATCCGAGACATCAACGCTCAGGGAACGGCACGCGTCATCGTGCTGTCTTCCACGGGCAAGCATTTTTGCGCCGGGATGGATCTGGCAGTATTCACCACTGGCGGCAACATCCCCACCAAAGGTGATCCGGCCCGATTGGGAGAAAACCTGCGCCGGCTGGTGCTGCAACTCCAGGACTGCTTTAACGTGCTGGAAGAAGCTCGCATGCCGGTCATCTCCGCCATACAGGGGGGATGCATCGGGGGCGCACTGGATATGATTTGCGCCACAGATATGCGCTATTGCACGGAAGACGCGTACTTCACCATCAAGGAAACGCATCTGGGCATGACCGCTGACCTGGGGACCTTACAGCGCCTGCCTACCTTGATTCCGCAAGGCATCGCCCGAGAACTGGCCTACACGGGCCGCAGATTTACCGCTCAGGAAGCGAAGCAACACGGCCTGGTCAATGACGTCTACCCCACGCACGAAGCGATGATGGATGCCGTGATGGGTGTCGCCCATCAGATCGCCGAGCAATCACCCATGGCGGTGGCGGGATGCAAGGAGATGCTGAATTACAGCCGGGATCACAGCGTGGCAGATAGCCTGAAATACATGGCGACCTGGCAATCCGGCATGTTCCGACCGGAAGACATGATGAAAAGCTTCGCAGCCAAGGCACAGAAAACCACTGCGGACTTTGATCCGTTGTTTCCGATCACGTTGCCTTTTCAGAAGTAACGTTTTCAGAGCGAGCGTTGACGCTTTTTCCAGCGTCAGCGCCAAGGAAGCAGTTCGCTCTTGATTTTTTAATGCGAATAATTATTATTTACATTAATAACAATCAGGAGCCCCTGCCATGTGTGAAAAAGCCACGACAGAATCCGCTATCGCCAGCGGCGTAGCCACCAGATCATCGGCAAAAAAACTTAATGGCCGCAAGAAACTCTGGCAGTTGCACAGCAATTTTCACTGCAGCATTATCGGCACATGCCTTTCGCTCGATGAAATTCGACAGGCAGCGCGAAAATTCCACCTGATCGATGATCAGCACACCACAGACTTTCAACTACACAGTATGTTTGTCTCCGCAGCCAGTGAGGCGGTCCCACCCTCACGTTATATTCAAAAGTTTCTGGATAAAAAATATCAACGGGAAATCAAACGGTATTCGTCCGCACGCACTACGGAAGATTTTGATGCGATGTGGCAGGCATCCTTGCAATCCGGTGACATTGCCGGCGCTTTTTGGGCCGTCGTGACTCATCCCAGGCTCGACCATGCCATGCTGCAAAAAATTTCCGGAGAAGTGCACATGCTGTCACACCTGCAGGGGGCATCCACCCGGAATGACATCAAGTCCCTTGGCAAGCTGCGCGAACGCAGCCAGATTGCACAGAGCACGTTTTCCAAATCCACAGAGGCCATGGCGAAAAAGCTGCGGGACAGAGACGTCGAAATCGAGCAATTGCGCCAACAAATTGAGGAACAACAGGCCAGACTGAACGTTTTGGAAAAGGCTGAGGAGCGCGTGAAGGAACTGGAGCAGAGTTCTCATGTGACACAACTGGAAACCATGGTAGAAACACTCAGTGACCAACTGTTTGCGGCCGTGTCACGCGCCAATCAGGCGGACAAACGCGCGAAAGCGCTTGAAGCGCAGTTTAAGGAGATGTCCGAACACAACCTGCAATTGAGAAACGAAATCACCGACAGCCAGGACGAGCTGGAAGCGGTGGAATCCACCTTGCGCCGCCTGCTCCATGCCCAGTGTGCCACGGCATGTGATATAAGCGATTCGCCCGCCTGTCCACTGAACAACCTGAAAGGACGCGCCATTTTATACGTGGGAGGGCGCGCCAGTCAGTACAGTTTTTTCCGCACACTGGTGGAGCAGTTTAACGGCACCTTTCTCTACCACGATGGCGGCAAAGAAGACAGCCGACTCAGATTAAACACCCTCCTGGCGCAGTCCGATGTCGTTGTGTGCCCAACAGACTGTGTCAGCCACGATGCCTATTATCGCGCGAAACGGTATTGCGACAAACTCGCCAAACCGCTGGTAATGATTCCTCATGCGAGCTTATCTTCGTTCACCCGCGGATTGAATGAAGTAGCCGCCTGAAGTCTCAGCATTCCCTGCATGTAGTGTGACCGAACCGGCAGATACTCGCGCTCCCGTCGCATTACAACGGTTTACCGCCTAAAATGGGTCGCACCCAACATAAATTGTGCGACCCATGCTGCTAAAAACCCGATTCTATGTGCCTCCGCTTCGCCCGCAATGCGTGCCGCGCCCAGCGCTGATGGCGCAGTTGAGTGCCAGTCAGGGGGGCGAGCTCGTCCTCATTGCCGCGCCAGCGGGCTATGGTAAGACCACCCTCGTCAGCCAATGGCTCCATGAAACCCCGCACACGTTCTCATGGCTGACACTGGATAAAAGTCACAACGTCCCCACCCCATTCTGGCACTATGCGTTGGAGGCTATGCGTCGCATTCAGCCGACAGTCGGGCAGGAAGCAGAACAGCTGATCACGCAGCGATCCGGTGCGCCCGATGTGGAGCGCGTGGTGATCTCCCTGCTCAACGATCTCGACGATTTGAGCGTGCATACCTGCGCGAACCACCCGCTCACACTGGTGCTGGATGATTTTCATCATATCGAAGACCCTTCACTCCTTGCCTCCATCAATCTGTTTCTGGATCACCTGCCTCCCGGCATCCGTATGGTTTTGACCAGTCGCCATGAGCCGCCGCTGGAACTGTCCCGCCGACGTGCCACCAATCAGTTACGGGAAATCGGCGGTCACGCACTGCGCTTCACGCTCACGGAAAGCACTGCCTTTTTCAACGACACACTGGCACTGCATCTGGCGCCGGCGGCGATTCAAGGCATTCATGCCTCGACGGAAGGATGGATTACCGGCTTGCAGCTCATCAGTTACTCGCTGCGCAGCCACCCGGAGTTGGCGGTATCGCCAATTGGCCAGCAATCGCCCATCGACCGAAACATTGCCGACTACCTGTTTGATGAGGTGTTTCATTCACTGCAATCCGATCAGCAACAGTTCCTGATGGCGTCTGCCCTCCCCCGGCGCTTCTGTGCGGGCATCTGTCAGGCCATGGTGCCGATGCTTCCTGCGCAACAACAGATCGCGGCGCTAGAGCAGGAGAATCTGTTTGTCTTTCCTCTGGATAACTATCGCGTCTGGTATCGCCTGCATGACCTATTCCGTCAGTTTTTACTGCAAACCGCTCTCACTGACCATCAAGACTTGATGCACTCCGCAGGAATGGCCGGTGTCCAATGGTTCCAGAACGCGGGCCATTACGATGACGCGCTGGCGCTGAGTATCCGCATTCAGCATTGGCCGGCAACACATTCCCTATTGAAACTGATGCTTGAACTCTCGGAATCCGGCGTGCTTTCTGACGACGCGATCCGGTTGCTGAGCACCATTCCGGATCTGGCGACCCACCCCGAAATTCACGCGATTCATACCCGGCAAACCGACCTGAAAAGCTCGGTATCAAACACCTCCTCCCCTTCCCCCTCGGTTGCCGACCCGTGGGAAGAAGCACTGTCTGAACCCTTAACGCGCCGGGAGAAACAAGTGCTGACACTGATGACCCAAGGCTTGAGCAATCGGGATATCGCAGACGCGCTCTTTATCTCCCTGAACACCCTCAAAGTGCATATCCGCAATCTCTATGGCAAATTTGGCGTAGAGAATCGCGCACAGTTGTTGAGTTTGTTTGCTGCGGTGTAATTTCACCCCACCGCTCGCCAAAATTCACCCCCAGGGGTGATTCTGTCATTTCAGCACCGCCATACACTGACATACCAAAAAAACGGCGATACCGCCGATCACTAGGAAGGAGTGTCACACGATGGTGTCTGAAAACCACACACAGCGCGACGTGCTTGAGTATGATCTGGTTATTGTCGGCGCAGGGCCTGCCGGGCTCTCTGCCGCCTGTAAATTCCTGCAAATGGCCCAGTTAAATAACGCAGCGCTCTCTGTCTGCGTGATAGAGAAAGCGGCGGAGATTGGCGGCCATCTGCTGTCTGGAGCAGTCTTGCAACCAACGGCGTTGAATGAATTGTTCCCGGATTGGCAGTCCCAAGGGGCACCGCTGCATACGCCGGTGACTTCGGATGAGTTTCACTATTTTATGTCCGGCGAACACAGCGTGAAATTCCCGGCACGGGTGTCTGAAATAGTCAGCAATAATCGGGGCAACTATGTCGTCAGCCTCGGTAATCTGTGTCGCTGGCTGGCAACTCAGGCAGAAGCGCTGGGGGCGGAGATTTACCCGGGATTCGCCGCCGCAGAAGTACTTTACGATGCCCAAGGTGCCGTCTGTGGCGTGGCCACCACCCCCATGGGGCTGGATAAGTCGGGCCAACCCAAAACGTCTTTTCAACCCGGCGTGGAACTGCGGGCCAAATACACTCTGTTCGCCGAGGGTTGCCGTGGTCATCTCGGGAAGCAGCTCATCGAGAAGTTCGAACTGGCACGTGACGCAGATCCGCAGCATTATGCGCTGGGCATCAAGGAAGTCTGGGATATTGATCCGAAGCGGCATCAACCGGGTAAGGTGATCCACAGTATCGGATGGCCCCTGGCGCAACATGGCGCTACGGGCGGCGCCTTTCTCTATCACATGGAAAACCACCAAATTACATTGGGCGTGATTACAGATCTAAACTACACCCACCCCTATCTGAGCCCGTTTGAGGAGTTTCAGCGCTGGAAGCAACATCCTACTATCAAAGCCTATCTGAACGGTGGAAAGCGCGTCACCTACGGCGCACGCGCACTCAGCAAAGGGGGCCTGCAATCGCTGCCCGAACTCATCTTTCCTGGCGGCTTGCTTTGTGGCTGCGAGGCAGGATTTATGAACACCCCCAAAATCAAGGGCAACCACACCGCAATGAAAACCGGGATGCTCGCTGCCGAATCCATATACCAGGCCCTTGCCAGCGGCGATACCGGCGGTAACCGGCTGACCAGCTACCCGGCTGCCGTGAAGCAATCCTGGGTCTACCAGGAGTTGCACCGGGCACGCAATGTTGGCCCGGCAATGCATCGCTTCGGGATGCTCGGTGGGGCGGCATTCACCTTTTTTGACTTTGGACTGTTGAAAGGTAAAACACCGTTCACCCTCTCCGATCTGACACCCGATCATGCGCGTCTAAAACCTGCTCGCCTTTGCGCTCCCATCGACTATCCCAAGCCGGATCAGGTCATCAGTTTTGATCGCCTGTCATCGGTCTTTCTGTCCAATACGAACCATACCGAGGATCAACCCTGCCACTTGAAGCTGACAAACCCAGACCTCCCGATAACCCATTCGCTGCCGGAATACGATGAACCCGCCCAGCGCTATTGCCCGGCAGGCGTCTATGAAATCGTTGAAACGGCTTCCGGGCAACCGGCCTTTCAAATCAACAGCCAGAACTGCCTGCACTGCAAAACCTGCGATATCAAAGACCCGGCACAGAACATTACCTGGGTTACGCCCGAAGGTGGGGGCGGCCCGAACTATCCGAACTGCTGATACAGGGCAGCAATGACACTTTGACACAGATCTCGGCTTGCAAGTCAGGCCGAGTCAGGGTTTAATCTGCCCCCGTTTTTCTGTTTGGAACCTGTATGATCAGCCTCGCCACTTTCGGTGTGTTTGTCCCTACTTTCTTTTTTGTCTCAATCACCCCTGGGATGTGCATGACACTCGCATTGTCTCTGGGCATGAGCATCGGGGTACGTCGAACACTCTGGATGATGGCCGGTGAACTCATGGGCGTCGGGCTGGTCGCTTCTCTCTCGGCCATCGGCGTCGCTGCGATCATGCTGCAGTATCCCGTGCTCTTCGATGCGCTAAAGTATCTGGGTGGCGCTTACCTGGGCTATCTTGGCGTGCAGCTGTGGCTGTCTAAAGGCAAAATGGCTCTGCGGGATGCGTCCGACGTCGTGCCAGTGCAATCGGCGCGCGCTCTGGCCAGCCAGGGATTTCTCACCGCCGTTGCCAACCCCAAAGGGTGGGCTTTTTTTATTGCGTTGTTGCCTCCATTTATCGATTATACGCAGCCGGTGCCCCCGCAACTGGTGGTGCTCATCAGCATTATTCTGAGTCTGGAGTTCCTCTGCCTGCTGATTTACGCCAGCGGCGGCAAAACAATTCGCCGCCTGCTGTTGCATGCCCACAATGTGCGCGTCATCAACCGCATTGCCGGTACGCTCATGGCAGGGGTCGGCCTGTGGCTCGCACTGGGCTGATTTCTTCGCTCTCTCTCGCCTACTCCCTTCGCTACGCCCCCACTCATACGCCTCGTTGCGCCCGAAAAAAAAAGAGGCGGGAGGATGCACCGCTGTGAACAATTTTTAATTATTGTGAAGACGATTTAGGGAACCTCTGACGGACACAGGGCCAAACCCGGCCGATGAAGGCCTGCCAGCCGCCTTCCCAGGTCATCCGCAGAGTGAATCAATCACCAGAACTTCCGTTCTTATCGCAACAACAGGAACCAAGATAATGCAAAACAATAACAAGCCGCTGTTAAAAATCTCCGCGCTCACTGCCGCTATTTCTGCCGCTGCACTCGCAGGACAGGCACTGGCAGTGGATTTTCATGGGTATATGCGTGCCGGTATCGGTAACAATGTTTCTGGCGGTGGCCAGGTCTGTTACGGCAACGGTGGCGCCAGCGCGCACATGGTGGGCCGGCTCGGCGACGAGTGTGACATGTATGCCGAGCTGAACTTCAGCCAGGAAGTGTTTGCCAAAGATGGTGTCAGCTTCAAAGTACACAGCAACGTCGCCTACGGCACCGAAGAAACCGGTGACGTTCCACAAATGAACAGCCAAGGCAATTCCTGGCAGGCACAGGGTGGTGATGCGTCCAGCCCATGGGATGGTGGCCGCCTGTCCGTGCGCGAAATGTATGTCAGTGCCAAGGGCCTGTTGGGCGATTCTACCGTATGGGTCGGCAAACGCTTCGGCCAACGTAAAGACATTCACATCATGGATTTTTTCTACCTAATGAACTCCGGCTATGGCATCGGCTTTGACAACCTGTCTGCCGGTGCGGGTAAATTCTCTTTCAACTGGTCTCAGGCGCACGCCAGTGGTGGTACCCCGGCTTTCGGTGATTACGATTGGGGCGTGGGTGGTGCCGACCAGGATGTCGTGAACGGCAGTACCAAAGCCTGGCAACGCCTGAACAAACTGGAAGGCCGTTACTCGTTCAGTGTGGGGGAAGGTAATCTGGATCTCGTGGGCATCTACGGTAAGCCCTCGTTGACAGACACCCAGGAAGCCGCCGGTGACTTCGATGAAGACAGCATCTTCCTGATGGCCGAATATTCCATGGGCCTGATGGGCGGATTCAACAAGTTTGTAGTAAGCTATGGCACCAATGTGTTCCAGAATTTCCGTGACGGCTTTTGGGGGTTGAACAACGCGGCCTGGCTGGGTGAGGGTGACGGCTTTGGCATCATTGACCATGGTGTGGTCAAGCTGGGTCAACAGATCGATCTCGGTTATGCCGTTATGTACAGCAGCACCAACCCCGATGAAGAAAAAGGCAACGGGTGGTTTGAAGCCGACGCGATTTCCATTGTCGCGCGTCCACAATACAAGTGGAACGACACGATGAGCACCTTACTGGAAGTCGGCTACGACAATATCGAGTATGAAAGCGAAGCGCACCAGGGCCGAATCGGCGGTGAAGACCTCTACAAGGTCACCGTGGCGCAAGCCTGGTCCCCTCTCGCGAACGGTGGATTCTGGGCACGTCCACAGATTCGGTTGTTTGTTTCTCATTACGGCGGTGATCGCGCGGTCGATGATGCAGAAACTATGATCGGTGGTCAGGTAGAAGCCTGGTGGTAAACTGAGTTTCTGTTCTTCTTAACGTAATTTTCAGGAGACAACTCCGCATGAAAAAACGAGTCATTGCTTCCGCACTGGTGCTGTCTGCCCTGCTGGCCGGCTGTGCCGGTACCGGTGGAAAAAAAGATTTCAGCCAGACCGTTTACCTCCGGGGCTCTTTCGCCTGGTGGGATGCACTGCCAGAGTATAAGTTGAAACGCGTGAGCCAGGATGTATACATGGCCAGCGTCGAGCTGAAAGCCGATGGTCAGCCGTGGGAGTTCAAGTTCGGTGATGCCGGTTGGACCGGTGGCACCAACTGCGGTTACCTCACCGAAGAAGATAAAGTGATAGAAGTGGGCAAAACCGTGAAGGCCAACTGCTCATCCGTCTTCGAGAATTTTCGTTTTACCCCGCCCGAATCCGGGGTTTATGAAATGTTTCTCGATAACACGGGCGAAGTGCCCATGGTCAGTGTGAAAAAGGTCAACTGATCGTGCTTTTCACACGCTTCTCCGGGGTTGCTGTTCTGGCAACCGTCTGTGTGCTGCCAGGCATCAGCCTGGCGGACACGTCAACCTGTAATCTGGCGCAGCTCGCCTGGGCGGAAAGTAAGTACTTTCTCATGGGCGATATCACCCACCAGGACGGGCAGTGGTACCGCGCCCGCGAACCGCATTCGCGCATCGATCCTGCCTCCGGGCAATTCGCGTGGGAGCCAATTCCGGCACCACCCGGCTGTGAAGAGGCGGTTACCGAAGAAGCGCCCAGCGTGACCTCAAGTCACAGCCCCTATGGCGCACCCGCACTCCCCGAGCCGGTCTCACGCACCGTCACGATCCCGGCACAGCCGACCATCACAACAACGACGCACCCTGACCCCCATAATGCGGCACCCACATCAAGCGACATCACGCATTCCAGCTCGGCGAACCTACGCTTCGATGTCCCCGCCCCGCCAGCGCAGACCCTCGTCACCGAAACACCCTCCGTGTCCCCACCGGCAACCGACCCTCCCTGTGGCGCTGTCGAACCCTGGAGCTACGCCAATAGCTATCTGGCAGGAGATCGCGTGGAAAAAGACGGGGTAGTTTTCGAAGCTATTTACCCAACGAATGCCTCCATTCCGGGCAACATTGGCTCGCCCCACTGGGTGCAAGTCACCTGTAACCTATAGTCTGTCTGAAGAAAATCCACACACGCTACCTCGATAATCATTCCGAAACATTTTTCTTTGGGGTACCGCTGCTTTACCATCCAAAACCACGCGGTCACTTTGGCATACAAGGTGACAGCTCAATTCCGTCAGATTGTCCGGTCAGGAAATTCCGGGGAATAGTAACTAACGACCCTGTATAGTAACGCCTTCTGCGCGATAAGGGCGAAGCCGCGCAAAAGGCAGCGGCACGAAAAGGCGTCCATACAACAGCTCAGCTCTTCTTCAGTCGGAAAATTTTTGAGTACTCGATGGATTGACCCACCTTCAAGCATATTGATCTTGTTTGGAACAGCTTTAAGCCAGGCAGCCCACAAGGCGTAATCTTAGTCACCTACAAGCTGCCACTCTCCACTTCGAGCTTCTTCCTGCGACAACGACACAATATCGCTTGTCTCAAAAGCCCGTTGATCAAGATTGGACTTCTGATTAGCCATTTTCCTTTCGCCAGAGATAGTCAATGTTTGCCTAACCTCTTCGCCAAGAACCAAACTAAATGTTTTACCGATCACGTCAAACTTCGGATCGCAACCTGCGCACGCCAAGATTGTGATGCCTCCTGATAATTCAAACTTTTCTCGTATTTTCATTCGCATCTCCATTATTACAGCCCCTTGTCTCTGAGTATCTGCAATATCTGAATGTCTTCGTCACCTAATCCCAACATTTTTTGATGCCTGATTATAAAATCTTTAACGTGCGTCTCCGCACTTCCTAGACCGCTGGTGCCTAAACGATCCGTGATACCTAGCTTCGATTGAGTCCCATGTAAGAACTCTTCCAACAAAGCTGCTTTACTTGGATTCTCACGCAATAGAATGTGAGTGTTTTTAGCACCGCCTACGGATGCTTCAGCCCCGAAGTAATCTAACATCCGAAGCTCTTCAGAGCCTGGTAGGGCAATAACAACATCACGCTTTTTCGAAACGGCTGATATTAGTTCAGGTGACGCTGGTTCAACACCCATCAAATCATCAGCACTACGCATGTTGATATTTTCTGAAGCAACACTTTCCAGAGACGTCAAATCAGGGTTTGTCGCCTCTGCTCTTGTCGGTATAGCTACATTCAGGTCAGCGTCATGCCCGGTCCGGGCACTTCCCAAACTCGATTCTGCGGCGTCCAACACTCGATCAGCAGTTTGATGCGGCGATTTTATAATAGCGTCCGAGAGATCACCAGCCGCCTTTACTGCCGTGCTTGCCCCCTTCGCCAGTAGTTTCACACCGCCTTTCACCAACCCCAGTGCATCTACCACTTCGGACGTGGCATAGCCATACTCCTGGCCTGGGTCCGCTTCAAAGCCCAGATCTTCGACGAGATCGAAACTGCTCATTTCCTCCCCGGTCACCGAAGACAGTGCGGCGTTTCTCAATCGCCCTACCGGGCTGATGTCATCCAGAATAGCGCTCAGTTTTAACAGATCTGTTGCGGTATTACCTAAGAAATTCTCGAGAAAACCCGTCACCGTTGACGTCATAGAGAACTCTGGTTTTTCTTCAATTACGCGCAGCGTATGCCCGAACAACGCGTCCGCCACCCTATCGCTTATGCCTTGAGACTCAGCTTGCGTAGTGATGACAGCTTCCCAGTCTTTTGAGAAATGAAAGGCGTCGAGCGGATTGCCGGCTTTTTCCAGCATCTCGGCAACGTCGTTCTTTAGATTTTCTCCCGTTTGTGGATCATCTTGAAGAATCACGAGGAGGCTGTCTGCCAGCCCCCTGGAGTCGTATCGGCCGGTCTCGGGTGAGAAGTGTTGCTCCAGCAACGCCTGCACCGAGGGAATGACTTTTGTCTCGTTCTCCCGAGCAGCAGATACGGGTGATAGACGCCCCGCAGTGTCAGAGACCGGGGTTTCCATGATTAACATCGCATAGTCCTTTATCTCAGATGTGATGAATAACAGGACTCTACAACTTTTATTTGCATTGTGTAACTAGGGCAAACCCTAGTGGCTCACGCCATCAATAAAACTCGTGGGTGATCCCAATAAAGAGGGATTTATCCACTTTTTCATTCCCGTTCTTGGTGTGGTCATCCACATGCGTTAACAGGAAGGTGATGTCGAAATCCAGCTGGCTGTTCACTTCCAGGCTGAATGTCGTGTAAGTCTCATTGGTGTGCACGTTCTTCACGTTAGACTCACCGTTCAACAGGCTGGTATGTCGCCACCCGTTTTCCCAATCCACGGTATCAGACACTTCGTAGGTTAATGACATGTCATTCTTCAACAAGTAATCTGTGTCGTCGGTCAACAATGCGCTCGCTGTCGCGATATTGGTAAACTGCAACTGACGTGTCAGCGGCAGGGCATATTCAAACAACGCATCCAGCGTGGGATCAGGGTCTGAACCGTCATAGTTCGACAGGATATAACCTACGCCCGCCTGGGCTTTCCAGCCGTATTTGCGCGTAGAGGTTCTTTCCTCGAACAACACATTGTTCAGTGCAACCGTGCCCATGGCACCCAAAGTACCATTTTGCAGCGCGCCATCTTTCACCAGCACGGCTTCGATGTCCGCATACCAGCGGCGACGGTACTCTTTGCCCCCATCCGCACTCTTGTACTCACGCTCTTTGGAAATAATCTGGGCCACTTCCAGTAACGCCGCATTAGATGGCTCTTTGGCCAGAATACCCAGCTCTTTCAACTCTTCCATCAGGCGGAGCGTATAGGCCAGAGGTGTGGCATTTATGATACGTCCGTAACCTACACCAGCGCCGACCTTCGCAAACGGATCATCCGCACTGTTCGCGCCATTCAGCTTACGAAAACCCAGAGCGCCATCCGTGAACCAGAACAGTTTGCCATCGTCATTGATGTAGTCGTTGTAGAACACGCTGGTGTTCACCGAGTAACCCTGCTCCGCCTTATCCGCTTTGTTCTCGCCACGATTGGCATTCAGCACGGCATCCGCGTTCCATTGCCAGACCATGTCATCCGAGCTGTAGTTTTTCTCAATATCACCCAACAAATTCAGATCGTAGCTGGACTGGTCCTGATTACCGTCCCGCGCGTTGAGTTGCAGTGAAATCTCCGCATCCGTGTATTCGCTCACAGGGTTAGTGTAGTCCGTCAACTCCAGCGCTTGCGCCTGTACGGAGGCCAATGCGATACACGTGGAAAGCAATCCGTATTTCTTTTTCATTTGTTGTTCCATTTATCCATAATTGAATTTGGCATGCAGAATCTAACAACACCCGTGAGGTGCATTGACTGCAGCAGAGAAAGGCGTCAGAAAACACTTCTGACCCGTTTCCTGTGCTTATTGACGGGAAAGGTTTGTGGTAGGTCACAAATTTTTTCGAAAAGATTTCTCTCGCCGCGTGCATTTGGGTACACAAAAGGCGTTGTGCGGTAAATAATCTGCGATGTGTCGATGCACTCAGGGGAGGGTATAAAAAGAGCCGCATAGACTAAAGTGGATGCGCATTCACCCGGTTTCTGCCTTGGGATTTAGCGTCATACAAGGCCCGGTCGGCGTTGGCCACCAGTGTTTCCCATTTGCCCTGCCGCGCGGAGGCCACACCACCACTCACTGTCACGACGCCTGCGGGCGCATCGCCATGCGGTAACTTCAACGCTTCGATGGCAGCGCGAACACGCTCAATGCATCTCATTGCGGTGCTAAGATTGGTTTCCGGCAGCAACACCAGCAATTCCTCTCCTCCGTAACGAAACACGCGATCGGCTTCCCTGACCGCCAACTTGATCGCGCTGGCCACCTGCACCAAAGTTTGATCGCCTGCCTGATGACCGTAAAGGTCGTTGTAGCGTTTGAAAAAATCAATATCCAACAAGGCCACACTATACTGTTTATCGTAACGACACGCATCGGCCTCGGTATACGCCAAATCAACCTCCATGGCCCGGCGATTCCCAATGTGCATCAATGGGTCTTCCAGCGACAACAATTTCAGCTCTTCGATACTGTGTTCGAGCCGGGCCTGATTTTCAATAAAATCGGCAAACGCATCGAGTAAGTTGGTTTGGGTAACAATGCCGCTCAGCGCTCCATTGGCATCTATCACGGGCAAATGGCGCAGTTTTCGACTGCGAGAGAGCGTCAGCGCTTCTTGAAATCCCGTGTCTTCATCGATACAGACGGGCTTCGGGGTCATAATGTCTTTCACGCAACACGTCGGCAACGTACCCGACTGAAATCCCTGCGCCAGCGCCTGGGTCACGTCCCGCTCAGTAATAATGCCCACCGGCGTTTTTTCGTTGGTCACGATCAAACAGGAACAGTGGTGCGTTGCCATGGCCTTCACTGCTTCCTCGAAGGACGCGTTGGGCGCAAGATCCACTGGCGAGTGGTTCATCAGGTTTTTTACCTGCATAATGAGCTCTCATTCCCGCAGTCGGGATTCTGGTGCTGTGTTTTTGTTCTTTCACCGCGTCGGCATCACACTCCCAACGGCACTGCTGGCGGTGCAACAATTTGCGTACTCTATATAGAGTTTAGCAAAGTTTTTTCATCTCCCTCAGGATCGACTGGATGAATTACGAACAACAAGTGGTCTCCTGGATTACGCAGGATGACTGGCGGATGGACACCCTGCACATCGCATCTGAGCTGGGCTTCAGTGACTGGTGCCTTGCGGCAGGGTTTGTGCGAAACCTGATCTGGGATCGACTACAGGGAAAAACGACGCCGACCCCGCTGAACGATATTGATTTCATCTACTACGCAGAGAGCGATGTGACCGCCGATACAGATCTGCACTTCGAGCAACAGCTGAAAGCGCAGCGTGACCGTCCGTGGTCAGTGAAAAATCAGGCGCGAATGCACGTCCGCAACGGGGATGCACCGTACACCTCCTGTGAAGATGCCATGCGATACTGGGTGGAAATAGAAACTGCGGTGGGGGTGAAGCTTTCAGCCCAAAATGAACTGAAAATCATCGCCCCCTTTGGTTTGGAGGCCAATTTTTCCAACACCATCACGCGCAATCCCAACAAACGCGCATCGGAACATTTTGACGCGCGCCTGCGTAAAAAGAACTGGCAGAGTCTGTGGCCAGATTTAGTGGCAAGATCATGAGGACTTCCTCAATCTAATCCAAGTCCTTAAACAATGCCTTTAAGCTGCTCATGGTTTCATCCCGTTTCTTTTTGTTCTGCTCCGGATCTTTTTGCTTGAGCCCTTCCCAAACGAGATCTTCTTCCGGCAGTTCGTCGAGAAAACGACTGGGAATGGTTTCTATTTTTTCGCCATACTGCTTGCGCTGTGCTGCGTAGGTGAGAATCAACTCTTCGCGGGCGCGGGTGATTCCCACATACATCAAGCGCCGTTCCTCGGCAATGTTGTCTTCTTCGATACTGGAGCGGTGCGGCAGGATTTCTTCTTCCAGCCCCATGATAAACACCACGGGAAACTCCAGACCTTTGGAGGCATGCAGCGTCATCAGGTGCACTTTGTCGTCTTCGTCTTCTTCCGCCTGCTGCTCCAGCATATCCCGCAGCATCAGGCGTGATATGGCTTCTTCCAGCGACATTTCATCGTCTGTGCCTTTGTCCCGCTCCAGCATCATCTGCACTGATTCAAGCAGATACCACACATTGGCCATGCGACGTTCGGCTTGCTTGGGGGTATTGGCATGCTGGTGTAGCCAGTCTTCGTATTCAATGTCTGAAAACATCCGCTTCAACACGGAGACCGAATCCTGCTGCTCCACAGCCTGCCGGGTACGGTCGAGCCACTCGACAAACTGGCGCACACGCGCCACCGCCCGCTCTGACATCGTCGCTCCCAGGCCCACTTCCCCCGATGCCAGGTACAAACTGATGTTCCTGCCGGTGGCGTATTCGCCGAGTTTCTCCAGTGTGGACGGTCCAATCTCCCGCCGAGGCACGTTGATCACCCGAAGAAAGGCGGCATCGTCGTCCGGATTCACCAACAGCTTCAAATAAGCCATCGCGTCTTTGATTTCGTTTTTGGAAAAGAACGACGACCCGCCGGATATCCGATACGGAATCTGGTTGGCTTGCAACTTCATTTCCAGCAACCGGGCCTGATGATTACCCCGATACAGCACCGCATAGTCACGGAAATCACGCCCGCGCTTCAGCTTGTGATCAATAATTTCCACTGCAATCCGCTCACACTCGGCATCTTCATTGCGCGCTTCGATGATGCGAATCACTTCTCCGAAACCCAGGTCACTCCAGAGGGATTTTTCGAACACATGGCTGTTGTTACCGATCACCGCGTTGGCGGCTTTTAGGATGCGCCCGGTCGAACGATAGTTTTGTTCCAGCTTGACCACCTTGAGCGAAGGAAAATCCTCTTTCAGTTTTACCAGATTTTCCGGTCGCGCACCCCGCCAGGCGTAGATTGACTGGTCGTCGTCTCCCACCACGGTAAACATGGAACGTGCAGCGACCAATAACTTGACCATTTCATACTGACACAGGTTGGTATCCTGATACTCATCCACCAGCATGTAACGAATACGGTGCTGCCACTTTTCCAGAATCGCGGGGTGCGCCTGAAACAATCGCACCACCAACAGAATCAGGTCATCAAAATCCATGGCGTTGTAGGCTTTCAGATAGCGCGCATACTGCTGGTAAACCATCGCGATATGCAGCTCCCGCGGCGATTGTGCCAGATTCACCGCCTCTTCCGCTGTGATCATGTCATTCTTTAGAAAGGAGATCCGGTTCTGAATGTCGGACACATCTTCGGCATCCACTTCGCTGTCTTTGAGCATGATGTCCCGAATCAGTGCCTTGGCATCTTCCGCATCAAAAATCGAAAACCCCGCCTTGTAGCCCAGCGTTTTGTGCTCCTCTTTGAGAATCGTGAGCCCCAGGTTATGAAAGGTAGACACCATCAGCCCTTTGGTCTCGCGGGCAGGCAGCAGCCGACCCACCCGCTCTTTCATCTCACGGGCTGCCTTATTGGTAAAGGTCACCGCGGCAATGTTTTTCGCCTTGTAACCGCATTGCTCGATGAGGTAGGTGATTTTCGTGGTGATTACGCTCGTTTTGCCACTGCCTGCCCCGGCGAGAACCAACAACGGGCTGCTAATGTAATGCACGGCTTCGCGCTGGCGAGGATTCAGGCTGGACACGATCGTTTGAACTCAGAAAATGGAAGGAGGCGTAGTTTACCAGATTCGCCTTTTGTGAGCGCTTTTTTTCCCGACCGGGGTTTGCCCCAGGAGCTGTTGACGTGTCAGCGAGCACGCTCCGGTAAATACTGCTGCAAAATCGCGTCATAGGTGCCATCCGTTTTCATGGAGTCCAGTGCGGCATCAAACTTTTCGACATCCTCCGGTGCCACTGACTTCCGGCCAAACATTAAGTATGCCGCCGCCTCTTCCGGGCCGTACAGCGGAAACAGCACCCCCACTTCCTTGTCATAGCCTGTCTTTTTCAGCATATAGGCCCCGGCAATTTCATCGGCAATAAAGCCATTAATTCGCCCGCGCATGAGCTTCTCCATGTTTTGTTCCACAGAGTTCACTTCTTGAATTTGCGCCATAAACCCAGGGTCTTTGGCCAAGGCATCGTGTTCATCTGAAAAAATCGAACCACGTGTACCACCAAAAAAGAATTGCGTACCGATGGTGTCTTTGAGGGAACGAATGTGCGACCATTTCTCCATCTCGCTCTTCCGCACAAACATCACGTTGTATTCCAGCTTAAACCAGCTGCTGGAAAACCGGGCAAATTCCTCCCGCTCGCTGTTTTTCAGTGCGCTCATGGCAATATCCAGAAAGCCTTCCTGCATGTCATGCAACCCGCGATTCCAGGGTACTTCCTTGAAGGTCAGCCGAAAACCGGCACGGCGCGCCATCTCTTTGATCAGCTCGATGTTCACCCCTTCCGGGTCGTCGCCGATGCCACGAAACTGATGCGGCGCCCAATCTTTCCAGCCTACGACGAACGGCTGGGGCTCTCGGGACTCAGCAGCAGTGGCACAAAGCAAGACGAGCGCTGACATAAAAGCCGTGAACCACCGACGAGAAAGCCATCGTGCACGTAAAATCATGGGATCTCCTGGAGCAACACGTAAGGACACCTGCACTTCTCAGTATAGACCCTGCTACGGATTGACGACGTTTAAAAGTGACAGTTTGGCAGCGACACTCAGTCGCAGAGCCATCTGAGGGCGATCATGCGGCGTCCCGAACAGGATCCGACGCGGACACAGCGGCCGTGCGCTTTTCACTGAAAAGGCAGCACCCAATAAACACACCAACACTCAGGTTCATCACCAGCGCATACAGCACACTGGGAATCACCATGCCAGCACTCTGGAGAAGCGTAGTCGCAACGAAGATACCCATGGCAGCATTTTGCAATCCGCATTCAATCGCAATGGCAATACGCTGCTGCCGCGCCATTCCCAATGCCAGGGCACCCAGCAACGCCCCCCCCATCGTCAACACATTAAGCAATAGTACGGCCGGCCCTGCGGTCCAGACATACGCAGTCATCTGATCCCACTGACCAATAAAGGTCAGCACTACGATCATCACAAACAATCCCACCGAAATACGCCGCGCGGGCAGTTGAACCCGCCGGGCAAAAGCGGGTCGGCGGTGGCGTATCGCCATACCCGCGAGCAGGGGAAGCGTGGAGATTAAAAATATCCCAGTCACCATTTTGCCCAGAGGGAATGCCACCGCTTCGATGCCTGCCGCCCAGTGGGCAAGGGAAAAATTCACCAGCAGCGGGAGTGTCAGCAAGCTGGCAACGCTCGTAATTGCCGTGAGAGAGACTGACAATGCCGTATCCCCCCCGGCCACATTCGTCAGTAGATTCGACGTAATGCCACCGGGGCTGGCCGCCAGAATCATCACACCAATCGCCAGCTCCGCAGGCAGTCGCAAGACCACAGCAAGGCCAAACCCGATCAACGGCAACAGCACCAGCTGACTCACCAGACCGTAACCCACAGCCAGTGGATGCATCACCACCCGCTTGAAATCGTCGATTACCAACGTCAGCCCCATGGACAACATGATAAACGCCAGTGCCAGTGGCAACAGTGGTCCCGTATTCATCCCTCTCTCCCTTCGTTTGCAAGCACGCTGTCGGCGATTCTGTGCTCGCGACACCCAGGTAACGCCACTATTGTATCCGGTGTCACCGGCAAAAAAATTGATCCCAGTTCTGCTCTATCTGCGGATTGATCGCTGCAATTCGCCCATCAGCGCATGTAAATCCATCCTCACTACTTTCCTCAACAGGCCGAAAGGGCTATAGTCAAACGATGGATGAGCCGACAGAAAGACAGGACGCAGTTCAAGCAAGCAGTATGAATACTATGTGGTCAAATCAGGGCCTACCCGGCATACAACGTGTTTCCGTTTTGGTGTTGACAGAGCACCACATGGATTTTTTGTGGGTAGCCTCCCAATTGCGGCAAATCCCGGAACTGATCGAAGAGCTGCACTGGTGCGAGCACCCGTCAGAACTCGAAGCTTGCCTGAATGCCATCCCCTGCCAGCTCATCCTGTGGGACACCACCTTCGCAGAACAGAATTCCCTGACATTTCTCAGCTACCTCAGTGTACAAAGCGGCCACGCCCCCATTATTGCCTTAGGGGCAGACGAAGAAAAAGCCTGTGTGCAGGCAATTTTCAGCGCTGGTGGCGCGGATTATCTGTGCAAGCGGTTTATGTCGGTATGGGCGCTGGAAAAGTCGATTCGCTTTGCGCTATATCGGGCCCAATCCGAAGAGCAGGTCAACCGCCGATCCCAGGTAGACTCCCTCACCGGCGTGGTGAATCGCAACCTGTTTTTTGACCGGTTAAATCACAGCCTGCAGCGTGCTCGCAGGAACCGGGAGCTGGTCGGTCTGATGATTCTTAACATCGACAATTTCCAGGCCATTAATGAGACCTTCGGCTATAAATCCGGCGACGGCCTGATTCGCTCCGTGGCTCTGCGCCTGAATAAAACCCTGCGACAGTCCGACAGCATCGCCCGAATCGGTGGTGATGAATTTGCCCTCGTGCTGGAAAATCTGGACAGTTTCTATTCCTGCATCAATGTTGCCGAAAAGCTGGTGGATTTGTTTCACAGCCCCTTTCTGGTGAATGAAGAGCCCACCAAAATCACCGTCAGCCTGGGAATTGCCTGCTTTCCGGAAACCGGCCAAACGGCGGAAGACCTTGTGAAATATGCCAATCGTGGCATGTTGAATGCTAAGCAGGAGCACGGCAATACCTACCAGTATTACAATCAGGCATTGAACCGGGAACTGGCGAAAACGCTGAAGCTGGAAGCGGATTTCCGCAAGGCCATTCGCCACGCGGAGCTCCGCCTGTTCTATCAGCCTCGCATTGACATCGCGAACAATGAACTCATCGGGATGGAGAGTCTCGTGCGGTGGGAGCACCCGGAGCTAGGCCTGCTCACCCCCAACCAATTCATCCCCATGGCGGAGCGTACCGGCATGATTGTGCCCATGGGGTATTGGGTCGTCGATCAAGCCTGCCGGGATGTCGCCGCGCTGCAGGCACTCGGCTATCAAAACCTGACGTGCAGCGTCAATCTCTCTTTCCGGCAATTTCAGGACAAAAAACTGGCAGAAACCATCTTCCGCATTATTATCAACGCGGGCGTCGATCCTTCCAGCATGGAACTGGAATTGACCGAATCTGCGATGATGCAAAACTGGGATGTGACACGGCAATGCCTGGAAGATATCGCGAATCTGGGCATTGCCTTTGCGTTGGACGATTTCGGCACCGGTTTTTCAAGTTTTTCTCACCTGCACAAATTGCCTATTTCAACCCTGAAAATTGATAAGTCCTTTGTGGATGATCTGGAGACCTCCCGCGACAGTCAGAATATCGTGAATGCCGTCGTCGGACTGGCACATAATCTTCAAATGAACGTCGTCGCCGAAGGGGTGGAAAACGAGGCACAACTCAGCTTTTTGCAGCTCCATCACTGTGATCAGGTGCAGGGCTATTACTTTGGCAAACCCGTCCCCTACGACCAGTTTTTGAACGTACTGCGCAAATATTATCCCGCCTCACAGATCAGCCACCAATAACCGGTTTTTTCTTTGTCCGAAAAGGTTTAAAAAACCAGTTCTCACCCCCATTACAGAAAACATTTCTACACCGGGTACTAGACCGGCATCACTCAAACAAGAAGGATCACCATGCGTACCATTTCGTCCACCATTGCGAACGAGTTGGCCGTTCAGGAATCGCAAGTACTGGCCGCCATAAACCTGCTAGACGAGGGCGCGACCGTCCCCTTTATCGCCCGATACCGTAAAGAGGTCACCGGTTCGCTGGACGACAATCAATTACGCAGCCTCTCTGAGCGTTTGCTCTATCTGAGAGAACTGGAAGATCGCCGCCAGACCATATTGAAATCCATCCGCGAACAGGAAAAACTGACCCCGGAACTGGAAACCGCCCTGCTGGCTGCAGACACGAAAAACCGCCTGGAAGACCTGTATCTGCCCTACAAGCCCAAGCGCCGCACCAAGGGCCAGATTGCCATCGAGGCCGGGCTGGAGCCCCTGGCCACCACGCTTTGGGAAGACCCCTCGCAGAATCCGGAAACGCTCGCCGCGCAATACCTGAATGAAGAACACAAAATCAGCACCGCCAAAGACGCCCTGGATGGCGCGAAATACATATTGATGGAGCGCTTCAGTGAGAACGCCGATGTGCTGGAAAAAGTAAGAAACTTTCAGTGGCAACACGCCTTGGTCAGCGTCACGGTGGTGGTGGGTCAGGAAGAAGCTGGTGCGAAATTCCGAGATTACTTTGAGCACAATGAACCCTTAAAATCCGTGCCCTCGCACCGGGCACTCGCGATACTGCGGGGCAGAAATGAAGGTGTATTGACCTTTGGCTTACGTCTGGAGGACGAAGACCCGAACGATCGAAAAGCCATCCACCCCTGCGAAACCATCATTGCGGACCACTTTCATGTGCGCAACCAGCAGCGCCCAGCCGATGCCTGGCTCCAGGAGGTGGTACGCTGGACCTGGCGCATCAAGATCAGTACCTACGTGGAAACCGAACTGGTGGGTCGCATTCGTGAAGCTGCCGAAGAGGAGGCCATCCGGGTGTTTGCCAGCAATTTGAAAGACCTGTTGCTGGCCGCACCTGCTGGCCCCAAGGCCTGTATCGGGTTGGACCCCGGTTTGAGAACCGGGGTGAAAGTGGCGGTGATTGACGCCACCGGAAAAGTCTTGGACCACACAGCCATCTACCCGCATGCGCCTCAGAATCAGTGGGATCGCAGCATTGAAACCCTGGCCGTGCTTGCCCGGAAACACCAGGCGGAGCTGGTCAGCATCGGCAACGGAACCGCCTCCCGGGAAACCGACAAGCTGGCAGGCGACCTGATGAAACGCTACCCCGAACTCGGGCTGCGTAAAATCACCGTGAACGAGGCCGGCGCCTCTGTTTACTCGGCGTCGGAATTCGCTGCGCGTGAAATGCCGGATCTGGACGTGACCATTCGCGGCGCGGTATCCATCGCCCGGCGCTTACAGGACCCCCTGGCGGAGCTGGTGAAAATCGAGCCTAAGTCTATCGGCGTCGGCCAGTACCAGCACGATGTGAATCAATCACAACTGGCCCGCAGCCTGGATGCGGTGGTCGAAGACTGTGTAAACGCCGTGGGCGTTGACCTGAACACAGCTTCGGCCCCCTTGTTAACGCGCGTCTCCGGGTTAAATGCCGTGATTGCCGACAACATTGTCGAATACCGCAATACCCACGGTAAGTTCACCAATCGAAAAGAGTTGAAAAAAGTGCCGCGACTGGGCGATAAAACCTTTGAACAGTCTGCGGGATTCCTGCGCATCATGGGCGGGGCAAACGCACTGGATGCCTCTTCTGTGCACCCGGAAGCCTATGCGATTGTCGAGCAGATTGCGGCCAACGAGCAGCGCGAGATCAAGGGCATGATCGGGGATAGCCTGTTTCTCAAGGGCATCTCAGCGCAAAAATATGTCACGGAACAATTCGGGTTGCCCACGGTCAAAGACATTCTCAAAGAACTGGACAAACCCGGTCGCGACCCCCGACCCGAGTTCAAAACGGCAGAATTCCAGGAAGGCGTGGATGACATCAAAGACCTCACGCCCGGTATGATTCTGGAAGGGTCCGTGACAAATGTGACCAACTTTGGTGCTTTCGTGGACATTGGCGTACATCAGGATGGCCTGGTACATATTTCCATGATTGCCAACCGCTTTGTCAAAGACCCGCGGGATGTGGTAAAAACAGGCGATATCGTCAAAGTGAAAGTGTTGGAGGTGGATGTGCCCCGCAAGCGCATCTCGCTCACCATGCGTTTGGAAGACACTCCCGTTGAACGCGAATCACCAAAGAATGAACCGCGATCAGGTCGACCAAGGGCTGCAAAAAACGCAGCGGCAGCACCACCAGCCAACAATGCCTTTGCGGCGGCCTTCGCCAATGCAAAGAAAAACCGATGAGGAATCGCTATGACCCAGGTTTTTGAACATCACTTACAGGCTTTGCAGGCAGGCGGGCTGACACACTTGGCACGCATCAGCCGAGGCATTGAAAAGGAAGGCTTACGCTGCGATCCGAGCGGACGCATCGCCCTGACCGACCATCCTGCGACACTGGGTCATCCGCTCACGCACGCACGTATTACCACCGACTACGCAGAGTCACTGCTGGAACTCATTACACCGGTCTGCGAAAGCACCGAGGACGTGGTCAACGCACTGACCCACATCCACCAGTTTGTTCAAAAAAACCTGTCAGCCGAGTTACTCTGGGCGGGCAGTATGCCCTGTGAGCTGTCCGGTGAAGAAAGTATCGTCATCGCCAAATATGGCGACTCCAATCTGGGCAAGCTGAAGACGGTCTATCGGGAAGGTCTGGGCGTACGCTATGGCCGTATTATGCAGAGCATCGCCGGCATGCATTACAACTTTTCCCTGCCGGACAGTTTCTGGCGGTTCTGGCAATCCGTTCAACAGTCTAACGCGCCACTGCAGGACTTCAAATCTGAACAGTACTTTTCACTGATACGCAACTTCCGGCGCTACAGCTGGCTCCCCATGTACCTGTTTGGCGCATCCCCCGCCGTGGATCAGAGCTTTCTGACGCCGGAAATGCTGACGCAACACCCGGAACTACAACGCGTGAATGAGCGTACGTATCTGCTGCCGGGCGCGACATCCCTCCGTATGGGGGATATGGGCTATCACAACAACGCACAGTCTGACCTGAGTATCTGCTTCAACAAGCTGGAGAACTTCACCGCAACCCTGTACAAAGCCATTCATACTCCCTATGCGCCTTATGAAGCCATGGGTACGCAGCGCGATGGCAAATACATCCAGCTCAATACCAACATTCTACAGATCGAAAACGAGTATTACAGTTCGATTCGGCCCAAACGCACCATCCAGACCGGCGAAAAGCCCATACACGCGCTATCGGAGCGGGGTGTGGAGTACATTGAAGTCCGTTGTCTGGATCTGGATCCGTATTCCCCCATTGGCACCACCGCCAATGCCCTGCGGTTTATGGATGTCTTTCTCCTGTTCTGTCTGCTGGAAGAGAGCCCGTGGATTGATGATCGCGAATGTGCCTGCGTCGACGAGAATTTCAACCGCACCGTGCGCCAGGGCCGTGTCCCCGGAATTCAGCTATCCAGTCCAAACGGCGAACGCCCTCTAACGGAGCTGGCACACACGCTGCTCGAGAAATTGCAGAACGTGGCAACGCTGATGGGCGATGACCGGTATGAGACTGCCGTTGCAGAACAGACGGCGAAAGTGGCCGATGTGGCGCTCACGCCTTCAGCCCGAGTGGAACAGGCGATCACACAGGATGGCATGGAGTATCTGACCCTGATTAAGACACTGTCCACGCAGCACCAGGCCGCACTGGCCAGTCAATCACTCCCTGCAGACGTTGCTGACGCACTGGCCACTGAACAAGCGGGCTCTTTTGATGCCGAGCAGCACTTGCGGAATCAGGATACGCAGGAATTTTCGGAGTTTCTGACCCAGTACTTATCCTAACCGTTACCTACAGCACAAAAATCGAACAACCACATTGTTCAAAAAAAAACACTGTGGTACTTTTCTTTACAGAAGTTACAGAGCGCAACCGAATCACACAGTTGTGAACAAGATCAAACGTTTGGGTTGTGAGTCGGTAAAAATCTGCAATACTTCCATCATAATAACAACGATGACAAAAAAACTTAGGGTAACCGCTGACCGTGGCAACTACTCGGGACTAAGTTCGCTCACCAGCAGCATAAAATAGGAGAGGCCGACATGGCCAAAGACTTTACATTAGGTTGGGACCTGGAATCCCTCAACAAAGCTTACCGCCAGGGGTACATGGCTGGCATGATGGGTATGGATAAAACACGATGCCCGTATCACGGAGAAATCATTTCTGCGTCGTGGGAAGCCGGTTGGGAAGATGGCAATGAAGAATGCCAGATGAAGGCCACTCCCAGCAGAAAGATTGCCTGATTCATAGACTCAGAGACACAGGATCTACTCCCCGTTGCCACCGTCGGCAAGCATCACGCGGGCGCTGAAGGGATTCAGCTTCAATTTACTTCGGTGAAATCACCGCTAGCGTTGCACAATAAAGTTTGTAAACAGCAAGTCCTCTACCTGTTCAGTTTCCTCTTCCGTTTTCAAAATGCGGTTCACGCCTTTTAAAGCCTCCTTGCGAACCATTTCCTGCGCCTCACCAGACGCCATGCTCTGCTCTGTCTGACTGCTCAATAACATCACCATTTCATTACGCAAATAGGGCATGTGCCGACTGATCGCCGCCTCCGCAGCCGCAGACGAGACGCGCAAGGTCACTTCCGCCTTCACATACTTCAGTTTGTTGGTCCGCGGGCTCCCATAATTGGTCACAAACGCAGGCTCCATTTTTACGTAGATGGTTGTGGCCTTAGGCGGCGCACCTTCCTCACCCTCCTCCGCGAAGCTTCCCCCGGCCATCAAAGCCATCATGAGAATCCCTGTCTCAAGCACAGGCTTCAGCATTCGCATCGCACTCTCTTTCATTGTTTCCCTGCCTGTTTCCACTCATACTTATTGTTCAGTCTAGAACATTCTCACCCAATTGCAGTGAGGCACCATCAATCTGACGATTATTTAACTTTACATCTGTGCTCACCGTGTAAAATAAATACTCTTTTAATCAATCCGTAACGCTAGGAACCCGCCGTGACCATACCATCCAACCGCCTGATTTGGCTCGCCATTTTCCTCGTTTGTGCCTTCCTCATGGCCGTCGCTCTGTACATGGAGTACGTGATGGAACTTGAGCCCTGTCCGCTTTGTATGGCCCAGCGGGTGGCCGTGGTGCTACTGGGCGTTTTTGGCTTTCTGGCCGCAGCACACAACCCCGGTGTGACGGGTACGCGTATCTACGCCGGTTTGCTGGTACTGGCCGGGCTGGGGGGTGCCGCACTTGCGGCCAGACAACTGTGGTTGCAGAGCCTGCCGGAAGATCTCGTGCCTGCTTGTGGCCCCGGTATCTACTACATGCTGGATGTTCTCCCCATGGCCGAAGTCATCACCAACATGTTAATGGGCACAGGCGACTGCGCTGAAGTGCAATGGCGGGATCCGGTCATTGGCCTGAGCATACCCGGATGGACTTTTGTCTGGTTTGTGATCATGATCGCCATCAGCGCGTTCACCGCTTTTCGCTCGCCAGGTGGCCGAGCAGCGCATCCCTGACGTTTTGACGCAGAGAATAAATACTTGCCCCCGCAGGAAAATTTCGATAGTTTTGTAAGCCGGTGCCGGCGTTGTCTGGCCGATTTGGGAGCAGGCTCCCGATCAACCATGTCAGCAATAACTATAAAGAAACCAATACCTTGACGGACTGGCCCGCCGGGCCTCCCATCTCACTGTACCGCAAGGCGTGTTTCATCAGGAGGGGCGAAGTATGCTCGAGAATTGTAAGAATGCCAAAGAACGCTGGGGCGGTGTCAGTGACATCATCGATCGATGGCTGAAAGCCCGACAGGAGCTGATCGTTCAGTTCTGCTCCATTTCCAGCACACCGGAGCTCAATCGCCCCGAAGCACTCACCAAGCAACTGGAGCAGCTTTGCCAGCAACTGATGGATTACGTCTCTGCCGGACACTTCGAGGTGTACGACCAACTCGTTCAGGAAGCCAAAGACTTTGAGGACGAAAACGGCATTGCCCTCGCCGATGAAATTATGCCGGATATTGAAAAAACAACGGCAGAACTCGTGAAATTCAACGACCGTTTTGATGTCACGGAAAAATCCGAACAAGGCTTACGATTACTCGTGGAAGACGCCTCTCAACTGGGTGAAGTGCTGGAAGAGCGTTTCGAACTGGAAGACGTCATGATCAAGGCGTTGCACAGTGTGCATGCCGATCAAATCGCCTGAACGCACACGGCATTCCCGGGTGAACAGTAAAACACACAAACAACGCTGGGCACGTGGGCTGACTGCCGCCCTGTTCACGCTCGCTCTCAGCGCATGTGACAGCGGTCAGCCTCCGGAAAAAACCTGGAAATATGCGGCGCAGGGCGTCCTCAGCGGCGACATCTCCCTGAATAGCCAGCGTGCCTTGTTAGGTTCCATTCATCATGGCGGGAGCCTATGGGATACCACGAAAGGTGAGCGGCTTTTCAACTGGAACCACAAACAGGGGGAGTACAGTACGCTTCGTGCCGCTGCCATCTCCGGTGACGGTAATGTCGCCGTCACCGCTGAACGGGGCAACGTAGTCGTTTGGGATGTAAACAGCGGAAAATCCCGCGCATTCTGGCAAGCCCCGGATCAAGTTCTGGCGGTCAGTCTCTCAGAGAACGGCCGCTATGCATTGATGGGACTAATGAACAACACGGCAACCTACTTTGATCTGGCACAGGGTGGCGGCGTATATACTTTCCATCATGATGCAGAAATTCGCGGTGTGGATATCTCGGAAGACGGGAAGTGGGCCCTCACAGGTTCCGACGACTTTTCCGTGAAGGTCTGGGATCTCTCCAACGGCAAACTCAAACACACGTTCACACATGAGAATCAAGTGAAGACGGTAGCCATTTCCGCGAACGGTCGTTATGGTTTCAGCACGGCGCAACGGGAAGACTCGATCATTTGGGATCTGCGCTCGGGAAAACCGGTGCACTCTCTGACCTTCAGAAACGTCAATTTCACCGCAGCGCGCTTTTCTCCACGTGAAGACAAGTTGCTGCTCGGTACCTTTCAAGGGAAGGTGCACTTGATTGATGTGAAGACCGGCGCAGATCAGAAACAGTGGCGCGCCAAGCCCCGACAAATCTGGGGTGGGGCGTCCAGTAAAGCAATCATTTCGGTCTCTTTTGACGCCAGTGGCAAACGCGTTTTTGCACTGGCCTCAGACGGCATAATGGCTCAATTTCAATAACTGGCTAAATCCAGGCAAGGGGAGAGGGGCAGCCATTAGTATGCCCCCTCGATGACCGTTACCTGACTACTTCTTTTGAACTTCCAGCAGTTCAACGTCAAACAATAACACTTCATTCGGGCCAATACTGCGATTACCGCCAGGCCCGTACGCCAGCTCAGAGGGAATAAAGAGCTGCCACTTATCGCCTTCACGCATCAACTGCAATGCTTCTGTCCAACCCGCAATGACGCCGTTCACGGGAAAGCTCACCGGCTCTCCACGCTGAATGGAACTGTCAAATACGGAACCATCAATCAGGCTCCCCTCATAATGCACTTTTACTGTATCGGTGGGACCCGGTGTCTTACCCGCTCCAGCGGTGAGCACTTTGTACTGCAATCCGCTTGCCGTGATTTTCACCCCGGGCTTGCCTTTGTTCTCATCCAAAAAGGCCGTTCCTTTGTTCAGATTCTCTGCCGACATCTGCTCATACTCGGCCATCCGATCCATTTGCTGCTTCTGCTGATACTGCTGTATGGCTGCCTGCATCTGCGCCTGGGTTAACAACGGCTCCGAGCCACCCATGGCATCCTTCATCCCCTGTGTGAAGGCTTCCATATCCACCTGAGGCACGTCCTGTTTCATTCGCTGCCCCAGCATCACGCCAAAGCTGTAGCTGACCTTCTGCTCATCGGTCTCCAGGGTTTTGAGATCTCCAGCCTGCGCCGTTGAAGCCAAAGTCAACGTTGAAACTGCGCTGATCATCGCAGCTGCGAGTAATAACTTTTTCATTCGCGTTTTATTCTCCTGTGTGTGTGGGCCCCACCATAGCATTATCTGGGACTAACGGGTATTTTTTTCAAGGGCCTGATCGATGTTCTCGGTGCGGGATTCCATCATCTTTCGCGCCACCTTGGCATCTTCCAGCACTTTGCGGGCATTACCGGGCGTCAGAATCTCTGAAACGTCCCCCGGCAAGGCCTTTGCCGGTTCAGGGGTTGCTTCCTCTTCTTCGTCTACCGGTACGGATTGAATCACATTCGCGTTCGGATCGACCTCGACAATCTGAAACTCGGCAGTTTGCGGTGGCGGCTCATCACTGTAGTGCAGTTGTCCGTGCTCGTCACGCCACTTGTAAAAAACCTGTGTACCGCCGCTCAACGGACTTTTTACCCCGCCAGACTCCCCGGCGCCCGGAATGAAGTCTTTGAGCGCTGGCGGCTGCCAATCGGTCAACGTCGGGATACTCAGCATGGGTTCACCGCCCCGATTTTTCATAAAGAACGGCCACGCGATCGCACCCACCAGAAGACTGAACGTCGCCAGCCGAAAAATCCACTTCATGGTCACTCCTGTTACCGGGGTTGTCTCCCGGTTTCTCTCCAGTGTAAGCCATTTTACTATGTCCCGCCGACCTTGGAGTGGGTATAATTTCGCTTTTGCGTTTTTCGAGAGTATTACCCGCCACTATGATCAAACTTCAATCGCTCAGCCTCCAGCGCGGGGGCGTCTATCTATTGGAACAGGCAGACCTCACCATTTTTGATCAGCAGAAAGTGGCTATTGTCGGGGCGAACGGGGCAGGGAAGTCGAGCCTGTTCAAACTGATTCTGGGAGAGCTGTCGGTCGATCAGGGGTCGCTGACGCTCTCTGGCAATCAACGCCTGAGCCATATGGCGCAGGAGACGCCCTATGTGGATCAGGCGGCTGTTGACTACGTCGTCGCCGGCGATCAGGCGTTGGATCAGGTGCTTCAACAACTGGCGCACGCAGAAGCGGCCGGAAATACCGACCAGATCACACGCCTGCACGATGATATGGATCGCCTGGACGGCTACCAGGCAAAAAACCGGGCGGAGCGTTTACTCCACGGCCTGGGATTTCATCAGGAACAAATGACACGGCCCGTGGCGAGCTTTTCGGGCGGTTGGCGCATTCGACTGAATTTAGCCCGCGCCCTGATGTGTCCGTCGGACCTGCTTCTGCTGGACGAGCCCACCAACCACTTGGATCTTGATGCTACCCTGTGGCTGGAACAGTGGCTGCGTAACTACCCCGGTACGCTGCTTTTGATCTCACACGACCGGGATTTCATTGATCGTGTCGCCGAGGTGATTGTGCACTTCGATCAGAAACGATTGACCGCTTACACCGGCAACTATTCTTCGTTCGAAAAACAAAAAGCAGAACGGCTTGCCCAACAACAGCAGGCCTACGAGAAGCAACAGGTACGCAAGGCGGAAATTGAAGACTTTGTCCGACGATTCAAAGCCAAGGCCACAAAAGCCAAGCAAGCGCAAAGCCGGCTGAAAGAGCTGGAGCGTATGGAAGATATCGCCCCGGCACACATTGATTCACCCTTTCGCTTCAGCTTCCCCTGCAGCGACAAGCTCTCGACGCCGCTGCTTACGCTCGACCACGCCACACTGGGCTACGCGCACGCGTCTCCGGTGCTGAACGCTGTACGGCTCTCCATATTGCCTGGCACACGCATTGGACTGTTGGGCCATAACGGTGCCGGGAAATCCACCTTGATTAAATCCATGACCGGGAGTTTGGCCTTGCTGGATGGCAAACGCACCACTGGCCAGCACCTGAAAACCGGCTACTTCGCCCAGCACCAGCTGGAAGCCTTGGATCTCCATGCCAGCCCGTTTGTGCACATCCAGCGCCTGTCGCCCATGGCAACGGATCAGGAAATTCGAAATTTTCTCGGAGGCTTTGATTTTCAGGGAGACGATGCGCTTAAGGCCGTGAACACGTTTTCCGGGGGCCAAAAGGCACGACTGGCGCTGGCTTTGATTGCCTGGCAAAAACCCAACGTTCTGTTGCTGGATGAGCCAACCAACCACCTGGATCTTGAAATGCGCCACGCCATGACCGTGGCCTTGCAGGGATTCGAAGGCGCTATCATTGTGGTTTCCCATGACCGGCATTTGCTTAAAAACACGGTGGATGAATTCTGGCTGGTCGATCAGGGGCGAGTCACTGACTTTGAAGGCACGCTGGAAGACTACGAGAAGTGGCTGTTGGGGCGTGATAAATCCACACCTGCCCCGGCCACTGCCGGCATGGAACCAACGACGGAGGCCACCCGAAGCAGTGCGGAAGACCGGAAGCAGCAAAAAAGGCTGGAGGCAGCGATGCGCCAGCGGCTCAGCCCCCTGAAAAAGAAGCTCAGTGCCATCGATAAGGAAATGGCGGAAGTACAGGCCAGCAGCACGGACATTGAACACGCCCTCGCGGATGAAACGCTCTATGCTGACACGCGGAAGGCAGACCTGAAAAAACTGCTTCAACAACAGGCCGACCTGCGCGCCCGCCTGGACGAGCTGGAAATGCACTGGTTTGAACTGAGCGAAGAAATTGAACAGCTGGAAAGCGCACCACTGTAGCGTGGCGCGTGGTACATCATCTGTGTCTGGTTACACAGACTTTCTGGTCAATGGGCACTGGTCATAACGTATGCCCGCCCAACCGGTTTTCATGAACTGGCGAATGTTCTGATGATCCTCGCCCTCCGGGTGCTTGACCACATCCTGCCGATAAAAATCGCCAAAACAGGCCAGCATTTCCGATTCCGACAGCCCATGCAGTTGGCCAAAAGCAAACAACTTGCACGACCCTTCATTAGTGCCAGCCTCATTGTGCACATCGCCATTCACAAAGGGCACCGCAGTGTAGTGGTAATTCTCTGCGATGACCTCCGTCACCGTCTGAAAATGGACGGCATCCGGCCGAGATTTCAGGTGTTCCAACAACAGTGTTTCTGTCATATCGATAAACTCATCTACTTTCCCCATTTCAAGACACGCGGCTTCAGGACACCTGAATGGTCAACGAAACGCCCATTTTTGCCAGATAGTCCTGCTCTTTCTCCAGATCCCCCATGGTGAGCGGGTGTTGCTCCGCCCACTCCGCATCAAACGTCAGGGAGAGTTGTGATCCGTCCACCTGCAAGCGATACTGGTCCGTAGCTTCACTGCTTCGCCCATGTTGCAGCAGCACCGCCAGGCGGAGGAGCACACTCAAACGAATCAGGGGCTCCGCTTCTTCAGAATTCAATGCGGCAAAAATCTCAGGCAGAAACTTCCGGCGATGGCTCCGCACCAGCAATGCCAGAGCGGCTTGCACCGGCTTACTGAATCCGGGGAGATCCGAGTGCTCCAACAGGTAGGCCCCGTGCTTGTGATACTGGGTATGGGAAATTGCCAAACCAATTTCATGCAACCGTGCTGCCCACTGAAGCAGATTCTGATAATAGGGCGCGGTGAGGTCCCACGACTGGGCCACCTGGGCGAGGGAATGGAGCGCATTATGCTCCACTGCCGCCGCATGGCTCTGATCGATCGAATAACGCTCTGCCAGCGCCTGGATAGACCGCTCGCGCACGTCTTCATGGCAGATGCGTCCCAGTAAATCGTACAAGACTCCCTCGCGCAACGCCCCGTCTGACACATGCATTTCATCGATCCCCATGACATTAAAACAGGCCGTGACAATCGCCAGCCCCCCCATAAAGGTACTCTGGCGATCTTTTTTGACGCCCAGCGTATCGAGCTTGGCAATGGAGCCCAGTTTCAAGACCCGCTTACGAAGATCCTGCAACGCCTGCCGGGTAATACCGTTCTGAGAGATTCCGTTCCGCTCCAGCACTTGCGCAATGGACTTGAACGTACCCGACGAGCCAACCGCTTCTTGCCAACCATACCGGGTAAACTGCTCTTTGATATACAAAATTTCACTGGCAGCCGCATTCACCGCCTTGGAGAAGTCACTTTCCTTGAACCGGTCGTCGGGAAAATATCGGCGGCTGAACGACACACAGCCCATGTGCAGGCTTTCGAGTGCCTGTGCCTCGAAGCGCTCACCGATGATAAACTCCGTTGATCCTCCCCCAATATCAATGACCAGCCGTTTGCCCACATCATCCGACAGGGTATGTGCCACACCCAGATAGACCAGTCGCGCTTCCTCCCGGCCGGCGATGACTTCGATGGGAACACCCAGCATCCGGCGGGCGGCCAGTTGAAACTGGCGCGCATTTTTTGCTGCGCGTAAGGTGTTGGTGCCCACCACACGTACCGATTGGGGCGGGATATTCTGCAACTTCTGGGCGAACCGGCTCAGGCATTCCAGTGCCCGGGTCTGTGCGTCTTCGGTCAAATTATTGTTTGCATCCAGTCCGGCACCCAGCTGAACTTTCTCCCCCATTTTGGAAACAACCCGCACCTCTCCCTGGATTAATCGAGCCACAACCATGTGGAAGCTGTTTGAACCAAGGTCAATCGCCGCCATCAGGGCGGATTGATCTTCTCGCGAGCTGTTTTCTGTATTCTCAGTCAAGTGCCTTGAAATCCTTCTATTCGACCGTATATTAAAATAAATGATCAGTACCCTTCGGTCTGTGCGGTAATTGTGGCACAGCCATTCCCTATGAGCCAGATGAAATAAATGATGAAATTTATTCAGCACTGGCCCTATAATGGCAATCATTCGAAGATATTCACCGATGCACTAATTCATACATTTAATCAGGAAACGGTAATGAGCGATAACATCACAAACGTCACCGACGACACCTTTGAAAGCGAAGTTTTGAATGCCGAAGGCCCTGTTCTGGTCGACTACTGGGCGGAATGGTGTGGCCCCTGTAAAATGATTGCGCCGGTGCTGGAAGAAATCGCAGACGAATACGCCGGCAAGCTCAAAATCTGCAAACTGAACATTGATGAGAATGAGCAAACGCCACCGAAGTTCAACATTCGCGGCATTCCTACTCTGATGCTGTTCAAAAATGGTAATGTGGACGCTACGAAAGTAGGTGCACTGTCCAAGTCCCAGTTGACGGCTTTTATCGACAGCAACATCTAAAATTCATGGCTACCATATGCGTAGCCATTTCCCTCCAGACTGCTCATCGCACGCGTAATATGGCACACTGAGTGTATCCTTTATCATCGAGTGGGAGATAATCAATTGAACACAGCCGACTCTGAACTGGTTTCCGTACTCATCGTTGATGATCACCCGATGCTGCGCAAAGGCGTCACCGATTTGTTGGCGCTGGAGGAAGGGTTTGGCGCGGTTAAGGAAGCCAAATCCGGCGAAGAAGCACTGGAATTGGCCACCGAGTTTGAGCCCGACATTATCCTGCTGGATCTGAACATGAAAGGCATGGATGGCATTGCCACCATTGCCGCCATGCGCGACCGTGACATTTACTCCCGGATTTTGATTTTTTCCGTGTCCGATGATCAGGCCGATGTCATTCGTGCCATCAAGTCCGGTGCCGACGGCTACATCCTGAAAGATTCCGAGCCGGAAGCACTGGTTCAGTTTCTCCATCAGGCGGTTAACGGCTCCATGGCCATCAGTGATAAGTTAACCGGCATACTTGCACAAGCCCTGAAAGAAGAGGACAAACCCGGCCCCCACATTGCTTTGAATACGCTGACGTACCGGGAACAACAGATTCTCTCCCTCATCGCCGCGGGCATGAGCAATAAAATGATTGCACGCGATCTCAGTATTGCCGAAGGCACGGTCAAGGTGCATGTCAAAAACCTGCTGAAAAAACTGAAAATGCGCAGTCGGGTTGAAGCGGCCATCTGGGCAATGGAAAACAATCTTAAAAAATAGAAAACACTCTCAAGAAATAGATGAACTCTCCCCCGATGCCTGCCGATACCGCGACCACTGATGTCTCCAACGGTCTGCCTTTTTCACTGGACGGCGGTATTATTGCGGGCGGATTAGGGAGCAGAATGCATGGGCAGGACAAAGGGTTGCTCGAACTGAACAACGTCGCCTTCGCCCAGAGTATCACCAGAGCGCTTCGCCCCTATGTTGGTCAGCTCATCATCAACTGCAACCGAAATCACACCGCCTACGCACAGTTCGCTGATCAGGTGGTAGGCGACCTGCCCAGAGAAGTCAATGGACAAACTCAGGTGGCCTATGATGGCCCAATGGCTGGTATCACCGCGATCCTGAAATCTTCAAAAGCACACTACGTTTTATTCAGCCCCTGTGACACCCCGTGCCTTCCGGACTCTTACGTCCCCAGAATGCTGAACTGCCTGCGCGACTCCGGGTATTCCCCGGAAAACCCACGCATTGTTATCGCTTCCGACGGCGAACGCTGGCACCCGCTCCATGTGCTTATGCCCATCGGCTATGCCGATAGCATCACCGAGTTTCTCGCGGCAGGCGAACGCAAGGTCATGTTCTGGCTGAAACAGAGAAATCCACTGATCTGTGATTTTTCAGACTGCCCGGACGCATTTTTCAACGTGAACTCACCCTCTGACCTCGAATCCCTCTCGTTAACCTGATCCTGATCAGAAATTTCTCAAATAAGCTTTGCCAACTTGCCCGCTCTGCATCTATGTTAATACAGTGACGCAGGATAATTTTCACGGGAGCGCTTTCGTGCCGATTTTCGAATGGAAACCGGAATATGAAACCGGCATACACGACATTGATGAGCAGCATCAGTATCTGGTTTCGCTTATAAACCGGCTTGACCAGTTGATTCACGCCCCCCAGGCCAGTTCCGATGACACGGTTGCTGATTTGGAAGAACTGTACACGGAGTTGTTTGATTACACCGTCTACCACTTCAATTATGAAGAGCAGCTGATGGAGCAGTCGGGCTATGCCAGCGCTTCCATGACTGCACATAAGAAACAACACGACCAGTTCATTCTCGAATTGAAGTCGGTTCTGAACGATTTTCAGGATGTAAAACTTGCGGATGGCAAAGTCATTTTGTCGTTTCTGACAAACTGGCTGATCAACCATATTTGCAAGATCGATAAGAAACTGGCGAAACATGTGCTGGCACAGGCTCAGCCCAATGATCCGGCAGAGCCAGCGACTGCCTCTACCACAGATACCATGTTAACAGACTACCAGGACGACCGGCATTTCCTGGGCCTGTTTATGGATTTTTCCGAACACCTGTCTCACCACTTGAGTCAGGTGGAAAAACAACTGACGCAGTTACGCAAACAGCTCAGCACAGACGCGGAGGATGAGCCTCTTCCCGTCCCGAAAAAGCTCACCGAGCGTATCATGCGCCGCGTAAGGATTGTGCGGTCACTGGTAGGAAATCTCGAATCCTCGGCCAAGAGCCTGAGAAAAAACAAGAAGTCCTGAGGCTATCGAACCAAAGCCGCCAGCGCTTTGAACTCTGGCCCTTCCGCCACCCGTTGCAATTCAAACAACGCCATCTCGATGGAAGAAATGGCCGCGCCTGACTGGGCCATTCGGTCCAGACCAATCTGACAATTGTCCAGCGTGCGTGAGGAAACAGCGTCCTCCAATACCGTCACGCTGTACCCGGCTTCCATCAATTGAATGGCACTTTGATACACACAAATATGGGCTTCGATACCTACCAGAATCACCTGAGTTCTGCCGGATTCCGACAGCGCTTCACGAAAAGCATCACATCCCATACAACCAAACGACGTTTTCGCGATTGGCGCTTGATCACCCAACAGTTCTGCGACTTCGGGAATGGTAGGACCGAGTTTATCCGGCACCTGTTCCAGCCAAAGCACGGGCACCGACAGCAATTGAAACCCCCGAATGGCCAATTGCAAATTATCAAACAGATGCTCTTTATCCGCCATCAGCTGAGCGAGCTTACCCTGTACATCTACCACTACCAGAACAGCCTTGTCTTTTTCCAGCATATCCTCTCCTGTCGAGTTAATCGCGCTCATCAATCAAACGCTCTGGCCTCACTCACCTGCCGGAAATTACCACAGCAGCGTTCAGGCACAGGCCTGCAGTAAGGTTTCACGCTTGTACTTGACCCATTCAGAGCCGACTTTCTTGTAGTAAAACGCAATGAGTTTTTGATTGACGGGCATTTGAACTTTTATGATATCACCCAGCATTGTTACACCCATGACACTCTCCTTCAATAAATTCCGCTGATGGTGTATCAGCGATCAGATACTGTACATATAAACACTGTATACAAGTACAGTATATTCAGGATGAAATGTCAAAAGATTTTTTATCAGTGATGCCATATTTTTTTCGAAGACGGGATAACGCGCCCTGTGCTTCTGCACGTTCAAGCAGCGTGTTCACCTCCTCCAACGTAATGCCTTCAGGATCGCTCCGCACAAGCACCGTGTGATGATACTCTTGATCCCATTTGCTTGAGATCAGCAGTCGTTCTTCCAGGGTTGGATCCTGCAACATTTGACGAGACAAAAACGAACGGGTCACCACCGCAATTTCTGCTAATGCCGGGCGGTCCAGCAGAATCAGATCAAGGTTTCGCCGATGATTGTTGGAGAGAAAAATCGTGAAGTTTTTACTGAGATAGTCATCATCGGCATTGAAATTGGCAAAACCGTAGTGGTACCCCAGAATACCCACCAAATGGCGCGCTTTCAGGTCATCGAAAAAAGTATCATCCCGACCGCTCTTTTTCAGTGCAACATAGACCTCACCACCGCGCATATACTCATGGGAGGACATTACCGGGAAATCGTGCCAGCCCCAGTCCGCACTTTCAAAAAACATCACCTGAAAACGGCCATCCATCATATCGGTGTATCGACGTTTGGGCGAAGTGGCCACAAACTGGAACCGATAGTCCTGCTGTAACTCATTGAAAACATCAATCAGGTCTACCGTGACACCAGACACTTCCTTACCATCCAACTCGACAAATGGCGGGAAGCTGTATCCGCCCACTTTAATGATTTTCCGCCCGTCATGACTGGCTGCTGGCTGTGGCGTTGTGACGACATCGGCAACCCCCTTGGGCGCTAGACAGAGCATCAACAGGAGCAAAAAAATCCAGTGGTGGAATCGATCATCAACAATTTTCACAGTCGTCGCCTTCTGATGAGTGCCGTTGGGGCGCAGTAGCTCATTCTGTAATTAATGGCCACTAGGCCCCTAAGTTACAGGTTTAGTTGACAAAGCGCTGGTCTGCAACCTCCGCTATTCGTATTCGAACTTAATCTGAGCGTCTTCCCCTTCGAGCAATTCGTCGAGCACCTGATTGGCCGCTTCCCAGTGACCTTCCGGAAAGGCCGTCTGGGCAGAAGCTACCTTGTCGCGATAGGCGGCGCGCAGTTTCAATTCGATCCCGTGCGTGTGTGTCAGGGGTTTTTGATCAAACGCATCCAGTTTTTGTTGCAACTGATCCTGATCGACAAGTGATGCCGGCAGGCTGCTGACAAGCAGGCTCAGCATCTGTCGGGAAATTTTTACTTCGTAATTCCCGGCACCTTCCTGCTGTATGTAAACAATCGCATCCGCCCAATCCGCCAGCTTGGCAATCACGGCCAAGGGCGTACCTTTCATTTTCTGATCCAGCTTACGTAAAGGCGGATGAATCTCATAATCAAGTTGTTTAAAGACATCTGCCTTTTCGCCCAGCATGCTTTCCAGCTTACGCTTGCTCACCGAAGAAAAATCCCCCGCCAACAGTTCCGGCAAATCATGATTGAGACAGTAGTCCATCAATAGCAACTGTTTCTCTGGGGTATAGTAGCTGGCGGGCAGCACCTGTCGGGCCAACGCACGGGCAATCATGGTTACCATGTAATGATGTTCCGCCAAATATTGTGGTCGACCATGTTTTACGCTGCTCCACCGCACCACGTGGCCACTGCGAACAATATCTCTTAAACTGAGCATGCCAATTCCTATGTTTTGATTCATCGAGAAACCATCGGGATTATCCCCGTGTCATCGGGCCGAAAGCTTACCGCACATCGACCATGCTCACCAAGTAAATGACGAATCCAACTATTCATTAATGACGTTAGTGCTTATACTCTAAACCAATCCTCCCCCCAAGGAAGACGCAGAACACACACCATAATAAGAACACGCTCAATAAGAAGAACACAAAAAGGAACACACCATGGCCTCGATGGACACGCAAACTCATTTTCGAACCTGTAACCTCTGTGAAGCCATGTGTGGCGTCGCCATTGAAACCCGGGGGAAAGAGATCCTTTCCATCAAGGGCGATAAATTGGACGAATTCAGTCGGGGTCATGTGTGTCCGAAAGCCGTAGCCCTGAAAGATCTCCACGAAGATCCGGATCGGCTGCGTCATCCCGTCAAGCGTACCCCGCAAGGCTGGCAGACCATCAGCTGGGAGGAAGCCTTCAACCTGGTGGTGAAGGGTATTCGCACCGTACAGGCCAAGTACGGGAAAGACGCCGTCGGCATCTACCTCGGCAATCCGAATACGCACAATCACGGCAGCATTTTGATGCTGTTGCCGTTTATCCGCGCTTTACGCACCAAGAAACGGTTTTCCGCCACTTCGAACGATCAACTCCCCCACATGCTGGCCAATCTGAAGATGTTCGGCCATCAAGGGTTGTTCCCGGTGCCAGACATCGATCACACCGACTATTTCGTTTGCATGGGCGGCAACCCCATGGCATCCAACGGCAGCATCATGACCGCGCCGGATATCAAAAAGCGCTTAAAAGCTGTTCAGGATCGTGGCGGGAAGGTCGTGGTCATCGATCCGCGAAAGACGGAAACAGCCGATGTGGCGGATCGACATTTGTTTATTCAGCCCGGCACAGATGCTTTATTGCTCTTGTCGGTGATGCATGTGCTGTTTGAGGAAAATCTGACCAACACTGATCGCCTCACTCCCTACCTGGAGGACATCGAAATCCTGCAGGTCATCTCGGAAGGCTATGCACCGGCCAGTGTGGCAAAGCAAACCGGCATCGCAGCCAAAGACATCCGCAGGCTGGCACGGGAGTTCGCCTCTGCTCCGCGCGCGGCCTGGTACACTCGGCTCGGCACCAGCACACAACAATTCGGCACCATCACCACCTGGTTGGGCTACTGCATCAACATTCTGACCGGTCGTCTGGATGCCCGCGGTGGCATGATGTTTACCAAACCCGCTGTTGACCTGGTTGAGCTGGGGGCACTGGCCGGGCAAACCGGACATTTTGATAAATACCGCAGCCGCGTACGTAAGCTGCCGGAATTCTCGGGTGAGTTGCCCAGTGTGACGATGGCAGAAGAAATTCTCACCGAAGGGCCCGGCCAGATTCGGGCAATGGTCACCGCCGCAGGCAATCCGGTGTTATCGAGTCCGGACGGGAAACAGCTGGATCACGCTTTCGCCGGCCTGGACTTTATGTTTTCTGTCGATTTTTACATCAACGAAACCACGCGGCATGCACACGTCATTCTGCCTCCCACCGGCCCGCTGGAGCACAGCCACTATGATGTGGTCTTCAGTATGATCAGCGTACGGAACACCGCCAAGTATTCGCCTGCACTGTTCGAGCCGGAAAACGACACGCGTCATGACTGGCAGATCTATTCCGAACTGACCAAGCGCTTCAGCAGCCGTGACATTAAAACGGCTCTGGAAGCGGAAGCCAGATTTCGCCTGATCCAGCGCCTCGGGATTGATGGCTTGCTGGATATACTGCTTCGGGTTGGCCCGTACGGCGCGCAACTGGATTCTCTGGATCCCGTCACCCGCCCCCTGATTGAAGGCATCCGCGATGCCCTTCCGCCAAAATCACCGATCAGGAAGCTGCTGGAAATGGGGCCCTATGGCAGCTACAACCGCAATCTGCCCAAAGGGCTCAACCTGAACGTGCTGCGGGATGCACCTCACGGCATCGACCTGGGCCCCATGCAACCGAGCTTCCCGGAGAGGCTCTATCACGCAGATCAAAAGATCAAACTCGCCCCCAAGATTTTCGTCAAAGATCTTTCCCGACTGAAAAGCTTACGCGCCCCGGTTGTACAGGAAGCACAGGCCTTTACTAACTGCGTCGAAGGACTGAAGCTGATTGGGCGGCGCGACATCCGCAGCAACAACTCCTGGATGCACAATAGCCACCGGCTGGTGAAGGGTAAAAATCGCTGTACGTTGCTGATTCACCCGAGTGATGCAGAAAAAATCCGGCTGACCAGCGGAGACCGGGTAAAAGTGTCCAGCCGCACCGGCAGTGTCGAGATTGCCAGTGAGGTGACCGATCACATCATGCCCGGCGTCGTCAGCATGCCGCACGGCTGGGGCCATCATCGACCGGGCACCCAGCTCAACACCGCGCAACAACATGCCGGCGTCAGCATGAACGACATTACGGACCCGGAAGCCATCGATCAATTGAGCGGTACATCCATGCTTTCAGGCATCCCTGTGCACATCCAAAAGGTGTAATCCAGGCCGTGAACCCTACAGACGCGCGATCACTTTTCGACGGCGTACAACGCCTGGCCATCATCACCGGGTCAGGCGTATCCGCCGAAAGCGGGATTCCTACCTTCCGGGATACGGAAAACGGGCTCTGGGCGGATTTTGATCCGATGACACTGGCCACCCCCGAAGGATTTCTGCGCGACGCTCCGCTGGTGTGGGCCTGGTATGCCTGGCGACGACACTTGGTCGCCGGCGCGTCCCCCAATCCCGGACACACGGCCATCAGCGAATTGCTGTCCTCGTTTGCATCGGCCGCTCTCATCACCCAGAACGTTGACGATCTGCATGAACGGGCAGGCAGCCGAAATGTGATCCACCTGCACGGCGAGTTAATGAAATCCAAATGCTTCGATTGTCATCATCCTCAGGCGGATAGCGCCCCTCCTTTACCCGAACCCCGGGAACGCATTGAGCCTCCACAGTGCCTGCAATGCGGGGGCAGATTGCGACCGGATGTGGTGTGGTTTGGGGAGGTGCTGCCGCCCGACGCCTGGGAGCAGGCCATGGATGCCGTATCCACCTGTGACCTGCTGATTGTCGCCGGTACCTCAGGACAGGTTTATCCTGCGGCCAGTCTTGTCGAGGTGGCGTATGCGGCCGAAGCGACAGTTATTCAGATCAATCCGGAGCCAACCCCGCTGGATCGCTGGGCGACAGCAAATATAAGAGGGAGGAGCGGAGATGTTCTGCCTGAGCTCGTGCGGTTGCTTTCTCGGCCAGCCTGATTGATTTTTTGCGATACACTTGGTTTTTTTTCATCCCGCCTTATTCGACAATCGTTCTCTCTAAAAAGGCAATCTGGGCATCCACCGGCACAACAATAAAAATGACGGCCAGATAAGATGGCGTCAGATCCATTGGACTCGCCCCGTCCGCCGGTTCAATCGAAGCAAGGGACTCTCCATGAACGAAACAGAATTTTCCAGTTACGTAACGTGGGCCGCGAAAGGGGGCATTCGATTGAATCCCTCGCTGGAACGCCGGTGTGTTAACGGCGTATACGGCCTCTATGCCAAGCAACCCATTACGAAGAACGACATCCTTGTCGCGACAGCGAGCAAAATAAAGAAACCCAAGGTGCGCACCTTTCGTTACCCCAAGAATCTGGATCCACAGATGAAGGCGGTGCATGCCTATGCCAACGAGTACAGCAAGGGAGAAAACTCAGAGTTCGCGTTACAGCTTCGCAGTTTCGCGGATTATGACACCCTGAAGCAGAGCAGTGTTTACTACTTTACTGACGATGAACTCCGCCAGGTAGAAGCGCTGAGTCCGCTCTTGCATCAACGCGTCGTCGCTTACCGGCAACGCTGTGACAAATTCATACACTATCTGTGTCAACTGGATCCCGCCCTGGATCGAAGCCACCTTGAAGTTGTGTTCCTGAACTATGTCTCACGGGCCTTCAGGGGCCGAGGTCTGGTCCCACTGTTTGATCTCTTTAACCACTCGGATGAACAAGGTATGCCCATTGATGAGAGTGGGGCAGTGATCCGGTTCAAAGCCGGGCGGACCTATCAACCGGGCGAGCAGGTCTTTATCCATTATGGTAAAAAAGATCTCTACGACCATGCCATAGACTATGGTTACTTTGATCCCGAAGGCAGGCACTTTATCGATGTCAGTCAGCGCATTGCCCAAGTTGCCACCTCCGATCTCGCCAAGCGCGCGGTGGCGAAAGCGGCACAAAAGCTTGCCATCAAAACCGAACAGAAAGATGGCGCGCTCTATTACAACATAGCCACACCCAATGCCTTCATTGAGGAAACGCAGCCCAGTCCGATCATCATCGAATTTATTCAACGTACCTGTTTCCAAACAGAGATGGAGCTCATGGCGGACAAGTGTCGGCATGCCTCCTTTGAGCAGGGGATGAACCAGCTCCTGGAGGGTCTATTGTCTTACAACCGGGTGGAAGCGTGCGCGTTGACAGACATCCCGCCCAAGTTGCATTACCTCTACCACATGCTTGAGAAGGAGCGAAAAATATTGATCGCTAATAAGTCCTGGTTGAAAAAACAGAACATTCAATCAACTGAGGGCTAGGGCGGTTTAGTCAATCCCTAACAATTTGTGCGTCTGCAATGTCAGGCGCCAGCGTGGGTGTTTGAGGCAGTAATCCACAGCTTTTCGTGTATTTGCCTGTTTAAATCCATCGTGGATCAGGCTGTCCTGCGTGGGCCATGCATCCATGGGTGAGAGAAAATAATGGTTGGCCTGAATTCCCTCACATTGCGCTGGCGAGCAATCGTCTTGGGGATAAACCAGCTTGACTTCATCGCAGCGCTCTACAACGACCTGCGAAATGCCCTTGGGACTGACGCAGACCCAGTCGAGCCCGGCCGGCAGGGGGAGTGTGCCATTGGTTTCCACCGCGACTTCAAAACCCACGCGGTGCATTGCCTGAACCAGCGCTTCATCCAGCTGAAGCAGCGGCTCTCCACCGGTGAAAATCACGTAGGGCATGCCTTGTGTTCTATCGGGCCAGAAGCCCAGCAGGTAGTTGGCCAACGCTTCTGCGGTGCCAAAGGTGCCGCCGTTCTGGCCATCCTGCCCAATAAAATCCGTATCACAAAAACGACACACGGCGGTGGCGCGATCCTGCTCGCGACCGGTCCACAAATTGCACTTGCTGAACCGGCAAAAGACCGCAGCACGCCCCGATTGCGCCCCTTCGCCCTGAAGCGAGTAAAACACTTCCTTGACTTGATAAGGTTTCTTCCGCACGGTCACGGTATCTTGTGGCATGAGGTTGTGCCCGTCAGCGTGTACGGTAGGTGAGCGGGTCTTCCAGTCCGTTCTCCCGGAATGCTTCCAGGCGTTCGTAACAGGAACCACATTTGCCACAGGCTTGCTCCAGCCCTTTATAGCACGTCCAGGTTTTCCGGTAGTCCAATCCCAAAAGCAGGCCTTCCTTCAGAATCTCCGTCTTATTGGCGTTCAGATAAGGCGCTCGGATGTCGACCGGCTCGTAGTTGGCGATTTGCGAAACGGCATTCATTTTGTCCACAAATTCGGGGCGACAATCCGGATAGATCGCGTGATCACCCCCATGCGCGCCGTAATAAACCGCGCGGGCGTTGATGGATACCGCATAGCCCACCGCCAGCGCGAGCATGATCATGTTGCGATTGGGGACGACGGTCGACTTCATGCTCAGCTCTTCGTAGTGCCCTTCCGGCACCTCAATATCGTCCGTCAACGAAGATCCCAGCAACAGCTGATTCACCGCATTAATGTCTACCACGCGATGGGGTAGCCCTAACTCATCACACACTTTCTGAGCGTAATGCAACTCTTTGTGATGCCGCTGACCATAATTAAATGACAGCGCGTAAACACGCTTCTTGGCCGCCAAACACTGATGCAACAACGTATAGGAATCCATTCCACCGGAATAAATCACCACCACTTTTTCGGCGGACATTTCAGCTGTCTGAGTCATGGAAAACGATCCTTTGCCTGTCCCACCCAATCAGTCAAAACTGGCCAGGTAAGCCTGACTGCGCGGATGACTGGCGATGATGTCCCGAATGGTCTCACCGTCGGCGTTCTTGGCCTGCAGATCACGCCCTGCGGCGGTGAAGTACGTGATGAAGCGTTGAAAATCACTTGCCACCATGCCGCGATACGCCTTCTCAAGCACATAAAAGTCAGGATTGGTGTCATCATAGGGCGTCAATTCCAGATACCCCTTCACTCGATCATCACTCCAATCTTCGCCGATCACTTTCGGTTGGCTTGGACCACTCATAGCGTTCTCCTGCTTTGTTTCGATTACCACCTGGGGCGCGCATTATAACTGCTTACCCGACGCTCAGCCACTCACACTGGCGCTTTTGCTCATTCTGTGCACACTGGGTTGTACACATTGATTTCCACACGGCGGTTTCTGGAGCGGCCTTCCGGCGTTTCGTTTGCCTCCAGAGCGCGCGTGTCGGCATGTCCGGCCGCCATTACCGTTTCTGGATTCAAGACCCCAGGCTTCAGCAGCTCATGCACCACGCTCACCGCGCGTGCCGCAGAAAGATCCCAGTTCGATCGAAATCTTGGCGAAGAAATGGGCTGGTCGTCGGTGTAGCCGGCGACAATAATCCGCCCGTCACATCGGGAAAGGCTGTCCACCACTTTGGCAACAATGCGATCCATCCCCGTTTTCAGCTCAGCACTGCCAATCGGAAAGGTAGCGTCCTGGGAAAAACGCACCACGACCTTTTCCTGGTCATACTGCACACTCAGCGCATCATTGGCGATTTCAGGGGTGAGATCCTCGATTAAGCGGCTGGCCAATTCGTCAATCTGTTCGCTGCCCGCCGCTGGTCCTGCGATGTTGGTGGTGGGAGTCGGGCTCACTGCGGGCGGCAACTCCGGTGGATCGGGGGGCGAAACGTCCGGAGCAGGCACCTCCACCGGCACTTCAATAATGAGCGGGGGGGGTGACCCTTGAATCCAGCTCACACCAAATGAGACCGCCATGGAGTTGGCAATCATACGATACTTTTGCGCATCAATATTGGAAAAGGACAGGAGCAGAATAAAGAAGGTCAGTAACAACGTCATCAAGTCCGCAAAGGTCATCAGCCACCCGGAACCTTTCACTGCTTGCCGGAAGCGGGTAGAGCGAATCATACCCCATTTCCTTTCGGCCCGGATTCAGACAGTTTTTCCCGGACTTCCAGCGGCACATAACTCGCCAGAATATCAGCGATCAACCGGGGATTCTGACCTTGCATAATGCCCTGAAGGCTCGCCAGCACCAACGTCATATTGCGGTGCTCTTCGTCGGATTTCATTTTCAACTTGTCGGCCAGCGGCAAGGCAAAGAGCTGAGCAATGAAGGCACCGTAAAAGGTCGTCAGCAGCGCGATGGCCATGGCCGGCCCAATGGAACTCGGGTCTTCCATGTTGTTCAGCATCTGCACCAGGCCAACCAGTGTTCCCAGCATGCCCAGTGCCGGCGCGGAATCGCCAATACCTCGAAACAACCGTTCAGCCGCATCATAGCGCACCATGGACTGATCGATCTCCTGCATCATCACCGTTTCCACAAATTCCGGTGGGTGACCATCCACACACAAATTTATGGTCTTACGCAGAAACGGATTCTCCGTGTGATAGTCTTCCAGCCCAAGGATGCCGTCTTTTCGGACCTTGGTGCCCAGCTGACGTAACTCCAGTATCAAGGGAATCGGGCGCAGGGTTTGATCCAGAAAGGTGGTTCGAAAAGCAAGTCGAAAAGCATCCATCATGGCAGACAGCGGGAACTTCACCAGCGTGACCGCCAGAGTGCCGAACACCACAATGGCGATGCCGGGGCCATTGGCAAAATCCCAGATTTCAGAGCCCGAAAGAATCGCGGTAACGACAATCGTAATGGCCGAGATCAACCCGACCAGAGTAGTAATATCCATGCGTGCGCCTGCTTGTCCTTCCTGAAAGAAGTCAACAGCGAGACGAACGCATCAGTAAGACCGTAAATACGCCATCACAGGCTGGGTCTCCGGCCGTACACCTCGCCACAACAAAAACGCTTCCGCCGCCTGTTCGACCAACATGCCCAGGCCATCGATTTGTCGGGCACTTCCCTGCTTGCATGCCCAGGCATTAAACGCCGTAGGTGCTTCGCCATAAAGCATATCGTAGGTCACCGTATGGCTCGCCAGTGAGGAAGTCGGTATGGGTGGTACATCCCCCGTCAAACCCGCAGAAGTACCATTAATAATAGTATCAAATTCCCCGGTTAGCGCACTAAATGCGCAGGCCTGCAATGCGCCAAAGGCGGCGAATTCCCGCACCAGAGTCTCCGCCTTTTCTACCGTTCGATTCGCGACGACGATAGTCGAAGGTTGACAATCCAACAACGGTTTCAATACACCACGCACCGCGCCGCCAGCCCCCAGGAGCAGGATGCGTTGGCCGGACAAATCCAATCCATGGTTTACGGTCAAATCCCGCACCAGGCCGATTCCGTCGGTATTATCACCGCAGACTTCCCCCTGATCATTGACATACACGGTGTTCACTGCGCCGGCCAGCGCTGCGCGCTCCGAGCGATGTTGCACCCAGTGTGCGGCCTTTTCCTTAAACGGCACGGTAACGTTGAATCCTTTGCCCCCCTGAGCCAGGAAACGGGCCGCTTCAGTTTCAAACCCATCCACAGGAGGCTGAACTGCCGTGTATTCCATATCCTGTTCAGTTTGACGCGCAAACTGACTGTGAATCAAAGGCGACTTGCTGTGCCCGATGGGGTGACCAAAAACCGCATAAACATCCATCTCGTGCTCCTCAGAGGTTAGAGCCAGTCACGGCCAGTCAAAAAGAACTCGGTGAGTTGCGCTTCTTCCGACTCCGGATAAGCCTGCCAGTTATACTCCCAGCGAACCAGCGGCGGCATCGACATCAGTATCGATTCCGTGCGCCCACCCGATTGCAATCCAAACAGGGTGCCCCGGTCGAACACCAGGTTGAATTCCACATACCGGCCACGGCGATACAGCTGAAACTCACGCTCGCGCGCCCCATAATCTCGATCTTTGCGCCGATCCACAATAGGCAGATACGCCGGTAAATAGCTGTCTCCCACAGCCCGTAGAAAAGCGAAGGACTGATCAAAGCCCCAGGCATTGAGATCGTCGAAGAAAAGCCCGCCGACGCCTCGATGTTCATCCCGGTGTTTGAGGTAGAAATACTCATCACACCATTTTTTGTAGCGCGGATACACATCTTCACCAAAGGGCTGACAGGCGTCACGCGCCACCGAATGCCAGTGTACACAGTCTTCTTCATCACCATAGTAAGGGGTCAAATCATAGCCCCCGCCAAACCACCACACAGGGTTTTCGCCTGGCTTTTCTGCAATAAAAAAACGCACGTTGGCATGAGATGTGGGCACATAAGGGTTTTCCGGGTGAACGACCAGAGAGACTCCCATCGCCTGAAAGCTACGCCCAGCCAATTCGGGTCGCGCCGCTGTCGCGGAAGGCGGTAACCCATCCCCGTAGACATGAGAAAAATTCACCCCGGCTTTTTCGAACACTTTTCCGTTCGTCAGAACACGCGTTCGGCCACCACCGCCCTGCTCACGCTCCCACCGGTCTTCCATAAATTCTGCGCGGCCATCAGCGCTCTCCAATCCGTCACAAATTCTGTCCTGCAATGCGAGCAAGTAGGTTTTTACCTGTTCCAAATCCGGTGTACTCATTGGTATTCTCTAACTCCTCACTGTCACATCAGTTTCAATATCGTGGATGGCCGTGGGAGACGGGTTTCCACCCAAGACACCCGGCAGCAACCCGTCTAACTCGCTGGGAAAGTATTGCCGCACACGCAGAGCCGTTCTCGCTGGGGGCTTACCTGCGGGATTGGCCGACGTCGAGATGATCGGTCCACCAAATCGCGCTGTCAGGGCAGCGACCAACGGGTGCGCAGTGACGCGCAACGCCACTTTATCATGATTTCCTTTGACCCAGTGTGGCAGGCCAACCACATCGGGTAACAGCCAGGTCCTGGGTCCTGGCCAGCTCAGCTGCAACTTGGCTTTCTGCGCGTCAGACAATGGCGCGATCCAGGGCTCGAAATGGGCGATCTGACCGCTCACGAGAATCATGCCCTTTTCGATGGGCCGCCGCTTGATCGTCAGAATATGTTCGACCGCCACCGGATCAAACGGGTCACATCCAAGCCCCCACACGGCTTCCGTCGGATAGGCGATCACGCCCCCTTGCAACAAGACTTCGGCAGCCAGTTTAATCTGCCATGAATTGACCTGTGACACCGCCTCTCCTGAACCTGAATTAACATCGGGTATATCCACCAGGCACCAATTGTACCACGCCTTTCAGCTCAAGCATGCACAACGCATTCATCAGATCACTCACCGACAATCCGGTGTGAGCGACCAGCCCATCCGTATCCCGTACCTCATAGCCCAATTGTGCAACCACTTTGTGCTCATGTTCTGTGAGCGTTTCCATCCAATCCGGCGCCATGGCCGATTCGTCGGCCGGCTCCGCTTGATCAGCCAAATCAAGCGCGGTCTGGGTAAAGGCGGCGATGTCTTCCAGAATATCATCGACCGACATGGTCAGCTTTGCGCCCTGCTGAATCAGGACATGACATCCCCGCGCGAGGGGATTGTGGATACTCCCGGGTATCGCAAACACATCCCGCCCCTGCTCCAGGGCCTGTCGGGCGGTAATCAACGAACCACTTTTTACATCCGCTTCCACCACCAAAACACCGCAGGACAATCCACTGATAATCCGATTACGCTGCGGAAAATGCTCTCGGCGCGGTGGTGTCTCGAGCGGGAATTCCGTGACCAGCAGCCCGTTTTCGATCAGCCGCGAACGAAGGCCCCTGTTGCGTTGTGGGTAGACAGTATCCAGGCCCGTGCCTAACACGGCCACCGTCCCCCCGATCCCGGTCAGCGCACCTTCATGGGCTTGCGTGTCAATTCCCAGGGCAAAGCCACTGGTGACCACAAACCCTCGGGCGGATAGGTCGGCACCAAATCGATAGGCATTCTCCAAACCACCGGTTGTGGCCTTTCGGCTCCCCACAATGGCGACCTGCGGCTCGGTCAGCAACTGCCGGTGGCCCTGGCAGAACAACACAGGCGGCGGGTCAGGAATGGTTCTTAAGAGTGCAGGGTAGTCTGTGTCCCACAGGGAAATCACCTGGGCATCATGCGCAAGCAACCAGTGGGTGGTTTTTTCCGCCAGAAGTGTTGGTGCTGCCCGCTCCGGTGCACCCGCGAGCTGATCCAGTGCACGAATCACCGAAAGTGGTACCTTCCGGCGCTCAAGCAGCCGACGGTCAGCGCACAACAGCGCTTCCAGACTGGGAAATTCTGTCAACAACCGGGCCAGGCGTCGTCGACCCAGGCCCTCCAAAAAAAGCAGAGGTAACGCCGGAAAGGGCAGTGACATCGGGATCATCCTTGATCAGAGAAAACAAAAAAGCCCGATCAACGTCGGCTGACCGGGCTGGAAAGACGATTTTACCGCCTTTTGGTGTTTTTAGAAACGTGGATTCTTAACTTCATCCATCAATGCGAGCGGTCGAAGCGCTTTCAGAATCAGTCCATAACTCACTTTTTCAAAAGTGCGGAATACCATAAGTACGCCTGCCTTCTCTGACGGTAGTTCAATTTTTTCTTTCGTGTAGGGGTCCCGCGTGATCCCGCCGGTCTTATAAATCGCGAACACATTGCCTTCGGTCACGCCTTCCCGGGCCCCCCGGTTGATGACCACCACATCGTACTGACCAATGTTTTTTACACCATTCAGTACCGCGATCATTTTTCCTTCAATCGGCATTTCCGGGGCGGATGGCTTGTAGGTCGACGTAATCACCCGGTCGTCGGTTGGTAACAAACGGTCACCCACCAGAATTTCTTCGCGGGAACGTTGCACGTTCAACGTCAGCACCTCGCCATCCACCTGGCTGACCCGTGCCAGACCAATCTCCTTGGCTTCCAGACCAAGAAATTCCTGCGTTTCCGGATCCATGTATCGCTGGCTCGACCGGAAGATTCCGACCGACGTATTGCTCCCCAAATCCCCGCGCCCATAGATCGTACTGCCTGCACCCATCACAATGTGGCCTTCTTTGCCTTGCAACACATAGGGAGAGCCATTGAGTTCCCCCTCATCCATAATGCGGGATCCCGAGAGAAAGCTGCTGATTGCATCCAGTGGAATAGCGGGAATGGCCGTATCAATCGGGCTGATGCGTGCTTTCGGTGTCAGTTTGACGGTACGACTCGCTTCGCCACGATGAATGGTAGTCAATCGAGGCTTACCATCCACATACACAAACCCGATCACATCTCCAGGATAAATCAAATCCGGATTATTAATCTGCGGATTGGCCTGCCAGATTTCCGGCCACAACCACGGTGAATCGAGAAAGCGACTGGAGATGTCCCACAGTGTATCCCCCTTCACCACGGTGTATTCTTCCGGATGCCCATCCTTAAACTTCGGCGTTGCCGCCCAAGCCGAATTCATCGTTAACAATACAGTCACCAAGACCGAGAGCAAAATGCGCATGTGTTTATCCCTTTATTTCTTCTCTGTCGACGCCAGTTTTGGGCAGACACTCAAAGTACACCCATTCCCCAGCAATGTCGCTCTATCTAACTATAGATAACATGGGGATTATTTGTACTATTTATTCGTCTATTAGATAATAGTAGCAGCGATATCGTGACTGGTAACACATTTTTATCGAAACGTGGGCAATTCTTTTCGCTAAGTCCCCGTTGTCTAACGCTTTACCCAGCACGCTTCACCCATTGTAAGCACAACTAATTTCAAAACCTATGAGTAAATTGACGATTCTGGAATTTCCCGATCCACGGTTGCGTACGGTAGCCAAACCGGTCACCCAGGTGGATGACGCTTTGCGTATCACCATTGACGACATGTTTGAAACCATGTACGACGCCCCCGGGATCGGGTTGGCGGCCACCCAGGTCAACATCCACAAACGCATCATCGTGATCGATGTCTCGGAAGACAAGAGCGAACCGCTGGTTTTCATTAATCCCGAAGTTGAAGTGTTGGACGGCGAGCCCCAGGAGATGCAGGAGGGCTGCTTGTCCGTGCCCGGCTTCTACGAATCGGTCACACGCATCGAACATGTACGCATCAAAGCGCTGGATAAGCAGGGTCAATCCTTTGAAATGGAAGCAGAGGGGTTGCTGGCGGTCTGCATTCAACACGAAATAGACCATTTAAATGGCAAGCTGTTCGTGGACTACTTGAGCCCCCTCAAGCGTAATCGCATCCGTAAAAAGCTCGAAAAACAGCACAAGTTGCAGGCCTGAACGCCTGCGCCTTAGCATCCATCACACTCAACATCGGAATCCTCTCCTTGTCCATCATCTTTGCCGGAACACCTGAGTTCGCCGCTGCCAGCCTGCGTGCATTGTTGGCTCAGGGCCAACCCATCTCCGCCGTATACACGCAACCAGACCGACCCGCCGGAAGAGGCCGGAAGCTCATGCCCAGTGAGGTAAAACAGGTCGCGCTGTCGCAGGGAATTCCCGTCTACCAGCCGATCAACTTCAAATCCCAGGAAGCCCGTGATGAACTTGCGGCACTGAAGCCTGAGCTGATGATTGTCGCGGCCTATGGCCTGATTCTGCCGGAAACTGTCCTGCGAATTCCGCGACTAGGGTGTGTGAACATTCATGCGTCTTTGTTACCACGATGGCGGGGGGCAGCCCCCATACAAAGAGCCATCGAATCGGGCGATGCAGAAACCGGCATCACCATCATGCAGATGGATGTGGGCCTGGATACCGGCGACATGCTGTTGAAGCGGGAACTGCCGATTCACCCCGACGACACCGGCGGCAGCCTCCATGACAAACTGGCCACCCTGGGCGGCGAAGCTATCGTCGAGGCCATGCCCGGCATCCTCTCAGGAACGCTGACGCCGGAAAAACAAAGGGATGAAGCCGCCAACTATGCGCATAAGCTCTCCAAAGAAGAAGGGCAGATTCACTGGCACCTGCCCGCTGAGGAAATTGAACGAAAAGTCCGTGCTTTAAATCCCTGGCCCGTTGCCTATACCGATACGTCAGACAAACGCATCCGCGTCCATGCCGCGCAGACCGGTCCCGGGGTCAACGCGGCACCGGGTACCATTGTTGCGCGCACGCGCGAGGGCATCCAGGTCGCCTGCGGTGAGGGTAGCCTGTTGATTACCCGGCTCCAACTGCCGGGCAGCAAGGCCATCTCCGCGCTTGATCTGGTGAATGGCAACCAGCCCGTGTTGCTCGCAGGTACCGCACTTGAATAAACACCTGCGTCCCTCACCCAAGAAACATCACGCCACGGCCCGCAGCCAGTGTGTCCACGCCCTGCTCAAAGTCACCGTGGACCATGCCTCCCTGAGCCAGGTCCTGCCCGCACTGGAAACCGAGCTGACGGAGCAGGATCGCCCGCTCTTTCGAGAATTGACGCTGGGTATTTGCCGCTGGTACACGCAGTTGGATATCATCGCCCGTCAGCTGCTCACCCGGCCCTTGCGCAAGCGAGATCACACCACCCGACTGTTGATCTTTCTGGGGATTTACCAACTCGTGCACACCCGGGTCGCCGCGCACGCCGCCATTCATGAAACCGTTGAACTGGCACCGCATTTCAATGCCAGCAATCAGCGGGGGCTCATTAACGCCATTCTGCGCAATTGCCAACGTGAACAACCACAGATCTGTGCGGAATTGAGCAGCGATCCCGGCTACCGTTTCAGCCATCCGCAATGGATGGTGGACAAACTGACAGCCAACTGGCCCGACCACGCGGAGCTCATCCTCAGCGCTAACAATGAAAAAGCCCCGGTGACGCTGCGTATCAATCGACGCCTCTGCTCACGCGAAGCGTATGTTCAAGCGCTGTCCTCAGCAGGTATTGCCCATGACCTCTGTGCTTACAGCGACTACGGGGTGAGATTGACAGAATCCGTGCCCGTCTCGCAACTTCCGGGCTATGATGCCGGCTGGTTCAGTGTGCAGGATGAAGCCGCGCAACTGTGTACGACCTTGTTGAATCTCGACGCTTCCGGATTACATATTCTGGACGCCTGTGCCGCACCAGGTGGGAAAACCACCGCGATACTGGAAGCCACAGACAATACAGCGAAGGTCACCGCGCTGGAACTGTCGGAGCCACGATTGGCTCGCGTACAGGAAAACCTGGATCGCCTGTCGCTGACCGCACAGCTGATCTCTGGAGACGCCACACAGCGTGACTGGTGGAATGGCACCCAATTCGATCGCATTTTGCTGGATGCCCCCTGCAGTGCCTCCGGTGTTATACGTAAACACCCGGACATCAAACTGCTTCGGCGGGAAACAGACATCGCAGCACTGGCGGAAACACAGCTCGCGATGCTCACCAATCTCTGGTCGACACTGAAATCCGGTGGCACACTGGTCTATGCCACCTGCTCAGTCTTCAATCAGGAAAACAGCCGGATCATCGAACGCTTTCTCAAACAGACACCGGATGCCGCTGCCACTCAATTGGATGTCCCCTGGGGCTTACCGGTACCTCATGGTCGGCAATTGTTTCCGGGCCGCGACAGTCACGACGGTTTCTTCTATGCTCAACTCAGAAAACAGAAAATACCAGAAAAAAGTAAAAAATAGCCAAGCGCACCGATTACCGGTTCTTATCTGACCAACAAATTCGTATAATCGGCGCACATTTTCCCGATCCGGGCTCGATTGGATATACGCTTAGAACATGAAAATTATCATTCTTGGTGCAGGGCAGGTGGGCGGCACACTCGCTGAAAACCTCGCCAACGAAGAAAACGACATTACGGTCATCGACAGCAACGGTGCCCGGCTGCGCCAATTGCGGGAACGGCTCGACATTCGCACGGTGGAAGGGATGGGTTCTTACCCTACTGTACTCAAGCAAGCCGGTGCGGAAGATGCAGAACTACTGATTGCCGTCACCAACAGCGATGAGGTCAACATGGTAGCCTGTCAGGTGGCGCATACCCTCTTTCGCACGCCCACCAAAATCAGTCGGGTGCGTGCTCCCGCCTACATTCTGAAAAAAGAGCTGTTCAATACCGACGCGTTCCCGATCGATGTTCTGATTTCCCCGGAGCAGCTTGTGACGAACCACATCTCACGCCTGATTGAATATCCGGGTGCGCTTCAGGTACAGGATTTTTCGCACGGCCTGGCGCGACTGGTCGGAATTCGAGCCGTTAAAGGGGGACCGCTGGTTGGCCATGAGCTGGCGTATCTGCGTGAGCATATGCCCAACATCGATACCCGGGTGGCCGCCATTTTCCGTAAAGACCGGCCACTGATTCCGGAAGGCACGACCGTGGTGCAGGAAGACGACGAAGTGTTTTTCATCGCCGCAGCCCATCACATTCGCTCCGTGATGAGCGAACTGCAACCGTTGGAAAAGCCCTACAAGCGCATCATGATCGCTGGCGGCGGCAACATCGGCTTGCGCCTCTGCCAGGAACTGGAAGGGCGCTACCAGATGAAAATCATTGAGCACAACCAGGAACGGTGTATCTACCTGTCAGAAGCGCTGGTCAAAACCATCGTATTAGAAGGGGATGCCTCGAACAAAGAGATGTTACTGGATGAAAACATCGAAGGTACTGATGTCTTCTGCGCCGTCACCAATGACGATGAAGCGAACATCATGGCCTCCATGCTGGCGAAACGCCTGGGTGTACGAAAAGTCATTACCCTGATCAACAATCCCGATTACGTGGATCTGATCCAGGGTGGCGAGATTGATATTGCCGTATCCCCGCAGCAGGCCACCTTGGGCAGCATGCTTGCGCACGTGCGTCGTGGCGACGTCGTGAACGTGCATCGTCTGAGACGAGGCGCAGCTGAAGCCATAGAAGCCATCGCCCATGGAGACCACCGCTCTTCCAAAGTGGTTGGCCGTCGGTTGGATGAAGTTGCGCTGCCCGAAGGCTGTACCATTGGCGCCATTGTGCGCCACAACGAAGTACTGATCGCACACGACCACATTCGTGTACAACCCGACGACCACATCATTCTCTTTCTGGTGAATCGAAACCGCATCCGGGAAGTGGAAAAACTGTTCCAGGTCGGGCTCACTTTCTTCTAGGCCAAATCGACGATGCATATTTCTCTCGTCTCTCGCGTACTCGGCATCCTCATGATGCTGTTCAGCTTTTCCATGATTCCGCCCATGATCGTGTCCTCACTCTATGAAGACGGTCAAATGCAGTATTTTGTGCACGCCTTTGGGCTGATTCTGGGCATTGGCTTTCTGGTGTGGTTACCTACCCGCCACATCAAACACGAACTCCGAGTGAAAGATGGATTCATCATTACCGTGATGTTCTGGCTCACCGTCAGTTTCAGCGGGACCATTCCGCTCTACATGAGCGACCATCCCAGCATGACCTTCGTCGATGCCTTTTTCGAATCCCTGTCGGGCCTCACCACCACCGGGGCCACAGTCATCACCGGCATAGACAATCTGCCCAAGTCCATTCTCTGGTACCGTCAACAACTGCAATGGTTTGGTGGCATGGGGATCATCGTATTGGCCGTCGCGGTATTGCCCATGCTCGGCATCGGGGGGATGCAGCTTTATCGAGCAGAAACTCCCGGCCCCGTGAAAGACAGCAAGCTCACACCCCGTATTACGGAAACCGCAAAAGCCCTCTGGTATATCTACCTGGGCCTGACCATCGTGTGCGCTTTCTGCTACTACCTGGCCGGAATGAACACGTTCGATGCCATCACCCACAGCTTTTCCACGGTGGCGATCGGCGGGTTCTCAACCCACGACGACAGCATCGGTTACTTCAACAGCCCCATGGTGGACGTTATATGCATCGTCTTCATGATTTTATCGGGCGTGAATTTTGCGCTCCATTTCTTCGCCTGGCGTACACGCAATCCATTGATCTACTTCCGCGACCCGGAGTTCAAGTTTTATCTCACCATTCTCGCTGGCGTGTCAGTCGTCACCATCTTGATCCTGTATTTCACCGGCACCTATCAGTTTTCCGAGTCCGTGCTTCGCGGCGTATTTGAGGTCATCTCCATCGCCACCACCACCGGGTTCGCTACCGCCGATTTCGCCCATTGGCCGCTGGTGTTGCCCTTTCTGTTGTTCCTGATTGCCTTTATCGGCGGATGTGCGGGCAGTACGGGCGGCGGCATGAAAGTCATTCGAATTCTCCTGATCTACAAGCAAGGCGCACGAGAAGTGAAACGACTCATCCACCCCAACGCCGTGATTCCGGTCAAACTTGGCAACAAACCGGTGCCTGACCGTGTACTGGAAGCGGTGTGGGGTTTCTTTTCCGTCTATATGTTCATGTTCGTGTTCATGCTGCTCGGGCTGTTGGCTACCGGACTGGACCAGGTGACGGCCTGGTCTGCTGTCGGCGCCTGTATCAACAATCTCGGCCCGGGCCTGGGTGACGTCTCGTTTCATTACGGCGATCTCAACGACACGGCAAAGTGGATTCTTTGCTTTGCCATGTTACTTGGCCGACTGGAAGTCTTTACCCTGCTGATTCTGTTCACCCCGACATTCTGGCGGCGCTGACAGCGCTTCGCGTCGCCCATTCCAGCGACTTTTTTCCAAAAACCCCGAATAAATCTCTTATTTGGCACTGACGCCCCCCATCACAGATAGTATAATTCCGCCATTTGTGTTAACCGTCCCCTTTCGCAGGGCGTGAACGGTTCAAACTCAGCAATATCGGCAGGAATTACGGTGTCAGAGATTAATCAGCAAAACGTTAAAACCTTTCAAGGACTCATCCTTGCCCTACAGAGCTACTGGGCAGAAAAAGGCTGTGTCGTCCTTCAACCCCTGGATATGGAAGTGGGCGCGGGCACATTCCACCCTGCCACGTTTTTGCGCGCCATCGGCCCGGAAACTTGGAACGCGGCCTATGTCCAACCCAGCCGTCGCCCAACGGACGGCCGTTATGGCGAAAACCCCAACCGCCTGCAGCACTACTATCAGTTTCAGGTCGTCCTGAAGCCTTCCCCGGACAACATCCAGGAACTGTACCTTGAGTCTCTGCAACGGCTGGGCATCGATACCCAGGTGCACGACATTCGTTTCGTGGAAGACAACTGGGAATCGCCTACGCTGGGCGCCTGGGGCCTGGGGTGGGAAGTCTGGCTGAACGGCATGGAGGTCACTCAGTTTACTTACTTCCAGCAGGTGGGCGGATTGGAGTGTTTCCCGGTGACCGGCGAAATCACTTATGGGCTGGAACGCATCGCCATGTACTTGCAGGGCGTAGACAGCGTCTACGATCTGGTGTGGGCCGAAGGTCCGGAAGGCAAAGTCACTTACGGTGACGTCTTCCACCAAAACGAAGTCGAAATGTCGGAATACAACTTCGAGCACGCCGATACCACGTTTCTATTCAACAATTTCGATTTCTACGAAAAGGAAAGTGCGCGCCTCATCGAACTGGCCTTGCCCCTTCCCGCGTATGAAATGGTGCTGAAAGCCTCTCACACCTTTAACTTGCTGGATGCCCGTCACGCCATTTCGGTCACAGAACGGCAGCGATTCATATTGCGGGTCCGTACCTTGGCCCGCGCGGTCGCTCAAGCCTACTATGACCGGAGAAAGGAACTGGGTTTCCCCTTGGCTTCTGAAGGGGTCAAGCAGGCGATGGCAGATGTTTCAACCGGCGAAAACAAGTAATCAGGGAGGCGAAAACAATGTCTAAAACAGATTTTCTGGTGGAAATTGGTACCGAAGAATTGCCACCCAAAGCGCTCAAGAAACTTTCCAATGCCTTTATCCAAGGGATCGAAGACGGCCTGAGCAGTGCAGAACTCACGTACGGCGAAATCAAGGCCTATGCCAGTCCACGTCGCCTGGCAGCAGTGATCATTGGCCTGGATGATCAGCAACCCGACGCAGAGGTTGAAAAGAAAGGCCCGGCAGCCAAGGCCGCCTTTGATGGCGAGGGCAATCCAACCAAAGCGCTCCTCGGCTTTGCCAGCTCCTGCAATACGACGCCGGACCAGCTCGAACGAATTGAAACCCCCAAAGGGGAATGGATGGTCTATCGCGCCACCAAACAGGGCCAGCCAAGCCAGACATTACTGCCAGGTATCGTGGCCGATTCGCTGAACAAACTGCCCATTCCCAAACGCATGCGCTGGGGTGCCAATAAAGCGGAATTCGTTCGCCCGGTGCACTGGATCGTGATGCTGTCCGGGTCATCCGTGATTCCCTGCAACATTCTTGGCGTCCCTGCTTCCAATGTCACCCGCGGGCATCGCTTCCTCGCCCCAGCGGAAATTACCATTACCGCACCCAATACTTACGCAGAACAATTGGTGTCGGAAGGTAAAGTACTGGCAGATTTTGAAACACGGCGAGAAAAAATTCGTGCCGATGTCGTCGCCATCGCACAAACCGTTGAAGGCCAGGCAGTCATCGATGACGACCTGCTCGATGAGGTGACCGCCCTCAACGAATGGCCCGTGCCACTGATCGGAAAGTTCGAAGAAAAATTCCTGCAGGTGCCCGCCCAGGCGTTGATCTCCTCCATGAAAGAGCACCAGAAGTACTTTCACGTGATCGACGGGCAGGGCAATATGCTGCCCAATTTCATCACGATCTCCAATATCGTCAGTAAAGACCCTCAGCAGGTCATTTCCGGCAATGAAAAGGTCATTCGTCCGCGCTTGTCCGACGCCGCCTTCTTCTTCGAAACGGATAAGAAATCCTCGCTGGAACAACGGGTTGAAAAGCTGAAAACAATCGTTTTCCAGGAAAAGCTGGGAACCGTATACGACAAAATTCAACGCGTCTCACAGGTGGCGGGCAAAATCGCCGACACGATTGGCGGTGAAGCCTCACTCGCGAAACGGGCCGGTGTGCTGGCAAAATCCGATCTGGTCAGCGAGATGGTACTGGAGTTCCCCGAGTTGCAAGGCATCATGGGCTATCACTATGCCCTGAACGATGGCGAGACTTCTGAGGTTGCTCAAGCGCTCAACGAGCAATACATGCCCCGATTTGCCGGGGATGAGTTGCCACAGAGCAAGACCGGTTGCGCACTCTCCATCGCAGAAAAAATGGATACCATCGTCGGCATATTTGGCATCAACCAACCGCCTACAGGTACCAAAGATCCCTTTGCGTTGCGCCGCGCAGCCCTTGGCGTTCTGAGAATCATCGTTGAAAAAGAACTCGATCTGGATTTGCGTGCCTGTATTCAGTTTGCCATTGAACAACACAGTGCGTTGCCGGCAGACAATCTCGAAGACACCGTGTTTGACTACATGCTGGATCGCTTCCGCGCCTGGTACGAAGATGCCGGTATTGAACCCTCGGTTTTCCTCGCAGTCCACAGTCGCAAACCCAGCAGACCACTGGATTTTCATTTCCGCATTCAAGCAGTCAGTGCATTCACGCGTTTACCGGAAGCCGAAGCACTGGCGGCAGCCAACAAGCGCGTAAGTAACATTCTCAGCAAGCAATCTGCGCAAGACATCGCTGCGAAGATTCATGAGAACCTGCTGCAGGAAAGTGCGGAAAAGACATTGGTCAATGCCATGCAAGCTCTGGACGAAGAGGTCAGCCCGCTGTTTGAGCAGGGCGATTACCAGGCCGCCATGTCCGCCCTCGCCAAACTGAAAAGCCCGATTGATGCTTTCTTTGACAGCGTCATGGTCATGACGGACGATGAAGCGGTACGCAACAATCGACTGGCGCTGCTGGCGGAGTTGAGACGTTTGTTCACCCGTGTGGCGGACATCTCATTATTGCAAACCACAAACTAAACAGGGTATAAATGCTAATTATCCTTGATAGAGATGGCGTGATAAACAAGGATAGTTATGCCTATATTCGGCGAGCGCATGAATGGACCCCCATTGAAGGGAGCATTGAAGCAATCGCCAAGCTTTCGCGATCTGGTTACCAGGTTGCGATTGCTACCAACCAGTCCGGCGTAGGTAGAGGGTACTTCAGCGAACAGCATCTGGCTGAAATTCACGCCAAGATGCTGAGCCAAATTGAAGTGGCAGGCGGGAACATCGCCCATATCGCATTTTGCCCCCATCACCCGGATGAAGGTTGCAGTTGTAGAAAGCCTGAAAGTGGGCTGTTACACGAAATTGCAGATACGTTAAACATATCCGATCTGGGCAAAGCCTACATGGTGGGTGACAGCCTGAAAGACCTGCAGGCTGCTGAAAGTGCAGGGTGTCGTCCGGTATTGGTCAAAACCGGCAACGGCCTTCAAACTTTGGCAGAGATTGAACACTCATCGCTTGCAGACACACCGGTTTTTGACAATCTCAGCGAATTCGTGACCACCCTGCTTGACGGCAAAATCTAACATTTTGTAATTGAAGAAGTTTTTATGTCTATGTACGATTTTTCCGTCTATCTGCGTTCGGCCGTGTTTTACGTGGTGTTGTTTGTTTTCACCATCGTCTTCACCTCGACCTGTACGATCATTGGGCCCGCACTCCCGTATAAAGTGAGATTCCGAGTCATCATCCAAGGTTACACCAAGTTCGTGACGGAATGGTTACGCATTTGCTGCAAGGTCGATTATCGGCTGGAAGGTTTGGAACATATTCCGGATCAGCCCTGTGTGATTGTCAGCAAACACCAGAGCACCTGGGAAACGTTTTTTTTGCAGACCTTGTTTGCGCCACAAACCCAGGTCATCAAAAAAGAACTGCTGGCCATTCCGTTTTTTGGCTGGGCATTCAGTCTGGTGCAGCCCATTGCCATTGATCGATCCAACCGCAAAGAAGCGATGAAGCAAGTGCTGGAGCAGGGTGCGGAAAAACTGAATAACAATGTGTGGGTACTGGTTTTCCCGGAAGGTACCCGCATGAATCCAGGTAAAACTCGACCCTTTTCCAAGGGCGCTGCCGCACTCGCCAAACATGCTAGTCGCCCCATGCTTCCCGTCGCCCACAATGCGGGTGAACATTGGCCGAACGACGGTTACTTGAAATATCCCGGCACAATCCGCGTCGTATTCGGTCCACCAATACACACGCAAAACAAATCGGTGGATGAACTCACGCGCGACGCAGAAAACTGGATTAACAACACCGTCGATGAGATCAGTGCGCATCAGCACGAAACGGATATTCTCTCCATTACTCCTTAACTGAAAAGGCCTCGTTGAGAGGCCTTTTTTGTGGGTATTTGCGCTATTATATACCCTAAAGTTATCTGATTAACTTTGAGGCGCTGTAATCATAGGCTCACGTCTGTTAGCAGTGTTTTAATGTCACCATTATCCCCCAACCTGACTTCTCCCATTTGAACAAATTTTCAAATTTTGGATACTCTTCTTGAATCCATTCTTTAATTTCGTTTTCAGTTTCTGCCAACAGAATTAAGCCTTCATCATTCGTGGTGCATTCCCCTTCATAGATTTCAAAAACAGAATCTCCGGCAACAATCCTATAGTTTACTCTAAATTTTTCTGAGTTAATCCGTGACAAATGAAGGTCAACTTCCTGGATATCCATTTGAAAACCATCTACTTCAAGCACATCAGTGCACATACCTGTGTTTTTTGAACTCTTAAATATTCGTACCTTTTTAACGTCTTCAGGCACCTTATATTTGTCTGCAACATTAAACGAATTGAGTAACAGGAAAATATCATTCTCAGTGTCGTGCATACTAAAACACCAATAAATCGGATTTCTATTTTCTCTGGTAGCAGACAATCCTGTTTCAGTGATTTCCATAATCTACTCCTAACGCCCGCAGTTAACCCAAGTTAGACATTAATTTGCCCCAATGTCACCATATCTACTGCACCATTTTTAAATTGGTAATGTATATAAAGTGCTTCTAAGTTCAGCCTTACCCACTCAGGTATTTCGCCAACTACAGGATGAGATTGTGGTTCTTTGTGAATAGCATTGATTGATTTTTCTTTTGCCCACTCCATTGCTGCTGCTCCAGTTTGAAATGGAGCCAGCCTTGGATCAGAACCCTCAAAAGGATTATAACCATCGTGTTCTACTATTTTCATAAATAACGTGGTTAAGCTTTGAGATGAATCGAAAACAAACTCTAAACCCATTGTGGGTATTGCAGCTATATACTCATCTTCAGTTCCTTCGTGAAGTCGATCGTATCTGTAAACGACCTCTACATCATAAGTTTCAAACAAGTCGTCAAAAAAACCGGACTTAAGCTTGCTTCCTAAAACTTCGAAATATTCCATTTTTGTTGCCTAACATTTAATAAGACAGCGGCTGTATAAGTCAAGATTAGACAGAAATGTCCGAGCTTTCCTAAAGAATGGAAATTCTCTTTTTGTAATACAGGTGCCTTAGGCGAAGTCTAGACGTTACGAGTAGCGTTAGTTGTCAAAACATTGTGTGAAATATCCGATTGGATCCCCAAAATGCGGTAACACTGCGCAGACTCTAGGAGCCTGTCGGACTTTTAACTCCGAACATCAAAGCGTGAGATAATAACGCCACTCTATTACTCTTACATCGAGAGCCAGAATTTCCATGAGTCGTTTTATCACCGCCAACCGAAACACTGAT
>JBPJFY010000017.1:0-72928 GCA_051208045.1 Oleiphilaceae bacterium G1-8
CTCGGGCAGCCACTCGTCGACGGAGGGAGGTAGCAGATAATCAGTGTTTCGGTTGGCAGTGATAAAACGGCTCATGGAAATTCTGGCTCTCGATGTAAGAGTAATAGAGTGGCGTTATTATCTCACGCTTTGATGTTCGGAGTTAAAAGTCCGACAGGCTCCTAGTCACGAATATTAATCACATCAATTCGATTGGCGTTGCCAGCGGCCTGACCTTCCGTGCCTGCATCCGCCGTTGAAACGCGGGTCGGAATCGGCGCAACGTCAGGCACTTCCGGCTGCAACTCGACAAAATCGCACACCACGCAGGCACGATACTGGCTGCCCGATTCTTCATACACCACCACTTTGTCCATGGCGGCACACTTGGGGCACACGGCCCCGGCAATAAATCGTCGTTTGCTTTGCGTCATACGCTGTACTCAGTTGTTTTCCTCGACCAGCAGGCCACTGTGGCGCAACAAGGGCTCTACGCTGGGTTTTCTGCCACGAAAAGCGACGAACAGATCCATCGGTTCTTCTGATCCCCCTTTCTCCAGGATACAGCGCTTAAAGTCAGCGCCGGTGGCTTCATCAAAAATGCCCGTTTCTTCAAACCGGGAAAATGCATCCGCCGCCAGAACTTCCGCCCATTTATAGCTGTAATAGCCCGCCGCATAGCCCCCGGCAAATATATGGCTGAAGCTGTGCGTAAAGCGGTTATAGGCCGGAGGAATAAACACCGCCACCTGCGCTCGCACATCCTCGATCAAAGCCAGCACATCAACGGGCTGATCGGCGGTAGACTCTGCGTGCAGCCGGAAGTCAAAAATGCCAAATTCCAACTGCCGCACCGTGAACATCCCGGCTTGAAAATTTTTCGCACGGAGCATCTTCACCAACATTGCTTCGGGGAGCGGTTCGCCGGTATCCACATGCCCGGAGATCAACGCCAGGCCTTCCGGATGCCAGCACCAGTTTTCCAGAAACTGGCTGGGAAGCTCCACGGCATCCCAAGCCACGCCATTGATCCCGGAAACGGCGGCTACCTCCACCTGGGTCAGCATATGATGCAAGCCATGACCAAACTCATGAAACAACGTCGTCACTTCATTGTGTGTTAACAGCGACGGTTTCCCACCCACAGGTGCAGTGAAGTTACAGGTCAGATAAGCAATGGGTAACTGTAACTCTCCGGTCGGCAGACGACGACGCTGACGACACCCCGCCATCCAGGCACCACCCCGCTTATTCGCTCGCGCATACACGTCCAGATAAAACGCCGCAATACGCTCGCCGTTCGCGGATACCTCAAACACCTGCACATCATCCTGCCACACGGGCACGCCGGCCAGAGGACTGATCTCCACATTGAACAGGCGCTTCACACACGCAAACAGACCATCCAACACTTTGGGCAAGGGAAAGTACGGCCGCACATCTTCCTGGGAGAATTCAAACAACTTCTGACGCTGCTTTTCACTGTAATAGGACGTATCCCAGGACTGTAAAGCATCCACACCAAACTCTGACTGGGCAAATGCGTTCAGTGACGCCAGCTCCGCTCGCGCGAATGGCAGTGATTTTTCCGCAAGCTCGCTCAGGAAGGACAACACCTCTTCGGTCGAACCCGCCATTTTCTTGGCCAATGAAACATCAGCATACTGCTCGAAGCCGAGAATGCCCGCCAATTCCACCCGCGTCGCCATGATCTCGCGAATGATGCCGGAGTTATCCCACTGACCTGCATTCGGCCCACACTCGGATGCCCGCGTCACATAGGCTTCATACATTTGCTCGCGCAACGCGGCATCGTCGCAGTACGTCATTACGGGCAAATAGCTCGGCACATCCAGTGTAAACACATAACCAGAGAGTCCTTTTTGCTCGGCTTGATGCTGCGCAGACTGCCGAGCACTCTCCGGCAGACCCTGAAGCCGGCACTCGTCCTCCACATGCAACGTCCAGGCATGCGTTGCATCCAGCAAATTATTGGAAAACCGGTTACTCAAGTCGGCCAGCTTCTGGCTGAGCTCCGCAAAGCGGGCTTTTTTATCCGACGGCAGATCAACGCCCGATAAGTGAAAGTCTTTTAAAATGTTCGACAGCGCTCGTTTCTGCGCTGTATCCAGTGATTTGCGTTCCGCGCCCTCTGCGATTTTTCGATATCCTTCCCAGAGCGCACGGTTGTGCCCGAACTCGGTCGCATACTCGGTCACTTTCTTCATGCAGGTGTCGTAGGCCTGACGCAGTGCCTCAGAATTCATCACGCCATTCATGTGGCTGACCACCGACCAGGCATTTTCCAGCCGATCTTCCAGTCCCTCCAGCACGCACGCGAAGTTTTCCCAGGTGGGCGACTCCAAGGCCGCCAACCGGGCAATAGCGGCACGGTTTTCAGTGAGAATCTGGTCAATGGCAGGTTCTACCTGCTCTGGAGAAAACTGGGTAAAATCGGGAAACCACGAAGGTTGCAACAAGGGGTTGGATTCGCTGGCCATTCAAAAGCCTCAATATACTGTACAAAAGATCAATTCACGGTAGGATGATGCCCACCTGCGACTCAAACCCCGATTATTTCAAATTTATGGCATCAACGCCAAATTAAAGATGTGAGATCACCCACAGAGGAGAATGTTCATGAGTATTCGACCACACAAAGCGCACCACCCCGCCCTGGGACAGCGAGTCCATGTGGATGAAAGTGCCGTCGTCATTGGCGATGTGGCGCTCGGCGACGACTGCTCCGTGTGGCCATTAACCGTCATTCGAGGGGACATGCATCGCATCCGAATCGGTGCGCGCTGCAGCATTCAGGATGGCTCGGTACTGCACATCACCCACGCCAGTGATTACAACCCCGGCGGGTTTCCGCTCACCATCGGCGATGATGTCACGGTCGGGCACAAAGCCTTGCTGCACGGCTGCACGATACACAACCAAGTGCTGATTGGCATGGGCGCTACGGTCATGGACGGCGCGGTCATTGAGTCCCAGGTCATCCTGGGCGCAGGCAGTCTCGTCCCGCCCGGCAAAGTGTTGAGCAGCGGCTATCTCTACACTGGCACTCCCGCGCGACAGGTTCGGCCCCTCACCGACAGCGAAAAAACCTATTTCCTCTACACCGCGGCGAATTATGTCAAGCTCAAGAACGAGTACCTTGTCGCGAAAGAGGATTGACAGCTGAACACCCAAAAATACCTCTTACTGAGTATTTTTATACACCGTAAGGGGTAAGTTGACTTACATCATTTTTTACCACTTCCGACACGCCCGCCTACCCACAAGCATCCAAAATTTGTCTCAAATCAATTTTGGCCCCGCACAGATACATAAAATGCAGCCCGTTGTAACCACACTGTACAGGACTACCTTTATGACCAAAAACTCTGTAAACCGCCTCCTCATCGCATCCACAATTGCTGCTGCCGTTTCGGGCGTTGCACACGCACATGAAAAGGGCGACGTAATTTTACGCGCAGGGCTGATTCTGGTCGAACCACAGGAAAAAAGTACCAGCATCGACATCCAGTCGCCTGATCTTGGCATCGTCGCAGGCGCTGAGGCCGGCGTGAAAAACAACATTCAGATCGGGATAACCGCCGCTTACATGCTGACGGACGAGGTGGGCATTGAACTGCTGGCCGCCACGCCTTTCTCCCACGATATTTATGCAGGCGGCGCGATTGCCGGCGTAGGCAAACTGGGTGAAACCAAGCACTTGCCGCCAACGCTGTCTTTGCAGTATTACTTCCCACTGCAAAATGAAAACTTCCGACCGTATATCGGGGCTGGCTTGAACTACACCCTCTTTTTCCAGGAAAAAACGACGGACACGTTGACCAGCGCCATTGGCGTGCTGGCCAGTCTGGCAGAAACGCCCGTTCCCGGCGTCACTGCCACCAGCACCACGCTGAAATTGAAAGATTCACTAGGCGTGTCGCTGCAAGCTGGCTTTGACTACGCCATTACAGACCAGATTGGCATCAATGCGTCCATGTGGTGGATGGACATCGACACAGAAGCCACCATCACAGCACAAACCAATGCCGGTGTCGTTACCGCAAAGACAGACGTCAGTATTGATCCCTACGGCTATCTGATCGGCGCGTCCTACACGTTCTAAGTAAGACGATCCTGCGTGGAGCCGCTTCTCGGCTCTGCGCCTGCTCTGGCCACATTAACGCATGCCTTCGCCCAATAATGCCAGCAACGCTTTTGCACCACTTTGACTGCCAGCAACGACACTGTCCCGACAATTCTCCTGCCCCACTGACGCCATTATAGCTGAGATGCGCTCCACTTCGCTGTGTAACCAGGCTTCCCACGACGCCTGAGCCCGGCGCACCCCCGGTTGAGCCATCAATGACTGCACGGCAGCCATGGAAGCGCGTAAATAATCGACATCCCCCGTCAAAGCGCACAGATCCAATCCTTTAATCCAGCGCTTTGCCAACTCTGTCACGTTACCAGCCTCGGATGCCATAAGCGCTTCCGGCGTCATGAGGCTCAACACACCCGCCAGGAAATACCCCCGTTCCCCTTTGCTGAGGTCGCTGACCTGAAACCCGACCTGTTCCGCCAAGGCTTCCGCTAAAGACAGCACATCGCCCGGTCGCCCGGAGAGTAATTCCAACTCCAATTCCTGAATAGGCAGTGATCTTCCGCCAGCCAGCACCTGCCCACGATCTACCGCCACTTCAATGCGGGAGTCGCCATGATTGAGCGTGAGTTGATGACGGGTAAAATTGGTTTCAAACAATGGTGCCAGTTGGGCGTCCTGCAAATCTGCTGGCCAGGCTGTACCTTTCAGCAATGAGAGATCCAGCGCGTCCGACGCTAACGGCCATTCCCACTCGTTGCGCTGGTGCAGTCCGCCCACACTCGCCCCTTTGGTTTTGAGCGTCTGAATATAGCCCCCATTCTTTTCGCGAATGCGCAACGCAATTTTGTGGCGGTTTAACTGAAAGTCCGCCGTGTCATAGTACCGATTCACCAACGTGACCCGTTCAGACACCACATTACCCCGCGCCAGTATCCAGGCCTCCGCCCGATCCAGATTATCGAGACTCATCAGACACTTTAATTCAATTTCTGTGGCCATTCTGTTTTCCTTAAACGCAAAAACCGGTGCACAGGGCACCGGTTTTGTTTGACGCTTGTCGACTCAAGTCAAGCTTAGAATGCGTAAGTTGCACCCAGAGCCAGAGTCAAAGTCTCGTCCGCTTTGCTGTCATCATCTTCGTACAGAGCTTCTACGTACACATACATGTTGTCAGACATGTTATGTAGCGCTTGAGCAGAGATCGCCATGATGTCATTGCTGTTATCTTCACCAAACGCGACGCCAGCTGCAAATTGGTTTTTACCCATTGCTGCAACAGCGTTCACTGCGAACAGATCAGATTCATCTTCGTGCTCATACTGTCCCGCAACCGTGATGTCTCCCAAAGCAGCCTTTACAGCCAACCCGAATGCATCTTCGCCATTGCCTTCAGCCATCGCGTACGCACCGATGACAGAAATTGCATCCATCTCATAGGCAACAGAAAGCGCGCCCACGTGGCCTTGAGAGCCACCGGATGGGTCATCTGCTACATAGGTCACCTGCGCGGTCAATCCACCGCCAATTTTCGGCGTTTTGTACTGAACGGTATTACTCTCCTGAACTCCAGCCAAGTCACCCGCAATGCCCACTGCTTCATAGATGTCGATTACGTCGATGTTTTCGTAAGCGGTATCATCACTGCCCACCCAGATCTGACCGAAGTCACCTTTCACACCAATGTAGGCTTCGTCAAATTTCTCACCTAAACCAGCACCGGGTTCATCACCATCAAAGTGGAATTCCGCTTTAAAGAACCCTGTGGTTCCCGGAGAAATTTCATGAGTGTGCTTGAATCCCAGAGTAGATCCGTTATCTACCAGGGAAGATTTCTCATCAGAACCATCATCTTCCCAAACCTGAACCAACTGGATATTTCCGTAGATCGTAGGCATGCTGTCCAAACGCTCTGCCAATGCAGTGGCAGGGTCCATAGCAAATGCGCTTGTGGATAGGGCAGCCGCTGCTACCGCTGAAGCGATCAGAGTCTTTTTCATTTCGTCTTCCTTTTGTGAGTTTATGATTAACTGCTCGTTAAAGCATTCGGGCTAAGCCCTTGTTGTTTGTTATGTTGCGCACAAGTGCGCTCATTTATAGTAAAACCTTATGTCATTTTTGTGACATATTGCAATTTTTCCCTGCGAAAAGCAGCACAAATTTCTCGTACTTTAGTCGAATAGCCCCACTAAAGTCTAGTTGTCCTGCTTTGCGACCGAATTCTGCTGACGAAGACGCCCTGGCGCACCTCTATCAGGCCTCGTAACCGGCAGGACGATTCCTGCTCTTTTTTGTACTGACCTCCTTCCACTCTCAATGACCACGTGCCAGCCAGAGGCTGAACGTCAGGCCCACTTTTTTGAGGAAAGCATCGCGCTAAAAAACAAGAGGTTAGCGCCATGTGTTAAACCAATACCTGTTAATAGTATGTAATACATGAATTCGGATTTTGCAAACTTTCCGGCACTTTTTTTTAGTGAACAGGCCATTTGCACCCTTTTTGTGCATTATAAATCTCAATGCGACACTTTTGATGCATGAAAAATGCGTGTTTCATTCAATATCCGCTTGGCCACCGCCCTACCAGGCTACAGCTCCAAAAGATCAGACTAGTTTTCCAGAAGAAAAGTCACCGGACCATCATTCGTTAGTACCACCGCCATATCAGCACCGAAGATGCCGGTTTGCACCTGCGCGTGACGCTGTTTCGCTGCATGCACGAAGTGGTCATAGAGCGCTTTACCTTGTTCGGGGGCTGCGCCTTGGGAAAAGCTGGGCCGCAATCCTTTTTTTGTGTCCGCCACCAACGTAAACTGCGACACGATCAACAGGCCGCCGGCAATATCCTGTACACTGAGATTCATTTTTCCGGCGGCATCCGCGAACATGCGGTACGCCAAGACCTTCGACAACAGCTTGTCTGCAGACTCGATCGTATCCTGGCGCTCTACACCCAGAAACAGCAAAAGCCCCTGATCGATACTGCCAACAATGTCGCCATTAACACGCACACTCGCGGAAGACACACGCTGAATCAGGCCCTTCATCTCACGCCTCTTGTTTCGAGCATACGCAGGGAAATTAGTAAACTCACCCTATTTTTCAACGCAGTCAAAGATAAAGCGGCCCGAATTTTTCGCTCATGGCATCGCAAGCGCGGATCAACGCGTCCACAATTGCCGGCTCACTGGCAGAATGGCCCGCATCACGAATGATGTTGAGATCAGCATCCGGCCACACACTTTTCAATGCCGTCGCATTATCCAGCGGGCACACCATATCATACCGCCCATGCACAATGATGCCCGGGATGCCGGCAAGCTTCTGTGCATCGTTCAGAATCTGGTTGGGGGACAAAAACGCGTTATTCATGAAATAGTGACACTCAATACGCGCCAGCGCGATGGCCACATGCGGATGTGCAAAGTGATCCACCACTTTTTGATTGGGGTGCAGGGTGGCGCATCGACCCTCCCAGATCGACCAGGCCTTGGCCGCCTGAATCTGCTCCAGCTCGTTCGGGCTCGTCAATTGCTGGTAATACGCCTCAATATAATTGTCTCGGCCACTCTCAGGAATAGGCTCCACAAAAGAAGCCCAGTAATCAGGAAACACACGTGAAGCCCCTTCCTGATAGAACCAGCGAAGATCTTCATCCCGACACAGAAAAATACCGCGAAGCACCATACCCAGCACGTTATCTGGATGGGTTTGCGCATAGACCAGACTGAGCGTTGACCCCCAGGAGCCGCCAAAGAGTACCCACTTATCCACACCCAGCAGTTCGCGAATCCGCTCCATATCTTCCACGAGTAGCTGTGTGGTATTGTTTTTGAGCTCCGCCAGCGGCTGGGACCGCCCTGCCCCCCGTTGATCGAAGAGAATAATTCGGTACCGTTCGGAATCAAAGAAACGGCGATAATAGGGCTCGCAACCACCCCCGGGGCCGCCGTGTACCACGAGAACGGGGATCCCTTTGGGATTTCCGGACTCCTCGATATACAGCTCATGAATGTCATCCACCGGTAGGCGGTATTCCTTATTGGGCTGAATCTCCGGCAAAAGTGTCAACATAAAGCAGACTTCACTCCTAGGGTAGAAACTTCATTAATGTGCTGCGCTTGTACCAAGACTATAAACTAAAAAAGGGAGCAGACCCAATGATCTGCTCCCTTTTTTTCACACCGGAAATGGCTAGCCTTTGCCAGCGCGGCGCCGCTCATGCTCCTTGAGAAACTTTTTACGCAGACGAATGGACACTGGCGTCACTTCCACCAGTTCATCATCTTCAATAAACTCCAGCGCCTGCTCCAGGGAATGGCGTACCGGTGGTGTAAGAATGATGTTTTCATCCGATCCCGACGCACGAATGTTCGTCAGCTGCTTGGCTTTGGTCGGATTGACCACAAGATCATTGTCTCGACTGTGCAAACCAATCACCATGCCTTCATAGACTTCCGTGCCCGGATCGATAAACAGCCGGCCACGATCCTGAAGGTTATAAAGCGCATAGCCCAGCGACTTACCGGCAACCATGGAGACCAGCACACCATTGATCCGGCCCGCCATATCCACTTCTTTCACCGGCCCGTAATGATCAAAAACATTGGTCAGTATACCTGAGCCCGAGGTCATGGTTAAAAAGGCGGAACGGAAACCAATCAATCCTCGCGCCGGGGAAATAAACTCCAAACGCACGCGCCCTTTGCCATCCATGGTCATATTCTTCAGGTCACCCCGTCGATTGCCCATTTCTTCCATCACCGCGCCCTGATGCTGCTCTTCAACATCAATCACCACGTATTCGTAGGGCTCCTGGATCTCACCATCCACTTCTTTTTGCACCACTTCAGGGCGCGAAATACCCAGTTCAAACCCTTCCCGGCGCATGGTTTCAATCAATACCGACAGATGCAGCTCGCCACGACCCGATACGCGGAATTTTTCAGGCGAGTCACCGGGCTCCACGCGCAGTGCGACGTTGTGAATCAATTCTTTATCCAATCGATCCTTAATGTTACGACTGGTGACGTACTTTCCTTCTTTTCCGGCAAAGGGTGAATCATTTACCTGGAAGGTCATGGAGATGGTGGGCTCATCCACTTTCAGCGGAGGCAGAGCTTCTACATTCTCAGGATGACAGAGTGTGTCAGAGATATTGAGCTTGTCGATCCCCGAAATACACACGATATCTCCCGCGGTCGCCAGATCCACCGGCACCCGCTGCAAGCCGTTAAAACCCTTCACTTCCAGAATCCGGCCATTTCGGGTCTTGCCGTTTCGATCAATCAGGGTGACGGGGGTGCTGGGCTTCAGCTTACCGCGCGTTATACGCCCGATACCAATAACCCCCACATAGGAGTCATAATCCAAAGAGGAAATCTGCATTTGAAAGGGTGCATCCGGATCGACACTCGGTGCGGGCACATTTTTTACAATCATCTCAAACAACGGCGTCATGTCTGCCTGCATATTGTCCGGATCATCCCCGGCAATACCATTCAATGCGGAAGCGTAAATGACCGGGAAATCCAATTGCTCTTCCGTGGCACCCAGGCGATCAAACAAGTCAAACACTTCGTCCATCACCCAGTCAGGCCGTGCGCCCGGGCGATCAATCTTGTTGATCACAAGAATCGGCTTCAGCCCCTGCTCGAATGCTTTCTGGGTCACAAATCGCGTCTGCGGCATGGGACCATCCACAGCGTCAACCAGCAGCAACACAGAATCCACCATGGAGAGCACCCGCTCCACCTCGCCGCCAAAGTCGGCGTGCCCAGGCGTATCAACGATGTTAATGCGGTAATCGTTCCAAGTAATGGCAGTGTTCTTGGCGAGAATGGTAATTCCTCGCTCTTTTTCCTGGTCGTTGGAATCCATGATGCGCTCTGCATCCTGGTCCTTTCTGTCCAGTGTGCCTGACTGCTGCAACAATTTGTCTACCAGCGTTGTTTTGCCATGGTCAACATGCGCAATAATGGCGATGTTTCTTAAATTCTCTATCACTCGCTTCAGCCTGCTTCCGGTAAAAGCCGCGGATTATACTCAATCACCTATTTAAAACCTATTAAAAAAGCATAGATTTTACTCAATACTACAATCCACCACTCACCATAAAGACCTATTTTGGTGCATGAATATGTTTGCGCGCACCACTTTCGCGCACATCATTGTGGAAGCAGTTATCCAGCCCGATTACTACTCCCTGTTTTCTGGCACGATTTCAACCAGTTACGCATCGCACCAAATGTTGGCAATCATTTTGCTTTACCCCTGGTCAGCCACGCTACGTGTCGCAACAATAAATTTTCGAGCGTACTCACGCAAGTCATGCTATGCTCTGCCCTCGGCAGTAGAAACCCAAGCGGAAAACACCAACGCCATGCGGGCAAGCACGTCAGCCAGTTGGTACTTTGCCTGCTTGCCATACTTGACTCTCGAAGCTACATCACTAACAGGAAATACGGAGTAATCATAATGTCAGAGAAAACTCTGAACCTTATCAAAGAACATGACGTTAAATGGGTAGACATGCGCTTCACCGATTCTCGCGGTAAAGAGCAGCACGTAACCCTTCCCGCTTCAGACGTTGACGACAGCTTTTTTGAAGATGGAAAAATGTTCGACGGCTCATCCATCGCTGGCTGGAAAGGAATCAATGAATCTGACATGATCCTGATGCCTGATGACAGTACTTCGGTGATCGATCCGTTCACCGAAGAAACCACCCTGAACATTACCTGTGACATCGTGGAACCAACCACCATGCAAGGTTATGAGCGTGACCCGCGCTCTGTCGCACGTCGCGCGGAAGAATACCTGAAGTCTACCGGTATTGCGGACACTGTTCTTTTTGGCCCTGAGCCAGAATTCTTCGTATTCGATGATGTACGCTGGAAAACCGACATCAGCGGTGCCATGTACCAGATCAGCTCAGACGAAGCCGCCTGGGTTTCCGCGGAAGCTCGTGAAGGCGGTAACGTTGGTCACCGTCCAGGCGTAAAAGGCGGTTATTTCCCCGTTCCTCCTGTAGACTCTCTGCACGACCTGCGTGGCGCGATGTGTGCTGCTATGGAGTCCATGGGTCTGCGCATTGAAGTTCACCATCACGAAGTTGGTACTGCGGGACAGTGTGAAATTGGCGTCGGCGCAAACACGCTGGTACGTAAGGCAGACGAAGTTCAGGTTCTGAAGTACTGTGTTCACAACGTTGCGCATGCGTACGGCAAAACCGCTACGTTCATGCCTAAGCCACTGGTAGGCGACAACGGTTCCGGCATGCACTGTCACCAGTCTTTGTCTAAAGATGGCAAAAACATCTTCGCTGGCGATGCGTACGCTGGTCTGTCTGAAGAAGCGCTGTACTACATCGGCGGTATCATCAAGCATGCTCGCACACTCAATGCATTCACCAACCCGTCTACCAACTCCTACAAGCGTTTGGTACCCGGTTTTGAAGCCCCAGTGATGCTGGCCTACTCTGCGCGCAACCGTTCCGCTTCTATCCGTATTCCATTCGTCAACAGCGCGAAAGCGCGTCGTATTGAAGTACGTTTCCCTGATCCGACCGCCAACCCCTACCTGGCATTCGCTGCCATGTTGATGGCTGGCCTGGACGGCATCCAGAACAAGATCCACCCTGGCGATGCCATGGACAAGGATCTGTACGACCTGCCCGCAGAAGAAGCCAAGGCAGTCCCAACCGTATGTTCCACATTCGGTCAAGCGCTTGACTACCTGGAAAATGATCACGAATTCCTGACCAAAGGTGGCGTGTTCACTGAAGACATGATCGAAGGCTACATTGCTCTGAAGCGTGAAGAAGTTCAGCGCGTCAACATGACCACTCACCCTGCTGAGTTTGACATGTACTACTCTTGCTAATTATTGGCAACTTTATGCAAAGGTACTCAATGTGAGTGCCTCCCGCATCACAAAAACCGGCCCAGGCCGGTTTTTTATTGGCGTTTTTTGCCTATACTGGAGGTATCCATTATGCACGAGGTACCGAGCATGAAAGGCAGATTTCACTTCCGTCTCCCACTGATCGCCACGTTTTCGCTCCTGCTCATTCAGGGTCATTACGCGCAAAGCGCTGAAGTGTATAAATGGGTGGATGAAAACGGCACGGTCCACTTTGGCGACCAGCCAACGGAAAAAGCTGAAAAAATCACCGTCGAACCGGTCGTGACGATGCCCTTCCCGGAAGCTCCTGCCGAATTTAAAGCCAACGTTACCGAAAAAAAGAAAGTGGTGCCGGCCTATACCGTCAGCATAATCAACCCCATCCATGACTCAGCGTTTCAATCGGGTAATGGCGACTTGTTCATTGAAGTCAAAACGGAGCCTGCACTGAAGAAAGACGACACCCTGATTTACCGCCTTGATGGCCAAACGATTTATCAAGGCACAGCGCTGACACAAACTACGCAAAACCTGGATCGTGGCACACACACGCTTTCTATCGAAGCAGTTACGAAAACCGGTAAAGCAGAAGGGTCTGCGACCAGCACTTTTACAATCCACCGCCCAACCGTGATTAAACGCGCCAATAACTAACACGCTCGCCACCATTGCACCATATTAGTGCCAATGCACTATAATTTATCTATCGAACGCGCTCTACGCGACTCAGCGCGCATCATCCTAGTGACATGACTCTGAGCGGATCGCCTCTCATCAGGGCGCGATGCTTTGATTTCACTCACTTTCTGCGCCAAAGATGCGCAGCAAACTCCTTTTGCACAATCGCATAAAACATGGTTTGGTTCTTGCTAGAAGAGTAAAAAGCAAAGGAAGACTCGATGTTCCCAGCACATTCGCACAAAAAGATTCTTGAAAGCCTCAGTAGCTCGGTTTTGCTATTAGATGAAAGCTTGAAGGTCATCTATTTAAACTCCTCGGCAGAGATGCTGCTTGAAATCAGCGGAAACCGCTTGCGTGGCGCGCCGGTACAGGAGCTTTTTCTCGACAGCAAAGAGGCCCTTGAGGCAATGCGGGAATCGCTGATTTCAGGCCACCCCTACACAAAGCGGGAAGCGCAGCTGCATTTGCACTCGGGGAATACGATTTGTGTTGACTATTCTGTCTCCCCCGTTCAACTGGAGAATGAAGAAACCCTGCTGATTGAACTTCACACCCGCGACCGACTGATTCGCATAAGCCGCGAAGAGGAAATGCTGGCCCAGCGGGAAACCTCCCGCATGCTCGTGCGCGGACTGGCCCATGAGATCAAAAATCCGCTGGGCGGCATTCGTGGCGCTGCCCAGTTACTGGATCGAGAATTGAATGATCCGTCTTTACAGGAATACACGCGGATTATTATCGAAGAATCCGACCGGTTGAGAAATCTGGTCGATCGCATGTTAGGCCCGAATCAGTTCGTGCAGGCCAAACCCACGAACATTCATGAAGTCCTCGAGCGGGTGCACAGCCTGATCAACGTCGAGTCGAAGTCACGCATCGCCCTGATACGTGACTATGATCCCAGCATCCCCGAATTCGATGGCGATAAGGAAAAACTGATTCAGGCATTTTTGAATATTGCCCGTAACGCAATGCAGGCACTGATCGGCGATCATGTCGAACCCCGACAGGGCCCGGCAAAGATCACCATTCAAACCCGGGCCTTGCGCCAGTTTACGCTGGGGCACAAACGGCACCGACTGGTTTGTCGCGTGAAAATCGTCGATAACGGACCGGGCATTCCCCAGGACATGCTCCAGACGGTTTTTTACCCGATGGTGAGCGGCCGGGCTGACGGTACCGGGCTGGGACTCTCCATCACCCAAAGCATTATTGGGCAGCATGGCGGCTTGGTGGAGTGTGAAAGCCAGCCTGGAAAAACCGCCTTTATTATCTATATCCCACTTGAGCCTGGTGAATCCGGGAGTAATGTCTTGCAATCCAGGACCTTGATTGGAGCTTTAAAATGAGTAAACAGGCCAATGTTTGGGTCGTTGACGACGACCGATCGATCCGATGGGTGCTCGAACGCGCCCTGCAACAAGCGGATATTTCCACGCATGCGTTCGAAAACGGTGACGATATTCTGCGCCAGTTAGGCAATCAGCGTCCTGAGGCCATCATCACAGACATTCGCATGCCCGGCATCAATGGCCTGGACCTGCTGCAGAATATCCACGAACGTTATCCCGATCTGCCTGTGATTGTCATGACGGCACATTCCGATCTCGACAGTGCCGTTTCCTCCTATCAAAGCGGGGCATTTGAATACCTGCCCAAGCCTTTTGATATCGACGAAGCGGTGAGTTTGATTCAGCGTGCCGTGTCCCATGCACAGGAAAAGCAGGCGCAGTATTCGGAGCACGTGGAATCGACAGTCCAATCCACGGAGATCATTGGTGAAGCACCTGCAATGCAGGAGGTGTTTCGCGCCATCGGCCGTCTGTCACAGTCGAACATCACTGTATTGATTAACGGCGAATCGGGGACCGGCAAAGAGCTCGTCGCGCGTGCATTGCATCAGCACAGCCCCCGCAGAGAGGCCCCGTTTATCGCGCTCAATATGGCAGCCATTCCCAGAGACCTGATGGAATCAGAGCTGTTTGGTCATGAAAAGGGCTCGTTTACGGGGGCTGGCGGTCAGCGACAGGGCCGCTTCGAACAAGCCAACCATGGCACGCTGTTTCTGGACGAGATTGGCGACATGCCCCCGGAAACGCAAACCCGTTTGTTACGTGTGCTTGCCGATGGCGAGTTTTACCGCGTGGGCGGTAACTCAGCGATCAAAGTCGACGTTCGCATTATTGCTGCCACCCATCAGAATCTGGAAAAACTGGTCGCGGACGGCAGCTTTCGGGAAGATTTGTTTCACCGGCTGAACGTCATTCGGGTGCACTTGCCCAGCCTGAAAGAGCGCCGACAGGATATTCCCCGATTAACCCGCCATTTTCTAAAGCGGGCCGCCGATGAGCTGAACGTTGAAGCCAAAGAGCTCCGCTCCGACGCCGAAGAGTTCATGACCAACCTGCCCTGGCCGGGCAATGTGCGTCAATTGGAGAACACGTGCCGGTGGCTGACGGTCATGGCCAGTGGTCGCGAAATTCATATTTCAGACCTCCCACCCGAATTGCTCGACAACAGTGACGCGGCCCCAACGGGGACGACCTGGCAGGAAGGCTTGCGTATTTGGGCGGAGCAGGAGCTCAAACTCGGTAAGCAGAGCATTCTGGATGCCGCAATGCCCGAGTTTGAACGCGTGATGATTGAAACCGCATTAAAGCACACCGGCGGCAGAAAAAGAGATGCATCAATTCTGTTAGGCTGGGGGCGCAATACCCTGACTCGAAAAATCAAAGAGTTGGGTATGGCGGGCGCGGACGACAACGATGATGATTGAGGCTCTGCCCCCCGCCCCACTCGCTTAAGGGGCGACCAGCTCTCTGGCCCCCACCTCAACAACCCGGCGCGCCTGATCAAGCGGCGCTGCTCCATCTCCGCAGCTCCCCGTGCTGGTGAGTGTGTAATAAAAATCGCCATTACTGTCGGTCTGACGACAGCAGGCGACCGAGAAACTGCACCCGCCCAAGCCCGGAGGAGGGCCACCGGAAACCAAATCAAAATCCAGGGTAGTCAATACACTGGACCCTCCGGAGCAGGCAGTAGTACACCCCCCGGTACCGGATTCGCCGGGACCAAAGAGTGTCGCCAGCCCGGCTTGAGCACCACTCTCCGCCGCAAAAAAAGCACGGGTTGATTGCACGTCCTGTATCATTGTTTCCCCGGTTTGCGTTTCCAGATTGGTAATGGCCACCACGATCAGGGCGAGAATCACCAGAATAAAGAGCGCCCCCGGCAAGCCCAGTCCCTTCTGGTACCGATGTAAAGATTTTCGCGCGCGACTAGGGGACATTACGCACCTGCACTTGTTGGTTCAGCACCAACGACTCATTCTGCCAGTTCACCATCGTGATACTCATGTTAACTACCGCCGTGCGCGTGAGGCTCGCGGGTGCATAGTTAAATTCCAGCGCATCGAGATTATTGGTCATCACCTGGCAGGTGGCTGCCGGGCACAGGGTGGTTGTAAACGCCGTCCCTGCAGTGGCAGTGAATCCGTAGTTAAAATAGCGCAACAGGAAAGCTCGCCCGCCGATCACGCCACGACAGAAACTCACCGGCTGCCTGGTGATAAAAAACCGCTTCTGCGGCGAGTCCGCAGGAAATTGCTGCGCGATTGCGCCGCCTCCATCATATTGAGTACAGGTTTGCATGTCGCCACTCGATGGGCAATCAGCCCCACTGGCAAAATTGACTTGTGCCGGCGTTACGGACTGAGTCGCGCCATTGGGATACACGTCTCCCGCGGCCAGAGGATAGACAGCGACGAAGCCCGTCAGGGCGCCCGGAGAAACCACCTGCAATGCGCTGACCGTCGCTCCTCCCAATGTCCCCAGGTAACGACTGGCCTCGACGACCGGGACGAACTCAATACACTCTGTGCCGCCAAGTCCGTCTTCATCAAAAACGCGCACACTGTTGGGCAAGGCCTGTCGAATTTCACGCGACAGCCTTTCCGCCACCAGTGTCGTATTTGTCGCGAGCTGTTGGCGATTGGCCGTATCCGTCACTCCCCGAATGGTACTGGCAATGAACTGAACGGAGATGGTCGCCAGAATGCCGCCGATCACAATAACAATCAAAACTTCAACCAGGGTAAAGCCCAGAAGCGGGCGAGACAGGGGGCGCTGAGCATCTCGGCAAACCATACTCAATAATTCCCCTTGTAGGCGGTAAATTCCATTTTAGGGATATTTGTCATTCCGCCGGGAGGGGTAATGACCAATTGAATACGCTTACCGTTGCTCGCGCTCAGCCCCAGTTCTGCTCCGGCACAGGTCACCGAGATACTGATCCGATAGTTCGCATAGGTGGTGTCCATCGCAATGGATGACGATGTGACAATGTCCGGCACGGCATTGGTGACGATAAAATCATCCACATCATCAAAGTCGTCACGACTGCCTTCCTCCGGACCCAGTCCGCCACAATTCACAGTGGTACTGGGATTCACTCCGCCCGGCGGGGTGGTTTCGTCATAAGCTTTGGAGAGAATCTCATCCATATACAGTTGAGCGAGTTTCAACGTTTTGTATTGCCACAAGGGATCAGCACTTCGACCGGCAGATCCCGAAAGTGCATTAACCACCGCCACCAGCGCAATGCTGACAATGACAATAACGATGACCATTTCTACCAGCGTAGCACCCCTTTGTCGGCTTGTCCGGAGCTTCATGGACAGGCCCCATCAAAGGCAAAGCCCGTTTGTGTGACACAGACCACGTACGCTTTCTCGCCGGTAAACGTGGCAGTGAGATTGCCCGTTTCGGTAGTATTGCCATTGGCCGTAAACTGAATGTCGCGACTGCCACCATCTGCCAGCGTAGTCGCCCCCAATTGCAGTGTGGCACTGGATCGCTCAATGCATAGATCTTTAAACAGGGGGGCATTGTCCGTAGTGCAGGAAGTGTCCGATGGAACCACGCCTTGAAACACTGACACAAACCACTCATCAGCGGATTGCACTACTCGTAGCGTGACGTTCGTGCCGGAATGTTGGGACAGTGCGCGTTGCTGTGCCTGCAACACGGCGGCGATAAATTGATCCTTGGCCAAGGCAGCCGCATAGCTGCCTTTGGAAGCGAACAGGCCAAGGGCGCCCAGCGACACAATTCCCACGAGCACCAGTACCATGACCAGTTCAACGAGAGTGAAGCCCCGAGAGCTCTTGACCTTCATTACAGGTTGAGAGCGTCGAGATTAGCAGCCGCCAGTATCCGCAACAACCGTCGCAGCCCCACCTGCACCTGCTTCTGTGAATGTGACGTTACAGTTACCAGATGTCGGTGTATAACCCTTTATACTGAAAATTGCAGTGGTTCCAGCTGTTGTATTTGCATCGTAGTCATTCGCTGTATCCACATTTGCTGCCGTGGCGATGGCCGTGTTGTCAGGATAGCCATTAACTAAAGCGATACTCTGACCTTCCAGGGTGACTGCCCCAGAGGTTTTGTTATCCACCAATGCCTGCGCATGAACAATCGCAGACGCGGACTTTAACGACCCGGATAACCCATTAATGGAAGCCGCTCGAGCGTCCCCGCTCAAATCAGCAAACCTAGGCAGTGCAAACGCCGAAAGAATTCCCAGAATAACAATCACCATCACCAGCTCGATCAATGTAAAACCTGCTTGACGATGTGTTTGAACTTGAACCATTTTTACCTCCTCAGGCACATAACTACTTCTTAATGTGTGCGTTACAATTGTTATATACGATGGCGACTCACTCGCGCCGGAAGCCGAGCCAGTGAACCGCTTTGATTAATTCAACGTCGAAGAAACATCTCCGTTGGCAGGGTCATACTCAATAAAACTTCCCGCCGCATTCACGAGGTACGTGTACCGGCAACGACCTGCGACGACACTTGCTTGATAATCATTTCCTGTGCCGGTACTGACGCTGGGAGCGTTCCTTTGAAGCAGCCCCCCCCATAATCCGCTGCATTCCGCAGCCGTCATGGCTGCAGAATTTGTATTCCCGTTTACCCCCGTAGGCCAGCCAGTACTGCTCACATCCACCGTTTCATCCCCATAGCCGGCCAGGTTCGTCGTTGCAACAGACTGCCCCAGCGCTAACCATTGGGAACGAACCAGCGTGACCGAGGCGCTTAATCCGCCTGCAGCCCCTTCAATGGCCGCATCGTGCGCCTGTTCGGCAATCTCAGCGAACCGGGGTAAAGCAACCGCCGCCAATATTGCCAGAATCGTGATCACCACCACCAATTCAATCAGCGTAAATCCGGTTGAATGTTGCTTCATACTTCTCCTTCGCTTACGTGTACTGCTCATTTATTCAAATTGCGCCATCGAAAGGGGTGCGTGGCGTTCAGTTCCAGCGCTGTTACCTTATCAATACCTTCCTCATACGAACCGGATTGATTTCTGTCAACATAGGCCAGTTCAACGCGAAATCGCACGACGCCTGGTTCTGGCCCGCTCTCCGAAAAATCCTCCGGCTCTGACGCTTTGTAAACCAAAGTTGAAGTGGCTTCATCGAAATACCACCGAGCCGCCTGTAACGACTCAAGTTTTTCGGTTGGCCCTATAGTTCCACTATAGTTCAAAGGTGCCGGTTTCAGCCAGTTCATAGGATTACTATTAACAAACTTTTTCAAATCCGCTTTTCGCTCCAACACCAGGAGTTCGGCCGTTTTAATCATCGTCGCTTCCCTGAGCTGTGCAACTACGGTCAGCATCATGGCGGCCTCCAGACGACGGCCTTCCCGATCGAGATAATACAGAAGCACCAAAGAGAAAACGCCCATCAGAAAAATGGAGTACCAAAACATCAGGAGCTTCTGCTCAGACTGAAACCCGTTATAAGGAGACTGGTTGACCGCCATCTACACCAACTACACTCGTTATTTGCCCAACGCAGCGCGCCCAAGATCCCAGATGGGTAAGAAAACACCCAGCGCTAGAATCAGTACCAAGCCCCCCATGGCGAGAATAAGGATCGGCTCGATGGACTCAGCAAGCCGTTTGAGGCCGTAATCCACTTCCTCATCATAAAAATCCGCGACATCCAGCAGAAGTTTGTCGATTTGTCCTGTCTCCTCGCCCACAGCAATCATTTGCAGCACAAGCGGCGTGAACATATTGGTGGCATTGGCCGTGCGCAACAGGCTATCCCCCCGCTCAATACCGCTTTTCATTTGCAGGATGTTTTTGCCAATGTATTTATTGTCTGCAGCTTCAGACGAGACCGCCAGTGCCAGCGTAATTGGCATACCGGCTTTCAGCATCATGGCGAAGTTACGTGCAAATCGGCTGAGGATGATCAGTTCAAAGAGCGGGCCAATAATGGGAATACGCATTTTTTTCTGATCCCAGATCAACCGCCCGTTTTCTGTTTGTGACCATTGCCGAAAGCTATAAAATGCGAGCGCAACAATACCAAAAACCAACCACCAATAGTTCAGCAGGAAATTGGAAGAAACCACCAGGATTTTGGTAAAAATAGGCAAATCAGCGCCAAATTTGGCGAACACACCAGCAAATTTCGGGATAACAAAGAAGTTCACTATCAGCAGTGCGGCGACCAACGCGACGATGACAATGGTTGGATAGCGTGTGGCCTGCTTGATACGCCGTTTGGTTTCGCGCTCCAGCTCCAGAGCATGGGAGAGCTGGGCAAATGCCTCTTCCAGCTGCCCGGTATTCTCACCCACATGGATCATGCTGATGTACAGCTCATTGAACACTTCTTTGTGGGTTTGCATGGAGGTCGCGAGATTCACCCCGGACTCCAATCGAGCCGATACGTCTGCAAGTACTTCCTTTAACTTCTCGTTGCGCGTTGAGTCCGCCAATCCCTTCATCGCGCGAATGATCGGAATCCCTGAGCGGGTCAATGCGTTCATTTGACGGGTAAAGATGATCAACTCATCCAGGGAAATTTTCTTTTCGAACAGCTTGATATTGCGCAGCAGTTCCATGACATCCACAGACTGTTTCTGCTCTGAGATGGAAACCGGCGTAATGCCTTTCTTCAATAATTCGCCCGCAACGGCCTGCTGGCTCACCGCCTCCAGGTGTCCATCCACCTGAGCACCCTGTGCGTTCCGACCTCGATAAAAAAAATGCGCCATATGCGTTTATGCCAGAGACAGGCTCTCCCCTTTGCCAGTATGCAACTCCCGCTCCTCCAACGTCGCTGACAAACGGAACACTTCGTCGAGGGAGGTAAGCCCTTCGCGCGCATAATGGAGCGCACTCAGCTCCAGCGGTGTGTAGGATTTATTTCGTTTGGCCGCAGAAAAAAAGTCGGCATTACTGTTTCTGCGCAGGGCATCAAGCATTTCATCATTCATTTCCAGCAGCTCATATACCCCCATTCGACCACGGTACCCCGTATTGCTGCATTGGTAACAACCCGATCCTTTCACGAAGTTCCCGGCGACGTCCGACCCGACCGGCTGCATCGCGCGCAACCAGATTTTTTCCTGGTCGGTGGGTTGATAAGGCTGAGAACAATCCGGGCACACTTTCCGTATCAAGCGCTGGGCCAACACGCCCAGCAAAGCACTGGCCACCAGATAGGGTTCCGCGCCCATATCGACGAGACGCATACAACTGCTCGCTGCATCGTTTGTGTGCAGCGTGGACATCACCAAGTGCCCGGTCATGGCTGCGCGCAAGCCGATTTCCACGGTTTCCTGATCCCGCATCTCACCAACCAGAATGACATCGGGATCCTGTCGCAAACATGCCCGCAACACCGTTGCAAAGTCCAGCCCCACTTTGGGATTGACTTGCACCTGTGTCACACGGGGCAGCCGGTATTCCACCGGATCTTCCGCCGTGATTATTTTGACTTCCGGCCGATTGAGCTCAGTGAGTCCGCCATACAGTGTGGTCGTTTTACCGCTTCCGGTTGGCCCGGTCACCAGAATCATGCCATGAGGGCGACTGATCAGAATACGGAAACGGTCTCGAATGGCGTCCGGCATGCCCGTCGCTTCCAGATTCAGCATCCCCTCGGTTTGATCAAGCAATCGCATGACCACCGACTCACCATACTGCACGGGCATGGTAGATACCCGCACGTCGATACTTCGCCCTTTCACACGGACGTTGAACCGCCCGTCTTGAGGAATCCGTTTCTCGGAAATATTGAGGCCGGACATCAACTTCAACCGGAGCACAAGCGCCGCTGTTATCCGCTTCTCCTTCATGACGTGTTCCTGCAACACACCGTCGATACGTTGGCGAATACGCACCACGTTTTCATCTGGCTCAATGTGTATATCCGATGCCCGCGCCTGCACCGCATCTTCAAAAATCGACTGCAGCAAACGCACGACAGGGGCTTCCGCCGCGTCGCCCGTGGCCGTCAGGTCCGCCAGGTCAAAGGCGTCCTCCCCCAACTCTTCTTCCAGCTCGCCCGCGAGGTTGGAGATTTCCTCCGTTTTGCGGTACACCATGTCGAGCGTATCCAGCAGCTCGTTCTCCCGCACCACGGCCAGCGTAATGGATCGATTCAATGATCGAACCAATTCGTCGTACGCAAAGATATCCAGAGGGTCGGTCATACCGACAAGTAACTCACCCCGCTGCTCAGCCAACACAACAGCTCGAAAGCGTCGAGCCAGGGATTCCGGGAGCCGCTTGATCAGGTCGTTGTTGAATTGATAGTTACGGAGGTGTACGAAAGGAATACCCAATTGTTGAGACAACAGCCCCAACAGCTGGTCCTCATCCACATAGCCCAGGTCTGTCAGCGTTTTTCCCAGTTTCCGCCCCGTTCGTTTCTGCTCTTTGAGGGCGTTCATCAACTGGTCTTCGGTGATAAAACCGCTCTGAACGAGCAAATCACCTATTCGAATTTTCTTTTTCGGTTCATTCATCTCTGTCATCCGTTCGGACTCCATCAAGGTGCCCGCTGCACCAACTCGCTGACCCGATGTTTCGCATAAGCGACCAGCTGAGTGTTCATGGTTTTCCCCGTCACCGCACGCTGATAGGCTTTGATCGCCGCCTGATTCTGACCCAGCCGCTCCAAAGATATCCCCAGACCCAACCACCACTTTGGCTCATGGGGCTGTATGTTTAACAGTTCCGTATACTTCTCTACCGCCCTCGGGTGATCGGCCAATTGCTGACTCAGTCCGGCCAGCAATGCGTGGTACTCAACGTGTTCCTGAATGGGGGGCAACGCCATACTCAGTAGCGCTAATGCCTGAGTCTTCTTGTCCCGAGCCAGCAAAATTCTGGCTTTCAGTTCACGCATGGCCGCCTGATCCATGTCCGATTCACTGATCAGTGCCTCCGCTCTCTTCCACAAGCCTTGCTGAATATAGATGTGCGCCAAAACCTGCCGGCTGCGTGCATTTGTCGCCTGTGTCGCAATCAGCGCTTCCAGATTTTGGATAGCCACCTCGACTCCACCCTTTTGGAACGCCTCCCAAGCGGCACTGGCCTGATCTGCATCTTTCTGCTCCGGCGTCTGCGCCAGCAACTTCGTCACTTTCTGAACAGGCTCGACGCGCTCCCGAGCTCCCGGTGCGCTTGAGGTTGAGCGTGTTGCCGGGGACACGTCCAGAGTTTCCTCAGCGGCTCCTCCCGCCTCAACAGCGAAATTCTGAGGTACCATGTTCGCGACCGGCGGCGGAAGCGACACTTCGGCCTTGAGCACCGGTGCTTTCTCCTCAGGCACAGTAACCGGTTTTGCCACAACCACGGGCATCGGCTCCTGAATGGGAGGCGTAACGGAGCTTGGCGCTGACTCAATATCCTGTGGACTGCTGACCTGTGTTTCCTGTGCAGCCAATGGAAGCGTCGCCGATTGAGTTTTTACGGGTTCTTTTACGGTAGCAACGCTTGGCTCAGGCGCACTCACTGGCTCTGCGGTGATCGGAGTCACTTCCACGGCACTTTGACGGAGCTGTAAGGCCATCCACGCGACAACGCCCAGCAATGCTATCACGCCGATTGACAACAGAATGATCCAGCGGCGACTTCCGACAGGTGAAGCACTCCCAGTGAGCGCACCGTAACCGGAGCCATGACTCATCGACACATTCTCTGGGGCTTGCCGACGGTCCAGATCCTTCAGCATGTCATTGACAAGACTCATAGGCTTCCCCCAAAGAACAACTGTGTCACACTGAGAATACCCACGCCCGTTAATCCGATCACACTCATCATCGGCAACCAACTGAATCGCGGCATTTTCACGCTGTCTGTGTCCTGTATGGCACGTTTAACATGCTTACGCTGAATCAGGCGATGCCCCTGCCCATACGCAGACATCAGCGACTTGTGTGACAGTATGTTGACCAGACGGGGAATGCCCCCCGTGGCTTTGTATAAAAGAGCAATTGCGCCACGATCAAAAAGAGGTGGCCCGTTGTACCCGGCTAAGGACAGGCGATGGCTGACATATTGGCCAACCGACAGCTGATCCAAGGGAGAAATCCGCTGTTGAAACGTAATCCGCTGCTGTAATTGTCTTAGATTCTGTTGCTGTAACATCTCATCCAGTTCGGGCTGCCCAAACAACACAACCTGCAACAGTTTGGCCGACTCCGTTTCCAGATTGGTTAGCAGCCGCAAGGCTTCGATCGTCGTTTCCGACATGGCTTGCGCCTCGTCGATGATGAGCACCACCTGCTTCCCATCACCGGCCAATTCGATCAACCGATCACTCAAACACTTAAGCAGGTGATGACTCCCTTTGTCTTTTTCCGGCGATACGCCCAGCTCCTCTGCCACGGCCAGATACAAGCCCATTGGGCTCAGGCCGGGATTCGGGATATACGCTGTGAGGAACGGCGCTTCCAGGGCATTCAACAGCATGCGACACAATAACGTTTTCCCGGTACCGACCTCGCCCGAGATTTTGATAAAGCCTTCTCGATTACGCAATGCCACCAACAACAGCTCCAGCGCCTGCTGGTGTGTCTGCGAGTTCAGATAAAAATGGGTATTGGGTGTCAGGGAAAAAGGCTGCTCTTGCAGCCCAAAGAAAGACTCATACATGATCCTGTCCTCACTCCTACCAAAGAGTTGGCGCTGGCGGGGTCGACAGCATTTCTTCCAGTGTTTTCATGCGCGTCCGGCTCGACTCGATATCCTTTCGGAACGTGTCCCGTGTTGTAATCAGTGGCTTAAGTAAAATCACCAACTCACTTTTGGAGCCGGCCTGCTTTTTCTGCTTGAAAGCCTCGCCCAAGAGGGGGATGTCCCCCAAAAAGGGCGTGCTGACATTGTCTTCTTCATTCGTATTCTGAATGAGCCCGCCGATAACCACGATCTGACCGTTCTCGGCACTGATCACACTGTCAGTTTCGCGAATCGTGCTCAGTGCCAGTGGCAACGTCAGCGTCTGGTCACCCAGCGAAACCACTTTTTGCTGATCCTGTACCTCACTGATCGAGGGATGAACATGCAGGATGATTACGCCGTCATCCCCGATTTGAGGAGTCACATCCAGGGAAATCCCCGAGAAAAAGGGCGTCAGCTCCACATCCGTCGACGTAGAGGTACCACTGCTACTCGAGTTTGTGTTGTCATCCACTTCGATGTCCGTCACAAAGAACTCGTCAGTTCCCACTTTTATTACCGCTTTCTGATTATTTACCGTCGAAATCCTCGGGCTGGATAACACCTGCACATTGCCCTGGGTTCCTAATAGTTGAATTACACCGGAAAAGTCGTCCAGCGTCAGCGCTGCACTGAAAACACCTTCCACGGGAACGTTGGTGATATTGCGCGTGGTCATGCTGTTTGAGAACAATGACTCCTGGCTGCCATCGGGATTTTTGTCGTTCCCAATTTTAGAGAGAGCACTCCACTGAATGCCTTGCTCGTATCCCTCCGAAAGGGTGACTTCCAGAATCTTGGCTTCCAAAATGACTTGCCGCTGCATGATCAAATCTGCTTTCTGCAGCACCTCTTTCACCATGGTGAGTTCATCCGGCATGGCCTTCACGACCACAATCCCGGAGTACGGATTCATCACAACCTTTCTACCGTCGTCAGTTCCCACGATGGAGGTCAGCATTTCCTTCAAATCCGCCCAAAAATCCAGTGCATTACTGGTGGTAATACTTGTGCCATTACTTGCCAGTGAAGTGGTAGGCGTTCCACTGGCTCCCCCGTTGCTTCCCGAATTGTCAACGCGGGAAACTTGCCCTGAGCTCACGGTGGTGTTGGAATCTCCCCGGCGCGATACATTCAGGTAGTTAATCTGAAACACCTCCGATCGCAAACCTCCCGGTAATACTTTAAACAGCGTACCCTCCTGCTGATAAACCAGACCGTAGGTTTCACACACCAACCGAACAACATCCGGCACAGTCACTTGATTCAACTCGATAGAAATGGACGGGGTTACCCCGGGATGAACCAGCACATTGTATTTTGTCCCACGCATCAGGTCGCGGAAAAAACTCCCGGCCGAGACACCTTCTACCACCAGATCAAAGCGTTCTTCGGTGGGCATCAACCCAGGCGCTGGCGAAAACTCCGGCAGTAAAGCAGCACTGACCGCATCCGGAATGTCTTCTTCAGCATTCACCAGGCCACTGCGACTGGCATCACTTAAAACCGCGGAAATGGCTTCCGCGCTGCTTACATTCTTAGCGCGGTTGGAGTTCATATTCCCATTGTCAGGAGCGCTGGCACAACTCGCCATCAACAGAATGCACGCACCCAGGACAACTGGCTTGGCACCTTCAAAAATTACCGGCATTCACACATCCACCCAAACTCACCTGCATTGCCCATCCTGGAATCTGGCCGCAACGTAATCCCCTACTCGTTGCGCAACTTTTTAAACTGTTCATTCTGCTTCTTCCGCAATATCAGCGATTCGCCCTGACGGATCAACCACACTTCATCAGGCGCTATTTTCTTTACCTCAGCACCGAGTATCTGATCCCCTTCCCGCACAAACTGACCGTTGATTGACGCCTGTCTTCTTGAAGGACTCACCAAAATGCTGTTTAAAATCAACTGATCCTCTCCCCGACCTTTCGCGTCTGAGGGCCCGGACAAATAACCGCCAGGCTCAAAGGGATTCTCCAGCAGCTGCCCGTCAACCAGCACACCCGCCTCCAGCAGAGAGGAAAACATCATTGCCACAATCAGGCTACACCGTTGACTAAACTCCAATCCACTCTTCCTCTAAACTCAACGTTTGAACCACCAGTGATATACGCATACGAGGAAAGTCCACCACAGTCATATCCAGCATTTCCCACTGAAACTGCTCTTCCAGACGCTCCAAACGCTTCAGGTAAATCAAACTGTCAAAAAAGCCACCTTCCAGCACCAGTTCGAGGCTATGCTGAAAAACCGGAACGCCGGCAGTATCGTCGTTCTCTGCCCCTGTATCTCGGCCAGGCTCGCTGGCCTCATTGACTGAAAAAGGCTGAGCGGGATTGTTTTTCACAACCACAAGTTTCAAGCCTTGGAACTCGGACAGCACCTGACGCAGCACGTCGGCCATCTGGCTTGGCGCGACCATTTCCTTCAATCGCTGCTGCATATCGGCTCGCTGCTCTTCGAGTTGTGCTTTCAGGTTGGCCTGTTCCTCGCGCAACACCGCATTCGGATCGACTTTCAAACGACTTTCCAGAATGGAAAGTTCCGCAGATGCGGCCTCCATATCCGAATTCATGCGAGCGATTTCCCCAAATTGCCCCTGAATATGTTTGGTCACCGGCGTAAAAACGAACTGCGCCCAGGCAAAGATCACCACAACACACACCGTTACCAATACTATTACGCGCTCCCGTAATGAACGTGCGGCCAGTAACTCATCCCACTTTTCCCACTGTTCTTTCATTGCCCAGCCTGCCTTCGCTGCCCTTTCACCTCTCCGGTGCGCAAGGAGAAATTCATACGACCTGTCTCTTCGGAAAGCCCCATCTCAAGCGACTCAAAGCTTTTTCCCGCGAACACCGCTTCCTCCCGCAGAGCAAGCAAATACGATGGGAGCGCTTTTGCGTCCGGTGCTTCGCCTTCCAGGAGGAAAACATCCGATTGTGACCCGATGTGTAGTCGGGTTAGCCAGAGCTCAGGCGTTTTTTGTTTCGCCAGTGCCTCCACCAAAGGCGAAAATCCTGCGGTGTTTCCCGGTAACCGGCTGCCCAACTGGTGAGTGAATTCCTGGTATTTTTGCAGTTGCTTTGACAACCGCGCATTGGCGGTCACCAATGCTTCACTTTTGACCCAGGTTTCTGCTTTGGCCCGAAGCTGTTCAACCGTTTGATTCAAGCGCTCAGCATCCTGGGACTTCAATCTTACCTGCTTGGTCACGTTAGCCAACTGAAGATACTGGTACCCTGTCACTCCCCCAAGCACCAGCACAATGACGCCCAATAAAACAGCAATCTGGTTTAACGAAACGAGCGTTTTCCGTGGTTTCAGCTCTTCGGTGTAGAGGTTAACTGACTGCATCACGCAACCCCACTCTCACGATACGCACCACCCACCGCGATCAACGTCTGCACGAGCGACGTCAAATTCTCGGAATCCTGCTCCGGTAGAAACTCATCAAAATTGGCATCCTCCACGCTTACCGCCAGCAGCGGGTCCAGCAACTGAGCCAGCGGCAACGTAACGTCCGGGCCCAGCAACAAGACCTGCCGCGGAGGAATCTGACGAAGCTGGCTTTCAAAATAATCGAGGGAACGTTGCATCTCCAAAGACAACTGCTGCACGACTGCTTCTTGCTGCGCGGGGTCTCTCAATGACTCCTCCCGCACTTCCATTTTTCTGGACAAATAGAGCGTATTTCCCTTAACCAGCACAAGCATGCCGAATCCCTGGCGTAAATAGAGCAAACCAATGGTCGACTCCTCATCCACAAACCGTTGCGCGATATTTCTCAAGGCCAGGTCGATCACGTCAATAGAGACCAACTCCAAATCACAGGCCTCCATCAGCTGGATATACTCTTTCAATATGGTTTTACGGGCACATACAACATTAATTAGCTTTCGGCCACGCGAAGCATCTTCCGGAAAGTCAAAGACATCCGAAATCGCATCATCCAACGGGTAATCGATCAAATCATTCAACTTCCAATGCGCAGATGCTCGCAGCTCTCCCGACTCCACTTCAGGCCGGTCAATTTGAAACACCTGATATTGGTTATTGGTCAACACCAGGTGACAGTCGGCTCCGGAAACACCCGCGTCAGATACCAACTCCGTCAGGACTTTTTCACGCTCGGCAGCGTTACATTTTTGGAAACGATGAAACGATACAGTCGGGGCTCCTTGACGAGCAGGTTCCGCTTTTGCTAACGCAATACCATCCGTGCGAATTTCGATCCCCACTCGCGTGCTGCTTTTTCGTTTACCCCAGAGCTTAATCAGAGCCCACTACTCCCACTTTAATATTTTTATACTTCTTTCTTAGCATAGTCGACTAAGCCATTGTTGCAAATGAAAAATAGGAGCCGACCCAATCACTCAGAGCAACATTGTCGGGCTTTCGAGGACACCTCGTTGTTCCAGGCAAAAAAAAACCTCGGGATCGAGGCTTTTTGTATCATAGCGTTATTTTTAAGTGCTCAGAGTGAAGACACCGCAGAGCATCATCTAACCGAGCAACGTACTAAAACGGGATGTCATCATCCATATCATCCAACGGCTCTGGCATCGGCGCCGGCTGACCTGCACCCTGACCGTAACCCCCTTGAGCGTTCCCTCGATTCTGATAATTCGCAGGACGCTGCCCCGACGGAGCTTGCTGCATCGGGGGTTGACCATACCCCTGGTCATACCCTTGAGGTACCCCCCCGCCAAATCCAGAAGCCGATCCCGGCATAGCGTCACCACCATCCATACCTGAGCGGCTATCCAACATCTGAAGCTCGTTCGCAATGATTTCGGTTGTGTAACGATCCTGGCCGTTTTGATCCTGCCATTTGCGGGTTTGCAAACGTCCTTCCAGATAAACTTTTGAGCCTTTTCTCAGATACTCTTTGGCAATCTCCGCCAAACGGTTAAAAAGCACGACGCGATGCCACTCCGTACGCGGAACCATCTGACCAGTCTGTTTATCTTTATAACTTTCGTCCGTGGCAACACTGAGATTGGTAATCGCAGATCCTCCCGCGCTGTAGCGCGTATCCGGGTCTGCTCCTAAATTGCCAATCAATATAACTTTATTAATTCCTCTGGCCATGCACTCTCTCCGCGTATCCGCGACCCTACCGGTCGCGCTAAAAACCATTGCTGACAACATATCGTCTGAGTCAGCATCCTAGCAAATTTTGATAATGGGCACACCTAATAATCGACACCCCTTAGCGTGCTCACGCTTCCCCAAATGAACACTTGCCCGACGAAAATGGCGCATAATGGTGTGCCTCATCCACATTGAACTTACTGCGATCCACTTTTAGATAGGCCACTTTTTCTTCCAAAATCACCACCACATCCTCCACACCATAAATAGCAAGTAAATCACTGGATATGCTGGCCACATCCCGCTCATTTGCCGTGTTGGCGAGCTGAACAACCAGGCTGGTGGCATAACTGGGAGATTTCATCGTCGCGGCGTACAAAAACCAGACAAACAACATACCGGAGCACAGGAGATAGACACCTTCTGTACCCACATGCTGGTAAACGGCACCACCCAACGCGCCACCCACAAACGCACCGAAGAATTGGGAGCTACTGTAAACACCCATTGCGGTCCCTTTAGATCCTGCTGGCGCAATCTTGCTGATCAGCGAAGGGAGCGATGCCTCCAACAAATTAAACGCCATAAAGAAAAAGAAGAGCCCCACCCACAGTTGAATCAGGGAGTGGTCCAGCACAACCAGGGACAAACTGGCCAGCGAGGCCAGCAATATAGCGCCTAAAAACACGGGCTTCATCTGACGTTTTTTTTCCGCAATGATGATAAATGGCACCATCGCAAAAAAAGAGGTCCCCATGACAGATAAATACATCCACCAATGCTCACTCTTTGGCAGTTGAAAGTGATTGAGCATCGAAAGCGGAACAACCACAAACAATGCCGTAAGCGATAGGTGCAGAGTAAAAATACCCACATCGAGACGACGTAACTCCGGGTGAGACAACGCTTCTTTAAGCAACGACCCTACGGGGAGTGTATCCCGACTAGATCCTTGCTTGACCGGCGTAGGAATGACAAAAATAACAATGGCTATACCCAACAACCCCATCACTGCAGTCATCCAGAATAATCCGGACAATCCCACCCATGCACTCACGACAGGTCCAAGCACAAGCGCAACAGAAAATGAAACACCAATCGACATACCGATCACAGCCATCGCTTTTGTTCGGTTTTCTTCCTTGGTCAAATCGCTGAGCAGCGCCATCAACACACTGGCAATGGCCCCAGCACCTTGCAGCAAACGTCCGAGAATCACGCCATAGATCGACTCAGAGAGCGCAGCAACAACACTCCCGCCTGCAAAGATCAGTAAACCGATCACCAGGACTTTCTTTCTCCCCACACGGTCAGATAAAAATCCGAAGGGAATTTGGAGCAGCGCTTGACTCAGGCCGTAACTCCCGATCGCCAATCCAATCAAAAATCCATCCGCACCTGCCAAAGACTGCCCAAAAATACTGAGCACGGGCAAGATCATAAATAAACCTAACATTCGCATTGCATACAGCAATGCGAGCGATAAGACCGTACGTCGTTCACCATACTTCATGCAATCGAGTCCAAATTATTCCATGCCTACGTACAACAAATTGTGATAGCCTAACCAGTCCAATTTTTTATAACACCAGTAATTGAGCGGTGCATATACTACCAGAAGTTCTTTCTGAATGCTGTTGTGCCGGCCTGTTGAGGAAGCTGAATGGATAAGATTCTTGTTAGAGGGGCCAGAACCCATAACCTGAAAAACATAAATCTTGAATTACCACGAGACAAGTTGATTGTCATCACCGGCCTTAGCGGATCAGGTAAGTCCTCTCTTGCCTTTGATACCTTGTATGCGGAGGGCCAACGTCGATACGTCGAGTCACTGTCTACGTACGCCCGTCAGTTTTTATCCATGATGGAAAAACCGGATGTCGACCATATAGAAGGACTGTCCCCCGCCATTTCTATCGAGCAGAAGTCCACTTCGCACAATCCTCGATCGACCGTAGGCACCATCACGGAAATTTATGATTACCTCCGATTACTCTTCGCTCGCGTGGGCACACCCACTTGCCCAACTCACCAGCTGCCGCTCACCGCTCAAACGATTGGCCAAATGGTCGATCACGTACTCGAAATGGAAGAAGGCAGCAAGATGCTAATGCTTGCCCCCGTGATAAAGGAGAAAAAAGGCGAACACCTCCATGTGATCGATAAGCTCAAAAAAGAAGGATTTATTCGTGCGCGCATCGACGGCATCATTATTGAGATTGACGAAGCACCGGCCCTCGAGAAAAACAAAAAACACACCATAGAGGTGGTCGTTGACCGTTTTAAAGTAAAAGAAGACATCAACCTGAGGCTGGCGGAATCATTCGAAACAGCACTGGAACTATCAGATGGCATCGCCATTATTGCACCGTTTGACGGGGGCGAGGAAACCGTATTTTCCTCAAAATTCTCCTGCCCCCACTGCGGCTATGCCATCCGGGAACTGGAGCCTCGGCTGTTTTCATTTAACAATCCCTCAGGCGCGTGCCCAGACTGCGACGGCCTGGGTGTTAAGCAGTTTTTCGATAGCGACAAAATTGTACAAAACGCTGAACTCAACCTGGCAGAAGGAGCAATCAAAGGCTGGGATCGCAGAACCGTTTATTACTATCAAATGTTGGAGAGTGTCGCTAAGCATTATGACGTCGATATTGCACAACCGTTTGAACAGCTGCCGGACACATTCCAGCGCGCTGTATTGTACGGCAGCGGCAAACAAGCTATTCGTTTTGACTATATAAACTCCAAGGGAGACATCATTCAACGCTCACATCCGTTCGAAGGCGTCATACCGAACCTTGAGCGGCGATACCGTGAAACCGACTCACAAGGCGTACGCGAAGAACTCGCCAAGCTGCTCGCCAACAAAAAGTGTGACACTTGTCATGGCTCTCGCCTGAACGAAGCAGCACGCCATGTGTTTGTTACCGATAAGCGCCTCCCGGATCTCACCCAACTATCCATTCAAAACAGTCACACATTCTTTCAAAACCTTCACTTGTCTGGCCACAAAGAAGAAATAGCCTCGAAGATAGTCAAGGAAATTAACCTGCGCCTCCAGTTTCTCATCAACGTGGGCCTGGACTACTTGAGCCTCGACCGCAGTGCGGAAACCTTGTCCGGAGGAGAAGCACAAAGGATTCGACTTGCCAGCCAGATTGGCGCAGGCCTTGTTGGAGTAATGTACATATTAGACGAACCCTCCATTGGCCTTCACCAACGAGACAATGACCGCCTGTTAAATACACTGATACATCTGCGGGACCTCGGCAACACACTCATCGTGGTTGAGCACGACGAAGATGCCATCCGTGCTGCAGACCACGTGATTGACATTGGCCCAGGTGCTGGTGTGCACGGCGGCGAAATCATTGCGCAAGGCACCCCAAAGGAAGTAGAGAACACTCTATCTTCCGTTACCGGGGACTATTTATCCGGAAGAAAAAAGATCGAAGTCCCTTCGAAGCGTCACCCCCCCATGGCAAACAAATGGCTCACACTCAAAGGCGCTGATGCCAACAATTTACGTTCAGTGGAACTGAACATACCTGCCGGTTTATTCACCTGCGTCACCGGTGTATCGGGATCCGGCAAATCAACATTGATCAACCACACGCTCTACCCTATCTTGGCCCATAAGTTAAACGGCGCGAATGCCCTACCCCAGAATTACAAAAGCATCAAAGGCTTAGGCCACTTTGATAAAGTCATTGATATAGACCAAAGCCCTATTGGACGCACCCCGCGATCAAACCCAGCAACATACACCGGTTTATTCACCCCAATAAGGGAGCTATTTTCCAACACTAAGGAGTCACGTTCCCGTGGCTACAAGCCTGGCAGATTTAGTTTCAATGTAAAAGGTGGACGCTGTGAGGCCTGCCAAGGGGACGGAGTAATAAAAGTAGAAATGCACTTCCTGCCAGATATTTATGTACCCTGTGACGAATGCCACGGCAAACGATATAACCGTGAAACACTGGATATCAAGTATAAAAACAAAAGCATTCATGAAGTGCTGGAAATGACCGTGGAAGAAGCACTGCAATTCTTCGAGTCCGTGCCTTTTTTATTCAGAAAACTTCAAACGCTTATGGATGTCGGTTTGGGTTATATCAAAATCGGACAAAACGCTGCTACACTTTCCGGTGGTGAAGCACAGCGGGTTAAACTTGCCAAAGAACTATCAAAGAGGTCAACAGGTAAAACAATATATATCTTGGATGAACCCACAACGGGACTTCACTTTTACGACATCCAGCAACTACTGGAGGTACTGTTTAGACTGCGAGACTCTGGCAATACAGTCATTGTGATTGAACACAATCTTGATGTGATAAAAACCGCAGACTGGATCATCGACCTGGGACCGGAAGGTGGCGACAATGGCGGCACTATTGTCGTAGAAGGTACTCCTGAACAAATCTGTGACTCAGCAGCATCCCATACCGGGAAATACCTCAGACCGCTTTTGAACACTTAATAGCAAAGCTCCAAACAAAAAAACCGAGACAATCGCCTCGGTTTTTTTCCTGAAAAGCCGACTTATTCGTCGTCTTCTGCCGCTGCTACTGGTCGATCAACTAACTCGACGTAAGCCATCGGCGCATTATCACCCGCTCGGTTTCCGCACTTAAGAATACGGAGATAACCACCTGGACGATCCTGGTAACGTGGACCCAGCTCATTAAAAAGCTTAGTCACAGTGTCACGATCTCTCAGCCTGGCAAAAGCCAGTCGTCGATTCGCCACAGAGTCTACTTTCGCCAGAGTAATTAACGGCTCAGCCACACGGCGCAGCTCTTTTGCTTTTGGCAGTGTTGTCTTAATCAACTCATGCTCAACCAAAGACGCTGCCATGTTTTTGAACATCGCCTTTCGATGCGTACTATTTCTATTAAATTTTCGACCACTCTTACGATGTCGCATTTTACTGATCCTTTATCTACTTCAACCTGGTTAGCCGCCTAACACACGGTCGTCGCCTTTCAAGCTGGCAGGCGGCCAATTTTCGAGCCGCATACCCAACGACAAACCACGAGATGCCAAAACATCTTTAATCTCTGTTAGAGACTTTTTCCCCAGATTGGGGGTTTTAAGAAGCTCTACTTCAGTGCGCTGAATTAAATCGCCGATGTAATAAATATTTTCTGCCTTCAAGCAGTTCGCTGAACGAACAGTAAGCTCAAGATCATCAACAGGCCTCAAAAGAATAGGATCAACTTCTTCTTCCTCTTCCACCTGCTCTGGTTCTTTCTCATTGTCGAAATCAACAAATACTGCCAGTTGCTGCTGCAAAATGGTCGCAGCCCGACGAATAGACTCTTCAGGATCAATTGTTCCATTTGTTTCCAGATCAATAATCAACTTATCCAAATCAGTTCGCTGTTCAACACGCGCATTCTCAACAGAATAAGACACGCGTAAAACGGGGCTGAAGGATGCATCAAGCTGAAGACGCCCAATGGCTCTTGTTTCGTCATCTGCAGACTGTCTCTGATCCGCTGGCTCGTATCCTCGACCTCTCACCACTTTTAGCCGCAGATTAATCCCGTTAGAATTACTGAGGTTACAAATATGGTGTGAGGGATTCACGATCTCAACATCATGATCAAGCTGAATGTCTGCAGCTGTGACTACACCAGGACCAGTCTTGGCAATCGTCAATACAGCCTCATCCTTATTGTGCATTTTTATTGCCAAACCTTTAAGGTTCAACAAAATTTCAATCACATCTTCTTGCACGCCTTCAATCGCACTGTACTCGTGCAACACACCATCAATTTCGGCTTCTACAACTGCGCATCCGGGCATGGATGAAAGAAGAATACGCCGTAACGCACTTCCCAATGTATGCCCAAACCCCCTTTCTAATGGCTCCAACGTAACCTTGGCATGTGTAGTACTAACTTCCTGTACTTCAATATTACGAGGATTAAGGAATTCACTCACTGAACGCTGCATTGTTTCCCCTACGCATTAATGGTTTAGTATTTAATAAATTACTTAGAGTAAAGCTCGACTATCAGATTCTCATTGATATCCGCTGACAAATCTGCTCTTTCGGGGGCGTTTTTGAAAGTACCGGACAGCTTGTTCGCATCCACTTCCACCCACTCAATTGGAGCTCGATTTGCAGACAGCTCTAGAGCACCCTTGATTCTCAACTGATTCTTCGCTTTTTCACGAATTGAAATCACGTCACCAGCCTTCACTTGGTAAGACGGGATATTCAAAACACTGTCATTTACGAGAATGCTCTTATGAGATACCAATTGTCTGGCTTCGGCACGGGTTGAACCAAACCCCATGCGGTACACAACATTATCCAGTCGCTGTTCAAGCAACTGAAGCAGGTTTTCACCGGTTGCACCTTTTAACCGAGCAGCTTCTTTATAGTAGTTTCGGAATTGTTTTTCCAATACGCCATAAATTCTACGTACTTTTTGCTTTTCACGCAGCTGAAGACCGTAGTCTGAAAGTCTTCCTCTTCGGGCTCCGTGCTGACCTGGAGCAGTTTCCAAGTTGCACTTGCTGTCAAGAGCCTTAGCGCCGCTTTTCAGGAAAAGATCAGTACCTTCACGACGAGAAAGCTTACACTTGGGACCGATATATCTAGCCATTTATGTCTCCTTATACTCGACGTTTCTTAGGTGGTCTACACCCATTATGAGGAATGGGGGTTACATCTGTGATGTTGTTAATTTTGTATCCACATGCGTTTAACGCTCTTACTGCGGATTCGCGACCGGGGCCCGGTCCTTTAACTAACACGTCCAGATTTTTCAAACCGTATTCAGCAGCCGCATTACCGGCTCTTTCAGCTGCTACCTGCGCAGCAAAAGGTGTGCTCTTTCGTGAACCACGAAATCCAGAACCACCGGAGGTTGCCCAACTAAGTGCATTACCCTGGCGATCTGTAATGGTTACGATAGTGTTGTTGAATGATGCGTGAATATGAGCAACTCCATCAACAACCGTCTTTTTAACCTTTTTACGGGTACGTTGTCCTGGCTTAGCCATGTTCAATTAATTCCTATTTTCTAATTGGTTTACGTGGGCCCTTACGCGTACGAGCATTCGTCTTAGAGCGCTGTCCTCGTACGGGCAGGCTGTGACGATGTCTCAATCCGCGATAGCATCCCAGATCTTTTAACCGTTTAATGTTCATTTGAACTTCACGACGGAGGTCACCCTCGACAATCAAGCCACCAATCTCAGTTCGTAACGCATCCAATTGTTCATCAGACAGGTCTTTCACTTGCTTCGTTGGTTCAATGCTTGTTGCTTCGCAAAGTTTGTAGGCTGTAGTTTTACCCACCCCATAGATGTAGGTGAGAGAAATCACAGCGTGCTTATTGTCGGGTATATTCACGCCAGCAATACGTGCCATGATACTTTATCTCCAATTTACACTTTGCTATTAAAGTTAAACGCCTTTGTTAAAAAAGGCGCAAAATAATAGCGCCTGATTGATCACAAATCAAGCGCTATTTTCGTCTATTCGCTATTAGCCTTGGCGTTGCTTATGACGTGGCTCTTTACAGATAACTCTGACAGAGCCATTTCGACGAATTATTTTGCAACTTCTGCAAATCTTTTTTACAGATGCTCTTACTTTCATATCGATTCCACCCAATATGTTTAACAGATTCAGGAGTTAGCTTCCTAACCCGCTTCGTCCATAATTTTTAAGATTAGACTTTTTCATTAATGATTCGTACTGATGAGACATCAAATGCGACTGCACCTGCGCCATAAAATCCATCACCACAACCACAACAATCAAAAGCGAGGTCCCCCCAAAATAAAAGGGAACGTTCCAAGCTACGACCAAAAACTCAGGTAGCAAGGAAACAGCGGCTATATAGAGCGCACCGAATATTGTTAACTTGGTCAATACACCGTCGATATACTTAGCGGTTTGATCCCCTGGCCTTATACCAGGTATAAACGCACCCGATTTTTTCAAATTGTCAGCAACTTCTCTCGGGTTATACATCAACGCAGTATAAAAGAAGCAGAAAAATATCACTGCTCCCGCAAACAATACAATATACAACGGTTGACTGGGCGCCAGCGCTTGTGACACATCGGCAAGCCATTGCATACCTTCGGATTGACCAAACCATTGCCCCATTGAAGCTGGGAACAAAAGCAAGCTTGATGCAAAAATAGGCGGGATTACACCAGCCATATTCACTTTCAAGGGTAGGTGACTGCTTTGCTGCGCATATACCTTTCGGCCCTGCTGACGTTTAGCGTAGTTAACCGTGATTCTCCGTTGTCCCCGCTCCATAAAAACGATAAAACCAACGATTACCACGGCAAACACCACGATTGCCAACAATGCCAGGACATTCAACTCACCTTGCCGCGCCGCTTCTAGAGATTGGCCGACGGCAGACGGGAAGCCCGCGACAATTCCAGCAAAAATCAAAAGCGAAATACCGTTTCCGATCCCTCGCTCTGTGATTTGTTCACCAAGCCACATTAAAAAGACTGCACCACACACAAAGGTAACAATAGCGACAAAATAAAAACTGAAATTTGTGCCGAATGTTACACCTTGAGACGCGAGACCCACCGCAATACCCGTCGCTTGTATCGTCGCCAATGCGACGGTTCCATAACGAGTTAATTGGCTAATCTTTCGTCTGCCGGCTTCCCCTTCTTTTTTAAGCTGCTCCAACTGGGGACTCACTACCGTCAAAAGCTGCATGATAATCGACGCAGAAATGTAAGGCATGATACCGAGCGCAAAAATACTCATACGCTCAAGAGCCCCTCCTGAGAACATATTAAACAGACTCAATATTGTTCCCTGATTTTGCTCGAATAGTGCGGCCAATCGATCAGGATTGATTCCTGGAACAGGAATATGAGCTCCTACACGATAAATGACTATGGCCCAAAACACATACCATAGTCTCGCTTTTAGCTCTTCAAGCCCCTTCCCGACTGACGGTAATGGTGATTTTGCCATTATTCTTCTACCTTACCACCTGCGGCTTGGATAACTTCAAGAGCACCTTTCGTTACGCCCAGACCTTTCAAAGTAACAGCTTTAGTCAGCTCACCTGATTTAATCACTTTTACCTTTTTTACGGTCGCGCTCACGATGTTTGCTTTTTTCAGAACATCAATATCGATAACATCAACGTCCAGTTTTGCCAGTTCGTTCAACCGAACTTCTTCGGTGAATTTTTGAACCCGAGAAGTAAAACCGAACTTGGGCAAACGACGTTGCAACGGTTGTTGACCACCCTCAAACCCTGGCTTCACACTACCACCGGAACGGGATTTCAAACCTTTGTGTCCACGTCCACCGGTTTTACCCAAACCGCTTCCAATTCCGCGACCTACACGTCTTGGCGCTTTCTTAGATCCCTCAGCAGGGCTCAATGTATTCAGCTTCATATCACTCACCCACAACCTTGACCATGTAGTTGACTTTGTTGATCATTCCTCGAACTGCAGGAGTATCTTCAACTTCGACGGTATGACCGATTTTTCTCAGACCGAGTCCGCTGACACATGCCTGATGCGCAGGCAGCCTACCAATGGTACTTTTAACCAAGGTGACTGAAATCATTTTCTTATCTGCCATGTCCTTACTCCACGATATCTTCTACAGTTTTACCACGCTTGGCAGCAACTGATTCTGGAGATGCCATTGCTTTCAAACCTTCAAAAGTGGCACGCACCACGTTGACTGGATTTGTAGAGCCGTAGCATTTAGCTAATACGTTTTGAACACCGGCTACTTCCAGCACTGCACGCATCGCACCACCGGCAATGATACCGGTACCTTCAGATGCAGGCTGCATGAAGACTCGAGACGCGCCATGACGAGCATTAATAGGGTACTGCAATGTCGTACCATTCAATGCAACATCAATCATGTTCTTTTTTGCAGATTCCATTGCTTTTTGAATTGCAACAGGCACTTCACGTGCTTTTCCTCTGCCAAACCCGACGCGCCCGTTACCGTCACCAACAACGGTAAGTGCCGTAAAACCGAAGATACGACCGCCTTTAACTACTTTAGCTACGCGGTTTACTTGAACGAGCTTTTCCTGAAGCTCGGGTGCTTTTTGTTCATTTAGACTCACAACTAGACTCCTTAAAACTCTAATCCGGCTTCACGAGCAGCTTCAGCTAAAGCCTTAACTCGACCATGGTATCGGAAGCCAGAACGATCAAAAGCAACCGAATTAACTCCTGCTTCTTTCGCACGCTCAGCGATCAACTTACCAACTTTTGTTGCAGCTTCGATATTACCTGTGCTGCCTTCACGTAGATCTTTTTGAACCGTAGAGGCTGTCGCTATAATTTTCGAGCCATCAGCAGAAATAATCTGCGCATAAATATGCCGTGGCGTGCGATGCACACAAAGACGAGTAACACCAGCCTCTCGCATATTCAGACGAGTTTTACGAGCACGACGCAATCTTGACTGTTTTTTGATATTCATTTGGCTACCCTACTTCTTCTTGGCTTCTTTACGGAGTACATTTTCATCCGCGTATCTAACCCCTTTGCCTTTGTATGGCTCAGGCGGTCTGAACGCTCTAATCTCAGCCGCAGCTTGACCGATTACTTGCTTGTCTATTCCCCGCAGTACAATTTCTGTCTGGGTAGGTGTTTCTGCAGTTACGCCTTCAGGCAGGTCGTAATTGACGGGATGAGAAAAACCTAAGGTCAGGTTTAAGATACTGCCTTTAGCCTGGGCTCGGTAACCAACACCGACCAGCTGGAGTTTCTTCTCAAATCCCTGTGAAACACCCAAAACCATGTTATTCACAAGAGCTCGGGTAGTACCAGACATGGCACGTGCCTGTTTGCCATTATTTTTCGCGGCAAAGGTCAACGCGTTTTCTTCTTGCTTAATATCAACGAGATCATTGATCAGCATTTTAAGGGAGCCTTTACCGCCCTTAACTTCAATTTCACCTGACTGCATCTTGACTTCAACACCAGACGGTAATGCAACAGGGCTATTCGCAACTCTAGACATCTTTGACTCCTAGAATACTGTACAGATTACTTCACCACCAACCCCAGCTTTACGCGCTGCGCGATCGGTCATGACGCCTTTGGATGTCGAAACAATTGCAACACCAAGTCCACCAGCCACTTTAGGCAACCCTTCGGTACCCTTATATTGACGCAGTCCTGGCCGACTGGCTCTTTTGATTTCTTCAATGACGGGTTTTCCTTCGAAATACCGAAGACCAATCGTCAACGTCGGTTTATCCGACTCGTCAACATTGAAGGATTCGATATAACCCTCTTCCTGAAGAACTTTCGCCACAGATACCTTCATTTTTGAAGAAGGCATACTCACAGCAGCTTTTTCAGCCTGTTGCGCATTACGGATACGCGTGAACATATCCGCTAATGTATCTTGCATACTCATCGGTATGAGTCTCCTAAATCTTTTTAGTTGTGCAGCTTTTACGCGCTTACCAACAACACTATTACCAAGAAGCTTTCTTAAGGCCTGGAATGTCACCAACCATGCCGTACTCTCTCAATTTGATTCGAGAAAGTTTAAACTTACGGAAAACACCGTGAGGTCTTCCTGTTACTTGACAACGACGCTGCAGACGAGATGGGCTTGCATTTCTTGGCAACTGCTGAAGTTTTTGCTGGGCGTCCCAACGGTCTTCTTCAGAAGTATTAATGTTACCAATAATCGCCTTTAATTCAGCGCGTTTTTCTGCGTACTTTTCAACAGTTTTCATACGCTTCAATTCACGCTGTTTCATGCTGATCTTAGCCATAATTCAACCTTTTATTTTCTAAATGGAAAATTGAAGGCTTTCAGCAACGCTCGACCTTCGTCATCTGATTTGGCAGAAGTGGTTACAGTGATATCCATACCGCGCAACTTATCGACCTTATCATACTCAATTTCAGGGAAGATAATTTGCTCTTTGATACCCATACTGTAGTTTCCACGCCCGTCAAAAGACTTCGCGTTCAGACCTCGAAAATCACGAATACGAGGAATTGAAATATCAACCAGCCTTTCCAGGAACTCCCACATGCGGTCACCCCGCAGTGTCACCTTACAACCGATTGGATATCCCTCACGAATCTTAAACCCTGCTACAGACTTTCTAGCCTTTGTAACGACCGGCTTTTGCCCAGCCAGCAAGGTCATGTCAGCAACTGCGTGATCAATTTGCTTCTTGTCACCCAATGCTTCACCAACACCCATATTCAGAGTAATTTTCTCTATTTTGGGTACCTGCATGATATTACCGTACCCATGCTCTTTCATAAGAGCGGGTACAATCTCTTTTTTATAGAGTTCTTTCATTCTTGACATGGCTTCACCCAAAATTAGTTGTCTATAGCTTCGCTATTTGACTTATACACTCGAATCTTTGAGCCATCTTCCAAAACTTTAAAGCCAACTCGATCGGCTTTGCTTGTTCCGGAATTGTAAATAGCTACATTCGATGCCTGAATAGGCGCTTCCTTTTCTACGATCCCACCAGGCGTACCTTTCATCGGGTTCGGCTTGGTGTGTCGTTTAATCATATTGATGCCGGAAACAATCACACGACCGTCAGACATAACACGGGAAACCTTTCCACGCTTACCTTTGTCTTTTCCGGTAATGACGATTACTTCATCATCACGTCTCAATTTGTTCATACGGGTCGCTCCTCTTACAGCACTTCTGGCGCAAGTGAAATAATCTTCATGAACTTGTCGTTTCGCAGTTCACGTGTAACAGGGCCAAAAATTCGCGTACCAATAGGTGCTTGCTGGTTGTTCAACAACACAGCCGCATTACCATCGAACCGAATCAGCGAACCATCCTGGCGACGAACTCCTTTTCGAGTACGCACCACTACTGCATTCAAAACCTGGCCTTTCTTGACCTTACCGCGAGGAATGGCTTCTTTCACGGTAACTTTAATAATGTCGCCAATATTCGCGTATCGACGATGTGATCCACCCAGGACTTTGATGCACATGACTCTGCGCGCGCCGCTGTTATCTGCGACATCAAGCATAGATTGTGTCTGAATCATGGCTTTTCTCCAATCAAATTTCTAAAAAACGAACATCCACAAGGGCTGGTTAGACTTTGCTAGCCTTCTCATCGATACTGACCAGTTCCCAAGTTTTGGTTTTGGAAATAGGACGAGACTCTTTGATAGTGACTACATCACCGATGTTGCAGGCATTGTTTTCATCATGCGCATGCAGCTTTGTGGATCGCTTAACATACTTTCCATAAATCGGGTGTTTCACACGTCTTTCAATCAGTACCGTGATGGACTTGTCCATTTTGTTACTAACGACTTTACCGCTCGTTGTACGGACATTTTTAGCAGTTTCAGTCATCTTTATTTACCTGACTTTTCCGTAATTAAAGTTTTGACACGTGCAATTTCGCGTCGGGTATTACCCAACAAATGAGATTGATTCAACTGACCCGTTGCTTTTCTCATCCGCAAATTGAACTGCTCTTTAAGAAGCTCAATTAATTGCCCGTTTAACTCTTCGATAGATTTTTCTCTTAGTTCGTTCGCTTTCATCACATAATCGTCCTAGTTACAAACGTTGTAGCAACAGGCAACTTCGCCGCAGCTAGTGCAAATGCTTCGCGAGCAACTTCTTCTGAGACTCCCTCCATCTCGTAGAGCACTTTCCCAGGCTGAATTTGAGCTACCCAATATTCAACAGAACCCTTACCTTTACCCTGTCTTACTTCCAGAGGCTTTTGAGTAATTGGCTTGTCAGGAAATACTCTAATCCAGATTTTTCCACCACGTTTGATTCTTCGTGTCATTGTCCGACGAGCCGCTTCGATTTGGCGAGAGGTAATACGCCCCCGTCCAATCGCTTTCAACCCGAACTCACCGAAGCTTACTTTACTTCCTCGATGCGCCAAGCCGCGATTTCGGCCTTTCTGGACTTTTCTAAATTTGGTACGTTTAGGTTGCAACATATCTGAGCCCCTTATTTAGCCGTCTTCTTCTTGGCGGCCTGTTTATCAGCTCGAACCTGATCCATACCACCTAGAATTTCACCTTTAAAAATCCACACCTTAACCCCGATAATTCCATAGGTTGTCAGTGCTTCATGAGTGGCGTAATCAATGTCCGCTCTCAAGGTGTGCAAAGGTACGCGCCCTTCACGATACCACTCGGTTCGAGCAATCTCAGCTCCACCAAGTCGGCCAGAGACTTGAATCTTGATTCCTTTCGCCCCCTGACGCATAGCATTCTGTACCGCGCGCTTCATAGCACGACGAAACATCACACGACGCTCCAACTGGCTAGCTACACTTGCTGCAACAAGCTTCGCATCCAAGTCAGGCTTTCGAATTTCTTCGATATTGATATGAACAGGCACGCCCATCATACCACTGATTTCCTGGCGCAAACTTTCAACGTCTTCGCCTTTTTTACCAATCACAATGCCTGGACGCGCAGTGTGAATGGTGATGCGCGCGTTTTGTGCTGGCCGCTCAATAACTATTTTGCTTACTGATGCTTTTTCAAGCTTCTTCATCAAATACTGACGTACTTCAATATCGTTCAGCAGATTCTTTGAGTAAGCGTCTTTCTCTGCGTACCAAACCGAGTTGTGATCTTTCACAACGCCCAATCTGATACCAACTGGATGAACTTTCTGACCCATCTGATCTACTCCTACTGTTCAGCAACTTTTACGGTTATGTGACAAGTACGCTTGAGGATTCGATCTGCTCGACCTTTTGCGCGAGGCATAATTCGCTTCATGGTCGGGCCTTCATCAACAAAAACTGTTGACACCTTTAACTCATCCACATCTAAGCCTTCATTATGTTCAGCGTTAGCAATTGCAGAATCCAATACCTTCTTCATAATTGCCGCGGCTTTCTTGTCGCTGTATGTAAGCGTATTCAGGGCGTCCTCAACAGACTTTCCTCGAATCTGGTCTGCAACCAAACGTGCTTTCTGAGCAGACATTCGAGCACCTTTTAATTTGGCAGCTACTTCTTGCATGATCTTTACCTCAGATTACCGTTTAGCCTTCTTATCAGCCACATGCCCTTTATAAGTACGTGTGGCAGCGAATTCGCCCAACTTATGACCTACCATGTCCTCAGTAACAAATACTGGTACATGTTGACGCCCGTTATGTACAGCGATAGTCAAACCCACCATTTCTGGAAAAATTGTAGATCGACGAGACCAAGTTTTGATTGGCTTCTTGTCGTTCTTCTCCAGAGCGGCTTCAACCTTTTTCAATAAATGAAGATCGATAAATGGACCTTTCTTTAGTGAACGTGGCACAAGCTATTCCTCTTATTTAGATGATCTACGACGTACGATCATCTTATCAGTACGTTTGTTTTTGCGAGTCTTATGACCTTTGGTCGGTACACCCCAAGGTGTAACAGGATGACGTCCGCCAGAGGTTCGCCCTTCACCACCACCATGTGGGTGGTCAACTGGGTTCATAACAACACCACGCACTGTCGGCCTAACTCCACGCCAACGTGATGCACCCGCTTTTCCGAGCTGCTTCAAGCTGTGCTCGCTGTTAGAAACCTCTCCCAGCGTCGCCTTGCATTCTGCAAGCACTTTCCGCATTTCACCAGAGCGCAAACGCAAAGTTGCATAAGCGCCTTCTCTTGCTACCAACTGCGCGGAAGTTCCAGCACTGCGAACCATTTGAGCGCCTTTTCCAGGCTTAAGCTCTACACAGTGCACAACACTTCCGACTGGTATGTTTCGAATTGGTAAAGCACTGCCAACTTTGATTGGCGCAGCTTCACCTGACACAACACTATCCCCAGCACTCATACCTTTAGCAGCAATGATGTAGCGTCGCTCACCATCCGCATACTTTAACAAGGCCAAATGGGCGCTACGGTTTGGATCATATTCAATACGCTCAACCACAGCAGGTATACCGTCTTTGTTGCGCTTGAAATCCACTAAACGATAGTGCTGCTTGTGACCACCACCCTTATGGCGCGTGGTAATTCTACCGTTATTGTTCCGACCACCGGTCTTCCCTTTCTTTTCCAAAAGTGCAGCATGAGGCTTACCCTTATGCAGATCGGGGTGCACCACCTTAACAACATGACGACGTCCTGCGGACGTTGGCTTTGCTTTAATAACTGGCATGTCTAATCCCCTTACTCTACATCCAGAAAGTCAATATCATGACCTTCTGCCAATCTGACATAAGCTTTTCGCACTGAGTTACGCTTACCTAACCCACGAACTGTCCGCTTCACTTTGCCTTTTTGATTCAATACACTCACAGAAGCAACTTTTACATTAAAAAGCTGTTCAACTGCGCTTTTCACTTCAACTTTTGTCGCGTCAGGCGCAACCCGAAACACTACGGTTCCTGTTTCAGCAGAAAGTGACGCCTTCTCCGAAATATGCGGGCCCAGGAGCACTTTATATAATCTCTCTTGGTTCATCCTAACAACTCCTCAATCTTCTTTAGGGCAGGCACAGTCACCAGCACCTTCTCATGAGAAATCAAGCTTACCGGATCAATAACTGAAGCTTCTCTCACGTCCACTTTCGGCAAGTTTCTTGAAGCCAAATAGAGATTCTCGCCAACTTGATCTGAGATCACCAACACATCGTCAACACCAAAACCAGCCAAAGTTTCTTTGAACAGCTTGGTCTTGGGAGAGTCAACGTCCAATCCTTCGACAACCAGAATGCGGTCCTGACGAACGAGTTCAGACAAAATAGACTGCATCGCGGCGCGATACATTTTCTTATTCACTTTTTGGCTAAAATCTTGAGGTTTTGCAGCAAATGTAACGCCACCCGTTCTCCAGATTGGACTTCTAATCGTACCTGCTCGTGCACGACCTGTACCTTTTTGTCGCCACGGCTTCTTACCGCCACCACTCACTTCTGAGCGGGTTTTCTGAGCTCTTGTACCTTGCCTTGCACCAGCCAAATAAGCAGTGACAACCTGATGCACCAATGATTCATTGAAGTCACGAGCAAACGCCACATCAGAGACAGAAACGGTCTGACCTTCATTTTGCGCTAGTTTTATATCCATAACTCTCTCCTTACGCCTTTACTGCCGGTTTGACAATCACACTACCGCCAGTTGCGCCAGGTACGGCTCCCTTAATCAGAAGCAAACCTTTTTCGGAGTCAACTCGAACGACCTCCAGCGACTGAACAGTAACCTTTTCAGCCCCCATGTGACCAGCCATCTTCTTGCCCTTAAATACTCTACCAGGGGTCTGACACTGACCGATAGATCCCGGCGCTCTGTGGGACAAAGAGTTACCGTGCGTTGCATCCTGAGTTCTGAAGTTCCAGCGTTTGACTACACCAGCAAATCCCTTACCTTTGGACTGCCCAATCACATCAACCAACTGCCCTTCTTCAAACTGACTCACTTCGAGAGCATCACCAACACTAAAGCTCTCTTCGGAACCATCAAGACGGAATTCGCAAATGAAAGTACCAGCAGATACGCCGGCCTTAGAGAAATGCCCAGCCTCAGACTTTGATACGCGTGAAGCCTTCTTTTCGCCAACTGAAACCTGGATAGCCTTGTAACCATCCACATCATCAGTTTTTACTTGTGAGATTTTGTTAGCCTGAACCTCAATAACAGTCACAGGCACTGACTCGCCACTTTCTTTAAATATACGAGTCATGCCAGCCTTGCGGCCGATAATACCAATCGCCATTTTTCACCTCTTAGTGTACGGGGCTAAAACCCTCTATGGCCTATCCAGAGTTACACCTGAGCGCTCCGAAGAGCTTCCTCGTTAACCGAGGCTGATTTGAACGTCTACACCAGCCGCCAAATCCAATTTCATCAGTGCATCAACAGTTTTTTCAGTGGGCTCCACAATATCAAGAAGCCTTTTGTGCGTTCTAATCTCATACTGATCACGCGCATCTTTGTTTACGTGAGGAGAAATAAGAACAGTAAATCTTTCTTTTTTGGTTGGTAGCGGGATCGGTCCCTTCACTTGAGCTCCAGTTCGCTTGGCAGTTTCCACAATCTCTTGCGTAGACTGATCAATCAAACGGTAGTCAAACGCCTTTAACCGAATCCGTATCTTTTGACTTTGCATTTTTAAACTCCGATTGCCGGCTAAACCTTAGCCACTCCTAAAAAAGGAGCCGCATTTTATTTCACACAACACTTTATGTCAAGCCACTATATGTACAACAAAAAAAGGCCGCCTCACCAGGCAGCCTTTTCAGCAGTAAAATATTACTCGATAACCTTACTTACAACGCCCGCACCTACGGTACGACCACCTTCACGAATCGCAAAGCGCAGTCCGTCTTCCATCGCAATTGGCGCAATCAGAGTAACGGTCATTTTAACGTTATCACCTGGCATTACCATTTCGATACCTTCAGGCAATTCACAAGAACCGGTTACATCAGTAGTACGGAAATAGAACTGTGGACGATAGCCTTTAAAGAAAGGTGTATGACGACCACCTTCATCTTTGCTCAACACATACACTTCACACTCAAACTTGGTGTGAGGAGTAATGGTTCCCGGCTTGGACAATACTTGACCACGCTCAACTTCGTCACGCTTGGTACCACGCAACAGAACGCCCACATTCTCACCTGCACGACCTTCGTCCAGCAGCTTACGGAACATTTCAACACCAGTACAGGTGGTCTTGGTGGTTGCCTGAATACCAACGATCTCAACCTCATCACCCACTCTGATGATGCCACGCTCAACACGACCGGTTACTACCGTACCGCGGCCAGAAATTGAGAACACATCTTCAATCGGCATCAAGAACGTCTGATCAATCGCTCGCTCCGGCTCAGGGATGTACTCATCCAAGGTCTCAACCAGCTTACGTACCGCTGAGGTTCCCATTTCGTTGTCATCTTTCCCTTCCAGCGCCATCAATGCTGAACCCACGATGATCGGAGTATCATCGCCAGGGAATTCATATTGATCCAACAGCTCTCGAACTTCCATCTCTACCAGCTCAAGCAGCTCTTCGTCATCAACCATGTCCGCTTTGTTCAGGAACACAACGATATAAGGTACACCTACCTGACGCGACAACAAAATGTGCTCACGCGTTTGGGGCATTGGGCCATCCGCCGCTGAACACACCAGAATCGCACCATCCATCTGAGCAGCACCGGTAATCATGTTTTTAACGTAATCCGCGTGTCCAGGACAGTCAACGTGCGCGTAGTGACGAGCAGGAGAGTCATATTCCACGTGCGACGTCGCAATCGTGATACCACGCTCTCTTTCTTCTGGCGCGTTATCGATTTGATCAAACGCCTTCAGTTCTCCACCCCAAGTTTCCGCACACACTCGAGTCAATGCTGCCGTCAATGTTGTTTTACCATGGTCAACGTGACCAATTGTGCCAACATTCACGTGCGGTTTGGTGCGCTCAAATTTACCTTTTGCCACAATAACACCTCTATTAAGTCAATTGTCAGATTTTGTTGATAATCGCTTCCGCAATATTCCCAGGAGCCTCGGAATACTTCAAAAACTCCATCGTATAAGTAGCTCGACCTTGAGTTGCCGACCTTAGATCGGTCGCATAACCAAACATCTCACCTAAAGGGACCTCAGCATTGACAATCTTACCGGCAGGACTTTCATCCATTCCAACAACTAAACCGCGCCGTCGATTAAGATCACCAACTACATCGCCCATATTTTCCTCTGGTGTAACTACCTCAACCTTCATAATAGGCTCCAGCAATACCGCTCCACCATGCTCGGAAAGCTTCTTTGTCGCCATACTGGACGCAATTTTAAAGGCCATCTCATTTGAATCAACATCGTGATATGACCCATCATATAAAACCGCTTTCAACGACAATATGGGGTAACCAGCAAGCACGCCATTTTGCATCTGCTCGCGCACCCCTTTCTCGATAGCTGGAATAAATTCCTTAGGAACCACGCCTCCAACTATTTCGTTAACAAACTCCAATCCTTCTTCACCGTCAGCTCTGGACTCAAATCTCAGCCAAACATGACCGTATTGTCCTCGCCCACCAGATTGACGAACAAACTTGCCCTCAATCTCGGCAATCTTGGTAATCGCCTCACGGTAGGCGACCTGGGGCTTACCAATATTTGCCTCAACCCCAAACTCGCGCTTCATTCGATCCACAATAATATCGAGATGAAGCTCACCCATCCCGGATATTATGGTCTGACCCGTCTCCTCATCCGTCTTGACACGGAATGAAGGATCCTCCTGAGCCAACTTACTTAATGCAATTCCCATCTTATCCTGATCAGCCTTAGACCTCGGCTCTACGGCTACCGAAATCACTGGCTCAGGGAAATCCATCTTCTCCAGGGTTATGACGCTATTCATCGCACAAAGGGTTTCACCCGTTGTCACATCTTTCAGGCCAATCCCGGCAGCGATATCACCGGCCCGTACTTCTTTTATCTCTTCCCGACTATTTGCATGCATTTGGACCATTCGCCCAATGCGCTCTCTTCTTCCTTTAATCGGGTTGTAAACGACGCTACCGGATTCAAGAGTCCCGGAGTACACCCTAAAAAACGTCAATGTGCCAACATAAGGATCGGTCGCGATTTTAAATGCGAGCGCCGCAAACGGGGCATCATCTTTGGCGTAACGAGACTCTACAGTCTCACCATCATCCAAGACACCTTCTATCGGCTTAACTTCTTCAGGCGATGGCAGATATTCAATTACGGCATCCAGAACAGCCTGAACGCCTTTATTTTTAAACGCAGACCCACCCAGAACAGGCACAATCTCATTGGCCAAGGTGCGCATTCGAAGACCAGCTTTGATTTCTGCTTCAGACAATTCACCGTCTTCGAGATACTTTTCCATCAGCTCATCCGAAGCTTCCGCAGCTGATTCGACCATAAATTCCCGCATCTCTTCGCACTGAGAGAGCATCTCGACAGGAATATCTTCATAGCTGAAGGACATTCCCATGTCACCCTCACTCCAGATGATTGACTTCATCTTTATGAGATCTACGACACCACTGAACACTTCTTCAGCGCCAATAGTCATTTGGATTGGCACCGGCACCGCACCAAGTCTCGCCTTGAGCTGATCAACAACAGACTCAAAACTCGCTCCGGCCCGATCCATTTTATTTACAAACACAATTCTTGGCACATGGTACTTATTCGCTTGCCGCCAAACCGTCTCCGTTTGAGGCTGAACACCTGAAGATCCGCACAGCACCACCACCGCGCCATCCAATACACGCAGTGACCGCTCCACTTCAATCGTGAAGTCCACATGTCCCGGGGTATCAATAATATTTATCCGGTGCTCATCGAACTGGCGATCCATACCAGCCCAAAAACAGGTTGTTGCCGCAGAAGTAATGGTAATCCCACGCTCCTGCTCCTGCTCCATCCAATCCATTGTTGCAGCGCCATCGTGAACCTCTCCAATCTTATGTGAAAGACCGGTATAAAATAAAACTCGCTCCGTGGTAGTTGTTTTACCTGCATCAACGTGAGCACAAATACCAATGTTACGATATTTACTAATGGGAGTTTTACGAGGCACTGCTTTATCCTGTCAATATCAGAAACGGTAGTGAGAGAATGCTTTGTTAGCTTCTGCCATTTTGTGCACATCTTCTCGCTTCTTGACTGCCGCCCCTTTACCTTCTGCTGCATCAAGAATTTCACCAGCCAATCTCAATGGCATGGACTTCTCTCCACGCTTACGGGAGTACTCAACCAGCCATCGCATTGCCAGAGCATTTTGACGTGATGGACGCACTTCAACAGGCACCTGATAAGTAGCTCCACCGACTCGGCGAGATTTTACTTCTACCATCGGCTGGATGTTCTCAAGCGCTTTTTCAAACATCTCCATCGGGTCGCCCTTTGCTTTCTTTTCGATAGCACTCAGCGCCCCGTAAACAATTTTTTCTGCTACGGATTTTTTACCACTAACCATTACATGGTTAATGAATTTAGCCAGACGTTGGCTCCCAAACTTGGGATCTGGCAGTGTTTCTCTTTTCGCGACGACGCGTCTTCTTGGCATGATAAGCCCTCTTTAATAACTCAATAGGTCTTCAGATTTCCCACCCACATCGGGGCGCTCTTACTCTTACCTGCTAACAGGGAATGATTTTGAAACCTAAAACTCAATTCACACAAACCATTTGAAATCCGTGTTAAACGTGCTTCAAATAAAGTTTATTTAGGTCGCTTTGCCCCATACTTGGAACGAGCCTGCTTACGGTTAGCTACACCGGAAGTATCAAGACTGCCACGTACAGTGTGATAACGAACACCAGGCAAGTCTTTAACACGCCCACCTCGAATCAACACAACACTATGCTCTTGCAAGTTGTGACCTTCACCACCGATGTAGGAGGTTACTTCGTACCCATTGGTCAAACGAACCCTGCAGACTTTACGCAGCGCTGAGTTTGGCTTTTTAGGTGTAGTAGTATATACACGAGTGCAAACACCTCGACGCTGTGGACAGCCTTGTAACGCCGGAACGTCACTTTTTTCAACTGCACGTCTACGAGGCTTACGCACCAATTGGTTAATTGTTGCCATTAAGCTTACTCCATTTTACAAACACAGGCCCGAACGAACCCCAAGCCTACTAAAAATAAGGGAGGCAAGTCTAAAGACACTCCCTCCCCTAGTCAAGACCATCTATTGAATATTTTACATACAGTACTTAGTCACGATCTTTATTCAACTCGGCCGTTAACGCTTCAGCCAGCTCATCCGTGTTGACACCACCCATAGACTCACCTGAGCGCGAATTCCTGCTCTTTCTGGCGTTGTGATACGTCAGCCCGGTTCCTGCAGGAATAAGTCGGCCAACAACGACGTTTTCCTTCAGACCGCGCAAAAAGTCTTGCTTTCCTGTAACCGCTCCCTCGGTGAGAACCCGAGTAGTTTCCTGGAACGATGCAGCTGAAATAAAGGATTCTGTTGCAAGCGACGCTTTCGTAATACCCAGCAATACTCTTTCGTACCGCGCAGGCATCATATCTTTTGAATCGGCAATTTCATTTTCTTCCAGGATCTTAAAGTATTCAACCTGATCACCGGTAATCAATGGCGTATCACCTGGATCCAGAACCTCAACCTTTCTCAACATTTGCCGAACAATAACTTCAATGTGCTTGTCATTGATGACAACGCCTTGCAGACGGTAGACATCCTGTATTTCATTAATGATGTACTTCGCCAGTTCACCAACACCCAACAAGCGTAAAATGTCATGAGGATTCGAAGGGCCATCAGAGATAACCTCACCCTTCTCAACCTGCTCACCTTCAAATACGTTGAGTTGACGCCACTTGGGAATCAGGGTCTCAACCGGGTCACTCCCATCTTTGGGCGTTAACACCAATCGCTTTTTGCCTTTAGTTTCTTTACCAAAACTTACCATTCCACTGATTTCAGCAAGAATGGAAGACTCTTTCGGCTTTCTCGCTTCGAACAAGTCAGCAACCCGAGGCAAACCACCGGTAATATCACGTGTTTTGGAAGATTCCTGAGGTACCCGCGCAACGATATCCCCTTTATCAATATAGTCCCCGTTCTTCAGAGAAATCAGCGCGTTAGCGGGCAAAAAGTACTGGACAGGCGTATCCGTTCCAGGAACAGTAACCTCTTCACCATTTTCATCCAACAACTGGATCATCGGTCTCAGATCTTTACCTGCCGCAGGACGATCTTTAGGATCCATCACCATGGTTGTTGACAACCCAGTGAGTTCATCCGTTTGGGTGGTTATGGTAATACCTTCCTCCATACCAACAAACTGAACTTTACCCTCACGCTCTGACACAATTGGGTGTGTATGCGGATCCCATTTGGCGACGATTTGTCCGGCGTCAACGGTATCTCCGTTTTTCGCTGTCAATATGGCACCGTAAGGCAGCTTGTACCACTCCCTTTCTCGCCCATGCTCATCAGCCACGGCCAGCGCAGACGAGCGAGAGACAACAACCAGATTGCCATCTTTCCGCTCAATTGACTTCATATTGTGAAGCCGAACAACACCCCCGTGTTTCACTTGAATGTTATCAACAGCAGACGCCCGAGAGGCAGCCCCCCCGATGTGGAACGTACGCATTGTTAACTGGGTACCGGGCTCACCGATAGACTGCGCAGCGATAACCCCTACGGCTTCACCGACGTTAACCAGATGGCCTCTAGCCAGATCTCGACCGTAGCAATTCGAACAGACACCGTATTTCGTGTTACACGTAATCGCTGAACGGACCCAAACCTCATCCACCCCTGAATTTTCCAGGACGGCGACATTCGCCTCGTCAAGAAATGTTCCAGCCGGGAGCACCACATCCACTTCATTACCTGGAGCAAAAATATCCCGGGCAGCCACTCGCCCAAGCACCCTGTCGCCCAAGGGAACAACGACATCACCACCTTCAATATGAGGTGTCACCATAAAGCCTTTGTCAGTACCGCAGTCTACTTCGGTCACAACCATATCTTGAGCGACATCCACCAACCGACGAGTCAAGTACCCAGAGTTCGCAGTTTTCAAGGCCGTATCCGCCAAACCTTTTCGTGCCCCGTGCGTAGATATGAAGTACTGAAGTACGTTCAATCCCTCTCGGAAGTTCGCAGTAATTGGTGTTTCGATGATGGAACCATCTGGTTTGGCCATCAGTCCGCGCATCCCGGCCAACTGACGTATCTGAGCAGCAGAACCCCGCGCTCCGGAGTCAGCCATCATGTATACCGAGTTGAAGGAATCCTGATCCACTTCATCGCCATTACGATCAATGACCGTTTCTTTACCCAACGTTTCCATCATCGCCTTGGCGACTTTATCGTTAGCCCGCGACCAAATATCAATAACCTTGTTGTATTTCTCGCCCTGCGTTAACAATCCATTTGCAAACTGTGACTCAATCTCCTTCACCTCGGCCTCAGCGGCATCAATCACTCCTTTTTTGGCATCTGGAATAACGAAATCATTTACACCGATGGAAGAGCCTGACTTGGTCGCTTGGGAAAATCCTAAGTACATTAACTGGTCGGCAAAGATTACTGTGTCTTTCAGCCCGCACTTTCGATACGAGGAATTGATCAAGCGAGAAATTGCCTTTTTGGTCATTGCTTGATTCACGAGAGCAAAAGGCAAACCATCCGGCAGAATGTCGAACAAAAGCGCTCTACCCACGGTGGTTTCCACGACGCTCGTGGTTTCAATACGCTCATTGTTTTCTCCAAACTCAACTTCCTTGACACGTACTTTTACGACCGCCTGAAGATGAGCTTTGTTTGACCCATAAGCGCGACTTACTTCTTTGATGTCCGAAAACACCATACCTTCACCCAACACGTTGATCTTTGAGCGAGTCATGTAGTACAGGCCCAATACAACATCCTGTGAAGGCACAATAATTGGTTCGCCGTTTGCTGGCGAGAGCACGTTGTTGGTGGACATCATCAGTGCGCGGGCTTCCAACTGAGCTTCAAGCGTAAGCGGTACGTGAACCGCCATTTGGTCACCGTCAAAGTCAGCGTTGTAAGCCGCACAAACGAGAGGATGTAGATTAATCGCTTTACCTTCTATCAATACAGGCTCGAAAGCCTGAATACCCAGACGGTGCAGTGTAGGTGCACGGTTGAGCATTACCGGGTGCTCTCGTATAACCTCAGCAAGAATATCCCATACTTCAGCGGTTTCCCGCTCCACCATTTTCTTGGCAGCTTTAATCGTGGTCGCCAAGCCCCTATGCTCGAGTTTGCTAAAAATAAATGGCTTAAACAGCTCCAGCGCCATTTTCTTTGGCAAACCACACTGATGCAACTTCAAGCTGGGGCCAACAACAATTACGGATCGACCAGAATAGTCTACTCGCTTACCCAGCAGGTTCTGACGAAATCGACCTTGTTTACCCTTGATCATGTCAGCGAGAGATTTCAGTGGGCGCTTATTCGAGCCTGTAATGGCACGACCTCGGCGACCATTATCCAGCAACGCATCCACAGACTCCTGCAGCATACGCTTTTCATTACGCACAATGATATCCGGCGCACTCAACTCAAGAAGACGCTTCAATCGATTGTTTCGATTGATAACTCGCCGGTACAAGTCATTCAAATCGGACGTAGCAAACCGCCCACCATCCAGAGGAACCAGAGGTCTCAAATCTGGCGGTAGCACTGGAAGCACATCCAGAATCATCCATTCAGGTTTATTGCCTGAAGCCTGGAAAGACTCCATCAGCTTCAGTCGCTTTGACAATTTCTTGATTTTCGTTTCAGAGTTTGTGGCAGGAATTTCTTCGCGCAACGTTTCGATTTCTTCTTCCAAATCGATGTCTTTCAGAAGGCGCTGAATAGCCTCCGCACCCATTTTTGCTTCAAAGTCATCCCCAAACTCTTCCAACGCTTCATAGTACTGCTCATCCGTCAACAACTGCCCACGCTCGAGTGTCGTCATCCCTGGATCGATAACGATGAAGGACTCAAAATAAAGTACGCGTTCAATATCCCGCAGAGTCATGTCAAGCAGCAAACCGATACGGGACGGCAACGATTTCAAAAACCAAATGTGAGCAACCGGACTGGCCAGCTCTATGTGCCCCATCCTGTCACGACGCACATTTGCTAAGGCGACTTCCACGCCACACTTTTCGCAGATTACACCACGATGTTTGAGCCGCTTATATTTACCGCACAGGCACTCATAATCCTTTATGGGACCAAAAATTTTGGCACAGAACAAACCGTCTCGTTCGGGTTTAAAGGTTCGATAGTTTATGGTTTCAGGCTTTTTAACCTCACCGTAAGACCAAGATCGAATCATTTCAGGCGACGCGAGACCGATACGAATGGAATCGAACTCATGCTTATTATTTTGGCTTTTTAAGATATTCAATAAATCTTTCATATTAAATCACCCAGAGGATGCCTAGTAATTAATTTCAGTACCACGAGTCGATCAGGATTACTCAGTTTCCAGCTCTATATCGATACCAAGAGACCTAATTTCTTTTACCAGTACGTTAAACGACTCTGGCATTCCCGGCTCCATTCTATGATCGCCATCCACAATGTTTTTGTACATTTTGGTTCTACCGTTCACATCATCCGACTTGACGGTCAACATTTCCTGAAGTGTGTACGCTGCGCCATACGCTTCCAGTGCCCACACTTCCATCTCCCCGAATCTCTGACCTCCAAACTGAGCCTTACCACCCAGCGGCTGCTGTGTAACCAAACTGTAAGAGCCAGTAGATCGGGCATGCATTTTGTCATCCACCAAGTGGTTCAACTTGAGCATGTACATGTAACCTACGGTCACTTTTCGACTGAATTGATCGCCGGTGCGACCATCAAACAGGGTTATCTGACCGCTATCATCCATCGAAGCCAAACGAAGCAGCTCTTTGATCTCAGCTTCTTTTGCACCATCGAATACTGGTGTAGCAATGGGAACACCGCCGGCCAAGTTGCCAGCCAGCGTCAATACCTCGGTGTCACTTAGGCTGTCCAGAGACTCCTGCTTCCCGCCCGAGGAATTGTAAATTTTATCCAGAAACTCGCGGATATCACTCACCGCACGCTGCTGCTTGACCATCTCATTGATTCGCTTACCCAATCCTTTGGCGGCAGCACCTAAATGCGTCTCCAACACCTGCCCTACGTTCATACGCGATGGAACACCCAGTGGGTTCAACACGATATCAACGGGCTCTCCATTCTCATCGTAGGGCATATCCTCAACGGGCATAATTACGGAGATAACACCTTTATTCCCATGCCTTCCAGCCATCTTGTCTCCAGGCTGAATACGACGTTTAATTGCGACATAAACTTTAACAATTTTCAGTACGCCAGGCGCTAGATCATCTCCAGTTTGCAACTTACGTTTTTTGTCTTCAAAACGTTCTTCTTGCTCCGCCTTTCGTTCTTTCAGTTGTGCTTCTGCCTTTTCAAGCAACTCGTTTCTGTCTTCGTCTTCAAATCTAAATTTGAACCAGTTGACAGGCTCAATACGGGACAATGCTTCTTCTGTGATCGCCTCACCTTTTGAAAGGCCTGATCCAGAAATGACGATTCCGCCAGTCAAGGACTGCTTCAGACGCTCATAAGTTGCCGCCTCAACAATTCTGTACTCGTCCTTCAAATCCTTCCTGAATTTGTCAAGCTCGGATTTCTCGATATCCAACGCACGCTGATCCTTCTCGACACCATCTCGCGTAAAAACCTGCACATCAATGACGGTTCCTCGCGTGCCGGTTGATACACGCAGCGATGTATCTTTAACATCAGAAGCCTTTTCACCGAAAATCGCTCGCAAGAGTTTTTCTTCAGGCGTAAGTTGCGTCTCTCCTTTGGGCGTCACTTTCCCAACAAGGATATCGCCAGGACCAACTTCGGCACCAATATACACGATCCCTGATTCATCCAACTTGGCCAGCGCACTCTCACCAACATTGGGAATATCAGCGGTAATCTCTTCACTACCCAATTTCGTATCCCGAGCAATACAGGTCAGCTCTTGAATATGAATGGTCGTAAAACGATCTTCCTGCACAACTCGCTCGGACACCATAATGGAATCCTCAAAGTTGTAACCATTCCAGGGCATAAAGGCAATTCGCATGTTCTGCCCTAACGCCAGCTCGCCCATGTCTACGGATGGACCATCTGCCAGTACATCGCCACGCTCGACCTGATCACCTACAGAGACGAGAGATCGTTGATTTATACAGGTATTTTGGTTAGACCGGGTGTACTTAGTCAGATTGTAGATATCTACACCAGCATCACCGATTGGCGTCTCGTCGTCATTGACTCGCACAACAATACGTGCAGCATCGACACTTTCAATAGCGCCACCACGCTTTGCAACCACACACACGCCAGAGTCCTGGGCAACGATTCGCTCAATCCCTGTTCCAACCAACGGCTTCTCAGAAATTAGTGTCGGAACCGCTTGCCGCTGCATGTTCGAACCCATCAATGCCCGGTTAGCATCATCATGCTCCAAAAACGGGATCAGTGATGCAGCTACCGAAACTACCTGACGAGGAGAGACGTCCATGTAGTTTACTTTCTCAGGTGGCATGACGGTAAATTCGTTTTTGTGCCTTACGGTTACCAACTCATCCGTCAACTTTCCGTTTTCGTCAGTACTCGCACTGGCCTGAGCAATAACATATTCGCTCTCTTCAATTGCTGACAAATATTCGATATCTTCGGAGACAAGGCCATCGACTACTTTTCTGTATGGGCTTTCCAGGAATCCATAGGAGTTTGTTCGTGCGTAGGTAGCCAGCGAATTAATCAAACCAATGTTCGGCCCTTCAGGTGTTTCGATAGGGCATACGCGACCGTAATGCGTAGGATGCACGTCGCGCACCTCAAATCCTGCACGCTCACGAGTCAGACCACCAGGACCCAAAGCTGAAACCCGTCGTTTGTGCGTAATCTCAGACAATGGGTTGTTCTGATCCATAAATTGGGAGAGCTGGCTAGAGCCAAAAAACTCTTTAACAGCAGCAGCCACAGGCTTAGCATTAATCAAATCCTGAGGCATCAACCCTTCCGACTCGGCCAAACTCAAACGCTCGCGCACAGCTCTTTCAACGCGAACCAACCCAACTCGGAACTGATTTTCCGCCATTTCACCGACAGATCTGATTCGACGGTTTCCTAAGTGATCGATATCATCGACCTCGCCCTTACCATTTCGGATATCGATCAACGTCTGAAGCACACTAATAATGTCTTCTTTATCCAATATCCCGGGGCCGACTTCTTCGTCTCGTCCTATTCTGCGGTTGAACTTCATTCGCCCTACAGCAGACAAGTCATAACGCTCTTCTGTGAAAAACAAGTTTTCAAATAGATTTTCTGCTGATTCTTTTGTAGGTGGCTCACCAGGACGCATCATCCGATAAATTTCGACAAGAGCCTCCAGCTGTGATTTTGTAGGGTCGATTCGCAGCGTATCTGAGACAAACGGACCACAATCAAGCTCGTTGGTGTAGAGAACCTCAAACTGCTTTATCTCGCTTGCATAAAGCTTTTCTAATACATCTTCTGTAACTTCTGTATTACACTCAACCAACAGCTCGCCGGTTTGGGTGTCAACAATATCTTTGGCGACCACTCTTCCAATCATATACTCTCGAGGAATCAACAGCTCCTCGATCCCTGCTTTTTCCAGTTGCCGTATATGTCTGGAGGTAATTCGTCGACCTTCTTCAACAATGATATTGCCTTTATTATCCACAATGTCAAAAGTCGCAATATCGCCCCGCAATCGACTGGGTACCAATTCCAGCTTCGCCGACTCACCTTCAAGGAAAAAGGTGCTGGTATCGAAAAACATGTCGAGCATTTCTTCAGACGAATACCCGAGCGCTCTCAACAGGATGGAAGCGGCGAGTTTTCGGCGACGATCTATACGCACAAAGACGCAGTCCTTCGGGTCAAATTCAAAATCCAGCCAAGAACCACGATAAGGAATCACACGGGCAGAATAAAGCAACTTCCCGGAAGAGTGTGTTTTGCCCTTATCATGATCAAAAAACACACCGGGAGACCGATGCAGCTGGGAGACAATCACTCGCTCCGTACCGTTAACGACAAATGTGCCATTCTCGGTCATCAGCGGCATTTCACCCATGTAAACTTCTTGCTCTTTAATATCCTTGATGGCCTTATTCGAAGAGTCCTTATCATAGATAATCAAACGAACTTTTACTCGCAACGGCGCCGCATAGGTGACACCACGCAATTGGCATTCTTTTACATCGAATGCGGGCTCACCCAATCGATACGACACATACTCAAGCGCTGCATTCCCCGAAAAACTCATAATTGGAAAAACGGATTTGAATGCTGCATGCAATCCAACTTCCTGTCGTCCTGCCGCATCAGCCTCCAATTGTAAAAAACTTTTGTAAGAATCCAACTGAATGGCCAACAGATATGGCACATCCATCACGGTTGGGTGTTTACCAAAATCTTTTCGGATTCGTTTTTTCTCAGTATAAGAGTATGTCATTAGGGTACCCCAGGGGTTGAAATCGTGCGAGGGATCAATTCAGATGCTTAAAGCGTATTAAGCTAATATTCTATTTAGCGTAAAAACGGAAAAAGGCCGGCAGTATACACTACCAGCCATTTCTTATTGCTTTCGCAATAATTGTAACAGCATTACTTCAGTTCTACTGTCGCACCAGCTTCTTCCAGCTCTTTCTTAGCGGCTTCAGCTTCTTCTTTGCTTGCGCCTTCTTTAACGGTCGCTGGAGCGCCATCTACCATTGCTTTAGCTTCTTTCAAGCCAAGACCAGTGATGCCACGAACTGCTTTGATAACGTTAACCTTCTTTTCACCAGCTGATGCCAGAACAATATCAAACTCAGTTTTTTCTTCAGCCGCTGCACCTGCGTCGCCAGCAGCCATAGGCACTGCTGCTACCGCTGCTGCTGCAGAAACGCCAAACTTCTCTTCCATAGCTTCAACAAGCGCAACAACATCCATTACACTCATTTCAGCAATTGCATTCAAAATATCATCTTTAGACAGAGCCATTACTCATATCTCCTAGTAAATGTACACGTTTAATTAAATTAGGCTGCTTCTTTCTTTTGATCACGAACTGCCGCAACAACTCGAGTGATCTTAGAAGGAATTTCATTAAGGGTTCTAGCCAATTTGGTAACAGGTGCCTGAATGACAGAGGCCAACATTGACAACGCTTGATCCCGAGTGGGCAGCTTCGCCAAGCGATCAATCTGATCTGCTCCAAGCAACTCGCCACCAACGGCAAGAGCTTTTATCTCGAACGCATTAGTATCTTTTGCAAAATCCTTCAGCACTCGTGCTGCAGCACCAGGATCTTCCATAGAAAACGCCAATATCGTTGGCCCAACCAACGCATCAGCAATACATTCAAACTCGGTACCTTGCACTGCTCTTTTGGCCAATGTATTACGTACAATTCGTATGTAAACATTTTGGCCGCGGCACAAAGCGCGCAACTGCGTCATACCTGTAGAGGTCACACCTCGGTAATCTGCGATCACAACCGACAAAGCCCCACTAGCAGCCTCGTTGACTTCAGCTACAATAGCTTTTTTGTCTTCGAGCCTAATTGCCACTGGTATTTCTCCTATTTATTGACAAATACCCCTTACGGGGCGTAAAACGGTGTACAAAGTTCAGAGAACAACGCGACACCGTCTGCGCAGGAAATTAAGTTGAGTTACCAACACCTGCGGTCTTTGACAGTCTCAGCTATAGCTTTAACTTCAAAGAAATCGCACTATCAAACCGACAACGAGCCCAAGTCTATTGACAAACCAGGCCCCATTGTTGAGGACAGTGTGATTTTTTTCATATAAACGCCTTTAGCAGCAGCAGGCTTCGCCTTTTTCAAGTCTGCTAACAGCGCTTCCAAATTTTCTTTAATTGCAGTGGCGGAGAACTCTACATTTCCAAGCTGACAATGAACAATTCCGTTCTTGTCATTTCTGTAACGGACTTGTCCGGCTTTGGCATTCTTTACTGCAGTCTCTACGTCAGCAGTTACCGTCCCCACCTTCGGGTTTGGCATCAAGCCGCGAGGACCTAAAATTTGACCAAGTTGCCCCACTACTCGCATGGCATCTGGAGTTGCAATTACAACCTCAAAGTTCATGTTGCCTTTTTTCACTTCGTCCGCCAACTCTTCCATGCCGACCAAATCAGCACCGGCTTCTTTCGCCTTGTCAGCATTGGCACCTTGGGTAAACACAGCAACTCGAACAGTTTTACCAGTACCGTTTGGCAATACGGTTGCACCACGAACCACCTGGTCAGATTTCCGCGCATCAATACCCAGATTCACGGCAACATCAATAGACTCTTTAAACTTTACCTGCCCGGACAGCTCAGCCAACAGAGAAACCGCTTCTTCCACCGGGTAAAACTTACCGGATTCAATCTTTTCAGCAATAAATTTTTGTCTTTTCGTCAGCTTAGCCATTACATACCCTCCACATTCAGACCCATACTTCTCGCGGTGCCTGCAATCGTGTTTACAGCCGCATCCAGACTACCTGCTGTCAAATCTGGCTCTTTAGTCTTGGCAATCTCTTCCAACTGAGCGCGCGTCACCGTGCCAACTTTTTCAGTATTTGGCCGACCACTTCCGCTGCTGATTCCTGCTGCTTTCTTCAACAAAATGGCCGCAGGTGGAGTTTTCATGATAAAAGTAAAACTCTTATCACTATAAACAGTAATAACTACTGGTGTAGGCAGTCCCGGCTCCAGACCTTGAGTCTGGGCATTGAACGCCTTACAAAACTCCATGATATTCACACCATGCTGACCGAGTGCCGGACCAACTGGGGGACTAGGGTTTGCTTGACCAGCCTTTACCTGAAGCTTGATGTATGCATTGACCTTTTTTGCCATTTTTACTCCTCGGGTTCTAACGCCTTTCAGCTCCCCTTTTTAGTGACACGAAAAGCCCGCCTTAATCTAAGGCAGGCCTACTTCTAACTATATTCTAATCTTTCTCGACTTGACCGAATTCCAACTCTACCGGTGTTGACCTACCAAAAATCAACACAGCCACCTTAACGCGGCTCTTTTCGTAATCGACTTCTTCCACAACTCCATTGAAGTCGGCGAATGGCCCCTCAATGACTCGAACGATTTCTCCCGGCTCAAAGAGTGTTTTCGGTTTCGGCTTGGCAGCCCCACTCTCCACACGACTCAATATCGCCGCAGCCTCCGCATCAGTAATAGGCGCTGGACGATCAGGAGTTCCGCCAATAAAGCCCATCACCCGAGGCGTTGACTTCACCAAGTGCCAGGACTCATCATCCATTTCCATCTGAACCAAAACATAACCGGGATAAAACTTGCGCTCACTTTTTCGCTTTTTGCCGTCGCGCATTTCCACAACTTCTTCCGTCGGCACCAAGATCTCACCGAACTTATCCGTCATGTCCTTCAGCGCGATCTGCTCTTTCAGTGAACGCATTACATGCTTTTCAAATCCCGAATAAGCATGAACTACATACCAACGCTTCGCCACCTGCTACACCTATCCTATAACACCAGAAACAATCCAGCTCACCAACGAGTCCAAGCCCCATAAAAAGAGCGCTACGATCAACACAAAAACTACCACAATGGCAGTTGTCTGCGTCAATTCCTGCCTAGTCGGCCAAACCACCCGCCTGATTTCGGAACGCGCCTCTTTGAAAAGAACAATATAGGATCGCCCCTTGACTGTAGTTGCAGCAACAGCTAACGCCAAACAAGCAAGCGCAACCAATGCCAGAACCCGGTAAAGCAAAGACTCATCTGAATACTGATAGTTCCCGACAACACCTACAGCTATCAATAATACAAATACAAGCCACTTTACTGCGTCAAGCGCACCAGACTTTTCACTTACTTGAGTTGACATATACCACTCACTTAAAAGTGGCAGGCCAGGAGGGAATCGAACCCCCAACCTGCGGTTTTGGAGACCGCTGCTCTGCCAATTGAGCTACTGGCCTGCAATAAACTTACTCAATAACCTTACTTACCACGCCCGCACCCACGGTACGACCACCTTCACGAATCGCGAAGCGCAGCCCGTCTTCCATCGCAATTGGCGCAATCAGAGTAACGGTCATTTTAACGTTATCACCTGGCATTACCATTTCGATACCTTCAGGCAATTCACAAGAACCGGTTACATCAGTAGTACGGAAATAGAACTGTGGACGATATCCTTTGAAGAAAGGCGTATGACGACCACCTTCATCCTTGCTCAACACATACACTTCACACTCAAACTTGGTGTGAGGAGTAATGGTTCCCGGCTTGGACAATACTTGACCACGCTCAACTTCATCACGCTTGGTACCACGCAACAGAACGCCCACGTTCTCACCTGCACGACCTTCGTCCAGCAGCTTACGGAACATTTCAACACCAGTACAGGTGGTCTTGGTGGTTGCCTGAATACCAACGATCTCAACCTCATCACCCACTCTGATGATGCCACGCTCAACACGACCCGTTACCACCGTACCACGACCAGAGATTGAGAATACATCTTCAATCGGCATCAAGAACGTCTGATCAATCGCACGCTCCGGCTCAGGAATGTACTCGTCCAAGGTCTCAACCAGCTTACGCACCGCTGAGGTTCCCATTTCGTTGTCATCTTTCCCTTCCAGCGCCATCAACGCTGAACCCACAATGATTGGAGTATCATCACCAGGGAATTCATATTGATCCAACAACTCTCGAACTTCCATTTCTACCAGCTCAAGCAGCTCTTCATCATCAACCATGTCCGCTTTGTTCAGGAACACAACGATATAAGGTACACCTACCTGACGCGACAACAATATGTGCTCACGCGTTTGAGGCATTGGGCCATCCGCCGCTGAACACACCAGAATCGCACCATCCATCTGAGCGGCACCGGTAATCATGTTTTTAACGTAATCCGCGTGCCCAGGACAGTCAACGTGCGCGTAGTGACGAGCAGGAGAGTCATATTCCACGTGCGACGTCGCAATCGTGATACCACGCTCTCTTTCCTCTGGCGCGTTATCGATTTGATCAAACGCCTTCAGTTCTCCACCCCAAGTTTCAGCACACACTCGAGTCAATGCTGCCGTCAATGTTGTTTTACCATGATCAACGTGACCAATTGTACCAACATTCACATGCGGCTTGGTGCGTTCAAACTTACCTTTTGCCATTTGAACAATCTCCTAAATTTAACTATCGCCAATAAAAAAAGAGCGCCAATAATCTGGAGCTCATAACCGGATTTGAACCGGTGACCTCTACCTTACCAAGGTAGTGCTCTACCACCTGAGCTATATGAGCATCATTGAAATTGGAGCGGGTGGCGGGAATCGAACCCGCGTCATCAGCTTGGAAGGCTGAGGTAATAGCCACTATACGACACCCGCAATGGTGGAGGGGGCTGGATTCGAACCAGCGAAGCTTTCGCGTCAGATTTACAGTCTGATCCCTTTGGCCGCTCGGGAACCCCTCCCGGATGGACTACTAGACTACTATTTAGTACCCCACAAAAAAGTGGAGCTGGCGGACGGAATCGAACCCCCGACCTGCTGATTACAAGTCAGCTGCTCTACCAACTGAGCTACGCCAGCTCTGTGCCTCGTAAGAGAGGGCGCTATAATATGAGAACTTAAATTAAGAATCAACCGTTTTACAAAAAATTTCTCTAAATTCTTGCCCACCGCTCTGTAAGCGCTTTCGCACAGTTTTTTCGTCATCGTTTCTATGGGATGTATAGATCCAGTAGACTTGTGATACGCGTTCTCGCACACGTAATTTTGCCTGCACACCTCGACTTTTCTGGAGATTTATCATCCTCTCTGCCGAATCAATATTATCAAAGACCCCGAGTGAAATTGCGTTATTCAAATCTGGAGCAGTGATCACAAAACTGTCCACCCCTTGAGACTTTAGTAGACGCATTTTTTCTATTGCTGCTTTTCGAGATACAAGAGGGGGGATATGAACCCAAAATTTAGGGGGCAATTTGACATCACTGTAAACCAGCCGACTCGCACCATCAATCAATTGCAATTCGTTGAGAACAGACTCAGCTTCTATTAGCTTACTTATGGGCCCAACAAGGTAGCACCGCTGAGTTTCTGGCTTTCTCGAGTGAGAGAGTGCGCCAGGTAACTTGCTTCCACTTCCGGTCTGCTCAACTTCTTGCAGACTCAACACCAAATTAACCAATAATAGGCACAACAAGACCCATTTCATCCGTTACACCGCCAAGCCCACTATTGCATCGCTATAACCAAACCATCAAAAACAAGATCTTTCTTGTAGAGCATGTTCATACCGAATACAAACGACCTGGCGTCACCACCGGTAACAAGCAACTTGGAGATACCCAGTTGCGAACACTCAAACTCAACAGCACATATAAATCCCTGAACCAGCTTATTGATACCATGAATCACACACTCATCCGTACTGACGCCGGGCCGTGTTTCCAAAGAGGAGAAGTTTGCTGCAACACCCACACTCGCAGTATCCGTCAACAGTTTTCCTCGCATCAGATCTCTACCCGGCACAATATAGCCACCAATATGATCACGGGTAGCTGTCACAAAATCAGCAGTAATCGCGGTTCCGAAATCCATTACGCAAAACGCTTCATCTACTATTTCAGTTCCAGCAAGCATCACCAACCAGCGATCAACCCCTAACCTGGACAAATCAGAATATGCCACATGTAAACCGTTCACACCTTGTTTTACCTTGGCGCACAACGGGCTTTTAACTTCGGCAGCATTGAGAACACTCAGGACATAGCTCAAGTTTTCTGATGACGCGACACTGGATATTTGGACCTTCGTCGCACGAAAGTCGGAAATTCCGAAAGAGCTCTCGAGCCAATCCAGCCTGAAATCTTCGTATCTACACGCATAGATACGAGACTCCCCTTCCCCTTCAAGTACCCGCATCTTAAGAAACGAATTCCCCAAGTCAAACTGAAGTATTGGACACTCTGACACTGACTTCCCCTGCATTTACCGATAGCACACCCTCTTGAGTCTCAACGAACAACTCTCCTCGATCATTGACTCCCTGCGCTATCCCGAAGGATTCTCCGGCATTAATTGCTATACTTTTACCCACAAGGCAATCCACCTCGTTCCATCGCTCAATAAAAGCTGAAAACCCCATTTTTAAAAAAACATCAATGTCAGAAGTTACGGTACGCACCAATTGTTCAGCAACCTGCTTTTTCGTGATGCGAAGACCTTCACGGGAAATTGAAGTCCAAGGCTGATCTATGTCGGCCGATTCATCCATGTGTACATTAAGCCCCACGCCCACCACCACCTGACAATCTGAAGAAATTTCACCCGCAAGCTCAATAAGAATGCCTGCAACCTTTCTCCCGTTTATCAGAACATCATTAGGCCACTTTACTCCAGCCCCTACAACACCAAGATCACGCAATGCTTGCGCCAGACTGATACCAACGACCAAGCTCAGACCCGAAAGCGCAGAAACATCACCTGGAAATCGAAATCCAAGCGAGAAGTATAAATTCTTGCCAAAAGGGCTCTGCCATGCTCGGCCTCGGCGCCCCCTGCCACCGATCTGGTGCTCGGCGAAGACCATTACGTAGTCTCCCGGGCGTGGAGAACCTTCACTCATCAATTTGGACACATAGGTGTTCGTGGAATCTACGCTTAGCAAGACTTTAAACGACGGCACTCTATCTATTAGATCTACGGGCAGTATATGACTCTTATCAACGGGTAACAGGTCGAGCCCACCCTGAACACAATACCCCTTGCCTTTGATAGATTTTAGCTCAATACCCAAGTCTTCCAACCTTGGCATCATTTTCCAAATCGCCGTTCTGCTTTTATTTAGTTTTTGTCCTAGCTCAACACCAGAATAACATTTGCCGCTAGAGAGAATTTGAATCAGAGGAGATAGATCCATACGCCTTTCCTTCGATTAATGAAGCTTTTTCAGTGAAGGTAACGGCTGAGGAGGGTAAAACAAGAATCGGAGCATTGTCAAAGGGAGGAGAACCTCCCTTCTTTATGACTGAATCGTTAATCGATAGGCGTGGCTGTGAGATTGGACCGAATACTGAAGTTATTCAGCTTAACCCCGTGGATACCAATTACCGAATCTCTGACATTAGGATGCTTAAAACTGACATTATCAATGGACAACTCTTTGAAATGCGTATGTGCTTGTACCGCAAATCCTAAGGGTCTGTTTTGTATGTCAGCAGCGGTTGGCGCAGACACATAACGATAACCAGCAGCGGATCCATCCATGATTTTTTCATCGCCTTTGTTTCCAATAACGCCATTCGAGTCCGCCCCATCCGTCTTTTTCACTACTTTTGTCTGATGCACATCTATGCTGATGTCATTTCTGAATCCGTAGGTGTTACTCGCATCATCCGCATCATTGGTGGTAATGTTATTAAACGCAATAGACGTTCCTCTATCCCGTTCACCACCCGCTCTATTTGTTTCCCATACAAAGCGGTTCTGCTTGGTATCATCAACGCGCTCAGCAAAAATTTGTTTTAAGTTGACGGTAATCCCTTCGCTTCCGCGCTGCTCCCAAATTCCTCCCGAAGATGCGCACGCTGACGCACTACTTCCACTACCTCCTACGCAGACATCCCCCGCACCTCCGGGAGAAATTGTCATGGTGGAGCCTACTTCATAGTTCTGCACCACAAATCGACCAAAACTGTGCGCATCATCTTTGCGGCCAACACGCAGGTCACTTATATCCATCGTGCCCCATGACTCACCTTTCACAAACTGTATACCCTCGTCGACCATATCAATAGTCATATTGCGAAGGTGTTTGTCATAGTTCATCCCGGTGATCCACAAACCTTTCTGGTTCTCATCGATCATTAACGCTGCATTTGCCTGATCGATGACAACATCCGCGTTAATTGTAATTCCTTCACCGCTCTGGCCACCCGCGCCGAGTGTTACACTACCATTTATATTAAAGTCGTATGCCGGAAACACACCAAGCGCCAATAGCAGTTCAGTCCCTCCCTGCAATGACCGCTTATCCATATCATCTCCATCGCGCCCAACTTTCAGCCCGTCGATTTGATAGCCACCCTTAAGATCTTCGAACCCTATTCGCAAACCATCATAAAACTGAACACCGCCCAACACTTCATTCTTGGTAATATCAACGGTTACTATACCCTGCCCCCAGGACTTCAGGCCACTCAACATTACCTGATTACCATCATCGATATAGGACAAGTTAGCGTTTTTCAAGCTCCAGTTCGCCTCAATCGTCATGCCCTGGTTTCCTGTCAGCGCGTTACCGCCCCCTTTGATATAGTATTGGTTAGTGTAGGTTGTACCATCAACAACCTGATCAGCCCAATCAAACTCAAACCGAAAACCACCAAAGCTGTTCTGAGCTGAACCGGCCAGTATATCAGCTATGGAGATACTACCGACCACCTGGTCATAAGCTATAGATAACGCTTTATCACCGGAAGAATCTGTAGCAACATCAATGTACATGTTGTTTACGTCATAAGCACCAGTAATGCCCATAAACGCCAAGTCATTCCCGTCATCGGAATAGATGAAGTCCATGTTATTGATATTGTATTGACTGCTTATATTGATCCCGCTGGCACCATACTTACCCCCCCCTGCGATCTTATGCGTCACGGAAAGGTCAAAATTGCCACGAAATGACCCAAAGCTTGGCAGCAATGATGCAGCCACTTTGTCATACACATCCACAGTACCAGCCGGATCGTTGGTATACCTCAAGCCTCCGATGCTGAAATCTCCTGTCAGTGAAGGAACCCGAAAATCGATACCACCTGAGGAGTTAGGCTCCCAAACCATTCCAGGGGAGTTCACATTCATTGTGATGTCGTCAAAGAATAATTCGTTCCCGTTGGTCTTATAGATTAATCGACCGTCTGTCAGTGAATAGGCGGCATCGATTCCCACACCACCTAGCCCCGGATTCGTCACGCCTCGCTGACTTAGCGTTGTGGTGCCCGTAATAGCAAAGTCCACACCATAACCACCAATCGAAGAAACCTGGTCATCATCCAGGCGAATGTCTTCAATGAAGTAACGCGTTGGCTTTATGTCATAACCCAGCACCAAATCCCCGTTGGATTCGATGTCGATATCAAACTTCATGTTAGTTTTTTGCGAGATGTCTGCAGCACTACCTAACCGAATGTTTTCAAACTCCAAGCCATTGCCGTCATCAAAATAGGCAATTTCCCCAATTTCCATACCCAAGGCCATATCTATCGTCAGACCACTTTGCCCATCTATATTCGACAGATCATCATCACCCAGCATCTGCAATTCTGACCAAGCATTCGAAGCCTGAAGAGCCACAGATACTGCCAGCAACGTTTTTAAGTATTTTTTCGTCATAGAGATCGCCAGTATTTGGTTTATACGCTGCGTTATGGATTCCCGGTAGGGAAAACCAATACATTTCCTTGCATATTTACATCACCACTAATTTCCACACCGTAGATATCGGTTTGCTCGAAATCGCCATAAATAGCACCGGACGCATCCGTAGGTCGACCTCGATTACTCGTGGCGTAGGTGAAGCTTACATCTTCAAACTTGATAAAGTCCGGAAGCCCAATTTCCAGAACGTCTCGATTCAGGAAATCATTCTGATCACCACCAAAATCTGAATTACTGTCTATCGTGCGAACACGAAGAGTTAATCCTTGGAACGAAAAGGTACCTCGGATATTGTCCAGCACAAACCAGCCACCATTCTCACGTGTTTGGTAGGAGAGTCTGGCACCGCATTTTTTTGCATCAGAACAATCACCCCAATAGGCATTTTTCAGCGGACCGCCATCTTCGTTGATTGCAATCTCACCAGACAGATATATACCGCCCTGACCAGAGACATCTGACATTTCCTCGTCGCTGATTGACGACAATTGCGCAGATACGGCCAACGGTAACCACAATGGTAGTATTATAACGCTTCTTAAGTTCATGCCTTTATCCTTGCTCATTGAATGTCGTGGCTTTCAATGTTGAGATACTGAATGAGCATTCCCTCAATCCGCGACGACCCAAAACTTTGACTACCAACAGACAATTCACCAATTCTAAGGTTACTTTTATAAACACCATTCGGATCTGTGTAATACTCGTTTAACGCATTCCATGTTTTGTTGCCATCAGAACTAGAAAGCCCATCAGCGGAAATCGTATTGACGGGAAGTGCTTTGGCGATACTTTTTACCCGAAAAACAAAGTTACCGCTTCCATTAACGTCCAGGTACATTGGCTGTAACGCATTTCCCAAAGCCAACTCCAACTCGAAATTTTTCATATAGATCGTCGAGCCACAGTTTTGCCCGGATGCATCACACGAATTGATAGACAATTCGGGCGTGTAAAAGTTTAATCGATACTCCGCCACCAACTGAGTACCTGAACCACCATCCATATCTTCGTCAGCCCAGAGTCGGAGATAGCTTCCATCAATCACTGCCGATTTTGCATGAATATTCAGGTCGTGAGCGTTTTTGTTACCCACTTTAACATTCAGCATCATACCAGCATCAAACCGTTCGCCTTTATAAGCACTGGTAGCTGGCCTGCTAGAGCACGTGCCGCTTCCGGCCGCTGCCGCCGGGCTAAGACAATCATAGCCGACACTGGCGTCTACTTTTGTTGGCGCGGCAATTTGTAGGACGGCTTTATCCGTTATCCCTATCGTATTCCCGTCAAGCACATTGATTTCATAAGGGTTAGTGAGCCGCCCCAGGTTCACCGGGTTCAGGTTTTGACCATAGTTACTGTCTTGTGAAAAATCACCATTTACCGCACCGCGCGCGATATAGAGCTTCGACACATTTATCTCAACATCTTCGCCCTGTGTACTTTTAATGCCGGTAATCTTAAATAAATTACCTTTAGCGGGGTCATGACCATGAGAGAAGACGAAGTCTTCAAAAACCATACCTATACCCTGACCGCCGACGTTAGACAGCTCGTCATCTGTTAAAGATGACAACTGAGCATTTGCACTCGTAAACCAAGCGACTCCTAACAAAAGAGTGACGCGTCTAAAATCACGAATTATATTCATACCGTTCTCAAGTATTCCAAGCATGGATTGAATCGACAGATTTCCACATTAGACCAGCAATAAAACAAAAATACCTAGGCTTTGTTCACAGAACATTTAAAACACACACACAAATGTACAATTTTGATACAAAGCGCAAGTTATCAACTCTGGCGTACAATACATTCTTCACCAGAGGCTGTCGATTGATTATAAACCAGCCAACGATGGACCAGTGAGGACGAGTTACGCAAACACTACGCATTTCACATTTATTTACGTATTCAAAAAGAAGGCGCATCGAAGCCTAGCCTCTCTGCACGAGTGAGGACGCGACAAAATTCCAGGCGAAAAAAAATCCCCGAGCCTAACGACTCGGGGATTTCTCATGAGGTGCCTGACGATGACCTACTCTCACATGGGGAAGCCCCACACTACCATCGGCGCTGGACGGTTTCACTACTGAGT
>JBPJFY010000018.1:0-58441 GCA_051208045.1 Oleiphilaceae bacterium G1-8
TACGCTGATTCATTCTGCTTTAGGGTCGGTTGATTGTTTGGCGACTAACAATCTACCTTGTTGCAGAATGAATCCATAATAATATCATTGAGTTACGCTAAGTAGCTGCTTAATGTTCTACCTATGAGCACCCAATAAGGCCCCCGCTTCGGCCGTCACAGGCGCGGTCACCGGAATCGTCGCCGCTGTCGTCAGTAAAGCGGAAGACGCATGCCCACTCCAACGAGAAGTTTCACCCAACAGCATCGAGATACCCTTTTGCTCAACCATCTCATCATACAGATCATCTCCCCAATCGCTGAAAAACTCGGGAAGGTGCTCACCAATGTAGTAGAAAGGGCTCTTTACCTCTCTCGGTGGCAACGTCACCGGCGATGCGGAGGTCTCAGGATTCGCTGCCTGCAATGAGTACTGAATGCTCTCACGCACCCGCGCGAGCTCCATTGGCGGCAGCGGCAGCTCATCAATGCCAGCCATCACTGTGTCGATGAACTGACTCCGTTGAGCTTGGGGCAATGCGGCAAGAAAGGCGATTAGATCGGCCTCACTGGGCACAACAGCGACAGACTCATCAAAAGGAATGGCTAAACTTTCTGCTGGGTAATTGCCAGCACTGAGAGCGGTTGAAGAGGTAGCGTTGAGTGTAGACATGGATTCTCCTTTTCTCGTTTCAGGTGACGTCCTGTCACCTCAATGTCCGGATCATATCAAAGATTCCTATCCTCGCCTACGAGGGAAAACCCTAGCAGCTCACTGCGACACGGAGACGCAGCACTAGTTCTTTCCGGCCATTTTTGCCTGGTACAGCACCGAATCCGCCTGCTCCGAAGGACGGTCGTTGAACGCTTTAAGCCATCCAGATCCAGCATTGTCAGAAACAGCCATTAGTGACTGCGGGTGGCATATTTGATCTAATAGTTAACGATGACCATAAAGAAGTGACTTGATTGGTACAGTGCTCTCTGGTTGGCTGTTCCAGGCGTATGAGCTGTCGGTGTGCCTGTGGGTATCTGCTGGTTTTATCCTGACCACCGCGATGATATCTGTCGAATTGCCCAGACACAAGACGCGTTGACCAGCGCCTTGGACCGTGAGGATTGTATTCTCAATACCGCGGCTAAACCGTTGCATTCCCTCGCTTCAACCCCATGAGAAAATCCAACCAGAATCCGAAAAGAATCACATGACCGACCACACAAAGAAAAACACTGAAAACAAAAATGGTGCTTACCAGCATGTTCGCTAACAACAGATAAGCAAATCGCTTTTTCGTCGCCGTACTTTCCTTTGACATCCGTTCGAGCCACTCAGTGACCAAGAAGAAGATTGCCCAACCGACTGCCATCAGGGATACCAGGTAATGCCCATTAAATAGTCCGATCACCGCGCTGGCCTGAGCAAAATACCCCAGATTTAATAAAGAAATTCGGCCATGCCACTGCATACTTCACCTACTTACCCATTTGATAGAATACTTCTCGAAATCCACTTTGATAGACTTCCGTCACAACATGGGCATAAGGCCGAGCCGAAGGTGGAAGCATTTCCTTTACATTTTGCTGCACCATTTCGGTCAAGTTGCCAACACTGGCAGCCGTAAATGAATTCGTGTCTTCATGCATTGCTAGGTCCCACACGGCTGCTAGCCATCCCGTACCCGCAGACACACCACCAAGTATCGCTCCCGCTTCGGCCGTCACAGGCGCGGTCACCGGAATCGTCGCCGCTGTCGTCAGTAAAGCGGAAGACGCATGCCCACTCCAACGAGAAGTTTCACCCAACAGCATCGAGATACCCTTTTGCTCAACCATCTCATCATACAGATCATCTCCCCAATCGCTGAAAAACTCGGGAAGGTGCTCACCAATGTAGTAGAAAGGGCTCTTTACCTCTCTCGGTGGCAACGTCACCGGCGATGCGGAGGTCTCAGGATTCGCTGCCTGCAATGAGTACTGAATGCTCTCACGCACCCGCGCGAGCTCCATTGGCGGCAGCGGCAGCTCATCAATGCCAGCCATCACGGTATCGATGAACTGACTCCGTTGAGCTTGGGGCAATGCGGCAAGAAAGGCGATTAGATCGGCCTCACTGGGCACAACAGCGACAGACTCATCAAAAGGAATGGCTAAACTTTCTGCTGGGTAATTGCCAGCACTGAGAGCGGTTGAAGAGGTAGCGTTGATTGTAGACATGGATTCTCCTTTTCTCGTTTCAGGTGACGTCCTGTCACCTCAATGTCCGGATCATATCAAAGATTCCTATCCTCGCCTACTAGGGAAACACCTGGCAGCTCACTGCGACACAGAAACGCAGCACTGGTTCTTTCCGGCCATTTTTGCCTGGTACAGCACCGAATCCGCCTGTTCATAAGCGGATTGCGCGGTCGTGATTTCCGTAGGTTCGATCATTTTCACGCCAATCGACACACTGAACACCCCGGCGCACACCCCATCCATCGTACAATACTTGCCCTGAAACACCTCTCGAAACGTATTCAAGGTGTGCAGCGCTTTCTCTTGAGAATCCGCAGAAAACAGCACGGCGAATTCATCACCACCGAGCCGAAAGCAGAAATCACTCGGGCGTCGGAACGTCTGTCGCATTTCGTCTGCCAACAACCGAAGCAAGTCATCCCCTTTTATATGACCAAACCGATCGTTAAACGCTTTAAAGCCATCCAGATCCAGCAGCGCCAGAAACAAGCGCTGGTGACAGCGCGCTGCGCGCTTGATTTCATAGTTAACGCTTTCTATAAAGGACCTGCGATTGAACAACCCGGTCAGCGGGTCATGCACCACGTCATGTTCCAGTTCTTTTAAATGCGTAATATCAAAAGAGACCGCGCAGGTGCCGATCAAGGCCTCATGCGCATCCGTCAATCGAAACTTGCAGGTATGGTAGGTATGCAGGGTACCATCTTTGTGATAGACAGACTCTTCAGCAATGATGGGCTCTGCAGATTGCTGCGCCTTCAGGTCATTCTGCCAGAGCTGCCGAGCAATGGCTTCCGGGAACAGGTCAAACACACTTTTACTGACATACTCCGCCGGTGACGGCCCTTCGAGCACGGCAAACTGCTCGCTGGTGAACAAGACATTCCCGTTCAGGTCTTTAGCGGAGATCAAAATGGGGGCTTTGTCCAAGATTGCCTTGAACAACCGGTTTTGCTCACGCAGATACTGCAGTTCTGAAGGTGATTCACCCGACTGGTTCATACAGCAACTTCTCCACGCTGGGTAAATGAATGCGGCTGTATAAAAAAGTATAGTTCGGTATAGACCACGAGCAAGAAGCCAACACAGCAAATTCAGCCCAGGATGCCCTGTGCCCTCGCAACCGCGACCGCTTGAGTTCGGTTCTTGACCGCCAGTTTGCTGTACACATTACTCAAATGGGCTTTAACCGTGCCCTCGGTTATCTGCGTCACTTCGGCAATCTGCCGATTGGAGTACCCCGCATGAATCAATTTCAGCAACTCCAATTCACGCCCACTCAACGGGACAAGATCCTGAGCTTCCGGATTTGCGGGGCCGAGTGGCATGCCAGGGTACGCACTGGCTTTCAGCGTCGAGAGCACCTTTGTCGCAAATTTCACGTCGAGTCGCAGTTTAATCGCACCTTCCAGCAGCGGAATGTTGTTCGCCCCACCCTCTAGAAACACCCCGACAATGTTATGCATCGCACCCAGTTTGAGCGCTTTCGCAAACGCATGCATGGCCCGGATTTTTTTACCGCGTAATCCGTAGTGTGCGACATCCAGCATCCACCCTCGGATCTGCCAGACCACACAGTGGCTCTCTTCTGCCAGACGTCGAAGCGCTTTGGCTTCTTCCCGGACATCCTCTCGCTGGAGCACCCGGGAAAGCAGGTATATTCCCCAGCGCTCCACACGGGCGAGCGCATTCCCGTGAAAGGGCATCGTTTCGTAATCATGCGCCCACTGAAAAAACGCCTCCTCGTTCCCTGCCCACAGGTGCGTGATTGCCCGAAAGGCATCCACATCCGGCTGTGGGAATACCCAGCGCGTAAAATGCCTTTGAAACACCATCGCCATTTCATCGATACTGAGCAGTGCTTCATCAAAGCGGTGGAGACAATTCAACGCCGCAGCCTGAAGAAACAGGTCAATCATCTGGTCTTCGGGGGGCAGACACTTCCCATAGGCCTGATGCGTCGCCAATACGTCAAGCACTGCCTCGGGCTGGTTATCACTCAAAAGGAACATGGCTTTGGAAAAATTCAGCAAAACCTGCAGGTGTGTCTGCTTGCGCATCTCGGGCGACATCCAGGCTTCTGCCTCGGCGATCATGCCTTCCGATAAATGATGTTTGCCCAAGTAATAATACCCGGCACACAGCAGGTTGAGTGATTTCAGTAAAAAAAGTGGCGCGTTATTCGCTTTGGCCTGTTGGATCGACGCCAACAAATACTGCTCTGCCTCTGAAAACCGATTCTGGCAATACAGATCCAACGCCTGAAGCGATAATACACTCGTATAAAGGGGAAAGCGCTCAACGCCCGGTATCGACAACACTTGTTGATGCCGGTCTCTGGCCATGTCGTCGTCGCCATGAATGCCGGCAAGGTAGCCCTGCAAGCTGAGCACACCCGCCAGCAGTTCATTGACACTTCGGGCTTCCGACAAACCGAGGGCGGTCAGTGAGGCGGGTGTGCAGGGTTCAGGCAGGGTCAGCAAATGTTTCTGGGCACAGGTTAACCACTCTATGGCCCGCTCTGGCTGAGCGCCAGCGAGCGACATGGCTTTTAAAAAGCAGAGTGCAGGCTGGGTGGTGAGAAAATCTTCCGGGAAGTACTCAACAATCAGTGCCGCCACGCCCACTTGATTGAGGCCAATCAGGTCCACCATCATCCCACCGCTCACCTGGCTCGCCCAAGGCCAGTCTTTGCACGCGAAGATGTGCTCCAGCGCGTCCAGGTACAACCCCTGAGATTCGAGCCATGCGCCCGCTTTGCGTCGAATTTCCTGCATATCAACAGATTTTGTGCTGGCCAGCTGTTGCAGCAGCCAATCCCGAAACAAGTCATGTAACCGGAACCAGCACTGATGCTCATCCAACGCGATGATGAACAGGTTTTGCCGCTTCAACTCGGAGATAATGCTGTACCCATTGCAGTCCTCCATCGCCGCTTCGATTAACTCCGCACAAAAGGTGGACATCACTGACAGCTTGATCAACACAGCCTGCATTTCAGGTGACAGGTGGCTGAACACTTCCTCAAACAAGTAGGCAGACAGCAACTGCTGATTTCCGGTAAATGCATCGATAAACGCTTCCGGGTCGCTGTGGTGCTTTATTGCCAGCGCCGCCAGTTGCATCGCGGCGGGCCAACCTTCCGTCTTCGTGAACAACGCCCGCAGTGCTGGTTCACCTAAATCCGAGGACAGCTGCGGCTGTATAAATGCCTCAAAGGCTTCGAAATCAAAGGCCAACTCCCTGACGGTGAGTTCGGTGAGGCTGTTTTTTACCCGCCGATCCGAGAGGTGCAGATGCGGTTCGATCCGCGTGGTGATCACTACCTTGAGGAAGGATGGGCAATCGTCAATAAAGTAGCTTAACTGTTTATGAATCTTAGGATTTTTGATTTCGTGGAAATCATCCAGCACCAGTATATGTGGATCTTGCGCACTCCAGGTACGGGAATACTCGGTTAACTCATACACCAGCGAGTCGATCTGAGACTGTGTTTCCCCTCGGTGAGCCTGCGGGGCATCCAGCAGGGAAGACTCGGCGACCCGATCAATCCCACCTGCCAGCGCACCACAGACATTCCGCCAGAAGCGGACCTCATCATTGTCACGCTCATCCAGAGACAGCCAGCCGTGGCCCATTCTCGTCTGGCGGAGCCACTGGCACACCAGGGTGGTCTTACCATACCCCGCAGGCGCACAGATCACGGCCAATCCGGTATTCACGGTGGCGTCCAGGCGCTTCAGTGCGGAAGGACGTTGGACCAGGCCCGCTGTCAATCCCGGCTTACTCAGTTTCGTTAACGATCGCATAGGGTATGGTGGGTGATTCAGGAGTCTCCCACCATACCACATCGCCGCCTGCCCGATGCGCCTGGATGCTGATTCTGATAATGGCAGCACAAAAAAAGATCAGTGGCCGTAAATCACCATATCCGCTTTCGCGGTCATGTCTGTGAGGTATATCGCACCGATGGGCTGTGCTGCTGGATTTGACCCAAAAGTGATGTCTGTGAAATCTATATCCCCGGAATAATCGGTAATGTTCAATTTCAGCCCGCTGTTGTCAGGCATGGCACCAATATCCGCCTGAACGTGGAAAAAGGACGCAGTTTCCGGTTCGCCCGCAATGGCCCACACCAACTGATCGTTGCCGCGCGAGTTATGCATTTTGATCTGCATTTTCGTTGCGATGAAGTCAAAGTTCACATCCATCGTGGACTCCCATGGAAACGAGATATTGAGATTATTCTCACTTTCGTCGATCACGAGAGCATAGGGGCCCAGCCAGCCCGACATCACAATGTCAGACGCCAGCACTGTACCCGTGTTTTTTCCCAACAGATCATCGCCCGCCACCAAATCACTGGTACCCAGCGTGATGCGATCGATGAGTATACCGAAGTCCGCCCCATGGTTTTCATCCAGCAGTCGGGCCTGCAGCACAAAATCCCCATCGTCGATATCGGGGGTAATTTGGCCATGGTTGCCCCCAGTATCCACAACGCGTGATATCGGGCCCGACAGATTCACGCCATCGTATCCCCAGGCGTTTTCCAGTGCGTCGCTGTTCGTCGCGCCAGCGATATCAATGACCCAGGTACCGTTGTCCAGCCCTCGACCCTCCGTGATCGCCTCTCCCCGGGCCTCTTGGGCAATACCTGCGCCTCCCAGATGAAAACCGGTAATAAAGAGGTTACCCTCGTCTTTGTAGTTGATTTCACCTAATTCTACGGAAAAGTCATGAAAGTCAATGGATATCCCGGCCTGGCCGGTCAGGTTGGACATGGTTTCATCGGACAGCGGTTGAATCTCCGCCAGTGTGACTTGTGGGGCGGCGATCCACGCCAATACCACGGTAGCTCGTGCTAAGTTTTTCATTGTTCTGTGTCTCTACATTATGGATTCGTTGTTGGTTCTCCCTAGTGGCCTTTCCGCCAGCGCTCTGTTTATCCATGGTCGGCAGTGGGGGAAAGGTTACATTGATCTTAAAGTTCACTGCGGGTGACGCAGAACTTGCAAAAGTTATATCCCACGAACAAATAGTGAGACAGGCATCACAATTTGACGTAACTGTATGCGGGCTGATGTTCGTCGACGCATTTGCTCATGCTTTTCATAAAATCACTAGAGTAACGCACGGGTTTCTGAAACAATTTCCAGATCAAACTATAATGACCGTAAAAGCAGACGATTTCGGTAAACCCGTACCAATGAATATATTGATAGTTGAAGATTGCCCCGCGACACGACTGACGATTCGGGCACTGGTGGAGTCCCATGATCATTCCGTCATCGAAGCCCCCCGGGGCGAAGATGCCCTGAAAGCGTTTGAACAGCACACCGTCGACCTGGTGCTCATGGATGTTGCACTCCCAGGCATCAGCGGTATCGAGACCACGCAAAAAATTCGCACCTTGCTCAACGGCAAGTGGATGCCCATTATCTATCTCACTGCGGATGAAACCCAGGAAAATTTTGTTGAAGGCATTCAGGCCGGGGGTGACGCATATCTGACCAAACCGTTGAATGGCCCGGTATTGCTGGCCATGATTCAGGCCATGGGGCGCATCGTTCACACACAGTCAGCGCTAGAGCGAGCCAATGCCAAGCTGGAGAAACTGGCCAACGTTGATAAACTCACCGAACTGTCCAATCGACGTGGTTTTATCCTCGGGTATGGGCGGGAGTGGGCACGCGCCTGCCGGGAAAAAGCCCCCTTATCCCTCATTCTCATCGATATCGATTATTTCAAGCAATACAATGATCTCCACGGTCATCTGGAGGGTGACCGGTGCCTGAAGTCAGTGTCCCGATTGCTGAAAGACGCACTGCTGAGGCCGACGGACCTGTTGGCCAGATATGGGGGTGAAGAGTTTGTGGTGGTACTGCCGAGCACTGACGTCACCGGCGCTGCCCAGGTAGCGGAACGACTGCGCCTGGCAGTGGAAAGTGCCGGCATTACGCACAAACACCACCCACATGGGGTGGTGACCATCAGCCTGGGGGTGGCCGAAAGAGATCCAAAATTCAATAACGAAGACCTGATCAAACTGGCGGACCACCGACTGTATCAAGCGAAGTCGCTCGGCCGTAATCGAGTGGTTTACGCCTAAAATGGCCACACAGTGACCAATACTGGCCTGCTTAGGGATGCTCTGAATTTCTCAGGCTGCAAATGCTTTTCGGGCTTTATTCAATGCGACTCGCCAAAGAATCTTGGGCACAGATATCGCATTTCGTTTGTTCTGCGCAGCCATTAACATTTCCTGGCGTGCAGCTTTCATCACATGTGCTGGTGCTTTGGCTGGATGTCCAGCATCCACCGGCGGCATCGGATCGTATTCGATCATCAATTGAATTTTCTCGGCCACTGACTGTCCATGTAGTTTTAACGCGATATGAAATCCAAGATCAATGCCGGCAGAAACGCCGGCAGCGGTGATGATCTTGCCAGATTCAACAATACGATCGCTCTTTCTGGCTTCAGCACCAAACTGCTTTAACATGGGTTGCGCGATCCAATGCGTTGTAGCTGGATGCCCATCCAGAATGCCTGCCGCAGCCAGCACCAAAGCGCCAGAACACACCGATAGTGTGAGTTGAGTAGATTGGTGTGCCGTTTCCAGCCATTTGATTAACGCGGTGTCAGCCATGGCGGTTGTTGTATCTGCCGTTGATCCCGGAACAAGAACGATATCGGGGGCGGGAATCTCGTCAAATGTATGTGTCGCTCCTAACACAAACACACCACTATCTGCGACAACAGGTCCAACCTGGTGACTCACAAAGCGAATCTGAGCCTCCGGCATAGCACGGAGAACTTCGTAGGGCCCAACCGCGTCTAGCGCGGTGAATCCCGGGTATAGCACAATCGCGATCAACATATAAACGCTCCTCAATCAGCATGAAAGGTAAATTATAGGGCCAAACGATTTGGCATATATGCCAACAATCGATTATATTCCGCCAATGAACATGCGACGCATATACTTCGTGATTTACCCCGGTTTTGAGCTACTCGATCTGAGCGGCCCTTTGGCGGTCTTTTCTGCCGCGAACGAGTTGGCAGGCGGACAGCTCTACCAAATAAACACGCTCGCCTCAAAAGCAGGTCCAGTAACCAGTACCGCCGGCATATCCGTTCTGGCAGAATCGCTTAAGTCAGCGGATATTGACAGCGCAAGCACCATTTTTGTGGTGGGCGCAGTCGCCGTTCCTTTAGCGAAAGCAGCTAAGGATTCGAGGCTAACGACTTGGCTGAGAAGTAATGCGCCACAAGCAGAGCGCTTTGGATCGATTTGTAGTGGTACATTCTTACTGCAAGCAGCCGGGCTGCTCATTGATAAAACCGTGACAACTCATTGGGCGGGTTGCGAGACCTTAAAGCGTCAAAATCACAATCTCACTGTCTTAAAAGATGCACTCTATCATATCGATGGAAACTGTTGGACTTCAGCAGGCGTCACCACCGGCATTGATATGGCCCTTGAAATGTTAAAGCATGATCATGGCAAGCTACTCATGCAATCGGTGGCAAAGCACCTGGTGGTTTACACCCAACGGCCCGGTAAACAATCTCAGTTTGCCGAAATTCAAGACATGAAACCCAACGAAGAAGACAGCTTTGCCGAACTGATTTCATGGCTTAAAAAAGAAATTACCCGGCCCATACAGATTGGTGAAATGGCAGAATTCATGTGCATGTCTGAGCGCAGCTTCCAGCGCAAGTTTACCGCTCGTTTTTCTGTGGCACCAGCGCGCTTTTATGAACGTATGCGAATGGAATACGCGCGTGATTTTCTGTTACCCAAACAGTCTGTAGAAGTAACTGCACATACGTTGGGTTATCGCTCAACCGCTGCCTTTCGAACAAGCTTTGAAAAACATTTTGGGCTTTCGCCCTCCACCAGCAAGCAACTGCGTTAAAGTTAACTGGTTGCGTTTAATCAAGCAATCCCCAAAGAAACTGCTTTGCGGGGCGATGTAGCACGTTCAATTCAATAAATTAACGACAAAAAAAGGGCTATTTTACAGCCCCTTTTTCATTCCATCTGCCTGAGTTTACTGCGCCGCTAACTGGTGCTTCCGGCCATGCTCCAGCAGCGGAAGCTGCACCTCGCCAGAGATTTTGGCACTGTCCAGCCAGCCTTCCGGGTCAAGGAAGTATTGCGCAGTGAACCCTTGCACGACGAGACCCACCATATCCCCCGGTTGAAACTGGTAGCTCACACCGGGCAGTTCCAGCCGATAATGCCCCGCGCCGACCAGTGGCGTGAATTGATCGCCGAGCACCTTGATTTCCGGTGAACCAGGCTCCCGCACACCAATGGCCACATAGGCCGTACCTGTACCTGTCTCCGAGTCCGGAGTAAATTCAAGCTCCGCGAGCGGAATACCCGCCATGTTCTGCGCTTTGGGGATCATCGCCAGAGGAATAAAGGCTGGCCGGAGCGTACCGCCAGTCACTTCGGCCTCTTCTGCAAATTCCGGCGCACCCACCGGTGCAAACATGGCCGCTACCGACTCACCCGGCGTGAACAGGAATTCTGCGATACCGCTGTGCATCAGTTTCACATTTGTGGGGCGTACATCATACGTTGCCCCACCAAACACCATCTGAGGCAGATCATCGCCCGTCTCGTCCGAGTAGGTCATGCACAAGGACGGGATCGACTGCGCATTGGACGTGTTTACGTGCTTCAGTTTTTCATCGAACCACTGCACAATCATGCCGACCGTAGAAAACGTTTTCTCACCACACACCACTTCCGGTTGCGTGTTGTACACCGGCATCCCGGACCAGCTCTGCATTGGCCAAGGCAACACATGCCCATCCTGAATGCCGATCAAACGCGCATCGCGACCGGCGCGCAACGCGCACTGCCAGTTATAATACCCCTGATTCACCGGCATCAGGGTATCCCGAAAGCCCTGAATAAAGAGTGCATCGGATTGTATGGCCTGCCCCTGTTCGCAGTAGTGGGAGGGGCTTCGCACCGCCAGATCGCTCTGGACTTTGGGATTCATCTTCCCGCCGACCAGATTCAGATACTTGTCTTCGGTGATCATGCCAAAATCAAAGAAGCTGCTGAACACACCCGCGCCGACGAGAATGCCACCCCAGGCCCCCTTGACGTGCCCATTGGGCGCCATGACCTGTTCCAGATTAAACCAGGTGGTGATGGGCACGATGGCATCAATACGCGGATCTTTCATACTGGCCAGGATTTGTACCCCGCCGCCATAACTTTCACCCACACCACCGACAAGCACATCCCCCTGCGCGTCCCGGGCCAAGCCCGGCAGGTTTTCTTCGGCCCAATCAATCACCGAGCTGAAGTCTTCCACTTCAAATTTGGGGTCCATCAAGTGGATTTCCCCTTCACTGCTGCCAAAGCCGCGGTGATCGTAAGAAATAACCCAGTAGCCTGCTTCCCAGGCGGCAACAGCGGCCTCACCAGATATGACAAAGTTGCCATAAAAGCTCATGGGGCCATCGGCACGGAAACCGCCAAAGCCATGAGAGTGAATCACCAATGGCGCGGTTTCCCCGGCACGCAGCTCTGGCTGAAATACCGTGGCTTTCAGCAGCTTGTTGTCCCACGTTTTGATTTCAACGGTGTAGTGATCGGCGTCCATCACCTGATTCTGGGTGAGAGCCTGGTAGCTTTCTATGGGCGTGGTGGAGGCACAGCCGGACAGTAGCGCATAACACGCCACCAACAGGCCAATCAGTCGGTTGCTCATGATGTGGTTTTCTCTTATGTCGTAATTTGCTGGCCGAAGCCGCCGATCGGATCGTGCGGCTGGCAAGTCACTGAGCGCTCTCCCTGATACGCGTTTTCTGAGCCTTCCGTGGTCGTGTGGAACGGGGACGCTTAGAAGAGTCCGACACCCCGGTCGATGTATTCACGGCGAACACCATGAATACCATTGTATACTTCGTTCAAGTTCACCTTAACCGCGCCCGTTGGCACGTTCAGGAACGCACCCGCCGTCGCATTCACAAAGCTGGTCATGGGGTCCTGGCGTGAACCGGTGGACCATTCCACATCTTCGTTCTGGAAAGACAGGAACAGGCCGGATGCGGTGTCCGTGATGTACTGGCGACCGTTAATTTCTTCAATCTTACCTACCGGCATACTCTGGAAGTTGGTCAGCGGGAAACAGGTGGGAATACCCAGCATCACACAGTCTTCCGACTGAATATAAATGTTGTAACAAGTAAAGAGGCCAAACAAACCACAACCGCGAGAGCCGGTGTTCTCATAGCGGGATTCACTGCCAATCAGATTCCAGTCCGACAACAGCTTCACAGCGTTTGCCGCAATGGTGTCCGCGCCTTCAATCTTGAACTCCGTGCCATCAGACATACCGATATGGTCGGAACGAATCGCATCCGGTGTGCCATTTTTTCGCTCCTGCTCTTTGCTTGGATCACGATTCGGATTCAACACCGTTCCATCAACCAGCTGAGCATGCGTATCCAGATTACCGTTTTGTACGAGCAGAGGCGTCAACAGCGTCAGCGCACTTTCCAGGAAGTTCCCCTGCTGCTTCTGGCGCGCAGCGGACAAACCGTCCACATCGTCATTAATATGGATGTCGACCTGACCCGTCAGCGAGAGGATGTTCCCGGATAGAATGCCTTTAGAGTCACCAAAGCCAATTCGCATACCCACCATTTTGCGCGCGTCAGCATCGTAGGCAAATTCAAAAAACGGATCGTTAATTTCAAACGGCACGATCTCGTTGTTGTCATAGTTAATCACGCGCCCGCGGCTATCAAAGCCTTTCGCGACCATCGGCACGGATTTGTATTTGTTCTGATACGCATCGCTGTGGATGTAGCCCAGTGAGAAATCCTGCACGTTGATGTCTGCACCGTGCTTTTCCAGGCCCGCTTCAGTGCCATTACAGCTCATACAGGGCGTGCCATTGAGGCTGGGATCCGTGGGGTGATTTTCCCAGCGGGGGTACTCACCCAATACCATGGCGTCAGCCTTGAGCATGGTTTCTACTTTCATGCCAAGATTCACGCGGGTGTATTCAATATTGCTTTGGTTAGGATTGGTCATCTGATCAATGGCGATGTACGCCTGGCCGGTGATGTCCGACAGCTCTTCATCCTCTAACGCCGTTAACTCGGCATGCGCAGACCCCACCATCATAGGCACAGCCATCGCAGCCACCAGCGCGTTGAGTTTGAATTGATCCAGATAATTATTCTTTTTAGCCACAAGCAAGCACTCCCAATGTGCGATTCCATATGAACCATTCATTTGGTACAAATGTATAATAATGATTATCTCATGTTAATTAATGTGACTCATTACCACATTTGTGCACTTTCGTACTGTTTTGTGAACTGGGTATTGGTTTTTTAATGATCAGTTACATATTTGACGGGATTTGACAACGCGCTTACACACCGCAATAAATGCGCCTACGCTGTGGCCAACTACGATAGCGTAGGCTAAGAATTTGCGGTTGTAAAGTCAGTCAAGAATGCGGGTGAGCGAAAATGCGCCGCGCAGATCACCGGCTTTATAGCCGGTGGCTTGATCGTTGGGATAGAGCGACTGGATCGTTTGCTTGAGCTCAGGCTTCATTGCCGCGTCGTCACCGTGACACCCCAGACACACCGGTTGAACAGGAATGGCTTTCATCAGGCGAAAATGCTGTTCACCTGCCACCGTCATCACTTCCGAATACACCAGGTCAGTCACGGGCTGCCCTTCCTTCACCTGCTGCTCAAACCGCTGCAGCACATCGGCTTCCCAGGCATCAGGCTGGTTGTCTGGATTACGCACCTTGGCACTGGTACGCCGAATCTGCCAACGACCTTCGCTCTGGCCTGCGGTGATCCCCGGTGCCTGCCCATGGCATGCTTCCACCGCCGCGACAGGGCCGCCCGCCTTCATTGCCCCTTGCAGCGCGCCCTGAAGTTGCATCGCCAGGGCTTTGATCTGACCCTTGGCCTCTTGGCGCAGCGCCTCTTGCACCAATTCGGGGGACACCTTTTCAGCGCTCTCGCCATGATGGCCTGCCTGGGCAATGGGCGTTGACGCCAAAAGGACAGCAACACTCAGGCAGGTACGACAAAAGTTCTGGCTTCCCATTTTTCCACCTATATATTTATATGGTTATATACTTATAACAATAATATCAAAGAACCGGGTTGGGTCAAGCAGATAATGACGACGGGGTGCGCCAGGAAAATCAGATTCAGGCGGGCTTTACTGCCACACCTTGAATAACCGGCGAGACAAGACCAAGAATTTTCGGGTGGCGATAGGCCTCGCAGCGTTCAAAATGGAACCCCTGCTGCAAAAAGACATCGCGGGTATCACGGGTGAGATTGCAGCCACAGCCGACTTTATTCCACACCGGATTCATGCGCTGTTGCCACTTGGCGAGAGATCGTAATGACTTCTCCTCCCCTGGCATGTGGGCTGTGGTTGCGGAAACATGCTCGAAAAAGAACATTTTTCCGCCGGGCTTCAATACGCGAAAGAGCTCTCTCGCGGCTGTATGAGGATCAGGAATGGTACAAAACACAAGAAAGGCAACGATGCTGTCGAAAGACGAGGTGTCAAAATTCAACGCCTGCGCATCACCATCCACAATGGTCACACGCTGACAGGCCGGGGTGCTGTGCCGAAGGCTGTTCTGGCATTGCATCCGTAACGCTTCACTGGGTTCAATGCCCACCAGTTCGGTCACCGCACGAGTGTAATAGGGCAGGCTGATTCCCGTGCCAATGCCAACCTCCAATACTTTTCCCACCGCCTGGGAAAGTACCTCCTCTCGTTGGTGCCGAAACGCTCGCTCCGCAATGCGCAATGCCCAGGGGAAAATGTGCCCTTCGTAAAACGCCGCGATCATGCGTGCTTATTTACTCGAACCCGGCAAACAGCCGATTCGCTGAGAAATCACACTCACGCTGCCCGGCAGCATCGCATGCGGGACGGTGTTCGCGGTCTCAACACAGACCATTTTGCGATATCCCTGATCGTCAAAATCCATCATTTCAGCCGCTTTGTCTGCCCAGGGATTCCACACTACGATGGAGTCATGCCCGGAAGACCGCAGTTCAATCGTGCGCGAGCCATCGCGAATCACGACCACGGGTTCCCGGGTGTGGTAAATGCGGTCGGTTTCCCCCGCGATAGTCACTTCACCTTCCTGCAGACCAGGTGAGCCGGACACTTTATCCAGATACTCGGATTTACCCAAGCCTGCGATTTTCACGCGCTCAATGTCGTCCACCAGAAAATAGGAATGGATCGCCTGGGAAAACTCAAACACTTTGTTGTGCAGGTTGTAGGTAATTAATGAAACATCCAGTTCATCATCAATAATGTAGCGTACCTTGATCTGGGCGTGGATCCCCTTTTCCAGCAGTGGTGCCACGGGAGCTACCAGTTCAATGGTCACATGGTGATCTGTTTCTTTAATGTCTGAGACCTGCCAGAGCAGATTCCGCACATAACCGTGCTGTGGCTCGCCCTCGACTTTGGCCGGCCCGAACCAGGGCCAGCAGATGGGCGCACCACCGCGAATCGACCGTGCGCCAGATAAATCCGACGACAAGGAAAGCCAGATCAAATCCTGCTTTCCTTTGGGCGTAAAACTCAGGAGTTGCCCGCCGAGCAAACTGATTGTTGCGGTGGCTTTCGGGTGTTTCACCTGCAGTCGATGCACAGGTGAGGAGGTATCCAAAGAGACATACGAAAAAGATTTGTTCATGGTTGTCACCTATCATCCAAATTCTAGTCATCCTGATCGCTGCCTGCACTTCCGGAAATTCCCGGAAAGGAATCAGGCAGTATCGTGCGTTCCTGTGCTAGCCTTACTTAACATATTAACAGGTTTACCCGATTACCGATTTAATTCGTCACAGGTTTAAACCGCCACAGGACTTCATTCAGCACTACATGCCCGAATCTACGCACTTCCTGTATCTTGCCGTCGGACTGCTTTATCTCGCCAGCTTTTTGACGATCCTGCGCGTGCTTCTCCGTTATCGCACCGCCCAGGCTGCTGTCGCTTGGATTCTCGCCATTCTAATGTTTCCTGTCGTGGCGATTCCCGCCTATCTTCTGCTGGGCCGGAAAAAATTCCTGGGCTATCTGCAAGCCCGCCGATTGGGCGACCGAACACTGCTCAGACTCATTGAAAAAGAAGTCACCCTGCCGCAATCTGCCATCGCAGATCACGAATCGCTGCCGCCGGTTTTCAGCCTGTTAGAACAGTTTAGTCGATTTCCGGCAACGCGACACAATAAGACGCGTTTACTGATCAACGGGGAGCAGACGGTACACGCCATGTTTGAGGCCATCCAGCAGGCGCGCGACTATATTCTGGTGGAGTTTTACATCATTAACGGAGACACCACGGGCTTTCAGCTCAAGGAGCGACTGATTGCCAAGGCGCGCCAGGGTGTGCGGGTGTATGTACTCTATGATGAGATCGGGAGTAATGGCCTCAGTCAGGGTTATATCCGGGCGCTGAGACGACAGGGGATTGAAATCCACTCCTTCGGGAGCCTGAAAAAATATCTGAAGCGGATGCAAATCAATTTCCGTAACCACCGTAAAGTGCTGGTGGTGGATGGCCATACGGGATTCACCGGAGGCATCAACATCGGTGATGAATACCTGGGTAGCCTGCCGAAGCACGGACACTGGCGTGACACTCACCTTCAAATCACCGGCCCCGCCACACTGGGGCTGCAAATGGCTTTTCTGGAAGATTGGCACTGGGCCACGGCAGCCCTTCCCGAATTGAATTGGCAACCACATCACTGTACACAGGCGGATGAAACGGCGTTGATCCTTCCCTCCGGGCCAGCCGACGAACAGGAGACGGGAGAATTGTTTTTCCTGGCCGCCATTAACAGCGCCCGCGCGCGATTGTGGATCGCCACCCCTTACTTTGTACCCACCTATGCGATTTTGCGAGCGCTTGAACTGGCGGTACTCCGTGGTGTGGACGTGCGTGTTCTGATTCCGGTGAAACCCGATCACAAGGTCATCTTCCTGGCAACACAAGCCTTTCTGGAAGACACCGACCGGGCCGGTATTGCAGTCTTTGGGTATCAAAAAGGCTTCATGCACCAGAAGATACTTCTGGTCGACGACGCACTCGCCAGTGTCGGCAGTGCGAACTTTGATACACGCTCCATGCAGCTCAATTTTGAAATCAATGCCCTGTGTGCCCATCCGGCCCGGATTCGTGAAGTCACACGTATGCTGGAAAAGGACTTCGAAAGTGCCGAGTTCATCACCGCAGACCACTACCGGGACCGGGGACTGACGTTCCGAATCGCCTGTCGCACCGCCCGACTGTTCTCGCCGATTCTGTGAGAGAACTCATCTCCGATGATCGCGCCGTACTTTTTAGCGAGAATACGAAAACTCAAGGTAGGCTGGGGCGAGCGACAGCACGCCGACAAATCCACCACTGGTGGATGTGAATGCGATCGACTGCCCGGTCTCGATCATCGCAATACTGCTGGGCAGGCTATCCTGGCTGAACTGGAAGGCGATGTGCTGGAGTATGGGTTCATAGTGCTCGAATACCGCCTTAGCCGCCATCGGACGGTTAAACCGTATCGTGACGGCGATGGCTTCGGTCTGCCCCTGATCTGCCAGCACCTCAATCTCAATGTGATCATTCGCGCCCTCGCGCACCACGGATTTTACACAGTGCTGAAATCCTGACGTCGCATCAAACATCACCCGCTCAATACGACCCAAAGTATCAGCAAGCTGACAGGCCGCCACAAAATGCAGGGTGCCCGACGGTGACAGAATCGCTTCCGTCCCGCGATAGTTCATGGAAAACGGGTTTCGCCGATCCTGCAGGTAGTGCGCCCGGGCCAACTCACTCGCGGAGTTCGGCGCCCCTTCCTCGGCCAAGCGGGGCGCAGAGGCGAGCGCACTGGCCACAAAAAGCAGCGCGCTGCACAACGTGCCGACTTGCTGCCTCCTGCGAAGACGATGGTTAATTGGCATCACGTCTCACCACCCTTTTGCCTCTGTCTGTTTATTATCGCACGAATAACCAGGGCTTGCCCTGATACACAACGGCTGCGCCCCTGTACTAAGCACTGTACTCCGGGTGTTTCTCAATAAACTTCTGAAGCGTTTTTCCGGCCATGGCACTCACCTTGTTCCGCAACAGTGACGTCCAGCCCAACAACACGCCCGGGATTCCCAACGCCTGCCGACTCCAGCGCCAGAAGTTAAATCGATCGACATGCCGATAGATCAGGCCATCTTTGAACTCAAACTCCGCATCGATGATATTGTGCACAAAGCGCCCTGTCTGACTGAAGGAATAGCGCGGCTCCCAATGAGCCGTCACTTTTCCCGCCTGTTCGGTCACTTCATACGCCAGCGTAAGATCTTTTCCCCGTTCACACAGCATGTGCCACATGGCCAGAATTTCTTTACCCCGCAAGGTAAAAGCTTCGTCCTGAAATGAAGCCTCCGGGTGATAGCAGCTGGCCATGGTCTGATGATCACGCTGTTGAAAGGCGGTGTAAAACTTCTCGATTAATTGCTGATGCGTCACAAATACCTCCTAGAGAGATGTCGGCTGGGGCTACGAATTGATTAATTATTATTCTAGACCTTGATTCCTGATTGTATAAGTGGCATATATGACCTTTTATGGCTGTGAATAGGACATCATGCATATTTCAATCATCGCACTGAACGGCAGCCCCGCGTCTTCGGTCTCCGGCCCGCTGGAAATTATGAATCTGGCGAAACAGATACTCCCCCGGCATACGCCGCTCACTGTGGAGTTACTTTCCGGGCAGGAGGAGCCACAAGTGCACTGCAGTAACCAGATTGCCCTCACCTGTCATGCCTCATTCCGCGAGATTCCCGCCACAGACCTGGTACTGTTAGGGGCCATCGGTTACCCGGACGCGCAGGCGTTGCACTTCCCGGAAGCGCTCCTCAGCTGGTTACGGCGGCAATACGACGGAGGCGCGACCATTGCGAGCATATGCACGGGCGCGTTTGTCCTCGCCGCCACGGGCCTGCTCGCTGGCAAACCCGCCACGACGCATTGGCGTTGCACGGGGTTACTGCAACGTCGCCACCGAGATGTTCACGTCCAACCGGATGCGCTGATCACCCATGAGGACCGTTTGATCTGCGCCGGAGGTGCCAGCGCCTACCAGGACCTCTGCCTCTACCTGATCAATCTGCTCTGGGGCTCGGAGCTGGCACAAACCTGTGCCAAAATTCTGTTGATTGATCTGGACAGAGACTCCCAGGCCAGATACGCCCAGTTTGACCCCAACCGACAACATACCGATGCCCTGGTGCACCAGGCGCAAGACTGGATCGCCGCGCAATTCCAGCAAACCTTCTCACTTGCCACCCTCGCAGATCACTGCCACATCAGCGAACGCCAGCTGAAAAGGCGCTTTAAAGCGGCCACCGGCATTTCATTGCTACCCTACATTCAGATGCTTCGGATCGATTGGTCCAAGCGGCAACTGGAAGCTACGTCACACACCGTAGAGCACATCGCCCGTGCATCCGGCTACGAAGACATGCGCTTTTTCCGCGATCTGTTCAAGCGTCACACAGGATTAACGCCCACAGACTATCGGAGCAAATTTCGACTGAGCTATTAGGTATGCAGCGCTGCCCAGACTCCCAACTATATGTAAATGATATTTATTTGCATTACGTTCTTCATTAAAATACCATGCGCGCACATTCACCGAATCCACAGCAAATATAAGCCTATGAAACCTCTCGTGTGTGCCGCCCTTTCGCTCCTTCCTTTGACCGCGCTCGCTAACAGCCTGGTGCTGACCAGCGCAAAAACGGATCAACCGCTGACGATCGATGGGCAGGTAGATCAGCACTGGTCGGCAGCCAGCCCGCTGGTCATTGAGCTGAACGAGCTGCCCTACGAGCCAGTACCCCGTTACGAAGGCATCAAGGAAACCACCGTTAAACTACGGTCAATGTATGATGCGGAATACGTGTATTTTCTCGTGGAGTGGACGGACCCAACGCAAAGCCTGGGCCGATTTCCCTGGATCAAACAGGCAGATGGTCAGTGGAAACTGATGAAGCGTCCGGATCAAACCGGCAATGACAACACGTATTATGAAGACAAATTTGCGTTTCTCTGGAACATCAATCAATCCGGATTTGCAAAGAAAGGCTGTGACAAATCCTGCCATATGGCTGAAAACGGCATTCTGGAGGGCATCAAGGATACCTCGGTTGGCCGACACTACACTTCAGCCGGCCAGACCATTGATATCTGGCACTGGAAGTCTGCCCGCACCAATCCTGTCAAGCAGGTGGACGATCAGTATATGAACAGTGACCATGCGCAGAATAAAGGCTGGGGTCGGCACAGTGATGAGAGCACCGGCGGCGGCTATCGGAAAAATGTCAACGCCGACCACACCGCACCGGCCTATATGACCCAAGGACAGAGCAGCCAGCCCTACTGGGTACTGAACGCCCAAAAGCAGCCGTTTACGGATACCGCCATTGAAGGTGACATCGTTGGCAGCATGATTCTTGAAGCCGCAACAGGCAGTCGGGGCGATATTCAAGGCTATGGCACCTGGCAGGATGGCGTATGGACGCTCGAAATCAAACGCACCCTGACCACTCACTGGGAGCAAAGCACCTCCCAGGATGTTCAGTTCACCAATTTCGACAAAGTGTATCATTTTGGTGTCACGGCATTTGATAACGCGCAGATCAACCACCTTTTCCATAAAAAAGCGCTGCAACTTCGGTTTGAGTGATGCACTGGCGTAGACATATCCCCCTGTTGATTATTGTGGCCGGCATTTTGTCACTGAGTCTGTACCAGTTTCTTTCCGGCTATCACTATCAGTCCAACGACACGACTACATCCGCGCTCCAGTGGGGCCGGGCGAGCAGTTACGCCCTGCTCGCCCTGTTGACCGTGTTGTGGCTCCCGGTTCTGCGTGTGTTGACGAATTTTCTGTACCGCCTTCCCATCGCACGCTGGGCTGCGCCCTCCGCATTGCAGCGACTGCACCGATACGCCGGCTATCTGGTTTTTTGCCTGGGGTCAGGCCACGCCATTGGCTACCTAACGTATTACCACTCGCTCGATGCACCGTTTTTCCAAACAGTGATGGGCACGGAACCGGACCTGGTGCGAAGTATGCGTACCTCGATGTACGAGTTCGTGAGTGACGATGAAAGCATCCATCAAGTGCATGCCTGGATCAAAGACGGTGCCCAAGAGGCCAGTTTCGATCAGATTATCCGCCCGATCATGAAGGAAGACTGCACAAAATGTCATAGCCAGAGTTCCACCCAAACCTACGCCATCCCGCGCATTCCACTCATCACTTTTGAAGAAGTACACTCGTGGACGAAACAGGGCGTGCAGTCCCACCAGTTCCGAGTCAACATGACGGGCGTCGGTTTATTTCTGTGCATGCTGGTCATTTCCGTTCTGGCACTGCCGGTCGTCCGGCGGAAGCATTACCACCTGTTTCAGCTGTCTCACCGACTGAGCTATGTGCTCGGCGGGCTCCTGTTGCTGCATGTGCCACATCACTGGCTTTGGCTCGTATCGCCGGTTCTCGCGCTCTACCTCACGCGCCTGTTGGACCGAAGCCAACATGGCCTTACGGGAACCTGTCAGCAGATCAATGAAAATCTGCTACGACTCACCATCACGCCCAAAACAGCGTTTCTTCCGAACACTGGCGATTATGTGCTGCTGCGTTTGAGCGCACTTTCACGCGAGTGGCACGCGTTTTCTGTCACTCAATCCTCTCACGATGAATGTGTGGTCAAGATTCGCCGGGCGGGTGACTGGACCCAGGCACTCTTTGCACTACCGGAACGCACAACACTGGTGGATATGCGCGGTCCCTATCGCAGTGTTTGTGTGGCCAGTACACAACAACAGCAGTTGTGGCTGCTGGGCGGGGGTATTGGTATCACGCCATTTCTTCACTTGCTGCGCCAAAGGTCTCATCCGGCCCGGTTTGTGGGGATCATCTGGAGTCTCCGTGACGCAGATGAAGCCGCCTTGCTGTTGAGCGACTATGACACGTTCAAGACCAACATTGACCGACTGCATGTAACGCTGTATTTGTCTCAGGGCTCCTGGCCCACGTCATTTCTGACCCGCTGGCCGGAGGTTTTTTTCCGGCAGGGCCGACCGGATTTCGACGAGCTGGACAACCATTCCTGCGATGCTGTTTTCATCTGTGGTTCCCGGAGTTTCGGCCGTGCGGCACACTCTGCAGCGCGACGCAGAGGCTACCCCACGTACCTCGAAAGCTTTCAATCCTGACTGACCCGAAGTCAGCGAGCGCTTGGCTTCGCAAAAATTTCTGATTAAACTAGGTCGCTTTTGATTGTGCCCTGCATCTGCAGTCTATAATCAATAGAATACGACAAAGACGAAAGTGAGCCCTGCGTGGAATTCAAACCAAGAGAAACCCTGACAGAACAGGTCGCGCTGCATCTGGAAAACCGCATCGCGTTTGGTCAGCTCAAGTCTGGTGAGCGCATCTATGAAGCCGCGATGGCGAAAGAAATGGATGTGAGCCATGGCTCGATCCGTGAAGCCCTGCTGCTGCTGGAAAAGAGACATATGGTGCGTAACATTCCGCGGAAAGGCACCTACGTCACAGAACTGGACGAGCATTTTGTGAAAAGCCTGTATGAGGCGATGGTGCTGATCCTCAATCACACCGGGGTAAAACTCGTACGGAACTGCAAACCGGAAGAGCTGGAGCGCCTCGAAGAGCTTTATGTACAAATGAGCGACTGCTTCAAATCCGGTAAATTGATGGAGTTTCTCGACCTGGGTATTGTGTACACCCAGGTGTCGCTGGCGTACGCCGACAATTACTTCTTAGTCTCCGCGATACAGGACTTATGGCCCTCCGCCAAACGATGCGCGTTTGTGGCGCTGAAACAGGGGCCGAAAGTGCTGCAGGATAACCTCGATGCCATGCGTCACTCCATTGACGCCATTGCTGCGAAAGACGAAGAAGAGTTAAAGCGGATTGTCACATTTTATGGCTTTGCGCAATGTGATCAGGTGCTGGCGAGTTTGGGGTAGTTGTGAGGTGGCCCCACTTCCAAAACTTTTCCTGCTTTCTTCAGGGATTTTTCCTTCACATCGGTAAAGTTCGTTGCGGACCTATCGAGCCATGCTTGAATCTCTGCCGATGCCGGAAAGAACATAGAACAGCTGACCAACTTTGGTAAACACTTGTCAAACCTACATAAACAAGCGGGATACACTCAGGAGGAACTGGCGAATGAGTCAGATACGTTCATTGAGAGTTCGTAATTCAAGAAGCAGGCATAAACACCTGATACAAGTAACGGTATAACGACAATTGAGTCCTCTTCTTTTCATTTAAGCCGAGGTACAATGAATCACTCATGAAAGAAAATGGGTGAAACAATTTTAAGGAGACTTTTATGCAATCAGCGCAAACCGCAAAAGAAGAAGCCTTACAAGCCATTCAACAACTACCCGACAATGTTGACTTTGAAGAGATCGTTTACCGACTCTATGTAATCAACAAAGTACATCAAGGCATGGCTGATGTTGAGAATGGCAATACCATCACGCACGAGGAATTAAAGCGTGAGATCGAGCAATGGTAATATGGACAGCGCGAGCTAAGAAGGATCTTAAAAGTATTCACCGTTACATTGCCGAAGATTCACCCATCAACGCCAAAAATGTCACCAATGACATGCTAGTAAAAGTCGAGCCTTTGGCCGATTTACCCAATCGAGGAAAAGTCGTTCCTGAGATAGGTCGAGATGATGTGCGAGAAATCAGCGTTCACACATGGCGGCTGATTTACCATATAAGGCAGCAAAACGTGTTTATCATCGCTATTACACACAAGAGACAACAGTTATCAGCCGAGGATATTCCGTTCAATTTTCAAGATATGCACTGACAAAAAACCGCGCCAATTTGTTTCTGACGAGACTTTATTCTTGGGCAGAATTAATTCAATCTGACCTTCTATTAACTTTCAAATTCTAACAGTCAGTATTCGTTAACTCCCTTTACGTCAAAACGCGTTAAACTATTGTCACATGCTGAGAACCGTGGAGCCCCCATAACAATCTTTAGCAATGGGCACGTCGGTTATATGCATGGAACACAATAAGCCACCACGACAGGATAAACGTATGAACACCCAGATTTCACCCCGCAGTTACCACATCGACGGCCTGGCCTGTGAGGGTTGTGCCGAGTCCGCTCAGAAAGTTGCAGGCGCGTTACCCGAGGTAGATGCTGCTCAGGTGAGCTTTGAGACCAGGACGCTCTCGGTCACCGGTGCCGTGACGGAATCGGTGTTGAGCACTGCCATGGCAGACGCTGGCTACCCCATCACACCAAAGCAGTGATGTTCGCGAGAGGGGGCGTTATTGCTCCGGCCAAACTTTCCCAATACTCAGATACACCGCCCCTTCGCCGGACTGCCCCTGGCTCAAGGTAATTTTAACGGGCCCAAGGAGTGTGTCGGTGCCTGCTGTCAGAGAAAAGGAGGGCAGCCAATCCCGCTCAGTCGTTGGGGAGTACGGTTGCCATACTCGCCCCGCCTCCATCACAGCGCCGACAAAGTAAGTGCGCCAACCACCGCGAATCTGTCGATACAGCCCCACCGAACCCAGCAAAGACTCCTGACCCGCAAGCCAGTCTCTGGGATAAGCACTGAGGTTCCCCTCGCCCCCCAGGTTAAAGGAAGTATCCAGAAAGGCCGTGCCGTCAAACACTTTTTGACCCCGCGCCGCCAGGTGAAGTGCCCAGTCCTCATGCCCAATCACATGCACACCCCGCAATCGCGTCCAGGTCAGCGGCTGGTCGGCCCCTAACTGGGTCAAATCCTGTTCAAATCGAGCACTGAGAAAGCTCCCTGCTGTGGGCAATGCGCGGTGATTCAGCGTGTCAAAGCGAAACTCCGAATACACACCCACGTGCTGAATCGCCAGTTTTTCGCCGGCATTTACCCCGACTCGCCCCGAAACATCGGTATCTGAGTAAGCCACACCCGCTCGAAGATCCCCCCAGTTCCGGAACTCTTTTCCGACGCTCAGTCGCAGAGAAATGTCCAGAATTTCAGCCTCCGTCAGGAGCGTCTCTTGATCAAAGTAATTAAACAGTCGCTTCTGTATGCCTGCCTGGGCGAGGGTATACACACCTTTCGCCCGCTCCAGAGGCTGGTAAAATTCGGTGCGTAATTCCGGCTCGGAGCCAATCGACAGAGTAGTAGTAGACTCCGCACCCAACGCGTTCAACCCGGTCAAGCTTAGGGAACCTCCCAGACGGATACGGCGATCCAGGTCAAAGTCTTCTTCATAGGCAAAGTCAAACAAGAGATGATTGGGGCCCCAGCTCTTTTCAACGCAACGAATCCAGAGGATGTTTTTGCCATTCTCTTCGCTCAATGAGTAGTTCACCGACTCAAAGTAACCCATGCCATAGATTTCATTGAGGTCGGTCTCCAGCTTTTTCCGATTCAGCACGGACCCGGTTTTTTGTCGAATTCGCTGCCGAATCAGGTGATCCGGCAATTGGCTGGTGTTCAGGATACGCACGTCGTCCGGTCGCCACACGGTAGAGGCCACGGAACGCAAATTTCGCCGATAACGCCGAAACTGCCTTTCATTCAAGGCCAGATTCCGCAGGGTTGCGGCCTGCTTTCTTGTCGCGGTCGCCCCCATTTCCACGATTTCATCACTCCGGAAAAAATCAGCGGAGGTCACGGTGCCCAAATCCGGGAGAATCAAAACATCCTGTGGCTTTAACAGCTTGAGTTGCTGCTCGACGTTCCGGCGTGTGAGGAAGTTGGTCATTTGGCCCGCGATGGCCAATATGTCCGTGAGCTTGTCCTGCGCGGTGAGCGGTTCGCTGATATCGACAGCGATGATGACCTCCGCCCCCAACGCCCGGGCAACGCTGATGGGCAGGTTGTTCGCCACTCCGCCATCCACCAGAAGACGCCCCTGCCAGGGCACCGGAGGAAACACCCCCGGGATGGACATACTCGCACGAATCGCACGTGAAACAGAACCGCTATCCAGCACGACCGCGTCGCCGGAAGCCAGATCCGCGGCGACGGCACGATAACGACGAGGAAATTGATCAAAGTCTGAAATTTGCGCTGCTTCCGCTGTCATCTCGTTGAGAATCAGCTCCAGCTGCTGCCCTTGAACAAGCGCACTTTTCAGCACGATGCCCTGTTCGTTCAAACCAAGGGTGGCATCCACGGAGTGGCGAGACACTTCCTGTTTTCGACGCATGGCCAGCGCGCTGCGATCACCCTGATCCTCAAAGCCCCGCTCCCAGTCCATGGTGTGAAAGCGGTCCTCAATTTCGGACACTTGCAAGCCCATGGCATAGAGCGCTCCAACAGCCGATCCCGCACTGGTGCCCACGACGACGTCCACCGGAATCCGCATTTCTTCCAGCGCTTTGAGCACACCCACATGCGCCAGACCACGCGCACCACCCCCACTCAGCACCAAACCCACCACCGGGCGTTTGCCAGAGACTGTCGATTGGGCGGGGGTATCAGCCCCTGAGGATGTTGAAAACAGCAGAGCACTCAGGCAAAGCCACCGTAGAAGGTGCTTTGCCCATGTGTCAGGCAGACGGGAAGAAAGGAATCCGTTCATGTGGGCGTCCCTGGATTTGAGTGAACATCCCGCCCATTGTAACCGCAAACGACAACACGACCTACATACGCTCAAAAATGGATTCCGGCAGCACGATCTCGGTTTCAAAGGGAACATAATCGTGAGGATCGTTCGAGGCCAGTTTGAGGTGGATGTCGCCCCCCAGGTCGCGCAGAAAGTTCCGCACGGCATCCATACCCACACCACGCCCCGATATTTGGGTGACTTTTTCGGCGGTAGACACGCCGGAATGGAATACCAGATCCGCCACGGCATTGTTATCCATCACATTCTGCGCATCAATGAGCCCCTGTTCGATGGCTTTCTGGCGAATTTTCCCCAGCGCAAGCCCGCCGCCATCGTCCGAAATCAACAACACCACAGTGTTGCCGGCACGATGCCCCCGGATACGAATGTGCCCGGCTTCATCCTTGCCTTTCGCCTGTCTTTCTGCGACAGACTCGATGCCGTGGTCCACCGAATTCCTGAGACAATGCATCAACACATCATTCAAAACGGCCTTCGATTTCTTCGACATATAAATATCTTCACAGTCCAGCTCCAAGTGCGGCGCAGGCTTGTCGACTGACTGGGCGAGTGAGGGCAGAGACACCGCGACGTCATTGATCGTGTCTTCCAGCGAATCAAAAACGGCACCATACAGGGTGCGTAACTGCGCCCGCATGACTTCCCGCTTTGAAGATTCAATGGCTTCGCTCTGACTCAAATCACCCAAGGTTTCGATGAGCGCTTTGATCATCTGCGCATTAATGCCTTTAAGATCCTGACTCTTGGCATCCAACCCGAGTTTGTCACTCGCCACAGCGACGTAGTGATCAATTTCATCGCTCAATGCCGTCAATTCATCTTGCAGCTGCTCTGGATGCCATTCCGGCGCATCCGATTTTCGTAACGCATCATAGGTGGCTTCTGCCAGGTGTGCGCACTCCGTAATGTAGGTCAGCCCAAAGGTTCGAGCATTCCCTTTCACGGTGTGCATGTTGCGGAACAGGATCTGAACCATTTCCTCCGTAACACCGGTGGCAGACACCACCAAAGCCCGGTTTTTGTCGATGTACTCACGGGCACTCTCAACAAATTCGTAAAATTTTGCGGCTTCGGTATTGAGCAGTTGACTGATAATTTCCAGGTCCTTTTTCTGTTCTTCCGCTTCAAGTTGTAACCGCCTCAACTCTGTCACATCTCGCACAGTCACCATAATCTTTTCGATTTCATCGTCGTTGACGATGGGATTCCAGTCCACTTCAAAAATTTGCTTCGACTCACCGCGGGTTCGGATTAATTCTTTTGGCAACAAGTGGGAATTGAAGTCCCACATCATTTCATCGCTGCCGATCAAGGTGGAGATAGACACGTTGATTTGTGCCTTTTCGTCTTCCGTTAAGTCGACATCTGCGAGCAGCAAATCCATAAATGGCCTGTTCGCAATCTGCTCCGTCTCAAAAATCTGCTCCAGAAACTTCGAGTATTCGTGATGGATGCTCATTTCGGAAAGAATCGTAAACAGCCCTTGCTGCAAATTGCGCATCATGGCGCTGATATCATTGGTCTTGGATTGCAGCTCCGCCGTCCGCTCTTGCACCTTCAATTCCAGGTTACGATTGTGTTCTTCAATTTCCTCACGCATCTCGATGTTCTTGAGCGTGATGACCAGAGAGCGGGCAATGGACGTGACAAACTCTTCATCTCCCTCCCGATAGACAACCTCGCCGACATCGCCGGTAAAGTTGAGCGCACCAATCACTCGGTCCTGGTCCAGCAGGGGAACACACAAGAGCGCCACCGGAGAAGCCTTTGTCGCGCCGATGAATCGCTCGTCGCTGTGGGTATCCGGCACGAAGATGGGTATTTTTTCTGCGACGGCCAGGCCGATGATCCCTTCTCCCGGAAGAAAGGATCGCGGCTCGGCAGGCTTCTCATGCGGGGGATACACACCCTGCACGGTATACTTCCCTGCTTCTTCATTCCACAGGAAGATCGAGCCGTTCTTGAAGCTGGAATGCTGACTTAAGCGCCCCAGAACTATTTCCAATGCTTTGTTTCGCTGATAGGTCAGTGTCAGCTGTTCGCCGATGGAATTAATGCTGGATAAGTCGCCCATTTTTTTCTGAATGGTCAACCGCATGCTGTTAAAGCTTTCCGACAGGTCACCGACCTCGTCTTTCGACTGGCGCACCACTTCGGCACTGTAGTCCCCGCCGGCAATTTTACTGGCTACTTCTGTCAAATATTTCAACGGACCAACGATGGGCTTCAACACAAAGAAGAAAAGTATCAGGATCACCAGATCCGTACTCACCAGCTGTATCAGAGTCCGTTCCAGGCTTTGAGCCAGCACGGCTTTAATGTGTTTTTTAGTCACATGCAACTCGAGGGTACCGACCACCTCGTTGTTGCCCTCTTCAGTGAAGTAAATGTCCGCCTTCTCTACCAGATTGCTCTCAACACTGAAGTCCTTATCCACGACCGGAGCGCCATCCGCCCCCATGATCACCCCGCCCAGAGATTTGCCATTGGTGCCCACCACTCGGATACCGGCAAGAAATATTTCAGGGATTTCGGAGACGAGAATTTTATTGATGATGTGTGATTCGTAGTTCCAAAGAGGGATGGGCAGAGAGGTCAACAAGCGCGACTTGACGATATCGATGTCTCGATTCAGATCTTCGTTTAACCGGGTTTCACTGTTTTTGTAATCCATGTAGCCGAAACTGACCAGCACAATGGAAACGATACACATCAAACTCAAAGTTAACTTAGACGTAATACCTCGCATCAGCACACCCTCTCCGCATTGTTTCAAGCAACCAGTTCAAGTGCCATCACACGAATTTGAGCCCCGAGAGTTTTTACATGACGGCTTATTCAGCGTAGTGCTAAAAGTCCTTTTTTTCCAAGGGAGATTATTTTTCCAGTTTAATATGGGAGATATCGGGTACCGTGACCTTCTCATCTTTCTTCAGCTGCCCCATATCACTGCCCACGGGGGCGATGGAGATGTGACTGACATCCGGCGCAGGTGGTGGCGGTAAGGCTTCCGATTCCAGGAGGTCACTGCCGGCCGGTGCAATGGTAATATCCTCCAGATGCTCAAACACAGGCGCTTCCACCTCTTGGTGTTCCCCGATCTGTGCACCCACGGGCGCGATATCCATGGGTTTGCCGGCAAGAATTTCATCCACTTTTTCGCCACCGACATTCAACCGCCCTGTCTCCGACGCCGCCGATGAAGTCGGAGTTTGTGCCGGGGACGATGACTGTGACGGTGCAGACGCCACTGGGCGCGAGGATTGGCCGGCGGAAGGGGATGGCTCATCATCCGGCAAAGCAAACGTAGCTCGACCGGGAGAGGTCGTAGTTTTTGCGGGTTCTGGCTGAGAAGATGTGGGCTGAGCAGGCGCGGCTTGCGGGCTGGCGGGCTGGGGCGACCGGTTCTGCGCCATCGGGGTAGGTGTGGTCCCGGATGCAGGTGCCGTCGATGCACCTGCAGACATCAGAGCAATTTTGACGATGGCCCCGTTCTTCTTCAGAACCGCTTGATATTTGAGGGCCGTTGCCTTGTCCAGCTTGTTTTTCAGGACAACACGATTGCCCCCAAACATTTTCGCCATCTGGTCTTCGCTGGCCTTGAACAGCTTGGCCATGTTCGCCTGAACCGTAGCGATGGCTTGTCCTTCTACGATCTGGCCTTCAAACACCAGCTCAAACATTGGTTGATCCATGCGTAACCGAGCACCTTCTGACAATGGGATGACGTTCCTGACAAAAGTATAGTCATCAATTCGCAGACTTTCACTCCGATCACGAATCAGCTCACGGGAGTTGATCCATCAGTGCGGTCAACCCGATGACATCCGGCTGGGTGAGTGCATCCACGGTCTGCAAAAAATCCTTCACCTGGGCGATCTGATCCAGTTGATAGCTTTTATCGGACTGCTCTATTGCCTCAGTAATGCGCATGGCGACGACGGTGCGATTGTGCAAAACCACTTGATCATTGTTTTGTGCACCCTGAGCAATGCGCACTGCCGCTTCCGGCAGGGTGACACGGCCGCTGTCGATTTCTTCCGTCCACCAGGCCAACCCTTCCGCTTCCGGGGTGCGACCAAACATCTGCAGGTATAAGTTTGTGATCAGTTCTGCCGTAGACAGGTCACCAAACCGGTTTTCATACTCGGCAGAGCTGCCGAATGCATTGATAATGTCTTCGAGCGCGCCCTGGCTGCTGGCCAACGCGCTGTTCCACCAGCTTACGCCATCGTAATCCCCGGCCCGCCCATAGTAAGCCACGTACATGGACTGTACCTGATAGGCATAGGCTTGGGTACCGCCGGAATCGGTCCCACCGGAATCGGTCCCACCGGAATCGGTCCCACCGGTATCTGTCCCACCGGTATCTGTCCCGCCGTTATCTGTCCCGCCGTTATCTGTCCCGCCGTTATCTGTCCCGCCGTTATCTGTCCCGCCGTTATCTGTCCCGCCGGTATCTGTCCCGCCGTTATCTGTCCCGCCGGTGTCTGTCCCGCCGGTATCTGTCCCGCCGGTGTCTGTCCCGCCGGTGTCTGTCCCGCCGTTATCTGTCCCGCCGTTATCTGTCCCGCCGTTGTCTGTCCCGCCGTTGTCTGTCCCGCCGTTGTCTGTCCCGCCGTTGTCTGTCCCGCCGGTGTCTGTGCCTCCGGTGTCTGTGCCTCCGGTGTCTGTGCCGCCGGTTTCTGTCCCGCCGGTGTCTGTCCCGCCGGTGTCTGTCCCGCCGGTATCGGTGCCTCCGGTGTCTGTGCCTCCGGTGTCTGTGCCTCCGGTGTCTGTGCCTCCGGTGTCTGTGCCGCCGGTGTCTGTGCCCTCGCCAGTGTCAGGGCCAGACGTCACACTATCACCCGTTTTCAAGTCAACGACGCCATTGGCGGTTTGGAATAAAACGTAGTGGGACGTCAGCGCTTTGCCACTCACTGGGCTAGTGACACGAAAATAGACATACGACAACTCTTGCGATTTACCGACAAGCGCCAGTGGAGCGCCGGTAGTAACTTCCTGGCCCTCCACGACGTCGATACTGCCAGATTGAAGGTTACGATACTCACCATAGGTGCCATCTGGATGCTCAATCTTTATAAAATTCGAGAATGCCAAGGATCCGTTCTCATTATCCTCAACAAATCGCACCGTCCCACCACGCGTTGCGAATATCGGCGCTCCTTCCTGCAGGGAGAAATATACAGAATAAACACGCGCCGGGTCCGGATCATCATAGTAGCCTTGCAATATGTCGTGAGTTTCTCCAGTGCGGAATGGCAACTGGTATACCACATTATCGTCATGGACGTTAGATGCTAATCCGGGTGTCCAGAAAAAATTGAATGAATAATTCACATCCTTTTTCATATCAATGATAGCGAGTTGCGTCACCTGGACGGTCTCACCGACACCCAACTCGCTGTACTCGGGCTTCCCTTCATCCGTCAGGTTTTCCAACGTCATATCAAACGACACGGTTAATGCGTAGGGCGCAATATTCGCGAGTTTCACCTCTAAAAAAGAGCCTTCATCAATCACCGTGACACAGAATTCGTTGGAATAACATTCGTGCCGGTCTACCGTGCCTGCCGTAGACGCTGAACTCAACAGGCCCCCAAGTAGAATTGCCCATACCGTGCGTATGAGTGCAGTAGCTGTGTTCCCTGAAATCACGTGGAAAAACCCCTGAAATTAAGCCGATTTCCTTATATAGCGACATTGAGCAAAATTTAGCCGCAATTCTCATGATCATACGCTCATTTTTCGTAAAACAGGGTAAATTTGTGTTAAATCATGCAAAAGAGGAACGAGACGGGAAAGCGAACGGAGGCGGCGTCAGGGAGGCGGGTCCACCAGCGATGGGTGGACCGGAAGAGATCGGGCTGGATCAAGCTGCGGTCATTGGCCTCAACATACCCCGATCAATGATAAAGTCTATGATGTCTTGCAGCCCGTCCCCTCGAATCAGATTGGTAAAAACAAACGGTTTCTCCCCACGCATTTTCTTCGCATCCCGATCCATCACCTCCAGCGAAGCATTCACCATGGGAGCGAGGTCGGTCTTGTTGATGATCAGCAAATCCGATTTCGTAATGCCGGGGCCACCTTTTCGGGGAATTTTGTCTCCCGCGCACACATCAATGACGTAGAGTGTCAAATCCGACAGTTCGGGGCTGAACGTCGCGCTGAGGTTATCGCCACCACTCTCCACCAACACAAGCTCCAGCCCGGCATGCGCCTGTTGAAGTTCTTCGATGGCTGCCAGATTCATGGACGCATCCTCACGAATGGCGGTGTGTGGGCAACCGCCGGTCTCTACCCCTTTGATACGGTCGGCGGACAGCGCATCATTACGCAACAAAAACTCTGCATCTTCTTTGGTGTAGATGTCATTCGTCACCACCGCCATGTTGTAGTGTTGGCGTAACGCCAGACAAAGCTGCTTCAATAATGCGGTTTTTCCGGACCCCACCGGGCCACCGACGCCTACTCTCAGGCATTGGGTTGTCATAATGTTCTCCTGTTCTCTACTCAATGCCTGCCACAGCCTCTAACTGCGAAACAAGCGGGAATACTGTGTCTCGTGCCAGGCACTGGCCATCACCACGCCGGGCAACGTATTGCCCAATTCGGCATCCGCCAGGCGAGGCGCACTCTCGATAACTCGCTCCAGGGCCGGCATCAGCGCCACCAGCACCTTCTGCGCCTGGGTTTGCCCTAAGGGAATCGTTTTACAGGCGACCATGACCTGATTTTCCAACCAGCTCCACAGCAGACCCGCCAAGGCGGCTTCGCACGAAATGTTCATGCGTTGGGCCGCGCAGGCGAACATGGCGATATACCCTGGTTTGTGATGCCACGCTGTCCACACTTCGGGTGCCGCGTAGCCGAGGGACACAAGCAGCTTCCTCAATGCATCACCCAGAGCTTCTTCCTCCTGCACAAGTTCGGCGGTTTCCCGGTTCGCACGGAGAAAGCTGTTCCAGTGATCGGCAGCAGCGAAGTCACCCTCGTGAAATGCACCATACAACCGACAGAACAGTGGTGCATCCAGCGAGGCCAAGCCTTCGGTGACAACACCGGTCAACCAGCTTTCCAGGCTCGGTGCATCTTTTACCCAATCCCGATCAATGGCGCTTTCCAGCCCCTGGGACCAGGCGAAGCCACCGATGGGCAGGCTGGGACTCGACAAATGCAACAGCGACAACAAGGGTGCAAGTTTACGATGATTCAATGGTGGTGCCCGCCCGCATAAGCGCCATTTTCGGGACTGAATGCTGCGTTCACCTGCTGAACGTCCAGTCCCAGCAGTTTTACCATGTCTTCCAGCACATGGTCCGGTTGAAATCGCAACCATCGATCGCCAACCTGCAGCGGCACATGGCGATTCCCCAAATGGTAACAGCACCGGGCAAAGGTCAACCAGTCGTCTGTTCTGGCCTCCGTCAAGGTTTCAGGCTGGCAGGCCACACGCACAACTTTCAGATCTTCTGTTTTCAGGCCATCCCCCTCCTGGAGGACTTTGCCCCGATCCAGAAAGATCCCCAGCTCGGCACCACTTTCGGTATGCGCTTTCAAACGCCCCTTTGTGCGCTGCTCGTAAGAAAGCGTGACCACATCATCAAAAGGGCCATGATGGTGGCCCAGGTTCTCAATTACTTTTAACATGGTTGAACTCTTCATTTGCGGAACTCGTTGTAACCATTGTCTGCTTGCCTTGCCGTTGGCTCAGCATCCTTCTTCGCCGACTTTAACTTTCGTCGCCGACTTACACCTTTTTCGCAGACTTAAAATAGAAAGTACCGCTGCGCGAGTGGTAGCTCTTTTGCCGGCTCGCACGTCAGTAATTCGCCGTCAGCGCGCACCTCATAGGTTTGTGGGTCCACCTCAATGGCGGGTGTTGCCGCATTGTGGATCATGTCCGACTTGCGAACCGTGCGCACACCTTTGCAACCCACCAGGGCCCGTGCCAATCCTAACGTGCTGCCAACATCCGCATCCAATGCCGCCTGGCTGACAAACGTGACCGAGGTCTTCGCAGGTGCCTGGCCAAACCCGCCGAACATGTAGCGATAATGCACGGGCTGCGGTGTAGGAATCGACGCATTCGGATCCCCCATTTGTGCCGCACAAATCATCCCCCCTTTGATGATCACCGACGGTTTGACACCGAAAAACATGGGCTTCCACAGAACGAGATCCGCCAGCTTGCCCGTTTCAATGGACCCAATTTCATGAGCAATGCCATGAGTGATCGCTGGATTTATGGTGTACTTGGCGATATAGCGCTTGGCGCGGAAGTTATCCGCCCCGATATCGGCATCCTCGGGCAGCAAGCCAAACTGGGTTTTCATTTTATGCGCGGTTTGCCACGTGCGACACACGACTTCACCAATTCGTCCCATGGCCTGGGAGTCTGAGGCAATCATCGAGAAAACGCCTTTGTCATGCAAAATGTCTTCGGCTGCAATGGTTTCCTTACGTATACGAGAGTCCGCGAAAGCCACGTCTTCCGGAATGTTGGGATCAAGGTGGTGGCACACCATAAGCATGTCGAGGTGTTCGTCGACCGTATTGATGGTGTAAGGACGCGTCGGATTGGTTGACGAGGGCAGTACATAGTCGTACCCCGCCGCCTTGATGATATCGGGCGCATGCCCACCGCCAGCACCTTCAGTATGGTAAGTGTGAATACAGCGCCCCTTAAAGGCGGCAAGGGTATCTTCCACAAAACCGGACTCGTTGAGCGTGTCGGTATGGATAGCGATTTGCACATCGTACTTCTCCGCCACACTCAGGCAGGTATCAATCGCCTGGGGAGTCGTTCCCCAGTCTTCGTGCAGTTTCAGGCCACAGGCACCTGCCTGCAATTGCGCTTCCAAAGCCTCGGGTAAACTGGCGTTCCCCTTGCCCAAAAAGCCGAAATTCATGGGCATATTATCCGTCGACTGGAGCATTTTCCCGATATTCCAGGCGCCGGGCGTACAGGTGGTGGCATTCGTCCCGGTAGCTGGCCCCGTGCCACCGCCCAGCATTGTTGTCACGCCGGACATGAGTGCTTCTTCTACCTGTTGTGGGCAGATAAAATGAATATGGGCATCCACTGCGCCCGCTGTGAGTATCTGGCCTTCCCCTGCTAATACTTCCGTCCCGGGCCCAATCTCGATCGTGACGCCCTCTTGCGTATCCGGATTTCCTGCCTTACCGATCGCCACAATGCGACCATCGCGAATACCCACGTCAGCTTTCACGATCCCCCAGTGATCCAGAATCAGTGCGTTGGTGATCACCATGTCCACAACTGTGTCTTCTGCCGACTGGCTTTGCCCCATACCGTCACGAATGACCTTGCCACCGCCAAACTTCACTTCATCGCCATACGCGGTGAAGTCTTTCTCCACCTGAATCCAGAGGTCGGTATCGCCCAGACGAACACGATCCCCTGTGGTTGGACCAAACATGTCGGCATACGCCTGTCGGGAAATGCTGGCCATGATTTTCTCCTTTTCCAGTCGTTGTTCTTGTAGTGATTTCACGCGATCATTTTGAGTTCCAAGCGGAATGGCAGGGAAATTTCTGAGACCGTATGCTGTCAGGGAAGGCAGCATACGAGCGTACAGGGATGTATTTACAGCGCGTCTCAGAAGTTTCCCTGCCGTTCCGCCCCCTGACGATCAAATTACAGCTTCCCCATCACTTCGCCACGGAACCCGTAAATCACACGTTTTCCGCCATACGCCACCAACTCCACGTCACGGGTCTGCCCGGGCTCGAAGCGAACCGCCGTCCCCGCTGGAATATTCAACCGAAAGCCCCGCGCTTTTGCCCGATCAAATTGCAATGCCGGATTGGTTTCAAAAAAGTGGTAGTGGGACCCGACCTGAATCGGCCGATCGCCCGAATTTGCCACGCTGAGGGTCACCGTTTCCCTGCCTGCGTTGATTTCAAGATCCCCCGTCTGGATCTGATATTCACCTGGAATCATGCCCTGTCTCCTTTGCTTGCGCGTCATACAATGGGATTATGCACGGTCACCAACTTGGTGCCGTCAGGAAAGGTGGCTTCCACCTGCACTTCGTGAATCATCTCTGGCACGCCCTCCATCACCTCGTCACGGGAAAGAATGGTGCGCCCGCTGCTCATGAGCTCAGCGACCGTTTTTCCTTCCCGCGCGCCTTCCATGATCTCTGCGCTGATCAGAGCAATTGCTTCCGGGTAATTCAGTTTGAGCCCTTTGTTCTTTCTGCGCTCCGCTACCAGGGCGGCAGTAAAGATCATCAGTTTGTCTTTTTCTCTGGGCGTCAGCTCCATGTGAAGCTCCTGTTGTTCTTGATTTGTTTGTTTTTCTTGATTGGGTCGTTATTGATTGAACCGCATTTTACGTATGCCAGATTCTCGGGATCGTGACCTCTCGCCCCATCACCACGGGGCGAAGACTTCGCCAGGCCGCAATAAAGCCTCGTTTGGCGTCCGGCACAGAGTGGCCCAGATAGCGAATGATCAGAAGATTATCTTTGACCGTACAGGCAAAGCTTCCCGACAACTGAGTACGTACCCTCTCCAGCAGTTCCGTTATCTGTTCAGACGCTATCGTTGCGATACACGTACCGGAAACCGTCGCACCGCCAAACCCCCACGTGGCATGAAACAGCGCATCTTCTCCGCCGGTTTTTACCAGCCGTTGCCGGTCCAGCAGGCAGGGTACCCCGTCTCTATACACCTGCAGTCGCTGTTCCAGCGTACCCGTTAAGAACGGGTAATTACCGGCCAGCCGCCCGAGGCAGAACACATCCCAGCCAATAAACCGGCTGTTTTCACTCAAATGAATTTCAGTATCCAGACACCCATTGGCGCCGTTGAAGATGATCGTTTCCTGGGGCAACCATTCCAGTGCCCCTTCCACATTCAGTGTCACTTTCTGTCGCTGCCGGACATTGCTGCTATCGGCCTGATACACTTTGCCGGCTGAGGGCGTTGTGACGACGGTATGAGCACCTGGCTGGGCGGAAATGTCAATCGACAGCTCGTCACCACTCACCATTCCACCCGGCGGATGGAGCAGATACAGGTGACAGACCTCACCTTCGGGATAGAAGGGCCGCTGCACGCGCAAGGGCCCATAAAAGTCCATTTTGCTCAGAACGGTACGGTTGGTCGCCGGTTGATGTTGCAACTCCAACGTCAGCCCCGCTTGCCAGGTTCGTGTGGCACCATAGCCAGGTGCGATATGTTCAGGTATGGGTGCGTTCAAACGCCATTTCTCCGGCCGTTTATACCGTCAGGTAGCTTCGAATCAGTTCATCGTTCAATTCCGGCATTTCACCGGTAGCCACGGTTTTTCCCCGATCCATGATACAAAACCGGTCTCCTACCTTGCGCGCAAAAGGCAGCTTTTGTTCCACCAGCAGCACCGTCAATCCCAGCTCTTTGTTGAGCTTAATGATGATATCCCCGATTTCCTGCACCACATTCGGCTGAATGCCTTCGGTCGGTTCGTCCAGAATCAGCAGCGATGGATCAATGACCAGCGCACGACCGATCGCCAATTGCTGTTGCTGCCCGCCGGACAGGTCGCCGCCGCGACGATGCATCATCTGCTTCAGCACCGGAAAGAGTTCGAAGATAAAGTCCGGAATCTGTTTTTTTTTGTCTTTGCGCACGGGCAAGCCGATTTTCAGGTTTTCCTCGACCGTCAGCATCGGAAAAATCTGTCGCCCCTGAGGCACGTAGCCAATCCCCAATGGCGCGCGCTTTTCTGCACTGTACCCTGAAATATTGTGCCCATCAAACAGGATTTCGCCCCCCTTTGCGGGCAACAGGCCCATCACACAGCTAAGTAATGTGGTTTTACCCACCCCATTCCGGCCCATCAGCACTGTGCACTTGCCCTTCTCGGCGGTCATCTCCAGATCCCACAGGGTATGACTTTCACCGTAGAATTGATTGAGCTGTTTTACTTGTAACACCGTCGCACCCCCTACTCGCCCAGATAAACCTGCTTCACGCGGGCATCGTTTTGTACCTGATCCATCGTGCCTTCCATCAGCACACTCCCCTGATGCAATACCGTGACATCCCGCGCTATGGAGCGCACAAAGTCCATATCGTGTTCGACAACGATCACGGAATGTTTACCTGCCAGGGAATTCAACAGCTCAGCGGTGCGATCCATTTCCTGGTGGGTCATCCCGGCGACAGGTTCGTCCACCAACAATAACTTGGGATTCTGCATCAGCAACATCCCGATCTCCAGCCACTGCTTCTGTCCATGAGACAATGCGCCCGCGCGTGAGGCTCGATGATCCGCCAAGCCAATCAACTCCATCACCTCATCAATCCGTTGCTGTTGCGCCGGTGTCAGCCGTGCGAACAACAAGCTCAAGACCCGTTTGTCCCCGGCCATCGCCAGTTCCAGATTGTCAAACACCGTATGCTCTTCAAATACCGTGGGTTTTTGAAACTTACGCCCAATTCCCGCTGCTGCGATCTCCGGCTCGTCCATCGCCAGCAAATTGAGGTTCTGCCCGAAATAGGCCGTCCCTTTATCCGGCTGGGTCTTGCCGGTGATAATATCCATCATGGTGGTTTTGCCAGCGCCATTTGGGCCGATGATGCATCGCAATTCCCCTTCCTTCACATACAGATTCAGGTCATTTATTGCCTTGAAGCCGTCAAAGCTCACACTGATGCCCTCCAGGTACAGAATGTATCCTTTCGTGACGTCCAGCTTGGTACTGGCCTGCGGCGCGAGGAAGTCAAAAACACGATCCCGCTGCCGAATGGCATCCAGATACGATGACATGGAAATACTCATACCGCCTCCCGCTTCTTCAGCAAGCCTGCCACCCCTTTCGGCAGCAGCAGCGTCACCAGCACAAACAAACCGCCCAGGGCGAAGAGCCACACATCCGGCAACGCGGCGGTGAACCAGGTCTTGCCATAGTTGACCGCCAACGCACCAGCGACGGCACCGTATAACGTAGCCCGCCCCCCTACAGCCACCCATACCACGACTTCAATGGAGTTCAGCGGAGAAAATTCACCCGGATTAATGATGCCGACCTGAGGCACGTAGAGTGCACCGGCAATGCCAGCCAATACGGCAGAGAACGTAAATACCCAGAGCTTCACATTCTCCACCCGGTAGCCCAGAAAACGCGTTCGACTTTCGGCATCCCGAATCGCCACCGTCACGCGTCCCAACCGAGAGGTGACAATAAATCGACAGGCCAGATAGCCCACCGCGAGGGAAAGTGCAGACAAAGCAAACAGCGCAAGACGGGTACTGTCTTCCTGCAGGCTGAAGCCGAGGATGTCTTTAAAGTCCGTCAGACCATTGTTGCCGCCAAACCCCATCTCATTGCGGAAAAACGCCAGCAGCAATGCGTAGGTCAATGCCTGGGTAATGATGGAGAGGTACACGCCGGTCACTCGAGAGCGGAACGTCAGCCAGCCGAAAACAAAAGCCAGAAGCCCCGGCACAAACATCACCATGAGTGCGGCAAACCAGAACATGTCAAAACCGGTCCAGAACCAAGGCAGCTCCTGCCAGTTCAAGAACACCATAAAGTCCGGCAGCTCCGGATTCCCGTAGACGCCGCGATCGCCGATCTGGCGCATCAGATACATGCCCATGGCATAGCCCCCCAGGGCAAAGAACGCGGAATGCCCCAGACTCAGTATGCCCATGTATCCCCAGATTAAATCTACGGCAACCGCCAGTAAGGCATAAGTCAGGTACTTACCCAGCAGTGTCACCGTATAGGTCGAGATATGTAGTGCGCTCCCCTCGGGGAAAATCACATTCGCCAGCACCACGTAAATACTGACCCCACCCAGCACCAACAAAAATAGGATACTGCTGCGATCGAACACCTGCTTGTCATTCGTTGTTGTGTTATTCAGCCCCAACATAAATCACGCCTCTGCTGCGCGGCCTTTCTGCGGGAACAACCCGCGTGGCCGCTTTTGGATGAACAGAATAATAAACACGAGCACCAGTATCTTCGCCAGTACCGCGCCAGACCACGGTTCCAAAACTTTGTTGGCAACGCCCAATGACAAACCTGCGACCATCGTGCCCCACAAATTGCCGACACCACCAAACACCACCACCATAAACGAATCAATGATGTAGGCCTGGCCAAGATTCGGACCGACGTTGGTCAACTGGCTGAGCGCGACCCCGGCGACTCCGGCAATGCCGGACCCCAGGCCAAACGTCATGGCATCCACCCATTCAGAACGTACGCCCATGGCCCGCGCCATGGCGCGATTTTGAGACACCGCACGCACCTGCAAGCCCAGAGAGGTTTTGCGCAAAATCAGGAACAGGGCCGCAAAAACCATCAAACAAAAGATCAGAATGTAGACGCGATTCAACGTCAACGAAAACAAGGGATTGATTTCGACCATGCCACTCATCCACTCCGGTGTTTCTACCGAACGGTTAAGCGGCGAAAAGATGGAGCGCACGGCTTGCTGCAAGACAAGACTGATCCCAAACGTGGCCAACAACGTCTCCAACGGGCGTCCGTACAAAAAGCGGATCACACCTCGTTCGATCGCGATCCCCACCAACCCGGAGATCAGGAAGGCCGCCGGTATCGCGACAAAAATCGAATACTCGATATGATTGGGCATCAACAGCTGGACCACATAGGTGGTGTAGGCACCAATCATAATCAACTCACCATGGGCCATATTGATGACGCCCATCACGCCAAAGGTAATCGCCAGGCCGATGGCTGCCAACACCAGCACCGACCCCAAACTCAGGCCAAAAAACACGGTTTCCAGATTACTGTAAAAACTCTCCCGCCCTTCGATGGCTGCAACCGCTTTCTCCGCTTCTTTTTTCAGCAAACCGGCTTCCGCCGTTTCCAGGAACGCCACCAAGCCTTGCTTGGCTTCCGGCTCCAGACTCTCCGATAACTGGGCAATCGCGGCACGCTTTTGCGCTTTATCGCCGGACGTCAGATCGTGTAAGGCAAAAACCGTGTCTATGAGACCTCGCACCTGTGTGTTCGTTTCGGTTTCCGCCAGCTTTTTCACCATCCGGATCACCTCTGGCGAGAGATCTGAAAGCAGCTCGCGTAAGGCTTCAATACGCTTCTCGGGAAGCGGATTTTTCAGGTTCAGCGCTGCCAACGCGGCAGAAATCTCCCCCCGAATACTGTTGTTGACCGAGACACGTTTAGCGGCCCGCCGCTTCACCTCCTCAGTGTTGGGGTTAGCGCTTAAAATCTCTTCGATCGGGTAAATCAGATAGCCGCCAGACACTTTGTCTTTCAGCAACACCACGGTTTTCTCTTTTTTAAGTCGATACACTTGTCCGGCTTTCAGTGCGAGCAACAAAGGCTTCACTTCAGGCGCGTTACTGTCCTGCAACCGCTCAATCGCCTGAGAGACATCGTCAAAGGAGCCTTTCGCCAGCGCTGCGAGCGCTTGGTCATACGCCTCGTCTGCCTGAAGTGTGGGGGCTTGAAAGCCACTGAGCAGCATCAGCAAAACGAGCAGGTGCCGAATCCTGGGGATACGTCGCATGATGAAATTCCTGATCTACCGCCTCGTCATTATTCTTCTGATACGAGCATTAGGCGCTCGAACCGTTTGAGGCAATGAATTTGATGGGGAAAGGGGCGGGAAACAGGTGGAACACCACCTGCTCCCTCGCTCAGCCAGCGCAGGTGATCAGAAGTTCTGACCGGAACACTTGGCTGTTTTCACGTTGTAGTTACCGCAGGCCAGCGGTGATCGCCAGTCTGACACCAGGTCTTTCGAGCCGGGAAGGAAGTCGGACCAGGCATCACCCGGCACCAGGCCAGAGGTTTTCCACACTACTTCAAACTGGCCATCGTCCTGGATTTCGCCGATCAGCACCGGCTTGGTGATATGATGGTTAGGCATCATGGCGGAATAGCCGCCCGTCAGGTTGGGAACCGTGATACCAATCAATGCATCCTGAACCACGCCGGGATCCGTCGTTCCCGCCTTCTCAACGGCCTTCACCCACATGTTGAATCCGATGTAGTGCGCTTCCATTGGGTCATTGGTTACGCGCTTTTCGTTTTTAATGTACTTGCGCCAGGATTCAATGAACTCATCGTTCTGCTCGGCTTCTACGCTCTGGAAGTAGTTCCAGGCGGCCAAATGGCCCACCAAAGGCTTGGTATCGATACCGGACAGCTCTTCTTCGCCCACGGAGAACGCCACCACTGGAATATCTTCAGCCGACAGACCCTGGTTGCCGAGCTCCTTGTAGAACGGTACGTTCGCATCGCCATTGATGGTGGACACGACTGCCGTCTTCTTGCCTGAAGAGCCGAACTTCTTGATATCGGAAACAATGCTCTGCCAATCGGAGTGACCAAATGGCGTGTAGTTGATCATGATATCTGCTTCTTTCACGCCCTTGTCTTTCAGATAGGCTTCAAGAATCTTGTTGGTGGTACGGGGGTAAACATAGTCGGTACCCGCCAGCACCCAACGCTCAACACCCACTTCGTTCATCAGGTAATCCACGGCAGGGACCGCCTGCTGGTTCGGAGCCGCCCCGGTATAAAATACGTTTTTCGAAGACTCTTCACCTTCGTACTGCACCGGATAGAACAGAATGCTGTTTAACTCTTCAAACACCGGCAATACGGATTTTCTTGATACCGACGTCCAGCAACCGAAAACCGCTGACACTTTGTCTTTCTCAACCAGCTCTCGGGCTTTCTCCGCAAACAGCGGCCAGTTCGATGCCGGATCGACCACGACCGGCTCAAGCTTTTTGCCGAGCAGTCCGCCTTTTTTGTTCTGCTCTTCGATCAGCATCAACATCGTGTCTTTCAGTGTGGTTTCGCTGATTGCCATTGTGCCGGACAGCGAGTGCAGAATACCTACTTTGATCGTGTCTTCGGCGGCGAAGGTGTAGGTGGATACAGACATGGACAGTGCAGCGGCTAATCCGGTTAAAGCGAGTTTTGCTTGTTTCATGGTTAAGCTCCTGTGATATACCATTCTTTTCTAAACGGGTTCACGCATTATTGTTGTCATTGTTCGTAAATCGACGTACAGACAGCCAATGAATGTGTGCCTGTACATCTGCCGGATCAAAGCAGCCGCTGTGCCATATATTTTTTTTCCATGATTTTCATCACGTTATCGAAAGGATTAACAATTTTTGACCGAGCGCGCGCACCAGAGTATGCACCATATAGACTCATCAAACCTGGGTGGCGCACCAAATACAGGCAGGGCTGATCAATTGTATTTGCCTACCCGCCGCCAAGAGGATATCCTGCCGGCAAACACGCGAATTGAACGGGCCTACGATGACCATCCACCGAAATTTGCTTCCCGAATTTCCGGGCAAACGCACACTCAAGTTAGCGTTGCGCGCCAGCCACTTGGTGTTTATTGCCATATTCACAGGCGGTATCTTCTTTGGCGAAAGTATTTCGTCACTGCAAGGGTATTGGATTGGTGCACTGATTACGGGTGTTGCACTAATGTTGATTGATTGGTTATCCAATCTAATCTGGATTGTTCAAATACGGGGCATATTCATCCTGGTTAAAATTTTCTGCCTCGTTTTGGCTCTTTATCGGCCGGAGTGGGCCGTGGCGCTTTTGCTTTTTGTCATTTTCAGCTCGGGTATCGTTGCACACGCGCCCAGTAAGTGGCGATACTACTCCGTGTACCATGGCCAGGTCATTCGATCCAACTATGATTCGAAAGGCTGAGCCACGCAGTTCCTTCATTTCTACCGGTTATTCAGGGAGAGAACACCATGTTCCGACCACTCGACGTTACTACCTCGGTGCTTGCTTCATCACTGCGCTCATGGCGCGGTACGAGTGGCAGTAAATCCACCAGACTGCCCAAACAGCCACTCCAACTGTTCGACTGCGAAGGGGATGCCGCCTGTCGACTGGCCCGGGAAGCGCTTACCGAGCTGAACCTCGATGCCATGATCTACCCGTGCCCCACCGATGGTCACCGACACTTACCGCGCCTGCAAGACCTCTCCGGCGGCGTAGAGATACCGTTTCTCTACGACCCGAACACCAATAAAAAGCTGACCGGCGCGAAAGCCATTGTCACGTATCTCTTCCGTCATTATCGGCTCACAGAAGCGCCGGAAGCACTTCGTGAAACAGCGGTGAACCGAATCAAATCGCTGTTGGCCTCTGGTGTGCGCCTGAACGCTGGTCGGCGAGCGATTCCCTCAAGGAATCCGGCACAGTATCTGACCCTGTATAGCTTTGAAAGCAGCCCATACTCTCGAATGGTACGCGAAAAACTGTGCGCGCTGGAGCTGCCGTATTTACTGATTAACCTGGGCAAGCAGCAACGCGCAGACATGGGGCCCGCCAACTTTCGCTTCACACTCAAGCCGTACCGCCCCTTACCCAATACGAAACGCGCCACCTTTTTCGCCCAACACGGGAACGTGCAGGTGCCGTACCTCATTGACCCGAATACCGGGCAAGCACTGTTTGAATCAGCGGACATCACCAGATACCTGGCGGACGAATACCAGCTTTAGGGCTCAATCAGGCCCGCAGCCTCCACCCAGGCCTCAATTTCCGGCTGCAGATAGAGCTCATCCAGCAAATCTGCAGCCCAGGACACGTTATTCAGGTGCCGCAAAATACGTACAGCAACTACCTGCACCGCAGGAAATTCGCTCCATACAACCTTTTCGAGAAAGTGCCAATAGGTTTCATCCGGCGGACCCGGTCGACGTATCCGGGTCAGGCAGGGGGTGCACAAAAACAACGTTCTCTCCAGCGCCGGTTCCTCCTGCAGAGGCAACACCTCATACGCCTCAAGCGGCGTTTGGCAGGTACCACAGAGCTCGCAGCAGGACCCAGACCGGCGAGCGAGATCTTTCCCAAATCTGGACACCAGCCCCACACGTGCTTTTTGCCGCTCCCGCCCCTTTGTCATACTGCCACCTGGACCACCCTTTCCACTCGAACCAACCTTTACGGCGCTACCTGGATCTCTGTTCACAGCCCTGACTGCGCCTGTGTTCACTACGAGAATTCACTACTATAAATAGCCGAATGTGCCCCGCTTGCAAGGCACACACCTTGAATATTTGAGGAAAATTCACGCCCAAAGTTCAAAAATCCTTTTTTTTCCTTCACGGTCTTCCGGATTGGGTATACACTTTCTTCTAGAGTCTTGGCGGTCCGAATCGGTTAGTATCGTTGTGGAGCATGTTGTACCGGCGAGTGGCTAACGGGGTGATCGAAAGATCCCTGCATTGGAATACCATGGAAAGTGTTTCCTTTCTCTCCCGAGTCTCACCCAGCAAAGCCCCCCCCAAAAGGGAAACGTTAGTAAGCAATTCAAAGGTAATATGAGTATGTCTGACAAGCAGACCGGTACGGTCAAATGGTTTAACGATAGCAAGGGTTACGGTTTCATTACACGTGATAATGGCCGGGACCTGTTTGTGCACTTCAGCAACATCGAGGCGGACGGTTTCAAGACTTTGAAAGAAGGTCAAGCCGTCAGCTTCACCGAGGGAGAAGGGAAAAAAGGCCCCCAAGCTGAGCATGTTCAGCTCATAGATTAACTGTCTGCCAGTCTCTGTCCCAAGGCGTGCCAGCTCGCTGCACGCCTTTTTCTTTTTCCGGAAGCCTCCACCCAATTGATCACAGAGGGAGATCACCATGTCAATCGAAAGTGGCAAAGTCGTCACCATCCACTACACACTCAAAGATGTTGACGGAAACACGCTGGAGTCAACCAGCGGTAATGATCCGTTGGCTTACCTGCATGGCAGCCACAACATTATTCCGGGGCTGGAATCCGCGCTGGCCGGTAAAGCAGAGGGCGAAACGGTTTCTGTGCTGGTTGCGCCCGAAGACGGGTATGGCCCTCGCGTTCCCGAGTTGATCCAGGAAGTACCCCGCTCCGCTTTCGAAGGCGTCGACAACATTACACCAGGTATGGCATTCAATGCCGGCACTGACGACGGTTCAACGCACCGCGTCGTCGTGACGGCGGTCACCGACGAAACCGTTACCGTGGACGGCAACCACCCGCTCGCAGGCCAGAGCCTGAACTTCGACGTTGAAGTGGTTGGCATTCGCGACGCCAGCGAAGAAGAAATTTCCCACGGCCATGTCCACTGAGACATCCGCCCGGCCCTGCCCCTGTGGCAGCGGCCACCCTTTGGCCCAGTGTTGTGGCCGATATATTCTTGAGGGCGCCCCAGCCCCGAGTGCCGAGGCCTTGATGCGGTCACGCTTCACGGCCTTTGTGCTGCATCAGGCAGACTACCTCTGTCGCACACATCACCCCAATTCTCGCGCGCCAGACGAAAAAGAAGCACTGCAATCGAGTTTTCGTCACACACACTGGCAGGCGCTTTCGGTCCTCAGGTGTACGCAAGGCGGGCACGATGATACCGAGGGCACGGTGGAGTTTGTTGCCACCTTCCAAGAAGGGAAACGGCAGGGACAATTGCATGAAGTATCACGCTTTGTGAGAGAAGGCGGCGAATGGTTTTACGTGGATGGCGAACTCCAGACGACACCTCGACCGGCAGTGCCTCGATCCACCTCAAAAAAGCCAGGACGCAACGATCCGTGCTGGTGTGGCAGCGGGGTCAAACTGAAAAAATGTCACGGCCACCTGCCTCAGTGATATCGAGACAGGCAGACGAACGCTCAATCAGTCGAAATCTTCCGAGACCGTTTCCTCAGACATACTCTCACCGGGCGTCGCACCCAGATTGATTAAGCGCCGAGGATGACGCACGACGTGCAGGTACTTCATCCAGGTTTTTTCTGCCACGGTTTCCGCTGGTTTCTCACCATTGATGACCTGCAGCATTGCTTCCTGGTCTGCGTCGACCGGCGCAACCCGTCCGTCCATGATCTGCTGTATGAGCACACCTGTCTGCAAAAGCACATCAGCTTCCTTCATGGAGAAAAAACCTGAACGCTGGAACCCGTGAGGAAAATTCACGGAATCAAAAAACTTCTTACCTGAAACAAAACTGGAATGGCTCATATTTCCTCCTCACCACAAACGTTTTGCTGCCGAAGGCATGCTACTGGCACGGGGCCCATAACCTAGGGACTTTCCCCTAGTATCGCTCAACATTTAAAAGTCGCAAATTTATTCCCAAAAGAACATTTTGGCAATATTTTGCGACAGAAAAATAAAACGTTTATGACAGAGTTCTACGAACCCGAATTTTCATTCAGATCACTCCGCAGCCATTCTTCACCAATCAGGAAACGCCATCCACCGCCACAAAGTATTTGGGATCCTCCAGCACATTGACCTCAACCAGGTTTCCTGCCTTCTTCAGGAGCTTACGGCATTCGGGACTCAGGTGGCGCAAATGCAGGGTTTTACCCGCAGCCACATAGCGCTCAGCCAGGCTGTCAATCGCTTCGAGGCCGGAGTGATCACACACCCGGGAGTGAAGAAAGTCGATGATGACATCGGCACTATCTTCAGCCGGCAGAAAATGGGCACCAAAATCGGTTACCGAGCCAAAGAACAGGGGGCCATGAACTTGATACACCGTTGAACCGGACGCATTCTCTTCCCGCTCAATCTGCATATGCTTGGCATGCTCCCAGGCAAACACCAGCGCTGACACAATAACACCCACAATGACGGCCATCGCGAGATCTGTCGCGACTGTTACGCCGGAGACGAGCACCAGCACAAATGCATCATGTTTAGGAATCTTCCGCAGAATTCGAAAGCTACTCCACTCGAATGTGCCCAGCACCACAATGAACATCACACCAACCAACGCCGCTACCGGGATCTGCTCGATCAACGGCGACGCAAACAAAATAAAGCCAAGGAGACAGAGCGCGGCAGTGATTCCTGACAACCGGCCACGGCCACCGGAATTCACATTGATCATGCTCTGACCGATCATGGCACAGCCACCCATCCCGCCGAAAAATCCGGTCGCCACGTTTGCCACACCCTGGCCAACACACTCACGATTCCCATTTCCTCGTGTTTCAGTAATCTCATCCACCAGTCGCAAGGTCAGCAAGGACTCAATCAAGCCAATCGCCGCCAGAATCACGGAATACGGAAAAATGATGGTGAGCGTTTCCCAGGTCAGGGGCACCATGGGAATATGAAACTCGGGAAACGAACCGGAGATCGACGCCACATCCCCCACGACCTTCGTGTCGAGGTTGAACCCAATCACCAGCAAACTTACCACGATAATCGCCGCCAACGATGAAGGCACCGCTTTGGTGAGTTTAGGGAGATAGTGAATAATCCCCATGGTAAGCGCGACCAGGCCCAGCATGAGGTACAAATCCGCACCGCCCATCCAGGCAACATCAATGACCGAACCTTCCAGGCGGGTGCCAGTCAGCCAACCGTCCGCAGAGTTTTCTCCGAACTGCTGCAATTGAGCCAGAAAGATGACGATGGCCAGGCCATTCACAAAGCCCAGCATCACCGGATGTGGCACCATTCGGATAAACTTGCCCAGCTGAAACACGCCTGCCAGCACCTGCAAAATGCCCATCAGTACTACCGTGGCAAACAGGTACTCTACGCCATGCGCGGCAACCAGAGAGACCATCACCACTGCCAGCGCTCCGGTCGCACCGGATATCATGCCCGGTCGGCCACCAATTGCGGCGGTAATCAAGCCCACCATGAAAGCAGCATACAGCCCCACCAGAGGCTCAACCCCGGCAACAAACGCGAAAGCAACCGCTTCCGGGACCAGCGCCAGTGCGACAGTCAATCCGGACAGCACATCCGCTTTCAAACTGCCCTGACGATTTAACTGGAATTCAAACATGCCATAACCTCCGAGACCTGTCGGCATCCTTTTCGTCGATTGATTTCGCTACAAACAGGCAAAACATCGCCATCGCGCGCCAAAAAGGCGTGCACCACGCGGAAAGATCAATCGCCTAAGGAATTGTTTTTGTTGGGGGGATTAAAAGGGCGCGCATTCTATCATCGAACACGCCGGAGTTAAACCGAAAAGTTCATTTTTTATACAGGCTCAGACCGTTTGCTGTGGGTTCTGCACCAGAATCCAGGGACGCACCACCACCGCCCACAGCGGCTGATTGGCCTCATGCCACGCCACGGCCTGTGCATCCGACACCTGACCCAGAGTGCCCTCCGCCATCCAGGCAGACACGCGCGCTTTATCGTCCTGAGAGAGCGCGTGTGCAACCTCCACCAAATCTAACGTCTCAGCCACATAGATCACGGCACCTTTGGCAAACCACGGCTGAATCTCCTGCCAGGCGATCTGCGCGGTTTCCCCGAGAATTTTGGCCTTTTCCTCATCACTCGTCATACCCACTCCATTTGCTCCTCAGCAACCCCCAGTCATCCGAGAGGGACAGTTACTGACCAATTTTGTCACCTATTTTAACACAACGCGTGACGCTAATTCACCTCAACACCCATAACCCGCTGTAATCATTCAACTATCTCACCCTGGCATTGAGTATGCTTATAATCTGAAAGCGAATGCAATCAACAGGATAATCCTTCATGACCGTGATCTCCCTCGCAGCACACGCACAGCGAATCCGGGCACAACGAAATCAGACTCAGGAGCAACAGACAGCCAATGCACACCAGGCACAGATTGTTTCCTTGTTTTCACACACAACAGGGGGGGTGTCAGGCGGCCATGAAGCCAGGCAATTGGAAGCGCTGGAGCGTGTTACCGGACTCCGCTGGCACACGCTTCCAAAATCACTCGTGAATTAACTGCAGGAATTACCCGGCTAAGCCGTTTGGCGGTCGCTGGCGGACGCTGGAGAGACGCGTTGCACAAACAGCTCGTCCACCAGGTAATGATTTTTTGGCAGCCCACTGCTGCACGCTTTGATGTAGTCTACGCGCCCCTTGAACTGCACCGTAACATGGCTGGTGAGCATCACGGAGGGCACACCGTCGTGGATCCTCGCCTCATCCACCAACACCGCAAACTCGCCACTTTCGTCTTTGTACACAATAAAGAACGACACCACCGCGTTCGCCTGGCTGAACACCCGCATCCATAAGGCGGCATTAAACGTCACTTCCGTCACCGCCAGTTTTTTTGTGGGCAGAGCAGCCTCTTTCTTGTGTTTCAAGAACTTATCGAGAAATCGTCGCGCCGCCGGAGGCACATGCTTGGTATCGGTTTCCGGCTTGCGCCTGCTCGGAAGCGCAATTTCAGCGACTTGAGCAATCGGCACCACCGCCAGCTCATCAAATTTTAATAGTTTTGCAGGAATTTTATCGGTCATCACACACCTCACACGCTAACGGGCAGTGTATTCCCTTTTCATCCAGACTTCAGTGATGTTTGTTAGCCAATTAGTGACGACTTGGTCAACAAATTACAAAACGCTACGAAATGTATCCATGCACACACATTGTCACCGGCCTGTGGTACCATGCACCTAACTTTCAGATAGATGCTCAGAAGGACAACGCTATGACTGATCCCAATCTCCCGGACATCAAAATGGATGCCACGGCACTGTATAAAGAAGAAATTGTCACCGACCAGAAGGTGGGCACGATTCGCATCATGACGCCAATTCACGCCGATGGCAGCCCTGACCTCGCACGAGCGGTCCACTATGTCGGTCAGGCGCAAATGATGACCCCCGCAGGCGCGCTTCCGCTGACCTTCGAACTCGAAGCAGACAATCTGGCCGACGCCATTGACCTGTTTGCCGAAGAGGCCAAAAAAGCGATGGAACGAACGATCGAGGAACTCAAGGAATACCGACGCCAGGCGGCATCGTCCATCGTTGTACCCGGCGGTGGCGGCGGTATGGGTGGCGGCATGGGCGGCATGCCCGGCGGTGGCAAGATTCAGCTCCGCTGACCGTTCCTGCCCTCTGCATTGAGCGCGCCTATACTGGGCGTGCTCTTGCCCCTTGCTTCTCCCCTGCTGCTTATCCCGCTTGCATCAATTTTTGATCAAATTAGTATGAATCGCCTAGAAATCCCACCGCATAATTGTGACATGGTTCACATTACGGAGATTCCTGGATGAACGATATCAACCGATTAATGTTTATACGCCCGCTCAGTCTGGCGATTTTCATGTCCGTCACACTCGAACTCATCAACTATATTATTTTTACTCTTGTCAGCGGTACCAGCGAGTATCTGCTCGGGCAATTTGTCTGGACGGTCCTGATTGGCGGCTTGAGCCTGGGGGCAATCTTAGGCGTATTTCTTGACGTGATACTGGTCGGCCGACTGGAAGGCCGAGAGGCCATCAAAGGCACGGTCTTACTCAGCACGCTGATCATTGGCGTGTCCGGAAAACTGATCACGCTCGGCCTGCTGCCGGTGTTCATTCCGGTCAGCATTGCCAGCGCACCATTCGCTTATTTTTTCACCGGCCTGCTGTCTTCTGCCTTGGGCGGCTTGATCATTGGCTACTTCCTGTTTACCGACGCAGGTAACGAGAGATTGGCCAAGCTGGGGCTGTAATCCCCTCCGCTCTGCACGCCCGCCGTGGTCGTGGCGTGCAGCATACTGCTGATCGTCTATACTGAAACACTGAGATCACTCAAAAACTCAGACGATGACGGACGCATCTCCCCACCCTACACAACGAAAAGACATCACTCGGACTCAACCGCCGCGCCAAACTCGCGCATGGCTTGTACTTTCACTCGTACTGAGCACGCTGGCGAGCCTGGCCCACAGCGAGCCGGAAGAGATCAATCCTTTGGTGTTCAGCTACTGGACCGATGCCACTCCCCCGTTCGCCATTGTGGAAAAACAAACGATTGTCGATGGCATCATTAAAAACATCGGCGATGAAATTGGCGAACGCATTGACTATCCCGTTTCGTTCCGTCGCATCCCGGTCGCGCGCATTGAGCAATCTCTCGTCTCGGGTGACATTCATGTGGATTGCATCACCAGCCCGATCTGGAAAGAAAACGCCGAAGCCTATGGCTGGTCACCGGTGTTGTTTAAAGGCGCGGATCGTTTTTTGATTCGTAAAAATACAAAAGACGTCGTGCACTTTTCCGACATCAAAGGTCGGCAAGTGGGTATCTACAATGGCTACACTTATCACCCTGTAATCACAGAAATGTTTGCAAAGAACGAAGCACAAGACGTTCAGGTGCGAGGCATCAAAAACGGCACAGATATGGTCGTACTGGGCCGACTGGATACATTGATTGATTTCGGCACCATCCTGAAGTATCACATCAAGCAACACCCGCAGGGACACCTGCTCACACTTGCCAGCAAACATGCAGACGATTACAACCTGCAATGTGCCTACTCCCAGAAAATGCCCATTCCCCAGGATACGGTGAACAACGCGATCCAGCACATGCTGGCTGATGGTACGATGCGCCAGATTCTCAAACAGTACGAATAAGCCTTCAATCAAAAACTTGACGCGGTCGATTGCTCTTCCGCTAATTTCAGCGTTACCATGGACGATTGCGCCCAAATCAAGAGCCCGTAAATCGTCCATGAAAACAGCCCTCAGTCGAGAAAAAATCCGGCAAGTTGCCGGTGAAGCCTGTTTCACACGCGGTCAGGCGCTGGCGGAGCACGCAGTGCTGCGCGATTTCGACATGACGGAGGGTCGGGCGCAGGCAACCTTGTCATTCGACGACGAGTCCGACACATCGTTCGCCATTGCCCTCTCTTTCACCGAGCATCAACTGGAAGGCGCTTGCAACTGTCCGGAATCCGAGGGATTTGAGTTTTGCGAACATTGTGTCGTTGTGGCGTTGCACGCAGAACGGCAACTCAGAAAAGTACAGGTCCTCAAAAAAGGGACCGACCAGGAAAAAGTGCTCGCCTATCTGCTTAACCTGGACAAGAGCCAGCTTGCCGCGCTCACGCTGAATTTTATCAAGCAGGACCCGTTACTGATCAGTCAATACCTGCTCAGAGCGAACATGACCGGCACCGCTGTCGATTACAGTGCAGTTAAGAAGCAGATTACCGACTTAACCCGTCTGCCCGAAAAACTGTTCACACAGAAACAGATTCTGGCATTTTTTCAACAGATCGAAGCATTTGTGAGTGCACTCATGCCCCTCGAAGCCGCGGCAGAACCGAATAAGCTCCTGAAGCTGGTGGACTATCTGTTTGAGCGCTTGAACATGGCACTAACGAAAATGGAGGACAGCCAGAAACACCACCAGACCGTCACCAACGCCCTGGCACCCTTCGCGATTCGCCTGCAGGCGCGGGTGACCACCCAGACCACCACACTGGCCGAACACTGTTTCAATCTCTGGCTGAAAGACCCCAAAGAGCTTCGGCAACTGTCACCTGAACAGGTCGCTGCACATTTGCCCGATGAGGCACAGGCGGCATACAAACACCATTTCGAAACATTATGTTCAACGCACTGGTCGACACTTCCGACGGTCATGCCCGCCGACCTCGACGCACTCACCGACGAAGAACGGAGCCACACCCTCATCACCTACAGCAAACTGCGCAGTGTATTGCTGGCCACGGACGCCTCCACCCGCTCTGCGGAAACCCGGCTGTCGATCCGGGCAAAATGCATCGACCGGCCCACAGAATTTCTGCCTCTGGCGCGGGCAGCGCGCGAACTTGGCAAAACCAAAGAGGCAACAGACTGGTTTGAAAAATATCTGGCCTGTTTTGATCCTGCCACCGTGCAGTCCACCGGCAGCAATGCCTTTGACCTGGAGTTGCCCCCCAAAAATCAGCCACTGGAAGCCCTGCAGGAACTCTGCAGCCTGCTGAAGGAAGCACACGCCAGCGCGGCAGCCTTACCCTACCTCTGGCGAAGCTACGCCTTCCAGCCGAATCTGGCGGATCTGGAGGAAATTCTCCGTATCGAGGTACAGGAGGAACATCAGGCCGCGCAAGACATTCGCGAAAAAGCACTTCGCCTTTTGAAACGGTGGCTGGCCAGCCAAAAAGAAGTCATAGCACTTCCGGGCTGGCAGGTACTGGTCTTTCTCGCGCCGGACACCGCACTGGAACTCACGCAGACGCTCTGCGGTGGCCCACAACTGGACAGCCGTGCTTTGGGTTACCTGGCGGATCACATCAAAGACCCGCCCACGGCAATTTCCCTGTATCAAACCGCCATCGCACAGGCAATCAATAAGGGAAATGCGGCCGGGTATAAAGAGGTGGAGCACTACCTGAGTGCTTTGCGAAATGGTATGCCGGAATCAACGTTTGGCCCTTACCTGCAGAGCCTGCAACACGAGCATCGGCACAAACGCTCGCTTAAAGAGCGACTACGCCCCTTTCTCACCGCATTGTTCCAGGAGTGAATCCGCGCCAGGCCGCCAGGACGCTTTCAGCTGCCAGTCAAATGCGTCGATAATCTGTCGAAATGCCTCTGGCCAGGGTGCCCGGATGCGCAACAGGTCACCGGTGACCGGGTGCGGAAACGCCACCTCAAACGCGTGCAACATCAATCGGGAAATGCCGTATTCCGTTTCAAAAAACCGGTTATGGTTTCCCTTGCCATACCGCACATCACCAATGATGGGGTGCGCGAGATGCTTCAGGTGTCGCCGAATCTGGTGTTGACGCCCGGTCCGCGGATAACAGGCTACGAGTGAATACCGACTGCGCGGGTAGCGATCCACAGCGACATCCAACTCTGTCCGGGCCAAGCGATGATAGAGCGTCAGGGCGTCCTTCGGAGTCAGCTTTTCACACTTTCCTTCGGCATTTTTAAACATGGCCATTTCACGGATCGGATGACGAATCATCCCGCCCAACGGTGGCCACCCCCGCACCAGAGCGACGTACGTTTTTTGAACGACCCGCTGTTCAAAAAACTCCCCCATCGTTTTAGCCACACTGTCGCTCAGGCCAAACACCAGCGCGCCGGATGTCGGCTTGTCCAGCCGGTGAACGGGGTACACCCATTGGTTTAACTGATTACGCAGGAGCTTCATGGCGTACCGGGTCTCATGCCGATCCACCGGGCTTTTGTGCACCAGCATATCGGCAGGCTTGTTGACCACGACTACGTGATCGTCCTGGTACAGAATAGGAAGGGTTTCAGACATCGTGCTGGCCTTATAAACAAAACACCGGCGCTCTGTCTCCACAGAGTGCCGGCGAAAGGCCTGAAATCATATCAAATTCAGCGGGTGCTCGATACCAGCGAGCTGCGTCCTTTCACGTTGCCATCAATACGGGAGAAGTCTGAGCGATCAATGCTGGCCACTGCCTGAACCAACGCACTTCTCTGATCGTTCTGGCGACGGATATCCGAATTCTCATACCGGGCCAGCGATCGGTCGTTGCGGTTTTCATTGACCGTGTTGACGCGGGTAGCTTCCCCCGCTGCGGTGGGCTCGAATGCGCCCGGCAAGAAAGCGGTTCCCATGTCATCATCATCCAGTCGATTTAACGGAATATCGTCCAGTGTGGATTTTTTCACGTCAAACTGGATTTGCACCGAGCCAACGACAATGGTGCTTGAAGAGTCTGAGACTCTTGCGTCGGAACTCTCGGCAAACGCGGGCGCTGCAAGCACAAGCGCCGTGATGGCTGCACCCAGCATTAAGGATAAGGGTTGATTCAATTGCATCATGTCAGCTCCCCACTCATTCATTGCACGCTATTCCTGGCGTGCTTCCCATTGGAGCTTCTGAGAAATGGCGGAAAACCCGAGCAGCCATGAGCCACTCCAGACAGCGCTTCCTGCACCGATACCTTTCGTCCCAACTCATTGTGCTTTCCCGGTGCCAGCAAAACACATACATCCTGGGCTCTCTACTCAGGAGCCTGGCAACATCGCCTCACGTTTTGTTAACTCTGTCACGGAAGTGCGAAAGTTGCCCATAAAGTAACCATAAACCACTTTGTGACCCAGTTCAAATTTTTGTTATGACACATTGTTCACTTATTAGCCAATCGCATAACACACCTTACCGAAGCGTAACCTACATTCTTTGCTGACAAGCATTGAATTCAGGGGCATCGGCCATATAAAGTGAGCTGTGTGACTAACCCTTTTCTGAGAGGATGGAATGAAACGCATTTTCCTGTTTATCGCGACCAACCTAGCCGTGATTGTGGTGGCCAGTATCACGCTGAGCCTGTTGGGTGTTGGAAGCTACATGGACGCTCGCGGCGGCTTAAACCTGCAAGCCCTGCTGATCTTCTGTGCGGTCTTTGGCTTCACGGGTTCACTCTTTTCGCTGTTTATCTCCAAACCGGTGGCCAAGTGGTCAACCCGAACCGTCATTATTGAACAGCCGCGCAGCGACGCTGAGCGATGGCTCGTGCACACCGTAAAAGAGCTGGCCGATAAAGCCGGCATTGGTATGCCCGAAGTGGGCGTGTTCCCGGCGGAACAGAGCAATGCGTTCGCCACCGGCTGGAACAAAAACAATGCCTTGGTTTCCGTCAGCGCCGGCTTGTTGAGCCGCATGAGCAAGGACGAGATTCGCGCCGTACTGGCCCATGAAATCGGCCACGTAGCGAATGGTGATATGGTTACTCTGTCGTTGATTCAAGGTGTGGTCAACACGTTTGTCATGTTCTTCGCCCGCATCATCGGCTATGCCGTGGATAAGGCCGTGTTCAAAAGCGAGAGTGGACGCGGCATCGGCTACTTCATCGTGGTAATGGTTGCAGAAGTGGTTCTGGGTATTCTGGCTTCTGCCATCGTTATGTGGTTTTCGCGACAACGGGAATTCCGCGCCGACGCGATGGGTGCACAACTGGCTGGCACCGGTGCAATGATTGGTGCACTCCAGCGCTTGAAGGCAGAATCGGAAATGCCCGATCAGATGCCGGATTCACTCACCGCCTTCGGTATTAATCGCGGCCTCAAGAGCGGTTTGGGCCAGTTATTTATGAGCCACCCACCCCTGGATGACCGCATTCGAGCATTGCAGCAGTCGAGCCACTAATGGCTCGCCGTTTGACTCTCTTACCCTTACTAAGGAAAAAGCATGTTAACAGTAAATGAGTATTTTGACGGGAAAGTAAAATCCATCGCACTACAGAGTGGTGACCTCCCGGAAACCGTCGGTGTGATGGACAGCGGTGAGTATGAATTCGGCACCAGCCAAAAAGAAACCATGACGGTTGTGAGTGGCGAGATGGATGTACAACTGCCCGGCGAAAACGGTTACACCACCTACCGCAAGGGCGACGAGTTTATTGTGGAGGCCAATCAGAAGTTTCAGCTGAAAATTGCCCGCCAAGTGGCTTACCTCTGCTCCTACGAGTAAGCACACCTTCCGGCATCGACTCATCAATCGAGTCGATGCCCATTACCGCTTCTGTGTTGGCTGTCCTGGCGATTAACACAGATCTTAAAGTGAATTTGCTAGGAGCCTGTCGGACTTTTAACTCCGAACATCAAAGCGTGAGATAATAACGCCACTCTATTACTCTTACATCGAGAGCCAGAATTTCCATGAGCCGTTTTATCACTGCCAACCGAAACACTGATTATCTGCTACCTCCCTCCGTCGACGAGTGGCTGCCCGAG
>JBPJFY010000019.1:0-56247 GCA_051208045.1 Oleiphilaceae bacterium G1-8
ATGCGCGTAAATTGATTGCCTTTCTTGGGCTTCATGCGGGAAGGGCCCATCCCAAAAGAGACTGCTCTACGGGAAGATTCAGTTTGGGGCTACGGCTTTGTGAGGCGGCTTAATGTTCTACCTATGATAAAAGACTAGCAAATTCATTCAAAGCTTCTCAGTACATGCTGGAGCATTGGTATCACAAACTCACCGATGAGAACTGCGATCTGCTTGAAAAGCGTTCTCCAAATGGGAAGTCTGATCTCAAAAGTGCATTGCTTTATCTAGAGAAAGTGCAGGAGTATAAATATCTGCCGGAAGATGGTATTGACGAAGTTAGGGCAAACTATTGCGAGAAAGTTAGAGAGATTTTGGATAATCGTCCTTTACCTGAAAAGATGTATCAATGGTGGGAAGAGGCAAAACGAGCCGTCGAAAAAAAACAAAATAAGTGACTTAATTTACACCTGTTCTGACCATTGCAACGTACCATCTAATCACGTCCAGGAAAATGTCTCTTTAGACCTGAGAGCAACAATAAAATGTTTGAGTGACGACTTCTGCTATGAACAAAAAACACCCTTTACACAACCCTAACCTCACTGAGCAATTCAGGATGACGATCAAGAACCTTCAATAATTTTATCAATGCCAGCGGCGGTTTCGTTTTACCTGTTTCGTAACGTGAAAATGCATTCACGCCACCACCAAAAATTTCTGCCGCCTCCTTTTGGTCAAGACTCAGTTTCTTGCGTACCTGCGCAATATAAGCCGGATCGACGATTGATGCATTTACTTGCTGATTAAAGAGTTTGATGTGCTCGCCATATTTTCTGGCTTCATTTTGCTCGAGAACAAATTCGGCACACGCCGGGCAAAACTCACCCGTGATATTCGGAACAGTGGTTGTTTCACCCTTGTAGCTATAGCTGATATCGCGAGTGTCATGAACTAACTCTGCGGCACCACAAACAGGACACTTCATATTTACAACTCCTTAAACGACACGACCAAAACATCTTCAAACACTGTAAGCTTTATGTAGATGTCGCCCGCCTCTGTCGCTGGTCGATAAACATCTTGCCATATTGTATGATCAGCATATGTCGTCATACTTTTGTAAAAATCAGAGGGTGTCAGCCCTAACACCACATTCACAATATCTGCCTGATCTAAACCCATGAGAACAGCACCTTCAATCGCCGCTCTCGTCACCTTAACTCTTCCTTGCTCTACCAACGCTTTAACTACCCGCAGATGGCAGTGAGGTGTCCGCTTTTCCATAAGACGAATTAACCTTTTTGGTTATTTCCTTAAATTATAGTTTGACCGCAGTCTCAAGACAATAACCATACAGCTCGTTTGAACGCAGCCCTCAAGGGAGACTGTGGAGACGAAAAAGAGCAAAAACCGCCCCTCACCGCTGCCACCGCTCAAGCATCTCCACGCCGGAGCGATAACCAGCTTCCACAATCTTGTCGACCTTTTTAAACTCCAGCATGCCAACGCCGTTCACGTCTGGCTGTATGTAGACATCCACCAGTTCCCGATTGATTTTCTGACGGCGCACGCTGGCCAGTAACGACGAACGCAGGATGGTTTCAAGAATCATGGGCACGCCGGGCTGAGGGATACCGAAGAGTTTGTTGCGCAGGAGTTTCCACGGCGACGGAATTCGGCGAAGCTGGGTGATAAAGGCTTCGTGGGGGCTGACATCCACGGCAATGATGGGGCCTTTATTCCGGTCACGCATCAGGTCACACGGCAGGTTATTCAGCAAGCCACCATCGACCAGATAGTGCCCTTGATCAATCACCGGCGCAATGATGCCGGGAATGGAAATACTGGCCCGAACCGCGCGCCACAGCACGCCCATTTCATGATGAAATTCTTCGGCGAGACTCATGTCCGACGACACACAGAAAAACGGTATGGGTAAATCTTCAATGAGGTCATGCCCTAACCCTTGCTGGAGCAGATTGTCCAGTCGCTGGCTGCGGGAGAGTGAAATCATCGGCAAGGTATAGTCACCCAACGGATTCACCCGTACGAAGAACTTTTTGATGCCATCCAGAATTTCCTCGCTACGCCATCCTTTGGCCAACCAGCCGCCGAGGATGGAGCCAATGCTGGTGCCCCCGACCCAATCGACATTGACGCCCGCTTCTTCGAAGGCACGCATAACGCCCACTTGGGCAAATCCACGCGCCCCACCCCCGCCCAACACGAGGCCCACCGATTGATCGGTCAGAAACCGGATCAACCGTTGTTCAGAATGCAGCGACCCCGGAATATAATGCAGATGCTGATCCGCCTGAATCAGCGCACGCCAAGAGTGGGTGTTTCGAATGACTGCAGACTGTTGATGGGCAAGTACAAGGACCCTACGCTGTTTGGTCCAGGCAAACGACGATTGAAAACGCTCCAGGGCACCCGCGATACGGCGGCGATCCGACACGTCATCCACCACCAGCCAAACTTCATCGGTACGCTCCAGGCAGAGTTTTACCCAATCGGGGTCATCCAGCTGAGCACTGTAAAAGTTGCGCTGATACTGCTGCTCAATATCATCCAAATAGTCATTGACGCGCGCATGCGGTAGATCCACCACCTGCCGTTCACCCAGTGCTTTCAGTACCTGATCCTGGGTGATCAGGTTTTTTTTCTGATAGGTGAGCAACTGCGTGATTGCCTCCCGGGGTTGCACTAATGCCGCTTCCGATGAAAACAACAGGAGCCGGTTCACCGGATGGTATTTCTGCCGAATGCGTTCGTTTTGCTTTTTAATCCGGGAGATGAGGCTGTTAACGATGTAAGTGCTCAGTTGCGGATAAGTGACGGTGAGTTGGTCAAAGCTTGCCCGGTCCAGTGACAGCAGTTGGCAGGGCCGTGACGCAACTAACGTGGCAGTGCGGCTCTCGCCCGTGAAGAGGGACATCTCGCCAAAGGGTTCTCCCTGAAAAATCTGCCCGACGCGGGCCAGCTTTTCTTTGCCGCCGACATACACATCGATTTTTCCCGACAGCAGGAAGTACATGACCTGTGCCGTATCCCCCTGCTCGAAGAGCTTTTCGTTTTCCTTCAGTGCGAGCAGCTGGCCTCGCCGGATGATGTCCTCCAGAAATCCCGCAGACACTTGCTGGTAGGCGCGATGGAACGCCAGAATCAGCTTCTGGCACACACGCAGGAAGTGCATATGCGCTTCGAAAAAGGCGTTGAGTTCAGGGAGTTGTCGGCCTGCCACGGCCACTTCGTTCCAGTTGTACATATGGAATTCGGCGTCGGTGTCGCAGATCACTTCGAAAAAGCAGGGCTCGCCCTGCGCCCAGATCGGCACGCCGGTGGCGTCCCCTGTCTGGAGATTCATCACGCGAACACATTTGCCCTGCCACAGGAGGTTAATATGCGCCTGCCCCTGCCGCAGCACCAAAAACTGTTCGCCCGTGCTCTTGGCCGTGAGCGCAGCCTGACCGGCCTGTAACCGGCCTACGGAAGAGGGAGGCGTTTGAGAAAGCGCTTCCATCGGAAATGTCAATTCACCTGCTTCGGCCATCGATCCGCATCCAAGGGCATACTTACCCTTAAGATTAGACCGAATTTTGTGCAGCGGCGACCGAAAGTGTGACTAACTGATCAGTGATTCCACCGTGCGCGTACACAATTGCAACGCCCCACGGTTGTTTTCCACAAAGGCCTGAGCACGCTGACCATGCGTCGATTGCACATCCGGGTGCGCCATTAACTCCTTAAGGCGCGCTTCCAACGCTGGCGCATCGCTGACGGTGAGCAACCCGCCTGCCTCAGTCAATCTGCCACAGATGTCTTCAAAGTTGAAGGTGTGAGGCCCCATCAGCACCGGTAGTCCCAGCGCCGCAGGTTCAATGGGATTGTGGCCGCCTGTGGGCACCAGGCTTCCCCCGACAAACGCGAGATCGGAAGCGGCATACAAGGCCATCAACTCACCCATGGTATCTCCCACATGCACGGAAGATTGCTCCAGGGTCGCGCCAGCCGGCAGGGTTGCCAGCTCGCTCTGGCGGGAATACGTCAGGCCGGACGCCTGCACCTGCTGGCAGACGCTGTCAAATCGCTCCGGGTGTCGTGGCACGAGGATCAGGCACAGGTCCGGGTGCACCTGTATTAACCGCTGATGTACCGCGAGTATCAGCTCATCTTCCCCCGCATGGGTACTGGCGGCGATCCAGACGCGGCGCGACTCCCCCAATAACCCTCTTACCTGCTTGCCCGCCGCAATAACGGGCTCGGGCACGTCCAGATCAAACTTGATACTGCCGGTCACCTGCACCTGCCCGGGGACGGCACCCAATCGTTCAAAGCGTCGTGCATGATCTTCCGTTTGCACCAGCAGGCGAGTCATCGCACGCACCATGGGCTGAAATACCCAGGCCACCTTCGCATAGCCACCTGCGGAATTCTCAGACAGCCGCCCATTGACCAGCACCACCGGGATGTTCCGTGCACGCGTACCCTCCACCATATTGGGCCATAGCTCGGTTTCCATAATGAGGAGTACATCCGGACGCACCGTTCTCAGAAACAACCGTACCGCCCCCGGGGTATCGTAGGGGGCATACACATGCACCACGGAATCCCCCAACATGTCGGTGACCCGGTCAGATCCCGTTGGGGTCATGGTTGTTACCACAAACAGCCACTGTGGATACCGCTGCTGGAGTCGGCGAATCAAGGGTATGGCCGCAACCGTTTCCCCCACTGAAACGGCGTGCACCCACACCACCTTGTTCCCGGACCCACCGGCCTTGTGATGGAACAGCCTCAATTTGGCCGCCAGGGGCAGCATTCCCAGCCGCTCGTGCCAGCGCTGCCCATAGGCGGGCGCTTTACGGGATCGTACCCACAACCGCACCCATATCGCCGGGAAAATGAGGTAATAGATCAAACTGTATACAAGGCGTCCCATAAATCCTTTACCTAAAAACTCGTTTGTCCTGCCGTGGATATTTGATAACATGCCCACGCTGAGACCACTATAAATTAAATCTGACTGTTTACAACCTCGGGCCCGCCATGAACGCGTCAACACACGATCAGCAACTGCGTGTTTTACTGATTACGGATGGAAAACCCGGCCACCTGAATCAGCTGAAGGGCCTGCTGGCGCAGCTACAGGCACATTGCGACGTGCACGCCGAATGGCTGGATCTCCACGCCCAACCGATGAGCACCTGGGCATTATGGAAACAGGCCCGGCAGAGCGCGCCAGTCGATATCGTCATCGGTGCCGGCCATCGCACGCACAAAGCAGTGTTGCTGCTGGGGAGACACGCGTTCACCTGCCTGCTGATGAAGCCCAGCTTACCCATTTCCTGGTTTGATGCCTGCGTCATACCCCGCCATGACCAACCTCGTCACTCTGAGGCGATTCTGGTGACCGATGGTGTGTTGAACACGGTTCGCCCCAAACCCGCAGACCGCCCGGTGAGTGGTCAGGGCTTACTGTTGATCGGCGGTGCATCCAAACACTATGCGTTTGACTCAGAGAGCATCCAGACGCAGATCGAAGCGATTCTCGCACAGTCCTCCGGCCACTGGGTGCTGACAGATTCCCGCCGTACACCGGCAGATTTCCTCGCTCAGTTGGAACAGCGTTTAGCTCAGGCGGGGCTGAGCAGCGCGATCCGCCTTTACCCGCATCAGGAAACCGAACCCGATTGGCTCCCGACGCAGTATCAACAGGCAGACGCCATCTGGGTGACGCCGGACAGCGTGTCGATGGTGTACGAATCGCTCACCTCGGGCAACCCGGTCGGCTTGTTTGATCTTTCGCCCCAGAAGAGCAGTCGAATCGCTTCAGGCATCAGCGCGCTCATCGAACAGCATCAAGTCACTCCTTTTGCGCACTGGGCATTGACGCATTCGTTACACGCACCCGCAGCGCCTTTCTGCGAAGCGGATCGTGCGGCGACCTGGTTATTGAGTCGCTACCAACAACATGCCGCTCACACAGGAAAATCACCGACGCGTGGATAGAAAACAACTCAAGGTTTTGCAGGTATTGCCAGCCCTCGATAACGGGGGCGTGGAACGAGGCACGCTGGAAATCGCCGAGGCGCTGGTGGGCGCAGGGCATCGGTCTGTCGTGCTGTCCGCTGGCGGACGGCTGGTGGGGGCACTCGAATCGGCGGGCTCACGCCACGTCACCTGGGACATCGGTCGCAAACACCCCGGCACGCTGCTTCAGATTCGCAAATTGCGCGCCTGGCTGGCCGAAGAAAAATTCGACATCATTCACGTGCGCTCGCGCATGCCGGCCTGGATTACCTGGCTGGCCTGGCGCAAGCTGCCAGAAAACATTCGCTCCCATACACATTTGGTCAGCACCATGCATGGGCTGCACAGCGTCAATCGCTACAGTGCGATCATGACCTGTGGAGAAAAAGTCATTGCCGTTTCTGACACCTGCCGGTTGTACATATTAAACAACTACCCTGACACAGACCCCGCCAAAGTGATCACCATTTTTCGGGGTGTCGATGCTGCGGCTTTTCCGGCGAACTACTCCCCTGCCCCCGACTGGCAGCGCAGCTGGGCGCAGACCTACCCGGGATTGGAAGACCATTTTGTCGTGACGTTACCGGGCCGATTGACCCGTCTGAAAGGGCACACGGACTTTCTCACGCTGATTGCCGACCTGAAACAGCGGGGCATTCCCGTCAAAGGTCTTATCGTGGGGGGGGAAGACCCCAAGCGGCGGGAATATGCTCGCGAAATCCGTCAACTTGCACAAAATCTCAATCTCGAAGACACGATTGTCTTCACCGGCCATCGGTCAGATATGAAGGAGATTTATGCCATTTCTGATGCAGTGCTGTCCCTCTCCACCAAGCCCGAATCCTTTGGGCGTACGGTACTGGAAGCGTTGGCGATCGGTACACCGGTAGTGGGTTATGCCCAAGGCGGGGTGGGTGAAATCCTCACAGCCCTGTATCCCGAGGGCGCTTGTTCGCCGGGCGACCGCGCTGCCATCACCTCGCAACTGGAACGGCTCTACCGAGGGCAGACCACACCGGTGCAGGAAAACACGCACTTTCTCTTAAAGGACATGTGCGCGAAGACACTCGACCTGTATCAGGAACTTTGCCAGCATCCGTCTGGCTCCTAGTGGCTCATGTCCCAACCGTCATTACCCGAGCTGATCACCGTTTTTGAAGACGATGCCCTTGTGGTGGTCAACAAGCCCGCCGGGTTGTTGAGTGTTCCGGGGAAAACTGAAAAAGACAGTGTGGAGTCCCGCGTTCAGGCCTTCCATCCCAGAGCGCGTCTGGTTCATCGGCTGGATCAGCCAACGTCCGGTTTACTGGTGTTCGCCTTGGGGTATGAAAACCAGGTGCACCTGCAAAAACAGTTTGCTGCCCGTACGGTGGAGAAGCGCTACATAGCCCATGTCCATGGCCTGATCACGGCGGATGCCGGCGAAATAGACCTCCCGCTGATTTGTGACTGGCCCAACCGCCCCAGACAAAAAGTGTGTTTTGAGCACGGCAAACCCTCCCTCACACGCTATCAAGTGATTTACCGAGATCCTGCCGTCGGCGTTTCCCGCGTGGCACTTTTTCCGGTCACCGGGCGCTCCCATCAGCTCCGGGTGCATCTGCAACAGCTGGGACACCCGATCCTGGGTGATGCCTTTTATGCGCCCGCAGACGTGGTGACGATGAGTCCGCGCCTGCTGCTTCATGCGGAACACCTGGCCTTTCACCATCCGGTATCCGGTGAACAGATGACATTCGAGGCACCAGCGCCATTTTGACAGGCTCAGGACGCGTCACCTCCAGCCAGAATGGGTTGCGGGGGCGAAACCAGCCACGTATAGTCATCGAACCTAACGCTAGAATAAAAACCAAAACCGACAAAGACACCCAAGGAAGACAACATGAAATCTCGTGCCGCCGTGGCCTTTGAAGCAGGCAAGCCTCTGGAAATTGTTGAAGTTGATGTATCCGGCCCCAAAGCCGGAGAAGTGATGGTTCAACTGGTGGCGACCGGCGTATGCCATACCGATGCCTACACCCTCTCCGGCGACGATCCGGAAGGCCTGTTTCCGGCCATTCTCGGTCATGAAGGCGGTGGCGTTGTGGTGGAAGTTGGGGCTGGCGTCACCTCGGTTGCACCGGGAGATCACGTGATCCCGCTCTACACGCCCGAATGCGGCACCTGTAAGTTCTGCACCTCCGGCAAAACCAACCTCTGCCAGGCCATTCGGGCAACACAGGGCAAAGGGCTTATGCCGGATGGCACGTCCCGGTTTTCCTACCAGGGACAGACCCTGTACCACTACATGGGCACGTCCACATTTTCCGAATACACCGTTCTCCCGGAGATCGCTGTTGCCAAAATAAACCCTGCCGCACCGCTCGACAAAGTGTGCCTGCTCGGTTGTGGTGTCACCACCGGTATTGGTGCCGTGCGCAATACCGCCAAAATCGAACCGGGCGCTACCGTGGCTATCTTTGGGCTGGGCGGCATCGGACTCAGCGTGATTCAGGGGGCGCAGCTGGAAAAAGCCGGGAGAATCCTCGCCATCGACATCAACACGGACAAGTTCGACATGGCGAAAGCGCTCGGCGCGACTGAGTGCATCAACCCGAAAGACTTTGATCGGCCAATCCAGGAAGTGATCGTCGACCTGACCGACGGCGGTGTCGACTATTCATTTGAATGCGTAGGGGATGTGACGCTGATGCGCTCGGCATTGGAATGCTGCCACAAAGGCTGGGGCACATCCGTCATCATTGGTGTCGCCGGGGCCGGGCAGGAGATTTCTACCCGCCCGTTTCAACTGGTGACAGGCCGCACCTGGAAAGGCACGGCCTTTGGGGGAGTGAAAGGACGCTCTGAATTGCCCGGTTATGTGGAGCAGTACCTGTCCGGCGAAATACAAGTCGATCCCATGGTCACCTACACACTCCCCCTGGAAGAGATCAACACCGCCTTTGATTACATGCATGAAGGCAAGAGTATTCGATCGGTAATTCTGTTCTAAGGCCGTTATTCAAACACATAGGCCTTCTTCTTCGCCTCTGCACGAATCGATGCACTCATGGCATCACTCACTGTGGCAGGGGCTTCCGCCGGCTGACTGGCCACTTCCTTGGCCACATAGGCCTCACGCTCCTCGGTCAGCGTTTGGATTTCTTCCTGCAAACGCACGCGCTCCTGCTTCTGCTGGGCAACGTAGTCTTTTTTCTGCTCAACAGACATGCCAACCATCGGCGCAGGCAGCGCAGCATCGTCCAGCGCTTCCAACTCCACATCCCCCGATTCCATCGCATCCAGCAGGTCCCATTTCGCGTTGTTGTAGACCGAAGAGATCTTTGACTTCACGCGTTCAGCCAATAAGCCCAGAGAGTACTCACTGCTCTTCTCATCCTGCTCACGCTGACGCTTGGCAGCCACTTTTCCACTGTCACCGTAAGGCAGGTACGTCTGATTCAACTGGGCATTCAAGTCGGCGATTTTTTTGTCCTGAGGCGCGACCACGTGCACTACCTGGTGATTCTGGTCGATATTCATGTAGTTGCCGCCAGCCAACTGCGCCCCCTGTGCCCAGCCGCTGTTATTGCCGGTATCATAGTTGCCGGCAAAAATGGTATTCACTCGAATGTCTTTTTGTCTCGCAAAGGCGATGGCTTCTTTGAAGGACACCGGGCCCTGTGTGAACGGCTCATTGCCGGCAATAAAGATTGTGCGAATATCCTGTGCCTGCTGACTCCAATCCAGATCACGCACCGCCGATTGAATGACCGCGCCGCAGTACTCGTCTCCGCCGTTCGTGGTGAGCGAAAACAGCGCTTCGGACACCCGGTCCAGCTCGCGGGTCAACCCCGTGACCTGCCGGATATAACCAGACTGCGCACTGAGTCCACTGTTGCCATACTCAAAAACCGCCACTTCCAGAATCGGCGTTTTCCCCTGGTGCTTCGCAGTCGCGAACTCATTCACCATTTGCCACAGCTGATTCCGGGTTTGATCAATGAGTCCATCCATGCTGCCACTGGTATCAAGCAAAATAGCGACCTGGATGCGCGGCTGGGCTTCGCTCTGTACCAGGGAGACCGGATCGACTATCTGGCTTTGGTTGATTATCTGAGCAGGGTCGACGACGGGGGTTGGATGCGCCACACGCTCTGAACTCACGGCAAAAACAGCACCTGCCGTCAGTGCGGTGAGGGCGATGGCATGCCACAGGGCTTTGGGCTGAGGACGGAATGTAAACGATTTCATGAGACTTCTCCTGGTTGACGGTGTGTTTGCTCTGATTACCAGCGTACGAAATCTCTCTGCCGAAAAGCAGACAGCCGTGTGTAAAAAGAGTTGAGTAACTTTTACGTTACTTTTACATTACCTCCCTGCATTCCAGATGGAGAGAACGAACCATGCGCCACGGCCACAATGTCGCCGAGCCAGGCACCCCAATGAAATGGCATGTTTTTCGGCTGCTTATCCCCTATCTACTCAAGTATCGCCAACGGGTGCTACTGGCACTTGGCTGCCTGGTGCTTGCAAAGCTCGCCAGCATCGTGTTGCCGTTTTTTCTGAAGCATATTGTGGATGGTTTGAGCCCCGAAGCAGAAGCCGCCTCCGCCTTGCTGATCGCACCTCTCGGTCTGGTAGTGGCCTACGGATTGGCCCGATTCAGCAATGTGCTCTTTAACGAACTGCGCGATACCCTGTTCGGCCGAGTGACCGAACGCACGATGCGCAACATTGGCAAACAGGTGTTTGCGCACTTGCACGCGTTGGATCTGAATTTTCACCTCAACCGAAAAACGGGCGGATTGGCGCGGGACATCGAACGCGGCACCTCGGGCATCAACTCACTGATGCGCCTTCTGGTCTTCAATATCGTACCTACGCTGCTTGAAGTGTTGCTCGTCGCCGTTTTGCTCCTCATCAACTATGGCTGGGGCTTTGCATTGATCATATTGGCGTCGGTCACCGCGTATGTCGGCTTTTCTGTCGTCGCGACGGAATGGCGAACGCGTTACATTCGAGAAGTCAATGCCGCCGATTCCACCTTCAATACCCGCGCTGTTGATAGCCTGCTGAACTACGAAACCGTGAAGTACTTTACCAATGAGCAATACGAAACCGACCGATACGACGACGACCTTTCCGTATGGGAACAGGCCAAACGTAAAAACAGACTGACACTGTTCGCACTCAATGGCGGGCAAGCGTTCATCATCGCATCCGCTACCACAGCCATGTTGGCACTGGCCGCCGTCCGAGTTGCTGACAACACCATGACGATTGGTGACTTTGTGCTGGTGAACGCGTTTATGATGCAGATTTTTATCCCGCTCAACTTTCTGGGTTTTGTTTACCGGGAAATCAAAGGTTCCATGGCCAACATTGAACAAATGTTTGAGCTGCTGGCCAAAGTGCCGGAAGTTACCGATACGCCCAATGCCAAGCCGCTTCAACTTCACGAAGGCAGTATCGAGTTCAATCAAGTCAGCTTCCATTACCATCCGGATCGCCCTATTCTCAAACAGGTGAGCTTTCGTGTGCCGCACGGCCACAAAGTCGCCTTGGTCGGTGCCAGTGGTTCGGGCAAATCGACGCTGGTAAAACTGCTCTTTCGTTTTTACGACATTCAGGCGGGCACCATCGAAATCAATGGTCAGGACATTCGAACGGTCACGCAACATTCGCTTCGCCAGAACATCGGTATCGTGCCGCAAGACACTGTTCTCTTTAACGATTCCATCTTTGAGAATGTGCGGTACGGGCGGGTGACCGCGACAGACGAAGAAGTCAATCAGGCCATTCGATTAGCACATCTCAGCCACTTCATTGAGCAGCTTCCCGACGGGGTGGCAACGAAGGTAGGCGAGCGGGGTTTGAAGGTATCGGGCGGGGAAAAGCAGCGCATCGCCATTGCCCGTACAATCCTCAAAAAGCCACCCATCCTGGTGTTCGATGAAGCTACGTCCTCTCTGGACAGCGAATCTGAACGCGCCATCATTGATGCCATTAACGAGGTGGCCAAAGGCCACACCAGCCTGGTCATCGCGCACCGACTTTCCACCATCGTGGACGCAGACAACATCATCGTCATGCACCAGGGTGAAGTGGTGGAACAAGGAGACCATGCGACACTTCTCGCACTCTCAGGCTGCTATGCACGGCTCTGGCATACCCAGCAGAAGCAGCACCCACCGGAGACGACGCAGTAGCCTGTGCCGATCGCATTTCAAGCTGGCGTGTTTTGTGCTAACTTTTTTATGCCGAGCGTGTAACCGATGAGGTCACCGGGTGGGTTTGTGGCTGTTTTCGGGGCGCACCAACAAAACTCCCGAGAAAAAATGCAACCGTTCAGTGCGCACCCACCACTTATGCACCAATACTATGCACGCACACTCACAATTTACTGTTAACAAACACATAATGACAATGATAAAGAAGGGATCTTTCCAGTGAAAAAACTGATACCATTCTTCGTACTTCTCATGACACCCACACTTTCGCTGGCCCACGGTGGCCATGATCACAGCCATTGGATGAGCGGCAGCATCCATGCACTCACGGTGTTATCCATCCTTGGCGTGGGCGTCAGCGCGTACGTGGTTGTTCGAAAGCGCAAGGCCGTGAAAGAGCGTACGCAGAAAAAATAAACCCGCTGAAACAAAAAGTCGGGTGAGGCTCACGCCTCATCCCTCTCACAGAACCGTACGTACGGGCCTCGTATACGGCTCATGCAATCATCCGTATCAACAAAAAGCCGATACACCTAAACCCGTTGGTACAGTGGAAAGATCTACAAGCTTCATTTCATCATGGAACCAAGCGTTAGGCATTGCATAGCTCGCTAGCGGGCTACGTGCATTATGCCAGCTCTTCATCTTGATCACCTTGAAAGGCGGCTTGTAACCTATCTGCTTCAACCGTCGATGTAGCTTCGACGACTTCTTCCACTGCTTGAGCTGAATACAACGCAAACGCCTTCGCACCCAACCCATCAACTTGTCCAACTGCCTTTTGCAATTCGCTATCCTGAAGTAATTTACAAAACCCCGCAATACCGGATTCAGTTCGCGGATCACGCCCGCGAGATTCGACCCGGTATTTCGACGGGTGATGTGTTTCACTTTCGCCTTCAGTGCCTTGAGCTTCTTATCCTGTATGCGTGTGTGATTCGTAAAAATCTCCACACCAAGATAAGCAACACCATGACCACTGTGTGTGATATGGGTCTTATGCTTGTTCACTGTCAACTTCAGTGTCCCTTCAAGATAGCTACTGGCCACACCAAGCGCATTGCTAGCCGCCGATTCAGATCCACAAAGAACCAGTATATCGTCTGCATAGCGTACGATCCTGTGCCCTCGTGCCTTCATGAATTGGTCAAAGCTATCAAGATAGACATTCGCAACCAAAGGGCTGATCACACCCCCTTGGGGACTGCCTATATCACTGGCTTCGAACACGCCACCAACCATCACTCCGCTTTCCAGAAACTGCTTCAGCAGGTGTAATACACTCCCGTCTGTCACCCGCTCCCGGAATCGATCGATAATGATGTCGTGATCCAACGTATCGAAACATCTGGATAAATCCATGTCCACGACCCAGCATCGCCGGTATTCGCGTACAAAGCGTGTCGCCTTCGCGATTGCCTGGTGACCACTTCGCCCTTTGCGATAACCGTAACTCGATGGGTGAAAGTGCGGATCAAAGATGGGCTCCAGTATGTTTCTTAGTGCCTGTTGAACAATTCGGTCTCGAACTGACGGAATACCCAGTGCGCGTTCACCTCCCCCATCCTTCGGAATCAGCACACGCTTCACTGGCAGCGGTTTATACCGCTTTTCCTTCAGTTCAAGCAGCAAGTTGTCCAGCTCTTGTGACAAATTGGCGCCATAGTCGCTCAGGTTCTGCCCATCGATTCCGGCCGCACCCTTCGCTTTTCTGACTTGCCTGTATCCGTCCAAGAGCGCTTGCTTCGAGAGCAAACGTCCATAAAGACTGTAGTATTTCCTATTCACAACTTACCGTTTGATGTGGTTAACCCTGCCGGTTGCCTCATGTCGTTCAGCGGTTTGTGTCACGTCAGCCTTTGCGTTCTAGCTCTGCGGCAATCTACATCGGCTTAGTCGCATGACACCCCTATGCAGTTTCTCCGGCAAGCAAGACTGCTCCCAGCCCACCTTCCCGAGAAGACCCAACCCCGTCGGACTGCTCGTACATCTGATCGATTCAACTTCCTTTCGGTTAACTCTTGATGATTACTTCACCCCTTCGCCACTTGAATGCGTTTTTGACACAATCAGCGCTATGGAAGCTCCCTCCATAGTCGTTTCGGTTTTACCCTCCAGTCTGTTACCAGCTTTCTCAGGCCGAAACTTCATCACTACTACGGGTTCATCTGCCACCTCACACCTACCAGATTCTTGTGCTTCCACTTGAATAGGGCATCTGAGTCAATCTCAGAATAAGTGCCAGGCTTCCCCGGTTATTGCACCGACTCCCTGCAAGGTATTACACCCTCAAACACTGCAACATAGCTGACCGAGTATTGGGCTTCGCGCTATTTTGCACGCTTACCGCCTATGCACAGCCGAATCAGGTTCACTTGCGTTGTGTACACCTTACTCCCTATGGCTTCCTTCACACCTCATCGTTGGCCAATGACGCACTTGCCATTCGGGTTATCTTCCCCTCGGTCGGGGTGATGTGGCTTTCTTTCAAACCACCGGGTTTGCCGGCTTTGCCGGGCAAACAAAAAAAGGGCGGCTCAGCCACCCTTTTTTTTCATTCGCACCGGTTTAGCCAGCAAACCGCTCAGCAGCCACAGACCAGTCAACCACTTTCCAGATTTCTTCCAGATACTTGGGACGCGCGTTGCGGTAATCAATGTAATACGCGTGCTCCCACACATCGATGGTCAGCACGGGTGTCAGGCCTTCCGTCAATGGCGTTTCTGCGTCGTCGGTGTTTACGATTTCCAAACCGCCATCGGCTTTCTTCACCAACCAGGTCCAACCGGAACCGAAGTTACCCATGCCTTTGGCAATAAACTGTGCCTTGAACTCATCAAACGAACCAAACGCCGCATTGATCGCGTCACCCAAGGCACCTGCCGGTGCGCCACCGCCGTTGGGGCTTAAGCCGGTGAAGTAGAACGTGTGGTTCCAAATCTGAGCGGCCTGGTTAAACATCCCGCCTGAAGACTTGTTGACAATCTCTTCCAGGCTCATGTTTTCAAATTCTGTCCCTGCGATCATCTCATTCAGTTTCACCACATAAGCGTTGTGGTGTTTACCGTGATGGTATTCCAGGGTTTCTGCCGAAATGGTGGGCTCCAGGGCGGTTTTCTCGTAAGGTAGAGCAGGAAGCTCAAAACTCATGGTCTATCTCCTTTGGTCTGCATGAATAGCTTGATGGATTTTAGTTCCTTCACAGAATTGATACAAATCAATTTTGGCAATCTTTTTTATTAACCCCCGCTATTCATCGCGAAACTGCGCTTAAGGAGGCTCGGGCGTTGAAATTCAGGGGTGATCCTGTTTACTATGCAATTCTTTGCATATTGGAACGCACAGCACGAGGGAATCACAGCCGATGACGACTCAGAATAAACGTATCGCCATCGTAGGCAGCGGTATCGCTGGCCTCAGCGCGGCGTGGCTATTAGGACAAAAACATCAGGTGGAGTTGTATGAGCGGCATGCCAGTCCAGGGATGGGTGCATTTAACCTGAATTACCACCTGGGCCACACGACCACACGTATTGATGTGCCATTGCGCGCTTTCAACACCTGTTACTACAAGAATCTGGTTGCACTCTATGAGACCATGGGTGTTGAGATGCAACGCACCGACCACGCAGCCACCTATTCGACGCCCGGCGACCAGGCATACCACTTGAAAACCCGGTTCGGATATGAATACATTACGCTGGGCGCGCGCGCCTTTCCGGTGCTTGCCGGACTCAGCAAATTTAATGTCACCTCCCTGAAGGTCGTGAAAGATGCGCTCCGTTTTTTGGTTTTTGCGCGACAAGACGTAAAAAAGCCAGAGATACATCATCAAACCATCGAGCAGTACCTGATAAACAAGCGATACTCCGCGCCCTTTATCCATGAAGTGCTTTTACCTTCGTTTGCGGCGATCTGTACCTGCTCTTATGAGGCAGTGAAGGCTTACCCCGCAGCGACGATCATCGAGTTCCTCACCAGCGGTATGCTTTTCAACGGGATATGGCGAGCGAAGCATGGTGCCGAAGATGCCATCGATAAGATGCTGACACACTGCCAGGCCATTCACTGTAATGTCACCATTCAGTCTATTTCCAAGGTGGATGGAAAAGTGCTGATTCACACGAAAGACGGCGCTGCACAGGCGTATGACCACGTCATTCTCGCCAGCCAGGCAAATCAGGCTGTGAGTCTGCTTCCAGATGACGAAGCTGAGGCGCGGGGTCACCTTTCGAAAGTACGCTATGAGCGAAGTGAAGTCGTGGTGCATGGTGACACGCGGGTTGTTCCGCCGGAGAAGCACAACAAAGCAGCGGTGAATTTTCTCGTCGATCCGGCGCAGGATAAGCCGATGGCCAGCATCTGGCTGAATAAAATTTACCCTGCGCTGAAAGACCGGGCCCCATTATTCCAAACCTGGAATCCGCTGATTGAGCCTGAACCCGCCTCGGTGCTGGGGCGATCCCACTTCGAGCGCCCCGTGGTGAGTCTGGAAAGTCTGCAGGCGATCAACGCCATCCAAGCGTTACACCGGGAGCCAGGCCGGCAAATCTGGTTTTGCGGCTCCTATGCCAGTCCAGGCATTCCCTTGTTGGAAAGCGCGGTTCAATCCGCCATGGTCATTTCAGAGCGTCTGGGTTGCACGGCCCCGTGGGCGTAGCATGAGAGTAAGTGGAGTCATCGGGGGTAAGAAGAGCAAAGCTTCGCCCGGCATCCGTGCCGGGCAGCTCGTCCATTGCTTCCTTTGCCAGTCCTTCTGGCGGGGTCGTCCTTGGTGCATCCTTGCCGCGAATCCTTTCGCTTGATGATGCTATAGTAAGCGAATCATTCACGCCGCGATAGTCGTTATCTCTGAAAGGTTTGTGAGATATTTCTTACTGAGTGCAGTTTTTTCTTCAAGTTTAGCAAGCCTAACCTTACGTATTAAAAAAACAGTCCAATGACCAATGCCTCAGGCTAAATTCGAGAAATAGAAGTTAGTAAAAAGAGCTCTACAGAAAACGCATTCCCTGCCACAAACTGCACTCCCAACTATACGTTTTTAGATTTGGCTTCAGAGAGGTTGGCGGTGGATTGGATAAAAACGAGGTTGATCACATGGATGAAAAATGTGAAGTGGTCGGGAGCTTTCAGCAAAGCTTCGCCCGGCATCCGTGCCGGGCAGCTCGTCCATTGCTTCCTTTGCCAATCCTTCTGGCGGGGTCTTCCTTGGTGCATCCTTGCCGCGAATCCTTTCGCTTGATGATGCTATAGTAAGCGAATCATTCTCCACGCAATAGTCGTTATCTCTGAAAGGTTTGTGAGATATTTCTTACTTGATGTGCGTACTCTCCTCGGCTTGGGTCTGAGGCTTTACTTTTAGCGATTCTTTTGTGATGATGGGGCGGGATTGGCAAGTCTGCTCAATCACATGCTCGTATGTGACACTTCTAAATGTATAGTCTGGCCGAACAAGACCAAATTCAACACTGTAGCTATCTCCTGGCAGTCCTTTTATCTGCCGAAAAAGCCCACCTTTTGGAATATCCGGTAAAAGTGCCGGAGGACGTTTTTTTCGAATGAATTCATCCATCGTCAGATTTGAAGTGATTTCAACGCCGTCCACTTCTATATAACCAGGGAAAGCGGGCATGGGTCGCTTCCCCGGAAAGTTTCGGCGGTCATAAGCATCAATTTCATCGGCTGTAAGAGGAGTAACTCTCAAGGAAAAGTTTAGCAAGCACCCTTCTTTGACGACTCCTTTCAATCCCAAATCTTTCCAATAAAAAACATGCTCATAGCCCGGCCCCTTTATGTAATCTGGAGCTCCAAAGGTGTTGATCAATTCATCAATGGACCCGCCAGGAGTCAAAAGAAAACCATTGAGCGAAACACGCTCCCCATCAATCAGCACGGATACCGACGACTCATTTTTTGACTGGCAGCCGGTGATAATTGCCATTATCAATAAAGCTGGCAAAACCCGTCTCACCCATTGTAAAAAAAAAGTTCTCTTAATCTGCAAGTTCATCCGCAACTTCCCATTTTTTTAGCTGCTCTTTTATCGCCAAGTCCCAATCATCCAATACTGACCTCGCGTAATCCTCTACAGGAGAGACTGCTTGTCTATCGAACTCTCCAGACAACAATTTTTTCAAGAACTCATCGGCAAGGTCCACATTCATTCCCGGTAACTCCGTAAGAATCTGATGAGCCTTAGACTGAAATTTACTCCGCTCAAGATTTGGAAGGTTTTCAACTTTATTCATCCAATCAACCAGCGCAATATTCATATCGCCAGTTACGCCAGACGGGTAAGTAAAATAGCCATTAACCTTCGCTACCGCTTCCATCATGGCTTTATCGGCATGTACGATATCACCCGTCTGCTGGTAGTCCCATGCTTCTTTCATTGACCTCATCACATCTTTACTGGCCACAATAGCGAGTGAATGACTCAACTTATGGAGCGGGTGATCGGTATGATCTTTGGCCAATTGACTGTGGCTCGGTAACCGTTCATTCGGATTGAAACCCACACTTTGCATCAAGGGGATAATCTCTGCAGCGCCGTTCACCGCCCGATTTCCACCTGCATCAATGGCATTCATGAGGTCCTGATAGATTTCCGGTGACAATGACTTGATTGGAGCCAACACCTGGGTCAGCCGATTTTTGGCATCCAACAAGGCTGGCATGTGTTCTATGCCTTGCTCCTCCGCCAGAATCTCCAGAATTTTATCGGCATGGCTCAATGTTGGCCGCGCTGCGTTGGCATCATTTGCTATCAACGCTTTCAACGCCGCACCTGCTTCTTCCAGCGTATGGTCATGGGCACTTGCTTCCTCTGCGGGCGGGAATACTGCCTTTGCCAGCGCAGGCGCTAGACTGTACCCCACATCCGTATCGCCGAACCCGCCAGTCGTGAGAATCGGTCGAACGCTGTTACCTACTTCAATCGTGGGTGCCCAGGTCAACACGCGGTCACCGGAGCCACTCGACGCGAGCGCTTGGTTTATCACGATTTCGGTAAAATTACTGTGCGCAAACAAGTCTTCCAGCGTGTGGGTGGCATCCCCCAATAATTTGAAACCTTCTGCGTTCAGGCCGGCGGCATAGGCCTTGTGCAGCATTTCAATCATACGATCGCGCGAGGCCAGCATGTGCATGGAAACCCCATCCGGTGAGAGCGCTTTCAACTGTTCCTCGACCGAGGTATAGGGGTTGTCGATATGCTCCACCCATTGGTATGCCCCGATATCCTGGGCAGTCACTTCTCGCCCGAAGCGCGCCTGAGCCTCAATATTAATGCCTCGTTCGACGAAATGTAGCAACTGTTGCGTCAACGCGGACTCAACGGCCTGTAGCGTTGGTGGTTGTGCACCTGTGAACCCTAACTCCTGCAACCAACTCGGAGACTGCATCGTATGCGGGGCCAGTTTTTCAGCAATGCTGGCAATGCCCTCCGGGTCATAGACATTGGACATATCGCGCAGCCAGTTGCCGAAGTATATGTTGTTGGTTATCTCTGTACTGTCCCATATTTCTCTGGCAGCCGCTTTCACTACCGTATAATGCCCATCCGCCTCAAACAACTCCAAACCGGCTGGCTTGGCGTCCGAACGAATTTCTTCATCAGCAACCGGCAGGCCCAACACATCACGTGCGAAGCGTGCACCTTCATCCAACCATGCATCACCACCCACGTCGGAATAGTGGTTACGCAATAGATGGTCCATATGATGCCCCAGCTCTTCAGCCACAGCGCGCTGTATCTGCTGTGGGCTGTCCAGCAACACGGGATTCAATAGCAGGGTCTGTGATGCCGTATCGTAAGCGGCCGCGGCACCTACCGGCAGGTCTCGGCTGAGCGCAATCTCTGGTAACGGCAGTGATCCCGCCTGAAGATCCGCTGCGAGCGCTTTGTAGGCCACCTCGGGCACATCCGCGCCAAAAATGGTTGGAATAGTGCGCTCTAGTTCAGCTCCCCGCCCCTGAATATTTGCAAGAATTTCGCTCATGGCATCACGGGCCGTCGTCGCCAGAGTCATGTCGCGCTCAATGTGCGCGAGATCAAACAGGGACAGCGCTGCTTTCTTGTCTAACGCTTCTGGCAATGCCCCCAGAAGTGAGTCCATCAGTGCCTGGGCGTCTGTACTTGACGTGGTTTGTGTCAGCACTTCATTGACCAGCATCTGAGCTAATGCCGGGGTAGAAGATTGCGTTTGAAGCGAGGCCAACAGGCTGGCGACCTGATCTTCGGCAGCACGGGCAGATGGGATTGACTCGGGTACGTCCGTTAATGGAAACGTGTTTGGTGAGCGCAGGCTCACGGCTGATTCTGGCAGCATTACATTCCTCCTTGAATAATTTGCGCCATAGGGATGGGCTTGGATTGTAGATCAACCGCTTCCTGAAAAAAAGAACCATCGCCGGAGAAGCCACCCCCCCTGTTTGCCGAAACGCGACAGCAATCACAATATTTGGTTGCATCATGTGAGCACAACCGCGACAATTCGCCACCTAAACTGGTGTTAACTCACCCGCCAATGAACACAAGTTTCGTCACAGCGGCTCCCCCTACACATCAAGGATTGAAGTCACTACCATGATTGAAAACAATACTTCCGCGTTGAAACCTGCTATGCAAAGAGTGGACACCATTGAGTGCCTTCGTGGTGTAAGCGCTTTGTTGGTTGTTCTGTATCACTTTCGTGAATTTTTTAACGACTTGGCACCCGGCTTGGGCCACAAGTTGTTTGAAAATGGTCGGATTGGTGTGGATATTTTTTTCGTCATCTCTGGTTTTGCGATCTACCTCTCAACCCACAAGTATCAGGAAAGGAAAGTAATACCATTTTTAGCGAGACGTTTTTTTCGCATTGTACCTCTTGCCTGGCTGCTCATGGGGGTAATCTACTGGCTCTCACCAGGGATACCCGCACAAACATTGATAAAGAGCATGCTATTCATCCCGTTGACGCATACAGATCCGCCATTTTTTGGGTACAACATACTCACTCCCGCCTGGACTTTAACCTATGAGCTCTGCTTTTATGGAATGTTTGCTGTGGCCATAGCACTCATGCCAAAACGCAGAGGGCTCTGTGTGTCACTGCTCATGGTAAGCATGATAGTTCTGTTGCAATTGCAAGCTGGCGGCAGCTTCAGTTTAAGCGCGTATGACCAAGCCTCGTTTGAAGCGATAAGTTTCGGCCCTCTGTGGCTTGGGCTCATGGCAAACCCGCTCTTTCTTGAGTTTTTGTGTGGCGTACTCATCGCCTATGTTTACTTGCATCATCCCGGCTTGTTGTTGAAGCTCCCAGCACAAGTGCGCATATCGCTCTATTTGTTTTTAATTGCCTTTTTCTTCTCTCACTTTTTCTCCGGGCTAGTAATGGGACATGGGCTCGACAGAAAAGGCGCAGCAGCCGTCGCACTGTTCCTGTTTTATTTGTCAGCACACTCCGATCCATTACTGGCATGGTGCCGAGATACGCTCATACCAGGCCCTGGCGGACTGTTAAGATTCTTAGGAAAAATATCGTTTAGTCTTTACGTTGTGCACGAAGTTATTCACCAGTTTATTTACCGCATTCCGCTAGCCTACCCTCTGTTCGACCAAACCGGCGGTCTTGGCAAATTTGTCACATTATTGTCATTTTCGATCTTTTTTGCCTATGTACTGTACAATTTGGTTGAAGTGCCGTGCCAGAATCTGGGACGCAGGGTTGCATTGAAATTTCTACCCTCTCCCTACAAGGTCCCGGAAGATTGCAGCGCTGCATCAACAATTGTCACCTCGCAGTAAAGCATTTAGCAGAGAAGGAAATTTAATGAAGCAACGTTTTGAAGAAATCTACGCAACCAGCGAATGGGGCAAAGGCTCGGGAGAAGGGTCATATGTGGAGCACACAAAACCTTATGTGCGTTTCCTGGAACGATTTATTCGCACGAACGATGTTCGCTCGGTGGTAGACATGGGCTGCGGAGATTGGCAGTTCTCACAGACGGTTAATTGGCAGGGGGCGAGGTATCAAGGCTTTGATATTGTCGAATCCGTTGTGCGAGAAAACCAGTCCAGATTTTCATCCGGCACTATCGAGTTCTTTCTCTACGAAGGTGATCCAACAGCGTTGCCTGAGGCGGATCTGCTGATCGCCAAGGATGTGCTTCAGCACTGGTCGCAGGATCGCGTACAAGCCTTCCTGCCCGTGATTCAGCGATACCGTTTCGCACTCATCACCAACTGCGTGGAACCTAACGGAGAGACGCCCAATCAGGAGATAGAGGACGGCGCTTTTCGTCGATTAGACATCAATGCAGCGCCCTTTCACTGGCAGGCTAAGGAAGTATTTCAGTTTACCCATCACCAGAGTTGGGTGGATCGGTACTGGAAAAAAACGCCGGTCCGATGGTTGAAGAAAACCTACCTGCTCACTCGATAATCTCTACCGATGCCGATCACGGATCACTAACAAACGTTGCTCCGTCATGTCGTCCATCGCGTAGCGGATGCCTTCGCGGCCCAGGCCAGAGTCTTTCACGCCGCCATAGGGCATGTTATCCACCCGCCAGCTGGGTACGTCGCCGATCACCACACCACCCACATCAAGCGTGTCCCAGGCTTTTTGAATTTTGTAGATATCACGCGTAAAAATCCCGGCCTGCAAACCGAACTTGCTGTCGTTGACTTGCGCCAAGGCCTCATCAAATGTATCAAAGGCACTCAATACCGCTGCAGGGCCAAAGGCTTCCTCGGTGTTGATTTTCGCCTGGCGTGGCACGCCTTCCAGCAGAGTGGCCTCCAACATCGCCCCCGACTGTTTGCCCCCCGCGAGTATCGTCGCACCTGCTGACAGGGCTTCATCAATCCACCCTTTGAGACGGGTGGCTTCAGACTCAGCAATCATGGGGCCGATGAAGGTCGTTTCCTCTTTCGGGTCCCCCATAGGTAATTGCTGTACGCGCGCGACGAGTTTTTGCTTCACCACCTCATAAACAGACCGATGCACTAAAATGCGTTGCACACCGATACAGCTTTGACCGGATTGGTAGTAAGCACCAAACACGATACGCTCAATGGCATCTTCCAGGTCACCCGGCGCATGAACAATGTCCTCATCCACAATACAGGCAGCATTGCCCCCCAATTCCAGAATGACCGGTTTTTTCCCCGCCTTGGCTTTGAGGGCCCACCCGACATCCGGTGACCCGGTAAAACTGAGCAGTTTGAGTCGGTCATCCACGGTAAACAGATCGGCACCGTCCCGGCTGCAGGGAAGAATACTGAACGCGCCCTTGGGCAGATTGGTCTCCGCCAGCACTTCACCGATAATTAACGCCCCAATGGGGGTTCGGCTGGCCGGTTTCAGCACAAAGGCACAGCCTACAGCCAAGGCCGGCGCGACTTTATGCGCCGCCAGATTCAGTGGAAAGTTAAACGGCGAGATGAAGGAACAGGGACCAATGGGCACTCGTTTCACCATGCCGCTGTAGCCCCGGGCCCGGGGGGCAATTTCGAGATTCATCACTTCGCCATTCATCCGCACAGATTCCTCCGCGGCAATGCGGAATGTGTCGATCAGGCGGGATACCTCACCCCGTGAATCCTTAATGGGTTTGCCTGCTTCAATACACAACGCCAGGGCGAGTTCTTCGGCTCTTTCCTCAAACCTGTGCACACAATGATTCAGAATCGCCTGCCGCTCGTAGGGTGCCATGGCCTGCAACGCCGGTTGTGCAGCTTCAGCCGCGGCAATGGCCTGGTCTATGGCCACCGCATCCGCAAGCGCGACTTTGGTCGCAGGCTGACCACTGTATTTGTTCGTCACGACCAGGTCTTCATTGGCGAACACCGCTTCATTGGCAAGATAATAGGGATAACGTGCTGCGAGCATGGCCTTTCTCCTTACACTTTCGCGCTGAGTTCGCGTAATTGTTTGTTCAAAATCGTATCGTTTTCACTGTAATCGATGGGGCAGTCGATCAAGTGCACCGCAGGATCCGCCATGCAGGCCTGAAGCAAAGGCAACAACTCTTCCGCTGCGGCCACCCGATGCCCCTTGCCACCATAGGATTCCACGTATTTCACAAAGTCCGGATTGCCATAATCCAGGCCATAGTTGGGAAAATCCATGTTCGCCTGCTTCCACTTGATCATGCCATACGCATCATCACGAAGAATGAGAACAATCAGATGCTGCCGCAATCGTATGGCCGTTTCCAGCTCCTGGCTGTTCATCATGAAACCACCATCACCACAAATCGCCATCACCGGCCGATCCGGATACACCAGTTTTGCTGCCATGGCAGAAGGCAGTCCCGCCCCCATGGTCGCCAGGGCGTTGTCGAGCAACACGGTATTGGGCTGTTTGGCTTTGTAATTGCGCGCAAACCAGATTTTGTACACGCCATTATCCAGCGCGATAATGCCATTGTCGGGCATGGCCCTGCGCACATTCGCCACCAAACGTTGCGGATACACCGGGAAGCGCGGGTCATCACACCCATGAGGCAGTTCCTTCTCTTCCGCAGCTTTCACCTGATCAAAGTAGCTAAAATCCCAGTGAGGCTGCGGTTTCAGTCCGTCCAGTATCGCCCAGATGCTGTTCGCAATATCGCCGATCACTTCCACCTGCGGGAAGTACACAGGATCAACCTCCGCAGGATTGAAGTTGATATGAATGACTTTTTTGTCGTTATTGCGCATGAAGAACGGTGGCTTTTCAACCACATCATGGCCCACGTTAATGATCAGGTCCGCGTGGGCGATGGCGCGGTGGACAAAATCCCCATCCGACAGGGCCGTGTTCCCCAGAAACAGGATACTGGTTTCATCGACGACGCCTTTACCCATTTGCGTGGTGACGAACGGTATCCGGGTTTCCTCCACAAACCGGCTGAGCATTTTGCTGGACATTTTCCGATTGGCGGCCGCACCGATAAGAATCAGCGGCGACTTGGCCAATTCGATCATCGCCACCGCATGCCGAATGGATTTTTCTTCCGCCACCGGTCGCCGGTAATCGCTTTCGGAAATAAGCATGGGGGACGTTTCTTCATCGGCAATGTCTTCCGGCAGCTCCAGGTGCACCGCCCCTGGCCGTTCCAGGCTCGCTACGCGAAACGCCTCCCGAACCTGCGAGGCAATGCGCTCGCCGCTCACAATCTGCGCGGTATATTTGGTGATGGGGCGCATCATACCGACCACATCAATCACCTGAAAGCGCCCCTGCTTGCTGGCCTTGATGGGTTTCTGTCCGGTGATCATCAGTATCGGCATCGCTCCCAACTGCGCGTAGGCTGCCGCGGTAACGAAGTTTGTCGCGCCCGGCCCCAGGGTCGAGAGACACACCCCCACTTTCCCTGTGAGTCGACCATAGGTCGCGGCCATAAATCCCGCCGCCTGCTCATGTCATGTCAGGATTAACTGTATGGAAGACGTACGCAGAGATTCGAGCAAGTCCAGATTTTCTTCACCGGGAATACCAAAAATGTACTCCACGCCTTCCTGCTCCAAGGCTTTTACAAACAGATCCGATGCTTTCATTGGCCGAACTCCACTGTGCATAGTATCCCTAAGGGTAGCAGTTGCGCGCAGAATTGCCTTTTCGTCGACCATCAGGTATACATACTATGAACCATCATTCACACTAAAAAGGGATCACCGATGACGCATGAAATTATCGATGTTTGGATGCAGCACCCCACTAAACGCTTCATCGAACAACCATTTTTTGACTCGTTGAAACGTTGGCAAGGGACCATACCGGACCAGGATATTCCTTTTGCGCTCACTGAGTCACTCATGGTAGCCGGCGGTGTTTCCAAGGCGTTGATCTCTGCCTGGTGTGGCCCCCAGGGCTTTCTCATCAGCAATGACGAAGTGGCCAGCTGGATTGAGAAATCCCCGGACCGGTATGTGGGCGTAGCTGCGGTGGATGTGACACGTCCGCGTGCTGCGATTGAAGACTTGCGCTACCGCGTAAAAGAACAAGGATTCAAAGCGCTGCGGATTGTTCAATGGCTGTGGAACCTGCCCAGCGACCATCGGCTGTTTTACCCGTTGTACAGTGAGTGCGTGGAACTGAACATTCCCGTGTGCCTGCAAGTCGGCCACACCGGGCCGTTGTGCCCATCCGAGCCGGGCCGCCCGATTCCCTATCTGGACCATGTGGCTCTGGATTTTCCAGACTTGACCATTGTGGCCGGACACGTTGGCTATCCGTGGACGCAGGAGATGATTGCGGTTGCTACCAAATACCCAAATGTGTACATCGATACTTCCGCCTATACCTGCCACCGTCTCCCGCCGGAGTTACTGCACTATATGAAACATCACGGCAAACACAAGGTCATGTTCGGCACGAATTACCCGATGATCACACCCGAGGCCAGCTTGAAACAGCTGGCCTCCCTGGGGTTAGATGATGAACTCGCACGCCTGTTTCTGGCAGAAACGGCGAAAAAAGTCTTTCGGCTGTAATGCCTGAATCTTTTTGGCTACGGGGCGACTATATGGGCGTGCCTGCCTCATCTTCCGGGATAACTTCCGTTTCCCGGTAGGCCGCAGCCACCCATTTCTGCAGCGCTGGAATCTGGCGAATGCTGTCTGCATAGGACCTTGCCGGCGTAGACAGCGCAGTGCCATAGGTCATGAAGCGCATCACCACTGGAGCGAAAAAGCAGTCCGCAATGCCAAAGCGGCCAAACAAGCGTAAGTGGCCTGCCCCATCGGGCTCGGCATAGGTCGACCAGATCTGATCAATGCGTGCAATGTCTGCTTTCGCGGCTTCCGACGGCGTCACCTTTCGGGCGGCTTTGCAATTCATCGGCATTTCATTGCGCAGGGCCGAAAATCCTGAATGCATCTCTGCCACCACGGCGCGCGCCAATGCCCGCTTGGTCACTTCGAACGGCCAGCCCTGCCCGGACAAATAGCGCTCAGAAACGTACTCACAAATGGCCAGAGAATCCCACACCTGCAGTTTTCCATCCAGCAGTACCGGTACTTTTGCGGTGTCCGAATACTCGCCCAGCCGCGCTTTCAAGCCCTCCTGTCGGAGCGACAGTGGCACCTCTTCGAACGAAATATCAAAGCCGGAAAGCAGCAGCCATGGCCGCAGGGACCATGTGGAATAGTTTTTGTTTCCAATCACCAGTTTTAGCATCTTTGCCTCACGTAAATGCTGCGATCAGTTTTTTGGCAGCGCTTGCCTCGGGTTCGTCGGGATGATGTTTCACAAGAAATTGTGCCACTTTCAGCGCTTGTGTTGTCGCACCATCCCGCTTTGCATGCTCCATAATGGCCAGCAACTGCGCGGGCAGGCGCTCTTTGTCCGTCGGACGTGTTGCCGCTTTGCTCAGGGCCGTCGCAGCATCCGCATAGTGATGGTCGGCAAACAGCACATGATGCAATTGTTTCCAGTCGGAATCCATCAAATGCAGCTGGAAGCGACCCTCGCCCATTTTGAGAAAGCTGGGCTCAAGATACAAGCGGTTCCCGCGATCAATGCTTAAAAGAATCAATTTGCTCGCGGTTTTATTGGCTTTCTCCGACTCACCTTTGCGCAGCATCAACAATTGGTACTCATACAGCTGGGGCAAGCTCTCGCTTTGATCAATCACCTTGTCCAGCGAAAAGATGCGCCCACTCACTTCTGCGTCAGAAAGCCCTCTTACTCGCGTCTCCAGCGCATCCGCCGATTCACCTTTGACTTCTGGGGTGTTGGCCTGCTCGGTCGCCGTCGCAGTGCTCAGGGGGCGACTGGTAAACACCGCCGTCGATGGGCCCGATCGTGCTTCCTCCGTTTCCGGCGCGATTTCGAGCGCTTGTTCGTTGACCTTGTGTTCGTTGACCCTGTTTTCATGGCCTTCGGCTACATGACCACTGTGTGGACTGCCCCCCGCATCAGATGAAGGTGCATCACCGGATGCGTTCACAGGGGCAGACGACGCTTGGGGCGCATGAGGTTGCTTCATCTGGGTTGCGTAAGACTCCGCAGCCGCTTGAGCGACCTCCGGGTCCGCATGAGAAAGCATTGATGCGCGTACGTCAGGTTCCTCTGCTGCGATCAAGGTGTCGTAATGCGCGAAACCGCCACACAGCCGCCCCATGAGAATTGGCCACACCGATGTGGGCAACAGTACGGCAAATAAAATCAATACCTGCGCCGCCGACCCAGAAACACTACCCGCCATCACAGATAACACCATCAACGGCACAAAGTAGAGCCCAAAAAAGACCAGCATACCGCCGATCAAAGTACTGAAAAAGACCACCAGATCCGCACCACGTGACCCAAGATACCGACAGGGCTCCAGGCTGAACACTTCCGACAGCTCATCCGTCAGAGTGCACACAAGAAAGCTCAGCGTGGGTGCCAATACCAGAATAATAGCGACCGCCACCATTAAAAGGATACTTGCCCCGCCCAGGCCGAGCCCGTACCAGTTCCTATACATCAGGCCCTGCCAGGTTTCCGGAGACGTTATCTTGCCGATGATGTAGAGCAAACCGCCGGTGGGGATGCACCACAGCACCGTGATGACCAGATACCGAACGGCAAAAAATCGCGCACCAATGTGATATTCCGATTGAGAGATGAAACCCGCGTCGGTATGACCATCTGCCGCCGGCAAGGCAAAACGCCCCACCAGGTAACTGGAAATGAGCAGCATGACCACCAGATTACCGGGATAGGCTTCATCCAGTCCAGTGACCTCCAGAATGCCGCCCAACAGCAGATAAAGCACCAGAATCGGTAACGCGGTGAAAAGTGTGCGCGGTCGCACCAGCTGGACGACCGCTTCGCCCGCATAGCCCCGGAATTGGCTTACCTCTACCGTTCTTGCCCGTCTCACCCGCTGTACTCTCCACACTGCCCTTTCCTGCCTAATTAAAAGGTAGTGCGTTTCGGGCGGATGTCCAGCGGGTAATTAGTTACAGGGGTCCAACAGCCGCTTCAGGCGTCCCACATGGGTGCGACTTGCAGAAATCGCCGCTTGCATTTCCCGATCCCGTTGAATACGCCAGGTACGATAGGCTGCAGGCTCGACACCCGAGAGTCGGGATTCCAACTGCTGAATTTTGGGGATGAGCTGATAATAACGGCGATTCAAACCGGCAGCCCAGGACTGAACCTCCGCGACAAACAGCTTCTGCACGACATTCTCTGCGGCGATTGCATTGATCGCAGGTCGCCCCTGAAAACACCACACCGCAGTTCTGCTTTCAATCACCCGATTTGCCGCCACCAGGCCATTGCCATAGAGTTGTAAGGCTTTTCGCAACGCGCCTCCGTCCCCGAAATGTATGTGATACAGCAGCGACTCCAAGGTGTCCCAACCGGCGTCATATTCCCCTGCCAGCCAGCGAACCACCAGCGCATCCAGCCCGACAACGCTTTGCACCACAGCATCCGCGGCGTTCTCCGGGTAGCGTCCCAGTGAAGCCGGCGATTTCCAGAAATGTCGAGCCTCCTCGCCCTGCAGAATGACACGCCAGATCGCGTTCGGCAGCTGCTGTTGCTTTTGCGTAACCACAGCGGCGAGCTTGCTGGCTAGCTCTGCATTTTCTGCCGTACGCAGTTCATCCTGACAGGCGGGCGCGAAGTGCAAAAATTTGAGTTCGTAGAGCAGTTTTTGAGAGGGTGGCGCCAGTTTTCCCAAACTGGAATTATGCGCACCAATGACGGTCTGTAACTCACAGCCGAAGAGTGACAGAAACTCCAGCAATGAAAGCGATGAAGCATTGTCATCCATCCTGTCCCGAGGCAACGCCGGCAGCCTCGGCAGATCCAGGGTTTGCCACTCCTCCGGCGGGGGCGACACTTCCACCACGTTAGCCAGCCGCCCGAGGTAGGTTTCCAGTGCGTCCGGCCCGGGTTCAGGCGAACAGCCGGTCACAATCAACAGCCCGCTGAAAAGCAGACCCGGGAGCTTCCGGTATTTCTGCGTACGGGCTTCCCTGCCCACGCTGCTTCGCCGATTTACAATGGGATACTCACTTATAGAGTGCAGTTGTCTTTATTCGGCTCTTCAGGGAAGGGCACCGAGAAAGTACCGGTGGTGGTGCCCATCAGCGTCACACCGTCCCACAGCAATTCATAAGCGTATGTACCCGACTGATTGATTGGCACCTCACACAGAATTTTCGACGCGCCGGTTGAACAGGTGACCGTGTTACTCGCACCCTGAACGGTCGATTTAAGCTGTGGCTGCCCAGTTGGCTCCATTTGTATCACCACGTTGAAGAGATACCGCAGATCACTCAGCCCGCCCAACGTGGGCGAGGTGTGGTTGACACAACCCACGGGTGTATCCACGTTGACGGTGGCCATATTGGTGAACACACAACTGCCGTCATCCTCATTCGCGGAAGAGTCAAAGTTCGTCGCTTCCGGATTCGTACAACCGGGTATCACACCGGTCTGGAATTCGCAGGAGCCATCATCCACCGTCGCATTCGAGTTAAAGTTAGTTGCCGACGGATCCGTGCAGCCAGGGATGAGATTCTGACAGGCACAGTCTGACGTGCCATCACTGAACACATCATTGTTTTGCGGTCCGCCATCAATCAACTCGACCCAGCTGCCGCCTTTACCGCCGCTGCCATCACACAGACCACACGCACCACCGTCCCCCGGGCCCGGCTCTCCGGTCGGATTCCCGTCGGAAGGCATATTGGCCCCGTTGGACCCGCTCCCCTTCTTCCCGGCATCCGCCTGAATGGCACCACCCGCGCCTCCATCGCCGCCCTGATTGGGCACATTGTTGCCACCCGCACCACCACCCACATTGGTGCCAGTTGCATTACCGCCATTACCGGCGATCAGATCAGGTTCGGCAACCGTCCCGGTGCCGGAGTAGCGGAACGATACCTCACCACCGTCACCACCATTGGCCGTCGCATTTCCCCCGACGCCACCATTACAAGTGTTGCCATCATTGCCTTTGCCTCCCTTACCGGCGTTTGCTGTGGCATGGCCACCCTGCCCGCCCTGTATCGCGGAAACAAACACTTTGCCGCTCGGGTCGATGCCGCGAATCGTGAGTTTTTTGGTGTTTTTGCCCCCCTTGCCGCCGGTCGCTGTCGCAGACCCGCCATTCTGGCCGGGACAACCCGCTGCACCATCCCCGGCCGTCGCCGTGGCATCACCACCGTTGCCACCTCTGCCGGGCACAATGGTCACTGTTGCACCCGCCGCGAAATTAAAACCGCCACCGGCCTGTACTTTGAGGTTTCCGCCTTTTCCGCCATCCCCCCCGGTCGCAGTGGCGTTTTGACCCGGTCCGCTGCTCACCGTTGATGCCTGACCATCACCGCCGGCCATCAACCGTAAAACAGAGCCTCCACGAAAATTCATCTTGCCATTGGTACGAAGATTCATCGTCATGCCGTTTCGCCCGTCACTGCCACTTTCATTGGCACTGCCATCGTTGCTGGACTCCGTCGCGGGCGGCGGATTATTCCAGGTGGGCGGAGTAACGTCCAATCCATCCACATCCACATCGCAGTTAAACCAGGCAGCCAACAATACGGGGTCTGTGCGCGTAGCCTGGTCCAGATTCTGATCGGCGAAAGCAGGGGCCATCGGCCCGCTCAGCGTATGAGGCGTTGCAGAATTACAGGTCGCCAGCGACTGAAAGCCACCGTCGCCATATGGCCGCTTCAACCCAGCCTCCACAGCCGCCACCGACGCAGCTGAAACATCATCTTCAATGGGCTGCATCAGCAAGGGCGAGGTTCCGTCATCCGTTTCCGCATCCTGGAGGAAGTCCTCGACACTCATTAACAGCGTCTCATCATCCACAATAATAAAACTCCCGTTCCCCATCGGCTTAAAGCCGGTCGATGTGGTCAATGCGCCCCCCACAACCACCGTCACGGTGTTTCCCGTGCCTGAGCCCGCGCCGGTAAAAGCACACCCAAGATGCACATCACCCGATACATTGAACCGCAGCGTGCGCCCTGCATCCTGCAACTGCACATTCCCTGAACAGTCGAGATTGCCATTGACTGTAATCACAGTATCCAAATCACTGGCATGGTCCACAGAGAGCGACGCCGTGTCTGCAATGCTGAAGTCCCCCGTAATGGTTTGATCACCGGTCACGGCATCCAGCTCAGTCGTCAAATTGCTCACCGTAGAATCGACGCTTGTGCAGGACGTCGTCGCACTGCTCGCAGCCGATCCGACCGAGGACACAAACCCGGCCAGGGTCTCGGCCGGCACCATCAGGTTTTCGAGGTTGGCCGACTTCAGCTGCGTCACATAATGCTGACTGACGGACAGCCGATTGTTCAGCGTGGTGAGATCTTCATTCTGGGCTCCAAACAAAATATCCAGCGAAATGGACTGAAGCGTTCGGGTGCCGGCATCCAGACTGGACACATAAAAATCCCGCCCCGCATCGTCGGGCTCACGACCAAACAATTGTTGATACAGATTCGTGACCAATTCCGTGTTGGTCAGGTTCCCAAATCGATCATCGTACTCCTGCGACACGCCAAACGCCTCAATGATACTGGTGAGGCTCCCGCCCTCCGAATCCAGCCGGTCGGCCCAAAAATCCAGACCGCCCGGGTCTGCAGGCCGGCCGTAATAGGCAATATAAGCCCGGAGTACTTGATCTTCGGAACTGGAGAAACCATCTACTTGGCAAGCACCCAGCACAGCACCCGAAAAAAACAGACTCAACACACTGCCTGTCAGCGCTCCGATACTCGTGAATTTGGGCCGAAATCGCTTGATTCGCGGCGATTTTGAAGGGTTTGAGCAAGAATGTATTGACGCGCGAGCGGACATGAGCGAACCTCCTTCTTAAGAGACGGTAATCACTAGCATAGACTGAGATTGGTGTTTTTTCACACAACTGAGTCGAGGATCGCAGAGGCATGTACGCATCCAAAGCTGTTTTCACCAACCAAACCGGGATACACGAGCGACTCCCGGAACTGGTGGCACGCCACAAGGCCGTGCCCTATCGCAAGCCTTTGCGCCAACACAACCTCTCCGCCTTTGACCGGTTTTTGAAGGAATGCGAGCAACGCAGCCACCCCCCCATGATTCTGGATTCCTGCTGCGGCACGGGATTGAGTTCCCGAAAACTGGCACAGCAGTTTCCTGACCACTTGATTGTCGGGCTGGACCAATCCGCCAACCGGTTGTTCAAGGACTTCGGGAATCCGCCTGCGCCGGACAACCTGTTGCTGCTTCAGGCCAATTGCGAGGATATGTGGCGGCTGTTCAGCGGCAATGGCATCGCTTTCGATCAACACTATCTGCTCTACCCCAATCCCTGGCCGAAGTCAGTTCAAGTGCAAAGACGCTGGCATGGGCACCCGGTATTCCCGATCCTCCCGGACCTCTCTGCCACCATCGAACTTCGGAGCAACTGGAAACTGTACCTGGAAGAATTTGCCTTCGCCTGGGCGCTGCTTACCGGCGAACTGAGCAACGTTTTTGAGATAACCGAAAGTACCGACTTCACGCTCTTTGAGGCAAAATATGCCCGTAGTGGGCAGGCCCTCTACCGCCTACGTATCGAACCGCTCAGGCATTGACTTGTACGTGTAAAATGTAACTCCTTCGGTAGATGTTTGATGGAATACATAGATGACCCGTTGAACCATACCCCAGCGAGCTGAGTCAAAACCTCCGGTTTGACCACGTGGTATAACCACAGTCATACAGCCAATATGAAAACAGCGATATCAATACCCGATAAACTATTCAATTCAGCGGAAGCACTTGCTCAACGGCGAGGTGTCAGCCGCAGTGAGCTCTATGCTAAAGCAGTAGAAGACTTTGTGAAACGTAATAAAAATCATGGCGTTACAGAAAAGCTCAATGACATTTATCGTGAAGCGTCTGATAGACTGGATGATGAACTCCACTCCATTCAATCTCAATCCATTGGTAAGGAGGAGTGGTAATGAAACGGGGGGGATCTGGTGGGCTTCACTGGCAAATCCAAGAGGATCAGAGCCAGGATATCGACGCCAGATCGTATTAATATGTTCAGATGCGTTTAATGATAGTGCAATAGATACGGTATTGGCTGCCGTCATCACTTCCAACACACGCTTGGCGGATGCACCAGGAAACATTAGCTCCCTTAATGAGGGGCTGGCCTTGGTCATGGGGCTTTAACATCCTTACGTCACCCCTTGGGCTCATACTTTTCCATCATCAGATAATCCGGCATATCGTGGAAATCAGTAATGTGCGTCTCCGGCGACTGTGTTTTCAACTGCTGGCCCAGCATCACGAGGCGCTCAAGCAAAAGGCTCTGTGACACGCCATAGTGCTGAGCCAATTCATCCAATTGGTCTGCGGTGGTTTGCGGTACGGTCACCGTCAATGTGGTGGTCTGCATAGGTTCTCTCCCACGGGTGAGTCTGGTGCTCCACTGTAACGCCAAAACGCAGGCCCCTGCCTTGCGCTGGGTCATATTCCCATCGTTAAGCGTCCGCCCCATACAACTGAAGCGCACCGTACTGAATTTCCAGCCGTGTGCGCTCTGCTTTTTTCAGGGAGCGAAGCACCAGCGCATACGAGTGATCAATCATGCGCTCGATCTCACCCAACGGTATGGAACCATCCAACACCACGGTATTCCAATGTTTCTTGTTCATATGGTAGCCCGGCTTCACTGCGTCAAAAATATCCCGAAGCGCATTGGCCTGATCCGGATCACACTTCAGGTTCATATGGGCAGTGCCTTCATGCCAGGCCAGCGTGGCGTACATTTTCCCAGCGACTTTGGGTACCATAACATCCGGCCCAAAGGGATAGTCTTCCAACGCTTCCGGCCTGGCAAGCAGGTAGGCTTTGGCTTGTTCATAGTCCATTGTACGACCCCTCATGCCATCTCGGCTACAAATGTGCGTTATCTGACTCAATTTAACCAGCAAAACAAACCACGTCCACCCTTATTCGCTGCGAGCCACAACCCTGTTTGTCCCCTGCGGCTCAGTGCGCTCGCCTTGCGTGTCAATTCCGGTAAAAAAAGGTCAAAGAAATTTTTATGAGAAAACCGTCACGGTTGATAAAGACTCATTTTTTGTACATTTGCACCACTTTAGACTGAACCCGTATTCAATAATAAACAAGGACGGATACTATGACGTTTTCTCTCGACCCGCGATTTTATGGGCCCGCACTGTGCCTCGCCAGTGCCCTGCCGTTTACCGCTGCCGCGGACACCCTTTCTTCAAGCATTAGTCAACAGTGGTCCACCGCGCACTTCACCGTCGCGCTCACCCCGACGCAACTGCAGGTGCACTCCCGGGGTAAAACCCTGTGGGCCTCCCGGCCCGGCCAGAGTTTCGTTCGCGCGGCCAGTCACCAGCTCAGTGCACATGAAAATCGTGGCTCGTTTATTGTTGAGGAAAACATCGAGGCAACCTGCGCCACCCAGACGATCGAGCAAGTGGTTCAGCACCAAGACACCATTCAGATCACCGGACAACTCATCGGCGCGGATAGCTGCGCCGGCCCGTATGCGCTCACTTTTTCCGAAGCCAGTCCACAGCGGCTGAAATTCGAGATGGCGTTTACCAATCCGCACATCAACTATTCCGAACTGCACTATGCTTCGCGGGCAGAGGAGCGATTTTATGGCTTTGGCGAGCAGTTTTCCCGCCTGAATCTCAAAGGTGAGCGCGTCCCCATCCTGTCGGAGGAAGGCGGCGTTGGACGAGGCCATACCCCGATATCCCAAGCCGTAGACCTGGGTTCACCGGGTTCTGCCGGGAACGCATTAACCACCTATTATGCCGTGCCACAGTACATCACCAGCGATAATCACTCGGTTTTCCTCGAAAACACAGACTATGCGGTGTTTGATTTGACGCAACCGGAATCCGTGCGCATTCAACTGTTTAACAGCATCATGGCCGGGCAAATCCTGTATGGCAACTCCCCCCTCGATTTGATTACCGGATTCACCGAATACGCGGGCCGCATGCGCCCCTTGCCGGACTGGTTTAATCAGGGCGCAGTTGTGGGCATGCAAGGAGGTACGGATAAAGTCACTGCCGTACAGGAAGAGCTGCAGCGACGAGGCACACCCGTTGCCGGTTTCTGGCTGCAGGACTGGGTGGGTAAACGCCAAACTTCCTTTGGCTCTCAGTTGTGGTGGAACTGGGAGCTGGATCAGGAGCGTTACCCGAACTGGAATACGCTGGTGGATCGCATTGAGTCCAACGGTGGACACATGCTGTGTTACATCAATCCGTTCCTGGTGGACGCCACGGAAAAAGGCAATGTACGCCGCAATCTGTACCAGGAAGCCACCGCGCTCGGCTATCTGGTCACCCATCAGGATGGCCGCGCTTATGAGGTAACCAACACCGATTTTGATGCCGGCATGGTGGACTTGACGCATCCGGAGGCGCGTATCTGGATGAAGGACATCATCAAGACACAGCTGATCGGCGAAGGCCGCTGCCATGGCTGGATGCATGACTTTGCTGAAGCCCTTCCCTTCGATGCCAAACTCCACAGTGGCGTCTCTGCCGCAGAATATCACAATCAATACCCGGTGGAGTGGGCAAAAATCGCTCGGGAAGCCATTGAAGAAGCCGGCCTGGGCAATGACATTGTGTTCTTCAATCGCTCCGGTGCGGCCCGCACGCCGGCGTTCAGCACACTGCTCTGGCAGGGTGATCAATTGGTGACCTGGGACAAGTACGACGGTTTCAAAACCGCCATTCTGGCCACACTCACGGGTGGATTTTCAGGCATCAGCCTCAATCACAGCGATATTGGTGGCTACACAAATGCCTCCTTTTCGGGCGTTGGCTACGACCGAGAGCAGGAGCTGCTGCTGCGCTGGATGGAGTTTTCAGCATTCACCGCCGCCTATCGCACGCACGAAGGCCTGAAGCCCGAAGACAATGCACAGTTCTACGACAATGAGACCACCTACCGTCATTTTGACCGGTTTGCGCGTGTGTACGCGGCGTTGGGATTCTATCGCAAGACACTCTTTCAGGAAGCAGCCAGTAAAGGCTGGCCACTGGTACGACACCCGCTGCTGCACTATCCGAACGACGCCGAACTGGCAGAGCTGACGGATCACTTTCTGTTGGGCAGTGAAATTCTGGTAGCGCCGATCGTGAATAAGAATGCATATAACAAAGGCTGGAAAAAGGTGTATTTCCCGGATGGAGCCAATACCACCTGGATTAATGCCTGGACGGGCAAGCGCTACGGCAAAAACGGCAATACATCTGCGCCCTGGTGGCTGAACTGGATGAATCCTGCCAAAGGAAACTGGGAATGGGTGTATGCCCCGCTAGGCCAGCCGCCGGTGTTCTACCGAGAAGGCTCGGCAGTGGGCGCGCAATTCAGTGCCAACCTGTACGCACAGGGTATTCGCTAACGGTTGTACATTGTTCAGACACGCTCCTTCGGGAGCGTTTCATTCCCTGCCGTTGTAGGCTACCATGAGGGCGGAACACGCTCACCACCTCGAATCGGTCACTGCAGGGAAACCACATGCAAAACAAACTGGAAGACGGATCATTTCTCTTTTGTCTCACCATCGTTTCACTGACGTTCGGTGCGATCATTCTCCCCTTTTACTCCGCGATATTCTGGGGCGCGATGCTCGCCATTCTTTTTAATCCGCTGCATCGATTTCTTCTGCGTCGTTTTCCAGGCAAGGTCAACATGGCCGCACTGCTTACCCTGGGAGCCAGTTTACTGATTGTCGTCATCCCGCTCTGGATCATCCTGGCCATGCTGGGCGTGGAAGGTGCCGCTTTCTACAAAAAAGTGAGCTCTGGTGAGCTGAACGCTCAAGCCTGGCTGGACCAGATTAAAGCCCATGTACCGGCCATCCAGCACCTGGCGGAACGATTTCAGATTGATCTCGGCAACATCCGGGAGCAAGTCTCCAAACTGGCGTTATCCGCCAGCAAGTTTTTCGCCACACAAGCCTTTAACTTTGGCCAGCAGTATGTGTCTTTCGCCATTAATTTTGTGTTGATGATCTATCTCACGTTTTTCTTTCTGCGCGACGGGCATCGCCTGATCGAGTTACTGATTCGCGCGCTGCCCCTGGGTGACACACGCGAAAGACACTTGTTTAATAAATTTGCTGAAGTCTCCCGTGCGGTGATCAAAGGCAATCTGGTGGTAGCCTTGGTACAGGGCACCCTCGGTGGCTTCATTTTCTGGGCGCTGGGCATCAATGGGGCGATGCTCTGGGGCGTGGTGATGGTGATTCTTTCTTTGCTCCCGGCGGTCGGTTCCGCCCTGATCTGGGGGCCTGCAGCCATTTATCTGTTCGTCACCGGCGCGGTCATGAAAGGGGCGATTCTGGTGGGCTTTGGCGTCCTGGTGATCGGGATGGTAGACAACGTGCTACGTCCGATTTTAGTGGGAAGGGACACAAAAATGCCGGACTACATGGTGCTGCTTTCAACCATTGGCGGTATTGCGCTGTTCGGCTTGAACGGCTTTGTGATTGGCCCGGTGCTGGCCGCCCTGTTCCTGGCGTTCTGGCAGATTTTTATCGATGAATTCAACTCGCCCCCCTTCACGGATCCGGAGGAAGGCACCGTGTCAAGCGAAGATGGCACCGCACTCGCGCAGGAAGCCCCGCCACCTAATGCAAATAGCGAATAATCTGACTCTTGAGTTCTCCCGGTTTAATGGGCTTGCTGAGAATACCGTTCAAACCCACTTCCTGAACCCGGTTCTGCACTTCTTCCAATACGGTGGCAGTCAACGCGATGATCGGCAGCCGCTCGTATTTCCCGTGTAACTTCCGGATCTCCTGCGTGGCCTGGTACCCGTCCATGTTCGGCATCTGGATATCCATTAACACCAGGTCGTAATCCTTTTCCTGCACTTTACGCACAGCGTCTTCGCCATCGAGGGCAACATCAATGCGCGCACCCCACTTACTCAGGAGTTTGGTGGCAACCATCACGTTCACCCGGTTGTCCTCCACCAGCAGAATCTGGCTGCCCTCCAGCGAAGCGTGGGTCTGAAACTCACCGGCAGGCATTGCCTCTTCATGCTCAGACAGCCCCACGGGCAACTCCAGCTCAAAACTGAAGACAGAGCCTTCCCCGACCACGCTCTGTAACTGAATGTCGGAATGGTAAAGCTGAAGTATCCCTCGGGTGATCGCCAGTCCGAGCCCTGTCCCGCCATACTTCCGGGTTACCGAGTTATCCCCCTGATTAAAGAACTCAAAGACTTTTCGCTGCTGATCCGGATCAATGCCGATACCGGAATCCTGCACGGTGAAGCGGATACGCACCAGGCTGTCCCATTGCTGTACGGCTTTGATTTTCAGCTCGACAAAACCGGCTTCCGTAAACTTCAGGGCATTGCTGATCAGGTTATTCAGCACCTGCCCCAGGCGTATTTTATCCGCCAACACTTGATCGGGGATTGCCGGATCAAGTATCAACCGAAGATCCAGCCCCTTGTGCTCTGCCTGGAACTCCAGTGAAGCAAGAATACTGCGCGCCAGATCCTGTAGACTCATGGGGATGCGCTCCAGCTCAATCCTGCCTGCCTCAATCTTGTTAAAATCCAGAATATCGTTGATCAGGGCCAAAAGATTTTCAGCGGAAAACTTCAACGTTTTTAGATTGGCTAACTGATGCGTTTCCGGCACTTCTTCCAACAGGAGGTGGGACAATCCAATCACCGCATTCAGCGGCGTGCGAATCTCATGACTCATGGTTGACAGGAAATTGGATTTTTCCTTGATGGCCACTTCTGCCCGTTCTTTTGCGGCAATGAGTTCGCGCTGGGAATCCACTTCCTGCGTGATATCCATCAATATGCCATGAAAGATCACTTCAGAATCGTCACAATCAATGGGGGTGGCCACCCCTCGCAACCAACGGGTGCCTCTTTCAGGCAACACCAATCGAAACTTGTGGTTCCAGCCGTTCAGCTCTCGGGTCACCGCGCCAATCGAATCCCGAAACGCGGTTTTGTCTTCCGAATGAATCACCTGGATCAGCTCCTGGGTATCGCTCTGACAACGCTCAGCGCTGAGCCCAAACAGCTCATCCATCCGAGGGCTCATGTAATTGAAGCCCAGGTCTGAGCCGTCCCGACTGCAGCGCCACTCAAAGATAATACCGGGTGCGTTGACGGCCATGCTTTTAAAGCGCTTCTCACTCAGCCGAAGTTCACGTTCGGCATTTTTTGTTTCGGTGATATCCCGAAAACTCCAGGCCAGACCATTCGGAATATTGGCTTCATCGCGGAGTAACAACGCCCACACCCCGGTGCGAATCGCTTCACCCCGAATGTTTGTCAGCGTAGTCTCCCCTTGCCAGTAATTGGACTTGCTCAATTCTGTGGTGATGATGTCAAACAAATAACGCTTTTCCCCGAACAGCACTTTAATATTCTGCCCCACCATTTCGTGTGCAGACAACCGGAACAATCCAGAGGCGGCGGGATTGCAATAGTGCACATCGCCGGCGAGCGTACTGTATATTACTGCATCCCAATGCCGTTCAATGAACTTGCTCTTCATACTCAGTGCCGGGGAGCGATCATTTGGGCCATCCCCCGAATCCGGGCTCTGGAAAAAAGCAAAGTACATAAAGCCGAGTACCGGCAATGCCAACAACACCGCAAATAACGACAAACTTAGCAGGCCAGTACCCTGTAACGCGAGGAGTAGAAACACATCCAACAACACCAGGGCGAGAATGAGGTAACGGAAGGTGGGGGTTTCTTCGCGCAGCGAAGAGGCAGACTCGATGCTGCTGGTTTCTTTTCGCGTTTCCGTGTTCATCGATTGAACGTCCGATTCAGATGGTCCATGTGCTTGCTCACCGGTATAGGCCATGCAGGTTAGTGCCCCAACAGGTCCTTTAAGACACACTCCTGCCACAGAACCATAGTCTAAATTCCAGCCAGCTTTGCAACAACGACCAAAACGTGAATCCTGTCCCATTTGTATCGACAGGTTTGATTATTTTATGGTCAAATCTTGTTAAATCGCTCTTTTGAAGCCGGATAGGCGCACACACGCCTCACCTCGGCATGCACTATACTGTTAAGATATGACATCACTGCTCATCGGTGGCCAGGAGGACAAGCATGGACACGTTTACTTTTTCAGGGCTCATCATTTCACTGATTTCGATGCTATTTATCCTGCTGGCGTTTGTTACCGCCACCTTGGGGGTGCAGTTGATTCGCCCCATCCCACTCATCACCCAGCTCACAACACGAGCCGCACCTGCCGTGGTGTTTAAAACCCGGCAACAGCGAACGGTCTATGGCACGCTGCTCCTTGCCAGCGCGGCCGCCTGGGTGCTGACCGCCACACTCATCAACCAGATGTCCAGTGAACGCGGCATGGATCGCATCCACAGTCTGCCTCCCAGCGCAGCGGGCGCGCCGCCGCAAGCGTTGCTGTCTGCCGCCGTGCCGGAAGGTACCGAGATTGCTCGCGCGGTTTTACGCGGCGAAGCCCTGGCGGAAACACCCCACAGTGCGGACTTTAAAAAGCTGAAAAAGCATCTTTCGCGCTTGTTGCTCAGTGCGCCGGAGTTCGATGACCCGGAAAAACCCATCAAACTAAACCTGTCCACAGACCAATATCGTGATACCATACGCTACCTGGCAGAGGAATATCCGGGGTTGCTCAGCATGGTGTACCACCGGCAGATCAACGGCGAACCCCAGGTTGTGGTCTATTACCCCAACGTAGCAGGCAATCAACTCCACTACATTCCGCTCTCGGGACCCATGACCCAGGCGCTGTCGCAGCTGGGCGAAGACGGGGGGTAGCCCGCGATGGTCAAACGCTGGCTGGCACCAGCGGATAATAACGAAAAAGAGAATACAGTACCGAGTGGAACCAACATTTATTGATTTTGAGGCCTCCAGCCTCAACCTGATAGAAAGCTATCCTATTGAGGTCGGCATCTGTCCGCCCAGTGGCGAGCCCGTGAGCTGGCTCATCCAGCCCCACGTATTGTGGAAAGACTGGTCAGAGAGTGCAGAGCGCGTGCATGGTATCCGACAGGAAGCACTCCAGCAGGAGGGCTTGCAAGTCTCACGGGTAACGCAGCTGCTTAACCAGCACCTGAGTGGCACAGTCTACTGTGACGCCTGGACCTTTGACTCATTCTGGCTTCATCGCCTCTACAAAGCAGCAAAGGTCACCCCGACATTCAAGCTGGAAAGCATTGCGACCCTGTTGAACGAGGACCAGGTACAGCTTTGGCAGGAAACGCGAAAAACCATCATTGAACAGAGCGGCATCGACACCCACCGCGCTGCAAATGACGCGCGCATCCTCCATTTGACCTGGTGTGCTCTGCAAGCGCGTTAGGCTCAACAAACCTATTGAAAATTTCACCGATCAGATTAAACTACCGACCAAATTGAACACACCTTTTTACGCTATGTACACGTTGTCTGCCCAGTCATTGAGTCACCCGCCATCGGAGCAACTGCTGCCGCAGATTGCCTGTTGTCGCAGGGTCATCGGCGAGCTGTACATAGCCCAGAAAGTGATTCATTACATTCAAACCTGAACGGTGACACTCCGGAAGGTGATGCTCAGAAGCCTTCCGAAAAACCCGAAAGGCTGTCTGGCTTTTCGGGTTTTTTTGTGGCTGCTCATCACCATGCCGTCACGCTGAACGAATGACAGGGTATCCCTGAGGTGCATAAATGAGAAATCGCGTTAGATCGCCCAAACCCAAACAGCCTCAAAATCAGAAGCCACAGCCTTTGCGACAGCCACGCGCGCTGCCCTTTTTGGCCCAGATCTGTAAAAAGTTGAACCAGCGTATCAATCTTGAAGACGAACAACGCCTGTTGGGTGTTTATGAGCGTGGGTGGATTTTCAAGGGTGTACTGGGAAATCTGGAAGGAGATGAGGCCCGCTACGTAAAAGCACTGGCTACAAAATACAATTCCTGGATCGCGCGCCAGGTCGCCTGAGGGCGTTAGAAGTCGGAGCCGCCCAAGTCCCCCATGATGGCGTGATCGACATTACTGGTCAGCATATAGTTGTTGATCACATCCATAATTTTATCGCGGGAATAGGGCTTCACTACGTACCCGTTCGCACCGGCACTGATGGCTTTTTGAATGCTCTCAATCGAGTCATCGCCGGTCACCAACACCACAAAAGCATTTTTCTTCAGGCGTTTAAAAGAGCTCAGCAGCTTCAGTCCATCCATATCCGGCAAGCCGATATCGAGCATAATAATATCGTACTGTTCTTCCAGAAACTGCTGAATGCCCGTATTACCATCCCCTGCCTCACCCACTTTTTCAACACCAAGTTGAACCAGCATCGAGCGGAGCAAGTCCCGCATTTGCGGGTCATCTTCCACCATTAATACGCTTAATTGTTGCATGACCAATTCCCATTACCCTGCTCTCAGGTTTTGCTCGCCTCCTGACTGTTGATCACGAGAGGCGCTGGCGCGTCTGGACTCTGGGCAGTGCGAGGAGACTCATCCTCTTCTTCCACCGAGTTATCTTCATTCAATAATTTGGTAACGCCAATGGCGATAGTATAGACCGAAATGGCGACGATCAGCAGAATTGGTTGCACAAATACAACAAATTTCGGCACCTCCTCCGCCCCGACCATTTTCGTAATCAGCATCAATGCGGGGCCCATCACGAAAAACAGGGTCACCGCGATGAAAAACACAATGCGCTCCCGATACTTGCTCACGCGAGCATCGCTCACCAGACCGATCACAAACTTACCCACGCTCATACCGGCAATTATCGCTGCAGCCACAGACAAATCCGGGTGTTTCAAAATCTCGATACCCTCATTGTTCCAAAGGCGTTGCAGCGCAATCACAAGAAAGGGAAAGAGGATAAACAACACATCAGAGTATGTGCCGTACATCAGATTTACTGTGATGTTTTCGTTGTCCTTATCCGGTACAGTCTTCATTCATTTCACCTGGCATGGCGCGCAACGCGCTCATCATTGTTTAGGATTTACTAATAACTATCGACAATTTTTTCCGATTCGTCCAATACACTTTCAAGATGCACCTCATAACGCGCCCGGTCTCCCTGCTTAATGGAAATATCCAGATCCTTCGCTTTGGCCGTCAATCGGGGATAGCCCACCGCCCCGGCAATACCTTTGATCTGGTGAGCGATCTGCCGCACTTCATCCCACTCGTTATCTTCTGCATGGGTGCGCATGGCGAGCATCCGGTCGGGCAGGGAGCGTACGAACTGATCCACGATGGGCCGCAACTCATCATCTTCGTCTGCCGTCTCAATTTCCTCCTCACCTTCCGGCTCAAGAAATTTCTCCAGCAGCTCAAACAGTTTGTACCGATCGACCGGCTTGGCAAGCACACCGTCACTGCCCGCTGCTTCCAGCACCGCAAGATCGTCTTTGGAATCACTGGCCGTAAAGGAGTAAATGGGTCGACGATACCCTGCCTGACGCAACATGCGAATGGCATCCGGCCCTTCCATTTCCGGCATATGATGATCCATCAGAATCAGGCTCACGTCGCCCGACAATGCTTTCTGAACCGCCGCCCGGCCACTTTCAGCCACCACTGCCTCAACGCCAAACTTGTTCAAATACCGCGTCATCAACATCTGATTATCCGGATTATCTTCCGCCACGAGCACTCGGCCCTTAAAGCGCATTTCCGTCCAGTCCAGACCGGGCTCCTCGGCCTTCACGGTTAAATACCGCGACAGGACCTCATAAAAGCGATTTTTATCCACCGGCTTGGACAGGCAATCATCACAGCCCGCCTCCCGATACTCCCGGATATCCTCGGCCATAATATTGGCCGTTAACGCCACGATAGGGGTGCGATTACCACTCTTACGAATGGCTTCCGTTGCATCCCGACCATCCATCACCGGCATCTGGATATCCATGAGAATCAGATCATACGAATCATCGGCAGCGGCTTTCAATGCTTCCGCGCCATTCACCACCATGGTGATCTCAGCGCCCGTCTTGCGTACCAGCAGGTCAATCAATTTACGGTTAACTTCATTGTCTTCCGCGTAGAGGATTCGGCCTGAAAGTCGCGGCGCTTTGGCAATTTTCAGCTGCGTCTGGCTCTCCGAGAGTTCACTCCCGTCACGGATCAGGCCCACGCTGCGTAAATCCCCGGTCGAGAGAGAAATTTCAAACTCACTGCCCTGGCCGTAGGTACTGGACACCCGAATGGTTCCCCCCAGCATTTCCGCCAGTTTTTTCGAGATGTTCAGGCCAAGCCCGGTACCACCGTACTCGCGGGCAATCGACGGGGATGCCTGAGCAAACGGATCAAACAGGCGCGACATTTGTTCGGGTTTCAATCCAATGCCCGTATCCAGCACTTTAATAAAGAGCATTTCGTTGTCACGATCACAACGCACGTTGATGGAAATACTGCCGCGCTCCGTAAACTTGAGCGCGTTGCCGCAAAGGTTGATCAAGATCTGCTTCAGTCGAGTGGGGTCCGTCTGGATTTTTTCCGGTAGAGGGAAGTCATACTGAATACCAAACTCCAGCCGCTTTTGGCTGGCCTTGGGTTCGAAATACGCGCGCACCTCCGAAAGGATCTCCAGCAAAGGCACAGAGAGCACCTCCACTTCCAGCTTGTTGGCGTCAATTTTAGAGTGATCCAGAATATCATTAATCAACTCCAGCAGGTGTCGCCCACTTCGCACGACAGTCTCAGCCGATGTCCGCTTCTCACGTTCGTCCATGGAATCGTCGAGCAAGGACTCTCCATAGCCGATAATCGCGGTCAGCGGCGTTCGTATTTCATGGCTCATGTTCGCTAGAAACTGACTCTTCGCTGCCGCCGAGGCTTCCGCAACCTGGCGCTGCATGCGATCCTGCTCGCGTTCTTTCTCGTACTGATCCTGTTGTTTTTTCTCCGTGACGTCGACAAAAGACCCTTCCAAATGCGAAGGCTTCCCGTTCCGGTTATAGATAATGCGTATTTTGGATTCTGCCCAGCGTAACTCTCCCTGGCGGTTCCGATAGCAGCTTTCCATCTCTTCCAGATTTTTACCACTCTGGATGGTTCGAATCACTCGCTGGCGATCGGACTCATCCAGAAAACAGGCGGCAATGGCATCCGGCACATGGTCCATCAGCGCTTTGGGCGTTTCATAGCCCAGCAACTTCGCCATAGCGGGATTGGATTCGATAAACCGGCGCTCCAACGATATCTGGAACACGCCTTCCACAGCGTTGTCGAACAGGGACTGATACCGCTGCAAGTGGCGCACCGCCAGCTCATTGGCATCCAACGCCTGATTTTGCGCCACCTTGATTCGGTCCGCCAACGCAAAGGAGATAAAAATCAATTGGCAGATAATGCCGATCTGCGGGGAGTTGGCAGTAAGCACGTTAAACGGCATATTTCCTGTGACCGTCAGCGCATACACTGCGACGCCACCAAAATTGAGCAACCAGGCAAGAAAGTAGAGCTTGGCACCAGGCAAGTTTCGCGACATTGCAGCATAGGCAAAATAACAGACCAGACAGGTACACACTAACGTCCCGAACACAGCCCACTGTATGGCGATGGATCGCTCTGCAAAAAATGAGATGAATATAGAAATAAACGCAGCCTGTATGGCTAACTTAAGGACTTTATCGAGTGTTTTCAGATTCTTCTCAGAGTTCAGAAAGTGTCGACCCATACAGAAAGCCCCGATCCAGGACCCCCAGATATACATAGCCAGATACTTCTTGTGAAACATCGCCGGTATATCGCCAAACACCTGCAGACCATGTACCCGCTCCGTCGCCATGAAGATCAAATAAATCGTGATGTATAAAACGTAATAAAAGTAGGCTTTTTCACGCACGGATAAAAAAACGAAAAAGTTGTAGGCGATCATGATCATCAGCCCGCCGTTGAACAGTCCGTGGAAAAAGTCCACTAAAGATACATGCTGCGAAAATCCAATTGGCGAATAAATCCTGAGAGGAATATGGATGGAGAAGTCACTGGATACTCTCAGATACAGAATTGCGCGTTCGCCTTTCTCAAGCGCGAATGGGAAAACCATGCTAGGATAGGGGACCTCCCGTTCCGACATCGCCTTATCGTAGTCCAGCAGAACTTCATCAATGCGTTTGCCCTCGCGCACAACAAACATTTCCGCCTGATCCAAAAGTGGTACGTCCAGTTCCAGCAAAAAGTTGGCTTTTGCCTGTCTGCCTTTGTACCTCAGCGGAATCTTGATCCAGATTGCAGAGTCAGAATAACCAAAATTAAATGGACCTACGGGATTGGCGTGCAGAAATTCATTTGGAAGGGCATGCACATCTTTCACGTTGAACTGGTGATGCGCATCTTCGAGGTACCGGATGAACTGGTCAACATTGACGTCTCTGGTTTCATCAGTCAATGACACCTCAGGCATGAACTTGGCAGAAACCGGCGAAAGGCTGTCCTGCCATCGTGCGGACAACTCACCACCACCGGACGCCTGACTCGCGATCGGGAAAAAAAGTATGGCGAAAAACAGAAGGCAGAGCAGGCTTACCTTAATCCTGACCGATTCCATCCGGCGGGGAAATCCATCTGAGTTGGGCACACGTGCCCCCAATCGCTCCATCATTGAACCTGATTCTGGCGTAGCCGCTCTCCAAATTTTAACAAATTTAATGATCAAGCTGTGACGAACACAACACATCCTATTACCAATGTAGACGTAAAATCAGTATTATGCAGGCATGTTTACAGCGAACACCCTACAACCGCCTAACCATTTTGCGCCATCACGCCTATGAAAATCTTGAATTTATTGCTTATCCCGACGGCACTTGTGCTCGCTGCTATAGTTTTCCCCAGTCCCATTGACGCTCAACGCTATCAACCCGCTCCGTCAACTGCCCTCACCGGTGTCTGGGCACCCAACGACCGACTGACTCACACCACGCTGCATGCCAAAGATGCCATCCTTGGACCGGAAGATGCCGACCAGGATAGCTTAGGCCGTCTGTATGGTGGGCAAAAGGACGGTAAAATCGTACGCGTACTGGCGGATGGCACCACGGAAGTCTTTGCTGACACCGGCGGTCGCCCGTTGGGCATGCAGTTTGATGCCCAGGGCAACCTGATTGTCGCTGACGCGGCGAAAGGCTTGCTGAGCATCAACCCGGAGGGCGCTATCACCGTGCTGGCGAACAGCACTGATGGTGTGGACTATGGCTTTACCGATGACGTCGATATCGCGTCTGACGGTAAAATCTACTTCAGTGATGCCTCCACCCGCTGGGACTATCATGATTTCAAAAAAGACGCGCTTGAAATGCAGCCCACCGGACGACTCATCGTGTACGATCCGGCGACCGGGCAAACACGCACCCTGCTGGATCAACTGTATTTCGCCAATGGCATTGCCCTGTCCCAGAACGAAGATTTCGTACTGGTGAATGAAACCTGGAAATACCGAATCACACGTTATTGGCTCGCAGGGCCCAAAGCCGGCACACACGATGTCTTTATCGACAATCTGCCCGGCTTCCCGGATGGCATCTCCAGTAACCGGGCCGGTACGTTCTGGCTCGCGCTGTACAGCCCCCGCAATGCGCTTCTGGACGGCATGCACCCGTACCCCTGGCTGAAAAACCAAATGGCCAAATTGCCGGAGTTTCTTTTACCTAAGCCGGAGCGCTACGGGCTTATAGCTGCAATCGATGAATCCGCCAATGTTCTGGCCTCTTATCACGATACCCAAGGTCAGGTGGTCAATGCCATCACATCGGTGGAGCAAGCGGGCGACCGGTTAATCCTGGGAACACTGACGGAAAACTGGATCGGTACCGTCCCACTGACTTCTCTCACCCAATAATCGGTTTTAACACACGAACCCATGACGAAAAATCGAATGAAATACTCTGTACAAAAAGCACTGGCACTCACTGTACTGACAGGTACACTCGCGACACTCACGGCGTGCAGCAGCACCTCTGATGGTTCAAATGCACTGCAATGTCCCAACCCGGCCATTCCTATCGACTACCCCAGAGATACACTGGAAGTGCAGGATAACCTTGAACGCTATCAATTCGATGACTTTCTGACAGGCGTTCAACCCTCCACCGCCATTGCCGGGACACCCACAGACACGTTACTGTCTCACCTGCTGACCAAAGTTCAGCAAGCCAGTAATTTCACTGGCACCGCCGCCGCACCGGAATCCTACACAAACTCCATCGATGTGCTGGAAGAGATCATCGCGACCGATGAGTTAAGCAACCTGACGACGGCACGCAGCCAGATGCGTTTCGCTATTGACAACAACATTGGTTGTCGTTACAACAATCAGAGTGTTCGAATTAACGATGGAACGACAGCGCTTCAATACCTGGTTGACTTTAACTTCGTCCCGGTAACCAGCGAAGGCAACGACCCCTTCGTGAGTCGCACAATTGTTGAATTCGGCACCGCAACCCCCTCGGAAGAAGACCCGGGTAATGCCTCCAACCTGTTCTTCAGTGGTGCAGCCAGTTTAACGACCTACGATGCCGCGACCTTTACGATGACCGGCTACAACACACCGCGCTCCGTCATCGCTTCCTGGAGCCTCGCGGAGACCGAATCCGTCACCATCAACAAGGATTATACGACGAAGAAGCAGGACGAAGTGGAATACGTGATTGACGAAGGCGTGATGCTGGAAGGCATCAATGAGACGCTGAAGCGCATCAAGTTTGTGGTGGACTACACAACCGCCAATGTGATGCTCTATACCTCGGACTTCAAAAGTGCCATTTTCAGCCCCCAAGGGGAAATCGTGAAAGACCCCACCACCGAACAATTGGAGCAATTCCAGGCTGAATTTCCGGATTGGGTGGCAGAAGTCTATGAAGATCCTGGCTATGATGGTGAGCTGGCTACCCCGTTCGCCACCTTTTCAGGCAGCCAGGTTTCTCACCGGCAGTAAGACCCTCAGTGATGCGTCGCCTGTGCGTGCTCTCGGCCGAACAGGTGCGCATCCAGCATTTCTATCAGCTGGCGATCACGCACCAGCAAATCGGAATAATAGTTCAATATCTTAAAGTTGGGGCACGGCTGCTGCTTGATCAGATTAATCTGCTCAATGGCATCCGCCATTTCTTTTTCCAGCCGCTGTCGTTGCGCTTCCAGTGTTGTGTATGTGCTCATCGTCCACCCTCCATCAAGGTACTTTCAGTATAGGCTCAGCCTCGAAATCAAAGTGGAAACCAGTTAACAAAACCAGGTAACACAACGTAACGATAGTTTTTAATTTGTATGACATTTCAGGGCGCATGTGGCGCAAGAAAAAGCCGGCTTGACGGAGCCGGCTTTTGAGAGCGAGGCGACCTCGCTTTATGACGATACCACGGGGGTATCGGAACTTAATCTGGCATCCCGACGGATCGGGAGAGTGACATCAGGTCGACGTGTTCACGTTCAAACCCAGCGCATCTTCAGCAGTGCCACGCGTAAACCGCTCTTGAACGGAGGAATTGGCCTCCGCCGTTTGCGGCGCTTCTTCGGCTTCAGGTGCGGTTCTCAAAGCGGCTGCGCTTTCCGCGCCAGTCTCTCGACCCTCTTCAGCCGGGGCTTCTGCCTGTCGAGGTGCAGAATTCACATCAGCCAGCTGAGGCTGCGTGGGCTCGTCAAGCGCGTCATTGACCGCTTCCGCTTCAAAACGCGCGTTTCGGTCTACCGCACTGCGCTGCAGCTGTTGATCAATCGCGACCACTGTGCTTTCCAGCGAAGGCCGCGTGTCTTCCGGCGCTTCCCGCCGCTCTTGAGGCACCACGGGCGCTTGTCCTTCATTTCGCAGGGCTTCCTCGGTTTGTCTTCGACTCGCACTGGTATCGCTTGCCGCATTACTGGCTTGCACACTTCGCGAACTGGACACGGTATCGTTCCTGGCGTCCACAGTATTGTTCTGCGGTGCATTCTGCTCGATAAACTGGCTGGTTTGCTGACGGCCGTCGCGCAACTCCGCCCCGCGATCTCTATTCGTAAATGACTGGGGGGCGGAAGGAAACGATCCGGTCACACCGTTTAAATCTGGCATATCCTTCCTGAACCTCGCTCATTTGGCTCTGTTAATGATTAAAATATAACCTATTTACGCGACACACCGTAGGGGGTTTTTGTGACTTTTTGAATCAATCCTTTATAAAAACATCGTTATTAGCGTTAATCGTTATAACGAGCTCACATACCCCAGTATTTCATGAAGTTTTGCTTGTTTTCGATGATTCGGTGGTACGTTGACAGCATCACATTGCTGGTGTGAGAGTTGGATTTTTCCAGCTGAGCCACCCGCGCATGCAACTCCGCAAGCTCGCGATCCAATTTGGATTTCATGTGGCTTTTGACGTATTCAAATTCATTGAATGCATGATTAGACATAATGGACTTCCCTGTTTAGCCATAAGTGCAGTTTTTTCGCGCACCACAGACCACGACGCCTAACATTTGGCAGATCTTTTTGGGTGCACGTTGTTTCTTATTCGTATCACAAAAGTAATACGGTTATTTTTTAGGCTATTTTGCCGCAGGATTCAAGGAAAAACAACGGAAAATTTCACAATTCTGAACACCTGTACTCCCAAACAGCCAGACCACCACGCTGCAATGCCCGCTTACCTCACCAAAAAACGTGTCAGAAATCCGAACTTTGCTATGCTTAGAACAAAAGGGTCACGTATTCAGAGAGGTAATCTACATGGCCAACGCAACCATCGCAGACGCGATACGAGAATTTACGGCTTTTTATGAACTGCTCGATGATGCGTACTGGGAATCCAGCAACATCGGGCATAAGGACATGATTTACGACATCATCAGTATCTTTATCCACGAGCTCAGCGAACTCAACAAATTGAGCGTGCAGGATCATCACTACCCATATGAGATCATCACGGAAGGTATTCGCCGTGTGCGCCCCAAACTGGATGTGCTGGAATCCATGCTCAGCGACATTATCCTGCGCACACGAACACTGATGGATATCCGGGATATCATGGACAACACCCTGATTATTCTGGATCAACAAGACAGCGACTACAGCGATTTCAAATAGCTCGCGAATTCAACCAGGCGAAACCGGACCCGTCATCGCGGCCCGGTTTCCTGGCATACCGTCATCACAAAACGCACCAATTCCGGAATATGATGCGCGAGAATAGGAATGCCCGAGGTTAACAGCGCAACAGAGATGTCCCGGTCCGGATCAGCCCAGCACAGCTTATTGATCAATCCCAAATGGCCAAAGGCGCGCTTGGAGTGCGGCCCCCAAAAGCCGAACGGTTCACCCCCCAGCATCATGCCCGCACTGTAACGCATGGGTACCATCAGGGTGCGGTCAAACTGCAATGCACCAAACTCCTGCGTCGCCCGCTGCACGGTCATCGGCTGACAGATGCGACGGCGCTTCCATTTTCCGTCATTCAACATCATTTGAAAAAACCGTGACATCTCTTCTGCCGTGCCGACCAGATTACCCGCCGGGATCACCACGCGCTGGAATTTCGGATCATTCGCCACCCGTTCTACGGTTTTGATATCAGCGCCGAGGGCACGCTTCACCACCCACGACAGCGGAAATCGTGGAATGGGTCCCGTGACATAGTTGGTCGCCAGAGCGTGCGGACTGGCTTCATCCAGCCCGTAGGTGAAATGGGTCATCCCCATGGGGTCACGAATTTTTTCCTGCAGGTACGACTGTATCGATCGCCCGGACACTTTTTCCACGACCTTACCGAGCACATAGCCACCGGTGATCGCATGATACGCAAGCTTCCCACCATCCACGGTGATCGGCCGCGCCTCACACAATAAACGCCAGATGGCTTGCTCATCCCACAGCGTCTCCAGAGGGATATCCGAGGGTATTCCCGGAATGCCACCGCGGTGAGACAGGATCTGGTGAATGGTGATGGTGCGCTTACCATTTTGAGCGAACTCGGGTAAGTAGTGGCTGACAGGATCAAGCAGGTTGATACCGCCCTCTTCTGCCAGCATATGCATCAGCAGTGCGGTCACCGCTTTAGAGCTGGAAAACAGACAAAAGGGTGTCTCCGGCGTGGCCAGAACTTTGTGACTGCGATGGGAGTCGTTCGGGCCGTTGCCCTTTACATGCCCGATGGCGCGATTCAACACGATCTGGCCTTGCCGTCTCAGGCACAATTGAATCGCAGGCTGTGTACCCGTGGCATACAATCGCTCGACACGATGCCAGATGCGATCAACAGCCTCCTGAGTGAGCCCCACCGTGTCCGGAGCAACCTCCTGTGGCGTAGCTGCAGTAGTCACGTCGGCGAGCGTATTAGAAATCTGGCTCAGGTTAAAACACTTTCGAACGAGTTCAGGTTGGGACATAGGCAATCACTTCCTCAGATCAGTTAACCGCTGCAACCAAGCATAGCAAGTCGCCGGAAGGCAGCGCATTAGCCAAAACAACCAAGTTATTCCCCGAATCTGCCAATGCCCTTCAGTTCACTTCCGTTTCACTGACCACCGTGCTGACGGACTCATCCGCGAGGGCCTGAGCCAGCGCGCTGGCCGCGTTTTCAATCAGGCCATCCAGATTCCGGGTTTCATCAGGGATCGACGTACTCACACCCAGCCGGCAGCGGATACGCTCATCGCCGGTGAGTTCCAGCAGGATTTTGTCCAGTTGGTGGGTCATCTTGCGCGCAATCACTTCCGCTTCATCCCACCCCATGCCGGCGGAAATCGCCACAAAACGATGATCATCATAGCGCGCCAGCAGATCCGTCCCCCGGCGCAACACGCCGTGTAAACCGTTGGCTACGGCTTCGATCACCATACCCACCGACACCTCGGCGTCATCAAGCGCATCAAGGTTTCGGATGGCGAGCATCATCAGCGTAACCGGCAGTCGCTGACGCATCATCATCAGCCACTCACGTTCGGCATACTCTTCAAAGTAATGCCGGTTATACAATGACGTCATTGGGTCGATCGACCCCTCATGCTGCTCGCTTTTCGTTTCTTCCAGCGCGATTTCCGTGGCCAGCAAACTCTCGATCGCTTCCACCCGGGAAGACACGTCACGACACGTACCGACATAATAGTCCGTTACACTTCCGTCCTGCCGCAGGGGCGCACCGGTAATTTCCAGCCAGACCTGCGACCCGTCTTTCCGGGACGCACTGACAATCACCTGGCAGGCCAGTTTATCCGAAATCGCTTTTCTGAAGGCCTGAACCGCCGTCGGGCGAGAGCGTGCGCCCAGCAAAAAGCGTGTGCCCTGACCCAGCAACTCGTCCGCGTCATAGCCAATCATCTGCACAAATGCGGGATTGGCGTAAACGATTTCATTCTTCTGTGTGCTGACGTCCGTAATCACGACTCCGTCACGCATACTGGTCAGCGCTGAAAGCAAAATATTATCATCATTCAGCATGCCTACTCTCCTTCCATCAATCGGATCAACACTTCCTGCATCAAGGCCGGTTCATGCGGGGGCTGGAAAAATGCGGCAAACTGCCCCTCGGGATTTACCAGCGCAATGTGGGTGCTGTGGTCCACAAAATAAGGCGCATCCTGAGCATGCTCAGGAACGCGAAAACCGGCGTTCAGTGACTGTGCCACCTGGCGCGTGAGCTCCTCTGTCCCGGACAAGCCGATAAAGTCCGGATGAAAAAAGGCCAGATATGCCTTCAAGCGCTCCGGCGTGTCACGCTCCGGGTCAGCGGTCAACATGATAAAGCGTGCGGGTACGGCCATCTCCGCACCGTCAAGCACCCTTGACAGCGTTTTAAAGGTGCTTAACGTCGTTGGACACACATCCGGACAGAAGGTGTATCCCACAAAAACAAAGTGCCAGGCGCCCAGCAGGTGCTCATTGGTGAATGGCTGTCCATTCTGATCGGTCAAGGTGAACGGCGCGACCGCCTTCACGGGGCGCGCCTGATACACACCCAGCTTTTGCCAGGCATCCCAGGGAACGGGTGCTCTAAACACCGCCTGCGAGACCCAAAGTCCCGCTATCAGGGCGACGACACAAGTCACGCCCAGCATGATTCGGTAATTTCCCAGCATACGACTATCTACCTTTTACGTGTTATAACCCTTTATGCGGCAAAGCTTCCTGACGCGCATCAAGCCGGAACATCGCCCACTGTTATAGCGATCCTGAATTCGCTTCCGCCCGAACATGAAAAAATCGCATAATCCCCGGCTAGCGCCTCCCCTTTTCTCATCTAAACTCATTAGTGAACCCCTCAGAAAGGTGTAGTACAGGAACCTGCATGAGCCCGGACAAACTGTTTTTCATGATACAGGCAGCCAAAGACGAAGAAGTGCGCACCGGGCGTTACGTCTCACTATTGCGTGAAAAACTGCCTCAGCTGCATCTGAATATCGGCATTCATGATGACAATCCGATTAACTGCCTGTTCAAGTTTTCCGTAGAGTACATCGAGATGGCGCCCCGACTCATTGAGTGCGTGGAAGCCTGCGCCAGAGAAGCCGACGAAACAGATCTGTTTGAGCCGTTTATTGCCACCGCCACCAGTTATTTCATCCACCCCTCAGCCATCTTTTCCCGGTATGCCGGGCTGGATGGCATGATGATGAAGGCGTATCTGTGCCACCGGCTGATGGAAGAGATGTACGACAACAACAAGAGCATTCGAAACAGTAACCTGGTCGATGTGGAAACCACTCAGGCGAACCTGTTAGCGCATCATTTGATTGGTGAACCCTTTGCCAACGAGCTGGATCAGGCCACGCTCATCACCATGTTCAAGCTCGCTGGCTCGCCCAACTACTATGATCTGGACCTGAATCCCTTTGTCATGCAAGCCAAACACCGCGCCTGGGAGTGGATGCATGATTATTGGCAGGGCTTACTGGAGCGAAATCACATTCAGTTCCACTTTTCCTTACGACACGTGTAAGTCCGCGTGGCTAGGAGCCTGTCGGACTTAAGTGCGCGATTGCTGCACAGTGCGTTTCCTGACTGTAATTGAACGGAAAAAGCAGATTGCAAACCTACTTAGCCTCTTGATACGCATTTCACGTCCCTCAACGAGC
>JBPJFY010000020.1:0-52066 GCA_051208045.1 Oleiphilaceae bacterium G1-8
GCTCGTTGAGGGACGTAAAATGCGTATCAAGAGGCTGAGAAGGCTAGCAACCTGCTTTTTCCGTTCAATTACAGTCGGGAGACGCACTGTGCAGTAATCGTGCGCTTAAGTCCGACAGGCTCCTAGCGTTCGCTCGCCGCTGGACAACAGAAACAACCGCCATTTGTTTACCGGCCTTGCATTCCCTTTAACGTTGGCTCTTTGTTTACCGGTTCCATTTCCCAATGCGTAAACAATCCCACCTATCTCGTTCGGGTTCGCCTCTCCAATCTCATCCAGTATGAGTATTGTGTCGTTTCGAAGGGCGGCAATTCCTTCAAGGCCGTTACCAGTGGCCCGCCATGTTTTGATAAATTGATCCGGCTTACCCCAAACTGAACAAGCAACGTTTAACGCCGTGGTCTTTCCGCAAGATGAATCGCCAATATAATGAAACCCACCATTGGTTTTGTGCAACAAGTGCAGCAAAGGTCCCGCCAACGCAGAACAAACAGCAAACTGCAGTACAGGATTATTACGACATAATTCGCCAACTTGTTTTTTCCAATCGTCCAGCGTTCCGGCATTAGAATAGTCACCTTGTCCAGCTTGTTCGGATTGAAAAACAACGTCGCCTTCACCAAACAAACAATTCGGCATGACAAAAAGGTCTTTACCTTTAGAATGCACCCAACCGGTTCTGTTGACCGCTATCACCTTCCTTTTAGGGTGCTGGCTGAATAGATAATCCGGCAAGCGTGCCCTATGATGCGGGCAATACTCCAGTCCCATTCTGAGCAATTCTTTCCGACCATCCTCAAAACTCCCACTTAACATTTCCATAGGCATAGCCCATTCAGTGTACGCTTTGAAACGGTTTTTGATTCGAAGTAACCGACCCCATTCCATGCCGTGGCCATCAGAGGTAATCCCATCAATAAACAGTGGCGTACATATCCATGTATTAACCTCAACCAAATCACCATCGGCCTGTTCAATACTGTGATACCAAACACCCGACCTGTACTTTTTCTTTTTGTCACCTTCACCCACTTCCATCCAATCGTCATAGCATCGCCAGCATGGTCGGTCTTCTAAATCCGGCCATTTGGTAACGTCGGTAACGTTTGATTTTAGGGGGGCGTTACCGCCTAAACCCTCACCATTACTGGCTGGTAACGCGGGTAACGTTAGTAACGATGGATTTAAACATACTGATTCATTTTCTGGATTTTCAGGCTCGTTACTCAGTGCTTTCTCGATGGCTTGTTTACTCATGCTGCCACCTCCTGACCGTTCAACACATCCAACCAATCAATGCCTTTTGATCCTGCAGGAATGGGAGCATCAGGAAGGCATACAAGCGCCTCTCTGCCTTCTTTTCTTAGGCGTTGCTGTAAGGCGTAGGCTGCCTTTTGTCCGGCTTGAGAGGTATCTAAATCCGCCATAATGAACACCTTACATACTTGACCCGGCAGCCTGACGGATTGCAATCCATTGGCGCTAACAGTTGCCCAAACCGGTAAATCCGGTTGAGCGATCCTTATGGCAAGTGCCGTTTCAATGCCTTCCGCCAGAGCCAGAATTGAGCCCGCCGGATATAATTGAATCGCCGCCCCGGTCATGGCTCCGGGATAAAGTGAAGGCATCAGTTTTTTAGGTGAATCAACCGGCGCTTTCCTCCCTTCCTGAGTGATAAAGGTACGGTGAACATTCACCAGTTGATCCTTGAGCACAACGGGGGCAACCAATGCGGGATAGGTGGCTTTAGTGTTGTCATCCTGATATAAGAGGGCATCTACTACGCTCCATTGCGGCCAGTCGTTTCGCTCAATCAGTTCACCCAAGCCTCGATGGTGAAGGTATAGCAGTGCTGCATCTACTTCCTTAATGGGCTTGGCTTGCCTCAGCAAACTGATAAATTGGTGATATTTGTAGGGCTTCTCCGCTTCAATGCGTGACTGCCGGATGGCTTCCTGCTCCGCCTGCCGCTTTTTCAGACTCACCAGCATTTGGGCAATATCGGGATCATTCTTATCAACCCCCAAAATCTGCTCCACCCGGTTGCAGGCTTCACGGAAGTTACATCCCAAGGCCCGCATGATCCAGGTGAAACCGTTTCCAGCTTCGCATTGGTTGCAGATAGCCCCGCCTGTTTCTTGCCAATCTGCATAGAGGCGGAAACGATCCTTACCACCACAAATTGGGCATGGCTGGTGCTTCGTATGTTGTTGCTTTACATCTGGGAAAATAACGCCATAGATTAGGGAATAGTTTCCTTTGGCCAGTTCGGTTGCACTCATGCCGCACCCCCTTGATAATTACCAGCAAGCAACACATAACGCGCATTACGGTGTTTGTGGCCTTGGGCGTTCTCGGTGTAGTCCCAAACGGTGAGGATATTAAAGCCCCGTTCGCGCAGTTCCTTTACTCTGCCTGCTGGGTGCATGATGTTGTGACCTTCCCGAAGTTCGATGGTCGTACATCCTGCCGGGGCAGGTCGTAACGCCTCTAAAACGGTTCTTTGTTGTGCTATAATGCTAGAGTCGTTTATCGGGCTGGCTTTGTGCTGGCCTTTTTTGTCAGTCATCTTAGGCCCCTCTCACTACCGTGGTGGCTTGTTCTTCGAACTGGCTCAGCCACTTTTCCAAAGTCTCGCGCTTGTAGCGTACACTTCGACCAATCTTGATATATTCGGGGGCAGCAACGCCCATTAGTTTCCCAGTACAACGGGAGATTCTCAAGGTTTGTGGTGCGCAGCCTATCAACTCGTTGGCGGCTTCTTTCTCGGTAAGGGTTTTCTTTTGGTCCGGTAACTTCATTCTTCCCCCTCCCCATGAGATTGCTCCCATGCTTCAATATCCGCCTTTCTCCAGCGAACACATCCAGATGATAGCTTTAGTGGTGGGGGAAATTGGCCAGTTTTGACCATGCGATGAATTGTGGTGCGAGATAAACTGCACCGCTCAGTCAGGTGCTTAACAGCAAAAAGCTGCTTTTCAATTGATTCTTTATGGAGCATAAATCTGCCTCAAAATAAACAAATGAGGCGCTAAGGTGGGATAAAAATGATTATATATTGAAAGGAGCAAAGTGTTACAAATCACTCAAAATCAGCCGAAAAAAGCAAAAATACGCAAAAATACACAGAAATATGCGCAGCTTCCTTTGACTAATGGGTTCCTTAAATACTATCATTTTCATGCAAGTTTACTTTACTCAACTTTCTAGAGGTTTGGAGACACCTAGATAAATGAGTGGTTAACTTCCCGCCTTAGCGCGGTTCCGCTCTTGATAGCTCTCTGCGACCAAACTTTGAGTTATCAAGGGCTGTCCTACACAACATATAGTACATATTATTTAGTGGAATGCCACAATTTGTAGCTACTTGTTGCATACTGGTTATAATAACAGCGTTGTCAGTGCACTTCCAGCAACAGAACAAGAACTTATCAACTTGCCTGTGGATATTTTTTCTTATTAAAGTCAGTGTTTTAGCAATTTACCCACAGAAAAATTAACAAAAATCCACCATTAGATACTTTAATTGTAAGAATTAATTAGCACCACATTCCCCGGATCATGAGCAACCACGGCTTCCACCTTTCTCCCCCACATCAGCCATGCCTGTTTCTGTTCCGCCTGATAAGTCGCCCTTTGGTAGGTAGCTATCAGTTTATTTTCCGGCTGGTGGTTCAACATGCACTCGATAACGTGAGGCAACACCTTTAAATGCTCACCCCATGCTGTAGCGGCTGACCGACGTAAATCATGCGCAGTAAACGGTGCCAGATGCTCCAGAAGCGCACGATCTTCATTTTCTTTACGATACATGCCCCGCAACCGTTGAATGGCTGTCGTGAGACTATCAAGGCTTAGGGGCTGCCCCGGCTTTCGCAAAGACTCGAACACAAACACACTTCCGCCGCTGATTTCCTTCATCGACTCAATAAGCATTACTGCAATGGGTGGTAGATAGATGGTGTGGCTTCGCCTGTTTTTCGTTCTGTGTGATGGCAGGCACCACTCCCCTTTTTCTAAATCCAATTCATCCCAACGCATGCCCACCACTTCTGCTCGCCGTGCTCCGGTTATAATCAGCAGCTTAATGATATTGGCGGCCAGTGGTGACAAACGGGCAGTGCTGGCAATACCGGGTTTCTCCTTTACTGCTTCATCCAGTGCCGCCCATACCCCCCTGAGTTCAGCCAAAGATAACGCCCGCTCTTTTGGACGGTTAGCACTGGAGCCAAAATCTTTGGGTTTTAACAATCTGGCCGGGTTCGCTTCAGCATAGTGTCTGCTAACAGCGTAATCCATGAACAAGTTAATAGTCGTAAGGGCCTTGCGGGTTTCCTCCCGAATGCCTTTTTTTCTCATGGCATCAAGAGTGCTGGCGATATGGGCGCGCGTTACGTCTCTGACAAGGATATTGGATAAGCGTTTTTTTAGGTGACGCTCCCATCGATCTTTGTGTTGCTTTATTGCCCGCTCGGTAATATCTCCGGCGGTGGTGATATGGGCCAACCAGTCATCAAATACTTTTCCAGTGGTTAGCGCGTTGGCGTTTTCAGCATATTCGGCAGCTCTGGCTAATTTCGGGTCAATGCCTTTGGTTAAGTCTTCGTGAAACGTTACTATTTTTTTCCGGGCATCTTTGAGACTCATCTCAGGATAGGAGCCAAAAACAAACTTATTCTGTTTTTTATCGATTGGTCTACGATAGCGAAAAACCCAAGACTTAGCCCCCGATTTAATAATCCTCAGCGCTAAACCATCGCCATCAGAAAGGAACGTATCTTTACTGGAAGGTTGAGCATTCTTTACAGATTTATCGGTCAAATTGCCCATTTTGGCTCCACGCTCAACTGATCATTATGCACTCAATAATTGGGTCACATTTGGGTCACATTTTGGGTCACAGAATTAAATGTAACACCACAAATCAGCATAAACAAGCAGAAACCAAAAACAGCTATAAACCCAGCTATTAGAGGGCTTTACAGAAACTACGAGAACTAAATCAAAACTACCAGAAATGTAAAATTGTACGCCTCCTAAGGGGCAGGTCACAGGTTCAAATCCTGTCTGGGACGCCACTTGATCTTCACGCCGCCCCCGTACTTCCTCATTTTCAGCGCATTTGCTGCTTCTAAGGTGTGAGCATATGCATGATCAGTCGAATCAGCGTTTCTTTTTGCTGCGGAGCGGATTCTGCGACTAAAAGGGTCAGTGCTGCCAAGCCGGTGTCATTAATGATTGGCTCCCCATGAGCGTTCAATAAATGATCATTTCGATGGAGAAAATCCACAAATAAAAATGCGCCGCTGCGTTTGTTGCCATCGGTAAAAGGATGGTTTTTCACCACAAAGTAGAGCAAATGGGCGGCTTTGCTTTGTACCGTCGGATAGGCCGGCTCGCCGAACACCGTCTGGTCGAGGTTACCAAGCAATGCGGCCAAGCCATCCCCCCTCGGCTTGGCAAACAGCTCCGTCGCTTCGCCCTTGCCAACCAACGTATGTTTTAGCTGCGCTAACGCTTCATTTGCCTGTTGTTCGGTTGGGAGCCTGCCACCCGATCGCCCCTGCGGCTCGTCAAGCAAGCCTTCATCATAGCGTTGCAACCAAAGAAAGGTTTGCGTGTATCGACTGACGATTTCTACCAGCCCTCGCCCCGTATCCGCCACTAAATCAGGGCTGGTGGCGGCTTTGCGGATGAGTCTCAAGGCCGCTTCAAGTTCCTGAGCATTTTTTTCAAACCGTTCCTGATTCAGGGTATAGCCCTGGGTCAGGTGCTGGTTCAGCAGCTTAGTTGCCCATTGGCGAAATCGAGTACCTTGTTGAGACTTAACGCGATACCCAACCGAGATAATCACATCAAGGTTATAGTGGGTTGTCTCATAGCTCTTTCCATCATCTGCAGTTATCCGGAATTTCCGGATAACTGCCTCTTTCTCCAGCTCACCTTCATTAAAAACGTTGTTAACATGTTCGCTGATAGTGCGAACATTTTTATCGAACACCTCTCCCATCTGCTTTTGCGTAAGCCAAACAGTGTGCTGTTCCAGCTGCACCTGTACTTCGCCGTCTGCACTTTTGAATATGGCTATTTCACTCATGAACACTCCTTGTTTGTCGCTCGGTACGTCTCTTCGTGAATGCATTATTGTGTAGAGACGTGTAAACCTCCAGTCTAATCAACGAAGCGACATATTTGAGCGCTCAAAATCTGAAATCTTCACGCCCCAACTCAATACCCCTGCAACTTCTCCGAGTCCCGGATCATCGGATAGTCCGCCATCGTGCCCATCACGTTTCGATCCTCGGCAAACAGCGGTTGGGACACCATATATTGCGCGAGCAGCTGGGCCACGGCAGACAAGGACTTCATATGTATTCGCTCCCAGCCGTGTGAGGCGTCCAGACCAAAGCATATCAGCGCGGTACGAATGTCATTCCCTGCCTCCAGAGCAGCCGCGGCGTCACTGCGATAGAACTTGAACACATCACGACTGAACTCAATCTCTTTGGTTTTGCACAAATTGATCAAATGCTGGGTTAAGTGGCGATCAAAGGGCCCGGTTGAATCCTGCATGGAAATGGTCACACCAAATTCACAGGTATTCTGATCCGGCGCGAGCGTACCGTTGTCAACGGAAACCATCTCGGCCACTTCGCCGTGCAATACGTGGGAAGCTCCCACCCCAACCTCTTCGGAAATCGTAAACAACAGGTGACAATCCAGCTGCGGTTTTACCTCGCTTTCCCGCAGCGCTTTTGCAGCGGCAAGCATGGAAGCCACACCGGCTTTATCATCCAGATGCCTGCCATTCACAAAGCCGGTATCACCAAACTCCGGTTGGGAGTCGACCGAGACGAAATCTCCAACTCGGACACCCATTTCCCACAATTGATCGATACCCACACTCGGCGCGTCAATCCGGATTTCGAGGTTCTCCCAATCCGAGGGTTGCGTATCGACTTCCTTGTTGTAAGTGTGACCGGATGCCTTCAGCGGGAGGATTGTCCCCCGCCAGACACTCCCGTTGTCACAATGCACCTTCACGCGGGCGCCCTCAGCAAACCGCGCATTCCAATGCCCGATTGGCACGACCCGCAGTCGACCGTTTCTTTTCAGTCCTTTCACCATCGCACCGAGGGTATCGAGGTGTGCCGCAATGGCACGTCGGGGGGTGTTGTGCTCCCCAACCAGCGTGGCACGGATGGCACCACGTCGGGTCAACTCGTAGGGAATATGGAGGCTTTCCAGTTCGGCACAGACAAATCTTACCACCTCATCGGTCATCCCTGAGGGGCTGGGCGTGCGCAACAAGGTTTCCAGTGTTTTCGCCAAATAATCGGTATCAATGGGTAACTGCATGATTACTTCAATCCGTATTCTTCTGCTTGTGTTTTGGTGTACGGGAACAGCAAGTCAACAAACCGTTCCACCGTTGGCTGAGGCTCGTGATTGGCCAACCCCGGACGCTCATTGGCTTCGATGATCACGTAGTCTGGCCCGGCAACATTGGGGATAAGAAAATCCAGGCCCACCACGGGGATGTGCAGTGCACGTGCCGCTCTTTGCGCGGCTGCCAACAGGACGGGATGCAACTCCTGCGTCACATCGTGAATGGTGCCTCCGGTGTGGAGGTTCGCGGTAGATCGCACCTTGATACGCACATCCGGCGGAAGAACCGAATCCATCGCATAGCCGGCTTTACGCACACAACGTTCCGTTTCCGCATCCAGCGGGATGGTACTCTCGCCATGCGTGGCTGCAGCCCGACGCTTGCTCAGCATTTCCACCAGTTGTCCCACCGTGTCTTTGCCATTACCACGCACATGGGGTGGACGGCGAACGGCACCGGCAACCACTTGATAATCGATCACGATGATGCGTAAATCATCACCTTCGGCACATTCTTCCAGCAATACTTTATCGCAGTAATGCGACGCTTCTTCGATGGCCGCTGCCACTTCGCTCATTTCAGACAGACCGACTTTGATCCCGCGCCCCTGTTCGCCGCGGGCAGGCTTCACGACAACATTGCCATGCAGATTCAAGAACGATTTCACTTGTTCTGCATCTTCCGAGGTAATCTGTTCGGGTACGCGTAGCCCTTCCTTTTCCAGAACCCGACGCGTCACGGCTTTGTCATCACAACGGCTCATGGCAATGGCACTGGTCAGCTCACTCAACGACTCCCGACAGGTAATGGACCTCCCTCCGAGCGTCAGTTTGAAAAAGCCCCCTTCCGCATCCAGAACGTCCACACTGATCCCTCGTCGGCGAGCTTCCTGCGTGATGATACGCGCATAAATATTCAGATTTTCTTCCGGGTCTTCACCGACAAACCAGCGTTCATTAATCGGATTTTTCTTCTTGATGCAGTACACGGGCACCTGTTTGAAACCGAGTTTTTCGTAGAGCTTGATCGCGCGGGTGTTGTTATGCATGACGGACAAATCCATGAAATGGCGTCCCTCAGCCTTCATATGGGAAATCAGCGCCCGGGTAAGCCACTCTCCTACGCCCGGTATCTGCGCCTGGGGATCAGCCACCAACGCCCACAGGCTGCAGCCATTGTCTGGGTCATTGAAGGCCTCCCGGTGATCCACACCCGTGACCGCACCAATAATTTCCCCCGTAGTCATGTCTTCTGCTACCAGCATAACCAACGCAGGAATTTCTCCCAGTTTGCTGTAGAAGCCATCATAGGCCGGTACCATGTTGTGCATCATGTAGAGACGGTCAATATGGCGCTGCGCATCTGTCTCGGCAATGGGCCGGATATTGATCGCATCGGGCAGGTCATCCTGTGGTTCAAACTCATTGAAATCCAGGCGAAGTGTCAGGGAAGGATCAAGAAACAGCTCTTGTGGCGCATAAGATAAAAGGACATTGGGATCTCTCACGTACAGGGCGACATCCCGACGTCCTTTCTTTTCGCGCCGTATAATCTCCGCCACCGTTTTCGGATTGCTGAACGTCTGGCCGAACACCAGTCGCCCCCAGCCACAGTCCAGCGTGACTTCCTGTTCCATGGTCGCTTCGCCGTGTTCTTCCAGCGGGTCGCCCCAGTGTTTCAGCGAGGCCATTCTGGAAAAATCCATGGGATCCCTTCGCCCGGGTTTTTCTGAATTCTGGTTATCTTTCATACTTATACCCCGTGGGTTTGGAGCCACATCTCCAACATGGCCACTTGCCAGAGTTTTGAGCCGCGTAAAGGCGTGATGTGCTCTCTGGGGTTGCTCATTAGTTTGTCGAGGTACGGCCGTTGGAACAAACCACGTTGCCGCGCTGTATCGCTGTTCAAAAAACCTCGTACAAACTCCAGATAGGGCCCTTCAATGTATTTGAGTGCCGGCACAGGAAAGTATCCTTTCGGGCGATCAATCACTTCGTTGGGAATGATTTTTCGACCCAGTGTTTTCAGGAGGTATTTACCACCATCGGGTAACTTCATCGCCGCTGGCATGCGTCCGGCCAGCTCAACCACTTCATGGTCAAGAAAAGGCACCCGCGCTTCCAGCCCCCACGCCATCGTCATATTGTCCACGCGCTTTACAGGATCATCGACCAGCATGACATTGGTATCAATGTGTAAGGCTTTGTCCACCGGGGTGGGCGCTACGGCCTGGGCGAAATACGTTTCTACAAATTGCCGGCTGAAATTCCTGTCCACAAATCGCGGGTCTACCGCGTCGGCATATTCCGCTTCCGACCGATCGAAGAAATGCGCACAATAGGTGTCGACCGCCGACTCACTGGATTGCATCGGCGGGTACCAGTGGTAACCACCAAACACTTCATCCGCGCCTTGGCCACTCTGCACCACCTTCAAATGTTTTGACACTTCATGAGAAAGGAGATAAAAGCCCACATTGTCGTAACTCACCATGGGCTCCGACATCGCAGAAAAGGTCTCCGGTAAGGTCTCCAGCAAGCGGCTGGACGGTACTTTGATCTGATGGTGCTCTGTCTGATAGTGATTCGCGATGAGATCGGAGTAAACAAACTCATCGCCTTTTTCTCCGCCCGCCGCTTCAAACCCGACGGAGAAGGTATGCAGCCCCTGCTGACCTTGCTCCGCCAATAGCCCGACGATCAAGCTTGAATCGAGGCCGCCGGATAACAGCACGCCCACGGGCACATCGGCGACGGAGCGTCTGGCCACAGACCGTTTCAACGTGGCCAACAGTTCCGCCTCCCAGTCCGCTTCTGATTTGCCTTCATCCTCCGGTTCAGGCCCCATGTGCAGTGACCAGTAGCGGGAGTCTTTGAACGAGCCATCCGGCGCAAGTTCCCGCACAGTCGCAGGCGGCAGCTTTCGCACCCCTTTCAACAGGGTGTAAGGCGGCGGTACCACCGCATGCCATTGCATATAGTGGTGAAGTGCCACGGGGTCAATATCGGTATCTACTTCACCTGCGGCCAGTATTGCCGGTAGCGATGAGGCAAATCGTACCCCGCCGGAAATATCGGCCAAATACAGGGGTTTAATACCAAACCGGTCACGCGCCATAACAATGTTACCGGTATCCCGGTCATGTATGACAAAGGCAAACATGCCATTGAAGCGTTCTACGCAAGCCTTTCCCCACGCATGAAACGCTTTCAGTATGACTTCGGAGTCACCGGTTGAGAAAAACCGATAGCCCAGTGCCTGGAGTTCTTCCCGCAGTTCTTTGTAGTTATAGATACAGCCGTTGAACACCAGCGTAAGCCCCAAATCGGGGTCGTGCATGGGTTGCTGAGCATGTTCCGTCAAATCGATAATTTTTAATCGACGATGCGCAAAAGCAATGCGCCCTTGGGCAAAAAATCCGCCCGCATCGGGGCCTCTTGGAGTAAGTTTTTCTGCCATTTTTTCAACCAACCTGACCGCAGGTGGTTGATTTGTATAGCGGATTTCTCCGCAGATACCGCACATATGGAAACCTCTGTGATGTGTTTCCTTATATACCATACCGTGCTGAGCGGAGATGTCAAAAGCGCTTCAAGTGACACGAGAGGCAAAATCTGGTTTATCGCGCTTGTTTTTTCAACCAGTCCACCATCCCCTTGTCCTCCCGCATGATGTGATCAACAATCCAGGATTGGAGGTAAATTGACAGGCGATCCAGATCGACAGGAAGTCCCTGTTCCAACTCTTCCCGATGCAACAGAACTCGGTCCACAAAACATTTGTGGGACATCACATGGGTGTCTGACTGGGGATAACCGTGCGTACGAAACAGCTCTTCTTCGTAATTGAAATGGTACACCGTGTATTGCGCAAGCGCATTCAGGAGATGATCGACCTCAACCTGCGCATCATTATCCAGCGCCGTCTTCAGCCCTGCGATTGTGCTGATCAGGCGCTTGTGTTGCTCATCGATGTCTTCTCTGCCGACCGAGTACTCTGGACGCCAGACCAACGCTTCACCCATCCTAACCACCCATACATCAAAAGAGATATCACCTATACTCTAGCAACGGTTTTCCAAACATACAATATTAGGAATGCGAGGCCAGTCCCTGCTCGCACCTTAGTTTTTGTGTTATCCTTCTACGCTCCGGAAATTGGTGATTTATGTATACGACCCTGATCAGCGCCGAACAGGCAGCGAAAGCGCGCGATACCCACTGGGTGATTATTGACTGCCGTTGCCAGCTCGGCAGTGACAGCTACGGTCGAGACGCGTTTGCCATCTCCAGGGTCCCCGGCGCACAGTTTGCTCACCTGGAGGACGACCTTTCCGGGGAAATCCTGCCTGGCACCACCGGCCGACACCCACTTCCCCCAGTGGCACAGTTTGCGAATCAACTGGCTCAGTGGGGTATCACTCCCCAATCACAGGTCGTCGCCTATGATGATGCCGGCGGCCCGTATGCATCCCGCCTGTGGTGGATGCTGAAGTGGTTCGGGCATAACGCGGCAGCGGTACTGGATGGTGGATGGTCTGCCTGGCAGGCGGCGGGGCTTCCAATCGAGGCCAGCGAGCCACCACAAGGCACACCGCTGGAAAATTGTCCTTCGGCTTACCCTGCAGAAGTACAGGCGGAATTAATCGTCTCCGTAACAGAACTGATATCCTCGCTGGATCAATTCGTACTCATCGATGCTCGCGGTGCAAATCGCTATGCCGGCCAGGACGAAACGATTGATCCGGTGGCGGGACACATTCCCGGCGCACTCAGTTACCCGTTTACCGACAATCTTCAGGCCGATGGCACCTTTAAAACGCCGTCGGAGTTAGCCAAAAGATTTCATGCACTGAAAGACAAGCCGATCGTGAGCTACTGCGGATCAGGTGTGACCGCATGCCATAACATCCTCGCCATGGCACATGCGGGCTTGAATCCACCAAAGTTGTATGCAGGCTCATGGAGTGAATGGATTACCGACGCCGCGCGACCCATCCAGACAGGTGAGTCGCCATAAGCGCGGTAAAGCCATGTGTTACGAAGACAGCTTACGCCAGGTAACGCGCCTTGATATGATCAATGAAGTACGCCGGATTCGTGGTTTCCCCGGTCGCCTGGGTCATTAACTCAGGCGTCGACAGGAAGCTGCCTTTGCTCCATACGTTTGTCGCCAACCAACCTCGAATGGATGACAGGTCACCTTGAGCAAGCGCAGTATCCACATCCGGAATGGCGCGTCTGATTGCCGCAAAGAGTTGTGCCGCATTCAGTGCACCCAGAGTGTAACTTGGGAAGTATCCAAATGCACCAGACGGCCAATGAATGTCTTGCATACAACCATCCTTGTCATTCCCTGCCGTCGACAGCCCCAAATACGTCTGCATTTTTTCATGCCACATGTCCGGCAGATGTCTGGGTTCGATTTTTCGGTTGATCAAGTCGGATTCAATTTCATACCTTAGGATCACATGAAGTGGATAGGTCACTTCGTCTGCATGAACACGGATAAGTCCAGGCTCAACCACCTTGAAAGCATTGAGCAAATGGTCAGCGGGGGCAGAAGCAAGGTGCGGAAACAGTCGGTGAATCTCAGGGGTTAAGTACTGAATGAACGGCGCAGAGAGAAACACCTGCTTTTCATACAGCAAGCTCTGGCTCTCATGCACGCTCATACTGCGGGCGTCACCCACCGGCTGATTAATCCAGGCTTCCGGCAAGTGGGCTTCGTAGCTGGCATGGCCGGTTTCATGCACTGTGGCCATCATCGCTTGAACAAATTCGGATTCGTCATAACGGGTGGTAATACGGTGGTCTCCATGCACTCCGGTACTGAATGGGTGGGTGCTGATATCCAGTCGGCCGCGACCAAAATCAAAACCTAACACCTTCATGATATGCAAACTCAACTGGTGCTGTGCTGATTGAGGGTAAGCGCCGGATAAATCCGCCTTGGGCAGTGAGGACTGATGCGCCTGAATTGCCTGGATCAACTCAGGCAGTTGTTCTTTGAGCGCAGTAAATGCTTCTGATACAAAGGACTCGGAATCCCCCGCCGCATACAGGTCGAGCAACGCTTCATAAGGAGACGAAAAACGGCCATTACTCGCTGCCAAACGAGCGGCTGCTTCTTCGCGAGTGAGGTGGACGACTTTTTCAAAATTGGGCAAAAAACCTTGCCAGTCATTGTTCTTCCGCTGTTCCCGCCAGGCATGCTCACACCGGGAAGCCGCCAGCGATTGGGCTTCGACAAGTGCCGCAGGCAGACAGGTCGCCTGTTCCCAACTTCGCTGCATTTCGCGCAAATTCGCTTTCTGTTCCGCATTCAGTGACTCAGCGGCAGCGCCCGCAATCCAGTCTGCCAGTTGAGGTGAGGTCATGAGTTCATGCGATATCAGACTCAATTCCGCGAGCGCTTCCGCCCGTGGCTCGGCCCCGCCGTCCGGCATCATGACGCTCTGATCCCATGAAAGGAAGGTTTGTGCGTGCCCTACACGCGCGATACGTTTGAACTGGTTTTCCAGCTGAGTATAGTTTTGCATGACCACAATTTGCACCCAAAACAGCGACTATACGCTCACTTTGATCATGTGGTCAATAACGGGGCACTCAGGTTAATCGCCCAATCGCGCATAAGGCTCACAGGTACTTTCCCGTGTGAGTGGCGACTCAGGCAATTGCCCTTGGTGTGCTTTCCGATAGAGCATTTCCCATGCTTCGAGATGCACGGGGTCGCCAAACTTTTTATAATAGCTGCATGCCAGATAAACGGTTTTTTCTTTGCACATCCACTCACCCGAGGTTTTCTTCCCGTTCACATAGTCAGCGCTCACTCCCGATAGAACGTACCTAAGAGCATCCATGTTTTTTGAGAATAACGAAAAATGGAGTGCATCACAGCCGGCTGAGTTTAACTTCTCTAACGAAACCCCTTTCTGTCGAAGCAGATCGGCGAGCTCAATTTTATCCTCTAACTTAGCACCATATTTAACCGCAAACGGAAAGTGAAGTAAGAAATCCTCGGCCTTTTCCTTTGCATTCAATCTCTGAAAGCTGCTGTGATATAAATATTGCCAAGCAACCACTCGAGGAACAACCCAATAATCCTGGCTGCTCTTAGGATAATCTCTTGCCAACGCGTGCTTAACCGCATACGTGATATCCTGCTCGTCAAGCATCCGAATCGCATTCGCAAGGTAGACAAGTAACGCCAGTACGATTAAGAAAATCGGAATGAAGCGCTTTGTTTTTACTGACTGCATTACCACAACTATAGCCCCTGCAATACTGAATCAATTTGAGTCTGATATTTCAACACAATACTCGCCTCAAACAACACAGCATCACTCTCCAGATAATCACTGACACTCTCGTGCATCCCAAATAATTGCACTTGCAGGAACTGCCTCAGGCTTCTCACCAAAGGCTGCAAGTCAGGAGCAATCGGCGACTCTCCATAAGCCAAATTGACAAGGTCGCTCGAAGAGATGCCGGGCGTAGGAATGACCTCGGCCAATAGACTGTCTGCAAACAGATAGAGTGCGGTGTTTTGAGAAACTATCTCCTGAAACATTGTCTTTGCAAGCTCAATGGCCTTAGGTGACAAGTTTTCTGGAGCCGAAATGGAGCGTGACTTTGACAGCAGATGTGTAAGCAACTCATGCGCCTCTTCGGCCCCAAACCAATCGGAAGACACCCTATCTCCCTCTGTGCCCATGGGTGCCACCTCTGCCGGTCGCGCCTGAGCTTCGTTCATTCTTCGGGCATCATCCCGTTGTTTTCCCGCTTCATTGCGCGCTCGTTCATCCGCAATTGCTGCTTCCTGCTGGCGAGACAACGTTGGCGGTTTATCCGTATACTCGATGGCACCGGAAGGGTATTCCACCTTATACACACCCGGACGCACCTCATCCACGATCACTGCCTCCGTTGTAGGGCCATCTGCCATGGCCAGCTTCATATCGCGCGAAAAGCGTGCAATATCAAAGGGATGATACCCCTGCTCTGCGAGGAACACTTCGACCGCACGGCCAAGTTGCTGAGGTGCGGGCGCGCTCAGGATACTCTCGATGAGGCTGGCCGAGTTTAGACCTTGATCCGGCTGCGTATGCGTAGAAACCAGTGCGGCCACGTCAGACGGTTGTGTCGTTTGGGATGGCGATAATGACGCCGATGATGCCCTGTGCAGGGCAATTGCTGGGGTGGACATTCCATGATCCTCGCTTCTTTTTTCATTCCATTGAATCTGCCCATCGCGTGCTGCTTCTCTGGGCCGCCCTATTGTATCTCAATTTCTGTGCGATGAAAGCACTGAGTTCACACTTACGCATCCGACTCCAGCAACCGTTGAATACGCCGCCCAAGCCCACTGTAACGCACCGCTTCCCTGTGCACAGCTTTCCGCCAAATGGCTTCCGACGAAAACAGGGTCATTCGAGCCCGGGCACGCGTGATCCCCGTATACAGGAGCTGCCGACTGAGTAACTCAGCATCCTGCTCAGGCAGGACCAGGGCCACATGCCCAAATTCCGACCCCTGGGTTTTGTGAATAGTCATCGCATACACCGGCTCGACATTCGGCAGGCGCGCCAGACTGACCGAGCGGTACTGTTGTCTGCCTTGCGCATCACGCTCGGTTTCGAACCAGGCGACCAGTTTTCCTTCCGCATCCGGCCAGATCACGCCGACATCACCGTTGAACAGGCGCACCCCATAGTGGTTTTCGGTCACCATAATCGGTCGACCTTTGTAGTGCTTTCCGGGAGAGACACCGAACTGTTTCCGTCCTAAGGCAGTTTCGATTTCCCGGTTCAGGACATCAACCCCCCTTGGACCAACGCGCATAGGCGTCAGTATGCGAAAGGCGGCCAACCTTTGAAAGGCGGCATCCAGCGTCGTTGCTTTCAACACGGGCAGATAATGAGTGTCGGCCACCTCTGACAGCCAGGAAGATAACGCTCGGGTTTCGGGCAAGAGCACGACCTCCCCGTGTGGCTCACTACCACATTCAGCGTCAGCTATCCGTTCCGACAACCATGCCCAACTCCCCTCCCCATCACCGGCATAGACCCTGTTGGCGAGGTCGGCAATTTCTCCGGAGAATCGCCAGCTTTTCTTCAACCAGGCAACATGATCCGCTGAACCGGCCTCATCCGTCGGTAGATCAAATCCGGTTAACACTTTGATTTGCCGTGCCGACGGTTCCCGCACGGTGCCAGACTCCTCGCCCACCATCTCAGCCAGAATGTTGCCGACTTCCACAGAAGGCAGCTGGTTGGCATCCCCGAGCATGATCAGAGTGGTGTGAGGTGGCAATGCCCGCAGTATGCGACAGAGCATGGGTAAGTCAATCATGGAAACTTCATCAAGCAGCAACACATCGCAATGCAACGGGTGCTCCTCATGATAGCGGGGTTGGACCTGATCCGGCCGATACCCGAGCAGCCGATGTATCGTTTGGGCAGACTCTGGAATGCCGGCAACACGTTCCGCCGACAGGCCTGTTGCAAGTAAAGCGCTTTTTCCATGAGCGATGGATTCGTTCAAGCGCTGAGCCGCTTTTCCGGTAGGTGCCGCCATGCGAATACGGCTTGCCGGATTGAGCACAAGCAGGGCCAACAGCAACCGGGTTGCGGTGAAGGTTTTTCCGGTACCCGGGCCACCGGTGACGATACAGAGATCCCGCCCCAAAGCATTGGCGACGGCAATCTTCGATCCACTCTCCTGTAGAGACATTGCCTCTGGATAACACTGCTCTAACACCGCCTTTACCTGAGATAGCGCCTGATCGTTCAGTGCAGTAAAGTTGATTCGTGCAGCAAGGCGTGCCGCCACCTCGGTTTCATATTTCCAATATCGCCGCAGATAGAGCCGCTCGTCTTCCAGCACCACGGGCGAGACATTTTCCTGCATGTAGGGTATCAGAACTCGCTGAAGCAGAGAGAGCAGTTCTGATTCTCCGGGAAAGACAAATCCATTCGCAGGCTCATTTCGGCTGTCATCGAAGGTTTGCCAGAACGGACGGTCGGCGATCACCGAGAGCGGCATACAGCTGTGGCCCTGCCGCTGGAAGTCGCTCAACGCCAGCAGCGTATGAAAGAACAGATCGTTCTCGCTCTCATGGTAATAGCCGGCAAGTTGCTGTGCGAGAAAAAAGTCGATAGCAGTCACGCCAGCGAGTTGAGACAGGCAATGATCAAAGTGCTGATAACTCATCGCTCCCCCTGAAAAATTTGATCCATACGTTGCAGTAATCGGGCCTCCACCGAGCGGGCATATATCCCCCAGGGTTCCGGATTTTTGGGGTGCATGCCTCGGAGATAAAAGTAGTACACGCCCCCAAAATGCGATGCCGGGTCATAACGACCACCTAAGCGGCCTCGCAGATAACGGTGCACAGCAAGACTGTAGAGCAGATACTGAAGATCGTAGAGGCTATGTTGAACGCTCGCCTGCAATGCATCCGCCCCATAAGCACGGCAGTGGTTGCCTAACCAGGAGGATTTGTAGTCTGCAACGTAGTATTTTCCCTGCCATTCAAAAACCAGATCGATGAAACCATGCATCATACCTTCCAGCGTCTGCATATGCCCGGCTAATGTAACCTGTTGACCCAGGCGATGGGCACTCAGTAAATCAGAAAGTGCCGACAGTGACACCTGATGCATAGGAAAGTAAAATTCCGCTTCCTTCAGCACCTGGTCCTGTGACAACTGCCCCAGGGAAAACGGTTGCGCAGTTTGCCCGATGACGGGCACGGGCGTCGCCAACACTTCCTGCATCCAGGCTTGCAACGCGCCGGGGTCCTCCACCCAGTCCCCATGGCGCAACACAGACACATTGAGCACAGACTCCCACTCGGGCTGCTGAAAGTGAATGTGCTCCAGAATATCGTGCAGCAAGTCACCGGTTTTCGCCCCCTTAGGCATCAGGAAGCGCAAAGGTAATGACGCAGTCTCATCCCTATCGAACGCTCCCGTATCCACACCCTCCTCATCACGGTCTTTTTGCACCTGTTTTTCCGTGCCGACCGATTGCCGACTCAGCATGGAGTAGCTCGCCAATTGCCATTGATCATTGACGGATTGAGTAAGCATTGCCGGGCGTATTTCGTCGGCAGAATCGCTCTGGGTAGTGCGCCTCGGTAACTCCGTCTCACTGGTGATGGTCAACAAACTGCAACAGTTGCCGGAGGTCTCAACCACCTGTTGAAGTGCACTTTGCCAATCGGAAGAGGCACTGCCGGAGAGACCCAACGTGCGTCCCAGCCCGGAACAACGCCCTTCCCCGTACGGAGACACACCAACATAGCAACGGTGCGAGGCGCGAGTGACCGCCACGTAGAACAGGCGTATCCCTTCGGCGTCACCTTCTTCCCGGGCAAGTTGGGCCGCCAGGTCGGTTTCCCCCATTTGATAGACCAGATCAGCCGTTTCCGGCTGATGATATTTGAAGAATTCCGCATCACGCACCGGATCACTATAGAACGATGCAAACGGGACAAAGACGACGGGATATTCCAGCCCTTTCGAACCATGCATGGTGACCACACGGATCAAATTGGCGTCACTTTCCAGACGCTGCTCGCTTTCCGATTGCTGCACCGATGCGCTCCGTTGATCCTGATACCATTTTAGCAACTGAGCGGGTTGACGATATCGTCGTGCGGCCTGCTGTAAGAGTTCAAACAAATGAAGGTAGTTTGTCAGCGCTCGCTCGTGGTGCGCCGGCTCAGGCCGGTACTTGTCGTGCAGTAGCTGCATGAGCATCGCCAGACACCCCTGGCTGCGCCATACCTCCCGCAATAGCACCGCTTCTGATTTCACCCACTCCCAGGCATCTTCACTGCTCAGCCCACACCATTCGGGTTGAGGGTGTGAAGCATTAACATCCTCGTGATCTTCCATAGAGTGTTCCGGCAGGACATCCCGCACATGGGCAATCAGGCGCGCATCCGCTCCCCAGAGCGGTGTAGCTAACGCCCTCAGGAGAGCAGAATCATTCTCATAGTCCATGATGCCATCCAACACCCGGCTGAGAGCCGCTGCTTCCTCACTTTGAAAGATCTGTGTCCGGTCACTCAGATACACACTGGGATAGCCAGCCTGCCGAAGGGCGTTCTGCATAGTTTCGGCTTCCTTGCCGCTTCGCACCAGTATCGCGATGTCACGCTCCTCCAGCGACCTATCGCCAAGTGTTGCCTCATTCAAGAGACGATGAATTTCTGCCACTGACCATCGTGTCATGCCATCCACCCAGTCCTCTTTGGTCGGATTACCGGCATTCCTGCCTTGGCCGGAAGGATGCTGAATGTCTGGTAGCCAGCAAAATGTCATGCCACTGCGGTTCGGCACAGCATCCACCAGCGGAATTCTTGCCGCTTTCGCATGCGGGCTGAAGTGTATCCAGTCATACGTGATGCCATAACCAAAAACCCGGTCAGAGGGCACCCCGGCGCGCTCCCCGCCAAAAAACAAGCGATTGTAACCGTCCACCACATTGTCAAGTGACCGCCAGTTGGTCTCCATATACCACTGATAATCCGCGCTGTTTCGTGCTGACAGATAGGCAAAAATATCACCCCCCCGAAAACTGTAGATTGCCTGTTTCGGGTCCCCAATCATAAACAGACCATGCTCAGGGTGCCCCTGAGGGTATAACGCATCAAAGATACGAAATTGACAGTCATCGGTATCCTGAAATTCATCCACGAGCGCGACCGGATATTGCCTTCGCAGCAGATTGGCCAATACATCACCTTGCTCATGACGCAACCGGTCCGCAAGCAGGTGAATCAAATCATTGAAATCCAGTTGTTGAGCACGCTCTTTTTCCGCGAGAAAGGATTGGCGGATCGTCAGCAATCCCTCAGCGACAAATTGGTAGGCGGGCAAGGCCGCCAGCACCTTGGCCGACCGTTCCCGCGCCCGTTTAAACCAGTCATTAACGTCATTGCGTAGGTCTTTGAACTCCTGGAGTGCCTCGGCAATCTGAGTCTTTCCACGATAGCGATTACCGTTCACAAATTCACCGGCCGCTTTCGGACATTCCGTCGGTTCGTCGCTGTCGAGCCAGGCCATCAGCGCTGCCCACTCGGCCTCGCGATTGGCTTTGTCTTTTTTCCGGTTGTCGACCAACTCAGCAAAGAGCATCGCCTGGTGCGCTAACAGGTGCGTTTTGGTGCGTTGTAAACGGGGTACAAACGCCTGATCAAAATACGTCTGCTGAGTCTGCGCCTGAATGCTTTCATAGGCAGCTTCGGACAGCACGACCACGCCCTGCGCCTCCCCAACCAGTTTGCCAAACGCACCCAACCATTTGTCGGGTGTCTCCCAGCCTGCCTCGGCCAGCAGGCGAAAACGGGCTTCATCCTGCGCCACCCGCCGAAACCAATCCCGCACGGCTTCCTGCAAAACGCCTGTCGTGTCGGCCTCCATCGTCAGTGCCATGGGCAAACCACTGGCAAAAGCTTCACGCGTCAATACGCGACTGCAGAAACCATGAATGGTGAATATGGCCGCTTCGTCCATATCCAGCAACGCCCGTTTGAGCCAGAGTTTACCTTCTACCGGGTCGACGTTGGCCTTCAATTGCGCCACGTTGGGGTGATCCGTGGGATCATCCCAGCACCCACAGGCTACTCGCACTTCTTCTTCGATTCGACCACGAAGTTCTTCTGTCGCCGCTTTGGTGAAGGTCATCACGAGAATCTGTTGAACCGTCAGCGCTTTCTCCAGCAAAAGCCGCAGGTACAGTTTGGTGATGTTGTAGGTTTTACCGGTACCGGCACTCGCCTCAATCAGGTGTCTGCCATTGAGCGGGAGAGTGAACAGACCTTCCTGAAGATTCCTTTTCATAGCGGGCGCATTCGCGTGCATTGTGCTCATACGATGTCCCTCACCTTAATTTCCGCAACGCTGAGCGCATCCTCTATCGCCATGGACGCATATAACCGTTGCACTCGCTGAGCGTCCGCCACCGAGAAGGTGTACTGTTTGCCAAAAAACCACTCAAAATAGGGATCGCCTTCAAATGCGCCTGCCCAGGCCTGCTGCCAGCCAGGCTGACCATCTTCAGGCTGCGCGAGTGCATTGGCTCGTATGTGCAATACACTGGGGGTATTCGCTCCCGCCAACCAGTGCTCCACCAGGCACCTGAGCTGAGCCGCTGCATCACCCTGTCGGCAATAGCGCGCATGTCTGACTTTATCGAACGCTTTACCATAGGTCAGCATGTGTGTTTCCTCTGGCGTTCGGGTGTGTTGTGTCTGCTCTGCAGCGGCCTGCACGACAAGGTGGTAGAGCCAATGCCTGAGCTCATCTTTCGGTGTTACCTTGGCTGGCCGCGTTAACAGCGCACCACCCGCCCCTGCCAGTCGGCTGACTTCTGCATAAAGCGTCACGCCCGCCACCTGTACTTCCAGTCGAGCCTGTTCGATGCCCTGTGACGCCGGACAGCAGTGTTGGATGGCCTGGAGCAGAACACGGGCTTCGTTGGCCAGTTCTTCAATAGTCGAATCCGTGACCGGAGTTTCCGGCACATGACCACTGGCCTTAATGCGCTCGACAAGCGGGGTGATTTCTTCCCCGGCTGAAATCTGCGCCATCAGCGATTGGCGGAGTGTGTAACGCTGCAGCGTATCCAAGTCGAAGGGTTCCGTGTCCGAGTAACTAATGCCCTCATCGGTCAACGTGACACCAAGGCGTGTGGTTGCCAACCATTTCAACGGATCGTCATAAAAGCGAATCAACTCGTCGATATTGACCGGGTCTTCCGGCAAAGGGAATGGCATCAGAGTAAAGCGGTTGTTGATGAGCGTGGCAGGCTGCGCAAATCGAGCCCAACGCGCATCAAAACTCGCACGCGGTCCCCGGAAATTATCGGAGCTAAACGGTTGCAATGGCTGCTGCACCACATAACGGCGATCCGGTGACCAGCCATACCCCTGTTCCAGATAGGTCATCAGTTCGGTCAACACCAAACTGGGCTGACGAATTTCGTTATTCCGGCTTGAACGCCCCAGATAGCTAAGATAGAGGCGCTCACGGGCAGAAATCAGCGTTTCCAGAAAAAGGTAGCGGTCATCGGAACGACGGGACCGATCACCCGGCATCAGGGTATCCTGGCTGAGCAGATCAAAGCTCACCGGATTTTCCTGCCGGGGAAATTCGCCATTGTTTAAACCCAGCATGGCGATGATACGAAACGGAATACTGCGCATGGGCATCATGGAACAAAACGTCACCTGCCCGGTCATGAAATGGTTCCCCGTGTCCGGTCGGGAGAATTGCCGGGAAAACCACTCCCGCACGACGGCCAGTTCCACCGGCGCATCAAAGTTTGCCAGAAGCGTGTCTGAAGCCAGCTGGTCAATCGCCGTCACAATGACATGATGGGAGGATTGCTCTTCCGGGGTAACGCAAAACAGAGACTCCAGCAGACCACTCAAGAGGTGCTGCCACTCACTGGGCGTGCGGGCCTGAGTGAGTTCTCGGGTATAAAACTGCAGTTTCTCCAACAACAGGAATGTGTTGCCCAATAACCCCGCCGCCTGCCCCTCCACATGAGGGAGCGTGAGCCTTCCAGCCAATACGGTTTCCTGATCGCCCCAGGCATACCCCAGGAGCAGCCGCTCCAGACCCCATTGCCAGGTATAGGTATCGCTGGCATCTGTCAGATTAGCCAGCCGCTGTTTGTGCGGCGCATTCAATCCCCAATGCACAGCCGCATCTCTTAACCACCACTCAATCGTCTCCAGACTGTCTACATCCAGCCCGAATCGCTGCTGAATGGCGGGTATACGCAGGTAATCCAGTATCTGACTCACCTCAAAGCGACTGTCAGGTAAAGCCAATAGATCCAGAAAGGCGGCCACCAGCGGCTCTTCTTCCAACAACACCCGGTCTGCGATGGAACAGGGCAAACGCGGTGGCTCTCCCTGCTCCTGGGCTTGCCAGGGGCGGCGAAACACGGCGTCCACATAGGGCGCGTAGGTTTCAATATCCGGGCACATAACCAAGATATCGCCAGGCGTTAAAGTCGTATCTTCGTTAAAGCAGTGCAGCAGATAGTCGTGCAGGGCCTGTATTTCCCGAAGCGTATTGTGTGCACTGGAAATCACGATGGACTCGTCCATGGCGATGGCTTCCTTCGACGGCCGGATTGCATTGCGCAACGTTAAAATATCCTGCTGCACACGCTGCAACACGGTCGGCGTACGATCGATGGGCTCCTCAGCATGCAATGGTCGGTCATCCACATCGAACGCGCTGATTTCCGCACTCGCCACCTCCTGCAACCGACTAAAAAACCGCTTTCCCTGTTGACCCAGGTTCGCAAGCAGCGGATTGGTCGCCTCACTGTGCTCATCCAGTGTCAGCCAGGTTTGCCACTGTTCAGTGCGCGTCTTGGCTTTATCCGAAATCAAATCCCCCCAATACGCCACGCAGGGGTTCAGGTGAAACAAATGCACTTGCGTCTGTTTGCTGAGTTCTGCAAAAAATCGCAGTGTCGGTTCAGGCAAGGTGTTCAGGCCAAAGAGGATCACGTGAGGCGGCAGCGCATAGCGACTTGCTGCCAGTTGTTTCGTTAATTGATTTTGCAGATAAACGGGATGCACATTCGGCTGACCCGCGAACTCCTCGCTCACCAGCTGCTGCCAGATCAATCGTTGCCAGGGCTCATCGTCCGACGCCAAGGCAGGATTCCCGGCATCCCAGGCACCAATCCACTCATCTCGATACTTGATGTATTGCTCGAACAACGACGCCAGTTTTGCCGCCAGTTGGTACCGCTTGCGTGGATTCCCTCGCCCATCGTCATCCCGCCAGTAGCGCGTGGGTCTCTCCGCCGCAGGCTGACACATGAATTCATCGCTGGCGAGAATTCGCTCAATCCGCCACACCAGTATGGATTCGCCATAGGTGGAAACCTGGGGGACAGGCTCTTTCAAGAGGTTTCTGGCGATATCCCAGACAAAGCCGGCGGGCATTTGAAACTGCAGATTCATTGCGATGCCCGCTTCCTCCGCCAGCTTCATCTGCAGCCAATGTCGAATACCATGACTTTCAACAATCACCCGGTGCGGCGCGAGCACACTGCCCGCTTGCTCACGCAGCAGGGCAAACAGCAGACTGGCCAGATATTCCAATCGATTGGAAGGGTAAACAGTAAACACGGCGCGGGCTCCTTATTCATGCCGATCTGGGACGCATTATCACATTCTACCTCGGCGAAAAGACAAAAATCGTCGCGTTCAGAGTGAGCGTTCCTTGCAGCTTAACTTTTACGGCCACCTGATTTTGTCTCAACGCCCGCAATCAGGCGCAAATTCGTTGAAGTCCCAATTGTAGGCTAGAGTATAGGGAACGGCTTTGTATTCTCAAACCCTGCGTATTGAATACCGGTGACCATGAAGCTAAAAACCTTTGCTTTCCTGTACTCCTTTTTTTTCATGCTGCTGCTCAGCGTGGTCTTATTGGTGTACCGGGAGTACGGTTCACTTCCTCAGATCAAGCAGGCACTCGAGGCGTTTCAAAAACGCGAGCTCTCCACGTTGAATCTCGCCTTTGAAGAGCAAATCAACTTTCTCAAAACCATCAACTACGATTATGCCGTGTGGACCGACTCGTTCGAGTTTATGCATGAATTTGATCAAACCTACCTGGATGACAACTACTTGCAGGATACCTTCGTTTCGCTGAAAATCGATGGAGTGATTCTCTACGATGCGGAAGGAAGCATCGTCTGGCACCGCGGTCACGATTACACAAATGGCGACGCCATCGACTGGCCGGCAACGACAAGGGAACTGCGCACGGGCACCGCCGTGCTTCCGGGGATCAGCAGAGATGACAAGGTACAACAGGCGTCGGGATTCGTCGGGTCACGCGCGGGCGTGATTACCTATGCGGCGACCGAAATACGCAATTCGGACCGAAGTGGCGACACGCCGGGCTTTCTGCTGTTTGTTCGTAAAATTCGGCCAGATTTAATTCAGCGCGTTGCCACCATTTCGCAAATGCGCATTGAAGCCTCGGATGTCGCACCGGCACACCTGAATGAAGCACTCCCGCTTTCTGCGCTCCTCGGCAACGAAAGCTACCGCACCTCCCGAATTCGCTACCTTCAGGATGACACCGGCAAACCGGTGCTCTGGATGACGATCCACCACGACATCACCGAGCTGCCAAAGCTGTTCGATCAGCGCACGCTCGTGAGTCTGGCTATTTTAACCGGCATACCGTTTCTGTTTATGCTTTTTGTGAGCACGCATTTGGTGAAGCCCATCGTGGACACGGAAAACCACATCAAGCTCATGGTGAAATCCCGAAAACTCATCGAAATCAAACGAAAATTCAGAATCAGCGAGGTGAAAGATCTCGTTCTTCACTTCAATAACCTCATTCTCCGGCTCAAAGCCTATCATGCGAGTCTGGAGGCCATGTCCGTGACAGACCAACTAACCGGCATACCCAATCGACGCGCCTATGAACAATTTGCCTTCCGCGCGTGGAACCGAATGCAGCGCAGAAAAACCCCGTTGGCCATGATTCTGTGTGATGTCGATTTTTTCAAAAAGTATAATGACTCGGCAGGTCATGCCGAAGGTGATCGCGTACTTCTGGCCGTTGCCCAGGCATTGCACAATAAAATCAACCGGGCAGACGATTTGGTCGCGCGCTATGGGGGCGAAGAATTCATCCTCGTGTTGGAAAACAGCTCGATGGACAATCTGACGGCGGTCTGCCACCTCATTCATCAGGCGATTGAAAATCTGGCGATCCCGCATCCCACGTCTGACACCGCTGATCGGGTCACCATCAGTGTGGGCGCAGCCTTGTTCGACGACTTTTCTTCGATTCCCTTGAAAGAAAACCACGAATTTCTGGTGCGGCAAGCCGATCGAGCACTCTATCAGGCCAAGGCCGATGGCAGAAACTGTTGCCGCATCTATCAACGCTCAGGGCAGTTTCTGGCACTCTAGTGGTACCTCCTGATCTACATCCTTACCGGGTCACCGTTTATTATTCAATCGTAAGATATGCCACGCTTCTGGGCAGGAGAGTGACCTCAATTTCGGCAATGCCATCGCGTGTATCCAGCACGCCCAGGTCAGTCTGGATTTGGGCACCCATGAGATCCGCCAATGCCGCTGTGTCGGCTTCCCGGTAGGTGCCAGTCGACACCGACGGCAGGTCATGACGACTATCACTCTGTGTCGGAGGGATGGTCAACCGTGCGCTTTTCCCTGTCAAACTGGCCCCCCGAAACTGCACGGTCACAGAGGCTGAGGCATCACTGTCATTGGCGATGACCGTGCGCAAGCTGCCATCCGGGTGCGACACACTGCTGCTGTTCACCGTGCTCCCCTGCTCTGCTTGTACCACAGGGTCATCACACCCGCTGGTTCCGCAAATCAACAAGGCATGGTGCGTTCCGGTAAGGAGTTTCGCATGGTAATAGAACGACCAGGCCGCCGGATTCACATGTATTGCACTGCCGTTACTCACAAACAGGCCCATGATGGGCGCACCGGCATAATACTGTGCATTCTGGATGTTAAACTGCCCCGATTGGAACAACGACAATGCGCCAGCCACGTAGGATTGCACCTGAGGTTCAGAGAAAAATGCATTCCCGCAACTTTGCCCCAAGCCAATGTTCCACTCCGACAAATGCAGTGGCTTGGCAACCATTTGCTGTGCATCCAACGCAGTGCGCATGACCTTAAGCCAGGTGATCGTGTTGGCCCAGGTTTCAGCGGCACAATCGCCGTAATAATGGGCGGAGAAAAAGTCCAGCCGGTCCGGTGTCACGGCTTCCACAAAGCCACCGACCAGCGTCTGATCATCTTCGATGTTTTTATACGCCCCATGAACAAATCCGCTGCCGCCCAATAACTGGGTCATGTCATTGCTCAACACAGCCTTCAGCCCATCAAAGGTTTCTCGGTACAGTGAGTAAAACGACTCCCGCGAACCGAACCAGAATGCACCATCCGGCTCATTATGAATCTCCACATAGGTGGGCAGAAGAATGGGCGCATCGGCGTTGAACTGCCCCACCGCATGCAAGTAAATGTTACGCGCCACAGCGGCCCAGGACGAGACATCCTGAGTATCATTCGGCCCGTTAAAACTTTCCCCCAGACGCATGTAATAACGCAGTCCGTGGTTTTTCAGAATACTGAGCTTCTCATCCATGGTCGAAAAATCGTAATGCGCCGGATTATCCACCTCCGCAGCATTATTCACCGTCCAATCCAGTCTAGGAGGGCCTTGTGTCGCATCGGCCACACAGGAGGTGGTCACCGTGGGTTGCCCACTGGTAGAATCAATCAACGTCGCATCCTGGTAAATTTCACACAGATCTACTCCGGCATCGTGCAGCCGCACTTCGGTCACACCAAACGAGGCGAGTAAATTGGCCACGTTGTAAGACTCACCGAAGGTGGGGCTGTTGGGAATACGGTCATCAAACGTCGGCGAACGATTCACCCCCAGCAGATCACGATACGTTTCAGTGTGCGTTGTCAAATCCACCACCACCCCCTGGGGAGAAGAAGGATAAGGCGCGAACAGGCCACTCAGCAGTCCATCCACCTCGCCACAGCCGGCTTGTGCGCTTGTCTCACTATTTACCCCGGAAAGCGTGTCTGCCAGAGCGTTTGCTCCCAGCTGACTTTCATCCAGCACCAGTTGTTCGACCTGATTGATGTAATGGTGAGCGACTTGCTTGCGATAATTCAGAGCTTCCGTATCCGCACCTTGGGCACCATACAATATATCAAGCGCGATGCTCTGCAATGAACGGGCACCGCTGGCAAGTAGCTCCGCATAATAGGCCAGTCCGGCGGCGTCGGGGTCACGATCAAACATCTGCTGGTAAAGATTGGTGATCAATGCTTCGGCGGACAAAGCGCCAAACCGGGATTCAAACTCCGCCGAGGTGCCAAAAGCATCAATAATGCTTTCCAGATTTCCTCCGGACTCCGCCAGTGCATTCGCCCACCAGGCTAACCCGCCCACATCGGCCGGACGACCATAGTACGCAATATAGGCGGATTGCACCGTTTCTTCCTGCGCACTCATGGTGCGAAGATTGCACTCAGCCCATACCGGCGATGGTGCACCCAGGAGACCCACAGCAACACTCAATAACCCTGAACAGAGCTTCCACATAACCTTGCGCTCCTCTTTTGAAGCAACGATCCTGCAAATCAGTATAGCTACAATTTCCGCCGCACGAAGCCTACGTGCTCGGTGGCAATGTAGGCTTGCTCACGATACTTTGAGGGCAAAGACTCATCCCGAAGGCTTGCTTCAATCGCATCCAACTCCGCACCAAGCGCACGCCGCTCTTCTCCCGCTGGCTCCTCACCCAGCTTTCCTGAGAGAATCAAGTCAATCTCATGCAACCGATCATAATACTGATACACCCGCGACTGCATACGCCAGGCCAACAGGGCAGGCACAACTTTCGCCAGCGGCAACAACAGAAACACAATGGGCAACAACAAAATGGCGAACCGGTTCACCTGGGCGGCCACCCAATACGGCAAAAAGCTTTCCAGAGCGCTGAATCCCTCACGCAACAGTTTGGCCGCATACACATCCGCAGGCATATCCAGCAGCTGCGTGTTCGGGAAGTTCGGCTCCATGTGGAGTAGTCCGCGTTCACTGTGCACACGAACCATGGCATGCACCAGCCGATTGACCAGCGCTGGATGCAAATCATCCCGCGCCACCAGTTTCGTGACCAAGGTGACCAACGGTACCTGTTCTGATGGATACGCCGGATGATAGCGTATCGCCCCGGTATTCAGTTCAACAAGCTGCGCTTCCGGGATCCGGTGCGTTAACGCTTTCGAGTGGGACAAGGGAAGCAGCAGTATCCCCTCATGGTCATATAACGCGCTCAGATACGGGGCATCGAGCGGGGCAACAAAAAACGCCAGATCAATTTGTGCATCCAGTAACGCCTCTGCGGCCGCCTGACCACTTAAATCGGTAGCATTGGGGTTACTCGGCAGCAGTGCCGGCGCGCCAGTAATCGTCGCCAGCTGGTCCACAATGGCTCGCGTGCCGCTGCCCTCAGCGCCCAGGGCGATGCGCTTTTCTGCCCATTCATACGGATTGCCACTCAGCTGTGCCGCGCTTCGAGCAAAGATCAGCAGCGGTTCCGGAAAGATTGCGGCCAGTGCTTGAAGCTCAGGATTTTGCGTTGGTATGCCCCCTTGGATCAGCGCCAGGTCTACGCCACTGCCCGGATTGTTCATCAGGTCCCGGTTCTCAGCAGACCCCGCCGTATGTTCAATCTCCAGCACGAGGCCATCTTCCGCAAGAATATCGCGGTAGCGTTCCGCGATGGCGTAATACGCACTGCCGGGTGCTCCTGCCGCAATGGTCAACGATTGGGGGGGAATCAATCGCAATCCGACAATCAGCCCATAAAGCACGGCGATCACCGCCAGTGCGCCCAAAATGTAGAGTGCAATGGCCTGCAGCACGCTGGACGATACCAATGATTTCATAAGCTTTTCTCCTCGACACAGTATAGATCAGAAAACGCGGTTAATGGGCTGGCACAGCGTCGTGCATCTGATCATCGCGCTGCTGAAGCTGATACATGTGACGGTACAAGCCCTCTACACGCATCAGCTCTGAATGCGTGCCCTGTTGCTGCACCTGCCCCTGATGCAGAACAAAGAGACAATCCGCGTCCCGCACAGTACTCAGGCGGTGCGCAATGGCGACCAAAGTGACCTTGCCTCGCAGCGACATCAGCGATTTCTGAATCAGACGCTCCGTGTGACTGTCGATGTTAGCCGTTGCCTCATCCAATATGAGAATACGCGGCTTGCGAGCCAGCGCACGCGCGAGATTGAGCAACTGCCGCTGTCCCGCGCTCAGATTTTTACCCCGCTCCGCCAGTCGTGTCTGATAGCCCGCTGGCATGGCCATTATCGCATCATGCAGCTGCGCGGCCTTCGCTGCGGCGTCTACCTCTTCATCACTTAATGACAACTCAAGGCGGATGTTATCCGCAATGGTTCCCGCGAAGATAAACGCATCCTGTTGGACAAAACCCAGGAGAGCCGAACGCGACTGTTTGGTGATACTTGAGAGTGGAATACCGCCAATACTGATCTCACCCGACACCACAGGGTAGAATCCCATCAACAGGGACATAAGCGTACTTTTGCCGGAGCCTGTATGACCGACGATCCCGATAAACGCGCCTTCGGGTACGTCGATACGAATGTCGCTCAGCACGGTTTTCTTTCCATCATAGGAAAAATCATTCACACGAAACCGCACATCACACTGCTGGGGATCACTCCCTTCGGCTGGCGTGCGCTCCACCGGTTCATCCAGCAATGTAAACACCCGCCCGGCTGACACCAGCGCCTGTTGCGCCATATTGAGCCGGGAAGTCATCTCAATAAGCGGCTCGGTAAGGCTTCCCAAGTAGTTGATGAAGGCATAGATCACTCCGACTTTCACCGCGCCCTGCTCGGTTAACTCAATCAGGCCGAAGCCGAACAGCAGCGCTGCCAACACTAACATATGAATGAAGTCGATCAGGGCACGTAACATGAATCCATCAATCGTGATATTGCGCACCTTGGTCTTATAATGATCCGTGCTGACCGCGTTGAATGCTCGTTTGAATGCGGCCTGCTGGTTCATTAATTGAATCACCGACATGCCCTCGATACTTTCATTCAGGCGCGCATTGATATCGCTCAGCAAACTTCGCACACGCTGAAAAATGGGCGTGGATACTTTTTGATACGTCCACATAATGAGAATCACGATGGGAACCAGGAGAACACAAAGCCACACCAGGCGCACATCCAGCAGCGCCATGGCAATCAGGATGCCCAGCACACGAATACTGTTCTGTGCAAACACGGAAATCACGCCAACGTACAAATCCTTAATCGCTTCCGTATCGTTGGTAATTCTGCTGATCAAACTGCCTGTGGCGGTCTTATCAAAATACGCAATGGGTAAATGCATCACATGGCCAAAAACCTGTTCGCGAATGCGCTGAATGACGTCGAGCGCAATTCGATTAAAGCGAATGGCCTGTGCATAAAACGCGCTTGCCCCCAACAACTGGGCGGCAAAGTAGGCGCAAATCAATAAAAGAATGTCGCCAACTTCCCACACGCCGGGCGTGAGATAATCATCGATAAAGATTTTGATGAGAAACGGCCCGAGCACACTCGCAGTGGTCGCCAGAATCAGTAACAGAAACGCTTGAATCAACGTTGCCCGGTAAAACAGCGCATAGCCCAGTAATCGCTGGAAGGTCAGCTTCATTGTCCGGCCTCCACCACCTGCTCCAATTGCTGGTAGTCATACATCTGCCGGTACCAGCCATTGTGTGCCAGCAACGCCTCATGGTCACCCCGTTCGATGACCTTCCCCTGACTGAGCACCACAATTTCTCTGGCCGACTCAACGGCTGTCAAGCGGTGGCAAACAACCACCGTGGTTTTCCCCTGTCGCTCTTGGTACAGGTGCTGCAAAATCGCACGTTCGGTTTTCACATCCACCGCCGACAATGCGTCATCCAATAACAGCACGGGCGCATCCTGTAGCAATGCCCGCGCAATCGCAATACGCTGTTTCTGGCCGCCTGACAGCGTGATACCCCGCTCCCCCACCAGCGTCTGATACCCGTCGGGAAAACGCACAATATCCTCATGCACCTCTGCGATTCGCGCCACGGCTTCCACTTCCTGCGCGCTGGCGTCAGGTCTGGCCAGAGCAATGTTCTCAGCGATGGTTGCTGAAAACAGAAACGGCGTTTGCGGTACGGTGGCAATGTGTCGACGCAGGTTATCGAGCGTCAACTCTGCCAGCCGAATCCCCCCCAGCCTGAGATCAAGCGCACTTTCTGCCATCCCGTCACTTGCAGGCGCTTCTTCCTGACGAACGAGCAAATTCAGCAAAGTCGACTTACCCGCGCCGGTATGACCCACGATGCCGAGCGTATCGCCCGGTAAAACAGTAATATCAATGCCAGCCAGGGCGGGAGTGTGGCCCGTTTCATAGGCAAACTGTGGAATTCTCAGATCAATGCGCGGGGACACCGCCTGGTCGTACCGGCCCGAATCCACGATGTCTGGTTCCATACAGAACAAGGCATCAATGCGCTGATAGGCCGCCTGCCCTCGTTCAACCAGATTCAGTAACCACCCAATGGCAAACATGGGCCAGATCATATAGCCCAGATAAAGCGTAAAACTCGTCAATTGGCCCAGCGTGAGTTGCGATTGAAAAATTAAGTAAGCACCACCGGCAATGCTGAGAAAAAACGAAAAGCCCACACCCAGCTGAATCACCGGGTCATATTTGCTGTCAGTTTGAGCGACCCGTTGATTGGCGTGATTTGCCTCCCGTGCAATCTGATTAAACTGTGCCTGCTCAACCTGTTCACGACCCAGCGCACGCGTGAGCCGAAGCGCGGATAAACTTTCCTGAACATCATCGTTCAAATCACTGAATCGCGCCTGCGCATCATGAAAAGAGACATGTAACTCTTTTCCGAATCGCCACATAAAATACCCCACAATCGGCCAGGGAATCAGCGCCAATAGCGTCAGCGGCCAGGAAATGAATACCGTCATCATGATCAGCACCAACAGGCCCGTGAAGGCACCGTCAAACAGCGCCAGCACCGCTTCACCCGCGGTCATCTCTACCGCTTGAATGTCATTCGTGGCCCGGGCCATGAGATCCCCGGTGGTCATTTTCTGATAAAAACGCGGGGATTGCCGCGTAAGATGGTCAAACAAACGCTGCCGCAACTGGTTTGCCAGCAAATAACTGGCACCAAATAACGCTACACGCCACACCACCCGCAACAGGTAACTCACCAGTGCAACACCAAGTATCAAACCAATGTATTGGTACAACTGTGCGCGCGTCATACTGCCTTCAGACAGCCCATCCACGATGATTCCCACCAACCAGGGGGGAATCATCGTGGTAAATCCCACACCCATGAGTGCCGCGACGGCAATGGCATACCGACGCCATTGCTGCTTGAAAAACCACGTTAACTTGAGGAAAACAGACATAAATTCCGGAAAAAAAATTTTTTTTCTGCGTAAGCAACTCGCTGGCAGAAACAATTGGGCGTGTAAATGGATCGAATCGAAAAGAAAGGATTGTAGACGAAGCGGATGGCGCGACTCAATGATTTCACGAACGCGGTGATCGCAAGAGGATACGCCTCAGACGATAAGAATAGACGTCTGAGGCAAGAGAGTTATGATGGAATCAATCGCATCAAAGCGCGTTGATCGCTGTGCAAGTGGCAGGATCATTCAGGTTGAACTCTGTCGGCACGGCAGACAAACGATTCCCGATGTTAGATCCATTTTCGCCCAATATACCCTTTTCCGTCACAAGCAGCGTATGATCATCAAACAACGGGCCACGGCCGATGGCCAGCGAACTGGGGAAAGAGAAACTGCCAAGCCAGGTGGCATACTTCTCACCATTTGCTGTGACGTATATCAACTGACCACTCACGTAACTCGTGATCGCAACACCGTCGCAATACGGCAGAATGTCATCAATTATCGCCAGACTGGACCCGGCATCGTAAACAACGTTGGCCGGCGCATCATTTGACACCCACTCGCCCGAAGGCAACTGAACACTGTGCGGGATCTCCCCACCGTCAAAATACAACTTCCGCACCTTGTTATTGTCAGAGAGGTACAGTCTGTTCCCGGTAACACGCACGCCATTAGGATTCCTCACGCCGTAGTCCGCCCCAAGCCAATCTCGATTAAAGCCTGTGATGGTGGCAGTATCACCCGCATAGGTCACACCAACCTTTCCGACACTCCCCTGCCCCAGGAGGTTGTAGTTGGCAATCAACAGATCACCATCCGGCGCAAACGCCAGTCCATTGGGAACGACAATCGTGTCCAGAACACCTTCACCCGCCTCTGGATGATCCAACAGATGAAACTGCATTGCACGAGGATCTGCCTTGTCTTTTGCGTGAAACAGCCGCGTATCCACGCCCGCTTTAAATGTCCAGCCTTTCCATTTGAGATAGGGCTTACTGCAGACGACAAACACATTGTCACCCTGTTGTGCCATACCGGTACAGGAACCACTGCTGTTGATCAGGGAATCCGTGGCCTCCAGGCCGGACGTGCCTGCGACAATGCCAACCACCGCTTTGCCGCCGGTGACAAGCACAGCCCCGGCCTGAGTGATGAGAATGTTTTCGGCATCCCCCACCTTAGCAATTTTTTCTTTTTCAACGCAGCCCGCCGCCAGACACAAGGCAGCAGCCGCTACGAGCATTTTTCGCCCGGCGGAAATTTGAGAAGTCATCGTGAGATCCTTGTTGTTATTTTCTCGTCGTGTGAATTATTATATTTTTATTGATCAGTGCATGTCAGGAAGGCTAGAGCATCTCAAGGCAAATTCGAATCCCCCATATGGGGGGGGATGCTGGTGGAGCGATCAGGGCGTCAACTCTCCCCGCAAATTGCGCTGCATCTTCGTGCGCACTTCTTCTACCGGGAGATTTGTCGACAGAAGAAAGCTCAATTTCGTCAGCGTTGCCTCCGGCGTCATATCCATGGCACTCACCGCGCCGCACTCCATCAGCACTTTCCCGGTCTCATAGCCAGCCATATCTACCCGCCCTTTGTAGCACTGCGAGCAATTCACGATCACCACACCGCGCGCACTCGCCTGGGACAACAGGCCCAGAAATTCCTTGTCTTGTGACGGTACATTACCCATGCCGTAGGTCATGAGCACCACCCCCTCAGCACCGCCCTCAAGAACGTGCCCGAGCAGATTGGGCGGGAATCCCGGAAACAGCATCAGAACGGCGACGTTGGGCGGCACCAGTTTGTGTACTTTCAACGGCAATGGGCGTTTTTCCAAAAGCAGGCCGGTATTGATCGAAATGCGGGTACCCACCGTTGCCAATGGGGCACAGTTCGGTGATTCGAAGGCATGAAAACCGGAAGCATCCACTTTTCTCGACCGGTTCCCCCGATAGAGGTGGTTATGGAAATACAACCCGACTTCCGGTATGTCGTAGTTCGCCGCCAGGAGTATCGATGTGAGCAGATTGTCCTGTGCATCGGAGCGCACCTGACTCCACGGGATTTGCGAGCCAGTCACAATCACAGGTTTGGATAAATCCTCCAGCATAAAACTCAGCGCACTGGCCGTGTAAGCCATCGTATCGGTGCCATGCAATACCACAAAACCATCAAACTCATGATAGCGGGAGGCGATGTCATCAGATATCTGCTTCCAATGCAGAGGTGTGACATTGGCAGAGTCAATTAATTCCGGATATTCGTAAACGTCAACGTCCGGCAAATCCGCCTGATGCGCCTGAATAAAGGCGAGCAGTTGTTTTTTGAATGCCGCCTCCACGGGTAAATACCCACGCTCAGACGGTTGCATACCAATGGTTCCCCCGGTGTACGCAATATACACCCGTTTTTTCCTGTCACCATTCATTCTGCCGCCATCCATTCCACCGCCATCCATTCTGCCGCCATCAATCATGAGGCATCTCCTGTTCAGCCATCGTTTTGCTCAGTATGGCTGAGATAGGAAATCAAATAAAATTTTTCACCGCCCCCTTGAAAGCCAGTTGATCGGACTTATTTATTTATCAGGCTGACACGAAACCAGTGTTGTCCCGAAGGAAACACCAACGGGTTACCCTGTCAGCCACATCGTTACGTCTTATAAGAGTAACGCACACAACTTATTGCTTCTTTGGAGAATAACACCATGAATCGAATTGATTTTACCCCGTTATACCGCAGTTCTGTTGGCTTTGATCGCCTGGCCTCACTCTTGGATCACACCTTGCGCACAGAGACTTCCAGCGCGGGTTATCCCCCGTATAACATCGAGGTTGAAGAGGAAAACCATTACCGCATCACCCTCGCGGTTGCCGGTTTCACGCAGGACGAGCTGGACATACACGTCGAAAAAGGCGTGTTGACCATCCGCGGTAAAAAAGCCCCGGACACGAACGACAAACATTTCCTTTATCAGGGTATCGCCAACCGCTCGTTTGAACGTAAATTTAATCTGGCGGACTACGTGGAAGTAAAATCAGCCGATTTAGACAATGGATTACTCTCTATTGGTCTGGTCAAGGAAATCCCCGAAGCCATGAAGCCGCGCAGCATTCCGATCGGTAAAGCCGGTCGTATACTCAACGGGCAGGCAGCGGAATCCGCCAATCAGGCAGCCATAAATACCGCCTCCGAGTGCGTCGTGAACGAACGATAATCCCGTCGTATCCACTGAGCCAGACCCCGTCGATGTTTTGGCGGGGTCACCATGCCCTCGGATATTCAGCCCTGCCAACCCCCTTTCGCCCGCGGCTGAGCCCCCGTTTCTGCGTGCATTAACCACGCTGGCGCACTTTATGCACTCATTCTGTGACAGCCATCACTTTAGGCTGATCTGAAACTAAACCATCCATCGCTATCGTATATAAGGTAAGCGAAAGGAGAAACAGACATGAGTCACCGTAACTTCAGACAGATCAGAGCCATCAAAAACTACGCACGATCACTTCAGATCACTCTGGAAATGGCGGCGCTGCGCTGGTGTCAGACTGGGCTGGCAGCACGCTGGGCCGAGTTGAATCGTTAATTTGCATGGCGTCTTGTGCACACACCATCAATGCCAAGGCGGCAAGCATTAACATGTCCTGCAACTTTTTTACCGTAGAACGAGATATTGAGCCGTGCACGGCCCAGATGCTCCCTAAGCGCATCATATGAATTCCTTTCATCGTGTTTATCCTTAAGTGGAACCGCTTTCCTTAATTTTTCGGCCTTCCCTGGCCTTTATGGTCCTTCCCTGTGTGATTGCCGGAGGCCGATTTAGTTGCGCAGTTTTCTGCGCAGTGCGAACAGGCTTCCTAACAGCAGTGCTAATGTGCCCGGTTCTGGCACGCTTTGCGCCGGCACATCACGAACCAGAAAAGTGGAGACAAATGCGTTCTTCAATCCGACCGCCTGGTCACTGTGCATCATGTACAAATAATCTCGATCAGCATTTGCATGACCAGCACCTAAATTGTAGGCCCATAGCAGCGGCAGGTGACTTGAGCCAAAGCCCATAATCGACGGGTCATACTGATAGGTAGCCAATATCTGATGATCCAGAGCTGAAGCAACTCTCGTTGGAGAGAACCAGTTAAACAACGCGTCGGTATACCCTGCGGCACCCCCGGAGTTATCTTCGTTATTGTGAGTACAATGTTGGCGTTGATACTCGTCAAAACTCTTAAGCGGGTCATTATTGATTAGATCTTCACAAATACCACTTTTTGAATCTAATCCTGCATCAGCCTCATAAACACCGTTTTTTCGCTCCATGCTGAAAGCATCAAACAAATCGGTGAGTTCATGCATTTCAGCAACCCTGAATCCCTCAACACTATAACTCGCCAACGCATCGGACTGAGTCATATTGGTGGTGAACTGAAAATTCAACCATTCCTGATTGAGATCACCTACATACACGAGGCCATCAGCCTGACCGTCGTACAGTCGGTGCTCGATCAATCCAGCATAAGTAGAAGTAGTGAAGAGAGAAGTGGACACAAGCCCACAGAAAGATAAGCCCCGCACGAGCTTGTTTCTGAACAAACTATCCATGATATATCCCTGAATAAATCCAATTTACTTTATTATTGTGTTCCTTGCATGCACATTCGCGATCACTGCTGATGTGCAGAGTAAGCGGTCACCTTCCCAGGACCCGACTTACCCCAGCGGAATCTTAATAGAATTTAATCAGAATTAGTATCGTTCAAATAACAGTCAGAGCCTGCCTGTGAACTCCGTCACACTGTTCACAGGCGAGCACCGCCGGGTGCGCTCAACAACGCTTCGGCCAGCTCTTTACGCCATTTCTCCCAATGACTCGCGGCTTCCGCACCCTGGTCCAGCAGGCGCTGGAGCGTGGGTGGCAACGCGGTTTTATCCAGGCCGTCTAGCAGGTTTTTGACTTCGTGACCCAGCTCCGTGTCACCGGTGATAACAATGCGTCGCTGAAAAAACAACGTATCCGGATCGACTTTTCCCCCGGCGATCAATGCAAACGCAATGGCATCTCCCCGAATCTGCGTGACCGATGTACGCTGTTTCTCAATCAGAATTTCCCGTGTCTCCGTCAAACTGAAACACCAGGACAAAGCCACATCGGTCAAACTGATTTCAATCCACTGATTGATCAGGCAGTCAAAATCTCCGTCCTCAATCGCTTCCGCAAATCCGGCTTCCAAAACCTGTCGAATCACATGGGCCTGCAGGCCAAACGGCGTTACTTCCGCAGGTTTGAGCACAAAGCGTGCGGGATTCCCCAGCACGCTCTTGATCGATGGCGGCTTTGGTAGGTGTTCCGTCACAAGGTGTTTCAGTCGTTCGAGCACGGGCAACAGGGCAGTCTCTGGCGTGGGCATTGTAGTGATCAATCCTGAGTGTCATTGATAAAATGATTGGCAGGTTGAAACATACCCAATAGAGCCGATTCCCAGATTGATGTGGGTCAAGCTTGTGCTATCCCTTGCTTGTTATCTTGCGCTTCACACTGTGTATTTTCTGGAAGCCTCCCCAGGCTTTCTCTCGCCCTGGAGTTCACGCATGGAATTAGTTTGCCCGGCTGGCAGCCTGCCCGCGTTCAAGGCTGCGGTAGATAATGGTGCCGATGCCGTCTATATCGGTTTCAAAGACGATACCAACGCCCGGCACTTTGCCGGCCTGAACTTTGATGATAAAAAAGCGTTGCGCGCCCTGGACTACGCCCGAAACAAAGGGGTCAAATTGTACGTGGCGTTGAACACCTACGCGCAAACCCAGGGGTGGGAACGCTGGCAACAGGCGGTTGATCGCTCCATCGAACTCGGTGCCAATGCCCTGATCATGGCCGATGTCGGCCTGTTGGACTACGCCAGCAATCGCTATCCCGACGCGCACCTGCATTTATCGGTTCAGGGCTCAGCCACCAATTATGAGTCTTTAAACTTTTACCATCGAAATTTTAACATTCGTCGCGCGATCCTTCCCCGAGTCCTGTCGCTGGCCCAAGTCAAACAAACGGCCAAGCACAGCCCCGTGGCCCTGGAAGTTTTCGCCTTCGGCAGCCTCTGCATCATGGCTGAAGGGCGCTGCTACCTGTCCTCCTACATGACCGGCGAATCGCCCAACACCTGTGGTGTGTGCTCCCCGGCCAAATTTGTGCAGTGGGAAGAGAAAGGTGAGGTACTGGAATCACGGTTGAATGGCGTTTTAATCGATCGTTATGAAAAAGACGAAAAAGCGGGCTACCCCACACTCTGTAAAGGGCGTTTCGAAGCACTGGGCGAGCGCTTTCATGTACTGGAAGAACCAACCAGCCTGAACACGCTGGACATTCTGCCTGAGCTGATCAAAACCGGCATACAGGCGGTTAAAATTGAGGGTCGTCAGCGCAGCCCGTCCTATGTCGCTCAGGTGGTCAGCATCTGGCGTCAGGCAATCGACCAGATCAAAGCACAACCCGATAACTGGCAACCGGATCGCGCCTGGCTCAATGCGCTTCAAAGCGTCTCCGAAGGCAGCCAAACGACACTGGGCGCCTACCATCGGTCCTGGCAGTAAAGGAGCAACACACATGAAACTATCCCTGGGCCCGCTGCTGTACTACTGGCCGACGGCTGAAGTAAAAAAATTCTACGATGACGTCGCCTCCGCTCCCTTCGATATTGTCTATCTTGGCGAGGCGGTGTGCTCAAAACGCCGCGAGTTGCGACTGGAGGACTGGCTGGCCATTGGAAGCACGCTGGTAGAGGCCGGAAAACAGGTGGTGTTTACCACACTCACCCTTATCGAAGCCGAATCTGAACTGAAAACCCTCCGAAAGATCTGCAAAACATCGGATGCCGAGCATCAGTGGTACATCGAAGCCAATGATATGGCGGCGGTCGCCCTGCTCAGCGAAGCTGGCCAACCTTTTATCGCCGGGCCCAATCTGAATATCTACAACCACCATAGTCTGAATCGGTTCATTGGCTCTGGAGCGATTCGCTGGATTCCCCCGGTCGAAATGGACAAAACCTCCCTGGCAGGCGTGTTGGCACAAACACAGGGGGACATCGAAACCGAACTGTTTGGTTACGGCTTTCTGCCGCTGGCCCACTCTGCCCGCTGCTACACAGCGCGCACCCGCAACCGCCCTAAGGATCAATGCGAACTGGTGTGCATTGACTATCCGGCGGGCATCCCCGTGTACAGTCAGGAAAAGGATCAGGTCTTCAACATCAACGGCATTCAAACCCAATCCGGGCGCTGCTACTACCTGCAGGACCGCTGGCAGGAAATCGCCGCCTCAGGCGTGGATATCTTCCGGTTCAGCGCACATTCCTTTGAGGCGATATCGCTGGCAAAAACGCTCAAACAAGCCATGAATGAGCACGCCGCCTGCCCACCGCCCACCTCAGCGCACGACTGCAACGGGTACTGGAATCGAATACCGGGGATGGAAATTGCCTAACCCTGCTCCAGATACTCCAGCCGCACGGGCACACCATTAAACACCGCATTGCCCGTCAACTCATCCACCAGCCGATGGTCGGTGAGTGAGTTGATACTCACCCCCGGTTGCCCGGCTGCGACGCGCATGCGCGTTTCGGGCCGATGATGCCCCCAGCCCTGAGGAATACTGATGACTCCCGGACACATGTCGTCCGTCACCTCGACTTCCACCCGCACCCGGCCAACGCGGGAAACCACGCTTACCCAGTCTCCCGATTGAATTCCGGAAGCATCGGCATCCGTCGGATGCACCTGCACCGTACAGGGGTTTCGTCCCTTCACCAGTCGCTTCGAATTTTGCGTCCAGGTATTGTGGCTGCGCGCCAACCGACGGCTGACCAACGCGAGTGGAAACTCCGGGTGGGACGCCTCCCCTGCCAATGCATGTGACTTCAACCGCTCAAGATCCGCGAGGTACAGCGACGGTGCGAGTTGTATGGCACCATCGGCCGTTCGGATTCGATCATCCAGGCATGGCGTGAGCGGGCCAAGATCGATGCCATGCGGGTGCGCGAGCAATTTCTCCAAGTTGAGCCCTTCCTGACCATACAGGCTGGCTTTCAACGCGGTATCCAACACCCATTCCGGCGTGAAAGACGCGTTTTCCTTTCCGGTCAGACGAGAGGCCAATGTGTGCAGTATTTCCCAGTCATGCCTTTGGTCATCCCGCTTTGGGTACATGGGTGGTGAATACTTGAGGGTGTTCCGAACCGCAAAGCTGTTAAAGAAAACATCAAAGTGTGCTGCTTCCAAACCCGTCGTTGGCGGCAGAATAATGTCTGCATGCCGTGTGGTTTCATTCAGATAAATGTCCACACACATCATAAAATCCAAACGGGCAAACGCATCATCCAGCAAATCACCATTCGGCGCAGACAGCACTGGATTTCCGGCTATGGTAATCAGCCCTCGAATCTGCCCGTCACCCGGCGTTTGAATTTCCTCAGCCAACGTCGCCACCGGGAACTCCCCATTGTAAAAAGGTAACCCCCTCACGCGCGAGCGTAATCGCCCGTAAGAGCTTTGTTTCCCCCGAGGCGTGTTGGCCAGCAGATCAAAAGCGGGTTGAGGAAACATGGCCCCACCTTCCCGATCAAAGTTACCGGTAACTATGTTCAACACATTGGTCAGCCACTGGCAGAGTCCACCGAACAGCTGTGTGGACGCGCCCATGCGGCTGTAACACACCGCCGACGGTGCAGTACTGAACTCCTGCGCCAAACGACGAATATCTGCGGCGGAAATGCCGATCTGCTGCGCTACCGACTCCGGCGAAAACGATTGCACCGCTTCCCGCACAGCCTCCACACCCTGCACCCTGTCGGCCAACTCACCCAATTGAACCCGGTCTTCCTCAACAATGACATGAAGCAGTGCCAGTAAAAACAACGCATCGTTGCCCGGCTGGATAAAATGGTGCTCTGACGCAATTTTGGCCGTTTCCGTTCGGCGTGGGTCAATCACCACCACCTTGCCGCCGCGCTTTTTTAGCGCCTTGATTCTGTTTGGCATGCCGGGCGCGGTCATCATACTCCCGTTCGACACCACCGGATTGCCCCCGATGATCAACATAAAGTCTGTGCGATCTACGTCAGGTACGGGGATCACCATTCCCGCGCCGAACATGTAGTTTGCGGCAACATGATGCGGCAATTGATCCGCCGAAGCCGAGCTGTAACGGTTTTTCGAACCAAGGGCTTTAAAAAACTGGGGCAGAACAATGGCATTACCAAAATTGTGGGCGTTCGGATTGCCCAGATAAACGCCCATGGCGTCGGTGCCATACGACTGTTGAATACGCTGAATGTTGTCTGTCACAAACGCAAAGGCTTCCTCCCAGGAAACCTCCTGCCACTGCCCATCCACCTTTCGCATCGGGTTTTTAAGCCGGTCGGGATCACGATTAAAGTCCTGCAATGCGACGGCTTTCGGGCAAATATGGCCCTGGCTGAAAGGATCGTCCGGATCAGGCTTGATCGAGAGAATCTCACCCTCCCGATGTTGAATGGCCAGGCCACACATGGCTTCACAAATGTTACAGGTACGATAATGCGTTTCAGTGTCTCGCATGCCAGTTCTCTCCTGTCAGCGCGTAGGCGGCCCGATGCCGGTCACAACAGAGCCCAGTGTGGCACGACAGTCACACAGGCGAAATCGCACAATTTGACATATACTTGGTGAAATTTGCCGTCCAGCCCATCATCAAACGGCAGGAAAACCGCACAATGATCACCGTTACCGTTCTGGCTTTCGACTATGCACTGGGCAGCGCGCTTCTGGGTATGAATGATCTGTTGACGATTGCCAACGGACAGCGAAGCGAGCACCTCCGCGACGATACTACCCGGCAGTTTTCCATTCGCCTGGCCACCTGGGGCGGGCGCCCCATCAAAACACTCAACAACCTCCAGCTTACGCCCCACTGTGCCATTGAAGAAATCGAGCATACCGATGTTTATTTGGTGCCCACCATATCCGGCCATATCGAAAGAACGCTGGCGGCCAATCCGGCATTAATCGATCTGCTTCGCTCGGCCGGGACCGGGCCGGGCTTAATTGGCAGCAACAGCACCGGCTCCTTTTTTCTCGCCGAAGCCGGTCTGCTCAATGACCGCGTAGCGACCACGCATTGGAGTGCGACCGACCAGTTTCGTGAACGCTACCCCCGCGTTCGCCTCAAGCCGGAACAACTGATCACGCATGACGGCAATCTGCTGTGTGATGGTGGCGGCGTCGCCTGGTTTGATATGGGACTGTATCTCGTCGAGTTGTTTCTGGATCATGAAACCGCCGCCAGAACGGCGCGCTATTTCGTGATTGATACCGGACGATCCGCGCAGCTGACCTACTCACCACTCATCGTGAAAAAGTACCACAATGACCACGCGATCAGAGACATTCAACACTGGATGGAAGCCAATTATCAGCGCCCCATTGCACTGGACACCCTGGGCGAGCAGTTCGGCCTGTCACAACGATCACTGATTCGCCGGTTTAAACAGGCCTGTGATTCAACACCCTCCCAATACCTGCAGGATTTACGGCTGGATGCCGCCACCAAGCTGCTGTTACAAACCAACAAAACCATTGCCGAAATCACCCATCGGGTCGGCTACGAAGATATCAGCTCCTTTACGCGCCTGTTCAAGAAGAAAACCGGCATCCCTCCCGGCAGCTACCGGGCGAAGTTTACGCCCTTTACGGAGTGAGCGTGTGCGTAAAACAGTTACCAAAGCAGGCTTTCACTATCTCGGGTGGCTGACAAAACGCGGGCGATTAGCAGTTTATCGAGGGTAACTCTTTACTATTCAAGAAGAAGGGTCAGATTAAGTCGGGAATAAGACAAATCCATTGCCATATCAATTAGATACGACTCTTACTTGCTAAATATTCTACCTATGAACAACAATTAATCCTTCTTTGGAGTATTCCCGAGATTAATTTGTTTACGGCCAACTGAAAAGCTCTGTCCACTGACACCTGACGCGATCTTGTCAATAACACCACCCTGCTCAAGAAAAGCTTTCGTCTGAGATTCAATAGAAGTTGACGTTTCTGCGACAACAGGCTGTTTCTTTTTTGCCGGTGCTCTGCTTTTACTTATCATGAGTGAGGACATCCTAGAGAGTGGAGGGTCATTGTATACTAATTGGACTGACAATGCGCTTAACAGCGTAATACTCGCTCTTACCAAACTCGCCTACTGATAACAACTCATCGAGTGCGACAGCCCTTTGCACCAGCGTTTGCCGGTTTTGCTGGCGTGCGCGGCAATGGCTTGCACATTCCCTACGCAACTGCCATACGACCGGCCAAAGCACTGAATGTGTTCGATCCATTGATCGGGGTTGATGCCCAGCCGGGCGACGATTCCCGGCAGTTCCTCAGAAATTACGCCTGTTTTTCCTGCGCATAATCAAACAAGCGCTGTTGAATGGACGTAAAGTCGCTGTCGAACAGGTCGTTTCGATGCCAGCGCGCACGGGATTTAAGGATGCTCTGAAAAAATCCCATTTTAATGGATAATAGCGGAAAAAATCAGATTGGGGTTATCGCCATGTCTCAACTCAGCTTTTCCGATGCTGAAGGCCAAGCCAAACGCAAACAAACTCGCCGTGAAAAGTTTCTCCAGCAAATGGATGGTTTGTTACCTTGGAAAGAGCTGGAGCGCCCCATTGCACGCTATTACTCCAAGTCGTTGCGAGGACGTAAGCCCTATCCACTGTCTGCCATGCTTCGCATTCATTGCATGCAGTTGTTCTATAACTTGAGCGACCCGGCCATGGAAGACAGCCTTTATGAAATTGAATCCATGCGCCGTTTTGCGGGTATTACGCTGGATACTGTGCCGGATGAAACCACCATTTTGAATTTTCGCCACCTTTTGGAGGAACATCATCTGGGCCAAAAGCTTTTCCAGAAGATCAATCGTTACCTTGAGCGGCAAGGTCTGAGCTTCAAAGAAGGAACTATCGTGGACGCCACGATCATCGCCGCACCGACCTCAACAAAGAACGAATCCAATCAGCGTGACCCCGAAATGCACCAGACGAAAAAGGGCAACCAGTGGCATTTTGGCATGAAAATGCATGTCGGGGTCGATAGCACAAAAGGCCTGATTCATAGCATAGCCACAACCGCTGCCAACGTACACGACATTGTGCCGGCAGACAAACTACTGCATGGAGAGGAAAGTTACGTCAGTGGTGATGCCGGGTATCTGGGCATACAAAAACGCGTTGAACATAAGGGGCGCTCAGTGGAATGGCTGATCGGGCTTCGCCCCGGAAAAAGAAAAAAGATGGAGAAAGAGAGTGCAGCGTACCAATTGGAAACAGTAAAATCGCAAATCCGGGCTAAGGTCGAACACAGCTTTCATACGATCAAACGGCAGTTTCATTACGACAAGGTACGCTACCGAGGCTTGCATAAAAACACAAATCGTTTGTATCTGCTTGCCGGTTTCAGCAATTTATTGAGGGCGAGAAGTTTGCTGGCCTAGGGTCAGTTTGCCTGAAATCTGGGGAGACCCCGGATTCAGGCAAAAATGGCGGCCCATAACGCGTAAAATGTAGCGTCAACGGTGCAATCTGCTTTGAAATCTCCTGAAATCGAGTAAATCATGAGAAATTCAGAGCGTCCTTAAATCCACATACGCCATGCAGCTCAGCACGGCGGCTTCATCCAGCAGGGCCTGACTTTTGAACCGACCCTCCCAGAAACGTCCTTTGCACCCCACGTGGTAGTGGTTGCTCATGATGGCAAAGGCGCAGATGTCGATGGCGTAGATGTAGGAGAGAAAGCCCAGGCGGGAAGAATCACCAACTCAGTTTTTCAATATCTCTGGTGGCCGACAACACGCGCACTAATTCAAGCTCTTTGGGATTTACTCGGTAATACAAAATGTAATTGCCAACGGGAAAGCTTTTCAGTCCTTTTCCTAAACTCGGTCTATCAACCCCCATTCCTGGGCTTTCGGCCAAAAGCATGGCAGCATCATTCAGCTTATCGAGAAACCTGTCTGCATTAACTGGCTGGTCTTCTGCGATATATAACCAGATATCAATCAGGTCTTCTTCTGCTTTTGGCGCCTTTATCAGTGTCGGCATTAACCGTTTTTCTCTCTCATCGCGCGTGCTTTGGCTTTGATGTCGTCCATATTCAAAGGTGATCCTTCGCCTCTGTCCAGTTCGTCAATGCCTTCCTGAAGGTCTCGACGCAAAGCTTCCAACTTCATTTCTTTAATTGCATCCCGCTCTTCAAGTAAGCGGAGGGCTTCTCTCATCACTTCGCTCACTGAGTTGTACATGCCTGCTGCCACCTTTTGTTTTACATAATTTTCAAGCTGTGGTGTGAGTGACACATTCATAATTTTTACCTATCTCATTTACGTCAATATCAACCCTAGTTTAGCAATCTTTAGCAATGATTGTTATTCCCTAATTAACTTTGCCTCATGCGTGCGCTTATGCTCGGCTTTCAACTTCGCCCCCGGATGCGTCGCGCTGTGTATCCTTCAGCTTGCCGATACTGACATGGGTATAACGCTGGGTGGTATCCAACCTTGCATGGCCTAACAATTCCTGAATAAATCGCACATCCGCGCCGTTCTCCAGCATCAGCGTGGCCATGCTATGCCCGTCAAATATGTGGATCTCCTTTTTTTTGCTTTTGATCAAACGTACTACTGCACCTCAACCCACCTGCCGATAACAACTCATCGAGTGCGACAGCCCTTTGCACCAGCGTTTGCCGGTTTTGCTGGCGTGCGCGGCAATGGCTTGCACATTTCCTACGCAACTGCCATACGACCGACCAAAGCATTGAATGTGTTCGATCCATTGATCGGGATTGATGCCCAGCCGGGCGACGATTCCCGGCAGTTCCTCAGAAATTGCGCCTGTCTTGTCGGCCCGGATTACGCGCCCGGTGGCATCGACGAGCTGAAAGTAATCTTCGCGGGTAAATGGGAGCGCGGTGTGCAGGTCGGTGTGGCTGCTGCCATCAAAGGGCATCAGCGGGGCTTCGGGCAGGGTGTCGAGTGCTTGTGCCTGTTTGAGAGCCTGTTGTTTTTGCATCCGTTGCGAGAGTTTTTTCCCTGCCGATAGTGGGTTTACCTGGGATTTGGGCGCGTTGCTCGCCTGTTTTTCCTGGGCATAATCAAACAAGCGCTGTTGAATGGACGTGAAGTCGCTGTCGAGCAGGTCGTTTTCGATGCCAGCGCGCACGGGATTTAAATCCACATACGCCATACAGCTCAGCACGGCGGCTTCATCCAGCAGGGCCTGACTTTTGAACCGGCCCTCCCAGAAACGGCCCTTGCACCCCTCTTCTTCGTTCGCCATGCGGGCGATGGTTTCATTCACGCCACGCATAAACCAACTGAGGTCAAAGAGCCGTGTGCGCCAAACGTCGATGGTTTTCGCCACCCAGGCCTGTTGCGCGGTATCCAGCGAGGCCGGGTCAGCGAGCCAGCGATCTACCAGCGCATTTCCCTTGTAGAGTTGCAGCCAGCGCTCGGCGACTTCCGCGTCTGACCAGTGTTGAGCCCGTGTCTTGTCCACATGCAGTACCACGTGGTAGTGGTTGCTCATGATGGCAAAGGCGCAGATGTCGATGGCGTAGATGTAGGAGAGAAAGCGCAGGCGGGACACCAGCCATTGCTTGCGGTGATCAAAGTTTGCGCCCGTGACGGCGTCTTCGCCGCACAGATAGGCCCGCCGCACGCAGCGTACGTAGCAATGATAAAAAGGCGTCTCGTCGAGGGAGACTTATTCTTCGCGGGGTTTGGTCATGGTGCCGTAACATACGGCATTTGGGGAGCTTTGTCAAATATATGGATGGCCTTTTATTTTACTTTTATTTTGATAATAAGCCAGACTGATTAGCCTGGCTTGTGAGGTATATAGATCTACATTTAATTTTTTTCCCTGTAAGGGGCTGTATCAGAAGACATTACTGTAACCATCTTGATACCAAGATTTGGTTTGATGTATTCAATATTTAATGAGTAATCATCATAATGATACAGATCCCAATAGCCCGATTCATCTTTACTAGATTCTTTGACATCTGCCTCGGTACTTTGAGGCTCCCCTAAGACTGAATAAACGTCTTCCCTGGACATGCTAAAATTGAGTGCAAGAGGCAATATTCCGTTGAACTTCCCACAGTCTTCCTCTTCAAAACCGTAAAAGTATATTGTCTTTAAATGGCCTTCTAATGAAAACCTGTTTTCGACCCCATAGCCCACGTATGTTAAGTAACAGCAATCATCAAAATCATACCTAGTAGGTTCGTTAAAACCTTTAAATAAATCTGAATTCCGTACTACCTCTTCAGTGGAGTTAATTAGGGTATTTATCGGTCCAGCTGCCATCGTACACACCATCTGCTTCATTTCGTAAATGCAGTTCATCACGGGCTTTTTGAATTTCATCCATTGACAAACCATCTTGTTGTAGCTTTCCTGTTAGCGCATCCATATTACTATCGACGGCCCCCCTCAAATCATCAGCCTGATGCTCTTTTAGAGTTCGCCCATCAGATTGTTTACTATTTATCCTACCTCCATATGTTTCAGAGTCGCTCATATGTGTGCATGTCTTAATTACTATACAGTTAGCTTCGTTTTCAATTTGAATTCGTTCTTTTTTAGTTGGATCACGACCTTTCCTCCGTTTAAAGTCTTCGTAAAGAACCGATTTCGCAGGTTGATGATCTGGAGTAAGGCCATCTTTCTTACTTCTCGAAGCTGTATCTCTAAAATCACCGACCTCACCTTGCGTTACATTATTATTTCCAGTAGTGGGACAAGGAGGACAATCAGGATTCTGATTATGAACCCAAGCTCCCTGCTTACCAACAAAGTAAGTATGGAATTCATCAACTTCAATATTATAGGTAATAGGGCTGATATTAAGCGCTTCAACACCAACAACCGTGAGTAAACTGCCATCAGAACTCGGAACTTGCATTCCACCTTCGAGGTAGCCTACATCAACCCAGCCCCGGCTCTCAACGTAGAATGGATGGTTATCAGTAACCTCGTAGACATCTGTATTGCCTGACTCATCTCGTAAGGTAACAAGGTAGGTAATTCGATCATCGTCATTGTAGAATAATTCAGTTACCGGCTTCCATTCTATTGCTCCATTGGGATTGTTCTCGTCACGAGATGCAACCAAATCACCTAGTTTGATTTCTTCAATCGGGGTTAGGCCATTTTTTGTTGAAATCAGTGTGCCTGCGACAAAACAGCGTGGCCCACATGAGCAGTTGCTTACCGCGGAACTGCTTGTGTCCGGCCTTTGTTGACGGCCGTCGATTGGCTGGGTTTCAGCAGTCTTGGATTTTTGAAGCTTGGCCTTCGCATTCTCGGCAACGTCATCAACGTGATCTTTGACCTTATCGTAGACATTTTCAACGATTTTGGCCGCGCCTTTGCACGCACGAATAACGCCACAAACAACTCCAGCAGTTCCTTCTACAACGCCCTCTTCCGCTCGTTCCTGTGCCCAATCGTGTATGATATCTTTTTGTTTTTTGCCGGTTTCTACCAGAGCATCAATGCCGCTGTAGCCCTCTCCCAAAGCCTGATCATGCGATTCGAAAGCCCCGCCGGTGACTTCATTGCCGATCACATACAGACCTTCAACCAGACTCAACGCAACGCCACCTACGATGTCACCGTGGTCATAGGCATTACGCGAAGCATCTGCAAGATCTTTTTGAGACAGGTACCCATGCAAATCAATCCAAACAGTAGGATTCCCATAGGCATAAAGGTATCTGTGAAGGCTCGGCGGAGTACCCGGCTCACCCAGATACGTATCCTGATTCAGGAATCGCCCGGTATCCGGATCGTAGAATCTCGCGCCGAAGTAAATCAGCCCCGTCTGCTCATCGTGCTCCTGACCCGTAAACACCTGCCGGTTGACACTGCTGCCCTGTTGCTCGGTGATGGTGCCAAACGGATCGACGCGGTAGGCGATCTGAATATCCCCGGTATCATTGGTCAGGTTGGCCGTGGTGCCGAGGGTGGCGTAGTGGTAGTACTGGTTCCCGCCGGGGGTTTTCAGGCTGATCAGCCGGTCCGCGTAGCGGTAATGGGCAACGAGGGTGCTGGTGTTGTTGACCAGCTCGCTGAGGATGGATTTATCGTCGTAAAGGTATTCAATGTCGCCGCGCTCGGAGTTCAGGTGGCGAATACGCATGCCGGCGAAGTTGTATTCGTAACTGCCCTGCCCCGTTTCGGCGCCGGGTGGGCCACGAATCACGCTCACCAGCTGGTTGCGGGTGTTGTAGCTGAACACCGTACTTTCCGGCGCGGGCTGGGTGTTGTCCACCTTTGTCAGCGGGTTGCCGTTGTTGTCGTAGGAGTAGTCGATGGTGTTGTTACCATCGGTGTCGAGATGATCGGTAATGCTGCCCAGCCAATAGTTATCGAGGTAGTGGTAGGTGCGGTCGGTCAGTAGGGTTTCGACTGTGCCGATGGTTTCCGTCACTCTTTCGGTTTTTCGATCGTAGCTGGGATGGAATGTGTACGTGGTTACCCGCTCGCGCGTGGCAGCGCTCTGGCCCGCGGTAAGCGACTGCCAGGCTGTCGAGGTATCAAACCCGGTGAGGGTGGCATGGTTGGCCTTGGCGGTATCGGTGGCCGTCGCGCCTGTGCCGTCGTTGAGCTGGAGATTAACCCGCAGATCCGCTGCGACTGAAGCGATACTGGCTCCCCCGGCAATGCTGTCCAGCTCCGCCTGGGTAAACGCGTGACGGCCCAGTGTGAATTGCTGCATTTCTCCGCCAAACCATCGATTGGCCGGCGAATTAGTCCGACGCCCGAGGTAGAGGCTGGCATTTTTGTTGATATCCCCGAAATTGGCAGTACCCAGGCTGGCGACTTTTGATGCAGCCTGCCCTTCCGGAGCCATCCACAGCTCTAATGCTCCGGCTGCGGTGTTATTCTGCGCAACCAGATACACCCAGGTGTTCAGCGGAATCGCCTGGCTGCCAGTGAGCACTTTTTTCTCGCCTGTTTCACCCATCACGACCAAACGAGGTTTACCGGCACTCGACCCTTCCACAAGAAAGAGGGATAGGCTGTTCGCTGCGCCCTGGTTATTCCAGGAGGCAACAAACTGCCCGTTGGTACCGCTCAAATCTCCAACTTTCACCCAGGCCCCCACAAACCAGTCTGTGGCCACGTTCAGGTGCATATCCGGGGAATAAGGTACTTCTATCGCATCGTCTGTTTCGTCAAACTTCAGGGCATAGCTCGCCGCCTGTGCCGCCACGTCTGCGGTTTGGGTAAAGCGTTCCAGCCTGTCCAGATTGTCGTATTCTGTTCTGGTCTAATGGAACCGGACACTTTAATGAGAGACAATAACAGTCAATCAGAAAGGTGTCATAATGAGCGAAAAACGAACTTACAGGCAATACCCGAAAGAATTCAAAGAAGAGGCCGTGGCGCTCGTTCTGGAGCAGGGTTATTCCATTCCTGAAGCTGCCAAATCTTTGGGTATCGCAACGAACATGCTTTATCGTTGGAAGGATCAGATG
>JBPJFY010000021.1:0-47230 GCA_051208045.1 Oleiphilaceae bacterium G1-8
TGCTCGTTGAGGGACGTGAAATGCGTATCAAGAGGCTAAGTAGGTTTGCAATCTGCTTTTTCCGTTCAATTACAGTCAGGAAACGCACTGTGCAGCAATCGCGCACTTAAGTCCGACAGGCTCCTAGTGTTGGTTGGTGTATTCGCTTTTCTTCTGAAACAATACGTCGGCGCGTTGTCTGACATAGCGCAGTTATCGCGCGAATGTTTGAAGGTTTTGGGCATTGTGCAGGGCTCTGAAGATTTAACGGCTTTGACATTGCTGAAAGACATCCGTTTTTTCATGGTTTTGATGAAAAAAGACTATATGAGAGCGGAGGTAAGTGTGGATGCGCAAGCTTTGCTATCCCGAGCCAGGTTGTATCTCGGTTTGCAATACCCGGTAGCAATACTGCTTTTTGCTGCTCCTGCGCTCTTTTATTAGAGCGCAGGTTGACTAAACACGATGGTGTACCTGCCCCGCGAGTGTTTATTCCAACCGCTCAAAAACAAAACTGCCAATGACTGTTTCTGCACTTTGTCGGTGGAGCCCGTTCACAAAGTCGGTATCACTGGCTTCTGAGGTGAGCCGCTGTATTGTCTGGTGTGGTTCAGGTTCACTATCCAATGAGGTGAATCGGTTTCCATCATCGGTGCCTGCGTCGTAAACCGGTAGGGCAATGGTTAATGTATCGATCCAGCCATCCGAGGTATACAGCGGTAAGTTATGTACTCCGACAAACCAATCCGGGCTCGGGGCCACCATGGAAACAAGTGTGATACTGGAAAATGATCTGTTTATGTTGAATTCCAGGCTGACCTGATTGGATGAAGAGGAAATACCGCCACCACTCAGAATATGTTCGGTGTTGCCTGCTTCTATTGAGGTTGAAATTTCCTGCGTGAAAGCCGATTTGTTTCCGGTTTCTGCCATGTCTTCGATACCGGGTGTGGCCAGTTGTCCGGGCTCCCAGAAAATCACCTGATCATCGTGGGTAGCACCAATCAGGCCTGAAAAATGGCGGTTACTCGGGAAATTGGTGGGGAAGAGGTCTTCTGACCAGGTTGTGGTAAAGGTGACCCGGTATCTCGCAGAAGACGGGGCCTGGCTGCTATCAATGAGGGTGTCAAACTGCAGGCAAACCGCATGCGTCTGTTCGACGTCAGACGAGACGTTGGCCAGCGTGCCTGCCAGTGCCGCAGCATCAATCTGTACATCCGGGTTGGCACCTGTGCGCAGCTCCGTCGCATAATGTTGTGCGGCGAGAAGACGATTATTCACGACATTTTTATCGTCATTGATTGCGCCGTTCAGTATGTCCAGAGAAATCGACTGCAGTGTTCGTTCCCCCTGATCCAGTAGGTTTTGATAGAAAGCCAGACCTACGGTGTCCGCATCGCGGCCAAAAATTTGTTGGTACAAGTTGTTGATCAACTCAGCGTTGCTTAAGGTACCAAACCGCTCCGTGTATTCTGTCGAAACACCAAAGGCATCGATGATGCTGTGGATGTCTCCGGCGTTGGCTTCCAATAATTCGCTCCAGAACTGCAGACCCGCGGGATCAGCGGGTCGACCGTAGTAAGCGATGTACGCGCTCAGGATGGCATTCTCGGTCTCGGAATAGGCTACGTCCTGCCGGCAATCAGCCAGAGCCGCCGGGCTTATGAGGGTGGCGGCGAAAATCACGGGTGACAGGCTGGATTTTTGATAGGTGCGCAGGCGCGCACTGGCTCGGCGTAAAAACGTTGTCATGGCTGCTTCCTGATCGGGTTATCAAAGATCCATGTTAACGCTTCAGCAGGCAAAAGTTATCACAAGAGTATCACGAAACCTTCGCAATTTGAGTGGTCAACACTACTCCCCCGGCAGTCCCCATTCCTTCAGTTGCCCTTTCAGCTTCTGGCCTAGCGCTTCCGCCCCTTCTTTGAGGTTTTGGCCGGTGTCTTTTAGATTGCGGTTCAGCTTTTCCAGCGTCGTTGTATAGTCATCAATGTTTTTTAGGAGCGTCGGGTCGACAAACTCCATGGCGGAGCGGGTCGCCCCTCGGGTGATCTGCGTGAGAAGAATTCGCCCGAGTTCACGGCCCAGCGCGTCGGGTGGCAGACCGGCGTCGCCACCGATATTCACCGCCTCGAAGGTTGGAAGCGTTTGCGTAATCTGATCACCGCCCAGTGCACTCAAATTCAATCCCAGTGCCGTGTTGGCAAGAGAGAGTTTTTGAATGCGAATCCGCACCTCGTTCCCTGCGTTGTTCGCGGGCGCGGTGGTTTTTCCGCTGTCAGCTGCCGTGGTGTCGGGCTCAATGGCGGCCAGCAGGCGATCGAGGTTGCTGTCGCCGTCGGCATCCACTTCAAACAGCGCTTGAATGCCATCTAATCGCAATTCTTCCACGATCAAAGGGCGCGCTTTTACGCTGGAAGTATCGAGATTCAGTACCGCAGTCTCGAACTGAAGGGCATTGTTTTTTGAAAAGCCGGACGGATTGGCAATCGCAAAGTTTCGCAGAGCACCAAATCCCGTCGATAAATCCAGTTCAACTGTTTGAACCGTCACTCGTGTTTTAAGGGCTGCCGACCCCTGAGCTTCAATCTGGGTTTGTAGCAGAGAGTCCAGGTTGCCAATGACCCAGTAGAAGCCCAGAGCCAGTAATATCAGCAGGGCAGTGGTGATAGCAAAAAATTTTTTCATGGCGATTTCCATTTAAAGGTACGTTTGCTGCGGGCTTGCTCGATCATCCGTCGACCGCAGACTGAGAAACTAAGGTGAATTCTCACTCTTTTTTGTCCCGAAGCGCAACCGTCAAAGCGTGGGTTGTCCGCTCAATGATGTGTTCAGCGAGAAAATTCCTCCCCCCCGCTCACACCCTCCGCGACCTCAGGGAGGAGGATGCTCCCTTGTGCGACATTTGAGACCATGCTGCCTCCGATACACTCATTTCTGATTGGTGATGATCAGAGTTTCTTTCGGCAACAACAAAAACAATGGATGAGAAAATGAAGCGCACCCTACCACACTCGCTCTTTTGGCAGATTCTGGGCTGCCTGGTGTTAGCCGCGCTGCTTGCAGGCTGCGGTGGCAGTTCGTCTGGCAGCAGCAATAATGGCAGCTCGAACACCGGCTCCGACAGTTTTCAACCGGCGGCGAATCAGGCCGTTATTTATTTCAAACGATCGGATGGTGATTACACCGGGTGGGGGTTGCACCTGTGGGGGGCGTCCGGTGCCGTGATGAGCAGCAATGCTTATGTAGGGAGTAACGGCGAAACCACTTGGGCTGACCCCTTGCCACCCACCGGGATAAGTGCGGAGTACGGGGCGTACTATGTGGTGGATTTCGAGGCCGATAGCTGGACCAGCTTCAACTTTATCGTGCACAAAGGGGACGAGAAAGACTTGGGTGGACTGGATCAGTCGTTCAGCAAGTCGCTGTTCGGGAATGATGTGTACAGCTTTTCCGGTGTCGGTGCCTTGTTTGCCGAGCCATTGTTGGCACCTCCGGTTGCACTGGAGGGGGCAAGCGCGCATTGGCTGACTGCCGACACGCTGGTGATGAATGTGCCTGCGGGCAGTGAGACCGTCCAATTGTTCGCGTCGGCGGATGCCTCGATTGAGGTGGACGCTTCGCAGGGAAGCATCAACGGAGGGAGCCGTGTCGCACTGGCATCTGCCGCTCTGTCCGACGCATTGAAAGCAAAATATCCGCACTTGGCGGGGTATCAGGCCTGGACATTGACGGATACCTCTCAGGTCAAAACTCAGCTCAAGGGGCAGTTGATTGCGGCGGCATTTGATGACGCGAACAAGCTGACCAAGGCCACCAAAGTGCAGATTCATGGTGTGCTCGACGATGTGTATGCGGATGCGGCCCAAGGCGCCGTGTTCGGTGCCTATGGTGAGAGTCAGACGACCTTTGCGGTTTGGGCGCCCACAGCACAAGCGTTAAGCGTTTCCATCTACAACGCAGAGAAAAGCCTGATCGGTACGTTTGCGATGACCGAAGATTCCCAGTCGGGTGTGTGGCAGTATGTGAGTGCGGATAACGAAGACGGTAATTACTATCGCTATCAGGTGGACGTGTATCATTACCTCACTGGCAAGATAGAGCGCTTGGAGGTGACGGACCCCTATGCGTTGAGTCTGTCGATGAACAGCCGCTATGCTCAGGTGGTTAATCTGTCGGATGCCGCACTCAAGCCCTCTGGCTGGGATGATTCAGACGCGACCTTTGACTTCCAGACAGCGGCCCCCGAAGACATCGTGATTTATGAGGCACACATTCGTGACTTCAGCGTGAGTGATGCGCTGGGCGTGCCTGCGGAGCACGGTAAATATCGGGCATTTGCTGACGCCAGCCGGGAAAGTGTGGCGCACCTCGCACGTCTTAAGGCGGCCGGATTAACTCATCTCCATTTGCTGCCAGCCTTTGACATTGCGACGATCAATGAAGATCCCAGCCAGCGAATTGATCTGGATAACACCAAGGGAGAGCTGTGTGCCCTCCGACCCTCAGCGGCACTCTGCGGGAATACGTCGGTCGCCAATTCGACCACGCTGCGCAGTGCCCTGGCCGCCTGTGACCCTTTGACTGGCTGCGCTCAGGCGCTGATGAATGATATTCGTGATCTGGACAGTTTTAACTGGGGGTACGACCCGTTTCACTACACCGTGCCCGAAGGCAGTTACGCATCAGATGCAGAAGGCTCGCAACGCATTCTGGAATTTCGGGAGATGGTACAGGCGCTGCATGCCATGGGGTTGAATGTGGTGATGGATGTGGTGTACAACCACACGAATGCGTCCGGCCTGAATGACAAGTCGGTCCTGGATAAGCTGGTGCCCGGCTACTACCACCGGTTGAATCCCGACAGTGGAGCCGTGGAGAACTCCACGTGTTGTGACAATACTGCCACAGAAACGCGTATGTTCCAGAAATTGATGGAAGATTCGCTGGTGGTGTGGGCACGCGACTACAAGATTGACAGCTTCCGCTTCGATATCATGGGACACCATCCCAAACAGGGCATTTTGGATGCGCTGACGAAGGTGCGCGCGGTGCGTGAGCACGTCTACTTCTACGGGGAAGGGTGGAACTTTGGCGAAGTAGCGAACAATGCCCGGTTTGAGCAGGGGGTACAGGCCAATATGGCCGGTACGGAAATTGGTACGTTCTCGGATCGCGTTCGGGATGCCGTGCGGGGTGGCGGCCCATTTGATTCTCAGGAGAGCCTGCGCCGCCGTCAGGGATTTGCGAATGGCCTGTACACACAGCCCAATGCGCTGAACACAGGCGCTGCCGCGGAAAAGGCGGAGCTGTTGCATTTGGCCGACCTGATTCGCTTGTCGATGGCAGGGAACCTGACGGATTATGTATTTACCGATGCGGAAGACCAAACGTTATCGGGCAGCAGTCTGGACTATGCGGGTCAAAAAGCCGGGTATGCGCAAGACCCGGCCGACATGATTAATTACATCTCCAAGCACGATAACCAGACGCTGTGGGATAACAACATGTATAAGATGGCTGCAACGGTGGGGACCGGAGATCGGGTGCGCATGCAGTTGCTGGGTTTGAGTGTGCCACTGTTAAGTCAGGGCATTCCGTTTTTACACATGGGCTCGGATTTGTTGCGCTCCAAGTCCATGGAGCGAGACAGTTATGACTCCGGTGACTGGTACAATCGGGTAGACTTTTCCCAGGCGAACAATAACTGGCACGTTGGCTTGCCCCGGGAAGACAAAGATGGTGCCAATTGGCCAGTGATTCAGACGGTGCTGGCCGACTCCCAGGCAGAGCCTGCCAGCAGTGATATTGGGTTGGCGTCAGCGGTGTTTCTGGATTTTCTGAAAATACGCCAGCGCAGCCCGCTGTTCCGCCTGCAAACAGCCGCAGAAATCAAGGCGCGTGTCGACTTTCACAACACAGGCAGCGGCCAGGTGCCTGGCGTTATTGTCATGTCCATTGATGATGGCGCTGGTCAGACCGATCTGGATGCAAACTACGATGCAGTGGTCGTGATGATCAATGCCACACCGCAGAACCAGACGCTCCCCGTTGCGGGTGCCGAAGGCTTTGAATTGATTGATGTGCAACACACTGGCCAGGATGCGGTGGTGACCGCAGCCCAAGCGAATAATGAAACCTTTACTGTGCCAGCACTGACGACGGCCGTATTCGTGAAGCCGCAGCAGGGCGTGCAGGGGGTCGGCGTGCCGGTGACAGCCAAAAGCGCTGCTAGTACGCCCCCCTATGGCAGCACGACCCTGTACTTCCGGGGCGATATGAATGGGTGGGGAACCTCAGACAAACTGGCCTACGTAGGGCAGGGGCAATATCAGATTACTGTGAATCTTGAGGCTGGTCTGCATCATTTCAAAATTGCAGACGCACAATGGAACGCTGTGAATTTGGGGGGTGATACGCCATTGGTACCCGGCGACAGCCTGCTGTTGGTCACCAATGGTGGGGACATAGCGATTTCTTTGGCAGAAGCGACGCAGCTGCGCTTTACCTTGAACGCCTCAGAGCCCGGTACCCCTATGTTGGTCGCTGATGTTGTCGCCGACTGAATGAGGGGCTGAACCGGTCTATTTCCCCCACCTCTGCGACAAGCTTCGTTGGGTGGGGGAGACGACTAACTGAACCAGGCATACATAGCAGCGGCATGGGTACCCGTGTGGCCGAGAAGTTCAATGCAGCCACCCTGCACTGGCGCATCATGCTGAACTGCGGGGTGTCTGGTGTTATCGTCATCTATGTCTCGCCACTGGTGGCTGAGCGCTTCACCGGCACCGTCCACGTAGTGGTGTTCTACCCGGCCTTCCTCAAACTTCAGCGTAATCGAGCCATCTTCATTCAACGCTACATGGGTGGGTTGCTCCCCTTCATGAGCCAGGTCGTCTTGCTCATCCTTCAGCGTGGACTCATCATCAAACGTTTCAGGGTCAATCTTGCCTTCTTCCAGCACATTGCCTTCTGAGTCGCGGAGTTTGTAATGCCCATCCGGCGTGAAGGTTTCAACCGAACCATCTACGTAATGATTGGTGAATGCGCCATCCGCAAGGAATTTCCCGCGATTGCCCTCTGCGTCCTGCCATTTTCCGGCCCCATCCGCGGCCCACTCACCGCTGCCGCCTTCCGCATCCTGCCAATGGCCGTTGCCTTCGGCGTCCCAGGCCCCGGAGTTGCCGTGTCCGTCATCCCAGCCGCCAGTGCCATCGGCCTGCCAGAACTCTTTGCCGCCTTCAGGGTGATGTACTTCGCCGGAACCGTCTGTGCAGTGGTGTTCGATCCGGCCATCTTCGAACGTGTAGGTAACAGAGCCATCTTCGTGTGCTTCCATGTGCTCGGGAAGGTCTGAATCCTCGTATGCGCCGGCCGTTTCGGCATTCTGTTCTTTTATAGGCATCGGTTCCATATCGGGTGTTTGAAGCGTCTCGCTGTATGTGGTGACTGCGTCGGTCATGGGTGCTTCCTCACTGGATTCTTGTCATCAATTGTGTTGCATAAGGAGCAAGCGTGAGGCCAAATTCGAAGAGAGGCACAGGGATATGATATAAAATGACGCATAGGTCACCAAAGGGGTTTGATGTGTTCAGACTTTATTGAAGGCCTTGCGACATTACGTAACGGGTTCAGAAAAAATGTAATTGCGTGCAGGAAATTGTAAGCGGGATGAAATGGGAGCGAGTTAACAGAGTGTCCCATGGGGGCAGGGTCAGTGCAATGGTTTGACCTAATTGGTCAGTTTTACAGCCAGATCATCCAAAGTTTGGGGCTTTTCGATGCCCCAGCCCTGCGCATTATCAACACCGATCTCTGCCAGCACGTCGAGGATTTCCTGGTTTTCGACAAACTCCGCGATGGTTTGTTTGCCCATCAGATGTGCGATTTCGTTGACCGACTTGACCAAACCGTAGTTGGTTTGATTCGTCACGATGTCACGAATGAACACGCCATCAATTTTCAGGTAGTCCACGGGCAATTCTTTCAGGTAGGCATACGACGACATGCCGGTGCCAAAGTCATCCAACGAGAACCGGCAGCCCATGTCCCGAATTTTCTGGACAAACTCCACCGCATAATCCAGGTTTTCAATCGCTGCAGTTTCGGTGACCTCAAAACAGATCTTTTCAAGGGGAACCGAGGTATTACGCATTTGAATGGACAGGTATTCCAGGAAACTTTCGTCGCCAAAGGATTGTCCAGACAGGTTAATGGAAAATCCGTCGATCCTGTCCAGCGCTTTCGGATGATCTTTCATCCACTTCAGGGCGGTGTTGACCACCCAGCGATCCACCTTGGGCATGCGATTGTACTTTTCAGCCGCTTCAATGAAATGTGCCGGGGACATGGGTTTGCCGTCATCGTCATTGATGCCGAGCAGGATTTCGTAGTGAGGCTGCTTGGTGCTTGCGGGATCGATGGCGCGTATCATCTGGCCCTTCAAGTACAACCAGTTCTGATCCAGGTGCTTGTCGATTTTGGAGATCCAGTTCAACACCCGGTTGCGCAATTGCTTATCAGTTTCGGTTTCCAGATAGGTGCTGACCCGGTTGCGTCCGCGTTGCTTGGCCTGATCACAGGCGTCCGAACTGTGTTGCAGTACCAGGCTCGGATTTTCGCTCTCCCGGTCAATCAGCACCAGCCCGATGCTCAGGGTAATGGCGGCGTGTTCCGCGATATCACTGAAATCAATAGAGAGGGCGGTGCGACGCGCACGTTCGGCGAAGGCATGCCCCACCTCGGTATCACAATCTTCCAGTAACAACCCAAACTCGTTGCCACCCAGCCGTGCCAGACAGGCATTCTCCGGCACGATGGTTTCCAGCACTTCTGCTGTGCGTTGCAATACTTTGTCGCCTACGTCCGTACCCAGCGTGTTGTTGATCATCTTGAACTGATCTATGTCCAGGTAGCACATCACATGCTCCGTGTCCTCTTCGCGGGCACTGGTGATGGCGAGATGCAGTCGTTTTTCAAACTCAAACCGATTGACCAGTCCGGTCAGGCTGTCTTTGGCAGCTTTCGTTGCTGACTCCTTATCTGCCTGACTCAGTATGTGCGTGAGTACCGTATCGACGAAGGGTTGTTGTACATCCCGGATCACTTCCATCCGGCCTTGTGCCAGGTGCTCCCTGAGTTCTTCCAGATCCAGATCCAGCTGTTTGATGCCTTGACTGTTCGCGTAAATGAAACAGAAGAGCGTGCCGTTTGACCAAGCAAGATGCAGATTTTTTTCCGCTATTTCCGGCAAGCGGGCATGTACCCAGCTGCCGGTTTGAAGCTGCCGTGCCCGTTCATTATCAATACTCGCGCCCAATAAGGGTGGCTCATTCTCCTGATCTGCGTCGGCGTCCTTACCCACCGTCCAGGATTCGGGAACTTCCACCAGCTCATCGGTGGCCTGCTGGAAAAAGACCTGATGGATACGTTTGAGCAAGGGTCGATGTTGCGTGTTGCCAAAAGAAATCGTGAGTGCCTGATCCATGTAGGCAAGCAGATCGACAATAGACTTATTGGCAACGGGCACCAATTTGCCTTTGATTTTGAGGCTCAGCCAGATGTTCAGCATGATCAGCGCCTGCACATTATCGTGGTAATGGCTGCTGTCTTCCCCTTCTGAAATGGCCAGCAGGCGCAGATTACGTTGCCAGTACTGATTCACCAGCTCCAGCATGAGTTTCGGTACGCGCTTACCTGCGATGACCCCTGTGATCGACTGCCGGGAGATCGCTTCGGCATCTTTATTGGTGTATTTCGACGATATCTTGCGGCCACTGTTCTCGAAAGCGGTGCGTAGCCGCACGAGAATTTTGTTGAGCGCGAGGTCCAGTTTGACCAGTGCATCAAAGCGGCGGTTTCCATCGGACTGCACTTTGGATATCAGCGTGTTTAACCCGGACTCCAGGCGCGGATTCATCTCGGAATTAATCGCACCCAGCTCCACCAGCTGATTGAGCACTCGCCTGGCCAGATTTTCCCGATCATCGATAAACGTGGGATCATCCAGAATAATTTGGAGGAAGGAGAGCTGAAGCGGTGCGATCCAGCCCCGAATACTCGGGATCAGACTGTTCTCCTGGGAAACGGCTTTAAAAAGCTGGTCAACGATTTCAATCAGACGTACATGAATTGGGGTGAGTTTCGCTCCTGCGTGATCCGGGAACAGGGCCACCAGCTTACGCGAGACCAGATCCACCAAGGGGGTGGATGAGGCAAATTGACTGTTCTGTTCAAGCAGTTTGCTGATGGCGGCATCCAATTGGTTTTTGGCAAAATCGGTCTTGCCGTCTTTATTTTTTCGTACTGTGGTCGTGCCGGCTTCCGAACTCGTGGGCTCGGCGCGGTTGTCTTCTGCAATTGCACCGGTCGAACGTGCACTTTTACCCAAAGACGGAGATTCCTGGCCGATGACCAGACCCGCATCCAGTAACAAGCCGATGAGCTGGCGGTAAAACTCTTTTAGGTGGCGGTGCAGCGCGCGCTCAAAGGCATGATAGACGATCGGGCGGGCGACTTCCGGTAAGGCCGAGGTGGCAATCAGCTGAAAGAACTGCTCGGTCAGTGACGCAGGCCCGATGGGGCTGTGCTCAGCAGTGATCGTGTGGCCCGACAGTGCGGAAAAAAACTGATTCAGCAGGGTAATTCGGCTGTGAAGATGGGCATGGGCCTCAGAGAAAATCCGATTGAGTCGTTCGTGCTTTTCCTTGTCTCGCTCGGTGGTGAGCGGAATTTCCGGAATTGCCATTTCTGCGGTCAGCATTTCAATCAGATTTGTGGCCAATTGTGCAGGCGATTCAATCTCGACCAGTGAACGATTCTTTTTCAGCCAAATTTGTGTGAAACGAAGGTCTGAGAGAACAGCTTCGACTTGCGTCAGGCTTTCTGCGGCATGGCATTCGCTGATGGCGTCATTGATGAAGGCCGTCAAGATGGTACGCCAGCTGCTTTCGACCTGCTGACGAAGTTTGGGGATCAGAACGTCTTCGCTCTGCAGTTGTTCAGGCTTGGTTCTGCCAACCATTACGTATTCCGGATTGAGATGGTTCGTCCTCCTGTCATTGTGTTATTCGAAGGCCCGGTGGTCAACGATGAAAGTTAGCGGGGAGGAAATATACAGTGTATCTCTTTTTTACAGAATTGCCTTAATAAACGTCAAGCTTCGCCGTGTAATTTTATTTTGTGGCACAGTTAACATTCGAAAAAGAAACAAATGTACCATTATTGAATTTGTGTTGAATAAAAGTGACACTCCTGTTGCACAAAATAACAACAATCTTAAAACGGAGTTTGTAAGATGCACCCGAAAAAAATGAATCCACTCAGAAAGCACATCCACGCCATCGTTGCTGGTGCGGTGTTGGTCGGAACCACTGCGGTCTCCAACACTACGTTGGCCGCCAATGCCTGTACCGATTACGACGCCATCGATTATGCGCCCGCCTTTACCTATCCTTCCAAGACCGGCTTCCGGTATTTCTGGAATCGCTGGTTGGCGGCGGATACGCCATACCATATGGGGCATGACCAGATTGTCGCGGAAGGCCAAGGCACGACCGTGGTCGGCAAGTTCGATTATGGAGCGGTATTTCATAAAGACCTGGAACATGAGTATGTGAATGCGTATCTCACGGGAACAGGCATGAGCGGCTGGCAAAGTCTGGGCCGTTATAAAACTAACAGTGATGGCAAGATCTTTGTGTCCGTGCCTGCACTGTCGGAAGGACAATATCAGGTCAAGATGGTGGTGCGTGGGGATTTGAGCGAAACCACTGCCTATGTGACCGTGGTGAAACCTGGCGCGAAAGCGGTGTTGTTTGATATTGATGAAACGTTGACCGCCGATGACCTGGAACAGATTCTGGATTACACCGGCATCGAAGTCGCTGATGCGCGGGGTGGTGCGGGTGAACTGGTGCGCCATTACGTGGCGCAGGGCTATCATCCCATTTTCGTGACTGGGCGTTCCTACTGGTATGCGAAAGGATCACGAGCTTGGCTGGCGAATCACCTGGGTGTGCCCGATTTCACCCTGCGAACCACCATGAGCAATGGCACCGGTCTGTTCCATGTCGCGGATTACAAAGCGGCGGAGATCCTCAACTTTATGCTCAATGGGGTGGAGATTTTCCGGGCCTATGGCAACGCGACTACCGATATAGAAGCCTACGAAACGGCTGGCATTTCCAAATCGCACACGTACATCGTTGGCGACAATGCGGGAGCGAATGGTACCCAGGCGATTGCCAGTGGAGACTACTGGAATCACCTCTACAATGTGGCGTATCCAGACACGCCGCACAGTGGTTGTTACTGAGGCGGACTGGTTCTAGCTCAGCGAGCTTTGGTTTTGCCGAAGCTCGCACCTGAAACCATGGGAAAAGTCACCGTTGAATGATCAAAATTGACTGGACAACGCGTCCTGAAGATCATTGGCCAGCTCTTCCGGTTCGGTGATCCACAGGGTGCCGTCCTGCCCCGGTATCACGCCCACTTCCAGCCCGTCGCGTTTCAACCCAGGTATCCACTTTTTAAAAAACTCCGGCAAGGAAACGCTTTTGGGGATCAAGCGCTCAGCGCTGTTGTCATAAGCGGATGCCAAATGTTCACTGGGCCAGACGGGTAAGTACTCTATCTGGTATTCTTCGGCAAAAATTTTCAGGAATTGCTTGTCGTTATTGATCAGTATCCAGACTTCCCTTTGCTCAGCGACTTCGTCCAGAAAGTAATCGTATCTTTCTTCGCAACTCAGGCTGGCTATGTTTTCCGGAGCGTTCTTGGTCATGGCGTGTCTCTGTGTCGAATGAGCGGATATTCCGCAGTGTCGGGGGCATGCCCCTATTCTATGAGGATATCGCTCATTCGGCCAAAGAAAATATCACCCACGGCAGTGGGTGGTGGCTGGTTTCAGGGAAGGTCCCGTCTGCTCACTCCTGTGTCGCCGAACGTACCAGCCGCACATAATTGTATATTCGGATGGCATCGCCCTGCGGGCCGTGGCCTTGGGGGTAGTCGTCGGGGTCGCCTGCTTTGGGGTCACTGCGTTGCGCGCCGGCGCCGTGCACATCCACCCAGTTGCCCATGTAGCCCAGTGCGCGGCCAAAGCTGATGTAGGCGGTATTCGCCCCGGGGAAAGGAGAGCCGTTGATGTGGGTGGTGTTACTCCAGAAAAACGGATAGTCTGCCAGCCCTGCTTCGTTGGTAATCAGACTGGTGTCAAAGATCGGATCAATCGCTGCGGAAGACGAGGTGTCCGGTGAGCGGCTGTAGTCCATCAAGCTGTGTAACTCTTTGATGTTGGGCAGTCGCCAATCGGTGTGACCCAGATGGGCCTGCGCATTCATGGCGGCCACATACGCCAGGGCCTCCTCAAAGTTGAGCCCTGTATTGCTGTCACTTTGAGCCCACATCAGGCCGGTCGCCTGATCAGAGATGGTGCCATCGCCATTATCTGCAAAGTTGTTGACCCCATAGGTGTTGTTTTCACGAATGCACTGCACCAGAAAGACTTTTTCCTGACCATTGAGCACCAGTCCATAGCCTTTGATGCGTCCATCCGCCAGATTCAGGCCGAACAGGGTATTGCCGCCATCATTCGCGGTGTTAGACACATACAGGGTGCTGGAGGCATATTGGGCGTCGATGGTGCGTTCGCCTGCGCTGGTGTCGCCATAGGCGAAGTCAAAGAACGTGGTATTCACAAACGGTGTTTGCCCCGCGCTGGTGCCGCTTTCGCCACTGGGGTCGATACCGCGAAAATCCATCAGAGAGTAGAGCTGCTTGATGGTGGGCAGGGTCCAGTCATCGTGTCCGGCCAGAGACAGATTGGTGCAATAGGCGGCGGCTTGTGAGTACGTCAGTTTGTCGGTGTAGGTAATGCTGCCATCGCCATTGGTATCCGGGGACTGTTGCCAAATCAATCCGGTGACGTTGTCTTTCACAGTACCGTCACCTTGATCTGTGTAATTGAAATCCTCCCCGGAAAACTGCGCGTCCTGCCCGTAAAGCGAGCTGCCTGCGGATGGACAGGTAATCGCGGTGCCGGTGCTGTTGTAGCAGGTGGTTTGACCGGTATCCACGATGGCGTAGGTCAGGCTTGCCGGCGTCATGTCTTCACCGGAAAGCGCAGCCACGGTGGCCAGTGCCGTGTCGACCGAGTCCTGTGTGGCGTCGACAGCGGCGAGCAGCGTTGCAGCGCTGTCTATTTGCGCCGCGTTATATTCCAGGTTATGCGTCGCTACCGCCTCCGAGTAGGCCGTGGCCACCGTCAGCTTGTTGGTCACGATGGTTGCATCGTCGGTACCCGCCTGCACCCCATTGGCGATGTCCAGGGCGATAGACGCGAGGGTGAGTCGACCGCTGTCCAGTTCCGCCAGATAGAAATTCAATCCTCCTTCATCCGCGCTCCGCCCAAACAGGCTTTCGTAGATGTTGTTGATCTGCTGCGCATGGCTTTGGCTGGCGAAGCGATCGTTGTACTCGGCAGACGTGCCAAACGCATCGATGATGCTGTTCAGGTTGCCGCCGGTCGCTTGCAGTTCACTGCTCCACCAGGCAATGCCCGCCGGGTCTCCGGGCCGACTGTAGTAGGCCACATACATTTCCTGCACCTGGTCATCAAACGTATTCGCCTGAGCCGGGCCGCCCAGCCAGAGGCTGCATGCAATGAGGTAAAGTAGGGGGGGTGAAAAGCGTTTGTGTGCCATAATAAGATTCCTGATGCATATTGAATTGATCGTTTTATAAGCATAAGCAGTCATTTGCGCAGCGTCGATGGGGAAATGTGTAAATAAAGAGGAACTCTGTGCTAAGTTTATAAAGACGTGCATTTAAACTTTTTAGGTAAAGGGCATATGACACAGGCTTTGCCGCAAAGAAATTTCGGTGTTGCTGGCAATGTTATGGCTCTGGTGGCAGGCCTGAGTTTGCTGTGGATTTCGGCAGACGCGCGAGCACAATCCGGCGAAGAGCCCATCAGCATTGCTGTGCCAAGAATATCGAACTTGCTGGAAGAGAATAATTCAGGCTTGTATCAGCGCATCATCGCAGAGGCTCTACCAGAAAGCGAGGCACGATCTGCCGGATACCGGATATCCCAGCCGTTTTTCCCCTATAAGCGTGCGTTAGCCGTGTTTCTGAATGGATCGGCGGATTGTGTGTTTTCATTCACCAAAGTGGCAGAAAGGGAACTCGGCGCAGACCGTATTGTCGCCAGTTTTCCACTGGGTGCTTTTGGTTATTTCATGTTTTCAAGGCAGGGCGAGCCCGCACTGACAATGCCCGAACAGCTCAAAGGAAAAAAGGTGGGCGGCGTGGTTGGGCATGATAGCTATTATCAGCACGCGATTGGTGACATTGAGTTGCAGTTGGTGGCGAGTGATGAACAAAATATCGAACTGTTGAAGCTGGGCAGAATTGATTACTTGATCGGCGCGATACCTGATATTTTGCCCTATGCCGGGGAGTTAACGTATTCACTGGATGCGCCGCTGATAAAGAGTTTTGATCGCGTCACTTGTCACAACAATCCCCGGAATCAGCGGTTTGTGACGTTCCTTTCATCGCGATTGCGTCACCTGAAGGAGCACGGTGGTTATCAACGGTTGGCAGGAAACCTTTACCTCGATTTTGACAGTAGCACTCAGTAGAGCCGGCTGGACGCTGTATGAAAAATGGACTATTACTGGTAATTCGAACCACTGTTTAGCGAACACCCATGCCCAAACCGGTCCACACCGACATCACAGAATTGAAAATTCCGGTGAGCAAGCTGGAAATGGGCATGCACGTGGTTCGATTGGATCGCCCCTGGCTGGAAACCGACTTTCTGATTCAGGGCTTTGTGGTCCATGACGAGGAAACCATTCACGCCTTGGCGAGTCAGTGTGATTATGTGTTCGTGGAAGCGCGATTCGAAACGCGTGATATTGATGAGCACAACAAACAGGACCTGACCACCAAAAAGCAGGGCTTTTTTTCCCGGCTCACCCGACGCAAGCCCCAGAAGATTCAAACCCCGACCAAGCAACCCACCAAGCACGGTATTCAGCGTCCACCGCTGAAACATAAGAAGATTACCTATTCCAATCGCATTCGAACGGAGCGGGAATTACCCGTCGCCAAAACGGCCTATGCTTCCGCCAAGACCACGGTAAAGTCCATCATGAACGGTGTGCGTCTGGGGCGGATGATTGACATGAACCAGGCGCGCAGCACGGTGGATGAGGTGGTGGACAGTATTCTCCGGAACCCGGATGCACTGACCTGTCTGGTCAAACTGAAAAACAAGGACGAATACACCGCTGAGCACTCACTGAACGTGTGTATCCTCACGGCAACATTTGCGCGCCATCTGGGGCATGAAGAGGCGGATGTACGACAGGCGGCGCTCTGTGGGCTGCTGCATGACGTGGGTAAAGCCAGAGTGCCCGATGAGATATTGAACAAAGAAGGGCGGTATACCGCTGAAGAGCTCGATGTTATGAAAGAGCACCCCACTCATGGGCGGGACCTGCTGATGGAAATGGATACAAGTGATTTGATCGCGGTGGATGTGGCGTACAGTCATCATGAACGCCTGGATGGCAATGGGTATCCGCGCGGGCTGTTCGGGCCGCATATTTCCTATTTTTCAAAAATGGTGGCGATCACCGATTGCTATGACGCCATTACCAGTACCCGCGTGTACGATGGTGCACGGGCCTCCATGGAAGCGCTGGATATTATCTACAAGTGCCGAGGCCGGCAGTTTGACGCCCAGCTGGCGATCGAGTTCATCAAGTGCATTGGCATCTATCCACCGGGGTCGATTGTGGAATTCACCAACGGTGAAGTCGGAATTATTGTGTCTTCACAGGAAAAGAACAAGCTGCGTCCGCGCGTCTGGTTGGTTCGGGATGCCAATAAATCGGAGGGCTATAACCGCATGGTGGATCTGCATGCCAAGGATGTGGACCCGAAAGGTCAGCCCTACGTCATCGCGCATGAATTGCCGAATGGTGCCTTTGGGGTTGATTTAAAGGAGTACGTGAAGCGCGGATTAGTGCTGAGCACACCGCATAAAGATCTGGACATCGATTTCGATGATTTTCCGCAAATTTGATAACCGGGAATGCCCATGAAAGAAAAGCGAGAGCACCCAAGGTACCTGTGTGATGAACAGTTCAGCGACTGCGAGCTTATCGGGGGTGGGCAATCGGTGCTGGTGCATTCCATCAATTTCAATCATCAAGGGATGGCGCTGTTTACCAGTCACCTTCTGCCGGAGGCGGATGTCTGGGTTGTGAGTTTTCAGCACGATGCTGAGGAGGGGTGCGTGGTGGTAGACCAGTTGCCATGCTGCCTGGTGTACGCGAATGAAACCGAGGTGGGTAACCACTACGGGATCAGTTTTGAGTGGGAAGCGCTCAGCGAAGATCAGCGTGAGCAATTGCTCGTCATTGAGCAGAGATTGGCCCAACTCAGTAAGACACAAGGTCGCTATGGCTTAGGTGAGTTTTAGCGATGTGGGCACCGTTACCATCGATTTTCAGTAATTTTGAAAAAAAAGTGTGCCTTTCATTTTGTGATCCCCTTCGGCTGTTATAAAATCCCCGCATCGTTCCCCTCATACATCAACAGCCTCTTTTGACTATGAAAAAATACCTGATAATGGTGGTGGTTGCCGGTCTGATCATTTACTTCAGCGGACTCTGGCACTGGTTCGAAAATTTGTTCCGGTTCGAAAACGGTCGAATGAACTGGCAGTACGTGGCTAACTGGTCCAGTGGCATTCTGATTACGGCGTTGTCGGTGACCGCCACGGTGCTCTATTTCAGTCGTCAGGCCACAGACCGCGCAAACACGGAACTGGAGGCCATCCGGAACGATCTGGAAATTCGCGTCAAAGAGCGCACCGCCACGCTGGATGAAGCCAATCGCCTGTTAAAAGAAGAAATCGCCCAGCACCTGGATACCACCAATTTATTGCATGCGTCGGAAGCCTACATTAAGAATGTACTGCAATCGATGCCGACGGTATTGATCGGGCTGGACCAGGCGGGGATGATCACGCAGTGGAACAAGCGTGCAGAGACGAACACCGGCATTACAGCAAAAGATGCGCTGGGTAAGTACCTGTGGGATGCGTACCCCATCGTGACCGTGACTGAGTCCCAGGTGCAGGATGCGGTAAAAAATAATGCCACACAGAACTTCAAGCAAAGTCAGCGCGGACTGTTTCACTACGACATTACCATCTATCCGCTGCAGGGCACGGCGGAAGCCGGGGTGGTCATTCTGATTGATGATGTCACCAATGAAGTGAAATCGGAGAACAAACTCATCCACCGGGATAAAATGTCCTCCATGGGGGAACTGGCCTCCTCAATGGCCCATGACATCAACGTACCGGTACAGGCAATATTTTCAGACATTACCCGTGCGAGCACCTTGTTGTCCGGCATTCGTGAGCAGGTAGGCCCGAATGCCTGTGATGCACTCTCCGGGCAGCTGGATCAGCTGGCCAGCGAATTGAACGACGTGAGCAGCCGTGGTAAGCATGCCAAGGCGATTATTGCCAACCTGCTACAGTTTGCCAGCTCGCACGATAATACCAAAGAATCCGTGGATGTCACAGAGATCATGGATCAAACCCTGGAGCTGGCGCGGTCCGTGCTCGCGTTGCCGCACGGGCTTCGTTTCACCGATTTAACCATCGAGCGTGACTATGACCAGGGCCTTCCGACCTTCCCCTGTTTCGTGTCTGAGTTTCAGCAGGTTCTGCTGAGCTTGTTGCGACACAGTTTTTACGCCATTGGTGCGACCGAGCGGGATGGATTCATTCCCACCATTCGGATTCGCATTTTGGAATGCTACGATGCGTTGTGGTTAAAAATTTCCCACAATGGGGCAGGGTTGACGGCGGAAGAGCAGCAATACCTTTTTGAGCCTTATTTTGGCAGTGACAAGCAGGATGCCAGTTATGATGCCGGGAAGCGGTTGTCCTTTTCACACTTTATTGTGACCGAACACCACAATGGACAGATGGCGGTAACCTCGGATGTCAATGTGGGCACCACCTTCCATATGCAGTTTCAATTGAACGCCTAGTGGCTCATTCTGTAATTAATGGCCCTGCCAGAGAAAGCACGAGGCTCAGCACCCCGTGCCGGATCGCGGAATTAAACGAAGTTGCGGTTTTCCAATTGGTAGGTGAAAACATGCCAGGCATGGTTCAGCACGGATTCTGCCAGTTTGGCGGTATTGGTCCAATCCGGCACCAGCCAGCCGCCGAAGTCTGCGCGGTCATTCACACCCTCCAACCAGTGGGTTTCACCATACTGGCGGGTTTCACCCACAACGCCGAGTGCGCCACTGCCGATGGTCGTGTTGTCCATCTGACCATTGTAATCTGACAGAATGTCGCCTTGCACATTGAAATTCGTGACTTTGTCTGCGTGGGCCGTGTTCAGGTTGTTGGCATCGATGGTGCCTTGTGACAGGCCGGCGGCATCAAACACAATGGCCTCATTGCCCGTAGCCAATGCGGCTGCCGTGGCTAATCCACCGCCCAGACTGTGCCCGGTGAAGGCCAGTTGCTTGTCGGTACCATTGGCCGCATTATAGGCATCCAGTTGCGCCTGAACGTCTCTGGCCAGGGCTGTCGCCTGCTCATATTGTTCTGAGTCACCGAAAGCCTGCTCTATATCTTCCACCCAGTCCTCGGCAGAGAGTGGTTCCGTCCCTCGGAAAGCCAAAACGATATCACCGGTATCCGTGTTTTCAAAGATTTTGTAGTCCAGCCCCTGATCGTGCCCACCCCACCAGTCGATGCCGTTTCCGCCGGCATGCTGGCTCAGTTCCTGATAATTATCGGTGGTAAAGTCCTGATTCTTGATGTCACCGATACCGCCAAACACATTCATGGCCGTTTCGGCCACCAGATAGTCATCCCAGTCGTACGCTTGGGAGGAAAGCTTGGCAAAGTCCAGTGCCCGGCTGTGTTCTGCTTCGGTTAATCCGGAGGGCAGGCCATTAATGGAAGCATCATTGGCGGCTTCGGCACTCAACAATCCGGTGGCGGTCGCTGATGTGGTTGAGAGCGCAGCGTCTGTGGCGTCCAGTTGAACAGAGAGGCCGGCAGCCTGACTCGCCTCACCTTTTCCGGTGACCAGTGCCTGGCTGCTGGTGGCTGACAGCTCAAGAGATTGAGCTGATAAGGCCGCTTGTGTCTCTACCGCATTATTCACTTGCATGGGTATCTCCTCATGTCGTACCAATGGCGCCATTGGCACGTCTGATGGTCTGTTATTTTTGTTTATCGATACTTCAGATAAGGTGACAAGCAGAAGGGCGCATAGAGCCCTTCCTGCAAAGGTGAGTGTGGTAAAGCTCAAAAAGGTTCAATGAAGGTGTGCTGATGGGTAACGAAAAAGGCCAGGGGCAAGCGTGCCAGTTTCAGATCACGTACTTCAGCAGTTTCTGGTAAAACGTGGGGGCCACCCGCTGAACGGCATCGCCTATTTTGGCGTCCAGGCCCACCAGTACGCGTTTGTTGTTCGTTTCAATGGCTCGCACAATGATTTCCGCCGCACTCTTGGGGGAGGTCTGGGCGATTTTATTGAAGCGGTCTTTAAATTCCTGATCTGACATGGGTGTACCCACCGTTTTGCCCAAGCGGGCGCTGTTGGCGATATTGGTTTTGATGCCGCCAGGATGCACACAACTGACGCCAATATCGTAGTGGGACATCTCAAGCTCCATCCGTAGACTCTCACTCAATCCCCGCACGGCAAACTTGGCGGAGTTATACGCGGTTTGGTTGGGGACGCCAATCAGCCCGAACAGGCTGGAAACGTTAACAATATGTCCCCACTTGGCCTGCTTGAGCCGGGGCAGGAAGGCCATACAGCCATGCACCACGCCCCAGTAGTTGATATCCATCAGCCAACGCAGGTCTTCGTACGCCATGTTTTCAAAGGAGACGTTGAGCGCCACCCCGGCATTGTTTATGATTACGTTTACCTCACCGAAATGTGTGGTGATATCGGCGGCCCAGGCTTCCACTGCCGCCTGATCTCGAACATCCAGTACGGAGGTGTGGATATGATCGGCGGGCACGCCCCGGCACAGGGATTTGGTTTCCAGTACCGAGGCTTCGTTGACATCAGATAAGGCCAGTTTCGCGCCTTTGTGGGCACAGTGCAGAGCCAATGCTCTGCCGATGCCGGATCCTGCGCCCGTAATCGCAATCACACTGTTTTTCAGATTTCTTGTTTTTGTTTTGGTCATGACTTTTCCTCAAGGTAGTGATAGCCATCAGTATGGCGGTTTGTACTGAATAGGAAAGTGGCGAGAGTGCCATAATCATGGTGAAAAAGGGCCAGCGTGTGCGTTGCACGCGACTCGTGCGTGGGTGTTCGCAGTGGGCAAAATGCGCAGCATGGGCTATAGTGGAACAGTGGAAAATAGTTCAGGGAATTCATTCATGTTTTTAGGGAGAAACGCCGTGTCTGTATACGCGTACCCTCTTCAATTATTGCGTCCGTTTCTGGTGCTGGCTTTGCTGTTGAGCGTTGCTTTGACGGCTCAGGCGGGCAAGCTGTATAAGATTGTGGATGAGAATGGCAATGTGACGTTCAGCCAGTTTCCGCCCACCGCTCCCGGCGAATCAGGGGGGGTGAAGGTAGAAGAGCAGAAGGTGAGTGCGGGAGGGCAAACGGCGGTCACCACGCGAGGTAATGACCAGTATTGTGGTGACATAAACCTGCCTTCTGACAAAGGTAAATACAACAGCAAATACTTCCATCAAACCGTGGCCAATCGCCTGGAGTATTGGCGGGAACGGCTGAATCGTTACGAAAAGCAGCTGGATCAGAGCCAGCAGCGCTACCTGGAAAACTCGAAGTATAAGTCGCGTTACTACTCTTCGACAGACCGCGCGAAAGATCATTTGAAGCGCGACGAGCGCACTGTGCGGGAAATGCGCGATTTGCGCTGTGCGATCAGCTGGGCGGAATCACAGCAGTCTGGTTCCCGGGATGAGCGGCAGGAGGCCAGTGCCGAATTGAACCGATTGCAGGCAGTGAAACAAAAAGTTGAAGCCCAGATGACGGCGCAATGCGGTATGGAGCCCATCTATGACCCCTCTGTTGCAGGCAATCGTGATGCGCGGTCCAAATGGAACAGCTGTAGTCATCGATATCGTAGTGATATCCGCCGTTTGGAGAATATGATTCGTGAGGAGTCACGAAAAACCGGGGCGTACTAGTTCAAAGGTACAGATGTCGATAGGAACGTGTCGCTGACAAGAGACGCTGGATAAGCCACTGCTTTTCATCCAGCGTGAGAAAGCTTCTAACGCTGATACGGTTGTCTTTGTGGATAAACAGCACTTCCTGCTGATAGGAGCGATTCTTCCGGATTTCAATCCGTGTGTGCCAGCGATCAAACGTCCACTGCTGTTCGGGCTTGCTCACCCCTTTCTGGAGAATGACCTGTGAAGGGGTGAGGTGAATGACTTCTTTGGTCGCACAGTGCCGTGAGACCATATGCGAGAGGATAAAAAGTACCAGTAGTTCTACGCCGGAAAAAAACAGCACCACCGTAGCGCCGAGCGTGATGAAATACGTGGTGATGGCGGATAATAACACCGCCACCAGTAAGATCAATCGTCGGTTCCCGCGCCAGCCGACCGAGTTATTGGGCGTGAGTACGATGTGGGTGCAGGCGTCATCGCTTCCCGGCGTTTCGGTAAACATTGCCCGCACACCTGGCCTGGATCAGGCTTCAACCAGCTTTTTAATAAACTGATACTCTTTCTCCATGGACTCTTCGCAACCTTCGGCGACGAAAGCGGCGAGCTTTTTGCCCACCAGGGGAATGCCGCACGCAATTTTTACCGTCACCTCGTTGATGCAATTGTCCCCTTCTTTGGTGAGCACGCATCGGCCTTTTACTTCGACCGGAACACCGTGCAGGTGTACTTCAAAATCCCCTTCGAAGCGCTCACCTGGGGTGCCTGTCCAGCTTTCCGTCTGGTACACTTCGTTCCAGTCTTTCATGAATTTCTTCAGCATGCTGGGGGCTTCCACCGGTACCTGGCGATGCATTTTCAGGTCCAGTGCATCGTCTTTCAGTGCGCAGTAGTCAAATTTCACGTTACGGGCACCCAGGGCTTCATGCTTGGCGACTACGTCTGCCTCGGTACCAAATGATCTGAATACGGCGTCCACACTCGCCTGGTAGACATGGCGGGCTTTTACTTCCATTTTTGCGCTCCTTGTTTCTCGCTCTTATTTTAATTCGCTCTAATTTTAATTCGTCATAACGAAAGGGTATTGGATTATTCCTGCTCCAACGACGGCGTGGGATTAACGGCCGATTCGATGTTGGACGATTCTGTGCTGGATTGTTCTGTGATGGATTGCTCTGGGGTTGACTGTTCGACGGTTTCTGAAGCCTGAATCGGCGCAATGTCCTCTTCCAGAATAAAGAGTACCTGATTGCGCTTGGGATCAATGCTCTGGACGGCGACGCGGACCGGATCATCCAGTTTGAAGCCACGTTTTTTACTGATCAGGGTGAAGTACACCTGATCAAAACTGTATTTGTCCGGCATATCCTTGGTGGACACGAAACCTTCGATGCCGGTTTCATTCAGGCGCACAAAAAAGCCACTGGAAATACTACGCACAATTTTTGCGTCAAAGACCTGATCTTTCAGTGACTCTGCGTATTGCGCTTTCAACCAGCCTTCCATGTACCCGACCGACTGTCTTGCTCGCAGTTGCGCATCCTGAAGCATCTCCAGACTGCGTTCATTCATTGTGCGTATCGCCGTGCCGGTGAGCGTATGTTTGATCAACCGTTGCACATAGAAATCCCCAAATTTGCGAATCGGTGAGGTGAAATTCGTGTACAGCGGGAATCCCATGCCACAGTGGCCTTTGGGAGAGAGGCTCAACTCACTGCGTTCCAATTGACGATTAATGATGGTGCGCAGGGCATTTTCATCCGGCGTACGTTCGGCTAACTGTGAGAATTCGGTGAATCGTTCGGGCTGGTTGAGCTGCTCAACCTGGAGGTCTGTGCCGTGGTGTGCATTGATTTTCTCTGCCAGAATCTTGCCGATGTTTTCCCGTCGATCCGCACGAATGCCCTGGTGTGTGATGTAGAGTCCGTGTTTGCACTCCGTGGACATGAATCGTGCGGCACACACGTTGGCGGCAATCATGCACTCTTCGACAATCTGATGCGCTTCACCTGGAATGATTTTGGCGATATGGTCAATTTTTTGTTCGCTGTTCAGCACGATTCGATAGTCGGGCTGCTCTTCGCGCACGTTGGTGTGGTTCAGCCGCCATTGCTTCAGCGCTTTTGAGGCTGTCGTCAGTTGAGTCAGCGAGGAATGTGCAGCCTCGGGGACACCTGCCACTGAGTGATCCTCGATCCAGCTGGCCACCTGTTCGTAGCTTAATTTACCGATGGAGCGAATCAGGGCCAGTGACAGAGCATATGCCGTGACTTCTCCCTCCTGAGTGATCTGCATGTCGCACACCAGCGCGTAGCGGTCTTCATTGGCGACCAGCGACGCCAGCGAACGAGTGAGCTCACTGGGCAGCATGCTGATCGGCGCACCGGGCAGGTAAATACTGGTCCCTCGGCGGAAAGCCTCGCGCTCAATGGGCGAGTCCGAATCAATGAATTCGGTGGGATCGGCGATGGCCACTTTGATGTTCCAGCCGGTGTCGGTCTGGCTGGCATACAGGGCATCATCCATGTCTTCCGTGGTGGCAGAATCGATGGTTACGAATGGCACCTCTCGCAAGTCGGCTCGCTGGCCCAGAACGATTTCACGGGATTGAATGTCTTTGATCTGCGCTTTGACTTCCTTCGACCAGAAATCCCGAATGTCATAGCGTGCCAGGCTGTAGTCTCGCTCGATGCCGGTTTTATCTGCCTTGCCCAGTCGCTCCAACACTTCCACTTGAGGTTTTCCACTCTTGTACGGGTGCTGAGAGAGCTTACACTTGATGAAATCACCTTCTTCGCTGTGGCGTGTGCGATTTGGCGGGATGTAGAGCCATCGATTAAAATTGGGCAGGTGGGGCTCGGCAAAACTGACTTTGTTTTTCGTTTTCAACTCAGCCACAAACACGTTCAGTTCTGAGCCCAACAGTCGCAGTACTTCACCGTACTCTTTGTTCTTGGCGTCGGTGAAAATCTCGATTTCCACCTCATCTCCGGGTAGCACGTGGGTCATTTGCTCCGGTGACAGGTAGATGTCTTTCCCGCCTTCGTTCAGTGTCACGAACCCAAATCGCGCATTACTCCCTTTCACTTTTCCGGTAGCAATGTTTCTTTGCGAGTGGATATCTTTTTTCAACTGTTTGAGCTGGGAGAGTGCGTCCGAATTTAACATGCAACTGAACCAAATTGAGAATGAATGAAGCGGGTGGAGGCAAAAGGCCACCCTGAAACCACAGGTTGCCTATCATACAGAAAAAAGGGGGCAATAGGGATATCAATCGGTGGTGAAAATGTGATTCAGGCAGGGCACTGACGAAAATCCTGTTGCAGTTGCAAACTCAGCGACTCCAGGCCGGACAGGAGATCCTTGTCTTCCAGTGGGGAGCCGAACAGAAAGCCCTGGGCGTAATGTACCCCGATCTCTTTCAGCGTCTTCAGCTGGTGGTGGGTTTCCACCCCAACCGCCACGATTTCTGCGTCCAGTGTGGTGGCAAGCGCGGCGACGGCCTGGATTTCTCTGCGTTGGCGGGCATCTTCGGCCAGGGCTTCAATCGCGCTGCGATCCAGTTTCAGCTGTTGCAGGGGAATCAATGACAGATTTGAAATGGAGGTGGTGCGTGGGTGCACCTTATCCACGGTAAAAGTCATCCCGCTGCCGACAATTTGTTTGCTGAGAGTCTGGATACTCTTGCCGTGGTAGCGGAGCCAGTCTTCATTTAAGCCCAGGGTGATGGACCGGGGAGATACTCCTTTCTGGGTGAGGATTTCCTGCATCGTGGGGAACATCCCCGGATGCAGCAGGCTCTGCCCGGAGACATTCATGGACAGGGTCAGGTTCGTGAAACCCGACTGGGACAGCTGCTTGAGCATTGCGCTGGCTTTGCGCAACACTTCCAGGTCGAGTCGGTCAATCTCATCGGTGGCTTCAGCGATGCGGATGACTCGCTCTGCGGGCATCTGGCTGACACTTGGGTGAGGCAGGCAAACCAGTGCTTCAATCCCGGCCAGTGTATGTGTACGCAAGTCCACCAGCGGCAGGAAGCGGACGGACAGATCGCCTCGGTCCAGCGCTTGTGGAAGATAGTGAAGGAGCTGGAGGCATTGCAGCGCTTGCGCCTGCTCGTCCGGTTCCGAAAAATGAAACAGGCTGTCCTGGCTCTGTTGAGCCTGCAGGCGTGCATTCTCACACTGTACCAGCAGGAATTCGGGCGAAGCCGTCAGGTCGGTCACCCGGGCCACACCCGCGTGAATTTTGGGGTACAAGGTAATGCCATCCTCAAACAGCGGGTCAGACAGCGACTCTATGGCTGATTGCACCTGAAGTACAACGTCTTCAAACGTCTGTGCCGATGCCGACAGGAGTGTGAATTCCGTGGCACCGGTGCGGGCGAGGGTATCAGCGGACGCCTTGAAGCGTGATAATCGCTGTGCCAGCTCTTTGATGACTTCATCCCCGATCTGGTGTCCGAATTCTGCCGTGAGTGCCTCGGCGTTACTGAGGCTGAACTGCATCAGGGTCATTGGCTCTGTAAGCGCTTCGCGGTTTGACTGGCGCTGCGCAAGTTGGCACGCCTGCTCCAGGTTCAGGTGCAATTGCAGCCGATTGGCCAGATTGGTGAGTGGATCAAGATAAGTGAGCAGGTGGCCAGTGGCGGGTCGGCTTTCGCGCTGCGTTGCGACGGCAATCATTTCAGTAAACAACTGCATCAGATGGCCAAGCCACTTGCTGGATGTGCTGTCATTTAGTCGCAGGAGCACGAGACCACCCAGCACCGTTTCCTGATCGCAGACCGGATAGGCGGCCAGGTGCATGATACGCTCGTCGTCCAGCAGGCCTGTGCGATGAGCATTGAAAAATGCCCGCCATTCCGCATCGCCCCCCGGTGCAACCTCATAGACCTCCCGACGCTGGAGTGTCTCATGCAGCTGCCCGACGGGGGCTGCCCGGTTTGACAGGTGCCCTGCCAGTGCTTTGTACCGGGGGTCCGGGACACACTGATGCAAAACACTGTGCTGTAAATCCTGTGCGGCTATCGCATGGCCCAGAGCGTGGTGCTCATTGCCATAGCCAAAATACAGGAGGCGGTACTCATTACCGGCCGCCCGTTCGAGGATAGCCAGCAGCTCTTCGAGATTGTGGCTGGCGCGCTGGGGGGAGAGGAGGGTGCGCAGCCCTGCCTGAACGGTATCGATGGCATGCAGACTGCGTGTGTTGATTTTCTGGAGCGAAGACTGCGGTGTGTAGCTGCTTGAGAATCGACGGAAAATAATCCAGCTGAGTACCGCCAGTATGAGGGCGCAGAGCGCACCGAACACCACCAGATTATGAATGAGTGGATTGCTGGCCGGCGACGGCCAGACCAACCAGCCGATATCGCCACCGTAGCTGCCGTGAATGGCAATTGCATTGTGATCCGGGTACGCAGCTGCAGGCGTTGCCGCCACAAAACGCGGGAGCGGGATGTCGAAATGCTGGCTGAGCTGGGTATACCAGTGACCGTCGAGGTGTTTCAGTGCGGCCAGGTAGGCTCGCTTGCCATTTACCTGAATGGGAGCAACGCTGGCGGTGACCAACTGGCCGTTGAGCAGCACAAAGGCCGCAAAACTCTCTTTTTGCCCCGTCGGTACTTTCTCGGCCTGGTTAATGAGTGGCAATAGATCAAAACGAAGTTTTTCCATGGCGAAGGCCGGGATGGGTTGGCCATCCACCTGGTGGGACACAATCGCTCTCTGGTGATTGAGTGCGAATACCGCGCTGATGCCTGTGTTGGCAAAATGCGCGCTGATGTGGTCGAGCCAGGGAGCGTCTGGTTCCGAGGCTGGTTCTGCGGTGTCTGTGCGCACGGATGTTACGTCTGTAACGGGTGAGATAAAGTCATGCGCTTCCTGAGAAACCTGACGCTGCAAAGCCGACGCCTCGAACGTTAACGCGCCTTGCAGAACATGGCGAATGTGCTGTTCATCATTGTCCATCAGGGCATGGCCGGCGAGATAACCGATCATGGCGATGGCCACAAACGCAGTGAGTGCCAAACTGAAAATTTTAAGCAAGAGCGTAAATCGGGCCATGAAGTCCTTTCTTCCTGAACCAGGATGGATGTTGCGTGTTCTTGATCCCGTATAGTGCCGTTTTTCCGCTGTGAGTGCTACCCCTTCGTAGGGTTTGCCCACCTCTGCGGTACGCAATCATCACCAGCCCAGGGAAAACACCGGGTCGACAAAAAACATGACGCCGACAAAGGTGACTGTCATGAGTAAACTGCTCACGAAGGCGTGGAATGCCCACTTGAATCCCCGTTCCTCGCGCCGGCGCACGAGAAACTGATAGGCACTCACCAATGCCAGCCCCATGACACCTGTGGAAAGCGCAAGAAAGGCATAATTAATAAACGTGGTTTTTCGAATCAGTTCCCGTTTGGCCTGGGTGACTTCTGCAGGTTCCTGGGCGTCCTGAATGAACGCACCCGGAATCATGTTGTTGGCGGGAATCAGGACAGAGTAGCGATAAAATGGCCAGAATCGACCACAACGGGCGACGATTGGGGTCAGTGCGGTTTCGGTTTCCAGCGTGTTTGCGCCGAAGAGCGGGCCATCGCACCGGTGAAACTCCTCGATCATCTCTTCCCGTGTGATGGTGTTGTACGTGTGGGAAACCCCAAACAGGGCGTTGCCACTCAGGTGAAAAAACGTGTATTCAAAGAGGGAAAGGCTGTAACTGATCGCACCATAAAGGAAGAAGAAAACGAGCAGATTTTTCAGAATTTTCGCGCCGGGCGAGGGATTGTCTGCGAGTTTCACGAAGGATTTCCGCCAAAAATGGTGAGTGAATATCGCATAACTATCGCACAAACCCGGTGGGGATGCCATTAGGCCAAAGTCGGAGGCCACCCCGGAAGTAAAAAGGTGGGGAGTTATCGCACAACGGACTAACACCTTGGTACATCTGACCTATACTTTGGGAAGGATCGGTGGGAAAGCTTCCACCCGTTACCGTTCAAACCACGTTACCTTGCGAGAACGCTCTATGTTTTCACTGTTTGGGGGTTACATCAGACAACACCGAGACGCCGGTTCTGTCCTGCTGTTGATCGGGGGAATGGTGTTGGTCAACGCGTTTGCTGCGCCGGTACGGGCGGAGAGTGCGCAGTTGCAGGCGGCGGAACGGTGGGTTAAAAAAGAGTTCTCGCGGTCCACGCTCACCCCCAAGCAGCAGATGGAAGAGATGAAATGGTTTGTTCAAGCGGCCAAACCCTTCAAAGGCATGGAAATCAGGGTGGTGTCAGAACGGATTGACACCCATTGGTACGAAGCCTCTGTGCTGGCCAAAGCGTTTACCGAAATCACCGGGATTCGCGTCGTGCATGAGCTGACGGGTGAAGACGATCTGGTGAAAAAGCTGCAAACGCAGATGGAGACCGACCAGAACCTGTATGATGCGTACGTGAACGACAGCGACCTGATTGGCACGCATTATCGCTATCAAAAGGTGGAACCGCTGAATCACTTTATGATGGGGGCGGGAAAGCAGGTGACACTGCCCACGCTGGATCTGGATGACTTTATCGGCCTGAATTTTGTCACCGCGCCGGATGGTCTGATTTACCAGCTGCCGGACCAACAGTTTGCCAACCTCTACTGGTATCGTGAGGATTGGTTTTCCCGGCCGGATTTGAAAGCCCGTTTTGAACGCATTTATGGTTACCCGCTGGGAATCCCCAAAAACTGGTCCGCCTACGAAGACATTGCGGAGTTTTTTACCGTGCATGTCAAAACGCTGGATGGCAAGCGGGTATGGGGACACATGGATTACGCCGCCGAAGACCCCTCGCTGGGGTGGCGAATGTCGGATGCCTGGCTGTCGATGGCGGGGGCGGGTGACAAAGGATTGCCCAACGGCTTTCCGGTCGATGAGTGGGGAATTCGTGTCATCGGGTGTCAGCCGGTGGGTGCATCGGTGGCCCGGGGTGGTGCGCTGAACGGCCCGGCAGCCAATTATGCGGTCAACAAGTTTATCGAGTGGCTGGATCGGTATGCGCCCCCGGAAGCGAAAAGCATGAATTTTACCGAAGCCGGAGAAGTGGTGGGGAAAGGTCAGATTGCCCAGCAGATTTTCTGGTATACCGCCTTCACCGCCGCCTTGTCCAAGCCCGGATTACCGGTGGTGTACCCCGATGGAACACCCAAGTGGCGGGTTGCTCCGTCGCCGAAGGGCGTGTATTGGGATGAAGGCATGAAACTGGGGTATCAGGATGCTGGCTCCTGGACTCTGTTGAAAAGTACGCCCCTGGAGCGTCGGCAGGCAGCCTGGCTCTACGCCCAGTTTGTGGTGTCGAAAACCGTATCGCTGACCAAAACCATTGTGGGGTTGACGCCGATTCGGGAATCAGACATCCAAAGTGAAGAAATGACCAAACGGGCTCCGAAACTGGGGGGCTTTGTGGAGTTTTATCGCAGCCATGGCCGGAATATCTGGACCCCGACCGGTACCAATGTGCCCAATTATCCCAAGCTCTCTGTGCTCTGGTGGCGGCATGTTTCGAAGGCGGTCACCGGGCGATTGACCACGGCACAGGCCATGGATGAGCTGGCTAACGCCATGGACAACGTATTGGACCAGATCGCCAAGCGCGATGAATTGATATGCAAGCCGGTGCTGAACGATCCGAAACCCCCGTCCTACTGGTATGCACAGGAGGGCGCGCCCAAGCCCCGTCGCAACGAGAAGCCACGGGGTGAAACCTGGCAGTTTGAGGAGGCATTGAACGCATGGAAATGATCTCCCGAAAGCAATCAGTGCGGTTGCCTGTGCCCTGGGGCCACATCCCCGGCCTGACGCTCTTATGTCTGAAGCTCTTAAGTTTGATGCTCATAAGCCTGATGATCGCAAGTCCTCTGTCTGCGGCCCAGAGAATTGGTCTGGTGACGTTCCTCGAACGCCCATTGGTGGACGCCGAGAATCAGCAGCCGGTGGGTTTGGTGGTCACCGTGGTGGAAGAACTCATGAAGCGGGCAAGCCTGGAGTACACCATGAAATTTGCGCCGCCAAAGCGCTCTCTGTTGATTGCCCAGCGCACCCCAAACCATTGTGTTTTTCCTATTGACCGTAGTCAGGAGCGGGAGGTCTTTTTTAAATGGATCAGCCCTGTGCTGATCTCCCGTCATGGTTTTTACGCACGCCCGGATCGAAACATTCGTCTTGCCACACTTAATGATGCCCGTCCCTACGTGATTGGCAGTTATCTGGGCAGTGGTGTTGGAGAGTATCTGGCGAGCTTTGGTTTTACGGTCGACTATGCAACGCGCAATGCGCTCAATGCGGAAAAACTGATGCGCAACCGAGTCGACCTCTGGGTGTCGGATACGATCTCGGCCCGCTTTCTCGCCAAAGAACTGGACATGCCGGTCACTGAGCCTGCGTTGGTGTTCTACACCTCGGTGAGAGCGATGGGGTGCAACCTGGACATGTCGGAAAGTGTGCTGGACAAGCTGCAAAGCGAGTTGCTGGGCATGTACTATGACAAAACCATCAATCGCATTTATCAGCAGTACGATGCGACGTTCCTGAAATAGTGATCGACCGGTTGACTTGGTGCGGAAACCGGCGCATTATGCCTGTTCGTTTAATTGATATTCCAAAAAGTAATTTCTCGATGAATACCCTGCTGACTTCCACCCTGTGTAAACCGGTCGCGTGTGCGCTTGTACTTGTAGGTACAGCGCTGGCGCGGGCAGGTGTGATGCATCACCTGCGCTGGTGGATACCTGTCTGCGGCCATCGAGAAACGATTGGGAAACAAGAACGAATGTGTTAACCCCACAATTGATTTCCGAAAAGGCCGCGAGATACGCGGCCTTTTTTCTTCTTTTTTCGTCGGGCCTCGTGTCTCTCCTTATCGGTCATTTTTAATAGTTGTTTACTGATAAAAGGAGTGTTCTCATGTCTGTGCCAGCCGCCTATCTGGCCACCATTGTAATCTGGTCCCTAACCCCGCTCGGGGTGGTAATGAGTAATGAAACTATCGCCCCGGTGACGGCGGCGTGGATGCGTATGGCGATTGCCGCGGGATTGGGGTGGGTGCTGCTGAAAGCGCTTCGGCTGGAACTGCCATGGCATAAGAAAGCGTTAGCGACCTATGGATGCTCAGTCATCGGCATCTACTTTGCGATGATACTGACCTACTTTGCCGCACGGTCAGTACCTTCCGGCATCATCTCCGTGATTTTTGCGTTATCACCGTTGTTCTCGGGCGTGCTGGCCGCGCTGATATTGAAGCAGGGCGCATTACGTGGTATGCAGTGGGTGGCGCTTGGGGTGTCCTTCTCTGGTATCTGGATCATCTTTGGCCAATCAGAACCGGGTTTGCTGGGTCGCTGGGAGCATCTACTGATGCTGTTGATTGCTGCACCGGCTTTTAGCTTGAGTGGCGTGCTGATCAAAAAAATTGATGCAGGCATTCATCACTTTTCCACGACGGTCGGGTCGTTGCTGGTTTCAATGCCTTTGTATGCGCTGTCCTGGTGGGTGCTCGAAGGCAGCTTACCTGAGCTTGACTGGACATCACGCTCCCCGGTGGCTGTGGTCATGCTGGCGCTGTTTGGATCGCTGCTTGGCTTCAGTGCATACTTTTATGTACTGCACCGATTGTCGGCGGCCACCGTGACGCTGATCACCATGATTACGCCCATTTTTGCCTTATGGGCGGGCAGTGTATGGAATGATGAGCAGATTTCTGCGGCGGCCTATACGGGGTCAGCGGTGGTGCTGGTCGGATTGGCACTTTACTTTTATGGTCTAAAAATGCAGAACGGTGTCATAAATTTCATGCAAAGTCGGTTTACAAAACGAACAGTGTGACTATAATCTGCGCCCCTTCTTTTATTAGAAGCGATTTTTGTGAGTTTCGCCGCGGCCGGTAGCCAATGATTTGGTTACCTGACGCGGTTTTTTTATGCCTTTTTATTACTGCTGTTGCTTTGAAAGCTGTCCCGATCCTTCCTACGCTTAGCGTTATACACTCGGAAAATAGGAGGAAGGGAGATGAACATTCGACTGTGGGCGCTTGTGTTGATACTCGGGATCGGCACGGGCTCGCCCGCCTATGCTGCATCCTCAGAGACATTAGCCAAAGTACAGGAGATTTATGTGGCCTACTACGGCCGGCCGGCCGATCCCGGCGGATTGCAGTGGTGGGCGGATGAGCTCGAAAAAAACGGCGGCGATCTGACAGCGATCATCGATGCCTTTGGTACGTCGGAAGAATACACGGCCCGTTTTGGCAGTTTGAATACGACGGAGCTGCTCACCAACCTGTACCAGCAGATGTTTGGCCGCGAGGCAGAAAACGATGGCTTGGCCTGGTGGCGCACTCAGATTTCGAGTGGTGAATATACGCTGGGGCAGGCCGCCGTCGCCATCGCCGGGGGAGCCTCGGACGGGGATGCGCTGGATCGCACCACCCTCACCAAGCGAACCCAGGTGGCACAGGCTTTCACTGATCAGATCAGTGCGCAGTCCAAAGCCTATACTCTGGGGAATGTGCCGGAAGCCCGTGAACTGATCATGGGGGTGAATGCCACGACCGATGTGTCGAGCTTCACCTCGGGCAGCAGCTTCACCAGTGCTCTGGCAACCATGCCCGCCGGGGGCGATGGCGGCATCAAAGTGGTGCATGCGGAAGTGACATCACAAAACAGCTCCAGCCTGGGGGTCGGCGCGGCGCGTGGCATCAAAAAGTCCATCGCGAATCAACAGACGCAGAATCGCACCAGCGGCCTGGCAGGTGGTCTGGGGAGTTTTGCCACCGGCGTGATCGTGGATGGTGCCTGTGAATCCGGCACGCTGGATTTTGAATTTAATGCTCAGGATTTCAGCACCCTCAATATGACCTACAACCAGTGCGTCATCGAGTCAGATATCTTTAACGGTGGCCTCAATTTCTCCTCCAGCAACAACGGCTTGAACTCGACCATCCAATTTGTGAATCTGTCGATTTTTGACGGCACCGAAAATTACACCATGACCATGGATGGCACGATGCAGTACGAGTTGTCCGCAGACATGACCACCGCCACCACCATTTTCCAGCAATTCAGCTACGCGGATTCCTGGGGGGATGCATACTACTGGGAATACGCCGTCATTACCTGCACAGACATTACCAACCCCAATGGTGGCAACTGTGACTTTGATGAAGCGCAGTTTGTGGATGCCTGGACCGGTGAAACCTACTACATCGAAGGGGATCAGGTGACACAAACAAGCGGTGGCTATCAGGTGTCCACGAAGGTGTATGATACGGAATATGGGTATGTGGATGTGTATACCACCAGTGATCTGGTCCTGGATGCGAACTGTTCTACCGGTATGTTTACCTCGGGAACGATTGTCGTGGAGGGCGCGGATGGTTCCTCGGCGCAACTGCAGTTTGTGGATTGTAATACCTTCACGCTGACGGTGAATGGTGCCGCCCAAACCTACACCTGGGAACAGTTTAAACAACTGTGAGAAACCGCTACACTGGCCTCCGGATTAGTAAAAGCACATTCAGGAGGCCCAGTGGTTGCCCATAGTTCGTTCAGTCAGCGTTTACAACGCAGCAAACAGGGTCGTGTGCTCGCTTTTCTGGCGGGCGGGCTTATGGCTGGGCTTGTAACCATGCCCGTATGCGCAACACCTGCCGAAGTCGCGCCGAAAGGGCAATTTACCGCCGCCTTTGAATCCTGGCAGTTTTTGTATCGAGAGTATGACGCCAACGGTCGTCGACTGAACCAGGAAAAAGGCCATCTACCCGGTGTCAAGCTCGCCTGGCGAACTTCATCGCGGTGGGATGCGGGGTGGGAGTTTGCCTATCAGGTGGTGGATGAAACCGTCGACTATGCCGGGCGCACCAACCTGGGTAATCCCCTGTTTACCGTCACCAAGGAGCGTATTCACAGCTTCGCCACGCGCTGGCAGTACCCGGTGGAGCAACTGCCGGCGTCCTGGCCGACCGTGTCCTGGATTATCGAGGGCAGTTGGCATGAGTGGCGTCGCCAGATTCAACCACTGGGGCGCATTTCCGGGTTGGATGAACGCTACCGATGGCATCAGGCCGGAACGGGATTGGCTGTGGGCCTGTGGGAGTCCGGGGCGACAACGCTGCGATGGGAAGCGTTGCTGACGCGCACCATTCAACCGGAGCTGACGGTGGACTTTACAGCACGCAGAGAAGGATTTCCCAAGCTCAAAATGAAGGATCGTAACGGCGGTATCGTCAAACTGACGGGGACGTATGCGTTCACTTCCAACGTCCATGCCCTGGCATCGGTGGCCTGGCACGAGTGGGCGTTTGGCGAAAGCCCCATTCGGGAGGTGGGCGGAAGCCTGGCGCCACCCCGTATTCGTGAGCCGGAAAGTGAAACACAGGTTCTGGTGGCGAACCTGGGGGTGCAAGTGGCCTTTTAGGCCATGTCCCGCGACTATTACTGCCTGGCCATTGCTTCCAGCACGGCGGCGGAAACGGGTTTACTGAAATAATACCCCTGAAAGTATTGGCAGCCTTCGTCCCGCAGGAAGGCCACATGCTGTTCCGATTCAACGCCTTCAGCCACAGCCTCCATGCCCAACCCGGTGGCCATCGCCAGGACGGTACGCACAATCGAGGCATCGTTGGGATCATGGATACAGTCGCGCACAAAAGCCTGATCGACTTTCAGCACATCCAGCGGCAGCTGTTTCAAATAGGCCAGGGATGAATAGCCGGTGCCGAAATCGTCCATGGCGAAGCGTATGCCGTGCTCTTTGAGCGTGTGCATTTTGTTGCGTGAGAACTCCAGGTTCTTCATGAACACGCCCTCGGTCAGTTCAAATTCCAGCCAGTGGGGGTCTACGTCCAGTTCCCGTAACAGCAGCAGCGTACTTTCAGCAAACTCCGGCTGACTGAATTGCAGCGGACTGACGTTAATTGCAAGATGACGCAGTTTGGTGAGCGTGGGGTCCTGCTTCCAGCGTTTGATCTGCAGGCAGGCTTCTCGCATGATCCACTCACCGAGCGGGACGATGAGGCCCGTATCTTCGGCCACAGGGATGAACTCGCCGGGGGAAATGTGCTCGTCTTCGTGCTGCCATCGCAAGAGCGCTTCTGCACCAATGATTTCGGCCGTATCCAAACTGACTTTAGGCTGATACACCAGTGTCAGCTCATCGTTCTGAATGGCGTTACGTAAGGCGTTTTCCAGGAACAGCCTGCGCTGAATGGCCGCGGCCATTTCTGCACGGTAGAAGTGGTATCGATTCCGGCCGTTTTTCTTGGCCTCATACATTGCGGTGTCTGCATGTTTGAGAATTTCATCCACCGTGGTGCCATCGGTGGGAAAACTCACAATCCCGATACTCGTGCCACTGACCACGTTCTGCTGGTTGAGCAGAAAGGGGTGATGGAAGGATTCCAGAATGTTCTGGGCGACCTTTTGTGCCCGGCTGGAAATGGTTTCCAGGTCTTCGGCCGGATTACCGAGCACAATGACGAATTCATCGCCGCCCAGGCGAACGAGGATGTCCCCCTCGCGAATATTTTGTTTTAACCGGTGGGCGACCTGGCGCAGCATCTCGTCGCCCGTAAGGTGCCCCATGGAATCATTGATCATCTTAAAATGATCGATATCGAGGAAGAGCAACGCAGAATGCGCTTCACTTCGTCTGAGCTGCGCAAGTAAAAAGTGTAACTCCTCCTGAAGAAACGCGCGGTTGGGAAGGTCGGTCAGGCTGTCATGGTAGGCCAGATGCTGAATGCGGGCTTCGTTGTGTTTGCGGTCGGTAATGTCCGCCAGCGTTCCAATCATACGCGCCGGTTTGCCATTCTCATCCCAAGCGACAATTTTAGCCCGGTTGAGCATCCATTTAAACGAGCCATCCTTGCATCGGATGCGGTGCTCGCACTCATAATGGGTCGCATGGCCTGCCAGGTGATGGTCCATTTTTGTCTTGCATTGATTGATGTCTTCCGGGTGCACGCGATGGATAAATTCCCCGATCTGGGGGGGCAGCTCATTGTCCGCGTAACCCAGCAGGCTGCACCATTGGGACGAGTAAAACGTTTTTCCGGTCGGTATGTGCCAGTCCCACACGCCATTACCACTGCTCTCGAGCGCAAACTGCCACCGTGCCTCCAGCTCTTCCAGATTTTGTGTCACACGCGACAATGCGGTCACATCCGTGATGGCACCAATCACACCCAACAGGTGGCCCTCGTCATCGTGGCGGGGCACAAAGGTACAGAAAATAAAGGTGATGTCAGCTGATTTTGTCTTCAAGCGGATAGGGTCTTCGGATCGACTCTGTTGCTCAATCATGTACTGCATGCGCCGCTGGTCAGCAGGATCGATGAAGCTTTGCCAGGGACTGTCTTCCAGTTGATGTTTCGGGTACTTGAGAATTTCGCACAGCCGGGGATTGGCGGAAAGAATGATCCCCTCCGTGTCCAGCATGACAATGCCCACCGGGGAGAGCTGATTGAGTTCTTCCAATTGTCGTTCTTTGTCGCCCAGCAGTCGGCTGATATCCAGTGCGTATGTGGCGATGCGCTGCAGCGCTTGATGGCCGGCCTGGAGTTCCTTAAACCAGGGTTCCGTGGTGTCTTCACGGGAGAGCAGCAGCCTCAGCTTGGCCGGTGTGACCGGCTTGGTGACTTCTTTGAGTTGGGCAAGGGCTTGCCCATGTTCTCTGGTGAACTGTTTGAATCCCGCCAATAGAGGGGAGATACGGCTATGAGCTGTGACGCTGCCGGTAATCAAAATAATCAGACCCAAAATGGTGAGCGCCAGTAGAATCGACACATCGGTGCCCACGGCCACGGAATACCCGGGAAGCCGGTGCACCTTGGCCCGGGATATCAACATCAGCCGGCCACCATGAATGGTGAACTGGAAACCCAGTTGTCCTTTCGAGAGTACCAGGTTCATGAGTGGGGCAGCGGATGCAAACAGGACCTTACCCTGCGCGTTCAACAGCAGAATCGCCTGTTGATCATCGCCATGCGCCGTGAGAAGTTGTGCGGGTAAAAACTGGAATTGCCAGCCCCCGGCTTGCGGTTTGACCACATAGACGCCCGGCTGTCGGCTGGCCAGATCGTTGTGGGCGATACCGATGAAGTCATCCACGTCAAGTTCGGACAGGTGGTGCCAGAGTGCACTGGTTTGCAGCTCCATACCGTTCAGCCAGGCTGGCTGGGAGCTGACAATGATGCCTTCCCAGGTGCTGGTGAACTCCGTGGCAGGCGGCGCAATGTGCTGCTGGGCAATCTGCTCAATCCACCCATCCCACAGTGCCGCCTCCCGAAGGGCGGCCTGATGATTGAGGTGCAATCGACCGGTCAGAAGAATCAGCACAAAAACAGTTAAGGCCACCACGCCAGCCAGCCACATGCCTCTGAGCCAGCGCTGAGTTGCGCGAGTGTTCCTTGCAAGCGTTCTTTCTGGCATAGAGACGAGATCTGGCCCCGGTCGTTTATGAATAGTGATTTCAGTATAGCGTATTGTTCTTAATCACGACGTAGAACTCTATTCACAATCCCGTGGAAGGGCTTTAGAATATGGGCCTAGGTATGTGCTTTATTCGGGCAGAAGACTGTCATCCTTTAAGAAAACCCTCATCAGTTAAGAAGACGAAAATCAGTTAAAACGTATGAGTATGTTGGTACCAGAAGGCCTCCGAGATACAGAGCTCAGAGAGTGGCTGAAGCAGAAAATTCAGGAGTTGGACGAAACCAAGCGGTCTATTCGGGACCAGATTCGCCAGTTCTCCAATGAACGGCTTGCGCGTAAAACACGGTCCGACTTTGTCTGGCTGCGAAAAGCCAAGGCGAAAATCTCCTTTCTGGTCGAAGAGCGTGAAGAGTTGCGGCAGCTGTTGGGGGACGTCAATCAGCGTCTTAAAACTGCCCGGGAGCTGATTCATTCACACAAGCGCCCGAACATCAAACTGGCTCAGGCGTTCATGATGCTGGCCGAGGACAAGCTGAATGGTGAGCTGTTTCACGCGCTGGAGAACGAAGCGCTGAGCTTGCTGGACGAGCTGCCGCGGGACGAAAAGTAGCAGTCCAGTCCGCCGTGCCATGGTTGAGTAATGCTCACTACCTGCCGGTAATAAAGTCTTTCACATCCACACCGTAGGTACCATTGGCCAGGCCGGTTTTGATGGCATAGGGTTCCCCATGAGCATCCAGCACCCCTTCTGCCAGATTAATCATGTAAGGCTTACGCAGCTTTTTCTGGGCATCCAGCACCAGCTCTATGCGCGGTCTTAAGCGATAATCCGGATTGGATGAAACCACAATTGCCACTTCACCGTTCGTCATTTCGATCAGCGAACCGGGCGGGTAAATCCCGATCATTTGAATGAAGGCTTCCACCAGGTCCTTGTCAAAGTGTTGACCGCGCTCGGCGAACAGAATCTGCAGGGCGTCCAGCGCGGGTGAGGCACTTTTGTAGGAGCGCGCGCTGGTGATGGCGTCGTAGGCATCGACGATGGTGATCATGCGAATGTACTTATGGAGGAAGCCCCCATCAATGCCTTCCGGGTACCCCTTGCCGTCAATGCGTTCATGATGAAATAACGCGGTGTCCATTACCATCGGCTCCAGATCCTCGTATTCCGACAGGATGTCGCGACCGTGCGTGGTGTGCTGTTTCATGATGGCGAATTCGATGCGCGACAGCCGGCCGGCCTTGTTGAGGATCTCTGTTGGCACGCGCAGTTTGCCCACATCGTGCAGCATACCGCACATGCCGAGCAATTCCAGTTCCGCCGTCTCCAAACCCACGAAGCGGCCAAACGCAATGGCCAGGATGGCGACCCGCAGACAATGTTCCGCCGTGTAATGGTCTTTGTCTTTGATTTTGGACATCCAGAGCAGCGCGTTCGCATTTCCCAGGATGTTATTGACGCAGGATCGGATGACCGCACGGGACTGGTCAATGTCGATTTGCTGCTCATGCTTGATACGTTCGATCAGTTCATTGACGTGATCTTTCCCGTCGTCAAAGATGATGGCGGCGTCTGCCAGCGCCCCTTTGAAGCTTCTATTCTCGCGTAAACCTGGATAACGTCGCTCTTTTTCGTCCGGGAATCCGTCGTCGTCCCCGTGCGTATCCAGCCAGAATTCCCGGTCGATTTCGATGTACACGAATTGGCAGTGCGTGCGGAGTAATTCAATGTCATCGGAGCTGCTGATGGTCAGCCCTTGAAACAATACGGGAACTTCTGTCCAGGGCCGGTCGAGGCGTGTGACGTACATACCGACTTCCAGATTCTCTGCCGGCAGTTTTACTTCAATGAGTTTTTTTTCCGGATCGTTTTTCTTATTCGACGTGGAAATCCGTGTAAAGCCTTTCATCATGTCTCACAGTATGGGCGGGAGCGTGCACCAGGTGCCTTATTTAGGTTTAAACCATAAGTCATCGGTTGTCCAATTTCGGGAGCGTCAGCCACCAGGAATGTAAATTTGTGCAACAGCCTGTTGCAAAATGGTCAAATTAAGGTATACCTAAAGATATAGAAGTGGTTAATTATTCAACAATACGTGGTCGAGAGACCCCCCTTACTGCATAAAACAAGAAAAAGCAGGGAGCTTTTCATCTATTTCAGGTACGGCGTCATCATGATGTCAGCGCCGTGCAGGGTGAGAGTTTGTGGTATCCAGGTATGAATCCGCCCGCGCCCAGCGGGCAATAGGCAGGACGTTCGTTTCAATGTGTTGTCGCACGGAGGGTCTGGTATGAACCGTGCAGAATTGATCAAGCAAGTCATTCGGCTGGGGATGAAGATCATTCCCAACAAGTTATCCGCCTATCGGTTCTGCTCCAACAGCGGGCATTATCTGGTACGGCCGCCTAAACATTTTCAGATTGACGTCGCCCGGGTGGGCGAGGTTCAGGTGGCGTGGTTAAACCACCGCACGCACTGCTCGTCGCGGGTGATTCTGTACCTGCATGGCGGGGGGTATGCAATCGGCTCCAACTACACGCATCTGGAACTGGCGGCACGCATCGGGCGTGCGGCCAAAGCTCAGGTGGCGATGGCAGAGTATCGTTTAGCCCCCGAGCATCCATATCCGGCAGCGCTGGAAGATGCGTATGCGGTTTACGACTATCTGCTGCAGCAGCGTATTGATCCCTCACGCATTGTCATCGCCGGTGATTCTGCCGGTGGGGGCCTGACGGTCGCGCTTTTGCAGTACATCAAAAAGCAGAAGCGACCCATGCCGGCGGGGGCAGTGTGTCTTTCCCCGTGGCTGGATCTCAGTTGCTCAATCTCGACACTCTCCAAGGAGCTGTCGCAGGACCCCTTGATTTCGCCGGAGCGCATCAAGTATTTTGCGCGCCATTACGCCGGTAACGCGGATCGTACACAGCCGGGCCTGTCTCCGTTTTTTGGCGATCTCTCCGGATTACCTCCGATTCTGATTCAGGTGGGGGAAGATGAGATTTTGTTGGCGGAGTGCCGCTTGTTCACCAAACGAGCCAACCAGCGTGGATCGGCGGTAGAACTGGAAGTCTGGCCCGGGATGTTTCACGTGTGGCAGTTTGCGGCGCGGTTCCTGCCGGAAGCGCGCACCGCCATCAACAAAATTGGGCTGTTCGTGCGCCGAATCGCGCCGGTCACCTGACCCACGCGCTCCTGAATTTCACGCTCCTGAACTTCTCACACTTGGGCTATGCCTTGGCGATGAGTGACAGGAACTCCTGGCGCGTCGCCTGGGATTTGCGCAGGGCACCGAGCATCACCGAGGTGGTCATCTCGGAGTTCTGTTTTTGTACGCCCCGCATCATCATGCACATATGCCGCGCTTCAATCACCACACCCACACCCCGGGCATTGGTGACGGACTGGACGGCCTCGGCAATTTGCAGCGTGAGGTTTTCCTGAATTTGCAGGCGACGGGAGAACATGTCCACAATACGCGCAAACTTTGATAAGCCCAGCACCTTACCGGCCGGCAGATAGGCAATGTGGCAGCGCCCGATGAAAGGGAGTAGATGGTGCTCGCACAAGGAATACAGCTCGATGTGCTTCACGGTGACCATTTCATCGTTGTCGGAATCAAAAACCGCTCCATTCACGATGTCTTCCAGGCTTTGCTGGTAACCGCTGTTGAGAAAGGCCATGGCTTTGGCGGCGCGCTTGGGCGTATCCAGCAGGCCTTGTCGGTTCGGGTCTTCCCCAAGCCCGGCAATGATTTCCCGATAGTGGTGTTCCAGTTTGTCGTGCATGAGGATCTCCAGGAGAAGCGCTTGTTCGTCTAAAGGCGACACTATAAACGACTCAGGCGCGACCTTGAAGTTTGTTTGTGGTTTTCTATCCTTAGGAAGGATCAGACAGTAATTATTTCGGAGTAAGTGGTAATGAGTAAAGTGCTGGCCGTGGATGACTCTCCTTCCATGCGACAAATGCTGGAGTTTGCCCTGAAAAGGGCCGGTTTTGAGGTGGACACGGCCAGTGAGCCCAATGCTGCCCTGGGGATGATCGACAAACAGGACTATGCGTTGATCATTTCTGATGTGAATATGCCGGGGATGGATGGCTACGCCTTTGTGGAGGCCGCCCGAAAAAAAAGCAATTGCCGGTTTACGCCCATTCTTATGCTCACTACGGAAAGTTCACCGGAGCAAAAAGCCCGCGGGAAACAGGCGGGTGCCACAGGCTGGTTGGTAAAGCCCTTTAATCCGGATCAGCTGGTGGCTACGATCCAGAAAGTCTTGAACCGGTAGTCTGCGGATACACAGGTCACTCCTGTGGTCCGTGCGTCCCGTTATTCGGCTGATTGCGCATCTTCAGGGCTTCGTGGTGTTCAAACGCGGCGCGCACCTGGGCTTTCAAATCTTCGTCCTCCCAGGGCTTGGTCAGGAATTTGTAGGTCGCACCTTCATTCACTGAGTCTGTCACGGTTTTCAGGTCGGTGTAGCCGCTGAGAATGATGCGCACGGTTTCCGGGTGGATTTGTTTGACGCGTCGTAAAAATTCCGAGCCGGACAATTGGGGCATGCGCTGGTCGCAGAGAATCACCTGCACTTCCTGTGCAGCCAGCAGCTCAAAGGCTTCCTGAATCTCTGTCGTGCTCAGCAGTTGATATCCTTCATGGCGAAACAGCCGTTTCAGCGCACTCAGCACATGCTGCTCGTCGTCCAGCATCAGCAGCGTACGTTGGGTGGGGCGCGAGCGCACCTGTTGACTCCGGAAGCTGCGCTCGGTGTCATCCAGCAGTTTCATCAGGTCTGCTTCCGGCATGGGCTTCATAAATAGATATCCCTGAAACACCGGACAATGATAGCGTCTTAAAAACGCCAGTTGGGCTTCTGTTTCGACGCCCTCGGCAATACACTCAATGCCCATCGCTTTGGCGATGGAGATCACCGCCCTCACAATCGAAACATGTTGAGGCGAATGCGTGATATCGGTGATGAATGAACGGTCGATTTTCACCCGGTTGACGGGCAGCTGGTTCAGATAGTTCAGTGACGAGTAGCCGGTACCAAAGTCATCCAGCGAGAGGTAAATGCCGCGTTCCCGCAGTGCATGAAACCGTTGCCTCAAGCCCTCAAGATCTTCCAGCATCAGGCTTTCGGTTACTTCCAGTTCAAAGCGATGGGTGGGTAATCCGGAGCGCTCGATGCGTTCGAGCAACTCGGGCAGAAACTGTTTCCGGCGAAACTGAACCGCTGAAATGTTGATGGCCACGCGCGGTATCGTCAGGCCTTTGGATTCCCAGAGTTGCATGTCGCGAATCACCTGGTCGATCACCCAGTTGCCAATGGGAATGATCAATCCGGACTCTTCTGCGACGGAAATAAACGCCAGCGGCGAAATCATCCCGCGCTCGGGGTCGTGCCACCGGATCAGAGCTTCCAGGCCCACCACGCGGCCATTGGCCACATCCACCTGAGGTTGATAGTACACGGCAAAGGCATCGCTCGCTAACGCCAGTCGCAATCGGTCCTGCAGCTCCAGCCGTGCATCCAGGTCTGCGCTGATGGCGGCAGACAAGTAACGAATGGTGTTGCCGCCGTCTGATTTGGCGGTGACGGTCGCCAGTTCGGCGGCTTTCAATAATTCCTCGATGGTTTCTCCGTCCTCAGGAAAGCGCGCAATGCCTGCGCTCATGAGCACGTCAATTTGCAGGTCGCCGTGAACAAAGGGCGTCTGTACCTCGCTCAACAGCTGCTCTACCAGCACGCCGGCCTGTTCCGGGGTGTCCAGTTGTTCCAGGCTGAGGGCAAATTCGTCTCCTTCAATGCGGCACACACCATCGGTGGACCGGCTGTGTTTTTGCAGTCGCCGTCCCAGCGCTTTGAGGAGCTGATCCCCCACGTGCCTGCCGTGGCGACGATTGATGGTTTGCATGTTGTCTACATCCAGATGCACGATGACCATGCAGGAGTGTTCTCGTTGTGCGTGGGCGATATCATGCGCCGCCTGTTGCTGAAAAGCGCGCAGGTTAGGCAGGCCGGTGAGCGTATCATGGCTGGACTGGTATTCCAGCTGTTCGATGTAGTGCATGCGTTCAGAGACATCCCGCTGTATGCCGACGAAATACCGCGTGTTGCCGTCCAGATCTTTGACTGGGGATATGTGCAGCGAATTCCAGAAGCGCGTACCGTCCTTCCGGTAGTTTTGCAGTTGCACATGGATGGGGGTGTTCTGTTCGATGGCCGTGCGAATGTTCTGGCCCTGGTCGATGGCTTCCCCATGATTTAATACGCGGCAATTCTGACCGATGATGTCTTCCGGCGCGTACCCGGTGATGGTTTCGAAAGCCGGGTTGACCGCAATCACTGGATTGTCGGGCAGATGGGGGTCCGTCACCACCACACCATCACTCATGCACGCGACAATCTGCGCCCACATGTTGGCGCTCTCCTGGGATGCGCGCAGTTGCACGTATTGCTTCATCTCCGTCAATTTGAGGTCCAGACTGTTGCCAAACTCGGAGAGAATAAACGTTTCTGCTTCACTGAACTGTTCCGGGTCCCTGGAAAATACGATCAAGCGGTAGGATTCCTTCTGATTGAGCTGCAGAGGCATGATGAGCAGGGATTCAATCTCGGCCTTGGAAAAAAGCGTTTGGCAGGGGGCAAAGTGAGGGTCTTCGTGAAGGTTGTGATGGCTTTGGGTGATCCGGCAATGAGACAGCCAGGGCAATACCAGTGCGGGGTCATCGTCGGGATTGGCCGTGGCCTGCGCGTGGGCTTTGCAGTGGGTTATAAAGTACTGGACGCACATTTCATCCCCCACCATAAACAGGGGGGTAAACAGATCACCCGCCGGTGTGACGGTACCGGCGACAATAAAATCGTAGTCTTCGTGCTGCTCCAGCACATGCGCGACGCCTTTCAGCAACGAGAGTTCGTCTTCGGCGCTGTCTGCGGTCTCGTGGCACCGCGTGATCAAGCGCAGAATGTCTGAGACCTGTCGTTCTTGATGCTGGCGTTGTTTCAACACCTGAATGTCCTGGCCCACGAGGTAATACAGTTCATGGGTCGCATGCCAATGCACCACCAGTCGATACCAGTGATAGGTGGAAATGGCCGTTTTGATCCGTACTTCCAGCGGCGCATGATGGCTGCCTTCGGGGCGATCCAGGGCGAGAAGAATGCGCTTCCAATCGTCGGGATGAAAAAGCTGTGATACCGGGGCCTGTGGCAGCGCGGGGTGCGTCGTGGTCTGCAACAGCTGGGGTGCCCAGTCGGGATGAATGCTCACAATGGATTGATGTCGGTCGACCTGTGCATAAAACGCACTGCTCAATGTGAAGATCACATCTCTCTGTTGCTCAATGTTCTGTCGGCGCTTCTCTTCCGAGCTGAGCTGGGTTCGAATCAATCCAATGCGGGATTCCTTTTGTGCCAACTGAATAAATGCCACCCCAAGGATACCCAGTCCGATCCATGCGATGACGAGTACCCAGTAGAGCGTTCTTTGGGGCGCCAGCGCTTCGAACGCACTGATTTTCGCCACAAGGTGCCAATCCGTACCGGGAATCTGGCGGATCGCCGCCCACACGGGGATTTTCCGGTAATCCAGCCCGGTGATTTCTCCCGTTTCGCCGTTGATTGAGCGGGCGGCAGGGAGGTCAGGATTGCTCAGGGACTGAAAAAGCGTGAGCGGCGCTGCTTCCGAGAAGCGCAGGCTGTTGAGAAACTGCACCTGGCCCTCGTGCGAGCGTACCAGCAACACTTCTCCGGTATCGCTGGGAATGGGCCAGCGTTGCAGCTCCGCAAACAGGTAGCGGTCTAGTTCGACAAAGCCAATGAGCCAGGCAAGCGGGCTATTTTGTTGGGTTGGATTGAGTTCAATCTGTTTCATGAAGGTCAGCAGGGTTTCCCCGGTTTTTAGGGGGAGGAAGGCTGTTTGAACCGTACCTCGTTGGTAATCCGAGGGTAAATTAGCAGTAAGGTGAGTTGCGTCTACCGGGATGTTTTCGCCAAAGCGCCGAATCAGTTCATGACGCGAGGAAAGTACGACAACGGCATGCAGGGTGGTTGGTGCGAACAGGAAACCGGAGAGCGTCTCGTGACTACTGGCGTGCCAGGCACCTTGGGTATGCAGCGAAAGCTTTCCGTGCACGGAGTCGATGCCTTCCGCCTGGATGAAATGTTCCCAGGCATGCATGTCCCGCTTACGTTCCTGTACCCACTCGGCCAGTTCGGCGGTTTTCAGATCACCTACCGTTTTGAGGTAGTCAAACTGTTGATTTTGCGTGGCCTGGTGGCTGATTTGATAGAGTGTGGCAAAAAACACCCCGGCCAGCACCAGCAGGAGCACAAGCCACGTGTACGCTTTCGTAAATTTTGGCGATGTAGGAATGCCGGGCAGCTCAGTCATCGTGGCAATCTGACAGCAAGTGGATTGTTGTTTTCAGCCTAGGAGCCTGTCGGACTTTTAACTCCGAACATCAAAGCGTGAGATAATAACGCCACTCTATTACTCTTACATCGAGAGCCAGAATTTCCATGAGTCGTTTTATCACCGCCAACCGAAACACTGATT
>JBPJFY010000022.1:0-44691 GCA_051208045.1 Oleiphilaceae bacterium G1-8
TGCTCGTTGAGGGACGTGAAATGCGTATCAAGAGGCTAAGTAGGTTTGCAATCTGCTTTTTCCGTTCAATTACAGTCAGGAAACGCACTGTGCAGCAATCGCGCACTTAAGTCCGACAGGCTCCTAGAGATTGTTAGGTCGGATTTTTTTTGCAACGCAGTCTTAGCCACTTTCCCAGCTATTTGATTATGATCGTTTCACTGGATTCGCTGTGGCTGGTTCCGAAATCCAGTGAAAACGTACCTGTCTGATGGGGAAAATACGACGCTTTCGGGGGGGATTATCCATAAATAAGAGTTCAACTCGGGCTAATACAGGTGTCCTGAATTGGCATTCGTTTTAGAACATACTTCTGAGAATGCACCCGAGAAATATACATGGCGACTGAAGCCGAATTTCACAGGCAAAGAGGAGTAAGATTCAGCTCATACGCTTGTTGAAGATAGTTCGAAAATTCAGAATCTGATTTGTTCAACACGGCCTTGCCAATTTGATAGGAGGCTTGTCCAGGAGAGTTCTGGCTGGGTTGTTTAAGCGAGAGCGTAAATCGATTATTCAATCATTTGCGTTGTTTCAAAATCGCCATCGTTATCAGTATCAAGCCTGTACTGCATGTAGCCAGGGAAAAACTCCACTTCCAGCGTGCCTGAAGTTCCGGCTAACAGAAAAACACCACCGTAAATCTGAGTGCGAGAGGAGCGATCCCACAACACGGGCTGGGCAATAGTTGCTACTAGAGAGCCACCCCAATCTTGCATGGCCATATCAAACGCACGCTCTGAGTCCAAGGCGTATCTTGTTTCCCACGAGTATGTATTTTGCAGCTCGTTGAATGACAGTTCCGCGTCCACTAGCATGTACTCCCGCCGATCACTACCCGCACCAGTCAATTGATAGCAAGAGCTGGCCATCAGCCGCAAAGACCGCAGTTCATAGTAACCAATTGCTATTTCTAGAGAGCCATCTTCCTAAGCTGCTGGTCCATTTGATGAGCTGGAATAAACGCCATACGCAATGGAGGTAAATCGAGCAGATGCATTGTAGCTGGCAAACCCATTTGAATCGTGGTACCCGCTCAGGACAGAAATCGTTTGGGTACCAGTGTTATAGTAACCGGAACTCAAATAAGGTGAGGTACACGACTGATAGGTGATAGTGCTACTCACTCACGCCGGCAGGGATACGTAAAAAGCTGTTCTCCAGATAGGAATCTCCAGTAAATGTCGCGACCATGGAGCCGCCACGCGAACATAACTCCGAGCTGTAATCGATACGTCGTTGATTGAAGACCTCAAATTTTGATGGGTTGGCTTCATTCACGTTAAGGTTGAGATAAAGGTCGTATGCATAGCCTTCAAGAAAATCTCTGAGGCTAGTGGCGATTCCAGCGGCATTACCTTCCGATATGGCAACGTCTGAGTACGTAGGAATACTGATGGCAACTTGCTTGGTTGGTGCTTGGCCCGACGATGGGGTAGTTGTTTGCGACGACGATGGGGCGGGAGAACTGTCTCCGCCACCGCAGGCGACCATGAGAGATGATAATGCAGATACGATGAGTAGTTTTTTCATTTTTCGCTTCTTGTTGGATTTCCAGGTTTTGCACATATATAGACTGTCAGGTTAGTTTTTAGACTGACATGCATGTATGCAGCAGGAGTGAAGCCCTTGCTGATTACAGGCGCCTGTCGGACTTAAAAGCGGAAGAATTCCCGCGAGGCCTGAATTACCTTGGGCTCATTGTAGGCGTTTCCGGTATTGCAACAATTTACCCCGCTGAAGTCTTCAGCGAAATTTTTGGTATTACTCAGATTATTTGGTTTTTCTGGCTGGGTGTGTTCATGTTAAGCCACAGCAATGCTAATCGGGTAGCCGGGGGTGTCTAGCCAAAGCACCCGGCTTGACTGGCGTGAAGGTCTAAGAGAATTCAAAAATGAAAGTTGATGTGGTATCCACTGTGGTTTATTCGGCAATGATGGGCATGACATTGTTTGCTCTCCTTACTGCCGCACTTAAACCCAGACATAGGCAAACAAATTACCTGATTCTTTTGTTAGCTTTGTTACTGATCCACATCTTAGGTGAACTGTATATATTTACCGGTGCTTACCAATATATACCTGCATTGGCGGGTGCCCAGTTTCCCATCCGGGTGCTGCTGGGGCCAGCTCTCTACTTTTATGCATTTGCGACTATGGCGCCCGATGGTGGGCTGCCAGCCAAGGCCTTTTTTATGGCAGCGCTGGGACCGTTGCTGGTAATAATAGCGATGACTCCGTTTGCCGTTGGCTTAAGTTCTGAAGAAAAGCTCGCGCTTGCCGATCCTCTGACTCGTGATCCCGATCAATTCAAACTCGCCTTGTTCACTTGCAGCGTGGCCATGCTGATCTTTGTTGTGTTCACCGGCGCTTATCTCTTTGCCGCCGTTAAGTTACACCGGCAACATCGGTCACAATTGATGGCTCGGTTTGCCACGATCGAGCAACGATCATTGGACTGGTTCAGGGTTGTGCTTCTACTATGGGGTGGAGCCTGGCTGATGTATGCGCTTGAATTCATCATGAACTTTATCGGGTGGCGATGGATTGGTTCAGGCGTTGTCCTCCCCTTGATGGAGGCGTGCGTTCTCATGGCATTCTGTTATCTGGCGTTAAATCAATCCGTTCTGGCAGAGTCTGATAAAGCGCTGCCACCATCCGAAGACGCCAGAACAGCCACGCTCAGTGACGAAAGAATGGCGTTGATTTCCGAGAAGCTGAACAAGGCTATGGCAGAAGAAAAGCTTTTCTTACAGGAGGATCTATCGCTTAATCGGCTGTCAGCTGCCATAGAGATCAGCGAGAATCATATTTCCGAGACGCTTTCTCAACACTTGAATACCAACTTCTTTCAGTTTGTGAATGGGTTTCGCATTGAAGCGGCTAAAGCGCTGCTGCAAAGTACAGATAGTCTGGTGTCCACAATAGCTTATGAGGTGGGCTTCAACTCCAAGTCGACATTTAATACGGCGTTCAAAAAATCCTCCGGTCTCACGCCAACGTCCTTCAGAAAGCAATTTCAACAGAAAGCCGCAGAATAAGCCTAGAAAAACGTTCGAATAGGCCCATTACGACGACAGGACACCGGAATGTCCGGATTATTCATACCGCAAACCAGTGAACAAAGAGAGGTAAGGTATGAAGATTTTTGAATGGGATGGCGACAGAAAAGGACTCTTATCCGTCCTGTGGATTTTTTTGACAGTGAATTACATCTACTGTGATGTTTTCACATTGCATCATGCAGAATCCCTGGCGGCATTTTTAAGGGGCGAAGCCGGAGGCATGAAAATAACCGAAGAATTCCTGCTCACTTTTGCATTTATCATGCAAATACCGATGATCATGATTGTCTTGTCAAAATTCCTGATAAGTCGGCTCAACAAGTACGTCAATCTTTTCGCTGCGCTTATCACAGGCTCTATTCAAAGCTTCACCGTTTACATGGGTGGCACCTTACACTATCTTTTTTTCAGTTTTTTCGAGATCAGCGTCGCGGTGTTCATATTTATCATTGCCGTCACCTGGAAACACGACAATGCCTCTTAAACCGAGGCTTGGCGTGTTCCAGCCAGCAAGGCGTTCAGAATACACCGTTGGCATTCTGGATAGTGCCACCACTCATGAGCGAGTAAAACCGCATAAAGGTATCAAGCGCCTGAATTGAGTCCCAGTGCTCCACGATTCTGCCGTCTTCGAGGCGCCAGGTATCAACAATGTTCATGCCTTTTTCATCGTTGCCTCGGTCACCTTTTTTCAGCGTGGCGTGGGAATGGAAGATCACGTAATCACCATCGGCATAGATATGTTTTACGTCGTAGGTGTAATCAGGGTAGTCTTCAACAAAGTCTTTTAAAAAGCCGACCAAGCCGGTGACTTTATCGGGCAGGTTGCGATTGTGCTGAACGTAAGCGCTGTCGTTGTAGCGCTCAAGTATGTAGTCAAAATTATGATTATTCATCAGGTTCTGAACGAAATCCGTCACCAGGGTGGCGTTTTCCAGCTCCTGCGCTGTCCACGAGTTTTTTTGTAAGGCTGGCAGGTCAATGATCAGCTTGTCCGCCGCCTGTGCAGTGGTGGACACGCTTGTGATGATTAACAGTGCCGATAGAATAATTTTCCACATAGGTCGTTCCTCTCGTTTGTGTTGGTATTGGTGTTGGTGCTGGTATTGCTGTTGGTTTGAATAAAGTACCATTTGCACACCATAGTATTTAATAGTAACCTACATTACAAGAAGGCACTAATATGTCCTTTAGGAACATTTTGGTAACCACCGTATCGAATCAGACGTCTGGGTGATGACATGAGGGCGATGACATGAGCGTAAAGAATAACGGACAAACGAAGGCAAAGGATAAAGCGCACATCGAAAAGCGTGTGTTCCATAACAATGAGGACTGCCCCATTCGCAATGTGGTGGCACAGATCGGAGACAAATGGTCTGTGCTGATCCTGTTTGCGCTCGTTGATGGGCCCGACCGGTTTAACTCTCTCAAATCCAGAGTCGTCGGCGTCTCGCAGCGCATGCTCACGCAAACCCTGCGGGATTTGGAGCGGGAGGGGTATGTTAATCGCACGGTCTACCCCGAAGTTCCCGTAAAGGTGGAGTATGAGCTGACCCAGTTGGGCAAGGATTTAGTCAAACCCTTGTATCAGTTAGTTTCCTGGGCCGACACGCATCATGACGAAATCAGACGATCAAGAAAATCCTATGATGAGAGGTGTTTGTGAATGAATATAAATTCCGGTCTGTCTGAGCGCGTTTTTCACGCCGACGATTTAACGTCAGACCCCGTGGCAGTATAATGCGATGCATCTTAACCACTATATTTTAAAAGGAAATGACGTATGGATAGCCACAATGTCTATCAAGCACCCGAGAGTGATTTGAGTACCATCGACGGTAAAGATCACGAGTTTGCCGGCTTCTGGATTCGGGTTTTGGCATCTTTGATTGACACGCTTCTTCTCATGGCCGTTACCGTGCCTATATTGATCGCGGTCTATGGCAAAGAATACTGGTCTGGATCAATGTCGAGTGGTGTTTTGGATCTCATGCTTTCGTATGTGTTTCCCGCTGTTGCCGTCATACTTTTCTGGGTATATAAATCAGCCACACCCGGAAAAATGATATTCAAATTAAAAGTCATCAGCCTGGGTGATTCGGAGCAGCTCTCTGTTGGTCAGGCGACCGGCAGGTATTTCGCCTATTTTCTCGCGACGTTGCCGTTGTGTTTAGGTTTGATATGGGTGGCCTTTGACAAACGTAAGCAAGGTTGGCATGACAAGTTAGCGGGCACGGCGGTGGTGAAAAGGGTGGCTTAACTCATTCCTGAGCCGGGCTTGGTCGATGAACCCGCCGTACTGGATAGCCGTTATGACTGGATGGCAGTATTCGGGCCGGCCAGCGTTTGAATGCCTACCGGGTTTACTTACCGGCCACATTACTGTAGTCTTGCCGACGAAACATTCCACTATCGCTCACGGATTGAGTAAAGATTGCCAACAGGGATATCAGGCGCTCCATTGTCTACCGCCTGCTTTGCTCAATTCCAGGCATTCATTTGACAAGGAGTTCAATAATGAAAGCTGTTCGTCATTTTACCCAGTTTTTTGTTTTGTTTATCATCTCGCTTGGCGTATCTGCCAGTGAATTCAATCGTTTGCTAACCATCTCCGCCGTATTTGATCGTGCGGAATCCATCTACACAGATCTGTTTCCAGAGGGCACTGACAACCTGCAGACCGACGGCTGGATGTATCGGTATTATTCCCCAACCAACCTCTATGTCGGCGTTAATGACAGCGATGAAGTGTACCTGCTCACTGATGAACTGGAGCGCGTAGGCACCTTGTCTGATGTCATGAACATGCTCTCAATCAACCCGGTGAGTTTTTCAACCTCCCATTCACACGACATTTACCTGGTTCCCACTTACTCGTATTACGGCTACATCTACAAACCCTTCCTTGCGGCGCACCATGGTTCAGGAAAATTTGCCATCCGCAACATGAGCTATGATATCGCCGATGAAGCACTGAATGCTCCGAAGGAAATGGTCGGTTTGTGGAAAGAAGAGGGCTCGAATATCGTATTTTCAATCAATGGCAACCGCTATTCAGCAAACAAGAATACGAACAAAGCAAGCAAGTACACTGGACGGCTGCACGGTACATGGAGCCATCTGAACCTCACCAACCCCCTCAGCTGGTTGGGCCAGATCACCGATATCACCTTCACCAATTCAGGCACGTTCAGTTACAACTACATCGATACCGCCAGTGGGGCAAACCGGTCGTTTTCGGGTTCATACAGAATCAATGGCTATAAGATTACCTTCACGCCCACCACCGGCCAATCATTTTCAACCCTCTTTTACCTGTTCCCGGGCAACGATCAAGACATCATCCATATCGGTTCCCAGGATTTGATTAAGCAGTAAAGGCTGATGCGCGGCAGGCATTGGCTCACTGGCGGGTATCGTCAGCGCTAGAACGGGAGACGAGCTATTTCCCGCAGGTTTTGCGATAATGCGGCACCATATACGAAGACACACTTTCTTTCTGGTGCCGCATGCTCTCACTCGACACAGCTCTGCTATTCATGACCGCCTCCACGGCTCTGGCGCTCTCACCGGGGCCGGACAACCTTTTTGTACTCACCCAGTCTGCGGTCAACGGCCGACTTGCGGGCCTTCTGGTCACGCTGGGGATTTGCCTTGGACTGGTGGTTCAAACGCTGCTGGTCGCACTAGGGATCGCAGTACTCTTCAAGACCTCTCCCCTCGCATTCACGTTGTTGAAGTATCTGGGCGCCGCGTACTTGCTGTATCTTGCCTGGCAGGCGTTCCGAAGTGGCCCCGCGCAATGGCAAAATGGGCAGACCAACACGCCCAAAGCCTGGCAATTGGTGGGTCGCGGCGCACTGATGAACCTCACGAATCCGAAAGTGATCATTTTCTTTTTGGCGTTTTTACCGCAATTTGTCCAACCAGAGGCGGGGTCAGTCACGGCCCAACTGGTCATGCTCGGTGTGTTATTTATGGTGTGCGCAGCGGCGGTGTTTTCCTCCGTGGCCGTGGCTGGCGACTTTTTGGCCGCACATTTTCGTGGGTCAGAACGCACACAAGGCTGGTTAAACCGCATCGCCGGAGGTGTTTTTGTCGCGCTGGCGGTTCGTCTGGCGTGGCAAGAAGCGTAGCACGGGCGATCTCACCACTTTTTCATCAACGCGGGAAAAAGCCACGTGCATCGCGAACGGGCACGTGGCATTGAGCGAGGCAAGCTATTCGGTTCAAGTGACCATCCAGAATAAAAAAGACGTGCTATGCAGTATAGCCACTTGAATCAGTCCGAACGACTCCTGTTACTTTTGAAGAATATAGGTGCCGGGTGCATCACAAATCGGCGCGTAGCCTTTTTTGCTGTTGCCCAAAGGCGGCGGTGCTACTTTATCGCCTGATCGTTCTGCCAGCCACTTTTCCCACTCCGGCCACCAGGAGCCTTCTTTTTTGTCCGCAATCTGCAACCAGTTTTCCGGCCCGACGTATTTGTCACCAGTGTGGCGGGTATGTACCTGATAGCTGCGTCTTGGATGCCCGGGCTCAGAAATAATCCCCGCATTGTGCCCCCCGGCGGTGAGCAGGAAGGTGTTGTCCGGGGAGCCTGTCAGACGACGGATCTTGAACACCGATTCCCAGGGTGCTACGTGATCCTTGGTCGCTCCCACCGCAAATACCGGAACACGAACATCCCGCAGGAAAATCGGGCGGCCATCCACTTCGAAGCGTCCTTCCGCCAGATCATTGTTCAGGAACAGGGAACGCAGGTATTGCGAGTGCATGCGGTAAGGCATACGCGTGGTATCAGCGTTCCAGGCCATCAAGTCATTGAGTCGGGTGGTTTCCCCCATCATGTACTCATGCACGATTCGTGACCAGAGCAAATCCTTGGAGCGCAGCATCATGAACGCACCCGCCATTTGATCCGCTTCCAGGTAACCTTGCTCCCACATCAGGTCTTCCAGGAAGGTGAGCTGACTCTCGTTGATAAACAGCATCAATTCTCCGGCTTCCTTGAAGTCGGTTTGGGCAGCAAACAGCGTCATGCTGGCCAGTCGATCATCCCCATCGCGCGCCATGGTCGCGGCCGCAATGCTCAGAATGGTGCCCCCAAGGCAGTAACCCGCCGCATGAATTTTCGTCTCCGGAAGTATCGCAGAAATAGCGTCCAGTGCCGCCATGACCCCTTGCTCACGGTAATCATCCATCCCGAGATTCCGATCCGTGCTGTCCGGATTTCGCCAGGAGATCATAAAGACGGTGTGCCCCTGCTCGACCAGGTACTTCACCATGGAGTTATGGGGCGACAGGTCCAGAATGTAGTACTTCATGATCCACGCGGGAACAATCAACAACGGTGCCTTGTGCACGGTGTCGGTGGCAGGGCTGTATTGAATCAACTCGATCAGGTGGTTGCGATACACCACCTTACCGGGCGACACCGCTAGGTTCTCGCCCACCTGATAATCTTCACTGCCTTTTGGTGGCTCACCATTGGCCGAGCGCTGTAGATCAGCAAACCAGTTTTTGAAGCCATCCAGGAAATTTTTACCGCCCAGCTCCATAGTTTTTTCCAATACTTCCGGATTGGTCAACGGGAAATTTGAGGGCGAGAACATATCCAGCACCTGCCGCGCACCGAAGCTCACCATGTCTTCGTTACGCTTACTCAGGCCCGGCACATCGGTCGTGGCATAATGCCACCACTGCTCATGCATGAGAAATGCCTGATGCATGAGATTGAACGGAAACTTTTGCCAGGACTCCGCTCTGAAACGGTAATCCTGTGGCAAGGGTTTTACCGGAGGCTCCGGGTTCTGCCTCGCCAGCACCCGGCCGGCATAAATACCATACCGAGTAAGATTTCGGCTGATATTTTTGGCCAGTTCCATCTGTTTGCCGGGCACCATCATCGAATGGGATACCCAGTCGAAATAGGCCTGCGCCATGGCAGCTGGTGAATTGCCCCCGGTAGCCCGCCCGATAAACGCATGCATCAACCGGTCAACGGCTTTGGTTTCTTCTTTGATTGTATTGGTCTCACCCATCTCGCGTACCCTGCTTATCCTTGTTTAGACGCTTTTGTACGGCTAACATTACGCGCTTCAGGTTATTTTTTTAAGACATAAATCAAAATAAACAGAAAAAAACCACAGCTCACAATGGAAGGCCCCACCGGGGTGTCAAGATGAAAGGAGACGACGTAGCCTAAAATCACCGAAACAGCGCCCAACACCGCCGCAGATACCGCCATTGATTCGGGCGTATTGGCAATCCTGCGCGCGCTGGCGGCAGGTATGATCAGCATGGACGTAATCAGCAGCACACCGACAATTTTGATCGCCACTGCGATAAACACCGACAGGACCAATAACAGGACAAACTTAATCCGGTCCACCGGAATGCCCTCGACCTGAGCCAGATCTTCATCCACGGTCACCATCAACATTTTCTGCCAGAAGGTCAACATCACGATCAGCACAAAAAATGCCGCACCAAGGCTCCAGAACACATCATTGGTGCTGACGGCTAACAAGTCGCCAAACAGAAAGCCATTGAGGTCCACTCGAACATCCGGCATAAAACTTAAGGTCATCAATCCGAGCGCCAGACTGCTGTGCGCCAGAATCCCCAGCAGCGTATCTGAGGCCAGTTGTCGGGACTTCATCAGCACCGTCAACAGGCTCGCCACGATGACCGACACAGCAATGATCGCCAGCGTCAGATCCACGCTGAACAGCAGCCCCAGCGTAATGCCCAGCAACGCGGAGTGGGCCATGGTATCGCCAAAGTAGGACATGCGTCGCCAGACGACGAAGCACCCCAACGGCCCGGAAACGGCTGCAAGCGACAGCCCCGCTACCAATCCTTTGAACACCAGTTCGAGCATGCTCACTCCTTCCCGGCTTCACAGCCGTGGTGATGCACCACATCCCCGTGAATGGTGTGCTCGTGGTCGTGATGGTGGTGATACACCGCAAGGGACTCAGCCGGCTTGCGACCAAACAGTTCAAGAAAAGCCGGATCATTGGACACTTGATCGGGATGGCCGGAACAACACATATGCTGGTTCAGGCATAACACGGTGTCAGTCGCAGCCATGACCAGGTGCAGATCGTGGGATATCATCAACACGCCACAATGCAACTCATCGCGCAGGGAGCGGATCAAATCATACAGCTTGCTTTGGCCAGTTACATCCACCCCTTGCGCGGGCTCATCCAGCACAAGCAGTTCGGGTTTGCGCAAAATGGATCGTGCCAACAGAGTACGCTGCAGCTCTCCTCCAGAAACGGACTGAATCGGCGTTTTCCGCAGGTACTGGATATCCACCCGTGCCATGACATCGTCAACCACTCGGGACGACGCTCCGGCCAGGCGTAAAAACCGATGTACCGTCAACGGCAATGTCGGATCCACCGTCAGCTTTTGCGGCATGTACCCGATGCGCAACCCGGGCTGGCGCACCACCGTACCACTGGATGCAGGCAGCAATCCGAGAATCACTTTGACGAGGGTGGTCTTACCTGCACCATTCGGCCCAATCAGCGTAACGATATCTTCCGGAAGGAGTTGGAGGGAGATGTCCCGGAGCACGGTCTGCGCCTCAAAGGCAACGGAAACGTGCTCCAGCCGAACAAGAATGGATTTCATTGTGAATCAGCGTGCCCTACCGACACTGCTCGAAGATCTGCTTTTCCATAAATTCGACATTGGGAATCACAGCCAAGTCACCTTGCGCATACACACGCATTTTTTCTGCGGGCCCCATTTCCTCGTCGGTTTCTTCGGTCACGCTCTCTTCATCCACCTTAATCAATCGCGGAATGTTCTGCGTGATGAAGGCGAAAAATGGCAGTTGCTCGTGATACTCCCCAATCGCGTTGATTACAATCACTCGTGGATTGTCACCCCGCTCACTGAGTGGCTGTTCATTCAGACGCTCAAACGAAACAACGGGCAGCGATTGTCCTCGCCATTGAATGGTGCCCAGAAACCAGTCTGGTTTGCTGCTGTCTGCCTGGGGATTCTGATAGTCCACCACTTCGGCCACCGAGACGTTCGGCAGCAGCAAATCCATGTTATCCACCGGAAGTAACAAGCCGGAAATGATTCCGGTGCTATCCGTGGTTGCTTTCATCGAAATCACATTAGACATAGTGCTTACCCTTACATTAATTCCCGGCGTTTTTTGCTTCGAAGCGACTGATCAAGTGCGCGGCCAGTTGATCCGGCGTCCCCGTGAACTCGGCACAACCGGTGTCCGCGACGGAGCAGGCCATGGAACTGTTCGCGCAACTCGACGGTTCCTGCACCCAGATGGTGGAGCCATAAGCGCTTAACATGGGCGCAGCAATCGCGCCATCATTGCCCATGCCACTGAAAAAAATCGCGTGACAACGATTGCCATAATGTTCTGCCACATTGAGCAGCACCTGATCAATCGAAGGACCGTATGGCCCGGGCCACGGGGTGGATTTAAAACAGATTCGCCCCAGTTCGTCAAACACCATCTCCCGATCCACCGGGACAAGAAGCACTTCGCCGTACCCAGGTTGATCGCCAGTCTCGGCAATCTTCAAACTAAAAACGGAATGCCGCGCTAACACTTTGGCCAGCACGGCAGAAAAATTGGCGTCGATGTGTTGTGCATAGATAAAACCGACGGGGAGCCCTTCCGGTAAACTATCCAGAAAAAGCTTGACCGCCTCCGGCCCACCTAAAGAGGCCGCAAGAATCCAGACCTCTTCGATCTTTATCTGCTTCCGGGGTTGGGCTGCCAGGGAAGAGGACAACCGCACAGGATGCTGGCTTTCCAGCTGGGCCTCCAACTCACAGACGGATTCCCCGATATCATCAATTTTGTCGATATCGCCGAGAAAATCCCGTAATTTGGCATGCAGCCTGCGCTCCCAGCGCGGGTATTCCGGGCTGTGTTTTTCCGGCGCGGCGCCCAACCCAAACAGAATCGGGCACGACATGTGTTCCAGCACCTGATCGACGAAGTCCTCACAGAGGTCTTCGTTTTCCACCTCAACAATCAACAAATCGATGGGCATGCCGGCACCAAAGTCACTGCCAATGGAATCATTGAAACGCTCAGGGGCCAGGTTGTAAGCAATCTCCAGCCCGATCGACTCCACAGCAATCTTCAGTAAATGCCGTTGCAAAGTCGTGTCAGAAACGATGCCAACCCTGGCTTGATTTGTCGCACTCCCCGCAGTTTCCAGCTGTGACATTCAAGCCACCGATTTTATTTTTTTACCAGCTTTTCAATCGTACTCAGCAGTGTCTTCTCTTGGAAAGGTTTACCCAAGTATTCGTTCACGCCTATCGACATTGCCCGGTCTTTATGTTTCTGCCCCGTTCGTGAGGTAATCATCACGATCGGCACATCCTGCAGATGCTCATCATGGCGCACAAAGCTCGCCACCTCAAAGCCATCCATTCGTGGCATTTCAATATCGAGCAGCATGATATCGGGCTTCACTTCCTGCAGAATTGATACTGCATCCACCCCATCCTTCGCCGTGATGACTTCCATGCCGTTTCGTTGCAACAAACGCGTGGTGACCTTTCGTACGGTCACCGAGTCATCCACCACCATTACCTGCGTGGGTCGGAAGGATATCGGAGCAACTTTCTCTTCCACTTTACCTTTCTGCTGCAGTACGTTCATGTCTGCACGGATCAGCGCGGGCAAGTCAAGAATGACCACCACACTACCATCCCCAAGAATGGTTGCACCGGAAACCCCGCGCACTGAGCTGAACTGCGCGCCCATGCTTTTTACCACAATTTCCCGGCTGCCCATCAAGCTGTCCACCTGCAGCGCCATGGATTGTTCGCCGCCGCGCACCAGTATCACTGGTAAGGGCAGCGGCTGACCCTGAAGTTTGGGCTTGTGTTCGCTTTGCAGGAGAGAGCCAATGTATTGCAGTTTGTACTTCTTGCCCGCGTACTCATAGAGCGGTGCATCCGGCTTGTAGTATTCCTCCAGCTCGTAGGAACTGACACGCACAATCCCCTCAATGGTATTGAGTGGAATGGCGTAAAAATCTTCACCGGTATTCACCATCAGCGCTCGGTTGACAGACACCGTGAAGGGCAGACGAATGGTGAACTCCGTTCCTCGGCCCACTTCGGAGTCGATCGTAATCTGCCCGCCGAGCTGCTTGATCTCACTGGCCACCACATCCATCCCGACGCCTCGTCCGGAGATTTGTGTGACTTTCTGTGCTGTACTGAATCCAGCTTGCATAATGAACTGCAGAACTTCGTGATTGGAGATCTGCGTGGACTCATCCAACAGGCCCCGCTCAATCGCCTTCTTACGGATGACCTCGACAGGAATACCACCGCCATCGTCCTTCATACGCAGCACAATGTCACCGCCTTCACGGCTCAGTGACAAATCGATCGTGCCCGACTCGGATTTCCCGGACGCCAGTCGTCTCTCCCGGTCTTCGATGCCATGATCCAGAGCATTTCGCAGCATATGCTCCAGCGGTGCGACCATGCGCTCCAACACCGTACGGTCCATTTCCCCTTCGGCATTGTGTACATCAAATTCGACTTTCTTCTTCAATTCGCCCGACACCTGTCGAACGATCCGACGCAATCGAGGCACCATGGATGAAAACGGGATCATCCGCGTTTTCATCAAGCCTTCCTGCAATTCCGTGTTGATGCGCGACTGTTGCAACAATAGGGTTTCTGCGTCTCGCGACTTTTCCGCGAGCTCGTCTTTCAAGTCCATCAAATCCGACGCAGACTCCGTCAACGCTCGGGACAACTGTTGAATGGACGAGTAACGGTCCATTTCAAGCGGATCAAAGTCATCGCTATAATCCGCACCGGTGCCCGTGCCTTCCCGCTCAACCCGGAAGAGTACCTGCGCCTCGGTTTCGATATCCATTCGGCGCAACTGTTCTTTCAAACGCTCGATGGTCGCCGTCATTTCCTCCAGCGTGTGACTGAAATCGCTGATCTGCGTTTCCAGTCGACCCCGGGTAATGGACGTTTCACCCGCCAGGTTCACCAACTCATCCAGCAAACCGGCACCAACGCGCACAGTTTCCTGCTGAGCCTGTCGTGCGGCAGGCTGAGCGGCTTGCGGCGGCTTAGTTGCCTGATCCGGCGCCATCTGGCGACCAATGATCTGAGTTTCCTCAGTCTGTGCCGCAGACTTCGCCACGGGCGCCGCTTTGTCTTCAGCTGCAGCCGGCGCTTGAGGAGTGGCTACCGGGCCACGCTCAACCATTTCGCGATGTGACTCACGCACCGTCTCAACCAACTCATTCAGTCCGTCAAAATGCTTCTGTGCCTGTTCACGGAAATCGCCGTCAAACACGGGGGTATCGTCTTCCGATTGAATCAGCATGCTTTCGAAGGCATGGCTGGCGTCGCCCAGCGATTTCAATCCAGACAGTCGGGCACCACCTTTCAGCGTATGCAGGGCGCGCTGTAACTCTTTGTTGAATGCCTGATTGGATGGATCTTTGCTCCAACCATCCATCTGGTTGTCGATGGTTTCGAGCAGGTCATTCGCCTCTTCGAGGAAAATCTCGATGACTTCGGCATCTTCTTCGGATCCGGATACCTCGGCAGTCGCGACATCACGCTCTTCACTGAGACTCAGTGTTGACAGTGCCTGGATGAGATCGGTCGCGCGCGGAACAGGCTGCCCGTTAGACAACTTGGCGAGCATTTCCGAAAGCATGGCAACGCCTTGCTCAGACAGGGTCAACAGCTCCTCCGTCACCGAAGCGTTTCCTTCCATGGTTTGCTCGGCAGCCTTGGCCATGGCGCTGGCGAGATTATCCACCGGATCTATATCCGCCAGCTTCGCACTGCCCTTGAGCGCATCGAGGGCTCTCTGAATTTCTATGACAGACTGCAGATCATCAGGGTTGGACTTCCAGGCATCCACACGGTCCCGTATATGACCAATCTGCTCTTCCGACTCATCGATGAACATTTCGACAATGTTGTCATGATCAGGATCGGTGACCAGCGACTCCATTTTGTCTTCGCCGGCGCGTTCAAGTTTGATGGTTTCGGCAACCACCGATTCTGTCGCACCTTCATTAGCGACTTCCAGGATGGCATCAATCAGCGATTTCGCCGGCTGTGGCAGCTTGTTTGCTGTCACATCTTCCACCATTCCGGCCAGCGCATCATGGCACTCCAGCATCAGATCCTTGATATTGTCGGTGGGTCGGATCTTGCCTTCCACGATGGACTCAAACAAGGTCTCCAACTCATGCGCCAAGTCTCCGATAGCCTGTATGCCGGACATACGCGCGCCCCCTTTGAGGGTATGCATATCCCGCTGAAGCGCTTTCGAGATGTCCAGATTGTCGAAATCGTCGGTCCAGTCCTGGAGGGAATTGGCGGTGCTGTCGATCAGCTCCTGAGCTTCTTCCAGGAAAATTTCAGCCATTTCAGGATCCAGCGCTTCAAATGCTTCTTCGCTGACGGGCTCTTCTATCTCTTCTTCTGCGACGGGTGCTTCCATGGCAGGTGCTTCCAGATCTTCAACTGCCACCATTTCTGGAGCAGCGCTGGCTCCACCCGCCAGCATCGCCTGCAGTTCGGCGATCAGATGGGGGGCAGCTTTTACGGAACCTGTGCTGGCCACCATCTCGACCATCGTGGCCAACTCATCGTGGCACTTGAGCGACAGGGCCACAATGGCCTCCGAAGCCTGCATACGCCCATCGGTAATGCGCTCAAAAATGTTTTCCATTTCATGCGCCAAATCGCCGATGGCCGAAATTTCTGCCATGCGCGCCCCGCCTTTCAGAGTATGCAGTTCACGCTGAAGTTCTTTCACAAAGCCGGTATCGGAAAGGTCCGACTCCCAATTGTTCAACAGCTCACCACTGTTGTGGATGATGTCTTCTGCCTCTTCGAGGAAGATTTCCACCATTTCCGGATCCAGCGTTACCTGCTCAGCACCCGCGATCGCATCTTCCTGCGCATGCTCAGCCAGTTCTTCTCCTTCCGCTGTAGCCTCGTCTTCCGACGTACCCTCTTCTTCTGGCGCAGACGCTTCCATTGCCTCTTCAGCGACATCTTCGGTCAAGCTTTCATCGGGAACTTCAATTTCAGGCTCTGAAACACTGAAGCTAGCGCCTTGCAGCGCTGCTGCCAACTGAGCTTCGAGTTCTGTCGCGGCAGTAAGCGGCTGCTGATTTGCAATGCTATCCACCATACCGGACAGCGCATCATGACAGCGCAGGCATAACTGCACCAACGCTTCTGAAGCATCCATTCGGCCATCGACCAGGCGCTCGAACACATTTTCCATCTCATGTGCCAGATCCCCGATCGGAGAAAGCTCTGCCATGCGCGCCCCACCTTTCAGGGTGTGTAATTCACGCTGCAGTTCTTTAATAAAGGACAATTCACCCAGATTATGATGCCAGTTATCCAGTAAATCGCTGGTATTGTTAATGATGTCGAAGGCTTCTTCCAGGAAGATTTCAACCATTTCCGGATCGTAGTCCGTGTCGGTAAATGCCCCGCTGTCGCCAGCCTCTGTGGTAAATACCTGATCTTCTTCCGGCCTTGCCACGGGAACTTCCACCGGAGCGACTTCGGCAGCACCACCCCCAGCGATATAACGTGCCACCTGCTGCACCAGCTCATTTGCCGGTTCACAACTGTTGTTCGCGGCAATACTTTCGACCATGCCCGCCAGACTGTCGTGACAGGCAAACAGCAGGCCAGTGAGTTCTTCGCGGGGTTGTAGCCGCCCATCGCCCAGCCGTTCAAACAACGACTCCAGCTCGTGGGACAGGTCACCAATCGCGGCAATCTCAGCCATTCGTGCCCCACCTTTCAGGGTGTGCAAGGTGCGTTGCAACTGGCCCAACACGTCTTTGTCTTGCATATTTTCAGACAAACGTTGCAGCTGCTCGCCGCTTTCATCAATCAGATCATTCGCTTCTTCGAGGAAGATTTCCACCATTTCCGGGTCAAGCGCAATGTAAGATCCGGGATCCACCAGCACTTCTTCCTCGGGTACACCTGCCAATTCTTCCTCTTCTGACAGCGTTGGGATCTCATCCAACGCATCCAACCCCTCACTGAGAACAGATTCCTCCGACACTGCGTCCGACAGTACAGGTGGCACTACATCCGCGTAATCCGGGGCCAGCGCAGACAGTCGATCCAACAACTCAGGGTCCGGATGCGTTGCTAATCCGGCCGCCACTTGATCCATGCGATTTAACAGGGCCTCATGTCCTGCGATGACCGTGCTGATGAAGTAATCGTCTTTCGCAAAGGACTCATCACGGGCATGCTCGTAGGCCAACTCCAACGCTCGGCACAGATCTTCCACGTGCGTCAACTGGGCGACCTCAGCGCCATTCGCCAGGGTTTGCAGCTCACCAACCAGTTGCTCCAGCTCTTCTCCCGGCACAGGATTATGCTTCCAGTGCTCCAGAATACGCTCTGCATCCAACAGGATATCGATGCCGGTGGTCAGGAAAATATTGATCAATTGCGGATCCGGCTTTTCTGAAACCGCACTCTCGGCATCCACATCATAATCCGACAATTTCTCCAGCTGCACCGCAGCCAGATCTTTGAGAAAATCCTCGGTGCCTTCAATTTCTTTTTGAGGCGTCGTACTGAGCTGATTCAACCCGGTCTCGATAAACGAGACAAAAATTTCAAAGATATCGATAACCGACTGATCCGCAAACACGTTGACCGCCCGCGCATCTTTAGCGAACTTCTCTACGGGAATAACGATCTTGGCAATCGGCTCAATCCCTGCCGTATTGGCACTGCCCTTCAAGGTGTGCAGTGCACGTGACACATCATCGGTCATTGAGATGGGCTCGCCCGCGGCTTCAAACTGCTCTCCAAACTCGCGGAGTGTCGCAATGTGAGTGCGCGTCTCGCTTTCGAATATTTCCAACAGCACGGGATCGACGAGTAATCCGGCATCTTCTGAGATCGTGGGCAATTCCGGTGCACTGTCTTCAACAGCACCAGCTTCTTCTTGTGCAGACTCTACTGCCTCCACGCCAGGTGCGCTCGCTGCGGGCGCCATCACGCTGCGAAGGGGCTGTACCAGCTCGCCCTTCGCCAGAGCACTGGCCTGGCTCTCATACACCGCCGTGTCGTGTGACGGTTTTCGCTGCAGCTTAAAGTCTTCCACGAGGTCAGGCAAAATACCCACCACGGCCTGCATAAGATCCGCGATGTCATCGTTCATGAAAATCGAGCCATCGATAATCTTGTTCAGCAGGTTTTCGATGGACCAGGCGAGTTCGCCGGCAACCGTCGCGCCGACCATTCGTCCGCTGCCTTTCAAGGTATGGAATGCTCGACGCAATTCCGTCAGTGCTTCACGATTATCGTGCTCAGACAGGTAGGTAGGCAGAAATTCATCAATGGTCCCGAGTACTTCTTCCGCTTCTTCGATAAAGATTTCAATGATCTCATCGTCAATCAGCTCATCTTCCTCTTCTTCCTCTGGCGCCATATCGACAAGCGCTTCTTCAGAATCAGAGGTTTCGACAACGTCTTCTTCGGCCAGCGTTGCAAACTCACTGTCCAACTCGGCCTCTAGTTCGGTGTCATCCGACTTAGCACGCTCTTCTTCCGGTATCTCTTCGGGTTCGTCACGTTCAGCATCCAGCTGGGCTTTCGTTTGCGGCGTGTAAATCAGCGTTGCACCACCTTCAAACGTTGTCGGCTCAGGCGCTTCTTCCGGTTCTACAGCCTCAACGTCCTGGCCAGCTTCAGTTTCCGCCGCCATATCTTCAGAAGCCACCGCTTCAGACACTTCTGCTTCGCCTGGCTCCTCGTGCTCTTCCCAATCCGGCTCCGCATCTTTGATCGCCTGCGCCGCCTTCAAATCACTGTCGGTTTCCGCCGTCTCAAGTTGAGACTGCTTGTTGCTCGCGATCAGTTCTGCCTGCGAAACGAACTCGCTGATATCCGGTGCATCGCGCTGTTCCTTGAACGCATCAATGACGCCGGGCAGGAAGCGTATGACGTTTGCCAACAGCTCAAACATTTGGTTGTTGTGAGTGATGGTGCTGTCAATCACGCGATTCAGCATGTTCTCGACCGCCCAGGCCAGTTCACCTACGGTCGCCGCACCCACCAACCGACCACTGCCTTTCAGGGTATGGAACGCACGACGCAGTTCGGCCAGGGCGCGCGGATCTTCCGGTGCGTCCCGATAGGCCGGGAAGTACTCATCCATCGACTCAAGCACTTCCTGAGCTTCTTCAATGAAGATCTCAATGATTTCATCATCGATAAGATCGTCATCCCGCTCTTTTTCCGAGGCAGAAACTTCGACAATGGTTTCTTCTGTCGGTGTTTCAGGCTGGAGGGTTTGATACGTTTCTTCTGCACCCACGGGGAAGCCGAGGGCGGTGACACTCTCTTCGGCGACCTGCAAAATCAGGTCATTATCCTGACTGCCGGCACTCAAACGTTCGAGGTAATATTCGATGCTGGTAATGGCGTCAGCCAGGGTTTCCAACTGCTTCATGTTGGGTGGCTGATCACTGGCCAGCAGGGCTTTTTGAACAAATCGATTACAGGCATCCACCAGGCCGGCTGCCTGAGACAGCGAAATGATTTGAAGCCCGCCTTTCACCGTGGACAGGATTGCCGGGGCATCATTGATTTCAGACTTATCCCAACCGGAGGCGGAAAAGCTGACGATGCAATTCTTCGCCTGCTCCAGTCCGTTACGTATTTCCCGAAGTACCGCTTCGTTCGCCGCCTCAATCTGTCCGGGCGCGATGCGGCTTTCTGCCGACTCTTCTTCCACAGCTTTGGATTGCTGGGTACGCTCGCGTTTCTTTTCTTCGCTCAACCCAGCCAGTGTTCCTTCCACGTACAGCAATGCGCCCGCGATGTCCATAATGGTTGCATCATCGGGCGACTCGCCGGAATCTACGTGCTTCTGGATAGTGGCAATCTGCTCTTCGATCACCTGTCTCGGGGTGGAGAGCCCGAGAATCGTTATGGTATTACTGATCTGGTGCAGCCCTGGCAGCACATCCTCGAGATCAGACACATCCCGATATTCGCTGCGTACATACAGGTCCAGCTGGTCCTTTATTCGTGCCAGCTCATCCGAAATCACATTGGTTACAGAAGAAATGGTGTCTTTACCCGGCCCCATTTCCCGACCGCGCTCAGCGTCGATTTCTTCCTGCGTGGATAGCGCCTGGCCCAGACTGAAGCGTTGCTTCACCTTTGTGGCATGAGCCAGGTTCGTGTCCGTTTTTGCGATGTAAAATAAGACGTTTTTCAGTACGTCTTCGTTGACCGGTAACACCAGTGCTTCATGTCGATCATCGTACAAATCCTTCAGCACGTGCTCAACGTCAATGACCAGCTTCTTAATGGCGCTGCTGGCTTCCAGTTCGTGTGTGGCCAACATTTCCATGAGCGCCGCCACCACCGTCCAGAATTCTGCATGGGGTGTATGCTGGCACAGCTTTTCCAGTCGCAGGGCCACTTTATGCAAATAATGGAGGTTTTCTTCGACTTTTTCGTTTTTCTTGATTCCCAGCAACGCTGCGCGATACATCTTGCGGAGCTTTTTCAGGTGCTCCACCATCTTCGGATCCTGGAGCCGATGCCGGGCTGAATCTGCAGCTGTGTAGCGGACGGGAGTCAAATTAGGCGTGAAGAGCGAACTGTCTGAAAGCAACGTTTCGCCTCGACAGGCGCGCAAGTCATTCAGAATCGGAAGCAACAATACCGGTACGTCTTTGCGCCCGGCGGTCAGATGCTCTAAATAATCAGGCAATTTCAGAATTGCCTGCATCAGCACGGAAATCGCATCGGTAACCCGTTCGATGCGCTTATGAATCAGCTTGTCCGCGAGTTTTTCCATTTCCTCGGCGAGCAAGGCGGCACCATAAAACTCCACCATTTGTAAGGTGCCGTGTACCTGGTGAATGTAGTTGAGGCAGAACCGAATCTGAGCAACATCATCCCGATTGTCCGCAAACGCCTCCAGCGCTTGTCGCGCCTGGTTCAACGTTTCGTCTATCTCGCCTCTTACCCATTCCAGGGCAACGTAGTCATGGCCATTCCCCATAACTTCTCCAGTCGCTCTATATCTCTTCAGGCTTGCGCATGAACGCCAGCACCTTGTCGTTCTTTATTCTCTCCAGGTACGGATGTTTGAGATCGACCACTTCCCCCAATCCCAACACGAGTAACCCACCTGGTACCAATTTCTTCGCAAGCTGTGACAAAATTTCCGTCCTGCGCCATTTTTTAAAATAAATGAGCACATTCTGGCAGTAGATAATATCCATGCTGCTCAGTGGAGCCAAATCCAGCTCCAGGATATTGACCCGAGCAAAACAGACCCGATTTTTTATTTCCTGTGCAATTCGAAAAGCCTGTCTGGACTCATCGACCTGGAAATATCGTTCTTTCAACTCATCGCTGAGCGTAACCAGCTTTCGAGGCGGATACACACCCGCTCTCGCCTTTTCTAACACAGGCTTGCTGATATCCGTTCCGGTGACACCAAAATAATTTCGAATATCCAGCACGTTGAAACATTCATTCAGTAACATGGCCAGGGAGTAAGGCTCTTCACCGGACGAACATCCCACGCTCCAAATCGCTAGCGGGTGTTTTTCCAATACCTCTCTCGGACGGGTCATGACGTAATCCCTGACCAGATCCAAGCCATCGGGGTCCCGGTAGAAGCGTGTTTCCTGAACCGTCAGGCGATCGACCAGTATCAACCACTCGATGACGCCTGCCGTACCGGATTTAACCTTCTCAAAGTATTCCTCATAGCTTGCACAACCAATCTCTCGCATGCGTGCGCCCAGATTGGTCTGCAGAAAAACTTTCCGATGAACAGGCAAACTGAGCCCAATTCGGTCTTCCAGTAGCTCTTGCCACTTGCTAAACAGGTCATCATCCAGCTCAGGAAGCTTTTGTAAAGACCACGAACCTGTTTGTGTTAAGTCCAGTTTGTCTGACATCAGTTTTCACTGCATACCTCGCTTTGGGTCTCAAAACGAAGCCTCCGCGCAATTGCTATCAAGCCATATCGGATTCTTGGTCTTCTCCTTCTTCCGGAAGTTTGAAGCCGGCTACTGAGTTTCTGAGCTGGTTCGCCATTTCTGCCAGATTACCGATCGACTTCGCTGTCGCATTGGTACCGGCTGAGGTTTGTGAGGTGATCTCCTGAATAACATTCATCGTATTGGAGATGTGGCCCGCGGACGAAGATTGCTGTCGCGCGGCGTTGGAAATGTTCTGGATCAAGTCCGCCAGGTTCATCGATACGTTCTCGATCTCTTCCAGCGCCACACCCGCATCCTGAGCCAGTCGGGCTCCGCGTACCACCTCTGCCGTGGTGTGCTCCATGGAAATTACCGCTTCGTTTGTATCGCTCTGAATGGTTTTAACCAGTGCTTCAATCTGCTTGGTTGCCGCAGAGGAACGTTCCGCCAGTCGCTGCACCTCGTCCGCAACCACCGCAAAGCCTCGCCCTGCATCCCCGGCCATAGAGGCCTGGATCGCCGCGTTGAGAGACAGAATGTTGGTCTGGTCTGCGATGTCGTTGATCAGTGATACGATATCCCCGATTTCCTGGGAAGATTCACCCAGTCGCTTGATACGTTTTGATGTTTCCTGAATCTGTTCCCGGATGGTATCCATCCCGCGAATGGTGTTCTGTACCACCTCGGCACCCTTTTTCGCGATCGCAACCGACCGCTCCGCAACCGCGGAGGATTCCGCTGCGTTGGAAGATACCTGATCGATGGACACCGCCATCTCGTTCACCGCCGCAGAAGCCCCGGCAATTTCCTGCGCCTGGTGCTCGGATGCATCGGCCAGATGCATCGCTGTCGCCTGAGTTTCCTGAGCCGCCGCAGCAACCTGTACCGCAGTATCCCGGATCGCTTTTACCAGACCACGCATCTGGTCGATCGCGAAGTTAATAGAGTCGGCGATCGCACCGGTAAAATCTTCGGTTACTGTCGCTTCTGTGGTGAGGTCACCGTCCGCGAGGTCAGCCAGTTCGTCCAGCAGTCGCAGGATCGCATTCTGGTTCTGTTCATTCTGTTCGGTAGTCTGTCTCAAACGTGCCTGACCCTGACGTACCAGAATCACACCAATGACCAATACATCCAGGAAGATGAGCACAACGATAATACCCACCGTGGTGGTGCTGAAAAGTCGGCCTTCAGATCGCGTCTGCAGCGTGCTTGCCAATGTCGTAGTTTCGTTTTTCAGGCCCTGCGAGCTGACGAAGATATCATCTGCAGCGTTACGCACATTGAAGAGTTCAGGCGAAGATTCCAAAATGGCATCAACGTTCTCGTTGACGAACTGGAAGTCTTCTGCGATGGCTTCTAATCCATACACCGCATCTTCGTCCTCGACGCGGGTAATCCCCATCACGTCGTTTCCTTCCACCATGCCGTTCAAGACACGTCCGAACAGTTTCGCATCACGCCCGAAACGGTCCGCAGCCAGTACCGCGTTTTCATCCCCGGTCAGTACATCGTTGACGGTTCGTACAATTCGCTCTGCGCGGAGCTGTTGACGTTCCGCCACCGAAATCTGATCTGCCGGCGCATCGTTTTCCAGCAGAATGTCAATCACTTCTTCGTATTCCACCTGCATTTGTGGAATCGTTTCATTCAATGTCTGCGCAACCTCATGCAGGGTCAATACCGTTTCCTGAGCCCCGAGAATCTGGTCTGCATTGCCTTTCACGTCATCCCACAACTTCTGCACACCACTTTCCGTGGCCATCAGGCTGGGAGGAAGGCCGGTTTCCGGGTTACCGCCGATAATGAATTTCCACAATCGTTCGAAGTCATCCCGGGAACGATTCAACTCGTCAAAAGCCGCCTGCTTGCCGCCCGCTGCTTCCGTCGCGTTTTTCGCAATTTCCTGGGACAATACCCGAAGCTCACTGGCATAATTAATGTATTCATTATCGTGCTTACTATTTCGGTCAATGATGAAAATAGTCACGATCAATGCAATAAACAGCGCCGCAAATATCACGCCCAGCGCGATCAGCGGCGTGCTGTTTTCCTGGCCTGCATTAAATTTTCCAGATTTACTTTTCATCTTCCGGCTCCCGGCCTTTTGTGATTCTCTTCGTTATTGTTTAGCGGGTTAAACGGCTTTCTTCAAGCCCATTTTTCTTATTTCTATCATGCCTGTGAGACATCCAGAAAGCGCTCATCCTGACTCAGCGAGACAGTACTGAACACGTTCCATTCCTCTTCGTTTTTGATGTACGAACCGTGAATGAATCCAGCCAGCGACTGGGCCACATTATCTGCATAGTTCCGATAGCCATCGACGGCAAAATATTGCATGCCCTGAACACTATCGACCACCAGGCCGCTGAAAATGTCGCCCTGCTCAATCACCAGCACCCGTTTCTCTCGCAGGGAAACCACACTTTGAGGCAAACTGAAAAACATACCAAGATCCAGAAGTGGCAGGAGTCGCCCACGCACATTGGACACCCCGTACATCCAATGCTTCACGCCGGGTACCTGGGTAAATCTGGGTAAATGGAGAATTTCCACCACCTCGCCCATGGGTGCGACATACTTCTGTCCTGCCAGGGTAAAACCGATACCACTCCACAGCTCGACGGTTTCTTCCTGGGCAGGCAGACCTTTAGAGAAGGCTTTGCTGCGACTGGCAATGTCAGCAAGAATTGAAAATGGACTCGCCATCAGGGCATTAACTCTTAAGAGAGAAGTTCGTTAATGGTCTTGATCAGTGCGTCTTCGTTCACAGGTTTTACCAGATAGCCTTTCGCCCCCTGGCGCGTCCCCCACACCCGGTCGGTTTCCTGATCTTTGGTCGTGATAATCACTACCGGAATGGAAGACGTTTCCGGCGCGCGGGTTAACTGTCGGGTCGCCTGGAACCCATTCAGGCCGGGCATCACCACGTCCATCAATACAAGATCCGGCTGTTCGGCTCTTGCCACCGCAACCCCATCAGCACCGTTATCCGCGGTAATGATTTCGTGGTTATGTTTTTCCAGAATACTGGATACTTTTCTGACTTCCGTGGGCGAGTCATCGACAATCAAAATACGAGCCATAGTTCCCCCGATTTGACACATTCCAATTAAAAAAGAGATTAACATTCTGCACGTTACGGCAACCGTTAGCCACGTACTGCATCAGGCAGAATAAGAGATCATTCACTGCTTGAAATCGCCGGCAAATGCGCCTTGATGGTACCCAGCAATTCATCTTTACTAAACGGCTTGGTCAGATATTGATCTGAACCAACAATACGGCCTTTTGCCTTATCGAACAGACCATCCTTACTGGACAGCATAATCACAGGCGTCGACTTGAATGCGCTGTTATTTTTAATAAGTGCACATGTTTGATAACCGTCCAATCGAGGCATCATGATATCGACAAAAATGATATCCGGATGGGTATCTGCGATTTTAGCCAGAGCATCAAAGCCATCCGTCGCCGTGATGACATTGCAACCGACCTTTTTCAGCAGCGTTTCGGCAGTGCGCCGAATCGTCTTACTGTCATCAATCACCATGATTTTTAGGTTTTCGAAATTATCTTCCATTGTTTAACTGCCCTGAGCTATATCAAACAACTGTACCTATTTTATTAGCCAAACGGAGAATAAAATAAATCACTACCAGTATGTTAACGTGTTCTTTTAACATAGATTCATTATTCAATCCATAAACACTTATTATTTATAGTTTAATAAGTGAAATATAGAAAGCGCCAGTTTGTATCTAAATTGTCACCACGGTTGTGGACAGGTTCAGATTAGTTCAATATCGCTTCTTCTCGCTTTTGTTTTGGCCAATAACCCGTTTAGACTAAGCATAGTACAAATATTCATACTACCAATATCAATTTCAGGTGATTTGCACGCAATTCTGTTTCCACCACCTACCAAGGAGTTCCGTTTATGCGCATCGGCATAGTGATGGATGCCATTGAGCACATCAACATAAAGAAGGACAGTACGTTTGCCATGATGCTGGCCGCCCAACGCCGAGGCTGGTCCCTCTTTTATATACAGATGGCGGATCTGTTTCTGGATCAGGGTGTGCCGCATGCTGACATGCAGCCCATACAGGTCATGGATGACGCAGCACGCTGGTTCGAGTGCGGCGAAATTGAAGCAGCCCCATTGGAAACACTGGACGTGATTCTCATGCGAAAGGACCCCCCCGTGGACAGCGAGTATGTCTTTGCCACGCACTTTTTGGAGGAAGCAGAGAAGCGTGGCGTGCTGGTGGTCAACAAACCTCAGGCGTTGAGAGACTACAACGAAAAGCTCTTTGCCACACATTTTCCACAGTGCTGCCCGCCCGTATTGGTTACGCGTAAAACAAGCAAACTGAAATCCTTTTTGGATACCCATGATGACATTATTCTCAAGCCTCTGGACAGCATGGGTGGCACCGGCATTTTCCGGGTAAAAAAGGGCGACAGTAATTTCGGCGTCATCTGTGAAGTATTGACACGCAATGGGGCCAATCAGATTATGGCCCAAAAATTTATTCCAGAGATCAAAGAAGGCGACAAACGTATTCTGCTCGTGGATGGCGAGCCGGTACCCTATGCACTGGCCCGCATTCCCATGGCGGGTGAAAACCGGGGCAATCTGGCGGCCGGCGGTACCGGTGTCGGCAAACCCTTGACGGATCGAGACCGCTGGATTTGCGATCAGATTGCTCCCACGCTCAAATCCCGCGGACTCCTCTTTGTGGGCATCGACGTGATCGGCGATTATCTCACCGAAATCAACGTCACCAGCCCGACCTGCATCCGTGAATTGGATAAATCGTTCAATTTGGATATCGCTGGTAGTTTAATGGATGCAATCGCTGCTAAACTTACCCAAAAACAGAGCTAATCCTGTTAACGACAACCATGCAGCAGCGCCAGATGTCATTCATACTGCATCAGCGCGGCTGCTTTCCAGGCAGACTTTCCGAGTTACACTATGAATCAAGCCGTAATGGGCGCTGGCGCAGCAGACAGACTCAGCTTTACCCTGTTTCTGGCACTGGCGATTCATGCCATGATCGTCTTTGGCATCTCATTTACCCGAGAAGACCCTCTGCCCGCGCCACACACGATGGAGATCACGCTGGCGCAGTTTGATGACAATGAAAAGCCGGAGCAGGCGGACTTCATGGCGCAGACCAACCAGCAGGGAAGCGGCTCCGAAGACACGCCCACCACGCTGAGCACCCCTTCCCCCGCAGAATTTCAGGACAGTCAGATTCGGGAAACGGCACAACCCTTGTTCGCCCCACCCACCCAACCGGAACCACGCGTCGTCGAAAAGCAGTTTGTGGTGAGCGCAAGTAAGAGCCTGTTCAAAACCCCCGTCATAGACACGCAGGAGCAAGAGATAGATCAACCTCAGGATCAACCGCGCCCCTCATTGATGGAACGCAGCCTGGAAATCGCCAGTCTGGAGGCCGAGCTGGCCCAAAAGCAGCGCGCCTACGCCAAGCGACCCCGGGTCACTCGATTGACCGCGGCTTCCACCATGAAAACCAGCGACGCCTACTATATGAAATCCTGGCTGGAAAAAGTGGAGCGCATTGGCAACCTGAATTACCCCGAGGAAGCGCGCAAAAAAGAGATCTATGGTCGCCTGAGATTGCTGGTTGCGCTCTACGCCAGTGGCGATGTCAAGGAAATTCGCGTGCTGCATTCTTCGGGACACAAGGTGCTGGATGATGCCGCCATTCGTATTGTTCGTCTCGCCGCCCCCTTTTCCCCCTTCCCGGAAGATGTCCGGAAAGAGCGTGACATTTTGGAAATTATTCGCACCTGGTCATTCCAGGAAAAAGGGCTGTCGAGCTATTAGGGCGAATCTTACTTGCCAAACCCGCTGCCAGGACGGATACTTTCAGTTATGACCGAGATTCTACAATCCTTTAAGCATCAGTTTCTGATTTCCATGCCGCACCTGCATGATCCGAATTTTGATGGTGCGCTCACGTATATCTGCGACCATAACGAACATGGCGCACTGGGTGTGATTATCAATAAACCGCTGGGCATTTATCTTGGTGAAATACTGGAGCAGCTCGACCTCAGCGGCGCAGATCGTAAAGACATTATTTATGCCGGTGGCCCGGTGCAGGTTGACCGGGGGTTCGTGATTCACCGACCCCAGGGAGACTGGCAAGCCACCCTGGCCATCAGCGACGGCATCTGCCTGACCACATCCAAAGATATCCTGGTCGCCTGTGCGAGCGATGATGGCCCTGCCGAGATGCTCGTTGCCCTGGGTTACGCCGGCTGGGGTGCTGGCCAACTGGAAAATGAAATCACCAACAACTACTGGCTTAATTGCCCTGCTGACGACGAGATCCTGTTCCGTACCCCAAGCGACAAAAAACTGGAAGCTGCCGTTGCCAAGCTGGGCATCAATCTGTCCCAACTCTCGACACAAGCCGGTCATGCCTAAAACCCTCCTGATTTTTGACTTTGGTACCAAGCGAATCGGCGTCGCCTACGGGCAAACCCTGACCGGAACAGCAACGCCACTCTCCCCCTTGAAAGCACGCGATGGCATTCCTGACTGGGAGATCATAGACGCGCTCCTCAAAGAATGGCAGCCCGACCTGGTCCTGGTGGGTCTGCCTTTGAACATGGATGGCTCGGAAAGCGAAATGAGTCGACGCGCCCGTAAGTTTGCCAACCGCATCCACGGTCGATTCGGCCTCCCGGTTGAGATGCACGACGAGCGCCTGACCAGCTTTGAAGCAAAAGGCCAGGTGATGGCGACGGGCGGTTCACGGGATTTTGGCGAACATTCCGTGGACGGTCTGGCAGCATCACTTTTGTTTGAAAGCTGGTACAATAGCCAGCCGCAAAATCAGGCAACCCAAGCTCCCACACCCTGACCCCCGGAGGTAGAAACGCAACATGCACACCGAGGTAGATGTTCCCGCGCTGATGACTCAAATTGGCGAATCCTGTCAGCGACTCATCACGGACCGACAACTTGTCAATCCTGCCATTATCGGGATACGCACGGGGGGCGTCTGGCTGGCCAAGGCACTCCAGGAGCGTCTCAAGCTGGATACACCCGTGGGAGAGCTGGATATCGCCTTTTACCGCGACGACTTTACCCGCATCGGCCTCAATCCCAAAGTCAAACCCTCCCACCTGCCCTTCGAAACTGAAGACAAGGATATCCTGCTGGTGGATGACGTCATTATGAGCGGTCGCACGATTCGCGCTGCCATGAACGAATTGTTTGACTATGGACGTCCTGCCAGCATCACATTGATTACACTGATTGATGTCGGCGGCCGCGAATTACCCATACAGCCAGACATCGTCGGGGAGCGGGTTTCGCTGGCGCCAGGCGAACAAATAAAACTCAATGGCCCCGAACCGTTGTCCCTGGAAATTCGCAAGAAGTAAACAAACCGACGACATCGACAATTTAAGACAAGGTAAGCCGCACCGTGCAATCGAACCTGCAACTCACGCCCGATGGAAAACTCAAACATTTCCTCACCCTGGAGGGTCTGCCTCGCTCGCTGCTGGAAGAAATTCTGGATATGGCCGACTCATTTATTGAAGTCGGGGAGCGTTCCATAAAAAAAGTGCCATTGCTGCGCGGTAAAACCGTAGTCAACCTGTTCTTTGAAGCGAGCACGCGTACACGCACCACCTTTGAGCTGGCAGCCAAGCGCTTGTCCGCAGATGTTCTCAATCTGGATATCAGCACTTCCGCGACATCAAAAGGTGAATCCCTGTCAGACACCCTGCAAAATCTCCGTGCCATGGCCAGTGATATGTTTGTCATTCGCCATGCGCAGAGCGGGGCACAACATTTTATTGCACAGTCGGTCACGCCTGATGTCGCCATCATTAATGCGGGCGACGGTCGGCACGCCCACCCCACGCAGGGCATGCTGGACATGCTCACCATTCGGCGGCACAAAGGGGAAATTGAGGGGCTTCACGTTGCCATCGTCGGTGACATACTGCACTCCCGGGTTGCGCGCTCTCAAATCCAGGCCTTGAAAATTCTCGGCGCAGGCTCTATCCGCGTCATCGCCCCCAATACGCTCTTGCCGCCAGAGATGACCAGCATGGGCGTCACCGTATTCAATGACATGAAAACCGGACTCGAAGGCGTGGATGTCGTGATTATGCTCCGCCTGCAAAAGGAGCGCATGGCCGGCGCTTTACTGCCGAGTCAAGGCGAATATTTCCGGCTCTACGGACTGGATGAAAAGAAGCTAGCTTACGCCAAACCGGATGCCATCGTGATGCACCCGGGCCCCATCAATCGGGGTGTAGAGATTGCCTCCGAAGTCGCCGACGGCCCTCAATCCGTCATCCTTAATCAGGTCACGAATGGTATCGCGGTGCGCATGGCTGTCATGGCAATGGCCATGAGCGGGCAAATCGCATCGAGAGAGCAGTAGAACATGAAGAATCATCTTATTTCCCACGGCAATATATACTCTTTCGAGTCGCAACAAACCGAAGCAGCCAGCTTGCTCCTCACAGAAGGTAACGGTGCAGACACACGTATCCTCCGGGACGCCTCCGCGCCTGACCATGCACAACCGCACGACGCTACCGACTGCCTCGTCATTCCCGGCCTGGTAGACCTGTGTGCGCATCTGCGGGAGCCAGGCTATAAACAAAAAGGCACCATAGAAAGCGAAACCCATGCGGCACTGAGAGGCGGCATCACCACACTCTGCTGCCACCCGACCACGCGCCCGGTCAATGACCAGGAGAGTATCACGCGACTGATTCTGGAACAGGTCGCCTCCACCAGCGCTGTGCGCGTGTTGCCGATTGGCGCACTCACCCAGGGAAATGAAGGTACACAACTGAGCGAGATTGCTTCACTGCAGGCGGCCGGGTGCATTGCGGTACTGCATGCACGAGGTACGCCGATCGACACGCAAACACTCTATCGTTGCTTCCAATATGCTGCCAGCCACGGGATGACGGTTTTCTTCGAACCCGAGGACAGCAGCTTTTCATCCAGCTGCCTGCATGAAGGCGCACTCAGCTGCCGGCTGGGTTTGGTGGGTCAACCGGCACTGGCAGAAACCGCCGCCCTGGCGAGGGTACTGCTCATCGCTGAAGAAACCGGTACCACCCTTCACATCAGCCAGATCAGCAGTGCACGCTCCGTTGAGCTCATTGCCGCTGCCAAGTCGCGAGGCATTCCAGTCACTGCAGACGTTGCCATTCATTCCCTCCTGCTCACAGAAGGCGATATCCTGGATTTCGATACGGCCTACCACACACGGCCACCGTTCCGAACGGAGTCTGACCGCACAGCTTTGATCGACGCCGTTAATAGCGGAATTGTCGATGCGATCGTTTCGCAGCACCAACCGCATGACAGCACAGCAAAAGCAGCGCCGTTTGCCGAGTCCGAGCCGGGAATCAGCAGCGCGGAAACCCTGCTCTCACTGGGCCTGCTGCTGGTTAACCGGGGAGAGCTGACGCTATCCGCCTTCGTCAACGCCACCAGCCAGAATCCTGCTCGCATCGCCGGGCTCACGAAACTCCCGGATTTTGCGCTCTGGTCCGATGTGACCGTGGTAGACACAGCACAGGTCTGGCAGGTCTCAGAAGCGTCGCTTCTTTCAAAAGGCAAAAATACACCCTTCATCGGGCAATCACTTCCCGGCGTGGTGCGTCATGTCTTTCGATCCGGCGCCCCCGTATACACGCTGTCATGAGTCCGGATTTCGACAACAGCCTCGTTGAGTATACGTTGCTCTGCTTCACTGCACTCTTTGCCATGATCAATCCGTTTGGCATTGCACCGGTGTTCAAACCACTCACCCACGGGCTCACACATGCGCAAGCAAAAAGCATCGCTGGCCGGGCAACACTCACCGCCTTTATCATGCTCCTCTTTTTTGCCATCGCAGGTAAAGCACTGTTCGACTTTTTTGGCGTGTCCGTCAATAGCTTGAAAATTGTTGGCGGCATCATCTTTTTTATGCTGGGGCAGGAACTGCTTCAGGCGAAGCTCTCCAAAATGAAGCACGACAACATCCGACTGCAGGAAGATACGCAGCAATTGGAAGAGTACAGCAAAGACATCGCCATTACGCCGCTGGCCATGCCAATACTCTGTGGCCCGGGCGCCATTGCCAATGTCATTATTTTTATGCATGATGGTCCAACGCTCGGCCACAAACTGGGACTGATACTGGCAATGACCGCCGTGCTGGCCATCAACTACTTTGGTCTGATCGGAGCGAGTCGCCTGCTCCATTTGCTGGGTGACTCCGGAAATAAAGTCATCATGCGCATCATGGGCCTGATTGTCATGGTCATCGCGGTGGAATTTTTCTTCAGCGGCATGAAGCCTATGGTCGTGGATATTTTGACCAGTTCCGGTTTACAAAATAGCTAAATCATCTATTGTAATGAGTAACCGACATATAACAGGAGACAAGTGGAAATGGGATTTTTAGGATTCATCGCGCTCTGTGTGGTCATCTGGCTGCTCTGGAACATCTGCCGAAACACCAATGACGCCCTCGACAAACAAACCGCGATTCAATATGAAATCGTTTCTCTGGAAAAGCGTCTGGAAGAGTTGCTGGACAAACTGGAAGCCCAGCAAAATGGCTCAAATGGAGGGAAAGGCGGAAAAAAGCCTGAAGCACCAGTTGAGCTCGCTGCCCCCGCTGCTGAACTGGTGACAGAGTCCACGCCGGACGCCAAGCCTGCCGACACAATGAATGTGAACTCTGCCAGCATTGAGGAGCTGACTCAGCTACCCAAGATTGGTAAAGCGTTGGCACAGCGCATTATCGACGCGCGCCCCTATAAAAGTACCGATGACCTACTGAAGGTGAAAGGCGTTTCCCAAGAGATCCTGGACGCTTTCAGCGACCGACTGCACGTTTGACCTCTCGACGACAGACTGGCGGCCGGTCTACGCGACCGGCGCCCAGTTTCCCTACCCGTTACAGGCTTCTTTCAGCGCTTTACCCGGCTTGAACCCCACGGAATTACTCGCTGCAATGGAAATGGGCTCTCCCGTCTGCGGATGCTTGCCCGTTGTGGCCTGTCGGTGCCGCTGACTGAATGTCCCAAAACCAATCAGTGCCACGCTCTCGTTCTCGGCGACTGTGTCAGTGACTGCATCAATAAATGCGTTGATCACCTCACCGGCTTTCTCCTTCGACAGACCGGTCTCTTTCGCAATGGCCGAGGCAAGTTCGGGTTTGCGCATATTCTCTCCTCACAATTTCTAAAATGAACATCCCGTTGTATCGCAAAATGATCGAGGCTGTTTCGATTTTTCCCAGCGGGCTGACCACATCGCTCAAATCTTCATCACCCCTCAGCAGAGCACCCGTGATTTTTGTGATTCCTCTCTCATTTCATCGACAAAACATTGAGTAATTGCTCTAATTTATGTCAATTTATGTAAACAATTTTTCGCTTTGTGTCTCTTTTCTCACAACTGTTTCTGAAAATGTGGATAATCGAACATCGTTAAGGGATTTGGGAAATCTGTACAACTTTTTACGAACACCCTGTATCAGAAAACGAACCCAAGTGAAACAAATGACACGATAGCAGTCATTGAAAACACACTAAGTATACACCTGAAACCAGAAAAATCGTTCGGCTCACTACAATAAATCGCCGAACTTATAAGGAGAACATTGTGAGGCCTACTACTGCATCCATTCCAAGAGACCTGTCCCTGGGACGTGCCCTGAAACAGGCTCTATTGATTGTCACTGCTATCACACTATCGGGTTGTAATTTGATCAACCAAATGATGTACAAAACAACCGGCGATGTAATGAAAGGCTTCGCGAAAGATCACACGATTCCGTTCGTGCTGGAGCAGGATGACATGGCCATGGGTTGTGCCATGAGTGAAGCTACCGCACCATTGATGTTGTCTTTCGGACGAGTCACGGCCGAGCCGGATCAATTGGCGGTGATGATGTACCTGTCTGCGGGTGCCTGTGAAGAGCAGCGCGCACTGGAGCAGGAACTGCGCTACTCCCGGGCAATCAAGCAGCAAAACCCGGACGAAGCCGAAGACGCATTGATCGCTCAGAAACGTCATTTGGTCAACGCAGCCAAGCGCCAGTACCTGGCGTGGCAGCGTCTGGTAACGCATTACGGTGAGCCAGGCGGAGAGTGTCCAGATCTGGATACCGAATTCGACCAGTTCATCTGGCTGGCTGGCCTGCTGTCAGGGCTGCAGGCGCTGAACAATGAAATCCAGTCCACCGTGGCCATTGGCGTCCCCAAAAACATTGGCAGCAAAGCTGAGCGCGCTGCCAGCTGTCTGACCAATGCGGATTGGTGGGGTGCACCTATGGCAATCAAAGCGACTGTATGGGCCATGATTCCCGGCGCCCTGCCAAAAGGCGAAAGCGCCTGGGAACGACTGGAAGCCTCAGACAAAATTGGCGAGCGCAAGCGAGTCCGTCTGAGCCATGTATTGCATGCAATGGCCGCCTTTACCAAAGGCGACATGGAGCGAGTGCGTAATGTCATCCGTAGCCACGCCGAGTCGATCAAGAAACGACCGTCTCGTCCAAGCCACAAGATGATTGACGCCATTGCAACGTATAACATTCAAGCGCTGTCTGACCGGATGTGGACGCAGGCGACAGGTCACAGAACTCCTGTCGGCGGTCTGGGTACCTTCTGGGACGAAAAGAAAGCGTCAAATGTTGAAACCGTAGATCTGGATGATCTTTTGTAAGCTGTATAAACACAAATCTGAAAGGAAATAGGGCATAACCATGAAACTGACCAAGCACATAAAAACAACTGCAATTGCCGTAGCAACCACTGCTGCCATGGCATCCACCTCTGTCAATGCAGACCTGCTGAAGCGCACATTCTGCGTATTTGATCCCATTGGCGCGAACGGCCCACTGTTCAACGTCATGAAGTCAGCCAAGCCTGCCAACATGAAGTGGGGCATCGACCTGGACATGAAAGCCTACACCGACGAAAAAATCGCGGCGGAAGACTTTAAAGCTGGCCAGTGTGACTCTGTGCTGTTGACTGGTACACGTGCTCGTGAATTCAACAATTTCACCGGCTCCCTCGAAGCACTGGGTGCAATCCCCAGCCAAGAAGAAATGAAAATGGTTCTGGCTACTTTGAACAACCCCAAAGCAGCCACCCTGCTGAAAAACGGTAACTACGAAGTTGCAGGCATCTTCCCGGCCGGCGCTGTCTACCTGTTCTTGCGTGACCGCGCTGTTGATAACGTAGAAGCCCTGCAAGGCAAGAAAGTCGCTACGTTTGATTACGACAAGGCTGCCGTTACCATGGTACGCCACGTGGGCGCATCGGTTGTGGGCGCAAGCTCTGCCAACTTTGCCGGAAAATTCAACAATGGTAGCGTAGATGCGGTGTATGCACCTGCGGTTGCCTACACACCACTGGAACTGTACAAAGGCGTGGGCACAGCGGGCGGTGTATTTGACTACAAACTGGGCCAGATGAACTTCCAGGTGCTGATTCAGTCTGACCGTTTCCCCGAAGGCTACGGCCAGAAGGTACGTGAGTACGCATCCGCACGTTATGAAGAAGCCTATGACATCGTTGCGAAAGCAGAAGCTGAAATCAAGGCCGAAAGCTGGGTACGTCCCAAGCCACAGGACGTAGAAGGTTACGACAAAATGCTTCAGGAAGTACGAATCAGCCTGCGTGACGACGGCGTTTATGACGCGAAAGCATTGAAGTTGATGAAGAAAGTTCGTTGCAAGACCAATCCTTCCAAAGCAGAGTGTGCTGACACGCGGGAGTGATGCAAGCTGCGGTGAGCTCTCAGAGCTCACCCTGATGTCAACGCATAGCGACTCAATCGCCACTTACTGACTTACAATTGATGGTCTGCTGTCGGTGGGCAGCATTGAGGAAAGCTATTTCGGGAAACCGAAACTGCCAACCGCGGTTTCGGTTTCTCACTATGTAAACCCTTCAAAAATCAGCACGGATAAAAAATGGCAAGCGGGATCAAAAATCGAACCACACTTGAGTGGGTGTCTTCCCTCCCCACCTGTATATTGCTTCTTTCAGTTGTGATTTTTAGTACCAGTAGTGACATCCACAACCAGATGTTGCGCCTGGGACAACAACTCTGGTCCGGGTACTACGAACTGAGAACAGATCCGACGCCCCCGGAATGTGACCCCAACCTGGACATTGAACAGGAAATTAAAACGCGTATTCGCGAACAGGAGCAACAAGCCGGTGGTGATGATGTGCTGGACTTGCTGGCCCCGGATCCAATCAATCCCGACATTCTGAGATCAGCACTGCAAAACCTGAAAACAGAGTGTGGCGAAAAGTATGCGCGCTATGACGAGCTCAAAGAACGCGTCACACCCGGTGTAAAAATCTATCGCTCTGTGGAGTTGTTTGTTGCGGACTTGATTGCCTTCGGTCTCACCTCGCAGCGCTTTACGCTGGCACTGCTGGTATTGTTGTGTGCATCTACCGCTACATTTACGCGGCACCATATTGCCATGCGTTCCATGCAAACACAGCTGGATCATACGCTTTCTCACTTCCTGCAGTTTATCGCCAATTGCATGCTGTTCCTGTCTGCCTGGTCGTTCCGGGATCTGGCGCATGGTGATGGCGGCATCGTATCGGCAGAAAAAGATGCGCTCCACCTCATCTGGATCTCAGGTTTTGGCCTGTTAACCCTCGTCAGCGGCCTCCAGATCTTCCGGGTGCCGGAAGATGCCGAGCCAGGCGGCAGTATTCCTCAGGCGCTGCTTGCTGTGCCACTGTACACCACCATGTGTTTGATCTCCGGCACCTACTTTATGCTGGGGGGACACGTCGCGGGCATCGGTATTTATCTGGATAAGATGATGGACCTGTCCGACATGTTCCTGAATGTCGGCCTGTATGTGTGGGCCGGTATGATGTTGAAGCACACCAAGCTGGCTCATTTAATTTTCAACATGCTGAAACCCTGGAAAATGCCTCCGGAGTTGCTGGCGTGCGTCGCGGTTGCCCTGGCGGCGATCCCTACCGCCTATACTGCGGCATCGGGTGTTTTCGTTATCGCGGCAGGTGCGGTCATCTATCACGAACTGCGTGAACAAGGCGCACGCCGACAGTTGGCGCTCGCAGCGACCGCCATGTCCGGCAGTATGGGGGTTGTTTTACGTCCCTGCTTGCTGGTGGTCGTCATCGCGTATCTCAACCGTGAAGTAACGACGGATGATCTGTTTGGCTGGGGCGCTTACGTGTTCCTGTTAACCGCGTCGCTGTTTTTCCTCGTGGTACTGACGGTGAACCGTCAAAGTAAAATTCAGCTGGCACCGGCAAGCGAAGCATTCCCGGAAATGGTGAAGAATTTCGTTCCCATCATCCCCTACATTCTGGTTATCGCAGGCGTTTTGCTGTTTTACTACTTTGCGCTGGACGTGAAGCTGGATGAATTTTCAGCAGCGCGATTGTTGCCGGTGATGATGCTGGGCATCCTGATTTATGAGCACGTTCGCTTCTCTAAATCGAAAGGCAGCGTTGGCGGCGAATTCAATCACGACGGTCTTGAGAAGAGCGTACGTCATTCTACCACTAAGACTGCCGCAGAAATTGGCGCACTGCTTCTGCTCTTCGGCCTGTCGGTCAGTATTGGCGGCGTGATTGAGCGCTCGGGTATGATGGAAGCGTTCCCGCACTCCTTCTCCTCACCGTGGACTGCCATGATCCTGATGGTATGCATCCTGGTCGTACTTGGCATGATTATGGATGCCTTTGGCGCGGTAATTCTGGTCAGCGCGACCATTGCTACCATCGCCTATCAGAGCGGTATTCACCCGATCCACTTCTGGATGGTGACGCTGGTTGCCTTCGAACTGGGCTACCTCAGCCCACCCGTGGCATTGAACCACTTGCTGGCACGCCAGGTCGTTGGTGAAAAAGAGGTAGAGCTTGCTTACCAGGATACCGGCACATTCTATCAGCGACATGAGCGCATCCTGATGCCTTTGGTGGTCATGGGTATCGCACTGGTACTGGTTGCCTTTGTTCCGCTGGCAGTAGGTTACCGCTAACGCTGGCGAGAGCTAAGTTCAAAGGCGCTGACAATGTCAGCGCCTTTTTTTATGCCTGCCACACACCGGAAAACGGGGATTACGCGCCAAAGCTCACTGAGAAAAACATTCAGACATAAAAAAAGCCGACACACTGGTCGGCTTTTTTGAGTTAAGAAAAACCTACTTCAGTTTAGGTCCTGCAGCCACAATGGCGTCAGACACATCGAACTTTTTAAAGTTTTCTACAAACTGGGCAATCAACTCTTTCTCTTTGGTATCGTATTCTGCTTTATCTGCCCAGGTATTCTTGGGGTTCAGCAAATTATCATCCACTCCCGGCACGGACTTAGGCACAGACAGGTTGAGGTTGGCCAAGTGCTCGGTTTCCACCCCGTTTAACGATCCATTCTGAACCGCCGCGATAATGGCGCGTGTCGTCGGAATATCAAACCGCTTGCCAATACCATAGGATCCGCCGGTCCAGCCGGTATTCACCAAATAAACCTTGCTGCCAAACTCTTCCATACGCTTCATCAGCAGCTCAGCATACACACCCGCAGGACGCGGGAAGAAAGGCGCTCCAAAGCAGGTGGAGAAGGTGGACTTCAGCTTTGACGTTGAACCAATTTCCGTGGATCCGACCAATGCCGTGTAGCCACTCAAAAAGTGATAGGCTGCGGACTCTTTCGAGAGAATGGATACAGGTGGGAGTACGCCGGTCATATCACATGTCAGGAACACAATCGCGGTCGGTTCACCGGCACGGTTTTCCAGAACACGTTTTTCAACATGCTCCAGTGGGTACGCACAGCGGGTATTCTCGGTCAAAGACACATCCGTGTAGTCTGGCTCACGGTTTTTGTTATCGATAACCACATTCTCGACGATGGCTCCAAATCGAATGGCATCCCAAATCACCGGTTCGTTTTTCTTGCTCAAATCGATACATTTGGCATAACAACCGCCTTCCAGATTAAACACGGTGCCTTTGCCCCAGCCATGCTCGTCATCACCGATCAGGAAACGCGACTCATCTGCGGAAAGCGTCGTCTTGCCTGTGCCGGATAATCCGAAGAACAGGCAAGTCTCACCATCTTCCCCGACGTTCGCAGAACAGTGCATGGGCAGTACATCTTTTTCAGGAAGCAGGAAGTTTTGCACGGAGAACATGGCTTTCTTCATTTCACCCGCATAGTGCATGCCCGCAAGCAGCACTTTGCGCTTGGCAAAGTTGATAATGACCGTACCGTCGCTGTTGGTACCATCCCGCTCAGGGTCACACACGAAGTTGGCGCAGTTCAGAATTTGCCACTCCTGCTTGTCAGCCGGGTTATAGCCCTCCGGAATGATGAACAGGTTGCGTCCGAACAAGTTTTGCCAGGCTGTTTCCGTGGTCATTTTCACGGCCAGATAATGATCCGGATCAGCACCCACATGCACATGGGAAACAAAGCTTTCCTTATCCGCCAGATAGGCTTCCACGCGCTCCCACAGCGCATCAAATTTTTCTGCATTAAATGGGCGGTTAATGGGCCCCCAATGAATCAGATCTGACGTGCTGGGTTCTTCTACAATAAAACGATCCATCGGTGATCGACCGGTACGCTTGCCAGTCGTAACAACCAGGGAGCCGTTTGCCGCCAAGCGCCCTTCGTGTCGTTTCAGTGCTTCTTCGACCAGTTGCGCCGTTCCCAGATCAATATGCGTGCTGCTCACTGTTACTATGTCCTCAAGATAAAAAAGAATTCGTTGCCGGTTTCTGTGCTGGCCAGAAAGTTACCTCTTCGGCTGCCAAAAATCTCTTTCTATATTAGTTATTTAGTACCGGTATAAGCCGACCGGGTGTAAAAGTCGGGGCGCCATTATGCCAAATAACGGTGGAAAAAACGACAATTTGTGAGTGAATCTGTCTCTTTCGGTGAAAGGTAGCACAGTTCACTCACGGGGGGACATCGTGAAAACGATGCTTACTGAAGCGTGTGGTGGTGGAACAGTTTATCGATCTGTGCGCGATCAAACTCGTATTTCGTGGCGCAAAAATGGCAGTCAATGGAGACCAGATGGTCTTCTTCCAAAATCTGGTACACCTCCTTTTCTCCGATCGAAGTCAGCGCCATCTCAGTGCGATGGCGGGAACAACTGCATTCAAAATCGATGGTCTCTTCCGGATAGAGGCGCACATCCTCCTCATGGAACAAACGATGCACAATGTCGCTCCCAGGCAGAGTCTTCAACTCCTCAAAAGTGATGGATGCACCCAGGTGGCAAATACGGTTCCAGGCATCCGGATCGGCCGACTTCTGATCCGGCAGTTTCTGCAACAGCAACCCTGCCGCATGTTGCTCATCCGCAAATAGCACAATGCGGGTTTCCAACTGCTCAGACTGCTGAAAGTAGGCTTCCAGGCATTGCGCCAATCCATCTGCCATCAGGGGAACAATGCCCTGATAGCGCTGCCCCTTGTCGGGGTCAATGGTGATCGCCATGTTTCCTTCACCAATGTGCGAAGTGAGATCTGTCAGGCACAGTTCTTCCAGTGCCGCCTCTTCAGACCACTGGGCCACCGCCCGAACCTTTCGATAATGGGTACACTCTGCCATCAACAGGGAAACAGGGCCATTGCCTTTCGCCTGAATACTGAGTAATCCATCAAATTTCAGTGTGCCGCTGAGCAGCACCGATGCAGCAAGACACTCACCCAACAGCGTGCGCACCTGGCCCGGGTACGGACGCGAGCGCACCGCATCCTGGTAACTGTTGGAGAGGCACACCAGCTCCCCCCGGATATCATGTTCTTCAAATATAAATCGATAAAACGCATCTGACTGTGACATGCCAACCTCCGACTTCTCAATGGGCTGCTTCTTTAGTATATGGAATCAGTCATCCGGTGACCAGGAAGCTTCCTGCTCTTTGAACCGAACGATATGGCGGCGCTGCTTTTTGGTGGGCCGGCGGGCTGGGGGTAAATGCGCCATTTGCATTTGTTTTCGTTGCCAGGCCTGCTCCTCGCGACGCTTCAGGCTGTCTTCCGTTTCTTCGTAAAGGGTCACAGCTTCTTTAGCGCTCTTGCGTCGGTCGGTCAGCGCGAGCACCACCACTTCTTTCTCGGCCCACCCCTGTCGGATAAACAACGTCGCTTCCGGCTCCACATGTTTGCCTGGCTTGCACCGCTGCCCATTGTATTGCACTTTTCCGCCTTCCACCGCCTCTTTGGCCAACGCACGGGTTTTGAAGAAGCGGGCCGCCCACAGCCATTTATCCAGCCGGACGACCAGCTCGTCTTTTTCATCTGTGTGTGTCATGGTTTACGAATCAGCTCCCGAAATTCATCAATGGCCTGATAGCCCAGATCACTTCGCCTGGGACCGGTGCTGTCAGGCTGGAGAATGGTAAACAGATGCTTGATGCCATAGGCGCGGGCAGAGTTAAGCACGGAAATGCTGTCATCGATGAACAACGTGCGGGCAGGGTCAAACGGCTCGATGTGTTGAAGTGCCTCCCAAAACTGCACATTTTCCTTGGGCAAACCAATATCGTGGGTGCAGATTATCTGATCCACAAAGTGGTCCAGCCGGGTAACGCGAAGTTTGATATTCAGGCTCTTATGATGTGCATTCGTCACCAACACCACCCGGTGCCGGGTCTGTTTCAGTTCTTCCAGAAAGTGTTCGACATGGGGACGAAAGGCGATGAGATGCACCAGATCTTCCTTTAACTGCGGGATATTCAGGCCAAGCGTTTCTGTCCAGAAGTCCACACAGTACCAGTTCAAGGTACCTTCCTGTGCCTGGTACAAGGTTTCCAGCCGCTGCGTCGCTTCTTCGAGTGAAATGGTGTGGTGACTGGCGTAATGTTGGGGTAAGTGTGCCAACCAGAAATAATTATCGAAATGTAAATCCAGAAGTGTACCGTCCATATCAAGGAACACGGTATCAATCTGCTGCCAATCTATCATCGTGCGAATCGTTCCCCTTAGGTATTTTTCCGGCCTCGTTTTCCTGCACCCTGACAGACGAGGTGCCAATGCCTTACTGAAATTGTATGATTGTTTACGACAAATAACCATGCCCGATCCACGCACAATCAGGAAAACCGTATGACAGCCGTTTTGCCCACTGATCTCATGCCCCCGCTTAAAGCCATTGCCGTTCAGGCCGGCGAGGCCATTCTGGCCGTCTACCACTCCGGCCAGACGCTGGAGATACACAGCAAATCCGATGATTCGCCGGTCACCGCTGCCGATCTTGCGGCCCACCGCATCATTGTGGCAGGCCTTCAGTCACTCACCCCCGATATTCCGATTCTTTCGGAAGAAGATGTGGAGGGTCTCACGTGGCCGGTCCGTCAATCCTGGCAAAGCTATTGGCTCGTTGACCCCCTGGATGGCACCAAAGAGTTTATCAACCGCACGGGTGAGTTCACAGTCAACATTGCCCTCATTCAAGATCATCAGGTAGCCGCTGGCGTGGTGTACTTACCCGAAAAAAACACGCTGTATCATGCCGTGCGTGACGGCGGCGCTTTTAAAGAGGTTGCACAGGACACCGCGCAACTCCAGGCCAGCAGTTTGAATCTAACGCAGCCAATCTCAGTGGTGGCAAGCCGCCGGCATGGCACGGAAACCCTCGAACGCATGCTGACGGCCGTGCAGACAACGCTGGGCGACATTCATAAGGTCTGTATGGGCAGCTCGCTGAAAATCTGTGCGCTGGCCGAGGGAAAAGCGGACTGGTACCCGCGACTGGCTCCCACGTCGGAATGGGATACCGCAGCCGCACAAATCATTCTGGAAGAAGCCGGCGGTATACTCGTGGATACGGATTTCAGACCGGTGAGGTACAACACGAAGGAATCACTGCTGAACCCCCACTTTCACGCGTTTGCCGACCCAGTTTACCCGTGGGCCGATGTACTGAAAGGGGTGAGCTGATGCCAGATACCCACGCCCCGAGAAACGGGGCGTGGGGCGTAGATGACTTGTAGACAGGTCTACGGAAAGAAGGAATTATTCCTGACGGATGGTGTCCGATACACTGCGACCCGAAGCCACACAGCCGAGGCACCGCACGAACGTGTATCGCGCCGGATCTTTCACCAATACCTCTGCGGCTTCTTCAGCATTGCCACCGGCGAGTGAGAAAGGCAGGGAAACAATGTAGGCCGCCGCACCACCCAGGGTAGTGGCCAGTAAAACAGGTCGCGCGATTACGGCATCCGCCACCATTCTCGCCGCCGTTGGGGACTCCACCACGGGGTTCGCATACCCTGCTGAAGACAGTGTGAGGGCAAAGACAGCAAACACGTTCACCAACAGGCCCGTTGTTTTTGTGCGCATTTCATTCTCCTGAAAATTCTTTATACCTGTATTAACCATAGCAGTTATCCTTTCTGTGTCTATCACAGAACGTAATTTCCTGCGTTTTTTGGTGAGACTGTGTTGCAATTCCCTTTTTGCTCCGCTCACCGTTGGCACTGGGGGCAGAAAAAGGTGGATCGATTCTGTTGAACAATTTGCCGAATGGGGGTTTGGCAGCGTTGACAGGGGGCACCCGGACGACCGTAGACCCGTAGCTTCTGAGCAAAATACCCGGGCTTCCCATCACTATTGGTAAAGTCTTTCAATGTGGTGCCGCCTTGCCCGATTGCCTCGGCCAGCACAGACTGAATGCTCTTCGCCAATCCTTGATAACGGGCAACGGAAATCTGACTGCCCGGACGCGTCGGCCGAATTCCCGCACGAAACAAAGCTTCACTGGCATAAATATTGCCAACACCTACCACGACGTGGCTGTCCATGATGATCGATTTGATGGCGCTACGCCGACTGCGTGCCACCTGCGCCAGCCGCTCCGGGCAAAAGGGCTCACACCCCGCCAGACCCACCGGGGTGACAACCGGCTCTGGCCCAAGGCGGGCCAGTAGCGGATGTTCCTGCCAAGGGGTTGATGCGCATAACCAGGCACCAAACCGTCGCGCATCATTCAAACGAAGCACTTTCCCGCCGGACAGCACCAGATCCACATGATCGTGTTTTTTGGGCGGCGTTGCAGCATCCAGGATTCTCAGGTTACCAGACATACCCAAATGCAGAATCATGGTGTGTTCACCACATAACAGCAAAAGATACTTGCCCCGTCGACGCACTTGTTGAATGGTTTTCCCGGTCAGGCCCCTCAGATCATGAGCAGGTACCGGCCAACGCAACCGAGTCTCTCGGAACACCCAATCCTCGATGACGTGCCCCTCCACATGTGGCTGGATGCCCCGCGCTGTTGTCTCCACTTCCGGTAATTCAGGCAATCATTCTTCCTCTTGTTACGCGAGAGCAAACCCTGTTCGCTCTCCCTACGCACTATGTTGGCTTCATAGGTAGAACATTAAGCAGCTACTTAGCGTAACTCAATGATATTATTATGGATTCATTCTGCAACAAGGTAGATTGTTAGTCGCCAAACAATCAACCGACCCTAAAGCAGAATGAATCAGCGTA
>JBPJFY010000023.1:0-38065 GCA_051208045.1 Oleiphilaceae bacterium G1-8
AATCAGTGTTTCGGTTGGCGGTGATAAAACGACTCATGGAAATTCTGGCTCTCGATGTAAGAGTAATAGAGTGGCGTTATTATCTCACGCTTTGATGTTCGGAGTTAAAAGTCCGACAGGCTCCTAGGTCGGATAAAAATATCCTCCAATTCTATCCACGTAGCCTCAAGGGCGATCAGCGCTTACTTCCACTTCTCGTACTTCTGATTCAACTCCACTAACTTCCCGGCAGCAATCAATTCATCCAATGCCGCCTGCAGTGTGGCGATGACCCGGTCATCCGTGCCTTTGTTGAAGGCATAGCACAATTGAGACACATTCAAGGTGTACACGGCTTCAAAGTTGGCCGGGTCGCAGCCGGCCGTTTTGCACATGGCATTCACGCTCTCAATACTGCCGACGTACAGATCAATACGCCCGCTCTCGACCTTTTTGATGTTGTTTTCGTACTTGGTCGTGCGCTGTAGCTGGTCAACGGGTACGCCAGCCGCTACCACCAGTTGCTCCCCAACATCGTCCTTCACTGTACCGATCTTATACTTCAGGATTTCCGATTGATCCTGAATCTTAATGCCGGATGACTTCAACGCAATGAGTTCGGTTTTCAGCTCGTTGATGGGGCACACCCACTTAAACACGGATTCTCGCTCAGCGGTACGCGTCGTCGAGAACAGCACGGTGTTGGTCTCGTCCTGTACCGCCTGATAACCACGCGCCCAAGGCCACAGGTTAAAGTCTTTCGCCGTTTGCTTTGAGCCGGATTTCGCCAGCATTTCGCTCAACAAATCCACAGCAATTCCCTGGATTTTCCGGGATGGGTCGTCCGGGTCCTTGAAATTAAAGGGCTGATATTCCTCCGTAATGATCTTGAGTTCTGGCAGCTCGGCGTGTACCGGACCAATGCCCAGTGTCAGGAGGGAAAGCACAAGCAGTATCTTTTTCATTAGTCACCTCAACGTGGTAAAGCGGAAAAAAGCGGCGTTCCCAGCCGATGCACTCCAATACCCTTAGTTTAGATAAGGTTTCTATCTGGACAATAAATATACAGTAATACCTCCGAATGGGGATGTATTCGCCGTTTCGAATCGCTGGCAGGAATCGACTTTATCGACGAAAATCAATGAAAGCATCTCGCCGTTCACGTGGAGTTAGCGACAATGTGGCTTCGATATTTGATGATCGCTGTTTGCAGCTTGTACCTGCTCATGACGACTGGTTACGGCAATGCCGGAGAATCAACCATCATTGTGCGGGTGGCAGACTATCCGCCCCAGTACTACAAAGACACCACTGGCCGATGGACCGGGATTGATGTCGAATTGGCCAGAGCGTTGGTGGTTGAGGCAGGCTTCACCCCCGAATTCATCGAGGTGCCCTGGGGCAGAGCCTTGGAGGAGATGAAAAATGGCCGGTTACACTTGATGACAACACTCTCGAAAACGCCCGAGCGCGCCACTTTCATGCATTGGATTGGCCCGGAGCGAATGTCGGAGATGGTGCTGGTCGTCAAGCAGGCCAACAAGAACCTACCCATCGCCACCCTGGACAGTTTGATCGCAATTGCAGAGGAAAGATCGCTCAAAATCGGAATGCAACACAACGTCTACTATGGCGAGGTGTTTGCCGGGCGCCTTATGGAGGACGCGTTTGCCATACACTTTGAGTCTGTCGCAACGTCGGCACTCAATCCCCGAAAAACTCGGGCAGGCAGGATTCTGGGATTTTTTGAAGACAAGATCACGATGCAATATCAGATCAAACATAATCGGGAGTACGCGGGGCTGGCAACACATCACTTTACCTTAAACGAAGAACCGGTGTTTTTTGGCGTGAGCAGAAGCGTTCCTGCGCCCACACTCAACCGGCTTAAAGAGGCGTTCGATCGCCTGGAGCGTTCCGGCGAGCTGGATCAAATTCGTGCACAGGTGTGGTGGTAACGGAATCAAGTTCATCTGCACCCGGCGCATTTGGCGTTCTTTTACATTCCGGACCATGGTTCCGATGGAAAAAAACCGCGTTGTGGACTAGCCTTGCTGTTAGATTTTGCGTAATCCAACCGCTCGGACGCTACCCCCATGACCATTGCCCCTAAACGAATCCCTGCCAATGTTGAGGCTTTCCAGTCTCATGCCATGATGTTGCTGAAGGGAGTCTACAATGATTACTTTTCCATGCTGAGTGAGGCAACAAAGTCATTTTCGGACGAAAAACACCATCTCTCCATTTCTAAGGACGTGGCGAGAAAACTACTGCACAACAACGATGCGTTCTTGTCCTCGTTTGCGTTCTTACTTCAAGAAAGCTTCAAGCGCTATCTGTCCCCTTCTGAGGCAAAAAAGAAGTCCACCAAGAAGCTGGGAAAAAAACAGAAAGAGCAGGCGCTGGAAGAACGGCTGAGCAAACTGAAATTGGTGGAAGCAGACGAACTGGAAAAGCAGCTGCTGGTGAGCCGCACCATCTCCAAGTTATTGGGCGATTTTCCGGACGAGCTCTCCGCGCTCAATATGCGAATCGAACACGCCATGAAACTGGAGCTGGAAGTTGCGGCCTTGCCCGTTGCCCCCCGCTATCTGTTTGAAAGCCTGGTCAATGCCACAGAGAAGATGAATCTCAAGGACGAACAGGCGGGTCCCGCCATCATCGCCCTTGCCGAGGTGATGGAAGACAATTACGAACACTTTCTGGAAGACCTCAATGAGTTTCTGGCCCGGCGAGGCGTGCTTCCCGATCTGGACACCAGCGCGATTGAGTACCGTTACGACGAAGACCGAAAACTGGAAACCAGTAAGAAAAAGCGCCAGGAAACGCTGGGCGCGCTGGTAGAAACGAGCCGGGACGATGGAGAGGGGTTGAGCGAGAAGGAAATTCAGCAGGCGTTCGCCAACCTGATTCGGAATGCCAGCCAGAACCCGGCGTTGAAACAGCACCTGGTCACGCCGGACTTTTCCGCAGAACCGGCGACGGTGGATGAGTTTCTTCAGGGGTTTCACGCCAACGCCCAGCTGCCCAATTTAACCAATAATGACGCCGGGTACCTGAGCGAAGCTAGTTATCAGCCCTTGTCGGAAAAGGTATCCAACTATATGGCGCAAAGCCAGTCCAGCGTGGATGAGTCTTCCGCCAACACGATTTCCATGCTGTCCATGATGTTTGATCAGGTAAACACGGACCAAAACGTCAGTGAGCAAATGAAAACGCTGGTCAATTATATGCAGGGCCCGATGATGAAAGCCGCCTTGCTGGACCCCACCTTCTTCAGCGATATGGAAAATCCGGCCCAACGCTTGATGGACACCATCGCGGATGCCGGCGCAACCTGGACCCCCACCGAGGACAGAAAACGGGATTCACTGTACAACAAAGTGGCGTCGGTGGTGGAGAAGGTCAACAACGAATTTGAGGATGACTACAGTGTGTTTGATGAGTGCCAGGAGGACCTGGACCTGTTCATCAAGGCCGAAAAACGCCGGGCGAGACTCATTGAAGAGCGTATGATCAGCGCGGAAAAAGCCAAAGCCCGCACACAGACCGCGCGTCGTGTGGCGCATGATCACATTAACAACCTTATGAGCCGCCGGCAACTGAGCGACACCATGACGGCGTTTCTGGAAGGCCCCTGGAATCAGGCACTGTTTTACATTCACAACAAAGAAGAAAGCACCACCGCGCCAGACTGGCTGAATGCCATGGAACTGGAGTCTCGGCTCATGAAGGCGCTGACCGACAATGATGAAAAACTCCAGGACGCGGTAATTTCTGCCATGGAGCAAAAACTCGACTATGTTGGCATTACGCCCATTGAGGCGAACCGTTGGCTGGATAAACTGTCTGCTGAGTTCTGCACCGCAAACGATCTGAACAGCCAATATCTGGTGGAAGAGATCGAAGTCGATGACATCTTCGACGCCAATGAATCGACAGAGCCGGCTACCCCACCACCAGTCAGCCCGGCCGACAAGCCCCCCGCAGACTTACCGAAGATGGAGGTAGCAGTAGACATAGAGGCAGAAGTAGGCATAGAGGCAGAAGAAGAGACGGAGTCCGAACCGGATCAATACGACATTATGGCCGCAGATCTCACGCCCAATGCCTGGGTGAAGCGCAGTGAGGCGGATGGGTCCACCTCCAAGGTACGGGTGGCCGCCATTGTCAAAGCCACGGATACGGTGGTGTTGGTGAATCGGAATGGCTCCAAATCGCAAACCATCCCGAGAAAAGAGTTCGCCAACCTGCTCCGGCAGGGTGACATGTCCATCATCGAAAACGGTATGATGTTCGACCGCGCGCTCGAGTCCGTCATTCATAATTTAAGGGTCTGATCATTTGAGGTGGGCGGGCCGAGTGCAACTCCTGAGTTTAGTTCTGACCCTGAGTGTCTGGACCTCATCGCTGCAGGCGAACGCGGTGCAGGTCGGCGTCAGCTTCACCATTCCGCCCTGGGTTATTGCAGAGACTCGTCGGGGGATACAGCTCGATCTGTTGGTTCAAGCACTCGCCCCGGCGGGCTATACCATCAAGCCATTCTTCCTGCCGTTTGCCCGCGCAGTACACATGTTTCAGCACGGTGAACTGGATGGACTGATTAATGTGCCGCCAGACGTTAAAAACGGCTTCATATCCCAGGAAGTGGTGCGCTTTCACAATGTCGCGATCAGCCTGAGCTCGCGGGACTATCGTGAGGACATGACCATTCAGGACCTGACCAGACACTCGATCGTCGCCTTCCAAAAAGCCAGCCACTTCCTGGGGAAAGAATTTTCTGACATGGCCGCCGCCAATCCCTCATACCGCGAAGTGGCCAAGCAAGACTTGCAGGCATCCCTGTTGTTTTATGGTCGTGCGGATTTCATCGTGCTGGAACAACGCATCTTCGAATACTATCGAATCGCCGAACAGAGAAGTCAGCTCAAAGCGCAGAAAGCGCTGTTCGAGCAGCCGGTGGTCTACCACCGGCTGTTTCCGCCCGCGCCGCGCTATTTCGTTTTTCAGACGGAAAAACTGAGGGATGATTTCAACGCGGGACTGGAATCACTCAAGCAAAGTGGCGAGTACGACAAAATACTTCTGCACTATGCCGCTCCCCCGGAGTGATTGGTGCTTCACTGTCGGGCAGCTATGAAAAGCTCAGCCCCGACACGTGCAGCCAGGGTAACCGAATGTTGCCCATGTCCAGACTCTCGGCACTGACCGCCACCACATTTTTCAGCATCTGCGCCACATTCCCACTGATCATCACCTCCGCCAGCGCACCCTGACGTGCACCATCCTTCACCAGGAAGCTGTTTTTGATCACACCGGCGAAATCGCCGTTCGACGCCGGGTTGCCCATAGAAAGACGCCCCACCAGCGCGCCTTGCTTCACCTGCTGAATCATCGTTTCTCTGGGAGTGTCCCCGGGCAAAATCTGCCAGGCCGATCCGGAACATGGCGTGTGGGTAAGACCCAGTTTTCGGCTGCCGTAGAGCGACGGCAGGAGATAGTTCAGTCGTCCCGACGCCACCAGAGCGAGTGATTCTGCGACAAAGCCATCGTCGGTAAACGGCGATACACCCGCGCCATCCAGGTAGCTGCACACATTCACGTGCGGTGCAGCGATCAGCTCGCCTACTTTGTGGCGATACACTGAACTCTCACTGATCAGGCAGTAATCGGACACTTGCTCAAGCAGCCAATCCAACAAATCATTGACCGCGTTAGGCGTCAGGATGACATCACCGATAAACTTGCTTTCGAGCGGCTGGGCATGCACCTGACGACAGGTATCCTGCATCATTTCCCCCATGCCGAAATAGCGTTCTGCCGGCTGAGAGGCAATGTCATTCGCATACCCGCCCGCATAATTGAACGAACTCGCTACCGTACCTTCTTTCGCGCTGCCAAAGACACTCAGTCCGTAACTGCCGATACTGGCGTCCAGTCGGGAGCCCAACGTCGTTCGCAACCAGCTTTGTTGGCGGTGATATTTGGCATACCCTTCTTCGAGCATGAAGGTGGGGGTGTGCGTCGCGCGATAATCCAATAACTCCCGCACTTTCTCCGTCAGCACGCCCCGGTCGCCCTGCTGCGGGCCACGTTCAATCTGTGCGATCTGATCGGCGGAAAGCTTGTTCGCTGCATCCTCCGGGGCGAGCCTGGCTTCATCCATCAATTGAACCACGGCCGCCTGAATTGCCTCGTCACTCAAGTTGGTGAGGGATAATGAACTTTTTCTCCCACCCACAATACCGGTCATGTGGAGCTGGGCCTTGCGGGTACTGCGGAGCAAACTGGGCTCATTGTGATTTATGTTGAGTTCGTCCAGCTCATCCTGAACCAATACCGCCATGGCCTCATCAAAACCCTGCTGGCTCAACCACTCAAGCACCTGATCTACATTGGTTTGTTGCGTCATGTTGATTTCTCCTTACTCACCACCCATGTGCGCAACAGCCCGCAGGGCTGGCCCACCTGTGGACACAATCATGGGTTGTTTTTTGCCACAGTATCCAGCACATTCCCAGTCCATATCCGACGACACTGCATCGACGGTTTTCAGAACATCGATGGCACTGCCGGAGAGCGTTGTGTCTTTGATCGCCCGGCCCAGCTTGCCATTTTTGATTTCATACCCGAGAGAGATTCCGAACATAAACTCCGTCGTCGTGTCTGCCTCCCCGTTGCCGGTTTTAATCAACAGGTACCCCTCTTCCACATCCGCAATCATCTGCGCGTAGCTGTCTTTCCCGGGCAGAATGGCGGTATTGCGCATACGAATCAACGGCTCGTCATCCTCGGCATAGGCGCGGGCACTGCCCGTCGGCAGCACGCCGAAATGCCCCGCGCTCTCACGGTTATGCATAAATCCCTTCAACATGCCGTTTTCAATCATCACCACGTCCTGGGCAGGCGTCCCTTCATCATCGGCATACACGGGTACCAGCAATTCCTGGCCGGCATAGCTGTGGGCAAAGTCCACCATCGTCACCAGATCACTGGCCACACGCTGCCCAACCAGATCGCCGGTTACCGCGCCGCCCAGTACCAGATCCGCCTCGCAAGGGTGCCCCATGGCTTCATGGGCCAGAATCCCGGTGATATCCGGTGCCATCACCACCCGCTGCTTGCCGCCCTTGGCTGGCACCGCCTCGGTTTTTGCCATCAGATGACCATACAGTTCCTCCAGCAGGGACTCCATGCGCGCCGGGGAGATATCGACGTCCGCGAGACTGCCCCGCCCCGACACCACTTCCATGAGTTCGACAGGCTCGCCGTCTTTGTTTTCCGCCGTGAGGAAGATGTACGCCGCAGCGCGGTCAATCCGATTCAACACCTGACTGCCCAGGCTGTTGACCAGATATTTTTCATGCATCTCGGTGGACAGAATCAGCGTATTCGAAAGCAACTTCGGGTACTTTTGCTCGCACAGCGCATGCATCGCTCGCAACCATTCCAGTGTGTCTTGCTTGCTCAGGGGCGCAGACCCGCCGTAACGCTGTTCTCCCTGATAGCTGGCTGCAGGGAGCGTCACCACACGCTTGTCCCCAAAACGGTGCATCGCCCGGGCATTCGCGAACGCCTGATTGCCCAGATCATTGGCGACCTGATTTCCCGCCAGATTACTGGACGCAAACCCCCAGTACCCCTTGTGGGCAACCCTGGCAGACGTGCCAAGCTTATGTTCGCTCTGGTTTCGGGTGAGATTGCCATCCACCATCGACACCACCTGTTTTCGAAACTCGTGATAACGCCATTCGCTGTAGTCCGCGTTACCGGAAACCGGGTGCACTCCAGGCGCGGCAAGAAAATTAAAACTCATGGGTAGGCTCTTATTATTCGTTAATTGACGAGATCGAATTGAATCACAAGAAGACGCGAAAGTCATTGTGGCGGACAACCCATTGCGTTAGGCTGTGAGATTGTTCTAAGAACGTACTACTGGATTGTTACTCATGCTCGTGAATTGGAAGAAAGTTCTCCTTCCTCTGATCATACTCGGCCTGGGGGCTGGCGGTTATAGCGCCATCAAGGCCAATGCCAAAAAGCCCGAGGAAAAAAAGGTCATCGATACACGCCCCACCGTCGAAGTGAAAACCCTGGCAGCCAAGGACTACGCAGTCACCATTCGCAGCCATGGCGAAGTGAAACCGCTGGAACAAACGCGTCTGGCCGCCCAGGTCTCCGGGGAAGTCATCGCCTGGCACAAGGATTTTGTTCCCGGCGGGCTGGTGAAACGCGGTGAAGTCCTGTTTGAAATTGCCCCGGAGAATTATGAAGCAGCCGTGCTGCAGGCCGAGGCAGAATTGTTCCGGGCAGAATCTGCACTGGTGGAAGAGAAAGCCAAGGCGAAAGTGGCCGAGGAAGAGGTCCGACGCATTCAGGGCAAACAACGCACAGATCTGTTCCTGCGAAAGCCTCAGTTGCTGAGTGCTGAAGCGGCGGTGAAGTCTGCACAGGCAGGGCTCATGCGCGCCCGCCGGGATCTGGCCAACTGCCGGATCAAAGCGCCCTACGATGCCCTCATTGTGTCGCGGGAAATCGGCACGGGTCAGTTTATCAATGTCGGCGCGCCGGTCGCTGTGCTCAGCAATATTGAATCCGCAGAAATCATGATTCCGATTGCCGGTTTCGATCATCCTTTCCTGCCGGATACCACCCAGGGCGCGCCCGCGAGTGTGCACCTGAACCCATCGTCGCCCGTTGAGCGGCCCGCTACTCTCATGCGGGATCTGGGGGTAATTGATGAGGCCACCCGCATGAGTTATCTGGTGGTGCGACTCTCCGACCCCTACAGTTTGAACACGTCCGAGCCCCCGATTCCGTTCGGTAGCTTTGTTGAAGTCCGGTTTACCGGAAAAACACTCCCCCACGTACATCAACTACCGCAGGAAGCCGTCAATCGACAGACCGTCTGGCTGGTGGGCGACGCATCCCGCCTGGAACCCCGCTCCGTCCAGATTATTCGCGAAGAAGGCGTGCATTTCCTGGTGAACTCCGGCCTGGAGGATGGAGAGCGCCTGGTGCTGACCCTGCCGGAATACCCCCAGAAAGGCATGGAAGTCAAAATAGCTGAGGGTGAGGCGCTCTGATGACACAGCCTGCCCGACAGCGTGGCTTGATTGCCTATTTCACGTATAATTCCGTCGCCGCAAACCTGCTGATGGTCTTTATCATCGTGATGGGCGTTGTCAGCTATTTCACCATTCAACGACAGATGTTTCCAAACGTCGAAATTAACTTCATTCAGGTCGAAGCCGCGTATCCCGGTGCTTCACCGCAAGAGATTGAAGAGAGTATTCTGATCAAGATTGAAGAAGTGCTGAAGGACGTCACCGAGATTGAGCAGATCGTTTCGCGGGGCTTCCGGAACAGTGGCCGGGTGACCTTGAAAATTGATCCGAAAAAGAAGCTCTCCGACGTATTGGATAAGGTGAAGTTGCGCGTAGACGGCATCGCTTCCTTCCCCGCCGGGATGGAGCCAATCACCATTCGGCAGGAAGAGTTTCAGCAAGACGTGATCGAAATGTCCCTCGTGGGTGATGTACCCCTCACCGAGCTGAAACCCCTGGCCAAGCTGATCGAGGATGAGTTACTGCAGCTGGCCAATGTGTCGCTGGTGCGCCTCAGCGCTCCGGAAGAAGAAATCGCCATTGAAGTGCATCCGGACGCATTGCGTGCCTACAACCTGACGCTTTCGGAGATTGCCCAGGCCATCCAGCGCTACTCCACCAATATCTCCGCCGGTCAACTCCGCACCGAGGCGGGTATTGTCTCTGTTCGCGTAGAAAATCAGTACTATGACGGCGCAGAATTTGGTCAGATTCCCGTAAAGCTGGGGAAAGACGGTGCGCGGGTATTGCTGCGAGATATTGCCACCATCAAAGATGGATTCACCGAAGGCGAGCGCTATTTCAAATACACCGGTCAGAATGCCATTTATCTCTCGGTGAAAGCCACCAAAGAGCAGAACATGATCCCCGTGGCCAAATCGGTCAAGGACTACATCGAGAAACGTAACGAAACCCTGCCCACCGGTCTTGAGTTAAAAATGCTGGTCGATATGACCTACTACCTCAACGCTCGCTTGGACATGATGCTGAAAAACCTGCTGCAGGGGGGCATTCTCGTAGCGCTCATGCTTTCCCTGTTCCTGCGCCTCAAACTTGCTCTGTGGGTCATGGTGGGGCTGCCAGTGTGCTTCCTGGGTGCCGTGATGCTGATGCCCGTGCTTGGGGTAACCATCAATATCGTGTCACTGTTTGCCTTCATCATGGTGCTCGGGATTGTGGTCGATGATGCCATCGTCATCGGTGAAAGCGTCTACACGGAAATTGAAACGCATGGCGGCGGCACGGAATCGGTCATTCGAGGGGCCAAGCGTGTTGCCACCCCCGCGACGTTTGGCGTACTCACCACCATTGCCGTGTTTGCCCCGTTCACGTTGGCGACCGGCCCGGAAAGTGCCTTCTTTTTCGGCATCGCCTGCATTGTCATTCTGTGTCTGATCTTCAGCCTCATTGAATCGAAACTGATACTGCCGGCGCACCTGGCGCACAGCCGATTTGACCCTATCGAATCCGACAGCTGGCGAGCAAAGTTCAATCGCGGATTTTTCGGTTTTGTGAATGGCCCGTACAAGCGTTTTATTAGCAGCTGTATTGAGTGGCGCTGGCTGGTACTCAGTGTTTTCGTCAGCGGATTGGTGGTCAGCATCAGTCTGATCTCGGCCAATTATGTACGCACCGTGCCTACGCCGAAAGTGCCGCACGACTTTCCCAGTGTACGGATGGAAATGAACGAAAGTGCTTCCGAGCAACAGACCATCGCGGCACTGAAAGCGGTTGAACAAATGATTTGGCAGGTCGATGAAGAAACCAAGGCCGAACATGATCAATCCATGATCAAGGACCTCCTCGCTTATAACCGTGGGCGCACGGAAGCCCGCATCGTTGTGCCGCTGGTCGACGAGGCCGACCGACCCTATGATGCTTTTGAACTGTCGCGGCGATGGCGGGAGCGCATGCCGATCATCCCCGGCATGAAATCCATCAGCATTCAGGATGATGTGAATGACCATGGCACCGACGGTGAGTTTGGTTACCTTCTGTTCGGCTCGGACGAAAAGACGCTGTATGCCGCCGGACGTCGCTTCATTGCCCTGCTTCGGGAGCAAACCGGTCTGTATGAAATCAGCTCCACCATTGATCCCGCCAGTAAGGAAGTTCAGATGACGCTGCTGCCGGTCGCCCATGATTTGGGACTGGATCTGGCCGGCATTGCCCGCCAGGTCGGTGCCAGCTTTTATGGTGGCGAGGCACAACGGATCATTCGTGACGGCGAAGAAGTGCGCATCATTGTGCGCTATCCCAAGCTGACCCGGGAAGCGTTTTCCTCGCTGAAGTACACGGTCATCACCACGCCCGCGCGCGGTGAGGTAATGCTGGGCGATGTGGTTGCGTTGACGGAGAAGCCTGGCACCGGCTACATTCGCCGCGAAGGGGGCTATCGAAGCGTGTATGTGTGGGGCGCTATTGACGAAAACGTCGTGGAACCGGGGGAAGTGGTTGACAACATTAAAGACAATTTGCTGCCGCAACTCAAATCCCTCTATCCGTCGGTGTTGACTGAACTCGGAGGCTCCATCGAGGAGCAGCAGGCCCAGCAAAACGAGCAGATCATATTCTTCATCGCCGGGATGATCATCGTCTACATCCTGTTGGCCGTGCCTTTGAAAAGCTACGCGCAGCCGCTGATCATCATGTCGGTCATACCGTTCAGCCTCATCGGCGCTATCTGGGGACATTTTTTCATGGGTCTGGATATCAGCATGATGTCCACCTTCGGCCTGATAGCTGCCGCCGGGGTGGTCATCAATGACAGTCTGGTGATGACCGATTACATCAACCAGCGACGCCGCCAGGGTGCTCCCATTCTGGAGGCCGTCACGGAAGCAGGCTGCGCGCGGTTCCGGGCCATCACCCTCACTTCGATCACGACGTTTGTGGGCGTGTTACCCATTATGTTTGAAACCAGCCTGCAGGCCCGGTTTGTCATCCCCATGGCGGTCGCTCTGGGCTTTGCGGTACTCTTCGCCACCTTTGTGACACTGGTGCTCGTGCCCTGCCTGTACCTGATTCTTCAGGATCTCGGTAAACCCTTCCTGGCACTCAGGCAACGGTTCACTGGGGCTACACCCGTATCGGAGACAGGCGTCTAGCGCTATACTAAAAGCACTGAAGTCTGACGTTTCAGGGTGCTCCCCATGACGACGAGTGTGCTCGATCTCTTTTCCATAGGCATTGGCCCGTCCAGCTCTCACACCGTGGGGCCGATGCGGGCAGCCAGTCATTTTGCCGCCGCCATCTCCGGCCGGCCGGTTGACCGCATTCAGGTGGATCTCTATGGTTCGCTCGCGCTCACCGGAAAAGGTCACGGAACTGACGGTGCCGTTATACTTGGCTTGTCCGGCTATCTGCCCGAAGCCATTACCGTGAGCGACAAAAATCGGGTTCTGGCCGAGGTCCACGTACATCGTCAGCTCAATCTCAATGGGCAACCACTGCCCTTTACCCCTGAGGACGCCATTCATTTTCACACGGCACACTCCCTGCCCGAGCATGCCAATGGCATGCGGCTCACTGCGTTTCATGCGGAGTGCGAGACGCATGCGTGCATTTATTACTCGGTCGGGGGCGGCTTTGTGTGTCTCGCAGGCGGACAACCGCTCATCACGGATACCCGCGGCGACATTCCATTTCCCTTTAACAGCGCCACCGAATTAATGCAGCTGTGTGCGACACATCAGCTCACCATCAGCCAACTGATGTGGCATAACGAAACACATCTGCGCCCCGCCGAAGAGGTGCGCCAGCAGCTGCTGAAAATCTGGCAGGTCATGGATGCGTGCATTGAATCCGGCCTGGCCAAAGAAGGCGTGCTGCCTGGCGGCCTGAACGTGCGACGCCGCGCGCCCGGGCTATATCAGCGGCTGGTGAGCCAACCCGAATCACACAACAAAACTGCCGTGTTGGATTGGCTCAGCGTATATGCCATGGCGGTCAACGAAGAAAACGCCGCCGGCGGACGGGTGGTCACCGCTCCAACCAATGGGGCCGCCGGGGTGATTCCTGCTGTACTGAAATACCACATGACCCATCTCGCGGATTATCAGGAGTCCACAGTCATTGACTATCTGCTCACCGCTGGGGCGATTGGCATTCTGTACAAAGAAGGGGCCTCGCTTTCCGCGGCGGAAGTGGGCTGCCAGGGGGAGGTCGGTGTGGCCTGTTCCATGGCCGCCGGGGCGCTCGCAGCCATTCAAGGGGGTACTGTGCAACAGGTGGAGAACGCAGCGGAAATTGGCATGGAACACAACCTTGGCCTCACGTGTGACCCCATTGGCGGGCTCGTTCAAATTCCCTGTATCGAGCGCAACACCATGGGGGCAGTCAAAGCAGTCAACGCCGCCCACCTGGCATTGAACTCTGATGGAAATCATCTGGTGTCACTGGACAAGGTCATCGCCACGATGTTAAAGACCGGCAAAGACATGCAGCATCACTACAAGGAAACGTCGTTGGGGGGCTTGGCCATTCAGGTTGCCATGCCCGAGTGTTAACTATCCTCCCAACCGAGCGTTCAGCGAGGCTCAATGCCCAGCACGGTGTTTACCTCATCGCGCACCGTTCGGTACACCTCGGCATCGCCAATCAGGGCTTTCAAGTCAGACTGCGGGAACACCGCCTTTAACGCTTCCTGCGTGGCTTCCAACTCCAGAGTATCCGGCATGAGCATTTCAAACAGCCGCAACATCACTTCGGGTGACACAGAGGCACCGGGGGACGCCCCGAGCAACGTGCCATAGGTTTTGTCTTCCGAGACCACGATCTCGGTACCCATCTGCAGGTCGCCATCCTTGATGATTTGCACCCGTTGGCCGGCATTAATCACCTGCCAGTTGAGCTTGGTACTCATGCCCGGGGCAAAGCGTTCCAACTCTTCGATCATGCTTTCCCGGCCCTTAAAGGTTTCGCCACACAAGTATTTCACCAGCGGAAAGTGCTCAATCGCCACATTGATCATGTTCGGAATGTCATGGAACCGGATGGAGCGGACGTAGTCGATCAATCCCCGGTTCTTCTCGAGCACCGGCTTAAACGTCGCAAAGGGCCCAAACAGAAGGAAATGCCGGCCATTGGCGGTGCGTAGATCCAGGTGCGGTACCGACATGGGTGGCGCGCCCACTTTGGCCTTGCCATAGGTTTTGGCCTGATACACTTTGGCCTGTTCATCGGTCAAATCTGCCTTAAGAAAGCGCCCACCAACGGGGAATCCCGCAAATCGTACACGCTCGGGCAAGTGGCTTTTCTTGAGCAACGGGAAGGCGCCACCGCCTGCGGCAACGAACAGCACATCTGCCGTGTGTCTCACGGGGACGCCGCGTTCATTGGTCTCAATAAACCATCGTCCGGTGGGGCTCTTGTGCACATGACGCACATGCGCGCCATGATGGATTTCTACCTTGTGGTGCTCCACCAGATAGCGGGCCATCTGCTCCGTCAGCGACTGAAAGTTCACATCCGTGCCCCGCTCGATCATCGTGGCCGCGATCTTGTCTTCCACCCGACGCCCTTCCACCACATACGGCATCCATTGGCGTATTTCGTCGTGGTCTTCCGAGTAAGCCATGCCTTCGAAAAAGTGATGCTGTGACATCTCGTTAAATCTCAACAGCAACTCGCGGATGCTGTCTGCCTCCACGATGGTGCAGTGCTTGGTCGGCTGAATGAACGACCCGGGATCCTTAATGACACCTTTTTTCACCAGGTAGGCCCAAAACTGCTTGGCAACATTGAACTGGGCGTGAATTTTCAATGCTTTTTCTACCGTGATAACCTCTTCGTCGACCGGCGTATAGTTCAACTCACAATTCGCTTCATGGCCGGTCCCGGCATTATTAAACACATGCGAATTCCCCGCTGCCACAGCATCCAGGCGTTCCAGAATGGTCACCTGCCACTGGGGTGCAACCTCTTTCACGAGCGTCGCGAAGGTCACGCCCATGATCCCGCCGCCCACAATAATCAAGTTCATACGATTTTCTCCTGGTGATGCTGTGTTGATGGTTTAGCAGTTTTGCCGTATCGGTGCGCTATCCCTGCTGCGTTTTACGGCTGTGCAGGCGGTTCGGATCGATACGTACGGACTTGAGCCTATCGATCCCCGCGCTTCCCCGTTACCGTACAACGCTTAGTTTGCGGCAGACAATGCCTGCTCAAGGTCAGCAATAATATCATCAATGTGCTCGATACCGACCGACAAACGAATCATTTCAGGTGTGACACCGGCGTCTTTCTGTTCCTGCTCTGTCAACTGTCGGTGCGTCGTCGAGGCAGGATGACACGCCAGCGATTTGGCATCACCAATGTTCACCAATCGCTTGAACAGTCCGAGCGCATCGTAAAAACGCGTGCCCGCATCAAAGCCACCTTTGATACCAAACGTAAGAATGGACGCCGGCGTGCCTTTCATGTATTTCTGCGCCAGCGGATAATACGGATCGGTCTCCAGACCACCATAGCTCACCCACTCCACCTGTGGATGTTGACTCAGGAACTGCGCTACTTTGACCGCATTGTCACAGTGTCGCTCCATCCGCAGCGCCAGCGTTTCAATCCCTTGCAGCAACAGGAAGGCGTTCATCGGCGACAGGGCAGAGCCGGTGTTGCGCAGTGGCACGGTACGCGCACGCGCAATATACGCGGCGGGCCCCATCGCATCTGTGTACACCACGCCATGATAGGCAGGCTCCGGTTGCGTCAACATGGGGTAGCGTTCCGCATGATCTGCCCAGGGGAACTTGCCGGAATCAACGATCACACCGCCGAGTGAGTTACCGTGCCCACCCATGTATTTGGTCAGAGAGTGCACCACAATGTCTGCGCCAAACTCGATCGGCTTGCACAGAATCGGCGTGGCCACAGTATTGTCCACGATCAGCGGCACGCCCCTGGCGTGCGCCATGTTCGCCATCGCCTCAATATCAATAATGTTGCCGGCGGGATTACCAATACTCTCGCAGTACACGGCCGCCGTTTTCTCATCGATCAATTCCGCCAAAGACTCAGGCTTGTCATCCTTCGCGAAGCGCACTTCAATCCCCTGACTCGGGAACATGTGCCGAAACAGTGTGTAGGTCCCCCCATACAACTGCGGCACCGTCACGATGTTACTGCCTGCAGACGCCAGCGTTTGCACCGCGTAATTGATGGCCGCACTGCCGGCACTCACCACCAGGGCGGCGATGCCTTTTTCCAGCTCGGCAACACGCTTTTCCAACACGTCGTTGGTGGGATTCATAATGCGCGTATAGATATTGCCGGGCACAGCAAGGTTGAACAGGTCGGCCCCATGTTGTGCGTTATCAAACTCATACGCGACCGTCTGGTAGATGGGGGTAGCAACCGCTTTGGTGGTGGGGTCAGTGTCATAGCCGTGGTGAATGGCAATGGTATCGTCTTTCATCTAGGGGATTCCTTTATTGTTTGAATGGGTGAAGACCTGAAAACAGTACCCGCAATATAGCATGTTTCAGTGCACGATCCAGCCCATCCCGATAAGCGAGTTAAATGCCCGAAGAGGTTCGCTCTTTGGACAGTTCATTGCTCATCGTCCACACCGAACACCAGCTCAGTTAACCCAGTATGCTTTTGATCTTTAAGCGAATTCTATCCAAGTTGAGTAAAAACCAAAAGTTCAGTCCGATCATCAAGCCGACGAATGAAAACAATTGGACGGTCAGCCAATAACCCACTTGAGACTCTTGACCCGCCACAGGAAGAACAAACAACATGGGAATATCGGCGACGAGTACCCCCCCAAGTGTCAAGGACCAGAAGTTGACACGGTTTTTCTTTACTAAAAGCTGATAAAAACGGTAACCAATAAAAAATTCATAGATATAGGCTACCGGCAATCCTACTATTGAGATGGCCACAAACAAACCGAAGGCGACCATAGGACCTTCGTCCAGATTGAAACCCGAAACGTCGGCTAAATAGGCATAGAAGCAAAAAGCAAACGGCAGTATCAGAGGGGCAAAACCTAAGGCTCTCAGTTCATTGTTCATCGGCGATTTCGTGACTCCATCCATTCATACATGAGGGTTAGGGTAGATAGATGCCCCCAGTATAAAACAGAATGCCATTCCAGCGCTTTTTATATCTGACTATTACGGTTCACTTTCACACGACACAGCTCTTTCTGTCCGTTGCCAGAAGCGACGTAGAACAGCGGCGAGTTCATCGATCGCTGGCAGGAATTGTGGCTGCCAATACGACGGAAAAAGCTTTCTATAGTCATAAGAAGCAAAACGCTGATCCACCAGGACCATCACGCCTTGATCGGTTTCCGACCGAATCACCCGCCCGGCAGATTGCTGCACGCGGGTGAAGCCGGGGTAAACACAAGCGCTGTTGAAGCCATTCTCCCCATGGAGCACATAATCATCACGGATCAAGCGCTTCAGGGTATCCATTTGCGGTAATGCGGGTCCGATGCAAATCGCGCCATGCAGCGCATCCCCTTTGAAATCCACCCCTTCCGCGAAGATCCCCCCGCTGATCACGAAACCCACTAGCGGCTCGTGGTCTTCAAAAAACTGCGCCAGAAACGCCTGACGCGCATTGTCGTCCATGTCCGGTTCCTGAATGCAGCAGTCCGTTCCGGGGAACTGCGCACTGAAGTACTGAAACACCTGATTCATATACGCATACGAGGAGAAGAACACGAGGTACTTCCCCGGCCGCGTCTGACACACCTGTTCAATCAAAGCGCAAATGGCTGGCACCTGCGCTTCCCGATAGGCATAGCGGGTGTCAATCCAGGGGGCCACGAGCACACACTGATTTTGTGGGGGAAATGGCGAGGGTAATGAAAGTTCTTTGGGAGACTCCAGCCCTAACTCGGCGCGGTAAAATGCGCTGGGTCGGAGTGTTGCGGAGAAAAACACCTTGGCAGCCAGCGGTTTGTTGAGTTTGGTCAGCCAGTGCTGGGCATTTAAGCAAGCCAGCTCGATGGTTGCCGGGGCAGACTGGGTCAGCGTGCGATGACGTTCTGCGTACAATTCTGCAATTTTCAGATACCGGAAAATCATCTTGAGACAATCCGTCATCGCACCATCCACACCGCCGTCCGGATCAAACCGTTGAAACGACGCCGACGCATCCGCTGCCGCCATGACCACCTTTTCACAGGCGCGAATCGTACGAATATCCGGCGTATCGGCCACAGGTGGCTGGTCCTCCGCTTGAATCCGTTTCTTTAAGGCGTTTAACGCCCGTTTCATTGGGGATGCCCCCTTTCGTCGTAACAGGGGCGAAAGAGTACGGGCCTCCAACACGCCGGAATACATACCGCGCGCCCGATCCGGCAGGTTATGCGCCTCATCCACCAAGGCCGCAATGCGATCCGAGGTTTCATCAAAGTACGCCAACCGCACCAGGGGATCATACAGGTAGTTATAATCGCCAATGACGAGCGCTGCCCAGGGAATCATTCGCAGACTCAGTTCAAAGGCGCACACGCCATGCGTATCGGCCACCTCTGCGACGCGATCAGCATGCATGGTCTCCGACTCCCACAGCGCTCGCATAGCGTCGGGTAAGCGATTGAAAAAACCCAGCGTGTGCGGGCACTGCTCGCATCCGGCCAACGCCGTTTCTGACAGCCGTCCCGACAGGCAGGCACAGGTTTGCTGTTTGGCTCGCAGCTCCAGCACCGAAATGTGCAGGCCCTGCGCCTGCATGTGGGCAACGGCATCCAGCGCGACTTCCCGGCCGGTGCGCTTGGCCGTGAGGTAAAGGATCTTATCGATGTGTTGCTCGCCCAGATTCTTGATCGCAGGGAACAGCACGCTCATGGTTTTGCCGATGCCGGTGGGCGCTTCTGCCAATAACACGTCATGATCACGCAGCGTACGATACACGGCGGCGGCCAAACCCCGCTGACCCGGCCGGAATTCGCCATAGGGAAATGTCAGCGCACGCGCGCTGGCCACCATTGCCTGTCGACGGGTTTCCACCTCGCGGAGCCAGCGTAGATACCCTTCCACCGCAGGTTGAAGCCACGCCAACAACGCGTCGCGCTGAAAGATTTCTTCATCAAAACAGATGGTGCCTTTCGGGACTTGCACCCAGGTCACACGCACCGTCACCGCCTCCAACGCCTGTTGTTCGGCATAGCACCAGGCATAGAGCTTTGCCTGTGCCCAGTGCAAGGAGTCCGGGGATTCCTCGGCGGGATCGGGCAACACGTAGGTACTTTTGATCTCTTCAATCAGCGGCGGCAGGTGTGCGGGGTACAACAAATCCACCCGCCCGGAAAACTGGAGCATGACGGGCTGGCCATCCACTTCGAACTCGTGCGCGTGTTGCACACGAAACTCGGCTTCCACCCCGGTTTCGCGCTTTTTCTGCAATCGTTGATGCGCACGTAACCCTTCTACCGCTGTGGGGCCGGGCTCCAGCGTATGGCGCAGATCACCCTGTTGCAGCGCTTGCGCCACAAACTGGCGAATGCCGATTTTCAGCGTCTGCGGCGCATCTGTCGCATTTTCGTCTTCACCAGACTCTGGCTTTGTCATGGGAAATTTGTGAGCAACCCGAATCGTATTTTTAAATGGTTCACCGGATTGTCACACGAACCCACTTTGCTAGGGAATCAAAAATTTTTCGTTTCGACATGGCAAAGAGGACCGAGTAAAAATTCAACCCGCAGGAAAGGCAACTTCAATCCATTCAGTGTCATCACTTCCTAAATTGACCCAGTTCGATTATCTTTGCGCCAGTGCAGCTCTCAATGGCTCCCATGTCCACCACACCAATCGAGCAGTTAATGCGACAACCGCGTCCATTCCGCCAGCGTGTCTGGAAATAGCCAGACCAATACCGCACAAAACGGGAAGACGTAAAAATATGCGTTCATTAAGTGATAGATATAGGGAGAAGCCCCTTTCAATTCCATGAAATGGTCAATGACCATACGCGCCTTGAAGACAATAATTCCGCAAATTGCCAGTGTGACGAGCAGGCCGGGTTCAGCGCGTTCTGCAATAGCTGCATTGGCGAGGGTTAATGCAATGAGCACCAGCCAAAGGCGGTCCACTCTTCGCTCATTGAGGTGCTCGGTTTCTTGCGTGTTCATCGTTTACCCCCGATGCTATCGAAGTACATACAGTAGTGGAAAAATCATGATCCATGCCAAATCGATCATGTGCCAGTAACAGGCGGCTGCGATCAGGCCGGCATGGTTAATGGCGTCAAACCGGCCCGACTTTATCTGGGTAATCGCCCAAATTATGCCACCGCTACCCCAGCCCACATGGAGCATATGATTGAACGTGGTGTAGTAATACACCGCATAAAAATGGTTGGTATTGGTTTCTATGCCGTTGGCATAGTTCCACTGAAACTCCATGTACTTAACAAGCAGGTAGAGGCCGCCACACGCCACGGTCATCCACAGCCATCGAATGGCTTTAACCGCATTGCCTTTGCGCAATGAAAAAATACCCTTCACCAAAAAGTAACTACTCGAAATCAATACCACCGTGTTAATTGTGCCCGCCACCGTGTGCAGATTGAGCGGCCCGGTTTGAAATTCTTCGAGATAGTGTGCTCTTGCCAAGAAGTAGATGACAAAGAACAGAGCAAACTCCGTGAGTTCTGAGAAAATGCCGACCCAAATCGCCGGGTTTCCCGGAATGGACTTGGCGTCAAACACCGGCCGTGCCTCTTCTTCGGCTACACTGTCATCTGTAATTCCGGTTGAAATCTGGAAATGAGTCGTCATAGTCATTACCCACCTACTAACCACCAACTAAGCCAAAGGTCTCTTTTATTGAGGCTTCAAACACCTCCGGTGTCATCCGCTTTTGGAGTGAAAGAAAAGTTGTAGCCTCTTCGCCCACGGGCGTACCAATCGGTGCTTGTTCATTTTCAATGACGGATTTTACCGAATCCGCTACGGCCACAGGGCTGGGCCCTTCGTTGATTTTCTCCGCCACAATCGGAACAAAATGACTCGCCAAAGGCGCGTAGGGAGAGTCTGTGCTCAATGTTGCTGCATTGGTTGCCAGCCCCTGTTTCACGAAATTGGTTTTGAACAAACCGGGTAACACCGAATGAACTCGAATACCAAATGGGGCAACCTCGTACCTTAAGGAATCCGTAATGCCCTCAACGGCATATTTGGATGCGTTGTAATGTGCCAGCAACGGTAACCCCATTTTACCTAGAAACGAACTCACGTTAATTATTATACCCTGTCGCTGACGCCGCATAAGAGGCAGCACGGCTCGGCACATTCTAATGACGCCAAAGACATTTACATCGAACTGCTTGATGAATTCCTCGTCAGTACCTTCTTCAACACTGGCGACCAGACCAAATCCTGCATTGTTGACCAGAATGTCGATGCGCCCGCACTCCGTTTCAATCTGTTTTATCGCAGCGTTGATTGAGCCGGTATCGCAGACATCCAAATACACCGGATTGATCTCAACGCCTGCGGAAATTGCTTCCTGTTCCAGCAGCCTGGCACTGTCTCTGTTTCGGTATCCGGCAAACACCAGGTATCCGCTTTTGGCGAGTAACAATGCGGTTTCCCGCCCCATGCCGGACGTTGCGCCGGTGATCAAGACAGCCTTTTTCATAGTCACATCCTCAAAGTGGTTTCGTTTAAATTTATGAAAGCCACTTTACCAAGGCGCGCGAAGGAAGATGTGAGCGGAGAGTGAAAGAAAAGTGATATTTCCGTTATATTTTAAATGCGGCGTTTAGTCCGCGTGCACCGCAAGCAGAAAGCCCATCCCTGGCACAGTTTGAATGGCGATACCAGGCAGCTTTTTGCGAAGCCGCAATACGAGCGCGCGAAGCGACGATTCACTGACGATCACCTCCTTCCAAACAAATGCTTCAATGGAACGATGGCTGGACACCTGGTTACGTTGCCTGACCAGCAATTCAAGGAGCAACGACTCTTTCTTCGTGAGGGGAACAAGTTCGTCATTCAGGAATATGGCTTTCTGCTGTTCAATATAGGAATAGCCGTTACCCAGCGCCAGTTTGGTGGCTGGAGGGGCTGCCTCGTGGCTTGCCTGGTTCAGGTCTCTGCCAGCCTGTTTTTGAAGCAGCGCCGCTAACCGTCGTTTATACGACTGAAGTTCCTGTTCCACCATTTGTTTTTGTTGATTGTTGCGGTAGGCCTGTATGAGGTTGCCACAGGTATCAAGAAACGGGGAAAGGTATTCGATGAGTGTTTCGTCATAGCCTGTTTTCCGATTGGCGATGCCGACCACGCCCAGCAAGGTTTCGCCGCTGTAGAAGGGCACACCCATGAACGTATTGAGGGGTGGATGCCCTTTGGGTAACCCGCCACTTCTTGGGTCATTGGCCGGGTCATTGGATATGACGTATTTGCCGGTTTTGAGTATTTCACCGTACAGTGTGTTGAGCTTAGAGAAAGTCAGCCCCTGCTTTTCTGTTCTCTCATACAGTTCACGGGTTTCCTTACTCCAGGATATGTTGGTGGTGGCATAGCTCTGTATGTAAGGTTTGCCTCTGTTGGTGTAAAACACTTCGCCAATGAAACCGTATTCGCTCTCCGTCAGATTCAGCAGAGAATCAAGCAATCCATTGAAAAGAATGTAGGGATTGGTTTCAGCAATAAACTGGCTCAACGATTGGGTGATCATTGCAGTCAGTTCATAGTTTCTGGCTAACTGTTCTTGAGTTGGGAGTTCCGTAAACCGATTCATAGCGGGTGTCATTCAGGTGAAAACGCATTCATTGTAACAGAGGAATTCTGAAGCTGGGGCGTTTACTCACTGGGCTCGATAGCCAGAGGTAGTGTCGAGCAGCCCGGAACTGTATCATACTTATCCGGGCCCGCTTACGCTCCACATCTTTCTTCCCCTGTGCTAGAGTCTGCGCCAAAATCTCAGTTGAAGAAGGATAGCATCATGAGCAAAGCACCGCTGGCAGGATTGAAGGTACTGGAACTGGGCAGTTTGATTGCCGGACCTTTTGCCACGCGGCTGTTTGCGGAGTTTGGGGCAGACGTCATTAAAATCGAATCCCCCGATGGTGGTGATCCGCTGCGGAAATGGCGCAAGCTGTATGAAGGTACGTCTTTGTGGTGGTTTGTTCAGGCGCGTAATAAACAATCCATTACGCTCAACCTGAAAGCGCCGGAAGGCAAGGAAATCCTGCGTAAACTGGTCGCCGAAGCAGACATTCTCGTCGAGAATTTTCGCCCGGGCGTGCTCGAAAAGCTCGGCTTTGACTGGGAAACACTCAAATCAATCAATCCCGGCCTCATTTTTGTGCGGCTCTCCGGCTTCGGGCAAACGGGCCCCTACAAAGACCAACCCGGCTTTGGTGCGGTCGGTGAGTCGATGGGTGGCTTACGCTATATCACTGGCTTTGAAGACCGCCCCCCGGTACGTACCGGGATCTCCATTGGCGACTCGATTGCTGCCCTCTGGGCAGTGTTTGGTGCCCTTACCGCACTGCGTCACCGAGAAGTCGGTGGCGGACAGGGGCAAGTGGTGGATGTCGCCCTGTACGAAGCCGTGTTTGCGATGATGGAAAGCATGGTGCCGGAATTCGATGTGTTTGGATTTATTCGGGAGCGCTCCGGGAACATCATGCCAGGTATCACCCCGTCCTGCATTCACACCACGGCGGACAATAAGGCCGTGCAGATTGGCGCCAATGGCGATGCGATTTTTAAACGCTTCATGCTGGCCATCGGCCGGAACGATCTGGCCAACGCGCCCGACCTGGCCGATAACGCCGGGCGTGATGCTCGCCGGGACGAAATTTATGGTGTGATTGACGACTGGGCAGCTTCCGTCACCCTGACGGAAGCGCTCCACCTGCTGGAAAAAGCGGAAGTGCCAGCCAGCCGGATCTACTCCGCCGAGGACATGTTTCAGGACCCACAATACCTGGCGCGGGAAATGTTCCTCTCAGCCAAACTACCCACAGGCAAAGAATTCAAAATGCCGGGCATTGTTCCCAAGCTGTCAGAGACCCCTGGCACCACCAAATGGGTGGGCCCCCAGCTCGGCGAGCACACACAAAGCGTGCTCGAAGGGCTGGGTTACAGCAGCGAAGAAATTCAGCAACTGCGCAAGGGTGGCGCAATCTAGTCCACCCCTCACGAGAAAAGCATCGGCCTCAGGCGACCCGAGCGCCTCTGCGCGCGTGAAGCTGCCGCAGATCCAACCGCATATTGGTGCGAGAGGACGCGTGGCTCATTGCAGTCTCTTCCGAGATTTGCCCCGTTTGCCATAACATGCGCAATGATCGGTCCATCGAAATGCATCCGGTATCAGCGCCCTTTTCAATCGCCTCAGGAATCACATTCAACTTGTTGTTGCGAATCAGTTCAGCCATATAGGGTGTATTGAGCATCAACTCCATGGCCAGCACCCGCCGACCATCTGTACCCGGTACCAGGCGTTGACAGACAATGGCTTTCAAGTTCACCGACAGATTCATCAGCAGCTCTTTGGTTGCCTGTTCGGGATAAAAGTTCACCATGCGATGAATAACCTGGGCCGCGGAATGGGCGTGCATCGAGGTCAGGCAGAGATGACCGGAATCCGCGAAGGACACGACATGACGCAGCGCATCATAATCACGTGTTTCACCGACAAGAATCAGATCCGGGTCCTCGCGCATGGCATGCTTCAAAGCACTGGCATAGGATTGGGTGTCCAGACCCACCTCACGTTGATCCACAATGCTTCGGGCATTTTTGTGCCAATATTCAATCGGGTATTCGATGGTGAGGATGTGATTACACGCGTTCTGATTGCGGTGGTGCACCAAGGACGCCAGTGTGGTGGATTTCCCCGCGCCGGTGTTTCCAGCAACGACAATTAAACCGGAATGCTCCATCGATAGCTGTTCGAAAATTTCTGGTAACCGTAATTGCTTGATTGTCGGGATGTCATCACGGACATGGCGCACCACCATCGCAGGCAAGCCTCTCTGGTGATAGACATTGATACGGAATCGCCCGATACCTTCTACCGCCAGCGCAAGATCCAGTTCACGCTCCTGTTCAAACCGCGCACGCTCTTCATCATTTAATACGGCATCCACCAGCACCGGTACCTGGCACTCATCCAGTCGCAGCGTGCTTACCGGGGTGATCTTTCCTTCCATTTTTAAACAGGGTGGTGCATCCACACTGATATACAAATCCGAGGCATTTTTCTGCACCATCTCTCTGAGATAGGGCTCCATCATCTTCACCATCACTCGCTCCCTTGCAATTAGTTTCCCTGGCCCCCTTTGGCGGGGTGTTTTTTTATCGTGCTCGATATTTAATCAAGGAAGCGCGCATAAAAACATGAACTTATTGAGGATACGCACCTTCAGCGCGTGGTTAATTAATGGAGTGTGAAGCCGGTCATGGTCGCTGCGGTTTCCAGCCAGCGGTGCTGTCTGCAATTAATGGCCCGATGCCCACACCACATTCACCAAGGCATGGGGAATCTCCTGCTCACTGAAAAAGTGCATCCATCGCGACTGGTTCTTTTGCAGGCGATCGCCGGGGCCTTTTACCTCCACGAGCTCATAGCTGCCCGTTGCCGGGAAGCGAATGAGGTCCGGCAGTCCGCTGCGGTGGTTTTTCAGATCCGACAGGATGCGCCGGAAAATGGCCCGCAGATGGCGAATAGGAATCCTCGCCAGCGCAGTTTGGAGCAACACTTCAGTCAGCACCGGCCAATAGACCAAGGGGTTGGCGCGGCCATATTTGTTATGAAAGCAGGTCAGCACGGCGTTGGTAAGACTGTTTCGATCCGACATCCGTGCTTCCAATTGTGAGGTCGCCTCACTACGTAACGCTAAAAAATCCGGCTCATTGAAGTCCAGAGGTTGCATTTGAAACGGGTTGAAAAACGCCCCAGGCACATCGGCAAACACCAGATCCCAGGCGGCCAATCCCAATAGCCCCGTGAAGAGACCGTTTTCCACATACCAGGCATCGCCATAGTGCTCAGCGACGGCCTGCTCCACGGAGGGAGCAAAGGCCAGTGTCAGCGTTTGCGTGGGTGGCGCTGTGAGGCCCCTGGATTTTGCAAAGCCGCCCGAAAAACACTGCACCGCCGCATCGTCGGAACCCGCCAGTTTGCGCCATTTTTTCCAGGTGCGATGACCAAACTCCTGAGCGAACACCCACTCTTCTTCACACCAGGGGTTCGCCTGAATCGCCTGGCAAAGCGCGAGTGAATCCGCATAGTCACCCGCATCCGCATATAGTCTTGCTCGACGCTCCCGGGCTGGATGTTGATTGAGTTGGCTGTAAAGCGCGGCTGCCGCCGATTTCTCATCCAAACGTTCGAGTTGACGCGCCACTTTATTCCGTATCCGCGAAACGCGACGTTGAATCAAGCGATCTGCCTCGGGAAGGAGGGTCAAGGCATCATCAAGCTGCTGCAATGACTCTGCAGAGTTCCACGCAGGCTCATCCAACCCGTCCACCAGCTGATAGTAGGCCAAGTGCGCATCTATCTGGGCTCGCGACTGAAAGAAGCGGTGATCCTGCGTCAGGGGGTAGTTTTCGAAGGCATAGATTCCCAAGTCCCGCAGCACGAAATCGGTCAGATCCTGCCGTAAGTTGGCGAAATACAGTAATTTGTAGACATCAAAGCAGTGCGTTTGTAACAGCACAATGGCGGGGTGGGCGTCGAGAAAAGCCGCCGGCGCAGCATCGGAGGCCATCAGCCATTGCTCAACCTCGGCGCAAAGTGCTTCCCGTCTCAACGCTTTGCACCGCTTCAACTGGTCAACGGGCACCGATTGAGCGCCGAGCCAGTGCAGCAACTCCGGTTTGGTACATACGGCAAGCACGTCAACCAGCTCGGTCGCGGAGTCGACAAACTTCGACGCGCTCAACCCATGCAATGCATCGGTGAGGGGGCCAACATCGTCATAGTTGAGCTTGTCCACGCGAAAACAGTTACCCTTGCGTGTGAGAAGGCGCACGTAGAGTCGTCTACTCCGCATGGGAAGACGCTGGAATGACAGCCAAAAGGCACCTTCTTCAGCGCTGAGTAAGTCTTCATATCGGGCGAATACAAAGCGGCACAGTGCCTCGAAATTTTCAAGATAATACCCTTCCGGCAGCTCCGGCAAACTCATGCGTCACAATCCCGAGTCACCATGCCTTCTCGCTCCACAAACGCGCGCCATTCCACACGTTCAGCTTCCGGGAAGCTGAGCTGCATGGTAATGCCACTGTGATACCGTACGTCCTCCACTTCGCCGTCATGCCCCGCCAGCCAATGCCGAACAGGCTGCTCCTGAGCAAACGTGCAGTCCAGGCTACAGGTGTGCCTGGGTTGCACTTCGATGATGTCCAACGCATCCATGGCCATCTGTGCCGCTGTCGAGTAGGCACGCACCAAGCCACCAGCTCCCAGTTTGATGCCGCCGAAGTAGCGGATGACCACGATCATAATGTCGCCCACCTGTTTGTGCTGCAGCACATTCAGAATCGGCTTGCCCGCCGTACCGGACGGTTCGCCATCGTCGGACATGGCCGCAGAAACGGCATTTCCCAACAGATAGGCCCAACAATGATGGCGCGCGTCGGGGTAATCTTGCCTGGCTTGTGCCAGCACCCCCATCGCGGCGTCACGATCGCACACCGGTACCGCCCGGGCGATAAACCGGCTTTTCTTAATTTCGTAGTCAATTTCAACCGGTGCTTTGGGAATTTGATACACTGCCATGAAGACTCTTTAATACGAATTGCCTGCGATAACACAGCAATGAGACAAAATGCGAAACTATTCTGGGTGATTTTACCTGTGGCCGACCTGTGGCGTACAGTTTTCCAAATAGTCATTTATCATCTAAATTAAAAGCATCAGCGGTTTAACCAGCAACCACTCACGGCGAACAGAATAATAACATGACGTTGCACTCGACACTTTCACCCAGCCGACGCCTGTTCATCTCACGCATACTCGTGTTGATTATCGGCACCCTGCTGTCTGTCAGCGTATTCTGGTACGTGAACCAGCACCAGCGGGAGCAGGCCATTTTTGAATTGAAGGTGGTCGCACAAGAGCGCACGGTGGCCCTGGCGCAGGACTCGGGTAATCTGACCACCGCTATTCTCACTCTGCAAAACCTCATGGCCAATGCGCCGGCAATCTCCTTCGAGCGATTTGCCGGCATCGCGAACATCTTCCTCCGGCAGTATCCCGAAATTCGTGCCCTGGAATGGGCACCACGAAGCACGCAGAACGACTTGGGCGCGCTGGTACGTCAGGCAAAGCGGGAAGCCATCGAGCCATTCCACCTGCACAATCAGGATGCCAGCATTTCTGAACTAAAAAGTTACGAGGACGGGCAGTTTCTGCCCATTCTCTATCAGGTCGCCGCCGGGAAAACGCCCCATGCGCCCGGATTCGATCTGCTCAGTGTCGGTTTGTTTCGGGACGAAATTCGCCAGGCCATACAGGAGAACCGGCCCGTGATCTCCCGCCCCTTCGGTGAGCAGGACCCTGCCGGAAGACAGGCCCTTACACGCCTGTTTGCGCCCGTGTACCAGCCGGGAAGCACGACAGAGATCCTCGGCATCGTGTCGATGGTGATAGACACCCGACGCTTTATCGAGAACGCCAGTAACGTGCAGATGGCGCAACCTGTGCCATTCGAAATCTATGACCAGGAGGACCACAACAAACTGCCGCTTTACCACTGGCCACCAGACGCGGTGTTTTCCTCGTCATCCTCAGAAGCCGAACGTCATCAGCAGACCATCCCGTTTTTTGACCATGAATGGCGCGTGATTCATCTCGCTACCGAGCAATACGTCCAGCACTTTCAGAATTTTTTACCGGTCTCGCTGGTCGTCATCAGCATGGCGTTTACCTTAGCACTCTATTTGGTCATCCGTTTTGCGCAGACACGCACGGATCACGCCTTCGCCCTGTCCAACGAGAAGTTCTGGCAGTTGGAGCAGGCCAACAAACTGCTGAACAACAAGGTCATTGAGAAAAGTACTTTCGAACGCTCCCACAAAGAACTGCAGGAACGGCTGAATGACTATCTGGCGATCTCGGATGGTTACTTCTGGGAGCTTGATCAGCACTATCGATTCACCTTCGTTTCACGTCGGGTCATGCAGGTGACCGGTTTTCCCGCTTCTGCATTACTGGGTGCGCGCATTACCGAAAATCTGTATGAAGCGGATGCGGAAGAGCTGAAGAAGCTCATGGAGAAATCCATCCCCGCCAAGCGACTCTTCACCCTGGATGTGCGCTTTCTCGCGCAGAAAAAGCGCTGGCGCTGGGAGCGACTGAACGGTAAACCGGTGTTTGATGAGGCGGGTGCTTTTTGCGGATTTCGAGGTATTTCACAAGACATCAGCTTGCTGAAGCTTCGGGACCAGGAAGAAACGCTGGTGCTGGAAGGCAATGAACTCTTTCATGGCGAAAATGCCAAAACCGGCATGACGCACACGAGTGACGAACCGGAAGAAGGCAAGGAGTTTCCCGAAAGCGATAACACGCCCGATGCAGCGGAACTTCGCTTCACTGAGCGGCACGTGCAAACGCTGGCTCTGTTGAAAGGCGGATTCACCCAGGCGCAGCAAGACCCGCTCATTCGCTCTGTGGGCCAATTACTTATCGACTCCAGGCAACTCGGCTTTGACCAGATCGCTCATGAAGCAGAACAAGTCATGGAATTACTGGCCGAGGAAGAAGGTGCCGCCGTACATCTCCACATCGAGGCACTGGAAACGCAGCTGCAATCTGTGTTAAGTAAGCTGATCGATGTCGATTAATTGGCTTCGCTTTTTACCACAGTGACTTTAAAGGACGTTTCCATGATCACGGTTTATGCTTTTCCAAAATCCCGCTCAACACGCATCACCTGGCTGCTTGAAGAGCTCGAACAAGACTACCACTGCCACGTTGTTGATTTTATGAAGGGTGAGCACCGGTCGCCTGAGTTTTTGGCAATCAATCCCGCCGGAAAAGTGCCAGCTCTGAAAGATGAAGAGCTGCTACTCACCGAATCCGGTGCCATTGTGACCTACCTCAGCGACAAATATCCCGCCGCTGGCCTTGTGCCGCCGGCTTCTAATCTCGCGGAGCGCGCCAAATATAACCAATGGTGTGATTTTGCCCTCACCGAACTGGAGCAACCCCTGTGGACCATGGGCAAACACAAGTTTGCCTTACCGGCAGAACAACGCGTGCCGGAGATCATGGATACGGCAGCCTGGGAATTCCAACGTGCGCTGGATTTATTGAGTAAAGGATTAGGCGAACACACTTTCATTCTGGGGGAAAAGTTTTCCACTGCGGACATTCTGGTGGGTCATACGCTGCTTTGGGGATTGTCGTTCAAACAACCGGTGAAGCAACCCAACCTGATGGCGTATATTGATCGCGTGAAAACCCGCCCTGCGCTGGCGCGCGCCTGGGCCAAAGAAACAGCGGAGGGCCAGGGCTGAAAGCAATTCTGGCCTTAAAGTTGAAGGAAAAGCAACGATGACAGAAGTGCTTAAACAGCGCTTCTGCCAGGGATGGGGAGGATAAACCGTGGCAGTTCGGCCGCGGGTACAAAGTCGCCCTTGGCGTCCAGATGCTCAATGCAGCCTTGCATGGCTTCCTGGCAGAAATCACGCAAAGATTCCGCATTCTTCTTTTCAAGGGTGCTGGTGTCGATCGGGTGCAACACCTGCACGCGAACCACGCCACTGCGCCACCGGTTCAAATCCATATTCTTGTAATAGCTGCTCACACACACCGGAATCACCGGCACATGCGCGTCCAGCGCCATCTTGAAGGCGCCGAGCTTCATCGGCAGCATGTTATTGCCCCGGTTACGAGTCCCTTCGGCAAACACCCAGATGCGCAAGGCTTTATCCAATATCGCGTTGGTGGTTTCTGACATAGTCTTCCATGCCTGCTTTTTGTCGCCGCGATTAATGAGCACATTACCTGCCAGCCAGTACATCAATCCAAAAATCGGTACATAAAGCAGGGACCGCTTACCCACGCTTTGCGTGCGCTGTGGTACCATATGCCCCACGGTGAACAGGTCCAGATTGGACTGATGATTACCCACGATCACCGCCGGGCCCAGGTCTTTGAAGCTGTCGGCACCTGCCAGCTCAACGCGCATGCCCAGGATTTTCAGCCCGCCCCAGGCGAAAATTCTGGCGGCAATGTGAGAATTATTGGCATGAAATGGGCGCAACAGGCAGATGAAGCAGACCAGCAAAGAGACGACAACGAAGTAGATGGACAGCAGAATTGATCGTAGAATAAACAGCATAAGTAGTGTATCCAAAATGCAGGTCGTTTGAGCGTACACATGTTATCCGAGAGAAACAAGTAGACTTTTGTAAAAAAGGCGGTGAACTACTGCTCCCGGGCGCGGGCCTTCTCAGCCTTTCGTACGATTGGCCAATCTCTATTAATCACGTATTTTTACACAGTGACTCACCATTCACCTGTCTCACATCAAGAATGACAATTTTATGGCTCTGACTGACATCGCTGCACAGGTTATCGCCACCGTGGTCCCTATCCTGCTGGTCGCCTGTGCAGGCTTCTGGTATGGGCGCCGCCATCGCCCCAACATCGCGTTCGCCAATCACGCAAATCTGGACATTTTCACGCCCATGCTCATTCTCGACGTGTTGGCGGTCAAGCAGTTTGATCTTACCCAGTTTGGTGCGCTCGCCTGCTCCGGTGCACTCATCGTTCTGGGATCCGGCCTCCTCTCGGTGGGTGTTGCACACCTCATGAAACTGGACAGTAAAGTATTTGTCCCGCCCATGATGTTTAACAACAGCGGAAATCTCGGTATCCCGCTGCTTGTGCTGGCATTGGGCGAGGCCATGCTCCCGGCCGCCATCATTCTTTTCGTTATTGAGGCGATCCTGCATGTGACGGTAGGAATACGCATGCTCGATCGCACCACCGGCCTGACCGGGATGCTGCGCATGCCTGTGGTGCTGGCCACCTTACTCGGCCTTGCACTGAGTTTGACGCACACCCCCATTCCCGCACTGCTCGCGACACCGATTCACTTACTTGGCCAGATCGCCGTGCCACTCATGCTGTTCACGCTGGGCATTCGCATGTCAGAAGGGGGGATCACGCTGACCCGACACAGCCGTGCCGGTATCTGGGTCTGTCCGCTCAGCGGATTAGCCATTGCCCTGGCCTGCCAATGGCTGTTTCACCTGCCCGACATTCAATTTGCCGCGATTGTGTTGTTTGGCGTGTTGCCCCCGGCGGTCATGAATTACATCATCGCAGAGCGCTACGATACCCGCCCCGCCGAAGTGGCTGCCATCGTGATGAGCGGGAACCTCGCCAGCATTCTCATTATTCCCGTCACCCTGGGGATGCTTCTCTATCTCAACATTCTGTGATTTCAGGCGCGTGCCTGGGACTGAATGAGTTGAACCATGTCGGGCATCAACGGATCGGGCAGGTCATGCCCCATACCCTGCAGCGTGATCAGTTTGCTGTTGGCAATACGGCGCGCGAGATTTTCACCACAGGCCAGTTTGACCAAGGGGTCCGCGGTGCCGTGTACCACCTGTACCGGTAAGTGAATGCGGGAATGCAAGGCACGCAGATGCCCGGTAGACATGATGGCTCGCATTTGCCGGAGAATACCTGCCGGCCGGTAACTGCGGTGGTAGCTGGCGTGAAACTGCGCCTGGCGCTCAGCCTCGCTGCTGGGAAAATCAGGGCTTTGCACGGCGCGCCAGAAGTTCATGGCGCGCGCCATGGCGGCCTCCAGATGATGCCCTTTGATACCACCCCCGTTCATGTGCCAGAGCACCCGGAAGTCCGGTGCCGGGTTTCTGGGGTGGTTGTCTGATGTCATGACCAGGGTGGCAGAATGAATCCGTTCCGGATACTCCGCAGATAAGATCTGAGCAATCATGCCCCCCATGGACACTCCCACCACATGCGCCTGGGCCACATGCAGATGGTCCAGCACGTTCACCGCATCGTGCGCCATATCAAACAGATTGTAGGGGGCTGGCACCGCCATCCCGAGCTTATAGCGCGCAAAGGCCAGCGGTGCCGGTCCAGCCAGACGCGCAGACATTTCACTGGACAATCCAATGTCGCGATTATCAAACAGGATCACCCGAAAGCCCGCTTCCCGAAGCCCCTTAACCAGCGATGCCGGCCATGCCGTCAGCTGGCAGGCCAGGCCCATCACCAGCAAAATGACGGGTTGGTCTGCACTGCCCCTGCCCTTCAAATCCAGATAGTGAATGGCAACCGGGCCCTCAGTTCTGCCCTCGGTTGTCCGGTTGTCGTGTTCAAATCGCCACATACCTTTCTCTCGTCGTTCGCCGGACAGATGTCGGTATGACACCCGGCCTATTTGCATCTATGCTAACATTTGCATCTATGCGAACAATAGAATCCCAACGCCATCGAGCAACGCCGGAACAGAGTTAACTCACCGCATGAAAGAATGGTACACCTACCTGACCGCGATGCGCCAGCACTCGCCCCATACACCCTCTGACCAGCTCTGGGCGAACAAGCGGGATTTCGGGTATTTGTTTCATATCTGGACCTTCTTTCTATTGACTCCCTTTGCCATCGCACAGTATCTCGAAGGTAAGGCATTACTGGGCGCACTCATCGGCACTGTCGCGGTATACAACATTATGGTCGTGTATTTCCTCGCCCGCAAAGATCACTACCTGCTCAACGGCTGGGGGCTGTTGATCAGCGCCAGCGGGGCCGTACTGTATTCTTCACACCTGAATGGGATGATCGGGATTCTATGGGCATTTCCTCTGGCGGCGGCATTTTTCTTTCTTTTGAAGTGGCGACATGCGGTCATCGGTGTGCTGATTTTCATCATTGCAGAAGCAGAAATAGCGCTTTCCACGGTGGAAGGCGCGCTCACCATTCGGGTACTGGCGACGCTGTTTTTAACCGCCTTCGTGATGGCTGCATTTGCCTGGCTATTGGAACAACAGCAGGCTGATCTCTACCGGCTCGCTACCACCGATGCATTGACCGGTTGCGGCAACCGCATGAAATTGAATGACGCCCTGGCAGAAGCCGCTTACGCCAAACATCGTTATGAGTCCACGTATAGCCTGATCGTGCTGGATGTGGACCACTTCAAACGAATCAATGACAGTATCGGGCACTCGGGGGGAGACGAAGTCCTCACGCGCTTTGCGGAATGCCTGCGCTCCCGGCTGCGGCTGTCGGACCATGTGTACCGTTACGGCGGTGAAGAATTTATGGTACTGCTGCCCAACACGCGCCTGAAAGATGCCGTGCATGTGGCGGAAGATCTGCGCCTGGCCGTCGCCTCAACGCACTTTGGTGCGTATGCCTCTGTGACGATCAGTGCCGGTGTGGCCCAGTTGAAAGAAGGGGAAAGCTGGGACAACTGGATGACGCGTGCAGACCAGGCGCTGTATCAGGCCAAGTCCGACGGGCGGAACCGCGTCGTGAGCCATACCGAATCCGGCTAATGGTGCTGGCCGGCACCGGTGCATTCCCGGAACTGACCATAGGCTTCCAACAGCCGCTCAGGGGCTTCGACCTGCGGGTAGTGCCCCACGCCACGCAGGGGCACCACATAGGGGCTATCGATCAACGTCTCGTAGCGACTGATCATCGCGTATCCCGACACCGGGCTGTCCGTACCACACACAAAACTCATGGGCAGACGGCGTGTCGCGGCCGTTTCACACAAGGCTTGCACCCAACGATTCCGGTGACACCGGCGCTCCTCAATGTAGTGGATCAATCGGTGCATAATCGCCCGACCATTATTGTATTCCACGCTGCGCCACCACTCTTTTAACAGCTGGGCATCCGGTAATTGAGCCGGGCTGAAAATGTGCTGCATATTCCGCTGAAACACGGGCTCACTGATCAACCGGCTCACCATCGCACCGACCGGGCTGCTCAGCAGTTTTTGCACAAACACGGGCTGATGCACTTCCGGAAAGAGCCCGCCATTGAGAAAGCACACAGAACCGGGCTCAAACGGCAGCTTGCCTTCACGGTGCCGCGCCAGCAATTCCTGCATCACACTGTTACCGTAATCATGCACCAGAAAGTGCGGTGATGCGATTTCCATTTTTTCCAGAAAACCACTGATGAGATCTGCCTGATCCACCAGGGAGTAGGCGTAATGCGCAGGTTTATCAGAGAATCCAAACCCCAGGAAGTCGATAGCAATCAGCTGATAGCGAGAGACCAGATCATCCCACACCCGGTGCCAATCCCAGGAGCAGGTCGGAAAACCATGCAACAGCACCAGCGGCTCACCCTCGCCCTGAATCTGACAGAACACCGAATGGTTGCGGTATTTAAACCACTTGCCCGTGGTCTGCCATTGGCTGAAGGCATCCCACTCGGCGGACACTTCCCGCGCTTCAAACTCCTTGAACATGTTCCTTCTTACCTTACTTCACGCCGTTCGAGATCAATACACCCTGTACCGGCATCATTGTAGTGCCAATTCTGGATTTTGGTAGACACCCGGTAATTAAAACGGAACTGGATCGGATATTGCTTATCTAAAGTAAAAAGAAGCATTGCCGATAAAACTGTAAAGGGAATTGAATTTGTGAGTAGTTTCAATTTTCGGAGGACACCCCCATGGAATCCATTAATCACACCAGTCTGATTCGTCTGATACGGCTATACCACGGCAAACTCCTGCAGTTGGAGAAGGTGCCGGAAGCAGGCCACCCGCTGCAGCGCATGGTTTTGTCTGCAGAAGCCGCCGCCTTGGATGCCGCCATTAAAGCACAGCTTTCTGGCACAATGTGACCAATTTTGTCAGGTTTTTTGACGCATTGGTCAAATTGCTGACAGGCAGAATTCACCCTGAAGCCTCTGTCACAATTGTTCACAAAGTGATCTGTGCGATCATCATACCGGAAACAGTTTCTCCGTACCGGGTCGCCGAAATGCAGTAAACGCCGGCGGCTCCCAAGGGCGCATAGCAAGCACGAGGCTCGTTCCATAGCGATCCTGAAACAACTTCGACGCGTCCTCCTGGCGAAGGTGACGAAAATCCTGCGCCAGCCGCTTGAGTTTTTGCTGCATTTGCTGGTTGGCTTCCACAGACAGCATCCCGGTCACAAACACCCGCATTTCTCCCGGACCATCAAAACTGGCGGTCATAAATCCGGTTTGCACTTCCTGTTCAAAGTACCGTTGAATCGGTCCCTTCTTAATCCACCGAAAGTCCGGGCTCACCAACGCCTTCGCGCGATTCCCCGGTAAAAATTCAATGAGCTTGATCCGGTCCAGCTTGGCCATGTACTGGATCAGTTCCGTTTCCGAGTAGTCATAGGTGGCGAGGATGTCTGAAAAACTCACATGATTCACCACGGATATTGCCACCAGCAGCAGTTTGGGATCAGCCACCAGCTCCTCTTCCTGAGCACGGGTGAGCTGTACGATTTGACGCTCACTCTCGACACGCCGCATCAGGTCGGAGATTTCAATGCCCGCCAGTTCACAAATGCGATCCAGCCGCTGAAGGCTGAACTGATTGGTCGCGAACATTCGTTTGATGCTGGCTTCCGACATCTCCAGTACCGCGGCCACATCGCGGTAGGTGACGCGCGCCTCTTTTAACGCCTGCTTCAAGGCAGACACGATCACCGCCGTCTGAGACATATTGGGCTCCTCGCAAAAAGTATCAAATAATTATACCTCAAGCTGCACATTTGGCCACTCCTTCACCTTTAGTTGATTATAGTGATCAGGACTCGTACATTTGATCACATCTTAACCACATCACAGACCACAACGCGAGGACATGCCCGTGAACGAACAAATGCAAAGCCACTCCACTTCCTGGATTTTTTATGTCAAAGCCTCTTTTGGCTGCGCGCTCGCCGCCATGATCGCCGGCATCGTGTTTGCTCCCATTGATTTCATGGTGAAAGGGTATCTCGCGGTATGCGCCCTGTTTCTCGTCAGCACCACCATCACCATGTCGAAAACACTGAGAGATGTGCATGAGAGCCAACGGTTGGTTAACCGGATCTCGGAAGCTCGCACCCAACAATTGATCAAAGAATACGGAGAATAATCATGAATGTTTGGACCAAAGTCAGCACCCTGTTTCGCGCCACAAGCCGTGAACCCATGGAAGCCCTGGTACGCGCCAATGACATTCGCATTTTTGAGCAGGAGATCTATGATGCCGAGCAACACCTGCAAAAAGCCAAAGTGCAACTGGCGCATATCGTCATGGAACGGCGACAGCTGGAGCGACACAATCAAACGCTGGACGCTCACATTGTTACCCGCGAGGAGCAGGCGGTGGCCGCACTGGACAAAGATCGCCCGGCGTTGGCCGAAGAGTTGGCGGGGATGATCGCACAGGACGAAAGCATCCGAACGACGCAGGCCCAGCAGATCACACAGCTGGAGCAACGAGAAGCCAGACTCAAACAGCAAATGCAGCAAGCAGCGCAAAAGCTCACCGCCTACCGCCGTGAACTGAATCTGGCCAAGGTCAATCGGCTCACCCAGCAGAATGTACAGCAGATTCAAGGCGCCGCCACCGGCTTGACGCATTCCATCGACGCCATGGAAACCTCGTTGGTTGCCATTCAAACACGTCATACCCGGACGGAAGATTTTGATCAGGCGATGCAGCAGATTCAGGCCGAACTCAACGGTGAGGCGATTGAACAGCAACTGGACGCCGCCGGCATCGAGTCGCAGTCACTTGCCTCCCAGAAACGTGCCGTGCTTGAACGCCTGAAGGCCAGGCACACCTCACCCTGAGTATGCCTGTCCACTCCCGGTGTCAAACACCGGGAGTACCCCCTTGGAACAGGGCAAATTTTAGACAACTCCGTCATTTTGACCTAGGAGCCTGTCGGACTTAAGCGCACGATTACTGCACAGTGCGTCTCCCGACTGTAATTGAACGGAAAAAGCAGGTTGCTAGCCTTCTCAGCCTCTTGATACGCATTTTACGTCCCTCAACGAGCA
>JBPJFY010000024.1:0-31725 GCA_051208045.1 Oleiphilaceae bacterium G1-8
TGCTCGTTGAGGGACGTAAAATGCGTATCAAGAGGCTGAGAAGGCTAGCAACCTGCTTTTTCCGTTCAATTACAGTCGGGAGACGCACTGTGCAGTAATCGTGCGCTTAAGTCCGACAGGCTCCTAGATAGCAAAGAAGCCGTTGCGATCATTTTTTCATATCCAACCCCACCCTGGCCAGCATTTGCTTTATCGACGTACGTTTCAGTACAAACAACAATTACATAATCTCATTGTTCCAACTCTGTTTCCATAAAGTGAGGGAGATCATCCCCTGGCTTTAAGTCCCATTGATCAAGAACAGCATCAATTCCTCTATTTCTAAGAGTTGTACCAAATTGTAAAACCCAATTCTTATGTTCTGCTGAGTCATGTGAATATGAAATAAACACTCTTGGTGGAACCATCTTTAAATTACCTACTTGAGTTGATTATTATTTTTACCGACGTGGTAGGACAGCCAGTTACCCAACTGCCCCCACACAGATCCGGACGTGCGGAACTACCGCATCCGGCTCCTCAGTTATACATTCACCCGTGCTAAAGCACAGCATTAATACCAATCCACGGCGAGGTACTCACGTTTGCGAACTCGCAAACCAGAGACACCGTAGCCACGCAACATCTTATTAATGCTTTCCCAGTTATAGCTGCGGCGCTGACTGCGCCGATTTAGCCATTTTAATAGCGCTTTGAATGCATACCTGCTGTAAAGATTCAGACTGATACTATTGCCAGGAAGCCCGAAGTAACTCCCGGTATCCAGTCAACTTGCGTTTAAATCGCGGCATCAGCATATTCAACTTCACGCTCCGGTAACGTCGCACCCACGCCTTCATGTTATTGATAGACTGTTTCAGCTTACTGCGTGCTGTCCGTCTGCGCAATTGGCTTACTCCATTCCTGTCCTGCTCCCAGTAAAACTCAAAGCCAAGGAACGTAAAGTGTCTGGCACGTCCGGGGTGAAACGGATTGAACTTAATCAACCGTGTTTTCTCCGGCGCTATGCTTAAACCAAATTTACTCAGCCGTGTCGGCAGCTCGCTGTGGAAACGCTTCGCATCATCCTTATATTAAAATGCCACAACGAAGTCGTCAGCATAACGGATGAGCATACAGTTACCAGATACTCTGGGTTTAACCTTCTTCGTGAACCAGAGATCCAGTGCATAATGCAGATAGATATTTGCCAGCACCGGGTGCAGGTTCAGGGTGAGACTATTCACTGATGTGGCTCAAACTGGCCGATGATCGCATAGCTGAACAACTTAAAACCACACCAGTTTGAAATATCGCACCTACTTTGATTTTAACTCAGCCGAGGCAACCAATCCCGCCGTTTCCAGGAGTACCTGCTCGCCTTTGCGCACCGAATCAAACACAGCCGAGGCAATAGCATTGTGTACACCCTCTACGCCGGCGGATACATCGGCAACAACCGGAATTTTTTGCAACACCTGGTGTGGCTCCCGTGAGATAGACGTATGCATGCGTGCAACGGTATCCACTACTCGGCCATATACAAACGCAGCCACATCCAAAGAGCCGGATACGGCTTCTACTGCCGACAGTGAAGTATTGTCTTTCTTATTTTTCATCTGGCCTTCAGGCGGTGTAAAGCCCGTATACTCCTTGACCGGGCTGGTGGCGTTCAATGCAACCACCCAGGCTTTAATTTGTTCATACACCCTTGGCGTATAGGCGAGGGGTAAATGGGAAATGCCATCGAAATGAGCGAATTGACTGCCCTCTGGCGCTGCAGCCGGTTGTGCGCTGCGTTTTTCCACCATTGCATCGCCGAGTATACTGTCTACGAAGGGGCCTTGCTCTCCTTTTAGGGACCCACTGATGAAATGATGCCGCGTGCCCGCGTAAAACCCTAGTGCCCCACCCTCACGCGCAGCGCCTACGCCATGTTCAAGATCTTTAATTCCGATACTGCGCGTATCAATCCAGTCCGCCCATACTTGCACGTAGTCTTTCGGTATTGCTTTTAAAACCTGGCTACTTAGCACGCCGAACCGCTCAAAATAAGAACCTTCATGGGGTGAGCCCAGATAAAAACAGCCATTGAGCACAGGGAGCCACGGTTCATTGGTCTCTTGTGCGGCCATTTGCGCATGCCGCATGAGTAACCCACCCATGCTGAAGCCAACCAGTAAAAGCTCTTCTACAGGCACCGGATAGGCCTCCAGCAATTCGGATAACTGGCGTGAAAACTCCCGACCATTCGCCTCCAGGGTTAAGCCGGTATTATAACGCAAGTGAATGGGGGTGTAGCCAAAATCTGCCTGGAGCAAGGTGCCATAGTTTTCTTTCACTGACGATTCGGAGCCAGAAGACGTCAACGGAAAGTCCCAAATGGTTTCCAGATTGGTCAGCCCATGCAACAGAATAACGACCTTATTGGTCCAACGAACACTTGTACTGCCAAAATCAACCGGCTGTCCTTCACGGAACCACCCCATTTGAATCGCGAGGGGGTTTTTCCGTGCTGCCAGTGCATCCCCCATCACACCGTTCAACACTGAGCGACTCAGTTGTCCGATGTGCTTCCAGTTCACTGGTTTTTTGGGGCTCTTACTCTCCATGTGATGCAACCTCATTGTGAGTTCATTGTAAATCACATTAGTATACAGTTGTACACTATTAAGACAACAACATTTTTGTACAGTAAAGGCTAAGTGTTCAGTCTCCTGAGTCCAAGGCGTGCACAAGTGCGCTAAACCGTCCATCCAGCGGCACTAATTCTGCCGCACTGAGGTTTACACTGGCGAGTTCAATGTTTTTGATTCGCTCACTCACATCCGGGTGGGTTTCAAATACTTCCCGCCACCCGGCACTGAATCCCGCTTTGTGCATTTTCTGAAAAAATTCAGACGCGCCGCCCAAGTGCCCATAAACACGGATCATGGCTGCTACCGCCTCGGCATCCGCCTCGTGCTCCATAGTACGATTAAAACTTAATAATGTGAGTAGCCCGGTTTGCCCAACAACGCCCTGAAGCGCGGAGGTGTCTCTGCCAGCGATCAGGCTGAGAACAATCTGAACAATCACACCACGGCTTAATGCCTGAATCGGGTGCCGATGCTTCACATGGGCGATCTCATGCGCAACCACCATCGCCAGCGCATTTTCAGAAGAGACTTGTTTTAATAACCCGGTGGTCACAAACACATGTCCGCCGAGTGTGGCGAAGGCATTGGGCACTTCAGGCGCATCCATGAGGTGGAAGGTGAGCTGCATCTCCGGCTCCAGCTCCATGTTCCGGGAAAGACGGGAGCCCAACTCAACTAATGCTTCTTCCGCCTGCACAAATTCAAAGCTGGCGGTTGTCTCCCGGCGGCTTTTGGGTAAGTAATCTTCCACAAGATTCAATTCGTACCGAAAGGGAATGTACGGCGACAGGACCTGCGCGAAGTAACCCAGTAGCGCAACCGTTATCCCTAGTACAAGAATCACCCCGAGGAATAACCCGGTAAACTCCTTGAGAGGATGCTCCCGGGAGTAATTGATACCTTCCGGAATCTGAGGATTTTCCTTGGCGAACTTCACGTTTCACGCTCAGGTTTGGGGGGGACCAGCGCGGTACCGTAGGCCAGAACTTCCATAGACCCCACGCCCCCATTCGTACTCCCTGAAATGCGACTCGTTTCAAACTTGGTGTTGATGATGGCTGTCGCCCCTGCGGCATTTGCCTGTGCCTGCATTCGGAGTAGAGCTTCCCGCCGTGCGCGATCCAGCAGCGATTCGTAGGCAGACACATTGCCGCCCACCAGGTTGCGCAGGGATGCGCTCACCAGCTTGAAATAATCCACAGAAATCACCACACTGCCGCTCACCAGCCCGGATCGATAACGCATCATTTCAGGGGGTGGTAACCGGTCCGCCGTGACCACGATTTGACGCAATGCGCGCTCCCGCTCAAATATAGAGTCATAGTGCTTTTTCTCAGCCCGGCGACCGAACACGAAGCCCAGGGTGAGGAGCGTAAAAAAGATGACGAGCTGGACAAGCGCGTCCATCAGGCATCCTCCACCAGCACTGCCGTGCCATAGGCCAGAATCTCCGACGCGCCTGCAGCAATCGAGGACGTTGAAAACCGAACATTCAGCACGGCATTGGCACCAATGGCTTTTGCCTGGTCAGACATACGATCGATCGCTTCCTGCCGCGATTCCGACAGCAGTTCCGTATAGCTCTTCAGCTCCCCACCGAAGATATTTTTGAAACCGGCCATGATGTCTTTTCCCGCATGTTTCGCTCGCACGGTACTGCCTTGCACAAGACCGAAATGCTGTACAATGCGCTTTCCTGGCACGATTTCAATGTTACTGATCAGAATATCACCCACGATCACCTCCTTGGGACGATTGGATGGAACATCTACCGCCGATAGCACCGGCGACATTAATTGAAAGTTTGGTGCTAAATACTCCGGGACGGCATCGTGCCGTAAAACAAACACCGGATTTTCTTTGCGGTGTTGCCGCGCCACCAGCACAGCCCAGGTACCGCCACCCACAACAAACAATATCAGTAAGCCAGAGATAAGTTGAATGATCGTTTCGTAATAACTGCGACGCTCCTTTAACTCCAGCGCTTTGCGTACTAACGGCAAAACGGTCAGGCCGTCCAATGGTTTGCCCGCCGCATCAAAACGGTGAATTAATCCTGATCGCGAGTCAGCCACGAATAGCTCGTTTTTCCAAACCAGCAGGTCTGATAGGTTTGACGCGTCCTCGAACGAATACTCTTTCACAAACTTGCCTTGAGCATCGAATCGGTGCAACACGCTTTTAAACATCCCGTTGTAGGCATTAATGACCCACCAGTTTCCGCCAAACTGCACGGCATCCACTGTCCATTCCGCACCTTTGTGTGTTTTGGGTACCAGGTGCACGGGCGATGGGAGCGCTTGATCGCCTTCCTCTCCCGAAAAATACTGTATACCGTGGCCATTCGTGTTCACTACGTACCGCCCATCTTCTGCCACTCTCACACGCTTGGGGAATTTCAGTTGCTTTTTGATTTCCCCTTGAAGCTCGCCAGCCACATTAAACCACCGCACTTTATGCAGCGTCGCTTCGGTCACGTAAAGTGTTTGTGTGTTTGTGTCCAACGCAAGCCGATAACGCCACGGGAGCTGTACATTGCGATACGGCGTACAGTCTCCTCCGGGTAGCACACATTTCATCAGAGGCGCATAACCGCCTGAGCTGTCAAACAATGCTTCCTTCGCCTGGTCTTTGACAGGATCACGCAGGCTTGCGGAGCCCAGCCAGGTTCCGAGCCCGGTATCCCCCGGCGCTAACCGAAGAAGTATTTCGTTTTCGGTCACATGGACCACATTGCCCCAGGGTTCTCGCTCTGCAAATGCGCGCAAGTCAAAGACTTCTGGCGAGTCATTCAGATGGTTGATCCGATACAGTTTTCTACCTGCCTGAATACTGATCCCCCCGCCGGGAACAGGTTCCAGAAAAACTGATCCTGGTAGCGCTTTGGCCATTTCTCCGCCTGCCCAGAAACGCACACCAATCAGGCTAATGAACAATGACAGAATAAGCAGTGCCAGGTATGGATTGATTTCTTTATCCACAAGATTCCTTACGGGGTGACGTCCGTTTCTATATAGCGATCCAGTAAAGCATTCAGAGAACCGTCAGATTTAATCTCGGAAATCACACGATTTATGTCTTCTAATCTGCCGGCAAAAGGGGACGCTTGGCCAATTCCGATGTGATAATCTTTGGCAAAATAAGGTTTGTCCGCCGCCACAACCTTGAATAACGCCTGCTGCTTAATGACAGCGCGTGCACTCCAGTCAACAGCCAGCACGGCATCCACTCGGCCGAGTGCTAACAATTGAAAACTTTGCTCAATGGTGCGCACGGCAATCACGTCCAAGGGTATCGACGCTTTTGCAGCATTGAACTCATCCCCATAATTGTTTCCCAGCACCACGCTTAACGACAGGCCTTTCAAATCGTGATAGTTTTGCCACTGCGTTAAGGTTTGTGGACTGGAAAAATAGATGAGGCCCTTTTTTTGAAAAATCGGGTCACTGTACACCAGAAATTTGTCGCGACTGGCACTGCGACTGATGACAGTGGCACCATCTATCCTGCCCTGCTGAATCAGCAACAGTACTCGCTTCATCGGGTAAAGATGAAGCTTTACGTTGACGTCTAAACGTTCAAAGACAAGCTGCATGAGCGCAAGCGAGAGGCCTTTTGTCGCGATGCCTTCAGGCTCAAGGGTGAAAGGCGGCCAATTGGCTTCTTCACCGAGGACGATGGTCGCACGCGCCTCCGTACCCTGTACAGGCGAGACAAAGAGTGTGAGAATCAGCAGCCATTTGTGCACGAGACGTGATCCCAATCAGTTCTGATACTCTTACTGTAGTACACCACGCTTTTTGGATACAACTTTGGTTATGTGTGTAGCCTACTTCAATTGAAGCCCGAACAGTCCGGCATTTACCTTGGCAAGTTTAACAGGGTCGTGCCTTCTTTTGTGCCATCCGTCACCCAGGTGAATCCCTCAAATGCAGGAAAGGTAAAGATCCATTTGTTGTCGATCTGACCATGATTAATCACAAGGTCTGATGGATCACCACAGAGAGCGCAATTGTAGGTCGCACTCATGAGACTTTCCCAGGACTGTGTTTCCTGCTGAAAGCTCTTGAGCGTAAACTCGCCGATGAGAAACCATGGGTATCCGGGTTGCTCCTCTTCCAACTCAAACTGGATATAAAAGTACTTACCCTCCACCACAACGAAACGACTTAACGTATTTTCGGGAGTCCAGAACTCGGGTAGCAGCGGCTTGAGAACGGGCTGCTCAAGATCATTGATCACCTTTACTTGCACCAAAGATGCCTCATCACTGGCGATAGTTTCTTCAACAATATGCAGTTGCTCCTCCGCATATACCCAGCTCAAACGCGTGTTATTCTCTTCTTCGGTACAGAGTTTATAGATTTCGCGCAGATCACCGCGTTCAAGGACGTACACGCCCTTGCATGATTCGTCTTGACCAGGCGTATAATGTATCTCAACCACCAGATTCTCTTTAAATGTACCCAACAGTTCCAACTGCTGGACGTTGTAATCGGGCAGCTCAACCCAACGAAGCGTGTGCAGTGAATCCTGCAAGGCAAACAGCGCAAAATCGATCCATACTCCACCTTCCGTTCGTTCTGCCGTTGATGCCAACGCCAGCGCAGGGGATTCTCTGGATGAATAAATCACCTCACCCGGCAATGGCATGATCGATGACTTTTCAGGTAATACTTCCACCAAATAGCCTTGTGAACTTTTTAAATACAGTTTGTTCTTCGTGGTTATAAAATCTTCATATCCTTTATTCGGCAACAACGAGAAAAAATAAGGTGGCGCGTCCAGCCTGTCCTGTTTCCAGATTTCATAACGATTTATGGTGCGTTGTACGAGTAGGTACAGGGATTTATTCAGCACCGTTACATCCAACAACGTATAGGGTAAGGGAGTGAAATCTTCCGCGGGAGAGCTGGTATTTGCAGTTATTCGCCATCCGGCATCCACATCTTTATAAATAAGGCGACCTTCAAATGGGAAGAACCATTCCTTTTTGTGAAAGCCACTGAGAACATAGAAGCGGTAAACCCAAAGATCAGTCGGTAAAACACTGTCACTCCCTGTTAACAAAAAACTGTTGTCTGACGTACCATCGGAGGCATATACCCCATACCGCACCGAGTAACCACTCATGTAAGATTCCGCTCCAAACAAAACCAGTTCAGAACAGTGTATGTGAAGGGCATTGCTGCCATCCGCACCGAGCAGCAGACTGCTTTTATTATTATCGAAAACACATCGTTGTGTTACCGGGGAGGAGGATATCTGCAACTTTGTCTGTGTCGCTTCCGCAAAAATCCGTATGCGCCCCTCCCCATCTACGGCATGAGTCTCTCCTGCTTCAGTCGTCACTTCCAAAGTGCCATCTAGCCCGGTCACCGTGATGATAATGGCGTCAGAGCTATTGCAGCCGGTGAGTATGGCAAATAGGAGACCAACAATTCCGTAAAAAAAATTTTGCAAGGCTTTCATCGAGTTTTGCTTCTTGGCTATTACTTGATAAAGCGTAACTTAGCCAGGCAAAATCGCCAATCAGACAACCAATAAATCCTTTTTCACCATCACTTCACCCAGATTGCGAATGATTTTGGACGGCGCAACGCCAATGAGTTTCTGGTAAGTGTTGGAAAAATGCGAAGAGTCGAAGTAGCCATGTGCCAGCGCATGATGCGTCAGTGAGCTCTGTGCTGGCAGGGTACGCATAAACCCTGATGCCTGTAACCATTGCTTGTAATACTGCATGGAAACGCCGGTTTCCGCTTTGAAGATATGTCGAAAACGGGACACAGACAATCCCAGCTCCACTTCAAATCCGTCCGGAAAGGGAGTAACGATTGTACCCGGTTGTGTCACCATTTTCTCAAACATGACTTGTACGCGGCTATCCATTTTCATGGGCGACCACGATCGGTGCTTGCCTAATAGCGCTTTAAAATCCGAATTTAACAGATCCGTGAAAACCGCCGCTGCACGCCGGGATCTGGGGATTACATCAAATACCGCTTTGTCTTTACCCAACCAGGCCTGCCGAAGCTTTTGCGTAGCGTAACTGTAGTGTTCCAGGTAGCTCACTGCCACGGGCTCGCCGTGAGTGATCAGCGCGTGCTCCACCCCCGCATCCATGAGCACAGAACGGCATGTGACCGTCATGCCATTTTTAAATTTCACCTCCATTGTCCGCCCCAGCGCGAAAATAAACGCTGGGACACCGTGGGCGTGCATTTTAGCATCGGGGATCACCCCCGCATGCACGGTACAATCGGGTTTGAAGCACAATGTGTTGGTTGCTGAATTAGCCATTTTTTACAAGTTTTCATCCGTGTGAGGCCGTATTATACGCACCCTGTCCCACCCAACAAAAGTCACTTCAGGAGTATCTATGCAATTGGAATTGAATGATCTGGTGGTTGTCGCCAGTTTTTGTCTTGTGTTCTCACTGGCGATTGCCTGGCTCGCCTCGTTGATCGTGTATGGTAAGATCGCCTTTCTAAAGGAGCTGTTTCCCGCCACTTTTCAGCTAATACGTGCGCACATTGACTACCTGTTAATGGCAATGCTGCTGGCCGTTACCCACTATCTTTGCTCACAATTCAGCGTAACACTGTCAACGTTTACGCTGGCCATGCTGTGTATTGGTGCGCTGTATAACCCGTTTGGTTTTTTAATACTTGCGGTTAAGCCGGAAATGGGCAACCCGGAAACGCCCTTCCAAAAAGCAAAAATCCTCATCGGATTCCTGCCCGCCACCTTGGGCTTTGGCGGTGCCATGCTGGCCATTATGGGGGCAGCACTCCGCTGATATGCCCATGGCGTCGTTACACAGCTTGCCATTTGGCATTAACGCTGGCGTAGGCTTATGGTATCATCCGCGCCTTTTTTTACCGGGCTGAGCATATCAGGCTCATCAAGGTTTGAAACGCTTGATCGGTTCAGAATAAGGAGCGGAGACATGATCGCAGGTTTTGATTACGGCACATCCAACTGCGCGATGGGTGTACTTCCGCCTGGCGCAGAAAAAGTACACTTGCTAGCGCTGGAAGGTGAATCGCCCATGCTCCCTTCCCTGCTCTATGCGCTCAAACGAGAACTCCTGTGTGAGCATGTAGGGCGAACGATGCCTGAAACGCTTCAATCGCAGTACATCGGGGATCGCGCCCAAGCTCTGTCTCGCGCCCAGGCTATTCGGCTGGAAGAGGGATATGATACCAACGAACCTACCGTTTTTATTGGTCAAGATGCCTTTGAAGAATACCTGCAGTGGCCCGGCGAGGGATACTTTGTAAAGTCACCGAAATCATTCCTGGGGGCCAGCGGTTTGCGACCGGAGGCCATCGGCCTTTTCGAGGATATTGTGACAGCGATGATGCTGACCATTAAATCCCGAGCGGAAATGTCACTGCGGGACTCCATCACGAAAACGGTGATTGGCCGCCCTGTCAACTTTCAGGGATTGAACGCGGAACAGAGCAATCAACAGGCCATCAATATTCTCACAACGGCGGCAAAACGTGCTGGCTTTCACGACATCGAGTTTCTTTTTGAGCCCATCGCGGCGGGTTTACACTTTGAACAAACACTCGATGAAAATCGTGTGGTGCTGGTCGTAGATATTGGGGGAGGCACCACCGATTGTGCCATGGTGAGAATGGGGCCCGCGTATCGCCAGGGGAACGACCGGACCAACGACTTTCTAGGCCACAGCGGGGAACGGGTCGGCGGTAATGATCTGGATATTGCGCTCGCCGGTACCCAATTTATGCCGTTGCTGGGCATGCGATCGACTTTAAAAAGTGGCCTGCCCGTACCCACTCAGCCCTATTGGGATGCCGTCAGTACGAACAATGTGGCCGCACAAAGCCGTTTTAACCACCTGGAGACCAAACTTTTGCTGGAACAGTTGTCGCGAGACTGTAATGAACCCAACCTCATTCAACGCTTTATTCGAATGCGATCAACGCAACAACAGCACCAGATCGTACGCTGCGCAGAGAAAACAAAAATCGCCCTCTCCTCAACCCCCGAAATAACAGCGAATCTTCAATTTCTTGAACCGCAATTAGAAGCTGTGGTGCAAGCAAGTGTATTTGCCGAAGCCATTCAGCGATCCATGGAAAAAATGCTGCAGCTAATGAAAGAAGCCATCACCCAGGCAAACGTGGCACCTGAGTTAATTTTTATCACCGGTGGCTCTGGCCAATCACCCATCATCCGCGAGGCCATTCAAGGCAAATTCGGCAATATTCCCATTCTCGATGGTGATCATTTTGGCTCGGTAACTGCGGGTTTAACGGTTTGGGCGAATCACATTTACCGCTGATCCTTCGTGCGCAAAAAAAATTCGAGCTCAGTACAGGTCAAATTGGGTTAATTTGACCTGTAGAATCTATGCAATCCCCCATCAGCATGGGCTAGCCGCTTCAAAGGCCCTGATTTAACCTAATTTGACATACTACCGACGGAGTCAACTTCCTATACTCAAAAGCGGTTCTAACCGCTGTTTTCCTTACCTGAACCAAAACAAAAATAAAAACCTATTAAGGAAAAGAAAAATGAAAACTCAAACCCACACCGGGCTCCTTTATGGAGCTTCGGCGGCGTGCGCATTGCTGATTTCCGGCACCCCCTTCGCAAACGCTGCTACAGCCCTTCAAAACAACGTCCCACTCAACGGCCTGGGCGCCGGTTCAGCTGCTTTGCAATACAGCCTGGATGTACCCGCCGGTGCAACCAATCTTAATGTTGCCATTGCGGGTGGCACGGGAGATGCGGACCTGTATGTGCGCTATGGCGCAACGCCTACTACCTCTTCGTTTGACTGTCGGCCCTATCTTTCGGGCAACAATGAATCCTGCCCGGTCAGTGCACCACAATCCGGCACCTATTATGTGATGGTCAAACCCTACTCCGCTTTTACTAATCTGACCCTCACGGCATCCTATACCGAACCCTCTGGCGGGGGCGGAGGCGGTGGAGGAAGTGGCGGCGGAGGCAGCCAGACCGGCACCGAACTCAGTGAGACAAATCTCTCCGGCGCTCGCAGCAGTAAAGCCTACTACACGCTGGTTGTGCCCGCCGGGGCGACCGGCCTGACGTTCGAAACCTCCGGCGGTACCGGTGATGTCGACCTGTATGTCCGTTTCGGGGCGCAACCCACAACCTCCAGTTACGACTGTCGTCCTTACCGCTCCGGGAACAATGAAACCTGTAATATCAGTGCCGCACAAGAAGGCACGTATCATGTAATGTTGCACGCGTACTCTGCCTATTCTGGTGTCTCGCTTTCGGGTTCCTACTCGGGAAGCTCAAATGGCGGTGGTGGCACCAACCAAGCACCCACAGCCAACATTCACAATGCACCCTATACAGCAGAAGTGAATGAATCCATCACGATGAGCAGTTCAGGCAGCGTGGATTCGGATGGCTCCATCACCGGCTATCAATGGGACTTTGGCGACGGCACCGGCAGTACCGCTGCAAATCCGACCCACAGCTATACCACCGCGGGTGACTACACAATTACGCTGACTGTCACTGATGACGATGGCGCGACAGACACCACAACAGCAACGGCGAACATCAGCGCAGCGCCAGGCAATGGAGGCTCTTCTTTCCAGGTGTCCAGTCACTACTACGACAAAGGCACATTTGACTACTTCTATACCAATTATGACAGTGCGTTTTCGGACAATTACACCGATACCGACGTGGAGATACATAGTTACATTGTGGTGGAGTTCAGTGCGAACGTAAAAACATCCACCATTAACAGCAATGCCATCACGGTAAAACGGCTGGATATGCCCGATACGACTGAGAATAACAACAATCGAATCAACGGGAGTTTTCAGTTAATAGGCCCCAAAACCGCGGTGTTTAAGCCGAACGTAGAATACTACGCGAACAGCGGCGGCACCTTTGACTGGAATAACCCCAATTGGAACGGTTTAAAGCCTAACTACCGTTATACCGTCACATTGGCAAACTCCATCAAAGACACCAGCGGCAATGCACTCAATGCCAATGGTGCGAATTGGACCTTCCAAACCATCGATAATGACTACGGCTTGTATTGGTTCAAGAACGGTTCCCAGGCGATGAAGTATGTGCCTGGCCGTACGATGCCTTCAGACTATTACAATCCGGCCAAACCCGTCCTGATCTATGCGCATGGGTGGGAGAAAACTTCCACCAACTATCAGGAAGGACAGCTGCGGGATTATCGCCGGGAACCCATGACCTTTAAACCAGGCAGCATGTATCCTTCTCAGGGATTCGTAGATCTGGTGCAGGTATGGAAAGATCCGTCCAAAAATCATCAGGGCAAATCCTGGAACGTGGGCGTGATGTACTGGAACCAGTTTGCCGATGATGATTACGCCAACCTGTCCAAACCCCAAATAGCCGAAGCCAAAATCTGGAGCACAAACGGTAAGGGTGGCATGCGGTACGCGATTCGTAATTGGACCGGGTCTTCCTGGTCCACCGGTAATACCAACGTCAGCACACACGCGCCGATGGTGCCCGTTTCTGTGATTCTCGCCGATGCGTTTATCTCAAGTACACAGGCCCAGAGTAATCCGGAAATTCGGCTGACAGGCCAGTCTCTTGGTAATCAGGTGGCCACCGCTGTCAGCTATATTCTCAAGAAGGGCTATGTGGAGGGTCAGGTGACCGCGAATCAGTTCCCGAAAAGGCTGGCGTTGATTGATCCCTATTGGCGCAACGGCAAACTGGAAAACAGTTGGTCAAACAATCATCCGGCGACGGTGGACTTGGGGGAGAGCGGAGACTGGCCTGCAGAAATGACGCGCAAGGTGCTTACTGACGTGATCGATTTTGCTGACAATACCCCGGGACTGGATTTTGTGGTCGAGTTTTACGACACCTCACGCACACCGGATAACACGATTTTCTGGCAGGATTTCGGTGACAAAAACGTGGCCCAGCGGGACATGGCCGCTATGAGCTACCTGCAGGCGTCGTGGATCAATGGCAACGAGGGTGATACCAATTACATGTCCCACCGTCATGTTAATGGCAAGTACTGGTACCTGTGGCAATACGCCTTCGCTCCCCCACAAACCGGCTTCTCCGCAAGCTCGACGGATGCCGTGATCAAAGCGAACATGAACTACTACAAATCCAACAAGATTCGCTACAGCATTACCTCCGGTGGCAACACACCAACACCGGCGGATGACAACTACACCCAGTATTCAGGCAGCTGGCAGAAGTAATTCGCTCGGGGGCTTCGGCCCCCTTTTTTCTGTCCATCAAATGTTTACTATACATCCTGGAATGCTGCGCGGTATTATGATATTGAGTGATAGATTTTGCATTCCCTAACCCGCGTTTTTCACCCGAAAGCAACCAACTTGCGCAATCATAGAAAAACATTGCCCAATTCTCCCAACCTTTTCTGAACACATTTCCATCACTCCATTTCCTGACTACTATGGATTCAACCATCCATGAATCCAATCCCGTTCTGACGTACGTATTGGATACAGAGTTCACTGCCCATTGGGAGCATCTGCCATGAAACTATCACTGACGCTGAACGGTGAAAAGGTTGCCGTTGATGTGGAACCTGACACCCCATTACTGTGGGTCATTCGAGACCACCTGAACCTGACTGGCACAAAATTCGGTTGCGGCATCGCCCAATGTGGCGCCTGTACTGTGTATCTCAATGGTGCACCGGTCCGGTCGTGCATGATGCCTGCCAGCAGTTTGCAGAATCAGACCATTACCACAATAGAAGGCGTGTTAACGTCCTCCCTTGGCAAAGAAGCGGCTGCAGTAACGGCCGCCTGGGAAGACCTTGCCGTCGTACAGTGCGGCTACTGCCAGTCCGGCCAGATCATGTCTGCTACCGCACTGCTGAAACAAAATCCAACACCGTCAGACGATGATATCAATACGTTCATGTCGGGCAATATTTGCCGATGCAACACCTACGCGCGAATCAAAACAGCGATCAAGCAGGCCTCAGCCGCGTTAGGGCAAGCCGCCGTTGATTCGCCACTTTTTTATGACGCGGCTTTAACCGGCAACACCCATTCAACACTGCACGGAGGAAGTGGCCATGACGCTTGAAATGTCCCGTAGAAAGTTTTTAGTCAGCAGCCTTCAATCCGGTGCAGGGCTGGCGCTCGCGGTCACGCTCCCCGGAACACAGGCAGAAACCATGGCCACAGCAGGATCATCGGTATTGGCCCCCAACGCCTTTGTCACCATTGATGCGACAAACACGGTGACTGTCACCATCAAACACCTTGAAATGGGCCAGGGCACCTTTACCGGGCTTGCTACACTGGTTGCCGAGGAACTGGATGCCGATTGGTCTCAAATCGTTTCGCGGGCCGCAGAAGGCAATCCGGAAAAGTACGCAAACCTGCTGTGGGGTAAGTTTCAGGGAACGGGCGGTAGTACGGCAATCGCCAATGCTTATGTACAGATGCGGGAAGCCGGTGCCACAGCGCGGGCCATGCTCGTCAGTGCCGCCGCCAGGTTGTGGAAAGTCCCGGTATCCGAGATAACCGTATCCCGGGGTGTGATTTCGCACCCATCAAGCGGTCAAACTGCCACCTTTGGGCAACTTGCAGAACTGGCTGCTCTGGAAGCCGTGCCGGAAAAAGTCACGTTGAAATCACCGGAACAATTCACGCTGATTGGCACTTCGGTGAAACGAAAGGACGAAGGGAAAACGACCGGAAAAGCAGTGTTCACACAAGACATTAAACTGCCGGGGCAGCTCACGGCGGTTGTGGCCCACCCTCCCCGCTTTGGCGCCACCGTCGCCTCCTACGATGACAGCCAGGCCAGAAAGGTGCCCGGTGTCGCCGCCGTGGTAAAATCGTCCCACGGCATTGCGGTGCTGGCAGACACCTTCTGGCAGGCGAAAAAAGGTCGCGATGTACTGAAAATCACCTGGGATGAATCTTCGGCCTTTGATCAGAGTTCCAGCCAACTCATGCAACTGTATGAAAAACTCGCAGAATCCAGCGGCCCGGTCGCCGAGCAGGTGGGCAAGGTGGATGACGGATTTGCCCAGGCTGACCGGATTGTGGAAGCGAGTTATCAGTTCCCGTTCCTGGCCCATGCGGCCATGGAACCCATGAACTGCGTGGTGCAGATTCATCAGAATAACGAGCAGCCTCAACGGGCCGAGCTATGGTACGGCGCACAGATTCATACCGGGGATCAGATGGCCGTCTCCCAACTGCTGAATATCCCGATGGATCAGGTCAAAATCAACACCCTGTTCGCCGGTGGCAGCTTTGGTCGTCGGGCTAATCCGAAATCCGACTATGTGCTGGAAGCGGTGGAAATCGCCAAAGCCCATGGAAAAGGTGTGCCGGTCAAACTCGTGTGGACCCGGGAAGATGACATGCAGGCAGGATACTATCGCCCCATGTATTTCCACAAGCTGCGCGCGGGGCTGGATAAAAATGGCAAAATCATTGCTTGGAAGCACCGCATCGTGGGTCAGTCCATCGTTAAGGGCACCGCTTTTGAAATGCTGATCGTGAATGGTATCGATCAAACTTCAGTAGAAGGTGCGATTCATTTACCGTATGCGATTCCCCACCGACAAGTGGAACTTCATACCACTGAGCTGCCCGTCTCGGTACTTTGGTGGCGCAGTGTCGGATCAACACATACAGCGTTTGCCGTCGAAACCTTCCTCGATGAAATTGCAGCGGCGGTTCAAAAAGATCCCGTGGCACTGCGACTTGCGCTGCTCGAAAATCAGCCGAGACACCAAGGCGTGCTTAAAAAAGCAGCCGAGGCGGCCGGCTGGGATACCGCACCCAAAAAGGGTCATGCCCGAGGCATTGCGTTGCACAAGTCGTTCAATACATATGTGGCTCAGGTGGTAGAAACGTCTCGCGCCGATGGTGGCATTCGCATCGAACGCGTTACCTGTGCCGTGGATTGTGGCGTGGCGATTAACCCCGATATAATTAAGGCTCAGATGGAAGGTGGCATCGGCTTTGGTCTGTCACCAGCGCTGCTCAGTGAAATAACCTTTGAAAATGGCAGGGTGGTCGAAAGCAACTTCCATGATTATCAGGTGCTTCGACTGAATCAGATGCCGGAAATCGATGTACATATTGTTGCCTCGGCGGAACCACCCACCGGGGTTGGGGAGCCCGGCACTCCCGTCGTCGCCCCGGCCTTGGCCAATGCCATTGCAGCACTGGGCGAGCCGAGGGAGTATCGACTGCCCTTACGGGCGAAAATCGTGTAACCGGAGCCTTCCGATGACTTTGGCCGTACAACCTGCCCACATCACAACGCCACCCGCGCCAGCTCAGCTGTCTCCCTTGTCACCCTTCGTGGATGATGTGCGGGAGTCGCTGTACCGGTGGCATACTGCCGGGTTGAAAACCGCGCTCCTGACGTTGATAAATTACGAAGGCAGCTCCCCTCGGCCCATCGGCAGCCAGGTGGTGGTGAATGAGTATGGTCATGCCGCAGGACTGATCTCCGGTTCCTGCCTGGAGACCAACCTCATTGTCGAAGCCATGCACTGTATTCGATCCAACACCGCAAAACTGGTACGGTATGGCAAAGATTCTGATTACCTCGATATAACGCTGCCTTGCGGGTCAGGACTGGATGTTCTGATTACCCCCAATGTCAGCGATCATACGATCAACCACCTGTATCGCGCACTTGTCGAGCGTCAGCCCGTGGCTTTAACGGTCGATACACAGCACTTTCACTCGGCCATACAAATCATCAATGCCAGTGACCTCGATGTCCACGCAGTAACCCGCAGTAAACAACTCACGCGCAAGGAAGTTGAAACAACCCTGACCGCTTTCACTCGCTACTATGGGCCACTTCCCCGTACGGTGGTGGTGGGCGAAGGGGCGATCTTCGATTACTTTCTGTCGCTGAGTCAGGCGTTTGATGGCGAGGTAATTGCCTGTTCCCCCCGATTCAGCTCGATACCCAAAGCGGCAGCATCACCGATGGAACGTCTGCGCAGAGTTCCCTTGCATAACCCGGCGCAGTTTGACGCACAATGGCTGGACGCCGCCACTGCGTTGGTGTTGCTTTCACATAATCACGACTGGGATACGGAAATCCTTCAACAAGCGCTGAAAACACCCGTGCGCTATCTTGCGGCTCTGGGGAGCCCCGCCACCCATGCACGCCGTATTGACCTGCTTCAAACCGCAGGTGTTACTGCGGCGGACTGTGCGCGAATAAAAGGCCCAGCCGGGCTGGATCTGGGTGGGCGAACACCGCCGGAAATTGCGCTCTCCATTCTGGCGGAGATTACCCAGGAACGAAACCGGAAATAGATACGAAACCCAAAACGGCGCCCCGTCCTCCTCATCGGTTATGGTTAATGGGAATCGCTCATACTGTGCGCTTCCCGCTCCTCCGCAACTTGAGCTAGAATCTGCCACGACGAATTCAGAAACAGTAAGGCCATGAGAATGGCGACCACAAGGTCCGGCCACGCCGCGCCGGTCCACCAGACGCCTGCTGCAGCGATCATCACGGCGATGTTGCCAATCGCATCATTACGGCTGCATAACCAAACCGAGCGTACATTCGCGTCACCATTACGATAGGCAAGCAGTAGCAGCACACTGATAAGGTTCACAGCCAGGGCCAGTAGGGCAATCCACCCCATGGTGAAAGGTTCAGGCTCAGCGACAACAAAAAAGCGATATACACTGAACAAGAGCACCCAGAGCCCCATCAGGCTCAAACTTACTCCCTTCAACCAGGCCACTCGACTGCGTACGGCGATTGGGCGGCCGATGGCCCATAAACTCAGGGCATATGTGAGTGAATCCGCCAAAAAATCCAGGGCATCTGCTTGCAACGCCTGGGATTGCGCCAGAACACCGCCAATCACCTCGGTGATAAACATACCTGCATTAAGAGCAATGACAATCCAAAGCACACGCTTGTAACGATCCGATATGCCATCAAATTTTTTTTCACCACAACACTGGCCACTCATAAAACACTTCCTCTTTTTTAAGATCTTAACTCAGTTTAAAATCTCCAGTAACTAGAGGTTCAAGAAAAAATGTCCATAAACAGGAAAAATTTTCCCATCGGTACGCTCTCAGCACTGACGGGATGTAAGGTGCCCACAATTCGGTACTATGAGCAGACCGCCCTGCTACCGGTCCCCGCGCGCACGGAAGGTAACCAGCGCCGCTATTCGGGTTTTCACCTGAAACGGCTTCAATTTATCCTGCACGCACGGGCGTTGGGGTTTACATTGGAAGACATACGGGAGCTGATCTCGCTTTCAGATCAGCCAGCCACACAACATCACGCCGACACCATTGCGAACAAACACCTCAAATCAGTGTCTGAAAAGATTGTGCGCCTCTCAGCGCTGAAGCAGGAATTGGAGCGAATGTTGGCCGGGTGCCAATCGGGACATTCGGCACAGTGTCAAGTCATCGAAGTACTGTCAGACCATAGCCTGTGCCACCGGGAACATGACTAAGGCAACTCGACGCTTCCACCTGTATTAAATCAATTCTTTTGCCCACCGTATCCCGTAACATAATTTCATAGCACACTTCATTGAGAAACACGTATGAATGCGAAAGTTATACTTATTGGTACAGGCGTTTCCGTCGGACTCATTATTGGCAGTCAGCTTGCCTTTGTCCTGCTGGCGTCCTACGTGGCAATGTCAGATGTCGTTTGGCTCAAAGCCAATAAAGAGTCCGTCTGGGTAATTATCGGCACGGCGGTGTACGCACTCAGCTTGTTGTTTGGTGGGGTTATCACAGCCACATTGGCAGAGCACCGTCGAGTACTTCATGCGGCGATTGCCGGGTCCTGCGCTGCCTTACTTTCCGTCCTTACGGCAGGTGATCTGAGTGCGCTTTGCGAAAAAGCAATTCTGGTGGTGTTGTTAGGCATCGGCGCGGCGGCTCTGGGGGGAAAACTCACTCGGTAAACCGCTTTTTGTGCGGTACATAGTCAAACCAATAAAGACTCCGTCACACCGGTACGAATTCTTACAAATCGCCTACAGAGGCTACATGAGAGGTGGCTTAAGTTAGTTGAATTACGCTTCAACTTCGATTGCAAAGGATGCTCACCCGATGATAGCGACGCTCGCCCACCACCCCAACCTACACTTCTCGAACATCGACTCCGCACTCTCTGCCTGGGCAGACCTGCTGGGAGAAGACGCCGTTCTGGCGGGGAACACCGCCAGAGATCCATACCATGCCAATACCTTGGGCGTAAAACGCACGATTTCCGGTGTTCTCAAACCCTCGTGTGTGACTCAGATCACCGGCATTCTGAAGGTCGCCAACACTTTCAACGTGCCGATCTACCCCATCAGTACGGGCCGTAATTGGGGATATGGCAGCGCTAATCCGGTCTCCGATAACAACGTGATTCTGGACTTATCCGGTTTGAATCAAATACTGCACTTTGACCGCACGCTGGGGCTGATCACAATACAGCCGGGCGTTACACAAGGGCAGCTTTACCAGTTTTTATCCGATCAAGATGCTCCCTACCTGGCTCCGGTTACCGGTGCGGGCCCGTCATGCAGCCCTTTGGCGAATGCACTTGAGCGCGGATTCGGGCTGCCACCCTGCTCCGATCATTTTGCCGCGGTTACCGATCTTACTGCGATATTGCCCAATGGAGAGACCTATCAATCAGCACTGGCAGCCCGAGGGGCGACAACCATTGCGGCGAGCTACAAATGGGGAATTGGTCCTTACCTGGATGGATTATTCACCCAAAGCAATCTGGGCGTTGTTACCTCGATAACCCTGAAACTTGCGCCGAAGCGCGAAGCCACGGAATGTTTTGTCATTCAATTTAACAACCCAGAAGATTTAAGCACTGCAGCGACCTGTGTTCGTGAACTTAACCGTCGTTATAGCGGGCTGCTCAGTGCATTAAACCTGTCTAATCGGCGACGGGTGCTCTCCATGCTGGAACCCTTTCCACAGGACAGCGTCGCAAGGGGAGCGTTAATCCCTGAAGCTCTTGTCGATGCCATGGCTGAAAAACATCGCGTCAAACACTGGTCTTTATTTGGCGCTATCTATGGCACGCCAGCAGTTGCCCGTGCCGTCAAACGGGAAATGAGCGCCTACACCCAACAGCTCGGGGCGGACGTGTTCTTTTTCAATAAAAAGAAAGTTAACCGATTAAAACACTGTGCCTCCTGGATACCGGGCACACTGGGGACTACCCTGCGCAACAAGTTAACCACACTCAGCAACGCGATGGCGTTCGTGGAAGGCCAACCCAGTGACATGGCGTTGCCACTGGTGCAATGGAAAGCCCGGAAACCAACGACGACACATGTACACCAAGGCTCCGTGAACCCCGACCAGACGAATGCCGGTTTGTACTGGTATTCCCCACTCGTGCCGAACGAGCCTGAAGCTGTGCACCGGTTTTATCAGTTACTTCACGACACCTGTGAAGAGTATGGCTTCGAACCGCTTCTCACACTCACCAACATCAATGACATCTGCTTCGATGCCACGCTGCCCATACTGTTTGACCGCAGCCAGCCAGAAGAAGTCATCAAGGCCAAACAGTTTTACGAAGTATTGTTAGTCCGAGGAGAGCAAGCAGGGTTCTTACCCTATCGCCTCAACATCGAGCACATGCCCCTGTTCACTGAGCAACAGCATCCCTACTGGCAGCTTGTCAGCCAGATTAAAGCTGCCGTTGATCCGAACGGTATACTGGCTCCCGGGAGGTATGCGCCCCTGTAGCCGCTTTATAGATTGAACCCACTGTTCGCAACGACTGTGCTCGGCGGGCGGTGCGCTTCCTCAGTCCCTCCATATTTCGTGCACAATTGTGCATTACTCTACCTGTGAGTCGAAAGTTATTCCATCTACAGGAGAAAGTCATGCACACGCTACCTCAGCTAAAACTTACAAAAGTTGCCCTCGCTATTTTTTTGTCCTGCGCTCTGAATGCCTGGGCGACACCGCCGCAAGGAAAAGCGCCCCCGCCAGAGGCCATCGAAGCCTGTGAGGGCAAAAGTGAAGGTGAAGCGGTGACGTTTGAAACGCGACATGGTCACACGTTGAGCGCTACCTGTCAAACCATCGAGAACCAGCTCGCCGCTGTACCTGAAAAACATAGAAGAAAGGCCAAAGAGTAGCTTAGTCTAGTTACGACGAGGTGGGGCTCCCTGCCCCACGCAAACCTTCCCCGGTACTCGCTTAATCTTCCTGAACCCCGCTGTACAACTCTTCCGCGCTGTTCAGGCTACCCCAAACCGCCTCAAAGTCTGGTACTTTTATATGAGGAATGTGCAACGTCAACAATCCCCCCATGTCAGTTTCCCAGTTGCCACCTAACCCAAGCAAAAAAACCTTAAAGGATTCCGGCACATCACCATTGATCACCCAAAAGTAATGACGCAAATTTGAAGGTCGCTTCACAGCCAGCAATTCGTATACCTGTGTATGTAGATGCCTGACATAAATCTCGTCTCCCCAGAAGAGTCGATAATCTTCCTGAAACATCGAAGACTCCTGCACCACAAAACGATCGCTACCCACTGGTTTTACGTAAAGCCTCTGTTCATCTCTTAACTCCCGATTTGCTTGCAGATACTTTATTACCAAACTAATTTCTAACGCATTTTTATTACCCATCGTCGACGGTTACCCCCGAAACACTGTCCAATGTGGATTACCTGTGAATATCACAGGCGCATCTGACCCGGTACTCAAAGCATCACTCTACGCGAGATAACGTCAAATTTTGTCGCTGACCATTTCTTTACTGGTGAAATTTCCAGCAATGTGGTATCGTGCGCCCCCTTTTTTCGCACTCACCCGTGTGCCCGCCTGACATCAAGTGGTATCTATGACAGAAAATGTTCCGTTCACGTTCGTTGACCTTCCCCAAGCGCAACGCGATAACCTGTCCAATCTTGGCTATCACACGATGACACCCATCCAGGCGAAAGCATTACCCCTGGCGTTGGCGGGTAAAGACCTGATCGCCAAAGCCAAAACCGGCAGTGGTAAAACCGCCGCCTTTGGCATACCGCTCCTGCATGGTTTGAATCCACGCTATTTTGGTACCCAGGCGTTAATTCTCTGCCCGACGCGGGAGTTAGCCACCCAGGTGACCGACGAATTGAGAAAGCTCGCACGCTTCCAGCAGAACATTAAAATTGTATCTCTGTGCGGCGGACAACCCATTGGGCCGCAAATCGGCTCAATGGAACACGGCGCGCATGTCGTGGTCGGTACCCCCGGTCGTTTAAAAGACCATCTTCGTAAAGGCACCCTTGATATCAGCCAGATTCGCACGCTGGTGTTGGATGAAGCAGACCGAATGCTGGATATGGGATTCATCGGTGACATCGAAACGATTATCGACGTCTGCCCGAAGCAACGACAAACGCTACTCTTCTCGGCCACCTACCCGAAAGACATCCAATCGCTCAGCCAACGCTTCCAGCACGAGCCCATCGAAATTCAGGTGGAATCCCTGCACAGCAGCGAGCACATTGAACAGCGGTTCTATCTGGCAGACAAAACAGAAAAACTGGCGGGACTCCAACGCCTACTGAATCATTTCAAGCCCCAGTCCGCCGTTATTTTCTGCAACACCAAACAGGCCGTGAAAGACGTCTGTGACTTTCTTGCGGACCAGCACATCAGCGCGGCCCCCATTCACGGTGATCTGGAGCAAAAAGAACGGGATCAGGTACTTACCCGGTTTAAACAGCAAAGCCTGTCCTTTCTGGTGGCGACGGATGTGGCCGCGCGTGGTCTGGACATAGACGATCTCCCGGCTGTCATCAATTTTGATCTGCCCAGAGATCCTGAAGTGTATGTGCATCGCATCGGCAGAACCGGCCGCGCAGGAAAAGAAGGCATCGCCCTGAGCCTGCTTGCGGACACTGAACAGTATAAGTTTGCCGATATCGAAGCCTATCAACAGCGGTCGCTGGAAACAGAAGACCTTAAGTTGATCAAATGGCAGGACAGCCCGCTGCCGCCACCCACATTTGTGTCACTTTGCATCGCCGGTGGTCGCAAACAGAAAGTTCGCCCGGGTGATGTGCTGGGCGCGCTTACGGGCGACGCAGGAATTGATGGAAAAGCCGTGGGAAAAATCCATGTGCTGGAGTTCGTTACCTACGTCGCCATTCAACGAAATCAGGCGGACAAAGCCTTGGGTCGACTGATCAATGGAAAAATTAAAGGCCGCAAATTCAAGGTGCGAAAAGTTGCCTGAGCGTGACACCGTATCAGCCCTGTCCACACCTAACCCTACTACCCAGCCGGATAATCACACCATGAATTTTGACGCCTTAGGCCTGCCTGACACCATTTTAAAAGCGATAAAAGAACAAGGGTATGAAACCCCTTCCCCTATTCAGGAACAGGCCATTCCGGCAGTATTAAAAGGTGAAGACGTGATGGCTGCAGCGCAAACCGGCACGGGGAAAACTGCCGCGTTTACATTGCCCTTGCTGGCACGCCTGTCAAATGATAAATCGCCACAGGCCAACCGGGTGCGTGCCTTGGTGCTTACACCAACCCGTGAGTTAGCCGCTCAAGTCGGTGAAAGCATCCAAAACTACAGCAAATATCTCCCCCTTCAATCAACCGTTGTTTTTGGGGGGGTAAAAATCAATCCGCAAATGATGCGATTACGCAAGGGCGTAGATATTCTTGTCGCAACACCCGGTCGCTTGCTGGATTTGTGTAACCAGAATGCGGTGAAGCTGGATCAGGTCGAAATTCTGGTGCTGGATGAGGCCGACCGCATGCTCGATATGGGCTTTATCCACGACATCCGTAAGATTCTTGCGCTACTGCCCCAGCGCCGACAGAATCTGTTGTTCTCAGCGACATTTTCGAAAGAGATTCGGCAACTGGCCAAAGGATTAGTGCACCAACCGGCAGAAATTTCCGTTACACCGGAGAATACCACTGCACAAACCGTTGAGCAGCAGGTGATCCCCGTCGATAAGAACAAAAAGGCAGACTTGCTGATACATCTCATCCAAGAGAACAAGTGGTATCAGGTTCTGGTTTTTTGCCGAACGAAGTACGGTGCAAACAAACTGGCCTACAAGCTAAGCAAGTCCGGCATTGAAGCTGCACCAATTCACGGCGACAAAAGCCAGGGGGCACGCACCCGGGCCCTGGCGGAGTTTAAAAAGGGCGAGGTGCAAGTCCTGGTGGCTACGGATATTGCCGCTCGCGGACTGGACATCGATCAATTACCCCAGGTCGTAAACTTTGAACTACCCAACGTCGCAGAAGATTATGTGCACCGCATCGGTCGTACCGGGCGAGCGGGTGCGGAAGGTAAAGCAGTTTCGCTGGTGTGTGCCGAAGAACACCAGAACCTGATCGGCATCGAGCGGCTTATACAACAGATTATTCCACGACGTGGCGTGCCAGGCTTTACACCGGCAGAAAAACTTCCGGAATCACCCACCAAGCTGAAGCCCGTTAAGTCGAAAAAACCGAAGAAGCCTAAAAAGCCCAAAACAGAACACCAGGATGGTGGTCGCTCGAATAAAGCCAGTGCGAAAAAAAGCCATGCGCCAAATGCGACAGGCGCTCCACGCAGACCTGCCCGAAACAGGCGACCAGCATCCAAATAATCCGAGCAACTGCAACTCGCAAGAAAGCATGTCACCTTTTTTTACACCTAAGCATCAACAAAAACCGATATATATTTGTTTTTATTACTCATTTATTATCTGGCACATTATTGGCATAAAAAAGGTGCCTTAACTCGGTTCAGGCAAAACATTTAGGAATGATCTATCTAATGGAAGGAAAGATATGAAAAAACTACTCGTTGCACTCGTTGCCAGCCTCGCTGTACTCTCCACACCCTCTCACGCCGTTCCCGTTGACCTGGAACTTCAGTTACTCGTCGACGTATCCGGAAGCGTCGATGGCACTGAATATGCTCTACAAAAGTTAGGCTACGAAAATGCGTTTCGATCCTCTGCAGTCATCAATGCCATCACCAACGGCTCCATTGGCAGTATCGCGGTGCAGTACATCGAATGGTCAGGCTCAACACAACAATCCGTTCTGGTGGACTGGGCTATCATTGACAGCGCAGCCAGCGCAAATGCCTTTGCGGACAGCATTGCCGGCGTTACCCGCGCATTTGGCGGGGCTACGGCTATTGGCTCTGCACTCACTTTCGGTTCTGGCCTGTTTGACAACAATGGCTTTGAAGCAGATCGTTGGGTAATTGACATTTCCGGGGATGGCGCTAACAACACTGGTACATCCTCTTCAGACGGACGTACTACAGCACTGAACGCAGGGGTGGATACAATCAACGGAATTATCATAGAAGGCGAGACGGGCCTGTTCAACCACTACAACACGCAAGTAATTGGTGGCACAGGTGCATTTCTGGAAACTGCAGCGAATTTCGCTGATTTTGGAGATGCCGTTCAACGAAAACTGGCAAAAGAAATTGCCGGTGTTCCCGTACCTGCCAGTTTGGCGTTGATCGCTATTGGTTTGGTTGCACTACGCACCTCGCGACAAGCTAAGAGCTAATGTAATACTGAGGATAGGGGCAGCAGCATAGCTCCCTATCCTTAAAATATTCAGTGATTCTTATAACGTTACCCAAAAACACCCTACCTACCGCTTTCAAAATAGAAACGAGATTTAATACGCACAGAAATACGTCAATGGTACTTTTTCCGAAATCGATAGTAGGAATCGGTATCCTGAAATCCAAGCGCTTCCGCTAATCCGTCCTGGGTCATCTGGCGGGAGTTAAACGCCTGAAGTTTGGCCACTCGTGCTTGTTTGACCAAGGCAGTAAAACTCGTCCCTTCCTTTTTCAGCTTCCGAAACAATGTGGCGCGGCTCATGTGGAGCGCAGAACATGCCGAGGTAATGGCACTGTATGTAGCCAAATCCCTGTCCAATAGCTGCGTAACGCATTCCGTCGTAGATTTACCAACAGGCAACTCCGCTCGGATCGACTGTGCCTGCTGCGCAACTAACTGCTTTAAATACGGGTTGGCCCCTTGAATGGCCTGATTAAATGTCGCAAGAGAAAGCACAATACTATTCTCCTGTTGTTGATAGCGTACGCTCCCAAACAACGCTTTGAATGCCTGAGACGCCGTATGCTCACTCCGTACGAAAGTAACTTCAAGCGGATTTACTGAGCCCCCTGACAGAGCTCGACTCCACGTCAACAACGCAGCCATACTCCGATCAGCCGCCATCAACGGGTAAGCAGACGAGAGAAACGACACCGCGAGTTTTACCCGGTCACCCTCCTCTTGTTTTTGCCAATGTTCGGAAGAATTCATCAAAGGAATGTTGCTACTGAAGGTTGAGAAGGCCTCTGCCAAGGTACTGCACTGATACAACCAGTTCGCGAGCACGCCCCGAGTATCCGTATTCAGAGTCGCGCCAATCTGCAGCCCCAAAGCGTCGTCACTGGCACGCGCATCAGCTATCTGCCATAGCTGAATGAATAGTGTTTCTGGTAATCGATGCTCCTGAAGTGACGTCCCATTCATCCAACCTGCACGCATCCCGCAAAGCTCAGCGCTGATGTTTTGCAACTCATCTTCGGCGAGCAACCGCCGAGCCATCAACTCGTTAGCCAGGTCAATCACTGCCAGTGCGGACACTGTGCGCACCGTTCCACCGGATTCTATTGTCATGTTTCAGCATCCCTGCAAATTGAAACCAAATGCCCCTATTTTGCAACCAAACGCCTGAACCTACCGGCAGGTCACTCAGTACAATGTAAACCACTTACATTCATAGGGGAAGAGCGGCCATGATCGATAAATTTGCAGACCCAAACCACCGTATAACGTCAGAAACACAATTGAGAAAGCTGATATCGCATTACCCCAAGATACTGGACAAGCGGATACAACCAACATTAGACCACCACTGCATGGACTTGATTGAGCGCGCCGCGTTGGTCATTACAGCGTACAACCATTCCCGGTTACCGATCATGCCGTTAACGAGAAGCGATGTTACGGTAAAGGATCACCAGACGCTAATACTTAACGCAGAGTTAGACGCTCCTGAATCGTCAAGCGTTCAAGCCAGTCTCTACTTCCTGCTACCTGGCGTAGGACATGGATTACGGGTAAATGGAGAGGTGTCTCAGCACCGGGGAAACGTCATGTTTCATGTGCAGCGCGCTTATCTCCATTGTGCCAGAGCTGCCGCACGCAGCCAACTCTGGGATCTGTCGCCGCACTCACCCCTACCGAAGGATGATGCAATCCTGCCGTCGCCGCGACACCTCCTGACTCATAGCCCCTACCTGTTGTTAAAAACATCGAACAGCCGGGGAGAAACGGAACTGTCCCCTCGGGGTGATCAACCGGGTTTTGTACACTGGATTGATGACACACAATTGTTCCTGCCAGAACGACCCGGCAATAAAGTGGCGGTGAGCATGAGGAATATCCTCCAACAACCCACTATCGAGCTACTACTCTTCCTTCCCCAGTCCAGTCTGTTGATGCGAGTGACCGGTATTGCACACCTGAGCACACACCCCGAGCTGTTAGACTTGTCGACAGTGCAAGCCAAGCGCCCCAAACTCGGGATACATATCACTGAGTGCCACTCCGAGATATTTGACTGCCCGGCGATTCGAGCATCCATGCTGTGGGATAAGGAGCATCAGGTTGCGTCAACAGAGCTCACCCGGTTTTCAACCGCCTTATCCTTCCACATGAATGGTGAGGGCTTGCTGGGCAAAGCCACGGTGCCGGTAGTTAATGCCATCGTCAAGAACGACCTGAAACATTTGTATTGAGTGTATATAAACTAGAATCAATGTGAGTTTGACACCGGTGCCTCGTTTTCCACCTTAAGTTGCTGGCACATTTTTACCAGGAGTTTCAACTCCGGGCTTCCGTGCCAGTTTACCCAAGTATCCCCCAATAACAGCCCGGCGATGACCCCATAACCGTAGTATGGCAGTGCTATGATGGCGTGTAACCACGATCCGACAGCAGTCTCAGAAAAGAAGGCGACGAAACCAAACAAAACAGTGAAGCCGGCAAATAGCCAACGTTGAAAACGCCATTTTGTCCGCATTTTTTCTGCTTGTTCCACAAGTGCTTTAGCATCTGATGTCATTGGTCCAACTCCGTTTGATTTTTGACAAATTCATCACGCCTAAGAATGGTGATTAACAATTGCTCTCTGGGCGCATGGACATTCAAATCGTCATGCATGCTGGTTGCACTGGTTTTGATGATCACATCTCCGTATTGCACATCTTGTCTAAGCGGCGAAGTAATTCTGCCATTAACATCACTCAAGACACCGCTGAGTGAGGCAGACGAAGCGATACCCAACTTGCCCGCCACACTATAAAGCAATAAGGCTTCGGCGACTGATAAAGCAGTACCTATATACGTTCTTTGGGTATCGTTTAACTCATTTATTGCCTTAACCATATCGTTGGTCAGCGGTCCCACAACTTCCGTTTTAACCGCCCCACAATACTCTGGAGACGCACAAATTTTCTCTTCCTGGCGAGAGATAACATCAATTACGTGGCATTGTGCGCAATCGCTACGCCAATCGGAATACTTGTAACATCAAGGTCAATCACTTTGAGCATTTCAATGTGCAAATCCTGATTAAATTGTATTACGTCAAACGGGTGGTTATAGCGCACTCATAGGTAGAAAATTAAGAAAGCATATTTTATAACTCAATGATATAGATGTTTGCTTACTGACTACTGCAATCCATCAAAGCCAATACGATGACTTGCGTTAGTACAGCTATAAGCGGGGTTCTGCCACAGCAGACCAATAAATCGATCAACCTGACGGGCACTGAGGGCACGTCCGGCAATCACCTGATCCGACAATTCCAGTAACAAGGCACCAAATCGGGTGCGCGGGGAAAAGTTATTTCCGAGCTTCCGTCGAATATAAATACCCTGAGCGAGATAAGCGGCCGCTTCCGCAGTTCCGCGACGCATGCGACCAACACTCCGATGAGCGCCAGCCTGAATATCGTGACCGGCATGGATGCATTCATGCAGTATCAGCGATTGTTGTCGGACTCTGGCATCCAAACCCTCTTCCAGCGTATCAAAACCGATGGAAAAGGTGTTGTTCTGCCAATCGTAGAAGGCTTTGTTGCCTCCTCCTGCTGTTCTTAGGGACCGATCATATATTATTGATATTTCACTATTAACTATCGCCCGAAAAACTCCGGTCACGAGATCTTCACTAACATGGGCACCGGGGATAGCGAACCTGACCAAACAGTCTCGATCCTGAAGCGTTGTTAGAATCAGATCTCTTGCCTTTAGATTGTGGTTGCTCTCACCCATTATTGTTAGTCTCTGCGCACTGAATCGATCACGTAGTATACATCGATTAGCTTATTTTTTAGTGACCAATGACTCACACTTAAAAACTAACCTTAACACCCTAGAACCGAATAAAACTATGCCGTTTCGTTTAAGTTGTCGTAAAAACGGCCCCAAAACCCGCATTCCTTCGTTTTCGTTTCTTAAAGGTGTCGCGAGTGTTTTATTAATTTTGTCGTAAAACCCTATTTGTTTCGTTCAAAATGTCGCATTTTATTTTCCTTTAAAATCAATAGGTTAAAAACCACTGAATTTTACCTCACTTCAGAAACAAACATTTTAAAGACTTTTTCCAAATATATACGTAATGGCCAATTTGCAAACATCATTCCGATTTATATGAAACTAGGATACTCAAACAATCCTCACCTAACGCATTAAGCTATTATATTAGCCATTCTTTCTTACTAACGACATAAGCACTTCAGCAGAAATACCCTTTTTAATCTCGCCCATAACACCAAGTTTTTCTGCGACCGCGTATGGAAGTAAGCGAAGCTGCATAATATCAGCGGATCTAGCTATGTCATTAAAGGAGTCAGTCTGTACTTTATATCCGTGCGGCTCTCCATTACGGCATGGATTTTGTTCACAATAATCTGGAGAGTCTGTGACATAAAAAGTTCTACAAGCCAACGGGCGAACCTTATAAATACTACAAAGATTATCGTTTAAGAATGGGCAAGGAATACGATTTGACGCTAGCTTCTTATTAAATACCTGGACATCCGCTTCACTTAAAACGCTCGCTTCGGGCGTATTTTCGTTCATAAACTTAAACCAGGAGCGAAACCTCTCTCTTAAGCTTTCTTTTTCAGGCTCAGAAAACTCATTCTCAATATAATCAACTATAGGAAGCTCTTCTGACACATGTACGGGAATGTTCTGATTGCAGCAGTGAGAACAACCTTCTAAGCAAGATTTCTCAATGTTCTTAAGTCGAACATCCGTAGACTTATAGATGCGAACAACTTCTCGCCTTACTTTATTTAGATTGGTTTCCATATAATACTTCCTTATATTTTTTCGACTTGGGTGATAAGTTTAGCTATTCAATCGTTCACTAATCTACCTTATTTATTTCGGTTTATCAGTAGTTTAGATTAAGAAATGTGAATTCCCTATTAAGCTTAGAAGAACTAACTACCACTAATTTCGGTCAAGGAATGAATTAAAGCACAACTAACGAAAAACAATAGCGGACCTGTATTCAATGCTTAGTCTGGCAGCTTCATACAATGCTATCCAAGCTACAAGCTCATCTCTTAATATATCGCGCGACCATGCTCTATTATTGACCACCTCTGCTTGTTCATCGCTTAGGATTCCATCGGATAAACTTATACCCAGCTCCGGGGCTACGATGATTAACTCTTTCATTAACTCATAGCTTGAGCAGAGCCAGGTACCGTGTACACGTTTATCTTGAATAACCTTATTGAACGCGACAGGTACGTAATAACCATCGAAATCAGAATGACAAACCAGATGGCTTTCAGACGGCGAACCTTTCATCGAATCCATATAAAATTGACGCAGTTGATAAATATTACCGTAGCTAAAATTGTTGGCCGCTGTTCTGGTCAACTCAAACCGGACACTTTCTTTAGAGAATTTTCGTAATCAATTGGCGATAAATCATTATTCGCCGAATGCAGTCGATCCAGGTTGTAATACCTGATGTAATCGGCCACGTCCTTTC
>JBPJFY010000025.1:0-31329 GCA_051208045.1 Oleiphilaceae bacterium G1-8
AATCAGTGTTTCGGTTGGCGGTGATAAAACGACTCATGGAAATTCTGGCTCTCGATGTAAGAGTAATAGAGTGGCGTTATTATCTCACGCTTTGATGTTCGGAGTTAAAAGTCCGACAGGCTCCTAGGATCTTATATGCCTCATAGCATAGTCGTACGCCCCGTGCGCATACCATTTGAGAATCTCAAATACGTTGGTAAAAAAACATATGGTTTAGGTACTAGATCGGTATTTAAGGTTTTGTTGTGTGAATATGAGTATTGTGAAATTGCCTTACCAGGAGAGGTGTCAACAGAGATTGAGTTTTTGCAAAAGGGGCAGTAATTTTCGCGTTATGAGCAAGCCCCCTGTATAGGCTACTCGCTTTTCTGTTTACCATTACAGAATAGACCTCATAGTAAATTGTGACTATGTCTGTATTGGCCCTTTTGACGACAACCTATTGATTTAAATTGTTAATTATAGTTGCAGATTATCTGGGCTCAAACTGGCCGATGATTGCAGGTTTCGAGCAGTATGACTGCAAGCCGATACAACTATCCTTTCACACACACCACTTGCTTCAGGGTGTGCACAATTTCAACCAGATCACGCTGCGCTGCCATGACGGCATCAATATCTTTGTAGGCAGCCGGCGTTTCATCGACCACTCCCGCATCCTTTCGACATTCTACACCTTGTGTGGCGGCCTCATGCTCTGCCAGGGTTACCCGTTTTTTTGCCTCGGTACGAGACATCACGCGCCCGGCACCGTGGCTGCAGGTACAAAAGCTTTCCGCATTCCCCAGGCCACGAACGATAAACGATCGCGCCCCCATGCTTCCCGGAATAATCCCCAGCTCTCCTGCTCGGGCAGAAACCGCACCCTTGCGCGTGAGGAGCACCTCTGCTCCGAAGTGCTGTTCCCGAGCAACATAATTATGGTGGCAGTTCACAGCCTGCAGTTCACCCAGGACGGGCCGATTCATTACTGTCGCCACCGCCGTTAACGTACTCTGCATCATAAGCTCGCGGTTGATACGCGCATACTCCTGAGCCCAGCTCACCGCCTCCACGTAGTGCTCGAACTGCTCGGAGCCTTCGACCAGATACGCCAGATCTTTATCCGGCAGCTGAATGAACATTCGTTGCATGTCTTTCTTGGCCATTTCGATAAAGTGCGTACCAATACGATTGCCCACTCCCCGGGAACCGGAATGCAGCATGATCCACACCGCCTGCTGCTCATCCAGGCACACTTCAATAAAATGGTTCCCGGTGCCCAGCGTCCCCAAATGATGGACATTGTTTGTGTTCTTCAATACCGGATGTTTCTCCGACAATCGCGAAAAACGTTCAGCTAAATGCCCCTTCCACGCATTCACCACGGGCTTGGGTAGATCATGCCACGCCCCCACATCGCGTTTTCCGCGCGACAGGCTGCGGCCATGGGGCACCGCCTGCTCAATAGCAGACCGCATGCGTGCCAGCGAGTCCGGCAGATCACTCGCCACCATGTCCGTTTTCACAGCCATCATGCCACAGCCGATATCTACGCCAACAGCCGCAGGTATCACGGCTCCCACGGTGGGAATCACCGAGCCAATGGTGGCTCCCTTCCCCAGGTGCACATCCGGCATCGCCGCCACCCACTTGTGAATAAAGGGCAGCGAGGCAATGTTGCGCAGTTGCTGTTTCGCCTTTGCATCGAAAGGAACACCCACAGTCCAGCTTTTGATCGGCACGCCGTGATCGACGGTAGTGACTTCGTAGTTCATGCTTGCCTTCTCTCGGTTTCAGTCATAGTCACCGTTTCCCACCGGCGCTTCCGAAAGCTGCTCGATCACACGTTCCACGCGCTGCTTTTCAGGCGTCGCGAGACCGAGGTAATCCGCATAAAGCAAGCTTTTCAGCGACTGCGCCAATGCGGATCGTGTGGATTCCTGCTGTGAAAATCCCGTGAGTTCCACCCATTGATAGAGCTCTTCCCTGACCGCAGCAGACGGATTGAGGATCAATTCATCGAACTGGGCCGCGGTGACATTCCCATGCTGTGTGAGATACCAGATCCGGCGTGATACGGCTTGATCACGTAACGCGGCATCAGAATGACGGGAAACCTGTGCCAGATAGGCATCCACCTCCGGGCGAAAGGGCGCGTTTTCTGACGTGCCCATATCGGCAATCAGATCCAGGATACGCCTGGTATATTCCGTGGCCGTCTCACTTTGATCTCGGTGAATCAGGGCAACCACCAACGCGGGATCTTTGACATCGGCATCCAGCAATACATCATAGAGCGTGACGGATTGAAGACTGTCTGGCGCTTGAAAAAAATGAGTGACGATCCATCGCCGACCGTCCGCTGACTGGCTGAGCGTACGCACGATTTGATGCAACGCCTGCCGGTCTGCAACCTCGTTTTCCCGCGAATGGTAGTCCTTTAAAGCCTCACTCAACATGTTTTCCAGACTACGCGGGCTTTCCTGTTGGCGGAGGGAGGCACCCGCGGTCGCTGAGCCAGTATCCGGCGAATCAATCATTCTCTCCCTGGCGGCCTCCCCGGTCGGCGGCAGAGCATGCGAGGCTTGTTGGGGGTACGCCTCCAGGTTCATGGAGGAATGAGGCGACCCCGCCCCCCACCAGAAGACGATGCCACCGAACAGGATCAAACCCGGCACCACACCAATCAGAAAAAACTTCACACCCTGTTTCATTGTCCATTTCCAGCGCCCACCTCACTCTTTATCATGACATGTGCAGCGAAAATGAGCCATCAGAACCGCATGCGCCTGTACCACCAATACAACTCGGTGGTACAGGGAGGGGCCAGGTTAGCGGGGCTTCACCGTCAGTGATACGAGTGCATCTTTACAACTGGAGGCACCACTGCCTTGGGTTTTTCGCGTTCCCGTTTCACCATTGGCGGAAAGCGTACCGCCATAAAGGAAGCCCGCTTCGTCACTGTTGCTGACGTAACCAAAGGTCGACATGCCGGATGGCGCGCCAAACTTGTCTTTCGCGACCGCATCATCAAACGACTGAGACAACAGCAACAGATCGCCTTTTTGACCGTATACCGACGGGAACAGGCTGTCCTCATTTTTGTCACACCCCTTGTACGCCCAATCACGCACCGGGCTGGTTGTGTTGGCACCGCGCAGCGCGGTGAGAATTGCCCAGCCAGGGTGGCCACTGCTGTCCCGGTTCAGATTAAAGGTATAGGAGCCCGGTTCATTCGTTCCCACCGTTTTGTGAAAAACGACCTGCGCAAGATCACGTCCGTTGTACTTGTTTTTGAATCGCGTACAGAAGCCACCACTCTTGCTGGAGCAATCCGCAATTGTCAGGCAGTCATAGCCGTTGTCTTCCTTATAACATTCTGCCACACGCTTCCAACCGCTGACTTCATAGGGCAACACATCATCAGTTCGATGCAGCACCAACACCAGCAAGTCCCCGGTTTTACTGCTGGGACGGTTGATCTTAACGCCTTGCCCATTGCTGTCCCACACCTGCGTGGTGCCCAAATGCTTTATAGCCCCTGTCGTCCCGCCGCCGCTGTTATCACCACCACCGTTGTTATCGCCATCGCCGGGCGCGGAGCCATCACCGGTTTTCGTCTCCCACACCGTACCGCCAGAGCGATTTTCCAGCACCAGATTGCCATCTTCTCTCAGTACCAGCTGTGTAGCACCCTTACCGTTCGTTTTGCTTGACCACACTGCGCTTCCGGAGCTTTTTCGCAGCACCAGATTGCCATCGCCCTGCATCTTCAACCGAACACCGCCTCTCCCGTGCGTGCCCGACGACCACAGAGACTGTCGTGTACGCCAGTCGCGCAACACCAGATTTCCGTCTCCCTGAAGATAAAAGCGAAAATGACCGTTGGCGGACGACAGATACTGGTTGGTGGTCAGTGCCTGATTCACTTCGAGCGAACTGGCCGCGTGAGCCGCCAGGCCCAGCCCCAGGAGCAAGCAACTCAGCGCCACCTGCCAGAATCGAATCAACGCGTGTCCGCGCAGGAAGGAAGTCGGGTTTTTCACCATGATTATGTGCCTCTGATTATTGTTGGAATCACCCCATCGGGTGTTGTGGCGGAGCATAGGGTAAAACAGATCGCCTGTGCTTGAACTAATTGCGCATCTGCGTCAGGGTGTGATTGTTCGCACACTAATGACGTGCGTTGCCAATGCAGTTTTCCCCCCATTTCAATCAGTGATAGAATCCGACCTCGAATTCGTAGCAACACATCACCCAATTGAAATGAAAACACCCTCCCGCCTGGCAAATCTGGATGCGCTGCGTGGCCTGGCGGCGCTACTCGTTGTCTGGCAACACACCTCAGAACTGTTTGTCACTATGCCTCATCTGTCACACGCCTCTCATTGGCTGGCGGACATCGCCTGGGGAGTGGATTTCGGCCGTATCGGGGTGGTGTGTTTTTTCCTGATCAGCGGTTTCGTCATACCGTTCAGCCTCAAACCTGCCCATCCGGAACCACTCCGCACCTTTGTGCGTCGCCGGTTTTACCGTTTATACCCGGCCTACTGGGTATCGATTGTGCTGGCTGTGCTGCTGTCCGGCTGGGCCATGCAGGTACCCAACGATGCGGCTACAGTGGCAAGCAATTTCACCATGCTCCAATCGTTTCTGGGTGAACCGCATGTGCTGGGGTTGTACTGGACACTTCAGGTGGAACTCGTGTTTTACCTGCTGTGCGCCGGCCTCTTTTACCTGGAAAGATTACACAGTACGCGCATGCTGTTCTCCATGGTCGTGGCGCTGTTTGGTGTCTTTGTGGCTCAACAGGTCATGAAGCTGTATTCCAACTGGCTGGATGAAACCAACAAAGAACTCCTCTACATGCCCTACTACCTGAGTATCATGTTTTTGGGCACGCTGTACCGCAAATGGTATGACACGCCCTACCCGGGTGGCCAACTCAAGCTGGCAGTTTATGGCGCGACGGGCCTGTGCCTGGGCTTGCCCGTTTTGGCACTCATTCTTGCCTCGCTGGGGTTGGACATGGCTTCACACCCCCATCCGATCCGATTTGGCGCGGGGCATGCGCTGGCATTTGTGTTGTTTGCGCTCGGCATCACCTGGCGATTCTCCGTACCGCGAGCGGCGGTGTGGCTGGGCACGATCAGTTACTCGCTTTACCTGTTCCACCCCATCGCCATGAATCTGGTGTACTATGGATCAAGCACCACGATTTGGCCTTGGGATAACCTGAGCCTCGGCAGCACGATGCTGATCGCGACCGGCCTCTCCATCGCCATGGCAGCCACGGTATATTACGTCGTTGAAAAACCGGCGATTCGGCGCAGTCACGCCAACTGACGCCCGTCCAAACACGCACACGAAGGGAAGGGTTATGCACAACACGCCCCCAAAGCACTGCGAGGTATGCCAGCGCACCATCGGCCCCATTCCAGGCATTGCCGGTAAAGCCGTCTGTAAGGATTTTGACTGCATTCGTCTGGTGCAACAGGCAGCCTCGTTGCCCCCCCTGCTCTATCAAAGCCTGTTTGCCACCCAATCCAAACGCATTCGCGACAAGCAACGACGTTCAGAAGAAATTGCCGCACAACAAGCCCGCATCACACAACAAATTGAAGAAAAAGACGCCCACCTCTGGCAGCAGACACATCCGCCGGAAGGCACTTTTCTGGCCAGTGTCGGAACGGGTGATCGACCTCTGGTCGCGGTGAGCCAACAACGCCGTGACGCACTCACTCAGCACCTGGATACCTTGGTTGAAGAGGCCTTGGCCGATATCGACTATCAGGATGTGGGTGAGTGCCGGAACGCGATTCGCCTGAAGCGCTCCGACACGCTCTATGCGCGCATACCCTTGATTGAGCAACAGGCGGATAACATCTGCGCGACCTGTCGCGGCTCTTGCTGTTTTGGGGGCAATGATACCGGTTTTCTCTCTGCCACCTTGTTCAAGGCCAGGATGTCTGCGCCCAACCGAAACGCCGCCATCGCACTCAAGGAAGACTACCTGGCACGAGTACCCGAGCATTCCGTGACCGACAGTTGCATTTTTCACGGCGGTATGGGGTGCAATCTGCCAAAAACCATGCGCTCGGTCGTGTGCAATGGCTATCTGTGCCCCCCCGTTGAACAGTATCAAACGGCCTGCGAGCAAGCGGAACGCGTCTTACCGGTTTTCGCCATATCCCATCGCTACATCCAGTTTCGACTGCTGGAAAGCCCCGAGGCAGACACGATTGTTCGTCATGCGGTCTTTCCGGAAATCCCGTACGATAAACACAGCTCGATTGACGCGGATCAGGAAGCCCCCGAATAAAACCGGCGAACTGGCCAAAAACCGAGTACAATAGGCCCACTTGGGACACAGATCGATTTAACACATCACGAGAAATCACGCGAGAAACCACATGGAACTGATTCAAACCCTCGGCGAGTTCATTATCGACCGTCAATCCGATTACCCTGGCTCGACCGGCGAACTTTCCGCCCTGTTTTCAGCCATCCGGCTGGCAGCAAAGATCGTCCACCGGGAAATCAATAAAGCAGGGTTGGTCGATATTGTGGGACTCGCTGGGGAAGAAAACACCCATGGAGAGCAGCAACAGAAGCTGGATGTGTTTGCCAATGAAAAGTTCAAAACCGCCCTGTCGAATCGTGGCGTGGTGTGCGGCCTGGCATCGGAAGAAGAAGAACAGTTCGTGCACTTTGAGCAGGGCCTGAACCTGCAAGCCAAATATGTGGTTCTCATAGACCCACTGGATGGTTCGTCCAACATTGATGTGAATGTGTCGGTCGGTACCATTTTTTCCGTGTATAAACGCATTTCTCCGGCGGGACAACCCGTGACTGAAGCCGATTTTCTGCAGCCCGGCACGGAACAGGTGGCCGCTGGCTACGTGATTTACGGCTCATCCACCATGCTGGTGTACACCACTGGAAACGGCGTCAATGGGTTCACTTACGACCCCTCACTGGGTGTGTTCTATTTATCCCATGAGAATATGCGCATTCCGGAAGATGGCGTGATCTATTCCATCAACGAAGGCAACTACGTGCATTTCCCGGAAGGTGTGAAAAAGTACATCAAGTACTGTCAGGTGGAAGACGATGCAACCCAGCGCCCCTACACCTCCCGCTACATCGGTTCATTGGTTTCGGATTTCCACCGAAACCTGATCAAAGGTGGTATTTACCTTTATCCCACCTCCAGCCGTTACCCCAATGGCAAGCTGAGGTTGCTGTATGAGTGCAACCCAATGTCTTTCCTCGCCGAACAGGCGGGCGGCAAGGCATCCTATGGGCCAAATGGCCGGGTGATGGAAATGGAACCCAAAGAACTCCATCAACGTTGCCCGTTCTTTGTCGGCTCCAAAAATATGGTGGAAAAGGTCGAAGCGTTTCTGGCGGACTATCCGGAAGAATATTGAACAGCCGGAAGAGTATTGAGCGGGCGGGCAGCGCACTAGATCGCGTACGGTATACGAACGCCGGGCGCGCTCGCTGAAAAATCCTTCGTATTGCGGGTCACCAGGAGGCGCTCTGAACAGAGCGCCGTCGCCGCGATAATTGCGTCAGGCAACTTCACCCGGCGTTCTTTTCGCGTGCGCACCGCTTCCGTACGTATCGCTTCGTCAATATTCAGCACGTCAAAATGCTGCGAGAGCCATTGCTCCGTGTGCCGTTCATTCACAGGCGTAGTGCCCACCATCACTTCCATCCAAGTGATCACGCTAATTGCTTTATTTTGGTAGAGGTCGAATTCCTGTTTGGCTTCCGGGATGCCGTTCAGATAATCTATGAGAATACAGGTATCAAACAGGGCTCTCACCACTCATCCCTCAATTGCTCCTGATATTCCAGCCCATCAACGCTGTTTTCGTCGCGCTTCCACAACCCAAAGGCATCTACCGCTTCATGAGACTGTTTTGCAATGTACTCCGTGATTGCCCGACGAATGATTTCCGAACGAGAGGTCTGGGCTTGATCACAAAGACGGCCAAGTTCTGCCAGCTGGGCGTCAGGGATGTCGACTAACGTACGCATAAGTCACCTCAATTGATATATGATACCGATATACTATATCAAACATATCCGGATACCGGTAGAGACACCACGACGACGATCTACTTTGCATCCCCGCGCAGGGCTTTCACAATCTGCTCCAGTCGCTCGGCACTCGCCTCGTCTGCCGGCAGCGGGTCCGCGACTTTTAACGTCACCCGTGACCAGAAGCGCTTGGGTATCTTGGTTAACGCCGAGCCACCGCGATGACTGAAGAACGAGCCCCATAAACCACAGAGTGCCGCAGGCACGACCGGCACTGGATCACGCTCGATGATTTTCTCGATGCCTTTTTTGAAGGTGTCGATCTCGCCGTCCGTCGTCAGCTTGCCTTCCGGGAAGATAGCCACCACCTCGCCGTCTTTCAGTTCTGCGGAGATTTGATCAAACGCGCGCTGGTAGGCGTCCGGATCAGATTTCTGGGAGTGAATGGGAATCGCCTTCCCGGTCTTGAAGATAAAATGCAGCACCGGCAGCTGGTAGATCGGTTTGAACATCACAAAGCGGATCGGTCGTCGACAGGCACCACCGATAATCAACGCATCCATGTAAGACACGTGGTTACACACCACCACCGCCGGCCCTTCATCGGGAATATTATCCAGCCCTTCGTGCTTCACCCGGTACATCGTGTGCGTAATCACCCAGATCAGGAAGCGCATGAAGAATTCCGGAATCACGGTATAAATGTACACCGCCACGATGACGTTCAACACGGCCAATATCAGGAAAAATTCCGGAATCGAGAGCTTCAACACGCTCAGGCAGAGCACGGCCACCCCGCCAGAGACCACCATGAACAAGGCATTCATGATATTCACAGCGGCGATTACCCGGGAGCGGGATTTCTCATCCGAGCGCTCCTGCACCATGGCGTACAACGGCACGATGTAAAAGCCGCCAAAAATGCCAATCATCAAAAAGTCCAGAATCACGCGATAGCTCCATGGCTCGGCCATGAAGGCACCCACGGTCAACAGATCGCCCAGTTGGGGCTGCGGCTGCACATGAAAATAGAGATCCAGCCCAAACAACGACAATCCAATCGAGCCCAGCGGCACCAGCCCCAGTTCCACCTTTTTACCGGACAGCTTTTCACACAGCAAAGACCCCACCGCGATCCCAATAGAAAACGTGGCCAGCAGCGCGGTCACCACAGTTTGATCACCGTAGAGTACCTGCTTCGAGTAATTGTAGAGCTGCGTCAGGTAACTCGCCCCCAGAAACCAGAACCAGGAAATCCCTAACACCGCCAGATACACCGCCTTGTTCTGGCGGGCAAAACGCATGGTTTTCCAGGTTTCCGTAAACGGGTTGAAGCGAATACGAATTTCCGGGCTGGGAGCAGGCGCAATGGGAATCGTGCGACTGGCCAGCCACCCCAGTATCGCCAGAACCACCACAACCACCGCAAACAGTGTGGGGGCGTTTTCCTGCTTACTCAGCACACCCGCACCGATTGTCCCTAACAGAATGGCAATAAACGTACCGGACTCCACCAGCGCGTTGCCACCGACCAACTGGTCCTTATGCAGGTGCTGCGGGATAATACTATACTTGACCGGCCCAAAGAACGCAGACTGGGTGCCCATCATAAACAGGACAAAAAACAACCCCCACACGCTGTTGAAATAAAAGCCCACTGCTGCCACCAGCATGATGACAATTTCAAGCAACTTGATGCGGCGGATCAACCAGGCTTTTTCAAACTTGTCCGCCACTTCCCCCGCCATCGCCGAGAAAATAAAAAACGGCAGGATGAAGAGTACGCTACCGATGTTGTTCATCGTGTCGCTGCCCACATCCGTACGGTAGGCCAGATTAAAGGTGATCAGCGCCAGCAGCGCATTTTTGAACACATTATCGTTGAATGCCCCGAGAAACTGGGTCCAGAAAAACGGCCCAAAGTACCGCGACTTCAATAGCCCGAATTGCGAGCCGTGCGCTTCCGTAGGATGCTTATCCGCCATGACCTGTCCTTATTGCCTGCCCGATGGTGAGTGAGACGACGTTAACGGATACTCGCCGCCACTTCCAACTCTTTTATGCCGTTTTCGAGATAATCCAACAATCGCTGCATCGAGGGCAGCGTTCTTCGGCAGGCTGTCAACCCAAACTCCAGCTGATCGATATAACTCACCAGCGTAATGTTCAACGCCACCCGATCCAAGGGTATGGATACCGGGTACATCCCTTCCAGTTTGGCGCCATTGAAGTACAGCGGGGCTTTCGGCCCAGGCACATTGGAAATAATGACATTAAAGGCCTGTGCCTGAGGTACCAATCCCGTCAACAGGTTCAAACCGGCCGGTGCCATCATCGTCGCCGTGTACATAATGGCCTCTTCCGGGGTAAATTGGGAAAAGGTCTTTTTCGCATCCTGCACAGAGGCCTTAATGATATCAATGCGATCCGCAGGATCAGCGACATGGGTACCCAGGTTAGCGAGAATCATGGCAATCTGATTCCCCCCCTCACTGTCATCACTGCGCAGCGACATCGGCACCATGGAAATCAACGGCTGTTTCGGCAATGCCCGCTGACTGATCAGATAATTCCGCAGCGCACTGCCACACACCGCCAGCACCACGTCATTTAATGTGGCGTCAAACGCATGCGCGACCTTTTTAAACCGCTCGATCGGATAAGACTGTGCCGCAAATCGCCGGGAACCCGTGACCTTTTGGTTCAACAGGCACTGCGGTGCCTGAAACGCATTGACAAAGTGCTCGGCTTTACTGTTTTTGCGGAATGCACCAATGACTTCGCGCGCAACATGCGGAATTGAAGACAGCTGTTTTCCCGTGGCCTGATAAATCTTGGCGACATTGCTCAACCAGTCATCCTCATCCCGTCGGTCATCCTGCTCAGGCCGTTTGGGTTTTGGCGGCACCGCCCACACGGGTGGCAGATCCCGTGTGTTGGGGTCCGTAGACAGTGCTCGCATAGTCATGCGCATTGCGCCGATTCCATCAATCATGGCGTGATGCGCTTTGGTATAGATGGCAAAGCGCTTCCCCTGAATTCCTTCAATCAGATGAAACTCCCAGAGTGGGCGCTCCCGATCCATCAGATTACTGTGTTCCGCCGAAACCAGCCGCAGCAGTTCACGGATATGCCCCGGTTTTGGCAGCGCGAGATGACGAAAGTGGTGCTCAATATCAAACTGGGCATCGTCCTCCCAGTAATACTGACCGAACCGACTCACCAGCCGCTGATTAAACGGTTTCTGGGGTGCGGCGTATCCACGCAGGGTTTCCGCCAGTTCCGTAATGTATTTCGGGCCTGCGCCCTCCGGGAAGGAGTAGAGGTGTAAGCCTCCCACATGCATGGGCTGCTGGCGTTTTTCCAACCAGAGGAAGAGTTGATCTACGGGAGAAAGTGGCGTCATGGTCCGTCCTTGTGCGCGAGCTGAACCTGCGTTCAACAAAAAATTTAAAGGGCGATTATAGCGTCTGTTCACTTAGAGAGTCTAAGCGCAAACGCCACAGAGTGCCAATGTTCACAGTTCTGCGTTTGAACCGCTTTTCTACACGAAGCTCACCACCCAAATTCGATCATTTTTTACTCAACTCTCAACACATTTGGCCGATAAACACTTAAGAGGCAGTGCACCTTACCGGGAGGGGCATCATGAAAATTTCCTACTCAGACATTCAACGCACCGCGCAACAACAGAGTACGCACAGCGTCAAAGAACAGCAACGGCTGGATCTGACCCGTGAACGCGCCCGTCTGCAAAGCCAGGGCCAGCCAGCGGCAGGCGAAATGCTGGTGCTGTCGCGCCAGGTAGAAGCAGCACTCCGCCAGCGGGACCGGGTTGAACTCACCACCCAAAGCACTGTGCGGCAGAATGATCAGCCGAACACAACGCACGCCGAGCATGCCATCATCGAGTCTGCGCTCGAATCCGCACTGACTGGCGTCGAAGCGATCGCACTGCTGCAAAGCAGCGGCGTGAATCAGCACAAAGTCTCCGGTGACGCCACTCTCGCGATGAGTCAGTACGTGTTTGTGCACAATGAACAATCCTCCCTGTCCTCACTCCAGGGCACCATCACGACCGAAGATGGTCGGCACATTGATCTGGTGATGCACCTGGGTATGGAGCACGCACAAAGCCTCAGCGTCAACCAATCCGTGACGATTGAAAAACGCGCATTTCACGATCCCCTCGTATTGAATTTCGGCGCAGCAACCACGACACTCACCGACAAACAGTTTGTGTTCGACATCAACGGGGATGGCCAGCAGGAGCGAATCGCGCAACTTGGCCAAGGGAGTGGATTTCTGGTGTTTGACCGAAATCAGGATGGCACCATCAATGATGGCACGGAGATGTTCGGACTGCGCTCAGGCAATGGATTTGAAGATCTCGCCGTGTACGATACCGATGCCAATCAGTGGATTGACGAAAACGATGCCATTTTTCACCAGTTGCGGGTGATGACCGTGAATGAAGATGGCTCACAGGAATTAACGGATCTGAAAACCGTGGGTGTAGGCGCTATTTATCTGGGCTCAAATGCCACACAGGTATCGCTCACCAGTCAATCGGGATTGACGCTCGGGCAAATCAAGCGCAGCGGCCTGTTCCTCATGGAGAACGGCGAAGCCAAAACCATTCAGGAGCTGGATTTTGCCAACCTCAATGCCCCGCGCTCACCCGCCAGCCAGGCTTTCTTTGCACAACTCAGTCAGGAAGAAGTGCTTGCGGCAACGCCGCCGGACCCGGAAGCGGCTGAGCCCACCGGACCGGCCACCAACGCGTCTGCCCTCGCACCACTTTTTGAGCAGTTTTCCTCGGCTCTGGATACGAGTAAAGCGCTAAAAAATCAGATGGACGAAGCCATGGAAGCTTCGGCACAATCCTTTGAAATACAACTTCTGGAAAAAATGCAATGGATTCGGGTGCGACACCGCGAAGAGCACAGCTCCGCGGCGCAGGCGTATCGGCGACTTCAACAAGACAATACAGGGTTCTAAAGATGCCAGGCAACCTTCTTCGTTGCGATTTACAAGACTACTTCGAAGCGGCATGCGTCAAGCGCTATGAACTGTCACTGAAACTCAGCGACGGGCAAAATCAAACCGGCACAGCACAGGACTTACGCACCCGGGATCAACGGGAATTTCTGGTACTTAGCACGAAAGCAGGCGAGGTCGAGATTGACCTCACTGAGATACGAAAGGCCGTCGTGCTCACAAGGCCGACGACCTTTACAGACATTCCTCTGTAAACAAAAAAGAGGCTGGGTTAGTTCGCTGCGGCCATGGCTTGGCACAAAGGAGATTTCTGTGACAGTTGAAAGTTGGTTAGCTTTTTGCGCGATCGCATTACTAGCAACAGCGACCCCCGGCCCTGCGGTATTGCTGGTTTCAACAAATTGCCTCATTGTTGGCTTTAAAAAGTCTTTGCTGACTGTTGTCGGAAACATAACTGGTCTGATGTTAATGTCGAGTTGCTCAGTGCTTGGCCTAAGCGCTATCGTGCTTCATTCAGCAATTGCGTTTACTGTTATCAAAGTACTTGGGGCGTTGTATCTTGTCTATATTGGACTTAACCTTTGGAGAAAAGGCATCGCTCCGTTAGAAGCCAATCCCCCCGGAAAAGTAGATAAAAGCTCCTTTAACCTTTTTATACAGGGTGTATTGGTCGCACTGACAAACCCCAAAGCAATTATCTTCACTACAGCACTGTTTCCCCAGTTTATCGTGGTTTCTGAATCGCTATTGCCACAGTTTATACTGCTTGTTGGTACGTTTATGACTTTGTCATTCATTTGTCTTGCTGGATACTCGTTATTGGCGCACGGTGCGAGAAAGCGAGCAGTTAAAGTAACATCAGGCAAGTTTATGGGCAGAGTTTTCGGGTCAACATTCATTGGCGCGGGCTGCCTGCTGGCTACTGCTCCCCGGTAACCCGTTGCTGTACCAAGGTTTTAGAAGAAGGCGTTATTCAGAGTTCTGGATGAAGTGCAGGCTGTACTAACTATGAAAGTGTCTTCTATAGCTTAAATCGTCTTCTTCTTACGGAGAAAATTCAAACCCAACAAACCAAAGGAAAGCAATAGCATTGGTGAAGGTTCAGAAACATCAGAATTTTGTGGGGTTACCTTACCGAGAGTGAAACCCTGCCAACTTTCATAAACATTTGTCGTCCAGCTGATACTACTAAGGCTGCCAGCAAACTGAATCACCCCGTGAAATTCGTAGCCCATTAATGCATCACCGGAGGAATGGATAAAAGAACCATCTCCCCAGTACCCTTGACCTTCGCTAATTACCGTGAATGGGGTATCAAAGTCATAAGCAACACCGACACGGGGTTGCCCCAAACTGACTATCGCCATCACCGGGTTTAAAACAGGAGCAGAAAAAGTGAGAGTATTTGTCACTCCTCCCCAAGCTGTAGCGATTATTTCTGAAGGCGTTGGTGCTGTGCTAACAACCGAACTTCCTGTGTACGGCGCCGAGGTTGAATTAGGCTCGATCCAGTAGTCCGTACCATTACCTAATTGAGCAAAGTGAACATCGCCACTGTACGTAACTCCAACGTCTCCCATGATTCCACTTGCAGAACCAGAAGGACCCGTAACTGCACTAGTCCAGTCAGTCCATTCAACAATATTTGCGGCATGCTGAGCGCTTAATGCAATAGCGCAGACAGCCAGCTTGAAACTCTTTCCCATGGATGAGGCACCCTATTAAATTATGTATAGTGATTGGTAATTAGGTTCAAAGACCTGGAATTTGGTTTTTATTACAATAAATTAATGTGAATTGCTGCATATATTTATTCGCAGTCAGCTTTGACTAATTTCGGCGATTTAGCCTTTAGAAGGAGAAAAGTTGCTTTAAGGAGCCTATCCAAGAAAGACCGGTTAAATTTCTTCCTACCAGCCAAAAAGAAACCATGACGGTTGTGAGTGGCGAGATGGTTGTACAACTGCCCGGCGAAAACGGTTACACCACCTACCGCAAGGGCGACCAGTTTATTGTGGAAGCCAATCAGAGGTTTCAGCTGAAAATTGCCCGCCAAGTGGCATACCTCTGCTCCTACGAGTAAGCACACCTTTCGGCATCGACTCATCAATCGAGTCGATGCCCATTACCTCTTTTTTGTTGGCTGTCCTGGCGATTAACACAGATCTTAAAGTGAATTTGCGAGAGATTGTTAGGTCGGATTTTTTTCGCTCTGCCGTCATACCCTATCTTCCAAGCCCGCTTCCGCTGACCTTGAATAAAAATATTACCGCCACTTTCAATCAGGCGAGGCTGATTTTTCGCAACGTCCAGTTCTCACCCATCTCATCGTAATAATCTTTCATTATGCGACGAACCATCGCGTCACCATTTGGGTATTTGAATAAACCATCTTCCGGGTCGAAAAAGTAATAATTAGAGCCACTTACCTTTGCTCCCATAGCATGACCGGGATATCTGAGCATGTATTGACCATCATTCTTTTTCAAATACTCCATCGCGGAATAGCCGCCGACTTCAGTTTCAGCGTCTATTTTCATACCCATTGATCTTAAAAAGGGGGTATATTCACACTTGTGCCGAATTTCGTAGATTGCCTGCAAAGGGCCCGCTAAAGCGTAATCGGGTTTGCTCAGTAAATCGCGTTTTCCTTGTAGTATATTACGACACCAAAGCGCAGACTGGGCGACACATATCCCTTCAACAAATTCTCTATCATCTTTGTCCCATATGCCTATGGTGTTTTCTGTTTCGAATATCTGATTTGGCTTCATTGATTTCCCCCATTCGCTTTTGTTTTCTTTGATTACAATTATCTTACGTAGGATGCCTTATTCGAATGTGCCAACCATCATTCTTTGAACACCTAGCGAATCGCCACACCAAACAGGTGCATGTGGAAAATTCCCAGAAGTGCATACGCAATGCCTCCTACAACAATCGCCACAACCGTCAAAGGCAGGGAAGGATTGGCAGGTACTTTGGCTGTGCCACGCTTGTTCGCGCTGATCATGTCGACCACCGCATAGGCGAGGAACGAACCAAACAACACCATGGACGCCACGTCGCCATTCGCCAGCAAGTGACCCACGGCCCACAGTTTTACCCCGGCCAGCATGGGATGCCGCACTTTGGCCTTGATGAAGGTATTGGGAACATAGGCCGCAACCACCAGAATCATGGCTGGCAACATGAGCAACTTGTTCAAAATCATTAACGCCACGGGGGGTGTCCAGACAGGAATGAACTCCGCCTGCCCCTTGCCAATCACAATCATGATAAAGCCAATCAGGGAAACTACGCTGAACACGCCTTTGTAGCCGAGTTCACCCCATTGATGCTGCAGCTTTTCTCGCAGCGTTACCTGCGTCGGCAGCAGGTGTATCGCCAGAAACACAAATAATCCGATAATGAGTAGAGCCATGAGTCATTCTCTCCTTTTAATTCGGCTCCATGCTATCACGAAATTGAAGGGACTCAAGGAAAAGGCGTATACTACCGCCTTTCACCGATACCATTGATTACGTATTAAAGGGAGTTAGCATGCAATCTCTATTATCCAGACTGGTTTCAGTACTCTTCATCGGCACCCTGCTGGGCGTGGCAGGCTGCGCTCCGGAAGTGGGCAGCGAAGGCTGGTGCCAGGATATGAAAGAAAAAGACAAAGGTGAGTGGACAGCAAACGAAGCGGCGGACTACGCTAAACACTGCCTGTTTAAATGAATTTTCTGGATTTATTCCGGTCACTCGACGAAATCACACGCAAGAAGAATAACTGCCTGTTTGGCAAGCAGATTTTTGAAACCCGGGATAATCACGGCGTGATCCGGGTGTTCGAGTCGAAAGAACAACGAACACTGACCTTTGATTCAGCGTATGAACAGAGCTGCATCAACCTGGATAAGCCGTATCAACTGGCGCACCAATACACGCGCGCCATGTTGATTCCCACCTTCTTTCAAACCCCGGAACGAGCGCTTGTGCTCGGTTTGGGGGGCGGTGCCATGGTGCATTTTTTACACCATTATTTTCCCGAAGCGCACATTGATGTGGTCGAGCTGCGCGCTGCCATCATTGATGTGGCGCAGACCTATCTCGATCTGCCCAGGTCGCCCGCGCTGTCGCTGAAACACCAGGACGCACACATTTTTCTACGCTATGCCCGCCCTGCACACTATGACCTGTTACTGGCAGATATGTACCTGTCTGAGGGCATGGACATGCGTCAGGCCACGCACAGCTTTGTGCGCAAATGTGCATCACTTTTGACTGAGGACGGCTGGCTGGCGTGCAATTTAATCCTGCCCGACGGTATTAAGTACGATTTTCTTTCGCAGCTGGAGTCCACCTTTCCTACGCTCTATCTCTGCAACCTGAAAGAGGGTAATGCCATTTTGCTCGGTTGTCGCGCCGAACGAACGCTGGGGCCAGACCAGCTTTCTGTCGACGCACACGCTCTGCAAGCCACCTGCGGCTATCAGATTCAGGACTATTTGAACAAACTGATTCGATTCTCCTAATGGTGCATCCTAAAACTAATGGCTTTTTGTTAGGTACTTCACAGTTTCACGTCACGCCGACATTCTTCTGATGGCCCCCGCGTCATAGTGTCGCCTTCGTAGGTACACCCAACGAATTGAGACACGATCATGTTTAAAGAAATCTTCGCCTTCGCCCTGTTTCTCATCGCTACGCTGGCCAGCCAGACACTGTTGGCCAATGAAGACCGTCATATCCACCTCAACGGGGAGCACCTGGAGGCAGCGGACATTCAAGTGATGGATCAATTGTGGGGCCAAGCGGTTCCCGATGGCTTTTACTGGCTCAATCCACAAACAGGCGAGTGGGGGCTGGAAGCTTCCGGTGAAACATTGGGCGTAGTCACCTCCATCGCCCAGTATGCTGCACACCTGGACGCACAGTCGACTGCGCAATCGAACGGAAGCACCACAGGAAACGCCTATATTAACTCCTCTCAGAACGGCAGTGTGGTCAGCGGAAACATTGGCGGTCAACATTGCACCTACGCTTCGGCGGGTGGGTATACTGTGCGCAGCTGCGAATGAGCAAACTGCTCAAAAAGTGTCTAAACTGACAGGAAGCACTCTTTTTTCCTGGAAGTCGAATGCAAGCCAAACACCGTTTTACCCGCCGCTGTAAAGGGCTAACGAATGCACTGATGTGCCTTGTTTGGCTGGCCGCCATGCTCTCTCTGCGGTCTCAGGCGCAGGAAACCGTTACAATTACCAACGGTGAATGGACACCGTACCAATCCGAGAAGCTCCCGCACTATGGCTTTGCCAGCCTTATCGTGAGTGAAGCCTTCGCGGTGAAAGGGGTAAAAGTGGAATATCGATTCCGCCCTTGGAAGCGCGCCTATCAAGAAGCCCTCTCCGGCGGCGTACATGCCTCCATGATTTGGTCACGCACCAAAGAGCGCGAACCCCACTTCTGGTTCTCTGACCCCATTCTGACCAGCGAGGCGGTGCTGTTCCACCGGCAGAAAATGACGTTTGACTGGAAAACCTACGCCGATCTGGAGCCTTATGTGATTGGCGGTACCTTGGGGTATCAATATAAAATTGAGGAGTGGAAGGCCCTCAAGATACAGCGCACGAACACCGATGAACAAAACCTTCGCAAGCTGGCATTAGGGCGTGTCGATCTGTTCCCCTGCGATAAGCACGCCTGCTACGACCTGTTGAACCGAAAGCTGGAACCTCAGATCAGCGACCAGCTTACCCACCACCCGCTGCCCTACGATCAAACCCCTTACACGGTCATTTTCAGCCGAGAAAAGGGAGCAGAAGCGGAACGTTTTCTTCGCCTGTTCAATGCGGGCCTGGCGGAACTCAAGGCGACGGGGCGGTACGCGGCCATTCTCTCTGCACAGCAGGCAGGGACGTTATCCTTATTATCCCCCGCTACGCCCGCTCCGTAATCAGCGCCTGTGCATCATACGCAAAAAATCGATACAGGCTGACGAGCAGTCGCGCTGAATCCAGCGCATGGGTCAAGGAGCGTTCGGCCACTTGTACGCGTTCCTCACCGATGCACGCACGACGAATATTGAGTAATTGCCGCGCATAATCGGGCACAAATTCCGGGTGCGGCTGACTGGTCAGCACCTGATGACCGCAATGGGTGATGGCATTCGGGCAAAACTCACTCCCCGCCAGACGATGGAAACCGGGGGCCAGTACCTGCACCTGATCCTGGTGGCTGACAATAAAGTGCAAATGCGCGCGACCACACAGATCGCCCAGTGGGGTGACGGGTTGCAGTGGCGGATACACGCGGTATTCGTGGACGCCCACACCCCAGCCCTTGTCCGACTTTTTTACCTGCCCCCCCAGTGCCTGATGGATCACCTGATGACCAAAGCAGATTCCTGCGAAGCGGGTGCCTGCTGCCACTTCCCGCTGGATAAACGCCTTGAGCTCGTCAATCCAGCACTCCCGATCGTAGGCCCCAAATTTACTGCCCATGATCAGTACACCGGCATAGCCTGACAGGGAGTGCGGTAGCTGCCGATCAATGGCGGAATACGCCGTCAACGTCAGATCCGACTCGGCCTTCGGGTCCGCTTGCCTGAGTGCATCGCGTAGCGCTCGCTCCAGCATGCAAGAATAACTCACATACTCCTCTTTGAGGTGATCATAGAGGGTGTCGCAATCCAGTATGGCGATTTTCATCCGGGCTCCCGTGGCGGTCACGTGTAATTCATGCGCTTCTATGCTATAGAAAAGGGAAGCCTGAACGCAACCCGGGCAGACACAAAAGCCACGCACTTGCCACCCGACCCTGAGGTGACCTCATTCGCTCATCACGCTCCCGACAAACTGCCTTCTGGCTGGCCCTCGCGATGGTGGGCTTCGCGATGTTGATGATTTACGGCCAACGGCATGCCTCTCGCATCGCGCTGCAGGAACTGGAACAGGCGACACGCTATGAACTGGGGCGATACACCACCAATCTGGAGACGTTGCTGGAGAAATATCAGTCGATACCCCACCTGCTTTCCATCGACGCGCGCTTGCATGCCTATCTTGCCAATCGCCAGGATGCGACGGCCCAGCAGGATATCAATGCGTTTCTTGAACAGGTAAATCGCATCAGTCATGCCTCCGTCATTTACTTGATGGACCCCGAGGGGAATACGCTGGCTAGCAGCAACTGGCGTTTGCCCAGCTCATTTGTGGGACACAATTTTGGCTACCGACCTTACTTTCAAACCGCGCTGTTAAGCCGGCATGGACGTTACTTTGCGATCGGCTCGACCTCCCATAAACGAGGCTATTATTTTTCATCACCGTTGACCGACAGTGATGAAGTCCTGGGAGTCATCGTATTGAAAATTGATCTGGATGGCATCGAGGAATCCTGGTCGGACCCCTGGGGTAAAAATCCGTATGAGGTGATGGTGACCGATGAGGACGGGGTCGTTTTTATGAGCACGCGCCCACAGTGGCGCTACAAAACCTTGACGCCACTGGATGCAAAAGCACGAGCCACACTCGACGCGCATCGGCGCTACGATGGTGTTCAGCTCAGCACGCTGCGCTATACGCGTACACCGCTCAGCGAAGCGGCGGAAGATGCAGCGCACCGAGTCACACTGTCATCGGTTTCGGAAGCATCAGGGGAGACAAAACCGCCAGGCGTGGAGCGTTTTCTGGCACTCTCCCGACACATGCCGGAAGCGCAATGGCAGGTGCAGATTCTTTCGCCTTATTATGGCTATCAAAAGGACGTCGCCATCATTCTCTTTTCCGCCGGTACCGGCTACCTGCTCATCATTTTGGGCGTGTTTTATCTGCGCGAACGACGCTGGAACGAGCAGAAACTGCTGCAGGCCAAGGGGCTGCTGGAGTCCCGGGTGCAGGAGAGAACTCAAGACCTGAGTGAGTCCAACCTGCGTTTGCGCCAGGAAGTGGATGAGCGCCAGCGGGCAGAAAAAGCACTGCGTCAGGCCCAGGACGAGCTTATTCAAGCCGCCAAACTCGCCGTATTGGGCCAGCTATCCGCAGGCATCAATCACGAATTGAATCAGCCTCTGACCGCCATTCGCACGTTTGCCCAGAATGCACGCATATTCTACGATCGCAATCACCATGCGCAGGTTGAGGATAACCTGAAGGAAATCATTGAGCTGACCGATCACATGGCGCAGATTGTTGCGCAGTTCAAGGTGTTCTCGCGCAAGGAAAAAGGCAAGCTCGAACCCGTCAATCTGGAGGCGGCTGTACGTGCCGCCTTGAATCTGTTGGATACCCCCCTCCGGGAGCATCGAATTACTGTCACCCAGTTCCCAACGCCGGCCCCGGCAGTGATGGTGTCCGGCAACATGGTGTGGGTTGAGCAGGTGCTGGTGAATCTGATTAACAACGGCATTCAAGCCATGACAGCACAATCGGAGCGTGTGATGACTATCGACCTCACCACCACCGCACATCAGATTGAGCTTTCGGTGCGAGACCGGGGGCCGGGCCTGACGGAAGAGGGGCTCGTGCGCGTGTTTGAACCCTTCTACACCACCAAAGACATCAGCGAAGGGTTGGGCCTGGGCCTGCCGATTTCCCGCCAGATTATGGAATTGATGCAGGGCAAGCTCACCGCCAGCAATCACCCGGACGGCGGTGCTGTTTTTCATATGATTTTCCCGATTCCCACAGGTGACCCATGACACACGCCAGCGATCTCGTCCCCTTTACGGTCTGGTTTATTGATGATGAAGCCAGTGTGCGTAAATCCATGCAGCAGGCCTTTTTGCTCGCCGATGTACCCGTCGAAGCCGCCGCTCGGGCGGAAGAGGTGTTACCTCTCCTTTCGCCGGATTTTCCCGGAGTGATTGTGTCCGACATCAACATGCCGGGCATGACAGGTTTAGCGCTTTTTGAGCAGGTACAGGCCATAGACGCAGACATTCCCGTTATTCTGGTCACCGGCCACGGTGATATTTCCATGGCCGTGGAAGCCATCCGCCAGGGAGCGTATGATTTCATCGAAAAACCCTTCAAGGCCGACGCATTGATTGACACCACCCGTCGCGCCATGGAGAAAAGAGCACTCACGCTGGAAAACCGACAGCTGCGCGCTGACCTTGCCGAGCAGGACACTCCTGGCCCACGCATTCTCGGAAAAACGCCCGCAATCCAACACCTTCGCAAGATGCTTAAAACGGTCGTATCTACCCCCGCAGACATTCTTTTACACGGCGAAACGGGCGTCGGAAAGGAGCTGGTTGCCCGCTACCTGCATGAGCACAGTGCGCGACGGCAGGGCAATTTTGTCGCGATCAATTGCGGCGCCGTCCCCGAAAATCTCATTGAAAGTGAGTTATTCGGTCATGAATCCGGGGCGTTCACCGGCGCAGACAAACAGCGCATCGGTAAATTTGAACACGCGAATCAGGGCACCCTCTTTCTGGATGAAATTGAAAGCATGCCGATGAATCTGCAAATCAAAATTCTTCGGGTACTGGAGGAGCGGCATGTCGAGCGACTCGGTTCGAATCAACTCACCCCACTGGACATTCGGATCATCGCCGCCACCAAAACAGACTTACAGGCCCTGGCGAATGAGGGTGAATTTCGGCACGACCTGTATTACCGGCTTAACGTAGTTTCGGTGACGATTCCGCCACTACGCGAACGGCTGGAAGATGTCCCTCTGCTGTTTGAACACTTTGCCTTGATCGCCTCGGCACGCTACCAACGGGAAATTGTCCCGCTCACGGCAGCACAGCGCGTGGAACTACTACAACACGACTGGCCCGGTAATGTGCGGGAACTGCGCAACCTCGCGGAACGCTTCGTGATTATGGGCGAAGAAAGTGCATTTCACCTGGGCAATACGGATTTTCAGCAGGAAACCCAAGGTCGCCTGACTTTGCCGGAAAAAGTGGAATGGTTTGAGCGCACCGTGATCGAAGACGCACTCGGCCGGTGCCAGGGGAACATCAAGCAGGCCATGGTTGAGCTTGGCCTGCCGCGAAAAACGCTTTACGATAAGTTAAAGAAGTACGGCCTGAGCCGGAGTATGTTTATTGAAACCTGAGACGACTGTGAAGCCTGAAACGGAAGTGAAGTCTGGGACGACAAAAATATCAGGAAGGGAAGGAAATCAATCCGCGCAGAGCCCGGCGACCAGCACCGGGTACTCCACCCCCTGCGTGCGCCAGTGTTGTCTTGACGAACACGATGTGTGCCTGGGCTGCCATCGTACGCTGGCGCAGATCAAACAATGGAGTCAGCTGACGGAAGCCGAACGCCAGGCCATTATGGCCACGCTGCCTCCACCAGCACCGTCCTGGCGCTGATTGGCTCAAGCTGGAACGCGCAGCGATTCAAACCAGGCCGGAAATGCATCCAGAGAGGCCAGTACATCCAGAATTTGATCCTGCCACGCAGGATCGGTGTCGATCATGTCAGGCACGTGTAACACGTTGCTCCCGGCAGATAACGCCGAAAGTACCCCATTGGGGCTGTCTTCGATCACCAGCGTCTCTTCGGGTAGCACGGACAAGTGCGCACAGGCTTTCAGGTAGGGCTCCGGATGCGGCTTTCCGGAGGCGACCATGTCGCCGCAAATCAGGTGCGAGAAAAACGGCATCAATTCAAACTGATTAAGCTTTCGTCTCACCGTGTCGGAGTGGGAGCTGGTCACCACCATCTGTGGCAATCCCAGGTCGGCGACGGCCTGCAGGGCTGAGCGCACCCCCGGTTTCATCTTCAGATCCGTATACATTCTCTCTCGATAGCGATCCGAAACGACATCGAACGCCTCCCGCGCCAGCGCAGGCGACATGTACTCTTCGTACAGGGCTTCGACGGCCACCCGGTTGAGTCCGATGGAACTCAGGTACACCCCATAGGGGTCTTCCATCCAGCCTTTTTCGTTCATCACGTCGACGAAGATCTCGCAGAGCAGTCGCTCCGAATCAATGAGCACCCCGTCCATATCCCATAATACCGCTTTTACATCCAGCGCATTGACCGCCTTACGCATTCGGTTCACCCTTTTATCCCAGCCGCAAGGCGTCATCATACCACGCCGAGAAGTTTTCGGGTGGCGGTATCCTGATGCCCGTGAAAAAAGACATTCAGCGTACGCTGAAGCAGCGCGTTATCGGGATCAATCTGCAAAAACAGCGTCACACAGGAACGCAACTTCAGGTCATCCGGGTAGCCCATAATGTCTTCGATGGGCACACCTTCATGCGTGAGCAACGCGGTCAAACAGGCATTCAGGCGCGAGCCCAACACAGGGTGCGCCAGATAGGCTTTCGCTTCGTCCAGGCTTTTGATCGCATACCGGCGGGAGGTACTGCTCATGCCCAAGCCGTCGTATTGAGGAAAGACATACCAGATCCAGTGACTGGTTTTCCGCCCGTGCGTGAGTTCTGCCAGCGCGCGCGGGTAGTCTTGCTCCTGGGCATCCAGGAATCGTTGAAGATCATGCGGATCTGAGTGGGCAGGCATGGGTTGCTCCTCCAAAAAGTCCGTTCCCCGGTGTGCGGCGTTCCACACACCGGGGCTGTTTACCTCGTGCGGAATTCCGCACATTGTCGCTCTTTTCCTGATCAGTAAATCACCAGAAATTGTTTTATCTCTCTGATTTCATTGTACCTGTCAATTGTGGCCGCGTCTTTGCTCTACATAAATTGATTCGTTCGATTCTTCACAACAAACATAAAGAGAGACGCACAATGAATACCCTGAAAGGTTTGTTAACCTCCGCCGTTGCCGCCCTCACCTTCGCGGTGTCCTCGGCCATCGCCGCCCCGATTGAAATTAAGTTCTCCCACGTCGTTGCGGAGAACACGCCCAAAGGCCAGATGGCGTTGAAATTTAAAGAACTGGTCGAACAGCGCCTGCCTGGCAAAGTAGAAGTCAAAGTGTTCCCGAACTCGCAACTGTTCGGCGACAACAAAGTGCTGGAAGCCATGCTGCTTGGTGATGTTCAAATGGCCGCGCCTTCCCTCTCCAAATTCGACAAGTACACCAAAAAACTACAGATTTTTGATTTGCCGTTCCTGTTCCAGGACATGCAGGCCGTCGAGAAGTTCCAGAATGGCCCGAAAGGCCAGGAGTTGTTGGGCTCACTGGAGAAGAAAGGTCTGGTCGGCCTCGGTTACCTGCACAACGGAATGAAGCAACTCTCCGCCAACAAAGCCTTGCAGCTGCCCGCCGATGTTAACGGCATGAAGTTCCGTATCCAAAGCTCCGATGTGCTTGCGGCCCAGTTCGAAGCCGTGGGTGCCATCCCGGTGAAAAAGCCGTTTTCCGAAGTCTTTACGCTCCTGCAAACCAAAGCGATTGATGGTCAGGAAAACACCTGGTCCAACATCTATTCCAAGAAATTTTTCGAAGTACAGAGTGATATCAGCGAGACCAATCACGGCGTACTGGACTACCTGGTAGTGACCTCGAAAGAGTTCTGGATGACCTTGCCGGATGACATGCGCCCCATCATCAAAAAATCGCTCGACGAAGCCATTGCTGTCGGTAACCGCATCGCTCAGACAAAGGCCGATGAAGACCGACAGGCCATTGCTGACTCCGGCCGTTCGAAGATTCACGCTGTCAGCAAAGAGGCTCGGGGTCAATGGGTCACGGCGATGAAGCCCGTTTGGCAACAGTTTGAGCACGAAGTTGGTAAAGACATGATCGACGCTGCTGTCGCTTCCAACGACTGATTCGACGACCATGTTTGGTCGAACCGATCTCTCAAGGGATCGGTTCTGACCGCTTCAGGAGCTTTCCCATGCTGCTTAAAGTATTGAATAAACTCGAAGAAGGCATCATCAGTTTTTTACTGGTGGCCATGACGCTGATGGTCGTGGTGGAAGTCATCATGCGTTTTGTTTTTAACACGGGCCTCTTATGGATTGGCGAAGCAACGCTGTATACAGCGGCCTGGTTCGTCTTGTTCGGCGCTTCCTACGGGATAAAAGTGGGCGCGCACATTGGCGTTGAGGCCTTTGTGAATCTGTTACCGAACACGCCACGCAAAATTGCTGCCGTGATTGCGGTGCTGGCCTGCCTTGTCTACTGCGGCCTGTTCCTGTATGGCGGTTGGATCTACCTCGCCAAAATGAAAATGATCGGCATTGAAATGGATGATATCCCGGTACCCAAGTGGATGGCCATGAGCATCTTGTTCATCGGCTTTGTGCTTCTGGTGGTCCGGTTTTTGGTGCTCCTGTGGAATATCCTTACGGATCGCCAAACCGGCTTTCACATTGTGGACGAAGCCCAGGAAAGTATGCACCTCGCCCAAGAACTCGAAGAAGCACTCAAACAGGAACAAGAGGCGGCTTCCCAATCACCGACCCCGGATCGAGGGCCGAAATCATGACTACGCTCACGCTGTTTCTCCTGCTCTTTCTCTGCATGCTGCTCGGCATGCCCATCGCGATTGCGCTGGGCCTTTCGAGTGTGGTGACCATACTCTTTTTCTCCAACGACTCGCTGGCCTCCATCGCGCTCAAGCTGTTTGAGGCGACTTCGGAACACTACACTTTGCTGGCAATACCGTTCTTCATCTTGTCCTCCGCCTTTCTTTCCACGGGCGGGGTTGCCCGACGACTGATTGATTTTGCCATCAATTGTGTCGGTCACATTCGTGGCGGACTGGCCATGGCCTCGGTGATGGCCTGCATGCTGTTTGCGGCGGTGTCTGGCTCGTCCCCCGCGACCGTCGCGGCCATTGGTACGATCGTGATTGCCGGCATGGTGCGCGCCGGTTACCCGGAAAAATTTGCTGCTGGCGTCATCGCCAATGCCGGTACGCTGGGGATACTTATCCCGCCGTCCATCGTCATGCTGGTGTACGCGGCGGCGACGGAGGTGTCTGCCGCCCGCATGTTTATGGCAGGCCTGATCCCCGGATTGATGATGGGGGGCATTTTGATGCTTGCCATCTACATCGTGGCGCGCATCAAGAACCTGCCCTCTCAGCCCTTTCCCGGCCTGAAAGCCCTGTCGAAATCCGGTGTCATTGCGCTGGGCGGCTTGATGCTGATATTCATCGTGCTCGGTTCGATTTACGGCGGCGTCGCCAGCCCGACGGAAGCCGCTGCGGTCGCCGCGCTGTACGCCTATCTCGTGGCGGTCATCGGCTATCGGGATATCGGTCCGTTGAAAGGGATTAAGTGGCGTAATCCTCAGGAGTCCATTCCCTCCGCCGTGTTCCGCAACACATGGCACAGTATGGCGGCCCTGCCCCGTAGTGTATACAATCCGGAAGTCAACCGGGTGATCCTGGAGGCGTCCAAAACCAGCATTATGCTGCTCTTTATTATCGCCAATGCCATGTTGTTCGCCCATGTGCTGACGACAGAGCGCATTCCTCATGCCATCGCTGAAACCATCGTGCAATGGGGTTTACCTGCCTGGGGATTTCTGATCGTGGTGAACATCCTGCTGCTGATCGCCGGGAATTTTATGGAGCCTTCCGCCATCCTGCTGATTATGGCGCCGATTCTGTTTCCCATTGCCATGCAGCTTGGGATCGACCCAATTCATCTGGGCATTATCATGGTCGTCAATATGGAGATCGGCATGCTGACGCCCCCGGTCGGGCTGAACCTGTTTGTCACGGCAGGCATCACCAAAAAAGATATGGGCTGGGTGATCTCTGCCGCACTCCCCTGGTTGGGGCTCCTGCTGTTCTTCCTGATACTCATCACCTATATCCCGCAGATTTCGCTGTTTCTGCCAGAGTATATTGATGCGCTGAACGGGTATACCAAATAGCATTACCGTTTTGTCCCCTCGCAGTCGATGGATTCACCATCAGTGACTGCCTCGGCGGGAGTGATCCCGCCTTTTTTTGGGAAACGGTCGCTTAGGAAGTATTTGGAACGATTCAAATCCCCAGTTTCTCTTTTACAATTAAATAGTCCTCGACAAAGCAGTCTTTACGCGAATCGCTATAGCTCCCAATATTAAATTTCCGAACTGCCACCTGAAATTCATTGAGTAAAAATTCGAAATCGGGATCAGTTTTGTCAACTACCAGTCCCAGGTCCAAACCGACTTTAAAAATGACCACATAAAGAGGGACATTATTTCCCACACTTTCCTCATCGCGCAGTAAATTGGTTTCTTCCTCCACATACATCAGCGCCTGGCTGATGTTAAGCCCTAAATCATCTGTTGCACGGGCATAGAGTTTTGAAGATATTTCCTTTAACTCACTATATGTACGCTTTGCTAGTTGGTAACTCATCAATCTTTTCCTGTGAAAACATTCAGCTGAATATTTGGGTATCTTTCGCGAAACTGACCAACCACATCAGCACAACTGGGGCAAACATGTCTTTCAGACATTAGATTGATTGTACCCGTTGCCGATCTATTATCTCCAAGCCTTTGTGAGAGAGTTTCCAAGATCTTGAATTCCGTGTCTGAAGAGCGCAGATAACCTTGTGGTGTATCCAGATATCTTGAGGTTGCAACTCTCGGTGTCAAAACCCATGTATCAAGATCACCGTCTGGTATAGGCAAGAAATCATCGACTCTATGATCATATCCACTGAATGCCTTTAGTATAACTAGGTCATCAGCAATTGCAGGCACCTTTACTTCCGCAAACCCTACATTACCTATTTCAGTTCTTGGCAAATCTTCCCTTATTTCTTGAGTGGCTCCGATGAGGCGAGCCCTAATACCGGGGGCACTGCTGTTGCTCAAATAACTGTCAAACCAACGAGTCTCATTTTGAGCAACATCCCCACGCCCAATCGCCTCTCCAGCCAGGGCATTATCGGTTGGCGGTGAAGTATTGATTTTTCCCTCAATCTCCAATTGGGCCAAGGCACCTTTAGCCTCTTCTTCCTTATTCCCCTTACCTACCCACACGGCCGCCTGAGCCAGATCTCCCAGCGATTCTGCGGCCATCATCGCGCCTTTTGTAGCCACTGTTCCAGTGGTGGTTTGAAACAACCCTTCCCCAATCGCTTTACCGGTCATCTCGCCGAGTGTTTTTCCATCGGTCTGGTCAATGAACTCTCCCAGGCGGGTGCCCGCGGTTTGCCAAAAATCGGCGGCGGAGTGGAGGGTCTCTTCCTTGTGCGTCCACCAATCGCGGATGAAGTCGCCCGTGGCCGTTAGAAATTGTGCGGTTTCGGTGCGTGCCGGATCACCATGGATGGCCTCATAGAGTTCTGCGCTGATAAACTCACCAAGTTCCGTGGCAGCTTTGCCCGGCTCGGTGGCATAAAATCCTCCACGCTGATAATCCAGCACAAAATCCGCCACATCTGACGCAAGTTCTTCCCGTGCGTCATTAAATCCGTCAGCTACCGCCGGTACAAAAGCCGTCGCAAATTCTCGGAGTTTGGTGTTGCCCTCCTCCCCCTCTGGCGTCACAGTGAGTTGATCGACTTCGTAAACGGTTTCTTCTTCTGGACGGGGCTTTCCATCACCGATCACGTACTCCTGGCTGACCTGTACACTGAAATCGTTCTCGTTTCGCCAGAGCACAGACACCTGAGTGCGAAGGGTGCTTTGGTCAGCGTCTTGTGCCAGTTGAGATACCTGCGCCACAAATGCGCCATCGGCGGTTTGTGTCAGCTGGATTTTTTGCCCATCAACGCCCAGCACGTCCGCAATTTTAGTGCGGGTGGCGAGTTGCGCCTGTTCGTCAGAACTGGCCAGTGTTTTTAGCAGATCAGACCGTGATTGATTCCCCAGCGTGAGTTGCAACGTATACCAATTGGCATCTGCAGCACTCGCGGGTCTTTGCAGCACACTGTCAAAGGCTTTCGCAACAAACGCCTGATCAGAGAGACGTGAGTCCTGGAGCAGAGCGGCATCCTGTGAGGTCGCCAAGGTGTGCTCCGGCAGCTCGGAAATGGTGAATTTCAGGTCGGGATCAATGTGGTTGTTGCGCAACCCCAGCGCCTCTTCCGAGTGTTGAATACTCTCCACCATGGCGTGTGGTGTCATCGGATGTTCCGGGTCATTCAGCGCTTCTTGGTAGTCTGCATACCCCCCGGCATCGGGGGCTCGGCCCAGAAAGTGATGATAGCTTGCGGTAATTAACTCATCCTGGGTGAGCCAGCGTGCTCCTGACGGTAGCGATTCAGAATGGGTGTCCCAATTGACTGCTAACTGCCCCTGAGCATTGATAAAGCCACTGACGCGGCCAAGATTCTGATGAGCACTGTCAGGAGTAGCACTGTCAAGATTAACACTGCCAGGATTTGCATTGGCTGATACAGTAGTTGGACTGGAAGCGGGGGGAGCGGTGGCGGTTGGGCTGATGGTTACGCGCGGCGTACTCACGCTCGATGTATATCCGCTACCGTAGTTCTGGTGCCGATGAAGATTAGCATTCAGTGCGGCTTGAATGGCATCGTTGTTACTTTGATGGGTAGTGAAAAACTGGTTTTGGGTAAAGCTGATCGTGTTCAGCTGTTGTTCAATCTGGAAGGTTTGGGTGGCTTGAATATGATCATGATAGTTGTAAAACTCCACCGATGCAGGCTGGCCATGCACATTTAACACGCCATGATCGTTCTGCACCGATTCCAGACCAAATTGCTCACTCTGTGCCGATTCACCGCTCAACAGCATTCGGAAGAGCGCGCCTTCATCGCCTTTCGCATCCGTTCGGCTCATGAGCGTGTCCAAATGGTGCCCCACCTCTTCCAGATACACGGGAGCCAGCTGATCTGCGGAGGCCTCCGCATTCAGGAAGACTTTTCCTTCTGCAACATGGTAAGCGCCCAAGTGGTGTTGCATTGAGTCCGTGGGTACAAATTCAATCGCCGGTAAAAAGCTGAAATCACCGATCAGTGCCTGGGTGCGCAGCCCTTCTGCGATGGAGGCATGGTAACTCTGCCCGAATGCTGCCTGCAGTGTGGCATGAAAGCGTGGTTCGTCTTCTGCCAGGGCGGCAAAGCGCGTTTCTACGTGCTCCGTGACCTGAGCGACAATGGCTTCCTGAGCAGGGTCATTCGCGGTTGATAAAGGGGTTACGTGGGCATTTTGCCGGGTACCGACATCGGCCTCAGGCGTGTTCGCCGTCGCAGCACGTTCGATTTGCATCGTTGATCATCCTTGTGAGCCCGGCAATTCTGATTATTGCCGGGCGGGTTTCCTTAGAGGACTTACACTACCCGAATTTGCCTGCGCTGGGTATTAGGGAAAACCCTAGGAGCCTGTCGGACTTAAGCGCACGATTACTGCACAGTGCGTCTCCCGACTGTAATTGAACGGAAAAAGCAGGTTGCTAGCCTTCTCAGCCTCTTGATACGCATTTTACGTCCCTCAACGAGCA
>JBPJFY010000026.1:0-23690 GCA_051208045.1 Oleiphilaceae bacterium G1-8
TCGTCTTTCGACTAAGTCTTGCTCAAGACCAAATGAATCACTTAGGTGTATTCACTGACTTGATAATCTTGCGAGTCTATCCAGTCAGTGCCCACACATCATTGCTTGATTAGTTGTTAAAGAACCGGTTGAGTCTCTGCTCAACCGAGGCCGCGCATTATACGCTCACCTCTTTTCGTGTCAACCTTTTTTTCTGTCTTTTTTCACCGCTTTTCGACGCCTTAACTCCACCTCGAAAAACCCCAAAAAGACCGGGTCACACCGCAACCAAACACCACCAAAATACTTCAAAAATTTCCAGTGTTTTCAGTTGCTTGAGCCACTCTTTCAAGTCGCTCACCCCTTCCGCTCAGCGCCCCGTTTGGGCTACCCCGCTGAAGGAGATGCGCATTATATAGACCTCATCCAACACGTCAACACTTATTTCTGAAAAAAGTGTGTTTTTTTATGGATCGTTTATATAACACCCAGAGTGGATAAGTATTGCTCAAATCTGAGGATTTGCAATCTATTTTTGCCTCCCACACACAATGATTTTGATGCCAACTCGGTTTATCGCTGTTACGTTTCGGCAATCAATTGCAGGCCTGCTTCGATAGCGGCCTTCGTCGCTTCCTCAATCGAGTCAGCGCTCGCCAGAGTAACTCCCATTCGCCGCTTTCCCTGGACCTCAGGCTTTCCGAACAGTCGGAGTTCAATCCGCTCATCCTGCAAGACCTTATCCACATTAGCATAAGAGATTTGCGTCGAGCTGCCTTCAACCAGTATTGCATGTGATGCTGAGGATCCCCGTTGACGTATCACGGGTATAGGCAACCCAAGGATTGCACGTGCATGCAGGTGAAATTCAGATTTGTCCTGGGATATCAGGGTAACCAGGCCCGTATCATGGGGGCGGGGCGACACTTCACTGAAGAATACGTTGTCTCCCTGAATAAACAGTTCCACGCCAAAAACACCAAAGCCTCCCAAATTCTCGGTGATTGTTCGGGCTACTTCCTCTGCGCGCTGACGGGCGAGCGGGCTCATAGGTTGTGGTTGCCAGGATTCCCGGTAGTCACCTTCTTTCTGAATATGACCTATGGGCTCACAAAAATTGACGCCACTTACGGAGCGCACAGTAAGCAACGTAATCTCGTAGTCAAACGCAATAAACCCTTCAACAATGACTTTGCCCTTCCCCGCTCGACCTCCGGCTTGTGCATATTCCCATGCTTCGTCTATCTCATCGGCGGACCGAACCAGTGATTGCCCCTTCCCCGAAGAGCTCATAATTGGTTTAACAACACATGGCAACCCAATTTCCCTGATGGCGTGATCAAACTCTGTGCGGTCTGAAGCAAATCGGTATGTGGACGTAGGTAATTTTAACTCCTCCGCGGCCAGCCGACGTATCCCCTCTCGGTTCATAGTGAGGTTAACGGCTCTGGCCGTTGGTATCACGGTAAAACCTTCCTCCTCCAGTTTTACCAACTCATGCGTTGCAATCGCTTCGATTTCCGGAACAATATAATCCGGCCCTTCCAGTTCAATCACTCGACGCAGCTCACTTGCATCCAGCATATCAATGACGTGCGATCGGTGTGCAACCTGCATCCCTGGCGCATTACTGTATCGGTCGACCGCAATCACTTCCACACCAAAGCGTTGCAGCTCAATCACGACTTCTTTTCCCAGCTCACCGGCACCCAGCATCATTACCTTGGTGGCGCACTTGCTTAGAGGCGTTCCTATTTTTACCACGATCACTCCTTAACTTTCTTCTTTACCACTCGCACTCGGAATCAATTCCAGCGATAGGCTGCTTTTTCACGTTCGTAGACGCGACGAAGCACCGATTTTCGCTCTTCGCTGGACATCGACCCCCAATCGGAAATTTCATCGCCACTTCGATAACAGCCTATGCAGATATTCTCGTCATTCAGCGCGCAGATACTCACGCAGGGAGATTGTACGTATTCTTTGTCAGATGACTTGCTCATTTTTCTGATTCATTCCGCTTTGAGCTGCGACCGATACAGCGCACCCTTTTCTACATAATGCCTGGCGCTGGCTTCCAGCCCTGCACGCTCTTGATCCGTCAGCGTTCGCTTCACTTTTCCCGGTGAGCCCAGCACCAAGGATCCATCCGGAATACACATACCTTCAGGAATCAAGGCATTCGCGCCGATCAAACAATGGCGACCAACGATTGCGCCATTCAGAATAATTGCCCCGATACCTATCAAAGAGTAATCGCCCACCTGGCAACCGTGTATCACTGCACCATGCCCGACTGTCACGCCGGTACCCAGTTGAATCGGAAATCCATCATCTGTATGCAGGACACAGGATTCCTGAATGTTGGTATCTGCACCTATGACTACAGGATCATTATCTCCGCGAACTACCGTGTTAAACCAGATGCTGGCCCCCGACTGGACCGAAATATCGCCAACTAACGTGGCATTCGGCGCAATAAAAACCTGCCCTTCGCAGTTGACTCGCTTATCCCCGAGCTGGTAGATCATTTTAGTCCTCCGTTCAGCATTTGCCTGAGAATGGCCAACACAACCTACTTCGGTTCTTTTAATAGATCAATGCCTGCATCGCACACCACGTTGAGAAACTCTGCAATAACGATGGCAGACATTCCCCAGATTTCGTAGTTTTCATAGTGATAACAGGGTACGTGCAACGAAAACTGCCTGAACTTCAGCAGATCATGCCGACTCGGTCTGGTATCGAGAAAAAACCGAACGGGCACATTAAAGATAGCATCCAGCTCTTGCTCATTTCTCGTCAATCCCGCATCAGGCTCAACGAGCCCAACATATGGGGTAACTAATATGCCGTAACGAGACACAACTTGACTTAACGGCCCAACAATTTCTACCTGGTCTCGACATAACCCGATTTCTTCTTCGGTCTCCCTGAGTGCTGTGTCCAACAAATCCTGGTCACCTTCATCCCGCTTACCACCCGGAAATGCCACCTGACCGGCATGTGTGGACATATCCTGCGTACGCTGGGTAAGAATCAACGCCGGGCCCGAATCGCTCTTAATGACCGGGACCAGAATTCCCGCTTCTGGAAAATCAAATTTGAGCGTTCGCGGCCTGTGGCCCTGAACGCGCTCGACCAAGTGATCAATGCTTTGCATGTTGAGACCGTCTGCAGTATTTGCCTTCGTTAAACTACGTGCTTAATATAAAAGCTTCGTTTTGATCGACACAAGATACCATTCATGAAGTTTTGTAGCCATTGTGGCAATGAAGTGGAGCATGTCATTCCGGAAGGTGACAATCGTCACCGGCATGTATGCCTGCACTGCAATACCATTCATTATCAAAATCCGAACATCGTCGCGGGCACACTACCAGTGTTTGATGGGCGTGTTTTGCTGTGTAAGCGAGCGATTGAACCCCGGCTGGGGTATTGGACTTTGCCAGCAGGATTCATGGAAAACCAGGAATCTACCGAGGAAGCTGCCATCCGGGAAACCTGGGAAGAAGCCAAAGCAGAAGTCAATCTATTGCGCTTGTTCACGATGCTCAGTGTCCCTGAAATTGATCAGGTGCATATCTTCTTCCTGGCCGAAATGAAGCACGGCGGTTTTGGCGCTGGAGCAGAAACGCTGGAATGCCGCTTGTTTGATCAGTCAGAAATCCCCTGGAACGACATTGCCTTTCCGACTGTTAAGAAAACTCTGCGTTATTATTTCGACGATTTGAATAGTGGCGCGCACCACCTTTCAACTCGGGTGGAAGACATCCGTCGCCCCAAACCTAAACCGGTTTAACCTCTAGCCAAGAATCTCAGACGTGTCTGCGAGACGCCATAGGTCATAGGCTGGCTCCTCGTAGGGGTGGGAGGCAATCAGTGCTTTAAGTGCTGCGTTTATGCAATGATCATCGCACACCAGCTCAACGCGATACTCCTCCACTGTCTCAACCCTGCCCGGTTGCCCGATAAACGGATTGCTGCCGTCGAGCGCTCTGAACTGGCCAACCCCTTTGGTTTGCCAGCAGCAGCGATCATAATTGCCAATTTTGCCTGCGCCAGCTTCAAATACCGCTGCTTTTGTTTGCTCAAGGTGGGACTCAGGCACAAAGAAAGCCAATTTAAACATCGAAACGTATCCATATAAAAAAGAAAGTTGGGATTCGCAAAGCGATTATAGGCGGTGCAGGATGGACCTCAACTTTGTTACATCTCGTAATTATTTCGACGACATTGTCAATCTTTATTTTCTCCACAGAATCTGTGGATAACTTTGGGGATAGATTCTGGGAAACCCACTCTAAGCCTTATATACCGGGTTCTGACATTAACTTGTCGCTTTTTTAGGCTTAAACCTTATTTTCTTTTTATATCAACAACTTAACTATTTCTTATTTTTATTGTGACAGTTATATGGCTTACTTATGCACAATTTGACTGATATATCGTCTTATTGTGCATAAAAAAAACTGTCAATACTTTTTGACAGCTTTTTTTACAACCATTTCTACTGAAATACGGATGTATATAACCCACACGAATATAAGTTACAGAGAAGTCATCTTCGGAAACATGCGCTCACATTTTTTTACATTTAGTAACATTTTGCATTTTTCTCGCACCTATCCATCACTCGACAATTCTTAACATCTACAGGACATTTTGTAATTGCCGTGTAATCTCACGGTACTCATTTTCCATCTGGAGCTTTGAGTCCATGCAAATAAAGTCAGCAATCGTCCTTCCGATGAGAGGGACTTTACTGCTGACCCGAATGGAGACTTTATTGCTGCTTCCCTGAATGGTAGGACTCAAGAACATTTGCCCTTCGATGCGCGCCGGCACGCCATCGATTATCACTCGATAATGGCAACGTTTGACGCCGTCGTTCAGCATCTCCCAGGTTTCTATCTGGGTGACCTGGTTCCATTCTTTGTGCAGTTTTTTCAAGGCTCGGGGAATCTCCCCGGTAGCGCTCATCATTCGTGAGATTTTTATTTCGCCTTTCGTTCCAACAAGTTCACATTTTTCGATAGATAAATCACGACAGCCCAATGCTTCGTTCTTTTGACGAATTCTGTCGGGATCAAAAAACAACCGAAACACTTTATCTACATCATGTGAAAACGCATGCTCTACGGAATATTCCATACTCATCTCCGAGGTGTGAAGTTTATCTTTGCATTTATCTTACCTCGATCAACGCACGACATCTTTGGCTGGAAATCCTGCGAGCCTGGTATTTCAAATCAATTCCCGAAGCCTCTGTAAAATTTACTATAATGATGACATCTACCTTCTAAATACATTATATAAATAAGGTGATCATGGATTTACATCGAATTGACCTGAACCAGCTCGTCCACCTGGATGTACTCTTAAGAGAGCAAAACGTAACGAAAGCTTCCACGCATTTGGGTATCACCCAATCCGCGATGAGTAATAGCTTAAAACGACTCAGAAATCTGTTTAACGATCCCCTGCTGGTCCGCACCAGTGAAGGAATGACACCGACAGAATTTGCCCTGGAAATTCGACCTGCCATCCGAGACATACTGGCAAACATTGAGCAGGTGATCATGCCAGACCGTGCATTCGACCTGAACAGTGACCGTGTTTTTCGCATTATGGCCAGTGACTACGCTGAGTCTACGTTAATCCCGCAACTCCTCAGTCATGTGCGCAGTGAAGCTCCCAATATTACGCTGGATGTTCTCACGCCCAGTGATGTTTCATTTGAGGACGTGGAACAAGGGCGTGTGGATATGGCGATAAACCGTTTTGACACCATCCCGCAATCCTTTCATCAGCGTACAATTTGGACGGATACCTTTTCATGTGTGATGAACAGCAATAATCCAATTGCAACGAATTTCACGTTAACCGCTTATTTGAATGCCAATCATATTTGGGTGAGCAAAACCGGCTTCGGCGTGGGCGTCGGCGTTAATCCTGAGGACGTACAGCGATTAGGATGGGTAGACGAAGCCCTGATGGCCATCGGAGAAAAAAGACGGATCAGTGTGTTTACGCGCCACTACCAGGTGGCAATGCTGTTGGCACAGCAACCTGATCTCATTGCCACCCTCCCATCACGCGCAGCAAAACTAAAAGGCGATAACCCCAAGCTGGTGGTCAAAGCGCCCCCATTCACGATACCGCCGTTTGAGCTCAAAATGGCATGGAGCCCCCTGTTGCACCACAATGCCGGGCATCAATGGCTCAGAAAATCCATTCTGGAAATCGCGCAAAGTCAGCTTGAAAACACTTGACACAGTTCGGAAATCACTCTTTAATGATAATGATTACTATTTGCAAAGAGAGCTTTTCCATGCCCAGTCACACTTATGGTGGTAATTCATCGGTACGTATTGAAATTCCAATCGCTGTCATGGCCAGGATTCTTTCTGAAAAAAAGCTGACAGCTTCTGACTTTCGGTGCCTGGACACCAAATCAAAACAAGAAATCTGGAATCTCTGTCTCCGATCCTGCCTTTCAGAATGTATAGACCTGACCTGACCTGACAGGTAAACTGCCCCGACATAAAAACTGAATAAAAAAAAGGGGTTAGCGTGAGCCATCCAGTTTTTGACATCACCGGTAAGACTGAAAGCACTAAACAGGTTGCCAGGCTCTGGCTGTATCTGGGTCTGTTTTCATTGGTTGCAGCTGGATTGTTTTCCCTGTTACTCGTGCTCTCCCGCACGCCTTTTATCCAAAGCATCATACCTGGAATCAACTTCTTTCATATTGCACTTGTGGTGCATGTGGACCTTTCAGTACTGATCTGGTTCCTGTCGTTCACTGCGAGCCTTTGGTCGCTGAGTACCGATCATACGCCCCCGCTAACACAACGAACTGCACTGGGCCTCGGGATGGTTGGCACATGTTTGATTATTTTATCCCCCTTTCTGGGGGCGGATCAGCCGATCATCAATAATTATGTGCCGGTATTAAATCATCCCCTGTTCCTCGCTGGATTGGTCCTGTTTTCCCTGGGCATCGTGCTGGTTGCGACACACCAATGCTGCGAAGGCTTTCGTCGCGGATGGACTCGCACGTTTTCTACACCCACACTCTTTGCTCCCTGGCTATCCTCGTTGGTCGTACTGCTGGCCATGACAGCCGTTGGCCACGCATGGCTGATGACGGAGACGTCTCTGTCCGACACCTTCTACTATGAAGTACTGTTCTGGGGTGGTGGGCACATTCTCCAGTTCAGTCATACCTTACTCATGCTGACGGTTTGGGTTTGGCTGATCTGGGGGAGCTACGGTAAGGTGAGAGCTAACAACACCACGCTGGCTATCTGCATGTTAATCACCGTTGCGCCTCTTTTCGCTCTGCCCTGGGTTTACTCGGTCGGACCACTGGACAGTGGCGAGTCCCGATATGCCTTTACCCAGCTTATGAAATGGGGTGGCCTGGCTTCTCTTCCACTTGGCGTACTATTGGTGATTTCTTTGATCACGAAAAACCGTACGGCAAGCACTGAAAAACCGCTGATTAATGCGCTCATCGCCTCATTGGTACTATTTCTCGCCGGCGGAGTGATCGGTTTTCTGATTGAAGGGGTAAACGTGGTCATTCCTGCGCATTATCACGGCTCTATCGTCGGCGTTACGTTGTCATTCATGGGCATGGCCTATTTTCTTTTCCCACGCCTGGGTTTGAACTCCGTTAACGTAAAATGGGCCACGCGGCAGCCTTTTATTTATGGTGGTGGCCAGCTAATGCACATTCTCGGGCTTGCCTGGTCCGGCGGCTATGGCGTTCAAAGGAAAACTGCCGGTGCAGCTCAAGGATTGGAGCGCTTACCGGAAATACTGGGCATGGGCATGATGGGCCTGGGGGGACTGATTTCCATCATTGGCGGGATAATCTTTCTGCTGTTGGCGTATGGCGCAATTCGAAAAAAATCATCACCATAAGCCAACAACCAAAGCCTCACTAGACAAAGGCACGAATCAAAATACGTGCGTAGTGGTCGCACAATAAGAACGCGAATAAAGCACTCAAGTAAAAGATGGAGTATCCAAAGGTTTTCATCGCGTGCTGATCACCGTCCGAGGCATAAAGTTTGTGGGCATGGTAGATAAATCCGATGCCCAACGCCAATGCTCCCGCAAGATAAATGAGGCCAGTCATTTTAATCATGAAGGGAATCAGCGTTACGGCGAGCAGCATTAAGGTATACAGGAGGACCTGTTGCTTAGTGAACGTAATGCCATGCGTAACCGGCAGCATAGGCAGGCCAGCCTTGGCGTAATCGTCTCTTCGGCGTATGGCCAACGCCCAAAAATGCGGCGGCGTCCAGATAAAAATTATTAAGAAGAGTAAGAGTGCTTCGGTATTTACCTCACCCGTCACCGCAGCCCAACCCAACACCGGTGGCGCAGCACCGGCAGCTCCCCCCAGTACAATATTGTGCGGTGTTGTGCGCTTCAGGAACATCGTGTAGATCACCGCATACCCAATCATGGAAACCAGGGTAAGTATCGCCGTGAGTGCATTAACAAAGGTAAACAGGATTACCATGGAAAGCGCAGCCAGAGAGAGCGCAAAGGCAACCGCTGTTGCAGGATTCAACGAGCCGGTAGGAAGCGGCCGATTCTGTGTACGCTCCATCACTGCGTCGATACGCTCATCCACACAATGATTAATTGCGGCTCCCGCAGCAGATGCCAGCGCAATCCCCAATGTGCCGAATACGAACGCCTGCATAGGAATCATGCCCGGCGTTGAGAGCAGCATGCCCACGATCGCCGTAAAGACGATTAATAGAACGACTTTGGGTTTACAAAGCTCAAGATATTTTTTCCATAGCGCGGGTTGCTCCGCGGCCAATACTGCATCTGCCATAATCAAACCTCTTCATTATTTTTGTTTTCTTTTAACTCTTATTATTATCCTGTTTGTACCAATCCCGCGGTGTGCGGGGTTGAAACAGATATTTCTTTCACCGGGCGATAATTGAGTGCGTAAAGCAATGTCACCAGGCTCAGTAACAACAGCGCTGCGACACCATTGTGTGCCACCGCAACGGGAATCGGAAGCACCAACACAATGTTGAGAATGCCCAAAGAGACCTGGGTACAAAGAAGAACCAGCACGCAGCTCGCCGCAGCCCGGGCCGCAATATCATTTACCCGAAACAATACCGCCAGCGATAGTGCCCCCAAGGCCAGGAACGTAATTAATGCGCCGATCCGGTGGCTGAGATGAATAGCAACCCCTGCCTCATTGGAAAGCACCCCGCCTTCGTAGTTCATGCCCACCTCTCGCCATAAACGAAACGCTTCTTTAAAATCCGTCGGAGGGAGCCATTCCCCCTGACAGGTTGGCAGGTCATAGCAGTGGAGCGCGACATAGTTAGTGCTCGTCCACCCCCCGAGAAAAATCTGACCGGCGAGCAGAATCAATCCAAAAAAAGCGCCGTAGCGCAATGGCTTAGAAACCCGGACAGTTTTGAAGGGCAATAGCGAATACGTTCTTAGCGTTAACCACCACAGGAGCGCCAGAGTTGTCATTCCCATCAGTAAATGCATGGTGACCACGGCTGGCTTGAGCAGTAAGGTGACCGTCCACATTCCCAAAGCCCCTTGAAAACAGACGAGAACCAGCAAGCCAAAGGGTAACAGGCGAGGTGTAGCCTGGGTTTTGCTCTTCCGCCATGCAATGACATTCAACGCGATGATCATAAGCCCAAGAAACGACGCCAGATACCGGTGAACCATTTCTTTCCAGGCCTTGCCGACTTCAACCGGCCGTTCAGGGAACGCTTCATTCGCTTGTTGAATGGCATCCACATGGGTTGGCGCGATGATTTTCCCATAACATCCCGGCCAGTCAGGGCACCCTAAACCTGCATCCGAAAGCCTGACATAGGCACCTAGGACGATGACAACGAGCGCTGTAATGCTGGCATACAGTGCAATGCGCCCCAACAGACTTGATTGATTGTCCTTTTTCACTGTCAATTTCCTACCCTCTCAAGTGACTGGCAACACCCAGCCTCACTACTTCACCAGTTTTCCCAAATCCCCAATCAGTCCTTTCGGATCAATATCACCGTGGTAATACATCATCAGCCGATCCGCTGGATCTAAGAGGAACAGTCGTCCATCCAGTGCACCTGCAGTCCTTTGAAATGGCTCGATAAAAGCTGATGACTGTGCCGCAGATAATGTGTAAACGCCAGTACCGGTATAGACTTCCGATAGTTCAGCCTTGTCTGCCGCCGACAGCGTACCACTGTTAACAACCACGATTCTTGCGAGCTGATTTCGCTCCACCCCCTGTGCACGACGGGCTTGCTGCATCAGAAACAGCATTTTCTTACAGCCCGCGTCGCACGGTGCGTCCAGGAAATACAGCATTTTCCACTGGTTTTTGATGCTTGCATCCAGTTCGGGTTCAAGCGCAGCAGTTTGTGTGGCAACCATGGGCGACACCAGATCACCGTAGGCTCGCTGCTTCAATTCAAAGACAGGGTTGTCACTGAAGACGAGATACCATGCCAGAGGGTACGGCAGGCCAAAAAGCAGGATCATTGCCACCAATGGCAATATCGAGCGTTTTCTATTTTGCGTCGACGTCGGCTCGACATCAACTGGATTGGATACCACTGAGGACTGAGACATTTTTCTATTTTTTAAGATGAAGTTTATTTTTCTTGTGTTGCCTGTTTTACCACGCGCTTGCGGTAAAGTACAACCACACAGACGAAAACAAAGAAGGAAAACACAAACCAATGGATCGCATACCCGATGTGCATTGACACTTTGGCGTCAAATGGCGCCCAATCTCTGTCGAAACCATAAGGTGCATCCGGGTCCAGACGTACCACCAGTGGATACACTTCTTTTCCCGTTTTACCGGCCAGGTATTGGGTGTCCAGATAAAACCATCGTGTTTCATGATCTGAATCCGGTGGAGGCAACGCGCCAACCATAATGGGTTTCGATTTTGGCGGATACAGTACACCCCGAATATCCACGGGTTCATTGGGTGTAGGAATCTCCGGAAGCCTCTTTCGATCCGCGATCGCAGGCACCCATCCCCGATCGATCAACACCCATCGACCATCATTCAACACAAGCGGCGTAAAAATTTCATAACCGTTAATACGGTTCTGCACAACATTGTCCAGATACAGCGAATTGTGCGCAAGCAGTGTTCCTGACAATGCCACTGGCTGGAATCGGGTCGTTGCAGCATTCGCGGCTTGCGGGAGTGAGGCTAACGGCGGGCCATTCAGTCTGGATTCGACCTCTTGCTGCAGCTGACTTTTTTCCTCGGCTCGATAGAGTTGCCAGACTCCAAGAGCAGCAAAGACCAGAGACAAACACAGGAAAAGCAGGAGAAAAAAAGGAAATGAACGTCTTTGTGTACGCATTGAAATTATGATTGAATGGTCGAGAAGTTCCAAACCGAAAACAACAACAAAGAGGCGACCATGTTCAAACTGCTCATCATCGTTAACATCCTGCTCATCCTGGCCAGTCTGGCTTTCAGTGCTTTTTTTCTAACTAAGGATGATGGCGATAAAAACCGTGTCGCAACCGCACTCACCGTGCGAATCTCACTGTCGATCAGCTTACTTGTACTGATCATCATCGGCTACTACCTGGGCTACATCACGCCCAATGCGCTGCAATAAGAAAAACGGGAGGCTAACCCTCCCGCTCCGCTACAGCCAATAAACAAATATATACAAACCCAGCCACACCACATCAACGAAGTGCCAATACCAGGCGACAGCCTCGAACGCGAAATGTTTTTCTGGCGTGAAGTGGTTCTTGATTGCACGTACGGTGATGCAAATCAACATAATCGTACCGATGCACACATGCAACCCATGAAACCCGGTCAGCATGTAGAAAGTCGAGCCATAAATGCCCGAATTCAGCTGCAAGTCCAAATCGGTATAGGCGTGTGTGTACTCATAGGCCTGAAACCCGAAAAACACCAGACCCAGAGATACGGTGAGCAACAACCCTAATACGGTCTGGTTTTTATTGCCTTTTTTCAGCCCCCAGTGGGACCAGGTTAACGTCGCACCACTGCTGAGCAATATGATGGTGTTATACAAAGGAATACCGCCTGCGCCCATCGCCTCTTTGGTGATCACGTACTTATCGGCAGAGGGCAGACTCAGCAGTGGCCAGGTGGCTTTAAATCCATCCCACAACAAGTTTGACGACCCCAGGTGCCCTTCCCCACTGAGCCAAGGCAGCGCAATGTTTCTTACATAAAACAATGAACCAAATAATGCGACAAAGAAGAAAACCTCGGATGTGATAAACCAGATCATACCCTGACGAAAGGAATCATCTACTTGCCGGTTATACTTTCCTGACAGGTTCTCATCGATCACATCGCTGAACCACCCGTAAAACAGATAAGTGATTACCACCAGCCCAACCAGCGTGATCCAGGGACCGACGGACAAGCTGTTCATCCAAAGGGCGAAGCCCAAGACAGTGAAGAAAATGCCCCCTACCGCAATAATGGGCCACTTACTGCCCTCCGGCACATAATAATGTTCACCTGATGCTGCCATACTTATTCTCTCTTGTGTGATTTTTGTTTTTATTCCTGCTGCCTTTCGCTTGCGTTCTACCAGGACTTCGCCGGCACACTGTTCAAGCTACTGACTTGCATCTCCCCTTTCTTCAACGCCTCTGTACGATCCAGATTCATCATGGTGTAGGAAAGGGTCAACGTTTGTATTTCCTCCGGAAGCTCCGGGTCTACCATAAATTGCAACGGCATCGAGACCGATTCGCCTGCCGCAAGCGTTTGCGTGTTAAAACAGAAACATTCAATTTTGTGAAAATACTCGGTGGCCTGCCATGGCGTCACCCCCGGCACCGCCTGAGTACTCACCGATTCTGCGGCATCATTTCTGAAGTTGAAATTGACCACTTTACGCTCACCGGGATGCACCTGAACCTGCCATATCTCTGGCTTGAACTCCCAGGCCAGGTTGCCGTTCAACGTGGTATCAAACTGCACAGTGACCAGCCGGGATTCATCAATTTCCTGCGACAACGTTTTTGCTGCCTCTCCTAATCCCGAGTTACTGCCTATGTCGTTGATTCCAATGACACTGCACACCAGCCTGTACAGAGGGACCATCGCAAACGCAAACGCAAACATCAATACGCCACTGAAAGCCAGTATCAGGACGGTTCGACGATTGCTTCGCTCGCTCACCCTTGCCTCCCGAAGATCACGATCAAAAATGGCATTACCCCGACGGTCATTGCCACTGTAATCATCACCACCGCAATCAGCAGGTTTGATTTGGTTGCCGAAGCTTTAGGTGTTGAATCGCCCGTCTGACCAGGCGAATCGTTGTGCATGCTCATAGATCATCCTTTGCGCGCCGCCCTCGGCGCGCTGGCTCTGAATTTATTTCACCACCGGCGGTGTCGTAAAGCTATGGAACGGTGGCGGTGAGCTTACCGTCCACTCCAGGCCCGGCGTACCAATCTGTGCACCATCCCAAGGTTTGGCCGTTGCTTCTTTGCCCCCTTTCACGGCTTTGATGATGATGTACAGGAACAGTAAATGTGATAAGCCGAAGATAAAGCCACCAATACTACTCAACGCAGTAAATTCCGTGAACTGAACACTGTAGTCAACGATTCGACGCGGCATGCCAGCCAGCCCTGAAAAATGCTGCGGGAAGAATGTCAGGTTGAAACCAATCGTTGTCCACCAGAAAAAGATCTTGCCGAGCTTCTCGTCGTACATATGCCCGGTCCACTTGGGCAGCCAGTAGAATACGCCTGCATACAGCCCAAACAATGCTCCCGGTATCAACGCATAGTGGAAGTGTGCCACGACGAAATAGGTGTCATGATATTGCAAGTCCGCTGGTACCACCGCCAACATAACCCCGGTAACACCCGCAAAGGAAAACATGACTATGATGGCGATGCAGAACAGCATGGGCGTTTCAAACGTCATCGCCCCCCGCCACATCGTGAAAATAAAGTTAAAGATCATCAACCCGACGGGGATGGAAATAAGAATGGTGCCAATCATGAAGTAATTCGTGGCGAACTCCGACATTCCTATGGTGTATTGATGGTGCGCCCATACCACCATACCAAGCGCGGTCAGCACTGCCATTCCCCAAACCAGTGACTTATAGCCGAACAATGGTTTGCGCGCGAACGTTGGGATTATCACTCCCATCACCCCAATGGACGGCAGCAACAAAACATACACTTCCGGGTGACCGAAGAACCAGAATAAGTGCTGGAAAAGTACGGGGTCACCTCCGCCGGCCGCATCAAAGAAGCTCGTGCCAAAATGTCGGTCAAACAACAGCATCGTTACTCCGCCGGCCAGCGCAGGCATAACGAGAATCAATAAAATGCCGGTAAAAAACCATGCCCATACGAACAACGGCATTTTCATCATCGTCATACCCGGCGCACGCATATTCAGAATGGTAGTGACAATGTTGATGGAGGCGAGAATGGAAGAAATACCCAAGACATGGAGCGTAAAAATCAGCAAATCCATGGACATGCCCGCTTGAACCGATAGCGGAGGATACAGCGTCCATCCGGTATTTACCGGCGTTCCACCACCAAAAAATGGGGCGAGAACCGACATAAACAACAAAGTAGCGCCTGCGGGTAACAACCAGAAGCTGAGGTTGTTCAACCGTGGCAAGGCCATGTCCGGTGCGCCAATCATCATCGGAATCATCCAGTTTGCCATACCGGCTGCAGCAGGCATTACGGCGCCGAAGATCATGATGAAGGCATGGTTTGTCACCATGTTATTGTACAAATCCGGCTGCAGAAACTGCAGTCCGGGCATATAGAGCTCAGCCCTTATCAGCATTGCCATAAACCCACCGGCAAAAAGCATAAACAAAGCAAAGATCAAATACATCGTTCCGATGTCTTTATGGTTAGTACTGAACAGCCACCGTCTGTATCCGGACGGGGGCGCATGATGATGGTCGTGATCGACGATTACACTACTCATAATGGTTCCCTCTAATTAGATTACGGTGGTTAGCGCGCTGCTTTGACTTGAGATGGCTGAAGCGAATCGCCCACATCGTTACCCCAGGCATTTCGTTCGTAGGTGACTACGGCCGCAATCTGAAGGTCATCCAGCTGATCTTTCCAGGCAGACATGGCTGTTCCTGCCTTGCCGTTCAACACAATATCGAGGTGATCAGCCACGGCACCTTTGGCAATCGCACTGCCTTTGAGAGCAGGAAATGCCGGTGGAATACCTTCTCCGGTCGGCTGATGACAGGCTGCACAATACGTGCTGTAAACTTCCAAACCTTTGGCAACGAGCTCATCCTTACTCCAGGTTTTGTCGGAGGCAGCTTCTGCCATCGCCAGTTGCTTGGCCTGTTTCTTCTCAGTCATCCAGGTATTGAATTCGTCACCAGCCATGGCGACCACCTGAATCGGCATGTAGGCATGGCCGGTACCGCAGTTCTCAGCACACTGCCCCTCATACACCCCTTCTTTTTCGATGATCGTCCAGGTTTCATTGATGTATCCGGGAATAGAGTCTTTCTTCACTGCGATGGCGGGCACCCACCAGGTGTGCAATACGTCGGACGCCGTCAACAGGAACCGAATACGCTTATTGGTGGGCAGCACCAGCGGGTTATCTACCATTCGCAGGTAACCGTCTCCGGCAGTTTCTTCGTCAACGAGATTACTGATGATCTTGATATCATCTTCCATGTACTCGTAGGTCCACTTCCATTGGGAACCAATAACTTTGATGGTCATGTCGGCAGGTGTTTTGTCTTCTACGCTGGCGAATGTGGATTTCGCCTTGCCGGCAATTGTCAGATCAATACCGAGCACAATAACCGGCACAAGTATCCAGGACCAGGTGCCAAACCAGCCTTTGTGAAACTGCTGATCCGCTTCATATCCAGTGGACTTTCTGAATTTGACGATGGAATATCCCACAATGGCGATAACAATCACCATAATGATAAACGCCACCCAGGTGGTCATCATATGGAGATCAAACACTTCTTTGGTAAGGGGGGAAACCGGCTCAGGGAGATTGAGCTTCATTTCGGCAATGGCATTCGTGCTGAAGAGAGCCAACAGCAACCCTGCACGATGCCACAGAGCACCAATCGACCCAGTGCCAGCGGGTTTGGCATACGAGACTTTCATTGAACGTTCCTCATTCACAGCCTTTGCGACACAGCTGTTACAGAGAAAGCGTTGCAGAGCAATGCAGACTCGAACCACTGAGTTCGCCCGGACTGAAGCTTGTTATTTTTGTTTTATAATGAGCAACCGGTGCTTTCTGGTTGTATCGCCCTTCAAGCTGACCTGCATACACTGCCGATCCCGTCGCTCGGAACGAAAACCACTGGGTTTACCTGCAAGTCGTTTGTATGCGATGTATGGAGGCCCGCAATGCAACCAACAAGGAGATAAACAAAGTACTGCCAGGTTTTCGAATATTGTTTTTATATTTTCATTAATCCTGATCAAATCCGGGTTAACTTTACCCGCATTCTTCCATTTGTTAAAGCGCTTTTTTCTAACCCATTTGCATTTTAGTCGAATTCTGGAAGCGCGCAGAATGAATTCAGGCGTCTTTGCCCGCTTCTAACAACCGAATACTGAGTTTTACAAAGTCGGCTGAGGTGAGAATGCCCACCACCTTTTTTCCTTCAAGCACAGGCAGGCAACCGTATTTGCTGGCAACAAAGTACTCACCAGCTTCGCGCAACGAGGTATCGGGCGCAATGGTCCGCGCATCGGCACACATGAAATCACGCACCTTGCGTTTCGACTCCTGATGATCCAAATCCGCCATCCCGAATTTGTTTGCTATATCAAACGCCTGTTTCAACAGTTCTTTTTGCGTCAGAACGCCTTCGAAACAACCCGTCAAATCGTCAACTACCGGAATATGCCGAATGTTGTTTTCCTTCATGCGTTTACGCGCTTCTGCCAGCGAATCACGGGAAGTGCAGGTAATGACTGTGCGGGACATGATGTCGTTTGCCACTGCAGGTTGGGCCATGGGTTTTCCCTTGTCAGCGTTACTCTTCGGTGATTGACGTTTTCCCTTCAGTATAGACGCCTTCCACCCAGGTCAAAAAAAACCTGAGTGCCTCTTTCAGGTCCGCCGTCGCTTCTGCGCTCAGCTTTTCCTCAAACGCTCCGAATTGCGTACCGCGAATCCCAAGCACGTATGCCAAGGGTTGATACCCGTAGACCACCTGAGCCAGCGCTAACAGCGCTTGTGGCGTCAGGGAATGACTGCCAAACCCTGCCCCGGAAGAATCTGGCTGGATCTGACGAAAGTAAAATGGACCGCTGGCATCCAAACAGGCATCCACAAAAACGACCAGGTCAAACTCCGCCATCGTGGCAGCAAGCTCGACTTCCAACTGGTATGCGGATTCGACCTCAACACCTTCCGGCAGATCTTGCGATACCGTGAGCTGTGAAACAAAGGCAGGGCCGAGACCGTCATCCTGTCGCCCCGGATTACCATAGCCAACAATGAATGTTTTAAGCGGAGGTCCGGGTTCTGCATTCGACTCATGCGTTGTCTGCATACTGCCCACTCACGAATTGCCCCTGCCGTTCGATCAGCCCACCCTCCGCATCCAGCACTTCCACCATCAGCGGCATTTTGCCCAGCGCATGGGTGGCACAGGATAAGCAAGGGTCATAGGCGCGCACCGCCACTTCCACCTGATTGAGCATGGCTTCGGTGATGCGCTTTTTGCCCCCCAGGTACTTTCGCGCCACTTCTGTGACTGCGGTGTTCATGGCAGTGTTGTTATGTGTGGTGGAGACTATCAGGTTGCAATAGGTCACCAAACTCTCCGGATTGACGCGATAGTGATGAATCAAGGAGCCTCGTGGGGCTTCGATGATGGCAATCCCCTCTTCTCTGCGCTCACCTTTTGCAATTAAATCCGACCCTTGGAGATCCTCATCCAACAGCAGCTCTTCAATTTTTTCTACACAATGCAGCACTTCAATCATGCGTGCCCAGTGATAGGCCAGACTCATATGGTTAGGGCGGCCCCCGGTCAACGCCTTGAATTTGCGTCGCTCCACTTCCGCCAATGGGGTATCGATAAAGCTCACCGTGTTCATACGCGATAATGGCCCAACGCGATACCAGCCATCAAGATTTCCCCGCTGCTTGATGAAGGGAAATTTCATGTAAGACCAGGGCTTCACCTCTTCCATTAAATGATCATTGAACTCCCGGCAATCCACCTTGTCGAAGATGATGTTGCCTGAAGCATCAACGGCCCGAAGATGGCCGTGATACAGGTCTAGCGCGCCGTCTTCGCGCACGAGCGACAGATGGTTGGAGTTAAAATGGGCAAACTCCTTGACGAGATCAAGGTTGGCTTCGGAATACTCTCGCGCCACATCCACCGCGCCTTTGGCCCAGGCAATCATCTGCCCCAGATCCTTCAGCAGCTCATCCCGCTCTTTCAGTGACAGGTTCTTGTTGATCCCCCCAGGCACCGCGCCTGTGCCATGGATTTTTTTTCCGGCCGTCAGTCTAATCACTTCCTGCCCATATTTGCGCAGAAGGATGCCTTGTTTCGCCAAATCCGGATACGCTTTGATCACCTCAAAAATATTGCGCTTGGCGGCAGGCGCTGTGAAGCCAAACAGTAAATCCGGTGAGCACAAATGAAAAAAGTGCAGTACATTGCTCTGCATAATCTGGCCGTAGTGCATCAACCGACGCATTTTTTCAGCTGTTGGCGGTAGCGTGTCCACACCCACGATTTGGTCCATCGCCTTGGCTGCCGCCAAGTGATGGCTGACCGGGCAGATGCCACACAATCGTTGTACAATAACGGGCACCTCCCAGAACATGCGCCCCTGGATAAATCGCTCAAATCCACGGAATTCAACAATATGCAGGCGAGCCTCGGACACACGATTCTGCTCATCCAGATGCACCGTCACCTTTCCGTGCCCTTCTACCCGTGTGAGCGGTGCGATTTCAACAATTCGGGTTCCTGACATTTTCGGCTCCTTTCGCCTGAATGGCGGTATATTCCAGGAAGTTAAGATCAGTCGTAACGCAGCAGAACGTTGTCCACCGCGGGTGGCTGATCGGTGACCAATGCGTACAGGGCTTCCCACAGAACGTCGCCGGAGGGCGGGCACCCGGGAATCTGAAAGTCCACTTTGACCACATCCACGACGGTGTAGACCTTATCCAGGATCAGCGGCAACGCCGGGTCGTTCGGAATCTGGTTCCCCGGATTAAGAATTTTGTCACTGTGGTGGTAGGCCTCTTCAAAACATTCGCGCAAGGGCTCACGGGATTGCATGATGGCGTTTCGCATCACGGGCAACCCCCCCATAATGGCGCACTGCCCTACTGCCACCAGAATATCGCAATGCTTGCGAAACGCATGCAATACATGCACATTGTCTTCGTTGCAGCACCCTCCCTCGATCAGCCCGATATCACAGCGACGTGTGAACGTCTTTTTGTCATTCAACGGCGATTTGTCAAACTCCGCGTACTGAAGCAGATCCAATAAGCACTCATCGATATCCAGGAGGGACATGTGGCAACCAAAGCAGCCCGCGAGAGAGGTCGTGGCAATCCGCTTTTTTCGTTTAGCCATGATCGCTCTCCTCTTTTCCGGCTTCTACACCTTTACCGGTCGGACCTTCGTAGTTCTGTCCAATCTGTGCATGATCAAACTGGCGGTCGCCAATCGCATCAAAAAAGCCTTCACCTTTCCGAATGATGCAGCCAACCGGGCACACTTCCAGCGCCATGGCATAATCGTCTACTGACGCATCCGTTTTTGCCAGACATTCAGCGTTTACCCCAATCCGCTTATGAATGCCACGGCCCACGTACTCAAACAGGTGCTTGCCATCAATATCCCGTGAGGCGCGGATACACCGACCACATAAAATACAGCGATTGTTATCCAGCACTATATCCGGGTGGGAGGCATCCAGCGGTCGGGCCGGTTGCAGATAGGGAAACTTGGTGGCTTGTGATATCCCCAGCCGGTAAGCCATCGCCTGTAACTCGCAGCGGCCGCTGGCCTCACAGATCGGGCACAAATGATTTCCCTCATGGAAGAGCATCCGCACGAGATCTTTACGGTATTTGAGGATTTCCTCGGTGTCGTGTTCGATTTCCATCCCCGGCTCAATGGGCTGCGTACAGGCCGCCACGGTACGTCCATTGGCTTTTACGGTACACACCCGACAACTGCCTGCGGGAACCAGGCTTTCCGAGTCACACAGACGTGGCACGTAGATGCCAATCTCTTCACAGGCATCCATAATGGTTTGCTCTGAGGACACGGTGTAGGAACGGCCATCCACGGTGATCGAGATTGGCTTACCCCGGTGACGGTGCGTATCAGGCTTGTGCAACGGCGAGCGCTGGCTGGACTCTTTTGGGTCCCATATTTTCGCATCAGACATACGCTTACCCCTTGTCTCCGTAACCGGTGTCGTAGATCAGTGATCGTCGTTTCGCCAAACGCCGGGATTCTTCCAACGCATCCTGGATATTGAAACTGGCCTGGTACCCGCTTGCACTCTCTTTCAGCAGTGCGGCGTACACCATTGGGAATTTTTCCAGTGAGGAGAGAAACGGATTGGGCGAGGTGTGCCCCAAACCACACCGACTGGTCGCGATGATGGTTTGACTCAATTCCTTGAGCTGGTCAATGTCCGCCTGATCCGCGAGCCCTTTGCGAATCTTTTCCATGCCTTTTTTCAGAAAGACATTGCCCACCCGACACGGTGTGCAGTAGCCGCAACTCTCTTCCACGAAAAAGTGCAGGTAGTAATCCACCACCTGTAAGATGTTTCTGTGTTCGGAAAAAATGGTAAAGGCACCCGCTGTCGGCAGATCCTCGAAACAGAGCTTGCGCTGAAAGTCCACTCGCCCGATCATCTGGCCACTTGCCCCGCCGACTTGAATTGCGGCAGCCTTGGTCGCCCCGGCGGCATCCAACACTTCCTGAACGGTTACGCCCATGGGGAACTCATAAATTCCCGGGCGCTTACAATCCCCGGCCACCGAAAGCAATTTGGTTCCGGCACTTTGTGAGGTACCAATCTCCGAAAACCAACTCGCCCCCTGCTGGAGAATGCGCGGTACATTGCAAAAAGTCTCTACATTGTTCACGATCGTTGGTTTCTGTTTGTACCCGGAGACCACGGGAAAGGGTGGACGATTTTTAGGTTCGCCACGCCGGCCTTCACACGAGCTGATCAGTGAACTTTCTTCACCACAGATGTATGCGCCCGCACCCAGCTGAATGCGTATATCAAAAGTGAATGCTCCGGGCTGAATAGCTGTGCCCAACAGCCCATTTTCCCGTCGCTCTGCGAGAATGGATTCCAAATAGGGAACGAGATACCGGTATTCACCCCGCAGGTACAGAATGCCTTCTTGACTCCCTATCGCATAGGCGGCGATGGTCATTCCTTCGAACAGCAAATGGGCGCGCTCAGTGAGCAGCACCCGATCTTTAAAGGTACCCGGCTCGCCTTCGTCCGCGTTGCAAATCACATAGCGTTGATCCGCTTGCGTCTCAGCCGCCATGCGCCACTTCCGCCCAGTTGGGAATCCTGCACCGCCCCGCCCGCGTAAACCTGCTGCTTCAATCTCTTCAACCACCTGCTTCGGGGTGAGCGATTCTAATTTGGCCAGCCCCTGTTCAGCCGTTTCCTCCGAACCCAGCAAAATGTCACCAGCTCGCCGGATATTGTTTTTTACGGAAGAACGAATCAGGGGGGAGACATCCGGCTGGCTCTGGTCACGCAACGAAACTGGCTCGCCTGCCGGCGCTCGTTTGAGCTGCCGCACCAATCGCTGAACCTTGGCTGGAGTGAGACTAGTGATGATCTGGTCGTTCACCATGGCCGCCGGCGCTTGATCACACATGCCGATACAGGGCGTGAGATGAAAGGAAAACAAGCCATCCCGTGTAGTTTGTCCCGGCCCGATGCCCAGAGCTTTCTCAAAAGCGGACTGCACCTCGGCTAGCCCGGTAAATTGATCGACAATATCGTCACACAAACGTATGACATACCTACCCTGAGGCTCCTGGGAAAAAAACGCGTAAAACGACACCACACCTTCAACTTCTACGCGATGTGTGTGCGTCTGTTCGGCGATGACTTCCATGGCGTCCGGGCTAACAAAGCCCAGCTCATCCTGAATGGCGAGCAGAATATCCATCAACCTGCCCGCATCATTACCAAAACGATCGCAGGCCGCTCGAATTGACGCGTGCTCTGACGTAATCAAATCAGATATGTTCATTGGTGCTGTCCACTTTTATTGCTATTTTCGCACAGACTTTCAGCATGCTCTGTAATGCACGCTATCCAACAGCCACATTTCTACCCTGATGGTTATCGACCATAGTTATCGACATTAGTTATAGACCAATCCCCGATGAGTTTTCCTGCGCGGGGTCAATAAATTCGTATTTCCCATCGTCGCATCCCGAGAGTGTTGCAAATCGATATCACAAAGTGCCCGCACTGCGCTGGCGAAATGAAAGTCATTGCCTGCATCAAGCAGCCCCTGGGTCAGGGCCTTTTCCCGTTGATCTGCTAACGGTTAGACCTATGACACCTAACTTCCTATTAGGGGCTGTTGACGGTTCACATGGGCAACCACTGGACTGCACACGCTATCGCCACCAGTGACTGTAAAAAAAACAGGTAATCCACACCCATCAACTGCCATGTGAATCTTCCTGGCCTGCCGCACCGGCGCTATGTTGATGCGCCTTAACATAACTGCCGTCAATAAAGCCCCACTCAAGGTCTGGCTCAATTCGAAGGAACATAAACACCTTGTTCCAAATACCTCGGCCGAACCAGGCATTGCATCTTTTATACACCGTATTCCACCGGCCGAAGTAGTCGGGCAAATCTCTCCAAAGTATTCCTGCGCGCAAGCGATACAGCATTCCCTCTACCATGAGTCTCAGGTTTCGCTTGTCATAGATCGCACATTGAAGCAAAATTAGCTTTAGCTTCGACCAGAGCTCGTCACTGAGCATTAGTCGAGGCATCGCAAACTCGTTTTTTGTTTGTATGGAAACTACAATTAAACGAGTTTTCGCTCTTGAATCAATAGGTTATATCAAAACTTCAACAACCCCTAGAGATATGCGGGAAAAAACGTATAACCATTCAGTTTAGATTCAGACTTTGCTTGGCATGATGAGCCAATAATCCACTGTTAGGGAAAACAATATGAAAATTCTGAAAAATAATACGCGTTTTTTGGCCTGCATGCTGACTGGTTTAATCAGCTTGATAATTTCATCGTCTAGTTTTGCAGACGATAGTAGTCAGGACCGTTATCAAAACCAACTGAACAATTTGATAATTTTGAATTACCTAGTTTACTTGCAAAATAAGCAGCACCAAAATCGATATAAGCACGACAGTCGATATGAACACCAAAATCATCGTAAGCAATCTCACAAACATGTCGAGTCAGAAGAGCCTTGCTATAGTACTAACGTGAGCTGGCGGGTTTGGAAGCCTAGGAGCCTGTCGGACTTAAGTGCGCGATTGCTGCACAGTGCGTTTCCTGACTGTAATTGAACGGAAAAAGCAGATTGCAAACCTACTTAGCCTCTTGATACGCATTTCACGTCCCTCAACGAGCA
>JBPJFY010000027.1:0-23228 GCA_051208045.1 Oleiphilaceae bacterium G1-8
TGCTCGTTGAGGGACGTAAAATGCGTATCAAGAGGCTGAGAAGGCTAGCAACCTGCTTTTTCCGTTCAATTACAGTCGGGAGACGCACTGTGCAGTAATCGTGCGCTTAAGTCCGACAGGCTCCTAGAGCTCTTTGAATCTCCTCAACATTTATTCCCGCTGAATGATGAGGAGCAATGAGTTTTTCTTTTGGGACGCCGAAGTCTAGTAACTGATCAATAATCTCACTAAAAAAAATCGAAGAAAAAATGATAAAATCGAACGTTTTATTTTGCACAATGGAAGGCGAAAAGATGGGCAAGCCCTGACAATAGATCCCAATTTTGTCGGCATCATTGTCAAGAAAACCAAGTACCTCATACTCATCACCAAGCGTCGACAATACCTTTTTTGCAAGCCCCCCAGCACCGAATAAATAGACCTGATACTTGATCTACGCCTCAACCCAATAAAGAACATCTATCATACTGTAAAAAATTGAATGCACCGCTAAATAGCGATGTTGATTTGGAATTAACATTGTTATCACTCGCATGAACCTAAACGCATTAACGATAACAGTTAGAATCTCTATATGCAGATTTAGTGTCCTTGCATTTGTCGCAGTTTTGCCCAACAGAAGAGACTAGTTGATCAATACCTGTGGTCAAGATAAACGACCATACAATTGCTCATAGGCATCATACATACCCGTTGAGTCATAATGCTGTTCATAGGTTGTATGAGCCGCCGACACAACAGCATTTACCACCTGCGCGTCGAGGCACAAAAACGCACCCAGGCAACCACTTAGCGCATTAATCTCATTATGGGTAAACAACCAGCCGGTCACGGCATTCGTAACGACCTCCCGATGCTCCGGTATATCACTCAGTATCACCGGCACGCTTTCACGCATGGCTTCCAGTACCGCCAACGGCAACCCCTCGCTGTGTGACGTGGAGACTAGCGCATCGAATTCAGAAAGCACTTCGCCTGCACGATCGACACACCCCATAAAATAAACAGCAGAATGTATCGCCGGGTCATTCTCAACCACCTCGATGAGCGATTTCGCATAGCTATTGTCGCACTCCCCGATCAGCACACAGCCCACATTCACTCCTTTTTGACGCAGTTGACGAACCGCCGCCACCAAATCCGACTGGGCTTTGCGCTCGCACAAGGTACCCACGCACGCAATTACGCAATCGTGCGACGATTTTATCTGCTTGATTTTTGCCACCACCGGATTTGAAGACTCGATACACGCTGTTGCTGAGCAAATACCGTTGGGTATCACGCTCAACAGATGCTCGGGCACGCCAAGGTCAATCAGTTGACAGCGACCGACGGAGGAGACGGCCACCACCGCATCCAGTGACGAGAGAATTTTGACGTCAAAAGCACTTTGCTCGGCTGTTTTGTTCAGTCCCCAGCCGTGCACGGTCTGCACAATCGGAAAGTCTGCTTTCAGCATCCCTCGGGCAATCTGTGCGGCGAAGGCCGGCACCGCCGCGTGACTGTGCACAATGCAATGGGGCACGGGTTCGAGTATCTGTTTCAGCAACAAGGCGGCGTCCAGAATTCCGGCCATATCGCGCTTGAACCAATTGTCCACAGAATACAACGTGGCGCGCGAAGCAATGGACGCCTTGTATTCCGCATAACTCTGATATCCTTCATACTCGGTCTGATTGATCACACAGGCCACCTCATGACCCGCATCCGCCTGCAAAGTGATCAGGTCGCTTATGATCCGGCCTGCGCCACCCTGAAGGTAGGTGCTGAGATGAACAATGGTTTTTTTCATAATTGAGCTGATTGCTTCATGCCGATATTAAACCCACTCAAGCACATCGACCGCCTTGTTATCGATGTAAAAGTCGGCATACGGTTTTCCCATCACCAACGCGTGGTATTGCACACTCCAGGCCGCCAGCTGGCTTTCCACCAATGGGCGCCAATCGCGACCGCTGGCAGCCCCCCGCGCGGTGTGGATCAGGATACGGTGCCCCTGATGATAGAGCCGATTCACTTTATCAATGGTCAGCGCAATAGGTTGAGCCTCTTCATAAGGACAGCTCTCGGTACACAAGGTACCATCGAGATCAACGCAATAGGTTTTCTGCTCGCGGGGTTGCGTTAATTCATTACGGATAAAAACATCCTTTTGAACGCGTACCATTTGAAGATCGGTATCCAGCTGTGTGACATCATGCTCAATGGCTTTCTCCATCAGCTCCCTGATCACATAACGTGGTGTATCAGCGCCCGCCTCAACGCTTAAGGTAAAGCCTCCGCCAAATCGTGGATTCACTTCGGAGACAATCACGATATCATCAACTTTGAACAATTGAATTGTGGATTGCCCGGTGAGCTGAAGCTGCTCAACCAGCCGGGTCGCCACGGCGATAAGCGCATTGTCCATGTGAATTTTTGCCTCTACCGACTCCCCACTCAAGGTTTGCACCCGTTCACGCGGGACTATGCTCACCGGTGTGCCGGCCATGTTCACGAAACAGTCAACAGTATACTCGACGCCATCAACATAGGATTGTACGAGGTAGTCAGATGAAAGCGCTTCCGGCAGTGTCGCGCAGAACGCGTCCCATTCCTGGACGCTGTTGAGAATCTGTGCCCCCTGACTGCCCGATCCAACACACGGTTTAACGAACACGGGAAACTGCGAGGGCCGTGCCGTCGCAACAGAGTCACACCCTGCCGTCTGATAACCATTTTCAGCACACCAGTGATAAAAATCCCTTTTATTCAGGCACAGGGCAACCGTGCTTTTACCCGGCACCAGCACATGGCATTGGAAGTCATTCCACAACGTTTCTTTCAGCTCGGACAACTGTCGTAAATCCCCATCCCGCGAGGGCACAATACAACGGATCGCATACTGTTTGACCGCAGCGAGCAGCCATTGGCAAAACGCATCCCCCTTGTCGACCGACGGACTGATCAGGAGCCCATCCGCAAAGTGACGGGCACGACTGCCGGATGAACAGTCAGACAAGTAGAGCTTCCCGCCGCCCTCATGAGTCAACGCTCGCCTGAAGTAACGTACCAGGTTGGTTTTATGGCCGGCGCTGGTGATCAGAATATTCAACGACATCGTTCCAACATTTTTTCACACACTCTCACGAATGATCTGGACCACATCATGCACCACCTGCTCGGGCATACCACGGTACAAAGGCAAGGATAATGATCGGTCCGCGTAGGTACCTGCGCCGGGAAAGTCGTTTGAAGAAAATCCCTGAGCTCGATAATAAGGCTGATCTGGAATGGGGAGATAATGCACATTCACGCCATACCCAGCGGCGCGAAGCGCTTGATAGGCGACCCGCCGCTTTTCAGAGCTCTCAAACTGAACCACATACAGGTGCCAGGAAGACCGATCAGGGCTCAGTTGGCGAAGTGGTTGAACCGGTAGCTCCGCCACCAGTTCACGATAGACTAGCGATAGCTGACCCCGGGCTTCTGCCCCGGCATCAATCGACTTCATCTGGGACAGCCCCAACGCCGCGTGGATGTCACTCAGGCGGTAGTTGTACCCCAGCGATTGTTGCTCGTAATACCAGCCATCCGCGCAGGGCGTGTTAAACTGTTCCGGGTCCCGTTGTATACCATGGGATATAAACAACCGAGCCCGACGGGCAAGTGCTTCCGAGTTGGTCACCAAAACACCACCTTCACCGGAAGTGATGGGTTTCACCGGATGAAAACTGAAGACCGCACAGTCGCTGAACGGGCAAGCGCCTACGGGCTGCCCCTGATACCACGATCCGAGCGCATGACTGGCATCCTCCATCACGGCAATCCCTTCTGAGGCACATCGCGTATAGATGGCTTCCATCAAACAGCTTTGCCCGGCCAGATGCACCGTGATCAGCAACTTGGGGAGCCTGTTTTTCGTTTTGGCTTCCTGGATCTTTTGGTCGAGGTGGTCGAGGCACAGCAGCCCAGTCGTCGGGTCCACATCCACAAAGTCCACACTGGCACCGCAGAACCGGGCACAGTTTGCAGTGGCCACAAAACTGATGGCGGGCACCCAAACGAGGTCATCGGCGGTAACGCCCAGAGCCGCACACCCCGCATGCAGGGCAGCCGTTGCATTGCAGGCGGCTACGGCCTCGCGAACCGTACAATACGCTGCGAGTGCGCTTTCAAAACGGTTAACGACGGGTCCCTGTGTCAGATAGCCACTTCGTAACACCTCCACCACGGCAGCGATGTCTTCCTCAGATACCGATTGCCGGCTGTAGGGAATCATTTTTTTGCTTCCTGCAATAACCGTCGAATGCCCTCATGGTCGAGAAAAACCGGATTATCCGACGAACAATACGTGAAACCCAACGGCACCCCGCGTCCTCGCTCATCCGCACCATTGTGCCGGTAGTCCACATCGATATCCGAAAACTTGATGGAAGGTGTGATCACGTAGTGATCGTCAAATTCCAGTGTCCGGCTCGACTCATCCGCAGGCACCATTTGTTCATGCAGTTTTTCACTGGGCCGAATACCCACGATTGATTGCTTGAGTTGTGGTGCCATCGCCGTCGCCAGATCGGTGATACGAATGGACGGAATCTTGGGCACAAAAGTTTCTCCGCCATACATGCGCATGAAGCACTTCAACACAAAATCGACGCCTTGTTGCAGCGTAATCCAGAATCGAGTCATGGATGCGTCGGTGATCGGCAATTCGGTGCAACCGGCATTGATCATACTTTCGAACAGGGGCACGACCGAGCCTCTGGAGGCGACAACGTTTCCGTATCTGACGACAGAAAACCGCGGCTCTTTATCGCCCACGATGTTGTTTGCTGCTACGAATAATTTATCGGAACACAGCTTAGTGGCACCATACAGGTTAATCGGATTGGTCGCTTTATCGGTCGACAGTGCGATCACCTTTTTCACCTTGTTGATGATGGCTGCATGAATCACATTTTCAGCGCCGTTGATGTTCGTGCGAATACATTCCGTGGGGTTGTATTCGGCGGCCGGCACTTGTTTTAATGCCGCCGCATGGATGATGTAATCCACACCATTACAGGCTTGCACCAATCGTCGACGATCGCGCACGTCACCAATAAAGTAGCGCATCTCCTTGCCATCAAACTGATGCCGCATTTCGTACTGTTTCAGTTCGTCCCGGGAAAAGATGATGATTTTCCTGGGAGAATACTTCTCCAGCAGCGTTTTGGTGTAACACTGGCCAAATGAGCCGGTGCCACCGGTAATCAGCACTGAACGACCATTAAACATTGTTTTCGCCTTGTTGTGGGTGCTTGCTCATATTTGTATTCTACGACAGCGTTTTTGCGTCATTCCTTTGGCGAAGTATATCAAGTAACTGCTGAGCAGCAATTTTTGCGCCATTCGCCAATCCCAATCGAAGCGCTGCTCTTTGCATCTGCTGTAATTGGTCATCGTCATTCCAAAGCCTGCAGGCCGCTTGCAGGGCAGTATCGACGATAACTTCCCGGTCATTCGGATCGTTTCCTCGCCAGTGCAGACTGCAACCCTGTTGCGCAAAAAACTCACCCAGACGGATCTGATTTTCTGCCACGGAAACCAACAGCCCGGGTGTACCGGTGGCGGCAAGTTCAAAGGCCGTAGAACCGGCGGCAGAGATAGCCATACGCGCCTCCCCCAGGGCCGCACTCATAGTCTGGCAGTTAATGAGCACCTCGCAATGCGGGAGCATGCGTGCCAGGTCGTGCAAGGCATCCACGCTGGCGTAATACGCACCTGCCAGAATCAGAACAGGCACATTCGCCAGAGGGGATTGCAGCACGCCAGCCAGCAGAGGGTACGTGTATCCCGCAGGGTCACTCCCGCCAAATGAGATTACCAGCTTCTTTCTGTCCGGCATGTCTGTAAGGATTACGCGTTCAAATTCAGGTCGCAACAGGCAGTACCGCGTGCCCAGCAGCTGGATCGAGGACGACGGAACGAAAGCCGCGTAATCTGAAGCTTGCACCACGGGAGAGGTGTTCAGAACGACATCACACACCCCCACGCCTGGATGAATAACATCATCCACGAATACTGCCAGCGCACAGAATCGGTAGAGTCGTTGCAACGCAGGCACGGTGAAATGATAACCATCCGCTACCAATATGTCGGGCATCAATTGCGTCAACAGGGCTTCCGTCGCTTGAAGGTTGGTTGGATCAATCACACGTATATCAAATGGACAATCCTGCCGTTGCGCCAGGGAAGCTCCTGCGGCAGCATTGGTTAAAAACGTGATGGAGCAACCGAGGGCATGGAATCCCTGAGCCAAGGCAACACAACGCATAAGGTGCCCTACCCCCATATCGGCACTGGCGTCTACGCGAATGGCAACGTTTATCGGCATCAGGACACGGCTTATGTCAGCGCATCCCAGCGGATGGGATCGCCCCGCCGGATGAATGTTGCGGCGGTAGCGCCCACGACCTGATCAATGTGCTTCGGCGCAAGCCCGTACCCCGGTCGTATAATCGCCAAATCGTCTCGTGAAATGACACTGCCCGGCGGAATATCAGCCCGGGCATAAATGGAGCGGCGGAATACTTTTTCCGCATTTTCTGCTGGTGACCCGCCATAATGTACCTCTCCCACGGCTTGAGATGCCCGTGTGATTTCCGTGACCAACAGTTTCAACTCCGGTGGTTCCAGAGAAAAATCCGCATCCACGCCGCCCGCCTTGCGATCCAGGGTGAAATGCTTCTCCACGAGACAGGGTTCCCAGGCCACCGAGGCAAGCGGCACACCAATCCCCTGGGTGTGGTCAGACAGCCCAACGGGGCATTGGAATCGCTCCTTCATGTCTTCGATGGTTTTAAGATGACAATCCGAAGGCGCGGCGGGGTAAGCGCTGGTGCACTTCAACAGGACCAGTTCTTTTACTCCCGCACGTCGGGCAGCATCCACGGCCTCCGAGATTTCTTCGATGGTGGCCATTCCGGTGGACATGATCAAGGGCTTGCCGGTGTTCGCCGCGCGAGTAATGAGGGGAATATCCACCAGTTCAAATGACGCGATTTTGTAAAAGGGACAATTCAGGCTTTCCAGAAACGAAACGGCCGTTTCGTCAAAGGGTGAGCTGAACGCGACCAGCCCCAGGGAATGCGCATACTGAAATAATTCGTCGTGCCACTCCCATGGGGTAAACGCTTTGCTGTACAGATCGTAAAGAGATTGTCCTTTCCAGAGACTGGCCGCGTCTTCTATCCGAAACTCGGATGAATTGAGCGGCAACGTCATGGTATCCGGTGTATAGGTCTGCAATTTAATCGCGTCCGCACCCGCCTCTGCCGCTGCCGCCACCATAGCCTTCGCCACGCCCAGGTTTTGACCATGGTTACCGGACAACTCTGCCACAATGATGGGGCGACCCAATGCAGACCGCCACTCCAAAATACTCATACCGGGGCTGTACATGTCATTTCCTATTAAGCAACTGATACATTTTTTCTGCGAATTGCCAATCAGCGGGGGTGTCAATGTCGATTGCCCGCTCACGGGGAAGAAAGTACGGCAACGATTTGTCACCAAACATGGGCCGCCCTTCTATAAAGGCATTCGCCCGCCCCCAGTAAAACTGTCCGGCATCGTGAAAAGCTCGTGGCAAATCCTGAGATCGTGTACTGGCATGTTCCGGGTGGAGCATCTTCACCCCTCCCCCCTCAGAATCCACCAAACCCCGCTGTATCGGGTAACCGAACTCGACCACGCCAAAGCAATAATCTGCCGATTGGTGGCCGGTAAACAACGTATGTGCCGCAACAAGATCCTGTGCTTCCAACAATGGGGTCGTTGCGTAAAGACAGCACACGACATCCAGTGGATGACCCTGATGCTGCAGCCATTGAATCGCGTGCCGGTAGACGTCCATGGTCCCGGTATAATCATCCGATAGTTCGGCAGGCCGAAGAAAGGGCACCACTGCACCTTCGCTGAGCGCCACTTCTTTGATCGCCTCATCATCGGTTGAAACGACCACCTGATCAAACAGACCGGTGGCCAGTGCACTGGCGATGGGATAGGCAATCAGCGGCTTGCCGCAAAAGGGTTGAATGTTCTTGTGCGGGATTCTTTTGCTGCCGCCTCTCGCTGGGATAATCGCAACTCTCACCGGCCACCTCACTGGCAAACACGCTTACGCGCTAACATGAGTGAAATTTTTTACCATCAAAACAGTAGCCTTCAAACTCAAACGTAATGTCGTTCGCTTCAATTTTCCCGTCAACGATGGAATACCCCTGATACTCCCAATCGAGCGATTGAACCATCCAGTTCAGGTCTTCAGCCACCGGGTGATATAAGGACACATGAACCATTTCATCCGTCGCCATCGACTGCTGTTTAAAGAGTACCTGGTGGATGCGTGTGCGCAATGCTGTGAGAAAGCCCGCGAAAGACGTCTGCCAGAAAGCAAGATAACGGTTCTGCTCTTCGACCTGTTGAAGACTGAACACATGGGTATAGCCAGCCAGCAAATAGTGCCAGATAGCACCACGCAGGAAGTAATAAAGCCCGGTATCCGTAGTTTCCAAGGCTTGAAGGCGCGATATCACCCAGGAAACGAACCGGCTGAAATCGCGTTTCGTCCTGACTGGTCCCCCATCTAATCGCTGAGCGACTTCGCCCAAAAATGTTTCCACGTGCGCATTAATCTGTGTCAACAGTGCATCAAATTCTGCGGGTGCGACTGCCTGCTCCGAAGATCCCCGAATGTGCGCAAGCACAGCTTCTCGTTGCATGCCCTCGGGTGTCAGCGCTTTGTGCGCCTCACCGGGCGGCATCCACTGGGCGTTCTCCAGTACGGCACCGTCGGAACAATTGAAAATGCGTTGCTTACGACCCGCCAAAAGACTGTCTATCCGGCGTTTTGCGGCATAGAGAAAGGGGGTGGACTGCACGGTTTGCCCGCTGGCACCTGGTACTGAAATGATTTCATCATCCCGAAGTTCCTTGCTGGTTTTGGCAACGCTCTCCTGGTAATAAGCCGTTCCACGCGCATGATGCTGCATTTTTTCAGGGAATCCGAAGTCCATGCCAAACAGTGCAATGTTTTCGAAGCCAAAATAGAAGGCCAAAGCCAAAGCGGCATTGGTGCACGTGGGGGTAGCCCCCGGAATGGCATCCACGGCGTCTTTGAGCCAAAACGCGAGGGGGCCGTCCTCTTTGCAGAACATCAGCGCATCGCCCATCAATTCATACATCAATGGATTCAACTGAACCGCACCCAGCAGGTGGATACGGGACAACTGTTTTTTGTTCTCGGTCAGGCTCTGCATCGCATAGGCATTGAAATCTGACTCAAGCTCAATGTGAAAGTCAGGTATGATCCCGTGATCCAGCAAGGCATTTAACGCCGTTCCGCAGGAAAACACCACGGCGCTGTCCTGCAGCTGCCGTAACTCTTCAACGCGCGCATCCAGAGACGGCCCTGCCCCAACCACACAGACGGTGGCATGCAGTGGGTCAGAGGCACGCTTTTTGAGAAAGGGTCTGCCTGCAACAATATTATGTTTGACGTTATTCAGCTGATTCAGCTCGTCATCCACATTGCCGAAGGAAAAAAGGTGCACGTAGATGTCTTTGTTGATTTTCGAAATGATCCAGTCACTCTCTGGCCGGCCTCGATGATTATAAAAAAGCGTAGCGGTGGGGAATATCGGGCACAGATGCAGCAGATGGTTCCAGAGTGCGCCGAAGCGATGATCATCATGTTCAGCGCCAGGGGTCAGCACAAAAGTAAAAGACTTCGTGTCGTCCAATAAATGGGGTAAGGCAATTTCCTGCCAATCTACCGCGTATAAACTTGCGGCAAAAAAATCCATATCCCACTCAAACACCACAACGTGGTCGATGTCACGCACTTTTGTCAGTATGTCAATATGCCGCCCCAACCCGACTCCCAGAAACACCACCAACGGCATGAAGTCGTCCAGCCAATAGCCGGAATACGCCGGGTTAAACGACGCATACTTTTCGTACACCTCGCGCATGTGCAATGCAAAGAGTCGCCGGTTTTGATACGAATCCACCGGGAGCGGCTCAAATGAGCGAATACGCGACCCATAATCATAGGCGGCAAGAAATGTAGCCACCTCCTTTTTGGCATAGGCGATGCTCTCACCCTGATAGAGATGGCGGCCATCCTCCAATAAATCGCACTCACCTCGCTCCGGTAAAATATCCAGCTTTCGCTCACGCATTGAGTACTGTGAAAAGTACTGATAGATGCCCGGAAAATATCTCTGGAAGAATGCCAGGTTTTTTGTGCGTTGATTCAGAAATGCTTGGGCTGGATGCTCAGGAGTGTTATTCATTATTGTTCAAGGCCTGTTATCATTGCCTCACTATAGTCTTTTGATGCAGACGCTGACAAGGTTTGCCATCCGCCAGATAGGTCCGGGGACTCACCTCGACCACAATAACGACACAATGAAAGGTCAAAATAGCGGCAAACTGGCGACTGATTGATCATAAAAAACGTGGCAACTCGCTTCCCCCCGCCAAATTTCTGTTGCTGTGCCACCCTACTCCGTGGTTACACCTCCCGCCCCAGACCAATTCTATCCCGCTGTATTTATTAGCCTTTTATTCATTTCAAAGTTATTTTTAGCATATTGGCACAGCTTTCGCTTGTTCAGAAGTAAGGGCAACTCTCATTGCCGCATACGAATTTTATGGGTCGCCAACATTCCAAACGGCGGAGATAAACAAGGGGAAAAGTTATGCCTCAAATAATTAACACTAACATCGCGTCAATAAATGCGCAGCGAAACCTGGATACGTCCCAGGCTGCCAATCAGACAGCGTTGCAGAGACTTTCCTCTGGTCTTCGCATCAACAGTGCGAAGGACGACGCCGCCGGCTTGGCAATTTCCACCCGTTTCACCTCTCAGGTGCGAGGTCTCACGGTAGCCATACGAAATGCCGGCGACGGTGTTTCTCTAGCACAAACCGCAGAAGGTGCCCTCGGTGCGATGACCGAAGGGCTGCTTCGTATTCGCGACCTGGCATTGCAGTCCGCCAACGCGACTAACAGTGACATTGACCGGCAGGCACTCAATCAGGAAGTGCAGCAGCTCAAATCGGAAATCAAGCGAATTTCGGACCAAACCAACTTCAACGGCACCAAACTGCTGGATGGCACGTTCTCGGATGTGACCTTTCAGATTGGGGCCAACGAGGGTGAAAGCGTAACGTTTGGCATCGATGGTGCCACCGTGGATCAGCTGGGCGCAGCGAATACAGACGGGATCAGCTCAGATCAACAGGGCGGCCCAACGCAAACCGTTGCACAATTAGCGGCGGGCGACCTGGTCATCAATGGTATTGCCGTCGGCGCATCCAGCGGGGTCAACGACGCCTTCTCCAGTTTCGAGCAGGAAAAGTCGGCCATCGCCAAGGCTGCCGCCATTAACGCGGTGTCTGAACAGACCGGCGTAGAAGCGGTGATTAACAATACCACGGTCAGCGGTTCATCCACGTTCAACGCGGCAGCAGCCAGCGGAACGATCATCATCAACGCGGTTACCATTAATATCGGGGCGGATGCGGCACTGACCGATGAAGCCAACTTGAACAATATTGTTAACGTCATCAATGAGCGATCCGGCCAGACCGGCGTTATCGCCTCATTCAACGGAAACTCTGATACGGGTATCTCCTTGAGTGCGGCTGACGGAAGAAACATCGTCATCGCTGATGGCAGTGTTACCCTGACAAACGCCGGGATTGCAACGCAAACCACCTATGCGGGCAGCTACACCTTGGTGTCCTCGGATGGCTCACCCGTACAACTGGATACCACTACCGGCAATATCGCCAACGCCGGCCTAGCGGTAGGCACATTCAGTGGCAGCAACAGTGGTGCTATTGGTCAGGAGGTAGCCAATGCGGCGCTGGTCACGGGTGATCTGGTGATCAACGGCGTACCGGTTGGCCCCACCCTGCAATCTTATGACACGGCGTCCAGTACCGGACGCGACACAAGTGCGATTGCCAAAGCAGAGGCCATCAACCAGATTGCCGAACAGACCGGCGTGCGGGCAATTGTCAACTCGACCATCCTTAACGCAGGCACCATCGCGACCGGTTTAGCGCAGTCCGGTAGCTTTGATATCAACAACGTGACCATCAATATTTCCTACAGTGCGGCAGATACCGTGGCAGACAAACAAAATGCCATTATTTCCGCAGTCAACAACAAGTCTGGTCAGACCGGGGTAAGAGCGGAAGCGCTGGGTGACACGTACCGCCTGATTGCCGATGACGGACGCAACCTGACGCTCAGCAATCTGGCGGGTACGCTTACCCTCGCCGGGATTGGTCAAACTGGTATCGTCTATCCAGACACCACGCAAAGTAGCATTACACTCCAGTCTGCGGGGCAGATCGAACTGGATACCATCACCGGGAACATTGAACGGGCCGGATTTGAGGTCGGCACCTATGGTTCCAATGAGCGCGGACAGTTGGTGCAGGATATTGATGTTTCCACCGTAGACGGTGCTCTGCTCGCTCTGGATTCCGTGGACAACGCACTGAACCTGATCAACCTTCAACGTGCGAACCTTGGTGCGATTCAGAATCGATTTGAGTCCACCATACAGAACCAGGCCATCGCCACAGAAAACCTGGCCGCAGCAAACTCTCGAATTCGAGATGCAGACTTTGCTGCGGAAACCGCTGAACTCTCGCGAACACAGGTACTGCAGCAGGCGGGCTTGTCCATTCTGGCTCAGGCCAACGGACAGCCACAGCAGGTCTTGCAGTTACTGCAGGGTTAATCGGGCAAAACAATAACGAGACAGACTGACTGAAATCTGGAGTTAAGGCCATGCAAACGTTACAGGCGCTTGAAGTATATGACGATTTCACTCCCGCTCAGGAGTTGGACGCGAAAACCGCGTGCGATCTGGTGGATGCCAACCGTTGGTACCACATGTCCAATCACGCAGGTTTGGACAAATTACGACGCTTACAAGCCCGTGAAAAGGCGCAAATTCTTCTGGATTCGGTGTTGTCACGCTTACCCGAGTCTTCAGACGCCATCAACCTGAAAGGACGTATTGCGCTGGATGAAGGCAACCTGACGCTGGCGCGGGACTTGATTGAACAGGCCATTCGTCTGAATCCGGAAAAAGCCGGCTTCTGGTGCAACCGTGGATTCGTTTCGCTGCTTCAGGAACAGTACGACCAGGCTGAAAGCTATTTCAATCAAGCGCTGGTGTGTGATACCGGCAGTGTGCAGGCCTTCTCATCCATTGCATTGTGTTATTACCTGAAAGGAGACTACCTGGGCGCGTTCCTGCGGTATCGCTCTCTGCTTCGTAAAGGCGCACTTAATCAGGCGGCCTTGAGCACGCTGGCAGAATGTTGTACTTATCTATCGGCCGACCGCTTTGACGAGTCGCTGGAAGATGATCTGCTTACCCTGTTTGATATCGATGACTTTCAGCATCACAAACTGAGCCAACTGGCCTGCTCAATTCTGAAGACCAAGTACGACCTGACCAATGAAAACAGCCCGCTGGACATTGATGAACTGGCGTCCGACCAGTTACTGATCAGTGTACTGGCAACCGGCAGCGTACGTGATATTTACGTGGAAGATCTTGCGGGACTGCTTCGCCAGCACATTCTGATCGAAGTCTCCCAAACCGGTGAACTGCGGGATGGCTTGCAGAACCTGGCGATGGCGATCGGCATTCTGGGCGCGCAATCAGACTATCTGCTGCATGCCAGTGAGGATGAATCCGTCTTCATCGGCGACCTGGAACAGTGTGTCCGGGAAACCCTGAGTGCAAACTGGCAACCCGCCGATGTTATTGGTGCGCTGATCATCATCAGCATGTACAAGCAACTTTATTCTACCAACTACAGTTACAAACTGTTAGCTCTGGAACTGTCAGACTGGCCGACAGGTATGCATGCGCTGTTGGAACAAAACCTGTATCTTAAGTCCGACCTGCATGCCATTCGCTTTTCTCTACCACAGAACGAAACCGCATTGAGCCGGGGATTTGATTCACCCTATGCCTTCAGCGCTTACCCAATGTGGCATCAAATTCCCTACAATGCCCCCTCCTCCTACGCTCGGGCATTGTGTGCCGAAGTCGGGAAAGAGAATGTGCCGCCAACGATCTGGCATCAGGCCACCTGCATGCTGATCATTGGCTGTGAATCCGGTGAGCGGGCGATTCGCCTGGCGCGGTCCTTCGACAATGTGCACATCATCGCACTTGATCAAAGTGAAGAGAACATCGCCTATGCTCGATATCAGGCTAAAGCGTATGGGCTGTCCAACGTTGAATTCAACCTGTTTAAAGCCGCGGAAGAAATTCCTGAACTGGGGTGCTATTTCGATGTGATTGAAGTGCATGATGCCCACTGCGACGATATCAGTATCATTTTGGCGGCAAAATCGCTGTTAGACAGTGATGGATTGATTCGACTGGGCTTCAAAGAGTTCGCCGAAGAAGTCACTGACGTTATTGCACAATTACAGACCATCGACCGACTTCCCACCGCAGAAGTGGTTCGACAAATGCGCGCACAAGCCTATGAGCTGGTGAAGCATGACGCCAACCACCCCCTGCTGCGACAGGACTGGTTTTACTCGCTCTCGGGCTGTCGACAAATCATGTTCAGAAAGAATCTCAACCACCGTGCCAGTCTGGGAACGGTTCTCGGGAAAACAGGGCTCAGCCCGGTGTCTCTGCTGGATCAGGTAGAACGAGGCTACGAGCAGCGCGTGTATTCGAAAAAAGCACGTTAACCTGGAAGCCCGTTGGATGGGCCGAATGGGTGAAATAGGTTTGATGAATGAAATAGCTTTGATGGATAAAAAGGTTTGATGGATGCTCAGACTGGCTGAAGATTGCTTTTAGTAACCTCTTCTTGGAATCTCAGCCAGTCTGACTCTTCATCCACGTCCCAACGCTCATCAAGCAATTGGACATTCAGGGAAACGGCCTTCGCGTTGATCACGGTTTCCTGCAATACCTGATTTGTTCCCCAGGTAACGCCCGTTAAAGCCCGGCTCAAACTCTCAGGTTGAACCCCGGCTCTAAAACCGATGAGCACATAACCACCATCTTCCGCAGGGCCCAGCACGAGATCACTCGTCTCCAAAGCGTTAAAACCACCCGCAATATACGCCCCATCTACCGATGCGCAATCACTGCCAACGATGATGACCGACTGGTAGCCACGCAGAATGCCGTGACAAAGTGCCTGGGCCATTTTTACGCCAAGATCACCCGGTGCCTGCACTTGCTCCTGAATCACCCGTTGTTGCCTGTGGCCCTCAAGAAACTGTGTCGCGGGGGGTGACGGGTCCGTACTCCACCATAACTCATAGTCCCAGGGTAATGTACCAACGGGTGCAACCCGCCAGGCGTCAACCCCATGCGCGATCAATCGACAGTGGGCTGCCAGCGCGGCTTCTTGCCCAATACGCTCGGCCAAACGGGTTTTCACCTGGCCGAGCACCGGCAACTTCGCAAACTGCACCACCAAACGCGGTGACTGCCCCTGTACCGCCTTCATCGTTCTTTATCCAGTGCATGAGACGGATAATAGCTGCGAGCCAGCTGAAATGCCGGCGCACCGAGGAAATAACGCCACCGCAACCACCACATCTGCGTGATGGTTTTCCAAACGCCCTGCTCCTGCCAGCGACGGCTGGAGGTGGTTAACGCCTGACGGCTGCACATCGGCGCAGCCAGACGATTCAAGCGGTAACTCATCTCCACATCTTCCATCAGGGGAATCTCCGGGAAGCCGCCGACAATCTCAAAAATCTGTTTTTTCATGAAGATGCCCTGATCACCCGTCGCCACCCCTGTAAAACACGAGCGCTGGTTGATCATAAAAGAGATCAGCCGAAACATAAAACGATCCCCACTCAACGCGACATTAAAACGCCCCCAGAAGGCGGATGACCGTTGAAAACATTTCAATTCTTCCAGGCAGGCCTTGGAAATCAGTGTGTCAGCGTGTAAGAAGAGCAGCACCTCCCCATTTGCGTGCTGTGCACCGGCGTTCATTTGCCGGGCACGCCCCCGGGCAGACTCCACTCGAAGGACCGAGTGGACGTCACACACGTCAGCGGTCCTGTCAGCGCTGCCGCCGTCCACGACGATGATTTCAATGCCCGCGATACACGCATTTTGAATGGATTGAAGGGTGTTTGGTAACGACGCTTCTTCATTCAGCGCGGGAATAATCACGCTCAACCAGACAGCCAACTATAACGCCCCTCCGCAACTGCTGCCCTGACCGGCGGTACAACCATAACAGTGGTCGGCGACCTTGATGGGAGACCCGCTGATATCCCGGGCAATCAATTCCGACAGGTGTACTTTCGGTTTATCAGACGCGATGAGCGGTAAATCCAGCATCTGATTAAAATCACAATCATAAACGAAGCCCTGCCAATCAATACTGATCAGCGTACGACACATCACCTGCGCCAGATTGGACTCCGAGTAAGATGCCTTGAGCAATCCCATATAGTCATAAAACTGCCCTTTGGACAGTAAGACACTTCCGAACCGACTGATGGGCATATTGGTGATCGTAAACAAATTATCGAACTGAATACCAAAACGTTCATCAAGTTCTTTCTTATAGGCCGCTTCCAGCGTGACTTGTGCCGGCGGCAAGTGCGGACCGCCCGGATTGTATACCAGACTGAGTGAAAGCTCGCCACCTTGTCCATACCCAGCAACGTTAAGTAATTTCAGCGCTTCGATACTTTTGTCATACACGCCTTTCCCCCGCTGCTTGTCCACATTCTCCTCCAGATAACAGGGCAAGGACGCCACAATTTCCACCTGATTGTCGGCCAGAAATTGCACCAGATCCTGCTGATCCGGTTCCAAGAGAATGGTGAGATTGCATCGGTCTATCACCGTCACATCCAGAGCGCGAGCCTGTTGCACCAGAGTTCTGAAGTGCGGATTCATCTCTGGTGCACCACCGGTGAGGTCCAGGGTGCGTATACCATGGGCACGGATGAAGTCCAGAATGAGATTGATCGTCGCTTCGTCCATCAACTCGGTACGGTTCGGCCCGGCAGCCACATGGCAATGGGTGCAACTCAGGTTGCATTTATACCCCAGGTTGACTTGCAGGGTTGTCAATTTGTCTCTCGTGATCGACGGAAAATCCGATAACAACAGCAATGAGCGCGTATCCAACATAGTTAGAGCCTTATTCTTTTACACGGCGCGATTAGATCGCAATAAAGTAACTGGAAAACAGCTGTTTGACCACCCCAGGTTCGAGTTGGTTCCTGAATGGGTTAAGATTTTACACCTGAATCCAGCTGCGTAACTGTCTGAATAACCGTATTGTCATTAGGTGATTTTCGTTCTACATTTAAACTATCTGCCACAGGTAAGGACCACCTGTCACATGCTGAAAAACGTAATTGTCATCGACGATAGTATGGCGATGTGCCAGTTCCTTGAAGCCAGCTTGAAAAACCTCGGCATCGCGTCGGTGACGGCGTTTGATAATGGTCCGGACGCCATAGACTATGTCAGCGCAAACATGGCGGCGGTAGATGGGGTGCTCACCGATCTGGAAATGCCGGGTATGGATGGCCTCGGCGTGATGGAACAGCTGGGAAAGATGCACTACCGCGGTGGCCTGATCATTGTTTCCGGGATGGAGGAGCGCATCATCAAACTGGCTACGGATATCGCCTTGTCATTACGGCTTCACCTGGTCGGCTCCGTCGAAAAGCCCATCAATTATAACAAACTGCAGCAAATGCTTGGGCGCATCATTTTACTCAAAGGTGCGCCGCCAGACGAACCCAAGCTCATCGAACAGCGCGACTTGACCAACCATATCTACCACAACCATTTGCTTCCCTACTATCAACCTCAAGTTAACCTGAATACCGGAGAGATCCATGGCTTCGAGGTACTCTGCCGGATCGATGCGCCGAATGAACCCGAAATTGTGTCACCCGACCGATTCATTCCTGTGGCCGAACAGTGTGGATTGATCAACAAACTCACGGAGTTTCTCATGCTGCGTGCCTTGGATGAATTCAAGGAGATAAAACAGGCCCTGCCCGATGTGAAGCACAAACTTTCCATCAACATTTCTCCTCCGCAACTCTATGACGACACACTTCCCGACATATTGAGCGACAGCTGTGACAGTCGCGAAGTTGATATTCAGGAAATTGTCATCGAAGTTACAGAGCGCCAGATTATTAATGAACGAAAACAGCTGATTAATCTGAATCGGCTCCGCCTCAAAGGGTTCGGGCTTGCGCTGGATGATTTCGGTGCCGGATTTACCAATATCCGCCAGATGAAAGACCTCCCCTTTACCGAAATCAAAGTGGACCACGGCCTGATCAAACACATTGCCAATGACCGGATATCTCAAGTCATTCTGCATGCGCTGGAGCATATTTCTTCAGAATTTGGTATGGCGTTGGTGGCGGAAGGCATCGAAACAATAGAAGATTACGCCTACATGGAGTCGTGCAAGAACATTCTGGCTCAGGGCTTTCTGATCAGCCGACCCAAACCACTCAATGAAATCATCCGCTGGTGCCATGCCTGGCAGAAAAAACAACCGGGAATGCAGGAATCCTGAGTAAAGTGTCTCCGCGCCTTGTTATGCCGCCGCCAAGTCGTTATTATACCGACTGTTTTTATCACATCTCACGATACGTCCCAGTGGCACAGCTGGATAGCGCAGCCCCCTCCTAAGGGGCAGGTCACAGGTTCAAATCCTGTCTGGGACGCCATTTAAATCAATGAGTTACACCATATAGCATCAAGATACCTTCTAGTAGAATTAATATTTGGGTCACAAAATGGGTCACAAAAGCTTTAGCTACCCATACAAAAATTGCAAAAAATACCGATCTACTCTAATTTCGCTCAATGCGTTAACGGCTCGATTTCTTCAATAAGCCCTTTACCGTTTGCATTGGTTACCCTTACTGGCGCTTTGGCGTCTACAAAATGAATATTGATGGCCGTGGGCTGGGCCTCGTCCAGCTCTTCCACTACAGGTTTGTTATGCCATCGGAAACGATTAGCAAAGTACAGCTTAACCAAAGGGGCGTTGACGGATTTGTCATACATCATATTCACAAGCTCGCCCTCCCAATAGGCTTGACTCATTTCTTGCGCCTGCTCTAATGCGTCCGAAAATTCGGGAAACTGACTTTTCCATTCATAGATAGTGCTACGCCTTACCCCAATTGCGGCGGCAAACTGGGTAAGGGATTTACCTTTGTTACCAACAATCTCCACCACCTGATCACAATAGGCTTTTTTGAATTTGCTTGGTCTGGCCATTTACAGCACCTCATACTTATCGTTATGGCATTATAACATGATCAAACCTTAACCAATCAAATGATCCTTGGCACCCCATCCACCAGAACAGCAAAAGCCACTCCCTGAAAGAAACATCCCTGCAGGTGCTCATCTTTCTTTAGATCGATCCGCTCTTTGCTCAGGTCTTTTTGATAGGCCCACACGTGCAGTTTAATAGGTCTGGCTCCGGGCAAGCGCTTTGCTTGATGAATATCCAGAAAACCAAACCAGCGGCAATATTCATATTCACCGGATTTTAAGCGGTAACCCACCTCTTCGGCCCCGGCGTTCTCTTCTGAAAGAAATATGTTTTTGTAGTTCAGTCGTCTATGAAGAATCATAGGCCTGAGTATAGACTGCGAAGCGACACAATATGTCGGGTTATTGCTTGCCCAACGAAATGCCATGCTTCTGGCAATACTCCGCCAATGCCCGCACATCAGCAAAGGCACCGTGAAGCATGTTGGTGGCTCGCTCTCTGACCTCTTGTGATTCGCTGGAATGAATCAGCATGATCCACGTTTTGACCAGAGCCGGAGGTGGGAAATTCATCTTTCAGTTCTCATGCCGGTGAAAGGCGGTGATTTTAGCCAGACTGGGCGGGGGTGTCTGTAGGTGATTGCTCACACTGACCACAATACTTCCAAAAAATAGATTTTTGCTTCAACTGATCGACGCAATAGTAAGTGCGAAATTTAGCCTTTTATTAGACTATACTCTTTCCTGTCTTTCCATACTAAGGTTAACGTAGGGGCATCACTTAACTGCCCCCTTAACTGTAACACGCAAAAAAGCCAATTATTGATTCGGAGAAGCTGAGAAACTATGGCAATTACCAGTGGACAAGGAAACCCTCATTGGACAAGGGAAGAAGTTGCCCTTGCCTTGGAGTTATATTTTTCACTGGGCGAATTAATGCCTTCGAAATCTGATAAAGAGGTTATTGAACTTTCCAAATTTTTAAGGTCACTAAACATCCACGACGATGCAAGAAAAAACGATACATTCAGAAATCCAGATGGCGTAGCATTTAAGGTCGGAAATTTAAGGGCGATTGCTACAGGGAAAGGCCTACAGAACACGGCAAAAATGGATAAAGAGGTTTGGGATGAGTTTCACGCGGACAGAGTTTCACTACTACATTTCTGTGACCAAATTCGAAATGGTAACGAACTTTTAACCAAGCTTTCCGATGGTCCGCTTGAAGATGATGAAAGTGTTGTGTTCAAAGAAGGCAAGTTACTTACAAGGCTTCATAAAAAGCGAGAACGAAGTAGTAAATCTCGGAAGGAACTTATTAAGCGGCTTGAAAGAAAAGGTGATGTTTTCTGCAGAATTTGTAAAGTCAGACCAAATCCGATACTCGCCGATTTAGGATTAAAAATGTTCGAGTGCCATCATATAGTACCTCTATCAAGCGGCAATCTTTGCGAAACTAAGTTGTCAGATCTAGCACTTCTATGCGCCAACTGCCACAGACTTATTCATGGCCTAATTTCAAAAGAAAAGAGATGGATTTCAGTAGAAGAAGCGGCGGAACTATTATCAGGAAATGAATAGAAAGTTGTGATTGTAAAAAGGTTGCGTCCTGCAGGTGCCGTCTTAGGGCAAGTTAAACGCTGGTTTCAAGGCCAATTGAAAAAATACCGATTTGAACAAATTGAAAGATTTTGTCCAAAGGATCAAGTTAGGGTGCCAAGGAGCACCCTGTTTGACTAGGTGGAGGGTGTAGTTTGTCGAAGCAAGCAAGTTATAGGGGGCTTGAACCTAGCGAAATCCTGCGCTCGTTTCGACCCGTAAGGGGAAGGCTCCGGAAGAACCTAATACCCCCTTACTATGAAATGACTGTGTAAAAATTGACCTGCCGCGACGGTCATTTACGCTCAACCTGTAAGGATTTCACCCCCCGGCTATAGCTCAAATGGTTGTGTGAAAATTCGCCTTGAGCGACCATTTCCAAGGTACAGGCCATAGAAAATTAGACCGCCCCTCCCCCTACCCAACTCTCAAATAGAACGCCTCCCAATGTCTGGCTGCCTCCTTCTGTGCCTCGACGAAAGACACCACTTTGGGAAACTGAATGGTGTAATACTCCATTTGTTTGCGACCGTTTATTGCAACGTGCCAGCGATCACCGATTGTTTCAGGCTTTGGCTGCCAATAGTCATTGATCAATAAGCGCCCATTGTCCGGTTGATACTGGTCACAGTTTCGAGTGAAGGCACTCTGATAGACAGGTTGCCTCCTGTCTGATACCGGGCAACGGGCCTGCTTTCGGATGAAGTGCTTACAATCAACACAACGTACACCGGTTGTCATATTTGCCCCTCATGATCCGGTAGGTTGTGGCCCTCTACGAATTTTCTCAACCAAGTGTTGGCCGCTCGCCTTCCGGTATTGTCCCTACAAATATTATCGGGTGCCTGCCGTGCGGCATCATTCCAAACATTCCGATAATCAACCTTCAACCTTTTGGCAATGCTCGAAGGCAGCCTGTGCAACCTTGCTTCGATGAATAAGCGATCCTCCCGCAATAAGGGTAAGCCGTCCAAAGGATCAGCAGGCGTTACTGCCTGTATAATCGGCACCACCTTATGATCCCGTAGTGCCTGATACAATTCCAGGTTTTGCTCTCTCCATAACTGCAAATAGGCTTCTGCTTGATCCAGAGTGATAACACCTGACTCGATGTCCTGCAGGTCGTGTTCATCGAGTGGTTGTTGCCAGAGTGATAAGCCTTTTTTGATAGCAGACATATTCAAGCCATGCTTTTTCAGCATTTCGCTCAAATGAATCTCAGCACTATGTTTATCCGCGTTACCTTCGTTACCTTCGTTACAGGCCAATAAATCCGGGCCCGGAGGTGGTAACGTTTGAGTATCTTTTACGTTACCAACGTTACCGGTCCTTTTCTCAGGTTGTTTTACATTCAAAAAAGCGATCACATCAGCAATAGCCATTACTCCACCTCCTTTATTTGTAGGGGGGGATAGAGCCTTTTATTACCTTCAGGCGTTTTAACTTGCTCCGCGGTATCACTGGCCAACCAACCTGCAGACACTAGCGCTTGTTTTACCCGGTTAAAATCATGGCCCTTGGTTGCGTCCTGCAATCCAGCCTTATTAAACCGGTATTGTCTTTCATCGCTTGATTCGACCCAATAGCCCGCTCGATCCGCACCGCTTAACCGATTATTTCTTTCAGTTTCGACAGAATATGAACCAACTGATTGGTGAATATTGGTAAAGCGTGAATCTCCATACCTCTCTAAATAGGTTCGTACCATCGACAATATTTGTTTATCTTCGGTATTACCCCTGCCTCGTGTTGTACGCCAAACGTCAAATAGTGTGGTTGCGGCTTTTATCGCCTCGCCTTTTCCCCACGGTAACAATCCATAGCTGATGGCCATCTCGCCAGCCAATGCGACCACCGCAAAGCGATCTGCACCCCGGCCTTCCTGGTTGCTGGTTTCTGATTCGAAGCGTGATTTGATAGATTCCAAAGCATCGCCCAATTGAGCTGGTTCGTCTGCCACCAAGGAACGTAAAAAAGCCTTGCCGATATGGCCATAGCACCTTTCGCATGATGTTTTAATTTGGTCTGATAGCTCACGCCCACTATTAAAGTGGTGCAAATCATCGAACACGCCAAAAGCACGATGTACAGGTATATCCAATAACCTTACCTGTTGACCCGCAGTGGATTTTTTTCCGGCCTCGCTCATAATGGCGTCTAGGAGCCTGTCGGACTTTTAACTCCGAACATCAAAGCGTGAGATAATAACGCCACTCTATTACTCTTACATCGAGAGCCAGAATTTCCATGAGTCGTTTTATCACCGCCAACCGAAACACTGAT
>JBPJFY010000028.1:0-11877 GCA_051208045.1 Oleiphilaceae bacterium G1-8
CATCTGATCCTTCCAACGATAAAGCATGTTCGTTGCGATACCCAAAGATTTGGCAGCTTCAGGAATGGAATAACCCTGCTCCAGAACGAGCGCCACGGCCTCTTCTTTGAATTCTTTCGGGTATTGCCTGTAAGTTCGTTTTTCGCTCATTATGACACCTTTCTGATTGACTGTTATTGTCTCTCATTAAAGTGTCCGGTTCCATTAGACCAGAACACGCTGCTCGGTTATTTATATTGAAGATCACATTGGGCTCATTGTGTTGCTCAATTCCGCGCTCGGCAAGAACAATATTTATCTCCCCGAATTGCCGCTGCATAGTCAATGCGATATCGGGATCATACTTTAAACACGACGCATAAGATCCTACATAAATTGAAACGCCCATATCCACCTCCTGCACGCTTGGCGTGACTCGTTATTGATTAAATAAATAGGACTTTAATCTTTGATTCGGCATGACATACCTATATGAACCAAACCCTTCATTACTTGGAGAAATGACTGGTATTAACTTCCCTGAACGCATCCACTTATAAACAGTATTTCTTGTTACACCGAAAAATTTCGCCAACTGAGGCCCTGTCACGGTCCTCGCTATTAAACGCTTAAGCGCAAAGACCTCTTTCTTATAACAGAAAATTTGTGCGGGGCATTCAGGAACAGATGTCGAGTGAAGATAACCGGACAGGACAAATTGTTTTCTTACATGAGATCGATCGTACCCAAGTTGTTTAGATGCCGCCCGTAATGGCATCAATTCCGGATAATTTTCGAGCAATACTCTTAAACGATTTAAATCGGCCGCTGTATATTGAAAGATCGACGAGAGCTTATCGTGATGACTTGGAGGCTTGTAAGGGATTATCCATTCTGCGCGAGTTAACGAACGCAACTTATTAATAGTCACCCCAGCAAACTGAGCGGCAGCGCTCAAGTCATACAACAAACTTGGTTTGCAATGCGGTTTTAGCCGATTCAGGAGAGCCCTAACATGTTGCCACTTATATAGGCGGATTCTACTACGCTGTGTACATCCAATATTAACCGCTCTCAAAGAAGGCATGAGGTCTTCCCTGCCTCTAGATAAAAGAAAATCTTTTGCCTCTGTATAAAAACAATACCTGTCTCGAAAGTTATCAATATTTTCGTCAGAAAATCCGTATACCTTTCTGTTTCTGCAGTAACGAGAACTTGTCGTGATATAGCGTTTTGTAATCAGATAATAGAGTGCGTTTAAATTGATGTTTAAGAATTCCGAAGCCTCTCTCGCCGAACGCAACTCCTTTTTCTCGATTGATTCCAGTGTTTGAAGGTATTGCCTATCGACCAAAAGATTGCATATAGGATCGTCATTGCTATGAAACTTATAAGCAATGCCTCCCTCAAGGCAGTCGTAAATAACTTTAGAAAACACTTTATCTGGAAACAGCTGTAAAGATCTCAACGGTACACAGTTTATAAGATCAGAAGAAGCTCTCTGTTTTAGCTTCTGCTCTAACGAAGAACAGGACGCCTTCAGTACTAGCCAATCTCTTTGAAGGAGACTCTTCCTACCATCCAATAGCTTTGCCTCAGCGAGCTGCTGCACCGAGTTTTTAGAGATCCCCATAAACAATGCAGCTTGATCTAGTGACAACCATGCGCCAAGACTTTCTTTCAAATGGCCATCATCACTTGCATCGACCAATCGAATTCGTCGACCACGTTGAACTAACTCTATAGTTTCGTATTCGACAATTCTTTCAATGTGAGCAGTTTTTCTCTCATAATCTTGAGCAACTTCCTTGATGGTTTTGAGCAATGAGCTAGCACCATATCTAGACCTGCAAAGAAACTTTGACCCATACCATCCGCTCTCCTCAAATATTGCTAGCTGATTATAAAAATCCCCCGTATAGCCCGCATCAACCATCCGCTTCACATAATCATGGCAATCACCCAGAACAGAACGAAACCTAGCATCGCTTTTCCCTTGAGATTCAACGTACCGCCTCATTAAAGGTTCAATATCGATAGCGTCATTTGCGATTAGTGTACCGACATACTTACAACCACTAATGATTCGCCGATTAACCCAGCTACGAATAAGCCTTTCATCATGACTTCTAACACTCTGATACCAGAACCATAAGCAAAACTGGGTTTCATAAAGTCGATTCACAAGCGCCTTATCGACCTCAATTCGGTAACTTTCCAGGATGTAACGACATAACTCGACTTCATTCACTGAAGCATGCACAACTCTCTGACTGGACAAATAACGACCGCACTCACAACGAAGAATCGAAAAAGGATATATCTCAATTGGCCGCCCGCACTTGCAGCTAGTAGTTAATCGAACGGAGTGCTTCGTACAACAAGTAACTGGCAACAACTGCCAGACTTTCTGCCAGCAACCCTTCTCGGCTAGGCAAATTGGGCATATCCTTGATCTTTGGTTATAAAGAAACTGCCTTGAAAATATTGAACCCTCGTTTCCCCTCTCTATATTGAGCCACAACAAGCCATGAATAGACGCTTCATCGACACCAGTTAATTTTGATAAGTCCGCGACATTAGATTTAGTCAATTTCGGGTTAGGCTTTATGCGCTTATTACTACCCAGCAATCCCGCCATCTCAAGCACGCGACGTTTACCTCTAGAAGAATTTGCACTGCAAACTCTGGAGAGCCAACTATAGAAAGACTCTCCTTCAAAAGGTATCGGCCTAATTAACAGTTTCGATGCCATAATGCGTAACCATTTCGACCTTTTAACTAAGAAGCCACTCGTATCCTAAAGTTTTACGAAGCAGGATACCGAAATGCAGCCCTATCTAATTCGCCCGAGAATTAAGCCCGATGAATCCCTTTACAGTCACTTAATTCGTTCCTCTGAAAGCAATATGATTTCAGCCGAAAGAATGTCCCAAAGCTTAGGCATATTGCATTCATATCACCTCAGACCATTGCATCATTCGGAGTTATGTACCGACCACGTCATCAGCAACTATGCAACCAGGTTTAAACTACCTTTACCTGAAGTCGCGAGAAAATTAGCCACTCCCGAACTAAGCAACGGAACAAATTCGTTTGAATGGCACGGTCTTAATCTAAACGCATCCGATCTATTACTATCTCCCAGGAGATGCCCCATATGCGTTATGGAACATCCTGGACTAATACGAGATCAATGGTTTCTAGGAACATACTTTATTTGCGGCTATCACCTATGCGACATGCAAAATAGGCCAGTTCAAAGAACTCTGCCCCACTTGCCTTTTATCGATGATCTCGCCATCAACTTCTCCCAAAATATCGACGCCGTTTTCTCAGGAAAAGACCTGTCTAATCAAATCGTCAAACTCATTCAAAAAGACAAATATCTACTAGGTAAACAACTTGCAGGTACCCCCAACCAAGAACTCGCTATTTCTAACAAACTTATACCTTGGCCTCCGAAGCAGCTTTCGCTGCTTGGTAGATCATTTCGTTAAATGCACCTTCCTGAGTAAAGATGTCTTTAATAATATCTAGAGATCGTTTATCACCATGATTCTTGTATACGCCCTTACTCGCCAACTCACGCACTTTTTCGGACTTTAGAAGGAATACCTTAGCCTGGTGTCGACATTGCCTAAGCCCTAAGGATGCCTGATAGAAATCTTCAAGCGTCAAGTTATTTCTGCCATTCTTTAACGACATTTCCATCGCATAGTCGATGAGGTTCGCTGTCGTTCTTGGTAAAGCTCGCGTTGCAAAATAAAGCCGTTCAGGAAGATCAGCCTCATAAATAAAGTTCGGGTTATCTATATCCATGCACTTGCTGAGCTTTTCGAGATATGTCGCCCATACGGGTCGTTGACCGTTGTAAATAGAATATACCGGCATGGTTTCAAAGTGCTGAAAACGAGTATCCAATTCTTCCTCTGTTTCTAACAATGCCTCAGCTTCATTAGTTCCAAATCCAACAATCAAAATCTTTGCATGAGTTGATATATCTTTAATAAAAGCGCGAGCCAATGGTGAGACCCTTCGAGATAGCCGATGCTCAATATTGTGAATCTCATCAATACAAAGAATTTCTACCTCACACTCCTCTAGCAACTTCCAAAGCTTTTCATAACCTCGGTCCAGATCATTTTCTCTGTAATCGGGATCTCCCAACTGCTTCAACAAAGTCCTAAGCATATATAATTGAGAAACATCTTTCGGGAAAGACAGGTGTACTAGAGGCACGATGTCTTTGTCGTCATTCTCAGAAGCTCGGCGCGGGTATCGTTTTATTAGATGTTCAATCAGCGTTGATTTTCCAGATCCTGACTCACCCGTTACCAGAAGGTTTGGTGGGCACCGACGGTGCCCTTTTCCACGAAGAGATTCGATAGCATCGATAATTCTAAGAATACCCGGAGACTTCACAAATTCATTTTTTACGCTATTCATCATTAACCCTCCAGATGCTCGGTCTCACCAAAACTTGAACCAACGTGATTGTTTTCTAGCTCGCAGTAATCTTTAGTCGCCATTTCATTAATATGATCAGCATACTCGTCGCCGTTTTGAACTAAGTGAGCCTCAGACTTTTTACGATCAAACCGTTCTTGCGTTGCGGCAATTCGTTTCTGATGAGCGATTCTGTGCTTACTACCAGATAATTCAGCAAAAGCATTACGAGTCCTTGATACAGCTTCATCGACTTCGATATGCTCACCATCCTGTTCTTTAACCTTCTTTTGTAATTCCTTCGCACATTTGTAGAGCTGCAGAGTAAGACCGTGATAGCAATCGTCAACTGCCTCTACATGTATGTATTCCTTGGTGATAGGGTTTAGAACCGATATATACCCGAGATCGTCATCGTTCCAGCGGAACGTAACTGATGGATTCTGATGATTCATGCGATACTTTTTCTGGTTAATTAATTCAAGACGAAGTTTTTGTAATTCTGTATTCGAGTAGGTCACAGTGTTATGGCTTATACCGGTGAGAGGTTGAATCGTTCGTTCTTGTATACCAGAGGCCAGCACTACATCTAAGGAGTCAATATTTACATCCATTCTTGGCTTGTAAAAATGTTCATTTTCAAGCCAAACATCAATAGGTCGGCGATCATCCAACCTAACGGATTTCTTGTAGTTGTTTTCATTAACAATCCACTTATACAAATGCTCTTTGAACTCATCGAGCCTTAGTATCGCGGTCTTCTGTGGATCAAGTTTATTCTCCTTCATTCGTTCAGAAATTGCTTCGACATAACCAGGTAGACGGTTTAGATGAGTTAAGTTCACAGTTAGGAACTTTCGCTCTACTGTCGGTTTACCCGTCGGATTTTCTACCTTTGAGTGTTCCTGTTCAAGCACTAGCTCAACTATTACAGCATCAAGTACTTTGCACCAATAGTGCCTTATATTGTCGGTACGAAGTGACTCAGGTATTCCATAACATGGCCAATCGCCAACAATGTCGTCGATGCCTTGGATTAACTTTTCCTTTGGCAAAATGGCTGACTTCAAGGCCTGCATTATTGTTGCACTAGAAGGAGCTCGGAATGAAACACACACACCAACGATCATGTCTGTGAAAACATCAACGACGAGAACTAATATTGGTCGTCCAATCGGTTCCCCGTAATCATTAACCACAAAACAATCGCATGGAGTTTCGTCAATTTCCCAAACTTGATTTATACGCGTCGCTCTTTCAGGCACCCCTAGTGATTTTAAGTAACTCTTTGCGGCTGCCTCTCCCTCTCTCTGTCTAATGACCTCATATCTTCCAATCACCTTATTCAATCTGTGACCGATGGTATTGAGGCCAACGGACTTTTGATCCAGTAGTTTGTTTTCAGGCCTTTTCAATCGTGTATCAAATTCCTCCTTTACAGCTCTATAACTAAACGTTGATCCTTTCACCAAATACAGGTCACTAATCACCTGCATAAGCAACTTATCTCTTAAAGGTTCAGTCCGAATGTTATAAGACTCAAAGTATTTTTTAGGGATAAAAGCCATCCAGTTTTTTTCATGCTTAATCCACTTCTCATTCCACCGTTGAAGCGTTCTTATATCCGGAGGGCTTTCATCTCTTAGTTTATCTGCGACTCTCGCTATTGTGTCTTCACCTTTGATGGACTTCTTATACTTATCCACCGAATACTGGCGTAAGTAAGCGAGAATCTTAAATACGCGCTTTCTCAATTTGTCTGGTAGGTCTGCAAGACGAGCGTCCGGCAATGGAACGCCATCGCGAGCTAGTTTCGGAATTTTAATATCGCCTTCGAAAACAGCTGCGTTAAAGTCGAAGTAAGTAAATTCCTCTTCGTATCCGCGGCTAATGCAGCGTAGTTTGACTAAATCATCGCCAACATGAGTAACCTTCCATGGTTTTTGATCCATAACATATTCATCACCAACCGAAGCGATACAAGTTTTATGCGTCATTACTTCACCCCCCTAACGTCAGACGGAGGAAGAACTTGAATAACACCACACACAACCTGCCTGTTAAACTCTTCTAGCTGTTCTAGGTCATTGAGATCATGACCAATGCAGGTCGAACGAATAAGATTCTTATCGATACTAGTTACTTTCCAATGAAAGCCATCTTTTATATAAGTTTCGCCAGGGTTAACAAAAATAAACATCACAAACCCTCCGCAACTGAAACAACAGATCGATGGTCGATCAATGACGCTAAATCGGTCTTCAAGTAACCATAAGTAATCAACGAATAAACAGTACTTTGTTCGACGTCGTGACGGCGTATGTAATCGTCAAGTGGATACAAGCGATTAAATCCCTTGCGAACAAGGGCCAGCACCTCTTCAATGACCGCCACTCTAGGGAGGCGTTTTCGGTGACTATATAGAAATCGAAGGTTCAGATACTCAGTGCGACTAGGGATATGCTTCTCAGTCATAATCATGAAGCGATATCCATGTTTTGGGAGCTCACGAGCGACAAAGGCTAGCTTTTTCTGGAGATACAAATCTTCCAAAAAGCGGGAAGGTTTCACTTCAATAACGAGCGGCGTCGTATCATTCTTCAAATGTACGCAAAAATCCGGAGTATAACGACGCTCTTCACCATCCATATTAAATAGGCACGTGAATGGCTGGCATATAATCTTGCTCACCTCGGAATTGAACAAGAGTTTCCAACCGAGATTACGTTCATTCCTCGACATCGTGGCAATAACAGAGTTATTCTCCACATCAGGGATTTTGGTTATTACATGTACAGGCGAAGGCCCGATTTTTATCTTTGGTTTAACGATTTCCATAATTGATCCTCATATAAAATCTTCGAGAACCAAACTACCAAGAGTCGATATTTTAAAATCATCGTTATGCTTGCGAAAAACTCACGCATAAGACTTCAATTAAATATTCTGCCACTCGATTAGCGACAAACTATCTTCTTAAATCTAATTAATATCCCATATTAGGATATATGCAAGTTTTAATTTCACCAATACCTGTAATTCATACCCTCAGTTTCCTCCAGCACAGTGTCTTTACCCTGAGCCAAAGGATCAACCAGATCTGCGTGATTATGTGCCCACTGCAGCCAAGCTTTTTTATTCGCCATCTCCTCGTCGGATAACTCCAGCTCAACTAACGAAGCCTCATATTTATCTAAATACTGCCTCATACGATCAGCCTTCTCCCATTTTTTAAAATCAGCATCAAATTCTTCACGTCTTTTTGTTTCAGCATTCCTCGCTTCAATGATCGCTTCGCGTCTTTGCTGCTCTAGCTGCCTTTGTCTTTCCCGCTCTTCTTGTTTTGCTCGATCAACTTTAGTCGCTAACGCCAGGTCTATAAGGGCGATACAGAATTTGTTTAAACACTTCTCAACGCGCTGAACCTTACCATCAGACCATGAGTGTCGATTAACTAGGCCATATCTCGCATGAATTTGTAGCGTTAGATTTCCTGAAGCAACCAAGTCGTATCTCGGCGGCCAAAACCATTCGCCCCGTTTTTTAGCTTTTTCCTCTTTCTCAGTTAACACATGATCGACGTGGCGTATTTTTTCTTCGATATGGAACGAAATAACCTCATCCAAGACTGTTACCTGCATCGCCAATTTGGGTTCAGTAACGATCTCGAACTTCCATTCTCGTTTATGAAAAGCGAGCAAAATTGCATTCATGATATTTAACGCGCGAGTTACTGTATCTTTGGTAACGATTAGATCTAGATGACTCTTTGCGCGGGGATTTAAAGTCAGCTTCTCACTGACACTGGCGTTATTAAATGAAGTGATATTCTTAGATATCAGAGGTAAAGGATCGTCGAGCTTATCTTCAACCTTTATTAAGTACTCATCGGTTAATTCCTGCTGAACCAGAGGGTGTTGAAGCTCTTTAACTTTTTTACTCGTTGCTTGCTGGCGTTGCTCATAATTAGTCAGGCAATACTCTTCCTGACAATGTTTAGGCAACTTCCCCAATGGCAACTGTCTTACCTTTTTACCTGCAGCCACTTTTGCCCAATGTCCGGCGCCAGGTCTAAGAACACCAAGCTTTTTACATATTTTGATGATCATGGAGTCTGATAAACCATACTCTTCCGCGATCTTCGTTATCGGCTTTGACCACACCTTTTCATACAATTCTTCTCGTCCAATTTTAATGAAACTCATACTCTCTCCAAAAAAACCATACTCATCATTTTGATCATAATAACAAATACTATTGACCATAATATAAACCTACTTTAATATCCCTGCATACCATAGGTAGATTAAATTTCGAGTCGCTTACGCCAATTAGAATAAAAACCAAAGGTCAGCCTGTATGCCCCAAACTTCGTTAGAAGAAATCAGTCAATCACAGCAAGAGCGACTGTTTCATATAGACTTTAAGCTTCGTTTCTTGGGATTGATCAATCGCAACGATCTAGTCACACGCTTTGGCATCAAACAAGCTGCGGCAACTCGTGATATTGCGCTTTATAAAGAGCTCGCTCCAAATAATTTAACTTACGACACCAAAGCCAAGACCTATTTCCAGTCAGACAAATTCAATCCGCTATTTGAAAGCGGTGGAACACAAGCGCTTAGTGCATTAACCCAAGGTTTAGGTGATGACGCAGTTAGCCAGCCTGAATCTTTAGTTGAGACCGATATACAGAGCACCCTCAACACCCCCAACTTAGACGTATTAGCCGAAGTCACCAAGGCCATATTCCAAGAGAAAGCAATAAAGATCGAGTACCGTTCTTTAACTAGCGGCCTGACCAAAAGGACAATTGTTCCCTTCGCTCTGGTAGATAACGGCTTACGTTGGCACATTCGCGCGTTTGACAGAAAGTCAGACAGTTTTCGGGACTTTGTCTTAAATCGAATATCAAAGCCAAAACGCTTGGACGATGAAATCCCCAAAGAACAAACACGCGAGGCAGACATACAGTGGAACCGAATCGTAGAAATGCATTTAGTGCCTCACCCAAGCCTTACTCATCCAGAAACTATCGAAACTGAATATGCCATGCAAAACGGTATGCTCAAGATCCAAGTACGAGCTGCCGTCGCCGGTTATATATTGAGAAAGTGGAATGTTGACTGCACAGAACAACATTCCCTTAATTCGCCAGAAGTTCACCTCTGGCTGAAAAACACACCGACCTTATACGGCGTTGAAAACCTTGCCATTGCTCCAGGCTTCGAAACAAACAACCAATTAAAGGATTAAACCAAGACACCATGAATCACGCAGCCCACAACAAACTTGTTTCATTTATTTGGTCAATCGCAGACGACTGTCTTCGTGATGTGTATGTACGCGGAAAATATCGTGATGTCATATTACCAATGGTCGTACTTCGACGCCTTGATAGCTTGCTCGAGCCAACCAAGGATAAAGTTTTAGAAGAAGTTCGGTTCCAGACGGAAGAAATGGGAGAAACCGAACTAGACGAAGTGGGTTTACGTAATGCTTCTGGTTATGTGTTCTACAACACCAGCAAATGGACCTTAACCAAGCTTTTTGAAACCGCGACCAACAACCAACAAATTCTTTTGGCTAATGTCGAAGAATATCTCGGCGGCTTTGGTAGCAATGTTGGTGAAATCATCGAGAAATTTAACCTGAAAGCTCAGGTTCGCCACATGGCTAGTAAAGACGTTCTTTACGATGTTCTCTACAAATTCACCTCTCCCTACATCAATCTCACGCCTTTTGAAGCAGAAGACCCTGATGGTAATCGCCTACCTGCACTCAGTAACTTAGGCATGGGCTACGTCTTCGAAGAACTGATTCGTAAGTTTAACGAAGAGAATAATGAAGAAGCTGGAGAGCACTTTACCCCACGTGAAGTGATCGAGTTAATGACCCACCTGATATTCGATCCGATTAAAGATCAACTTCCACCAGTGCTTACTATCTATGACCCAGCTTGTGGAAGCGGCGGCATGCTGACCGAGTCTGAGTATTTTATTACCGACCCAGAAGGAAATATTCGCGCTAACAGTGATGTTTACTTATATGGCAAAGAAATCAACGATGAGACGTACGCCATCTGTAAGTCCGATATGATGATTAAGGGCAACGGTCAGTTTGTTATTAAACCTGGTTCAACGCTTTCTACAGATGAATTTGCCGGTACATACTTTGACTTTATGCTGTCTAACCCGCCCTACGGAAAAAGCTGGGCGAGCGAGCAGAAGTTTATAAAAGACGGTAGTGATGTCATCGATCCTCGCTTTCAAGTACCACTGCGTGACTACTGGCATGAAGAAGAAACACTTGATGCTGCCCCGCGATCTAGCGATGGCCAACTTCTGTTTTTAATGGAAATGGTCAGTAAGATGAAATCTCTTGCCAGCAGCCCTGCAGGTTCGCGCATCGCCTCGGTTCATAACGGTTCTAGTCTGTTTACGGGGGATGCCGGCAGCGGTGAAAGCAATATCCGTCGGTATATCATTGAGAACGATCTACTCGAAGCTATTATCCAACTGCCCAACAACTTGTTCTACAATACAGGCATTACCACTTATATCTGGTTACTAAGTAACAACAAACCATCACACCGACAAAACAAAGTTCAGTTAATTGATGCCAGCCAGCTATACCGAAAGCTGCGCAAAAACCTGGGCAACAAAAACTGCGAGTTTGCACCAGAACACATTCGCGAAATCACCGATATGTATTTACAACTCGCCTCCGCAGAGCGCAAAGCAGATGATGCAGGGATCGCGGCACAGGTATTCGATAACGACGACTTTGGTTACTACAAAGTTAATATCGAACGCCCCGATCGCCGAAAAGCCCAGTTTAGTGCTGATCGCATCGAAACACTTCGATTTGATAAAACGCTTATTGAACCAATGCGCTTCGCTTACCAACAATATGGCGATGCGATTTATAAATCGGACACCTTGAAGGCCGCTGAGAAAACCATCCTCAAGTGGTGCGATGAAAACGAATTCGAGCTCAACACCAAAGCGCGTAAAAAGCTGTTCGACCCCAAACTATGGCAAAAACACCAACTACAAGTCACCACCGGCTATGCATTAATGGAAGTCATTGGCACCACTGAAACCAATGACTTCAATCTCTTCAAAGCAGATGTCGATAAAGCCCTAAAAGAACTTGGTAAAAACCAAGATATTAAGCTGGGCGCGAGTGATAAAAATGCCATTCTAAATGCGGTAAGTTGGTATGACGAAACCGCTGTTAAAGTCATTAAGAAAAAGTTCAAGCTGACTGGCGACAAACTTAACGATCTCATTGAACACTTGGGTTGCGAAGCTAAAGACCTAGGAGCCTGTCGGACTTTTAACTCCGAACATCAAAGCGTGAGATAATAACGCCACTCTATTACTCTTACATCGAGAGCCAGAATTTCCATGAGTCGTTTTATCACCGCCAACCGAAACACTGATT
>JBPJFY010000029.1:0-8620 GCA_051208045.1 Oleiphilaceae bacterium G1-8
GCTCGTTGAGGGACGTAAAATGCGTATCAAGAGGCTGAGAAGGCTAGCAACCTGCTTTTTCCGTTCAATTACAGTCGGGAGACGCACTGTGCAGTAATCGTGCGCTTAAGTCCGACAGGCTCCTAGCAGACTTTGGTTTCTATCCTACCTGCAATCAGGATGAATATATCACCTACGACGCCAATACCGATTTACGCGACAGTGAATCAGTACCCTTAAAAGACGATATCCATCGCTACTTCCTGGCCGAAGTAAAACCGCATATTGAAGAAGCCTGGATCAATCTCGACTCCACCAAGATTGGTTACGAAATTAGCTTTAACAAATACTTCTATCGTCATAAGCCGCTTCGCAGTATGGAAGATGTAGCCAAAGATATAGTCGATTTAGAGCAAGAGGCTGAAGGCTTATTAGCTGAGATTTTGGGTATCTCAGTTGATGAAGTCTCGGGAGCTAGTCATGACTAAAGTATCAGAATACTCAGAGAGATATTCATCATATTCGGAGACAGGTGTTTACTGGCTAGGTAGCTTACCGGAGCAATGGAAAACTCAGCGTTTAAAATTCTTTTCATCTTTAAAAGCTAGGATTGGATTTCATGGTCTAAATACAAATGACTTTATAGAAGAAGGGCCTCTTTGCATAACTGGAACAGATTTTACAAATCGAGGAATTGATTTCTCAACTTGTTACCACGTATCAGATAAATGGTACGAAATGGACCCCAATATCCAAGCACAAAATGGCGATGTGCTTGTAACCAAAGATGGAACAATAGGAAAAGTAGCCGTTGTTAGGGATTTGAACCAAAAGGCTACCCTTAATAGCGGTGTATTTCTTTTACGCCCGAAGATAAATCCCCAATTTCTATTTTGGTTGCTAAATTCTGCGGTTTTCAAAACACAAATAGATATTATCTCTAGAGGCTCTACGATTAACCATCTATATGAAAGAGATTTTAAAAATTTCCTATTCGTTGTGCCCTCTGAGCCCGACCAAAAAGTAATAGCCAACTTCCTCGATCAAAAAACATCAAAAATAGATCAGGCCATCACCACCAAAGAACAACAAATCGGTCTACTTAAGGAGCGCAAACAAATCCTGGTTCAAAACGCCGTTACGCGCGGTCTAGATGCTGACGCGCCCATGCGAGATTCAGGGGTGGATTGGATTGGGGAGATACCTGAGCATTGGGAAATGCAGCGTGTTAAGAATATTTTCCAACTAATTATGGAGCCGTCTGAGAAGAATAACGACCATGAGCTCCTTTCGATATATACGGATATAGGCGTAAAACCACGGAAAGAGCTTGAAGAAAAAGGTAATAAAGCGTCTACAACGGATGGATACTGGTTAGTCAAAAAAGGCGACTTTATTGTTAATAAACTTCTTGCTTGGATGGGGGCTATAGGATTATCGAACTACGAAGGGGTAACCAGTCCTGCTTACGATATCCTTCGCGCCAGAAAGCCTATCGAGGGTATGTTTTATCACTACTTGTTCCGGACGAAAGCGTGTTCCACGGAATTAAAACGCTACTCTCGCGGAATAATGGAAATGCGTTTGAGGCTGTACTTCGACAAATTTGGGGTAGTTATGGCGCCTTACCCTCCCAAAGACGAACAGACAAAGATCGTGGATTTTATCCAACGTGAATCATCAAAAATAGACAAAGCTATCGACTTACAAGCCCAACAAATCGAAAAACTCAAAGAGTACAAAGCCACTCTGATTAATAGCGCCGTGACAGGTAAGATTCGCGTACCAGGCGTTGAGGATATTAGTGCGCAAAGCAAGGAGGCGGCATGTACACCATAAACAAAGATGACAACCGCATAGCGCCCCTAACAGTAAAAAGATTCAGCGATTTGGGCTTTAACGAACGACATCATTTACAAGAGTGGCTCGCCAATGAACCCAATGCCTTGGGTGAAGAGCTACTCATTATCCAAAAAGAGTTTGATGGTTTTGATGACACTAGGGAACGCTTGGATCTACTCGCCTTAGACAAGCTCGGCAATCTCGTCATTATCGAAAACAAACTCGATGACAGTGGCCGGGACGTGGTGTGGCAGGCCCTAAAATATGCCTCTTACTGCGCCAACCTGACCAAACAACAGATTGTTGATATTTATCAGCAATACCTGAATCGCTATGAGCAAAGCTCTGATTCTAATAAGAGTGCTACGGCACAGGAGTTAATCTCCGATTTTATCGGGACACCAGATTTCGATGAGATAAAACTGAATATTGGCAACAGCCAGCGCATCATGTTCGTCGCCGCCAATTTCCGAAAAGAAGTGACCAGCACAGCCCTTTGGTTACTTGGCCAAGGCATATCCGTTCATTGCTTCAAAGTTACGCCTTATGCACTGGGTGAGCAGCTCCTGTTAAACGTTGAACAAATCATTCCGACACCTGAAGCAGAGGAATTGATGATTGGCATGTCTGCCAAGGAAAAGGAAGAAAAGAATACTGAAGCAGTGCTGAAAACCCGACATACCGTGCGCAGAGCTTTCTGGGAACAAGCGCTTGAAGCCTTCCAAAACAGTAGCTGCAGTTTGTACAACAATATCAGCGCCAGCAAAGACCATTGGCTTTCAGCCGGCTCAGGCGTCACGGGTTGCTCTTTTAACCTTATCTTTAATCAGAAAGAAATTCGCGTTGAGCTCTGGATCAGCAAATCGGTGACTGAAGACAACAAGTTTATTTTCGATGACTTGCTCGAACACAAAAAATCCATCGAACAAACTGCAGGCCATGAACTTGAGTGGATGCGCCTCGACAACAAAAAGTCCTGCCGAATTCAATTCACAAAAACAGCTGATGGCTACAACAAAGACCTTTGGCCAGAATGGATCGAGTGGCTCATACAGGAAATGACCAAGCTTGAGAAAGCGCTGAAACACCCCTTGGCTGAAGCGGCAAATAAACTAAGGCAGCAAGCACAATGACAGATCAAAACATTTACAAAATATTCTGCGATGAAAGCTGTCACTTAGAACATGATGGTGCCGATATTATGGTACTTGGTGCACTACACTGCACCGCGGAGAAAGCAACTGCGCTTACCAAGCATATTAAGTGGCTGCGTCATCAACACAACTACAAACCTGAGCTCAAATGGAGCAAACTCCATAAGCATCAGTGGCCATTGTATAAAGACTTAATTGATCTGATCGTTGATGATCAAGAAGTTAACTTCAAGGCGACAGTCGTACTCAATAAACAGTCTCTAGATCATCAGCAATATAATGCAGGCTCCCATAGCAACTTCTATTACAAGATGTTTTATTACACGCTTAGGGATTTCTTAAAGAGCGGAAATGTCTACCGTATCTATCTCGACTACATGGATACGCTAGGTTCTGAGAAAACGAAAAAACTTTGCGATGTGCTTCAGAACGAAACTTACTGGCAACTTTCCGCTACAACCACCATTGTTCAATCTTATGAGGCGCAACTAATACAAGCCTGTGATCTGCTAATCGGTGCAGTTTCATGGCGCAGTAGAAATGACATAGAACACTCTAGCCCGATCAAACTCCAATTTGTTGAATACCTTGAGGGTAAGCTAAATCGTTCTTTGGCCTGCTCCACTCCACCTTGGGAAGAGCAATTCAATATCTTCCGCTTTGTGCCTCGAGGTGGTAAATGCTGAGCGATCCAATTGACCTTGGGCGAATTAACGCCACAGACATCATTGACACCTTGTACGACATATTCCATCGAGACTTTGTAGCGAGTCGCACCTATCTTGCAAATAGCATCTATATCAATCCCCGAAGCTATAGCAAGGAAGATGGTAAGGAGTTAGATTTTTGGCATCTGACGACCCGAGAAGAGAAAGAAAAAGTTTGGGAAAACCGCCGCCCTGTTTGGAAAGTAATTGGGCGTTACCCTGACTTCGATCGAGCTAGCCGACTTGAGTGGGTAAAGCAGATTCTTACTAACCATACACATGAATGCATAAAGATGTTCTATCATCGCGAAAACAATAAAAAGAAGGATATCAGACTGTATCTATGGGCTCATGAAGAAGATTTTGTTGTGATCCTTCAGAAACTTGGTAGATCAAGTTCATTCCTTGTAACTAGTTTTTACGTGGACCACGATGGTAAACGCAGAGATTATCAACAAAGATACGATAACTATATTGGTGACAATAATGGACTACAAGGATGCGAATGGTTCTAGAATAAGAAAGGAATGGTCGCCTATTGTGGACCGGGCGATACGGTCACCTCTTTCTACTTAATAGTAGGTGAGCGCGTGAGATTCTCTCTAAAAGAGGCACTCACTGTCAATATTAAGTGTAGATCAGTTTCACATAACCAGAGAAAAAAATCGTATTAAAGCGAATAAAAACCAGCTTAGTTAAGCGGTTTATATAATAAATACAGATAGTTAGATTTTGTTTACAGGAGTTTCCAAATGGTAAGCCAGACAAATGAACAAGCATTAGAGGCCGCGATTGAAAAGCGGCTGACTGGCACATGTATCGAAGAGTTGAAAGCAAGTGGCTCCAGCCATGAGGTGCGAGAAGAATCCGTACCTTTCGGCGTGCATCATGGATACCGCTTGGGCTACCCCAAAAACTTCAATGCACAATATGCTATCGATGAGGTTTGCTTTTGGGATTTTCTCCAAAACACCCAGCCAGAAGAGCTAGAAAAACTTCAAAAGTCTGGCGGCGATTGGCAACGCAAAATATTAGAACGCTTTGATCGCTTAGTAAAAAAGAATGGCCTTCTGCACCTTCTTAAAAAAGGATTGAACGTCGATGATGCTGTGATTAACTTAATGTACCCGGCGCCACTGGCTAGCAGCTCGGATAAAGTTAAAGAGAACTTCAACAGCAATATATTCAGCTGCACACGTCAGCTACGATATTCACTAGACAATCCGCTTGAAGAAATTGATGTCGTCCTCTTCATCAATGGTATTCCCTTCGCCACCCTCGAACTTAAGAATCCATGGACCGGACAAACCGCTAGCTATCATGGTCAAAAACAATATCGTGAAGATAGAGATATCAAGCAGCCGTTAATGCAGTTTGGCCGGTGCCTAGTGCACATGGCAGTGGATACAGATGAAGTATTCATGACGACCAAGCTATCGGGGAAAAGCACCTTCTTTCTCCCGTTCAACAAAGGAAATAACTTTGGTAAAGGCAACCCAACCAATAAGAACGGACACAAAACCGCCTATCTGTGGGAAGAAATATTTAGTCGCGATAGTGTCGCCAATATCATTCAGCATTTTGTGCGCTTAGATGGAACAAGCAAAGATCCATTAAACAAACGTACACTCTTCTTCCCTCGTTATCATCAAATGGATGTCGTCAGACGATTACTTGCACATGCAAGCGAGCATGGCGTTGGACACACCTATTTGGTTCAACATTCTGCGGGTTCAGGAAAGTCTAACTCCATTACCTGGTCGGCTTATCAGTTGATCGAGGTATATCCTGAAACAGAAGGTATTCCAGGTTCTAAAGGTCTAGAGCAGCCTCTATTTGACTCAGTAATCGTTGTAACGGATCGACGAATTCTTGATAAGCAGCTTAGAGATAACATCAAAGAGTTCTCTGAGGTTAAGAATATTGTTGCTCCTGCCTATAAATCCTCAGAGCTAAAAAGTGCTTTGGAACAAGGTAAAAAAATCATCATTACCACGATCCAGAAGTTCCCCTTCATCATTGATGGTATTGCAGACTTAAGCGACAAGCGTTTTGCCGTAATTATCGATGAGGCGCACAGTTCTCAGAGCGGTTCTGCTCACGACAATATGAATAGAGCGATGGGCAAAAATACTGCTGATGAGGAAGAAGCTGAAGATGCTCAGGACAAGATCCTACAAGCGATGCGTTCTAGAAAGATGCGCGGCAATGCTTCTTACCTAGCTTTCACGGCAACGCCTAAAAACAGCACGCTTGAGAAGTTTGGCGTCGAACAAGCCGACGGTAGCTTCAAGCCCTTTCATTTGTACTCTATGAAACAAGCTATCGAAGAAGGTTTCATACTGGATGTACTCGCTAACTACACGACGTATAAAAGTTACTATGAGATCCAAAAATCAATCGAAGAGAACCCACTCTTTGATAGTAAAAAGGCACAAAAGAAACTTCGCGCTTATGTAGAAAAAGATCAACAGACTATCAATACAAAAGCTGAAATCATGCTTGATCACTTCATCACGCATGTAGTGAATAGCAAGAAGCTGAAAGGCAAAGCTAAAGGTATGGTGATCACTCAGAATATCGTCACCGCCATACGATATTACAAAGCCATTTCTCGACAGCTTGAAGCAATGGGTAACCCTTTTAAAGCTGTGATCGCTTTCTCCGGCACCAAAGAAGTCGACGGTATCGAATATACCGAAGCTGAAATGAACGGCTTCCCAGAGAAAGATACAAAGGACATGTTCGACAAGAACTACGTGGGCGACAAACCACCTTCAAAGGATATAAACGAAGATCAGTATCGCTTGTTGATCGTAGCCAACAAATATCTTACTGGCTTTGACCAACCCAAGTTAGCCGCCATGTATGTCGATAAGAAACTACAAGGTGTGCTAGCAGTTCAGGCTCTTTCACGACTGAATCGTTCTGCGCCTAAGTGGGGTAAGAAAACTGAAGACCTGTTTGTACTCGACTTTTTCAACTCAGTCGATGATATCAAAGCATCGTTTGATGATTTCTATACTGCCACCACACTATCCGAAGCGACAGACGTCAATCTACTTCACGAACTCAAGGATTCCCTTGATGAGGTCGGTGTGTATGAGTGGCAAGAAGTCGAAAACTTTATAGACCTGTACTTCGATAATGCGGACGCGCAAGATCTAAGTCCCATTATCGATACGGCTGCAGATCGCTTTAACGACCAGCTTGAACTCGAAGATGAAAACAAAGCTGACTTCAAAATAAAAGCCAAACAGTTCGTCAAGATCTACGGCCAAATGGCCTCCATCATGCCCTATGAAATAGCGGTGTGGGAGAAACTATATTGGTTCCTAAAATTCCTAATTCCAAAACTAAAAATTGAAGACAAAGATAAGGATGAGATTGACGCGCTATTGGATTCAATAGATCTATCCACCTATGGCCTCGAACGAGTCAAGCTCAATCACAGTATAGGATTGGACGATACAGAGACAGAGCTCGCTCCACAAAACCCTAACCCTCGCGGTGCACACGGCGGCGATGAAGAGCACGACCCTCTCGATGAAATCATTCGAAACTTCAACGAACGCTGGTTCCAAGGTTGGTCAGCTACTCCAGAGGAGCAACGAGTTAAATTCATCAACATAGCCGAAAACATCAAAGCTCACCCTGACTTTGAAGCGAAATATCAGAATAACCAGGATAGCCATAACCGAGAACTGGCTTTTGAGAAGATATTTGAAGAAGTCATGCTCAAGCAGCGTAAGAATGAGCTCGAGCTTTACAAGCTACTAGCTAAAGATGGGGCATTTAAGTCTGCTATGCAGCAGAGTTTGAGAAGTATGTTGAGTCAATAGTTTAAAATTTAAACGAATATAAGGATATACAAATTGGAACCTTCAAGAAGCGAAAAAATCATCAGCGGTATTAATCTTACTAACATAATAGTTTTGATGATCATAGCGGTCCTCTCATATAACGTGAGCTCGCAAGTCGCTAGCTTACAATCGGACGCTGCTGAGAATAAAAGAGCAAAGGACTTGAAGGAGTTTTGGTCCGAAGTAGAAAAGATGATCAATTCCTCACATGAAATCTCAGGAAAGTTAGGCAAATCTGTAGCAAGATTCCAAATAGCGGCTGCTGAACTAGCCGAAAATTACTTGAGGGCGAACAAAGTTTATTCAAATGATCTTCTAGAGAACGATTTGAAATACGCAAAAAAGTATACGAGCTTTATTGAAGCATACGCACTCCTGCAAACAAACATCGAAACAGCTGGTATTAAATACGACTTCTTCAGAGTTAAATACCATAATTTGGCAATTCAATATCAACTCAATGGTTGGCTCGAGTTAATGAACGGAGCCGAAGATATGAACCTCTGGAAGCAGAAATCCTTGGAGTTAATCACCCCTTACTTTCGGAAACTACATAAGATCGCTCAAGAGCAATCCCCCCCTACAAGTGCTGAAGAACTTCAATCTATTTTAATTCCTCATGCACAGAAACTCGGCGCAGCTTTATTTATATATCAGCTCCCATATGCAGACGCCGCATACGAATTCATGGGTAAAAATTTGCTTTCATATAAAGATGAATTAGAAGCCGATAATAGTTAGTTGTTAAAAATAAAGTGAAAGAAAACGCATATTCGTGAGAGCGTCGACGACAAGGAAGCTTTAAATGCAATTTATTAAAAATGGGCCAGATATTCCTGAAAGGTTACTACAAGCACACGAAGACGGTAAGGTCGTGTTTTTTTGTGGAGCAGGAATTTCTTTTCCTGCAAAACTTCCAGGATTCGCGGGCCTTGTTAAGAATCTCTATGTTCTGGTCAACTCAAACCGGACACTTTCTTTAGAGAATTTTCGTAATCAATTGGCGATAAATCATTATTCGCCGAATGCAGTCGATCCAGGTTGTAATACCTGATGTAATCGGCCACGTCCTTTC
>JBPJFY010000030.1:0-5314 GCA_051208045.1 Oleiphilaceae bacterium G1-8
TTCCAGGCGAAAAAAAATCCCCGAGCCTAACGACTCGGGGATTTCTCATGAGGTGCCTGACGATGACCTACTCTCACATGGGGAAGCCCCACACTACCATCGGCGCTGGACGGTTTCACTACTGAGTTCGGGATGGGATCAGGTGGTTCACGTCCGCTATTATCATCAGGCAAAACTTTTTGCTTCCGGTGTATCCGAAACCAAGCAATTCTGCGGTTTAACAATCTGGCAAGTTGAGATTCACAATCGTTTGTTGTGCTTCGAAACCATTTGGGCGTTATATAGTCAAGCCTCACGGGCAATTAGTACTGGTTAGCTCAACGCCTCACAACGCTTACACACCCAGCCTATCAACCTCATGGTCTTTAAGGGCCCTTAAGGAGGCTTATGCCTCAGGGAAAACTTATCTTGAAGGGGGCTTCCCGCTTAGATGCTTTCAGCGGTTATCCTGTCCGAACATAGCTACCGGGCAATGCGATTGGCATCACAACCCGAACACCAGAGGTTCGTCCACTCCGGTCCTCTCGTACTAGGAGCAGCTCTTCTCAATTTTCCAACGTCCACGGCAGATAGGGACCGAACTGTCTCACGACGTTCTAAACCCAGCTCGCGTACCACTTTAAATGGCGAACAGCCATACCCTTGGGACCGGCTTCAGCCCCAGGATGTGATGAGCCGACATCGAGGTGCCAAACACCGCCGTCGATGTGAACTCTTGGGCGGTATCAGCCTGTTATCCCCGGAGTACCTTTTATCCGTTGAGCGATGGCCCTTCCATTCAGAACCACCGGATCACTAAGACCTACTTTCGTACCTGCTCGACCTGTCCGTCTCGCAGTTAAGCGCGCTTCTGCCTTTACACTAACCGTACGATGTCCGACCGTACTTAGCGCACCTTCGTGCTCCTCCGTTACTCTTTGGGAGGAGACCGCCCCAGTCAAACTACCCACCACACAGTGTCCTCGATCCCGATCAGGGACCTGAGTTAGAACCTCAACAGTACCAGGCTGGTATTTCAAGGTCGGCTCCACCCGAACTGGCGTCCGGGTTTCAAAGCCTCCCAGCTATCCTACACAAGTAATGTCAAAGTTCACTGTGAAGCTGTAGTAAAGGTTCACGGGGTCTTTCCGTCTAGCCGCGGATACACTGCATCTTAACAGCGATTTCAATTTCACTGAGTCTCGGGTGGAGACAGTATGGCCATCGTTACACCATTCGTGCAGGTCGGAACTTACCCGACAAGGAATTTCGCTACCTTAGGACCGTTATAGTTACGGCCGCCGTTTACCGGGGCTTCGATCAAGAGCTTCGCCTAAGCTAACCCCATCAATTAACCTTCCGGCACCGGGCAGGTGTCACACCCTATACGTCCACTTTCGTGTTTGCAGAGTGCTGTGTTTTTAATAAACAGTCGCAGCCATCTGGTATCTTCGACCAGCCAATGCTTACGGAGCAAGTCCTTCACATCGACCGGCGTGCCTTCTCCCGAAGTTACGGCACCATTTTGCCTAGTTCCTTCACCCGAGTTCTCTCAAGCGCCTTAGTATTCTCTACCTAACCACCTGTGTCGGTTTGGGGTACGGTCCCGTAATACCTGAAGCTTAGAGGCTTTTCTTGGAAGCAGGGCATCAACCACTTCGTTGCGCAAGCGCAACTTCGTCATCAGATCTCAGCATTAAGAACCCGGATTTGCCTAAGTTCTCTGCCTACATCCTTAAACCAGCATCCAACAGCTGGATGGCCTAGCCTTCTCCGTCCCCCCATCGCAGTATTACGAGGTACAGGAATTTTAACCTGTTTCCCATCGACTACGCCTTTCGGCCTCGCCTTAGGAGCCGACTCACCCTGCGCCGATTAACGTTGCGCAGGAAACCTTGGTCTTTCGGCGTGCGGGTTTTTCACCCGCATTATCGTTACTCATGTCAGCATTCGCACTTCTGATACCTCCAGCATACCTCTCGATACACCTTCAACGGCCTACAGAACGCTCCCCTACCATGTTATAAAACATCCGCAGCTTCGGTGGCATGTTTGAGCCCCGTTACATCTTCCGCGCAGGCCGACTCGACTAGTGAGCTATTACGCTTTCTTTAAAGGGTGGCTGCTTCTAAGCCAACCTCCTAGCTGTCTTAGCCTTCCCACATCGTTTCCCACTTAACATACACTTTGGGACCTTAGCTGGCGGTCTGGGTTGTTTCCCTCTCCACGACGGACGTTAGCACCCGCCGTGTGTCTCCCGTGATTGCACTTCTCGGTATTCGGAGTTTGCATGGGGTTGGTAAGCCGGGATGGCCCCCTAGCCCAAACAGTGCTCTACCCCCGAGAGTGATACACGAGGCACTACCTAAATAGTTTTCGGGGAGAACCAGCTATCTCCGGGTTTGATTAGCCTTTCACTCCTATCCACAGGTCATCCGCTAACTTTTCAACGGTAGTCGGTTCGGTCCTCCAGTACCTGTTACGGCACCTTCAACCTGCCCATGGATAGATCACCCGGTTTCGGGTCTACACCTAGCGACTAGACGCCCTATTCAGACTCGGTTTCCCTACGGCTCCCCTAGACGGTTAACCTGGCCACTAAATGTAAGTCGCTGACCCATTATACAAAAGGTACGCAGTCACAGAACAAGTCTGCTCCCACTGCTTGTACGCATACGGTTTCAGGGTCTATTTCACTCCCCTCACAGGGGTTCTTTTCGCCTTTCCCTCACGGTACTGGTTCACTATCGGTCAGTCAGGAGTATTTAGCCTTGGAGGATGGTCCCCCCATTTTCAGTCAAGATAACACGTGTCCCGACCTACTCAATTTCATCTGGTTCGAATTTCAAATACGGGGCTGTCACCCACTATGGCTGAGCTTTCCAACTCATTCTTCTATCCTGCCCCAGACTTTTGGGCTAGTCCCCGTTCGCTCGCCGCTACTTAGGGAATCTCGGTTGATTTCTTTTCCTGCGGGTACTTAGATGTTTCAGTTCTCCGCGTTCGCCTCATTGAACCTATGTATTCAGTTCATGATACCTGGTAAACCAGGTGGGTTCCCCCATTCGGACATCTCCGGATCATAGCTCGTTTGCCAGCTCCCCGAAGCTTTTCGCAGGCTTCCACGTCCTTCATCGCCTCTGACTGCCAAGGCATCCACCGTATGCGCTTGGTCACTTGACTATATAACCCCAAATGGTCTCTCTCAATGATCACTCATTCAGCGAAACTATCCGGCGTCATAACTTTGTCAGTTCTCACACCGTAACGATTTCTTCACACAAAAAACGCTTGATTGTGAATCTCGTTTCAACTTGCCTAATTGTTAAAGAACTTTCTAATGCACTGATTAGAATTAAACACACTTACCATGCGCTTAAGTATAATCAGTCTCGCCATCTAAAATTGGTGGAGCTAAGCAGGATCGAACTGCTGACCTCCTGCGTGCAAGGCAGGCGCTCTCCCAGCTGAGCTATAGCCCCATCTTTTAGATTGGTGGGTCTGGGTGGACTTGAACCACCGACCTCACCCTTATCAGGGGTGCGCTCTAACCACCTGAGCTACAGACCCAATCTAAACCTCTCGGCCTAAATCGTAGGGACTGTCGCCCCTGGCTCTTCCTAACCAAACAATGATGTGTGAACACTTGACCGGACGACTCGTCCGTTTAAGGAGGTGATCCAGCCGCAGGTTCCCCTACGGCTACCTTGTTACGACTTCACCCCAGTCATGAACCACACCGTGGTAAGCGCCCTCCGAAGTTAGGCTACCTACTTCTGGTGCAATCCACTCCCATGGTGTGACGGGCGGTGTGTACAAGGCCCGGGAACGTATTCACCGCGACATTCTGATTCGCGATTACTAGCGATTCCGACTTCATGGAGTCGAGTTGCAGACTCCAATCCGGACTACGATAAGTTTTCTGGGATTGGCTCCACCTCGCGGATTCGCAACCCTTTGTACTTACCATTGTAGCACGTGTGTAGCCCTGGCCGTAAGGGCCATGATGACTTGACGTCGTCCCCACCTTCCTCCGGTTTGTCACCGGCAGTCTCCCTAGAGTTCCCACCCGAAGTGCTGGCAAATAGGGATAAGGGTTGCGCTCGTTACGGGACTTAACCCAACATTTCACAACACGAGCTGACGACAGCCATGCAGCACCTGTCTCAGAGTTCCCGAAGGCACCAATCCATCTCTGGAAAGTTCTCTGGATGTCAAGGCCAGGTAAGGTTCTTCGCGTTGCATCGAATTAAACCACATGCTCCACCGCTTGTGCGGGCCCCCGTCAATTCATTTGAGTTTTAATCTTGCGACCGTACTCCCCAGGCGGTCAACTTATCGCGTTAGCTGCGCCACTAAGGTATCAAGTACCCCAACGGCTAGTTGACATCGTTTACGGCGTGGACTACCAGGGTATCTAATCCTGTTTGCTCCCCACGCTTTCGCACCTCAGCGTCAGTATTAATCCAGAGTGCCGCCTTCGCCACTGATGTTCCTTCCGATCTCTACGCATTTCACCGCTACACCGGAAATTCCACACTCCTCTATCATACTCTAGTCTGGCAGTTCGAAATGCAGTTCCCAGGTTAAGCCCGGGGCTTTCACATCTCGCTTACCAAACCGCCTACGCGCGCTTTACGCCCAGTAATTCCGATTAACGCTTGCACCCTCCGTATTACCGCGGCTGCTGGCACGGAGTTAGCCGGTGCTTCTTCTGTTGGTAACGTCACAGATAGCAGGTATTAACTACTACCCTTTCCTCCCAACTGAAAGTGCTTTACAACCCGAAGGCCTTCTTCACACACGCGGCATGGCTGCATCAGGCTTGCGCCCATTGTGCAATATTCCCCACTGCTGCCTCCCGTAGGAGTCTGGGCCGTGTCTCAGTCCCAGTGTGGCTGATCATCCTCTCAGACCAGCTAGAGATCGTCGCCTTGGTGAGCCTTTACCTCACCAACTAGCTAATCCCACGCAGGCTCATCCAATAGCGAGAGCCGAAGCCCTCTTTGATCCGTAGATATTATGCGGTATTAATCCGGGTTTCCCCGGGCTATCCCCCTCTATCGGGTAGATTCCTACGCGTTACTCACCCGTCCGCCGCTCGTCACCCGAGAGCAAGCTCTCTGTGCTACCGCTCGACTTGCATGTGTTAGGCCTGCCGCCAGCGTTCAATCTGAGCCATGATCAAACTCTTCAGTTCAATCTTTTTCGTCTTTCGACTAAGTCTTGCTCAAGACCAAATGAATCACTTAGGTGTATTCACTGACTTGATAATCTTGCGAGTCTATCCAGTCAGTGCCCACACATCATTGCTTGATTAGTTGTTAAAGAACCG
>JBPJFY010000031.1:0-1940 GCA_051208045.1 Oleiphilaceae bacterium G1-8
CATCTGATCCTTCCAACGATAAAGCATGTTCGTTGCGATACCCAAAGATTTGGCAGCTTCAGGAATGGAATAACCCTGCTCCAGAACGAGCGCCACGGCCTCTTCTTTGAATTCTTTCGGGTATTGCCTGTAAGTTCGTTTTTCGCTCATTATGACACCTTTCTGATTGACTGTTATTGTCTCTCATTAAAGTGTCCGGTTCCATTAGACCAGAACACTGGTTTGTTAAAAATCCAATGTTTCGCATACCTAGAAACATACAACATTGTGCCTTGTTTATTTATTGGTTTTGATTCTGGGCTTTTTCCTTTCCAAAGGCAACTGCCTGGTTAACAATTTCCTTTCACGAAGCCCGGACTGTCCGAAATTAGATAAACCACCGAATTTAACCGTGAGGCCACGACGTAGTTTTGCGGCCTTTGAATTTGGTGATTTGAACAAATTTACCCGACTGACTTTGTAAGAAAAGAAAAACGTAAAACCAACTTAAAACACTGAATAATCATTGCGGACTATTGTGCTAACGCATTGCTCAGCGGCACAAAATGATTGGCGACTTTTTTGCTGAGCGACAGCGAACGCACAAAAGGTGCCAAGCGTTTTGTGTCCGTTGCAGCAACTTGTTAGGCGGATTTTATGTAACACTTAAACTCGGGCCTCACCTTTTCTTTAACATGGTCTACCGTTTTGATGCTACCAAAATAATTAGTAATTGTTGGACAAATTTGGTTAGAAATGTTGACCAAACCTCGGCTGACAGTGAAGTATGTAGAGTTAGGATTATCATCGATTCTATTGTTACCCGTAGAACAAGAAGTAATTCGAGTTATATTTTGTGGTTTAAACTCTTCTTTGCCATCGACTAGATCTCTATGCCAAACGGTTAAATAAACATACGCAAATAAATTGTTTACTAAAAGCTCGACATCAACAATATCAATAACATCACCTCTTATGCGCCAGTAACCACCCTCACATTTCATAAAATTATTTTCTGGTAATAACAACTCCTGCAAAGCTTCAATATCATGTGCGTCAGTAATTGAATTTTCAGGGTTACTGTTGAAATAAGCCAAAGCGATGTCTTTGAGTTGTTTATGCAACGAATTAGCTAATTCTTCTGACAGGTTCTCTGGCCACCAATATGAGTTTTTAAGAGGGCATAAATGAGACAATTCATAAAAAGTGTCTTCTTCCGGAACCTCGAAATAGACTGAAAACTCCTTTTCCCCTGTAATTCCTTTTCTCAACCCAATTTCTTGAGTCTGGCCATTACAATCTCTTTTATATACCGGAATTCCCCTTTTGTTTCGCTCAAAACCAAAAGGTAAAAGAGTATCATCCAATAAATCTTTTAACTTGATTTCTTGCATTTCAATCTCCCTCGCCTAACGCCTGCATCTGCGGCAAAAAACGGCTGGTGGCTTTTGCGCCCGCGAAGCGGAAATGCGCAAAAGGTGACAGCCGTTTTTTGTCCGTAGCATGCACTTGTTAGCACGGCGTTGCCAGATGTTTGATTGAAACTACCATGTTGCCCCACCCCACAAATATACAACACAATGCTTTGTTCATTTAATGGTTTTGATTCTGGGCTTTTTCCTTTCCAAAGGCAACTGCCTGGTTAACAATTTCCTTTAACGAAGCCCGGACTGTCCGAAATTAGATAAACCACCGAATTTAACCGTGAGGCCACGACGGAGTTTTACGGCCTATGAACTTGGGGCTTTGAACAAATTAACCCGACTGACTTTGGAAGAAAAGAAAAACGTAAAACCAACTTAAAACACTGAATATTCACTGCGTATTATTGTGCTAACGCCTGCATCTGCGGCAAGAAACAGTTGGCGGCTTTTGCGCCCGCGCAGCGGAATTGCGCAAAAGGTGACAACTGTTTTTTGTCCGTAGCATGCACTTGTTAGCACGCAGTTGCTATGCTGGTT
>JBPJFY010000032.1:0-1763 GCA_051208045.1 Oleiphilaceae bacterium G1-8
ACGACGTAGTTTTGCGGCCTTTGAATTTGGTGATTTGAACAAATTTACCCGACTGACTTTGTAAGAAAAGAAAAACGTAAAACCAACTTAAAACACTGAATAATCATTGCGGACTATTGTGCTAACGCATTGCTCTGCGGCGCAAAGCAGTTGGCGACTTTATTGCTGAGCGCCAGCGAACGCAGGAAAGGTGCCAACTGTTTTGCGTCCGTAGCAGCAACTTGTTAGCTGACAGGTCTTCGCTGCTACTCATAATGTGTCCACATGCGTAAGACTTTAATTACTTTTTCAGATTCATAAACCTGATAAACCAGCCTGTGTTGTATATTTATGCGTCTCGAATATGCCCCTGCCAAATCACCAACCAACTTCTCATATGGCGGAGGATTTTGATAAGGGTTTACTTCAATAACACTTAATAATTCTTTTGCCTTTTCCTTTAAACCAGATGAAGCAAGTTTTTTAGCATCTTTTTGTGCTTGTTTAGTGTAAACAAGTTGCCAACTCACCAATCCAGCTCCTTGGAGCATGAATCAATAGGCTCTTCCATACCTTCTTGTATACTTTCTCTCATACCTGGAACAGACAATAAATACAGAGTTTCCTGTATTGCTTCCCAATCTTCAGAGGAAATTAAAACAGCACTATTTCTTTTACCTGTTATGGTAATAGGCTGATGCGTTTCACTGGTTTGATCCAGTAAACGATATAAATTTGCTCTCGCTTCGCTTGCAGTAAGAGTGTTCATTTCCATTCTCCAAAATAACACAGTCTTATCGTACGCCTTAACGTACGTACCTGCAAGCTATTTTTCAGCTAACGCATTGCTCTGCGGCGCAAAGCAGTTGGCGACTTTATTGCTGAGCGCCAGCGAACGCAGGAAAGGTGCCAACTGTTTTGCGTCCGTAGCAGCAACTTGTTAGCTGACAGGTCTTCGCTGCTACTCATAATGTGTCCACATGCGTAAGACTTTAATTACTTTTTCAGATTCATAAACCTGATAAACCAGCCTGTGTTGTATATTTATGCGTCTCGAATATGCCCCTGCCAAATCACCAACCAACTTCTCATATGGCGGAGGATTTTGATAAGGGTTTACTTCAATAACACTTAATAATTCTTTTGCCTTTTCCTTTAAACCAGATGAAGCAAGTTTTTTAGCATCTTTTTGTGCTTGTTTAGTGTAAACAAGTTGCCAACTCACCAATCCAGCTCCTTGGAGCATGAATCAATAGGCTCTTCCATACCTTCTTGTATACTTTCTCTCATACCTGGAACAGACAATAAATACAGAGTTTCCTGTATTGCTTCCCAATCTTCAGAGGAAATTAAAACAGCACTATTTCTTTTACCTGTTATGGTAATAGGCTGATGCGTTTCACTGGTTTGATCCAGTAAACGATATAAATTTGCTCTCGCTTCGCTTGCAGTAAGAGTGTTCATTTCCATTCTCCAAAATAACACAGTCTTATCGTACGCCTTAACGTACGTACCTGCAAGCTATTTTTCAGCTAACGCCTGCATCTGCGGCAAGAAACAGTTGGCGGCTTTTGCGCCCGCGCAGCGGAATTGCGCAAAAGGTGACAACTGTTTTTTGTCCGTAGCATGCACTTGTTAGCACGCAGTTGCTATGCTGTGTTCTGGTCAACTCAAACCGGACACTTTCTTTAGAGAATTTTCGTAATCAATTGGCGATAAATCATTATTCGCCGAATGCAGTCGATCCAGGTTGTAATACCTGATGTAATCGGCCACGTCCTTTC
>JBPJFY010000033.1:0-1265 GCA_051208045.1 Oleiphilaceae bacterium G1-8
AACCAGCATAGCAACTGCGTGCTAACAAGTGCATGCTACGGACAAAAAACAGTTGTCACCTTTTGCGCAATTCCGCTGCGCGGGCGCAAAAGCCGCCAACTGTTTCTTGCCGCAGATGCAGGCGTTATGTTCTCTTCCTTTTCGTGTTGTTTATGAAAAGATGCTAGGTAAAGTGCCGGTTTTAAAGGTTAGGGTAGGCCGGTGCAGTTGGGGTGGTTTCGCTCTAAATTGCCCTAAAGGTTGTTAGCACTTTGTTCCGCTTCCATTCATTTTTCACCGTGTTAACGTGTTCTGTTCCGGTTGGGTGGCTACCTTAGTTGGGCAAATCCTCAGACCATTGAGTTTCATTTTCTAATCGCGGGTGGGTGGGCGTTGGTTCCCACTCTGGGGTAGTTGGTGCATTTCTGGTGGCTAAAAGGAAAGTTTAATGGTAATTTCCGGTTTAGTTTTTTAACGCTTCGTTCAGCATACGGGTAAGGGACATGACGAAGGCACACAAAAACATAACCAGTGGCTGCAACGGATTTGTTACACTGTCCGCCTTTTGCGCGTGGACAAGCCACTTTAGCGCAAAAGCCAGCCAGTGCAACAAACTCGCTGAGCCAGGCGTTAGCACAGGTAGAATATGAGAAAACGACAGAGAAGAACTATAGGTTCAATAGTTGAGATACCAGTTGATGGGTATCGAATACATGCTCAGATATTGCCTGAAAATGATATGGTATTTTTTGATACAAAAGAAATTGTCAATTTGAGTGTTGGAGAAATTGTTTCTTCTGAAGTTCTTTTTAGAATTTCGGTGAATAGCGATGCAATATTGGACGGTCGATGGCCAAAAATTGGTAAGTTCGATCTAAGAAAAGAGTTTTTGAACCCAGTACCCAGATTTATTCAAGACCAATTAAATAAAAATAAATTTGAGATTTATTTAGGTGGTAATATTAGTCCCGCAACTAGAAAAGATTGCGAAGGGTTAGATCGGTGTGCTGTTTGGGCAGTAAACCACGTAGAAGATAGAATAAAAGACTATTACAACAACGTACCCAATTGTTCTGGTCTAATGGAACCGGACACTTTAATGAGAGACAATAACAGTCAATCAGAAAGGTGTCATAATGAGCGAAAAACGAACTTACAGGCAATACCCGAAAGAATTCAAAGAAGAGGCCGTGGCGCTCGTTCTGGAGCAGGGTTATTCCATTCCTGAAGCTGCCAAATCTTTGGGTATCGCAACGAACATGCTTTATCGTTGGAAGGATCAGATG
>JBPJFY010000034.1:0-1145 GCA_051208045.1 Oleiphilaceae bacterium G1-8
TGTTCTGGTCAACTCAAACCGGACACTTTCTTTAGAGAATTTTCGTAATCAATTGGCGATAAATCATTATTCGCCGAATGCAGTCGATCCAGGTTGTAATACCTGATGTAATCGGCCACGTCCTTTCTCATATGCTCTCGCGTTGGCTGTGCAACTTTAAAAATCCAGTCGTGTTTTAAACTGCCAAAGAACCGCTCAACCACCGCATTATCCCAACACGCTCCGACATCGCCCATGCTCGCTCTAATGCCGTAACCGGCTAACAGCTTACGAAACCTTCTGCTCGTGTACTGTGAGCCTCGATCACTGTGGAAAACCAGCCCCTTGGGTGGCTGTCTCAAGTTATAGGCTTTGATCATCGCCTTGCAAACTAAATCGGCCGTCATTCGCTTATCAAGGTGCCAGCCAACAATGCGACGTGAGCACAGATCCATGATAACTGCCAGGTACATCCAGCCTTCAGCGGTTTGCAGATAGGTCACATCACCCGCCCAAACCTTGTTTGGTTCACTGGGGTTAAAGTTCTGATTTAGCAAGTTATCAGCAACAGAATCTGAATGCTTCCGCTTGGTCGTTGCCTTATAGGCGACTCGTTGCTTTACCTTGAGACCGAGCCTGGCCATAAGTTGACGCACCCGATACCGGCCAACGTTAATGCCCTCCTTGCGAAGTTTCTTCATCATTTCTCGGCTTCCAAGACTTTCTCGACTCTCATTAAAAAGCGCTTTGATTCGTCGGTGCAAATGCAGTGTCTCCGCACTGATCAGTTTGCCAGGCCGCTTCAACCAGTCGTAGTAAGCTGAGGTGCTGACCTCTAAATGGCGGCACAGGCCTGCTACAGAAAATTGTTGAGATGCAGTCTTGATGAAACCAAATTTTACTTCATTTCTTTCGCAAAGAAGGCGCTGGCCTTTTTTAATATCTCTTTCTCCATACGCAATTCTTTGTTTTCTTTGCGCAGCCGTTTAAGCTCCTCACGTTCGGTTTCTGACAGAGTGGCTTCGTCTGCTTGCTTCTGCATCTGATCCTTCCAACGATAAAGCATGTTCGTTGCGATACCCAAAGATTTGGCAGCTTCAGGAATGGAATAACCCTGCTCCAGAACGAGCGCCACGGCCTCTTCTTTGAATTCTTTCGGGTATTGC
>JBPJFY010000035.1:0-1064 GCA_051208045.1 Oleiphilaceae bacterium G1-8
GTCGACGAGTGGCTGCCCGAGGGCCATCTTGCTCGGTTCGTCGTGGAGGTCATCGAACATTTGGATCTCAGCATATTGACCCGGCAGTACGCTGGTCGGGGTTCTGCTGCGCATCATCCATCGGTACTGTTGGGTCTTTTGATCTACGGCTATGCCACCGGCACATTTTCCAGTCGCAAGATTGAGCGAGCCACCTACGACTCGCTGGCCTTTCGTTATGTTGCGGGCAATACGCATCCGGATCACGACACACTGGCGACCTTCCGTCGTCGTTTTCTGTCCGAGATCGAAGCACTCTTCGTTCAGGTTCTGCTGCTGGCGAAGACGATGAATGTGCTCAAGCTGGGGCAGATTGCTTTGGATGGCTCCAAGGTCAAAGCCAATGCCAGTAAACACAAGGCTTTATCCTATGGTCGAACCAAGCAGCTCGAACAGCAACTAAGAGAGGAGGTTAACGCACTGACGGCACGGGCGGAGGCGGCAGACCAGGAATCTGTGCCAGATGGCATGGATATTCCCGCCGAGATTGCTCGACGGGAGGACCGTCTCGCCGCACTGGCACAGGCCAAGGCGGAGCTTGAAGCGCGTGCTGCCGAACGAGACAGTGACGCGCAATCCGCGTACGAATCCAAAATAGCGGCGCGTCAGGCACAGAGAACTACGGGAAAAAAGCCGCGAGGCCGGGAGCCGAAGCCACCAGCTCCCGGTCCAAACGACAAAGACCAGATCAATCTGACGGATGAAGAATCCCGTATCATGCCGGTTTCGGGCGGTGGATTCGAGCAATGCTTCAACGTTCAGAATGGTGTGGATACCGACAGTCTGCTCATCGTCACGACGCACGTGACGCAGGCGCCGAATGACAAACAGCAGATTGAACCTGCACTGGAAAAACTGGCCGCCTTACCAGACGACCTTGGAGAAGTCACCGAGTTACTGGCAGACACCGGGTATTTCAGTCGCACGAATGTAGAGGCCTGCATCAAAGCGGAGGTAAAGCCGCTGATCGCGATGAAGCGGGAGGCGCACCATCCGGACGTATTTGCACGCTTCGCTCCGGATGC